>NZ_CEEDEW010000003.1:0-4800000 GCF_979254035.1 Duganella sp. AC237 | reverse complement strand
GGTCGGAAGGGCACATCAGCGCCTGCGCCAGATTGAGGCGCATGCGCCAGCCGCCGGAGAAGCTGGCCACCGGCTGCTGCATCTGGTCGAGCGTGAAGCCCAGGCCGAGCAGCAGCTGTTCGCCGCGCGATTGCACGGTGTAGGCGTCGGCGTCGGCCAGCGCGCTGTAGATTTCGCCGATGGCGATGCCGTTTTCCGACGATTCGGGTTCCGACTCCAGGCGTGCCAGTTCCGCTTCCAGCTTGCGCAGGGTGACGTCGCCGTCGATGGCGTAATCGAGGGCCGCGCGGTCCAGCGGCGGCGTTTCCTGCGCCACGTAAGCGACGCGCCATTTGGCCGGGAAGTCGATTTCGCCCTGGTCCGGGTGCAGCTCGCCGCGCATCATCGCGAACAGGCTCGATTTGCCGGCGCCATTGGCGCCGATCAGGCCGATCTTGTCGCCCGGGTTCAGTGTGACATCGACTTGTTCCAACAGCGGCTTGGTGCCGCGCATCAGACTTACTTGTATAAAGCGGATCATCTTGTTCTTCTACGTTTGAACCCCGGCGAACCGGGGTCGTACCCCGTACGGGGTACGACCTCACGCGGGCGGGGTACGGGTTTGGTTTACAGTTTGAGCTGGTCGGCGGTCAGCAGGAAGACCATGTCGTCGCCGGCGCTGGTGGTGAGCCAGGTCAGGCCCAGGTGGCCGAAGGCCGCTTCGGCGAATTCGCGCTCGTTGCCGATTTCGACGATCAGGATGCCGTCATCGGTCAGCCGTTCGGCGGCGCCGGCGACGATCTTGCGCACCAAGTCCATGCCGTCGCTGCCGCCGTCGAGGGCGATCTGCGGTTCGGCCAGGTATTCCTTCGGCAGCTTGGACATCGAGCCCGAATTGACGTACGGCGGATTGGTGATAATCAGATCGTACTTCTTGTCCGGCACATTGGTGTACAGGTCGGACTGGATCAGCGTCAAACGGTCTTCCAGCTTGTAGGTGGCGACGTTTTTCTTCGCCACTTCCAGCGCGTCGGGCGAAATATCGACCGCGTCGACCTGGGCGTCGGGAAAGGCGTCGGCCAGCATGATGGCCAGGCAACCGGAGCCCGTGCACAGTTCCAGGATGTTGGCGATGTTATCCGGCTGGTTGACCCACGGCGCGAAGTAGTCCGGGATCAGTTCCGCGATGAAGGAGCGCGGCACGATGGTGCGCTCGTCGACGTAGAAGCTGTAAGTGCCCAGCCACGCCTCGTTGGTGATGTAAGCGGCAGGCACGCGGTCGACGGTGCGGCGGTCGATCACCGCCAGCACGGACGCGACTTCCTCCGGCAGCAGGCGCGCGTCCAGGAACGGCTCCAGCTTGTCCAGCGGGAGCTTGAGCGTGTGCAGGATCAGGTAGGCCGCTTCGTCGAAGGCCTCTACGCTGCCATGGCCGAAAAACAGCTGGGCGGCGTTAAAGCGGGTGACGGCGTAGCGCAACAGGTCGCGCGGCGTGGTGAAGGGAGTCGTGTTCATGGTTATCTCGGTAAAACGGTAATCGGTTCGCGCACGCCGCGCGGGCAGCCGGCCGGTAAATCAGGCCAGCAGGTTTTCCAGTGTACGGCGATAGATATTCTTCAGCGGATCGACAAAACGCAGCTCGATATGCTCGTCGATCTTGTGGATACTTGCGTTGGGAGGCCCGAATTCTATCACTTGGGGGCAGATCTGAGCGATAAAGCGTCCATCCGAGGTGCCGCCGGTGGTCGACAGTTCGGTGTCCACGCCGGTTTCGGACTTGATCGCCGCCGACAGCGCGTCGCTCAGGGTGCCGCGCGGGGTCAGGAACGGCAGGCCGCTCAGCGCCCATTTCAGGTCGTAATGCAGATCGTGCTTGTCGAGGATGGCGTGCACGCGGCGCTTGAGTTCCTCGTGGGTGCTGGCGGTCGAGAAGCGGAAGTTGAAGTCGATGACCATCTCGCCGGGGATGACGTTGTTCGCGCCCGTGCCGCCGTTGATGTTGGACATTTGCCATGACGTCGGCAGATAGTACTCGTTACCCGAGTCCCAAACCTCGGCCACCAGTTCGGCCAGCGCCGGCGCGGCCAGGTGGATCGGGTTCTTGGCCAGCTGCGGGTAGGCGATGTGGCCTTGCACGCCCTTGACCGTCAATTTACCCGACAGCGAGCCGCGGCGGCCGTTTTTGATCACGTCGCCCAGCGTTTCGTTGGAGGTCGGCTCGCCGACGATGCAGTAGTCCAGCGTCTCGCCGCGTTCCTTGAGCATATTGCAGACGATGACCGTGCCGTCGGTGGCCGGGCCTTCCTCGTCGCTGGTGATCAGGAAGGCGATCGAGCCTTTGTGGTCGGCGTGGGCGGCGATGAACTCCTCGCAGGCGACGACGAAGGCGGCGATCGAGGTTTTCATGTCGGCGGCGCCGCGTCCATACAGCTTGCCGTCGCGGTGGGTCGGGGTGAAGGGCTGCGAGCGCCATTGCTCGACCGGGCCTGTGGGCACCACGTCGGTGTGGCCCGCGAACACCAGCAGCGGCGCGGTCGTGCCCTTGCGCGCCCACAGATTGGTTACGCCGTTCGATTCGATCACCTCGCAGACAAAGCCCAGCGGCGACAGCAAATCGATCAGGTGCTTCTGGCAGCCCTTGTCGTCCGGAGTGACAGAGGAGAGGGCGATCAGTTTTTCGGTCAGCGCCAGGGTCTTGGAAGGTGTCATGATGGAGGTAATAGTGGAAATCAGAGATTGAAAATTTGCTTGTACTGGGCATCGGAGAAGCTGACGGCGAACGTGCCGTCCTTGTCCAGCACCGGGCGCTTGATCACCGAAGGGTTCTCCAGCATCAGCGCGATGGCCGATTCGTCATCCACGATTGAGGCCTTGCGCTCGTCGGACAGGGCGCGCCAGGTCGTGCCTTTTTTATTCACCAGCACATCGCGCGACAGGTGTTTGAGCCAGCCGGCGACGATTTCGCGGGTCAGTCCCTGCTTCTTGAAGTCGTGAAAGGTAAACTCCTGCTGCTGGTCGGCCAGCCATACGCGGGCTTTTTTGACGGTGTCGCAGTTGGGGATGCCGTAAAGGGTGGTTTTCATGTGCGTGCGGTGTCGGGCGAAAGGCCGACAGAATACCATGGGCCGCAGGTGGAGGATACGGCGCGGCGCCGCGCGGATGCCACGCTGGTATAACAATTTGATATTGCTACTTATCGAATTGGCATTGGTGGTCGGCCGATACGCTGCCTAATATGGATCGGTTGTCGTACAACTACCAGGAGCCGTGGGATGGAATTGCCGAACAAGCCGACCAAAGAACAGATCCGTCAGTATATGAGCGAGCGGTTGACGCAACAGTGCTCGCCGCCGTCGACCGGGGATATCCGCCGGCAGCTTGGTTGGGGTTTGGTGCCGTCCACCGATGATTGCGTTGCGCCGGCCGACCCGCAGCCGCGTCGCTGACCCGGGGTGTCCGGGTCAGGTATTGAGCGTGAACTCGGTGAAGGACGCCTCGTCCGGAGGCGTCTTCGCCTCCGGTTCGGCCTTGGCGGCTTTGCTGTCGGGGCCATTATTCAGTAGCCACAGCAGGTTGGTGGCCGAATCGGCGTTGGCCAGCGCCTCCTCCTGGCTGATCAAACCATCTTGCACCAGCTTGAGCAAGGCCAGCTCGAACGACTGCGAGCCGGGCGACAGGCTTTTCTCCATCGCTTCCTTGATCTGGCCGATGTCGCCTTTTTCGATCAAGTCCGAGATGTAGCGGGTATTGACCATCACTTCCACCGCCGCCGTGCGGGCGCCGCCGTTGATCGAACGGACCAGCCGCTGCGAGACGATCGCCTTGACCGTCGACGACAGGTCCTGCAGCAGCGCGGCGCGGTTTTCGATCGGGTAGAAACTGATAATACGGTTTAGCGCGTTATAGCTGTTGTTGGCGTGCAGGGTGGCCAGCACCAGATGGCCCGACTGCGCGTAGGCCAGCGCCGCCGCCATGGTCTCCTTGTCGCGGATCTCGCCGATCAGGATGCAGTCCGGCGCCTGGCGCATCGAATTGCGCAGCGCGGTGGCGAAATCCTTGGCGTCGCTGCCGATCTCGCGCTGGTTGACGATCGACTTCTTATTCTTGAACAGGTACTCGATCGGGTCTTCGAGCGTCAGGATGTGGCCCGAGCGCAGTTCGTTGCGGTAGTCCAGCATCGAGGCGATGGTGGTCGACTTGCCGGAGCCGGTCGAGCCGACCAGCAGCAGCAGGCCGCGCTTTTCCATGATCAGGTCCGATAGCACCGGTGGCAGTCCCAGATCGGCCAATACGGGGATGGAGGCGGGGACGAAGCGGATCACGGCGGAGGTGGAGCCGCGCTGCTTGAAGGCGGACAGCCGGAAGCGGCCCAGGTTTGCCACCGATACGCCCATATTGAGCTCATTGGTGGCCGCCAGTTCGTCCATCTGCGCCGGAGAGGCGATTTCGGCCAGCATGGATTCGATGTTGCCCGGTTCGAGCTTCTGCTGGTTGATGGGAATGAGGTTGCCGTTGATTTTGATGTGTACCGGCGAATTCACCGCGAAGAACATGTCCGACGCGTTTTTTTCCTTCATCAGCTGGAACAGGCGGTCCATGGCCATGATGCGCTCCTCAAAATCACAGGCGTGCAGGTGCCGGCATGCCGGCACCTGCCGGGGACGCGTTTAGATACCGCGCAGCAGTTCGTTGATGCCGGTCTTGGCGCGGGTTTTGGCGTCCACGCGTTTGACGATGACGGCGCAGTACAGCGAGTACTTGCCGTCTTCCGATGGCAGGTTGCCCGAGACGACCACCGAACCGGCAGGCACGCGGCCGTAAGTCACTTCGCCGGTGGCGCGGTCGTAGATCTTGGTCGATTGGCCGATGTACACGCCCATCGAGATCACCGAGTTCTCTTCGACGATCACGCCTTCGACGATTTCCGAACGGGCGCCGATGAAGCAGTTGTCTTCGATGATGGTCGGATTGGCTTGCATCGGTTCCAGCACGCCGCCGATGCCGACGCCGCCGGACAGGTGGACGTTCTTGCCGATCTGCGCGCACGAACCGACCGTGGCCCAGGTGTCGACCATCGCGCCTTCATCGACGTAGGCGCCGATGTTCACGTAAGAAGGCATCAGCACCACGTTCTTGGCGATGAAAGAGCCACGGCGCGCAACTGCCGGCGGCACAACGCGGAAGCCGCCCTTGGCGAAATCTTCAGGCGTGTAGTTGGCGAACTTGGTCGGTACCTTGTCGTAGAACTGCATGGTGCCGTCGGATGGCATGACCACGTTGTTCTCCAGGCGGAAGGACAGCAGCACGGCCTTCTTGACCCACTGGTTGACAACCCAGTCGCCGCTGGTTTTTTCGGCCACGCGGATGGTGCCGGCGTCCAGGCCCGCGATCACGTGCGAGACGGCGTCGCGCAGTTCGGCGGCGCCGTTGGCCGGGTTGATGTTGGCACGGTCTTCCCATGCCTGGTCGATGATTTGCTGGAGTTGTTGGGTCATGATTTGCTCAATTATGTGGTGATTATTTGTTGATGGACTTGCAGAATTGGACGATGCGCTTGGCCGCTTCCAAGCCTTCTACCGTCTCGGCGACGAGCGCCATGCGGATGCGGTTGCGGCCCGGATTGGCGCCGTGCGCGTCGCGCGCCAGATAGCTGCCCGGCAGTACCGTGACATTATATTCGGCGTACAGGCGCTGCGCGAATTCGGTGTCCGACAGGCCGGTGCGGCTGACGTCCGCCCACAGGTAGAAGCCGGCGTCCGGCAGTTCCACCGTCAGCACCTCTTGCAGCAGCGGCGTGATGGCGTTGAATTTCGCGCGGTATTTTTCGCGGTTCTGTTCGACGTGGGTTTCGTCGTTCCAGGCCGCGATCGAGGCAGCTTGCACGGAAGGGCTCATGGCTCCGCCGTGATAGGTGCGGTACAACAGGAATTTTTTCAGCACGTCGGCGTCGCCGGCCACAAAGCCCGAGCGCATGCCCGGCACATTGGAGCGCTTCGACAGGCTGCTGAACACCACCAGGCGCGCGTAAGGCTTCTCGACGGTCGACAGGCCCAGGGTGTGGGCCGCTTCCAGCGCGCCCAGGGGCGCTTGCTCGCCGTGGAAAATCTCCGAGTAGCACTCGTCGGCGGCGATGATGAAGTTATAGCGCTCGGACAGGGCGAACAGGTTCTCCCAGTCGGTCAGTGTCAGCACGGCGCCGGTCGGATTGCCGGGGGAGCACAGGAACAGCAGCGACACGCGTTCCCAGACCGAGGCCGGGATGCTATCGTAGTCGCAGCCGAAATTGCGGGCCGGGTCGGAGTTGACGAAGTACGGCTCGGCGCCGGCCAGGTAGGCGGCGCCTTCGTAGATCTGGTAAAACGGGTTGGGACACACCACCAGCGACTTCGCCGCCGGATCGATCACCGTCTGCGCCAGCGCGAACAGCGCCTCGCGCGAGCCGTTCACCGGCAGCACCTGGGTGGCCGGATTCAGGGCCGGCAGGCCGTAGCGGCGCTCCAGCCAGCCGGCGATGGCGCCACGCAGCGCGTCCGAGCCGATGGTGGTCGGGTAGTTGGCCAGGCCGTCGATATTATCGATCAGCGCCTGCTGGATGAAAGCCGGCGTCGGATGTTTGGGTTCGCCCATGCCAAGGCTGATCGCCTTGTGGCTTGGGCTGGCGCTGACCTGCGCAAACAACTGGCGCAGCTTTTCGAACGGATAGGGTTGCAGCTTTTCGAGATGTGGATTCACGTGGCGGACCGGGTGCGGATCGTTGAAATAGGAACGGCGTAGGCCAGGCATTATAGCGCCTATGGCGCGCTTGGGTCATTCGCGGCCTGGCCGCTTTGTCATCAGTGCCAAACAGTTAACATGGCGGGATTGCCAATCATGCGATACTCGTCGCATTGACAGCACACACAGTAATAAGAGGACGAATCATGGAGCTTTCGGCGGTGGAGCGGGACGAGATGGCGCTCGGTACAAGCGTCAGCCGGCGTGTAATGGCCGCGAGGCTGATCACGGGACTGCTGCAGGGCGTGCTGCTGTATTGGCTTTACCGCGCCGGCAAGGATGGCGTGTGGCCGGCCACGGCCCCGTATTTGGCGGTGCCGTTGATGATGCTGGCGCTGTTCCTGCCGGTACTGCTGGTGTCCAGCATCGGCCATATGCCGGCGCGCAAGGCTGCGGCCTGGCTGGCGACGGCGTCGCTGGTCATTCTGGCGATGGCGCTGCACGACGCCTGGCGCGGCCACCATGGCTACCCGATGTTCGATAATTGGGCGGAGCGGCGCGTCTACTCGCCGTCGCAGATACTGGCGTTGTGCAGCGTTCCGTTTTTCTTCATTGCGCAGTCGCTGGTGCTAGCCGGCGTCCATGATCGACGCCGGGTGGCCGGTTACGGTACCTATTTCGAAATCGCGTGGAAGCTCGGCGTGCAGCTGTTGTTTTCGATGTTCTTCGTCGGCGCGCTGTTCATGGTGCTGTTCATGGGTGGCGCGCTGTTCAAGTTGATCAAGTTGACCTTCCTGGAGGAGCTGCTCAGGGAGGCTTGGTTCAATGTGCCGGTCGTCTTCACCGCCTTTTCGTGCGCCATGCACATCACCGACGTGCGGCCGGCCATTGTGCGCGGCATCCGCACGTTGCTGCTGGTGCTGATGTCGTGGATCTTGCCGGTGGCGGCGATCATCGTCACCGGCTTCCTATGCAGCCTGCCGTTCACCGGCCTGCAGGCGTTGTGGGAGACGCGGCATGCCACGTCCGTGCTGTTGTCGGCAGTGGTGGTGCTGGTGGTGTTGATCAACGCCGCGTTCCAGAACGGGGAGGCGGTGGCCGGCGTCCAGACGATCGTGAGACTGAGCACACGCGCAGCCTGCATCCTGATCTTCCCGCTGACCGTCATCGGCATCTACGCGCTCGCGCTGCGGGTGGCGCAGTACGGCTGGACCACCGACCGCATCATCGCGGCGGCCTGCCTGCTGGTGGCCAGCTGCTACGCGATCGGCTACGCGTGGGCGGCGTATCAATACGACACCTGGCTGCGCCCCCTCGCGGCCGTCAATGTCGCGGCGGCCTTCTTGACGATCGCGGTGATGCTGGCGCTGTTTTCGCCGATCGCCGATCCGGCGCGCATATCGGTCAATAGCCAGATGGCGCGGCTCGAGAGCGGCAAAACGGCGGTCGGCAAGTTCGACTTCCGCTATCTGCGCTTCGAGGGTGGGCGCTACGGCAAAGAAGCCCTGGAGCGGCTGAAACAGTGGTCCACCGGCTCCGACGCCGCATCGGTACGCCGGGAGGCCGCGCTGGTGCTGGCGCTGGCCGACAATCAGCGCTGGACCGGCATCAAGCTCGCGGCGGTGCCGATCTCGGTCGAGGAAAATGTCACCGCGTGGCCTGCGGGGGCCAAGCTGCCCGCCAGTTTTGTATCGCAGAAGTGGGAGGCGGTCGTCGACGAAGCCAAGCCAGATTGCCTGAACAGTAAAAAGGGCCGCTGCGACGGCTTCATGATCGATATGACCGGCGATGGCATCGACGAAGTGCTTCTAATCGACGTCGCTAGCGGCGACAACGCGCTGATGGCCCAGCGCCCCGATGGCAGTTGGGCTTTGATCGGCACCATCAACTATCAATATTCGCGCTGCAAACCTCTGCTTGAAAAACTCAAAGCCGGCACCTTTAGCGTGGTTGAGCCCAAGGTTCGGGAACTGGAGGTCGCCGGTCAGCGAATAGGGCTGACCATGCTCCCCGTGTCGCCCGAAGCCGGCTGTAAGGCGATCAAGTAGCGCAGCCGCGTAACGAGTCAGCCGCAGTGCTAAGTCAGCGTTGCGCCTGGCGCCATACCTGCTGGGCCACGCGCATCATGTTGCGGCCCATGACCAGGGCGGTGTCCGCGTCGCTCATGCCGACCTTGCGCAGGGCGGCGGCCAGTTCGCGCCAGACTTCCGGCGGCGTGAACGTTGGCGGTTTGTCGGCGCGGTACCCGGCCGATGCCGGCCACCAGTGGGCCGGATCGAATTCGCCCGGCGGCGTATCGTCCAGGCCCGCCTGCTGGAAGCACAGATCGAGGCCGATGCCGGCGTGCGCCACCCCTACCAGATCGGCGATATAGGCGACGTGGCGTGCGACGTCGTCCGCTCCAGGGTTGTCGGCGCCGACAAACCACGACAGGCCCGACACGCACACCACACCGCCGGTTTCGGCGCAGGCGCGGATTTGCTCGTCGGTGACGTTGCGCCCATGCGGAACCAGTGTGTAGGCGTTGGTATGGCTGAAAATCACCGGCTTGGACGACGCGGCCATGATATCGAGGCTGCACATGCGGCCCGTGTGCGAACAGTCCATCAGTATGCCCGCATCGTTGATCGCAGCCACCATGCTATGCCCGAGGGGAGTCAGGCCGCGCGGCAGGTCGTGGCAGCCGTCGGCCACAGTGTTGTTGCGGTTGTAGGCGAGGTGGATCTGGCGCACGCCCAGTTGCGCATACAGCGCCACCATTTCCGGCTGGTCCAGCAGCGGCATGGCGCCTTCCAGGTCGAAGGTGATGGCCATGCGGCCGTCGGCGGCCGCCTTGATGATGTCGTCCACGCTGGAGACCAGCGTATAGCGTTCCGGTTCGGCGGCGATGGTGGCGCGGTAGCCGGCGATCACGGACATGACCTGCGACACCGGATTCATATCGGCCCCCACGTTCAGCGACACATAGTTCACGCCGGCCGCGTGCAGCTGGCGCACGGGCGTGAAGTCGGCGTGCGGGTGCTGCGGCAGGCAAACGTGGGCATCCCAATTGATCATATGGTTTTCTTTGTCGAAAAGCTCACTCTACCCGAGAACGGCGCCGCCTGCCAAGGGCTGGCGCCCGCGCATGCTTTATACTGTCGGCCAATTCACACGCTTACTTCATAGGCCAACATGTCATTTGCTTCGCTGGGCCTTGCTCCCTCCCTGATCAACGCGGTCACCGAAATCGGCTATCTGGAGCCGACGGCGATCCAGAGCGCCGCCATTCCCGCCATTTTGCGTGGCGAAGACGTGCTGGGCGCGGCGCAGACGGGTTCCGGCAAAACCGCAGCCTTCGCGCTGCCGCTGTTGCAGGCGTTGCTGGACAACCGCAGCGGTCCGCGCCAGCTGCATGGCCTGATCCTGGTGCCGACCCGCGAGCTGGCGGCGCAGGTGGGCGAATCGGTGCGCAAGCTGGCGTCGCACCTGTCGATGCAGGTCAAGGTGTCGATCGTGTTCGGCGGGGTGTCGATCAATCCGCAGATGATGGCGCTGCGCGGCGGCGCCGACATCGTCATCGCCACGCCTGGCCGCCTGCTGGATCTGATCGACCATAATGCGTTGAAGATATCGCGCACGGCGATGCTGGTGCTGGACGAGGCGGACCGCCTGCTGGACCTGGGCTTCAGCGAGGAGTTGAACCGGATACTGGAACTGCTGCCGAAGCAGCGCCAGAACCTGTTTTTCTCGGCGACGTTCCCGCCGGCGGTGCAGGCGCTGGCCGACAGCATGCTGAATCAACCGACCCGTATCGAAGTGCTGTCCGAGCCGTTGAGCAAGCCGGATATCGCCCAGCGCGCGATCATGGTCGACGTGTCGCGCCGTACCATGCTGCTCAAGCATCTGATCCAGGAGCAAAAGTGGAGCAGGGTGCTGGTGTTCGTCGCCACCAAGTACGCGGCGGAACACGTGGCCGACAAATTGAATCGCAACGGCATCCGCGCCGGCGCCTTCCATGGGGAATTCAGCCAGGGTGCGCGCACCGAGGTGCTGGGCGATTTCAAGGCCAGCCGCTTGCAGGTGCTGGTGGCGACCGACGTCGCCGCGCGCGGCATCGACATCGCGCGCCTGCCGGCGGTGGTCAACTACGACTTGCCGCGTTCCGCCGTCGACTACACCCACCGCATCGGCCGCACCGGCCGCGCCGGCGAGAGCGGTGTGGCGATCAGCTTCGTCAGCGCCGAGACCGAGCAGCATTTCCGGTTGATCGAGAAGCGCCAGGATATTCTGCTGCCGCGCGAGCGGATCGCCGGCTTCGAACCGGTGGAGACGCTGCCCCCGCCGGCGGCCGGTTCGGTCACCGATACGGTCAACGGCGGCATCAAGGGCAAGCGCAAGAGCAAGAAGGACAAGCTGCGCGAAGCGGCTGCCCGTGAGGGTGGCGAGACTTCCGGCGAGTAAAACGTCCGCAATTCAGCCCTAGCCGCCGGTGCGTTTGGGTTTGTGGCCCTGTTTTTTCAGCGTTTCCATCACCAGGTCGCAGTGATCGCCCTGGATCTCGATCACGCCATCCTTGACGGTGCCACCGGAGCCGCAAGCGCCGCGCAGCTGCTTGCCCAGCAGGGCCAGGGCGATGGCGTCGAGCGCCAGCCCCTTGACCAAGGTGACGGTTTTGCCGCCACGTCCCTTGGACTCACGCGACACCTTGACGTTGCCGTCGCCCGCTGGCTTGGCTTTGGCGGCCGTCTTGCAGACGCAATCGGCCAGCGGCTTGCCGCAATCGGGGCAGATGCGGCCCGTCTCGCTCGAATAAACGAGGCGGGTGCTCATGGCTTGTCCTCCAGCAGTCGCGGCATCAGGATGCTGAAGAAGCGTTTTTGATCGGACGCCAGGCAGACCGCCGCATTCGGCTTGCCGGCTTCCTCGCGGGTGTAGCCGTCGTCGCTGACGACGATGCGCAGCGGCGTGGTGGGGCACGTTGCGGGATCGATCAGCCACGTCACCGGCACCACGTCGAACAGCGACGGCATATTGCTCGACCAGGGCTGGTAGGCGTCGATCCACTGGTGGTACATCAGCGCCAGCGCGTCCGTGACGGGCGAGCCGTGGCCGAGCAGCGCGTTGCGCTCGACTTCATCGAGGCGTATCTGCGTCGAGTCGAGCGGCATCATCACGATCGGCACGCCGGATGTGAACAGCTTTTGCGCGCCGCCGATATCGGAAGCGATGTTGTATTCCTTGTCCGCGGGCCGCGCCGGCACGTACTGCGATTTGCGGTAGCCGGCGCGCACCGAGCCGCCCATCATCGCCACCTGTTTCAGCTTACCGAAAGTGGCGGGGTCGCGCTCGATGGCGGCGCCAACGTTGGTCAGCGGACCAAGCGCCAGCAGCGTGATCTGGCCGGGCTGTCGTTTGATCTGATCCAGCAGGAAGTCCACCGCCGCCACCTTGGCCGTCAGCGTGCCGCGCCGGGCGTAGCGCGCCTGCGTGAACGGCTGTGGATTGCCGGTGCTGGCGATGCCCTGTGCGACCGGGATGCCGGAGTGGCCCGTTTCGCGCAGCATGCGCTCCAGCAGCTGCGCGCGCAGCGCGGTGTCGCCCCACGCGGTGGTGATGCCGACGATCTCGATCTCCGGGCTTTGCAGCAGCAGCGCGAGTGCGAAGGAATCGTCGATGTCGTCGCCGATATCCATGTCGACGATGACCTTGATCTTGTCGGCGGAATGGGCCGGCGGCGCCAGCATGGCGCACGACAGCGCGACTATGGATAGCAGGCCGCGCAGCGGTCGGGATAGGGAATAAGTCATTCGTAATCAGGTTTTATTGGCGATCAGGTCGATGCGGCGTTTGATGCGCTGGGCTTCGGCGGCGTCTCCGGCTTGCTCGGCGCGCATGGCCTGCACGCCCAGCCACGCCAGCAGCGGACGGCGCCAGCCTTGCGCCGATGCGGTTTCCACGGCGTCGGCCAGCACCGCCGGCGTGGCCTTGTTCGCGCGCAGCAGCACGCCGGACGCGACCAGTTTAGATAGCGGGTCCGCGATCGCCTGCGCGGCGCCGGCGGCGGCCGTGTCGGTGGACGCCGATGCTACCGGTTGGTGCTGCGCCGGCAAGAGCGCGGCATCTGCCGCGGTGGCGCGGCCGGACAGATAGGCGTCGTAGGCGCGGTCTGCTGGACTGGCGTCCGCCGCCAGCTTGTCGAAACCGGCGCAGTCCTCGAAAACGAGCGACGCCACGCGGGCGGCGCAGCGTATCAATTCGGCACGGATGATCAGGTCGACCTTGCCGGTGCTGCCCAGCGCGTCGCGGGCGCGTTTGTATTCGGCTTCCTCGACGCGGGCGTTGCCGGTCATGTAGGCGGCGGTGGAGCGCTCTATCGAGCTTTGGGCGTTCATCTGCCAGTCCGGCACCGGCGGGTTGTTGCCGCAGGCGGCCAGCAGGGCGGCCACGGACATGGCGGCGGCGATCAGCGGAGCGGTACTTTTCATGGCAGTTTGATCTCCGTATCGCGTTTGAACGGCCACTTCTTATTGATTTCGTTGACCAGTTGTTCGACCCGCCGCAGGCTGCTTTCCACCTCCGCGCGCAGCGTACCCAGATCGGCGGTGGCTTCCTTGGCGTTGGCGCCGACGGCTTGCGCCTCCACCAGCACCGCGTCCATCTTTTTCAGGCTGTTGCGGGCGTCGGCCAGCAATCCGTTCAGCTGGACGATGGTGGCCTGCGCATCGGTCACCACGCCTTGCGGCCCGAAGACCTGGGTGTCCGCGTGGCCGATCAGGCTATCGGCCTTGGTGGCCAAAGCGTTGACCGTGACCAGCAGCTTGTTGGCGCGCTCGGTCAACTGCTGCGCATTTTTGTCGTCGCCTGCGATCAGTCCCATGGCGCCGGACGGTCCATTGAGTTTTCCGGTCACGCCCTGGATGTTGGCCAGGCTGGCAGCGAGCGCGGAATTTTCCGCCGTCAGCGTGTTGAGGTTTTCCAGCAGGTCGCGCGCCGTGGCCAGCAGGCGCGGAATTTCGGCCCCCGGGTCGCCCACCAGCAGCGCGCGCGCTGCCCCTTCCTCAAGCGGCGGGTCGGCCGGAATGCCGGTGAACGCGCGCAGCTTGGCGCCGCCCACCAGCCCGCGCTCCAAGGTAAAGATGCTGGACTTGCGCAGCCAGTGCGCGTCGTCGCGCGGCACGTCGACGACGATGCGGGCCTTGCCTTCCTTGCTCAATTCGATGCGGCGCACGCGCCCGATCGGGAAGCCGGCGAAGGTGACATCCATGCCGACGACAACACCTTCGGAGTCATCCGCCTCCAGGAACAGCGTTTGCGTCGATTCGAAGGCGCCGCGCGCGTACAGCAGATAGACCCCCGCGCCGGCGACCAGCAGCACCATGATCACCAATAGCACGGCGGCTTTGAGTTCGGCGTTGCGCACTGGCGGCGCGGTGTGGGTTGTTTGGGTTGGTTGTTCAGTCATGGTTTTTCGGGCTATCGCCGCTTAGTAGTAGTTGCCCATCAGTGAGGCGACTTCGATGAGGAGGATCATGGCGAACAGCCGCACCATGTCCGACAGGCCGTGCGTGACCTTGACGCGGTAATTGCCGCCGAAGTAGAACGAGGACGCCATCGGGATCAAGCCGACGGCAAAGCTGAAGAACACCACCTTCAGCACCAATATCAGCGTGACGGCGGGGTTGAACACCTGGCCGACCACGCGCGTGTAGCCGGTCAGCGCCCAAGGCGTGAAACCGTACAACGTCAGATAGGCCAGGATCAGGGTCAGCACGCAGCTGACGGCGGCCAGCATCCAGACGGCGAAGACGCCGGCGGCCACGCGCGGGAAAAATTCGCCACTCAGTTCCTGTACCGTGGCGACGGTACCGGCGCCGCGCCCTTGCGAGAACTCCAGGCCGGCCGGTAAAGTGGTACGCAAGGCGACGAAGGCGGCGGCGGTCAATGGAATCAGCTCCAGCACCAGCACCCGGACCACCATCTCCAGCGCGAAGCGCGACAGACCGTAGCTGAGCGAGGTGACCACCACGATCCGGATCAGCACCAGGCTGACCAACGCGGACAACACGCCGAACCACGCCAGGTTGGGCACCGTGTCGGCCACCAGATGGCGCGCCAGCACGGGGCGGTTGGCGCGGCCGTAGGTGGCCGGCGTGAGTGCCACGGAGAGCATCAGCACCGCGAACTGCGCCAGCCGCCACCACGTCTGCAGCCAGTCCACCGCGCCATGGTGGAGCCGTTGCAAGATGGATGGAGTCGATGCTTGTGCGTTCATGTTGGCATCTTAGCACCGGGACGGCGTGCGCAGGTGTTCGTCATGGTCTTCCTTACGCCGGCGGGAAGCTGTCGATGATGGCGTCGGCGGCGGCGCGCACGCGCGCGCTGCGACTCAAATCCCTGTGCATCACCAGCCAGACGTCGTAATGGTCGACCCGGTCCGGCCAGATGCGCGTGAGCTGTGGATCGCCGTCGGCCATGTGGCAGGGCAGTTCGGTCACGCCCATGCCCTTGCGCGCCGCCTCCAGCAGCATCAAGCCGCTATTGACCTCGATCGCGACGCGGGCATTGGTGATCGGCTCCAGGCAGATTTTCTCCCGGTGGCGCGGCGCCACCGCGTTTTGGTAGATCACAATGTCATGGCCCGCCAGGCCGTTGCCCGGTATCGGCATGCCGCGCTGCTTAAGATATCCTTGGGTGGCGTACAAACCCATACTGCGTTTGGTGAGATGGCGCGAAATCAGGTCAGGGCTGGTCGGTTTGAGCGTGCGCACGGCCAGGTCGGCCTCGCGGCGCGTCAGGCTGGTGATTTCGGTGCCGGTGCTGAGGACGATGCGGATTTCCGGATGCGTCTCGTGCAGGCGGCGCATGGCGTCGATGACGAAATGGCTCGCCATCGTGTCCGACGTGGTCACGCGGACCACGCCGGAGAGACGGTTGTCGATGCCCTGCATTTCGCGCTGAAACCGCAGCGCCGCCTGCTCCATCGATTCGGCTGCGGTGACGGCCAGTTCGCCGGCCGGCGTGGCCATGTAGCCGGAGGGCGTGCGCAGGAACAGGCGCGCGCCCAGCGAATCCTCCAGCGCGTTGAGACGCCGGCCGACAGTGGCCTGGTCGATATTGAGTTCGCCGGCGGCCGCGCGCAGCGTACCTTTGCGGTAGATGGCGAGGAAAATCCTGGCGTTGTCCCAGTCCATGGTCGGTCGGCCCGTCGATTGGAATGCATTTTTGCATCGGAGCGCCGATATTATGCGTATTTACTGCATCAGGCAAGCGGCCTAAGATGGATCGGATCTCGTTGAAGGACGCTCCATGACTACTCAATGCACCACCGGCCCGGTTGTCACCGCGCCCACCCGCCAGGTCCCCCCGCTGCTGATGCTGATGACGCTGGCCATCGGCTTTGTGATGGCGATGATCGATGTCACTGCGGTCAACACCGCCTTGTCCGATATCTCGGTCAGTTTGTCGGTGCCACTTACCGGACTGGTTTGGGTAGTGGACGGCTACACGCTGACCTTCGCCGCGCTGCTGCTGGCCGGCGGCGCGCTGGCGGACCGCTTTGGCCCGAAGAACGTCTATCAGGGCGGCCTGAGTGTTTTCATACTCGGTTCGGTGGCGTGCGCGCTGGCGCCGAGTGGCAATGCGCTGTTCATGCCTAGTTCTCTCAGCCTGCTGACGCACGCCTACGAGGATCAGGGCACGCGGGCGCGGATGCTGGGCACCTGGTCCGCGATCGTCGGGTGCTCGGCGACCGCCGGTCCTCTCGTTGGCGGTTTGCTGGTCCATGCATTCGGCTGGCGCAGCGTTTTTTGGGTGAATGTGCCGATCGGCCTGGCCGGCATCGTGCTGACGCAGATGCTGGCGCCGGCCACGCCGCCGCATCGGCGCGCGTTGTCGATGTTGAGCCATGCGCTCGGTGTGGCGGCGCTGGCTGCGTTGAGTTTTGTGCTGATCGAGGGGCCGGTGCTGGGCTGGATGTCGGTGGCGGTGCTGGCGGCGGTTGTCGCCGCTGTGGTGTGCGGGACGCTGCTGGTGGTGCGCGAGCGCACCGGCGCGCATCCGCTGCTGCCGCGCGCCTTGTTCGATACGCCGGCTTTTGCGGCGGCCAATGGGGTCGGGTTCCTGATCAACCTTGCGGTGTTTGGGCAGTTGTTTTTGCTTAGTCTATATATCCAGCAGGGCGGGGCCGATGCGCTGGACACTGGATTGAAGCTGATACCGATGATGGGGGCTTTCGCCATCGGAAATTTGACATCGGGTGCGATTGTGTCGCGGGTGGGTACGCGGCCGCCGATGTTATATGGGCTGCTGGTGGGGTTGGGGGCGGCGCTGGCGATGCTGGCCGGGCTGTCGCCGCAGACGCCTTATTGGTTGCTGGTGCTGGGGACTATCGTGATGAACGTCGCCATCGGGATCGCGATTCCGGGGATGACGGCGACGGTGATGCTGGTGGCGGGCAAGGCGCATGCCAACAGCGCCGCCGCCGCGTTGAACGCCAATCGCCAGATCGGCGCGCTGGTCGGCGTGGCGATGATGGGAACCGTGTTGCACGTGACGGGGGATTGGGCGTGGCGTTTGCCGGCGGCGTTCGGGCTGGTGTCGGCGGCCTACGCGGTCGCCCTGACCCTGGTGTATTTTTATGTGAAGCCGATGATTTCTCGTGGAGACACGTAGGGCGGATTAGCGAAGCGTAATCCGCCATGCATGTGCCGTCGGCGGCTCATAAAATGGCGGATTACGGCGTTCCGCCTAATCCGCCCTACGTGTCTCCGTCGTATATCATCTGCCGTTGTGGATCAGACGTTACGATTCTTGCGCCACTCGATCATCTCGGCGATCGTCAGGATCGGCATCGCATGCAGCTCGGCGAAGCGTTCGATCTCGGCGCCGCGCATCATCGTGCCGTCCGGGTTCATCAACTCGCACAGCACCGCCGCCGGCTGCAGGCCGGCCATCGTGGCCAGGTCCACCGAGCCCTCGGTATGGCCTTTGCGCGCCAGCACGCCGCCCGGCGTTGCCCGCAACGGGAACACGTGCCCGGGATGCACCAGATCCCCCGGCCGCGCATCGGCGGCGATGGCGGTGCGGATCGTCGTCACGCGGTCGGACGCGGAGACACCGGTGGTGACGCCTTCGCGCGCTTCGATCGATACCGTGAACGGCGTGCCGTAACGGCTACCGTTGTCGGCGGCCATCGGCGGCAGCTCCAGCGCGCGCACCTTGTCGGCGCTCAGGCACAGACAGACGATGCCGCTGCATTCACGGATCATCAACGCCATCGATTGCACGGTGATTTTTTCGGCGGCGACGATCAGGTCGGCCTCATTCTCGCGGTCGAAATCGTCAAGCAGGATCACCGGCACGCCGGCGCGCATGGCCTCCAGAGCGGCGGCGATGCGGCCTTCCAGATCATCCGAAACAAGGGAGTAGGGGGATACTGCGCATACTTGGTCAAACATGGTGGAACGCTCCTCGCAATAGCGAAAAACGCAACAGGGCAAGCGAATACGCGCGGCCCGCCGCACCGATCGCTCGGGCGGCAGGCCGCGTCACCGCACATCTTCTTTCATCCGGACTATACCGTCGGCCCTGGAGTCGCACCAGATCTGCTGACCCTTTCCAATCGGCCGGAAAGGCGCTCGCGGGCTTGGCCATCGCTGGCCTTACCGCCGGTGGGGAATCGCACCCCGCCCCGAAGACGTAAGTTATCGCCTGCCGGCCGGCAGGCGAACGAGGATTTTAGCCCAAATTAAGATTTTCAGTGTAAGGTGGCTTTTTCCGATTATTTAGACTGTCTGCCGAATGAAATTGATTAAATTGCAGGTGCTGTCCGGGGCGTTGTTGTTGTCGTTTTCCTTCCTGGCGCAAGGCCAGGGACAAGTAGGGGGCAGGGCAAGGAGCCCCCGCTCAAACTAAGCGACGTGCTGCCGATCGGACCCCAGGTCAAGGTTGGCAAGCTGGCAAACGGCCTGACATATTATGTGCAGAAGAACGCGCGACCCGAGAAGAAGCTGGAACTGCGGCTGGTCGTCAAAGCCGGTTCGATCCTGGAGGACGACGACCAGCAAGGCCTGGCCCACTTCACCGAGCACATGGCCTTCAACGGCTCCAGCAATTTCAAGCGCAACGAGCTGGTATCGTATCTGCAGTCGATCGGGGTCAAGTTCGGCGCCGATTTGAACGCGTATACCAGCTTCGACGAAACCGTCTACATCCTGCCGATACCGACCGATAAAAAGGAGACCGTCGAGCAGGGCTTCCAGGTGCTGGAGGATTGGGCGCACGGCCTGTCCTTCAACAACGCCGACATCGACAGCGAACGGGGCATCGTGCTTGAAGAGCTCCGCATGGGCAAGGGCGTGGACGACCGCATGAACAAGGTGGTGCTGCCGAAGGTGCTGAATGGCTCGCGCTATGCGCAGCGCATGCCGATCGGTAAGGAAGACATTATCAAGAGCTTCAAGTACGACGCCATCAAGCGCTTCTACCGCGACTGGTATCGTCCGGACCTGATGGCGGTGGTGGTGGTCGGCGATATCGAGCCGGAAGCGGCGCAGAAGCTGATCGAACAGCATTTCGGCAAATTGAAGAATCCGGCGAATCCGCGTCCGCGCGAATATGCCAGGATCCCCGAGCGCCAGGAGTCGGAAGGCATCGTCTTCACCGACAAGGAAGTCAGCAATAACTCCGTCTATATCCGCTATCCGATCCAGCCCTGGCCGGCCGGGGTGACGCTGGCCGACTATCGCCAGAAGCTGATCGAGAACCTGTACAGCTTTATCCTCAGTCAGCGCATGTACGAGTTGACGCAGCAGGCCAATCCGCCGTTCCTGCAAGGCGGCAGCGGCATGAACAAGATCGTGCGCGGCTACCGTTCATTCGGCGCCGGCGCGGTGCTGGGCAAGGGCGGCGTGACGCCCGCCATCAACGCGTTGGTGGAAGAGGACGAGCGCGCCCGCCAGTACGGCTTTACCGCCTCCGAAGTGGAACGGGCCAAGAAAGGCATCCTGCGCACCTACGAGAATCTGTACAACGAGCGTGACAAATCCGATTCGTCCGGCTACGCGGCCGAATATATCCGCCATTTCCTCGAAGACGAAACCATCCCGGGCATCGCCGCCGAATACCGCTATGCGCGCGAGCTGATTCCGGAGATCTCGCTGTCGGAGGTGAATGCGGCCGTCAAGGTGGCGATCCCGGACAACCAGAGCAAACTGGTGATCTACACGGGCGTCGACAAGCCCGGCGTGGCGACACCGAAGGCGGCCGACCTGGTGGCGATCGCCAACGCAGCCGAAAAAATCAGCGTCAAGGCGCAGGAGGAGAAGGTCTACTCGAACCAGCTGATGCCGGTCCTGCCGAAGCCGGGCACCATCGTCAAGCAGACCTTCAATGAGAAGATCGGCACCACGGAGCTGGTGTTGAGCAATGGCGTCAAGGTGGTGCTCAAGCCCACCGACTTCAATAACGACCAGGTGATGATGGCGGGCCTGCGCTACGGCGGCTGGTCGCTGTTCGACGACAAGGATGTCTTCGCGGCCCACTACGCGAGCAGCATCGTCGGCCAGATGGGCATATTGAATTACACGCCGAACGACGTGGTAAAGGTCCTGGCCGGGAAAAGCGTCAGTTCCCAGGCCAGCGTCAGTTCGCTCAACGAGTCGGTGTCCGGCGGTTCCGGCAGCGACGATATCGAATCGATGCTGCAGCTGGCCTATCTGCAGATGACGCAGCCGCGCAAGGATGCCGCCATCTACAGCGCCTATGTGGACCGCCAGCGCGAACTGGCGCAGAACAATATGGCGCGGCCGGAGTCGGTGTTCTACGATACGATCACCGCGACCATCTACAACAACAGTCCGCGCGTGCTGCGCGCGGCCAAGCCGGCCGATTTCGACCAGCTGTCGCTCGATCGCGTGATGGAGATCTACAAGAGCCGTCTGTCCAGCGCGCGCGATTTCACCTTCTTCATTGTCGGCAGCTTCGATGTGGAGAAAATCAAGCCGCTGGTCGCGACCTACCTGGCCAGCCTGCCGACCGGCGAGATCCCGGTGGCCTTCAAGGATGAAGGTGTGCGTCCGGTGCGCGGCGTGGTCAAGAAAGAGGTGCGCGCAGGCGCCGATCCGAAGAGCACCATTTCGCTGTCGTTTACGGGGGAGGCCAAATACTCGCGCGAGGAGCGCATGCGCATGCAGGCGCTGATCGAGGTGCTCAACATCAAACTGATCGAGGTGCTTCGCGAGAAGATGGGCGTCATCTACAGCGGCGGCATGCACGGCTCGCTGAACCGCCTCCCGTACGGGAACTATTCGATCAGCGCCAACCTGCCTTGCGCGCCGGAGAACGTCGACAAGGTGATCGCCGCGACCTTTGCCGAGATCGAGAAAATCAAGCAGGACGGCGCCGACGAGGCGGACCTGAACAAGGTCAAATCCGCCTGGCTCAAAGGGTATCAAAAGGGCATGCGCGAGAACGGCTACTGGATGGCGTCCCTGCAAAATGCCTTTTTCAACAACAGCAATCCCGAGGACATCCTCAAGTACGAGGAGCGCGTGCAGGCGCTCAAGCCGTCGGATCTGAAGGAGGCGGCCAAGCGCTACTTCGACATGAATAATTACGTCCAGGTGGTGCTGTACCCCGAGAAGTAAGCTTGGCGCCTGTTACACTGGAGGCTCGTACCCACCCGATGTAGAGGTAAATCATGGCAAAGAAAAAGGAAGAGCTGGATCCGGAAACCCTGGAGTTGATCAACTGGTGTATCGAGGTTGAGGGTTTCCTTGTCAAAGGTGGCGCGACAGTGGAACAGGCGCAGGATCACATCGAAGAGCAGGTCGAATGGTTCACCGACCAGTTCTATGACGGCCTGACGCCCGAGGAAGCGGCCAAGGAGGCTTTGGCCTGAGTATTTTGTATTAAAGACCCACGGCGTCGTGGCACACGACGCCCAGTTTATTCCCCTCCGGGTCGCGGAAGTAGGCGCCATAGTAGTTGTCGTGGTACTGCGGACGCAGTCCCGGAGGCCCTTCGCACCGGCCCCCATGCGTCAATGCGGCAGTGTATGCGCGGTCGACCGCCTCGCGCGATGGCGCCATCAGGGCGATCATCTGGCCGTTGCCGCACCCCGCCGTCTGGCCGTCGTACGGTTTGCCGATGATGAACAGAGGCCTTCCACCTTCGGCCGGCATCCACGCCGCCCACGGCTTGGCCGGATCGCTGAAGCGCAGGCGCGTGTCAAGCGTCTCCATCACCGCGCCGTAAAATCCGAACGCCGCTTCAAAATCGTTGGTGCCGACGTAGACATGCGATAGCATTCGTTCCCCACGGTTGCGTATCAATTCGATAATTATATACGCGGGGAAACGAGCTTTCAGCGGCGCGCCAGAAGATCGCCGGGCCGTTTATGCTTTAATAGACTAAATGGCAAATAAACCGGCGCGGGGGATGCGATGACGAGGGGATCTCTTTTCAGGATGGCCGCGATGGCCGCGTTCACTGGCACGGTGGCGCTAGCCGGCGCGCCGATGACGGCAAGCGCCGCGCCGTTGCGGGGCGATCATCCGTACATCGGCCTCTGGAAAATCACGCTGCCCGACGGCGCATGCAGCGAGACCTACCGCGTGCGGGCCGACGGCAGCACGCTGGTGTTCAGCCACGAGGAGGTGGCCGAGTCCACCTTTGTCATCGCCGACCAGCCGGACAAGCAGGGCTTCTACAAGTCGGTCGACACCCTCGTCAAGGATAACGGCAAGCCCGATTGCGCCGGCCAGATCACCAAGCCGGGGCGTTCGGTCACCAACTACCTGCTGTTCCATCCCGGCGGCGACATGTTCCTGATGTGCGTGGAGCGCAGCATGGAGCGCTGCATCGGCCCCTTCGTGCGGGTCAAGGGCAGCGCCATCTGAAGGCCTACAGGCTGAGCCTTAACTCCAGCGAGACGGTGCGCGGCGGCGTGACGATGGCATACGGCAGGCCGAATGGCTTGGTTTGGCCGTCGAGCGTGTGCACATACTGTTTGTCGAACAGGTTATTCACCAGCAGGGCGATGCCGAATTTGCCGTTGGCGTTGTCCCAGCCGAGGCGGAAGTCGGCCTTGCCGCGCGCCTCGCCGGTGCGGAAGGCCGGCGCGTTCAGGCATTGCAGCGCGCGCGTGTCGTCGTTGCAGCGCGCCTTGCTCTGATAGGTGCCCTGCAGGGTGGTGCTGATCCGGCCACCCAGCGCCTCCCAGCTGGCGTTGACGCCGCCCATGCCGTTGAAGGTGGGCGTGCCGACCGTTTGGCCCGACAGGTCCAGCACCGCGCCGCTGTCGTCGGCGGTGCGGTAACGCTTATAGGTCTGGTCGATCAGCTCCAGTCCCGCGAACAGCGTCAGGTTCGGCGATACCCGTATGCGGCCATCGAGATCGAGTCCCTTGGCCTGCTGGTCGCTGTTGACCACATTGTAGGTCGGTATGGGGCCGGTGCCGCCTAGTTTGATGTCCTGCAGGTTCTTGAAGCGGTAGGCGAACACGGAGCCGTTGAGCGTGGCCTTGATCGAGGGGGCATACAGCTTGAAGCCCAGTTCCAGATTGGTCATTTTCTCGGGATCGTAGCTCGGGTCGCGCTCTTTGGCGTTGGCCGACGCCGCATTCGGCGGCGTAAAGACATTGAAACCGCCGGCCTGGTAGCCTTTGGACAGGGATGCGAACAGCAACAGGTCCGGCGTCAATTTATGATCCAGCACCAGGCGCGGGCTCCAGTCGGTCCAGCTTTTGGTCGAATGGACCGGCGTCGCCGCCAGCTGTCCGGCCGCATAGAAGATCTGGTTCGACGGCAGCGCGGAGGCGTTCAGCCCCGCCAGGGGACCGTAGGTGTTGAGCAGGGCGTCCAGCGCTGCCGACTCGCGCCCCGGCACGTGCCACTCCATGTTCTTGCGGTCGCGGCTCCAGCGCAGGCCCAGGGTCAGGTTGGTGGACGGCGTGGCGTGCCAGATCACGTCCTGGTAGACCGAGAAGGCGCGCGTCCTGAGGTAGTTGTGGGTGGTTTCGCCCCACGGAAAATTCGACGACGCGTCGACCCCGGGAATGCCGGCCTGTCCCAGCGCGCCGAACAGGTTTGCCAGGTCGGCGTTGCCGCCACCGAGCAGGCTGACGTTGTCCAGGGTCGCTGTATTGAGCAGGGCGGTCGAGGATTGCCGCTCGCGGTTGTCGTAGAAGCTGGCGCCGGCGATCCAGTCCAGGTGCTCGGTCTTACCGGACAGCTTGAATTCCTGCTGCCAGTTGTAGGCCTTCTTTTGATCCGTGTTCGCCAGGGAGAAATCGCTGCGCGCGGTGCCGTCGTTGTCGGTCAGGTTGTAGGTGGAGAAGGTGCGGTAGGCGGTGATCGAGCGTAGCGTGAGGCCGTTCAGCGGCAGTTCGGCGCGCAGGCTGGCGCCATCGAAGGTGCGGCGCTCGCTGCCGCCGGTGTCGTTCTCCAGCGGCCCCTTGCGCGGATCGACGAAGTTGGCCACATAGGCGGCGTCGTAGGCGCCCGTGAAGCCGGCGAACGGCAGCGCCGGGTCCTTGACCACGCCGAAAGCCGGCCAGCCTTTCTGGCGCAGCTGCTCGTGTTCCACGGTCAGGTTCAATGTCGCATCGCCCGTCTTGTGCTTGAGCGAGAGCCGCGCGGCCCAGGACTTGTCGCCGGCGGTACGCTCGCCGGTGGTGGCGTTGCGCACCCACCCGTCGCTTTCGGCGCGGACGAAGACCAGGCGCGCCGCCGTGTTGTCCGCCAGCGGCAAGTTCACCATCGCATCCGCATTGACGCGGCCGTATTCGCCGATTTTCAGGTGGCCGTTCATGTCGAACGTCTGATCCGGCTCGTTGGTGACGACGGAGATCGCGCCGGCGGCGCTGTTACGGCCAAACAGCGTCCCTTGCGGCCCCTTGAGCACTTCCACGCGCTGGATATCGATGAAGTTCATCAGCGCGCCGCCGGTCTTGCCGGTATAGACCCCGTCCACATAGATCCCGACCGGCATGTCGGTGCCGATGCCGAAGTCGCCCGCCTGCACGCCGCGTATGCCGAAGATCGGCTGCGTGGGCTGGGTCGCTTCCACCTCCAGGCCGGGAAGATAGCCGTTCAAATCGCCGAGGTTCTTCGCGCCGAGGTTACGGATGTCCTTGGCCGTTACGACCTCCATCGAGATCGGCACCTCCTGCGCCGATTGCGACCGCGATTGCGCGGTGACGACCACCTTCTGTATGTCGTCCTGCGCCAGCGCGCCGAGGGGCACGGCGGCGGTGCCGGCAAATGCCACGGCGATGCTGCGCGCCAGCGTGCGCAAGGCAACGTTGCGGTGGTACGGCGGCTGTTTTTCGTTTGTCTTCACGATATCTCCCGTTGTTATGTTTGGTCTTATGGATTGGTCTTTTTTTAAGCTTCTGTCATCGAATGTAGTCGCGCGCCGTGCCGGCAGAGGGGCCGGATCGGACACCGGAGGACGCCGGTATGGCCAAACAGGCCCCGGTGTTGCGTGACCGCCCGAACGGCGGCGTTGGCCGGAAATGCTCCCTGCCTGTCCCTTTGGCCCCCGTGCGGCGGCCACTTTGTTTGCACAATGGGTTCGCACAATGGGTTCGCACAACACAACGACAGGAGACCAAGATGGGACAAGAACGGGTACAAGAGCGGACAGACCAGATTATTGATTGCGGCAACGCCGTCTGCGTGATCGGCGCGGGGCCCGGCGGCCTGTCCGCCGCCCGCGCCCTGAAAGGAATGAAGCTGCCGTACGAGCAGTTCGAGCGCCACTCGGACGTTGGCGGCATCTGGGACATGCACAATCCCGGCAGTCCGATTTACGAATCGGCGCACTTCATCTCGTCGCGCGACCTGTCGGGCTTCATCGGTTTTCCGATGCCGAAGTCCTATCCCGACTATCCGACCAACCAGCAAATATTAAGCTATGTGCGCAGCTATGCCGATGCCTTCGGCCTGCGCGAGGCGATCCGCTTCAATAGCCCGGTGCGGGACGTGCGCAAGGAATCAGACGGCAAGTGGGTGGTGACCTTGGGCGACGGCGGCCGGCGGCGCTACCTGGCCGTCATCTGCGCCACCGGCTGCAACTGGGACCCCAACATGCCCGAGATCAAAGGCCATTTCAACGGCGAGATACGCCACTCGGTCACCTTCAAGAGCAGCGATGAATTCAAGGGCAAGCGGGTGATGATCGTCGGCGCGGGCAATTCCGGCGCGGACATCGCCTGCGACGCCGCCACCCGCGCCGACAAGGCTTTCATCAGCATGCGGCGCGGCTACCACTTCATCCCCAAGCATTTGTTCGGTCTTCCCGCCGACCAGGTGGGCGAGAGCGGCCCGCCGCTGCCGATCTGGATCGCGCGGCCGGTCATGAGCGTGCTGCTGAAAATGTTCACCGGCGATCTGACGCGCTTCGGCCTGCCCAAGCCGGATCATCGCCTGTTCGAGAGCCATCCGCTGCTCAACTCCCAGTTGCTGCACAATCTTCAGCACGGGAACATCGCGGTCAAGCCGGATATCTCGCACTACGACGGCGACGACGTCGTGTTCAAGGACGGCAGCCGCGAGGCGCTCGATCTGGTGATCTACGCCACCGGCTACAAGTGGAGCTGCAAATACGCCGGCGAATACTTCGAGTGGCGCGGCGGCAGGCCTCAGCTTTACCTGTCGATGTTCAGCCGCGACCACCGCAACCTGTTCGGCATCGGCTATGTCGAAACCAACTCCAGCGCCTACAAGCTGTTCGACACCGAGGCCTTCATGATCGCCGCCTACCTGCGCGACCAGCTGGACAACCCCGGCAAGGCCAGCCCTTTCGACGCGCTCATCGCCAGCGACGATCCGGATCTGTCGGGCGGACTGAAATTCGTCAAGTCGCAGCGGCACGAGGTTTATCTGGAGGCGCACGCGCTCAAGTCGTATCTGAAGCGTCTGCGCAAGAAAATGGGCTGGCCGGAATTGAGCGAGTCCTATTACGACAATCTGCGCACCAGCGTGGCGGCCGCGCGGTCGTCGGCCGGCTTGCGCGCGGCGGCTTAAGGACGGACATGGATAAGACTTTGCAGTACTACCGAGGACGGGCCGCCGGCCTCGATTTCGAAACCCGTGCGCTGATCGGCGGACGCTTCGTCGACGCCATCTCCGGCAATCGCCTGGACACCGTCAATCCCGCCAACGGCGCCCATCTGGCGAACATCGTCAGCTGCGGCGAGGCCGATGTAGACTTGGCGGTCGCGGCGGCGCGGCGCGCCTTCGACGATGGCGGCTGGTCGCGGGCGTCGCCCAAGCATCGCAAAAAGGTGCTGCTGCGATTGGCGGACCTGGTCGAGGCCAATCTGGAAACGCTGGCGCTGATGGAGAGCCTGGACTCGGGCAAGCCGATACGCGACGCGCTGTCCGCCGACCTGCCGGACATGATCGAGAGCCTGCGCTGGCACGCCGAGGCGGCCGACAAACTGTACGACCAGGTGGCGCCGACCGCGCCGGACGTGGTGGCGATGATCGTGCGCGAACCGATCGGCGTGGTGGGCGCGGTCCTGCCATGGAATTTCCCGCTCTACCTGGCGGGATGGAAGATCGGCCCCTCTCTCGGCAGCGGCAACTCGATCGTCATCAAGCCCGCCGAACAGACCACCTTGACCGCGCTGATGCTGGGCCGCCTGGCGCTGGAGGCGGGCATTCCCGATGGCGTTCTCAATATCGTGCCGGGTTATGGCGAGACCGTGGGCCAGGCCATGGGCCGGCACCGCGACATCGACTGCGTCAGCTTCACCGGTTCGGGCGAGGTGGGGCGGCTGTTCCTGAAGTACTCGGCCGAGTCCAACCTGAAGCGGGTGGTGCTGGAATGCGGCGGCAAGAGCCCTGCGCTGGTGCTGGCCGACGCCTTCGATTTGCCCCGTGTGGCGCAGCAGGTCGCCACTGGCGCGCTATTTTGCCAGGGTGAGAATTGCAGCGCCGGTTCGCGCCTGATCGTCCACCGCTCGCGCAAGGACGAGCTGCTGGAGGAGGTCAAGCGCGCCTTCGACGAGTGGATTGTCGGCGACCCGCTCGATCCGGCCACCCGTGTCGGCGCATTGATCGAGCCTGGACACATGCAACGTGTGCTGGGGTATATCGCCGGCGGCCGGGAGCAGGGCGCGCGGCTGGTGCACGGCGGCGCCCAGGTGCGCCTGGACAGCGGCGGCAGCTTTGTCGAACCGACCATTTTCGACGGCGTGCTGGCGTCGATGACGATCGCGCGCGAGGAGATATTCGGTCCTGTGCTGTCGGTGATGGCGTTCGACGACCTGGCGCAGGGCGTGGCCATTGCCAATGACACCAGCTACGGCCTGGCGTCGTCGGTCTACACCAGCAATCTGGATTCGGCGCACGGGGTGGCCAAGTCGATCCGCGCCGGCACCGTGTCGATCAACTGTTTTTCGGAAGGCGATACCGGCGTGCCGTTCGGCGGCTACAAGGAATCCGGCTTCGGGGGACGCGAAAAATCGCTGCTGGCGCACGACCAGTACACCGAGACCAAGACCATCTGGATGCAGCTGGGCGCGGCCGGCCATAAAAACAACTAACACCACAAGAGGAATACATATGGCGATAACAACCAACTCCGGCCGGGAGGGGCGCGTGGCCCTGGTCACCGGCGGCGCGGGCGGCATCGGGCGGGCGATCTGCCGTGGCTTCATCGAGCGTGGCATCACCTGCGTGCTGGCCGACCGCGACCAGGCGGCGCTGGACCGGGCGACGGCGGAGCTGGGGCCGGGGGCGGTGGGTGTGCGGGTCGACCTGGACGACTTGAATAAACTGCCTTCCTTGCTGGCGTTTATCCGGGAGCGCTTCGGCCGGCTCGATATCCTGGTCAACAATGCCGCCATGACGGGAACGGGGCATTTCGAGGAGCGCTCGGTCGATCACATCCTGGCGGAGTTGAATATCAACCTGCTGTCGCCGATCGTGCTGACCCGATTGGCCTTCGGCGACTTGCAGCGCGCCGGTGACGGCCGGGTGATTAATACCGTCTCGTTGGGCGGGATCTTCCCCTTGCCGGAAACGGGTATCTACTCGGCCACCAAGTTCGGCCTGCGCGGCGCCATGCTGTGCCTGGGCCTGGACCGCGAGCGGCACGGCGTGCATGTCGGCAGCGTGCTGCCATCGGCGACCGAGACGCAGATGCTGATGCGCGAGGCGATCGACGGCGGCAACACGCTGCAGTTCATGGATCCGCCGCAGCAGCCGGAGGATGTCGCCCGCCAGGTCATGCGGATGCTCGACAGCCCATGCCTGGAGCGCTATCCGCGTGTCAGCGAGTCATGGACGGTCAGGCTGGCGATGCTGGTGCCGAACATGCTGCCCAAGCTGATACCGCTATTCCGCAAAAAAGGGGTGCGCGGCCATGCGCGCTATCTGGAGTCGCTGCGCCGGCGCGGCCTGGTGGTGCTGCGCGCCGGAAAGTGGGAGCTTCCCTGACGGTCGTGGGCCTGCATTTTAATCCGCCCGCTCCGGTATCAGCAACCGCGGGGCGGGCACGCCTTGCCTTATCTGGTTGGGCAGGATGCCGGACCAGCGCTTGAAAGCGCGGCGGAAGTTGCGGGCGTCGGTGAAGCCGGTCGCCATCGCGATATCGACCAGCGGCATCGCGCTGCGCCTTAGCAGATCGAGCGCGCACTCGTAGCGCACCTGGTCCACCAGCCGCTGGTAGGACGTGTCCAATTCGGCCAGACGGCGGCGCAGCGTGCGCTCGCTCATATTGAGCGCCGCTCCGGTCTGCGCCAGCCCGGGCATCTCGTCGACGGAGGCGCGCAGCACGTTCATGATCGATTCCACCAGGTCGTTGCGCGGCTGGCCGATCGACAGCAACTGGTCGATCTGCGCCTGCAGGCTTTCCTGCATAAAGCTGTCATGCGTCGGCAAGGGGCAGTGGTACCAGGACATGTCGCAGATCAGGCGATTCAGGGGCGCGTTGAACACCACCGGGCAGCGGAAATATTCGCTGTAGGCGCTGGCGTAGGCCGGGCGTGGATAGCGCAGCTCGAGCCGCGACGGGCGCACGTGCGAGCCCACCATCGCGCGCGCGACCTCCACGCCGCTGACGAAAATCTCCTCGATAAAAAACGGTTCCAGTTCCGGATCGTGGAAGCGGGTGGCCGCTTCGATCATGAAATTGCGCTCGTCGATGACGGCCAGTTCGTTGATGACCAGGGTGCCGGCCGCGCGCTGATACTTGATCAGGTAGAGTAGCGCCTCGCCGAGGGTGGGGCAGGTGAGCATGCCCAGGCCGGGCAGGCCAAAGCACACCACCGTTTGCCGCGCGCCGGTGGCGATGCCCATGGCCGCATCGCCCCAACGCTGCATGGCGCGCCGCACCAGCATGCTGGTTTGACGGTAGGAGACGCGGAACCCGGCGTCGCGCAGATTCTCCGGCGTGAACCCCAGCCCCTTGCACAGCCTTTCGACCGAATGGCCGCGGCTTGCCAGCAGCTGCAGAACCTGCCGTATCACATGGGGCGGAACGTCGGCTTCGGCGTCGGGGAGGTGGGGTTTTGCCGGCATGGGCCAATCCTTCAAGTTGATGAACGAGGCTAGCACAGGATCTACGGGCCGGCGCGTCGATGCGCACTAAATGGCCGCCGGAGTGTCGTTTTTGGCCGCTTCGGCCCCGTCCTCCGTGGCATCCGTCGTATGCTTCAATCACGGCAAATCGTGCCGCCATCACCCATGGACCAACGATGACCACCACACCCGCAGCGCCCCTGCCCGATATCGACGCCGCGGCGGCGAAAACCACCACCGGTTCAACCCTGATACTGTCTTCCGCGTGGGCGCTGGGCATCGGCGGCACCACCATGATGCCGCTGCTGGTGACTAACACGATGGCGCGGCTGCACTTCGACGAGGGCCAGGCCACCTTGATGACCGGCGTCGAAATGGTCGGCATGCTTGCCGGCTGCATCCTGCTGCCGCCGATGGCGCGCCGCTGGCCGACCCGATGCACGGCCGTGTCGCTGGTGTTGCTGGCGCTATGCCAGATGCTCACGGCGTTGACGCTGTCTACACCGCTGTTCGGGGCGCTGCGGCTGGTGGTCGGCGTCTGCGAAGCGCAGATGATCGTCATGGTCGGCATTTGCCTGGCCTGCCACCGCGACGCCGAACGTTTATGGGGCGTGGTGCTGCTGCTATCGGGGCTGGCCGTTGCCGGCGTGTTCACGCTGGTGTCGCTGCTGCCGGATGTGGCGGCGGGCGACGGCATCTGGATCGGCCTTGCGCTGCTGGCGGCGGTGCTGGGCGTGGCGGCCGTGCGCATACCGGCGCTGGTGCCCGTTCGCGCGCCGCCGCCCGACGAGCCGGGAGTCGGCCGGCGCCGCGTTGGCGCCGGCGTATGGCTGGCATGGGGAGTGTTTGTCGGCGTCTACAGCGTGCAAGCCGGCGTGTGGGCGGTGTCGGCGCTGCAGGGCGAGCGTATCGGCCTGTCGCTGCCGACGATAGGGACGTTGCTGGCGGTGTCGTCGCTGCTTGGCTTCTTCGGCGCGGTGGTGCCGGCGATACCGGCGCTGGCGGCCCGGCGCGGCCTGACCGTCATGGGCGCGCTGCTGGTGATGTTCGCGTCGGTCGCCTGCTTCTTCACCGCCGATGGCCTGGTGCTGTTCTTTGCCGGCCAACTGATGTTGAACATGGCGTTCTACGCCATCATGGCGGTGCTGAACAGCTTCATCTCGGCGCAGGACCGCGACGGCAGCTTGCTGTCGCAATCGGTGGTGGTGACGTTTGCCGCGGTGGCGGTGGGCACAGTCGGCGCCGGAGAGCTGTTCCAGGACGCGGGCGGCGTGGGGGTGATTGTGTTCTCGATGCTGGCGCTGGCCGTCAGCGTGCCGCTCGGATTGAAGGCGCTGCGGGGCCCGCGCCGGGTCAGCGCATCACCAGCGCTTTGACCGCTTCCAGCGCGGCGCCGCCGGTGCCGGTCGACCGCACCTGATTGCGGCCGCCTTCCTTGGCGACGTACATCGCCCGGTCGGCGGCGACAAACAGCGATTCGGTGTTGTCCAGTTGATGCGGGTGGATGGTCGCCACGCCGATGCTGACGGTCAGCCACTGCGACGTCGTCGAGCGCGGGTGCGGAATGCCCAGCGATTCGATGTGGGCGCGGATCGCCTCGGCCATCATGGCGGCCGTCTCGGCGCCGGTTTCGGCGAACAGCAGCACGAATTCCTCGCCGCCGTAGCGCGCCGCCAGGTCGGTGGGACGCAGCGCGTGCGAGGCGATGGCGGCCGCCACCCGTTGCAGGCAGGTGTCGCCGGCCGGGTGGCCCAGCGTGTCGTTGTACAGTTTGAAGTGGTCGACGTCGAGCACCACCAGCGACAGCGGCTGCCCGCTGCGCATGGAGCGCTGCCACTCCTTTTCCAGGAAGCTGTCGAAGTGGCGCCGGTTGGCGATCTGCGTCAGCGGATCGACCATGGCGGCGCGCTGCAGCGCGTCCTCCGATTGCTTGTGGTGCGTGATGTCGTGCAGCAGGCCGATGAACAGCGGCTGGCGCAGGTACATCGGCGTCAGCGTCAGGTCCATGCACACCGAACTGCCGTTGCGGTGGCGGATGATCACCTCGCGCGTGCCGTGGCTGTGCGCCATCTCGGGCGAGGCGGCATAGCGTGCGAAGTATTCCAGGTACTCCTGCGCCACCAATGGGTTGAGCAGTTCCGAGATCGCGCGGCCGGCCAGCTCGTTCTCCTGGTAACCAAGGTGTTTGTCGCAGGCCGGATTGGTGAACTGGATGCGGCCGTCCGCCTCGATGATCAGCAGGCCCTCGGCCATGCTGTTGACGATGGTGCGCAGACGCTCGGCCTGTTCTTCCTGGGTTTCGCTGTTGCTGCGGATTTGCAGCTGCGTGCGCACGCGCGCGCACACTTCGGCCATGCGCAGCGGCTTGCCGATGTAATCGACGGCGCCGATGTCGAAGCCGGCCACCACGTCGTCGGTGTCGGTCCTGGCACTCATGAAGATGACGGGAATGCGCTGCGTGGAAGTATGGCTTTTGAGCTGGCGGCAGGTTTCCAGGCCGTCCATGCCGGGCATTACCACGTCGAGCAGTATCAGGTCAGGATGGACGCGGCGCGCGATCTTGAGCGCGCGCTCGCCGGAGGTGGCGACAAAGGTTTGATAACCCTGTTCGACCATCAGCTTGCGCAGCACGGCGAGATTGTCCGGCGCGTCGTCGACGATCAGGATGGCGGCATCGCGCCGCGTGGACAATCCGGAAATCACGGGGTTCATTGCGCGTCGCCTTTAACCTGGTGGGTTGTTTCGGCATGGGGCCGCGATCGCGCGGGTGGGTGGCGCAAGGGGCGAGCTGGGGAAGTTTGTACACGCATGAACAAAGGCTTGCCTTACCAAGTGACTATCAATCAAATGATACCGCGTTGCCCGCCTGATATGTAAACATTCAGCGCATGAATTTGGAAGAACGCTTCAAGCTTGAAAGCGACGCCGACCCAATGCGCGGAAGGGACCGTGCTTTTTTTTGTGGGGATGACAAGAAGGGGAGCGTGGGCGGCGGACGCCGCCCACGGGATGGTGCAGCGAGTGTCTTTAGATCTTGGCGGCGATCAGTTTGCCGAGAATCTCGATGCCGGTGCGGATGCGTTCCGGCGGCACGGTCACGAACGACAGGCGCAAAGTGTTGGTTTCCGGTTCATTGGCATAGAACGGCGAACCCGGTACGAAGGCGACCTTCTGGGCGATCGCTTCGTCCAGCAGCTTCATGGCGTCGATGTGCTTCGGCAGCGTGACCCAGATGAACATGCCGCCTTCGGGCTTGGTCCACTCGACGCCGGCCGGGAAGTACTGCGCCATCGCATCCAGCATGACCTGGCACTGGTTGCCGTACAGGGTGCGGATTTTCGGGATGTGCCGCTCGAGGAAGCCGTCCTTGATCACTTCATGCACCACCATCTGCGTCAGCTGCGAGGTGTGCAGGTCGGCGGCCTGCTTGGCCAGTTCCAGGCGGCGCACCAGCGGCAGCGGGGCCACCACGTAGCCCAGGCGGATGCCCGGCGTCAGCACCTTGGAGAAGGAGCCCATGTAGATCACGCCTTCGGGATTCATCGCTACCATCTTCGGCAGCGGATCGCCCTTGTAGCTCAAGGCGCCGTACGGATCGTCCTCGATCAGCGGCAAGCCCAGACGGGCGCAGGTCTCGACCAGTTCCAGGCGGCGCTCGACGGACAGGGTGCGGCCGGTCGGGTTCTGGAAGTTCGGCAGCGCGTACAGCAGGCGCGCGCCGGCGGCGACCGGGTCCAGCGACGACGGCACCAGGCCATGTTCGTCGGTGTCGACCGATTTGAATTCCGGACGGTAGACCGAGAAGGCCTGCAGCGCGCCCAGGTAGGACGGGGTCTCGACCAGCACGCGGCTGCCTTCGTCGATCAGTACTTTGCCCAGCAGGTCCAGCGCCTGCTGCGAGCCGGACGTCATCAACACCTGTTCAGGGATGATCCTGGCGCCGTTGGTCGACAGCGAATCGGCGATCCACTGGCGCAGCGGCAGGTAGCCGTCGGTCGGGCCGTACTGCAGCGCCACTTTGCCGTTGGTCTCGAGGACCTTGTCGAAGGCGATCTTCATTTCGTCGACCGGGAAGGTCAGCGGCGACGGCAGGCCGCCGGCGAAGGAGATGATCTCCGGCTGCTGCGTGATCTTCAGGATCTCGCGGATGAAGGACGATTGCAGCTGGTCGGCGCGTTCGGAGAAGCGCCACTGGATCGGGTTCGGGTTTTCGATTTTCATACATGTCTCACTCAATGTGTGCCCCGGCCGAAGACGGCCCGGCGATTCAACAAGCGCGCTTGTGGCGGCTTTTATAAAAGGAACGGCGCCGGATAGGACGCCGCCCGCTTACGCGACTTCCGCGATCAGTTCGATTTCGACGCAGGCGCCAAGCGGGATTTGTGCGACACCAAAGGCCGAGCGGGCGTGCTTGCCGGCGTCGCCGAAAACTTCGCCCAGCAGCTCGGAAGCGCCATTGGTGACCAGGTGCTGTTCGGTAAAATCAGGGGTGGAGTTCACAAGGCTCATCAGCTTGACGATGCGGCGCACGCGGTTCAAGTCGCCGCCGACGGCCGCCTGCAGGGTGCCGATCAAGTCGATGGCGATGGCGCGCGCGGCCAGCTTGCCTTCGGCCGTGTCGATATTCTTGCCCAACTGGCCCACCCACACGCTGCCGTCGGCGCGTTTGGCGATGTGACCCGAGATGAACACCGTGTTGCCGGTTTGCGCGTACATGACGTAGGCGGCGGCCGGGGTGGCCGGTGCGGCCAGGGTGATATCGAGCGCTTTCAGTTTTTCGTAGACAGACATGTGCTTATCCATATAGTAAGTGGGCAGTAATGCGGTGGGGCTGTAGACCGATATTGTACTCTTGAGACAGGCGATGCCCGCAATTGAGCAAAAATCAGAATACTCCACGGTTTTAGCCGCGTTTCACCTGCATTTTGCGGCCGACGCCCACCGTGGCGATGACGGCGATTGCAAATATCACGGTCGGCCACTCCAGCGCCTCGCCCAGGATCATGGCCGCGCCGAGCAGCGACAGGAAGGGCTGCACCAGCTGCACCTGGCCGACCCGCGCCACGCCGCCCAGCGCCATGCCGCGATACCAGAAGAAGAAGCCGATGAACATCGAGAATACCGAGACGTAGGCGAAGCCGGTCCACGCGGCCGCGCCGGCGGCGGCGATCTGGCCGGCTTCGCGCCAGCACAGCCAGCCGACCACCGGGAGCAGCACCGGCGCGGCCAGCACCAGCGCCCAGCAGATGGTTTGCTGCCCGCCCAGCGTCTGCGACAGGCGTCCGCCGGCGGCGTAGCCCATGGCCGCCAGCAGCACGGCGGCGAAAATCGCCAGGTCGGCCGGATGCAGGCCGCCGCCGCTCTGGCGCAGCGCGAAGCCGGCCACCAGCGCCGAGCCGCACATTGCCATGATCCAGAAGCCGGCCGAGGGCTTTTCGCCGCCCGGCAGGGCCGCGAAGACGGCGGTGGCCAGCGGCAGGATGCCGATCAGGACCGCGCCGTGGGCGGCGGGCAGCGAGCGCATGGCGATGGAGGTCAGCCACGGGAAACCGATCACGCAGCCGGCGGCCACCATCGCCAGCGGCGCCAAGGCGGCGCGCGGCGGCAGCGGCGCGCGCTTCCCTAGCAGCCAGGCGCCGGCGAGCGCTGCGGCGACCAGCGCGCGGGCCAGCGCGACGAACATCGGCGACAGGCCGGCGGCGGCCCCCGTATCGCCGCCCGCGCCGACGGCGAGCCGGGTGAAGGGCAGGGTCAGGCTGAAGATGGCGACGCCGATCAGGCCAAGCAGCATGCCGGCCGTTTCATCGCTGAAGCGGCCCAAGCGGGAGGCGCCTTGCGTGGAAATCGGAACGACGATGGCGGGCGGGGCGCTGTGGGTGACGATGCGGGTCATGCTGGCTCCAATGGACGTGCTTGGTTTTATTGCGTCTACGGGTGTATCCTACGGTACAAAAGCCAGTACAGTGCCAGTACAATTTAAACTTAATTTCTTATACTGTGACGGTAGGATGACCAATACACGAAAACGCACGTCGCTTCTAGGGGCCGCCGCCTCGGCCGCAGCCGAGGCGGTCAACGAGGCCCTGGCGGCCGCCCACGCCCGCGCGTCGGCCGCCGCCGCACCCGGTCCGGCGGTGGCCTCGGTGCCGGCGTCCACCGGCCTGGCGCCGGCGCGCGCCGTGCGGACGTCCAAGCCCAGGCCCGCCGCCGGCGCGTTGGTCGGATTGCTGTCGCGCGAATCGGGCGAGACGCTGATCGACCAGATCGTGCGCTCGGTGGCGGCGCGCATCGACGACCGCCTGCTGCGGGGCGGCTCGCGCATGCCGTCGATCCGCGCCTTCGCGGCGGCGCACGGCGTGTCCGCCTTCACGGTGGTGGCAAGCTACGACAAGCTGGTGGCAACCGGTTACCTGGAGTCGCGCCGGGGCGCCGGCTTTTTCGTGCGCGAGCGGGCGCCGATGGCGCTCAACGCCAGCGGGGGATCGGCTGCGCCGGCGGGGATGCCGGCCGCGCGCTCCCGCCTGGACACCAAGCCGATCGACGTGGTTTGGCTGGTGCGGAACATGTTCCGCCAGATGCCGCACCATCAGATGCCCGGTTCCGGCGTGCTGCCGCCCGAATGGCTGGACGGCACCGCGATCGCCAACGCGCTGCGCGCGGTCAGTCGACAGAATCCCAATCTGTTGGTGAGTTATGGCCTGCCGCAGGGCTTCCTGCCGCTGCGCCAGCAACTGCAGCACAAGCTCGCGGAACTGGAAATCGCCGCCGCGCCGGAGCAGATCGTCACCACCGCCGGCGTCACGCAGGCGCTGGACATGGTGGCGCGCGAGTTCACCCGCCCCGGCGACACCATCTTCGTCGACGATCCGGCCTGGTTCCTGATGTTCGGCTCCTTCGCCGCGCTGGGCGCCAACGTGATCGGCATCCCGCGCCTGGCCGACGGCCCGGATATCGCCCGGCTGACGGAACTGGCGGCGATCCACAAGCCCAAGCTCTACATCATCAACTCGGTGCTGCACAACCCCAGTTCGACGTCGCTGTCGGCGGCCAAGGCCTTCCAGGTGTTGCGGCTGTCGGAGGAGCACGACTTCATCATCGTCGAAGACGATATCTACTGCGACCTGCACCCCGGCAGCGCGGTGCAGCCGGCCACGCGGCTGTCGGCGCTGGACCAATTGCAGCGGGTGATTTACCTGGGCGGCTTTTCGAAGACGATGGCGGCCAACCTGCGGGTCGGCTTCATCGCCACGTCGGCCGAGCGGGCCGAGAGGCTGGCCGACCGCAAGATGCTGTCGACGCTGACCACCAGCGACATCGGCGAGCGGGTGGTCTATAAAGTGCTGTCCGAGGGCTCCTACCGCAAGCACGCGGACCGGGTGCGCACGCGGCTCGACGGCATCCGCGCCAAGGCGGTGCGGCAGATGGAGCGGGTCGGCCTGAAGGTGGATGTGGCCTCGCCGGCCGGGATGTTCGTCTGGGCGGACGCCGGCTGCGACACCAGCGTGCTGACCGAACGCGCCATGGCCGCCAACTTGCTGCTGGCGCCGGGCAGCCTGTTCTCGCCGGCGCAACTGCCGTCGACCCGCATGCGGCTCAATGTGGCGGCGATGCAGGAACCCGGCGTGTGGCAGTTTCTGGAGCAGCAGTTGGGAAAATAGCAAGCTGCTCTTGAAAACCATTTTATAATCCCCACTTTCGCCAGACCCGTGCGACTTCGCGCACGTACACTAAGACTATTAGAGGCTCTAAAAATGGCAGATAACGATAAGCAAACCCTTGGTTTCCAGGCTGAAGTGAAACAGCTGTTGCAGCTGATGATCCACTCCCTGTACTCGAATAAAGAGATTTTCCTGCGCGAGTTGATCTCGAACGCGTCCGACGCGGCCGACAAGCTGCGTTTCGAGGCGATCAACAACGACGCGCTGTACGGCAACGACCATGACCTGAAGATCAAGGTATCGTTCGACAAGGCCGCCCGCACCATCACCATTTCCGACAACGGCATCGGCATGAGCCGCGACGAGGCGATCTCGCACCTGGGTACCATCGCCAAATCGGGCACCAAGGAATTCTTCGGCAAGCTGTCGGGCGACCAGCAGCAGGACGCGGCCCTGATCGGCCAGTTCGGCGTGGGCTTCTACTCCGGCTTCATCGTCGCCGACAAGATCACCGTCGAAACCCGCCGCGCGGGCGCCGAGGCGTCCGAGGGCGTGCGCTGGGAATCTGCCGGCGAGGGCGATTACTCGGTCGAACAGATCGAAAAGACCGGCCGCGGCACCGACATCATCCTGCACCTGCGCGAAGGCGAGGACGAACTGCTGTCGTCGTGGAAGATCAAGTCCATCATCCGCAAATACTCCGACCATATCTCGCTGCCGATCGTGATGCAGAAAGAGGAGTGGGACGACGAGAAGAAGGAAACCGTCGTCAAGGACGAATTCGAGACCGTCAACCAAGCCAGCGCGCTGTGGGCGCGCAGCAAATCGGACATCACCCCGGAGCAGTACGAGGAATTCTACAAGCACGTCTCGCACGACTTCCAGGCGCCGCTGGCGTACACGCACAACCGCGTCGAGGGCCGCAGCGAGTACACGCAGCTGCTGTACATCCCGGCCAAGGCGCCGTTCGACCTGTGGGACCGCAACAAGCGCGGCGGCATCAAGCTGTACGTCAAGCGCGTGTTCATCATGGACGACGCCGAGCAGCTGATGCCGGCCTACCTGCGCATGGTCAAGGGCGTGATCGACTCGGCCGACCTGCCGCTGAACGTTTCGCGCGAGATCCTGCAGGAGTCGCGCGACGTCAAGGTAATCCGCGACGGTTCGACCAAGCGCGTGATCGGCATGCTTGAGGAGTTGGCCAACGCCGAAGAGCAGGAGAAGAAAGACAAGTACGTCACCTTCTGGAAGGAATTCGGCCAGGTGCTGAAGGAGGGCATCGGCGAGGACGCGAGCAACAAGGACCGTCTGGCCAAGCTGCTGCGCTTCGCCTCGACCGCCAACGAGAACGACGAGCAAAGCGTCTCGCTGGAGCAGTATGTCGCGCGCCTGAAGGAAGGCCAGGACAAAATCTACTACGTCACGGCCGATAATTATGTCGCGGCGAAGAACAGCCCGCACCTGGAGATCTTCCGCAAGAAGGGCGTCGAAGTGCTGCTGCTGACCGACCGTGTCGATGAGTGGATGCTGTCGTTCCTGACCGAGTTCGAAGGCAAGGAGCTGGTGTCGGTGGCCAAGGGTGGCCTGGATCTGGGCGCGCTGGAAGACGAGGAAGAGAAGAAAGAGCACGAAGAGACCGAAAACTCGTACAAGGATTTGGTCGGCAAGATGAAGGAAGCCTTGTCGGACAAAGCCAAGGACGTGCGCGTGACGTTCCGCCTGACCGATTCGCCGGCCTGCCTGGTGGCGGACGAGCATGAGCTGTCGGGTAACCTGCTGCGCATGCTGAAGGCGGCGGGGCAGAGCGCGCCGGAGTCCAAGCCTATCCTGGAGATCAATCCGAACCACCCGCTGGTGACGCGCTTGAAATACGAGGAATCGGGCACTTTGTTTGGTGACTGGGCAAACATCCTGTTCGATCAGGCTTTGCTGGCCGAGGGCGGTTCGCTGAGCGATCCGGCCACGTTCGTCAAGCGTCTCAATGAGATGCTGTTGAGCGGTGCGAGCAAGTAAGCGCAAGCATCACCACAGATCCACGTAGGGCGGATTAGGCGGAACGCCGTAATCCGCCATGCATGAGCCGTCGCCGGAGCATGCATGGCGGATTACGCTTCGCTAATCCGCCCTACGTTTTTTAGACGTTGTTTTGTTTGATCGAATTTTTCGAGCGTCGCCTTGCCAGCAGCAGCATCGCCGGCAGTCCTATCCCGAGCAGGGCGATGCTTTCCGGCTCCGGTACGGCCGCCACCACTAGCGCGGGCGTGTAGAAGCCGCGTATCTCGCCGTTCGGATATGCCGAGGTATGAATGTTGAAATACGCCAATCCATTATTGAGCCCCGATTCAAGCGCCGCTTCCGCGAACGCCGTGCTGCCCCCAAACCGACTGAGGAACGCCGGATTCCAGGTGCTGGCCAACAGCGTGTTGTAGCTGTTGCTGTAGGCGCCATTGGTCACACCCAGCGGGAAGCCACTCAGCGTGGGGACTTCCGTGACGACGCCGGCCACGCCCTTGAACGGCGCGTCCGTGCAGCAGTGCAGGTGCGCGGCCGTGGTGCCGCTGCTGAGACTGCTGAATGCGACGTTGATCTCCAGGATATGGGTGTCGGGGTCGAACTTCAGCACCGTCGCGCCGATGCCGGGCGAGTTGTTGGGCGGCGCTTCCTGCGTACCAGTCAGAATAGCTGTGTAGTTGGCGGCGTGCGCCGCCGTGACGGCGGCCAGCAGCATGCCGGCGGCGGCCGCGTAGTTGCGGATACGTTGTTTCATCTTTATTCCCTCCGTTGTTATCGATGTGTTGTTAGGCGCCTTTTTGTTAGAGCGCGCGCGCCGGAGGGAGTTCCGCGTGTCGATGGGGTTTTTAGCCTGGCATGGCCGTGCGCCTGGGCGGTTATAAGGCGGTGCGCAGCGCGAACAGCTCGGGGAACAGCACCACGTCGAGCATCTTGCGCAGGTAGCTGACGCCGGCCGTGCCGCCGGTGCCGGTCTTGAAGCCGATGATGCGCTCGACCGTGGTGACGTGGCGGAAGCGCCAGAAGCGGAACGCCGTCTCCAGGTCGACCAGCTTTTCGGCCAGCTCGTACAGCGCCCAATGCTTCGATGGGTCGCGGTAGACCTCCAGCCACGCGTTCTGCACCGATTCGTCGGCGGCCGTCGGCAGGGTCCAGTCGGCATTGAGCCGTTCGGCCGCGATCGGCAGACCGTTGCGGGCCAGTAGCTTGACCGCTTCGTCGTACACCGAGGGGGCGCGCAGGGCCTTGTCGAGAACCGCGAAGGCGTCCGGCGCGGTGGTGTGGACGTTCAGCAGCGCGGCGTTCTTGTTGCCGAGGATGAACTCGATCTCGCGGTACTGATACGACTGGAAGCCGGACGAAGCACCCAGATACGGGCGGATCGCCGTGTATTCGGGCGGCGTCATCGTCGCCAGCACGTCCCAGGCGTGCACCAGCTGGTCCATGATGCGGGCCACCCGCGCCAGCATCTTGAAGGCCGGCGCCAGGTCGTTCGATTGCAGATGCGCGCGCACGGCGTGCATTTCGTGCAGCATCAGCTTCATCCACAGTTCGCTGGTCTGGTGCTGGACGATGAACAGCATCTCGTTGTGGTTGGGCGACAGCGGGTGCTGGGCGTTGAGGATCTGGTTCAGGCCCAGATAGTCGCCGTAGCTCATCGAATTGCTGAAGTCCATCTGGGCGCCGTGCCATTCGGCGTCGCCGGCGCTGTCTGGGCTGGCGTGCATCGGGCAGCCACCGGCCGCCGGTTTTTGTTCGGTCATGATGATCCCGTCAGGTGACAGCGTCGCGCTTGGCGTCGACGTCGTAGTCTTTGCGGTCGAGGATGTCGCGCAGGATCTCGACCGCGTCCCATACTTCGGTATAGCTGGTGTACAGCGGCGTGAAGCCGAAGCGCATGATGGCCGGTTCGCGGTAGTCGCCGATGACGCCGCGCGCGATCAGCGCCGACATCACCGCGTAGCCGTGCGGGTGCGTAAAGCTGACCTGGCTGCCCCGGCGCGCGTGCTGGCGCGGCGTGACCAGCCCCAGCGGGTGGTCGGCGCAGCGCTGCTCCACCAATTCGATGAACAGGTCGGTGAGCGCCAGCGATTTGTCGCGGATCGCCGCCATCGACGTTTGTTCGAACACCTCCAGTCCGGTCTCGACCATCGCCAGCGACACCACCGGCTGCGTGCCGCACAGCGCGCGGCCGATGCCGTCGGCCGGTGCGAAGTCCGGCGCCATGGCGAACGGCGCGGCGTGGCCCCACCAGCCCGACAGCGGCTGCGTGAAGCGGGCCTGGTGCCGGCGCGGCACCCAGATGAAGGCCGGGGCGCCGGGGCCGCCGTTCAGGTATTTATAGGTGCAGCCGACGGCCAGGTCGGCGCCGTCGCCGTTCAGGTCGAGCGGCACCGCGCCGGCCGAGTGCGCCAGGTCCCAGACGATCAGGGCGCCGGCCGTGTGGGCGAGGGCGCTGGCGGCGCGCATGTCGTGCTGGTAGCCGGTGCGGTAGTTCACATGGGTCAGCATGACGACGGCGGTGTCGGCGCCGATGGCGGCCGGCAGCTCCTCCACCGAGTCGACCAGCTTGACGGTGTAGCCGCGGTCGAGCCAGCTGCTCAGTCCCTGGGCCATATAGATGTCTGTGGGGAAGTTGGAGCGTTCGGTGACGATTACGCGCCGGCTCGCGGAGGCCGGCTCGCCGGCCTGCATGTGCAGCGCGGCGGCCAGCGCCTTGAACAGGTTGAGCGAGGTGGTGTCGGTGACGGCGACCTCGTCCGGGCCACCGCCGATCAGCGGCGCCAGCCGGTTGCCCAGCCTTTTAGGCAGGTCGAACCAGCCGGCGGTATTCCAACTGCGGATCAGATCGTGTCCCCATTCCTGCGCGATGACGTGCTGGGCGCGGGCGAGGGCGGCCTTCGGCCGGGCGCCCAAGGAGTTGCCATCGAGATATATCACGCCGGCCGGCAGATCGAAGCGTTCGCGCAGCGGGGCAAGCGGATCTTGCGCGTCGCGTTGCAGGCAGTCATTGCGAGTTGTCATTACGTCACTTTCCTGTGAGTCGGTTGATGCTTTAGGCTTAAACAAGTTGCCTGATACGCCAGTGTAACAGGAAAAACCGCCGGTTTTGCTGAGCGGACGGCGTTTGCCGGCATCCCGCCATGCCCCGCAAACCCGCATGGATGCTGGCTTTGCGGGCGATTCCAAAATTATTTTCAATCTTTTTTAAAAAAATTCAAAAAAACCCTAAAGTTCCGCAGAGCGCTGCCGTTACCAGATTCATGAAGCGCGTAAAAGTCAGTAAAACGAGCTTCAGCTTGCAAAGATGTAGTCGAAAATAATTTAAAATTTTTCTGTGGAAACCCTAAAGTTCCCGGAAAAGCTGCCGTAACCGGGTTAGATGTAGCAAAAAAGAGTCGCCATACGAACATTTTTTTCGTGTCATGACAGGACTTTTTTGAAGATCTCACGCCATAAAATTTCCACGCCGCAAGGGCGTAGAGCCTCGATCCCAGTGTGTTTGTCAGACAAACACCGACGGGTCGCGTTCGCTATTGCCTGACGCAAAATACGGAAGGCCTCCTCTACTCGTATTTTTGTTGCTCCCGCAGAATGTATCTCACTGGAAACGCAATTGTGTTCCGCAGTGAAACAAATACTGGGAGATGGAAATGACCGCAAACGATATGATGGCTGAAATTCGCGACGCTAACCTGAGCTACCTGATGCTCGCGCAGCAGATGATCCGTGCCGACAAAGTCACCGCGATCTTCCGTCTTGGCATCGCCACCGAAATCGCCGACCTGATCGAAGGCATGAGCAACGCTCAAATCCTCAAGCTGGCAGGCGGCAACATGATGCTGGCCCGCTTCCGCTTCGACGACGGCGCCATCCTGTCGATGCTGACCAGCCATAATAAAGACCGTTCCCTGGCGCAGTCGCACGCCGCCATCCTGATGGCCGGCCAGGCTGTCGAAGAAATCGCTTAAGCCACTTGTAACGCGGCGTACCGAACGCCACCGCATCGCAAAGCGCATTACCATCATATAGACAGCCGGGAGCAGGGATCATGACCAAGAAAAGCGTAGTGTCTGAAGCACAAGAAATTCAGCTTGCGATTGAACTGATCCAGCTGGGCGCGCGCCTGCAACTGCTGGAAACCGAAGTGTCGCTGTCGCGCGAGCGCCTGCTCAAGCTCTATAAAGAGCTGCGCGGCGTGTCGCCACCGAAGGGCATGCTGCCTTTCTCGACCGATTGGTTCCTGACCTGGCAACCGAACATTCATTCCTCGCTGTTCATCAACATCCATAAATTCCTGGTCGACCACGCCGGCGCCACCGGCATCGAAGCGGTCATGAAGGCCTACAAGCTGTACCTCGAACAAATGCCGCCGGAAGCGGGCGAAGAGCCGCTGCTGTCGCTGACCCGCGCCTGGACCCTGGTGCGCTTTTTCGGCAGCAGAATGCTGGAACTGGCCCCTTGCGGCAAATGCCAGGGTAAATACGTGGTCAACTGCATGGACTTGAACGGCAGCTATGTCTGCGGCCTGTGCCACATGCCTTCGCGCGCCGGCAAGACCAAGAAGTCCCGCGACGCCGACGCCCTGGCCGCGTGACCCGCCACATTCCCCAATCGTCCTACCTTCAACGCATCGTCCGCGCGCCCGCCGTGCGGGCCTTGCTGATCCAATGCGGCGCCGCGCCGCTCAGCCTCGGCCTGGTGTACCTGCTGGCCACGTTTCACTTCCCCGTCGATTACCTGACCGTCGCCGTCGTGCACGGCCTGGTCGCCGCCGCCATCACGTGGCTGGCGGGGCTGGCCGTCTGGTGGCGCGCGATCGAATTCTTTTTCCCGCTGGCGGTGTTGGCGGCCTTGTCGCTGCGGCTGCCGCCGTGGCTGTTCCTGGCGGTCTTCCTTGTGCTGCTGGGCCTGTACTGGTCGACCTTCCGCACGCAGGTTCCTTATTACCCGTCGCACCCGGCCGTGTGGGATGCGGTGCGCCAGCAGTTGCCGCCGCCACGCAGGGTTGGAGACGACAGTGGCCGGCCGCTGCGCGTGATCGACATCGGCAGCGGACTGGGCGGGTTGGTGATGTACCTTGCGCGTGCGCGGCCGGATATCGAGTGCGTCGGCATCGAGCTGGCGCCGCTGCCCTGGTTATATAGCAAGGTGCGCGCGGCAATGACCGGCAGCCGCGCGCGCTTTCTGTTCGGCGATTACGAGCGCCTCGATTTCGGTCAGTTCGATCTGGTGTTCGCCTATCTGTCGCCGGCCGCGATGGGCGGTTTATGGCGCAAGGCGGAGGCCGAAATGTGTCCTGATGCCATACTTATAAGCTATGAATTTGCAATCGACGCGCGAGCGCCGGATCAGACCATTCTTGCCACAGACGACAACGCCGCGCTCTATAAATGGTACTTTTAAGCATCATTTGGCGTTAATCACTTGCTCGGCCACCCCCGGACACGTTATTGTAGTTCTACACGTAAATTTATTGAAATCGGGCCGGCGTTAGTTGACATTTAGGCCTTGTTTCACTATGGGGAGTCAGGTCACTTGTTAGTCATAATTGGATATGTGGTGGTGCTGCTCGGCGTCTTCGGCGGCTACGCGATGGGCGGCGGGCACCTGGCCGCGCTGTTCCAGCCGCTCGAGCTGGTGATGATCGGCGGCGGCGCGGTCGGGGCGTTCATTGTCGGTAACAACGGCAAGACCCTCAAGTCCACCTTGGCCGCGCTGCCCACCCTGTTCAAGGGCTCGCGCTACACCAAAGACTTATATATGGAGCTGATGTCGCTGCTGTTCGACGTCCTCTCCAAGGTCCGCAAGGAAGGCTTGATGTCGATCGAAGGCGACATCGACAGCCCGGAGCAAAGCCCGCTGTTCAGCAAGTATCCGAGCGTGCTGGAAGACCATCACGTCGTCGAATTCATCACCGATTACCTGCGCCTGATGGTGTCGGGGAATATGGACGCGTTCCAGATCGAGAACCTGATGGACAACGAGATCGAGACCCACCACCACGAGGGCGCCGCGCCCGGCCACGCGATCGCCCGGCTGGGCGACGGCATGCCGGCGTTCGGCATCGTGGCGGCGGTGATGGGCGTGGTCCACACGATGGAAAACGTCGGCCTGCCGCCGGCCGAGCTGGGCATCCTGATCGCCCACGCGCTGGTCGGCACCTTCCTCGGTATTTTGCTGGCGTATGGTTTCGTCGGTCCGCTGGCCAGCCTGCTCGAGCAGAAACTGGAAGAGTCGACCAAGATGTACCAGTGCGTCAAGGTCACCCTGCTGGCCAGCCTGAACGGCTACGCGCCGGCGCTGGCCGTCGAGTTCGGCCGCAAGGTGCTGTACTCGACCGAGCGTCCGACCTTCGGCGAGCTGGAAGACCACATCAAGAAATCGAAGTCGAAGTAAGCCCGGGATGAAACGCGCTACTGGAATCATGTTGGACTCTGTGAGGAATCGTCATGGCTGAAGAAGGCTTACGGCCAATTATCGTCAAGCGCATCAAGAAACACGGCGGTGGCCACCACGGCGGCGCGTGGAAGATCGCGTATGCCGACTTCGTGACCGCGATGATGGCGTTCTTCCTGCTGATGTGGCTGCTCGGGTCGACCTCCAAGGGCGACTTGAAAGGCATTTCGGACTACTTCAAGACGCCGCTGAAGGTGGCCATGCAGGGCGGCTCGGGCAGCGGCGACAGCTCGTCGGTGATCCCCGGCGGCGGCAAGGATTTGACCCGCAAGGACGGCCAGGTCGCCGCCAGCAGCGATCCGAGCGCGCAGAAAAAGGTCAACATCAACGCCGCGCGCGCCGCCGTCGAGGCCGAGGATGCGCAGCGCCTGAAGTCGCTGAAGGACAAGATCGAGACCGCCATCGAAACCAATCCGGTGCTGGTCAAGTATAAGAACCAGTTGCTGCTCGATATCACGACCGAGGGCTTGCGGATCCAGATCGTCGACGAGCAGAACCGTCCGATGTTCGCGCTGGCCAAGGCCGATTTGCAGTCGTACACGAAAGAGATTTTGCACGAGATCGGGTTTGTGCTGAACGATGTGCCGAACCGCATCGGGCTGTCGGGCCACACCGATTCGACGCCGTACATGAGCGAGACCGGCTACAGCAACTGGGAATTGTCGGCCGACCGCGCCAACGCCTCGCGGCGCGAACTGATCGTCGGCGGCATGGCCGACGCCAAGGTGCTGCGGGTGGTGGGGCTGGCCTCGGCCGCCAATCTGGACAAGGCCGATCCGTTCAATCCGATCAACCGCCGCATCAGCATCCTGGTGATGAACAAGCGGACGGAAGAGAGCGTGATCCGCGACGGCGGCCGCCAGATCGAGGTCGGCGCCGAGGAGGAAGCGGCCGGGGCGGCCGCGGCGGTGCCGGCGGCCGCGGCGCCGAGCGGGCCGCCGGTCCGCAAATAAGTGTTGAAAAGATAGTGAAGCACGGCGTAAAGCGCGCAGCGCAGAGTAGAACATAGAGAATTTTATGACGAGAAAAAAAATCCTTGGGTCGCATGTAAAACGCCTGCTGTCGGGCGTGTCTGACCACGGGCGCAAGCATTTAACCGAGGTCGAGACCGATTTGCTCCAGACCCGGCTGCTGCTGGAGGAGGCCATCGAGAAGCTGTCGTTCAACTTCATGGCCATCCATCAGACGGTGGAGGCCGAGCAGGCCACGATCCAGCTGCTGCTCGACGGCGGCATCGCCTCGCCCGAGCAGCGCGCGCAGCTGCAGGCGCTGCAGGGCCAGGTGGGCGGCTACGTCAACGCCGCCATCACCAGCCTGCAATTCCAGGACATGACGAGCCAGCTGATCGACCGCACGCTCAAGCGCGTCACCGGCCTGCGCGAGTTCCTCGGCACCCTGGGCGCGCACGGCGCCGAGATGCTGCCCGAGAGCGACAACGAGGAAATCGTCGCCCTATTGGGCAAGGTCAGCATGGCGCTGGCGATACAGAGTTTGGAACTGCGCAGCGTGTTGCGCAAGGCAGTAAGTCAGCAACACCTCGAGAGCGGCGACATCGAATTGTTTTAAGGGTCGGGCAGACCCCCGCTGAACACCGATTGTTTTAAAAAAAATTGGACGCGAGCGTCCAGCATTGATAAGAGTGAGAACCAAGATGGCCAAGACAATACTTGCAGTTGATGATTCCAGTTCCCTGCGCCAGATGGTGGCGTTCAGCCTGAAAGCCGCCGGTTACCTGGTGGTGGAAGCGGTGGACGGCCAGGACGGCCTGGAAAAAGCCAAGCTGCAAAGCGTCGACCTGGTGCTGACCGACCAGAACATGCCGCGCATGGACGGCCTGCAGCTGATCGCGCTGCTGCGCGAGCTGCCGACCTACGCCAAGACCCCGATCCTGATGCTGACCACCGAGTCGTCCGACGAGATGAAGGCCAAGGGCCGCGCGGCCGGCGCCAACGGCTGGCTGGTCAAACCGTTCGATCCGCAGCGCCTCATCGAGGTAGTGAAGAAGGTCATCGGCTGATAAGGCGCGAGCAATGAGCGAACTTTACGGAGTATCACCATGACCATCGACATAAGCCAGTTTTTCCAGGTCTTCTTCGATGAGGCCGAGGAACTGCTGGCTGAAATGGAGCGGCTGCTGCTGGCCGTGGACATCGCCGCCCCCGATGCCGAGGATCTGAACGCGATCTTCCGCACCGCGCATTCCGTCAAGGGCGGCGCCTCCACGTTCGGCGTGACCGACATGACGGAGGTCACGCACATCCTCGAGACCCTGCTCGACCGCATCCGCAAGGGCGAGATGGCGCTGACGTCCGAGCACGTCGACGCCTTCCTGGCCGCCAAGGACATCCTCAAGATGCAGCTCGACGGCCATCGCCTCGGCAGCACCGTCGACCAGGACGCCGTCGGCGACGTGCGCATGATGCTGCAGTCGCTGACCCAGGACGTGCCGGTGGTGGCGCTGTCGCCGGTGGCGCCGGCGTTCAACGCGACCGAAGCGAAGGTGGTCGACCACAGCGGCGGACGCCGCTACCGGCTCGAGCTGCCCGTGATGGTGCACCGCGAGGTGACCGCGCTCGGCGCCGAGCTGGGATTGATGGGCCACGTGTCCATCACGCCGCTCGACAAGGACCGCAACGCGATGGTCGTGACCACGCACGAGAGCCTCGACGACATCATCGCCATCTGCTCGTTCGTGCTCAATCCGGACGACATGGTGGTGACCGAATTGCCGGCGCTGAGCGACAAGCAGGCACGCATGGAAAACGCCGAGCGTTCCAAGGTCGAGAGCGACCTCGGTTACGGCTTCTTCGACGAAACCGAATTGCATCCGCCGATGGCCGGTGGCGGCCAGGGCTACGGCTTCTTCCAGCCGCTCGACGAGATCCGCGCCAACGCCAAGGAGGGCAACGACGACGCCAACGGCTACGGCTTCTTCCAGCCGGTCGAGCAGATCCGCGCCGCCGCCGGCATCGTGATCGAGGCGCCGCCGACGCCGGCCGTGGTCGAGGAACAGGAAAAGAAGGCCGCCAAGGAGAAGGGCGCGTCGGCCGGCGCCGAATCGTCGTCGATCCGCGTGTCGATCGAAAAGGTCGACCAGCTGATCAACCTGGTGGGCGAGCTGGTGATCACGCAGGCGATGATCGAACAGCGCGTCGACACGCTCGATCCGATGGCGCACGAGCGTTTGCTCAACAGCGTCAGCCAGCTGACCCGCAACACCCGCGATCTGCAGGAAGCGGTGATGTCGATCCGCATGATGCCGATGGACTTCGTGTTCTCGCGCTTCCCGCGCATGGTGCGCGACCTGGCCGCCAAGCTGGGCAAGAAGGTCGACTTCATCACCAACGGCGCCGCGACGGAACTGGACAAGGGCCTGATCGAGCGCATCGTCGATCCGTTGACGCACCTGGTGCGCAATTCGATCGACCACGGCATCGAGATGCCGGACGTGCGCCGCGCCGCCGGCAAAAGCGAGTCGGGCCGGCTGTTCCTGTCGGCCTCCCACCAGGGCGGCAACATCATCATCGAGGTGTCGGACGATGGCGGCGGCTTGAACCGCGAGCGCATCCTGGCCAAGGCCGAACAAAACGGCCTGCCGGTCAGCGACACGATGAGCGACGCCGAAGTCTGGCAGCTGATCTTCGCGCCCGGCTTCTCGACCGCCGAAACGGTGACCGACGTCTCCGGCCGCGGCGTCGGCATGGATGTCGTCAAGCGCAACATCACCGCCATGGGCGGCGTGGTCGACATCCGCTCGGCCAAGGGTTTCGGCACCACGATTTCGATTTCGCTGCCGCTGACTTTGGCGATCCTCGACGGAATGTCGATCCGGGTCGGCGAGGAGGTCTACATCCTGCCGCTGGGCTTTGTCATCGAGTCGCTGCAGCCGGTGGCCGACGACGTCAAGGAAATCAGCGGCAAGGGCCGCGTCATCAAGGTGCGCGGCGAGTACCTGCCGCTGGTGCCTTTGTACCAGATGTTCGACATCACGCCGCGCTTCACCGATCCGACCCAGGGCATCGTGGTCATCATCGAGACGGACGGCCGCAAGGCGGGCCTGTTCATCGACGACCTGGTCGGCCAGCAGCAGGTGGTGGTCAAAAACCTGGAATCGAATTACCGCAAGGTGGCCGGCATTTCCGGGGCCACCATCCTGGGCGACGGCGGCGTGTCGCTGATATTGGATGTCGCCGCATTGATACGCTCGTCGCGCCAGCTGTCCGACGAACAGATTTTCTCCTGACCCGAACCACGCAACATAGATAGGAAACCATCATGGCAGACGTACTAACCACAGGCGCAAACGAGATCGCCGGCCACGAATACCTGGCGTTCACGCTGGGCTCCGAGGAATACGGCATCGACATCCTCAAGGTGCAGGAGATCCGCGGCTACGAAGTGGTCACCCGCATCGCCAACGCGCCCGAGTTCATCAAGGGCGTGATCAACCTGCGCGGCATCATCATCCCGGTGGTGGACATGCGCATCAAGTTCAACCTGGGCGAGCCGGTGTACGACCAGTTCACCGTCGTCATCATTTTGAACATCAGCGGCCGCATCGTCGGCATGGTGGTCGATTCGGTGTCCGACGTGACCACCCTGACGCCGGAGCAGGTCAAACCGGCGCCGGAAATGGGCACCGCCTTCAGCTCCGACTACATGATCGGCCTCGGCACGATCGACGAACGCATGCTGATCCTGGTGAACATCGACAAACTGATGTCGAGCGCCGAGATGGGCTTGATGGAACAACTGGCGGCCTAAAACTTGCCCCCGAAGCGGCCAGTAGCCGGCCGCGGAAGCGCCCCACAGAGGGCGTGCCAAACGACTATAACGATCATCGGCCTGGTAGTACCGTTCCGGCGACATACGCACAGATAGCATAGGGGAGAAACAAAATGAATTTACGCGATTTCACCATCGGTACACGGCTGCGCATCGGCTTCGGCGGCATTTTGCTGATCCTGGTGGCGATGGTCCTGATGACCAACTACCTCAACTTCAGCAACAAGAGCAAGCTGACCACGGGCCTGGAGCTGAGCACCGCCAAGAACCTGCAGGCGGCGGCGATGAAAAGCTCGATGCTGGAAACCGGCATCGCCATGCGCAATATCGGCCTGCAATCGGACGTGAGCCTGATGCAGAAGGAAGAGCAGAAGGTCAAGGACCAACGCGCGCGCTACGACAAGGCGGTCGCCGACCTCAAGGCGCTGGGCCTGAACGACGACGAGAAAAAGGTGCTGGGCGAGATCTCCAAGCTCGACGCCGACACCGACAGCGCCTTCAAGGAGGCGATCGGACAAGTGCTGGCGTTTAACAGCGAAGGTGCGGCCAAGGTCATTTCCGGCCGCATCGATCCGCTTAACCAGCAAACGCTGACGCAGATTAACAAACTGGTCGACATGCAGCAGGCCGACGCCGCGCATGTGATGGAAGGTTCCGTCACCGCGGACCGTTCGCTGATGTTCGTGCTGTTCGGCCTGGGCGCGGTGGCCGTGGCCCTGGGCGTGGTCTTCGCGGTGGTGATCACCCGTTCCATCGTGGTGCCGCTGTCGGGCGCGGTGGCGGTGGCCCAGCGCGTGGCCTCGGGCGAGCTGACCTCCGACGTGCGGGTCGAGGGCAAGGATGAAACGAGCGAATTGCTGCAGGCGCTGCGGGACATGAACGACAGCCTGGCCAAGACGGTGGGCGAGGTGCGCAGCGGTACCGAACTGATTACGACGGCGTCGCACGAAATCGCCGCCGGCAACGCCGACCTGTCGTCGCGCACCGAGTCGCAAGCGAGCTCGCTGGAGGAGACCGCGTCGTCGATGGAAGAATTGACGTCGACCGTCAAGCAGAACGCCGACAACGCCCGCCAGGCCAACCAACTTGCGGTGACCGCGTCGTCGGTGGCGGAGAAGGGCGGCAGCGTGGTGTCGCAGGTGGTCGAAACCATGGGCTCGATCAAGGCCAGTTCCAGCAAGATCGTCGACATCATCGGCGTGATCGACGGCATCGCCTTCCAGACCAACATCCTGGCGCTGAACGCGGCCGTGGAAGCGGCGCGCGCCGGCGAGCAGGGTCGCGGCTTCGCGGTGGTGGCGTCGGAAGTGCGCAACCTGGCGCAGCGCTCGGCCGGTGCGGCCAAGGAGATCAAGGAATTGATCGGCGATTCGGTCGACAAGGTCGATGCCGGCAGCCGCCTGGTCGACGAGGCCGGGCAGACCATGGACCTGATCGTGACGTCGATCCGCCAGGTGGCCGACATCATGGGCGAGATCACCGCCGCCACGCAGGAGCAGAGCAACGGCATCGAGGAAGTCAACCAGGCCATCACCCAGATGGACGAGATGACGCAGCAAAACGCCGCGCTGGTCGAAGAGTCGGCCGCCGCCGCCGAGAGCATGCAGGAGCAGGCCGAGTTGCTGGCGAAGGCGGTCAGCGTGTTCAAGCTGGCCGACGATGTCGGCCTGCGCCGGCCGGCCGCCGCCATCGCCGCGCCGCCGGCGGTCAAGCGCGCCGCGCCCAAGCCGGTTGCCGCGCCAACCGCAGCGGCGGTAGCGGCGCCGGCCAAGGCCAAGCCCAAGACGCCGTCGGCGCCGAAGAAACTGACCACTTCGCAGACCAGCGGCGACGAGTGGGAAGAGTTTTAAATCTTAGTTTTAAAGACAGCATCAGCGCAGTAAACCAAGGAATACCCCATGCCGCATACTAAAGACACCGTCAAAGAGTTCGATTTCAACGCCAAGGATTTCGAACGTGTTCGCGGCCTCATCTACAAACGCGCCGGCATCTCGCTGGCCGACAGCAAGCAGGAAATGGTCTACAGCCGTCTGGCGCGGCGGCTGCGCGCCACCGGCATCGCCTCGTTCGCCAAATACCTCGACGACCTCGAGGCGGGCAGGCTGGGCGAGGAGTGGGAGTCGTTCACCAACGCGCTGACCACCAACCTGACATCGTTCTTCCGCGAGGCGCACCACTTCCCGCTGCTGGCCGAGCATGTCAAGAACAAGCGCGAGCCGATCACCATCTGGTGCTCGGCCGCTTCCACCGGCGAGGAGCCGTACTCCATCGCGATGACTGTGTGCGAGGCGTTCAACACGCTGACGCCGAACTGCCACATCATCGCCACCGACATCGACACCAACGTGCTGGCCCACGCCGAAAACGGCGTCTACACCATGGACCGGCTCGACAAGATGTCGCCGGAACGCTCGCGCCGCTTTTTCCTTAAAGGCAAGGGCGACCGCGAAGGCATGGCGCGCGTGCGCCCCGAACTGCGCAATATGATCACGTTCAAGCCGCTCAACCTGCTGGCCGACGGCTGGCCGATCAGCGGTCAGTTCGACGTCATCTTTTGCCGCAACGTCATGATTTATTTCGACAAGCCGACCCAGCGCAAGATCCTGTCGCGCTTTGTCCCATTGATGAAGCCGGACGCCTTGCTCTTCGCGGGCCATTCGGAGAATTTCCTCTACGTGTCCGAGTCGCTCAAACTACGCGGCAAGACGGTGTACGAGTTGGACGATCAACACCGCGGCGCCGCTCCGAAAAGCGGCGCGACCAACACGAGATAACACATGGACTTAGAACAATTTGCCACGAACGTGTATTTCGACCGCACGTTCGATTGTGAAGCCGCCAAGATATTGCCCGGCGAGTATTACTTTACCAACAAGGATATGCTGATCGTCACCGTGCTCGGCTCGTGCGTGTCGGCCTGCATCCGCGACCGGGTCACCGGCCTGGGCGGCATGAACCACTTCATGCTGCCCGACGGCGGCGGCGACGGCAGCCCGGTCTCGGCCTCGGCGCGCTACGGCACCTACGCGATGGAGATTTTGATCAACGACCTGCTCAAGGCCGGCGCCAAGCGCGAGAACATGGAAGCGAAAGTGTTCGGCGGCGGCGCCGTGCTCAAGGGCTTCACGGCGATCAATGTCGGCGAGCGCAACGCGGCCTTCGTGCTGAGCTTCCTCAAGACCGAGAAGATCCGCGTGGTGGCCGAGGACTTGAACGACATCCATCCGCGCAAGGTGTACTTCTTCCCGCGCACCGGCAAGGTGCTGGTCAAGAAGCTGATGCAAACCCATAACGACACCCTGGCCAAGCGCGAGATCGAATACGCCAGCCGCCTCAAGAAGGCGCCGGTCGGCGGCGAGATCGATCTGTTTTGATAGTCACCGCAGTAGATAGAGGGCCAGGCCCGGAAAGTAGTATTTTATGAAGATCAAAGTCCTCATCGTCGACGACTCCGCGCTGATCCGCAGTGTCATGACCGAGATCATCAACAGCCAGGCCGACATGGAAGTGGTGGGCGTGGCGCCCGATCCGCTGGTCGCGCGCGAATTGATCAAGCAGACCAATCCCGACGTGCTCACGCTGGACGTCGAGATGCCGAAGATGGACGGCCTCGATTTCCTGGAGAAATTGATGCGTTTGCGCCCGATGCCGGTGGTGATGGTATCCTCGCTGACCGAGCGGGGCTCGGAAATCACGATGCGCGCGCTGGAGCTGGGCGCGGTCGATTTCGTCACCAAACCGAAAATCTCGATCCAGGCGGGCATGCGCGAGTACACCGACCTCATCACCGACAAGATCCGCGCCGCCGCCAAGGCCCGCGTGCGCGCGCGCGTGCTGCCCCAGCCCGGCGCCGAGGGCCAGGCGCCCTTGCCGCAGCTGCGCAACCCGCTGACGTCGTCGGAAAAACTGATCATCATCGGCGCCTCCACCGGCGGCACCGAGGCGATCCGCGAATTCCTGATGCAGATGCCGTCGGACTGCCCCGGCATCCTGATCGCGCAGCACATGCCCGAGGGCTTCACCCGCTCGTTCGCCAAGCGCCTCGACAGCCTGTGCAAGATCTCGGTGCAGGAGGCGGCCGGCAACGAGCGGGTGCTGCCGGGCCACGCCTACATCGCGCCGGGCCACTCGCACCTGTACCTGACCCGCAGCGGCGCCAACTACATGACCCGCATCGACCAGGCCGATCCGGTCAACCGCCACCGGCCGTCGGTCGACGTGCTGTTCCGTTCGGCGGCGCAGGCGGCCGGCAAGAACGCGGTCGGCGTGATCCTGACCGGCATGGGCAAGGACGGCGCGGCCGGCATGCTGGAGATGCGCACCGCCGGGGCGTATAATTTCGCCCAGGACGAGGCCAGTTGCGTGGTGTTTGGCATGCCGCGCGAGGCGATCGCCGTGGGGGCCGCCCACGAGATCGGCGCGCTGCAGGCGCTGCCGGGCATGGTGCTGGGCCACTTGGCCGCGCATGGCGCGCGCGCCTTGCGGGTGTAATTGACAAGAACCGGCGCTAAATGTGTCGCCGGTGACGTATTACTGCTACTTTGTTCGCCTTAGAGCAACGAAAATGCTATCCTACAACTTGATGGAAATTGTAGGCATTATTCACAACCGCGTAGAGAATCAACGGAGTAATTCATGGCTGATCCAAAGATGAAATTTTTAGTTGTTGACGATTTTTCGACGATGCGCCGCATCGTCCGGAATCTGTTGAAAGAACTGGGTTATGCCAATGTCGACGAGGCGGAAGACGGCGTGATGGCGCTGGCGAAGCTGCGCGCCGAATCGTTCGACTTCGTCGTATCCGACTGGAACATGCCGAACATGGACGGTCTGACGATGTTGCAGAACATTCGTGCCGACCCGGCGCTGGCCAAGCTGCCGGTGCTGATGGTGACGGCCGAGGCGAAGAAGGAAAACATCATCGCCGCCGCCCAGGCCGGCGCCAACGGTTATGTGGTCAAACCGTTCACGGCCGCCACGCTGGACGAGAAACTGAACAAGATCTTCGAAAAACTCGGCGCTTGATGATGGTTTAAGCAGCAAGGCGGCGCCGTCACGGCGCTGTCCCGCCCGTAGTCCGCGCTTGGCGCGCGGTCGCGGGCTTCACCCCTCATAGCCATGCACCAGACCAATTTCCTCGTTCGTGAGCCGTTGTTGGATGCCAAGCAGCGGGTGGTTGGCTATGAATTGTCCTGGCAGCAACAGCGCGCCGCGCCGGCGTCGACGCCGGCCGATCTGGAGTTGCTGGTCGACTTCGTCGCCGCCCAAATGGTCGACGAGGACAACGGCGGCAATTGGCTGCTGCGCGACAAAATCCTCTTTTTAGAAGCCGTGCCGGCGATGCTGTCGACCGATGCGTTGCATCGCCTGCCGCCGGAGCGCACGGTGCTGTCGCTCAAGGCGGCCGCGCTGGCCAATCCCGATACGCTGGCGGCGGTGCAGGCGCTGCGCGCCGGCGGTGTCGGCATCCTGTTGCGCGAGGCCGACCTGGCGCGCAGCGGCGCCCGCCTGCCGACCCTCGCTTCGTATGTCGAGGTGCGCTTTTCCGGCACCGACGTCGCCACCCAGGCGCGCACCTACGCCGCCTTCAAGCAATCGGCGGTGGGCATGATCGCGCGGCCGGTCAGCAACTGGGCCGACTTCGACGCCTGCGCCGCGCTGGGGCTGAACGCCTTCGTCGGCAAGCTGCACCTGACGCCACGCACCAGCTCGCTTTCGGGCGGCATGAATCCGGCGCAGACCATCATCATGCAGCTGATGCAGATGGTGCGGCAGAACGCCGATGTCGGCCAGATCGAAACCGTCCTCAAGCATGACGCCACCGTGTCGTACAAGCTGCTGCGCTTCATCAACTCGGCCGGCTTCGGCGCGGGGCGCGAGGTGCAGTCGATCCGGCAGGCGCTGGCGTTGCTGGGTTATACGCCGCTGTACCGCTGGCTGACTTTGCTGTTGGCGACGGCCAGCACGTCCGGCTATTCGCCGGTGCTGCTGGAGACGGCGGTGGTGCGCGGACGCCTGGCCGAGCTGCTGGGGCAGGCCGCGCTGGGCAAGAGCGAGGCCGAGAATATCTTCGTCGCCGGCATGTTTTCGCTGCTGGACCGGCTGCTGGGCATCAGCATGAAAGAGGTGCTCGCCAACATTCAGTTGTCGGACGATGTGGTGACGGCGTTGCTGACGCGCGGCGGCAAATACGGACCCTATCTGGCGCTGGCAGAGGCTTGCGAGCTCAATTCCGACCTGGTCGCCTCGCTGGCGGCGACGCTCAAGCTGAGTCCGGAAGACGTCAACACCGCGCACCTGTCGGCGCTGGCGTGGGCGCAAAGCGTGGCCGCCTAGCGCTGCTTTAAGCTGGCGCAAACACCGGCTTGATATCTTCAGTGCGCGCGTTGACATGGCCGCAGGTCGGGTCGATCATAAACGGATGAACGCGAATTCCGACAAAGACTATATCGACGCCAAGACCGATTCCATTCGTGCTGGCATCGATGGTCGGCTGGGTGCGTTCGAGGCGAATGTGAATGGGAAATTTGCCGAGGTGAGTGGTAAATTCGCGGCCGTGGACGCGAGCTTAGCCCAAGTGAGGACTGAAATTAAAGAGTCGGCCGAGCGCGTGACTTTCCAGATGGTCAAATGGATGGTGGGTATTTTCATCGCCACGCTGACTATTTTCTTCAGCTCGATGGTGTTTTTGCTGAATACCGCGATTTCAAAGTTGCAAGCCCAACCGATGCAGACGATACAGCCCATTGTCATCCAGTTGCCACCAATGCCGGTGGCGCCTGCCCGACCTTGATAAACGGTGCCGACAATGAACGCCAATTCAGAAAAAGATTATATCGATGCCAAAATCGAGTCGGTCCGGGCCGGTATGGGCGGCAGGCTCGACGCGTTCGAGGCAAATGTGAATGGCCGATTCGCGGAGACAAACGCTAAGATCGATCAACTCGGCGCGGATCTGCGCAAGGAAATTGCGGAATCCAGCGCGCGGATGGTGCAATGGATGGTCGGTATCTTTCTCGCGTCCATGGCTATCTTCATCACGGTAATGACCTTCGTGCTGAACAACGCCGTGCCCAAAGCGGCGCCTGCCGCGCCGCCGCTTCAGCCGATGGCGCCGGTGATCATCCATCTTTCACCGCAGGGTGTGACCACCGCGCCGCCCCCGGCGGTCCAGCCCCCGCCTTAAATCTCCAGATTGTCGATCAGGCGGGTCGAGCCCAGCTTAGCGGCGGCCAGCACCACCAGCGGCGCGCCTTGCGCCAGATCTCCGGCGCTCGGCGGTTGCAGATCGCTGCGCTTGCGGATCGACACATAGTCCGGCTTCCAGCCGCGCTTGGCCAAATCCTCCATCGCCTTGTGCTCCACCTGGAAGATGTCCAGATGGCCGGCGCGCATTTCGTTGGCCACGTAGTTCAGGCCCTGGAACAGCGCGGGCGCCTCCGCGCGCTCCGCTTCCGACAAATACATATTGCGCGACGACAGCGCCAGCCCATCCTCGGCGCGGTAGGTTTCGGCGCCGATGATCTCGGTCGGCAGCGCGAACTGGCGCGCCATGTTACGCACCATCATCAGCTGCTGGTAATCCTTTTTGCCGAACACGGCCACCTTCGGCTGCACGCACGAAAACAGCTTGAGCACGATGGTGGTCACGCCGGTGAAGAAGCCCGGACGGAATTCGCCTTCCAGCGTGTTGCCCAGGTCGGCTGGCGGATTGACGCGGAACTCCTGCGGCTCGGGATACAAGTCCTTCTCGGTCGGCGCGAACAGCACGTAGACGCCTTCCTTTTCCAGCTTCTCGACGTCGGCCTGGAAAGTGCGGGGATACTTGTCGAAGTCCTCGTTGGGGCCGAACTGCAGGCGGTTGACGAAGATCGATGCGACCACCGGATCGCCATGCTTGCGCGCCAGGCGCATCAGCGACAGGTGGCCCTCGTGCAGGTTGCCCATCGTCGGGACGAAGGCGGTGCGCAGTTGACCGCTCAGTTGGTCGCGCAGTTCTTCAATGGTGGTGATGATTTTCATAACATGTTCGCTATCAGCGTAAAGGGAATTCGGTTAGCGCGGGCCGGGTTCAGGCGGGCGAATAGGCCAGGCGCACGTAGATGGGGGCGAACGGCTCGGCCTGGGTGATCTCGATCAGCGTTTCCTTGGCCAGCTCGAGCAGCGCGACGAAGTTCACCACCACCACCGGCACGCCGCCGGCGATGTCGAACAGGTCGGCGAATTCGACGAAACGGCTCGATTGCAGACGCCGCAGGATGCCGGTCATGTGCTCGCGCACGGACAGCTCCTCGCGGCTGATCTTGTGGTGCTGGGTCAGCTTGGCGCGCTTGATCACGTCCAGCCAGGCCTGCTGCAGGTCGATCGGCGCCACCTCCGGCCAGGTCGGCACCAGGCTTTGCTCGATGAAGATCTGGGTGCGCACGAAATCGCGGTCGACCTGCGGGATCGCGTTCAGGTCGTAGGCGGCCAGCTTGATCTGCTCGTATTCCAGCAGACGGCGGACCAGCTCGGCGCGCGGGTCGTCGTGTTCGATCTCCAGGTCCGACTGCCGCTGCGGCAACAGCATGCGCGACTTGATCTCGATCAACATCGCCGCCATCAACAGGTACTCGGCGGCCAGCTCCAGGTTCGACAGGCGGATCTGGTCGACATACTTCAGGTATTGCAGCGTCAGCTGCGCCATCGGAATGTCGAGGATGTTGAAGTTTTGCTTGCGGATCAGGTAGAGCAGCAGATCGAGCGGTCCTTCGAAGGCGTCGAGGAAGATTTCCAGCGCGTCCGGCGGAATGTACAGATCGTTGGGCAGCTTGAGCAGCGGCTCGCCGTACAGGCGGGCGAGGGCGGCCACTTCCGATGTCACGGCGGCGGCCGCTTCGGCGACCTCCGGCGACACGGGGGCTTCCGCAGCGGCGTCGCCGTCGGCGGTTACCGCCGGCGGCGGGGTTGGCGCCTCGCCGGCCGGCTGTTCAGCCGTATCGTCTGGCAACATCCGTGCCGCCCCAAGTCCTTAGACTTTGTTCTGGTAGACGTAAGCTTGTTGCTTGACGGCCGACTCGAGCTGGCGTTCCTGCTCGTCGAGCGACAGTGGCGCCTTGTCCCACAGCAGCGCGCGGCCCAGACGTTGTCCTTCTTCGATCGCCGGGTTCTTTTCCTTCAGCGACTTGATGAACAAGGTGTGGTCGGATTCGTACATCGAATGTTGTTTAGAGAATTTCATATAGTCCAAGTGAGTGGCTCAGCAATGGGTATTTTACCGCGACGCGGCACCGACGCGGTAATTCTATCGCCGCCGGCCACGCAAAGTGGCGGAATCGGGTATGCTCAAAGGGCTAATGTTGCAAAGATATAACTAAAATGACCGCACGCCTGAGCCCCAAAACCATCTTCCTGCTGACCCTGCCACCGCTGCTGTGGGCCGGCAACGCCATAGTCGGCCGCCTGGTGCACGACATGTTGCCGCCGGTGTTATTAAATTTCCTGCGCTGGGCGATCGCCCTGCTGATCCTGCTGCCGCTGGCCGGCCCGGTGTTCCGCCGTGACAGCGCGCTGTGGCGTCATTGGAAGCAGTACGCCTTGTTGGGATTGATGGGCATTGGGCTGTACAACACCTTTCAATACATGGCCCTGCAAAGCTCGACGCCGATCAACGTCACCCTGGTCGCCTCGGGATTGCCGGTATGGATGATGCTGACGGGCCGGCTGTTCTTCGGCGTGCCGGTCACTGGGCGCCAGATGGCCGGCGCGGCGTTGTCGATCGCCGGCGTGCTGGTGGTGCTGGCGCGCGGAGAATGGCGGCACGTGCTCGAGCTGCGGCTGGTGGCGGGCGATTTGTTCATGATCCTGGCGACCATCGCCTGGTCGTTCTACAGCTGGATGCTGATGCGCACCCGGGAGCCGGCCGCGATCCGCGCCAACTGGGCCAGCTTCCTGGCGGCGCAGGTGGCGTTCGGCGCGCTGTGGTCGGGCGGTTTCGCGCTGGGCGAGCAGTGGCTGGGGGCGATCCCCGTGCGGTGGAGCTGGTGGCTGGCCGCCGCGTTATTGTATGTCGCGATTTTCCCGGCGGTGATCGCGTTCCGCTGCTGGGGCGAGGGCGTGCAGCGCGCCGGGCCGGCCATCGGCGCCTTCTTCGTCAATCTGACGCCGTTGTTTACCGCGCTGCTGTCGTCGGCCTTCCTGGGCGAGGCGCCGCATGCCTACCACGCGGTGGCGTTCGTGCTGATCGTCGCCGGCATTGTGACCTCGGCGCGCAAGGGTTAGCCGGCGTGGCCGGGAGTCAGCCGAGCGATTTGATGTAGCGCGGATCGACCTGCGCGCAGTAGGTGGCGCAGGCGTGGCGGGCGGCGTTGGCCGCCGCGTGCACCAGCATTTCGGCGTTGGTGTGGAAGCACAGCGAGACGATGATCGACGGCGGCTCCGGCTGCACCGGCAGTTCGATGAATTCGCCGCTCTCCAACGACGACACCACGAACAGGCTGGGAATCGCCGCCACGCCATAGCCATCCTTCACCAACTGGACGATCGCCGCCACCGACGGCGAACAGGTGATGCGCGTCTGCTCCAGCGGAATCATCGCCAGGTTGGCCATCTTGCTGACGATTTCCTCCAGCGCGCGCTGCGGCGCGGTGCCGCGTCCGAAGGTCAGGATCGGCAGCTGCAGCAAGCGCTGGTTCAAGCCCTCCTTGCGCGTGTCGAGCAGCCCGCGGCGCGCGATCCAGTGCAGCGGATAGACCGCCAGCGCCTCCGACACGATGTCGTTGCTCTCCACGCCCTCGACCTGTATGACCAGATCGAGCTCGCGCGCCCGCAGCCGGCGCTCCAGCACATTGCTGATATCGACCGCCAGGTCCACTTCCAGCTCCGGATACAACACATTGAGCTGCCGGATGTACTGCGCCAGCCAGCTGTGGACCACCGATTCGATCACGCCCAGACGCAAACGGCCGCGCACCGCACTATCTTTGTGCGCCGCCGCCTGCAGCCTGCGGGTGGCGTCGACCACCGCTTTCGCGTGCCCCAGCAGGTACTCGGCGTTGGCCGTCAGCCGGAAGTCCTTGCAGCTCCGATCGATCAACTCCGTCTGCAATTCCTCCTCTAGCGATTTGATGCGCAACGAGATCGCGGCCGGCGTGGCATGCAGCGCGCGGGCCGTGGCGCGGAAGCTGCGGAGCTGCGCCAGCGCGACAAAGGTTTCGAGGAATCGGGTATTCATGGAACAAGAATACCTTAACCGTATGCACCGGGATAGCGCACAGCGATAAGAAAAACTATACAACAACAGCAAAAATAACTAGATAGCATGAAGGGATATTCAAGTTTATTCTGAACTCATGCAGTTTTTATACGACTAGTGAGCGAAACGACCATGACTCCCCTTGAATTCCGACACAAAGTCCGCAGCGGCGAATTCCGCTTGCCCACCGCGGGCTATTGCGGCGACTATGCCCAGGCCAACCTGGTGATCCTGCCGCAGGCGCACGCCGACGCCTTTTTGCTTTTCTGCCAGCGCAACCAGCGCGCCTGTCCGCTGCTGGCGGTCGGCGAACCCGGTCAGTGGAATGTCGCCAGCCTCGGCGCCGACATGGACCTGCGCAGCGACACGCCCGGCTACAACGTCTACCGCGAAGGTGTGCTGTCGGCGCAAACGGCCGCGCTGCACGACCTCTGGCGCGACGATCTGGTGGTGTTCGCGATCGGCTGTTCATTCTCGTTCGAGCAGATGCTGATGGACGCCGGCATCCCGCTGCGCCACATCGCGCAGCGCCGCAACGTCGCCATGTACCGCACCAATATCCGCAACCGGGCCGCCGGCCCGTTCGGCGGCGAGATGGTGGTGTCGATGCGGCCGATGAAGGCGGCCGACGCCATCCGCGCGATCCAGATCACCAGCCGCTTCCCGGCCGTCCACGGCGCCCCGATCCATCTGGGCGAACCCGCGCTGATCGGCATCGCCAACCTCGCTCAACCCGACTACGGCGACGCGGTCGAGGTCATGCCCGACGAGATCCCGGTTTTCTGGCCGTGCGGCGTCACGCCGCAGGAGGCCATACGCCACGCGCGCCTGCCGCTGGTGATCACCCACCAGCCGGGCTACATGCTGGTGACGGACATACGCAACGCCTCGCTAGCCGCATTCTGACTTAAACAACATGGCAAGTCCCCGCTATCGGGTCCGCACAGGCACCCGGGGGACCGCCGCATTCTAAAAAAAGGGAGAGCACGATGAACACAAAAGTAGCCAGCACCAGCCAGCCGGAAGGATATTTCGCCTGGTTCCACGCCTTGACCAGCAAGGAGCGCCGCACCTTCTGGAGCTGCAAGATCGGTTATGCGCTCGACGCGATGGACACGCAGTTCCTCAGCTTCGTGATCCCGACCCTGATCGCCACCTGGGGCCTGTCCAAGGGCGACGCCGGCTTGATCGGCACCGTCACCTTGCTCACCTCCGCCGCCGGCGGCTGGATCGCCGGCATCATGTCGGACCGTATCGGCCGCGTCAAGACGCTGCAGATCACCATCCTGTGGTTCGCCTTCTTCACCGTGTTGTGCGGCTTCGCGCAGAACTTCGAGCAGCTGCTGTGGGCGCGCGGCCTGATGGGCTTTGGCATGGGCGGCGAGTGGACCGCCGGCGCCATCCTGATCGGCGAGGTGATACGCGCCAAGGACCGCGGCAAGGCGGTCGGCATGGTGCAGGCGGGATGGGCGCTCGGCTGGGGCATGTCGGCCTTGCTGTATGCGTTGATGTTCTCGCTGCTGCCGCCGGAATGGGCATGGCGCTCGCTGTTCCTGCTGGGGATACTGCCGGCGCTGTTCGTGATCTTCATCCGCCGCTTCGTCGATGAACCGGAGGTCTTCATCGCCGAGCAAAACAAGGTGCGGGTGAACAGCGAGGAGCGCGTCAAGTTCACCGCCATCTTCGCGCCGAAGATGCTCAGCGTGACCATTCGCGCCGTGCTGCTGACCACCGGCGCCCAGGGCGGCTACTACGCCATCACCACCTGGCTGCCGACCTTCCTCAAGACCGAGCGCCATCTGACGGTGCTGGGCACCGGCGGCTACCTGGCGATGGTGATCGTCGGCTCGTACGTCGGCTACATCGTCAGCGCCTTCCTGACCGACTACCTGGGCCGCAAGAAGAATTTCATCCTGTTCGCCACCGGCTCGATGTGCATCGCCCTGGCCTATACCCGGCTGCCGGTGACCGACAGCGTGATGCTGTTCCTGGGATTCCCGCTCGGCTTCTGCGTCTCCGGCGTCTTCAGCGGCATGGGCGCTTTCCTGACCGAGTTGTTCCCGACCTCGATGCGCGGCTCCGGCCAGGGCTTCAGCTACAACATGGGCCGCGCCATCGGCTCGCTGTTCCCGCTGATGATCGGCTTGAGCAGCAACTCCATGGCGCTGGGCGAAGCGATCGGCGTCTTCGCCGGCACCGCTTACGGCGTGATGATCCTGGCGGCGCTGACGCTGCCCGAAACCGCCGGCAAAAAGCTCGAATCCTGACCCATAAGCTGATTTCACCGTACAAAAGATCAAAAGGCATCGACATGAAAAACGACATTCCAACCCAAAAAATGCTGTGGCAATTCTGGGTCGACCGTGGCGGCACCTTCACCGACATCGTCGCCCGCCGTCCGGATGGCAAGCTGGTGACGCACAAGCTGCTGTCCGAATACCCGGAGCGCTACGACGATGCGGTCACCCAGGGCATGCGCGACATGCTGGGCTTGAAGACCGGCGATCCGCTGCCGTCCGACCAGATCGAAGTGATCAAGATGGGCACCACCGTCGCCACCAACGCGCTGTTGGAGCGCAAGGGCGCGCGCACGGCGCTGGCCATCACGCGCGGTTTCGCCGACCAGCTGCGCATCGGCTATCAGGACCGCCCGAACATCTTCGCCATGCACATCGAATTGCCGGACCTGATCTACGAGGAAGTGATCGAGATCGATGAGCGCGTCGGCGCCCATGGCGACGTATTGCAAGCGCCGGATGAGGCGCGGCTGCGCGCACAGTTCGCCGCGCTGCGCGAAAAGGGCATCGCCGCCATCGCCATCGTCCTGATGCACGCCTACCGCTATCCCCGGCACGAGCTGCGCCTGCAAGCGCTGGCCGAGGAGGCGGGCTTCACGCAGATCTCGGTCAGCCACCAGGTCAGCCCATTGATGAAGATCGTCGGCCGTGGCGACACCACGGTGGTCGACGCCTACCTGTCGCCGGTGCTGCGCGACTACGTCTCCCGCGTGTCGGCCGACACGGGAGACACGCGCATCATGTTCATGCAGTCGAACGGCGGCCTGACCGACGCCGGCCGCTTCCAGGGCAAGGACGCGATCCTGTCCGGCCCCGCCGGCGGCATCGTCGGCGCCGTCAAGAGCTGCGAAGCGATCGGCCTGAAACAGGTGATCGGCTTCGACATGGGCGGCACCTCGACCGACGTCGCCCACTACGACGGCGCCTACGAGCGCGTGTTCGAAACCGTGGTGGCCGGCGTGCGGGTACGCGCGCCGATGATGCACATCCATACCGTGGCGGCGGGCGGCGGCTCGATTTGCAGCTTCGAGAACGGCCGCTTCAAGGTGGGGCCGGAATCGGCCGGCGCCAATCCTGGACCGGCCAGCTACCGCAAAGGCGGCCCGCTGACCGTCACCGACTGTAACGTCATGCTGGGCCGCATCCAGCCGGAGCACTTCCCGCACGTCTTCGGGCCGAATGGCGACCTGCCGCTGGACCGCGACGTGGTGGTGCGCGCCTTTGGCGAACTGGCAGCGAAGATCGAACGCGAAACCGGCACGCGCCTGTCGCCATCGGCGGTCGCCGATGGCTTCCTGGCGGTCGCCGTCGACAATATGGCGCAGGCGATCAAGTCGATCTCGGTGGAGCGCGGCTATGACGTCAGCCGCTACGCCATGTGCTGCTTCGGCGGCGCCGGCGGCCAGCACGCGTGCCGCGTGGCCGACGTGCTGGGCATGACCAAGATCGCCATCCATCCGTTCGCCGGCGTGCTGTCGGCCTTCGGCATGGGACTGGCCGACATCCGGGCCATGCGCGAGGGCGCCGTCGAGCAGCCGCTGACCGCCGCCACGCTGGCGGCGCTGCAACCGCAACTGGCGGAACTGGCGCGCCAGGCCCACGCCGACCTGCTGGTGCAGCAGGTGGCGCCGGACGATATCCGGGTCGAGCTGTGCGCGCGCCTCAAGTACCAGGACAGCGACTCGGCCTTTGTCATCGCGCTGGCCGGCGTCGAGGAGATGGCGGAGGCGTTCGCGGTGCTGTATCGCGGCCGCTTCGGCTTCGTCATGGAAGGCCAGCCGCTGGTGATCGAATCGGTGTCGGCGGAGGCCATCGGGGCCGGCGACGGCGCCGACTTCGTCATCGAGGTGCCGGCCTCCGTCTCCGCCGATACCGGCTCCGGCCGCGTCTACAGCTACGTCGACGGCCAGACTGTGCCGATCGCGCTGCACGTGCGCGCCGAACTGGCGGTCGGCAGCCGCGTGGCCGGCCCGGCGCTGATCCGCGAGGAGATCGCCACCACCGTGGTCGATGCCGGCTGGAGCGCCAGCGTGCTGCCGGACCGCACCTTGCTGCTGGAGCGCAGCGGCGCCGCCGGCAGCGCCCACAAGATGACCACCGCCGCCCATCCGATCCACCTGGAGATCTTCAACAACCTGTTCATGGCCATCGCGCGCCAGATGGGCACCACGCTGGAGAACACCGCCTACTCGGTCAACATGAAGGAGCGGCTGGACTTCTCCTGCGCGATCTTCGACCGCGACGGCAATTTGATCGCCAACGCGCCGCACATCCCGGTCCATCTGGGGTCGATGAGCGACAGCGTGTTGTGCGTGATCCGCCAGCACGCCAAGACCATGGCGCCGGGCGACGCCTATGTGCTCAACGTGCCGTACAACGGCGGCACCCACCTGCCGGATATCACCGTGGTGTGCCCGGTGTACGGCGAGACCGGCTGGGGCGCGCCGCTGTTCTACGTCGCCGCGCGCGGCCACCACGGCGACGTCGGCGGCATCACGCCCGGCTCGATGCCGCCCAATAGCACCACCATCGAGGAGGAGGGTGTCTTGCTCGACAACGTCAAGATCGTCGACAAGGGCGTGTTCCTCGAGCCGCTGGTGCGGGGGCTGTTCGCCGCCGGTCCCTGGCCGAGCCGTAATATCGACCAGAACATCTCCGACCTGATCGCCCAGTTGGGCGCCTGCGAGACCGGCGCCAACGAACTGCTGAAGGCCGTCGGCACTTACGGCGAGGAGGTGGTGCTGGCCTACATGGGCCACGTGCAGGACAACGCCGAGGCGGCGGTGCGTAAAGCCATCATCGGCCTGCGCGACGCCAGCTTCGCCTACGAGATGGACGACGGCGCGGTGGTCAAGGTCAAGCTGACCATCGACCATTTCAGCGGCGGCGCGATCGTCGACTTCACCGGCACCAGCGGGCAGCGGCCGACCAACTTCAACGCGCCGCTGTCGGTGTGCAAGGCGGCGGTGTTGTACGTGTTCCGTACCTTGATCGACAGCGACATTCCGATGAACGAGGGCGTGCTCAAGCCGCTCAAGCTGATCATCCCGGAAGGTTCGATGCTCAATCCGCGCTATCCGGCCGCCGTGGTGGCCGGCAACGTGGAAGTGTCGCAGACCGTCACCGACGCGCTGTATGGCGCATTGGGCGTGCTGTCGGCGTCGCAGGGCACGATGAACAACTTCACCTTCGGGAACGACGAGCACCAGTACTACGAAACCATCGCCGGGGGCTCCGGCGCCGGCCCCGGTTTCAACGGCACGGCGGCGGTGCAGACCCACATGACCAACTCGCGCATGACCGATCCGGAGGTGCTGGAGTGGCGCTTCCCGGTGCTGGTCGAGACGCACGCGATCCGGCGCGGCAGCGGCGGCGCGGGCAAACACCACGGCGGCGACGGCGCGCTGCGGCGCATCCGCTTCCTCGAGGCGATGACCGCCAACATCCTGGCGGGCCACCGCCGCGTCGCGCCGTTCGGGCTTGAGGGCGCGCAGCCGGGGGCACTGGGACGCAACTGGGTCGAGCGCGGCGACGGCGCTATCGAGGAATTCGGCGCCACCCACACCACGGACATGCAAGCGGGCGACGTCTTCGCCATCGAAACGCCGGGCGGCGGCGGCTTCGGTTCAAAACAATAACGAGTCAATCATAGGGAGTCCACAATGAAAAAAACCATGCTGGCGCTGATGCTCGGTGCATCGGCGGCGACGGCTGTCGCCCAATCGAATGTGACGGTGTACGGCATCGTCGACATGGCGCTGGTGCGCGAAAGCGGCGGCATCGCCACCACCACCAAACTGACCAGCGGCGTCGAGGCGGGATCGCGGCTCGGCTTCAAGGGCACGGAGGATCTGGGCGGCGGCATGTCGGCCATCTTCCTGCTGGAGAACGGCTTCCAGTCCGATACCGGCGCGATGGGCCAGGGCGGCCTGCTGTTCGGGCGCCAGGCGTATGTCGGCCTTCAGACCCGATCTGGCACGGTCACCCTGGGGCGCCAGTACACGCCGCAGTACCTGGCCGTGGCCACGGTCGATCCGTTCGGCTCCGGCACGGCGGGCGACACCAAGAACCTGATGGCGTCGACCGGCAACAGCGCCAGCCGCATGGACAACGCGATCAAGTATGTGTCACCGGCGTTTGGCGGTGTCACGGTGGAGTTGGTGTATGGTGCTGGCGAAGTATCCGGCGACAGCGCGGCCGGCCGCCAATTGGGCGGATCGCTGATCTACAATCGCGGCGCATTCACCATGCGGCTGGCGACGCACCATCGCGACAACGATACGGCCACGCTGAAAAACACCAGCGCCGCCAATAACACGGTGCTGACGGCGTTGTACGACGCCGGCTTCATGAAGCTGCACGGCGCCTACGGCATCGACAAGGGTTTGAACAGCGCGCTGCCGCGCAACCTGGCCAATCCGTTCGGCTACGCGGTCGCGCCGGCGCCGAGCACCGACAGCGACGTAATGCTGCTCGGCGTGACGGTGCCGCGGGGGAGTGGGGTTTGGCTGGCGTCGTACATCCGCAAAAACGACAAGACCAACTTCAATCAAGACGCGCAGCAGTTCGCTGGCGGGTATCGCTACTACCTGTCGAAGCGCACCGATTTGTACGGGGTGTACGCTTACATCCGCAACAAGAACGGCGCCGGATACACGGTGGGCAGCGCCATCGAAGGCGGGACGGGCAACCGGGGCGTCAACCTCGGCATCCGCCACGTTTTTTAAAGCAGCGGTGGGGATGGCCGGACAATGCCGGCCATCCCCACGTGCCGTCACGCATATTAGCGTTTGATGGTTTTGGTATCGCAGCCCTCGGCGCTTGCGGTGCCGCTATGCGTCGGCGCGGTCGCGTGGCCGTCGGTATGACCCTGGGCGCAATCGGCGTTCACTTTGGACTGCTGCATCGACTTGTCGGTCTTGCGCTGGGCGTTGCGCGGCGTCGCGGCGTTTTGGGTGTTGCTGTTGTTTTGCATGGCGGTCGCGTTTTGCTCGCCACTGTTATTGGTGCTCTGGCCCACGGTTGGCGTGCCGGTGTTGCTGGTGCCCGCCGCCGTGGCGGACTGGCCGGTTGGCGTGGTGGACTGGCCGGTCGGCTGGGTCTGCGCGAACACGCTCGCGCTCATGCACATTGCGGCAATCATGACGGTCAATTTGGTGTTCATGGGTGACTCCTCGTTATTCGTTGAATGGAGACCCATTTTTTCACAGCAAGCTGAGCTCTTGCGTAGGACGATTCCTCGCGTCATGGTCGGAATCGACGCGTCAAAAATGCCGTCCCCCATGCTGCTGCGGGACGGCAAGTTAATGCTTATGGGCAGCTACCGACGATATAGTAGCCAGGACCGGTTTGCGCCAGCGTCCGGGTGTAGAAGATGCTGTACAAGCCCAGCACCTGGTCGGAGCCGTTGGCCAGCGCATAGCCCGCGACCTGGTGCGCGCGGCCGGCCTTCACATGCGCGTAGTTGTTAGCGGTAACCGTCGTGCAGGCAAAGCCGGAAGGCGTGGTGACGCTCACCGGCGCCGACAGCGCGCTCTCGCCGTCCGGACCGACCGCCGAGACGGCAAAGCTGTACGTGGTGCCGGCGGTCAGGCCGGTGGCGCTGTAGGTCAGCGTGGTCACCGGCGTGGCCGTCACCTTGACGCCGTTGCGGTAGACGTTGTAGCCGGTGGCGCCGTTGACGGCATTCCAGCTCAGCGGTACTGCGGTGGCGCTCGGGCTGCCGGCGCTCAGGCCCGACGGCGTCGACAAGGTCGGTGCATTGCCAACCAGGAATTGCGGAACCGCGCAGGCGGCGGACGTCTGGCCGAGGTTGTCGGTGGCGGTGACGGTGCCGCTGTAGTAGCCGTTGCTCAGGTTATACGTCTTGCTGAAGCTCGGGCCGCTGCCTGCCGCGTTGTCGTTGACCGCGGTCGGTCCGCTCAATGCCACGGTGTATGTCGTCACGCTGCCGGGCGAGGTGGCCGCACCGGTGATGGTGGCGCTGGTGGCGCTGATGACGTTGGCGGAGCAAGCGGTGACGGTCGGGCCGGCGACCTTCGAGACGCGCATGTTGTTCTTGTACCAGAAATCCATGACGAATTCCGGGTAGTCGACTTTGGTGGCGTCAACGTAGTTCATGTTCTGGCCGCCAGCGCCCGCCGGCCACGAATGGCCCATGCCGGTCACGGTGATTTCGTGCGTGCGCACCTTGCCGTTGCTGTCGCGGTATTGGATATTGCTGCCGCCGCCAGGCACCGTCGTTGCCGCGTCCGCCTTGAAGGTGCCGCCATACACCTGGCGCATCGCCGCCGCGCCCAGCGGGCCGTAGGCCTGCCCCACGGTGTAATCCATGGTGCCCCAGATGGTGCCGGCAATTTGCGTGGAGAACTTGCTGGCGCTGCTGCCGGCCATCGCCTTGCATTTGCCGGCGGCCGTTGCGGCGGTATAGCCCGACGGTACGGCGCCGATCTGCAGGGTCGTGGTGCCAGGTGTCGGGCCGGCGTTGATGCCGATACCAGCGAACACATCCGGCGCCAGGCAGCCCAGCGCCATCGTCTCGCCGCCGCCCGAGGACAGGCCGGTCACATACACCTGGTTGGGGTCGATCGCGTATTTCGGATCGGCGACAAAGCGGTTGACGACGTCGAGCAGGACCGCGTCGTGGCCGCTGGTGCGGTTGTGGTTGGTGCTGGCGTAGTCCCAGCAATGGTTCGCGTAGACGTTGCCGGGGGCGTTGGGCGCGATGACGACGGCGCCGTATTTGTCCGCCACCGCCTTCCAGTTGTAGCCGCCGTCGGTGCCGCTGTTGATGACGTCGTTGGTGGCGGTTTGCTGGCAGCCGTGCAGCACCAGCACCAGCGCCCGTTTGCCGGCCAGGGTCGGTTGCGATGCGGGCCAATAGAAGTAGCCGGTCAGTTGCCCGCCATTGACTGTGTCGTTGGCCCAGCTTTGCTGGCTGCTCCATGTGCCGGGCCCGGCCGTAGCGGCATGGGCCATGCAGGCGGACCCCAGCATAATGGTCGCGGCGATTGCCTGCGATACCAAGCGTTTGATGTTGATTGCCATGATTCCGTGTCTCCGTTATGTAAGTAATTCCCGCATCCGATGAGGTCGGGTGAAGAAAATAGTAGTGCAAAAAAATCGGCTTACAAGCACCCCAGTATTTCTACTGTTGTGTCCGTGATTCGCTTCTGCGAGCGATGTAAGATAGCGAGGTCAGACCCCCGCGCGCGCCCCCGCCGCAAGCCGGTACGGCAGCGTTCGCTAGACTTTCGCGTGGGAGGGGATGACTATCGAAATGATGGTGAAACCGCGTCCGGCGACACCTGCATCACGATGAATTCGCCGCTTTTGCGCAAACGACATCGTCGCCACGCATGCCCGGCCTCGCTTCTCTCTACAGCTTTGACATAGATCAAGAGAATTTAGTTCCGCGAGAAAATGGTGTCGATGCACATTTTTTTTGGGCGGCGCGCGGCGCATGCGTTCGCGGCGCCTCGTCAGGGACCTGACTTGTTGGAGTTAGTGCGGAAGCGCGACCTTCATGGCTCGGCGGAGATGACTGTTAGCGGGTTGCTGCAGCCCGCCAGTCATGGCGGGCCATAAGGCAAAAAATCAAGTTTGATTGCCTTTCGTTGCGCGCCTTAACGGCTGCGTGAAGTCTCGCTCTGATCCGACTTGTTTTTGTTTTTAGACTGTTGCTGTTTGCTGCGGGTCGACGAGGTGGTGCCGTCCTGGCGGCCGCTGCCGCTTGTGCCGCTGGCGCTGCTACCGCTGCTGCCGCTGCCCGAGCCGCTGGCGCTGCCGCTGCCGTACTGGTCGGTGCTGGACGAACCGCCCGTCGAGCCGGATTGTCCCGTGGTCGAGCCGCCCGACTGGCTGCCGGTCATGCCGCCGCTGCCGGCCGACTGGCTGCCGGCCGAGCCGCTGCCGGTGCCCGATTGCGTGCCGCTGCCGCTGCCGGTGCTGCTGCCGCCGCTGCCGGTCTGGCCGCTGGTGCCGCCGGTGCCGCCGGCGCCGCCGCTGCTACCGGTGGTGCTGGTGCCACCCGTGCCGCTGGTGCCGGTCTGGCCGCTGCTGCTTCCACTGGTGCCGCCGGTTTGCGCCACGGCGGCCGCGCTCATCAGGATTGCGATGGTCAACGCTGCAAATTTGGTTTTCATGTTTGCTCCTCATTTAGGTTTTAGGAGTCGTCATTTTTTCACAAGGGGGCGGCGAAGCGAGTAGGAGAGTCGCTTGCGCAGAGGTCGGATTTGTGGAAGCCGCTTTGCGAGCAAACGCTGTAATGATTGGAAGAAAATTCAGTAGCGCAACGAGCGGCGCATCACCAGCGGCGGGGTTTCCATCGGATTGGCATGCGAATACTCGAGCTCTTCCGCCAGTTCGAATTCGTAGGCGGCGTAAAAGTCGATCAGCTTGGGCTGATCGGCGCGCACCGCCAAGCGAACCTCTTCGACGCCGCAGGCCAGGCCGTGGTGGATCACGGCTTCGAGCAGGTGCTGCGACAAGTTGCTGCCCCGGTAGCGCGGCAGCACGCCCATGCGGCAGATTTCCCAGACGTCCGGGTCGGCGTCGAGCGGCAGCCAGCGCACCGAGCCCACGGGCTCGTCGTCGACCAATAAAACAAAACCGCCGCCGTCGCGCAGATGGTCTGCAACGACGACGGCGGTTTCGCGGTGTCCGCTGGAGGTGACGCTGACCTTGCCTGCCCACGCGGCGCGCGTGAGCTCGGCAATCAGTTTGGCATCTTCTTCCGTCGCTTCACGCACTACGATGTTCATGCCTGGACTGTCCTTAACGGATGCGCATGCCCGGCTCGGCGCCCGGCCACGGATTCAAAATATAGATGCCCGGATTGGCCTTCTCGTCGGCCGCCGAGGCCGCCAGCACCATGCCTTCGGACACGCCGAACTTCATCTTGCGCGGCGCCAGGTTGGCGACGAGCACGGTCAGCTTGCCGACCAGCTCTTCCGGCTTGTACATCGACTTGATGCCGGAGAAAACGTTGCGGTGGCGGCCTTCGCCGACGTCCAGGGTCAGGCGCAGCAGCTTGTCGGAGCCGTCGACGTGTTCGCAGTTGACGATTTTGGCGATGCGCAAATCGATCTTGACGAAGTCGTCGATCTTGATCTCCGGGGACAGTTCCTCGATGCCGGTGGCGGGCGCAGCGGCCGTGGCGCCGGCGGCGGCAGGCGCGGCGGCGGTAACGGCGGCGGTGGCAGCGGCAGGGGCGGCGGCGTCCGGTTTGGGGGCGTCGAACAGCTCCTCGATCATCTTGGCGTCGACGCGGGTCATCAGGTGGCTGTAGGCGCCGATGGTGCGGCCCAGCATGGCTTGCGAGACGGCGCCGCTGGCGACATCGGTATCGGCCCACACCAGCTTTTCGTCGTTGAGGAACTTGGCGACGTTGGCGGCCACACCCGGCAGCACCGGCGACAGCAGGATCGTCAGCTGGCGGAACAGGATCAGCGCGGCGGTGCAGACGTCGTGCAGCTCTGCAATCTTGGCTTCATCCTTGGCCAGGATCCACGGCTTGTTCTCGTCGACATACTGGTTGGTGATGTCGGCGATTTCCATGATTTCCCGCAGCGCCTTGCCGAACTCGCGCGCCTCGAAATTGGCGGCGATGCTGGCCTGGCGTTCGACGCCCTCGGCCGTCACCAGCGCGCGCTTGATCCAGCCCTGCGCGCCCTCGGACAGCGAGCCGGCCAGCTTGCCGTCGAATTTCTTGGCGATGAAGCCGGCGCAGCGGCTGGCAATGTTGACGTACTTGCCGATCAGGTCGCTATTGACGCGGGCGACGAAGTCTTCGCCGGTGAAGTCCAGGTCTTCCACCTTCGAGTTGAGCTTGAAGGCGATGTAGTAGCGCAGCCATTCCGGATTCATGCCCAGGTTCAAATAGCGCAGCGGCGAAATGCCGGTGCCGCGCGATTTGGACATTTTTTCGTTGTTGACCGTCAGGTGGCCGTGCACGTTGACCTTGAGCTTGTCGATCACCGGATGGCCGGCGAACTTCAGCATCGCCGGCCAGAACAGCAGGTGGAAGGAGACGATGTCCTTGCCGATGAAGTGGATCTGCTCGGTGGCCGGGTCGTTCAACAGTGCGTTGAAGTCGATGCCCTGCTTCTCGCAATAGTTTTTCAGGCTGGCCAGGTAGCCGACCGGCGCGTCCAGCCAGACGTAGAAGAACTTGCCCGGCGCGTCCGGAATCGGGATGCCGAAGTAGGGCGCGTCGCGCGAGATGTCCCAGTCGGCCAGTTTCTCGCCGGACTCGCCCAGCCATTCGCTGACCTTGTTGACCATTTCCGGCTGCAAACGGCCGGGCGTGTTCAGCCAGTGCTTGAGGAATTCATAGCAGCGCGGATCGGACAGTTTGAAGAAATACTGTTCCGAATCCTTGAGGACCGGCGTGGCGTTGGTGAACACCGAGAACGGATTGATCAGTTCGGTCGGCTGGTAGGCCGCGCCGCATACTTCGCAGTTGTCGCCGTACTGGTCCTTGGCGTGGCAGACCGGGCACTCGCCCTTGATGTTGCGGTCGGCCAGGAACATGCCTTTGACCGGGTCGTAGAAGCGCGGCACGATCTTGGTCTGGATCAGGCCGGCGTCGCGCAGCTTGCGGTAGATGCCTTGCGACAACTCGACGTTTTCCGGCGAGTCGGTCGAGTACCAGTTGTCGAAGGCGATGTGGAAGCCGTCGAGGTACTGGGCGCGGCCGGCGGCGATCTTGGCGACGAATTCCTGCGGCGTGATGCCTTCCTTTTCGGCGGCGATCATGATCGGCGTGCCGTGGGTGTCGTCGGCGCCGACAAAGTGCACCGTGCGCGGCAGATCGCCATCGCGCTGCATTCGCTGGAACCGGACCCAGATGTCGGCCTGGATGTACTCCATCATGTGGCCAATATGGAAAGCGGCGTTTGCGTAGGGCAGGGCAGTGGTGACGAACAGCTTGCGGGTCATGGTTGATGCACTTTGTGGGTGGAAAAGGAGCATTTTAACAGTGGAAGCGGCAAGCGGTCACTCCGGCAATGGGGCGCGGCCGGTAATTATGGCGCGATGCGCTAAAATGGGCGCACATTTCACGGAGAGTCACATGAGCATTACTGTAGAAGACGTCAAGGCGGCGCTGTCCAAAATCATTGATCCAAATACAACGAAAGATTACGTCAGCGGCAAGGCCGTCAAGAATTTGAAGGTCGACAACGGCGATATCTCCCTCGATATCGAGCTCGGCTATCCGGCCAGGAGCCAGGTCGACAGCATCCGCGCCAGCGTCATCGCCGGCCTGAAGGCGGTGCCAGGCGCGGGCAACATCAGCGTCGGCGTGTCGACCAAGGTCATCCCGCACACGGTGCAGCGCGGCTTGAAGCTCATGCCGAATGTGAAAAACATCATTGCCGTCGCCTCCGGCAAGGGCGGCGTGGGCAAATCGACCACCGCCGTCAACCTGGCGCTGGCGCTGGCCGCCGAGGGCGCCTCGGTCGGCCTGCTCGACGCCGACATCTACGGCCCGTCGCAGCCGATGATGCTGGGCGTGTCGGGCCGTCCGGAAACCAAGGACGGCAAATCGATGGAGCCGCTGGAAAACCATGGCGTGCAAGTGTCGTCGATCGGCTTCCTGATCGATCCGGACGAGCCGATGGTGTGGCGCGGCCCGATGGTCACGCAGGCGCTGCAGCAGTTGCTGGAGCAGACCAACTGGCGCGACCTGGATTATTTGATCGTCGACATGCCGCCCGGCACCGGCGACATCCAGCTGACCTTGTCGCAAAAGGTGCCGGTCACCGGCGCCGTGATCGTCACCACGCCGCAGGACATCGCCTTGCTCGACGCCCGCAAGGGCCTGAAGATGTTCGAGAAGGTGGGCATTCCGATCCTCGGCATCGTCGAGAACATGAGCACGCACATTTGCTCGAACTGCGGCCACGCGGAGGAAATCTTCGGCGCCGGCGGCGGTGCCAAGATGTGCAAGGACTTCAATGTCGAGTTCCTCGGCGCGCTGCCGCTGACGATGGCGATCCGCGAGCAGGCCGATTCCGGCAAGCCGACGGTGGTGGCCGATCCCGACGGCCAGGTCGCCGCCATCTATAAAGACATCGCCCGCAAGATCGCGGTGCAAGTGTCCGAGAAGGCCAAGGACATGACCAGCAAGTTCCCGAGCATCGTCATCAAGAACGATTAAGGCGGCGACGAGGTAAAATAGCTGCTTTTACATCTCAGCTTTCTTACCTCGATGACCACACCAGCCACGCCAGTCCGTACCCGCTTTGCTCCCAGCCCGACCGGCTTCCTCCACCTCGGCGGCGCCCGCACGGCGCTGTATTCGTGGGCTTTCGCCCGCCACTTCGGCGGCACCTTCGTGCTGCGCATCGAGGATACCGACCTGGAACGCTCCACGCCGGAAGCCGTGCAAGCCATCATCGAAGGCATGGAATGGCTGGGCCTGAACCACGACGAAGGCCCGTTCTACCAGATGCAGCGCATGGACCGCTACCGCGAGGTGGTCGGCCAGATGCTGAGCGCCGGCACCGCTTACCACTGCTACTCGTCGCCGGAAGAAGTCGAAGCGATGCGCGAGCGCATGCGCGCGGCCGGCGAAAAGCCGCGCTACGACGGCACCTGGCGTCCCGAGCCGGGCAAGACCTTGCCGGCCATTCCGGAAGGCCGCAAGCCGGTGGTGCGCTTCAAGAATCCGCTCGACGGCGAAGTGACCTGGGACGATTTCGTCAAAGGCACCATCACCATCGGCAACAAGGAATTGGACGATCTGGTCATCGCCCGTCCGGACGGTACGCCGACCTATAACTTCTGCGTCGCCGTCGACGACTGGGACATGCAGATCAGCCACGTGCTGCGCGGCGACGACCACGTCAACAACACGCCACGCCAGATCAACATCCTGCGCGCGATCGGCGCGCCGCTGCCGCTGTACGGCCACCTGCCGATGATACTCGGCTCCGACGGCCAGAAGATGTCCAAGCGTAAGGACGCCGTCAACGTCATGGAATACCCGGCGCAAGGTTATCTGCCGGAAGCGATCCTGAATTACCTGGCGCGCCTGGGCTGGAGCCACGGCGATGAAGAAGTGTTTTCGATGGAGCAGGTGATTGCGTGGTTCGACGGTTCGCACCTGTCGAACTCGGCCGCGCAGTTCAACATCGAAAAGCTGAACTGGCTGAACAACCACTATATCAAGCAGGCCGACAACGCACGCCTGGCCGAGCTGGCCAAGCCGCGCATGCTGGCCGCTGGCGCCGAGTTCGATGGCGCGCCCGATCTGCCCGCCGTGCTGGCGCTGATGAAGGAGCGCACCAACACTGTCAACGAACTGGCCGACGCGGCGATGCTGTTCTACCGCGCGCCGCAGCCGGACGACGCGCTGCTGACCCAGCATCTGACCGACGCCGTCAAGCCGGCGCTGGCGCAGTTCGCCGACCGCTGCAAGACGGTGGAGTGGAGCAAGGAAGCCTTGGCCGCGATGATCAAGGAAGTCCTGGCCGCGAACACCTTGAAGATGCCGCAGATCGCCATGCCGCTGCGTTTGATCGTCACCGGTCAATTGCAGACACCGGCCATCGATGCGGTGTTGCAGATCTTCGGCCGCGAGGCGATTGTTGCGCGTCTGGCGAAATTTCTCTGAGTTTGCATTAAAACCGGAGCAAAGTTGCAAAAGGGTATTTGCATAGTGCGGCTTCTTTGCTATACTCTTGTTTCTGCGCCAACGGGGGTATAGCTCAGCTGGGAGAGCGCTTGCATGGCATGCAAGAGGTCAGCGGTTCGATCCCGCTTACCTCCACCAAGAAACTTTGGTGATTGTTGAAAATGCGCAGAAACGTAGTGGCAGTTTGGTTGTTCGCGGTCCCCATCGTCTAGAGGCCTAGGACATCACCCTTTCACGGTGAGTACGGGGGTTCGAATCCCCCTGGGGACGCCAAGTTGTAAAGTAGCAGAGTTGTAGTTGACGTTGTTTGTACTGATTTGTTTGATGTTTGGCTTCATGCTGGATAGATACAAGTAGTGAAAACAAAAGTCGCGCAAGCGGCTTTTATTATTTCTGCGCCCGGGGGTATAGCTCAGCTGGGAGAGCGCTTGCATGGCATGCAAGAGGTCAGCGGTTCGATCCCGCTTACCTCCACCACTGCGCGGAGATGATAGTGACGACGTAGTAACCGTAGCGCCAAGGTCCCCATCGTCTAGAGGCCTAGGACATCACCCTTTCACGGTGAGTACGGGGGTTCGAATCCCCCTGGGGACGCCAGCTTTGCCAGGCTGACGAGTAGTAGAAGAGGTAGTTGCAGCACCGTAGTACGACAGAAGACTTTCTGCGCCCGGGGGTATAGCTCAGCTGGGAGAGCGCTTGCATGGCATGCAAGAGGTCAGCGGTTCGATCCCGCTTACCTCCACCATTAGCGCAGAGAGCACCGACATGTCCCCATCGTCTAGAGGCCTAGGACATCACCCTTTCACGGTGAGTACGGGGGTTCGAATCCCCCTGGGGACGCCAGTATTTGATTCGATGACGAAGCCGCCTTGCGCGGCTTTTTTGTATTTGTGCCGTCGCTTTTGCCCGCGCTTGCCTTGGTGGGCGTGCGTTGCCGGGCTGCCAATCTTGCGGGAATCTCGTGCAAAAACAAGGGTTTGCTATTGCGCTCGATGAATTTGACTGCTATGATTCGCGCCTTGGAAAAGTCCCCATCGTCTAGAGGCCTAGGACATCACCCTTTCACGGTGAGTACGGGGGTTCGAATCCCCCTGGGGACGCCAGGATTTTTCCAGTTTTACCAGTAATTTAGGTCGGCAACACGGACAGATTTCTGTCCCCATCGTCTAGAGGCCTAGGACATCACCCTTTCACGGTGAGTACGGGGGTTCGAATCCCCCTGGGGACGCCAAACAAGCAGTATGCAAAAAGCCGCCTCGCGCGGCTTTTTGCATTGTCCGGCGCGTTTTCAGTGCGTCACCATTGGAAGGTCGGATACTGCGGCGGCATCGTCGGCGAGATCTGGTACCACGGCCCGGTGCGCGGCAGATTCCACGGCCCCCGCGCCAGTTCCAGCCCGAACGGTTCCACGCCGCCCGCCATGAACGGCGACAGCAGGCCTTGCTGGGCCATCATGCCCTGCGGCGCCATCATGCCGGCGATCACCGGCTGCTGCATGGCATGCGCCTGCGGCGTCACCGCCGGCTGCTGCACCGCTTGCCCGGCCTGCGTTTGCAGGCCGACCGCCACCAACACATCCGGCATGCCGAAACCGGTGCGGCTCTGGTCGCCTAGGCTGACCCGGCGCGCGCTGGCGCGGAGGATCTGGAACAGCCGCTCGACCCGCTCGGCGCCGCGCTCCTTATATTGCGGGGTCTGGAAGTCCGGGTGGTGCGCCAGGACCAGCGCCGCCAGGCCGGTGATATGCGGCGTCGCCATCGAGGTGCCGTCCCAGGCCGCAAAGTTATTCGGCGGCACGCAGGAGGTGATCGCCACACCCGGTCCGCATACGCCCACCTGCGGTCCGAAACAGCTGAACTTGGCGGTGAAATAGCCGTAGGCGTCCACATTGGCATCGAGCGTCTGCGCGTGGTAGCTATCGACCGGGAACTCGTCGAGCTTGCCGATGGCGGCCACCGCCAGCACGTTCGGCGACGAGGCCGGGTATTGCACCGGACCGCCGGAGTTGCCGGCCGCGACGATGCAGGCGATGCCGGACCGCTTGGCGCGCAGGATTTGCTGCTCCAGCGCCTCGGACACCTCGGCCCCGCCCAAGCTCAGGTTGACGACATCGATCTGCTTGTCGATGCAGTACTCGAGCGCGTCGATCAACTGGCTGACCTGGCCGCCCGGGAACAGCTTGCACGCGTGCACCTCGGCATCGGGCGCGAAGCCGCGGATGCCGGAAGCGATGTCGGCCGCCGCGATGACGCCGGCGCAATGGCTGCCGTGGCCCATCGTGTCCTGGTCCCAGCCTTCGGGATTGGTCTTCTTGTTCATCACGTCGAAGCCGGCCTTGATGCCGCGCAGATTGTCGTGCGAGGTGGCCGCGCCCGAATCGACGACGGCGATCTTGACGCCCTGGCCGCGGTAGGCGCCCGGCAACTGGTCGAGCCGCATCGCCTTCTGCCCCCAGCCGAGCGCGCGCTGGCGTGGAAAGCCCGCCAGCGCCGGCCAGTCCGACAGCGCGCGCAGCGCCACCACGTTGGCCTCGTCGGTGCTGATGTCCGGATCGCGCTGGTAGAAGCTCCAGTAATCGGCCTTGGGTTTGACGTAAAGGCCGGTGATCGACTCCGGCGTCTCGCCGAACAGCGACAACGTGACCTGGCCGTTGGCGTCGGTCTTGCCGCTGGCCGGCATCATGCCGCCGAACAGCGACACCTCGGCATCGGCCTGCGGCGCGCCGTCCTTGCCGATCACGCTGATGACGGCATTCACGACCGGGCCGCCGCCGCCGGGCATGACGCCGGTCACCATCTGCGGCTGGCGAAACGCCGGCTCCATCAAGGTCAGGTGCTGGTCATGCTCGACCAGCAGCCGGCCCTGGCCCTGCTGGTGCAGCAGGGCCGCCTTCTGTTCCGTCATGCGTGCCACCAGCACGCCCTGGCTGCCGCCCATGCCGTCGGCCAGCGTGCCCAGCACCGATTTGGGACCGACCGTGTCGACCACTTCGACGTCGGCGCTGTTGCGCAGCGCCTGTTCCAGCGCGGAGAACTGCAGCGGCTGGAAGCCCAGCGTCTGCAAGCCCTCCGGCACCTGGCGCGGGGCGACGACGTATTGTTTTTTGCGCGAGCCGATGGCGCGGCCGACGTTGTCGGCCAGGCTGTCGGCCGCCCGCGCGGCATTGCCGTCGCCGGCGCCGGCGGTGGTGGTAGTGTTGGTGGTGGTGGTGGTGGTGGTGGGGGTGGTGGGGGTGGCGCCGCTTCCTTCGGTATTGGATGCGGCCGCCGGCTCGCCGCCGCTTGATGTGGACTCCGGCGGCATCGGTGCGCCGCCGTTGGGATTCTTGGGCATGTGGATTCCTTTCAAATCGGCCCGGCCGCGCCGCTGTCGAACATCGACAGCGGGCGGTCCGGTTCTATCGTGAATTGGTGGGTGGGGGCGCTGGCGTCGCGGAACTGCCGCTGGAGCCGCTGCGCGGTGTCTTCGCTGATTTCCAACACGGCGGTGTGCGGCTGTCCGCGCGGGCCGATCAGATCGATCACGGTGATCTCGGGATCGGTTTCGGCCATTGCGAGAAAGTCCGTCAGCGGCGTGCCGCCGCCAGCGTGGATCAAATACCTGGCCTTGCCTGGCGCGGTGTGCGCGTGGCTCATGGGTTTCTCCTCAAAGCAGCGCCCTCCGCGGCCGGGGCCGTCGGAGGGCAAGAACGGCGTGCGGCGCCGTCGCCTTAGCGTGTCAGTGCGGCGTCAGTGCAGCGTTTGCTGACCGCCATACATTGCGCCGTTGCCGCCTTGCTGCTGGGCCAACTGTGCCAGTTGGGCTTGCTGCGCGGCTTGCTGGGCGTAAGCGGCCATGACCGGATCGGCGCCGAACGGCAGCATGCCGCCCAGTTGCCCGGCGATACCGCCGATGGTATTGCCCATTCCCGCGTTGCCGAAAGCGCCGCCGATGGCGCCACCCAATGGCTGGGCGACGTGCTTGATCAGGTTGCCGAACCATCCCCCTTGCGGCATCATTCCCTGTGGATCCTGCATCTGCTGCATCTGCTGCATCTGCTGCATCTGGGCCTCCTGCATGGCGTAGGCTTGCGCCATCGGATCTGCGCCGAACCGCAACATGCGCGAACCGCCTATGCCGCTGTTGCCGGGAGGGAGGTCGGTGAAGGTATTGGGGAAGCGGTTGCGCCACAGATTGGCCAGCCAGCCGGTGCCGCCAGAGCCGGGAGTCGGCCCGATGAGACTTTGAGGCTGCATCTGCGCCTCTTGCAGCGCCTGCTGCATATAGGCCATCGACATCGGATCGGCGCCGAACGGCAGCATGCCCCCCAACTGGCCGGCGATGCCGCCGATCGCGTTGCCCATGCCGGCGTGACCGAAGGCGCCGCCGATCGCGCCGCCCAACGGCCGCGCCACGTGCTTCACCATATTGCCGAACCAGCCTTGCGCCGACAGGTCGCCGGGTTGCATCATTTGTTGCGGCATCATCTGTTGCTGCTGTAATTGTTGTTGTAGCTGGAGTTGTTGCAGCTGTTGTTGCTGCGCTTGTTGTGCGTAAGCGGCGCTGACGGGATCGGCGCCCAGCGGCAGGAAGGAGCCGCCGATGCCGCCGGCCAGCTGGCCGATCTGGTTGCCCAGCTTGGCGTTGCCGAACAGGCCGCCGATGCCGCGCCCGATCAGGCCACCCAGCGGGGCGCCGAACATGCCACCGAGGAAGCCCATCGGCGCCAAGCCACCCATCTGGCCCATCTGGCCCATCTGGCCCATCTGACCCATCTGACCCATCGGCCCCATCTGGCCCATCGGCCCCATTTGTTGCGGCGCTAGTTGTTGTCCATAGTATTGTTGGAACTCATTCATGACATCTCCTTGTTATTGATTCGTTTGTGGATTGCGTTGGTTCCAGCACCAGCGCGCCGCCACCAGGCGCGACCTTTTATTGTTCTCCGTCGTTCTGCAAGCGCGCGTTGAGGAGGCCCTGGGCTGGAAGGAATTGGACCTGCGGCGCGAGGCGAAGTTTTGGTATTCTTGGTTCCCTTCGTACGTTAATCAGGTATCATCCAGCCTCATTTTTAAACCGTCCCCCATCATGACTTTGCGCAGCCTCGATCTCTTTTGCCGTGTCGTCGACAACTACGGCGACATCGGCATTTGCTGGCGCCTGGCCCGCCAGTTGCGGCGCGAGCACGCGCTCGACGTGCGGCTCTGGGTGGACGATCTGGTCAGCTTCCGGCGCCTGTGTCCGCAGGTGGCGATCGACGCCGACAGCCAACTGATCGACGGCGTCACCGTGCGCCACTGGCGCGACCAGGACGGTATCTACGACGCCGCCGACGTGGCCGACATCGTCATCGAGTTCTTCGCCTGCGACATCCCGCCCGGCTACATCTCCGCGATGGCCGAGTGCACGCCGCGTCCGATCTGGTTCAACCTGGAAGGCTTGACGGCGGAGGAGTGGGTCGAAGGCTGCCATCGGCTGACGTCGCCGCATCCGCGCCTGCCGCTGACCAAGCATTTCTTTTTCCCCGGCTTTACCGACAAAACCGGCGGCCTGCTGCGCGAGGCCGCGCTGGAACCCGAGCGGCTGGCGTTCCAGTCGGACCCGGCGGCGATGGCGGCCTTCCTGGGCGGGCTGGGCGTGACCCCGCGCGACCAGGCCGCGATCAAAGTGTCGCTGTTCTGCTATCCGCACGCGCCGGTCGCGGCCTTGTTCGACGCCTTGCGGCAGGGCGGCGAGGCCATGGTTTGCCTGGTGCCCGAAGGCGTCGCCGCCGAGGCGGTGCAAGCGTTCCTCGGCGGCCCGGCCACGGCGGGCGCGGCCGCCACGCACGGCGCGTTGACGGTGCGGGTGCTGCCGTTCGTGCCGCAGCCCGACTACGACAAACTGCTGTGGGCTTGCGACCTGAACTTCGTGCGCGGCGAGGACTCCTTCGTGCGCGCCCAGTGGGCCGGCAAGCCGTTCGTCTGGCACATCTATCCGCAGGATGAGAATTTGCACCACAAGAAGTTGCGCGCCTTCCTGCAACGCTACGCCACCGCCTTGCCAGCGCTGGAACAATTTGCATTGGAGTGGAACGGCGCGCCGACGGCAGGCGGGCAGGGCGATGGGACGGCCCTGTGGCGCGCCTTCCACGCGGAGATGCCGCAAATGGCCGCGCGCGCGGAAGAATGGCGGCAACAGATGTTGGCCAACGGCGATCTGGCCGCCAACCTGATGCGTTTCGCCGGCAGCTTGAGATAGGCGTCGCGGGAAAAGCCGGGTATAATGCCGGGTTAATCTCGCACATTTTTACTGGATCAACCGTGAGCTGACGGCTTTTGGCCCGGCGACAGATGATTTTTACGCAACCTACTTTTTACGTACACTCCCTATGAAACCTGCAAAAGAAATTCGTGTTGGCAATATCATCATGGTCGAAGGCAAACCATTCATCGTGCTGCGCTCCGATGTGAACGGTTCGAGCCGCACGGGCTTCACGTACAAATGGAAGATGAAGAATCTTCTGACCAACAGCCCGCTGGAAAACGTCTTCCGCGGCGACGACAAGTTCGACGTGGTCGTGCTGGACAAAAAGCCGGTGACCTACTCGTACTTCGCCGATCCGCTGTACGTCTTCATGGACGCGGACTACGAACAGTATGAAATCGAAGAAGAGAACCTGGGCGACGCGCTGAACTACCTGAAAGACGGTATGGAATGCGAAGCCGTGTTCTACGACGGCAAGGCGATCTCGGTTGAATTGCCGACCACCATTGCGCGCCAGATCGTGTACTCGGAGCCTGCCGTCAAGGGCAACACTTCGGGCAACGTCCTGAAAGAAGCCAAGATCGAAAACGCCATCGAATCGAAGCAGCACACCGTTCAAGTGCCACTGTTCGTGAGCCAGGACGACGTCATCGAGATCGACACCCGTACCAACGAATACAAGCGCATCGTTCGCAACTAAGTTCGTCACTAGTTCGTCACCGGTTTCGATCCGGATGCGCCAATAATCGCCGAACATCGGCGATTTTGTGGCAAAAAAGCACGCCCGCAGCAGCCGGCGTGCTTTTTTTACACCTAAAAGTAGGTCAAATGCAATTAATTGCTGAAATAGAAGTAATTTTTGTGGTGGTGGTGACAACGCGCTGATATATTAATGCGACGCAACAAATTTTGCGTATTGGTGATCGCCGGATCATCAGGGTTACCATTCACGAGGACGGTATGGATCGCAGGCAGTTCGTTCGAATCGGCGTCGCGGCGGGCGCCGCCGGCGCAACCCGGGCGCAGGCCGCGCCTGCGGCGGCCGGCAAGCATGCCGGCGGCATTCTCGACGCCGGCGTGCGCGAACAACAGCAGATGATGGAGGCCGGCAAGCTGACCTCGCATGCGCTGACGTCGCAATACCTGGCGCGCATCCGCACCATCGACAAGGCCGGACCGCGCATCAACGCCATCATCGAAATCAACCCGGAAGCGCTCAAGATCGCGCTCGAGATGGACCGCGAGCGCCACCTGAAGCGCGTGCGCGGACCGCTGCACGGCATCCCGGTTCTATTAAAAGACAATATCGCCACCGGCGACCGCATGAGCACCACCGCCGGCTCGCTGGCGCTGTCGAACGTGCGGGCGGCGCGCGACGCCCACGTCGCCGCGCAATTGCGCGCGGCCGGCGCCGTCATCATCGGCAAGACCAATTTGAGCGAGTGGGCCAATATGCGCTCGACGCATTCGGTCAGCGGATGGAGCGCGCGCGGCGGACTGACGTTGAATCCATATTCGCTCGACCGCAACTGCAGCGGTTCGAGCTCCGGCTCCGGCGCGGCCATCGCCGCCGGCCTGGCCACCCTGGCGGTGGGCACCGAGACCGACGGTTCGATCGTTTCGCCGGCATCGATCTGCGGCCTGGTGGGCATCAAGCCGACCCTGGGACTGGTGAGCCGCAGCGGCATCATCCCGATCGCCCATTCGCAGGACACGGCCGGCCCGATGGCGCGCAGCGTGGCCGACGCCGCGCTGATGCTGGCGGCCATCAGCGGCGTCGATCCGAAGGACCCGATCACCAGGGAAGGCGCCGGCAAGGGCGGCGACTACACGGAATCGTTGCGCACGGGCGGGCTGGAAGGCGCGCGCATCGGCGTGGCGCGCAACTTCTTCGGCGAGAACGCCGACGTCGACGCCGTCATCGAAAAAGCACTGGCCGAGCTGCGCGCGCAGGGCGCGGTGCTGATCGAGACCGAGGTGCCAAACGCGAACAGGTACGGCGAGACCGAGACCGAGGTGATGCTGTACGAATTCAAGGCCGACCTGGCCGCTTACCTGAAGGAGTACGCGCCCAACGCGTCGGTGGCCAACATGGCCGACGTCATCGCCTTCAACCAGAAACACCGCCAGCAGGAGCTGCCTTACTTCGGCCAGGAGCAGCTGGAGCGCGCGCAGCAGAAGGGCGGGCTCGACACGCCCGCCTACCGCGAGGCGCTGGCCAACAACCACCGCTACGCGCGCGCCGAGGGCATCGACCGCGTGATGCGCGAACACCGGCTCGACGCGCTGGTGGCGCCGACCGGCGGCCCGGCGTGGCTGACGGACTTCGTCAACGGCGACCATTTCACCGGCAGCTTCTCGTCGCCGGCGGCGGTGGCGGGCTATCCGCACATCACCGTGCCGGCGGGATACGTGCATGGCCTGCCGGTCGGGCTGTCGTTCGTCGGCGCCGCCTACAGCGACGCGGCGCTGATCCGCATGGCCTACTCGTACGAGCAGGCCACCCTGCACCGGCGCGCGCCGCAGTTCCCGCCCAGCGTGTCGCTGGCGGTCAGATAAGTTATCGTAGCGTTATTTGAGGAAGCGCAGGGTCGGTTCGATGTTGCGCTCTTGCAGGTGCCGGACGATTTGTTCGATCGAAGCGTCCTTCAGTAGCAGCCCGTTGTCGTCGCCACGCGGGTTGACGATGGCTGCCGGCATCGGCGCTGGCGCTGGCGTTGAGGCCTCGCCCGCATCCCGCGGCTTCTGCAGCACCGCGAGCGCGTGTTCCAGCTCGGCGCCGGTGATGCCGCGCAGTCCCTCCAGAAACGCCACCTGCGCCGTCAGCGGCGGCGCCATCTCCAGCCCCAGCTCGTCGGCGAACGAGGCGCCCATGCCCGGATTGATGAAGGCCGCCCACAGGCCGCCGGGCTGGTGTATGCATGGCGGCAATTCGACCGCCGCGTTGTCGAGCTCGAGCGGCTGTTCAGGAAAGTAAGCCTGGTGCAGCAAGGCTTTCAGCTGTTGCAGGCGGGCCGCCGGCACCGGCTTTTCCAGCGACAGCCACAAGCCATAGCTGTCGCCGCCCGATACGCTGACCGCCGGCGCAGGCAGCCCGAGTTCGGTTTGCAGGGCGTTGGCGGTGGCGCACAGTTGACTCCAGTGTTCGTCGCCGGGGCGCTTGACGAAGTTGATCACCAGCGCGCGTGCCATGCCCTCGGCGTCCGCCAGGTCGACGGCCATGCCCAGCTCGCCGCGCAGGTGCCGCTCGAGATCGGCGTCGGGGTAGCGCCGGTCATTGGTTAAATACAGACGCCGCAGCTCCGCAATCAGCTTGTGCATCGCTCTTCCTTTCCTGTTTTCATCGTCCCGCATTATCCATCTTTTCAGCGTGCATGTTTTTAAATGATCGCCGGAAAACCTGTGGCGCGGGCGGCCACACTCCGCTTCTTTTTTGCTGGCGTTGTCGCGGTTTCAATCGGAACCGGCGTCGCCCGCTCATACAATTTAACGACGCGGCCGCGCCACGTTTAGCTTGCGCGGCCTCCCCAGACACCCGGCAGGAGGCCCGATGACAAAAATTTCCAGACGAGGATTTTTCAAACTGGCCGGCGGCGCCACCGCCGCGCTGACCCAGGCGCCGGCGCTGGTCGCGCAGGCGGCGCCGGCGCCAACGCCTGCCGCCCACGCCGGCGCGGCGTTGTTTTTCAACCCTGAAGAGATGCGCTGGATCGAAGCGGCCACCGAGCGCCTGATTCCCGAGGACGACAACGGCCCCGGCGCGCGCGCGGCCGGCGTGCCGGTGTACATCGACCGGCAACTGGCCGGCGCGTGGGGCGCCGGCGAGCGCTTGTACCGCAGCGGTCCCTGGCAGCCGGGTGACGCCAGCCAGGGCTATCAATTGCCGTTCACGCCGGCAGAGCTGTTCCGCAACGCGCTGCGCGGCGCGCGCGAAGAGCTGCAGGGCCGCAAGGAGGGCGCCTTCGAAACGCTGCCCGGTCCGCGCCAGGATGCGTATCTCGAATCGCTGCAAAACGGCAAGCAGGATCTGCACGGCGTGCCGGCCCATGTGTTTTTCGAATCGCTGCTGGCGCTCACCATCGAGGGCTACTTCAGCGATCCAGTCTACGGCGGCAACAAGGACATGGCGTCCTGGAAGATGATCGGCTTTCCCGGCGCCTACGCCAGCTTCTACGACCTGGTTGACCAGCACGGCGTGGCCTATACGCGCGCGCCGATCAGCATGGGCGACAACGGTGCCGGTGTCATCCACCTGCATCCCGTGTCCACGCAGCACTCCGGCAAGCGGGGGGCGTGATGGCGACCAAACTGGCGGAGGTGGACGCGGTGCTGGTCGGCGTCGGACTGGTGGGCACCATGCTGGGACGCGAGCTGACGCGCGCCGGCCTCAAAGTGGTGGGGCTGGAACGCGGACGGCCGCAATTCACGGTGCCTGATTTCCAGGGACCGCAAATGCATGACGAGCTGCGCTACTCGGTGCGCAAAGGACTAATGCAGGACAACACCAAGGAGGCGGTGACGTTCCGCAACCGGGCCGACCAGGTGGCGCTGCCGATCCGACGGTGGGAAAGTTTTCTGCCGGGGACGGGGCTGGGTGGCGCGGCGGTGCACTGGAACGGCCAGACTTACCGCTTCCAGGACAGCGATTTTCGCATGCGCAGCCTGACCACCGAGCGCTATGGCGCGCGCTTTGCAGATCCCGGGCTGACGATACAGGACTGGGGCGTGACGGCGGCCGACATGGAGCCGCATTACGACCGCTTCGAGTATCTGCTTGGCGTCAGCGGCTTGGCGGGCAACATCGGCGGCAAGAAAATCGCTGGCGGCAATCCGTTCGAGGATGCGCGCCGGCGCGGCTATCCGACCCCGCCCATGAAGGAGCCGTACGGTTCGGCGCTGTTCCGCAAGGCGGCCGCGCAGCAGGGCTACCATCCGTTTCCGCAACCGTCGTCCAACCTGAGCCAGCCGTATACCAATCCGGAAGGCATGCAGCTGAGCACGTGCATGTTCTGCGGCTACTGCGAGCGCTACGCCTGCGAGCACTACGCCAAATCGTCGCCGCAGACGATCCTGCTGCCGGTGCTGCTCAAGGACCCCAACTTCACCTTGCGCACGCAGGCACAGGTGCTGCGGATCAATCTGAGCAAGGACAAGCGCCAGGCCACCGGCGTCACCTACGTCGACGCGGCCGGACGCGAGTTCGAGCAGCCGGCCAAGCTGATCGTGCTGGGCTCGTTCGCCCTCAACAACGTGCGCATGCTGTTATTGTCGGGGATCGGCACCCCGTACGATCCGCGCAGCGGCCAGGGCACGGTCGGGCGCAACTACGCCTACCAAACCATGAGCTCGGTGCAAGTGTTCTTTGACGAAAAGACCAACATCAATCCCTTCATGCGCTCGGGCGCCTGCGGGACGGTGATCGCCGATTTCGTCGGCGACAATTTCGATCACGGACCGCACAAGTTCATCGGCGGCGCCTATGTCGGCGAAGTGATGACCAACGGCCGTCCGATCGAGTTCCATCCGACGCCGCCGGGCACGCCGTCGTGGGGCGGCAAGTGGAAAAGCGCCGTGGTTCGCCACTACAACCACACGTCGGTGCTCAACGTTCACGGCAGTTCGATGGCGCACCGCGCGAACTACCTCGACCTCGACCCGACCTACAAGGACGCGTGGGGCCTGCCGCTGCTGCGCATGACTTTCGACTTCCCGGCCAACGATTTGCGCATGTCGGCCTACGTCACGGGCAAGGCGGTCGAGATCGGCCGCGCGATGGGCGCGCGCCAGGTCAACGGGGCCGGGCGCAAGGGGCCTTACACGGTCACGCAATACCAGACCACCCACAACACCGGCGGCACGGTGATGGGCGCGGACCGCAACACCAGCGTAGTCAACCGCTATTTGCAGAGCTGGGACGTGTCCAACCTGTTTGTGATCGGCGCCTCCAACTTCCCGCAGAACGCGTCCTACAATCCAACCGACACCGTTGGCGCGCTCGCTTATATGGCGGCCGAGGCCATCGTGCAGCGCTACCTGAAGTCGCCCGGCCCCATGGTGCAGGCATGAACGCCCGGCGTTGGTTGTTTGCCGGCCGTTGCCTGGTGTTCGCGTGCGCGGTGGCCGCGCTGGTCGCCTTCCTGGCGTTGTTGGCGATGCCGGCGCTGGCGCGGCAGGCGCCCGCGCCGGCACCCGCTGCGCAGCCGGCACCGCAGCAATTACAGCAGCCCCGGCAGCCCCGGCAGCCCCAGCAGCAAGCCCGGCAGCCGGCCTCGGCCGAACGCGGACGGCAGCTCGCCGAGCAGGGCGCCGACGGCGTCACCGCGTGCATCAGCTGCCATGGCGCGCAGGGCGAGGGCAACGCTGCCGCCGGTTTTCCGCGTCTGGCGGGCCAGCCGCCGTTTTATCTGGAACGGCAGATGAGCGCCTTCGCGGATGGCCGCCGCGACAACCCAGTGATGTCGCCGATCGCCAAGGCGATGACTGCGCAACAGCGCCTCGACAGCAGCGCGTGGTATGCCAGTGTCGACCCGGGCAAGGCGGCGGGCGCGCAGCCGGGCGCAGTCGCCGCCAAGCCGGACGCCGCGCGGCAAAAACGCGCGCTGGCGCTGGCCAACCAGGGCGACGACAAACTCCAGGTGCAAGCGTGCATCAACTGCCACGGTCCCAACGGCGTGGGCGAGGCGCCGGCCTATCCCTACCTGGCCGGCCAGCATGCCGCCTATTTGACGGCGGCGATGGCCGAATGGAAGAGCGGGGCGCGCAAGACCGATCCCAGCGGACAGATGCCGACCATCGCAGCGCGCCTGGGCGAGCAGGATGTCGCTGCCCTGGCCGCTTTTTATGCAGCGCAGACGGCGCAGGCGCCGGCGTTGCGGACCAATGTCGCCGCCGGTTCCGTCGCGCGGCCGGCCGTGGCGGCGCGGGCCGACGCCTCCGGTCCGCGCGCGGGCGCAGCCGCGCCGCAAGGCGTGGGCACCGAGCAGGGCGCACCGCTGACGGGCGGCAGCCAGGGCCAGGGTGGCGGCGGTGGCGCGCAAGGCAACCAAACGCAGCCGGCCGGGCAACCGGGCGGGCGACCGGCCCGATCCTCCCAGGAACCCGTCCGCAACCCGCCGCCGCCGACGCAGCGTCGCTGAGCATGGTTGGCGACGCGACATGGGCCACATCGCCGACGTCGCCGGCGTCGCCTACGGCTACAAGCTGGGTTCCCGTCTGCCGCTGGGCGTGCTGACGGCGTTGCTGCCGCGCGTGGAGCGGTACTAACAAATTTTCCTGGCTCAATTTAGTTTGGGCAATCGGCGCGTCGCATTGATCTGCCTCAAGCAGTTGACTGATGCGGTTCATGGTTGCGTCGAGCCCGCGCCCCACACTCAAGGCATGTCCGATCACGGTGGCCCGAACGCCGCCGCGACCGGTTTTCTCATACTCATCAGGAGAAAAAGAATGCCATCCATCTTTGCAAGCCCGGCGCCACAGCCGGCAGGGCGCGCCGCGCGGTTTTTGTCGGGCCTGCTGGTGGCGCTGTTGAGCGTTAGCGCGCCGGCCACGGCGCAAGACGCGCGGCAGCTTGACGCGGCATCAGCCAATGCGTACCCCGCGCCGGCCTTGTACCGGGTCATCGTACTGCACCCGGGGACGCTTCTGACCAGCCTTCCTCGCATCAATTCCAACGATCAGGCCGCCTTCGGACTGGCAACCGCCGAAGGCCAGCGCGGCTTCTTCTACGACGGCGCCCGGGTCCGCGATATCGGCACGCTCGGCGGCTCGATCACCTGGGTCCAAGGGTTGAACGACGCGGGACAGATCGTCGGCCGGTCCTACCTCACCCCCGAGAACCACCACGCCTTCGTCTGGGATGCCGATGGCGGCATGATCGATCTGGGCGCGTTGCCGGGGCACGGCGAATCGGATGGCGCAGCCATCAACAACCACGGCGTGGTCACGGGAACTTCCTGGGCCAACGGACCCGTGCCGCCGCATGCGTTCCGCTGGAGCGTGGCGGACGGCATGGAGGACCTGGGCGCGTTCGGCACCGGCTTCGAAGGCATCTCCTTCGGCGATGCGATCAACGACGCCGGGGTGATCGGCGGGGCGTCGGACCAGCCAGGCGGGCGGCGCCACGCGTTCGTCTGGCGGCGCGAAACGGGGATGGTCGACATCCACACGCTGGCAGAGGGCGATTCGTCAGCAGGCGTGGTGGGTGTCGGTGGCGAGGTCGCCGGGAACTATGTGTCGTTGTCCGGGGAGACCGCGCTCATCCGCGCCTTCCTGTGGACGGCGGCCACCGGCATGCAGGACTTGGGCACGGCCGGCGGCAGCGAGTCGATTGTCACGGCGATGAACGACCATGGCCGCATCGCCGGCCTGATCAACTTTCCGGATGAGCGCCAGCACGCGATGTCGTGGACGCGCGCGGGCGGCATGGTCGATCTTGGCACGCTGGGCGGGGCGGCTTCGATCGCGTTCGACGTCAACAACAAGGGGCAGGTGGTCGGCAGGTCGCGCGACGCGGCGGGCCAGGACCGGGGATTCCTCTGGACCGCGCAAGAAGGGATGATCGATCTGAACACGCGGCTGCGCAACGCGCCGGCCGGATTGGTGGTTGGCTCGGCGTTGGCGATTTCCGACAACGGCGCGATCGTGGCCGAAGCGAGCGCCGGGATGGTGCTGCTCAAGCCGTGCTGCGCCGACCGGCCGCGCGGCGAACCGGCGCCGGCGCCGGCGCGCTAGCCGGACGGCTTACGCCTCGATGAAGCGCATCTTGAAGTTGCGGCCCTTGATGGCGCCGAAGTCGCCGCCCAGCGGATTGTTCTTGCTGAGGCGGTCGAACGCTTCGTAGGCCACGCGGCGGTCGATCGCGACGTAGGTCTGGAACTCGAACACGTTGATCTTGCCCACTTGTTCCTTGCTCAGGCCGGCGTCGCCGGTCAGCGCGCCCAGCAGGTCGCCCGGACGCAGCTTGTCCTTCTTGCCGCCCGAGATCACCAGGGTCATCATCGGCGCCGGATCGACGCCGTAGTCGTCGCCGTCCAGGCTATCGAGGTCGAACCACTCGGCCTTCGAACCCTGGTATTCCTCGATCAGTTTGACCCATTTCTTTTCGTTGGGCGCGCACAGCGACAGCGCCAGGCCTTTTTCGCCGACGCGGCCGGTGCGGCCGACGCGGTGGATGTGCACCTCGGTGTCCTTGGAGACGTCGACGTTGATCACCGCCTCCAGATTCGGGATGTCGAGGCCGCGCGCGGCGACGTCGGTTGCCACCAGCACCGAGCAACTGCGGTTGGAGAACAGCACCAGGATCTCGTCGCGCTCGCGCTGTTCCAGTTCGCCGAACAAGGCCAGCGCCGAGAAGCCCTTGGCGCGCAGGTCGTCGGCCAGCTCGCGGCACTGCACCTTGGTGTTGCAAAAGGCGATCGCCGACGCCGGCTTGTAGTGCCCCAGCAGCTTGCCGACGGCGGCGGTGCGCTGGTCGAAGCCGATCTCGAAGAACAGCTGTTCGATCTTGCTGTTGTCGTGCTGCGCCTCGACGGTCACTTCGACCGGATCGGCCAGGAACGAATCGGTGGCGCGGCGGATGTCGTCCGGATAGGTGGCCGAAAACAGCAAGGTCTGGCGGCGTTTCGGACAGGCGCTCACGATGCCGGCGATTTCGTCGTAGAAGCCCATGTCGGTCATGCGGTCGGCCTCGTCGAGCACCAGGGTCTCGACCTTGGTCAGGTCCAGCGTATTGCGGCCCAGGTGGTCGCGCACGCGGCCCGGGGTGCCGACGACGATGTGGGCGCCGTGTTCGAGCGAGGCGATTTGCGGGCGCATCGGCGAGCCGCCGGTCAGCACCAGCACCTTGACGTTGCCGGTGCTGCGCGCCAGCCGGCGCAGTTCATTGGCCACCTGGTCGGCCAGTTCGCGCGTCGGGCACAGCACCAGCGCCTGCACGGCGAACCAGGCTGGATTGAGCTTGGCCAGGATGCCGATGCCGAAGGCGGCGGTCTTGCCGCTGCCGGTCTTGGCCTGGGCGATCAGGTCGCGTCCGGCCAGCACCGACGGCAGGCTTTGCGCCTGGATGGTGGTCATCGACTTGTAGCCGAGCGAGTCGAGGTTGGCGAGGAATTCGGCGGTCAGCGGCAGGCTGGCGAAGGCGGTATTGTCGCCATCCGGCGTGGTGGTGTCGGGGGAGGTCATGATGTCAGGCCTGTTCAAAAAGGACGTAAGCACAGTCTAACAGGCTCCGTTCCGGCCCTGATGCTGTGTGCGGTGGTGATTGTGGTGAAGCTTAGTTTGGCGCCCATACCGGCAAGCCGGTCAGGTCCAGGGATTCGTCGCGGACCCAGACCGGCAAGCCGCTGGCGTCGGTCGGTTCGAGCAGTTCGAGTTGTTCCTGCTTGAGCTGCGCGCGCCTGGCGCGGGGCGCCGGTGGACGCTTCGCTTCCGGTTCGAGCGGCGCGGCCGGGCTGAAACCGGGCAGGTCGAACGTAGCGTTATCTTTTTTATCTCTCATTTCAAAATCTCGTGCCCACGGCGCCATCGAAAATGCGCCGCTCAAAACAAAAGCCCGGCTGCAGGAGTCGGGCTCAGTGAGGTAATAACCGCGATTGTAGCATACCCACGCGGCCTCAAGGGGAATCTCAGCGGAAGCTCAACGCCCCCGTCAGGTCGCCCGGCGGCGGCGCCTGGCGCGCCGCGAAGGCTTCGTTGCGCACCTTCAGCCCTTGCAGCAGCGGCAGGTCGTGCAGGCGGGTGATGAAGCGCAGGATCGACGTGGTGTCGTAGAAGCTGTGGTCGACCTGGCCCTTCTTGGCGAATGGCGAGACCACGATGGCCGGAATGCGCGAACCCGGACCCCAGCGGTCGCCCTTGGGCGGCGCCACATGGTCCCACCAGCCGCCGTTCTCGTCGAAGGTGATCACGATGACCATGTCCTTCCACTGCGGGGATTTTTTCAGGTGCTCGATGACGTTGGCGATGTGGGCGTCGCCCGATTCGATGTCGGAATAGCCGGCGTGCAGGTTCAGGTTCCCTTGCGGCTTGTAGAAGGTCACGGCCGGCAGCTTGCCGGCGATGGCGTCGGCGATGAATTTGTTCGAGATCGGACTGTCGCCCATGCCGGCGTCGCGCAGGTGCTCGGCGCGCGCGGCGGTGCCCGGCGCGAACTGCTGGAAATAGTTAAATGGCTGGTGGTGGTACTGGAAGTTGGGCTTTTCGCCGCCGCCGCGCGCGTCGAGGGCCGCCTGCCACGCGCCGCCGTACCACGCCCAGCCGACCTTCTTGGCCGACAGCAGGTCGCCGATGGTGTCGTAGGTTTGCGGCGGCAGGGTGCCGGCGTCGTCGGGATCGGCCAGCAGCTTGTCGCCACCGGCGGCCGGGCGGATGTAGCTCGGCTGGTAGGGCGGCGCCATGGTGTTGACCGCGTAGCCGTCCGGCGTGATGGCGCCGTTGTTGACGTAGAGCGGCATGCCGTCCATCGCCGACGCCGGGCTGTCCTTGGTCACGCTCAGCCGCATGCCGGTGGGGCCGTCGTCGAGCACCGCGATCTTCTTTTTGGCGGCGGTCTGCGGCGCGTTGAAGTACTCGGGCGTGCGGCCGGTGATCAGGAACTGGTGGTTCAGGTAGGAGCCGCCGAAGGCCGCCATGAAGAAGTTATCGCACAAGGTGTACTGCTCGGCGATCTTCCACAGGCCGAGATTTTTGCTGGTTTCGCCGTAGTAGCCCATCACCATGCCGCCGGTGTTGCCCCACGCGGCGAAGCCGTCGTTCTTGCCGCCGTTGATCTGCATCTGGTTCTGGTAGAACAGGTGCCACAGGTCGCGCGTGATGACCGCCTCGGGCAGCGGCTTGCCTTCGACGTCGGCCAGTTTGAACGGCGCGTTCGGCAAGTCCCTGATGTCGTCTTCCTTCAGCACGTATTTCTTGCCGCCGATGTCCTGCGGCGTGGGCACCATGCCGCCCCAGATTTTGGGCAGGGCCGGCAGCACGGCGCCGTTGCGGTCGCGCTGTTGGCAGGCGGCTGCCGGCGCGGCCGACAAGGGCGCCGCAGTGCCGGGGAAGTTGGCGAACAGGTTGTTGAAGCTGCGGTTTTCCAGGTAGATCACCACCACGTTCTTGACGCTGGCCTTGAGTTTGGCGTCGAGCGAGCCCTTGACCGGCGGCTTGACGGTCGCGGCCTCGCTCAGGACGGGCAGGGAAGTGGCCAGGCCGGTCGCGGCGGCGGCCTGGAAGATGCGGCGGCGCGCCGGGTTGGCGGGTGCGTCCTGCTGCGCTTGTGTTTCGACCGGGTCCGTATGCTTCACTATGCCTCCTGAGCTGCCAAAAAGCATGATTGTGGCATTTGCAGGGGCAAATGAATATGTCGGAATGTAAAAATACCTTCGGGGGTCAAGTCTGACATTCGTACACGCCCTCGTCAGTAATAATGTTCAGCACGTGTCGGAATGTCAGACTTGACCCCCGACGTTTGGCATTAACGGCCGAAGTTGCTGGTCCAGTTTCATGAAATCCAGCGGCTTGGTGAAATGCAGGTCGAAGCCGGCGTCCCTGGCCGCCTGCTTGTCCGATTCCTGGCCCCAGCCGGTCGCGGCGACCAGCGCGATTTCGCAGCCCCACGGCTCGCTGCGGATCTTCCGCGCCAGATCGTAGCCGTTCATGTCCGGCAGGCCGATGTCCAGGATGGCGGCCTGCGGAAGCGACTCGGCGATCGCGCGCAAGGCCTGCTGCCCATTGTTGGCGACGATCGTCCTGTAGCCCAGCATTTCCATCGCCGCCGCCAGCGTCTCGGCCGCGTCGACATTGTCGTCGACGATGACGATGCTCGCCGCGAAGCTGCTAGTTGCGGGCGGCGGCGCCGGTTCCTCTTCCACCGCGTCCGCTGGCGGCTCGATCAAGGGCAGGCGGACCGTGAAACAGCTGCCATGGCCGACACCGGCGCTGTGCGCCGAGACCTCGCCGCCATGCAGCGCGACCAGGCCCTTCACCAGCGACAGGCCGATCCCCAAGCCGCCCTGGGCGCGGTCTAGCGCCGGAGTGAGCTGCGAGAACATGTCGAAAATATTGCCGAGCTGGTCCGCCGGGATGCCCATGCCGTCGTCGATCACCTGGATCACCGCGCTGCCGTCGGACACGTGCGCGACCAGTTCGATATAGGCGCCCCGGTGGCTGTATTTGCTGGCGTTGTTGAGCAGGTTGGCGACGATCTGCGTCACCCGCGCCCGGTCGACGTTGCCCCACATCGGGCCGGCCGGCAGATCGATGCGCAGCGACTGGCCGGCCGCATGGATCGACGACATCGCCTCTTCGACGGCGAACTTGAGCGTCTGCGCCAGGTCGGCCGGTTCCAGTCGCAGGTCGATCTTGCCCTGGCTGATGCGCGATACGTTCATCAGGTCGTCCACCAGGCGCGTCATTTGCGCGACCTGGCGCGTCAGCACCCCCAGCTCGCGCCCCGACGGCGGCGCGTCGGCGCCGCGCAATTCCATGGTAGCGATGACGTTGGCCATCGGTGCCAGCGGATTGCGCAGCTCGTGCGCCAGGGTGGCGAGGAATTCGTCTTTGCGGCGGTCGTCGGCTGCCATGGTGTCGTTCGCCTGGCGCAGCCGGGCCTGCGCCAGTTCCAGGTCGTTGGTGGCCGCCTCCGCCTTGGCGCGCGCCGCCAGCAACTCGCGCTCGTAGAGCTTGCGATCGGCCGCCATCAACAGCGCGATTTCATCCTGCACCACGCCGTTGCGCTCGCGCCGGATCGCGCTCAGCATCATCGGGATGCGCCGTCCGTCCTTGTGCAGCAGGTCCAGCTGGACCTCGGACACCGAGCCTTGCATTTGCAGCAGCGGCGTCCAATGGGTTTGCAAGAACACGCGGGCGCCCATGGGCATGAGGTCGGGAAATCGCTTATGGCCGATCAGCTCGGCCAAATCGTAGCCCAGCCAGCGCGACACGGTGGCGTTGGCGCGCAACAGCGTGCCGTGGGGCGCGGCGATCAGCAGGCCGCACGGCGCGTCCTCCCACAGGTCCCAGGCCGAACTGCGGCGCTCGCGCATGGGGTCAGCGCAGCCCGGCCAGATAGGCGCGCATGGCGTCGATACTGGCGGCGGGCGCGCTCAGGTGCGGGCAGTGCCCGACGTTCTCGATCATCGCCAACTGGCTGCCGCGAATGGCGCGGTGGATGAAATCGCCCACTTCCTTCGGGGCGATCAGGTCGTCGGTGCATTGCAGGATCAGGGTAGGGGTGGTCGACTTGGCCAGGTCGGCGCGGTGGTCCGACAGGAAGGTGACGCGCGCGAAGTGCTTGGCGATGTCCGGATCGGTGCGGCAAAAGCTGTTGGTCAGTTCCACGCCCAGTTCCGGCGTCTCGGGCGCGCCCATGATGGCCGGGGCCATGTTGCTCGACCAGCCGAGGTAATTGCTCTCCATCGTGTCGAGCAGGTCGTCGATGTCCGCGCGCGAGAAACCGCCGCGATAGTGCTCGTCGTCGATGTAGCACGCCGACGGGCCCACCATGATTTGCGCGGCGAACTTGGACGCCGCCACGTTGGAGGCGAGCAGGCCGATCATGGCGCTAACCGAGTGCCCGACGAAGACCACCGGCCCGGTCGCATAGTGGTCGACGATCTCCAGCAGGTCGTCGGCGTAGCCTTGCAGGGTGGAATATTTGGTTTTGTCGTAGGCCGACAGGTCCGAGCCGCCGCTGCCGACCAGATCGAATAACACCAGCTTGTACTGGTCCTGGAAGGCTGGCACCAGATGGCGCCACATGCTTTGGTCGCAACCGAAACCGTGGACCAACACCATGGTCGCGTCGCCATCGCCATGGACGTTGATATTGTTGCGGGTTTTCAGCTGCATAGAATTTTTTGTCCAGGACATTGATGTCGCTTTGGCAAGCTCAAGAGTGGCAAGGATATCATCAAACGCGCAAGGCTAGCGACGAGATAGTCGTGGCGCGCGGGTCGATGCTGAAAACGGAAAAGCCGTTGATTCCTTTACAAGAATCAACGGCTTTTTGAATCTGGTTGCGGGGACAGGATTTGAACCTGTGACCTTCGGGTTATGAGCCCGACGAGCTGCCAGACTGCTCCACCCCGCGTCTGAGGCCCAAATTATACACAGGCCTGACTCGATCCGCAAGGGCCAATATTTTCTCCGGCTTATGCGGCGGCGAGACGCCACAGCGACGTCACCTCGGCGGCGCGCGCGGCGTGCAGCGGATCGGTCGTGTCGGCCGCGCGCGGATGCGTCGGGCGCACGTCGTGACGGTCGAGCACCTTGAGGCCGGCGGCGGCGATCCACGCCATCAGCTCCTCGCGCGGACGCAGGCCCAGGTGCTCGGCCAGGTCGGAGAGGATCAGCCAGCCTTCGCCGCCCGGCGTCAGGTGGTCGGTCAGGCCGGCCAGGAAACCGCGCAGCATGCGGCTGTCCGGATCGTAGACGGCGTATTCGATAGGCGAGCTCGGCCGCGCAGGCACCCACGGTGGGTTGCACACCACCAGCGGCGCGCGGCCTTCGGGGAACAGGTCCGTTTGCAGCAGTTCGACCTGGCCGTCCAGATCGAGGCGCGCGAGGTTTTCGCGCGCGCAGCTGAGCGCGCGCGGGTCCTGGTCGGTGCCGATCACGCGGGCGACGCCGCGCTTGGCCAGCACCGCCGACAGCACGCCGGTGCCGGCGCCGATGTCATAAGCCAGCTTGACGCCGGCCGGCAGCGGCGTATTGGCCACCAGCTCGACGTATTCGCCGCGCACCGGCGAGAACACGCCGTAGTGCGGGTGGATGCGTGCGTCCAGCGCAGGAATCTCGACGCCGGTGCGGCGCCATTCGTGGGCGCCGATCAGGCCAAGCAGCTCGCGCAGCGAGGCGATGAACGGTTCTTCGAAGCGGCCGTAGGCTTCGTTGCAGGCCAGTTGCACATCCGGCGCGCGGCGCAGCGGGATGGTGTAGCCGGCGTCGAAGGGGATCAGCAGCATGGCCAGGGTGCGGGCGCGCTGCGATTGCGCCTGGCGGTGAAGGTGGAACGCTTCGGTCGGCGTGGCCGGAGCCTTGGCCGGCTTGGCTTTTTTGGACGGTTTGCCTTTGACGTCGGCGCGGCGGGCCAGCGCTTGCAGCAGTTGGCGGGCGTTCTGGAAGTCGCCGCGCCACAGCAGGGCGGTGCCTTCGCAGGCCAGGCGGTAGGCGACATCGGCGTTGGTGCGGTCGTCGGCGATCATCACGCGCTTGGGCGGTGGCATGCCGGCCTCGGAGCGCCAGCGCGCGGAGCACTGCACGCCGTTTTCCTCCCAGTGTATCTGCTGCGGAATCGGGGAGGAGGGAGTTTGTACGGGCATGTCAGGCAATCGGTAAAGAAGCGGCTAGGCGGATGTAATGATGAGAAAAAAACAAGCACAAAAAACGCCGGGGATGCGTATCATCCCTGCGGCGTTTCCATGTGTCGAGGCGCTTATTATACTTGGCGGTCAGCTGGCGGCGGTGCCGGCGCCTTTGCCGTCATCGGCGGCGACGGTGGCGGGCGGCGCGGAGTCGGCATCGGCTGCGGCCAAGGCGGCCGGTTTGGCCGCTTCAACCGCCGGATCGACGGCGCCGGACGGGCCGCCGGTCACCTTGTCGGCGGCGCCGGCCTGGCCGCCATACGCGGCGGCCGATTTGGCCTGGTCGGCCGGGGTCGGCGCGGTGTAGGTGTTGGTGCTGGCCTCCTTGCTGTCGACCAGATTGAGCAGCCGCAGCGAGAGGCTGCGCAGCGCGTTGCGGTCAACGGCGTCGCCGTTTTGGCTACCGTCGTCGCCGGTGGTGGACAGCGCCGATTGCAGATCGCGGCCGATCAGCTGGAACAGGTCCGCCAGGGTGCCGGCGAAGTCGATGTTCGGCAGCTGGACGCTCGGCAGGTCGACCGTTTGCGGCTTGTTGCCGGCCTTGTCGCCGGCGCGGTCGTTGGCACGCTCGCTGGCGTTGTTGCCAATCTTGTCGGCCTTGGGCGCGTTGCCGCCGGTGGTCTGGCTGGCGGCGGCGTCGAGCTGGTACTCGTATTTGACTTCGACCTCGAAGTCGAACTTGCGGCCGTCGGCGGTGGTGATCGTGCCCTTGCCGATGAAGTGCGCGCTGTCGTTCAAGCTGAAGGCGGCCAGCGAGCGGGTGCCGTTGGGGCCCGAGCTTTGCTGCACGCCGAGCGCGTAGCTGGACGAGGCGTCCAGGCTGGCCGAGTCGAAGTCGATGGTGGCGCCTTTGGCGTCGTCGCCGAACAGGGCCTGCGTGAAGCTGTTCATCAGGTCTTCGGCGAAATCGACGGTGGCGGTGCCGACCGAGGCGACACGTTTTTGCATGTCCAGCGCGTTGCTGGACAGGGAAAGCGGCGAGGACGCTGCGCTGTTGCTCTTTTGCGTGGCGGGCGTGCCGGTGGTCTTGCCGTCGTTTTGCGGCGTGGCGGCAGTGTAGGACGCCGGCAAAGCACGGGCGCCGAGTGCGGAGAGAGTGGACATGGCAGTTTCCGTTTAGTAATACTTATATAACGGTCGTCCGCCGGAAAACTTGAGGGCCGACCTCATATTAGTGGTGGTGGGTCCAGCCTTCAGGCGCCGCGAGGTAGGACGCGACCGCGTCTTTTTGGCCGATGGCGTGGTGTTTTACCTCGCCGCAGGCGCAAATGCCCAGGTAAGGCTGGATGTGCGAACAGGCCGAGACTTTCTGCAGGCGGACTTGTACCGCCTTGGCGCACTTGGCGCATTTGAAGGTGAGGGTGCGTGGTGCTTTTAACATGATTGATCCGGAAGCGGGAGGCGAAGGCCGGATTTTATCACTCGCCTGCGGCTCTTATGCATAGACATTCAGCGCGGGCTGAGACACCGGTTCGGCGCCGTAGGCGCGGCGCATGCGCTCCGATGCGGTTGATTGCGTTTGTTGCCCGGTAGCGCCTGTCGCCTCCTGTGACTGCTGCTGCGCCAGTTCCGCGCGGGCCTGGGTTTCCATTTGCTGCGCCTGGGCGGCCACGGCGCGGTCCGGGCCGGACGGGCCGGCCGGCGCCAGCGCCGCCGCCTGGATGGTCGCCGCGCGGGCGATGGTTTCCTCGGGCGTGCCGCCGGGCGAGGTGTCGATCTGCACTTCGCCGCCGATAGCGTAGTTGACGCCATTCGGGCCGCGCTGATAGGTATAGGACGCGCCGGAAACGGCCATGCCGCCGGCCGCCGCCAAATGCGCCTGCTCGTGCTGGCGCACCTCGGCGTCGCGCGCTTTGAGCTCGTCGATCAGTTTCAGTGCTTCGGGTGTCAGCGTGGTGGTGGAGGCGCCACCGGTGGCGGCGGTCCTGGAATCGACCGGCGCGGACGCATCCTCCCGCGACCGGGGCGCTGCGCGCTCGGGCGGCTGGATCGCGGAACTGGTTATGGCGCCGATGCTCATGAAAGTCGCTTCCGAACTGGAGCACTAATAATAGCAAATTGTGGCGCGACCCTCACATCACCGTGATGGTGCTGCGGCCGCCGGCGGACGGCTGCACCAGGATCTTGGTGGCGATCCGCTCCGTCATCTCCTGCACGTGGGAGATGACGCCGACCTTGCGGCCCATGGCCTGCAAGCCGTCCAGCGCATCCATGGCGACGCGCAGCGTTTCCGCATCCAGGCTGCCGAAGCCTTCGTCGATGAACAGCGATTCGACCCGCACCCGGTTCGACGACAGCGAGGCCAGTCCCAGGGCCAGCGCCAGCGACACCAGGAACGATTCGCCGCCCGATAGCGAATGCACGGAGCGCATTTCGCCGCCCATGTCCTGGTCGCGCACCAGCAGCGCCAGCGACGGGCTTGCCGGATTGTTGATGCGTTCCAGTTGATAGCGCCGCGCGAGGTGGTTCAGGTGGGCGTTGGCGTAGCCAAGAAGGACGTCCAGCGTGAACTGCTGCGCGTAGTTGCGGAACTTCTTGCCGTCGGCCGAGCCGATCAAATCGCTCATGCGCGACCAGCGTTGTTCGATCGCTTCCTGTTGTTCGATCTCCGCCAGCATCGCCTGCGATTGCCGGCGCTTGGCGTCGTCCTGCGCCAGCGCCAGTTGCAGCGCGGTTGCGGCGTCGTGGGCGGCTTTGCGTTCGGCCATCAGTTCATTGAGGGCTGAGGCAAGGGCGGCGACCGGCGAGTCCGGGAGGTCGGGAATATCGGCCGGATCGGGCGTTTCGTCTTCCGTCGTCACCGTCTTGGGCATGCGGGTTGGCGGCGCCGACAACTGGTGCTGTTCGCGCTGGCGTTGACGTTCCTTCAAAACGGTGACGGCGTTGTCGGCGGCGCGGTCGATGGCTTGCAGCGCGTCGCGCCGGGCGTCGATGTCGTCGGCGGTGTTGGCGAGCAGGGCGTGCAGCTGGTCGAGATCGCGCAGATGATGTTCGTCGTCGGCGGGCTGGCGCTGCTGGAATCCCGCCAGCCAGTCTTCCAGATTCCTGGCGGCTGCCGTGGCGGCGCCGCGCAACGCGGCAAGACGATGGCCGGCTTGCGCCAGCGCCTCGTCCAACCTTGTTCTGGTTTGCGTGGCCTGCTGGACGGCCTGCTGGCGGCTGGACAGCTGCGACCTGGCGCCGTCGATGGCGGTGAGGAGCGTCTGTTCGACTTCGCGCACTTGCTTGCCGCCCCATAGCGCCATGCGCTGCTCCTGCATGGCGCGCAGCGCGGCGTCGGCGACGTTCCAGGCTTCGCGGGCGCCGAGCGCGTCTTGGCCGGTCTTGGCCAGGGCATCGTTCAAGCCTTTCAGCTCGACGTCGATGGTGGCCATGACGGCACTGCGCTCATCGTACGCGGCGCGCTGCGCCAGCCATTGTTTGCTTTCAGCCTGGCGCGCCGCGTGGAAGCGGGCGGGCCCGGTTTTCCAGTCGTCCTTCCATTCGTCGCTTGGGATGTCGCCGCCGCTGAAGGCTGCGTCCAGGTCCGACAGCAGCGCGCTCAGTGTCAGCGCGACTTCGATGCGCTGGTCTTCGAGCGCCTTGTATTCTGTATTGGCCAGTGCGAGCGCGGTCTGCGCGCTTGACGCCACACCTTGCAGACGCGCGTGCTCCGCCGACGCCACATCCCAGGCCGATTGCGCCTGGTCGCGGGCATTGCGGGCGGCGTGCAGCGCGCGTTCCTGCCGCTCGGCCGCTTGCAGGGCCGTGCGGGCAGCCTCCAGTTCGGACGTGAACCAGTCGGTGCGCTCGGATTCCGCCGGCAGCTCCGACGGCGAGGCGCCGGCGGCTGCGACCAGCGCGTGCGCGCTCCACGCCGCGCGTATTTTTTCCAGTGCCTGCTGCACGCCACGGCCTTCGGTCGTCAGCACTTGCAGCTGATCCAGGCTGGCCTGCACGGTCGCGCGTTGGGCGGCCTGCCGATTGACGTTGGCTTCCATCTGCCGGCGGCAGCGGGTGACTTCCTCCTGCAGCCCGCCAAGCATCGCTTGCAGCGGTCCGTCGTTATGGCGGTAAGGGTGTTCGTGCGCGCCGCACACCGGGCAGGGCGTGTCGTCTTCCAGCGACGCCCGCAGCGATTCGACGTTCTCCGCGCACGCGGCCTCCGCCAGCTTCAGCGAGCGCTCGGCCTGCGAGAAGGCGCCGAGGGTGGCGATGTTTTCCTGCTGCGCCGTCGCCAGTTGCTGTTCGGCCGCCTCCATCGCCTGCCGCAGTTGCGCCGACTGCGCCGAGATCTGCGCGCCGCGCTGCTGGCGGGCTTCCAGCTCTATCCATATTTTTTCGGCGCCGGCCAGCAGGTCGCGGCGCTGCTCCCAGCCGCTGCGCGTCGCTTGCAACTGCTCGGCGGAGAACGCGGCCAGCGCCTGCGCGGCGTCCTGGCGTCGGGCCTCCAGCGTTTGCAGCACGGCGTTCGAGGTCGCCAGCTTGGCGCTGGCGTCGGCCTCTTCGTCGCGGTGGGCCTTGGCGTTGCGCTGCACGCGGGCGACCGCGTTGCTGAGTTTTTCCGCCTGCGACGCGGCCTGGCCGGCCTGCACAAACAGCACGTCCCAGCGCTCCCACGATTGCGCCAGGGTTTTCCATTGTTTGTGCTGGCCCAGCCAGGTGACGCCGGCCGCTTGCTGCGCGTCCAGGCGCACGCGCTCGTCCTGCTTGGACTGCATCGCCGATTTGGCGACGGCATCGGCTTGATCGGCCTTTTCGCACGCGGCGGACGCCTGGCGATAGGCCGGCAGCATCGCTTCGATGCGCGCGTCCAGCGCCTTGGCCTGGTCGAGCAGCGGGGCGGCGGCGCGTTGTGCGTTCTCCGCTTCCAGCAGTTGCGTGGCGGCCTGCGTTTGCGCGGCGTCGGCGCGTTCCAGCTCCAACGCTGCCTCGGCGGCAGCCTGGGTGCTGGCGGCGATGGCGGCCTGGGTGGCGGCGATGTCGGCGTCGATGCGGCGGATGTCGTCGGCCAGAGGGCGGGCCGGCTGCACGGCAAGGATGCGGGCGAGGGCGCTGCGCCGGGGCGCGGACGCCTGCATGTCGGCGGCGGCCAACTCGCTGGCCTGCTGCGCGGCCAGTTCGTCTTCCTTCAGTTTTTCCGCCTGCTTGTGCCAGCGCAGTTCCTGTTCCAGCTCCGCCTTGCGCTGCTCCAGCCCTTGCAACGCTTCGGCGGCGGCGAGGCCCTGCGCCTCGATCTCGCCACGCTGCTCGGCGCTAAGCGGCTTCTGGTCGGCCAGGCGCGCGTTCAGTTTTTGCAGCGCCAGTTGCTCCACCTTGGCGCGTTCGAACGCGCGCATCGATATTTCGGTGTAGATGGTGCTGCCGGTCAGGGTCTCCAGCAGCTCGCCGCGCTCGTTGTCCTCGGACTTGAGGAAGGCCGAAAACTCGTTCTGCGCCAGCAGCACGGCGCGGGTGAACTGCTCGAACGACAGGCCGATGCGCTTTTCGATCTCCGCCTTCACTTCGGTCTTGGTGCCGCCGACCGGTTGCAGCGCCGGCAGCAGGAGCAAGGACATCACGGTCGGCTGCAACGCGCCTTCGGCCTTGGTGCGCGAACGCCGCACGCTCCAGCGCGCGCGGTAGGAGGCGCCATCGTTGCCGACGAAATCGACTTCCGCATAGCCTTCGGCGGTGCCCCGGCGCAGCAGGGTGCGGGTGTCCTGCGTGGAGACGGTTTCGGCGCCGACGTCGGTGAGGTAGTTGCGGCCCGCGACCTTGAGCAGGCGCGGCGTGGCGTCGTACAAGGCCAGGCAAAGCGCGTCGAGCAGCGTGCTTTTGCCGGCGCCGGTCGGGCCGCTGATGGCGAACAGGCCGGTGGATGCCAGCGGTTCGCTTTCGAAGTCCACGCCGAATTCACCGGCCAGCGAGGCCAGGTTCTTGCCGCCGATTTTCAGGATTCTCATGGCAGCATCAACTCCGCGAACGCGCTCAGTTGTTCGGACGGGGCGTCGTTGCCGAAGCGCTGCTGATAAAGCTGGCGGAAGATGTCGTCCGGCTTGAGCTGCTCCAGCTGGTCGAGCGTCATCACGTCGCTGTCGATGGACGACGCGCGCGCGGCGCTGGACGTTTCGATCTTCGCCAGCCTTACCGGCTTGCCTTCCAGCGCGGCTTCGATGCGCGAGCGCAGGCCGGGTTCCGGCGCGTCGAGCCGCACGCGCACCTCCAGGAAGGGTTGCTGGTCGGGCGGGGCGTCCGCAACATCCAGCGCCGCCAGTTCCTCCAGCACCTGCGCCAGCGGCGCCGGTTTGGCCGGGACGCGCAGTAGCTCCACCGCGCGCGGGACGTGGATAGCCGTGATCCCGGCAACCGCCGCGCCGTCGATATCGATACGCAGGATCTGGTGCTTGTAGCCGACTTCCGCGAATGACAGCGGTATCGGGCTGCCGCAATAGCGGATGTGATCCTGCTTGCCGACCGCCTGCGCCAAATGGAGATGGCCCAGCGCCGCGTAGGCGATGACGGGGTCGAAGATCCCCGCCGGCAGCATCTCTGTGCCGCCGATGACGATGCGGCGTTCGGAGTCGTTGGACATCTGGCCGTCGACCATGTGGCAGTGGCCCATCGCCAGGATCGCCTGGCCGTCCCGGCGCTTGGTCAATGCCAGTTCCAGCGCCTGTTTGTAGAGCAGGGCGATGCCGGCCAGGTAGGGATCGGCCGCGCCTTCGTTGTCTTGGGCGGCCGGTATTCTTGGCACGTCGCCGGGACGCAGGAACGGCACCGCCAGGCACCAGGCCTCGACCGCGCCGCCGCTGCCGGTCAGCGGCAGCACCAGCGATTCGATGTCGATGGCGCCGTCGGCGCCGCGCTGCACGGCGCCGACCACGCGGGTGCCGTGCGCCTCCAGCAGCGGGCCGGGAGCCTCCAGGCGGCCCGGCGAGTCGTGGTTGCCGGCGATGACGATCAGGTTCAGGTGCGGCACCCGTTCCCTGGCCCGCTGCAGGAAGCGGTACAGCTGCTTTTGCGACGCCGACGACGGATTGGCGTTGTCGAAGATGTCGCCGGCGATCAGCAGCGCATCGGCGCGTTCGCTGACGACGGTGTCGAGCAGCCAGTCGAGGAAACGCTGGTGTTCGTAATGACGTTCGAAATTATGCAGGGATTGGCCGAGATGCCAGTCGGAGGTGTGCAGCAGACGCATGGAGATGTGTAGTGGAAACAGCAAAAAGCAGCAAAACAGCCGGGAAGCGCACAATATAGCGCAAGACGGCCGGGCACGAGTTGAGAAATGATGAGTCGGCGGTTTTTACAGTGGTTTTTCGGCCGGCGCCGTGTCCGTGCGGAAGGTGTTGCGGCCGGCCTGCTTGGCCTCGTACAGCAGCATGTCGGCGCGGTTCAGCAATTCCGCCGGCGTGATGTCCTCGCCTTGGTAAAAGGCAAGTCCGATGCTGGCCGACACCGACACCACCGTCCCGCTCAAGTCGAACGGCGCCTGCATCACGCCGACGATCTTGGCGGCCAGCGCGGCGGCGTCCTCGACGCGGTGGATGCGCTCCGTGATGACGGTGAACTCGTCGCCGCCCAACCGCGCGATGGTGTCGCTGGCGCGCATCGCGTGGGTCAGGCGCGCCGAGAAGATCTTCAGCAAGGCGTCGCCGACGCTGTGGCCAAAGGTGTCGTTGACCGGCTTGAAACGGTCGATATCCATGTACATCACCGCCATCATGCCGCCGCTTTCGCGGCTGGCCGCCATGCTCTCGTTCAGCTTTTGCAGGAAGCCGGCGCGGTTGGTCAAACCGGTCAGCGCGTCCACCTGCGACAGTTTGAGCAGCCGCTGTTTTTCGTTCTTTTGCGCCGTCACGTCCTGGCGCATGACGTGAAACCCCATCACCGTGACATTGTCCTCGTCGCGCTGCGGGATGTAATCGACTTCGAAGGTGCGCTCGGCGGGGCCGCTGCTGTCGTCCTCCTCGAACGTCAGCGCCTCGCCGGCCAGCACGCGCTGGATGTAGGGCGCCAGCACCGCGTAGCGCTCCTCGCCCATGGTCTGCCGGATGGTCTTGCCCAGCACCGCCAGGCCGCCCCGGTTGAATTCCCGTTCGTAGGCGATGTTATGGAAGCGGTACACCTCCTCGTAATCGATGTAGGCCACCATCGCCGGCAGCGTATCGGTGATGGTGCGCAGCCGCGCCTCGCTCTCGCGCAGCGCCATGACCGATTTGCGCACGTGGGTGATGTCGTCGACCGTGCCCACGTAGCCGTACACCTGGCCGTCGACGATCATCGGCGCGGCCTTGAACGAGATCCAGATCATCATGCCGTCCGGATGGATGCAGCGCAGCGTGTCCTGGTGCGGCAGCCGCGTTTTGACCATGCGCCGCAAGGCCGCCTTGAGCACCGGGCGGTCGCCCGGATGGACTGCGCTCAGCCAGGCGTCGCCCAGCGCCTCGTCGCGCCGCAGGCCGGTGATGAATTCGAAGGTGCGGTTGACGTAGGTGCATTTTCCGGTGGCGTCGGCGCGGATCAGGCCCAGGGGCGAGGCGTCGTTGACGGCCGCCAGCTCCGCCTGGTTCTTGCGCATCGCCAGCTCGGCCTCCTTGTGCGGCGTGATGTCGCGCGTGGTCACGGCCACGCCGTTGTCGATCGCGACAATCTGGCGGTGCAACCAGCGCTCGCCGGACGGTCCGGCGCCGGGTTCTTCGCGTTCGACCTCCTCCTGCAGCGGCCGGCCGGTGGTCATCACCTGCTTGAATTTCTCCACCACGCCGCCGCTGTGCAGATGCGGGGCCACCTCGCGCAGCGGCCTGCCCTTGATCTCCTGGCCATGGTAGCCCAGCCGCGCGGCGGCCGATTCATTCAGGTCGGCGATGACGAAGTCGGTGATGTCGCCGCCGGACCCGCGCCGCGCCTTGAGCAGGTACAGCGCGTCGAGGCTGGCGTCGGCCGCGGCGCGCAGCAGCAGCTGGGCTTCGGCCACCTGCCGCGCGCTGTCGCGCACGCGCCGCGCCTGGCGCATCAGCAGCCCGGCCACGGCCAGCACCAGCAGCGACGCCACCGTCACCGCGCCGAAGTACAGCGCGCGCCGTTTGGCGAAACCGGCCATCGCGCTGGGAACCGGATTGCCCACCGCCGCCATCAGCAGATAGCGCGGCATCTCGGCATAGCCGTAGATGCGGTCGACGGCGTCGAACGGCCGCTTGAGCACCAGTTCGTCGGCCGGGCGGGTGGGGCTGCGCGGCACCACGCGAAAATCGATGGCGTCGCCGATCACCAGCTGCTCGTCGACGCGGGCGGTGGCCAGGCCGTTCTCGCGACTGAGCAAGATCACCGCGCCGCCGCTGTCGACGCTGACGCGGTCGTAGTCGTCGACCAGGTCGGCCGGGTCGAGCAGCGCCAGGACCACGCCGGCGAACCGGCCGCCCGGCCCGTCGAGGCGGCGCGAGATCTGGATTTGCCACTTGTTGGTGCGCGCCTCGACCACCGGCGTGGCGACCACCGCGCGTTGCTCGGCGCTGGCGGCATGGCTCTTGAAGAAGGCCTGGTCGCGCAGGTCCGGCGCGAAATAGCCGTTGCTGCTGTCGACCACCTTGCCGGCGGCGTCCAGGCGCGCGAACGGCAGATTGAATTTGGTCGGCATCAGGGTATCGAGCATGCCGTTATTGTTGGTGAATTCGGCCAGCCGCAGCGCGCCGCCCGACTGCTCGAATTCGAGCTTGAACAGCTGCGTGGCGTGGTCGGTCTGGCGCAGCAGATGGTTGGCGTGTTCGGCCAGCGTGTGCGCCAGCGATTGACTATGCAGCACGGCCTCGAAGCGGGCGCTTTTCTTTTCCTGCCGCACCTGGTACAGCACCGCCGACCACATGAGCGCGAGCACCAGCAGCGCAAAGGCCGGCAACAGCATCGAACGATGCGGTGTGGGTAGCGAATCGGGTGTCGGGCTATCTGTGTGTGCGGTCATCGAGTCAGCGGTAGCGGGACGGAGCGCCATGAGTAGATATTCTGCACGGAAATACGCGCTTTGTATCCCGTTTCCTGTTGGCGCCGCCAAAAAAAATGCATTCCGTTCACAGGTGGTATTCATTTCCTTATTAAAATAGCGGCTGATAAATGGCGGCTGATTCAGTCGCCACTCCCGTCCGCGCCTGTCCGCGAAGGAATAAACTTGATCGAAATGATAACGCAGCCGATGGGCCCAGCCACCTTGCGGGGCGTGGCATGAGCCTGCCCGCCGCGCCCGCCGGCCTGGTCGGGCCCGACGGCCAACCGCTGCTTGGCCGCTACGCCGGGCAGACCGGTCCCATCGACTGGACCCGCCTGGCCGCGCCGTTCGCGCGCGGGCGTCTGTGGCGGCGCTTCCATCACAAACGCTGGCACTACGTGGCGCTGTGCACCGAGCGGATTTTCTGCGCGGTCGCCATCGTCGATCTGGGCTGGGCCTGCACCGCGTTCGCCTATGCGTTCGACCGCAACGACGGCGACATGCTGGCCAATTTTTCTCAGGACGGCTTGCCGGGGCGGTCGGCGCGGCTGGCCGACCACGCCGGCGGCGAGAGCTGGTTCCGGCAAGGGAGCAACCGGATCGCCATCGAGAGCGATGGCGAGGGCCGCTACGAGCTGTCGCTGCGCTGCGACTTCCTGGAGATCGACGCCGCGTTCGGCCCGGGCGCCTCGCCGTTGCTGCTGGCGACGGGGCCGGTGGCGCGCGGCTCGGTGCACGCGACGCAAAAGTCGTCCGGCATGCCGCTGACCGGCGAGGTGCGCACCTGGCGCGAGGATTATGATCTGGCCGGCGGCGTGGCCAGCTTCGATTATTCGAACGGTTTGCTGGCGCGCGAGACCGCGTGGCGCTGGGCCTCGGCCCATACGCTGGAGATGGGTTTCAATCTGCAGACCGGCTATTTTCGCGGCCACGAAAACGCGCTGTGGCTCGACGGCGAGTTGCATGCGCTGGCGCCGGCCCACTTCCTGTACGATAGCAGCGATCCGCTATCGCAATGGCATATCTTCACCGAGGACGATTTGCTGGAGCTGTACTTCACGCCGGAGGGCGCGCGCCGCGACAACAAGAAGAAGCTGTTCGCGGCCAGCCGGTATCTGCAGCCGGTCGGCACCTTCAGCGGCTGGGTGCGCAGTGCGCCGGATCAGCCGAAACGCATCGTCACGCAAATGATGGGCGTGACCGAGGACCACGCTTCACGCTGGTAATTCACGCTGGTCATTCACGCCGGTAAGCCATAGCAAACCTGGGAACGCCCGCCATGAGCATCAGGAATCTCGACCGACTGTTTCAACCGCGCTCGGTGGCCGTGATCGGCGCGTCGGAAAAGCCGGACCGCATCGGCACGCGCGTGCTGGACAACCTGCTGCAGGGGGCGTTCCTCGCCGGTGGCGGGGCGGTCTGGCCGGTCAATCCCAAGTACGCGCAACTGCGCGGCATGCCGTGTTACGCCAAGGTGTCGGCCTTGCCGGCGGCCCCGGACCTGGCCATCATCTGCACGCCGCCGACCGGCATTCCCGGCGTGATCGCCGAACTGGGCGCGCGCGGCACCAAGGCGGCCATTGTCATGACCGCCACCGACGGCCGTTCCGGCACGCTGCGCCAGGCGATGCTGGACGCCGCCAAGCCGCACCTGCTGCGCATCCTCGGGCCGGGCAGCGTCGGCGTGCAATCGCCTGCGCTGGGCCTGAACGCCAGCTTCAACCACCTGCCGGCCGGCGACGGCAAACTGGCTTTCGTTTCGCAATCCGGCGCGCTGGCGGCGGCCGTGCTCGATTGGGCGGCGCTGCGCGGCATCGGCTTTTCGCGCTGCATCGCCATGGGCGAGAGCGCCGACGTCGACTTCGGCGACCTGCTCGATTATCTGGCGGCCGACAACAGCACCCACGCGATTTTGCTGTGCATCGAGCAGGTCAGCTCGGCGCGCAAGTTCATGTCGGCCGGGCGCCTGGCCGCGCGCGGCAAGCCGGTCATCGTGCTCAAGGTCGGGCGCAATCAAGCACCCGGCGCCGATCTGGTGTTCGACGCCGCGATCCGCCGCGCCGGCATGCTGCGGGTGCAGTCGACCGAGGATTTGTTCGACGCCGTCGAAACCCTGGCGCGGCGCCGGCCGCAGCGCGGCGAGCGGCTGGCCGTGCTGACCAACAGCGGCGGGCTGGGACTGATCGCGGCCGACGCGCTCGATCGCGGAGGCGCGCGGCTGGCGCCGTTGTCGGCCGAGTCGCTCAAGCAGCTGGTGCAGGCCGGCGCGCCGCCCGCCAATCCGGTCGACCTGCTGGCCGACGCGCCGGTCGAACGCTACACGGCCGCCGTCGAGACCTTGCTGCGCGAGTCGCAGGCCGACGCGCTCTTGTTCCTGCACGCGCCGACGGCGATGGTGTCGAGCCGGTTGATCGCCGAGGCGGTGGCGCCGCTGATGCGCTCGGTCGGCAAGAACGTGCTGTCGTGCTGGCTCGGCGGCAGTTCGGTGACGGCCGCGCGCCAGGTCTTCGCCGACGCCGGCCTGCCGACGTACGACACGCCCGAGAAGGCGGTGCACGGCTTTGTGCAGATCGCCCAGTACCGGCGCAACCAGGAGCTGTTGATGGAGGTGCCGGCCGGCCTGCCGACCACCTCGGCCCCGGAGCGGGCGGCGGCGCGTTCGCTGGTCGCGGCGGCGCTGGCGGCCGGCCGCGCCGAATTGTCCGACGAGGACGCGCGCGCGCTGCTGGCCGCCTACGGCATCGCGCTGGCCACGCCGCGGCAGGCGGCGCTGTCGGGCCACACGCTGGCGGCGGCGCGCATCCAGATCGGCGCCGATCCGGTATTCGGGCCGGTGGTGTTTTTCGGCCAGGGCGGCATCGCCGCCGATGTCGCCGCCGACCGCGCGGCCGGCCTGCCGCCGCTGAACATGGTGCTGGCGCGCGACATGGTCGGGCGCACGCGCGTGGCGCGCCTGTTGGGGTATGGACCGGGGCAGACGGCGGCCGACGCCGACGCCATCGTGCGCACCGTCGTGCAGGTGGCCGACATGGTGACCGAGCTGCCGGAACTGGCCGAGCTGGACCTCAATCCCTTGCTGGCCATCGGCGGCGCGGTGACGGCGCTGGGCGCGCGGCTCAAACTAAGGTCTGAATCTGCGCCGCGCAGCAGGACAACATTGGCGATCCGGCCCTATCCGCAGGAGTTGGAGCAGGACGTTGCGTGGGACGGCGGCCAGATCCTGCTGCGGCCGATCCGGCCCGAGGACGGCCCGCAGCACCAGGCCTTCTTCCACGCGCTCGATCCGGACGACGTGCGGCTGCGCTTTTTCTCGGCCATGCGCGAGCTGCCGCCGGCCCAGCTGGCGCGCCTGACGCAGATCGACTACGACCGTGCGATGGCCTTCATCGCCACCCGCAACGGCGCCGACGGCATGCCGGAAACCCTGGGCGTGGTGCGGGCCGTCACCGATCCCGACAATCAGCATGCTGAATTCGCCATCATCGTGCGCTCCGACCTGAAGGGGAAGGGACTCGGCTATATCCTGTTCGGCAAACTGGTCGACTACTTCCGCGCCAACGGTACTGCTGAGATCGTCGGCGACGCGTTGTCGGAGAACCTCGGCGTGCAAAAACTGGTGCGCCAATTCGGCGGTGTGGTATCGGCGCATCCAGAACCCGGAATGGTGCGTCTCCAACTGCCTTTGCGATAGTGTTAGTTATCCGGTTGATATATATTTGCTGTTCCAAATGAAAGAAAACGCGGGGTCCTGTTTGTTCTAGCTCAAGGCGTCCGTGTCGGGTTTATTTACACTTTCACTTCCGCCCTTGCCGCCCATCCCGGGTGAGCGCAACTTTAGTCTTGGGAGTCAGAATGTTAACGGCCACATATACCCTGGTAGCGCTGTCGGTCGAACAGTCCAGCGTTCGCCTCAGTTTGTTATCTTTTCAAAAGTATGTGCGTTCGACGCTGATGCAGCAGAACAGCATAACCCTGTCCCAGCTGGAATACGCGTGCGAGAACCTCAATAGCCTGTATCAGGCCTGTCATTGGCGCAAGACCGAGATGTACCTGATCCCGGCGCTGCGCGACACGACCGAGCGCGCCGACGCGCTGCTCGACGAGCTCAACCATTTGAACCAGGCCGCGCTGGCCGCCATCCGCACCTTGCATGAGCGCATCGGCATCATCGCCGACGTGCGCGACTTCCGGGTCGAGCAGGTGTGCGAGAGCATCGAGACCTGCTGCACGTCGCTGCTCAAGCGGCTCGAGAAAGAAGAGCAGGAACTGTTTGCCATGGCGCGCGGTCTGATAGGAGGGGAGACCTGGTTCTCCATCGCCAACCAGCTGATGATGCACGACAAGCACCTGGAGGAGATGAAACGTTCCGGCGTGGCGCTGGGCGACCAGGCGCCGCCGGCCGTGGCGGCCAAGGCCAAGGCCAAGGTGGAGGCGCAGGGGCAGCCGAACGGGCTCCGGCGCGCCGCCAACAGCCGCATCGACGACGCCCCGATCAACATCCCGGCCCTGCAAGTGTTACCCACGGTGCAGCTCGACGATGCCGACGCGGGATCGGCCCGGGCCACTCTATATAGCGCCCGGCAGCAGCCGCTGGACGATGTCATAACGAAATAGCCGCCAAATAGCACGCGCCTCGGGCAAATTTCCCCTGCTTTGCTATGATGGTGGTTTTCTCCATCACATAGCGCACCATGTTCGATTTCATCTTCAAGCGCACTACCGACCAGCCGGCAGCCGCCGCCGCTCCCGCCGCACCGGAGCAGGCCGCCGCCGCTGCGTTATCGGCCAGCCGCCGCGACGAGCAGGCGCAACGCGCCGCCGCGCTGGCCGGCGATGAAGCGGCCGCCGTCGAGCTGATTCTCCAAAGCGAATTCGCCGGCGTGCGCCTGGCCGCGGCGGAGCATGTAAAGTCGCAGCCTTACCTGGAGCAGGTGCAGCAGGCGATGCGCAACACCGACCGCCGCGTCGCCAAATTGATGCAGGGACGGCTCGACGCCATCCGCTACCAGCAGGCCGAATTGCAAAAGGCGCAAGCCTGCCTCGACCTTGCCAACCGCCTGCTGCAGGACGAAAAATTGACGCCGAACCAGGTCGCCGAGCTCGATCGCCAATGGAAGATCACCTCGGCCGTGCCGGAGCTGGCCGAGCCGTACGACGCCGCCCGCGCCGCGCTGGCGGCACGCCTGGAGGCGCAGGTCAACCTGCAACGCGCCATCATCGATGCCATGGCCGCCGTGCGCCAGCTGCCGGCCACCGGCCTGGCGCCGGAGGAGGCGACGCAGGCGCTGGAACGCCACGCGGCCGCGCTGGCCGACTACCAGCAGGCGCCCGAGCACAACGCGCTGCCCAAGCATTTGCTGAGCGACTTCGCGCAGGCGGTCGAGCAGGCGCGCGCCGCGCTGTCGGCCGCCGCGCAGCGTGCGGCGCAGCCGCAGCCAGCCTCGGCGCCTGTCGCCGAGCCGGAGGCGGCCGACGCCATTGCCACCAATGCCGCCGCCGACGCCGGCGCCTCTGGCGAGACGGCGCCGACCTCCGGCGCGCAGGCTCAGCCGAAGCCGGCAAAAGGCCCCAAACCAGTCAAGCCCGCGCAGCCGCCCAAAGAAACCGACAAGAAATTCCTTGAAACGCTGGACGCGCTGGAAGCCGCGCTCGAGCAAGGCTCGCTGCACGATGCCGCCGAGCACGATAAATGGTTGAAAGAGCACAAAACCCGCCTGACGCCGGCGCAGACCGATAGGCTGAACCACGTCCGCGCCGAGCTCAAGCGCCTGGGCGACTGGGCCCGCTGGGGAGGCAACGTCTCGCGCGAGGAACTGGTCAAGGCGGTGGAGGAATTGCCGGCGCTGGGCTTGCCGATGAGCGAGCTGGCCAAGAAGGTCGGCAGCATGCGCGAGCGCTGGAAGTCGCTCGACACCGTCTCCGGCCACGCGCCGAAAAGCTTGTGGGAGCGGTTCGACGCCGCCTGCACCACTGCCTATGCGCCGGCGGCGGCCCATTTCAAGCAATTGGCCGACGAGCGTCACGCCAATGCCGCCAAGGCGCAGGTGCTGATCGACGAGACCCATGCGATGGCCGCGGCCGCCGCCGGTGAAAACGCGGACTTGAAGAACGTCGCCGCCGCCGGCCAGCGCCTGCGCCAGGTATGGGGCCGTCTGGGCACCATCGACCGCAAGGAAAAGCGCAAGCTTGACCAGGCCTTCGACAAGGCGCTGGCGCAAATGCTGGCGCCGCTGTCCGAGCAGCGCAAGATCGAAACGGCCAAGCGCGAACAACTGATTACCGAGGCCGAGCAGTTGCAGCCGACGGACCGCCACACGCTCGACAAGCTGCGTGGTTTGCAGGAGCGCTGGCAGGAGCAGGCCAAGGCGCTGCCGCTCGAGCGCAAGGTCGAGCAGGCGCTGTGGCAGCGTTTCCGCGCCGCCTGCGACGCGATCTTCGCCAAGCGCAAGGAAACCGCACACGCCGCCGATCATGAGCGCAAGGAACATTTGCACGCGCGCGAGGCCATCTGCAAGGAACTGGAAACGGCCACCTTCAGCGGTGACGACAAGGCGCAACTGGCGGCCATCGCCAAGACGCTGCGCGACGCCGCCGCCGCGTGGAACGCGTCCGGCACCGTGCCGCGCGCGGCCGAAGCCAAGATCGGGCAGCGTTACCAGGCCGCCGTGGCGGCGGTGCAGGGGCAGGCGGAGGCGATCAAACGGCGCGCCGGCGCCGCCCAGGCCAACGCGCTGCGCGACAAGCTGCGGCTGTGCCAGGCGCTGGAGGCCGCCATCAGCGGCATCGACGGCGCCGGCGCCGACGGCATCGACGCGGCCGAATGGCAAGCTCGCTGGGCGGCCTTGCCGCCGCTGGCCACCGAATACGAGCGGGCGCTGCACGGGCGCTTCACGGCCGGGCTGGCCGCTTTGGACGGCAAACGCGAGGCCTACGCGGCGCTGCTGGAGCGCAACCGTTCCAAGCTGCTCGACGAAGTGCTGCGGCTGGAGATCGTCGCCGGCGTCGACAGCGGCGCCGAATTCGCCCGCGAGCGCCTGAAAATGCAGGTCGAGGTGCTGCAATCGTCGCTCAAGTCCGGCCAGAAGCCGCTGACGGCCGCCGCCGCGTACCTGCAGTTGTGCGCGATGCCGGCCCTGGCCGACGCCCGCACCGCCAGCCGCATCGAGCAGCTGTTCCGCCGCATCGGCGCCTCGGAGCGCGCATGAGCTTGAATGAAGTACGTATTCAAACGGAGGATTTCGATCTGAGCACCGAGGTGGCGGCCTTGCGCGCCACCAATCCCAAGGTTGGCGCGATCGTCACGTTCGTCGGCGTGGTGCGCGACCTGAACGAGGGCGCGACGGTGGCGGAGATGGAGCTGGAGCATTATCCGGGCATGACCGAGCAGTCGATCGGCGCCGTTATCGAGCGGGCACAGGGCCGCTGGCCGACGTTCGGCGCGCTGGTGATCCACCGGGTGGGGCCGCTCAAGCCGCTCGACCAGATCGTGCTGGTGGCGGCGACCGCCGCGCATCGCGGCGAAGCGTTCGCGGCTTGCGAATTTATCATCGATTATTTGAAGACCGAAGCGCCGTTTTGGAAGAAGGAACAAACGCCGGAGGGCGCGCGGTGGGTCGATGCCCGCGTCAGCGACGATGCCGCCCTGGCGAAGTGGCAATAACCATTCATACGTTGTTGGCGGCTCGCTACCGAGCCGCCTTCACCGTCGCCGGAACGCCGCCCGCCCGCCCTTGAAAACCGCATATGTAACACTATCTATCCGATAACTTAAATATATCGGAGCAATTCCATGCGGCAAGACAAACTCACCACCAAACTCCAGGAAGCCCTGTCGGACTCGCAGAGTCTGGCCGTGGGCAACGACAACCAGTACATCGAGCCCGTGCACCTGCTGACGGCCCTGCTGAACCAGGACGACGGCAGCGCCCGCTCGCTGTTGCAACGTGCCGGCGTCAACGTCGGCGGCCTGACCAAGGCGCTCAAAGCCTCGCTCGACCGCCTGCCGAAAGTGTCCGGCACCGGCGGCGACGTGCAGGCCAGCCGCGAGCTGGTCTCGGTGCTCAACCTCGCTGATAAAGAGTCCCAAAAACGCGTCGACCAGTTCATCTCCAGCGAGATGGTGCTGCTGGCGCTGGCCGACGATAAATCCGACGCCGGCAAGCTGGCGCGCGAAAACGGCCTGTCCCGCAAGTCGCTGGAAGCGGCCATCGACACCGTGCGCGGTGGCGCCAAGGTCGATTCCCAAGAGGCTGAAGGCCAGCGCGAAGCCCTGAAAAAGTACACGCTGGACCTGACCGAGCGTGCCCGCGCCGGCAAGCTCGATCCCGTCATCGGCCGCGACGACGAAATCCGCCGCGCCATCCAGGTCCTCCAGCGCCGCAGCAAGAACAACCCGGTGCTGATCGGCGAACCCGGCGTCGGCAAGACCGCCATCGTCGAAGGCCTGGCGCAGCGCATCGTCAACAACGAGGTGCCCGAGTCGCTCAAGGGCAAGCGGGTGCTGGCGCTCGACATGGCGGCACTGGTCGCCGGCGCCAAGTATCGCGGCGAGTTCGAGGAGCGCCTCAAGGCCGTGCTCAAGGAACTGGCCATGGACGAGGGACAGACCATCGTCTTCATCGACGAGATGCACACGATGGTCGGCGCCGGCAAGGCCGAGGGCGCAATGGACGCCGGGAACATGCTCAAGCCAGCGCTGGCGCGTGGCGAGCTGCATTGCGTCGGCGCGACCACGCTGGACGAATACCGTAAATACATCGAGAAGGACGCCGCGCTGGAGCGCCGCTTCCAGAAGATCCTGGTCGACGAGCCGACCGTGGAGGCGACCATCGCCATCCTGCGCGGCTTGCAGGACAAGTATGAGCTGCACCACAAGGTCGCCATCTCCGACGCCGCCATCATCGCGGCGGCCGAGCTGTCGCACCGCTATATCACCGACCGCTTCCTGCCCGACAAGGCGATCGATTTGATCGACGAGGCGGCGGCCAAGATCAAGATCGAGATCGATTCCAAGCCGGAGGTGATGGACAAGCTGGAACGCCGCCTGATCCAGCTGAAGATCGAGAAGGAAGCCGTCAAGAAGGAGAAGGACGAGGGTTCGCGCCGCCGCCTGGACCTGATCGAGGAAGAGATTGTGCGCCTGCAGCGGGAGCTGAACGACTTCGAGGAAATTCTCAAGGCCGAGAAGGCCGTCGTTCAGGGCAGCACCCATATCAAGGAAGAGATCGAGCGCATCAAGCTGCAGATGGAGCAGGCCACGCGCGAGAGCAATTGGCAGAAGGTCTCGGAGCTGCAATACGGGCGCCTGCCGCAACTGGAGGCGGAGCTGAAGCAGGCCGAGACGGCATCCGCCAACGGCGTGTCGCTGGAGAAGAACACGCCGGCCAAACAGAAGCTGCTGCGCACCGAGGTCGGCGCCGAGGAAATCGCCGAGGTGGTGTCGCGCGCGACCGGCATTCCGGTGTCGCGCATGATGCAGGGCGAGCGTGACAAGCTGCTGCACATCGAGGAGAAGCTGCACGAGCGCGTGGTGGGCCAGGACGAGGCCATTTCCGCCGTGTCGGACGCGATCCGCCGTTCGCGCGCCGGCCTGTCCGATCCGAACCGGCCGTATGGTTCGTTCATGTTCCTGGGGCCGACCGGTGTCGGCAAGACCGAGCTGTCGAAGGCGCTGGCCGGCTTCCTGTTCGATACCGAGGAATCGATGATCCGCATCGACATGAGTGAATTCATGGAGAAGCATTCGGTCGCCCGCCTGATCGGCGCGCCGCCGGGGTATGTCGGTTACGACGAAGGCGGTTACCTGACCGAGGCGGTGCGCCGCAAGCCGTACAGCGTAATCCTGCTCGACGAGGTGGAGAAGGCGCATCCGGACGTGTTCAACGTGCTGCTGCAGGCGCTCGACGACGGCCGCATGACGGACGGGCAGGGGCGCACGGTGGACTTCAAGAACACGGTCATCATCATGACGTCCAACCTTGGGTCGCACAAGATCCAGGCGATGGAGGAGTCGGACCCCGGCGTCGTCAAGCTGGCGGTGATGGCGGAGGTGCGGTCGCACTTCCGGCCGGAGTTCATCAACCGTATCGATGAAATCGTCGTGTTCCATGGCCTCGACGAGAAGAACATCGGCGCCATCGCCAAGATCCAGCTGGCGATCCTGGAGCAGCGTCTGGCCAAGATGGAGATGACCTTGACGATGACCGACGCGGCGCTGCACAAGATCGCCGAGGCGGGCTACGATCCGGTGTATGGCGCGCGGCCGCTGAAGCGGGCGATCCAGCAGCAGATCGAGAATCCGCTGTCGAAGCTGATCCTGCAGGGGCGTTTCGGGCCGAAGGACACGATCCACGTGGATGTCGACAACGGCGAGCTGGTGTTCCGCGCCTGATCTTGGACACGTAGGGCGGATTAGGCGGAACGCCGTAATCCGCCAATGCGTGCGCCGTCGAAACGCATGCATGGCTACGTGTATCCGTGGTTTTTCCGCGATGTATCCGCAGCGTATCCAAGGCGCACTTCTAGCGTTGCTCGAAAAACGCTGACGGGCTATTTCCAAACGTCTTCTTGAACATCGCGGAAAACGCCGACTGGCTGGCGTAGCCCAACTCCGCCGCCACCTGCGACAGGGGCACGCCGCGCGCGATCAACGGCGCGGCGTGCGCCAGCCTGACCTGCTGGCGCCACTGCACGAAACCCATTCCGAGTTCTCGTTCGAACAAACGGCTCAACGTCCGGTCCGACGCGCCGACCTGGCCGGCCCACTGCTGCAGCGTCAGTTCGGCGCCGGGATCGGCGATCAGCGCATCGCACAGCGCCCGGAGCCGTTTGTCCGCCGGCAGCGGCACGCGAATCGGGCGCACCGCGCAGCGCGGCAGCTCGTCCAATATCATCTCCCCCAACAATTTCTCGCGGTTCGATCGCTCATGCTGGTCGTGCTGTTCCAGCGCGGCGATCAATTCGCGCAGCAGGCTCGATACCTCCAGCACCTTGCAGTCATCGCCGGGAAAGGGCGAGCGGCTGGCGTGCACGCACAATGGCCGCATGCGCGAGGGTTCGAGCACGGTGACGGCGTGCACCACATCGGGCGCGATCCAGATCGCCCGCTGCGGCGGCACGATCCAGCTGCTGTTATTGGCCGTCACGCGCATCACGCCCTGCATCGCATAAGTGAACTGGCCCCACGGATGGTGGTGCGGCAGCAGGTTGGCGTCGGCCGGCAGGTCGCGCCCCGACATGGTCAACGGGCGCTCCGGCGTTGGATCGTCGCGATCCGAGTCGAAGTGTGTGTGGGTGACGATGGGAAGGCGCATGGAGTCGACCTGATGGCGTAATCGCGACAAATGTTGTCGCCCTATCTTAAACCAGACTCCCGACAATTGCTTACACTTTGGTTAATAATTGACAGAGGAGAGCTTAATGAGTGAAACGACACTGTTGCGCCAGGATGCCAAGGTCATCACCTTGGTCGGACTCGCGCACGGAACCTCCCACTTCTACCACGTGATCCTGGCCGCGCTGATCCCCTGGCTGAAACCCGAGTTCCACCTCAGCTACGCGGAACTGGGCCTGCTGATGACGGTCTTCTTCGCCGTCTCCGGCGTCGGCCAGGCGATGGCCGGCTTCGTGGTCGACCGCTTCGGCGCGCGCGCCGTCCTGTTCAGCGGCATCGCGCTGCTGGGCCTGTCGGCGGTGATGCTGGCCGGCGCGCACAGCTACGCCCAGTTGGTGGCCGGCGCCTTCCTGGCCGGCTGCGGCAACTGCGTGTTCCATCCGGCCGACTACACCTTGCTCAACCAGCGCGTTTCCAAGGCCCGGCTGGCGCACGGCTTCTCGGTGCACGGCATCAGCGGCAATATCGGCTGGGCGCTGTCGCCGCTGTTCCTCACTTTCGTTGCGGCCCGCACCGACTGGCGCACCGCGTTGCTGAGCGCCGCGCTGCTGCCGCTTGCGGTGCTGGCGCTGCTGCTGTGGAACCGCCACGCGCTGCGGCCCGAACCGCTGGCTAAGCCATCCGCCGCCGGCGCGCCAGCCCCCGCCGGCGCCCTCGATTTCCTGCGCCTCAAAGTGGTGTGGATGTGCTTTGGTTTCTTCCTGATCTCGGCCGTCGCGCTGGCAGGCATCCAGACCTTCGCCGCCACCAGCCTGGTGAGCCTGTACGGCATGTCGCTGCAATGGGCGACCTCGGCGTACACCTGCTTCATGTTCGCCTCGGCCGCCGGCACGTTGTACGGCGGCTTCCTGGGCGCCGGCAGCCGCCACCACGACCGCATCATCATGCTGGCCTTCGCCGGCGCGGCCGTGCTGGCGCTGGTGCTCGCCGCCGCCGTGGTGCCGGCGTGGATGGCCGTCGTGCTGATGGGGATGATCGGCCTGGTCACCGGCATCGCCGGGCCGTCGCGCGATCTGATGATACGCGGCGCGGCGCCGGCCAACGCCACCGGACGCGTGTTCGGCGTCGTTTATTCGGGGCTGGACTGCGGGCTGGCGCTTGGCCCGTTGCTGTTCGGCGCGCTCATGGATGGCAATCATCCTGCCGGCGTGTTCGTTCTCATCGGCGTGTTCCAGGCGCTGGTGATCGTCACCACCGTCGGCGTCGGCAACAACAGCCGCGTGGTCGGCGTCCCCAAAACAGCATAGAATTGGCTCCATCCCAATTCAGCCGCGAGGTAAGACGATGAGCTTTGCCACCACCGATTTGTGCGACGACAACTCCAATCTGTTGGAGGACGGGCGGCTCGCCGTGCTGCCGCCGGTGTTCCGGCACTTCGGCAAGCATGTGCGGTTCTCCGGGCGCGTCACGACCCTGAAGGTGCACGAGGATAATGCGCTGGTGCGGGCGACGCTCGAAACGCAAGGTGATGGCAACGTGCTGGTGATCGACGGCGGCGGCAGCCTGCGGCGGGCGCTGGTGGGCGGACAACTGGGCTTGCTGGCGCAGGATAACGGCTGGGCCGGCATCGTCGTCGACGGCTGCATTCGCGACACCGATGAAATCAACGCCTGCGAGATCGGCGTGCGCGCGCTCGGCGCCCATCCGCAAAAGAGTAGCAAGAAGGGCGCCGGCGAGCGCAACCTGCGGGTCCACATCGCCGGCGTCGCGGTCAATCCGGGCGACTGGATTTATGCCGACGCGGACGGCATCCTGGTGGCGCAGCAAAAACTGGCTTGAAAGCGGGGGGCGTCGCGCTCTGGACAGGCGGAAAAAAAGCCCCGGTCGGGGCTTTCTGCTGGCTCGCGCTCAAGCCTTGGGATGGGTCTTCTGCAGGTGCGTGTCCAGATGCTTGCGCAGACGCTGCTGGAAGATGGTGGCGTCGTCGATGGTGCCCATGTCGTCGTCCACTTCCATCAGGTGTGTCTGATAGCCCTCCGCGAACGAGACGCTAGCCTCGACCTCGCCTTGTTTCTCCGACAGGGAGTGACCCTGCACGGCACCAAGAATGTTCCCCTGGTCGTCGGTGATAATGGTCATTTTCATACCATGCCTCCGCCTTGTAAGTTGTGAAAGGCGCCACCGATGCCGCGATTGTGTATCTGCACGAAATAGGTGGCGTTGCCGTTGTTTTCCTTGCGCTTGGCCTGCTCGTCGGCGACGTGGACCGCACCCTGGTTGGGTGCTTTCACATCGGCCGACGCGAACTGCGTGCCGCGGTCGCCAGGAAAGCTGTAGCTCCAGAACGCCGTTTCCCCCGGCGCCAGGAAGGTCAGCGGGCCTACATTGTTGAATGACATGATCTCCTCCAAAAAGTGCGTCGCACCGGCAAATGCCCGAGCGGCCATTCCATCTTAGTCACCGCTACCGAGCTCGCTTTGATGCAAACGATGTGGGGCCTTTTTTGTCCGTGGCGGCTTTCTAGTGGATAATGCGGGATTGTGATGCACCATTTATTTTAGGAAGTCCCCAAGCTATGTTGAGTTACCGCCACGGCTTTCACGCTGGCAATCACGCCGATGTATTGAAGCATTTCGTGACCATCCAGCTGATGCAGTATCTGAACCAGAAAGATACCGCGTACAGCTACATCGACACGCACTCCGGCGCCGGCGTCTACGCGCTCGACGGCACGTTCGCGTCCAAGAACGCCGAATACGACACCGGCATCGGCCCGCTGTGGGAGCGCACCGACCTGCCCGCGCCGCTCAAGGAATACGTCGATCTGATCAAGGCGATGAACCCTAGCGGCAAGATGCGCTACTACCCGGGTTCGCCGTACATCGCCGACCAGGTCGCCCGCGAGCAAGACCGTCTGCGCCTGTTCGAGCTGCACCCGGCAGATTCGAAACTGCTGGCCGACAATTTCCGCAAGCTCGACGAGCACGCCGCGCAGCAGGGCATCCGTCCGACCACGCGCGGCAAACGCGTGCTGGTCACCCGTGGCGACGGTTTCCAGGCGGTCAAGGCGCTGTTGCCGCCGCCGTCGCGCCGCGCGCTGGTGCTGATCGACCCGCCGTACGAAGACAAGATGGACTACAAAAAGGTCAAGGACACCTTGGCCGAGGCGCTGGGCCGTTTCCCGACCGGCACTTACGCGGTCTGGTATCCGCTGCTGCAGCGCATGGAATCGCGCCAGTTCGCCGACAAGCTCAAGCAGTTGCCGTGCAGCGACTGGCTCAACGTCGTACTGACCACGCACACGCCGATGCCGGACGGCTTCGGCCTGCACAGCAGCGGCATGTTCATCCTGAATCCGCCTTACACGCTCGAGCCGATGCTCAAGGAAGTGATGCCGTGGCTGGTCAAGGCGCTGGCCAAGGACAGCGGCGCCAAATTCACGCTCGAGAGCGGCAAACCGACTTCTACGCGCAACACTCCCGCGCGCCGTCCTGTTACTCGATAGAAAAATGTTGTCAAGACGGTAGGTGCGGGGTAGTCTGGCGGTTAGCGGGTCGCTCGCTGAGATAGCGACCCGGATAATGCCATCGCAGATTGGGAAATGAATGATGACAGCCCCGGAGCTGCCGACGTCCAAGCTTGCGGACAACTTCTTTCTGGCCCGCCAGCCCATCCTCAACCGGGGGCAGCGGCTGGTCGGCTATGAACTGCTGTTTCGCGACGCGCACACCAATAACGCCGCCAATATCACCGACCAGGCCGAAGCGACGGCCACCGTGATCGCCCACGCGTCGGAGCTGGGCATGGGCCACGTGGTCGGCGACCAGATGGCCTTCGTCAACGTCGACGGTGTCGGGCTGATGAGCGATTTCATCCGCTTTCTGCCCAACGACAAAGTCATCCTCGAAATCCTCGAAACCGTCAAAGCCACGCCGGACGTGCTCGACCGCATTCGCGAGCTCAAGCAGGCCGGCTTCCGCTTCGCACTCGACGACGTCATCGGCGCGACCGAGGACGTGAAACAGCTGCAGGCGTTGTGCGACGTCATCAAGGTCGACATCCAGGACATGCAGCCCGGCACCTTGCCGGCGCTGGCCCGCGTGCTGAAGAACCCCAAGCAAAAGCTGCTGGCCGAAAAGGTCGAAACGGTCCAGGAATTCCGTCAGTGCATGGATCTTGGCTTCGAGTATTTCCAGGGATATTATTTCGCCCGCCCGGTGATCCTGAGCGGCAAGAAGATCTCGCCGTCGCAGCGCAGCGTGCTGCATCTGCTGGAGTTGCTCGATGCCGACGCCAGCAGTCATGAAATCGAAAGCAGCGTCAAGCACGACGCCTTGATCACGTTGAATTTGCTGCGGCTGGTGAACACGCCGGCGGTCGGCACGCGTTACCGCATTAATTCCGTGGGGCACGCGCTGATGGTGCTGGGCCGGCGCCAGCTCAAGCGCTGGCTGCAGATTTTGCTGTATGTGAAGGGGGCGGGGGCGCAGGAGTTCACGTCGCCGTTGCTGCAGCTAGCCACCACGCGCGGCAAGACGCTCGAGCTGATGGTCGAGCATCTCCGGCCGGGGCAGCGGGTCAGCGCCGATATCGGCTTCACTGTGGGCGTGATGTCGTTGATGGACACCTTGTTCTCGATCCAGATGCGCGACGTGCTCGAGAGCGTGAACGTGCTCGACGAGGTGAGGGCGGCGCTGCTGCATCGCGGCGGCGACTACGGCAGCATGCTCAGCCTGATCGAGCACATCGAGCACGGGCGGGAAGGGCAAGTGCTGGCGCAGATGCTGAGCCAGATGTCGCTCAGGCCGTCCGATCTGTACGCGATACAGCTGGCCGCGATCGAGTGGGTGACGGAATATACGCGCGGGTTTTAGTGCTAGCGTCTTCCCACGTTATCTCCGCGACTTGCGCCCGCCTTGTAAAATGACTTAGCGCAGGTGGCGTATCACAAGGGTGATACATTGGCTGGCGGCATGGTTTTGGATAAGACCTTGCCCGTGAAACACTCCAAGGGACTCTGACAATCTAATATTTGTACAAGGACAAAAGCCCTCTTGGCGGCCTTTCAAAGGCAACGCTTACAAATTATCTGCGCGCGGCGATATACACATCATAACTAAAATCGCTTATGTGACTGGCCAGAGCCAATTGTCGGTTTATCAGCGCCAAATTGTATGACCCTTCCGAAGATCCGAGTCGGGTAGATGGATAGTTAACCGATGAATCCTGCGTACGCCGCACCATCTTTTGCTTTATTACTCAACAATTGCCATGCCTTCTCTCACCTTTAGTTCTGATCGTCCTAGTGACACCGATGCTTTGGGGCGCGCTGACTTCGCTCGATCTCTTGCATATGCGCTTCTTTCCGTCAGCGGCCAAGATGGGCTGGTTGTTGGCATTGAGGGTGATTGGGGATCTGGGAAAAGCACAGTCCTCGGCTTCGTAAGGAAATGTCTCAGCGATATAACTGAGTCAGGCGCGTCGCCGATCATTGTTGAGTTCAATCCGTGGTTGATCAGTAGCACAGGAGCGTTAGTTGAAGCGTTAATTACGCAAATGGCATCCGCGCTTTGCGTCAATTCTGCAAGCCTGGAAAAGGGCGTTGAAGCAGGCGAAAAACTCATCGGGTATGTCAGTCTTCTTAAGCACTTGAAGCATCTAAAATACTTCAAGTACGCGCCTGGTCTCGGATGGATCGGCCACCTTGCAGAAGATAGTGCAGGGCTAGTTGATTCTGCTAACGCTGCGGCAGAGAGTGCAGGTTCAATATTGAAGGAGCTGCGGTCGACGCTGCCTAAGCTCGATATAAATAGAAAAAAAATGGAGGTTTTAGATGCGCTAAATGATGTTGGTCGGCCTATTATTGTGTTCGTTGACGATTTGGACCGCCTGCCACCTGAAGAAATTAAGGCGCTAGTACAAACGATCAAGGCTGTTGCGGACTTCCCTAGAACTACTTATGTCCTCGCTTATGATAGAGCGGTAGTCGCCCATGCTCTGGGTAACAGCGATGACACAAAAGGACTTTCCTATCTCGAAAAAATCGTGCAGGTCGCTTATCCGATCCCGCCACTTTTTCAATTTCAAATGACCCAATTCGTGGATAAAACGATTGGTGACCTGCTGATTAGCATGAGTGTGCCTGTTAGGGACTACGAGAGTGCTCGATACCCCTCCGCTATTAAGCTTGCGGCAAGTCTTATGCGGCAGCCAAGAGACGTGGTACGCCTTGCAAATCGTTTAATGTTGAGTATTCCGGCTACAAGAAACGAGGTGAACATTTGCGACGTTCTCGTATTTGAAGCAATATCTTTGCGCTTTCCTTCAATTAGGGAGAGAGTTCATAGGCATCCTTCAGATTATGTTGGTATGCCATTTGACGTGGATGTGGCGGAATACACAGATACTGATTGGGCGGCTTGGGCGTACGATCGGAGTAGTTCCGCTAAGGATGACCCCTCTTGGGAAAAAGGTTTGCCGCCGGATGAGGGCGAGCATGCAAAAGTAAAAAAAGCGCTCAAGTTTATTTTTGGAAAGTATGATCAAAATCGCGGGACGCCTGACGATGAGTTGCGTATGCTCTCGTCCAACAGGCTCGCGCGTTATTTTAGAATGACTTCGTTGGATTCCGTGCCTGAAGTGGCCTCAATTCACGCATTACTGAGAGATTCAGAAAGGTTGCAACAAGCGCTTGATGCTGAGGATCTACAAGGGCTTGAGGCGACCCTTGAGTGGACATATGCCTATGTTCCATCATGTTCTGGGATCGATTCGCCTCAAATTCTGATTATTCTAGCGCTGTTTTCATCGAGCGTGGTGGAAAATTCCAGCTGGAATGCGCAATTAGCGCGGGTTTTCTCTAAAGTTTTATCGCGAATACTTCGTTACAGTCCGAACGATGTTAGAGCGGCGGCATTAATTCAAATTGTCGAACTTGCTCCACTTTCTGTAACAGTAAACGTCCTGCTAGATGCCGTTGCCGAACAGGGGAAGTGGGTAATGGGGGCTACGCTGGAAAGGGCTGTCGGTGAACAGCTTGTATCGGACTTTGATGCTGTAGATCAAGCTGTTAGTCGTTGGTCAGAAAGGGTGCGCAAAAAGGTTGGCGACGGTTCCCTAGTCAAAGAATCTAATATGCACGAAATACTTTATCGGCTAGGGGACTTCAATCGTTCATACGGTGAAGTATTTCAGGCAGTACGAGAAATATGTTCAACTGAAGACGGATTGAAAGAATTTCTGTCAGTATTCATTAAAAATAGTCCGCTTAATGATCTGCAAATGTTTGGGCTGGTTGATGATGCAGTGGCTTTGATAACAAGAATAAATGAGTCTACTCTCAGTCAAGAGTATGGCTGGCTAGTGAGTTTGATCTCGAATGATGATTGGGTACGTATGATAGCGGAACAGGCGCACGCTCGTAAAAAAATTGGGCAAGCGATTGCGGACCAGATGACATCTTAAGCCTCGGTCAGTAGTTGGCGTTTTTATTGAGCGAAAGCTGGAAAGTGTATCTGGTCTGCTATGTGGTTTCTTCATTCTTTTGACTGTAAAACCCCCTTATATTTATTGCGCCAACAGTAAGAACACTGTGGGCTTCTTGTGGAAATCCGGCGCCTTGGCGCTTTTCCATTGGGCGGCGGTCATCGTGCGGATCGTTTCCGATGCCAGGCTTAGATCCGTCGCCACGCAGACCAAAGTCGATGGGGCGCACGCTGCCACCAGCGCTTCCAGCATCGCCGCGTTGCGGTACGGCGTTTCGATAAACAGCTGCGTCTGCTTTTCCTTGCGCGAGCGTGTCTCCAACTCCTTGATCCGCGTGGCGCGCTGCGCTGCGTCGGTCGGCAGATAGCCGTTGAAGGCGAAGCTCTGTCCGTTCAGGCCGCTCGCCATTACTGCCAGCAGCAGCGACGACGGCCCCACCAGCGGGCGCACCGGAATATTGTGCTGATGCGCCAGCCGCACCAGGTCGGCGCCGGGATCGGCCACCGCCGGCACGCCGGCCTCCGAGACCAACCCGCCATCGCGCCCCGCCAGCAGCGGCGCCAGCAGGCCGGCCAGCGCGGCCGCCGGCGTGTTGACGTTCAACTCGGAGATGGTGATTTCCTGCAGCGGCTTGGCCAGCGGGTGGTTGGCGTTAACCAGCTTGAGGAAGGCGCGCGCGGTCTTGGCGTTCTCCGCCACGAAGTAATCCAGTTGCGACGTGATCTGCTGCACCTGTTCGGGCAGGACGGAGGAGAGCGCTTCAGTCTCGCCCAAGGTATTCGGTATTAAAAAGAGGGTGCCGGGCATATCAATCTAGGTGTTGTGTGATGAAGTGTTGAAAAAGGAGACGCCAATCTTGCGCAGCATGCCTGTCAGCGCGATCAAAGGCAAGCCGGTGAGGGCGGTCGGGTCGCTGCTGTCGATGCGTTCGAGGATGGCGATGCCGAGCGCTTCGTTCTTGGCGCTGCCGGCGCAGTCGTACGGCTGTTCGATGCGCAGGTAGGCGTCCAGCTCGGCGTCGGGCAGGTCGCGGAATTTGACGACGGTGCGGATGTCCTCCACTTGCGCGGCGGCCGCCGGATCGCCCACGCGGCCGTCCCAGACGCACAGCGCGGTGTGGAACACCACCTCACGGCCGCGCATCTTTTGCAACTGCGCCAGCGCGTTGGCGTGGTTGCCCGGTTTGCCGATCTGCTCGTCGTCCAGCGTGGCGACCTGGTCGGAGCCGATGACGATACAGCCCGGCAGCTTGGCGGCCACGGCGGCCGCCTTTTCGCGTGCCAGGCGCAGCGCTGTGGCGCTCGGGGTTTCGCCGGGCAGCGGCGCCTCGTCGATGTCGGGCACGGCAACCTCGAACGGCAGTTGTAGCCGTGATAATAATTCCTTGCGATAGGCCGAACTGGAGGCCAAAACGAGCCGTTGTGCGGCGATTTGAGCGGTTGCGCTTGATGTCATAGGGGGAATGTTATATGCTCTGTCGCCGGCTTGAAGAGCGACGGAAAAAGACGAAAAACAGGAAAAAGCCGCGCAGGCTTTGACTTGGTGCCGAAAACCCTGTTATTATCGCAGGTTTTCCGGGGAATTTTCTGTAATGAATGCTATTGTCATCGACGCTTTTGAGTTCTGTCGGAGCAACGGCAGCCAGCAAGGCGTGACGCCTGTTGCCGAAATGACCCGCCTGATCAAGGATTGTGCCGATACCTCGGGCGCTATCACCTGGAAGGTCGAAGGAGGCACCGGCAAGATGGGCTTCCCGCAGCTGAAGCTGTCGGTCGCCGGCACCGTGCAATTGGTCTGCCAGCGCTGCCTGACCCCATACGCTCACACCATCGATTCGTCGACGCTGTTGATGCTGGGTAAGGACGATCAGCAGGCGGATGAAATCGAAGAAATGATCGACGACGAAACGATCGACGTGATCGTCGGTAGCCGCACCATGGCGGTGGCGGATCTGGTGGAAGACGAAGCGCTGCTGGCCCTGCCGCATACGCCGAAACATGATGTCTGCCCCGACAACGCCCTGCTGGACAAGGCGAAAAGCGAGAAGATCTCGCCGTTCGACGCCCTCAAGGGCCTCAAATCCGAATAAGCAAGACCGAATATGTAGTACGTAAAGTACGTGCCACGCACGTGTTGTAGTCGAGTATGGCAAGTCAGTAGGGCAATGTAGTAAATCTCAGTTTAACTATGCCGGTTCCGTTTTGCCGGCAGGATACTCGATTCGCATGTATTTGCTGGTCGAATGTGTTAAAATTTTAGAACTTATGTATTAGGAGTCATTAACATGGCAGTTCAACAGAACAAGAAGTCCCCTTCGAAGCGCGGTATGCACCGTTCGCACGATTTCCTGGTAGCTCCACAACTGGGTATCGAGCCAACCACCGGTGAAACCCACCTGCGTCACCACATCAGCCCTAACGGCTTTTATCGTGGCCGTAAAGTCCTGAAAACCAAAAACGACGAGTAATCGACGCTTTTGCTGGACCCGGAATAGGCGGTGCTGTCTTATGAAGCATCGCTTTTTCTTTTTTCATCGGCTGCAATCCTCTTTTGCACACCGTCATTTTGAAACGCGTAGACCTGGGTTTCAGTGGTCCGCCGCTTGCCGCAGCTTGCCCAGACAAGGGCTGGAGCGTGGTACTGAATCAAAACAATGACAATCAAAATTTCTATCGACTGCATGGGCGGAGATCACGGTCCATCGGTCACCATCCCCGCAGCACTATCCTTCGTCAAACGCGAACCCGATGCTGAACTGATTTTGGTCGGTTTGGAAGACGTTATCCGCGCAGAATTGAAAAAACATCACGCCGACGCGCATCCGCGCCTGTCCGTCGTGCATGCATCCGAACAAGTCACCATGGACGACCCTTTGGAAGTGGCGCTGCGCCGCAAGAAGGATTCGTCGATGCGCGTGGCCATCGAGCAAGTCAAGGGCGGCAGCGCCCAGGCCTGCGTCTCGGCCGGCAACACCGGCGCGCTGATGGCCGTGGCCCGCTACGTGCTCAAGACCATGACCGGCGTCGACCGTCCGGCCATCTGCAGCATCATGCCGAACCAGAAGGGCGGTCCGACCTACATGCTCGACCTGGGCGCCAACGTCGATTGCGAACCGCATCACCTGCACCAGTTCGCCATCATGGGGTCGGTGCTGGTGTCGGCCATGGAAAACATCGAGCGCCCGACCCTGGGCCTGCTCAACGTCGGCACCGAGGACATCAAGGGCAACGACGTGGTCAAGGCCACCAGCAAGCTGCTGCAGGCCGACCACGAGCGCGGCGCGCTGAACTTCTACGGCAACGTCGAAGGCAACGACATCTTCAAGGGCACCACCGATATCGTCGTCTGCGACGGCTTCGTCGGCAACGTCACCCTGAAAGCGGTGGAGGGCGTGGCGCGCTTCTTCGCCGACACCGTCAAGACCGAATTCAAACGCACCCCGCTGACGATGCTGAGCGCCTTGCTCGGCCGCGGCGCGCTCAACAACATCAAGGCCCGCCTGTCGCCGTCGCGTTATAACGGCGCCAGCCTGCTCGGTTTGCGCGGCCTGGTGTTCAAGAGCCACGGCGGCGCCGACGCATATTCTTTCGAGTGGGCGATCAAGCGGGCGTATGATGCTGCAAAAAATGATGTGTTGCCGCACATTTCGACGTTAATCGCCGAACTCATGCCACGCAACACGGAAACCCCGGAAGTACCAAGCTCAACTATTTAGTGGATGGTAGACGGCATGACTTTGTACAGCAAAATAATCGGCACCGGCAGCTATCTGCCTGAGCGGCGTGTCACCAACCAGGATCTGACCGATCAGCTCGCCGCGAAGGGCATCGAGACTTCGGACGAGTGGATCGTCAGCCGCAGCGGCATCTCGGCGCGCCACTTCGCCGAGCCGGGCGAGAAGTCGTCCGACCTGGCCGTCAAGGCCGCCAAGCGCGCGCTCGACATGGCCGGCTTGCAACCCAACGATATCGACCTGATCGTCCTGGCCAGCTCGACCCCCGATTTCTTCGGCAGCTTCCCCAGCACCGCCTGCGTCGTCCAGCAAAAGCTGGGCATCACCAACAACGGCGCGGCCGTCGATGTGCAGGCCGTCTGCAGCGGCTTCGTCTATGCGATGTCGACCGCCGACGCCTTCATCCGCGCGGGCATGAACAAGAACGTGCTGGTGATCGGCTCGGAAGTGTTCTCGCGCATCCTCGATTTCAACGACCGCACCACTTGCGTGCTGTTCGGCGACGGCGCCGGCGCCGTGGTGCTGACCGCGTCGCAAGAACCGGGCATCCTGGCCACCGCGCTGCACGCGGACGGCCGCCATTCCGGCATCCTGTGCATGCCCGATTCGTTCGGCGGCGCGGTGGCCGGCGAGGCTTACCTGTACATGGACGGCCCGGCGGTGTTCAAGCTGGCCGTGTCGGTGCTGGAGAAGGTGGCCCACGAGGCGCTGGAAAAAGCCGACATGGCGCAGGACCAGATCGACTGGCTGATTCCGCACCAGGCCAACATCCGCATCATGAACAGCACCGCCAAGAAGCTGGGACTGCCGCTGGAGAAGATGGTGGTGACCGTCGATCAGCACGGCAATACCTCTGCCGCGTCGATCCCGCTGGCGCTGGACGCCGCCGTGCGCGACGGCCGCGTCAAAAAGGGCCAGAACATCATGATGGAAGGTGTCGGCGGCGGCTTCACGTGGGGCGCCGTGCTGGCCCGCATCACCGACGACCTGGGCGCCCGCTAAGGCTCCGGCTTGTTCTTGCGCGTAAATTAGAATTAGAACTCTAACGGGCTCTACGGTAGTGGTGCGGTCATCATTGCATGCTAGCGTAGCGGCCAATTAACGAGATCAATCAATGAGATGGATGACGTAATGACTAAATTTGCTTTTGTATTTCCAGGCCAGGGTTCGCAAGCGATCGCGATGATGGACGGCTTCGCCGGCAACCCGGTGGTGGCGCAGACCATCGCCGAGGCATCGGACGCGTTGAACTTCGACCTGGGCAAACTGATGGCCGAAGGTCCCAAGGAAGAGCTGGACCTGACCACCAATACCCAGCCGGTGATGCTGACCGCCGCCGTCGCCACCTACCGCGCGTGGATCGCCGCCGGCGGCCCGGTGCCGTCGATAGTCGCCGGCCACAGCCTGGGTGAATACTCGGCGCTGGTCGCCGCCGGGGTGATCGCGTTCAAGGACGCCGTGCCGCTGGTGCGCTTCCGCGCGCAAGCCATGCAGGAAGCCGTGCCGGTCGGGCAGGGCACGATGGCCGTGGTGCTGGGCCTGTCGGACGACGACGTCCGCGCCGCCTGCGCCGAGGCGGTCGCCGCCACGCCGGGTTCGGTGGTCGAGGCGGTCAACTTCAATGCGCCGGCCCAGGTGGTCATCGCCGGTGAAACCGCCGCCGTCGAGCGCGCCTGCGAAATCGCCAAGGCCAAGGGCGCCAAGCGCGCCATGAAATTGCCGGTGTCGGCGCCGTTCCATTCGTCGCTGCTCAAGCCCGCTTCGGACCGCCTGCGCGACTACATGGCCGACCTGAACTTCTCGGCGCCGCAGATCGCGCTGATCAACAACGTCGACGTCGCCGTGCTCAACGATCCGGCCGCCATCAAGGACGCGCTGGTGCGCCAGGCCGCCGCGCCGGTGCGCTGGGTGGAGACGATGCAGAAAGTCGCCGCCGAAGGCATCACCCAGGTGGTCGAATGCGGCCCGGGCAAGGTGCTGATGGGCTTGACCAAGCGCATCGACGCCGCCCTGGTGGGTGACGCCATCACCGATCAGGCTTCGCTGGACCGCATCTTGACCTCGCTCAAGTAAGCGGCAAGCCAAATCAAAGACACTCGTTATTTACGTAGAAGGACAACCATGAATTTAGCAAATCAAGTCGCGCTGGTCACGGGCGCATCGCGCGGCATCGGCAAGGCCATCGCGCAAGAGCTGGCCCGCCAGGGCGCGCGCGTGATCGGCACCGCCACCACCGAAGCGGGCGCCGAGGCGATCAGCGCCTACCTGGCCGAGTTCGGCGCCGAGGCGGGCAAGGGCATGGTCCTGAACGTGACCGATGCCGAGCGCTGCGCGGCCGTCATCGACGAGATCGGCAAAACCTTCGGCGCCGTCGGCATCCTGGTCAACAACGCCGGCATCACGCAGGACCAGCTGGCCATGCGCATGAAGGACGAGGAATGGGACAGCGTCATCGCCACCAACCTGACGTCGGTCGGCCGTTTGTCGCGCGCGGTACTGCGCGGCATGATGAAAGCGAAAACTGGGCGTATTATTAACATCACTTCGGTGGTGGCGTCGTCGGGCAATCCAGGCCAGATGAACTATGCCGCCGCCAAGGCCGGCGTCGAGGGCATGGGCCGCGCGCTGGCGCGCGAGATCGGCAGCCGCAACATCACCGTCAACAGTGTGGCGCCGGGCTTCATCGACACCGACATGACCAAGGCCCTGGGCGAAGAGCAACACGCGGCGCTGCTGACGCAGATTCCGCTGGCGCGCCTGGGCAAGCCGGAGGACATCGCCGCGGCGGTGGCCTTCCTGGCGTCGCCGCAAGCGGCCTATATTACCGGTACCACCCTGCACGTCAACGGCGGTATGTACATGAATTGATGGGTTTGGGCATGATTAAAATGCCGATTCCCGTCTTTTACCAGTGATTTCGAAAGAGTTTGCAGTAATTTAGCGGCAGACATCGAAATTAGTTTTTCAGTGCGCAAACCTGATAAAATGCGCGCTTTCCGTAACAAACAAATGGAGCCATAACATGTCGGATATCGAACAACGCGTTAAGAAAATCGTCGCTGAGCAACTGGGCGTCGCCGAAGCAGACATCAAAATCGAATCCTCGTTCGTCGACGACCTGGGCGCTGACTCGCTGGACACCGTCGAGCTGGTAATGGCCCTGGAAGACGAATTCGAAATGGAAATCCCTGACGAACAAGCAGAAAAGATCACGACCGTACAGCAAGCGATCGACTACGCTACTGCACACGTCAAGGCCTGATTTACCGCCCGATCGACTTTAGGAGAATCGCTTGAGAGGTTCTAAAAACCGTCGTGTTGTCATTACCGGCCTGGGCGCCGTTTCCCCGATCGGCAACAACGTTGCCGACACGTGGGCGGCGGCGTTGGAAGGCAAATCCGGTATAGCCACCATCACCAAGTTTGACGCGCAAGCTTTCAGCACCCGTTTTGCCGGTGAAGTCAAAGGCTTCAATATCGAGGACTACATCACGGCCAAGGAAGCCCGCCATATGGATACGTTTATCCATTACGGCATGGCGGCCGGTATCCAGGCCGTGCAGGATTCGGGCGTGGTCGTGACCGAAGACAACGCCGATCGCATCGGCGTCATCATCGGTTCCGGCATCGGCGGCCTGCCGATGATCGAAGAGCAGAAGGAAGACTACGACAAGCGCGGTCCGCGCCGTATCTCCCCGTTCTTCGTGCCGGCGTCGATCATCAACATGATCTCCGGTAACCTGTCGATCAAGTACGGCATGCGTGGCCCTAACCTGTCGATCGTGACGGCCTGCACCACCGGCCTGCACTGCATCGGCGCCGCCGCTCGCCTGATCGAGTACGGCGATGCCGACGTGATGGTGGCCGGCGGCGCGGAATCGACCATATCGCCGCTGGGCCTGGGCGGTTTCGCCTCGGCCAAGGCGCTGTCGTCGCGTAACGACGATCCGGCCACCGCGTCCCGTCCATGGGACACGGACCGCGACGGCTTCGTGCTCGGCGAGGGCGCCGGCGTGATGGTGCTCGAAGAGTACGAACACGCCAAGGCGCGCGGCGCCACGATCTACGCGGAATTGCTCGGCTTTGGCATGAGCGCCGACGCGTATCACATGACCTCGCCGTTGGAAGACGGCGCCGGCGGCAGCAAGTCGGCGCAAGCCGCGTTGCGCAACGCCGGTGTCAACCCCGACCAGGTGCAGTACGTGAACGCGCACGGCACCTCGACGCCGCAGGGCGACGTGGCCGAGGTGCAGGGCATCAAGCGCACCTTCGGCGACCATGCCAAGAAGCTGGTGGTCAATTCGACCAAGTCGTTGACCGGCCACCTGCTGGGTGGCGCCGGCGGTCTGGAAGCGGTGTTTACGGTCCTGGCGGTCCACCATCAGGTGTCGCCACCGACCATCAACATCTTCAACCAGGACCCCGCGTGCGACCTGGACTTCTGTGCCAATGTCGCCCGTCCGATGAAGATCGAGTACGCGCTGAAGAACTCGTTCGGGTTCGGCGGCACCAACGGCAGTCTGCTGTTCGGTAAAATGTAAAAAAGTTTGACTTCGCGTTGAACTAAATCCGGGCTCACCTGGTCCAACCAAAGTGAGCGAGGATTCGGCGCTGGCATTCGCCAGCGCCAGAATTGCCCAGCCTAGCGCTGGCGCTTCCAAGCTGTGTTGTTTCCCCCTATTTTTTTGTGTACGCGTTTTGTGGTGCTGCCGTCATGTCGATTGCGGTGTCCGTCATCATTCGCCCATCGGCCGGCCTGCGTCTGTTGCATGCCGGGCTGTGTAGTTGCGTGACGATGTCGGGCGCCGTCTGTCCGGGCGTGTTGGCGCCGCTGCTGTGTGTGTTGGCCGGCGTGCTCGGCTGGGTGATGGGGCGTCCCTGCGGTTTCGCGCTGCAGCTTGATATATCAGGTGTCGGCCGGTTTCGGCTGGCGGTATACCAAGAGCCAGGGACGATTCTGCGCCTGCTGGATGGGTCGACCTTGTGGCCGGGCATCTTGTTGTTGCGCCTGGGTGGCGATGACGGCAAGGTGCGGTGGGTGCTGGTGCTGCCCGATGGTGTAACGCGGCCTGAGCTGCGTGCGCTGTCGCTGGCGTGCCGTTCCGTTGCTGGACGCACTGAAATAAAAACGCCAACACTGTGAACTTCTTGCAGCGGGCTAACTCTATAGCATATATGACTATAAGATTTGGTGATGCTGCAGGCCACTGAGGAATGCAGGAGTGACGACAGAACGTGAGTGTGACCAGATGCTGGTCGACCGGGTCCGGGCCGGTGACAAGCAGGCGTTTGACATGCTGGTGGCGAAGTACCAACGCCGCCTGATGCGCTTGCTGTCACGTATCGTACACGACCCGGCCGAGGCTGAAGATGTGGTACAAGAGACGTTTATCAAGGCGTATCGGGCGTTGCGGCATTTTCGCGGCGATTCCGCCTTCTACACGTGGCTGTACCGCATCGGCATTAATACCGCCAAGAACTTCCTGGCGACGCAGGGCCGCCGTACGCCCACGTCGACCGAAGCGGACGCGGAACAAGCGGAAGCCTTTAACGATGGAGAGCATTTACGCGACATTAATACGCCGGAATCCATGCTGGCAAGTAAGCAGATCGCGCAGACGGTCAATGCGGCGATGGATGCCTTGCCTGTGGATTTGCGGACCGCGATCGCCTTGCGCGAGATCGAGGGATTGAGCTATGAGGAGATTTCAGACATCATGGCCTGTCCCATCGGTACGGTCCGCAGCCGCATATTCCGTGCCCGCGAAGTCATCGCCGAAAAATTGAAGCCTTTACTGGACATGCCGATTGACAAGCGCTGGTAAGGCAGTAATGATGGCAATTGTTGTTGGCGTCCGGAAAGTGTCGACTAGGCGGCACCAGGGCGGATGTGTTTTAAGATGGCGGGATACGCGATGGATACCCAGAAAAGACTGCACGAAAACATCTCGGCGCTGGCCGATGGTGAACTGCCGCACAGCGAACGGGAGCTGGCATTCGCCGCCCTCGACACTGCGGACGGGCAGGCGGCCTGGCGCGCTTACCACCTGACCGGCGACGTGCTGCGCGATGAGGCCGACGGCACCCTGAGCGATGGCTTCAGCGCGGCGCTGGCGGAGCGTCTGGCCGCCGAGCCGGCCCTTGAGATTTCCCCGTTCACGTCCGGCGCCGGCGATCCGGCCGCGCCGCCGTTCGACGCCCCACCGCCGTCCGAGGACTATCCGGAATCGCGGGCCGACGTAATTCTGCCTTAAGCCAAAGGCGGTCACATACTCTTATAATAACTTTGGGCAAGCTGGCGGGCGACTTTTCGCTTACCATGTATGCTAACCACCCATAACGCCTGGCGCTACTGGGTGGTTAAACGCATCCAAGAACTTTATAGAGACCGATACTTTCCATGAAAAACAATATCACTGCTGGTAGTAAAACTCTTTCCGCGCTGCTCATCGGCGCAAGCGTATGGATGTCTCCGGCCCTTCTGGGCATGGCGCCCGCCGTCGCGGCCGCGCCGGTCACCGGTTCCGTGCAGGGCTTGCCCGATTTCGCCGACCTGGTCGACAAGGTCGGCCCGGCGGTGGTCAATATCCGCACCACCGAGGTGGTGAAGCAGGGCGGCCGCGGCGAGGAGCTCGGCGACGAGGAAATGCAGGAATTCCTGCGCCGCTTCTTCGGCGGCGCCATTCCCCAGCCCGGTCCCGGCGGCAAGGCTACGCCCCCGGGCAGGGGCAATCCGCGCGGACGCCGCCAGGCGCCGGAAGAGCCGGTCCAGCGCGGCGTCGGCTCCGGCTTCATCCTGTCGGCCGACGGCTATGTGATGACCAACGCCCATGTGGTCGAGGGCGCCGACGAGGTGTTCGTAACCCTGACCGACAAGCGCGAGTTCAAGGCCAAGGTGCTGGGCGCCGACGCCCGCACCGATGTCGCCGTGCTGAAAATCGAGGGCGACAAGTTGCCGTTCCTGATCATGGGCGACTCGGACAAGATCCGCGTCGGCGAATGGGTGATCGCCATCGGCTCCCCGTTCAACCTGGAAAACACTGTTACCGCCGGCATCATCTCGGCCAAGCAGCGCGACACCGGCGACTACCTTGCGCTGATCCAGAGCGACGTGGCCGTCAATCCCGGTAATTCGGGCGGCCCGCTGATCAATATGCGTGGCGAAGTCATCGGCATCAACTCGCAGATCGCCACCCTGTCCGGCGCCTACAACGGCATCTCGTTCGCGGTGCCGATCGACGAGGCGATCCGCGTTTCCGAGCAGCTCAAGAAGTCGGGCAAGGTCACGCGCGGCCGCATCGGCGTGCAGATCGGCGAAGTGAGCAAGGAAGTGGCCGAATCGCTGGGCTTGAAGAATGCGCAGGGCGCCGAAGTGTCGCTGGTCGAGCCGGGCGGTCCCGCCGACAAGGCCGGCATCAAGTCGGGCGACATCATCCTGAAGTTCAACGGCGCGGCGGTGACCCGCTCGTCGGACCTGCCGCGTTTGGTGGGCGGTACCGCCATCAACAGCAAGGCGACCGTGACGGTATGGCGCAAAGGTCAGCAGATCGACCTGCCGGTGGTGGTGGCCGAGCTGGAGGCGGAGAAGGGCGCCAAGGCATCCAAGGGCAAAGGCAAGGGCAAGGGTGAGCAGGCCGAGCCTGAAGCGCAAGGCAAACCCAACGCGCTGGGCCTGGTTGTCAGCGATTTGACGGCGGACCAGAAAAAGGCGCTGGGCGTCAGCGGCGGTGCGGCAGTCGAATCGGCCGAGGGCGTGGCTTCGCGCCTGCAGGAGGGCGACGTGATTCTGCAGTTGAACAACAGCGAGATCAAGGACGCCAAGCAGTTCAATGCGCTGGTGGCCAAGCTCGATCCGAAGAAGCCGTCGGTGCTGCTGGTGCGCCGTGGTGAGGCGACGCAGTTCATTTCGTTGCGGCCAAGCGCAGCGGCGAAAGAGAAGTAAGCGGCCGCGCCGCCCGCCAACCCCCCGGCCAACCCGGGGGGCGGACCCCAAGGGGTCCGACCCCACGTCCGTGGGGTGCGGGTTGAACGGTTTCGATCTCCATGCACTTCACCCTCTACTCCCGCAGCTACTGCCACCTCTGCCAGGACATGCTGGACGCTTTGCTGCGCCTGCAAACGCCGTCGCGCCCGTTCACCGTTGACGTCATCGACATCGACACTTCGGACGACCCCACCTTGCTGGCCCGCTTCGACGAGCTGGTGCCCGTGCTGTACGCCGACCTGTCCCAACCCGAGCTGTGCCACTACTTCCTCGACGAGCCACGCGTACTGGCATTGCTCAATAAATAAGCAAAATAAATGCCGCATTGCAGAAGTCGGCCTTTCCCCTCTGAAATCCGGTAAAATGCGGGGTTAGCTACATTAGGCGCTCGCCAGGGCATTCCAGCCCCGCTCGGAGCGCTTTTTTTGTATTGCGCACAGGATGAAGTTCCACGCGCGCCCGTCGTCTCACCCCCGTTTTTGAATATTTGTTAATGAACAACATACGCAATTTTTCCATCATCGCCCACATCGACCACGGTAAATCGACCCTGGCAGACCGCATCATTCAACTTTGCGGCGGCCTGTCCGACCGCGAGATGGAGGCGCAGGTGCTCGATTCGATGGATCTGGAGCGCGAACGCGGCATCACGATCAAGGCGCAGACCGCCGCGCTGCAATACAAGGCGCGCGACGGCGTGGTCTACAACCTGAATTTGATCGACACACCCGGCCACGTCGACTTCTCGTATGAAGTCTCGCGCTCGCTGTCGGCGTGCGAAGGCGCGCTGCTGGTGGTCGACGCCTCCCAGGGCGTGGAAGCCCAGACCGTGGCCAACTGCTACACCGCGCTCGACCTGGGCGTCGAAGTGGTGCCGGTGCTCAACAAGATCGACTTGCCGAACGCCGATCCGCCGACCGCGATCGCCGAAATCGAAGACGTGATCGGCATCGAAGCCGGCGACGCGGTCCATTGCTCGGCCAAGACCGGCCTGGGCGTCGAAGACGTGCTCGAGTCGATCATTGCCAAGGTGCCGCCGCCGAAGGGCGACCCGGACGCGCCGCTGCAAGCGCTGATCGTCGATTCCTGGTACGACCCGTACGTCGGCGTGGTCATGCTGGTGCGCGTGATCAACGGCACCTTGAAACCTAAAGACAAGATCAAACTGATGGCGACCGACTCGCTGCAGCTAGTCGAGGACGTCGGCATCTTCGCGCCGCGCTCGGTCTCGCTGCCGCAGCTGTCGGCGGGACAGGTGGGCTTCATCATCGCCGGCATCAAGGAATTGAAGGCCGCCAAGGTGGGCGACACCGTCACCCTGGCCAACCGTCCGGCCGCCGCGCCGCTGCCGGGCTTCAAGGAAGTCCAGCCGCAGGTGTTCGCCGGCCTGTTCCCGGTCGAGGCCAACCAGTACGACGCGCTGCGCGACTCGCTGGAAAAGCTGAAACTGAACGATGCCGCGCTGATGTACGAGCCGGAAGTGTCGCAGGCGCTGGGCTTCGGCTTCCGCTGCGGCTTCCTCGGCCTGCTGCACATGGAGATCGTCCAGGAGCGCCTGGAGCGCGAATTCGACATGGACCTGATCACCACGGCCCCGACCGTGGTGTACGAGGTCGTCATGCGCGACAACAGCATCCTGAAGGTGGACAATCCATCGAAGATGCCGGAACCGACCAAGATCAACGAGATCCGCGAACCGATCGTCACGGTCAACCTGTACATGCCGCAAGAATACGTCGGCTCGGTGATCACCCTGTGCATCGGCAAGCGCGGCGTGCAGATGGACATGGCCTACCACGGCCGCCAGGTCAAACTGGTGTACGAAATGCCGATGGGCGAGATCGTGCTCGACTTCTTCGACAAGCTGAAGTCGACCTCGCGCGGCTACGCCTCGATGGACTACGAGTTCAAGGAATACCGCGCCTCCGACGTCGTCAAGGTCGACATGCTGATCAACGGCGAGAAGGTCGACGCGCTGGCCATCATCGTGCACCGCTCCAACTCGGCCTATCGGGGCCGCCAGGTGGCCGCCAAGATGCGCGAACTGATTCCGCGCCAGATGTTCGACGTGGCGATCCAGGCCGCCATCGGTGTCAACGTAATCTCGCGTGAAAACGTCAAGGCCTTGCGCAAGAACGTGCTGGCCAAGTGCTACGGCGGCGACATCAGCCGGAAGAAGAAGCTGCTCGAGAAGCAAAAAGCTGGTAAAAAACGCATGAAACAAGTGGGCTCGGTCGAGATTCCACAAGAGGCATTCCTGGCAATCTTACAAGTGGACGATAAATGAACCTGCAAGTGATCTTGGGTAACTTCGCATTAATCCTGTTCGTGCTGATGGTCATCACGGGCGTGATCTGGTTCCTCGACGTGTTTTACCTGGCCAAACAGCGCCGCGCCGCCGCCAACCGCGCGCTGGCCGAGTACGACGCGCGCAACGCCAAGCTGACCGCCGACGGCATCAAGGTCGACAACACCGGCAACCGCGCCGCGATCGAGGCCGGCATCCTGCGCCAGCCGGTGTGGATCGAGTACTCGGGCAGTTTCTTCCCGGTCATCGCGCTGGTGTTCTTCCTGCGCTCGTTCCTGTACGAGCCGTTCAAGATCCCGTCGTCGTCGATGGTGCCGACCCTGCTGGTGGGCGATCTGATCCTGGTGAACAAGTTCACCTACGGCATCCGCCTGCCGGTGCTGAACCAGAAGATCATCCAGATCAACGATCCGCAACGCGGCGACGTGATGGTCTTCAAATACCCGCGCGACATGAGCCAGGATTACATCAAGCGCGTGGTCGGCGTGCCGGGTGATAAGATCACGTATGCCAACAAGCGCTTGACGGTCAACGGCGTGGAAATAAAGTACACCGCGCTGGACGATTACCTGGACGACGAGCGCCTGGTCTACAACAAGCAGTACCAGGAAGGCCTGACCGGCGTCACCCACCGCATTCTGAACAACGAACGCGCGCCGACGTTGAACCCGGCCGAAGTGCAGCAGTTCCCGTTCAAGGACGAGTCGTGCACCTACACCTATGACAGTTTCACATGCACGGTTCCGAAGGGTAACTACTTCATGATGGGTGATAATCGCGATAACAGCCTCGACAGCCGCTACTGGGGCTTCGTTCCTGATAAGAACATTGTTGGAAAAGCATTCTTTGTTTGGATGAACCTGGGGAATCTGCGCCGCATCGGCAGCATCCAGTAATCGCCGGCAAGGTTGTTGAGCGCAAGGCGGGCCGAAAGGGACTAACATGCAATCAGTTCGTCAGCACGGGAAGCATGCAAGGCAGCAGGGTATTTCGCTGGTGGGACTGATTCTGCTCCTGGCCGTACTGGGCTTTGTCGGCGTGCTGGGGCTGAAGATCGTGCCGACCTACACCGAATACCGGGCGATCCAGAACGCCATCGTCACGGCCAAGTCCGTTGGCGGCAATTCGGTGGTCGAGATCCAGAAGGCGTTCGACGCCAGTGCCACGACCGGGTACATCAGCTCGATCAACGGCCGCGATCTGGTCATCGGCAAGGAAAACGGCGAGATGGAAGTGAGTTTCGCGTACGAAAAGAAAATCCCGCTGGTCGGACCGGCCAGCCTGCTGCTCGAATACCAGGGCACGACCGCCAAGTCCGGCCTGCCGGCGGCGACGGCAAAAATCGATCAATAACGCCAGCCGATTAATTTAAAACGTCGAGACGACGTCACACAGAACCGATCAAACAATGAATCTTCAGTTATTGCAAAACCGTTTAGGCTATACGTTCCAGGATGCCGGCCTGCTGCAGCAGGCCTTGACGCATCGTAGCCACAGCAGTTTGCATAACGAACGGCTGGAGTTCCTGGGCGATTCGATCCTCAACTGCGTGGTGGCGTCGATCCTGTACGAGCGTTACGTGGCGATCGACGAGGGCGACCTGTCGCGCCTGCGCGCCAACCTGGTCAAGCAGCAGTCGCTGTACGAGATCGCCCAGAAGCTGGAGCTGTCGCAGTTCCTGCGCCTGGGCGAGGGCGAGTTGAAATCGGGCGGTTTCCGGCGTCCATCGATCTTGGCCGACACGCTCGAGGCGCTGTTGGGCGCCATTTTTTTGGATGGCGGCTTCAACCCGGCGCGCGACGTGATCCGCGCCTTCTACATCCCCATCCTCGACACCGTCGACCCGCAGACCCTGGGCAAGGACGCCAAGACGCTGCTGCAGGAATTCCTGCAAAGTAAGAAGATTTCGCTTCCGCTGTACAATGTGGTGGCCACCCATGGCGCCGCGCACAGCCAGGAATTCGAGATCGAATGCCTGGTGCCCAAGCTGGGCATCCAGGTCTACGGACGCGGCGGCAGCCGCCGCGCCGGCGAACAGGCCGCCGCCAAGCTGGCGCTGGAAGTGGCCGAGCAGGCGTTGCTGAAGACCCCGGCCGCCGGCCGCAAGGCCAAGCCGCGCGCCGCCCAGCTCAAGCTGGCCGGCATCGCCACCGTGCAGGGCGAGGCGGCTGCAGATCAGCCGGCCGCGGCCGCGCCGGCCAAGGCGGCCAGCAAGTAACCGCCGCAGCATTACACGAAGCGCAACACCATACTCTGAAGCGATATAGCATGACTACCGAAACGACCCCCGCCAACTTCCGTTGTGGCTATATCGCCATTGTCGGCCGCCCCAACGTGGGCAAATCGACGTTGATGAACACGCTCATCGGCGCCAAGGTCAGCATCACCTCGCGCAAGGCGCAGACCACGCGCCACCGCATCACCGGCATCCAGACGCATGACGACGCGCAGTTCATCTACGTCGACACGCCAGGCTTCCAGACCCGCCACGCGAACGCGCTCAACAAGACGCTCAACAAGACCGTCACCAATACGCTGATCTCGTCGGACCTGATCCTGTACGTGATCGAGGCGGGCACCTTCGGCCCGGCCGACCAGCAAGTGATGGACTTGCTGCCGTCCGAAGTGCCGGTGATCCTGGTGATCAACAAGGCCGACAGGGTCAAGGACAAGGCGGTGCTGTTGCCGTTCGCCCAGCAAGTCGCGGCCAAGTTCAACTTCGCCGCCATCGTGCCGGTCTCGGCCAAGCTGCGCTTCCAGCTTGACGGCCTCGAAAAAGAGATCAAGAAATTCCTGCCGGAGAACCAGCCGATCTTCGGACCGGACGACATCACCGACCGCAGCGAGAAATTCCTGGCGTCGGAGATCGTGCGCGAAAAACTGTTCCGCTTCGTCGGCGACGAGCTGCCGTACACCAGCACCGTGCTGATCGAGCAGTTCGAGCAGGAGGGCGACTTGCGCCGTGTGTTCGCCGCCATCCTGGTCGAGCGCGACACGCATAAGTCCATGATCATCGGTAACAAGGGCGCGCGCCTGAAAGAAGTGTCGACACAAGCGCGGTTGGACATGGAAAAACTGTTCGGCGGCCCGGTCTACCTGGAGATCTGGGTCAAGGTCAAATCCGGCTGGGCCGACAACGAAGCGGGTCTGCGCGCCTACGGCTACGAATAAAAGAGGACCGATGTCCAACACCACGCACGACGCCGAGGCTGATGCCGATAGCACGGCCGAACCGCGACAGGCAGCGCCTGCCGTGGAGCGTGGCGGGGTGCCCGCCATAACCCCTGCGCCGGCGCCCGTGGTGGTTGCCACCCCGGCGACGCCCGCAACGCCCCCCAAGCGGCCCCGCGCGCCGTCGCGCGAGCGCACCTTCGGCACCAAGGTCGCCGGCCAGCCGGCCTTCGTCCTGCACAGCTATCCCTACAAAGAAACCAGCCTGATCATCGATCTGTTCACGCGTGACTTCGGCCGCGTGGCCTTGATCGCCAAGGGCGCCAAGCGGCCGCACTCGCAGCTGCGCGGGGTGCTGCAAACCTTCCAGCCGCTGTCGTCGAGCTGGGTGGGCAAATCCGAGTTGCGCACCCTGACCGACGCCGAATGGGTTGGCGGCATGCTGCCGCTGGAAAAAACCGCGCTGCTGTGCGGCTTCTATCTCAACGAACTGCTGGTCAAGCTGCTGGCGCGCGACGACGCCCATCCGGCCTTGTTCGACCACTACGTCGCCACGCTCAATCAACTCGCGCACAACGAACCTGCGCCCATCGTCTTGCGAAAGTTCGAACGGGCCTTACTTAAAGAGACGGGGGTCTCGGCCGACCTGTCGCGCTGCACCGCCACGCGCGCGCCGGTGCGGGCCGACGTGGTCTATGTGGTCGATCCGGAGCGCGGTCCGCGTCCCGAGCGCGCATCCGACCAGTCGCCGCGCGTGGCCGGCAAGACCTTGATCGACATGGAGCGCGAAGACTACCAGGACGCCGCCACGCAATCGCAGAGCAAGCAGCTGATGCGCTTCCTGCTGGCGCACCACCTGGGCGGCGCGCCGCTGAACACGCGGCAGATATTGATCGACCTGTCGCAGTTGTAAAACAATCATAATTACACGGTAAAGACAAATGAGCTACCTGCATCCTTCCGGCACCATCATCGACCTTGGCGTGAACATCGACCACGTCGCCACCTTGCGCAACGCCCGCGGCACCATGTATCCGGACCCGATCCGCGCCGCGCTGCTGGCCGAGCAGGCCGGCGCCGACTGCATCACCCTGCATCTGCGCGAAGACCGCCGCCACATCAAGGATGCCGACGTCATCGCGCTGGCGCCGCAGCTGCTCACCCGCATGAACCTTGAGGCCGCCGTCACGCAGGAGATGATCGACTTCGCCTGCCGCATCAAGCCGGCCGACGTTTGCCTGGTGCCGGAAAAGCGCACCGAGGTCACCACCGAAGGCGGCCTCGATGTCGTCACCCACTTCAACGCCGTGCAGGCGGCCGTCAAGCAGCTGCGGGCCGAGGGCATTCGCGTCAGCCTGTTCATCGACGCCGACGAAGCGCAGATCGCCGCCACGGCGGACATCGGCGCTCCGGTCATCGAGCTGCATACCGGCCGCTATGCCGACACCGAGGGCGCCGAGCAGGCGGCCGAACTGGAACGCATCAAGCGCGGCGTGCTGTTTGGCGTCTCCAAGGGCTTGAAGGTCAACGCCGGCCACGGTCTGCACTACACCAACGTCCAGGCCATCGCCGCCATTCCGGATATCGCGGAGCTGAACATCGGCCACGCCATCGTCGCCCATTCGGTGTTCGTCGGCTGGGAGAACGCGGTGCGTGAAATGAAGGCCATCATGGTCTCGACCCGACTGGGGGCGCGGTGATCTACGGCATCGGCACCGATATCTGCAAAATCCCGCGCATCGAGGCGGCGCTGGCGCGCCACGGCGACCGCTTCGCGAAAAAGATACTGGGACCGCAGGAGATGGAGAAGTACCTGGCGCGCAAGGCCAAGAACCCCGTGCGCGGCATCCGCTTCGTCGCCACGCGCTTCGCCGCCAAGGAATCCTTCGCCAAGGCCATCGGCCTCGGTATCCGCATGCCGATGACGTGGCCGGCCGCGCAGATGCTCAACGCGCCGAGCGGCAAGCCGATGATCGTGTGCAGCGGCGTACTGAAAGAATTCATGGACAAGAATAAGCTGACGACGCAGGTGACGGTCAGCGACGAGGCGGAATACGCCGTCGCATTCGTCATCGTGGAACAAGCCAACTGAGACAGTACCGAGACCCGTAATGACCGACGCCGTACCAACCTCGCCAACCTCGCCAACCGTACCAACAGCGCCAGCGCCCGACCCGCGCGAACAAGTGCTGGCCACCGTGGCCAAGCTCCCCAACCTGCCGGGCGTGTACCGCTATTTCGACGCCGAGGACAAGGTTCTCTACGTCGGCAAGGCGCGCGACCTGAAAAAACGCGTCTCCAGCTACTTCCAGAAGAATATCGCCAGCCCGCGCATCGCCATGATGGTCGAACGCATCGCCCGGCTGGAAACCACGGTCACGCACAGCGAGGCCGAGGCGCTGATCCTCGAGAATAATTTGATCAAGGCGCTGGCGCCGCGCTTCAATATCCTGTTCCGCGACGACAAATCGTACCCGTACCTGAAGATCACCGGCGGCGACTCGCCGCGCATGGTGTACTACCGCGGCGCGGTCGACAAGAAGAACCAGTATTTCGGCCCGTTCCCCAGCTCCTGGGCGGTCAAGGAATCGATGCAGATCCTGCAGAAGGTGTTCCTGATCCGCACCTGCGAGGACAGCGTCTACTCCAATCGCACGCGCCCCTGCCTGCTGCACCAGATCGGCCGTTGCAGCGGACCGTGCGTCGATTTGATCAGCAAGGAAGACTACAAGGTCGACGTCGAAAACGCCGCCCGTTTCCTGCGCGGGCGCCAGAGCGAAGTGATGGAAGACCTGGAAAGGAAAATGCACGCCTACGCCGCCGACCTCAAATTCGAGCAGGCCGCGTCGGTGCGCAACCAGATACAGTCGCTGTCGCGCGTGCTGCACCAGCAAAGCATGGAAACCACCGGCGACGCCGATGTCGACATCATCGCCGTGCTGGTGCAGGGCGGTCGCGCCTGCGTCAACCTGGCCATGGTGCGCGGCGGCCGCCACCTGGGCGACCGCGCCTACTTCCCGAATCACATCGGCGACGCCGCCGCCATCGCGGAAGACCCGATCGAGGTCGAGGTGCTGGCCGCCTTCCTGGTCCAGCACTACACCGAAAAATTCATCCCCGGCACGCTGATCCTGAATATCGAATTCGACCAGCCGGCGCTGATGGTCGCTTTGCAGGAGCAGTGCGGCCACCGCATCAACCTGATCTTCCAGCCCCAGGACCAGCGCCGCAAATGGCTGGAACTGGCGCAGAAGGGCGCCGAGATTTCGCTGGCGCGCCTGCTGTCGGAGCAGGGCTCGCAGCAATCGCGCACGCGCGCGCTGGTCGAGGCGCTGGCGCTGGAGCCGGAAGATGTCGACCTGCTGCGCATCGAATGCTTCGACATCTCGCATACGCAGGGCGAGGCGACGCAAGCCTCGTGCGTGGTGTTCCACCACCACCAGATGCAGAACGGCGAATACCGCCGCTACAACATCAACGACATCACGCCCGGCGACGATTACGCGGCGATGCGGCAGGTGCTGTTCCGCCGCTACGAGAAGGTGGCCAACGGCGACGGCGTCATGCCCGACGTGGTGCTGATCGACGGCGGCAAGGGCCAGATCGAGATGGCGCGCCAGGTGTTTGCGGAACTGGGGCTGGATATCAGCCTGATTGTCGGCGTGGCCAAGGGGGAAGGGCGCCGCGTCGGCCTCGAGACGTTGATGTTCGTCGACGGCCGCGCGCCGCAGGAGCTGGGCAAGGAATCGGCGGCGCTGATGCTGGTGGCGCTGATTCGCGACGAGGCGCACCGCTTCGCCATCACCGGCATGCGCGCCAAGCGCGCCAAGACGCGCCAGACCTCGCGGCTGGAGGAGATCGAGGGTATCGGCGCCAAACGCCGCCAGCGCCTGCTGGCGCGCTTTGGCGGCCTGCGGGGCGTGGTCAATGCCAGCGTCGAGGACCTGAAGCAGGTTGAAGGCATCTCCAGCGCGCTGGCCGAGGAAATCTACCGCCAGCTGCACTAGCGGCGGCGAAGGTGGCGATGCGGCTCCGGGCGATGAAGCCCGGGGCAAACGTGCTGGTTTAATGTGCGTCGGCAAGGTAGACTAGCGGCGCATACAAAATAGTCACAGCGAAAATATTTACACCAGCACTTTCACCCAAGCCTATGCCTTTCAATATACCGATACTGTTAACCTGGTTGCGCGTCGCGCTGATTCCGCTGGTGGTGGGCGTCTACTATCTGCCGACGACGATGCTGCCGGTGGCCGATCAAAACCTGGCGGCCACGCTGGTGTTCATCATCGCCGCCGTCACCGACTGGTTCGACGGATTCCTGGCGCGCCGCTGGAACCAGACGTCGGCCTTCGGCGCCTTCCTCGATCCGGTGGCCGACAAGTTGATGGTGGCGGGGGCCTTGCTGGTGCTGGTGCAGCTGGACCGCGCCAACGCCGTGCTGTCGTTCGTCATCATCGGGCGCGAGATCGCCATCTCGGCGCTGCGTGAATGGATGGCGCAGATCGGCGCCTCCAAATCGGTCGCCGTCAGCTCGCTGGGCAAGATCAAGACCACCGCGCAAATGACCGCCATCCCGCTGCTGCTGTACCACGACGTGCTGTTCGGCGCCGTCGACACGCAGTTCTGGGGCGCGCGCCTGCTGGAAATTGCGGCTGTGCTGACGGTGTGGTCGATGTTCTACTACCTTCGCCTGGCATGGCCCCTGATCAAGGAAAAAGCGGGCACGTTGTAGGGCTGCATGCAGGAACGAAATAAACTATTTTCAATATTTTTTATTCAGCAAAGTTTTGACCATTGACAGCCGGCACAGATACTCTATAATGCTGGCCTGTTGTTGCTGATGACGACGCGGGAGTAGCTCAGTTGGTAGAGCGCAACCTTGCCAAGGTTGAGGTCGAGAGTTCGAGACTCTTCTCCCGCTCCAGTTTGATGGGGCACCAAGCGTCAGAAAAAAGTAGGACTAGAATTAGCAACAGCTTGCTGCTATGATGTTGGACTCCGATGCGGGAGTAGCTCAGTTGGTAGAGCGCAACCTTGCCAAGGTTGAGGTCGAGAGTTCGAGACTCTTCTCCCGCTCCAGTTTCCCAGAAGCTGGCCGGTGCGGTAAAAAGTACTAAAAACGTAACTCCAATGCGGGAGTAGCTCAGTTGGTAGAGCGCAACCTTGCCAAGGTTGAGGTCGAGAGTTCGAGACTCTTCTCCCGCTCCAGAATTTCGGATCGCAGCGCGTAACCCGCTGCCTTCTTAGTCAAAAGTTTCCTCTGGCGAGGTAGCAAAGCGGTTATGCAGCGGCCTGCAAAGCCGTGTAGACGGGTTCGACTCCCGTCCTCGCCTCCAGACAATTTGAACTCCAAGCGGGAGTAGCTCAGTTGGTAGAGCGCAACCTTGCCAAGGTTGAGGTCGAGAGTTCGAGACTCTTCTCCCGCTCCAGTATTGAAGAAGGGCAGCCATGTGGCTGCCCTTTTTGCGTTGGATGTTCGTTTCACAGCTTGCCCCGCTAGTTCCGCATTACGATGCTTCCCATGGGTTGATGAGGCTTACTCCCGTTGGCTCGAAATCGGCAATGTTGCGAGTGACGACAGTCATGCCGTGTACCAGGGCGGTTGCCGCGATGAGTGCATCGCGTTCTCCGCGCCTGTCAGGCACATGCAGTCGGGCGCAGCGTTGTGCGACGGCGATATCGACGGACAGCGTGCGTCCAGCGAACTCAGGCAGAACCTGCTGTTCCAACCAGGAACGCAGCATGGCCCCTTGCGTGGCGTCCTTTCGTTCAACCGACAGAACGCCCAGCTCCAGTTCCATGATGGTGATGGCCGAGACGTAGAGGTCGGAGGCATCAACGCTTTCCGCCCATGCCGTCACATTGCTGTCGGCCTTGCCCAAGCGTGCCTTACGCAGTTCGGACACCACGTTAGTATCGAGAACAAACATCATGAGAAGTCAGCTGGCCGGGTCTCGATGGCCGCACGCGGCGGTTCAAACTCGATGTCGGCACCGTCCGGCATTGCCAGCGCATCAGCGATGTTACGCCGCTGCTTGGTCAGCCGCTGATAATCCTCAAAGGTCATCAGCACGTGGGCAGGTCGACCCCGATCCGTGATGAATACCGGGCCGTTGCTTGTGGCCCGTTTGGCCTCGCTCGCGCCTTGGTTGAATTCGCGGCTCGAAATGGTGGTAATGGTCATGGCGTCAATCCCGGCGGTTGGATGATGTAGTGATGTTACTACATCAAACGCGTGGCTTCAATTGAGTATGCAGTGTTTGCTCGCCGGCGGCGCCAGGCACCAGCAAACCCGGCACGACCGCGAGGCGTAGCTTAACCCTCGACCGCGACCACCACCACCGCCTTGGCGGGGATCTTCAGGCTCAATTTGCCATCGACCGCTTTCGCGGCGAACGGCGCCGGCTTGACCGCATCCTTTTGCTTGAAGGTGTTGTGCGCGTCCATCGCCGTTGCCGTCAGCACCTGGCCGCTGACGCCGGACACTTTCTGCCCGCCGACATCGACCGCCACGTCCGACGCCTCGTGCGGGTTGGTGTTGACGATCGCCAGGTACAGCTTGCCGTCTTTCGCGCGCGCCGCCGAGGCGCTGATGCCCGGGATGCCGGCCGCGCCGGCCTTGTACTCGACATTGCCGCTCAAGGCCACCGGCAACGAGGTCGCGTCCTGGAACGGCACGTACATTTTGAAGGCGTGGTAGGTCGGCGTCAGCAGCATCTTCTCCTTCTCGGTGAGGATCATCGCCTGCAGCACGTTGACCATCTGCGCGATATTGGTCATCGTCACCCGGTCGGCATGGGCGTGGAAGATGTTGAAGTGCAGCGCCGCGACCACCGCGTCGCGCAGCGTGTTTTGCTGGTACAGGAAGCCGGCGTTGGTGCCTTTTTCGACGTCGTACCAGGTACCCCATTCGTCGACCAGCAGGCCGATTTTCTTTTCCGGATCGTTCTTGTCGAGCGCGGCGACATTTTCCTTGATCTGTGTGCCGATCTTCAAGGCGGCCGCCATCGTCGACATCCATTCGGACTCCGGGAAGCCGGTGGCCGCGCCCTTGACGTCCCACTGGCCGGTCGGGATGGTGTAGTAGTGGAAGCTGATGCCGCTGGTGCGGCCCTTCAGCGTGCGGCTCAACACGTCGCTCCATTTGCCGTCCGAGTGGCCGCCGCTGGCGATCATTTTCGGGCGGTGCTGCGACGGTGCCCGCAGGAAGGTTTCATAGTTACTGTACAGGTTGGCGTAATACTCCGGCGTCATATTGCCGCCGCAGCCCCATGCTTCGTTACCAACGGCGAAAAAATCCACCTTGAACGGTTTGTCGCGGCCGTTCTTGCGGCGCAGTTCGGCCAGGGTCGACTTGCTGTCGGAGGTCATGTACTCGATCCACTCCGACATTTCCTGCGGGGTGCCCGTGCCGAGATTGCCGTTCACATACGTGTCGGCGCCCAGCATTTCGGCCAGGTCGAAGAATTCGTGGGTGCCGACCGCATTGCTTTCTTCCACGCCGCCCCAGTTGGTGTTGACCTTAACCGGCCGCTTGTCGCGCGCGCCGATGCCGTCCCGCCAGTGGTATTCGTCGGCAAAGCAGCCGCCGGGCCAGCGCACCAGCGGCACGTGCAGCTCCTTCAACGCGCCGACCACGTCCTTGCGCCAGCCCCTGGTATTCGGGATGTTGGAGTTGGGGCCGACCCACATCCCTTCGTAGATGCCGGTGCCCAGATGCTCGGCGAACTGGCCGTAGACGTTCTTGTTGATGACGGGGCCAGGCTTGGCTGGATCGATGCTGATGGTCACGGCCGCGAACACTGGCATGGCCGCCAGCATTGCAAGCGCCAGTACGCTGCTCTTCACTACACTCATGTCTTCTCCATTTTTTTCGCAATTTTTGTGGAGCCGGGCAGGGGCGGGAATGTTTTCTGCCGCTGACAAGCCGGCGGAGTGTAGCCCAGATATTTTGGATTTTGTATGCATGGAGATGCGCGCCGCTTGCCATGTCGGCGTATCGGCCTGGCTTGTACTAGTAGTCGTGCGGATTTTGTCATTGCCCGTTCAAGAGGCTGCCGTTCGGGCTCGCGCACCGCCTGTGTGGCAGCGGCAGCGCCGCCGTGGCCGCGTGTCGCATGCAAGAAAGCGCAGCATCAATGCGATTATTTGCACCTTTTAATATCTTCACCGTTTGCGTTAGTTCGGCGCCGACTGAAAAGGGCAGCCGAGGTGGCTGCCCTTTTTGGATGGTTGGCGCGGATCGCTCCGGCTGTGACGTTGATGCGCTGGCCGGTGGTCGAATGGGGACTGGCGGCCGGTTGGTTGACGGCATGCCGTTGCTCTTCCTGGACGCCACGCGCTTTCAATAATTCGGCGAAAGAGGTTGGCACGCCCAACACGCCCAACTTCAACAACGGCACCGCCCAGACCCGGCTGATCAACGATTCGCAGGACGCGCTGACGCAATCGCTGCGGGCCGACTGGCCGGCGCCATCTTCACCGACAACCGCGCCCGCTACGGCGAAACGGTGGAATGGCTGACGGTCAACGCCACCTCGACCCGTCAGGACATCAACGGCGGCATCCTGCCCCTTATTCCTTTCATCGATACCGACAACCCGCACAACACGGCGGGCTACCCGTTCTATCGAGTCCAGGAGATGATGCGCGACCAGGCCCATGGCGGCGACAACGTCGATAACCTGATCGGCTTGCTGCGCTTGGTGACGTCGCAGGGCACCAAGGTCGACCCGTACACCGGCAAGCCGTCCACCGCCGGCGACGCCGTCAGCGTCTACAAATTCGGCGGCAACCGCTTGCCGATGGGGGCCAACGCATACGCCCAGTTCATGCTGGGCCACGACACGCTGTGGGCCGACACCAGCGGCGGTACCTCGGGCATTTCGGAGGCGTACCGGGGCCGCCAGAACCAGGTCGATGGTGGCCGGCATGCTATGCCTGATGGCGCACGCGCGCCGTCGTCGTTGATCGCGGGGACCGGATCAGGGTGGGGCGGTGGGCGTTGAGCTTAGGAGGTGTATGCTGACTGCAGGCGACGCGGCGTGCGCCGAGCGCGCCGCGCTGGCCTACCGGTAACGGCGCGCTTGTGTCAGAATGGGCGCTCCCACTTGCCGACGGTTTTTATGAGCGCCTTCAAGCCGCTGCCGATCACGATCCTGAGCGTCGATGACCACCCGCTGTTCCAGCAGGGCATCGCCAGCGTCATCGCCACCGAGCCTGACCTGTATCTGGTCGGCCAGGCCGCCAGCGGCGCCGAAGCGATCGCGCTGCACCGGGCCCTGCGTCCGGCCGTCACCTTGATGGACCTGCAAATGCCCGACATGGGCGGTGTCGAGGCCATCGCCGCCATCCGCGCCGAGTTCCCCGCCGCGCGCATCGTCGCGCTCACCACGCTCGAGGGCGACTGCCACGCGGCGCGCGCCATCATGTCCGGTGCGGTCGGCTACGTGTTCAAGAGCGCGGTGCGCAAAAGCCTGCTCGAGACGGTGCGCCACATCCATGCGGGCGGCCGCAGCATCCCGCCGTCGCTCGAATCGGCGATGACCCATACCCGCAACGGCACGGTCGTCACGGCGCGCGAGGTGGACGTGCTCAAGCTTGTCGCGCGCGGCAACACCAACGCTGCCATCGCCGAGACGCTGGGTATCTCGAGCGAAACCGTCAAGGGCTACATGAGCAACATCCTGCTCAAGCTGCAGGCGCGCGACCGCGCCCACGCGGTGATGATCGCGCTTGAGCGCGGCATCCTCGGCCTGTGACGCCGGCCGCGCCGGCCCGATGGTGCCGGCGCCGTCGTGGCCCCCCATTTCAGGGGGGTAATCCGGCGCCATCTGCGCGGCGCGCCACCCCTACCGGAGGAAAATCAGGCAAGCTGGTCGCTACTACGCTACTACGCTACTACGACGACTTTCAACGGGGACGGCCTTGGCAATGGACCAGATACATCTCATGCGCGTGTTTGTCGCGGTGGGCGAACAAGAGAGTTTTTCCGGCGCCTCGCGGCGGCTCGCGCTGTCGCCGGCGGCGGTCACGCGCGCCGTCTCCGCGCTCGAGGCGCGCCTGGGCGTGACGCTATTGCTGCGCACCACGCGCAACGTGCGCCTGACGGAAGCCGGGCAGCGCTACCTCGACAACAGCCGCGAGATCCTCGCCAGCATCGAGGAGGCGGGGCGGGCCGCCGCCGGCGTCAACGCCGCGCCCAAGGGGCGCCTGTCGGTCACGGCGTCGGTCTTGTACGGAAAGTCCTTCGTCGTGCCCTGCGTGGTCGAGTTCCTCAAGCGCTATCCGGAGGTCGAGGTGCTGGCCCATTTCCTCGACCAGAACGTCAACTTCGTCGACGAGGGCATCGACGTGGCCGTGAAAATCGGCCCGCTGCCCGATTCGAGCCTGAAGGCTTTGCGCGTCGGCCAGGTACGGCGCGTGCTGTGCGCCTCGCCGGAGTATCTGGCCAGGCACGGCGTGCCGGACCATCCGGGCGAGCTGCAGCGCCATACCGTGATCGCGGCGGCCGGCGTGTCGCCCGGCGTGGAATGGAAGTTCGGTGGCGCCGGCGAGCCGACCACGGTGCGGATGAAGCCGCGCCTGACCGTCACCAGCAACGACGCCGCGATCGAAGCGGTGCTCGCCGGCCTGGGCATCTCCCGGCTGCTGTGCTACCAGGTGGCCTCTGGCCTGGCCGAGGGGCGCCTGCGCATCATCCTGGCCGATTACGAGGAGGCGCCGTGGCCGGTGCACATCCTGCACCGGCATGGCACGCTGGGCTCGTCGAAGGTGCGCCACTTCATCGACCTGCTGGCCGCATCGCTGCGCGCGCATCCGTACATGAACCACCACGCCTGAAATTGCGTTCTCTTTCGGTAGCGTTGCCCCATGAGCTGTTTTGCGGGCACAATGCGCTGTGTTCGCTAACTTCCTTCAATCATGAAACCGACTCTTCCCGGCGCCGATTCGGCCGCCCCCGCCGATCACGGCGTCTATCGCACCTTGCTTGAATCGACCCGCGCCATTCCCTGGCGCATCGACTGGGCCACGATGAGCTTTAGCTATATCGGCCCGCAGATCGAGGCGCTGCTCGGCTGGAGCCAGTCCAGCTGGCTTTCGGCCAACGACTGGATCGAGCGCATCCACGAGGAGGACCGGCAAAAGACCGTCGATTTCTGCATCGCCCAGTCGCAGAAGGGCGTCGACCACGAGGCAGACTATCGCGCCCTGACCAGCGACGGCGGTTACGTCTGGATCCGCGACGTGGTGCACGTGGTGCGGCGCGAGGATGGCAGCGTCGATTCGCTGGTCGGCTTCATGTTCGATATCACCGAGCGCAAGCAGGCCGAGGACAAGATCGTGCAACTGCAGCGCGAGCTGGAAGTGCTGTCCTACCGCGACAGCCTGACCAACGTCGCCAACCGCCGCATGTTCGACACCCTGTACCCGGTAGAGTGGGCCAAGGCGCGCGCGACCGGCGAGCCCTTGTCGGTGGTGGTGGTCGATATCGACTATTTCAAACAGTACAACGACCACTACGGCCACGTGCAAGGCGACGAGTGCCTGCGCCGCGTGGCCGGCGCGCTCGACGCCGGCGCCTCGCGTTCGCGCGACCTGTGCGCGCGCTTCGGCGGCGAGGAGTTCGTGCTGCTGCTGCCGGCCACCGACGCCGCGTCGGCCCGCAATGTGGCCGAGCGCTGCCGCAAGCTGCTGGCGCAGAAGGAGCTGCCGCACGCCCGCTCCGGCGTCGGCCGCGTGGTCACCGTCAGCATGGGCGTCGGCACCATCGTGCCGGGCGCGGGGGACGATGCCGACGTCTTCCTCGACCGGGTCGACCGCCGCCTGTACCAGGCCAAATCCTCGGGACGCGACCGCATCTGCGACGTCGAGGCCTGAGCCCGCATTTCAGTTATTCCAAAACTTGCCGTTATAGGGGAAGGGGAAAAAACAGGGCGATAGACGGCATGAGGATTCGAGCGGCACTTTGCATGATCATTTTGGCCACGGCCAATCCCGCCATCGCTGTCAAACAGGAAGCGGCCACAGCAACCGCCACGCCGGCGGTGACGCTGCGCATCGCCACCGAACGCATGCCGCCATCGAGCATGGTGGTGGACGGCGTGATGACGGGCCGGGAAACCGACAAGATACGCGAGCTGATGGCGCGTACCGGCACCGCATACAAGCTTGAACTTTTGCCATGGAAACGGGCTTACGTCAACGCCCTGACCAACGATTACGCCTGTGTTTATTCGACAACGCGTACGCCGGAGCGGGAGCCGTTGTTCAAATGGGTCGGCGCGACCGACTTTGCCGAATGGCAGCTGTGGGGCCGCGTCGATTCCGGGTTCGCGTTGAAAACCCTGGAGGACGCGCGCCGGCTGCGCATCGGCACCGCCAACGGCGACGCGCGGGATGAGTTCCTGCGTAGTCGCGGGTTCACCGTCGAGCCGGTCAACGAAGACATGTTGAACGCGCAAAAACTCTTAATGCGTCGTATCGACCTGTGGGCGGTCAGCGTTCGCAACGGCACCAAGGGGCCGCGCGGGCTGACCGGGGCAGAGGTGGCGCCGCTGCTATCGTTTCACAGGGTACAGGTCTATTTGGCGTGCAATAGCTCGGTGCCGGACGCCCTGATCGAGCGGCTCAACGCCGCCGCCGCCGAGATGTGGCGCGACGGCACGATGGAACGGATCGGCCGCAAGTACGAGAACTGGGCGCCGCCGGGCAAGTGAGGCCTAGGGCACCACCGTCACGAACAAATACACCGCGAAGATCATCAGCAGCACCGTGCCCTGCATGATGGTGGTGCGGCCGCTTCCCAGCGACAGCGAGGTGACGATGATCGACAACAGCAGCAACACGGTCGACTTGACGTCGATGCCCAGGGTCAGGGTCCAGCCGTTGACCAGCGACACGATCGCCACCGCCGGAATGGTCAGGCCGATACTGGCCAGCGCCGAGCCGAGCGCCAGGTTCAAACTGGTTTGCAGGCGGTTGGCGCGCGCCGCCTGATAAGCGGCGATGCCTTCCGGCAGCAGCACCACGGCCGCGATGATGATGCCGACCAGGGCCTTGGGCGCGCCCATCTTCACCACCGCCGCCTCCAGCGCCGGCGACAGCGATTTGGCCAGCAGCACCACGCCGCCCAGGCACACCAGCAGCAGCGCGCCGCTCCACCAGGCCAGCCTGGCCGGCGGCACCGCCGCGTGGTCGTCTTCGCCGCCGCTGGCGGGCAGGAAGTAATCGCGGTGGCGCACCGTCTGCACGAACACGAACGTTCCGTACAACACCAGCGAGACCACGGCGATGAAAATCAGCTGGCTGCCGCTGTAGAACGGTCCCGGCGTGGTGGTGGTGTAGTTCGGCAGCACCATCGTCAGCACCGAGATCGCCGCCAGCGTGGTCAGCGCCGCCGACACGCCGCTCAACGTGAAGGTTTGCTCGCCATGGCGGCTGCCGCCGGCCAGCAGGCAGATGCCCACCATGCCGTTGAGGATCAGCATGACGGCGGCGAACACGGTGTCGCGCGCCAGGCCGGTGGTCTCGGCGCCGCCAGCGATCATCAGCGACACGATCAGCGCCACCTCGATCGCGGTCACCGCCACCGCCAGCACCAATGTGCCGTAGGGCTCGCCGATCTTGTGCGCCACCACCTCGGCGTGGAACACCGCCGCCAGCACGCCCCAGAACAGGCCGATGGCCAGCACCACCAGATAGGCGCCGCCCAGCAGCTCCTGGGCGCCGAGCGCCTTGCCGGCCAGTGCCAGCCAGCCGACCACGGGTCCGGCGATGGCCCAGGCGGGCAGGGTGGTGGATATTTTCATGGGCGGCTCATCGGAAATGGTGAAGGGAAGGCGGACGATTTATTGCCAGCGCGTTAATTTTACCCGATGAGCCACTGCGGCACCCGTCCCGGTCGCGTTCGGCATACGGGGACCGTTGTGGCGGAAATGCGCCACTGTGTTCCACAGCCGCCGTGCTGGCGGACTGAACTGCTATGATGCGAGCGCACACCCGCCTAGAGGTGTAGCTTTAAGAGACCAGAGACATATCGCAATGCACGATTTCTACAAGAGGGCGCTGATCGCGCTCCTGCTGCTGGTGGCTGCCGACGCCCTGCTGGCGGGCTTTTTCGTTTATCGGAGCTATCCGACCTTGTCGCTGTTGCCGGGGAAGCAGGACGACGCCCGCTGGCATTACCGCACCTACTCGGACCAGGCGACGGCGGGAAGCTCGTCGGTGCGCATGCCGGCGCCGTCGCGTGAGCGCATGCGCTTCGACTTTAAGCTGACCGACAAGGCGCAATTCCCCTACGTCTCCACCGAGCTGGCGCTGGACGACAACAACGGCAAGCCCGCCCATATGGACTGGTCGAAGTACACCACCATCAGTTTCCTGGCCAAATGCTCGCCGGCCAATACGATGTCGTTGGTTATTTCCACCTACGACGCCAAGGTGTCGACGGTGGGCAAGCCCGAGACCTACCGTTCGCCCGGCAGCTACTTCTCGTGCAACGAGCAGGGCGTGCCGGTGTCGCTGGACATGACCCGCTTCACGATGCCGCAGTGGTGGTTCGAGCAGATGAAACTGGACTTGTCGGAGCAGGGCTATACGTTGGACGGGGTGTCGAAACTCGCCTTCGGGACCGCTCCCTTCAGTCGCCGCAACGTCGATTCCTACTTTGAGGTGAGCGAGGTCACCTTGCACGGGCGCGATTACCGCTATTTGATCGCGCTGGCGGTGCTCACCCTGGTCAGCTGGCTGGGCTTCGCCATCTGGTTTTTCCGCGGCCAGGCGCGCGCCCTGATCGCCAACCGGGATACCCAGATACACAAGGATTTGCCGCTGGTCGCCTACCGCCAGTTGACCCTGGAGCCGTTCAAGGACAAGGAGAAGGCATCGGTATTGCGCTTCATCGCCACCAACTATGCCGACCAGGGGTTGGACCTCGAAGGCGTGGTGGCCGGAACCGGCGCCAACCGCAACAAGGTCAACGAATTGCTGAAGGCCGAACTTGGCATGACCTTCACCAGCTACCTGAACAAGCTGCGGCTGACGGAGGCGGCCAGACTGCTGGCCGAGCAAAACAGCGCGGCGGTGGCGGAAATCGCCTACTCGGTCGGCTACGGCAACGTCTCCTACTTCAACCGGTTGTTCAAGGAGGAATATGGCTGCACGCCGAAAGCCTTCCGTGCCATGTCCACCCAACAAGACACGACGCCGGCCGGCACGCCGCAAGCCGGCCGCCCCGAACAGAAGACCGGCGGGTGATTACTTGCCGTCTTCTTCGACGATGGCCACTTCCCACGGTGCCAATGTCAGCTTCTCGCCGGCGGCCACGCGCCGTGTCGCCAGCAGCTCGGTGCCCGCCTTGCGCGGGTAGTTGAAGCTGACCTCGGCGCCGCTGTAGTTGAAGTAGTAGTGCACCGCCCGCTTGAAGCCGTTGGTGCCGCTGCGGGTTTGCACGCCGGGCGGCAACTGCTGGTCCGGCCCGACCATGCCTAGCTCGCGCAGCGACGATTGCAGCACCGCCTTTTGCAGCTTGTCCGACAGATAGGTGCCTTCATACACCACCTTGCCCGCGCCGAACCGGTTGGACGTGATGGCCGGCCAGCGGCCGAAGAAGGCATGGTCGTACCAGGCCAGCGCCTTGGCCGTGTCCAGTTGCAGGAATTCGGCCCAGTGCTTGACCTGGTTGTCGGCGCCCGCCTGGAACGGGTCGCCCTTCAAAGCCAGCGGCTGCGCCAGGTTGGAGAACTCCTGGTAGTGGAAGCCGAGCGCCTCGCGCAGCGGGCCCGGCGCCATGGTCCAGCGCACCGCCGCGTTTTCGTTGACAAAGCCGCTCTTGAAGGTCATCACGACGTGGCCGCCCTTGCGGATGTAGTCGGAGATGCGCTTGAGCAGCGCGTCGTCGGCCACATACAGCGACGGCACCACCAGCAGTTTGTAGGACGAGAAATCCTCGGTATCGTCGAACACGAAGTCGGTGCCGACATTCATGTCGTACAGCTGGCGATGCAGCTGGCGCACCAGAGAACCATAATCGGCCTTGGTACCGCCGCCGCCCCATTGCGATTCCTTGGCGAAGGGCATGTCGTTGAGGGCGTTGAGCGAGTCGCGGCTCCACAGGATGGCGACGTCGTTCCTGATCTTCATGTTGACCAGGCGCGGGCCGATCTTTTTCAGCTCCTGGCCGGTGCGGCGCATCTCGGCGTAGGCGCGGTTCGGCTCCAGGTCGTGCGACAGCACGCCTTTCCAGTAGGTTTCCTGGTTGGCGTGGACCGACGCCCAGTGCCAGTACTCGACCATGTTGGCGCCGTTGGACAGGTGGGTGTAGACATCCTGGCGGAACTGGCCGTCATACGGCGGATACTGGAACGACGAGCTCCAGTCGGTCGTTTGCGCGTTGGTCTCGGTCACCAGGAAATTGCCGCGCTTGAGCGAACGCGTGAAGTCGGCGTCCAAGGTCTGCGCGGCGCCGTTGTAGTACTCGCGCGGGCCCCAGTTGTAGACGTTCACGGCCGGCATGTCGAGCTTGCGCGACACCGCCACCTCGTTGACGTCGCCGTGCATGGAGCCGGCGAAATCGTGCGTGACGAACTGGCGCGGCGACGCGCATTCGCGGATCAGCGCGGTCTGCCATTGCAGGAAGTCGGTCACGCGCATCTGGCCCCAGCGCGACCATTCGAGCTTGTAGCCGGTGCTCTGGGCGCCGTCCGGGCGCGGCAGGTCGACCCAGCTGTGCAGGTCCTGGCCCCAGTAGTTCAGGAACCAGGCCTTGCTCAGCGCTTCCGGCGTGCCGAATTTCTTTTCGAGGTAGTGCTGGAAGCGGACGAAGACGTCGTCGTTGGCGGCGCCGTAGGTGCCGGTTTCATTGTCCACCTGCCAGCCGATGACGTTCGGGTTGTCCTTGTAGCGGGTGGCGATTTTGCGGATCAGGCGCTCGGCGTAGAAGCGGTAGGCCGCCGAGTCGGTGTTCATGTTCTGGCGCATGCCGTAGGTGTTTTGCGCGCCGTTCAACTTGCGGGCCAGGATCTCCGGGTTCTGCTTGGCCATCCAGGCGGGAATCGAATAGGTCGGCGTGCCCATGATGACCTTGATCCCGGCTTTGGTCATGGCGTCGATGACGCGGTCCATCCACGCGTACTCGAAGCGGCCGTCCTCCGGCTCCCACAGGCTCCACGTCGATTCGCCCAGGCGCACCACGTTGAAGCCGGCGGCCTTCATCATCTCCACGTCTTTTTCCAGCCGCTCGTAGGGCATGTACTCGTGGTAGTAGGCGGCGCCGTACAGCACGGTGGGGAATTCGGGCGGCGTGGCCTGCGCGGCGGCCGGCGCGTGCGGCGCGGCCGCGAGCACGCACGACAGCGCGCAGCAGAGGAGGGTACGTTTCAGCATTCGGTGTCTTCCTGATTTGTTTTATCGATGGCGCTCAACGCGCTAACAAGGCGGGCGCGCGCCTATTGGGCCATGGACGGGCCTGGCGCGCAATTACAAAATTCACCGGCGGGCGCAATGATTTGTCGGAACGCGGGCGCTGCGCAATTTCATGTTCCGCATTGACGAATATTGCAATTGCGGCATCGCGGCGCTGATTCCACAATGCGTCATCACTTCAAGTGGCAGGATTGTTTCACGGAACCCGTTTGTGTTTGTCTGCCTCTCCAAAGGCACTTTAGGGGCGGCTTCGGCCGCCCCCTTTTTTTCCTACTTAAGCTGCTGGGAGGCCCGAAACGCCGCTAAACAGGCCGTTCTAGCACTTCTTGCAGAACTTCTCGTACTTTTTGCACCGTATTAGTAATCCTTTTACGGTCGTTAACCGCGCTCCGGGGCCGGCTATATGCTGGACTCACTTCGCCACGGCTTTGCGCCGGGGGCGGCGAAGGATTTATTGACCGAGGCGCTGCCATAAAGCGCCCGGATAAAATCTATAAACCGGAGACAAAGACCATGACTGCGAAAGTACGTCGGATTGCCTTGCTGTTTAATGCGAATAAGAGTTTCGATCGAGAAGTAACCGCCGGTATTGCCGCCTACCTGGGCAGCACGCGGGCGGCCTGGGACTTGTTCCTGGAAGAAGATTTCCGGCTGCGCCTGTCCGGCATAGAACGCTGGCAGGGCGACGGCATCATCGCCGATTTCGACGATCCGGCAGTGGCCGAGGCCTTGTCGCACTGCAGCGTGCCTGTTGTCGGCGTCGGCGGCTCCTACGCCAACCCGGCCGACTATCCCGTCGGTGTTCCCTACGTTGCAACCGACAATTACAAGCTGATTAAGATGGCGCGCGACCACCTGATCGACGTCGGACTGTCCCGCTTCGCCATGTTCAGCCTGCCCAAGTCCAAGGAGAACCGCTGGGCGCAGGAGCGCGAAAACGCCTTCCTCAGCCTGATGCGGCAAGACCGAATGGAAGCCGAGATCTTTCATGGCAGCGAGACCTGCGCCTCGTCTTGGGAAGAGTCGATGCGCCTGCAAATCGACTGGCTGCGCAGCCTGCCCAAACCGGTCGGCATCATCGCCGTCACCGACGCGCGCGCGCGCCAGCTGTTGCAAGCCTGCATCATCGCCGGCATCGAGGTGCCGGAACAAGTGGCGCTGATCGGCATCGACAACGACCCGATGGTGCGTATGCTCACCCGGATACCGCTTAGCTCGGTGATCCAGGGCGCGCAGGAAATGGGCCGGACCGCCGCCCACCTGCTGGACCAGATGCTGCACGGCGTGCGCCTGCCGGATACCCGCATCCGGGTGGCGCCGGCCGGCATCAACATCCTCGCCTCCAGCGAGCACCAGCGGATCAGGCATCCACAGGTGATGCGGGCCTGCCACTTCATCCGCCAATACGGTTGCCAGGGCATCAAGACCCAGCAGGTGGCCGAACACGTGGGCGTGTCGCGCTCGTCGCTGGAAGCGTACTTCCGCGAGGAGCTGGGCTGCAGCGTGCACGACATGATTCTGCGCTTCAAGCTCGACGCGGCCAAGGCCGGGCTGGAAGGCGGCGAGCGCAGCATCGCCGACGTCGCGCTGGGCTGCGGCTTCACCTCCACCCAATATATGCACCTGGTATTCAAGCGGGAGCTGGGCTGCACGCCGCGCGCCTACCGCGACCGCGTACTGGGCGAGAGCATGGAGGCGGCCTGAGGCTTCGATGGCGTTAATAACGTTAATGGCTTTGGTGGATATCGTTCCCCCTGTTCGCGGTTTTGGTAATTGCCGCATGCTACGCTTGCTTGCACAATGTACTTTTCAGTCACCGATTGCAAGGGGTAGGGCATGGATGCGGCATACAAGAGCGCCTATCGGCGCATCGTGGTGGTCGGCGGCGGCGCGGCCGGCTGGATGGCGGCCACGGCACTGGCCACCGCGCTGCCGGGCAGCGCGGTGGAGTTGGTCGAGTCGGAGGAAATCGGCATCATCGGCGTCGGCGAGGCGACTTTTCCTTCCATCCGCGCCTTCCACAAGATCCTCGGCATCGACGAGGCCGAGTTCTTGCGCGCCACCAATGGCACCTACAAGCTGGGCATCGAGTTTTGCGACTGGCGCGTGCAGGGCGAGCGCTATTTCCATACCTTCGGCGATTTCGGCGCGCTGGCCGGTCCGCAGTCCCTGTGGGGCCAGCACCGGCGCCTGGGCGACGCCGGCCTCGGCGCGCTGGGCGAGCAATGCCTGCCCAGCGTGATGGCCCGCGAGGGGCGCTTCCAGGTGCCGCCCGAACAGGGGCAATTCTTCAACTACGCCTACCACTTCGACGCCGTGCTGTACGCCGGCTTCCTGCGCACGATGGCGCTGCGCAAGGGCGTGCGCCGCACCGAGGGCCGCATCGTTGACGTGCGGCGCCGCGCCGATGGCGGTGTCAGCCGGTTGCGGCTGGCCGACGGCCGGGTGGTCGAGGGCGACCTGTTCATCGACTGCTCCGGCTTCGCCTCGCTGCTGCTGGGCCGCACCCTGGAAGAACCCTTCGTCGATTTCAGCCACTGGCTGCCGGTCGACCGGGCCTGGGCCTGCCCGACCGAGCGCAGCGGCACCGCGCTGGCGCCGTACACGCGCGCGACGGCGCTGGAAGGCGGCTGGGCGTGGCGCATCCCGCTGAGCAACCGCACCGGACATGGCCATGTATTCGCCAGCCGCCATATCGACGAGGAGCGGGCGCTGTCGCAGTTGCTGGCGCAAATGGACGCGCCGGCGCTGGCCGAACCGCGCCTGCTGCGCTTCACCACCGGCCACCGCGCGCGCTTCTGGGTGCATAACGTGGTGGCGCTGGGCTTATCTTCCGGCTTCCTGGAGCCGCTGGAATCGACCAGTATTTTCCTGGTGCAGAGCGGCCTGGGACGGCTGATCGAAGCGCTGTTGCCGGGCACGGTGCCCGACGCGCGGACACTGGCCGGCTACAACACCGGCATGGTGCGCCAGTTCGAGCGCGTGCGCGACTTCATCATCCTGCACTACCGCCTGACGGCCCGTCGCGACAGCGCGCTGTGGCGCACGATGGCGACGATGGAGTTGCCCGACACGCTGGCGTTCAAGATCCACGCGTGGCGCCAGACCGGCGCGCTGCACCAGTACGGCGAGGAGGGCTTCGACGCCACCAGCTGGCTGGCGATCCATGCCGGCATGGGGCACTGGCCAGAGCATGCCGACCCGGCGCTGCGCGAGGTGGCGCCCGAGGCGGCGTTGCTGGGACTGCGGCAGCGGCGCGCCGGCATCGCCGCTACCGTTGCGGCCATGCCCCGCCATGAAGATTATTTGCGTGCCGTGCTGGCGCAGCGCGCATAGAGATACACCCATAAAAATACAACCGGAGGAGACGCAATGAAGCGTAGGGATTTGTTGAAACACATGGGCGCGGCCATCCCGGCGGTGGCCTTGTCCGGCGTGGCGCGCGCCGCCGACGCGCTGGCGGCAACGCCGCCGGGCGCCATTGCCGCCGGCCCGTTTTCGCCGGACTGGAATTCGCTGGAGAAGTACCAGACTCCGGACTGGTTCCGCAACGCCAAGTTCGGCATCTGGGCCCATTGGGGCCCGCAGTGCGAACCGGAGTTCGGCGACTGGTACGGCCGCATCATGTACGAGGAGGGCAGTGATCCCTACCGCTACCACGTACGCAAGTACGGCCACCCGTCCAAGTTCGGCTTCAAGGACATCATCCACCAGTGGAAGGCCGAGCAATGGAACCCGGACGAACTGGTGGCCTTGTACAAGCGCGCCGGCGCGAAGTACTTCGTGGCGCTGGCCAACCACCACGATAATTTCGACCTGTACAAAAGCAGCTACCAGCCGCAGTGGAATTCCACCGCAATGGGGCCGCGCAAGGACTTGATCGGCGGCTGGAGCAAGGCCGCGCGCGCCAACGGCCTGCGCTTCGGCGTCAGCGTGCACGCGGCGCACGCGTGGGCTTGGTACGAGACGGCGCAGGGCGCCGACAAGAACGGCCAGTACGCCGGCGTTCCCTACGACGGCAAGCTGACCCGCGCCGACGGCAAGGGCAAGTGGTGGGAGGGGCTCGACCCGCAGGCGCTGTACGCGCAGAACCACGCGCTCAGCAAGTCGGGCGGCGACGGCGGCGTGCAGCACGAACAGTGGCACTGGGGCGGCGGCGCGTCGATTCCCGACCAGGCCTACAACGACAAGTTCTTCAACCGCACGCGCGAGCTGATCGACAACTACGATCCGGACCTGGTGTACTACGACGATACCGTGCTGCCGCTATGGCCGTTCAGCGACGCCGGCCTGCGCCTGGCGGCGCACATGTACAACCGCAGCATCGCGCGCAAGGGCAAGCTGGAGGCCGTGGTCAACGGCAAGATACTCAATGCCCAGCAGCGCCGCAGCATGGTGCTCGACATCGAACGCGGCCAGAGCAACAAGATTGAAGCGTTGCCGTGGCAAACCTGCACCTGCATTGGCAACTGGCATTACGACCGGCGTGTGTACGACAACAAGGCCTACAAGAGCGCGCAAACGGTGGTGCATACGTTGATCGACGTGGTCAGCAAGAACGGCAACCTGCTGCTGAGCGTGCCGGTGCGCGGCAACGGCACCATCGACGAGCAGGAGCGCGCCATCGTCGAGGAGATCGGCCGCTGGATCGCCGTCAACGGCGAGGGCATCTACGATACCCGGCCATGGGCGATCTTCGGCGAGGGACCGGTGGCGGCGGACGCCGGCGCGCCGATGTCGGGCGCGGGCTTCAACGAGGGCAAGGGCAAGCCGTTCTCCGCCGCCGACATCCGCTTCACGGCCAAGGGCGAGAGCGTGTACGCCTTCCTCATGGGATGGCCGGCGGCGGGCAAGCTGGCGATCCAGGCCATGGCCAGCGGCGGCGCGCACCTGGCACGGCCGGTCAAGCGCGTGGAGTTGCTCGGCAGCGGCGTGGCGCTGGCGTTCCGCCAGACCGCCGAGGGACTGCAGGTGACGTTGCCGGCGGACCGCCCGGCACTGGCCTACGCCAGCGCGCTGAAGATCAGCTAGCGCGTTTCTCGGCATTATCGCGGCGACCACCGGTTCCAAACCCGCTGGCGTCGCTGTTATGATCACAGGCGGCGCGGCTGATTCATGCGTTCATGCAAGACACGAACAATGGCGACGCCGTAGGCGGTGATGCGAAAATAGATCACGTGCCGATGAACAATCCGGCGTCGATAGCCCGGCCGTATGTGATCGCATGCCGGCGCAGTTTTCGGCGACTGTGCCAGTTCTGCGAAGATTGCCGTCAAGATGTCGATATAACGATTGGCCTGATCCACACCCCAATGCTGCGAAGTATAGGTCCAGATTGACTCAAGATCGCGCTCCGCCGCAGGTGTCAGGCGATATTCACCCACGCGGGGTCAGCATACGCTGCTTGAACGCGGCGACATCGAAAGATGCAGGCTCCCCGCTGGCCTCGCCTTCAATCAGCGCGGCACGTATGGCCTCGGCCTCAGCACCGTGTTCCTGTTCCCGTTGGATCAGGTCACGGATGTATTCGCTGTCGTCGGTGTAGTGTCCGGCGTCGATTTGCGCCTTAATCCATTCGTCTTGTTGGTCCGTCAGCGTAATTGTCTTGCGCACGGTTCCCATTGTGACCTCCTTGGCCGGCACTGGTAAAGATATTATTGATGAATTATGGCGCAATCTCCGTCACGATGCCAGCGGGCCGATACGGCATCCGAAGTTAGCCCGGCTTCTTAGCTGGTGCCGGGGGCGGAACCGGCGCCCCCAATTTCCGCACCTGGATGTCCTTGAAAAACGCCTCGGCGCCCTCGGACTGGATCGAGAATTTGCCGCGCGTGAGCGGCACCATTTTGCCGTCCACCAGTTGACGCGAATTGGTCATGCGCAGCACCTCGTGGCCGTTGACGATGTGCACCAGCGTCTTGCCGTCGGCGATGACTTCCATCGTGTTCCATTCGCCGCTCGGCTTTTCGAAATTGCCTTTCTTCAGGATGCGCGCCTTGATGTCTTTGCGCAGCGGCAGGGACGGCTCGTAACGGTAGAATTTCCAGTCGCCCTGGTTGGCGTCGCCGACATGGGCGTCGACCGTCACGCCGTCGAGGCTGTGGTAGTCGGCGCAGTCGCCTTCCTGCAGCTGGAACTCGTGGCTGCGCATCCAATGTCCGTCCTGCGCGCCTTCCTTGCCGACGGCGTAGTACAGCAGGCCGCTGTCGCGCATCACGTTCTCGCGCGGCGGCCACTTCTTGACGCCCCATTTGAATTCGAATTTCAGGTGAAAGTTTTCGTACTCGTCCAAGGTCGAGACGCTGCCCCATTCCTCGCCCGACACGCGCAGCATGCCGTCGACCACGGAAAACACGCGGCGCGGGTCGTTGTCCACCCCGCGCACCGAGGTCGGCGTCTTCATGCCGTCGGTGGTCGGCTGCATGCTGACGTAGGTGCTCCAGCCGTTCAGGTCCTTGCCGTTGAAGAGCGATTTCCAGGGACCGGCCTCGGCCGCCGACGCCGCGCAGCTCAGCGCGAACAGGGCACCGAGCAGGGCGCTTTTGGTGAACAGGTTTTTCATATCGTTTCGTCTCCTTTTTTGGAAAAAACGAATCTATCACGGGGCGCCGGGAGCGTGCCCGAAAAAGTGGTGATTGCCGATTTCGTTATAAAAATCTCCGAATTTCGACAGTGGCGCATGCGCCGTTCAAGGCGGTTTTTTAGGCTCGCCCGCCTCTGCGATCGCCTCGTCGATGTAACGCACCGCTTGATCGGTGTCGTGCGGCGGCTTCAGGAAGCGGCGCAGGCCCTCGTACGTCGGACCGACCAGTTCGGCCTTGGCGTCGCGGTCGAAGAAGTAGGTCAGTCCGGCGGCGGCGCGCCACACGCGGCTTGGCGCGTCGCCCAGCCAGATCGGGCGCGGATCGGCGGCAACCTGCGCCGACAGCGTCTGGTCGGCCTCGGCAATCTTGCGCATGGCGCCGGTCTCGGCCAGGAAAGCGAGGAAGCGGTTGCGCGCGCGCGGATTCAAGCCCCGCGCCGGCAGCACCAGCACATCGATCGGCGCCTCTTCGTAGGTGGGCATGCCCGGCGAATAGTTTGGGAAGCCGAAAAAGCCCATGTCGGCCGCGATCGCGGCCGGGAACCTGGAGGCGGCGAAGCTGCCCGATAGCATCATGCCGACGCGGTCGCGGTACACATAGGGCATGACGCGCTCCGGCTCCTGTTCCATTGTCGCGTCGAGAAAATACCCCTTGCGCAGCAGGCCGCCCCAGACATCGAACACCTGCCGCACCTGCGGGCTGTCGAAGCGGGCGTCGCCGCGCACCAGCTTGCGATGGAACTCGATGCCGTTGATGCGCAGGTTCAGGTAGTCGAACCAGCCGGCCGCCGGCCAGCCGCTCCTGGCGCCGACCGCCAGCGGCGTCACGCCCGCCGCCTTCAAGCGTTCGCAGGTCCGCAGGAACTCGGCCCACGTGGCCGGCGGGCGCAGCCCCAGACGCTCGAACAGCGGCTTGTGGTAGACGAAGCCCCACACGTAGTAGTACAGCGGAAAACCGTAGACGGCGCCGTCGATGCGCGTGCCGTCGAGGGTGGCGGGCGAGAATTTCTTTCTCTTCAGCAGCGCGACCAGGTCGGCGTCGAGCGGGGACAGCAGCTTGTTCCTGGCGGCGTCGCCGAGGCGCTCGCCCGCGTACCAGAACGCCAGGTCGGCCCGCCCGGCGCGCAGGCGGGCCGTGAAGCCGCGTTTGTATTCCTCTTGCGGATAGCCTTGGTGGATGATCTGGATGTCCGGATTGGCGGCGGCGAACTCATTGATGATGCCGACCCAGGTGGTGCGCTGCGGCGTATTGGAGACCACGTAGTCGATCACCAGGTGCTCGGTGGGGGCGCCGACGGCGGCCGGGGCCGGCGCTACAGCCAAACACAGCAGCACCCATGCCAGCCAGCCCCGGTTGCGTAGTGCGGGCAATCGGGCCAGGCCTGGAAGCGGGGAGGGATGCATGAATAAAGTGTGTCCGCGAAGGCTCTCGCTGTCAACTCCGGCGAGTGTGTTGTAGAGTCTGCTTGTGGCAAGGATGGTTATACTGCAATGACTATGTGGACGCCGTATCGGCGGCGACATCACATCCATTCCCTAATACCGAGAGGATATAACTAATGATTTACGAATTACGGGTCTACCACTGCGCCGCCGGCCGCCTGCCGGCCTTGCACAAGCGATTTTCGCACGTGACCCTGCCGCTATTTCTGAAGCACGGCATCGAACAGGCCGGCTTCTTCACCACTGTCGTCGGCCCCAGCAACCAGACCTTGACCTACTTGCTGAAGTGGGAAAGCCTGGCCGAGCGCGAAACAAAGTGGAACGCCTTCGCCACCGATCCCGAATGGGTGGCCGCGCGCGCCGCGTCGGAGGCCGATGGCATCATCGTCGAGCGCATCGATAACTCGTTCCTGGAGCCGACCGCGTATTCGTCGGTGCGTTGAGGACCTTGCTTGGCTGAAATCCTAGCTAAGCAGTCGTTGTGTTAGTACCGGCTATTTAGAAAGTGCCTATTAAGGAAAATGACATGGATTTGAGCGCTAAGAATTTGTAGAGGCGTTCGATGTCCTCTTTCGATACGACTGGGACCGTACGAAGGTCAGGATCGGCGACGAAAGCGATGGCGTAAACTTTGTTGAACCTCAATGTGAAGACGAAACTCAGGGCCGGGGGGCACGTCGAGCACTTTTGGAAAATACAGAAATTTGATCGGAGTAATGGGATTGAACTCCCTGAGGAAAGGGCTGTAACTACGGATGGGCTTCTTCGTGGATATTTGACGTCGTCAGAATGTCATGAAGCCTTACGTCCAACACGATGGAATTCGACCGCCTGGAGCCCAGTAACGTCGAGTGCATTCGCCAAGAACTGGTCTTTCGTACGGCGCCCGTATAATTTCCGAAATTGTGAGATGAGTTAATGAATCTTCAGCTAAATCGAGAGTTTTCAACGAATGTCGGTGACCATGATGAGCACACTTGGGCTGGTTACCTTTCCTTGCGTGAGAAAGGACCAACCTGGGAAACATTAAAAGAGCGTGCGGTTGTAGTGGTGCTAGGCGAGGCCGGCGTCGGGAAAACTGCTGAATTTCAAAATCGGGTCGAAGTCTTACGCCGCTCGGGAACGTTCGCTTTGTTTGTCTCGATTAACGCAATTATTGACGCAAACCACTGGGCACTTTCTCCAGCTGATGTAGCGCTTTTTAAAGTATGGGAAGCATCGAGGGAAATCGGATTTTTCTTCCTTGATGCGATTGATGAGTCACGTCTGGCTACTCCTACTGCGTTTCGGACTGCGCTGGGATTTGTCCACGAGAAGCTCCAGCCGTACTTAGGCCGCGCCAGGTTTGTATTGTCAAGTCGGCATTCTGATTGGGCAGTTCCAGCGGTGCCTGATGCCGTCCATGAGTTTCTTACTGTTCCTACATTTCTGGTGACGATGGGGCCTGACGAGATGGAAGCCGCCTTGGCCCGACCTTTAGGATTAGACGTTCCTAGGACTAAAGCGGTTCTCTTGAAGCCGTTGTCAAAGAATGACCGTGAGCGGCTAGCTCGGTTTTTTTGTGTGAGAAATGAGGCTCTGTTCTGGGCAAATGTAGAAGATGGTGACTATCTCGAAATGGCTGTTCGACCCCGCGACCTCAAGTGGCTGGTCGGTTATTGGAACAGCAATCAGCGTCTGGGAAGCTATTTAGAGCTCATGCAGGAGCATGTGCGCAACAGGCTTAGCGAACACAACGTAACGTATAAGAATGCTGCTTCGGTGCTTGCAATGTCTGAGATGGAGCTCTGCGTCGAGGAGCTTGCCGCTGCGGCGGAGATGTCAGGCAGGGCGTTCTTCTCACTGTCGGAATCGCCGCAGCCGAATGAGTTGTCAGCCCAACGAATCCTGCCAAAGTTAAAGCCCAGCGAGATTGATTATCTGCTGAAGTCAGCTGTTTTCGACTTGGCTACTTACGATCGCGTGCGTTTCAATCATCGGTCGATACGCGAATTTTTGGCGGGCCGATGGGTGGTGCGGAAATTTAAAGCGGGAGTTCCTTTTGAGCTTCTGTGTGGCTTATTCTCTTCCAACTTGTACGGCAGGAATTTGCTAATTCCATCGAGGCGCTACGCGCTTTGTTGGGCGTGTGCGATTGACTCTAATTTCCGGCAATGGGCGGCAGCAAAATTCCCAGAAACCTATGTTTTTGATGGGGACCCGGCGGCGTGGGATGCGCCAACGGCAGAACAGGCCTTTGCCGGATATATTCGTCTGCTCGCGAGCGGTCGGCATAAAGATTGGTCGAACTCTGTAAGTGAGATTCGGCGCGCAGTGCTGCCGCTAAGGCCCGGCTTTCTGGCGAATTTAGTTCTGGAATTTTCCCCGAGTGAGCCGGCGTGTATGACATTGTTGCAGTATGTTCTTCGCGGCGCGGTTAAGGACTGCGCAGATGCCGTGAAGAGTATTTATGACTCAGCACCACATCGAAGCTATCGCTTTTTGATGGCGGTTAGAGCTATCGGCGTGATTGGCGGCGCCGAACAAAAACGTACTGTGAAACGGACCCTGTTGGAGTGGACGTTCGCGGGCAACAATAGCTTGATCGCTGCGGCGATGGAGGCTACTGGTTTGAAGGACTTTGATCTCGCCGAACTTGTCGATGTGTTCCTTCAGAGTTCGCCGGATGCAAATCAAATTGGCGGTGAAATGGCGCAGTCGGTTAGCCGATTGGTAGAGTCAGAAACTGACGTCGAAGTTGTGAGAACTGCGCTGCAGGCGATACTCCAGTCGCTTCCTGAAGTAAGCGATGGAGCACGGTTTGGGGGAGACGTGGACTCTGCCGCTGCGCCGCTTATTTGGCTCTATGAAGTATTACCAGATTGCTTTGAACGACTCCTGACTCTGTTACCGGAAGACGGTGAAGTAGATGAGGTTGCGGTGGGCGCAGCCGAACAAATTGATTTGATTCGGCACTCACGGTTGGCTCGGAATGATGCACTCGCGCGTGTTGAGGGGCTAATTGAAAAACATGGCGGTTTGCGCTGGCGATTGATTGAACGATTCGCAGCAGCTGATGCTGGGAAAAATATTAATCGTCTGGGTTATGGCAGCATTGTGACCTTGCATCTGGCCGACTTAGCTGAAGTCACCAGTAGGGCAAACGACGCTGGCGAGTCAAATGAATATCGCGCGATCTGGTTTGGCGTGGCGGTTGGACTTGTGTTTCGAACTCTGCAGAAACGTGCCCGTCGGGAAGCGCTGGCCAAGTTGATTTTTGGCAACGAGTCAAACGTTCGTCGGGAATCGATCGGGCAAGCAGTGGCAATGTTCGTGAAGAGTCGTTGCTCGAGTAGGAATTTTACGAACGAGGAGCGCGTTCGCGAGCGCAACCGACGCCAAGCAAGCCTGAGTGATATTGCACTCATGACGAAAGACCTTGAAATAGTTGCTTTGGGCGAACCCAACGCGCTAAGGAAGATGGCGGGTTTTGTTTTTAACAGGATGCGAATTAATTTTTTTGAGAATCTGGATTTTTCTAAAGTTGCACGGGAGTTTAGTCCGGAAATTGCCGATGCCCTCTTTGCAGGGCTGATGCTTCATTTTAAGAACATTGAAATACCCAACCCAGCCGACTACCAAAGTGGCGCTTTTCCGTGGAGTGTATTGTTGGCGGCAACAGCGGCACTCGAACTAGGCGTTCGAGATGCCTTGATACAATCCGCACCTATAGGTAAGCTAGCCCGTTTGGATTTGTGGTTCCCGAACGGACCATCGGACTTGTTCAAACCCATTTATGTTGGGCACGAAGCTGATGTTGTGGAGAGTCTGTCCGAATGGGTGATGGCCGAAGCTGTGAGTGAAAATGCTGATAAGGCTTCATGCAGCGTCATCAAATTTGCTATGCGTTTGTCGCCTGAAATTAAGTTACCTTTGCTGCGTAAGCTGAAGGCGCTGCCGTCTGACTCAGATTTCAACCATCCGACATATAGGCTTGGGTTATTTGACGAGATGGTAGTGGCGGCAGTGCTAAGCATAGAGGAACAGGCGGCGATCGCGCGTGGAATTGTAATGAACTCGGTTGCATCAGATGGATTATTGTCAGAGTTTAGTTGGTATCGCCGTTGGCTTCACGCGGAGCCTCAGGCCGCTTGGGCTTGGTTCAAGGTGCACGTTGTCGATATCCGCGAAGGCCACGATGCACAGCTACGTTTGTTCGCTCAGAATTTCGGCGGTTTGAAAGCATCGTCGTCATTTGCCGGGAACGTATATGTTGATGTCCTTGTTCAGCTTTACAGATTGTTGTTGCCGCTATCGAAGCCGCTAGGTGAGATGGAACCGTTCGACAAGGAACCAATTTCAGCTATGGTCGGGTCCATCCCAAATTTGCTGCGTTCCAGTCCTGGCGAGCTTGCGAACCGTGCTTTGGCCGAGATCGCGGCCCAAGAGCCAGATGAGGCTGTGCGTTTCTGGTTGTTGTCGCAGCAGTTTGAACACGCTGCGGCCGATGCTCAAGGTAATTCTATTATGGAGCCTGAGGCACTTCAAATTATTATCGACGGATTTGAAGCCGACCCTATGTCTGAAGCTGGGCTGCTAAAGCAAGTTATGGCCAGATTGATCGAGATCCGTCGCGGCTTGGAAGAGGGGCCGTTTAGCGACCGCCGGCTGTTCAAACCGAGGATGAAAGAAAAAGATGTGCAGCTTTGGCTCGCTGCTCGCCTGGCAGAACGAAACCCCATGAAGCGATTTTCCGTTCAGCGAGAGGAAGAGGTCGATGACGATAAGAAAACCGATATTCAGCTAGGGACGGGGAGAGGCTTTACCGTCTGCATCGAAATTAAGCCTTTGGATGACGAAAGGTATTCCGTGTCGGAGTTAGTGTCCACTTTACGAGACCAGATGGTGGGGCAGTACCTCAAGGGGAATAACAGCGCGAACGGTGTACTTGTACTCTTTCGACTAAAGGAGCGTCGATGGGCGGTGCCTGGATACGAAGGGCTGCAACCGTTCGATGTCTTACGCAGTTACCTGACGAGTGAAGCTGAGCGGATTAAATCGGAGCACAACGCACTGAGTAGTCGCTCTGTCGAGTCTCTGGCAATCTTCGATTTCCGTTGTTACGTATGAGCCAGTTTCGTTTAACCCATCATTTAGGATAAAAGTGTTTTCGAGAGGGAACCTGTAGAGGTGCCGTTTTAAGCCAGCAGCAGGCGCTAGCAGTGAAATTGCCGCGCTCTGTTGAGCTAGCTCGTAACTTTGTTCGCCGCGTTGTGCGTTGAAATAGTTTCGACTGGTTTGAGCCTACAGTCGCTACTGCGGAAGTATGACGAGGACGACTGTGAGGTCAGTCGTGACATCTAGCTCGCAGGTGTGTTTGCTACCGGTACGTTTGTTGCGCATCAGCGGAGGTATGTGGGTTTGATGCGATAACATGTATCCATACATTCGTTCAATGGAGCTATTGATGGTAACGCTGATAGTTCGAAATTTTCCCGACGACGTATATCAGGCCTTGCGCATGCGTGCGACTCAACACGGGCAGAGCACGGAGGCCGAGGTTCGCGAAATTCTCTCAGCAGCGGTGAAACACAAGAGGCGCGTGCGCCTTGGCGATGCGATAGTCGCGTTGTTCCACAATACCGGATTGACAGACGAGAATGTCGAGGGGTTGTGGTCGATGGAAGACAAGATACCAGCCGAGCCGCTGAGGTTTGACTGATTGTGGGGAAGTAAAAAAGGGAAGCCCATGGGCTTCCCTTTTCGTTGTGTAGGCGCGGCGCTAGGCGCCGCATTCACAAGCGGATCGTCAGATGCTGTCGAGCGCCGCGTTGAAGCTGGCGCTAGGACGCATGATCGCTTCGGTCTTGGCCGGGTCCGGATAGTAGTAGCCGCCGATCTCGGCCGGCTTGCCCTGCACATCCTTCAACTCGCCCACGATCTTGCCTTCGTTCTCGGCCAGCGCCTTGGCCAGCGGCGCGAAGTGCGCTTGCAGCTCGGCGTCGTCGGTCTGGGCGGCCAGGGCCTGGGCCCAGTACAGCGACAGGTAGAAGTGGCTGCCGCGATTGTCCAGCTCGCCGGTGCGCGACGATGGCGATTTGCTGTTGTCGAGCAGCTTGCCGGTGGCCACATCCAAGGTCTGCGCCAGGATCTTGGCCTTGGCGTTGCCTTCCTTGATGCCCAGCTCCTCGAGCGAGACCGCCAGCGCCAGGAACTCGCCCAGCGAATCCCAACGCAGGTGGTTTTCCTCGACCAGCTGCTTGACGTGCTTGGGCGCCGAACCGCCGGCGCCGGTCTCGTACATGCCGCCACCGGCCATCAGCGGCACGATCGACAGCATCTTGGCGCTGGTGCCCAGTTCCAGGATCGGGAACAGGTCGGTCAGGTAGTCGCGCAGGATGTTGCCGGTCACCGAGATCGTGTCGAGGCCGCGCGAGACGCGTTCCAGCGTGTAGCGCATGGCGCGGGTCTGCGACATGATGTGGATGTCCAGGCCGCTGGTGTCGTGGTCCTTGAGGTAGAGCTGGACCTTCTTGATCACTTCGGCTTCATGCGGACGGTAGGTGTCGAGCCAGAACACGGCCGGCATGCCGGACTGGCGGGCGCGCGTGACGGCCAGCTTGACCCAGTCGCGGATCGGCGCGTCCTTGACCTGGCACATGCGCCAGATGTCGCCGGCTTCCACGGTCTGGGTCAGCAGCACTTCGCCCGTGTCGAGGTCGGTGATGTTGGCGATGCCGCCTTCGGCCACTTCAAACGTCTTGTCGTGCGAGCCGTATTCCTCGGCCTGTTGGGCCATCAGGCCGACGTTGGGCACGGTGCCCATGGTGGTCGGGTCGAAGTTGCCGTGCCATTTGCAGAAGTTGATCATCTCCTGGTAGATGCGGGCGAAGGTCGACTCCGGCATGACCGCCTTGACGTCGGCGGTGCGGCCGTCGGCGCCCCACATCTTGCCGCCGATGCGGATCATGGCCGGCATCGAGGCGTCGACGATGACGTCGTTGGGCGAATGGAAGTTGGTGATGCCCTTGGCCGAATCGACCATGGCCAGCTTCGGACGGTGCTCCAGGCAGGCGTGCAGGTCCTTCATGATCTCTTCCTTCTGCGACGAAGGGAGCTTGTCGATCTTGTCGTACAGGTTGACCATGCCGTTGTTGACGTTCACGCCCAGTTCCTCGAACAGCTTGGCGTGCTTTTCGAACGCGTCCTTGTAGAAGATGCGCACGCAGTGGCCGAACACGATCGGGTGCGATACCTTCATCATCGTGGCCTTGACGTGCAGCGAGAACATCACGCCGGTCTTGTAGGCGTCGTCGATTTCCTTCTCGTAGAACGCCAGCAGCGCCTTTTTGCTCATGAACATGGAGTCGATGATCTCGCCGGCCTGCAGCGCGACCTTCGGCTTGAGCACGATGGCCTTGCCCGAGGCGGTGATCAGTTCCATCTTGACGTTGCGGGCCTTGTCCAGGGTGATCGACTTTTCACCGTCGTAGAAGTCGCCGCCGTGCATGTGCGACACGTGGGTGCGCGAGGCCTGGCTCCATTCGCCCATCGAGTGCGGGTGCTTGCGGGCGTATTCCTTGACAGCCTTGGGCGCGCGACGGTCGGAGTTGCCTTCGCGCAGAACCGGGTTCACGGCCGAGCCGGTGCACTTGCTGTAGCGCGCCTTGAGGGCTTTTTCCTCGTCGGTTTTCGGGTCTTCCGGGAAGTCGGGCAGGGCGTAGCCCTTTTCCTGCAGTTCGCGGATGGCGGCCTGCAACTGGGCCACCGAGGCCGAGATGTTAGGCAGCTTGATGATGTTGGCTTCCGGCTTGAGCGTCAGGGCGCCCAGTTCGGCCAGGGTGTTGGGGACTTTTTGTTCTTCGGTCAGGAATTCCGGGAATTCGGCCAGCACGCGGGCGGCGACGGAAATATCTTTGGCGATAACGTCGACGCCGGCCGGCGCGGTGAACTTTTTGATAATCGGTAGCAGGGAATACGTCGCCAGCAATGGCGCCTCGTCAGTCAGTGTGTAGATGATTTTTGACTTTTCTGTTGACATGTCATTCCCTTGTATACGGTAGTGTAGTTAATGATCCCGTTCCCGGGTCGGGCAGGATAGTCTGCGCAAACCCGGAGCGGATGGTGCGTTGGCGCGGTCGCCATTTTCACTCAAGCGCTTATTTTAGGACAATACGGGCGGAGATGGGCGGAAACCCCTGCAAAGGACGGGGTCGCCAGGGCGTTTTTTGCCGTTTCAGCGGCTGGCCGGGTGCCGGCGGCCCGGATGTGCTATTGTGCGGCACGGTCATCGTTCACCGTCCCCGCAGCCCGCCTAGTTGACGACTGGATAACGAATGTTTCCATGCGTCTCAACGACCCGAACCAAAACCACCTGCTGTCCGCCCTGCTGGAGTCCGATTTCGCGCGCCTGTCGCCGCACCTCGAACCCATCATGATGCGGCTGGGCGACGTGCTGTACGAGTCCGGCGGACAACTCCAACATGTTTATTTCCCCACATCGGCCATTGTTTCCCTGCACTATGTGCTGGAGAACGGCGGCTCGTCCGAGATCGCCGGCGTCGGCAACGAGGGCATCCTGGGCATCTCGTTGTTTATGGGCGGAAATACAACGCCAAGCCGCGCGGTGGTGCAAACGGCCGGCCACGGCTACCGCCTCAAGTCGCATATCCTGATGGAGGAGTTCAACCGCGCCGGTCCCGTGATGCGCCTGCTGCTGCGCTACACGCAGGCGCTGCTGACGCAGATGTCGCAGACGGCCGTCTGCAACCGCCACCACACGGTCGAGCAGCAACTGTGCCGCTGGCTGCTGCTCACGCTCGACCGCTTGCCGGGCAACGAATTGACGATGACCCAGGAATTGATCGCCAACATGCTGGGCGTGCGCCGCGAGGGCGTCACCGTCGCCGCCGGCAAGTTGCAGGAGAACGGCTACATCAGCTACCGCCGCGGCCATATCACCGTGCTCGACAGGGTCGGCCTGGAGGCCGAGGTGTGCGAGTGCTACGACGTCGTCAAAAAGGAATTCGCGCGGCTGATGTCAGACGTGCGGCAACGCCAGGGATCCCAATGAGCCAGAACAAGACCGACGCGCCGCTGCTCAAGGCCGACGCCTTGCAGCAGGCCATTTTCAAGAGCGCCAATTTTTCCTGCATCGCCACCGACGCCCAGGGCGTCATCCAGCTGTTCAACGTCGGCGCCGAGCGCATGCTCGGTTATAGCGCGTCGGAGATGGTCAACCTGACCACGCCGGCCGGCATTTCCGACGCCCAGGAGATGATAGAGCGGGCCGAGGCGCTGAGCCTGGAGCTGGGCACCACCATCCGCCCGGGCTTCGAGGCGCTGGCGTTCAAGGCCTCGCGCGGCATCGAGGATGTGTATGAGCTGACCCATGTGCGCAAGGACGGCAGCCGCTTCCCCGCCATCGTCTCGGTCAGCCCGCTGCGCGACGGCGACGACAAGATTATCGGCTATTTGCTGATCGGCACCGACAACACGGCCCGCAAGCAGGTCGAGGCGGCGCAGGCCGTGCTCGACGCCCGCCTGCGCGAGCAGCAACTGGCGCTGCAGGAGACCAACGTCGAGCTGGAGGCCGCGCGCGCCGTGGCCGACAAGGCCAACCGGGCCAAATCGGAGTTTCTCTCGAGCATGAGTCACGAGCTGCGCACGCCGCTCAACGCCGTGCTCGGCTTCGCGCAACTGCTGGCGTCGGACAAGCCGCCGCCGACCCCTTCGCAGCTGCGCTCGATCGACCAGATCCTCAAGGGCGGCTGGTATCTGCTGCAGCTGATTAACGAAATCCTCGACCTGGCCATGATCGAATCGGGCAAGGTGACGATGTCGCAGGAATCGATGGGGCTATCCGACGTGCTCAAGGATTGCGAGGCGATGGTCGCTCCGCAGGCGCAAAAGCGCGGCATCCGGCTCGTATTCAGCCCGATGGCGCGGCCGTTCTTCGTCCACGCCGACCGCACCCGCGTCAAGCAGGTGATGATCAACCTGCTGTCGAACGCCATCAAATACAACCGCGTCGGCGGCAGCGTAACGGTGACCTGCGCCGAAGGCAGCGACGGCATGGTGCGCGTGAGCGTGGTCGACACCGGCGCCGGCCTGAGCCAGGAGCAGATCGTCCACCTGTTCGAGCCGTTCAACCGCCTCGGCCAGGAGGAGGGCGGCGAGGAGGGCACCGGCATCGGCCTGGTGGTCACCAAGCAACTGGTGGAGTTGATGCACGGTTCCATCGGTGTCGACAGCACGGTCGGCGCCGGCACCACGTTCTGGGTCGAGCTGGCCGCCAGCGACGAGCCGGTGCTGGAGATGGCCGCGTTCGACACCAGCACCTATATCGATGCGCAGATCATCTCGGCGCCGCGCACCTTGCTGTATGTCGAGGACAATCCGGCCAACCTGAACCTGGTCGAGCAGCTGATCACGCGCCGTCCCGACCTCAAGCTGCTGACGGCGATCGACGGCTACGCCGGCATCCAGCTGGCGCGCACCTACCAGCCGGACGTGATTCTGATGGACATCAACCTGCCCGGCGTCAGCGGTTTCGGCTGCCTGAAAATCCTGCAGGAAGATCCGACCACCGCCCACATCCCGGTGATGGCGCTGTCGGCCAATGCCATGCCGCGCGACATAGAAAAAGGCGTGGAGGCCGGTTTCTTCCGCTATCTCACCAAACCCATCAACGTGGCCCAGTTCATGGACGCATTGGACCTGGCGCTGGCGTTTGCCGCCGCCCATAAGGAAGTGCACCATGATTGACGCCAGCCAGATATTAAACGCCAGTATCCTGATCGTCGACGATCAGGAGGCCAACGTCATGCTGCTCGAGCGCATGCTCGACAACGCCGGCTACACCCGCGTCACCAGCACGATGGATCCGTTCGCCGTCGGCGCGCTGCACCTGGCCAACCACTACGACCTGATCCTGCTCGACCTGCAAATGCCGGGCATGGACGGCTTCGAGGTGCTCGAAGCGCTCAAGTCGATCGAGCCCGACGGCTACGTGCCGGTGCTGGTGGTGACCGCCCAGCCCGGCCACAAGTTGCGCGCATTGCAAGCCGGCGCCAAGGATTTCGTCGCCAAGCCGTTCGAGCTGGTCGAGGTCGAGACGCGCATCCACAACATGCTGGAAGTGCGCCTGCTGCACCGCCAGCTCAACCGCTATAACCAGGAGCTGGAACACCAGGTGATGCAACGCACGGCCGAGCTGCGCGCCAGCGAGGCGCGCTTCCAGCGCTTCGCCGAGCTATCGAGCGACTGGTACTGGGAGCAGGACGCCGGAGGCAAGCTCAGCCACTGGTCTGGACCGGTGATGGACATGGTCGGCATCGGCGCCAGCGCCGCCGACGGCTGGGACGTGGCCGAGCGCGCGACCCTGGAAGCCAACATCGCCGAGCGCAAGCCTTTCCTCGATTTCGTTTACCGGCGCACCGCCGGCAACGGCAGGGTGCAGTATCTGCAGGTCAGCGGCGAGCCGATGTTCGACGAGGCCAGCCGCTTTGTCGGCTACCGTGGCGTGGGGCGGGATGTGACGGCGATGGCGGCGATGTTCGGCGCGACGGCTGACCGCTGACCTGAAAATACCACGGAGACACGTAGGGCGGATTAGCGGGTGAGGCCCGCCAATCCGCCCCGGGGGCCCACCGAAGGAGGCGGCCTACCTGCCGGTAGGCCTTAGGAGGCGGAACGCCGTAATCCGCCATGCGTGCGCCGCTGGCGGCTCATGGCGGATTACGCTACGCTAATCCGCCCTACGTGAATTAGAGGAATGCCGATGCTGCTGAAAAGTGAATCATCGCTGACCGACGCGCTGCCGTTTCCGGCGCTGATACAGTCGTTGCGCGACGCCATCGCCGCCGGCTGCCTGAAGAGCGAGGACATACGGGGCGACCTGGCATCGTTGGCGCGCGGCCAGGTCCCCGGCCGAACATCGCCCGAACAACGCACCGTCTTCAAGGCTGTCGGCACCGCGCTGGAAGACCTCGCCGCCGCCAAGCTCGCCTTCGGACAGCTCCGCGTCGCAACGTAACGCCGCGCACTCAGTGCTGATGGATGCCGGCGCTATTGCCGCTGCCCGTCTGCGTGATGCCGGCAACAAAACCCTCACCCATTTGCGTGATCCAGGCCGTGTTCGGCATCGTATAGGCGACGCCGGTCTGCATCGTGGCGGCCGTGTTGAGCGAGCCCGTCTGACTGATGGCCGACACGTTCGATCCGGTGGTCTGGCCGACGGTGGCGGTGTTGGCGTTCCCCGTTTGCGTCGTCTCCGCGCCGCCGGACGCACGGATGTCGGTGACCGCCAGATTGCCTGCGCCGTCCTGGTTGATATGGGCGTCGGTCGCGAAACCGGTCGAGGTCATGCTGCCGCGCGCCTCGTTGCCGATGCCGGTCTGGCGGATGCCGATTCCGGAATAGAAGGCATCGTCGTACGTGACGGTGGCACGGTTGCCCGTGCCTTCCTGGTAGATCGGCATGCCGGCGTAGCCGGAATGGGTGCGCCTGGTGGTGATGACATTGTCTGACCCGTACTGGCTGGGGCGGAAGCTGAGCGGTCCCGAGGCCTCGGCCCGGTCATCGATGACGTTGCGTTCGCCATGCTGCTCGACCCGGATCGTCGATTCGTACACGCCATTCTGCAACAAGCTGACGATGTTGCCGGTGCCGGACTGGTTGAGGTAGGCAAAGCCGAAAAAGCCGCCCTCACGATGTTGCAAGGTGAGCTGGTTGGCATCGCCCAGCTGACTGATCTCGACGATCATGCGCGGCGTTTCGCTCATCAGCACGCCGCCGGTGCGGCTGGCCGGGTCGCCGATCACGTTGTTGTTGCCCGTTTGAACGATGGAGACGGTGGCTCCTTCGGACGATCGCTGTTCGACGTAGGCTTGATTGCCGGTACCCGTTTGCGCGACGGCGGCGGTGGTGGGCTCTTGTGCGAACGCGGCGGGGCCGGCCAGGGCCAAGGCCAGGGACAGGCCGAAGGCGGCGGTGAATGTTGGATGGTTCATGATAGCTCCTTGATGCGATGAGAAAAAGGGGGCGACGCCGGTGGTTCAATGCTGGTGGATGCCTGCGCGGTGGCCGTTGCCTGTCTGCGTGGTGGCGGCCGAGAAGCCGTCGCCGGTTTGGGTGATCCATGCGGTGGTGACCATCGTGTTGGTCTGGCTGGCGGTGGCCTGGTTGCCCATGCCCAGCTGGCGGATGTCGACGAACGAGTAGTCGGCCCGGTCGTGGGTGACCGCCGCGCGGTTGCCGATTCCTTCCTGCGTCACGTCCGGCCCGCCAAAGCCGGACCAGCTGCGCGCCAGGCTGATCACGTTGTCCGAGCCGGTCTGCGAGGCGTCGAAGCCGAAAGCCAGGATTTCGGTGCCAGCCACGTCGATCAGGTTGCGCTCGCCGTTTTGTTCGATGCGCACCACCGACTCGTAGGCGCGGTTCTGCTGGATCGTGGCGAAGTTGCCGTTGCCGGTCTGGTTGACGAAGGCCAGGTCGAAATCGCCGGTGAGCTGTCCGAACGCCGCCTGGTTGTTGTCGCCCAGCTGGTTGACGCTGACCCGCATGCGATTGGTGTCGCGCTGCAGGATGCCGCCGGCCCGGCTGCCCGGGTCGCCCACTTTGTTGTCGTTGCCGTTCTGCGTGACGGTCACCTGCGATTCGCTGGTGACCTGGTGCTGCTCGATGTAGGACTGGTTGCCGACACCGCTTTGCGTGATGGCGGCGCTGGCCTGATCCTGCGCGGACGCGCTGGACGCGGCCAACAGCAAAACGGTGGCGCCTGTAAACATTGCGGACTTCATAGCGGCTCCTTGCAGTGAAAGGGGAAGGGGCGGAGGCGGTGGGGGCGCTCAATGTTGATAGATGCCGGCCGAATTGCCGCTGCCCGTCTGGGTGATGCTGGCGACGAAGCCCTCGCCGATCTGCGTGATCCAGGCGGTGTTGGCCAGCGCCGTTGGCGACGCGGGCAAGCCGGTTTGCGCGATGGACGCCGTATTGAGGTTGCCGCTCTGCAGGATGGTCGACTCGTTCAGGTACCGGCCTTGACTGACGGTCGCGATGTTCTGGTTGCCGGTCTGCGTGATCATCGACACGGTCTGGTTGCCGTCGAGGTTGGCGGTGGCCTGGTTGTCGTTACCGGTCTGCGTGATGAACAAGGTGGTCGACAGCGTAGCGCTGTGGTTGACCGTCGCCCGGTTGTCCATGCCCTGCTGGTTGATGCTGGAGAAGGACAAGAACGCGTTGTCCTGGTTGACCGTCGTGCGGTTGCGATCGCCCTGCTGGCTGATGATCGGTCCCGAAAAACCGGACAGCGTGGTGGCCACGTTGACGACGTTGTCGGCGCCCCGTTGCGTGATCGTGGCGCCGGTGGCAAGACTTTCTGCGTTGCGGCTGTCGATCGTGTTGCGCTCGCCTTGTTGCACGATGGTGTCGGCCGATTGGAACACGCTGTTCTGCAACACGGTGGCGACGTTGCCGACGCCGGACTGCTCGACCCGCGCGAGATTGCGGTCGCCGATGGTTTGCAGCAGCGTGAATGCGTTGTTGTCGCCCGTTTGGGCAACGGTGATGTCGGAGCCGTTTACATCGCGTTGCAGGATCCCGCCGGACCGTGCGGTCGGATCCCCCACGGTGTTGTCGTTGCCGGATTGCGTGATGGCCGCGACGGCGTTGCTGGCGCGATGCTGTTCGGCATAGGCCGAGTTGCCGCTGCCGGTTTGGGTGAGCGTGGCGGTGTTGGCGAATTGCGCGGAGGCGCTGGACGCGGCCAGCAACAGGCCGGCGGCGATGGTGGACAGTGCGTAGTTCATGATGGCTCCTTTCTAGTGGTAAAACGATGGCGGCGGGGGTTCCCGATTTGACGGAGGTCGTCAATGCTGGATCACGGTGACGCGTTTGCCGTCGCCGTTCTGCGTGACGCGGGCGCTGGCGTCGTGGCCGTGCTGTTCGATGCGCGCGCTGTTGGCGTTGCCATGCTGATCGACAAAAGCGCTGTTGCCGGTGCCGTCCTGGACGACGGTGGCCTGGTTGCCCTTGCCGACCTGCTCGAGCTCGACGGCGTTGGCGGCTCCTGCCTGCACCACCGTCGCCGTGTTTTGCCGGCCGCGCTGCGAGGCCGACAGCCTGTGTTCTCCGCCGCGCTGGTCGGCCGCGATCGTATTCATGGTGCCGTGCTGGCCGACCGTGGCCAGCGAGCCGCCGCTCAGCAAGCCCCCGGACGGCAACTCCGCGCCGGCCAGATCGCCGGCCGTGCACAAGCCCGGGCCAAGCAGTGCCGCGAGCAGAGCCGTCGCTATCCTCAGACGGGCGCTCATGGCATCCCTCCTGCCGGGTTGTACCGGGTATCGTAATCGGTGGCATAACGCTGCACCACCGCATCGGACCAGCGCGCCGGGTCCTGCAACGCCCAGTGTCCCTCGCGCACGCCCTGGACGATCAGATGGGCCACGCCGGCCTCGATCGCCTCGTTCACGCATAGCTGGGTTGGTTCGTTGCGCGTCATGCCGGCCTCCAGTTCCAGCAAATCCTTGACGTTGACGAACTTGAACACACTCGGATGCACCTCATAGGCGTAGACGGTCTTGGTGGTCGACACGCTTTGCAGGATCTGGCCGCTGCGGATATCGATGGTGCGCAAGCTGACCGTGACCTGGTCGACCCGGTACTGCGTGCTGACGCCGATGCCGAGAAAGCGGGCGCCGGCGCCGCCGGTGCGCACATTGCTTTCGAACGCGGTGATGCCGCCCTCGATCAGCACCGACGCCGCCAGCAACGGCGGAATCTGCACCGCCGGAGTGCCGGCCGGCTGCGGCATTTCCAGCGCGCGCACGATCTTGCGTTCTGTCAGCAGGTTTTGCAGGTTTTCGCGTTCGACCGGAATGAACCAGCCCGATTCCTTGAGTGCCTTGATCAGCATCGACGACGCGCCCTGCGTGACGGCGGTGGAGAACGAACTGTCCGGCGCCGGCTTGTATTGCCCGGTCTGGTCCCGGATGCCGTACACGGCCACCGCCACCTTGCCTTTGGGCGGCGGCAGCTTGCGCAGGTCGCCGGTGGCGACGGTCGACGGTGTCAGTTGCGCGTCCTCGCGCGCGACCGACGGCGGGTGGGTGAGGGCGCAGCCGGACGACAGCAGCAAGATCCCGACCGCCACGGCAAGCGGCGCGGCGCGGCGCATCACGCTGTTCATTGCGCCACCTCGAACGACGTTGAGGCGCCGGTCGCCTTGTCGGTGGTGGTGATGCGCAGCATGCCGCCGCCCAGGTCGACCACGTTGATGGTGAAGTTTTGGGTCGAGAACGTGCCGGGCACGAGCTTGCCGTCGGCGCCGGTCAGCTTGGAGGTGGCGGCGGCGGCCAGTTGACTGAGCACGGTGCGTTCGAGCGTCTGGTTGAACTGGGCCAGCGGCGACTGGTCCAGCATCGAGCGCCCCAGGCCGTCCTTGCCGACGTGCTTGTTGGTGGCCGTCGCCGTTGCCAGCAGATGCTGGCCATTGGCCGGGTAGCCGCCGAACTCCGGATTGACCGGCTGGTAGACGATGTCCGAGGCACCGGCGCCGCCGGCCACAAACAGGGCAAGGCAGGCGGCGGTGCAGGCATGGCGTGGAGATCGGATGATGGGCATGGCTCGCTCCTGGTGGTCAGAATTCATCGGGGGCCAGGTCGGCGTCCTGGATCAGTTTGCGTTCGACGTCGGTTTGCAGCACGGTTTGCCAGACCGCCTCGGCCGCGTTTTCGCTCAGCGAACGGATCGCCGCGCGGGCCGGCGGCAGGCGGGTTTGAAACACGCGGCGTTGCGCGAAGCCTATCCACACCTCGCTGCCCAGGCGCGCGGACGGACGCTCGTTGATCGACAGCGTGTAGTGCTCGCTGCCTTCCTTGTCGCGCCAGGCGGCAAGAAAATACTGTGAAAAATCGTGGCCGGCGATGGTGACGGTCTGCACGGTCACCACGCCCGTCGCCGGCTCGGGCTCGGGATCGGGGTCGGCCGCCGTCGCGGTCGCGCTCAAGGTGCCGCCCAGCGTTAACAAGGTCGCGGCGATGACGATGTGACCAGTTGACATGTGAGCTCACTGAGAGTGGGGCGACGGAAGGTGTGAAGTCCAGTATAGGAGCCGGGCTCCCTCGCAAATTTGATGGCGATCATGCGGGCTCGTCGCGAGCCATCAAGAAGATGGCCTCAATTTGTACGGCGGGAATTGCTTGATTTGCGCACAGCCCGGTTGGTTTGAACAGACTGGTTTCGACGGCGAAACTTATGCATACTGGCCGCTCAACAGGAGGTGCACAATGAACAAATGGCTGATGCTGGGCATTGCAATCGTCGCGGAAACCATTGCGACATCGGCGCTGAAGTCGAGCGAGGGCTTTTCCAAACTGGTGCCGTCGGTAGTCGTGCTGGTCGGCTATGGCGTGGCGTTTTATTTTTTGTCGCTGACCTTGCGTTCGATACCGGTGGGCATTGCGTATGCCGTGTGGTCGGGTGTGGGCATCGTCCTCATCACGGCGGTCGGCTGGGCGTTCTTCGGTCAAAAGATGGATGCGCCGGCGCTGATAGGCATGGCGTTGATCATCACCGGCGTGGTGATCATGAACGTGTTTTCAAGCGCGGGCGCGCACTAAGCCGCGATTCGGGGCGGTTAAATTCACGAGGAAACACGTAGGGCGGATTAGCGCAGCGTAATCCGCCAATGCATGCGCCGTCGGCGGCTCATAGATGGCGGATTACGGCGTTCCGCCTAATCCGCCCTACGTGTCTCCGTTGATTAGTGAATTGCCCGGGCCGACGCCGGTGGTGGCGAATCGTTCCCTGTATAACTTTGGCGTGATGCCGAGCTTTTTCTGGAACACGCGCCGCATGTGCGCTTCGTCGCTGAAGCTGGCGCGCGCGGCCACCTTCTTGATCGGCAGCGCCAAATCGGCCAGCAGCTGCGTGGCGCGCTCGAAGCGGCATGCCTCGATGAACGCCTGCGCGCTCACGCCCACCTCCTGCTGGAATACGCGCGTGAAGTGCCGCTCGCTCATCATCGCCCGCTGCGCCAGCTGGGCGACCGACAGCCGCTCGTGCAGATTGTCCAGTATCCAGTTTTGAATATCGCGGATGTTGGGCTTGGCCGTGCGCTCGATCAGCAAATGCGCGCTGAACTGCGACTGGCCGCCCGGCCGCTTCAGATACACCACCATTTCGGTCGCCACTTCCAGCGCCAGGTCGCGGCCGAAATCCTCTTCCACCAAGGCCAGCGCCAGGTCGATGCCGGCCGTCACGCCCGCCGATGTCCACAGATTGTCCGAGCGAATGAAAATCGCATCGGCTTCGACTGATATCGCGGGAAACTCGGATTGCAGCCGGTCGGCCACGCTCCAGTGCGTGGTGGCGCGTTTGCCGTCCAGCACGCCGGCGGCCGCCAGGAAAAACGCGCCCGAACACAAGGCCGCCAGCCGCTTGAGGCGCGGCGCCGAGGCCGCGACCCAGTCGACGATGTCCGTGCCGGCGACCAGCGCTGCCTGGATGTGGCGGGCGCCGACGACGATGGCGTCGTCCGGCAGGGCCAACGGGCTGAGCGCCTTGGTGGCGTCCAGCGACATCAAGGTATCCGAGCGCACCGGGCCGATCGCGGTCGAGGCGATGCGCACGTCGTAGCCGGGCGCGCGGCCACGGCGTTGCAGGTGGAGGTTGGCGTACTCGAAAACGGACATCGGTCCGATCGCTTCCATCGCCTTGAAGCCGGGATAGACGATGATGTCGACGGTCCTGGCGACAGTCCTGGCGGCCGTCGCTGGCTTGGCGTTCATGTGTTGGTGGTCACTGTTGGTCCTTAAAATCCGGTCATTATGGCATCATTTCCGGCCATTCTCGTCCGTGCGAGGGCGCTACGCCCGGGCTGGCGTCACAATGGCCGGTTCCACTATTGCCTTATGACGGGAACCTGACCATGAAAACCAAAGCTGCCATCGCTTGGCGCGCCGGCGCGCCGCTGACCATCGAAGAAGTCGACCTGCAAGGCCCCAAGGCCGGCGAGGTGCTGATCGAGCTGAAGGCCACCGGCATTTGCCACACCGATTACTACACCTTGTCGGGCGCCGATCCGGAAGGCATCTTCCCTGCCATCCTCGGCCACGAGGGCGCCGGCATCGTCGTCGATGTCGGCCCCGGCGTCAAGACCCTGAAAAAAGACGACCACGTGATTCCGCTGTACACGCCGGAATGCCGCGAGTGCAAGTTCTGCCTGTCGCGCAAGACCAATCTGTGCCAGGCGATCCGCTCGACCCAGGGCCGCGGCCTGATGCCGGATGCCACCAGCCGCTTTTCGCTGGACGGCAAGCCGTTGTTCCACTACATGGGCACGTCGACCTTCTCCAACTACATCGTGGTGCCGGAAATCGCGCTGGCCAAGATCCGCGAGGACGCGCCGTTCGACAAGGTGTGCTACATCGGTTGCGGCGTGACCACCGGCGTGGGCGCCGTGCTGTTCTCGGCCAAGGTGGAGGCGGGCGCCAATGTCGTCGTGTTCGGCCTGGGCGGCATCGGCCTGAACGTGATCCAGGCGGCGCGCATGGTCGGCGCCGACAAGATCATCGGCGTCGACATCAACCCGGCGCGCCAGGAGATCGCGCGCAAGTTCGGCATGACGCATTTCATCAATCCGAACGAGGTCGAGAACGTCGTCGACAGCATTGTGCAACTCACCGACGGCGGCGCCGACTACAGTTTCGAGTGCGTCGGCAACACCACGCTGATGCGCCAGGCGCTCGAGTGCACGCACAAGGGCTGGGGCAAGTCCTTCATCATCGGCGTGGCGGCGGCGGGGCAGGAGATTTCGACCCGGCCGTTCCAGCTGGTGACGGGACGCGAGTGGCGCGGCTCGGCCTTCGGCGGCGCGCGCGGCCGCACCGATGTGCCGAAGATCGTCGATTGGTATATGGAGGGCAAGCTCAATATCGACGATCTGATCACGCACCGGCTGCCGCTCGAACGCATCAACGAAGGTTTCGATTTGATGAAGAGCGGCGAGTCGATCCGCTCGGTGGTGCTGTACTAATATAGTATGGCGGCGGCCTGTGCCGCAGCGTAGAATTGGCATCTTTTGCTGACGACAAGGATGTCATCGTGATGCGTTTCGCGTGCAAGGCCGTGTTGGCGATGTTCCTGCTGGCGGCCGCCTATCTGGGGCTGGTCGCCGTCTGGGCGTCGGCATCCTTCAATGCCGTCATGGAGGCGGTGCCGGCGCCGCCCATGATGCCGCTTTCCGCGCGCCAGACCACCATCCTGTTGCGGGTCGAGGACCCCACTTTCTTCCAGCATGCCGGCGTGAGCCTGGCCGAAGGGCAGGGCGTGGCCACGATCTCGTCGGCGGTGGCGCGCGACCTCTATCTGTCCGACCGGCCGCTGTCCGGCGTCTCCGGCGTGTTGCAGCGCTTTTACAGCCGCGTGTTCGATTGCTGCAAGAAGTTCGACCTGGGCCGCGACGTCCTGGCGTTCGTGTTGAACGCGAAACTGCCCAAACGTAACCAGCTCGCCCTGTATGTGGCCGACGTCTACATGGGCAGCCAGGACGGCAACCCGGTCATCGGGCTGCAGCAGGCGTCCGCCACTTACCTTGGCAAGCCGCTCGACGAGCTCAGCGAGCCGGAATTCGTCGGCCTGGTGGCGATGATCAAGGCGCCCAACCAATACCATCCGATTTCGCAGCCCGAGCAGCACGCCGCCCGGGTGGCGCGCATCCAGGCATTGCTCGATGGAAAATGCAAGCCGGATGGCTGGTTCGATACCGTTTACGACGCCTGCGCCCAGTAGTTAAGGTAAGATCGATTTAAAGATTATATTCGGACAGTATTGATTTTCGCGCAAATGTCGCCACATACTTGGGGATGAAATTTAAAGGCCGTTTCGCGGCATGGTGTCGCGGGGCGCATGTTAATAATTTGAAATTTTAAATGGGAGACCTCAATGGCGATCAGTTTGCAAAAAGGCGGTAACGTCAACCTCAGCAAGGAAGCACCCGGCCTGACCAAGGTCGTTATCGGCCTGGGCTGGGATCCGCGCGCCACCGACGGCGCCGCCTTCGACCTCGACGGCAGCGCCTTCATGCTCAAGGCCGACGGTAAAGTGCGCGGCGATAGCGACTTCATCTTCTACAATAACCTCAAATCGACCGATGGCTCGCTGGTCCACAACGGCGACAACACCACCGGCCAGGGCGACGGCGACGACGAGACCCTGACCGTCGACCTGTCCCGCGTGCCGGCCGAAATCGACCGCCTGTCTTTCTGCGTCACCATCCACGAAGCCGAACAGCGCAAGCAAAATTTCGGGATGATCGGCAAGGCCTTCATCCGCTGCCTGAACGCCAACGGCAACGCCGAACTGGCCCGCTACGACCTGTCGGAAGATAGCTCTGTGGAAACGGCAATGATCTTCGGCGAGCTGTATCGCGCCGGCGCCGAGTGGAAATTCAAGGCTGTCGGCCAGGGCTTCAAAGGCGGCCTCGGTCCGCTGGCGCGCTCGTTCGGCGTCAACGCTTAACACCCAGTACCAGCATCCAATCCGGCGCCGGTTGTGCGCCGACCGTGCAAACCGGGAGGCCTTCGTCTCCCGGTTTGCTCGTGCGCGCAAGGTCTATGGCCGCGCCCGCTGTACAAGCTGTTTTTCACCATCGATCGACATGAGGATTGCATGAGCATTGATTTGAGCGCGCCCGAACGGGTTTTGCGCGTCTGGTATAACAGCGCCTTCTCGTCCATCGCGAACGTGCTCACGCTGATCCGCGAGGCCGACCACGCCGGCCGGTTCCATACCATTTACACGCACCCGCACGCGCATACCCCGGCGGCCGGCGCCGCGCACGAGTTCCACATCGAGCCGAAAGGCTTGACGGCGGCCGACTATGTCGACTGGTGCCTGGAATTTTGCCGCGAGCACAAGGTCGACGTGTTCGCGCCGGCCAAGCACGCCTCCGCGCTGAGCGCGGCAAGGGGCCGCTTTCTCGAGCATGGCGTGCGGGTGCTCAGCGCCGCCGCCTCCGACAAGCTCGACATCATCGACGACAAGGCCGCCTTCTACGCCGGCGTCGATCTTCCGCTGGCGCCGCCGCCCGAGTTCCGCATCTTCAAGGACATCGCCCAGTTCGAGGCCGCCCACGCCGAGTTGCGCCCGCTGCACAAGGAGCTGTGCGTCAAGCCGGCGCGCTCGGTCTACGGCCTCGGCTTCAGCGTGCTGGACGAGGAGCGCAGCAGCGCCGCGCTGTTACTGGCCGGCTCCAGCTATCGCATCGGCCTGGGCGACCTGCGCCGTGGCCTGGCGGAGCTGGACACCTTCCGCACCATGCTGCTGATGGAATATCTCGACGGCTACGAATACAGCGTCGATTGCGTCGGCGCCAATGGCCACCTGGTCACGGCGGTGGCGCGCAAGAAGCTGCCGCAGCCCGGCCATGGCCAGGTGATCGAGGTGCGCGCAGACATCGTTGAATCGTGCGCCAAGCTGGCGGCCGATTTCGGCCTGAGCGGCATGTTCAATGTGCAGTTCCGCGAAGGCCAGGGCAGCCTGCGCCTGCTGGAGATCAACGCGCGCGCCTCGGGCGGCATCGGCATGGCTTGCCTGGCCGGGCCGAACCTGCCTTACCTGGCGCTGACCAGCTTTGTCGACGGCCATGAAGGGTTCACCCCGGAACAACTGGCGGTGCGCGACGGCATGCGCGTAGGCGAGCTGGGCACGGCGGTGGCATTGCCATGAACGGGCCATCGCCATTTTTAGGCACTGTCGAGGTGGAACTGCCGACCGGGACGCTGGAACTGCGCGTCACCGGCAGCGAGTTTCCTCCCGACAGCCTGCTGGGCTTTGCCGCGCGCGATAACGCCAAGCGCGGCTTCCTGTTCCTGAGCAAGGTGCTGGGCAAGCATTGGCCGGTCACGCCGCAGCGCATGGCCGAGATCCACGAGAGCCTGGCGGCCGGCGTGCCGGAGTTGCCGGGACCGGTCGTGTTCATCTCGATGGCGGAAACCGGCATCGGCCTGGGGCAGGGCATGTTCGAGGCGTGGCAGCGCGCCCATCCGGACCAGCCGGCGCTGTTCCTGCACACCACCCGCTACCGGGTCGGCAATGAGCCGCTGATCGAATTCGAGGAGGCGCACAGCCACGCGCCGCGCCAGTTCCTGCACTGGCCGGCCGATCCCGCGCAGCGCGAGTTGTTCGCCGGCATGCGCTCGCTGGTGCTGGTCGACGACGAGGCCAGCACCGGCAACACCTTCGTCAACCTGTTGAACGCTTGCCGGCAGGTACAGCCCGGGGTAAAGCCTACCCTTGGTCACCTGCATCTGGCGGTAATCACCAATTTCATGGGCGAGCAGGGCGTCGAAGCGTTGGCGCAACGCTGCGCCTTGCCGATGACGGTGGGCGCTTGCCTGCACGGCAGCTATCGCTTCACGGCCGGCGCGATGGAATCGGGCGCGCTGCCGGCGCAGCGTTTCGACGCCGACGCCGAGCGTGGCGCCAGCGACCAGTTCGGCCGTCGCGGCCGCACTGCGCCGCTGCGCCTGCCGCAGGCATTGGTGTCCGGCCTGGCCGCCGACATCGGCGCCGGCCAGAAAGTGCTGGTGCTCGGAACCGGCGAGTTCATGCATGCGGCCTATGCGCTGGGCGCCGGGCTGGCGCGCGACGGCGTCGACGTGCTGGTGCAGTCGACCACGCGCTCGCCGATCCGCCGCTGGGGCGCGGTGGCGCACACGCTCGCCTTCGCCGACAACTACGGCGAAGGCATTCCCAATTTTTTGTACAACGTCGCCCCCGGTCAGTACGACCATGTTTTCATCTGCCACGAGACGCCGCCCAACGCCGCGTTGTTCGAGCTGGCCGCGCTGCTCAAGGCGCGTCTGTTCCATTTTAAGAGTGAGGCCCTGATTGAAGAAATTCCTGTTTGCTGACCTGGACGACACACTGTTTCAATCGCTGGAAAAGTGCGCCGGGCGCGACGACCTCGAACCGGCGGCCGTGCTCAAGGACGGCGTCGCCTGCTCGTTCACCACCGCCGGCCAGCGCGCGATGTTCCAGTTCATGAATGACGGCATGACCATCATTCCCGCGACCGCGCGCAACCAGGATGCCTTCAGCCGCGTCAAGCTCGACTTCACCAGCTACGCGGTGATCAACTACGGCGGCGTGGTGCTGCTGCCCGACGGCAGCGCCGACCGGTCCTGGCTCGAACGCATGCGCCCGGCGATGCTGGCCGCGCAGGACGGTCTGGCCGAGCTGGGCCGCCTGATCGACGCCTACGTCGAGGCCGCCGGCCAGGGCAGCCGCACCCGCATCGTTGAGGATTACTCGATTCCGTTCTATCTGCTGATCAAGGACGCCGACAAGATTGCCGCCCGGCTCGAGCCGATCGAGCGCGAGGTGGTGATGCCCTGGCTGGAGGCGCGCGGCCACGACTACTTCGTCCACCGTAACGCCAACAACCTGGCCATCCTGCCCAACGCGCTGAACAAGTCGCACGCGGTGGCCTACGTCACCGAGCTGCTGCGCGCCGCGCATGGCCCCATTTTGACCTTCGGCATCGGCGACAGCCGTTCGGACGCGCGTTTCATGGCCGCTTGCGACTACGCCATCGTGCCGCGCGGTACGCAACTGGCCGGGGTTGCCCTGGAGCCGCTATGAATTTCAGCGGCAGCTACCACGCCGACGATGTGCGCTTCCTGCTCAAGCCGCTGGCGCTGGCCTCGTTCGTCGATGTGCCCGACAAGGAACGCCTGATCCAGTCGGGACAGCGCCATTACAGCGAGATGCTGTCGCGCGAGTCGCTGCCGTCGCCGCGCTACCTGGACGTGTTCGGCCAGGCCTGCACGGCCAACCTGGAGCGCATGGCGCGCGACTGCGTGACCCTGGCCGGCCTGATCGCCCGCCGCCGCGCCGGGCCGGTGACCCTGGTCTCGCTGGCGCGCGCCGGCACGCCGGTCGGCGTGGTGCTCAAGCGCCTGCTCGGCAGCGTGTTCGGCCGCGAGGTCGCGCATTATTCGCTGTCCATCATCCGCGACCGCGGCATCGACCAGGTCGCGCTGGAATACATCCTGGCGCAGGGCCACGCGCCCGAATCGATCGTCTTCATCGACGGCTGGACCGGCAAGGGCGTCATCGCCGCCGAGCTGCACGCCAGCATGGCGGTGTTCAACGCCCGCCACGGCTGCGCCATCGACAGCGGCCTGTACGTGCTGTCCGACCTGGCCGGCGTGGCCGCGCGCGCCGCCGGCCACGACGATTACCTGATTCCGTCGAGCATTTTGAACGCCACCGTGTCGGGCCTCGTCAGCCGCTCGATCCTGAACGACGAGATCGGCCCGGACGATTTCCACGGTTGCGTGTACTACGCCGAGTTCGAACCGCAGGACCAGTCGCGCGTGTTCGCCGACCGCCTGGTCGACCTGGCGCAACAATGGGCCGAAGGTCCGGCCGCCATCGACGCGGTCATCGGCCCGGCCAGCGAACCGGCCGGCGCGACCACCGCGTTGGCCGAACTCGCCACCGAGACCGCGCGCGCGACGGCGGCGCGCGTCTCGCGCGACTACATGGAGGCGGCCATGCGCGTGCACGGTATCGCCGACCGCAACCTGATCAAACCCGGCCTGGGCGAAGCCACGCGCGTGCTGCTGCGGCGCTCGCCGGACAGGCTGATCGTGCGCGACGCGGCCAGCGCCGACGTCGCCCATTTGCTGGTGCTGGCACGCGAAAAAGACGTGCCGGTGCAACTCGATCCGGAGCTGCCATACCAGGCCGTTTCCATCATCAGGAGTATCGCCGATGGTTAAGACACCAGGGGCTTCGCTGTACGTGCCGGCGACCCATAAATATCTGATGGACGTCGCCAGCGGCACGCGCCTGGGCAATGTCCGCTCGCTGATCATGTGCACCGAGGACGCGGTCGCCGACCGCGAGCTCAGCTACGCCTTGTTCAACCTGTCGCTGGTGCTGGCCAACATGCCGGCGGAGAGCCAGGCCGAGCGCTTCGTGCGGGTGCGCAACCTCGACGTGATGGCGCGCGTGCTGGCCATGCCCGGCGCCGACAAGCTGACCGGCTTCGTCATCCCCAAGGCGACCCAGTACAATCTGCCGATGTACTGCAACCTGGTGCGCGACACGGCCCACGCGCTGATGCCGACCCTGGAGACGGCCGAGGTGTTCTACGACGCCGAGATGCACGCGCTGCGTCATCTGATCGGCTCGCCCGGCATCCGCGAGCGGGTGGTGGCGCTGCGCATCGGCGGCAACGACCTGCTGGCGCTGCTGGGCCTGCGCCGGCCGCGCAATATGACGATCTACCGCACGCCGTTGGGGCCGGTGATCGGCCGCCTGGTGACGACTTTCCGGCCGCACGGTTTCGCGCTGACGGCGCCGGTGTTCGAGCATCTGGACCTGCCTGAGTTGCTGGCCGAGGAGGTCAACGAAGACCTGGCGCACGGCATGGTCGGCAAGACGGCGATCCATCCGAGCCAGATCGAGCCGATCGAAAGCCATTACCGCGTCTCCGCCAGCGACCTGGAGGAGGCCTCCGCCATCCTGCGGCCGGACAGCCCGGCCGTGTTCGCGATGAATCAGTCGATGTGTGAGGTGGCCACCCATCGCGCCTGGGCCGAGAGCACGCTCGAACGCTCGCGCCTGTTCGGGTCGCATCCGGGCCAGGCGCAGAAGCAGGAGCAAGAGTCGATGCAGGCCGCAACTTCGCCGGTGTTAACGAGTCAAACCATTCTGAGGTGATCGAAATGAAGCAATTCTCGCGCGGACAAAAGAGCAAGCTCGACGACCTGGGCTGCGGCCAGGCGTTCAATGTCGATGTGGAACTGAAGCTGGGCGGCTCCAGCGCCGACGTCTCGTGCTTCGGCCTCGACGCGTCGGAGCGGCTGTCGGACGACCGTTACATGGTGTTCTACAACCAGCTGGCCAGCCCGGGCGGGGCGGTCAGGCTGACCATCGCGGGCGACCGCTCCAGCTTTGCCGTGAACCTGGCGGCGCTGCCGGAGTCGATCGCCAAGCTGGTGTTCACCGCCGCCATCGACAGCGGCGCGATGCGCTCGCTGAGCCAGGGCAGCGTGACGGTCGGCGGCGTGGCGCAGTTCCCGCTGGCCGGCGCCGACTTCCAGGATGAGAAGGCGGTGATACTGGCCGAGCTGTATCGCAAGGACGGACTGTGGCGCTTTGGCGCCGTGGGGCAGGGCTTCAATGGCGGTTTGTCGGCGTTGCTGACGCACTTCGGCGGCAGCGAGAGCGCGTCGTCGTCGGCCTCCGCGCCGTCACCGGCGCCAGCGCCGGCGGCTGCGCCGCAGGCCAAGGTGTCGCTGTCGAAGATCACGCTGGAGAAGCGTGGCGACAAGATCTCGCTGGAGAAATCGGCGGCGCGCGGTTTCGGCCGCATCCACGTCAATTTGAACTGGAATCGTTCGGGCGCCGTGGCGCCGGTGGAGAAGGGGGGCTTCCTGTCCAAGCTGACCGGCGGCCTGCGCCCGTCCAAGGGGCTGGATCTGGATCTGGCCTGCATGTTCGAGCTGAACGACGGCTCCAAGGGCGTGGTGCAAGCGTTGGGCAACAGCTTCGGCAACTTCGATGGCAAGCCGTACATCCAGCTGGCAGCCGATGACCGCACCGGCGCCAATGTCGATGGCGAAAATCTGACCATCAACGGCCAACGTTTCGACGAGGTCAGGCGGGCGTTGATTTTCGCGTTCATTTACGAAGGTGCGCCGAACTGGGCCGCGACCGATGGCGTGGTCACGATCAATGTGCCGGACCAGCCGCCGATCGAGGTACGGCTGGACCAGGGCGCCAGCCAGCGCATGTGCGCCATCGCGATGATCGAGAATATCGGCGGCAAGCTGCAGGTGACCAAGCTGGTCGATTACATCGTGCCGGAAGGCGGCAAGAGCATGCACGAGGTAATGGATCGCAAGTACAACTTCGGCATGAAGTGGGTGGCGGGCAGCAAAGGTTGATTGCCTAACGATTCGCCAGGTCGATCGTGCGGTAACTGACCTGATCGCTACCCTCGCCGGTGGTGATGAATTCCACCGGACCGGCGCCGGCCAGCGCCATCCGGTACAGCCAGCCGGTATGCGGCGGAATCAACAGCAGCACGTGGCGCACCACGTACCCCGCGTATCCGTCCAGCCCCTTCACCACGATAATCCGCGCAGTGGGCCTGGCCGACGACGGCTCCAGACCCGCGCGCAGATCCACCAGCCGCACCGCTTGTCCGCGCCATTCGATATTGGCAGCCAACGCCTCCGGCCCATCCATATGCTCCGCCCGCAGCGGCAGGATCTCCTCCATCGCATCGATCGGCGCCGCGCACGCCTGATCGGTTTGAAACACGATATAGGCGCCCGTGTTCGCGCGCTGCGCCTCGCCTTTGTCCTGTTCCAGCGCGGCGCTCTTGCTGATGCTGGCCTCGGGCGTCCTGGCGAACAGCAGCGCCGTGTCGATGACGCGGATCTCGCCCGTCCCTTCCTCGAAGATGGTAGCGGCGACGCCGTCGTCCGACATGGCCGCGCCGGCTACCGCCAACGACCGCAACTCGAGCGCTTCCCGCACCAGCAAGCCGAGCGTCAGGCCTTCGCGTTGCACGATGGCGAGAAGCTTTGCCTGTGCGGTATCCGGCTGGCCGAGCAGGGCGCCCAAGTTGATCACCGGAATGGTACGGTCGCGCCATTTGCAGTAACGGTTGCTGCCGGCCGTGCCGATGGCAAGCAGTTCGGGCAAATGGATCACCTCGGCCAGCTCGGCCGCCGGCAGCGCCACCCGCACATCGCCCACCGCCAGCAGCGCGCTCAACACCTTTTCGTCCTCAGCCGGCGCATAGTCCGCCGAAGCAGGCGCCTCGGCGCCGCCGTCCCCGTTGGATTCATGCCAGGCCGACGCCAGCGCGATCAGTCGCCCGACGTCGAGGATGCTGAGCACCAGGCCCATCTCCGCCGACTTGACGACGGTGTGAAATACTTCCTCGCTGTCGTCGTCGTGATGGACCTGCGACAAGGCCTGCGGCGCGACATCGGTCAAGCCACGGATGCTGTCGACCTTCAGACCGATGGTGCGCCGGCCGTCGCTGAGCATCATGACCCGTTCGGCGACCTCCACATCCGCTTGCGACGCGCCCAGTTCGACCCAGCGCGCCAGGTCGACCACCGGCACCAGCCGCCCGACGTGCTCGGCCACGCCGCACAGCGCGCCCTGGCGGCGCGGCAGGGCCGTCAGCGCGCCCTTGGCGGGGATGGCCTGCAGCACGGCGTCGATGGCCACGCCGATGTTGACCGCGCCCACGGCCGCCACCGCCAGCCGCACCGCGCCTTCGGCCGGCGCCGACGCAGACACCGATTCCATGGCCGTCATGCCTTAGCGCTCCGTCGCCATGTTCTCGAGTTCCGTCAGCAACGACGAGGCGTCCTGCGTCGCGGCCGCCTGCGCCGAGGTCGACGCGTGGATCTGGTCGATCGACGCGCTGGTCTTGGCGACCGACTGCACGATGCGCTCGAACGCCGCCTCGACGTCGCCCGACAGGCGCGTGCCTTCGCCGACCCGGTTGACGGTTTCGTTGATCAGCTTGGCGATCTCGCGGGTGGCCAGTGCCGACTTTTCGGCCAGCTTGCGCACCTCGTTGGCGACCACCGAGAAGCCGTAGCCGTGCTCGCCGGCGCGCGCGGCCTCGATCGCGGCGTTGAACGCCAGCAGGTGGGTCTGGCCGGCGATGTCGCTGATGGTGTCGATGATTTCATGCACCGCGCCCGACGATTGCTGGATGGCGACGATCGCCTCGCGGGAGCGCGCCAGCAACTTGCTGCCGTCGGCCGCCTCCGACTGGGTCTGGCCGGCCAGGCCGGCGCTGTGCTGCGAGCCCTGCGCGATGCCGGCGATCGACAAAGTCAGTTCGCCCAGCACGCCGGAGATGGCCTTGACCTTTTGCGTGACCATTTCCTCGCGGTTGACCTGCTCGGTCACGTCCATGGCGAACTTGACCACCCTGTAGGCCTTGCCGTTGATGTCGAGGATAGGGTTGTAGGTGGCCAGGATCCAGATCTCGGCGCCATGCTTGCCGACGCGCTTGAAGCGGCCCGACTGGAACTCCCCCTGGCCGAGGTTGGCCCAGAAGTTGCGGTACTCGGCGCTTTTCACCAGCTCGCCGTCGCAGAACATGCTGTGGTGCTGGCCGATGACTTCCTCTTCGACATAACCCATGGTGCGCAGGAAGTTCTCGTTGGCCGAGAGGATGTTGCCGCGCATGTCGAACTCGATGACGGCCTGCGAGCGGCCCAGCGCGTCGAGCTTGCCCTTGGTCTCGGCGCTGAGCATTTTTTGCTTGGTGATGTCGGTGGCGAACTTGACCACCTTGACCGGCTTGCCGTCGGCGTCGAAGATCGGGTTGTACGACGCCAGGATCCACACCTCCTTGCCCGCTTTGGTGACGCGCCGGTATTCGCCGGCGTTGAACTCGCCGCGTCCGAGGCGCTCCCAGAACGCCATATACTCGGGCGAGTGGCTGAAGGCGGGATCGCAGAACATGCGGTGGTGCTGGCCGCGCACCTCGTCGAGCGTGTAGCCCATCACGTCCAGGAAGTTGTCGTTGGCCGACAGCACCTTGCCGTGCAGGTCGAACTCGATGACCGCCTGGACCCGGTCGACCGCCTGGTTCTTGCCTTCGAAATTGGCGTTGCGCATTTTCTCGGCCGTGATGTCCGTGGCGAACTTGACCACCTTGAACGGCTTGCCGTCGGCGCCGAAGATGGGGTTGTAGGTGGCCTGGATCCAGATGGCGTTGCCTTGCTTGCCGATGCGCTTGAACTCGCCGGCGTGGAATTCGCCCTTGGCCAGCTCCGCCCAGAAGCTGCGGTACTCGTGCGAACGGCTGAACGCGCCCTCGCAGAAGATCGAATGGTGCTTGCCGACCACCTCGTCGCGCTCGTAGCCCATGGTCTTGAGGAAGTTGTCGTTGGCGTGCAGGATGCGGCCGGTCAGGTCGAACTCGATCTCCGCCTGGGCGCGGTCGACCGCCATCATCTTGCCCTCGAAGTCGGCGTTGCGCAGCGTTTGTTCGGTGATGTCGGTGGCAAACTTGATCACTTTGAACGGATTGCCGTCGGGACCGATGACGGGATTGTACGACGCTTGCAACCATATCGGCCTGCCGCTTTTGTGCAGGCGCATGTATTCGCCGCTGCTGGGGTGGCCCGCCGCAAGCTCGAGCCACAGGTTGCGGTACTCGTCGGATGCGGCGAACTCGGGCGTGCAAAACATCCGGTGGTGCTTGCCAACGATCTCGTCCAGGCTGTAGCCCATGGCGTCGAGGAAATTGTGGTTGGCGTGGGTGACATTGCCGGACAGATCGAACTCGATCAGCGCCTGGCTGCGGTTGATGGCGTCGAGCACCGACATGGCAATACTCAACCGTGAATCACAAGTGCCGATCTCTTCAATAGAACTGTGCATGATTACCTAACCTGTGGAAACTGCTGGAGAAGGCTAAGTGTAGCCGTGAAGAAACCTTCAGGGCGAGCAAAAGGCACCGGAGTTTTGCCGGCGGGTCCACTTGCGTTGCTATCGCGCGTCATTTCTCCTCCCGCAAAACAATCCTTCTGCAAGTGATGGGGCAACGTTACCAGCCATGCAAGCGCGGCCATGGGACCAGGCCGCCATCGCCGCCCAGCGCCTGGTATTGCGGATATTGCGCGCCGGTGGCGCAGGCGTGATTGGGCAGGATGCGCAGCTGGGTGCCGATCGGAAAGCGCGACGCGATATCGCCATCGACGCCATCGCGCAGCGACAGGATGCCGTGCTCCTGGTTGGCGCCGCTGAGCACATAGCCGGCGATCGGCGTGCCGCGCACGTCGCACACCTGGCCGTAGCCGAAGTCCTGCTTCTGTTTTTGCGTGCCGCGGTCGCGGCTCATCGCCATCCAGCCGGCGTCGACGATGGCCCAGCCTTTGTCCTGCTGGTGGCCGATTACCGTGGTCAGCACGCTTAGGGCGACCTCATCCATTGAACACACCCCGATGTTGTGCATCACCAGATCGAAGAATACGTACACGCCGGCGCGCACCTCGGTGACGCCGTCGAACGACTGCGCCGACAGCGCCGTCGGCGTCGAGCCGATGCTGACCGCCGCGCAGGGCAGGCCGGCGGCGCGCAGCCGTTCGGCCGCGCCGACGCAGGCCTTGCGCTCCTGCTCGGCGATGGCGATCAGCTTGTTTTGGTCGTCGAGGTCGTAGCTGGAACCGGCGTGCGTCATCACGCCGCCCAGCAGCATGCCGCCTTCGTGCAAATGGCGGCCGACGTCGAGCAAGGTGGCGAGCTCGGGGCGGATGCCGGAACGGTGGCCGTCGCTGTCGATCTCGATCCAGACTTCGAACCGCATGTCGTGCTGCTTGCCGAAGCGCACGATGATTTCGGCCGAGGCCAGGCTGTCCGTGATGATTTTCAAGTCGCAACCGCGTCGGCGCAAGGCCATCGCCTGCGCCAGCTTGCTGCCGACCATGCCGACCGCGTACAGGATATCGGTGGTGCCCGCTGCGAAGAAATGCTCCGCTTCGAGCAAGGTGGAGACCGTAATGCCGCGCGCGCCGGCGGCCAGTTGCATGGCCGTCACAGGCTCGCTCTTGCTGGTTTTGACATGGGGACGGAAGTTGACATGCATCGTGTCCATTTTCTCTTGCATGCGCGCGATGTTGCGCTGCATGCGCGGGACGTCGATGATGGCCGCAGGCGTGTTGAGTCCGGTAAGCGTCGACATATTTTCTCCTTGATGAATGAAACCAAGCGTCTAATGTAAATCCTATTCATCAACCTGTGTTTAAATGGAAGACAATCGAAGCTTAAGAAAAATTGAATGATCAAGATCGAAGACCTGCGCTTGATGGCGACCCTGGCGCGCAGCGTGTCGCTCAGCGAGGCAGCCCGGGCGCTTAACGTGACACCCTCGGCGCTGTCGATGCGCTTGCGCGGCCTGGAGCGGGAGCTGGGCCTGCCGCTGGCCACGCGCACCGCGCGCATGCTGACCTTGAGCGCGGACGGCGAGGTGCTGGCGCAGGAGGCGACCGCGCTGCTGTCGCGCCTGGAGCAATTGCCCGACCTGTTCGAGCGCGGCGCCCAGAGCGTCAAAGGCAAGCTGCGGGTGGCGGCGCCGTTCGGCTACGGACGCCAGCACATCGCGCCGTTGATCGTGCGGCTGGCGCGGATGTACCCCGAGCTCAACGTTCAACTGGACTTGCGCGAGACGCCCTGGCCCGAGCGCGCCGAGGCCGATATCGTGTTCCACATCGGCAGCGTGCGCGACTCGTCGTGGGTGGCGCGCACCATCGCCGACAACGCGCGCTGGGTGTGCGCCAGCCCGGCCTATATCAAAAAGCATGGCGAGCCGCGCACGCCGCGCGAGTTGTTGACGCATCCGTGCATTTGCATCCGGGAAAATGACGAGGACGTCACCCTGTGGCATTTCAGGCGGGAAAAGGGTGGGGCCGACGGCCGCTTGGGCGCGCGCGAGTCGGTCCGCATCCATCCGGCGATGCAAAGCAACGACGGCGGCACGGCGCGCTATTGGGCAGAGCAGGGGCTGGGACTGGTGCTGCGTTCGCAGTGGGATGTGGCGGAGGCGGTGCGCAGGGGCAAGCTGGTGAGGGTGCTTGAGGAATGGCAATTCGATGCCGCGCCGATCCTGATTCTTGTGGCATCTAGTAAAAACCTGCCGTCGCGGGTGCGAACGGCATTCGACTTCTTTGTCGATGCACTGCGCCCGGCGTGAAGCTTGCCGCTATTTCTTGGCGGCCTTGATCGCGTACATCCGCGCATCGCCGTCGGCCAGCAGCGCTTCGATCTGCCGGTGCGCGGATGGTTCGAATTCGACCAGTCCGCAGGAAAACGCCAGCGCGTAGCCGCGTTGGGCTTCCGTGTTGTACCGGTCGATGACGTCGGTAAATTTGTCGATCACCATTGCCGCGTCGGCCTCTCCGGCGCTGGTCAGCAGCACGACGAATTCGTCGCCGCCAAGTCGGGCGAACAGGTCGGTGTTGCGGAAGGTCTTGCGCATGGCGTCGGAGAAGGCAACCAGCGCGCGGTCGCCCTCGGCGTGGCCGAAGGTGTCGTTGATGGGCTTGAAGCCGTCCAGATCGAGGAACGCCAGCGTCGCCGGCGCGCCCTGCCTGGCGCAAAAATTAAGGCTGTATTGCGCCATTTGCATGAAGCCGCGGCGGTTGGAAATGCGGGTCAGCTCGTCGGTGGTGGCGGCCTGGAAGGCGGTGAGTTCGTCCTCGACCATGGATGCCAGGTCGCGCAGTGCGACGGCGTCGTCCTCGTCGAATTCGTGCGGCACGGCATCGATGATGCACAGGGTGCCGATCTTGAAGCCGCCGGCCGAGCGCAGTGGGCAACCGGCGTAGAAACGGATATGCGGCGCACCGGTGACCAGCGGATTGTCGGCGAAACGCGGGTCGGCGAGCGTATCGCAGATAAGAAAGATATCGTCACCGAGGATCGCATGGCCGCAAAAGGAAATATTGCGCGGTGTTTCGCTGGCCGGCAGGCTTTCGTTCGATTTGAACCATTGACGGTTCTCGTCGATGATGCTGACGAGCGCGATGGGCACGCGGAACATGCGCTTGGCCATGCGCGTGAGGCGGTCGAAGCGTTCCTCGGCTGGTGTGTCGAGGATGTTCATCGAGCGCAGTGCAGTCAGCCGGCTGGCTTCATTGGCGGGCGTGGCAGGTGCTTCCAACCGGGTCTCCTGGCGATGTGGTGCGGCTTGTGCCGATTCTACACAAGCGACTATCCGTCAGCCAGCGCGGCTACCAAAAGTGTTGGTAAGTGTTGCCTAAGTGTTGCTAAATGGCACGCCGCCCCGGCTTGCAGGAAGCGGGGGCGGCGTCGGCCCCGAAGGGCGGGTTGCAGCGCGTATCAATGCGTATGCTTAGTGCGGCAGGGAAGGCATCGGAAGTTCGATTTCTTCCTTGCGGGCGGCGATGGCCTCGCCCAGCGCTGCCATGTCGAGCTTGGCTTTGCGCGCCTTCGGGAACATTTCCTTTTCTTCTTCCTCGACGTGGTGCTCGATATATTCCGACAGCACTTTCACCTTGGCGTCGTAAAGGTCGTCGCCCGGTTCCATTTCCAGGATTTGCGCGATCAGGTCCTTGGCGGAAGCGTGCTCGACGGTTGCCTCGTCGACCAGATCCTCGGCCTCGCCGCTGGCTTCGCGCACGGCGGTGTAGAAGATTTCTTCCTCGGCCGTCGCGTGTTTGGTCAGTTCCAGGCAGATCTGGGTAGCGAGTTTCTTTTTGCTAGCCGTCGAACGATCGCTCAGGTTCTCGTATTTTTCAAACAGTTCCTTGACGTTTTTGTGATCCTGCGTCAGCAGTTCGATAGCGTCGATGGAGTCGGTGCTTTGTGGCGCGCGTGGCGTCTTGCTCTTGGTGGTGGTCGTAGTGCTCATATTGTTTGCCTCGTATCGGTAAGGGTGGGGAGATTATTTCGATTTCGAGCCGGAGGAAGATTTGCCGGCGGCCGGTTTTGCCGACGATGCGCCGGCAGATGACTTGCCGCCGGACGTGGCCGACTGGCTGTTGCCTTTGCCGGTGCTGCTGTTGCCGGAGTTTTTGGCGGTGCCGGTTTCTTCCACCTTGCTGTTGCCCCCGTTTTTGCCGCCTTGGGTTGGTTTGCTCATCATTGTCTCCTGGATGGTTCGATGTGAATCGGATTGTTGTAACCTGAAGTTAGCAATGGAAAAGCTTTGCTATGGGAATATAGTAGGCGCGCGCTCTACAATTCCCTGTAGGAGTGTTGCCTGTGTCCGTGTAGGCCGCGTCGCCCATCGGTTTGCCGACGGCGAATGCTACAATCTTGGTTACTTTCCCTTCAATATCCGGGTTCGCCGTTTGGGGCTTGGGACCAGCATTCCGTATAGAAATTCGCATGACGCTCGATACCTCCCTGATTGTGCAGTCCCTGCCATTTGCCATTCTGGTGCTCGACGCGACGCCGGACTATGTCATCCGGCAGGCTTCCGACGAGTACCTGGCGGCAACCTTGACCAAGCGTTCCGATTTGATCGACCGCCCGCTGTTCGAGGCGTTCCCCGCATCGGGCGCGGACGCCGACGGCCCCGCGCGGCTGCGCGCGTCGCTGGAGCAGGTGCTCGCCACGGGGCTCACGCACGCGATGGAGGTGCAGCGCTATGACGTGCCGGACCGCGATGGCGACGGCTTCATCGTCAAGTATTGGCTGCCGACGAATATTCCGGTGCGCGGCGAGGACGGCCGCGTGCGCTTCATCCTGCACCGTGTCTACGACCTGACGGCGATCCTCGCCAGCGAGGACGGGCAGGGCGTGGGCAGCCAGCCGGCGCACCTGACCCGTTCGCTGCAGGACTTGCGGCAGCTGGCCGAACTGATGCGCGAGGGGGAGGGTCGGCGCCGCAACGCCGAGGCGCGCGCGACCGAGGCCGGCGAACGGCTCGAACTGGCCGTCGCCGCTGGCGAGCTGGGCACGTTCTACTGCCCCATGCCGCTGGGGAAGATCTTCTGGAACGACAAGTGCAAGGAGCATTTCTTCCTGCCAGAGGACGCCGAGGTCGATTTCGATGTGTTCTACAGCCGCATCCATCCAGACGACCGCGAGCACACCCGCGCGGCGGTCGACGCCAGCGTGGTGGACAAGAAAGGATACGACGTCGACTACCGCGTGCTGGCGCCGGACGGACGAGAGCGCTGGCTGCGCGCCAAGGGCCGCACCTATTACGACCGCGACGGCGCGCCGACGCGCTTCGACGGCATCACCATCGACATCAGCGACACCAAGCGCATCCAGGACGAGCTGGCGCGCAGCAACCAGCAAAAGGACGACTTCCTGGCCATGCTGGCGCACGAGCTACGCAATCCGCTGGCGCCGATCACGGCCGCCGCCGATCTGTTGGCGATGGCGCCGCCCGACCCGGCCCGCATCGCCCGCATGAGCGAGGTGCTGTCGCGCCAGGCGCGGCACATGTCGGCCATGCTCGACGACCTGCTCGACGTCTCGCGCGTAACGCGCGGCGTGGTCGAGCTGAACAAGACCGTGATCGACTGCAAGCAGGTGGTCGCCGCCGCGCTGGAGCAGGTCAACCCGCTGATCGAGACGCGCGGCCACAAGGTGAGCACGCAGATCACCTACGAGCAGGCGCAAGTGGTCGGCGACGAAAAACGGCTGGTGCAGGTGCTGGCCAATCTTCTCAACAACGCGGCCAAGTACACGCCGGCCCGGGGTGCGATCGAGCTGGCGCTGCGGATCGACGGCGGCGAGGTGGTCGTCACGGTGGCCGACAACGGCGCCGGCATCGCCACGGATTTGCTGCCGCATGTGTTCGAACTGTTCGTGCAAGGTGCGCGCACGCCGGACCGGGCGCAGGGCGGTCTCGGACTGGGACTGCCGCTGGTCAAGAGTTTGGTCGGGTTGCACGGCGGGCGCGTGGTCGCCAGCAGCGGCGGCCCCGGCGCCGGCAGTGTGTTCGAGGTGCGGCTGCCGCGCCATCAAGTGGCCGATGCGGGCGACGGCACCACGGGCGGCCTGGTGCCGCAGTCGGGAAAGGCGTTGCGCATCGTGGTGGTCGACGACAACGCCGACGCCGCGTGGACCCTGGCCACCTGCCTGCGGGCGGTCGGCCACAGTGTCGAGGAGATGACCAACCCGCGCGCGGCGCTGGCCATCCCGGCGGACAGGGTGCCGGACGTGTTCCTGCTCGATATCGGCATGCCCGACATCGACGGCCACGAACTGGCGCGCCGCCTGCGCGGCCAGCCGCACACGGCGGGCACGCGGCTGATCGCCGTCACCGGCTACGGCAACATCGAGGAAAAGGCCGGCGGCAAGGGCGACTTCGACCGCTATCTGGTCAAGCCGGTTAATTTCGGCAAGTTGATGCAGCTACTGGAAGATGTGATGACGACGTAAGGCCAGCGCTTTGCTCAGCTTGTTGATCAATGCGCGCGTAAGGCTTTTAAGAGGGATCTAAAATGCTAAGATTTTAGTGATGGTCCGCTTTATCTGGACGCATCCCCATCACTGAAAGCGCATATGACCCGTCGACGTTGCCCGGCCATGACCCTGCCGGCGTTTCTGATCACCTGCTGCATCGCGCTGCCGCTCCCGGTACTGGCCGAACGCCTGACCTACAACTTCAATGCCGACTGGCGCCTGGCCGTCGCCGATCCGGCCGAGGCGGCGAAAGCCGATTTCGACGACCAGGCGTGGAAGCCCGTGACCCTGCCGCGCGCCTGGAACGAGGACGACGCCTTCGCCAGGGACATCGTCGACCAGTCGACCGGCGTGGCCTGGTACCGCAAGCGCTTCACCCTGCCGGCGGGGGCGCGCGGACAAAAGGTGTTCCTGGAGTTCGAGGGCGCGCGCCAGGCGGCCGAAGTGTACGTCAACGGCAAGCGCATGGGCTTGCACGAGAACGGCATCAACGCCTTCGCCTTCGACATCACCGCCGCGCTGGTCGACGGCGAGAACACGGTGGCGGTGCGCACCGATAACAGCTGGGACTACCGCGAGAAGGCCACCGGCCAGCGCTATCAATGGTCGGACAAGAACTTCAACGCCAACTACGGCGGCCTGTCGAAGAACGTGCGACTGCATGTGACGGACAAGCTGTATCAGACCTTGCCGCTGTATTCGAGCTTGGGCACCACCGGCGTCTATGTGTACGCGAGCGACTTCGATATCCCGGGACGCCGGGCGACGGTGACCGCCGAAGCGCAGGTGCGCAACGACTATGCACAGCCACGCAGCTTCACCTACGAGGTGCGCATACGCGACCGCGAAGGCCGGCAGGTTGCCGCTTTCGGTTCGCCGGCGCAGACGCTGGCGCCCGGGGCTACGACGGTCGTCAAGGCCAGCGCGCCGGTCAAGGGCTTGCATTTCTGGAGCTGGGGCTACGGCTACCTGTACGACGTGCAGACCATCCTCAAGGTCGACGGCAAACCGGTCGACGATCTGGTGACGCGCACCGGTTTCCGCAAGACCGGTTTCGCCGACGGCATGGTCAAGCTGAACGACCGCGTGCTGCAGATGAAGGGCTACGCGCAGCGCACCTCCAACGAGTGGCCGGCGGTCGGCATGTCGGTGCCGGGCTGGCTGAGCGACTACAGTAACGGTCTGGCGCTGGCCAGCAACGCCAACCTGATACGCTGGATGCACATCACGCCATGGAAGCAGGATGTCGAATCGCTCGATCGTCTGGGGCTGATGCAGGCGATGCCGCCGGGCGATTCGGAGGCCGACGTCACCGGCCGGCGCTGGGAGCAGCGCATTGAGGCCATGCGCGACGCGATTGTCTACAACCGCAATAGCCCGAGCATTATCTTCTACGAGAGCGGCAACCGCGGCGTGAGCGAGCCGCACATGCTGGAGATGAAGGCGCTGCGCGACCAGTTCGACCCGCACGGCGGCCGCGCTTCCGGCAGCCGCGAGATGCTCAGCGCGCGCCTTCAGCAGGTGGCTGAATACGGCGGCGAGATGCTGTACGTGAACAAGAGCGCGCGCATACCGATGTGGGCGATGGAGTATTCCCGCGACGAGGGCGCGCGCAAGTTCTGGGACGATCTGACGCCGCCATTCCACAAGGACGGCGACGGTCCGCTGTACAAGGGGCAGGACGCCAGCGTCTACAACCGCAACCAGGACACGCACGCGATCGAAAACGTCAAGCGCTGGTACGACTACTGGCGCGAGCGGCCCGGCACCGGCACGCGCGTGTCGTCGGGCGGCGTCAATATCGTTTTCTCGGACAGTAACACCCACCATCGCGGCGCTGAAAATTACCGCCGCAGCGGCGAGGTCGATGCGATGCGCATTCCCAAGGACGGCTTCTACGCGCACCAGGTCATGTGGGACGGCTGGGTCGATGTCGAGAAGCCGCGCGCCCATATCGTCGGTCATTGGAACTACGCCGCCGGCACCACCAAGGCGGTGACGGTGATCTCCAGCGCCGACAAGGTGGAGTTGCGCTTGAACGGCAAGCCGCTTGGGCAAGGGCGCCAAAGCGAACGTTTTTTGTTCACCTTCGACGACGTCGCGTGGCAGCCGGGCGAGCTGAAAGCGGTGGGCTTCGATGCCGCCGGCAAGCAGGTGTGCGAAGCCGTGCTGGCGACGGCCGGCGCTCCGGCCGCGCTTAAACTCACGTCGATCACGTCGCCGTCCGGCCTTCAGGCCGACGGCGCCGACCTGGCGCTGGTACAGGTGGAGGTGGTGGACGCGCAGGGCCGCCGCAACCCCGTGGCGCTGGATACCGTCAGCTTCGATCTGCAAGGGCCGGCCGAATGGCGCGGCGGCATCGCGCAGGGACCGAACAACCACGTGCTGGCCAAGACCTTGCCGGTGGAGGGCGGCGTGAACCGGGTGCTGATCCGCAGCGCCACGCGGGCCGGTAAAATCGTCGTACGCGCCACCGCGCCCGGTTTGGCGGGCGCCGAACTGGCGCTGGACTCACTGCCGGCGGCGTCGGTCAACGGTTTGTCGAAGCGTTTGCCGGGCACGAACCTTCCCGTGTATCTGGAGCGCGGGCCGACACCGGCCACGCCGTCGTACAAGGTAACGCGGGTGGCCGTGCGGCCGGCGTCGGCCGAAGCGGCCAGCAACGCGGCCGATGTCGCCAACTCCTACGACGATGACGAAACCACCAGGTGGGTCAGCAAGCCGGGGGAGGGCGCGCCGTCCATCACCTACCGGCTGGCGCAAGCGGCCACCTTGAGCGAGATCGCGATGAAGCTGTCGGGCTGGCGCGAACGCAGCTACCCGCTCAGGATTTCCGTCGATGGCGAAGTGGTTTTCTCCGGCATGACGCCGAAAAGCCTGGGCTATGTGACCTTGCCGCTCAAGCCGCGCCTGGGCAGCGTGGTTAAGGTGGAGCTGAACGGCGTGGCCGAGGAGGGCAACGCCGTCAAGATGACGGAGGTGGCGAACCAGGCGATCGTCGACACCGGCGCCAACACCACGCCGAAAGGGGTGTTGTCCATCGTCGAAATCGAGTTTTACCGGGCCCCGTGAAGCTGCGCCCGCTTGGCGCTTTTCCTCAAAGTGGTATATGATGATCGTCATGCAGAAGGAAAAATCGACCAAAGCGGCGGCGAAAGCCAAGGCGCCACAGTTGCGTGCGACGCAGGCGCGCAAGGAAGTGACGCACGAGCGCATTGTGGACGTGGCCGCGCGGGCGATACGCCGCAGCGGCTACGACGGCACCGGGGTGGCCGACATCATGAAGGAAGCCGGCCTGACGCACGGCGGTTTCTACGCGCACTTCGCCTCGCGCGAGGCGCTGCTGGCCGAGGCGGCCGACCGCGCCCGCGCCGAAGCGCTGGGGTGGACGGCCCAGGTCTTCGAGGCCGCGCCCAAGGGGCAGGGCTTGCAGGCGTTGATGCAGGCGTATCTGTCGGACGAACATTTGAACGGCGTCGAACGGGGCTGCGCGGTGTCCGCGCTGGGCTCGGAGATGCACCGCCAGGCGCCGGAAGTGCGGCACGTGGCCACCCAGCACATCCAGCAGTTGATCGATATCGTGGCAAAACAGATACCGGAGGGCGGCGATCGCAGTGCCCACGACGAGGCGATGGTGAGGATCAGCGCAATGGTCGGTACGGTGGTGCTGGCGCGCGCGGTGGACGATCCGGCGCTATCGAAATCGCTGCGCGAGGCGGCGTTCAAGTATTTTTCACCGGTGGATGACTAAAGGTCGTCCACCAAGCGGCAGCCGTGACGGCCGTTTTTTTTAAACCATAATATGATGATCGTCATATTTTATTTTCGCACCAGCCGTCTAGCAATGGGCACACAATGAGGGAATCACCATGAACAGCAAGATTGCAATCGTTACCGGCGCCTCGTCGGGAATCGGCGAGGCAACGGCCCGGTTGCTGGCCCAAGCCGGCTATCAAGTCTACGGCACCAGCCGCAAGGGTACATCGGCATCGCAGCACGGGTTCGAGATGCTGGCGCTGGACGTCACCAGCGACGAATCGGTGGCGGCGCTGGTGGCCGAGGTAATGCGGCGGCACGGGCGCATCGACCTGTTGGTCAACAACGCCGGTTTCGGCGTGGCGCCGGCGGCGGCGCAGGAGAGCAGCATGGAGCAGGCGCAGGCCATTTTCGATACCAACTTCTTCGGCCTGGTGCGGATGACGCGCGCGGTGCTGCCGCACATGCGGCGCCAGCGCGAGGGACGCATCCTGAACATCAGTTCCGTGCTCGGGTTGGTGGCGATACCGTATGCGGCGCTGTATTGCGCCACCAAGCACGCGGTCGAAGCCTATCCGGAGTCGATGGACCAGGAACTGCGCACCCAGGGCGTGCGCGTGTCGCTGATCGAGCCGGCGTATGTGAATACGCCGTTCGACGCCAACCAGTTGCAGGCCGACGCCCAGCTGCCCGAGTACCGCGCGCTACGCGCCTCGTTGGCGGACTTCGTGAAGCAAGCGATGGCGAAGGCCGACCGCCCGGAGGTGGTGGCCGAGACGCTGCTGAAAGCGGCGCGCGACGCGCATCCGAAGGTGCGCTACACGGCGGGCGCGGTGGCCGCGCGCCTGCGGGCGCTGCGACGGTTCGCACCGGCCGCGCTGGTGGAGGCGGCGATACGCAAGGATATGAAGCTCGACTCGCAGCCGGCGGTGGGTCCTGTCGCCGCCGTGCTGGAATAAAAACGATCATCGGAGAGAGACATGAAGGCATTCATTATTGACCGTTACGGCAAGGCCGATGTGGTGCGCGCCGGCGAAATGCCCGAGCCGGAGCTGGGCGCCGACGACGTGCTGGTGCAGATCCACGCCGCCAGCGTCAACCCGCTGGACCTGAAAATCCGCGATGGCGAATTCAAACTGCTGCTGCCGTATCGCATGCCGCTCATCCTCGGCAACGACATGGCCGGCGTGGTGGTCCGGGTGGGCTCGGGCGTACGGCGCTTCAATGTCGGCGACGAAGTGTATGCGCGGCCCGACGACAACCGCATCGGCACGTTTGCCGAATACATCGCGATCAAGGAGGATGCGCTGGCGCTCAAGCCGAAGACGCTGACGATGGAACAGGCGGCGGCGATGCCGCTGGTGGCCCTGACCGCGTGGCAGGCGCTGGTCGAAAAAGGCCATTTGAAGAAGGGACAGAAGGTGTTGATACACGCCGGCACCGGCGGCGTGGGGACGGTCGCGATCCAGCTGGCCAAGCATCTGGGCGCCACGGTGGCGACGACCGCCAGCGCGGCCAACGCCGCCATGCTCGAACAGCTGGGCGCCGATATCGTCATCGACTACAAGAAGGATGATTTCTCGCTGCGGCTGCGCGACTACGATCTGGTGCTCGATTCGCAGGGCGGGGTGACGCAGAAAAAATCGCTGGGCGTACTCAAGCCCGGTGGGAAAGTCGTCGGCATCGCCGGGCCGCCGGACCCCGACTTCGCCAAGGCGCGCGGCGTGAACGCGCTGGTGGGCCTGGTGATGCGCATGCTCAGTTACGGCATCCGCAGCAAGGCCAGGGCGGCCGGCGTCAGCTACTCCTTCCTGTACATGCGCGCCAGCGGGGAGCAGCTGCGGCAGCTCGCGGAACTGATCGACGCCGGCGCCATCCGCCCGGTGATCGACCGCGTGTTCCCGTTCGCGCAGACCAGGGAAGCGTTGGCCTACGTTGAAACAGGCAGGTCGAAGGGGAAGGCCATCATCAAGGTACGATAACCCTGGATTACTGACGCAACTTCAACGGCTCCGAAATCGTCAGCACCACCAGGAAGGTGAGGCACGATATCGCGGCCATGAAGCCGAACACATAGTCCCAGCCCAGGCTATCGAGCAGCATGCCGACGATCCACGGGGTGGCGGCGCCGCCCAGTTGTCCGCCCATGTTCACCACCGCGTTCGCGGTGGGGAACTTCTCCTTTGAGACGAACGCCATCGGATACACCATGTAGGCTGAGTAGCCTATGCTCAGCAAGATCCCGGTCAGGAACAGCAGGAAGCCATAGGTGACCGGGTCTGCCGGCGCGTTGATCAAGACGTACATCATGATGGCCGTCGACGCTGCGGAAATCAGCATGCCCGGTTTGCGGCGCTTGTCGAGTACACGGTCGGCGAACAGGCCGCCGAGGATGTTGCCGACCACCGCGCCGACCCAGGGCGCCGCCGCCACAAAGCCCATATTCATCACCGAGAAGTTCTTGACCGTCAGCAGATACGTCGGTATCCATGCCAGCAGCACGCTGGAAATACCCAACTGGCAGCAGTAGCCCAGCGCGCAGCCGATGATGTTCCACGATTTGAGCACGCCGCCGGTGGTGTCCAACACCTTTTCGTCGCGCACGCGTATCAGTTTGTCGAGCCATGGAATCGGTTTCGACGCGGCGCCCTGGCTGCGGCTATTGCCGCCGACGCCATCGTCGGTGATGCACGCCAGTTCCGCGCTGTTGACGAAGCGGCTCTCCGATGGCTGGTTGGCGACCAAAAAATACCACAGCACCGACAGGAAAATGCCGGGGATGGCGAACAGGATGAACACCTCTTTCCATCCCCATGCGGCGATGATCGCGGCGCCGAGGATGGGCGTAATCACCGGACCGAATTTGACGGATGACAGGAAGATGCCGGTGGCCGTGCCTTTTTCACGCGCCGGGAACCAGTTGTTGATGGTGGAGGTGACGCCGATCGGCAGTGGTCCTTCGGCCACTCCCAGCGCGAGGCGGCAGACTTTCAACGCCAGGAGGGAACCGACCATGCCGGTCAGCCCGGTGGCGATCGACGTCAGTATCATCGAGATCGTGAACACCTTGCGGATACCGAACCGCGACAGCAGCCAGGCCGATGGCAGCTGCGCCAGTCCGTAGGCGATCAGGAACAGGCTGACCAGGCCACCGGCTTCGGTATTGGTCATCGCAAATTCCTTGCGCAGGAAAGGCAGGGCGACGCCAAGGTTGGCGCGGTCGGCGGCGGCGATGGTGTAGATGACGAAGAACAGCGCGGCGACGAACCAGCGGTATTTCGTTGGACGAACGGTGCCCTCCACCGTCATGGATTTGCTATGCATGATGTCTCCTGGTTTGTTGTGTTTTTATGGATCGCTGGGATTAGCGCAAATTCAGGCGCTGCAACGTCTCGGCAAGGTCCAGTAGATCGACGGTCGTGGCGCCGTTTCTGATCCGCTCGCGGTAGGCCGCTTCCTTTGCTTCGCGGGCGCGGCCCGCCGCGAGCACCGCGTCCGCGTCCTTGCGCGCCACGACCACCAGGCCGTCCTGGTCGCCGATGACGATGTCGCCCGGCTGGATTTCCACGTCGCCGATAACGACGGGGACGTCGATGCGGCCCGGCTGGTGCTTGCCGGTGCCCTTGATCGACAGGCCGCGCGCGAACACGGGGAAGCCGGCGGCGATGATGGCGGCGGCGTCGCGCACGGCGCCGTTGATCACCAGTCCCGCAAGGCCCATCTTCAAGGCCTGCTCGGTGAAGACGTCGCCCCAAACACCGGCTTCGAGGAATCCCTTGGCGTCGACCACCAGCACGTCGCCCGGCCTGGCCTTGAGCATGGCGTAGTGCAGCATCAGGTTGTCGGCGGGGCGGGCGTCGACCGTGAAGGCGGGGCCGGCGACGCGCATGGCGGCGTCGATGGGTTTCATGCCGCTGTCGAGCGCACCTTTGCCGCCCTGGGCTTCGTGCACGGTGGCGGCGCCGAGCTCGCGCAAGCCGCGCAGGGTATCGAGACTGATATCGGGACTGATCTGGCTCATGGTGGGTGTCTCCTTTTCGTTGGTTTATGTTTGGGGCTGGCGTTGCAGCGTGTGATAGCCGAAGCGGCGGCGCGCTTCGCAAAGCGGCATGCCGTCCAGCGCGGCGGCGACGATGCGTTGTTCGATCTGCTGCATCGATAGCGCGCGCCCGATTACTTCGCATGCGCGGGCGGCGGGGACGACGACAACCCCATCCTGGTCCGCCACCACCAGATCGCCGGCGACGACGCGGATGTCGCCCAGGGTGACGGCGCCGCCGACGGCGTCGACCTGCACGCGGTCTTTGCCGGTGCGCATGAAGCGGCCGGCCGCGTACAGCGGGTAGCCTGCTTGGTCGGCTTCGGCGGTGTCGCGGCATACGCCATTGACGACGGTGCCGGCGATGCCGCGTCTGGCGGCGATCTGGCTCATGATCCCGCCCCAGACGGTGCAGTCGGTCCGGCCGCCGTTATCGAGCACGGCGACCGCGCCGGCCGGCATGTCGTCGAGGTAGTCGCCCACGGTTCCGGGGACGCTGGTGTCGACCGGCGCGAAGCGCACGGTGAAGGCGATGCCGACGATGTGCTTGGGACCGGCGATGGCGTGGATGCCAGGTGCGCTGCCGGGCAATTTGAAGAAATCGAGCGCGTCGGATATTTCGGCGGTCGTCAGGCCGCGTGCCTGCGCCAGCAATTCGGCGGTGATTGGATAGCTCATTGTTGTCTCCTTGTTGACCATGCAAGGAGTTTTATATAAAGTGATTTAGATATCAAACATCGATTATTGAGTCTAGGATCAATAAAAATGAACATAAAGACGATGCGGTACTTCTGCGAAGTGGTGGAGGCGGGTAGTGCGGCCAATGCCGCCGAACGCCTGTTTGTCGCGCCGACCGCCATCAGCATGCAGCTGGCGCAGTTGGAGTCGCAGCTCGGGGGAGAGTTGTTCGACCGCTCGCGGCGGCCGATGGCCCTGACGGACCTTGGGAAATTCTTCTACCCGCGCGCAAAGGAGCTGCTGCAGCAGATGTCGCGGCTCGATAGCGAGGCGCGCGGCATCGCCACCGGCAGCGGCGGCTGGCTGTCGATCGGATTCACGCGTTCGGCGACGTTCTCGCTGCTGCCCCGCGTGATACGGCGGTTTCGCGCGGCGTATCCGCAGGTGCAGCTCGACCTGGTGGAGGCGCTGTCCGAATACCAGCCGGCGCAATTGCGGCAAAACCGAATCGATGTAGGATTGTCGCGTTTCATCGGCGACTTCGAGGCGCCGGACGATCTGACGCACGCGGTCAAGCTGGATGATCCGCTGGTGGCTGCGCTACCGGTCCATCATCCGCTGGCGCGACGCAAATCGCTGACGGCAGCGGCATTGGCCGAGGTGCCGTTCATCCTGTATCCGAAAGATCCGCTCAGCCCCTTCGGGCAGCAGATCGTGGCAATATTGAAGGCTGCCGGCGGCGCCGAGCCGAAGGTCGCATATGGCGCGGTGGAGATCTACACCGCACTGGCGCTGGTGAGCGCGGGGCTGGGCGCGACCCTGGTGGGACGTTCGATCGCCGACAACAAGCGCAACGACGTTGCCTTCATCCCGGTGCGCGATATCCATTCCAGCACCACGGTGGTGGCGGTCACGCGCAACGGCGAAAGCAGTAAATTAGTCGCCGCCTTCCTGGACATCGTCCGCCAGAGCGAAAGCCCGTAAACGGTCCGGCTCGATGCTGTCTTCTATGAAGAAATGGCGATGGCCCGCAGGGCATCGGCGTCGAGTAACTCGATGCGGCGGTTCTGCACTTCCAGCAGGCCGGCCGCGCGGAACTGCGTCAGTTGACGGCTCACGCTTTCCAGCGCGAGACCCAGGTGGGATGCGATGTCGTCGCGCGACATGCGCAGTTCGAACGCCGCCGCCGGCGGCTCCGGCGCCTGGTGGCCGGTTGCCAGGTCCATCAAAAAAGCGGCCAGCCGCTGCGGCGCCTTGGCGTTGCCGAGCAATAGCATATTGCTTGAGGTGCTGGCGGCGCGCGACCGTGATCTGCGTCAAAATCCTCCGCTTCGCGCGACTAAATCATGCGCCGCACCAGCAAATCGCGGATCTCGCTGATTGCGGCGGCCGGATTGAGTCCTTTGGGACAGACGTCGGTGCAATTCATGATGGTACGGCAGCGAAACAGCCGATAGGCGTCGCTCAGATCGTCGAGCCGTTCCGACGGCGTGCTGTCGCGCGTGTCGGCGATGAAGCGATAAGCCTGCAACAGCCCGGCCGGGCCGACGAAGCGGTCCGGGTTCCACCAGAACGTTGGGCAGGCGGTAGAGCAGCATGCGCACAGGATGCACTCGTACAGGCCGTTGAGTTTGTCGCGGTCTTCCGGCGATTGCAGGCGCTCGCGGTCGGTCGGCGGATCGTCGTTGACCAGGTAGGGCTTGACCGAGTGGTACTGCTTCCAGAATTCGCTCAGATCGACGATCAGGTCGCGCACCACCGGCACGCCCGGTAGCGGGCGCAGCACGATGGGCTGGCGTGTGGTGGCGATCGGGGCCACGCATGCCAGGCCGTTCTTGCCATTGATGTTCATTGCATCCGAGCCGCACACACCCTCGCGGCATGAGCGGCGAAAGGAGAGGCTGTCGTCGACGTCGGCTTTGATATGCATCAGCAGATCGAGCACCATCGTGCCCTTGTAGCCGGCCTCCACGATGTAGTCCTGCATGCGCGGTGGCTCACCGGTGTCGGGGTCGTAGCGGTAGATTTTCAGGTGTACGGGGCCGTTTTGCGGCATAGGTCTCTCCCATTTGAACTTGCTGCCAGCGCCGTGCGCGCGCCTGCAGATCCTCGCTTGAGGTGTGATGGATATTCTGTCATGGGGTAGGCGCTGCTGTGTAGGACTGGCGCTCGGTGAGACGTAGGCAGCGAAATGGCAGCTTTTTCGGCTTTTTCCGAACGATGTAGTCCTTTTGACCGTTAAAGTTGATGACAGGCCAATTTTTTTTTGTCAGAATTCAACGACTTGATTTAGTATCAATTCACCGGCAACCAACCACCAGCAACTCACCAGTCACTTAGCGCTTGTCACCATTTTTGGAGTCAACGATGGAAATTCTGGCCGTACTGTCACGCTCGCATTGGGCGAAAACTTCCTTCATGTGCGGCCTCGTGCTCACCTTGGCGGCCTGCGGGAAGGGCGATGACGGCGGCCAGCACGCCGGCGGTCCGCCGCCGGTGTCGGTGGCGCCGGCGGTCCAGCGCGAGGTGCAGGAGTTCGACGAGTTCACGGCCAGGCTGGAAGCACCGGACACCGTCGAGATCCGCTCGCGCGTGGCCGGCATGCTGACCAAGGTGCATTTCCGCGAGGGCGAGGTGGTCAAGAAGGGCGACCGGCTGTTCACCATCGATCCGCGTCCGTTCGCCGCCGAGGCGGCGCGGCTTGAGGCGCAGCTGCTGGCGGCGAAAACCCAGGGCGAGCTGAATAAAACCGAATTGGCGCGCGCCGAACGACTGGTGTCGGTGCGCGGCGTCAGCCAGCAGGAAATCGACCAGCTGCGCGCGGCGCTGGCGAGCGCCCAGGCCAACGTCAAGGCGGCCGAGGCGGCGCTGGTGCAGGCCAGGCTCAATCTGGAGTTCACCAACATCACGGCGCCGGTCACGGGCCGCACTTCGCGCGCCAACATCACCGAGGGTAACCTGGTCAGCGTCGGCGATCCGGTGCTGACGACGGTGGTGTCGAGCGACCGTGTGTACGCCTACTTCGACGCCAGCGAGGCGATCTACCTGAAATATATGCGCTCGTCGCGCGAAGGCTCGCGCGGCTCGTCGCGCGATACGCCCAACAGCGTGCGCCTCGGCCTGGCCAACGAGGAGGGCTTCCCGCACGAGGGCAAGATGGACTTCGTCGACAATCGCCTCAATCCGGCCACCGCCTCGATGCGCGGGCGCGCGGTGTTCGACAACAAGGACGGCCTGTACACGCCCGGACTGTTCGCGCGCCTGCAGCTGGTCGGCGGCGGCAAGTACACGGCGACGATGGTGCTGGACCGCGCCATCAGCACCGACCAGACGCGCAAGGTCGTGCTGATCGTCGGCAAAAACAACATCGTCGACCAGCGCGAGGTCAAGATCGGCGCGCTGATTGGCGCCATGCGCGCCGTCACCGGCGTCAAGCCCGGCGAACTGGTGATCGTCGACGGCCTGCTGCGCGCCATGCCCGGCGCGCCGGTCACGCCGCAGCAGCTCAAGGTCGATGACAAGGGCGTGCCGATTCCGGCTGCGCCACCCGGTGCTCCCGGTGCTCCGGCCGCCCCCGCCGCCGCCAAGAGCTGAGGGGCGCACGCATGGATATCTCACGGTTTTTCATTGATCGTCCGCGCTTCGCCACCGTTCTTTCGCTGTTCATTTTCCTGGTCGGCGTGCTGGCCATTTTCCAGCTGCCGATTTCGGAGTATCCGGAAGTGGCGCCGCCGCAGATCGTCGTGCGCGCGCAGTTCCCGGGCGCTAATCCGCGCGTGATTTCGGAAACCGTGGCCGCGCCGCTGGAAGAGCAGATCAACGGCCTGGAAAACATGTTGTACTTCGAAAGCCGCGCCACAGCCGACGGCAGCATGGCGCTGACGGTCACGTTCAAGATCGGCACGGTGCCGGAGCAGGCCGAGACGGCGGTGCAGAACCGCATCAACCGCGCCTTGCCACGGCTGCCGGAGATCGTCCGCACCATCGGCGTGACGACCGAGAAGCAGTCGCCCAACCTGACCATGGTGGTGCACATGGTCAGCCCCGACAACAGCCACGACGCGCTTTACCTGCGCAACTACGCCAACCTGAATGTGCGCGACGATTTGCTGCGCATACCGGGCATGGGATCGGTGCTGCAATTCGGCGCCGGCGACTACGCGATGCGCGTGTGGCTCAATCCCCAGCAATTGTCGGCGCGCGGTATGACCGCCGGCGACGTGGTGTCGGCGATCCGCGAGCAGAACGCGCAGGTGGCTGCCGGCGTGGTCGGCTCGCCGCCGGCGCCGGACGACACGGATTTCCAGTTGCAGGTTAACGCGCAGGGCCGCCTGATCACGGAAGAGGACTTCTCCAACATCATCGTGCGCAGCGATCCGGCCAACGGCGCGGTGGTGCGCGTCAAGGATATCGGCCGCGTCGAGATGAGCGCCAGCACCTTCTCGCTGCGCAGCCTGTTGAATAACAAGGAGGCGGCGGCGATCGCCATCTTCCAGGCGCCGGGATCGAACGCGCTGCAACTGTCGGACGACGTGCGGGCGACGATGGCGCGCCTGAAGGCCAACTTCCCCAAGGGCGTCGACTACAGCATCGTCTATGATCCGACGCGCTTCGTGCAGACGTCGATCGAAAAAGTGGTGCACACCTTGATCGAGGCGGTGCTGCTGGTGGTGCTGGTGGTGATCATCTTCCTGCAGACGTGGCGCGCCTCGGTGATTCCGCTGCTGGCGGTGCCGGTGTCCATCGTCGGCACCTTCGCGGTGCTGCTGTTGCTCGGTTATTCGATCAACACCCTGACCTTGTTCGGGCTGGTGCTGGCGATCGGTATCGTCGTCGATGACGCCATCGTGGTGGTGGAAAACGTCGAGCGCAACATCGCCGACGGCCTGACGCCGCACGACGCCACGGTAAAGGCGATGAACGAGGTCAGTGGGCCGATCATCGCCATCGCGCTGGTGTTGTGCGCGGTGTTCATTCCGCTGACCTTCGTGCCCGGCCTGTCCGGCCAGTTCTACAAGCAGTTCGCCGCCACCATCGCCATTTCGACCGTGATCTCGGCTTTCAATTCGCTGACCTTGTCGCCGGCGCTGGCGGCGCTGCTGCTGCGGCCCCACGACGCGCCCAAGGACCGCCTCTCGCGCGGCATGGACAAGGTGTTCGGCCGCTTCTTCCACTGGTTTAACTGCATGTTCCAGCGCCGCAGCGCAGCGTATAGCCGGGGCGTCACCGGTCTGCTGGGGCGCAAGTCGCTGGCGCTGGTGGTGTACGGCGTGCTGCTGTTGCTCACAGGGCTGCTGTTCACGCGTATTCCGAGCGGCTTCGTGCCGGCGCCGGACAAGCAGTACCTGATTGGCGTGGCGCAGCTGCCGGCCGGCTCCTCGCTGGCGCGTACCGAGAAGGTGATCCGCGACATGAGCGACATCGCGCTCAAGGTGCCGGGCATCACCGATTCGATCGCCTTCCCGGGCTTGTCGATCGCCGGCTTCTCGGCCTCGCCGAACGAGGGCATCGTCTTCTTCGGCCTGGCGCCGTTCGACAAGCGCACCTCCGGCGACCTGTCCAAGGATGCGATCCTCGGCAAGGTCAATGGCGCGATCCAGCAGATCCAGGGCGCGCGCATGTTCGTGGTGCCGCCGCCGGCCGTCGACGGCCTCGGTAACGCGGGCGGCTTCAAGGTGCAGGTGCAGGATCGCGGCAGTCAGGGGGAGCAGGCGCTGTACGGCGCCGTTTGGGGCGTGCTTGGCCAGATCTACGGCAATCAAAAGTCGAGCATCGGCACGCCGTATTCGACCTACGACATCAACGTGCCGCAGCTGTTCGCCGACGTCGACCGCACCAAAGCCAAGCAAATGGGCGTGCCGCTGCAGGATATCTACGACACCTTGCAGATCAATCTGGGCTCCTTGTACGTGAACGACTTCACCCGCTTCGGCAAGACCTACCAGGTGGTGGTGCAGGCCGATGCGCCGTTCCGCTCGCGCGCCGACAGCATCGCGCGGCTGGAGACGCGCAATTCGGCCGGGCAGATGGTGCCGCTGGGCTCCGTCATGCAGGTCAATCCGACCTTCGGTCCGACCCGCGTGACGCGCTACAACGGCTTCCCGTCGGCCGACATCAACGGCGCCGCCAACCCGGGCTTCTCGAGCGGGCAGTCGGAGGCGGAGATCGAACGGCTGGTCAAGACCCTGCCGCGCGGTATGTCGTACGAGTGGACCGACCTGGCCTACCAGGACCGGCTGACGCGTTCCGTGACCTTGCCGGGGCTGGACATCAAGATTCCGACCCTGGGCGCGGTGCTGTTCCTGTCGGTGGTGCTGGTGGTGCTGGTGCTGACCGCGCAGTATGAAAGCTGGAGCCTGCCGCTGGCGATCATCATGATCGTGCCGATGTGTATTCTGTCGGCGTTGTTCGGCGTGTGGCTGTCGCACTTCCCGCCGTTCGGCCAGGCGGGGGATTTGAATTTGTTCACGCAGGTGGCGCTGGTGGTGCTGGTCGGCCTGGCGTGCAAGAACGCGATTCTGATCGTGGAATTCGCCAAGGAGCTGGAGGAGCAGGGCAAGCCGATGGTGGATGCCGTCATCGAAGCCTGCCATCTGCGTCTGCGGCCGATTTTGATGACGTCGATCGCCTTCTGCGCCGGCGTGATACCGCTGATCCTCGGCAGCGGCGCGGGCAGCGAGATGCGCCGCGCGATGGGGATCGCGGTTTTCTCCGGCATGGTCGGTGTGACCTTGTTCGGCATTTTCCTGACGCCGGTGTTCTACGCGCTGCTGCGCAAGGGTACCGAGAAACGTCGCGCCCACGCGGAAGAACTACGGCGAGAGATCGACGCCGCCGCGCATCCGTTCCATGCCGGTGTCGATGATGCCGGTCCCGCCGGGGCGCCCGGCGCGCACAAGTCACCATCGGCGCACGAGCCACGCAAGGAGGACTTATGATCACGTCGCGCCGCATGGCATCCCTGCGTCCGGCCGGCCTGGCCATCGCTGTGTCGCTGGCGCTGGCGGCTTGTTCGAGCGCGCCGCCTGCCAGGCATTTCGAACCGGTGCTGGGCGCCGGCTTCACCAACGCGCCGGCCAGCGCCAAGGCCGAGGAACCGGTCAGCCAGTTCTGGCGCGGCTTTAACGATCCGCTGCTCGATAGCCTGGTGGAGCGGGCGTTGTCGGCCAACACCGACGTGCGCTCGGCCGCCGCCAGCCTGCGCGAGGCGCGCGCGCTGAACCGATTTGCCGACGCCAATCTGCTGCCCAGCATTGGCGTAAGCGCTGGCGCCGCGCGCATCCGCGGGCCGAACGACGCGGGCGTCGTCAGCACCGCCAACAACTACTCGGCCGGTCTGGATGTCAGCTGGGAGGTCGACCTGTTCGGGCGCCTGGGCGACGCCCGGCGCGCGGCCGAGGCCAACGTGCTGGTCGGCGCGGCCGGCGTGCGGGCGGCGCAAGTGAGCGTGGCGGCCGAGGTGGCGCGCAACTACTTCGACTTGCGCGGCTTGCAGGAGCAGTTGCGCGTTGCCGTGTCCTCGCTGGAGACGCAGAACGAGGCGCTCAAGCTGGTGGACGCGCGGCTTGACGTCGGCCGTGGCACGGCGCTCGACAGCGAACGCGCGCGGGCGCTGGTGAAATCGACGGCCGCCAATATCCCGGCGCTGGAATCGGCGCTGATACGCACGCGCTACCGCATCGCGGTGCTGTGCGGCCAGCAGCCGACGGCGCTGGACGCGGAGCTGGAGCCTGTGAAACCTTTGCCGGGGTTGCAGGCGGTCGAACTGTCGGCGATCGGCTCGCCGGCGGCGTTGCTGCGGCGCCGTCCCGATATCCAGTTGGCCGAGGCGCAGGTCAGCGCGGCGGCGGCGCAGGTGGGCGTGGCGCGCAGCGCGCTGTTCCCGCAAATTGTGCTGGGCGGGACGTTGGGACAGAACGCCCAGCATCTGAGCGAACTGGCGAAAGGACCGGCCTACGTATATAACCTGGGCGCGCAACTGACATGGAATTTGCTGGACTTCGGGCGTATCCGCGCGCAGATCGCCGCCGCCGACGCGCGCAACGACGGGGCGATGATCGCCTACGAGCGCGCGGTGCTGACGGCGCTGGAGGAGACCGAGGGCGCGCTGGCGGCGTACACGCGCAGCCAGCGGCAGGCGGCGCTGCTGTACGAGGCGGCGCAGTCGTCGGAGCAGGCGGCGCTGATCGCGCGCGAGCGCTTCGCGGTCGGCTCCACCGATTTCCTCACGGTGCTCGACGCCGAGCGCGAGCTGCTGACGGCGCGCGACAGGCTGGCGCAATCGCAGGCGGGAGCGGCGACCACGCTGGTGGCGGTGTACAAGGCGCTGGCGGGTGGATGGGAAGTACCGAGCCAATAAAGTGTGACGCGCACCCATGTTTTTTTTACATCGAACGATTTGACGGCACAAGTTAGTTATACAATTACTACGCGTTGTGTACCCAGTCTTCTGTGTTCGATCGTAATTATTTACGGGGAAAAATCATGCCAAGGTTAAATTATGTACGGCGCCTGATGGCGCTTGTGATTGTAACTGCGGCAATGGGTTTTGGCATGGCGAAAGCAGAGGGAATCAGTCCTGTTCCGTACCAACTGCTGATACATACGGACGGCATCCCGAATTTTGACGAAAGAGGTTCCGCGAGTAATGTGGTGTGGGACTTTTACGTTGGGTCCGGCGCTTCAATTACCAGCCTCAAGTGGGATGTGAACGTGACGAGTTATGCCGGCAGCTACTTGTCCGAAATGAAAATCACCTTCAGCGATTCACTGGGCACGGGCGTCACTTTCACGCCCGGCGACGGCGATGATTTTGACGGGACAGCAGATTACGCGGGCTTCCAGAATCTGGGCGACCTGGGACAGATTTTTGCAGTGGGTGCCGATGGCATTTTGCGCGTCGAGTTTCATGACGGATTCAAGGACCTTGCGTTTGACGAACCGGAGGGCAGGTGGAACTACGGCACGCTGTCCGTTGGTGTTTCTCCCGTGCCCGAACCACCTGTCTTTGGGATGATGCTGGGTGGGTTGTTGTTGGTCTCGGCCGTTGTCAAGCGGCGTCGCTGTTAGATCCCGGTATTTTCAAATTTCCAGCAAATAGTTGTTCCCGCAGAGTGGCCAGTTCCTCAACGATCGCGACCGGAGTTCTAAAATGTTGACACGCATTTTCCATCAGTGGCTCATCCGGGTTTTTTCAAAGCAAGGCGCGATAATACTCGCGATGGCATCGGGTTCCTTTGCCGGTCCCGTACATGCTGGAGCGACGTTCGAACCCGCGAAACCGATTCCGCTCTATTCCTATTTCACAACCGGTGACGTGAATGCCGTGGTGACAGCGCCATCGGTCCTTCCCACGCCATCATTTGTATTGATGGGTGGAGGTCCCGATGTCGATCCCGCCTTTCGATGGTTGATCCAACGGGCCGGCATCACACCAGGTACCGGAGGGCGATTCGTGGTCATTCGGGCCACCGGAACGGAGGCTTACAACCCTTATATATTTTATAGCGATGAGACGTTGTCGACCTCTAAGACAATCGCCGACTTGTGGGTGGGCGGCGCCTCGCTGGGCCTGACATCGGTGGAGACGCTGGTGATTCCGAGTGTCAAAGCGGCGAATAGTCCGGCCGTCAATGCCATCCTGTCGAAGGCCAACGTCGTGTTCATCGCCGGCGGGGATCAGAGTCAGTACATCCGTTTTTGGAAAGGTACGGCGCTCGAACAGACCTTGAAGACATTGATGCAGAAAAATGTCCCTGTCGGTGGCACCAGCGCGGGGTTGGCAGTGCTGGGGCAGTTCGATTATTCGGCGCTCTATAAATCCGCTACGTCGGAAGCGTCGATGCTCGATCCTTACTCCAAGGACATCACGTTCGACCCAAGTCCCTTGAGCCTGCAAGGCGGCTTTATCGCACCGCCGGCGTTGGCAAATATGATTTTCGATTCTCACTTCGACAGCCGCGATCGGATGGGGCGCTTTATCACCTTTATTTCAAGAATAGTGGCGCCGACGATAACGCCGGGCGGCACCTTCGGATGCATCGGCGGCGTGCTGCCCGCATCGTCCAGCGGCAATACGACCGCGCGCGGCATTGGCATCGGCGTCGAGACCGCATTGCTGGTCCAGGGAAATGGCAACGGGAATCCTGTTACTGCGAAACGGGTCACCAACGTTTCGACAACAACGGAAAGCGCTGTGTATTTTGTCCGTCCCTCTGTCGCGCCAAGTGTATGCAAATCCAAAACACCCCTCACAGTCGCCAATGTCGAAGTAAAAAAGCTGGCGGACTCGAATACGGTCTTCAATATCACCGACTGGACAGGCGTACCACTGTATAAACAGTTGGACGTCACCGCCGGCGCGTTATTCCCTGCGGACTGGTACTGAGGGCGCGCGCCGATTGACGCCGCTTGCGGCGAACACGGAAGTTTTAAAACGATCACCTGGGAGGGAAGTGAATGCCATATGAGCGCGGGGACCGGCCGGTTCCAAAGTGTATCGCCATAAGAATACTGGAGGCCTTCGGCCGCACGGCCACGGCCGGTTTGCTGGCCACGCTAGCCGTTCCGGCCGCCGCGCAAGATGCGCCACCGATGCCAAAGGTTGAAATCACCGGCTCCTCGATCAAGCGCATCAATGCCGAAACCGCGCTGCCGGTGCAGTTGATCACCCGTGCTGACATCGAGAAAAGTGGGACCACCACGGCGGCTGAACTGCTGTCGAAGGTGTCCGCCAACGCTGCCGCGCTGACCGACGGCGCCAGTTTCAGCGACATTGCCGGACAGCGCGGCTTCAACGGCGCCAACCTGCGCGGCATTGGCGTGTCGTCAACGCTGGTCTTGCTCAATGGCCGGCGCCTGGCCAACTTTGCCTCCCCGGGCGGCAACGCCGGCGTCGACCTGAACGCGATCCCGTCGGCGGCGATCGACCGGGTCGAAGTGCTCAAGGACGGCGCCTCGGCCATTTATGGCACGGATGCGATCGGCGGCGTGATCAACTTCATCACGCGCCGCAATTACGAAGGCGCCGACGCCAGCGCCTACTACGCCGACACCCAGCATGGCGGTGCGCGCAAGGCGATGGCAACCTTGTCGGGCGGCATCGGTAATCTGGCGACCGATCGCTACAACGTAATGGGCGTGTTCGATTACCAGGACACGGGCAGCCTGCGCTCGTCGCAGCGCAGCTGGATCGGTTCGGCATACCAGCCCGATATCAATCTCGATTCGGGCAGTTCGAACACCTTTCCCGCAAACTTCCGCCGCACGCGCGCCAACGGCACCACCGCCACCGGCCCCCGGATGAATCCGAGTGCGCCGGCCTGCAATCCGCCGGCAACTGTTTATGCGCCGGAGAGCTTCGTCGGCGCGGCTGCGTGCATGTACGATTACATGCAGGACACCGAACTGTTCCCGGATTCGAAGCGCGTGTCGCTGCTCACGCGCGGGCAGTTCGCGCTCGACAAGGACACTACCTTGTACGGTGAATTGCTCCTCAACAAAACGTCGACCACTTACCGCATCAGCGCATTGACCATCTCCGGCGAGATTTATCCCCTGGCCGGGCAGTACTATCCGCACGCGCTGGTGACCACCAATAAAACACCGCTCAACGTCAATATGCGCTTGACCGAAGGCGGACCGCGGACCAACGACATCGATGCGACGGCAACGCGCATGGTGCTCGGCGGCAAGGGGATCGCGCTGGGCTGGGACTACGACATGGCGCTCAATCACAGCGTCAACAAGGTCGACGACCAGTATGTCGATGGTTACGTCAAGACGACGATGTTCGATAATGCTTTCGCGTCCGGGATCATCAATCCCTTCGGACCATCCGGCCCTGAGGGGCTGGCCCTGCTGGCCGCAGCCAAGGTCAACGACCTGGCGCGCCACTCGCGCGGCACGACCGACTCGTTCGATGTGAAGGCCACGCGCGACCTGTTCGAGATGGCTGGCGGCAACGCCGCCGTCGCGCTCGGCGTTGAGTACCGGCGCGAAAAGATGGCGTTTACGCCGTCCGCATTGCTGATGGCGGGGGAAATCCGCGGCGAAGGCACGGCCACGCCGTTTTCCGGCGGACGCAACGTCAAGGCCGCTTATGTCGAGTTCAACCTGCCGTTGCTGGCCAGCCTCGAGGCCCAGTTGGCGCTGCGCCACGACCGCTACAACGACGTGGGTTCGACGACCAACCCGAAGGTCGGCGTGCGTTGGAATCCGATCAAGCAGTTGGTGGTGCGCGGCTCGTACGGCACCGGCTTTCGCGCGCCATCGCTTGCCGACCTGTACAGCCCGGTGCGGCTGGGCCAGGCCAACGGCATCTACAACGACCCGCTCGGTTGCATCAAGGTCGGGTCGATCGACAACACCGAAAATCCCGATTACTGCGGCCTGCAACCGGATAAGCTCAGGGGCGGCTCGTCGCAGCTGCGCCCGGAGGAGTCGAAGCAGTATTCGCTGGGCCTGGTGCTCGAACCGCATCGCGACATCACGGCAACGCTGGACTATTGGCGCATCAAAAAAACCGATGTGATTGTCTCGCCGGAAGGGTCTTACTTTAGCGACCCGGTGCGCAATGCCGCCTACATCATCCGCGGCGAGCCCGACCCGGCCCTGCCAGGCATACCGGGACCGATTCTGTCGATCGATTCGCGCCTGCGCAATATCGGCGCGCTGGAAACATCGGGCATCGACCTGGGCTTCAACTGGCGCTCGCCGGCCACCAACCTGGGCAGATTGGGTGTCACGCTCAACGGCACCTATGTGTTCGACTACAAGACGCGCGAGGCGGCCGACGGCCCCGATATCAGCGCGCTGGGCGTCTACACCAACGACCAGGTCATCCAGCGCTGGCGCCATACGGTGAGCCTGGACTACGACCGCGGGCCAATCAGCGTGACTTTGCAGCAAACCTTCCTGAGCGGCTATCGTGACCAAAACCTGTTGGCCGATGGGTCGGTCCATCGCGTCGATTCTTATTCCTTGCTCGACCTGACCGGCGCGTACCAAATTTCGACGGCGCTAAAGCTCAGGGCCGGAATCAAGAACCTGCTCGACAAGAATCCCCCGCGCTCGAACCAGTTGTTCAGTTTTTCGGTCGGTTACGACCCAAGTTATACCGATCCGCGCGGACGCCAGTTCTACACCGCGCTGGCGTACGCGTTCAAGTAGCCCGCACCGGGAGGCGGCCGTCAAGTGGGCCGCGATGCCATGGTCTGGCAAAGCGGCCGTTCGCCCCCATCTGATCGGTTTCCCCTGAACATAACGAAACCGACATGCGGATTTTTCTACGCGCGCTTGTGATTGCCGTGGTCCTGATCCTGGGTACGGCTTTGCTCGAGCCTGTCGTCGAAAGGGCGGTTTATCCGATGCGCCTGGCGGCGATGCCCAAGCCCATTGCGCTTCCCGTGCCGGTCGAAGGCGTGCGGGCGCGTGCGCTGCGCGACACCTGGGGTGGCGCGCGCAGTGAAGGGCGCAAGCACCAAGGCATCGATATTTTCGCCAAACGCGGTACTCCCGTGCTATCGAGTACGGAAGGCATCGTGATGCGGGTCGGCACCAACCGTCTCGGTGGCCTGGTGGTCTGGGTGATGGGACCGGGCGGCCAGCGTCATTATTACGCCCACCTCGATCGCTATGCCGGCGTGGAGGCGGGCATGCGCATCGATGCCGGGCGGGTGCTCGGTTATGTGGGCAACACCGGCAACGCGAAAGGCACGCCGCCGCATTTGCACTACGGCGTGTACGACGTCGGCGGAGCGATCAATCCATACCCGTTGCTCCGCGCCGAGCCTCTCACGGCCGGGATCGTGCACACATGTCAGACTTGCCCCTCGGCCGATGAGCTCCCGTTCTGAGCCAGGCGGGATCGGCGCATTTCGGCCCATTCAATTAGCGCCTGCATGGATGGGCCCAGCCCGTAGCCCATTTCGGTGAGCTCGTACTCGACCCGGGGAGGGACTTGCGCGAACACCGTGCGCAGCACGATGCCATCCTGTTCCAGTTGCTTAAGTTGCTGGATCAGCATCTTCTGATTGACACCGTCGATCAGCCGTTCGAGGTCGGAAAAGCGCAATGGCGCCTTGGCGGCAAAAAGTTGGCAGAGAATGATGATTTTCCACTTTCCTTCCAACACACGCAGGGTTTCGGTCGTGGCGCTCGCCCATTCCAAGCGCTTTTGTGGATCGCCGCAATCCCATTCACGTTCAATTTGCGTCATGATTTGGTGTGTTACTTACTTTTTTGTCGGTACTTCCAATTATCGCATAAGCTCCCTAAAATGATTTCTCGACGTGTAATTATTGGAGCATGTGATGAAAATTGCAGTGATAGGGACGGGCAATATAGGGGGCACGATCGCCCGGAAGCTGCGCGCGGCGGGACATGATATCCGGGTCGCCAACTCCGGCGGCATCGCGGCGGTTAAACCATTTGCTGACGAAATCGGTGCGACCGCAGCCGATGTGCAGACCGCGGCCGACGGCGTCGATGTGATTATTCTCGCCATCCCGCTGGCCGCAATCAGTGGCCTGCCGGCGCAACTGTTCGACGCGGCGCCGTTGGATGTGACCGTCATTGACACCAGCAATTACTATCCGGATATGCGCGACCCGCGCATCGCAGAGATCGACGCTGGCATGACGGAGAGCGTATGGGTTGCCCGTCAAATCGACCGGCCGGTGGTGAAGGCATTCAACAACGCATTGGCATACACGCTACAAGAGCTCGGCCAGCCTGCCGGAACACCCGGGCGCTTGGCGATTGCGGTGGCGGGTGACGACGCCCGGGGTAAGCAAACGGCGATGGAATTGGTCGACCAATGTGGTTTTGATCCTGTTGATGCCGGATCGCTTGAGGAGTCATGGAGGCAGCAACCATCAACGCCGGCATACTGCTGTGACTATGACGCGGAAACGATGCGCAGGGAACTGGCGGCGGCAGTGAAGCACGAGGCGGCCAGCAAGCGCGATCGGTTGCCGGCGATGTTCGCCGAACTCGGCACCGCGCCCAGCCATGAGGCGGTCGCGGCGATGAATCGCCGCGTCAACTCGCGCTTCGCGCTCTGACGAGAATACCGGATCGGTCGTTCATGAATTTATTTCGCGCGGCGGTCCGCCGCTCCGGGTTGCGGCGGCATCGATTCCGGGTCCGCTCGATCCAGATTGCTCCGAACCCGCTGCAATAGCGCCAACAACTGCGCGCATTCCTTATCGTTCATGCCGGTCACGGCAAGGTTCGATACCTCCGCCCCCAGCGCCTGCAAACCTTGTATGACCGTCAAACCTTCTTCGGTCAGCTGCAGCCGCGCGCTGCGCCGGTCGCTCTCGTCGACTTGCGCGTCTAGCAGCTTCTTGTCGCGCAGCCCGCGCATCAGACGCGCCAGCTGCGCCTTGTCACGTCCCGAATGCGCGACCAGCTCGCTTTGGCTGGCGCCCGGATGCTTGGCGAAAAAGCCCAGCACCTTGTATTCCATGTGCGTGAGCTCGTGCCCGGTGTCGCGCAGGCTGCGCAGCTGCATCGACCGGTACATATGCATGAGCGTGTGGATCGCGTCAAAAACGGCCTCGGCCGGACCGCTGCCAAATTGGTTGACAACGTTAACTTGTTTCTGTAGATTGGAGGACATTGTCAACTAAAAGGTGATTTGCATGAATGATAAACGACTACAGCGTGTTCGTCACGAACTCAAGGCGCGCGAAGTGACGGTCAGCGCGGTGAAGCAGCTGGCGCCGAATTTCGTTAGCGTAACATTCAAAGGCGAGAGCCTGCACGATTTCGTCTCGTTGTCGTATGACGATCACGTCAAGTTCATCCTGCACGACGCCGCCGGCGAGCGCGTGATGCGCGACTACACCCCGCGCAGCTACGACCGCGACGCCCGCGAGCTGACCCTCGAATTCGCGCTGCACACCGAGGGTCATATGACCGATTGGGCGCGCCAGGCGCAGGTCGGCCAGCAGGCCGTCATCGGCGGACCGAAGGGATCGATGATCATCCCGGCCGATTACACCTGGCAGATCCTGGCCGGCGACGCCACCGCCTTGCCGGCGATCCGCCGCCGCCTGGACGAGCTGCCGGCGTCCGCCGAGGTGCTGGTGCTGGTCGCCGGCGAGGAAGCCGCCGCGCTGGAATTTGCCAGCCCCGCGCGGCTGCGCGTGCAGCATGTGCCGACGCCGGACGATATCGTCGCCGCCTTCCGCGCCATGCAACTGCCCGAGGGCGACGGCTTTATCTGGTGCGCGGGCGAGGCGCAGATGGCCAGGCAGGTGCGCGATATCCTGTTTGTCGACAAGGGCTTTTCGCGCGAGGCGGCGCGCATTTCGGCGTACTGGAAGAAGGGCGCGTCCGCCCATCACGAGAACCTGGAATAAGCCACACCGGCCGGTGACCGGGCGTCCCGGTGACTATCCAGTCTGTTGTATATGTGAAGCATGCCCTAAAATGACCCTTCAGGTTCGGATATGGGGTTGGAATGAAGGTACGGACGGAGGCGCGCCGTCAGGCGATCGTCGAGGCGGCGGCGGAGCTGTTCCAGGAGTCGGGCTACGAGCGCGCGTCGATGAACGAGCTGGCCAAGCGCCTGGGCGGTTCGAAGGCGACGCTCTACGGTTACTTCCCGTCGAAGGAGGAGCTGTTCGGCGCCGTCGTCAGGACCGTCGCCACGGCGCAGCTGTTCGACGCGACGCGCGAGCTGGCGGCCAATGTGGTCGGCCGCGCCGCGCTGGAGATGGCGCTGATCCACTTCGGCGAGCGCATGTTGCACGTGCTGGCCAACGATAAGAAAGCGGTGGCCGTCTATCGGATGGTGGTGGCCGAGGCGGGGCGCTCGGACGTGGGCCAGCTGTTTTACGACGCCGGACCGAGCGAGTCGATCACGGCGCTGGCGTCGGTGCTGGAGGCGGCCATGCAGCGCGGGGAGATCCGGCGCGCCGACGCGCGCGTGGCGGCGCTGCAGTACACGGCGCTGGTGACGGCCGAGGTGACCGCCCGGATCTTCCAGCAGGACCCGCCGCCACTGGCGCTCAGGGAGATTCAGCAGATGGTGACGCGCGCCGCCGATTTGTTCTTCGCCGGTATGACGCCACGATGACACAGCCATAGTAAAAAATGATGTGGCTAAATTGCCCAAAGTGAGCGAACGCACGCACCCGTCTGGTGCAACAAGCGCACAATAGCCCTCTTATTGAAGGAGATTGTCATGTCCAGTAGCCACACTTTTCGTCCCGATCTGGTGTCGTCGGAAATCGTCAAAACCGGCATCGAACTCGCGGATCGGGAAGGGCCGGATAGCGCCGCCGCCTACCTGAGCGAGCGCGGGGTGCTGGAACCGGTCATCAACCGGGTTATCGCCGAGCCGGCGCATCGCCGTAACATGGGCCGACTGCGCGGCAGGGACGACAGTCTGCTGGCGGAAGAGGCTTCGCGGTACAAGTTTATTCGCTGAATCGGCTGCCCGCACTGTTGAAGCATCTGTTGCGGGTGCGCCACGACCATGTTGCACTGCCGCGTAGCTGTTTCGCAGGGGCTGCATGCCCTTCGATAGTGACTCGCGTGCTGCGATGCAATATTAATAATCCTTTACAAAACTCTACGTTGCGCTAGAGTTCACCTATCGATGATAACGCTAACTTCATGTTGGCCGACATCTCCGGATAAATTCCCATATCAGACAAGCGATAGCGCCCCCATTCAGGCGCTTCACTTGGAACTGAAATGATAGCGCTAACTTTGACTTGGAGAGATGGATGGAGAGTTCCCGCAGCCCGCAAGACAGTGCCATACGCTGGGTCGTCATGGGCGTGAGCGGCTGCGGCAAGAGCACCATAGGCCAGGCGCTGGCGACGGCGCAAGGCATCGAGTTCGTCGAGGGCGACCAGTTCCATCCGGCTGCCAACGTCGCCAAGATGTCGGCCGGCCACGCGCTGACAGACGACGACCGTGCCGATTGGCTGCTGGCGTTGCAGGCGAAGGTGGCCGAGGCGCGCCGGGCCGGCGTCGGACTGGTGCTGTCCTGCTCGTCGCTGAAGCGCCGCTATCGCGACCTGCTGCGCGGGGGCGACCCGGTGCTGCGCTTCGCCCATCTGAGCGGGGCACGCGACCTGATCGCCGACCGCATGCAAGCGCGCGTTGGACACTACATGCCGCCGTCGCTGCTGGACAGCCAGTTCAGGGACCTGGAACCGCTTCAGGCCGACGAGGCCGGAATCACCTTGGCCATTACGGCGCCGCCAGAGCAACTGGTCGCGCAGATCTTGGCCAGCGAGGGCAGGGCTGCCTCCAGGGTCGACGGATTGGGGTAACGGAATACGGGGGGAAGTAAAACGCGGCAAAAGGCAGCAAAACGCAGCGGACCGTCAGCAGTACCGCGCGCAAACAACTACAGACCAGAAAACGGAGACTAAAATGACTACACCTACACGTAACACCATCATGCGCCTGGCCGTCGCCAGCGCTTGCAGCTGGATAGCCTTGTCAGCCCAGGCCCAGGCCGGGGCTCAAGCTGAAGTCCAGGCCCAAACCCCGCCGGCCGGCGCCGAAGCGCAGGCCGCCACGGTGCAGGACAACGCTCCGGCGGCGGCCCAAGCTCCTGCCGCGCCGGAAGCGGCTGCGCCGGTACAGAATGTTGTCACCGTGTCCGGTTCGCGCATCGCCGCACGCGGCTTCACCCAACCCACGCCCACCACCACCCTGAGCGCCGACGACTTGGCCAAGGGCGCACAGCCCAATATCTTCAACAGCATCGCCGAACTGCCAGCGCTGCAAGGCAGCACCGGCCGCACCACCAGCACCGGCAGCACCAGCAGCGGCATACAGGGCTTGAGCTCGTTGAGCCTGCGCGGCCTGGGTCCGATCCGTACCCTGACGCTGCTCGACGGCCAGCGCGTAGTCGGTGCCAATGTCACCGGCGTGACCGACGTGAGCCAGTTCCCGCAACTGCTGATCAAGCGCGTCGACGTGGTCACAGGCGGCGCCTCGGCCTCGTATGGTTCGGACGCGGTCGGCGGCGTGGTCAACTTCATCACCGACAAACGCTTCCAAGGGTTCAAGGCCAATGTGCAGGGCGGGATGACGACCTACGGCGACGATCAGAACGGCAACTTGCAGGCAGCCTGGGGCAAATCGTTCATGGACGACCGCCTGCACGTGCAGGTCAGCGGAGAATACGGCCGTCAGAAGGGTATCGAGTCGCCCGGATTCGGCGAGGTGGGCGCAAACGGACGCACGTGGTTTAAAAACCCGGCCTACCAAGTCCGTACGCTGGCGCAGACCACCGACGGCAAGCCTCAGTATTATTCGGTGCTGCACGCGCAGCAGTACCAGTATGCCAAGTATGGCCTGATCACCAACGGACCGCTGCAAGGCACGGCCTTCGGCGACAACGGCCAGCCGTATAAATTCAACTATGGCTCTAACGGTGTGCCGACCGGCACGGGGGCGGTGACCGGCTGTATCAACCCGCTTTGCATCGGCGGCGACTTGAGCGGCAGCGTCGGCGCCGGCACCAGCCTGGCGATGGACCTGACGCGCCAGGTGGCGTATACGCGCGTCGGCTTCGACATCAATCCCGATCATGAGATCTATATGACGGCCAACTTCGGCAAGGTGAAGGCGGCCTTCTCGCCGAATCCGGGCGCGGCCAAAAACGCCAACCTGACAATCCAGTGCAGCAATCCGTATCTGCCTGCGTCGATCGCCGCCGCCTGCGCGGCCAATAACATCACCAGCTTCCAGTACGGTACCGCCAACGCGATCTTCCCGGAGAATATCAACGTCCACCCGACCCGCCAAATGGAACGCGTGGTCTTCGGCGGCACCGGAAAGTTCCAGGTGATGGGCAAGGAATGGTCGTATGACGCCTACGCCGAGCATGGCGCCAACAAGACCGACATCATCGTCAACGACATGACGCTCAACGCGCGCTACAACGCCGCCATCGACGCCGTGCGCGGCCCCGACGGCACCATCGTGTGCCGCAATCCGCTGGCCGCAGCATCGGGCTGCAAACCGCTCAACATCATCGGCAACAACCCGATCGACGCCGGCGCGTGGTCGTACATCGCGCCGGAAAACGGTCCGCGCCAGCATACCCGCCAGACGCAGGATGTCGCCAGCGTCAACTTCAGCGGCGAAGCGTTCGAGTCGTGGGCGGGCCCGATCGCCGTGGCCACCGGCGCCGAGTACCGCCGCGAGCACTACAAGGTCACCGGCGACCCGTATGGCAACGGCATCTTCCCGGACAGCCAGAACAACGCGAACTATCCGGCCGACCCGCTGCTTAACACCGCCGTCGGTAACAACTGGTACGCCGGTAACTACCACAACGCCAGAGGCACTTACAACGTCAAGGAAGCGTACGTGGAGTTGAACGTGCCGGTGCTCAAATCGGCCACGTGGGGCGAGGCCAATATCAACATGGCCGACCGCCACACCAAGTACAGCACCTCCGGCCACGTGGAGAGCTGGAAGCTGGGCGCCAGCTGGAAGACCGGCATCGACGGCCTGCGCCTGCGCGCGGTGACATCCAAGGACGTGCGTGCGCCCAACTTGAGCGAGCTGTTTGCCGCGCAGGTGGTGACCAACAACGTCGTCGCCTACCAGGGCAACACCATCAGCGTGCAGCAGCGCGCCATCGGCAACGTCAACCTGCGTCCAGAGATCGCCCGCAACAACACCGCCGGCATTGTGCTGACGCAGCCGTCGTGGGCGCCCGGCTTCAGCGCGTCGATCGACTACTTCGATATCAAGGTCAAAGGCGTGATCTCGTCGCTGAACGCGCAGCAGGAAGTCGATCTGTGCGTGGCCGGCAACCAGGAAATCTGTAAGGCGATGGTGCTTAACAGCCCGGTCTCGATCAACAACTACGTGACCGTGCAGGCGTTCAACCTGGCGTCCCTGCGCGCCAAGGGCTACGACCTGGAAGGCGCCTACCGCATGAACATCAAGGGCCTGCCGGGTCGCGTGACGCTGCGCGCGCTGGTCACCCGCAACATCAGCTTCCTGACCGACCCTGGCGTTGTCGGCACCATTCCGTCCGAGGGCGCCGGTGCCAACCAGGGCGCGACGCCGAAGTGGAAGGGCCTGGCCTCGCAGTCGTGGGATACCGACAAGTACAGCCTGACCCTGACCGAGCGCTGGATCAGCAAAGGCGTCTACAGCAACGAGTTCATCGAGTGCCAGACCAACTGCCCTGTCTCCACGACGATCCATCCGACCATCTTCGACAACAAGATGAAGGGCGCGTTCTACGTCGATCTGGGTGGCAGCTACAAGTTCGATGAGAAAACCACCGCCTACTTCAAGGTCGATAACATCGGCGACGTTTCTCCGGCCGCCGCGCCGCAGTCCAACCTGAGCTACGGCATCAACCCGCAGCTGTACGATGTCCTCGGCCGCGTGTACCGCGTCGGCGTCCGCTACAACTTCTAACCTTCACGCCAAGGCGCGGTTATGAACATTACCAGTCCGTTGGCGGCGCTGTTCGGCGTCACGCCAGCCGTCTGGGGCATGCTGGCCGTCGGCTTGTCCGTCGGCCTGCTGACCCTTTTGATCGCCTGGGGCAAAGTGCAGCCGCTGCTGGCGTTCGTGGTGGCCGCGCTGGTGGCGGCGCTGCTGCTCGGCATGCCGCTGGAGAGCATTCCCAAATCGATCGACAAGGGCATCGGCGACCTGCTTGGATCGCTGATCGTCATTGTCTGCCTGGGCGCGGTGTTCGGCAAATTAATCGCCGACAGCGGCGCCGCCCAGCGCATCGCCAGTTATCTGATCGGCGTATTCGGTTCGGCGCGCATGCCCGTGGCGCTGACCCTGACCGGCTTCGTGGCTGGAATACCCCTGTATTACAACGTCGGCTTCGTGCTGCTGGTGCCGCTGGTGTTCTCGCTGGTGTACCAGAGCGGGCGGCCGGCGGTGGCGCTGGCGATACCGCTGCTGGCCGGACTGTCGATCGCGCACGGTTTCCTGCCGCCGCATCCGTCGCCCACCGCGCTGGTGGCGCAGTTCCATGCCGATATGGGCCGCACGCTGTTCTACGGGATGATCGTCGCCATACCGACGCTGATCATCGCCGGGCCGATCTTCGCGATGACGTTGAAGCGCATCCACAGCGAGCCGGCGCCGATGTTCCGCGCCGGTCTGCTGGAGGAGGCGCAGCTGCCGGGCGTTTTCAACAGCTTCGCCACCGCGCTGCTGCCGGTCTGGCTGCTGGCCGGCGCCACCGCGCTGACCATGGTGCCCACCGAGGATGCGGCGCTGAAATCGGTCATCAACTTCATGGCCAATCCGATGATCGTGATGTTGATCGCGCTGGCCGTGGCCCTGGTCACTCTGGGACTGGCGCGCGGTAAAAGCCTGCCGGCGCTGATGTCCGGCGCGCAGGACGCCTTGCGCGACATCGCGCCCATCCTGCTGGTGATCGCGGGGGCGGGCGCGCTGAAACAGGTGCTGGTCGATTCGGGCGTCAGCGGGGAGTTGGGCCGGCAGCTGGGCGGCCTGCCGGTGCCGCCGCTGGTGCTTGGCTGGCTGGTGGCGACCCTGATACGTATCTGCCTTGGTTCGGCCACCGTGGCTGGACTGACGGCGGCCGGCATCGTCGCGCCGCTGGTGGAAAGCTCGGGTATCGATCCGAGCCTGATGGTGCTGGCGATCGGCGCCGGCAGTTTGATGTGCAGCCACGTGAACGATTCCGGATTCTGGATGTTCAAGGAGTACTTTGGCCTGTCGCTGAAGGACACCTTCCGCTCGTGGACTTTGATGGAGACGCTGGTTGGCGTCTTCGGGCTGATTTTCGTGTTGCTCCTATCGATCTTTATCTAAGGACTAAGCAAATGAAATTATCTTTAACGCGGTTGCTGATGGCGGCCGTGGCGATGCTGGCCGTCCCGTTGGAAGGCGCGCAGGCCGCACCGGCCGCGCCGGCCTCGGTTTCCGTTTATCAGACCATGCCGGACGACGCGCTGGCCATCAAAGTCCAGGCAACCGGCGACGGCCGCACCGACGACACCGCGGCGATCCAGAAAGCCATCGACAGCGCGGCGAACAAAGGCGAGGGCGGCGTGGTGTTCCTGCCGTCGGGACGCTACCGCATCACGCGCACCATCCTGATTCCGCTGGCGGTGCGCCTGTATGGCGTCGGCGCGACGCGGCCGGTGCTGGTGCTGGGCGAGCGCACGCCCGGCTTCCAGAAAGGCGTCGCCAACATGGTGGTGTTCACCGGCGGCGACCAGTACACGGTCGGCAAGGTGCCGGTTCCGGTAGCGAGCGCGGTGCCGTTCAGCGAGAAGGTGCGCGACGCGAATTCGTCGACCTTCTATTCGGCGATGAGCAATGTCGATTTTGAAATCGGCGACGGCAATCCGGCGGCGGCGGCCGTGCGACTGCGCACCGCGCAGCACTCTAACCTGAGCCACATCGACTTCCATATCGGCTCCGGGCTGGCCGGCATCTACCAGGTCGGCAACGAGGGCTTCAACCTGAAGTTCTACGGTGGACGCTACGGCATCCTGTCGGAGAAGACGTCGCCGGCCTGGCAGTTCACGCTGATGGATTCGACCTTCGAGGGCCAGCGCGACGCCGCCATCCGCGAGCACGAAGCCGGCCTGACGATGATCAACGTCTCCGTCCGCAATACCAAGGTGGGCATCGAGATCGACCGGGGTTACGGCGATTGGTTGTGGGGTAAGGATGTGCGCTTCGAGAACGTGTCGAAGGCGGCAATCATCATCTCGAACGAGGACAACGTCTACACCCAGGTCGGTTTCGACAACGCGGTCGCGCGTAATACGCCGGTATTCGCGCAGTTCCGCGACAGCGGCAAGAAGATCGCCGCGCCGGGAGCGATCTACCGCGTCGGTGAATTCAATTACGGCTTGATGCTGCCAGGCGTCGGCAGCACCGGTAAGTTCGGCACCAATTCCAAAATTGCGCCATTGAGCGCCATGCCGGCCGCGCCCCAGCGTGTGCTGCGCGCGCTGCCGCCAACCACGCAGTGGGCCAATGCCCGCGCCCTGGGCGCGAAAGGCGACGGCCAGACCGACGATACGGCGGCGATCCAGAAAGCCATCGACAACAACCGCGTGGTGTACCTGCCGCTGGGCTTCTACATCGTCAACGATACCATTCGCATGAAGCCCGACACCGTGATCGTCGCGCTGCATCCGGGCCTGACGCAGCTGGTGCTGCCGAATGGCTCGCCGCGGTACGCCGGTGTTGACGGACCCAAGGCGCTGCTGGAAAGCGCCAAGGGCGGCGACGCCATCGTCTCCGGCTTTGGCCTGGCGACCGGCGAAGTCAATCCGCGCGCGGTCGGCCTGCTGTGGAAGGCCGGCGAGCACTCGCTGGTTGACGACATCCGCATCCAGGGCGGTCACGGCACGCGGCTTTACGACGGCGTGCGCCGCGACCCGTATCAAAAGCGCGCCGACTTCGATCCGACCGCGCACTGGGACCGGCAGTATCCCAGCATCTGGGTGACCGACGGCGGCGGCGGTACCTTTGTCGCGGTATGGTCGCCGAGCACCTTCGCGCAGGCTGGGTTCTATGTCTCGGACACCAAGACGCCGGGCCGCGTCTACGAGCTCTCCGCCGAGCACCATGCGCGCGCCGAGATCGTGCTCGATAACGTGGAAAATTGGGAGTTCCTGGCGCCGCAAACGGAGCAGGAGGTCCGCGACGGCATGGACGCGGTATCGCTGGAAGTCCGCAATTCGCGCAATATCCTGTTCGCAAACTATCACGCCTATCGCGTCACGCGCTCGATCAAGCCGGCGCCGGCCGCCGTGAAGATGACCAATTCCAGCGATATCCGCTTCCGCAATGTGCACGTCAACGGCGAGAGCGGCTATGCGACCTGCGACGACAACGGTTGCGACACCTATCTGCGCGCCAGCAAATTCCCGTTCGAGAACGCGCTGCTGGATGCGACGCACAAGCTGGAGGTGCGCGAACGCGAGTTCGCGATGCTGGATATCGTCGCCAATCCGGTGACGCCGCCGGCCAATCCGATTAAAGTGGAAAAGCTCGAGGAGGGCTTCTATTCGATCGCCGGCGGCGTGGTCGACGCCAAGGGCAAGCTGTATTTCGTGGACCGCCGCTTCCAGCGCATCTACAGCTGGTCGAAGGACAAGGGGCTGGTGGTGGTGCGCGACGCGCCGCTCGACCCGATCAATCTGGCCATCGACAACAGCGGCGCGCTGATGGTGCTGTCGTCGCACGGCTTCGAGGGCACCGTGTATTCCTTCCATCCGGATCGCCCGGCTGGCGAGGTAACGGTGATCAAGCCGACCCCGGTGAAGGCCCGTCCGTGGGCCAAGACCGTGGTGCCGGTCAACTTCTGGCAGAACGGCGAGTTCCGCGACCAGCTCAATCCCGAGACCTATGAGTTCACCACGCTGGCCGAGATGTTCGCGCGCGACGTCGCGCTGCCGAAAAAGCGCGAGTATGTGTCGCCGGACGGCACGCTGGTGCTGCCGGCCTACCGCATGTTCCAGCAGGGGCAGCCGAATCATCTGGGCTGGCGCTTCTCGGACTCGCTCGATACCCATGGACTGGTGTCGGCCGGGCGTAACGGCCGCGTGGTGTTCACCAACGGCTCGGAGAACCGCACCTTCAGTGGCGTGATCGGCACCGGCGGCGGCATCACCGATCTCAAACTGGCGGCCAATCGCGGCGGCGAGAGCGCGGCCGTGGATGCGGCGGGCAATGTGTATGTGGCCAACGGCCAGATCTTCGTCTATGCGCCCGATGGCAAGGAGATCGGCCGCATCGATGTGCCGGAACGCCCGCTGCAACTGATCTTCGGCGGCGAGGGCGGACGCACGCTGTTCATACTGACCCACCGCGCGCTGTACGCGACCGGAGGCTTGAATGCTCTCTAAGAAATCGTTATGGGCCTTGGTGCCCGCGCTTTTACTGGCCTGCGCGCAGGCGGCCGCCCAGCAGCCGGCCGCGCAGTCGACCCACATCCTGTGGCCGGACGGCGCGCCGGGATCGGAAAAGCGCCACGGCGAGCCGGAGACGGTGCAGAACACCTACGTCAGCAACATCCACGATCCATCGCTGACGGTGGTCAAGGCCGACCCGCGTCACGCCAACGGCGCGGCTGTCATCATCGCGCCAGGCGGCGGGCATCGCATGCTGGTATGGATGAACGAGGGCATGGTGGCGGCGAAGTCGCTGAACCGCGTGGGCGTGACCGCCTTCGTTCTGAAGTACCGGCTGGCGCGCGACCAGGGCTCGAACTATAGCATCGAGAACGACGGCGCCGCCGATCTGCGGCGCGCGGTGCGCTGGGTGAGGGCGCACGCGGCGGAATTCGGCGTCGATCCGAACCGGCTTGGCGTGATGGGATTCTCGGCCGGCGGCGAGCTGGTGTCGCTGGTGGCCGACAATCCGGCGCCGTCACAGTCGTCCGGCGCGAAAAAGGACGCGGTCGACCAGCAAAGCGGGCGGCCCGACTTCCAGGTGCTCGTGTATCCGGGACCACTGGGCGTGCCGGCGAAGGCGGTGCAAAACGCGCCGCCGGCCTTCATCGTCGCGGGATCGGCGGACAAGTGCTGCGGCCCGCCGGCGGTGGCGCTGTATCAGCAGCTGGTGGCGGCCGGCGTGTCGGCGGAACTGCATATGTATGCGGATACCGACCACGCGTTCAACATGGGGCAGCGTTCGGAGCGGCTGTCCGACGTGCACTGGCCGGATCGCCTGGCCGATTGGTTGGCCGACAGCGGCTGGCTGGTGCCGCACGGTGGCAAGGCGCCGCAAGGGGTGCCATCTCCGGCGCAGTAACCATCCAGTGACGCTGACGCTGATGCCGATGCTCAGGCGGAGAGTCGCCTGCGCACCTCGTAGACGTTACGCCCCACTTCACGCACGACTTCCAGCAGCTTGGCCGGCGGGACATCGAATTCGTCCGCCCAGTAGCGCACAGCCTGCGTGAGCTTGGGATTGATGGTGGTCTGGAAGCGGAAATCCGCAGGGACGGAGGTTTGTTGTGGTTGCATGATGTTAAATAAATGGTATCGGGTGTCACAATGGTGGCAGCGATGCGCCGCTTCTACAGTGCATTACCGCACTTATGTCGGTAAATCGCGCGCTTGACCAAACAGAAAGATTTCCTGATAATGGTAATCATTCTTATTTGCAAGCCACGCGCGTCAAGGCGCCAGCCAGCACACCATCTGCCCACCGATCGCCGGCGATTTCCTCGGATGTCTTCTTAGACCATGTTGGTCGGTACGGGCGGTGCCATGTACCGGAGAGCCAAGCGCTGTGAAATCCCTGAATCCCACGTTGTATCCCCGCGCGCGCCTGCCTGGCGCGATCATCGCCATCGTCGCGGCCTTGTCGGCGCCACAGGTCTCGGCCCAAGTGGCGGCGCAGGCGGCCGACGATGCCGCCGTGCCGGCGGTGCTGGTGTCGGCGTCGCGCTCCAATATCGCCGCCAACCAGGCGCCGCAAACGGTGGTCATCATCAGGCAGGAAGAGATCGAGCGCCAGATGGCGATTTCCGGTAATTCGTCCGACGTGTTGAGCAGCGTGCTGCCGTCCTATACGCCCAGCCGCGGCAAGATGAACGGCTCCGGCGAGACGCTGCGCGGCCGCACGCCGCTGCTGCTGTTAGACGGCGTGCCGCAATCGAATCCGATGCGTCCCACAGGCCGCGAGGCCCACACGATCGACTTTTCGATGGTCGAGCGGATCGAAGTGGTGCAGGGCGCGAATGCGATCAATGGCCTTGGCGCGACCGGCGGCACCATTAACATCATCACCAAGCGCCCGGAGAAGGGCGCGTTCGACCAGTCGATCGACGTGCAGTCCACGCTGCCGACCAGCGATGTCGGTTCGGAGACGGCCAGCTACAAGACCGCTTATCGCCTGGATGGCCGCAACGACAAGTTCGAATACCTGTTCGCGCTGTCCTATGAGGATCAGGGCCTGTACCTGGACGGCAAGGGCCGTTCGATCGGCACCGACAACACGCAGGGCGATTTGATGGACTCGCGCACCTACGATGTGTTGGCGAAGCTGGGCTACTGGATCGACGACGACCAGCGCCTGCAGGCTTCCGTCAACCGCTACAAGATCAAATCCAAGGCCGGCTACCTGGCCGTGGCGGGGGACCGCGCGCGCGGCATTCCCACCACTTCGATCGAGGGCACCCCGCCCGGCATCGCGCCGTGGAACGATGTGTGGACTTCGAGCCTGAGCTACCGCCACGCCAATCTGGCGGGGATGGAGCTGTCGGCGATGGTGTTCAACCAGGAGTTCGAGGGCCTGTTCGGTGCGGACATCTCGGCCACCTTCCAGGACCCGCTGATCGCGCCAAGCGGCACGCTGTACGATCAATCGCGCTCGGTCGCCTCCAAGTACGGCAGCAAAGTGGGGTTGAGCCGCGACGATCTGCTCAACGGCCGCCTGAAGCTCACCGTCGGTTTCGACACGCTGTTCGACAAGGGCAAGCAGGATCTGTATCTGACCAACCGCACCTACGTGCCGCAATCAGAATACCGCAACCTGTCCTTGTTCCTGCAGGGGGAATACAAGCTGCTCGATACGCTGACGATGCACGCCGGCGTACGCAAGGAGAAGGCCGATCTGGAGATCGACACCTACCGCACGCTGGCGCAGTACCGCCGCGTGCTGGTCCAGGGCGGCACCATCGATTTCAACGAGACGCTGATGAACGCGGGGCTGGTGTGGAATCCGGTCAAGGACGTGTCGCTGTTCACCAGCTACTCGGAGGGCTTCGGCATGCCGGATATCGGCCGCGTGCTCCGCTCCATCAACACGGTCGGCCAAAGCGTGGCCAACATGCGCGACCTGCAGCCGATCCTGACCAAAAGCGTGGAGGTGGGAGGGCGCTATCATGGCGGCGCCTGGGATCTGGATGCGAGCCTGTTCCGCTCCGATTCGGATTTCGGTACGCGTGTGGTGCCGATCAACGGCGCCTTCATGATGGCGCGCGAGAAGACGCGCATCGAGGGCGTGGACCTGAGCCTGGGCCATCGTTTCACAAAGGCGCAACGCGCCAAGCTGTCCTACGCCTATACCAAGGGCCGTTACGACAGTGACGAAAACGGCACGCTCGACGCCAAACTGGATGGCTTGAACGTGGCGCCGAATCGCCTGATCGCCACCTGGAGCGCGGACTGGAACGGCAAGTTCTCGACCTTCGTGCAGGCGCAGCACGCTTTCAGCCAATCGTTCGACGATCCGGCCAAGGATTTCGGCGGGTACACGCTGGTCGACGCGAGTGCCAACTACAAGCTCGGAAAAAACGGCGAACTGCGCCTTTCGATGGCCAACCTGTTCGACCGCAGCTACATCACGTACTACTCGCAAAGCGCGCTGGTGGAGCCTAAGCGCTACTTCGCGGGTCGCGGCCGCACCGTGAGCCTCGGCTACGCGCTACGGTTCTGATATGTCCGATCATCGCCATGGCCGCCTGCCGCGCGCCGCCGTCACAGCACTGCGCGTGCTGGGCGCGGTCGGCGGCGGCTATGCGCTGACGGCGTTGAGCGTGGCCGTCGGCGCGGTGGCGCTGTCCCGCGCAGGCATGCCGCGCTCCGAGGCGGTGGCGGTGGCGGCGATGCTGGGCTTTGTGCTGTATCTGGGGCTGCTGCTGTGGGGCTTCAGCGTGCGCAAGGTCGGCCGCCTCTGGCTCGCCTTTGCCGTCGGCGCGGCCGCCGTGTGGGCGTTATGGCGCTTGCTGGACTAAGGGTGCGGGATGGGCGATACCTTCACTAAATCGATGGCGGCATTGCACACATGGGCGGGCGTGACGATCGGCGCCCTGTTGTTCGCCATCTTCTGGATGGGGACATTGAGCGTTTTCAGTAACGAGATCGATCGCTGGATGCTGCCGGACACGCGCCTCGAGGTCCGTAACGCGGCGGCGGCGCCTTCGCTGGACAGCATCGCGCAGGCGGTTGTGCCCAGCGTGCCGGCCGGCGCGCGGCAGTGGCGCGTCGACCTGCCGACTGCGCGCATGCCGGTGATGGAGTTCTCCTATCGCGGCGCCGACGGCGTGGAACATGGCCGCCTGCTTGACCCGTCCAGCTACGCTTTCCTGCCGCCGCAAGGCTCGGCCGGCGCGAGCGGTTTCATCGTGCCGTTCCACTATCACTTGCATCTGAACTGGATGGAAGTGGGCAAGTGGCTGGTGGGCGTGGCGGCGATGACAATGCTGGTGATGCTGGTGTCCGGCGTGATCGTCCACAAGAAAATCATCGCCCAATTTTTCACCTTCCGTCCGCGCAAGCGCCTGCAGCGCAGTGCCCTGGACCTGCACAATCTGACCGGCGTGCTGGCTTTGCCGTTTCATTTTGCGATCGCCTTGTCTGGCCTGATCATCTTCATGACAATCTATTTTCCGCAATCGTATTACGGCGCGTATGGCAGTACTGCGAAGGACAAGGCCGCGTTCACGGCCGAGGCCTACGGGCGCTACACCCGCAAACCGGCCAAAGCGCCGGGGACCCTGGCGTCGCTGGATGCCATGCGTGAACGCGCGGAGCACGAGTGGCAGGGCGGCCAGCCGTATTTTGTGCGTGTGTGGAATCCGGGCGACGCCAACAGCTATGTCGAATTGCGCCGCTCATATGCCCAGGACATGACGATGAACCTGGACCAGATCTATTTCGACGCCGCCACCGGCGAAGTGCTGGAGCGGTTCGAGGCCGGCCCGGTGATGACGGTGCAGCGCTTTTTCTCGGGTTTGCACTTCGTCCGCTTCGAGCGCTGGACCTTGCGCTGGCTGTACTTCTTCGGTGGCATTTCCGGTTGTGTGATGATAGCGACCGGCTTTTTATTCTGGCTTGAGGGGCGCCGCACGAAACATGCGAAGCACGGACTGGCCGGGGTGGCGGTCGTGGAGGGCCTGACCATCGGCAGCGTGACCGGTATTTTGCTGGCGACATTGGCCTTCTTCGTCGCCAATCGCTTGCTGCCGGCGGATGCGGGCTACGCGGACATGGACCGCGCGGGGATGGAAATGCGCGTGTTCTATCTGGTCTGGGTACTGGCGTTTTGCCACGCATGGTGGCGGCGGGCGTGCGCATGGCGCGAGCAGCTGTGGGCCATCGCCGGGCTCTGTGTGCTGGCGGTGGGGGCGAACTGGGTGACGACCGGCGCACATGTGCTGAAGGCTTTGGCGCAAAGCCAGTTCGCCGTCGCCGGCATGGATTTGGGATTGTTAGCCACCGCTTTGCTGGCGCTGATGGCACTGAGGAGTATCAAGCGTGCTTGAATTGCTGACCATGCTGGGCGCGGCGGCGATGTCGTATGTGGCATTCGCGTGGCTGGCGCTGTCGCAGGAGGGACACTGGCGTGCGCTTCCAGGCAACGCCGATCAAACCGCGCCAGCGTCCCATGTGCTGCGGCGGTGGCGCTGGTGGGCGGCGTGCATGCTGGCCTGCTCTTACGCGCTTTGCCTGTGGGGCCACGGTCCAAGTTTCGGGACCGTGTTGTGGGTGCTGCTGTCGGCTGTCGGCGCGATGGCGGTGGCCTTCACGATTAGCTGGCGCGTACGTTGGCTGCGCGTGCTGGCTTTTCAGTAAATAGCCACTGTCGAACTTACGTCGACAGGCGCTTGCGGACTTCGAGCAGGTTGCGGCCCACTTCGCGGACGACTTCGAGCAGCTTGGATGGCGGCACGTCGAACTCGCTCGCCCAATAGCGCACGGCCTGCGTCAGATTCGGGTTGATCGTATGTTGGCAGCGGAAATCCGCTTCGTTGGCGTTTTGGTATGCTTGCATGATGTCTCATTTATTGATAGTGGGACGTTAATCAAATGGCACCGATTGCGTTGTCCTGCATTGCTATAACGCATGGTGATCCGATCCGGATGACAAGCTGACGCAAAAAAGTTGGGATTCCCGTGTGGCGGATTTGGCCGGGCCACTCCGCCACACGTATCGGATACGGATTATTTGCCCGGATCCTTCTGGTTCGCGAACTGGTCGAACTCCACGTTGTAAACCTCATTGCCGATCTTTTCGACCTTGCGCACATAGACCGTCTGCACGATATCCCGCGTTTGCGGGTCGATCGAGATCGGGCCGCGAGGGCTATTGAGCTTGATGGTCTTGAGGACCTCCATGGCCTTGTCGCCGTCGATTTTGCCATTCAGCTTGCGGGCCACTTCATAGATCGCGGCCATGCCGTCATACGCCGCCACCGCCATGAAGTTCGGGCGGCCGCCGTTTGGATTGGTGGCCGCAAAGCTTTTCAGGAACGCCGCGTTTTCCGGCGACTTGTGCGCGGCCGAATAATGGAAGGTGGTGATCACGCCCAAGGTGGCGTCGCCCATCGCCGGCAGCACGTGGTCGTCGGTCAGGTCGCCGGTGGCGATGACCTTGATGCCCGCTTCGGCCAGGCCGCGCTCGCGATAGCCCTTCATGAAGGCGATGCTTTGCTCGCCGGCCGGCACGAAGATGAACACCGCATCCGGCTTGGCGTCCTTGATGCGCTGGATGTAGGGCGCGAACTCCGGGTTGCGCAGCGGGACGCGGATCGATTCGGTCACCGTGCCGCCGCCCTTGACCAGTTCATTCTTGAACGCTGTTTCGGCATCGATGCCGGGACCGTAGTCCGCCACCAGGGTGACAACCTTCTTGATCTTGTTCTTCACCGCCCATGTCGCCATCGGCGCCGAGATCTGCGGCAGCGTCATGGAGAAGCGGGTGATGTAATTGGACTTGGTGGTGATGATCGACGTGGCCGCGTTCATGATGATCATCGGCTTCCTGGCCTGTTCCGCGATCGGCGCCACCGCCAGCGCCTCAGGCGTCAGGCCGAAGCCGGCAAGGAAATCGACCTTGTCGCGTACCACCAGCTCCTGCGCCAGGCGCTTGGCGATTTCCGGCGACGGGCCGGTGGTATCCTTGACGATGATCTCGATCTTCTTGCCGGCCACAGTGGCGCCGTTCTGCGCCATGTAAGCCTTGATACCGCCTTCCATCTGTTTGCCGTAGTCGGCGAAGGGGCCCGAGAATGCGGCGATCACGCCGACCTTGATGGTGTCCTGCGCCCGCGCCAGCGGCATGGCGGCCAGGGTGATGGCCGTTAGTGTCGCAATATTTACAAATTTTTTCATTGTCATGCCGGTCTCCTGTCTGGTTCTGTTTTTGTCTATGTGGGGGCGATGCGAAGCGCCATGTCGCGGCCATTTTAGTGCCGTTTTGTCGAGGCATCGCTGCCGTTCTGTTTCTTGACAACGCCCCGCGACAACCATAGTATCCAATTTATGTGCGATTAACAACCTATTGTTCGATAATCGCACATCCAATAAAATAACAGGAGACAGTAATGAAAAACAGTATCCGTTGCGCCGTGGCGCTTCTGGCAGGCATGGGCGCATCCGCAGCGATGGCGCAATCCAATGTGACCGTGTACGGCTTGCTCGACACCGGCCTGGTTCACGTCACCAACGTCAATGCCGCCGGCGATTCCGTGACCAAGATGCCTTCGTTGACAGGGTCCTTCCCGTCGCGCATCGGCTTCCGCGGCGTCGAGGATCTGGGCGGCGGACTGCAGGTGGTCTTCACGCTGGAATCGGGCCTGGCGCTCGACACCGGCACCAGCCAGCAGGGCAACCGCCTGTTCGGCCGCCAGGCGTCGGTGGGATTGAAGGGCGCCTTCGGCACCGTGACCCTGGGACGCCAGATCAACATGACCTATATCGCCGGACAGAAGGCCGACGTGATGGGACCGAACCTGTTCGCGATCGGCAGTATCGATCCGTATCTGCCGAACGCGCGCAGCGACAACGCCATCGGCTACCTGGGTAACTTCAATAACTTCGTGGTGGGTGCCACCTACAGCACCGGGCGCGATTCGTCGGCGGCCGGCGGTCCGGCAGCCACCGGCTGCGCCGGCGAGGTGCCGGGCAATTCGAAGGCCTGCCGCCAGGTCACCGCGTTGTTCGGCTATGAGTTGCCGGCTTACGGCTTGAATGCGTCCTACGACATCCTGTACGGGAACACCGGCGCGGCCGCCGGTTTGACGAGCAGCGACAACAGCGACAAGCGCATCACCGTCAACGGCTACTTCAAGGTTGGCGAGGGCAAGATCGGCGCCGGCCTGGTCGATCGCACCACGCGCGCGGTGACCGGGCTGACGGAATCGGAGCTGTACTTCTTGGGGGCGAGCTATCCGGTTACGCCACTGACGACGCTCGATGCGCAGGTGGCCAAGCGTGATGTGAAGAACAGCAGTGCGGATGCGACCTTGCTGGTGGCGCGCTTGACCTATTACTTCTCGAAGCGGACCGCTGTTTACGGTGGTATCGGCCGCATGAAGAACAGCGGCTTGTCGGCGATTGCGCTCGATGCCGGCGGCACCGTTGGCGTGGGCAAGACGCAGAATGGTGTGATGGGCGGTTTGCGCCACAACTTCTAAGGCGGCATTGGCGGCTCGTGGCGGATTACGGCGTTCCGCCTAATCCGCCCTACGTGGAACCGTGGTATGCGTTGGCCGGCATTCAACGTGGCATGCGGCCGGCGATATATCGCGGAGACACGTAGGGCGGATTAGCGCAGCGTAATCCGCCATGCCGGCGTCACCACCGGCTCCCGGACAAATTACGGCAGCAGAATCGCCAACTCCTGCGCGCCGCGCAGCAGCACCGGCAAAAACTCCTTCTCCAGCTGCTTGACGCTGACCCGGGCCGCTTGCGCGCCCACGTTCAGCGCCGCCAGCACCTGGCCGGAGGCGCCGCGCACCGGCACCGCGATCGAGCGCAGACCCAGCTCCAGTTCCTCGTCGTTGATGGCATAGCCGTCACGGCGCACGTCGGCCAGGATCTCGCGCAAACGCTTCTGGTTGACGACCGTGTTCTCGGTCATCGCGCGCAGTTTGGTCTTGGCCAGATACTGCTCCAGTTCAGCGCCCGGCAAGTGCGCCAGCATCACGCGGCCGAGCGAGGTGCAATAGGCCGGCAAACGGCTGCCCGTGTTGAGCGCCACCGACATCACACGCGAAGTGGACGCGCGCGCGACATACAGCACTTCGCCGTCCTCCAGAACCGCCATCGAACTCGATTCATTCAGCGTGCGGCTGATGTCGTTCAGGTAGGGCTGGGCCGACACCGTCAACGGCGTCGACGACAGGTAGGAGTAGCCGAGCGTGAGCACCTTGGGACGCAGCGAAAAATTATTCAGCTCCGCGTCCACATAACCCAGTTCGCGCAGCGTGTGCAGGCAGCGGCGTACCGCAGCGCGCGGGATGCCCGTTTTCTGACTGATGTTGGCGATGGTCTGCGGCTTGCGCGAATCGCTGAAGGCCTGCACCACGGCCAAACCCCGTGCGAGTGAGGTCATGAAACTGGGATCGGTCATCGCGTCTATCTGTTCGGCGATGGTCGGTTCGCGCTCGTCATCCTGCCCGGCGGCGCTGGTATCGGTGGTGGTGGCTTTTGACATGGCGTGATTTTAATGCAGACGGTGGATTTAATTGGCGTTTTTTCTTGACCAAGGCAGGCGCAAGTTCTACACTGGCTGTGCGGTAATCAATCATTAGTTCGATTATCGCACAAGAAACGACGAATCATCAAGGCAGCGAATCACCAAGGCAGCGAATCACCAAGGCAGAGATATGATCGATAAAACTTTTGAATCACTGGAGCGCGCGGTGGCCGATATCCATGACGGCGCGACCGTCATGATCGGCGGCTTCGGCAACGCGGGCATGCCATCGGCGCTGATCGACGCGCTGATCGCGCAGGGCGCGCGCGAGCTCACCATCGTCAACAACAACGCCGGCAACGGCGAAACCGGGCTGGCCGCGCTGCTCAAGGCCAAACGTGTACGCAAGATCATCTGCTCGTTCCCGCGCCAGGCCGACTCCCAGCATTTCGACGCGCTGTACCGCGCCGGCGAGATCGAACTGGAACTGACCCCGCAGGGCAACCTGGCGGAACGCATCCGTGCCGCCGGCGCCGGCATCGGCGGTTTCTTCTCGCCGACCGGCTATGGCACGCTGCTGGCCGAGGGCAAGGAGACGCGCCTGATCGACGGCCGCCACTACGTGCTCGAATCGCCGATCCACGCCGACTTCGCCCTGATCAAGGCACTGCACGGCGACCGTTGGGGCAATCTGGTCTACCGCAAAACCGGCCGCAATTTCGGCCCCATCATGGCGATGGCCGCCAAGGTCACCATCGCGCAGGTGCGCAAGGTGGTCGCGCTGGGCGAAATCGATCCGGAAGCGATCGTCACGCCGGGCATCTTCGTTCAACGCGTCGTCCAGGAGGCCGCATGACTAACCGATACACGCGCGACCAGATCGCCGCCCGCGTGGCGCAGGACATCCCCGAAGGCGCCTACGTCAACCTTGGCATCGGCCTGCCGACCAAGGTGACCCGCTACCTGCCGTCCGAACGCGAGATATTCCTGCACAGCGAGAACGGCCTGCTGGGCATGGGGCCGCCCCCCGTGCCGGGCGAGGAGGACGAGGACCTGATCAACGCCGGCAAGGAGCCGGTCACGCTGCTGGTCGGCGGCGCCTACTTCCACCATGGCGATTCGTTCGCGATGATGCGGGGCGGCCATCTGGACGTGTGCGTGCTGGGCGCTTTCCAGGTGTCCGAAAAGGGCGACCTGGCCAATTGGCACACCGGCGCGCCCGACGCGATACCGGCTGTCGGCGGCGCGATGGACCTGGCCATCGGCGCCAAGCAGGTGTTCGTGATGATGGATCATCTGACCAAGACCGGGGAGAGTAAAATCGTCGGCCGGTGCACCTATCCGCTGACCGGCGTCGCCTGCGTCAATCGCATCTATACCGACATGGCGGTGCTGGACGTCAGGCCGGAAGGACTGTCCGTGCGCGAGATGGCGCCCGGCTTGACCTTTGAAGAGCTGCAGGCGGCCACCGGCGCCAAGCTGCTGCCACCGCCAACCGCCAACAACAGAATTTAATACGAGGATCGAAACATGAACGAAGCTTATATCTGCGACGCGGTCCGCACCCCGATCGGACGCTACGGCGGCGCCCTGAAGGATGTGCGTGCCGACGATTTGGGCGCGGTGCCGCTGCGCGAACTGATGAAGCGCAATCCCGGCGTGCAGTGGGACCAGGTGGATGACGTGATTTACGGCTGCGCCAACCAGGCGGGCGAGGATAACCGTAACGTGGCGCGCATGTCGGCGCTGCTGGCCGGACTGCCGGAGCAGGTGCCAGGCACCACGCTGAATCGCCTTTGCGGCTCCGGCATGGATGCCGTGGGCACGGCTGCGCGCGCGATCCAGGCGGGCGACGCTTGCCTGATGATCGCCGGCGGCGTCGAATCGATGACGCGCGCGCCTTTCGTCATGGGCAAGGCCGATTCGGCCTTCTCGCGCAGCGCCTCGCTGCAGGACACGACGATGGGCTGGCGCTTCGTCAACAAGAAGATGAAGGAAGCCTACGGTACCGACACCATGCCGGAAACGGCGGAAAACGTCGCCGAGGATTTCGGCGTCAGCCGGGCCGACCAGGATGCGTTCGCGCTGGCGAGCCAGGAACGCGCCGCCACCGCGATCGCCGCAGGGGTCTTCGAGCGCGAGATCGTGCCGGTGTCGATCCCGCAGAAGAAAGGCGATCCGGTCGTGTTTGCGCAGGACGAGCATCCGCGCGCGACGACCATGGAGGCGCTGGCCAAACTCAAAGGCGTGGTGCGCCCCGATGGCAGCGTGACCGCCGGTAACGCGTCCGGCATCAATGACGGCGCCTGCGCGCTGTTGATCGCCAGCGGCGACGCCATGCAAAAGCACGGACTGAAGCCGTTGGCGCGCATCGTCGGCATGGCCACCGCCGGCGTGGCCCCGCGCGTGATGGGCATCGGTCCGGTGCCGGCGGTGCAAAAGCTGCTGCGCCAGACCGGCCTGACGTTGGAGCAGATGGACCTGATCGAATTGAACGAGGCGTTTGCCGCGCAAGGCCTGGCCGTGCTGCGCGAACTTGGCTTGGGCGCCGACGATCCCCGCGTGAACCCCAACGGCGGCGCGATCGCGTTGGGCCATCCGCTGGGCATGAGTGGCGCGCGCTTGGTCACCACCGCCACCTATCAGTTGCACCGCACCGGTGGCCGCTATGCGCTGTGCACCATGTGCATCGGCGTGGGGCAGGGCATCGCGATGATCATCGAAAAGGTGTAAAGCCTCTTTGATTTAATGCAGTTACAAGTGCGGGAGACAAAATGAATAAGCAAAAAAACGGCGCCAACGAGCGCCTTGCGTATCGACGGAGGCAGCCATGCTAGCGAATCTGGCCGGCGTGCTGTTTGACGGCATCGCCTATGGCAGCCTCCTTTTCCTCATCAGCGTGGGCCTGTCGGTCACGATGGGGATGATGAACTTTATTAACCTGGCCCACGGCGCGTTCGCGATGCTGGGCGGGTACGTCAGCGTGATGCTGCTGTCACGCCTCGGCGTGCCTTTCCTGGCGTCGCTGCCGCTGGCGTTCATCGCCTCCGCCGTGGTGGGGCTGGTGCTGGAGCGGACGCTGTACCGCCGCCTGTACAAGGCCAGCCACCTCGATCAGGTGCTGTTCTCCATCGGCCTGACCTTCATGTCCGTGGCCGCCGCCACCTTCTTCTTCGGACCGACGCAGCAGCCGGTCACGCTGCCGGCCTGGCTGCACGGACAGGTATCGTTGTTCGGCCTCGATGTCGGCGCCTACCGGCTGTTCCTGATCGGTATCGTGGTGCTGATCACCATCGCGCTCGGACTGCTGATCGAGCGCACCCGCTTCGGCGCGCAGATCCGCGCATCGGTCGATAACCAAACCGCGTCGGCGGGCCTCGGCATCAACGTCAGCCTGGTGTTCAGCCTGACCTTCGCGCTGGGTTCCGGCCTGGCCGGCTTGGGCGGCGGGCTTGGCATCGACGTGCTGGGCCTCGACCCAACCTTCCCGATCAAGTACATGGTCTACTTCCTGCTCGTGGTGGCGGTGGGCGGCGCCGGCACCATCAAGGGGCCGCTGCTGGCCGCGCTGATACTGGGCGTGTTCGACGTCGCCGGCAAATACTACGTACCTGACATCGGCGCCTTCGTTATCTACGCGCTGATGGTGGTGCTGCTGATCGTCTTCCCGGCTGGCCTGGTAAGGAGGAAAGCATGAACGCCTTTACCGAAACCGCAGTTCAACCTGTTCCAGTCGCAAAGACCGTCATGACGCCACTACAGAAACGCCAACTGAACCTGCCGAACGACCGCTGGAAGCCGCTCGAAATCGTCTTCTGGCTGATGCCGGTGGCCGCGTACTTTTTCTTTCCCGGTTATCTGGTGTTGATCAGCCAGATCATGATCATCGGCTTGTTCGCGCTGTCGCTGGATCTGATCCTCGGCTACGCCGGCATCGTCTCACTGGGACATGCCGCATTCTTCGGCCTTGGCGCCTACACCGCCGGCCTGCTGGCGGTGCATGGCTGGGGCGAGCCTTTGAGCGGCCTGCTGGCCGGCGCGGTGGTGGCGGGCGTGTTCGGCTTCGTTACATCGTTCCTGGTCGTGCGCGGCCAGGATTTGACGCGGTTGATGGTCACCATGGGCATCTGCCTGATGCTGCACGAAGCGGCCAACAAGGCATCCTTCATCACCGGCGGCGTCGATGGCCTGTCCGGCATGATGGTGGGTAAGCTGTTCGGCGTTTTCGAATTCGACTTGAACGGAACGGTGGCCTTCTGGTACAGCTTTGCCGTGCTGTTCATCCTGTTCGTGGTGCTGCGCCGCGTGGTCAAGTCGCCGTTCGGTCTGAGCCTGATCGGCATCCGCGAAGGCGTTCGCCGCATGCCTTCGCTGGGCGTCAACGTCAATCGCCGCCTGATCGCGATCTTCACGGCCGCCGCGGCCATAGCCGGCGTGGCCGGTGCGCTGCTGGCCCAGACGACGCAGTTCGTCGGACTCGATGCGCTGGGCTTCCCGCGCTCGGCCGAGCTGTTGATCATGCTGGTGCTGGGAGGCACCGGGCGACTTTACGGTGCGCTGATCGGCGCCGCCGTGTTCATGATCGCGCAGGATTACATCTCCGGCCTGAATCCGGCCTACTGGCAGTTTTACATCGGCCTGTTGCTGGTGCTGATCGTGCTGTTCGCGCGCGGCGGCATCCTCGGTGGCCTTGAGAGGATCGCCCAGCGTTTCAAACCATCCCGTAAGGAGCAGGCATGAGCCAGGACACCACACTGCGCACCGAAGGCCTGGGCAAGCGCTGGGGCGGATTCGTCGCCAACAGCGACGTGACCCTGACTTTCAAACCCGGCGCGCGCCACGCGCTGATCGGCCCTAACGGCGCCGGCAAGACCACCTTCATCAACCTGCTGACCGGCGGCTTCATGCCCAGTAGCGGCAAGGTCTATCTGGGCGGCGAGGATATCACCAACCTGCCGCAGCATGAGCGGGTACATCGCGGCATGACGCGCACCTTCCAGCTCAACACCCTGTTCGCCGGCATGACGGTGCTGGAATCGGTGGCGCTGGCCATCAGCGAGCGTCGCGGCTTGCAGTCGGTCTGGTACAAGACGGTGGAAAACCATCCCGACGTCATCGACGAGGCGATGGCGCTGCTGGCCACGCTGAAACTGACCGACCAGGCCAATAGCATCACCCGCAGCATGGCTTACGGTAAGCAGCGGCTGGTGGAGATCGCGCTGGCGCTGGCGACCAAGCCGCGCATCCTGCTGCTGGACGAGCCGGCGGCCGGCATTCCTTCGGCCGAGAGCAAGGAGCTGTTCGAAGTACTGTCACAACTGCCGCGCGATGTGACGGTGCTCTTCATCGAACACGATATGGGGCTGGTGTTCCGCTTCGCCGACCGCATCACCGTGATGGTGGGCGGGAAGGTGCTGACCGAAGGCACGCCGGAGGAAATCGCGGCGGACCCGCGGGTGAAGGAAGTGTATCTGGGGGAGGCCGAACATGCGTGAGTTACTGGCGCTCGATAAAGTCACCGCCGGCTACGGCGAGTCCATCGTGCTGGAAGATGTGTCGTTTACGATGAATGAAGGCGACAGCCTGGCGCTGTTGGGCCGCAATGGCGTGGGTAAAACCAGCCTGCTGGTGACGCTGATGGGATTGACGCGGCTGCACGGGGGCGGTATCCGCTGGGACGGCAACGACATCGCGCGAATGCCGACGCACAAGCGCTCGCGCTCGGGGCTTGGCTGGGTGCCGCAGGAACGCCATATGTTCCCGTCGCTGACAGTGGAGGAGCACTTGACCGTGGTCGCGCGTCCCGGTCCGTGGAATCTGCAAAAGGTCTATCAGATCTTTCCGCGCCTGTTCGAGCGCCGCAGCAACATGGGCAACCAGTTGTCCGGCGGCGAGCAGCAGATGGTGGCGATCGCGCGCGCGTTGATGACCAATCCGCGCATCCTGCTGCTCGACGAGCCGATGGAAGGCCTGGCGCCAATCATCGTGCAGGAGTTGGTGCGCGTGATCCGCAAGCTGGTCGAGGAGGAGGGCATGTCGGTGATCGTAGTCGAGCAGCATGCGCGCCTGGCGCTGTCGCTGACCAAGCGCGCCATCGTGCTCGATCGCGGCCGCATCATTCACGACTCGGACAGCGCCAGTTTGCTGGCAGACGGTGACAAGCTCGATAGACTGGTGTCGGTGGCCTGAGTCTCGCTTTGCAGGCGCGCCATCGCGGCGCGCCTTTTTTATTCGCTATGTTTTGTAGACGGCGACGGTCGGTGCCGATGCGCTGGCGGGGGCGGGGGCGGGGGCGGGGGCGGTCAAAGGCGCCCGGCTTTGCTCATTGTTTTCCTGTACCAGCTTGGTCAACAACTCCATGAACTTGAGCTGCTCTTCGCTGCTCAGCGGCGCCAAAAGACGGCGGCGCAGACGTTGCGCGCCAGGGATCATATCGTCCAGCAGCTGCTGGCCGGCGCGGGTGATGGTCAGAGCGCGCTGGCGACGATTGGTCGGAATGACTTTGCGCTCCAGCAGACCCTTCTCCTCCAGCCGCGCGCACACGGTGGCGCCGGTGGAGGTGTCGATGCCGCTGCCGGCCGACAGCGAGACCTGGTCGATGCCGGGATTACCGGCCAGGTTGCGCAGCATCGCGTACTGCACCGGCGTCAATTCGCCGCCCATCTCGTCGTAAAAAATCGAGACCGATATCTGCTGCGCGCGGCGCAGCAAGTGTCCCGGATGTTCGTACAAATTGGTCAAGGTGCTTTCGGTTTCTGGCATGGCGTATTCTCTGCTTGTGCGGCGCAATATGAAAAGAATTGGGCCTGGGTGTTTACTTCCGCGGTTTCCGGTCTATACTTTACGATATTCAGTGCACTGAATGTTAAGCTGAAAACCAATAAGGAGACAAGATGTATCCAAAAAACACATGGTATGTGGCTTGCACACCCGACGAGATCGACGTCAAACCGCTGGGCCGCCAGATCTGCGGCGAGAAAATCGTTTTTTATCGTGGCGCCGAGGGCAAAGTGGCGGCGGTGGAGGATTTTTGTCCGCATCGCGGCGCGCCGCTGTCGCTGGGCTTCGTGCGCGAGGGGCAGCTGGTCTGCGGCTACCACGGCCTGGAGATGGGCTGCGACGGTAAGGTGATCAGCATGCCGGGCCAGCGCGTGCGCGGCTTCCCCTGCATCCGCAGCTATCCGGTGGAGGAGCGCTATGGCTTCATCTGGGTCTGGACCGGCGACAAGGAGCTGGCCGATCCGGCGCTGATCCATCATCTGGAATGGGCGGACAATCCGGAATGGGCTTACGGCGGCGGCCTGTATCACATCCAATGTGAATACCGTCTGATGATCGATAACCTGATGGACCTGACGCACGAGACCTACGTCCACGCGTCGAGCATCGGCCAGAAGGAGATCGACGAGGCGCCGGTCACCACCCGCGTCGAGGGCGAGGAAGTCATCACCAGCCGCTACATGGAGAACATCATGGCGCCGCCGTTCTGGCGCGCGGCGCTGCGCGGCAACGGCCTGGCCGACGACGTGCCGGTCGACCGCTGGCAGGTCTGCCGCTTCACGCCACCGAGCCATGTGATGATCGAGGTGGGCGTCGCACACGCGGGCAATGGCGGCTACGACGCCGATCCGAAGTTCAAGGCGTCGAGCATCGTGGTCGACTTCATCACGCCGGAGACGGAGACGTCGCACTGGTACTTCTGGGGCATGGCGCGCAACTTCAAGCCCGAGGACAAGGAATTGACGGCGACGATACGCGAAGGGCAGGGCAAGATCTTCGCCGAAGACCAGGAGATGCTGGAGCTGCAGCAGCAGAACATCCTGCGCCATCCCGACCGCAAGCTGCTGATGCTGAATATCGACGCCGGCGGCGTGCAGTCGCGCCGTCTGCTGGATCAGTGGATGGAGAAGGAGAACGCGCAGCAGAAGCCGGAGCAGGCGGCATGAGCGCCGGCCTGCTGAACGTCCGCGTCGAGCGCCGTACCAGCGAGGCGGAGGATATCTGCAGCTATGAGCTGGTGAGCGCGGATGGCACGCCGCTGCCGGCTTTCAGCGCCGGCTCGCATATCGATGTGCATGTGGGGCCGGACCTGGTGCGCCAATACTCGCTATGCAATCCGCCGCACGAAACCCACCGCTACCTGATCGGCGTACTGCGCGATCCTGCGTCGCGCGGCGGCTCACAGGGCATGCATGAAAAGATCCATGTCGGGGCTTCGCTGACCATCAGCTCGCCGAAAAACCACTTTCCGTTGGTGGACGCAAAACGCAGCCTGCTGCTGGCCGGTGGTATCGGTGTGACGCCCGTGCTGGCGATGGCGGAGGCGTTGTCGGCGCAGGGCGCGGACTTCGAGATGCATTACTGCGCGCGCTCGCCCGAGCGCACCGCCTTCCGCGAGCGCATCGCCGCCTCACCGTTCGCCGCGCAGGTGCACTTCCACTACGATAGCGGCGCGCCCGAACAAAAACTCGACCTGGCGGCGCTGCTGGCGGGGTTGGATCGCGAGACCCACATCTACTTCTGCGGCCCGACCGGCTTTATCGACTACGTGAAGGCGGCAGCCGCCGCGCAGCAGTGGCCGGAGGCGCAACTGCACCTGGAGTACTTCGGCGCGGCCGCCGTCGATACGGGCGGCGACCTGGCCTTCGAAGTCAAACTGTCGTCCACCGGCGCGAGTTACAGTGTTCCCGCCGGCGTCACCGTGATGCAGGTGCTGCGGGACGCCGGCGTATTTGTCGCGGCTTCCTGCGAGCAGGGCGTGTGCGGCACCTGCCTGACACGCGTGATCGAAGGCGTACCTGATCACCGCGATCTGTATTTGACCGAAGAAGAACAGGCGGCCAACGACCAGTTCACCCCTTGCTGTTCCCGTTCCAAAAGCCCGACCCTCGTGCTCGACCTATAAAAAACAAGAAGGAGACACCATGTCACAGAATATCAATACGCATCGCCGTCACATCCTGCTGGGCGCGGCCGCCTTGTCCGCCGGCGTGCTGCCGACTGTCGCTGCTGCGGCCGAGCCGTTGAAGGTGGGTCTGATCGTGCCGATGTCCGGACCGTTCGCCTCCACCGGCCGCCAGATCGAGGCAGCCGTCAAACTGTTCATGCAGCAGAACGGCGCCACCGTCGCCGGGCGCCAGGTGGAAATCATCCTCAAGGACGACGGCGGGGTGGCGCCGGATGTCACCAAGCGTCTGGCGCAGGAACTGGTCTCGCGCGAGAAGGTGCAGGTGCTTGCCGGCTTCGGCCTGACGCCGCTGGCCTTCGCCGCCGCGCCGGTGGCCACGCAGGCCAAGGTTCCCATGATCGTGATGGCTGCGGCGACGTCGGTGATTCCGCAACGCTCGCCGTACATTGTGCGCACGGGCTTTACGCTGGCGCAGGTGACCGCGCCGATGGCGCAGTGGGCCGCCAAGAACAAGATGAAAACCGTGGTGACGCTGGTGAGCGACTATGGTCCCGGGCTGGACGCGGAGAAGGTGTTCGTCAAGGATTTCAACGAGGGTGGCGGCAAGGTGGTGGAAAGCCTGCGCGCGCCATTGCGGAATCCGGATTACGCGCCGTTCCTGGCCAAGGTGAAGGACTTGAAACCGGACGCGCTGTTTGTATTCGTGCCCTCGGGCGAGGGCGCGGCGGTGCTCAAGCAGTTCACCGAACGAGGTCTGGCCGGCGCCGGCATTCGCTTGATCTGCACCGGCGACGTGCTGGACGACGATCTGATGGCGAGCATCGGTCCGGCCGTAGCAGGTGTCGTCAGCAGCCATCATTATTCGGCCGCGCATCCGTCGGCGGAGAACAAGGCGTATGTCGAGGCGTTCGGCAAGGCGAACAAGGGAATGCGACCAAACTTCCACTCGGTCGGCGCCTATGACGGCATGCATCTGCTGTATGCGGCGCTCAAGAAGACCTCTGGCGACAGCAGCGGCGACAAGCTGCTGGCGGCGATGAAGGGCATGGAGTGGACCAGCGTGCGCGGCCCGGTCAGTATCGATGCCGGCACCCGCGATATCGTGCAAACGGTTTATATTCGCAAAGCCGAGGCTAGCGGCGGCTCCTTCTTCAACGTGGAATTCGACAAAGTCGATAAAGTGCGCGACCCGGGCACCTGATTCGTTGCTGATCCACGTAGGGCGGATTAGCGCAGCGTAATCCGCCAGGAGCCGCCAAGATAATCACAACTCGTTTAGTTGCGCGTGCAGCTCCTCGATCTTGACCAGGCGCTGGCGGCCGGCCTGACCGGTCTTGTCGATCAATTGCGACGCCAGCACGTGGCACAGCGCCATCACCGCCGCATGATTGTCCAGCGGGGTGGCGCTGCCCGTATCGCACTTCAACACCCAAGTGGCGCCAAGGTCGCTGTGATTCGACGAATCGGTGATCAGCACCGTCTTTACGCCCGCCCGGCTGACGGCGGCGACCAGCGCGCCCAGTCCCGGCGTGCGCCGGCGCAGGCCGAACACGATGAAAATATCGTTCGGCTGCAGTCCCACCAGATACTCCGCCATCGTTTCCCCTGATACCGGAAGTAGATACACGTTGCTTCGAAACTGGATGAACTGCCAGCGCAGGTACGCGGCAAAAAAATAGTTGTTTCGTTGGCCGAACACGCGCACCTGCCGCGCCTTGGCGATCGCGGTGCCGACTTCACCCACCTGCGCCGCCGACATGCCCGCGAAGGTGCGCTGGATGTTTTGCACGCTGGCCGACACATGGCGATCGAACGGACCGCCATCCTTTCCTCCCTCGTCCGATTCGCGGCGATCCATCAAATACAGCGGCGAGCCCCAATCCTTGCCTTCGCGCGCAAGACGGCGCATCTGGTCGTAATTCTCATACCCCAGTCGATGAACCAGCCGCGTCATCGTCGCGTTGGACACCCCCGCCATGCGCGTCACCTCCGAAGCCGAATAGCTGGCCAATTGTCCGGGCGACTCCAGTATCACATTCGCCAGGCGCTTTTCGGCCTGCGGCAGTTGGTCGAGATGCTGCTTGATGGTGGTCGAGAGGCTGTCTATGAAAGGAGTTTTTTTTGTCATCGATCGCATTCCAGGAAAAGCGCGTAAGGATCACCCGCCGCAGCGCCAATATACACCGCCCCGGCGTTTGCGGTTGTCGGCGAAATGCGACTAACGCCGCGCCTATTTCGATGCAAGCGACAGGAAAATGTTGACGCTGGATGAAAAACGATTTTCAATAAATTGATAAGTGAAAAAAGATTATCGGCGATGCGCGGGGCCTGATAAAAGAAACCAAAGGTAGTTTTGTGCGTGTTGAATAAATAGGGAGGGATCAGCAATGCGGTTTTTCAAATCACTGTTTGGCCAGATCATCGTCGCGATGTGCGCGGGCATATTGCTGGCGGTGTTCTACCCGGATGTCGGCCGGAGTCTCAAGCCGCTGGGCGATGGATTCATCAAGTTGATCAAGATGATCGTTCCGATGATCGTGTTTTGCGTTGTCGTGCAGGGCATCCACGGCGCGGGCGAATTGCGCAAGGTTGGACGTGTGGGCCTGAAGGCCCTGATCTATTTCGAGGCGGTGACGACGATCGCGCTGTTGCTGGGTATCGTGTTCGCTTACGTCTTCCATCCCGGGGCTGGCATGAACATCGATGCCGCCACGCTCGACGCCAGCTCGCTGACCAGCTATGTCGATAACGCCGAGGGCGTGCGCAAGGCCGGCCTGGCCGAATTCATGCTCAAGCTGATCCCCAACACCGTGGTCAGCGCCTTCACCTCCGGCGACGTGCTGCAGGTGCTGTTGTTCTCCATTATATTCGGCTGCGCCCTGTCGCTGATCGGCGAGAAGGCGCAGCCGGTGGCGACCCTGATCGACGGCCTCGCCACCGCCTTCTTCAAGTGCATGTCCTTCATCATCAAGCTGGCGCCCATCGGCGTGTTCGGTGCGATCGCCTTCACGGTCGGTAAGTACGGTATCGGCTCGCTCAAGCAGTTGGCCATGCTGGTGCTGCTGTTCTACGGCGCGGTGATCGTGTTCGTGTTCGTCATCCTTGGCGCGATCCTGCGTGCAGCTGGCTTCAACATCTTCAAGCTGATCGGCTACCTGCGCGAGGAACTGCTCATCGTACTGGGCACGGCTTCCTCGGACAGCGTGCTTCCGCAGGTGATGCGCAAGCTGAAGTTCATGGGCATCAAGGATTCGACCGTTGGATTGGTTATCCCGACCGGCTACTCCTTCAATCTGGATGCGTTCTCGATCTACCTGACGCTGGCCGCCGTATTTATCGCGCAGGCCACCAACACGCCGCTGGCGACGGGCGATCTGCTGTCCATCCTGGCAATCGCGCTGATCACTTCCAAGGGCGCGCACGGCGTACCCGGTTCGGCCATCGTGATCCTCGCGGCCACCCTGACGGCGATACCCGCCATTCCGGTGGTCGGCCTGGTGCTGGTGCTGTCGGTCGATTGGTTCATCGGCATCGCGCGCGCGGCCGGTAATTTGATCGGCAACTGCGTGGCGACCGTGGTGGTGGCGGTATGGGAGAAGGATATCGATCGCGAGCGGGCGCACGCGGTTTTAAATGGAAAGGAAAAAGCATGAAGAAATCGTTTTTTGCGCTGGCGGTGTTGACGGCTTTGGCTGCCGGCGGCGTGGCGCAGGCGCAGTCCGGGGTTACCGTTTATGGCAACATCGATCTGGGCATATCCAAGAAAACCGGCGGCGCGCTGTCCGAGGGACGGCGCGATAACAACCGGCTTGGCTTCAGGGGCGTGGAGGACCTGGGCAGCGGCTTGAAGGCCTTGTTCCAGCTTGAGATACGCTACGATCCGGATATCGGGGCTGTCGAAGGTGTATCGCGTCCGCTATTCCAGGGGCAGAGCCGCGTCGGTCTCCAGGGCGATTTCGGCACCGTACGGATCGGGCGCGGCTTGACCGCCTATCAGGACTCGAACGTGGTGTTCGAGCCGTTTCGGGGCACGCCCAGCACCGCCGGTTTTGAAACCGACTTGATGGTGGCGGGTTACAACAGCCAGCCGCTCGACCCTGCCGGGTCGTCGGCAAATCGTTTTTCCAATGCGGTGTTTTATAACTCGCCGGTGGTGGGTGGGTTGCAGCTCAACGTCACCGTCGCCAGCAACGAGGCGCTTGGCAATCCGGTGCTGATCGGGCGCGGGACGGCGGCGGCTCCGCAGTATCCGGCCAATTCGAAATTGAACAGCAATCCGTATTCCGCCACCCTGGTGTACAAGGCAGGCATGTTCGGGGCGATGCTGGCGTCGGAACGCAATGCCGCCGAAACCCGTTTGTGGTCGGTGGCGGCGTCGGTTCAGCCCAGGCGCGATCTGAAGCTGATGGCTTCTTACCAGAGCCAGGACCAGGATCATACCGTTGCCGTCAATTCGGTGACGAAGGCCTGGGTGGTGGGGGCGAATCTGGATATCGGCCCCGGAACGCTGTTGGCCGGCTATGGCCGCAAGTCGCCGGATGGCATGGAGCCGACCAAACAGATCGGGGTGGGGTACGAATACAACCTGTCGACGCGGACGTTCTTGTATGCCGATGCGTCGCAGCGCAAGACTGCGACGTCGGTTAACTTTTATGGTGTGGGCATACACCACCGGTTTTAAGCTGCCTCCCCGGCTTGTCTAAAGTTCCGCGATGAACGAGCGGACCGCCTGGCTGAAGGCTGACGGCTGCTCGATGTAGCTCAGGTGGGAAGCGTCGCGGAGTATCGCCAGCTTTGCGCCGGGGATGCCGTCCACCAGTGTTTGCGACATCTCGATTGGCGTTCCCTGATCCAGTTCGCCAGCGATCACCAGGGTTGGAGTCTGGATCGCCGTCAGGCGCGCGGTCGTGTCGACGGTGCCGACGGCGTTGCAGCAGCCGGTGTAGCCGACGGTGTCGGTCGAGACCACGCGGCGGCGGAAGCGGGCGACCGTCGCCGCGTGCTCGGCGCGGAAGCCATCGTGGAAGTAGCGTCCCATGACGGCATCGGCGATCGCCTCGATGCCGCTCTCGTTCACCGTGGCGATACGCTGATTCCAGGCGTCGCGCGCGGCTTGCGGATAGCCGGACGTGGTATTGGCCAGCACCAGCGCGCGCACCAGCGCCGGGTGGCGCAGCGCCAGTTCCTGGCCCACCATGCCGCCCATCGACAGCCCTACCCATACCACTGGTCCGGTATCGAGTTCGCGCAGCAGTGCGGCCGCGTCGTCGGCCAGATGGGCCATTGTGTACGCTCCCGCCGGCGACTCCGAACTACCATGGCCCCGGTGATCGTAGGCGATGACGCGGCTATCCTCCGACAGCTGATTCGCCAAGCCGTCCCACATCGTCAAGTCGCAGCCGATGGCGTGGCTTAGCACGACGGTGTGACGGGGCGCCTTGCCGTTGCGCGGCTCGCGCACAGTGTAGTGCAGCGATGGCCGGCTGCCTGTGCGGCCTTCGCGGCCTGCGCCGGGGTGGCTGGCGTAGGCGGGGGCCGCAGGTTCCAGCTCGTAGCCGATCTGCGAGCCCACCTCGCGCAGGATTACCAGCGCATGCGTGAAGGCGGTGTTCGCCGCCGGCACGCCCGCGTAAATGGCCGATTGAATCAGCACTTCCTTCAGTTCGTCCGGCGTCAGGCGGTTGGTTTCGTCGCCCAGCAGCGCTGCGCGCACGTGAAGATCAAATTCTTCCCAACGGCCCAGGGCGATGGTGATGGAGAGGACAATGGCGCGGCGGGTTTTTTGTTCAAGACCCGGACGTCCCCAGATCTCGTTCCAGGCGAAACGCGTGATCAGGTTCTGGAAATCGGCATTGAAGTTGTTGGCGTTGCCGAGTGACCGGTCCACCCAAGCATCGCCCAGGATGGCGCGGCGGTTGTTCAGGCCACGTTCGAAGTCGTGGTCGATGGGATCGTAGCTCATGGTGTCTTCACTTGTGGTTGAGCGAGGCGATATCGCTTCGCAGGCTTTGCAGCTGTTTTTGCGCAAGCCGTTGTGCCGGCGCGGTGGCGGCGACCGGATCGAACAGCGTGTGCAGATGCGCCATGTCGACGTGGGCGCGCAGCTTGTCGTCCTGTTTCACGGCTTCCGCCAGTACATCGGCGAGGTGGCGCTGGCTGGAAAGCGCCTCGCCGGTCATTTTTTCCAGCAGCGCGTGCGCCGCCTGCTTGCCGATCGTGGCAGCCAGATAGGCCGATGCCGCCTCGGCGAACACCAGCCCTTGCAGCGCATCGATATTGCGCAGCATGCGCGTGCTGTCGATGTGCAGGCCGGCGAAGGCGTCGTTCAGCGCTTGCAGCGCGCCGTGGGCGCTCAGGAACAGTTTGGGCCACTCGGCGAGTTCCGCCTGCCAGTTGCCCAGTCCCCGCTCATGCTGCTGGCCCATGCTGGCCAACAGCGCCGCCGCGTGCTGCGGCGTGCGCGTGGCGGCGGCCAGGGCGATCATCGCCGATACCGGGTTGCGTTTGTGCGGCATGGCCGACGAGCCGCCGCGCCCATTGCCGGATGGTTCGGCCAGTTCGGCGATTTCGCCCTGCGCCATCAGGCTCAGGTCCGTGGCCAGCTTGCCCAGGCTACCCGACAACACCGCCACTTCCAGGCCCAGACGCACCCACTCGTCGCGCTGCGTGTGCCAGGCTGCATCTGCCAGTTTGAGTTTGAGCGCGGCGGCGACACGGCCGGCGACCGCCGGACCTTGTTCTCCCATCACCGCCAGGGTGCCGACAGCGCCGCCCAGTTGCAGCTGCAGCGCGCGCGATGCGCTGTCTCGCAGGCGCAGGCGGGCGCGCACGAGGGGCGCCAGCCAGCCTGTCAGCTTGAAACCGAAGCTGGTCACCTGGGCCGGTTGCATCAGGGTGCGCGCCAGCACCGGCGTTGCCAGATGCCGCTCCGCCAGTTCCAGCAGATGCCCGGTCAGGTCGTGCAGGCCGTCATCGAGCAGTTGCAGCGCGTCGCGCGTGGCCAGCACCATGGCGGTGTCGATCACGTCCTGGCTGGTGCTGCCCCAGTGGACCTTGCCTGCGGCTTCGGCGTCGTAGAGCGCCACGGTCTTGGTCAATTCCTTGACCAGCGGGATGGCCAGGCTGCCGGCGCGGCGGCCGGCGCTGATGATGGCGGGGATGTCGTAAAGCTGCGCGTTGCAGACGCCGGCGATCGCGCGTGCGGCGGCGGGTTCCATCAGGCCTTCATCAGCCTGGGCCTGCGCCAGCGCTTCCTCGAAACGGAACATCGCCTGCACGATGGCCGCGTCGTCAAACACGGCGATCATGTCGGTGGTGGTCAGGAAGCTGTCGAAAATCGATACACTCACTGCGGCTCCAGTTCAGGTTCAAACATAGTCGAAGAAGGCGGTTTCCTGTGCGCCCTGCATATGGATGTCCCAGCGGTACTGGCCATCGGCGGTTTTCGCCGCGAGCAGGGTGGGGCGGCGCGCCGCCGGAATTTGCTCAAGTATCGCCGATTCCGCCAGTCCGGCGTCGTCTTCCAGGAAAACGGCGGTGAACTGGTGCTTGACCAGGCCGCGCGCGAACACGGTGATGTAAGCCAGCGGCAGGCCCGGTGCCTGCGGGATGGCGTACAGGCGCAGGGTGAACTCGCCCTGGTCGCCGCTCGGCACGCGGCGGAAGCCTGCCAGTGGCTGCGACGCTTCCGCATCGGCTGCCGCCGGCTGCCAGGCTTCGATCTGGGCATCGTTGATCGCCACGCCGTCGCCGTCGTAGATGGTGCCGCTGATGGTGATGGCATCGGCCGGCTTGGCGGCGTCGCTGAGATCCACCGCCCATTGCCACGCCGCGTGCGAGAACGGGCCGATGGTCTGCGAGGTGGTTATCGGTTTTGCTGGATTGGTCATGTCGGTTCCCTTCAGATGCCGGTTGGCGTGGCGTCGCGGCCGCGCAGCACGATGTCGAATTCATAGCCCAGCATTTCGGCGCCGACCGTGTGCTCAAGGCTGAAGCGCGAGACCAGGCGCTGGCGCGCGGCCAGGTCCGGAATGCTCTGGAAGATCGGATCGTAGTCGAACAGCGGATCGCTGGGGAAGTACATCTGCGTGACCAGCCGCTGCGCATACACGTTCCCGAACAGCGAGAAGTGGATGTGTGCCGGACGCCAGGCCTTGTCGTGGTTCCCCCATGGGTACGGGCCGGGCTTGATGGTGACGAAGCGGTAGCGGCCATCGTCGTCGGTCATCATCTTGCCCCAGCCGTTGAAGTTGGGGTCCAGCGGCGCGTTGTGTTGGTCGCGCTTGTGGCGATAGCGGCCGGCCGCGTTGCACTGCCAAACTTCCAGCAGCGAGTTGCGTACCGGTTTGCCGTCTTCATCGAGCACGCGGCCCGTGACGACGATCTTCTCGCCCAGCGGTTCCGATTCTCCGTGCGCGGTCAGGTCCATGTCGTTCGGCAGCAGGATGCGCGGCGATGGCGCGATATTCTGCGTCACCGGGACCGGCGCGACGATGCGCAGCGCCGGCTGCACTGGCCCCCGCTTGGCGGTCGATTTATATTCTGAATAAATCAGCTCCGGATAGACGCCGGGCGCGATAGCATCGAATTTCACTGCTGTCTCCTGAGGTGGGTGATGTGGTTGTTCTGTAGCTGATGGTACGAAAGCGGGCTTGCCGTCACAAGCGGCTGGGGGCGTGTTATATTCGCTAAACGCACAATTTGTGCGCATATCGCCCAAATTGCCATTTTTCTCCGTTATGAGCACTGAAAACGACGCGCCAGCCAAGCGCGACATGATCGCCGGCCTCGAAAAAGGCTTGCAGGTGATCGAGGCGTTCGACCAGGAGCGCGGCCGCCTGAGCATCGCTGAAGTGGCCGAGCGCACCGGCCTGACGCGCGCGGCGGCGCGGCGCTACCTGATCACGCTCACGCATCTTGGCTATATGCGACACGAGAACAAGCTGTTTTCGCTGACGCCGATGGTGCTGCGGCTCGGCCAGTCCTACCTGCATTCGGCGCGCCTTCCGCGGTTGGCGCAGCCGCTGTTATACCGGCTCGCCTATTCGGTGGGGGAGGCGGCATCCGTCGGCGTGCTCGATCACGATCAGTTGGTGTGCGTGGCGGCTGTCAGCGCCGGTCAACTGGTGTCGGCGACCCTGCAGCCGGGGACGCGGGTGCCTGCGTGGTGCACCGCGAACGGCCGCATGCTGTTGGCCAGCCTGCCGCAGGACCAGTTGGACGCCTTTCTGGTCCGGGTACGGCCGGAGCAGATCACCGAGCATACGATTGTCGGCAAGGAGCGCCTGGCGCTGGAGATTGCGCGCGCCCGGGCGCAGGGCTACGCGCTGGTGGACCAGGAGATGGAGCTGGGACTGCGCACGATGGCTGTCCCGTTGAAGAATTTTCGCGGCGAGGTGGTGGCGGCCATGAACATCAGCGTCCACGCGGCGCGCATGCCGCTCGACCAGATGGTGGAGCGCTGCCTGCCTGCGCTGATCAAGATGCAGGTGGAGTTGAACGCTTTGCTTTAGTCGTTTTTGCGGAATTCCTTGGGCGTGAGGCCCATGCGCTTCTTGAACAGGCGGCTGAAATAGGCCGGATCCTGGAATCCCAGTTCGTAGGCGATGCTGGCGATGCTGGCCGGGACGTAAGTCAGTTTGCGGCAGGCCTCCAGCATCAGCCGGTCCTGGGTGATGTCGAACGCCGATTTGCCGGACAGCTTGAGGCACAGGCGGTTAAGGCGCACCGGCGACGCCTTGAGCACATCGGCATACTGGCCGACCTGCCACTGTTCCTTGAAATGACGCTCCACCTCCGCCCTGAAGCGGCTGAACAACTCAAAGTCTCCCCGGCCCGACTGGTCGGCAAAGCGGTGGTCGGCCTGCACCCGCACCAGCAACAGCAGGGCGGCGCGCGCCAGCCACTCGAGCATCAGCGTGTGGCCGTACTGAGGCCACGCCGCTTCGGCCAGCAGCTGTTGCAGCAGCGCCTCCAGACGCGCGCGCGCCTCCGGCAGTCCCGTCAAGTCGATCGCAAGCGGCTCGACAAACAGCGGGGAATACAAATCCCCCTGGTTGTCGGCCGCCGAGAAAATCACATTCTGGTCCACCGTCAGCACGTAACCCTGCGCCTCCGGCGAAAAATCGAAGCCGTGCACCACCGACGGATGGATCGTCAAAACGGCGGGGCCGCGCCGCTCCCAGAGCGTGTCGTTGACGCTCGCGCGCACTTCGCCCCCGAATAAAAAAAGTACCTGAAATAGTCCCGGGTGTGTGTGGTTGTCGATATGCCAGTCGTACCTGCGGCTGCGCGTTTCGATCAGCTCTATATGCACGAATTCGGCGTTTTCAGTGCGGGTTTGTTCGCCGTAGAGGGCAAACTTGGGTATCTCGGCGCGTGGCTCTTGGGCTGGGGAGGGCATGGTGTGGAATCCGCTATTTGTACAAATAGTACAAGTTTTATGCCGTTTCATCCATTTTTTTTGGGAGCTGGCGGCGCTACGATGGCGTCAGTGATTTGATCAATAAGTCAAACGTACACACATCGGAGACAACCATGCGTACCCAAGTAGCCATCATCGGCGCCGGCCCGGCCGGCCTGCTGTTATCCCATTTGCTGCACCTCGACGGCATCGAATCGATCATCGTCGAAACCCGCTCCCGCGCCGACATCGAGGCGACCATCCGCGCCGGCGTGCTGGAACAGGGCACGATGGATATCCTGAACGATTCCGGTGTCGGAGAGCGCATGCGCAGCGAGGGCGCGCTGCACGAAGGCTTCGAACTGGCTTTCGGCGGCAAACGTCACCGCATCGACCTGATGGGATTGACCGGTAAGGCCATCACGGTCTACCCTCAGCATGAGGTCATCAAGGACCTGGTGGCGGCGCGCCTGGCCGCCGATGGCCAGATCTTCTTCGAGGTGAGCGAGGTCGCGCTGCACGGCGTCGATACGCTGACACCATCCGTGACCTTCGTGCACAAAGGTGAGGCGCGCTCGATCGAGGCCGACTTCGTCATCGGTTGCGATGGCTATCATGGCGTCAGCCGCCCTGCGATGCCGGAGCAGGAGCAGCGCAAGAACTTCCAGCGTATATATCCATTCGGCTGGTTCGGCATCCTGGTCGAGTCGGCGCCATCGTCCGAGGAATTGATCTACGCGCAGCACGAGCGCGGCTACGCCCTTGTAAGTACGCGCTCGCCGACGGTGCAACGCCTGTACTTCCAGTGCGATCCTTCCGATAATGTCGACAACTGGTCGGACGACCAGATCTGGGCGGAGCTGCACGCGCGCCTGGAGAACCACGACGGCTGGAAGCTCAACGAGGGCAAGATCTTCCAGAAAAATATCATCGGCATGCGAAGCTTCGTATCGACGCCGATGCAATCGGGCCGCTTGTTCCTGGCCGGCGATTCGGCGCACATCGTGCCGCCGACAGGCGCCAAGGGCATGAACCTGGCCATCTCCGACGTCAAGCTGCTGGCGCGGGGCCTGGAGCAGTTCTATAAAAAGGGCAGCGAAGAGCGCCTCGCAAGCTACAGCGACGATGCGCTCAAGCGCATTTGGCGCGCCGAGTATTTTTCGTGGACGATGACGCGGCTGCTGCACACCTTCGCCGAGGCGACGCCGTTCGAGCGCGAAATGCAGCGCGCGGAGCTGGAGAATATCGTGACCTCGCGCGCGATGGCGACGGCGCTGGCGGAGAACTACGTCGGGGCGTTTTGAAGCCGGGTAGGAATACAAGAGAGACCGCGTAGGACTGGGATGACAAAGTGCTATGTTCCTAGCCTACATAAGGCTCCTACGCGCTCCTATGAGCTAGCGCACATAGCGGAGATATAGTGTATCCATCAGGTCGGCAACGATCTACCGGAATAAAACACACTATAAGAGGCTCGCCATGCAACAAGCTACTCACACCACCGCTACCGGCAACGCAGTACTGGCAATGCACGCTGTTACCCCTGCCGCTGCGCCGTCGCCCGCCATCAGCATCATCGGCGCACAGCAGAATGAACTGCTGCGGGCCCTGTCGCGTGAGGAACTGGTTAGCTTGTTCGACCACCTGGAGCTGGTGCCCCTGACCGCCGGCAAACACCTGTTCGACTTCGGCGACAAAATGGAATACGCCTTCTTCCCGACCAATGCCATCGTCTCGCTGCAGTATGTGACGGAAGACGGCGGCGCGACCGAGATCGCGGTTGTAGGCCGCGAAGGTGTGGTCGGCGTGTCGATGTACGAAACCGAACGCGCAAATTGTTCGGCAGTGGTGCAGAGCGCCGGTTACGGCTATCGCATCAAATCGGCCGTGCTGCGCGAAGCCTTCTTCAGCGGCGGCGCACTGGCGCAGCAACTGATGCGCCATACCAGCGCGCTGTTCGCCCAACTGGCGCAAACGGTGGCCGGTGTCCGTCACGGCAGCATCGAGCAGCGCCTGTGCCGCTGGTTGCTGGAGCGTCTGGACCGCTCCACTTCCAACGAACTGAAAGTGACGCAGGAGATGATCGCCAATATGCTGGGCGTGCGCCGTGAGAGCATCACCTGCTCGGCCGGCAAACTGCAGGAAGAAGGCTTGATCGAATACCGTCGCGGCACCGTCACGGTTCTGGACCGCAGCGGCATGGAACGTCGTGCCGGCGGTTGCTACGTCGCCGCGTAACATGTCCTCAACCAGTACCTCCCCGCTTCAAACCTCTTAGTGCAGGTACCTCGGCGCATGCTGGAGTTGATCCAGCTTGCGCTGCACCAGGCAGTACCAAGCCATCGCCCATTTGGACGCCAGCATCGATTCCTCCACCGTCGGCGCGGACATGGTCCGCTGAACCGCCATCATCTGGCGATGTAGGGCGCGCGCGGCGGGCGTGTGTTTGGGGGCTTTTGAAGTATCCATGGGTCTTATTGTGGCCTCGTCCCACAACTCCGGCTGTGCGGTGTACCACGTTGGCGCACAGCTACTTTCTTTTCCAATTTTCTTCTAAGCAAGCGCGTTTATCTTCCTTTCCCAGTCTTTTCCGGGTCTATATACTGTTTTCTCATGGTATAGGCTGCTTAATAAGGAAAAATGATGGGGAAGAGGGATTTTCGGGTCGCTGTCGTGTTGTCGGCTGGCGTCATTGCCGGCGCTCAGGCGCAGACCGCAACGCCTCCGCAGGACGGCGACCGGATAGAAAAAGTGGAGGTCACCGCGACGCGTTCGGCCAGCGCGGTCGATGTGCAGCAGGTGCCGGCGGCGATCACCGTGCTCAAACCGGACAATCTGATCAAATATGGTCTCGGCGGCCTGACCGATATCGCCAGCCTGGTGCCGGCGATGTCGGTGCAGGAGCAGGGACCGGGTATCAACAACATCACGATGCGCGGGTTGGTTGTGCGCGGCATCGTCCCTTCCGAAGTGCAGGACGCGTCGCTGGTCGCGGTGTACATCGACGACATGCCGGTGACGCTGAAGTCATCCAATCCGGACCTGAAGGTGCTGGACCTGGAGCGCATCGAGGTGCTGCAAGGCCCGCAGGGTACCCTGTTCGGCGCCGGCGCGATGGCGGGCGCGGTCCGCCAGATCACCCAGAAACCCGATTTGACCGATTTATTCGGCTCGGTGGAGGCGGTCGGCTCCAGCACATCCAAATTTGGTGGTGGAAATCACAACCTGCGCGGCATGGTCAACCTGCCGCTGAAAAACGATGTGCTGGGACTTCGTCTGACTGCCTACACGGGCGACGACTCGGGCTACATCCGCAACCAATACAACGGCGCCGTCACCAACGCTGTCTCCACCAACCAGGGACGGGCGGCGCTGCGCTTGAAGGCTTCGCGCGATCTGGTGATCGACGCCAGCGTCACCGCGTCCAACGTCAAGGCGGGTGTCAACGACGCTTACGGCGATCTGGCGCCGTATACCACCTTCGCGCTGATCCCGCAGACCAGCAACGACAAACTGCAGTTGTATAACGTCGGCGTCAACTACGATTTGGGCGGCGCGCAGTTGGTCTCCTCGACTTCCTACCTGCATCGCGACACGCTGTACGTGACATCGGCGCAGTATCCGGCGACGGCGTTTATCTTCGGCGGACAAAATCCGCTGATGCAGGCCGCCTACACGATCGGCAACAAGGTCGAGGACTTCGCGCAGGAGTTCCGCGTCAATTCCAAGGGTGAAGGCCCGTTCAAGTGGACCGCCGGCGCCTTCTTCGAGAAGGGCAAGCGCAATACGCTGCAGGACGAGCCGACCGTCGGTTTCGATGCGCGCTACGCCGAGACCCGCAATTTCCCCGGCTATAACTCGCAGACCAACGAACTGGCTTTCAATCCGGACGATTTCTTCTCTGGCGCGCAAAACACCAAATCGCGCCAGGCCGCGCTGTTCGCCGAAGCGACGTACACCGTTTGGGAAAAGCTGGACCTGACGGCCGGCGTGCGGCTGTTCCGCGGCACGCAGGACTTCGATCTGCGTTTCAGCGGCTTGTTCGGCAATCTGGTCGGCGCCACGCCGGCCGCGCCGGTCGGGCAGCCGACCCTCAGCAACAGCAGCGCGACGTCGAAAGGCGCCAATCCGCGTTTCGTCGCCGCCTACCGTCTCGATCCGGATCACACGCTTTACGCCTCGGCGGGCAAGGGCTTCCGCTATGGCGGCAACAACCAGCCGGTGCCTTTCAACTTCTGCGGCATCAACGCGCCAACCACGTTCGAACCTGACAGTCTGTGGAACTACGAGGTCGGCTCGAAAAACACGCTGCTGAATCATCGTATGACGTTCAACGCCAGCGCCTATGTGATCGAATGGAAGGACGTGCAGGTGTTCAACCGCCTGCCTTGCACTTACTACTTCACGCAAAACGCCGGCAAGATCCGCAGCGAAGGACTGGAACTGGAAACCGCCTTCAAGCTGACGCGCCGCGCATCGGTGGGATTGAGTGCCGCCTACAACCACGCCTACGCTACGCGGACTGTCGTCACCGGCATCGCAGCCCAGAACATCCCCGAAGGCAGCCGCGTTCCGTATGCGCCGCGCCTGTCGGCCACCGCCACCGCCAGCTACAGCATTCCGGTGCGCGGCACGGACGAAGTGGGCGTCTCCGCCAGCTACGCGTATCGCGGCGACGCCTACACCAACTTCGCGCCGGAGCAGGGAAGTTATGCGCGCATTCCGTCGTCGAACACGGTCAACGCCACGGTGACGTACAAGACCGGCGCCTACGAGGTTGGCCTGTTCGGCACCAACCTGACCAATGGCGCCAAGGTGAGCGACGTGGTACCCAACACCATCGCCATCCAGCCTGGTAATCTGGTGTACATGGCGCGTCCCCGCACCGTGGGACTTCGCGTTAAAGCGAGATTCTGATGCTGAAGCAGCGGCCCTCCGAGTATATGGATGCGCATCAGCGCGGCGAGGTCGCTGCGGAACGGGGTCGCTTGCTTTGGCTGGGCGAGTGGCCGACGTGGGTGCTGATCGCCGTTATCCACGGCGGCTGGCTGCTGACGCTTGCATATTGGCGTGAGATCGGTACCGTGCCCGCGACGTTGCTGATGATTTGGTGGTGTGCGTGGTACATGTCGCTGCAGCACGAACTGATACACGGCCATCCCACCCGCTGGCCGGCGGTGAACCGCCTGTTCGGCTATCTGCCGCTGGCGGTGTGGTACCCATATGGCCTTTATCGCGACAGCCATCTGCGCCACCATAACGACTTTCACTTGACGATGCCTGCGCTGGACACCGAGAGCAACTACGTCGCACCGGCGCGGTGGGCGGAAATGAATAAGCCCTTACGCGCGCTGCACTGGTTTAACAAGACTTTTTGGGGACGCATGCTGGTCGGTCCGGCGCTGGCCGTCACCGGCGCCTGGGTCGAGGCGGTGCGCGAACCGCTGCGGGGCGAATGGCGCAATGTGCCGATGTGGCTGACCCATGTCGCCGTGCTGGCGGCGATGTTGTGGTGGGTGCGGTCGGCCTTCGGCGTCGAGCCTTTGTATTATCTGCTGGCGATCTCTTATCCGGCGCAATCGTTGGCGATGGTGCGTTCCTACTATGAGCACCGGCCGGCGGCGGATCACAAACAGCGCATCGTGCTCAACGAAGCCGGTTTCGTTTGGCGGGTGCTTTTCCTGAACAATAATCTGCACCTGGTCCATCACGACCTGCCTTCGGTGCCGTGGTATCTGCTGCCGCGCGTCTACAGGGCGCGGCGGCTGGCTTACAATACGCGTAGTGGCGGTTTTCATGTCCAGGGCTATGGACGGTTGATGCGCCGTCTCGGTTTCGGCGCGATCGACGCGCCGGTTCATCCCCATATGCCGGATTAGTCAAATGACCTGGATTGCCGCTCTGCCGATGTACAACGTCTCCGAGCGGCTCGGGCAGGCATATGAGGCTTTTCTGGTTGCGTTGGCGGAGGAAGCCGGGCAGGCGGTTTCGCTGGAATCGCCTTCGGACCTGCTGGCGTTTTGGCGGCGGCGGGATCTGTTGCTTAGCCAGACTTGCGGTTATCCCTATATGACCCAGTTGCGGGGCAAGGTGACATTGGTCGCCACGCCCTGCTACGATTTCGCCGGGTGCTCCGGTAGCGATTATTCGAGCGTCATCGTGGTGCGCGAGGGTGCGGAGGTCGATGTGCTGACCGATGCGGTCGGGCTGGTCGCGGCGATCAATGATTCGAGTTCCAATAGCGGGATGAATGTGCTTCGCCATGCGGTGGCGCCGCTGGCGCGGGGCGGGCGGTTCTTCGGTAAGGTGATTCAGTCGGGGAGCCATGCCGCCAGCGTGCGCATGGTGCGCCAGGGCGCGGCCGATATCGCGGCGGTGGACTGCGTCACGTGGGGGTATCTGGCGCGGGAGGATTCAGGGGCGGTGAGGGGGCTGAAGGTGCTACGGCATTCGGTGGCGTCGCCGGGGTTGCCGTTGATCGCGGGTGGTGGGGTGGAGGAGGCGTTGGTGTTGCGGCTGCGCGGGTCATTGTTGCGGCCGAGTGTGCGGGTGCGGGAGTTGATGGAGGTGTTGAGTATCAGCGGCTTCGAGTATCGTGACGACGCCGATTACGCGCGGATTCTCCAGCTTCGAACGGAGGCCGAGACGGCGGGTTATCCGGGAATCACGTAGGGCGGATCAGCGTAGCGTAATCCGCCAATGCATGCTCAGTCGGCGGCTCATAGATGGCGGATTACGGCTGCGCCTCTTAAGGCCTACCGGCAGGTAGGCCGCCTCCTTCGGCGGGCCCCCGGGGCGGATTGGCGGGCCTAACCCGCTAATCCGCCCTACGTGTCTCCGTGGTTGATCAAACGTTCAGGTGCACGGGTGCTTTACTTCGTGCCGCGCCACAGCGGCACCGCTGTCGCATCCAGCTTGCGCGGCAGCAGGCCCTCGCCGTAAAACGCGTCGGCGATGCGCTGCTGCTCGCCCAGCGCGTCCTTCTGCACCAGCCGCACATCATAGCTGCGCCGGCTATTGGCCAGTTCCACCGTCTTCGCATCCAAGCCCCACGCCGGCGCCAGCAACTCCGCCGCCTCCTTCGGCGATTGCTTGACCCATTTGCCGGTCTTGCGCAAAGCTTCAAAAACTACCGCCAGCACGTCCGAACGCGCCTCCGCATAGCTGCTCGACGCCAGGTAATAGCGCTGATAGTCGGCGATGTTGCGGCCATCCGCCAAAATCTTCACCGGCGACTGGCGCTGCACACCAGCCAGATACGGGTCCCAGGTCACCCAGGCCGCAACACTGCCACGCTCGAACGCCGCGCGGCCATCGGCCGGCGTCAGGTAAGCCGGTTCTATGTCCTTGAATCGCAATCCCGCCTTGTCCAGCGCCGCGATCAGCAGGTAGTGGCTGCCCGCCGCCTTGGTCAGTGCGATCTTCTTCCCCTTCAAATCCGCGACGGTCGCATACGGCGCGTCGGCGCGCACCACGATCGCCTGCGCGGACGGCGACGGCGCCTCCTGCGCGAAATAGGTCAGCTGCGCGCCGGCAGCCTGCGCGAATACCGGCACCGTATCCGCGACGTCGGCGCTTAAATCCACGCCGCCGACATTGAGCGCTTCCAGTAGCGGCAGGCCGCTGGAGAACTCGTGCCAACTGACCTTGACGCCCAGCGGCGCGAGATCCTGTTCCAGTTGGCCGCGTACTTTGAGGATGGTGAGCAGGGTGGACGACTTCTGATAGCCGATGCGCAGCGTCGATGGTTTTTGCGCCAACGCCGGCAAGGAAGCCAGCGGTAGCAAGGATGTCAATGCAAACAGGGATAGCACGATACGGCGGCGCGGGGTGAACATGAAGACTCCGGAAGTTGGTTATCTTTCGATTGTAGGTCGCGTGTCACGGTCCCCGGAACGAATGGTTTCGCGTTTGGATATAGCGTCGGCACATATCGCCCACGTAAATACATTATTCTCAAAATTCATATTTGAATATGATAAACAATTAGTTTCTACATAATTATCCGCGTCATAAGATCGCTCCAACTTGACCAATTCGTGGAGCTACTAATGACAATATCGCGTCGGAACTTCCTCATGCAGCTTGCTGCGACCAGCGGCTACGCCGCAGCCACCGCCGCCATGACGACCCTGGGTTTAGGTGTGCCGTCGATCGCGGTAGCCGGCCAAACCACCGGTTTGCAACTGGCTCCCGGTTCGGGAAAGGGCTTGCGCGTGCTGGTGCTGGGCGCAGGCATCGCCGGCCTGGTGTCGGCCTACGAGCTGCGCAAGGCTGGCTATGAGGTGCAGGTGGTGGAGGCGCGCGAGCGCGTCGGCGGTCGTAACTGGACCATACGCAACGGCACCCGCATCGAGTACGAAGACGGCACCACGCAGACCGCCGAATTTGAGCCGGACCACTATTTCAACGCGGGGCCGGCGCGTTTGCCCAGCCATCATCAGACCATCCTGGGCTACTGCCGCGAGTTCGGTGTCGAGTTGGAGGCGGAGGTCAACACCAGCCGCAGCGCCTATTTTCTGCCGGATCCTGCCAAGGGCGGCCAGCCGATCCAGCTGCGCCGCGCCATCAATGATGCGCGCGGCCATATCTCCGAGCTGCTTGCCAAGTCGGTCAATCGCGGCGCGCTCGATCAGGAGCTGAGCGTTGACGACCGTGCGCGCCTGGTCGAATTCTTGAAGGTTTATGGCGACCTGACCCTAAAGTCGGAGTTCAAGGGTACCGAGCGTTCCGGCTACAAGGTCTTTCCGGGATCGGCGGAGCAGGTGGGCGAACGCCAGGAACCGTTGTCGCTGGAGGCCTTGCTCGACCCCGACCTCTGGACGTCGTTGATTTTCGACGAGCTGCTGATCTTCCAGCCGACGATGCTGCAACCGGTCGGCGGCATGGACCGCATCCCCCACGCCTTCTACGAGCGGCTGAAGGATGTGGTGCGGCTGAATACAGAGGTCAAGGCCATCCGCAACAAACCGGCGGGCGTCGATGTGACGGTGCGCGACCGCGCCAGCGGCACGGTGCAGGTGCTGTCGGCCGATTTCGCTGTCACGACTTTCCCTTTGCCGGTGCTGGCGCTGGTCGACACCAATTTCTCGCCGGAGGTGAAAGCCGCGATCTCCGGCGTTCACTACGACACCGCCAGCAAGATCGCCTGGCAGTCGCGCCGCTTCTGGGAGACGGAGACCAATATCTATGGCGGCATCTCCATCGTCAAGCACGAAACGGCGCTGATCTGGTATCCCAGCGGCGGTTTTCACAAGGCCACCGGCGTGCTGGTTGGCTGCTACAACATCGGCCAGGCCGCGCGCGACTTCACCGCCAAATCCCTGGCGGCGCAATTTGCGTCCTCTCGCGGCGTCATCGACCGCGTGCATCCGGGACGCGGCGCCGAACTGCAACGTCCAGTCAGTGTGGCCTGGCACAAGGTGCCTTACAGCCTTGGGTCGTGGGTGCACTGGGCCACGCCTGCGGAGAAGGAATACACGTTACTGAATAAGCCGGAGGGGCGCGTCCACTTCGCCGGCGAGTACCTGAGCCAGATCGGCGCGTGGCAGGAGGGCGCCGCACTGTCGGCCCACCATGCCATTGCCGCCATCGCACACCGCGTCGCCACCGGCGCTACCGTCGCCAAGCGCGCCGTCTGATTTCTTTTTACATCGAGAGAGCACACCATGAAAACCACCGCTAAAGTATTGTTCGCAAGCCTGTTCTTGTCCACCGTCGCCGCCCAGGCGCAGCAGATCAAGCGCACGCCCATCCCCAATTCCAATTTCCCCATCTCGGTCGCCGTCACTGTGCCGGCCAACGCGGAAACCATCTATTTCAGCGGCGTGCTGCCCGATGTCGCCGACGCCACCGCGCCGAAAGGAACGCCGGCCGCCTATGGCAGTACCGAGACGCAGACCGCGTCGGTGCTGCGCAAGCTGCAGTCCGCGCTCGCGGCCGAAGGGTTGTCTTTCGGCGATGTCGTCTCGCTGCGGGTGTTCTTGGTGGGCGATCCGAAGCTGGATAACAAGCTTGATTTCAGCGGGCTGAATACCGCCTTCGGCCAGTTCTTTGGTACGGCCGCGCAGCCGGCCAAACCGGCCCGCACCGCCTTGCAGGTCGCAGCGCTGCCGCTGCCCGGCGCCTTGGTGGAGATCGACCTGATCGCCGCCCGCGTCAAGCCATAACTTATATTTCCTTCAGGAGCTGAACCGCATGAATCAACCATCATCGATCCGACCACGTCTTCTTCCCTTAGCATTGGCAATCTCGCTGTTGTGCGCAGCCGCGTCGCCCGCGATGGCCGCCGAAGCCGAACCCGAAGCGGCGACGCTGGCCGCCGCCGTCGTGCAGGACGTCGTCGTCACCGGCACCCGCGACCTTCAACGCTCGGCCGGTGAAAGTCTCAGTCCCATCGATGTGATCAGCGCCAAGGATTTGCAGCGCACCGGCCAGACCGATTTACGCGACGCGCTGGTCAAGCTGCTGCCGTCGATCAACCGGCTGGCGCAGACCGGCGACGCCGCTAACCTGACCAGCGCACTGACCTTGCGCGGGCTCAGTCCCAATCACGTTCTGCTGCTGGTGAATGGCAAGCGCCGTCACACTTCTGCCAACATTACTGCCGATGCAGGCTCGCAGCAGGGCGCCACGCCGGTCGACATCGACCTGATACCGGTCAGCGCCGTCGACCATATCGAGGTGCTGCGCGACGGCGCGGCGGCGCAATACGGGTCCGACGCCATCGCCGGCGTGATTAACGTCATACTCAAGTCGTCGAGCCAGGGCGGAAGCCTGACCGCCACCACCGGCGAATACTACAAGCACGACGGCTTCACGCTGGGCGGCGCGGCCGATATCGGCCTGCCGCTCGGCGCGGACGGTTTCCTGCATCTGAGTGCGGAATACCGACGGCATGAGCACAGCATGCGCAGCGGCGCCGACGAGCGAACCGGAACTTTTGTCAACCGTACGCTCGGCGACCCGCAGATCCGCCGCGAATCGTTCGGCGCCAACGCGGGTATCGTGGTCAGCAAGGATGTCGAGTTGTACGCGTTCGGTACCGCCGCCCATCGCACAGGCGGCAGCTATCAGAACTACCGGTTGCCATCGCGGCTGCCGCAGGTGCATCCCAACGGCTTCAGCCCCATCGAAACCAGCAACGAGACCGATGCCGCGCTGACCGCCGGTATCAAAGGTACCGACTTGGCGGGGTGGCGCTGGGACCTGAGCGCCAGCTACGGCATCGACAACGTCAAAATCAACATGGTCGATTCCGCCAATACCGATTTGTACGCCGCCACCGGGGTCACGCCCACCAGCTTCCATCTGGCGCAGTACAAGAATATCCAGCAAAGCGCGAATGCGGATCTGGCGCGCTCGCTGGACACCGGTTTGCTGCCTTCGTCGTTGAGCGTGGCGCTGGGCGCCGAGTTCCGCCGGGAGACTTACGAGGTGGGGGCGGGCGACGAGGCTTCTTACTTCGGCAGCGGCTCGCAGGCTTTACCAGGCCTCTCCCCGGTCAGCGCCGGTAAGCATTCGCGCAATATCGGCGCCGCCTATGTCGATTTCTCGACCAAGTTGACGAGCCAGTGGGAGGCCGAACTGGCTGGCCGCTATGAGCACTACAGCGATGCCGGCAGCACCCGCAACGCCAAGGTCTCGACGCGCTATGAGTTCAGTCCGCGCTTCGCGGTGCGGGGTACCGCCAGCACCGGCTTCCGCGCGCCGTCGCTGGCACAGGCGAATTACACCAGCCTCGCCGTCTCGCCCACCACCGCCGGCGGCCAGCTGGCCGTCAATTCGGAGGCGGCCCGCAAACTGGGCGCCCTGGCGCTGCGGCCGGAGAAGTCGCGCAGCTTCAATCTGGGCCTGGTCGCTGAGCCGATAGAGAATCTGCATGTGACGGTGGATGCCTATCGTATCCTGATCCGCGACCGGATCGTCCAGGGTGGCACCTACACCGGCCAGGCGGCGATCGATGCACTCACGGCAGCCGGCATCAGCTTGCCGGCCGGCCTGTCTTCGGTCAGTGCCAGCTACTACGCGAACGGTGTCGACACGCGCACGCAGGGGCTTGATTTTGTCGCGGGCTACCCCACCAACCTGGGAACCCTGGGCCGCGTCGACTGGGACTTCAGCGCCAACATCAACACGAGCAAGGTCACCAAGGTTGCCAACGACGGCAACGGACAGACCCTGCTCAACGCCCAGCAAGTCGGTTACCTGACCACTGCCACGCCCAAGAACAAGCTGATTATCGGCGGCGTCTGGACGCTGGACGACTGGAGCGTCAGCCTGCACGCCACTCGTTACGGCAAGACCGCCACCGAAGCGACTTTCTATTCGGGACCGAATATCTACTCGACGACGGTGTTCAACCACATAGAGAACAAGCCGAAGACGCTGACCGATCTGGAATTGCGCTACGCGGTGACGAAAAAGCTGCAAGTGGCCGCCGGCGCGACCAACCTGTTCGACGTCTATCCGACAAGGGTGCCGGCCATCAGCCGGTATCTGGGCGTGTATCAGTACGATACGGCGGCCGCGCAGATACCGTTCAATGGCGGCTATTACTATGTCAGGGCAAACTACAAGTTCTGATTAGGAGGTAATATGGCGTCTGTTTTTGCAGGGTTTAATTCGACATGAAAATAGATGACATCAGTGCGTTCATGGCGGTGGTGCGCAGCCAGTCGGTCAGCGCCGCCGCCGAAACGCTGGGGCTGACGCAGTCGGCGATCACGCGCCGCGTGCAGAACCTGGAGCAGGAGCTGGGCGTGGAACTGCTCGACCGCAGCGTCAAGCCGCCCAAACCTAGCCTGATGGGCAAGCAGGTGTTCGAGCAGTGCGGAAAAGTGCTGCTGGAAGTCGACCGCCTGCGCGACCTGGTGCAGATGGACCAGGCGCCCACCGGCGTATTCCGCATCGGTGTCATTCAAACCATCGGCGACGTGGTGCTGCTCGATACGCTGCAAAATTTGAACCGCACCTTCGACGGCTTGCATACGGAGGTGACGTCGGGCTGGGGTTCGCAGCTGGTCGAGCGGGTCGCCAACGCGGAGATCGACGCCGCCGTGGCGCTGTTCCCGGCCACGAAAGTGCTGCCCGAAGGGCTGCGCGGGCGCACGCTTGGCCGAATTGAGCTGGTGATCGTCGCGCAGAAGGGCGCCATGCCCAAGCGCAGTTACAAGCTGCGCGACATTTTCAGTACCGGCTGGGTGCTCAATCCGGACGGTTGCGGCTTCCGCGCCGGGCTGGCGCGCGCATTGATGGAGCAGGGGCTGTCGTTCAAGATCAATCTCGAGACCTTCGGCACCGACCTCCAACTGGGCTTGGCCGCCAGCGGACTGGGACTGGGACTGATGCCGCGTCCCATACTGGAGCGCAGCCGCCACCGCGCGCAGCTCGATATCGTCAACGTGGTGGACTTCAAACCGGTGCTGGATATCTGGCTGGTGCAGCCTTTGCAGCCAGGCCCAGTGCAACATGCGATTGATTTCTTCGCGCAGGCGGTGCAGCACGCGTTCGCCGAAGCGCCGCTGAAGGCGGTGCCCAAGGTGGCTTCCCGCTAGTTTGTAATTATTCCTGAAAATCATATATCAATAGTCGAAACAATTAGTTTTGACATAATCATTTGCTACCTATACTAGTTTCAACGGCTCGAAAAGCCTTCGAATCCTCAGCATAGGGAAGCAAAGACATGTCGGTTTCAACTCCTGCCTACGGCGGCGCGACAGTACCAGTATCCTCAGATACCGCGCCCGCTAAAACCAAGCCTTCCGTTTTGCTCTCCGTGCTGCGGCGCGCCGCCAGCCCGCTGGTGCTGCTCGCGCTGTGGGAGGTGGCCTCGCGCACCGGCTTTCTGCCGGAGCGCGTGCTGGCGGCGCCGTCGCAGATCCTCGTCACGCTGGGCGAGTTGATCGCCTCCGGTGAAATGGGCAGCAACGTATGGGTGTCGCTGCATCGCGTTCTCACCGGCCTGTCGGTGTCGCTCACCTTGGGCACCGCGCTGGCGCTGATCGCCGGCCTGTCGCGCCAGGGCGAAGTGGCGGTCGATTCGACCATGCAGATGGCGCGCACCTTGCCTTTCCTCGGCCTGGTTCCGCTGTTCATCCTGTGGTTCGGCATCGGCGAGTTCACCAAAATTGCGCTGATCGCCTTCGCCACCACCTTCCCGATGTACCTGACGCTGTATAGCGGCATACGCGGCATCGATTCGAAGCTGGTGGAGGCGGCGCGGCTGTTCGGCTTGAGCTACCCGCAGTTGATCGTCCATGTGATCCTGCCCGGCGCCTTGCCATCCTTCCTGGTCGGCCTGCGCTACTCGCTCGGTGTCAGCTGGCTGTCGCTGGTGGCGGTGGAGCAGATCAACGCCACGGCGGGCCTGGGCTACCTGATTAACAACGCCCGCGACTTCATGCGCACCGACGTCATCGTCGTCTGCCTGCTGGTCTACAGCCTGCTGGGCCTCGCCACCGATCTGCTGGTGCGCGCCATCGAACACTATGCGCTGGCCTGGCGTCCGACCTTCATCAAGGACTGAGCATGCAAACCATCCAACTCGATCTGCCAGGGACCGGCATCTCCGCACGCAACGACGGCGCCTCCAGCTTCCGCCCCGAAGCGCCGGTCGCGCCCCGTACCCCGGTGCAGGCACGCTTGCTGAGCAAGCACTTCGGCCCCAACGTCATTCTCGACCAGCTCAATCTTGACATCCGTACCGGCGAATTCGTCGCGCTGCTGGGCCGCAGCGGCTCCGGCAAGACCACGCTGCTGCGCGCACTGGCGGGATTGGACCGCATCACCTCCGGCACCCTGGAGGTGCCGGAAGCGCGCGCCGCCGTGTTCCAGGAGCCGCGCCTGATGCCGTGGAAGCGCGCCTGGCGCAACGTCACTTTGGGATTGAAGATCGACCAGCCGCGCGAACGCGCACGGCGGGCGCTGGCCGAAGTGGGGCTGGATCACCGCGAGAACGCCTGGCCGGCGACGCTGTCCGGCGGAGAAGCGCAGCGCGTGGCGCTGGCCCGGGCGCTGGTGCGCGAACCGCAATTGCTGCTGCTCGACGAGCCGTTTGCCGCGCTCGACGCGTTGACCCGCATCCGCATGCACCAGCTGATCCTGTCGTTGTGGCGCCAACACCGGCCGTCCGTGCTGCTGGTGACGCACGACGTCGACGAGGCGGTGCTGCTGGCCGACCGCGTGCTGGTACTGGAAAAGGGCCGCATCGTCTCGGACATCGCAATCGCCCAACCGCGTCCCCGCAGCGCGGAGCGGCCGGAGTTCCAGCGGGTTCGCGCCCAACTGCTGCAATTACTGGGCGTGGAAACCGATGCTCCGGCGCCAGCGCCCGAGCCGGAAGTCCAGGCGCCGGTTCACACGCCATTCAACTTCAGTAACTTCTCGATCTGATCATGACCACATCCGTCCTTCGCCTGCCCGTCATCGATCCCGTTCATCAGCTGGACAGCCCGGAATTCGCCGCGCTGCTGGAGGGCCTGAGCGCCGAATTCGCGGCCACCGCCGAACGGCATGATCGCGACGGCAGCTTCCCGCACCAAAATTTCGAACGCCTGCACGAACTAGGTCTGCTCGGCCTGACGGTGCCGCGTGCCCTGGGTGGGCTTGGCGCCAGCCTGGCGCAGACGACGCGCGTGGTTGCCGCCGTGGCGCGCGGCGAGCCGTCCACCGCGCTGGTACTGACGATGCAGTATCTGCACCACGCGTCGGGCCGGCAGTCGAAGTGGCCGCCGCACCTGCTGCACCGTGTCGTCGAGGAGACTCTGCGCGACGGCGCGTTGATCAACGCGCTGCGCGTGGAGCCGGAACTGGGCACGCCTGCACGCGGCGGCCTGCCGGCGACCACGGCGCGACGCACACCGGAGGGGTGGCGCATCAGTGGCCGCAAGATCTATTCGACCGGCATACCGCGTCTGACCTGGCTGGGCGTTTGGGCCCGCAGCGACGATCCGGAACCGCTGGTCGGCAGCTGGCTGGTGCGCCGCGACACACCGGGCATCACAGTTATCGAAAACTGGGATCACCTGGGCATGCGCGCCACCGGTAGCCACGAGGTGGTGTTCGACGACGTGCTGGTACCGCTCGATCACGCGGTGGAAGTGGCGCCGGCCGGTGCCGCGCCGGATCTGGATGCCTCGCTGCTGCTGTGGATGTCGGTGCTGCTGTCGGCGATCTACAACGCGGTGGCCCGTGCGGCCCGCGATTGGCTGGCGGCGTGGCTGGAAGAACGCGTGCCGGCCAATCTCGGCGCGCCGCTCTCGACGCTGCCGCGCTTTCAAGAGGCGTTGGGCCAACTGGATGCCTGGCTGTTCTCCAATCGGGTGCTGATTGATGCCGCCGCCAACGGCGCGGTGCCGCCGCAGGACGCCTTCCGCATCAAATACCTGGTCACGAACCAGGCTATCCAGGTAGTGGAAAAGGCGATTGAATTAAGCGGAAATCCCGGTCTGTCGCGCACCAATGCGCTGCAGCGCCACTACCGCGATGTGCTGTGCAGCCGTATCCACACGCCGCAGAACGACACCATTTTAGTCAACAGCGGCAAGGCGGCTTTCGCCGCGCGCGCCGCCAGCAAAACCTCATCCTCCGGCGTGGCCGGTATTTCATCCATCACTGCAAAGGAAGCATCATGAGCATCGAATTCATCGGCTTTAGCGCCACCCAGGAAGTATCCGAAACCGTGCTGCCGCAGGGTTCCGTCGTCAACAAGAGCTTCCTGGGAGCGGTGGCCCGCGCCCACGAATACGCCGGTTTCGACCGCGTGTTGGTGGCCCATAGCAGCGCGTCGGTGGACGGCTTCCAGGTCGCCTCCTATATCGCTTCGCAGACGCAGAAGCTGGGCATCCTGCTGGCCCATCGCCCCGGCTTCGTGTCGCCGACGCTGGCGGCGCGCCAGTTCGCGACGCTGGACCATTTCAGCGACGGCCGCCTGGCGGTCCACGTCATCAGCGGTGGCGACGACACCGAACAGCAGCGCGACGGCGACTTCCTTGACCATGACCAGCGCTACCAGCGCACCGACGAATACCTGGACGTGGTCCGCAAGACGTGGACCTCGGAAGGGCCGTTCGACCACGAGGGCCCGATCTACCGCTTCAAGGGGCAGAACGCCGGCGTGCGCCCGCTGAACAACCAGCACATACCGGTCTACTTCGGCGGCTCGTCCGAGGCGGCCATCGAAGTCGCCGGCAAGCATGCGGACGTGTACGCGCTGTGGGGCGAGTCGCTGGCCCAGGTGGCGGAGACGATCGCCCGCGTGCGGGCCGCCGCCGCCAGGCATGGCCGCGCCGACAAGATCCGTTTCAGCCTGTCGCTGCGTCCCGTGCTGGCCGCGACCGAGGATCAGGCCTGGGCCAAGGCCGACGCCATCCTGGCCACCGCCACCGAACGCGTAAAGGGCAATGTCCATTTCAGCCAGCGCCCGCAGCAACCACAGAACGCCGGCTCCCAGCGCCTGCTCGATACCGCTGCGCAGGGCAGGGTGGTCGACGAGCGCCTGTGGACCGGCATCGCCGCGCTGACCAAGGCGGCCGGCAATTCCACCGGCTTGGTGGGCACGCCGGAACAGGTGCGCGACGCGCTGCTCAAGTACTGGGAACTGGGCGTGACCACCTTCCTGATCCGTGGCTTCGACCCGATCCAGGACGCGCTGCAATACGGCCGCGAGCTGATTCCCTTGGTGCGCGCGGCGGTGGCCGAACGCGAAGCGTTGCAGGCCGGCGAACCTTCGCGCCTGGCCGCCTGATACGGAGTAGTCGATGACCCAGACCACCCGTTTAAATAGAGGCGACATCATTGTCGCCAGCCAGTTCGACGCCAAGGTCAACGCCTTGTTGGCCCAGCGCACGGGCTTGGCCGTGCGCGACGTCCCACCGGGTCCGCTGACGGCACTGCCGCAAGGCGCCGACGTCCTGTTCGCGCTGCCCGCGCCGAAAGGCCAGACGCTGTTGCAGACACCCGCGCCGGCCGGCTGGAACGAGGTGCGGTGGGTGCAACTGGCCTCGGTCGGCATCGATTACTACCCCGATTGGCTGTTCGACGGGCCGGTTGTCACCTCGGCGCGCGGCACCGCCTCGGTGGCCATTGCCGAATACGTGCTGGCTGCGATCTTCACGGCCGCCAAGCACATTCCGGAAATCTGGCTGGAGCAGGCCAGCGACTGGCGCCGCCTGTCGCTTGGACTGGTGCAGGGGACGACGTTGGGCCTGTTCGGCTTCGGCTCGATCGGCCAGGCGCTGGCGCAACGGGCGCTCGCGCTGGGAATCAAGGTGGTGGCGCTGCGCCGCTCCGACGCGCCGTTCGGTGTCGAAGGCGTCGAGCGAGTCGACTCGCTCGATCAACTGGTGGCGCGCTCGGATCATCTGGTGCTGGCGGCACCGTCGACCGCCGAGACACGCCACGCCATCAGCCGGACCGCGCTTGCCCATGCCAAACCTGGTCTGCACCTGATTAATATCGCGCGCGGCAACCTGGTCGACCACCAGGCGCTGCTCGACGCGCTCAACGAAGGCAAGGTGGCGTTGGCGACACTGGACGTGACCGACCCCGAGCCCCTGCCGGCCGGCCATGCGTTCTACGGCCACCCGCGCGTGCGCCTGTCGCCGCACATTTCGCCCAGCACCGATCAGATCGTGCCGGCGCTGATCGACAAGTTCGTGCTGAACCTGGACCGCTTCCGCAGTGGCGAACCATTGACCGACGTGGTCGACACCGCGCGCGGCTACTGAACCTTTAAGGAATCACTATGAGCAGCTCCTCACCACTTTACTCGGCGCCCCTGTCGCGGCCACACCTGCGCCAAGTTGGCAAGAACACGCCGCGTCCGGCGATCTACGCCGCGCCGCGCGACGCCAATGGCGCCATCATCTTCGCCGAGCCACCACCGCCGCCGACTATCGAAGCCCAGCGCCAATATCGCAAAGAGCGCCTGGCCGTCTCCTTCCGCCTGTTTGCGCGCTATGGCTACGACATGGGCGGGGCGGGGCACATCACCGCGCGCGATCCTGAATTCCCGGACCATTTCTGGGTCAATCCGGCCGGCGTCTATTTCGGCCACATTCGCGTATCGGACCTGATCCTGGTCAGCCACGACGGCAAGGTCGTCGAAGGCGATGGTCTCCTGAACCGCGCCGCGTTCGCGATCCACTCGGAGCTGCACAAGGCGCGGCCGGACGTCATCGCCGCGGCCCATTCGCATGGCTTGTATGGCAAGGCATTCGCTGCCCAAGGCAGGCTACTCGACCCGCTGACCCAGGACTCCTGCGCTTTCTACCAGGACCACGCGATCTTCTCGGACTTCAGCGGCGTGGTGCTCGATTCGAGCGAGGGCGAACGCATCGCCGCTACTTTGGGGCCGCGCAAAGCGGTGATCCTGCAGAACCACGGCCTGCTGACTGTAGGCGCGTCGGTGGAGTCGGCGGTGTGGCGCTACATCGCCTTCGAAAACGCCGCCCAGGCGCAGCTATTGTCCGAGGCGGCCGGTCCGACCAAGCCGATTCCGCACGAGGTGGCGTTGCACACGGCCGGCCAGATTGGCTCCGACGCCGGCGGCTGGTTCAGCTTCCAGCCGCTGTGGGACGTGATCACGCGCGAAGAGCCCGACCTGTTCGACTAATCAAAGGAGGACCATCAATGTCTAGCGCCACACTGTCATTTAATGACGCATACCAGACCGACCAGGTTGACGCAGTAGCGTTGAGTGCTGGATTCGCCACTTCCTACCTGAACGCCGCAGCGGCCAAACCGGCCGGCTGGCTGCGCAGCCCCGGCGCCGCCGGCACGGTGCTGGTGCATGGTGCGGCGCTGCTGGCCATCTGGAGCTTCTCCAGCGTTGTCGTTAAACCTGCGGTGACGCCGCCGGTGGTGGAGTTGATCCGATTGCAGCCGGAGCCCAAGAAAGAACTGGCGCCGCCAAAACCGGAGCCGGTGAAGGAAAAACCGGTGCAACTGGCGCCGCCCAAACCGGTGGCCCAGCCCTTGCCCACGCCGAAGACGGTGGAGACTTCGGCCGAGAAAGCCGAGACCTACACGCCGCCCGCGCCGCCGGTACAGGCAGCGCCCATCGGGCCGGTGACGCCCGTGGCGCCGGCGCCGCCGCAGCCGCCAGCTCCCGCGCCGGTTGCCGCCGCGCCCAGGCAAATCAGCACCGAAGGCATTCCGACCGATTATGTGAACCAGGTCTACTCCCGTATCAACAGCAATGCCGATTATCCGCGCGAAGCGAAGATGCGCCGCCAGCAGGGCAAGGTCGGCTACCGCCTGACCCTCAACCCGCAGGGCGCGCTGATCTCCTTCGATATCCAGCCGTCCGGCGTGGAAGCGCTGGACGAGGCGGCGCGTGACGCGATTCGTCGCGCGGCGCCATTTCCCCGGTTGCCCGATCTGGGCGGCAGCACTTATCTGCTGGCCGGGAACATCGTCTTCAAAATTAACTAGTCAAGGAAAACGCCATGAGTGCTACCCAAGTTGTCGCCCAGTCTGTCGCCCATCTCTCGCCGTTGCAGCTGTTCGAGCAGGCCGACTTTATCGTTAAATCCATCATGGTGGTTCTGGTGCTGGCGTCGCTCGCCAGCTGGGGCGTCATCATCGACAAGCTGTTGCGCTTTTCTCGCCTGCGCCGAAATGCCATCGCCTGGACCGGCGCGCTGGCGGGACAGCGCTCGCTAACGCGGCTGGCGCAGGCTCTCAAGCAAAATACGCAGGACCCGTTCGCGCGCATCTATCACGCCATCGTCGACGAGTGGAATACCAGCCATCGCCAGCATCTGCATGTCGACGCGGCGGGTCGCGACAGCCTGAAGGAACGCATCAACCGCGTGGGGCAGATCAGCAGCAATGTCGAGGTGGAGGAACTGCAAAAAGGCTTGTCGATACTGGCGACGGTCGGCTCGGTCGCACCCTTCGTCGGCCTGTTCGGTACCGTGTGGGGCATCATGAACGCATTCCAGGGCATCGCCGCCAGTAACAGCACCAGCCTGGCCGTGGTGGCGCCGGGCATCGCGGAGGCTTTGTTCGCCACCGCGCTGGGCCTGGTGGCGGCGATTCCCGCCGTCGTCGCCTACAACCGCGCCTCCGGTGACTTGAACAGTTACGCCGCCCGCCTTTCCACCCTGGTCGGACTGGTGGAGGTGCAGCTGTCACGCCAACTGGAAGCGGGGGAGGCGTTGGTGGAGACTATCGAGGCCGCGCCGGCCAAGGCCGACCGCGCCGCACGCAACATCACGCCGCTGGCGGCGCAGGGAGTCTGACATGGGCGTTCGTTTATCTTCAGGTCCGGCACACCGGCCAGGTCCGGTCAGCGATATCAACGTCACGCCGCTGGTCGATGTCATGCTGGTGCTGCTGATCGTGTTCATGGTGGCGGCGCCGATGATGACGGCCGGCGTCAAGGTCGATCTGCCGACTTCCAGCGCCAAGCCGCTGGAGGAGCCCAAGCCGCCTATCGTCGTCAGCATCGATGCCAGCGGCACGGTCTTCGTCAACCAGACCGCCGCCACGCCGGACACGCTGCTGCCGCTGATGGCGCAGGAGGCCGCCGGCGACAAGGAGCGCCGCATCCACCTTCGCGGCGATCAGGCGCTGGCCTACGGCCGCATCGTCAAGACCATGGGAACCCTGAACGACGCCGGCTACGCCCGCATCGCGCTGGTGTCGGAAGCGCCCGCGCCCTAAACACCTACAAATCAAAGAGGCTGGAAAAATGGATTCGATCACTTCGAAGGGCGACGCTCGCCGTCAATTTCTGCGCCGGAGCGCGCGATTGGGCGCCGGCGCCGGACTGGCCGCGCTGCTGGGCGGCTGGAGCAACGCCACCCGGGCGGCGGCGGCACAACTGCGCGATACCACACTGCGCGTCGGCACCTACAAGGGCGGCGACTCCTACTATTTCAACGAGGCGGGCGTCGCCAGCATCCCGTACAAGACGGCGCTGGCCGAATTCGCAGCCGGGAACCTGATCGTCGAGGCGCTGGCATCGGGCTCCCTCGATTTCGGCAGCATGAGCGAAATCCCGCCGATCTTTGCAGCCGCCAGCGGCACACCGCTGAAGGTGATCGCCGTGCTGCGCGGAGACGTCAACAACCAGGTGGTGCTGGTGCCGAAAAACTCGCCCATCACCGATCCGGCGCAGTTCAAGGGCAAGCGCATCGGCTATGCGCGGTCGACCACCTCGCACTACTTTCTGCTGCAGCTGTTGAAAGAGAACGGCCTTGGTTTCAAGGACATCCAGCCGGTCGCACTGCCTCCGCAGGACGCCTTCGCCGCGTTCAAGAGCGGGCAGCTCGATGCGTGGGTGATTTACGGCCTTGTGGTGGAACTGGCCAAAAGCCAGGAAGGCGCGCGCGTGCTGCGCACGGCCGACGGCTACCTGTCCGGGAACTACGTCATCAGCACCTCGCCGCAGGCAATAGCCGATCCGCTCAAGCATGCAGCCATCGGCGACTACCTTCAGCGTGTGGCCAAGGTTTACGACTGGATCAACCGCAATCCGAAGCCGTGGGCTGTCAAGAGCGGCCAGATTGCCGGCGTGCCGCCGCAGTTCTTCCTCAACCAGGCGACCCAGCGCAGCCAGCCCTACAAGCTGGTGGCGGTGGACGACGTGGCAATCAAGTCGCAGCAGCAGGTGGCCGATGTGTTTTCCGATGCCGGCCTGCTGGCGCGCCGCGTCGACGTCAAACCAATCTGGGACCGCAGCTTTGCCAAGTACCTCGCCTGATCAAAAATACATAACGACACAGGGAATCAACGCATGCAGCACTATAAGAACAATCAACCAAAATTGAAGACCCTGCGCCTGGCGCTGCTGGCGGCCGGCCTGCTGGGAGGCATGAACGCCTTGGCGCAGACCAGCGTCGGCCAAGTGCAGGACGTGGTGGTCACCACCGGTGTGCGCGGCGAAGCCCGCACCGTGGCGGACAGCCCGGCGCCGATCGACGTGATCAGCGGCGAGCAGTTGATCCATACCGGCCGCGCGGAATTGGCCGAGGCCTTGGGCCGGCTGCTGCCGTCGTTTAACTTCGGCACCAACCAGGCGGGCGTCAACTCGGTGGTGCGGCCGGTCAGCAACCGTGGCCTGGGGCCGGCGTACACGCTGGTCCTGGTCAACGGCAAGCGCCGTCATAATTCTGCGCTGCTGACCAATGGCGGCGGCGATACCAGCGGCGTCAACGCGATCGATCTCGATACCATTCCACTCAGCGCCATCGACCATATCGAAGTGCTCAAGGACAGCGCGGCCGCGCAATACGGATCGGACGCGGTGGCCGGGGTGGTCAACGTCATCCTCAAGACGGGTAACCACGGCGGCCAGATTTCGGCCAGCTACGGGGAGTTGAAGAGCGGCGCCGGCGACCTGTCGAACAAGAAGCTGGAGGGCGACGTCGGCTTCGCGCTCGGCGACGACGGCTTCGTCCATATCGCCGCCGCACTGCGCAAGCGCGGACAGTCCTGGAATAACTTCCCGTCGACGAACCTGGTCGCGTATTCGCCCGCGTCGAATCCCAAGAACGCCAGCTGGAACCGCGACGGCGCGCACAACGGCGATCCGGGTATCGAAGCCTACGACCTGGCCTTCAACGCCGAGAAGCCATTCAACAAGGACATCACGCTGTACGCGTTCGGTACCGCCGGCACCCGCAACACGGTGGCGGGAAATAACTTCCGCCGTCCCAACGGGCTTGCGACAATAGCGCAGGTCTACCCGGACGGTTACTTCGCGCTGAATAACATGAGCGCCTTCGACTTTCAGCTGAACGCCGGCGCGCGCGGGCGCGCAGCCGGCTGGAACTGGGATATCAGCACCGGCTACGGCAAGAACCGTGCGCGCCAGTACAGCAACCTGACACTGAATCCATCGTTGGGACCTGCGTCGCCGACCAGCTTCGATAACCTGGCCGTTTATCAGTTCGAACAATGGACCACCAACGAGGACTTTACGCGCGCCTTCGACATCGGTCTGAAAAAGCCGTTGCAGTGGTCGTGGGGCCTGGAGCAGCGTGTCGAGCGCTTCACCACCTATGCCGGCGATCCCCTGGGTTACATCAACGGCGGCTACATCTTCAAACCCGGCGACCAGGAAGGCAATCCGAATGTCGGCAAGCCGGCCGCCGTCGGCGCGCAGGCCGGCGTGGCGCTGTCTCCTGCCGACGCGACCAGCATCCAGCGCACAGTGCTGGCGATTTACAACGATATCGGCTTCTATCCCGTCGAGAACCTGTTCGTCGATGGCGCGGTGCGCGCGGAGCACTACAACGACAGCGCCGGCAACACCGCGAGCGGGAAAATCAACAGCCGCTTCGATTTCTCGCCAAAGTTAGCGGTACGCGGCACCGTCGGTTCCGGTTTCCGGGCGCCGTCGCTGACGCAATCGGGCTACTCGCAGACCGACAACCGCACCAACATCAATCCCGTCAGCGGGGTGGTTGAACCCAGCCTGTCCAAACTGCTGCGCAACGATTCGGCGCTGGCACGTCAGTTCGGCGCGCGCGATCTCGATCCGGAGAAGTCGGTCAATTTCGGCTTAGGCCTGGTGCTCAAGCCGGCCGATAATATCAACATTACGCTGGACGGCTACCAGGTCAAGGTCAAGGACCGCATCATCCGTACCGGCTACATGTTCGGCCCGGCCTTCGCGCCGACACTGGTGGCCGGGGGATTGACCGGCACCGAATGGGTGCAGTACTTCGCCAACGGCGTCGATACCCGCACGCGTGGCGCCGACCTGGTGGCGGACATCACCAGCGACTACGGCAGCTATGGATTGGTGCGCTGGGGCGCGGCCGTCAACTGGAACCGCACCACGATCACCAACATCAAGGCGACGCCATCGGAAATCACAGCACTGGGCGCCAATCCGGGCGGCAGCTCGGTGTGGTTCGGTTACTCGGCCGGCGGCGGCATTGGCGATCTGACGGCCACGCCGAGGACCAAGCTGATATTGTCGGCGCGCTGGTTTATCGGACCGGTGGAGGCGAACCTGCAAACCACCCGCTACGATTCGTCCACCTGGCAGACCACTGCCGATCGCGCCAGGGACTATCACTTCGGCGCCAAGTGGTTGACCGACCTCGATGTCAGCTACGCCGTCACCAAGCGCGCCAGGCTGGTGGTGGGGGCGGCCAACCTGTTCGACACCAAACCGGATCGCAACGGTCCGGGCGACGCCAATTCCGGCAGCAGCGGCTTTGTCTACGGGCCCGCGCCATTCGCGCCGAGCGGCGCCTACTACTACGGCAAGGTCACCTATGACTTCTGATCCCAATCGCATCCGGCGCTTGCTGGCGATGCTGCCGGCGGCCGCGCTGCTGGGCGCCTGCGGCAAGGCAGGCGATGCCGGCGGGGCGGCAAGCAGCGGCGCCCCGGTCCCGGTCGACCTGTCCAAGGTCACCGTGGTGCTGGGCGACCAGGTCAAGCTGCTGCGCACCAAGGCGGAAGCGGCCGGCGTGCTTACGGACGTGCCTTACAAGATCCAGTGGGCCAGCTTCCAGGGCGCCGCGCCGCTGTTCGAGGCGGTGGTGTCCGGCGACGTCGACACGGCGATGGCGGCCGATACGCCGGCGCTTGCGGCAGCGGCGGGAGGCGCGCGCGTCAAGGTGGTGGCGGCCAGCGTGTCGTCGCCGACCGGCGTGGCGATACTGGTGCCCGCCGGATCGCCGATCAAGTCGGTGGCCGACCTCAAAGGCCGCAACGTCATCGTCTCGTCGGCGCGCGGCAGCGTCGCCCATTACCTGCTGTTCGGCGCGCTGCGCGAGGCGGGCCTCAAACCTGACGACGTCACCACCGGCTTCCTTTTGCCGAGCGACGCCGCCGTCGCCTTCTCCAGCGGGAAGATCGAAGCGTGGGCCACCTTCGGCACCTACCAGGCCAACGCGGAGATTCACGGTGCGCGCGTGTTGCGCGATGGCGTGGGCATCAATTCCGGCATCGGCGTGATCGCCGCTTCGGATGCGGCGCTGGCCGATCCGGGCAAGCGCGCCGCATTGGCCGATGTGTTGCGGCGCCTCGCGTTATCCAATACCTGGGCCAATGCGCACCCCAAGGAATACGCCGAAGTGTTCCAACGCCTGACCGGTTTGCCGGCCGATGTGGTCAAGCTGGTGGTCGATCGCGACCGCCCGCAGCTACGCCCTGTCGATCAGCGGATCGTCACGCAGCTGCAGCAGGTGGCCGATACATTTTTCGAAGCGAAGCTGTTCCCACGCCGGGTCGATGCCAGCCGGCTGGTTGACACCACACTTTTCCGTCCGGCTTAACTCACTTTCCATTCCAGATCAGGAGCATCGTCATGACTACACCACAAGCATCGCGCCAACTCAAACTCGGTTTCATCCTGCACGGCGTTGGCCCGGGTTGGGGCGACTGGCGCCATCCGGATGCCGATCCAGGCGCCAGCACCAATATCGACTTCTACCTGCGCCAGGCCAAATTGGCGGAGCAGGGCAAGTTCGATTTCCTGTTCGTGGCGGACAGCGTCCACATCACCGAGAGGTCCAGCCCGCACTACCTGAACCGCTTCGAGCCGCTGACCATCCTTTCGGCGCTGGCCACCGCCACCAGGAATATCGGACTGGTTGGCACGCTCACTGTGAGCTACAGCGAGCCATACACGGTCGCCCGGCAGTTCGCATCGCTGGACCATATCAGCAAAGGACGCGCCGGCTGGAACGTGGTCACGTCCTGGCTGTCGGGCAGCGCCGAGAACTATGGCAAGCCGGCGCACCCGCCGCACGAGGTGCGCTACCGGATCGCCGCCGAGCATCTGCAAACCGTGCAAGGACTGTGGGATTCGTGGGAGGACGACGCGCTGGTGCACGACAAGGCCAGCGGCCGGTTCATCGACCCGGACAAGCTGCACACACTGCACCACCAGGGAGAGTTCTTCTCGGTGCGCGGTCCGCTGAACATCAGCCGTTCGCCGCAAGGACAGCCGGTGATCTTCCAGGCCGGCGCCTCGGAGGACGGCCGCAATTTCTCGGCGCGCCACGCCGAAGCTTTCTTCACCGAGGGATCGAGCTTCGAATCGTCGCAGGCCTATTACGCGGATATCAAAAAGCGCGCCGCGGCCTTCGGCCGTACGGCCGGCAAGCTGGCCGTGCTGCCGGCGTTGCGCGCCATCGTCGGCGAAACCGAGGAGGACGCCCAGCGCCTCTACCAGGAAGCGGTGGCGTTGATCCGCATCGAGGATGCGCTGGTGGCGCTGGCGCGTTCCTTCAACGAACATGACCTGGCCCAGTACCCGCTGGACGGTCCGTTCCCTGACATCGCCCAATACGGCGCCGAGAGCAACCGCAGCGCTTCCGAGCGCATCGTGCGTACCGCGCGGGAGGAAAACTTGACCTTGCGGGAGACCGCGCTGCGCTACGCCAGCCCGCGCAAGGAGTTCGTCGGCACCGGGGTGCAGGTGGCCAACGCCATCCAGAACTGGTTCGATGGCGGCGCCGCCGACGGGTTTATACTGTTCGAGTCCCTGCCGCGACAGCTCGACGCGTTTGTGGCCGAGGTGGTGCCGGTGCTGCAGCAGCGCGGCCTGTTCCGCCGGGACTACCAACACGCCACCTTGCGCGGCAACCTCGGACTGGACGTGCCGGAAAACCGCAACACCGCCGCGCGCCGCCAGGCCGCCTGACAGGAGCCATTTGGATGAGGAGACTTAGATGAGCGCATCACCTGGTTTTGAAACGCCGGCCCGCCTGCGGCATTTCGTCAAGGCGCTGGACGCCCTGCTGGAGCAGGGCCATGAAACGGACGAAACGCGCATCGTCGCGCGGGGCTCCGAACTGTTGCGCGAACTGGTCGCCCATGACGACTGGTTGCCGCAGCAGGCCGCGTTGCCGGACCCGCAATACTATCGTCAGTATCTACTTTACCGCGATCCGGCGGCGCGGTTCTCGGTGGTCAGCTTCGTCTGGGGACCGGGTCAATCGACGCCGATCCACAACCACACGGTATGGGGTCTCATCGGCTTGCTGCGCGGGGCCGAGATCTCGCAGGACTACCGCCGCCGCGCCGATGGCGTGCTCGAAAAAGTGGGCGAGCCGCAGCGGCTGGAAACCGGCGTGGTGACGGCCGTGTCGCCAACGCTGGGCGATATCCACCAGGTCTTCAACGCCTATGACGACCGCATTTCGATCGGCATCCACGTCTATGGCGCCGATATCGGCGCGGTGGACCGCAGCGTCTTCACGCCGGAAGGCGCGGTCAAGCCTTTCCGCTCCGGCTACGCCAATGCCGCCTGACCGCCACACACAATCCAAGGAATCCGAAAGCCATGACTAAAAACCCGCTCCAAACCGGCCTGCTTGGCGTCCCTTACCGCAGCCCGCAGGAGGTGCGCGAAGACCTGTTGGCGCGTCGCGAGATCGCGCTGCTCGACGTGCGCGAGGAAGACCCGCACGCACAGGCACACCCGCTGTTCGCCGCCAACCTGCCGTACGGCCGCATCGAACTCGATGCCTACGCCAAGCTGCCGCGCCGTGATGTGCCCATCGTCGTGCTGGATGGCGGTGAGGGCCTGGCCGTATCCGCCGCCAGCCGCCTGCGGCAGTTGGGCTACGCCGACGTCTCGCTGCTCGCCGGAGGCGTCGCGGGATGGCAGGCCGCCGGAGGCGAATTGTTCCGCGACGTGAATGTGCCCAGCAAAGCCTTCGGCGAACTGGTGGAGGCGAAGCTTCACACGCCATCGCTGTCGGCGCCGGAGGTGAAGGCGCTGATCGACGGCGGCAAGGATATCGTCATCCTCGATGCGCGCCGTTACGACGAGTACCAGACCATGAGCATTCCCGGCAGCTTCAGCGTTCCCGGCGCGGAGCTGGCGCTGCGCGCGCGCGAGCTGGCGCCGAACCCGAAGACACAAATTATCGTCAACTGCGCCGGCCGCACCCGCAGCATCATCGGCACGCAATCGCTGATTAACGCCGGAATTCCCAATCCGGTTGCTGCGCTGCGCAACGGCACGATCGGCTGGACTTTGGCGCGCCAAAAACTGGAACACGGCCAGTCGCGAAGCTATCCGCCGGCGTCCGATAACAACCGCCTGACCGCCGCCGACGACGCCAGATCGCTGGCTGACCGCACCGGTGTGCGCCGCCTCGATCGCGCGGGACTGGACCAACTGCGGGCCGACGCCGCCCGCACCACCTATCTGTTCGATGTGCGCGGTCCGGCGGAATTCCGCGACGGCCGCCTGCCTGGCTTCCGCTCCGCGCCGGGCGGCCAGCTTGTGCAGGAGACCGAACAGTTTGCGCCGGTGCGCGGCGCCCGCATTGTGCTGGCCGACAGCGACGGTGTGCGCGCCAACCTCACCGCGCATTGGCTGGCTCAAATGAACCACGAGGTCTATGTGGTCGACGGGCTGCAAGCCGCCGACTTCAATGTGGCGGAGGCATGGACCGACGAACTTCCGCCGCATCCCGAAGTACGCGAGATCGGCACGGAGGCACTTGCGCAATGGCTCGCCGAGGCGCCGGAGGAAACGGTGCTGCTGGACTTCACCTCAGGTGTCAATTATCAAAAGCGTCATATTCCCGGCGCATGGTTCGCGCTGCGCTCCGAATTGCCGGCGATCGTATCTAAGCTTTCGCCCGGCGCCAAACGGTTTGTGCTCACCTGCGGCAGCAGCCTGCTGGCGCGTTATGTCGCCGGCGACCTGCGCGCGCTGACCGATCTGCCGATACGCGTACTGACCGGCGGGACGACGGCATGGGCCGCCGCCGGACTGCCGCTGGAAGAGGGACCGACGCGCCTGGCCTCGCCGCTGATCGACCGCTATCGCCGGCCTTACGAGGGAACCGATAATCAAGACGCGGCGATGCAGGCCTACCTGGATTGGGAGTTTGGCTTGGTCGAACAGCTCGGACGTGACGCCACACACGGGTTTGTGGTTTTCTGACTAATCTTCCTTGCAACAAGCGCAACGCGATGCGTCACTTAATGGATGCATGCGTTGCGTTTTGGTTGCGGCGCAGCGTAAATTTCCTCATTGTTGTCTTGTGGTAACAGGGTTCCGGTATACTTAAATGTAGCCGAGCAACAATCGAATCTTTTAACACTTTTATGAGAAAAGTCACCATGACTATTACCAAGCGCTTGATTCTGACCCTGTCATTGGCGCTACTTGCGCTGATCTTTGTCGGCTTCACCGGCCTGAATCAGTTGTCGCGCGCCCAAGCGCGGCTGGACCTGGTGCAAACCCGTTTAGTCCCGAGCATCGCTGGCCTGAACGAGGCCAAAGGCTACCTCGCCGACAGCCGCCTGGCCGGCTATCGTCTCTCGGTGTTCTCCAACCTGACGGATAAAACGGCGCTCGACAAGGCGTACAACGAGGCCCACGCCAAGTTCGATACCGTCATCGCGACGTATGAAAAAGAACGCATCTTCGACGACACCGACCGCAAGCTGCTGGAAGCCGACAAGGCCAACATGGCAGCCTATCGCCAGGCGCTGATACCGTTCCTGGCCGGCGCCCACGCCGGCGACATGGATGCGGTGCGCGCCACGCTGATGCCCGGCACGCCTCTGGCCCTGACGGCCGGCGCGCTGAAAAAAGGCTTCGACGACCACATCGCCTATAACAATAAGCTGAGCGACGATATCCGTACCGAGAGCGGCGCAGCGTATTCCTTCGCTTTCCGCCTGATGCTGTCGGTGATCGTGCTTGGCCTGCTGGTGACCGGCGCGCTGGCATGGCAGCTCTATAGCATCATCAAGAGCAGCCTTGAAAGCATCCGCAGCACCCTGGTCAATGTCAGCCAGACGCTGGACCTGACCCAGAAAATCCCGGTTCAGCGCATGGACGAAATCGGTCACACCGCGGTCGCCTTCAACAAGCTGCTGGAGCAGATCGCCGGCGTGATCGACACCGTGCGCGCCGCCACCAGCGCGGTCGGCACGGCCTCGCAGCAGATCGCATCGGGCACCGGCGACCTGTCGAACCGTACCTCGTCGCAGGCGGCCTCGCTCGAGGAAACCGCCGCCAGCATGGAGCAGTTGACGTCCACCGTCGGCCAGAACGCCGATAACGCGCGCCAGGCCAACCAGCTGGCACGGTCGGCTTCCGACGTCGCGGCGCAGGGCGGCAGCGTGGTCGAGCAGGTCGTCGTGACCATGGGTTCGATCAACGAATCGTCGCGCAAGATCGTCGACATCATCTCGGTCATCGACGGCATCGCTTTCCAGACCAACATCCTGGCGTTGAACGCGGCGGTCGAAGCGGCACGCGCCGGTGAACAGGGCCGCGGCTTCGCGGTCGTGGCGACCGAAGTGCGCAACCTGGCGCAGCGTTCGGCGGCGGCGGCGAAAGAGATCAAGGCGCTGATCGACGACTCGGTCGAAAAAGTCGGTTCCGGCACCAAGCTGGTCGAGCAGGCCGGTTCGACGATGAACGAAGTCGTCTCCAGCATCAAGCAGGTGACCGACATCGTCGGCGAAATCAGCGCCGCCACGCAAGAGCAGAACGATGGCATCGCCCAGGTGCACCAGTCGATCACGCAGATGGACGAGACCACGCAGCAGAATTCGGCCCTGGTGGAGCAGACCGCTGCCGCCGCGCAGACCCTGCGCGACCAGGCGGATGCACTGGAGCGTGTGGTCAGCGCGTTCACGATCGGCGCGCAGCAGGTTGGCTACACGCCGCCGCCGGCGCGCCCCGCCGTGCGCAGCGCGCCGGTGGCGAAGAAGCTGCCTCCGAAGCCGGTTGCAAAGGCCGCCGCCAAGCCATTGGCGTCCCCTGCGCAGAAGGCCAAGACCACCGCTGCCGCGACGTCGAGCGGCGAGTGGGAAGAGTTCTGATCGGGGTAAGCTTTTAATTTGGCGGACGACGTGCTTTTGTTGTCCGCGCTACAATCGGGAACCAACGCGCCACCTTGCCGTGGCGCGTTTCACGTTCTGGAGGGTAGCCATGAATCACAATCGTTTAGGAAAATCAGGTTTGCGCGTGCCGGAGCTCAGTTTTGGCACGGCGACTTTTGGAGGGGGCAACGACTTCTTCAAAGCCTGGGGCAACACCGATGCCGGCGGCGCTACGCGCCTGATCGATGTCTGCCTTGAACACGGCGTGTCGATGTTCGACACCGCCGACGTCTATTCGGATGGCCTGGCCGAGGAAGTGCTGGGCCAAGCCATCAAGGGCAAGCGCAACCGCCTGCTCATCTCCACCAAAGTCACGTTCCCCACCGGCGACGGCGCCAACGATTTCGGCTCCTCGCGCCAGCATTTGATCGATGCCGTCGACAAGTGCCTCAAGCGCCTGGGCGTCGAGCATATCGACCTGCTGCAGCTGCACGGCCAGGACGACAACACCCCGGTCGAGGAGACGCTGTCCACCTTGGACCAGCTGGTCCGCGATGGCAAGGTGCGCTACATCGGCGGCTCCAATTTCTCCGGCTGGCACATGATGAAATCGCTGGCGGTGTCGGACCGCTACGGCTATCCGCGCCACGTCGCCCACCAGGTCTACTACTCGCTGCTGAACCGCGACTATGAATGGGAGCTGATGCCGCTGGCCGAGGATCAGGGTGTCGGCGCGATGGTCTGGAGTCCGCTGGGGTGGGGCAAGCTGACTGGCAAGATCCGGCGCGGGCAGCCCGCCAAGCCGGGCACCCGCGCGCACGATATCGCCGGCACCGGCCCGCATTTCGAGGAGGAGCGCCTGTTCCGCATCATCGACGCGCTGGACGTGGTGGCCGAACAAACCGGCAAGACCGTGCCGCAGGTGGCCCTGAACTGGCTGCTGGGGAAGAAGACTATCTCCAGCGTCATCATCGGCGCGCGCGACGAACAGCAACTGATCGATAACATCGGCGCCACCGGCTGGCGTTTGAGCGCGGAGCAGAACGCGTTGCTGGAAGCGGCCAGCGACGTGTCGCCGGCCTATCCGGTGTGGCACCAGCGCGGCTTCCCGATGCTGAACGAGCGCGCGGGCTGATTAGAAGGTTTTGACCAGCGTCGCCCGCAGCGAGCGCGATTCGATGGGGTGGAAGTGGATGTCGGTCACCGGCTCCGCTTCGCCTTTCAACTGCGAAGCGTAGTAGTAGTCGATGGCGGAATCGCGGCGGTTGGTCAGGTTGAACGCCTCCAGTTCCAGCGACAGGTCCCTGGCGATCTTCCAGCCCAGCCGGCCATTCAAGGTCATGCTGGAATTGGAGCGTACGCTGTTATCCTCGATCAGCGGACGCGGACCGAAGTAGCGCAACTTCAGCGAGCCGGAAAACGGCCCGCCATTATCTACCGTCACCGCCAGCTGGCCGGTGCCCTCGATCGCTCCGGCGATGCGGTTGCCATCCGCCGCATCGCCGCGTGTGCGCGCACGCGCATAAGCCAAATCCAGATCGACCGACAGCCATTTGAGCGGCTTGTAGTAGTTCGAGAATTCCACGCCGTAGCGGCGGCTCGGCGGACCCGCCTCGGTGGTGCCGGCGTCGCCGACGAAGGTCAGCTCGGAATCGAAATCCAGACGATATAACGACAGTGACGATTGCAGGCCTGGCAGCCAGGTGCTGCGCGCACCCAGTTCCATGCCGCGCGACCGCACCAGCGGCGAGACTTTGTCCGTCGCCAGCCCGGTCTTCGGATCGATGCGGATCGTGGTGCCGCGCGCGTCGTTGCTGTGGAACCCAGTGCCGATATTGGCGTACAGCTCGGCCGTCTTCCACGGTCCGTAGATAACACTCAGGCTGGGGCTGACCAGGTGGTCGTCGGCAGTGCCGGAATTGGCCGCCAGGTCGCTGCCGACATCGAAGCGGTAGCCGTCGATGCGCGCGCCGGCCACCGTGCGCCAGGCGTCGTTCCAGCGCGTGCTGTTCTCGACAAACACGCCTGCGCTGGATTCGACGATGTGGTCCTGGCGCGTGGTGGAAATCCGCTGGCGCGCCTGCGTGTTGTACAAACCATTGAAGATATTATCGTTCTGCAGTTGCAAACCGACGGTGGTTTCGCTGTTCCAGCCGTCGCCGTGCTGGTGCCAGCTGTGGCTCGCATTCAGGCCGCTGGTCACCCGCTTGTCCGGTTGCGCGAACTGGTCGCCCCGCACCGGATCGTCCATGAAGTAAGTGAAGTTGGAGAACAGATCCAGCTGGTTGGCGATGATGTAGGCGTTGACCTTGGAGGAGCTGTCCTGCGTCGTGCGGCGCCATGCGCCGGAGAGGCTGTAGCGGTGCGCCGCGCCGCCGTCGGTCGGGTCGATGGCGCCGTAGCGGCCGATCTGGCCGTCGCGCACAGCGCGCAGCGGGATCTGGTCGGTGGCGTTCCAGTCCGCGCGATACGCCATCAGGCTGACATTGAAGCCGTTGTTGGCGTAGCCTTCGCTGTAGCGCAGCACGGCGTTGAGCTTTTGATAGTTGTCCGGATTTTCATACGGACCGTCGTTCTGCAGCACTTCCAGCGCGTACAGCAGGCTGCCGCGCGGCAGTTCCACGGAATCCGCGAGCAGCGCGCGTCCATAGCCGTTCTGGCCGGCCGAGACGCTCGCCAGGCCTTGCGTCAGCCGGTTCGCGTACACCACCGACGCCGTGCCGGCGGAGGCGAAGTCGCCTTCCTCGGCGGAGTAGGGGCCTTTTTTGTAATCGAGCCGCACCGCCAGTTCCGGTATCAGGAAATTGAGATCGGTCCAACCCTGGCCGTGAGCGTGGCTGCGCTGGTTGACGGGCATGTCGTCGACCGTGGTGCGCAGGTCGGTACCGTGGTCCAGATTGAAGCCGCGCAGGTAGAACTGATTGGCCTTGCCCTCGCCGCTATGCTGGCTGACGATAAGGCCTGGCATCGCTTCGAGCAGTTCGCCGGGACGGTAGACGGTGCGCGCAGCCAGCTCCTTTTGCGACACGCTGCCCGCGCTGGCGGCATCGGCCAGGCCAAGCTGGTTGGCGCGCGAGCCGTCGATGGTCACTCTTTGCAGCAGGTCGTCGGCGTGGACAGGAGACTGGAAGGCGACCGCCGCCAGCATCACGGGAATCAGCCGCTTAGCGGGCGGTTTGATCGATGCTGTCTTGATCGAAAATGAGGGTTTGGATGGCGCCATCTGTTTGCAGGTTCACTGTATTCTTTTGCGAAGGCAGGAAGTCTATCAGCAGGGCGTTGTGAATGCGAGTGCCGGGTTTGAGTTTCGTGCCGGCGATCTCCTGGAAGATGACGACGCTGTCGGCGTCCGCTTTCACGCCGACCCATTGCAGCGGCAGGCGTTTGTTATCCGGACCGGCAAGCTGGAACTGCTTCTCCACGTAACGGCGCAGCGGCTGTTCGCTGTCCGCCTGGCCCAGGTCGAAACTTCGGCCGTACAGATTGGTGAGCAGGGTGGAGACGTCGTGCGACGTGTAGGTGTGCACGATCTCCGTATTGCCGGTGCGGTCGTTGTAGCTGATATCGGCTATGCCCATGTGAAAATTATGGGCGCCGGCCACCGTGCAGGCGAGTGCCAGCACGGCGGCCGTCAAGGAGCGTAAGGCGCGCAGCGTCATTCGCCCGCCGCGTCCTTATGGTCATCTTCCTTGCCGTCTTCTTTGCCGGTGGACTTGTCGCCTTTGGTTTTGAGCGGCGTATTAAAGTCGCGCATCAGGTTGTTGCGGTCACGTTCGGTCTTGAAGAGTTCCACGCGCGACTGCGTCAGCTTGCGCGGCCAGGCGTTGTTGCTCGTGTCGATATCGGCGGTTTCCCAATACGGGTCCTGCACCAGGCCGACCATCGGCTCGTCGGTGACGATCAATTTGGTGATCTTCTTCGGCGAGAAGCGCCATACTTCGGCTGGAACGCGCTCGATGTACTTCTTGCCGCTCTTGAGTTCAATTTCCAGCACCAGCGGCATGACCAGGCCACCGACGTTCGAGAAGTCCACCAGGTACAGGTGCTTGCCCTGATCGAGCAGCTTCTTCTCCCATGGCTCCAGTTTTTCGATCGCCTCGGCGTAGCTGTTGCGGTCCTTGTTGGTGACGGTGAATTCGTCATGCTCGTTGTAGAAGTCCTTCAGCTCCGGATGGCTGTCCAGGCGCTTGGGCATCGTCTTGTTCAACTGCTGCGACACCGAAATCGGCTCCGCCTCTTTCTGCGCCTTCTTCCAGGCCTTTTCCTTTTCCGGGTCCTTGGTGCTCACGCCGTATTCGCTGATGCCGTCGACGCTGATGTCCACCGCGTCGGTGGTATAGAACCAGCCGCGCCAGAACCAGTCCAGATCCGTACCGGAGGCGTCTTCCATCGTGCGGAAGAAATCGGCCGGGGTGGGGCGCTTGAACTTCCAGCGGCTGGCGTACTCCTTGAAGGCGTAGTCGAACAACTCGCGTCCCAGGATGGTCTCGCGCAGGATATTGAGCGCGGTGGCCGGTTTGGCGTAGGCGTTGTTCCCGAACTGGAGCAGCGACTCCGAGTTGGTCATGATCGGCACCTGGTTCTTGCTGCGCATGTAGTCGACGATGTTGCGCGGCTCGCCGCGGCGCGACGGGTAGTTTTGTTCCCACGCCTGCTCGGCCAGATACTGCACGAAGGTGTTCAGGCCTTCATCCATCCAGGTCCACTGGCGCTCATCCGAGTTGATGATCATCGGGTAGTAGTTGTGGCCCACCTCGTGGATGATCACGCCGATCAGGCCATACTTGGTCTGCTGCGACCAGGTCAGCGCGCCGGTCTTTTTGTCCTTGGTCGGACGCGGGCCGTTGAACGAGATCATCGGATATTCCATGCCGCCGACCGGGCCGTTGACCGAGATCGCCGCAGGGTAGGGATAGTCGAAGCTGTACTTGTTGTACTGCTCGATGGTATGGATGATGGCCTGGGTGCTGTACTGGCCCCACAGCGGATTGCCTTCCTTCGGATAGTAGGACATCGCCATCACGTTGGTGCCGTCCTTCTTGTAGCCTTGCGCGTCCCAGATGAACTTGCGGCTCGACGCCCACGCGAAGTCGCGCACGTTGGCGGCCTTGTAGTGCCAGGTCTTGGTGGCGGTGCTGACGGATTTCTCGGCCTTCTCCGCTTCCTCCTGGGTGACGATGAGCACCGGCTTGGTGGCGGTCTTCGCCTTGGCCAGGCGGTCGCGCTGCGCCGCGCTCAGTACCTCGCCGGGATTTTGCAGGTCGCCGGTGGAGGCGACCACGTGGTCGGCCGGCACGGTCAACTGCACGTCGTAATCGCCGAATTCCAGCGTGAACTCGCCGGCGCCCAGGAACTGCTTGTGCTGCCAGCCCGTCACGTCGTAGTAGGCGGCCATGCGCGGGAACCATTGGGCGATTTCGAACAGGTCGTTCTTGTCTTCCTCGAAGCTCTCGTAGCCGGACCGCCCGCCGAGCACCTTCTGCTCGTTGATGTTGTAGGACCAGTCGATATTGAAGGCGTAGCTCTGACCCGGCTTCAAGGGCGTCGGCAGGTCGATGCGCATCATCGTGCGGTTGATGACGTATTTCAGCGGCTGGCCGCCGGCGCTCACGCTCTTGATCTTGAAGCCGCCGTCGAAGTCGCGGCCCGCCAGCACGCCGCGCAGGCCTTCGAACTTGTAGCTGTCGTCAGGCGTCGCCGGCTTGGCCCACGCCTCGCGCGACGGCTGCGTCATCATCAGACGCGCGTCGGAGTCTTTTTTATAGATGTTCTGGTCCAGCTGCACCCACAGGTAGCTGAGCGTATCGGGAGATTTGTTGTGGTAGCGGATTTGCTCGCTGCCGGTGAGCGAGCGTTTGGCTTCGTCCAGCGTCGCGCGGATGGTGTAGTCCGCGCGCTGCTGCCAGTAAGCGGCGCCCGGGGCGCCGGAGGCGGTGCGGTAGGTGTTGGCGCTGGGGAGAACCTCGTCCAGCTGGCGGAACTTGTCATCGAAAGGCTCCGCCGCAAATGCGGATACCGTAAAGCAAATGGCGACGAAGCCGAATGTTTTGCGCATATTCTGTGTTCCTGATCTTAGCCAGAAGAAAAGGAACTAGTGTATAGCAAGTTTTCAAAGTATCACCGGCAGATACAATAAAATACAATCGATGATACGGTTTATATTATTTACTTAAACCGTCTTCGTCGCCGCCCGCGCCGGTCAGTGCTTTTTCTTCATCTCGGCGTCCTGGAACTGGAAGCGGGCGTCGTCGGTAGCGGTGACGGCGCGCGACGTCGCGTCCAGGTGCATCAGGCGGGAACCCGCGCCATTGCTCGCTTGCGGCCATTCCGGCAGGCCGGCGCCATTCGGATTGCCTGTCTTGATGAAGTTGGCGAAGTAGCCTTGCATCACGGTCGACAGCGCGCGGTCGTCGCCGGTCCACGCATACACTTTATTCAGGTTCAGGTTACCCAAGGCGTATTCGATTTCGGCCGAGTGCGCGGCGCCCGGGTCGCCGGGACGCGGGCGGCTGTAGTAATAACGATACACCGGTTTGCCGCTGGTGCGTGCGTGCGTGTCGATCCACTTCCAGGTGCCGTAGACAATGAAGCCGTCGCTGGCCAGGTCGGTCGCCGCCTGCTTCACGTCGCCGGGGTAGGCGACGCGCGCGGCGGCGGCCCGCTCGCCGTAGAATTTTTTCAACGCGGCGTTGAAGTTTTCCTCGGTTGGCTCGGCGTCTTCCAGCACCCGTTTATAGTCGCTCTCGTGCGAGTTCCAGCCGGCCAGCAGCGGCACTTTGGCCTGTTCGCCGGCGGCGTACATCGCGCCCGGGGCGCGTGGCAGGACATAGCCGTCCTGCGTCGCGCTGAACCAAGGGGTTCCAGGCTGGCGCAGCGACTCGAGCAGCTGCTGCGCCGGCAGCGCGCGCAGCGCGGCCAGGGTCGGCGCGCCGATCTTCTGTGCGAAGGCGGCGCCGGTCTTCTCAGCCTCGGCCAGCGGCGGAGGCGGGTGCATGCCGAGCAGCGAGCCGCTTTCGCCGATGGCGCCGGCGATCAATCCCTTCGACAGCGGCGTAATCATCTGCGCGCTGACCGACCAGGAGCCGGCCGATTCGCCGGCGATCGTCACGCGCGCCGGGTCGCCGCCAAAGGCCGCGATATTATTCTTGACCCATTTCAGCGCCGCCGCCTGGTCCATCAGGCCGTAATTGCCGGATGCCTTGTGGGGCGACTCGGCGCTCAATTCCGGGTGGGCCAGGAATCCGAACACGTTGAGGCGGTAGTTCACGGTCAGTGTGACGATGCCTTTGGCGGCCATGCTCTCGCCGTCGTAGCGGGGCTCGGAGCCGTCGCCGGTGGCCAGCCCGCCGCCGTAGAAGTAGACCAGCACCGGCAGCTTTTCTTTTGGGGATTTGGCCGGCGTCCAGACGTTCAGATACAGGCAGTCCTCGCTCATGCCGTCGGAACGGAACACCATGTCGTTAAACAGCGGCAGCTGCATGCCGCGCGGGCCGAAGTGGTCCGCCTTGCGCACGCCTTGCCACTTTTGCGCCGGCTGCGGCGCCTTCCAGCGCAAGTCGCCCACCGGCGGCGCGGCGAACGGGATGCCTTTATAGGATGCCACGCCGGATGACTCCAGCGTGCCTTGCACCACGCCGGTTGCGGTGGTGGCGCGCGGCGCGCTGGCCGCCGCCGCGTAGGAGGTGAAGGAAGAGGTGAAAACGCCGGAGGCGATCAGCAGCAAACCGAATTTATTCATGTCTTGTTTGGCCCGGAAGGAAAGAGTGGCAACTATAGCTGGAAGCCCTTCCATTGGCGAATGATTTTCGATGTCGTCGCCGTTCGGCCAAGGTGCGCTATCGAACATACATTGCGTATAGGCATTGTTAGGATCACTCCATCGAACTCATCAATAACGAGGCAAACATGGCAAACGCAAATCAAGTACTGGTCGTCGACGACAATATCGATGTGGTGGAGTCGTTATCGGCGCTGCTGCAGTGCCACGGCTACGAGACATCGGCCGCGCATAACGGTTACGAGGCGTGCGACTCGGTGCGCGACGCGATGCCGAAGGCGATCATCATGGATTTGGGGATGCCCTGGATGGATGGTTACGGCGCGGTGCGGGCGATTCGCCGCATGCCAGGGACCCAGGCCTTGCCGATCATTGCGTTGAGCGGCTCCGCCGACAGCGAGTCGGCGCGCAAGGCCATGGCGGCCGGCTTCAGCCACCATTTTTCGAAGCCGCTCAATTTCGAGCATTTGAATCAGTACCTGGCCAGCCTCAATTAAAGCAGAGACACGTAGGGCGGATTAGCCGGAACGGCGTAATCCGCCACGATTCGCCTGCGGCTTAACGCAGGGTCTCGGTCAGCACCCGGCCCTCGGTGCCTGCTGGCGGCCGAACGCGCAGGATGTTGGCGAGGGTCGGCGCGATGTCAACCACTTCCGCATACTGGCCGTAGTTGCCCGGCTTGATCCAGCGCTTACCCATGATTAGCAACGGCACATTGGTGTCGTACGCGTACGGAGAACCGTGCGTGGTGCCGGTGTCGCCGTAGCCGAAGTACCAGTATGGCTTGGTGATCACCATCAGGTCGCCCGATGATTCACGGTTCCACGCCCGGCGCATCAAGGTGGCGATGCGCGTGCCTTGCACGGCGCCGCTCTCGAACTGCGTGCGGGTAAAGACGTCGGCGATGCCTTTTTGCTGCAGCAGGAATTGCGCGGCGGCGTTTTCCACGTCCGCGCGACGCAAGCCGCTCTTGTCGATCTGCGCGTAGTCCAGGTGGATGTTAGGCAGCGACCATGCTGTCAGCAGCTTGGCGCCGCCGAATTTATCCGACAGATATTGGCCCATATCCTTCATCAGCTGATCGCCCTTGATGCGCTGCGCGTCCAGATGGCGCGACTGCGAGAATTCGGCCGTGTTGGCGAATCCATGGTCGGCCGTCAGCACCACCAGCACATTGTCCATCCCCACCCGTTTGTCCAGGTAGTTGAAGAACTGCGCCAGCATGCGGTCGACCCGCTGCAGGTGGTCGTGCGACAGCTTGCTCTCCGGGCCGAAGGCGTGGTTGACGTAATCGTGCGCCGACAGGCTCACGCCCAGCAGGTCCGGCACCCCGGACGGATTGCGCCCGAGGTTTTCGCCTTCGATGGCGGCCTGCGCGAAGTCCAGCGTCAGCTGGTCGAGGAACGGACCGGTTTTCAGGTTGTTGTAGTAGCCGGCATCGATCTGGCCGCTCTCGCTGTAGTAGGTGTAGGGCAGGCGGTTGTGGCCACCCGGCTTGGCGGGGGTCAGTTCCTCGCTGGCGTCGCCGGCGTAGGCCGCTTCCGGCAGCAGCGGCGCCCACGCCTTGCCGTAGTAGCGGTCCTGCGGCTTGGTCGCCTGGTACGCCTGCACCCACGCCGGGTGCGACTTCATATAGAAGGTGCTGCTGGCGAAATTGCCGGTTTGTTCCATGTACATGTACGCGGTGCCGGTTTTGCCGGCCAGCAGAATCGCGCCACGGTCCTTGCCCGAGACGGCGACGACCTTGCTGCGGTCGCCCGTGGCGTAGCGCAGCTGGTCGCCCAGGGTGTCGACCCGCAGCCTGGTCGGCGCGGTGCCGTCGCTCGGATCGGTGTGCTCGCCGATGTAGGTGTAGTTGGTGTCCTCGGTGCAGTAGACCGATTTTTTGGTGACCGGATCGATCCAGTTATTGCCGATGATGCCGTGGACGTAGGGGTAGGCGCCGGTCAGCACGGCGCTGTGGCCGATCGCGGTGACGGTCACGCCGTGCGCCTGGTGCGCGTTGCTGAATGACGCGCCCTGGTCCAGCAGGCGGCGGAAGCCGCCCTCGCCGAATTGGTCGCGGTAGCGCTGCACCTGTTCATTCGGCAGCCCGTCGATCACCAGCACCACGACCAGCTTGGGCTGGGCGTTGGCGGTGGTGGCCTTGGCGGCCGGCGCGGCGATGGCGCCGGCGTGTAAGGCGAAACAGGCACTTGCGATCGCGAGTACGGGCAGGGACAATTTCTTCGTCATGTTGGTTCGTCGTCAGGTGGGAAGGTTAGCAAAAGCGTTTGGCGAAACCGCATAGCCTATCATGCGCCCCGGTATGCTACATCATTCTTATGACGATGACGTGACAGGATTGAAGGCTGGGCTGCATCGAGCCGCATGCCTTCAATCAGCCGCTGGCGGCAATCCCCAGACCGCTATGGTTGCGGATCCCAACCCGCGCCGCCGTTCCAGGCGGAGAACACCAACGCGCGGTTGGCGAAACCGGCGGCGACATCCGATGCGCTCAATTGGAAGCCGCCCACGCGCGCCGCCAGGTTGACCGGATCGCCGCCCAGGGTGGTGGTTCCGTATTCGCGCCAGCCGCTGGCCGCCGTCGGGGTCACCGGATTGGGGGCAGGCTGGCCGTTGACACCCGCGCCGGCCCATCCCGCAGCGGCGACGTGGGTATCCATTCTAGTGTTAATGAAGGCGATGTTGTCCCACGTGGCGGTGCCGCCGGGACTGCGCGCCAGCCAGGTGGCGCCGTCCGGCACGTCGCCGTGCAGCGGACCCGGACCGGGACCGTGCGTCAGGCGGCTGTTCAGGAAGACGAAACCCTTGTCGGTGGCGTTGGGCACGCGCGCTTGCAAAATGTAGCCGCCGCCGGTGGCGCTGGTGGTATCGCCGACGGAGCGGATTTCGCTTTCCTCGAACAGCGCCGCGCGGCTGCCGCCCCAGATGAAGTCCACGTTACCCGCGACCAGGGTGCGGTAGAACCAGGCGTAGCCCTTCAGGTTCAAGGTATCCTGTTCGCTGAAGAAGGCGGCGTTCTTCGCCACCAGCCGGCCGTTGTCGCTGTTGAAGTAGACCGTCTCCGCCTGGGCCGAGATGGCGCTCGAGCGCAGCGTCGTGTTGCGCAGCGTGAGCGTGTCGAGGGTCAGCATGTCCGCCGCTTCCACCAGCATCACCGAGCGTCCGCCCGATGTCGCCGGGCTGTCGGGCGACTGGCTGCCGCCGGTGCCGCTATTCAGGCTGTCGTAATTGGTGTACTGGATGACGGCTCCGTCGCGGCTTTCGCCGACTATGGCGACGTTGTTCTTGCCTCGAAGGTAAAGCAGTTCCGTGTAGGTGCCGTTGCGCACCGTGATGGTCAGCGGATCGTTGGCCGCCACATCCTTCATCGCATAATTGAGCGCCGCCTGCACGGTGGCGAAGTCGGCGTCCTCGGTGGCGCCCACGGTCACGCCGGCGCTGCCAGGCGCCGGTCCCGCCGCGCGGGTGGTGAACGACCAGTCACCCAGCTTGCCGATGCCGACGAACGGAATGCCGCCCAGCGAGGCGCCGGTGAACACGCCGTTGGAGATGGCGACATAGTACTCCGTGCCGTATTCAAGCTTGTTGCTATGCGGTTTGATGGTTGCCGTGTTGCCGCTGATGGTAATCGGCGTGGTGTTGACCTTGCGGACCGCCGCCTGTCCGGCGTAGCCCAGCGTATCGGTCTCGCCGGACAGGCGGATGACATCGACCAGCGCGTCGTCGGCCTTGCGGAAGATGCGGATGCTGCCGCCCGCGCCCAAGGTCGGCGGGGTGTCGAAGGTCAGCTTGAGCGCGGCGTCGACGTGGGCCGATGGCGCGGCGGCCGCCGGCTGCGTGGCGCCGTTCAGCGGGTAGGCTTGCGACGGCTGCACGAACTGCGGGCTGATGGTGGCCGCGATGGTCCGCTGCAGCGTGGCGTCCGAGCCGCTGGTGACGGTGATGGTGGCGGTACCCGCGCCGACCGGCGTGATGGTCAAGGTGCCGCCGCTGCTGGCGACGGCGGCCACGCCAGGCTTGCTGGAGGTGGCGGCGAAGGTATCCGCCGTGCCGTCCGGCTTGACGGCGTTGACGTTGACGGTGAACGGCGTGTCACCCACCTCGGCGATGTAGTTCAGCGCGGCCGGATTGAGCGTCAGCTGCGCGGGCTTGAGCGATGGATCGCCGATGCGCACGTCGTCGATCTGGAACGACTTGTTGGTGGTGTACAGGCCGACCAGGCCGCGCTCCGCGAACGACGCGTCGGTGACGGTGCCCAGCGCCTCGCCGTCCAGGTAGACGGTCAGCGAGGTGCCGATCATCTCGAAGCGCACCGTGTAGAACTGCGCGTCCATCAGAATAGGCTTGCGCGCCTGCCTGGGGCGCGACAACGTGGCGTTGAGCATGCGCGCGATCTCCACCTGTGTGGTGGCGCTGGAGTTCTGCACATTCAGGCCGGCGCCGTACCAGTTGGTCGCGTCCTTGTAACGGGTGATCAGATACAGCTGCTTGTTGCCGGTGGTGCTGTTGGTCATCGGCTTGATGCGCGCCTCGACGTAGTAGTCCGCCGACGGCACGGCGCTCAACGCGGTTGGCTTGAGCAGGGCCAGCACGCCGCCGGTGGAGGCGGCGGTGTACTGCATCACCATGTTGGTCGCGCCGATGCTCTCGGCCTTGACGCTGAAGCTGCCGTTGGCGCCGGCGACCGGCAACAGGTTCCAGTTGGCGGTCCCGCCGCTCTGGAAGTCGTCGCAGAAGTAGAGGCCCGACGGCGGACAGTTCAGCGTGACGGTGGTGTCGGGCGTGACGTCGCCGCTGCCGCTGATGGTGGTCGTCAGCTTGCCGCCGCCGGCCTGCGCCAGCGCGTTGGCCTTGACCAGCGCCAGTGGACGCGCCGCATACGCATACGGCGCGGCGAAGGCGACGCCGTTCGGCACCGAGCAGCCGGCCAGCGCGGCGCCGTTGAGCGTCGACCCGGTGTCCTTGAAGGCGCCGGGGATGGTGCCGCCTATCGGTTCGATGACGTCGTCGCAGCGAACCGGCGTACCTGGAGCGCCGGCGATGTCGAACACATTGTTATGCGACAGGACCTGCGAAGCGTGGCCCACGCCGATCGAGTATTCGTGCGGGTAGGCCGGGTTAACCTTGCTGCCGACGAAGTAGTTGTTGAACATGTGGATCTGGCCATAGCGCACACGCGGCGCGCGGCTGACGATGTCGCGGAAGACGTTGTTGCTGAAGCTGACGCGCAGCTTGCCCGTGTCGGCCGGGTCGTTGTCGCTGGAGCCGATCAGGTTGTTTTTCCGGTGCTGGCCGAAGACGTTGTACGACACCGTCACATAGTCCGACGCCTTGGTGATGTCGACCGCGCCGTCGTGGCACTGCTTGATCTGGCCATTCTCGATCGGCAGCTTATCGTCGGTCATGGCGCCGTCGGTGAAGGTGTTGTGGTCGATCCAGACGTGATCCGAGGTGGTCACGCCGATGGCGTCGAAGGCCGAATTCCAGTTGCCCAGGGCGCCGTCGTTCGGGTCCCAGATCGGGCCGACGTCGCAGGGATTGACGATCTTCAGATTGCGCACGATGACCTGGGAGACCCCGGCGACGACGATATGGCCGTTGACGATGCCGGCGCCCGCGCCTTCGCCGATCAGGGTGGTGTTGCTGGGCAGGCGTATCAGGCCCCGGCTGGCCTGGTCGCCGGTGTTCGCGTATGGAACGCCTTCGCTCATGTCGATGGTCCCGCGCAGTTTGACGATCTTGGGGGTGGCGGCGCCGCGCCGCAGCGCCGCCAGCAGCTCGGCGCGATTGGTGGCGGTGTAGATCTGCGCCGGGATCGCGGCGGAACCGCCGATGGTGCCGCCGGCCTGGCCGGCGAAGCCGTCGGCCGGCGCGGTGTGCAGCGCGGGATCGATGGTGGCGGCGCCGGCTGCCATCAACGACAGCAGAATGGGGAGTGAACAGGACAGGCGTAACGCCGCCCTGAAGCGTGTCAGTTTCATGTGAAGCTCCTTGTTTGGGCGGGCGTTGTTAGCGTGCCGGGGTATCGGTATCGGTACCGGTTTTGCTGCCACCCGCGCGGCGGCGGGCCAGCATGCCGATGCCTGCAAGGCCGGCCATCATCATCCAGGCGGTGGCGGGTTCCGGCACCGCCGTCACCGGTCCCTGCAAGGTGATACCGGTGGTCAGCGCGCTGAAGTCGCCGTTCCACGTCACGCCGGACAGGTCGATCGAGATGGTGTGGCCATTGACGATGTTGAGGACCGGCGCGCCGCTGGTGATGCCGGCATCGAGCACGCTGAAGCCGACGATGGGCGCGGCCAGGCTGGCGCCGAAATCGAAGGTGGCGCTGTAGGCGCCGGTGGGGAGGGCGCCGTTGTTGAAGATGGTCAGGCGGCCGTCGGGCGCGAAGTCGAACCCCAGCAGGTAGTCGCTGGTGAGGAATTCGGTTCCCGGCTCGATCGGATCGAGTCCGCTGACATTGCTGCCCGCTTCATCGGCGAACAGGTGGTCGGCGCCCAGCATGCCGCCGGGTTGGCCGTTGTAGCTGGCGGTGATGATGGCGTTGTGCAGCGGATCGGCGGCCGCGTGCGCGGCGCCGGCGGCCAGCGCAAAACATGCGGCGGCCACGGCTTTTTGTAATGAGGTGTGCATTTTGTCTCCAGATATTGAGTTCAACAACGCCGGTCTTTGCCGGTCGCCGGTCGGCACACCTCGCGTATGCCGTGCCACCGCGAGGAGGGCGCAGGAAGCGCCGAGCTCGTGGTTGGTCAAAAATCTGTCGTAAAGGACGTGCAGCCCGGAAGGCCTGGCACTGGATGGCGATGTAAGTTTGCCAATTCCTCAAGCCAATTCTACGGTGGTCTGACCAATCCCGCAAGGTGGACTGGCCAATAAAACAACAACGCACGCCATGCTGGAAATTGGCGCTATGAATAGAAACTATAACAATCTCGTTGTGATAAATTCTGACGATGATGGGCCGAATTTTTCGTGCGAAAAATCAACTATTTGGGCTCGCGGGCCGCTAAAAATGGTGCTTGTTGGTAAATTTCTTGTTAAAATCGTGCTGTGAGGAATCTCCCAACAGGAGTCGATGATGATTATGATAAATGCCATAGGTGGCGCCACCCGGTTTGCAGCAGTTGTTGCAGAGGCGGCGCTCGACCCAAACAAAAACCGTGATCCATCGAACGAGCCACAAAGCTTCGAACTGAACGCTTCCGTGGCCTCGTATCTGTCGCTGCCTGGCTTTAACGCGCCGACGCAAGTCGATTCCAGCGAGGCCAGCAACACAGTCAGCGCCGCCGAGAAGGCCAGCGCCATGGTCAAGGCCGTGACGGAGTCGGATGACACCGGCCTGAAAGAAGCGCTGAAACAATTTGACGACGGCCTGAAACGTCTGGCCATGCGTCCGGAAACCCAGATCTTCCAGGCCAAGTACGGCTTGGACAACGGCGCCCAGGAAAACCTGGTGTCGCCGGACCCGTTGCCTGGCGTGAGCGAAGACGGCGTGCTGGGCGTCAGCAGCAAGGAACATGCCGCCGCCGACATCAACAACGACGGCAAGATCAGCGAAGATGAACGCCGCCGCTATCAGCTGCCGATCACCTACCGCAGCAGCGAGCGCTCGACCGATGCGCTGGTCGACGGCCCATCGGCATTCTCGCTGACCGAAGCCAATCGCGCCTATGGCGTGGTGGCTGCGGCGCTGGCCTGATTTCACACTGTCAGTATCCATAAAAAGGCTTTGCCGTCGTGGCAAAGCCTTTTTTTTCGCGGGTGCGCCCTTGAGGCACACGGATGCGATCCGATTGTGATCTGGTGGGACTCATCTCCAGGCATGGTATGCTGATCGTCGAAGTGGCGAACCACTTGCGGGCGGCCGAAAAGAGCAAGCGCGAAGCGATCGAGGAAGCCTCCGTAAAAATATAAAAAAACCAAAGAGACGACTGTCCACCTTTTATGCCTGAATTAGAGAAGATGTTTGGCGGCCGGCTGGCCTGGGTGTCGGCGCGCCGCAAGCGCAGCAAGGAAGAAGTCATCCTGTTGTTGATGTGCGCATTGAGCATACCGAGCATCCTGCCGTTCGGTATCTACCGGCTGCTGCAGGGCAGCTTGATCTCCGCAGCTGTCGATCTGGCGCTGGTGGCGGCCATGCTGGCGGTGATCGTCGATGTCTGGCGAACCGGCCGGTACAAGGCGGCCAGCCTGGGGGTGACCCTGTTCTATTCGGCCGGCATGCTGGCCACCATCCACCTGCGCGGCTTGTCGCTGGTGTACTGGGTCTATCCGACCATGATCGCCGCCTATTTCATGCTGCGTCCCGCCGTGGCGCTGGCGATCAACAGCGTGTCGATGCTGGTGCTGGTGGCGATCCTGACGCGCGAGCTGGCTTTGCTCAACCTGTTCACGGTGGTGGTGACCATTTCGCTGGTCAACCTGTTCGCCTACATCTTCTCGTATCGCACCGGCTTGCAGAACCAGGAACTGCATACGGAGGTCGAGCGCGACTTCCTGACCGGCGTGGGCAACCGCCGCGCGCTGGATGGCAAGCTGGAAGCGTATGCCGCCGAACGCAGGCCGCATCCGGGATCGTGCCTGCTGCTGCTCGACCTCGACCACTTCAAGCAGGTCAACGACCGCCACGGGCACGCCGCCGGCGACAAGGTGCTGATACGCCTGTGCGAATTGATGCGCAACCATACCCGCTCCTCGGACCAGATCTTCCGCTACGGCGGCGAAGAATTCGCCATCATCGCCACCGGCGCGGGCCTGGGCGCCGCCAGCCGCCTGGCCGAAGGCCTGCGCGCGGCGGTCGCCGAGGAACCGCTGATCGAAGGACATCCGATCACCGTGTCGATCGGCGTGGCGGGCATGGACAAATCCAGCACGCCGGAGGATTGGCTGATGCGCGCCGATAAAATGCTGTACGCCGCCAAGCAGGGCGGCCGCAACGCGGTTCGGGTGGACAACCACTCGGCGCCGGTGGCGAACACGCAACGGGTCTAAAACCGCCGGGCTGCCTAAACCGCGGTCACGCCGCCATCGACGAACAGTTCATGTCCAGCGACAAAGCTGCTTTCGCTTGATGCGAGGAAGAGGACTGCTCGCGCCACTTCGTCGGGTTCACCCAAGCGCCCGAGCGGGACGCTTTGATTCAGTGCTTTTTCGACTTCCGGTTGCGCGTCGAGGTAGCTCCGTATCATGCGTGTTTCTGTCCCACCAGGCGAGACAACGTTCACGCGGATGCCCCGCTCCTTCAGGTCATTGGTCCAGCTTCGGGCGAACGAGCGCACCGCCGCCTTGCTGGCGTTATACAGGGGCTGGCCGGGCAGCCCTTTACTGGCAGCCACGGAACCGTTGAGGACGACGGCGCTTCCCGCCGCCATCAGCGGCAATGCTTTCTGCACGGTGAACAGCACGCCCTTTACATTGACGTTGAAGGTCGAGTCGAAAAGCGTATCGTCGATCGTATCGAGCGGGGCGGCCTCGTAAATGCCCGCATTGGCGAACACGACGTCGACCCTTTGGTGATCGTGCTGGATCCGTTCGTAAAGCCGGGCGACATCGGCGGCCTTGCTGACGTCACCTTGCACGCCGACCGCCCCGTGGCCGATCTCTTTCACTGCCTCGTCCAGCAATTCTTGCCGGCGCCCCGTGATGTACACGTGCGCTCCTTCGATGGCGAAAAGTTTCGCCGTTGCCAGGCCGATGCCGTCGCTGCCGCCCGTTACCACGACCACCTTGTTGTCAAAACGTTTCATCATTTCTACCCTTTTTCAGTAAATGGAGGATTGCTCCACTTATAATATGGAGGTATCCTCCGTTTGACAAGCAAAAAAAGGAAAATTGTGAGTGATGAACCTGCCCTCAGGGCCGACGCGCAAAAAAACCGCGAACTGATCCTTTCTGCCGCCGAGCAGCTTTTCCTGGAAAAAGGAGCGGATGTTGCGCTGGAGGAAGTTGCCAAGCGCGCAGGCGTCGGTATCGGGACGCTGTATCGCCGCTTTCCCACGCGTGAGGCGCTTTTGGCCGCTACCAGCAATGAGCGTTTCCTGTCACTGGCGGAGACCAGCCGTGCGCGCGACCCTGCACTCGCACCAGGCGAGGCGCTCCGCGCTTACCTTGAGGAACTCGCCAGGAACACGAGCATTTACCAGAGCCTTGCCGCGTCGATCGGCACTGTTATCCAATGCGGCACGCCCGGATGCCATGCGATCACCGCGGAAGGGCATCGCTTGCTTCAGCGTGGACAAGCAGCAGGCGCCATCCGCCCCGATGTCACTTTCGACGACTTCATTTACGTGTTGACCGCCATTTCGATCGCAATCGAAAACGACGGTTCATCGAAGTCACGGATTGGGCATCTGGTGGACTTATTCCTGAATGGTATAAGCGTTAAAGCTGCGGATTAGCGGGCCACATCCGGCTCCAGCGCAGCGATGATGGCCGCCAGCAGGGCTTGCGGCTGATAGTTCATTCGCTCAGGCGTCAGGCCAAGCCGCACCAGCACCAATCCCCTGGAGGGAACGATGGCGATGGCCTGGCCGTCGTGGCCCAGCATCCAGAAGGTATCCTCCGGGAGCTTGAACGGCAGGTCGGGGTTTTGTCCCGGCGGCGTGGCGCCTTGCGGTCCGTGGCGCCACACCTGGCCCTGGCCGTATTGGCCGCCCGACGCCGGCGCCGGCTGCCGCATGGACTCCACGAAGCCGGCCGGCAGCATGCGCTTGCCCTGCCAAACGCCGTCTTGCAGCAGGAACTGGCCGAAGCGCGCCCAATCGTGGGTGCTGGCGAACATATAGCTTGAGCCAACCAGGTTGCCGCGCGCGTCGGCCTCGATCAAGGCGCTGCTCATGCCCAGTTGCGCGAACAGCCGGTCGTGCGGCAGCGACAGCACGGCCGCCGATGCCGGACCGTTTTTGGCCGGGAGGGCGCCTTCATTCCCGGTGGCGCCGGCCGCCGCGCGCTGCCAGATGCGCGACAGCAGCAGCGCGGTGCCGCTCGAATCGTTCCATAGCGTGCCCGCCGGCTGCACCAGGGGCTGGGCCGCCGCGTAGGCCGCCATGTCGGGCTGCAGATACAGCATGCGCGTCAGGTCGGAGACGCCGCCATAGGTCTCGTCGAACGCCAGACCGCTGCTCATCGCCATCAGATGCGTCAACGCGATCTGCGAGCGGCCGTCCGCGCCCGCCGGCCAGAAGCCGCTTTGTTGCGGCGACAGTTTGCCTTCGGCGATTTGCATGCCCACCAGGGTGGCGTTGACGGTCTTGGTCAGCGACCAGCCCAGCAGCGGCGTGCGCAGCGCGAAGCCGTCTCCGTAGCGCTGCGCCACCAGCCGGCCGCGATGGATCACGGCGATGCCGCGCATGCCGGACCCGGACAGCGTGTCCTGGTTCACCAGCGCCTGCACCGCCGGCGCGGTTTCCGCCATCGAGCCTGTCGGCCACGGCACGCTGGGCGACGGCGACCAGATTTTGATCGGCACAAAATTATAAAGCGAGGCTCGTTCTATGTCGCCATCGGGGACCACGGCGCAGCCGGTGCCGGGACGGTAGACGGCGACGCCGCCGCCGATCACGCCGAACAAGCCGGCACGCACCACCTTGCGCTGCTGGTCGATCCTTACTTCCAGGTGTTCGAGTATCGGATGGCCGGGTGCCTGCACGTCTTGCGCCAGCACGCCCGCGCTATCGCGGCCGGCGACGAAAACGTTGGAACAGACGGTTTTAGCGGCGTAGGCGGCGCCGATGCGCAGCAGCTCCGGCGGATTGGCGATCACCGCCCACGCGGCGGCGGCCAGGATGATCAGGATGACGCCGATGGCAAGCAGCGATCGGACCAACAGCCGGGGGAATGCGCGAGACGCCATCTACACCCTTGCCGTCGAGGTCCGGCGAGTGTTGCGGTGATCACAACCATCACAACGATCAAAATAAGGGCAGGGCATGTCATCTTCCGCGTAAGGCTTCGCGTTGATTATGCCTACATCGATTGCGTAATACAACGGGCACACGCTGGCGCACACGAAGAAATCGAGGCCGGCGCCGGTGTTGCTTCCGGCGCCGGCGCTCATGGTCAGAAGCTGGTCGACAGGCCGGCGTACAGCGTGCGGCGCGCGCCGTACTGCGGCGCGCCGACGCCGACGCCGGAGCCGTCGCGCAGCAGGTAGGATCGGTCGAACAGGTTGATCACCGCCAGCCGTCCCTCGACATTGCCGACCGGGGTGTTTTTCCAGTCGTGCGTGAGCGTCAGGTTGGCCGTGACATAGCCGGGCAGCGCGCCCGAATTCGGCGCGCCGCCGTCCGGCGTCATGCGCAGGCCGCTGCCGTACAGGACGTCGCCGCTGACCTGCGAGTCGCCGAAGTGGTAGTGCGCGCCGCCCGAGACGGTGTAGGTCTGGTCATGATCGACAAAGATATAGTGGTTGGAGATGTACGCCAGTTCGTCGGGCGCGAACAGCGACTGGCCGGAGGTGATGTTCTGCGCCTTGGCCTTCTGCGACGTCACGTTCAGGAAGGCGCCCCAATCCTTCTCGCTGTAGACGGCCGACAGTTCCAGTCCCTTGGCGTAGCCGCGATCGTAATTAAACGGCGACAGGATCAGCGCCTGGCCGAACTGTCCCTCGTCGAGCATGTTGTGTATCTTCTTGTAGTAGGCGTCCGCCGTCACCGTCAACTGCTCGTTGAATTTGTGGCTCAGGCCCGCGTCGAAGTAGTTGGTGCGTTCGGCCTTGACGTTGTCCGACACCGGCACTTGCGGCGCGTTCGAGGTGCCGGCGTACTTGTCGATGCTGGACTGCGCGGCCAGCTCCTGCGGTGGCGGCGTGAAGTAGCGCGAATAGCCGGCGTGCAGCGAAGTATCCTTGGCCACCTGGTAGGCCAGGTTCACACGGGGACTCCATTGATGCTCGTTGATGAAGGCCGACACCTTGTCGTAGCGCAGGCCGTAGTTCAACGTCAGCGGCCCGGCGATATGCCATTCATCCTGCAGGTAGATGCTCGACAGTTTGCCGATCTGGCTGCTGTTATCGACGATGGTGCGCGGATCGGTGCCGGCCTGCGTGCCGTCGGCGTTCATGTCGAACACGGAGACGCTGTTGTCGCTGTGCGTGTTCTGGCGCGAGTAGGCCAGGCCGGTGCGCACGGTATGTGAGTCGTTCAGCTTATAGCTGGCGTCTAACTGCACGCCGCTGGAGGAGTTCGAACGCAGGGTGTTCGAGCCGACGCCGTTGTAAACCAGATCGCCGACCGGATCCGGCGTGTAATGCAGCTCGGAGTATTGATGGAAGGCCGAGACCTGGTAATTCAGGTCGCCCAGGCTCTTTTGCAGCGACAGCACCAGGAAGCGGTTGACCTCCCGCTGGCGCTCGTCGAGCCGCGAAGACGGCAAGCTGCTGGTGCCGGCGGCGGCGTCGCTTTGGCCGGTGAGCGAAAACGCCGGCGCCTGGTCCGGATTGTTCGGGATCTGGAAGCGGCCGTTATAGGTGCCGAACATCAGGCCCAAACGGGTCTGGTCGTCGAGGAACCAGGACAGACTGCCGAACGATTTGGCCTGCCTGGTTTCGTTGTGGATGGCGTCGCGGGTCGGCAGCGGGTTTTCGATGCCCATTTTATTGGCCAGATAGCTGCCCGACAGGTAGTAGTTAAATGCGCCCTGGTTGCCGAAGAATTCCGCGCTTGGCGCGACGTAGTCGTTGCTGCCCACCAGCACGCCAACACGGCCGCCCGATTTGCCCGTGCCTTCCTTGGTCTGGATGTCGACGATGCCGGCGGTGCGCAGGCCGAATTGTGCCGGCAGCGCGCCGGTGATGAAATCGGTCTGCTGCACAAAGCGGGTATCGATCGACTGGCCGAAGCCGGTGATACTCTCCGGCAGCTGTACGCCGTTGACGCGGTACTGCACGTTGGCGTGGTCGTCGCGCACGTGGATCGAGCCGGACGCCTTGGAGTCCTGGGCCACGCCGGGAAGGCGCAGCAGCACTTCGTTGAACGGCGTGTTGTCGCCCTGGCCCAGTTGGTCGATCATGTGGCGGTCGATCGAGTAGACGGTGGTGCCGACGTTGGGCGAGAGGTCGATGCGCGCGCTTTTCAGGTGGGCGATCACGTCGACCTGCTGCATCGGTGCGGGGGCGCCGTCGGCGGCAGCGCTGTCGTCTGCGTGGGCATGTGAAGCGTAAAAGGCGGCGGCCAGCAGCAGTGGCAGGGTGCGGAGTTGTGGAGTGCGTTGCATGTTCAATCCTTGAATGTTCGGGCGCGTGCGGCCGCCGGCCTGCCGCTACGTATCGAGGCAAATCGAAACGTGTCGGGCAGGCGCGCGGCTGCGCAAAAGCGCGCAATGGGGCGTTACGCTTGGTACGGTGACTTCAGGTCAGGAGAGAACAGCGAAAGGCGGGGCGTGCGAAGGGGGAGTGAGGTAGCCGGCGCTGGCGATCCAGGCCTGGCGCGGCAGCGCGGCGACGGCGTAGGTGACCACCGAGGCCACCGGAACCACCTGCGCCGGTGGCGGCGGCGCGCCGAACGGCATGTCGGTGATTTCGCACGCCGCGCAATCGGTTTTGTGGTCGTCGGTGTAGGCATGCGTATGCGACACCGCCCCGATCAGTTGCAGCGCCAGGAACACCAGCACGAAGAACATCACCACGCGCTGGTAGCGCGTGTTGCGATGTTGTGTGGCCGGAGAGAGCGTCATTGCGTGCATAGCCGCGATTTTACAGGGCTTATGCGCAAACAGACAACGCCTATTCGCTTTACCCGCCCATCGTGGGGGGCGATGGCCTAGTGCTGGCTATGGACGCTGTCGCCGACCAACCCCCGGCGCGTGGCCAGCACCACCGCGTGGGTGCGTGCCGTTGCGCCAAGCTTGTCGAAAAGGCCTTTGACGTGCGTCTTGACGGTGCCGACGCCAATTCCCAGCTCGCGCGCGATGGACTTGTTGCATTGGCCTTGCGCCAGCAGCTGCAGCACGTCGGTTTCGCGGCTGGTCAGGCCGATGCGGGTAAAGCTGTCGGCCACGCAGCGGCTCAGGTCCGCGCTCAGGTAGCGCATGCCGCGGCTCAGCGAGCGCACCGCCGACAGCAGCTGGTCGGCGGGGCTGTTTTGCAGCAGGTAGCCGTGCACGCCGGCCATCATCGCCGTGCGCACCTCCCACTCGCGGTCCAGCTGCGTGACGATCAATACCTTGGGCAGTTGTTCGAGCTGGCCGTGCTGGGCGTCGGCGCGGCGGCGCATGTGTTCCAGCGCGCCTTTGTGGTCGACGACGACGACGTCGGCACCGCAGTGCAGCGCGTCGTCCGGGACGGTGGCGCTCCTGACCGAGACGTCGGCGCCGGCGCCGAGCAGCGCGGCCAGGCCGGCGTTGACGATGGCGTCCGCGTGCGCCACCAGCACATTGATTTTTTCGCCCTGATGGAGGATGGCGGCGGTCCCATTGCTACCTCCCACGGCCATCTGCGGCCAGGTTTTGCTATCGAGTCGCATGTCGTTACTCCCAAATGAACGTCTGACTAAAATCGGTTGTGGTCCGCCGGGCTGGCCGGCAGCACCAGCCGCCGCCGGCCGAACAGCCGCGCGTCCGCCGCGTAGGCGCCAGGCCCCAGCAGCACCAGCGCGGCGGCCGTGAAGGCGCCGACGATGCACGGCGAGGCTTGCGACCAGCCGGCGTGGCCAAGGCAGAACAACTGGCAAAGCGAGGCGACGGCGCCCGCCACCGGTGTCAGCATGCCGAGCACCAGCAGCACCGCCAGCAATACCGACAACAAGGCCGCCAGGCCGTTCGGCAGCAATGTCTGCCACCACGGCGCCACTTCGGTGAACAGCGTTTCGGACAGCAGTTGCAGCGCCACGGCCAGCCGCAATAGCAGCAGGCCGACGCCGGCGCCGCCGCGCGGAAAACTGGTACTGAATCCACGCATGTCTGTCGGCCCTCGCTGGTTTGCATTTCTGGCAGCCAGCTTAAGCTTTTTCGAGGCTTTTGCCACGCCCCGATCCGGGGTGGAGGACATACCCAGATCGGGGTATGTTCAAACCCCACCGTCTGTGACATTGTTCGGGCAACATCACCGCCGCCCCGCGCGTCCCTGGCACAAAGGCAGGGGCGCGGCATGCGGTTCAGGGAGTACAGTTTTAGCTTTAAGGAGTCAGCCATGAAGATTTACATCGTCTCGATCGCCACCGGCCTGCTGGTCGGCATCATCTACGGATTCTTGAACGTACGCTCGCCGGCGCCGCCGGTCATCGCGCTGGTCGGCCTGCTGGGCATCCTGCTCGGCGAACAGGTGCCGCCGTTGCTGCGCCAGCTATGGCAACCGCAGCAAGCGCAGGCCAAGCAGGTGTCGTGGATCGAAGACCACGTCAAGCCGCATTGCTTCGGCCAGCTACCAGGCGCGCAGCCTGAAGATCAAACGAAAAGGAAAGCATAATGACTCCCACCACCCACAGCAGTCCCGACCTGATTTTGCACCGCGGCCTGTTCACCACCCTTGACCGCTCCAACCCGCACGCGGAGGCGGTGGCCATCAAGGACGGCCGCTTCACCCATGTCGGCCGCGCCAACGAGATCATGGCGCTGGCCGGTCCGGCCACGAAGGTCATCGACCTGCAGGGCAAGCGGGTGCTGCCTGGCCTGATCGACAACCACTGCCACATCATCCGTGGCGGCCTGAATTTCAACCTGGAGCTGCGCTGGGACGGCGTACGCAGCCTGGCCGACGCGATGGAAATGCTCAAGGCGCAGGTGGCGATCACGCCGGCGCCGCAGTGGGTGCGGGTGGTGGGCGGCTTCACCGAACACCAATTTGCCGAGAAGCGCCTGCCGACCATCGCCGAATTGAACGCGGTGGCGCCGGACACGCCGGTGTTCATCCTGCACCTGTACGACCGCGCCTTGCTGAATGGGGCCGCGCTGCGCGCCGTCGGCTACGACAAGAACACGCCGGCCCCGCACGGCGGCGAGATACTGCGCGACGCCGCCGGCAATCCGACCGGCCTGCTGCTGGCCAAACCCAACGCCGCCATCCTGTACCAGACCCTGGCCAAGGGGCCGAAGCTGCCGCTGGAATACCAGGTCAACTCGACCCGCCACTTCATGCGCGAACTCAATCGCCTCGGCGTGACCGGCGCTATCGACGCCGGCGGCGGTTTCCAGAATTATCCCGAGGATTACCAGGTGATCCAGCAGCTGTCGGACGCCAAGCAGCTGACGATACGCCTGGCCTACAACCTGTTCACGCAAAAGCCGACGCAGGAAAAAGAGGACTTCCTCAACTGGACGCAAAGCGTGACCTACCAGCAGGGCGACGACTACTTCCGCCACAACGGCGCCGGCGAGATGCTGACCTTCTCGGCGGCCGACTTCGAGGACTTCCGCCAGCCGCGTCCCGACATGCCGGACAATATGGAAGACGACCTGGAAGGCGTTGTGCGGGTGCTGGCGCAGAACCGCTGGCCGTGGCGCATGCACGCCACCTACGACGAAACCATCAGCCGCGCTCTGGACGTGTTCGAGAAGGTCAACCAGGACATCCCGCTGGCGGGCCTGAACTGGTTCTTCGACCATGCCGAAACCATCTCCGACCAGTCGATCGACCGCATCGCCGCGCTTGGCGGCGGCGTCGCCGTGCAGCACCGTATGGCTTACCAGGGCGAATACTTCGTCGAGCGCTACGGCCACGGCGCGGCCGAAGCCACGCCGCCCGTCAAGAAGATCCTGGAAGCGGGCGTGAAGGTCTCCGCCGGCACCGACGCCACCCGGGTCGCCTCGTACAACCCGTGGGTGTCGCTGGCCTGGATGATTACCGGTAAAACCGTGGGCGGCATGCAGCTGTACCCGCGCGCCAATTGCCTGGACCGCGAAACGGCGCTGCGCATGTGGACCGAGAACACCACCTGGTTCTCGAATGAGGTGGGCAAGAAGGGCCGCATCGAAGTGGGCCAGCTGGCCGACCTGATCGTGCCGGACAAGGATTTCTACGCCTGCGCCGAAAGCGAAATCTCCGATATGAGCTCGCGCCTGACCATCGTCGGCGGCAAGATCGTCTACGCGGCCGGGGAATTCGCCAGCTACGACGAGGCGCCGCCGCCGGCCATGCCGGACTGGTCGCCGGTGCGCCGCTTCGGCGGTTACGCCGGCTGGGGTGAACAGATCGGTAACAACCGCGCCGCCCTCAAGGAGCTGGAACAGCGCAAGCGCCAGCAGGCGCAGTTGCGCGAGCAGCAGGCCGCCTGCGGCTGCGCCAAGCAGTGCAATGTGCACGGCCACCAGCATGCCACGGCGTGGACCAGCAAGCTGCCGATCGCCGACCTGAAAAGCTTCTGGGGCGCGCTGGGTTGCGCCTGCTGGGCGGTGTGACGATGGCCTTCCCAGCATTTTTGCGCGCGCCGTGGGTGCGCTGGTGCGGGCTGTTGCTGCTGTGCTCCGCGTATCTGCAGGGTGGCATCGACAAGCTGGCCGACTTTGGCGGCGCGGTCGCCGAGATGCAGCACTTCGGCGTGTCGCCCGCCGCGCCGATGGCCGCCGTGGTGATCGTCGGCGAGATCGGCGCCTCGCTGATGATCCTGGCCGGCTTCTACCGCTGGCTGGGCGCCGGCTACCTGGCGGTGTTCACCCTGATGGCCACCTTCATGGCCAACCGCTTTTGGGAGGTGACCGGGCCGGCGCGCTTTATGGCCGAAAACGGCTTCTTCGAACATTTGGGCTTGACCGGCGCGTTCGTGCTGGTGGCCTGGTACGATATTCAGAAAGGTAAGGATGGAACGCGGTGATATCAAACAAGGCGTCACGCTCGGCTTTTTGGCCGGCTACGTCGACACATTGGGCTTCATCGGCCTGTTCGGATTGTTCACCGCCCACGTGACGGGCAACTTCGTGCTGATCGGCCGTTCGGTGGTGCAGTCGGCGCCGGAGATCTTCCTCAAGCTGCTGGTGTTCCCGGTGTTCATGCTGTTCGTGGCGATCGCGCGGCTGCTGATCCTGCGCTGGCAACGCACCGGCGGCAAGCAGCTGCGCAACAGCTTCCTGACGCAGTTGCTGCTGATGGTGGCGACGGTGGCCTGCGCCTGGCTGGCCGCGCCCATCGTCTCGGCCGACGCGCCGCTGAGCATGGCGACCGGCATGCTGTGCGCCGGCGCGATGGCGGTGCAGAACGCCTACGGCAAGCTGCTGCTGGGTAAATCGGCGGCCACCACCGTCATGACCGGCAACGTCACGCAACTGGTGATCGATCTGGTGGATTCGGCGCGTGGTGATCCTGACGCGATGGGCCGGTGCAAGAAGCTGGTCTGGCCGGTGCTGGCGTTCGCGCTCGGTTGCATGGGCGGCGCGCTGGCGTTTATCGCGGTCGGTTTCAACGGCTTGCTGTTGCCGTGCGCGCTGCTGTTGTGGCTGGCCGTGGCCGCCGTCGACTAAATCGTCGTAATACTGATAATGCCGCGCTTGAGGGCGATCGTCACCGCATGGGTACGGTCGTTCGCGGCCAGTTTGGCCAGCACGTTTTTCATGTGCGCCTTGACGGTCTCCTCGGAAATCGACAGGTGCTCGGCGATGCGGCGGTTCGAATTGCCGCCGGCGGCGTGATTGAGCACTTCCATTTCGCGCGGGCTCAGCGGGCCTTGGCCCATGTGCTGGGCCAGTTCCATGGCGATTTCCGGCGGGATGCGGCGCTGGCCCATGTGGACGCCGCGCACGGTGTCGAGCAATTCGCGCCGCAGGGTGCTTTTCAGCAGGAAGCCGCTGGCGCCGCCTTGCACGGCGCGCAGGATCTGGGCGTCGCCCTTATAAGTGGTCAGCATGATGATGCGCGCGCCGCTGTGTTCGCGGCGGATGTGCTGTAGCGCCGTCACGCCACACATTTCCGGCATGGCGATGTCCATGATGGTGACGTCGGGACGCAGCGCCTCGTAGCGCTCGATGGCCTCGCGGCCGTTGTTGGCCTCGCCGACCAGGCGCATGTCGTCCTGGCTGGAGATGGCCTCGCCAAGGCCGGCGCGCAGCATTGGATGGTCGTCGACGACCAGCACGGTGATGGGGCGGGGTGCGTTGCTGAGTTCCATGTTGTAGGAGGCAATCTTCCAATTAGCAGGATTTAACCCAGGAATTTATACGACTTTGGGCGCTCGCGCCCGGGGCATGCCATTGTGGTGTGCAATGCAACACAAAGTATGCACTTTAGCAAAAAATGGCACAATAGCTCTTCCGACAAATGTCTTTTGCACTTTCCGCAAACGGCCGTCACCGGGGGAGAATTGAATGATCGATGCCTTGCATTGCCTGATCGCAGTGGTCGAGCACCGCAGCCTGTCGCGTGCGGCGGTGCAGCTGGAGATGGCTGTGTCGTCCGTCTCGCGCAAGCTCGACGCGCTGGAGGCGCAGTTGGGCGCCCGGCTGCTGGTGCGCAGCTCGCGCCACGTGGTGCTGACCGACGCCGGCGAGCGCTTTTTACCGCGCGCCCGGAATATCCTGGCCGAGTTGGCCGAAGGGCAGGCGGCGGTGCAGGAGACCGAAAGCGAGCCGCGCGGCCTGTTGACGGTCACCGCCCCTGCCGGTTTCGCCCGGCTGCATGTGGCGCCCGCCCTCGCGACGTTTTTGCGCCGCTATCCCAGGCTGGAGGTCGATTTACACGTCAGCGACAGTGTCGTCGACCTGGCCTCGCGCCGGGTCGATGTGGCGGTGCGCGCCGGCGTGCTGCCCGATGGGGATCTGGTGGCGACGCGGCTGGCGCCGAACAACCGCGTGGTTAGCGCCAGCCCGGCGTATCTGGCGCGGCATGGCTGGCCGGCGTCGCCCGAGGATTTGCTGAACCACCAGTGCCTGTCGATGGTGGGCAAGTCGCCGCGCGCGTGGTGGCGTTTCGAGGGCGTCAATCAACACCAGCCGCTGGACGTGAAAAGCGCGCTGCGCTGCGACGACACGGATACGCTCATGCAAGCGGCTATAGCGGGGGCGGGACTGGTTCACCTGGCCAACTGGATGGTGAGCGACGCGATCGTGGCCGGTAAGCTGGTGCCAGTGTTTCCGATGGCGCCGCTGCAACGGGGAGGCCCGTCAGCCAAGCACGATCCGGCCGAATCGGCGATCCACGCCGTGCACATGCCGGGCCGCTCCAACCAGGCCAAGTCGCACCTGTTGATCGATCATTTGCGGGAATATTTCGGCGATCCGCCGTATTGGGACTTGGCCATGGAGGCCGCCGGCGCGGGCGAGCGCCGCGCCCCGGCTTAACTGCTTACTTAATTCCACTCGTCGCTGCCGCCACCGGCATCGCCGCCGCCGGAATCGTCCCAGCCGCCGCTGACGCCGAAGTCGTTGCCGCCCATGTCGTCGTTCTGCACGATGTTGCTCTGCGCCGGATCGTCATAGACGATGTCGTTGCGTCCCTGGTCGTTGGCGGCGTTGCCGCCATTCTCATGGCCGCCCGTGAACTGGCGGGCGATCGCCTCGCCGGCCACCAGGCCCGCGCCCAACGCCGCGCCGGTCGCCAGGCCGCCCATGATGCGCGAACCCATGCCATTACCCTGAGGTTGCTGGCCGTAGCCCGGACCGTATCCCTGCTGCGGATAACCGCCGCCGGGAGGATAACCCGGAGGCGTGCCGCCCGGATTGAAGCCCTGGCCCCCCTGGTTAAACCCGTTGCCGCCCATGCCGCCCGCGCCGCCTTGCTGCGCGCGGCGCGACATGAAGCGCGAGGCGATAAAGATGAAGCCCACCAGCAGGCCGCCCATCAGCAGCACCGTGCCCCATGGGATGCCGCCGCCACCGCTGGAGCCCGAACCGGCGCTGGCGCCGTTGGCGTAGCCGCCGCTGTTATAGCCGGTCTTCTCGGCGGCTGGTTTGTGCTGCGTGTAATTTTCCTTCGGCTTGGCTTCGCCGGCGGCGATCACGGCGCGCAGCTTGCTGACGGCGGTGGCGTCGACCTTGGGCAGGCCGGGCGACAGGCGTTCGGCCGTCTCCAGCGACTTTTGCGCGGCCGCGAACTTGCCTTGTTTGGCCAGCAGTTCGGCTTCGACGAAGTGGGCTTTGGCGCTGTTGGGGTGCTCCTTGAGCACCTGGTCCATCAGCGCCTGCGCCTCGGTGAATTTTCCCGCTTCGGCGGCGACGTAGACATCGTGTACGGTGGGAGCAGCCGCAAAGACCGGTGCCGCCAACGCCATCGCGCCGGCCAGCAAAGCGATGCTTGCTAAGGATTTTGTCTTCATGGTCGATCTCCAGTTGGAACTACTCTGATAATGATGGCAGTTTAGGCTATTTTCAAGGGGACGGCGGTGCGCTGCGCCACAGAGCGCAGATTGGCTTCGACGGTGGCGGCGACGATGTCGGCGGTGGCGGCCGACAAGGTCCAGCCCAGGTGGCCATGCCCGGTGTTATAGAAAACGCCAGGCAGCCTGCCCTGGCCGACGCGCGGCATCAGGTTGGGCATCATCGGCCGCAACCCCGCCCACGGCGTGATGTTGCGCGTGGAGACGCCGGGGAAGCGCTGCCGCACCCAGTCGACCAGCGGGACGATGCGGTCGGCGCGGATGTCGCGGTTGAAGCCATTGAATTCGGCCGTGCCGGCGACGCGGAAGCGGTGCTCGCCCAGCCGGCTGGTGACCAGCTTGGCGGCGTCGTCCTCCAGGCTCACCGTGGGGGCGGCGGCGCGGCTGGCGTCGTCGTCCAGGTGGACGGTGATCGAATAGCCCTTGACCGGGTAGACGTTGACCCGGTCGCCCAGCATGGCCGCCAGTTCGCGGCTGGCGGTGCCGGCGCAGATCACCACGCCGTCGTAGACGCCGATGTCCGGCACGCCGTCGTGCAGCACGCTGACGCAGGCGCCGCGCGCGTCCGCGCTCAGGCCCACCACCTGCTGGCCGAAGCGCATGCGCACGCCGAGCCGCTGCGCCGCCTGCGCCAGCCCGGTGGTGAATTTGTGGATGTCGCCGGAGCTGTCGCTCTCGGTGTAGTGGCCGGCGTAGTAGTCGCCCGCGAGCGTGGGTTCGATCGCGCGCATCTCCTCGGGCGTGACGGTGCGCCGATGCACGCCGCCCTGCGCCAGCAGCAGCGAAACGTCCTCGCCGTGTTCGAAGTCGGCGCGGTCGCGGTAGATGTGCAGGATGCCGGCGCGTTTGAGGTCGAAGTCGATGCGCTCCTCCTCGGCCCAGTTGAACAAATGCGCGCGCGCCGCCACCGCCAGTTTGGCGATGGCGATGGTGTTTTCGCGGTAGTCCGGCATGGCGGAGATGAACTCCGCCAGCCAGGACAGCTTGTGCCAGCTGGGCTTGGGGTTGAGCAGTAGCGGCGCGTCCTTGCGCAGCATCCACTTCAACCCCTTGGCGACGGTGGCGCTGTGGTTCCACACTTCCGCGTTGGAGGCCGACAGCTGGCCGCCGTTGGCGAACGAAGTCTCCATCGCCGGATAGCGGTGGCGCTCGAGCAGCGTCACGCGCAGGCCGCGTTTGGCCAGCGCGTAGGCGGTGGTCACCCCGGTGATGCCGCCGCCGATGACTGCGATGGTCTTCATGGCGTGGATCAGGCCTTTTTCAAGCCCGCGATGTAGCGGTCGATCACCGTCGGCAGCACCGTCAGCGGCACGCCGCAGCTTTGCACCAGCGCGTCGTTGAAGCCGGGCAGGTCGAACTTCGGTCCCAGTGCGGCCTTGGCGCGTTCGCGCTGGCGCAGGATCTCGTTGTGGCCCACCTTGTAGCCGCAGGCCTGGCCTGGCGACACGGTGTAGCGGTCGATTTCGCTGGTCATGGCCTGTTCGCCACGGCCGGTGCTCTCGACCAGGAAGCGGATCGCCTGTTCGCGCGTCCACTTCATCGCGTGCATGCCGGTGTCGACCACCAGGCGGCAGGCGCGGAACTGCTGCGCCTGCAGGTAGCCGATCTGGCTGAACGGATCGTTGACGTACAGGCCGAATTCGTCGACCAGCTGTTCGGCGTACAGCGCCCAGCCTTCGACGAAGGCGTTGAAGCCCATCAGCGAGGAGATCAGCGGCAGCTCGCTCTGGTGCTCAGCGAGGTAGGCGCCTTGCCAGGCGTGGCCCGGCAAGCCTTCGTGCGCGGTCAGGGTGGCGATTTCGGACTTCGGCCACAAGGTGGTCGATTTCAGGTTGATGTAATAGATCGCCGGGCGCGAGCCGTCCAGCGAGGCGAAGTTCATGTAGCCGAGCGGCGCTCCCGACTCGATATCGATCGGCACCCGCCGCACTTCCAGCGGCGCCTTCAGGTTCATGTTCGAGATCTTCGGCATCAGCGCGCGCACGGCTTCGACGCGGTCGTTGCAGTAGGCGATCAGCTCCTCGCGGCCCTTGTCGTTGTCGGCGTAGAAGCGCTTCGGGTCCTTCGACAGCGACAGCAGGCGCGCGCCCACGGTGCCCTGCGTGATGCCCTGCGCCTTGAGGATGGCGTCGATGCGGGACTGCAGCATCTTGTTTTGTTCCAGGCCGACCGCGTGGACCTCGCGTGGATTGAGGTTGGTGGAGGTGCCCAGGTGTAGCGCCCACTCGTAGTAAGCCGCGCCGTCCGGCAGGCGGTGCACGCCGGCGACGTCGGTGGCCTTGGCGGTGGCGCGGGTGAAGGTGGCGATCTGGCGCTCCAGCGCCGGATAGACCTGGCTTTCCACCAGCGCCGTGACGCGCGCGTTCCAGTCGCCAGCGATGCCCAGCTTTTGGGTGCGCTCGGTCAGCGAGGTGACCAGCTTTTGCTGCGCGATCGCGGTCTTGCGGTAGTCCTGCAACTGGGCCAGCGCGGTGCGGGCGATGAAGTTCGGCGGCAGGATGCCGCGCCCGGCCTGGTCGGCGATGCGCGCACTTTCCTGGTCCAGCATGCGCGCCAGGCCGGTGACGCGTTCCAGGTAGGCCTCGGCGTCGGCGGCGTCGGCGATCTGGTGCTGCGAGTGCAGGAATTCCGGGATGCGCGTGACCGCGCCGTCCTGCTGCGTGACCGGGAAGGGCGAGGTGCCGCCATTGAAACCGGCGGCGGCGCCACCGAAGGAGAAGCGCAAGCCCTCCAGGCCTTCGTTGGCGGCGTAGCGGATGGCGTCGTAGCGGATCTGGGCGTCCGCGCCCAGCTTGGCGCGGTCGATGGCGGACAGGCGCTTGAGCATCGATTTGACCTGGCCGGCCCAGGCGGCGTCGCCGGAACGGCTGAGGTTTTCCAGCTGGGACTTCAGGCCGGCGCGCTCGCCCTTGTCCAGGCCCAGCGAGGTGGCGGTGGTCGGCGACAGGCGCAGGATTTCCTCGGCGAAACTGTCGATCAGTTGGGTGAAGCGGGCGTCGCCGGGGGCCGGCGACGCAGGTGTTGACGCCGGCGATTGCGCCCGCGCCAAACCGGGCAGCAAGGGCAGGGCGCCGACGGCGGTGGCGGAAAGGGCGGACAGCAGCAGGTCGCGGCGGGTGAAGTTCTGGGACTTGTTGCTCATAACATCCTTTTATTGTTTGTTGTTAATGCGGGCGGGCGTGGCAGGCGAGCGTTGTCGATCATGCTCATCGCAGGGCGGCCGGCGCGACGAAGACCATAGCGCGCCAGCCGGAAAATTGTCAATGAGTATCGTGTGCCGGCCTAGCCGGATTAAGGCAAATTTAATGCTCGGCAGAATTAAATGGCGGGGTGCCGTGCTCCGCCGGTGTCATGCCCGTCAGATCTTGCGGAAAGCGCAGCTGGAAGCGGTCGATCAGCTCGCGCAGCGCGTCCAGTTCCTGGCGCGGCAGGGCCAGCGCCACGTGCATGTCGGGGCGGATCAGGTAGGCGGCGTCCTCCAGCAGGCCGGCCTCGCCGGCGGTCTCGGTCCACGGCCAGGCGTGCAGCGGCAGGTGCAACACCTGGGCGGCGGCGGCGAGCAGCGGATCGGTGTTGCCGTAGACGTGCAATTGCCAGCCCAGGCTGCGCAGCGGGGAGAAATTGTCGCCGCCGTCGGGCTGCGGCACCCACGGCAGGCGGTCGCCGCCGATGATCTCGCCCGCGCGTCCGCCGCTGAGCAAGCTGTCGGGATAGTGGATCTGCACTTGCGACACCGTCTTGAACAGGGTGCGGCGCGCGGCGCTGAAGCCGGTCAGCATCGGGAACACATGCGGCACCAGCCAGTTGCGCAACAATTGCCCGCCCGCGCCCTGCGACACCACCAGTTGGAAGGCGCGGTCGGTGGTCGAGACCAGCTTGCGCGCGAAGGTGAGCCGTTCGGCCTGGTAGGTGTCGAGCAGCGCGCCGTGGGCGCCCGCCTGCAACACCTGCGCAAGCTTCCACGCCAGGTTGATGGCGTCGCCGATGCCGGTGTTCATGCCTTGGCCACCGGCCGGGCTGTGGATGTGCGCGGCGTCGCCGGCCAGGAAGCAGCGGCCGACGCGGAATTGCGACGCCACCCGGTGGTGCACGCGGTAGGTGGAAAACCAGTTGAGCTGTTCGACCTTAATGCCGAGCAACGGTTCCAGTACGGGCCGCACGTCCTCGAAACTGGCTTCGGGTTGGCCGGGAGCCGGTTCGGGCATGATGCCGATCAGCCGCTGCATGCCGCGCGAGCGCACCGGCAACATCAGCGCGAAGGTGCTGGCGCCAAGGTGGCCGACCAGGTCGACATTGGGCGGGCCGTCGGTCTTGACGTCCGCCACATAATAGAGATGCTCGTAGGTGCCACCGCTGAAACCGACCTGCAGCGATTCGCGCACGCGGCTGTGGGCGCCGTCGCAGCCGCACAGGAAGGCGGCTGCGACGGCGATGCGCTCGGCGCCCCGCTGCAGCACCGCGCGCACGCCCCATTCGTCCTGCGTGAACGATTCCAGTTCCGTGTTCCAGTCGACCTCCACGCCCAGCGCGCGCAACTGCTCGACCAAAAATCGTTCATGATCGTCCTGCGGGAATGCCAGCACGAAGGGGTAGGGGCTGATGCCGGCGCCGACATCCTTGAGTGGCAACTGGGCGATATCGTGGCCGTCCTCGCGCAAATGTACGGCGTCGATGCGGATGCCGAGATCGACGACGGCGTCGGCAAAACCCAGCTGGCGATAGAATTCGAGCGTACGCGCATGCACCGCCATCGCCCGGGAAGCCTAGCCCGGCCCGCTGTTTTTGTCGATGATGCGCACGGCGACGCCATGCCGCGCCAGCCGCAGGGCGAGTACCAGGCCGGTGGGTCCGGCGCCGACGATGAGAACTTGGGGAACCATCAAGCCAGTCTACCTGCGTGGGCGAATGCGGCGCGCGCAATTGGCGATGGCTTGTTGGGTGAATTGGTATTATATTGGTCAATATTGTAATTCCTCACCACCCAACTTTGTCTCATATGACCCATTCCGCCACCCGTCGTACCTTGTTGCTGGCACTCGCAGCGACCCCACTTAGCCGCGCCTACGCCGCACCAACGGCGATCATGCCACCCGATATGCGTCTGGTCCGGCTGGAGGCCGCATCCGGCGGGCGCCTGGGCGTGGCCGCGCTTAACACCGCGAACGGGCGCCAGCTGCTGCACCGTGGCGATGAGCGCTTTCCGTTCTGCAGCACGTTCAAGATGATGCTGTCGGCGGCGGTACTGGCGAAGGAGCCGTCGGTGCTGCAACAGACCATCCGCTACGAGAAGGCCGAGCTGGTGGCGCATTCGCCCATCACCGAGCAGCATCTGGACGGCGGCATGACCATCGAGGCGCTGTGCGCCGCCACCATCCAGTACAGCGACAATACGGCGGCCAACCTGCTGATCCGCCACCTGGGCGGGCCCGAGGAGGTGACCGCCTACGCCCGATCGATCGGCGACCGCCAGTTCCGCCTGGACCGCTGGGAAACCGCGCTCAACAGCGCGATTCCCGGCGATCCCCGCGACACCACCACGCCGGCGGCGATGATGGCCTCGCTGCACAAGCTGACCCTGGGCGAGGCGCTGCCGCCGGCCAAGCGCAAAATCATGATCGATTGGCTTATCGGCAATACCACCGGGGCCACCCGCATCCGCGCCGGCGTGCCGTCTAGCTGGACGGTGGGCGACAAGACCGGCGCCGGCGATTACGGCACCATCAACGACATCGCCATTCTGTGGCCGCCGGGCAATAAACCGCCGATCGTGTTGGCCGTTTACCTGACGCAACCGGGCAAGGACGACAAAACGCGCCCCGAAATCCTGGGGCAGGCGGCGAAGATTGTCATCGATGCGTTCAAGGTCGGCTAAACTACGGCCCTTAACACTAGTGGGCCACCCATGACGAACAAAAAACAGCCGCCAGCCAAAAATCCCGCCGAGGCGCCGGTGGGCCGCGCGCCCAATCCCTTCCTCAACGCCGAGTTGTATTCCCGCATGCGCGACTACACCGAGCGCGACGCGGCGTTCTCGAAGGAGTTGAAGGCGATCGGCGAGAGCGGCGCCGGCAAGCGCAGCACCGACGCGCGCAAGGCGCCGTCGCTGGCGGTGCTGCGCGGCGTGGTCAAAAAGGGCTTGCCGCTGTGGACGATGCTGGACCGCATCGTCGAAGGTGTCGAAAGTGGCTTGTGGGAACCGTGGCTGACCGCCTACGGTTTCGAGCTGCGCGGCGTCAATTACGCCAAGACGGGCGAGCGCAACGCGCGGCTGGCGCTGGATATCAGCCTGGGTTCGAAGGCGCACACGGCGTTCGCCAACGCCGGCGTCGGCAACTGGCGCAGCCTGGTGGTCGAGGATTGCGCCCAGGTGCAGATCGACAAGCCGACCGAAAAGGCGCCGGCCAAGGCCCACGCCATCTTCTTCCTGGACGCGCCGGCGGCAGGCTAAGGCGCGCACGCGTCAGGGGCGCCGGCTTACTTGTCCCACTCGAGGTGGACCACCTTGTAGCCGCTGTCCTTGAGCAGCTTGAGCAGCGAAGGCAGGGCCTTGACCGTCGGACCGTTGGCGTCGTGCATCAGGATGATGCCGCGGCCGGTTTTGGCCAGGCTCTCGGTCAGGCGTGTGGTCAGGATTTCGGTCGTGTCTTCCGGCAGCCAGTCGTTGATGCCCAGATCGATCGACATCACGGTGATGTTGCCGGCCTTGAGCGCCGCCAGCATCGTTGGCGTTTCTTCCAGATACGGGAAACGGTAGGCCGGCGCGGACACGCCTAACGCGGCCTGGTAGGCGGCCTGGTTCTTGCCCAGGTCGTCGAGCTGCTGTTGCGCGCCGAGTTCGGACAAATGCGCGTGCGTGTTGCTGTGCAGGCCGGCCGAGTGGCCTTCGGCGACGACGCGCCGCGCCAACGCCGGCGAAGTCACCAACTTGTCGCCGATCATGAAGAACGTCGCTTTCACGCATTGGTCGGCCAGCGCCGCGAGCACGGCGGGGGTACCAGACGGTTCCGGTCCGTCGTCGAAGGTCAGCACGACCTCGCCTTTTTCCAGCGGCAGGGCGGTATGCTGGTGCGCGCCGTACAGCGCGCCGTCGCGTGGCAATTTGATGGTGCGGCTGGTGCCGAGCTTGCCTGTGCCGCAGTCGGCGGCGAGGACGGGGGCGGCCAGCGTGGCCAGCGCGCCCATTGCAATGAGCTTTACCACTTTTCCGGCGAAATCCACTTTCAGGCGGCGTGCTTGCGGCGGCGGGCCATACCAGATACCAGTGCAAGACCGGCCAGTACCATTGCGTAGGTTTCCGGCTCGGGCACGACGGCGATGTCGGCTGCGGACCCTTCGATCAGCGCGGCCGGGGCGAAGATATCTTCGTAGCCGCCGGTCCACACGCCGGAGCCGACGGAGATCGCGTGCTTGCCAAAGAAGCCGCTGGTCCAGGTGGCGTTGGCGTCAACCGCCGAGCCGGTTAGCCAGTACGTGCCGGCGCCGAGCGTCCAATTCAGCCCGGCGAGCGAGGCGTCGTTTTGCACGCCGGCCAGTTCACGAGAAAACAGTACTTTGCCCGATGGCAGATCGGCCGCGAATTCGTCGCTGGCGGACGCCATGATGCCAACGATCAGCTTACCCTTGCCGCTGGCGTTGCTGATCGCAGTCTGGATCGAGGTGATCGTCGTCGCGGCGGACAGGTCGAAGCGGATCGCATGGCTTTGTCCGTAGGTATTGCCGTTCGCATCGACGCCATTGTCGAGCGCGAGCGGTGAAATGAAGGGGCCGAAACTGTCCAGGATGACTGCGGCGTTGGCAGGGCCGGCCAGCAGGCCGGCGACGAGCATGGGGGCCGCGAGTAGACTTTTGAGTGACATGGAGAATCTCCTAATTCAAAAAAAGTAAAAAAAGCACAACACCATTATTACATGCTTACTTATTAATTGAAATCATCAAATTTCCCGTGTCGTTAAATAGTCGCGTGGAGGATTAACACATTTGCCTCCATAGTGTCGCACAGTCCCGCATGCGGAAGTAAAGTAGACAGCATAACACTATTGTGACTATTGTTTTGCAATGTTATCGGCCGTAGGCGGCGGCCCGGGTCGCAAATATGTCGCCCGGCAGCCGGTGCCCAAGTGAGGGATCATGGCTGGATTTTGGGCGCCGGCGCCGGTGCCGCCGGGCAGCCGGACCAGTTGCCGTTGGCGGGGATATGCTCGCCTTTCATGACCAGGGTCAACGCGCCGAGACGGGCGTTATCCCCTACAACGGCGCTGTACAGCACAGCGCTGCGCGGTCCCAGATAGACGCGCGCGCCGATGGTCACCGTGTCGATTTTCATCACCCGGTCCTCGAACAAATGGGTCTGCGGACAGGTAAGGGCATTGAGTTCGCTGTAATCGCCGATGCGCACGCAATCGAATTCGGTGATGTCGGTGGTGTCCAGGTAGACGCCCTTGCCGATTTTCGCGCCCATCAGGTTGAAGGCCAGCGGCAGCCACGGCGTGCCGCGCAGGTAGCGCATGAAGTTGGGCACGGCGATACCCTCATAGAGATTGGTGACGCCTTCCGACAGCCAGACGAACGGCGTCCACATCGGCGCCGAGCGCTTGCGGTAGCGGCCGATCAGCACCCACTTGAGCAGCGCCACGAACACGTAGTTGCCGACGCCGTACACCAGCCCGGCCAGGGTCAGGTCCCAGATCACCTCTGCCCAGCGGCCCGCGCCTGCCGCCGGCATCACTTCCATCACCAGGGTATAGCCGACCGCGATCACCAGCGCGTGCGGCGCGACGATGCGGAACGCTTCGATCAGGCCGCGCCCGAGCCGGCGCATGGGCGAAGGGTGGAATGTCAGCGATTCCGGATAGCCGCTGGTCTGCTCGCGCGCGGGCAGGTTGATCGGCGGGGAGCCGAGCCAGGTGTCGCCGCTGCGCACGCGCGCGTTGTCCGGCGCGCGCGAATGCACGCCGATCAGCACCCCCTCGGGCAGCACGGTGCCGTCGGGGATGTAGGCGCCATTGCCGACGAAGCTGCGGTTGGAGATCACCGTCGGCTGCATCGTCATCCAGCCGCCGTCGATTTCCTCGTCGCCCAGCATGACGGCATCGGCGATGAAGGTCTCGTCGCCCAGGGTCAGCATGTCCGGCACCACGCCCAGCGCGGTGGAGATCTCGGCGTCCTTGCCGACCTTGGCGCCCAGCAGGCGATACCAGTACGGCGCGAATACCGTGGCGTAGATGCCGTGCAGGACCTGGAGGCTCGATTCCTGGATCTGGCTGACCAGCCATTTGGCGCAGTAGGTGTTGCTGTGCACCGCGAAGCGGCCCGGCTTCAGTTTCGGCAGCACGGTCCAGCGGATCCCCGCCGACAGCAGCGCCGTGAGCAGGATCAGCACCGCGCTGGCCGGGAAGGCCAGCAGGAAGTAGCGCAGCAGGCGGATGCCCATGCCGTCGCCCTGGATCGCCGGCATCACGCCGGCTTCATCGAACCAATCGATCAGCACAAAGCTCGGGAATACCGGCATGAAGAACAGCGTGACGATCAGCAGGATGCCGGCGACGAAGAACAAGCCTTCGCCCAGGCTGCGCGCGCGTGTCAGCTCTGGGCGCGGCGGCAGGCGCGCGGGATCGAAGGCGCCGGCGTCGCGCGCCGGCGAGCCTGCAAACATGCGGCCCGCCGGCACGCGGGCGCCATCGCCCAGCGCCGACTGGCCGTCCAGGTGGCCCTGCGCTTCCACATGGGTGTTCCCTTCGAGGATGGCGAAGGAGCTGACGCAGGCGTCGCGCTCCAGCGTGATTTGCCCCAGGCGCAGCACGCCGCGTTCGACGCGGGCGTTTTCGAAATTGACGGCGTTGCCGATGCTGGCGTTGTCGGCGATGGTCAGCAGATCGGGCGCGCGCACGCTCATCGAGCCGATCGTGACGTCACGGCCGATCTTCGCGCCCAGTGCGCGCAGCCACCAGGCGTTGAGCGACGAACCACTCAACAGATACGCCGGCGCGGCTTCGACCAGGCGGTCGGCCAGCCACCAACGGTAGTAGGTCAGGCCCCACAGTGGATAGTCGCCGGCCTTGATGCGGCCCGCGACCAGCCATTTGCCGCCGATGGCGATGGCGAACTCCATCACCGTCGCCAGCAGGAACACGCCGACCGAGGCGGCGATGGCGCGCTTGACCGAATCGCCCGGATCGCCGGTGAAGAAGTGATAGGTGAAGAATGGCGCCAGCCACTGCGCCATGCGCAGCGCCACCAGCGCCGGCATCATCGCCGCCTGGGCCAGACCGCAGGTCCAGCGTTTGATGGCGGAAGGTGGCGTCCACTCGGCTTCTTCTTTGCTGGCGCTGTGCGCCTGGCCGAGCACCTGGGCGATCTTGCCGACTTCGCGCTGCTGGTAGATGTCGCGCACGGTCACGTGGGCGTAGCGCGGATCGGCGCGCAGGGCCGAGGCCAGGCGCGCGGCGAAGAACGAGTGGCCGCCAAGGTCGGAGAAGAAATCGGCATGGCGCAGTATTGGCTGGCCGGGGAACAGTTTGGCCAGCGCGGCGAACAGCGCCTCCTCGGCCGGCGTTTCGGGCAGGTCGGAATCCTCGGCGCCGCCGGCCGGCGCGGTGCTGAGCGGGGCGGCCTTCAGCGTTTTGCGGTCGATTTTGCCGGAGGTCAGGCGCGGCATGGCGTCCAGGATTTCGTAGCGTCCCGGGACCATGTAGGGTGGCAGCTTGTCGGCCAGGCCGGCGCGCAGGGCGCGCGGGTCCAGGGTCGCAGTCGATCCGGCGCCGGCTTCGGCGACCAGGTAGGCGACCAGCTGGTCGATGCCGTCGTCCTTGCGCAGCAGGACCGCCACGGTGCCGACGCCGTCGGCCTGCGCCAGCAGCGCTTCGATCTCGCCCAGCTCGACGCGGAAGCCGCGTATCTTGACCTGGTCGTCGGCGCGGCCCAGGCAAACCACTTCGCCGTCGGCGGCGATGCGCGCCAGGTCGCCGGTCCGGTACAGGCGCTCGTCATGGCCGCCGGTGGACCAGGGATTGGGCAGGAATTTTTCCGCCGTCAGGTCGGGGCGCCCAAGGTAGCCGGCGGCCAGTCCGGGGCCGGTGATGCACAACTCGCCGATTTCGCCGCGCGGCAGCAGGCGCAGGGGCGCGCCCGGCGCGGCATCGGGATTGGCCTCGATCACCAGCAGGCCGTAGTTGGGCAGCGGCGTGCCGATGGTGACCGGATGGCCCGGGCGCAGGCGCGCCAGGCTGGCCGACACCGTCGCCTCGGTCGGGCCGTAGGTGTTGAACATCTGGCGGCCGTCGCGCGACCAGCGTTCGACCAGCGATTCCGGGCACATCTCGCCACCGAGGTTGATCAACCGCAGGCTCGGCACGTCCTGGTTGAATAGCGCGAGCAGGGTGGGGACGGCGTGCAGCACCGTCACCCGGTGCTGGTCGAGCATGCGCGGCAGCGTTTCCGGGTCGCCGCTGATCTCCTTGGGGCCGAGCCACAAGGTGGCCCCGGCCAGATAAGCGATCCAGATCTCCTCGAACGACATGTCGAAGGCCACCGAAAAGCCTTGATACACCTTGTCGGCTGCCGTCACGCCCAGCACCGCGTTTTCGCTGCGCAGGAAGTGGCAGATACTGCGCTGGGTGATTAAAATGCCTTTGGGCTTGCCGGTGGAGCCGGAGGTGTAGATCACGTACGCCGGCAGGTCGGGCGAGACCTCGCCGCGCCGCGCCGAAGGCGGGTTGGCGGCGTCCAGCACCGCCTCCGCCGTCCACACCGGGCGGCCGATGCCGGCCAGGCGCGGCGCGAAGGCGGCGCAGGTCAGCACGCCGGCGCCGTCGGCGTCGTCCAGGCACACTTGCAGGCGGTCGACCGGGGTGTCCTCATCCACGGGCAACCACGCCGCGCCGGCTTTGGCGATGCCAGCCTGCAGCACCAGCAACGCGATCCCGCGCGGCAGCCACAGTCCGACGATCTGGCCCGGCCGCACGCCGGCCTCGATCAGGCGTCCTGCCACCAGATCGGCCTGCGCATCGAGCTCGCGGTAGGTGAGTTGTCGGTCACCGGCGATCAGCGCGATCTGGTCGGGCGTGCGGCGCGCGGTCGCCTCCAGCAGGTCGGCCAGGATCTCCTCGCGCAGCAGTTCGCCTTGCTGGTGACCGTAAAGAATGTCGGGGTGCGGTTGCGGAAGCGTAAGGTGTGGCGTTACTGGCTCGTTCATGCTCAAACTTTATTAGTGGCGTGCTCTCATTGTACGGTACGCCTGTATCTTCCTCGATGGGAAGAATGCAAGTTCTGCTTACAGCCTTTACAATAGGAAATAAGAACCCCTGATTCATTCGCCGTTTCAAAAAGGAGTCGCATGTTACCGAACCGTCCTCATATCGCCCCGATGCAATTTGACGATCCGATTGCCGCTTACGAACAGGTTCTGGCCATTTATGACGCCAACATCGCCCACCTGCGCGATGCCATGAAACGCTTTGTCGCCGGCGAAGACCTCGGCGAGCACGTCCGCGCTTGCTATCCCTTCGTCCGAGTCCATACCGATACCGTGGCCCGCGCCGATTCGCGGCTGGCCTTCGGTTTCGTCGCCGGTCCCGGCACCTACGAAACCACCTTGACGCGGCCCGACCTGTTCGCCCGCTACTATCAGGAACAGTTCCGCCTGCTGCTCAAGAACCACGGCCACCACCAGCAGGTGCGGCTGGAGGTCGGCACCAGCGCGCAGCCGATCCCGATCCATTTCTCGTTCGCCGAGCACGAGCACATTGAAGGCAGCATGACGGCCGAACGGCGCCTGTTGATGCGCGATGTCTTCGACTTGCCCAATCTTGCCGCGATGGACGACGGCATCGCCAACGGCACCCACGAACCGCCGCCGGGCGAAGCGCATCCGCTGTCGCTGTTCACCGCGCCGCGCGTCGACTACTCGCTGCAGCGGCTGCGCCACTACACGGGCACCTCGTGCGAGCACTTCCAGAAGTTCGTGCTGTTCACCAATTACCAGTTTTACATCGACGAATTCGTCAAGCTGGGCCACGAGTTGATGGCGGCGGCCGGGCCGGAGCACGACTACATCGCCTTCGTCGAACCGGGCAATATCGTCACGCGCCGCGTCGGCGAGTCGGTGCAGGCGGTGGACGCGCTCGGCGCCGCGCTGCCGCGCCTGCCGCAGATGCCGGGCTACCACCTGATCCGCGCCGACGGCACCGGCATCTCGATGGTCAACATCGGCGTCGGTCCGGCCAACGCCAAGACCATCACCGACCACATCGCCGTGCTGCGTCCGCACGCCTGGCTGATGCTGGGCCACTGCGCCGGCCTGCGCAACACGCAGGAACTGGGCGATTACGTGCTGGCGCACGGCTATGTGCGCGAGGATCACGTGCTCGACGAGGATTTGCCGCTGTGGGTGCCGATTCCGCCGCTGGCCGAGGTGCAGGTCGCGATCGAAGCGGCGGTGGCCGAGGTGACCCAGCTGACCGGACACGACCTCAAGCGAATCATGCGCACCGGGACCGTGGCCAGCACCGACAACCGCAACTGGGAATTGCTGCCGCAGCGCACGCCCGAGCGCCGCTTCAGCCAGAGCAGGGCGATCGCGCTGGATATGGAAAGCGCCACCATCGCGGCCAACGGTTTCCGTTTCCGGGTGCCGTACGGGACCTTGCTGTGCGTCAGCGACAAGCCGATGCACGGCGAAATCAAGCTGCCGGGCATGGCCAACAAGTTCTATCGCGACCGTGTCGACCAGCACCTGCGAATCGGCATCCGCGCCGTGGAAATGTTGCGCGACCTGGGTGTGGATCGTTTGCACAGCCGCAAACTGCGCAGCTTCACCGAGGTGGCGTTCCAGTAAGGTCGTGGGCCGGGGAACGTCGGCGCAAAAGCTGCGCGCCGATCGCGGCGATTACCACTACGGCCCCCAGCGCAATGGCCTTCTGTGCCGTTCGAGCGGGAGGGCGTTGGCCGCTGTGGATGCCACTCGCTCCGGCGGGTGGCGTATAGAGGCTGCCGGTGGTGTCGCCGGCCGGCTCCGCCCGCTGCGACCATGCGTTCATAAACCGGTTCATCAGCGAGGCGGCGAGGGGGCTGGCCAACTGGCCGAGCTGAAGCAGCATCGCCGGCATGCCGACCACCGTGGTGTCGCGCGGATGCTCGGCCAGTTTAACGATGGCCGCCGCCACTTTTTCCGGCGCCAGTGCGCCCGGTGGGTACTTCAGTCTGGCGCCAGTGTAATTCGCTGCATGGGAGACGCCCGGCGTATCGACAAACGTCGGATAGACGTCACAAATATGAATATCCGGATAATCATGTGATTCCGCCCGCAACGCGGAGCTGAAGCCGCGCAGGCCGAATTTGCTTGCCGCGTATGCGGCTGCGTAAGGCGAGGTCACGAATCCGCCAGCCGAAATCATGTTCACCCAAATGCCGTGCCCTTGTGCCCGGAAGATCGGCAGCACCGCGTGCGCGTCGTTCATATGGCCGATCAGATTGGTCTCGACCACGCGTCGGTGGTCATCGATCGGTACGTCCAGGTATTTGCCGACCGCGCCGATGCCGACATCGCTGAACCACAGGTCGATTCCGCCCAGGGTGTCGCGCGCCTGGGCGGCGAAGGTCGCCACGGCGGCGGCGTCGGTAACGTCGACAACGCCAATCTCGGCGTTGCCACCGGCCTCCCGGCAGCGCCGGGCGATGTCTTCGAGGCCTTCCTTGCCGCGCGCGCCGAGTACGAGATGGGCGCCTTGTCTTGCGAAAGCGATGGCCGTGGCGGCGCCGATGCCGCTCGACGCGCCGGTGATGACGATCCGAAGATTGCTATGTTTCATACGCCTCATCCCGCACTGGTGGAGAAGAGATCCATCCTCGCACGGAGCGCCGGACGACAGCGCCACCTTGCCTCGCTGCAAACTGCCTTGTTGTGGATTTGCCGGGACGCTTGCAAAATCACATGCTACTATCGCAGCCGCTTTACGATGCAAAATGACAATAATATTTTTGGAGAACTCATGAACTTGAAAACGCTGACCGCCAACGCGCTCTTCGCCTGCGGTGCCATCCTGTCCATCCACGCCCAGGCCGTCACAGTGGATTTTGAAGACGTGCCGGCCTACACCGACGTCGATTTTTCCTCGAACGGCTTCGATTTTAGCCTGGTCGGCGATGGCGCCGCCGTCACCTCCACGGGCGCCTTCTGCACCCCGCAGTGTCCGGACAACGGCACCCGGTATTTCGTCGCGCCATATGGCCCGGAGACCACATCGCTGACGATGACCAAGACCGGTGGCGGCTTGTTCGGCCTGTCCAGCTTTGACGGCGCCGGCGCCTTCAACTTCGGCGAAGGCTCCAATTCCATTCCGAATCAGATCGACGTCACCGGCGTGCTCGCGGGCGGTGGAACCGTCTACCAATCCTTCCAGATCGATAAATCGACAGGCGGTAACGGCGGTCTCAATTTCACGTCGTATGCCTTCTCGTCGGGCTTCACCAACCTGGTGTCGGTCCGCTTTAGCAGCAGCGGCAGCGAGTGGGCCGAGTACAATGGTTTTTCGGTCGATAACGTCAACGCCATCGCCGTCAGCGCCGTTCCCGAAGTGGAAACCTACGGCATGCTACTGGCGGGACTGGGTGTGATGGGCTTCGTCGCGCGCCGCCGCCAAGCCTGAATCGGTTCAGGCGCCGAGCCGGCAGCGGTTCTGGACAGGATCGCTGTCTATTCGGTTTGCGATCGCGTCGCCAGCGCCACGATCGCGGCGCCGGCGGCGACGATCAGCAGGTCTTCAATCAGCCCGCTGCGGGTTTGACCGATACTTGACATCGCCCGCTTGCGGCCAGCGAGCGTCAGATAGGCGAGCGGCACGGCGGTTGCCACAGCGACCGCCGCACCAGTTTTCTCCTTACCCTCCGGCGCGAGGGCCGCGCCCGCGATACCGGCGCTCGCCACCCTCGCCAGCAGTCCCAGAAAGACGGTGCGGTCAGGCGCCGTTTTCATCTTGTCGCCCAATAGTTCGCCCGCCCCCATGGCCAAGGCACCGTACTTGAACAGTGGCCGATCCAGAAGTACCAATTTTCCCGTGGTGTGACGGTTCGCCAGGCGTGCGGCCGAAAGGGTGGCCATCGGCGTCATCGATCGCGCGCTGGCAACGGCGCCGATCAAAGCGGAAGGAAGCAGGCTGCTGAGTTTCATTTTGTTACTCCTGGTTGGTGATGCTGGTTGACTCTGGTATCCGGTGATAAAAAAAGTCTAGCATCAGCGCCGTCTGCCACGGCGCACGGGGCAACTGTCGTCCATCGCGTTGCGTGCGGTAAGCCACCATGCGGGTCAGCTCGTGTCCGAATGACAGACTTGACCCCGGTCGATTTTCGGTATCGATACCTTTTTCGGTATCAAAAACCCGAAAAAATTGATTGGTTTGTTTTTTGCCCAGCCCCTAAGATGAAATCCGAAAGTTGCACCCAGCGTGGCAACTCTCTAATAAAACAGATAACAGACAAACACTGGAGACCTATGAACTACCTCACATCCGGGACTTGCGAGTCCCAGGCGAAGCATCGCCTCGTCCTCAAATCCAGCGTTGCAGTACTGGCCGCAGCCGGCCTCCTGAGCGCCTTCCCGGTTTTGGCACAAGATACTTCGGCGGCTCCAGCCGTCACCGCGCCGGCCGCCGCTGAATCCCCGGCCGCCGCCGCCGACACCACGCCCGCACCCGCAGCCGTTGTCACCGTGACCGGCGTGCGCCGCGCCGCGCAAACCGCGCAGAAGATCAAGCAGGATTCGGACAACGTTATCGATTCGATCGTCGCCGACGATATCGGCAAATTCCCGGACACGAACGTGGCCCAGACCCTGGCACGCGTCAGCGGAATCCAGGTGCGCCGCGACGCCGGTGAAGCCAATACCGTGCTGATTCGCGGCTTGCCCGGCATCGCCACCTTGATTAACGGTCGTGAGATGTTCACCACCACCGGCCGCTATATCAAACTGGCCGACATTCCTTCGACCATGCTGCAACGCGCCGACGTCTACAAGTCGCAGAGCGCCGACCAGGTGGAGGGCGGCATCGCCGGTGTAATCGACGTGCGCACCAACCGTCCGTTCGACTTCAAGGACTTCACCGCCAGCGCGCAGGTCGGCGCCAAGAACAAGGACAAGGCCAAGGCCACCGATCCGGAATTGTCCGGCATGGTGTCGAACCGCTGGAAAACCGGCATCGGCGAAGTGGGGGCCTTGTTCGGCGTGTCGTCGATCAAGGACCGCTTCCAGGAGGAGCGCGCGTTCCAGACCTTCCCGATCGATAAAAGCTTCGCCGCGCCCAACCTGACCGGCCCCGATCTGGTCGGCCTGCAGGACGTGCACGGCCAGCGCAAGCGCCAGGCCGCGAACTTCGCGCTGCAGTGGAAGCCGAACGCCGATCTGGAAGTGTATGCCGAAGGCCTGCATTCGGTGTTGAAAAACACCGAGGAGACCGATTTCTTCGTCGGCCTGCCATGGGCGACGTCCGCCGACCAGATCAAGGTCACCAAAATCCCGGGCACCAACCAGACCGACACCATCACGTCGACCAACGCGTTCACCATCCTGTCGACACAAGGCCGTGAGAATACCAGTACCGCTTCGCAGTACGCGGTCGGCGCCAACTGGCGCGTTGCGCCGGGCCTGCGCGCGACCACCGAGCTGGCGACCACGCGCAGCAAATTCGATTGGGTCAATCCGATCCTCGACACCAGCCTCAATGTCGACAACGTGTTCGTCAAGACCAACGTCAACGGCGGCGCGTTCGTCCAGTATCAGAGCCCGGCCCTGAACGATCCAAGCAAGATCTTCCTGTCGCAGTTCTTCGACCGCTACGGCATGGATCGCGGCAAATCGACCGACTGGCGCGGCGACGTGACCTACTCGCCTGAGGCGGACGGTTTCTTCAAGGAGTTTAGTGGCGGCCTGCGTCTCAACGAGCGTACCGCCAGTTCGATCAAGTCGTTCGAGGGCAGCGTGCCAACGCCGGCCGGCATCGCCATGTCCAGCATTCCGGGCCTGTCGTGCAGCACCACGGAGTTCTCCGAGAACTACGGCACGCCGAAGTGGTCGACGCCTTGCGCCGGCTATTTGATTAACAATACGTCGGTGATCCGCGCCGCCGCCACCGGCAACGCCGCAGCCAGGGCGCTCGATCCGGCCTCCCGCTTCTCCAACAAGGAGAAGAACTACGCCTTGTACGGCAAAGCGAAGGTCGGTTTCGACCTGGGCCAGTTCCCGGTCGATGGCGTGGTCGGCGTGCGTGTGACCAAGACCGACTCGGATATCGAGGCTAACGACAGTGTCGATGGCGTGCTGGTGCCGACCTCCAAGGACTCGTCCAACACCGAAGTGCTGCCAAGCGCGAACTTCAAGCTGGAATTGCGCAAGGACTTGCTGGCGCGTTTCGCCTACGCGAAGACGATGACGCGGCCGGACTTCGGCCAGCTCAACCCCGCCACTGCGTACATCAAACCGAACGGCACCACCAACGTGGCGACGGCGAGCGGCGGCAATTCGGACTTGAAGCCATTCACCGCGCAGAACTTCGATACTTCGCTCGAGTGGTACTTCGCGCCCACCGGTTCCATCAGCGGCACGGTGTTCCGTCATAACTTTGACGGCTACATCATGAACCGTGTGATATCGGAGACGTTCCAGGGCATTCCTTACAATACGACCCGGCCGTTCAATACCGACAAGGGCCACCTGCAGGGCGTCGAACTGGCCTACCAGCAGTTCTATGACGGCTTGCCTGGCTGGTTGAGCGGCTTCGGTTTGCAGGCCAACGTGACCTACAGCGAAGGCGGCGTGACCGCGTCCGAGAACAAGGACATCGAAGGCAAGCCTTTCGCGGGCATGTCGCGGCTGTCGTACAACATCGTGGCGCTGTACGAGAAAGAGGGCTGGTCTGCGCGCCTGGCGTACAACTGGCGCTCGAAGTTCGTCGACACCTATGCGGATACCCCCGACAGGAACAACCCGAACCTGGTGCCGAAAGATTTGATCGTCAAGCCGATGTCGTCGCTCGATGGCTCCCTGAGCTACAAGGTCAGCGATCACGTCACCGTCAACCTGACCGGCACCAATCTGTTGAACTTCAAGTTCCAGGACTACTGGTCGGATTCGAAGATCTTCCCGCGCGATACGCGCCGTTATGATCGCACCGTCGGCCTGTCGATGAACTTGAAGTATTAAAAGTTGAACTCTTGATGTCACCATGTCGTTAAAAACTATCCCGCTTTAGCGGGATAGCTGCATTTTTAAGAGGCTGTAAATGTCGAATCAAAAATTATCGCTGTTGGAAAAAGTGGGCTTTGGCGCCGGTGACATGGCGCTGAACGTGGTGATTTCGTCGATGATGTTGATCATCACGTTCTTCTACACCGATATCTATGGACTGAAAACCTCCGACCTGGCCTTGCTGTTCCTGGTCGTCAAATTCGTCGGCGCCATCGCCGATCTGGTGGTGGGCCAGCTCACCGACCGCTATGCCAGCGCGCGCATGGGCCGCTATCGCCCCTGGCTGCTGCTGCTCGCCGTCCCTTACGGCATCAGCGTGTTCTTCGTCTTCACCACGCCCGACTGGGGCTACGACGCGAAACTGATCTGGGCCTATTCGACCTACATCATCATGACCATCATGACCTCCGGCGTCGGCGTGGCGTATATCTCGCTGCCGAGCAGTCTGACCAACGATCCGCAGGAGCGCCTGTCGGCCAACGGCTACCGCTTGTTCTTCGCCAAGGTCGGCGCCTTCATGGTGACCGTGGTGGTGCCGGTGCTGTCGGAGCGTTGGGGCGGCGGCAACGCGGCCACCGGCTACCAGGCGGCGATGGCGGTGATGGCGGCGATGGGCGTGGCGCTGTTCCTGTTCTGCTTCTTCACCACCAAGGAGCGCGTGATCCACGTGGTGCAGCGCCAGTCGCTGTGGACGCAGTTCAAGCTGCTGCTGCAAAACGACCAGTGGCTGATCCTGTGCGGCGTGTGCGTGACCGGCACCATCGGCTACGTGCTGCGCGCGACGGCCGCCATCTACTACGTCAAATATTATCTTGGCGGCGGCACCGCCACCGTGGCCACCTTCCTGTCGATCGGCGTGGTCGCGGCGATCCTGTCGATGGTCGCCTCGACCTGGATCACCAAGTTCTATTGCAAGGTCAAGCTGTTCCGCTGGAGCCAGATCGCCGTCGGCGTGATCAGCGCCGCGATCTACTTCTTCGTCAAGCCGGGCGACATCATGCTGGCGTTCGTGCTGTACTTCGTGCTGTCGTTCGTGGTGGATTTGCATGCGCCGGTGTTCTGGTCGGCCATCGCCGAGACCATCGACTACGGTCAGGTCAAGACCGGCAAGCGCGTATCGGGCTTCGCTTTCGGCGGTATCTCGGTGTGCCAGAAAGCCGGCATGGGCGTGGCCGGCGCGCTGGCCGGCGGCCTGCTGACGTATTTCCAGTATCAGCCGAACCACGAGCAGACCGCGTTCGCGCTGCACGGCATCGTGCTGATGATGACCCTGATTCCCGGTTTCTTCCATACCCTGATGGGACTTTTGATGTTCAAATACCGGGTGACCGACGAGTATTACACGGAAGTGAAGAAGCAAATGGGAGCCGATTCTTATGTGGCAGTCTAATTTTTTGGAAAACGAAGCAATGGAAAGCAAAGACGTACTGCAGCCGCTGATCGAACAGCGCGCCGATCCTTTTATCATCCGCCACAGCGACGGCTATTACTACTTCACCGCCTCGGTGCCGCAGTACGACCGCATTGAGCTGCGCCGCGCGACATCCATCGCCGGCCTGGTCGACGCCGAGAAGGTGGACGTCTGGTTCAAGCCGGAGACCGGCATGTACAGCGAACTGGTTTGGGCGCCGGAGATCCACTTCAACCAGGGCGCCTGGTATGTCTACTTCGCCGCCGCGCCGAGCCGCGAGATCAAGTACAAGCTTTTCCAGCACCGCATGTACGCGATCCGTAACACCAACGCCAACCCGCTGGAAGGCGAGTGGGAGTTCATGGGCCAGATCGACACTGGCATCGACACCTTCTGCCTGGACGCCACCACCTTCACGCACAATGGCCAGTTGTACTACCTGTGGGCGCAGAAGGACGTCGCCATCGAGGGCAACTCCAACCTGTATATCGCGCCAATGAAGACGCCGTGGCAGCTTGGCGGCCCGCCGGTCATGCTGAGCAAGCCGGAATTCGACTGGGAGATCCGTGGTTTCTGGGTCAACGAGGGACCGTCGGTGCTGAAAAAGAACGGCAAGATCTTCATCAGCTATTCGGCCAGCGCCACGGACGAGAACTACGCCATGGGCCTGCTGTGGGCGGACGAAAATGCCGACCTGCTGGACCCTGCCTCGTGGACCAAACTGAAGGAGCCGGTGCTGCAAACCTGCTTCGAGCACGGCGTCTACGGCCCGGGACATAACAGTTTCACCATTGGCGATGATGGCGAAACTGTCATGTTGGTTTATCATGCAAGGACCTACACCGAGATTATCGGCGACCCGCTGTGGAATCCCGACCGTCATACCTATGTCAAGCCGCTCAAGTGGGACGGGCAGGGCATGCCGGTCTTCGGAAAGCCGTCGATCGCTTAACTTCGGTCCGTGCGGCCGGTCGTGCGCGACCGCCCAAGAACAATCGCGGCGGCCGGTGGGTTCATTCCTCCCGGCCGCCGACTCATTTGAAAGCTGAAAGTCCTATCATGCAAGCTTCGATCACTGAATCCCCGTTCGGCCAAATGGCCGACGGCCGCGACGTCACCCGCTACACGCTGACCAACGCCAACGGCATGGTCGTCAAGATCATCAACCTGGGTGGCGCCATCACCGAAATCCATGTGCCGGACCGCAGCGGCACGCTGGCCGATGTCAATTGCGGCTACGACGATGTCGCGTCTTATATGGGCGATTCGCATTACTTCGGCGCCCTGATCGGCCGTTACGGCAACCGTATCGCCAACGCCCGTTTCACGCTCGACGGCGAGACCGTTGCGCTGGACGTCAACAACGGCGCCAATCACCTGCACGGCGGGACCGACGGCTTCCACCGCCGCCTCTGGACCGGCGAAACCTTCACCACCCCGAATTCGGCCGGCCTGATACTGAGTTACGTCAGCGCCGATGGCGAGCAGGGTTATCCCGGGAATCTGGAAGTCACCGCCATCTATGAGCTGCGCAACGATAACGAATTGCGTATCGCCTTCCACGCCATCACCGACAAGGCGACGCCGGTCAACCTGACCAACCACGCTTATTTCAACCTGGCCGGCAAGGGCGATATCCTGGGCCACGAGCTGACCATCGTGGCAGACGCCTACACGCCGATCGACGATGCGCAGATCCCGCTGGGCGATCTGCCGCCGGTCGCGGGCACGCAGTTCGACTTCCGCACGCCGCATGCGATCGGCGAGCGTATCGACCAGGATGACGAGCAATTGCGCAACGGCTTTGGCTACGACCATAACTTCGTGCTGAAAAAATCGCAGCCGGGCGCGCTGGAGATGGCGGCCCGCGTGCGCGATCCGGCCTCGGGCCGGGTGCTGGAGGTGTGGAGCCAGGAGCCGGGCATCCAGTTCTACAGCGGGAATTTCATGAATGACAAGATGACCGGAAAAGGGCAGATCTACAGCTATCGCAGCGCCTTCTGCCTCGAACCGCAGCATTTCCCGGATTCGCCGAACCGTCCCGATTTCCCGTCGACGATACTGCGCCCGGGCCAGGAATACTCGACGGTGATGGCTTACCGCTTCAGTACCGACGCCTGAGCCGCTCGCTGGGGCCCGCGATACCGTTTTTGATATCGAAGTTGATTAATAATTTATTGGAAAGATATCTCAGTCCATCTTAGTATGCTTTATCGATGCGGGGGCATGACATTCACGTCTCCGCACAGGAAAATACTGAGGAGAATTGCATGTCTGACAATGAAAACAAGAAGGTAAAGCTGCGCTCCGCCGAATGGTTCGGCACCCAGGACAAAAACGGTTTCATGTACCGCAGCTGGATGAAAAATCAGGGCATTCCTGATCACGAATTCCAGGGCAAACCGATCATCGGCATTTGCAACACGTGGTCCGAGCTGACCCCTTGCAACGCCCACTTCCGCAAACTGGCGGAACACGTCAAACGCGGCATCCTCGAAGCCGGCGGCTTCCCGGTCGAATTCCCAGTATTCTCCAACGGCGAATCGAATCTTCGTCCAACCGCCATGTTGACCCGTAACCTGGCCAGCATGGACGTCGAGGAATCCATCCGCGGCAATCCAATGGACGGCGTCGTCCTGCTGGTCGGCTGCGACAAGACCACGCCGGCACTGTTGATGGGCGCCGCCTCGGTCGACATCCCGACCATCGTCGTCACCGGCGGCCCGATGCTGAACGGTAAACTGAACGGCAAGAACATCGGCTCCGGCACCGCCGTCTGGCAGTTGCACGAGCAGGTCAAAGCCGGTGAACTCAGCATGCACGACTTCCTCGCGGCCGAAGCGGGGCACTCCCGCTCCGCCGGCACCTGTAACACGATGGGCACTGCGTCGACGATGGCCTGCATGGCCGAATCGCTGGGCACTTCGCTGCCGCACAACGCCGCCATTCCAGCCGTCGACGCGCGCCGCTACGTGCTGGCGCACATGTCCGGCATGCGCATCGTCGACATGGTCAAGGAAGACCTGAAGCTGTCGAAGATCCTGACCAAGGAGAATTTCGAGAACGCGATCCGCGTCAACGCCGCCATCGGCGGTTCGACCAACGCCGTGATCCACTTGAAAGCCATCGCCGGCCGTATTGGCGTCGATCTGGAACTGGAAGACTGGACCCGCGTCGGCCGCGGCATGCCGACCATCGTCGACCTGCTGCCGTCGGGCCGCTTCCTGATGGAAGAGTTCTACTATGCTGGCGGTTTGCCGGCCGTGATCCGCCGCATGGGCGAGGGCAAGCTGCTGCCGAACCCTAACGCGCTGACCGTCAACGGCAAGACCATCTGGGAAAACTGCCAGGACGCGCCGATCTACGACGACGAAGTGATTCGTCCGCTGGAGAAGCCGCTGCTGAAGGATGGCGGCATCTGCATCCTGCGCGGTAACCTGGCGCCGCGCGGCGCCGTGCTGAAGCCATCGGCGGCAACGCCTGAACTGATGCAGCATCGCGGCCAGGCCGTGGTGTTCGAGGACTTTGAACACTATAAGAGCCGCATCATCGATCCGGACCTGGTGGTCGACGCGAACTCGGTGCTGGTGATGAAGAACTGCGGCCCGAAAGGTTATCCGGGCATGGCAGAAGTTGGGAACATGGGCCTGCCGCCTAAATTGCTGGCGGCCGGCGTCAAGGACATGGTCCGCATTTCCGACGCCCGCATGAGCGGCACCGCCTACGGCACCGTCGTGCTGCACGTGGCGCCGGAAGCGATGGCCGGTGGCCCGCTGGGCATCGTCAAAGATGGCGACTGGATCACTCTGGATTGCGCAGGCGGTTTGCTGAACCTGGAAATCTCGGACGCCGAAATGGCCGAACGCCAGGCCGCCCGCGTGCCGGGCAGCGCGCCGGGTCCGAAGACCGGCTACCAGCAGCTCTACATCGAACACGTGCTGCAAGCGGATGAAGGTTGCGACTTCGATTTCCTGGTGGGGAATCGTGGTTCGGCAGTTCCTCGTCATTCGCACTAATGAAATTCGGAGATACCATGTTACTCGTACAATTCAAGAACGAACAAGGCGCGCGCCAGATCGGCGTGCTGGAACAAGACACCATCCGCGTCATCGAAGGCTACAGCACCACCTACGCGCTGGCCCAGGATGCGATCCGCAAGTCGACCGGACTGGCCGCATTGGTTGAGAAGTCTGTCGGCAGCGCCACTGCTTCGTTCGAAGCCGTCGCCGCCGCCGGCCGCCTGCTGGCGCCACTGGACCACACCGACGACGCCCATACCTACGTCACCGGCACCGGCCTGACCCACCTGGGCAGCGCCGACACCCGTGACGCCATGCACAAGAAAATCGGCGGCGACGTCGAAAGCCTGAGCGACTCCATGAAGATGTTCCGCATGGGCGTCGAAGGCGGCAAGCCGGCCGCAGGCGAAGCCGGTGTGCAGCCGGAATGGTTCTACAAGGGCGACGGCTCGATCGTGGCCGCCAGCGGCCAGGACCTGAGCATGCCCGACTTCGCGCTCGACGGCGGCGAAGAGCCGGAAGTGGCCGGCCTGTATGTGATCGGCGACGACGGCCAGCCTTACCGCGTCGGCTACGCCATCGGCAACGAGTTCTCGGACCACGTGACCGAGCGTCAAAACTACCTGTACCTGGCGCACTCCAAGCTGCGCGCCTGCGGCCTGGGCCCGGCATTGCTGGTCGGCGAAGCGCCGGCCAACATCCAGGGCACGTCTCGCATCTACGACGTGGACGGCAAGGTGCGTTGGGAGAAGGCCTTCTTCAGCGGCGAACAGAATATGTCGCACACCATCGGCAACCTGGAACATCACCACTTCAAGTACCCGCTGTTCAAGCGCCCAGGCGATGTGCATATCCACTTCTTCGGCACCGCCACCCTGAGCGTGGCCGATAACATCGTCGTCAAGCCTGGCGAAACGTTCGAGATCGATTCGCCGCAGTTTGGCCCAGCCTTGCGCAACAAGCTGACCGTGTACAAAACCGAAGTCGCGAAAGTTAAAACCTTATGATCATTACCGGCGATTCGCTGATTGGCGGCCAGGCCGTCAAAGGCACCGGCGCCGCTTTCCGCGCCTACAATCCATCGTTGCAGCAGTCGATGGACCCGGAGTTCACGACGGCGGACGTCGATCAGATCGACCAGGCTTGCCGCCTGGCCGAAGCGGCATTCGACACTTTCCGTTCGCTGAGCGACGAGAAGCGCGCCGTGTTCCTGGAAACCATCGGCGAACAAATCATGGCCCTGGGCGATCTGCTGGTGGAGCGCGTGATGGCCGAAAGCGGCCTGCCGCGCGCCCGTGTTGAAGGTGAGCGCGGCCGTACCGTCGGTCAGTTGAAATTGTTCGCCAACCTGCTGCGCGAAGGTTCGTGGAACGACGTCCGTATCGACAAGGCGCTTCCCGAGCGCGCGCCGCCGCGTCCCGATATCCGCATGCGCATGATCGGCCTCGGTCCGGTCGCCGTTTTCTCGGCCAGTAACTTCCCGCTGGCGTTCTCCGTCGCCGGCGGCGACACCGCGTCGGCCTTTGCGGCCGGCTGTCCGGTGGTGCTGAAGGCGCACTTCGCCCATCCCGGCACGTCGGAACTGGTTGGCCGCGCTGTCGTCAAGGCCGTTGAAATCTGCGGCCTGCCGGCCGGCGTATTCGCGCTGCTGAACGGTGTGGGCAACGACATCGGCCAGCAGGTTGTGCGTCATCCGTCGATCAAGGCGGTCGGATTCACCGGCTCGCGTGGCGGTGGCCTCGCGTTGATGGCGGTGGCCGCTGCGCGTCCCGTGCCGATTCCGGTGTACGCCGAAATGAGTTCGATCAATCCTGTTTTCCTGCTGCCGAAGGCGTTGGCCAGCCGCGCCGAGGATTTGGCCGCCGGCTTCTCCGCCTCGCTGGTACTGGGCGTGGGCCAGATGTGCACCAACCCGGGCCTGGTGATCGGTATCGCCGGCCCGGACCTGGATCGCTTCAAGGCCGCTGCATCCAAGGCTCTGGAAGGCGGCGCCGCCTGCGCCATGCTGTCGCCGGGTATCGCCGGCAGCTACAAGCGCGGCATCTCGCAACTGGCCGACAACGCCGACGTCAACACGCTGGCGCTGGCGCCGCAGTCGGAAGGCAAGGCCGCTCCGGCGCTGTTCGACACGAGTAGCGCGGCGTTCCTGGATCAACACGTGTTGTCCGAGGAGGTATTCGGCCCGGCCTCGCTGGTCGTGGCGTGCAAGGACATCGCTGAAATGCGCCAGATCGCTGAAGAACTGGAAGGCCAACTGACCGCCACCTTGTTGATGGACGAAGCGGACCTGGACGCAGCGCAGCAGCTGCTGCCGGTGCTGGAACGTAAAGTCGGCCGCATCCTGGCCAACGGTTATCCAACCGGCGTGGAAGTATGCAGCGCCATGGTCCACGGCGGCCCGTTCCCGTCGACGTCCGATGGCCGCAGCACTTCGGTCGGCACCGGCGCGATCACGCGTTTCCTGCGTCCCGTCTCGTACCAGAACCTGCCGCAGCCGCTGCTGCCGCAAGTGCTGCGCGACGAAGGCGGCGCGCCTTGGCGACGCCTCGAAGGTGAATTGCACCACAAGTGATTGTGGTGGCTGTACCGGCCCCGCCACGGCGGGGCTTTCATCTATAAAAATAACGGAGATTGTATGACCCAATTGGCTAAATTCGCCAGCCTGCGCGGCAAGCGCGTGTTCATCACCGGTGGCGGCACCGGCATCGGCGAGGCGATGGTGATTTCCTTCGCCGAGCAGGGCGCAAAAGTCGCCTTCGTCGACATCGCCCGCGACGCCAGCCTGGAGCTGGTTCGCCGCGTCAAGGAAGCCGGCTACCCCGAGCCGGAGTTCCGCGTTTGCGACATCACCGACATTCCCGCCTTGCAGTCCACGATGGCCGAATTGGCCGGCATCATCGGTTCCTTCGACATCCTCGTCAACAACGCCGCCAACGACCAGCGCCACGCGACCCAGGACGTCACCGTCGATTATTGGAACGAGCGTATCGCCATCAACCAGCGCCCGATGTTCTTCACCTGCCAGGCTGTCTTCGAGGGCATGAAGGAAAAGGGCGCAGGCTCGATCATCAACGTCGGTTCGATTTCGTGGCAGGTCAAGAATGCCGGCTATCCGGTTTACGCCACCTCCAAGGCGGCTACCCATGGCCTGACACGCGGCCTGGCGCGCGAATTCGGCGCCCACGGCATCCGCGTCAACACCGTCACGCCGGGTTGGGTGATGACCCAGCGCCAGATCGACCTGTGGCTGGACGAAGCGGGCGAGCAGGATATCAAGCGTAACCAGTGCATGCCGACAAAGCTGATGCCGCAGCATATCGCGTCGATGATTTTGTTCCTGGCCGCCGACGACGGCGCCATGTGCACCGCCCAGGAGTTCATCGTCGATGGAGGATGGGTATAAGTAGTGACGTAGTAGAAGCACCAGCAACACCGTTCGCCGCCCCGGAGACACCCACCCTTAGAGGTGGCGGGGCTACATAACCCTAAAAAATTGGTGAGAACATGGTGAATAGATTTATCTCCGCGGTCGCGGTGGGCGCCACAGCCGCGTCCACCGCCTTCGCGGCTTCCCCTGGCGCGTTGACGAGCCCCGACCGTCACATCAGCGTCCAGCTGAACGAGTCGCCCGGCAAACCCCTGACCTACACCGTCTCCCGCGACGGCAAACCGGTGCTGCTGGCATCCGAACTCGGGCTGCAACTGCAAGGCGCCGATCTGGCCGGCGCGTTGACCATCGCCGCCAGCTCCAAGGTCGGTACCGTCACCGACAAGTACCAGATGGCCACGGGTAAGAAGCGTGACATCACCTACAGCGCCAACGAACAAACCTACTCGGTGCAGAACGCGCAGAAGCAGAAGATGGACATCGTCTTCCGCGTGTCGAACGACGGCGTGGCCTTCCGCTACATCGTCGCCGAGCCGTCGCTGCCACGCAAAAAACTGATCCAGGAACGCACGACGTTCGCGCTGCCAGCATCGGCCAAGGCCTGGCTGCAGCCGATTGCCGTCGCGCAGACCGGTTGGGGGCGGACCAATCCTTCCTACGAAGAGCACTATCAGATGGACATCCCGGTCGGTACGGTCTCGCCGTCGCCGGCCGGTTGGGTGTTCCCGGCGCTGTTCAAGGCGGGCGACAACTGGCTGGCGATCTCGGAAGCGGGCATGGACGGTAGCTTCCAGGGCTCGCGCCTGGCGCCGGACTCCAAAGGCGGAAAGTACAGCATCGGCAACCCGATGAAGGAAGAAGTCTATCCCGATCGCGGTCTGCTGGCCGACGTCGAAGGCACACTGACTTCACCGTGGCGCCTGATGGCGGTTGGGTCGCTGTCGACCGTAGTCGGATCGACACTGGGTACCGACCTTGCGGCGCCGGCGATCGCCTTCGACAGGCAACTGGTCAAGCCGGGCCACGCTTCCTGGAGCTGGGCGCTGCTGAAGGATGACGCCACCCTCTACGACGTGCAGAAGAAGTTCATCGACTACGCCGCTGACATGAAGTGGGACTACACCCTGGTGGATGCCGACTGGGACCGCAAGATCGGTTACGAGAAGATGAAGGAACTGGCCGACTACGCCGCGACCAGGAACGTCGGCGTGCTGGTTTGGTACAACTCGTCCGGCCCATGGAACGCGACCGAGTATTCGCCGAAAAGCAAATTGCTGACGCACGAGCAGCGCGTGGCGGAGTTCAAGCGCCTGCGCCAGATGGGCGTCAAAGGCGTCAAGATCGACTTCTTCAATGGCGACGCGCAGTCGATGATCGCCTACTACGTCGATATATTGAACGACGCGGCAACCGCCGGCCTGCTGGTGAACTTCCACGGCGCCACGCTGCCGCGCGGCTGGACCCGCACCTGGCCCAACCTGATGACGATGGAGGCCGTGCGCGGCTTTGAATTCACCACCTTCGAGCAGGCCGACGAGGACAAGATGCCGACGCACGCGGCGATGATGCCGTTCGCCCGCAACCTGTTCGATCCGATGGATTTCACGCCGATGGTGTTCGGCGACATCCCCAAGATCAAGCGCACCGGCAGCAATGGCTTCGAGCTCGCGACATCGGTGCTGTACGTCTCCGGCATCCAGCACTTCGCCGAAGTGCCGGAGGGGATGGCGACCGTGCCGGCCTACGTCAAGGGCTTCCTGCAAGAGCTGCCGCGCAGCTGGGACGACAGCCGCCTGGTTGACGGCTTCCCCGGCAAATACGCGGTTGTTGCGCGACGCTCCGGCGACACCTGGTACATCGCCGGCATCAACGCCACCGAATCCGACAAGGCGCTGACGCTGGACTTGTCCTTCGCCGGTGGCAAGCAAGGCACGATCATCGCCGACGGCGAAGAGGGCGAACGGAGTTTTAGCCAGCGCAGCATCGCTGCCGGCAAAAAAGCAGCAGTAACCATCAAGCCGCATGGCGGCTTCGTGATGACAATAAAACAGTAATCAGGAGATTGACAAATATGAATCACATCAAACGTGGTGTTCTCACCCTGTGCATGCTCGCTTCGGGCGCCGCTTTCGCCGCGCCTGTCGGCGTGACGATCGACACGACCAAGCCTGGTCCGGTCATCAACAAAAACATCTACGGACAGTTCGCAGAGCACCTGGGCACCGGCATCTACGAGGGCATCTGGGTCGGTCCGAAGTCGAAGATCCCTAACGTCAATGGCTGGCGCAAGGACGTTGTCGGCGCGCTCAAAGCCATGCACGTGCCGCTGGTGCGCTGGCCGGGCGGCTGCTTCGCCGACGAATACCACTGGCGCGACGGCATCGGCGCGCGAGAGAAGCGTCCTGTGAAGGTCAATACCAACTGGGGCGGCGTCGAGGAAAACAACGCCGTCGGCACCCACGAATTCTTCGAACTGGCCGAGCAGCTTGGCGCGGAGACCTACGTCAACGGCAATCTGGGCACCGGCAGTGCGCAAGAGATGTCGGAATGGGTCGAGTACATGACCTCCGACAGCAAATCGACCTTGGCGGAACTGCGCCGCAAGAATGGCCGCGACAAGCCGTTCAAGGTCGACTACTTCGCCATCGGTAACGAGGCCTGGGGCTGCGGCGGCAACATGTCGCCCCAACACTACGCAAACCTGTACAAGAATGTCGAAACCTTCCTGCGCGCTCCACCGCAGTATCGCCCGAAGATGATCGCCAGCGGCGGCAACGACCATGACCTGACGTGGACCGAAACCTTGAGCAAAGAGCTCAAGAAGCAGACCTACGGCATCAGCTTCCACTACTACACCATCCCGACCGGCCAGTGGGAAGTGAAGGGCATGGCGACCGGCTTCAAGGAAGACCAGTGGTTCTCGACCCTGTCCAACACGATCAAGATGGATGGCTTCATCAAGAACAATACGGCGGTGATGGACAAGTACGACCCTGAGAAGAAATTGGGCTTCCTGGTCGACGAGTGGGGCACCTGGTACGACGTCGAGAAGGGCACCAACGCCGGCTTCCTGTTCCAGCAAAACACGCTGCGCGATGCGGTGGTGGCGGCGCTGAACTTCAACATCTTCCACGACCACGCGGATCGCGTGCGCATGACGAACATCGCGCAGATGGTCAACGTGCTGCAGGCGATGATCATCACCGACAAGGACAAGATGGTGCTGACGCCGACGTACCACGCGTTCCAGATGTATGTGCCATTCCAGGACGCGACCTCGCTGCCGCTGAAGTTGACGAACAATCCGCGGTATTCGTACAACGGCAGCAGTATTCCAGAGATCAGCGCTTCGGCCGCGCGCGCCAAGGACGGCAAGTTGTATCTGGCGCTGGTCAACACCAACCCGACCAAGGAAGCGGAAATCGCCGTGGACGTGCCGGGCCAGGCCATCAAGTCGGTCAATGGCCGGGTGCTGACGTCCGCCGCGATGGATACGCATAACACCTTCCAGTCGCCGGAAGCGATCAAGCCGGCGCCGTTCAGCGCCACCGCCGGCGCCGATGGCAAGCTGACGGTCAAGATCCCGGCCAAGGCCGTTATCGTGGTCGCGGTGGAGTAAGTTGTAAGCCCGCGAGGCCATGCCGGTGGCTTGGTCTCGCATCGTTAATCGAGGTTGTAGATGAAGTATATTTTTTCGACGATGGCTCTGGTGTTGGGCGTGGCCGGCCTGTCGGCCTGCACGGCCAAGGAAGTCAGCGTGCACGATCCGGTGATGGCCAAGGAAGGCGATACCTATTACGTCTTCAGTACCGGGCCGGGCATCACTTTCTATAGTTCGACCAATATGAAAGACTGGAAGCCCGAGGGCCGTGTGTTCAAGGACCAGCCGTCGTGGGCCAAGCGCGCCGCACCGACTTTCGACGGCCATATCTGGGCGCCGGATGTGCAGTTCCATAACGGTAAATACTATTTATATTATTCGGTTTCCGGCTTCGGTAAAAACACGTCGGGCATAGGCGTGACCGTCAACAAGACGCTCAATCCGCGCTCCCCGGACTACCGCTGGGAAGACAAGGGCATGGTGTTGCAGTCGGTGCCGCTGCGGGACGACTGGAACGCGATCGATTCGAACATCATCGAAGATGAAAAAGGCGTGGCCTGGATGTCGTTCGGCTCCTTCTGGAGCGGACTGAAACTGGTCAAGTTGAACGACGCCTGGACCGGGTTGGCCGAGCCGCAGGAGTGGCATTCGATCGCCAGCCGGACCGCCAACGTCGACGCGCCGGCCGGCACGGATGCGGGGCCGGGCGAGATCGAGGCGCCGTTCATCTTCAAGAAGAATGGCTACTACTATTTGTTCGCGTCGTTCGGCCTTTGCTGCCGCAAGGGCGACAGCACCTACAACGTCGTCGTCGGCCGGTCGACATCGGTGACCGGTCCTTACATCGACAAAAAAGGCGTGGATATGATGAAGGGCGGCGGTTCGCTTTTGATCGCCGGCGACAAGGACTGGAAGGGCCTCGGCCACAACAGCGCTTACACGATGGACGGCAAGGACTATCTGGTGCTGCACGCCTACGAGACCGCCGACAACTACCTGCAAAAGCTGAAAATCATGGAAATGAAATGGGACGCGAAAGGGTGGCCGACGGTTGACCAGGCCGACTTGAACAAGTACCGCAGCACGCAGCTGCCGCCGAAATAATGGCGGCGGCCACCCACAAGCCGGCGCGCCGGCGCACCTTGCGTTACGCCGCCAGTGCGATGGCGGCAGCGGCGGTCGCGCCGATGGCCGGCGCCGCGACGCGTGCCGGCGCCGCCGTGCCTGCGCCTGACAAAGCGCCTGTGCGCCTGTTCCCGCTGTCGGCCGTGCGCCTGACCGCCAGTCCCTTCCTGGAAGCCCAGCAAACCGACCTGCGCTACATCATGGCGCTGAATCCGGATAGGCTGCTGGCGCCATTCCTGCGCGAAGCCGGCCTGACACCGAAGGAGGCCAGCTACGGCAACTGGGAATCGACGGGACTCGATGGCCACATGGGCGGCCACTATCTGACGGCGTTGTCGCTGATGTCCGCCGCCACCGGCGACGGGGAAGTGCTCAAGCGGCTGAATTACTTTGTGGCGGAACTTAAGCGCTGCCAGGCGAGCAATGGCAATGGCTACATCGGCGGCGTACCAGGTGGCGCCGCAGCGTGGCGCGATATCGCGCAGGGCAAACTCCAGGCCGACGGCTTCTCCGTCAACGGCAAATGGGTCCCGTGGTACAACCTGCACAAGCTGTTCGCGGGCCTGCGCGACGCCTACGTCTACACCGGCAACGAGGACGCGCGCGGGATGCTGATCGCGCTGTGCGACTGGACCGTCGGGCTGATTTCGCACCTGAGCGAAGAACAGATGCAGAACATGCTGCGCTGCGAGCATGGCGGCATGAACGAAGTGCTGGCCGACGTCTCCGAGATGACCGGCCAGAAAAAATACATGGACCTGGCAATCCGCTTTTCGCACCAGGCCATCCTGCGCCCGCTGGAGGATGGCAAGGACCAGTTGACCGGCCTGCACGCCAATACGCAAATCCCGAAAGTGATCGGCTTTAAGCGCATCGGCGACCTCACCGGCCGGCGCGACTGGCAGATGGCCGCGCAGTTCTTCTGGCAAACCGTGCACGATCACCGCACCGTCGCTATCGGAGGCAACAGCGTCAAGGAACACTTCCACGACCAAAATGATTTCTCGTCCATGATCGAGGAAGTCGAAGGCCCCGAGACCTGCAATACCTACAATATGCTCAAGCTCACCGGGTTGCTGTTCCTCGGCGACGCCAAGGGCAGCTACGCGGACTACTACGAGCGCGCGCTGTACAACCATATTCTCGGGTCGCAGCGCCCGCACACCGGCGGCTTTGTCTACTTCACGCCGATGCGGCCGAACCACTACCGCATGTATTCGCAGCCGCAGCAGGGCATGTGGTGCTGCGTGGGCTCGGGCCTGGAGAGCCACGCCAAGTACGGCGAGTTCATTTACGCGCATCGGGGCGACAACCTGTATGTCAACCTGTTCATCCCTTCGACCTTGAACTGGCGCGAGCAGGGCGTATCCCTCCGCCAGTCCAACCGCTTCCCGGATGAAGGCGGCAGCACCATCACGGTCAAGGGCAACAAGACCTTCACCTTGAAGATCCGGTATCCGGAGTGGGTGGCGCCGGGTGCGCTGCGCGTCGCCGTCAACGGCAAGCAGGTCGCGGCCAGCATCGGCGCCGACCGTTATGTCAGCGTCCGCCGCCAATGGCGCGACGGCGACAAGGTCGATATCGCATTGCCGATGAAAACCCGGCTCGAACAGATGCCGGACAAATCCAATTACTACGCGGTCCTGCATGGCCCCGTCGTGCTGGCGGCCAAGACCAACCCGTTCCCTGACGAGAAACTGAACTTCCTGGCCGACGACTCGCGCATGGGCCATATCGCCTCCGGGCCGGTAGTCCCGTTGCAGGCCGCGCCGGTGCTGGTCGACGACAGTCCCGCGTTCGAAGGCCGCTTCAAGCCGGTATCCGGCAGACCGCTGACGTTTGTCGCTCCAGGACTGGTCGATGGCAGGGACGGCAAGGAGGCCACCACCTTCGTGCCGTTTTTCCGAGTGCACGAATCCCGCTATATGGTTTATTGGCCGTATTCGACGGCGGCCGATCTGGCGGCCACGCGCGCCAAAGCCGCCGAGGACGAGAAGGCGCGGCTTGAACTGGACGCGCGCACCATCGACCAGGTGGCGCCGGGTGAGCAGCAGCCGGAATCGGACCACTTTTTCAAGGCCGAAGGCGGCGAATCCGGTTTGGCCAAGGGGCGTCGCTGGCGGCATTCGAAAAGCTGGTTTAGCTATGACCTGACCGACAAAAAGTCGGAAGCCCGCACTTTGCTGCTGACATATTCGAAAGCGGATGCCGGGCGCAGGTTCGATATCCTGATCAACGGCCAGTTGCTGGCCGAGGTCAAGCTGGACGCCACGGCGCCGCAGGAACTCTATACGGTGGACTACCCGATTCCGCCGGCGTTGGTCGCAGCAGCGGGCGGGAAGCTGGTGGTGAAATTTGTGGCCCGTAATGGCTCGGCGGCCGGTGGCTTGTACGGCTTGCGCCTGCTGCGCTGAGCTATTACTTCCGCAGTTCAACCGATATCGGAATCGATATCGTAGTTGACCAAAATATCATTGGATAGATATTTGTGTTTCTCATAGTATATGATCAATAAGTAGTTAAAAATCTAATCTGGAGACCTTGCTATGACATGCAATCGCAGAACCGTACTCAAAGCCGGCGTAGCTGCTGCCATCGTCGCCGCCTTCGGTAGCGTCGGCCCGGCCTTTGCCGCTAAACCGCTGGTGATCGGCTTCTCGCAAGTCGGCGCCGAGAGCGAATGGCGCACCGCCAATACCGTCTCGATCAAAGACGCGGCCAAGAAAGAGGGCATCACCCTCAAATTCGCCGACGCCCAGCAGCGCCAGGAAAACCAGGTCAAGGCAATCCGTTCCTTCATCGCCCAGCGTGTCGATATCATCGCGTTCTCGCCGGTTGTCGAATCGGGCTGGGATACCGTCCTGCGCGAAGCCAAGGCCGCGAAAATTCCGGTCATCCTGACCGACCGCGCCGTCAACGTCACCGACCCGTCGCTGTACGTGACCTTCATCGGTTCCGATTTCGTCGAAGAGGGCCGCCTGGCCGCGCGCTGGCTGCTGGAACGCGCCAAGAAGACGCCCGACGCCACCTTCAACATCGTCGAGCTGCAGGGAACCGTCGGCTCCGCGCCGGCGATCGATCGCCAGAAGGGCTTCGCCGAAGTCATCGCCGCCAATCCGAAGCTGAAGATCATCCGCTCGCAGACCGGCGACTTCACCCGCACCAAGGGCAAGGAAGTGATGGAAGCCTTCCTTAAGGCCGAGGGCAAGAAGATCAACGTGCTGTACGCGCACAACGACGACATGGCCATTGGCGCGATCCAGGCGATCGAGGAAGCCGGTATGAAGCCGGGCAAGGACATCCTTGTGATTTCGATCGACGGCGTGCGCGGCGCCTTCCAGGCGATGGTGGCCGGGAAGATGAACGTGACCGTCGAATGTAATCCGCTGTTCGGCCCACAACTGATGCAGATCGCGCGCGACGTCGCCGCCAACAAGCCGGTACCCAAGCGCATCACGGTGCAAGAGGGCGTGTTCCCGGCCGAGGTGGCGGCCAAGGAATTCCCGAACCGTAAATACTGATAGCCTCCCGCGATGAGTACATTAGCGCAAGCCGCGTTGTCGACAGCGCCGGTGCTGGAGCTGCGCGGCATCAGCAAAGCCTTCCCCGGCGTACAGGCCTTGAGCGGCGTGGCGCTGAACCTGTATCCGGGCGAGGTACACACGCTGATGGGGCAGAACGGCGCCGGCAAATCGACCTTGATCAAGGTGCTGACCGGCGTGTATGCGCCGGACCAGGGCGAGATCTTGCTCGACGGCCAGGCGATCTATCCGACGTCCACGCTCGATGCGCAGAACCTCGGCATCAGCACCGTTTATCAGGAAGTGAACCTTTGCCCGAACCTGTCGGTGGCGGAGAACATCTTCATCGGCCGCTATCCGCGCAAGTTCGGCGGGATCGACTGGCGCGGCATGCAACAGCAGGCCACCGAGCTGCTGGAGCGGATGCAGATCCGCATCGATGTCACCATGCCGCTGGCCCACTATCCGCTGGCGATCCAGCAGATGGTGGCGATTTCGCGCGCGTTGCTGGTCTCGGCCAAGGTGTTGATCCTCGACGAGCCGACCTCCAGTCTCGACGAGAAGGAAGTCGACCTGCTGTTCAGCGTTCTGCGCGGCCTGCGCGAGCAGGGCATGTCGATCTTGTTCGTCACCCACTTCCTCGACCAGACCTACGCGATCTCCGACCGCATCACCGTGATGCGCAACGGCGAACGCGAAGGGGAGTACGCCTGCGCCGATTTGTCGCGGCTTGAACTGGTGAATAAAATGGTCGGCGCGCCGGCCACCGCCACGCCGGACGCCGCACCCGCGTCGCCGGCCGCAAACGATGACGCGGTCGCCGCCGCGCCATCGAAACTCAAGGCTTTTCTCAGTGCGCGTGGCCTCGGCCGCAAAGGCGCGCTGGCGCCGATGGATATCGAGCTGCGCGAGGGCGAGCTGCTTGGCTTGGCCGGTTTGCTGGGCTCCGGCCGCACCGAGGCCGCCCGCCTGCTGTTTGGCGCCGACAAGGCCGACAGCGGCGCCATCTCCATCGACGGCAAGGAGCATAGCTTCAATTCGCCGCGTGACGCCATCGCCGCCGGCATAGGCTTCTGTTCAGAGGATCGCAAGCACGAAGGCGCTATCCTCGAGCTGTCGGTGCGGGAAAACGTCATTCTGGCTTTGCAGGCCCGCATGGGACTGACGCGCGCGATTCCGCTCAAACGCCAGCAGCAACTGGCGGAAGAATATGTCAAGGCGCTCGGCATCAAAACCGCCAGCATCGAGACGCCTATCGGCACGCTCTCCGGCGGCAACCAGCAGAAGGTGTTGCTGGCGCGCTGGCTGGCGACCGAGCCGAAAATGCTGATCCTGGACGAGCCGACGCGCGGCATCGACGTGCGCGCCAAGCAGGAGATCATGGATTACGTGGTCAAGTTGTGCCGCAAGGGCATGTCGATCCTGTTCATCTCGTCCGAGCTGCCGGAAGTACTGCGTTGCAGCGACCGTATCGTGGTCATGCGCGACCGTAAAACCGGCGGCGAATACCCGCGCGGCGCACTCGATGAGACGTCGGTGCTGCACGTAATCGCGGCGGAAGGAGCGCACGCGAAATGAGCGGAATGAACCAAATGAGCATCGTGCGGCATCCACTTTTCCGTCCCCTGGCGGCGCTGGCGATCCTGCTGTTGATCGACCTGCTGCTGATTCCCGGCTTCTTCCACATCGAGATCAAGGACGGCCACTTGTACGGCAGCTTGATCGACATCGCCAACCGCGCGGCGCCGCTGGCGCTGGCGGCCATCGGCATGACCCTGGTCATCGCCACGCGCGGCATTGACATCTCGGTCGGCGCGGTGGTCGCCATCAGCGGCACGGTCGCCTCGATGCTGATCGGCGGCACCATGGTGATGAACAACGGCGTGCCCGAATACGTCGCCAATACGCCGATGGTGTGGGCGCTGTGCGCGGCCATGGGCGCTGCGCTGTTGTGCGGCGCGTGGAACGGCGTGCTGGTGGCTGGCCTTGGCCTGCAACCCATCGTCGCCACTTTGATCCTGATGGTGGCGGGGCGCGGCCTGGCGCAGCTGATGACGGATGGCCAGATCGTCACGGTCTACTACGAGCCGTTCTTCTTCCTCGGCAGCGGGTATCTGTTTGGCCTGCCGTTCTCGCTGTACATCGTCGCCGCCGTCTTCATCGTGACGTTCCTGTTGATGCGCAAGACGGCGCTCGGCCTGTTCATCCAGTCGGTCGGCATCAACCCGGTGGCCGCGCGCCTGGCCGGCTTGAAGACCGCGACCCTGATCTTCTTCGTCTACCTGTTCTGCAGCGCCTGCGCCGGACTCTCCGGCCTGATGATCAGCGCGAACATCAAGAGCGCGGACGCCAACAACGCCGGCCTGCTGCTGGAACTGGACGCCATCCTGGCCGTTACCCTGGGCGGCACCTCGCTGGCGGGCGGTAAATTCAGCCTGGCCGGCAGCGTGATCGGCGCCTTGATCATTCAAACCCTGACCTACACCATCTACTCGCTCGGCCTGCCGCCGGAGGTGAACATGGTCGTCAAGTCGGTGGTCGTGTTCCTGGTCTGTATTTCGCAGTCGGCAGAATTCAAAAACATGTGGCGCCGCGTCTTCCCGGCCCGCTCGAAGGGAATCGCAACATGAGCGCAACCGTCATGACCGGCGGCGCCGCCGGGGCCAAACCATCACGTCCGCGCAGCTTTACATCGTCGCCGTATTTCACCTCGCTGGTTACGGTGATGCTGCTGGCCGTGCTGCTGGTTGCCGGCGGCGCCGCCTATCCGGGTTTCCTGTCGCTGCAGGTGATGTTCAACCTGTTGATCGATAACGCCTTCCTGCTGGTGATCGCGGTCGGCATGAGTTTTGTGATCCTGTCCGGCGGCATCGACCTGTCGGTCGGCTCGGTGCTGGCGCTGACGACGATGATCTCGGCCTGGCTGCTGCAAACCTGGCATGTGCCGCCGCTGCTGGTGATCGCGATCTCGCTGGTGCTCGGCGCCGGCTTCGGCGCGGCCATGGGCGCCATCATCCACTACTTCAAGCTGCAACCGTTTATCGTCACCCTGGCCGGCATGTTCCTGGCGCGCGGCCTGTGCTACCTGATCAGCATCAACTCGATCACCATCGAAGATCCGTTCTTCGTCGCCATGTCGCAAACGCAGATTCCGGTGCTGGGCGGCTTCCTGTCGCCGGGCGCGCTGATCGCGCTGGCGATGCTGGCCATCGCCATCTACGTCGCGCACTGCACGCCGTTCGGCCGCGCCATCTACGCCGTCGGCGGCAACGAGCAGTCGGCGCTGATGATGGGGTTGCGCGTGGCGCGCACCAAGGTGCTGATCTACGCGTTCAGCGGCTTTTGCGCGGCATTGGCCGGCGTGCTGTTCTCGTTCTACATGCTGTCCGGTTACGGCCTGCATGCGCAAGGCACGGAGCTGGACGCCATCGCGGCGGTGGTCATCGGCGGCACCTTGCTGACCGGCGGTTACGGCTATGTCGCCGGCGCGCTGTCCGGCGTGCTGGTGCTCGGAACCATCCAGACGCTGATCGCCTTCGACGGCACGCTCAGCTCGTGGTGGACCAAGATCGTCATCGGCGGTCTGCTGTTTGTATTCTGCGTTGTCCAGCGCCTGATGGCGATCGGCGCGACGGCTAAAAAATAAGATATCACTGGAGAGAGCTTTGAAAACAAAACTGATGAAATTTGCCGCTATCGCAGCGGCGGGGATGGCTTTTGCCGCAATTAACAGCGTAAACAGCGCGCAGGCGGCCAACCCGATGTTCCCGAAACTGTTCACGGCCGATCCGTCGGCGTATGTCGACGGCGGCACGGTCTACCTGTACGTCGGCGTCGACAGCGCCGCGGTGACGGACAAGGACTATGTGATGAAGGAATGGCGCGTCTACAGCAGCTGCGACATGAAGAACTGGAAGGATCTCGGCTCGCCGCTCAAGCCGTCGGCCTTCAAATGGGCAATCGGCAAGGTGGACGCCTGGGCCGCCGACGTCACCAAGCGCAATGGTAAATACTACTTCTATTCGACCGTCGATCACGCGACCATCCCCGGCCGCGCCATCGGCGTGGCCGTCTCCGACAAGCCGGAAGGCCCGTTCGTCGATGCGCGCGGTTCGGCGCTGGTCACCAACAACATGACACTGGAAGCGCCGATCGCCTGGGACGATATCGATCCGGGCGTGTTTGTCGACGACGACGGCCAGGCGTATCTGTACTGGGGTAACACGGTGCTCAAATATGCCAAGCTCAAACCGAACATGACCGAGTTCGATGGCCCTATCCACACCGTGGGCATGGACCGCTTCACCGAGGCGCCGTATATGCACAAGCACAAGGGCGTGTACTACCTGTCGTATTCACGCGACTTCCCGGAGACCACCGCCTACATGATGTCGAACAGCCCGATCGGCCCGTGGAAGTTCGGCGGCGTGATTATGGAGAAAAACGCCAAGGTCAAGACCATCCACCAGGCGATCGTCGAATTCAACGGCAAGAACTACATCTTCTACCACAACGACAAGCTGCCCACCGGCGGCGAGTATCGCCGCTCGGTGGCGGTGGAGGAGTTCCAGTACAACGCCGACGGCACCATCCCGTTCATCAAGCAAACCAAGGAAGGGCCTGCGGCCAATCCTAGTTCGGCTTGCAAGTGATATTGAAATGATGGGTTTTGATGCAAAATCAATACCCATCGTGATATCATTTTCCTATGGATACTAATTCGAACTGGTTCCTGCGCGCGCGGCTCAAAACGCGCCAGCTGCTGCTGCTGATCGCGCTGGACGAACAACGCAACATCCACCGTGCGTCGGAAGATTTGCACATGACGCAGCCCGCCGCGTCCAAGCAGCTCAAGGACCTGGAGGAGATGCTCGGCGTGCAGCTGTTCGACCGTCTGCCGCGCGGCATGGAGCCGACCATTTACGGCGAAACGATGATACGCCACGCCCGCATGGCGCTGACCAGCCTCTCGCTGGCGCACGAGGACATCGTCGCCATCAAGGCCGGCCTGACCGGGCAGGTGGACATCGGCACCATCATGACCCCGGGGATTTCGCTGCTGCCGCAGGCGATCACGCGCACCAAGCAGGCCTCGCCGCGCTTGCGCATCGGTGTCGAGATGGAGCAGTCCAACATCCTGCTGGAGCAGTTGCAGCGCGGCCGGTTGGACTTCATGATCGGCCGCATACCCGAGCGTCAGAGCGCGCAGGGGCTGGCCTACGAGGAGCTGGGCGACGAGCCGGCGTGCGCGGTGGTGCGCCCCGGCCATCCGCTGCTCAAGGCGCGCAACCTGCAGCTGCGCGACATCGCCGGGCAACCGTGGATACTGCCGCCGCAGGGCAGCATCCTGCGCGCGCGCTGCGAGTTGATGTTCCGCCGCGCGGGCCTGGAAGTGCCGGGCAACGTGGTCGACACCACGGCGGTGCTGCTGATTAAACCGCTGCTGCAGCAGACCGACGCGCTCAATGTGATGCCGATCGCGGTGGCCAAGTATTACGAGTCGCAGGGTGTGCTCAACATCCTGCCGATCGAGCTGCCGTGCCGCATGGACGCTTTCGGCATCATCACGGTGGACGGCCATTTGATGTCTCCGGGCGCGGCGCTGCTGCTGCGCTACGTGCGGGAAGTGGCGAAAGACATCTACCAGATCGCCTGACCCGCTAAGTTAAAGCGGTTTTCGTAGGGCGGGTTAGCGGGCGAGGCCCGCTAACCCGCCCCGGGGGCCCACCGAAGGAGGCGGCCTAACCTGCCGGTAGGCCTTAAGAGGCGGAACGCCGTAATCCGCCATGAGCCGCCGACGGAGCTTGGCGGATTACGCTGCGCTAATCCGCCCTACATGATTTAGATGAGCGCTTAAGTTAGCGACATTACGCTCAGGCGGCCATTTTTGCCATCTCGCGGCACGAGTGCTCGCACACTTCGCAGGCGCGCAGGCACTCCTCCATGCCATCCGGGTCGCGGCAGCTCAGGGCGCAGGCGTGGCATACCTCGGCGCAGACGCCGCACAGGCGCTCGGCGAACGGCGAGCCGCTCAGCTGCAAATTGGCCGACAGCTCGCACACGGCCGCGCAATCGAACATCAGCCGCAGGTGGTCCGGCGCGACGTGCCGCCCGCCCATCTGCAGGCAGTGGGTCATCGCGGTCTGCAGGCAGGCCTGATGACAGTTGGTGCAGGCGTCGATACAGTCCTGCATGTTGGTCACGGTATCCATGGCGCTCCTTTCTCTTCCGGGTGGTCTAAAACTCCATGGTAGGCCGCCGCGGGGGAGGCCTCTGTGCGCGGACTCTCTTTATGGATTGCCGATCTGATATCGAAGAAGTGTAAGTTCGTGGCCCCCGATTGCCTGCGGAGTGGATTCTCTGGCACTATTGCCGGATTGATCTGATTTCCGGGAATGGTATGCAAAAGAGCAGGCTGACGGTGTGGTCCAGGCGGATCTTGTTGGTGGCGGTGGCGTTGCTGGTCCTGGCGCTGTTGGCGGCATGGTTGTATTTGCGCGGTAGCCTGTCCCAGTTGGACGGCACGCGGCAGGCGGCGGGGCTGGAGACCACCGCCAGCGTCGCGCGCGACGAGCGCGGCGTGCCGGTGATCAGCGGCGGCAGCCGGCTCGATGTGGCCTACGCCACCGGTTTCGTGCACGCGCAGGAGCGCTACTTCCAGATGGATTTGCTGCGCCGGGCCGCGGCAGGCGAGTTGTCCGAACTGTTTGGCGCGCGCGCGCTGCCGGTGGACAAAGCGCGCCGCTTCCACCGTTTCCGCGCCCGCGCCGACCTGGCGTTCAAGTCGCTGCCCGCGCCGGACCGCGCGCTGCTGGAGCGCTACGCCGCCGGCGTCAACGCGGGCCTTGGCGCGTTGAGCACCAAGCCGTTCGAGTATGCGCTGGTGGGCATGCCGCCGCGCGCCTGGGCGGCCACCGATTCGCTGCTGGTGATCTGGGCCATGTATTTCGACCTGCAAGGGAGCCTGCTGCCGCGCGAACTGTCGCGCGGCTGGCTCGCCGAGCATGCGTCGCAGGAGCAGCGCGCCTTCCTGGCGCCGGAGTCGACGCAGTGGGACGCGCCGCTCGACGCCGACAACGTGCCGGGCGAGCCGCCACCGATTCCGGCGGCGGCGCCGGCGTGGTGGGGCAAGCCAGGAACGGCCGGCACGGCGCCGTTGTCGAAAATGGCGTTCGCGCCTTTGCCCGTCGAGATGCTCAATACCGTCGGCAGCAACAACTGGGCGGTGGCGGGCAGCCGCAGCGACAGCGGCGGCGCCATCGTGTCCGACGATATGCACCTGGGCATCCAGCTGCCCGGCATCTGGTACCGCGCCGCCTTGCAGTTCCCGGACGCGAAGGGCGGCCAGCGCCGCGTGGTCGGCGTCACCTTGCCCGGCACGCCGGTGGTGGTGGCCGGCAGTAACGGCCATGTGGCCTGGGGCTTCACCAACAGCTACGGCGATTACCTGGATCTGATCGCGCTGGAAGCCGATCCGGCCAGGCCCGGGCAGGTGCTCACGCAGGCCGGTTGGGAGACGCCGTCCGTGCACGAGGAGACGATACTGGTCAAGGGCGCGCCGGCCGAGACGCTGGCGGTGCGCGAGACCTCGCTCGGCCCGATCCGCGAGGCGATGGGCCGCAGCTACGCGGTGCATTGGACCGCGCACACGCTGGCCGCCGTCAACGTCAATGTCCAGAGGCTGGAAGGGGCGGATACGCTCGACCAGGCGTTGGCGATCGCGCCGACGCTGGGCATCCCGGCGCAGAATTTCGTCGGCGGCGACGACAAGGGCAATATCGGCTGGACCGTCGCCGGTCCGCTGCCGCGCCGCGCGCCGGCCGGCGTGGAGATCACCTATCCGTTGGCCGCCGACGACAAGGCCGGCGTGTGGGATGGCTGGCTGGCGCCGGCCGAATATCCGAAGGTGGTCAATCCGGCCGGCGGCCAGCTGGCCACCGCCAACAGCCGCCAGCTGGCCGGCGCCGGCGCGGCGTTGATCGGCGATGGCGGCTTCGATCTGGGCGCGCGCACGCACCAGGTGCGCGAGGACCTGACGGCGCTGGGCGCCAAGACCGACGTCAAGAAGGTCTACGCCATCGCGCTGGACGACCGCGCGGTGTTCCTGGCGCCGTGGCGCAAGCGGGCGATCGTGGCGCTCGACGGCAAGGCGGTCGCCGACCATCCGCGCCGCGCCGAGGCGCTGGCGCTGCTGAAAACCAGCTGGACCGGCAGGGCCAGCGTCGATTCGGTGGGCTACCGCATCACGCGCGCCTACATGTACGCGCTGTACGACATCCTGTTCGAAAACGCCGACCAGCAGATGGCCGCGATCGACCCCAAGGCCAGCATGGCGGCCATCAGCGCGCGCTGGCCGGTGATGCTGGCGCGCCTGCTGGACGAGCAGCCGCCAGGATGGCTGCCGCCGCAGTTCGCCGACTGGCAGGCCTTGCAACTGACCGCGCTGGACCGCGTGATCGCCGACCTGACCAAGGACGGCAAGCCTTTGTCGGAGGCCACCTGGGGCAAGCGCAATACCGCCGCCAGCGCCCATCCGATGGCGTCGGCGCTGCCGTTGGTGGGCCGCTTCCTGAAGGTGGCGCCGGACATGCTGGCCGGCGACCAGCACATGCCGCGCGTGGCCGGGCCGATATTCGGACAGTCCGAGCGCATGACGGTGACGCCGGGGCGCGAGCAGGAAGGCATCTTTAATATGCCGGCCGGCCAGAGCGGCCATCCCTTGTCGCCGAATTTCCTTGGCGGCCGCGAGGATTGGCTCAGCGGGCGGGAGTCGCCGCTGTTGCCGGGGCCGGCGAAGCATACGCTCACGTTCGTAAAGTAGAGGCAGAACTAACCCGGCATCCCGACGCTCTAACCTGCAGGACGCGGCGCGCGGTGCGTTGCGTCCCGGCACGGGGAGGCGACGATGGAAGACGAACCGGTGGTGTTGGGCATAAACCGAACGCAGGACGCCAGCGCTTGCCTGCTGCGCGGCTCGACCCTGCAGTGGGCGATACAGAAGGAGCGGCTGAGCCGCGTCAAGCATCACTGGGGCAGGCCGGGCGACCTGCGCGACTTTTACGCGGCGCGCCTGCCGGGACTGGACGCGCCGGTCGACGTGCTGGTCGAATGTTACTCGTCCGACGCCGAGATCGACAATCTGCCCGTCTACGAGCGCGAACTGGCCGCGAGCCTGAAGCTGGCGCCGCACGCGCGCCGCGCCCGCATCTCGCACCACGTGGCGCATTTATATAGCGCCTTTCATCCGTCGCCGTTCACGCGGGCCGCCGTCATGGTCATCGACGGCCAGGGCAGCGCGGTGGCAGATTTCACCGAGCATTGGGCCGACGCGGCCGCCGTGCCGGGGCACTGGCGCGAGGTGTCGTCGTTTTATATGGCCGACCGCGGCCACCCCGGCCACCCCGCGCGCATCGACTGCATCGGCAAGCAGCTGTGGGAGCGCGACGAGCAACAGCCCGCCGGCCTCGGCATGTTTTATTTCATGCTGACCCAGGCGATTTTCCCCGGCGAAGGCAATGAAGGCAAGGTGATGGGCCTGGCGCCGTTCGGCGACCCCTACGCGCTCGGCATGCCGCCGCTGGACGTCGACGGCTGCCGGGTGTTCATGCCGGATCGCTGGCGCGCGCTGCTGGCCGAGCGCCAGCGCTTCCGCTACGCGCCAACGGGCGGCGGCGTGTTCCAGGATATCGCCAATCTGGCGGCGGCGGGCCAGTCCGCCTTCGAGGATGCCCTGTTGCAGGTAGCGCGCTGGCTGCATGCGCGCACCGGCGCCGACCAGCTATGCTTTGCCGGCGGCACCGCGCTTAATTGTTCGGTCAACGAGCGGCTGATGTGCGAGACGCCGTTTCGCTCGCTGTTCATCCCGCCGACTCCGGGCGATGGCGGCACCGCGCTCGGTTGCGCGGTCTACGGTCTGACCGAGCTGGCCGAACGCGGCTGCGATTTCCGCTGGCGCGACGATTATCTGGGCCCGCAGCCGGATGCCGCCGCTATCGAGGCGGCGCTGCGCGACGCGGACGACCTTGTCGTCGAGCGTTTGGATAGCCGTGAGGCGCTGTGCGCGCGCATGGTCGATCTGCTGGCGGGCAACAAGGCGCTGGCGCTGTACCAGGGGCGCAGCGAATTCGGCCCGCGCGCGCTGGGGCACCGCAGCATACTGGCCGATCCGCGCACCGAACGGATGCGCGACTGGATCAATGCCCGCGTCAAGCAACGCGAATGGTTTCGGCCGCTGGCGCCGGTGGTGTTGCTGGAGCGGGCCGGAGACTATTTCGACCTGATGCATGCGGCGCCGTTCATGCAGTTCGCGGTGCCGGTCACGCCGTTCGGCGCCGAGCGCCTGGGCGCCACCACCCACATCGACCGCAGCGCCCGGCTGCAAAGCGTGGGGCCGGACGACGACCCCTTGCTGCGCGCCTTGCTGCTGGCGTTCGAGGCGCGCACCGGCGTGCCGGTGCTGCTCAATACCTCGTTCAACCGCAAGGACGAACCGATCGTCGAGACGCCCGCCGAGGCGGTGGAGGCATTCAGGGCCACGCCGTTGCATGCCTTGGCCATGCCGCCTTTTTGGGTGCGCAAACGGGTCGAACCCGATGCGCCGTTCTGAGGGCGCGCCATGATTCAGCTCTATCCCGCGCCCGCCAGCGTGCTGCCCGGAGAGCGCCTGGTGCTGCATGTGTCGACCGACCAGCCGCGCTTTCGCGTGCACTTCTTCCGCTGGAGCGTGGCCTTGCAACCCGTGCTGCGCTCGGACTGGTTGCGCGGCGAGCATGCGCCGCCGCGCGGACCGGATCAGGATTGGCACTGGCCCGCCTATGGCTTCGAAATCCCCGGGGACTGGCGCTCGGCCGTCTACATCGCCTGCTGTGAAACGGACGGCGCGCAGCCGCCGGCGCCGTGGATGCCGCAGGCGGCTGCGCTGTTCGTGGTGCGCGGCGCCACGCGTGGAAGCCTGCTGGTCAAGCTGCCATTGGCGACCTGGCACGCCTATAACCACAGCGGTGGCGGGTGCTTTTACGACAATCCGCCGCGCTCGACGCACCCTCCCGGCGCGCGGTTGTCGCTGCGGCGGCCCGGCGGCGGGATCGGCGGCGCGATCTTCGGCGCGCCGGATCATTACGACACCAGCTCGCCGCGCCAGAGCTTTGCGCACTGGGACGCGCGCTTCATCCGCTGGCTGCTGCGCAACGGCTACGAGCCGGCGTTCTGCACCGATTTCGATATTCACGCCGACCCCGATTTGTGCGGGCGTTACAGTTTGTTGCTCAGCGCCGGCCACGACGAATACTGGAGCGAGCCTGCGCGCGACCATGTGGAAGCGTTCATCGCCAACGGCGGCAACGCTGCCTTCTTCGGCGCCAATCTATGCTGGTGGCGCATCCACTACGTCGATCAGGGGCGGGCGATGGTTTGTCATCAAGGCGGTCCGCAAGGCGCGCTCGATCACTGGTGGCCGCGCGGCGGCGCCGGCCGGCCGGAGGACGCGCTCGGCGGCGCCAGCTATCGCCACGGCGGCGGATGGTGGGACGGTCCGCGCCGCGTCCCGGGCTATACCGTGCATGCGGCCGATCATTGGGTCTTCGCCGGGACCGGGCTGCGGCGCGGAGAGGTGTTCGGCGCCGCCACCCGGCCACCGTTGATTGGCTACGAGTGCGACGGCGTTCCGTTGGAGCGCGAAGCGGAAACGGGCGCCCGCGCAGGCGCCGGCATCGGAGCGTCGGATGCGTTGCCGCGTGTCGCCTTGGCGGCGTCCAGCTACGGCACACCGGCGACCTACGAACTGCTTGCCAGCAGCGTGTTGGGCGACGACTGGCAGGAATTGCCCGCGCGCGAGCAACACGCGGCCGGGCAGGGCATACACGCCGCCTGCATGGGACTCTTCGAACGCGGCGGCACCGTGTTCAGTGCAGGCACCACGGACTGGGCCCAGGTGCTCGACAGCGGCCAGGACACCCCCGTCGAGCGCATCACCGCCAACGTCATCGACCGCCTGCTGGCGGCTGGGGGGGCGCGATGAACACGCCGTTGTTGCAGCGCATAGGCGAAGGTCCGGTAGCGGTGTTCCGCGCCTTGTACCTGGGCGACATGCTGTGCGCGGTGCCGGCGTTGAGGGCGTTGCGCGCGGCCTTGCCGCAGGCCCGCATAGTGCTGGTGGGCCTGCCGTGGGCCGAGCAATTCTCGAAGCGCTACAGCGCCTATCTCGATGGCTTCGTCGCCTTTCCCGGCCATCCCGATTTGCCGGAACAACCCGCGCTGCCGTACGCCCAGGAAGACTTCTATTCGTACATGCGCGAACAGGAGTTTGCGTTGGCGTTGCAGATGCATGGCAGCGGCGAGGTCACCAATGGAATCGTCGCCGCGTTCGGCGCCGGCACCCAGGCCGGCTACGGCACCGTTGCCAAGTCGCCGTGCGGCCGGAAGCACGCGTTGCCTTTTCCGCAGCACGGGGCCGAACCATTGCGTCTGCTGCGGCTGGCCCGATGGCTGGGGGCCGACACCATGGGCTGCCGCCTGGAGTTCCCCTTGATGCCGGAGGACTGGGAAGAGTTGGAACACACCGGCGCCGCGCGCGGCCTGCCGCCCGGCGGCTACGCATGCATTCACGCCGGTGCGCGCCTGCGCGATAAATGCTGGCCGCCGGCGCGCTTCGCCGAAGTAGCGGACCGCCTGGCCTTGGAGCATGGGCTGAAGATCGTTTTGACCGGTTCCGCCAGCGAGGCCGATCTGGCACGGGCCGTGGCAGCGCGCATGGACACGCCCGCGATCAACGCGACGGTGCCGATGTCGGTGGGGGCGATGGCGGCGTTGATGAGCGGGGCGCGCTTACTGATTTGCAATGACACCGGGGTGTCGCATATCGCCGCCGGCCTGGGGTTGCGGAGTGTGGTGATATTCAGCAAGGCCGACATGGGGCGTTGGGCGCCGCTGAACCGGCGACTGCACCGCTGCATCCGCGATCCGGAAGGGCGCAAGACGCAGCTGGTGCTGGCGCAGGCGCGTTCGCTGCTGGCGGGGGCGCGCATGGCGGACGCGGCGGCGCGGCGGCATTGGGCCTAAGTTTTGGGTGTTGGGTGGTGGGTTAGGCCGATAGTCATTCGACGTCCCGGAACAATTCCAACGCCAGCGCAATCACGTCGTCGTGCCCCACATCGGCGACGAAGCTGACGTCATGGGTGCAGCGTGTACGCAGATTCTCCTGGCCGCACTCGGGACAGTGCACGCGTGTGGATATGGCCGGCCGCAACAGATGCTGCGCCAACGGGCACGACTCGATGATGTTCGTCAGCCAAAACACGCCAACCGCCGGCTTGCCCAGCGCCAACGCCAGATGCAGCGGCCCCGTGTCGTTGGAGACGATCAGCTCGGCCCGGTCGAGCAGTCCGCACAGGCCCGACAGCGGCAGCCTGCCGGTCAGGTCGATCGGGCGGTGGCGCATGTGTTGCACGACAGCCCTGGCGGTGTCTGCCTCGGCATCGGTGGCGCTGATGACGACTTGTGCGCCCGCATCGGCCAGCGCATCGGCCACTGCGGCAAATCCCGCCGGCGGCCAGCAGCGGCGCGGGTCGCTGGCGCCGGGATGCACGACGACCAGCCGTGCGCCGGCATGTCCGGGCAGTATCCGCTGAGCCATGGCGCGGTCGGAAGCGGTGACCTCCAGCTCCGGCGACACCAGGCACGGGCGCGCGCCGGCCAGCGCCGCGATCTGCAGCAGCTCGATGCGGCGGTTCGCCAGACGGCTGTAGGCGATGCTGCGGTCGAGCGTTGGAGCGCCCGGGGTCGTTGCGCCGGCGCTGACCATCGCGCCAAGCGAGGCGACGAAGCCGTTCGAGTAGGCGCCGCCGCCGTACATTTGCAGCGCCAGGTCGATGTGCATGCTGCGTAGCGCCGCCACCAGCTGGCGCGCGGACTCGGGTATCGGCCCGTCGGGCGGCGCGCCGATGCCCGGCAACGGCGGCATGGCGATGACATCGTCCACAGGTCCCGGACGCCCGTGCAGGAACTCGGCATGCCAGGGCTTGCCCAACAGTGTGATGCGCGCGGCGGGATAGCTGTCACGCAGCGCGTGTAAGGCCGGCAACGCGAAGATGTAGTCGCCCAGCGCGTTCGGCCGCAATACGACGATGTGCCGGACCTCCGGCGGCAGCGAATCTGGCGGTTCCGGTTGCGTTTTTGGCGTCGACATGCTGGACTTAGCCTTGTCGCGGCGGCGGGACGTCGCCACGGAGCATCTCGGCTTGTCGCAGCACATGCGGCGCGTTGCAGGCGCGCTCCGTGATGGTGGTCGGCAGTTCCATGTGATAGGCGCCCGACGGGATGATGCCGCAACCGCCGAAGCGCGCCATCACTTGCAGCTGCGCTTGCGCGTCCTCGCCGCAATGCTCGGCGGGCAGCTGGCGCCAAAAGTCGAAACCGCCGGCCGCGCGCAGCTTTGCCGTGTCGTACAGCACGCAGCCGCCTATCCACGCCACCCGGTAACATTGGCTGTTGGCGCGGGTTATGCCCAACCTTGATTGCACGTGGAACAGGTTGGCGGCGCTGTGCAAGTGATGCCGCCGCCATGCCGGCCCGTCCGGGGCGATCGATTCCGGCGCCACTGGCGATTGCCAAAACTCAATGGCCTCCTCGTCCGGGCGCACGTCGCCGACGTGGCTCAGGCCGTGCAGTGCGCTGCCGACGAAGCCGCATCGCTGTTCTGTGATGGTACTTAGCAGCCGCTCGATCAAGTCGCTGTCGAGCAGCACATCGTCATCGAGAAACAGGCAGTAGGGCGCGCGGGCGCGGGACAGCAGGAAGGCGCGCTGTTCGGCCATGCCGCGCCGTGGCAGGTGGCGCGACGCGCTGACCTCGTGCCCTTGCGCGAGCAGAAAGCGCAGCGCGGCCAGTACCGATGGTTGCTCCAGCGAGCCGCCGCCGTCCGATTGGTCCGAGATGACCACCCGCAGATGCGGCGTGGACTGTGCCGCCAGCGATACCAGCGTGGCCGTCAGCGCTTGCGGGCGGTTGCAAGTGGGTAGCAGGACATCGACCAGCCCGCTCACGGTCCGCCCCCTTGTTTGTAAGCAAGGGCTGCCCGCGTTCCATACAGCCACGGATTGAGCGCGGGGTCGTTGTACATCTTGAACTGGCGGTAAACCTTGAAGCAGGCGGCGCCCGACGCCACCTCGCCCAGCAGGCGGTCGAGGCAACCGGCCAGGTCGTCGCGTTGCGCCGCGAGCCGCTCGAGCCGGGCGGCGCACTCGGCCATGTGCGCCGCACCCGCCTCGGCACGATGCGCCTGTATGCGCATGTGAAATATCTTCAGCGCGAGTATGGACAACCTGTCGATCATGGCGCCAGCCGTTTCACTGCTCAGCCGCGCGGCGGCCTGACCGGCGCCTGTGGGCGGCGGCGTCGCCAGTGCGGACAGCCGCGCCAGCAGCGCCTCGTCGATCGCTTCGACGGCGTCGTTGCGCAACTGGTTGTGGCGATCGATCGCGCGCTTGCTGGCCGCGATGATCTCGGCGCCCACATCCTTGCGCCGCGCGCGATCCTCTTCCTGCCACAGCAGGCGGTTGTGATGGTGGTTCACGCGGATGGCGCGCCAGACGGCATCCGCCGCATCGCGGCGAACGGTGTCGTGATCGCCGGCTTGCGGATGCAGCAGCGCTTCGTCGTGGAAGTGGACGATGGCGCGGGCGTCCGGCGGCGAGGGCAAGTGGCCTTGCATGGTCGCCGCTCAGTGGTCGCGGCGGCGGCGGCCGCTGCCGCCGCCGTCGCCGTCGCTATCGTCGTTATCGTCGCGGTCGTCGTCGCCACGCTCCGCATGGTCCTGCGACGGCCCCTTGAACGCCGCGCTGACGTCGGCCGGCGTCTGGAACTGCTCATCGGGCAACTGGTCCAGCGACGCGCAAACGCTTTCGTCCGCTCCCTGCTGTTTTGCGGTGTCGATCAGCGTCTGCTTGTCCGTGGGATAGTCGACGCCTTTCAAATACTTTTGGATCTGGATCGGATTTGCATGGGCCATCTCGGTCTCCTTGAAATCTTGCGTCTTCCCGGACGCTGCGCTGGACGCTGCCGTTGACACCGCGCCTGATACATATGACCGCCGGATGGCCGTCGGGTTCCGGAGACGCGCCACAAACTTGTGCGGGATCGACGACGGGCACTTCTGCCGCCAATGCCGGTCCAACCGAAGCGCGCGCGCACCGTGCGTGCCGGGTATGGGCCAGGGGGACGGCAAAGATGAACGAGCGCAAGGACGGCGCAGGGGACGGCGCGCGGCAAGTGGAAACAGCGGTGGGCGGGGAAACGGCAACGGCCGGCGTGCGCTGGAGCGCGTGGTGGCGGCCGCGACCGGGCGAGGCCGCCTACGACATGTGGTGCCTGCTGATCGGCTACCGCTGGCGCATCGTCGCCGCGCTGCTGGTGCTGGTGCTTGCCAAGGTCGCGACCGTCGCCGTGCCTTTGCTGCTCAAGCGCATCATCGAGGCGCTCTCCGGTCCCGTGCAACTGGCCGCGGTGCCGCTGGTCCTGCTGGCAGGCTACGCGCTGTTGCGCTTCGCCGCCACCCTGCTCAACGAGTTGCGCGACCTGCTGTTTTCGCGTGTGGCGCAGAGCACGGTGGCCTTGTACGCGCAAAAGACCTTCGCCCATCTGCATGCGCTCGGCGCGCGGTTTCACACGCGGCGCCAGATCGGCGGCCTGCTGCCGGATATCGATCGCGGCACCAGCGCCATCGCCTTCCTGTTGGGTGTCGGACTGTTCACGCTGGTGCCGACCCTGATCGAAATCGGCATGGTGCTGGCGGTCATGCTGGCGCGCTACAGCGGCTGGTTCGCCGCCATCATCGCGCTGACCTTTATCGCCTACGGCGCTTACACGCTGTTGTTTACAGGGCGCCGCAGCACCCATCAGCGCCGCGTCAACAAGCTGGACTCGCACGCCAAAAGCCGCCTTGCCGACAGCCTGATCAACTATGAAACCATCAAATACTTCTGCAACGAGGCGCTGGAGGCGCGCCAGTTCGCGGCCATCATGCAGAACTGGCGCGAGGCGGTCGGCCACAACCAGCGCGCGCTGTTCATCCTGCATGTCGGGCAGAGCGCCATCATCGCCGCCGGCGTCGCCGCCGTGATGCTGCTGGCCGGGGACGCCGTCTGGCGCGGCCGCATGACGGTGGGCGACCTGGTGCTGGTCAACGCCTATGTATTGCAGGTTTGCCTGCCGCTCAACGCGCTCGGTTTCATCTACCGCGAAACGCGCGACGCCAGGGTCAACGTCGAGCGCCTGTTCGCGCTGCTGGGCGAGCGGCCGGAAGTGGACGCATCGGCGGCGCTGCCGGCGTTGCGGACGGCGGGCGGCGAAGTGGTGTTCGAGGGCGTCGGCTTTCATTACGAGCCGGAACGGCCGCTGCTGGGCGATATCAGCCTGCGCGTCGCACCGGGCCGCACGCTGGCGGTGGTCGGCAGCAGCGGCTCCGGCAAGTCGACCTTGGCGCGCCTGCTGCTGCGTTTCTACGATCCCACGGCCGGCCGCATCCTGGTCGACGGCCAGGATATCCGCACCGTCAGTCCCGCCAGCTTGCGCCAGGCGATCGGCGTGGTGCCGCAGGAGACCGTGCTGTTCAACGACACCATCGCCTATAACATCGGCTACGGCCGCGTCGGCGCCAGCCTGGCGGACGTGGAGCAGGCCGCCCGCGCGGCCCATTTGCACGACTTCATCGCCGCGCTGCCGCAAGGGTACGACACGCTGGTGGGCGAGCGCGGCGTCATGCTGTCCGGCGGCGAGCGCCAGCGTCTGGCCATCGCCCGCATCGTGCTGAAGAACCCGCCGATGCTGATTTTCGACGAAGCCACGTCCGCACTTGATCCAGCTTCAGAACACGCAATTCAGCTGGAACTTAACCGCCTGTCAAAAAATCGAAGCATTATGATCATCGCGCACCGGCTCTCGACGGTCGTCGGCGCCGACGAAATCATCGTGCTGGAGCACGGTCGCATCGAGGAGCGCGGCACGCACGCCGAGTTGCTCGCGCAGCAGGGTTTTTACGCGCGGCTGTGGCAGCTCCAGCAGCGGGTGGAACAGGAAACGGCGCAACGTCACGTGGTGTTTTGAACCGGAGGCGGAATGAAAGAACCGGCAATCTCGTTTGTCATGGGCGGCGTCATGTCCGGGGGATGCCCATGCGTGCCCTAGACATCCTGACCTGGCATACGCACGGCAGCTATCTCTACTATCTGAGCCAGGCGCCGCACCGCTTCCACGTCGTGTCGCGGCCGCGCCGTCCGCCAGGTTATGGCGGGCGTTGTGGCGATATGCCCTGGGGCGACAATGTCATCGACCTGCCCGCCGAGCAAGTGCGCCGGCGGCGCTTCGATTGCATCATCTACCAGGACGACCCGCAGTATTTCCGCGACCAGTACGAGCTGATGACGCCCGAGCAACGCCATCTGCCACGTATCTACGTCGAGCACGACACGCCCCGTCCGCATGCGACCGATACCGTGCATCCGATCGACGACCCCGGCTTGCTGCTGGTGCATGTGACGCCCTACAACGCGCTGATGTGGGACAGCGGGCGCACGCCGTGCACGGTCATCGAGCACGGCGTGAGCGTGCCGTCCGGCATCGCCTATCGGGGCGCCCGCCAGCGCGGGCTGGTGGTGGTCAACCACCTGGCCCGGCGCGGACGGCGGCTCGGCGCCGACCTGTTCGCCGCCACGCGCGCCCAGGTGCCGCTGGACCTGGTCGGCATGGGTTCCGACGAGCTCGACGGGCTCGGCGAGATCGCGCACGGGCAATTGCCGGATTTCATGGCCGACTACCGCTGGTTTTTCCATCCGGCGCGCTACACCAGCCTCGGGCTGGCGGTGATCGAAGCCATGATGGTCGGCCTGCCGGTGGTCGGACTGGCCACGACGGAGCTGCCGACCGTGATCGAAAACGGCCGCAGCGGCTTCATCGATACGCGGCCCGAGCGGCTGGTCGACGCCATGCGCGCGCTGCTTTGCGAGCCGGGACTGGCGCGCGAACTGGGCGCGCGCGGCCGCGCGGTGGCGCTGGAACGCTTTCATATCGACCGTTTTGTCGCCGACTGGAACCGTGCGCTCACGCGCGTGACCGGACTTTAATCAGGAGCCCTTGCCATGCTGAAAATTGCCCTCATCAGTGATCACGCCTCGCCGCTGGCCGCGCCGGGAAGCATCGACTGCGGCGGCCAGAACGTCTATGTCGCGCACCTGGCCTGCCAGTTGGCGCGCCTCGGCTGCCCGGTCGACATCTTCACGCGGCGCGACAGTCCGGGCCAGGCCCTGCTGACGCACTGGCAGCGCAATGTGCGCGTGGTCCATGTGCCGGCCGGCCCCGCCAGCTTTGTCGGCAAGGAGGAGATGCTGCCGCACATGGCCGAGTTCGCGCGCTTCGTGTCCGGTTTCGCGCGCGACCAGCGGCCCCGCTACGACATCGTGCACGCCAATTTCTTCATGTCCGGGCAGGTGGCGCGCGAGTTGCGGCGCGCGCTGGACATCCCGTACGTGGTCACGTTCCACGCGCTCGGCATGGTCAGGCGCATGGCGCAGCGCGGCGCCGACGGCTTTCCCGACGAGCGGGTGGCGATCGAGCGCGTGCTGATGGGCGACGCCGATCGCGTCATCGCCGAATGCCGGCAAGACTTGCAGGACATGGTGCGCCTGTATGGCGCCCGGCGCGCCAACATCGACATCGTGCCGTGCGGCTTCGATCCGCTGACCTTGTGGCCGGTGCGCGAGAGGGCGCGCGCACGGTTGGGACTGGCGGAGGACGAGTTCGTTGTGCTGCAGCTGGGCCGCATGGTGCCGCGCAAGGGCATCGACACGGTCATCGAAGGCGTCGCCGAGCTGGCCGCGCGCCACGGCGTGCGGGCCCGCCTGCTGGTGGTCGGCGGCGCGGCGGCGCCAGGCGGCGGGCACGAAACCGCCGAACTGCGCGCGCTGATGGCGCTGACCGGGCGGCTCGGCCTGGGGCAACAAGTCACCTTCACCGGGCCGAAGGCGCCGGCCGAGTTGCGCTACTGGTACAGCGCGGCCGACGTGTTCGTTACCACGCCCTGGTATGAGCCGTTCGGCATCACGCCGGTGGAGGCGATGGCTTGCGCCACGCCGGTCATCGGCGCGGCGGTGGGCGGCATCAAAAGCACCGTTGTCGACGGCCGCACCGGCTATCTGATCGCGCCGCGCGACCCGGTCCAGCTGGCCGCGCGGCTGCACCGGCTGTATGCCGATCCGGACCACGCGCGCAAGCTCGGCCGGGCCGGCTGGCGGCGCGCGCATCGTTACTACACATGGCGCGGCGTCGCCCAGCGCATCCTGTCGGTCTACGAGGGCGTGATCGCGAGACACGCGCGCCAGGCCGGCGGCGCCGGCAAGGCCGACAGGGTCGAGCAGCTCGCCCAGGTTGGGCGGCTGGAAGAAACGGCCAGCGCGCCGACGCGGGAATTTACCTTGGGAGGTGCCTCATGATGCATAGCGATCTCGATAGCAGTCTGGAGGGCAGGGTGGTGCTGGTGACGGGCGGTGGCAGCGGCTTGGGCGAGGCGCTGTGCCGGTTGCTGGCCGGCGCCCGCGCCTGCGTCACGGTCGCCGATATCGATGGCGGGAAGGCCGGTGCGCTGGCGCAGGCCTTGCGCGCGAAGGGCCTGCGCGCCGATTCCGCCGGGCTGGACGTCGGCGACGCGGCAGCGGCCGAGCGCATCGTCGGGCAAACCGTCGGCGCTTGGGGGCGGCTCGACGTCTTGATCAACAACGCCGGCACGGATCTGACCTTGCCGATGACGGAGCTGGCGCCGGCGGACTGGCTGCGCGTCATCGCAACCAATCTCAACGGGCCATTCTTCCTGTCGCGCAGCGCCGCGAGGCACATGATCGGGGCCGGCGGCGGGCATATCATCAACATTGCCTCGACCGCCGCCAAACGGGCCTGGCCCAACGCCTCGGCCTACCACGCCAGCAAGTGGGGCTTGCTGGGCTTGTCGCATGCGATGCATGCGGAATTGCGCCCGCACGGCATCAAGGTCACGGCCGTCATTGCCGGCGGCATGCGCACGCCGTTTCTGCTGGACCGCTTTCCCGACCTCGATCCGGAAACGCTGCAAGACCCGATGAACGTGGCGCGCGCCGTCAAGGCCGCGCTGCTGCTGCCCGCCGAATCGGTGGTGGCCGAGTTGACGGTGCTGCCGTTGCGGGAGACGTCATGGCCGTGAGCGCGGCCGGGGCGGCCGTCTTTCTCGACAAGGATGGCACCTTGATCGACGACGTGCCTTACAACGTCGATCCCGGGCGCGTGACGCTGGCGCCCGGCGCGGTCGCGGGTCTGCGCAGGTTGAGCTGCCTGGGCTACCGTTTGTTGGTGGTCAGCAACCAGCCCGGTGTGGCGCAGGGCCGCTTCGACGCCGGCGCGCTGGAGCCGGTGCGGCAACGGTTGGCGCAGTTGCTAAGCGAGCAGGGGGTGCGTCTGGAAGGATTTTATTACTGTCCCCACGCCCCTGATGACGGCTGCGCCTGCCGTAAGCCGCTGCCCGGCATGCTGTTGACGGCCGCCGCCGAGCACCAGGTCGATCTGGTCGCCTCGTGGATGATCGGCGACATCCTCGACGATGTCGAAGCGGGCGCGCGCGCCGGCTGCCGCACCATCCTGGTCGACAACGGCAACGAAACCTTATGGCTGCGCTCGCCCTTGCGCACGCCAACGTGGATCGCCTCCGACCTGGACGCGGCCGCGCAGCTGATACAGGCGACCCGGGGAATGTCATGCCTGGCGTCGCTATGAGTGCCGTCGCCATGGAGCGGCATGATGCGCGGGCGGGTGGCGCGCGCGCCTGGGCCGGCGCCACCCGCATCCTGTGCGTGCGTCTCGACAACATGGGCGATGTGCTCATGTGCACCCCCGCGATGCGCGCGCTGGCCCAGGCGCTGCCGGGACGTCGGCTGACATTGCTGGCATCGCCCGCAGCGGCCGCCGTCACGCCCTTCATTCCCGAGTTGCACGCCGTGCTGACGTTTTCGGCGCCGTGGGTCAAGGGCTGCCATCCGGCCGATGTCGATGACACGCGGGAGTTCGCGGGCCGTTTGCGCGCGGCCGGTTTCGATGGGGCGGTCATCTTCAGTTCGTTCAGTCAGAGCGCGCTGCCGGCGGCGCTGCTGTGTTTTCAGGCCGGCATTCCGCTCAGATTGGCGCACTGCCGGGAGAATCCGTATCAATTGCTGACCGACCGGGTGGCCGACCCCGAGCCGGAGCAGGGCATCCGGCATGAGGTGCTGCGGCAGTTGTCCTTGGTCGCGGATATTGGATGCCGCACCGACAACCAGCGCTTGTCCTTCGCCGTGCGCGAGGCCGATCTGGCGTGGGTGCGGGAGCGGCTGCGTCCGGTGCTGGCCGGCGCCGCGCGGCCATGGGTGCTGATGCATCCCGGCGCCAGCGCGCCGTCGCGCCGCTATCCGGCCGCGCACTGGGCCGGCGTGGTGCGCCGTTTGAACCAGGAGCGAGGATTGCCGGTGGTGCTGAGCGGCGAGGCGGGAGAGGCGGAGTTGATCGCCGCGATTATCCGCGAGTCCGGCGTGTCCCGGGCCTCGACGAGGATGGCCGACGCGTCGGCGCACTCGCTGGCGGGCGAGCTCGATTTGGGGAAGTTGGGCGCGCTCATCGCGCTCGCGCCGGTGTTCGTTTCCAATAACACCGGCCCGGCGCACATCGCGGCCGCGCTCGGAACGCCGGTGGTCGATTTGTATGCATTGACCAATCCGCAGCACACGCCGTGGCAGGTGGAAAGCCGGGTGCTGTTCCACGACGTGCCCTGCCGCTACTGTTACAAGAGCGTTTGTCCGCAAGGGCATCACCGATGTCTGGCTGGCGTCGCGCCCGAGAGAGTGGTCTCCGCCATCGACAGCCTGCTGGCTCTTACACCGTCGCCGCCTCCGCCTGGTAACCATGCTGCGCCTTGGCCGGCCGCCGACCCAAGCCAAACAACGGCCGCAACACGCCAACCCGCCGCACCGCTTCGAACACCCCGAAGCTGATGCAGAACGTCAGTACGACCAGGATCAAACCCTCGGTCACCGGCGCCAGTTTGAGCGGCTTGAAGCTATGCGCCATGGTGACGATCAAGGTCTGGTGCAGAATGTAGACCGGGAACACCGCCTCCGTCAGATACCGGCGCTTGGCGCTGTCGAACGACAGGTGCCGATGCCCGAATCCGCAAACGGCCATGATCGGCACCCACTGGCACAGGCAATAGACCAGGCGCATCACCGGCTTCCACTGTGCGACGGCCGGCGATGCCGCCTGCGCCTCCGGGATCGAGTAGTAGCAAACGATCGCCGCCCAACTTGCCAGCCATAAACCCAGACCGGTCCAGCGCAGCTGCTCCACGTTCGCCCAGAAGCCGCGCTGCGTCGCCAGCAGTGCGCCCAGCAAGAACAGGTAGAAAGATTGCGCGTGGTTATACCAGTCGTCGAACAGTCCATGCGTGGTCGGGAAACTATCGGCCAGCGTGAAGCGGGCGATCGCCAACCCGATCACCGGCAGGATAATGATCTTCCAGCCCGTCAACAGCCGCCCGAGCGCGTTGGACCAGGCTTGCAGGCGCGGTCCGGCCAGCCAGGCGATGCCACCGATGAGCATCGTATAAACCCACAGGTAGGCGACAAACCACAGGTGGTTCCAGGTCGGCATGTCGAGGCAGTCGTCGCCACGGCAAAATCCCTTGTAGCTGGTAATGTACAAATGCATGAATTCGCCGTAACCGCCTTTGTAGGCCACTTTCTCGACGACTTCGAAGTATGCCTGCGGCGGCACGATGACCAGCATGCCAAACACCAATGGCACCAGCAGGCGCCAGCTGCGTTGCTTGAGCAGCGTGCCGACGCGGAGCTTTTTCAACATGAAGGCGCTGGCGACGCCCGAGATCATGAACAGCAATCCCAGCCGCCATGGCGACGACAGGATCATCAGCGGTTCGATGGCGTGGCTGGTGTCGGGGCTTTTGACATGCCAGTCCCACGTTACGTAATACATGCCGGTGTGGTAAAGAATGAGCAGGAAAAACGCGAAGATGCGTATCCAATCGAGGAAGTACAGGCGGTTGTTGTCGGGGTTGTGCATTGCTGGCTCTCGTCGTAGGGTGCGATGGAGCCAGTCTAGGTAATGCGCCCCGTGCGCGTCCAGCGCGATGGGGCGAAGCGGGATGCCGTTGGGGCGAGCCGGCCGGCGTTGGTTTAGGGACCCGCGTAGGCCTTCTTCAGGCCGGCGATATCGAGCTTTTTCATTTGCAGCAGCGCGGTCATGACGCGGTTGCATTTTTCCGGGTCCGGGTCAATGACCATGGAGGTCAGTATCGTCGGCACGACTTGCCACGACACGCCGAATTTGTCCGCCAGCCAGCCGCAGGCCTGGGCCTCGGTCGCGCCGCCTTCAGAGAGCCTGTCCCAGAAGTAGTCGATCTCATCCTGGCTTTCGCAATTGATCTGGAACGATACCGCAGGGGAAAACTGGAACTGCGGGCCGCCGTTCATCAAGGTGAAGCGCTGGCCGTCCAGTTCCACCGCCACGGTCATGACGGAGCCCGCTTCGTGGCCGTGGTGTTCCTTGCCGACCTCGGGGTAGCGCGAGATTTCGCACAGTTTGGCGTTGCGGAAGATGCTGGTGTAGTACTCGGCCGCTTCCTCGGCCCGATCGTTGAACCAGAGGCATGGGGTGATCTTCTGAAGACTTTGCATGACGGCGCTCCTGATCGTTGATGGTGGCCGTTCAAGGCTAGCAGGATGAGGGCCGTTCAGGCGCACGACTGGGTGGTCTAACGGATGCCGCCCATTTGCAGGCGCTCCATCAGTTCGGCGCGGTATTGGCGCGAGCAGGGGACGCGGGCGCCGCTGCGCAGTACCAGTTCGCAGTCGCCTTTGTCCAGCGCTTGGACGCTGCTGATCCAGTCCAGTCGCACCGCCGCGCGGCGGTGGCAGCGCAGGAAGCGCGGGCCGAGTTTTTCAATCAGTCTGGCCAGCGTTTGCCGCATCAGCGGATCGCCGTCGGCCGTGTGCAAGACGACGTAGTTATCGGCCGTCTCGATCCACTGGATTTGTTCGACCTTCACGATGCGCGTGCCGCCCCGCTCCGGCACCAGCAACTGGGTGATGGCCGGCAGCGGCTGCGGCGAGGGCGCTGTCGCCAACGTCGGCGTTGCCGGCACCGTGACGCCCAGCCGCTCGCGCACCCGTCGCAACGCCCGCTGCAAGCGCTGTTGGTCATAGGGTTTGAGCAGGTAGTCGATGGCGTTGGCGTCGAAGGCGCGGATCGCGTAGTCGTCGTAGGCGGTGACGAAGACCACCAGCGGCGCCGGCGACGGCAGCGAGGCGGCGACATCGAGTCCGCTGATCTCCGGCATCTGAATATCGAGCAGCAGCACGTCCGGGGCGAATGCCTGCAGCATCTCCAGCGCTTCGATGCCGTCGCGCGCCTCTTCGATGGCGCCGATGTCCGGCTCCAGCGCCAGCATGCGGCGCAGCTTGTCGCGCGCGGGACGTTCGTCGTCGACGATCAGCAGACGCATGGCAATCGCATTTCCGCCCGCACGCCGGCCGGCGCGAGCTGTATCAGGTTGAACGATGCGCGCTCGCCATACAATCCCGCCAGGCGTTCGCGCAGATTGCGCACGCCGATGCCGGATCCGCGTTCGATAGTCACGTCGGCCGCGGACAGCACGCCGGCGTCGTCCTCCAGCCGCACCACGATGACATCCTGCTCGCGGCTGACGGCGATGCCGATCGCGGTTTGCTGACGGCGCCGTTCGACGGTATGCTTGAAGATGTTTTCCAACAGCGGCTGCATGCTCATGACCGGGACCGGGCAGGCCAGCAGCGAGTCGTCGATGTGCCAGGCGATGTGCACGCGGTCCGCAAAACGCTCGGTCATCAGCGAGGCGTAGCCGCGCAGCAGGCGCAGCTCCAGTTCCAGCGGCACCTCGTGCTGCTCGCCCACATCGAGCGTGGCGCGCAGCACGTCGGCCAATTGGATCAGCATCGCGTCGGCCCGCGCCACGTCGCTGTGCATCAGCGACGAGATGGTGTTGAGGGCATTGAAGAGGAAGTGCGGCTGCAGTTGCTGCGTCAGGCGAAGCAGCTGGGCCTCGCGCAGCGAAGCGTTGACACGCTCGACCCGCAGTTTTTCGTTCAGCATGGCGTGATACGACAGCACGCCGAATGTGATGGTGGCGAAGATAAAGAAGAACACCGTCATCTTCACATCCTCATAGAGATACACCTGCGGCCACGCGTGGTGTGTGTACGTTTCGCCGGCCAGGCGGTAGACCACGTGCCGGATGCCGAAGGCGATCGGCACGAAGGCCACCCAGTACACCGGCAGCCACGCAAGCTGGCGGAAGAACCAGCGCAGGGGGGATGAGATCAGGTGGTCATGGCGGCGTGTGAAGTAGCGCTGGAGGATGATCAGCACCGTGCCGGTGAAGGCCGACGAGGTTTCCCACAATATCGGTTTCCACACGCCGTGATCATTCTCGCGCAGGTATTCCTGCACGGCGGTGGTGGTCATCAGGAGCCAGAACAGCACCCAGGCGACCGCGATGATGGTTTGTGTGCGTGTGGGTCGCATGGCGGGTCTTAGCGGTACCGCGTTTCCATCAAGTCGATCTCGCGTACCAGCTTGCGCGAGATCGCATCGGAAATGCGGTCGGTGCGGGCCAGGTCGAAAACCGCGCGCCGTTCGGCCGCCAGCGCCGCCAGCCGCAGCTCGTTCTCGGCATGGTCGGTCTTGCGCCACTCCGAGTCGTCATCCCGGTCGACCTCATTGAGCCGATGCTCGTAGAACGCGATCACGCGCGCCGCCGCCTGCGGGTAGACCTCCGGGTCGATGCAGGTTTCCGCCTCCATCAGCGAGACCTGCGTCTTCTCGATCGCCCTGATGGCCGCATTGGCCGCTTCGCGGCGCGCCAGGTCTTCCTCCTGCTGCTCCTCCGGCTCGGCCGGGAAGGTCATGCCGGCCAACAGGCGGGGCAGGGCGATGCTGGCGGTCAGCAGCGAAATCAGGATCACCGAGCAGGCCAGGAAAATGACCAGCGCGCGCGCCGGGAAGGGGGCGCCGCTGGGCAACGCCAGCGGCAAGGTCAGCACGCCGGCCAGGGTGATTGTGCCGCGCGCGCCGGCCAGCGTGGTCGCCAGCAGCAGGCGCGGATTGATCTTCTGGCGCTCCTCGTGGCGGATTTTCTGCTTGAAGATGGTCAGCCGCAGCGACGCCCACACCCACGCCATGCGCAGCACCAGCAGGCCGGCGGTGATGGCGAAGGCGTAGACCAGCAGCCACCATGGGTTCAGATGGCCGCTTTCCATGATCGACAGGCTGGCGCCGCGGAAGATGTCCGGCAGCTGCTCGCCGAGCAGCACGAACATCACGCCGTTGAGCGCGAACTGCACCGTGTCCCACACGGCGGAGCGCTGGATGCGGGTATTGGCCAGCGCATGGCCACTTAACTCCACGTAGCTCATTGTCACGCCGGCGGCGACGGCGGCCAGGATGCCCGAGCCATGCAGGCGCTCTGCCACCAGATAGGCGCCGAACGGCAGCAGCAGGTTGACCAGGATCGGCGAGCCGACCGGTTCGCCGAAACGGCGCGACAGCCAGCGCTGCGCCCACGTCACGGCCAGGGTCACGCCGACGCCGGCGCCGATGCCGGCCACCACCAGCCAGACAAAGGTGATGGCGGCCGTGCCGACCGAGAAGCTGCCGGTCATCGCGGCGGCGACGGCAAAGCGGAAGCACACCAGGCCACTGGCGTCGTTGAGCAGCGATTCGCCCTCCAGGATGTGCATCAGGCGCTTGGGGATGGGCGTGTTGGAGGCGATCGAGCTGACGGCGATGGGATCGGTCGGCGAGATGATGGCCGCCAGCGCGAAGGCGACCGGCAGCGGCATGGCCGGGATCAGCCAGTGGATCAGGAAGCCGGCGCCGACGACGGTGAAGATCACCAGGCCCAGGGCCAGTTCCAGGATGGTGCCCTTGTCGCGCAGCAGGCCGCTTTTGGGAATGCGCCAGCCGTCGAGGAACAGCAGCGGCGGCAGGAAGGCGAGGAAGAACAGCTCCGGTTCCAGGTCCACGCCGTGCGACGACTTGGCGGCGATCAGCGCGCCCAGCGCGATCTGCACCAATGGCAGCGGTATCGCCGGCGGCAGCAGCCGCTTAATATAGGCGCTGGCCACGACCGCCAACAACATCGCCAACACCACTTCGATTGAATCCATTCCCATCCTTTTCCATTGCAAATCGCTATCAAGCTTACACTATCGCCGGTCCGGTAAAAAGTTGGCGGCGAGCACTGGTCAAGCGGGGATCTTTCTGTCATAATCTGGCCTCTCCACGCGGGAGTAGCTCAGTTGGTAGAGCGCAACCTTGCCAAGGTTGAGGTCGAGAGTTCGAGACTCTTCTCCCGCTCCAGAATTCTTCAAGCTGAAACACGCTGCCATGTTCGGCTACCAAAAAGAAACCCTTGAGGTTTCTTTTTTTATGCCAATGTTTTACCTCCCGGCGACCACCAACCGTTGTAAATCGTGCTTTAAATCAATATCTTGTGGTCCAAAATGTGACGCGGGCGTGTTGCTCCCGCTATACTTGGATAGCAATGGAAGCCAAGCCCGCCGTGGGCCATTTCCTATCAGCGGACCCTAGTGGAGACCAATTTATGAAATCAGTTCAGCAGGAAGTGGATGAGCGCAGTAATTTAACAAATTCCAACAAGTTCGAACTGCTGCTGTTCCGTTTGGGCGGCGACGCCAACGGCCAACACTCCGAGTTGTTTGGTATTAATGTCTTCAAAATCCGCGAGATCGTCGCGATGCCGGAAGTCACCGCAGTGGCCGGATCCCCGCCACATATGCTGGGCGTCGTCAATCTGCGCGGTCAAATCATTACGGTGCTCGATTTGCCGGGCATCGTGGGTGTGACCCCAAAAACCGGTCTGAATATTATGTTGGTCACCGAATTCGCGCGCACCACGCAGGCGTTCGCGGTCGAATCGGTCGATGAAATCGTGCGTCTGGACTGGAGCCAGGTGCTGACCGCCGAAGGCACGGCCGGCGGCAAAGTCACCAGTATCGCGCGCGTCGACGGCGACGTGCAGAACACCCGCCTGGCGCAGGTGCTCGACGTCGAAACCATTTTGCGCGAGCTGGTGCCGCCGGAAGGCAAGGACGTCGACCCGGAAACCATCGGCCCGAAAGTGCTGTTGAAACCGGGCGCCGTGATCCTGGCGGCCGACGACTCGGTGGTCGCGCGCAACCTGATCGAAAAAGGGCTGGATGCGATGGGCGTCCACTTCATCATGACCAAGTCGGGCAAGGAGGCGTGGGAGCGCCTGCAGCACATCGCCGATGGCGCCAAGGCCGAAGGCGTGGCCATCACCGACCGCGTGGCGATGGTGCTGACCGATCTGGAGATGCCGGAAATGGACGGCTTCACGCTCACGCGCCTGATCAAGCAGGACGCGCGCTTCTCCAAGATTCCGGTGGTGATCCACTCCTCGTTGTCGGGCAAGACCAACGAAGATCACGTCAAGGGCGTGGGCGCCGATGCGTATGTGGCCAAGTTCTCGGCCGAGGATCTGGCGGGCACCATCCGCACGGTGATCGCCAAGGCCGCCGGCGCCGCAGCCTAAGCGTCCGCCAACAAATCAGGGTAGTATCGAAGGGCCGTGACGGTGACGTCGCGGCCCTTTGTTTTTACGACCCTCTTTATAACCCGCTCTCGAAAGGACATACCGTGGCAGCTAAGAAAATTCTGTTTCTGACTGGCGATTTTGCGGAAGACTACGAGACCATGGTGCCGTTCCAGGCGCTGCAGATGGTTGGGCACACGGTGCACGCGGTCTGTCCCGGCAAGAAGTCCGGCGACACCATCAAGACCGCGATTCACGATTTCGAAGGCGACCAGACCTACACCGAAAAGCCGGGCCACCTGTTCGCGCTCAACGCCAGCTTCGACGACGTCGACGTCGCCAACTACGACGCGCTGATGATCGCCGGCGGCCGCGCGCCGGAATACCTGCGCCTTAATCCGCGCGTGATCGCCATCGTCCAGGAGTTTGCGGCCGCGTCGAAGCCGATAGCGGCGGTGTGCCACGGCGCGCAGTTGCTGGCGGCGGCGGAGGTCATACGCGGCAAGAAGATCTCGTGCTATCCGGCCTGCTCGCCGGAAGTCAAACTGGCCGGCGGCGAGTACGCCGACATCGCGGTCGACCAGGCGGTCACCGACGGTAATTTCGTCACCGCCCCCGCGTGGCCGGCGCACCCCGCGTGGCTCGGCCAGTTCCTGCGCGTGCTGGGAACGGAAATCAAACTGTAGCGAGATTGCGCGCGTGGAAGCGGATGTGGTCTTCCATGAACGTCGAGATGAAGTAGTAGCCATGGTCGTACCGCGCGTGCCGCCGCAGTTCCAGCGGCTGCGCCGCGCTGCGGCAGGCTTCCTCGAACGCCTCCGGATACAGCTGCTCGGCCAGGAATTTGTCGCCCAGTCCCTGGTCGATCAGGATGCCGGCCGGGAAGGGCGTCTTCAGGCCGGCCATCAATAAACTGGCGTCGTACTGCGCCCATGCGGCGGTATCGTCGCCGAGGTAGCCGCTGAACGCCTTGTGGCCCCAAGGGCACTTCGATGGCGCGGCGATCGGCGCGAACGCGGACACCGAGCGGAAGACGTCCGGCCGTTTGAGCGCCATCGTCAGCGCGCCATGTCCACCCATCGAATGGCCGAAGATGCCGAGGCGCGCGCCGTCGACCGGCAGCTCTTTGACCACCAGTTCGCGCAGCTCGTGGATGTAGCTGTACATCCGGTAGTGCCGCGCCCACGGCTCTTGCGTCGCATCCAGGTAGAAGCCGGCGCCGACGCCGAAATCCCAGCTGTCCGCTTCACCGTCGATACCCGCGCCGCGCGGGCTGGTGTCGGGCGCGATGAGGATCAGCCCCGCCTGCGCCGCCGCGCGCTGCGCGCCGGCCTTGATCATGAAGGTCTCTTCGTTGCAGGTCAGTCCCGCGAGGTAGAACAGCGCCGACATGCGGGTTTGATCGCCTTCCTGGCGTTCTGGAATGAAGACCGAAAAGCGCATCGGCAAGCCGATTTCGCGCGAGTCGTGGCGGTAGAAACGCTGGGTGCCGCCGAAGCAGGCGTGTTCACTGATTAGTTCAAGCATGTGTTTTTCCTATGTTCCCTAGCGAACAGTCGTGGTCCGGTTTATCGGCCATAATAATCGAAGTATGGTTTACAGAGGAGAAGTACATGCCGGATATTCAGGTCATCATGGCCGATTTGGGCTGGCCGTTCGCGATCGCGCTGGCTTGGCTGTCGGGAGAGTTCCTGCATCGCTGGACCAAGCTGCCACGCATCAGCGTCTACGGCATCGTCGGATTTTTACTCGCGCAGGCCTTCCCCGCAGCGCTCAGCAGCGGTGCGTCGAGCACCGTCACCACCCTGGCCAATCTGGCTTTCGGACTCATACTGTTTGAATTCGGTTACCGCATCAATCTGCGCTGGCTCAGGATTAATCCCTGGATCGCTGTCAGCGGCCTGGCGGAATCGGCGGCCACTTTCGGCGTCGTCTATTTCATCGCTTATCTGACCGGCATGCCGTCGCTGACGTCGCTCTTGCTCGCGTCGCTGGCCATGTCCACATCGCCGGCCGGCGTGCTGCGCGTGATCAATGAGCAGAACAGCTCTGGCCAGGTCACCGAGCGCGTGCTCCACCTGGTTGCGATCAACTGCGTACTGGCGGTATTCGTCTTCAAGGTGGTGGTGGGCTTCTGGGTGTTCCAGACCTCCGGCAGCCTGCCGCAGGCGATTTCGCACAGCTTGATCGAGCTGGTGGTATCGGCGGTCATGGGCGCGGTGATGGGCTTTATGGTCCCGGCCTTGCTGCGCCGCCTCGGCGCGCTGGCGCAGGACGGCACCGTCGCCTTCGCGCTTGGCGTGGTGCTGCTGGTCGCCGCCGCCGGCGCCTTCGATGTCTCGCCGGTTCTCGCCACGTTGACCTTCGGCCTGGCCGCGCGCCATAGCCGCGTCGCCTTCAGCCGCACCGAGCGCAATTTCGGCGGCATCGGCGAACTCCTGACGGTGCTGCTGTTCGTGTTTGCCGTCTCCACCCTGGAGTGGGAGCGCGTGGTCGACGGCGCGGGCCTCGGCATCGTGCTGCTGCTGGCGCGCTTCCTGGTCAAGACGGCCAGCGTGGCGGCGTTCGCCAAGGTTGGCGGCATCTCGTGGCGCAAGGGCGTGCTGACCGGCGTCGCGCTGGCGCCGATGTCGGTCTTCGTCACGCTGCTGCTCGAACAAACTAAATACATGGGGATCGTGCTGGTCGACGAACTGGCGGCGCTGGCGGCGATGACGCTGCTGCTGGAAGTGGTCGGACCGATCGTCACGCAACGCGCGCTGATCTGGGCCAACGAAACCCAGGTCAAGGAGGAAAAGTAAATGCCATTAGAACCATTCAACACATCGGAACCGCTGACGATGGGCGTGGAGCTCGAGCTCCAGTTGATCAGCCTTTCGGACTACGACTTGACGGCGTCCAGCCCTGACCTGCTGCACCTGTTGGGACGCAAGCCGTTCCCCGGCAACGTCACGCCGGAGATCACCGAGAGCATGATCGAGATTAACAGCGACGTGCACACCAATCACACCGAACTGGTGGCGCAGTTGCAGCTGATCCGCGACACCCTGGTCACCGCTGGCGAACAGCTGAACATCGGCATCTGCGGCGGCGGCACGCACCCGTTCCAGAAATGGTCGGACCGGAAAATCTTTTCCAAACCGCGCTTCAAGGAAGTATCGGAGCTGTACGGCTACCTGGCCAAGCAGTTTACGATTTTCGGCCAGCACGTGCACATCGGCTGCGCCAACGGCGACGACGCGCTGTTCCTGCTGCATTCGCTCAGCCGCTACGTGCCGCACTTCATCGCGTTGTCGTCATCGTCGCCGTACGTGCAGGGGAACGATACCTTGTTCAATTCCGCGCGTCTGAATTCGGTGTTTGCGTTTCCGATGAGCGGACGCGCGCCGTTCGTGCAGAACTGGGCGACCTTCGAGAATGAATACTTCGCCAAGATGGAACACACTGGCGTGATCAAGAGCATGAAGGACTTTTACTGGGACATTCGTCCCAAGCCGGAATTCGGCACCATCGAGCTGCGGGTGTGCGACACGCCGCTGACGGTGGAGCGGGCGGCGGCGCTGGCGGTGTATCTGCAATCGCTGTGCAGCTATCTGCTGGAGCGCCGGGAAGAGGCGCCGGCCGAGGATGACTATCTGGTATATAACTACAACCGCTTCCAGGCTTGCCGTTTCGGGCTGGATGGCACGCTGGTGCATCCGAAGAGTTATGACAGCCTGTCGCTGCGCGAGGATATTTTGACGACGCTGCGCAAGATGGAGCCGTATGGCGCCAAGCTTGGCGCCACCGCTGGTTTGCAGCATCTGATGCAGGTCACGCACGAGGGCAGCGACGCGCATTATCTGCGGCAGCAGTTCGATCGGAGTGGTAGCGCCGAGGGCATGGTCGACGCGGCGATTCACCGGTTCCGAGGCCGGTAATTAGCGGTGTTGGCGGACCATGGCGGATTACGGCGTGCCGCCTAATCCGCCCTACGTGTCGCCGTTGTCGAGCAGACGATGATGAATTCTGAACCACGTAGGGCGGATTAGCGTAGCGTACCGCCACGATCCGCCAGCGGCGCACGTCTAAAACCGCGTCTCCCGCGCCACGCGCAGGAAGTTATCCAAAATCCCGGTGCAATCGAGCAGCTCCACACCACCCGCGCTGTGAAACTCCGGGTGCCACTGCAATCCCATCACAAACGGCGCCTTGCGATACCTGATCGCCTCCACCATATTATCGGGCACCGACAACGCCTCCACCACCATATCGCGGCCCAAGGTCTTAACGGCCTGATGGTGAATCGAATTGACCAACCCCGTCGGACGTCCCTTGAACAGCTTGCTCAACGACGACCCCGCCGGGAAGCTGATCTCGTGCCGGTTGCGGTCATACTCGTCATTCACGTGCGCCAGCGAATCGGGCACGTCCGACGCGATATCCTGGTACAACGTCCCGCCGAACGCCACATTGATCAGCTGGCACCCGCGGCAAATCCCCAGCACCGGCTTGCCGGCCTCGACGAATTCGTGCAGCAGTTCCAGCTCGTACATATCGCGCGCGCGGTCGCCGCCCCATTCGGGCCGGGTCGGTGTTTCCGAGTAGCTCTGCGGCGAAACATCGGCGCCGCCCTGCAGCACCAGGCCGTCGAGGTGGCGTGCGTAGTCGCGCAGGCGGATATTGGAAGGGTGCAGCAACCCGTCGGTGTTGACAGTCGGGATCATAAACACCAGCACGTCGCGCGACATGACCCATTGCGCAATGGATTCCTCCAGATACTGCAGGTTCTTGCTGCGCAAACCGGTCGCACCTGCTTCCGGATGGAAAATCCGCGCCGACACGCCAATGTGCAGCGGCCGCTGAATAATGTGCCGCGTGACCGAGGCGGCAACCCTGCGGTAGCGCGCCATGATGACCCGGCCCCACAGGCTGAAGACGTTGTCGCCCGGATCGAGATAGCGGGGCGTGCCCACCTCGGGACGCGCCGAGCGGCGCTCGTGGTCGCTGGCGCGGCGGTGGGGCGTTTCCTGCACGTGCACGTCTTCTGGCGGTACGTCTATGATGTCCTTATCGTCCGGCCCGGTGCTCATGCTGTCCCTCATTTACTATTGACATGATGCCAGTGTGCCATACACCGGCGTCGGCGGTCGCCCGCTTCACAAATCCTTACAACTGTCGGACTTCAGGAAAGCGAGGAAGGCGTCGGCGAAGCCGGCCACCAGCGGGTCGGCCTCGCGCAGGCAGACCAGGCCGACGGACGACATCAATTTGCCGCTTGCCAGTGGCACGAAACGCACGCCCGCCGGCGCCATCAGTTGCATGCACTCAGGAACGATAGCAATGCCCAGATCGGCCGCGATAAGGCTCAGCTGCGACGATTTACGCGACAGTGCCCGGGCCGGTATCGGAAAGAAACCCTGTTCCAGGCACAGGTTGGCGACCAGGTAGCTCAGGCCGCCCCGGTCCTTGTGCGGGATCGAGATGAACTTCTCCTTGCTCAGGTCGGCCAGTTCGACGTTGTCGAGCGCGGCCAGCGGCGAGTTCTGCGACACCGCCACCATCAGCCGCTCGGTCGACAACTCGCGCACGTGGATGTGCGGATATTTGCGCAGCGTCGGCAGGCGGATCAGGCCGATGTCGGCGCGGCCTTCCTCGATATCGAGCGTCTGGTTTTCCGACGGCGCCATCGACACCTCCAATGTCACGCCGGGGAACTGGTCGAGCAGCTGGGCGATGGCGCCGGTCAGGGTGGGCGTCAGGATCACCGAGCTCGAATGCTGGAGCCGGATCACGCCGCGCGCGCCGAGTCCGACCTGGCGCGCTTGCACCACCGTGTCGTCGATGTCGTCGAGAATGCGCTTGCCGCGTTCGAAGAACAGCTGGCCGGCGGGCGTGAGCTCGATATGGCGCGAGTCGCGCGTCAGCAGCTGCGTTTGCAGCTCGTCTTCCAGTTCCTTGATCTGGCGGCTCAGCGCCGATTGGGCCACGTACAGTTTTTCGGCGGCGCGCGAATAGCTGCCCGCCTCGACGATTTCAACGAAGTATTTGAACTGTTTAAGCGATATCACCGTGTATGCCGTTTCGAGATAGATGGCCGCCGTATTTGATATTGGCTCGAATGGGGCGGCGCCGTTAAAGTGAAGCGTCTCTTCTTCATTTACGGAACCGCCATGTTGGAGCTTATCGGAATCATCGGCATGGTCTTGAGTATTGCAGTAAAACTGATATGCGTCCAGATCGGGTGCGGCGGCGGCAAAGACGAACACGAGGATTGAAGCGGCAGCCCATATAATTGGGCATGACTAAAAATAATCTTCGTATCGCGGCCCGCGCGCTGGCGTCGGTGGTGCTGTCGGTGCTGGCGGTGTGGGGTGGCCTGGCGCTGTGGTTTCAGCTGCCTGCGCTGCGCTTGCCGGCGGTGGTGGCGTGGGGCGTGGGCGCCATCGTCACGCTGGTCCTGTGGTGGCGCCGGCGCGACGCGCGCGTGGCGCTGCCATGGCTGGCCGCGATGATTGCGCTGATGGCGTGGTGGAGCACCTTGCAGCCGACGCATAACCGCGTGTGGGCCGACGATGTGTCGCGCATGGTCGCCGGCCAGGTGCGGGGCAGCGTGGTCACCCTGGACCAGGTGCGCAATTTCGACTGGCGCAGCGATACCGACTATACGCAGCGTTGGGAAGCGCGCAGCTACGATCTGGCGCAACTGCGCTCGGTCGATGTCGCCATGTCCTACTGGATGGGACCTGCGATCGCGCATACGCTGGTGTCGTTCGGCTTTGCCGATGGACGCTACCTGACGTTTTCGATCGAGATCCGCAAGCAGCGCGGCGAGAGTTTCGACGCCATCGCCGGGTTTTTCAAGGGTTTCGAGACGGTGCTGATCGCCGCCGACGAACGTGACATCCTGCGGGTGCGCACCAACGCTCGCGGCGAGGACATGTATTTGTACCGTTTGAAGATGTCGTCCGAAGCGATGCGCTCGTTGTTCCTGGCGTATCTGGAGGAGGGCGCAGCGCTCAAACGCGAGCCGCGTTTCTACAATACGTTGACGGCCAACTGCACCACCATCATTTTCGAGATGGCGCGCCGCATCGATCCGGGACTGCCGTTCGATTGGCGCTTGCTGGCGTCGGGTTACCTGGACCGGTATCTGTTCGATATCGGCGCGTTGGAGGGCGGGCAGGATTTCGAGACGCTGCGCCGCAGCGCCCATATCACCGAACGCGCGCGCGCCGCCGACAAGGCCGAGGATTTTTCAGCCCGCATACGTACGGTTCCCAGATGAGGCATCGTCCTGATTTTTCTACCGCGCGAAATACAGCTCGTTCACCCGATCGAGGCTGACCTCGGCCGCCCGCTGCGACAGCGCCACTTTCCCGCTCTGCATCAGGTAGACATGATCGGCGATGCCAATCGCCCGTTCCGTGTTCTGCTCAACCAGGATAATGGTTCGCCCGCCGGCCTTGAGCCGCTCGAGGGTCTCGAACACCTCGTTGACGATCACCGGGGCCAATCCCAGCGACGGCTCGTCGACAAGCAACAATCGCGGCTCGGACATCAACGCGCGCGCCATCGCCAGCATCTGCGCCTCGCCACCCGACAGCGAACCGGCCAACTGTGCGCGCCGCTCCCGCAGGCGCGGAAACATCAGGTACGACTTCTCCAGACGCGTTTTGACATGCGCGCGGTGCGACGGATGATACGCTCCCATGATCAAATTTTCCTCCACGCTCATGTCGCGGAAGGTCAAACGATCCTCTGTGATCAGCGCCACCCCATGGCCGGCCATATGCCAGGTCGGCGTACGGTTCAAACGCTTGCCATCGAGGCGGATCTCGCCGCCGTTCACCGGCAGCAATCCCATGATCGTGCGCAGCAGCGTGGTCTTGCCCGCGCCATTCGGTCCGATGATGGCCGTCAGCTCGCCGGCCTGCGCCCGCATCGACACGTCCCATAACACGTTGATAGCGCCATGCCCGGCACGCACCCGGTCCATCTCAAGCATTGCCGGCTCCCACAACGGTCCCCGTATAACTGCGCATCACCTCCGGATCGCGGAACACGGCGTCCGGCGTGCCATCGGCGATCAGCTGGCCGAAATTGAGCACCACCACCCGCGGGCACAAGGCGCTGATGGTCTCGATATCGTGCTCGATCATGACGATGCCGACGCCAAAACGCGTATGCATCTCCCTGAGCATCTCCATGAAGCGCCGTTTGCCTGTGGTTTCCAGCCCGGCCAGCACTTCGTCGAGCAGCAGCAACTTGGGCGATGTGGCCAGCGCCTTCGCCACTTCCAGCGCTTTCAACTCGGTCAGCGATAGCTCCGTGGAGGCGTCGCGGGCGGCCTTGTCGGCCAGGCTGGTGAACTCCAGGATCTCGTCGATTTGCCGTGTGTCGATTTTCTCGGCGCCGAAGCGCTGGGCCACGATCAGGTTTTCGCGCACCGTCAGTTCGTGCATTGGCTGCGGCACCTGGAAGGTGCGGCCGATGCCGAGCCGCGCGCGCCGGTACATGGGCGTGCGCAGAACGTCGTGGCGATCGAAACGAATGCTGCCGCCCGTCGTGCGCACCAGTCCCGAGATGGCGTTGAACAGCGTGGTCTTGCCGGCGCCGTTGGGGCCGACCAGTCCGACCACATCTGCTGCGCCGACGTTGAGCGTGACGTTGTTGACCGCTGTCAGCCCGCCGAAGCGCACCGAGAGGTTGTTCAGTTCAAGCATGGTCGTTCCTTCCTGGCTTGGATGCTGGCATGTGCAGCAGCGGCAGCAGACCGGTGGGACTGAAGATGATCATGGCGACGAGCAGGCCGCCCAGCACCAGTTGATGTCCGGTCGGGATCAGCGACTTGAACACCAGTTGATCGAGCAGATAGACCACCAGCGCGCCGATCACCGGTCCGCCGATGGTGCGGTAGCCGCCGAAGATGGCGGCGACGATGGGCAGCGTCACCCAGACGCCGTTGAACGCGTAATCCGGTTCGAGGAAATTCAGGTAATGGGCGTTGAAGGCGCCCGCCACGCCGGCCATGAAGGCCGACACCATCAGCATCGCGCCTTTGAGCAGCGTGCTGTTGACGCCGACCACGCGGGTGGCGTCTTCGCTGTCGTGCATGGCGCGCAGGGCGAGGCCGTAGTGGCTGGCGCGGATGGCGCGGTAGGCCAGCGCGAACAGCAGCACGATGGTGAGGATGACCAGGTAGGCGCCGGTCTTGCCGCCCATGCCGATGCCGAACAGGTTCGCCGGCAGCACCGGGATATTGCCGATGCCGGCGGCGCCGCCCGTCACCGAGGTCCATTCGGTGGCGACGATGCGGAAGATGTGCGCGTACGCCAGTATCGCCAGCGCGAAGTAGGGGCCGCGCAGGCGCAGCACCGGCAGCATCGCCAGCGATGCGACCACCGCGCCGGCCCCGCCCAGTGCCATCCCGGCCGGCACCGGCAGCCCCGCCTTGAGCGTGACGATGGCCGAAACATAGGCGCCGACCCCGAAGAAGGCGCTGTGGCCGAAGCTGACCATGCCGCCCAGATTGCCCAGCAAGGCCCACGATAGCGCCACGCAGCCGATCACCAGCGCCGCGACGATCAGGCTCATAATGTATTGGTTCGCGCCGAGCATCAGCGGCACGCCGACGTAGCCGACCGTCAGCAGCGCGATGAACAGCGCCCAGTCGCTTCCCGATGCGAAGCGGCCGCTCATCCGCGCCTCCGGCTGGCGCCCATCAGGCCATTCGGCATCACGAACAGCACCAGCAGGAACAGCATCATGCCGGCCAGCTCCTGCAGCGCGGAACTGGCCAGCGTGACGGTCAGCGCCTCGGCGACGCCAAGCAGCACGGCGCCGAGCAGCACGCCGGGGATCGAACCGACGCCCGCCAGCACGGTGATGATGAAGGCCTTGACGGTCAGCGCGCCGCCGTACGCCGGCTGGATCACGCCGTAGCTATATAACGCCACGCCGGCGAATCCCGCCAGCATGCCGGCGACGATGAAGGACACCAGTTCCGTGCGGGCCGGCGGAATGCCCATCAACTTGGCAGCTTCGCGGTTGCTCGAGACGGCGCGCAGCGCGCGGCCATACCAGCTGCGCGACAGCCACCACCACAAGCCGGCCATCAGCAGCAGGCTGACGATGAAGAACACCGCCTCGCCGCGCATGCTGTACAGCGGCCCGACGACAAAGGCTTCCTGCAGCCAGCTGGAACTGGTCGAGCGCACGTCGGCCTTCCAGATCAGCAGGATCAGGTTGGTCATGATCACGCCGATGCCGAAGGTGAGGATCAGCGAATTGATTTCGCGGTCCTTGCGGATGCGGCTGACGATGCCGTACACGCCGGCCGACGTCAGGCTGACGACGATCACCGCGATCGGAATCGCCCACGCGGGGTTGAGTCCCAGCCCGGATTCCACCGCGTAGGCGATGTAGGCCGCCAGCAGCACCAGCTCCCCGTGGGCGAGGTTAATCACCCGCATGGTGCCGAACACCAGCGCCAGTCCCAGCGCGATCAGCGCATACGAGCCTCCCTGGAGCAGGCCGGAATACAGCGCTTGCAGTATCAGGTCGGTCATGCGCCGCGGTCCGGGCTTACCACGGCTTGCCCGGATAGATCATCTTGCCGGTGGCGTTGGCAGCCGGCCAGACGATGACGATGTTCTTGCCCTGATGCTGGGCCATGCGGTGGACGAAGTTCAGGTTGTCGCCGTTGGCGCCGAACTGCACGCGGCCGATCAGCGTTTCGCGGTCGGTCTTGCGCAGTTCCTCGGCCACGCCGCCTTTCTTGACCGTGCCCTTGTCGGCGGCCCGCGCGATGGCCTCGAACAGCAGCATCGATTGCACGTAGCCGAACTGGCCGAGGTAGTCCGGCTCCTTCTTGTACAGCGCCTTGTAGGCGGCGGCGAAAGCCTTGCCGTCGGCCGTGTCGAAGGTGGCGGGGAAGGGCAGCAGCGCAGTGCCGTACACATTGGGCATCAGGTCGGGGAATTCGGCCGCCATCTTCGGCGTCGCCAGCGACCACACGCCGATCAGCGCGTTGACGGGCGGCTTGAGCACGCGCGCCGCGCGCAGGATGCCGACGTAGTCGTTCTCGTAGCCGACCATCAAAATCACTTCGGACTTGTCCTGCAATCGGATCTTGTTGACGATCGGCTTGAAGTCGGTGATGGCCGGGTCGAACGAATGCGAAGTCGCTTTTACACCTTTCCCCGCCAGCGCCTTTTGCACCGAGCTGGCCAGGTCGGAAGTGGCTTCCTTGGTCGAGAAGACGATGGACACGCTCTTGGCGCCCATGTCGGCCAGGATGCCCAGGACGGCTTTTTCGTAGCCGGCGGTGTTATTAATACGGAAAAAATTCTTGCGGCCGCTGTTGACCAGGCTATCGTCGACGCCACCGGAGGTGATATAGGGCAGTCCCAGTTTGTTGGCCGCGTCGGAGGCCGGGGAGATATTGTTGGAGCCGTAGCCGCCGGTGATGGCGATCGCGCCATCGCTGGCCAGCTTCTCGACCGCCGCCACCGCCTTGGCCGGCGCCGATTCGTCGTCGATGGTGACGATCTTGACCTTGTGCTTGCCGTTACTCTTGTTGAAGACATCGGCGGCGACCATCACGCCTTCCTGCATGCCCGCGCCAACCCGCGCCAGGGTGCCGGTCAGCGGCAGCTGCGCGCCGACGATGAATTCCTCCGCGTACGCCGGGGACCCGGTTGCCACCATTGCCGTCATCAGTACCGCGATTGACGCGGCCATCGTTATTTTTTTCATGACTGTCTCCACCTTTTGGGTTATTTTTGTGCCAGTTGCCGCAGCCGTCCTTTCAAGATCTTGCCGGTCGTTGCCGCTGGCAGTGTTTGCATCGCGATGATCTCCGACGGGCATTTGTAAGGCGACAGCCGGCCCGCCAGGTACTGCTGTAATTCCATGGTCAACTCCGCGGTCGAACCGCTATGCCGTGGATCGAGTTCGACAAAGGCGACCACCTCCTCGTTGCCGTCGCCGTCGTTCGAATCGCGGCCCACCACCGCCGATTGCGTCACCGCAGGATGGGCGTTGAGCACCGTCTCCACTTCCAGCGGATAGACGTTGAAGCCGGAGCGGATGATCAGCTCCTTGGTGCGGCCGACGATGAACAGCGCGCCATCCGCCTCCTGGCGCGCCATGTCGCCGGTGTTGATCCAGCCGCCGGGCCGCATCGCCGCCGCCGTCATTTCCGGTTCGCGGTAATAGCCCAGCATGATGTTGGGGCCGCGCACCCACAGTTCGCCCTCGGCGCCTGCCGCCACATCGGCGCCGGTCTGGTCGACCACGCGTACCTCCACGCCCGGAATCGCCATGCCGACCGAGGCGTCGCCGCGCGGCGCGTCCAGGCGCGTCTGGCTTACCGTCGGCGAGGTCTCGGTCATGCCGTAGCCGTTGTGCAGTGCGACGCCTAGTAAAGTTTCGACTTGCGTTTTCAGGCTGGGCGACAGCGGCGAGCCGCCGGCATAGGCGAAGCGCAGGCTGTTTTCCAGCCGGCGCGGCTGGCCGTCTTCGCCGGTCCCGAGCTTTTCCAGCAGGCGCGCGTACATCGCCGGCACGCCCTGCAGGATGGTCAGGCGGTCGTCGCGGATCGCCGCGATCAGCGCGTCGGGCGTGAAGCGCGGGCACAGATACAGGCAGGCGCCCGCGTACAGGGTGCCCAGCATGACCGAGGCCAGTCCGTAGACGTGCGTGATCGGCAGCACTCCGTAGGCGCGGTCGTCCGGCGTCAGGCCGCGCAGCGTACTCGAAATGGCGGCGATGAACAAGAGGTTGCGGTGCGTGAGCATCACGCCTTTGGGATTGCCGGTGGTGCCGGTGGTGTAGATCAGCGCCGCCACCTGGCTTTCGGGCGGGGCATGCGGCGCCTCCTGCGCGCATTCGGCGTTCAGCGCCCCGATCATCCATGCGACGTCGTCGAAGGGCGGCTGCGCCGGCTCGGCGCCGTGGCGCCGGCCGTGGGCCGTGGTTTCAGGGGAGGCTGGCATGGAGGTGTAGATCACGCGCCGCGCGCCGCTGTGGTCGAGGATCTGGTCGACCTCGCGCGCGGAGAGGCGGCCGTTGACGTGGACGATCCAGGCGCCAATGTCGGCGGCGGCGAAGGTCAGCACCACTTGTGCGACGCAATTCTCGCCGACCACCATCAGGCGGTCGCCGGCGCGCACATCGAGGCGGCGCAGCAGCGCGGAAGTTTGATCGACCGCCGCCGCCAGTTGCGCGTAGCTCCAGTGGCGCCGGCCGTCGTGCAGCGCCGGCGCGTCGGGCGCGCGCGCGGACCAGCGGCGCGGAATGCCGCTGATGCGGTCCGGCAGCGATGTCAGCACCTGCTCGACGTCGATAGCGGCGCTATCTTTCATCCGGCCCGCGCCGGGGTTTTCTGCTCTCTTGTCATGGTCTCCCTCTCGGAAGTCCCCAATGTGCCGATTCGGCCAGACCCTGTCAAGCTTTGATGTCGATCAGCGTGCCGAGGTTTTGGTCGGCGGCCTGTATCACTTTGGCCGACAGGTCGAATTGCGCCTTGTAGACCAGCGAGTTGGTGGCCTCGGCGGCGTAGTCGGTGCCGCTGGCCTCCGACGACTGCATTTGCCGCCCCTCGACCGACAGCGTGACGCCGCCGCCGGCCGGCGAGCTTTCCTGGAACGAGGCGCGCGCCGGCTGGAATCCGGCGGTGCCCATGTTGGCGACCGAATGCGCGCTGTTGGCCAGCGCGCCGGCGCTGGCCTGCAGCCCCGAGGCCGCCGTGTGGATCGTTGATATCGCCATGATAGTTGCCTGCCTGTTAATTACTCTATGGAAATCAGGTCCAGTGTAGCTCAAATATTGCCCATATGTATGTTAACTAGATCGTTAGACAATGTATTGGTTCAAAAATCGCGGTTTCTATGCTACTCTGCGCGCCTTAGTTGTTTTTGAGAAATAATCAGGGGAGTAGTAATCATGGCGTTTTTTGATTTTCTGGAGAAGGACCGCACGATAGCGGGGTTCGGCTTCAACCGCTGGCTGGTTCCGCCGGCGGCGTTGGCGATCCACCTTTGCATCGGCATGGCCTACGGTTTCTCGGTGTTCTGGCTGCCGCTGTCGCGCGCGGTCGGCGTCACCGAACCGCTGGCCTGCGCGGCCGACATGGATTTGATGGCCCGCATCCTGTCGTCGACCTGCGACTGGCAGATCTCGATGCTGGGCTGGATGTACACGATGTTCTTCGTCTTCCTCGGCCTGTCCGCGTGGCTGTTCGGCGGCTGGCTGGAACACGCCGGTCCGCGTAAAGCGGGCGTGGTGTCGGCGCTGTGCTGGTGCGGTGGTTTGGTGATTTCGGCGCTGGGCGTCTACCACCACCAGATCTGGCTGATGTGGATCGGCTCCGGCGTCATCGGCGGCATCGGCCTGGGTCTCGGCTACATCTCGCCGGTGTCCACCCTGATCAAATGGTTCCCGGACCGTCGCGGCATGGCGACCGGCATGGCCATCATGGGCTTCGGCGGCGGCGCGATGATCGGCGCACCGCTGGCCGACATGCTGATGAAGCACTTCGCCACCGCCGGCGGCGTCGGCGTCTGGCAAACCTTCCTGGCCATGGCGGCGATCTACTTCGTCTTCATGATGGCGGGCGCGCTGTCGTACCGCGTGCCGGCCACCGGCTGGAAACCGGCCGGCTGGACGCCGCCGGCGACCAACGCCAACGCCATGATCACCACCCGCCACGTCCACGCCAGCAAGGTGTGGGGCATTCCGCAATTCTGGCTGGTGTGGCTGGTCCTGTGCCTGAACGTGACGGCCGGTATCGGCATCCTGGGCATGGCCTCGCCGCTGCTGCAGGAGATCTTCGGCGGCCAGCTGCTTGGCGTGACCACCGCGTTCAACGAGTTGACCCTGGCGCAGAAGGGCCAGATCGCCGCCATCGCCGCCGGCTTCACCGGCTTGCTGTCGCTGTTTAATATCGGCGGCCGCTTCGTGTGGGCGTCGTGCTCCGACTTCCTGGGCCGTAAAGTCATCTACGGTATCTTCTTCGTGCTGGGTTTCGCGCTGTACGCGTCGATTCCTTCGATGGCGCACGGCGGCCATCTGGGCCTGTTCGTCGGCTTCTTCTGCATCATCCTGTCGATGTACGGCGGCGGCTTCGCCACCGTGCCGGCCTACCTGGCCGACTTGTTCGGCACGCAGATGGTGGGCGCCATCCACGGCCGCCTGCTGACCGCATGGGCAGCTGCCGGCGTGTTCGGCCCGATCCTGGTCAACTACGTGCGCGAGTACCAGATCGCCAACGGCGTGCCGAAGGCCCAGGCCTACGACTTCACGATGTACGTGCTGGCCGGCCTGCTGCTGGTCGGCCTGGTGTGCAACCTGCTGGTGCGCCCGATCGCCGACAAGCACTTCATGACCGACGCCGAACTGGCGGCCGAGAAGAAGCTGGCGCACGAGCGCGACGCGGCCGCATCGACCGGCGCGGCCGCTGCGGCGGGCGGCACCACCAGCCCGATCGCGGTCGCTTTCGGCTGGCTGGCCGTCGGCATCCCGATGGCCATCGGTATCTCCATCACGGTGCAGAAGGCTTCGGTACTGTTCAAGTAAGAGCCGTCGCTTACCAGCGGCCGACGGGGCCGGTTCAGCTGATGCTGGGCCGGCCTTTTTTTATTCCCCGGATGCTGCGGCATGTCATTGGCTAGCGGCATGTTTGCTGACGGAGAGCAAAACGGGCGGGCATTCTATCGGAAGGGCGGTTCGGTGCACCTTTGATCTAGATCATATAGCGCGGGTTGGGCTGACGTAGCCTTGTCTCTCGCGCTGCAGACGCGTCGTCGAAAACCGGATCGACACCATCGCTAGATTTCAAGGCACCTTTTACTTTCTTTTCGAGGCATATTTATGTATCCATTTTCCCAGTCAGTCACCCCAGCCGCCAGAACCCATCTGGAAGCGCAATTGTCGTTCTTCGACGACATGTCGAAATCCTTGTTCCGTACTGTTCAGCAATACAGCGACCTCAATATCCAGTTGGCCCAAACCATGCTGGAAGAAAGCACGATGAGCGGCCAGAAGTTCATCACCGCCAATCGTCCGACCGAAGCGATGGCAGCTGCGGCGGCACACGCCCAGCCCACTGCGGAAAAGCTGCGCGCCTACCAGCAGCACCTGTCGCGTATCGCCGCCGACACCCAGGTTGACCTGTCCAAAGTGGCCGAAGAGCATGTGCAGGAAACCAGCCGCACCGCCCGCGCCCTGGCCGACGAGGTGGCGCGTGTGACGTCGGAAGAGACGGAAAAAAACCTGCGCAGTCAGCAGGACGCGGTCAGCAAGTTCACCGATCCGTTCATGAGCCAGTACGACGGTTCGCGCCAGTCGCGTGGTACCGAAATGCACGGTAGCCAGTCGCTGCAGAGCGCCGGCCAGAACGGCGCCGACAGCCAGGCAGGCAGCATGCAAGGCGGTCAAGCGTCCCAGGCACAAACGGCGGCCCAGGCGGCCGCCCAGGGCAGCAAGCAAGCCGGAGCCCGCAAGGAAACTTGATAACGGTTGCAGTAAAATAAAATAAGATTTGCCGTGTGCGGGATCGAGAATCGCCGCGCGCGGCATTTTTTTCGCCCATGCTTTATCATGGCCGGCTTATGCTGTCTGGAGATAAAGTATGACGACGTCCACCACCGCGCAGCCGGAATCGCTGCACATCGTTTGCCCCCATTGCGACGCGGTCAACCGCGTGCCGGCCGCCAGGCTGTCGGCCGAGCCGGTGTGCGGCAAATGTCAGCGCGCGCTGTTCACCGGCCAGCCGGTCGATCTGTCGAGCGCGCGCTTCCTCAAACATATCGAACGCAGCGATATTCCGGTCCTGGTGGATTTCTGGGCGCCGTGGTGCGGTCCGTGTCGCACGATGGCGCCGTTTTACGCACAGGCGACCCAGCGGCTGGAGCCGCAGTTCCGCGTCGTCAAGGTGAACACCGAAGAGGCGCAGGATTTGTCGGCGCGCTACGCCATCCGCAGCATTCCTACATTGGCCTTGTTCAAGGGCGGGCGGGAAATCGCGCGCCAGCCGGGGGCGATGGATGCGACCAACATCGTCGCGTGGGCCACGCAGAATAATCGTGGATGATTATTCGGCCGCGCGCTCCAGCCATTTCCTGATGCCGTCGAGCGTGCGGAAGTCGGCGATCGAACGTGTGTTGATGTGCGGGTGCCTGGCCTGCATCATTTTGGTCAGCGCCGATCCGGGACCCAATTCCAGCGCGTAGGTGATGCCGGCTTCCGCGCAGGCATCCATGCAGGCCAGCCAGCGGATTTTTTCCGCCATCTGGCGCGACAGCAGGTCGACCGCTTGGGCTTTGCTATCGACAGCCGTTGCACTGATCCCGGCCAGCACTGGTGCGGTCATCGGGCTAAATTCGGTTTGGCGCAGCATGTCCGCGAACGGTCGCACGGCGTCGCGCATGAATGGCGTGTGCGATGCCACCTCGACCGGCAGACGCGTGCATCGCCCTCCCGCCGCGATGACGGCCGCTTCCAGCGCCTGCGCCGTTTGTGCCAGGCCGCCTGCGATACAGGCGTCGTCGCCGGTTTCTATGCTGACTTGGAATGCGTGCGATGTCGCCAGTTCCCCGAGCCGCTTCAGGCTCAGACCAGATAATGCCAGCAACGCCTGGCCCGGATGCGTCGCCAGGCACGCGTCCATCAGTTGCGCGCGCCGCGCGGCCAGTTCGGTCGCCGTCGCGGCGGTGAAGGCGCCAGCCACGCCATAAGCCGACAATTCGCCGATGCTGTACCCGGCGACCAGCGCCGGCCGCGGCGCAAACTCCCGGATCGATTCCCACATGCCCAAGGTGGCGGCCACGATCAGCGGCTGGGCGTTGCCGTTCGCGTAAATATCGCCGCCATCGAAAGCCTGCGGCATCATGGCGGACAGGCCGTCGAGCAGGGCGGCCGCGCTGGCGCTGGTGCGCGCCAGGTCGAACATGTGCGCATGCTGCCCGCCTTGGCCAGGGCAGAGCAGCAGCAGCCGTGATTGGGCGCCGTATGACATCGTCACGGTCCGTCCGCGTCCAGCGCGGCGATGGACTGCACAAGACAGCTTGCCGCCAGCAGGTCGGCGGCGCCGCCCGGCGATAGTCGCCGCTGGACAAACACTTGATGGCTGGCCAGCGCCTGCCCAAGCCAGTTGGGGTTCGCGGTGCCGCCGGCATCGAGGAAACGCTGCGCGTGCGTCCGCACCGTTAGCGCGCCGTTCGGGCCGGCGCGGTGATACACGTTGCTGTCGCTGATGTGCGCCATCAACGCGAACAGCGCGTCGATGCGGGCCATCGTCATGGTGGAGCCGCGTGCGCGCGAGGCTTGCAGCGCCGGCACGCCGATCTCGAACACCGATGGCAGGCCAAGCGCTCCTTCCTCCCGCGCGCCGCTCGCCGCGTATTGCGCCGCCACGCGCAGGCCGTTGCTGGCCGGCGCTGCCGGCGTGGACGGCGCGCTGGCGTGCATCGCCAGGTCCTCGCCCCAGCGTATCAGCATGGTGGCGCGCAGCGCGGCCGGTGTCATCGGCGTGCCCTGGGTGCGGGCGCGGCCCGCCGCCGCGCACAGCAGGCCAAGGCTGAAGATGGCGCCCCGATGGGTGTTGATGCCTTTCGTCGCCTTCAGCATGGCCTTTTCCGCCGCGATGCCCAGTTGCTTCAATCGAGCGAAGGGCGCGTCTTCCAGGCCCGCCAGGCAGATATTCCTGAAATAGTGGCGCAGCGAGAACAGGCTGCGCATGAAAGTGGCCGCGTTCATGTCGCTATGGCTGCCCGAATCGACCCGCGACACCAGTCCGGGCTTCGGATACAGGCATAGTTCCGTGTACAGGCTGCCGACGGCAAGCCGCGCGATCTCACGGGCGAAGCGTCGTTGCGCCGCGGCGCTTAGCTGCCGTGGCGCGTCGTGCGGAATAATCGCGCGCGGAGCAGGGGCACGGGCAAGGCTGGTGGTGCGCATCGTTACGGCTCCAATAGCGCCAGCAGCGACGCCGTATCCGCCAGTCGCACCACGCCCAGCTCCTTGACGATCACCTTGGCCGGATTGGCGATCGCCATTCGCCACTCTTTCCACGATACGGCCGCACCGCCGGGGAAGACGATCTCGCCGTCGAGCGGCAGCAGCGCGGCATGACGGGACAGCATGGCCATGCCGTCCTCCAGCTGCCGCCGGCTTGTCGGGTGAAACAGGATGTCGACATCCGAAGTCTCCGACACATACGGTAGTTCGGTGATCGCCTCCATCGCCAGCGAACCGTAGGCCCGCAGATGCATGCCCGCCGCGTCGCGCTGGAGCGCCGCCAGTTGCGCGCGCCAAGTGCTGGGCGACGAGCGCAATACGGATGCCAGCGCCATCGCGGGCGCTGACTTTTTGATATGGGCCGCGTGCGCCCGCAGCGAGATGCGCACCTTATGTCCGCTGTCTTCATCCGGCGGCAACGGCAGGCCCAGGCAGATTTCATCCGGCGCCGCATCCGCATCGGCGCGCCGCACGACCACCGGCCATGACTGGATTTGCCACAGCCTGAAGGCGGCCTTGTGTTGCGGCTCCTCGGTGCGCTGCGCGGCTATCCAGCCGGCGTCGTCGAGCCAGACGAGCATGTGCCGTTCCAGCACCGGGACGGTTGTCGCGGCCCCGGTCTTGCCAGCGGTTTTGCCAGCTTTTTCAGGCGGTGAGTACATCGCCGTCCGTCATGACCGCTTCGATCACCGGCTGCGCCAGGCGCCGTCCGTCGCGTTCGAGGCCCAGTGCGCTGCGCCGGTCGCCGGTGGTGGGTTCGGCCAGCGCCGCTTTCAGTTGCGCCGCCAGGTCGCCCTCCCAGATCGCCTGCAGGCCGCCCATGCGCAGATAATTCTCCGGGCCGGGCGCGAACACGGGGTTACTTTGCGCGAGTTCCGTCAAACGTTCCTCGGGCACCTTGGTGATACGGGCCATCGCCGGCAACCCCATGACGCGGATGGTGGCGTCGGGCAGCGCGTAGCAGGCGTCGGCCATCAGACCGCTGGTGATGAAGCCACCCGACAAGGCCTGGTCGTACACCAGGCCGATGATCTTGTGGCCCTTGCGCCGCGCCAGGTCCACGCATTTCCCAAGGTGGGCCATATAGCTGTTGATGCCCAACATCTCGTCGCGATGACGCAAACGCTGGCCTTGCGTATCGATCAGCATCAGTATCGGTTTGCCGGGGAATTCGCGCACCGTGTGCAGTATTCCGCGCGCCTGCGCCAGCGCGATCTCCACGCCGATGGGCGTGTGGCCGGTGGTGCCGATCACCGCCACCGTGTGACCATCCACCTGTCCGCTGCCGGACAGGAAATCGTCCTTTTCGATGATCGAGTGACCTTGCGGGAACAGCGCATCCGCCAGTTTTTTCCAATCCATGTCAGGCTCCCATGCGGCGCGCTGTCGCCACCGCGATAAAACTCTCCACTTCCAGCATCGGCACGTTGGCCGCGTCGGGTATCTGCATCGCGCTCCAGATGTCGACCGGATCGGGCAGGGCGCCGAAGCGGGCGATGCGGTCGCCGAGCATTTCCTGCTCGGCCTCCAGCGCCTCCAGCGACAACTCGGCCGGCTCGCTGGCATATTGCGCCACCGCCTCCTGCGCGGCCGCGCGGAAGGCAGCGATGTCGTCGACGACGATGCGCTGGCAATCGCCCATCAGGTAGCGGTGCTTGCCGCCGGTGCTGCGCCAGACCAGCGCGCGGTCGCGCGAATCAAATTCCTCGACGCCGTTGGCGGTTTCGATCACTTCCGGACCGGACATCGCCAGCCGGCCTTCCTCCGACATCACCACCACGTTGGCGCAGCGCGAGACGATGCCCATGCCGCCGAAGGCGCCGTTGGAGCCGCCCACCAGCACGATCACCGGCACGCCGGCTGCGCGCGCGTCGAGCAGGGCGCGCATCACTTCCGACACCGCGATCAAGCCGGCGTTGGCCTCGTGCAGCCGTACGCCGCCCGACTCCACCAGCAGCACCACCGCCGCGACCTTGTCGGCGACGGCGCGGCGCAGCAGGCCGACCAGCTTTGCGCCGTGGACCTCGCCCACGGCGCCGCCCATGAAACCACCTTCCTGCGCGGCGGTGTAGACCGGCACCCCGCCCAGCAGCGCGCGGCCGACGGCGACGCCGTCGTCGAACGCCACCGGCGCGTTGAGTTGACCCAGGTGCGGGCTGATGACGCGTTTGGACGGCGGCAGGAATTCCTCGAAACTGCCTGGATCGAACAGCGACTGCAGGCGCTCCCGCGCGGTCGCCTCCTGATAACTGACGGCGCGGATTGGATTCATGTTTGAGGTCACGACGGCGTTCATGATCCTTCTCCCAGCATGGTCTGCACGGCCTGGTCGAGCCGCAGGCTGACGACGGCCGGCGTCGCACCCATGTCGTTGATCGAGATGCGCGTGTCGGCCAGCAGCCAGCGCGCGTGGAAGTCGTTCATCACGGCTTGCCAGATCGGGCCGAAGCCCACCGCCGCCGTGGTGATTTCGATGGTGCAGGCGCCATCGAGCGCCGCCGGCTCGATCAGCACTTCCAGATTGCCGGAACCGACCACCCCGACCACTTGCGGATCGGTCTTGAGGCGGCGGGTTCCTTGCTCGAATCGGTAGTTCAGGGTTTCCATAATTATTCCTTTACCAGTTGCGGAAACGCTTGGGCGGCTGATACAAGCCACCCGATGCGCGCACCAGGTCTTTCATATTGCGCGCGGCCAGCAGGTCGCGCGTGGCCAGGCGCTTGTCGACGCCAAGGTCCTCCGCACGCTGGATGATGCCACGATCGCGCAGGTTTTCCACCATCTTCGCGTCGCGCCCCAGTCCGACCGGCGTGTAGCCCGCCACGCCGCGTATCGCCTGCTCGCGTTCCTCGTCGGTGCGGCACAGCAGCAGGTTGGCGATGCCTTCCTCGGTCAGGATGTGGGTGACGTCGTCGCCGTAGATCATCACCGGTGGAATCGCCATTTTGGCCTGTTCCATCAATTCCCAGGCGTCGAGCTTTTCGACAAAGGCCGGCTGCATATGTTCGCGGAAGGTTTCGACCATCTGCACCACCAGTTTCTGGCCGCGCGGGATGGTGTTACGGCCTTCGCGGGCCTGCTGGCCCGCCTTCAGCCACGCCGGACTGGCGTGACGGCGTCCGCGCGCGTCCGCGCCCATGTTGGAGGCGCCGCCGAAGCCGGAGATGCGGCCCGCCGTCGCCGTCGACGAATTGCCCTGCAAATCGATCTGCAGGGTGGAGCCGATGAACATGTCGCAGGCGTAGTGGCCGGCGGCCTGGCACATGGCGCGGTTGCTGCGCATGGTGCCGTCGGGGCCGATGGCGAAGACGTCCGGCCGGGCGTGGATGTAGTCCTCCATGCCCAGCTCCGAACCGAAGGAATGCACCGATTGCACGAAGCCCGCCTCGATCGCCGGAATCAGCGCCGGGTGCGGATTCAGCGCCCAGTGCTTGCCGATCTTGCCGCGCAGGCCAAGCGACTCGGCGTACGTCGGCAGCAGCAGTTCGATGGCGGCGGTGTCGAAGCCGATGCCGTGGTTCAGGCGCTGCACGCCGTATTCGGCGTAAATGCCTTTGATGGCCATCATCGCCATCAGCACCTGGATCTCGGAGATCTGCGCCGGATCGCGCGTGAACAGCGGTTCGATATAGTAGGGACGCGGCGACTGCACGACGAAATCGACCCAGTCGCCCGGCACGTCGACGCGCGGCACGCTGTCGACGATGCGGTTGACCTGGACGATGACGATGCCCTGCTTGAAGGCGGTCGCCTCGACGATGGCCGGCGTATCCTCGGTGTTCGGGCCGGTGTACAGGTTGCCGTGGCGGTCGGCCGCCTCCGCCGCGATCAGGCAGACGCGCGGCGGCAGGTCGATGAAGTAACGGCTGAACAGCTCCAGATAAGTGTGGATCGCGCCGATATTCAGCTTACCGGCCGACGCCAGTCGCGCCACGCGCGCCGCCTGCGGGCCGGAGAACGAAAAGTCCAGCTTGGAGGCGACGCCGCGCTCGAACACATCCAGATGCTCCGGCAGCGCCAGCACCGACTGCAGCATGTGCAGGTCGTTGACACGTTCCGGATTCAGATGCGCGAGCGCGTGGCCGAGGAAGTCGGCCTGTTTCTGGTTATTCCCTTCAAGGCAAACGCGGTCGCCGCATTCGATCACCGCGTGCAGCAGATCGGCGATGCGCGCGGCCGGCAGGCTTTTGCCCGTCAGGTCGGTGCCCAACTCCGTGCCGGCGCGCTTGAGTCGTGCGGCGCGGTTAAGCTGCAAGGTGTTCCATGCGGCGACTGTCATTTACTTTGCTCCCATAATCATGTCAGGCAGGCCTGTGGCGATGGACGGGAACAGGCATAACAAAATCACCGCCACGAACATCAGCACCAGGAAGGGGAACACGCCCCAGATCACATCCTTGAGCGGTATGTCTGGCGCGATGTTCTTGATAACGAATATATTGAGCCCCACCGGCGGATGGATCAAGCCCATTTCCATCACCACGGTCATCACCACGCCAAACCAGATCAGGTCGAAACCGGCATCTTTCAACGGCGGCAAAATGATCGGCGCGGTCATCAGGATAATCGAAACCGGCGGCAGGAAGAAGCCGAAGACGACCACCATCAGCAAAATCACCGTCAACAGCAGCCATTTCGACAGGTGCAGGCTGACCACCCAGTTGGCGGCCGACTGGCTGATGTGCAGATAGCTCATCACGTAGGAATACAGCAGCGACATCCCGATGATCAGCAACAGCATCGTCGATTCCTTGATCGATGAACTGAGGATGGGCGACAGGTCCTTCGGCTTCCATACGCCGTAGATCACGGCCAGCAGCACCATCGCCAGCAGCGCGCCCAGGCCCGCCGTCTCCGACGGGGTGGCGAAGCCGCCGTAAAGCGCGACCATGACGCCGATCAGCAGTACGATGAACGGCAGCACGCGCGGCAGCATTTCCACTTTTTGCTTGAAGGTGAAATGCTCGTCCTCCAGGTACGGCGACTTTTCGCCGCCGTTCTGGTAGATGGCCAGCGCCATTTTGTATTCCTTCTGCGCGCGGTAGACGGCGTAGCCGGCGAACAGCGCGACCAGCAGGACGCCGGGGCCGATACCGGCCAGGAACAGGCGGCCCAGCGACTGCTCGGCGGCGACCGCGTACAGGATCATCGTGATCGACGGCGGCAGCAGGATGCCCAGCGTGCCGCCGGCGGCGATGATGCCGGCCGCGAAACCGGGCGAGTAGCCGCGCTTGCGCATTTCCGGAATCCCCGCCGAGCCGATGGCCGAGCAGGTGGCGGGCGAGGAGCCGGCCATGGCGGCGAACAGCGCGCAGGCAAAGACGTTGGCGATACCCAGGCCGCCGGGAACCTTGTGCATCCAGGTGTGGATGGCGGAGTACAGGTCCTTGCCGGCAGGTGACTTGCCGATGGCCGCGCCCTTCAGGATGAACAGGGGGATCGACAGCAAGGTGATCGACGCCATCTCCTCGTAGACGTTCTGCGTGATCGTGTCGAGCGAGGAGGACGGCATGAAGAAGTACATGAAGCCCGTCGCCACCACGCCAAGCGCAAAGGCGATCGGCATCCCGGAGAACATCACCACCAGGGTGACGGCGCCATACAGCGCGCCCAGAGTCAGTTCGCTCATGCCACACGCTCCAGCGTTGGTTTGGATTTGTTGGTCATTCTCGCCAGCGTTTGCAGCACGATCTGGAGTGTCAGCAGCGTCATGCCGGCCGCCATCATCGAGTACGGTATCCACAGCGGCGGCGCGAAGGTCGACGACGTGGTCTGGCCATCGACCCAGGCTTCGTGGAACAGCGCCCACGATTTCCATGCGAAGAAAGCGCAGAACAGCGCCGACATGATGTCGACGAACAGCAGGCGCGCCGCGTTGACGCCGCGCGGCAGCAGCGAGGCCACCGCCTCGATGCCGATATGGCCGCGATGCGATTGCACGAAGGCCGTGCAGAAGAACGTCACGCCGACCAGCATGAACACCGACGCCTCGTCCTGCCAGTCGGTGGGCGCGTTGAAGAAGTAACGCGACACCACCGAATAGGTCAGCACGATCGCGGTGAGCACCAGCGCGATCATCGACACGAGCAGCAACGCGCGGTTCAGACGGTCGAGCAGCGCGGTTGCCGCCGCCACGACGGCGTTGTCGGGTGGCGCGGGGCCGCGCCCCGGCTCTATCTCGACGCCGTGGCTCATAGCGTTTGCTCTGCCAGTTTCAGCAGTTTGGCGCAGTTATCGTTTTTCTCGCCGTAGTCCTTCCAGGCGGTGGTGCGGGCGATGGCCTGCCATTTTTTCACCACGGCCGGATTCAGGTCGACCACCTTGGCGCCGACCTTCTGGTACACGGCGGCCACCTGCACATCGTCGGCCTTGGCCGATTTCAGGGCGAACGCTTCCAGCTCGGCGCCGACGGTCAGGATCAACTGCTGCTGGTCCTTCGGCAGCTTGTCGAAGATCGCGCGCGACATCATCAGCGGCTCGAACATGAACCAGTAGGCGCCGTTGCGGCCCGTGGTCAGCGCCTTCGACACTTCCTCGAGGCGGAAGGAGATCAGCGAGGTGGAGGAGGTCAGCGCCGCTTCCATGGCGCCGGTCTGCATGGCGGCGTAGATTTCGTTGGACGGCAGCGACACCACGGCGGCGCCGGCGGCCTTGAGGATCAGGTCCATCTCGCGCGAGCCGCCACGGATCTTCATGCCCTTGGCGTCGTCCGGATCGACCACCGGCTTGGTGCGCGAGGCGACGCCGCCGGCCTGCCAGATCCAGCTTACCAGCACGATGCCCTTGTCGTAGAGGATGCGACTCAGTTCCTTGCCCACTTCAGCGTTCTTCCAGCCGTACGCTTGTTCGTACGACGTCACCAGCCCTGGCATCAGCCCGATGTTCACCTCCGGGACTTCGCCGCCCGCGTACGACAGCGGCACCAGCGACAGATCGAGCGCGCCCTTGCGCATGGCCGAGAACTGGGCGTTGGTCTTCATCAGCGAGGAACCCGGATAGATCTCGAATTTCAGGCCGCCCTTGGAGCGTTTTTCCACTTCGGCCGCGAACATGCGGGTCATGCGGTCGCGGAAGTCGCCTTCGTTGATCGTCCCGCCGGGGAACTGGTGGGAGATTTTGAGGGTCTTGGTCTGCGCCCAGGCGGGTTGGAACAGTAACGGGCTGGTGGCCAGTGCGGCGAGTACGGACCTGCGGGTAAAAGTGGTCATACATTCCTCCAAGAAATTGATGTTTAGAAATATTATATTTATTGCATAGCTTATGCAATATTCTTTTTTGTGTATACAAGATCGTCCACCTTGGATACATTGTCAAGGTCAATTTGGCACTTATAATGAAGCCTGTATTACGGAAGGCATCGCAAACCATGACTACCCACTCCGCAACCCTGCGCGAACAAATAGAAGAAATGATCGCGGTCGGGGTGTTCAAGCCCGGCCAGCATCTGGACGAAACGGAACTGGCGACGCGCTTCGGCGTCTCGCGCACGCCGATCCGCGAAACGCTGATACAGCTGTCTTCAATGGGACTGGTGGTGATCCGCCCACGGCGCGGCGCCATCGTGGCCGAATTGGGGCCGCAGCAGCTGGTGGAGATGTTCGAGGTGATGTCGGAACTGGAGGCGACCTGCGGACGGCTGGCGGCGCGGCGCATGACGGCGGAGGAGCAGAAGGCTTTGCTGGCGGCGCACGAGGCCTGTCATGCGGCCATGCAGGCGCACGAGCCAGACGATTACTACTACAAGAACGAAGTGTTCCACGAGGCGATCTACGCCGGCAGCCATAACCAGTTTTTGATCGAGCAGACGCGCAATCTCTATCGGCGCCTGCGGCCGTATCGCCGCCTGCAGCTGCGCGTGCGCGACCGGCTGTCGAATTCCTACCGCGAGCATGACGGGGTGGTGCAGGCGATCGTATCGGGCGACGGCGACTTGGCGGCGCGGCTGCTGCGCGATCACGTGATGATACAGGGGCAGCGGTTTTCCGACCTGATGGCGTCCCTGCCGCAGTTGACGCAGTACGCGGCCTGATTGCGCCGCGCCGGCGTTAATCCTGGTCGGCGGCGCCGCGCATGATGCGCACCGGTTTGATGTTGGAGCTGGCCGGATCGGCCGGCAGCATGTCGGCGAGGGTCTGTCGGTCCAACACGTCGAGGAAGGCCTTGGTGGCGTCGTTGAGCGTGTGTTTGAGGCGGCAGTCCGGCGTCAGCGGGCAGGTATCGTTGGCGCGATCGAAGCACTCGGCCATGAAAAAATCCGTCTCCGTGGCCCGCACCAGCGCGCCGATGTTGATGTCCTTCGGCTCCTTGCCAAGCCGCAGGCCCCCATTGCGGCCCCGCACCGTCTCCACCAGCCCCGATTGGCCCAGCTGGTAGACCACTTTCATCAAGTGGTTTTTCGAGATCACGTGCAGGTCGGCGATATCCTGGATGGTGACCAGGCGATCCCGGTTCGCGCTGAGGAAGAGCAGCGTTCGCAGCGAATAGTCGGTAAAAGAGGTCAGTCGCATTGATGAGTACTTAAGACAGTTTAAGGCGCTATTCTAACCGCGGATGTATATTCGTGCGTGGGCGTACTGACGCTAGCTTGCAGGGAACTTACACTTAGTTAAAATCAAGGAGAAATCATGGTTAACGAAGACACGCGACGCCAGTTCGTCAACGAGCTTTGGCAGCGGTTTGAAGAATTACAGAAGTGGGCGGAAGAGAACTGGCCGGACAAGGACAATCCGCTGTCCAGCGCCGATTTTGTGGAGTCGCGCAAGGAGATACTGGGCTTGCGCAATCCGGCCCAGGCGCCGGCTGGCTTGCCGGCGGACCGCGAACCGGAACAGGGCGGCGCCCAGTACGAAAATTTGAATCCCGCGCCATGGCCCTGATCGGGTTTTAATGCGGTTCTAATGCGGTTTTAATGCGGTTCTAATGCGTCACCGGCTTGCCGGTCTGGGCCAAAATCCATGCGATCACGCTCAAGACAAGGCTGGCAAGCACGCCCCACGCCAGCTTCAACGCGCTGTCGAACAGCAGCGGCGCGACCAACCCGGACACCAGCGCGAACAGCAGCATCTGGATGAACGACTGCATCGACGAGGCCAGCCCGCTGTTGTTCGGGAAGTAGTCCAGCGCGATCATCGACAACGGCGTCATGGCCAGCGCCAGTCCGAACGAGTAGATAAACAGCGGCATCACAGCCCAGGGCACCGCCGCCACATAATTGTAGTTGTAGGCGACGTTGATCACGCCCGCCGCGATCATGACGGCAAAGCCCATCCACGCCTGCGTCTTGCGCGCGAATTTATGCGCGAATTTGCCCGACAGCGCCGAGCCCACCACCATGCCGCCGATCAGCGGCACGAACATCCACGCGAACGCCGTCTCCGGCAGATGCAGAATGTTCATGACAAAGTAGGCGGCCGAGCCGATATACAGCGCCACGCCGGCGAAGCACATGCCGACCGCGATCGACAGCAACAGGAAGTGATGGTGGCACAGCACCTTCCAGTAGTTTTTGGCGATCGGTCCGAGGTGGAAGGGATGGCGGTCCTTGACGGCCAGGCTTTCCGGCAGCGCGCGCTGCACGGAGATGAACATCAGAAGGCCGAAGGCGGCCAGGAACCAGAACACCGAGCGCCAGCCGAAACCGACCTGCAACCATCCGCCGAGCACCGGCGCGATGGCCGGCGCCAGACCGAACACCATCATGATATGGGCCAGGATCTTCTGCGCCTCGGCGCCGGAGAACCGATCCATGACGATGGCGCGGCCCACCACCGAGCCGGCGCCTGCGGCCAGGCCCTGCACCACGCGGCAGGCCAGCAGGACGCCGATCGACGGCGCCATCGCCGCGCCGATCGATGCTGCGATATACAGCACCAGCGAAACCAGGATCACCGGACGGCGGCCGAAGGAGTCCGACAGGGTCCCGTAAAACAGCATCATGAAGGCGAAGCAGAACAGGAACATGCTCAAGGTCTGCTGGATGATCAGAGGACTGGCATCGAAGGTCTGGGCGATGGCCGGGAACGAGGGCAGATAGGTGTCGATGGCGAGCGGTCCGACCATGGTCAGCCCCGCCAGCAGCAATGTCAGCAAAATATTCATGAAAGGCGTATTGTTCGTTAGACCCGGCATTTTACGCGATATGCGATTACCGCATATGGAAGGATAAAAAGCTTCGTTCTTATTTAAAGGCGCGGCGGCTAAGCTGCACGGTGGGTGATTTCGCCCGCGTTTTGCGCCCGCGTTTTTATTTCTATATTTGAGACATCATGACCATCGATACTTTTGACGGAACCGGCGTGAAGCCGTCGCACTGGAATTTGGACAGCGTCGTCGAGCAGCTGCGCGTCTCGCGCGAGGCGACGCACAACATCCGCCATCACGGCAAGGTCAGGGAGCTGCCGTCCCGGGAGGCATTGACGATCATCGTCAACGGCCTGTCGGCGGTTTTGTTCCCCACCCATTACGGCCGGCCCAACCTGACCGACGAAAGCATCGACTATTTTGTCGGCGATACCCTCAACACCACGTTGAACCGCCTCACCGAGCAGGTTCGGCGCGGCTTGCAGTTTTCGTGCGAGGAGGCGGTGGTCGACGAGGAAAAGCTGACCCGCTGCGCGCACGCCATCACGCGCGAGTTCGCGGCCGGCCTGCCGGCCATCCGCGCGCTGGTGGTCTCCGACGTGCAGGCGGCATTTTCCGGCGATCCGGCGGCGACATCGGTGGCGGAGATCATGCTGTGCTATCCGGGCACGATCGCGATCCTGTATTACCGTCTGGCGCATAGCCTGCATCGTCTCGGTTCGCCGTTCCTGGCGCGTTTGATCTCCGACATCGGCCATTCGCTGACCGGGATCGACATCCACCCCGGCGCGCAGATTGGCGGCAGCTTCTTCATCGACCATGGCACCGGCGTGGTGATCGGCGAGACGGCCATCATCGGCCAGCGCGTGCGGCTGTACCAGCACGTGACCTTGGGCGCGAAGCGCTTCCCGGCCGACGACAAGGGCATGCTGATCAAAGGCGTGCCGCGCCATCCGGTGGTGGAGGACGATGTCGTCATCTACGCCGGCGCGACGATTCTGGGCCGTATCACCATCGGCGCCGGTTCCACCATCGGCGGCAATGTGTGGCTCACGCAGAGCGTCCCGGCGGGCAGCAATGTCTCGCAGGCGCAGATGCGCAACGATTAGGCGGCGGATTTCAGCGGCGCCGTATCGATGCGCACTTGGCGGCCGGCGTGTTCCTGCGGCAGCCGCGGCCCCTTTCCGAACACTTGTTCGCGCAGAGTACCGGGCGTGTATTCCTTGCGGTAGCGCCCGCGCCGCTGCAATTCAGGCACAATCAGCTCCACCACGTCGCGCATGCTTTCATGGGCCACCGCGAACGCCAGATTGAAGCCATCGATTCCCGTTTCGTCCTGCCATGCCTCCAGTTGATCGGCCACCTGCGCCGGATCGCCAACCAGCACCGGTCCGCGTCCGCCAAGGCCGATGAACTCCGCCGCTTCGCGCACCGTCCACTTGCGGTCCGGGTCGGCCTGGCTGAATGACGCCAGCGCCGAACGTCCTGCATCCGAGTCGATATATTCGATCGTCGCGTCCAGTGCAAAACGGCCGAAGTCCACGCCGGTCCAGCCGGACAGCAGCGCCAGAGCCGCCTCGATATCGATGTGCCGGCGATACTCCTCGTGCCTGGCCCGCGCCTGCGCTTCGGTCGGCGCCGTGACGATCAACGCCTGCGCGTAGATCTTCAGTTCATCGCCATCGCGTCCCATCGCCCGCACGGCTGCCCGCAGATCGTCGGCATACTTTTTCACCACCTGCTTGCTGGGACCACTGACGAAGGTGCACTCCGCGTGCTTTGCCGCGAACGCCGTGCCGCGCGGCGAGGTGCCGGCCTGGTACAGCAACGGCGTGCGCTGCGGCGAAGGCTCGCACAGATGGAATCCGGGCACCTTGTAGTGTCGCCCAACGTGATTGATCGGGTGCACACGCGACGGCTCCGCGTACACGCCGCGCTGCTTGTCGTTGACGACGGCGTCGTCTTCCCAGCTCTTTTCCCACAATTTGTAGACGACATCCATATACTCGTCCGCCAGGTCGTAGCGCTCGTCGTGGCCCAGTTGCTGGTTCAGTCCCAGGTTGCGCGCCGCGCTATCCAGGTAGCCGGTCACGATATTCCAGCCGATACGGCCGCGCGTCAGGTGATCGAGCGTGGAGATGCGGCGCGCGAAGGTGTAGGGATGCTCATACGTCAGCGCGCACGTCACACCGAAGCCCAGGTGCGTGGTCGCCTGCGCCATCAGCGGCACCAGCGCCAGCGGGTCGTTCAGCGGTGCTTGCACGCCGTGGCGCAGCGCCGCGTCGGCGCTGCCTTGATACACATCGTAGGCGCCCAGTACATCTGCCAGGAAGACTGCATCGAAGCGGCCCGCCTCCAGCAACCGCGCCAGCTCGGTCCAGTGGTCAGGATCGGTGTAGCGGTGGCCGTTGTCGCGCGGGTGCGTCCACAGCCCGGGCGACTGGTGGCTCACCGTATGCATCTGGAAGGCGTTAAAGCGTATTTGCTTGCCCATTATTTTCCAGCGGTGGGCTTGCCGCCGGCTTCCAATGCCAGTTGATAGTCGGTCTTGGCGTAATCGGCGAAGTGCTTCTTGGTCACCTCCAGGAACTCGCGCGAGCGGTAGGCGGCCGCGATGTCCTTGGCGAACTGCTTGTCCTTGTCGGCCGTGCGCACCGCCACCAGATTGGCGTAGTTGGGCGAGATCTTCTCGGTCGTCAGCGCATCCTTCAGTTTCAGGCCCGACGCCAGCGCGTAATTGCCGTTGACGAAAGAGTAGTCCGTGTCCTGCAGCGAGCGTGGCAACTGCGCCGCTTCCAGCGGTATCAGCTTGATTTTCTTGATGTTGGCGGCGATATCCTTTTCCGAGGCCCGCACCGGATCGTATTTGTCGCGCAGCTTGATCCAGCCCAGTTGATCGAGCAGCACCAGCGCGCGCGCCTGGTTGGTCGGGTCGTTGGGCAGCGCCACGGTGGTGCCTTCCTTCACATCGTTGAGCGTCTTGTGCTTTTTGCTGTAGATGGCGATAGGGGCGGTGGGCACTTTCACCAATTCGCTCAGTTGCAGCTTGTGCTCCGTCGAGAACTTGGTCAGGTAGATAATATGCTGGAAGATGTTGGCGTCCAGCGAACCCTCCGCCAGCGCGAAGTTGGGCTGGATGTAGTCGTTGAACTCCACCAGCTTGACCTTGTAGCCCTGTTTTTCCAGGATAGGCTTGATGCCCAGCTTGACCTGATCCGCGTACGGGCCGGCGCTGGTGCCGATGACCAGTTCCCTCGGGTCCTTGGCGTTGGCGATGGTATTGGCGCCGGCGGCGATGAGCAGGGCTGCCAGCAGCAGTCGGCGGCGATTCGGGGTTTTCATATTGTTTTCCTCTAGCGTTTATCGATACGTTTGGCGATGCGGTTGCCGGTGAACTGGATCAGTTGCACCATGACGATCAGGATGGCGACGGTGGCGACCATGATGTCGGTCTCGAAGCGGTAGTAGCCGTAGCGGATCGCCAGGTCGCCGATGCCGCCGCCGCCCACCACGCCGGCCACGGCGGAATAGGACAGGAAGCTGATCGACAGTACGGTCAATGCCAGAACGAGTCCGGAGCGCGCTTCGACCAGCAGCACCCGCAGCACGATTTGCAGTTCCGACGCGCCCATCGCGTGCGCCGCCTCGACGACGCCGCGCGGCACCTCGCGCAGGTTTTGCTCCACCATGCGGGCGAAGTAGGGGATCGCGGCGAACGACAGCGGCACGGCCGCCGCCAGCGGTCCGATCGAGGTGCTCGCGATGATGCGGGTGAACGGCACCAGCGCCACCAGCAGGATGATGAACGGGAAGGAACGCACCGTATTGACGAACCAACCCAGCACCAGCGCGGCCGGACGGTTTTGCAGCGATTGGCCGTCGGCGACCAGGAACAGCAGGATGCCGAGCGGGCCGCCGATCAGCACCGCCGCCGTCAGGCCAATGCCCAGCATCGTCAGGGTCTGGCCCAGGGCGGTCCACATTTCTGGCAGCATGGCGATGATGTTGACCGCCGAGACGCTCAGGGAACTGATCGACTCAAACATGGGCGCTCTCCCGGCTGGCTGCGGTGGAGCGCGACGCCGCGTCGGCGATGCCCAGGATGGCCGCGCCATGCTGCGCCAGCTCCCGGCCCAGCGCCGTTTTGCGCGGGACCGTCAGGCTGGCCGCGTCGTCCAGCGCGAATTGTTCTGCGATGGCGCCGTCCTCGATGACGGCAACGCGGTTGCAGATCTCACCGATCACAGACAGCTCGTGGCTGACGATCACGATGGTGACGCCAAGCCGCCGGTTGATGTCGCGCAGCGTGGCGAGCAGGGCGCGCGTGGTTTCGGCGTCCAGTGCGGAAGTCGGCTCGTCGCACAGCAGCACTGCCGGTCCGCTGGCCAGCGCGCGGGCGATGGCGACGCGCTGTTTCTGGCCGCCGGAAAGCTGCGCCGGATAGCTGGCCGACTTGCCGCCCAATTCGACCAGTTCAAGGCATTGGTTGACGCGTTCCGTAATGCGTTCGGCCGTCAGCCCGCCGTGGATGCGCAAGGGGAAGGCGACGTTATCGAACACGCTGGCGTTTTGGAGCAGATTAAACTGCTGGAAGATCATGCCGATGTTGCGGCGGGCGTCGCGCAGATCGCGCTTGTTCAGCGACGTCAGCTCGCGGCCATCGACCTGGATCAGGCCTTGGTCCGGGCGTTCGAGCAGGTTGATAAGGCGTAGCAGCGTGGATTTACCGGCGCCGCTCTTGCCGATCAAGCCAAAAATATCGCCTTGGGCTATCGATAGCGAGACGTCGCGCACAGCGTGGAACGCGCCGCCGCCGGGCAGCGCAAAGGTTTTGTCCGCGTGGGTAATATTAATCAAGGGAGTCGTCATCAGGAATAAGCCGTAGGTTCGGGCACGGTACCATCGAGCGCGTAGCGTCCGAGATCGCGGATCTTGTAGTCGACCGGGTCGTGCAAGGTGTGTACACGCACGTTGCGCCAGAACCTGTCGTAACCGTAGCGGGCCGAGGTCGAGCGCGCGCCTGTCAATTCGAACATCTGGTTGCTGACATCGATGCCGGCGGTGTGGGCCAGCACCTTGGCCTCGGCCACTGCGACGGCCAGTTCGCCGCGTTGGCGGGCGGTGACCGCGCTCCCGAGCCGGAACAACCGGTCCAGCTCTTGCGCCGCATGGTCGGCCAGCACTGCGGCGGGCCGTAGCTTGAGCCACAACTGGCCGAAACGGTGTTGTATCAGCGGATCGGCGGCGGCCGATGCCGCACCGGAGGCGAACCATGGCCGCGCCTCGCTCAAGGTGTAGGCCCGTGCCGCCTCGAAGGCGCCTTCGCCGATGCCCAGATAGAGATTGGCCATGATCAGCTGCGCGATCTGCGAACGCAACGTCGCCCGCGCCGTCGGCGTATGGCCCGGCGCCTGGAGGACTTGCGTCGATGGCAGCGCGACCTGGTTGAAGTGGACGTTGCCGCTGTCGGTCTGGCGCTGGCCGAAGGCGTCCCAGTCGGCTTGAACGGATACGCCTTCCTGGCGCGTCGGCAGCACGCCGATCAAGGCGGTTTCCGTTTCCGCGTGCCAGGCCGAGATGGTGAGCCAGTCGGAGCCCACGGAGCCGGACGAAAAGCTCTTCACGCCATCGAGCACGAAGCCATAGTCGGCTTCCACGGCCGTGGTGCGGCGGTCCAGCGGATTGAGTGCGTTACCCCAGAACAGATTCTGCTCCACGGTTTGGGTGAGGAAGCGGCGCTGCTGCTGGGGCGTGCCGTATAGATCGACGCCCGCCAGTTGTAGATAGTGGAAGCCGAGGACGTGCGCCAGCGCGCTATCGGCACGGGCCACGATGCGTATCACCTGGTAGACCGTCGGCCAGGCCGCGCCCTGGCCGCCGAAAGCGGTGGGGATCGACAGCGTGAGCAGGCCGGATTCGCGTATCCATTCGCGCTCCTGCGCCGCATGGCCGCCGGCCTGGTCGCGGGCGTTGGCTGTTTCCGCCAGGCGTTTGGCCAGATCGGTGGCGACGTCCAGCGGGTCCGGTGCCGCGTCCTGTGCCGGATGCGCCGCCGGTTTGAGTAAAGCTTTAGACATGGTATGTCCGTTTAAAGGTATCGGTGCCGTCAGTATTGCACCCGAGCCCTTAAGCCGTACACGAAGAAATCCGGCTTTCCTTATGCGGAAAATTGTCGACGCGTCGCGTCCAGCGAGGTCCTGGCGAGGTAGAAGAAATTCAATTTACCTTAGTTGGAAAAATCATGGAACGTAATCCGAATATCAAAGCGTAAAACTATTCGTTTTGATTTCAAAGGTGCGGATTTATTCTGGTCGCCACAACATCAATGGGGACCAGAGCATGAGCATTCTTCTTCTAGGCGGCAGTCCTGCGGCGACATCGAGCACCGGCCGTTTGCTGGATCATGTCGGCGAACAGCTGGCCTTGCACGGCCATCGCCACAGCAAGCTGCAGGTACGCGATCTGCCGCCGCAGGCGCTGCTGCATGCCGATACGTCGGACCTGGCGATCAAGCGCGCGCTGGCTGCGGTGGCCGCCGCCGACGCCGTGGTCATCGCCACGCCGGTCTATAAAGCGTCATTCACCGGCATTCTGAAAGCCTTCCTCGATTTGCTGCCGCAGGACGGCCTGGCCGGCAAACTGGTGCTGCCGCTGGCCACGGGCGGCAGCCAGTCGCACATGCTGGCGCTGGACTACGCGCTGCGGCCGGTGCTGCACGCGCTGGATGCGCGCCACGTGCTGACCAGCGTCTACGCCACCTCACAGCAGCTGGTATGGGTCGAAGGCTCCGGCCTGGCGCTCGATCAGGCGATTTCCTGGCGCGTGCAGGCCGGCGTCGAAGCATTGGCAGCCGGCCTGAATGCCCTCAGTGGCCGTATCGGCGACAGCTATGTGGTCCAGGCGGAACCAGTGCGCCTGGCGAGCTAAGTCACTTCAAGGAAGAATTCATGAGCATCGAACAAAAACGCGCAGCACGCCGCTACACATTGGGTCTGCTGTTCGCCGCCGGCGTGCTGGCTGCTGGAGCACCCACCATCGCCGCCGCGCAGGCCAAGTCGGAGGCGCAGACGCTCCGCATCGGCTATCAGAAATACGGCACCCTGACCTTGCTGAAAGGGCGCGGCACCCTGGAGCAGCGTCTGGCGACCAAAAACATTACCGTCAAGTGGACCGAATTCCCGGCCGGGCCGCAGCTGCTGGAGGGCCTGAATGTCGGCAGCGTCGATTTCGGCACCGTCGGCGAGGCGCCACCGATCTTCGCGCAGGCTGCGGGCGCGAACCTGGTCTATGTCGGCAACGAGCCGCCGTCGCCGGCCAGCGAGGCGATCGTGGTGCCCAAGGACTCGAAGATCCGCAGCCTGGCCGAGTTGAAAGGCAAGAAGGTCGCGCTGAACAAGGGCTCCAACGTGCACTACCTGCTGGTCAAGGCGCTGGAGAAGGCGGGCATCGGCTACAAGGAAATCGATATCATCTTCCTGCCGCCGGCCGACGCGCGCGCCGCCTTTGAGCGCGGCAGTGTCGATGCCTGGGCGATCTGGGACCCGTTCCTGGCCGCCGCCGAGAAGCAGTTGGGCGCGCGCGTGCTGGCCGATGGCAAAGGCCTGGTCGCCAACCACCAGTTCTATCTGGCCGCGCGTCCGTATGCGGAGAAGAACCAGGAAGTGGTCCGCATCGTGCTGGAGGAAATCGCCAAGGTCGACGAGTGGGGCGCCAAGAATCCGAAGGAAGTCGCCATCATCCTGTCCGCGCAAACCGGGCTCGATACGGACGTGGTGGCGCTGGCCGCCTCCCGCTATGCCTATGGCGTCAAGCCGATCACCGCCGACGTGCTGCAACAGCAGCAAAAGCTGGCCGACGCCTTCTCCAATCTTAAATTGATCCCGAAACCGATCGTGGTCAAGGACGCACAACTGCCGGCCAAACAGCTGGCGGCGCAATAAAGGAGCATCATGTCATTGAATATCTTTTGGTTTATCCCGACCCATGGCGACAGCCGCTATCTTGGCACCTCGAAGGGCGCGCGCCCGGTCGATGCCGACTATCTGAAACAGTGCGCGGTCGCCGCCGACACGCTGGGCTACGACGGCGTTCTGCTGCCGACCGGCCGCTCCTGCGAGGACGCATGGGTGGTCGCCTCGTCGCTGATCAGCGTCACGCAAAAGCTCAAGTTCCTGGTCGCCATCCGCCCCGGCCTGACCACGCCGGGCCTGGCCGTGCGCATGGCCGCCACCTTCGACCGCTTGTCCAACGGACGGTTGTTGATCAACGTCGTCACCGGCGGCGACCAGGGTGAGTTGGAGGCGGACGGACTGTACGCCGACCACGCCAAGCGCTATGAAATTTCGGATGAATTCATCCGCGTCTGGCGCGCGTCGCTGGCGGGCGAGGGCGGCGACGCCGGCTACGATTTCGAGGGCAAGCATATCAAGGTCAAGGGCGCCAAGACGCTGTACCCGGCGGTGCAAAAACCTTATCCGCCGCTGTACTTCGGCGGCTCCTCCGAGCCGGCGCATGAACTGGCGGCCGAACAGATGGACGTCTACCTGACGTGGGGCGAGCCGCCGGCAGCTGTCGCCGAGAAGATCGCCGACATCCGCGCGCGCGCCGCCAAGCATGGCCGCACTGTGAAATTCGGCATCCGCCTGCACGTGATCGTCCGCGAAACCAACGAAGCCGCATGGCGCGCCGCCGATGAATTGATCAGCCATCTGGACGACGACATCATCGCCAAGGCGCAGGCTGCTTTCGGAAAAATGGATTCGGTGGGACAGCAGCGCATGGCGGCCTTGCACGGCGGCCGCCGCGACAAGCTCGAAGTTTCGCCCAACCTGTGGGCTGGCGTGGGCCTGGTGCGTGGCGGCGCCGGCACCGCGCTGGTCGGCGATCCGGAGACGGTGGTCGCGCGCATCCAGGAATACGCCGACCTGGGGATCGACACCTTCATCTTCTCCGGCTATCCGCATCTGGAGGAGTCGTACCGGTTCGCCGAGCTGGTGTTCCCGTTGCTGGGCAAAGGCAAAGCGGTGGGCGAGCAGTCCCTGAGCGGGCCTTTCGGCGAGGTGATGGCCAGCGATATCGTGCCGAAGAAGGCAGCCTGAGATGGCGGCCGTCTTACCCCAACCCCTGGTCAAGAGCACCAGCAAGCCCGCGCGCAAAAGTAGCGGCAGCGCCGGCGGCCGGACGCAGAGCAGCGCGTTCGCGCCGTGGATCTTGCCGGTGCTGCTGATCGCCGGCTGGCAGGCGGCGTCGCAACTGGGCTGGCTCTCGAGCCGCATTTTGCCGGAGCCGTGGGCGGTCGCCAAGGCTTTCTGGACGCTGGCGGTGTCGGGCGAGTTGTGGGTGCACCTTCGCACCAGCCTGTGGCGCGCCATCAGCGGCTTCGCCATCGGCGCCGGACTGGGTCTGGCGCTTGGCCTTTTGACGGGCAGCTTCCGCCGCGCCGAAACGCTGCTCGACACCACACTGCAAATGGTGCGCAACATCCCCGCGCTGGCGCTGATACCGCTGGTGATCCTGTGGTTCGGCATTGACGAAACGGCCAAGCTGTTCCTGCTGGCGGTGGGCGTGTTCTTCCCGGTGTATCTGAACACCTTCCACGGCATCCGCTCGGCCGACCAGGGGTTGATCGAGATGGCGCGCAGCTACGGCCTGTCCGGCTGGCCGCTGTACCGCGATGTGATCCTGCCGGCCGCGCTGCCGTCGATCCTGGTGGGCGTGCGTTTTTCGCTGGGCCTCGTCTGGGTGCTGTTGATTGTGGCGGAGACGATTTCGGCGCAAGCAGGCATCGGCTACATGACGATGAACGCCCGCGAGTTCCTGCAAACGGACGTGGTGCTGGTCGGGATACTGCTATATGCGTTATTGGGCAAGGCGGCCGACCTGCTGTCGCGCGGCCTGGAAAAGCGCTTCCTACGCTGGAATCCGGCCTACCGTTGATTTGATGGAGTACATGATATGAACCTTTCGACCGCGTTATTCGATGTCCCTCGCTTCTCCAAGGCGAGCAAGCAAAGCACGCCGTCGCCGGCGCCGGCCAAGCGTCAGGGCGTGTCCCTGGCGCTGGAAGGCTTGAGCAAATCCTTCGGTGAGCGTGAAGTGTTGAAGGATGTGCGGCTGGAGCTGCACCCCGGTGAGTTTGTCGCGGTGGTGGGCCGCAGCGGATGCGGTAAAAGCACCTTGCTGCGCGCGATCGCGGGACTGGAAACGGCCGACGAGGGCAGCATAGCGATCGGCAAGGGCGCCATCGGCGCCAGCATCCGCATCATGTTCCAGGAGGCGCGCCTGCTGCCCTGGAAGACGGTGCTGGAGAATGTGGCGCTCGGGTTGCCGCGATCCTTGAACGCGGCGGCGGCAACGTTGTCGACGGTGGGGCTGGCCGAACGCGCCGACGATTGGCCGGCGGAGCTGTCTGGCGGTCAGCGGCAGCGCGTGGCGCTGGCGCGGGCTTTGGTGCACGAGCCGCAGTTGCTGCTGCTCGACGAGCCGCTTGGCGCGCTGGACGCGTTGACGCGCATCGAGATGCAGCAGTTGATCGAGGCGTTATGGTTGCAGCGCGGGTTCACGGCGGTGCTGGTCACGCACGATGTGCAGGAGGCGCTGGCCCTGGCCGATCGCGTGGTGCTGATCGAGGACGGGCGCATCACGCTGGATCTGAAGGTGGATTTGCCGCGCCCACGGGCCCGGGGCAACGCTGCCTTCGCAGCGCTTGAGCAGCGGCTGTTAAGTAGTATCCTGCATCATCCGGCAGCGCATTCAGTCGCAGCCTGATCTGAAGTTCCGTCCCCCCATCCGCCTTTTGGCGGATTCGCCCCCCGCCAAACTCCGCTATGATCGATTTTATCGATAGTAACGCGGTAAATTTTTCGTTTTACAACTTTAGATGTCGCGAGCATAATCGTTCGCACTCGAGAACATTTGCGGGCTGGCAAAACCAACCCCGTCGCGTTCTCATCCGTATGTCAACATTCTGGAGTTCTACAATGAAAAAAATCTTTGCCCTGCTGGTCGCCGCTGGTATCTCGATGTCCGCCTTTGCCGCACCGGAGACGTTCTCGTCCGATGCCAACCACACGTTCTCGAGCTTCTCGTACAGCCACTTCGGCTACTCGCTGCAGACGAGCCGCTTCAACAACACCAGCGCCAAGATCACGATCGACCGCGCCGCCAAGACCGGTTCGGTCGAAGCGACCATCGACACCAAATCGGTCGATACCGGCTCGAAACTGTTCGACCAGCACATCCAGGGCGAGGATTTCCTCGACACCGCCAAGTTCCCGACCATCACCTACAAGTCGACCAAGGTCAACTTCAAGGGCGACACCCCGTCGACCATCGACGGCAACCTGACCATCAAGGGCGTCACCAAGCCGGTGACCCTGACCGTGACCGGCTTCAAGTGCATGGATCACCCGATGATGAAGAAACTGGCATGCGGCGCCAACGCCACCGCCACCATCAAGCGTACCGAATTTAACGCAGGCAAATACGCACCGAACGTCGGCGACGACGTAACCCTGACCTTCGCGGTCGAAGCACTCAAAGACTAAGCGAACCGGGCTCGCTCGATTCGTTGGCCTTTGATGCGGGCCGGCGCGGTACACATGCCGCGCTGGCCCTTTATTTTAGGAGTAGTACGATGAAATTGAAGCAGCTCGCTTTTGCAGTCACCCTGATCCACGCCGCCGGCCTGTCCACTTTGGCGCAGGCAGCCACGGATCTGATCATCACCAACGGCAAAATCGCCACGATGACGAAAGAGGGCGCGTTCGCCCAGGCGCTCGCCATCAAGGACGGCAAAATCGAGGCCGTCGGCAGCAATGCCAGCATCCTCAAACTCAAATCGGCCAACACCCAGTTGATCGACGCCGGCGGTAAGACCGTCATTCCCGGCCTTAACGATTCCCACCTGCACATCATCCGCGAGGGCTTGAACTACAACGCCGAGCTGCGCTGGGACGGCGTGACGTCGCTGAAGAAGGCGCTGCAAATGCTCAAGGAGCAGGCCGCGCGCACGCCGGACGGCGCCTGGATCAAGGTCGTGGGCGGCTGGAATGAATTCCAGTTCGAGGAAAAGCGTCTGCCGACCTTGGCTGAGATCAATGAAGCGGTCCCGGACAAGCCTGTGTTCCTGCTGTACCTGTACGGCCTGGGCTTCCTCAACCAGAAGGGCATCGCCACCCTCGGCTACAACGCCGACACCAAGTACAAGGACGGCGTGGTCGAGCTGGGCCCTGACGGCAAGCCGACCGGCCTGCTGATCGCCAAGCCGAACGCGATGATCCTGTACACCACCTTGGCCAAGACCAACGTGCTGCCGCGCGAGCAGCAGATCAATTCCACGCAGCAGTACTACAACGAACTGAACCGCCTCGGCATCACCAGCGCCATCGACGCGGGTGGCGGTGGGCAGGCCTATCCGGACGATTACGCGGTCAGCCTGGAACTGGCCAAGAACGGCAAGTTGACGGTGCGCACTTCCTACTACCTGTTCGCGCAGAAGCCGGGCAAGGAGCTGGAGGACTACCAGCGCTGGCTGACGCAGACCAAGCCGGACAAGAATGACCACTTGTTCTACGCCAACGGTTACAACACCGAGGGTGGTGGCGAGAACCTGGTGTGGAGCGCGGCCGACTTCGAGAATTTCCTGGAGCCGCGTCCGAACATGCCGGCGGAGATGGAGAGCGAACTGGAGCCGGTGCTGCGCCTGCTGATCAAGAACCGCTGGCCGTTCCGCATCCACGCGACTTATGACGAAAGCATCGACCGCGACCTGGCCGTGATCGAAAAGGTCAATAAGGATACGCCGCTGAAGGGCCTGCGCTGGTTCTTCGACCATGCCGAAACCATCAGCGACAAGCAACTGGCGCGCGTGAAGGCGCTGGGCGGCGGTATCGCCGTGCAGAACCGGATGCACTTCCAGGGCGAGCTGTATTGGAAGCAGTACGGCGCGCAAACCCGCCAGATGCCACCAATCAAGAAGATGCTGGAGATGAAGATTCCGGTGGGCTTGGGGACGGACGGCACGCGCGTCAGCAGCTACGGTCCTTGGCCGTCGATCTACTGGGCGGTGACGGGCAAGACGGCGGGCGGACTGAGCTTGTGGCAACCGGGTGATGTGCTGAGCCGCTATCAAGCGCTGAAGCTGATGACGCAGGGCAGTGCCTGGATGAGTGGCGAAGAGAAACTCAAGGGTACCCTGGCCAAGGGTCAGTACGCGGACGTGGTGATCTTGCCGCAGGATTATTTCTCGATGGATGTCGAGAAGATCAAGAACCTGGAAAGCAGCCTGACCATTGTCAACGGCAAGGTGGTGTACGCGGCCCCGGAGTACAAGCAGTTAGCGCCAGCCGTGCCAGAGGTGCAGCCGGAGTGGAGTCCCGTCAAGTATTACGGCGGGTACCAGAATAAATAACCCGGTAGTCTAACTTGGTGCCACGTATAGAGATACGTGGGGCGGATCAGCTGTGTTGGTTCAGACTTGAGCTGGCGCGGCTATCCCACGAGCGGCCGCTACCGCCCCAAAGCGGAAGTTCGCGCCTGCAGATGGGCTGAGCTGTTTACTCACATGCATTGGTTCGGATCGCAGCGGTTTTGATGTGCAACACTCAGACTATTAGAGTCGATACGAAAATTCTTTCTTCTGAACTTAGGGAAGCACTGATTTATTCATCGGCCGCCGTTCCGTGCAGCAGGCGACCTGAGACAATAACGGCATCCCCACTGTCCGCCATCGACCATGCAAAAGAGCTTTTCCGACCTCGAATACGCCGCCAAGAAGAAGTTGACGCGGCGCGACCGTTTCCTTGCTGAGATCGACAGCGTGACGCCATGGGGCAAGCTGCATCAAGCCGTCGAGCCGTTCTATCCGAAGGTCGAAGGCGCCGGTCGGCCACCGATAGGACTCGCTCGCATGTTGCGCATGTACGTGGCCCAGCAGTGCTTTGGTTTGTCGGACGAAGCCATTGAAGATGCGATCTACGACAGCCAATCCATTCGCGCTTTTGTCGGCATTGATCTGGGCCGCGAGTCGGCGCCGGACGCGACGACCTTGCTGAAGTTCCGCCACTTGCTTGAAGCCAAAGGGCTCACACGCCAGATCTTCGAGACGATCAACAGTCACCTCGCCGAGAAGGGCCTGATGATGCGCGAAGGCACCATCGTCGACGCCACCCTGATCGCCGCGCCGCCGTCGACAAAAAACAAGGACGGCAAGCGCGATCCCGAAATGCACCAGTCTAAGAAAGGCAATGACTGGCACTTTGGTATGAAGGCCCACGTCGGCGTCGATGCTGCTTCGGGCTTGGTGCACACGGTCATCGGCACGGCGGGAAATGTCGCCGACGTGACGCAGGCGCACGCGCTGCTGCACGGCGACGAGAGCGCTGCGCTCGGTGACGCCGGCTACCAGGGTGTGGAAAAGCGGCCGGAGAACATCGGCAAATCGGTGACGTGGCACGTGGCCATGAAGCGCTCCAAACGCAAGGCGCTGCCCAAGAATAAATTGGGACGAATGACCGAGAAGCTGTAGCATCTGAAGGCCAGCGTTCGGGCAAAAGTCGAGCATCCGTTTCATATCGTCAAGAACCTGTTCCGTCATCGTAAAACGCGCTATCGCGGCTTGGCCAAGAACACTGCACAACTGTTTACCTTGTTCGCCTTGGCCAATCTGGTGCTGGCCGGCAGGCGCTTTAAGATCACCGAATCCCGTAGTCCGTCCTGATTAGCGGAAGGCGCCAAGCATCACGCCAAATCGGCCGAAAACGCGCTTATTCGACTCGCCATTCGAGCATTTCGCGCGCCGACCAGGCTCAGAAAGCTAATTGATCAGCGCTTCCTTAGGCTGAGTTCGAAACTAAGTCATTCAAGTGCCAATGGTCGACTGCTTCAATCCGCCGGAATGCCCTGTGTTTTCTGTAGTAGTCATAATCAAGAACGAATGGTTCAAGCATGTTTAGCTGGTCACCCGACAGATCGAGCAGCGCTTTTCGAACTACAACAGTCTCAGGTGGTACATAGCCAATACGACCCTGGGTTAATAAGTCTAGTTTTCCTTTGACGTCGCTGTTCGATATTTTGAAATGGTCCATTACTGATGCAATGAATCGAATATGATCCACGTGCCCGTGGTTGTAGTAGTCTTCAATCATCTCACTAATTTCGGCGTCATCACTTAATTCTAACGACTTAGCTAATTCTTTAAGCTTAGTTATCAGTTCATGCTCCTTTTCCCTGCCGATACCGTGCCATCTTCCAGACTGAGTAATATTCGCCACATTGGTTAGGAGCAGAGGCCGAGCAAGGTTCTGCAACGACAATAATGTGGCATTTGCTTCAGCTATGACGTCTCGCATCCGTGCCTCAAACCCAACCCCTTTAAAGCTCTCGAGCTTATTTATATTGGAAAATGCCAGCGCGATAGCACAAGTAACTGTAGAGATTGTCATCTCTGTGGGTTTACCCATTACACCAAACATTGTTGGCAATGCTATAAGTATAGCTATCAGTATAAAATTAACTACACCTGCTTTCGTCATCTTAAATCTCACTCTTCCTCCCAAAATGTTCAACCAAAATAAAAGCGCAACTGGCGGGGCGCTGTTTCTCAGCCGCGAGGAAAAGTATCCAAGTGGAAAGTGTAGCTCCATCCCTGCAATAACTTCTCACAATCGAAAAAATCCCATGCAAGCACGAAGATATTCGTATTTTTGGCGGTACCGCCACACCGATTGCGTCTCACGCAATGGGTGCCAAGCGGTAGCTATCAGGTTAGTATCTTGCTCATGCGAAAGGTCTCGCTTTGTCACTGCCGGCGGAAGTCGCCCAAAGCGGCTCTTAATCGAACCCATGGAGAGTTCGGTGGCGTTCTATATATTTCAACATCTTGTCACTGACTTTGCTAATTCTTAAGCTCATATCTTCTTTTTGCAATCCGAAGATAGCACGCGTTTCTTGAGATAGAATAGATTTAACAAGCATTTTCCCGGAGTCACTGAACGAAATCCAGCCTCGGTCAAAAAGCTTATCTAGAGGCACCGCAAGCAACAATCCGTTATTTGGGTCGGTTTTTTCTTTTGGCGTGCTTCGTGCCCAAGGATGGATATGCGAAGCTACCAGTAGATCATTGCAATCAGAACCTGTTACCGCGCACCGTCCTTCCCAGTGTCTCCAAACAGGATCACGAAATTTATCATGATTCTTCCTGACCCAGACTAGACGATGTTCGTTGCTCCCTTCCGCAGTCGGCAATTCCAAATCAAGCGGCTTAGATACAAGTTCCCTTCCCGTTTCCGACAGATTAACTGCATAGTTGCGTGATCCACCACCACCGCCATGGCCGTAAAAGTCAGCGTCCGATACAGTCGATAGATCGTGCTCCCCGATGTGTCGGAAACGATCAACGTAAAAACGAAACCGAGATTCCGTACTTGGTTGAACATCGTTGATAAAACCGACCCAGATTTCCTGACATTTGCTGTCATCGTTTTTTGCAATTGAAAGCGCAAATACGTCAGCCGGCCTTTCCGGCGGAAGGGGTGGCCAATTTTCAGTGAATCCCGAGTTCAACGCATCCAGATTCCGTTCATTTGGCTGAATCTTTTGTACAACAGCGAGCCTCGCATCTACAAATTCTCCTGCAAATATTTCTTGGATTGATTTCATAGTCAAGTCACGAGTTAATCATAAATTAGTGGCAAAGGAAAATCGATGCCGTTCTAGATGATGGTCTCACAACGAGACAACAAATGAAAGTCCGGTTTTGGCCGGATGCAGCCGCAAGAGAAGCTTAGGCCACGACGACGCGCGACACTGCATCAAAATCTACAAATACTCGCCGGGCGTTACGTTGGCCTCGGCGAGCACCGGTCGTTTATTGTTTCACGAACTTGAGCGTCATGCGGTCGCTCTCGCCGATGGCTTGGTACTTGTCGCGATCAAGTGCGTCGTTGCTCAGGGTCGGCGGCAGCGCCCATACGCCGCCCTTGTGGTCGGCCGTGTCCTTCGGATTGGCGTTGATCTCCGATTTGCCGGCAAGCTTGAAGCCGGCGCTCTCGGACATCTTGATCACATACGACTGGTGAACGTAGCCGCTCGTGGCCGTGGCATCTTGCTGCATCGATTCCGGCAGGCGGTGGTCAGTCACGCCCAGCACGCCGCCGGGCTTCAGGCTGATGTACAGCGCCTTGAACATGTCCTTGACCTTGTCGTCGCCCAGGTCGACGAAGTTGTGCACGTTGCGGAAGGTGAGCACCATGTCGACGCTGTTTGCTGGGGCGAAGTTGTATATGGCCTTTGGCGGACTGAATGCACCCCGCGCGACCTTGTCATAGACTGCCGGGTTGGACTCCAGCAAAGTCTTAGATATGGCGCCAGCGCTGATCAGCTTGCCGTCCTTTCGAAGGTACGGCGCCAGGATCTCGGTGTACCAGCCGCCTTCCGGCAGCAGTTCGAGCACTGTCATGGTCGGCTTGATACCGAAGAAAGTGAGCGTTTCGTAAGGATGGCGCCAACTATCGCGCGCAACGTTGGTGCTACTCCGGTGGCTGGCTGCGATGGCCGTGCGCAGCTGGGCATCGTCGGCCTTATCAGCGGCCGGCGCGAGGCCGGCCAGGCTGCACGCAAGCACACCGGCGGCCAGTTTGAATATCTTCATTGTGTCGTCCCCAGGGTCGATGGCAGCGGCGCTATGCCGTGCCGCCTGGCAATCATCGACCATGACATACTTGTCGTCAAGTTAATATTGCGGGCCTCGAAATGCGTTCGCGAGCGTACTGCCGACAATAGGTGGCCACGACCTGGAAACTTTTGTCTGCAACTGGCCGAACGCGGTCGATGGCGTTAGGATAGCAGCTTACTCATAGGCAAAACTCGCCAATTCTCACGTTAGCACGAAGCCATCTCATGACGGAAGTTCAGGCTTACCCCATGTTTCCGGGGCGCGAAACGGAAGCCGCGCACAAGGTGGCCAAGCAGCTAGGGCGCAATCGTACGACGTACCCGATGCAGGTGAGGTTGGGGTATTTCAATACGTCGGGCCGTGGAGGAGCCATATGCGCCGCAGCCAGCCGATGGGCTTGCCGTTGCAGAAGCTTTTCAGCTGTTTCGCCTCGCCGAAAAACATGGTGCCGGGAGCATACCTTGTCGTCTTTTCCGCAAACTGTCTATCCGTTTCGCTGGCGGGATACCAAAACGCGCCGATACCCTTGACGCCCATGCTTTCCAATTGCGGTTTGGACAGCGCCCAAATCGAGAAGCGCGGGCATTCCGGCGTGCCAGGATAATCGTCGACGTTTTCCAAGCCGAGCACGCGCTTGCGCCGCGTGACGTAGTCGTCGAAGACCTGCGGTAGGTCGTCGGAAATGCCGAGGGAGTTATATAAACGCCGCTCGCGATAGGTCTGCTGCAGGGCTGCGTCCACCAGCGCGTCATGCGGTCCCCCGATCATTTTTCCCAGGTCGATTTCATTGCCGGACAGCGAAGCCGGTGTTCCGCTTGAATCGCTTAGCTTCAGCTTCTTGGAATGAATGCCGACGACCGATCCGGGCAGGACGATCTTGTTTCTGGCGGCGGGAAAAATATACGACGCGCAGGCGGAAACGCAGAAGCCCTGTACCGTGATGTCCCATGTACCGCTGTGCATTAACTCCGCGATATCCAGAGCAGCGTTCACCTGGCCGCCTGGCGATCTGATCAGCATCGTGTGGACCGGGGAGCGGCTGTCGGCCGCGAGAAATTTCTTAAACACGGGTAGCCAGGCAGCGTTGATCACGGCGTCAACCTTCAAGTCATACGATTTTTCCATGACGCCGTCCGCAGGGGCGAGCGCATGCTGCTCGGATTCTGCTCCGTGTGTCAACGGCACGATCAGCGCCGTGGACAGAGCGGCAGCGCAGAATCGTGCCGCGCGAGGGCATGAAAGTTTGATCGCCCAGGACGGGTTACTGTTAACCTTCATCAATTCATCGAGAGACACTTTCTTCTCCTGGTTCATCGGAACGGTGCGTCGTCTCTGTCATTTACAAGATAATTCAGTGGCTGCTGTTGGCCGATGACGGCAAGCTAACCGTATCGGCTGCTGTGGCGTTATTCGGTATCGCGGGCTCAAATTCCACCAGCGTGTCATCCGGCCAGCTTTGATCATGCAGCGGTGGTGCATAACGCGCGCGGTCTTTTGCATCTAGACGCTCTACCGGAAGGCTTTCGCGGCGCGAACCTGACACCAGCGTAGCACCCGTAATGGGAGCGTTAGTCGAATAAAAAACTCGACTTCTCGAGGTATGACAAACTCCGCCTAAAGGGACTAGATAGGCCAGTTTGATCAACGACGCGTCAAATTTGTCGACAGCCCATCTCACTTCGCATTCCAAGCGTAGATCACCCAAGCGCCTCGTTCCGAGAGGGATGCCTGCAGTGTGGATGTCCGGCCGCCAACGGAACAAGCCCTTTTTGGTACTGAGCCGGAGGTCGGCATCATCTTTTGCGGCAGAATCGTCGCGGGGTACCGAGAAAGTTAGGTCGGCTGCAATCGGAACGTCGATGTCCACATTATCCCCGACGATGCGAAGTTTGAGCTCGGATGTTGTCAGCTGAGGCTGTTGTGGGCGTAGAATAAATTTCAGCTGGGCTTGCGGCGCCAGAGAATGGTAGCGGTCGAATGCATCTATTCCCTCCAGCATTTTGCGGTACGGTTTCCAGTCTGGATCTTTACTACTCGCCACGTTTACTTGCTGAGTTGCTTCGGGAGGAGGCTGGTCCGTCTTGGATTGCGCCAGGACGGAACTGGAGACTGACCACAGAAGGATGAGTGGTAGAACGATATGCATAAAGAGGCAATCATTTTTGTTTGGGGTGGCTCGATTGAGGGTAGGTACGCTAGTTGCCGGTAGTGGTCGCCCAGGACGTATGCTTGGCTATAGTAGCGCTTGATCTAGTTAACGGCCGTAGCGAACGCTCTACTTGATATGGAGATGGAATTACCATCAGGATCTTTGGCGTTAGCGAAGGTGTAACCTTTGGCCTTGTGTATGGCGCCGAATGCCAAGCCTTTTGCCAGGCTCTTTTCCATGAATCCACCGACGTCTTCGATATCAAAGACCAGCTTGACTGTAACCTGTCCTATTTTTACACCTTTTGCTGCGGGGTGAACCATAATAATCACACCACCGTTCTCCGGTATCAATTCGACGACTCTATCATCAGGAGCACGTTCCGCTATGAAGCCAAAATGGTTTTGGTAAAAGTCGGTAGTCGTCTGAACATCTTTGACATACAGCATTATCCGACTGAGTACAGGTTGCATGTATTCCTCCATGATCAAGATGATTGGCATTCAGGACTGAGCGTTCACAGAATTTACGACATGGTAAGTGCAGGTTTGCGACAGCGGGCTTTTCGCCCATTTCATGCGCCTTATTTAATCCAAACTTTGATAGAAGGGTCCGCTTTTGGCCGACTGGCCGGTTTGCAAGGATATCATCTTGCGCAACTGAAAAACTCAACAATTGTCACGCCATCTGCGTGCTCGCGCCGAAGCTGGCATTAGCATTATAGAGCGCCATCCGGGAGGTCTATCAGGAACGAGCAAGTGAAAGGTTTTAGCCAACCTACCCCGTGGAACGAGGGCAAGTTGGTTGGGCGAAATGGCCGAGAAAGCGGATGCTTGTAACAGGGCGACCGCAGCAGTCGCCCCAACGCAGGCGCGGGACTCGATCATTCTGTAAGATGTGTCCCTTGCCAAGCGCCGTTCACATGGCAGCCATTGTTGGGGAAAATATGCTACGTTTAATCATTTTACTTACCGTGCTTTTGTCATGCTCGCCTTCCGCATGGGCGGACCCATGGTGCGGTCCGCGTCCCGAAGAAGTATTGCGCTTTAAATGGTTGCCTGAGGGTGGCGTCGAATCGCAAGTTGGCAGTGTGCAAGTTGAAGACATTAAAAGCGGCAAGATTCTTCAGGTACTTGAGCACGTGGAAAATTATCGGGCTGACAGCGAGTCCTTGTACTCCCGCGATTTCAATAACGACGGTTGTGGTGACCTGGCTGTCACCAGCGCCATGGCGGCGATAGGCAATGAAAGCAGTTCCGTGTTTCTTTACGACCGCGCGAGCCGGCGCTTCGTTTTCAGCAAGGTGCTATCCGACATCGGAGGGATCGATATCGATCCCGGCAACCCAAATTGCGTGACGAGTTCGTGGAAGGGTGGTGCCGAAAATATGTATGCGGCGACCCATTGCTGGCGAAAGGGCAAACTCGTCCTGCAAAGTGAATCTTCTTTAACGATGCTGGTGGACGAGGACGGCGACTTCTCCTGCTATGAACAGATCAACACGACCTACGTGAACGGCCGAAAAAAAATCCGCAAACGCTGCACGAAAAGTATTGATTAACGGCAAAGTAACTGCTGTCAGATAGATCAGTTCACACCAGCCCGTACCAACCCAACGCGGCGCCCGCACCAAGCAACCACAGCAAGTGCAGCTTGGTGCGCCAGATGATCACGCCGGCCACCACCGACAACAGCCACAACGGCCAGTCGGTGGTCCAGTTGCTGTTGGCGCTGCCCAGGATGATCCCCACGGACACCATCAATCCCACCACCACCGGCGTCATGCCTTGCTTGAACGCCCGCACACCCAGCAGTTCGCGGTTGCGGTGGCCCCAGCGCGCCGCCAGATACGTCAACGTGGTGCTGGGCAGCAGAACGCCGAACATCGTCACCGCGACTCCGGCGAACGCCGCCGCATAGCTGCCGGCGTTCAACCCCACGTTCCAGCCCATCAGCGCGACGAACAGCACGTTCGGTCCCGGCGCGGCCTGGGCGATGGCGATCGAGTCGTTGAATTGCGATTGCGTCAGCCAATGGTGCTCCTCAACCAGAAACCGGTGCATCTCCGACGTGGTCGAGATCGCGCCGCCGATCGACAGCAGCGACAACAGCATGTAATGGCCGAACAGGTTCAGCCAGTCGGTAAAGCTCAAAACGATATGGATCGGCGCCGCGCTCATGGCAACTTCGCTTTCATGGTGCGGTAGGTCAAGGTGACGGCGATGCTGCCGAGTATCAGCAGGGTGTAGGCCAGCGGCAAGCGCATGACCACGACAAAGCCGACGCACAGCACGGCGATCATGCCGGTCAGCCACATCGGCAACGGATGCTTGCGCAGCGCCGAGGCCAGCTTGACACCGGTGGCGGCGATCATGCCGGCCGACACCGCCGCCATGCCGCGCAGCGCGCCCGCGACGCCTGGATGGTTGGCGTATTGCGCATGCAGCAGCGCCAGGCACAGTACGACGATCAAGGGCACCGTCAGCATGCCGGCCAGTGCCGTCATGGAGCCCCGCAGGCCGTAGTAGCGGCTGCCTATCATCAGCGACAGGTTGACCACGTTGGGACCGGGCATGATCTGGGCGACCGCCCAGTCCTCGACAAACTCATCCTGTGTAAGCCAGCGCTTGCGCTCGACCATCTCGCGCTGTACGACCGCGAGCACGCCGCCGAAGCCTTGCAAGGCCAAGATGGTAAACGATAGGAATAAATCAAACAGCGAAGTGGGGCGGGGGCGCGGCGTCTCTGGAGTCATCCGTTCATTATCGCCCCGGTTATTGCCCTATGTCTATTGCGTTCAGTACGAGCAATATTTTAATTTCGGAATGATAGGAACCTGACATTGACTTTGAGTTCGTGTCGCTCATACTCTCGTTGCACGTCACTTTGATCGGGATCAAATGTCCCTCAACCTCTTGCAAAGGATCATGATGAACGCACTCCTATCCCCCCGTCTGGAATCCGTCCCGAAAGCCGACTTCACTCAGCAGCGGCATGACGAACGCAGCAGCGCCGTCGTCGAACGCGGCATCATTGTTCAGTCGAGTTTCAATACGATTTGCGCGATCGAGTATATGAAGTCGCACAACGTCGCGCCGCAGGTGATCGAACGCGTCTTGCTGCATCCAGAGCAACGCCGCAGGGAGCATCACTGACCTGGGCATGAACCGGATTTGTGTTTAGTTATGCACACATCATGTTGACAAGAATTTTTTTTAGATAATTTCGTGTAACAATCGATGTCACCGTAAGTTGTTGATTTCCAAGGGCTTTAATTTTGCCTTTTGGATGGGCAGTTTGTAGAAAACCGCGTCGTTACAGGCGTTCCGCGATGTCAATGGGGTGTTGTCCACATAGATATCCACAGAGGCTGTGGATATCCGAAAAAGTGCTTAACAATCCGTAACTTAGAAGGATTTTTTGAGCGGTTGCAAAACGCTGGCCACCACAATGTATGGCGTGGCCGGTTCTTCAAGCGGGCTGACTGTCACACGCAGCCGCACCTCTTGGCCGTCGCGGCGCCAGGCGGTGACGACGTCGGTCCAGCTTTCTCCCTCTTTGACGGCTTGCAAGGCATCGGCCAGTTGATCCTGCGGGTAGGGGGGCGGATGCAACAGGCGCAGATCGGCCCCGATCAGTTCGTCTCGCGTGAACTGCAAGACGCTGCTGAACTTGTCGTTGACGGTGGCGATCTTCCCGCGCGGAGTCAACGTCATGATGACGGCGTGCTGGTCGACGGCGGCCAGCAGCCGCTGCGCATGGTCCAGCTGTGTCTGAAGCGCCACCGTTTGCCGGTGCGCTTCTTCCAAACCGTTATACGCGCGCAACGAAGAGATCACGGTCGTGAACAGCTTGCGCGTGGTCAGGTCGGTCTTGCACCAGAAATCGTTGATATCGTAGTCCAGGATGATGCTGTGTTCGAGCGCCTGTCCCGGCTGGCCTGTGCGCAGCACGATGCGCACCAGTTGGTTATGCAGCGCGTCGCGGATCTGGCGCGCGACATTGAGGCCGGCGTCGCTGGTCTCCATGATGACGTCCAGCAGCACCAGCGCGATGTCGGGCGTGTTGCGCAGCGTATTCAGGGCTTCCTCGCCGCTGTAGGCATGCAGAAAGCTGAGTCGCCGCCCGAGGAAACACACATTACTAAGCGAAAATTTGGTGACCACGTGGACATCGACGTCGTCGTCCACGATCAGTATCCGCCACGGCGGTGGCGCCGACGGCGCTCCCGCCTGCGGCGCGCCGACCGGTGCAACCTCATCTTCTATCATCCAATCGGTGTCATCGTCATTCTGGTTCATGCATCAATCCCGAGGCGAGTCTATGAAGGCCATGCGTACCTCCAGAGCCACACTATTCCTCACACGTACTTTTGTCAAAGGATTCCCCTGTGCGGCGTGACATAGTTGTCTCCCACCCTACTTATGCACAGAAAAATATTTTTCAAGCGGCCTCAAAAAGTTTGGCGGCTAAAAAATTTGATGTTGTAAGTAATTGATTTTATTGGGGAAAAAATCTGCCTTCGGATTGGGCATTTTATTAAAACCCCCGTCGTTAAAGGCGTTCTCTGCTGTCAAGTGGGGGTTATTCACAACGTTATCCACAGTTGGTGTGGATATCTGCGAAATCCGCTTTAAATACGCTGGCTTACCGCTGTTTGTTGAGAAACAGCGTAGGCCGCGCCCATCAGCACCGCCCAGACCAGCAAGGCATGCAAGGCCAGTGCGCCGCCGACGACGGCATCGGCCTGGGCGCCGGCCAGTGTCATGTAGGCCAGCAGGGCGATCGCCGGTGGCGTGCTGTAGGTGATCAGGCGCTGCGTGTGATGCGGCGTGCTGCGCGTGAGCATGCGCACCACCGTCCTGCCGTCCGCCATCATCCATGCTATCGCGCCCACCGCGAACAAGGCCCATCCCAGCATTTCAGTACCCAGCATGCCCACGGCATACGCGAGTGCCAACAAAATGCCACTGAGCGGAAGAGGGCGGACGGAAATGGCTGCTGCGGACTTGTTCATGACGATACTCGTTTGGCTGGGTTGGAGTTGTCAGAATACGCGCCCGCAGGCGATTGGTAAATTTTATTATTACTATGGTTTCGATAGCAATCGTCATGTGGTGGATGCCCCTGATGTGGTTGTAGGGAAAATCGCCTATGATGGCGGGTTGTTAATTTCTCTTTCGCCGTATGACTTTTATGTTGCTGTCGTTACGTCGGCTAGTGGTGTTGTTGATGTTCGCGTCTGCCAACGCGATGGCGCTCGATGGCAAAGTTCCCCTCGACGAGCTGCATCACGACATTTGGACCGGCAAGGACGGCGCACCGGCGCAGGTGTCGTCGATGGCGCAGACCACCGATGGCTGGCTGTGGATCGGCAGCGTCGACGGCTTCTACCGCTTTGACGGCATGCGCTTCCAGCGCTTCGAGGCCTTGAACGGCGAGACCGCGCCCAAGCGTCCCGTGACCGCGCTGACGGCGCTGCGCGACGGCGATTTGCTGATCGGCTACCTGTTTGGCGGGCTCAGTCGGCTGCATGGCGGCCATATCACCCATTACCCGGCCATGGTGGGCAAAGCGCGGATAGGGCCTGTGACCAGCGCCACCACCGATGAGCGCGGCGAGCTGTGGGTCGCCACCACCAGCGCGCTGCTGCAACTGCGCGGCGGCGTCTGGCACAACGTCGGGCCGGAACTGGGCTTGCCGGCGGGCGAGGTGTCCAACGTGGTCGCCGATCAGTACGGACAAGTCTGGGTCGCCGTCGGCCACGCGGTGTATGTGCGGCCCGCCGGCGCCAAAAACTTCCGCCAGGTGCAACGCCAGGATGTGCATACCGTCAACCTGATCGAATCGCCGGATGGACGGTTGTGGCAGGATATGCACGACCGGCTGATACCGGTGCCGGCCCAGCATGTGGGCCCGCTCAAGCCGCGTCCGGCCTGGCTGGCGCAATCGCAGGGCCAGGAAAACGGCCTGTTCGACCGTGATGGCAATTTCTGGGCGCTGGCCTGTCCGGTCGGCGTCTGCCGGACCGATGGCGTGGGGGCCATGCCCAGCCGACTGATGACCCCCAACGCCCGGCCCGGGCACCGGCTGGACCAGCCCTGGCAGCTCAGCAGCCTGACCGGAAACATCCTGTTCGAGGACCGCGACGGCAGCATCTGGATCGGCACCCAGGCCGGCGTGGAGCGCTTCCGTCACAACCGCCTGGCGCCGGTCAAGCTGGCCGGCGGCGGGCGCGCCTTTAAATTGGCGCGGGACGACTCGGGCCATGTGCTTGCGCTGAGTCTGCCATCGGGGCAAGTGTGGCGCCTGCGGGCCGACGGCGCGCAAGCCATCGATGAACGCTTCCCGCCCGGCGATGTCGGCGCCATCGGCAACGCCCGCGACGGCGCCTTGCTGCTGGCCCGCCCGGACGCGATCGAGCGGCGCTATCCGGATCGTTCCGAGCGCATCGCCTATCCGCCCGACCCGCTCGACACCGGCGACCCTGTGGGCGTGGGACGGGTGTTCGACGATGGCGTCGGCTTGTGGGTGTCGATCTCGCGGCGCGGTATGTTCAGGCTGGTGGACGGCAAATGGACCAGCCAGGCCGATCTGGGCTTGCCGCCGGGCCGCTTCGTGGCCGATGCGGGCGCCGGCAAGGGAACGCTTTGGCTTTGCTACGATGACGGGACTATCGTGTATTTCGATAATGGCGGCTTCACGCGCTATCGCATGTCGGCGGAGAACGATATCGGCCCGTCCACTCATCTGCACGTCGCCGGCGACGAAGTCGTGGCCGGCGGCATCGGCGGCCTGGCGGTGTTGCGCGGCGGCGCGTTCCACCGCCTGGTCGCCGCCGATCCCGATGTGCTCGCGGGTGTGACGGGCACCGTGGTGGGCGCCAACGGCGACCGCTGGCTCAACGGCAGCAAGGGCGTGGTTCACGTTAAGGCGGCGGATTGGAAGGCCGCGACGGCCGCGCCCGGCGTACCGCTGAAATACGTGTTGTATGGCGTACTGGACGGCTATCCCGGTTTTGCCGATACCAGCACCCGCGGGACCACGGCCCTGGGCGACGTCGACGGCCAGCTATGGTTCGTCGGCGCCACCGGCATGGTCCGCCTGGATACCACCAAATCCTATCCGCCGCAGTATGCGCCGGAGGTGGTGGTCGAGACGTTGGTGGCCAAGGGCAGGCGCTATCTGGATTTTTCGAAAGCGGTACAACTGGCGCCGGGCACGACCTCGTTCCGCATCGAGTTCACCGCGCTCAGTTACAGGATGCCGGAAATGGTACGCTTCAGGTATCGACTGGAGGGTGTCGATGCCGACTGGCAGGAATCCGGCAACCGCCGCGCCGTGTCGTACACCAACGTGGGGCCGGGCGACTATCGCTTCCACATCGCCGCCGTCAATGAGCTCGGGCAGTGGAACGAGCGCGACACCTCGATCACGCTGACTATTCTGCCGATGTTCAGACAAACGCCGCTGTTCTTCGTCCTGTGCGCGCTGGTCGCCGCCTTTTTGCTGTACCTGCTGTATCGGCTGTGGCTGCGCCAGGCCACCTTGCGCATCGCCGAGCGCATGGCCGAACGCGAGCGTATCGCCCGCACGTTGCACGATACCTTCCTGCAAAGCGTGCAGGGACTGGTGCTGGGCTTCCAGAACGCGATGAGCGCCTTGCCGGGAGATTCATCCACCCGCGCGCGTCTGGAGCGCATGTTGCTGCTGGCCGACCGCGTGATCGAGGAGGGGCGTGACGAGGTCCAGGACCTGCGTTCGAGCGCGATGAGCGACGGCGATCTCGAGCGCGGCCTGACGATCGTCGGCGAGGTGCTGCAGGAGAGTCACGATAGCGTCTTCAGCCTGCGCAGCGAAGGCGACGCGGTGGACTTGACGGAAGATGCGAGTTGCGAGGTCTACAGCATCGGCCGCGAGGCGCTGATGAACGCTTTCCGCCACGCCGGCGCGAAGTCGATCCAGGTGACGCTGCGCTACGGTGCCGACCAGTTCGTCATGCAGGTGGCCGACGACGGCAAGGGTATTCCCGCCGAGATCCTGTCGGAAGGTAAACGCGCCGGCCATTGGGGCCTGCCGGGCATGGCGGAGCGTGCCGCGCGCATCGGCGCCGCGTTGGTGATCGACAGCCCGTTGATCGGCACGCGCGTGAGGCTGACGATTCCCGCCGCGCTGGCCTATGTCGGCCAGTCGCGGTGGAAGCGCTTGCTGCGCCGCTTGCGGCTGCCCGGCTAACCATGCACTGCCGCACAGCTTAGCCGAGGCGAAGCTAAGCGGCCGGCGCGGTGCCGATCGCGGCCAGCAGCTTGCGCACCGCGCCGTGCGACATCACCACTTCCGGCGCGTCGTGCAGCAAGGCGTTGTACTTGGCGCGGAATTCCATGTCGCCTTCCTCGGACGGGCCGATCAGCGCCTCCACCGCGCGGCGGAACACCAGCGCGTCGGCCACGGCGATGGGTTCCGGTTCGTCGAGCCGCTCGTCCATCTGCGCCATCAGGCCGGAGAGCTTTTGCAGCCAGGCGAAATGCGGGTGGTTGGTCACCAGCTGCAACAATTCGAGCGGACTGCCGACCGCGCCGAAGTACTGGGTTTCAATGTGCAGCAATTGTTTGTGCAGGTCGCGCAATCCGCGCGCCAGCGCGGTCAGTTGCGCGCGTTGCGCGACGTCGTCCGGTGTGGTCATGTCAGGTCCGTTATTAAGTTATGTTAAGTAAGGTTAAGTAGGATTTAGCGGGCAGCTTAGCAGACTTGCCACGTCGCCGGAGCCTACATTTAGATAGTGGTGTTCGCGCGGTCCAGCACCTAACATGATCGTTCTCCTTTACACCATATGGAAGCCATCATGATGAATCCAAAACTCGAAGTCCTGACCCCGACCAACTGCCAGCTGATCTTTATCGACCAGCAACCGCAGATGGCGTTCGGCGTGCAGTCGATGGACCGCCAGGTACTGAAGAACAATACCGTCGCGCTGGCCAAAGCGGCGAAGATCTTCAACATTCCGACCATCCTCACCACCGTTGAAACCGAATCGTTCTCCGGTCACACGTATCCGGAATTGCTGGATGTGTTCCCAGGTAAAGACATCTTGGAACGCACCTCGATGAATTCGTGGGACGACCAGAAAGTGCGCGACGCGCTGGCCGCCAACGGCAAGAAGAAAGTGATCGTTTCGGGTCTGTGGACCGAGGTGTGCAATAACAGCTTCGCCCTGTGCGCGATGCTCGAAGGCGGCTACGAGATTTACATGGTGGCAGATGCTTCGGGCGGCACCACGAAGGAAGCGCACGACTTCGCGATGCAGCGCATGATCCAGGCTGGCGTGGTGCCGGTAACCTGGCAGCAAGTGATGCTGGAATGGCAGCGCGATTGGGCGCACCGCGAGACCTACGATGCGGTGATGGCGGTGGTGCGCGAGCATTCCGGCGCGTACGGCATGGGCGTGGATTACGCTTACACGATGGTGCACAAGGCGGCACCGCGTACCACCGGCGACCACAAAACGCTGGCGCCTATCGCGGCCAAATAATAGCTTCACCTCGGAGAAACGTAGGGCGGATTAGCGGGTGAGGCCCGCCAATCCGCCCCGGGGGCCCACCGAAGGGGGCGGCCTACCTGCCGGTAGGCCTTAAGAGGCGAAGCCGTAATCCGCCATGCATGCGCCGCCGATTGCTCCTGCATGGCGGATTACGCTTCGCTAATCCGCCCTACGTGTCTCCGTTGGAATTGTTGATGCCGCGCTCAGAAGACGCTTAGCAGGCCTCGACGTGCAGCCACCGTGGCCGCCTCCGTCCGGCTCGCGACATTCAGTTTCGCGAGAATATTATTGACGTGGAACTTGACCGTGCCCACCTCGATTTCTGCGCTGCGCGCGATCATCTTGTTGCTCTTGCCGGTCGCCAGATGCGCCAATATCTCCAGCTCCCTGCGCGACAGCCTGGTCGTCTCGGCCCGCTCGGCCAGTTTGCCCGCCACCTCCGCCGGCAGGAACTTCTGCCCCGCAGCCACCGTCCTGATGCACTTGGCCAATTGCTCCGAACCGCTATCCTTCAACAGATAGGCCATCGCTCCCGCCCGCAAGCCGCGATACACATCCTCATCCCCCTGATAAGTCGTCAGGATGACAATCCGCGCCGCCGCATCGAATTCGCGGATATGCCCGATGGCATCCACCCCATGCATCTCCGGCATGCTCAAATCCATGATCACCACATCCGGCCGGTGCTGCCGGTACAGCTCCACCGCCTGCAAGCCGTTGGCCGCCTGCGCCAACAGCCGGAACTCCGGCATCGAATTGATCAGGGCGCTAAGCCCGGCGAGGATAAGCGGATGATCGTCGGCGATCAGGATGGAGATGGTGTCCATGTGGGATTTCCCTTCAGGCTGATGTGAAATGCGGTGCCGTGCGGCTGGCGCGAGGTGCTCCAGATGCGCCCGCCATGCGCCAGGATAATCGTGCGGCAGATCGACAGGCCCAGGCCGGTGCCGCCCGGCTTGGTGGAAAACAGCGGATCGAACAGCCGCTCGGCCAACTTGGCGGAGACGCCGACGCCGTTGTCTTCCACGCTGATACGCAGGGTGCCCGAGATGTCGGCCAGCGCCGAGCGCAGCGCCAGCTTGCGGGGACGGTCGTGCACGTCCTTCATCGCTTCGATGGCGTTGAGCACCAGATTCATCATCACTTGCTGCAACTGCACGCGGTCGGCATGTAGCTGATGCTCGCCCAGCGCGAGGCCGTCGCAGACTTCAATACTGTGTTTATGCAACTCCGCGCGCAGCAGGCGCAGCACTTCGCGCAGCGCCTCATCGACGGCGAACAAGGTCGGCACGGGACTGGTCTTGCTCGACATGCCGCGAATGCTGCGGATGACGTCGCCGGCGGTGGCGCCCACGTGCATGATCAGTTTCAAGGCGTCGCGCGCCTGCTCGGGCTGCGGCGGGTGGTGCATCAGCGCGTTCAGGCCCACTTCGGCGTGCAGCACCATCGCTGCCAGCGGCTGGTTGACCTCGTGCGCGATCGATGCGGCGAACTCGCCCATGGAGGTGATGCGGGCCAGCCGTGCCAGTTCTTCCGTGGCATGCTGCAGCGCTTCCTCGGCTTGCAGCCGGCGCGCTTTTTCTTCCTGCAAGCGGCGGTACAGTTGCTCGTTATCGAGCGTCAATACCGCCGCGTTATCCATGGGCTTGGACATCGTTACTTGGCGGACTGCGTTTGCGCCGCCAGGTGCTCGCCGATGAACCAGCTTTGCAACTCGTTGCTGCGCACCACCTGGCTGACGATCAGGTCGTTGGTGCCGTCATCGCCGGCTTCGGCGGCCGCGCGCGCCAACGGACGGGCTTCGACCAGGATGGTTTCGTGCGAGTCCAGCAGGCGGCTCAGTTGCGCCTGGGCCGATTCGCGGCCGCGCGGCGCGGTGCGCGAGATGGTCGACTCGTCGGCGATGTCCTGCGCCAGCGCGAAGGTCACGCCGCCCAGGGTTTGCACACGCTCGGCGATGGCGTCCATGATCGCGACCTGTTCGGTGTAGTGCTTGTCGAACAGCAGGTGCAGCTGATGGAAGGTGGCGCCGGAAGTTTGCCAGTGTGCTTTCTTGTAGGCATCGCGCATGGCCATGGTGTGGGCCAGCAGGCGGTTCAAGGCGCGCACGCCTTGCGAGCGCACTTCCGCGCTCAGGCCGATGCGCACGTTGGCCAGTGCGCCGAAGTCTTGCAGGATGTCGGAGGATTTTTCGTTGCTCATGATGTGCTTTCAAAATTGTTCCGCGCCGCAATCCGCATGGGGGCACCCGGTGCTGACATTATCCGGCGCGCGGCCGGATAATCCCTTATCCGAAAGGGTGACGTGGAAAGTTCATAGGGGAGGGGATCGATTACCCGATAGGGGTACCGGCATGCCGCCGGCACCGCTATCGTCCGGCGCTACGCTCAGGACTTGAGGAAGTCCAGCAGGTCGGCGTTGAGCTTGTCCTTGTGGGTGGTCGGCAAGCCGTGCGGCGCGCCTTCGTAGATCTTCAGCGTGCCGTTCTTGACCAGCTTGACGGCGGCCTTCGCGGCGGCGTCGATCGGGACGATCTGGTCGTCGCTGCCGTGCACGAACAGGGTTGGCACGTCGATCTTTTTCAAGTCTTCGGTGAAGTCGGTTTCCGAGAATTGCTTGATGCAGTCATAGGCGTTCTTGATGCCGCACTGCATGCCTTGTGCCCAGAAGGTATCGCGCACGCCCTGCGAAGGCTTGGCGCCGTCGCGGTTGTAGCCATAGAACGGCAGGGTCAGATCCTTGAAGAACTGCGAGCGGTCGGCCAGCACGGCGCTGCGGATGCCGTCGAACACCGACATCGGCAAGCCGTTCGGGTTGTTGTCCGACTTGACCATCTGCGGCGGCACGGCGCCCACCAGCACCGCCTTGGCGACGCGGCCAGTGCCGTGACGGCCGATGTAGCGCGCCACTTCGCCGCCGCCGGTGGAGTGGCCCACCAGGGTCGCATCCTTCAGGTCCAGCGCGTTGATCAGGGTGGCCAGGTCGTCGGCGTAGGTGTCCATGTCGTTGCCGTTCCATGGCTGGCTCGACAGGCCGTGGCCGCGGCGGTCATGGGCGATGACGCGGTAGCCGTTGCTGGCCAGGAAGATCATCTGGTCTTCCCAAGCGTCGCCTTGCAGCGGCCAGCCGTGGCTGAAAACCACGGCCGGGCCGGTGCCCCAATCCTTGAAGTGGATGCGGGTGCCGTCTTCGGTGATGACGCTGTCGACTGAGAGTTTGCTGTTAGACATTTGAAGCTCCTTGATGGGTGGGTGGATGCTGCCATAGCAGTGTAGTCAGCCCATCGAAGTAAAGCTCCTGCCAAAAGGCCAGTCCGCAACTCGGCGTTTGGGTGGGCGTTACCGGTTGTTGGATGCCGGCGCGCCGTCGTAGTTCACGGGCAACCAGTCATAGCGGCCGTCGCGCTGGCGGATGTGGCCCAGGCCCGGGAAGGCGATGTGCGCCGCGCCGACGAGCATGTGCTTGCTCGCGGCCAGTTGCAACAGGCGCGTGCGCGTACCGTGCGCGTCGTCCTCGCTGCTGTCGTATTTGACGTTCGCTTCCGGATTCGGCAGCTGGATGGCGGAGACGTGGACGATGTCGCCCCAGATCAGCAGTTGCTGGTTTTTGCTTTGCACCAGGTACATTGCGTGGCCCGGGGTATGGCCGGGCGCCGGCAGCGCCTCGATGCCCGGTTCCAGCTGGCCGAACTTGCCGTAGAGCTGGTAGCGGCCAGCGGCCTGGTAGGGCGCGACGGCGGCCTTGGCGGCGTCGAAGAACGTCGACAGGAAATCCGGCGCTTTGGCTTTGTTGGCCGGCGTCAGCCAGTAGTCGGCCTCGGCTTGCGACAGCCGCAGCACGGCGTTGGGGAAGGCCGCTGCGCCCTGCGCCATGATGCCGCCGGCGTGGTCCTTGTGCAAATGGGTGATCAGCAGTTCGTCGACCTGTTCCGGCCGATAGCCGGCGGCGCGCAGGTTGGCCAGCAGCTTGCCGCAACAGTCGCCGTACAGTGCGCCGGCGCCGGCGTCGACCAGGATCAGCTTTTTGCCCGTGTTGATCAGGAAGGCGTTGATCGAGCCTTGCACCGGTTGCGCCAGGTCGGCGTCGGCCAGGTCCTGCGTGATCGCGGCCGGCGTGATATGCGTCATCACGGTGTCGATCGGAAAGGCGTGGCTGCCGTCGGAGAGAGCGGTGATTTCGTAGTCGCCTAGCATCATTCGGTAGTAGCCGGGCGCCTGGGTGCCGACCAGCGGCGCGGCGGCCTGGGCGGCCGGCGGCGCGGCGAGGGTGGCGGTGACCGCGATCAGCAGCGAGGCGAGCAGGGGCGCGAGGAGGTTGTTGCGAGGGGGCATGGGGCATCCTTCATTGGCGACGATGACGCCGATGCTAACCGAAGCAGGGGCGCGCCACACCTGTACTGAAGACAGGGGGGCGCGCCGTACGGAGCACGATCAGGGCCGCAAGCCCATGCGGGCATACTCATCGTCGACGCCGGGCGACGCCAGGCGTGCCTCCTTCAGGTCGGCGTCGCCGCCGGCGCGGTCGCCGGTGCGCCGCTTGGCCAGGCCGCGGCCGAAGCGGGAAGACGCCATGCCGGAGCGGCTTGCAAGCACCTTGTCGTAGGCGGCCACGGCCTCGCGGTTGCGCCCCATCCGCAGCAGTACCATGGCCTTGGTGTCGAGGTAGGCCGGAATCTGCTCCGGGCCCGCCAGCGCCGCGTCGATGGCCGACAGCGCGCGCGGCAGCGCGGTGTTGTGGGTGGCCAGGAACCACGCCAGGTTGTTCTGGGCCAGGCGCGTGCCGGCGGCGGCGCGCGCCGCATCGAATCCGGCCTCCGCCAGCTTGGCCTGCCCCATTTTCGCGTAGACGAGGGCGCGATAGGCTAGCATGGCCGGCTGGCTGGCGTAGTCGAGCTTGCCGCCGTCGATTTCGGCGGCGATCAGTTTCAGCGCGGCTTCGGGTTTGCCGTCGTCCAATTCGAGCTCGATCCGCTGCTCGAGCGCGTAGTGGACGCAGAAGCTATTGGCGACGCATTTGGCGATGTCGTCGCGGCGGCCGGCGAGGTCGGCGCGCTCGCGCAGCAGTTCGCGCGCCAGGTACAAGGTGCTGACCGGCGCCTCGGCGATGCCGCGTTCGAGCATGAAAATCGCCTGGCGCTCCTGGCCGGCATTGCGGTAGAGGCTGGCGGCGTAAAAATAGGCCTCCGCGTTGTTTTTGTTGGCGCCGATCATGGTTTCGATCTGCGCCAGCGCGTCCGCTTCGTTGCCCTGCCGGATCAGGATCTGCAGTCGCAACCGGTAGGCGTCGACGTTGCCGGTCGGCGCCACCTTGAGGCGGCGATCGATGTCGGCCAGCGCCAGGTCGTACCGGCCCGCGCGCGCGTAGGCCTCGGCGCGCTTGTCGAGCGTGTAAGGGTGGTCGGGATACAGTTCCTGCGCGCGGGAGAATTCGGCGATCGCCTCGTCGTAGCGCTCGTGCCGCAGCGCCAGCAAGCCGCGTGCCCGGGGCACATTGGCATTGTTGCTGTCCAGTTCGGCTGCCCGGTCGAGATCGGCGACGATGCCGGCCTCGCCGGCCTTGGTGAAGAGCGCCGCCAGCGCCCGGTTGGAGTAGGCGACCGAATTGCGCGGGTCGAGCTGGATCACGCGCGTGTAGGTGGCGATGGCGCCGTCATAGTCGCCCTGCTGGAGCATGTCGTCGGCCTTGGCCAGCAGGCTGGCGAGGTTCTCGCGCGCGGCGGTCGACGGCTGGCCGGTGGACTGCGCGTGGCGCCGGGCGCTCTCGTCCATGTTGTTGTCCGCGCTCCCGCTGTTCCAGCCGACGCGCGCCAGGGTGATCACGGCGATGAAGATGGCCCATTTCCAGCTGAAGCGCCAGCGGAATTCGTGCTCGCTTGTGCGCGCCTTGGCGCGCTGGAACATGCGCCGCCAGCCCGGCAGCGCACCTTCCTTTTCGCGCCAGAGCGCCATGTTGGCGGCGCTGGTGACCAGCGGCATCCAGGTCGGAAAGCGCGAAAACAGCATCGCCATTGGCGTCGTGAGGGCCAGCAGTTCGCGCGCGGTCGGCGGGCGCGGATCGCGCAGGCGCTCGATCAGTTGTTGCTGGTAGTCGCGGTCGGCCAGCGTGTCGAACATGCTGCGCTCGTCGATGGCGCTGTCGAGCACGTAGCCGGCGTAGCCGAGCGCCCGCGTGCGGCGGCGGTCGTTGTGCCAGCCGAAAACCTTGGTGGCGGCTTCGAGCAGCACGTCGTGGCCCGGCTGCCAGCCCTGCGCCAGCAGATCGGCGACGTGCTGCTCGAACAGGTCGCGCGCGACGATGTGCACCAGCCGGTCTTCGTCGAGGCAGAGGCCCAGCGCGTGGCGCCAGGGCGCGTCGCTGCTGATGGCGCGCGCCTCGACCAGGGCGCCGGCGCGCCGTAGGAATTCCTCGAACACAGCGGCCGCCACGGCGTGCGGATCGTCGGGCGTCGACGCCGGCGCCGCGCTTTGGCTGTCGGACGGCGCTGGGGAATGGCCTTCCGGCGGCGCTGCCTGTTGCCGCTCCGCCGCCGGTGCCGGCTCTGACGTTGCAAACGCCGCGACCGCTTGGCCGGCGTCGTCCGGCCGGTCCCCGCTGCCGCTCTGCGCCACCAAAGGCTGGGCCGCGTGATGGCGTTGCCAGTCCAGCGCCGTCTCGTAGGCCTCGCGCAGCGTCTGGAAACCGACCGGGTCGGTCTCCTGGTCGATCAGTTTCAGTTCGCGCGCGTAGGCGCGGCGGATGGTGCGCTCGTCGGCGTCTTCGCCCACGTTGAGTCGCTGCAAGAAATTCAAGTCGGTGGTCATATGCTGTGTTATGTGTCGCTGGCCGGTGTTCGTTTCCCCGGGCTCGGGGCTTACTCGTTGCTTGCGGCCGCTGGCGCGCCGAGCATGCCGATCACGGCGTCGATGATCGCCGCCGGTTGCGCGTCTTTCACTTCGGCCACTTTGATGTCGCCAAACGGCTTGCGGGCCGTTCGCAGCTGGCCGGCGCTGGTTTCAAGGCTGTCCCACTCGGAGGCGCGGGCGCGCCAATAGGTCGGTTTGGCCGCTTGCGCCGCCTGGGCGGCAGCCAGCGCCTGGCCAATGTCGCCGTTGACGCTGGTGGCGGGGTAGGTGCAGGCAGGGTCTGCTTTGCCCTGTTCCGCAGCGGTCAGGCAGGCCAGCGCGGTATCGAGCTGGGCGGCGCGGTCCGCCGGCAGCGCCTCTTCGTGCAAGGGCTGCACCAGGACCAGGCCGGAGACGGCCGTGCCGCGCGATCGCAGCGCAAAATGTTGCGCCACCATGCCGCCATAGCCTGCGCCAACCATCACGAAAGGCGCCTCCAGTCGCGCGTTCTTGATCAGGAAGTTCAAATCCTTGCTGGCGTTGGCCACGGTCGATGCGCGGATGATCGGATCGCTGGAACCGAGGCCGGCGCGGTCGTACACGCAGGCGCGGGTGCGCTTGGCGACCTCGGGCAGCACCGCCGACCAATCCCAGCCGGCCCGGCCGATGTCGGCTTCGAACAGCACCGTCGGCGAGCCTTTGCCGATGCAATACATATTCAGCTTGCGCCCGCCGACATCCACCTTGATTTTAGGGCCGGCGAGGGCATCCTGGCCTGCTGGCGGCGCAGCGTGGCTGCCGGCGCTCGCCAGCAGGAGGGCGGTGGCAACGACGGCGGGAAGAGTGAATTTGGTCATGGACTTAAATAGGTATGTTGAAAAACAAGGTTTCACCGATTAAATGGCCGCACCGCCATCAGGTTCTGGATTTGGTCGTTACGGTGAAAACCGGGCCGTGCCAATGTTGGTCATTTATCGGCACGGCATTTTCCTGGCCGGGCCAGTTGGCCTTGATGATGTTCTGCCAAAAAACAAACGCCGCCGGATTTTCTTGTATGACCTTGATCTCCCAGCGGCCGGGATGGGCGCCCAGGATCGCTTGCGCGGCGTATTGGCCGACGCCATGGCGGCGGTATTTCCGCAGGATAAAGAACTCGACAATCGTCGCCGAGTTTTCAGGATTGAGAACCTCGTCGTTAACCAGGACGAATCCGGCCCACTTGTCATCGACCTTGATGATGAACGCGGAGAAGTTCGGATTGATCCAGAAGCAGTCCAGGTCGTAGTAGCCGTATTGGCCATGCTCGTCGAGGTCGGTGCCGTCGAACTCCGAAAAATCGTGCTGGTACAGCTCCATCATGTGGCGGACCACCAGGCGCTCGTTGCTATGCGCCAATCGTACTTCGATGTTCATAAAATTCCTGCTGGCTTACTGCGGATCATTGAACGGCACCGTAAAACTATCGTGCTCGATATCGTTGAGCGTCGCCTCGAACTGCGCGCGCACCGGGTCGATCACGCGCTTGTCCTGTGTTTCCAACGCCTGCTCGAAGGCGACGATCCGGCCGCCGAACCATTCGCGGCCTTGCCCGCGCAGCTGCTGGTACAGCCGCTCCGCCCGTGCCAGCAGGGTACGGTGTTCGATGCGGTCGCGCGGGTGGATTTTCAGTTCGGACAGCGTGATGAAGCGCGCGGCGATCTCCGCCTCGGACAGCATGCCGGGATTGCCCTCGATCACCAACGTATGCGTCTCCTGCGTCCTGGCGACGGTGGCCTCGACCTGCAACAAGCCGTTGACGTCGTAGGTGAACCGGATATCGATCCCGCTGTCCTCGATCGCCAGGGTGGGCAGCGGAATCTTCAGGCTGCCGAGCCGGATGTTGTCGCGCGCCATGCGCGCCTCGCCCTGGTAGACATTCAGTTCCAGATATTTCTGATTGTCACTGACCGGGTGGTAGCGCTTGACGCGGCTGACCGGCACAGGCGTGTTGCGCTCGACGATAGGGTCGAAGTGGCCCGACGAATAGCTGCGGTCGCCCAATTGCATCGATACTTCGATGCCGAGCGAGTAGGGCGAAACGTCGGTCATGACGACCTCGTCGAGCGCGGCGTCGCGCATCTTCAGGCCGGCCTGCACGGCGGCGCCCAGCGCCACGACCTCGTCCGGATTGATGTCGCAGGCCGGGAAGCGGCCGAACATGCGCGCGACCAGCCGCCGCACGACCGGCATGCGGGTGGCGCCGCCGGCCAGGATGACGTTATCCAGTTCGGTGATGCGCAGGTTGGCGTCGCGCAGGGCCCGCTCGACCGGATCGCGCAAGCGCTGCAGCAGGCCGGCGCAGACGCGCTCGAGTGCCGCCTCGTCAAGCGTCATCGCGTAGTCGGTGTCGTTGTGGGTGATCTGGATCGTGGCCGATGGCGCCTCGCTGAGCGCGCGCTTGGCGCGTTCGGTGTTGGCGATGAGGCGCTGCATGAAGTGGGCGTCGCTCTTGAGCGCGAGCGGAATCTTTTGCTGCTCGAAGAAATGGTTGATCAGGCACAGCACGAAATCCTCGCCGCCGAGCATGTTGTCGCCGGCCGAGGCGCGCACTTCCATGACGCCCTCGAACAGGTCGAGCACGGAAACGTCGAAGGTGCCGCCGCCCAGGTCGAACACCAGGAAGCGGGTTTCGGCGTCGCGCAGGTTGATGCCGTAGGCCAGCGAGGCCGCCGTCGGTTCGTTCAACAGCCGGTCGACGCGCAGGCCGGCGAGCTGGCCGGCGGCGCGGGTGGCCTTGCGCTGGGCATCGGAGAAATAGGCCGGGACGGTGATGATGGCCTCGGTGACCGGATGGCCCAAGGCGGCTTCGGCGTCTTCCTTCAGCGAGCGCAGGATGAGTGCGGACAGCTCCTCGGGGCGGAACTCGCGGTTGCCGAGGCGGATCTGCTTGTCGCTGCCCATGTAGCGCTTGAACACCGAGGCGGTGCGCGCGGGATGGGTTTGCAAGCGTTCGCGCGCGGCGCGGCCGACCAGGATGCTGCCGTCTTCGTCGATGCTGACGCACGACGGCGTCAGCGTTTCGCCCAGGCTATTGGGAATCAGGCGCGGCGCGCCGTTTTCCCACACCGCGATCAAACTATTGGTCGTACCCAGGTCTATCCCGACAATCATTTTTTCTTCCCGGAAAAATTACCATTTTATCACGGGACTTGGCGTTTTGATTGTTGGATGGCGCGGGCTTACAAGTCGGTTTCCGCCTCGGCGATGGTCTCGCGCACCTCGTCGGCAAAGCCGAACTGCACCTCGTGGCCGCCTGGGCCGTCCTGGTACATGAAATGCACCGGGCCGTCGTCGTCGGCGACGATCCAGGCATCGACCTCGGCGCGTTTGTGCGGATCGGCCAGGCTGACGACATCGATTTTCTCCCGCATGCCAGGGCGTAATTCCTTGACGACGGCCTTGGTCCGTTCCGTGCTGACCGGAATATAAGTTGCCGCGTGACGATCTATCATGGTGCCTCCTTGTTGTTGAATAGTGAGTTTAGCCGATCAGGCCAAATGGACGAGTCCGCGACGCGCGGCGACCATGGCGGCCTCGGTCCGGGTGCAGACGTTCAGTTTGGACATGATGCTCTTGACGTGGAATTTGACGGTGCCGACACCGATGCCGGCCGCGCGCGCGATGACCTTGTTGCTCATGCCGGTGGCCAGATGGCCGAGGATGTCGCGTTCGCGCGGCGTCAGCTGGTTGCCGTGGATGCGGCTGGCAAGCTTGAGCGCCAGTTCCGGCATCATGTACTTTTTACCGGACAGCACGGTGTGGATGCAGGCCATCAGGTCGTCGAGCGGGGCGCTTTTGAGCATGTAGGCGCTGGCGCCGGCGCGCATGCCGCGGTCGGCGTCCTCTTCGCGCTCGTGGCCGCTGAGGATGATGATCTTGGCGTCCGGCCGGCGCGCGCTGATGCGGCCGATGGCTTCGATGCCGTCGCAGTCCGGCATGTTCAGGTCGATCAGCAGCAGATCCGGCTGCAAGCGTTCGCACATTTCGACGGCCTGGCTGCCGCTGCTGGCCTGGCCCAACAGTTTGAAGTTGTCCTCCGATTCGATCAGCGACGCCATGCCGGCGCGGATCAGCGGATGAACGTCGGCGATGACGATGGATGCGGATGTGTTCATGTCGAGCTCCTCTGTGTTGTTGATGAGCTCATTTTGCGCAACATTGCCCGGCGCCGATAGTTATACCTTGGTATGGTGCCCGCCAAAAGACTAGGACGCGGACGCGGCGCCGCGCGGTAAGATGGACCCATCTTAAGGAGGAGCCACCATGGGCAACAGCTGTGCACACTTGAATTTGATCCACACACGCGGCGCCAACACCGCCGGTTGCGAGGAATGCCTGAAAATCGGTGACAGCTGGGTACACCTGCGGGTGTGCATGATTTGCGGCAAGACCGGTTGCTGCGACGACTCGAAAAACAAGCACGCCAGCAAACACTTCGCCGAAACGGGCCACCCCATCATGCGCTCGAAGGAACCGGGCGAGACGTGGGGCTGGTGCTATGTCGACCGCAAGATGTTCGATCCGATCTAGCGATCGCGCCGGCGTCAGGTCAGCTTGGGTACGGTGTCGCGCGTGAGCACCACGCCCTGCGGCATCTGATCGGCCGAGAAAAACAGCCAGTCGTGGTTGCCCAGGCTGATGCTGACGCCGGGCACATGGAAGTGGCCGCTGTAGTTCGCCGTGAAGAACAATTGAGGGCTGTCGTCGTATTTGGCGTCGAGCAGCGCCACGTACAGCGACGAGCCGCCGGCGTCGACGGTCAGCGCGGTGTCGCTCAGCGCCGTGATGCGGCCGTGCCCGGTTTGCATCAGGCCGCCCAGCGAGCGCATATAAAGGAAGGAAAGCAGGGCGCCGGTGCGCTGCCATTCGCGCAGGCTGGCCAGGGATTCCTCGGCGCGGCTCAGGGTGGGCAGGGCGGCTAATTTCAGTGTCGCAACATTCGAGTTCATGGTCGGAAGGTCCTTTCACGCGATGGCTCCATTTTGCGCCAAGGACCCGCCCACGGTCCACCAGAATCGGAATGACAAGCGGTGTGATACCCAGTTGTCGTATTTCTGGCAAAGTAGAGGATGGAGCGGGCGACCGCCGCACGCACTCACCACCCGATTGGAGATCATCAATGACCAACGCAAGCTATCCCGACGTCCGCCTTCTCATCGACAACGAATGGCGCGAAGCCGCCGGCGGCAAGACTATTCCGGTGCTGAATCCGGCCACGGGCCAGGCCATCGGAACCGTCGCCCACGCCAGCATCGCCGACCTCGACCACGCATTGGCGGCCGCGCAGCGCGGCTTCGACGCCTGGCGCAAGATCTCGGCCTTCGAACGCACCGCCACCTTGCGCCGCGCCGCTAGCCTGCTGCGCGAGCGCGCCGACGACATCGCCCGCCTGCTGACGCAGGAACAGGGCAAGCCGCTGGCGCAAGCGCGCGCCGAAGCGCTGGCCGGCGCCGACATCATCGACTGGTTTGCCGCCGAAGGCATGCGCGTGTACGGCCGCATCGTGCCGTCGCGCAACCCGGCCGCGCAGCAGCTGGTGTTGAAGGAGCCGGTCGGCCCGGTCGCCGCCTTCACGCCATGGAACTTCCCGATCAACCAGATCGTGCGCAAGCTGGCGGCGGCGCTCACCACCGGCTGCTCGTTCCTGTGCAAGGCGCCGGAAGAGACGCCGGCATCGCCCGCCGCGCTGATGCAATGCTTCGTCGACGCCGGCGTGCCGCCGGGAACCGTGGGCTTGGTGTTCGGCGACCCGGCCGAGATTTCCGGCTACCTGATTCCGCATCCGGTCATCCGCAAGGTCACCTTCACCGGCTCGACGCCGGTGGGCAAACAGCTGGCCGCGCTGGCCGGCGCCCACATGAAGCGGGCGACGATGGAACTGGGCGGCCACGCTCCGGTCATCGTGGCCGAGGATGCGGATGTGGCGCTGGCCGTCGCCGCCAGTGGCGGCGCCAAGTTCCGCAACGCCGGCCAGATTTGCATCGCGCCGACGCGTTTCCTGGTCCACAACAGCATCAAGGCCGAGTTCACCCGCGCGCTGGTGGCGCACGCCGAGAGCCTGACCCTGGGCGACGGCATGGCCGACGGCACCACGCTCGGCCCGCTGGCCAACGCGCGCCGCGTGACCGCGATGAGCCAGGTGGTGGAGGACGCGCGCAGCAAGGGGGCCGAGGTGGCCACCGGCGGCCAGCGCGTCGGCACCGCCGGCAACTTCTTCGCGCCGACGATTCTGGCCGACGTGCCGCTCAACGCCATGGTGTTCAACGACGAACCGTTCGGTCCGATCGCGGCGGTGCGCGGCTTCGACACGCTGGAGGAGGCGATCGCCGAATCGAACCGCCTGCCGTTCGGGCTGGCCGGTTACGCGTTCACGCGCTCGATCAAGAACGCGCACCAGCTGATGCACAACGTCGAAGTCGGCATGCTGTGGATTAACCAGCCGGCCACGCCAAGCGCCGAGCTGCCGTTTGGCGGCGTCAAGGATTCGGGCTATGGTTCGGAGGGCGGCCCGGAGGCGCTGGAGGCGTACCTGAACACCAAGGCGGTGTCGATGGTGGGCGTGTAGGTCTGTCCGGTCCCAGGCGGCGGTTTCCGGCGCCGGGGATTGGTTTCGCGGGTGCCAAATAAAAAATTCTCATGGAGAGAAACATCCAATGTCTAATGCGGATCACCGCCGAGTGGCGCAACTGACGCAGGAAGGCGCGTCGGAAGAGGCGCTGTCCGTGCTTGAACACTTGTTTAAAAATGCCGAGCTTGCCGTGGCGCCGGCTCGGTCGGATATTTTCATGACGATGTTTCAATTGCAACTGCTAGCCGAACAATACGAGCCCGCGCGCGCTTTTCTGCGAGACATACGTGCTACGCAAGCAGAACGTCTGCTTGCCGGAGATATCCACTTTGGTCTCGATGGCGACCACGCCATTGAAGAGTTTCGTCGTATCCGACGATTTTCGCTGATTGTTGAAATCAACGACATTTTGGAGGACCACGCGTCAACGTGCGACGTATTCTCGCAGCTCGATAGCGGTCATCCCGAGTTGGCGCGGCGATATGCCTGGGCAGCACTTCCAGCCTTGGTGGCGGAAGGGCACTTCGAACTGGCCGATCGATATCGCGATGATCCGCTGAAGTTGCTGGATGCGGTGAACGAAACAGCGCTTTCGCTCCCGTTGTATCCACCGCCACGTCAAGCGCCGAGGCTGGCGGCCGAGTTGAGCAATCTCGTTCGTGATGTGCGCATCGGCATCGCGGTTTTATGGGGCACGGGACATCGCGGCAAGGCCGACCTGCTGGGCCCGGCGCTGGTGGCAGGGCTCGATTCGGATGAGCTGAAGGCGCTGGCGCGGCGCGAGCTCGATGCGCCGGGAACGATCACACGCGAGATCGGCGATCGACAAACGGCGCAGGAGGCGGTTGAAGCCCAGCCGCCAGGCTAAGCCGGCGTTGCGGCGGTGGCAGCCATCGGTTGCCGCACGCGCGGGCTCAGGTGTTGGCATCCGCCCGCGCGCAATGTATGCTGCGCCATCCGCACCCCAACCAACAAGAAAGAATCACATGAACAAGCTGTTTTCCACCTGCGCCATCGGCCTGACGCTCACCTTGGCGCTGGTCGCCTGTGACAAGAGCAAGCCGCCGCAGCCCGCCACCACCGAGGCCGCGCCCAACGCCGCCAACGTCGCGCCCGTTGTCTTGCAAAAGATCGATACCGTGACCGGCACCGGCAAGGATGCCGTGGCCGGCGCCACCGCCGTGGTTCACTACACCGGCTGGCTGTACGAGCCGAACTCCCCGCAGCAGCATGGCGCCCAGTTCGACTCGTCGAGCGGCCGCTCGCCGTTCAGCTTCCAGCTTGGCGGCGGCCAGGTCATCAAGGGTTGGGACGAGGGCGTGCAGGGCATGAAGGTCGGCGGCAAGCGCACGCTAATCATCCCGGCCGCAATGGGTTACGGCGATAGCGGCGCCGGTCCGATTCCGCCCAACGCCAATCTGATCTTCGACGTCGAACTGCTCGACGTGCAGTAAATCCGCACGCCTGGCGCGGTCCACATCTGACAACTCAGGCAGATGTGCCGCCGCCGGGCACGGCCGACAAGGCTTGTTCGGCCACCGCTTCCAGCATCTCCCGGCTGAAGCCGGCTTTCGCCTGTATCGCCATGCCGTGCATCACCGCCATCAGGAAGGCCGCCAGCGTCTCCGGATTGGAGGTCGGCGGCAGGTCGCCCTCGGCCTTCGCCCGCACAAAACGTTCCCGCAACCGCAGCTCGCCAGCCGCACGGAAGTCGATCAACGCCTGCCGCACGGACTCCGATTCGTCCGATCCCGCCACCGAGCCGTTGATGCCCAGGCATCCGGCCTGCTCGGGAGAACGCGTGTTGAGTTCGACTGAGCTGAACAGTATGTGCCGCGCCACCTCGCGCGCGGTCGACATCCCCAGCGCTTCCGGGATGTGGTTCATGAACCGCTCCTCATAGCGGTCCAGCACGCGCCGAAACAGCGCTTCCTTATTGCCGAACGCCGAATACAGGGCGGGGCGCTCCACGCCCGCAGCCTCGGTCAGGTCGGCATAAGACGTGCCCTCGTAGCCCTTGCGCCAGAAAACGCACAATGTCGCATCAAGCACCTTGTCCACATCGTATTCGCGATGGCGTCCCATCAGATCACCTCAGATTTAAAATAACAGCCGTTACGAAATTGCTTGACACCCGGTTTGAAAATTATATACTAATCGTTATCGTAACGGTCGTTATAGATAATCTTCGATAACCAATAGGGATTTTTTTATGCTGAAAACATTGACGGGCAAGGTAGCTCTGGTGACAGGCGGATCGCGCGGACTGGGCGCCGCCACGGCGGAAGCGCTGGCGGATCAGGGCGCGGATGTCGCCATCAGCTACGTGGCGTCGGCCGGCAAGGCGGAGGCCGTGGTCGAGAAGCTGAAGGCGAAGGGCGTGCGTGCCATCGCGATCCAGAGCGACCAGGCCGACACGGCAGCCGCCAAGCCGCTGGTCGACAAGGTGTTGGCGCAGTTCGGCAAGCTCGACATCCTCGTCAACAACGCGGCGATCGCGGTGCAGGGCAAGACGGTCGACGATCCAGCGCTCGACACGGTCAACCTCGACCGCCAGTGGCAGGTCAACGTCATGGGCGCGGTGGCGACCACGCGCGCGGCCGCTCCGGTGCTGTCGAACGGCGGGCGCATCATCTTTATCGGCTCGTTGCTGGGCACGCGCGTGCCGTTCGCCGGCGTCGCCGATTACTCGGGTACCAAGGCGGCGATCGCCGGCTACGCGCGGGGCGTGGCGCGCGATCTGGGCGGGCGCGATATCACCGTCAACGTGATTCAGCCGGGCGTGATGCCGACCGACATGTCGGCCCAAGCGCTGGGCGAGGAGGTGCCGGAGTCGCTGATGAACCTGCACCCGATCCGCCGCATCGCCACCTTGGAGGAAGTCTCGGCGCTGGTGTGCTTCCTGGCGGGGCCGAACGGCGGCTACATGACCGGCGGCGTGCACGACGTGGCCGGTGGCCTCGGCGTCTGAGCGGCGCAAACTTTTACCCACAATAAATAAGGAAATGACATGAACGAAGCGTTTGGAGCGAAATCAACGGCCGACGAGGTGCTTGCCGGCGTAGATCTGAAAGGGAAGCGATTCCTGATTACCGGCGTATCGTCGGGCATCGGACTGGAAACGGCGCGGGCGCTGCTCGCGCGCGGCGCCGGCGTCGTCGGCGCCGTCAGGGACATGGACAAGGCCGGGACCGCGACGGCGCCGCTGCGCGAAGCGGCTTCCCGGGCGGGCGGCAGTGTGGAACTGATCGCGCTCGATTTGGCATCGCTGCAAAGCGTGCGCGCAGCTGCTGACCAATTGCTGGCGGACGGCCGGCGATTCGACGCGATCATCGCCAACGCGGGCGTGATGGCGACGCCATTCGGCCACACGGTGGACGGCTTCGAAACCCAGTTCGGCACCAATTATCTGGGCCACTTCGCTCTGATCGAGCGGATTGAGCCGCTGCTGTTGGATAACGGACGGCTGGTGGTGCTGTCGTCGCAGGCGCACCGGGTGGCGGACGTCGATCTGGACGATCCGAATTTCGAACAACAGGCGTACGAGCCTTTCGTCGCCTACGGCCGGTCGAAGACCGCGACCGCGCTGCTGCCGGTGGAATTCGACCGGCGGCACCGCGCGCGCGGCGTGCGTGCCGCATCGGTAATGCCCGGTAACAGCCTGACCGATCTGCCACGCAACTTCTCTCAGGAGCAGTTGCAGGGGCTGTTCGCGACCGTCGGCAAGGCGCGCGCGGACGCCGGCTTGCCGCCGGCCGAACTCAAGGACATTTCCCAGGCGGCCGCGACGTCCGTCTGGGCGGCAGTGGTGGCCGACAAGGACGCGATCGGCGGACGCTACCTGGAGGACTGCGCGGTAGCGCCGGTCAACGATACGCCGAACCCGTTTGCCGACGGCGTCCGCTCGTATGCCCTTGACGCCAGCAAAGCCGGGCTGCTGTGGACAAAGAGCGCGGCATTGATCGGCAAGGCGACGCGCTGAGCGACCAAATCCGCGCCGGGAATGTCGTGACAGTCCGTGACTATTTGTGCGAGCCCCATGGGCTACACTGCTATCTTTGTCATCGAATGGATTGATATGATTTCCTTGCGCGGATCGGCCGCACCGGCATGACGCTCCCGATTCCGGACTTGCTCTTCACCTTGTATCTGCTGGTGTATTTTCCGCTTAGCAGCCTCTGGCGCAGTCGTCATCCCCGGCCGCCCAAGCCGGACTTGCCGGCGCTGCGCAGCTACTGGCGGCAAGGACGTTACGTGCTCTCGCTTCTCTGCGTGTTCATGGTGGTCAAGTGGCTCGGCGGTCATAGCTTTGTCCAGCTCGGACTTGGTTTTCCTTCTACTCCAGGGGCGCTGTGGGGGCTGGCGGCCGCCGCTTTTCTGCTGGTTGCGATGCATCTACTTGGCAATCGTATGGACCGGAAGTTGACGCCTGAACAGCGCATCAAGCAGGAAGACAAACTGCGGGACTTGCCGTTTCCGATGCCGCGCACGCAAACCGAAACCCTGGCCTACCTGGTCACAATGATCGGCATGACGGCCACATGGGAGTTACTTTTTCGAGGCTATTTGCTGCTGGTACTGACGCCTGCGACCGGTTTGCCGCTGGCGGTTGCGCTGGCGGCGATCTCTTATGGCGCCGGGCACGGCTATCAGAATCCCAAGCAGTTTTTCGGCTCTATCGTGGCTGCCTTCGCTTTCACCATCGGCTACGCGATGACGGGCAATCTCTGGTGGCTGATCGTGCTGCACGCGGCCGCGCCGGTCGCGATGATGTTTGCCGCGCGGAAGATAACCCCACGGCCCTCGACGGACGCTTAGGCGCTGAGCGCCTTGAGGCGGTCCAGTTCCGCTAAAAACCGCTCGGCGGCCAACGGCGGCGCCCACGGCTCCCACGCGGTGCCGCCGTAGATCGCATGCAGCGGGTCGTCGGTAAGCGGCGGCACGGTGATCTTCAGCGTGTGCAGCACTTCCTTGGCCGACCAGCCGACCACATGCACCGCCTCGCTGGCGGCGGCAAGCCGGTCCGCCAGCTTGTGGGCGGCGTGCTCCTTGTCCGTCCAGTGCGGCAAGCCGTAGCGCAGGAAGACGGCGTTTTCCAGCCGCACCGTCAGCGCGCGGAAGCCCTCCCCGAGAAACGGCTTGAGCGGCGAGACGCAGTCGAAGCCCAGCAGGCCTTCCTCGGCATCGTGCAACAACTCGCGCATCGCCGCCAGCGGCGCCAGCTCGACGCCGACCGCCTTGCAGGCGGCAGCGCGCAGATGCATGACGGTGAGCGAGTGCTGCGCCACCGATAGCGGACGCGGCCAGGCCGAGTGGCCGCCCCAGCGATAGGTGCGCGCCAGCCCCAGCGCCAGGTCCGAGTCGTCCCAGTCGAACGGCGTCGGGTCGAGCAGATCCAGCCGTCGCTCCGACGGCATGCGCACCCAGGCGCGGTGAGGCTGATTACGGTGATCGTCGCGGCCCATCGATTTCCCTTTTTTGTGGCGTAGACGCCATCCTACACCCTGAAAGATGAATTATCTTTAGGCAACATGATCGCGTTTGTCATACACTAAAAAACTGTTCATCTTTTGATATCGGTCAGGCTATGGCGACACGTCCTTCATATATCTATCAGGGTGGTTCGGTGCTGATGCATTCACCGCTGCAACTGAAAAACGCCGAGATGTACGGCTACTTTGTGCGGGGCGATCTGGCCAAGCTGCAGGCCACGCTCGACGGCACGCTCAACCAGGTGGCCGGCCGGCGCATGCGCTTCAAGGCCATCTCGCCGTATGTGCTGCTGACGTTCACGCGCGTCAACCACGCCGATTCGGCGGTGGCGGTCGACCAGAACAAGGGCTGGATCAGCGAGATCGATATCGTCACCTGGATCATGGTGGGGGCGATGGACGAGGAGGGCGAACTGGCCCACATCTATTACTACCCGGCGCATATCTTCGTCGACGACGCCATGGCGCTGATCAACGGCCGTGAGCTGTTCGGCTATCCTAAATACCTGTGCGAGTACGAAATTCCCGCCGCCGGCGCCGAGCCGTTGCGCTGCGCCGTCTCGGCCAAAGGCTTCCATCCGTTCTCGCCGGAGACCAAAATCGCCATGCACCCGCTGCTGGAGGTGAACGCGACGCAGAAGACCGGCATCGATACCCCGATCCATAGCCTGTTCGACCTGATCGAGGAGGCCATCAAGCTGTTTTTCTCGATCCCCGATTTCTTCAACCTCGATGCCGCCGGCTGGGACGATATCATCTCGCTGCTGCGCAATCCGCGCATCGATCAAATCTTCCTCAAACAGTTCCCGGACAGCGCGGGGCTGAAGGCGGTGTACCAGGCGATCCTGGCGGCGCCGGCCACCATCGAGAAGATCCATGGCGGCGGCCTGCTTGGCTATGAATACGAATGCGTGCTGCACGCCTTCGACAGCTTCCCGCTGCACGAGACGCTCGGCCTGCAATTGGGACCGCAACAGGCGATCCTGCCGTACAAGCTGAATTTCGATTTCACCGCGCAGCCGGGCGAGGAGTTGATCGACAATTCCAGCGTGGCGCCGAAGAAGATCGCCATCCTTGGCGGCGGCGTCGGCTCCATGACGGCGGCCTTTTACCTGAGCGACCAGCCGGGATGGCAAAACAACTATGACATCACCGTCTATCAGCAAGGCTGGCGGCTGGGCGGCAAGGGCGCCAGCGGCCGCAATGCCCGATACGGCCAGCGCATCGAGGAGCATGGCCTGCATATCTGGTTCGGCTTCTACACCAACGCCTTCAAGATGATCAAGGACGCCTACACCAGCCTCGATCGGCCACCGGGCGCGCCGCTGGCGACGTGGCGCGACGCCTTCAAGCAGCACGATTACGTGGCTTTTTCGGAGCAGGTCGGCGACCGTTGGCACAACTGGTCGATCGTGTTTCCATCGCTGCCCGGGGAGCCGGGCGAGGGCGACCAGGAGATCTCCATGTGGCAGCTGGCGGTGGCGATGATGGGCTGGATCGAACAATGGATCAACTGTATCGACGAGCTGACCGCGACGCTGGACGTGGACGAGCCGCCGCACCACGGCGGCATGCTGCCGGACTGGCTGCACCGCCTGGCGGAGGGCGTGGCCAACACGGTCAACGAGCTGGCCGACGACCTGACCCTGTCCGCGAGCGCGCTGACCGGGATGGTCACGAACATGTCGGCCGATACCGGCGTGCACACGGAGGTGGAGCATCATGCGCTGGCGGGCGTGCTGGTTGGCGTGCGTGGCAGGCTGCGTACGCGTTATCGCGGCCTGGCCGACCGCGCCCATGCCGATGGCGACATCTTCGACGACATCCGCCGGCTGTTCATCTGCCTCGATCTGGGCATCACGGTGATGAAGGGCGTGTTCGACGACGGGGTGCTCAAACACGGCTTCGATGCCATCAACGATATCGATTTCCGCGACTGGCTGCGCAAGCATGGCGGCGACGAGGACCTGTGCGTGAACTCGGCGCCGGTGCGCGGCTTCTACGATCTGGTGTTCGCATACGAAGGCGGCGATTTCACCAAGCCGAACGCCGAGGCGGGAACCTTGCTGCGCTCGATGGCGCGCATCGGCCTTTGCTACAAGGGCGGCATCATGTTCAAGATGCAGGCGGGGATGGGCGATACCGTCTTCACGCCGCTGTACGAGGCGCTGCTCAAGCGCGGCGTCAAGTTCAAGTTTTTCCACAAGGTCGAGGAGCTGGTGCCGGAGGGACGCGAGATCGGCGCGATCCGCATGACGCGCCAGGTCGATCTGGCGGGTGACGACTACCACCCGCTGGTCGACGTCAAGGACCTGGCATGCTGGCCGAGCGAGCCGAATTACGACCAGATCGACCCGGAACAGGCGGCGCTGCTGCGGGAGAACGAGATCAATCTGGAGTCGTATTGGAGCGATTGGTCGCGCGTGTACCAGGAGCGCTTCGACAAGCCGCTGCCGGCGCTGACGCTCAAGCGCGGCGTCGATTTCGACCAGGTGGTGTTCGGCATTTCGGTCGGCTCGTTGCCGGCCCTGTGCCCGCAGCTGCTGGCGAAAAGTCCGGCGCTGCTGGCCACCTCCGAGCATGTGAAGACTGTGGCAACGCAAGCCTACCAGGTTTGGCTGGACAAGGACCTGGCGCAGATGGGCTGGAGCATCCAGCCCAACGGCCAGCAACCGGTGTTGAGCGGCTTCACCGAACCATACGACACATGGGCGCCGATGGACCAGCTGCTGGTACGCGAGGACTGGCCGGCCGGCCAGGAGCCGCGCAACACGTCCTACTTCTGCAGCGCGCTGACGGTCGACAGCTATCCGCCGGCCACCGATACCGACTTCCCCAAACGGATGGCGGAAACAGCGAAGGAGGGCGCGGTCCACCAGCTTAGCCAGCAGATCGCATCATTGTGGTCGGCGGCCGGACCCGCAGGGGCGTTTCCGTGGCAGTGGCTGACCGACGCCAGCGAGGGCACTGGAGCGCAGCGCTTCGACGCGCAGTACTGGCGAGCGAATGTCGATCCGTCCGAGCGCTACGTGATGTCGGTGGTGGGTAGCACCAGATACCGTTTGCAGACCGACCAATCGGGCTTCGACAACCTGTTCCTGACCGGCGACTGGATCAAGACCGGCTTGAACGCCGGCTGCGTGGAGGCGGCGGTGATGGCCGGCATGCAGACGTCGCGCGCGATGAGCGGCCATCCCCGGATGATCGATGGTGAGACCGACTTTATTTAGTCAGGCCAGATGCTTATAGAAAAACGTGGTGCCGCAATAGGCGCCATCCGGCATCAATGCGTATTTCGGCACCACGCCGGCGCTGTGCCAGCCGGCGCGCTGGTACAGCCGTTCGGCGTCGCCGCCGGTGACGGTGTCGAGCACCAGCACGCTTTTGCCGACATCGCGCGCGGCGTCGTCAACGGCCGCCATCAATAATCCGGCGACGCCGCGCCGCCGCGCGTCGCGGTGCACGAGCATCTTGGCGACGTCCGCGCGGTGCGGTTGATTGTCCGGCTGCGCGGTGATCAACTGCACCGTGCCGACCACGCGGCCGCCGCCGTCCTCCGCCACCAGCAGCACGCGCTCCGAACTAGTCACCTCTGCCAGCACTCCGTGCCAAAACCCTAACGCCTTTTCGCGGGGTAGCGGCAGCATGAAGCTGACCGAGGCGCCGCCTTCCACGCAATCGATCAGCACATCGGCCAGCGCCTGCGCCAAGGCTTCGCCGCGCTCCCGCGCTTCATCGGCGTCGATGCGGCGCACGGTGATTGAATCGGACATCAGTTTCTCCTTGTCGCGGGTTGGGAGGTCAGCGCGACCAGATAGCGCGCGCGTTCATCGGTGGGATTGAAGTAGACGATGTGGCGTTCGAGCCGGATGGCGAGCGTGTCGCCCGCTTGCAGCCGCCATTGCTGGTCGCCGACGCCGATCTCCATCGTGCCTTCGATGATCCAGATTTGCTGGTGGATGTCGGCGCCGTGCGGCGCGCTGTCGTAGGCGACGCGCTGGCCCGGCGGAAAGATCACGTCGACCAGTTGTATCGGGGAGGGGGCGGCGGGCGAGAGGCTGCGCCGGGTGTAGCCGGAGGCGGGGTCGGTCCATACCGGCTGATCGGCCGCGCGTCCCACCGGCGACGGTTGTTCGGTTGGCGCCGCCTTGTCCTCGAACAGGCTGGCGAGCGCGACGCCCAGCGCACTGGCCAATTTATCCAGGACGGCGGCGGTGGGGCTGCTTTCGCCGCGTTCGATCAATGAGATGGTGGAGCGGCTGACGTTGCTGCGTGCCGCCAACGCATCCAGCGACAAGCTTTGCGCATCGCGCAATTCCCGCACGCGGCGGGCAATCAATAAGTTGATATCCATGGATTTCCATTTTACAGGAAATCCATGTCCAGTAAACTGGAATCGATATCTTTGCTGCCGGTTAGCGTCTAGCCGTTAGCGGCCACGGTTGGTGTCGGTGCTGTTGTCGCCCCGGGCGCCGGCGGCGCGGTCGCGGTGCGTGGTCTCGGCCGAGGCGGCCGCTGCATCCTGTTTGCTGTCCTGGTAACTGCGGCTCAGGTTGCCTTGGCGCATGCCTTGGTCGGAACGTGCCGGCGCACGGCCATGCTGCTCGTTCACATGCGGAGTGTCGTTCGCCACATGGCCGACGGCATGGTTGCCACTCTCCGACATGCCGTCCCGCTCGGGATCGTAGCCGTCGTGGGGCATGTTGGCGCCGGGTTTGAAACCTTTTTCGCTCGGTTTGTTAGGTTGGCTCATGGTGCTTCTCCTTGGAAAGGGGAGGAACCATTGTCCTTCCCCGAGTTCACATCCTAAGCCGGCCCAACGGTTCAGTGAGTAGGCGCACATCCCGCGGCCATGTAGGAGTGCACGGAGGGAAACTTTCGACATGACACCGGGTGTGATGGGCGCGGCAAGCAGACGGCGGGGGAACGTTATCTCGGCTACTATGAACCAGACCCCCCGCCTGGCGTGGCCGAGGTGGAACGTACGGGGAGCACGGAACGGATGGCCGCGCAAGCGGTCTATATTTTATCAACGTTGAAAGGATCTACCATGGGCATACTCAGCAACATTTTCCACAAGATTTTCCCGGGCTCGAAGCCTGAAGCGGCCCAACCCGCCGCCGCGCCGGCGCCTGCCGCAGCGGCACCTGCTGCCGCGCCGGCCGCCGCACCACAGCCCGCCGCCACGCCGGTGACGCCGCTGGTCGATGTCGAAGCGATCCTGACCACGATGCAGCAGCAGAACTCGCAGCCGTTGAATTGGCGCACGTCCATCGTCGACCTGCTCAAGCTGCTCAACCTGGACAGCAGCCTGGCCTCGCGCAAGGAGCTGGCCGACGAGCTGCATTACACCGGCGACAAAAACGATTCGGCGTCGATGAATATCTGGTTGCACAAGCAGGTGATGATCAAGCTGTCGGAAAACGGCGGCAAGGTGCCGGCCGAGTTGAAGGATTAATGCCTGCTGCCTAACGCCTACGCGCTGCTGACGTCCGGCGCCCTGGCGTGGTCGACGGCGGTGCGCAGATCGCTGCATGCCTTGTGCAGCGCCGCCTCGACGTCCGGCAGCAGGTCGGCTACCTCGACCAGCTGGCCGGCGCTGGCCGCCGATTCCATTTCGCTGCACAGCGTGTGCAGGTGCGTCGAACTGAGATAGCCGGCGCTGCCCTTGAGGGCGTGGATGGCCGCCGCCGCCGCGCCGGTGTTGCCGGCGATGACGGCCGCGCGCGCCGTTTCCATGCGCCGTGGCGCTTCTTCCAGGAAGGCTTGCGTGATGCGCTGCCTGTGTTTGTGCGACATGCCAGCCAGCGGCATGATCTGCACCGCCGCCGGGTCCTCCGGCTGCCCGGCGTCCGTGTCCGGACCCACGCCGAATTGCTGGTCCAGCGCCTCGGTGCGTGCCGCCGTCAGGCGCGCCGAGTCGGTCGCGCGCAGCGGCCGGCCCAGGCTCAGGTGCAGGGCGATGATTTTCTCGATCTGATCGTACAGCAGGCGCTCGTCGACCGGCTTGCTCAGGAAGCCGTCCATGCCGACCGCCAGGTAGCGCGCGCGGTCGTGGTCGCTGGCGTTGGCCGTCAGCGCGATGATCGGGATGCCCGGGTCGAGCACGCGGTAGTCCTCGCTGCCGCCGCTGCGGATCAGGCGCGCGGCCTGTTCGCCGTCCATCATCGGCATGCGGCCGTCCATCAGCACCAGGTCGTAGGCGGCGGTGCTGAGCGCGTGCAGCGCCTGCAGGCCGTTTTCGACGATGCGGATGTCGTGGCCCATGTTCTCCAGCAAGGTGCTGACGATAATCTGGTTGGTGCGCACGTCCTCGGCGCACAGCACGCGCAGGCGGTAGGCGTGGTGTTCCTTGCGCGGCAGGCTGGACGGATCGATCGCCGGTTCCCTGCCCAGCGTTAGCGGCAACGTCACGCTGAAGGTGGAACCGACGCCGACCCGGCTTTCGGCCGCGATCGAGCCGCCCATCAGCTCCACCAGTTCCTTGCAGATGGCCAGTCCCAGGCCGGTGCCGCCGTAGCGGCGGGTGGTCGAGTGGTCGGCCTGCTCGAACTTCTGGAACAGGCGCGGCAGGGTGTCGGCCGGAATGCCGGGGCCGGTGTCGGTGACATTGAAGCAGACGGTGGCGTGGCCTTCGGCGGTCAGCATGGCCGAGGCGTCGAGCCGCACCTCGCCCCGGTCGGTGAACTTGATGGCGTTGCCCAGCAAATTGAGCAGGATCTGGCGCAGCCGGGTCGGGTCGCCGCTGACGTAGCGCGGCAGGTCCAGCGCCAGATCGCTGCGCAGCAGCAGGCTCTTGGCGTCGGCCTGGCCTTGCAGGATGCCGATGGCGTCGTCGATCAGCGCGATCAGGTCGAAGTCGACTGTCTCGATCGACAGGCGGCCGGCGTCGATCTTGGAAAAATCGAGGATGTCGTTGAGGATGGCCAGCAGCGATTCGCTGTTTTGCAGGCCGATGCGCAAGTATTCCTCGGTCCGCCCGCGCACCGACTGGTCGCGCATGGCGAACTTGATCATGCCGATGACGCCGGCCAGCGGCGTGCGGATGTCGTGGCTCATCGCCGATAGAAAATCGATGCGGTGGCGGCTGACCACCTCGGCGTGCTCCTTGGCCTCGGTCAGCTGCGCAGTGCGCTCCTGCACGCGCTGCTCCAGCGTGTTGCGCAGCAGCCGGATCTGGTCGGCCAGTGCGAAGGCCAGCAGCACGCCGTCAAGCGTGCCGCCCAGCAGGGTGAACAGCTGGGCGTTGGTCACCATCGCCGGGATCAGGCCGACGTTGGCCGGCAGGATCAGCAGGCCGGGCACCATCAGCGCGACGAAGCCGAGCACGAAGAAGCGCGCCGGCTGGTAGCCGCGCCGCCATACCACGATGCCGCTGGTGAGCGCCATCGTCATCCAGATCGTGATGACGATGGTGGCGATGGTGTGGGCGTAGCTGAGCGCCAGGAAGCAGCTGGGCAAGGTGAGCAGCGGCAGCACGATGTTGACGCGGCTGAGTTTATACAGGCGCGGCGCGTGGTCCTTCAGGCGCAGGAAGGTGGTGTAGAACAGCGTGCTGAGCACTGGCAGCAGGAAGAACGGCACGTAATGCCAGTGCAGGTTGTGCCAGTTGAACAAATCGGCCGACAGGTGGAACGTCATGCCCCAGGCGATGGCGTAGCACAGCACGTAGAGCGAGTAGTACAGCGAGGAGCGGTCGCGCGTGATCGAGTAGATGAAGAAGTTGAACACGGTCAGCGCCAGCAGGGCGCCGATGGAGCCGATGATCAGCACGTTTTCGCGCGCGACCAGTTGCTGGTAGGTGGTGCGCGGCATCACCGAGAACACCGGCGTGCGCGCGTAGTACGGGCTGGAGAAGCGGATCAGCACATGGTAGCGCTGGCCCGGCTGCAGGTCGATGTCCTTGCCGTAGTGCAGCAGGTAGGAATGCGGCTGGCGGTAGCCGGTCAGCATCTGGCGCACACTGCCGTCCTCGCCGTAGAGTTGGATGTCGACCATGTCGATCAGCGTGTCGTTGGGATCGATGACCCAGGCCGACTGGCGGCTGTCGTTGCGCAGCTCGGCCACCAGCCAGTAGCCGCCGCCGAGCAGGTCGACTTTGTCGGCCGGCTTGAGGCCGGCCACCAGCGCCGGCAGTCCGGCCGCCGTGGCCGGGTAGGGCTGGCCTTCATCCAGGTAAAGCCTACCAACTTTGGCAAGGTCGATGCCGCTGTCTTCGTCGGCCACGCTCAAACCGATGGGGGCGGGCGCTTCGGCGGCCACGGCAACGGCCTGGGTCGCGTGCCACAGGCAAAATAAGCTCAGCAGCAAGAGCAACGCGTAGCGCCCGGCGTGGCGGGCCGGCACAGTGAGCGCGTGGGACGTCTTGCTTGCTTTACTCATCGGTGTTCCGTAGGGCCGCCGGTCTGGGGGTAGTTTTTTGATCATTTTAAACGAGAACATGTCTGCCTTAGACAAAATTTGACCGTCGCCGGAGGCAACTTTGTTGGCAATATTGCAGGCGAAGAATTGCAGCGGAAGATGGCAGGCGGTTATCATGCTCGCTTTTGCATCGGGACAACACGCGTGTTAATTACTCCAGAACAATTCTTCGGCTTTCTCAGCGCCGCGCTGTTGATCACCATTTCGCCGGGTCCGGACAATCTGATGGTGCTCAGCGTGGGCATGTCGCGCGGGCGCCGGCAGGGCATGGTTTTCGGTCTGGGGTGCGCGCTTGGCTGCCTGAGCCACACGGTGCTGGCGGCGCTGGGCGTCAGCGCGCTGATCAAGGCATCGCCGCTGGCCTTCGGCGCGCTCAAGCTGGTGGGCGGCGCGTATCTGATCTGGCTCGGCATCGGCGCCTTGCGCAGCCGTGGTGGCGCGCGCGTCAATAGCGCCGGCGGCGTGCCCGATGAAAGCCTGGGCAAGTTGTTCGCCAAAGGCTTGTTCGCCAACGCCATCAATCCGAAGGTCGTGCTGTTTTTCCTCTCGTTCCTGCCGCAGTTCGTGGTGGCCGAGCGTGGCGACGCCAGTTGGCAGACCGCGCAACTGGGGCTGCTGTTCACGGCGCAGGGTGTGCTGGTGTTTGGCTTGCTGGGCTATTTTTCGGGCACGGTGGGCGCATGGATCAACCGCCATCCCGGCGCCGGGATGTGGATGGACCGGGTGGCGGGCGTGATTTTCGTCGTTCTCGGACTGCGCCTGATCGTCGCCCGCTAAAAAAGTTTGTTAAAAAAGTTTGTTTATGCGGGCGATTGTCATCATGTCGTCATGCGGCGTTGACATACTGGCCTTGCTCTTTCAAGTCTCTCCCGATTTGAAAACCTTCGGCCCGCGCTCCTTACTGCGGGCCTTTTTTTTATCCGGGGTCAGGTCCACCATTTCTACACGGTCTCTGCTTTAAGCCCCATTTCCAGCCTCCCATTGCTCAGCTTGTGTAGAAATAATGGACCTGACCCCGGAGTTTATTTTGCAACCAGGGTGAAGCGCAGCGCCATTTTGTCCTGGACGGCCATGGCGCCGCCCATCACCGAAAATGGTACGAGGCCGAAATCCGTCTGGTTCAGATCGACCGTGCCGCTGACGGTCATCACGCCGTTGTCCTCGCGCAGATCGACCGGGATGGCGTAGTCGCGCGTGACGCCGTGCAGTGTGATCGCCACGCGCAGCGGTTCGCCGGCCGCGCCGCGTTCGGCGCGCACCGACACCACGGGATAGCGCTCGGCGTCCAAGACCTTGGTCAGCATATTGGTTCGCGTGCCGTCGATGGCGTCGGCCGACGGCTGCTTTTCCAGACCGGCGGCGCGCCGCAGATCCGGTTCGTCCACCGTCATCTGGTCAAGACGGAACTGGAAGTCGGCGCGGTTGTGCGCCGGCGCGACCGTGCCGGTGACCGTGCGGCTGGCGACCACGTGATCGTGGCCGAGCCGCGCCAGCACGCCGCCGCGCCGCACGGTGACGGCGATCAGCGATTGGGCGCTGTCGATGGTGAGGATGCGCGCCGCGCTCGGGGCGGAAGGCGCGGCGGCTCGCGCGGGAGCGGCCGGCGCTGGTTCGGATGGGCCGGATGCCGCGCCGGTGCCTGCGCTTGGCGCTTGCAGCGGCGAGCAGGCGGCCAACGTAATCAGCAGCGCGGCGCCGGCCAGGCTGCGCAGCGCCGCGTTCGACGGATTTCTCGCTGCGCGACGAAAGTGCGTGATTTGTGTATGCGTCATTTGGCCGTCATATTGTAAGATTATTATGCGTTCGCTGATCCCAGCGTGCTCCAGTTGGTCGCCGTACCCAAGCAGGTGCGGGATTTCACAAAGCATGACTCAGCAGGCTCGCCGGTGGCCTGAAACACCGGCACCATCCTACCTAAGTTTCCCTCCCCGCTACAAACTTAATGAAGTCCTAAGCCTGACTTTGCCGATAACTGGCAAAGTACTACCCATAGCGCGCGGTAAAGCCAAGCGCCCGGTTGCCGGACCCGTACAGTCCGGCACAAATACGTTCAGGCGGCACGATCGCCGCCGGACACCGTCCATCCCCACGCTCTCGAGCGTTTTACGACCAGTTTCATCTCACGATGACGCTGGTTTTTTTTGCGCCGCCGGCCATCGCTTTGTGTTATCTTTTTTTTATCGTTGATCGCAGCACCATTTTTCGAATCGGGCTATTATCCCTTTAGACAAACTACAAGCAAAGGCAGAGACAAATGATCGACCTTTACACCGCCGCCACGCCCAACGGCCACAAGATCTCCATCGCGCTCGAAGAGCTGGAACTGACCTACACGCTGCATGCGCTGGAGTTGTCGACCAATGAGCAGAAGCAGCCGTGGTTCCTGGCGATTAACCCGAACGGCCGCATCCCGGCCATCATCGACCGCTCGGAAGACAATTTCGCCGTGTTCGAATCGGGCGCCATCCTGATCTACCTGGCCGAGAAGACCGGCGAGTTGATGCCCACCGATTTCAAGGGCCGCTCCAGGGTGCTGCAATGGCTGATGTTCCAGATGGGCGGCGTCGGTCCGATGATGGGACAGGCCAACGTCTTCTACCGCTACTTTCCCGAGAAGATCCAGCCGGCGATCGACCGCTATCAGGGCGAGAGCAAGCGCCTGTTCCGCGTGCTCGATGGCCATCTGGCCGACAACGAATACCTGGCCGGCGATTATTCGATCGCGGATATCGCCAATTTCGCGTGGGTGAATATTCACAACTGGACCGGGATCCCGGTCGACGATTTGCCGAATCTGCAGCGCTGGCTGGCGGCGATCCGCGAGCGGCCCGCCGTCAAGCGCGGCTTGATCCTGCCGCCGCGCGTGGAGCGCACCACGCCGGAGGAACTGGAGCAAGTGGCGGTCGAGGCGCGCAAAATGCTGGAGACCGGCCAATCGCGCGCCGGGGGCGTGTGAGATGAAGTTCTACACGTCGAGCCGCACGCCCAACCCGCGCCGGGTCGCCATGTTCATGGCCGAGAAAGGCCTGGCGGATGTGGAGCAGGTGCAGATCGATCTGGGCACGGGCCAGAACCGTAGCGCCGAATTCCTGGAGAAGAATCCGTTCGGCCGCGTGCCGGTGCTGGAGCTGGACGACGGCCGTTTGCTGAGCGAGACGCGCGCCATTTGCAGCTGGCTGGAAGGCTATGCGCCGGAGCCCAATCTGATGGGGGAGGGCTACGACGAGCGGGCCTTCATCGAGATGACGGACCGCCGGGTGGAGCTGCATCTGTTCTTCGGCATCGCCAACTGCGTGCGGCATACGCATCCGGGGCTGGCGATATTGGAGCAGCCGCAGTTTGCCGATTTCGGCGCGTCGCAGGGAGAGAAGATGCGCGACACGGCGCGCTGGCTCGACCGCCTGCTCGCCGAGCAGCCGTTCGTCGCCGGTCAGCGCTTCACCATCGCCGACATCACCGCGTTCTGCGCGCTGGAGTTCGCGCGCGGCTTGATGAAGTTCCGGCCGTCTGCCGAAGGGATGCCGCATCTGCAGGCGTGGCGCGACCGCATCGCGGAGCGCCCCAGCGCGTCGACCAGGTTTTAATTAAGCTTACTAAACCACCCGCTTGTACCAGGGCTGGCGCGGGAAAACCTGTTTGTACTGGCGCGCCAGCGGTTCGTCGTCGTCGAACGGGCGGTCCAGCACCAGCATGCCCGATTGCGCCAGGCTGTCGTCGAACAGGCGTAGCACGCGCTCCCGCAGCGGCGGGCCGAAATCCGGCAGCGTGCGATCGGCGACGATCATCTGGAATTCGTTGAACGAGGCGTCCGTCACCAGGTTGTATTGCGCCCAGGTGATGCGGCTGCGCAGATGCGGCAACGGCACGGCGCGCGTGCCTTCCGCGTTCACTTCGAAATAGTCGATCAGGCGGCCGACGCCGCCGCTCTTGATGTAGTTACCCTGCAGTTCACCCAGGCGCGCCATCGGCAGGCTCGCTTGCAGCGCTTCGTCCAGCAGCGCGTCGCTAGCGACGGTGGCGTAGATCTCCGTGCGTGGACCCAGCTGCTCCTGCTCCAGCAGGATGGCCAGGGTCCACGCCTGCTGGGCGCCGGCGCAATCGGCCAGCCAGACGCGCGGCAACGCGGCGCCGTGCAGGCAGACGCCCAGCGACATGCGCAGCAGCGCGGTCTCCGAGGCGTTGTCGAACATCAGCGCCGGTTCGACGTAGAGCGCTTTGAGAAACGCCTGGTGGGCGGCCGGTTCGTGCAGCACCTTCGCTTGCAGCGCCGAGATGCTCGTCGCGGACATTTCCGTCATGAGGCGCCGCACCTTGCGACGCACCTGGTCGCGCCGATAGCCACGGTAGTCGTAGCCGTGGCATTGGAACAGCGCTTCCAGGAGCAACTCCAGTTCCAGCTCCTCGACCGAGGACGGGGAGTGGCGCCGCGCCGATGGCATCATGTCGCCCATCAGTGCAGCCACACCCGCATCAGCGACAGCAGTTGTGCCACGTCCACCGGCTTGGTGATGTAGTCGGACGCACCGGCGGCGATACACTTATCCCGGTCGCCCTTCATCGCCTTGGCCGTCAACGTGATGATCGGCAGCGACTTGAACTTGGGGATGCGCCGGATCGCGCGCATGGTGTCGTAGCCGTCCATCTCCGGCATCATGATGTCCATCAGGACGATCTCGATGGTCGGATCCTTTTCCAGCACCTCGATGCCGTCGCGGCCATTTTCGGCGAACGACACCTGCATCTGCTGGCGCTCCAGCAGCGACGACAGCGCGAAGATGTTGCGCAGGTCATCGTCGACGATCAGCACCTTGCGCCCGGCCAGGCCGCCATCGGCCGCGTGGATTTCCTCGAGCATGCGGCGTTGCGCCTCCGGCAGGCTGGCCTGGGAGCGGTGCAGGAACAGCGCCGTCTCGTCGAGCAGGCGTTCCGGCGAGCGCGCATCCTTGATGACGATGGTCTTGGCGTAGCGTTTTAGCTTGGCCACTTCCTTGCGGTTCAAGTCTTTGGCGGTGTTGATGACGATCGGCAGGTCGCGCAGCGATTCGTCCTTGCCGATGATGTCGAGCAGGTCGAAGCCTGAGATGTCCGGTAACGTCAGGTCGAGCACCATGCAGTCGAAACGCTGTTCGCGCAGCGCTTCCAGCGCGGCCTTGCCGGTATCGACGGCGACGATGTGCAGGTCGGCGTCGCCGATCAGCGCGACGATGGAGTCGCGCTGCGCCGGTTCGTCGTCGACCACCAGCAGGCTGCGTTTTCCGCCCAACAGGAATTTCTGTATCCGCGCGAATTCCTCCTGCAGCGCCGCCTTGCTGACCGGCTTGTTCAGGTAGGAGATCGCGCCCAGGCGCAGCGCGCGTTCGCGTTCGCGCAGGCTGGACATCACGTGCACCGGGATGTGGCGGGTGCTCGGGTCGCGTTTGAGGCGGTCGAGCACCGTGAAGCCGTCGATGTCCGGCAGGTCGAGGTCGAGCAGGATCGCCGACGGCAGGTAGTCGCGCGCCAGGCTCAGGGCGGAATCGCCCTGCATGGTGACGACGCCTTTGAAGTTCTTCTCGCGCGCGAAGCCCAGCACGATCTTGGCGAAGCGTTCGTCGTCTTCGATGATGAGCACCGACGGATCGCCCGGCGCCACCAGGCCGCGGTCGTCGCTGGTGCTGTATTCGCTGATATCGGCATCGAGCTCGGCGGCCGCGGCGGCGGCGCTGTCATGTTCCGGCATCGACAATTCGCTGTAGTGCGGCGCGGAGTAGACGATATGCGGCGCCGGCGCGGCAGGCATCGGCAGGCGCACCTGCGGCTGGCGGCCCATGTCGTAGTTGATGAATCCCGCGCGGTTGTAAGGCAGGAACAGCGTGAACGTGGAGCCGTTGCCGACCACCGATTCGACGCGGATTTCACCGCCCAGGAGTCGCGCCAGTTCGCGCGAGATCGACAGACCCAGGCCGGTGCCGCCGTATTTGCGGGCGGTCGAACCGTCGGCCTGCTGGAACGCTTCGAAAATCAGCTGCAGTTTGTCGGACGCGATGCCGACGCCGGTGTCGCTGACGGCGAAGGACAATACCGCGTCGGCGTGGATCAGGTTGGGGTGGTCGTTGGAGAAGCCGCTGTTCACAAGGCTGATGACCAGCGAGACCTGGCCGTGCGTGGTGAACTTGAACGCGTTCGACAGCAGGTTTTTCAGCACCTGCTGCAGGCGCGTTGTGTCGGTCATCATCGCGGTCGGCAGGTTTTCGCGCAGGTCGACCGAGAAGCCCAGGTGCTTGGCTTCTGCCATGTGGCGGAAGGTGCGGTCGACGTAGTTCCGGAGATTCTGGAAGCGGTATTCGGAGACGTCCAGGGTCACCGTGCCCGACTCGATCTTCGACAGGTCGAGAATGTCGTTAATCAGCGTAAGCAAGTCGGAGCCGGAGCCGTGGATGGTCTTGGCGAATTCCACCTGCTTGCCCGACAGGTTGCCGTCCGGGTTGTCGCCCAGCTGCTGCGCCAGGATCAGCAGCGAATTCAATGGCGTGCGCAGCTCGTGCGACATATTGGCCAGGAATTCGGATTTGTACTTGGACGACAGCGCCAGCTGGGTGGCTTTTTCCTCCAGCGCCAGCTTGGCCTGTTCCACCTCGCGGTTCTTGCGTTCCACCTCGATGTTCTGCTCCGACAGCAGGCGGGCTTTTTCGGCCAGCTCCTGGTTGGTCTGTTGCAGTTCCTGCGCCAGCGACTGCGATTGCGTCAGCAGCGATTCGGTGCGGCTGTTCGCCTCGATGGTGTTGAGCACCACGCCGATCGATTCCATCAGCTGGTCGAGGAAGGACAGGTGGGTTTCGGTGAAGCGGTCCAGCGAGGCGATCTCGATGACCGCCTTGACCTGCTGCTCGAACAGGATAGGCAGCACGACGATGTTGGTCGGCGGCGCCGCGCCCAGGCCCGACGAGACCACGATGTAGTCGCGCGGCACGTCGGTCAGCCAGATGCGCACCTTCTCCAGCGCGCACTGGCCCACCAGGCCTTCGCCCGGCAGGAAGGAGGTCGGCAGCTTGCGGCTGGAACGGTAGCCGTAGCTGGCGATCATGCGCAGGCGGGCGTCCGATTCCTGCGAGTCCATCATGTAGAACACGCCGTGGTGGGCCGACACCAGCGGCGCCAGCTCGGACAGAATCAGCTTGGTCACGGCCTGCAAGTCGCGCTGGCCCTGCAGCAGGCGGGTGAAACGCGCCAGGTTGGTCTTGAGCCAATCCTGCTGCGCGTTCTTGAGCGTCGTATCCTTCAGGTTGCGGATCATCTCGTTGATGTTGTCCTTCAGGTAGGACACCTCGCCGCGCGCTTCCACCTGGATGGAGCGCGACAAGTCCCCGCGCGTCACCGCCGTCGCCACCTCGGCGATCGCGCGTACCTGGTTGGTCAGGTTCGCCGCCAGCTGGTTGACGTTCTCGGTCAAGTCCTTCCACGTACCGGCCACGCCGGACACGTTGGCCTGGCCGCCCAGCTTACCTTCGGTGCCCACCTCCCGCGCCACCCGCGTCACTTCCGACGCGAACGACGACAGTTGGTCCACCATGACGTTGATGGTGTCTTTCAGCTCCAAAATCTCGCCTTTGACGTCCACCGTGATCTTTTTCGACAGGTCGCCGCGCGCTACGGCGGTGGTCACCGCCGCGATGTTACGCACCTGGCCCGTCAGGTTGGACGCCATGAAGTTGACGTTGTCGGTCAAGTCCTTCCAGGTGCCGCCGACGCCGGGCACATACGCCTGGCCGCCAAGCTTACCTTCCGTACCCACCTCGCGCGCCACCCGCGTCACTTCCGACGCGAACGAAGACAATTGGTCCACCATCACGTTGATGGTGTTTTTCAGTTCCAGGATCTCGCCCTTGACGTCCACCGTGATCTTTTTAGACAGGTCGCCGTTGGCCACGGCGGTGGTCACGTCGGCGATGTTACGCACCTGGCCCGTGAGGTTACCCGCCATCGAGTTCACGCCGTCGGTCAAGTCCTTCCACGTGCCGGCGACGCCGGGCACGTTGGCCTGGCCGCCCAGCTTACCCTCGGTGCCGACCTCGCGCGCCACCCGCGTCACCTCCGAGGCGAAGGAGTTTAGTTGGTCGACCATCACGTTGATGGTGTTCTTCAGTTCCAGGATCTCGCCCTTGACGTCCACCGTGATCTTTTTCGACAAGTCGCCGTTGGCCACGGCGGTGGTCACGTCGGCGATGTTACGCACCTGCCCCGTCAAGTTACCCGCCATCGAGTTGACCGAGTCGGTCAAGTCCTTCCAGGTGCCGGCCACGCCTTTCACCTGCGCTTGTCCGCCCAGCTTGCCCTCGGTGCCGACCTCCCGCGCCACGCGCGTGACCTCCGATGCGAACGAGGACAATTGGTCCACCATCACGTTGATGGTATTTTTCAGTTCGAGAATCTCGCCCTTGACGTCCACCGTGATCTTTTTCGACAAGTCGCCGTTGGCCACCGCCGTCGTCACCGCCGCGATGTTACGCACCTGGCCCGTCAGGTTGGACGCCATGAAGTTGACGTTGTCGGTCAAGTCCTTCCAGGTGCCGCCGACGCCCGGCACATACGCCTGTCCGCCCAGCTTACCCTCGGTGCCTACCTCGCGCGCCACCCGCGTCACCTCCGACGCGAAGGAGCGCAGCTGGTCCACCATGACGTTGATGGTGTCCTTCAGCTGCAGGATCTCGCCGCGCACATCGACCGTGATCTTCTTGGACAAGTCGCCGTTGGCCACGGCGGTGGTCACTTCGGCGATGTTACGCACCTGCGAGGTCAGGTTGCCCGCCATCGAGTTGACCGAGTCGGTCAAGTCCTTCCAGGTGCCGGCCACGCCTTTCACCTGCGCCTGGCCGCCCAGCTTACCCTCGGTGCCGACCTCGCGCGCCACGCGGGTAACCTCCGAGGAGAACGACGACAGCTGTTCCACCATCGTGTTGGCGGTGGTCGCCGCTCTTAGGTACTGGCCCTTCAGTGGATGGCCGTCGACCTCCAGCGCCATCGTCTGCGACAGGTCGCCTTTCGCCACCGCACCAATGACGCGCGCCATTTCCGTGGTCGGGCGAACCAGGTCGTCGATCAGCGCATTGACCGCGCTGATGATGGTGGCCCAGCCGCCGGCCATGTTGGGCACCTGCGCGCGCTGCGTCAAACGGCCTTCGCGGCCGACCACGCGGCTCACGTCCGTGACGACGTGGACCATCTTTTCCTTGGTCTCGATAATGTCGTTCAGCGTGTCCGCTATTTTGCCGGACATGCCGGTCCAGTCGGAGGGCATGCGGGCGGAGAAGTCGCCTTTTTTCAGGGCCATCAGCGTCGCCAGCAGGATTTTCAGATCCAGCTGTTCGCCCAGGTCGGTCATGTTATTCATCGGCTTAATCCTCGTTGTTCAGGAGGGAATTGGTGGTGGATAGGGTTGAGAGGGTTGAAACGGGGAAGGGCGCGCCCGGCGCGACGTGCCGCAGCACGTCGCCGGCCGCCTGCGGCGGCGCAAAGAGCTCGCCCTGGCAGCTGTCGCAGCGCAGCTTGCGCAGTACCTCAAGTTGCTGGCGCTGGTCCACGCCCAGCGCCACGACGCGCATCGACAGGGCGCGCGCGAGGTGGATCACGGCGGCGACGATGTCGGTGCCGCCCTGGTCGTTGCCGATGGCGTGGATGAACACCGGGTCGATCTTCAGCACCTCGAGCTGCCAGCGCTTGCAGGCGGCCAGCGACGAGCGCGCGCTGCCGAAATCGTCCAGCGCGCCGCGCACGCCGGCCGCCTGCAGTTGCGCCAGCACCTGTTCGAGCGGGCCGGCGGCGCCCTGGAGCAGTTTTTCATTGAGTTCGATGCCGATGCTGCCAGGCGCCAGGCCGTGCATGCGCATCGCCGGCAGCAGCACCTGCAGCAGTTCGCCGTGCAGCTGCGGCGTGGCCAGGTTGATCCAGATGCACAGCGGCGCGGCGGGCTGGCCATCGTCGCCCGGCACCGCCCGCTGCCACAGCGCCGATTGCGAACACGCCTGGGCGATGACCCAGACATCGACCCGGTCCAGCAGCACGCGGTCCTGCACGTGCGGCAGGAACTGCGACGCCTCCAGCTCGCCCCGTTCGGGATGGTGCCAGTACAACCGCGCCTCGGCGGCGACGGTGCGGCCGCTGCGGATTTCGATCTGCGGCTGATAGCGCAGTTCCAGCTCGCCGCCGCTCATCGCCTGGCGCAGCTCCAGCGTCCATTGCGTGCGTTCGCGCTCGCGTACATTCAGGCCTTCGTGGAAGAACTGCACCGACGCCGCCGGGTTCTGCTTGGCGTGGTACATCGCGGTGTCGGCGTGCTTCATCAGCAGCTGGGCGTTGGCGCCGTCCTGCGGGTACAGCGCGATGCCGATGCTGGACGCCGTTTTCAGGCGTTGGCCGCCGATCTCGAAGGGCAGGGCGCAGGCCATTTCGATCTTGCGCGCCACGCGGGCGGCGTTGGCCGAGGCGGCGCGGCCTTCGATCAGCACGACGAATTCGTCGCCGCCCAGGCGTGCGACGATGTCGGCCACGCGCACCGCCGCCGACAAGCGCGCCGACACCTGGCGAAGCAGCTCGTCGCCGGCTTCATGGCCGTAGTTGTCGTTGATTTGCTTGAATTTGTCGAGGTCCAGGAACAGCAACGCGAAGCCGATGCCGTTGCGGTCGGAGACGGCGACGGCGTGTTCCAGGTGCTGGATCAGCGCGCGGCGGTTGACCAGGTTGGTCAGCACGTCGCGCGTGGACAGGTCGTGCGCGCGCTGCTCGGCCACCTTGCGCTCTTTGATCTCCAGTTCCAGCTCGCCGTTGATGCGCTGCAGATCCTGCATGCGCTGCACGCGCAAATCCTGGTTCAGGCGCACCAGCTCCTCCGTCTTGCTTTGCAACTCCATGTTTTTCACCGCCATATCGACGAACACCGCGACCTTGGCCTGCAGGATCTGCGGGATCACCGGCGTAAACAGATAGTCGGCGGCGCCGGCCTGATAGGCACGCAACCGGTTCATTTCGTCGGCGTAGTGGGCGGTGATGAAGATGATCGGCACGCCGGCCGAGCGGGGATGCGAGTGGATCGCCTCGGCCGTCTCGAAACCGTCCATGCCCGGCATGCTGACGTCGAGCAAAATCACGGCGAATTCGTGCAGCAGCACGTGGCGCAGCGCTTCCTTGCCCGACGCTGCGGTGATCAGCTCGTATATCTGCTGTTCGACCGCATTTGTGAGCAAGCTTTCCAGCGCGTACAAGCTTGCCGGATCGTCATTGACGAGAAGAACTTTCGGGATCTGCACGGCGGGCTGTGTGGTTGTCGGGTTACGGTCCGGGGATGGAGTCTGGAAGGTAAAAGATACTCCTGTGTATCTGGGAGTCAAGCAATATTGTGCAATGCCGCAACATGGCGGTTTCGGTTATTGTATCTATCTGATAAGGTAGTTGGCAACGTTTTCACTCGGCTCGTAGAGTACAGGAAAGATATGCTCCCGCGCGCACGGTTAGCCTGAATGTTTTGGCGGTGTTTGTACGGTACAACAGGTGCGCGTTAGCGCCGGCGCTGGTTGATCCAGACCGGTGCGCTCCACAGCATTTTTCCATCGTTCTGCGTCACGCGCGCATAGTAAAAATGCGCGCCGGCCTTGGGGGTGAACACGGCCCTTGCCTTACGGCTGAGAACCGTCACCTCGCCGTTTCTTCCCGGCACGCCGGCAAACAGCTTGATGGCGGCCGGGCGCTGGCCTCGCTTGCCGGTGTAGCGTACCTGCAGGGTCAGCTTGCCGATGTTGTCGAAGCGCTCACCCATCATGCGCCCGTTGGCCGTTAAAATCAGTTCGGCATGCTTGTCCATCGTCGCGTAGACGCGGCGGGCCTGGAGGGCGGCCAGGAAGGCGCCGGCCGTGAGCGGGTGGCCACGTTCGATCAGCACGCCCGTGCGATTCGGCGACGACGCGCCCCAGTTGGCGCAATGGTTGTCCTGGTTGCTGCTGAAGGCGACGTGATAGCCGGCTTCGAGCAGCTTGTTGCAACCGGCTTCGTAGGTGCTGTGCTGCGGCTCGGATTCGTCGTCGCGGCGGGAGAAGGCGTTGCTGTTCATCACCTCGCATAACACCATGGCGGCGTCGCCGTCCGGAGTCCAGGCCAGCGGTTTGCCGCCGATGGCGAACTGGTCGGCCCTGGGGTGGTTGAACTGGCCGAGCCAGCCGCGCTGGCGCATCTGCGCGTACAGGCTGGCGTAATCGCTCCGGGGTGTGCCGGTGTCGGCCAGCAACGCGCCGGCGGCGTTGCGCTCCCATCCGAGCAGCTCGGCGCTGTTGAGGATGTTCAAATGGCCGCCGTTGTTGATCACACCCCATTCCTGTCCATAAATGGCCAGGAATCCGGGATGGGCCAGGTTCCAGGTGCTGGCCGCGCGCAGGCCGCTTTGGTAGAGCGCCTTGACGGCCGTCGGGTCGGCGCCGGCGTTGGTGCCGTCGGAGCCGTCGAACATGTGGTTGTGCTCGGACGTCATCAGGAAATCCAGGCCGTGCCGCTGCGCGTAACCGAAGGCCTCGTTGGGCCCGAGCGCCGCGCTCTGCGGCGCTTGCGAGCCGGTGCAGTGGTCGAGCGCGCCGCCGCCGTCGCTGTGGTTGGTCTGGCTGTGCAGGTTGCCGAGGTAGGTCGTGTAGCGCGTCGCGCGGGGGCCGGCCGGCGCCGGCGCGGTGGAAAATGCCGGTAGACGGGCGATCGATGGCGTCGGGGCGGGCAGACCCACGGCCACGTCCCAAGTTTGTTCTATATCAATATCGTTATCGAGTGTGTTGCCGATACTCATTTCAATGCCGGCGCGCAAGCGCAGGTGGTAGATGCCGGGCGGGACACTGGCGGCCCGCCCGGCGCGCGCGGCCGTGCTCCAGCGGATCGCCACCTGCACCGGGGCGGCGGCGAGCGTTTGCCGTCCGTTCCAATGCTTGAGTACGTGTCCATCGTCACGCAATAATTCCAGGCGCCAACGCACTTGTTGCGTTCGCTCACTATCCGGGTAGTGGAAATGCAGTGTAATGGTCCGGATGCCGTTGTTGTCCGCATGAAAGGGTGTTTGTAGCACGGCCTCGAATTCGCGATGGTCCGACGTCGAGGCCTTGCTGTCTCCTGGCATGGCCCCGCAGGCGCAGCAGAAGACCGCCAGGACAGTGACGGATACAACAGATGTGGCGGGCATGGCGTGCTCCTCTGATATGTATTCTTACAGACTCATCAATTAGAGCGCCCGTTATGGCGTAAGGTTCCGTTAAAATTCTCACCAAATCTATCAAATTCTTTCGCTGGTTACTCGACGGCATTAATAGTATGCTGCTGTGATGCAAAAGTTTTTATGATTTGTTGTCTATCCCGAAAGAATTGAGTGATGGCGCATGCTTAAATCGGCTAACAGCAGAAAGACAGCCGTCTGGTCGCGCGCGCTGTTCTGGGCGGCGGGCTGGACCCTGGCGATGGCGATGGGCGCGACCTTGTACGGCGTCGCCACGCGGATTGTCGAGGCCGACGCCGGCCAGCGTTTCGAGAACCTGGCCCGCAGCACGCAGTACGCGATCTCGGCGCGCATCAAGGCGTATTCCGACCTGACGCGGGGCCTGGTCGCGCTGTTCCAGACCAGCGACAACCTGAGCCGCCAGCAGTTCCACCAATACGTGTCGGGACTCGATTTGCCGCGCCAGTTTCCGGCCATCGCGATGCTCAGCTGGGCGCCGGTGGTCACCGACGCCGAGCGCGACGCCTTTGTCGCGGCGGTGCGCGCCGACCGCAGCCTGTCGCCGCAGGGCTATCCCCGCTTCGACATCTGGCCGGCCGGGCGCCGCCCGTCCTACGCGCCGCTGACCTACGTCGAACCGAACAACTTGCTTGACGAGAAAATGGGCCTCGATCTGGCGACCAATGGGGTGGTCGAACGATTGAACGCGGCGGCGCGCGACAGCGGCCAAGTCAGCGCCTCGGGCCAGCCCTTCGTGATCGAACAGCCGCAGCGGCAGATCGCGCTGGGCATGCGCTTGCCGGTGTACCGGCGCAATATGCCGCTGGCCGACGTCACCGAGCGCCGCGCCGCCTACCTGGGATCGGTGGGGCTGGGCTTCAGCGTGGCCAAGCTGGTGCAGGGCGCCATCGACGAGATGACGGTGCGCCAGGTGCATTTGACCTTGTACGCCGACGGCAGCACCGACGTCGAGCAGCGCCGCCTGGTGATCGAAAAACAGGACCGCCTGCTGTTCACCGATACCGGCGCGACCACGGTGACGCCGTTGTCGGCGGCCGAACGCGGCGACTATCTGGAGTCGGTGCTGCCGATCGATTTCAATGGCAGCTTGTGGAAGGCCCACTTCCAGGTGAAGAAATCGCAGCTGCTGACCGGCTTTGATGTCTACTTCCCCTGGCTGGCGGGGTTGACCGGGTTCGCCGGGACCTTGCTGCTATATAGCTATCTGGCGGTGCTGTATTCGTCGCGCCGGCGCGCCGTCAAGCACCGGGTGCTGCTTGACACGGTGCTTAACAACGTCGACGCCCACGTCTACATGAAGGACCAGAACCGCCGCTTCATCTATGTCAACGCCCGCATGGCGCACAGCCTGGGCATGCCGGTGCAGGACATCGTCGGCAAACTCGATAGCGAGTTGATGCCGGCAGCCGCCGCCGACGCCGCGTGGGCGCTGGAGCAGCCCGTGTTCCAGGAAAACGTCAAGCGCTCCGGCGAGACCCAGTTCGTCGGCGCCGACGGCGAGGTGCAGTACCACTGGACCGTCAGGGCGCCGGTGGAGATCGGCCGCTCGGTGACGGCGGTGATCGGCATGTCGACCGACGTCACCGAGCTCCATCAACTCAAGGAAAAGGCCGATACCGCCAACCAGGCCAAGAGCGATTTCCTGTCCAATATGAGCCACGAGATCCGCACGCCGATGAACAGCATCATCGGCATGGCCCACCTGGCGCTAAAATCGGTCACGCATCCGAAGCAGCGCGACTATCTGCTGAAGATTTATCACTCCGGCCAGCACCTGCTGGGCATCATCAACGATATCCTGGACTTCTCCAAGATCGAAGCGGGCAAGATGGATCTGGAGATGCTCGACTTCACGCTCGACGCGCTGCTGGCCAACATCACCAGTCAGCTCGGCGAGAGCGCGCGCGCCAAGGGATTGGAGCTGGTGTACGAGGTCAATCCCGGCTTGTCGCGGCAGTTGCGCGGCGATCCGCTGCGGCTCGAGCAGGTGCTGCTCAACTTCACCAGCAACGCGATCAAATTCTCCGAGAACGGCAAGGTCTTCGTGCGGGCGCGCCAGCTGGAGGACAACGACTGCCATATCCTGGTGCGCTTCGAGGTCGCCGACCGCGGCATCGGCATGACGCCGGACCAGATGTCGCAGCTGTTCCAGTCGTTCCACCAGGCCGACACCTCCACCACGCGGCGCTACGGCGGCACGGGGCTGGGACTGGTCATCAGCAAGCAGCTGGCCGAGTTGATGGGCGGCGGCGTCGGTGTCGACAGCCATCCGGGCGAGGGCAGCACCTTCTGGTTCACGGCGCGCCTGGCCAAGGGCACGCAATTGCTGCAGCCCAGCGTGGAGGCGGTGCAGCCGGAGGTGCTCGACAGCATACGCGGCGCATCCATCCTGCTGGTCGAGGACAATATCTTCAGCCAGCAGGTCGGGCAGGAGCTGCTGGAGGACGCCGGCGCCACCGTTTGCGTGGCCAATAACGGCAAGGAGGCGATCGACCTGCTGCTCAAGGAGCGCTTCGATTGCGTGCTGATGGACGTGCAGATGCCGGTGATGGACGGCTACGAGACCACGCGCCTGATCCGCGCGCATCCCAAGCTGTCGGCCACCTTGATTATCGCGATGACCGCCAACGCCGGGCGCGGCGACCAGGAGCGCTGCCTGGAGGCGGGCATGGACGAATTCGTGACCAAGCCGATCGCGCCCAAGCTGCTGTTTAATATGCTGTCGAAGTGGATGAGCCAACGCGCCAGGGGCGCCGCCGGCGTGGCGCGGCCGGTGTCGCCGCCGCCGCCGTCGTACTTCACGATGGCCGATGGCACGGCGTCGGCCGCAATGGCCGCGTCCAGCGCGATCGGAGCGCTGGCGCCTCCACAGCCGCCGGTGCGGACGATGACGGAAGCGGACGTGGAAATGCGCGCGCATGGCATCGTGCAAACGAGGTTGCAAACGATGCCACAGCTTGCGCTGCCGGAACCTGAACGCGAATCGGAACCGGAGCCGCATCCAATGCCGGTCGACGGCGAGTTGTTCGACTTGGCCGCGCTGGCGCAGACATTCGGCGGCAAGCCTGACAAGATGCGTAAATACGCGTTGCTGTTTGTCGAATCGGCGCGCGACGGCATGCGCGAAGTCGACGCCGCGCTGGCGCAGGACGATCTGGTGGCGCTGTCGGAACTGGGCCACCGCATCAAATCGTCTGCCCGCGCGGTGGGGGCGATGCAATTCGGGAATCTGTGCCTGGCGCTGGAACGGGTGCGCGCCGATCCCGATACGGCCAACGCGCGCCGCCTGGTGGCGCAGATGCACGCCATGCTGATGGTGCTGGACCGGCACATCGCACAGGAGTTGCTGGCCTACGCGCCGGGCTAGATGAGCGATAATAGGGTTTTCACAGCGGCGGTTTGACCCGCTCGGTCCCCTATAAAGAGTCTTATGCAACCCAGCATCACCCCCGGTTTGTTGATTTTGCACGGCAATCAGATGGAGCAGCTGCGCGCCGCTGTGTTCCAGTGGCTGCGCAATCACCCGCTTGGGGCGCTGGAATCGGATATCTTCCTTGTCCAGTCCAATGGCGTGGCCGAGTGGCTGAAGATCGCGCTGGCCGAGGAAATGGGCGTGTGCGCCGCCACCCGCGTTGCGCTGCCGGCCCGCTTTCTCTGGGAAACCTATCGCGGCATGTTCAGGACGCGAGCGGGTGCCGGTCCGTTCCGCCTTCGACAAGGGGCCGCTGACCTGGCGCCTGATGCGCCTGCTGCCCACCTTGCTGGCCGATCCCGTGTTCACGCCATTGCGCCACTTCCTCGCCGACGGCGAAGCGGAGCGGCGCCTGCAACTGGCCGAGCGGCTGGCCGACTTGTTCGACCAGTACCAGGTGTACCGCGCCGATTGGCTCGACGACTGGGCGCATGGCCGCGATCAGCTGCGCAACGCCCGCAACGAGGCCGTGCCGCTGCCGGACGACCAGCGCTGGCAAGGCCAGTTGTGGCGCGCCGTGATCGCCGACGTCGATCCGCAGGAACGTGACCTGGGCCGCGCGACGGTGCACACGGAGTTCGTGCGTGCGGCCGCCGCCGGCGAAGCGCCGCTCGGACGCCTGCCGCGCCGCATCGTCATTTTCGGCGTCTCGGCGCTGCCGTATCAAAGCCTGCAGGCGCTCGCCTCGCTGGCGCGTTATGCGCAAGTGGTGCTGGCCGTGCCCAATCCCTGCCAGTTCTATTGGGGCGACATCATCGAAGGGCGCGACCTGCTGCGCTCCGCGCACCGCCGCCAGCAACTGCGCAACGGCCAGGACCTGGGCCAGATCCCGCTCGAGGAACTGCATGCGCACAGCCATCCGCTGCTGGCCAGCTGGGGGCGTCAGGGACGCGACTTCGTCCGCATGCTCGACGAATTCGACGAGGCTTCGGCCAGCGCCGCCGCCATCGCCAGCGAGGCGGGCGACGACGACCACGTGGCGCCGCTGCGCATCGATTTGTTCAGCGAGGGCGATGGCGGGACGCTGTTGTCGCAGGTGCAGGCGGCGGTGCGCGATCTGCTGCCGTTGTCGGAGCATCCACACATGCCGCCATCGGACGACGACCGTTCTATCGAATTCCACGTCACCCACAGCGTGCAGCGCGAGGTGGAGGTGCTGCACGATCAGCTGCTGAAGATGTTCGCCGGTGCGGAGAACGGCGGGCAGCCGTTGCGTCCGCGCGACGTGGTGGTGATGGTACCGGACATCGACACCTTCTCGGCCGCCATCCACGCGGTCTTCGCGCAGCACCGGCGCAGCGATGCGCGCTACATTCCTTTCGAGATCGGCGACGTCAACGACCGCAGCGTCAATCCGCTGCTGGTGGCGCTGGAGTGGCTGTTGCGATTGCCGCAGCAGCGCTGCCGCCAGAGCGAGATCCGCGATCTGCTGGACGTGCCGGCGCTGGCCTCACGCTTCGGCCTTGGCGAGGAGGACTTGCCGACCCTCGGACTGTGGATCGAAGGCGCCGGCGTGCGCTGGGGCCTGGACCAGGAGCACCGCAGCGGCCTGGGACTCGGCCCGGCGGGTGAGCAGAACGCCTGGATATTCGGCGTGCGCCGCATGCTGCTCGGCTATGCCAGTGGCGGCGGTGGCGGTGTCGGCGCCAGCTTCGCGGGCATCGAACCGTTTTCGGAAGTCGGCGGCCTCGATGCCGCGCTGGCCGGCTCGCTGGCGCAACTGGTCGAGGCGCTGCTGCACTGGCGCGCGGTGCTGGCGCAGGCGCGCTCGCCGGCCGATTGGGGCGTGCAGGCGCGCGCCTTGCTGGCGGCGTTCTTCGATGCCGGCGAGGAGGGCGACCGACTGACCTTGGCGCAGCTGGACGATGCCCTCAACAACTGGCTGGAAACCTGCGAAGGCGCGCAGTTCGACGAAGCGGTACCGCTGGCGGTGCTGCGCGAGGCGTGGCTGGGATTGATGGACGAGCCGACCTTGAACCACCAATTCGTCTCCGGTGGGGTGACCTTCTGCACTTTGATGCCGATGCGCGCCGTGCCGTTCCGCGTGGTGTGCCTGCTCGGCATGAACGACGGCGACTTCCCGCGCCGCGCGCCGAAGGCCGATTTCGATCTGCTGGCGCAGCCGGGCATGGCGCGTCCCGGCGACCGCTCGCGCCGCGACGACGACCGTTACCTGATGCTGGAGGCGCTGCTGGCGGCGCGCGACAAGCTGTATATCAGCTGGGTGGGCCGCAATGTGCGCGACAACAGCGAGCAGCCGGCGTCGGTGCTGGTGTCGCAGTTGCGCGATTACCTGGTCAACGGCTGGCAACTCGATCTGCACGCGCGCACCACCGAGCATGCGTTGCAGCCGTTCAGCCGTCGCTATTTCGAGGCCGGCGGTTTGCTGACCTATGCGCGGGAATGGCGCGAGGCGCACAAGGCGGGGGAAGATGGCGATGAGGGAGCGGCTGCGGCATCGTCCGAGCTGCCGCCGTTCGACATCGACGACAAATTCAGCCTGAAACTCATTAGCCTGAATAATTTCGTGCGCCAGCCGGTGCGCTTCTTCTTCCGCCAGCGGCTGGGCGTGATGTTCGGCGAATCGGCGCTGGTGGGCGAGGACGAGGAACCGTTCTCGCTGAACGCGCTGGAACGCTACCTGCTCGAAGACACGATGCTCGACGACGGCGCCGACGCGGAGCAGATCGAGGAAGTCTACGACAAGCTGACCGAACGCGCGGAACGGCTGGCGCGCGAAGGCGTGCTGCCGATCGGTTTGATCGGACAGCAGTATCAACGCCAGCTGGTCGAGGCGCTGGTGCCGGTGCGCTGCGCGTGGCTCACCTTGCGCGAGCATTATCCGCAACCCGCACCCAAGTTGGCATTGAACCTGGTGCTGGCCGGCGTGCGCATGGACGACTGGATCGACCAGCTGCGCAGCAACGGCCTGGAGACGGTGTGGCTGACGCAGATGTCGTCCAAGGTGACGGACAAGCAGGGCAAGCCTCGCGGCGATAAATTGATCGCCATGTGGCTGCGGCAGTTGGCCGCCGCCGCTGCCGGCATGCCGGTCACCGGGTATTTGGTGGCGCGCGACGCCATCGTGACGATGAAGGCGCTGCCGCGCGACGAGGCGCTGGAAGCGCTGCGCGAGCTGGTATGCCTGTGGCGCGACGGCATGAACCGTCCTTTACCGACCGCATGCAAAACCGCGCTGGCGCTGGCGCAGGGCGGCGACCCACGCGCGGTCTACGACGGCGGCTTCGAAATCTCCGGCGAAAACGAGGAGCTGTGCCTGGCCCGCCTGTGGCCCGACTTCGCGGCGCTGAGCGCGCAGCCGGACTTCGCCGATGTCTCCGAGGCCTTGTACGGACCATTGGCGAACTGGCTGGAACATCACATCACGATCGAAGCCATCGAAGCGGGGAGCCCGGCATGAACAACGTCGCCAATCAACTCGCGCCGCTGACGTTCCCGCTGCACGGTTCGCGCCTGATCGAGGCCAGCGCCGGCACCGGCAAGACCTGGACCATCGCCGCGCTGTATGTGCGGCTGGTGCTCGGGCATGGCGGCGAGAACGGCTATCGCCGGCCGCTGCTGCCGGCCGATATCCTGGTGATGACCTTCACCCGCGCCGCCACGCGCGAATTGTCGAACCGGGTGCGCGAGCGGCTGGTGGAGGCCGCGGCTTACGTGCGCCGCTTCGAGGACATGGGCGACGACGACGCGCGTGACGATTATCTGGACGCGATACTGGAGTCGTACCCGAGCCACGCCGAGCGCCAGCAGGCCGCGCACCGCCTGATGCTGGCGGCGGAGACGATGGACGAAGCGGCCATCTTCACCATCGACGCCTGGTGCCAGCGCATGCTGCGCGAGCACGCCTTCGACAGCGGCAGCCTGTTCGACGAGGAACTGGTCAGCGACGAGCAGGCGCTGTTCGAGGACGCCGCCCACGACTACTGGCGCCAGCAGGTCTATCCGCTCAACGCCGTGTCGCTGGAGGCGCTGCTGTCCTGCTGGAGCGACGTCGGCGTGATGAAGAAGTCGATCCGCGAACTGGTCAAGCGCGCCGATATCATCGGCGACGTCGATGCGACGCAGTCGCTGGGGGCTCTGATCGGCGCGGTCCAGCGCAAGCAACTGGCGCAGCTGGCCGGTTTGAAGGCCGGCTGGCACGAACGCGCCAACCGCATGGAACAGTGGATCGCCCAGCACCGCGAGATGTCGCCCAAGTGCTTCAACGGTAACAAGATGCGGCCCGATTCGCTGGCCGGCTGGTTCAACGGCCTGCGCGCCTGGGCGCTTGACCCCGGCGCGGTGCTGCCCGAGATTACCGACACGGCCTGGAAGCGGCTCACGCCCTGGGGCATCGAGGACGCCTTCTCCAAGTGCTTCAGCGCGGCCATCCCGGAAGACTTCGACGCCACCGAGGTGCTTAAGCAGGCGCTCGACCAGCTGGAGCCGATGGCGCACGCGCTGTACCGCCACGCCGCTGCGTCGGTCGCCAAGCGCATGGACGAACTGAAAAAGCGCAACCGCCAGTTCGGTTTCGCCGACATGCTTGACCGCCTGAACGCGGCGCTCCAGGGCGAGAATGCCGAAGCGCTGCGCAAGCGCATCACCGAGCAGTATCCGGTGGCGATGGTCGACGAGTTCCAGGACACGGCGCCGAACCAGTACCAGATCTTCAACCTGCTGTACCGCGTGGCGGACAACGATGCGGAGACGGGGCTGTTCCTGATCGGCGACCCGAAGCAGTCGATCTACGGTTTCCGTGGCGCCGACATCCACAGCTATCTGTCGGCGCGCAGGGCCACCACCGGGCGCCATTATCAGCTGGGCACCAACTACCGTTCCACCAAGCCGGTGGTCGAAGCGGTCAACCATCTGTTCATGATCGCCGAGGGCGAGGCGGCGCAGGGCGGTTTCGGACGCGGCGCGTTCCGCTTCCGCGATCCAGGCACGCGCGTCAATCCGCTGCCGTTCGAGGCGGTCGGCGCGAAAGGTCGCAAGGAACGCATGGTCGACGCCGACGGCGACGTGCCGGCGCTGGTGGTCGCGTGCAGCGCCGCGCAGGATCTGAAAGCCGACAGCTACCGCGAGTTCTTCGCCCATCACTGCGCCGAGGACATCGTCGCGAAGCTGAACGACGAACGGGCAGGCTTCGACGGCCCGGATGGATTCGAGCGTTTGAAGCCGGCCGATATCGCGGTGCTGGTGCGCGACCGCAAGGAAGCGGCGGCGATCCGCCGCGCGCTGCAGCGGCGTCAGATCGCCAGCGTCTACCTGTCCGACAAGGATTCGGTCACCGACAGCGAGGAAGCGGCCGACGTACTGCGCTGGCTGTCGGCGGTCGCCAATCCGCTCGATGGCGCACTGGCGCGGGCCGCTTACGCCACCCGCACGGCCGGACTGGAACTGGCGCAACTGGCGCTGATGACATCGGACGAACTGGCATGGGAAGAGCGCGTCGAGCAGTTGAAGGCGCTGCACATCATCTGGCAGCGCCAGGGCGTGCTGGCGATGCTGCGCCGCTTCATCCACGAGCTGCAATTGCCGGCGGCCTTGCTGCGGCAGCCGGGCGGCGAGCGGCGTTTGACCAATCTGCTGCATCTGGCCGAGCTGCTGCAATCGGCCAGCCGCCAACTGGATGGCGAACAGGCGCTGATACGCTGGCTCGCCGAGCAGATCGAAGGCGGCGAGGGCGCCGGCGACGAGCGCGTGCTGCGTCTGGAAAGCGACGCCGAACTGGTGAAGGTCGTCACGGTCCACAAATCGAAAGGCCTGGAGTATCCGCTGGTGTATCTGCCGTTCGCTGTTACCGCGCGCAAGGTGGAACGACGCAACCGCAGCTTCTTCGAATTCAGCGACGACGACGGCGTGCGCCGGATCGACATGGCGCTGACCGAAACGGCGATGGAACTGGTCGAGCGCGCGCGTCTGCAAGAGGACTTGCGCCTGCTGTACGTGGCGCTGACGCGGGCGCGCCACTTCCTGTGGCTGGGTGTGACGGCGCTGGCCAGCCGCAAGGCCGGCGACAACACCTTGCACGAATCGGCGCTCGGCTACCTGCTCACCGGCGGCGAAGCGCTGCCGTCCGACCTGGTGATGGAGCGTTGGGAGCATACGTGCAAGGATTGCGTGGCGATCAGCATCGTCACCCTGGACATGACGCCGCAGCCGCCGACGCGCTTGAGCCGAATCGAACACCGCCCGCCGTTGCTGGAGCCGCTGCATTACACCGGCCGTTTCGAGCGCGATTGGTCGGTTGGCAGTTTCAGTTCGCTGGCGCGGCGTACCGGGCCGACCGGCATGATCGGCGCCTCCGATAACATCGGCGCGGCGCCGGTGCCGCGCGACGGATCGCAGGCCACCTTGCTCGAAGACGGCGACCTGCCGGGCATCGTGCTGCCGGTGCGGGTAGAGGACGCGCCATGGCATCGCTTCCCGCGCGGTTCGGTGCCCGGTAACTTCCTGCACGAGCAGCTGGAGTGGATGGGCGAGGAGGGCTTCGCCATTGTCGAGCAGGAGAACTTCGAGGCGCGCCTGACCCGGCGTGTCGAGCGTGCGGGCTGGGGCAACCGGCTGGCCGACACGCTGGCGTGGCTGCGCGAGATCGCCACCACCGAGCTGCCATATGTGAACGCGCCGCTCAGCCGCATCGAGGCGCCGCTGCCGGAAATGGAATTCTGGTTCCCCAGCGAGCGGCTCGATACCGGCGCGTTGGACCAGTTGTGCGTTGCGCATTTGCTGGACGGCGCGGCGCGGCCATCGCTGCCGGAGCGCCAGCTGCACGGCATGCTCAAAGGCTTCGCCGACCTGGTGTTCGAGCATGAGGGAAAATTCTGGGTGCTCGATTACAAGTCGAACGCGCTGGGCGCGGGCGACGCCGCCTATCACGAGCCGGCGCTGATCGCCGCGATCGCCGAGCATCGCTACGATATCCAGGGCGCCATCTATATGTTGGCGCTGCACCGGCTGCTGCAAAGCCGCCTTGGCCGGCGCTACGATCCAACCGAGCACTTGGGCGGCGCCGTGTTCCTGTTCCTGCGCGGCATCGCGAATACGCAAACGCGGGGTTGTTACTGGATGGCGCCGGACCCGGCGCTATTGAACGGATTGGATGAACTGCTCGGCTACACATCCGCGGCGCATGGCGAGGCACACGATGACTATTGAAACCCGGCAGGCCTCCGAAGCGTCCGCGCCATTGTTCGCACAGATCGACGCGTTGACGGAAAGCGGCCATCTACGCCGGCTAAGCGGCGCTTTTGCGCGCTTTATCGCCTCCGTCGGCAGCAGTTCGCCGCAGTTGATGGCCGCTTGCGTACTGTTGTCGGAACTGGAAGGGCGCGGCCACAGCTGTCTGCTGCTGGATGAATTGTCGGCCGACCCCGCCGCATTACTGGGCTGGACCGGCGACGAGTGGCGCGAACTGCGCGACACGGTGGGCGCCTGGCCGAAAAACGCCGCCGCTTGGCGGGCCCTGCTGGCTGGTTGCGACCAGGTTTGGCCGGTTGGCGATCTCGATTTCCAGCAGCCGCTGGTGCTGGACGGCGAGCGGCTGTATCTGCGCCGCTATTGGCGCGACGAAACGCTGGTCGCCCAAGCGGTGCGCAGCCGCGCGCTTGGCGGCGTCATCGCCATCGACGCCGACGACGAAGTGGCCGGCGTGCGCCGCTGGCTCGATATCCTGTTCCCCCACGCGGCGCGCGGCGGTGGTGTCGACTGGCAAAAAGTGGCGTGCGCCGTGGCCATGCGTGGCAAGCTCGGCATCATTACGGGCGGCCCCGGCACCGGCAAAACCTACACGGTGGCACGCTTGTTGGCACTGTTGTTCGCCACCAGCGGCGGCCGGCATTCCGATCTGCGCGTCGCCCTGGCGGCGCCGACCGGCAAGGCGGCGGCCCGGCTGAAGCAATCGATCGACGTCGCGCTTGCTGGCCTGGACCAGCGGGTTCGCGAAGTGATGCCGGAGCGTGAACTGGGCGCGGCCCGGACCTTGCACAGCTTGCTGGGCGCGCGCCCGGACACGCGCGCGTTCCAGCACCACGCCGGCAACCAGCTGGATGTCGACGTGCTGATTGTTGATGAAGCGTCAATGATTCACCTGGAGATGATGTCGGCGCTGCTGGCCGCGCTGCCGCCAAGCGCCACCTTGATACTGCTGGGTGACAAGGATCAGCTTGCGTCTGTGGAAGCCGGCGCGGTGCTGGGCGACCTGTGCCACAACGCCGAAGCCGGCGACTACGGCGCGAAAACGTTGACATATGTACTCGAAAGCACGGGCCAGCAAATGCCTGCCAGCTTCGCCGGCGACGGCGGCCCGATCGCCCAGCAAACGGTCATGCTGCGCGAAAGCCGTCGTTTTGGCGGTCCGATCGGCGCGTTGGCGCTCGCGGTCAATGCCGGCGACGCTGCCGCCGCGGTCAATGTCCTGCGCGAGAGCGAGGAAGAAAAGGTGGCCTGGATCGATCCGGCGCAAGCGGCGGACCTGTTGCAACTCGCTTTGGCAGGCCGCAACGGCGCCGCCGGCGGTTATCAGGATTACCTCAAAATGATCGCGGCAGGCGCTCCGGAAGGCGAGGAGATCGTACGACTTGCCTGGGTCAAATCTGTGCTGAACAGCTTCGAAACCTTCCGCATCTTGTGCGCGGTCCGAGAAGGCGAATGGGGCGTGACCGGTTTGAATGATGCAATCGAGAAGAAGTTGCAGTCGGCCGGCCTGCTGAAAAGGACCGGCGAATGGTACGTCGGGCGACCGGTCATGGTCACCCGCAACGACTACGGCACCGGCGTTTTCAACGGCGACATCGGCCTGACTTTGCCTGACCCGGCGCGTCCCGGAGCGCTGCGCGTGTATTTCTCGGAGGGCGAAAACGTCCGCAGCGTGCTCGCCACGCGGCTGCGGAATGTGGAAACCGCGTTCGCCATGACGGTGCATAAATCACAGGGTTCCGAGTTCAAGCACACCGTGCTGGTGCTGCCGAAAGACAGCGGCGGCATGCTCGCGCGCGAGCTGATCTACACGGGAATTACCCGCGCCCGCGACTACTTTACGTTACTGACCCCCAACGGCCAAGTCCTGCTGGACGCCATCGCCCAACGCACGCAACGCGCCAGCGGCCTGCGCAACCTCCTCGACAACTGAACGATCAAAACGCACAGCCACAGGGAATTCAACGCCCCCAATATGCCAAAAATTAGCACGAAAACACCAAAATCCGGCATGATGAGGTCGCGTAACAACGAAAACACGTAGGGCGGATTAGGCGGCACGCCGTAATCCGCCAAGCGCCGCCACCACCGCCACCGCCAGCCCCCATCCACCAGACGAAAAAAAACCGGACCCAAAGTCCGGTTTTCAGCATCCCAAAACAGCAAAAAATCACATTGCCCGACGATTCCGCTTGCTCGCCTTGATAACCTTCTTCTTGGTTTTCGCCGCAGCCTTCAATACTTTTGGTTTCTCGATCGGACCCGAAATAAAGCGGCGGATATTGAACGCATCCATCAACCTTGCCGAATTTGCTTTCGCATTCAACAACACCAAAGTATTGTCCTTGCCACCAGACTTAAAGCGCATGATCAGGCAGCGACCAGCCTCTTCGGTGTAGCCGGTTTTCGACAAACCGACATCCCAACCCTTGGCGCCGACCAAGCGGTTGGTGTTGTGATACTCCACCTGCCGACCCTTGATCTTGATGATGTCCTTGGTGTCGGTGGTGATGCGGGCGATCTCCGGATAGGCCGAAGCGGCCTTTGCCATTTTGACCAGATCGGTTGCGGTCGAGCGGTTATGCGGCGACAAACCGGTCGGCTCCTCGATCACCGTCTGGGTCAGCCCCAACGCGCGGATCTTGGCGTTGACCGCCGCCTTGAACGCGGCAGGACCGCCCGGATAGGTACGCGCCAGCGACGCGGCGGCACGGTTGTCTGACGACATCAGTGCCAACTGCAGCACATCGCCGCGCGGAATTTCCGCGCCGACCGGCACGCGCGAGGTGCTGTGCTTCAGCATGTCGACGTCGGCCTGGTCGATGCTGATGGGCGCCGACATGTCCGGTTTGGAGTCGAGCACCACCATCGCGGTCATCAGCTTGGTCAGCGACGCGATAGGGACTTGAACGTTGGAATTCTTTTCGACGAGGACCTTGCCAGTGGCGTCTTCGACGACCAGCACGGACTGAGAGCCGAGCGGCACTGCGAGCGCGGCCGCAGTGAACGTACTCAGCAATACAGCGACAATTTTCTTGAGCATGTTAGGTATTCTTGGGAGTGAGGAGTGAAACGGGCGCCTGACGAAGGCGCAGCGCAAAGCTAAGACTAGCTATACGGCAATACGAAGGATAGACGATAACATTAAAGTGGTTTCTCGTCTATTGTATGTAACCTACGGATTCTATTATTTTGTATCAGGCAGAAATAAAGCCCCGAGGCGGGGGGAGCGCTCGGGGCTTTATCGGTGTCCGGCGGCGGCCGGTGTTGCGGGTGCTGCGGCGGTTGGACGGCTCAGCTACTGATCTTGGCGATCGAGACCTCGGTGGATTTGACCAGGGCGATCACTTCGCTGCCCACTTTCAGGTCCAGATCGTGGATGGAGCGCGACGTGATCACCGAGGTGACGATGCCGTGCTGGGTTTCCACATCGACTTCCGAGACCACAGGCCCGAAGATGATTTCCTTGATCTTGCCACGGAACTGGTTACGTACGTTAATTTCAGAAATGGCCATCGTGCATCCTTTGTCTGGTTAGTTACTACACGTCCAGATTAAGGGCATTCACGGCCTTTGCAAACGAATCGATCCGTATAACCTTATTTGTTCTGGTAGATCTTGTCGAATTCGCCGCCGTCGTCAAAGTGCTTTTTCTGGGCCGCTTTCCAGCCGCCGAAGACGTCATCCACCGTGAACATGGTGATTTGACGGAAGTTGGCGCTGTATTTCTTGAAAGCCTTTTCCGAGCGGGGACGGAAATAGTGCTTGGCGATGATGTCCTGCGCCGCCTCGGTGTAGAGGAAGTTCAGGTAGCCGGTGGCCTGCTTGCGCAGACCGCGACGGTCGACCACCTTGTCGACCACCGCCACCGGCGATTCGGCAAGGATGGAGATCGAAGGATAGACCACCTCGAAGTTGTCGCCGAACTCGGCGCGCACCATGTTGACCTCGTTTTCGAAGGTCACCAGCACATCGCCGATGTCGCGCTGGGTGAAGGTGGTGGTGGCGCCGCGTCCGCCCGCGTCAAGCACCGGCACATTCTTGAATATCTTGGCGACCAGGTCGCGCGCTTGCGCTTCGGTGCCGCCTTTTTTCACTACCGAGCCCCACGCTGCCAGATAGGTATAGCGGCCGTTGCCGGCGGTTTTGGGATTCGGGATGACAACCTTGACGCCGGGCTTGGCCAGGTCGGCCCAATCCTTGATCTGCTTCGGATTGCCCTTGCGGACGAGGTATACCATCGTCGAGTAGAACGGCGCGGCGTTGTTGGGGAACTTCTTGGCCCAATCCTGCACCACCAGGCCGCGATCGGCCAGCATATCGATGTCATTGGCCTGGTTCATGCTGACAACGGCCGCTTCCATGCCGTCGGCGACGGAACGGGCCTGCTTCGACGAGCCGCCGTGCGACTGGTTGACGCTGACGGTTTCGCCGGTGGTCTTCTTCCAGTCAGCAACAAATACCGGATTGATGTCCTTGAAGAGTTCGCGCGCAACGTCGTACGAGGCGTTCAGCAGCACAGGCTCGGCGGCGGCACTGGCATGCAGCGGCAGGCCCATCAAGAGCGCCGAGGCGGCCAGGAACGAGGTGACAACGAGGCGGCGAGCAGGATTTTTGTTGGTCATAATGAGCTTTCGTAATAACAGACGCCCATGGTGTAAAATTTCGCCCGGAAAAGATACGAATTTTTCGTAATATGCTTAGACCGTATGGATTTCGCGAAGTTTTCGTTAAAAACCGTATAACGATTTTTGAAAACATTCGTGGGCAAAAGCAGGGCCAGCCACTAGGCTGTCATAGGGGAAACCGGGGCGTCCGCAACGGCTTTGGCAGCTTGGTGTATAGTCGAATCAGGCACTGAGAAGGCGACTTCATTTTGCTATCGGGAATATTTGTGAGCGTACATGAGTCTTGAAATTCGGAGTCTTGAAGTCCGCATTGCTGTTTCGACAGATGCGGACGCGGCGTGCAACGTCTTGCGCCGTTCTATCTCGGAGTGCTGTGAGCTCGACCACAAAAACGATCCGGCGATCCTGGATGCGTGGTTGGGCAACAAAACGCCGCAGATGGTGGCCAACTGGTTCAGTTCGCCCACCAATTTTTCGCTGGTCGCGGTCAGCGAAGGCATCGTGGTCGGCGTCGCTTTGCTGACCGGGGCAGGGAAGTTGGCTTTATGCTATCTATTGCCGGAAGCACGGGGGCACGGGGTCGGCACGGCCCTGCTGGCGCGCGTCGAGGAGCAGGCTTGCAGTTGGGGCGTCAAGGCCCTGCAGCTGCACAGCACGGCCACCGGCCAGGCGTTTTTCGCGCGGCGCGGCTATGTGGATGCGGGCAAGGTCCGCTCGCCCTATGGCGTCGAGACGGTGTTCTTCTGGAAGCAGCTCGACGAGGCCGGCGTGCCGGACGCGGCCAAGCGTAAACGGTTTTGTAACTGTAATTCAGCGTAAATCACAGCCGGCCTTGGCCGGCTTTACTTTAATAGCACACGGCCAGTTGCCACGCCTCGCGCCTTGCCGGCGCAGCGCCCACCTCCTCACCCCCAACGAACAGCTTGAGCTCGCCCGGCGCCAGCCTGGTCCACGTCTCGTTCGACGTCAGCGGCTGGGTGGCGATCACGGCGATCCGGTCGTCGAGATGGTTGTGCTTGCTGAAATCGATGCTGAGGTCGCAATCGATCAGTTTGGCGACCGAAAACGGATACTCCCTCACCACGAAATGCAAATCCGTACTGCAATGCGCGAACAGCAGCTCGCCATTGGACAAAATGAAGTTGAAGGTACCGTAATCGGCGATCTCGCCGGCCAGCGTTTCCAGCGTTTGATACAGCAGGTGGCGCGGCGGCGCCTGCTCGAAGCGCAGCGCCAGGCCCGATAGCAGGTGGCAGAAAGCCCGCTCGCTGTCGGTATCGCCCCATGGCGCGTACAGGCTGGGGTTGGGGTTGAACAGTTTCAAATCGCCATTGTGGGCGAACGACCAGGTCTGGCCCCACAGCTCCCGCGTGAACGGGTGGCTGTTTTCCAGCGAGATGCGGCCTTGCGTGGCCTTGCGGATATGCGCGACGACGTTTTTCGCCTTGATCGGGTTTTGCTTGAACTGCGCCGCCAGCGGCGAATCGATCGACGGCAGGAAGTCGGTGTACAGGCGGCAGCCGGTGCTGGTGTGCAGCGCGATGCCCCAGCCGTCCTTGTGTTCGCCCGTGCGTCCGCCCCGTTCGGCAAAGCCCGCGAACGAAAAATCCACGGCGGCAGGCTTGCTGCTGTTCATAGCGAGTAGTTGGCACATGGGTCTGGGGAGTTGGTTGACGATGCCCCACAATAGCCGCGCCCCCATGGGAGCGGAAGGAATGTTTTGGCATATCCATAGGTGAAAGCATTCGTTCTGGTTTTCCCGGGGCGCGCATACGCTGTCGACATTGCCTGTATCCGTCGAGGAACCCATGTCATTTCCCGTTCTACAAAAATACCTGGCGCGTTTATCCGACGCGACCGGCGCCGCCACCAGCATCTGGCTCGATCACGAGGGCAAGGCGCAGGGGCGGTTTTTCAATTGCACCATGAGCAGCGCCTTCCAGCCGGTGCGCCAGCTCGAAACCGGCACGATCCACGCGTACGAGGGGCTGGCGCGCAGCGTGTCGGCGCAGGACATGGGCCTGTCGCTGTGGAAGCTGCTCGACCATGCGGCCAGCGACGACGAGTCCATCGAGCTCGACCGGCTGTGCCGCATGCTGCACTCGATCAATTTCTTCCGCCAGGCCGACACGGCGCCCAATGCCGACGCCGATCTGTACCTGAACGTGCACGACCGCCTGCTCAGCGCCGTCAGCAGCAACCACGGGCACGCATTCCGGCGCATCCTCGACGCGCTGGAGTTGCCGTTGTCGCGCATCGTGCTGCAACTGCCGGCGGCCACGCCGCAGCAGGGCTGGCTGTTGAATTATGTGTCCGACAATTACCGGCGCAACGGTTTCCGTTTCGCCGTCAACGTGGCCAGCGCCCAGGACGGCTTGCAGGTGTTGGACCGTCTGCGTCCGGACGTGTTCAAGCTCGACGCGCGCGAGCTGCACGACACCGAAAATTTGCTGACCTTGCTGCGTCGCTCGGCCGCCGCCAACGTGTCGGTGCTGTTCAAACGGGTGGAAGCGCCGCAGACGCTGACTGTGCTGCGGCAGCTGGGCGAGGCCGCCGGCGTGCCGCTGCTGGCGCAGGGCTATCTGCTCGACGAGCCGCGCGCGGCCTTGCTGCTGCCGCAGTCGGCGCCGCAGCGGGTGGCCGCCGCCGCGTAATCATCCATCGTGCCCGAACGGGCGGCGCGGCAGGCGTTGCGCTGGCGCGATGGCGTTACGCAGCGCCTGCCGTGTTTTTCATTTCCCCCTGCTTACGCTATAGTATCCCTATCGAGTTTTACGGAATAGCTATGGCATCGCGCAGAGAGTTTTTACAGCAGGGCTTGGGGTTGACGGCGGCGGGGTTCTTGTCCGTGCCGTTGATAGGATGTGCATCGGACGGCGCCGCGCGCAAAACCGCCTCGGCCGCCAAGCCGCCGGCGGCGCGAGTGGCGGCCCCGGCTGTCGTCACGCAGTCGCGCACGGCGAGCAGCATGCCGTCGGCATCGACGCAATCGGCGCCGTCGGGCCTGGGTTCGGGCTCGGGCGAGATCGAGCCTCCGCCGGACATCTTCGACGCCCAGCTGCTCGACATGGAATTCTGGCTCAAGCCGCGCACCATCGAGGTCTTCCGTCCGGCCAGCAACGAGCGCGCCAAGCTGCTGTACTGGCGCGACGGCGAGATCATCGAGTCCGCCTACCAGGACTTGTGCCATCTGCTGCGCGACGTCAACGGCAAGGAAACCGCCCGCATCGATCCCAAACTGTTCGAAACCTTGTGGGGCACCCAGGCTTTCGTGCAGCGCTACGGCATCGATACGCCGCTGGAGATCCTGTCGGGCTACCGCACCTCGGCGTCCAACAACAAGCTGCGCGAGGCCGGCGTGCCCGCCGCGCGCCAGTCGCTGCACATCGAAGGCCGCGCCGCCGACATCCGCATCGCCAACCTGAACGCCGAAGTGCTCGGCGGCCTGGTCAAGAGCTTCCGCCAGGGCGGCGTCGGCTTTTATTACCGCGCCGGTCCGCGCGGCGGGTGGATCCACGCGGACACCGGCCTCAAGCGCACCTGGAAGGGTTGACCCGGGCCGCCATCGGCGGCGTCTACTCGTAATAGTAGGAGTGGTAGGCGGTCGGCTTCAGGTTGGCCTGCCGCTCGCGGTCGATCGCGCGCGGGTCGACCGGACGCTCCCACCAGATACGCCAGCCGAGTTCCTGGTCGCGCTTGACTTCGGGATGCTCGTCCATGAACTGGTTCAGAAACTGGCCGAAGTCAGAGACATATTCCCTCCGGCGGGGGGCAAATAAAGATTTGAATTTCATCGTCGATTCCTCCTATCGAGTAAACTGGCGGCTTGGCCAGTCAATGGGATGAGTATGCAAGATAAGAATGAGCCGCCGCGTTTCAAGCCGGTGCCGTGGCAGGGGCTCGAGAGCCCGGCCGATGTCGAACTGTGGATCGAGGAACATAACCTCAGCCTGCAGCAACATATCGGCAAGAACGAAACCGGTTACGGCGTCTGCTTCACGCTGGCCGAGGGCGGCGAGATCTATATGCAGACCACCCAGGACGGCGCGCTGATATTGGATGTTACGCCCGAAGCGGAATGGGTGGCGCCACTGATCATGGCGGCCGCGCGCACCGACGAGGCGCCGCAGGGCTCGCTGTGGGTGCTGCCGGACGATAAGCTGGTACAGTTGATGATCGGGCTGAGCGGACTGATCGCCACCTCGATGCTGGTCGTGGGCCACAATTTCGGCCTGCGTCGCCGTATGGGCGCCTGGTAGCGCCTGCCACTATGAGGAATTCCATGCAGACACAGTTCAGTATCGCTTCCGCCATCAACCCCGGGCGCCGCCGCGCGCTGCGGACCGTGGCCATGACCTTGGCGCTCGCGGCCGGCCTGGCGGCGGCTTGGGCGCCGGCGACGGCGTCGGCGGCGGACCTGCTGGCCACCGTCAAGGCGCGCGGCACGCTGAAGGTGGCGCTGGAGGGAACGTATCCGCCGTTCAACTACAAGGACCAGAAGACGGGTCAGCTGGCCGGCTACGACGTCGATGTGGCGCGCCTGCTGGCGGCGAAGTTGGGCGTGAAGGTGGAGTTCGTCAGCAGCGAATGGGCCAGCATCCTGGCCGGGCTGTCGGCCAACAAATACGATGTGATCATTTCGCAGGTCGGCATCAATCCCAAGCGCGAGCAGGCGTTCGACTTTTCCACCCCGTATATCTATTCGATGCCGCAACTGATCGTGCGCAAGGACGAGAAGGCCGCCTACGCTTCGCTGGCCGATCTGAAGGGCAAGAAGCTCGGCGTGGGGCAGGGCAGCGTCTACGAGCAGCAGGCCAGGGCGGTGCCCGGCATCGACGTGCGCAGCTACGCGGCCGCGCCCGACACTATGTCGGACCTGGCCAGCGGCCGGCTCGACGCCGCGCTCAACGACAGCCTGATGTCGGCCTATCTGTTGAAAATCTCCAAGTTGCCGATCAAGGCCGGCGCCCGGGTCGGCGCGGTCGAGCGCATGGGCATTCCCTTCCACAAGGGCAACCCCGAGTTCAAGGCCGCGCTCAACAAGGCGCTGGCCGACGTCGCCGCCGACGGCAGCCTGAAGGCGATTTCGATCAAATGGTTCGGCACTGACGTCAGCAAGGCGCCCTGAGCATGGCGTGGCAGGACGTGCTGGAGCTGCGCACGCTGCTGGCGGAGGCAGCGCCGGTGATGCTTCGCGGCGCCGGCTACACGGTGGTCTTCGCGCTGGCCTCGATGCTGGGCGGGCTGTTGATCGGCTTCCCGGTGGCGGTGATGCGCATCCTGCCGTACCGGCTGCTGCGCTGGCCGGCCACCGTGTATGTCAGCCTGTTCCGGGGCACGCCGCTGCTGGTGCAGATGTTCGTCATCTATTACGGCCTGCCCAGCGTCGGCATCGAATTCACGCCGGTGACGGCCGGCATCCTGGCGCTGAGCCTGAACTCGGGCGCGTTCCTGTCCGAAAGCCTGCGCGGCGCCATCGGCGCGGTCAGCCAGGGGCAGTGGGCGGCCAGCTACAGCCTCGGGCTCGGTTACTGGAGCACCTTGCGCCACGTGGTGTTGCCGCAGGCGCTAAGGATCGCGGTGCCGGCGATGAGCAACACCTTGATCAGCCTGATCAAGGACACCTCGCTGGTGTCGGTCATCACCATGACCGAGCTGATGCTCTCGACCAAGGAAGTGATCGCCACCACGTTCCGGCCGTTGCCGCTGTACCTGGCCGCGGCGCTGATCTACTGGGCGCTGAGCCTGCTGTTTGAGGCGCTGCAACGACGCGCCGAACAACGTTTGAACCGTGCACATCGCTAACTTCCCGTGTTTTCTCGACATCGCCACCCGTAAATGCTAGTCTAGTTCCGTACTCCGGGGTCAGGTCCGCCATTGATGCACGAGCCCGTGTAGAAATGGTGGACCTGACCCCGGAGTTGGGGTTACGCAAAGGGAGGGTATGGAGAAGCAAACGTCCGGTACCGAGGCGCTGGGCCGCGGGCAGCCGATCACCGAGGAGCGCCTCGGCGGGCTGGCGTCCCTGGCGCCCTATGAGGCCATGATGGCCACCATCGGCGAGTCCACCGTGCCCGCCGCCGGCTTCGCCGAGACCGGCACGGCCGTCGCCGAGACCTCCTATTTCAACGATATCTATCTGCTGGCGCCGGTCGGCTATTTCGTGCTCGGCTTCGACACCGCCATCCTGCAGATGAACGTGGTCGGCGCCGATTTGCTGGGCTTGTCACGCGGGCATCCCGAGCAGGCGTCGTTCCGCCAGTTCGTCGCGCCGCGCTTCCACGAGGACTTCGACCGCTTCGTGCGGCATGCCCTCAACAGCGCGCAGCCCGAGCAGTGCGACCTGCAGATGGTGCGCGGGCGCAACCAGCAGGGCTTCCCCGTCACCTTGCGCGCCAGCGCCGACGCCAGCGGCCAGGCGCTGCGGGTGGTGGTCGAGCTGGCCGAGGGCAAGGCCGCCGCGCTCGAACGCAGCGAGGAGCGCTTCCGCCGCATCGTCCATTGCGCCGAGGAGGGCATCTGGGAAATCGACGCCAGCGCGCGCACCAGCTTTGTCAATCCGAAGATGGCGCAGATGCTCGGCTATACGATCGAGGAAATGCTCGACCAGCCGCTGGTGGCGTTCATGGACGACGAGGGCCGCGCCATCCTCGAGCGCAACATCGCGCGGCGCCAGCGCGGCGTGGCCGAGCGCCACGAGTTCAAGTTCCTGCGCAAGGACCGCGCCGAGCTGTGGGTGACCCTGGCGACCAATCCCATCTTCGATGGCGAAGGCGGCTACCTGGGCGCGCTGGCGCTGGTGAGCGACATCACGGCGACCCGCGCCTCGACCGAACTGATCTGGCAGCAGGCCAACTTCGACAGCCTGACCGCCTTGCCCAACCGCCACATGTTCCACGACCGGCTGGCGCAGGAGGTCAAGAAGGCGCGCCGCGAGGGCGTGCTGCTGGGACTGCTTTTCATCGACCTCGACGGCTTCAAGCGGGTCAACGACACCCTGGGCCACGACCAGGGCGATGTGTTGCTGGTCGAAGCGGCGCGCCGCATCGGCGCCTGCGTGCGTACCTCCGACACCGTGGCGCGCCTGGGCGGCGACGAGTTCACCGTGATCCTGACGGGACTGGAGCAGATCAGCGCCATCGAACGCATCGCGCAGACCATCCTGGCGCGGCTGCACCGGCCGTTTACCCTGGGCGTGGCCCATCCGTCGGTGTCGGCCAGCATCGGCATTTCGGTGTTCCCGGCCGACGCCAATTCCCCCGAGGCGCTGCTGCGCAACGCCGACCAGGCCATGTACGCGGCCAAGCAGAGCGGGCGCAACCGCTATAGCTATTTCACGCCGGAACTGCAAAAGGCGGCGCAGGCGCGCCAGCAGGTCACCGTCGACTTGCGAACGGCGCTGTCGGGCCAGCAGTTCGAGCTGCATTACCAGCCCATCGTCAACCTGCGCAGCGGCCAGATCGAGCGTGCCGAGGCGCTGCTGCGCTGGCGCCATCCACGCCGCGGCCTGCTGGCGCCGGCCGAGTTCCTGCCGTTCGCCGAATCGGGCGGGCTGATGATGGAGATCGGCGACTGGGTGTTCCGCCAGGCCGCCAGGCAGGCCCGGCAGTGGCAGGACGAGCTCGGTTCGGGCTTCCAGGTGGGCATCAACCAGTCGTCGGCGCAGTTTCGCGGCGACACGGCGCTGTATGTGGGCTGGCTCGAGCACGCGGCCGCGCTGGGCCTGTCGCCGCGCAGCCTGATCATCGAGATCACCGAGGGCGTGCTGCTCGACGGCGCCGCCCAGGTCGGCGACCGCCTGCGCGAGTTGCGCGAGATGGGCTTGCAGGTGGCGCTGGACAACTTCGGCACCGGCTATTCGTCGCTGGCCCACCTCAAGCATTTCGGCATCGACCTGCTCAAGCTCGACCACAGCTTCATCCAGCACCTGGCCAACGACAGCGGCGACCTGGCCATGTGCGAGGCGCTGATCCTGATGGCCCACAAGCTGGGGCTGCGGGTGGTGGCGGAGGGTGTCGAGACGGTGGCGCAGAGCAATCTGCTGGAGCTGGCCGGCTGCGATTTCGCGCAGGGCTATGTGTACGCGCAGCCGATGCCGGCCGAGGCGTTCAGCGCGCTGGCGCGCCAGGGACTACCGAGGCTGAATTGATTGTGTAGGGCAGATTAGGCGGCACGCCGCAGTCCGCCTAGCTTCGTCGGCGGCGCATGTACGGCGGATTACGCTGTGCTAATCCGCCCTACGTGTTGCAGATGGTAAATTGGCGCGCTGGACTAGCGCAGACTCAGCAGCGAAACCACGCGCTCGCGGCTGATGCCGGCCAGCGCCGACGTGATCGACAGCAGCGACTGGTAGCCGGGCTGCCTGGCGGTCGTCACGAAGTTTTGCGCGACCTGCTCCATGCCGTCGGTGGTGCCGGACGGCACCGCGTTCTTGACCCGCGCGGCGGCCTGGTTGAGCGCCGTTTGCACCGAGGCGATCGAGCGTTCCACCTGCGCCAGCGCCTGCAGCACTTGCTGCAAGGTGGTGCGGATCGATTCGACGTCGGCCGTCTGCCAGTTGTCCGGGTCGACCACCGGCGCCTGCGCCTCGGCCTTGACGCGGTTCAACTGGCCGGTGGGGAACCGCAGGCCGCCGCCCTGCACGGCGATGGTGTCGCGGATATTGCCCCATTGCGATTCGGCGACGGTAAATTCCAGCTGGCCGTCTTCGCCCAAGGCGGCGCGCACGCCGCTTGGCGCCAGCGCCGTGTCGAAGCGCTGGGCGATCTGCTGGTCGGTCAGGCCCGGCTCGAGCACCACCGAACTGAGGTTTTGCCCGCCCAGCGAGATGGCCAGCACCTCGCGCCCGCCGGGGCGCAGGTTGGTCAGGTTCATGCCGCGCACGTTGAAGCGCGTGTTGGTGGCCTGGTTGCTGAAGTTGAGCTGGGAGTCCAGGGTGCCGCCGGACGCCTGCGAACGGTTGCGCCAGCTGTTGCTGAACTGGCGCACGCGCGCCTCCAGGGTGCCGTCGGCGCGCTGGCGGTTGGCCAGGCGCGCGCTCAGGTCGGCCTTGAGGTTGCGCAGCTGGGCCGCGCTTTGTTCGAGGAAGTCGAGCGCTTGCTGGGCGCCGGAGATCTCGCCCTGCAGCGGCTGGTCCATATTGGTCAGGCCGCGGCGCAACGGCGCCGCCGAGGTCGGCGTCGGGTTGACCGGGGTGGCCGTGGCCGCGTTCTCGCCGTTCAGCCCGAGCGCGGTGCCGTCCACCGCGCTGGCATTGCCGGCGCCGCCGGGGACAATGACGGTGGGGGCGGGTTGGGGCGAGATTTGCATACGCTAGGATGGTGACGTGGTGACGCGGTTACAGGATGCTGAACAACGACAGGTTGCTCACCTTGGAATAGGCCTTGTACGATGCTTCCAGCGACAGATTATACCCGGACAGCTCGGTGGCGGCCTCGGCGTAATCGAGTTGTGACAGGTCCACGATGGCGGTCTTGTTGGACAGGCTGACGTTGGCGTGGTTGTCGTCGAGCGTGCTCATGATGTTCTGGGCGCCCCCCAGTTCGGCGATCTTACCGGCCAGCAGGTCGAGCGTGGCCGTGGCGCTGTCCATGTTGTCGGTCAGCGTGGTGCGCAGCCCCGGGTCGCCGGCGGACATGGCGGGATCGGACAGCGCGGCGATGGTGGCGCTCAGCTTGGTCAGCAAGTGCTGCAAGCCGTCGACGTTGACGTTGACGGTCTGCGTGATGCCGTTGCCGATGACGGTCTTTTGCTGGCCCGGATTGCCCATGTAGGCATAGGTCGCCGGCGGGCCGGCCGTGGCCTGCATCGGCTCGATGTCCGTTGCGGTGCCGGAAAAGATGTAGCGGCCTTCCTGGTCCTTCTGGTTGGCGGTGTAAAGCAGGCTGTCGCGCAACGCGCTCAGCGAGGTGACGGTCGCCTTCAGGTCGGCCGTCGAGTTGCTGCCGTCCGTGGCCTGCACCAGCAGGTCGTTGAGCGAGGTGATGTCGCGCGTCATGCTGCTCAGGTATTCTTCGTTGCTGTTCAAGCGGATCTTGGAGGCGGCGATGTTGTCGCGGTACTGCCCGACGATGGCTTCCTCGCGCGTCAGGCGCGAAATGCGCACCGCGCCGATCGGATCGTCCGACGGCACCATGATGCGGGTGCGCGCGGCCATCTGCTCGGTCAGCTTGGAGACCCAGCTTTGGTTTTCCTGCAGGCCACGGTTCATGGTGGCCTGGAATTGACTGGAGGCGATACGCATGACGATTCCTTAATTAAACATTTGCAAGGTGGCGTCGAACAGGTTGTTCGCCACCGAGATGACCTTCATATTGGCCTGGTACATGTTCTGGAACTCGATCAGGTTGATCGCTTCCTCGTCGCGGTTGACGGCGCTGGTGGATTTCCAGTCGTCTTCGGACTGCTGACGGATGGTGGTGGCGGTCTTGAGCAGCGCCTGGTTTTGCTGGCTTTCGACGGCCAGCTTGCCAACCACCTGGGTATCGGCGTCGTTGAGCAGCACGCTGCCCAGGCCGGTCAACGTGATCGGCTGGCTCTTGATATCGATGAGCACCTGCAAATTGCTGCTGTCGCCCGGGGTGCCGTCGTTGGAGAAGGCCAGGCCGGCCGCCGTGATGGTCGGATCGATGCCCAGCAGGCCGGTGGCGCTGGACGGGTTGAACACGAACAGGTCCGTGCCGGGCACGCCGGGCGCGGTGTAGCCCAGTTTGAGCTGGTCGTTGACCAATGTCGACATCTGCTCGGCGATCTCGGAGATCGATGTTTGCAGCGGCTCGAGGGTTTTTTTCAGGAAATCTCCCAGGCCGCCCAACTGGCCGCCGACCTTGGTGTCGTCGAGCTTGAACTTGGTGCCGGCGAAGGTCAGGTTCAGCGTTTGCGTGCCCGACAGCGTCTCGAAACCGAGCGTGGCCGCCATGTCGGTGATCACCAGCGGCTGGCCGCTCTTGAGCGACACGCTGACGCTGCCGTCGGGGTTGTTGAGCACTTCCACCGCCACCTGCGCCGACACGTCGTCGATCAGCTGTTCGCGCTGGTCGATCAGGCCAGAGGTGCTGGTGCCGGCGGAGCCGACCTGGATGATTTGCTTGTTGAGCGCGGCGATGCCGGCCAGCGATTCGTTGATCGACGGCAGCATCGTGGTGCGCTGCTGGTCGACCGAGACGCGCTGGGTCGCGGTCAGGTTGTAGATGCTGTTGATCTGTTGCGACATCGCGTTGGCCATCGTGATGACCTGCTGGCGCAGCGGCGTCGAGGTCGGATCGACGGCGGCCGCGTTGAGCGCCTTGAAGAAGTTGTCGACCCCGTAGCTGATGCTCGAGGTCTTGTCGGCCATCACCTTTTCCAGCTGGGTCAGGTAGGGCTGGATCTGCCCGCGCTGGCCAAGGTCCGAGTTGGCGCGCCACATCTGCTGCGACTTGTAGGAATCGCTAAAGCGCAGCAGCGCGCCGACCTGCACACCATTGCCCGGGCTGTTGACGCCGGGATCGGAACCGATCGACTGCAACAGCACGCCCTGGCGGGTGTAGCCCTTGGTCTGCAGGTTGGCGACGTTCTGGCTGGCGGTGTTGATGGCGGCTTGGGCGGCCAGGGCGCCGGACAATGCGTTGTATGAGATGCTCATGGTGCTGGGTCTTTCCTGGTGAAGGCCGAAGGAGCGGTCGCTGGCAGCGCCAAAGCTGGCACGAGCGCTCCGTTATCAGTACAAGGCGACAGCGAAGCGGCCAGGATTAAGCGCTGCCCGCATAAAATTTCCGTTCGGGAAGTTTTTCCGGCTCAGGCGGCCGGTGCGGCGCCGTTCGCTGCGGGCGGGGAGGCCGGAGCGGCGGCGGTTTTCGGCGCCGGCGCCACCGGGGCCGCCGCCGGCAGCAGCTGGCGCAGGATGACGTCGGCCACGCCGAAGGCGCGGCGGCCGGCCATCTGGTCGGCGACCAGGTTGTCGGCCATGTCCAGCATGTCCTGGTTGACCTTGTTCTTGAAGACGCTGTCCTCGGCCGACAGCTCGCGCGTGCCCGAGCGCATCTGGTGCAGCATGTGGCTGATGAAGAAACTCTCGAACTTGACGGCCGCCTGCGTGACCTTGGCGCGGTAGGCCGGATCGACCGTGTCGCCCGGCTGGGCCGCCTCCGGCGCCACATGCACGTCGCTCAGCTTGTCGGCGATGCCGGGAATCAGCTTGCTGGGATCGAAAGGGGCTTGGATGCTCATGGGGCTCTTTCAGTGGCGATTAGATGACGACCAGTTCGCCTTCGATGGCGCCGGCGTGGTCGAGCGCCTGCAGGATCGCCATGATGTCGTCGGGCGAGGCGCCCAGGCTGTTGATGACGTCGATGATGCCTTGCAGCTTGGCGCCGGCCGGCCAGTTGAACATCTGGCCCGAGCCCTGGTCTACGCTGACCTGCGATTGCGGCGTGGCCACGGTGTTGCCGGCGGCCAGGGCGTTCGGCTGGCTGACCTTGGTGCTCTCGGAGATCACCACCTTGAGCGAGCCGTGGGTGACGGCGGCCGCGCGCACGCGCAGGCCCTCGGCGATGACCACGGTGCCGGTGCGCGAATTGAACACCACTTTCGGCGAATCGTCGCCGACGTCGATCGACAGCGCTTCGAGCTTGGCCATGAAGGCGATGCGCTGGGTCGGGTTGGCCGGGGCCACCACGTCAACGCTGGTGGCGTCGCTGGCGGTGGCGATGTCGCCGAAGCGCTTGTTGATCGAATCGACAATATTGATGGCGGTCTGGAAGTGCGGGTGGCGCAGCGACAGGCGCACGCTCGGCTTGGTGGCGAAATCGGTGGCGATCTCGCGTTCGATCGCCGCGCCGCTCGGGATGCGGCCCGAGGTCGGGGTGTTGACGGTCACCGACGAGCCGCTCTTGCCCTGGGCGCTGAAGCCGCCGACCACCACGTTGCCCTGGGCCAGCGCGTAGACTTCGTTGTCGGCCGCGCGCAGCGGGGTCAGCAGCAGGGCGCCGCCGCGCAGGCTCTTGGCGTCACCCATCGACGACACCACCACGTCGATGTTCTGGCCCTTGCGGTAGCCGGGCGGGAACACCGCCGACACCATCACGGTGGCGACGTTTTTCGATTTGGCGTCGGTGCCGTCGGGCACCTTGACGCCGAACTGCTTGAGCATGTTGATGACGGACTGGCTGGCGAACTTGACCTGGGTCGAGTCGCCGCTGCCGTTCAGGCCCACCACCAGGCCGTAGCCGACCAGCGGATTGTCACGCATGCCTTCGACGGCGACCAGGTTGCGCAGCACTTGCGCGGCCTGCGCCGGCACCGTCGCGGTCAGCGTCAGGCACAGCGTCAAGGGCAGGGCGAGAATGCGGTGCAGCTTGCGGAAGTTCATGATGTTCATCCAGGTAATTAAAACGGCCGCCGTTAAAACGGCATATATGGGCCGGTGAAGAAGCGCGACAGCCAGCCGGCCGATTGCGTGTCGGCCAAGGTGCCCTGGGCCGAGTAGGCGATGCGGGCGTTGGCGATGCGCAGCGACGACACCTGGTTGTTGGCGTCGATGTCGGCCGCGCGCAGGTAGCCGCGCAGGCGGACGAATTCCTCGCCCTGGTTCAGGGTCAGCGTTTTTTCGCCGGACACGCGCAGCAGGCCGTTGGGCAGCACTTCCTGCACGATCACGGTGATGGCGCCGGTCAAAGCGTTCTGCTGGGTGCTGGTGGCGTCGCCGGCGAAGTTGCTCGACGAGCCCAGGCCGATGGATGCTTTGGGGAACACCTTGCCCAACAGGCTGGGGGCGTTGATGTTGTTGTCCGAATCCTTGGAATAGCTGGTGCCGGCCTTCTTGCTGGCCTGCGTGGTTTCCTGCAGGCTCACGGTGACGACGTCGCCGACGCGGAAGGCGCGGCTGTCCGAGGTCAGCGACAGGCCGACGTCGGGACTGTAGACGCCGCCCGAGCTGCCCTTCGGTCCCATCACGCGCGAGATCGTCGGCGCCTCGTCGGACGGACCGGGGCGCACCGGCGGCGGTTGGATCGCGGCACACCCGGCCAGCAGCGAGGCCGCGACCACCAGTGCCAGGGTGTGCGATGCGGCTTTCATCAGCGTGCCGCCTGCGCCAGGTATTGCAGCATGTTGTCGGCGGCCGACAGCACCTTGGTGTTCATTTCGTAGGTGCGCTGGGCGGCGATCATGTCGACCATTTCCTCGACCACCTGGACGTTCGAGCCTTCCAGGGTGCCTTGCTTGAGCTTGCCCCACTGGGCGGTGCCCGGCGCGCCTTCGGTCGGCGTGCCGCTCGAGGCGGTTTCGGCGAACAGGTTCTCGCCCAGCGCCATCAGGCCGGTCGGGTTGATGAAGCTGGTCAGGGTCAACTGGCCCAGCTGGCTCGGGGTGGCGGTGCCGGCGATGGTGGCCGAGACGGTGCCGTCCTCGCCGATGGTCAGCGCGGTGGCGGTCGGCGGCACGGTGATCTGCGGGATCAGCGGCAGGCCGTGGGCGTTGACCAGGATGCCGTTGGCGTCGACCTGCAACTGGCCGGCGCGGGTGTAGGCGGTCTCGCCGTTGGGCTGGCGCACGGCCATGAAACCGTTGCCCATGACGGCGACGTCGAGGTCGCGGCCGGTCGTTTGCAGGCTGCCGTTGGTGAACACTTTTTGCGTGCCGACCATGTGCACGCCGTTACCGAGCTGCACGCCCGACGGCGCCAAGGTGTTGTTGTCGGCCACTTGCGCGCCCGGCTGCTGTTCGATCGAGTAGAACAGGTCCTCGAACACCACGCGGTCGCGCTTGAAGCCGACGGTGTTGGCGTTGGCGAGGTTGTTGGCGATGGCTTGCAGTTTCTGGTCTTGCGCCTGCACACCGGTCTTGCTGATCCACATTGCTGGATTCATGAATTGCTCCTGTTAATAGTACGCGAGTACGAGGTACTTGGATCAGCTTAGCCGCTGATCAGGCGGTTACCGGTTTCGGCCATCGAATCGCTGGCCTTGAATAATTTCATCTGGATCTCGAACGTGCGGTTCAGGCTCATGGTGGCGACCATTTCCTCCACCGCCGAGACGTTGCTGCCCTCGAGGTGGCCGGCGCGGATGACCACGGTCGGATCGGTGGCCAGCGGGATGCCGTCGCGCGCGATCAGCAGGCCCGCTTCGTTCTTGGTCAGCTCGGACGCCTCGGCCTTGACCAGGCGCAGCTTGTCGACCGTTTGCATGGTCGTCGTGCCCGGATTCTGGATCGAGATGGTGCCATCGGCGCCGATGTCGATCTTGCTGTACTCGGGCAGGGTGATCGGACCGCCTTCGCCCAGCACCACGTTGCCGTTGATGCGCAGGGTGCCGTTTTCGTCGAGCGCCATGTTGCCGGCGCGGGTGTAGGCCTCCCCGGTCGGGCCGTCGACGGCCAGGAAACCGGCGCCGGAGACGGCCACGTCGAGCTCGCGGCCGGTGGCCTTGAGCGTGCCCTGGCGGGTCGACACCGAATTCGCCTGCAGCTGCGACATGTGGCGGTCGTCGTAGCCGTAGCCTTGCACGGTTTGCGCCGTCGCCAGTTCCATATTGGCGCGGAAGCCGCCCGTGTCGATGTTGGCCAGGTTGTTGGCCCGCACCTGTTGTCCGCGCAGGGCCCGTTCGGCCCCGCTCACCGCTGTGTAAAGCAACGCGTCCATGGCTCAGTCGTTCCTTAGATCGCTTGCATCAGCGATTGCAGCATCGTGCTCTCGGTCTGGATGACCTTCGAGTTGGCCTGGTAGTTGCGCTGCGAGGTCATCAGGCCGACCAGTTCGGACGTGATGTCGACGTTGGACTGTTCCAGCGACGAGGTGTTGATGTTGCCGCCCTGGCCGATGCCCGGGGCGTTGACCAGCGGCGTGCCGGAATTGACCGACTCGATCCAGCTGGTGCCGTCGATGGCCTGCAGCGAGCCCTCGTCCGGGAACGTGGCGATCGCCAGGCGGCCGACGGCCTGCTTCTGGCCGTTGTTGTAGCTGGCGATGACGGAGCCGTCGGTGGCCAGCGCGATGCCGGTGAAGGTGCCGGCCGCGTAGCCGTCGGCGGCGTTGGTGCTGGTGGTCGCTTCGCCGGCGAAACCGGTGGTGCCGGCGTAGTCGATGTCGAGCGGGCCGTACTGGCCGCCGTTGGGGGCGGTAGCCGGCAGCGTCACCGTGAACTTGCCGGTGGCCGGGGCGGTCATCTGGCCGGTGGCGGCGTTGAACGTCAGGGTGGCGGTGCCGCCCACGCTCACGCCGTCCAGCACGTAGTGGACGCTGATGGAGTTGGCGGTCGCGTCCTGCGCGAAATACTGGGTCATGGTGTGCTTGCCGCCCAGGGTGTCGTAGATCACCGAGGCCTTGGACATGTTGAAGGTCGACGGGTCGGGCGGCGCGGCGACGGTGGCCGGCACCCAGGTGGCGGCCGTCGTCCAGTCGGCCGACATGTTGCCGACGTAATCCATGTTTTTCGAGACCACGGCCGGGATCGAACCGGTCGGGATCGGCACGTCGCCCAGCGCGCCCAGCGTGGTGCTGCCTTGCTTGATCGGATAGCCCTGCACCTTGCGGCCGGTGGCGTCGACCAGGAAACCGTCCTTGGAGGCGTCGAAGATGCCGACGCGGGTGTATTCGGTCTGGCCGGTGTTCTGGTCCTTGGTGACGAAGAAGCCGCGGCCGTTGATCGAGGCGTCGAGCGCGCGGCCGGTGTTGAGTACGCCGCCCTGTTTGCTGATGCTCTGCGTGGTCGAACCGATCATGACGCCGGTCTGGACGTCGCCCGAGACCAGCGACGAGAAGTTGGCGCGCGACGACTTGTAGCCGTAGGTACCGGCGTTGGCGATGTTCTGGCTGGTGCTGTTCAGCGATTCGTTGATGGCCTGGATGCCAGACAATGCGATATCGAAACTCATGATGGAGTCCTTCCTAAGTAAAGATTATTGAATGGCAGAGGCGGATTTGCCGTTGAAGGCGGTGATCGAGGTCGGCGCGATTTCGCCGATGTTGCTGACGTTGAGCACGACGCCGCCGTTGGCCGACAGGCGCACGCTGTTGAGGCGGCCCTGGACGTCAACCGGCGGGACTTCCTTGGAACTGGTCTCGACCGACAGCTTGTAGGTGCCGGCCGGAATCTTCAGGCCGGCCGTATCGATCGTGAACGGCACCGTGCCGGCCGCCTGCGTGCCCAGCTTGACGGTGTACTTTGTGCCGTCGTCGCCGGTCAGCACGACGCTGGTCGCGGTGCTGGAGGCGGCCAGGGTGGTCTGGCCGCTGACGGGCGTCTTGCCATCGATCTTGACGGAGCTGCTCTCGGCCATGACGTCCGAGCCGACCTGGGCGCCCAGCGAGATCACTTGCATGCTTTGCAGCACGCTCGAGTTGGCGCTGGTGAGCTGGGACAGGTTCTGCAGCGCCTCGGTCTGCGACAGCTGGGTCAGCTGCTGGACGAACTGCGACGGATCGGTCGGCGACAGCGGGTCCTGGTTCTGGATCTGCGCCACCAGCAATTTGGTGAACATGTCCGACGAGGCGCTGGCGGCGTTGCCGGTGACGCTGGTGCCGCCGCCGTTGCCGGTGCTGGCGCTGCTGTTGTTGAGTAGACTGACTGCCATGGCTTAACCTTCAGCGAGTTTGAGGAGGGATTGCTGCATGCCGCGGATGCGGCCCAGGACTTCGACATTGGTTTCGAAGGCGCGCGAGGCCGACATCATGTCGGCCATCTCCGCCACTTCGTTGACGTTGGGGTAGAACACCATGCCCTCGGCGTTGGCCATCGGATGGCCCGGCTCGTAGACCTTGCGCAGCGGCTCGGCCGACTGGACCACGTCGAGCACTTGCACCTTGCCGCCGGCCTGCATGTCGCCGTCGAAGCTGTCGCCCATGACGGCCGAGAACACGGGCTTGCGGGCGCGGTAGGTGTCGGCTTCGTTGCCGTTGACCGAATCGGCGTTGGCCAGGTTGCTGGCGATGGTATTGAGGCGCACGGTCTGGGCCGACATGGCCGATCCTGCGATCTCGGAAATATTTTTAAAGGACATGGCTTACTCCGTGGTGGATGCGGGCGCTGCTGCGGTTGTTGCGGCCGGGATCATGGCGGCGGCGTGCTCACTGGCCATTGATGGCTTTGGCGAGACCGCGCAGACGCATCGTCACGAACGTCAGGCTGGTCTGGAAGTCGGAGGCGTTTTGCGAGAACGCGGCCTGCTCGACGCCGATCTCGACGGTGTTGCCGTCGCGGGTCGGGTGGTAGGGCACGCGGTACATCGACGCGGCACCGTCGTCGCCGCCGATGTCGCCGGCCGCCTCGGCCTGGGTGTTGGCCAGGGTGGCGGCGAAGTCCATGTCGCGCGCCTGGAAGCCCGGCGTGTTCTCGTTGGCCAGGTTGGTGGCCAGGATGCGGGTGCGTTCGGCGCGCAACTGGAGCGCGTCGGCGTGGACCCCTGCCGCTTCTTTGAAGTTGATGCCCATAGTCTTCCCCTGTCCAAATTCAGGCTGCGTTGCTAAAAAACGGTGTTGCATGAGTGCAAAACGTTACCGTCAATGTAAAATGACGGCACAGCGGTTTAACTACCATCGCTCTCCGCATCATAGTAGAGGTATTGCCCATGTTCAACAAAAGTATTGTAACTGGTTTAGGTGGAATGTTGCTGCTTAGCACAACATTTTTTAACACTTTTGCCGCCTCCAGCCCCACAAACGCCGAACAAGTCCCCGTTTTGGTGGAGGCTGCGGCGCGTCAATATGTGTTGCGCTGGGCAGACAGTAGCGGTTTGATAGAGCCTCAATTCGCGTTGAATGTGTTGCGCGGCAGCCGTCCGCTGGCCGCGTGCGGGCAGGGCGTGACGGTCGAGGCGGTCGATACGCGCTCGCCGGGCCGCATGAAGTTCGCCGCGTCGTGTGCGGCCGGCGCGGGCGCGCCGGGCTGGCGCTACGAGTTCGTGGTGCGGGCGCAGGTGTCGGCGCGGATCGCCATCGTGGCCAGCGACGTGCCAGCCGGGAAAGTTATTGCGGACGAAGATGTGTTACTTGAACGCCACGATATTTCCAACATCACGGACCCGGTCTCCGATCCGCAGGACGTGGTGGGCATGAGCGGCAAGCGCGCCCTGCGCAGTGGTGAGGTGCTGCGCATGGCGCTGCTGGCTTCGCCCACCCTGGTCAAGCGCGGAGAGGCGGTGCGCATCGTCGCGCGCAACGACCAGGTCGAGGTGAGCATGGCCGGCGAGGCGCTCGACGCCGGCGCGCGCGGCTCGCTGGTGCGCGTGCGCAATGCCAGCGGCACCATCATCCGCGCCAAGGTGACCGGCGCCGGCACGGTGCAGCCGGCCGACATGCCGGTGACGATCAAGCCCTAGCGCGTTCCGAACAGCTGCTTACGCACGTTACAAAGGGTAACAGCTTGATGCCCGGGCGATTGTTAATCTAGTTCCATACTTTTAGCGTGGAAGGATGTCAATCATGGGTATGCCGTCGAAGAACATGAGGACCGTGGTGTCCTCGGCGCTGTTGCTGAGTCTGCTGGCTGTTGCCGGATGTAACAAGCCTTCCGACCCCGTGCAGCCGAAGACGGCGGACACGCCGGCCGCCGCGCAGGCCGCGCCCTACACGCCGCCGACGGCCGACCAGCTGTCGCAGATGGTCGCGCCGATCGCACTGTTTCCGGACAAGCTGGTCGGCCAGGTGCTGGCCGGGGCGACCTATCCGGAGCAAATCTCCGCCGCCAACCAGTGGCTGGCGCAAAATCCATCGCTGAAGGGCGACGCGCTGCAGAGTGCCGAAGCCGGCCAGCCGTGGGATGTTAGCGTCAAGGCGCTGACCACCTTCCCAAGTGTGCTGAACCAGATGGCCGGCAATCTCCAGTGGACCACGGCGCTGGGCGAGGCCTATGTCAACGATCCGAACGATGTGATGAACGCGATCCAGGCCATGCGCTTGCGCGCGCAGCAGGCGGGCAACCTGAAATCCTCGCCGCATCTGCGGGTATCGACCACCGCGCGCGCCGCGCCGCCGCCCAATTACATCGAGCAATCGCCAGCGGAACCGCTGGTCTATTCGGGGCCGGCGGTGATTCCGCCGCCGCCCCAAACCATCGTCATCGAGCCGGCCGAGCCCGATGTGGTGTATGTCCCGCGCTACGATCCGGCGGTGGTCTATGGCGCGCCGGTGCCGGTATACCGCAGCTACCTTCAGCCGGCCTATTCCGGCGAGAACCTGGTCGCGACCGGCGTGATTTCGTTCGGTGTCGGGGTGCTGGTGGGCGCGGCCGTCAGCCATCACCATGATTGGGGATGGAATGCCTGGGACGTCAACTGGGGCGCGCCGCGCCACTACGACGGCGGCTGGCAGCGTCCGGCGGTGGTGTACAACAACGCGACCTATATCTCGAAATCGGTGACGGTCGTGAATCATGTCAACAATATAAACGTCGTCAACAATAACTACCGAACGACTAACAACGTTGTCAATCGCACCCAGAACGTCGCGATTCACAACGCTCCGCAGCCGCCTGCCGGGATCCCCGGCGCGGCCCGTTTCCAGCCGAATTATGCGCCCCTGGGAACGTCGTTGGCGGCCCATCCACCGGCACAGCGTCCGGTCGGCGCGATGACGGTGCCGCATTTCACCACCCACGACGCGGTGCCCGGCACGCGCCCGTCGTTTGGCTCCCCGGCGATGTCGTTACAGGAGCGCGGCGGCGGCATGCATATGCCGCTGGTCCGGCATGCCGAGCCCTCGACGACGCCCAGCCCTCACGCCGAAGCCCCGATGCCGCCCGTCCATCACGCCGAGGCGCCGATGAGATCCTTCCAGCACCCGGAGACCGCGCCGGTCCTGCGCGCCGAGGTGCCGGTACGGCCCGTCGAGCACGCAGAGGCTCCCATGCGACCGGTCCAGCACGCTGAGGCTCCCATGCGGCCGGTCCAGCACGCCGAGGCTTTCCCGCCGCGCGGCACGCCGTCCAACCACGACGTCAACGATTTCGAGCGGGCGCATGCCAACGGCGCACGCCAGGAGATGCTCGCCATGCACAATGAGCGCCCTCATGCGTCACCGCCGGCGCCGGTCAAGCACGTGGCGGCGAAGCACGAAGACAACCATCATCACGACAAGCACGACGGACAGGAGCGTCACGGCTAGCGTGCCGTCCACCAGCCGGAAAGCGAAAAAGCCAACCCGAGGGGTTGGCTTTTCGTTGTTTGGCCTGACGATCTGAGTTAAGGCTTGGAATCGAGCGCTGCGCTGGCGCCACGCTGGACTTGCGCCGCCAGCTTGCTCAGCTTGTCGGCGTAGGCGGGGTCGGTGGCGTAGCCGCCGCGCGCCAAGCCTGTGGCGAAGGCGCGGGCGTCGTTGCCGGTGTTGAGCGCGGCCTGGTAGCGCGGATTGCTCGACAGCATATCGGCATAGTCGCGGAAGGCGCTGGCGGCATCCGGGTAGCTGCGGAAGCGCTCGGTCTTCTTGACCATCGCGCCCTGTTCGTATTCGGTGGTGGTGGCCGCTGCCACGGCACCTTGCCAGTTGCCGCCTGCCTTGATGCCGAACAGGTTGTTGGTGTCGGCACCGCCCTTGCGCAGCGGTTGCTGGCCCCAGCCCGATTCGAGCGCGGCGTGGGCGGCGACCACGTCCGCCGAGACGCCCAGCTTCTGGCCGGTCTCCTCGGCCCAAGGCTTGATGGAGGCCAGGAATTGATTCTTGAGATCGTTGTCGATGCCGCCGTCGTTTGCCCCCGCGTTGACTCCATCGATGGCGCCGCTCGAGCGCTGCAACGCCATCGCCTGCAGGCTCATCGCCTGTGACGCGGAAGGCGAGGGCGACGGATCGCCGAAGCCGCCGCCGCCGTGGCTGATGAAGGTGGCGACATCCTGCTGCACCTGGCGGAAGGTCGAGGCGAAGTTGCCGGGGGACGAGGACGAAGGCGAAGACGAGAAAGCGCCCACAGCCGCGACGGGGCGGCTGGAGGTCATGTTCGATACGGTGGCGGCGGTCGGCGCCGTCGCGGGCATAAAGTTAAGCTGGCGCATAAAGTTGGTCCTCGCCATGCAGCACGCGCTGCATGATGCTGTGCTGTTCTAACAGCAAGTCGCTATTGCGCTTGCCGAGACGCTTGCATTCAACCACCATGGTTTCCAGCGTCTTCCAGTCGGACTCTATTTTCTCTCGGGCAGCATTTTTCAGCAAGGCAAACGCCTGGTCCATGTTGGCAGTTGGACCAAGTAAACGTTGCGCAAGCGCAACGCGTTGGGCGCGGCGCGCCTGCAAGACGTCCACCAGGGCCGAAATGGCCTCGGCCGCCCGGCCCAGCTCCGCCGCCTGGTGGCGCAGCGCGGCATGGAATTGCTGATCCAGCAAATCCTGCAGCGCGGGGTAGGCGCGCAAGTCGTCGGCGATGCCGGCCAGCAGCACGCGCATGGCGTCCTGGCGCGTCATGGCGGCGATGTTCACGGCTCGCTCCCGTGGAAGCGCTGGATCAGGCCGGCGAGTTTGGCCGGGTCGAACGGCAATTCGCCCTTGGCCAGCGCGTCGCGCAGCATGTCGACCTTTTCCTGGTCGATTTCGGGCATGTCGCGCATCGCCTGCAGCGCCGGCTGCATGACGGCCGACTGCAACGGCGCGGCGGCCGGCGCCGGCGCGGCAGCTTCGCCGGCGTCGACCGGCGCGGCGTCGGCCACGCGTTGGACGGTCATGCCGTCCGGGGTGGAGGTCGTGATTCTCATACGTGTGCCTCTGCTTGGCTTGGTTTCCATACGATATCTTTAATGTTACCGCTTAATTGTGGCCGCTGCTGTTACCGCTGCGGCGCGGATCGGCCGGCGCCGGCGCGGGCTGGCGCTGGGCGCCGCCGCCGCCGAGCGAGTCGCGCAGCTTTTCCAGCAGGCCGCGGTCGGGCAGGGCGGTGTGGATCTCGTCGGTCAGCGGCACCGAGTTGTCCGGCATGCCGAACATGGCGGCGATGATCTTCGCTTGCGTCGTGGTCAGGATCAGCAGCTCGATGCGGCGGTTGACGCCGGCGTCGACGCGCTTGGTGTCGAGCGGCGCGCGGTCGGCCATGCCGACCACCTGCAGCACCGATTCCGGATTCATGGTGCCGGCCAGCAGCTGGGCGCGGGCCGACATGGCGCGGTTCGACGACAAGGTCCAGTTCGAGAAGGCGGCGTAGCTGGTGTCGGCGTACTGCAGCGAGTCGGTGTGGCCGACGATCAGCATCTGGTTTTCCATCTTCTTGAACAGCGGACCCATCTTGCGCAGCAGCGCGCTGAACTTGTCGGTCGGCACGGCGCTGCCGCGCACGAACATGCCCTGGCGGTCGGTGTCGTGCAGCATCACGCGCAGGCCGTAGGGCGTGATGATGGCCTCCAGGTTGGACGTCAGGCCGAAATCGGCGCTCATCTTGGTCAGCGCCTTCGACAGCGCGGCCAGGTCCGCTTGCGACTCGTACTTGACCTTGTCCTGCTTGAGCGGCGGCACCGGGTCCGGCTCGCCCTGGGCGTTGGTCTTCTCGCCGGGCGCGTCGCTGGTGCCGAAGTGCGGCATCGGGTAGCGGTCGATCAGGCTGCCGCGCGGGCCGCCGACCTGCTGCGGCATGACGCCCTTGCCCTGGTCGGTCTTGGCGCCGTTGGCCTCGGTGAGGATTTGTTCGAGCGATTCCGTGTTGCGCGCGGCCATCAGCCACAGCACCAGGAACAAACACATCAGTGCCAGGCAGAAGTCGGCGAACGCCACCTTCCAGGCGCCGCCGTGGTCGTCGTGCTTGTGCTTGCCGCCACCGCGCTTGACGATGGTCTGGTCATGCCCCTTGTCATGCGGCTTTAGCACCACGACCTCCCCTGGCGTTGTCGGCTGGTTCGCTGTCGCGGCCCTCGAGGTCGTTGATCCAGCGTTCCAGCTGGGCAAAGCTCGGTTTGATGTTCAGCGCCACCAGGCGGCGCCCGGCGTCGATCGCCAGCAGCGGCGGTTTGCCGGCCACGTGCGTGACCAGCACCACCTTGACGGTTTCCTTGTTCGAGCCTTCCGAGTTGACCAGCTGCTTCATCATGTTGCACAGCGGATCGATCAGGCCGTAGCACAGGAAAATACCGATGAAGGTACCGACCATGGCCGCGCCGACGTGCTCGGCGATCTCGCCCGAGGTGGCGCCTTCGCTCACGGTGCTCATGGTGATCACGATGCCCAGCACGGCGGCCAGAATGCCGAAGCCCGGCATCGCCTCGCCGATCTTGCCGAGCGACTTGGCCGGCTGCTCGAGCTCGGTGTGGATCGCTTCCAGTTCCTGTTCCAGCACGCCTTCCAGCTCGTGGGCGTTGATCTTGCCCATGGCCATCAGGCGGAAGTTGTCGACGATGAAGGCCAGCAATTTGGGTTCTTCCAGCACGCGCGGATAGCGCTGGAACAGCGGACTGTCCTTGGGCGCCTCGACGTGGGCGTCCAGCGCCTTGAGGCCGCCGGCGGCCAGTTGCAGCAGTTCGTACATCAGCAACAGCAGCTGGCGCTGGAATTCCGAGTCGTACTTCTTCTTGGTGACGATTTTTTTAATTTGCGTCATCATTTCCTTGAGCACGTGGGTCGGGTTGCCGATGACCAGCGCGCCCAGGCCCGAGCCGGCGATGACGATCAACTCGATCGGCTGCCAGATTTGATGGAACGAGCCGCCCATCATGAAGAAGCCGCCGAAGACGCTGCCTAAAACGATGAGGATGCCGACTATTTGCTGCATGATGATTCGCCTTTCCGCGTCATTGACTAATTCCTGGTGCAATCCCGAACGATTCAGGCCTGCAGCACGGCTTTCATTTTGCCCAGCGCCGCCTTGTTGAGCTGACAGACGCGGGCGTCGGTCAGGTCCAGCACGGCGGCGATTTCCTTGTAGCTGAGCTCAAATTCGTAATACATTTGCACCACCCGCTGTTCGCGCTCGTCGAGCCCGCGCAGCGCCTGTTCCAGGCTGCGGCGCACCATCAGCTGGTCTTCCGGGCTGGGCGCGCTCTCGTTGCTGACGCTGTCCTGCAGGATCTCGTCGAAACTGGCGATCAGCTCGGCGTTCTCGTCGAGCTGGTAGGCTTGGTAGGCCTCGGCCGTCAAGCCCAGGCCGGTCGTGATCTCCTGCTCGCTCGGCTCGCGGCCGAGCTTGCGGGTCAGCGCGCGCACCGCGTCGCGCAGCTTGTGGCTTTGCTGGCGCACCGCGCGCGGGCGCCAGTCCTGGCGCCGCAATTCGTCCAGGATGGCGCCGCGGATGCGCAGGCTGGCGTAGCTGCCGAAGCCGCCGTCGGGCTCGCCGTAACGGCGCAGCGCCTCCAGCAGGCCCATCAGGCCGATCTGCTCCATGTCGTCGCGGTCGATGGCGCCGGCGACCTGCGAATTGAGCTGGCGCACGATGCGCTTGACCAGCGGCGCATAGGCGAGCAGATACTTTTGCTCGTCGGCCGCACTGTGCATGACCGGCGCCTTGCCGTCTTCACTGTAGCCTTCGGCATAAGTTTCCGCATACTGCTCTGTGTAGGCCATGCCCGCTCCGCTCGTGTTCATGCCCGGTCCGGCTTACTCAATGATGAGTTTGCCGATCATGACTTCGGAAAATGGTTTTTCCCGGCCTTCCTGCTCGTAGGTTTCGTCGAAGGCCTTGTTCAATTCGTTGGCGAACTGGTCGATCGTCATCACTTGCGCGGTCGCCATCGGCAAATTCGACAGGGTGCGCACGGCAACGCTGCGCAGCATCGGCAAGTGTTCCTTGGCTTCCTTCTCCAGCTTGGCGTTGGTGGTGATCACCAGGTCGGCCGACATGTAGTGGGCCGAGGTGTCGGTGGGCACCCGCTTGAGCATGATGATGACCTTGTCGACCGTCAGGTACTTCGGCGGCGTTTCATCCTTTTTCTCTTCCTTCTTGGCCTTCTTGGCCTTGGCTTCCTTGCCGTCCTTGCCGCCCTTGGCGTCGTGTTCCGCGGCGGCGGCCTCGTCGCCCTTGGACATGTACCACACCGCGCCGCCGGCGACGGCGGCGCCGACCACCGCCACCAGGGCGAACGCGACAATCATTTTCATGTTCTTCATCTACTGATTACTCCTGCTCGGACGTCATGGCAAAGAGGGAGGCGGCGCCGTCCTCGGACAGCGCGCGGCCCGGCGTGCGGGCGTCGTTCTGGTCGCGCTGCTGGCCGTTGCGTCCGCCGCCGTCGGCCTGGGCCTGCGCGCGGCTCGACGACACCGTCACGGCGACGTCTCCGAACTGGCGCGTGGACAAGTCCTGGCGCACGCTGTCGCCGATGGTGTTGAGCTGGCGCAGCACTTCGCTGTTGTTGGCCGACAGATTTACCTGCAGCGAACCGGCGCTGTGGCGGATCGAGATCTCGATGCTGCCCATGTTGGGCGGTTCCAGGCGGATCACCGCGTGGTCGTTGTTGCGCTGGAGGTTGAGCTGCAGGCGGTCGCCCAGCGCCTGGCGCAGCGGCTGCTGCCACTGTTCCGGCGTGCCGGCGAGCTTGACGGTGGCGCCGGCGGCGGCCGGGGCGGCGGGCGCGCCCGCCGTCAGGCCGGCGCCGGCGGTGGTGGCCGCCGGCGCGGCGGCCGTGGCGCGGTTCTCGTCTTTCGTTACGGCGGCGTTGGCCAGCGGCGCGGCGGCGTTGTCGGCGCGCTGGCCGGCTGCCGCTTCGGCGCCACGCGGCAGCGCGCGCGGTGCCGGACCGGCGTTGGCCGTTTGTGGGACGGCCGCGTCGATCGCCGGCGCAGGAGCGGCATCGGCGCCGGGCGCGTCGGCCTTGGTTTGCTGGGCCATGGCGGGCAGGGCGGCGCCGTTGGGCAAGCCCTGGGCGCTGGCGCCGGCCGTGGCTTGCAGCTGGGCGGCGGCCAGCGCGGCGGCGGCATCGGCGGCCGGCTGCGGCGCGACGACGTTGACGGCCACGCTGGCGGCGGCCAGGTTCAGGCGCGTGGCCGAGTTGCTCAGCGTGGAGACGGCGCTGACCGTCTCGCCGCGGGCGTCGGCGGCCATGGCCAGCGTGCCGCCGGGGGCGGCGCCGGCGTTGAGCATCGAGGCGAGCATGGCCGGCAGCGTGTCGGCGCCCGTCGCGGCGGCGTTGTCGGCGCTTGCGCTGGCGGTTGTGTCGGTTGCAGCGGCGGCCGGCGGCGCGGCATCGTCCTGGCTGGCGGCGGCCGGGTCACCCATATTGAGCAGGTAGGCGAACGGCGCCACCACCGGGGTGTCGGCGCTGGGCTCGTCGGTCGGTTCGGCGGCCTGGCCGGTCTTGCCGGATTGCGTGGTCTTGGCCGCTTGCGTGCCCGCGCCGGACTGGGCGCTTTTGGCCGGGGCCGGGCCGGACGGCGATCTGGCCGGCGTGGCCTGGCCCGTCGTTGCGTTGGACGCGGTCGCGTTGCGCTGGGCCGCCTGCCTGGCGGGGGGGCGCTGTTGCCGGCGCGCTCCTGCTGGCCGCGATTGGCGGCGACCGGCGCGGCGAAATCGGCTTTGGCGGCCTGGTCGGCGGCGCTGGCGTGGTTGACGCGGTTCATAGTGATGCTCATGCTTGAATTCCGTTTTCTGCTTGTTCGCTGTCGAGGGCGTAGGCCAGCCACCCCTCCTTGTTTGCCTGCATTTCGTTCAGACGACGCCCCAGGTCTTCGGTGGCGAGGTCGCAACGCTGTACCGCTTCCTGATGCATTTCATGCAAGGCCGACAGGGCGGCCCGTTCGGCGCCGCTCCATTTGCCCTGCGCCGCCATGTGCGGCAAGGTCGACGCCACCAGCGTGTTGATCGCCGCCAGCAGCTTCCAATCCTCGGCGGCGATGGCGGCGTTCATTTTCTTTGCCATCTGCAGCAATGTCGCTTGCCTATCCATTTTTGGCCTGCACGCCCAGCCAGCCTTTTTTGATGGTCGTCAGTAAAGTGGTCACCTCGTCGATGACGGCCGGGTCCAGGCTGACGCCGGCGGTGTAGAGGCGGCCCGCGCAGTAGTCGTACAGGCGGCCGAGGTTTTCGACCACCTCGCCGCCGTTGTCGAAGTCCAGCGAGCTCGACAGACCATTGATGATGTCGGTGCACTTGTTCAGGCTGACAGCCTTGAGCTCGTAGCGCTTGCCGACGATGTGGCCGCGCGCGCGCGCCAGCTCCTCGAGCAAGCCGTCGGTCAGCACCAGCACCAGTTCGATCGGCGACGCCCGTGCCACCTGGGCGTCCAGATTGGTGGAGTGGTAACTGCTATAAGCTTCATGGTTCAACATGGGATTCACCGTACGGGTAAGTATCCGCGGCACGATTGCCGCGGCGATAAGTGGGTTGCTAGCTATTGCTGTCCGACGAGAACATCGCCGTGAACATGTTCGACGTCGACGTCATCGACGCCTGCAGCGTCTGCAGCGCGGTAAATTGCGCCAGGTAGCGCTCGTAGGCGTTGGTGAACTGGTTTTCCAGCGTCGCCAGGCGGTCCGTGACGGCGTTTTGCTCCTTGGTCGTCTGCTGCTGGCGGGCGCCGATGAAGCCGTTGGTGGCGTTGGTCCAGCTCGACACGAGCTTGTTCATCGTGCCCAGCACGCCGGTGCCGGCGTTGGTGCCGACGCCGGTCTTGCCGAACAGCGTGTCGAGCGCGGCCGGATTGTTGCCGACGGCCTTGTTCAGGCGGGCGGTGTCGAGCGTGAGCATGCCGTCGCGTCCGGCCGCGATGCCGAAGGTGACCAGCGACTGGCCGCCGGTGGCCGAGCGCAGCGCCGCGCCGAGGCGGTCGCGCAGCGAGGCCAGCCCGGCGTCGCCGTGCAGCGCGGCGTCCGCGCCCTGGGCGCCCTCGGCGCCCGAGCTGGTCAGCGTGTTCATCACGCCCAGCAGGGTGTTGTAGGCGGTCACGAAGGTCTGGACGTTGGCGGCGGTGCCGCCGCTGTCGGCGCCCACGGTAAGGGTCACCGGCGCGGCGTTGGCCGCTTGCGCCTGCGCCACCGTGAAGCTGATGTCGTCGATGGCGGTGATGGTGTTCGAGGCCTGCTCGATCTTGGTGCCGTTCTGGCCGCCGATCCAGACGATGGCGTTGCTGGCCGCGCGCAGCACCGTCTTGGCCGACAGGTCGGACTGCAGCGCCGAGTCGCCCAGGCCGGCGACGTCGATCGACGCGACGGCGTTGTCGGCGCCGGTCTTGGTCGACGTCAGCACCAGCTTGGAGACGCCGTTGATCGTCATCGTCGATGCCGAGATGCGCGAGTTGTTGGTGGCGGCGACGTTGACGGCGGCGGCGATTTCCCTGGCGGTGAGCTTGCCGTCCATGTCGCTGTCGGCGCTGGTCAGCGTGACCTGGAAGCTCGAGCCGTCGGCCAGCGCGATCTTGAGCGAGCCGGCATTGGTGGCGGTGCTGTCGGCAACGTTATAGGAGACCTGGCCGGCCGTGGCCAGCTGTTCGACGTAGAACGAATAGGTGCCGGCGACGGCCTTCGAGTTGGCGCTGGCGGTGGCGACCGCCGTGTTGCTCATGGTCGCTGTGTTGGCCGTCACCGTCTTGGTGCCCGAGGTCAGGCCGGACAGCGCGCCCTGGAACGCGCTCAGCGCCGAACCGAGGGCCGACAGCGCGCTCGAGGTGGCCTTGGCCTCGGCCGCCTGCGCGTCGAGGATCGCCTTGGTCGGGCCGACGTAGGCGTTGGCCAGGTTGGTGGCGGTGGTTTTCGGGTCGTAGGTCGGACTGCTGATGACTGCCATGATCTTGCTCCTGGAAAGGATGAATGAAGTGTACCTTGATACAAGGCGACCCTAATCGTTTCCGTATGAAAATATTTCTAACTTTTTTTTTGGTGTTGCAAATGTGTCGCGCAGCGCTGGAATGTGTCCTGAAGGCTATCGATGACGCGGCGACAACAGAGCTGACAAGGCGTCAAGATTACCCGGGGATTTTTTGCCCGCGCAGCCAGGCCTGGGTTGCCAGGTCGTCATGCTGCTTGCGCTCCTTGGCGTCCTTTTCCTTGAGCACCACCTTCTGTTGCGTCACCAGCACCTTGCCCAGCACCTCGCGCTTGGCCCAGGCGGCGTTGAGCGCCTGTTGCGACACCGCCATGTCGGCCTCGTGCATGTGCAGGTCGAGCCGGTGGCTGTCGACCATTTGCATCACGGCCTGCTTGTAGTCGCCGCAATTGCCGGCCAGGGCCGGGTGCAGGTTGCCGCTGGCGCCGCTATTCGTATACAGCCCGGTCAGGCGGTCGAGGTTTTTCTGGTAGCGGTCGCGCAAGTTTTGCTTTTCGGCCATCTCGGTCTGCAGCTTCTCGACCTCGGTGTTGCGCAGCGCTACCAGGGTGGTCAGGTTACGGATGTTGTTGTGGCTCATGTCATCAGCTTTTCAAGTTCACTTACGCACGGCGCGAACGGCGCTTCTTCCTTGGTGCCCTGGCACAGAAAATCTTCCACTTTCGGGTGCAGCATGACCGCCTTGTCGGTGATCGGATCGGCGCCGGGCACGTAGGCGCCCAGCGGGATCAAGTCGCGCACGCGGTTGTGGCGCGCCATGCTCGACTTGAGCGCGCGCGCGGCCAGCATGTGTTCCTGCGTGATGACCTGGCTCATGCAGCGGCTGATGGAGGCGCCGATGTCGATCGCCGGATAGTGGCCGCGCTCGGCCAGCTCGCGGGTGAGCACGATATGGCCGTCGAGCACGGCGCGGGCGGTGTCGACCACCGGGTCCTGCTGGTCGTCGCCCTCGGCCAGCACGGTGTAGATCGCGCTCATCGAGCCGGTCTGGTTCTCGCCGTTGCCGGCCGATTCGACCAATTGCGGCAGCGCCGAGAATACCGACGGCGGATAGCCCTTGGTGGCCGGCGGCTCGCCCAGCGCCAGCGCCACCTCGCGCATCGCCATCGCGTAGCGCGTGAGCGAATCGACCAGCAGCAGCACGTTCTTGCCCTGGTCGCGGTAGTGGGCCGCGATCGAATGGCACAATTCGGTGGCCATGATGCGCATCAGCGGGCTTTCGTCGGCCGGGGCGATCACCAGCACCGCCTTGGCCAAGCCGTCCTTGCCGAGCGACATGTCGACAAATTCGCGCACCTCGCGCGAGCGCTCGCCGATCAGGCCCACCACCACCACGTCGGCCACGGTCTGGCGGGTCATCAGGCCCAGCAGCACGGACTTGCCGACGCCGGAACCGGCCATCAGGCCGACCCGCTGGCCCTTGCCCAGGGTCAGCATGGAGTTGATGGCGCGCACGCCGACGTCGAGCGGCTCGGTGACCGGTTTTTTCTTCAGGGGATGCACGCGCGGCGGCTGCGACTCGAGCGGAAAGTCGCCGGTCAGCTTGCCCAGGCCGTCGATCGGTTCGCCCAGGCCGTTGACCATGCGCCCGAGCCAGCTCGAGCCGATTTGCAGGCTGATTTTTTCGGGGGAGGGCAGCACGCGGGCGCCGGTGGTCAGCCCGACCGCTTTTTTGAACGGCATCAAAAAGGAAAGCTTGTCGCGAAAGCCAACGACTTGCGCGTCGAGCCATTCGCCGCCGACTGTCTCGATTTGGCAACGCTGACCGGTGTGCAGCGGGCACCCGGCGGCCTCGAGCAGCAAGCCGGACGCGCCGACCAGGCGGCCCGTCGGGGTCGCCATGGGCACGGAGCCCAGCTCGAGGTTGCGTAACGCGTCAGCGATCACTCTTCCGTCTCCGTTTCGTCGCCGCCGTCGGCCGCCTGCAATTGATTATCGACCTGTTCCATGACAGCGGCAAGACGTTGATGACATCCGGCATCGACTTCGTTATCGCCAGCCTTGATGCGGCACTCGCCCACTTCCAGGCGGGCGTCGGGAATCAGGTTCCAGCGCTTGGAGCGTTTCGGATCGAGCTCGGCGATGCGTTTCAATTCCTCCGGGTTGAGGAAGACGTCGATCTCTTCGCGCGTCGGTGGCATCGATGCCAACGTTTCCTCGACCAGGGCCATCAGCTGCACCGGCTGCAGGGCCAGTTCGGCGCGGATCACCTGGCGCGCCACCTTGGCCACCAGGTCGACCACTTCCTTGCGCTGGGCGGCGCGGTAGTCCGAGCGCAGCTTCTTCAAACTTTTGAGCATGGCGTCGACCGGGCGCGCCATCTGGTCGTAGGCGACCAGGGTTTCGTGGCGGCCTTCCTCGCGGCCCTGTTCCTGGCCGGCGGTGCGGCCGGCCTCGAAGCCGTCCTCCTGCCCGCGCGCCATGCCGATCTCGTAACCGTCGCGCTGGCCTTGTTCAAAACCCTCGCTGACCGACGCCGCCCACTGGGCGCCGCCGTCGCCGCCCTGACCGTGGCTTTGCGCCACGGCGCGCTGGTGGGCGAGGTTGGTGAACTGGGCCAGCGGCGGAAAGCGGTAGGCGCGGAACTGCTTCATTCGACCACCTGTTCTGCGAACAATTGAATTTCGATCTCGCCGCCGTCGGCCAGGGCCTTGACGGTGGCCATGATCTCCTGGCGGGTTTGCTCGATGCGCGACATCGGCATCGGGCCGGCGCGGCGCATCATGTCCTCGAAGGCCTGGGCCTGGCGTTTCGGCATGGTCTTGAGCACGGCGTCGCGGATCGACACTTCGGCGCCCTTGAGCGCGATCGCCCATTGCTCCAGCGGCACTTCCTCGATGATGCGGGTGATGGCCACTTCGGACTGGTTGCCGAGGATGAAGAAGTCGTACATCGACAGCTCGATCTGCGCCACCACCTCCGGATCATGGGCGCGCAGCAGTTCGACCATCTGGGCGCGGTTGCCCGGCAGGCGGTTGAGGATCTCGGCGGCCTGGCGGATGCCCTCGACGCTGGTGCTTTGCGAGTCGAACGAGCTCAGGCATCGCACCACCAGTTCGTCGAGCTCCTGCAGCAGGTCGCGGTCGATCTCGTCGAGGCGCGCCAGATTCAGCAGCACCAGGTCGCGGCCTTCCTGGGGCAGGGCGTCGATGATCTGGCCGGCCAGCGCCGGCGGCAGGAAGGCCAGGAACACCGACTGCATCTGCACGTGTTCGTTGGAGATGTATTCGGCCAGCCACTTCGGCGAGGCCCACTGCAGGCGCGCCATTTTCGGGCGCAGCTCGTCGCCGTAGATGTTGTTGAGGACGGTGTTGGCGAGGTCGCCGCCGAGCGCCAGGTCCAGCGAGCGCTTGAGGTAGCTGCGCGAGGCGCCATGCACGCCGGACTGTTCGCGGTAGTCGTCGAAGAAGGTCTGCATTGCCGATTTGACGGACTCGACCTTGATGCCGCTCATGCGCGACATCACCTGCGTCACCTCCAGCAATTCCTCGCGGCTCAGGCAGCGCAGCACGGCGGCCGCCGGCTCCTCGCCAATGCTCAGCAAGACGATCGCGGCCTGCTCGACCGGCGACAGCTTGGGCGCCGCGTGGGCGTAGTCGGAATCGTCCTGGTCCTGCGGTTTATTGAGTTCGGCCATTTTTCTGCATCCATTGTTTAACGACTTCGGCTACGCGTTCAGGTTCCTTGGCGGCCAGCACCTTGAGGTGGTCGACCATGACGTCGACCGCCGAGCCCGGTGGCGGCAGATCGTAGTTCTCCAGCAGCGGCACCACCGGCATGCCCGGCTGTCCGGCGGCGCCCGGCAGGGCCGGGGCGGCGCCCGGCGTGCCCGGCGCGGCGGCGCCCGCCAGCGCCGGCAGCACGCCGTCCTTGGCGTCCCTGGCTTCCTTGGCGGCCGCCACGGCGGCGGCCTCGGCGGCGCGGCGCTCGGCGGCCACGCGCTGCAATTCCTTCGGATCGGGCGTGAAGCGCACCGTGACCAGGCGCATCAGCGGACGCAGGATCAACAGGTAGCCCAGCAGCAGGCCGACGCCGTAGATCACGTAGGAGCTGATGTCGACGATGTTGTCGCGCTCTTCCCACCATGGCGTCACGGCCGCCCTCGGCGGGAAGTTCATGGCCGACACCACCAGCTGGTCGCCGCGCTCGGCGTTGATGCCCAGGCCGTTGCGCAGGATTTTGTCGATGTTGGCGATCTCGGCGGCGCTCCAGCCGGTCTTCGGCGTCGGCGCGGCGGCCTGCGCCAGCACCACGGCCACGCTGAGTTTTTGCAGGCGGCCACGGCTGCGCTTGGTCTGGACGATGCTGCGGTCGTAGGCGTACTGGCGGGTGGTTGCGTTCTTGCGCGCGGTGCCGTCGCCGGCGCTGGCCGGGTCGGTGGCCGGCTTGGCGGCGTCGGCCGGATTCGGGTTGGCCGGCGGCGGCCGGTTCGACAGCGTGCCGGGCACGCCCATGGTCATGCGGTTGCGGTCCTGCTCCTCGCGCATGGCCTCGCTCGTCACTTTCGGGTCGGCGCCGAATTTCTCCACCGTTTCCTCGATCTTGTCGTTGTCGACGGCGGCCATCACGCTCAGGCGGAAGTTGTCGTCGCCGATCACCGGGCCCAGCAGGTTCTTGACGTTGGCCTTGACCTCGTCCTGGATGCGCTTGCCGTTTTCGTTGCCGGCGCTGCCGGCGTCGAAGCCGTCGGTCAGGTCGATGTGCGACGACAGCAGGTTGCCGGTCTGGTCGACCAGGCTGACCCGCTGCGGGTTCAGGCTGGCGACGCTGCCGGCCACCATGTTGACCACGGCGGCGATCGCTTCAGGCTGCAGGGTGCGGCCCGGCTTGAGCGCCACCACCACCGAGGCCGACGACTTGTCGCCGTCGGACGAGACGAACGAGGTCGACTTGGCGATCGACAGGTGCACGCGGGCGTGGGCGATGGCGTCCATGGTCATGATCGACTGCGCCAGCTCGCCTTCGAGGCCGCGGCGGAAGCGCACGTCCTGGACGAACTGCGACACGCCCAGCGGGTCGTTCTTGTCCATCAATTCGAGGCCGGCCGGCAGCTGGGCGGTGACGCCCTTGGCCGCCAGCAGCATGCGCACCTTGCCCAGCATCGACGCCGGCACCAGCACCTGGCCGCTCTCGGGATGCAGGCGGTAGGGGATGTGGTCGGTGTCGAGCACGGTCATCATGTCGGACGCCGAGACTTTCTCGCGCGCGCCGAAGACCGGCTTGTAGCCGGACTGGTCGTTCCAAAGGTACATCAGCACCAGGGCCGTCACGCCGATCGCCAGCAGCAGCAGCGGATACAGGTTCTTGAGCAGGTTAGGTGGCAGCGACATGGCGGCCGGGCTGGTGCGCCAGCGACCAAAGGCGGTCTTGATGGTGTTGATCACGTTGATTGCTTTCGCGTTGTGGGTGCGCGGTGGTGTGGTGGTGTTTGCTTGGTCCGCTGGGTTGCCTGATTAACGGCGCTTACAGCGGCAACTTGATGAGCTCGTCGACGGCGCCCATCACTTTGTTGCGCACTTGCATCAGCATCGAGAACGACAGGCTCGCTTCCTGGCTGGCCAGCATGGCGCCGACCAGGTCGTCGCTCTTGCCGGCGTCGACGTCGGCCATCTTCTGGCCGGCGGCGGCGTCGCCGTCGTTGACCTTGCCGATCGCGTCCTTCATTGACTGGGCGAACGAAAAGCCGGCGTTGGCGTCGGCGGCGCCGAACTGGCCCGCGTGGCCGCCGAACTGGGCCGCCGGCGCGATGGCGCTGTTGCCCAGCGTTTGCGCGGCGTTGGTCAGGGACGCCAGGTCGGCCTGAATCAGGCTGGAGAATCCGTTACTCATGCTTGTTACCTCCTGTTGCGTGCAACTGTGCGGCTTGCATGCCGCGTCGGTCCCACGTGTCTACCATATCCAGATTGCCGGTATGCAGCAAGCTTGGCGTCCATCGCCGGGCCGTGCCGCCTCGTCTCTATCGCATTCGTGCTACACATTCATCTTGCATGTCACAGTCTTGTAGGAATGACAGTGAGGGCAGGTGACCAACCTGGCGCATTGCGCATAAGCAATTGTGTCGGCCGGTATGGTGTGGCGGGAAAATGTCACGTTTTGAGCGTACCCTGATTAAATGTTTGCGCTGCGAATCTCGGATCTCTTGGAAAGTGTTTTCCTGGAGTAAATACCGTTATAAATCATTCACTAAGGGTCGTTTGTTAAGGTTGTTGCATTGCAGCGCTTCCTCTATGAGGCTGCGTTTAGCTTACCGACTGGCAATATTCTTGTAAAGGTTTATTTGCCCTCCGTAAACATCCTGCGACAAAAACTTGTTGCATGGCAATAATGTGAATTATCCTGTAGACTCTGGCTAGCGATCCAGAGCTACTTTCCGTTATGCTGTTGCACGGAGCCAAATTTTGCGCTGGAAGTAAGCAGTTTTTAGCTGGATAGTGCGATGATGGAGCGTATGAAGAATTATCCGACCCGGCCCTAACACCCGACCTGGCCCTAACATGACAACCACAAAACCGACCGCGCCCCATCAGGTTCTGGACCCTTGCTTGCTGGGGCGTCCCGTGCACCTGCTGCACATTTTCGCGGCCCAGTTGCGCGACGACCTGACGCAGGCCATGCGCCTGAACATGAACCGCCGCTACTGGGGCGGGTTCCGGGTCGACGACGTGCAGTTCACCCGCTTCGACGGCGAACAGCGCGGCCGCTGGTTGAGTTTTGCGGCCCCGGCCGGCCACATCTCTTTCTCGCTCGAACGCAAGGTGTTGCTCAGCGTACTCAATTCCCGTTACGGCAGCCCCGGCAAGTCCGACACCAGTCCGGCCCCGGTCGACGAGAGCGCGGTGCGCGTGACCGCCACCGAGGAGCGCCTCGCTGTGGTTTTGGGGCAACAGTTGGCCGGCACCCTGGCCGGCCGCATCGAGCTGAACCTGCCGGTGATCGACAAGGCGCCGGCCGGCGACGGCGAAGAGGGCGTCGATACCGAATTCAAACCGGCGCCCGGCGCACCGCCGCCCAAGGGCAACTGGACCATCACCGTCACCCTGGCCGACAACGCCAGCGGCGCCACCGGCCAGTTCTGGTTTGCGCTGGACAAGGCGCTGATGGCCAGCGTGCTGCGCGGACTGTTGCGCGACCGCGACGGCGCCAAGAAGCCGCAGGCCGCCAGTCCGCTGGCGCAGCGCCTGCAGGTGGGCCTGACGGGCCGCCTGGCCAGCAAGGAAGTGATGCTGGGAACCTTGTACGATTTGCAGGTGGGCGATGTCATCCCCATCAGCCTGAGCAGAGCCGACGTCCTGCTCGAGGATTCCCGGCTGTTCACCGCGGCCGTGACCGAGCACAAGGGCAAACTCTGTCTAACCTCCTTTGAAGATGTTGAATAAACATGATGAACATGAACGTAGCCAACCCCACCGACGCCCTGCTGGAAGACTTGTCCGAGGAAATGATCATCGACCAGGTCGGCACCGAGCTGGCCGACGTGCCGGCCGTCGCGCCGCGCCGCGACCTGCCGGCGATGATGCGCAAGATCCCGGTGACGCTGACGCTGGAGGTCGGCTCGGCGCGCATCTCGCTGCAGGAGTTGATGGCGATCGGCCCGGACAGCGTGGTCGAGCTCGACGTGCTGGCCGGCGAGCCGCTGGTCATCAAGGTCAACGGCACCGCCATCGGCCGCGCCGAGGTGGTGGTGGCCGGTGAGAACTACGGCCTCAAAGTCATCGACCTGGACGGCCTCAATCTCGACATGATGACTTCATGACCCGGAGTGCGACGACGCGGTGGCGCCGGCCCGGCCTGGCCGCCGCCGGCGTGGCGGCGCTCGCGGCCGGCATGACCCTGGCGCTGGCGCCGGGCGCGGCCCAGGCGGTCGACCTGCTGGCCAACGTGGTGCCGGGCGCCAAGACCGAGCTGACGGTCAAGATGCAAATCCTGATCATCATGACCTTGCTGGGTTTGCTCCCGGTGATGGTCATGATGATGACCAGCTTTACCCGCTTCGTCATTGTGCTGTCGCTGCTGCGCCAGGCGCTGGGTCTGCAGCAGGGCTTGCCCAACCGGGTGATCACCGGGGTCGCCCTGATTCTGACCTTGCTGGTGATGCGCCCGATCGGCGACCAGATCTGGACCGACGCCTTCGTGCCCTACGACCAGGACAAGATCAGCCTGGAGACGGCGCTGCAAATCGCCGAAAAACCCATTTCCCGCTTCATGCTGGCGCAAACCAGCAAGGCCGCGCTGCAGCAGATCGCCCACCTGGCCGGCGAGGACAAAATCACCGTGCCGGCCGAGCACGCGTTCACCGTCAAGCTGGCCGCGTTCGTGCTGTCGGAGCTAAAGACCGCGTTCCAGATCGGCTGCATGCTGTTCATCCCGTTCCTGGTGATCGACCTGGTGGTGTCGTCGGTGCTGATGGCGATGGGCATGATGATGCTCTCGCCGCTGGTCATTTCGCTGCCGTTCAAGTTGCTGCTGTTCGTGCTGGTCGACGGCTGGACCCTTACCGTCAACACGCTCGTCACCAGCGTGCAGGCGTATTAGACAGATAGAGATAAAGATAGGCTAGCCCCATGCTGACTCCCGAAGTTGCCGTCGACCTGGTGGTCGAATCGCTGCACATCGTCATGCTGCTGGTGATCCTGCTGGTGGTGCCCGGCCTGATCATGGGCCTGCTGGTGGCGCTGGTGCAGGCGGCCACGCAAATCAACGAACAGACGCTCAGTTTCCTGCCCAGGTTGCTGGTCACCCTGCTGGCCATCATTTTGATGGGCCGCTGGATGGCCGGCTACCTGATGGACTTCTGCGTCTCCATTTTCACCCGCGCCGCCACGCTGGTCGGCTAGCCGCGCGCCCACCCGCGACATGGAACCGGTCCTGGCCCAGCTGCTGCCGATGCTCACCGCCATCTGGTGGCCGTTCTGCCGCATCCTGGCGATGTTCATCGGCGCCCCGGTGCTGGGCGAGGCCGTCACGCCGGTAACGGTGCGCATCCTGATCGCGCTGGTGCTGGCGGTGCTGATGCTGCCGGCCACTGGCGGCGTCGGCGGGTACCAGATCGACCCGTTCTCGATGCACGGCGTGGTCGCCACCATCGAGCAGGCGCTGATCGGCTTCGTGCTGGGGCTGGCGTTCCACTTCGCCATGTCGGTCATCGGCGTGCTCGGCTTTATGGTGTCGTCGCAGATGGGCTTTTCGATGGCGGTGATGAACGACCCGATGAACGGCCAGTCGTCGGACGTTGTGTCGGCGCTGTTGTCGGTGCTGTCGATCATCGTGTTCTTCGCCATCGACGGCCACCTGGTGATCTCCAACATCATCGGCCAGAGCTTCCGCGCCTGGCCGCTGGGGCAGGGCTACGCGCCGATCCTGCTCAACGCGGTGGCCTACAACGTCGCCTGGATCTTCTCGGCGGCGATGCTGCTGGCGATCCCGATCGTGTTTTCCACGCTGGTGGTGCAGCTCGGCTTTGGCTTTTTGAACCGGGTCGCCCCCAGCCTGAACCTGTTCGCGCTGGGCTTTTCGGTGATCACCATCTTCGGGCTGATGATGCTGGCCGAGGTGGTGCGCTTCATTCCCGAGCATTACGTGCGCATGACCAACCAGGTGCTCGAGCTGATCCGCCAGCAGATGCAGGTGGCCGCCAATGGCTGACAATAGCAGCGGCGACAAAACAGAAAAGGCTTCCCAACAGAAGCTCAAGAAGTCGCGCGACGAAGGGCAGGTGGTCCGCTCGCGCGACCTGTCGACGGCGATCGGCATCCTGGTGAGCCTGAAGCTGTTTGTTTACCTGTTGCCGACCTATATGGCCGAGTTCCACGAAATCTTCCACCAGAGCTTTGCGCCGTTCGACAGCACCGGGTCGATCGACAACGCGATGTCGACCGTGTTCGGCAGCGCCATGTGGCTGTTCATCAAGATGGTGCTGCCGCTATTCGTGGTGCCCTTGTTCATCGTGCTGGGCGCGATGGTGCCGGGCGGCTGGGTGATGAGCACCAAGCACTGGGCGCCCAAGCTGAGCCGCATGAGCCCGGCCGCCAACCTGGGGCGGCTGTTCGGCGGCAAGCACGCCTTCGAGCTGCTGGTGTCGATCGCCAAGGCCGGCGTGCTGATTTCCGTGCTGATCCACGTTGCCCGCTCGACGGTCAAGGATTACACGCAGCTGCAGCACATGCCGATGGGGCTGGCGATGATGAACGGCTCGAACCTGATGCTCGACGGCCTGATGGCGTTGATCGCCGTGTTCGTCATCTTCGCGTTGATCGACGTGCCGGCGCAGGCCTTCTTCTTCGCCAAGCAGCAGCGCATGAGCAAGCAGGACCAGAAGGAGGAGCACAAGTCGACCGAGGGCCGCCCCGAGGTGAAAGGGCGGATCCGCCAGCTGCAGCGCGCGCTGGCGCGCAACAGCGCCCGCAAGACCGTGCCCAGCGCCGACGTCGTCATCGTCAATCCGGAACACTACGCGGTTGCGCTGAAGTACGACCACGACCGCGCCGAGGCGCCGTACGTGGTGGCCAAGGGCGTCGACGAGATGGCGCTCTACATCCGCCAGATCGCCACCGAACACAAGATCGAAGTGATGGCGCTGGCGCCGCTGGCGCGCGCCATCTACAACACCAGCCAGGTCAACCAGCAGATCCCGGTGCAGCTGTACCAGGCGGTTTCGCAGGTGCTGAACTATGTGCTGCAATTGAAAGCATTCCGTACCGGGCGGCGCGCCGCCGAGCCGGCGTATCCGAATGAAGTCGTCGTCCCAACATCCATGAGCGAGGTTAAGCAGTCATGAATTTATTCCAGCGGTTGATCGCCGAAGCGCGTCGCCACAAGTTCGCCACACCGATATTCCTGTTGGTGATCCTGGCGATGATCATCCTGCCGTTGCCGCCGATTTTGCTAGACGTGATGTTCACGTTCAACATCGTGCTGGCGCTGATCGTCATCATGGTGGCCGTCTCGGCCAAGCGGCCGCTGGACTTCTCGGTATTCCCGACGGTGATCCTGGCCACCACCATGCTCAGGCTGACGTTGAACGTGGCCTCGACCCGGGTGGTGCTGCTGCACGGCCACCAGGGCACGGCCGCGGCCGGCGAGGTGATCGAGGCCTTCGGCGAGGTCGTCATCGGCGGCAACTACGTGGTCGGTATCGTCGTGTTCGTCATTTTGATGATCATCAACTTCATGGTGGTGACCAAGGGCGCCGAGCGTATTTCGGAAGTGTCGGCGCGCTTCACCCTGGACGCCTTGCCGGGCAAGCAGATGGCGATCGACGCCGACCTCAACGCCGGCCTGATCAACCAGGAGAAGGCCCAGGCGCGGCGCAAGGACGTCGCCGCCGAGGCCGACTTCTACGGCGCCATGGACGGCGCCTCCAAGTTCGTGCGCGGCGACGCCGTCGCCAGTATCCTGATTTTGATCATCAACATGGTCGGCGGCGTGGCGATCGGCTCGATCATGCAGGACATGTCGTTCGGCGACGCCTTCAAGCAATACGCGCTGCTGACCATCGGTGACGGCCTGGTGGCGCAGATCCCGGCGCTGCTGCTGTCGGCCGCCTCGGCCATCCTGGTGACCCGCATTTCCGACTCGGGCGACTTCGAGAAGCAGGTCGGCGACCAGGTGCTGACGTCGCCGCAGGTGATGTTCAGCGCGGCCGGCATGATGCTGATCCTGGCCCTGGTGCCGGGCATGCCGTGGCAGATGTTCGCGCCCTTCGCCATCGTGCTGGCCTATGTCGGCTGGAAGCTGGGGCAGGTGGTCAAGGCGCCCGACACCTCCGGCATCGACGCCATCGAGGCGGCGCTGCGCGACGACCGCGCGCCCGAGCTCGACTGGCACAGCCTGCCGGCGGTGCAGCAGTTGCAGCTGGCGCTGGGCTACAAGCTGGTCGGCCTGATCGACAAGACCCACGGCGAGCCGCTGACCAAGCGGGTGCGCGGCGTGCGCCAGAGCCTGTCCGAATCGATGGGCCTGCTGCTGCCGCCGATCGTCGTGCGCGACGACCTCGGCCTCAAGCCGTCGCAATATTCCGTGATGCTCTCGGGCAGCGTGGTGGCCCAGGCCGAGGTGTTCGCCGACCGCCTGATGGCGATCCCGTCGCCGAATGTTTACGGCCAGATCGACGGCATTCCCGGCATCGAGCCGGCCTACGGCATGCCGGTGACGTGGATCGAAACCAGCGAGAAGGCCAACGCGCTGGGGCTGGGCTACCAGGTGGTGGAGGCGCCGAGCGCGATCGCCACCCACCTGTCCAAGCTAATCCGCGAATACCTGCCGGAACTGTTCCGCCACGAGGACGTGCCGGCGCTGATGGACCGGCTCACGGCCCTGTCGCCCAAGCTGGCCGCCTCGCTCGACAAGGCGCTGACGCACACGCAGATGCTGCGCGTGTTCCGCGTGCTGCTGGCCGAGAACGTCTCGCTGAAGGATATCGTGCCGATCGCCACCACCCTGGTCGACAGCTCGGAGACCACCAAGGACCCGATCCTGCTGGCGGCCGAGGTGCGCTGCGCGCTGCGGCGCCAGATCGTCACCGGGCTGTTCGGGCAAAAGACCGAGATGCTGGCGTTCAACCTCGGCGGCGACCTGGAGAACATGCTGCTCGGCTCGCTGAACCAGGCGCGCCAGGGCGGCAAGGTGGTGTTGGACAATTACCCGATCGACCCGCACCTGCTGGCGCAGCTGCAAGTGAACATGCCGGTGGCGCGCGAGCAGATGAAGCAGCAGGCCACGCCACCGCTGCTGCTGGTGCTGCCGCAGATACGGCCGCTGCTGGCGCGCTACGCCAGGTTGTTCGCGCCCGGCCTGCACGTGCTGTCGTACAACGAGATCCCCGAGAACCGCGAAGTGAGCATCATCGGCACGGTGGGATAGACCGGGCGGAGCGGGCTGAACGCCCGTATGCGCCTAGCCGCCGAGCAGTTTCATTGCCCAGCTTGGCACGCGATTGAAGATGCAGTGGGTGACGCTGTTGAAGCTGCCGAACTGCAGTGCATGGCGCTCGGCCAGCAGCACCAGGCTGCGCTTTGAAAACAGGCTGATGTGCCCGTTGCGCGGTGAGGCATACCACCAGGTCAGCCGGCTGTTGGGCGTGATGTGCCCGTCCGACAGTAAAGTCGAAAAAATGACCACGCACTCGTCCTCCATCAGGGAAGTGATGTTGCGCATTAATTCAGACACGTCGGGCACATGTTCAAACACCTCGAACGCGGTGATGAGATTGAATTTGCCCAGATCTTCGATCCGCCGCTCATTGCGCGGAAACGGATCGTACGTGGTCGAGTTCCAGCCTTGCGAGCGCAAGTCTTTCGACAGCACGCCACTGCCGCCGCCGTAATCGAGGTGGCGGATCTGCTTGCGGCTTTCCCCGAACAGTTTTTTCAGGAATTCGGCGTTGCCCCGGGGGCGTATGCTGACGTAGTCGGGATCGATGTCGATGTAGCGATCATTGTAGATGTGGTCCTGGAACTCCTGGTCCGACCACTGGCCGAACTCCGGCGCCAGCGTGAAAGCGCAGCCCGGACAGCGATTGTAATAGATAGGCCGTCCCGATAGCGGCAGGAAGAATTGACGCGCTTCTTCACAGCTTTTGTTGAAATCGACGACGTCGTGGATGACCGTCTCGGTGTTGCATACGGGGCAGAGTGGATGGGTGGTCATGGCAATTCCGGTTAAGTCCTCAGTTCGCATGGCATGTATTGGCGGGGTAGAAGTAAAAGTTGGCCAGGGCGATGAACGGTGTGGCCGGCACGACCCTGTAGGTCAGCTCGCGGCGCTGCGCGTTGTAGCCGGTCAGCGCGCCGATCTTGCTGCGCAGTTGTACCTTCGTCAGATCCGTCGGGAACGGTTCGGTGCCGCCCAGGGTCAGCGTCAGAATGCCGGTGCCGGCATCCTGCCGCCATGTGCCGGGCTGGTAGAACCGCAGGCCGCCCTTGAACGCCAGCGTGCCGTCCTCCAGCATCAGCATGCAGATCGCCGGATACTCGGCGGCCGGGCTTTCCCAGGTCTGCACCACCTTCGGTGCCGGCTTGAGCAGGGTGCAGCCGCCCAGCGCGGCCAGGATCACTGCGGAATATAAATGTGCTTTCATGTGCCTCATTTGAGTAGGAGCGTCCAGGCCAGGCCGGCCAGTCCGCAGGCTGCCACGACCTGGATCACGCCGCGTTTGTAACGGAACAGGGCCACACCCGCCGCCAGCCCGATCAGTGCCGACGGCCACTCGAAGGCGCCGGTCCAGCCGTTGGGCCAGAGGGTGTGCCAGGCGAAAAACAGTGCCAGGTTGAGTATCACGCCGACCACGGCGGCGGTGATGCCGGTCAGCGGCGCGGTGAATTTGAGGTTGCCGTGCGTCGATTCGATGAACGGTCCGCCCAGCAGAATGAACAGGAACGACGGCAGGAAGGTAAAGCAGGTGACCACCGCCGCCGCCACCGCGCCCGACAGCAGCAAAGCGTCCGCGCCGAAGATCGCCGTGTTCCAGCCGCCGGCGAAGCCGACATACGAGACCACCATGATCAGCGGTCCCGGCGTGGTCTCGCCCAGCGCCAGGCCGTCGATCATCTGCGCCGCGCTGAGCCAGTGATGGTGCTCGACCGCGCCCTGGAACACGTAAGGCAGCACCGCGTACGCCCCGCCAAAGGTCAGCAGCGCGGCCTTGGTGAAGAACCAGGCCATGCGTGTGAGCACCGCGTCGGTGCCGAACACGGCGACCAGTGCGCCGATGCCGCCCAGCCACAGGGCCAGGTGCGCCAGCAGCACGATGCCGCAGCGCCGCCAGCTGAATTGCGCGTGGGCCGGGGGCGGCGTGTGGTCGTCGATCAGCGCCGGGCCCGCGGGCGCGGCGGCCTTGCCGTGGCCGCCCGCGCTGTTAAAGCGCTGCGGCGCATAGCGGCCGCCCAGGTAGCCGGCCAGGCCGGCCGCCAGCACGATCAGCGGGAACGGGATCGCCAGCAGGAAGATGGCCAGGAAGGCGGCCGTGGCGATCGCCCACAGCCAGCCGTTTTTCAGCGTGCGCGAACCGACCCGCCAGGCCGCGTGCAACACCAGCGCGGTGACGGCCGGCTTGATGCCGTAGAACAGTCCCGCCATGGCCGGCGTGTGGCCATAGGCCATATACATCCACGACAGGCCGATCAGGATGAATAGCGACGGCAGCACGAACAGCACGCCGGCGGCGATGCCGCCCCGGGTGCGGTGCATCAGCCAGCCGATGTAGATCGCCAGCTGCTGCGCCTCGGGGCCGGGCAGCACCATGCAGTAGTTGAGCGCGTGCAGGAAGCGTCGTTCGGAAATCCAGCGGCGCCGCTCGACCAGCTCCTGGTGCATGATGGCGATCTGGCCGGCCGGTCCGCCGAAGCTGATAAAGCCGAGCTTGAGCCAATACAGAAAAGCGGCGCCGAAGCTGACCGCTTCCGGCGCCGCCTGGGCGGTATGGTGTCCGATGTCTTTTGCACTCATGCGCGCGAGTTTATCATGCCGCTATCAGGCGGTTTCCACAAAAACGTCGTCCGGCGGCAGCGGCTGCGACAGCATGACGGCCATCTCGGCCATGGCCTTGAACACGGCCGCCGTCAGCGCCGCCGTGTGGGCCCGGGTGGGGTAGGGGTGCTCGCTGCTGGTCGGCGGCAGTTCGCGCCGCAGGCGGCAGCGCAGGATCGTCAGGCCGCAGCGGCCGACCATCGCCGCCAGGTGCGGCAGGATTTCGCGCATGTGCTGCATGGCCGAGGTATGGGCCGCGCCCACCTCCATGAACACGCCGTTGCCGCCCGCCGGTTCCATCTGGATCACGATCCGGCCCAGGCCGGGCAGCATCAGTTCGAGCCGCAGCGCCACGCGCGCGCGCTTGCGGCGCGGTGGCGCGGGCTCCTCGTCGTCGTTGACGACCACGCGCAGCACCAGCCGTTCCGCCCCCCAGGCGAACACGGCGAAGCGCCACGGTTCCATTTCCGTCACCAACGGCAGGCCGGGGCGGCCCTCGCGCAGCGCCGATGGCGTGTGCTCGGCCATGAACAGGCTCGACGGGACGTGCTTGCCGGCGGCCTGTTCCAGCCAGGCGGCGCGCTGCTCGCCGTAGGCGCGCACCATGGTTTGCCACGAGCCGGCCATCATGGCCGTGTCGGGCGGCTGCCACACCATCTGGCGCGACAGGAAGACCTGGTTGGGCCGCATCGCCGACGGCTCGGCCGCGTTGGGCAGGTCGGCCAGCGCGGCGGCCAGGGCCTCGAGCCCGGACTGCGGCAGCGGCTGGGCGTCGGGGCCGTCGAACGGCATGCCGACCCGGCCCGGCGCGGCCGGCGCGGTCGGCGCCTGCGGCGTGACCGGGTAGGGGGCGTTGCTGTCGCGCGCGTCGAGCGGTCCGCGCACGGCCGGCCCCGGCTGCCCGGACTGCCGCTCTGGAATGCCCAGCGGGCGCAATGTGGCGCCGACGCGGTCTACGGCCATCTCGCTGCCTCTCCGAATGATTGCCGGCCGCTGCCGGATGTGCGGCCGGCGGGATTATTCACACCCGTCGACCCCCGCAACCCCGTTCGCCGCTTCCCTGGCCAAGTCCGCCGCTACGGCGGCGATCACCGGCTCCCAGGCGCCGATGCGTTCCTGGCGGTACAGCGTGGCCGTTGGATACCACGGGCTGGTCGCTCCCTCTTGCAGCCAGCGCCATTCGAACGGCGTCGGCAGCAGGATCCAGACCCGCTTGCCGAGCGCCCCGGCCAAGTGGGCGACGCTGGTGTCGACCGTGATCACCACGTCCATCACGTCGCACAGCGCGGCGGTGTCGCCAAAGTCAAGCAGCAGTTCACTGACCTGGCGTACCGGCAGCGTGGCCAGCAGCGGCTGGTCGTCGGCCCGGATTTCTTTCTGCAAACAGATGAATTCGTACCGGTCGGACAGTGCCTTGGCCAGCACGGACAGCGGCAAAGTGCGGTTGTGGTCGTTTCCATGGGTGGCGCTGCCGCTCCACACCAGGCCCACGCGCAGCTTGGTCTTGGGGCCGAGCACCGCATTCCACTGCTCGCGCTTGGCCGCGTCGCTGCTCAGGTAGGACGGCGCCGATGGAATCGTGTCGACCCGGGTCTTGAAGGCGAAAGGCAAGCTCATCAGCGGGATGTGGAAATCGAAGGCCGGCAAGCTGCTGCCGGCGGCGACGATCTGGTCCACGCCGGCCAGCGTGCCCATCAGCGGTACCAGCGTTTTCGGCACTTCCAGCACCACCCGCGCGCCGCGCTGCTTGGCCAGCGCCGCATAACGGCAAAACTGCAGCGAGTCGCCGAAACCCTGCTCGGCGTGCAGCAGGATGGTCTTGCCCTGCAACGGCTCGCGACCGCTCCATTGCGGCTTGAGGAAGTGGCGCTTGTGCTTGTAGAGCGGCAGCTCCGGGGTTTTCCAGCGCCACTCATAGGCCGCCCAGCCGCGCTCGTAGTCGCCGCGGGCGAGCAGCATCAGCGCGCGGTTCCAGTTGCCCAGCGGTGAGTTCGGGGCGACCGCCAGCGCGCGATCGTAATTCTCCATGGCCAGATCGTCGAGGCCGAGCTTTTGCAAAATGCTGCCGAGGTTGATGTAAGCGCGCGGATTGCTCGGCGCCAGCTTGGTCAGTTTCTCGAAGGCGATGCGCGCCGACTCGTAGTCGCGGTCCTGGTCCGTGTTTTCCAGCACTTCGCGGGCGCCGTGCAGGGCCGCGCGTTCCATCTTCAATTCCAGCGCCTGGCGCAGGCTGGTGAGCACCTGTTCCTGCTGGCGGCTGTTGCCGAGCGCGCGCGCGTGGTCCTGGCGCAGCGTGTCGTCCTCGGGATCGAACTCGAGCGCGGAGGCGTACAGCGCGGCGGCCGATTCGTGTTGCCTGAGTTGTTCGAGCTCCCCGGCGCGCTTGCGGTAGGCCGCCACCAGCCCGGCTTGCAGCGCCAGCGCCTGGGTCTCGGCGTGCGCGGCCTCGTCGGCCCGGTCCAGCCGCCGCAGCGCCTGCGCCCGCTGCCGCTGGGCCTGCAGGAATTGCGGATGCAGGGCGATGGCCTGTTCGTGGCAGGCCAGCGCCTCGGCGTCGCGCCCGGCCGCCAGCAGCAGGCGGCCCAGGTTGTAATGGGCATCGGCGTAGTCCGGCAGCATGGCCAGCGCCTGGCGGTAGCTTTGTTCGGCCCCGTCCGGCTGGCCCAGATCCTGCAGGATGTTGCCGAGGTTGTTGTGCGCCTCGATGTTGTCCGGATTGATCGCCAGCGCCTGCTCGACGTTGATCTGCGCCAATTCATATTGTTTGGTTTGCCACAGCAGCAGCGCGCGGTTGTTCCAGGCCTGGTCGTCGCCGGCATCGAGCGCCAGCGCCTGGTCGTAGCCTTGCAGCGCTTCGTCGACCCGCATCAGCGACTGCAGCGTGACGGCGCGGTTGAAGTGCGTGTGGGCATCGGCGGCGTCGAGCGCCAGCGCCTTGTCGTAGCAGCGCAGCGCATCTTCCAGCAGTTGCAGCTCGCGCAGCGCGTTGCCGAGGTTGTTCTGCGCGGCCGCGTGGCCGGCGTCGACCGCCAGCGCCGAGCGGATAAAGCTGGCGGCCATTTCGAAGTTTCCGTTCTGGAAGGCAGCGATGCCGGTGTGGTGCAGCGCGTCGAAGTGCTGGGGCGCGAGCCGCAACACCTGCTCGTACACTTGCAAGGCCTGGGGCAGGTTGCCTTCGCTGTGCAACTGAACGCCCTGGGCGAACAACTGGTCGACGTTGGATGAAGTTGACATAGATGAGAGAGGAAAGAGAAATCGGGACGGGACGGTGTACTGATCATACCTGAGCAACATTCCTTCTGGCTAGTGAAGGCGGCGAGTAAGGGGCACTAAGGATTACCAGGGGCGTCGCGCGTTGCGTGCCCCTGGGCGGGTGGGCGCGACAGCAGCGTCGCCACTTCGGCCATGGCGCGGAAGAGCGCCGGACTGAGCGCGCCCGCCTGCGCGCGGCTCGGCTGCAGCGCGCCGGCCGGCGCCAGCGCGCCCCGCAGCCGGCAGCGCACGATGGTCAGGCCGCAGCCGTTGATACGCAGCGCCAGGCGCGGCAGCGTTTCGCGCAAATGCCGCATGGCCGAGGCGTGGACGGTGGCCAACTCGAGCAGCAGGCCGTTGCCGGCCGCCGCCTCGAGCTGAACCAGCACCCGGCCCTGGCCCGGCAGCACCAGCTCCAGGCGCAGCGCGGCGCGCCCGTGCCGGCGCTGGCCATGCCCGGGCTGCTCGTCTTCGATCACCACCTTGAGCACCAGCCGCTGGTTACCCCGGGCGAACACGGCGAAGCGCCACGGTTCGATCTCGGTGACCAGCGGCGGTGGCTGCCCGCCATCGCGCATGGCGGCCGGCGTGTGGTCGGCCATGAACAGGCTCGACGGCACATGCCGGCCGCTGGCCTGTTCCAGCCACGCCGCGCGCCGCTCGCCGTAGGCGCGCACCATGGTGTGCCACGACGCTGCCATGGCCGCGCTGTCGGGGGTCTGCCAGACCAGTTGGCGCGACAGGAACACCTGGTTGGCGCGCATGGCCGACGGCTCGTCCTCCTGCTGCGGCGCGGCGGCCAGCGCGGCGGCCAGCGTCTCGAGGCCCGACAGCGGCAGCGGCAGCGCTTCCGGGGCGTCGGCGCCCAGGGCCGACGCCGCGCCGACGGCGAGCGGCGGCGTGCCGACGGCCACGCCCGGCCTTGCGGCGGCGCGCGCCGCTGGGCGCTGGATACGCCCGGAGGCGCTGACGCGGTCGACGGCCATCGGGCTCGCCCTTCACGAATATTCGGTGAAAAAAAAGCCAACCGCATACCCGGTTGGCTCCCGTTCGCACTGTTCCGTCGCCGGAACAGGCAAGACTATTATTGCAGCAGGGACATGACCAGCGACGAGGTGCTGTTCGACTGCTTGAGCATCGCGGTGCCCGCTTGCAGCAGCATCTGCTGCGACGTCATGTTCGACGATTCGGCGGCGAAGTCGGTGTCCATGATGCGGCCTGCGGCAGCCTTGGTATTGGTCGAGACGTTGGCCAGGTTGTTGTAGACGTGTTCCAGGCGGTTCGAGGTCGCACCCAGGGTCGAACGCAGGTTCGACACCGAGTCGATGGCGCTGGCCAGCAGGTTGATGGCGCTGTTGGCGCCGTTGGCGGCGGTCAGTTCGGTGCCGACGGCGGTCGAGGCGGTGCCCGAGCTGCTGTAGCCGGCGGTGGCCGAGGCGATCGCGGCGTGCATGGAACCGACCATCGAGCTCATGTCGACGGTCAGCTTTTCGCTCGACGAGGCGCCGATCTGGAACGTCAGGCTGGCGTTCTGGAACGTGGCGGTGGTGCTGCTGGTGTCGGCGTTGAACAGTTTCTGGCCGCCGAACGAGGTGTTGCCGACGATGTTGGTCAGTTCGTTGGTCAGGGCGTCGAATTCGGCCTGCATCGACGTTTGGTCGGCGCTGCTCGAGGAGCCGTCGGCGGCCTGGGTGGCCAGGTCTTTCATGCGCACCAGGATGTTGGTGGTTTCGTCGAGGGCGCCTTCACCGGTTTGCATCAGCGAAATCGAGTTTTGGGTGTTGCGCATGGCGACGGTCATGCCGCTGGTCTGGTATTTCAGGCGCGTGGCGATCTGCAAGCCGGCGGCGTCGTCCATGGCGGAGTTGACGCGGAAGCCGGTCGACAGGCGGGTTTGCGAAGTCGACAGCGACGATTGCGTGCGCGAGATCGAGTTCTGTGCCGACAGGGCGGCGGCGTTGGTGTGAAGGCTCAGCATCTAATTACTCCTGGTAGGTGGATTCGGTCGGAGCGACGCTGTTCTGCGCTCTCCTAATGACAAGACGACCAACGCCGTGGAGATATTAAATGCTTTGTGGAAATTTGTTGAAATAAGTGCCGGAAAGGGCGGTGACGGGCGGAACGGGCGTAAAAAAGCCCGCAGTGCCGTCGGCGCTGCGGGCGCGATACCCAATTACTTTGCAGACTACTATTATTGCAGCAGCGACATGACCAGCGACGAGGTGCTGTTCGACTGCTTGAGCATCGCGGTGCCCGCCTGCAGCAGCATCTGTTGCGATGTCATGTTGGACGATTCGGCAGCGAAGTCGGTGTCCATGATGCGTCCCGCCGCGGCCTTGGTGTTGGTCGAGACATTGGCCAGGTTGTTGAACACGTGTTCCAACCGGTTCGACGTCGCGCCCAGGGTCGAACGCAGGTTCGAGACGGAGTCGATGGCGCTGGCCAGCAGGTTGATGGCGCTGTTGGCGGCGGTGCCGGTGGCCGTCAGTTGGGTACCAGATCGCGGTCGACGCGGTGCCGGCGGCGCTGTAGGCGGTGGCGGCAGCGGCAGATGGCGCTGTGCATCGAACCAACCATCGAGGACATGTCGACGGTCAGTTTTTCGCTCGACGAGGCGCCGATCTGGAACGTCAGGCGAGGCGTTCTGGAAGGTCGAGGTGCCGGTGCTCGTATCGGTGGCTGAACAGTTTCTGGCCGCCGAACGAGGTGTTGCCGACGATGTTGGTCAGTTCGTTGGTCAGGGCGTCGAATTCGGACTGCATCGAGGCCTGGTCGGCGCTGCTCGAGGAGCCGTCGGCGGCCTGGGTGGCCAGGTCTTTCATGCGGACCAGGATGTTGGTGGTCTCGTCGAGCGCGCCTTCGCCGGTTTGCATCAGCGAAATCGAGTTTTGGGTGTTGCGCATGGCGACGGTCATGCCGCTGGTCTGGTACTTCAGGCGCGTGGCGATCTGCAGGCCGGCGGCGTCGTCCATGGCCGAGTTGACGCGGAAGCCGGTCGACAGACGGGTCTGCGAGGTCGACAGCGACGCTTGCGTGCGCGAGATCGAGTTCTGTGCCGACAGGGCGGCGGAGTTGGTGTGAAGGCTTAACATCGAATGACTCCTGGTAGGTGGTTTCAGCGTAAGCGCAGCTATCCTGCGCCCACCAAAGAACAAGACGACCGTAGCCCCGAAGTAATTAAATGCTTTGTGGAAATTTTTTGAAAATATGTTCGATCACAGGTCCGACATAAAAAAACACAAGCCGAAGCTTGTGTTTTTGGAACTGGTCGCCCGATCACATATTCGGATAATTCGGCCCGCCGCCGCCTTCCGGCGTGACCCAGACGATGTTCTGGGTCGGGTCCTTGATATCGCAGGTTTTACAGTGCACGCAGTTTTGCGCGTTGATCTGCAGGCGGTCGGCGCCGGCATCGGTCTTGACGAACTCGTACACGCCGGCCGGACAGTAGCGCGCCTCCGGCCCGGCGTACTGGGCCAGGTTGACGTCGACCGGCACGCTCGGGTTCTTCAACGTCAGGTGGATCGGCTGGTCCTCGGCGTGGTTGGTGTTGGAGATGAACACCGACGACAGGCGGTCGAAGGTCAGCTTGCCGTCCGGCTTCGGATACACAATCGGCGCGAACTGCGAGGCCGGCTTCAGGCACTCGTGGTCGGCGTGGGTGTGGTGCAGGGTCCATGGCGCCTTGCCGCGGAAGACGATCTGGTCGATGCCCGTCATCAGCGAACCCAGCACCAGGCCCTTGTTGAGCCACGGCTTGACGTTGCGCGCCACGTGCAGTTCCTCGTGCAGCCACGATTTTTCAAACGCGGCCGGGAAGGCGGCCAGCTCGTCGTGCTGGCGGCCGGCGCCGAGCGCCTCGAACGCCGCCTCGGCCGCCAGCATGCCGGTCTTGATGGCGGCGTGGCTGCCCTTGATGCGGCTCATGTTCAGGAAGCCGGCGTCGCAGCCGATCAGCGCGCCGCCCGGGAAGACCAGCTTGGGCAGGGATTGCAACCCCCCTGCGGTGATGGCGCGCGCGCCGTAGGAAATGCGCTTGGCGCCCTCGAAGAACGGTTTGATGGCCGGGTGGGTCTTGTAGCGCTGGAATTCCTCGTACGGCGACAGGTAGGGATTTTCATAATTGAGCCCGACCACATAGCCGACCACGACCTGGTTGTTCTCCATGTGGTAGAGGAACGAGCCCCCGTAGGTGTTGTTGTCCAGCGGCCAGCCGGTGGTGTGGACCACCAGGCCGGGCTGGTGCTTGGCCGGGTCGATTTCCCACAGTTCCTTGATGCCGATGCCGTACGACTGCGGGTCCTTGCCCTTGTTGAGGTCGTACTTGGCCATCAGTTGCCGGCCCAGATGGCCGCGCGAGCCTTCGGCGAACAAGGTGTATTTGCCGTGCAGCTCCATGCCCAGCTGGAAATCCGAGCCGGCCTCGCCGTCGCGCTTGACGCCCATGTTGCCGGTGGCGACGCCCTTGACGGAACCGTCGTCGTTGTACAGGATCTCGGCGGCGGGGAAGCCGGGGAAGATCTCCACGCCCAGCGCCTCGGCCTGCTGGCCCAGCCAGCGCACCACGTTGCCCAGCGAGATGACGTAGTTGCCGTGGTTTTCAAAGCAGGCCGGCAGCGCGAAGCCCGGCGTCTTGAACGACTTGGTTTCGGTCAGGAACAGCACGCGGTCCTCGGTGACGGCGGTGTTGAGCGGCGCGCCTTTTTCCTTCCAGTCAGGGATCAGCTCGGTGAGCGCCTTCGGGTCCATGACGGCGCCCGACAGGATGTGCGCGCCCAGCTCGCCGCCTTTTTCCAGCACGACGACCGAGACTTCCTGGCCTTTGTCGGCCGCCAGCTGCTTGATGCGGATCGCCGCCGACAAGCCGGCGGGGCCGCCGCCGACGATGACGACGTCGTACTCCATCGCGTCGCGCGGGCCGTACTGTTCTACGAGATTTTGAGGCTGTGTCATGGTCTTTTTATAGTGGTTATGAGGTGTTTAATAGGGGGACGGCTACGTGATGGGAAAATTTTAGCACGAGTGTGCTTCTTTTTCCGTCCGAATGCAACTTTGGCGCCATTTTGAGGGACATTATTAGACACCGCAATCTAATACTGGCGATTTGTGTAATGATTACGTTTCGACAGCCGGGGCGGTCACCTGGGGTGCGACCCGGCCATCAAGAATTCGTCACCAATAAAATCTAGGAGTAGCTCGTGGGCATAGAAGTCAACTTTGAGGGAAAAATCGCGCTGATCACCGGCGCCTCCAGCGGTCTGGGAGCCCGGTTCGCCAAAGTGCTGGCCCAGGCCGGCGCCCAGGTGGTGCTGGCCTCGCGCCGCACCGAGCGGCTCAAGGAGCTGCGCGCCGAGATCGAGGCCGACGGCGGCGCCGCGCACGTGGTCAGCCTGGACGTGACCGACTTCGCCAGCATCAAGTCGGCCATCGCCCATGCCGAGACGGAAGCCGGTCCGATCGACATCCTGGTCAACAATTCGGGCGTGTCGACCACGCAGCGGCTGGTCGATGTCACCCCCGAGGACTATGCCTTCGTAATGGACACCAACCTGCGCGGCGCCTTCTTTGTTGCGCAGCAGACCGCCAAGCGCATGATCGCGCGCGCCAAGGGCGACCCGAGCAAGAAGCACCGCATCATCAACATCGCCTCGGTGGCGGGCTTGCGCGTGCTGCCGCAGATCGGCGTCTATTGCATGAGCAAGGCCGGCGTGGTGCAGATGACCAAGGCGATGGCGGTGGAGTGGGGCAAGTACGGCATCAACACCAACGCCATTTGTCCCGGCTACATCTCGACCGAGATCAACGAGGACTATTTCGCCAGCGAGCAGGGCCAAAAGCTGATCAACATGCTGCCGCGCAAGCGTCCCGGCACGCCGGAGGATCTGGATGGTTTGCTGTTGCTGCTGGCGGGGGAAGATTCGAATTTCATCAACGGCGCCATCATATCGGCCGATGATGGCATGACGGCTATGTAGTGAGCTGGATGCCGACCAGCTTGTGCACCAGTTCCGAAGAGGTCGAAGCCGAGAATTTACGCATCAGTTTGGCGCGGTGCATTTCCACCGTGCGCGGGCTGAGGTCGATCTGGCGGGCGATGCTTTTGCTGGTCTTGCCCTCGACCAGCAGGGCGGCGATCTCCCGCTCGCGCGGGGTCAGCTCGGCGGTGACGGGACGTTTTTCGCTGACGTCCTCGAAGGTCCAGATGCCGGGGCCGAGCGGTTCCTGGGCCTTCATCGAATGGCCGGTGACGTGGCACCAGAACAGTTCGCCATTGGCGCGGCGCATGATGCGCTCGTCCGAGTAGCGCCCCTTGGCGTTCATGATCGGAATGATGCGGTCGCCGGTGCGCAGGAACTCGTCCATCGTCGGATACAGCGACAGGAAGGACAGGCCTTCGAGCTGGGCGCGGGTGTAGCCGAACATCGACGCCAGCGCGTCGTTGCAGCGCTGGATGACGCGACTTTCCGAGATGCACATGCCCACCGGCGCGTGCAGGAAAATGGATTCGTAGTCGATGACGGGGGCGGCGTTCATGGCGAAAGTGGCAGGTAGTTCTACGGTATTGTGCTTTTAGAGAGCGTATTCTATGCTGAGACGCCGCATCAGTAGCACAGTTAACAACGTTATCAACTGATTTAGCAACAGAGACGAACAATCGACTTCGATAGATAAGAGACTTCGATACATAAGCGACTTCGATACATAAGACCAGCACCACTTAAATACAAGAGTTAAGGGACAACATGAACAAAATCTATCCGGATGCCGCCGCAGCCTTGGCGGGCGTCGTTCAAAACGGTCAAACGATCGCCGTGGGCGGCTTCGGTTTGTGCGGCATACCCGAAGCGCTGATCGGCGCGTTGCGCGATTCCGGCGTGACCGGCTTGACCGCCATCTCCAACAACGCCGGCGTCGACGGCTTCGGCCTGGGCCAGTTGCTGGAAACGCGCCAGATCAAGAAGATGATCGCATCCTACGTCGGGGAAAACAAGGAATTCGCGCGCCAGTACCTGGCCGGCGAACTGGAACTGGAATTCACGCCGCAGGGCACCCTGGCCGAGAAGCTGCGCGCCGGCGGCGCCGGCATTCCCGCCTTCTTCACCAAGACCGGCGTCGGCACCATCGTCGCCGACGGCAAGGAAATCCGCGAATTCGACGGCGAGCAATATGTGATGGAACGCAGCCTGGTGGCCGACGTGGCGCTGGTCAAGGCGTGGAAGGCCGACAAGGCCGGCAACCTGGTGTTCCGCAAGACGGCGCGCAACTTCAATCCGAACGCGGCGATGGCCGGCAAGATCACCATCGTCGAAGTCGAGCACCTGGTCGAGATCGGCGAGATCGATCCGGACGCCGTGCACCTGCCAAGCATTTTCGTGCACCGCATCGTCGTCAACGCGACGCCGGAAAAACGCATCGAGCAGCGCACCGTGCGCGCCAACTAAGAACATCGGAGACAACTATCATGGCATGGACACGTGACGAAATGGCCGCGCGCGCGGCGAAGGAATTGCAGGACGGGTTTTACGTCAACCTGGGCATCGGCTTGCCGACCCTGGTGGCGAACTATGTGCCGCCCGGTATCGAAGTGTATCTGCAATCGGAGAACGGCTTGCTGGGCATCGGCCCGTTCCCGACCGAGGACGAGATCGACGCGGACCTGATCAACGCCGGCAAGCAGACCGTAACGGCGCTGCCGGGCGCGGCCTACTTCAGCTCGGCCGATTCGTTCGGCATGATCCGCGGCGGCAAGATCAACCTGGCGATCCTGGGCGCGATGCAGGTGTCGGAGCGGGGCGACCTGGCCAACTGGATGATCCCGGGCAAAATGGTCAAGGGCATGGGCGGCGCGATGGACCTGGTGGCCGGCGTCAAGCGGGTGGTGGTGCTGATGGAGCACGTCGCCACCGCCAAGGACGGCACGACGTCGCACAAGCTGCTGCCGAAATGCGACCTGCCGCTGACCGGCGTCGGCGTGGTTGACCTGATCGTTACCGATCTGGGCGTCATGGAAGTGACCGACGCCGGCCTGAAGGTGACCGAGCTGGCGCCGGGTGTGAGCCGGGAGCAGATCCAGGCCGCCACGGGCGTCGAGCTGGATATGTCGGCGCTGTGACGTTTGCGGTAGCCGTATGAAAAAATAGCACGCCTCGGCGTGCTATTTTTTTGCCTGGTATCGGATCAGGCCGACGGGTTGCGGCGGCGGGCGAGGGCGCCGATCAGCGCCAGGCCACCCAGCAGCATCGCATAGGTCGCCGGCTCCGGCACCGCCGAGACGGTCGTCAGGCTCCAGCGGCTGGCCGAGTAGTCGCCGTCGCCTTCGCCATTGAACGGCAGGCCGGCTATGTTGTAGTTGATGGCGTCGGTGTCGCCGCCGTTGAACGCGCCGATGATAAAGGTGGATGTCCAGACACCGGTGACAGGGCCGTCAAACGCCAGCAGCGAGGTGGCCAGGCCGTCGAAGGAGATTCTGGCGTCACCTTGCACGTATCCGCCATCGGTGGCATAGGCGTAGAGGTTGCCGCTGTTGGGCATGGCGAAGCCGTTGACCGCGATCGCCAGCTTGCTGATGCCTTCGACCAGATTGCCGTTGGCCGTGCCGTCGAAGCTGCCGGTGATGCGGGTGTTGTCGAGCATGGTGTATTCAAAGGCGAAGCTGCCGGCTTGGGCGGCGGCGCTGCCGGCGAGCAGGGCGGCGCAGGCGAAGGTGCGTGTAATTTTGTTCATTTAAGATTCCTGTTGGATAACTTTGATTGTCTCATAGGCTATTAAGTTATACAAAAGAAAAATGTGGCCCAGCTTCGCATGGCGCATATCAGCAAAGAAAAAAGCCCCGGGCATCGCTGCGCGGGGCTCCTTGCGAACTGGATGTCAGCTTAGTGCGCTGGCACGATGATCGCCGGTTTCACTTCGGTGTCCACGGCGACCACGGTCGAACCCGGATTGTTCAGCTCCGCGTTCATTTTGGCCACATCGAGTTCGTTTTCCCATTTCGACACCACCACCGTTGCCACGCCGTTGCCGACGAAGTTGGTCAGTGCGCGGCATTCGCTCATGAAGCGGTCGATACCCAGGATCAGCGCCATGCCTGCCACCGGGATCGTCGGCACTACGGCCAGGGTCGCGGCCAGGGTGATGAAGCCGGCGCCGGTGATGCCGGAAGCGCCCTTGGAGGTCAGCATCGCCACGCCCAGGATGGTCAATTCCTGCCACAAGGTCAACTCGGTGTTGGTTGCCTGGGCGACGAACAGCGCGGCCATCGTCATGTAGATGTTGGTGCCGTCCAGGTTGAACGAGTAGCCGGTCGGAACCACCAGGCCGACCACCGGTTTGGCGCAGCCGAGGCGCTCCAGTTTGGTCATCAGCGAAGGCAGCGCGCTTTCCGACGAGCTGGTGCCCAGCACGATCAGCAGCTCTTCCTTGATGTACTTGATGAACTTGAAGATCGAGAAGCCGGTGTAGCGGGCGATCAGGCCCAGCACGACGAACACGAACAGGCCGCAGGTAAGGTAGAACGAACCCATCAGTTTTGCCAGCGGGATCAGCGAGGCCAGGCCGTATTTACCGATGGTGAAGGCCATCGCACCGAACGCGCCGATCGGAGCGACTTTCATGATGATGTTGACCACGCCAAAGATGGCGTGCGACAGCTCGTCGATCAGCTTGGTGATCGGACGGCCGCGCTCACCGAGCAGCGACAGCGAAAAGCCGAACAGGATGGCGATCAGCAGCACTTGCAGGATGTCGCCCTTGGCGAACGCGTCCACGAAGGTCTTCGGGATGATGTTCATCAGGAAGTCGGTGGTGGTCAGGCCTTCGGCGTGCGTGTATTGCGCGATCGACTTGGCGTCCAGGTGGGCCGGATCGGCGTTGAAGCCGGCGCCCGGTTTGAGCACGTTGGCCACGACCAGGCCGATGGCCAGGGCGAAGGTGGAGACTACTTCGAAGTAGATCAGGGCCTTGCCGCCGACGCGGCCGATTTTCTTGACGTCTTGCATGCCGGCGATGCCGGAGACCACCGTACAGAAGATCACCGGGGCGATGATCATCTTGATCAGCTTGATGAAGCCGTCGCCCAGGGGTTTCATGGCGACCGCGTCGGCAGGCAGGAAGATGCCGAGCAGGATACCGCAGGCGATGGCGAACAGCACCTGGATATATAGGATTTTATAGAATGGCTTTTTCACGGGGTCTCCTCGCGTTCATTTGAGGAGTTCATGATGTCCCAACTGGAGAGTTATCACTATTGTGGAAACCCGCAAATCACTGGCTGTGATAACTCTCCCATATGAGGGATAACACGTACCCGGAATTAATTTACTGCGCGACCCAGCCGCCGTCCATGTTCCAGGCCACGCCGCGCACCTGCTTGGCGGCGTCGCTGCACAGAAACACCGCCAGCGCGCCCAGTTCCTCGGGCGTGACGAACTCTCCCGACGGCTGCTTGTCGGCCAGCAGCGCCTTTTTCGCCTCGTCGTTGCTGATGCCGTCCTTGGCAGCGCGGGCGTCGACCTGCTTTTGCACCAGCGGCGTGAGCACGAAGCCGGGGCAGATGGCGTTGACGGTCACGCCTGTGCTGGCCGTCTCGAGCGCGCCGGCCTTGGTCAGGCCGATCAGGCCGTGCTTGGCCGCGACATAGGCCGACTTGCCGGCCGACGCCACCAGGCCGTGGGTCGAGGCCAGGTTGATGATGCGGCCCCAGTTGTTGGCGCGCATGCGCGGCAGCACCAGGCGCGACGTATGGAATGCCGAGGTCAGGTTGATGGCGATGATGGCGTCCCATTTCTCGACCGGGAAATCCTCGATGTTGGCCACGTGCTGGATGCCGGCGTTGTTGACCAGCACGTCGACGCCGCCGAATTTCTCGCCGGCGAAGGCGATCATGCTTTCGATCTCGGCCGGCTTGGACATGTCGGCGTTGTGATAGGCGACCTGGACGCCGAATTCCTTGGCCAGATCCTGCTGCAACTTGTCGATCTCGGCGGCGTCGCCGAAACCGTTCAGCACCACGTTGGCGCCCTCGGCCGCCAGGGTGCGCGCGATGCCCAATCCGATGCCGGATGTGGAGCCGGTGACCAATGCTGTTTTACCGCTCAAAGTCTGGTTTGTCATGGTGTCCTCTGCGGGGTTGGAGATAAAAGGCTGGCTGCGCTACACTTCGGTAGGATTTTAAGCGCAACGCCCGGTAAAATGGTATTTCAGAACATCATTACATAAAAACCATCAAGGAAGCCGCATGCTCGAAGCGAAAATAAAGTCCGTTCAGTGCCTGTCGTTGGCTGGCTTGCACCGGATGGCATATAAGGAATGGGGCGACGCGGCCAACCCTAACGTGCTCGTCTGCGTCCACGGCGTGACCCGCGTCTCCGACGATTTCGACAACATGGCGCGCGCGCTGGCGTCCGACTACCGTGTGATCTGCCCGGACGTTGTCGGCCGGGGCCGCTCCGACTGGCTCAGGAATCCGCAGCTGTACCGCATTCCCCAATATGTCAGCGACATGGTGACGTTGCTGGCACGTGTGTTGGACCAGGGTCCGGCGCAAAAGATCGATTGGTTCGGCACCTCGATGGGCGGGCTGATCGGCCTGGGCCTGGCCTCGCTGCCGGAGAACCCGGTCCGCAAGCTGGTGCTCAACGACATCGGCCCGGTGCTGGCGCCGGCGGCGCTGCAGCGCATCGGCGACTACATCGGCCAGGACCTGCGCTTCGACACGTTCGAGGATGGCGCCAAGTTCGTGCGCGACGTCTCGGCGTCGTTCGGCGAGCACACCGAGCAGGAATGGCATAAACTGGCCACCGATGTGCTGCGCCAGGACAAGGACGGCAAGTGGGTGCGCCATTACGATATGGGGCTGTCGCTGCCGTTCCGCTCGGCCACACCGGAGTCGGCCGGCGCCGACGAGGCGATGCTGTGGGCCGCCTACGACGCCATCACTTGCCCGACCCTGCTGGTGCGCGGCGCCGATTCCGATCTGCTGACGCGCGAGACGGCGGCCATGATGGCGCAGCGCGGTCCGAAAGCCACCCTGGTGGAAATCCCGAACGTCGGCCACGCGCCGACCTTCACCCACGACGATCAGATTGCGATCGCCCGGAAATTCCTGCTGGGCTGATGAGCCCGGCGTATGACATCAAGCCTCAAATTAAGTAAAGAAGAAAAAGTATGGAAATCAAACGACTGCACGTAGGCAAACGATTGTCCGAAGTGGCAATTCACAATGGCACCGTCTATCTGGCGGGCCAGATCGCCGAAGAAACCAGTCTCGATATCAAGGGTCAAACCCGTGAAGTCCTCGGTCACGTCGACCGCCTGCTGGCCGAATCGGGCAGCGACAAAACCTGCATCCTCAGCTGCCAGATCTACATCGCCGACATGGTCGATTTCGAGGGCATGAACGAAGAGTACGACGCCTGGGTGCCGAGCGGCCACACGCCGCCGCGCGCCACGGTCGAAGCCAAACTGGCCAATCCGGAAGTCCTGGTCGAGATCGTCATCGTCGCCGCGCAGCGTTAGGAACATCATGGTTTCAATCACCGCGCTCACCAGCGCCACGTCGGAACAACTGGTGCAGGGGCTCACGCCTGACGACAGCGCGCGCATGCTGTCGGCGCTCGACTTCGCCAGTGCCGCGTACGGCGACCTGGTCAGCACCAGCGGCCAGTCGGCGCTGGACTTCTCCATCGGCGTGGCCGGCACCCTGTCGTTCATGCGCACCGACGTCGAGACCCGCATCGCCGGCCTGATGTTCGAGCTGACCTTGCTCGACACCACGCAGGCGGCGGTGATCGAACCGCGTTTCGGCCAGGAGGTCGGTGACCTCGTGGCCGGCGTGCGCCAGCTGATACGCCTGCGCGAATTGACGCAGGCGCCCGGTGGACACGGCGGCGTGGCGCCGGTGGCGGTGGGACGCGGGCGCAACGCCGCGCAGTTGGCGGTGGCGCAGGTTGAAACCTTGCGCAAGATGTTGCTGGCGATGGCCTCCGACATGCGCGTGGTGCTGGTGCGCCTCGCCTCGTGCGTGACGACCTTGCGCTACTTCGCCGACATCAAGCTGTTCAACGACATGACGTGCGCCTACGGCCGCGAGACCCTGGACCTGTACGCGCCGCTGGCCAACCGGCTGGGGATCTGGCAGCTGAAGTGGGAGCTGGAGGATTTGTCGTTCCGCTTCATCGAGCCGGAGGCGTACAAGCGCATCGCCAAGATGCTCGAAGAAAAGCGCATGATGCGCGAAGGCTTCGTCACCAACGCCATCGCGCGGCTGCAATCTGAAATGGCGGCCGCCGGCATCCAGGCCGAGGTGTTCGGCCGACCCAAGCACATCTACTCCATCTGGAGCAAGATGAAGGGCAAGGAGCTCGACTTCACCGACCTGTACGACGTGCGCGCCTTCCGCGTCATCGTCGCCGACGTCAAGACCTGCTACACGGTGCTGGGCGTGGTGCACAACATCTGGACGCCGATCCCCAAGGAATTCGACGATTACATTTCTCGTCCGAAGCCCAACGGCTACCAGTCGCTGCACACGGTGGTGACGGCCGAGGACGGCCGGCCGCTGGAAGTGCAGATCCGCACGCAAGAGATGCACAGCTTCGCCGAGTACGGCGTGGCCGCGCACTGGCGCTACAAGGAGGAGGGCGGCTCCAATTTCGCCGGGCAAAAGTACGACGAAAAGATCGCCTGGCTGCGCCAGCTGCTGGCGTGGAAAACCGACGTCGCCGACGCCGTCGTCGGGCAGGAGGAGCAGCAGCGCGAATGGGTGGAGAAGCTCAAGTCGGCGGCGCTGGACGACCGCATTTTCGTGCTCACGCCGCAGGCGCGGGTGCTGGAGTTGCCGGTCGGCGCCACGCCGGTCGATTTCGCCTATCACCTGCACAGCGACGTGGGCCACCGTTGCCGCGGCGCGCGCGTCGACGGCGTCATGGTGCCGCTGAACACGCCGCTGAAAAACGGCCAGACCTGCGAAATCATCACCGCCAAGGGCGCGCCCGGCACGGCCGGTCCGTCGCGCGACTGGCTCAGCGACGAATACACGGTTGCCACACGCACGCGTTCGAAGATCCGTGCCTGGTTCCACGCCATCGACATGCAGGAAACCTTGTCGCACGGGCGCGCGATGGTGGAAAAATCATTGCAGCGGGAAGGCAAGACGGCGGTCAACCTGGAAGCGCTGGCCAACAAGCTGGGCTTCGCCAAGGTCGACGACCTGTTCCTGTCGGTGGGTAAGGATGAATTCAGCCTGCGCCATGTCGAGCACGCGCTGCACGACACGGGCGAGCCGGTCGAGCAGGAAGACGCGGTGGTCCTCGGCAAGAGCAAGGCGTCGAGCGTGGACCAGGGTGCCAAGTCGGGCGTGCTGGTGGTCGGCACCGACGGCTTGATGACGCAGCTGGCCAAGTGCTGCAAGCCGGCGCCGCCGGACGGCATCGTCGGCTTCGTCACGCGCGGCAAAGGCGTCTCGATTCACCGCGCCACGTGCAAGAACTTCGCCGAAATGCGGGCCAAGGCGCCGGAGCGGGTGATCGTCACCGAATGGGGGCGTGCCGTCTCGGACACGGTTTATCCGGTCGACATCTTCATCCTGGCGGGCGACCGCCAAGGGCTGCTGCGGGATATCTCGGAGATCTTCTCGCGTGAAAAGATCAACGTCGTCGGCGTCAACACGCAAAGCGCCAAAGGCTACGCGCGCATGACGTTCACGGCCGAAATCGGCGCCACGGCGCAACTGCAAAAAGCGCTCAACGCCATCGCCGAGGTCACCGGCGTGCAGGAAGCCCGCCGCGCCTAAAAGCAACTCCGGGGTCAGGTCCACCATTTCTACACGGCCTGATCCATTGGCGCCAACGTGGGCGTCGGGGCACCCTAAAATGGCGCGTGATGACACATTTTTACCTTGTAGCGTCCAGCTCGTGTAGAAATGTTGGACCTGACCCCGGAGTTAGCTTTGGGGAATGCGCGAGGCGTGCGACGATACCAGCAGCCAAGTGTCGCCAGACCATTGCCAGACGCGGGTGATGCGCTGGCGTTCCGTCCACGGGGCGCCGTCGCGCGTCCCCGATTGCGTGCTGACGTTGTTGATGATCGCCATGTCGCCGTAGAACCGCGTGCTTGATTCCTCGTTGAGGATGGCGTTGCTGAGGCTAGGTCGCGCGGCCAGGTACATCAGATAGTCGAGCTTTCGCTGAACCGCGCCATTCGCGTTCACCAGCACGAAGTCCTCCGCCATGAGCTGGCCCAATTGTTCGACGCGCGCTTGCTGACGCAGTGTGTTCCACGCGTCGTCGACGACCGTCAGCGACTCCCGCTGCGCTTCGGCGGCCACCACCGGCAGCGATGCACCCAAGGCCATGGCGAGCGTTGCCGCGAGCAGGCCACGGCGCATCATTTCTCTTTTAGATATCCCGGCGATCATGCTTCGATGATCCCCGCCACGCGCGCGGCGATGGTTTCGGCCAGCAAGTGAATGTGGTAGCCGTCGACAAAGCCGTGGTGCGCCTGCACCGAGAACGGCACGGTCATCATGCCGTTGGCGGCGTCACCGAACTTGCCCCAGGCCAGCGAGGGAATGTCATAGCCGCCGTGCCGGTAGATCGGGTGCTCGATCGAGGTGAGCTTGAACCACGGCATGCAGGTGATGTGGACGTTGTTCTTTTGGTCGCGCTCCGATTGTTCCTTGGCCGAGTTGATCATCTCGCTGCTGGCCTCGGCGATCGCTTTCGCTTCCAGGCTGCGGGCGACGAATTCCCGCAAGTCTGTCGACATGGCGAAACAGGCGAAGTTGAGATTCTTGTCCTTGTTGAGCACGGTGTACGACGCCCAGAACTCCTCGATCCTGATCACTTCGCCGTCGTGGATGCGGTACATGAAGTTGTCGATCTCCTTGATCGAATTCAGTATGCAATACAGGAAGAAGTGGAACGGCGGCAGCTTGTGCTCCTTGCAGTAAGGCCGGAAGTCGGGCAGGGCCATCTCAAAGCTGACGTTGACGAGCGGCTTTTCAAACGCCGCGAACAGGTTGTAGCGGTCGCGGCGTTTTTCGAAATTGTGCATGGTGTTCCAGGACTGTTGTTAAAGGGATGCCTGCGGCGCGACTTCGGCCTGCAAGGTGATGTGGTCGATGCCGTGCTTGTCGAGCAGCATGGCCTTGATCGCGTGCAGGATTTCGGGCCAGCGCCCGAGGTCGACGATCTCGACGTGGCCGATGAGCGCCGGCTCGCCCGGCGACATGTCCCACACGTGCAGGTCGTGCACCGAGCAGACGCCGGCGATCTGTTCCAGGTCGGCGCCCACCTTCAGATAGTCGATCGGCTCGGGCACGCCGCCCATCAGGAAGTGGTAGGACTCGCGCAGCACACTGACGGTCGACTTTAAAATCAGCAGCGCGACAAAGATCGACAGCAGCGGGTCGATCATCATCCAGCCGGTGTAATAGATGACGGCGCCGGCTACCAGCGCCGCGACCGATCCCAGCAAGTCGCCCATGACGTTGACCAGCGCCGCGCGCGTGTTCATGTTGCTGTCGCCGCGCGACAACATATAGGCGAGCACGATATTAATGACGAGGCCGATGCCGGCGACGATGAACACCGTCGCGCCATGCACCTGCTCGGGATGCGAGAAGCGTTGCGCGGCTTCGAACACGATCCACGCGACCAGCACCAGCAGCACCAGGCTGTTGACGAACGCTGCCAGCGCCTCGGCGCGGCCGAAGCCGAACGAGTGGCGCGCCGACGGCGGCCGCTTGGCGATCAACTGCGCCAGCAACGCCAGTCCCAGTGCGGCGGCGTCGGTGACCATGTGGCCGGCGTCGGAAATCAGCGCCAGCGAATTGGACATGAAGCCGGTAATCACCTCGACCACGGCAAAGCCCAGGGTCAACGCCAGCGACCACGCCAGCACCGATTGGCTGCGCTGCAACGTGAAGTGCGCGTGCTTGGCGTCGCCGTCGCGGTGTTCGTGCAGATGGGCGGAAGGCGAGGGCGGAGCCTCGGCGCTAGCGTTGATGCGGGTTTCAGCTTGCATGAGGTCTGTCGGTGATGAGAATAAACCACAGTTTAAAGGATGCCGCCTTGCGCGTCTTGCGCTGTCATAGTGCGTTTTGTAAATGTTTCCTATGAATACCCTTGTTTTTCTCCGAATCGCTCTCTATAATGCTGGTCTTCGGGCGGTTAGTTCAGCTGGTTAGAATACTTGGTCGACATCCAAGGGGTCGCAGATTCGAATTCTGCACCGCCCACCAGATTACGTAGTACGGTTGTAAATGAGCAGTAAAGAGTAGTAAAAAGCGGTAAAATGGCAGCACAGTAGCAAAGTTAAGAAGTACCTCGGGCGGTTAGTTCAGCTGGTTAGAATACTTGGTCGACATCCAAGGGGTCGCAGATTCGAATTCTGCACCGCCCACCAGAACATATGTAAGAGCGAGAAAGGCAATCCGGTTATGACACCGCGAACTACTACCAAGCTTTGGGAGTGACGCTAGTCGATCGGGATTCTTTTGCTCAAAAAAGAGAAAACGCGGCTAGCCCGCGTTTTTTTTCGTCCGCGTTTTTTATTATCACATTCCGCTGTAACTACACCGGCCTTGCGCCAACAGGAGATCACTATGCTTTCAGTCCGCCTTCCAGATGGTTCTGCCCGTGAATTCGACGGCCCAGTCACCGTGGCTCAAGTGGCGACCAGCATTGCCACCAGCCTGGGCAAAGCCGCGCTGGCCGGCAAGGTCGATGGCAAAGTGGTGGATACCTCTTTCCTGATCGAAAAAGATTCCGATCTGGCCATCATCACCGACAAGGATCCGGAAGGTCTCGACGTGATCCGTCACTCGACCGCCCACTTGCTGGCCTACGCCGTCAAGGAATTGTTCCCTGACGCGCAAGTGACCATCGGCCCGGTGATCGAAAACGGCTTTTACTACGACTTCTCGTACAAGCGTCCGTTCACCCCGGACGATCTGGTCGCGATCGAAAAGAAAATGACCGAGCTGGCCAAGAAGGACGAGCCGGTCACCCGCAAGGTGTTGCCGCGTGACGAAGCCGTCGCCTACTTCAAGTCGATTGGCGAAGACTACAAAGCCGAGATCATTTCGTCTATTCCTGCCGACCAGGACGTGTCGCTGTACTCCGAAGGCAAGTTCACCGACTTGTGCCGTGGGCCGCACGTGCCGTCGACCGGCAAGATCAAGGTGTTCAAGCTGATGAAGCTGGCCGGCGCCTACTGGCGCGGCGACAGCAAGAATGAAATGCTGCAGCGTGTCTACGGCACCGCCTGGACCAAGAAGGAAGATCAAGAGCAGTACCTGTTCCAGCTGGAAGAGGCGGAAAAGCGCGACCACCGCAAACTGGGCAAGCAGCTGGACTTCTTCCACTTCCAGGACGAGGCGCCGGGCCTGGTGTTCTGGCATCCGAAGGGCTGGACCATCTGGCAGCAAGTTGAGCAATACATGCGCAACAAGTACCAGGTCAACGGCTACCAGGAAGTGAAGGCGCCGCAGATCCTGGATTCCAGCCTGTGGGGCAAGACCGGCCACTGGGATAACTATCGCGAAAACATGTTCGTGACGGAATCGGAAAACCGTTCCTACGCGCTCAAGCCGATGAACTGCCCGGGCCACGTGCAGATCTTCAACAGCAATATGCGCAGCTACCGCGACCTGCCGCTGCGCTACGGCGAGTTCGGCCAGTGCCACCGCAACGAGCCATCCGGCGCGCTGCACGGCATCATGCGGGTGCGCGGTTTCACCCAGGATGACGGCCACATCTTCTGCACCGAAGAGCAGATCGAGCCGGAAGTGGTGTCGTTCCACACGCAGGCGATGGAAGTCTACAAGGACTTCGATTTCCACAACATCGACGTCAAGCTGGCGCTGCGTCCGGACAACCGCATCGGCACCGACGAAGTCTGGGACGAGGCCGAGGACGCGCTGCGCTCCGGCCTGCGCGCCTGCGGCGTGACCTGGACCGAGTTGCCGGGCGAGGGCGCGTTCTACGGTCCGAAGATCGAGTACCACCTGAAGGATTCGCTGGGCCGCCCATGGCAGGTCGGCACGATGCAGGTCGACTTCTTCATGCCGGAGCGTCTGGGCGCGGAATATGTCGCGGCTGACAACACCCGTCAGGTGCCGGTCATGCTGCACCGTGCGATCGTCGGTTCGATGGAGCGCTTCATCGGCATCCTGATCGAGAACTACGCCGGCGCGTTGCCGACCTGGCTTGCGCCAGTGCAAGTTTCGGTGCTCAACATCTCCGACGCGCAGGCCGATTATGTGAACCAGGTCACGGAAAAGCTGCGGCGGAGCGGGTTCCGCGTGCAGAGCGATTTGCGCAACGAGAAAATAACCTATAAAATACGTGAACATTCCGTCCAAAAACTGCCTTACATCCTTGTAATCGGCGATAAAGAGCGGGATGCCAACACCGTGGCCGTGCGGGCACGGGGCAATGTCGATCTGGGCGTCATGTCCGTCGATGCCCTGATCGAGCGACTCCAGCAAGACGTCGCCAATAAAGCCTGATCGCACTGGCCTTACCATTAGATTTTAAAAGGAATCACCATAGCTACTGACAAGTCGCATCGCATCAACGGCGAAATCACTGCCCCTGAAATGCGTTTAAGTGGGGTCGAGAACGAGCCGCTCGGGATCGTCACTTTGGCCGAAGCCTTCCGCCTGGCGGAAGAGGCCAATGTCGACCTGGTCGAGATCGCGCCAACGGCGGTACCGCCGGTTTGCCGTTTGATGGACTACGGCAAATTCAAGTATTCGGAGCAAAAGAAGGCTCACGAAGCTAAATTGAAACAGAAGATCATCGCCGTGAAGGAAGTCAAATTCCGTCCGGGTACCGATGACGGTGACTACAATATCAAGCTGCGTAACCTCATCAAGTTCCTTGATGAAGGCGACAAAACCAAGATCACGCTGCGTTTCCGCGGTCGTGAGATGGCGCACCAGGATATTGGCTTCCGCATGCTGGAACGTTTGAAAGCCGATCTGGAGCCGTACGGCCAGGTCGAGCAGTTCCCGAAAATGGAAGGCCGCCAGATGATCATGGTGCTGTCTCCTAAGAAGAAAAAGTAACACCTAGACCCGCAGTGCGATCGGTCGCGGGGTCGTACCCAGTGGGGTACGACCCCATCGGTCTATGGGTGAAAAAGGGGCGCCAACGGGCGCCCTTTTTATTTGGTGCGCAAACGCAGCAGATGGTCTATAATTGCCGGCTGTTGTAAATGTAGTGGACTCGCATCTGCTGCAAAAACAAGTGAAAGCAGGCATCTAAGTGTGACGTCGTGTCACCACCTGCAATCCTGTTTGATATGGAGCTACCCTGAGGGTAGATTGCTATGCCAAAAATGAAAACCAAAAGCTCCGCGAAGAAACGTTTTCGCGTGCGTCCAGGTGGTACTGTTAAGAGTGGTCACGCGTTCAAACGCCACATTCTGACCAAGAAAACCACCAAGTCGAAGCGCCAATTGCGCGGTATCACGAACGTCGATGCCTCGGACGTGAAATCCGTCCTGCGCATGATGCCATCCGCTTAATCTCACACTCAATTTAAGGAGTTACTATGCCTAGAGTAAAACGTGGGGTTACAGCTCGTGCCCGTCATAAAAAAGTCTTAAACCTGGCCAAAGGTTACCGTGGTCGTCGCAGCAAGGTTTACCGTGTTGCCAAGCAAGCAGTTATGCGCGCTGGCCAATACGCCTACCGCGACCGTCGTAACAAGAAGCGCGTCTTCCGCCGCCTGTGGATCGCTCGTATCAACGCCGCTTCCCGTGAGCATGGCGTGACGTACAGCGTCTTCATGAACGGTCTGAAAAAAGCTTCGATCGAACTGGACCGTAAGGTTCTGGCCGATATGGCAGTGATGGACAAGCCGGCCTTCGCCGCGATTGTCAACGCTGTGAAAGCAAAAATCGCTGCGTAAGCATTGATTGTTGATCGCTGGCCCCTTACCGGGCCGGTGGTGGGAACGGGGCAAAGGTCTAGACCTCTGCCCCGTTTTTGATTGAGGATAAGAAAAACGCATGGACTCCCTGGAACAACTCGTCGCCTCAGCAGTGCAGGATTTCACGGTCGCGCAAGATGACGCCGCCGCGCTGGAAAATGCCAAAGCCAAATATCTGGGCAAGACCGGCCAGATCACCGAATTGATGAAGGGTCTGGGCAAGCTCGACCCCGAGGCACGCAAGGCGCAGGGCGCCCTGATCAACGCGGCCAAGGGTCAAATTGAAGCGGCCTTGACGGCCCGGCGCGACGCGCTGGCCGACGCCCAGATGCAAACCCGTTTGAACGCCGAGGCTATCGATGTCTCGCTGCCTGGCCGCGGACGCGCCGGCGGCGGTTTGCATCCGGTCATGCGCACCTGGGAGCGTGTGGAGGAAATCTTCCGCTCGATCGGTTTCGACGTGGCCGACGGCCCCGAGATCGAAAACGACTGGACCAACTTTACCGCCTTGAACAGCCCGGAAAACCATCCGGCCCGTTCGATGCAGGACACTTTCTATATCGAAGGCAACGACAGCGAAGGCAAGCCGTTGCTGCTGCGCACGCACACCAGCCCGATGCAGGTGCGCTACGCCCGCAGCCACACGCCGCCGATCAAGGTGATCGCGCCGGGCCGCACCTACCGCGTCGACAGCGACGCCACGCACTCGCCGATGTTCCACCAGGTCGAGGGCCTGTGGATCGCCGAGAACATCAGCTTTGCCGACCTCAAGGGCGTGTATCTGAACTTCGTCAAGGCCTTCTTCGAGACCGACGACTTGCAGGTGCGTTTCCGTCCGTCGTATTTCCCGTTCACCGAACCGTCGGCCGAGATCGATATCGCCTTCGGCTCCGGGCCTCTGAAGGGCCGCTGGCTGGAGATTTCCGGCTCGGGCCAGGTGCATCCGTCCGTGGTGCGCAACTTCGGCCTGGACCCGGAAAAGTACATCGGCTTCGCGTTCGGCTCCGGCCTCGAGCGCCTGACGATGCTGCGCTACGGCGTCAGCGACCTGCGCCTGTTCTACGAAGGCGACCTGCGCTTCCTGAAGCAGTTCAACTAACGGTTCAGTACACACACGCGGTCGAGCGCGGCCTTTAAGGCATTGCGCTCCCGCTGGACACTCTTTGAAGGCTTGATTATGCAATTCTCCGAAAACTGGCTCCGCACCATGGTCGATCCGAAGATGACTTCGGACGAACTGGCCCACCTGCTGACAATGTCCGGCCTGGAAGTGGAAGAAGTCGAACCGGTCGCGCCGCCGTTCTCCAACGTCGTGGTCGGTCTGGTGCGCGACATGGCCAAGCATCCGAACGCGGACCGCCTCAATGTTTGCCAGGTCGATGTTGGCACCGGCACCTTGCTCAATATCGTCTGCGGCGCGCCGAACGTGCGTCCGGGCCTGAAGGTCGTGTGCGCCATGGCCGGCGCCGTGCTGCCACCGGGCGCCGACGGCAAGCCGTTCGAGATCAAGGTCGGCCAGCTGCGCGGCGTCGAGTCGCAGGGCATGCTGTGCTCGGCCAAGGAGCTGAAATTGTCGGAAGAGGGCAGCGGCCTGCTGGAGCTGCCGGACGACGCGCCGGTCGGCAAGAATTTCCGCGACTACTACGCGCTCAACGACCTCAAGTTCACCATCAAGCTGACCCCGAACAAGGCGGACTGCCTGTCGGTGCTGGGCGTGGCGCGTGAGGTGTCGGCGCTGACCGGCGTCGCGCTGCACGCGCCGCAGTTCCGCAACGCCGCCGTCAACAGCGACGAAGTGCTGCCGGTCAAAATCTCGGCGCCGGACCTGTGCGGCCGTTTCTCCGGCCGCGTGATCCGCAACCTGAACGCCAAGGCCGCCACCCCGGACTGGATGAAGCAGCGCCTCGAGCGCAGCGGCCAGCGCTCGGTGTCGGCACTGGTGGACATCTCCAATTACGTCATGCTGGAATTGGGCCGTCCGACCCACGTGTTCGACCTGGCCAAGATCCACGGCGGCCTCGACGTCCGCTGGGGCAAGGCCGGCGAAACCTTGAAGCTGTTGAACGGCAACACCGTCAACATCGACGAGTGGGTCGGCGTGATCGCCGACGACAAGGAAATCGAATCGCTGGCCGGCATCATGGGCGGCGACGCCACCGCCGTGTCGCTGGAGACCGAGTCGATTTACCTGGAAGCGGCGTTCTGGTGGCCGAACGCCATTCAGGGCCGCGCCCGCAAATACAACTTCTCGACCGACGCGGCGCACCGCTTCGAGCGCGGTGTCGACTACGCGACCACGGTCGAGCACATCGAACGCATCACCTCGCTGCTGATCGAAATCTGCGGCACGGCGGCGACCAAAGTCGGTCCGGTCGACGACCAGATCGTCAACATTCCGCAACGCCAGCCGGTAAAAATGCGCACCGCCCGCGCGCAGAAAGTCATCGGCGTCGCGCTGGACGACAAGGTCGTGGCCGACATCTTCACCCGCCTGGCGCTGCCGTTCACCTTGGAAGACGGCGTATTTTCGGTCACTTCGCCAAGCTACCGCTTCGACATCGAAATCGAGGAAGACCTGATCGAGGAAGTGGCGCGCGTCTACGGCTTCGAGAACATCCCGACCGTGGCCCCGGTGGCCGCCAACACGATGATCATCGCGCCGGAAAACACCCGTTCGCTGTTCGCCGTGCGCCACCAGCTGGCCGACCTGGGCTTCCAGGAAGTGGTCAACATGAGCTTTGTGGAAGCGGCATGGGAGCAGGACTTCGGCGGCAACACGAACCCGATCAAGCTGCAAAACCCGATCGCCAGCCAGATGAGCGTGATGCGCTCGACGCTGGTCGGCAGCCTGGTCGCCAACGTGCGCTACAACCTGAACCGCAAAACCAACCGCGTGCGCGTGTTCGAAGTCGGCGCGATCTACCAGCGCGACGACAGCGTGCCGGACGGTCCGCTGACGGTGGCCGGCTACAACCAGCCGAAACGGGTCGCCGCGATCGCCTATGGCACCGTGGCGGACGAGCAGTGGGGCCAGGACAGCCGCGCGGTCGATTTCTTCGACCTGAAGGCGGACCTTGAACACCTGTTCGCGCCGTTGTCGCTGCGCTTCGTCAAGGCCGAACATCCGGCGCTGCATCCTGGCCGCTCGGCGCAGGTGCTGCTGGACGGTAAGGTGATCGGCTTCATCGGCGAGCTGCATCCGCGCTGGATGCAGAAGTACGAGCTGCCGCAGGCGCCGGTCGTGTTCGAGGTCGATGCGGTTGCTTTGCAGCAACGATCCGTGCCAGAATACGCAGAGATCTCCAAGTTCCCCGGCGCCACGCGCGATCTCGCGGTCGTGGTCAAGCAAGACGTCCCGGCGCAGGATTTGGTGGACGCGTTTAATGCTGCCGTGCAAGCAAGTCCGCAAGGAAAAATCGTGCAAGCCATTGTTTTGTTTGATGAATATCGTGGCAAAGGTTTGGAACAGGACGAGAAATCGCTTGCTTTCCGCTTTAGCTTGCAAGATACTCAAAACACGCTGCAGGACGATGTTGTCGAGGCCGTCATGGCCGCGGTAGGCGATGCGGCGAAGCAAAAACACGGCGCGCGCTTACGGTCTTGATGGCCGATAAAGTCCGTTCCGTTTTCTTTTTTTGATCATTCGGGAGTCCGGCAAAGGCCGGACTCATTCGTTCTTTGATAAGGCAGGGCAGGAAAATTAATAACAACGACGTTGATTCCGCCGTACTCCAATCCGCATTGGCTGCCGATTTGCATCGCGCCATGCAGGTCGCCAAGGTACGCCAGGATGCGGAAAAAGATTTGCCCACGCTGACCAAGGCGGAGCTGGCCGAACTGCTGTTCGAACAGGTCGGTCTGAACAAGCGCGAAGCCAAGGACATGGTGGAAACCTTCTTCGACGAGATCCGCAACGCGCTCGAGCGTGGCGAAGCCGTCAAGCTGTCCGGGTTCGGCAACTTCCAGCTGCGCGACAAGCCGCAGCGTCCGGGCCGCAACCCCAAGACCGGCGAGGAAATCCCGATCACCGCGCGCCGCGTGGTGACCTTCCATGCGAGCCAAAAACTCAAGGGCATGGTCGAAGAGACCAACCCGATGGCGCGTGCCGCCTGAGTAGGAGCGAGTGATGAACGATCGTCTCGCCAAGTCCGAACTGGTCGTCCTGCCACCAATACCGGCCAAGCGCTACTTCACCATCGGTGAAGTCAGTGAGCTGTGCGGCGTCAAACCGCATGTGCTGCGCTACTGGGAGCAGGAATTCACCCAGCTCAAGCCCGTCAAACGGCGCGGCAACCGGCGCTATTACCAGCATCACGAAGTGCTGCTGATACGCCGCATCCGCGAGCTGTTGTACGAGCAAGGCTTCACCATCAGCGGGGCACGCAATAAACTCGACAGCCGTGCTGTCGATGGCGCGGCGGCGGAGTATGATGGCGGTTTCGGCGAAGAGGCGCGGGACGTGCCCCCGCCGTTGGACCGCGAAATGATACGCAGCGAACTGCTTTCCATCCTGAGTCTGCTCCAGCAAGACTAGCGCGCACACCACTGCGCAGGGCGTGGCAAGAAGCTAATTCCTGATATACTTTCAATATTATTCAATTATCAGCGACGCTGATATACACGGTGGCGTGAAGTCCGGCGTGCCCGAGGGGCGCGGGCCGGACAAGACGAGGGGAAACAATGATACGCGTTGCCATTTGTGACGACCATCAGATAGTAAGAGCAGGATTTAAACAGATTTTTTCGGCGTCGGACGATTTCGACGTGGTCGCGGAAGCCGGTACGGGGCGTGAAGCGCTCGATATCGCTCGCCGTGAGATTTGCGACGTGTTGCTGCTCGATATCGCCATGCCCGACCAGAGCGGCATCGATACCTTGCGCACCATACGCCAAGGGCAGCCTGATCTGCCGGTGCTGATTTTGTCGGGCTATCCGGCCCAGCAGTACGCGCTGAACCTGTTCAAGATGGGCGCCAACGGCTATCTGAACAAAGAGTGCGAGGCCGACGAGCTGATCACCGCCGTGCGTACCGTGTACCAGGGCCGCCGTTACGTCAGCTCGACCGTCGGCGAACTGCTGGCGCAAAGCTTCGACCGCGATCCGAACACGGCGCTGCACACCGAGTTGTCCGACCGCGAGTTCCAGGTCTTTCTGCGGCTGGCGCGCGGAGCAACGGTGTCCGATATCGGCGTGGCGCTGTCGTTAAGCATCAAAACCGTCAGCACCTACCGCACCCGCATCATGGAAAAGATGGGGATGCAGTCGAACAGCGATTTAACATATTACGCAATGAAAAATAACTTGCTGGACTGAAATTTTGCAAGCCGGTCTCGTCCTGAGACCAATTGCTTAATGGATACAGTTGCGCACTCTTGCGGTGCGCCGCTGCTGCATCTATTTCCCTAACGGACTATAATGAGCCAGCCTGGCGTGTTGCCGGCTGGACTTAACTCTCCCCCGCGAAGGAAGTGGATGTATTTCACCGCCGAAACAGCGCCGCATCACCGCCTGCCGCTGTACAAGACCGTCTTGTGCGTGACCTGTGCGTTGTTGCTGATCGTGAACGGCTTCAGCCTGTTTTACAATTTGCAGGCCCTGCGCGGCGCGCAAGTGCTGCTGGGCCAGAGCGCGCGCGTGGCCGACCGCCTGCAATATCTCAACGTGCTGGTGCTCGATGCCGAAAGCAGCATGCGCGGCTATTTCCTGTCCGGCAGCGACGCCTATCTCGGTCCGACGCGCACCGCCCTGGTCGACAGTGAACACGAATTCAAGGAATTGCAAAAGCTGCTGGCCGACAATCCGACCCAGCTCAAGAATCTGACCCAGCTGCAAACCCTGGTGCGCCGCCGGCTGACCACCGTCAGCCAGGCGATCGACGTCTACCGCGAGGGCGGGCTGGACGAGATCGTTAAAATCGCCAAACTGAGCGACGGCCGCGGCAGCATGGACGAGATCCGCCTGCAGGTCGTCATCATGGAGCAGGAGCAGAACGAGACCATGGCCACGCGCAGCGCCATGTTCTATCAGGAATATCAAAAGGCGGTGTTGCTCGGCATGAGCATCAACGCCGTCGCCATCGTGGTGTTGATCATGTTCTACCAGCTGGTGCGGCGCAGCTTCGCCAACCGGGCCCAGGTCGAGCACGCGCTGCAGGCTGCCAATGAAACCCTGGAAACGCAGGTCGAACAGCGCACCGAGCAGCTATCGGTGCTGTCGCGCCACCTGATCAGTATCAGCGAGGAGGAGAAGGTGCGGCTATCGCGCGAGCTGCACGACGAGATGGGCGCCTTCCTGACCTCGATCAGCATGGACATCGCGGCCGTCACGCAGCAGTTGCAAAAGAATCAGCCCGAGATGGCCGCCCAGCTCAAGCGCGCGCGCGGCACCCTGATGGAAGCGGTCGAAATGAAGCGCCGCATCGTCGAGAACTTGCGGCCTAGCCTGTTGGACAATCTGGGCCTGTGCGCGGCCATCGAAAGCTATTGCGACGAGTTCAGCCGCATGTCGCAAGTGCGCTGCGATTGTGACGTCGCCGCCGACATCGAGGCGCTGGGCCGTGATTCGGGCGACCTGTCGATCGCCTTGTTCCGCATCGTGCAGGAATCGCTGACCAATATCCGCAAGTACGCCAAGGCCAGCCGCGTGACGGTGACCTTGAACCGCAATGAGGAAGCGCTGATGCTGCGCATTATCGATGACGGCATCGGCATCGCCGCCAACAACATCGTCAAGCCGATGTCGCACGGTTTGCTGGGCATGCGCGAACGCGCCTTGCTGCTGGGCGGGACGATGACGATACGGCGGGGACGCAACGATACGGGGACTTGCATCGAAGTGGCCATTCCGCTGCGTAAGAGCGATGGCCGTAGCGGCGTGGCGACCAATGCCGCGCCAGCGCCGGGACAGGAGCGCCGCATGCAGCCGCAGACGGTGGATGCGATGATGACCGCGACGGCCGTCACGGCGGCGCCATTGCCGCCGCTGCCGTCCGCCATCACGGACGTACTGAACCGCGCCGACGCGCTTAACAGCGCGCTACATCAATCAGCAGACGGTCATACTCCGTCTTCGCAACCTTATAACACTCACCCGCATAATCCTCCAAGCCTGAGCGATCAAGCACGGTGATGTTGCCGCGGCGGTAGGTGATCAAGCCGTCTTCCTGCAGTTTGCCGGCGGCGGCGGTGATGCTCTCGCGGCGCACGCCCAGCATGATCGAAATCATTTCCTGCGTAACTTTCAGTTCGTTCGATGGCGAGCGGTCCAGGCGGTCCAGCAGCCAGCGGCACAGCTTTTGCTCGATCGAGCTGTGGCGGCCGCCGACGGCGTTTTGCGCCATCTGCGCGAACAGCGCGGTGTTGTAGCGCATCAGCAGCGCGGGCAGGGCGCCGCCCTGGTTGAAGGCGTCGCGCAGGTGCTGGGCCTTCATGCGGTAGCCGTAACCGGCAGCCTGCACCACGGCGCTGCACATGGCGCGCTCGCCGTCGAACAGCGACACGCCGACCACGCCTTCGTGGCCGACCACGGCGATCTCGGTGGTGGCGCCGTCTTCCATCACATACAGCAGCGACACGATGGCGGTAGTGGGGAAATGAACGTAGTCCATCGCGCCGCCGAATTCAAACAGTTCTTTGCCAAAGGGCAGGGTGACGAGTTCCAGGTGTTCAAACAAGGATTCGAGCACGTCACGTGGAAGCGCGGCCAGCAGTTCGTTTTGCTGGGTGCCGCTGTAGCTGACAACAGGCCGCGACGCAACCTTAAACTCTTTCGAATCGACCGCCATGGTGCCGGATACGGTGGATTTCTCGGTTGCGTTGACTTGGGTGTTGTTCATATTTTCCTCACTAATCTCTGGCTATACAAAACACGTCGGGGTTATCTGACGTGCTGGTAGCACTTTATGGGGAATGTTAGTTTGCGAACATAAGAGGAGTAGACGCACAAATGTAGGCTTGCAACATGGTTGGATGTAGGCCTGCTCCTACATAGTGACTATGTTTCTACTTATCGCCGGTGCATAATCCACAAATCCCAGTCGGAGGGCGCACAACATGCATGTACTTGTGGTGGAAGACGACGCCGTCCTTGCGGACGGCCTGAGCCGTGTGTTGGGCGGCCACGGCATGGTGGTGGAAGTGGTGGCCGACGGCGCCCAGGCCGACGCGCTGCTGCAGCGTGCCGCGCAGGCGGAGGTGATCGTGCTCGATATCGGCCTGCCGGGCGTCGACGGCTTCGAGGTGGTGCGCCGGCTGCGCGCGCGCGGCAGCCAGGTGCCGGTGCTGTTGCTCACGGCGCGCGACGCCATCGAGGACCGGGTGCGCGGGCTGGAGCTGGGCGCCGACGATTACCTGGTCAAGCCCTTCGCCACCGCCGAGCTGGTTGCGCGGCTAAAGGCGCTGGCGCGCCGCAACGCGCCCAAGCCGACCGTGCTGGCGCTGGGCGACCTGGCGCTCGATCTGTCGGCCAAGCGGGCGCGGGTGCGCGACAAAACCGTCGAGCTGTCGGTGCGCGAATGGGCCGTGCTCGAGTACCTGCTGCAGCACGGCGCGCGGGTGGTGTCCAAGCAGCAGATCATCGAAGCCATCCTGCCGTGGGGCGACGATTTGACCTTGAACGCGGTGGAGGTCTATATCTCGCGGCTGCGCTTGAAGATCGCTGACGCCGGCGTCTCGATCCGCACCATCCGCGGTTTCGGCTACATGCTGGAGCTGGCTGCCGCGCGGGGCACGGATGACTAGCATCAGGCTGCGGCTGCTCAAAACGCTGATCGTACCCATCCTGCTGATCAATCTGGCGGGCGGCGCGTTGGCCTACATGCTGGCATGGCTGCCGGCGCAGATCGCGTTCGACCAAAGCCGGGGCGAGCCGGCGACGCCTCAGGTTCCGTCCACGGACGGCGCCGTCGTTGCGTCCCCGGCAGGGAAAATCGTGCTCGGCCAGGCACCGAACAAGCACGTGCAGATGCGGCAAGCCGTGGTGCGCGGGCTGGTGCTGTTGGAGGTATTGATCGCGCTCGCATGTATCGGCTTGATCTGGTTCTCGGTCAGCAACGGACTGCGGCCGCTGAACCGCCTGCGTGCCGGCCTCAACGCGCGCGACGGTGATGACCTCGCACCGATCGCCATCGCCGACGTGCCGTACGAACTGGAGCCGGTGGTGTCGGCCTTCAACGGCCTGCTGGACAAGGTGGGCGAGGGCGCCAAGGCGCGCCAGGACTTCCTGGCCAACGTCGCGCATCAGCTGCGCACGCCGCTGGCGGGCTTGAAGACGCAGCTCGAATGGCTGGGCGCGCGCCACGCCGAGCCGGACACGGCGCACTCGGTCAAGCTGATGCTGTCGGCCACCGAGCGCATGATCCGGCAAACCAACCAGTTGCTGGCGCTGGCTCGCGCCGAACCGAACCATTTTGAAAAGACCCGGCTCGAAGCGGTGGCGTTGAACGAGCTGGTCGAAGACGCGATTCAATCCTTCGTCGACCAGGCCACGGGCAAGGGGATCGACATCGGCTTCGATTTGCGGCCGGTGGAGATCAACGGCGACCGTTTCCTGCTGCGCGACCTGATCGACAATGTCATTGACAACGCCATCCGCTACACGCCGGCGGGCGGCACGGTGACGGTCGCGTGCCGGGCGGACGAGGGCGGCGGTGTGCTGACGGTCGAGGACAGCGGCCCCGGCATCCCGGCGGCCAAGCGCGGGCAAGTCTTCAGCCGCTATGTCCGGCTCGACGACAAAACCCACGGCAGCGGCCTCGGCCTTGCCATCGTGCGCGACATCGCCATCGTCCACGGCGCCACGCTGAGCATCGGCGACGCCACCGGCGGCCACGGCGCCCTGTTCACGGTCCGCTTCCCCAACAGCAACTCCGGGGTCAGGTCCACCAATTCTACACAAGCTCTGCCCTAGGCCGCCCAAATCGCGGTTAACGGCCGGGCTCGTGTAGAAAAAGTGGACCTGACCCCGGAGTTGTTGTTTGTCAGGTGTTTGTCAGCATTTCCTCAGGGAAATGCAAGCTTGCGGGCGTAGACTGGTTCTAGCAGATAACATACCTGGAGCCGGCCATGAAAAAACGACTACCTAAGGGTTTTACGCTGATCGAGGTCATGGTCACTGTCGCCATCGTCGGCATCCTGCTGGCCGTGGCCATCCCCGCCTACAGCGATTACGTGGTGCGCGGCCGCTTGAGCGAGGCTTTCACCGCGCTTGGCGGCGCCCAACCGGCCGCCGAGCAGTTTTGGTCGAACAACCGCACCTATGTCGGCTTCGGCGCCGCCAATACCTTCCCGGCCAATACCGCTTACTTCACCTACGCGCTCAGCGGCGAGTCGGCCTCGACCTATACCCTGACCGCGACCGGCACCGGCAAGACGGCCGGCTTCGTCTACACCATCGACCAGAACGGCACCCATGCCACCACCGGCAGTCCGGCCGGCTGGGGCATTAGCGCTTCATGCTGGGTCGATCACAAGGGTGGCGCATGCACCAATTGACGCGGCCGCCCCGGCGCGGCCGGCGTCGCCAAAGCGGCGTGACGCTGATCGAGCTGCTGGTGACCATCACCATCTTCGGCATCATGCTGGCGGTCGGCATTCCCAACGCCAGCCGCTGGCTGCTGGCCAACCGCGCGCGCGGCGCCAGCGAGTTCTACGCCGACGGGTTCAGCCTGGCACGCCGCCAAGCCGTCGCCCACAACGCCTTCAGCCGCATTTCGCTCACGCCCAACGTCAACACCGGCCAGATGGATTGGCAGGTCGATATCTGCTTCGTCAGCCAGGACGCCCGGTGCACCGATGCCCAGGGCGCGTGGTCGACCACCGATGCGCCCTCGGCCAGCGACCCGGAAGGCGCCGCCGGCTGGAAATCCGTGTTCCGCGCGGCCGATGCGCTGCCGCCGGCCGAGATCCTGCTGCCGACCACGCAGCCCGCCGGCAGCAGCCAGGTGTACTACACGCCGCTCGGCTGGGTCGATCCGCAGATCGCCAATCGCCTCGGCAGTCTGCGCCTCGATCCATCGACGGCCTTCGCCGACGAGGTGCAGCCGGTGGCGCTGGTGGTGACCCTGGCCGGTATGGCCACCAAATGCAATCCGACCTTGCCAAGCACCGATAACAGGAGCTGTCCGCCATGAAAACCATTCCCGTCCGCCGTCAGGCCGGTATCGCGTTGCTGGAGGCGATGCTGGCCATCGTGATCCTGGGCATCGGCCTGCTGGGCACGGTCGGCCTGCAGGCGCGCGCCTATTCGGCGCTGTCGGACGCGGGCATGCGCGCCGAGGCCACCGTGGCCGGCGAGAAACTGCTGGGCGTGATGACGGCCGATACGGCCAACCTTGCCGCTTATACCCTGGCCGAGAACGGCACGCCGGGCCCGGCCATCGCGCCGTGGGTGGCCGAGACGCGCGCGGCGATCCCCGGCGCCGTCGTCTCCGTCACCGTGACCCGCCAGGTGTTCCAGACCCAGGTCGATATCGCGATCCGCTGGCAGCGCAAGGCGAATACCGAGCAGAACCGGCATTTGCTCACCTCCTATATTGCGAACTGAGATGGGCGCCCATCTCGCTCCCGTCCTGGCCGTGCGGCGCCGTCTCGGCCGCGGTTTTTCGCTGGTCGAGCTGATGGTTAGCGTGGTGATCGGCCTGCTGGCGCTGGTGTTCGCCACCCGGCTTGTCGTCAGCGGCGAACAGAACAAGGATGCCGCCGTCGGCGGTTCCGACTCCATGCAAAACGGCATGCTGGCGCTGTTCTCCCTCAGCGGCGACGCCGCCGACGCCGGCTGGGGCTTGAACGATACGATGCTGGCCGGCTGCGACACCGTGTTCTCCGACGCTAACGGCTACCAGCTGGCGGCGGCGCAGCGCGGCGGCGCCCCCATTACGCCCCTGGCGCCCGTGGTGATCCAGTCCAACGGCGCCAGCAGCGACGTCGTGTCGTTCTATAGCGGCACCTCGCAGGCCGGCGTCGGCTCGACCAAGCTGGTGAGCAATTACGTCCCCGGCGAGGGCACGCTCACCGTCGATAGCCGCAATCCTTACGACTTCAATGTCGGCGACGTGCTGGTGGTGGCGCCCGCCACACCCGGGGCGCGGCCATGCACGGTATTCCAGTTGTCCGGCTTCGGCATCGGCGTCAACGGCAACCAGTTGCAGGTCGCCGGCGGCGCGGATTTCCCGTTCAATCCGCAGGCCGGCTTGACCTCCGCGTACCCGCTCAACGTCAGCTATGTCTACAACCTGGGCAGCGCCGCGCGGCTGCATTTCCACACCTGGTCGGTCAACAACGGCATCCTGCTGCTGCGCTCGACCGACATGCCCGGCTCGGCGCAGCAGGGCGCGTCGGTGATCGACAACGTGGTGGCGCTCAAGGCGCAGTACGGCTTCGACAACCGCGCGCTGGCGGAGTACGACCCCAACACGCCCGGCAACAGCACGGTGCCGGTGTCGACCGCCAGCGGCATGCGGATCGGCGTCTGGAGTTCGACCATGATCGACGCCGACCACGACGGCGTCGTCGGCAGCGCCGGCGATTATCAGCGCATCGGTTCGGTGCGGCTGGCGGTGGTGGCGCGCAGCAAAAGCGCCGAAAAGCCCAACAGCGCCGGCCAGTGCGGCGCCACCACCGTGCAGCCGACCGTGTTCGCCGGCAATGCACCGGCCACGGTGGCGGCCGCGCCGGTGCAGGTGAACGTGGCGGTGGCCGGCGACACGCTCGACTGGAAATGCTATCGCTACCGCGTGTTCGAGACGATCGTGCCGATCCGTAACGCCCAATGGAGGCCATGATGATCCCGCTCCCACCGCCATCGCCGTCGCCTTTCCGCCGCCGCCGGCTCCAGCGCGGCATCGCGTTGCCGGTCATGCTGATCATGCTGACGGTGATGATGGTGAGCAGCATCTACCTGCTCAAGTCGAGCACGTCGACGACGATGACCGCCGCCAACCTGGCCTACGACTCGGCATTGAGCAAGTCGGCCGACGCCGGCCTGCACGCCGGCTTCGCCTATCTGCGCTCGGTGGTAAACCGTTCCGATTTGCTGGTCAACCAGCCCGCCCAAGGTTATGTGGCGACCCTGACGCCGACCTGGACCGTGAGCAACGCCAACTTCTGGCTCGGCGCCGTCACCATGGCGGCCAATCCGGCCACCGGCGACCAGGTGCAGTACGTGATCCACCGCATGTGCACCTTTCCCGGGCCGTACAACGGCAACAACAACCGCTGCCGGACCACGTCGGCGCGGCCCAACAGCCAGGCGCCGCAGCCGTTCGGCACCTCGTTGGCGCTGGGCGGGCCGAAATTCCTGCTGCAGCCGCAGATCCACTATGTGGTGACGGCGCGCATCACCGGCGCGCGCGGGGCCAACGTGGTGACGCAAGCCGTGGTCTTGAAGGGGCCGTAATCATGAACAAGCAAATGAACAAGCACATGAGCAAGCACATCTTCCCGTCGCCGGCGTCGCTGTTGGCCGTAGTGCAGTCTGCGGCGCTGGCTGTGATGATGGCCTTGGCGCCATCCGCCGTCATCGCCGCCGCCACCCAGATCGCCCAGGTGCCGCTGCTCAATATTACCGGCACCGGCACCGTCAAGCCCAATCTGATGCTGCTGTTCGATAATTCCGGCTCGATGGAGCAGACCTACACCCCGGATTACGTCAACGACAGCCTGTGCCGCAGCGGCGCCACCTTGCAGGCCGGCACGACCGTGTGCGCGGTCGGCCACCCGCCGTTCATGAGCCCGGATTTCAACAAGCAATACTACAACCCGGCGATACGCTATCTGGTGCCGATCAAGGCCGACGGCAGCTTTTATCCCGAGCAAAACCGCGCCAACACCACCGACTGGACCTCGGTCAGCGGCGACGGTTTCGGCGCCAGCAAGCGCGACCTGGCCGGCGCCACCGTCACCGCCAACCTCAACCTGGTGACCGGCTTTCCGGACCTGCGCTGGTGCGCCGGCGGCACCTGCCGGGCCAACACCTCCAGCTATACCTATCCGGACGCGACCTACCAGACCGCCAGCGCCGTCACCACCGGGCCTTACTACTACACCATCGGCGTCGGCCAGTTCTGCACCGACGACACGATGAAGGTGTGCCAATCGACCGCCGTCGGGGCGATGGCGCCGGCCGGCTATCCGGTGCCGGTCAAGGTGCGCTGGTGCAGCGACCGGCTGTTGACCCAGTGCCAGGGCAAGCGGGTCGGCAGCTTCATTTATCCCGGCTATTCGGCGCCGGCCGGCGCGGTGGCCGCCTACGGCACCATCGCCATCGGCGCCTCGGCCACGGCGACCTCGATGACCATCACCGGCGTGACGCTGACCGATGCCGGCGGGGTCCAGACCAGCCTGACCAATACCACCATCACCGCCGCCGCCGGCACCAACAGCGCCACCAAGCAGCAGACGGTGGCCAGCGCGCTGGCCGCCAACATCATCGCCACCAGCAACCCCACGCAAAAGCAGATGTTGGCCTGCGTGCGCACGCCCACCAGCCAGTCCAACGTTCCCGCCTGCAGCGTGTTCGGCATTACCCTGGCCTCCGACAACATCGTCGCGGTGCTGCCGGTGAACTGCACGGGCACGCCGAAGACCGTCGCCGGCTGCGTCGTCGTCAGCGACGGCTCGCGCGCCGGCTGGGGCCTGTCAGTGACCGCGCCGCAGGCGGTGGTCACCGCGATGGTGCCGGCCAAGTCGGTGATCACCTTCGCCGGGACCAATACGGCCAACGGCTTCGGCCAGAACGCCATCCTGCGCAACCTGTCGCTGGGGACGACCGTGCTGGTTGGCGGCAGCAGCGGCGCCAACCCGCCTTACCTGAACATGGGCCGCAACCGCAGTCCGAGCTATGTGGCCGGCGCGCTGGCCGGCGAGATCGGCGTGGCCGGCGCCATCCGCGCCTATCCAGGCGGCCACGCGCTGTGCCCGGGGCTGACGGACGCCAGCGTCTGCCTGCTGGATTACGGCGCCACGTCCAACGCCGCCGCGATCAGCAATTTCACGATGGACAACCAGGGCGGCGTGACGTGGACGCGCGGTGCGACCGGCGGTTACCAGGCCGCCGTCAACGACGGCATTCCGACCTCGACGGCGGCCATCTCGGCCGGATCGAGCGCGCCCAATCCCTTCGTGCGGGTCGACATCGTCAGCGGCCGGACCTATCCGAAGAGCGCCGACCGCGTCGATTGCGCCGGCGCCAGTTGCAGCTACGACGAGGAGATGACCAATTTCGCCAACTGGTACGTCTACTATAAAAGCCGGCTGCAAATGATGAAGACGTCGGTCGGCCTGGCCTTCGCGGCCATCACCGGCAACTACAAGGTCGGCTACGTCAAGCTGTCGAACGCCGGCGCCGGCCAGGCGATCGACCAGAAGCCGGCCGACTTCACCGGCACCGCCCGCACCAACTGGTACACCAATCTGTACACCACCACCACTTCCGGCTCGACGCCGATCCGCACCGCGATGGACAACGTCGGCCGCATGTTCGGCAACCTGGCGCCCTACAACTACGGCACCGGCCAGGAGGTGGTGCAATATCCCTGCCAGCAAAACTTCCTGATCCTGACGACCGACGGCTACTGGAACGGCAGCACCACCAACAACGTGGTCAACAACGACAACGTGGAGAACCCGGCGCGTTTCTGCACCCAGGCGCGCGGCTGCGTCGACGGCAGGACGCAAGGGCAGCCATCGATCGCCGACGTCGCGCTGCACTGGTACAACGGCGGCTCCAGCACCACCACGGTGTCGCTGCGCCCGGCGCTGGAGCCGGACATGACGCGCCCCGGCTCGGTGCCGGCCGGCCCCGGCGAGAACACCCATCTGCACATGAATACCTACACGCTGGGCCTGGGCGTGGACGGTGTCATGACCTACGAGCGCAATTACGACACCGCGGCCAGGCCCGGCGGCGATTTCTACAACCTGGTCACCGGCCTCACCACCGGCTGTCCGTGGAACGGCAACGGCGCCTACGTCTGGCCCGATCCGGCCACCGCCAGCACCGCCAACACGGTGCAGGAGCGGGTCGACGATTTGTGGCACGCGGCCATCAACGGCCACGGCAAGTACTTCAGCGCGCAGGAGCCCAAGGAGGTCATCAGCGGCCTGAGCGAGGCGCTGTCGAACATGCAGGTGCGCAGCGGCGCGGCGGCGGCCGCCGCCACCTCGACGCCGAACATCACCCGCACTGATAACGATATCTTCTCCGACACCTTCACGACGGTCAAATGGTACGGCGAGCTGTCCAACCAGAAGATCGACATCACCAACGGCGACGTCATCCCGACGCCGGTCTGGACCACCAGCAGTACCCTGGGCAAGCGCGTGGCAGGCGGCACCGACACGCGCCGCATCTACATGATGAATCCGGCGGGCGCGCCCGGCGGCGACCTGCTCGATTTCCGCTTCGCCAACATGACCGGCATCACCGCCGGCTGGTTCAGCAACAAATGCGCGGCGCTGGCCCAGTGCACCTTGCTGTCGGCCCCCGACCGGGCCATCGTCAACGACGGCAACAACCTGGTCAACTGGCTGCGGGGGCAGCAGCAGCACGCCGACGACAACCTGTTCCGCGCCTATACGATGACGCCGGACGATCCGGGCGCGCCCTCGACGCCGATTCCTATCGTGCTGGGCGACATCGCCTCGTCCAAGCCGGCCTTCGTGCGCGCGCCGCTGGCCGAGTATCCGGATAGCGACTACGACGCCTACAAAGACAAATACGGCAATCCGGCCAGCCCGGGCTACCGCGCCGGCACGGTGTACACCGCCGCCAACGATGGCATGCTGCATGCGTTCAACGCCCAAAACGGCGAGGAGGTGTGGGCCTACGTGCCGCGCATCACGATGAAAAAGCTGCACGCGCAGGCCAGCACCACCTACGGCACCAACCACCAGTACACCACCGACGGCTCGCCCGAGGTGGCCGACGTCAAGGTGGACACGCCGTCAGGCAAGCAGTGGCGCACCATCCTGGTGGCCGGCCTGAACGGCGGCGGCCGCGGTTACTACGCGCTCGACGTCACCGACACCGGCGCCGCACCCAGGCAGTTGTGGGAGTTCTGCGCCGATCCGGCCGTCTGCGCGCTCAACGATCCCGATTTGGGGCTGACCTTCGGCAACCCGCAGTTCGGCACCTTGGCCGACGGCCGCTGGGTGGTGTTCGTCACCTCCGGCTACAACAACATCACCGGCACGGACGGCGTCAGCGGCGGCGACGGCAAGGGCTACCTGTACATCCTGGACGCCTACACTGGCCAGTTGCTGAAAAAGGTCGGCACCAATTCCGGCGATGCCGTGACGCCGTCCGGGCTGGGCAAGATCACCGCCATTTCCGACGACCCGGGTTCGGACCCGAAGGCGACCTATATCTATGGCGGCGACAACCAGGGCCAGATGTGGCGCTTCGACCTGACGGCCGCCAGCGGAGCGGTGTCGGTGATCAAGATGGGCGACGCCGGCGTCACCAAGCCGATCACCACCCGTCCCGACGTGACCATGTGCGGCGTGCAGACGACAAGCACCGCCGGCGGCGTGACCACCACCAGCATGCGGGGCGTGCGGGTGGTGCTATACGGCACCGGGCGCCTGCTCGATATTCCGGACACGTCCAGCACCGCGATCCAGAGCCTATACCTGCTCAAGGACAGCGGCGTGCCGATCAGCAATGTGCGCGGCGCAACCATGGTGCAACAGACGCTCAGCCTGCTCGGTTCGAGCAGCAACACCAACAACTATGCGATCACCAGCAACCCGGTCGACCTGTCGCAGAAGGACGGCTGGTTCTTCGACTGGTCGCTGGTGCCCGGCGAGCGCATGAACCTGGACCCGCAAATCGTCAGCGGCGTGGCCAACGTGGTGACCAACCTGCCGACGTCCTCGTCGTCTTGTTCCGTAGGCGGTTCGAGCAACCTGTACCAGGTTAATGTCTGCAACGGCCACGCGATCGGCACCCAGCCGGCCGGCATCACGTTATCGAGCACCTCGGCGGCGGTCGGCTTCATCATCGTGCGCCTGCCGAGCGGCCAGCTCAAGCTGATCTCGACGCTGGCCGACGGCCGCAAGGTGGTCAACGAGGGGCAGGAGGAGGCCGCCGCCGAGGCGCACCGGGTGGGCTGGCGCCGGGTCCGGGGCGAATAATCGCCGGCCGGAGCGGGGCGGCGGCAGCCGCAGTGGCCCCGCCGGCCCGTGAAACAATTCACACGGCAGAGCCAAGTGCCGGTAAAATCGAGGGTTTTGCAGAACCGCCTTAGATCGCGAACAAATGGTCAACGATATCGAAACCGCAATACCCGAAAATAACGACGACGCGGCCCCGGCGGCCAGCGCCAAAACGCCTGCGCTGATCGCGCGCGAAGTGCAGCGCCGCCGCACCTTCGGCATCATTTCCCACCCGGACGCGGGTAAAACCACGCTGACCGAAAAGCTGCTGCTGTTCTCGGGCGCGATCCAGATGGCCGGTACCGTCAAGGCCCGTAAATCGGGCCGCCACGCGACCTCGGACTGGATGGAGATCGAGAAGCAGCGCGGCATTTCGGTGGCCTCGTCAGTGATGCAGTTCGAATTCCGCGACCACGTGGTCAATCTGCTCGACACCCCGGGTCACCAGGACTTCTCGGAAGATACCTACCGGGTGCTGACGGCGGTCGACTCGGCGCTGATGGTGATCGACGCCGCCAAGGGTGTGGAGGCGCAGACCATCAAGCTGCTGGCCGTCTGCCGCATGCGCAATACGCCGATCGTCACCTTCATGAACAAGATGGACCGCGAGACGCGCGATCCGCTGGAACTGCTCGACGAGCTGGAATCGGTGCTCAAGATCCAGTGCGCGCCGGTGACCTGGCCTATCGGCATGGGCAAGAACTTCCGCGGCGTGTACCACCTGCTGAACGACGAGATCATGCTGTTCAAGGCGGGTGAAGAGAAGGCCGACGGCGCCTTCGAGATCATCAAGGGCATCGACAATCCGCGCCTGCAGGAGATGTTCCCGCTGGAGATGGACCAGTTGCGCATGGAAGTGGAGCTGGTCAACGGCGCCTCGCATCCGTTCGATCTGGAGCAATTCCTGTCGGGCGTGCAGACGCCGGTGTTCTTCGGCTCCGCGATCAACAACTTCGGCGTGCGCGAGATTCTGTCGGCGCTGGTCGACTGGGCCCCGGCGCCGCGCGAGCGCGACGCCACGGTGCGTTCGGTCGATCCGAAGGAGCAGCCGTTCACCGGTTTCGTGTTCAAGATCCAGGCCAATATGGACCCGGCCCACCGCGACCGCATCGCCTTCCTGCGCGTGTGCTCGGGACGTTTCGAGCGCGGCATGAAGGTCAAACATTTGCGCCTCGGGCGCGAGATCAAGGTGTCGTCGGTGGTGACGTTCATGGCGTCGTCGCGCGAGCAGGTGGAAGAGGCGTACGCCGGCGACATCATCGGCCTGCCGAACCACGGCAACATGCAGATCGGCGACTCGTTCTCCGAGGGCGAGCTGTTGACCTTCACCGGGATTCCTTACTTCGCGCCGGACTTCTTCCGTTCGGTGCGGATCCGTAATCCGCTCAAGATCAAGCAGCTGCACAAGGGTTTGCAGCAGCTGGGCGAGGAGGGCGCGGTGCAGGTCTTCAAGCCGGTGCAGGGCGGCGAGCTGGTACTGGGCGCGGTCGGCGTGCTGCAGTTCGAGGTGGTGGCGAGCCGTCTGCTCAACGAGTACGGCGTCGACGCCGTATTCGAAGGCACCAGCATCAGCAGCGCGCGCTGGATTTCCAGCGACGACAAGAAGGCGCTGGCCGACTTCGAGAACGCGCTGGGCCACAACGTCGCCTACGACGCCGCCGGCAACATGGCCTACCTGGCCACGTCCAGCGTCAATCTGCGCTTGACCGAGGAGCGCTGGCCGAAGCTGAAGTTCCACGCCACGCGCGAGCACTCGGCCAAGCTGGTGTAATACTAATGCGCCGCGAGGGCCCGCAACAGCGCGGGCACCTCGCCGCTGATCTCGCGCGCCAGATAGCCCAGCGGTCCATGCCGCAGCGACAGCTGCTCCCCGGCCATCGCATGCAAGGCCACGCCCCAGGCGGCGGCTTGCTCCAACGCCGCGCCGCGCGCCGCCAGGCCCGCGATCAACCCCGCCAGCACATCGCCCGATCCCGAAATCGCCAATCCCGTATTGCCGCCCTCATGGCGCCAGCGCTTGCCGGACGGCGCGACGATCGTGGTGACCGCGCCCTTGAGCGCCACCACCGCTCCCCAATTGTCCGCCGCCTGCTGCGCCGCCAGCTCCGGCTGCGTGGCGATATCCTCTTTTTTCTCGCCTGTCAGCCCTGCCAGTTCGCCCGCGTGGGGCGTCAGCAGCACCGGACTATCGAAGCGGAAGCCGTCGCGCACCAGGCACATGGCGCCGGCATCCAATACAAGCGGCGCGTGTGCGCAATGCGGAAGCAGCGACCGCACCAGCGCCGCGCTGGCCGCCTCGTCCTGCATGCCCGGACCGATCAGCACCGCGCTGGCGCGCTCACAGGCCTTGTACAGACTTGCGCAACCGTCGGCCACCAGCCCGCCGTCGGGCGTCTCGCCCAAGCCGATCACGCGTGCCTCCGGCAGCGCCACGCCGAGCGCCGGCGCCACGCTGACCGCCGTCGCGATGGTCAGCTTGCCGGCCCCCGCCCGCAGCGCGGCGGTGGCCGCCAGCAGCAAGGCCCCCGGCATCTCGCGCGACCCTGCGACGATCAGCACATGGCCGCGCACCTCCTTGTCGGCATCCGGCCCCGGCATCGGCAACTTCCAGTCGCGTAACGACCCAGCGGTAATAGCAACTCCGGGGTCAGGTCCACCAATGCTACACGGGCTCGTCCCTACAGACTCGATACCCTCGGGCTCGTGTAGAAATGGTGGACCTGACCCCGGATTGGAATTGGTGGTATTCATGATTTCGGGGCGGCCGGCATGTCCGGCTGGTGGGTGACCGGCGTGCCGCTGTCTTCCAGCGGCGCGACGAAGTTGGCTTGCACCAGCGTCAGCTTGCCGTGCTTGCCGGCCTTGGGGTCGAAACGGTATTCGGTGATGCCGCAGTTGGGCACGTCGCCCATGCGATCGATCGCCAGGATGCCTTCCTCGTCGAGCCGTTCGAGCAGGTAGCGGAAGCAGTTGACGATCACCTGGTGGGCGACGATCAGCACCCGCTCGCCCCGGTATTCGCGGCTGATGGTGTCGAGCGTACTGCGCAGGCGCAGGATGACGTCGCACCAGCTTTCGCCGCCCGGCGGACGGAAATAGAATTTGCCTACGTGCTGGCGCTGCTCGGCCAGCTCCGGGTATTTGTCGCGGATGCCCAGCGGCGTGAGGCGGTCGAGGATGCCGAACTCCTTTTCGCGCAGGCGCTCGTCGGCCACCACGGTGCTCAGGTTCTCGCGGCCCAGCTGATCGAGCACCGCGCTGGCGGTGGCGCGCGCGCGGATGTACGGCGAGAACAGCACCACCGTCGGCTGGCCGTCCGGTCCGAGCGCGCGGAACCAGCCGCCCAGCGCCTGCGCCTGGCGTTGGCCCAACGGCGACAACGGTACGTCGACGTCGCGCTCGGCGATGTCGATCAGGAACTGCGACGCGGCTTCGGCGGCGTCGCGCGCGACGTTGCCGGCGCTTTGGCCGTGCCGCACCAGCCAGATTTGATCAGGCCATTTTTGTTCGCGCTCCATCACTTGCCTCCGTCGATATCGAGCTCGATCCACACCGGCGCGTGGTCGCTGGGTTTTTCGCGCCCGCGCACGTCGCGGTCGACCTCCGCCGCCTTCAACGACGGCGCCAGGTCGGGGCTGAGCAGCAGGTGGTCGATGCGCAGGCCGGCGTTGCGTCCATAGGCGTTGCGGAAGTAGTCCCAGAACGTGTAGATCGTCTCGCCCGGATGCATGGTGCGCAGCGCGTCGGTCCAGCCCTGCGCCAGCAGCCGGTGGAAGGCTTCGCGCACCTCGGGCCGGAACAGCGCGTCGTCGCCCCAGCGTTCCGGTTTGTAGACATCGAGCTCGGTGGGCATGACGTTGAAGTCGCCGGCGATCACCGTCGGCGTGCCGCTGTCGAGCAGGCGCGCCGAGTGCGTGATCAGCCGCTCGAACCATTTCAGTTTGTAGTCGAATTTGGGGCCGGGCGCGGGATTGCCGTTGGGGAGGTACAGGCCGGCGATCAACACCCCGTTGACCACCGCTTCGATGTAGCGGCTTTGTTCGTCCTCGGGATCGCCCGGCAGGCCGCGCCCGACTTCGATCGGCGCCACGCCGCGCGCCAGGATGGCGACGCCGTTCCAGCTCTTTTGGCCGTGCCAGACGGCTTGGTAGCCGGCTTCGTTGATCGCCGCCTCGGGAAATTTTTCCTGCGGCGCTTTGAGCTCCTGCAGGCAGACGGCGTCCGGCTGCGTCTCTTGCAGCCATTGGAGCAGGGCGGGCAGGCGGCTGCCGATGCCGTTGACGTTGAAGGTGGCGATACGCATGAATCTCCTTGTGTTTGGTTTGACTACTCGTCGTGAAGCACGGTGATCTGGCCGTTCGCCTCCAGGAATATGCATTTCATTTCATCTAGCGAGCAGTTGGCCTCGCGCAGCGCCTGGTCGACGTCGCCCTTGGCCACGTGGTTGCGGCGCATCGCGTCATGGAATACCTTGCCGTCGCGCCCCAGCAGCACCGCTTCGCCGTCGATGATGGCCGCGATCTTTTCGCTGCGCGAGGTGGCGACGGCGATCGCCACATTCAGCACGATCAAGGTGAGCGCCAGGATCAGCGCGCCCGGGATGGAATCGTCGCCGCCCGACAGCGAAGACGATACCGCCTCGCTCAGCAGCATGACCACCAGCAGGTCGAACGGCGTGAACTGGCCCACGGTGCGCTTGCCGGAAAAGCGCATCATGACCAGCAAGGCGATATACACGATACTCGCGCGCAAGACGAATTCCCACCATGGCAATTCCATGTCGAACATACATTTCTCCAGTACGATTCTTCGAGCGATTTCATTGCATTATATGCAGCGCGCCACGGGCGTGGCGCGCTGGTGCGGGGCCAAATCGCGGCGGCGGTGAAGCAACGCACATAGCGTGGGCGGCCTCGCCACTAAGCTGTGCGCATGCCCGATTGGATCGATTTCTTGCAATGGCCAGCGATGGCGGTGACCGTGCTTGCCGCCTGGCTGGTCGCGTCCACCCGGCACACCCGGCGCAAGGCCGGGTTCTGGTGTTTTCTCGCCAGTAATGTGTTGTGGGTGGTGTGGGGACTGCACGACGAGGCCTACGCGCTGATCGCGCTACAGCTGTGCCTGGTCGCCACGAATATCCGCGGCGCTTTCAAGAACGAGGACAAGCCCGCCGAAGAAAAATAAGCCGATAAAAAAAGCAACATCGCGTTGCGGCTTGGTGTATTATCCGACTAATGCACCAATACATTGAGCGATACAGCCAGCGATGACTTCCCATTCCGCCACACTTTTTACGATCGCCGTCGGCTCGTCCGACCCGATCTACCGGCAGTTGATCGAGCAAACGCGCCGGCTTGTCGCCGCCGGCGTGCTGGCGCCCGGCGACGTGCTGCCGTCGGTGCGCGAGGTCGCGCTGGCCCTGGCGGTCAACCCGATGACCGTCTCCAAGGCCTACAACATGCTCGAAACCGAGGGCGTGCTGTCGCGCGCACGCGGCATCGGCATGCTGGTGGCCGAGCGCCCGGCGCAGGCGCACAGCCGGCGCGACCGCGAAGACCTGCTGCGACCCACCTTGCAACGGGCGGCGGCCGAGGCCCGCCAGCTCGAACTCGATCCCGATGCCGTCCTCGCCCTTTTCAAGAAAATTCTCAAGGAAGAACCATGAAATCATCCATCGTCGATGTCGCCGGCCTGCATAAAACCTTCGACGGCCAGCCGGTGCTCCAAGGCGTGAACTGGTCGATCGAACCGGGCAAGGTGATCGGCCTGCTGGGGCGCAACGGCGCCGGCAAATCGACCTTGCTGGCCTGTCTGCTCGGGCTGCGCGAAGCCGATAGCGGCGTCGTTACGCTGTTCGGCGAACAGGTGCCCGAGTTGAGCGACACGGTGCGCGCGAAGATCGGCTACGTGCCGCAAAAGTCCGACCTGTTCGAGTGGATGACGCCCGTGCAGATGCTCGACTACTTCAAGGCGCTCTATCCGCGCTGGAACGCCGACAAGGTGGCGGGCCTGATGCGGCGCTGGAGCCTGGACGGGCAGGCCGCTGGGCAGCACATCGGCAAGCTGTCCGGCGGCGAGAAGCAGCGCCTGTCGATCATCCGCGCGCTGGCCCACGATCCCGAACTGCTGGTGCTCGACGAGCCGGTCGCCAGCCTCGACCCGGTCGGCCGCCGCGACTTCCTGCACGAGCTGGTGGACGACGTCATCGAACGCGATACGACGGTGATTTTCTCGACGCACATCCTGTCGGACCTGGAGCGGGTGGCGCTGGACGTGGCGTTTCTACAGGGCGGCAAGATCACCTTGCAGGCGCCGCTCGACGAGCTGCTGGAAAGCGCCCACAGGATCAGCGGCAGCGACGCGATCATGGCGGGTATGCGCTTCGGCGACGAGATCCGGCGCATGCGCAACGGCGGTGACGGCGCTTCCGTGCTGGCGCGCCTGACCGGCGCCGAGGCGGCGGCATTGAGCGCCAGCCCCGGATTGCGCGTCGAATCACTCAGCCTGGAAGACTTGTTCGTCGAGGTGACCAAATGAACGCTGTTTTCCGCGCCTATGCGCCCTTGTTCCACCAAATGCTCGGCGATCGTGGCGGCCGCCGCACGCTGTTGTGGGTCAGCGGCGTACTGGTGGTCGTCGCCGTCGTGGGGGCGTGGCTGTCGCTCGCGGTCAAACACTCGTCAGAAGGCGCCGGCGCCTTCTGCTGCGTGGCGCTGGCTCTGTTCCTGTGGCTCTGGTCCAGCGTTTTCGTGAGCACCGCCATGCTCCAGAATCATCCGGCCAACGCCTGTCTGGTGCCGCATTTGCGGCGACGCCTCATTACGGCCTGCGTTGCGATGTTCGTCGTCAGCAGCGTCGTGCTGGCTGTCGCGGTCAGCCTGTTTTTCGGCCACTTCGGCTACGCGGTGGCCGGCGCCGGCTTGCTGGTTCCTTACGTGCTGCTGGCGCAGCGCTTTGTCTATCTCGCAATGCTACCGGTGTATGCCTCGCCGCTGTCCCAGTTGGTGCCGGCGGCGTGGACCGACAGGCTGACAGCTTTGCTGGCGTCGATCAACGAGCCCACGTTGTCGTTGTTCGGTGTCGCCGCCGATATTGCGTTGCTGGCCTGGGGGATAAGCATTGCGCTGCCGCGAGGCGGCGACCGGCACTTCGCGCTGAACGCGCGACGCACGTTGTGGCGGACCGCCGGTACGGACGGCGCGGCGCTGCGGGAATTGCAGCGCCGCCGTGTGTGGCGTTGGGGCTACGCGCGCGTTCTGCGCCGCGATAGCGTGCGGGCAGGGGCCCCGGGGCATAAACTGATGCACACGATGGGGACGACCGTGAACGAAGGGAGCACCGTTTTCGGGGTGGTCGTCTGCACGCTGCTGGCGGTACTGGCGGCACTGGCAAACGTCCCCGATGTGAAGATTTTTGGACCGATTGCCATCTTTGATCTTGCCCAGGTCTTCATGTTGCTGTCGGTTTCTTCGTACACGGTGGCGGTGCTGTTGGCCGCAGTGACACATAACGCCGAGCAGGGGCTGTATCGGCTGGCACCAAGGGCGCCATCCGCGCGTGAATTGAACCGCGTGTTTGCCAAAGCCGTCGTGCTGCGGTTCCTGAAGATTTGGCTGGTGGTGCTGGCGGGCCTGGTGGCGATCGACTGCGCGCGGCGAGGCAGCCTGGAACTTCGCGCTTATCCGCTGGCGCTGGCATCGCTAACGCTGCCGTTCATTTGCTTCCTGCTGCCGGACTATGCGCGCTTGCGCGCCGCCCCGCGCTGGGGTGTGAGCTTCGGCTTGCTGGTGGCGCTGATCCTGGGATACCTGTTTTTTGCGGCGCTCGCCGCGAGGCATCCAGGCTTTCCCTGGCTTGTGCTGGTGTGCCCGATCGTCGCCGGCTCCCTGCTGACGTTGTGGGTGCGGTGGATATCGATGACCAGGATGCCACCGGCATTCCCCGCCGGCCGTTTGGCCGCCTGACGATGACGACCGCGCGCGGCCGCCGCCAATTCTACGCCTGTCCGCGCCGCCCCAGCCAATAAGCGTCGGCCACCGACCCGATCCAGCACAGCAGGATCACCATCGAGGCCGCGTTGGTGGCCGGATTGTCAACGCCGGTGGCGTGGATGCGGGCGATGATGTCGATCGGATCGAGCGCCAGCTTGCCGCTGTTGATCTCATCGACCAGCGTATTGGCCAGCTCCAGCGTGGTGCGCAGCAGGAAGCCGATGGCCACCAGCGCCGGCACGACGAACAGGCAGCCGCGCAGCGGCCGTTTCAGCACCAGGTGGCCGAGGCCGGGGAAGATCAGCGCCGACACCAGGGCCGCCTTGGTAGTGGGTTTCATCATGCGTGCGTGGTTCCGTTCGTTATCGCTGTTGTTTATTGGTAGGGCTGGCGCCAAGTTGAGACAGCGCAAGATTGCGTAAGGGTACGGGGCGTAGATTACAGCATGTTACCTGCGGGGAAAATCATGCGCGCCATGTTCGGAATCGTCACATTGTTAAGCTGTTTATCGGTCAACGTCGCCGCCAACGCCGATCCGGGCGAGAAGGATGCCGTCGCGCTGGCCGAGCGGGGCGCCTTGTTCATCAAAACCTACGGCAAGGCGGAAATGATCGCCCGCATCAACCGCAAGGACCCGCTGTTCAACCAGGGCGCGCTGTACCTGGCCATGCGCGACATGCGCGGCATCACCATCGCCCATCCCACCAACGCGTTGATCGGCAAGGATTTCCTCGACGTGCCGGACGCCGACGGCAAGGCCTTCCGCCATGAGATGGTGGCCGTCGCCCAAGGCAGCGGCAAAGGTTGGGTCGACTACAAATTCCGCAATCCCGCAACCGGCAAGGTCGCACCCAAGAGCACCTACGTGCTGCGGGTGGACGACGTGGCGCTGGAAGCCGGCATCTATAAACACTGACCGGTCAACGTCATGCTCAGCAAACTTCGTATAGGTCCCAAACTGTTGTTGGCGCCCGGTGTGGTGTTGATCCTGCTGATTTGCCTGTCGGCCGGGGCTTACCTCGGCATGGTGCGGCAAAACGAGTCGCTCGAAAACATGGTGCAGCAGCGCGCGGTGCGCCTGAAGGCCACCGCCGACCTGGTGGCCGGCGCCAACCGCGCGCACACCGAAATCTACCAGCTGCTCACCTGGATCAATGCCAGCTTCGCGCCGCCGCGCATCGACGCGCTGGTGCGCGACATCCATACCCGCCACGCGGCGCTGGACCGCCAGTTCGCGCAGCTCGAAATGGTCACCCAATCGAATCCCGCCGAGCGCCGCTTCGTGGTGCAGTCGCAGGCCGCGCATAGCCAGTATGTCAAGGCGATCGCCGATGTGATCGAGCTGGGGATGGCCGATCATTCGATGGCCGCCAACGCCATGTTCAAGGCCGAACGCGCGTTCGATGTGGTGTCCCAGCGGCTCGATGAGCTGTCAAGGCTCGAACAATCGCTCAGCGAGCGTGCTTTCACGGAGGCTGAATCGGAGTTCACCAGCGTGTCGGTCTGGATGCCGATCATGGTAGCGATATCAATTATCTTGTCGCTACTGGTGACGATGGCGGTGCGTAACGCGCTACTGAAGGAGGTGCGCGAGATCGGCTCGGCGGCCATCGATCTGGCCGAGGGCAACCTGACGGTCAAGAACCGCGTCTATGGCCGCGACGAGATCTCCGAGACCTCGCGCGCGCTCGACACCAGCATCCGCAACCTGAACACGACGCTCAAGACGATACTGGCGTCGGCCGAATCGATGGACTCGGCGTCGCGCTCCGTGGTTCAAGGCAGCGTGGATCTGACGCAGCGCGCCGAAAGGCAGGCGACCTCGCTGGGGGAGACCAGCGGCGCGATGCGTGAGCTCAGCTCCACGGTCGCGCAGACGGCGAACAACGCCCAATTGGCCAATCAACTGGTGCGCTGCGCCACCAACTTCGCGGTGCGCGGCGGCAGCGTGGTGCAGCGGCTGGTGGGTACGATGGCGTCGATCCGCGGCAGCTCGCGCAAGGTGGTGGACATCGTCGGCGTCATCGACGGCCTGGCGTTCCAGACCAATCTGGTGGCCTTGAACGCGGCGGTGGAGGCGGCGCGCGCCGGCGCCCAGGGCGAAGCGTTCGCACAGGTGGCCAGCGAGGTGCTGGTCCTGGCGCAGCGCTCGGCGACGGCGGCGCACGAGATCAAGGCCTTGATCGCCGAGTCGGTGGCCGAGATCGAGGGCGGCGCGCGCTCGGTGGAGGAGGCCGGCGACAGCATGGCGGAGATCGTGGCCTCGGTGCAGCAGGTGGGCGACATCATCGGCCAGATCAGCGAGGCCAGCGCCGAGCAGGCCGAGGGTTTGCAGGGCGCGCACATGGCGATCCTCGAGATGGACCAGGTGACGCAGCAGAACCTGGCGCTGGTGCGGCAGGCGGCGGCGGCGTCCACGGGGTTGCAGCGGCAGGCGCTCAATCTGTCCGAGGCGGTGGCGATGTTCAAGCTGGAGGATGGTCAGGAGCCGAACGTCCCCCAGCAACCGGGCTCGCCGCGGGTGGTGCGCCTGCGGCTGGCGTCGATTAGGAATTGAGCGCACACCCGCAACCATCGCCGCACCGGATTGGATAATAAAAAGCAGGCAAACCGTGAGGCTTGCCTGCTTTTTGTTTGCGCGGCGTGCCGCGCAAACTCTCGCTTACTCGTAGTCGCTCATCGGCGCGCAGCCGCAGAACAGGTTGCGGTCGCCGTAGACGTTGTCGGCACGGCCGACCGGCGGCCAGTACTTCTGCTTGCGCAGCGACGGCACGGGGTAGGCCGCCACTTCGCGGCTGTACTTGTGCTCCCACTTGTCTGCGGTCAGCACCTCGGCGGTGTGCGGCGCGAACTTCAACGGATTATCCAGCTTGTCGAATTCGCCGCTTTCCACTTTGGCGATCTCGCCGCGGATGGCGATCATGGCGTCGATGAAGCGGTCCATCTCGGCCTTCGATTCGCTTTCGGTCGGCTCGATCATCAAGGTGCCCGGTACCGGGAAGCTCATGGTCGGCGCGTGGAAGCCGAAGTCCATCAGGCGCTTGGCGACATCCTCGTTGCTGATGCCGGTGGCGTCCTGCAGCTGGCGCAGGTCGATGATGCACTCGTGCGCCACCAGGCCGTCGTGGCCCGAATACAGCACCGGGTAGTGCGGCGACAGGCGGCGCGCGATGTAGTTGGCGCTCAGGATCGCGGTTTCGGTCGCGGCGGTCAGGCCTTCGGCGCCCATCATCGCGATGTACATCCACGAAATCGGCAGGATGCTGGCCGAGCCGTACGGCGCGGCGCTGACCGAACCGATGCCGGCGTTGTCGCGGATATAGCCATTCGAACGCTGGTTCGGCAGGAACTTGGCCAGGTGGGCGCCAACGCCGATCGGGCCGACGCCCGGGCCGCCGCCGCCGTGCGGAATGCAGAAGGTCTTGTGCAGGTTCAGGTGCGAGACGTCGCCGCCGAACGCGCCCGGCGCGGCCACGCCGACCAGCGCGTTCATGTTGGCGCCGTCGATGTAGACCTGGCCGCCATGGCTATGGACGATCTCGCACAGCTCCTGGATGCCTTCCTCGAACACGCCGTGGGTCGAAGGGTAGGTCACCATGACGGCGGCCAGGTTCTTCGAGTGCAGTTCGGCCTTGGCCTTCAGATCGGCCAGGTCGACGTTGCCGTTGGCGTCGCAGGCGGTGACCACCACCTGCATGCCGACCATGTTGGCCGACGCCGGGTTGGTGCCGTGCGCCGACGATGGAATCAGGCAGATGTTGCGGTGGCCTTCGCCACGCGACTGGTGGTAGGCCTGGATTACCAGCAGGCCGGCGTACTCGCCCTGCGAGCCGGCGTTCGGCTGCAGCGAGATGGCGGCGTAGCCGGTCACCGCGCACAGCATCTCTTCCAGCTGCGCGATCATTTCGCGGTAGCCGATGGTCTGGCTGTCCGGCGCGAACGGGTGGATGTTGGAGAACTCGGGCCAGGTGACCGGGATCATCTCGCTGGTGGCGTTCAGCTTCATGGTGCATGAACCCAGCGGGATCATGGTGCGGTCCAGCGCCAGGTCCTTGTCCGCCAGGCTGCGCAGGTAGCGCAGCATTTCGGTTTCGGAGTGGTAGCGGTTGAAGACCGGGTGCGTCAGGTAATCGCTCGAACGCGCCAGCGATGCCGGGAACGATTCGGCGACGGCCGCTTCGACGGTGTCGAAATCCGGGCCGTGGGCCGGGCCGCCGACAGGGTGGGCGAACACGGTCCACAGCAGGGCGATGTCTTCGCGCGTGGTGGTCTCGTCGAGCGAGACGCCGACGTGCGAGGCGTCGATCACGCGCAGGTTGACGCCGTGCGAGTGGGCCGACGCGTGCAGCTGTTCGGCGTTGGCGGTGGCGACGGTCAGCGTGTCGAAGAAGGTGTCGTTGGTGACGGTGTAGCCGAGCGTCTTCAGGTTAGCCGCCAGCACGCCGGTGTAGCGGTGCACGCGCTGGGCAATCTGCAACAGGCCTTTCGGGCCGTGGTAGACGGCGTACATCGACGCCATCACCGCCAGCAGCACCTGTGCGGTGCAGATGTTGGAGGTGGCTTTTTCGCGGCGGATGTGCTGCTCGCGGGTTTGCAGCGCCAGGCGGTAGGCCTTGTTGCCCTGGGCGTCGATGGTGACGCCGACCAGGCGGCCGGACATGCTGCGTTTGAATTCGTCGCGGGTCGACAGGTAGCCGGCGTGCGGGCCGCCGAATCCCAGCGGGACGCCGAAGCGCTGGCTGTTACCGACGACCACGTCCGCACCCCATTCGCCCGGTGGCGTGAGCATGGTCAGCGCCAGCAGGTCGGCGGCGACAACCACCATCGCGCCCTTGGCCTTGACCGCCTCGACGCCGGTTTTGTAGTCGCGCACCACGCCGTTAACGCCGGGGTACTGCAGCAGCACGCCGAAGGCGTCACCGATGCCGGAAAGTTCGGCAGGGTGGAAGCCCTTGACTTCGATGCCCAGCGGCTTGGCGCGGGTCTCGACCACTTCGCGCGTTTGCGGCAGCACGTCGTCGGCGACGTAGAACACGTTCGACTTCGACTTGCCCACGCGCTGGATCAGGGTCATCGCTTCGGCGGCGGCGGTGCCTTCGTCGAGCATCGAGGCGTTGGCGATGCCCATGCCGGTCAGGTCGGTGATGGTCTGCTGGAAGTTAAGGATCGCTTCCAGGCGGCCTTGCGAGATCTCCGGCTGGTACGGCGTGTAGGCGGTGTACCAGGCCGGGTTTTCGAAGATGTTACGCAGCACCACGCCCGGCGTCAGCGTGTTGTAGTAGCCCTGGCCGATCATCGACTTCAGGACCTTGTTCTTGCCGGCGATTTTTTTCAGCTTGTTCAACGCTTCCTGCTCCGGCATCGGCTGGGTGTATGCGCCGAGCGGCAGGGTGGCCTTGTTGCGGATGTTGGCAGGGACGATGGTGTCGATCAGGGCGGCGCGCGAGGCGTAGCCGAGGACCGCCAGCATGGCTTCCTGTTCTGCGGCGTCAGGGCCGATGTGGCGTGCGATGAAAGCGTCGCGTGCTTCAAGTTGGGTCAGGCTTGAACGGGTCATAATTTACGCTTCGGTGGTCTTGCCGTAGGCGGCTGCGTCCAGCAGGCCGTCGATCGCGCTGGCGTCGGCCGGCTTGATCTTGAACAGCCAGGCGGCGTAGGCGTCGCTGTTGATCGACTCCGGGGCGCTGGCCACGTCTTCGTTGACGGCGATGACTTCGCCCGACACCGGCGCGTAGATGTCGCTGGCCGCCTTGACCGATTCCACCACGGCGGCGTCGTCGCCGGCCGTGTAGCTCTTGCCGACCTTCGGCAGTTCGACGAAGACGATGTCGCCCAGCGCGTCCTGCGCGTACTCGGTGATGCCGACGGTGACGGTGCCGTCCGACTCAGCGCGCACCCATTCGTGGGATTCGGTGTACTTCAGGTCTGCAGGAATATTCATGTAAGGCTCCAGATGGGTAGGGGGCGGGTTCGAACTAGGATACTAAATCATTTAAACGGCGAGGATTTTACCGTTGCGGACGAAGGGCAGCTTGACCACCGAGGCGGCCAGCTTCTTGTCGCGGATCTCGACGTGCACGGTGTCGCCGACGGCCACGCCGTTGGGCACGCGCGCCAGCGCGATGGCCTGCTGCATGGTCGGGCTGAAGGTGCCGCTGGTGATCTCGCCGACGGCGTCGGTGCCGGCCACGATGACTTTCTGGTGGGCGCGCAGCACGCCGCCTTTTTCGCGCAGGATCAAGCCGACGAATTGGGCGTTCTGGCCCATCGCCTGCAGGGCAGCCTTGCCGATGAAGTCGCGCTCGGACACCAGGTCGATGGTCCATGCCAGGCCCGCGTCGAGCGGGTTGACGGTTTCGTCCATGTCCTGGCCGTACAGGTTCATGCCCGCCTCCAGACGCAGCGTGTCGCGGGCGCCCAGGCCGGCCGGCTTGACGCCGGCGGCGGCCAGCGCGTTCCACAGCTTCTCGGCCTGGTCGGCGGCGACACCGATCTCGAAGCCGTCTTCGCCGGTGTAGCCGGTGCGGGCGATCATCGCCTCGCCGAAGGCGGCGCTGTGCGCGAAGGCGACGTTGAACGGTTTCATGTCGGTGGTGCCGGCCTTCGATTCGGGGATCACGTCCCACACCTTGGCGCGCGCGTTCGGGCCCTGCACGGCGATCAGCGCCATGGCGTTATCACCATCCCGGCGCTGCGTGATTGTCACGCCGCTGTTGGTGGCGGCGTTCTGCGCCTGCATCCACGCCACGTCTTTTTCGGCGGTGCCGGCGTTGACGACCAGGCGGAACCAGCTCTCGTCGATGAAGTAGACGATCAAGTCGTCGATGACAAAGCCCTGCGGATTGAGCATGCACGAGTACAGCGCCTTGCCCGACACCTGCAGCTTGTCGACGTTGTTGGCCAGCAGGCCGCGCAGGAAGGCGCGCACGTTGGCGCCCTTGATGTCGACCACGCACATGTGGGCGACGTCGAACATGCCGACGTCGGTGCGCACGGCGTTGTGTTCTTCGATCTGCGATCCGTAGTTGACGGGCATGTCCCAACCGCCGAAATCGACCATCTTGGCGCCGGCGGCGCGGTGTGCGTTATTGAGTGGGGTGGCTTTGAGCGTCATAATTCCTCGGTCCATATCGAAAAGGGGTTAACAGAACATACAAGGAACGGCTAAAAAGCTGTTTCCACAATGATCGCAGACCCCTCTGTCCTTGGTACCTGAGAGATTACGGGCGAATCGACGCGAAGTCGAACTCGATTCCCGTGCGCCCCTTCGGTGGGCCGCCGGCGTGTGCCGCGGCCGCTCTCCAGAGTTGGACCAGTTGGCATCCCGCCGCGATAAAAAATCGAACGGCGGCCGCGCTGGTCCCTTGATCGGTCCTTTTGCCTGAGAGTTTTTGGGTAGTGCCCCTTCGGCGGCTGCGTTGGCGTATCGCCCGCAACCCTCTCCCGATCAAGACTCGGGAATATATGTCAGAAGGGCCTGAATGTCAATCTTGCGGGCAGGGCTGGATGGGGTGGTGGGCGGGGGCGCGCACGAATGGCGTGCAATAAAAACGCTATATAAACAACTATTTGCTAGAATAAATCACACTTATTCGAGAGCCCACCCATGAGCCAAGATCCAAATTCCTACGAGGGCCACGCGTGGTTCACCCTGTCAGGCGACGTCAACAGTGACATGGTGCGCCGTGTCTTCGACGCCGTTGCCGATATGACGGAGGACCGCATCACCACCGCCCACATCCTGATCCAGTCCAACGGCGGCTATGTCAGCGACGGCATCTGTCTGTACAATTACCTGAGCAAGTTGCCGATCAAGATCGTCACCTACAACGCCGGCGCGGTGGCGTCCATCGCCGTGATCCTGTTCCTGTCCGGCGAGGAGCGTTATGCCAGCGACACGGCGCGCTTCATGGTGCACAAATCGCACGCCAGCGCGCCGCACGGCGCCCGGCCGGACGCGTTGCGCATCATCGTCGAAGGCTTGCAGGCCGACGACGCCCGCACCGAGCAGATCCTGCGCGAACACGTCAAGCTGACCGAGGAGCACTGGCGCACGCACGCGTACTCCGACCTGCACCTGACGGCGGCCGAGGGCGTGGCGGTGGGGATGGTCAACGCCGTGAAGGACTTTGTGCCGCCGCGTGGACAGCGCGTGGCCAATATTTGATTGCAAGCTGAAACGGGAGCGGCGCCAGGGAGGCGCCGCCATGCCGCTAATTATGGTGGAGCCTGATTAGCGGTTTTTGTTGCCCGTCTGTTTGTTGCCGTCGTTTTTATGGCTTTGCCGGCCGGCTTCCACATGCTGCTCATGGGTGCCGCCCTGGGTGCCGGAGCGCGAGCCGCTGGACGACCCTTTGTCGCCCGATTGCTTGCTGCTGCCTTGACTGGAGCCTTGCTTGCTGCCACCGCTTTTTTGATTCGAGTTCATTTTAGTTCCTTTGTGAAAGTGAAAGAACGTACTCGCCACAAGCGCGCCGTGCTGACTGGAAAAACGGTGACACCGTGCGCGTTTCTGGTAGAGCAATGATGCGTTTTCGCTCAGGCACTTGCTATCGGAGTGCGTCTTGGGGGGCTGTAGGAACATGCCTCGCACTCGTCATTAAAACTCTTCCCATTCGACCTCACTGTTGAGCTTGCCGGATGCCTTGCCCAGTCCGCTGGCGGCGCCGGCGCGGGCGGGCGGACGGCGTGGCGCGACCGTGCGTTTTCCCGGCGAGGGCAGTGCCGGCTTGATTCGTTCGCGGCGCGCGCCGGCGGTGGCGAGCGCCGGCGGCGTCTCCTCGTCGTCGCGCATGTCCGCCGCGCCTGGCATGCCGGCGATGCCACGCGTTTTGAGCGCCTCGGCGGCGACCAGCGGCTGCCGCGCCCGCGCTTCCCGGTCCGCGCCGTCGTGCACGGCGAACGCACCGATCGCCTCGTTCAGCTTGCCCGTTTCGTCGCGCATCGACGACGCTGCGGCGGCCGCCTGCTCGACCAACGCGGCGTTTTGCTGGGTCACCTGATCCATCGCCGCGATCGCCCGGTTGACTTGCTCCAGGCCGGCCGTTTGCTCGGCGCTGGCGTCGGCGATCTCTCCGATCAGCCCGGTTACCCGCTGGACGCTGCCCACCACCTCGTCCATCGTCAAGCGTGCCTGGTCGGCCAGCTGCGTGCCGCGCACCACCTTGTCGACCGAGTCGTCGATCAGGCTTTTGATCTCCTTGGCGGCCGCCGCGCTGCGCTGGGCCAGGTTGCGCACTTCGGAGGCGACGACGGCGAAGCCGCGTCCTTGCTCGCCGGCACGGGCCGCTTCGACCGCAGCGTTCAGCGCCAGGATGTTGGTCTGGAACGCGATGCCGTCGATGACGCCAATGATTTCCGCGATTTTCTTCGAGCTGTCGTTGATCGACGCCATCGTGCCGACCACTTGGCCGACATCGCTGCCGCCGCGCACCGCCACCGCCGACGCCGACACGGCAAGCTTGTTGGCCTGCACCGCGTGCTCGGCGTTTTGTTTGACGGTTGCCGTCAGCTGCTCCATCGACGAGGCGGTCTCTTCCAGCGAGGCGGCCTGCTGCTCGGTGCGGCTCGACAAGTCCAGATTGCCCTCGGCGATCTCGGCCGACGCCTGGCCGATCGCCCGCGCGCCGCTTTGCACCTGGGCGATCATCGTCATCAAGCTGTCGTTCATATGCTGCATCGCCTGCAGCAGCTTGCCGGTTTCATTGCCGGACCGTACTTCGATGCGGGTGCTCAAGTCGCCGTCGGCAATGCGCTGCGCCACCAGCATCACTTGCTGCAGCGGCGCCGAGATCGAGCGCGCCAGCCAAAACGCCAGCAGCACGCCAAAGCCGATCGCCGCCGACAGCAGGGCCAGCGTGACGATGCGCCCGGCCAGGTACGCCTGGTCGGCGCCTCGTGCCGCCTGCCGGCCGCCTTCGAGATTGCTGGACAGTAATTTGTCGAGCTGGCCGCTGACGGCGTCGAACGCCGGCAGCGACGAGCCCTTGAGCACCGCGACCGCCTCGTCCTTTTTGCCCTCGTTGGCCAGCGCCATCATTTTGTCGTGCGCGAGCAGGTAGGAAGCGGCCATCCGTTGTAATTCCGCCGCCTGCGGCATGAGGTTTGCATCGTTGATGGTCTTGCCGAGCTTGTCAGCATTGTCACGGAACGCGGATAGTGCGAGACTTAGTTTTTGCTCGGAACCGTCGATGCTGGCCTTGTCGCTGATCACCACGTGTTCGAGCTTGCGCAATTCCTGCACATTGTTTTTGAGCGACAGCACGGCGATCGATTGCGGCAGCCAGGTGTCGGACAGCTGCGTCGACGCGCGGTCGATGTCGCCCATGCGCGCGAGTGAACTCAGGCCCAGCAGCACGGTCAGGACCAGCACGGTGGCGAAGGCGATCAGCAATTTGCTGGAGGTTTCCAGGTTATGCAGGTATTTCATGGATATCCTTGGTGAGGGAAGCGACGGCGAGGGCGGGAGCGGGGCGGACCATATAATGATGTTAAGCAAAGTCCAAGCTTGTTCATTGCGCCTCGTCAAAGCAGTTGTTGGAACGAGGAAAGTGGTACACAGCCCGCAAGGGGCAAAAAAAATCGCCGATTCTTTCACTGCTGGTATTGCCATGCGGAAATACTGTGTAAGAATGGGGTCTACGGATCGATCACCAGCGGGCCGACACGATGGCGAATACTTCAACCACCCCGAGCACCAGCGGCGCGCCGATAAAGACGGTCACGCCGCGGCATGGCTTGCTGGAGGACTTGATCGGCATCGCCGTCAAGCACGCGGGCGATCAATATCTGGCGCTGGCCGCCAAGCTGGCCGGCGCGCTGATCGACGCCACCGACGGGGATACGCGCACCATCCAGCAACGGCTGCGCGCCGGCAATTTGCTGCGTAACCGCCATTTCGCGTTCTTGCATCTGGCGACGGAGGCATTGGAAAACACGCTGCGCCAGGAGATCGCACAGTTGGCGCCGGCCGCGAAAGACAAACGTAGCGGCGCCGGGCAGCCGATGTCGCTGGTGCCGTTCGAGGAAATGGACAAAAGGGTGGCGCTCGGCGGCGCCAGCAAACCGTTCGAATCGTTGCATTCGGACGCGTTGCAGACGCTCAATGTGCGGCTGGCGTTCCTGTTGGGCCGCGATATCTTGCGCGTGAGCCAGAATCCGTTTCGCCCCGAGGTGTTCCTGTCGGCCTTGCAGCGAGCCTGGCTGCAATTCGATCCCGAGCCGGAGTCGGCGCCGTTGTTGCAACCGCTTGTCAAACCCGGCATGTTCATCGAACTGGGACCGATGCTCGAAGCGCTGGACCTGGCATTGCAGGGCAAGGGCGTAATGCCGGGCTCAGTGGATGGCTACAAGGGCCGCAAGGCCGACGCGGCCAAGCAGGCGGCGGGCGCCCGCGCGCGCGGCAACCAGGCGGCCTTGGCCCAGCAACTGCGCCAGTTCTTCGCCTCCAGCGACGTCGCCGGTTCGGCCGCCGGCCAGATCGTCGACAAGATCGCCGGCGGCCTGCTGCAAGGCGCCGGCGTCATCGATCCGGGCATTCCGGACGTGCCGATGCCGGCGCTGAACGCGGGCGGCGTCTGGGTCCAGGGGGCGGCACAAGGTTTCCAGTCGCGCGGCGTCAGCAACGAGCAGGCGCAGCGGCAGTCGCAGATCGGCGCCAGGCAGCCGCTGTTCGCCTATCTGGCGCAGTTGCAGGCGACCGCGGTGGGCAAGCACGGATCGGACGGCGAGCCGGCCGCAAGCGCCGCCGCCATGCCGGCCAACGTGTTCTACCTGCCCAACATCAAGCAAAGCATGCCGCAAGGCAGCCTGACGCGCGCCGACGAAAGCACCTTCGATTTGCTGACGGCGATCTTCGACACCGTTTTCCGCGACCAGAACATTTCGCAGGAGATACGCGACCTGATCCGTTTCCTGCAGATTCCCGTGCTCAAGGCCGCGCTGGTCGACAAGAACTTCTTCTTCCAGGAGGAACACCCGGCGCGCCGCATGATCGATCTGCTGTCGCGCATGGGCTGGGAGCAGCGCAATGGGCCGGAAGATCCGTTGTTCAAGGCGATGCAGCGCAGCGTCGACCGCGTCGGCCGCGACTACGACCATGAACTGTCGGTATTCGCCCAGGCCGTCAGCGAGTTGGAAGCGTCGATCCTGGCCGAAGAGCGGGTCGCCGCGGCCACCATCGCGGAGCCGATCGCCGCCGCGCTAAAGCAGGAAAAGATGGCGGAAGCGGGCAAGCTGGCGAAAAACGCCGTGGCCCTGCGCATCGGCACCGGCGAGGTCATCGCGGTGGTGGAAGCGTTCCTCGAACAGCGCTGGGTCTCGGTGCTGACCGTCGCCTACAGCATCGAGGACGGCAAGCCGGGCGCCGTCAACAACGCCACCAGGGCCATGGACGAACTGATCTGGAGCGTGCGCCCCAAGCTGAACGCCGACGACCGCAAGCTGCTGATCTCCAAACTGCCCGGCATGCTCGCCACATTGAACAAGTGGCTCGACGCGATCAAGTGGCAGGACGCCGACCGCCTGCAATTCTTTGCCGAGCTGGCCGAGTGCCACGCGTCCATCGTGCGCGCGCCGCTGGACCTGTCGCCGGAACGTCAGCTGGACATATCGGTGCAGGTGGCGAAGCAGGCCGCCGAGCGGCGTCTGCAACTGCAGGCGAAGGCGGAGGCGGCCGACCAAGCCGAAGCCGAGGCGCGCGCCAGCCAGCCGGAGCTTGAAGCGGCCGAGGAGGAGGCCGCCATCGAAGTCGAGGGGCTCAGGCGCGGCATGTGGCTTGAGTTCGCGCAGCCGGACGGCGGCCGGCGCCAGGTCAAGCTTGCATGGATCAGTCCGCTTCGCACGCTGTATATTTTCTCGACCGCGTCGCGGCAGGAGGCTTTTTCGCTATCGGGCGAGCAATTGGCGCGGCAATTCCGGGATGCCACCGCGCGGGTGGTGCGCAACGACGGCGTGGTGGCCATGGCGCTGTCCGAAGCGCTGGCGCGCGGCGCCGTCAACGAAGCCTCGGCCGATCCGGCTCGGCGCGCGTCCACTTCAGGCTGACCTCGGTCCGACGCGTCTGTTTACTTGACGGTCAGCAGCGCGCCGCCCATGCCGATGAACAAGGCGCCGGTGGTGCGTTTGGTGAAGCGCGAACGGGCCGCGCTCTGGCGCACCCGGCGCTTCATCCACGACGCGCACACCACATAAAAGAAGTGCGACAGCAGGCTGCACGCGGTGAAGGTCGACGTCAGCAGCAGGAAGCGCATCGGGTCGATGTGGTCCGGCGGCATGAATTGGGGGAACACGGCGGTGAAGAACAGGATCGCCTTGGGATTGCTGATCGCCACCAGCAGGCCGGAGCGGAAGGTGCTCCAGCGGCTGGCCTGCGCGACCGGCGCCGCCGGGGCTGCGTCATCGGCCTGGGCCGGCGCCTTCGACGCCTGGCGCCAGGTTTTCACGCCGAGATAGATCAGATAGGCGGCGCCCGCCACCTTGACCGCGCCAAAAGCCAGCGCGGAGGTCTTGAGCACCAGGCCGAGGCCTGCGACGGCGGTGGTGGCGACGATGAATACGCCCAGCGCGTTGCCCAGGGAGCTATACAAGGCGCGGCGCGCGCCTTGCGTGGCGGCCGTCGAGATGGCCATCAGGACGCCCGGCCCCGGACTGAAGGCCGCCGCCAGGGAAACGGAGAGGAATAACAGCCAGGTCGAGAGTGTCATAAAGCGTATCCGATCAAACAACAGTGAGCATAGGCAACAGTATGCCACGCCGCCGCCGAAGCTGCCGGCGGCCCTCTTTATCCGACTGCCGGCACGCATTTTGCGCGCTTATCTTTTGCCTTATTCAAGTTGATTTACGGCAATTGTTCGGTCAAATACGGCTGGGTGTGTTTTAATGATGGTGCAGTGCAAAAAAATTGAAAGGCGGTGATTGGATGATGTGGTGGCATGCTTTAAGCGTAGCGGGTAGTTTGGCGGTAACGGGACCCATCGGGGTGGCAATCGGCGTTTGGCTGCTCGCGGGCAAGTCGTGGAGACTTTCGTGGATGTGGGCGCTGTTGTTCGGCATCGGCATGACCCTGGTGGTCGTGACCAAGATGGCGTTCGTGGGCTGGGGGATCGGCGTCGCGTCGGTCGAGTTCGCGGGCTTTAGCGGCCACGCGATGCGCGCCGCGGCCGTCTATCCGGTAGCCGCCTTCCTTGCCTTCCGTAGCTCCAGCAGTAACGCCAGGTATGCGGCCACCGCCGCCGGGGTCGTCTTCGCCATCCTGATCGCCATTTCGCGCGTGCCCATGATGGCGCATTCGGTCTCCGAATCGGTCACCGGCTGCATCCTGGGGCTGGCCGTCGCCGCCGCTTTCATCCGCTTTGCCAGCACCGAGCAGCACTGGGCGCTCAGCCGCATGCTGGTCGTGCTGTGCCTGCCGATCGTATTGATCGCGCCGCGCGTCGAACCGGTGCCGGCGGAGCAATGGATCACCGAGGCCGCGCTGTATCTCTCCGGCCGCGACCAGCCCTACACCCGCGCCATGTGGGCCGAGTCCAAGCACCGCGCGCACCAGTAGGGCGCCACGCCGGGCGTGGGTCCCGGCTGCGGCTGGGGTCCGTCCCTCAACCGGGGTTTCAACCTTATTTAATGCGCTAAATGGTATTATTGTGATCTTTTACAGCCCATAGCCCAGATAATCACGTGCGTCTATCTTCCATTAAATTGTCGGGATTCAAGTCTTTCGTTGATCCCACCAATTTCCAGGTGCCGGGCCAGCTGGTTGGCGTGGTGGGACCGAATGGTTGCGGCAAGTCGAATATCATCGATGCCGTGCGTTGGGTGCTGGGGGAATCGAAGGCCTCGGAATTGCGCGGCGAATCGATGCAGGACGTCATTTTCAACGGCTCGACGCATCGCAAGCCGGCCGGGCGGGCTTCCGTTGAACTGGTCTTCGACAACAACGACGGCAAGGCCGCCGGCCAATGGGGACAGTACGCGGAGATCGCCGTCAAGCGCACCTTGACGCGCGACGGCACCTCTACCTATTACATCAACGGCCAGCCGGTGCGCCGGCGCGACATCCAGGACATCTTCCTCGGCACCGGCCTCGGTCCGCGCGCCTACGCCATCATCGGCCAGGGCATGATCAGCCGTATCATCGAATCCCGTCCCGAAGAATTGCGCGTGTTCCTCGAGGAGGCGGCGGGCGTTTCCAAATACAAGGAACGCCGCCGGGAAACCGAGAACCGTCTGCACGATACCCGTGAAAACCTGCTGCGCGTTGAAGATATCCTGCGCGAGCTGAATTCGAATCTGGAAAAGCTGGAAGGGCAGGCCGCCGTCGCGACCAAATTCCACCAGCTGCAATCGGACCAGGAAGAGAAGCAAAAGCTGCTTTGGCTGCTGCGCAAGGTCGAAGCCGAGAACGAGCAGAAAAAGTACTTCCGCGAGGTGGAGCAGGCGCAAAACGATCTGGAAGAACAGACCGCGAAGCTGCGCAACGTCGAGGCGACCCTGGAGCACATGCGCCAGGCGCATTTTGCCGCCGGCGACCGCCTGCACACGGCGCAGGGCAGCCTGTATCAGACCAACGCCGAAATCGGCAGCCTGGAAGCGCAGATCAAGTTCGTCATCGAATCGCGCGGCCGCCTGCAATCGCAGCTGGCCGCCCTGACCGCGCAGCGCGACCAGTGGCAGAACCAGGCCACCGAATACGGCGGCCAGATCGAGGAAGCCGAATTCACGCTGGAAGAACTGTCGGCCAAGGTCGAACAATCGCAGATGATGGCCGAGCAAAAAGGCGAGTCGTTGCCGATGCTGGAGCAGGCCTGGCGCGAGGCGCAGACCAGGAGCACCGAATCGCGCGCCCGCATCATGCAGGCGCAGCAGCAGCTGGAACTGGAATCGGCGCACCAGCGCAACGCCAACAATATCCTCAATGGCCTGGCCGTGCGGCGCGAGCGCCTGCAGCAGGAAAAGAGCGGTCTGAGTCTGCCGGACAGCGCGCACCTGACCAATATGCGCATGCAGCTGGAGGAAAAGCAGCAGGCGCTGGAAGAACAAAGCTTCCTGCTGGAGGAGGCGCTGGAGCAGCAGCCGCGCCTTGAAGAGGAACGCCAGGCCGCGCAGCAGCAGGTCAATAGCGAAACCGCCGCCAACGCCCAACTGGAAGCGCGCCTGAACGCGCTGCGCCAGTTGCAGGAACGCGTGCAGACCCAGGGCAAGGTGACGCCGTGGCTGCAAAAGCACGAGCTGGATTCGCTGCCGCGCCTGTGGCAAAAGCTGAATATCGAATCGGGCTGGGAGACGGCGCTGGAATCGGTGCTGCGCGAGCGCACCTCGGCGCTGCAAATGTCGAACATCGAATGGGCCAAGGCCTTCTTCGGCGACGCGCCGCCGGCCAAGCTGGCGTTGTTCGCGCCGTCGACGGCGGTGCCGCCGGCGCCGGTGGAAGCGCCGGGCCTGAAACCGTTCCTGAATCTGCTCAAACTCAACGACCCGTCGCTGCGCGGCCTGCTGCAGGACTGGCTGCACAACGCCTACCACGCCGAGGACGCGGCCGAAGCCTTCGCCGAACGCGCCAGGTTGCCGGCGGGCGGCTACTTCGTCACCCGCCAGGGCCACGTCGTCACGCAGAACAGCGTGCGCTTCTACGCGGCCGACTCGGAGCAGGACGGCATGCTGGGACGGCAGCAGGAAATCGAGAACATCACCAAGCAGCTGCGCGCGCAGCAGATGCTGGCCGACGAAGCGCGGGCCCGTTCGGTGCGCGCCGAGGCGGCGCTGTCGGAACACACGCGCCGCCTGACCGAATACCGCGCCAAGCTGCAAAGCCTTCAGCAATCGGTGCACACCTTGCAGCTCGATGTCGTCAAGCTGTCGGAGATCGAGGCGCGCTTCAACCAGCGCAGCAACCAGATCGAAACCGACCTCGCCGAAATCGCCGCGCAGGAGGAAGAACAGACCCACATCAAGATGGAGTCCGAGGAAAAGTTCGAGCAGCTCGATATGGAGCTCGGCAACCTGCAGGGCGACCACGAGGACGGCCAGACCGTCTTCCTGGAAAAGGAACAGCGCCTGGCCGACGCCCGCGAAGCCTTGCGCGATCTGGAGCGCGCCGCGCAGGAGGCGCAGTTCGCGGAAAAATCCCAGCGCAACAAGATCGAGGAATTGCGCCGCTCGATCGCCACCGCGACCGCGCAGGTGGCGCAGGTGACGCAAAGCCTGGAGGCGGGCCAGCATGAACTGGCGACGATGGAATCCGGTTCCGCCAACGACGGCCTGCAGGACCTGCTGGGCCGCCGCACCGACCAGGAGAAGGCGCTGTCGGACGCGCGCCATGAACTGGACCAGATCACGCAGCAGCTGCGCCAGTTCGAGGAAGGGCGCATGTCGACCGAGCGCGCGCTGCAACCGCAACGCGACAAGATCATGGAAATGCAGCTCAAGGAGCAGGCCGCGCGCCTGAACCAGGAGCAGTTCGCCGCGCAGCTGGCCGAGGTGCAGGCCGACGAGGCGACGCTAGCGGAGAAGCTGCATCCGGAGATGAAGGCGTCGTATTTGCAGGGCGAGGTGACGCGCCTGACCAACGCTATCTCGATGCTGGGCGCGGTCAACCTGGCGGCGCTGGACGAGCTGGCGACGGCCTCCGAGCGCAAGAACTTCCTCGATTCGCAGAACGCCGACTTGAACGAGGCGATCAACACGCTGCAAGACGCCATCGCGCGGATCGACAAGGAAACGCGCGATCTGCTGCAAGACACTTTCGACCGCGTCAACGGTCACTTCTCCGAGCTGTTCCCGATCCTGTTCGGCGGCGGCCAGGCCAAGTTGATCATGACCGGCGATGAAATCCTCGACTCCGGCGTGCAGGTCATGGCGCAGCCGCCGGGCAAAAAGAACGCCACCATCCACCTGCTGTCCGGCGGCGAAAAAGCGCTGACGGCGACGGCGCTGGTGTTTTCGATGTTCCGACTTAACCCGGCGCCATTCTGCCTGCTCGACGAGGTCGACGCACCGCTGGACGACGCCAATACCGAACGATTCTGCCGGATGGTCAAACGGATGTCCGACCATACCCAATTCCTCTTCATCTCGCACAATAAGATTGCGATGGAGATGGCCAATCAACTAATCGGTGTGACGATGCAGGAGCAGGGCGTATCGCGCATCGTGGCGGTGGATATGCAATCCGCCGCCAATTTCGCTTCAGAGGCACAAGCAGCATGACAGACCTTCAAATGAGTTTGATCGGGATCGCCGGCGTATTCGTCGCCGGTGTCTTCACCTACAACAAAATCCAGGAATACAAGGCCAAGAAGAGCGTCGAACGCGCCTTCGCGACCGATCATGACGATGTGCTGATGCGCACCGGCGAGGCGGCTTCGCCTGCCGCGGCGCGTCCCGAGCCGCGTCTGGAACCGCGCGTCGACCCGGTCGGCGGCCCGCGCCAGGAACCGAGCTTCTCGCTCGACGGCGACACGTCCTCGCCGGGTGTCGCGGCGGGCTCCGAGGCGGCCGTCGCCGCGTCGCTGGGCGCCGTCGGCGGCGACTTCAGCACCGACCCTGTCGATCCGTCCTCGTCGACCGAGGCGGCAGAAGCGGCCATGATCGCGCGCGCCAACGCGGCATCGGCGGCCGCCGCCGAACAGGCCACGGCGCTGGTCGACCCGCTGATCGACTGCCTGCTGCCGCTGGCGCTGGAAGGTGCGGCGCGCGGCGACAAGCTGCTGCCGGTGCTGCAAACCCTGCGCATGGTCGGCAACAAGCCGGTGCACTACATCGGACTGGCCGTCAGCGGCGACTGGGAGCCGATCGTCCACGGCGGCGTCTACACCAAGCTGCAAGGCGGCGTGCAACTGGCCAGCCGCAGCACCGCGCTGAACGAACTGGAATACTCGGAACTGGTCACGCGCCTGCGCGCCATGGCCGACGAAATCGGCGCCGAGCCGGAAATTCCGGACATGATCGAAGTGATGGCCGAGGCGCGCAACCTGCACCGTTTCGTCGCCGGCCACGACGCGCAGCTGGGCGTCAACCTGCAATCGAACGGCGCGCCGTGGGCGATTTCGACCCTCATCGGCGCGCTGGAAAAGCAGGGCTTCGACGTGCGTCCTGACGGCCGTTTCGTCATGCCGGACGGCGACGGCGGCTTCCTGTTCTCGCTGTCGACCAACGTCACGCTGGCCGAGGAAACCACTTCGCGTTTGACGTTGCTGCTGGACGTGCCATGCGTGGCGCCGGCGCGCGACGGTTTCGGCGCCATGGTCGCTTGCGCCAAGTCGCTGGTGGGACGCCTGGACGGGACCATCGTCGACGATTACAACCAGCCGCTGACCGATGCCGCGCTGGGCGAGATCGCCACGCAGGTACAGGACTTCTACACCGAGATGAACGAGGCCGATATTCCGGCCGGTTCCACCCGCGCACTGCGTTTGTTTAGCTGATTCTGGAAGTAGCAATGACTGAAGTGGATTACAAGGCGCGTATCGAATCGCTGAGCGCTGAGCTGAACCGGCACCTGCACGCCTATCATGTGGAGGACGCGCCCACCATCCCGGACGCGGAGTACGACAAGTTGTTCATGGAGCTGCAGGCGCTGGAGCTCGAGCACCCCGAGTTGGCGCTGGCCGACTCGCCGACCAGGCGCGTGGGCGCGGCGCCGCTGCCGCAGTTCGACCAGGTCACGCATTCGGTGCCGATGCTGTCGCTGAATAATGGCTTCGCCGACGAGGATGTCGAAAACTTCGACCGCCGCGTGCGCGAGGGCCTGGACGCGGCTGGCGCCGTGGAATACGCGGCCGAAGTCAAATACGACGGACTGGCCATCAACCTGCGCTACGAGAACGGCATACTGGTGCAAGCTGCCACGCGCGGCGACGGTTACACCGGCGAGGACGTGACGGCCAATATCCGCACCATCCGCACCATTCCGCTGCGCCTCAAAACGTCCAATCCGCCCGCCGTCCTCGACGTGCGCGGCGAGGTGCTGATGTTCAAAGCCGATTTCGACGCCATGAACGCGCGCCAGCGCGAAGCGGGGCAGAAGGAGTTCGTCAACCCGCGCAACGCGGCGGCGGGCAGCCTGCGCCAGCTCGATTCGCGCATCACCTCCGCGCGCAAGCTCAGTTTCTTCTGCTACGGGATCGGCATGCTCGATGGCGCCGACATGCCGCCGTCCCATTCCGCGCTGCTGGAGTGGTACCGCACGATGGGCCTTCCGGTCGCGAAGGAGGGCGCGGTGGTGCGCGGCTGCGAAGGCCTGATGAAGTATTACAAGCAGATCGGCGAAGCGCGGCCGGGCATGCCGTACGAAATCGACGGCGTGGTCTACAAAACCAATCTGGCGCAGGACCAGCGCACTTTGGGCTTCGTCTCACGCGCGCCGCGTTTCGCGCTGGCGCATAAATTCCCCGCCGAGGAGGCGCTGACCACCGTGCAGGCGATCGAAGTGCAGGTCGGCCGCACCGGCGCCATCACGCCGGTGGCGCGGCTGGCGTCCGTGTTCGTTGGTGGCGTCAACGTCACCAACGCCACCTTGCATAACGAAGATGAAGTGCGCCGCAAGGACGTCCGCGTCGGCGACACGGTGATCGTGCGCCGCGCCGGCGACGTGATTCCCGAAGTGCTGGCCGTGGTGCTGGAGCGCCGCCCGACGCCGGAACCGGCGATGTACGAGCTGCCTAAAACCTGCCCGGTGTGCGGCTCGCACGTGGTGCGCGAAGAGGGCGAGGCGATCGCCCGCTGCTCCGGCGGTTTGTTCTGCTCCGCCCAGCGCAAGGAGGCGATCCGCCACTTCGCCGGCCGCAAGATGATGGATATCGAAGGCCTGGGCGACCGCTACATCGACAGTCTGGTCGAATGGGGCAAGGTGCAGCGCGTGGCCGACCTCTACTCGCTCAAGCTCGACGACCTGCTGGAGATGAAGCGCCTGGCCGACGAGCGAGATGGCACGACGCCGGAGACCGTCGCCAAGGGCAAGATCGCCACCAAGTGGGCCGACAATCTGCTGGAGGCCATCGCCGCCAGCAAGAACCCGCCGCTGGAACGGCTGCTGTTCGCGCTCGGCATCCGCCACGTCGGCGAATCCACCGCCAAGACCCTGGCCGAGTGGCTGGGACGTTTCGACCTGATACGCCGCGTGCCGGCCGCGCTGCTGCGCGTGCTGCCCGATATCGGCGGCACGGTGGCGCTGTCGATCGCCGAATTCTTCGCCGAGCCGAAAAACCAGGAGGCCATCGACGCCTTGCTGGCCGCCGGCGTGACGCCGAAAGGCGAGCATCCGCCCAGCGCCAAGCTGCGCGAGAAGCTCGACACCGTCAAGCTGATGGCCGCGCTGGGGATCCCGAAACTCACCGAGCCGCGCAGCAAGCAGCTGGTCGACCAGGGCATGAACCTGAAGGCGATGTCCAATCTGCCGATCTTCACCGTGTTCGGGCTGCCGGCTGCCGTCGGAGAATCGCTGACGGAATGGATGGCCGAACCGGGCAACCGCGAACTGGTCGCCTCGCTGCACCAGTTGCGCGAGGACCTGCTGGCGCAATTGCCGGAGGAAGCCGCCGAAGGCCCGCTGACCGGCAAGACCTTCGTGCTGACCGGGACCTTGCCGAACCTGAGCCGCGACCAGGCGGCCGCGATGATCGAAGCGCAGGGCGGCAAGGTCTCCGGTTCGGTCTCGAAGAAGACCCACTATCTGGTGGCGGGCGCCGATGCCGGCAGCAAGCTGGCCAAGGCGCAGGAGCTGGAAGTGACCATCCTCGACGAGGCGGGCCTGCAGCAACTGCTGGCGAAATAAAGAAAGAAGGGTGGCGAGATGACCGTACGTGAAATCCTGAAGATGGGCGATCCGCGCCTGCTGCGCGTGGCCGAACCGGTGACCGAATTCGGCACGCCGGAGATGAACCAGCTGATCGCCGACATGTTCGACACCATGCACGCGGCCAATGGCGCCGGGCTGGCGGCGCCGCAGATCGGCGTCAACCTGCAGCTGGTGATCTACGGCTTCAAGCAAAATCCGCGTTATCCGGACGCGCCGCAGGTGCCGGAAACGGTGCTGATCAATCCCGTCCTGACGCCGCTGTCGGACGAAAAGGAAGAGGGTTTCGAGGGGTGCCTCTCGGTGCCGGGGCTGCGCGGCAGCGTGCCGCGATGGACCAAACTGCGCTACGAAGGCGTGGACCAGTTCAACCAGCCGATCGCGCGCGACGTCGACGGTTTTCACGCGCGCGTGGTGCAGCATGAAGTCGACCATCTGCTCGGCATGCTGTACCCGATGCGCATTACCGATTTCTCCAAGTTCGGCTTCACCGAGGTGATGTTCCCGGATCTCGATCCCAACGACGACGATTAACGAGTGTTGTTGTCCGGCGGCGCCGCTGCGGCGACTGTTAGGTGGCGTACGCGGGCGTAGTGCGGCTTCGCCTATGATATGAAACTAGATCATCATTCAAATAACTATAAACATGCCACAATTCTCGTTCCAACAAAAAATATTCCTGGCCCTGCTGGGCCTGGTCACCATCGCCTTCGTCTGGATACTCGCCCCTTACGGCGGCGCCATTTTCTGGGGCATCGTGCTGGCGATCCTGTTCGCGCCGATCTACCGCTGGCTGCTCCAGCGCACCCGCAACAAATCCGGCCTCGCCGCGCTCCTGACGCTGCTGTTGATCATAGTGATCGTCATCCTGCCGCTCACACTCGTTTCGATATCGATCGTCAACCAGGCCGCCTCGGTGGTGGAACTGGTGCGCTCGGGCGACATTTCGGTCGGCATGTACTTCAACAAGCTCATGGCCGCGTTGCCGAACTGGTTGATCAGCCTGCTCGACCGCTTCCACCTGACCAGCCTGGCCTATCTGCAGGACAAGCTTACCGAAGCGGCCTCGCAGGTCAGCCAGGAGGTCGCCACGCGCGCCATCAACGCCGGCCTGTACACGGTCGACTTTCTGACCAGCCTGTGTATTTTGCTGTACTTGCTGTTCTTCCTGCTGCGCGACGGCGACAAGCTGTCGAAGAAGATCAGGTCGGCCGTGCCGCTGAGTCCGAAATACAAGCAACGCCTGTTTCAGAATTTCACCACCGTGATCCGCGCCACCGTCAAGGGCAACATCCTGGTCGCCATCGCGCAAGGCGCCCTCGGCGGGCTCATCTTCTGGTTCCTCGACGTGCGCGCGCCGGTGTTGTGGGGCGTACTGATGGCCTTCCTGTCGTTGCTGCCGGCCATCGGTGCGGCGATCGTCTGGGCGCCTGTCGCGATCTACTTCCTGGCGACAGGGGACGTGTGGCAGGGCGCCACCCTGGCTGCCTTCGGCGTGTTCGTCATCGGCCTGGTCGACAATTTCCTGCGTCCGGTGCTGGTCGGCCAGGACACCAAGATGCCCGATTACGTGGTGTTGCTGTCGACGGTGGGCGGCATGGCCTTGTTCGGGCTGAACGGCTTCGTCATCGGCCCGGTGATCGCCGCCCTGTTCATCGCCGCCTGGGACCTGTTCGCCACCGCCCCCGAGTTTCATCCCGAGTGAGGCCTACGCAAGAGCGCGTGTCCGAATGTCAGACTTGACCCCGAAGCGTCGGTCGCGAATACGCCTTACGCGGAGCGGGCGCTTCCCGGTCGTCCAGCCTGAACACGCCGACAACGCGCGCCAGATTGGCGGCTTGCGTTTCCAGCGCGTCGGCGGCCGCTGCCGCCTGCTCGACCAGCGCCGCGTTTTGCTGCGTCACCGCATCCATCGTGCCGATCGCCACGTTGACCTGCTCGATGCCGGAGGTCTGCTCCGCGCTGGCGGTCGAGATCTCGCTCATGATGTCGGTCACCCGCTTGACGCTGTCGACGATGTCGAGCATCGTCGCGCCGGCTTCGTTGACCAGTTTGGTGCCGGTGTCGATCTTGTCGACCGAGTCGCCGATCAGCGTTTTGATTTCCTTGGCGGCGGCCGCCGAGCGTTGCGCCAGGTTGCGCACCTCGCTGGCGACGACCGCGAAGCCGCGACCCTGTTCGCCGGCCCGCGCCGCTTCGACGGCGGCGTTGAGCGCGAGGATGTTGGTCTGGAAGGCGATGCCGTCGATGACGCCGATGATGTCGACGATGCGCTTCGACGAGTCGTTGATCGAGCTCATCGTTGTGACCACTTCGGCCACCACGTCGCCGCCCTTGACGGCCACCCGCGACGCCGACAGCGCCAACTGGTTGGCCTGGCGCGCGTGCTCGGCGTTTTTCTTTACGGTACCGGTCAACTCTTCCATCGACGAGGCGGTTTCTTCAAGCGTGCCGGCCTGCTGCTCGGTGCGGCCGGACAGGTCCAGGTTGCCCGCCGCGATCTCGGCGGAGGCCTGCGCGATGGTCTTGCTGCCGGCGCGCACCTGGCCGATGATATCGACCAGGCTGTCGCGCATGACGCGCATCGCATGCAGCAGGCTGCCCTGGTCGCCGGCCTTGGTGTCGATAACCACGGCCAGGTTGCCGGCCGCGATGCTGCCGACGATGTCGGCCGCGTAGGACGGTTCGCCGCCCAGTTCGCGCAGCAGGCCGCGGCTGATGCGCCAGGCCGCGAACATGCCCACCACGATGGCGATGGCGCACAGCACCACCATGAAGACGAAGAAGCTGGAAGCGACGTGGCGTGCCTGCGCCGCTTCCTCCCGGCTCATTTTTTCTTCCAGATCGATCATGGTGTTGATCGAGGCCAGCCAATCGACGAACGCCGGCGCCGCCTTGGTCTGCAATACGGTGGTGGCCTCGGCGATATTGTCGGCTTTGCGCAGCGCGATCACCTGGTTCAACAGGGCCACGGTGCGGGTCTCGCTGGCCTTGATGCCGGCCAGCGCCGCGCGCTCCTCGGTCGTCAGGTCAGCGGCGGTAGCGAAAATCTGGTCGAGCGGCGTGGCCGACTTCGTGTAGGCGTCAGCCAACGTGGCGATTTTGTCGAGTTCGATCTGCAAGGCGGCCGGGTTGGCGGACAGGACAACGTCTCGCGCGGCGATCGAACGGTCGTGCACGCTGCCACGGAAATTAATGGCGTAGCGTTGCTTGACGTTGTTGACGTCGCTGATATGGGTAAGCATGCGTTCGATGCTCGATACACGGCCGATGCCCAAGCCGGTCAGGGCTGTCATCAGCACAAACACGGCGCCGAAACCGATCGCCAGACGCGTGCCGATCTTCATTCCCTTGAACTTCATGATAGCCTCTATTGCAGTTGTTCTATTGATAAAATTGTTGATATTTCCGTAAGGCAATTTACGACTGTAACACAGCCGGCCTGTTATTGCTCGTGGGTAAAATATTTGGAGCGGGTGGACGCAACAACGGGATAGCCCGTTCGACTGTTATCCCCGACCGGGATGTGCGTCAGTCCTGTTCGGCGCCCAGCAGGTCGCGCGCATTCAGCAGCGCGTAGATGATCTCGGGATGCTGGCCGAAGCAACGGCGTATCGCGGCGGGAATGTTTTCGCGGGTGCGGCGGCACAGGCCGGGTTGGTCGGCGAGCTTGATCTGCAAACCCATAACGGTGCGCACGCCGTTGGCGCTGGGCGTGATCGTCAGGCGGATGCCCAGCAGTTCCTGCATGCGCTGCTCGATGCGGCCCAGCGCTTCGTAGCTGTCGATCGCTTCGATGCGGGCGATCAGCGCTTTTTCCTCTTCGCGCGTCAGCCGCAACACGCGGATGTCGGTCTGGCCGTCGCGCTCCCATGCGTCCAGCAGCTCGCCATGCCGGCATTCGCACGCGCCGGGCGGGCACTCTTTGCGGATGGGAAATGGCAGGGCAGAAGGCATGGACGGACTCGCGACAAAGGGAGTTCGATTCTACTCCGAAGGCGGGTGCAACGCGACCATCGCACAACCCGGCATGTGGCCGATATGTTAAGATTTTCCTCCCGCCAATAACCGATTTTTCTATGCGTTCGATATTTGCAGTGCTGCTCGCATGTTCCTTGCCGTGCGCGGCCCACGCGGCCGATTGGCATCCGTTCCGTTGGTATATGGCCAGCATCGGCGGCGGTCCCGTCGAACGGGTGGCGATGTTGTTGCCGGTGAAGGTCAACGGTGTCGATTGCCGGGTGCAGCTCGACACCGCCGTCGGCCAGGAGTTGATTTGGACCCGACAGTCGCCGGCGGCACAGCCGCAGCAGCCTGCGGCTCCTGCCCAGCCGGCGCTGATCGAACTGGCCGGCATCCGCAAGTCCGTTTCCGCGCAAGCGGCCAACCTCGAAGCGCTGACGGCGGAAAATTGTTCGGCGGGGACCATCGCCACCGTAGGCAGCGCCTTTTTCGAGCACGGCACGCTGACGCTGGACCTGGGCCGCGCGCGCTTCGCGTTCGCGGAGTCTGCCAGGCTGGCCGACGAGCCGGCGGCCAGGCCATTCCGCTACACGCGCTTGGCCGAGGGTGGCGGCGCACCGCTGGTGGAACTCAAACGTCCTGGCGGCAAGACCGGCTACGCGGTGCTGGACACCGGGTCGGCGCGTTTTGACCTGGCGGCTCTCACGCGCCAGCAGTGGGACGACCTGTCCGGTGGTTTGCCGCCGGAAGCGGGGCCGAAGGTCCGGGCATTTTCGGTACCGAGTTGGGGCCGGCAACTGCCTTGCTACGAGACGACGCTCGACGGCGGCTTCGAGGTCGGCGGCGCATCGGTGCCGCAAGCGAACGTCTCATACTGCATCGACGAAGGCTTCCGGCCACCTGCCGACACGCTCGGCGTGTTAGGCATGCGTCCGTTTGGCGACCGCGTGATCACGCTCGACTTCCTGTCGCGGCGCTGGCGCCTGTCGGACCGGCCATCCTCAAGCGGCCTGTAGCCGCTGCTGCAACAAGGCCAGCACGGCCGCTTCCTCCGGACGCAGCGCGTGCAGGTCTTCCTTCAACTCTTCCTTGGCGCGCTGGCGCAGCGCCGTCAGCATCGTGCCGTCGAGATACGACTCAATTACCGCCGGATGCACATAGCATTTGCGGCAAATGGTCGGCGTGTTGCCGAGCTTTTTGGCCACCGATTCGATGGCCTGCACGATGTTCTTCTTGGCCTGCGCCTCGGAGTCGTACTTTTCATATTCCAGCAGCGCCACCGCCGCCAGCACCGTGCCCGACCAGGTGCGGAAGTCCTTGGCGGTATAGTCCTCGCCGGCGATCGATTGCAAATACTCGTTGACGTCGGCCGAGCCCACCGTGTGCGGGTTGCCGTCGTCGTCGACGTACTGGAACAGCTCCTGGCCCGGCAGGTCCAGGGTGCGGCGGATGGTGTTGGCCAGGCGCCGGTCCTGCACCTGCACGGTGTGGTTGACGCCGCTCTTGCCCCGGAAGCGGAATTCGACCTTGGTGCCGTCGAGCCGCACGTGGCGGTCGCGCAATGTGGTCAGGCCGAACGATTTATTCTCGCGCGCGTATTCCTCGTTCCCGATGCGCATCATCGTCGCTTCCAGCAGGTAGACGATGGTGGCGAGCACCTTTTCACGCGGCAGGCCCGGCAGCTTGAGCGCGGCGTCGACGGCCTTGCGGATGGCCGGCAGCGCCTTGCCGAATTTGAGCATGCGCTCGTACTTGGACTCGTCGCGCACCGAACGCCAGCGCGGGTGGTAGCGGTACTGCTTGCGGCCGCGCGCGTCGCGTCCCGTCGCTTGCAGGTGGCCCAGCGGCTGCTTGCAGATCCAGACGTCGGTCCAGGCCGGCGGTATCACCAGCGACTTGATGCGCGCGAGCGTGTCGGGGTCCTTGATCTTGTCACCGTCGGCGTCGACATAGTAGAAGGTCTTGCCGCGCTTGCGGCGCGCGATGCCGGGCTGGTCGTCGTGCACATAACGCAGGCCGGCCGATTTGGCCGCCGCCGACGCTTCCGCCGCCGCGTCGGCCGTCGCGGGTGTCGCGGCCGGGGTGTTTGCCGCTGGGTGATCGCGCTTCATTACTGTCCTCGTCTCTCAGGTTAGGAAATAATCCTACCTCTTGAAACAGGGCAATGATGTGCGATAGCGCACGGTTTAATCCATGCGTTTGAGGCGCTGGCCAACGATGCTCCACTTACATGGTGTGCCGTCGACGGTGCCGCACAATACCCAGCCGGTGCCGATCTTTTCGACGCCGATCTCGCACTCCAGCTCCTTGGCCAGCTTCTCGGCCCAGCCGCGCGCCGCGCCCTGGCCTTTGAACAGTTCGTTGCCCTCGTAGATCACGGTGGCGTCGAATACGGGGGCGGCAAAGATGGTCATGATGGGGCTTTCTTGAAATCTGAAAGCGACATTGTGCACCAAATCGCCATGTCTGCGACCATGTCCCGGCTTTACCACTACGTCATTCGACGTATTCCCCGCCTTGCCCCCGCTGGCTAAAGTTGCAACATTAGTTCAACAATAGTCCAACCAAGGGGAAACACGATGCGTCTGAAACGGGGAAGCCGGCAAGTGCTGCTGGCGGCGGCGGTGGCAGCGGGTATGTCCAACCCGGCTTGCGCCGGCGCGACGATCAACATGGGCGACGACAAGTCGGTCAGCGTCGGCTTCGGCCTGCGCGAGAGCTTCACCAGCGCGGAAGACGCGGCGCCCAACGGCAGCGGGCGTTCGCAGGACTTCAACCTCGACAGCGGCCGCCTGTATTTCGGCGCCTCGCTGAACAAGAACATCAAGGGCATGTTCAACACCGAGTGGGACGGCGACAAGATCCGCGTGCTGGACGCCGCCGGCCAGTTCGCCATCTCCCCCGAATTCAATATCTGGGCCGGCCGCCTGCTGTCGCCGAGCGACCGCGCCAACATGGCCGGTCCTTACTACTCGATGGGCGGCGGCTACTGGGCCGGCGTGGCCTCGCGCTACGGCTACAACGGCGGCATCTTCCGCGGCCGCGACGACGGCGTCGTCGTCTGGGGCAATGTCGCCGACGGCAAGCTCGGTTACTCCTTCGGCGCCTTCGAGGGCCACACCTTCGGCATCGGTTCGCTGACGCAGTCGCAGGCCAAGGCGGCCGGCGTCAAGGCAGACGACTCGCTGATGTACGCGGGCCGCCTTCGGTACGACTTCTGGGACGCGGAACCGGGCTACTACGGCACCGGCAATTTCCTCGGCAACGCCGACATCCTGTCGATCGGCGTGGCGGGACGCTATCAGAAGGACGGCATCCTGACCGTCGCCAAGAGCGGCAAATACAGCTCCTACAACGTCGACTTCCTGATGGAGAAGCGCATCAAGGGCTCCGGCGCGGTGGCGGTGGAAGCGGCCTACTACGACTATGACACCGACAATATCGTCCTCGCGGAGCAGGGCAAGGCCTATTCGGCCGGCCTCTCGTACATCTTCGAGCAGAAAGTCGGCTGGGGCAAGGTCCAGCCGTTCGCGCACTGGCAAAAATTCTCCGCCGATACCAACATCGACACCAAGCAGCTCGACGCCGGCGTGAATTACGTCATCGACGGCTATAACGCCCAGGTCAGCGCCTTCTACTCGAAGACCAAGGTCACCAGCGTGGCCAGCCAGGACAAGTTCTCGGTCACTTTGCAGCTGCAATACTAATCTCGCCACCCACGGAGTCATCACATGCAAAATCGTCGCAATTTCATCGGCACCATCAGCCGCATCGCCGCCGCCACGTCCCTGCTGGCCGCCGGTGTCAACGCTTACGCCGCCGACACCATCAAGGTCGGCATCCTGCACTCGCTGTCCGGCACCATGGCCATTTCCGAGACGTCGCTCAAGGATGTCGCCTTGATGACCATCGACGAGATCAACGCCAAGGGCGGCGTGATGGGCAAGCAGCTGGAGGCGGTGGTCGTCGATCCGGCCTCCAACTGGCCGCTGTTCGCCGAAAAGGCGCGCGGCCTGATCGCCCAGAACAAGGTGGCCGCGGTCTTCGGCTGCTGGACATCGGTGTCGCGCAAGTCGGTGCTGCCGGTCTTCAAAGAGTTGAATAGCCTGTTGTTCTACCCGGTGCAGTACGAGGGTGAGGAACTGGAAAAGAACGTCTTCTACACCGGCGCGGCGCCAAACCAGCAGGCGATTCCCGCCGTCGAATACCTGATGAGCAAGGACGGCGGCGGCGCCAAGCGCTTCGTGCTGCTGGGGACCGACTACGTTTATCCACGCACCACCAACAAGATACTGCGCGCTTTCCTGAAAAGCAAAGGCGTGAAGGATAGCGATATCGACGAGGTGTACACCCCGTTCGGCCATTCCGACTACCAGACCATCGTCGCCAATATCAAGAAGTTCTCGGCCGGCGGCAAGACGGCGGTGATCTCGACCATCAACGGCGACTCCAATGTGCCGTTCTACAAAGAGCTGGGCAACGCCGGCCTGAAGGCGACCGACGTGCCGGTGGTGGCGTTCTCGGTGGGCGAGGAGGAACTGCGCGGCGTCGACACCAAGCCGCTGCTGGGCCACCTGGCGGCATGGAACTACTTCGAATCGGTGAAGAATCCAGTGAACACGGACTTCATCAAGAAGTGGAAAGCCTACGCCGTCGCCAAGAAGCTGCCGAACGCGAAAACGGTCGTGACCAACGACCCGATGGAAGCGACCTACGTCGGCATCCACATGTGGGCGCAGGCGGTGGAGAAGGCCAAGTCGACCGACACCGACAAGGTGATCGCCGCGATGGGCGGCCAGACCTTCAAGGCGCCGTCGGGCTTCACCCTGACGATGGACGCGACCAACCACCACCTGCACAAGCCGGTGTTCATCGGCGAGATCCGTGCCGACGGCCAGTTCAACGTCGTATGGAAAACGCCGGGTCCGGTGCGCGCGCAGCCTTGGAGCCCGTACATCCAGGGTAACGAGGGCAAGCAAAAGCTGTAATCGGGAGCCGGCCGCCGTCCGGCGGCCGGCCGGCTTCATTAGAGGAAGACGTATCTTGAAAAAACTCCTGCTTATCGCCGCACTGCTGCTCACCGGGGCGGCACAGGCGGCCATCGACAGCGCCTTGCTGGCGCCATTGACCGGCAACGACGCCGACGCCCGCATCGTGGCGGTCGGCCAGATCGGCGCCCTGGCCAATGACGACGCCACCCGCCTGCTGATGGCGATGAAAAACGGCGACGCCTACGCGACGCCGGACGGCCAGGTCCTGATCGTCACCGACGACAAGGCCTACAACCCTGCCACCGGCGCCACCGGGCCGCTGCCCGAGGGGATCGATGGCCTGATGATCAACAACCGGCTGCGCGGCGCCATCGACGACGCGCTGTCGGCGCTCAAACTCCTGTCCCCCGACCGCACCGAACGCCTGGCGGCCGTCACCGAGCTGCAAAAAAGCGTGACCATGGCGCAGGCGCCGCTGATCGACAAGGCGCTCGCCAAGGAAACCGACGCCGATATCCGCCCCTTGCTGCAACTGGTCGCGGCCACCGCCAACCTGCAATCGCCCGATGCCGTCAAGCGCAAAGCGGCGGTGGAGGCACTGGCCGACAGCAGCAACGCCAACCTGCGCCCGACACTGCAGGCGATGCTGAACAAAAACGCCGACGGAACACCGGCCGAACCGGATGAAGGCGTGCGCGTCGCCGCCGCACGCACCTTGGCCGCCATCGACAGCCGCCTGGCGCGCACCGAATTTATCGGTAATGTCTTCTACGGTATCTCGCTGGGCAGTGTATTGCTGCTCACGGCCTTGGGCCTGGCCATCACTTTTGGCCTGATGGGCATCATCAATATGGCGCACGGCGAGCTGCTGATGATCGGCGCCTACACCACTTATCTTTGCCAGACGGCCTTCCGCCAGTACTTCCCGTCGGCGGTGGACGCCTACCTGATCGCCGCGCTGCCGGCCGCCTTCCTGGTGACGGCGGCGGTGGGCGTGGCGATGGAGCGCACGGTGATCCGCTGGCTCTACGGCCGCCCGCTGGAAACGCTGCTGGCCACCTGGGGCATCAGCCTGATATTGATGCAGGGCGTGCGCACCATCTTTGGCGCGCAAAACGTCGAAGTTGCCAATCCATCGTGGATGTCGGGCGGCGTGACGGTGCTCGGCAACCTGGTGCTGGCCTATAACCGCATCGCCATCATCGTCTTCGCCATGATCGTGGTGGCCGGCGTGTGGCTGATCCTGAACAAGACGCGACTGGGATTGTTCGTGCGCGCCGTGATGCAGAACCGCCGCATGGCCGGCTGCGTGGGCGTCTCGACCGCCAAGATCGACATGATGACCTTTGGCCTGGGTTCCGGCATCGCCGGCCTGGGTGGCGTGGCGCTGTCGCAGCTGGGTAACGTCGGGCCGGACCTGGGCCAGGGTTACATCGTCGATTCGTTCATGGTGGTGGTGCTGGGCGGCGTCGGCCAGCTGGCCGGAACCATCATCGCCGCGATCGGCCTCGGTGAGGCCAACAAATTCCTCGAGCCGGTGGCGGGCGCGGTGCTGGCCAAGATCGCCATCCTGATCTTCATCATCATCTTTATCCAGAAGCGGCCGCAGGGTCTGTTCGCCATGAAAGGCAGGAGCGCTGAATGATTCATAACTCGCCGGTTCAAAGTTCATTGTTCTCGCGCCGGGCGTGGAGCGGCATCGTGGCGACCTGCGTGGTGCTGGCGGCGCTGCCTTTGCTTAACCTGGTTTTCCCGGAAGGTCACGCGCTGCACGTGCCAAGCTACATGGTCAGCCTGATCGGAAAATTCATGTGCTACGCGCTGGCCGCGCTGGCGTTAGACATGGTGTGGGGCTACGCCGGCATCCTGTCGCTGGGCCACGGCGTGTTCTTCGCGCTGGGAGCCTATGCGCACGGCATGTACCTGATGCGCGCCATCGGCAGGGATGGCGTGTATCAAAGCGATCTGCCGGACTTCATGGTCTTCCTCGACTGGAAAACCTATCCGTGGTACTGGACCGCGACCGACAGTTTCTGGTACTGCCTGGCGCTGGTGGTGCTGGTGCCCGGCGTGCTGGCCTTCGTGTTCGGCTTCTTCGCTTTCCGTTCGCGCATCAAGGGTGTGTACTTCTCCATCATCACACAGGCGATGACGTATGCCTTCATGCTGCTGTTCTTCCGTAACGACACCGGCTTTGGCGGTAACAACGGCTTCACGGACTTCAAGCGCATCCTCGGGTATTCGATCAGCGCGCCGGGCACCAAGGCGACCCTGTACCTCGTGACCCTGGCGGTGCTGGCCGGCTCGCTGCTGCTATGCCGCGCGATCGTGCAATCGAAGCTGGGGAGGGTGCTGCAGGCGGTGCGCGATTCGGAGTCCCGCTTGATGTTCATCGGGTACAACCCTCTGTGGTTCAAGTTGTTCGTGTGGACCCTGTCGGCGGTGCTGTGCGGGATCGCCGGCGCCTTGTATGTGCCGCAGGTGGGCATCATCAATCCGTCCGAGATGTCGCCGGCGAATTCGATCGAGATGGTGATCTGGGCCGCCGTCGGCGGGCGCGGCACGCTGATCGGTCCTATCATCGGCGCGTTCTCGGTCAACGGTTTGAAGAGCTGGTTCACCGGCGCCTTCCCGGACCTGTGGTTGTTCGCATTGGGGTTGATATTTATTTTAGTGACGCGCTATCTGCCGCAGGGCATCGCCGGTCTGGCGGCGCGTTGGGGCAACGGTTCGGGCAAGGCCAAGGAGGAGGCGGCATGAGCGGAAACGAGAGCTATGACCGCGTTGCAGGCCAGGGACTGGATACGACGCACGGCGCGATCCTGTATCTGGAGGAGATCACGGTATCGTTCGACGGCTTCCGGGCGCTGAATAAACTGAGCCTGGATATTTCGGTCGGCGAGCTGCGATGCATCATCGGACCCAATGGCGCCGGTAAGACGACCATGATGGATGTCATCACCGGCAAAACGCGGCCGACGTCGGGCACCGCCTGGTTCGGCCAGACGATGGATTTGAGCCGCATGACCGAGTACCAGATCGCCCACGCGGGCATCGGCCGCAAGTTCCAGCGCCCGACCATCTTCGAGCAGCACACGGTGTTCGAGAACCTGGAACTGGCGATGAAGACCGACAAGCGGGTGCGGCCGACGTTATTCGCGCGGCTGAACTCCGAGCAGCGCGGCAAGATCGACGAGATCCTCAAGCTGATACGCCTGAACGGCAGCGAGGCGCGTTTGGCCGGCCTGCTGTCGCACGGCCAGAAGCAGTGGCTGGAGATCGGCATGCTGCTGATGCAGGAGCCGCAGCTGATTTTGCTCGACGAGCCGGTGGCCGGCATGTCGGACGCAGAGACGGCGCGCACGGCGGAACTGCTGAACGAATTGCGCGGCAAGCATTCGATCATGGTGGTCGAGCATGACATGGCGTTCGTGACGGAGATCGCGCAGCAGGGCGTGGTGACGGTGCTGCACGAGGGCTCGGTGCTGGCGCAGGGAACAATGGCGCAGGTGCAGTCCGACGAGCGGGTGATCGAAGTCTATCTGGGACGCTGAAGAATATGCTGCAAGTTGAAAAAATCGATCAGTACTACGGTTCCTCGCATACCTTGCGGGGCGTGTCGCTGGAGCTGGAACGCGGCAAGTGCATGGCGCTGTTGGGCCGCAACGGCGTGGGCAAGACCACCTTGTTGAAGTGTTTGATGGGTGTGTTGCCGGTGTCGGCTGGCAGTGTGAAGCTGGAGGGACGCGACATCACGCGCATGGCGCCGCACCAGCGGGCGAGGGCGGGCATCGCCTACGTGCCGCAGGGACGCGAGATATTTGCGCGCCTGACGGTGGAGGAAAATCTGCTGACGGGGCTTGCCACGCATAGCGGCAAGAAGGCCGGCATCATCAAGGGCGAGGTGTACGAGCTGTTTCCGGTGCTGAAGGACATGCTGCACCGGCGCGGCGGCGATTTGTCCGGCGGCCAGCAGCAGCAACTGGCGATCGCGCGCGCCTTGCTGGCGGAGCCGAAGCTGATCATCCTCGACGAGCCGACGGAGGGTATCCAGCCGTCGATCATCAAGGACATCGGCAATGTGATCCGGCTGTTGCGCCAGCGCGGCGACATGGCGATTTTGCTGTGCGAGCAGTATTTCGATTTCGCGCACGAGCTGGCGGACCAGTTCATGGTGCTGTCGCGCGGCGAGGTGGTGGCATCGGGCGTGCAGGCGACGATGGGCGATCCGGACGTCAAACGCCATCTGGCGGTTTGATACGGGATATTCCCGCTATTGAGAAAGCAAATACGCCGCCATGTCGCGCGCGTCCGATTCGGTAACGTCCATCGCCGGCATTGCCGTCTGCGGATTGATTTGCCGGGGATCGCGTATCCACCGCGCCAGGTTGGCGGCGCTGTTGGGCAGGTGGCCGGCGATGTATTTACGTGCCGCCAGGTCTTTCAGCGGTGGGCCGACAAAGGTATCCGGCCCGGTCACGCCAGGAATGACATGACAGGCGTTGCACGCGTATTGACTGAGCGCGAGCCGCCCACGCAAGGCGTCCGCGTGGGCGCGCTCGGGACGGGGGGCGCGCGGCTGCGCGCCGGCCTGTTTGGTAATGGCCGCATACGCCTGCGGCGACATCTCCGGCAGCGCGACCAGAAAACCGACCACCGCCCACAAATCCTCGTCCGCCAGATGGAATTCCCACGCGGGCATGCCACTCATCTTGATGCCGTGGCGGGTGATCCAATACAGTTCATTCGGACGCCAGCGGCGCGAGGCGTCTGCCAGAGGTCCCGGCACCGGCTGCATGCTCTTGCCGATATCGTCCTGTGCGACGCCCGGCGCGCCGTGGCAGACCACACAATTGTCTCGATATAGTCCGGCTCCGCGCAGCAGTGCCGGCGAAGATGACACGCCGCCCGACGGCGCCCGCGCCTTGGCTTGCGCCACGAACGTTGGCGTTTGGATGTCGCGCGCATAGTGCCGCACCGATTCGCGCATGCCCTGTTCAAGCACCGTGTGCACCGGCTGGAAGTGCAGCTTGGTCGAGGAAATGTCGTAATAGCCGCCGAAGAAAACCACCGCGCCCACGGCCGCGCCCAGCGCTCCGAGCGTCGCCAGCGTGGCGGCGACGGTGATCAAAACGAGTCGTCGGCGGTGCATCGTCATCGTTCGAGCCCTTCGCCGAACGGGCCGACAACGCCGCGCCGGCTGGTGTTCTGTTGAAAATAGCGAAATGATATGTTTCTTGTATTATAGCCATTCAACTGGCTTGAGCAGGTTCCAATCGTGCGCATCCTTTCCTTCTCCCTACTGGCGTTGTTGGCCGCCTGCGATACCGGCGAGCAGGCGCGTTCGCCGGTGCCGGGAGGCGATGTCGGACGTGGCAAGCTGCTGCTGGCGCAGTACCAATGCGGATCCTGCCACCAAATCCCGGACGTGGCGGCGGCGCGCGGCACGCTTGGACCGGCGCTGGAGAGCTATGGCCGCCGCAGTTATATCGCCGGCCAAATTCCCAATCGTCCCGATTCGCTGGCGCGCTGGATCGTCGATCCGGCGTCCCTGAAGCCCGGCACCGCGATGCCCGCCATGGGCGTCTCGGAGGCGGACGCCCGCGACATGGCAGCCTACCTGTACGCGTTGCCATGAGCGTATCCACGAGTCCAACCGAGTGGCTGCAATCGGCGCTGCACCCGGCCGGACCGGATGCCGCCGTCATCGCGCAACTGACATGGGTATTGTTCATCGGCGGCACGCTGCTCTTCATCGGCGTGGTGATCCTGTGCGCGATGAGCCTTCGCGGCGGGCGTCCGGTAAGGCCGATGGTCTGGATCGTCGGCGGCGGCGTGTTGCTGCCGCTGGTGCTGCTGTCGGCGTTGCTGGTGTTCGGCACCTGGCGCAGCGCCCAATTGAGCCAGCCGACGTCCCAGCACGCGATCAAGATATCGGTGATCGCGCGCATGTGGTGGTGGGAGGTGCGCTACACCGATCCCGCCGGCGGCGAGGATATCGTGCTGGCCAACGAGATCCGCGTGCCGCTCGGCCAGCCCGTGTATCTGGGCCTGAGCAGCGCCGACGTGATCCACAGCTTCTGGGTGCCGGCGCTGGCGGGCAAGGTGGACATGGTGCCGGGCCGCGTGAACGGCATGACCTTGCAGGCGGATCGCGCCGGCGTGTACCGCGCGCAGTGCGCCGAATACTGCGGCGAGCAGCACGCGCGCATGGCCTTGCATGTCGTGGCGCAGTCTCCGGCCGAATTTTCCGCGTGGCTGGCTGCGCAGGCGCGGCCTGCCGGCATCGTGGTACAAGGAGGCGAAGTCGAACGCGGGCGGCGCGCCTTCGACGAACAGCGTTGCGCCGCCTGCCATACGATACGCACGGGACCAAACAGGAGCGCGACGTCGGACAACGGCGTCGCCGCCCTGGGCCCGGACCTGACGCACGTCGGCAGCCGCCTGTATCTGGGCGCGGGCACCTTGCGCAACGGGCAGGGTGCGCTGGCGGCGTGGATCGCCGATCCGCACGTCGCCAAGCCGGGCGTGCGCATGCCCGCCAGCGCCGACATGGACGGCGCCACCCTGCGCGCGCTGGCCGCTTACCTGGAGCAGCTCAAATGACGGCGGTACGCGATCTCCCCAGCTCCCTGCCAAGGCCGGCGGGAGAGCTCGAACAACTTGAACGGGTCTGGCGCACGCCGCGCGGCCTCGCCTTCCTCACTTCAGTCAACAACACCACTATCGGGCTGCTTTACATCGGCACCGCGCTGCTGTTCTTTATTCTCGCCGGTATCCTGGGGTTGATGATCAGGGCGCAGCTGGCGGTTCCGGAGAGCGCGCTGCTCAGCGCCGGCACCTACAACCAGGTGTTCACCATGCACGGCACGGTGATGATGTTCCTGTTCGCCATTCCCGTGGTCGAGGCGATCGCCGTGTTCCTGTTGCCCGGCATGCTGGGCGCGCGCGACCTGCCATTTCCGCGCCTGTCGGCCTACGCGTTCTGGGCCTACGCGGTCGGCGGCCTCGGTTTTTTCATCAGCCTGTTCTGGGGTCTGGCGCCGGACGGCGGCTGGTTCATGTATCCGCCGCTGACGGGCAAAGAGTATTCGCCCGGCCTGAACGCCGACTTCTGGTTGCTGGGCATAGGCTTCATCGAGATCTCGGCGATCGCCGGCGCCATCGAGCTGATTGTCGGCATCTTGTTTACGCGGGCGCCTGGCATGACCCTGGGCCGCATGCCGGTGTACGCGTGGGCCATGCTGGTGGTGGGCGTGATGATCGTGTTCGCGTTCCCGGCGGTGATCGCCGGCACCACCTTGCTGGAACTGGAGCGCGCCTACGACTGGCCTTTCTTCATTCCCGCGCGCGGCGGCGACCCGCTGCTGTGGCAGCACCTGTTCTGGTTCTTCGGCCACCCTGAGGTGTACATCATCTTCCTGCCGGCCGCCGGCATGGTGTCGACGATGATCCCGGCGCTGGCCGGCACGCCGCTGGTGGGGCACCGCTCGATCGTCGCCGCGCTGGTGGCGGTGGGCTTCTTCAGTTTCGCGCTGTGGGCGCACCATATGTTCACCGCCGGCCTCGGGCTGCTTGAAACGAGCCTGGTGTCGGCGGCCAGCATGGCGGTGGCGATACCCACCGGCGTGCAGGTGTTCGCGTGGATCGCTACGCTGTGGCGCGGGCAGGTGCGCATCAACGCGCCGACCTTGTTCCTGCTCGGTTTCATGTTCATCTTCGTGCTGGGCGGCCTGACCGGCGTGATGGTGGCGGTGCTGCCGTTCGACTGGCAGGTGCACGACACCTATTTCATCGTCGCCCACCTGCACTATGTGCTGATCGGCGGCCTGGTGTTCCCGATGTTCGCGGCGCTGTATTACTGGATGCCGCTGGTGAACGGCAACCGCATGTCGGAGCCAGCCGCGCGCTGGGTGTTCGGGTTGATGTTCGGCGGGATGAATTTGGCGTTCTTCCCGATGCATATCACCGGTTTGCTCGGCATGCCGCGCCGGGTGTACACATACTCGCCCGAGATGGGATGGGACCTTCTGAACCTTGTATCCAGCATCGGCGCCTTCGCGCTGGCGCTGGGTGTGCTGGTGTTTATCGTCGACGCGGTGCGCACCTTGCGCCTGCCGGAGCGCGAGCATGGCAATCCGTGGCGCGCGTCCACGCTCGAATGGCTGCCGGCCGACGATTACGCCACGCGCAGCATTCCGCAGGTGGAGTCGCGCGAGCCTTTGTGGGACAGGCCGCGACTGGCGCGGGAGGTGGAAGAGGGCGCGCACTGGTTGCCGGGTACCGCGACCGGGCGGCGCGAGTCCATCGTCACCAGCCCGGTGCGGGCGCGCCCATTGTATCTGCTGGTGCTCCCGGGCGACAGTTGGTGGCCGTTCGCCGCCGCCGTCGGCACGGCCGGCTTCTTCCTGCTGCTGACGATCAAAATGACCTTGGTCGCATGGGCCTGCGGCATCGTGGCAGTGGCCTCGGTGCTGGCGTGGATGTGGCAGTCGGACACACCGCCGGTGCAGCGCACGGCCAAGGTCTCCGACGACGTGTCGTTGCCGGTCGGCGTCTCCGGCACGGCCTCGCATTCGTGGTGGGGCACGGTCATCATGCTGGTGGTGGACGGCACCATCTTCGCCGCCTTCCTGTTCGCCCATATCCACATATCGATGCGGCTGGAGGTATGCCCGCCGCCGGGCAGTCGCCTGCCCGAACCGTTTTGGCCGCTGCTGTCGTGTGGTTTGCTGCTGGCCGGGTCGCTGCTGATCGAATGGACCCGGCGCACCTGCGCCGTCGTGCCGGATAAGGCGCGCAAGGCGCCCCGCCGGGGACAGGGCTGGCAGCGGCTGGCGATCGCGCTGGCGTTGGCGTGCATGCTGGGCTCCTTCGGACTCGATCTGCGCGGCCAGGCGCTGGCGGGTCTCGATCCGACCGGGCACGCGTGGGGCGCGACCGTGGCGGCGATGCTGGCCTATCAGGGCCTGCATGCGGTGCTGCTGTTCATCCTGGCGGGTTATCTGTTGGTCCGTTCCTGGACCGGCAGGCTGACGCCGCCCGCCCGCGCGACCCTCGACAACTGTGCGCTGGTGTGGCACTACGCCACGCTGCAAGGCATCGTCATCGCGGCGGCGGTGCAGTGGCTGCCCAAACTGATGGGATGATCATGCGCACCCAAGACCGGCTTTTGAGTAAAATGACGCTGGCGGTGGCGCCGCTGCTGATCTGGGCGGCGCACTTCTTTTTTTGCTATGCGTGGACGGCTGCGGCCTGCCAGCACGGTGCCGATCCAGGCTTGGCGCTGACGGTGGCGTCGGTGCTGGCGCTGGGCGCGGCGGCCCTTCTGCTGGCGCGTGCGGTACGGCCGGCATGCCGCGCGTCGCAGCCTGTGCGCCTGGTCGTCTGGGTCCATTTGGCGTCGGCGGCGCTGGCGCTGGTGGCCATCGTGTGGACTTGCGTGCCCATGTTGATGCTGGGGATGTGTACCGCGCCTTGAGCGTCCCTGGCTGGTTTTCGGCCGTCGGCGCGGCAACGTTTTGTGACAAAGCGCGCATTTTCGCTGTTAAATATTGTGCTACATTGCTTTGTTTTCTTTTTGAGTGGCGCCCGCGCCGCGTCGTCACATGCAAGTAAAGCATTCGCTGTACGCGTTCCTGTTGTTGATGTTCGCGCTGTGCGCACTGTATTTTTACTCCAGCTTTCCACGGCCTGCGAGAGCGCCGGCGTCGCCGCATCGCCCCGCAGACGCCTGGCTGGCCAATCCGCGCGCCGCGCACCATGCGCCATCGGCCGATACGGTCCGTGTCAATCTTCCAGCCGCCGCCACGGGTGTGCCGCTGGCGACTCAAATCGATCTTCTGGTCTCCACCGGCGTGCCGGCCGACGCGTTGCGCGCTTACTGGCTGGCGCAGGGCTGCATCGACTTCGCGGAGAAGGGCATAGCACTGACGGAGGATCCACAAAGCCCAACGTTTTTGCGTGGGCTGACCGACGAGGAATATCGGGCGCAGACGGCGCTTTGTGCCGGTCTCACGGAGCGCATCAAGATGTCGCGCCTTGACCATCTGGCGATCGCCGCCAGGGCAGGGGTGAGCGGGGCGGACGACGCGTTCCTGCGTGTCGGTCCGTTCGGCGATCGCAGCGCGCTGAAGACGCGGCCGGACGATCCGTTGGTGAAGGCGTGGCGCTTGGAGGCGGAGCAGTTGTTGACGGCCCACGCGGAGGCGGGCGACATGATAAGCATGTTGACCTTGATGCGGGAGTACAGCTATGGCGGGACGCTGGACGCCGATCCGGCGCTGGCGCTGCGCTATACCTACGCGGTGAGCGATATATTCGATCGGATGCTGGCACGGAGCGACCCGAATTTCCCCAATCCTTACAAAGCCCAGGTGGAAATGGCGTTGAAGGGGCCACTATCGACGCAGCAGGTCACCACGGCGATTGCCGCCGGCAAGGACATGGCGGAGAAGGCGGCCGAGCAGCAGGCGAAGAATCGCGCCGCCGCCGGCCAGTGAGCGCCGGTTAGTCGACAGGAGCGCAGACCTACGATGGGCAAGCCGAATATCTCCAGTGCCGTCGCCCCCGAGTTGCTGGCGGGTTGGCTTGCCGCACGGTCGGTCGCGCGCGGCTTGCCGCTGCCGGTAGCCGACAGTGGCGGGCTGCGCGTCGACACGGGATCGGACATCGAAGTTCGGCGCTATGTGTTCGCCGGACCGGTGCAGGAAATACGCGAGCTGGCGAAATCGATTACGCAATCGCGCACCCTCATCAAAATGATCGGGCCTGCCGAACAACTGCTGGAACTCGTGCCGGCCGCATGGCAATTGCAGCCCGGCGCCCACGTCATGGTCCACGATGGCGCACAGGATGCGCGACCCGCCTTGCCTGCAGGGTATCGGCAGGAATTGGTCATGGAAGGCTGCACCACCCTGGCCCGTATTTTCAGCGTCGATGGCGACCTGGCCGCCAGCGGCTATGCGGCCGAATACGGCGGGACATTCATTTTCGACCGCATCATCGTCGAGGAGGCGCATCAGCGACGAGGGTTGGGCAGGGCGATGATGGAGGCGCTGGGTTCCGCGCAACGCTCAGGCGCCACGCGGCGGGTTCTCGTGGCGACCGATGCTGGGCGTGCCCTGTATTCGACGTTAGGCTGGACTGTTATTGCGCCTTATTCCACGGTGGCGAATTAGTACGCTTCATTTCGCCTCCGTGTGCTCATGCAATAGCGCGTCCAGTGCATCGAAACGCTGTTCCCACATCTGGCGGTTGACCGCTACCCAGTGCCCAAGGACGTCAAGTCCGTGGCCGTCGAGCTCGCACATGCGAACGCGCCCCACCTTGCGCGTCTGCAGAATTCCGCAGGTTTGCAGTACGCGAAGATGCTGGGAGATAGCGGTAAGCGTGACATTCAGCGCCGCAGCCAGCGAGCTGACCGATTGCGGCCCTTGCGCGACCAACTTGACGATTGCGCGGCGCGTGGCGTCGCCCAGCGCGGCGAAAACCTGGTCCGCCGCGTCCGTGTGCATTGCCTGTACTTGGTTCATGCGAGTCCTTTAGTTGGCCGCTACGGCAGCATGCAATTGGTCCAACAGTTGCTGCCAGCCGGCCCGTCGCATCTCCGGGCCGTCCGCACCGTCGCCGTACATCGCCTGATGGGTGAAGACCAGGCGGGTGGCGCCGGATTCGTCGCTGAAGAACTCGAACGTGTGCAAGGACGCAGAAAAACGGCGGCCGCCCATCGCCATCGTCGCGGCGGCGACGATGCGCTGTTGCGGCACGATATCGAGGAGATATCCGTCCGATTCCAGCGTCACTCCGGCGAAGGGCGTATCGGGCTTGAAGCGGTAGCGCGCCAGTTCGCGCCCGCCAACTTCGAATTGCATGTCGTAGTGCTCGATCTCATGCTGGGCGCCTTCGGCAAACCAGCGCTTCTTCTGGAGCGGATCGCTGAACGCCTGAAACACGCGTGCCAGCGGGGCGGCGAAGGTACGTTCCATGGTGAAGGTATCGAATTGCGCTGACTGAGCCATAATCTTTCTCCGATAGTGAAGTTGAGGCTTCAGTTTATGTAGATTGAATAGTGAAGTCAAGACTTCACTGATGTGGCATCGGACCGCGTGCCAAGCGGGATGGGCCGTGCGTGCTGCCGATTGGATGGGGTAGCAGGGATGTTATGCAGGCGGCAGTGTGACAATCCGCGTCTTTCTACTGCATTGCATTACTGTATGCTCCATGCTAATTGTCCGATAACGGTTTTGAGGAGGGTGAATTGGGCGCTCGCGGTGCAGTCATTATGGGATTTTTCGGTGCGGTCTTCGCTGCGCTGACTATGCATTTGCAATGGCGGGTCCTGGGCCTCATGCTGGCATTGCCTTTTGTGGTTTTTCTTGCCATCGCAGCGGCCGCTTTACATACGATGCGCCTGAAGGGCAACGGTGTCGTCCTTTCCGAAGCAACTAAAAAAGCGCTGATGTGGAGTAGCATCGGCGAGGGCATCGGTATCTTTCTCGCTTCGAACGTTGTAGCCAACCTGCATCGTGACGACTTGCTTTTGCCGGCGATTGCTCTTGTCGTCGGCCTTCATTTCCTCCCGATAGCCCGCGCCGCTTCTTTCCGTCCTTTTTATGTGCTCGGAGCTGTACTGCTGGCGTCTGCCATCATCGGCTTCCTTGTCGGCGCACCGGTCGGCGGCGAGATAGCCGGAATCGCAGCGGCATTGAGTTTGTGGCTCGCATCGCTGGCGGCCATTCGAAGGGACTGGCAAGAGAAACGGGCATCGTTGAGTTATTGCTGATGGATGTGCGCGTTATAATCTTGTTGTCTGGAGCACTAGCGACAAGCGTCGGCCATGAGCTGTCCTTTCAATGGGCACTCGGGGTTTAGAAAGCTGAGATTCACCAAACGTAGGAGATGGAATGCGTTTAGCTGCATTCGCGTTATCTGTACTCGCCTTATTAGTCGCGGGTCGTTCCTTTGCGGCGCAAGTCTTCTCTTGCGATGGTGCAGAGGTTCGCATCGAGGTGGTTGCGCGTGAAAGTCCAGTGTGGGAAGAACGTCTAGAGGCGATCGTTACCGTCTCGCGTGACGAAGCAATTACTGTATTGCGCTATCGGAATATTGACTTTGTTGGTGGCCAGTGTTTGGTCAAAGACACGTCCCAATCGCTAGTCATTTTTCAAGCATTTTGCGGTGGCACGGGCTGCAAGGACCTCGCCAATTGGGGCGTAGTGAACCCGAAAACCCTTCGGGTCCTAATCGCCCCAAGCGATACGAATCGCGAGGAAGTGCTGAGGCTAGTCGGCGGTAGTGCTCTTCCGCGGCTGGAACTGCTGAATGTTCTTGCCGAGGCCCGTAAGCAAGGTATTAGAGTGCCTGATTAACAGGATATAGTATTGTTTTCGAAAAATGAACGCGTTAGGCCACAGAGGGCAACCGGCCACTAACGGACCTATTGGGTTAAAGCCTCATCTACTCGCGGAGGAAGCACGTTGTGAAACTAATCTTTCTAAGCATTTTGATGTTTTCCACGGCGGCTGATTCTGCCGAGAACGTTAAAGATCTATTGGATGATGCCGTCACATCAGACGTGCGCTGGACGGCGATGCTGGGGCACGTGGATCCCTCGATAAGTAAAGCAGTCGCTGAAACGCAAAAAAACGAAGTAACACCGCCGCCTCGTTATCAAAGCGCCATAGCATTCAGCTCAACTAATACGAACATTATGACTGCTGCTTTTATTGAAGCGAAGGTGCCGGATTGTCTTCACTCAGAAGGACTAAAGCGTCAACCTACATTTCTTCTCGGCGGATATCTAGCGCTGCCGTTCATAGCTGTCGCCAAGGTGCGCGGGAAGTGTATCTAATGTTTCGACACCAACCGACCATTTTCGGACGACCGTATTTTTAGGAGCGAATGAATGTTTTCAAAAACACGCTGGCCCAATGACGCAGATGGAGATGTTTTTCGTAGAATGCAGAAAAGTGGGTTTGACTTCGATAAGGCTGTCGATATCGACTTTAATGTGGATTTTGATTCATGGCCACCGTCCGAAGAACTAGTGAGTATGCTTCGTTCGCAATTTAAGCATGTGAAGATTTATTCCCCTGATTCAAGTGGAGACGGATATGTACAATTCGTTTTAAATGCTGTGCCGACGTACGAATTAGTTATTTTTAACCAAAAATCCGTCTCCGAAATGGCGGCCCGGTTCGGCGGCGTGTGTGAATCATGGGGCGTGTTGCACTGAGTCTGACAGCGGCCAAAAGCCGCCGTTCGTGACGGTATTTAGCAGTGATAAAATTTTAATCGAGAAGGATTCTGTGAGCTCATCAAATTCTAGGGAGTTCTGTCTTCGAGCAATTGCACATTTGAAGATGGAGGTGATTGGAGAAGGCCCCAATGAAGTCGTTCTAGGCTTCGAAGATAGTCCGGTCCTAAGGTCGATAGGGCACGGTCTTTTGGTTGCGTATTTTGTGGACGAAGGAGAGCATTTTTCCTATGTTCAAAATAGGCACTTGGCCGAAGCGGGCATGTCTATCGAAGAGTTGGACGGGAGCGCTAGGGGAAATTTGGCTCGATTCGCGTGCGAAAAAGCAGAAGTCCGGCAATATGGAAACATCTTTGCAGTCCTGTGCGGCGGAAATTTTGAAGCAAGCTTGTTGTTATGCGACCAATTCTGGAGCACATGGTATTCCGAATTGGCTCCAAATGGTTTCGTTGCGGCATTTCCGTATAGAGATATTCTGGCGTTTGGAGATGCAAAAAATGTATTTGCTATACCCGAATTGGATGCATTATCTGACCGCGTTCAAGGTGGCGACCATCCCTTAACAAGTGAGCTATTTCGAAGAATCGACGGCACTTGGCAACCGATAACGTTGGATAAAACCTAGTAAGTAGTTAATTTTGCAGAATATCGACCGGCGGCTTTGGGGCGGAAGCTGCCGTTGGCCGTTCGGCCGTCGTGTGGAAGTTTAAGTTGAGCTGGCCTTACATTGCGAAGTCGTCGTTCCTCCCGCAAGCAGTGCTGGTATCATGAGCGTTCAAGCTCCTCGTTTCTGCCGCCGGCGCGCAATTTGGTCATGGCGACAGCCGCCGCCGAGGTGCGCGTCTCCACCCCAAGCTTTACGAACACATGCTCCAGGTGCTTGTTGATCGTGCGCGGGCTAGTGCCGAGAATCTCGCCGATATCGCGGTTGGTCTTGCCCTTGATTAGCCAATTCAGCACCTCCGATTCGCGTTGCGTCAGTTTGAACGCGGCCATCAGCTTTTCGATTTGCGCGACGTCCGATTCCTCACGCAGCACGATCATCCATTGTTCGTCCTCGCTGAACTCCGCCGCCGAGAAGATCAACCTGCGCGCGCCGCGCGCCAGCGTCAAGGGCGGATGCGACTGGCCTTGGCTATGCGCGGCCTGCGTCGCCGCCAGCCACGTTGGTAACTCGGCGTCGACCAGATACCCCTGCATCAAGGTGCGCGCCAGAGGCGTTTGCCAGACGATCTTGCCGTCGCGTGGCGACATCGCGATGACCGCATTGCCGAAGGCGTCCAGCGCGCTGCGGGCCTGGTCCATCAGGCGCGCCGTCTGCATGTGGGCGGCGATCCTGGCCAGCACCTCGCCGGTGCGCAGCGGCTTGGTGACGTAGTCGTTGCCGCCGGCCTCGAAGGCGGCCACCACATGCTCGGCCTCCGTCAGGCCGGTCATGAACACCACCGGAATATGACGCGTGGCCAGATTGGCTTTCAGCCGGCGGCATGCTTCGAAGCCGTCCATGCCGGGCATGATGGCGTCGAGCAGGATGATGTCCGGCTGCGCTTCGGCGGCGCGCTGCAACGCCGCCTCGCCGTTGTTCGCCACCAGCACTGTGAAACCCGATTCGTCCAGTGCGTCGTGCAGCACGGCGAGATTTTCCGGGACGTCGTCGACCACCAGTACCAGGTTGCCGCGCGCGGGTTCAATGTTGAAGTTCATCGCTCTTATTCTTTCGGACAAAGTCGGCCATCGCATCCAGCTGAAAGCGTTTGGCAAAATCGCGCATGGCGTGGGTGAAGCGGGAGTACTGGGCGTCGAGCGCGTCGATCTCATCGAGCTTGGACTGGATGCCGCGTACATAGCCAATGCGTATCAATTCCTCCAGCGCCGCCATCTGCGCGGCCGGCGGCATCACCATGGCCGCAGGACCCGCGGCAGCCGGCATCTCGCTGCTGATCGCCTCCGCGCGCGGCTGCGTGATCCAATCCAGCGCGAGGCGTCGGCCGATCCAGTCCAGCAGCTCGCCGACGTTGACCGGTTTGATGATGAAGTCTTCGGCCTTGATGCCGGCGGCGTTCTCCATGCCCTTGTCGAAGGCGTTGGCCGAGACGATGGCGATCGGCACCTGTGACAACTGGCGGCGGCGCAGGATGTAGCTGGCCTCCCAGCCGTCCATGCCCGGCATGGCCAGGTCCATCAAAATCAGGTCCGGCTGGAACGCGGCGTGCAGGTCGAGGCATTCCAGGCCGGACGCCGCCTGTGCGATCTCGAACCCCAGCGGCGCGAGGATGTTGAGCAGCAGTTCGCGGTCGACCCGTTCGTTGTCGACCACCAGGATGCGCCGGCGCGGGCCGCGATAGCCGGTGCGCTGCTGCGCCGGCGCCTCCAGTTCCCGCAGCGCCTTGCCTGTGACGTGCACGCTGGGCAGGAACAGGCGGATGTGGAACAAGCTGCCCTGCAAAGGCGCGCTGCGGATTTTCATTTCGCCGCCCATCAGCTGCGTCAGCATTTTGCTGATCGGCAGACCGAGGCCTGTGCCGCTGGCGTTGGCGTGCGTGCTGGCGCTGCCGCGCGTGAAAGGCTCGAAGATGTGGTCCAGTTCTTCCTGCAGGATGCCGGGGCCCGAGTCCTCGATCTCGAACGAGGCGATCTCGCGCGCGTACTTCAACCGCAGCACCACGCCGCCCTCGCTGGTGAACTTGACGGCGTTGCCGAGGATGTTGATGAGTATCTGGCCCAGGCGTTTGCGGTCGGCGCGCACGATGCGCGGCAGCGCGCCGGTCAACTCGTAGCGGAAGGTCAGGCCCTTGTTGGCCGCCTGCAGTTCGAACATGCGCACCAGCTGCCCGATGAAGTCGGGGAAGTTGATTTCCTTGGTGTCGAAGGTCAGCTTGCCGCCCTCGATGCGGGCGATATCGAGCGTGCCCTCGATCAGCGACAGCAGGTGCTCGCCGCTGCTGCGGATCACGCGGATGGCCTGCTGGCGGTGCTCGGGGATCGACGGGTCGTTGTCGAGCAGCTGGGCGTAGCCGAGTATCGAACTCAAAGGCGTCCGGATTTCGTGGCTGATGCCGGCGATGTAGCGGCTCTTGGCCTGGTTGGCCAGGTCGGCGGTCTTCTTGGCCTGCTGGAGCTGGGCGTCGGTCTGGCTATGCAATTCGATCTCGCGCGTCAGCAGGCCGGTTTGGCGGTTCGATTCCTCCTGCGCCACGCGGCGGCTTTCGCTGGTGAGCACCAGCCACCAGGCGACGATGCCGCTGGTGATCAGGAGCGCGGCGAAGATCTTGAGGAACACCAGCCGCAGTTGCGGCAGCAGCGCGGCGTCGCCGGGCGGCAGCACCGATTGCTCGTGGTAGTAGATCAATCCGAGCAGGGCGCCGAGGAACAGCACCGTGACGATCATCAGCAGCAGATAGTGTCCCAGTCCGCTGCCCAGATAGCGCCACAGCGATTTGGGCAAGAGAGCCTGCATCGCCTGCTGCCACTGCGCCGACACCTTGGCGTGCGGCTTGCAGACGTCGTTGCAGCGCGCGTCCAGGCAGCAGCACAGGGAACAGATCGAACCTTGATAGGCCGGGCAGTGCGCCATGTCCTCGGCCTCGTACTCCTTTTCGCAGATCACGCAGGTCTTCTGCACCACGCCGGGCTGGCGGGCGATATAGTATTTGCCCTTGGTGGCGATGGCGATCAGCGGCGCGGCCACCAGCGCCGTGAGCAGCGCGATGAAAGCGGAGAAGGCCTGCGCCTGGTGGCCGAACACGCCCATGAAGGCGGCCACCGACAGCGCCGACGCCAGCACCATGGCCCCGACGCCGACCGGGTTAATGTCGTACAAATAGGCGCGGCGGAATTCGATGCCCTTGGGGCTCAGGCCCAGCGGCTTGTTGACCACCAGGTCGGCCACCACCGCCGTGATCCACGAGATGGCGATGCACGAGTACAGCCCGAGCACCTGGTCGAGCGCCTGGAACACGTCGAGCTCCATCAGCAGCACGGCGATCAGCGCGTTGAACACGGCCCACACCACGCGGCCCGGATGGCTGTGCGTCAGGCGCGCGAAGAAGTTCGACCACGCCAGCGAGCCGGCGTAGGCGTTGGTCATGTTGATCTTGACCTGCGAGATCACCACCAGCAGCGCGGTGGCCAGCAGCGCCCAGCGCGGATCGGCGAACACTTGGCTATAGCCGGCCAGGTACATATGCGTGGGGTTGACGGCCAGGTCCAGCGGCACGGCGCTGCTGATGGCGAGGAAGGCCAGCAGTGCGCCGCCCAGCATCTTGACGATGCCCAGCAAGATCCAGCCCGGCCCCGCGATCAGTACGCCCATGTGCCAGCGCACGCGGTTTTGGTCGGTCTTGGGCGGCATGAAGCGCAGGAAGTCGACCTGCTCGCCGATCTGCGTGATCAGCGCCACGCCGACGGCGGTGGCGGCGCCGAACATCAGCACATTGAACTGGCCGTTCTGGCCGGAGCGGCCGGCGTAGTCCATCAGCTGCGGCAGCAATTCCGGCTGCTTGTGCAGGATGGCGACGAAGGGCAGGGCCATCAGGATCAGCCATACGGGCTGGGTCAGCATCTGGATGCGGCTGATCAGGGTCACGCCGTGCGTCACCAACGGAATGACGGCCAGCGCGCTGACCATGTAGCCCAGATAAAGCGGCAGGCCGAAATACAGTTCCAGCGCGTAGGCCATGATGGCCGCCTCCAGCGCGAACAAAATAAACGTGAACGAGGCGTAGACGAAGGAGGAGATGGTCGAGCCGATATAGCCGAAGCCGGCGCCGCGCGTGAGCAGGTCCATGTCGACGCCGTATTTTGCCGCGTAGTAGCTGATCGGCAGGCCGGTGAGGAAGATGATCAGGCCGACGGCCATGATGGCCCACAGGGCGTTGATGAAGCCGTAGTTGACGGTGATGGTGCCGCCGATTGCTTCGAGCACCAAAAAAGAGATGGCGCCGAAGGCGGTGTTGGAGACGCGGAACACCGACCATTTGCGGAACGAGCGCGGGGTGTAGCGCAGCGCGTAATCCTCGATCGTTTCGTTGGCCACCCAGGTGTTGTAGTCGCGCCGGATCTTGACGATGCGCTGGGGCGGTTCGGTCTCTGCCGCGGTGGTGCTCATGTGCTCCCTGTCTGGCTTATCGTTATACTCCTGACTTTCAAGCAAGAAATATGCCGATAAACAAACATGCGGAGCGCGATGCTTGCGGGCGTGGCGCCCCATCGCGGTGCGGCCGTGGACGGCCGCACCATTGTGGTGCTGCGGCTATCGGTGCCGGCTGGCGTTGAGCTTGTCGAGCAGGCGGGTCAGCTCGTCCTGCATGGCCGGCGACAGATTGGTGAACTGGCAACCGATCTGCACTTGTTCGCCCAGCAGGAAGGAGCGGAAGGTGCGCGACAGGCGCACCTCGAGGTCGGCGATCATGACCGAATCGGGACCGAGCTCGAGCCGTACGCGCTGCAGCTTGCGCCCCACGTGCAGGCCGACGCAGTCGCGTGGCGGTGCGCGCATGCCGACGCCGCCCGACGAGAAGTCGTACAGTTGCAATTCGTACGGTTTGCCGTTCAACACGAATGAGGCCATGTAGTAGATGCCCAGCGGCGTTTCGAGCCGGGTCGAGGCGCGCCGGTTCAGTACCATGCACTTGAGTGGGAAGCCCAGCGGGATCAGGGTCGGCGTGCCGGGCAGGCAGGCCCAGTCGTCGGACGTCAGCTTGAACTGGATCTTCGCCGAGCGCAGCCAGGCGACAAAGGTCGCCTCGCCGGGCGGCAGGAATTCGCCCTCGTTCAGTTCGAGTACGAAGTGCGGATTTTCCGGGTCCACCGAGCGGATGCGCGCCATCACCACGTTGTTGGAGCTGGCCGGGTAGATCGACACCGGGTCGCCGTTGTCGGCGAGCAGGGTCAGCGAGTCGCCGATGTCATGCTCATCGGTGATGTCATGCGGCTTCGAACCCGCCGGTATGGGCTCCACAGCGTCTTTTAGGCTGGGCGGGCCGCGGCGAATTTCATTGGGTATTGGATCGTTCACGACGGCATATCTCTTTGATTATGACTTCAGCAATGCGAGGTCGGTTCGAACAGTTTACAAGTTATTCGCGCACTTGGCTTGCTAAATAGCAATAACCGGTGAGAATATTTCGCCGAATGTGCGGTTTGATCCACGCGCGGCTCGGGGGAGGGGGCCGTCGGCGCCCCCGCACGCCGCTTAAAACTGTTCTTCGGGACGCAGATAGCGCCATTGGCCGACCGGCAGGTCGCCCAGTTTGACCTTGCCGATGCGGACCCTTTTCAAACCGATCACTTTCAGGCCGACCATGTCGCACATGCGGCGGATCTGGCGCTTTTTGCCTTCGCGCAGCGTAAAACTGAGCTGGTCGTCGTTTTGCCAGCGCACCTTGGCCGGCAGCAGCGGCTTGCCGTCCATCCACAGGCCGTGGTTGAGCTTTTTCAGGTCGCTGTCGGGCAGCTTGCCCGGCTTGGTGTATTCCACCCGCACCAGGTATTCCTTGTCGACGCTGGTGGTCTCGCCGATCAGGTGCTTGGCCACGCGGCCGTCCTGGGTCAGCACCAGCAGGCCGACGGAGTCGATGTCGAGGCGGCCGGCCGGCACCAGCGAGCGCAGCTGGGCAGGGTGGAACAGTTCCGGCGACGGATCGTCCGGCCAGCGGTTCTCCGGCTTGACCAGCACCACGGCCGGCTGGTAGCCGTCCTCGGCCTGGCCGCTGACGTAGCCCATCGGCTTGTTGATCAGCACGGTCACGCGCTTCGATTGTTCGGCGGCGGCCTGGCGCTCGACGGTGACTTTCTGGCTCGGGTAAACCTTGCTGCCGAGCTCGGAGATGACCTGGCCGTCGACACGGACCCAGCCGCGCGCTATCCACTCGTCGGCTTCGCGGCGCGAGCACAGGCCCAGTTCGGACATGCGTTTGGACAGGCGTAATAATTCTTCTGACATGATGCTTTTCTATAATGGTGAACGGTGTGGTTTAAACCTTGATCGCTTCAAGCAAATCGGTTTCCAGCTGCAGCTGGCTGCGCGCATTGCCCAGCGCCGGACCGTCGATCAGGAACACGTCCTCGACCCGCTCGCCCAGGGTCATGACCTTGGCCGTATGCAGGTTGACCCGGTACTTGGCCAGCACGTTGGCGATCGAATAGAGCAGCCCGGTGCGGTCGTTGGCGGCGATCGACAGCAGGTAGTACTGTCCGCGCTCGTCCGGGCGCAGGTCCACCGTCGGCTGCATCGGGAAGGTGCGCGACAGGCGCGACAGCCGGCCCTTGCCCGGCATCGACAGCGGCTCCGGATGGGTCAGCGCGCCGCACAGCTCGTGCTCGATCAGGTTGATGATGTCGCGGTAGCTCTTGGCGAAGTTCTGCTCGGTCACCAGAAAGGTGTCGAGCGCGTAGCCGTGGCGCGTGGTGTGGATCTTGGCGTCGAGGATGCTGAAGTTCTTGCGGTCGAAATAGCTGCAGATGCGCGCGAACAGGTCCGGCTGGTCGCGGATGTAGACGGCGACCTGCAAGCCTTCGCCGATCGGCGCCAGGCGGCATTTGACCACCGGCTTGTCGCTGGTGAAGCGGTCGTACAGCGCGCGCGTCTGCCAGGCGATGTCGGAGGCGTCGTGGCGCAGGAAGTAGGCGACGTCGAGCTGGCGCCAGAAGGCTTCGTGCGCGTCCGGCCCCAGGCCGTACAGGCGCAACGTGGCCAGCGCCTCCTGCTGGCGGTTCTTCAGTTCATGGTCGGCGCTGTGCGGCTCGCCGCCCAGCACGCGCAGGGTGATGCGGTACAGGTCTTCGAGCAGCTTGGCCTTCCAGGCGTTCCACACCTTGGGGCTGGTGCCGCGGATGTCGGCCACCGTCAGCAGGTACAGCGCGGTCAGGTGGCGCTCGTCGCCCACCGTCTTGGCGAAGGCGGCGATGACGTCCGGGTCCGACAGGTCCTGCTTCTGCGCCACCTGCGACATGGCCAGGTGCTGCTCGACCAGGAATACCACCAGTTCGGTGTCCTCGGCGCTCATGCCGTGCTCGGTGCAGAACTGCCGGGCGTCGACCGTGCCCAGTTTGGAGTGGTCGCCGCCACGCCCCTTGGCGATGTCGTGGAACAGCGCGCCCAGGTACAGCAGCCACGGTTGCGCGAAGTTGGCCATCAGCTGGCTGCAGAACGGGTACTCGTGCGCGTGCTCTGCCATCGTGAAGCGGCGCATGTTGCGCACCACCATCAGGATGTGCTGGTCCACCGTGTAGACGTGGAACAGGTCGTGCTGCATCTGGCCGACGATCTTGCGGAAGTTCGGCAGGTAGCGGCCGAGGATCGACAAATCGTTCATGCGCCGCAGCGCGTGGATGATGCCTTGCGGCGCCTGCAGGATGCGCAGGAACAGCGCGCGGTTGGCCGGATCGGCGCGGAACGCCGTGTCGATCAGGAAGCGGTCGTGCCACAGCGCGCGCATGGTGCGCGAGGTCATGCCCTTGAGCGACGGGCGCTCGGTCATCAGCACGAAGATTTCCAGGATGGCCGACGGCCGCCGGGCGAAGGTGTCGTCCTCGCGCATGTCGATCAAGCCATTCAGGTCGTTGAAGCGCTCGTTGATCGGCACGGCCAGCTCTTCCTGCGGGAACAGCCGTTCCTCGATGTTTTGCAGCAGGATGGTGTTGAGCTGGGTGACGGTTTTTGCGGCCCAGTAGTAGCGCTGCATCAGGTATTCGCTGGCGCGGCGCATGCCCGGGCCGCTGCCGGTGGCCTGCAAGCCCAGCGACTCGGCGATGGCGGTCTGGATGTCGAAAACCAGGCGGTCTTCGCGCCGGCCCGCGTGCAGGTGCAGGCGCACGCGGATGTCCTTGAAGGCGCGCTCCTTTTCCATCAGCTGCTTGGCCTCGGTCTGCGTGATCAGGCCGCTGGTGGCCAGGGTGCGCCAGGAGTTGGCCAGGCCGGCGGCCTTGACCAGCCACAGGATCACCTGCAGGTCGCGCAGGCCGCCCGGGCTTTCCTTGCAGTTCGGCTCCAGGCTGAAGGCGGTGTCCTCGTACTTGGCGTGCCGCTGGCGCATCTCCAGCAGCTTGGCGTGGTAGAAGGCGCGCGGGTCCATCGCGGCGTCGTAGCGGCGCTGCAGCTGTTCGAACAATTGTTCGTCGCCGCAGATCACGCGCGCCTCGAGCAGGCTGGTTTGCACGGTGATGTCGGCGGCCGACTCGGTCAGGCATTCATCGACGGTGCGGATGCTGTGGCCTATCTCCAGGCCCAGGTCCCACAGCAACTGCACCAGTTCTTCCAGTTTTTCGGTGGTGGGGGCGTCCGGCGCTTCTTCCAGCAGGATCAGCAGGTCGACGTCGGAATAAGGGAACAGCTCGCCGCGGCCGTAGCCGCCCACGCCGACCAGCGCCGTGTTGGCCGGCAGGCGCGCCTCGTGCCAGGCCGTCGTCAAGACCGCGTCGACGCTCTGGCGCAGGCTGCGCAGCAGCTTTTCCGGCATGCCGTCGGCCTGGAAGCCGGCGATGACGATCTGGCGTTCGGCCTTGAGCTGGCGCTTGAGCTGCTCGCGCAGCTCGTTCTTCATGACGGCCGACATGCGCTGTTACGCCGCGACGGGCGTGGCCGACGCCGCAGTGCCGGCGTTCGTGATAAACGCCGGCGGCGGCGGGCTGCCGGCCGACAAGGTCAGCACCTCGTAGCCGGTCTCGGTGACCAGGATGGTGTGTTCCCACTGCGCCGACAGGCTGCGGTCCTTGGTTTTGATGGTCCAGCCGTCGCCCATTTCGCGGATTTCGCGCTTGCCGGCGTTGATCATCGGCTCGATGGTGAAGATCATGCCCGGCTTGAGCTCGTCGAGCGTGCCCGGACGGCCGTAGTGCAGCACCTGCGGTTCCTCGTGGAAGATCTTGCCGATGCCGTGGCCGCAGAACTCGCGCACCACGCTGTAGCCGGCTTTTTCGGCATGCTGCTGGATGGCGTGGCCGATGTCGCCCAGGTGCGCGCCCGGCTTGACCTTGGCGATGCCCAGCCACATGCATTCATAGGTGATGTCGGACAGGCGCTTGGTCATGATCGACGGCTCGCCGATCAGGAACATGCGGCTGTTGTCGCCGTGGTAACCATCCTTGATGACGGTGATGTCGAGGTTGACCGAATCGCCGCTTTTGAGCACCTTGTCGCCCGGGATGCCGTGGCAGATGACGTCGTTGACCGAGGTGCAGATCGCCTTCGGATAGGGCGTGTAGCCGGGCGGGCAGTAGTTCAGCGGCGCCGGGATGGTGCCCTGGACGTTGACCATGTACTCGTGGCAAAGGCGATCCAGCTCGCCGGTGGTCACGCCGGCCTTGACGAAGGGGGTGATGTAGTCGAGCACTTCGGAGCCAAGGCGGCCGGCCACGCGCATGCCGGCGATATCTTCGGCGGATTTGATGGAGATAGACATAGAGGATCGCAATCAGCAAGGTAAACGGTAAAAACGCAGGCGGCGAGCGGACTTTCGTCCCTCGCGGCGTGCAAATATGCTGAAATTATAAACGACGCGGGGGGCGTCGCGTGCGGCAATGACCGGCCTGTGGCGTAATCGGCCCCGCGCCGCCCGCTCTGAGGCTCAGGCGGCCTTGCCGGCGGCTGCCGCAGCGGCGGCGCGATGCTTGCGGCGGGCCGCGAAGCCCAGCAGGCCCAGGCCGGCCAGCAGCATGGCGTAGGTTTCCGGTTCCGGCACCGGGGCGACCGGCGATCCGGGCTGTGGCAGCGGCGGCGGACGCACGCCAGTGCCCGGATAGATCGGCTGGTTGACCGGCACGGGCGGCGCCGTGAAGCCCCGTTCGACCGGGCGTTCCTCGACCGGCGCGCGCACCACTAGCGGCGGCGGCAGGAAGCCGGCAGTGCGCAGGGTGGGCACGTCTTCGATGATGGGCGCATCCAGCAGGCCAAGATCGCTGTCACCGACATGCTCGTTAAAGTTCGGCGGCGTCAAGGCGGCCGGCGGCGGCACTTGCGCCACGGCCGGACGGGGCCGCACGATGCGGCTGACGTTTCCGCAGATTTTCGGCACCAGGATGCAATGTTGATCTGCGCAATAAACGGCGCCTGGTTCGCTGCGGCTGGCTGCCCACTTGCTGCGCGTGACGGTATGGCAGACGGAGGCCGCGCCGAAGTGCATGTCGCGGATCTGCGCGTCGTAGACGTATTTGCCGGTGATCGCGTCGCGTGTGATGTTGACGGTCTCGTCCGGATTGCCGTAGGTGATGCGGTACTTCAGCTTGACACGCGTGCGTTCCGGGATGTCGGTGTAACGGTCGATGGCGGCGTCGGTGTTGCCGGTATACGGATTGGCGCCCGGCCGGTCCCAGGAACAGCTGGGTTGCACGGTGGTAGCCGCCGCGAGGGCGATGGCAAAGAGGGTAGACATTCAGGCATCTCCGAAACGCAATATTGCAATATTAACAGATCTTACGTGAAAGCAAGTGTCTTATTGCTACGGCACTAAACTTTTGCAAATGATATTACAGATTGGCTACGATTCGCTTGACTGAGAACAATTAATTGTCGATTGTTACAATTTAACGTTTGGTCCGTTGTATCGGCGATGACGCCGATATGCTTTTGTCCATGACAATGAGGTGGGAATCGTCGGTGCCTGTCCGTCATGCGGCGCCGCAGACGTCTTCTTTTTCGCGCCGCGACAGACATGGTATCTGGCTATCCAGATGGCGACTCCCTGTATTCCATCTTATCGCCGGACTTGCCTAAGTGGCTGTTTTCAGGGTAGAATCTCGGGTTGCTTGGATTTGACTTTCGGTTCAGGCAATAAAGTAGTCAATATTGTTTATTCATAAACGCGAATCCGATCGACAAGGGTGCCTATATGGTGACTGATCGGATTCCAGACCCAACCCTGGAGTTAAATATGTCCGTAACGATGCGCGAAATGCTGGAAGCCGGTGTCCACTTTGGTCACCAAACCCGTTTCTGGAACCCAAAGATGGCACCGTTCATCTTCGGCCACCGCAACAAGATCCATATCATCAACTTGGAAAAGACGATGGGTATGTATCAAGAAGCGATGAAACACGTGAAGCAGGTTGCTTCGAACCGCGGCACCATCCTGATGGTCGGCACCAAGCGTCAAGCGCGCGAAATCATCGCGGCTGAAGCGGCACGCGCAGGCGTTCCTTTCGTCGATCAGCGTTGGCTCGGCGGCATGCTGACCAACTTCAAAACCATCAAGACCTCGATCAAGCGCCTGAAAGACATGGAAGCCCAGATCGAAGACGGTTCGGTTGAGAAGCTGTCGAAAAAAGAAGCGCTGATGTTCCAACGCGAAATGATCAAGCTGCAAAAATCGATCGGCGGTATCAAGGACATGGGCGGCGTTCCTGACGCAATCTTCGTCGTTGACGTTGGCTACCATAAAGGCGCCATCACCGAAGCCGCTAAACTGGGCATCCCGGTCATCGGCGTGGTCGATACCAACCACTCGCCAGAAGGCGTTCAGTACGTCATTCCAGGCAACGACGACTCGTCGAAAGCCATCACGCTGTACGCCCGTGGCGTTGCAGATGCGATCCTGGAAGGCCGTGCAGCCGCCGGTAACGAAGTAGTTGAAATGGTCAAAGCCGCAGCTGGCGACGAATTCGTCGAAGTGAACGAACAGGCTTAATTGTTCTTTACTAGCTGAAGGAAAAAGGGGTGGCCAACAGCTCCCCCTTTTTTTTAACGTAAATGGGTAGAGCAGGGCTGACCGGCCGCTCCCCTTCCACCGAATACCGAATACAGGAGAAACACTATGGCAGCGATTACTGCAGCAATGGTAGGCGAACTGCGCGCCAAGACGGACGCGCCAATGATGGAATGCAAAAAAGCACTGACCGAAGCCGAAGGCGACATGGGCCGTGCTGAAGAGATCCTGCGCGTCAAGCTGGGCGGCAAGGCTTCGAAAGCGTCGTCGCGCGTGACCGCCGAAGGCGTGGTCGCCACCTACATCGCCAACGGCGTGGGCGCGCTGATCGAAGTGAACTCGGAAACCGACTTCGTCGCCAAGAACGACGACTTCCTGAACCTGGCCAACACCGCCGCCAAGCTGGTCGCGGAAAACAACCCGGCCGACGTCGCCGCGCTGCTGGCCCTGCCAGCTGGCAACGGCCAGACCCTGGACGAGGTGCGTGCCGCTTTGATCGGTAAAATCGGCGAAAACATGTCGATCCGCCGCTTCCAGCGCTTCGAAACGACCGCCAAGCTGGCCTCGTACCTGCACGGCACCCGCATCGGTGTTGTGGTCGAGTTCGACGGCGCCGACGAGCAAGTCGGTAAAGACGTCGCCATGCACATCGCCGCGATGAAGCCGGTGTCGCTGTCGGCCGACCAGGTTCCTGCAGAACTGATCGAAAAAGAGCGCTCGGTCGCCCAGTTGAAGGCTGACGAGGATGCGGCCACCGCCGCCGCCGCCGGCAAGCCTGCGCAGTCGCCGGAAATCGTCGCCAAGCGCCTCGAAGGTTCGGTCCAGAAGTATCTGAAGGAAGTGTCGCTGCTGAACCAGGCGTTCGTCAAGAACGACAAGCAGTCGATCGAGCAGATGCTGAAAGAAAAAGCGACCACCGTGAAATCGTTCACGATGTACGTCGTCGGTGAAGGCATCGAGAAGAAGGTCGATGACTTCGCCGCAGAAGTGGCCGCTCAAATGGCCGCTTCCCAGGGTTAATAGTGAAAACGGGCCGCGAGGCCCGTTTTTTAGCCCGACAAGATAATCTTGTCTGTAACACCAGTTGTCCCCGGCGGCCGTCGCGCCTATCTCAAGGTATGATAGGCGCCGGCAGCCTTCCCTGAATCAACCCCACATACACACTTTAGGAGCCCCGTCTCATGTCCAAACCAGCCTACAAGCGCGTCCTCCTCAAACTGTCCGGCGAAGCCCTGATGGGCGATGATCCTTACGGCATCAACCGCGGCACGATCGAACGGATGGTCGCCGATGTGGCCGAGGTCGCGAAAATGGGCGTGGAACTGGCGATCGTCATTGGCGGCGGCAACATCTTCCGCGGCGTCGCCCCCGGCGCCCAAGGCATGGACCGCGCCACCGCCGACTACATGGGCATGCTCGCCACCGTCATGAACGCGCTGGCGCTGGCCGACGCGATGCGCCATGTCGGCATTACCGCGCGCGTGATGTCGGCCATCGGCATCGAACAGGTGGTCGAGCCGTACGTGCGCCCGAAGGCGCTGCAGTACCTGGAAGAGGGCAAGGTCGTGGTGTTCGCGGCCGGCACCGGCAACCCGTTCTTCACCACCGACACGGCCGCCGCGCTGCGCGGTTCCGAGATCAGCGCCGAGATCGTGCTGAAGGCCACCAAGGTCGACGGCGTCTACACGGCCGATCCGAAGAAGGACCCGAACGCCACCCTGTATCACTCGATCACCTTCGACGAGGCGATCGCCAAGCACCTGCAAGTCATGGACGCGACCGCTTTTGCGCTGTGCCGCGACCAGAAATTGCCGATCAAGGTGTTCTCCATCACCAAGCCGGGCGCGCTCGCACGCGTCATCATGGGCGAGGATGAGGGTACACTGGTCCACGTGTAACGTCTTTAATACCATCATCATTTATATCCGATCACAGGAGAGCAGCAATGTCCGTAGCTGACGTTAAAAAGAATGCGCAAGAACGCATGACCAAATCGCTGGAAACCTTGCGTGCCGATCTGGCCAAGGTCCGCACCGGCCGCGCCCATACCGGCATCCTCGACCACGTGATGGTCGAGTACTACGGTTCGCCGACGGCGTTGACCCAGGTGGCCAACGTCACCCTGATGGACGCGCGCACCATCGGCGTGCAGCCGTTCGAAAAGAAAATGGCCTCGACCATCGAAAAAGCCATCCGCGACGCCGACCTGGGTCTGAACCCGTCGTCGCAGGGCGACATGATCCGCGTGCCGACCCCGCCGCTGACCGAGGAACGCCGCAAGGAAATGGTCAAGCTGGTCAAGAGCGAAGCCGAGGACGCCAAAATCGCGGTGCGCAACATCCGCCGCGACGGCAATGAATCGCTCAAAAAGCTGGTCAAGGACAAGGCCATCTCCGAGGACGACGAGCGCCGCGCCTCCGACGACGTGCAAAAACTGACCGACAAGTTCATCGCCGACATCGACAAGATGGTTGTCGAAAAAGAAAAAGAAGTGCTGACGGTTTAACCCCTCAGGGCGCCAGCTGCCGACCCGCAGTCCCCGGCTTAGGGGTCGGACCCCGTACGGGGTCCGACCCCGTCACGCTTTTGGGTGCGGGTTACCGTGCTACCTTGTCTTTTTGCGTCACACCTGCAATACTTTATACTTTGGCACCAAAGTTTTCATGAAATATACGAGTTCGACTACTGAGGTTCCGGAAGCCCCGAATGTGCCGCGTCACGTCGCGATCATTATGGATGGCAATGGCCGCTGGGCGACCAAACGCTTTCTGCCGCGCGTCGCCGGCCACGTCAAAGGCGTGGAAGCGGTGCGCACCGTGGTCGAGGCCTGCGCCCGCCGCGGCGTCGAATACCTGACCCTGTTCGCCTTCAGCTCGGAAAACTGGCGCCGCCCGGAAGAAGAAGTGTCGCTGCTGATGCGCCTGTTCGTCACGGCGCTCGACCGCGAGGTCTCCAAACTGCACGCCAACAATATCCGCCTGAAGGTCGTCGGCGACCTGAGCCGCTTTGACGCCAAGCTGCAGGGCATGATCGCCAACGCCGAGCGCAAGACCGCCAACAATACCCGCATGACCGTCACCGTCTGCGCCAACTACGGCGGGCGCTGGGACATCATGCAGGCGGTCGGCAAGATGGTGGCCGCCCATCCTGGTAGCGGCGATTTCACCGAAGAACAGCTGGCGCCGCACCTGGCGATGGCCTACGCGCCCGAGCCGGACCTGTTCATCCGCACCGGCGGCGAGCAGCGCATCTCCAATTTCCTGCTGTGGCAGCTCGCCTATACCGAACTGTTCTTCACCGAGACGTACTGGCCCGATTTCTCCATCGAATGCCTCGACGAGGCGATCGCCTCCTACCAGCACCGCGAGCGCCGTTTCGGCCGCACCGGCGCGCAACTGGCCGAAAAGACAAACTAATGCTGAAAACACGGATTATTACCGCGGTGCTCTTGCTGGCGGTGTTGCTGCCGGTCCTGTTCTTCAATTATTTCCCCGCGTTTGCCGTGGTCGTCACCTTGTTCGTCGGCGCCGCGATGTGGGAGGGCGCGCGCCTGTTCGGCCTGTCGCCCACCGCCGCCAAGGTCACCGGCGTGGTCAGCTGCGGCCTGTTCGTGCTGCTGATGTACAGCGCCAAGCCCGGCGCCGTCACCGCGCTGTACGGCGTGGCCGCGCTGCTGTGGCTGATCCGCTATGCGCCGACCCTGGGCCTGGGGCTGCCGCCGCTCAAGGGCGCGGCCAACTGGTCGATGGCCATCACCTTCAGCTTCGCCATTTTCGCCTGCTTCTTTGCCATCGTCGGCCTGTACATGGTATCGCCGCTGTACCTGCTGTCGGTGCTGGCCCTGGTGTGGATCGCCGACATCGGCGCCTATTTCTCCGGCAAGGCCTTCGGCAAGCGCAAGCTGGCGCCGACCATCTCCCCCGGTAAATCGTGGGAGGGCGCCATCGGCGGCGGCATCGCCGTGCTGGCGATCGCCTCGCTGACCATCGTGCTGGCCGCTTCCGTTCCGTGGTTGCAGGACACCTTCGCCGTGCGCCTGCAGGCGCGCTTCGGCTGGGCGCTGACCTTGCTGGCGTTGCTGGTCATCGTCGCCGCCTCCGTCATCGGCGACCTGTTCGAATCCCAACTCAAGCGCCGCGCCGCCATCAAGGACAGCAGCAACCTGCTGCCTGGCCACGGCGGCGTGCTCGACCGTGTCGACGCGCTGATCCCCGTGCTGCCGCTGGCCGCGCTGCTGACCGCCTGGCTCTGAAAGACATTCCTATGCAACGCATCACCATCCTTGGCGCCACCGGTTCGATCGGCGTGTCCACGCTGGACGTGCTCGCCCGCCATCCCGAACGCTATTCGGTCTACGCGCTGTCCGCGCACAGCCGCGTCGACGAACTGGCCGCCCAGTGCGTGCAGTTCCGTCCGCTGCGCGCGGTGGTCGGCACGGCCGACGCCGCCGAGCGCCTGGACGCGCTGCTGCGCGCGGCCGGCGTCGCCACCGAGGTCGAATACGGCGAGACAGCCCTGTGCGCCATCGCCAGCGCCCCCGAGGTCCACAGCGTCATGGCCGCCATCGTCGGCGCCGCCGGCCTGGCGCCGACCCTGGCCGCCGCCCGCGCCGGCAAGAAAGTGCTGCTGGCGAACAAGGAAGCGCTGGTCATGTCCGGCCAGCTGTTTATCGACGCCGCCGCCGAGGCAGGCGCCGTGCTGCTGCCGATCGACAGCGAACACAACGCGATTTTCCAGTGCCTGCCGTCGTCGTACGGCCGCCAGCCGGGCGCCAGCGGCGTCGCCAAGATCCTGCTGACCGCTTCCGGCGGCCCGTTCCTGACGCGCGCCGTCGAGACCCTGGAAGACGTCACGCCGGAGCAGGCCTGCAAGCATCCCAACTGGTCGATGGGCCGCAAGATCTCGGTCGACTCGGCCACGATGATGAACAAGGGCCTGGAAGTGATCGAGGCGCACTGGCTGTTCGGCGCCCCGGCCGACCAGATCGACGTCGTCATCCACCCGCAGTCGGTGATCCATTCGATGGTGTCGTATGTCGACGGCTCGGTGCTGGCCCAGCTGGGCAACCCCGACATGCGAACGCCGATCGCCCACGCGCTGGCCTACCCGGAGCGCATCGACTCCGGCGTCGCCCAGCTCGACCTGACGCAAATCGCCACCTTGCAGTTCGAGCGTCCCGACTTCGCGCGCTTCCCGTGCCTGGCGCTGGCCTTCGACGCCCTGCGCGCCGGCGGCACGGCGCCGGCGCTGCTCAACGCCGCCAATGAGATCGCGGTGCAAGCCTTCCTTGACCTGAAGATCGGCTTCCGCCAGATCGACCGCGTGATCGCCCAGGTGATGGAAAAGCTGCCGCACAACGCCGCCGATAGCATCGAGGCCGTCATGGCGCAGGACGCGCTGGCGCGCGACGCCGCCGAAACCATCATCGCCGGGATGGCAAAATGAATTTCCTGCAAACCGTGCTGGCGTTTGTCGTCTGCCTCGGCTCCCTGATCGTCTTCCACGAATTGGGGCACTACCTGGTGGCGCGCTGGTGCGGCGTCAAGGTGCTGCGCTTCTCGGTCGGCATGGGCAAGGTCGTGTGGTCGCGCCGCTTCGGCCCCGACCAGACCGAATGGGCCGTGTCGGCGCTGCCGCTGGGCGGCTACGTCAAGATGCTCGACGCCCGCGAGGGCGACCTGGCGCACCTTCCGCCGCAGGACCTGAAGCGCGAGTTCACGCGCCAGAACGTGTGGAAGCGCATCGCCATCGTCGGCGCCGGCCCGCTGGCCAATTTCCTGATTGCGATCGTGCTGTTCGCCGGCCTGTACATGTATGGCGTGGAAGAGCCGGTCAGCAAGATCAGCGTGCGCGCCAGCGAGGTGCCCACGCTGGCCACCGACGCTTCGATAGCAACGAACGACGCCGATGCGGGGCAGGGCAAGCAGGCCGCCTCCGCCACGCCCGCCTGGCAGGCCGGCCTGCGCAGCGGCGACCTGGTCACCGCCATCAACGAACAGCCGGTGACCGTCTGGTCCGAGCTGCGCTGGAACCTGATGCAGTCGGCCATCGACAAGAAGGAAGCGCGCCTGACGGTCGAACGTCCGGGCGAGGGCCGCCGCCACTTCGTGCTGCCGGCCGACGTGCTGGCCGCGCTCGACCTCGACGGCGACGTGCTCGGCAAGCTGGGCCTGGGCGTGGCGCGGCCGGCGCCGGTGGTGCAGCAAGTGCTGCCGGGAGGCGCGGCCGAGCGCGCCGGCCTGCGGATCGGCGACCTGCTGTTGTCGGTCGGCGGCACGCCGGTGGCCGACGGCATCGCCTTCATCGACATCATCCGCGCCTCGGCCGGCAAGACGGTGGACGTGGTGGTGCGGCGCGCCGGCCAGCCGGTCACAGTGGCCGTCACGCCCCAGGCCGAGCAGGCAAAAAGCGGCAAAGGAACTGTAACAGTCGGTAAGATCAGCGCTTACGTCGCTTTGCAGCCGGATATGATCGTCGTGCCATCGTCGCCGCTGGAGGCGGTGGGCAAGGCCATGGCCCGCGTCTGGGACACTTGTACGATGACGCTGAAGATGATCGGCAAGATGATCGTCGGCGAGGTCTCGCTCAAGAACGTCACCGGCCCGATCACGATCGCCGATTACGCCGGCCAGACCGCGCGCATGGGCGTGGTCAGTTATTTAAGCTTTATCGCCTTCATCAGCATCAGTTTAGGGGTCATGAATTTGCTACCGATTCCGGTTCTAGATGGGGGGCATTTGCTGTATTATTCGCTGGAAGTTTTAACTGGGCGTCCTGTGCCGGAACGTTTTAACGAGATTGCACAGCGAGTTGGCATCGGTTTGCTGATGACGTTAATGCTGTTGGCGGTATTTAACGACGTCGCCCGGCTTTTATAAAGTAGTTCGTTGATTTAGCCATTGAATAACCCCAATGAAATTATATTCTGACCGTATTACTTCACCTTCTTTACGCCGCAGCCTGATCGGCGCCGCCGTCCTGGCGCTGTGCGCCGGCCGTGCCATGGCGATCGAACCGTTCGTCATCAAGGACATCCGCGTCGAAGGTATTCAGCGTACGGAGGCCGGCACCGTGTTCAGCTACCTGCCGGTGCGGGTGGGCGAGACCTTCAACGACGACAAGAGCGTCACCGCCATCAAGGCGCTGTACGCCACCGGTTTCTTCAAGGACGTCAAGCTCGAGGCCGACGGCCAGGTGCTGGTGGTGCTGGTCGAGGAACGCCCGGCCATCTCCAAGGTGGAGTTCACCGGCACCAAGGAATTTGAAAAAGACACGCTGGTCAAGGCGCTCAAGGACATCGGCGTCGGCGAGGCCAAGATTTTCGACAAGGCGTCGGTCGACCGCGCCGAGCAGGAATTGAAGCGCCAGTACCTGTCGCACGGCCTGTACGGCGTCAAGATCGTCACCACCGTCACGCCGATCGAGCGTAACCGCGTCAACATCACGTTCGCGGTCGACGAGGGCGACGTCGCCAAGATCAAGCAGATCAACATCGTCGGCAACAAGGTGTTCGACGATAAGGAACTGAAGCAGCAGCTCGCGCTCAACACCGGCGGTTGGTTCAGCTGGTACACCAAGGCCGACCAGTATTCCAAGACCAAGCTGACCGGCGACATCGAGTCGCTCAAATCCTTCTACCTCGATCGCGGCTACATCGAGATGAACATCGACTCGACGCAGGTGTCGATCACGCCGGACAAGAAGGACATCTACATCACGATCAACATCACCGAAGGCGAGAAATACACCGTCTCCGGCATCAAGTTCGAGGGCGAGACCTTCGGCCGCGAAGAGGAACTGCGCTCGCTGGTCCTGCTGCGCAACGGCGAGACCTATTCCGGCGCGCGCCTGACCGCGACCAACAAGCTCATTTCGGACCGCCTCGGCACCTTCGGCTACGCCTTCGCCAACGTCAACGCCAATCCGGACATCAACCGCGACAAGCGCGAAGTGGCGTTCACCTTCTTCATCGATCCGGGCAAGCGCGCCTACGTGCGCCACATGAACATCGCCGGCAACACCACCTCGCGCGACGAAGTGATACGCCGCGAGTTCCGCCAGTTCGAATCGTCCTGGTACGACGCCAACAAGATCAAGCTGTCGCGCGACCGCGTTGACCGCCTGGGCTACTTCAAGGACGTCACCGTCGACACGCCGGAGGCGCAAGGCACCTCCGACCAGGTCGACGTCAACCTGACCGTGGTCGAAAAGCCGACCGGTAACTTCCAGATCGGCGGCGCGTTCTCGCAGTCGGAGAAGTTCACCTTCCAGGCGGCGATCCAGCAGGCCAACTTCGCCGGCTCGGGCACCACCGTCGGCATGGAACTGAACACGTCCAAGTACAGCCGCACGATTTCGTTCTCGCAGACCGACCCGTATTACACCGATGACGGCGTTTCGCGCTCGTACGAAATCTATCTGCGCACGCAAAAACCGCCGGCGCTCAACACCGGTTACTACACGATCAAACAGCAGGGTGGACGCGTCAGCTACGGCGTACCGTTCTCCGAAGTCGACACCGTATTCTTCGGCATCGGCCTGGAACGCTCGAACATCGAGACCGACGCCACGTCGCCGACCCGCTTCCAGCAGTACGTGCGCGACATCACCGGCATCCAGAGCGGCATCGGCAGCGCCAAGACCAACGCCGTGCCGCTGACGATGGCGTGGGCGCGCGACAGCCGCGATTCGGCGCTGACGCCGACCGTGGGCCGCTACCAGCGCGCCAACCTGGAACTGGACATCATCGGCCAGCAGAAGTACTACCGCGCGGTCTACGAGCAGCAGTGGTACAAGCCGCTGTTCTCGAAGGTGACGCTGGCGCTCAAGGGCGAGATCGACTACGGCCGCGGGCTGCGCGACAGCTCGTATCCGGTGTTTAAAAACTTCTACGGCGGCGGTATCGGTTCGGTGCGCGGCTACCTGAGCTCCTCGCTGGGCGCGGTCGATCCGCGTTACGGCGACGCGCTGGGCGGCGCCTCGCGCCTGATCGGCAACGCCGAGCTGCAGATGCCGTTCCCAGGCTCCGGCCAGGACCGCAGCCTGCGCTGGTTCGCCTTCCTCGACGGCGGCCAGGTCTACCAGGAAGGCGAGAAGATGCGCCTGCAGCAGCTGCGCTATTCCTCCGGCCTGGGCATCAGCTGGATTTCGCCGGTGGGCCCGCTCAAGTTGAGTTATGCTAAGCCTTTGAACGCCAAGGAAGGCGACCGCCTGGAACGCTTCCAGTTCCAGATGGGTAGCGGCTTCTGATGCGGGCGGGTGCGACTTTACAGCGAACCCCACAGCGTACACCGTACAAATATTTACCTCGGAGAAACAAGTTGAAGACTGCATCCGCTAATCTGACCAAATATCTCGCCGTGCTTGCGCTGGGGTGGAGTGCATTGGCGCCGGTGCAGGCCCAGACCTCGGCCTCGCGCATCGCCTGGCTGAGCCCTGAGCGTATCTACAACGAGTCCAAGCTGGCCAAGCTGGCCAGCGAGAAGCTGCAGGAAGAGTTCAAGAGCCGCGAGAAGGCCATGCAGGATATGGCCGGGCGCCTGAAGACGGCGTCCGACAAGCTGGAGAAGGAAGGGCCGGCGCTGTCCGAGGCCGACCGCGTCAAGCGCCAGCGCGACGTGTTCGAACTCGATAAGGAATACCAGCGCCGCCAGCGCGAGTTCCGCGAGGATTTGAGCCAGCGCACCAACGAGGAGCGCCAGGCCATCTCGGACCGCGCCACCAAGATCATCCGCCAGATGGCCAATGTCGAAGGCTTCGACATCGTGCTGCAGGACGCGGTATGGGCGAGCCCGCGCATCGACATCACCGACAAGGTGCTGGCGGCGCTCGATAAAGACAAATAAATCACACAAGATTGGATACCCCGATGGGCACTCGACTGGGAGAATTGGTCGAACGCTTCGGCGGGCAGTTGATGGGTGACGCGAACCTGGAAGTGTCCGGGATCGCGCCATTGACCGACGCCGGCGTTTCGCACATCAGCTTTCTGAGCAACAGCAAACTGCGCGCACAGGCGCTGCAGACGGCGGCGGCGGCATTGATCGTCTCGCCCGCCGATGACGAATTCATCGCCGCCGGCTACACCGGCGCGCGCATCGTCACCCCCAACCCGTATGTGTATTTCGCCAAGGCGGCGCAGTATTTCCACTCGCTGACGGCCATCGTGCCGCCGGCTGGCATCCACCCGACCGCCTTCATCGGCGAGGGCGCGCAGATCGCCGCCACCGCCCACATCGGACCGAAGGTGGTGGTGGAGCCGGGCGCCGTCATCGGCGAGCACGCCGTCATCGACGCCGGCTGCTACATCGGGCGCGAAGCGGTCATCGGCGAGGGCACGCACTTCTTCGCCAACGTCACCTTCCACGCCTATTGCCAGATCGGCGCGCGCGGCATCATCCACTCGGGCGCCGTGATCGGCACCGACGGTTTCGGCTTCGCCAACGAGAAGGGCGTCTACATCAAGATCCCGCAGACCGGCCGCGTGATGATCGGCGACGACGTCGACATCGGCGCCAACACCACGGTCGACCGCGGCGCGCTGGCCGACACGGTGATCGAGGACGGCGTCAAGCTCGATAACCTGATCCAGATCGCCCATAACTGCCACATCGGCGCGCACACGGCGATGGCCGGCTGCGTCGGCATGGCCGGCAGCACCACGGTGGGGAAGTACTGCACCTTCGGCGGCGCCGCCATGATCAACGGCCATATCACCATCGCCGACCACGTGAACGTCGGTCCGTCGACGATGATCCCGCGCTCGCTGACGGAACCAGGCACCTACATCGGCTACTACCCGATGTCGCGCCCGGCCGAATGGGAAAAGTCGGCCGTCATCGTGCGTAACCTGTCCGCCATGCGCGACAAGGTGCGGGCGCTGGAAAAAACAATTAAAACACTGACGAATCAAGAAGAGAAATAATTATGACCACCACTCCGGAAACCACCGAATCGTCCTGCACCAAAAAGTGCCTGGATATTCACGCGATCAAACAGTACCTGCCGCACCGTTATCCGATGCTGCTGGTCGACCGCGTGCTGGATTGGGAGGCCAACAAGCGCATCACGGCGATCAAGAACGTCACCGTCAACGAGGAATTCTTCAACGGCCACTTCCCGCACAAGCCGGTCATGCCGGGTGTGCTGATGATCGAGGCGATGGCGCAAACTGCGGCCATCCTGTCGTTCCTGTCGATCGGCGTCAAGCCGGACGAGAACTCGGTGGTCTACTTCGTCGGCATCGACAACGCGCGCTTCAAGCGTCCGGTCGAACCGGGCGACCAGCTGGTGATGAACGTCGAGATCCTGCGCCACGCGCGCGGCATCTGGAAGTACAAGGCCGTGGGCACGGTCGACGGCCAGCTCGCGCTCGAGGCGGAACTGATGTGCACCATCCGCAGCGCCGTCGACGCCAGCCAGCCGATGGGGAAGTAAGCATGTCGAAGATTCATGCCACCGCCATCGTCGATCCCAAAGCGGAACTCGACAGCAGCGTCGAAGTCGGGCCGTACTCGGTCATCGGTCCGAACGTGCGCATCGGTTCGGGCACGGTCGTCGGCCCGCACGTGGTCATCGAAGGCCACACCAGCATCGGCAGCGACAACAAGTTTTTCCAGTTCTCGTCGATCGGCGCCGCGCCGCAGGACAAGAAGTGGTCGGGCGAACCGACCCGCCTGACCATCGGCGACCGCAACACCATCCGCGAATTCTGCACCTTCAACACCGGCACTGTGCAGGACAAGGGCGTCACCTCGCTCGGCAACGACAACTGGATTTCCGCCTACGTGCACCTGGCGCACGACTGCCAGGTCGGCAGCAACACGATCTTCTCGAACAACGCGCAGATCGCCGGGCACGTCGAAATCGGCGACTGGGTGATCATGAGCGGCTTCGCCAACGTCCACCAGTTCTGCAAGATTGGCGCCCACGCCTTCGTCGGCATGAGCACCTCGCTGACCCAGGACGTGCCGCCGTTCGTGCTGTTGAACGGTAACCCGGCGCAGGCGCACGGCGTCAATATCGAGGGTCTGAAGCGGCGCGGTTTCACTCGCGAGCAGATCAACGGCATCCGCACCGCGTACAAGCTGATTTACCGTTCCGGCCTGACCCTGGAAGAAGCCAAGGCGGCGCTGTTGGCGGAGGAAGAGGCGTCGCCGGCGGCGGTGGCCGAGCACATCCGGTCGATGCGCGAATTCCTCGGCGTCGCCAGCCGTGGCATCGTCCGCTGACATGACGCAGCCGGAACGATCGCCACTATCGCTGGCGGTTGTCGCCGGCGAGCCTTCGGGCGACGTGCTGGCCGCGCGCTTGTTATCGGGACTGCGTCCGCACCTGCCGGATGCGCGCTTCCACGGCATCGGCGGCGAGCAGATGATCGCGCAGGGTTTCGAATCGCACTACCCGCTGGACACGCTGACGGTGCGCGGCCTGCTGGCCGTGATCCCGCGCTATCCCGAAATCAAACGCATCCAGAACGAATTGCGCGACCGCCTGCTGGCCGAGCGGCCGGCTGCCTTCATCGGCGCCGACTACCCGGGTTTTAACCTGGGGCTGGAGATGCAGCTCAAGGACGCCGGCATTCCGACCATCCACTACATCGGGCCGCAGATCTGGGCCTGGCGCGGTGGCCGCATCAAGAAAATCATCAAGGCGGTGTCGCACATGCTGGTGGTCTTCCCGTTCGAGGAGGAGATCTACCGCAAGGCGGGGGTGCCGGTCAGCTATGTCGGCCATCCGCTGGCCGAGCTGATACCGATGGCGCCGGACGAAGCGGCCGCGCGCCGCGTTCTGGGCCTGCCGGAAGATGCCAACGTCGTGACCATCATGCCCGGCAGCCGCATGTCGGAATTGAAGTACAACACGGCGGCCTTCATCGGCGCCGCCAAGCTGCTCAAGGAGCGCGACCGCTCGTTGCGTTTCGTCGCGCCGATGGCGGGCGAGCGCCAGCGCCGGTACTTCCTCGAACTGGTGGCGCAGGCCGGCCTGCAGGACGTGGAAGTGCAGCTGCTGGACGGCCAGTCGCACACCGCCATCGCCGCAGCCGACGCCGTGCTGGTGGCGTCGGGAACGGCGTCGCTGGAAGTGGCGCTGTTTAAGAAGCCGATGGTCATCGCATACAAGATGATGGCGGCCGAATACCAGATCCTGCGCCACTTCGGCTACCAGCCGTGGATCGGATTGCCGAACATCCTGGCGCGCGAATTCCTGGTGCCGGAAATGGTGCAGCATGAGGCCAGCCCGCAGGGACTGGCCGACGCCATGTGGAAGCAACTGAGCGACGTGCCGCACCGCCTCAAGCTGGTGCAGCGCTTCAGCGACATGCATCACAGCCTGCTGCGCAACAGCGCGGTGGAGAGCGCGGCGGCCGTGCTCAAGGTCATTTCAAGATAGAGAATCAACGTGAAAAATCAACATCCCGGTCTGTTCGACGATCTGCCCGATTCGGCCGACGAGATCATTTGCGGCGTCGATGAAGCCGGCCGTGGCCCGCTGGCCGGGCCGGTGTTCGCCGCCGCCGTCATCCTCGACGTCTCGCGGCCCATCGCCGGCCTGCGCGACTCGAAAAAGCTGACCGAAGCCAAACGCGATTTGCTCGCGCCCCTGATCAAGGCGCAGGCGCTGGCCTGGGCCATCGCGGAAGCGTCAGAAGAGGAAATCGACAAGCTCAATATCCTGCAGGCGTCGATGCTGGCGATGCGGCGCGCGGTGGAGGCGCTGAAGACGGTGCCGACCTTGGCCCTGATCGACGGCAACCGCTGCCCGGTCATGAAAATCCAGAGCATCGCCGTCATCGGCGGCGACGACAAGGTGGACGCCATTTCGGCGGCGTCGATCCTGGCCAAGACAGCGCGCGACGCGGCGCTGGTGGCGCTGCACGCGCAATATCCGCATTATTGCTTCGACCAGCACAAGGGTTATGGCACGGCGCTGCACATGGAGCGCTTGCGCGAGCATGGCGCCTCGCCGGTGCACCGCCGCTCGTTCGCGCCGGTGCGCGAGGTGCTGGAGCTGCACGCGATGCGCAATGGCGTCGTCGTCGAGACCGTGAAAGTGACGCAAACGGTGCAAACCGCGTACACCATGGACTTGCTGCCCGCCGGAGGTTTCGCATGAAGACCATCACCTCGCGCGACAACGCGCAATACAAGGAACTGGTCAAGCTGGCCGGCAGTTCGCAGGCGCGGCGCAAGTCCGGGCGCACCTTGCTGGACGGCGTGCATTTGTGCCAGGCCTATTTGCAGCTGCGCGGCCTGCCGGAGCAATGCATCGTCAGCGAGACCGCCTTGCACAACCCCGAAGTGATGGACATCGTCGGCCAGCTCGAGGCCAAGCACGCGCACGTGCTGGCGCTGCCCGATGCGTTGTACAACGCCGTCAGCCAGGTAGAACACGGCGTCGGCGTAATGTTCTCGGTGCAGACGCCGGAGCGCGCCGTCACCGAGCCGCTGGCCGTGTCGGCGGTGCTGCTCGATAACGTGCAAGACCCCGGCAACGTCGGATCCATCCTGCGCAGCGCGGCGGCGGCTGGCATCAAACAAGTCTATTGCAGCGCCGGCACCGCGTTCTGCTGGTCGCCGAAAGTGCTGCGGGCGGCGATGGGCGCGCACTTCGTGCTCGATATATTCGAGAACGTCGACCTGGCCTCGCTGGTGTCCACGTCGAAGGTGACGTCGCTTGCGACCAGCGGCTACGCCACGCAGCGCCTGTACGACGTCGATCTGCGGCAGCCGGTCGCGTGGCTGTTCGGCCATGAGGGGCAGGGCGTGGCGGACGATCTGCTATCGATGGCGACGCACCAGGTGGTGATCCCGCATTTGGGCCAGGTGGAGTCGCTGAACGTCGCCGCATGCGCGGCGGTATGCTTTTTCGAACAAGTCAGGCAGAATCAACTGTAGAACGTTTGATCGGAGCCGTCATGGATATCGCGCAGTTGCACTTTCTTGTAGCGGAAGGGGATCAAGTACAACGACACGCGCTTGCCGATATCCTGGTTCACCTGGGCGTGGGCCGGATCACGCAGGCGCCCGACGGCTACACGGCACTGCGCCATTTCAGCGCCGGCATCACGCCTCCGGTCGATATCGCCATCCTAGACCTGGCGCTGCCGGGCATGGACGCGCTGGAGCTCATACGCCGGCTGGGTGAAGCGAAAAGCACGGCCGGCATCATCATCGTCGGCGCGCAAACCAACGCGGTGCTGTTCTCGGTCGAGACCATGGCCGACGCCTACGGTGTCAATGTTCTCGGCGCGATCGGCAAGCCGGTCATCGGCAGCCGCCTCGAAGCGCTGGTAGCCAACTATTTGCATCGCCCGGAACCCCACGCCGCCACCGCCAAGGTGCAGCCGATGTCGTTCGCCGAAGTGGGCGCCGGATTGCAGGCGCGCGAATTCGATCCCCACTTCCAGCCCAAGATCGAACTGGAAACGGGGCAGGTGAAGGGGCTGGAAATGTTCGCGCGCTGGCGCCATCCGCTGCATGGCGTACTGGGGCCGGCATCGTTCATGCCGGCGCTGGAGCAGAACCGGCGCATCGACTTTCTTGACTGGAGCATGATCGAAAAGTCGGTCGGCGCCTGCCGCACCCTGCACGACCAGGGCATCCCGATCTCGTTTTCGATCAACGTCGACCAAAGCACGCTGGCGCACCCGCAGTTCATGGAGCAGATCGCGGCCTGCCTTATGCGGCACAGCATCCTGCCCGACTACATCACCTTCGAGATGACCGAATCGTCGGTGCTGACCACCGACCCGCACTTCCTCGAGCGGCTGCTGCGGCTGCGGATGAAAGGCTTCGGCCTTGCCATCGACGATTACGGCACGGGGCGCAGCAACCTGCAGCTGCTGGCGCGCATACCTTTTTCAGAATTGAAGATCGACCGCAGCTTCGTCGACGGCGCCTCCAAAAAGCAAGCGATAGGAACGGTGCTGCGCTCCTGCCTCGGCCTGGCGCGTAGCCTGGACCGGCGCTCGGTGGCGGTCGGCGTCGAAACCAAGCAGGACTGGGACTTCCTGCAAGGGCTGGGCTGCACCTACGCCCAAGGTTACTACATCGCCAAACCGATGCCGGTCGAAGAATTCCCCGCCTGGCTCGCTGACTGGCAGCACTTCTTCTAGAACGGCTATTTCGCGGCGTTGAGCATGCCGGTGAACGCCGGCTTGGGCTTTTGCTGGCGGTTGAACAGCAGCGGCGAGTCGTGGCGGCCTTCGTATTCGCCGTGATTGAGCCAGGTGTGGCTGTCGGAGATGCCCCATAGCGTCACCGCGCGCAGTTCGGGGTGGGCCAGGAAGACCTTCATCAGCGCCGCATAGCGTTCGCCCTGCAATTGCAGCAGCTTTTCCTCGGTGTCCGACAGCGACTTGGCTTGATACCGGTACAAGCTCACATCCAGCTCGGTGACCTGGTTCTCCAGCCCTAACTGAGCGAAGGTGGTCAGCGATTTATCGATCGATTCCACCGAAGGGCTGAATACCGAAACGTGCATCTGATGCCCGACACCGTGCACCGGCACGCCCCGCTCGAGCAATCCCTTGACGATCCGTTCCAGGCACTGGCGCTTGGCCGGTTCCTCGGTCGAATAGTCGTTGATATACAGCCGCGCCTTCGGATCGGCCGCATGGGCATAGCGGAAGGCCTGCTCGATATACGCGTCACCTGTCGCTGCGAACCACTTGTCCTTGCGCAGGCAGTTGGGCTGCTTCTCGTCGATGACTTCATTGACCACGTCCCACGCGTACACCGCGCCTTTGTAGCGGCCGACGACCGTGTCGATATGCGATTTCAAACGTGCCAGCACCAAGTCGCGCGACGCCGGCTTGCCTTCCCTGTCGGTCCACATCCACTCGGGCGTGCGCAGATGCCACAGCAAGGTGTGGCCGCGCATCGCCATGCCGCGTCCCTGCGCGTAGGCCACCAGCTTGTCGGCGGGCCCGAAATTGTAGGCGCCTTCCTTGGGCTGGATATCGGCCGGCTTCATGACGTTTTCGGCGACGATGCTGTTGAAGTGCGCCGCCAGCAGCGGCGCTTCGGCCGACGTCAGTTGCGACGGCTCGATGGCGGCGCCGATCGTCAGCCGGCCCGCGTAGGCTTTCGCCAGGGAGGGCGTCTCCTGCGCGGCCCCGTTTAAAACAACAGTCCCCAACAGCATGGTCAACGCGGCGCGGCCGATCATGTCAGTACTCCCGGCGGTTAGGTTTGATCTCTTGCAGGATCGTGGTCGAAATCTCCTCGATCGACTTGGTGGTGGACGACAGCCAGCGGATGCCTTCGCGCTTCATCATCATTTCCGCCTCGTTGACCTCATAGCGGCAGTTCTCGATCGACGCGTACTTGCTGCCGGCGCGGCGCTCGTTGCGGATCTCGGCCAGGCGCTCCGGCGTGATCGTCAAGCCGAAAATCTTCGGCTTGAAGTCGTACAACGACGACGGCAGCTTGCCGCGCTCGAAATCGTCCGGGATCAGCGGATAGTTGGCCGCCTTGATCCCGTACTGCATGGCCAGATACAAACTGGTTGGCGTCTTGCCCGAGCGCGAAACGCCCACCAGGATCACGTCGGCCGAGGCCAGGTTCTTGTGCGATTGGCCGTCGTCGTGCGCCAGCGAGAAGTTGATCGCCTCGATGCGGTTTTTGTATTCTTCGCTGTCGACGATGTTATGCGAACGGCCGATGGTGTGCGTCGATTTGACATTCAACTCTTGTTCCAGCGGGGCAACAAACGTCTGGAACAAGTCCATATACATGCCTTTGCAGGCGCGGATCACGTCCGACAACTGCGTCTGCACCAGGGTCGAAAAGATGATCGGACGTTGACCGTCGGTTGCAAAAGCCTCGTTGATCTTGCGCGCCGCGTCGTGCGCCTTGTCCAGGGTATCGATGAACGGCAGGCGCACCTGGCGGAAGCGCAGCTCGAACTGGGTCAGGACCGAGTGACCAAAAGTTTCAGCCGTGATGCCGGTGCCGTCCGAGACGAAGAACACGGTGCGGGCGGACGACGGCAGGGGAGGACGTTGTTCTTGTGTCATGTGATGTAAGCCTGTCAGGATTGTGAATCGTCAATTTGGGCCGCAAGCTGTAGAATGGACGCCATAGGTAAGATTGTGCTGCACGACGACCAGAATAACAAGAATGAAACAACGTACCTCGAAGGTACGGCGTCTGCGCACCGCCGCAAGATTTCTATCATCAAAAGGTGTCAATATGTCTAACGCAGCATTGAAGGAGCAAAATAACGAAGCGGTTTACGTCGCATCGTTCGAAAATTTGCGCATGACGGATGTCGAATCCGTCGGCGGCAAAAACGCCTCGCTGGGCGAAATGATCAGCCAACTGGCGGAAGCCGGTGTGCGTGTTCCGGGCGGCTTCGCCACCACGGCGCAGGCGTTCCGCGACTTCCTGTCGCATAGTGTCGACGGCGGCAAGCCGCTGGCCGAGCGCATCGCCGACCGCCTCGCCCATTTGAACATCGACGACGTGCGCTCGCTGGCGCAAGCGGGCGCCGAGATCCGTCAATGGATCGTCGAAACCCCGTTCCAGCCACGCCTGCAGCAGGAAATCGAGACCTTCTACGACAAACTGGTGGCCGATTCGAGCACCGAAATGTCGTTTGCCGTGCGTTCGTCGGCCACCGCCGAGGATTTGCCGGACGCCTCGTTCGCCGGCCAGCAGGAGACCTTCCTCAACGTCGTCGGCATCGACAATGTGCTCGACGCGATGAAGCACGTCTTCGCCTCGCTGTACAACGACCGCGCGATTTCGTACCGCGTCCACAAAGGCTTCACCCACGCCGAAGTGGCCTTGTCGGCCGGCGTGCAGCGCATGGTCCGTTCCGACCTGGGCGCGGCCGGCGTGATGTTCACCATCGACACCGAATCCGGCTTCAAGGACGTGGTCTTCGTCACCTCCAGCTATGGCCTGGGCGAGACGGTGGTGCAGGGCGCGGTCAATCCGGACGAATTCTATGTCCACAAACCGATGCTGGAAAAAGGCAAATCGCCGGTCATCCGCCGCAACATCGGCTCCAAGCTGCTGAAGATGGAGTTCACCAACGAAGCCAAGGCTGGCCGCTCGGTCAAGACCGTCGACGTTCCTGTCGAAATGCGCAACCGCTACTCGCTGAACGACACCGAAGTGGTGGAACTGGCCAAGTATGCCGTCATCATCGAGAACCACTACGGCCGTCCGATGGACATCGAGTGGGGCAAGGATGGCCGCGACGGCAAACTGTATATCCTGCAGGCGCGTCCTGAAACCGTCAAATCGCAGCAGAAGGCGACCGACGTGCAGCAGCGCTTCAAACTGAAATCGAGCGGCACCGTGCTGACCTCGGGCCGCGCGATCGGCCAGAAGATCGGCGCTGGTCCCGTGCGCGTGATCCACGACCCGGCCGACATGGAACGCGTGCAGCCGGGCGACGTGCTGGTGGCCGACATGACCGATCCTAATTGGGAACCGGTCATGAAGCGCGCCTCGGCGATTGTCACCAACCGCGGCGGCCGTACCTGCCACGCGGCGATCATCGCCCGCGAGCTGGGCGTGCCGGCGGTTGTCGGTTGCGGCGACGCCACCGAGATCCTGAAAGACGGCACCTTCGTCACCGTGTCCTGCGCCGAAGGCGACGAGGGCAAGATCTACGACGGCCTGCTGGAAACGGAAGTGTCGGAAGTGGCGCGCGGCGAACTGCCCAAGCTGTCGACCAAGATCATGCTCAACGTCGGCAATCCGCAGCTGGCGTTCGACTTCCAGTCGGTGCCGAACGCCGGCGTCGGCCTGGCGCGTCTGGAATTCATCATCAACAACAACATCGGCGTTCATCCGAAAGCGATTCTGGAATACCCGAACATCGATGCGGACCTGAAAAAAGCGGTGGAGTCGGTCGCGCGCGGCCACGCCTCGCCGAAGGCCTTCTACGTCGACAAGCTGGCCGAGGGTATCGCCACCATCGCCGCCGCCTTCTGGCCAAAACCGGTGATCGTGCGCCTGTCCGACTTCAAGTCGAACGAGTACAAAAAGCTGATCGGCGGTTCGCGCTACGAGCCGGACGAGGAAAACCCGATGCTGGGCTTCCGCGGCGCGGCGCGTTACCTGGCCGAGGACTTCGCCGGCGCGTTCGAAATGGAATGCCAGGCGATGAAGCGCGTGCGTAACGACATGGGCCTGACCAACGTCGAGATCATGGTGCCGTTCGTGCGTACCTTGGGCCAGGCCGAGAAGGTCGTCAATCTGCTGGCCAAGAACGGTTTGGTTCGCGGCGAAAACGAACTGCGTCTGATCATGATGTGCGAAGTGCCGTCCAACGCGATCCTCGCCGACCAGTTCCTGGAGCACTTCGACGGCTTCTCGATCGGTTCCAACGATCTGACCCAGCTGACCCTGGGCCTGGACCGCGACTCCGGCATGGCGCTGCTGGCGGCCGACTTTGACGAGCGCGATCCGGCCGTCAAAGCGCTGCTGTCGCTGGCGATCAAGGCGTGCCGCGCACAGGGCAAATATATCGGCATTTGCGGCCAGGGTCCTTCCGACCATCCGGACTTCGCGGTCTGGCTGATGGAGCAGGGCATCGAGTCGATGTCGTTGAATCCGGACTCGGTGATCGACACGTGGCAGAAGCTGGCCGCGCTGCAGAAGTAAGAATAAAGTTTGACGCAGGCTGAAATTGGTATAGACTGGAGTTGTCGAATTTAGTTGCAAAATACTCTATCAATACATTCTGTCCTGCTGCAAGAACCCTCGTGTCCCACTCCGGGAAGCGGGGGTTTTTGCATTTTTCAACCGTCTTTGATGTACGCACAGAAGGAGATCATCATGGCTGAGTGGAGTTACTGGCTCGTCGCCGCCGGCGCGGCCGTCATCGTGGAGCTGTTCATCGGCACGTTCTATCTGCTGATGATCGCGATCGGCCTTGCCGCCGGCGCGCTGGCGGCGCTGTTGGGCCTTGGCGTGGCCGCGCAGACGCTGGTGGCAGCGCTGGTGGGCGTGGGCGCCACCGTCGCCCTGCGCCGCAGCCGCTTCGGTCGAACCGGCGGCCAGGTGCGCGCCGAGCGCGATCCCAACGTCAATATGGATATCGGCCAGACGGTCAACGTGCCGGCCTGGCAGGATGGTTCGGCGCGCGTGATGTATCGCGGCGCCTTGTGGGACGTGGAGCTCGATCGCAGCGCGTCGGGTCCCAACCCCGCGCCGGGCCAATACAGAATATGCGAAGTGCGCGGCAGCCGGCTGATTGTGGCCGGCTAAGATTCATTCACTGGAGAGTTTAGATGGATATCAGTTTTGGTAACGTAAGCCTGGTCCTGTTTGTCCTGGCGTTGGTGTTCGTATTCAAGACCATCAATGTGGTGCCGCAGCAGCACGCGTGGGTGGTCGAGCGGCTTGGCAAATATCACGCGACCCTGGGGCCGGGCCTCAACATCGTGATCCCGTTCGTCGACCGCATCGCCTACAAGCATGTACTCAAGGAGATCCCGCTGGACGTGCCGCCGCAGGTCTGCATCACCAAGGACAACACGCAGTTGCAGGTGGACGGCATCCTGTACTTCCAGATCACCGACGCAATGCGCGCCTCCTATGGTTCGTCGAACTACATCGCCGCCATCACGCAGCTGGCGCAGACGACCTTGCGATCGGTGATCGGCCGCATGGAGCTGGACAAGACCTTCGAGGAGCGTGACCACATCAACACCACGGTGGTCAACGCCATCGACGAATCGGCCGCCAACTGGGGCGTGAAGGTGCTGCGCTACGAGATCAAGGACCTGACGCCGCCGAAGGAGATCCTGCACGCGATGCAGGCGCAGATCACCGCCGAGCGTGAAAAGCGCGCACTGATCGCCGCTTCCGAAGGGCGCAAGCAGGAGCAGATCAACATCGCCAATGGCGAACGCGAAGCGCAGATCGCCCGCTCGGAAGGCGACAAGCAGGCCGCCATCAACCGCGCCGAGGGCCAGGCCGCCGCCATCGTCGCGCTGGCGGAAGCGAATGCGTCGGCGCTGCGTCAGGTCGGTGCCGCGATCCGCGAGCCGGGTGGCGAGGACGCGGTGAACCTGAAAGTGGCGGAGCAGTATGTCGGTGCCTTCGGCCAGCTTGCCAAAACCAATAATTCGATTATCATCCCGGCCAACCTGGGTGAGATGAGCGGCTTGATCGCGACCGCGATGCAAATGGTGAAGACGCAGAAGGACGCGTCGCTGATCAAACCCGCCAAAGCATAAGGAGCGGATGATGGGTACATGGGCGGTGGACGCCTTCGGCAACGACTACGCGCAGGACTGGGCGCAGGATTTGCAGGAGATTAGTAATCTGGACGCGGTCGAGGACACGCTGAACACGGCGCTCGACACCGGCGCCGGCGAGCTGGAAGCGCCGTTCGCGGCGGAGGCGCTGGTGGCCATCGAGGTCCTCGCGCGGCTTCAGGGCAAGGGCGGCGCGGCCAGCGAGGACAGCGCGGTGGTGGACGAATGGGTCGAGGCGCGCAAGCCGAAAGCGCGCCGGCGCGCGGATCTGGAGGAGAAGGCCTTGCAGGCCATCGCCCGCATCCTGTCCGACCAATCGGAACTGCGCGAGCTGTGGGCCGAGAGCGAACATTACGAGGAATGGCGCGCCTCGGTCGAAGCCCTGCGTGAACGCATCGTCGCCTGAAATGAAAAAAACGCCCGGAAGGGCGTTTTTTGACGGTGAGCCGCGGGAATTACCTGGCGGCCTTGCGGCGGCGCGCTGCGACGCCGACCAGCGCCATGCCCGCCAGCAGCATCGCATAGGTCTCCGGCTCGGGCACGGCGGTGATCAACGACACATTGTCCAGCGAAGTGCCCAGGCTGTCGCTGACGCCGATAGCGCTGAAGTTCAGTTTCATCGCCGAACCGTCGCCGATCAGGGAGTAGGTCTGGGTTTGCCAGCCGCCGTTCAGCGAGTTGTTGACTTGGCCGATCAAGCTGCCGCCCCAGTTCACTGAGAGGCCTTGTGACGAAGCGGCTACGCCGGCGCGGTCCTGGAACTGGAAGCTCAATGTGTAGTGCTGGCCTAGCGTGGTCAACACCGTCTGGCTGAAGCTGCTGTTGCGGGTGGTGTCCAGCTCGATGAAGTTGACGCCATCGGCGGCTACGCCTTGGACGTTGTTGCGCAGTTCGATGCCATACTGCCCGCCGGTCCAACCGCTCAGGTTGGCGTAATTGTTCCAGCTGCCTGCCGCCTGGTGTGTGGCTTCAAAGCTGCCGTTCACCAGCAGTTCCACGGGCGCGGCGAAGGCGCTGCCGCCGGACAGCAGGGCGGCGAGCATGGAAGATTTGAACAAAGTCGTGATTTTCATTTTTGTATTTCCCCGTAACATTTATTTTTGGAAACTAGAATTCCTTATAGGATATTTAAATTGTAATCCAGTAATTTATTTTGTGCGAGCTTTTTCGTCGGCGAATGTTGCTGCGACTTAGAACGCGTAGGTCAGCCCGAGGCTCCAGGACTTCGGCGGATGCACCGGATACCACGCATAGCGCCGGCCGTCGTCCTGCACATATTCGCGGGCGATCTGCACCGTCCAGTTACCGAACGGGATGCCGACGCCAAGGCGCGCGTCGATGCGCGAGGATGTCGGAATGCCGGGCCAGTAGCCGCCGCTGATGTTATGCAGGACGCCCGCGTGGGCGATCAGGTTGAAGCGCGGATGCACCGGGTAGAAGGCGCTGACCTCCGCGTACACCGTCTTCACCGGAAAGCCCAGGTACTTCGGCGAGTAATAGATCCGCGTGCTGCCGCGCTCGAGGCTCAAGCCGGCGTAGCATTCCGAGAAGTCGTTCTGATGCGCCTGCGTGTAGGTGATGCGGCTGCAACCGATCTCCCAGCTGCCACCCGACTGCAGGCGTCGCGCATAGCCGGCGTAGCCTTGCAGCTTGTAGCCTTCGGCGTCGCCGATCGTCATGGCGCTGGCGAACCCGCCCAGGTACCATCCCGCCACGCCGTCGATATTGACCGTGACCTGCGGCACGGCGTTGCCCTTGCCGGGGTTCTGTCCGCGATACCGGTACTCCGACTGCAGCGCCACGCTGCCGCTGATATCCATCTCCGCCTGCGCGCGCGCCGGCGGCGCCAGCGCGCAGAGGCAGGCGAGGGCGAAGGCCGCGCCGGGTAACGTCACTGGGTGGCGCCGCGCTGGGTCAGTTTGGCTGGGCAGCGGCAGCTGCAATGGTCGATAAGATGGGAGATGGTGGCGCATGCGTCAATATTAACAGCGTTCAACACTTCTGGCGGTTGCAGCATACGCCGCACCTGGGCGGGCGTGGCGCCCGGTTGCAACTCACCCAGCAGCGCCAGCATGCCGGAAACGTGGGCCGCCGCGTACGAGCTGCCGCTGACGAAGGACCAGCGCGCGCCCGGCGCGGTGGTCGGCACGTCGTTGCCCGGGGCGAACAGCGGCCGCTCCAGCCCGGCCGCCGCCGCCGTCTGCACCATCAGCGCTGCCGCGCTCACCGGCGCGAAATTGCCGGATACCTTTACGCTCGGCTGCGAGGCCACGGCCAGCACGCCGCGATGGCTGGCGGGGAAGGTCGGCGCGCTCGCCTGCGCGTCCACCGCCCCGACCACGCCGATGCCGCGCTGGAGCGCGACGTCCAGTAAACGGTCCAAAAGCCTGTCGGGCGGACCGGACAGGCTCAGGTTGATCACTTTGGCGCCGTTGAGGATCGCGTAGTTGAGCGCCTTGCTCAAGGTGAAGCTGTTGCAGCGGGTGCTTTGGTTGGGCAGTTGCCAACAAGCCCGCAAGCCCATCAATCTGGCCTTGGGCGCCACGCCGAGGATGCCGCCGTTGCCGCTGCGCGCCGCGATGATGCCGGCCACGGCGGTGCCGTGGATTTCCGGCGGCGGCTCGCCGTTGTCGACGAAGTTGGCGTTGACCGCCAGTTGCCCCTGCAGATCCGGGTGGCTGCCGTCGATGCCGCTGTCGATCACCGCGACCCGCACTTCGCGGCCGGTGGTGTAGCGGTGCAGGTCGGCGACGTGCCAGTAGCGCGCCGCCGGCTGCACCGGATACAGCGCGTCGGCGGCGCCGGCCCCTGCGCCGGCCGGCAAAGCTGCCACCGGCACGACCGGATTCGTCGATGCGGCCGGTGCGACCTGCGGCCCGGCGTTGCCGCCGGGAGCGCCGCGCGGCGCCTGTTCGGCCATGCCTTCGAACCTGGCCACCGGTTGCGCCCATTCCACCTGCGGATCGCGCGACAGTTGCTCGATGATCAGGCCGGCGTCGGCGTTGTCCTTGTAGCGCATCACGTAGCAATCGATGCCAAGCAGCGACATGGCCCAGCCTTCGACCACCGTCATGCCGTGCTGTTGCGCCAGCGCTTCGGCGCGGCGCCGGCGTCCGCCGCTGCCGCTGTCGTCCATGTAGCGGCCGCCGTAGGTGGCGTCCGGACGGTAGTGCGTGGCGGGCAGGCGCAGCATCACCAGCAGCTGGTTGGCGCCCGGATCATGGGCGCCGTCGTCGGCGGGCGGCAGGATGCGTTCGTCGCCGGCCGGCGGCGCGGCGCTGGCTGCGGGAGCGGCTGCTTGCGGCTCACCGGCGCGTGCCAGGACGGTGCCCGCCGCCGCTGGTGCCAGCGCGGCGGCGAGCAAGGCGGCCAGCACGATGGCGCGCGCGTTCAAGGTGTGCCGCCGTCGTCGAGCGCCTCGGCCAATTTGACGGCAGGATCGGCGCGCAGCGCTTGCAGCGCGCGGTCGCGGTTTTCTTGCGGGACGCTGATCAGGTAAGCGTCGGTCACGGTCGGGCCGTCGACCACGCGCGCGCCTTGTGTTTGCAGGATGCGCCGCAGTTCGCGTTCGGTGGTGGTGGGCTGGAACATCACCACAAGGTTGCCGACCGGACTGGCGCCGATACTGTTGCCCAGCACGCGATACGCGGGCGGTGCTTCGTCCGGACGCGCCAGCAGCGCGACCAGGCCGATGATCAGCACCCATTGCGCGGCCACCGCCCAGCGCAGCCAGATCGGCTGGTTGGCCGCGCCCATGGCCCACCAGCGCCGCGGCACCACCGGCGCAGGCGCAGGCGCATCGGCCAGCGGCTTGGCATCGGCGGCTGGCGCGATCGCGGCAATGCCGCCCGGCGCCGGGTCGGCGCGCAGCGGGGCATCGTCTATCTCGTCCACCGGGCCCAGCGCGGGCAAGATCCGCGCCCACGCACGTTCCATGTCCACACCCGGCGGCAGGGCGGTGTCGGCGCTCCCTTGGTCCAGCATCTCGCGCTCCCAGTGCAAATCCTGACGGCATTGCTCGCACGTGTGCAGATGCGCTTCCACGCGGTGCGCGTCGTCCGGTTCCAATTGCGATGACGCATACCACGGCAGCAGCTCCTGCACCGCCTGGTGAGCCGGGACATCCAGTCTGAAGACTCGCCCGTTCATCGCCCGTTCTCTCTCTCGTTCCACAACAAATCCTTCAATCTGTGCCGCGCGTGAAACATCCGGGTTTTGACCGTGTTCACCGGGCAATCGACCACTTCAGCGATGTCGCTGTAGGCCATCTCATGATAATAGGTTAGCACCATCACCGCGCGCTGTGCGGCGGGCAACTGATCCAACGCCTCGGCGACCGTGTTCTGCAGTTGCAGGCGGGTGATCGTCTGCTCCGGCTGGTTGCCGCTTTCATCCTCGTACAGCGACGCATCGGACTCCACCGGATCGTCGCTGCCGCGCAAACCCTTGAGGGTCTTGCGGTAGGCGATGGCGAAAATCCATGTGGAAGGTTTGCAACTGCCGTCGAAGGTCTCGGCTTTTTGCCAGACCACCAACATAGTGTCGTTGACAATTTCCTCGATCAGCGTGGCATTGCGGGTCATCCTTCCGATAAAGCGCGACAGGCGCGAAAAATAACTTCGGTACAACTGTTCGAACGCGGCACGATCCCCGCCCGCTATCCTGCCCAGCAGGCACGCCTCGTTCGCATCCGGTAATGAGCCCGTCGACAGGCCCTGTGATTGACGCATCCGCCATCCTCCATTGTTTGCCGTAGATGCCGTTCCGCCGACAAATGGTTCTACTAAACAGTAAATATATATGCGCAACAAGCGGTAAGCGGCGATGCCGGGTCAAAACCTGTCCATCCCGCATGCTACCACCCGGATTCGGCTACCATGGCATTCATGAACCTGAACGCCCACATCGACCAGCTGCAAACGTTTTTACACCAGCACCGGCGCGTGCTGGTCCTGACCGGGGCCGGCCTCAGCACCGACTCCGGCATCCCCGACTATCGCGACAAGGATGGCGTCCGGCGCGGCCGCACGCCGATCCAGGGGCCGGATTTCCGCCGCGACGAAAGCGTGCGCCGCCGTTACTGGGCGCGCAGCATGGTCGGCTGGCCAACATTGGCGCAGGCCGCGCCCAACGTCGGCCACCGCGCGCTGGCCGCGCTGGAGGAGGCCGGCCGCATCGACGGCTTGATCACGCAAAACGTCGACGGCCTGCACCAGCGCGCCGGCAGCCGCAATGTGATTGAGCTGCACGGCAATATCCACGGTGTCGTCTGTCTGGACTGCCGGCGGGTCGTCGAGCGCGCCGCGATCCAGACGGAGTTGCTGGAAGCGAATCCCGGCCTGTTCGCGGTCGACGCCGAGGTGCGGCCCGACGGCGACGCCGAGGTCGAGCTGGAGGCGTTGCAGCACTTCCATGTGCCGGTGTGCGCACATTGCGGCGGCACCCTGCAGCCGGATGTGATCTTCTTTGGGGATAATATTCCGGCAGAGCGCACCGCCAACGCGCTTGCCATGATGGAGCACGCCGACGCCTTGCTGGTGGTCGGTTCGTCGCTGATGGTATTTTCGGGCTACCGCTTTTGCAAACTGGCGGCCGCTGCGGGCAAGCCCATCGCGGCGATCAACCTGGGCAAGACCCGCGCGGACGACCTGATCGGACTGAAGGTGGAGGCGGCCGCGGCGGACGTGCTGCCGCGCCTTGTCTAAGCTCGGGGCGAGTTAGTTCCGCTGCAACATCGAGCGGACGATGGCTTCCTTGGCCAGCACATAGTCCTGGCCGGCCAGCACCAGGTTGGAGTTCGGCTGGATCACCTTGACGTTGATGAACACCATGTCGCTGGTTTCCGCATAGGAACCGACCACGATCGCCTGGGCATTGTGCGCGGTGGCCACTTCGCCGATTTCGCGGGTGAGCATCAATTCGCCCTGATTGCGCTTCAAATAGACGTTGTTGCGCAGTTTCATCTCGATCATGCGCATGCCGCCCTGCGCCAGGCGGGTCGACACCTGTTCCGACACCAGCCGGCCCAAGGTCGTGGTCTGCTCCAGCGCGTCGATGTTGACGATGGTGGCCATGATCAGCGGCTTGTCGGCGGTCAGCTTGCCGCTGAGCTGGTGCATCAGCGAATCGGCGGCCTTGTAGTTGGCGTCGATGAACTGATTCGACGAGATCGTCGAATAATTGCCTTCCTCCTTGGTGGCGGTGGAAGAGCAGGCCGCCAGCAGCAACGGCAGCGCCAGCGCGGCGGCGCGGGCCAGGGATGTCATCAGCATTACATGTCTCCGCGTACTTTGAAGGTACGGGTCAATTTGGTGAGCTCGGCGTCCGGCTCGAGGACGCCGTACAGTTCGCGGTCGGAATCGGCCACGTAATAGGCCGACGTGGTGCGCGCCAGGTAGCGGTACTGGTCGGACACGGACAGGGTGACGATGATCTCGGTCTTCGGCGTTTGGCCGGGGGCGAACTGGGCGTTATTGAGGTCGTACGGGTCCCAGCCGGCGTTGATCGCATCCTCGTCGGACATCGGCGCCGGCGACAGCTCGGCCATCGACACGCCGCCGGGCAGGGCGGTGCGCTCGCCGATGGGACGGTATTGCGGACGGTGGGCGGCGAAAGTGACGGCCTGGATGTCCAGATCGATCTTGAGCGAACCGGCCGGCGTGCGCGTGACGACATAGCCGTCGTTCACCAGCGAGGTCGTCAGCTGGGTGACCAGCGCGCGCTGGAAGGCGTTGGAATCGGCGGGCTCGTTGATGAAGACCGGGCGGGGCGGGCTCTTTTTGAGCTGGGTCACCAGGCGTTTTTCGATGCTGGTCGACACCACGCCCCAATGGTAGGCCGCTTGCAGCTTGGCCTGCTTGGTGACGGGGAAGTTCGCGGCCAGCGGCGTGGGCGTGTAGCGCGCCGCACATCCTGACAGGACCAGTCCGGCTGCCAGAGCCATTGCAGTTTTCAGCGCCATTGTTGCCTCATCGTCAAAAGTCCACCGTTATCCGGGACCGCGAAAGGTGAGCGGCGGCCGCGAATGTAAAATCATCCAGCGTCCAGTTTAGCATGGATGTTTCCGATTAGAAATTCTGAAGGCGATAAAAAACCCGGTTCGGGACCGGGTTGTGTACGGAGCGCGCAACAGTTTCGGCGGTTTCAGCGGCTGTGGGTCTTCATCGCGGCCGCCACTTCGCGTTTGCCGTCGCGATCTTTCTCGGTGGCGCGCTTGTCGTGCATTTTTTTACCCTTGGCCAGGCCGATTTCACATTTGACCCTGCCGCCCTTGTAATGCAGGTTGAGCGGCACCAAGGTGTAGCCGGAGCGCTCGACCTTGCTGATCAGCTTGTCCATCTCCTGGCGGTGCAGCAGCAGCTTGCGGGTGCGCACGGCCTCCGGGCTGATGTGGGTCGACGCGGTGGGCAGGGCGCTGATGTGGGCGCCGAACAGGAACAGCTCGTCGCCACGGATGGTGACGTAGGCTTCCTTGATCTGCACGCGGGCGTCGCGGATCGCCTTCACTTCCCAGCCTTCGAGCACGATGCCCGCTTCGTAGCGGTCCTCGATGAAGTAGTCAAAAAAGGCTTTTTTGTTATCGGCTATGGTCATGGGGTTCGTAAATCAGCTGAAAACCCGTGCGGGTCGGTTAAACTACTGCTTCGCGTCAAAAAACGCGACTAATTCAACATCATAGCAAATGGTTAGCCAATGGCAGTAGTGCACAAATCAGTTTTCCTCGGTTACAGCGCCCAGCAGATGTTCGACCTGGTGGCCAACATCGATGACTATCCCAAGTTTCTGCCGTGGTGCAGCGGCGTCGAGATCCGCGAGCGCCGCGACAACGTGGTGGTGGCCAGCATCGGCATCAACTATCACGGCGTCAAGCAAAGCTTCACGACCTCCAACGAGAACACGGCGCCGACCGCCATCAAGATGAAGCTGGTCGACGGTCCTTTCAAGTGTCTGGACGGCGTGTGGACGTTCAAGGCGCTGCGCGAGGACGCCTGTAAAATCGAACTCGATATGCGCTACGAATTCTCCGGCACCCTGCTGGACAAGCTGGTCGGGCCGGTGTTCGGCATGATCGCCAATAGCATGGTCGATTCCTTCTGCAAACGGGCGGAAACCGTCTATGGCGGCTGAACTGATCAACGTGCAGGTGTGCTACGCCAGCGACGCGCTGCAGTTCCTGCGCGATTTACGGGTCCCTGTGGGCACCACGCTGGAGCAGGCCATCGCCGCCAGCGGCGTGCTGGGCGAGGTGCCGGCGATCGACCTCACCACGATGCAGGTCGGCATCTACGCCAAGAAGAAGCCGCTGGACACGGTGCTGCGAGAGCACGACCGCGTTGAAATCTACCGCCCACTGATCGCCGATCCCAAGAACGCCCGCCGCCGCCGAAAGGCCGCCGCCTGACAGCCCGGGGTCAAGTCTGTCATTCGGGCATAAACGGTTTATGCCGTTTCCGCTCACCCGCACTGTCCATCGCCATAACAATGTGGCTTCAATTGAGGTAGCTCATACGTCTCGTCGTTAGCAGGAAGACAATGACTCTTCCTATCGTACGGTGGCCTTATGAAACAACCATATCCCTCGTCGAAACCGCCTGTGAGGATATCCTCAACAAAAAAATTCAAGCGCGGCTTGGATTTGTCATTGAATCCGGAAGAGTATCGCGCGCTGTTGCTGATGCTGATGCATGACACAAGATGTGGGAAGTCAGTCGGGGGAGGTCCTGATGCCGGACTACTACGCGGCCTTGATTTTGCCGGTAGCATTATTTACTACAATCTTTCCGCCGACTGCATGCGTGTTCATCTATTAAGCATTGAAAAAGTGGATTGGAATGTGGCTTCCGCAGCGGTGTCGAACGAGAAGGGATTGGTGCGTGTCGCGCTGTCGGCCGCCACAGGGAGCGCGGTAGCTTTAACGGTGCGCAGCGGCCTGAAATGGCTATGGAACCTTATTGACTTCTAACCGATCTAACACAAAAATACCTATGACAGGAGGTAGTGATGGACGTACATGGACTAATCGAGGCTATCGAGGAAATGGGCCAGCACCTCCGCGGCGAGATCGAGCTAGAAACCGTCGAGTTCATTCCCGAACCGATCAACGTGGCTTGCCTGCGCGCCTCAACCGGCTTATCGCAGTCCGACTTCGCCAGCCGTTTTGGCCTTAGCCTGCGCAACGTTCGTCGGTGGGAATCGGGCGAGGCCCGCCCAGGCTTTTACGAAGAAACACTGCTGTGGCATATCGCGCAAGATCCAGCTTATGTTGAACGGGAGTTCGCCGAGTACTGCCGCTTGCGATCACAAGGCTCGCGCGAAGCTCACAGCAGTTAAGCGACCAGCCATTGTGATTGTGTGCCGTAAGCAGCAGCCGACGCTGGGTTCGGCGAACAGACGAGTGGTGACGCTGCCGCGCGGCCCGATTGGCATCAGCTACAATATTGGCTCACTGTAATTGCTGCGGAGCCCAATTGATCGAAACACACACCGCACCACAAATCCTGCACCGGGCCGGCGTTGTGCTGCTGGTCGTCGGGGCAGTCGATATCGCCTACATGATCTGGTGCCTGTCCACCGGCGCCAGCTATTCCTACAGCATGACCATTCCCGCCGTGATCGCCGGCGTGCTGCTGATGCGCGGCAGCCTCAGGGCCGCCTCCGCGCTGATCTGGATCGCCGCCATTCTGCTGCCGATGGCCCTTGCCAGCGGCGCGATGTCGCTCATGCAGCCGCTCGACCTGACCATGACCCAACTGCGCGTGGCGCCCGCCGCCAACTTCGGCGCGGCGCTGCCGCTGGTGGTCTTCTGCGGCCTGCTGTACTGGCTGCTGCAACAGCTCGGCCGCCAGCCCGTGCAGGCGGCGATCCAGTCGTCGGGCCGCCGCAAGCCAGCCGTCAACGTCGCGCTCACCGTCGGTGTCGGGCTGGCGATGCTGGCGCTGACCGGCAAACAACTGAGCCACAACGGCGATTTGAGCCGCAAGGCGGAACAGCTGGCGCTGGAAAAGCACGGAGACCAGTTCCGCTACCATGCCACCAGCGTGACGCCGCGCGCCGACATGGAAGGCACCTTCGTCGAGGCCAAGGTGCAGGCCTGGCGCGCCGACCGCGTCGACACGGTCGACGTGTTCTGGAAAGAAAAATAACCAACCGCGAGGTACGCCTTGAATCAACCGGATTTCTCCCGTTACGACGAGGAACAGCTGCGCCAGGTGCGCAGCCGCATCGACGCCGACCGTTTTCCCGAGCGTATCGCGCAAATCGATGCGCGCCTGGCCGACTTGGCGAACGCGCCGCCGCAGCCACCTGCGGGCGCTAAACGCCACGTCGCCGACCGCGCCAGCTATCTGCCGCCGATGCGCCGCGCGGGAATGCTATGGCTGGCGCTGGCCGTCGCGACGCTCGGCTTCGGCCTCTGGAGCGCGCCGCCGGGGGCGGCACTTTCTCAATTGAATATTTCCGGGATTATCGTCGCCGCGTTCCTGATGGGCGGCAGCCTGCGCGTGGCGGTGGTGATGCGCTGGCTGATGTGGCTGGGCGTTGCGGCGGCGGTCATGATGGTGCCGCTGACCTTCAGCCAGCCGCTCGACCTGAGCCTGACCCAGCTGCGGCTGGCGCCGGCGCTGTATCTGGGCACCGTGCTGCTGACGGTGGCCCAGGCGGCCTTGATGATCTATTCGCTGCGCCTGCTGGGCGGTCCCGCCATTCAAGCCGCGCGCGATCTGGAGGGGCGCCGACGCTTCGACATGCGCGTTCCGTTTGCGCTCGGCGTGGTGCTGGGAGCGGCCATGCTGTTTTTCCTCAACGGCCAACTATGGGGCGAGCGTGGCCGGCACGCGGAGCAGCTGGCGATGGCGCAGGGCGGGCCCGGCTACCGCTACCACGCCCACTATATCTTCATCAACTACAACCAGAACGGTGCGTTCGTGACGGCGAACGTCACCGCATGGAATGAACAGACTGTCGGCAACGTCGCGGTCAACTGGAAAGAGTAGAGCAGCGACGCCGCCGGCGTCGCTTGGTTTCCGCTGCTTGGCTGCCGCTGCTTAGCTTCCGCTGTTAACGTCCGCTGATGTTCAGCGTGCGCGCGTCCAGCTTGACCTTGACGGTGGCCGCAGGCTTGGCGCCCGCCGATTCGGCCAGGGTCACGATGTACTCGCCGCCGGCGATCTTCCAGGTTTTGCTGGCGCTGTCGTACATGGCCAGCAGGCGCGGATCGATCTTCACCTTGGCCTTGCCGCTGGCGCCGGCCTTCACCGCCACCTTGTCCCAGCCGCCCAGGCGCTTCGGCGCTTCCCAGCCGCCGGCCGCAGGCGACACATACACCTGGCCAACCGCCTTGCCATCGCGTTTGCCGGTGTTCTGCACGTTGAAGGTGACGTCGATGCCGGCGCCGTCGGCCGACTTGTTCGCGCTCAGGTCCGCATAGGCGAAGCTGGTGTACGACAGGCCGTAGCCGAACGGGAACAGCGGCTTGTGGCCTTTCAGGTCGAACCACTTGTAGCCGACCGCCGCGCCTTCGATGTTGTAGTCGGTGGTGATCTTCTCGATGATGTTTTCGTCCTTGGTCACCGCGTCGCCGTCCATCACCGGACGTGGCAACTGCGTCACCGAAGCCGGGAAGGTGGCCGGCAGGCGTCCCGACGGATTGACTTCGCCGGTCAGCACGCGCGCGATCGCCGCGCCGCCGCTGGTGCCCGGATACCAGGCTTCGACCACGGCGCCGACGTTGTTCAGCCACGGCATGACGACCGGGCCGCCGGTTTGCAGCACCACGACGGTCTTGGCGTTGGCCTTGGCCACGGCCGCGATCAGCGCGTCCTGCTTGTTCGGCAGGTTCAGGTCCGGCGCGTCGATGGCTTCGGCCATCCACTGGTTGCCGAACACGATGGCGACATCGCTCGCCGCCGCCAGCTTGGCGGCGGCGGCGGCGTCCTTGCCGTCGTTGTAGACGATTTTGGCGCCGATGCGCGTGCTCAGTTCCTGCAGCGGCGACGAGCGGTGGTAGACCATCGGTCCGGGGAAGAAGGCCGGGCCTTCGTTGGCGACCGGCGACAGGCCGACCGGATAGACCTGGGCCGAGCCGCCACCCGACAGCACGCCGACGTTGGCGTGGCCGCCGATGATGGCGATGGTGCGCACGTTGGCGCCCAGTGGCAGCAGATCGTTGGTGTTCTTGAGCAGGACGATGGCTTCTTCGGCGTCCGATTGCGAGATCTTGCCGTTGGCGGCGAAGTCGATGCCCGCTTCGTCGGTGGTCGGCGTGACCACCGGATGCTCGATCAAGCCGTTGGCGAACATGGCGCGGGTGATGCGCTTGACCATGTCGTCCAGGCGCGCCTGCGGCACGTGGCCGTTGACCACCGCCTCCTTCAGCGCTTCGTTGAAGTAGGCCGATTTGTCGAACGGGTGGCCCGATTGCTGATCCAGTCCGTGCATCGCGGCCGGAACGGTGGAGTGGGTGGCGCCCCAGTCGGACATGACATAGCCCTTGAAGCCCCAGTCCTGCTTCAGCACCTGGTTCAGCAGGTAGTCGCTCTCGCAGGCGTAGGAACCGTTGACGCGGTTGTACGCGCACATCACGGAACCCGGATCGCCGCGCTCCATGGCGATCTGCAACGCCAGCAGGTCCGACATGCGGCCGGCGGTGTCGTCGATCTTGACGTTGATGTTATTGCGGTTGGTTTCCTGGTCGTTGAAGGCGAAGTGCTTCAAGGTCGAGACCATGTGGTTCGACTGGATGCCGCGAATCTGCTCGCCGACCATGACGCCGGCCAGCAGCGGATCTTCGCCGCCGTATTCGAAGTTACGGCCGTTGCGCGGCTCGCGCAGCAGGTTGACGCCACCGGCCAGCATGATGTTGAAGCCCGTCTTGCGCGCCTCGCTGCCGATCATCGCGCCGCCGGCGAACGCCAGTTCCGGATTCCAGGTGGCCGTGGTGGCCAGGCCGGAGGGCAGGGAAGTGCGCTGGTAGGGCTTTTTGGATGCGGCCTGGGTGGCGACGCCGACGCCGGCGTCGGCCTGCCATTGCGGCGGCAGGCCCAGACGCTCGATGCCCGGAATGAAGCCGGCCGAATCCTTGCGGCCTTCCTTTGGCGCGATGTGTTTCTTGGACTCGAAATCGGTGGAGAAGTAGCCGAACACGGTCTGGATTTTTTCATCCAGCGTCATCGCCTTGACCAGCTGCTCGGCGCGGGCGTCGGGCGTCAGCTTTTTATCGAGCCATGGACGCTTGGCGTCGGCGGCATGGGCCGCTCCGCTTAACGTGGAAGACAGCATGAGGGGATAAACCAGTGCCAGTGACAGCCAGAGACGCTTCTTCATACGATTACGATGTCCTTATATTTCGATTTATAGATCCGCGCGCGGGATTAAAACCTCGAGCGCGTATACTCCACCCGCAACGATACCGGTCACGCGCGGTTCAGGCAATCGTTTTCCGTCCTGCGTGACCTGAATTTCGCCCACGTCGGCGCGGCGGATCGACACCTCGAACGTCGCGTAGCGGAACTGGCGGGTGACCTTGATGCCGTCCCAGTGCTTGGGCAGCTGCGGATCGACCAGCAAACCGTCGGTATCGCCTTTCAAGCCGCACAGCCCCTCGATGAAGCAGCGGTACGCCCACGAAACCGTGCCGGTGTTGAACAACTGGCTGGAGCGGCCGGCCGTGCGCGGATACTGGTGGTAGGCGCCGCGATAATAATTCGGGATGAACACCGGCAGCTGGCCGCGCTGCAGGTAATCGGCCTCGCTCGGGCCGGGGATCATCTGGCGCAGCAGCTTGTAGGCGCGGTCGCCTTCGCCGACCGTGTACAGGCTGTAGATGTAGAAGATCGACGCGTGGTTGTAGACCGCGCCGTTTTCCGCCGAACCGGGATGCTTTTGCGTCACGCGGCCCACATCGTCGCGCATGGCGCTGTAGGGCGGCGCGAACATCGCCACGCCGTACGGCGTGTCCAGCTGCTGCTCGACCTGCGCCATCATCGCCGCGCGTTTGCCGGCATCGGCCGCGCCGCCCAGCATCGCCCAGGCCTGGGGGTTCAGATAGATGCGGCCTTCCTTGTCCTTGCTGATGCCGAAGGTGACATTGTCGTCGGTGATGCCGCGCGCGTACCAGTCGCCGTCCCACAGGTGCTCGTTGGCGGCGCGGTTGACCGTCACGGCGCCGGCGCGGAAGTGCTTCGCGCTTTCGGCCAGCGAGGCGTTGGCCGTGCCGCTTTTTTCGCAGATCTCGGCCCACAGGTTCAGCGCGTAGGCGGTGGCCACCGTCAGCCAGCCCGACACGCCGCGTCCCTTGTAGCCGACCATGTTCATCGGATCGCACCAGTCGCCCTGGGCGATGTAGCTCAAGCCGCGCTTGTCGCGCGCCTGCAGCAGCCAGTCCATCGCGCTGCTCATGCGCTCGGAGACGGTGATGGCGACGCCGCTGTCGTGGCCGACGACGTCCTCGTTGAGGATGTCGTAGTCGCCGGTTTCGTCCAGGTACACCTTGAGCGCCACCGGCAGCCACACGCAATGGTCGGTGTGCGGCACCTGGTTGATGTATTTGAGCTCCGCGCCCTCGGCCAGCAGGATCCCGTCCGGCATCGCGCCGCTGGCCTCCTGCTGCGACAGCGCGTGCAGGAAGGCCGCGCGCATCACGCCGGGCTTGATGAAGCTCATGCCCATATTGTCCTGCAGGTAGTTGCGGGTCTGCGGATCGGTGCTGAGGCGATTGACGTCGCCGTGGTAGAACACCTGGCGCGGCAGCCAGTTGTTGACGAAGTTATCGAGTTCCTTGTCCGGCGTCTCGATGCGCAGGCATCCGCGACCGCCGGCGATGTAGTCGGCGTAGTCCTTGCGCGCGTTGTCGAAGGCGGCGGCGCCCAGGTATTTCTCGCGCATGGCGATGATTTCGGCGTCGTCGAAGGCCGGTCCGAAGATGAAGCGGTAGTCGTGCGACTGGCCTTCCGCCAGCGCCAGGCGGTATTGCACCACGGCGGCCGGGGTTTCATAGCGCGCGTCGCCATTGGCCAGCAGCGGCTCCTGGATCGCGCTTGGATAATGCAGGCCGCCTTCGCCCTCGAACGCCTGTTGCTGCACTTCCCACGCCTCCGGCGCCTGCTCGCACAGGAAGTAGGTCTTGTCCTTGAAATCCTTCTGCTTGAAGTAGTCGGTGACTTTTTGATACGGCGTCACGCTGCTCGCCACCACGCCGCCCAGGTCGGCGCGATATTCGCCCGACTGGTTCATCCACGACATGTAACCGATCGGGAAGTAGGGATATACACTCAGTTTGCGCGCGCGGCCGGACAGATTGGTCACGCGCAGCGACCACAGTTCCACCACATCGGTGGTCGGAATGCTCAACGTCAGTTCCACGCGAAGGCCCAGGTGCTCGATGGTCCATTCGATGTCGCTTTTGCCGACCGAGAAATTGAAGCTGTCGACCGGTGTGCGCACGGGCTCATACGGCGCCGAGAACAACTCGCCCGTCTCCTCGTCCTTGATGTAGAAGAAGCGGCCCGGATGATGGGCGTAGTAGTTCTGCTCCGGTTGCATGAAGGTCTTGGCCTCCAGGTTCGGCGCGTAGGCGTACTTGGCGGGTTCCGGCTGCATGTACTGGGCGACGGCGTAACCCCGGCAGGTCACCTGGATCATCATTTTCTGGTTCCACAGGAAGCCGGCGGCGCGCGGCATGGCCGTGGCGCTGGTCAGTTCGAAGCGGTCGCCATTGTGGGTTGGGCGTAGCATGAGACGGTCTCCGTAATAAAGCTTAAACTAAATAAAATGTGAGGTTATGCCGGTTTGGCCTTGCGTTGTTCCAGCTCGGCCTGGATCTCAACCAGCTTGGTGTTGTCGAGGTTATAGAAGAACATGACCACTACGGCCAGCACCGCGAAGGCGGCCGGGATGAACGACATCAGCCAGACGATGCCGGCCTGCGAGCCGACCGACTGCGCCGCGTTGGCGACATACCCGAGCTGCGTGAACAGCGAGCCGATGACGGCGACGGCGATCGCGGTGCCCAGCTTTTGCGAGAAGGTGGCGGCGGCGAAGGTCATCGCGGTGGCGCGGCGGCCGGTGCGCCATTCGTTGTAATCGGCGGTGTCGGCGTACATCGAGAAGGCCAGCGGCGACTTCGGTCCCAGCGCCAGGCCCATGCCGATCTGCAGCGCGAACATCAACGTCACCTGGTCCTTGGGCACGAAGAAGAAGGCCGATGACAGCACGGCGGTGATGCTCATCAAAATCATCATCAGCTTTTTCTTGTCGACGAAGCGCGTAAGGAAGGGCGTGATCGAGGCGCCGACGGCGGCCGAGATCATATATGCCGGCACGAAGCCCTGCATCAGTTCCGGACGCCCCACCACGTACTTGAAGTAGTAGGCCGCGCTGGTGGTGCGCAAGGTGATGGTGATCATGATGATCAGCGCCAGGAAGAACAGCACCACCCACGGCCGGTTGCGCGACAGGTCGCGGATGTCCTGGGCGACGTTGGATTTTTGCGAGGGCGGCGGCGCGATGCGCTCGCGCGTGTTCAGGAACGTCAGCACGAACAGGCCGGAGGCGAATATGCTCCACACCAGCATCGTCAACTGCCATCCAAGTTTATCGTCGCCGGCGCCCAGCCACGACACCATCGCCGGCGTGGCGGCGGTGACCAGGGTGCCGCCGGCGAAGGCGAAGATGAAGCGCAGGCCGTTGACGGTGGAGCGCTCCTGCGGATCGGCCGACAGCACGCCGGACAGCGCGTTGTACGGGATGTTGATGCAGGTGTAGCAGACCATCATCAGCAGATAGGTGCCGTAGGCCCAGACGATCTTGCCGTCGTGGCCCAGGTCGGGCGTGGTGTAGGTGAGGATGGCCGCGCAGGCCAGCGGCACCGGCACCCAGACCAGGTAGGGGCGGAATTTGCCGAAGCGTGTGCTGGTGCGGTCGGCGGCGGCGCCGATCATCGGGTCGGTGAAGGCGTTGATGATTTTGATCGTAAACATCATCGACGCCGCCGCGCCGGCCGAGATGCCGAAGACGTCGGTGTAGTAGATCAGCAGGAAGGTCGCGATATTGGTCCAATAAAAATTGAAGCCCATATCGGCGATGCCGTAGCTGATCTTTTCACGCCAGGTCAGTTGTTTATTCACAGTCGCCTTGTCTTAACGATACCCGACAGTTTAATGCCGTCGATTCTTGCACATGTAAAAACAGGCAGTGGAGCCGGAACTCCACTGCCCGAACAGGGCGGAACGCCGGGGCCGTACTTATGCGCGCATGCATACGCACGGTCCAGCGCGGCGGGAGACGCCACCCCGAGAGAGCTCGGTTTGCGGCCGTCAGCAGGGGGCTGGCGGCGCGAATTGGGGGGTAATGCGGATAGCGGTAACCGGGATGGATGTCATCATGTCTCCTGCTTGTTGGTTTTTAAGATCTCCCGCACCAGTTCGGACGGGTCGCTGCTAATGTCGAGCACGATGCCGGCTTCGTCGGCCTGCAACGGTTCCAGCGCCGCCAGCTGGCTGTCCAGCAGCGAGGTGGGCATGTAGTGGCCGGGGCGCGCCGTCATGCGCGCGGCGATCAGCTCGCGCGGCCCGTGCAGATGGGCGAAACGCAGTTGCGGGTCGGCGCCGCGCAGCAGATCGCGGTAGCGGCGCTTCAAGGCTGAGCACGACAGTACCAGGCCTGAATGGCGGTCGCGCGCCGCGACAATCTCGGCGTGCAGCGCCTTGAGCCAGTCGGCGCGGTCGTCGTCGGTCAGCGCCATGCCTGCCGACATCTTGGCGACGTTGGCGTACGAGTGATAGGTGTCGCCCTCGAGGAAGGGCGCGCCCAGCGCGGTGGCCAGTTGCAGCCCGACCGAGCTCTTGCCGCAGCCGCTCACGCCCATGACGACCCAGCGGACCTGCGTTGTTTGATTACTCATAGTTGTAATTGCATGTTAGCGCTAACAGATTGTTTGTAGTGTAAGCTTTTGACGGGATTTGTAAACAAGATTCTATGGTGCGCCGCATCAAGGCAAGGGTGTGTGGGGGCGCAGCAGCAGTGCGGCACCCGGCCGGCTGCCCTGGCTCAGGCGCTTTCCCTGGCCATCAGCGTGAAGCCCAGGTCGATTTGGCGGTTGGGCGGCGCCTCGCCCTTGATCACCGCGCGCAGCAGAGTGGCCGCCTCGAAGCCGATGCGGTAGCGCGGCGTGCCGATCGTCGTCAGCGACGGATTCATCCAGGCAGAGGCCGGCAAGTCGTTGAAGCCGCAGATCGCCAGCTGGGTCGGCACGGAGATGCCGCGCCGCTGGCATTGGTAGATGGCGCCGTGCGCCAGGTCGTCGTTGCAGCAGAAGATGGCGTCGCAGTCCGGCGCCTGGGCCAGCATGCGCCCCAGCAGCTCGGCGCCGAGCGCGATGGTCGACGGCTCGGCCACCATGACCTCCAGCCGCACGTCGGCCAGGCCCGCCTCGTTCATGGCCTGACGGTAGCCTTCGGCGCGGCGCAGCGTGCGCTCGTCGAGCTGCGCGCCGATGAAGCCGATGCGCTTGTGGCCCTTGTCGAGCAGATAGCGCGTCATCGCCTGGCCCGCCTGGAACTGGGAAAAGCCCACCGTCAGCTGGGCCGGGTCGGTGGACATGTCCATCATCGACACCACCGGCACGCGTGAATTGGTCAGGATTTGCTGCACGCGGTCGCTGTGCGACAGCCCCGACAGCAGCATGCCGTCCGGATTCGACTGCAGGTAGGTGCCGATCAGTTTTTCCTCTTCCTGGTCCGAATAGCGGGTATTGCCGATCAGAATCTGGTAGTCGTCGGCGTCGAGCGCGTCCTGGATGCCGGCCAGCACTTCGGTGAACACGGCGTTCGACAACGACGGCACCAGCACGGCGATCACCTTCGATTGCGACGAGGCCAGCGCGCGGGCGGCGCGGTTGGGCACGTAGCCCAGTTCGATCACCGCCTTGTCGACCCGGTCGCGCAGCGCCTGCGACACCATGTCCGGCTGGGTGATCGCGCGCGAGGCGGTCATGGTCGCCACGCCGGCGTGTTTCGCCACCATCGCCAGGGTGATGCGGCCGCTGGCGCGGCTCCTGCCCGCTTGTGATTTCGTCATCGGTAATACTTATAGTGGTATTGATAGCGATATCATACGGCAGCCCACGCCGAAAGGAAGAGGGGGAAAGTGCTTATTGGCAGCCAGCCAACACTTTTTGATTCTTTTTACCCATTTCGTCGCGCTCCTGGTCGTTCAGGACGGCACGCTCGCCGTTTTTATCGACATTGACCATGCGCATACCCTGGTCCAGCGCCCGCTGGTTTTGCCGCGCGGCCTCGCAATTGGCGGCGGTGTCGGCTTTTTGTTGCGCGTCCTCGGCGGCTTTGCGCTCGGCGGCGGCAGTGTCGGCGCGGCGCCGCTGGAACGCCTGCTCACGCGCGGCGAGCGACGCCGTGGCAGAGCCGGCCGCTTCGGCGACGTCCGTCTCAGCGGTCGTGACGGGGGCGGCGGCCGGAGCGGAGGCGGGCTGCGTGTTTGGGTTCCACCGTGGTTTGCCGGGCGCCTTCAAGATGTGCTTGTCGGGGACGGATGGCGGTGGTGGCCGGTCGGATAGTTGTTTCACGCCCTTGTCGTCAATCCAGACATATTGCGCGATCGTTATCGGGCAGGCTGCCAGCAGGATCACGCCGATCAAGTAGCGGAGGGGACCGGTGGCTGTGCGAAATGTCATCATATTGCTCCAATACCGTTCTGGCTGATTTCGCCACGATCTCGGGTTACTGTCAATGATGTCGCTGTGCTTTTGAGCGCTTAGCTAAAATAAGGGGCCGGTTCTGTGCGTTACAGAATCGGCCCCTGCACTGTGCGGCTAGCTAAACCGTCCCCCGGTTTGGGGACTGTGCCGCCTTAGGCTGCCAGCGCAGCCTTGGCTTTGGTTTTGCGGCCGCCGAAGCGGGCACGCAGGCCCAGTGCGGCCAAGCCCAGGCCCAGCATGGCCACTGGCGGCAGTTCCGGCACCGCGCTCGTAATCGGTCCGACGGTATCGAGCGTTACGCTGAAGCTGTTCAGATGCATCATGCCGCTGGCTGGATTCAAGTTGTAATCGTTGATCACGTAAAGCGCCAGGTTTTGATACGTGCCGCCGACGGTGTTAGTCAGGTCGATCGCGCCAGTGGCGGTGCCTGAACCTGGGGCGTTGGCGGTGCCCGATGTAAAGACGTTGCCCTGCGACAGCGCCTTTGCATCATAGATGGAGCAGCTGGCGCAATTTGGTGCCAGAACGTCGATGTTGGTATTTACATAGGCACCGTAGCTGCTGGCCGTCCCCTGATAATTGCCCAAGGTGTACTCCAGACCGGTTTTAACGTCGACATCGCCGGTAAAAGCCTGGCCGGTGTGCGCCCATGCATAAAAGGTGTCTTTCATCACAGCATTGGAGTTGCCGTACGTCGTGAAGTAAAAATTGCTGACAAAAGTAATGGTGTTGCCAACCAATGACACGGGAGTGAACGTGTCGTTGTAGTAAAGGTCAAAGTTGGCGGTTTTGATCGTGCCGGCAAAGCTTGGGGCTGCGACGCACGCCAGCAGCGCGGTGGCGGACAATAACTTCAGGATCGATTTTTTCATGGAGATATCTATTGAGGTTGAGGGTAGCCGCGTGGCGACCGATATTTAGAACTCGCCAAGAGATCAGGCGAGGCGCAAGCGCGGGAGGCCCAGGTCCATCTAGTGGCCATGACAATCTCTTCGGAACGATGTCAAGAAGCCAATAGCCGCACGGCACTATACGCTCGATATCAAACAGGAAATCTATCGAAATCTAACAATATTGAAATATTATCAATTTTACTGGCAAGGAAAAATGCTTCGTGTGCCGGTGGACTCGAAGGCTCACGCTTCGTTAGTCCGCCCGCGACAGCATCTGCGTCTGCCTCATCGCGCGTCGCTGCTGCTTCACGGTCGTGATCGCTCGGCGGTTCAGAGGGGGGTAACTCGATCAGGCCGTGGATCGTTCTGCGCTTTTTGCCGGCGGGCCGCCACCACGCCGAGTAGCGCCAGACCGGCCAGCATCATGCCGTAGGTCGCTGGTTCGGGGATGGCGCTGGACGGCGGGTCGGCAGGCAACAGGAAGTCAGGCGCGACGACCGAGCCGAGGAAAAAGTTCGGGTAGGCCGGCGGCCCGCCCGTGTATTCCGGACTGAACAAGGCATAGGTTATTGCAACCGGCGCGGCGGCAGGCGCGGCGGCCGTGGTGAACGAGAAACCCGATACCGGCGCGGTGCCGCTCGCGGTCCGCGTGCCCCAACCCCACCAGGTCACGTATTGGCTGTAGGTCGCATCGAGCATAAATCCGCCGTAGGTCTCCTGGGTCCAGCCTGCCGGGCTGCTGCTCGCGAGCGGGACCAGCGAGTAGCGCGCGGCGGTGCTGTTGACCAGCACAAACACTTGGATGACGGGCGTCTCAGACGCCGACAATTCGTAGCTGTATGTGTACAGTCCGTCGGCATAGGCCACGTTGCCGGAAAGTTCGGCGGCATCGACTCGCGCCATCGTTAAAAGTGTCGCCAGAACCACCGAGATCGCTTTTACAATTGCCATGAACTTCTCCCTTGCGCAACCAATGAACATCGCTCGACAAGACCGTGCTTCACTATAAATCATGTAGCCAAAAAGACAAGCAGATTCGAGGGGGTGTTACTTCGCAAACGTGGTCAGGAGGCGATTTGACGGCCGTGACCGAATCGCCTCCTCCGTTCGCTTTGCGGCGCGCCGACATCGGCCGGTGCTGGCCCAATGGGGGCCCGGTTTCAATCGTTATGCCGCGCCCTGCGCCGCATCGTTGGCCCGGCGTGCCTTGACGAGGCGCAGGCGCATCGCCAGGGCCGCCATGCCCAGGCCTATCATGGCGATCGGGGGCAGTTCCGGCACCGGGCTGGGGTTCGTGTTTCCGCCGACGGTGTCGAGCGTGATGCTGAAACGATTCAGGTGCATTGCGCCGTTGCCTGCGGGGAACTGGTAGTTGTTAACCACGTGCAGCACCAAGCCGCTGTACGTGCCACCAACGGTGTTGGTGATGTCCAGGGCGCCGCTGGCTTGGCCTTGGATCGGCACTGGCGAGCTCACGGATGCGTTCGTGGAGCCGCCGCCCAGTAATGTGGACTCGTAACATCCCCATGGCTGGCAATTTTGCGCCAGCACATCGACCGAGGTCGCCAGGTTGTAGTCGTAATTGCCGCTATGGCCCTGCACGGCGTTCATCTGGTAATCGACTTCGGTCGCGACGCTCGCGTTGCCGGTGAACGATACGCCGGCATGCGCCCCGACGAAGAAGTCGTCACGGAACACGGCGTAACCTGCAGAGTAATTGGAGTAGTAATAGTTGCTGACGAACGTTACGGTATTACCCGAATAGGAAACGGGGGTAAATCCGTTGCTGTACGACAAGTCATAATTTGCGAGCTGGATAGTGCCAGCCAAAGCGGGCACGACCGCCACCATCGTCAGCGTTGCCGCCGCGAGTAGTCGCTTGATCGAATGGGTTGCATAGTTCATGTTAAACCTTTGGTTGGGGCAGTCGGGAGGGGCAGTCGTCGGAGCGTGCAAAAAACACCACGAACCGGACGCTACAATACTGGAAGTAACGTATCGACAATCTATTCAAATGTAACAATATTTTGCTATTTTCATGACGGGCTGGTTGGAGGATGGGGCGGGAAGAAGTTCCAGACAGAATGCCTCATTTTCTGTATAATCTGCTTTTGCGCCTATAGGAATTGCTATGCGTCTTCTCCAAAAAGCACTCACGTTCGATGACGTGCTTCTCGTCCCAGCGTATTCGAATGTTCTGCCTGCCGATACGTCCCTCAAAACTCGTCTGACCCGCAATATCACGTTGAACATTCCGCTGCTGTCTGCCGCGATGGACACCGTGACCGAAGGCCGTCTGGCGATCGCCATGGCGCAAGAGGGTGGCATCGGCATCATCCACAAGAACCTCAATCCGAAGGACCAGGCGCGCGAAGTGGCCAAGGTCAAGCGTTTCGAGGCCGGCGTGCTGCGCGATCCGATCACGATCCCGCCGACGATGAAAATCCGCGACGTCATCAAACTGACCGAGCAGTATGGCATTTCCGGCTTCCCGGTGGTCGAAGGCAAGGAAGTGGTCGGCATCATCACCAACCGCGACCTGCGGTTTGAACAGGAACTCGACGCCGAAGCGCGCGCCAAGATGACCCCGCGCGAAAAGCTGGTGTTCATCAAGGAAAGCGGCGATGGCGCCGACCGCGACGAAGCCAAGCGCCTGATGAACAAGCACCGCCTCGAGCGCGTGCTGGTCGTCAACGACGCGTTCGAACTGCGCGGCCTGATCACCGTCAAGGATATCCAGAAGTCCACGGAGCACCCGAACGCCTCCAAGGACCAGCACGGCAAACTGCTGGTCGGCGCGGCCGTCGGCGTCGGCGCCAAGGATGAGGAACGCATCGAGCTGCTGGTCGCCGCCGGCGTCGACGTGCTGGTGGTCGACACCGCCCACGGCCACTCGCAAGGCATCCTCGACCGCGTGAAATGGATCAAGACCAAGTTCCCGCACGTGGACGTCATCGGCGGCAACATCGCCACCGCCGCCGCCGCCAAGGCGCTGGTCGAATACGGCGCAGACGCGGTCAAGGTCGGCATCGGCCCGGGCTCGATCTGCACCACCCGTATCGTCGCCGGCGTCGGCGTGCCGCAGATCACCGCCATCTCCAACGTCGCCGAGGCATTGGAAGGCACCGGCGTGCCCTGTATCGCCGACGGCGGCATCCGCTTCTCGGGCGACATCTCCAAGGCGCTGGCCGCCGGCGCGTCGACCGTGATGATGGGTTCGATGTTCGCGGGCACCGAAGAGGCGCCGGGCGAAGTGATCCTGTACCAGGGCCGCTCGTACAAATCGTATCGCGGCATGGGCTCGCTGGGCGCGATGTCGGACGGCTCGGCCGACCGCTACTTCCAGGACGCCACGATGAAGGCCGACAAGTTCGTGCCCGAAGGTATCGAAGGGCGCGTCGCCTACAAAGGCAGCGTGCTGGCGATCATCTTCCAGCTGGTCGGCGGCGTGCGCCAATCGATGGGTTACTGCGGCTGCGCCACCATCGACGAGCTGCGCAACAAAGCCGAGTTCGTCGAGATCACCTCGGCCGGCATGCGCGAATCGCATGTGCACGACGTGCAAATCACCAAGGAAGCGCCGAACTACCGTTCCGGCGACTAAGCAGTCCTTGCAACGCCGGCTAGCAAGCCGGCGTTTTTCCATTCCAGACCACTTCTGTAGACATCCATGCATTCTAAAATCCTCATTCTCGATTTCGGCTCCCAAGTCACCCAACTGATCGCCCGCCGCGTGCGCGACTCCGGCGTGTTTTCGGAAGTGTTCCCGTACGACGTCAGCGACGAGTTCGTGCGCAACTACGGCGCCGCCGGCGTGATCCTGTCGGGCAGCCACAACTCCACGCTGGACGGCGACTCGCCGCGCGCGCCGCAAGCCGTGTTCGAGCTGGGCGTGCCGGTGCTGGGGATCTGCTACGGCATGCAGACGATGGCCGCGCAGCTGGGCGGTAAAGTGGAAAACGGTCTGGTGCGCGAATTCGGCTACGCCGAGGTGCGCGCGCGCAGCCACACCAAGCTGCTCGACGGCATCAACGACTTCGTCACCGACGAAGGCCACGGCATGCTGAAGGTGTGGATGAGCCACGGCGACAAGGTGCTGGAAATGCCGCCGGGCTTCGTCCTGATGGGCAACACGCCAAGCTGCCCGATCGCCGCGATGGCCAACGAAGAGAAGCATTTCTACGGCGTGCAATGGCACCCGGAAGTGACGCACACGGTGCAGGGCAAGGCCATGCTGGGTCGCTTCGTGCACGAGATCTGCGGCTGCAAATCGGACTGGAACATGCCGGACTACATCAGCGAAGCGGTCGAGAAGATCCGCGCGCAAGTGGGCACCGACGAGGTCATCCTCGGCCTGTCCGGCGGCGTCGACTCGTCCGTGGCCGCCGCGCTGATCCACCGCGCCATCGGCGACCAGCTCACCTGCGTGTTCGTTGACCACGGCCTGCTGCGCCTGGACGAGGGCAAGATGGTCATGGACATGTTCGCCAAGAACCTGGGCGTCAAGGTCATCCGCGTGGACGCCGAGGACCAGTTCATGGGCCACCTGGCCGGCGTCGCCGACCCGGAGCAAAAGCGCAAGATCATCGGCCGCGAATTCGTCGAAGTGTTCCAGGTCGAATCGGGCAAGCTGGTCAACGCCAAATGGCTGGCGCAGGGCACCATCTACCCGGACGTGATCGAATCGGCCGGCAAGGGCAAGAAGGGCCAGACCATCAAGAGCCACCACAACGTCGGCGGCCTGCCGGAGACGATGAAGCTCAAGCTGCTCGAACCGCTGCGCGAACTGTTCAAGGACGAGGTGCGCAAGCTGGGCGTCGCGCTGGGCTTGCCGCATGACATGGTCTACCGCCATCCGTTCCCGGGCCCTGGCCTGGGTGTGCGCATCCTGGGCGAGGTGAAGAAGGACTTCGCCGACCTGCTGCGCCGCGCCGACGCCATCTTCATCGAAGAGCTGCGCAATACGCCATACGAGGCGGTGGTGGTGCCGGGCTTCGATCAGGACAGCGTGCCGGCCAACTGGTACGAGGCGACCAGCCAGGCGTTTGCGGTGTTCCTGCCGGTTAAATCGGTGGGCGTGATGGGCGATGGCCGCACGTATGAATACGTCGTGGCCTTGCGCGCGGTGCAGACGCAGGACTTCATGACGGCACACTGGGCGCACCTGCCGCACGCGTTGCTGGGCAAGGTGTCGAACCGCATCATCAACGAGGTGCGCGGGATTAACCGGGTGGTGTACGACATCTCGGGCAAGCCTCCGGCGACGATCGAGTGGGAATGATCAGGCTGAGTGAAAGCCTGAGGATTACCTAGCAGTAGCCTAAGACCAAGCCCCTGACTTCAGGGGCTTTTTCATGCCCGTGCACGCGCGTTAGAAGCTGTGCTTGATACCGGTGATGACACCATTCTGGTTCAGGCCGGCGCCAACCGACCCGCCGGCGCTCAGCACCACCGCCGACTGGCCGTCGTTGTTCATGCGCGCCACTGCCACGTAGACGGCGGTGCGCTTCGACAGGTTGTAGGTGCCGCGCAGCACCACCTGGGTCGCATCGTTGCTGCTGTCGCGCACATCGAGCTTGGACAACTGGCCATCGATGGTGAACAGCGGGGTGATGTTGTAGGCGGCGCCGATGTATGACAGGCGGCTGCGCGGCGTGGCCGACCCGTCGTTGTCGCGGGTGATGAGGCCCAATCCCAGTTTCCAGTCGTCGCGCTTGAGGAAGGCGGCGACGTGCAGGCGGCTGTCGGTCTTGTCGCTGCTGTTCAGGCCACCGGACGCATTTGGACCGCCGTAGATGCGGTCGTAAGCGCTGATCAGGGAGTAGCCGTTGCCGTCGTAGCGCGCCAGCACCGACCATTCGCGGCACTGCATGGCGTCGGTGCCGCTTTCGCCGGCGCAGTTGGTCGCTGCCGGACCGCCGGCCGACGACGTGTCCCGGCCCAGGCTGTAAGTCCCGCCCAGTGTCAGGCCACTGAAGGTGCCGCGATAGGCGATCGAGTTGTCGGTGCGGCCGTTCGGGATGAAGGAATCGAGCGAACCCAGACCGTACTGCGAAGGACCGATGATGTCGACGTCATAGGTCGAGACATTGAGCATGTTGTAGTTGCGCCCGAAGGTCAGCTGCCCCCAGTTGCCGGCAAGGCCGACCCACGCCTGGCGTCCAAACAAGCGGTTGCCTTGACCCATGGCGCCGGTGTCCGGCGCGAAACCGCTCTCCAGCTGGAAAATGGCTTTCAGGCCGTCGCCCAAGTCCTCGGCGCCGCGAAATCCCACGCGCGAAGGAAACATGCCGCCGCCGAGGCTGGGCATGCGGGTCACGCTATTGCCGGCGGCGTCGGCGTTGCTGTAGCGCTCGACGGCGACGTCGAGGATGCCGTACATGGTGACGTTGGATTGCCCGTGCGCTGCGGTCGAGACGAGCGCTGTCACGGTTGCTGCTGCCAGTGTGATGGTTCTTTTCATGTTATGTCTCCTTTTGGTTTTGAATAGGCGTGCGTGTGCCGGTCGCCCCGTTGTGGGGGGGCGGCGGCATCCCGCTTGTCGTGCGTTTTTTTACTTGTCGACGGGCTTGTCCCAAGCTGCGCTGGAACCGACCGAATACAGCGCCCCCGGCGCGTTGCGGGTTTTCTGGAACTCCTCCAGCGTCTGGCCACGCATGGCCGCATAGATGTGCAGGTTGGATACGCCGCTGACCGCGCCCAACTTCTCCAGCAGGAAGAAGATGACGCCGTAATGGATCATGCCGCGCCAGTCGCGGCGCGTGACGAGGTCGCGTTCCTCATCGGTCAGCAGCGCATCGTCGTAGGTCGCCTGCGGCGCCTCCTTGAAGCGCTGGCGGAACGCCGGGTCCACCAGCTGGTGCAGATATTTGTTGATGCGATAGGCGCGCACACTGGTCTCGAGTGTGAACGGGTAGGTGCCTTGCAATTCCTCCGCGCCTTTGGTCTGGTGGGCGATGTGCTCGCGATGCATCGCGATGGTGCGCGCCTTCAGCGCGGGGTCCGGCACGGTCTCGTTTTCGTACAGCGCAACGGCGATTCCGGTCATCGACGGCAGGTAGTATTCGCGGTGCAGGCAGCGGATCTTGCTGGACATGGCGCCGCGCATCGCCATCCACATCACCACTTCGGCGCTTTCCCAACCGCCCAGCTTCGCATACTCGGCATGGGTCATGTTCAGCAGGGTCTCCGGATCGCTTTCGAACAGGTCGAGGAACTGATGGTCCCACGGCGTGTTGTTGAAGCCGGCGCGCTCGCCGTGCACCTGGTGCGACAGCCCCCCGGTGGCGACCAGCACCACGTTCAGGTCTTCCGGGTAGCTTTCGATAGCGCGGCGCAGCCCTTGCCCCAGCTTGAAGCAGCGACGCGCCGATGGCACCGGGAATTGCAGCACGCCGATCTGCAACGGCACGATGCTGCCCGGCCAGCCGTTCTGCTGGTCGTGCGGCCAGAGAATGGACAGTGGCGAAAAGCAGCCGTGGTCCAGGCCCTTTTGCTGGAAGAAGGACATGTCGAATTCATCGGCCATCAGCGATTGGCCGACGTGCCGCGCCAGGCCGGCATGGCCGGCGATCGGCGGCAGGCTGCGCGCGCCGCCGCCTTCATCGGCGGCGTGGTAGGTGTCGCCGATGCCGAGCGCGAAGGCCGAGTAGTGGTCAAAGAAGAAGGAGGTCACATGGTCGTTGTATATGACCAGCATGACATCGGGCTTCTTCTCCGCCAACCATTGCTGGACCGGTTCGAACGCCCTGAAGATGGGCGCCCAGGCGGCATCCTGCTGCTTGCCGGCGTCGAGCGCGAAGCCGATGGTCGGCGTGTGGGATGAGGCGATGGCGCCGATGATGTTAGCCATGATGGTTCCTATGCGTTGCAATGGTGCGTTGATTAGACTGCTTTATGCGTGGCTGCGAGAGTGCGCTGACCGTATTTGTTCAAGAGGATGAAGATGGCCGCCAAGGTCGCCGGACCGGCCAGGATGGCGATCACCGCGCTGAAGCTCCAGCCCATCGACAACAGCACGCCGCCGGCAAACGAGCCGAAGATGCTGCCGAAACGGCCCATGCCCTGCATCCAGCTGACGCCGGTGGCGCGCACCGCGGTAGGGTAGCACTGCGGGGCGTACGCGTTCAGGCCGGTCTGGGCGCCGCTCATGCAAAACCCGGCGAACATCACGAAGGTGGCAAACAGCGTCGATTCCACGCTGCCCGAGGCCAGGCACAAGATGAACAGGGCGCCACCCATGTAGGCGGCGGAAATCACCTTGGTCGGCGCCACGCGGTCCATGAAGTAACCCACCAGCAGCGCGCCCACGGTGCCGCCCAGCTGGAACAGTGCCGTAATGTTGGCGGCGCGTTCGATCGGCAGGCCGGCGTCCTTGATCATGGTCGGCAGCCAGCCGCTCAACAGGTAGATGACCAGCAGGCCCATGAAGTAGGTTCCCCACAGCGACAGCGTGGTGCCGCGATAAGCGGAAGACAACAATACCTTACCCGGCTGCGAGCCGGTGACCTGCGGTTCGCTGATGGTGAACTTGCTGCCTTCGGGAACATCGCCGCCCACCACACGCCGCAGCGTGCGGGCGATGCGTTCCGCCGGAAACTTGCGCACCACCAGGAAGCGCACCGACTCGGGGATCAGCAGCAAGTACAGGGGCAGGCAGACCAGCGGAATCACGCCGCCAGCGATCAGTACGCCGCGCCAGCCGTACTCCGGCAGGATCGCCGCCGCGCCAAAGCCCACCAGCGCCGAACCGAGGTTAAAGCCGGTGAACATGATGGCGATCAGGGCCGAACGCGAGCGTTCCGGCACGTACTCGGACAACAGCGTGGTGGTGTTGGGCATGGCGGCGCCCAGGCCGAGACCGGTCACGAAGCGCAATACCGACAAGGTGGTGACGTCGTGGGCGAAACCGCTGAGCACAGTAAAGGTGCCGAACCATGCCACCGACACCATGAGCAGCTTCTTGCGGCCGAAACGGTCCGACATCGGGCCCACGAGGATGGCGCCGATGGCCAGGCCGATCGGGGCGGCGCTCATGACGAGGCCGAAGGCGGCGCGGGAGATTCCCCACTCCCTGGTGATGGCTGGCGCCAGAAAACCCATGATGGCGACATCCATGCCATCTGTGGCGACGATCAAAAAGCACAGGGCCAGCAACAGCCACTGGCGGCCACTCATTTTGCGGCCGTTGATGTGCGCACGCACATCCAATACATGTCCTATATTCATTAAGTCTCCTGTCAGGATTTTGGTTATGTGTAAAGCGGTGTAAAGGCCGATGCCTGGGCAAAGGCACTGATAACGCTTTCCAGTGTACGTATCGACAGGAGTTGAAGTATTGCTTTTGCTTGCCGGACTGTTTCAATCTGCTTATCGGTCGGGATATTCTCAGGCGCGCCAGCGGGCGCTGATCGTTTCGATTTCGGCCAGCAGGGCATAGGCGCCGGGCGACAGGTGCGCGCCTTTGCGGGTAGTGACGCCGATGGCGCGCTCCATGCCCCGCATCTCGAAAGGCAGCACCGCAAGCTGGCCGCTAAGCACCTCGTGATACAGCTGGTGTGCCGACAGCACGGTCAGCATGTCGCTGGCCACCAGCAGGCCGCGCAGCAGCGCAAGGTCGCCCGTTTCGACGGCGGGCGAGGGTGGCTGCTCGCCTTTGGAGACAAAGAACTCGACCAGGGATTCGCGTAGTGGCGTGCCGTGGCGCGACAACACCCATGGGTAGCCGGCAAGGTCGCCGATGCGCAACTGGTCGCGGCTTGCCAGTGGGTGGCCGCAGCGCGCAACCAGCGCCGCCTTGTCCTCGAACAGCGCCCGCGATTCGAAGGCGTCGCCAGCGCCGGCGCGTTGCGCGCCGACGATGAAGTCGATGCGGCCGCTGAGCAAGCTGGCGGTGAGTTCTTCGTAGGGGCTTTCCAGCGAACGCACCTGCAGTTGCGGGTGGCGCTTCAACACCGAGGCGATGGCGGTCGGCAGCAACTGTGAACGCGCGAGCGGCAGCGCGCCGATCGTGACCACGCCCAGCACCACGCCTTCGAGCGCCGCGATGTCTTCGGGAATGTGGCGCAGTTCGGCCAGCACGCGCTCGAACGAGTCGGTCCAGCGCCGGCCCGCGTCGGTCGGGACCATGCCGTGCGCGGTGCGCAGGAATAACTGCTGGCCCAGCATGTCTTCCAGGCGCGCGACGGCCTGGCTGACCGCCGACTGCGACACGCCCATGACGTTGGCCACGGTCGGCATGTGGTGTGTCTCGGCCAGTAGTGTGGCCGCTTGCAGGCGGCGCTCGTTGAGGAGGGCCTCGATGCCGCCGACTTTGGCGCCGTTGCGATCGCGCTGGCGCAGGGCGTCCTCGCGCACGGCATGCAGCTCGGCCTCGATGCGCCCGGCGCGCAGCCGCACCACGTCGCCTGCGGCGGTGAGCAGCATGCCGCGTCCTTTGCGCTCGAATAACAGTGTGCCCAAGGCCTGCTCCAACGCCGTTACCGAGCGGGCGATGGCCGAGGAGGCGCGATAGAGACTTTCGGACGACCGGCGGATGCCGCCGGCGGCGGCGACGGCATTGAAAGCGTGAAGGTGGCGCAGGCTGACCAGGATCATGGTGCGGAGATCCCCTCTAAAGTAAGGACGATAAGCAGATTAGAACAAATCAGCAGGCACAACGCAACCCTGGAAACGGTCCCGCGTTGAATACTTGAGGCCATTCAACCATCAATAAGCGGATCATCATGCGTCATGCCCCCGTTTCCGACCTGCGCGCCATCCCCTGCATGCTCATGCGTGGCGGGACCTCGCGCGGCCCCTTTTTCCTTGAGTCGGACCTGCCAAGCGACACCGTCGTCCGCGATCGCGTGCTGCTGGCGGCGCTCGGTTCGCCCGACCCGCGCCAGATCGATGGACTGGGGGGCGCCCATCCGCTCACCAGCAAGGCGGGCATCGTCCGCCCCAGCACCACGCCCGGCGTCGACCTCGACTTCCTGTTCGCGCAGCTCCAGCCGAACAAGGACACCGTCGATGTCACGCCCAACTGCGGCAACATGCTGGCCGCCGTGCTGCCGTTCGCGCTGGAGCGCGGCCTGCTGCCGATCGGCGGCGGCACCACCACGGCGCGCATCTTGACCCTCAACACCGGCATGCGCTGCGACGTCACCATGCAAACGCCAGCGGGCGCGTTGCGCTACGGTGGCGACGCCCGCATCGACGGTGTGCCGGGCAGCGCCGCGCCGATCAGCATCAACTTTCTCGATACGGCAGGCTCGGTATGTCCGTCGCTATTGCCAAGCGGCCGGGCGCTGGACCGTATCGATGTCGACGGCGTTCAAATCGCGGCCACGTTGATCGACAACGGCATGCCGATGGTGCTGGTGCGGGCGTCCGACTTCGATATCTCCGGCTACGAAGCCGTGGCCGAACTGGATGCGAACGACACGCTGAAGGCGCGCCTGGAGGCGCTGCGCCTGGCGGCCGGACCGCTGATGGGGCTGGGCGACGTCGCGGCCAAGAATTACCCGAAGATGTGCCTGATCGCGGCGCCCCGCAACGGCGGGGCCGCGACCACGCGCTGCTTCATTCCGCACGTGTGCCACGATGCGATCGGCGTGCTGGCGGCCGTGACCGTGGCCACCGCCTGTGTATTGCAGGGCGCTATCGCCGAAGGCATCGCCGTCGTCCCCCCGATGCTTGCAAGACGCTGTCGATCGAACACCCGACGGGCGAATTCAGCGTCGAGCTGGAGCTCGATCCGCACCACCCCGGGCAGGTCGCGCGCGCAGCATTGCTGCGCACCGCCCGGCCCATCATGCGGGGCGAAGTGCTCGTGCCCGCGCTTTTCTGACAAGGACCACCATGCGCAATCCCCTGATTATCGATTGTCACGGCCACTACACCACCGCGCCGAAAGCGCTGGAAGAGTGGCGCAACAAACAGATCGCCCACGTCAACAGGCCGGAGCTTGGCCCGAAAGTCTCGGAACTGGTCATCAGCGACGACGAGCTGCGCGAATCGATCGAAGCCAACCAGCTACGCCTGATGAAAGAACGCGGCTCTGATCTGACCATCTTCTCGCCGCGCGCCAGTTTCATGGCGCACCACATCGGCGATTTCAACACCAGCGCCACCTGGGCGGCGATCTGCAACGAACTGTGCGCGCGCGTGGCGCAGCTGTTCCCGGATCACTTTATCGGCGCGGCGATGCTGCCGCAGTCGCCGGGCGTCGATCCGGCCAATTGCATCCCCGAGCTGGAACGGTGCGTCAAGGAATACGGCATGGTCGGCATCAACCTCAATCCCGATCCGTCCGGCGGCCGTTGGACCGCGCCGCCGCTGTCGGACAAATCCTGGTATCCGATCTACGAGAAGATGGTCGAACATGGCATTCCGGCGATGATCCATGTCAGCACCAGCTGCAATCCGTGCTTCCATACCACCGGCGCGCATTATCTGAACGCCGACACCACCGCCTTCATGCAGTGCCTGACCAGCGATTTGTTCAAAGACTTCCCGGACTTGAAATTCCTGATCCCGCATGGCGGCGGCGCCGTGCCTTATCACTGGGGCCGTTTCCGTGGCCTGGCGCAGGAAATGAAAAAACCGCTGCTCGGCGGTCACCTGCTCAACAATATCTTCTTCGATACCTGCGTCTACCACCAGCCGGGCATCGACCTGCTGACCAAGGTCATGCCGGTCAAGAACGTACTGTTCGCGTCCGAGATGATCGGCGCCGTGCGCGGCATCGATCCCGAAACGGGACACTACTACGACGATACCAAACGCTACATCGAAGCGGCCGACATCAGCGATGCCGATCGTCGCGCCATTTTTGAAGGCAACGCGCGCCATGTGTTCCCGCGCCTGGACGCCGCACTGAAGGAGAAGGGATTATGAGCACGCCACTGATGAACCAACTGGGCGTCGTCAAGCGCCATATCGTGCGCGCCGAACGCGCGCACGTCGATCATCTCGGCCAATTCGGCAGCGCCACCGTGCACGAAGCCATGGGCCGGGTCGGTTTGATGCAGCCGTACATGCGTCCGATCCACAATGGCCAGCTGGCCGCCGGCACCGCCGTCACCGTGCTGCTGCACCCAGGAGACAACTGGATGATGCACGTGGTGGCGGAGCAGATCCAGCCCGGCGACATCGTGGTGGCCGCCATCACGGCCGAATGCACCGACGGCTATTTCGGCGATCTGCTGGCGACCAGTTTCATGGCGCGCGGCGCCAAGGCGCTGATCATCGACGCGGGCGTGCGCGATGTGCGCATATTGAAGGAGATGGGCTTTCCGGTCTGGAGCAAATGTGTCAGCGCCAAGGGGACGATCAAGTCCACCCTGGGATCGGTCAACATCCCTGTGCTGTGCGCGGGCGCGCTGGTGAACCCTGGCGACGCCGTCATCGCGGACGACGACGGCGTCGTGATCGTACCCGCCGCCGATGTGGCGCGCGTGGCCGCCATCGCACAAAAACGGGAGGATCTGGAGGGCGAAAAGCGCGCCAAACTTGCGGCCGGCGTGCTGGGGCTGGACATGTACAACATGCGCGCGCCGCTGGAGCAGGCAGGCTTGAGATACATCGACTAATAAGAGTACGTCAAAAAAAAGGCATCGCTTGCGATGCCTTTTTTCTTGTGTGCGCCCAGCATGGGCGCGCTCCTGTGGGTGAAAGTCCCACCGTGAGCTGACCACAGTGAACGAAGTGAAGCGCAACTGCGGAAGGGCAACTGACCGTGGGAAGGAAGCGTGAATCGTAAATCATGAGCCGAGGTACACGAACCGTATAGAAGGCGCTGCCGAGCAGGGCGAGCGGGCATAAAACCGTAAAGCCCTTGTGGTCAAAGCGGAGCGGCGTAGATGCGGCGGTTGTGTGATGAAGGAGTGCGGCCCTTACCTGGGGACGCCCTGCCTTGCGTCTGAAAGGACGGCGGCGCTGCCGTAGCAGGGTCTCAGCAGAGGTCATAGTAGTTGGTGGTAGCGCCGGGAAGGCTCGACCCCGCCGATGAAGGACCAAACGGGTAGGAGTGTTATCCGGCATGTCGATGCGACAGGTAATGCGTCAGATGCCCGCGAAAGCGGGGCGGGAGGCCGTAGGTCAGGGTGAAGCTTTGGCCGCAACCTCCAGCGACGAAGCTTGTTGCCCGCGTCATGCGTCAGGAGACGCAGGATCAATGCTGCTGCGTGCAGCGTTGAGAAGGGAGAATCTGCTGCAGGCGTTTAAGCGTGTGCGTGCCAACAAGGGCGCAGCCGGGGTGGATGGTCGGGACATCGACGAAACCTCGCGCTATCTGGCGCTGGCTTGGCCGGAAATACGTCAACAACTCCTGGCAGGGACGTATCGGCCCAGTCCGGTACGCAGGGTAACGATCCCGAAGCCCGATGGTGGCGAGCGCGAGCTTGGCATTCCGACGGTGACGGATCGGCTGATCCAGCAAGCACTGCTTCAGGTGTTGCAACCGATTCTTGACCCAACATTTAGCGAGCATAGCTACGGTTTCCGTCCGGGCCGGCGTGCGCAGGATGCGGTGCTTGCCGCTCAAGCGTATGTCCAGTCGGGACGACGGGTCGTGGTAGACGTGGACCTGTCGAAATTCTTCGATCGGGTCAACCATGACATCCTGATCGACCGCTTACGGAAACGCATCGACGACGCCGGCGTGATCCGGTTGGTCCGTGCTTATCTGAACAGCGGCATCATGGACCATGGCCTGGTGCAGTCGCGGCATGAGGGCACGCCGCAAGGCGGCCCGCTCTCGCCGTTGCTGGCAAACGTCTTGCTTGATGAAGTGGATAAGGAACTGGAACGACGTGGTCATTGCTTCGCACGCTATGCCGATGACGCGAACGTGTACGTTCGCAGTAGACGTGCTGGCGAGCGGGTGATGGTGCTGCTGCGCCGCCTCTACGACAAGTTGCATCTCGTGGTCAACGAAAGTAAGAGCGCGGTCGGCAGTGCATTCGGTCGCAAGTTTCTTGGTTACAACTTCTGGGTGGCACCCGGGAAAGTGGTGAAATTGAAAGTTGCGGAGAAACCGCTGGCAACGTTTAAACAGCGCATCCGTGAACTGACAAGACGTTCTGTCGGGCGCAGCATGTCCCAGATCGTCGAAAAGCTGCGAACCTATATGCTAGGCTGGAAAGGGTACTTCAAGCTGGCCCAAACCCCCAAGATTTGGAGGCAACTTGATGAGTGGCTGCGTCACAGGCTACGAGCGATCCAGCTCAAGCACTGGAAGCACGGGAAAACCATGCATCGGGAACTGCTTCAGCTCGGGGCTGCGGCCTCGGTCGCAAGAAAGGTCGCGGCAAACAGCCGCCACTGGTGGCGCAACGCTGATCGCCTGTTGAAAACAGTGCTCACGATTGCCTACTTCGACCGCCTTGGCGTACCTCGCCTCTCCTAACCTCAACTACTTGAACCGCCCGGTGCGGACCCGCATGCCGGGTGGTGTGGCAGGGGACCGGCCAGTTATACTGGCCGCCCCTATGCCGATTACAGACCTTTCGCCGCAGCCGCTTTCAATGTCTGGGCGATCCAGGCCATGGCTTCAGGTACATCGTAATTTCCAGCGTGCGGTTGATCCCAGGCCAGGCGATAGTTGACGTCCTGAACCTTGGCATCCGCCGCCAGCGCGCGGCTGAGGTTCAGCGACACGGTAAACGAGGTGTCGCGGTCACGCGTGCCGTGCCGCACATACCAGTATGGCGACGTGGTGCTGGCGCCACCGAGATAGGCCATCGGGTTGATCAGCTTGACCTGGGCAAGGACATCGGTGGTCGGCAGCGTGGAATATTGGGACCACGACAAGCCGGTGTCCTTATAGCCGACGCCATCGCCGGCCACATCGTTGTTATCCCAGCTGTACTCGGTGAAGTTGGAATAGATCTGCGTGGCCGCGCCGAACATATTGGACTCGCCGGCGGCGCCGGTGATGGTCAGCCCGGTCTGGTCGAAGGCCGGCGTGGCCTTGAGCGTCGCTTGTGTGGCCACAAACTTCAGGTACTTCTCCATATCCAGCGACGTCACTTTTTTGGCGCCGTTGTCGACCGAGATCCAGTCGTTGACATACGTCTTGGTGGAAGCGGCCGTTCCCATGCCGCTGCTATAGGTCATCAGTTCGCCCAGGGCGGGGATCTTGCCGCCGGATGCCAGATAGGTTTCCGCCGAGCGTATCACTTCCTGCTTGACCGTTTCCAGCATCGTGGAGGCGGTCAGCGCCGCGCCGCTGGCGTCCTTCAGCCCCAGGTTTGCCTGATAGGCCACGAACTTCGCCATCAGCGTCGCGCTGCCCGCCGGATTCGGCTGGCCGCCGACCGTCTGGCGGGTGTTCAGGATGTTGTACATCCACTCGTAGTGGAGATCGGCATTGCCCAGGTCCGTGATCGGACAATAGGCGTTGATCGCCAACACATCGTCACGCAGCATGCTTGCCCCCGCCGATGTGACGCCGGCGGCGCCGATGGCGGCCAGATAGGGCAGGTAGTCGCTGCTGTTGCCCGACGCGCCCAGCGCGGCGGACAAGCCGCCGCCGCCGCTGGTGCCGTTCACCACGATGTGGTTGGCGTTGCCGGGCATGACGGCGTCGTTCAGGCGCAGGTAGCGCACCGCGGCCTTGGCGTCGACGATCGCCGCCGGCGCCTTGCCGGGATAACTGCCATCGGCGGCGACGATGCCGCGGCCGCGCGTGGCGATGTCGATGTAAACGTAGCCCGCCTTGATCGCCGCGCCGACATTGCTGGCGCTGCTGTTGAAGCTGGCGCCGTCGGCGATGCTGGCCTTGATGTAGCTGGCCATCCAGCCGCCGTTGTTGACAGCGAAGTAGATGGCCGCGTCCTGGCTGGCAGCGGCGGTTTCCGGGACAAACACGTTCATGCTCTGGTAGCCGCACTGCGGATTGGCCAGGGTGCTGGCGCCGAACATGCCGGTCTGGCTGGTGGCCATCAGGATCGGCTTGCCGACGTAGCAGACTTCCTTGTACCAGCGTACCGGCGTGTTCACACCGTCGATGGTGACATTGATGGTGGTGTACTTCGTCTTGTCGAACGCCAGGGCGCTGTCGTAAGCGCCGACCGGCGTCGCCGGCGCGGTGGGGGTTGCGGCCACAGTGGCAATGGGGCCATTGTCCGAGCCGCAGGCGGCCAGCGATAGCAGCAGGCAAGCGCCCATAGTCGTGCGTTTCATCTTAGTGTCTCCAGGCTTATCACATCATCGAATCATTTTGGGTGCCTGGCCAGGCGGGTACACCTCGTAGCGAAATGTTGACTCAAGTATAGGCTTGGCGACATGCGCGACCATTGCGTTTCGCTTCATGCGCTGCGCTTTCTGCTTATCGTGGCATGGATCCCGAGCGCCACCCGGCCATATTTTGATATCAGTTCAGCCAATGGGAGTGATAAAAATATGAGATTGGAATTATGGTACAAGGGCGGGCAAAATGGTTTTCTTCGATACGAGGAGTTCACATGGATACCATCTTCTGGCCTATGGGCTATGTTCCAGGTTACACCGATAATTTCGGGTTCTGTCGCGTTATTGATCCAACGACCAGATTTCCCCGGAACGGTACGGCACGCTCAAACTGGACGAACCACTCCTGCCAGGACAGAAAATTGGTCCGCGAACGACATGGCCTCCGCACGGTCGATTGCGAACTGGCCCTTGCGGATCATGTGCATCAGCTCGATGCCGGCGAGTACGGAGCCGGCGGACCGGAACGATTTGAAGTTGAGCATCCGCCTGGTCATCCGCTTGATGGCGCGATGGTCCTGCTCGACGATGTTGTTGAGGTATTTAACCTGGTGCACCAAGATCGGCACGTCGCGGCCGGCGTTGATCGCATCCATGGCCGCCTTGTTGGCGCCGCTCTTGTCCATCGCGACCTTGTCCGGATCGCCGTTCGCTCCCATGGCCTTGTCGAAGACGCGCTTCGCCGCAGCCATATCGCTTAGCCGTCAGCGGGAAGTCGACAGTCTTGCCCTGCTTGTCGACAGCACGGTAGAGATATTTCCAGACGCCCTTGACCTTGATGTACGTCTCATCCATGCGCCAGCTGCCGCCGACCGAGCGCTTGTGTTTCCGGGCCATCTTCTCGATGAGTGGCAGGAAACGAATCGCCCACCGGTTGATCGATGAATGGTCGACCGACACGCCGCGCTCTTCCATGATCTCCTCGAGGTGCCGGTAGCTCAGCGAGTAGGCCGCGTACCAGCGGATACAGACCAGGATCACGTCGATTGGAAAGCGCATACCTTTGAAGTTGAGCATCTCGATTTGTCGTGGATTCGGCACCGCAGTTTACCCGACCGGCCCGCAGCGTTCGCTAATGCGACAGAACCGTTTAGGGCGCCTAAGGCGGGTCGTACCCGCGCTAAAAATTGCTCGCCCGCTTCTGTGATAGCCACGCTACGCGTGGTACGGTTAAATAGACGCACCCCCAACCGGTTTCTAGTTGGCCCGCTACCAACAGCACTACCAGTTCATCGATCCGATCTCGCCTGTGCTCAGGAAGTATCGCACCGCGCACTCGATTTACGCCGCGCTCCCGAAACATGTGCTGGAGGCGAGCGAATACTAAGCCGACTTCCTGCGGCAGAACCACCTCGCCGAAGGCGTCGACCTGTACCTTTATGAAGGAAGGCAAATGTTGGGCGACTTCCGCGTCTGGCGCGCGCCAGGGGCAAAGCCATTAGACCAACGCGAGATCACGCTGCTCAATGTGTTGCGCGCCCACCTCGCCGGGCGTTTGCGCGCGCCAGACCGCCGATCGCCATGCCGCCACCACGCCCCAGGCGCCGCCGCCAGCGTTCACACCGCGTGAGCGCGAGGTGCTGCAGTTGGTGGTGCGAGGGGCGACCGACAAGATGGTCGCCCGCTCGCTGGGAATAAGCTACTGGACGGTGCGCACGCACCTGGCGAGGCTGATGGACAAGGCGGGGGTGCGAAGCCGTGGCGAGCTCGTTTTTACGACACACCTGGCGGCGGACCTGGCGGACCAGGGGATGGCGTCGCCGGCCAGCGCGGGCCGGCGACGCCATCCGGATTAGCCGACCAAAGCCGCCAGGTCGGCGTTAAAGCGCGTGCTCGCCTCGACAAACGGCATGTGCCCCACGTTTGGATAGGTCATCAGCGCCCCCCCCGGTGGCGGTAGCGATGTCGCGTGCAGCGAACGGCAGCACGATGTTGTCCTGCGCGTCGGTCATGGCCAGCACCGGCACGCCCGCCAGCCTGAGCGCGGCCATGACGTTCTTGTCATAGTCTTCCGGCACGCCCGGCCGGCCAGTCAGCGCCGCCTGGCGTCGCCAGCATGTTGTACGCCAGCGCGAACGCAAGATCCGAATGAGGTAACGGCGCGGCGCTGCAGGCTTGCAGGAACTGTAAGGTCCCACGGGCGTTTTCAGCGGCGTCGGCGGACAGCATCAGCGGTACATTGTCGGTCAGGCCGGTGCCAAACAGTGAAGGCGCCCCGGCCGCCGAGCTGTTGCCGTATCCCGCATCCACAAACATGACCGTTGAAACGCTGCCCGGCCCGTAGGTAACGAGGTAGTCGAGCGTGACCACGCCGCCGAAGGACCAGCCCACTATCGCTGGCTTGACCAAGCCCAGCGCCGTAATCGCCGCCTTGACGTCGGACGCCCTTGTCTTCGGGCGTGTAGGGCCCTGCCGGTTTGTCCGAGTCGCCGTGTCCGCGCAAGTCCATGGTGCAGATCCGATATCTCGCCAAAAGGGCGGCATCGGTGAACTGACGTAACCAGCACAGGCGGCTTTGCGAGAAACCGTGGATGAACAGAATCGGTTTGCCAAGCGGGTTGCCGTATTCATTCAAGGCCAGTTTGGTGCCGTCGGCGCTGAACGCCATGCGGCGTATTCCTGCGGGCACTACCGGAAAGTTGAGCGACTCCGACACCGATTGAGCGGTGACCGGCGCCGATTCCCCGCCGCAGGCGCCGAGCAGGACGCCTGCGGCGGGCGCGGCGATGCTGAGCGCGGAAAAGCGCAGGAAGCTCCGCCGCTGGGGAGAAGCCTCGATTTGTGTTTTCAGTTTAGTCTCCTGAGTGTTTTAGTGATTCGGCGATATTAATCGCGGTCGATGTTCAATCTAATCGCTGGAATAGGGATGGCGTGCGCGAGAAACTGCGCGTCGGCGCACGCCGGCGGCGATTTTACGTACTGGCAGCTTATGCCGACAGTGGGGCGACTGTCGCTATTTCCGTGATGATTTGAAGTCTCTCCATACCCTAGCATGGACGCTTTCAAACCAGATGGAGCAGCGATTGAAAGTATCCTTGAACTTGGTTGACGACCTGGCATCCATTCGCGTGGGCTGTATCGCGGTTGGCGTGTTCGACGACGGCTCGTTGACGGCCGAAGCTTCCCTGTTAGACGTTTCCGGCGTGCTGCAGGCGGCGGTCAGGGCCGGTGACCTGTCGGGCAAGCCCGGATCGAGCTGCATGCTGCGGCTGGCGAGCGAAACCGGCGCCGAACGCGTGCTCCTTCTGGGGCTCGGAAGCCGCCAGGGACTGACAGAAAGCACCTTTGTCAAAGTGGTGGCCGAGGCACTGTGCCGCCTGAAAACCGTCAAGGCCGATCAGGCCGTGCTGGCACTGCCGTTCGCCGGGATCGAAGGGCGCAATGTTGCGTGGGCCGTGCGGCATGTCACGTCGGCGGCGATTAACGCCGTTTACCGGCGTGGCCGGCTCAAAAGCGAGCCGGAGATCGCGCCTCCCGGGGCTGCCGAACTGGTGCTCCACGTCGAGTCAACACCGGCGGCCAGGTCCGCACTGCGGCAAGCCATGGCGGCTGCTAATGGCATGCTGGTGGCGCGCGAACTGGCCGATCTGCCACCGAACATTTGCACGCCGTCCTATCTTGCCGAGCGTGCCCGCGCAGTGGCGGCCGACCATGGCTTCGGTGTCGAGATACTGGGCCGTGACGAGCTCTTTGCGCTGGGAATGCACAGCTATCTGGCGGTGGCCGACGGCAGCGCTCAGGCGCCGGCGTTCTGCGTGCTGCGCCACGACGGCGGCGCGGTGGGTGAGGCGCCGGTGGTCCTGCTGGGCAAGGGACTGACGTTCGACAGCGGCGGCATTTCGATCAAGCCCAGCGCCGCGATGGACGAAATGAAGTACGACATGGCCGGCGGCGCGGCGGTGCTGGGCGTGTTCCGGGCGATCGGCGAACTTGGATTGGACCTTAACGTCGTCGGCCTGGTCGCCGCCTGCGAGAACATGCCGTCGGACCGGTCGGTGCGGCCGGGCGACATCGTCACGTCGATGAAGGGGCTGACGATCGAAGTGCTCAATACCGACGCCGAGGGCCGCCTGGTCTTGTGCGACGCGCTGACCTATGCGGAGCGCTTCCAGCCGGCGGCCGTGATCGATATCGCCACGCTGACGGGCGCTTGCGTGGTCGCCCTGGGCGCCCATGACAGCGGTCTGTTTACCCGGGACGACGCGGCGCACCAGGCGCTGGCCGACGCGCTGCTAGCCGCCGGCCGCGACGCCAGCGATCCCGCCTGGCGCATGCCGCTGGGGGCGCCGCACGGCGAGCAACTCAAGAGCGAGTTCGCCGACCTCGCCAACATCGGCAGTCCCGGCGCGGGCGCCAGCGTGGCCGGCGCGTTCCTCGAACGCTTCACGCGCGCATACACCTGGGCGCACCTCGACATCGCAGGCACGGCGTGGAAGTCCGGCGGAGACAAGGGCGCAACGGGAAGGCCGGTGCCGCTGCTGGTGCGGTATCTGTGCGATCTGGCCGACGCGGCCAACGCGGCCAATGCCAAGCGGGAGGTCCGATAATGTCCAAGCCGGTCAAACATGCCCGCCTGCTTATCCTCGGCTCCGGTCCCGCCGGCTACAGCGCTGCCGTCTACGCCGCGCGCGCCAACCTTAATCCGGTGCTCATCACCGGCCTGCAACCGGGCGGCCAGTTGACGACCACAACCGATGTCGAAAACTGGCCCGGCGACCCGCACGGCGTGCAGGGGCCGGAACTGATGGAGCGCCTGCGCCAGCATGCCGAGCGGTTCGACACGCGCATCGTGCAGGACGTCATCCACACGGTCGATTTCAGCGCACCGCCGCTGTGGCTGTCCGGCGACCAAGCCGACTACACGTGCGACGCGCTCGTCATCGCCACCGGCGCGTCCGCCAAATACCTTGGCTTGCCGTCCGAGACCGCCTACATGGGCAGGGGCGTGTCGGCCTGCGCCACCTGCGACGGCTTCTTCTATCGCGGCCGCGAGGTGCTGGTGGTCGGCGGCGGCAACACCGCCGTCGAGGAGGCGTTGTATCTGTCCAACATCGCCTCGAAGGTGACCTTGGTCCATCGCGGCGCGCGCCTGCGGGCCGAGCCGATCCTGATCGACCGCTTGCAGGCCAAGGTCGCCGCCGGCGTGGTGCGGCTCAAGCTCGATCATACGCTCCAGGAAGTGCTCGGCGACGCCGCCGGCGTCACCGGCGCGGTGCTAGCCGGCGGGAACGGGGGCACACTGACTACGGTACCGGCGCATGGCGTCTTCATCGCCATCGGCCACCATCCGAACACGGCGTTGTTCGCGAGCCAGCTCCACATGCGCAACGGCTACATCCTTACGCGCGCCGGCGGCGACGGCATGGCGACGGCGACCAGCGTCGCCGGCGTGTTCGCCGCCGGCGACGTGCAGGACCATGTGTACCGCCAGGCCATTACCTCGGCCGGCAGCGGCTGCATGGCGGCGCTCGACGCGCAGCGGTATCTCGAACAAGCGCCGGCGGGCGGTTAGGCGCCCAGCAGCTTGGCAAACGCTGGCAGGGCCGGGCTGTCGAGCGTGCGCCCGATATTGAAGCGCATTTTGTCGTCGCGCTGATCGTAGTGGATGCTGCTGAACAGCCGGCCCTGGGCAAAGTGGTAGCCTTGTTCGTAAAGGGCGTCCGCGATGGCGCTGGCGTCGCAGTGGTCCGGCAGGTTGGCCCACAGGTACATGCCGGCGTCGGGCATGTGGTTGAAGCTGCAGCCAAGGCTGATCAGCTTGTCGGCGACCGCCTGGCGGCACTGGTCCAGCCGCCCACGCAGCTGAGCGCAGTGGTGCCGGTAGGTTCCTTCGGAGAGGAACTGGTAGACGACGCGCTCGGATAGCTGGGGCCCGGCGATGCCGCCGACCCGCCGGTACACCAGCAGCCACTCGATCAGGTCGGGCGGGGCGCAGATGTAGCCGACGCGCAGGCCCGGGGCGATGGTCTTGGAAAAGCTGCCGATGTAGACGACGCGTTTGAGTTGGTCCAGGCTGGCGAGGCGCATCGCCGGCGTCGCCGAGTTGGCCGGCATCAAATCGCCATAGGTATCGTCCTCGACGATGGTGAAGTCGAATTCCTCCGCCATTCGCAGCAACTGGTAAGCCTTGTGCGGCGCGATATGGGTGCAGGTCGGATTGTGCAGCACGGCGCTGCAGAAGAAAAAACGCGGACGGTGCTCCTCGCATGCCTGGCGCAAGGCGTCGAGGTCCGGGCCGTCGGCGTGGCGCGGTATATGGATGGGGGCCAGCCCGGACGCCATCAGGCGGTCGGTGAGCAAAAACGGCCCTGGGTCTTCGATCAGGACCGCTTCGCCGACCTGTCTCAGGCTCGACTGAAAAAGCAGGTTCAGCGCGTCGCTGGCGCCGGCCGTCACCATGATCTGGTCGACGGGCGCCTGGATCTGGATGTCCCTGAGTTTTGCCTGCAATTGCAGGCGCAGCGGCAGATAGCCGTACACGTCGCCGTAGGCGGCCAGCGGCCGCTGGCTGGCGCGCGCCAGCGCGCGCATGGACAAGCCGACGGCGTGCTCGTCGAGCCAGTCCGCCGGCAGCAGGCCGCTGCCGGGACTGTCGGCGTCGGCCGCGATGGGCTGCAGCAGGCGCAAGCGTTTCCAGTCCGGCAGCACCGGGCGCTGCGCGACGGGGGCGTCGAAGCGGCGCAGCGGGGTGCGCCCGCCGCCGGTGACGAAAAAGCCGGACCCGGGGCGCGCTTCCAAGTGGCCGTGCGCGACCAGCTTTTCGTAGGCGCGCACCACCGTGTCGCGGCTGACCCCGCAGTCTTCGGCCATTTGGCGCACCGATACCAGCCGGTGGCCGGTGGTCAGGTGCCCGGCCTTGATCTGCTCGACCACCATGTCGAAAATGCCATCGACCAGCGACAGCCGTTCGTGTTGAAGAATTACAACGTCCAGTGTCTTTTTGTTCAATCTCGTGTCAGATTGATGCCGGGGGCGACCTTTAACCATGCAAGCGATCTCTATAGTTGGGAGCGACGGATTTCATTTTCGTACCGATCGCAACGTCAGTACAGTGCGAGGGAAGATGGCGGTAACCGTACGGTTTGGTCATTGGCCGGACACAGGGTCTTTATTTATATTACATGAGTTCATTCCCCAACCACAAGGCGCAATCATGTTACGCAAGGCCCCTCGCACCGCCCCACGCAGACTGTCTCTTTCAGCCGCCATCTTCACCGGCCTCATGTGTTATGCCGCGCCGCCGATGGCGTTCGCGCAACAGCCGGCCGGCGGCGTCAACCCGGCCGAGACGCGCAGCTATGCGATCGAGGCCGGCAAGTTGAACGACACGCTTGCCGCCATCGCCGCCATGTCCGGGCGCGAAGTGACATTCCAGGCGGGCCAGACCCGCGACCTGATGGCGGGCGAGGTCAAGGGCGAGCTGGCGGCGCTCGCCGCCGTCCAACTGGCGTTGTCGGGCAGCGGCTTGCTGGTCGAGGAACGGGCCGACGGCGCCCTCGTCGTCAAGCCGGCGGTGATCGAGGTCACCGCCAAGCGTGACGAGGCGGAGACCAGTTTCAAGGCTGGCCGCTCCAACACGGCCACCCGCAGCGGCGGCTACCTGCAGGACGTGCCGGCCAGCGTGACATTGATTACGTCCAAGGTGCTGGAGACCCAGCAAATCATCAATTTGCAGGAGTCGCTGCGTAACGTGAGCGGCGTGCGGCTGAGCCAAAGTCCGCAGGGCGCGCCGGAATACACGATCCGCGGCTACACGGCATCGGCAACCAGCAACGGTGTTGCCGACCCGGGCGCCGCGTTGACGAGCGTCTACGGCGTCGAACGCATCGAAGTGCTGAAAGGCCCGCAGGCCATCCTTTCCGGCGGCGATTCGCTGGGCGGCGGGGTCAATGTGGTCTCCAAGAAACCGCAAGCGGAGCGGATACGCGATCTGTCGCTTCAGCTTGGATCGTACGGGGACAAGACCGTTGCAATAGATCTGTCGGAGGCATTGAACGACGACAAGACGTTGAGCTACCGGCTGATCGGGGTGGTCGCCGACGCCTCGTCGGCCCAGGGCGGTTACGACGGGCGCACGAATCGGTCCTTTATGCCCAGCCTGCGCTGGAAGGACAAGACAACCGACCTGGTCGTCGGCGCGTCCACTACCAAGCAGCATGCGCCGATGCCGTTCTACACCTTCGCCGCGCGCGACGGGTCGCTGCTGCCGGCGCCGGCAATCCCGCTGGCGAACCGCAGCGACGGCTTCGACAACACGGATAAAAAGCTGTATTACCAACTGGAGCGGCAACTGACACCGTCGCTGGTCCTCGTCAGCCGGCTGCAGCGCAGCATCTCGGGGCTGGACCTTCACGTCCCGAGCCCGACAGACCTCAATTATCCGGATGAGGCCGCTCCTTTGGTGAGCGACGGTTCGACGCTGTTTTACATATCACGAAAGGTGGACAAGACCACCACAAGCAGCGGCGACCATTATCTGCGGGGCAGCTTTGCGACCGGCCCCGTGCGGCATAAACTCTCCGTCGGCTATAACCATTCCGACACCGCCTATGGCTCCACGCAGTGGGAGGGCGATTCGGTCTTTGGCCAAGTGTACCCGGCCACGCCGATCGATTTTCCACGCGTGCGCGACAGCTCGACAGCGCTCAGCTACACCGGTGGCTTTCGGCAGGAACAAAAGGGTGTTTACCTTCAGGATATGGCCACTTATGGCGACTGGACCCTGCTGGTCAATGCGCGCCGCACGCGCTATCACTCGCCGGCGTCGGCGACCTACTACGCGGGTCTCGATCAGACGGTTTCAGACGCCGCCAGCACGGTCACACGGAATACGCCCGGCGTCGGCCTGGTTTACAGTCTGAGCCCTGAAGCTTCCGTCTATGCCAGCTATGCGGAGGGATTCAGCCCGCAACCGGGGCTGTCGTGTGCCTTGGAGAAGATTCCTCCACAGCAAACCAGGAACAAGGAAGTTGGCGCCAAGCTGGACTTGTTCGACAGCAAGCTGTCCGTCACCGCCAGCGTGTTTTTGCTGCAGCTCGCCAATCGCTCACGCTACCTGGTACTGCAGGACTGCTACGACGTCACTGCGGGGACCGCACGCGGGGTGTGGAAATCGATGTCCAGGGCCAGGCCGCCAAGGGCTTGGATATCATCTTCAATTATAGTTATAAGCGCATTACCGACCCGGTCGACCCGAACCTGGTGTTTCCCGGCGAGCCAAAACACAAGACCAGTCTGTGGTCGAACTACGCCTTTCAGTCGGCCGCGCTCGCTGGATATGGCGTTGGCGTGGGCATCAGCGCCAGCAGTGGCAGCCTGGGCACGTACGATTTGACATACCCCTTCCGTACGCCGGGCCAGGCCCAGATCGATGCCAGTGTCTTCTACACCTCGGACAAACTCAGCGTCATCCTCGGCGTCAGGAACCTGGGCGACCGGGTGCTTTATTCGCCCGCATCGGCCAGCAATTTCGTCCCCATCCTTCCGGGGCGCCAATTCATGCTGACCGTCAAACGCAGCTTTAACTAACGCAGCTTTAAATAAGAACGCCGTTTATGAAGAATGATCTCGCGCCGGGCCGCCCGGGCCTGTTGCAGTTGATGTCGGGTTACTGGCGCTCCGAGCACCGGTGGAAGGCCATCGCCAATCTGGCCGTTATCCTGTGCATCATGTTCGGCGGGGTTTACATCCAGGTGTGGGCCAACGACCTGGCCGGCGAGCTGACCGACGCGCTGGTGGGCGCGAAATGGGAAGTGCTCAAGCCGGTGCTGCTGCTGACGGTGGTCGCGGCGATCGCCGGCGGCGTGCTCTCCATCAGCCGCGTCGTCTTCGACGGGTTGCTGGAGATCGGCTGGCGCACCTGGCTGACCGGCAAGCTGATGGACGATTGGCTCAGCACCAACGCCTATTACGACATCGAACGCGAAGGGGTGCTCACCAACGCCGACCAGCGCATCGCGGAGGACGTCAAATTGTTCGTCAACCAGACGATGAACATGTCGCTCAGCCTGATTTCGATGCTGGCCAGCGTGGGCACTTTTACCGTGCTGTTGTGGAATTTGTCGGGCGCGGTGTCGTTCAGCGTCGGAACCATGCTGATCACGATACCAGGCTACATGGTGCTGGTCGTGGTCGTCTACAACGTGGTCAACCTGGCGCTGGTGCACTGGGTCGGCAAGCGTTTGATCGGCCTGAGCATGGAGCAGCAGGGGGTCGAGGGCGACTTCCGCTTCAGCGCCATGCAGGTTCGGGAGAACGCCGAGCAGATCGCCTTCTACGGCGGGCAGGAGAACGAAAAACAGCGCATGACCTATCTGTTCGGAAAAATCCGCAGCAATTTCTACGCGCTCATGATCCGCAACTCCAAGGTGATGCTCACCACTTCCGTCTATGGGAATTTCTTCGCCTGCCTGCCGGTGCTGCTGGCGCTGCCGCGCTATCTGGCGGGGGAGATCACGATGGGCGGCATCACCCAGGTGACGGGCGCGTACAACTCGCTCAACGGCGCGCTGTCGTTCTTCAGCCAGGCTTACCAGGGCTTCACCAGCTGGCTGGCCGTCGCCAACCGCGTGCGCGATCTGCAATGGGCGATCGACAAGGCGCATCATCGGCACAGCGGCTTTACCGTCGAGCGCGGCGACGGCGAGGCGCTCGGGGCGCGGGAGTTGACCTTGCTCGATCCGCTGCAACGTCCGCTCAGCAGCATCGCCGGACTGCGGCTCGCGCCGGGCAGCCGCTGGCTCGTGTCCGGTCCGTCGGGCGTGGGCAAGAGCACCTTGCTGCGCGCGCTGGCCGGCCTGTGGCCGCATGGCAGCGGCGACGTGACGATCCCACGCGAAGCGAGACTGATGTTCCTCCCGCAACGCAGCTATCTGCCGACCGGCAAGTTCAAGGCGGCCATGTGCTATCCCGCGCAGGACGACCTGTTCAGCGATGAGCGATGCCTGGAGGTGCTGGCCACGGTCGGCCTTGCCGAACGTATTCCGTCGTTGATCGCCTACGACAACTGGCAGCAACAGCTGTCGGGCGGCGAGCAGCAGCGGGTGGCGTTCGCCCGCGTGCTGCTGCACCGGCCCGACTTCGTTTTCCTCGACGAAGCGACCAGTGCGCTGGACCCGCAATCGGAGGCGGTGCTCTACGCTGCGCTGATCGCCGCGCTGCCCGGCACGGCGATTGTCAGCGTCGCCCACCACGAGGCGCTGGAGCAATTCCACGAGCAACGGCTGGTGCTCTCCGCTGCCTGAGCGGCGCGAAAACCGTACTGATCGACTCTCCTACCAATTCGCTGATTTCCACCACTTCCGTCCTGATTATTGCAGGACGGAAGCAACATACTTCAGCCATCGCCACTTTATTTGAAAGCACAACATGTCAAAAACTATGCTGCACGCCACCGACGCCTCCTTCGATACCGATGTCATCAAGACCCACGGCCTGGTGCTGGTCGATTTCTGGGCCGAATGGTGCGGCCCATGCAAGGCCTTGGCGCCGGTGCTGGCCGATATCGCGCTCGAATATCCGGAGGTGCAAATCGTCAAGGTCGACGCCGACAAGAACGAGGCGACGATGCAAGCCCAATCGGTGCGCGGGCTGCCCACGCTGGCGCTGTATGTCGACGGCGTGGAGGTGGATCGCCTGCTGGGCGTCATGACCAAGACCCGTCTGGCCGCCTTCATTGAAAAACACCTGGAGGCTTGAGATGACCAATTCCGCCTATCACGCCTACGCCGGCGTTCGCAACCTGCATATCGAACGCCTGTGCGCACATGTTGCTGCCGGCCGTCTCGTACCCGGCGCCATGGAATGGACCGGTGAACAGGGCAGCCTGGCCGGTTGCCTGGTCGAGAGCGCCGACATCGCCGAGTGGGAAAAGCAGCTGGCGCTGCCGCAATGGCTGGCCGTCGTGCTCGACGCGCTGGCCGGCAACCTGCACGAGCCTGCTGACATGCTGGAATTCGGCGTCACCGTGCTTGAGGCCATCCGTCCGGGCGCCAACCTGTCCACCGCCGGCAGCCGCCTGGTACTGCGCCTGCTGGAAGAGGCAGAGCGGGATAGCGACGTCGTCCTGCCGGCCGTGACCGCATCGTTGCAGGCCGTCGCCGCCTTGCACCGGCGCGCCGTCGCCGGCGAGTCCGTCGCCCCGGCCGAATGGCGCGCCGTCCGAAAGGCGGCCACGGCGGTGACCGACACGCTGGAGGAGGAAACCCCGGCGCATGAGTTGGCCGCCTGCGCCGAAAGCGCGGCCTGGGATCCGCAGCGTAGCAATTCGACCGTCAACGATGTGGTCCGGCTGTGGCAGAACAGCAGCCGCGCCAAGGCCACGCACGAGGCGGGCTGGACCAAGGAGATCGATACGCGGATCCGCGCCCGCTTGGAGGAGATGTTCCAGGTCCACATGGGCGGGGTGCAGGGACCGACCATCACCGTGTTCGACATGCTCGCGAAATACCATCCGGAAGACCATGATCTGGTACTTGGCCGGAACAAGATCGATAGCGACGTCGCGGAGCGCCTTAACGCGCGCGCCGCCGCGCTGCTGTTGGAAACCTTGCGCACCGCTTGACTGGAAAGGCACACAGAAAAACCCATGACCCAATTTGAAAAAATCCGCAGCCACGCGATCCCCACGCTCGACGCCGTCGTCGACGAGTATGTCGAGCCGTCGACGGGCGCCGTGCACTACCATCTGGCGACCAAGGACGCTGAACTGGTGTTCCTGGTCGCCTTCCCGACCGTTCCGGGCACCAGCGACGGCCGCGCCCACATCCTGGAACACCTGGCCTTGTGCGGCTCCGAGCGTTATCCCGTGCGCGACCCGTTCTTTGCCATGATGCGCCGTTCGACGGCCACCTTCATGAACGCCTTCACCTACGCCGACCGTACGGTATATCCGTTCGCCAGCACCGACCGCGCCGATTTCTTCAACCTGCTCGACGTCTACCTGGACGCGACGTTCTTCCCGCGCCTCGATTACCTGAATTTCCTGCAGGAGGGTTGGCGTCACACCCTGGAAGACGGCAAGCTCGGTTATCAGGGTGTGGTCTTTAACGAGATGAAAGGCGCATTCAGCGACCCGATGCGCGCCTTGTACCATGGCGTCGCATCGGCCCAGTTGCAGAACACGACGTATGAAAACGAGTATGGCGGCGATCCGCTGGCGATTCCGCAGCTGACCCACCAGAATCTGGTGGACTTCCACGCCAGTCACTATCATCCTTCACAGGCGGTCTTCATGTCCGCCGGCGCCGTGTCGCCGGCGGAAATACAGCGGCGCATCCGCTACAACGTGCTTAACAAGCTGGGCGGAAAATCGCCGCGCCGGATGCCGCAACTGGCGGCGTCGGCGGCCGCGCCGCGCGAAAACACCGTCAACATCCCGTCGCAGACGGCCAACGACGACGAGTATGGCCTGCAGCATTCGTGGCTGCTGGGCGAGGCCGCCGACGTCACGGCGCTGTACGAGGCGGAAATCCTGACCGCCGGTCTGCTGGGCAGCCCTAGCGCGCCGGTGCAGCACGCGATGGAATCGGCCGGCTACGGCCGGCCCTCGCAGTTGAACGGCGTCGACCCCGGCGCGCGCCAGATGCTGTTTTTCATCGGTATGGAAGGATTGACGATCGAGCAGCTTCCCGCCGCCCGGGTGCGCATCGAACAGGCGCTGGAACAGGCGGCTAATGAAGGCGTGCCGCCGGAGCTGCTGCGCGCCGCGCTGCGCGACCTCAAATACCGTCAACGGGATACGTCGAGCGGACGCATGCCCAACGTACTGGGGCGGCTGCTGCAAGCGCTGCCGGTGGCGATGCGGGGCGGCGACGCGTTTTCGGCCATCGACAGCGGCGCCGCGCTGCGCCAGCTCGAAGCGCGTATCGCCGATCCCGAGTTTTTCAAGGGACTGGTGCGCCGCCTGATCGACTCGCCCACGCGCCTGACCACCACCGTGGTGCCGGATCCCGCCTACTTCGACCGGCGCCAGCAGACCGAGGCGAACAACCTGGCGGCGGCGCAAGCCTGCCTGACCGATACCGACCGCGCGCGGATCGCCGCCGACATGGCGGCGCTGGACGCGCATCAGGACCAGGCCAGCGATTTCAGTGTGCTGCCACGGATCAAACCCGGCGACGTCAATCCGTTGCCGGTACCGGTGCCGGCGATACCGGCCCCGCAAGACGGCAAATATGCGTTTGCGATCGCCTCCAATGAAATCTCGTACGCGTTCGTCGAGTTCGATATTTCGGCCTTGCCGGAGGACGCGTGGCAGTGGCTGGTGCTGTACACCGACTTGCGCGGCGCGCTCGGCGTCGGCGACAAGGACTACCTGGGCGCGAGCGTATGGCGCGAGGGCAAGGTCGCTTCGTTCTGGCTGAGCACGGACGCGGTGCTGGACCGCCAGCGCCGGCTGCGCCTGGCCCTGCGCTTCCAGGCCAGCGGCTTGGGCGAGGAGCAGGCCGGCATCGCCGAGGTGCTGGCCGCCTACGTGGATGGTGCGCGCTTCGACGAGCATGAGCGTATCGTCTTCCTGATCGAAAGCACTTACCAGCAGCATGTCAACAACCTGGCCCAGGAAGGCGGCCGCTATGCGGCGCTCAGCGCCGGGGCGCCTTTGTCGGCGTTGGGCCACTTCGAGGACAGGACCGCCGGCGCCGGCTTTCTGGCGTTCCTGGCGCAGCTGATGCGTCAAGCGCGTACACCCGAGGGATTGGATCAGATCGCGGCGAAGCTCGACGCGCTGCACCGCGCGATCGTCGGCTCGCCGGCGTCGGTGCTGTGCGCCGGCGTCGACGGCGACGCGCAAAAATTGGCCGCGCTCGTCAAGCTGCCGCCGCAAGACGGCAAGCGTGCCGCGGCCGGCGCCGGACACGGCGCGCACCCGCCGTCCGGCGGACTGGCCAACGTCGCGCTGCACGCGGTCAGCCAGGTCAACCATTGCACGGTCGCCTGGAGCACGCCGAGCATCGGCGTGCACGAAGCGCCGGCGCTGGCCGTCGCCGCCGAGCTGATGTCGCATCAATTGCTGCACCAGTCGATACGGGAGAAGGGCGGCGCGTACGGTGGCTACGCCCGCTACGACGCCGTCTCCGGCGTCTTCAGCATGACGTCGTTCCGCGACCCGCGCCTGGCCGCCACCTACGCCGACTTCAACCGCGCAATCGTCCAGGTCGGCCAGCAGGCGTTCAGCCAGGAACAGTTGGAGGAGGCGATCGTCAGTGTCATCAAAGGCCTCGACAAGCCCAGGTCGCCGTTCGATACGGTCGTCCACGCATGGCAGTTGCGCCAGTGCGGCATCGACGACGACATGCGCGCGCGTTTCCGCAAGGGCGTGCTTGGTTGCGACCTGGCGGCTGTCAGGGCGGTTGTCGCCGCCTTCCTGACGCCGCAGCACGCCAGCCGCGCCGCTTTCGCCGGTAACCTGGAGCAGGATCTGAGCGGGCTGCAGGTCGTGTCCCTGCACTCGTTGATCCAAGAGCAGTAGGCCGGCATGGAGCATCCGGACCGCGTCAGCCGCCTGGTCAGCCACGCCGATACCCAGCCGACGGTCGAGTCGTTCTTCGACCCGGCCACCGGCACCTTCAGCCATGTGATCCATGACGGACCCGGCTCCAGCTGCGCGGTGATCGATCCGGTGCTCGACTTCGACCCGAAGTCGGGTCGGACCGGTACCCGCCGCGCCGACGAAGTGCTGTCGTTCATCCGCAGCGCCGGGCTTCATTGTTTGTGGCTGCTCGAGACGCATGTCCACGCCGACCACCTGTCCGCCGCCCACTATCTGCAAGCGAAACTGGGCGGCTACATCGGTATCGGCGAGGGCGTCAACGCGGTGCGAAAGACCTTCGATCCGCTGTTTGGTAATGTGGCCGGCAGAGGCGGAGGTGGCCGCTGTTTCGACCATCTGTTCGGTCCGGACGAGGAGTTTTCCGTCGGCCGGCTCAAGGTGCGCGCGCTTGCGGTGCCGGGCCACACTCCCGCCGACGTCGCCTACATGGTGGGATTGGCGGTGTTTGTTGGCGACACGCTGTTCATGCCGGATATCGGCACCGCGCGCTGCGACTTCCCCGGCGGCTCGGCCGCGACCTTGTATGGCTCCATCCGCACCCTGCTGGCTTTGCCGGCGGAGACGAAACTGTATATGTGCCACGACTATCCGCCGGCAGGGCGCGGTCCCGCCTGCGTCAGCACTGTCGCCGAACAGCGCCGCGCCAATATCCATGTGAACGACGACGTGTCCGAGCTTGACTTCGTTCGCCGCCGTGGCGCGCGCGACGCGACGCTGCAGATGCCGGCGTTGCTGCTGCCTTCGCTGCAGGTGAATCTGCGCGCCGGCGCCTTGCCCGAGCCGGAGCCTAACGGCATCCGCTATCTGAAATTGCCGTTGGACGCGATCGGTGGCTAAGCCGGTCGCCCTGGTCGATGGAGCGGCCGCCCGCCGCGCGGCCGCTCCATCCGCCTGTTCCGCTTGCTTCTATCCGCCGCGTCGCAGTTCCACCACCGCTACCTGTTCGACACGGGTCTTGTAAGTATTGAATTCCGTCAGCAACCCGGCCCATAGCGCATCTGCCTTTTCCATCGCCGCCAGCTTGACGTGGCCGTAGCCGCGCACCTGGTCCGGCAGTTGCGCCAGCTGAAGCGCGGCCTTCTGGTTGTCGTTCCGCAGATTGGTCGCCAGGTTGCGGGCGAAGGCCAGATAGCGGTCGCGCAGTTCGCGCTCGCGTTTCCGCTCGTCCGTGTACCCAAATACGTCGAACGGCGTACCGCGCAATGGCTTGAAACGGGCCAGCATCCCGAATACCGGCAGCATCCAGGCGCCGAACGTCATCTTGCGCGGAACGCCGGAGTGCGGTTCGCGACGCGCCAGCAGCGGCGGCGCCAGATGAAAGGCAAGCTTGTAGTCGCCGTCGAACTGCGCCGCGATCTGCGCGCGGAACGCCGGATCGGCGTGCAGGCGCGCGACCTCGTATTCGTCCTTGTAGGCCATGACCTTGAACAGGTTGCGCGCCACCGCTTTGGTGAGCGGATTGCGGGAGGTGTTCCCGTCAAGCGCGGTTTCGCGCTGCTCGACCGCTTCGACCGTCTCGCGGTAAAGGCGGGCATAGGCGGCGTCCTGGTATTGTGTCAGCAGTTCGACGCGGGCGGCGACCGTGTCGGCGAGCGGGCGCGGCGCAGAGAACTGGATGACCTGCCGCTGCGGTTGCAACAGCGTCTCCAGCATCGGCTGGTCGGCGGCGGCCAGCCTGCCAAACATGAAGGCGCGCTGGTTCATGTCGATGGCAACGCCGTTCAGCTCGATCGCCCGCGTCAGCGCCTCCAGGCCGACCGGCACCAGACCGCGCTGCCAGGCGTAACCCATCAACAAGATGTTGCCGCCTACCGGATCGCCCAGGAAGCGCGCCGCCAGTTCGTGGGCGTCGAGCCGCAGCAGGTTGGCTTCTCCGGCCGACGCCGCCAGTTTCTCCAGCAGCCCGGCCTTGTTGATCGATGCGTCGCGGTCGCGGGTGAAATCGGCGGTCGGGATCTCGCGCTCGTTGGCGACGACCTGCGTGTGTCCATGCTCCATGACCGCCAGGCTGTCTGCCATCGCAGCGACCACAAGATCGCAGGCGAACACCGCGTCGGCTTGACGCAGGTCGATGCGCGCCTGATTGAGCCGCGCCGGCGACGCGGCCACGCGCACATGCGACATCACCGCGCCGCCTTTCTGCGCGAAGCCCATGAAGTCCAGCGTCGACGCGCCTTTGCCCTCCAGGTGCGCCGCCATCGTGATCAGGGCGCCGACGGTGACCACGCCGGTGCCGCCCACACCGGCCACCAGGATTTCGAAGGGCCGGTCCAGCGGGTTGGAGGGCGGTGGCGGATAAGACGCCAGTGCGTGCTCCAGATCCCGCACCGATAGTGCGACAGAGGCCGGCTTGCGCAGCGTGCCGCCCAGCACCGAGACGAAGCTGGGGCAAAAGCCTTCGACGCACGAGTAATCCTTGTTGCACGAGGATTGTTCGATCTGGCGCTTGCGTCCCAGTTCGGTTTCCAATGGCAGGATCGACAGGCAGTTCGATTGCACGCCGCAGTCGCCACATCCTTCGCACACGGCCGCGTTGACGACCATGCGTCGGGCCGGGTCGGGGAAGATGGTGCGCACCGGCGTGTTCTTTTTTCGGCGGCGGCGCTTTTCGGCCGCGCAGGTCTGGTCGTAGACCAGCACCGTGACACCGGCGATCTCGCGCAACATGCGCTGGATCGCATCCAGATCGCGCCGGTGGTGTACCGCCACACCATCCGGCAGGGTCACGCGGGGGTAGTTTTCTGGCGCGTCGGTCACCACCACGACCTTGACCGCGCCTTCGCTACAGACCTGCTGCACGATCTGCGGCACGGACAGGCTGCCGTCCACCGGCTGGCCACCGGTCATCGCCACCGCATCGTTGTAGAGTATCTTGTAGGTGACGTTGGCGCGGGCGGCGATCGCTTGCCGGATCGCCAGCGAACCGGAGTGGTAGAAGGTGCCGTCGCCCAGGTTCTGGAATACGTGCGGCTCGCCGACGAAGCGCGAGGACCCGACCCAGCTGATGCCCTCGCCACCCATTTGCGACAGATAATTCGTGTCGCGCTTCATCCACGTCGCCATGAAGTGGCAGCCGATGCCGGCCAGCGCGCGGCTGCCCTCTGGCACCCGGGTCGAGCTATTGTGCGGGCAGCCGGAGCAGAAGTAGGGCGTTCGCTTCACGCTGTCGGCGCTGTTGGACAATGCTTCGGCGGCGCAGAAGCCTGGCAGCATGCGATGCAGGGAGAGTTCGGCGAAGTGCGGCGCCAGCCAGCGCGCCAGTACCGGCGCGATCCGCGAGGGCCGCAGTTCTCCCAGCGACGACAGCAAGGCGTCGCCGTTGCGGTCGGTCTTGCCGAACACCATTGGACGCGCGTCGCCGGGGAGGTTGTAGAGCAGCGTCTTGATTTGCTGCTCGATGACCGGACCTTTTTCTTCCACCACGAGGATTTCATCGAGGCCGGAGGCAAAGGCAAGCAGCCGCGTGCGCTCCAGAGGGAAGGTCAGGCCCGGCTTGTAGAGCCTGACGCCCAACTCCGCCAGGCGCTCGAGTGGCAATTCCAGGCGGTCGAGCGCCTCCAGCAAATCGAGGTAGGCCTTGCCGGCGCTGATGATGCCGAGCTTTGCCCCGGACGCCGGCACGACCAGCCGGTCGATCGAATTGGCGCGGGCGAAGGCCTGGACTGCTTCGAGCTTGTCGGCAGCGCGCTGTTCCAGGGCCAGCCCGGGCAGGTCTGGCCAGCGGTTGTGCAGGCCGTCCGGCGGCGCGACGTAATCGGCCGGCTCGACAAAGGCTGGCAGCGGCGGCAATTCGACCACTGCGCCGCCCTCGACGGTCTCCGAGATGGCCTTGAAGCCGCTCCACGCGCCCGAATAACGCGACATGGCCCAGCCGTACAGGCCGAACTCCAGGTATTCCTGGATGTTGGCGGGATTGATCACCGGCATGTTCCAGGCGATCAGCGCCTGTTCGCTCTGGTGCGGCATCGATGACGAGACGCAGCCGTGGTCGTCGCCGAGGATGACCAGGACGCCCCCGCGCGGCGACGACCCATAGACGTGGCCGTGCTTGAGGGCGTCGCCGGCGCGGTCGACGCCGGGGCCTTTGCCGTACCACATGGCGAACACGCCATCGACGTGGCGGGTCGGATCGGCCTCCACCTGCTGCGATCCCATGACGGCGGTCGCGCCGAGTTCCTCGTTAATCGCTGGTAAAAACTCGATGCGGTGTTGCTGGAGCAGCGTCTTGGCACGCCACAGTTCCTGGTCGACCGCGCCGAGCGGGGAGCCGCGATAGCCGCTGACGAAGCCGGCAGTGTTGAGGCCGCGGGCTTGGTCGCGGAGCTTTTGCATGCACAGCAGGCGCACCAGCGCCTGGGTGCCGGTCAAAAAGACGCGGCCTTGCATGCGGGTCAGGTTGTCTTGCAGCGCGTAGTGCGGGTCGGCCAGCGGCGACATCGGAAGGGTCATCGAATTCATTGTCTCATCTTGTAATTAGGATGGGTAAGAATATGTCGATGCATGGGAAAAATTATTTCTATCTATTCGATGCTGGGCAGTAAAATGGCTAGAACTCACCTAAAAACCAGCGCTAAAATGAAAAACCTGTCTCTCGATGCGGCCTCTCTCAAGATCCTCTCGGAGTTGCAAAAAAACGGCCGCATGTCGTCGAGCGAATTGTCCGAGCGGGTGGGGATGTCCGCCAGCCCTTGCTGGCGCCGCCAGAAGGAGCTGGAGGATAACGGCTATATCGTGCGCTACACGGCGCTGGTCGACCGCCGCAAGCTTGGGTTGTCGGTGGTGTGTCTGCTGCACATCTCGCTGCTGCGGCACGCGGAGGGCGCTGTGCAGCATTTCGAGGAAGCGATGCGTCTACGTCCGGAGGTGGTCGAGTGCTACGAGACCACGGGCAGCTCCGACTACATGGTCAAGGTCGTCGTGTCGGACATGGACGCCTACCACGACTTCCTGCACAACGTGCTCGTCAAACTGCCCGGAATATCCCAGATCAATACCAGTGTGGCTTTGCGTGAGGTGAAGTACGAGACGGCGTTACCTCTCTAGCCGAACGTGGGCGCCGCCTCCGGCATGAGCGCCGCCGATTAGGCATGATGTAGGCTGTCGTGCCACTACTTCCGGGACTTCCATTGCGCCAAAATATTGTTCTTCCTGATTTTAATCGCGCCTACGCCAGCGTGCTGGGGTCGGGCCTGACCTAGTGCCTGATGACGCCGGCACCGATGCCCGGGTTGACGCCGGCCGATCCGGGCGAGGCGCGCCTGACCGCGAAAATTGCCGAAGCGGCCGGTTTCGCTGCGCTGTGGTGCCGCGACGTGCGGCTGATGATCGCGCAGGAGGGCAATGTCAGCGCGCTGGACGATCCGTTCATCTGGCCCGCCAACCTGGCGGGCGCCAGCGAGCGTATCGTCGGGGGACACCGCCGCAGCCGTGCTGCCACTGCGCAATCCCCTGCACCTAGCGAAAGCGGCGCTCTCCCTGGACCGCATCTCGGGCGGGCGCTTTATTCTGGGGCTGGGTTCGGGGGGATAGACCGAGGGAGTTTGCTGCTTTTGCCAAGGATGTGGCGCAGTCGGCGCTGTACCGGGAAAGCTGGAACATCGTCCGCGCCGCGCTCGACCCGCACGCCGAAGCGCATGCGGCGCTGCTCGGCCATACCGGCGGCTTTGAGATATTGCCCGGTCCGGCCACGCAAATTCCGATGATCGTCGTCGGTTCCTCGCGCCAGCGACATGTTGACTCGAGTACAGGCTTACCGAAAAGCGCGACCATTGCGTTTCGCTTCATGCGCTGCGCTTTCTGCTTATCGTTGCGTCGATCCCCGCGCCTGGCTGGCCATACTTTGATATCAGTTCGGCCTATGGATGTGATAAAAATATGGGATTGGATTGATGGCTGCAGCAAGGGCAAAATGGTGTTCTTCAACACAAGGAGTTTTACATGAATACCATTCTCTGGCCTGCGGGCTATGTTCCGGGTTACACCGACAATTTCGCGTCCAATGAAGTCATCGTTGCCGGCCTCAGCGCCGCCGACATCTGGCCGTTGCTCGCCACGCCGGCGCACTGGCCGACCTATTACGCCAATTCGGCAAATGTGCGTTTCTACGACAACCTGGGGCCGGTGCTGCGCGACGGCGACCGTTTCTATTTCGAGACCTTCGGCTTTCCGGTCGAGGCCCAATGCAATGAATTCATGCCGCCTGCTGCCGGGCAGCCGGGCAGGGTCGCATGGCACGGCTGGGCTGGCGACGAGGGCGCCGACGACCGCCTCGACGTGCACCATGCCTGGCTGGTCGAAGATCTTGATGGCGGCCGCGTGCGCATCCTGACGCAGGAAACGCAAAAAGGCAAGCCAGCCGTCGAACTGCACAATGCCAAGCCGAATCCCATGATCAATGGGCACCAGGACTGGCTTGATGGCCTGGTAGCGGCAGCCCGCATCGCCAAAGTGCAAGCGTAGCGGCGCGGGACGAGCAGCGGCAGGCCCTGCTCGCCGGTTGGCACCGGCACCGGCGTGGCTACCGGCGCGTATCGCCGCAATGGGCGAATAACAGTTCGCGCAGCCACCGCTGGGCGGGATCGCGGTGGGTGCGCTCGTGCCACGCCGCCACCTTGGTGAATCCCTGCACGGCGATTGGCGGTGTGCAGACAGTCAGGCCCGGCATGCCGGCCACCAGTCGGCTGGGCAGAATCGCCACCATGTCGCTGGCACGCAAGATGTCGGGCACGATCAGGAAGCTCTTGACCGACAAGGTGACTGCGCGCTGCTTGCCCAGCATGGCCAGGGCCTCGTCGGTGACACCCCGGAAGGCGCCGCCGGCATACGACACCAGCGCATGGTCGAGTTTGCAAAACTGGTCCACCGTCAAGCGCTTGCGGCCATGCAAGGCTGGATGCCCTTCGCGCAGCACGCACACATAATGCTCCTCAAACAAAGTGCGCGCATGCAGGTCTGGCGCGGTGCGCTCGGGCGTCACGAGCGCCAGGTCGATATCGCCCCGTTCGAGTTGCAACTGCACCTGCGCGTCTTCGACCGGCACCAGCGCCACCCGGATGTGCGGCGCCTGTTGCTTGAGCACGGACAGGAAGGGCAGGGCAATGGCGCGCAGCGCGTAGTCGGTCGCGGCGATGGTCAGCGTGTTGCTGGCGCTGCCCGGATCGAACATGGCAGGCTGCCGCAGCGCCGCGATGCCGTCCAGGACCTGCTTGAGCGGCCCGGCCAGTTCCAGCGCGCGCCCGGTAGGCACGATGCCGCGCTGGGCGCGCACGAATAAGGGATCGCCGAAGTTTTCGCGCAGCCGGTTGAGCATGCCGGTCATGGCCGGCTGTGTCACTCCCAGCCGGGTTGCCGCGCGCGTGACGTTGCACTCATCGAGCAGGACATCGAGTGCCTTGAGCAGGTTGAAGTCGAGTGTCTTGAAATTGTTCATGCGGGCCGGCTCCTCAGGCGTTGCATCAGAAAGTCGATGGTGCGCCGGGCGCGGTGCGACAGCGGCCACTCGGCGCGGTGGATCAGCCAGAGCGTGTCCACCAGGTCGGTGGCGCCCGCGATCACGGCGATGGCATCCTGCCGCGCAAACGCCTCGCGGGCAAAACGGGGAAGCACGGTAAAGCCAAGGCCGCGCGCCACCGGCTCGAGGATCAGGCCGATCTGGTTGCTGAAGCCCGAACACGGCATGTGGCGCATGCCCGGTGCATCAGGGAACTGGCGACTCAGCAGCCGGGTGGCCATGGCCAAGCCGTCGGGATGGTCGATGAACCCCAGGGCCACAAGGTCGTCCCAGCCTGTCAAATCGCGCCCGGCGGGCAGCACGAGTTCGAGCGGCTCTTCGGCAAAGCGTGACGACGCCAGGCGGCTGTCATCGGGCCGCAAGGTGACCAGGCCAAGCGTGTAGCGGTTGTCCAGCACTGCGGCCAGCACCTCGTTATCGGGCGCAAACCGGTGGCGTATCACCAGGCCCGGCGTGGCTGCCTGCAATTCCAGCAACCACGGATACAGGCACAGGCCGATGCTGCCCGGGGAGATCAGGGAAACCTCGCCGGCCTCGTCCTCGTCCTGGCGCAGCCGCTGGCGCAGGCGCCGTTCGGCATGGTCCGCGTCGCTGCAATAGTCGAGCAGCGCCAGGCCCGCCGGTGTCAGCTCGATGGTGCGCGGACGGCGTATCAGCAGCGGACCGAGCTCCCGTTCCAGCTGGCGCAGGTGCTGGCTCACTGCCGCCTGCGTCAGGTCGAGTCGCGCGCCGGTGCGGGTAAAGCTGCCTTCTTCCGCAAGCGTGACAAACGTGCGCAGCCAAGTGGGATTGAGCATTGGTATAAGAGATTTTTATCGATTCAATAAACGCCAGCTTATTTTATTTATCCCTGGCAGTAAATACAATGAATTCATCACCATTACTTTCAACAAGGACCAGCATGTCTCCTTATCCACGCGGTTTTTCCCATATCGGCCTGTCGGTCACCGACCTGGACGGCGCCGTCAAGTTTTACACAGAGGTGATGGGCTGGTACCTGATCATGCCGCCGACCACCATCACCGAGGACGACAGCGCAGTGGGCGTGATGTGTACCGACGTGTTCGGCGCCGGATGGATGTCGTTGCGGATCGCGCACCTGTCTACGGGCGACCGCGTGGGCGTTGAAATTTTCCAGTTCCGCAATGCCGAACGTCCAGCCGATAATTTCCAGTACTGGAAATCGGGCGTTTTCCATTTCTGCGTGCAAGACCCGGACGTGGAAGGCCTCGCTGCCAGAATCGTGGCAGCCGGCGGCAAGCAGCGCATGCCGGTGCGTGACTATTTCCCCGGCGAGAAGCCCTACCGCATGGTGTATATGGAAGACCCGTTCGGTAACATCCTGGAGATCTACAGCCACAGCTACGAGTTGACTTACGCAGCCGGCGCCTATGCCTGATCGTCAGATAAACCTTAGTGGGGCCTGGCCCGGCTGGCAAACAACCATGATCAAAACAACCACCGCCGGCCTGTGCCTGGCATTGACACTTGCCATCGGAGCGGCTGGCGCCGCTGAGCGCACCGGGGCGTTGGCGACGGCCAGCAGCAGCGCGCTGCTCAAGGCCGTGGTGCTGAACATGGGCGGCGAGAGCGCCACCGTTGTCAGCGCCCGCTATGACAGCTACTTCCGGCAGCACAGCGCCGCCGCCGGCGTGCCGGCCATCATCGCCGCTGGCAGGTTTTTTATCAATGGCTACGCCATTCCGGCAACCGGGCAGGATTTTCTGCGGCAAACCCCTGCCGGCTACCTGGTCAACCAAGTGCCCTGGTTGACCCATGATGCAGAAACCAATACCTGGAAAGGCGGCTACAAGGGCCAGGGTGTTGCAGCCACGTACGAGGCCGCAGCGCTGGCGGTGGCGACCGGGATCGTTGCGGGACTGGAAGTGAGGCTCTATGACACCGACCACGACGGCTATGCCGACCTGATCGACGCCGATTTTCTCGAGGGCGTCCTTGTCAGCCGCACGACCAAGGCCAGCGATGGCTCCTATCGTCTCGAGCGCGGCGCGATCGGCGGTGCAAAAAAGTCCGCCGGCGAAGGCGCAGCGTTCGACGGCAAGCATTTTACCGGCGACTCCGGCGAGATCATCAAGGCGGCCAACTTCGATGCGTCGCTCGCAAGCGGCGACATCGCACTTTTCTGGTATGGCACCGACGGTTGGGCGGTCAAGCGTGCCAGGCAGGTGAAGGGACTGTTCGTCGACGGCGCCGATCACGTCTCCTACACTATCGGCGGCACGGCCTATGGCGACGCGATGCGTTTTTCCCGCGACAACCTGTTCATCTCCAACCGGCCCGGGGAGTTTGCCAATGCCCACAAGTATTTTGGCTTCAATAACAACCGTGAGGGTTGGGTGGTGAGCCTGTGGCTGGTGCAAACCACGGATGCCGCCACACCTGGCGCGCCGGTCGGCATGACCAGCGGCGGTCACGGCCAGGCGTTTTTGGCCAAGGCCATCGCGATCGCCCGCGCGCGGCTGGCCGGCGTGGTGGCCAGCAGCGACGGCCGCGACGTTCCGGCCAATCGCAACTGGGTCACGCCGCAGGCTTACAAGATGCTGCAGGCGGCCATCGCGAGCGCAAACACGGTGGCAGAAGGCGATGGTGCCGGTGCGCAGGCCGACTACCAGGTCTACCTGCTGTATTTAAACCTCAAGGGCAGCGGCGCAGATATCGGCGCGCGCTACGCGGGTTTTAACTATACAGGATTCGATAGCGAGATCCGGAAGGGCACTGCGGCTCGCTGACCGTACCGGACCGGCAGTGCCTCCGTCGAGGTATCGCAAACCGCCACAGCGAGCTCGCCGCGCATGTCGTATATGTCGAGGCCAGCACGCCGGAGGCCAGCTTGCTGATTTTTCCAAGGGCTTTTTCATTTCGGATGTGGTTGCATCTTCCAATAATGAGTGGCCAGTAATATCGGTTGGGGTACGGTAGACTTCAGGGCCCGCCTCTGCCACCGACGGCGGCATACACCTGGCCGGTCGCATAGCTCGATTCGTTCGACGCGAGCAGCACGTAGATGCCCGCCAGTTCCGCCGGCTGGCCCGGCCGTTTCATTGGGGTATCGGCGCCGAATTCCGGCAATTTGTCCGGCGGCTGGCCGCCCGTGACCTGCAGCGGCGTCCAGAAGGGCCCGGGCGCGACCGCGTTGACGCGGATGCCTTTCGGCGCCAGCTGCTTGGCCAGTCCCTTGCTGAAAATCATGATCGCGCCCTTGGTTGCCGCATAGTCGATCAGGTTTTCGCTCGGTTCGTAGGCGTTCACCGAGGCGGTGTTGATGATCGTGGCGCCGGGCTTGAGCAGCGGCACGGCGGCCTTGGTGATCCAGAACATCGCGTACACATTCGTTTTGAAGGTCTCGTCGAACTGTGCGGTGGTCATGTCGAGGATGGAGTCGCGCGAGAATTGGCGCGCGGCATTATTGACGAGGATGTCCAAGCCGCCCAGCTCGCGCGCGGCATCGGCCACGAGTTTTTTACAAAACGCTTCATCCTTGATGTCGCCCGGGATGGCGACCGCCTTGCGGCCCTCGGCGCGTATCAGCGCCACCACTTCGCGCGCATCCGCTTCCTCCGCCGGCAGGTAGTTGATGGCCACGTCCGCGCCCTCGCGCGCGTAGGCGATCGCGGCGGCGCGGCCGATGCCGGAATCGCCACCCGTGAGCAGCGCCTTGCGGCCCTTGAGCCGCCCCGAACCCTTATAGCTGGTTTCGCCATGGTCGGGGCGTGGATTCATCTTGCTGGTCAAGCCAGGCCAGGGCTGCTGCTGTTTCAGAAACGGCGGCGCGGGATAGGCGGTGAGCGGATTTTTCGGCGGCATGTCGGCGCCGGCGTCAGCCCCGCTCTTGGCCAGCGATGGCGCCATCGCCGCTCCAAGAAGACCGGTTGCCGCCGCGCCGACGACCGCGCGCCTGCTTGAATTTGGTTTATCCATCATGGCTCCTTTCCAATGGGTGTGACGTCATCTTTCCGGCTTTTCCGGAGGCGTACTGTGCGTTGTTTCGCATAACGTCGTTCTCCGTGCAAATCGCATGGCGAACCCGCTGGCCCCATTTTTATGCCGGAAAATGTGCGGCACTTCGCATACAGCTGGCGCGCCAAAAAGTATCCTGAATTTCATTTTCAAAGGAGAGCGTCATGCCGACAGGTGCCAATCCGAAGCGCGAACGGGAATACAAAAAGATCGAACGGAAATTTAAGAAGGAGGGCCGTTACAAGGGCCGGGAGGAGGAGGTCGCTTCGCGTATCGTCAATAAACAGCGCGCCGAAGCGGGCGAGACGAAGAAACACACGCACAAGCCTGCCCGCCGGTCCGCCTCGCGGCGCAAAAGCAGCGGCGCGCGGGCCGCTTCCCGCCGCGGAAAATGAACGAAGGGCGGCGGATTGGTCATGTCACAGCTATCCCTCTTAAACCGCGTGTCCGCAGGTGTCCTGGATGTCGCGTATTACGAGGCGGGTCCTGCGGATGGCGTGCCGACCGTTCTTCTCCATGGCTTTCCCTATGATGCCCACGCCTTTGACGAGGTGACGGACAGTCTCGCCGGTGCCGGGCACCGTTGCATCGTCCCGTTCTTGCGTGGCTATGGCGCGACTCGGTTTCTGTCGCCCGATACGCCGCGCTCGGGTGAGCAGGCGGCGCTTGGCGCGGATCTGCTGGCATTGATGGATGCCCTCAATATTCAAAAAGCCATTCTCGGTGGTTACGACTGGGGTGGCAGGGCTGCCTGTATCGTGGCTGCGTTATGGCCGAAGCGGGTAATCGGTCTGGTTAGCGCCGGCAGGGGCTACAACATTCAGGACATCGCAGCCGCCGCCGAGCCGGGCATGCCCGAGCAGGAGGCACGCGACTGGTATCAATACTACTTTCACACCGAGCGGGGCCGCAGAGGCCTGGATACGAACCGGCGCGGGATCTGTCGGCTGCTCTGGAAGACATGGTCACCATCCTGGTCCTTCGATGAGGACACATTTGAGCGGACCGCAGCCTCTTTCGATAATCCCGACTTCGTCGATGTGGTGATTCATTCCTACCGGCATCGGTATGGCGTTATCGAAGGCGATCCGGCCTATGCTGGGATCGAAGCGAGATTGGCACGCCAACCCGATATTCCGGTTCCGAGCATTGTGCTGCTGGGCGCGGCCGACGGCGTCGATCCTCCGCCCCAGGAAGACGAGGATGCGGGGAAATTCAGCGGAGTCTATGCGCGCCGTGTACTGCCTGGCGTTGGGCACAACGTGCCGCAGGAAGCGCCGATCAGTTTTGCTGTCGCAATTCGGGAACTGGTCGAGCGGAGCTGATCAGCATCTCGGTTTGCGCCTATCCCTTGATCTCCGCCAGCGGCGCCACGTTCGTGGGCATTTTCATTCCCTGGTCGTGCAGGTAATTCGCGAGATCGAGGGAATGGTCGGCGATGTCCCAGCGGACGACCATCCCGTTTTCAATCCGCAGCATAAAGCTCTCGACCGAGGTGCCGCCCTTGCCGGTTGGCGCAATGCCGTTGAAGGGTCCGCCGTCATGCTTCCAGTGCAGATTGATGGTGACCAGGCCCCGGTCGCCGGCGACGAAATGGTCGATGAGGTCGATTCGCGGGCGAAACGCGAGCCCGAACGATTTCTGCCAGCGCTTCAGGTTCTGCAGGCCGACGATATTGCGCCCGGCGGGACTGTTGGCGACCACGTCGGGGTGGACCACCGCGTCCCACCGGTCGAGCTCATCTGCCGCGAGCGCTTTGTAAATTTCCAGTGCAATATTGGCCTCGGGCGCCGATGCGGGGCGCGGTATGGCCTGCGGTTGCGTTGCAGCCCGCCCGATATTGAGCAGGCCCGTCGCGGCAATCGCACCGCTGGCAAGCATGACGCGGCGTGCCAGGGATACCGCACTTTGAGATTTCAGCTGATTCATTTTTCCTCCGGTGTAGGTTAGTGGAAAACATGGTAGCCGCCGCAAGCGCCGCTGATAATCGACCTATCTCGAATAACCTTGATTCGATCCCGGAATAGATCGGATCGGCGTGCCGTTCAGGAGGAGGTCGCCGCGCCGGCCTGGAGCGCGGCGGCGAAGTAGTCGGTAACGCAGCGTACGCGCGAAGAGACCAACCGGCGATTTGGCCAGATCAGACTGATGTCCAGGGCTTGTTTCGAAAAATCATCGAGTACCGTGATGATGTCGGGATGGCGCAATTCGTCGCAAAGCGACATGCGCGTGAACAGACCGATTCCAACCCCGGCCAGCACCCCGGCCCGTATCGTTTCGATGCTGTTCGACCGGAGGTTGCCGGAGACGGGAACGCTATATTGCCCTTGCGGTCCGACAAACGGCCAGGTCTCGGCATTGCCCGTGCCTTCGTAGACAAGGCAATTATGGTGGGCCAGATCCGCAGGGGTGGCAGGGATGCCGTGCTGGTCGAAGTAGCGGCGGGCTCCGACGCAAACCAGGCTGGAGGTCGCCACGCGCCGCACCACCGCATCGAGTTCATTGACAGCGCCGACGCGGATGGCAAGGTCGATGCGGTCGTCGACCATGTCGCGTACGGAGTCCGACAGGACAAGATCGACTTTCAGCTTCGGATAACGGGACAGCAGATCCGGTAGGAGGGGCAGGATATGAAGGCGGCCGAAAGTTGCCGCCGCCGCGATTCTGATTTGGCCTGCGACATTCAAGGTCCGGTTGGTGAGTTCGCGGTCGGCCGAATCAATCTCCTCGAGCAGTGGCTTGGTCCGCTGGTAATAACTCTGTCCATCGTCGGTCAACGTCACGCTGCGTGTGCTGCGGTTAAATAACTTCACCCCCAGTCGTTTTTCCAGCGAGCCGACGAGCTTGCTGATCGAGGACTGCGTGTCGCCCGTCCGGCGTGCGGCGGCGGAGAAGCCCCCGGTTTCGACGACCGCGACAAACGCAGCCATTTCATGAAAACGGTCCATGGTTCCTTGCCGTGAAAGTTGAATAGCGGGACGGAACGGGGATATTCATTCCATTCCAGAATCTATCTCATTCAAAATATCGCAATTATCATCCGGTGACAATGGAATTATGCTGGCACTCGTTATCAATCATTAAGCAATGTGAGAAAAACCATGAGCACATCGGAAAATGGAAGCGAACCCTTCGCGAACTCGCCACTAAGCCTTGCCGGGAAAAAGGTCGTGGTCGTCGGCGGAAAAACCGGCATTGGTTTGGGCGCCGCGCGCGCGGCGTACGCGGCGGGTGCGTCCGTGACGGTCGCCAGCCGGCGGACCGCGTCGGACGAAGAACGTCCGCACCTTGCTGATTTCAACCAGGTGGTGCTGGATATCAGCGACGAACCGGCGGTGCGCGACGCATTCGACGCCATCGGACCGTTCGATCATCTGGTTGTCACGTCGGGGCCGGCCTTCGGAACCTGGGAAACGTTCATGGCGGACGATATGCGCGGCGTGCGCAGCTACATGGACACCAAGTTTATGGGCAGCTGGGCGTGCGCGCGTTACGCTGCGCCCCATCTGAAGGCGGGCGGCTCGATTACTTTCCTCACCGGCGGCTTGGCGGCGCGGGCAAAAAAAGGCCTGGCGGCGGTGGTTGCCGCGTTTGCGGCGGTGGAATCGCTGTCCGGTTCACTGGCGCTCGAGCTGGCGCCGATCCGCGTCAACACGATACGTCCCGGCTACGTCGACACGGACCTGTGGAGTGGCTTATCCGCTAGCGAGCGCATTGATCTGAAAGAAAGGGTGCGGAACACTCTTCCGGCGCGCCGCGTGGGTACGGCGGAGGATATCGGGCACGCCGCGCTGTTTCTCATGTCTAATCCTTATGTCACAGGTACCGTCATCGAGGTATCAGGCGGGGAAAACCTGGTGCCCAGCGTGTTCTAACGGCCCTGGCCGGGAGGCAGCTCCAGGCGTAGCCGGCCGTTCAGCTGTAGCGCCCTGATATCGGCGCCGAACGTTTCCTCGATCAGGCGTGCCTTGAGCCCGGTGATTTCTGCTTGCCTCAAGGCCCGCTCCAGAATCGGGCGATAGCGCGCGGCCGTTGCGTCGAGATAGAAAATGAAGTCGGCTTGGTACGCCAACAGCAAATGCTGCTCCACAACTAATTCCGGATGCGCGCGCGCCTCTTCCAACACCTCGGTGACGCCGCGCGGAAGATAGTCGACGCGGCGGTTTCCCGCAGCGACCATCGCGTAAATCGTACTCCATGGCGCGGTGTGCTCGTAGAGCGGCAAATCCGACGCCTTGAACACTTTGGCATCGTGCCAGCCGGCGCCTAGCCCGGCTATGAGTCCGGTGCGCTTCAGATCGCCTACGGATCGGACCCGCGCGAACGCTTCGGCATCCGTTCGACGGATGAGCAGCACACGCTGGCCGATCAGCCCGTTGGTCAGCGCGTTACGCACCGGGACGAGCTCCTTGCTGCCATCCTTGTCCTTCGACTGGATGCCGTAAAAAAGATTGATATCACCCTGGCCCAGCATCCACCACATGCGGCGGGCGGGGATGTCCCTGATGTACTGAATATTGTAGGGTTGCTTGATCAGCTTCAATGACTCCTCGAGCAGGCGGACGAAATAGTCCGCGCGGCCATCGGACACCACGGCGACCCGTAATTCGAGCGGTGCGAGGCCTGAAACCGGCGCCGACGCCGACGTCGATGAGGCCGATAAACACAGGGTGCATGCGGCAAGGAAAATGGAGCGTAGCGCGCGTATCATTGTCGGGACGCCGCCGACGCGTCGGGACTGTCGCCTGTCAGTAATTTGCCATCCGCCGCGCGGGCGTAGCGGGTGAAGAACTTCCACATGGCTTCCTCATCGGCAAGCCATGTATGGCCCCCTCCCTCGGTGATATACGCGGTGACCATGGCGCCGTCCTGGCAGCCATCGTAGAGCTCCTGGTAAACCTTTGCCGAGATCCGTTGTGTGACAGGGCGGCGTTCGCAGCGATTGAGTCCGGCCCATCGCATTTCAGCGGCATGCATGGAGTACTGCCAATATTTGGCGCCACCGCCGGCAATCGGGTTGGTCGTATCGCGGTCGCCGGCAAACGTCAGAACGGGAATTGCGGATTCCGGCCGGCAGCTGTCCGGGTCGGGCTGTCGCGGGTCCGACGCAAGCGGCGCGCCCGCGCGCAGGCCCACCACCGGAGCAATGGCGGCGAAGCGTGTCGACGCGACGCATCCCAGCCAGCTTGCCATGCGGCCGCCACCGGAAAAGCCTGTCGCGTAGACGCGGCTGCGGTCGACCAGTCCTTGTTCGGCAAGCAAATCGAGGATCGACAGCAGATATTTCACGTCGTCCCGGTCGCCAGCGCCGGGCGCCGCGCCGCCAGCGGTCACCACGCCGGGTATATTCCACGCAAACCCCTGGGCGAGCCGTATCGCGCCGGTCGGCGCCGCGATGATAAAGCCGTACTTGTCGGCCAAGGTTTTGAGGTTGGAGCGGCGCAGTATGGATGCTCCTTCGCCCGAGCTCCCGTGCAGCAAAAACACTAGCGGGGCCGGCGCTCCCGCTTTGACCGTCTCGGGACGATACACGACGAACGGCGCTGCGCCGGGGACGTCGATTTGATGCTCGGCCTGTTGAGCCTCCCTTGCTTGCGCTGCCGACAAGCCGCCTGTCAGGCAGAGCGCAACAATTCCTGCGGATATCAATGCATTGATTGTGGGCAGGCGGTGGGCAACGGTCATTCGGTCTCTCCAGGCTCGGTCGTGAAAACTCGCAGATTACTCGATTGTAGTCGGAAGTGCGCTCCGGATGGGCATCGTCGTCTATCCAGGCGACTCGGGGGAGGGCGGTCCATTTCGGGATTTTTGAAATTAAAGTTTGACTCGCTGTCACGTGTAAGATATTGTTGACACATGAAACCGAAAACGCCATCCCCGACCGGAGACCAGCTGCTGGAAATGCTGTCGGCGCTATCGAATCCGCACCGGTTGCGCATCGTGGCGGCACTCACGTCCGGCGGCCGCAATTACGTCAGCCAGCTGGCGCGCGAACTCGGTATCAGCCGCCCGTTGCTGCATCTGCATCTGAAAAAACTGGAAGACGCCGGCCTGGTCACCAGCAAACTGGAATTGTCCGCCGACGGCAAGGCGCTGAATTATTTTGAAGTGCCCGATTTCAGCGTCCAGCTCACGCCGTCCGCGATCGCCGAGGCGGCGCAGTCCCTGTCCACCCATCTCGAAACCTAGAGGCTTTTATGTCCGAACCTATCTATTTGCTGACGATATTCCTGCTGCCGGTGACGGTGCTGCTGATTTTCGGCATGCGCTTCATTGCGCAGATCAAGCAAGCCAAGTTGCGCCAGCAAAGCGACAACGATTATCGCCAGCTGGCCGAACGCAGCGTGGCCGCGCAGGCTGAAACGGCCGCCGCGCTGGCGGATTTGAAGTCCCGCGTCATCGCCATCGAAAAAATTCTGAAAGAAGTCGAGTAATCCAATCTCAAGGAGCATCGCCATGCAAGCAGTATCGCTGACCCGTCTGTATATGTTGAGAATCGTGTACCTGATCATCGCCGTCGGACTGGGCTTGGTGATCTGGCCCGGCGTGATCCATCACGCGCAGCCATGGGGCGTGGCGCAAGGCTTCGTCAACTGCATGCTGGCGGCGTTCGGCTTGCTGTGCGCGCTGGGCATCCGTTATCCGCTGCAAATGCTTCCTGTGTTGTTGTGGGAACTGACCTGGAAAACCATCTGGCTGCTGGTGGTCGCGCTGCCGGCGTGGCGCGCCGGCCCGCTGGACCAGTCAATGCTGGAAAACCTGTTCGCGGTCGGACTGGTCGTCATCATCCCGATCGCCATGCCGTGGGGCTACGTGGCCGCGAGGTACTGGAAGCAACCGGGCGACCGCTGGAGCCGTTCGGTGTCGCACTGAGCGCGAGCGCGGGCGGACGGCGCGCGGCGAGCCGCCGGCCGCGAGCGCTTACGCCTTGGCGGCAAGCGCGCGGATGGCGGCCACCAGCCGGTCCAGGTCCGACGTGCGGGTGAAGAAGGCCGGCGTCACGCGGATGCAGGCGCCGCCCACCGGGCCGCTGCGCGCGACGGTGAAAATGCCATGCTCGTCCATCAGCCGTTTGGCCAGCGCCACGTTGTCCTCGAAACTGGTCTTGCCGCGCAGGCGGAAGGAGGTGACCGCGCCGTACATGCCGGGCTCCTCGGGAGTGAGGATCTGCACGCCCGGCGCGTCCAGCACGCGCCGCACCCAGTAGTCGCGCAGTTCGCGCAGCCGGGCGCTGCGCTCGGCCAGCGGAATCTGGCCGTGGTATTTCAGCGCGGCGGGAATGGTCATGACGCTGGCGGCGTTGACGGTGCCGGAATGGACGCGCGCGCGGATGTCGGTGGCCGGGTAGCTGCTGTTGCCCAGCTGGATATCGATGTCTTGCAGGCGCGATTCGCGGATGTACAGGAAACCCAGCCCCAGCGGCGCCCCTATCCATTTGTGCAGGTTGGCGCCGACGAAATCGGCGCCGAGGTCCGGGATGCGGAAATCGAGCTGGCCCCAGGACTGCGCGATGTCGACGATGACGTCGACGTTGCGGCGCTTGGCCAGTGCGACGATCTCGGCCACCGGTATCACCAGTCCGGTGCGGTGGCTGATGTGCGTCAGCAGCAGCAGGCGGGTGCGCGGATGCTGCCGCAACGCCTGTTCGTAAGTGTCGATTACCGCCTGGCGCGTAGCCGGTTCGGGAATGCGCACCGTCGCGACATTGGCGCCGCGACGGCGCGCCAGGTCGTTCATCGCGTCGATCATGGTGTCGTAGTCGAGGTTGCCGACCATGACGGTGTCGCCGGCCTTCAGCGGCCGGTAGTTGGCGATCAGGTTTTGCAGCGACTCGCTGGCGCCCCGGGTGATGGCGATTTCACCGGTGGCGACGCCGGCATGCGCGGCCAGGCTGGCGCGGATGGCTTCGATTCCGTCGCGGTCGAACTGGCTGCGCAGATAGCGCGAGTTCTGACGGTTCAGGGTGTCGATGTTGCGCTTGAAGTCCTCGGCCACCGGCGTCGGCATGATGCCGTAGTAGGCGTTCTCGAGATTGATGAAATCGGGCGCCACATCGTAATGCGCGGCCAGGCTCTCCCATTTCCCGGAGGCTTCGGTTGCAGCGGCGCCGCGCGGTGCGGCGGCGAGGCCGACACCGCCAAGGGCCAGGCCGGCGACATCGCGCAACCAGTGACGTCGGTTTCGGGGGAGGGTGATCATCATGCTCCTTGATTTCGATTGTTGGTTACTTTAGATTATTGCACTGTTGTCCTGTAGTTGCAAGATGGTTGCATTTGGATTTCTCGGCAGGTTGAACGATGTCGAGAGTTGCCTGGTTGTCATGGCCGGGGTATGATGGCGCCGTTTTGGTGCTCGCGGCCATGTCTTGGCCGCAGTTAAACGGGAAACACGCGTCGGGAGGCCGGCGGCAAACGTGTGCTGTCCCCGCAACGGTAAAACAGGCGCCGGCATGTCATTGCGACAGCGCCGGCCGGTCAGCTCAACAGTCCACTGTGCGTTCGGCATGGGAAGGCGGGGTGATTGGTCCTGTTAGCCCGGATACCGGCCAGGACAGATGGAAGCAAGCGACCGGGACCTGTCGTATTTGTGGTCGACGGAACCCGGCTCACGCCTCAACAGTCTCCGTCCTCCGCCCCTGTTCGCGACTGCTTCTTTTTTTCTCGGTGCACGAGGAATGCGCCGTATAAAAAAGACCGCCAGCCGGTCGCAATCGAAAGTCCCATGAACCACCACGCCATCCCCCGCAGCCTGCCACGCCTGCGCCTGCTTCCAGCGATGCTGCTGACGGCCTTGCCCGCCTTCGCCAACAACAACGGCAACGGCAACGACAACACCCCCGCCGCCGACAGCCCGCCCGTGCAACAGGTGCAGGTCTCGGCCAGCCTGATTCCCCTCGGCGTGGCCGATTCCGCCAACCAGGGCACGGTGACCGCCAAGCAGCTGGAAAACCGCCCGCTGCTGCGCACCGGCGAGCTGCTCGAAGCGGTGCCCGGCCTGATCGTGACCCAGCACGCCGGCGACGGCAAGGCCAACCAGTATTTCGCGCGCGGCTTCAATCTCGATCACGGCACCGACTTCCGTACCACGGTGATGGGCATGCCGGTGAACCTGCCGACCAACGCGCACGGCCAGGGCTATTCGGACCTCAATTTCCTGATCCCGGAACTGGTGGCCACCATCCAGTACAAGAAGGGCACCTACTACGCGGAGGAGGGCGATTTTTCGGCCGCCGGCGCGGCCGCCTTCGACTACGTGCGGCAGATGCAGCAGGGATTGCTCAGCGTGGAGGCGGGCCAGAACCGCTTTGCGCGCATGCTGGTGGCCAATTCGACGCCGCTTGCGGCCGGCACGCTGCTGTACGCGATCGAGCGCGCGGGCCAGGATGGCCCGTGGGACACGCCCGAAGACTACAAGCGCGTGAACGGCGTGCTGTCATATAGTCTGCGCAGCGGCGACGACGACCTGAGGCTGACCGCGATGGGCATGCACTCGTCATGGAATTCGACCGACCAGGTGCCGCAACGCGCGCTCGACAGCGGCTTGATCGGCCGCTACGGCGCGCTCGATCCCAGCGACGGTGGCGAAACGTCGCGTTACAGCGCATCCGCCGAGTGGACGCGCCAATACGCCGACGGCTATGGCAAAGTCGGCGCCTACGTGGTCAAATCGCGCCTGGACCTGTTCAGCAATTTCACCTATGTGCTTGACGATCCGGAACATGGCGATCAGTTTCACCAGGCCGAGAGCCGCCAGATCCTTGGCCTGAACGCGGAACGCGCCTGGCAGCACAAGCTCGGCCCCTTCGCTGCCGAGACTTCGGTGGGCGTGCAACTGCGCCAGGACCGCTTGTCGCCGGTCGGCTTGTATCTGAGCGAAGCGCGCCGGCGCCTGTCGACGGTGCGCGAGGACGAGGTCAGGGAGCGCGCCGCCGCCGTCTACCTGTCGAGCAGCGTCGTCTGGACGCCCTGGCTGCGCACCGTGGCCGGCGTGCGGTCGGACCGCTATGCGTTCGATGTGGACAGCGATACCGGCGCCAACTCGGGCAAGGTCGACGCCTCCATCACCAGTCCCAAATTCACCGCCGTTTTCACGCCCGGCAAGAACGCCGAGGTGTACCTGAACTGGGGACGCGGCTTCCATAGCAACGACGCGCGCGGCGTCACCGGGACCGTCGATCCCAAGACCGGCCTGGCGGTCGATGCCGATGGCGCCGCGATCGAGCGCGCCACGCCGCTGGTCAAGGCCACCGGCAAGGAGGCGGGACTGCGCCTGGTCGGCCTGGTTCCCGGCCTGCAGACGACCATCGCCGCCTGGCGGCTCGACCTCGATTCCGAACTGATCTTCATCGGCGACGCCGGCACCACCGAGGCCGGGCGCCCGAGCCGGCGCCACGGCGTGGAATTGGCCAATTTCTATTCGCCAGCAAAGGACTGGATTGTCGACGCCAACCTGGCCTGGTCGCGCGCTCGCTTCCGCGACAGCGATCCGGCCGGCGATTTCATTCCGGGTTCGATCAGCCGCACCGCCTCGGCCGGCGTGTCGGGGGAATCGGGGCCATGGTCGGGTGGGGTGCGGCTGCGCTACTTCGGACCGCGCGCGCTGAGCGAGGACAACACGGTGCGGTCGCCGTCGTCGACCTTGGTCAACATGAAGCTCGGCTACAAGCTGGCGCCGAACCTCAAGGTCACCATCGAGGTGCTGAACCTGCTGGATCGACGCGTCAGCGACATCGATTACTATTACGCGTCGCAACTGCCGGGCGAGGCGGCGCCGGTGGCCGACATCCACACCCATCCCGGCGAGATGCGCACGTTACGGGCCGGGCTGGCCTGGCGCTTCTAAAGCGGCGCCGCAGCGCGTTTCCTATGGTTTCGCAGGGCCGCCCAGGCGCAACATCAGCACGCTGTGCGGCGCCAGCCTCGCTCGCAGCGTGCCGCTGGTGTCGCCCGTCTTTTTGCTCCACAGGTCGGACCAGCGGTAGACGTTCTGCTTGAAATCGACCGACCGCTTGCTCAGGTCATCGGTCAGCACTTGCTTCTTCCAGTCATGGTGAACGTCGGCCGCCTGGTTGGAACGGTTCAGGAACATCAGTGCCCATTCGCCACCGTCGAGCGGCTTGGCATAGACCTCCAGCGGACCGTCGGCCAATACGCGCAGCGCTTGAATACCCAGCTTGTCCTGGCTCACCGCGATCACGCCGGGGTTGGTCAGGATGCGGCGGGTCGACTCCGACATGGAACGCAGGTCGTTGCCCAGGATCAGGGGCGAGGCCATCATGGCCCAGATCGACAGATGGGCGCGGTCTTCATCTTCGCTCATGCCGTTGCCCACTTCGAGCATGTCCATGTCGTTCCAGCGGCCGGGTCCGGCGAACTTGCGCAGGTTGTCGTCGGCATGCTTGTCGAGGATGCGCAGCACGCCCAGGCCGGTCGAAAAGCCGGGACTGAACTGGCAGTCGAAGCAATTATAGATATCGGGCGTGGTGCGCCACGAATGGCCGACCTGGCCGGCCCATTCCCACGGCTTGCTCATGCCCCATTCGCAGATGCTGAACACCATCGGACGGCCGGCCTTGGCGATCGCGTCGCGCATCGTCGTGTATGCCGCTTCGGCGTTCAGGCCCGGGGTGTCGCACCAGTCGTACTTGACGTAATCGATGCCCCAGCGCGCATAGCTCCGCGCATCCTGGTACTCGTGGCCGCGGCTGCCGGGACGGCCGCCGCAGGTGGTCGCGCCGGCGTCCGAGTAGATGCCCAGTTTGAGTCCCTTGCCATGCACATAGTCCGCCAGCGCTTTCATGCCGGACGGGAAGCGCTTCGGATCGGGCTGGATGTTGCCGTCGGCGTCGCGCTGGCCCTGCCAGCAATCGTCGATGTTCACGTACTGGTAGCCGGCGTCCTTCATGCCCGTTTTGACCATGGCGTCGGCGGTCTCGCGGATCAGGCGCTCGTCGATTTCGCAGGCAAATTTGTTCCAGCTGTTCCAGCCCATTTGCGGAGTGGCGGCCAGGCCTTCAGACTTTTGCGCCCAACAATTGCCTGCCGCGCCAACGAACAGGGTCAACGCCGCGGCGGCCCGGATCAGGGTCATGCCCGGCGACAGCGGTTTGTGTGCTACGTGCTTTGTTTTCATTTCTAAATCCTTCCGAAACCGGTCTCTCAACGATGAACTGCATTCTGCCGGCCTTGTGCATGCGCCGCAATTCTCAAAATCATCAATGTGGGGAGTCATTTTTCGTGCGCGGGTGACGCTAAATGGCACAAATGCGACATTGACATGAAAAAAACGCAAGATGCTTTGAGTCGAACGAGGTTTTGGGATAAAGTGAGCCACTTCAAAGCTTTCTTTTCCTTGCTTTTGACTTTCGGAATATGTTTAAAGCGAGCTTTGGGGTAAGATCATGCGGTGCGAAATAAAACGAAAGTGTCAATCAAGTCAGCGCACTCCAGCAGTTGCAGGGTTCCATCCCCTGAGGTGTAGGCGCGTTCGGACAGTCTTTTGGTTTGCCCCGCATCGCCTTCGCTGCTCCGACAACTTAAAGGAACCGTTTAATGAGTCACCTGCACCGCCGCGCGCACGCCGCCACTCATCCTCGCCTGGCACTGAATCCGCTCACTTCCGCTTGCTTGCTCGCACTGGCGGCGGTCGCCGCGCCGGCGCGCGCCCAGCAGGATGCCGTCACGCCCGATGCCGAGGAGGTTGCCAAGGTCGTCGTGACCGGCGCCCGCGCCAGCCTGCAGCAGTCGCTGGCGCTTAAGCGCAATTCCGCCGTCGTGCAGGACAGCATCAGCGCGACCGAACTTGGCCGCTTCCCCGACAACAACGTGGCCGATTCGCTGAGCCATATCACCGGCGTTTCGATCTCCCGCACGGCCGGCGGTGAAGGCCAAAAGGTCAGCATTCGCGGTCTGGGTCCCGACTACACCATCACCACCTTCAACGGCCGCCTGCTGGGCACCGACAGCGCCGGACGCTACTTCGCCTTCGACGTCCTGCCGGCCGACGTCATCAGCGGCGCGGATGTCGTCAAGTCGACCCAGGCGCAGTTGATCGAAGGCGCCATCGGCGGCCTCGTGAACCTGCGCTCCGCCAGCCCGTTCGACCAGAAAGGCCAGCGCGGCCTGCTGCGCGCGGAAGCCGACCGCAACCAGATGAGCAGCCTGAACGGCAAGAAGCTGTCCGGCACCTACAGCAACACTTTCGGCGACCAGCTCGGCGTGCTGCTGGGCGTCGTCTACGCCAAGCGCGACGTGCGCACCGATACGGCCGGCAACGACGGCGGGTGGTCGCGCAATCCGATCCCCAGCGACCCGAGCCAGTTCTGGGAGTCGGGCAATACCTGGGGCGGCGCCATCGATCCCAACGGCAACGGCATCCTCGACCGCGACGAAGAAGGCCTGATCGGACCCGGCCAGTTCCGTTTCGGCTCCATCATGGAGAAGAAGGAACGCTTGGCGTTCTCGGGCAAGGTGGAGTGGCGGCCCAGCAGCGACGTCAAAGTGGTTGTCGACGGTTTCAAGACCCGGCTCGACTCGCCCCAGGTCGGCTATCAGCTGTCGTTCTACCCGCTGTTCGCGCCGGGGCGCTGGTCGGACATGAAGGTCAGCAACGGCGTCGTGTCCGACCTCACCTTGTCCGGCGCCGACCCGGAAATGCGGCTCAATCCGGAGATCCTCAACAAAACCGAGTACCGCGTGGTCGATACGGCGATGGTTGGCGCCAAGGCGGACTGGAAGATTTCGCCGACGCTCAAAGTCACGGGCGACATCTACGAGTCCACGTCCAAGCGCCATTCCGGCGGCAAGGACAGCTACGTCGTGCTGCGCATGAACCAGCCCAACGTCACGCGCATCCGGCTCACCGGCGCCGCCGTGCCCGATGTGACGACCACCTTCGCCGACGGCCGCGACCTGCAGAGCGGCCTGGCGCAGGGCCTGTTCAAGGCCAGCGATTTCAACACCCACTTTTACAGCCGGGCGGGCGACAACATCGACGACCGCATCCGTGGCGCAACGGCGAGCGCCGAATGGAAGCTGGATCGCTTTAACATCAACCAGCTGAATTTCGGCCTGAGCCAGACCAACCGCAAGAAGTCGCGCGACATGGTCAACAACGCCTTCAATGGCGGCCAGGATCATTACTCGGGACAGAACGCGATCGATGTGGGTACCCTGGGCGGCAACGTCATCAACCAGACCCTGACCCCCAAGGGATTCCTGTCTGGGGTGGGTGGCAACTTTCCGCGCAGCTTCCTGGGCTTTGACATCGCCAACTATGCGCAGGCATTGCAGGCCTACGACGGCAAGCCGCGTCCGGGCGGCGGCGTCTACAGCTCGACGCTGTCGGCACCGGCCTGGAACCCGCTGGAAAGCTACCGCGTCGGCGAGAAGACCACCGCGGCCTACGTGCAAGCGGATCTTGCCGGCGACAGCTGGAACGCCGACCTCGGCGTACGCCTGGTGCACACCAAAACCACTGCGCAGGCCTGGGACGCGAAGATCACCGACATCATTGAAAATGGCGCCTTCAACTACACGGCCGTCTACGCCACGCCGTCGGCTGTCGAGCAGGATTCCAGCTACACTTTCGCGCTGCCGGCGGCCAACTTCACCTACATGCTCACCGACGCCCTCCAGTTGCGGCTCGGCGCCGCCAAGACGATGGCGCGCCCGTCGGTGGACAAGCTCGCTCCTTCCAGTACCACCGCCAGCATTTCCTGGGGCGACTTCACGCAGATCTACGGCGGCAATGCCGATCTCAAGCCGTACACCGCGCGCCAGGCCGACGTCTCGCTGGAGTGGTATTTCGCCAAGGACTCCGCGTTCACGGTCGCCGTCTACCAGAAGAACATCAAGAACCAGATCACCAGCCTCTGGCTGTCGGGCCAGGACATCGGCGCGCCCGGCGGCCGATTGTTCAACGTGCAGCGTCCCGTCAACGGCGACAAGGCCACCGCGCGCGGCGTCGAGATCGGCCTGCAATACCTGTTCGACAACGGTTTCGGCGTGCGCGCGCAGTACACGCGCAACCGCTCGCGCAGCTGGGTGAACGGTACCGAACGCCCGCTCGAGGGCATCGCGCCGGCGACCGCGTCGTTGGGCTTGCTGTACGAACGGGGCCCGTGGAGCATGAGCGCCACGGCCGACTACACCGATGCCTTCGTCACCGCCACCAATGTGATCGGCGCCGGCTTCAACGAGACGGCCAACGCCGTGACGTGGCTGACCGCCCAATTGGCCTACGAGGTGAACAAGTCGCTGCGCATCAGCATCGAAGGCAACAACCTGACCGATGCGGTGCAGAAGCCCACGCTGGGCAACGGCACCATCAGCCTTCCCAACGGCTATTACCGCTACGGCCGATCCATCACCTTGGGTGCGAGCCTGAAGTTTTGACTATCTCAATGAAAACAAGTAAAGGGTTACGCATGCCAGATCGCCGGTCCAATAATGGAAAATTACACCGGCCCGCTGTCGTTCGCGGGCTGCTGGCGGCGCTGGCCATGCTGGTCATGCCGGGCGTCGCCGTATCGAGTGACGATCCACTGGCGCCGGCGGCGCGGTGGGAAGGACGCGCGGGGGGAGGGGCGGCCACGCCGCCGATGGGCTGGAACAGCTGGAATGCGTTTCGTACCGAAGTCGACGAGGACAAGGTCATCGGCGCCGCCCGGGTGCTGGTCGACAGCGGGTTGGCGGCGCTCGGCTACCGGTATGTCAACGTCGACGATGGTTGGTGGCTCAACCGACGCCAGGGCGATGGACGTTTGCAGATCCGTACGAATATCTTCCCGTCGGCAGCCACCGGAGGCAAGGATGGGACCAGTTTCAAGCCGTTTACGGACAAGCTGCACGCCATGGGCCTGAAAGCCGGCATTTATACCGACATCGGCCGCAATGCCTGTTCTCAGGCCTATGACCTGCATTCGCCCAATCTGCCGCAAGGTACGACCGCCGAGCGCGAAATTGGACTCGATGGGCATGTCGAGCAGGACATGAAACTGTATTTCAAGGAATGGGGCTTCGATTACATCAAGATCGACGCTTGCGGCCTCGCCGACTTCGTGCCCGGCTCGCCGTTGGTGGCACAGCAGCAATACCGCGCTGTCGCCCCGCTGATCGACCGCGCCGCGATCAACCGCACCGATAGCGACGCGGTGCGGACCCGGTACGAGGCGGTTGCCGCCGCCCTCAAGGCCGCCAATGCGGACGACGACTACATCCTGTCGATCTGCGCCTGGGGCATGGCGAATGTCCGTTCGTGGGGCAAGGATGTCGGCAACCTGTGGCGCACCAGCAGCGACATCACGCCCAGCTGGACCAGCATGCTGCATAACTTCGACAGCGCGGCGAAGCGCGCGCTCTACGCCGGCCCCGGCCACTGGAACGATCCGGACATCCTGCATATAGGGCACGAGGCGTTCGATGCGGACCATTTGGTGGAGGCGCGCTCGCACTTCACCTTGTGGGCGATGATCAACGCGCCGCTGCTGATCAGTTACGACCTGCGCACTGGGCCGGCTTCGCTGCTGGGCGTGCTGGGCAACGCGGATCTGGTTCGCCTCAACCAGGACAAGGCGGGACACCAGGCGGTGGTGGCCTACGACTCCGACGATGCGCAGATCATCGTCAAGACGCTGGGCGAGGGCGACCGCAAGGCCGTGGCGCTGTTCAACCGGAGCGCGACGCCGGCCCCGGTGGTCTTGCTCGCGAGTCATCTGAAGTTGGCGGACGATGCACCGGTCGTCCTGCGGGACCTTTGGACCAAGGAGCGGTCGACCTTCAGCGGCGAACAGGCGTTCACGTTGGCCCCGCACGAAACGCGCGTGTTCGAAGCAACCGGCAAGCGGCGCCTGTCGAACGGCGTCTACCTGTCCGAGATTCCCGGCGCGATCAACGTCGCCGTCGATGGCACCCGGCAGCCGGAGCTCGACCCGACCATCCATCGCATGATCGACCCCTGGACCGGCACGCGCTCCGGTGGAACGCGACCCCAGTACGCGGGCTGGGGCGGCGCGCAGGCGGACACCACGCCTTTCGGCCAGACGCTGCAGATTGCCGGACAGCCGTTCGAATCCGGCCTCGGCGTGCTGTCCAATTCACGGCTTCAAGTCCGCAACGACGCCGGCCATGCGCTGCTGATGGCGTCGGTGGGCGTGGATGATTCCTCCGGCAAGGCGAGTCCGGGCGTACGGTTTTTTGTCTATGGCGATGGCAAGCTGCTTGCCGAAAGCCCGGTGACGGTCTGGGGCGGCAAGGCGGCCCCGATCAGGGCCGATATCACGGGCGTCAAGATCATCGAGTTGGTGGCGCGGGACACGAAGCGGGAACCGGTGCAGCCGACGGTGGCGACCTGGGGTGAGGTGCGTCTGGTCAACGACGCCGCTGCGGCGCGTTGATGCTGCGCCGTCCGGCCGCTGCGGTCCCTTAACCGGCCGGCTGCTCGGCCAGCCATTGAACCAGCGCGGCGCTCTCGAGCGGCCGGCTGTACAGGTAGCCCTGGCCCTTGTCGCAGCCCTGGCCATGGGCCACGCCGGCCTGTTCGACGGTTTCGATCCCTTCGGCCACCGTGTTCATGCCCAGGCTGCGCGCCACCAGCACGGTCGCTTCGATCAACACCTTGTGGTGGGCGCTGCCGGCCGCCAGGGTGATAAACGAGCGGTCGATCTTGACGGTGTCGACGGGCAGCAGGTGCAGGCTCGACAGCGACGAATAACCGGTGCCGAAATCGTCGAGCGCCAGCTTCACGCCCAGCCGCTTCAGGCCGAGCAGTTGCTGCTGGATGTCGGCGCCTTGCGCCGCCAGGCTCTCGGTGATCTCAAGCTGCAACTGCTGCGCCGGCATGCCGCTGGCGGCGAGGATGGCGGCGACCTTGTCGCACAGGTCGGACTCGGCCAGCTGCGCGCGCGACAGGTTGACCGCCAGCAGACGGGGCGCACCGGCGCCCAGCTGGCCTTGCCATGCGACGAAATCGCGGCAGGCCGTGGCCAGCACCTGCTCGCCGATCGCATGGATCATGCCGGTCGATTCGGCAACGCCGATGAACTCGATCGGCGCGACCAGGCCGCGCACCGGGTGGCGCCAGCGCACCAGCGCCTCGACGCCGGCGGCGGGATCGATCCGGCCGTCGTCCATCAGGCCGACCACGGGCTGGTACACATTGAACAGTTCGCCGCGCTCGACCGCCGTGCGCAAATCCGCCTCCAGGCTGCTGCGCAACAATGCTTGATCGCGCATGTCCTGCTCGAACCTCACCATGCGGTGGCCGCCTTGCGACTTGGCCACCGTCATCGCGATCGCCGCGTCGCGCAGCAGGTCGTCGGCATCGCGCGAGCCCCCCTCCAGCATCACCATGCCCAGGCTGCAGGTCAGGGCCAGTTCGCGGTCGCCGACGCGATAGGGCTGGCCGAGGCGTTCGAGCAGGCGGGCGGCGATGCGCCCGACCACCGCCGGTTCCGGCAAGCCGTCGAGCAGCACGGTGAATTCGTCGCCGCCCAGGTGGGTGGCGGTTTCGGTGGCGATGCCGTCGTCGCTGACGCGGCCGCCGGCGCGCAGCGTCGTGCGCAGCCGCTCGGCGACCAGCGCGATCACCTGGTTGCCCACCGCGTTGCCCAGCGTATCGTTGACTTGCCTGAAGCGGTCCAGGTTGAGCAACAGCAGCGCGCCGTGGTCGCCGCTGGCGGCCCGCCCGCGCGCCGCCATCTTGCGCAGCAAGGCCAGCGTCCCGGCCCGGTTGGGCAATTGCGTGAGCGTGTCCACCTGCGCCGCGCGCGCCAGCATGCTGCGTTCGCGCACCACCTCCTGGGTGGCGTCCAGCAGCACCGCCATCAGGCGGTTGTTGTCGAGTTTGAGCAGGCCGAGCGAGAGCACGGCTGGGGCCTCGGCGTGGTTGCCGGCGTCGTCGACGCCGATGCGCAGGCCCTCGTAAATGACGCCCTGCGGCGCGGCGAAGTCCGCGCACCGCTGCGGCAAATCGGGCGCGTGGCGGCGCAGCACGTGGAAGAAGTTGTCCATCTCGCCGTCCGGCGCGAGCGGCATCAGCAGGCGCGCCGCCATCGGATTGAGCATTTCGATGGCGCCGTCCTGCTGCAGCTGGATCAGCGCCACCGGGGCCCGATACAGGAACTGGATCAGCGCCTCGTAGGCGAGGTCGGTGTCGCCGCTCATGCCGGCGCTGGCGCTTGCCACGCGGCCACCCGGTTGCGTCCGCCCCGCTTGGCCGCGTACAAGGCCTCGTCGGCGCGCTTCATCAGGTCGTCGAAGCCGGCCAGCGTGTCGTCCATGACGGCCACGCCCAGACTGATCGAGTACGCGATCGGCTGCTGCGCGTAGGTGACCGGCGCCGAGGCCACCTCGGCGCGCAGGCGCTCGGCGATGGCCAGCGCGTCGTCCAGCGCGACGGATGGCAGGATGATGGCGAATTCCTCGCCGCCGATGCGCGCCAGCACGTCCACCTGGCGGCACACGCGGCGCATGGTTTGCGCCAGATGGGCCAGCACCGCATCGCCGGCCGGGTGGCCGTGGCCATCGTTGACGGCCTTGAAATGGTCGGCGTCGATCACGATCAGCGCCACCGGGCGCACCGCCTTCTTGCGGCGCGTCAGCTCCAGCTCGGCCGCCTCGAAGAACGCGCGCCGGTTCGACAGCCCGGTCAGGTGGTCGCTGTAGGTGGCCTTGCGCAGGTTGTCGCTGGCGTCGCGGCAGTCGGAAATGTCGCGGATGATCATGCAGTAGGCCGGCTCGTCGTCGGCTGCCGGGCCGCCGGCGCGAACCTCCTCGTCGCCGCGCAGCGGCAGCGGCGAAATCATGGCGCTGCCCCAGAACTCGCTGCCGTCGGCGCGCCGCCGCAGGCCCTCGTCCAGGGTCCAGCCGTTTTCGTCGGCCTCGCGCAGGCGGTCCAGTTGCTGCGCCTCGGTGGTGGCGCCGTCGGGATAGAAACGCGCGTAGTTCTGGCCTTTGATGGCGGCCGAGTCATAGCCGGTGACGCGCTCGATGCTTTCGTTCCAGGACTCGACCCGTCCCTGGCGATCCAGGCTGACCAGCGCATAGTCGGCGATGTTGGTGATGATGGCATTGAGCCAGGCGTCGGTCTTGCGCAATTGGCGCTCGCGGCGGTCCTGCACGGTGACGTCGGTGAGCACCGCCATCAAGCGATCGGCGTTCAGTTTCAAAACGCTGAGCGACATGACCTGCGGGCCGGCGCCGTTGTCGTCCGCATGCAAGTACAGGCGAACGGCGTCGCACACCTGTCCCTGCGGGGCGGCGAAACTGGCGCATTGCGAGCGCAGGTCGGGCGCCACCGGCGCCAGCGCCTCGAACAGGTTGGTCAGCCCGCCATCGCGGCTGAGCGGCATGAGCAGCTGCGCCGACAAGGGATTGAGCATCTGGATGGCGCCGTCGGCGGCCAGCTGCACCAGGCCCACCGGCGCCAGGTACAGGAACTGCAACAGCGCCTCGTATTCCTGCACGTCCGGATGTTCGGCGAGCGCGCTCACGGCCGCTGCACCAGCACGTATGCCAGCGCCGCGCCGGGCTGGTACAGCAGCCGCAGCTTGACCTTGGTCGGGCGCATGCGCAAGGTCAGCACGTAGTTGATGGTGTCGTCGAGCGGCGCGCCCTCGGCGCGCGCGTCGGTGAAGCGCTGGGCCACCATGAAGTTGTTCATGCACGGTGCGACGGCCACGAACAGGTCTTCCCCCACGACCCGCTGCGCCCGCAGCCCGGCGGCTTGCGATTCGAAAGCGTTGTAGCGTTGGACGCGGTCGTCATGGTCGAAACCGATGACGCCGAATCCCAGGGCGTCCAGCCCTTCGGCGTCGCTGTGTTCCAGCAAGGCGGCCAGATCGGGCTGGTCGAACGGTGTTTCTGCATGCAATGTCATTTTTGGCTATTCCTTCGGTGGCGGACAGGAAGAAGCATAACATTGGCTCACAGCAATTCGCCAGCGCCCATGCGCGGCGTGCGGGCTTTAATGGGACATTTGTGGGCGGAAGGCATCAACGCGCAACGAGTGTGCCCTCATGCTCCCGTGAGCAAGCGCAGCAGTTGTCCTGCGATCCAGCCGCCGTACGTGCCCAGCGCATAGCCGAGCACCGCCAGCAGCACGCCCACCGGCGCCAGCGCCGGGTGGAAGGCGCTGGCCACCACCGGCGCGCTGGCCGCGCCGCCCACGTTGGCCTGGCTGCCCACGGCCATGTAGAACACAGGCGCCTTGATCAGCCAGGCCATGCCCAGCATCAGCGCGCCGTGGAAACTGATCCAAATCAGGCCCAGCACGAACAGCTCGGGGTCCGAGAAGATAGCGGCCAGGTTCATCTGCATGCCGATGGTTGCGACCAGCACATAGATCGCCACCGAGCCGACCTTGGACGCGCCCGCGCCTTCGAGCTTTTTGGCGCGGGTGAACGAGAGCAGCAGGCCGAAGGTGGTGGCCAGCACCGTCACCCAGAAAAAGTTGGCCGTCAGGCTGAAGCGCTCAAGGTGCGGCGCGTGGGTCTTGATGAAGGGCACGATGTAGCCCGCCATCCAGTGCGCCAGGCCGGTGGCGCCCAGGCCGTACGCCAGGATCAGCACCATGTCGTAGGAACCGGCGATGCGCGCGCTTTCCAGCTGCACTTTCTCGACCTTGATTCGCAGCGCGTCGAGCGCGCTGGTGTCGGCGCCGCGCCAGGCGTCGATGCGGGCGCCGCGGCTGGCCAGGAACAGCAGGAAGGCCATCCAGATGTTGGCGCAGATGACATCGACGGCGACGAATTTGCCGAACACGTCCGCGCCCACGCCGTACACTTCCTTCATGGCCGCCTGATTGGCGCCGCCGCCGATCCAGGCGCCGGCGGTGGTGGTCATGCCGCGCCAGATGGCGTTCGGGCCTTCCGGGTTCAGCAGCGACGGGTCGAATGCGCCCATGATCGCCAGCGCCACCGGCGCGCCCACGATGACGCCGGTGGTGCCGGTCAGGAACAGGATGATGGCTTTGGGCCCGAGCCGCGCGATCGCGCTGAGATCGCAGGCGAGGGTCAGCAGCACCAGCGCCATCGGCAGCAGGTAGTCGCGCGCCATCGGATACAGGCGCGAGGTTTCGCCGTCGATCACGCCGAAGGTGTTGAGCAGGCCGGGGATGAAATAGCACAGCAGCAGCGCCGGCACCACCGCGTAGAACTTGCGCCAGAACGGGTGCGTCGAGCGTTCGCTGGCCATCACCAGCGCAAGAATCGTGACCAGGATGCCGAGCACCACGGGATCGGAGGCGATGAGCGGGGCGGAGGCGGGGACGGTTGCGCTGGAGACGGCCATGAATTTCCTGTAGTGGGACGGATGAGTCGGCGATATTACCACCCCCGAAGCTGATACATAACAGAAACAATTGGTAATCAGACAGTAATCGCAAGGCGGCTAAAATCGGTTCACTGATGTAGCAACCAACGTAGCAATCAACGTAGCAACCAACGTAGCAACCAACGAAAGCCAACATGCCCACCCCCACGCCCACACCGCAGCGCAGCGCCATGCTTCTGCTGCTACCGATCGCTTTGATCCTGGCCGTCCCCGCCGCGCTGTTCGCGTGGGTGGGCGGCTGGTTCGGCAATCACGACCTGACGCCGCAAAAAATGATGGACTTCGCCGAGACGTCGGGCAAGCAGGCGGCCGGTTTCCGGCGCGCGCACAGCAAGGGCGTGTGCTTTGCCGGCACGTTCGCACCGGCGCCGGAAGCGGCCAAACTGTCGACTGCGCGCGCGTTCTCGCAGCCGTCGATCGCCGTCATCGGCCGCTTTTCCGCCTCCTCCAACAATCCGTACGCGCCGGACGGCGCGTCCCCGGTGCGCGGCATGGCCGTGCAGCTGAAAACGGACGACGGCCAGGAGTGGCGCATCGCGATGAACAGTTTTCCGTTCTTCGCCGCCGCCACGCCGCAGGCATTCCAGGCCATGAACGAGGCCGGCGCGCCGGACCCCGCCACCGGCAAGCCCAACCCGGACAAGATGAAGGCCGTGCTAGCGGCCAACCCGGAGATCGCCGCGTTCCAGGCGTGGGCCAAATCGGCGCCCCGGTCGGACAGCCTGGGCAGCACCCGCTTCAACGGCGTCAACGCGTTCCGCTTGACGGACGGGCAGGGCACCGACCGCATGGTGCGCTGGTCAATGCGTCCGCGCGCGCCGTTCGTGGCGCTGACGCCCGAGCAGCTGAAGGCGGCCGATCCCAATTTCCTGATCGACGACCTGAACCGGCGCCTCGCCACCGGCCCTTTGCTCTGGGACCTGGTGGTGCAAATCGCCGCCCCCGGCGATCCGATCACCGATCCATCCAAGGCCTGGCCCGACACGCGGCCGGAGGCCACCATCGGCACGTTGACGCTGGTCCATGCCGAGCCGCAAGCGACCGGACCTTGTCGCGACCTCAATTTCGATCCTTTGATACTGCCGACCGGCATCGCCGCCAGCGACGATCCGGTGCTGCATGCGCGCTCGGCGGCGTACTCGGTGTCGTTCAACCGTCGCGAGCGTGAAATCAGCCAGGGCAAGACCGCCCAACCTATCGGCCAGAACGGGAGCGCACGATGAACCGCCCACGCCACTTCAACCTCCTTGCCCGGGTGCTGCACTGGTCCATGGCCCTCGCCATCCTCGCCATGCTGTTCGTCGGCGCCGGCATGGTCGTCTCGCTGCGCTACCGCGACCAGCTGCTAGACCTGCACCGTCCGCTTGGCATCGCTATTTTGCTGCTGGCCCTCGTGCGCCTGGTCAACCGTCTGGCGCGGCCGACGCCGGCGCTGCCGGCGGACTTGCCGGCCATCCAGAAATTCGCCGCGCACGCGTCGCACTGGCTGTTGTATGGGCTGATGCTGGCGATGCCGCTGATCGGCTGGGCCATGTTGTCGGCTGGCGGCTATCCGATACCGATGTTCGGCGGCGTCCACCTGCCGGCCATCCTGCCGCACAGCCCGGAGTTGTATGGTGTCTTGCGACCGCTGCACGGCGCGCTGGCGTACCTGCTGTTCCTGACCATCCTGGCCCACCTCGGCGCGGCGCTGTATCACGCCTGGGTGCGGCGCGACGCGGTGTTCGGCCAGATGGCCAAGGGATCAGGCGGCATCGACATCGGTCGATAAGGTCACCGCCTTGTTCGCCTCAAGCTGCGCCAGTCGCGCTTCGAGCGCGGCGCGCACGCCCCGGTAGCTGCTGGCACCCAGCGTCAGGCGTAGCGGAGCAGGGGAGTGCGACGCCGAATCGATCATGGCGCGTGCCATTTTTCGCGGGTCGCCGTCGATGGCGAAGGCGCCGCTGTCGAATGCGCGCCGTAGAGCACCCACGGGCGTGTCGTCGTAGATATCCATGGGCAGCGCGCGCTCGATGCCGGCCGCGAAGGCGGTGCGGGCCGGGCCGGGTTCGGCGAGCGTGAATTCGATGCCGAACGGTGCGACCTCCTGGCTCACCGCATCGACAAAGCCTTCGATGCCCCATTTGGTCGCGTGGTAGAGGCTAAATGCCGGATAGCTCAGTTGCCCGCCTTCCGACGAGACCTGGATGATCCGTCCGCCTCCCTGCGCCCGCAAAGCGGGGATGGCGGCCCGGATGACCCCGATCGAGCCGGTCAGGTTGGTCTGGATCTGGCGTGCGATCTGGTCGTCGGTGAGTTCCTCGGCCGCGCCGACCAACCCGTAGCCGGCATTGCTGACGACGACGTCGATCCGTTCCCAGGCCGCAAACGCCTGCGCCATCACCTCGCGGATCGCCACCATGTCGGTGACGTCCAGCACCGCCACCCGCAACCGGGCGCCGTACTGCTCCTCAAGATCGGCCAGCGCGTCGCGGCGCCGCACGGTGGCAAATACATGCGCGCCGCCGTGCAGCAATTGCTCGGTCATTTCGCGTCCCAGCCCGCTGGATGTACCGGTGATAAACCAATGACGTTGTTTCATCTTAACCCCCTCCGTTTGTGTGAAAAGACAGCATAACGTTGCGGGTTGTTGAGATAAACTAGGTAATCGTTTAAAAGGTATCAACCAGAGGTTAATAATCATGGGCGTGCACGACCTTTTCGATGGCATCAGCGTGTTCCTCGCGGTGGCCGAACACAAGAGCTTCACCACTGCGGCACAGGTCTTGGGCGTCAGCACGGCGGCGGTCAGCAAAAGCGTGCGCCAGCTCGAGCAGCGCCACGCCGTCGTGTTGTTCCAGCGGACCACGCGGCGCGTCGGGCTGACCGAGACCGGCGCCGCGCTCTATGAGCGACTGCGTCCGTCGAGTCTCGACATCGCCGACGCACTGACAAGTTTGCACGATCATCGCGAGCGACCGAGCGGCATCCTGCGGATCACGGCCTCGCATGTCGTCAACGAGCGCGTCCTGGCCGGCCTGGTACCGCGCTTTCGTCTTGCGTATCCCGACGTCACGCTCGACATCGACAGCAATGACGGATTCGTGGACCTGATCGCAGAGGGGTACGACGCCGGAATACGCCTGGACAGCGCGGTAGAAAAAGACATGCTGGCGGTGCGCATGACACCGCCGGTGACGTGGTCGGTCGTCGCCACGCCGGGCTATTTCGCGCGGCATGGGCGTCCGTCGACGCCAGCCGAGTTGACCGGTCACGAAGCCATCCGCTATCGTTTCGCCGCCTCCGGGCGCATGCACCACTGGGAGTTCCGCGAAGGCCGGCGCCACTTCACGGTCGATGTCACGGGCCGCGTGGTCGTCAACAGCCGTGCGATGCTCGTCGCCATGGCCCGTCAGGGAATGGGGCTGGCGTTTGTCTCCGACATGGAAGTTGGCGCCCATGTGGCGGCCGGGGAGCTGGAGGCCACTCTGCAAAGCTTCATTCCGCCCGATCAGGGCCTGTACCTGTATTTTCCGGCCCGGTCGCAGTCGCAGCCGAAAATGAAGGCGCTGCTCGACACGATCAACCAGTGGCGTGACGCCACGGCCATGTAGCGCGTCTTTAGCGCACCGATATGAAGGCGGCCAGCTCTTCCGGCGTGCCGGCAGGAAAAGCTTCCCTTAAATAGCCGAGGAAAGCGGACACGCGGGCACTCATCAATCGCCTTGAAGGGTAGAGCACCCACAGGGCGACATCCGGTCCATCGACATCGCCCCAGGCCACCAGAGAGCCTGAGGCCAGGTCACCGATCACCAATGACAATGGCAGGCGCGCGGCGCCGGCGCCCAGCCGAACGGCGTCGCGCACCATGAAGTGCGATGACAAGCGCAGCACCGTTTCGATGGCGACGGTGGATTTCCCCGTCGGCGCCGCCAGACTCCAGACTTCGCTCTTGTCGGCCGTGCCGCGCACCACGGCGGGGACGGCTGACTTGTCTTGGGGGCGATGCAGATCCGGATGCGCCACCACCACCAGTCGATCGCGCAGGAAGATCCGGCCAACCAGACTTTCATCGGGGTCCGGGTTGACCCGGATCACCAGGTCATAGCCTTCCTCGACCATGTCGACGGGACGGTCCTCCGTCGTCACCTCCAGCCGTACCCGGGGATATTTCATCGCGAAGCCGGCGGCCAGCTTGCCCATGGCGGCGTGTGAAAAAAGCAGCGGCGCGCTGATCCGCAACCTGCCTTGCGGCGTCTCGCCGCCCGATACGATCGCCGCCACCGTTTCATCGACCTCCGCCAGTAAAGCCCAGGTGCGCTCATGCAGCGCGCGACCCTCCTCAGTCAGTTTCAGCGAATTCGCGCCGCGTTCGAGCAGGCGCAGGCCGAGACCGGCCTCCAGTTCCGCGACCCGCCGCGACAGCGTGGCTTTCGGGCGGCCGGTGGCCCGGGCGGCCCGTCCAAATCCTCCATGGCGGGCGACAAGGTTGAAATCGGTGAGTGCAAGCAGGTCCATGTGTTCCACCAGTGAGACGAGGTGTCCCATTATGGCATCTATCGGGCCATGTTCGGTACGACTACTATGGAACTGTCTTCCAAACAAAGCCTTTCAACCCAACCAAGGAGCATTACCATGACTATCCTCGTTACCGGTGCGACCGGCCGTGTCGGCCGCCAAGTTGTCCAGCAACTCGTTTCCCGTGGTGCCAACGTGCGCGTCCTCGTCCGCGATCCGTCGAAGGCCGATTTCCCCTCCAGCGTGGAGATCGTGAAGGGCGACCTGCTCGACATCGACTCGCTGCGCAGCGCCTTCAAGGGCGTGGGCACGCTGTTCCTGCTCAACGCGGTGGCCGGCGACGAATTCACCCAGGCGCTGATCACCTTGAACATTGCCCGCGAATCGGGCGTCGAGCGGCTGGTCTACCTGTCGGTGCTGCACAGCGACCGCTTCGTCAACGTGCCGCACTTCGCGGTCAAGCTGGGCGCGGAGCGGATGATCGAACAGATGGGCTTTAGCGCCACCATCCTGCGGCCGTCGTATTTCATCGACAATGAGCACATGGTCAAGGATGTCATCTTCCAGCACGGCGTGTACCCGATGCCGGTCGGCGGCAAAGGCGTTGCCATGGTCGATGCCCGCGACATCGCCGAAGTCGCCGCGATCGAGTTGATCCGCCGCGACCGGGCGCCTGGCAAGCTGCCGATCGACACCATCAACCTGGTCGGGCCGGACACGCTCACCGGCGAGGGCGTGGCGGCGATCTGGTCCGAGGTGCTGGGCCGTCCGGTGGTCTACGGCGGCGACGACCCGACCGGCTTCGAGCAGAACCTGGCGACCTTCATGCCGAAATGGATGGCCTACGAAATGCGCCTGATGGCGGAGCGGTATGTCAGCGATGGCATGATTCCCGAGGCTGGCGACGTCGAGCGCCTGACGAAGCTGCTGGGCCGTCCGCTCCATTCCTACCGCAACTTCGCACGGGAAATCGCGCCGGCAGCATGATCGCCGGCCGGGTTGCCGGGCCGCTGTGCTCGAGGGCGGTCCGGTTCTTCAGCGACCGGTGCCAGCCCGCTCAGTGCAGCAACCGGAATCCAATCCCGGTTATCGCAATGGCCGTGCCGCCCACCAGCGGAATCAGCACGCCGGCGACGCCCGCCAGCGTTGCAGGCTGCACACGCCTTGTCGTCCGAAGATCGTAGCCGATCGCCAGCAGTATCAGCAAAAGCATGCCGGCGATCGCAAACGCCGGCGCGAATGCGAGGCCAAGGCCGATGACCGGCCAGAAGGCGAAGCGCGCGAACGCCGGACCGATGATGGCAACGGAGGCGAACAATATGAGCCGATGGTGGGCCACATGCCTGCGCCGCAGGGCGACGCCGGCGGCCACCAGCATCACGAACGATGCCAAGCTCATGAAATTGGCCCACACGAACATGTTTTCCGGACTGCTTGCCGACTCTATCTCGAGCGCCACGCGCATGTTGACCGCGATGCCGCTCGCCACCGTCGCCAGGACCACGGGGACGGCCAGCCACGCAATTGTCCTGTGCCACCGGCGCTGTTGTTTCAGCACCAGCGCGCCCTGGACCACCGTCAGGACGAACCACAGTGTCAAGGCGATGCCGTGCAGCAGCAACAGGGTGCGAATCGGGCGCTCGGTGAACAGCACGCGTAGATAAAAGGTTCGGCCGAAGCCGACCAGCACGATGGCAAGGAAGGCCGCGTGCGCGATGAGAAAAGCCTTCGTTTCCTTCGAACGGGAATCCATGTGGGCTCCTCGGGGTGGATGTGCAAAACATCGATGGCCCCTTTGCCGCTTTGACTGGCCTGGGCCGCAAGCCGTCTTCGATGCCGATTCTAGCCCAGCTGGAAGCGCGCGGCCAGACGCCTAAGGAAATATACACCCGCCATTGCGCACCAAAGCCTTGACCTCTGCGCCCATCCGCACGGTTACCTTGATACATAGTAGAAACAATTCTTGGACCGTAAATAACGATAAAACGGCTAAAATTGATTCACTAATGTAGCATTGCCCGGCCTTCGTGGCCGGCCGGTCGTCCCTGGGGGTGTTGTGTTAATCGATATTGTCCGCGTGGCGCTTCGGCGTCCCTATACGTTTGTGGTCATGGCCTTGCTGCTGCTGATCGCCGGTCCGCTGGCGGCGCTGCGCACGCCGACCGACATTTTCCCCGACATCAAGATCCCCGTGATCGCGGTGGCGTGGCAGTACACCGGCCAGCCGCCCGACCAGATGGCCGGCCGCGTGTCGACCCTGTTCCAGCGCGCGCTGACCACCACCGTCAACGACATCGAGCACATCGAGGCCAACACCTACACCGGCGTGAGCATCGTCAAGATCTTTTTCCAGCCCGGCGTCAACGTGGCGGTGGCCAACGCCCAGGTGACGGCGATCTCGCAGGCGCTGCTCAAGCAGATGCCGGCCGGGATCACGCCGCCTTTGATCATCAACTACAACGCCGCCACCGTGCCGATCCTGCAAGTGGCGCTGTCGGGCAAGGGCCTGTCGGAACAGCAGCTGTCCGACCTGGGCACCAACACCGTGCGCACGCCGCTCGTCAGCGTGCCGGGCGCGGCGATTCCGCTGCCGTATGGCGGCAAGCAGCGGCAAGTGCAGATCGACGTCGACCCGGCGCCGCTGCAGGCGCGCGGGCTGTCGGCGCAGGACATCGCCAACGCGCTGGCGGCGCAGAACGTGCTGACCCCGGTCGGCACGCAGAAAATCGATACGCTCGAATACACGATCCAGCTCAACAGCGCGCCGTCGGCCATCGCCGACCTGGCGCGCCTGCCCGTCAAGGTGGTCAACGGCGCCACCATCTACCTGGGCGACATCGCCAACGTCCACGACGGCAATGCGCCGCAGACCAACGTGGTGCACGTCGACGGCAGCCGCTCGGTGCTGATGTCGGTGCTCAAGAACGGTTCGGCCTCGACCCTGGCCATCGTCGACGGCGTGCGCGCGAAAATCGATACGCTCAAGGCCGGCTGGCCGGACGCGCTGACGGTCACGCCGATCAACGACCAGTCGGTGTTCGTGCGCGCCGCCATCAAGGGCGTGGCGTCGGAGGGCGTGATCGCCGCCGCGCTGACGTCGCTGATGATCCTGCTGTTCCTCGGCAGCTGGCGCTCGACCATCATCATCGCCGTGTCGATTCCGCTGTCGATCCTCGGCTCCATCGTGGCGCTGTCGGCCATCGGCGAGTCGCTCAACCTGATGACCCTGGGCGGGCTGGCGCTGGCCGTCGGCATCCTGGTCGACGACGCCACCGTCACCATCGAAAACATCAACTGGCACCTGGAGCAGGGCAAGTCGGTGGAAAACGCCATCCTCGACGGCGCCGCGCAAATCGTCACGCCGGCCTTCGTTTCGCTGCTGTGCATCTGCATCGTGTTCGTGCCGATGTTCTTCCTCGACGGCGTGTCGCGCTTCCTGTTCGTGCCGATGGCCGAGGCGGTGATCTTCGCCATGGTCTGCTCGTTCATCCTGTCGCGTACCCTGGTGCCGACCATGGCCAACTACCTGCTCACGCCGCACGACACCGGCGAGGGCCATGCCCACGCCCACGGCGGCCACGGCGCGCCGCCGCCGTCGGGCAATCCGCTGGTGCGCTTCCAGCGCGGCTTCGAGGCGCGCTTCGAGAAGGTGCGCGCCGGCTATATGGACATCCTGCAGTCGGCCATCGGCAACCGGCCGCCGTTCGTCATCGGCTTCCTGCTGGTGGTGGCCGCGTCGTTCGTGCTGGTGCCTTTCCTGGGCAGTAACTTCTTCCCGTCGGTCGATTCCGGCCAGGTGCTGATCCACGCGCGGGTGCCGGTCGGCACCCGCATCGAGGAAACCGCCGCGCGCTTCGCCCGCATCGACCAGGCGATTCGCCGCGTGATTCCGGCCAGCGAGATCGTCACCATGACCGACAACATCGGCATGCCGGCCAGCTCGATCAACATGGTCTACAACAACACCGGCATGATGGGCGCGCAGGACGGCGACTTCCAGATCGCGCTGGGCGAAGGGCACGCACCCACCGCCGGATACGTGCGCAAGCTGCGCAAGGTACTGCCGGAGGAATTCCCTGACACCACGTTCTCGTTCCCGCCGGCCGATATCGTCGGCCAGATCCTGAATTTCGGTTCGCCGGCGCCGATCGATGTGCAGATACGCGGCGGTAAGATCGCCGACAACTACGTCTACGCCGAGAAGCTGCTCAAGCGCATCCGCGCCATTCCCGGCGTGGCCGACGCCCGCATCCAGCAATCGAACAAGGCGCCGGTGTTCAATGTCGAGGTCGACCGGGGGCAGGCGCAGCAACTGGGCCTGACCACGCGCGACGTCACCAACAGCATGGTGGTCAACCTCGCCGGCTCTTCGCAGGTGGCGCCGACCTTCTGGCTCAATCCGGCCAACGGCGTGAGCTACCCGATCGTCATGCAGACGCCGCAACCGCAGCTCGATTCGCTGTCGGCGCTGGCCAACCTGCCGGTCGGCAACGGCGCCACCACCGGCGGCGCCACCCTGGGCGGCGTGGCCCGCTTCGAGCGCGGCACGGCGTCGGCGCTGGTGAGCCAGTACGACATCGCGCCGATGGTGCAGATCTACGCCACCACGCAGGACCGCGACCTCGGCGCCGTCGCCAAGGACATCAACCAGCTGCTAGCCGAGACCAAGGCCGAGCTGCCGAAGGGCGCGTCGGCGCAGATGCTGGGCCAGGTCAAGACCATGGACCGGGCCTTCTCCGGCTTGCTGTTCGGTCTGCTCGGCGCGGTGGTGCTGATTTACTTCCTGATCGTCGTCAACTTCCAGTCGTGGCTCGACCCGGCGGTGATCGTCTCGGCGCTGCCGGCGGCGCTGGCCGGCATCGTCTGGATGCTGTTCGCCACCAACACCACGCTGTCGGTGCCGGCGCTGACCGGCGCCATCATGTGCATGGGCGTGGCCACCGCCAACTCGGTGTTGGTGATCTCTTTCGCGCGCGAACGACTCGACGAACTGGGCGACGCCACCGCCGCCGCGCTGGAGGCGGGCTCGGTGCGCTTCCGTCCGGTGCTGATGACCGCGCTGTCGATGATCATCGGCATGCTGCCGATGGCGCTTGGGCTGGGCGACGGCGGCGAGCAGAACGCGCCGCTGGGGCGTGCCGTCATCGGCGGCCTGATCTTCGCCACCACCGCCACCTTGCTGTTCGTGCCGGTCGTGTTCAGCATCGTGCACAAAAAACACGCGCCCGGGACCAAGGCCTCGCCGACCCCGCCGCCGCACCATGACCAACCTGTTTCCGGAGCACCCGTCCATGCCAACTAAAACCACCCGTATGGGGCACAAGCCAATGTTCTTCGGGCTGATCGTGCTGGCCGCCGCGCTGGTCGCGGCCGGCGTCATCAGCCGCCGTTCGGAAGCGCAACAAGTCAAGGAAGCCAGCGCGCCGCTGGTGCCGGCCGTCAGCATCCTGCCGGCCGGGCAAATGGCCGGCGCCTCGATCGACCTGTCGGCCCGCATCGAGCCGTGGGCGAGGGCGCCGATCTATGCGCGCGTCAGCGGCTATCTGAAAAACTGGAAGGTCGACATCGGCGCGCCGGTCAAGGCCGGCCAGACGCTGGCCGACATCGAAACCCCGGACCTCGACCAGCAGCTGCTGCAGGCGAAGGCCGAACTGGCCAGCGCGCGCAGCAACCTGACCCTGGCCACCAGCACCGCCAAGCGCTGGCAGGGATTGCTGGAGGCGGACGCCGTCTCGCGCCAGGAATCCGATGAAAAGGCCGGCGACCTGGCGGCCAAGCGCTCGGCCGTCAACGCCATGCAGGCCAACGTCGACCGCGTGCAGGCGCTGCAGCGCTATACCCGCCTGGTGGCGCCGTTCGACGGCGTGGTCACCGCGCGCAACACCGACGTTGGCGCGCTGATCAACGTCGGCGGCACGCCCGGCAGCGAGCTGTTCGTGGTATCCGACATCAGCCGCCTGCGCGTGTACGTTAACGTGCCGCAGCGCCAGGTGGCCGCCATCAAGGTCGGCGACCAGGCCGAGCTGACGGTGCCCGAGCGCGCCGGCAAGGTCTACACGGCCACCGTGCAGTCGCTGTCGCAGGCCATCAACGCCAACTCCGGCGCCATGCTGGTGCAGCTGGCGGTGCGCAACGACAGCCGTGAACTGCTGCCGGGCGGCTATGCGTCGATCCATTTCGACGCGCCGCTGTCGAGCGGAGCGCTGAGCATTCCGCCGAGCGCGCTGATCTTCAACAAGGGCGGCACCCAGGTGGCCGTGCTGGGCAAGGACAATCGCGTGCTGGTCAAACGGATCACCGTCGGCCGCGACCTCGGCAACGCGGTCGAAGTCGCGGCCGGCCTCGACAAGGGTGAGCAGGTGATCGCCAACCCGCCCGACGGCGTCGCCACCGGCGACCTGGTGCGCGTGGCGGCCACCGCCGGCCCTACCAACAACGCCAAGGCCAAACCGTGAAGATCCTTTACGCCACCACCCTGACGCTGGCCTTGGCGGCGTGCGCCGAGGCGCCGTTGCAGGCGCCGCCGGCGGTGCCGATGGCAGCCACCTTCCGCGACGTGCCGCCCGGCTGGTCCGCCGCCGGTGACCCGGCGCCTGCCTTGCCGGCCGACTGGTGGACCATGTACGCCGATCCGCAGCTGGACCAGCTCGAACGGCAGCTGATCGCCAACAGCCCGGACCTGGCCAGCGCGCTGGCGCGCTACCGCCAGGCGCAGGCCGCCACCGGCGTGCTGCGCGCGGCGCAATCGCCTACCTTGGGCGCGTCGCTCAACGGCCAGCGCTTGCGCCAGTCCGATATGAAACCGTTGCGCGGCGCCACCTCGCCCAGCCAGTACGACAGCGGCACGCTGGAATTCGACCTCGGCTACGAAATCGACCTGTGGGGCCGCATTGGCAAGCAGGTCAGCGCCGGCGTGGCGCAGGAGCGCGCCGCAGACGCCGACCTGGCCGCCGCGCGCCTGTCGCTGCAGGTGCAACTGGCCGACACGCTGCTGGCCCTGCGCGGCGCCGACGCCGACCTCAAGCTGCTGCGCGAGACCGAAGTGGCCTACCAGCGCCAGGCCGATCTCATCACGCGGCGCCACGACGGCGGCAGCGCCTCGGGCCTGGATCTGGCGCGCGCCGAGACCCAGCTCGAATCGGCCCGTTCATTGCTGCGCCAGCGCCAGGCGCAGCGCAATGTACAGGAGCACGCGATCGCCGCGCTGGTCGGCGCCAACGCCGCCGACTTCGCGGTGGCGCCGGCCGGCGACGGCTTCGCCACCCCGGCGCTGCCGCTGGGCCTGCCGTCGCAGTTGCTGCAACGCCGGCCGGACATCGCCGCCGCCGCAGCGCGCGTGGCCGCCGCCAGCGACCAGGTGGGCGTGGCGCGCGCGGCGCTGTTCCCGTCGCTGACCCTGAACGCGGCGGGCGGTTTCCAGTCCAGCGATTTCGGCCGCTTCGCGCAGGCCTCGAACCTGTTCTGGGCGGTCGGTCCCACTTTGGCGGTCAGCCTGCTCGACGGCGGCAAACGCAAGGCGCAGATCGCCAACGCCGAGGCGGTGCTCGACGAAGCGGGGCAGCGCTATCGCTCGGTGGTGCTGACCGCGTTCCAGCAGGTGCAAGACCAGCTGTCATTGCTGACCAACTACGACGAGGCGGCCAAGTCCGACCATCTGGCGGCGGCCGCCGCCAAACGCGCGCTGGACCTGGCCAAGAAACGCTACGATCAGGGCGCGGCCAGCTACCTCGATGTGGTGACGGCGCAAACCGCCTATCTGCAGTCGGCCCGCAGCGAACTGGATTTGACGACACGCTACCGCCAGGCCGGCGTGCAGCTCGTCAAAGCGATCGGCGGCGGCTGGTCGGCGGGCCAGGTGCTGGACAGGAAGTCGCGCGGCGGATCATAAGCCGGCGGGATCATCAACAGGGGGAAGTCTCGCTTATTGCAAAAGACTTGCAATAGTGCAGCGTGCGTGTATACTTCCACGCGGCGCCGCCTTTGTGATTTCTCCACTGAAGATTCCTATGAAACGAAAACTCCTGCCGCTGGCCATCGCCTCGGCCATGCCCTTTATGAGCGCCAGCGCCCAGTCCGACGACACCGCCATCACGATTGGCCAGGTCCACATCAGCGGGCAGCGCCTCGCCGGGCCGCTGCTGAGCAACCGCGTGCTGACGTCGGTCGACATCCTCGGCGCCGACAAGGTCGAGGACAAGAACGTGGGCAACAGCTGGGAGCTGGTCGGCCAGCTGCCGGGCGTCCAGCTCACCGAAACCCGCATGGGCGCCGAGTCCGGCAAGGCCACGTTCCGGGCCTTCAACGGCGAGGGCTACATCAACGGCATCAAGGTGTTGATCGACGGCGTGCCGAGCAACGTCAACAGCGGCAACCAGCGCTTCATCGACATGATCTTCCCGCTCGAGGTCGACTATATCGAGGTGGTGCGGGGCACCAACGACCCGCGTTACGGCCTGCACAATATTGGCGGCAACATCAACTTCGCCACCCGCCAGGGCGGCAATTACGTCGATAGCCGGTTCACCTACGGCAGCTTCGACACCCGCGAGGCGCAGGTGGCGATCGGCCGCGAGAGCGACGGCTTCGCGCAAAACTATATGCTGGCCAAGCAGGATTCGGGCGGCTATCGCGATCACAGCGATAGCGACAAGTACTCGCTCGGCGCCAAGTGGTTCCTGACGTCGCCCGGCAAGGAGGTCAAGGCCGGACTGATCGTGCGTGCCTACAAGCACGACGCCGAAGAGCCGGGGTTCCTGACCGCCAAACAAATAGCCGAAGACCGCCGCCAGTCGCCCGCAAAGAACGCCAACGACACCACCGAGCGCGAGATGCGCCATGCCAGCGCACACCTCGACTGGCAGATGACGCCGGATGCTTTCCTCAGCAGCAAGCTTTACTACAACAGCTATGCGGACGATCGCCGCGTGACCTTCACCAGCAATCCCGCCGGCACCGCGCCCCGGCAGCGCCGCCTGTGGGACGAGGATCAATACGGCTTCCTGAGCACCTTGACCTGGCGCGCCGACGACAAGCTCGTCATCGACGGCGGCGTCAACGCGGAACACCAGGACAACCGCTACCGCCGCCAGCGCTACAGCTTCGGCGTGCCCACCAACTTCGGCACGCCGGCCCAGATCCAGAACAACGACATCTATACGCTCGATAACTTTGGCGCCTACGTCCAGGCGATTATCAAGCCGTTCGAGTCGCTCAAGATCGTGCCCGGCTTCCGCACCGATAAATTCTCCGGCAGCTCGAAAGTCAGGACGGTGGGCGTCAAGTCCGACCTGCAGGACTACGGCTGGATCGAACAACCGAAGTTGAGCATGGTGTACAACCCGGCCGCCAATGTCAGCCTGTACGGCAATTGGGGACGCACGTTCCAGGTCCTGACCGGTTCGGGCGGGCCGGCTTATCTGGTCGCGAACCAGGCCACCTTCGCGCCGTCGATCAACACCGGCAAGGAACTCGGCGTCAAGTTCAAGCCGCTGCAAGGGTCGGAAATGCGCCTGGCCGTCTGGCGCCAGGACGCCACCGGCGAAGTCGCCAATATGCCGGCCACCGGCACCACGGTCGGCCTGGGCGAAACCCGCAGGCAGGGCGTCGACATCCAGCTATCCACGCACGCGACCGACAAGCTCGATTTCTGGCTTTCGCACTCGCTGCAAAAGGCCGAAGTGACCAGCGCGTTCACGGCCGATGGCGTCTCGCTGGCCGGCAAGGAAGTGTTTTCCACGCCGCGCCATATCAGCAACGCCGGCGCCGAGTATCGCCCCTCGGACAAATGGCGTGTGGGCCTGCAGGGCAGGGCGCAGGGCGACTACTTCATCGACAGCCCGAACACGCGCGGCAAGTTCGGCGGCTTCGTCCTGTTCGACGCCAGCGTGCGCTACGCGGTGTCGAAGCGCGTAAGCATCGATGTCCAAGTCAAAAACCTGGCCGATCGCCAGTATGCGTATGCGTGGTACGACAATTTCTTCTGGCCGGCCGCCGACGCGCAGCCGATGTTTTCTCCGGGACCCGGGCGCGCCGCGTATATTTCGCTCAACCTGAAGATGTAATGCTCAAGGTTATACATGGCACTTAAGTCTCCCTGCACCGGCGTGTGCGAATTCGACGGTCGAACCGGCTACTGCTCGGAGTGCCTGCGCACGCTCGAGGAGGCGCGCGACTGGAAGAAAATGACGGATCACAAGCGCCACCAGATCGTCAACGACAAGGCGCGGCGCGTGAAAAAACTGGCGAAGGTGGCCGGCGCGGCCAAGGACGAGTGACGTCGCGTCGAAGACCCTTGTATTTTTGATGGAATCCGTGTTTTTGCAGTTCTCCGAGCTCGGATTGATACCATTTTCTGCTACCATCGTTCCAAGAGAACGGAGTTAAGCCATGAGTATGCAGAATACGATGACCATCGGCGGCTACCAAGCTGTGATTGCTTTCGATCCTGAAATTCAAATGTTCCGCGGCGAATTTCTTGGGCTTAACGGAGGAGCGGACTTTTACGCTAAGGATGTCGAGGGACTGCAAAGGGAGGGTATGATTTCCCTAAATATTTTTCTCGAGGCTTGCGCTGCGGACGGCGTCGAACCGCGCAAACAATTTTCCGGCAAGTTCTCCCTGCGCGTCGATCCTTCGCTGCACGAGGCCGCGGCGCTCGCAGCCGCCGCCCACGGCAAGAGCCTGAATCAGTGGGTCGAGGACGTGCTGCGCCGGGCCGCCTTGGCCTGAACTGCGCGGATCACAAGGAACTTGTTCGGAATGGATGCCACCTGGCTGGAAGATTTTATCGCCGTCGTGCGCGAGGGCGGATTTTCCCGCGCCGCCGAGCGGCGCGCCATCAGCCAGCCGGCCTTCAGCCGGCGCATCGGCTGCCTGGAGGAGTGGGTCGGCACGCCGCTGTTCGAGCGCGCCGGCCGCGCGGTGCGGCTGACCGCCGCCGGCGAGCGCTTTACACCCTTCGCCGAGGAAATCCTGCGCCAGCTGGACACCGGCCGGCGCGACGCGCTCGGCGCCGCCCAGGCGTGCGTCGAGACGCTGCGCTTCGCCTCGACGCAGGCGTTGTCGATGACCTTCTTTCCGTCGTGGTTGCGCGCGCTCGAGGACAGGGCGCCGCTGGCGTCGCCGATCCAGCTGACCGCCGATACCATGCTGGGCTGCGAGCGCCTGATGGTCGATGGCGCGGCGCAATTCCTGCTGTGCCACGCGCATCCGGCGGCGCCGGGCAAGCTGTCGCCGGATCGCTTCCGCTCGGTGGTGCTGGGCGCGGACGCGCTGGTGCCGGTGGCCGCGCCGTCGCTGGCCGGCGCCGACGCGTTGCGCGACGGGCCGCACCTGGCGTACACGCCGTCGTCGGGCATGGGCCGCATCCTGCGCGCGGCATGGGACGAGGGGCGCCGCGCGCCGCTGGGCGAGCCGGTGTTTTCGTCGCACCTGGCGACCGTGCTGGTGATGATGGCGCGCGAGGGACGCGGCGTGTCGTGGTCGCCGCTGAGCCTGGTGGCCGACGACCTCGCGAGCGGCCGGCTGGTCAGGCTGGGCGGTGCCGCCGACGAGGTGCGCATCGAAATCCACTTGTTCCGGCCGCGCGCGCGGCAGGTGCGCGCCGCCGAGCGCTTCTGGGAGCAGGTCGTCGCGCACGGTTGCTGGGCGCCGCCGGCGCCGTGATCGCCACCGCCCCAGTGCGCAGCGCACTGGGGCGCTTTTAGTCCGGGTCCGCCAGGAACCGCTCCAGCTCCTCCAGCACTTCCAGCGGCCGCTCCTCCTGCAGCGTGTGGCCGCAGTCGAGCGCGCGGCCGCGCACGTCGAGCGCTTTCTCGCGCCACGTCGCCAGCACGTCGTACAGGGCGCCGACGGTGCCTTTGCCCCCCCACAGGGCCAGCACCGGCACGGCCAGCCTTGCGTCGGCGTCGGCGGCGTCATGCTCCAGGTCAATGTCGGCCGCCGCCCGGTAGTCCTCGCAGATCGCGTGGCGGGTGCGCGGATCGCGGTAGCAGCGCAGGTATTCGGCGAAGGCCTCCGGCTCGGTGGCGCCGGCCGTCTTGTTCTGGCCGTCGATGTGCGTGCGCAGGAAAAACTCCGGATCGGCGTCGATCAGCCGTTCCGGCAGTGGATACGGCTGGATCAGGAAGAACCACCAGAAATAGCGGGTGGCGAAGGCCTTGTCGGTGCGCGCGTACATGGTGGCGGTGGGAGCGATGTCGAACAGCGCCAAGCGGGTGACGGCCTGTGGGAAGTCCAGCGCCAGCCGGTGGCCGACCCTGCCGCCCCGGTCGTGGCCGGCGAGCGCGAACCGTTCCAGGCCGAGCGCCGTCATCAGCGCGACCAGGTCGGCCGCCATGGCCCGCTTGGAGTAGTTGACATGTCGCGCGCCGCCATCGGGCTTGCCGCTGTCGCCGTAGCCGCGCAGGTCGGGCGCGACCACCGTGTGGCGCCGCGCCAGCGCCGGCGCCACCTTGCGCCAGGTGACGTGGGTTTGCGGATGGCCGTGCACCAGCAGCAGCGCCGGGCCGGCGCCGGCGATGGCGAAGCGGATCGTCACGCCCGACGGGGCGGCGAAGTCGTAGAGCGCGTGGCCGTCGAGGAAGGGTGAGGGGCCGCGTGGCGTGAAGGGCGCCGACGTCAAAGAAACCATGGATGTGCCTTGAAATGTCTGTTTTGGAACGCGACGATCTCGTCGCGCAGGGTCAACGTTTGGCCGACGGCGTCCAGTCCGCGCATCAGCGCCTCCCTGCGCACGGCGTCGATCTCGAAGCCGATTTTAACGTTGCCCGCGCTGATGGTCTGCCGTTCGAGGTCGACCGTCAACAGATTTGTCGCGGCGTCTTCGGCCAGGGCCGCCAGCATGGCGACGACGTCGGCCGGCAGGGAGACCGCCAGCAGCCCGTTGCGCGCGCAATTGTCGAAGAAGATGCCGGCGAAGGTGGTGCCGATGACGGCGCGCACGCCGTATTGCATCAAGCCCCAGACGGCGTGCTCGCGGCTCGAGCCGCAGCCGAGCGATGGATCGTGATCGACGCCATCGCCTGGCCCGCCTGCAGCCCCATGTAGTCGAGCGCGCGCTGCATGTCGCGCCGGCGTGCCGGGTCCGCAGCCTCGGCGGGGTCGGGCACGCGTTCGTCGATGCGTACCGCCTGGTCCGGGCTGGTGCCCCAGGTGACCATCGGCGCGATGTCGGCGGCCGGCAGGACGACCTCGCCGTCGAATTTGGCCCCGGGGTCGCTGTGCAGGCCTTTCCAGGCGTCCTGGGCGGCGTCCCACAGTGCGCCTTGCGGCGCGCGCGGGCGCCCGTGCAGATACTCGACGACCTTCTCGTCGGGCGCGATCAGCGCGCCGCGCGCGCCGCACTCGACGGCCATGTTACAGATCGTCATGCGCGCCTCGACGCCGAGCGCGCGGATCGCCGTGCCCTCGAACTCGATGGCGTAGCCGGTGGCGCCCGAGGCGCCGATGCGCTCGACCAGCGCCATGATTACGTCCTTGGAGCGCACGCCCGGCCCCAACCGGCCCTCCACCGTCACGCGCATGGTCTTGAGGCGTTTCTAGGCCAGCGTTTGGGTGGCCAGATAATGCTCGATGTCGGAGGTGCCGATGCCGAAGCCGAGCACGCCGAGGGCGCCGTAGGTGGTGGTGTGGCTGTCGCCGGCGGCGATCACCATGCCCGGCAGCACCGCCGTGTGGCTGTCGACCAGCTTGTCGTAGAGCGTTCTTACCATGATGGTTATCTTGGCCTTGTTGTTGGTGGTAGGGATCAGCAGCAATTCTAACGACGCCGCGTGCCGTCCTGCCATGCAAAGATCGAATCCAACCATCCGATTATTGCAATCATCAAACTTTTTAAAATAGTTGTAGACGACCGGTCTAATCGATGATAAAGTTCTTCACATGGACGGACCGAACGGCACACAGAAACGCCCCCGGGTCTGTTTTTTTCAAACTGCTTATAGACGACTGGTCTATTAGCGAAGATGGTATGCACAGTAAATTAACTTAACTTTGGAGAACTAACATGAAAAAAGTACTGATGGTTTTGACTTCGCACGACACCCTGGGCAACACCGGCCGCAAAACCGGCTTCTGGCTCGAGGAACTGGCCGCCCCGTATTACACCTTCAAGGATGCCGGCGTCGAAGTCGTGCTGGCATCGCCACTGGGCGGCCAGCCGCCGCTGGATCCGAAGAGCAACGAGCCATCGTTCCAGACCGAGCAGACGCGCCGCTTCGAAGCCGACGCCGCCGCGACCGCCCAACTGGCGGCCACCGTGCGCCTCGACAGCGTCAACCAGGCCGACTTCGATACCGTCTTCTATCCGGGCGGCCACGGCCCGCTGTGGGATCTGGCGGAAGACCGCAACTCGATCGCCTTGATCGAATCGTTCCTGGCCGCCAACAAGCCCGTCGCGCTGGTTTGCCATGCGCCCGGCGTACTGCGTCATGTTCAAACGCCGGCTGGCCGTCCGCTGGTCGAGGGCAAAAAGGTCACCGGCTTCACCAACACCGAGGAAGAGGGCGTTGGCCTGACCAACGTGGTGCCGTTCCTGGTCGAGGATGAGCTGATCGCCAAGGGCGGCGTCTACTCCAAAGGCCCGGACTGGGGTTCGTACGTGGTCCGCGACGGCCTGCTGATCACCGGCCAGAACCCGGCCTCGTCGGCGGAAGCGGCAGCCCTGTTGCTGACGCAAATCGCTTAAGCGGCATGGCGGCGCGACGGCCACCCGGCCGCGCGTCGCCAGTGCGGCGGTCGCCATAACACCTTGAACGCTATGACCTTCCTTTTATTTCTATTTCCTTTTGGAGACGCACCATGAAAACCGTTACCCGCATCGCCGCTGCACTCGCCATCGCTTTCGCCGCCGGCACCGGCACCGCCGCCATGGCCGCGCCGGTCAAGCCGCCGGTCAAGAACATCGTTTTAGTCCATGGCTTCTTCGCCGATGGTTCCGGCTGGCAGGGCGTGGCCGACATCCTCACCAGGGACGGCTACAACGTCGCCGTCGTGCAGCAGCCGGAAACGTCGCTGGCCGACGACGTCAAGGCGACGGCGCGCGCGGTCGACGCCATGAACGGCGACAGCATCCTGGTGGGCCACAGCTATGGCGGCGTGGTCATCACCGAGGCGGGCAACAATCCCAAGGTCGCGGGCCTGGTGTATGTGGCCGCCTTCGCGCCGGACGTCGGCGAAAGCCTGCTCGATCTGGTCAAGAAAACGCCGCCGGCCAGCGAGGCGATCAAGGCCAGCGCCGATGGTCATCTGTATTTCGAGCCATCGCTGTTCCACGCGGACTTCGCCGCCGATCTGCCGGCCGCCACCGCGCGCTTCATGGCCATGTCGCAGGTGATGCCGGCTGTGCAAACGGCGGGGACGGCGGTCACGCAGGCCGCCTGGAAAACCAAGCCGAGCTGGGCGATCGTGTCGACCGCCGATCGCACCGTCAACCCGGACCTGGAACGGTACATGGCCAAGCGCGCCAGCAGCACGACCGTGGAGATCAACGGCAGCCACGCGGCCTTTATCGCCCGTCCCGCCGACGTCGCCAAGGTGATCGAGCAGGCCGCCGCCAAGGTTGGGCACTAATCGCGTGGACTACAACCTGGCCTGCGCCGTTGAGGCGATCGACCAGCGCGCGGTGGCGATGCTTTGCGCGACGAGGTCGATCGCGACCCGCGTCCGGGTGGGCAGATGCGGTGATTCCGGCCAGATCAGATGAATCTCCTCAAGCCTGCTTGCCATCCCGGGCATCAGATTGACCAGCTCGTTTCTCTCGAGCGCTTCGGCCACCAGCCATTCGGGTAGCCATGCGACGCCTTGCCCGGCCAGCGCCGCGTTGAGCATGGCGCCGAGATCGTTCAGGCCTAATCTGGCCGGCGGCACCAATTCCATCGGCGTGCCGTCGGCACGAAGAAATTGCCAAATGTGCAAATGGCCATCGCGGCTGTAGACGATCGCTTCATGCCGGGCGAGATCGTCGGGCGTGGCCGGCACGCCGTGCCGTTCGACATAGGCAGGCGAGGCACAGACCACGTAGCGGCTCAGGGCGATGCGCTGCGTTTGCAGGCCGGTGACGACGCCGACGGGGCCATTTCGGATGGCCAGGTCCATGCCGGCGTCGATGAGATCGACAACGGTGTCCCGGAAATCGAGTTCGAGCGAAAGTTCGGGATTGGCAGCCGCCAGGCCCATCAAGATCGGCGCGACCCACATGCGCCCGAACAGCACCGGCATGGTGACCCGCAGGCGGCCACTGACGGTTTTGCGCCCCGTTTCCAGCCGGGCTTTCCCGGACTGCAACGCGGCAATCGCGTGTTGGCAGTGCTCGTAAAAAATCTGGCCGTCGTCGGTCAGGCTCTTGCTGCGGGTGGTCCGCTGGAACAGCCTGACGTTTAAGCGCTCCTCGAGCCGCGCCACCGCCTTGCCCACGGCCGAGCGCGACAAGTGCAAGCGCCTGGCCGCGTCGGCGAAGCTGCCGGCTTCCACCACCGCCACAAAGGCGGGCACATCGTTAAACAAATCGATCGTGGTCATTGTAGATTTTGAGGAGACAATAAGGGGAAATAATATCATTAGCGTCGCCTGTGGGTGGCGTTATACAGTGGCGACAGCTGGCAACCGCCAGTATGTCATCCACCAAACAGGAGAATTACCCATGAAGGCTTATGAACTGACATCAGGCAAGGGCGTCGACTCGCTGCGCATGGTCGAGCGCGCGGAAGGCCCGCTGGGACCGCACGAAGTGCGCGTCAAGTTGGCCGCGGCGGCGCTCAACTACCGGGATGTAATGATCGCCGAAGGCACTTATTATTCGGCCGGCGAGGTCGTGGTGCCGCTCAGCGATGGCGTCGGGCGGGTCGTCGAAACCGGCTCGGCCGTGACGCGGGTGAAGAACGGCGATCGCGTCATCCTCGGTTTCTGGCCCGACTGGGTCGACGGCCCCATCACGCCCGGCAAGGTGGCGCGCTCGTTCGGCGCGCAGCTTGCCGGCACGCTGGCCGAGGCGGTAGTCGCCGATGAACACGCACTCGTCATCGCGCCGGACAGCTTGTCGGACCCCGAGGCGGCAACCGTCGCCTGCGCCGGCCTGACCGCCTGGAACGCGTTGTTCGCGCGCGGCGCGCTCAAGCCCGGGGCGACGGTGCTGCTGCTGGGCACCGGCGGCGTCTCCTTGTGGGCGCTGCAATTGGCGCTGGCCGCGCGCTTACGGCCGATCATTATCTCGTCGAGCGATGAAAAGCTGGTGCGTGCGAAAAAAATGGGCGCTGTCGCCACGATTAACTACAGCGCCACGCCCGAGTGGCAGCAGGAGGTCCGGCGCCTCACCGATGGGGTTGGCGTCGATCTGGTGATCGAGGTCGGTGGGCAGGGCACCATGCGCCGTTCGGTTGAGGCGACACGGATGGGCGGCGCCGTGGTGGTGGTGGGCGCCAGGGCCGGTGCGGCCGGGGACGGCGTCGAACCGGGCGCGCTGATCGGCGGCGCCAAGACGCTCGCCGGCATCATGGTGGGCAGCCGGGCGATGCTGGAGGACCTGGTGCGCTTTATCGACGTCGCCGGCGTGCGTCCCGTGATTGACACGCGCTTTGCGTTCGAGCAGGCGGGCGACGCTTTCCGCCGCGTGCAGGCAGGCGCGTTCGGCAAGGTGGTCATCGATATCACTCAATAAAGCGTGGTGCGCTGGCGGGCCGGCAACTCGGCGTCGTACTTGCCGCCATCGATAGCGTTGTCGCTGAGGGCGGCAAGGATGGCGCCGGGGCTCGGCAGCGCGGTGTCGCGCATGGCCGCCGCCGGATCCCACAGGCGCGAGCGCAAGACCGCGCGGGCGCATTGAAAGAAGACCGACTCCACCTTGATCACCAGCACGCATTTTGGCGGATTGCCGTTGATGGCGAACCGCTCCAGCAATGCGGGCACGGCGACGATGCTCGCGCGGCCCTGAACGCGCAACGTTTCGCCGTGCCCGGGAATGAGAAACAGCAGCGCGACGCGCGGATCGACGACCAGGTTGCGCAGGCTGTCGATACGATTGTTGCCGCGCCGCTCGGGCAGCAGCAGCGTCGTGTCGTCTTCCACGACAACGAAACCCGGGGCGTCGCCACGCGGCGACACATCAAGGCCGTCCGGGCCGTTGGTCGCCAGCACCGCGAAGGGCGAGGCGGCGATTAAAGTCGCGTAGTGGGGATGGATGTAAGCGGCTTCCTTGGCAATCGATGGCGCCGCCGGCGGCGCGAACAAGGCCTCGAGGTCGGCGATGGTCGTGATGGCGTGATGTGGCGGGTAGGCTGGCATGGGTCGTCCGGTCCGAGAAGGGCTCTCCATGGTCTCACAACGCCGCGATCGACGCGACGGCTAAACCGTTAAAAACAACTCGACGACGCTGCGGGGCGCCTCGGGTCCGAAAAAACGTTGATGGTTGCGCGCCGTTTGCGCGGCCACCGCTGCGCTGCGCGGGAACAGGGCCTGCTCATAGCTTGCCAGCGCGGCCTCGATATCGTCGGGATGGGCGCAGATCGCCTTGCCCAGCTCGGCGCCGTCATGGATCGCCAGGTTGGCGCCTTCGCCGGCAAAGGGCGACATCAAGTGGGCGGCATCGCCCAGCAGCGTGACACCGGCGACACGCTCCCACCGGTGGACGACGGGCAGCGCGTGGATCGGCCTGACAACCGGCGCGGCCTCGCCGTCGGTGATCAGCGCCCGCAGCGGCGCGGCCCAGTCCTTGAACTCGTCGGCGATGCGCGCCAGCGCTGCGGAGGGGTCACTAAAATCGATCATGTCGATCCATGCCTCGGCCCTGTTCAGCGCGATATAGGCGTGCAAGGTCCCGTTGGCGTAACGGTGCGCCAGAATGCCTTGCCCGGGCGCGACCGCCATCAGCGTTCCCCGGCCGACCGCCTCCGCGGTGGCCGGGTGCCGGGTATCGCCGTCGATCATGCTGGTCTCGATGAACGTGGTGCCGGTGTACGCCGGCAAGGCCGCCGAGAGCAGGGGGCGCACGCGCGACCACGCGCCATCGGCCCCCACCACCAGGTCGCACATCGCCGACGATCCATCGGCGAACACCAACGCCGTTCGCGCTCCGCCCGGACGCGCCGTCCCGGCGAGTTTGCGCCCCCAGCGGATGGCATCGGGCGGCAGCGATTCGATCAGGAGGCGGCGCAGCTCGCCCCGGTCCACCTCGGGTCTGGCGAGGCTGCCCAGCCCGGGCCTGTCGAGCAGGATATTGCCGTGTTTATCGACCACCCGCTTGGCGTCCTCGGCCGGCAGCACGATCCCGAGAAATTCCTCGTAAAGGCCGGCGTCCCTGAGTCCTTGCTGGCCGTTGTACTCGTGGATGTCCAGCAGGCCGCCCTGGGCACGGGCCCCGGGCGAGGCCTCGGCTTCGTAGATCGTCGCCGCGATGCCGTTGCGGTGTAAAACCCGGGCGAGCGTCAAGCCCCCCAGGCCGGCGCCGACGATGGCGATGCGGGCATGCGAACAGGGTTTAGATTTGGCGGGAGATGTGTTCATGGCGCGTTCCAATAAATACGTGCAGTCCCGGCAGGGACTGTTCGCAATACATTCCGACGGATGTCGGGGGAAACGCTGGCCGAGCCGGCAGGATTGCCGGTCGGCGTGTGCGCGGCCGCCTGCTCCAGCGGCGCGTGGGCCACTCGGTTCGGACGGCCGTTTTTCGCGGTCTTCGAGCGGCAATTATGGCATAGCTTGCGGCGATGGCAAAGCCGGGCGTCGCCATGCGAGGCACTTTCCCGGCTTGCCAATCCGGTCATAATGTTGTCACATTGAGTTGCTACCATGCATCTTTAATTGATTGGGTGAACTGTGGAATTCGACGCCTCCCGCCAGCATCTGCCGCGCTTCCGCCAATCGACGGCGGGCGACCTGTGCCGTGACACGGCGGCCGTCGTCGCCGACGCTTGCAACGCCGAGGTGCAGCAACTGTTCACCGACCGCCGCGACCTCATGAGTCTGCCGGTGCTGGACGGCGCCCGCCCGATCGGGCTCATCAGCCGCAACATCTTCATGTCGCAGATGTCCAAGCCCTTCTACCAGGAGTTGTACGGCAAGAAGAGCTGCATCGCTTTCATGGACAAGGAACCGCTGATCGTCGAGGCGTCGCTGAGCATCGAGGAGCTGACGTTCCGCGCCGTGGCCTCTGGCGAGAAGGCGCTGGCCGACGGCTTCATCATCACGCGCGGCGGCGAGCTGGCCGGCGTCGGCTTCGGGCTGCAGCTGATGAACGTGGTCGCCACCATGCAGGCCGAGCGCAACCGCCAGATCATGCACAGCATCGAATACGCCAGCGTCATCCAGCGCGCGGTGCTGCGGCCCTCGCGCGACGCGCTTGCCGCCATGGCCGACGCCCATCTCGAATGGCAGCCGCGCGACATCGTCGGCGGCGACTTTTACCTGGTCGAGCGGCATGCCGACGGCTGGTTCGTCGGGCTCGGCGACTGCACCGGCCACGGCGTGCCCGGCGCCTTCATGACCTTGATCGCCTCACAGGTGCTCAACCAGGCCTTGCCGCGCGTGGGCGCGCGCGATCCCGGCCGCCTGCTGCGGGAGGTCAGCGCCGGCGTCAAGGCCTTGCTGGGCCAGACGCATACGGGCCAGCGGCGCGCGGCGGCCGAATCGGACGACGGCCTCGACGCCGCCTTCCTGTGGTTCGAGCCGGCCAGCCGCCGGCTGCACTTCGCCGGCGCCCGCATCGCGCTGCACGTGCTGGCGCCGGGCGAGCCGCTGCGGGTGGTGGAGGGCGAACGGGCCGGCCTCGGCTACGTCGACACCGACCAGTCCCAGGAATGGCCGACCCACGTGCTGACCTTGGCGCCGGACAGCCTGCTGTTCGTCGCCAGCGACGGCTTGACCGACCAGATCGGCGGCGCCAAGGCGATCGCCTTCGGCAAGCGGCGCGTGCGCGAGTTGCTCGCCGCGTACGCTGGCGAGACCGCGCCACGCTTGGCCGCGTTGTTGCTGGAGGCGCTGGCGGAGTGGCAGGGCGAGCAGCCGCGCCGCGACGACCTGACTTTCTTTTGTTGCCGTCCTTGAGGAGTAGCGCCGTGTTGTACGAGGAGTTCGATGAGTTGTGGCAGGTGGCGCAAAAGCGCCACGTGATCTTTTTCTATGCCGGGTATTTCTCACAGCCGGTGGTGGCGGCCGTTTCCGAGACGATCCGCGCGCGCCTCGACAGCGCCGGCGCGGCCGGGCCGACCAGCCGCCGCATCTTCTCGGCCTTCGTCGAGATGGCGCAGAACATCATGCACTATTCGTCCGAGGCGCTGACCCCGGCCGACCAGCGCGACCGCCAGATGCGGCGCGGCTCGTTTTGCATCGGCGCCAGCGGCGACCAGTTCTTCCTGCTGTGCGCCAATCCGGTCATGAGCAATCAGGCGTTGGCGATCCAGACGCGGCTCGAATCGCTGCGCACCATGACGGTCGAGCAGCTCAAGGCCGCCTACAAGCAGGCGCTGCGCGCCGAAACGCCGGCCGACAGCAAAGGCGCGGGACTGGGCTTTCTGACGATGGCGCGCGAAGCGAGCGAACCGCTCGAATTCGAGTTCGTGCCGGCGGCGAACGACCCCGACACGACTATTTTTTGTATCAAAGCCATCATTTGAATGCCATGGACCCCTTATTTATCGCCGCCACGCCCACCTCGCCCGAAGTCGACTTCCGCTTCGCCGAGCACACCCTGTCGCTGAAAGGCGAGTCCTATCCTGAAAACGCGGCCGCTTTCTACGGCCCGGTGATCGAACAGTTGCGCCACTATCTGGCCGGGTGCGACGGCAGCAGCATCACCGTGCACGTCTCGCTGGCCTACTTCAACAGCTCGTCGACCAAGATGCTGTTCGCGCTGTTCGAGGCGCTCAACGACACGGCGCTGGCCGGCAACGAGGTGCTGCTCAACTGGTACCGCGACCCGGAGGATGACACCATCCTCGAATTCGGCGAGGAGCTGCGCGACGATTTCGCCGCGCTGCGCTTCCGCGACTGCCCGATATGATCAGCGCACCCATGGCGGCGGCCGAAGCCGCGCCCGATCTATTCGGCGCGGAGCAGCGCGCGCTCGACGCCGCGCGGCGCGCCTGCCATAGCCCGGGCGGCCACCTGTTGGCGCTGGGCGAGCTGGCCGCGCACTATGAGCGGCTGTTGCGCGAGAGCCGCCGCCTGGTCCAGCGCAGCGACCGCGCCGAGCGGCACCTGACCCAGCTCAACGCGCGCTTGCAGGAGATGGCCAGCCAGCTGGAATACCGCGCCAGCCACGATCCGCTGACCGGCGCGCTCAATCGCGGCGCCGTGATCGAACAGGCGCGCCGCTGCCTGGCGCAAGAGGACATGGTCCTGATCGTGCTCGACATTGATTTTTTCAAGCAGGTCAACGACACCTACGGCCATCCGGCCGGCGACACGGTGATTCAAACGGTGGTGCGTTGCCTAAAGACGCTGGCCGGCAGCCAAGCGGTCATCGGCCGCGTCGGCGGCGAGGAGTTTTCGGTCGTGTGGCCGGGGCTGACGCCGGTGCAGGGCCTGGCGCTGGGCGAACGGCTGCGCCAGGCCATCGAGGCAACCGGCTGGCCGGCGCCGATCGAGGTGGCCGTGACGGCCAGCGTCGGCGTCAGCTGGAACGAGCGCGGCAGCACGTTCGAACAGGCCTACAGCCGCGCCGACCAGGCGCTGTACCGCGCCAAGCGCCAGGGCCGCAACTGCGTGCGCATGGCCGACTGAAGGGGCGCGCTCTAGCGGCGCTATTGATTACTGCGTTTGTGGAAGCGGAATTCCTCTACCGCGTCATCTTCATTCGGTCAATGGCGTGCAATGACCGTCCTAAATGCCGGCTTTCCTTCTCCGCCGCCGCCGTCACATAGCCCCGCGCGTACTGCACGTATGGCGCCGCGTCGGCCGCGTCGATCTGCGCCAGCAGCTCCTGCGCGACCGCAAGGTCGTTCAAGTGGCCGAGTTTCCCCTGCAAATCTTCCAGCGTGCGGAGATAAGACTTGATCTGTTTTGCCGGCAAAAGATCGCGGAAAAACTCGGCGGCGTAGCGCGTTTTCTTGGCAGCGATGCGGATGCGGTGACGCGACGGCGCATCGTTCTGATCCAGCGTGTCGATGCGCTTGTGCAGGCGGCGCTGCGCCTTGCGCAACAGGGGCGCCATGGCCTCGTGCGCGGGACGCGCCAGCGACGAACCTTTCGGCAGCTTTCCTTCGGCACGCCATAGCCGCGCATGGAACCATCCGTTCAGCTGGAGGATCAGTTCTGTATAGCGTGGCTCGCGGAGCTTGTCCAGCATGTCGCGGTGTAATTGCTGCGAGCGCTGGTGCGCGATCTCTCGCAAGCCCGACACATCCGCCCCCTGTATGCCCGCCAGGGTCGACCCCGCCAGCACGTCCCAGTCGCGGGTGGCGCCCAGTTCCCCGCCAGCCATTCCAGGCTGTCGCGTGTTTGCGCCGGCAACGGCGCCATCTCCTCGAACATATCCAGCAGGGCGCGCAGACGCCGCAAGCCCACGCGCATCTGGTGCAGGCTTTCCACGCTTTTCTTCAGCACGCCGGGGACGTTTGCCTCCATCTGCGCCAGACAGTTCAGGCCCATGCTTTGCAGCGCATCCTCCAGCGACATCTCCTTCGTCAGCCTCACCGCCGTGGCCTTGACCGGCTTGATCGGCTCGCTGTGGATCAGCGCATAGCCACGGGCCGCCTTGCTGTCGTTGGCGATCTCGAAGGGGATGTCGGCGTGCAGCGCCAGCGCCAGCTCGAACAGGCTGGCGGGATTGCCCCGTTTGAGTTCAAATTCAAGTTCGCCGATCGCCGCGTTGCGGCTGCCGACATGCAGGTCGCCCGCGTCCAGCGCGCACTCGACCTTGCGCCCGTCCGGCAGCACGATGCGCCAGCTGGTGCGGCGGGTGGTGTTGTTGAATATCGGCGAGAGGTGCTTGCCGATCTCCGGCGAGCGCAGCAGCTCGGCGATGCGGCTCTGCTTGATCTGTTTGGCCAGTGTGGCCGGTTCCGGCGCCGGCCCGTCAAGAACGGATTCCCATTCGCCACGCTGGTGCAAGCCGGTAGAACTTTGCGCGGCCGTCTTGACGGTCTGCGTCCAGCCACCTGCTTCGGCGCGCACGCGCAACGTCAATCCGTTTTGCCACAAATCCAAATTCGGGGTGTCGTAGTACACATCGTGCAATTCGTGTTCCACCGGCGCCGTCGCAGGCGAGCCGGTCAGCAAATGATGTTCACGCAGCCGTGCCAGATCCGGCTGCGCGATCTTGAGTTTGAGTTCGGTTTCCATTCGCATTCTCCTGGCTAATTTCTGAGGCTTAATTAGAACCTTTTTGCAACCCGACGGGAGTAGGACTAAGAGCAACTTCAGTGTAGGGTTCGACCGCATGGCTGAGCATGGTAACGGGCTGTCGGCGGCCACGCTGTCATGCCTGGGTAATTTTCCGTAGATAAACTTTGCTTGGTGTGACAAACCAGGAAAGTAGACGCAATGGCGGTGTGGCAGAGTGATTTGTATCTGATATCGGGGGTGGAACACCTGCCCGATATCACCCTGGATGGGTGGTTGCCACCGGTCCTGGACCGGAACTGGGTACTGCGGGCGCAGCAGATCGTGTCCGGCTACCTTGGGCCATCGTGGTCGGTCGCCAATGACTGGTTTGTTTTCGGGCCGGAAAACGGCAATCGCATCGACGTCATCTTCTCGAACGGGTCTACGGCGTCCATCGTAGCGCGCTTCGACAGAAGAAACGATAGCGTTCAGTTTCACGGACTGGTCTGCCGCTTGGCCGCCGAACTGGTCTGCCTGTTGTTTTCGCCGGACCTCAACGCCATCATCGAGCCCGATTACAAGGTGCTGCGCATGGCGTTGGCCGACATCCAGACGGACGTGACGCTGTAGAATCCCCTGACCTTGCGAGACCGCGACCGGCGATAGGCGATGCCGGCCGGTCAAATATCCTACAATCGCGTCTTGATCCTTTTTACACGAGTCGCGATTGAACCAACGTGCCGAACCTGGTAGACCGAACAAGGCGCCGCAGCACGACGTACTGCTGGCCGCCGCTTGCCAAATCGTCGGCGACGGCGGGCTGGCCGCGCTCACGCTGCGCAGCCTGGCGGGTGAACTGGACGTGTCGGTCACGGTGTTGACCCATCATTACGGCGCGCGCGCCGGCGTCATCGCCGCCATTTGCCAGGCCGCCGCGCAACAAGACGCGCGCGTGCTCGACGGCTGGCGCGCCATGCTGGATCAGCCGGCCCCGTTGCCGATGCCGCTTGCCGCCGACCTGGCCGAAGCGATCCTGGAGGAGCAGGCCAGCGGCCAGCGCGGGCTGACGGTGTTATTCCTTGAAATGCTGCACGCCTGTACCTGGGATGCGTCGCTGCGACCGGTGATGGCCGACTGGGTCGGCATCCGCCGCGACTTCTGGCGAGGCTTCGGCGAGCGGGCGCACGTGGCGCCGGCGTTGATCGCCTGCGGCTGGTGGCACGGTTATGTGATCGCCGAACAGGCCTATGGCGTGGTGCTCGATGGGGTGGGGCCTTATCGCATGCTGCGCCGTTTGTGCTTGCAGCGGGCCCTGGCCGGTGGCGCCGCCGCCGCTCCCGACGCGGCGGATGCCCGCCTGTTCGCGGCGGTGGCGCAACGGATGGCATTGCCGCCCGTGGGGCAGCCGGCCGGTGCGAGCTCGGCGCGCGTGCCGGCGTGGTCCGTCGCGGCGGCGCGGGTGTGCGGCATCCGGCTGGCGGCGCAGGGCGTCGGCGGCCTGACCCATCGCGCCATCGCGGCCGAAGTCGGTATCCCGTCCAGCACGCTGAGTTACCGTTATCCCGCCCAGCGCGATCTGGTGCTGGCCGGGCTGGAGTCGATCGTCGCCCATATCTCGGCCGCCGTCGATGCGGACGACCTCGACAAGTTACAGCGCTTGCGCACCGAGGGCGACGGTGAAAAACTCGACCTGGCCCGCGCCAGCGTCGCCGTCGCCATCGCTGCCACGCGCATGCCCGAGCTGGCCGGATGCGTGGCCGACATGCGCGCCCGCCGTGGCGCCAACCTGGTGAAAGTGTTCGGCAAGTATTTGCCGCAGGCGCGCGGCATCGACGGGCTGGCGGCGCAGGTGGTGTCCATGGGGCTGACCGGGCTGACCATCACCGAGCCGCCCGGCGAGGCGTCCGATAAGTCGGTCGCCTCGGCGTTCGCGGCGGCCGGCAGGTGGCTCGCCACTTATTCCGGATAGGCCCACAGATCGACCGGCCCGCCCGCGCCCGAGGTGATCAGGCGAAACGCGGCGGGCGCATAGTCGTCGTCGGCGACCAGCAACCCCTCCGATTGCGCGGCAAGGTCGCCGCAGCCGCTGGCGGCCAGCGACAGCTTGAGGGCGTTCGGCAGGCTCGATGCCGCCAGCTTGCCCGACAGTTTGCAAGGGCTGGCGCCGGCCGTGATCTCTCCGCCGGTGCCGATCGAAAAGAGCGCCGCGCCGCCGTTGTCCAGCCGCACGGCGTAACTGCCGGCCAGTGGCGCGGTGGCGAGCGCCTTGGCGGGAATGGCGCTGCTGTGGAGCAGGTCGAGCGCGGTGTCCGCCTTGGCCTCTGGCGAACGCAGCCAGGCGCCATTGGCGTCGCGGCGGTAGGTGGCGCTGGCCCGCTGGGCGCTGTTGTTGAGCACAAGCAGGCGGCTGCCATCGGCCGCCGCATAGTATTTGCCAGCGGTGGGATCGGCGGCGTCTCCGGCGCTGACGGCGTAGGCGCCGGGGCCCAATTCGGTCACTTTGACGAGGGGGATGGGCGGCGCGGTTGCGTCATCATGGTTGCCGCCGCAGGCAGCCAGCAGCGACACCAATACGAGCGGGGCGCCGGTACGTGAGAGGAAACGCGATGTCATGGCGCGGCTCATTGGGCAAACAGGTCGCGCAGGCGCAGGCGCAGCCATTGCTGGCCGGCGGGGCGCTGTTCATAGCCGACCTGGAACGCGGTCACGGCCACCTTGGTCCGGTACAGCAACGCTTCATCCTCGGCCTGTTCGGCAGTCGGCGATCCCGGCGCCGTGCCGCTCAGCCCCCATGGCGCGGCGCTGCTGAACTTCAGGCGATAGCTGTCGTAGGTGCCCTGGCGCGAGAAAGCCCAGCCGGTGTTGGCGGCCGGAGTGTCCGGGAAATTCACGTTCAACGCCAGGCCGCCCGGCAGCAGCGGGGACGTGCCCGCCTTCGATTGCAGCGCTGCGATCAGTTTGACGGTCAGTTGCGCCACCACGCGCGACTTTGGATTGGCCAGGCCGCTGTTGTCGGCGCTGTCGGCGCTGGCGCTCAGGGCGATGGCGGGAATGCCGCGCCCTGCGGCGAACTGCACGTTGCCGATGGTGCCGGAGTTGATCGCCAGCTTGCCGACGTTTTGTCCCTCATTGGGCCCGGACAAGACCAGGTCCGGCGCCTTGCCCCAGCGCGCCGTGGCCAGCACATCGAGGCCGTACATCGTGGCCATGACCGGCGTGCCGTGCACATAGTTGTAATCGCCTCCCGTGTAGCCGCTCTTGCTGAACGCGCCCACCGCCGGTGCGCCGACCGGCGCCGCGCCGTTGTGGCAGCCGCCCTCGGCTTCGATCTGGGTCTTGTCGTTGTCGGCCACAATGGTCGTGGTGCTGTACATGACGATGGCGGCGCTGCGCCCGCTCTGGCCCGTGCAGGGCACCGAGACGATGACGGAATGGCCGGCGGCCTTGAGCTCGTCGTACAGGGCCTTGACGTTGCTGGTCAGGCCGTCGTCGTTGGCAACCAGGATGTTCAGTGCCAACGCCGGGCTGGCACAGACGGCCAGACCGACGGCGGCCATCACACGGTGATTCATGTTCTACCTCTTGTGCTGGGGATGGAAGCACGAATCATATTCAAAGTTTGTGACATCATTATGACGATCGTGCGGATGTCATCGCTGAATAAATGCCAGCTATGCGAAATAAAAATACAGATGTGCGAGACACGCTGACTCCTGAATCATTTCTGCACCTCATACTGGAATCGAAAAACGGGCCGTTGCTCGTCTAAGGACAGGCGGGTGCTTGCGTACAGGCCGTCGTTATAACGTTGGCCGGAGTTGCGCGCCGATTGCAGCAGGTTGGCCACTGTCAGCCGCAAGCGGCCACCGGCGGCCGGCCAGGTCGCGTAGGCTTCCAGCTCGCGGACGACGCCGGTTTCCTGGACCAGGGATTGGGCCGTTCGCGCCCGCCAGCCGCCGACAAAGCGGAGGTTCGCGCCGGCGCCGCGCCCCTGCGGCATGCGCCAGTCCATGCCCAGGTTGGCGGTCAGCGGCGCCTGGTTGCCAAGCCGATTGTCGGGGCTGGCCACACCTCCGACGCGCGACCAGTTGCGGCTGAGATTGGTCCGCAACTCGACCGCGGTGCCGCCGGCCGACGCCAGCTTGAGTGGGACGCGTGCGTCAATCTCCACGCCGCGCGCATCGGCGACGCCGCCATTGGCCGGGCTGCTGACCCAAACGCCGTTTTCCTGCCAAAGCCTGAGCTGGACCACGTCCCGTATGCGCCGCACATACGCCGAGACACTGACCATCGCGTCACGTGCAAAATACGATTCCAGCGCGGCGTCCAGGCCCCAGGCCAGCTCCGGGCGCAGCGACGGATTGCCCTGGTAGTCCGGCTGCGTCGGTCCGTTGTCGTTGTTGATCGTATAGCGGCGCGGCACCAGATCGCGTGGCTGCGGCGCCTTGTAGGTGCGCGCGAGCGCGAGGCGCAGCTGGTCGCGCGCGCTGTCGGGAAGCTTCCAGACCACTTGGGCCACCGGACTCCAGACGCGCGAGGCTGTCGCGGCCTTGCCCGTCCCCCAGGTGCGCGTTTCCAGTCCTTCCCAACGCAAGCCAAGATACGCTTGCAGGCGCGGCGTGACGCTCCACTCGTCCTGGGCGAACAGCGCCACTTGCTCGACGCTGGCGTTGTAGTCTTGATCCAGGGTGTACGAGGGCGCGGCGTCCGGCTGCCGCGGGTTGGTGTCGCGCTGGTGGCGGCTTTCTTCGCGTCGCACCTGGGACGCGTCCCAGCCGATCGCGACGTCATGGCCGGCGGCCAGGGGTGTCAGGTATTTTCCGCTGGTGTTGGCGCGGCGCTGGTAGGCGCGCGACAGGACGGCGCGATTCAGCCAGGGCGTGCCGCCCGCGTCGATGCCGTGGAAAAGGTAGTCGCCGTCCCGATTGCTGGCCTCCACGCCCGCCTTGAGCGTGAGACTGCCGGCATCGAAGCGCTGCATCCAAGCCAGGTCCGACTTCACCAGCCAGTTTTTAGACAGCGATCGCCAGTTGGAGTCGGGCGACGCGGTGGGGGATCCCTGCAGCGTGTCCTCCGACTGCGCGCCGCGCGCATCGATATGGGACAGATCGACCAGTCCTTGCCATGTCAACGTGTTGCCGCCGTCGAGCTTGACGTCGGCGCGTGGGGCGGCGCTGAGGCGACGGGTGCGGGTGTAACCCTCATCCTCCAGGCGGCGCACGGCGGTGACGCCGGCATCGCTGGTTTGTTCGCCGGTGGCGATGCGGTCGCGCCGCCGCGTCTCGCTGGCGGTTGTGGTCAGGCCGTAGCCGACCGCGCCGCTGCGTGCGATCCATTGGGCGGTCGCGGTCGGGCTGGTTTCGCCGGCCTGCCGCTCGGCGCTGATTTTTGCCGTGCTCCGCGCGGCACCCGCCGCCTTGCGCAATACGATGTTGAGCGAGCCGGCGACCGATTGCGCGCTGGCATCGACTTGCGCGCTGCGCTGGATTTCGACGCGCTCGATCAGCTCCGGCGACAAGGTGGTGATGTCAAAGTTGGCGGGCGCGGGCTGGCCGTCGATGAGGATTTGGGTGTAGCCGGCGCCGAGGCCGCGCATGCGTATCTCGCCGCCGACGACGCTCAGGCCGGGCTGCCGCTTCAGCGCGTCCGCCAATGTCGTCTCGCTATAGCGCTGCAGGTCGTCGCGGCCGATCACGATGCGGCCGACGGCGTCGTCACGCCGCAGTTGACTGCTCCCCGGCCCGCGCACCTCGACTTGCTGCAACGGGGCTGTGTCGTCGCTGGCCGCGGCGGCGAGACTCAAGGCAAGCAGCGGGATTGGTCGCAATATGGAAAGGCGCATGATGAAGGTAGACCGAAAGTTGGAAAGCGGCCAGCGTAGCCCAAGGCCAGCCGCAGCCACAGCTGGGTGTGACGAGTGCCTGTATCTGCGGGACGAGCGGGCCAGGAGCGGGTGGGGGCGGCTGCTATACTTTGCCAACCAGATCAACAATATTCGCTGCCCATGTCCGCTAATTTGCGTGCCTTTTTGATTAACTTCGGCCTCTGGACGCTGCTATGCGCGGTAGCGGGAATCAGCACCTACGGCGATGCGGCGCATCATCTCGACGCCCGCAGCTATTGGATGATGACATTGGGCTGGTGGTGCGGCTACGCGGTGATGATGGTGCAAAGCTATGTGCTCTACCTGGTTTATCAGCGCCATCCCGACTGGCTGGCCACGCGCCGGCGCATCGTGCGCGGTTACCTGTTGTACCTGTCGCTGTGTTGGCCGGTCGCGATGCTCGGCCTTGCCTATCGGCGCTGCTTCAAGGTTGACTTGGTCCCGAATCTTTCAAACGCCTGGCGCTACTGGCTCTCGATGGGGAAATTCGAATGGTTCGTGGTGTTCGTGTTGCTGACCCTGGCGTTTGGCGTGGTGGTGGCGGGCTTGCTGTGGCAGCAGCGGCAGCAGCAGACACGCGAACTGGCCGACATGCGATTGGCGCTTGAGCGGCAACGCCTGGCGGCGTTGCGCGGACAGCTGGAGCCGCACTTCGTCTTCAACACGCTCAGCGCGATCGGCGCCATGGTGCGCACCGATGACAAGCCCGTGGCGCTGGAAGGGCTGTCGCGCTTCGGCGACTTGCTGCAATATGCCTTGTCAAGCAGTGAGCGCGACTGGGTCAGCGTGGCACAAGAGCTGCAATTCGTGCGGGATTATCTGGACCTGCAACACCTGCGTTTCGGGCCGCGTTTGCGCGTCATCATCGAAGGCGCCGACTTGCTGGACGAGGAGGTGGAGTGTCCGCCGATGCTGCTGCAGCCATTGGTCGAAAACGCGCTGCGGCATGATCTGGAATGTCACGCAGACAGCAGCGATATCAGTGTGACGTTTGCGCGGCAGGGCATGTTCCTGCTGGTCCGGGTGAGCAACCCGATCTTCCCGCAGGCGGCGCCGGCGGCGGGGCTGGGGATCGGCCTGCGGGGAATCCGGGCCCGCCTGGCGCTTGCCTACGGCGGCCAGGCGTCGCTGGAGATCGCGCGGGTCGATGGCCGCTTCGTGGCCGGACTGCGGCTGCCATGGCAAGTGGCGGATTGACGATGGCTTTTACAGTACTGATCGTCGACGACGAGGCGCACGCGCGCACCAATTTGAGGCTGGCGCTGGCGCCGCTCGGCGATTGGACGGTGGCAGCCGAATGTCCCGGCGCGGCCGCCGCGCGCAGCTTCCTGCAATCGAATGACGTGGACCTGATTCTGCTCGATGTCCAGATGCCGCAGGAGTCCGGGCTGGAGATGGCCCGTTCCCTGAGCCAGCTGGAGCAACCACCGCTCATCGTATTCGCCACCGCGCACCGGGGACACGCGCTCGACGCCTTTGACGCCCATGCGCTGGACTACATCGTCAAGCCCGTCGACGAGCGGCGCCTGCACCAGGCCATGGCCCGCGCCCAGGTGTTGCTGGAGCAGCGCGCCCTCTACACAAAGGCTTTGCGCCAATTCACCGACCCTGCTCCCGGGTTCTGGCGTGAACTGATCGTCAGGTCGGTGGGGCGGATGGATAAAGTCGCGTTGGAGGATGTGTTGTGGATCGAGACGGCTGGCAATTACGTCGAACTGCATCTGGCGCAGCGCACCCTGTTGCATCGGACGACGCTGACGGAACTGTTGCAATACCTGGACCCGGAAGAATTCCTGCGCGTTCATCGCCGCTTACTGGTCAGGCGTGACAAGGTGCTGGGACTGCGTCAGGTGCCGGAGGGCGGCTACGTCGTCGCGCTCCGCGGTGGCCAGTCGCTGCCGGTCAGTGAGCGCTATTGGGCGACCGTCAAGTCCGCGCTGGAAGGCGGGATAGCCAAGCTGCCGTGATATTCTTGCGCGAATCAATTTTTTTAAATGTCGATCATGAATTTGCGAATGAATGGTTTGTTGCGTCGTCTGACCGTATTTTGGCTCGCGGGCGCGGCGGCATCCGCGCACGCGGCCAACCCAGTCGTTCCCGGCTGGTACGCCGATCCGGAGATTCGTATTTTCAATGGGAAATACTGGATTTACCCGACCTACTCGGACGACCAGGGCGCGCCGGACAGGTCGAAGGCCTTCACGCCCGCGCAGCAACGCATGCGGGCGCAGTCGGCGCTGATCTGGGAGCCCTTCCTCAAGAGCACCTTCTTCAATGCCTTCTCGTCGCCGGATCTGGTGCACTGGACCAAGCATCCGCATGCGCTCGATGTAGAGAACGTGTCGTGGGCCGCCTATGCGGTGTGGGCGCCGTCGGCGATCGAGCACAAGGGAAAGTACTATCTGTTCTTCGGCGCCAATGACATCAAAACCGACACGCAGCTCGGCGGCATCGGCGTGGCCGTCGGCGACCGGCCGGAGGGACCGTTCAAGGACGCGCTGGGGCGGCCCCTGATCGGGAAAATCCACAACGGCGCCCAGCCCATCGACCAGATGGTGTTCAAGGACGACGACGGCCAGGTCTATATGTATTACGGCGGCTGGAAGCACGCCAACGTGGTCAAGCTGGCGCCGGATCTGCTCAGCGTGGTCCCGTTCGCCGACGGCACGACGTTCAAGGAAATCACGCCGGACCCGGAATACGTCGAAGGCTCGTTCATGGCCAAGCGCAAGGGCGTGTACTACTTCATGTGGTCGGAGGGGGAGTGGACCGGGCCGGGGTACAGCGTCGCCTATGCGATGAGCAACTCGCCGTTGGGACCGTTCAAGCGTATCGGTAAAATCCTGCGACAGGACGAGCGCGTCGCCCGTGGCGCGGGCCATCATTCGGTGGTCAATGTTCCGGGAACCGACGAGTGGTACATCGCCTACCACCGCCGTCCATTGACGGAGGTCGACGGCAATCATCGCGAACTGGCGATCGAGCAGATGGTCTTCAACGACGACGGCACGATCCGGCCGGTCGTCATGACGACCGAGGGCGTGGCGCCAAGGCCTCCGTCGCGTTGAATGGGACGCACCGAAGCTGGCAAAATGCGCGTATTTGATCCGGGTTCGTCCAAACTATGACATCATGCTGGCCCCTGTGCACCAGACTCATATTCCATGCCTACCGCTCCGACCAACGCCGTGCCTCACACTCCACCGCATCCCGTGCCTGATGTCAGGTTCCAGGCGCTGTTCGAACAGGCGCCCGTCAGCATCCAGCTCTTGTCGCCGGACGGCCGCACGATTCGGGTGAACAAGGCGTGGGAGAACTTGTGGCAGATTTACGAGGGCTCGCCACTGAAGGCGTTCGTCTTCAGCGCCGAGTACAACGTGCTGCGCGATCCGCAATTGGTCAAGACCGGCATCTCGCTGCTGCTCCAGCGAGCATTTGACGGCGAATCGGTCGAAATCCCATCGGCCCTCTACGACGTCACCGCGCTCGGCGGTAGCGGACCGGCGCGCTGGGTGACGGCGCGGGCGCATCCGATCAAGGACGGCGCGGGCAAGGTGCTGGAAGTGATGCTGATACATGAGGACATCACCGAACGGGTGCACAACGAAACCGCGCTGCGCATCCGTGAAGAGCGCTTCCGGTCGCTGGTGATGGCGACGTCGCAGATTGTCTGGTCCAACACGCCGGACGGCCGCGTGCTGGAAGACTCGCCGTCCTGGCGCGCGTTCACCGGCCAGACTTACGACGAATGGAAGGAGTTCGGCTGGCTCGACGCCTTGCATCCGGACGACCGCGCGCCGACCGAGACGCTGTGGCTGGCCTGCGTGGCGTCGCGGTCCGTGTTCGAGACCAAATACCGCATCCGTTGCCCGGACGGCGCCTACCGTTGGACCGCCGTCAAGGGCGTGCCGATCGTCACCGCCGACGGCACGATCCGCGAATGGATCGGTGCCAACACGGACATCCATGACATGGTCATGGCCGAAATCGAACTGGCCCAGCGCCTGGAGTACGAAAAGCGCACCAGCGCGCTGCTGGCGAAGGTGGCGCAAGCGGCGCGTACCTTGCACACGGTGTTGTCGAGCGACGAAATCGCCAAGGCGCTGGTGGCCGAGGCGCGCGGCATCCTGCAGGCGCACCAGGCGGTGGTCTCCCTGACCGAGAACGGCAGCTGGTCGCAGGCGATCAACGCGGTGTCCTTGTCCGAAAAGTATGCCCACTTCGGCGACTACGCGGTCAAGACCGACGGTTCCGGCATTTACGCCCAGGTGTGCCGCGACAACCGGGTCATGCGGCTGACGCAGCAGGAACTGGAGGCGCACCCGGCCTGGAGGGGCTTTGGAAGCCAGGCCCATGCGCATCCGCCGATGCGCGGCTGGCTGGCCGTGCCGCTGATCGACCGCAAGGGCAACAATATCGGGCTGATCCAGGTTTCGGACAAGTTCGAGGGCGATTTCACCCAGGAGGACGAGGCCATTCTCGTGCAGCTCGCCTCGATCGCCGCCACCGGCTTCGAGAACGCGCGCCTCTATGGTTCGCTGCGCGAGCAGGACCGCCGCAAGGATGAATTCCTGGCGATGCTGGCGCACGAGTTGCGCAATCCGCTCGCGCCTATCATGTCGGCCGCCCAGCTGCTGCAGTTCAAGGCGGGCGACGAGCAGCAGGTGCGCCGGTCGAGCGACATCAGCCGCCGCCAGGCGCGTCACATGACGTCGCTGGTGGACGACCTGCTCGACGTCTCGCGCGTCACTCACGGCCTGATCCAGCTCGATAAGGCGGTGCTCGATCCGATGGCGATCGTGGCCGGCGCCGTCGAGCAGTCGCAGCCGCTTGTTGCCGCGAAAAAGCATGTACTGGTCGTCGAGGGCGATGCAGGCGGCGCGGCCATCATCGGCGATCAGGTCCGCTTGACGCAGGTCCTGGTCAACCTGTTGAACAACGCTGCGAAATATACACCGGCCGGCGGCCGGATCGCGCTGACGGTATCGTCGCGGGATTCCGAGGTGTCGATCAGTGTGCGCGACAACGGCATCGGCATCGACGCGCGCCTGCTGCCGCAGGTGTTCGACCTGTTCACGCAGGCCGAGCGCTCGCCGGACCGCGCGCAAAGCGGTTTGGGCATCGGCCTGGCGCTGGCGCGCGAGATCGTCGTGCTGCACGGCGGGCAGGTGACGGCGGCGAGCGACGGCCCGGGGACCGGCAGCCGGTTTACCGTCACATTGCGCGCATCATCTGGCGGGCGCGACGATCCCCAGCTCGCGTAGAAAATCACGCATCGCCAAGTAGGCTTGCTGGTCCTGCGCGGGCGTGAAGCCGCCGTGGCCGCCGCCCTTGATCGTCAGCAGGCGGTTCTTCTGGCCGGCCTTGTCCATCGCCTGCCGCAGGCGCAGCGCGTGCGCATAGGGCACCAGCGGATCGGCGTCGCCGTGGATGGTCAGCACCGCCGGACCGTCCTTGCGCACATAGCTCAGCGGGGAGAGGCTGCGCGCCAGCTCCTTGCGGCCCTCCGTGGCGCCGAACCACGCCACCGCATACGAGCGCACGTTCGGCCCTTCCAGCATGTCAGCCACGTCGGTGATGCCGAACCAGTTGATCACCGCCGCCACTTTCGGCGCCGGGTTGACATACGGCCCGCTCCACGAGCCGTGCAACGCGCACTGGTTGGTGAGAGGCGAATCGGACGGGATCATCGCGGTCGCCAGCGCCAGGTGTCCGCCCGCCGAGCCGCCCGTCGCCACCACCTTGGACAGGTCGAAGTTGTACTCCTTGGCGTTGCGGCCGACCCATTGCAGCGCGCACAGCGTGTCTTCCACGGCGGCCGGCGCCAGCGCGGTTTTGCCAAGCCGGTATTCGACATTGACCACCGCGAAGCCCATCTGCATATAAGGCAGTAGCTTCAGCAAGCTCCCTTCACGCGAGCCCGCCACCCAGCCGCCGCCGTGGAAGTTGATCACCACCGGGACGGCCGATGTGGCCGGCGAAGGCTGATAAACGTCGAGCTTGAGGTCGCGTCCGCTGGCGGTCAGGTAGGTCACGTTCGCCTTCACGTTATAGCCGTTGCCGATCTGGACGGCGGCAGCGAAGCCGTCGTCGGCGGCGCTTTGCGCCAGGGTTGGCGCCGGCGGCAGCAGGCACAGGGTGGAGCACAGCAGTATTAGCGGAAGTCTCATCGTTCGGTCTCATCCTGGTTGAATTGGCAGACGCTCAGACTATCACGCGCAGCAGGGCGGAGCCGTGCGGAACCAGTTTCTGGCGGATGACGCCGCGCGCGGGTGGCAGATCCTGGCGCGTCCACAGGTCGCGCAGCTTGACCGTCCTGTCGCCCAGGTTGAGGCGCGACAGGTCGAATTCGATGTCCACCGGTTTGTCCTCGGTGTTGAACAACGCCAGGTAGTGGGCCGCTTGGGCGCCGTCGGCCCGCGCGCTCCAGATGCGCGTGCCCGGATCGGCGCGGTGCGGCCGGTTGTGGTGGCTCTTTTGATTGACCACGATCACTTCCGGATTGGTCAGCAGGGCCAGCGTGTTCGTGTCCAGGCGCCGCAGGTCGCCGCCCATGATCAGCGGCGAGCGGGCGATGGACCATAACGTCATCAGCGTCTGCTGCTCGTCCGGGGTGAACTTGGTGTCGCGCTCGCCCATCGCCAGGCGCCCGAGCGGCAGCATGTCGGCGTCCGGCCAGGCGTTTTCCGCCATCGTCGGGTTCCAGTTTTCCAGGCGCTGGAACTGCTCCTTGAGTAATTTCCACTCGTCCCAGAAATCGTCCGAGATGCGCCACAGCTGCGCGTAGTGCGGCACATGCCCGGCCCATTTGAGATCGGTTTCGCCGGGCGACAGGCTCAGCGTTATCGCCCGGCCCGACGCCTGGATGGCCTTGTGCGCCGCCTCGACCTCGCGCCAGTTCTTTTCATACGGACGCGACATGTCGTCCATCTTGACGAAGTCGACGCCCCACGACGCGTACAGCTTGAAAATCGAGTTGTAGTATTCCTGCGCGCCGGGCTTGGTCATGTCGACGCCGTACATGTCGCTGTTCCATCCGCAGGTGGAATTGGTGTCGGCGATGTCGCGCGCGCGCAGATTCGTGCCCAGGATCGGGGTGTTCATCCTTACCGCCTGGCGTGGAATGCCGCGCATGACGTGGATGCCGAATTTCATGCCCATGCGGTGGATTTGATCGGCAAGCGCTTTGAAGCCCTTCTCATTGGCGGCCGAGGGAAAACGGTTCGGCGCAGGATGCAGTCGCCCATGCGCATCCATCGTCAGCTCGGCGTCCTTGCGATAGTCGTAGCCGGTGGCGTTCGGCTCGTACCACTGGATGTCCACCGTGAATATGTCGTAGCCCGACGGCAGCAACTTCTGCGCCATGATGCGCGCGTTGTCCAGCGCCTGGGCCTCGGTGATGGTGGTGGCGAACGAATTCCAGCTATTCCAGCCCATCGGCGGCGTCGGCACCAGCGACTTCCGGCCGGCGGGTTGGTCGCTGGCGGCAAGCGCCGCGCCGGGCAGGGCTGTGGCCGCTGCGGCGGTGGCGGTGGCGAGGGAGGCGGTCAGAAGGTGGCGGCGCGGTAAGTTGATCATGGAATCCTGAGCGGGACGAGTCGGGGGGATATTTCGGTGCGGAATAGCATTGCACAACTCGCGATTCTTATCAATTGTGAATTTCGCCAAAACGGCAACCAAAAATGCGTCAGCCTGCATGCCGGCAAGCCGATGGCGCACAAGCTGCGCCTGCCTGCTAGGGAGAAGGCGTTTGCCGTTCAACGTCTCGATCAGTCGATACGTCAGCCCTTGTCCGGGGCGGCGTACACACGCCGGGGTGGCAACTGGATCGTCGCCAGAGCCGTGTAAAGGGGCGGGCTCAGCACGCGCGAGACGGTGCTGGCGATGACTGCGCACGCCATCAGGCTGAGCACCATGCCGTGGCCGTCGACCATTTCCATGACGATGATGAACGCGGTCAGTGGCGCCTGGGTCGCGGCGGCCAGGAAGCCGACCATGCCCAGCGCGATGACGGCCGGGGCGTTCGGATAACCGGTCAGCGCGGCGACGTCGTGCCCGAGCGCCGCACCGATCGACAACGACGGCGCGAAGATGCCGGCCGGTACACCCGACCAGGCCGTCAACCAGGTCGCGGTGAACTTGAACAGCGCGAACCCGGTCGGGACGTGGCCGTTATTGTCGAGTAAGGCGCGCGTGGCTTCGTTGCCGCTGCCATACGTGGCGCCGCCGGTGACGACGCCGATCAGCGCCACCGCCAGTCCGCAGCCGATGGCGAAGCGGATCGGAAAGCGCTGCCGCCAGCGGCTGGGCCGGTCGGGCGAGGTGCCGCGCAGCGATGCGAGCAGCAGGCGGGCGAACAGACCGCCGGCCAGCCCGGCGACCAGGGTCACCAGCAGTCCCGGCCCCAGCAGGGGCAGGCCGATCGGCCCCGGGTGGATAACGCCGAAATGCGTGCCGTTCCCATACACCGAGACGGCGATCAAGCCTGCCAGCACGATGCCAGAGACGATCAGACCGCTATTGCGTTGTTCTGGCGTGCGCGACAGTTCTTCGATGGCGAACATGACCCCGGCCAGCGGCGTGTTGAACGCCGCCGCGATGCCGGCCGCGCCGCCGGCCACCAGCAGGGAATGGGCGCTTACCCCGCTGCCGCGCGGCAACCAGCGTCGCGCGGCGAGCATCACGCCGGCCGCGATTTGCACCGACGGTCCCTCGCGTCCCAGCGACAGGCCGCCCAGCAGGCCGGCCGACGTCAGTCCGATCTTGGCGACGCTCAGACGCAGCGAGACAAGCAGGGGCCGCCTGCCGCCGGACACTTCCGGGTCGAGCGCGGCCATCACTTGCGGAATGCCGGAGCCGCCCGCGCCGCGCGCATAGCGCCGGGTGAGCCAGACGATGACGCCGCAGCAAAGCGGTGTCCACAGCAGCGGCAGCCACCACGCGGCGTTGGCCAGTTGCAGGAACAGGCCTAGCGCGCGCTCGGCCAGCCAGGTGAAGCCCACCACCACCAGACCGGCGACGGCGGCCGCGCCCACCACCACGGTGCGCACCATCCACACTTGTGGCGAAGCGAACTCGCGCCGGAAGGCGCTGCGCATGTCGTGGGGAGACTTGTCGGGCGGATGCATGGATGGGCTCGGGAGACGGAAACCTATTATATATGCGGGGGAAGGGCAGCCGTGCCCGGCAGGATATATGCACCGGACACCGGCCTTGTCCCGGCCCCTATTTGGATAACAACTCGCGCACCCGCTTGCGCATCTCACGCTCGCGTTTGTTCTCCGCGTCCCAGTCTTCGCGCAGCGCCCGCCACAGCGCCACGACCATCAGCACGATCACCACGGCGAACGGCAGCGCGAACAGGATGGTGGCCGTCTGCACCGCCTCAAGGCCGCCGGCCAGCAGCAGGCTGACGGCGATGCCGGCCACCAGCACGCCCCACAGCACCTTGACCTTGTTAGGCGGGTTGGGATTGCCATTGGTGCTCATCATTCCGAGCACGAGCACGGCGGAGTCGCCCGAGGTAATGAAAAACACCAACACCAGCATGGTCGCGACCACCGACATGATCAGGCCGAATGGCATGGCCGCGAACATGGCGAACAGCGCCGTCGCGACGTCCGCCTTGACCGCTGCCGACAGCGGCACGTGCTGCCAGATTTCCATGTGCAGCGCGGTGCCGCCGAACACCGAGAACCAGACGAACGCCGCCAGCGAAGGCGCGACCACGGTGCCGACGATAAACTCCCGGATCGTGCGGCCGCGCGAGACGCGGGCGATGAACAGGCCGACGAAAGGCGACCAGGAGATCCACCAGGCCCAGTAGAAAATCGTCCAGTTGCCCACCCATTCGCTGTCGCGGAACGGCGTTGACCTCAGGCTCATGCGCACGATATCGGTCAGGTAGCTGCCGAGGGTGTTGCTGAAGGTGTCGATGATGGCCACCGTCGGTCCCAGCACGAACACGGTGACGGCCAGCAGCACGGCCACGCCGATATTAAAGTTCGACAGATATTTGATGCCCTTTTCGACGCCCGTCACGGCCGACGTCATGAACACGGCGGCCGTTACCACGATGATGACGATCTGCCAGGTCTTGCTGACGTCGAGGCCGAAGACGGCGTTCATGCCGGTATTGATCTGCAGCGCGCCCACGCCCAGCGAGGCGGCCACGCCGAAGGCCGTCGCGACAATCGCAAGGCCGTTGAAGACGCCCGACAGCGACCGCACCCAGCGCCACGGCAGGCTGCCGGTTACGGTGCTGATCATGGGCAGGCCGCCGCGCCGGTACTGAAAGAAGGCGATCGCCAGCGCGACGATGCTGTAGACCGCCCACGGGTGTATGCCCCAGTGGAAGAAGACGTAGCGCATCGCCGCGTTGGCCGCCTCCGGCGTGCCGGCGGTGATGCCCGGTGGCGGTGTGACGTAATGGGAAACCGGTTCGGCCACGCCCCAGAACACCAGGCCGATGCCCATGCCGGCGGCGAACAGCATGGCGAACCAGCTGCCGACGCTGAATTCCGGCTCGTCGTCCTCGTTGCCGAGTTTAAGATTGCCGTAGCGGCTGAAGGCGACGTAGGCGGCGAAAAATACCAGGCCGAGGACGACCCACAAATACAGCCAGCCGAAGTTTTTGGTCAGTAGCGACAGCGCGGCGCCGAACACGGTGGCCATCGTCGCGGGAGAGAAAATTCCCCACAAAACGACGAGCATGATTAAACATGCGGGGAATATAATTTGCATTGGAACTCCTTAACTCATGGCAAATTATACCGTAGCAAATTTGCCATCATTTTCAGGCGTGCGTCGGTGCCGTGCGCCGCAAGTCGTTACCTTCTGTTATCATCGTACTTGGGTGTCCGCACATGTCGTGTGGCAGGGAATGCGTCAGGTCGGGCCGCCGCGCGGTTTTTACGCGTCCTTATGAATATCATTCCAACGCCCCTCTCCAACACCTTCAACCGTTTCGTCGAATCGGAAAAAGCCGGCGGCATCCTGCTGATCGGCTGCACCATCATCTCCCTGTGCCTGGCCAACTCGCCGTTCGCCGAGCCCTATCTGCATTTTTGGCATGCCAAGGTCGCCGGCCTGTCCGTGGAGTTGTGGATCAACGACGCCTTGATGGCGATTTTCTTCCTGTTGATCGGCCTTGAGCTCGAGCGGGAGATCCACAACGGCGAGCTGTCGAGCATACGCAGCGCGCTGTTGCCGATGGTGGCGGCGGCCGGCGGCATCGCCGTGCCGGCGCTGATCCACTTCCTGTTCAATGGCGGTACGCCTAGCCAGACCGGCATGGGCATTCCCATGGCTACCGACATCGCCTTTGCGCTGGCCGTGCTGATGCTGCTTGGCAAGGCCGTGCCCACCTCGTTGAAAGTGTTCCTGACGGCGCTGGCGGTCATGGACGATCTTGGCGCGATCATCGTCATCGCCGTTTTCTACACCTCGACCCTGGCGCCGCTCTACCTGCTGGGGGCGCTGCTGGTGTTCGCCGGCCTGCTGTGCATGAACCGCGTGTTGCGCGTGGTTGCGCTCGCGCCGTACCTGGTCGGCGGCGCGCTCATGTGGTTTTTGATGTTCAAATCCGGTGTGCACGCCACCATCGCCGGCGTGCTGCTGGCGTTCGCCATTCCCTATTCGGCCAAGGTAGAGGACGTCGCCTCGCCGTCGCACCGCTTGGAGCATGCGCTGCACATGCCGGTGGCGTTTGTCATCCTGCCCATCTTCGCGTTGGCAAATACGGGGATTGTCATCGGCTCCGGGTGGATGGGCGAGCTGCTGTCGTCCAACAGCATCGGCATCCTTGCCGGCCTGGTATTGGGGAAGCCGCTGGGCATCACGCTCGCGTGCACGGGGGCGGTGGCGCTGGGCGTTTGCGCCCTGCCTGCCGATCTGAAATGGCGTCACGTCATCGGCGCCGGCCTGCTCGGGGGAATTGGATTTACGATGTCGATATTCATCACCAATCTTGCGTTCAGCAACGATGCGGCACTGATCAACGCCTCCAAAATGGCGATTTTGTTGGCCTCGCTGGTGGCCGGCATCGCGGGTTTTGTCTGGTTGAAGATGTTCGGCAAGCCCGTTGCCGAACATCCGTGACCGACGCTTACTTCTTCATCGCGTCTTTCGCCATGTCATCCTTTTTCATATCGTCCTTCTTCATCTCGTCCTTGGCCATGCCGTCTTTCTTCATGCCGTCCTTGGCCATTTTGTCCTGATGCATGGGCTTTTTCATGGCGTCCTTCTTCATGCCATCTTTTGCCATGCCGTCCTTGGCCATGGCGTCCTTGGACATGTCGTCTTTCTTCATCGCATCCTGGGCGTAGGCGGCGCCAGACATCATCAGGCAGGCGATCAGGGCGGAGGTCATTTTGTTCATGGTGGGTCCTTTTAGTTTAACAACGGTTTTAACAACGAGATTAACAACGTGGATACCGGTCAGCTGCCGCCGAACCAGTTATACCCCTGGTCTTCCCAGTAGCCGCCAGGGTGGGTATTCGTGACAAAAATGGCTTGTACATGCTTGGGATTCTTGTAACCGAGCTTGGTCGGCATGCGCAGCTTCATCGGGAAGCCGTAGCGCGGCGGCAGCGGCTGGTCGTTGAAGCTGAGCGCCATCAGCGTTTGCGGATGCAGGGCGGTCGCCATGTCAATGCTGGTGTGGTAGTCGTCGCCGCATTTGAAGCCGACGTATTTCGCGCTTAAATCGGCGCCGATGTGGCGCAGGAAGTGGGAGAAGGGCACGCCGCCCCATTTGCCGATCGCGCTCCAGCCCTCGACGCAGATGTGGCGCGTGATGTGCGATTGCTGCGGCAGCGCGCGCAAGCCGGCCAGCGTCCACGGTTTGCGGTCGGCGACCATGCCGCTCAGCTCCAGGCGCCAATCGTCGCCGTCGATGTCGCGGATCTCCTCCTCGCCGTAATAGGCGTTGAAGGGAAACGGTTGCGTGATCATCGATGCCGGATAGGTCGGCGCCAGCCGGGCGGGATCGAACAGCATCCCCTGCACCTGGTCATTGAAACGGGAAACCTGGTTCAGCGCCGCCTCGATGCTTTCCTCGCCGCCGAGGGAGCAACCGCTCAGCAGGGTCAACCCGCCCAGGGTGACGCTGCGCTGCAGGAAGGCGCGGCGCGACGGCTCCGGGACCCGGGCGATGGCGTCGGCCAGCATCGCGGCGCCTTCGGTCGGCAATACGATCTCGCGTTTTTTGAAGAGTCTTATCATGGTGTGTCCAGTCGGCGATCAACGCCCGCGTAACATGGCAAGCAGCGTGCGCGGCACAAGGGCCACCATCACCACATGGATAACGATGAAGCCGAACAGGCCCGCCATCGCGAAAAAATGCACCAGGCGTGCGCCTTCGTAGCCGCCCATCAGCTCGCGCAGCAGCGGAAACTGCACGGACTTCCACAGCACCAATCCGGACAGCACGATGACGATGCTGGCGACCATCACAAACAGATACGCCAACCGCTGCACGCTGTTGTAATGGCGCGGATCGGCGTGCGACAGCTTGCCCCGCAGCGCCTGGCCCAGGTCGCGCAGCAACTGGCGCGGCGTGACCGGGAAAAACTGCCGCCGCAATCTGCCCGATGCGACGTTGATCAGCAGATACAGGACGCCGTTGGCGACCAGCAGCCACATGGCGGCGAAGTGCCACTGCAAGGCGCCGCCGAGCCAGCCGCCCAGGGTCAGGCCCGGCGGAATCGCGAAATCGAAAAACCGCGTGGCGTTGTAGATGCGCCAGCCGCTTGTCAGCAGTATCACGACGGCGACGGCGTTGAGCCAATGTGTCAGCCGCAGCCATATTGGGTGGATAATCGCTGTTGTTCGGTGCGCTGGCATAACTGTGGGTTTCATGATGAGCGTTCTCGATGTCGGTAACAGTGAGTTCGCGGCGGCCGGCGGATTGGTTACAGGCCGGATCAAAATATTCGTAAAAAAGTTTATCTGCAGGACGATGTAACCAAAGGCCGCGATGCGACGAATAGAAGAGGTGGACCACCTTCGCATGACCGAATTACGCCTCCATGCCCTGTTTTTACAGGGCAGGGATGGTGACGCCCTGGCTTATCGACGCTTTCTGACGGCGACGGCGACGCATTTGCGCGCCTTCCTGCGCCGGCGCCTGAGCCGCTGGCCGGACGAAGTGGAGGATCTGGTGCAGGAGGCGCTGCTGGCGATCCACAACCAGCGCCTCAGCTATGACACGGCAGTGCCGCTGACGGCGTGGGTCTACACCATCGCCAAGTACAAGCTGATCGACTGGCTGCGGCGGCACGCGCGGCGCGACAGCCTGCACGATTCGCTCGACGACGTCGACGAGGGCGAGAGCGCGCTGTTCTCCAGCGCGGAGGAGGAGGCCGGCGAAGCGCGTCGCGACCTCGCCAAGATACTTGGCCTGCTGCCGGACAAGCAGCGCGACGCCATCGTCCACACCAAGCTCGATGGCTTGTCGACGCGCGAGGCCGCCGCGGTGCTGAAGATGTCGGAGGCGGCGGTCAAGGTATCCGTGCATCGTGGAATGAAGACGTTGGCCACTATCCTGAGAGGTTCGCCATGAAGACAGACGATTTGATCACCATGTTGTCCAGCGGCCCCGATGTGGCGCTGGCCGCGCGGCCGCTACGCGCCACGGCGCTGCCGCTGCTCGGCGGGCTGCTCGCCAGCGCCGCGCTGATGCTGGCGATACTGGGCCTGCGCCCGGATCTGGACCTGGAGATGACCTGGCCGAAATTCTGGCTGAAGCTGGTGTTTTCGCTGGCGCTGGCGGGCGCGGGCGCGCTGGCGGTCAAGCGCCTGGCCGCGCCGGGAGCCAGCACGCGCGCGCTGCCGTTGTTTATCGCCGCCCCGGTGCTGGCGCTGTGGACGGCGGCGGCCGCTTCGCTATGGCTGGCGGCGCCCGAAGCGCGTTCGGAGCTGTTCTGGGGCAGCACGTGGCGCTATTGCCCGCTGCTCATCGCGGTGTTGTCGCTGCCGCTGCTGGCGGCAGCGCTGCATATCCTGCGCGGGCGGGCGCCCACCCGCCTGCGCCTGGCGGGCGCCGCCGCAGGTTTCGCGGCCGGCGGCGCGGCGGCGGTCGTGTATTGCCTGCACTGCCCGGAAATGAGTCCTGTATTCGTTAGTTTCTGGTATCTGTTGGGGATGCTGATTCCGACCGCCTTGGGAGCGGCGCTCGGCCCGCGCGCGCTGGCCTGGTAGGGTACTGATCGATTGCAGGGACCGGGCTTGTACGCTAGTATTCCGTACAAAGGAGTTCGCCATGACCACTGCCCCCGCTCGCCTTGATCTTCGTCTTGAATCGCGTGAGAAAGATCGTATTGCTAGAGCAGCCGCACTGCGAGGAATGGCAGTGTCGGCTTTCGTGCGCGATGCTGTGCTGCGCGAAGCAGATACCACCATTGCCGCCGCCAGCGTTACCACGCTGTCCGAAAAGGAGTCGCGCCGGTTCCTTGACGCCTTGGATGATCAATTCCGCCCGAATGACCGGCTGAAGAAGGCGATGGAGGCGGCATCCCGGCTCGCTGAGGGCTGAGCATGGCGCTGGTCTTTACCGTTCTGGACGCCTCCCGGCATGACCGCGACGGCTTCGAGTGTGGCGTCGTCGCGTTGGATGACTATCTGCGTGAACGCGCGGGACAGCATCAGCGCGACGGTATCGCCACCACTCATGTCCTGATCGACGACGCACAACCGGCGCGTATCCTGGGGTACTGCGCATTCTCCGCAACGGAACTGCATGTGCACGAATTGCTGCATCATGACCGCAAGCGGCTCCCAAAGTATCCTGTGCCTGCGATACGGGTTGCGCGCCTGGCAGTGGCGCGAGCCGAGAAAGGCAAGCGACACGGGCATTTGTTGCTTGGGCATGCCGTTAACCTAGCCCTGTCCGTGCGAGAGAAGATGGGCGTGCGCGTGTTGATCGTGGATGCCAAGGATGCTCGGACGGCTGCGTTCTATGAGGGATTTGGATTCCGGCGAACAGCAAGCAAGGCATTGACCCTATATTTGCCCATTGGCCGGTCTTAATTCCTGGTCTCCGTCGTCGGAGTAATACTTTTTGAAGCCCTGCCAGCATTGGTAATAGTCCGGCTGCAATTGCGGCGACGCCAGCGCGTGGGCGGTGGGGCGGATCACGTCGCGCGTCTCGAACATGAAGGCCATCGTGTTGTCGACCTTGTGCGGCAACTTGGTGTCGGCAGCGCTGGCCTTGTCGAACGTGGGCGCGTCCGGGCCGTGGCCACTCATGCAGTTGTGCAGGCTGGCGCCGCCGGGCCGGAAGCCTTCCGACTTGGCGTCGTACTGGCCTTCGATCAGGCCCATGAACTCGCTGGCGACGTTGCGGTGGAACCAGGGCGGACGGAACGTGTCCTCGGCCGCCAGCCAGCGCGGCGGGAAGATCACGAAGTCGAGCGTGTCGACGCCGGGCGTGTCGGACGGCGCCTGCAGCACCAGGAAAATCGACGGGTCCGGATGGTCGTAGCTGATCGAGCCGATCGCATTGAAATGGCGCAGGTCGTATTTGTAGGGCGCGTAGTTGCCGTGCCAGGCCACCACGTCCAGCGGCGAATGGCCGATGCGCGCGCTCCACAGGTTGCCGGCGAACTTGGCCACCAGCTCGAAGTCGCCCTCGCGGTCTTCGAAAGCGGCGCGCGGGGTCAGGAAATCGCGCGGATTGGCCAGGCCGTTGGAACCGATCGGCCCCATGTCCGGCAGGCGCAGCAAGGCGCCGAAGTTCTCGCAGATATAGCCGCGCGCCTCGCCGTCGGGCAGCGCCACCTGGAAGCGCACGCCGCGCGGGACCACGGCGATCTCCTGCGGTTCGATCTCGATCAGTCCCAGTTCGGTGGCGATGCGCAGGCGGCCCTGTTGCGGCACGATCAGCAGCTCGCCGTCCGCGCTGTAGAAGTAGCGGTCTTCCATGTCGCGGTTGGCGGCGTACAGATGGATCGCGCAACCCGATTGCGACTCGACCGAACCGTTGCCCGCCATGGTGACCCAGCCGTCGAGGAAATCGGTGGGCGTTTGCGGCATCGGCAGCGGGTCCCAGCGCAGCTGGTTGGGCGGCGCGGCGACCTGGTCGAAGCGGCTGACGATGCGGCCGTTGCTCACTTGGCGGAACGGCTGGTGCATGGCCGCCGGGCGGATGCGGTACAGCCAGCTGCGCCGGTTGTGGGCGCGGGGCGCCGTGAACGCGGTGCCGGAAAGTTGTTCGGCGTACAAGCCGTACGGGGCGCGCTGTGGCGAATTCCGGTGCGGCGGCAGGGAGCCGGGGCGCGCCTCGGTGGCGAATTCGTTGCCGAAGCCGGTTTGATAGCCGGTGGGAGGATGGGGAACGTTCATGCTGGATCCTTTTGCAGATGGTATCGGCACAATGTAGTGCAGCCGCGCCGATTTTGCGATATAAATAGATAAATGAAGACTATTTACAATGTAAATAAAGGATCGCATGGACCTGCGCGAACTCGACCTGAATCTGTTGTTGGTGTTCCATGAAGTGTTCCGCGAGCGGCAGATTTCCGCCGCCGCCAAGCGCATGCGGCTGACGCAGTCGGCCGTCAGCAACGCGCTGGCTCGGCTGCGCCGCAGCGTCGGGGACGAACTGTTCGTGCGCACCAGCGACGGCATGCAGCCCACCCCGTACGCCCAGCGCATGGCCGGGCCGGTGGCCGAGGCGCTGTCGCATGTCGAGCGCGCGCTGCGGCCGGAGGCCGCGTTCGATCCGGCAGTCAGCCGGTGCCGCTTCACCCTGGCCATGACGGATGTCGGCGAAACCTATTTCATGCCCCGGCTGATCGACGCCTGCGCTGGTGTGGCGCCGGGGGTGGCGCTGGACACGGTGCGCGCCGGAACCACCGACCTGCGCGCGGCGCTCGAGGCGGGAAGGGTGGACTTGGCGATCGGCGCCTTCGACGACGCGCCGGAGGTCTTGGTCCAGCGCCGCCTGTTCCGCCAGCACTTCGTCAGCCTGTACCGGCGCGGCCATTCGCTGGGCGAGGGGGAACACACGCTGTCGCGGCTGGCGGCGATGCGGCACTTGCGGGTCAATTCGATGGAAAGTCCGTACGACGGCATCAACCTGGCGCTGGAGCAGGCCGGCATTGCCGTCGACGGCGGTTTCAGCGTGCCGCATTTTGCCGCCGTGCCGTACATCCTGGCCGGCACCGATCTGGTGGCCACCGTGCCGCTCAAGCTGGCCGAGCGCGCCGCCGGGCCGTTCGGCCTGGCCTACAGCGACTCGCCGTTGCCGTTGCCGGTGCTGCAAACAAATATGTTCTGGCACCGCCGTTACCACCAGGACGAGGGCGGCCGCTGGTTGCGGGCGCTGGTGGCCGCGCTGTTCGCCGAGCCGGCCCCCGCCGTCATTGCCGATGCTGGTTTGGCTATCGCGGCGGAGTAAAAGGTCATTGGACACCTTGTTTCCAGCGCGATATCGTGCATGGCCGCCAGTGGAGTTCCAACCGCTGACGACTAAAACGATAAAAATATCAACGGAGACAGACATGACCAAATCCTTCTCGCTGTGGGGAGCCGCCGCTGTAGTGGCCTCATCCATGCTTTCCCTCAACGTCGCCGCGCAGGCGCCCACCGCGCCGGTGACCTTCCTGAACGCCTCGGTCCACGATCCTTCCGTGATCAAAACGGACGGCACTTATTACGTTTTCGGCTCCCATCTGGCGTCGGCCAAGAGCAAGGATTTGATGCGCTGGACCCCGATCACCGATTCCGTCACCGCCACCAACAAGTTATTCCTGAACGGTTCGAACAACGTCTACACGGAACTGGCGGAGACCTTCAGCTGGGCGCAAACGACCACGCTGTGGGCGCCGGACGTGATCCGCCTCGCCGATGGCAAGTTCTACATGTATTACAACGCCTGCAAGGGCGATTCCCCGCGCTCTGCCATGGGCATCGCGGTTGCCGACAAGATCGAAGGCCCGTACGTGAACAAGGGCGTCTTCCTCAAATCCGGCATGTGGGGCCAGGCCAGCTATGACGGCACGGCCTACGACGCGCTCAAGCATCCAAACACCGTCGATCCGAACGTGTTTTTCGATAACGGCGGCCGGCTGTGGATGATTTATGGTTCGTACTCCGGCGGCATCTTCATCATGCGGATGAACCCGGTCAACGGCATGCCGCTGCCGGGGCAAGGGTACGGCAAGCGCTTGATGGGCGGCAATCACAGCAGGATCGAAGGCGCCTACGTGATGTTCAGCCCCGTCACGCAGTATTACTACATGTTCACCTCGTTCGGCGGCCTCGACGCGGCCGGCGGCTACAACATGCGGGTGGCCCGCGCCACCTCGCCGGACGGCCCGTACTACGACGCCCAGGGCGTGGACATGGCCAACGTCAAGGCCGATCCATCCAAACCCCTGTTCGACGACGCCTCGATCGCGCCGTATGGCGTGAAGATCATGGGTAACTTCCTGTTCGAACGCAAGCTGGGCGAGCCGGGCACGGGCATCGGTACCGGCTATGTCTCGGCCGGCCACAACTCGGCCTATTACGATGCGGCCACCGGCAAGCATTTCCTGATCTTCCATACCCGGTTCCCGGAGCGCGGCGAACAGCATCAGGTGCGCGTGCACCAGATGTTCATGAACGCCGATGGCTGGCCGGTGGTGGCGCCGTACCGTAATTCCAACGAGACGCTGGAGGCGGTCCAGCGCGGATTCGTGTTCGGCGACTATATGTTCGTCAACCACGGCAAGGATATTTCGGCCACCATCAAAAAATCCCGCTTCATCGCGCTCAACGCCAACGGCACGATCAGCGGTGCCGTCTCCGGCTCGTGGGCGCTGGTGGGCGCCAACCAGGCCGAGATCAGTCTACCCGGTTCGCCGCCGTTCAAGGGCGTGTTCCTCAAACAGTGGGATGAAACCTCGCAAAGCCATGTGATGACGTTCACGGCGACTTCGCGCGACGGCGTCTCCATCATGGGCAGCCGCCTGGCGCCGCGCAGCGACATGCAGGCGGTGAACGCCATCGCCGACCAGCTCACGCTGGGCAATACCAACGCGGTCACCGGCGACATGACCCTGCCGACCAGTGGCGCGCGCGATGCCGTGATCACGTGGACCTCGTCCAACCCGCAGGTATTGAGCAATACCGGGCAGGTCACCAGCCCGGCCAGCGATGTGACCGTCACCTTGACGGCGACCATCACCAAGGGGCAGGCGCGGGTGGTCAAGTCGTTCGTCGTGACGGTCCGCAAGGTGGGCGGCATGATCGCCCACTACACCTTCGATGGCAACCTGGGCGATGCGACCGGCGCGTTCGGCGCCGGCACCGTGATCGGGGCGAAAATCGATGTCGGCGGCGGCAGCCTGGGCTACGAGCCGGGCATGAAGGGCAGCGCCGCCGTGTTCAACGGCGCCAGCGGTGTGCGCCTGCCGAACGGCCTGATCTCCAGCAATACCTACACCGTGGCGATGTGGCTCAAGCCGGCCCAGTTGACCGCGTTCTCCACCACGTTCTTTGGCGCCCGCAACGGCGAGTCCTGGATCAGCCTGCTGCCGAAGGGCCATGACGGCGTCGGCGGCGCGACCATGCTGTGGTCGGGCACCGCGTGGTACGACGCCGGGCTGGGCATGAATATCCCGGCCGGACAGTGGTCGCACGTGGCGTTCAGCGTCAAGAACGGCGCCGTCAACATCTACGTCAACGGCGCCAAGCGCTACAGCGGCGTGAACTTCCCCAACGTGTTCACCACCACCACCGGCGTGTTCGCTCTGGGCGTGAACTGGTGGGATGCGCCGTACAAAGGGTCGATGGACGACCTGCGCATCTACGGCTCGGCGTTGACGGACGGCGAGATTTCCAGCATCGCGCGCTAGGCCTGGGATTTTTTTATGCTGAGCCTGCCCTCCCGGGCGCCGAATGGCCGGCTCAGCAATTATCATAGGCATGGCCGGCACCCGCCGGCCGCCTCCTTTTTAACGGACACATCACCTACACATGACTATTTCCACCAGACCCGCCAAGATTTTCCTGCTCAGTACCCTGGTCGGCCTCAGCGCCTGCAGCCAGACGCCATCCCGCGACGACGCCGCTGCTTCGGGCGTATCGCTGTCGCGCATGCCCTTCGGCACGCTGTCCAATGGCGCCAAGGTTGAAGCCATCACCCTGAAGAACGCCGGCGGGCTGTCGGCCACGCTCATTTCCTACGGCGCCACCGTGCAGAGCCTGCGCTTCCCGGACAAGCAGGGCAACGCCGCCGATGTGGCGGTCGGCTACGACACCCTGGCCGGATACGAGACGACCCCGGGCTTCACCAACGTGACCGTGGGCCGCTACGCCAACCGCATCGCCAACGGCACGTTCGCCATCGACGGCAAGAAGTTCGCGCTGGCGGTCAACGAGGCGCCCAACACGCTGCACGGTGGCGCGATCGGCTGGGACAAGCGCAACTGGGTGGTCAAGAGTGTCGAACAGACGGCTGAAAAAGCGTCGGTGACGTTCACCTTGACGTCGCCCGATGGCGACCAGGGCTTCCCGGGTACCGTCGTCGCCGACGTGACGTACGAACTCAATAACAAGAACGACCTGACCATCCGCTACGGCGCCAAGACCGACAAGCCGACGGTGGTCAACCTGACCTGGCACAGCATGCTCAACCTGTCTGGCATCCCGGCCACGCGCCTGGCCACCGACGCCGAGGTGACCATCGAATCGGACGCCATCCTGCCGGTGAATAAAACGCTGATCCCGACCGGACAGCCGCTGCCGGTGGCCGGCACGCCGTTCGACTTCCGCACCCCCGGCGTCGTTACCGAGCGCGTGCGCATGCAGCACCCGCAGCTGGCGCTGGCCAACGGCGGCATCGACCACAACTACATCCTGCGCGGCGGCAAGACGGCCGAACCCAAGCCGGCCGTCAAGATCGAGGACCGCGCCTCCGGACGTGGCCTGACCATCGCCACCACCGAGCCGGGCATGCAGGTCTACACCGGCAACTTCCTCAAGGGCGAGATCACCGGCAAAGGCGGACAGAAGCTGACCAAGTACCAGTCGATCAGCTTCGAGGCGCAGGGCTATCCCGACAGCCCGAACCAGCCGGCGTTCCCGACCACCCGCGTGGACCCGGGCCGCGACTATGCGCAGACCACGGTACTGCATTTCTATACCCTCGGTAAGTAAACCCAACGGGGCGCGCCGCCATCCGACGGCGCGCCCCTGTCTACCGGTGACTTACAGCTGGCTCATGCCGCCGTCGATGATGAGCTCGGTGCCGACGACGAAGGCGGCCTCGGGCGACGAGAGGTAGAGCACCGCGCCGGCGATCTCGTCCGGCGTACCGAAACGTTTCAACGGGATCTGTTGCGCGATGCCGGCGGCCATGTCGTTCAGTTGCGCGTCCGGCAGGCCGAGGCGGCCATACAAAGGCGTCGACACCGGCCCGGGGCTGATCACGTTGACGCGCGCGCCACGCTGGATCAGCTCGGCCGACAGCGTCTTGGCGAACGAGATCAGGGCGGCCTTGCTGGCGGAGTAGACCGACGAGTTGGGCATGCCGATGTGGGCGTTGATCGAACCGTTCAGCACTACCGCGGCGCCGCGATTGAACAGCGGCGTCAACGCTTGGATCGTGAAATAGGCGCCTTTGACATTGACGTTGAAGGTGTTGTCCCACAGCGCTTCGTCGGTGTCGTCGAACGGCGCGAATTTGGCCACACCCGCGTTAAGGAACAGCGCGTCGAGCGTGATGCCTTTTTCCTTGAGCGTGGCGGCCAGCAGTGCGGCATCCTTGATATCGCCCTGGTCGTTACGCACGGCGATCGCGGCGCCGCCCAACTGCTGGCGAGCCGCTTCCAGCGTGACCGGATCGCGTCCGGTGATGACAACGCGCGCGCCTTCATTGGCAAATTGCAGGGCGGTCGCCAAGCCGATGCCGCTATTGCCGCCGGTGACGAGGACTGTTTTGTTTTCAAAGCGTTTCATGGTGGTTCTCCAAAAGAGTGTGTGTGAAACCACTATAGGATTAATGATCCGAGCAATCAAAGCCTTGCTTGTTGGTGATATATTCAGGTTTTCTGAAGATTGGAGGCGCTATGGACAGGTTGCGGGCGATGGAAGTGTTCGTGGAGGTGGTGCGCAAGAACGGTTTCGCGCGGGCGGCCGACGCGCTCGATACGTCGCCGGCCAATGTGACGCGCATCATCGCCGATCTGGAAAGCCACCTTGGCACGCGGCTGCTGAACCGCAGTTCGCGCAAGATGTCGCTGACCGAGAGCGGCGACGCGCTCTACGAGCGTGCCAAGACCATCGTCGAGGATATGGCCGAGGTCGAAGCGATCGCGTCGTCGACATCGATGACGCCGCGCGGCCTGCTGCGGCTGAACGCGCCGCTCAGTTTTGGCGTGCTGCAGCTGGCGCCGCTGTGGGGCAAGTTCATGGACCTGCATCCCGGCGTCGAACTGGAGGTGGCCTTGAGCGACCGCGTGGTCGATATCGTCGAGGAGGGCTATGACTTGGCGATTCGCATCTCGCGCTCCGGCTCGGCGTCGCACGCGGCGCGCAAGCTGGCCACGTCGCAAAATATCTGCTGCGCCGCGCCGGCCTACCTCGAAAAACACGGTGTGCCCAAGGTGCCGCAAGACTTGGCCACGCACCGCTGCATCGGCTACCGTTACGCGGCAACCGCCGACGAGTGGCACTTCAGCAATCCGCAGGGACAGCCGGACATGGTCAAGGTCAGTTGCGCGTTGCATACCAATAACGGTGACACGGCCCGCTCTGTGGCGGTCGCCGGCGGCGGCGTCATCTGGCAGCCGACCTTTTTGATCGGCGCGGACTTGAAGGCCGGGCGGTTGGTGCGCGTCTTGCCGGACTATTCTTTGCCCGACATCGACGTGCTGGCGGTGTATCCCAGCCGGCGCCACCTGAGCGCCAAAGTGCGCGTGATGATCGACTTCCTGGCGGACGAATTTTCAGGCATTCCACCTTGGGATCGATAAGTCGATCGCAGGGATTCCTATAAAAATCAAAGGTTTGACGGAACTTCGCTTACCCGTGATTTTTAAGATTGTATAAAATATCCAAAAGGATTATGATTCGTGGGTCCGTTTTACCCACTCCCAACGCCTATCTAAAGGAAGCACCATGAGCGACAACATCTTCACCGGCACCATTCCGGCCCTGATGACCCCATGCACCCCCGAGCGCACCCCCGACTTCGACGCGCTGGTGAAGAAGGGCCGCGAGCTGGTCGACCTCGGCATGAGTGCGGTGGTGTATTGCGGTTCGATGGGCGACTGGCCGCTGCTGACCGAAGCGCAGCGCCAGGAAGGCGTGGCGCGCCTGGTCGGCGCCGGCGTTCCGACCATCGTCGGCACCGGCGCGGTCAACTCGAAAGAGGCGGTGTCGCACGCCGCGCACGCCGCCAAGGTGGGCGCGAGCGGCTTGATGGTGATTCCACGCGTGCTGTCGCGCGGCGCCTCGCCGGCCGCGCAGAAGGCGCACTTCGAGGCGGTCCTGTCGGCCGCGCCCAAGCTTCCGAGCGTGATCTACAACAGCCCGTACTACGGTTTCGCCACGCGCGCCGACCTGTTCTTCGAACTGCGCGCCAAGCATTCCAACCTGATCGGCTTCAAGGAATTCGGCGGCGCGGTCGATCTGCGCTACGCGGCCGAGCACATCACCAGCCAGGACGAGAACGTCACGCTGATGGCCGGCGTCGACACCCAGGTGTTTCACGGCTTCGTCAATTGCGGCGCCACCGGCGCGATCACCGGCATCGGCAACGCGCTGCCGCGCGAAGTGCTGCAACTGGTCGCGCTGTGCCGCAAGGCTGCCGAGGGCGACGTTACGGCACGGCGCCAGGCGCGCGAGCTGGAATCGGCGCTGGCCGTGCTGTCGTCGTTCGACGAAGGCACCGACCTGGTGCTGTTCTATAAATATCTGATGGTGCTCAACGGCGACAAGGAATACACCTTGCACTTCAACGAGACCGATGTGCTGAGCGACAGCCAGCGCCGCTACGCAGAGATCCAGTTCGGCCTGTTCCGGACCTGGTACGCCGGCTGGTCGAAAGAGGTCGCCGCCTGAGGTTTTCGACGGCGCGCGCCGGTAATTTACGGCGGGGCGACAATATAATTTATACTGCCGCCTGCAAAGTCCGGCGCCTGACCGGACAGCTGACCGAAAGCCCGCCATGAGTTCCCCTGCCACTGCCGCCAATAAGGCCGCCGCCCCGCGTTTTGCGGTGACCACCGTCGCCGAGCAGGCGGCGGACGCGTTGCGCCGCAAGATCATGGCCGGCGACCTGCCTGAAGGATTCCAGTTGCGCCAGGACGCGCTGGCGGCCGAATTCGGCATCAGCCGGATTCCCGTGCGCGAGGCGCTGGTGCAACTCGAGGGCGAGGGCCTGGTCAGGATCGTTCCCCACAAGGGGGCGGTGGTGTCCGAACTGTCGATCGCCGAGATCAATGAATTGTTCATGTTGCGCGGCCTGCTCGAACCGCTGCTGCTGAAAAAGTCCGCGCCCAAGCTCACCGCCGCCGACTTTGCGGAAATCGACGCCATCCTGGCCGAGTACAAACAAGAATTACACACGCAACATCCGACCCGCTGGGGCGAACTGAACACGCGGCTGCACGACTTGCTGATGTCGCGCGCCGAACAGCCGCGCACCTTGGCCATCGTCACCGGCCTGTTGCAGCAGACCGACCGCTACACGCGACTGCAATTGTCGCTGAGCGCCGAAAGCTGCCGGCGCGCGGAGGAAGAGCACGCCGAACTCGTGCGCCTATGCAAAGTCGGCGAGGTGAGGGCGGCGGCCGGTCTGCTGAAGCGGCACATCGAGCACGCGGCCGCCGAGCTGGAGCGCTTCATCGTCTCGCGGCGGCGGGTGTAGGGCGACAAAAGTCGCCCCGAGCGGCATCCATTTGATTCTGTCTCAACCTGCGCGTCATCACATTGACTCAAAATCCCGTATGGGCTGTGCGAAAACCCATGCTTGCAATCAGGTTGTCACTTGACAACCTGATTGCAAGTCCTATACTGGAGATCACTGATGGTCCGTCCGTCCCATCCCAAAAATGAAATTGAGCGTGCTCTTCGGCACGCTGAAAGGCAAGGATGGCGGGTTGAGGTTGGCCGCGGCCATGCTTGGGGGTGCATTTACTGTCCGTACAACGATCGCGAGTGCCGCTGCGGCGAATTCTGTATCACATCCGTATGGAGCACGCCGAAGAATCCTGGCAACCACGCGCGTGCCCTGCGGCGTGTCGTCGACGGTTGCACGGCGCGCCGCAAGGAACAGCAAGCCACCAACGATGCCGAGGATTGACAAATGGAATATATCTTTACGTTGAAGTATCAGCTGGCAGATGATGATCGTGATGCCGATGGGTTGGTCGAGCGCCTGGGCCAGCAGGGCTGCGACGATGCCTTGGTCGGGATCGGTCAGCCGGGCCGGCTGGCGCTGGAATTCACACGCGACGCGGACAACGCGGACGCTGCCGTGCGCAGCGCACTGGCCGATGTGCGCAGAGCTATCCCTTCGGCGACGTTGATCGAGGTCGCTCCGGATCTGGTTGGATTGACGGACGTGGCTGAATTAGTGGGTGTGTCGCGGCAAAACATGCGCAAGCTGATGTTGACCTACCCGGGCAGTTTCCCGGCACCGGTACATGAAGGTAGTTCTTCGATCTGGCATTTAGCGGACGTGTTGGCTTGGCTGCATACCAAGGGCGGCTACTCGTTGACGCAAGATATGCTCGAAGTGGCAAACGTCGCGCTGCAGGTCAACGTGGCGAAGGAAGGGAAGCGGTTATTGCGCTGCGGTTGCCAGGATTCTGATATGGCATGATTGGAGTTCTATCAATTCTCTAAGGCCAGGCATGACCATCACCCACCTCATCTCCGACTGCGACGGCGTGCTGATCGACAGCGAAGCCATCGCCCTGCAGGCATTGGCCGACTTTCTGGCGCCGATCGCCGGCGACCGCGAGCGCGTGTTGCCGCTGATTCGTCCCCGGCTGGGCCTGAAACTCGAAGCGCTGGTGCTGGGCGTTTGCGCCGAGCTGGGCCTGCCGGAACCGAGTGTCGCCGACCTGGCCGTCATGCGCGGCGTGGTCGAGGCCGAATGCGACCGCAAGGCCGAGCCGGTGCCCGGCGTCGAGGCCGCGTTGCGCGCCATCGCGCTGCCCAAGGCCGTCGCCAGCAACAGCCGCCTGGTGCGCGTGCAGGGCCTGCTGGAGCGCACCGGATTGATCTCCTTGTTCGACGGCGGCCTCTACACGGCCGATATCGCCGGCCGGCCGAAACCCGATCCGGCGGTCTACCTGTTGGCAGCGGCCGGCATGGGCGCGCGCGCCGCCGACTGCGTCGTCGTCGAGGACAGTATCACCGGTGTGCACGCGGCCGTGGCGGCCGGCGCCGTTGTACTGGGCTTCACCGGCGGCCCGCACAGCCCGCCGGACCAGGCCGATCGGCTGCGCGCGGCGGGCGCCCGGCTCGTGTTCGGTTCGATGGCGGAATTGCCGGGTTTGGTGGAGGGATTGCGTCGGCAGTCTTGAGCACGCCCGCGCGCTCAACCGCCCGTTCCCATTCGTTCACCCGGCGACACGCCCGTCAGCAGGCCCGCGATTGTATGCTCCTGCACGATCGGATCGAGCGTATGGACCACGCGGCAGGTGATGTGGCGGCGCACTTCTTCCGGCAAGCTGTCGTAATAGCCGCGCGTCAGCTGTAGATCGTGCTTGTCGGCGTTGCGGGCATCCGGCGCATCCACCCCCAGCACGAACACGGGGCGCGATTTGTCGGACTGGTTGGCGGTGCCGCGATGGATGGTCAACGCCGAGCGCGCCGAAATGTCGCCCATTTTTGCCAGCTTGCGCTGCGCCAGCGCCTCGTAGCGCGGCCATAATTCGCGCGCCGGGAACATCGGGTCGCCGCCGGCCAGGTCGTCCCACTGCGTGCCGGGTGCGATCTCGAAGGGGCCCATGTCCTCGGTCACGTCCACCGTCGTGATGTTGAACGCGAGCGAGTTGAGGCGCCGGCCTTTCAGCGTCGCCTCCGGCGTCGGGAAGTCGCGATGCCAGGGCTGGTGCAGCGCGCCGGGGCCGGGCACGTCGAAGCCGGCTTCGACGATACGGTAATCGGGTCCCAGGATGGCGCGGCAGACCGCCACCACCCAAGGGTGCGTGACGATGTCGAGGAAGCCGCCCAGGCGCTCCGGGTGGATCTCGACGTAATAGCGGTTCGGCCCGCGCCCCAGGGCGCCGCCCGGCCGTGCCAGCGCCTCCTGGAAGAGCGCGGCGATATCCGCGCCTAGTTGACCCACCCACTCCCGGGTGAAGGCGCCCTTGCAGGCGATAAAGCCGTCTCCGTACAGCCCGCCCATGATGGCGGCTTCGCTGTAATCGGCCGGCGCCGGGGACTTGAGCTTGTCTGGATCCATGGTGGCCTCCTGGTTTCGATGCGGTCAGGGATGATTGTAGACAATCGCGCCAATCGGCGCGGCACGGCTGAACGGCGCATCGCGCAGGACGGTGCGCTTTGTGCGGTAGCGAACGGAGCATCGTCGGAGAGACTTTTATCATTGACGGCCCATATGGTGGTCTTGCGGCAGTTTTGCGCTGCCATGTAACAGGCATAGGAGTCGTTCTTAGCATGCGTTTTATTCCCACCTTCCTGATCTGGCTGATGCTCGCGCTGACTGCGCCCCTCGCCGCCGCGATACCGCCCACCAAGCCCGCCGCCGAGGCGCCATCGGTTCCCTCCGATACGCTCGGCCGCGAGACCCCGCGTTCCATGGTCGCCGGGCTCATCGGCGCGCTGGCCGAACTCGATTACGACCGCGCCGCCCAATTCTTCGATCTGCCGGCGCCGACCAGCAACCGGCAGCAGCGCACCGCCGCCAGCCAGGCGCGCGCGTTCCATGCGTTGCTCGACGACAGCGGCTCGCTCAAGCCGTTCGCCGCCTTGTCCAACGTCGACACGGGCAGGTTGGACGACGATCTGCCGGCCGACGAGGAAAACATCGGTGAAATCAAATTGCAGGGCAAGCAAGTGCCCATACTGCTCACGCGCGGCCAGGACGGCGACCGGCAGGTGTGGCGCATCTCGAAAGAGACGCTGGCGCTGACGTCGGCGGCGATCAAGCTGGCGCCGGTGGCGCAGACGCCGCCGAAAAACGAATGGTTTGTCGCCGGCGCGCCGCTCAAGGACTGGGGCGTGCTGCTCGGGCTGGGCGTCGTGGTGTTCGGCGGCTTGTGGCTGGTTTCCGTCATTTGCGTGACCGTCATCCGCCGGCTGGTCGCCGATCCGGCCGCCAGCAGCGGCTACCGCTTCGCCGAGGCGGCGCTGCCGCCGCTGAGCCTGCTCATTGCCGTCGCCGTTTTCTACAACTGGGCCGACGCGCTGCCCGTTTCCATCGTCGCGCGCCAGAATTTGCTGCGCTACACCGGCGTCATCACCGCCATCGCGGTGGTGTGGTTCGGCCTGCGCCTGGTCGACGGCATCGCCGACCTCGCCGTCGCGCGCATGCAGCGCCACCAGCGCCGTCAGATCGTCTCCGTCATCATCCTGGCGCGACGCACGGTCAAGTTCCTGCTGCTCGCGTTCGCCGGCATCGGTATCCTCGGCACCTTCGGCATCGATGTGACCACCGGGATCGCGGCGCTGGGGATAGGCGGTATCGCGCTGGCGCTGGGCGCCCAGAAGACCGTGGAGAACCTGGTCGGCAGCGTCACCATCATCGCCGACCGTCCGCTGCAGGTGGGCGACTTCGTCAAGGTCGGCGACGTGGTCGGCACGGTGGAGGACGTCGGCATCCGCTCGTCGCGCATCCGCACCGGCGAGCGCACCGTGGTGACCGTGCCCAACGGCGACCTGTCGGCGCGCCAGATCGAGAACTACGCCGAGCGCGACCGGTTCCTGTTCAATCCGGTGATCGCCATTTCCTACGGCACCACGTCGGCCAAACTGCGCGAGGCCATCACCATCGTCCAGCAGGTGCTCGCCACCCATGACAAGATGGCGGAGGGCGCCCGCGCCCGGTTGGGCAACATCACCGACCGCGCTTTCAATATCGAGGTGTTCTCGTACATCGACGTGCCCGACTTCGACACCCAGGTGGTGATCCGGGAAGAATTGCTTCTGACGATATACGAGCGGCTTGAAGCCGCCGGCATCGGCCTGGCGTTCCCGACCCAGACCGTTTTCTACGCCCCGCAACGCGCGGCGGCGGCGGAGATGCCGACGCCGGTGGGCATCGGCGTCACCGCTTCGCGCAACAGCTTCGCCAAATCAGTGATGTAAAAAGAGGAAGCGCTTAAGCCGCCGGGGCCGGTGGAACGGCCAACACCTTGTCGATGCGCTTGTCGTCCATGTCGACCACCTCCAGCCGCCAGCCTTCCCACTCCGCGTAGTCGCCGGGTACGGGTATTTTCCCCAGCAGCAGCATCATCATGCCGCCGAGCGTGTGGTAGCGCGCCTTGTCCTCTTCCGGCGCCGTCTTCAGCGCTAGCCGGTCTTTCATCTCCGGAATCGGGATGGAACCGTCCAGCAGCCACGAGCCATCCTCGCGCCGGACCGCCCACGCGGCGTCGGCGCTGCGCGGGGTGAACTCGCCGGTCACCGCTACCAGCAGGTCGTACAAGGTCACGATGCCCTGGACTTCGCCGTACTCATCGATCACAAAAACCATCTGCGCCTGGTTGCCACGGAACTGGTCGAGCAATTCCATGCCGGTCAGCGTTTCCGGCACGTGGATGGCGGGGCGACGATTGGCCGTGTAATCGGGCGCCCGGCCTTGTGCGACGGCGGCGAGCGCCTGCTTGGCGTGGATCACGCCCAGTATTTTGTCCAGGCCGCCCTCGCAGACCGGGAAGCGCGTGTGCTCCGATTCGATCAGGCGGCGCAGATTCTCGTCCGGCGGCAGATTGATGTCGATGAAGACGACGTCGGCGCGGGGCACCATCAGCGAGCCGAGCTGGCGGGCGTCGAGGCGGAAGACATTGCGCAGCATCTCGTGTTCGTGTTGCTCGATGACGCCGGCCGCCGAACCTTCCTCCAGCACGTCGTGGATCTCCTCCGGGGTCACGCCGGGCTCGGCGTTTTGATTCACGCCCATCAGGCGCAGCAGGAAGCGGGTCGATAGCGACAGCAGGGCGACGAATGGGCGCGTCGCCATCGACAGTATCCGCATCGGCCGGGCGACTAGCCGCGCGACCGGCTCGGCTGCGATCTGCCCCAGGCGCTTGGGCACCAGTTCGCCGACGACGATGGAGATATAGGTCACCACCACAACCACTGCGGCGGTGGCGCCGATGTTGGCCGTGCCTGCGGCCAGGCCCAGGGAGCGCAGCCACTGCGCCAGCGGGGCGGCCAGCACGGCTTCGCCGACGATGCCGTTGAGCAGGCCGATGGAGGTGATGCCGATCTGAACGGTGGACATGAGATCGGTGGGATCGCCGCCCAGTTCGAGGGCGGTCGTGGCGGCATTGTCGCCTTCGGACGCCAGCTTTTTCAAGCGGGCTTTGCGGACAGTGACCAGGGCGATCTCGGACATCGCGAATACGCCGTTGAGCACGCTGAGGCCGATCAGTATCAGGATTTCCATGGCATCTCCCGCTTCGAGCATACCAAAAAGGGCGGGACGCGGGAGCCGCCATGGACGAAGCAGGGGGCAGCTAGACCAGCACTTGCGCGACCATGAAAACACACGCCTTGACGATGCCCCAGATGACGCCGGAAACCAAAACGGCCGAAGCGGTGGCCGCCACCACGCCGGTCGCGATCGCGAAGCCGTCGCGTTCCAGCAGTCCCAGCGCAAGCAGACTGATGGAAAGGGCCGGCAACATGTTTCCCAGCGGGATGGGGAGCACCAACACCAGTGCCAGCAACAGGCAGACAAGACCGATCACGTATTCGCATGGCGGCAGCGCCAGGACGCTGATGCGTGGACGCAGCAGTTTTTCGGCGCGCTCCAGCCACGGAATGACGCGCCGCATCATGCCATGGAAATCCGCGCGCGCCATGGAACGCCGGCTGATGATCCCCGGCAGCCAAGGCCGCATGCCGAATGTCAGCTGGGCGGCGAGGAACACAAGGGGAGCGCCCAAGATGGCGGACGTTCCCGGCGGCACCGGCAAGATGTTTGGAAAAGCGAAAATGAACAGCAGGGCGCCGGTGGCGCGGTCGCCCAGGGCGTGCAACAGGTCGCCCACGGCGATCCGGTCCCGCGACGTATCGTCGGCCAGTTGGCGCAATAGTTGGGAAAGTGCGGGGCCGTCGCCTGCGCAACTCATTTGTTAGGCTTCATTATTCAGGGGGAGGCGGAGTGGACTCTGCACGATTGTGGGCCTGGAACCTTAAGACCCTATTAACGGCATGGAGAAGTCCGCCGTTGTGACAAATTCCAACCGCGCCGGCAGGGCGTGAAGGCCGCTTCCCCGATTTTTGACTTGCCGATTTTGTTATAAATTTTTCCGATTTTTTATTACTTTCCCGGCATTGTCGATGCTACCATTCTCGCCAGACTAGCGAATGGCAGAGGCGATGAGCACGAGGATGATCAGGATGGGCATGGTGGTGGCCACCAGCGATACCGAAAAGGAAAAGCACCAAAATTTCCTGGCCGGTGACGGCGGCGCGTCCAGCTCCGATTGCACCGAGTTTTTCTACCGCAATGGCATTTCCACCCCCAGCGTGCTGTTCGACGATCTGCAGGATACTTACTATTTCGCCAAGAACCGCGCCGGCCAGTTCGTCTGGGGCAACCGGCTGCTGCAAGAGCAGCATTCCCTGTCCAGCGTCAAAGACATCATCGGCAAGTCCGACCATGACTTCTTCCGCCGCGACATCGCCGACCGCATCCGCGCCGACGATCTGCAGGTGATGGAAAGCGGCGTCGCCGTCAAGAACAAGCTGGAAGTCATCGACGGCAATAGTGGTGCCTTGACCTGGCTGTTCACCACCAAGGCGCCGGTGCGCGACCGCCATGGCGAGATTGTCGGCGTCGAGGGTTTCAGCCGCGACGCCCAGCGCTCGCAGGAGGCCATCGCGCCGTTCCACGTGTTCAAGAGCTGCATCGAATACCTGCAAGCGCACCTGACGGAAGATATCGGCATCGAACATCTGGCCAGCCTGTCGTGCATGTCGCTGTCCACCTTCGAGCGCAAGTTCAAGCAGCACTTTTCGCTGACGCCCAAGCAATACATCCTGCGCATGAAGATCCACGAGGCGTGCCGCTTGCTGCCGGGCGCGCAAAGCATCGCCCGCGTGGCGGTGGAGACCGGCTTTGGCGGGCAGAGTTATTTCACCAAGATTTTCCGTAGTGTGGTCGGTATCACGCCCAAACAATATCAGCTGTCCTTGCTGGCCTCCGGGCGGGCGGGAACGGTCCGAAGGAGTAGTTGAACCAAAGAAGCATTGGAGGAGACATGTTGCACGCTGAACGAGAGATAGACGGACGCAGATCCGCTCTCATCAAGTTAGCCGGCCTGTGCGGCCTGGCATTGTCCGGCGACGCCCTGGCGGCGCTGGCGGTTTCCGGCAAGGCACCCGCCGCGCCGGAGTTGTTGTCGGCCGACGCGCTGGCGCTGACGGCCGTGATGGCCGAGCACATCATTCCCGCGACCGATACGCCCGGCGCGCTGGCGGTCGGCGCGCACCGCACCATCGACCATATGTTGAAGGTGTGCGCCACCGCGTCCGAGCAGCAGGGCTTTATCGCCGGCCTCGAGCGGGTGGACGCCGTCGCGCTGGCGGCCGACGGCAAACGCTTCCGCGCATTGCCGGCCAAGCGCCGCATTGCGCTGCTGCACGCCCTCGATGGCGGCAGCGCGCCGTTCAGCGCCGACGACCAGCGGTTTTTTCGAAAGATGAAGTCCTACACGCTGTTCGCCTACTACACCTCGGAGGCCGGCTCGACGCTCGAACTGGCCTACCTGCCGGTGCCGGGAGGCTTCAAGGGCAACTTCCCCGTTCGTAAAAACACCAGGACCTGGGCGATCTGACATGAGCCAAACTTCATCATTTTATATCAAGCAAAGCGCCGAGCAATTCGACGCCATCGTGGTCGGCTCCGGCATCACCGGCGGCTGGGCGGCCAAGGAAATGTGCGAGCGCGGCCTGCGCACCCTCATGGTCGAGCGCGGCCGTCCCGTCGAGCACCGCAGCGACTACATCGGCGAAGGCGTCGACGAGTGGAACCTGCCCAACCGCGGCCTGGTCGACGAAAAGCTCGCGGCCGACCAGTTCGCCGAGCAGCGCAAGTGCTACGCCTTCGACGACCATACCAAGCATTTCTTCAACAACGACCGCGACATGCCTTACAGCACGCCGGAGGGCAAGCCTTTCAGCTGGATACGCGGCAACCAGCTGGGCGGCAAATCGTTGATGTGGGCGCGCCAGTCCTACCGCTGGAGCGACCTCGACTTCGAAGCCAACGCCAAGGACGGCCACGGCGTCGACTGGCCGATCCGTTATGCGGACCTGGAATCCTGGTACGGCCACGTCGAGCGCCACGTCGGCATCAGCGGCGCGAAGGAAAACCTGGCGGTGCTGCCGGACAGCGAATTCCTGCCGCCGTTCGAGTTCAACACCGTCGAAGCGGCGATGAAGAAGAAGTTCGACGCCAGCTTCGCGCCGGCGCGCATGATCATGGGCCGCTGCGCCCATTTGACCAAGCCCAACGAAAAGCATCTGGAGATGGGACGCGGCAGCTGCATGGCGCGCAGCATGTGCCATCGGGGCTGCTCCTTCGGCGCGTATTTCTCGACGCAAAGTTCGACCTTGCCGGCCGCCGCCGCGACTGGACGCCTGAGCGTGGCCACCAACGCCATCGTCCACAGCGTGTTGTACGACGCCAAGACCAACCGCGCCACCGGCGTGCGCGTGATCGACGCCGAAACCATGGAAACCCGCGAGTTCTACGCCAAGGTGGTGTTCCTGTGCGCGTCGACCCTGGGCAGCACGCAGGTTTTGCTGAACTCGACCTCCGAGGCCTTCCCGACCGGGCTGGGCAACTCGTCCGGCGTGCTGGGTCACTACCTGATGGACCACCTGTTCGGCGCCGGCGCCTCCGGCCGTGTCGAAGGCTACGAGAACGATTATTACTCCGGCCGCCGTCCGACCGCGCCTTACATTCCGCGCTTCCGCAACGTGACGGATCAGCACCCCGGCTTCCTGCGCGGCTATGCTCTGGCGGGCGCCGCCGGACGCGAGGGCTGGGCGCAGCAGGGCAACAAGCCGGGCTTCGGCAAGGAGTACAAGGCCATGATACGCAAGCCCGGACCATGGCACTTCGGTCTGCACGGCCAGGGCGAGATGCTGCCGCGCTACGAAAACATGGTCAGCCTGCATCCGACCAAAAAGGACAAATGGGGCATGCCGCAGTTGCACATCGACTGCACGTATTCGGCCAACGACGACAAGATGCGCGAGGACATGGCCGACACCGCCGCCAACATCCTCGAATCGCTGGGCGTGAAGGATATCCAGAAATCGATCAGGACCACGGAGCAGTGGGCGCCGGGCTTGTCGATCCACGAAATGGGCACGGCACGCATGGGGCGCGATCCGAAGACCTCGATGCTCAACGGCTACAACCAGGCGCACGACGTGCCGAACCTGTTTGTGACCGATGGCGCCAGCATGTGCTCCAGCGCCTGGCAGAACCCGTCGCTGACCTTCATGGCGCTCACCGTGCGCGCCTGTGCTTACGCGGCTGAACAACTCAAACTTGGCAAACTCTAAGGAATAATAATGAAAACATATCAACGCAAGGCCCTCTCCCTGTCGCTTACCCTGTCCCTGACGCTGTGCTTCACCCTGGGCGCCGCGTCGTCCCAGGCCGCCACCAGCCCGCTGCTGGGCGTGCAACTGTGGTCGGTCAAGGACGAGGTCAAGCAGGACTTCGAGGGCACCCTCGACAAACTGGCCAAGCTGGGCTTCCAGGGCGTGGAATTCGCCGGCGAGTTTGGCAAGTACAAGGCCGATCCTGCAGGGTTGAAAGCGTTTTTGCGGAAGAAGGGGCTGCAATGCGCCGGCGCCCACATGCGTGTCGACCAACTCAACGCCGCCAATTTCAAACCCACCACCGACTTCTACAAAACGCTCGGCTGCAACCGCCTGATCATTTCGATGGACGAGCGCGCCGCCAGCAAAGAGGGTTCGACCGAACTGGCCAAGGAACTGAGCGCGTTGTCGGCCAAGCTGGACGCGCAGGGGATGAAGCTGGGCTATCACAACCACGAAGCGGAAATGTTGGGCGACAAGGGACAGACCAACTGGGACCTGCTGGCCAAAAACACGCCCAAAAACTTCATCCTGCAGCAGGACGTGGGCTGGACCACCTACGCCGGTAAAGACCCGATCGATTTCGTCAAAGAGTATCCGGGCCGCACCGTGACGACGCATTACAAGGCGAAGTTCGTCAAGGGCACCGAAGGCACCAGCATCATCGGCCAGGACAAGACCGACTGGACCGGCCTGACCAAGGCGGTGCGCAGCGTCGGCGGCACCGAGTGGATCATCGTCGAGCAGGAGGAGTATCCGAACGGCATGGGCCAGCTGGAATCGGTGGCGGCGTCGATGCGCGGCCTGCAAGCCATTTTGTCCAAGATGCCGGCGCCATAAGGTCCAGGGAACTCCATGAGCTTGTCAGTACATTTTCAACACATCGTCAAGGAGTTCGGCCCGGTGCGCGTGCTGCACGGGGTCGACTTCGCGCTCGAGCCGGGCCGCGTCTACGGCCTGCTGGGCGAGAACGGCGCCGGCAAGTCGACCTTGATGAAAATCCTGGCCGGCTACGAACGGCCCACCGCCGGCCAGTTGCTGATCGACGGCACGGCGCGCGACTTCGCCGACGCGCGCCAGGCGGAGGCGCTGGGCATCGCGCTGATCCACCAGGAATTCAACCTGGCCGAGCATTTGACGATCACGCAGAACATCTTCCTCGGCCATGAGAAAACCAGCGGCTGGCTGCTGGACACCAAGGCGATGCGCGCCGCCGCCGCCGCCTGCCTGGAGCAGGTGGGGCTCAACGTCAGTCCCGATACCAAGGTGGCCGACCTGATCGTCGCGGAAAAGCAATTGGTGGAGATCGCCAAGGCGCTCAGCCGCAAGGCCCGCCTGCTGATCATGGACGAGCCGACCGCCAGCTTGTCGTCCGGCGAGACGCGCAAGCTGTTCGAGCTGATGGCGCGGCTCAAGTCCGAGGGCGTGACCATCGTCTACATCTCGCACAAGCTCGACGAGATGGAAGCCAACACCGACGAGGTGGTGGTGATGCGCGACGGCCGCTTCGTCACCCGCGCCGTGACCGCCGACATCGACCGCCATCAGATGGCGAATTTGATGGTGGGGCGCGACGTGTCGGACATGTTCGTCGCCAAGCAGTTGCCGTCGCCGGACGCCAAGGCGCTGCTCAAGGTCGGGGGGCTGACCGTGCCCGGCTGGGTGAGCGACCTGAGCTTCGAGGTGCGCGCCGGCGAAATCCTCGGTTTCGGCGGCCTGGTCGGCGCCGGCCGCACGGAGGCTTTCGAAGCCTTGCTGGGCCTGCGCCCGCGCTCGTCGGCGCGGATCGAAATCGACGGCAAGCCCGTCGATATCCGCAACCCGCGCCAGGCCATGCTGCACGGCTTGACCTACCTGAGCGAGGACCGCAAGGGCAAGGGCTTGCACGTCGACCTCGGCCTGCGTGAAAACCTCACCATGATGACGCTGGAGCGGGACTCCAAACCGTGGCTGGACCTGAAAGGCGGCCGCGCCGCGCTGGACAAGGCGATCACCGATTTCGGCATCCGCCTGCGCGACATCGATTGCAAGGCCGGCTCCCTGTCCGGCGGCAACCAGCAAAAGCTGGCGCTGGCCAAATACCTGCACAGCGATCCGCGCGTGGTGGTGCTCGACGAGCCGACCCGTGGCGTCGATGTCGGCGCCAAGCGCGACATTTATCAACTGATCCACCGCCTGGCGGCCGAGGGCAGGGCCGTCATCGTCATCTCGTCCGAGCTGATCGAGCTGATCGGACTTTGCCACCGCGTGGCCATCCTGCACGGCGGCAAGCTGCAAGCGATGCTGGACCACGACCATCTCACCGAAGAAGAATTGATCTCCCATGCAACCGACACCCACCACTAAGATTCCTTTCGCCCTGCCGGGACTGTCGCGCTTCCGTGGCTACGGCCCGGTTTTGGCGCTGATCCTGCTGTGCATCGCCGGCGGCCTGCTGAACCCTGATTTCGCCACCGTCGAAAACATGATGAACGTGCTCACCCGCACCGCTTTCATCGGCATCATCGCGGTCGGCATGACCTTCGTCATCGTCTCCGGCGGCATCGACCTGTCCGTCGGCTCGATGGCGGCGCTGATCGCCGGCGCCATGATCATGGTGATGAACGCGGCCGCGGCTTCGGCGCAACCGCTCGACCCGGTGACGACCGTGATGCTGGGCTGCGCGCTGGCGTTGCTGATGGGCGGCGTGCTGGGCGGCGCCCACGGCTTGCTGGTCACGCGCGGACGCATCGAGCCGTTCATCGCCACGTTGGGCACGCTTGGCATCTTCCGCGCCACCTTGACCTACCTGTCCGACGGCGGCGCGCTGACCCTGGACAGCACCGTCTCCGATGTGTATAGCCCGGTCTACTATCAGAGCGTGCTGGGCGTGCCGATTCCGGTGCTGGTGTTCCTGCTGGTGGCCGTCGGCGGCGCGGTGATCTTGAACCGTACCGCCTTCGGCCAGCACGTGCAGGCCATCGGCTCCAACGAGCAGGTCGCCAGCTACGCCGCCATCCGCGTCGACAAGATCAAGGTGCTGACCTATTTGCTGCTGGGCGTGTGCGTGGCGATCGCCACCATCCTGTACGTGCCGCGCCTGGGCTCGGCCACGCCGACCACCGGCATCCTGTGGGAGCTCGAGGCGATCGCCGCCGTGGTCGTCGGCGGCACCTCGCTCAAGGGCGGATCGGGACGCATCATGGGCACCGTCATCGGCGCCATCCTGCTGTCGGTCATCGGCAATATCGTCAACCTGACCAGCATCATCAGCGTCCACCTGAACGCCGCCGTCCAGGGCGTGGTCATCATCACCGTCGCCTACATGCAGCGCGGCCGTCGTTAATTTTTTTGAATAGGGAACACAATGATCACAATGAAACGCATCGTTGGCGCATGCCTGCTGGCAGTGACAGCTGGCTCGGCCATCTCCGCTGAAAAAGTCACGCTCGGCGTCGCTATCCCGACCGCGACCCACGGCTTCACCGGCGGCATCGTCTGGTGGGCCAACCAGGCCAAGAAGGAACTGGAGGCGGCCAACCCGACGCTCAAGGTCATCATCAAGACGGCCGCCAGCACGCCGGACCAGGCCAACCAGCTGCAGGACATGCTGGTGGTGAACAAGATCAACGCGCTGGTGATCTTCCCGCTGGAGTCGGCCTCGCTGACGCAGCCGGTGACGCAGCTGAAAAACAAGGGCGTGTATGTCACCGTGGTCGATCGCGGCCTGACCAATCCGGCGGCGCAGAACGCTTATGTGGCGGGCGATAACACCGCCTTCGGCAAACTGCCGGCCGAATACCTGGCCAAGAAACTGGGCGGCAAGGGCAATATCGTCATCCTGCGCGGCATGCCCAGCACCCTGGACAACGAGCGCGTGGACGCGTTCAACGCCGCCCTGAAAGCCAATCCCGGCATCAAGGTGCTCGACACCAAATACGGCAACTGGAACCGCGACGACGCCTTCAAGGTCATGCAGGATTACCTGACCCGCTTCAAGCAGATCGACGCCGTCTGGGCGGCCGACGACGACATGGCCATCGGCGTGGTCAAAGCCATCGAGCAAGCCAAGCGCACCGACATCAAGGAGGTGTTCGGCGGCGCCGGCGCCAAGACCGCCGTGAAGAAAATCATCGATGGCGACAAGCTGATCCAGGCCAACGTCTCGTATTCGCCGAAGTTCATCTACGACGCCATCAAAATGACCGCCACCGCGCGCCTCAAAGGCGAAGCCTTGCCGGCCAAGACCGTCATTCCATCGGTACTGATCACGCGTGAGAACGCCAAGCAGTTCTATTTCGCCGATTCGCCGTACTAAGTAGGAGTTCAGCATGAAAACCATCAAGGGGCCGGCCATCTTCCTGGCGCAGTTCATGGGCGATGACGTCCCGTTCGACAGCCTCGAGAACCTGGCCGGCTGGGCGTCCGGCTTAGGCTACAAAGCCATCCAGCTGCCGTGCGATCCGCGCCTGTTCGACCTGGAGCAGGCCGCCGACAGCCAGGATTATTGCGATGGCGTCGTCGCGCTGCTGGCCTCGCACGGCTTGCAGATCTCCGAGCTGTCGACCCATTTGCAGGGCCAGCTGGTCGCCGTTCACCCGGCTTACGACGCGCTGTTCGACGGCTTCGCGCCGGCGCATGTGCGCGGCGATCCGGTGGCGCGCCAGGCCTGGGCGGTCGACCAGTTGCTGCGCGCCGCGCGCGCGTCGAAGCGGCTGGGCCTGGCGGCCCACGTCAGCTTTTCCGGCGCCCTGGCCTGGCCCTACCTGTATCCGTGGCCGCAGCGCCCGGCTGGACTGGTCGAGGAGGCGTTCGCCGAGTTGGGCCGCCGCTGGCTGCCGATCCTGAACGCCTTCGAGGATGCCGGTGTCGACGTCTGCTACGAGCTGCATCCCGGAGAAGATTTGCACGACGGCGTGACCTTCGAGCGCTTCCTCGACGCGGTGGGCGGCCACAAGCGCGCCAACATCCTGTACGACCCTAGCCACTTCGTGCTGCAACAGCTGGACTACCTGGCCTTCATCGACATCTACCACGAGCGCATCAAGGCCTTCCACGTCAAGGACGCCGAGTTCCGGCCCAACGGGCGCCAGGGGGTGTACGGCAGCTATCTGGGTTGGCAGGAGCGGGCAGGGCGCTTCCGCTCGCTGGGAGACGGCCAGATCGACTTCAAGGCGATCTTCTCGAAGATGGCGCAATACGATTATCCGGGCTGGGCGGTGCTGGAATGGGAATGCGCGCTCAAGCATCCCGAGGACGGCGCGCGCGAAGGCGCGGACTTTATCCGCAGCCACATCATCCGTGTGGCTAGCCGGGCGTTTGACGATTTCGCCGGCAGCGGCGCGGACCTGCAACAGGTGCGCGCGCTGATGGGACTGGAGAATTGATATGAGTGTGCAACGACGACTTCGACTCGGCATGGTGGGCGGCGGCGACGGCGCCTTCATCGGCGCGGTGCACCGCATCGCCGGCCGTCTGGACGACTGCTACGAACTGGTGGCGGCCAACCTGTCCAGCAATCCGGAAAAAGCTGCGGCCAGTGCCGCCGGCCTGCGGCTCGGTTCGGCGCGCAGCTACGCGGACTACCACGAGATGGCGCGCGCCGAAGCGGCGCGGCCGGATGGCATCGACGCGGTCGCCATCGTCACGCCGAACTATCTGCATGCGCCGATGGCCACCGCCTTCCTGGAGGCGGGCATCCACGTCATTTGCGACAAGCCGCTGGCGATTTCGCTGGCCGAAGGCGAGGCGCTGGCCGCGTTGGCGCGCGAACGCAACAAAATCTTCGCGCTGACCCACGTCTACGCCGGATATCCGATGGTGCGGCACGCGCGCGCCATGGTCGCGGCCGGCGAGATCGGCGAGATCCGGCTGGTGCACGTGGAATACCCTCAGGACTGGCTGGCCGATGCGGCCAACCAGAGCGAGGATTACCAGCGCAACAACTGGCACAACGATCCGCTGCGCGCCGGTCCGAACGGCTGCCTGGGCGATATCGGCAGCCATGCCTATCACCTGGCCGGTTATGTCAGCGGCATGCTGCCGAACGAGATCCTCGCCGAGCTGCACGCATTCACGCCCGGACGCAAGCTGGACGACCACGTGCAGGTTATGCTGCGCTACGCCAATGGCGCGCGCGGCATGCTGTGGAGCAGCCAGATGGCGACCGGCTGCGAGAACGGTCTGCGTCTGCGCGTGTACGGCACCAAGGCCAGCCTCAGCTTCGAGCAGGAGAACCCGAACGAACTGTGGCTCACGCCGCAGGGCGGTTGCGCCCAGCGCCTGACGCGTGGACGGGTGCGCAGCGCGGCGGCCGATGCGGCGACGCGCGTGCCGTCCGGTCATCCGGAAGGCTATCTGGAAGCGTTCGCGCAGCTGTATCGCGACGCTGCGGCGCAAATCCATGCAATCGATGCCGGGCAGCCCATTCCCGAGCTAACTCAGGGCATGCCAGATGTCGGCGACGGCGTGGCCGGCCTCCAGTTCATGGACGCGGCGATGGAAAGCAGCCGGCAGGGTTCGCGCTGGATCAGAATCTCAGATTAGTGGCGGTGACACAGCCGGCTCTGGACGGCGATTACCATGCGTCTGTCATATGTCTCTTTTCGTGATTGGCTTGGTTCCCACTGCGCCTGAATACCTTGCGATGTAATGAAAACGTATATACTTAGTTCATACATTTAGTGGGGAGTCGATTTATGGCAAAGGAAGCTGTCTTTACGATGAAGCTTGAGCCGGAACTACGCGCCGACTTCATGGCCGAGGCGGAGGCCGCCCACCGGCCTGCCTCGCAAATTCTGCGCGAGCTGATGCGGGACTTTGTCCAACGTCAGCGGGAGGCGAGGGAATATGACGAGTTCTTGCAGCGCAAGGTTGATGCGGGGCGCCAATCGATGCGCGCAGGTGTGGGACATTCCAACGACGAGGTTGAGGCGATGTTCGCCGCTCGGCGCGCACGCGGCAAGAGCCAGGTGTGAATGTCGTTTGGACTCCCGAAGCGCTGCAGGATCGCGCTGATATTTGGGATTACATTGCGGCAGACAATCTACGCGCCGCCATCCATATGGATGAACTTTTCAGTGTTGCTGCTGGCAGGTTTGCCGATCACCCGGAGCTGGGACGGCCGGGAAAGATCCAAGGAACGCGGCAGCTGGTGCCGCACGAAAGCTACTGCCTCGTTTATGAAATCAATGGCGAAACTGTGTGGGTGCTGGCTTTGGTCCACACTGCGCGTCAATGGCCATTGATCCGTGATTGATTCCCCCCTGGGACAGCGCAACGCCGGTTCGCTAGAACTTCACCGACACCGGTTTGCCCGCATAGGTGATCGACTTAGTGGCGTCGGCCGGTTTGATCGCGGTGGCGTTCTTCGGGCTCACCAACACAATATTCAGTTTGCGCGTCTTGACCAGGCCGTTATAGTTGCCTTTGCGGGCGCCGACGGTGAGCGATTTGGCAGCATCGTTCCAGGTCAGGTCATAGGTCGCGTAACGTCCTTTTTCGTAATCGTAGGTTTCGTTGTCGTCCTCGTAGACGGTGAATTTGCCGTCGGCGCCGGGATAGACGCGGATCTCGTACGGCGCGTCCGGACGCTCGGTCGCGTATTGCACCACCGGTCCCATCGGCACGATCGACCCGGCGCGCACGTACAGCGGGAACACATCGAGCGGCACGTCCTTGCCAACCGTCTTGCCGCCGGCAAAACGTTCATGCGTCCAGAAGTCGTACCAGTCGGCGCCGGCGGGCAGGTAGGTTTGCATCATGGTGTCCGGCTTGCCGCTATCCTTGGCCGCGCTGGCGACTTGCGACGGGGTGCGCCACACCAGCCGCAGGTTGCGCTCGTTGCCGCCCTGGAAGTACTCCAGGGTGACCGGCAGGCTTTGACCCTGTTTCAACGTGACCTTGGTTCCTGCGTAGCGCTTGCCGCCATTCTTCCAGTCCTCGGCGGCGAGCTTGCCGTCCAAGAACAGGCGGAAGCCGTCGTCGCCCTCCAGGCCCAGTTCGTACTCGCCGTCTTCCGGCGCCACGATGGACCCGTTCCAGCGGGCCGAGAAGTTGTCCAGACTGGTGAGCCCGCCCGGGATATCCGCCAGTGGTGGCCCCGGCCATTGGAAGTCGATGGTGGCGTCGACGGTCTTGCCCTTGAGCGTTTCGAAGGCGGTCCCTTCGAAGTACTGTCCGGCCAGTCCCGGCTTGCCGTCGGCGGTGCGCAGCGCGCTGGCCGGAATCGTGGCTGGCGGTGGCGGCTGGAAACGGTACATCTGGCGCGTGACCGGATGGACCAGGAACGACGGCCCGAACTGGAAGGCGTCGTTGATGCTGCGTACTCCCTTGTCATCCGGGAAGTCCATCGGCAGCGGTCGCATCATCGTGTAGCCGTCATGGGTCACTTTCCAGCTCAGACTGTAGATGTAGGGCAGCAGCCGGTAGCGCAGGTGGACGGCGTCGCGCAGCGACTTGTACATCTCCGGATCGGATTGCTTGAACAGATAGGGCTCGCGCTCGATGTCGGTGCCGTGGATGCGCATCAGCGGATTGAAGGCGGCGTATTGCAGCCAGCGCGCGTACAGCTCGCGGTACGAGGCGTTCTTTTCGCCGCCCGGGAATCCGCTGACGAAGAAGCCGCCGGTGTCCTGGGTCCAGTACGGGTTGCCGGTGACGGTGACGTTGACGCCGCCGTTGATCTGTTCCTGCAAGGTTTTCCAGCTGGCGCGCGTGTCGCCGGACCAGGAGGTGGCGGCGGTCCGTTGCGCGCCGGCCCAGGCCGAGCGCGTCAAGGTCATGGCGCGCTGGTTGCTGGTGGCGCGCTGGCCTTCGTACGTGCCCAAGGTGGTCATCAGCGAATAGGGATTGAGGTAGCGGGTGAAATCGCCCATGGCGTTGTTGCCGAGACCCTTGATGTCGCGCTCGGTTTCACCGGCGTCGTGGACCGCCGTGCCGACCTCCACCTCGGTGCCGTCCATCCACAGCGCGTCGACGCCGACGTCGAGCAAGCCCTTCTTGACGTGCTTGAAGTAGATCTTGCGGCCCTCGGGACTGAAGGCGTCGTAGATGCGCGCCTTCTTGGAAATCCAGTGCAGCGGTTCGAAGCGCAGGCCGTTCTGGTCGAGTTCCTTGGCCAGCGCGGTGTCGTTGCCGATCGACGGCCAGATCGACACCATCAGCTTGAGGTTCATGTCGTGGATCGCCTTGGTCATGCCCTTCGGATCGGGGAAGCGCTCTGGATTCCAGATCATGCCGCTCCAGGTGCCGTCCTTGTCGCTGCCCCAGTACTGCCAGTCCTGCACGATGTAGTCGAGCGGGAACTGCTCCTTGCGGAAGGTTTGCGCCACCTCCAGCAGGCGCGCCTGCGTCTGGTAGCGCTCCTTGCTCATGAACAGACCGAAGGCCTGCTTCGCGTACATCGGCGCCGCGCCGGTGAGGTCGCGGTAGCCGGCCACGACCTCGTCCAGCGTGCCGCCGCCCATGAAGTAATAGTCGACGCCGCCCGGCGCGCTCTCCGCCCACAGCGTGGCGCCTTCGGGCGTGTCCTTGAAGCGCATCTTCGAGTAGGTGTCCCACAGGATGCCGTAGCGCTCCGACGACATCATGACCGGGATGACGATGCCGACGTTGGTCTGCACCAGCAGCAACTCCTTGTTGCGGCGATTGAGTTCACCCTGGCCCACGAAGCCGAAGCCGTAAATGCCTTCATCGGGCTTGAGCGTGAAGGTGTTTTGGGCCTCATAAGTCGGTGCGCCGGAGATGTCGATTTTTTTCAGGGTCTGCGGCGCGGCCTGGTTTTCCCGCGTGTAGACCTTGCCCCTTGCGTCCTTGAAGGTGAGGGCGCCGCTCGATTTGTCGATGACGATGTGCAGCAGTTTGCTTTCCAGGGTCAGGGTGTCTGCGTTGTCGCGCGTCTTGAAGGCGACGGCGGCCGGCTTGCCGGTGACGACGATGCTCGGATGGCGCCAGAAATTCCCGGCCAGCGTAGTGTTGACGCGCACCGTCGCCGGGCCATAGAAGATCACATTTTTGGTCATGCCGCCGACGCGGATCTGCACACCGTGTTCGATCTGCGAATACGAGAACGCCGGTGAGGAAGGTGCGCCAGCCGCGACCGGCATCATGTGGCCGTTGGCGTCGAGGCCGACGGGTGGTTTCGCGTCCGCGTTGGCGTAGGCGTTTGCGGCGAGAACGGCGAGTAGCGTCAATGCCGCTGGCGCGGTAGGTCGGTTCATGTGGATTTGTCTCCCCTGCTCGGTGGATGGTCTGGCTCTTGTACGCGGCCAGGATAAGACTCGAAACTAGCAGAGGAGCTCGACAGGCGCCAATTCCAAATTTCACGCTGTCGATAGCAAAATCGGTATCAGTCCGGGTTGGACGGTTACCAGTCGCGGCGCACGCGCAGCATGGCGAAGGGTTGGGTACGGGTAAGGTTGTGTTCGACGAAGTCGACGCCGCCCGCCAGCCGGTCGCCGGTGTAGTGCGTGCGGTCGTAGGCGATGGTGCGGCTGGTGAGGTTGTTCAATTCCAGGGTCACCATCATGTTCGGCGCCGGCCGGTAGTTGACGAAGGCGCGCGCCCAGCCGCTGCCGCTGCTGGAGGCGCGGTCGGCGATCTGCCAGCTGTCGTTGCTCCAGCCGTTGTCGACCGAGAAGCCCCAGGCGGTGCGCTGCCGTGGCAAGTCCTGCGAGAATTCGATCCGCCACGCCAGCGGCTGCTCGCCGGACAGGCGGCGCGTCTCCTGCGTGGTGGGGTCGGTGACCGACGACGAGCGCCACGTGGTCGACAGCTTGAGCAGGCCCTGCGGCAGGGCCCAGTCGTCGGTGGGCAGGTTCAGCACGCCGATGACGCTGTCGGCGCTGGCGTCGCCGATATTGCCGGCGGCGTCGTAATTGGCGTTCGCCGCGCGCATCGGCATGCGGTCGATGACATCGCTGATATGCGATTGCGTGTAGCTCAGCACGGCAGCGCCCCGGTCCCAGAAGCGGTATTCCAGCGCGCCTTCGCACAGCCAGGTCTTGGCCGGCACCAGCTCCGGGTAATCGGAGCGCAGCGACTCGTCGGCGATGCCGAAGTACGCCGCCGCGTCGCCGAAATTGAGCTGGCTGACCTCGCGCTCAAGGCGCAGGCGCAATTGCAGCGATGGCGTCGGCGACATCGACAGCCGCAGTCGCGGCTTGGGGTAGAAGTGGGCCTTGCCCTCGGGCTGGTCGGCGCCCACGCTCAAGCTGGCGTGCGAAATTTTCAGGCCGGCTTCGGCGTTGATCGAATTGTCGAGCTGCCAGACCGACGACAGCTGGCCCTCGATGCGCTCCTCCTGCACCCAGGCGCTGCCGGTCGGCACGGCGGCCGCGCCGGCGCTGGCCTGGTAGGTGTTGGCGCTGTCGTTGGTGTTGACGGCCCGCTCGACGCCGCCGCGCAGCACCACGCCGTTCGGCGCCTGCCAACTCATTTGCGCGGCGAGGATCTGTTCGGTGGCGTTGGCGGTCGTGACCGCATAAGAGGTGTTGCCGCTGGAGGAGAATGTCGACTCGGCGTCCACCTCGGAGGTGCGGAACAGCGCCTTGAGGTCCAGGCTGGTCCCGGGCGCCAGGTCGCGCGTGTAGGTCAGGCCCTGTTCAATCGTGCGTCCGGCGTTGTCGTTGCTGTTCAGGGCGCCGGTCTCGGTGTCGAAGCGTGCCTGCGACTGGTAGGTCCAGGGATTGACGGCGCCGTTCCAGGTCAGCTGGCCGTCGAGCAGGTCTTGCCCGTAGTTCCACTTCGCCACCTTGTTGCCGGAAGTGCCGGCGCCGGCCATCGTCACCTCGGTGGCCGGCACCTGGCCGGCGTACACGGTGGTCTTGCGTGCCTGGCCCTGCGAGGTGTCCGGCGAGCGCGTCCAGCCGAAGGTGAGGTTGATGCTTTTGTCGGCGCGTTTCAGGCTGTAGTTGCCTTCCAGCGAAGGCGTCAGGTCGCCGTCCGCCGTCAGGTAGCTCGACGCGGTGGTGCTGGCCGACACCAGGTCCATCTGCTTGATCACCAGGTTGGCGATGGTCGGGTAGCCCTGCATGTCGATGCCGCCCGCGCCGCCGTTGATGACGTCGATGCGTTCGACCGCCGCCGCCGGGATTCGTCCCAGCACGTCGCCGAGCGGTTCGGTCTTGGACGCCGGGCGTTTGCCGTTGATCAGGACGTTGCCGGCCACCCCGCGCGACGCATTGCCGCCATCGAAGACGAAGCCGGGCAGGCGGGTGGCCATGTCCATCGCCGTCGTGGCCTGGAATTGCTTGAAATAGTCGGGAGGGTAGGACTGCGGCGGCGCTCCATCGGCGGCGGCTGCCGGCCCGGCGGCGGCAATGGCGCAGGCCAGCAGGACGGCGTAGCGGATGGAGGGCGGGGTTGTCATCCCGATATTTTACCGGTATCCGGCCTGCCTACCTAGATGAAATCGTGTTCAAGCCATGTCCTTTTTGCATGGCAAATCATCGTGCGCTGCCGCCGCCGAGGCGTGGGATCCTGCGGGCCGACGCGCCGACCTCTCGCGGGCGAGGCAAATTTGCCACAATTTGCGATTGTTTATCAAATTTAGTAAACGTCACTAAACAAACTATTGGCGAAAACGCCACGCCGCAGGTAAGGTCCGATGAGGTTGAAAACGGTTTCATGCCGTAAATACGACCTCTAAAACCAACAGGAGACAAACATGAACATGACGATACGGCCAACCCTGGCCGCGATATTGATATTGTGTGGCGCCGTCCAGGCCGCCAATGCGCAGGTCAATCCGGCGTTATACGCCGACCCCAATTCGAGCGCCGCGGTCTGGGCCCGCAACAACCCGTCCGACGGCCGCGCCACCGATATCCGCAACCGCATCGCCAACCAGCCCGGCGCCCGCTGGTTCGGCAACTGGAGCGGCGAGATCGGCGCCGCCGTCGGCAACTACGTCGGCACGGCCGCGTCCAACAACCGCACGCCGGTCCTGGTGGCCTATAACATCCCGGCGCGCGACTGCGGCCAGTACAGCTCCGGCGGCGCCGGCTCGGTGCAGGGCTACCGCGACTGGATACGTGCGTTCGCCGCCGCCGTCGGCAACCGTCCGGCCATCGTGGTGCTGGAGCCGGACGCGCTGCCGCAACTCGACTGCCTGGACGCGGCCGGCAAGACCGCGCGGCTGGACCTGTTCAAGTACGCGGTGTCGCAGTTCACCGCGCTGGCGCCGCGCGCCTATCTGTACCTCGACATCGGCAACAGCGCCTGGCTGGCGCCGGCCGAAGCGGCCACGCGGCTGGTCAACGCCGGCGTGGCCAACGCCCGCGGCTTCTCGCTCAACGTGTCGAACTACCGCACCGACGCCGAAAGCAATCCGTACGGCGTGGCCGTCGCCGACGCGCTGCGCCAGCGCGGCGTGAACAAAACCTTCGTCGTCGACACCAGCCGCAACGGCAACGGCCCGAACGGGACGCAGTGGTGCGACCCGGCCGGGCGCAAGCTTGGCGTGACGCCGCGCGTCAACGCCGCCGGCAGCCAGCCGGAGATGGCGCTGTGGATCAAGTCGCCGGGCGAGTCGGACGGGTGTGCCGGGCCGGCCGGAACCTTCGTGCCCGAGCTGGCCTATAAGATGATCTACGGCTTCTAGGGAGGGCGGTGCGGGCGGCGCGCGACGATCTGAATGGAATCGTTTCCGATCCTGGCAAAAACCGCTTAGCCCGCACCCGGTTTGCGTGTATATTTGCGTAACTTTTTCGCACACTACGCTAACTAAACGACAAATAGCACGGAGACACGCATGACACGGAACTTGATCGCACGCTCGGTCGCAACGGCGCTGCTTGCATTGATCGCCAACGGGGCCTGGGCGGCCCAGGGCGCTCCCATCACCGAACGGGTCGAATCGCTGCTGCGCCAGATGACCCTGGAAGAGAAGGTCGGCCAGCTGAACCAGATATCGGACAAGGAATTCATCACCGGCCCGGAATCCGAACTGCGCCGCAATCTCGAGAGCGACCTGCGCGCCGGGAAGGTCGGCTCCATGCTCAACGTCAAGGGCGCGGCTGACACGCGCGCCGTGCAGGCCATCGCCATGCAGTCGCGGCTGAAGATACCGCTGCTGTTCGGGCTGGACGTCATCCACGGCTACGAGACCGTCTTCCCGGTGCCGCTGGGCGAAGCGGCGTCGTGGGACGTGGAGGCCATCGAGCAGGCCGCGCGCATCGCCGCGCGCGAGGCGTCGGCCTCGGGCATCCACTGGACCTTCGCGCCGATGGTCGACATCGGCCGCGATCCGCGCTGGGGCAGGGTGATGGAGGGCGCCGGCGAAGACGCCTTCCTCGGCAGCCGCATCGCCGAGGCGCGCGTGCGCGGCTTCCAGGGCGCCAAGCTGGGCGGCACGAGCTCGGTGATGGCCACCGCCAAGCACTTCGCCGCTTATGGCGCCGCCATCGCCGGGCGCGATTACAACGCCGTCGACATGAGCGACCAGCTGTTGTACGAGACCTACCTGCCGCCGTTCAAGGCGGCGCTCGACGCCGGCGCGGCGACGTTCATGAATTCTTTCAATACGCTCAACGGCGTGCCGGCCACCGGCAGCGCCTTCCTGCAGCGCGACATCCTCAAGGGCGCCTGGGGCTTCAAGGGCTTTGTCGTCAGCGACTGGAATTCGATCGGCGAGATGGTCCCGCACGGTTATGCCGGCGACCTGTCCGACGCGGCGGCCAAGGCCATCACTGCCGGCAGCGACATGGACATGGAGAGCAACGCCTATTCCGGCTCGTTGGCGCAACTGGTCGGCGCCGGCAAGGTCGACGTCAAGCTGGTGGACGACGCCGTGCGGCGGGTGCTGACCAAGAAATTCGAACTGGGCCTGTTCGACGACCCTTACCGCTACTCCGACGTGCAGCGCGAAAAGCAGGCCATCAACGACCCCGCGCACCGTGCCGCCGCGCGCGCCACCGCCGCCAAGTCCATGGTGCTGCTTAAAAACGATGACACCACCTTGCCGATCAAGCGTGGCGTCAAATCGATCGCCGTCATCGGTCCGCTGGCCGACGCCCGCCGCGACCTGGAGGGCGGCTGGATCGTCAAGTCGAACGCGGCGCGCGTGGTCAATTTGGTCGACGCCATCCGCGCGCAAGCCGGAGCGGGCACGCGCGTGAGCTTCGCCGCCGGCTGCGATATCGCCTGCGCCACCGATGGCGGTTTCGCGGCCGCCGTGGCGGCGGCGCGCGACGCCGACGTCGTGGTGCTGGCCGTCGGCGAGTCGTGGGAGATGAGCGGCGAAGCCAAGTCGCGCGCCGACATCGGCCTGCCCGGACGCCAGGGCCAATTGTTCGACGCGCTCAAGGCGGCCGGCAAGACGCCGGTGGTGGTGGTCCTGGCCGGCCGTCCGCTGATCTTCGAGAACGTGGCCGAACAGGCCAAGGCCATCCTGTACGCGTGGCTGCCGGGCAGCGAGGGCGGCAACGCCATCGCCGACGTACTGTTTGGCGCCGTCAACCCGTCCGCCAAGGTGCCGATGACCTTCCCGCGCCATCAGGGGCAGATCCCGATCACCTACCAGCAATACCGGACCGGCCGTCCGGTGACCGATCCGCGCGACGTGCTGTACAAGTCCGGCTACATCGACATGCCGAACACGCCGCGCTACGCCTTCGGCCATGGCCTGAGCTACACCACGTTCGCCTATCGCGATATGAAGGTGAGCCAGAACGCGCTGAAGGCCGACGGCAAGGTTACGCTGTCGTTCACGCTGGCGAACACCGGCAAGGTGGCCGGCGCCGAAATCGTGCAGCTGTACCTGCGCGACCCGGTCGCCTCCACCGTGCGTCCGCTGCAAGAGCTCAAGGGATTCCAGAAAGTCGCACTGGCGCCCGGCCAGCAGCAACAAGTCAGCTTCACGCTGAACCGCGACAGCCTTGCGTTCTTCAACCGCAAGCTGCAATGGGTGGCCGAACCCGGCCAGTTCGAGCTGATGGTGGGTTCGGCCTCGAACGACATCCGGCTGCGCACCAACATCGAGTTGACCGAATGAGGGATGCGCGGGCGTTGCGGCGCCCGCCCAATCCCGAATTTGTGCTTACCTTATACGCGGGACGATGATATCGAACTGAAAATCGCTTGGTTCTAAAACGATAGCGCGGCGGATAAGCTGTTCCCCGGTTGAGTAAATCGCTCAGCTTTGCCGGAGATCGTCAGTGACCAAACAGATACGCCTGAACGCATTCAACATGAACTGCGTGGGACATATACACCACGGCCTGTGGAAGCACCCGCGCGACAACTCGCTCGATTACACCAAACCGCAGTACTGGACGGACCTGGCCAAACTGCTCGAGCGCGGGCTGTTCGACAGCGTCTTCCTGGCCGATATCGTTGGCGTCTACGATGTGCTGGGCGGCGGTATCGACGTCACGGCGCGCGAGGCGGTGCAACTGCCGGTCAACGATCCGACGTACGTGGTGCCGATCATGGCGCAGGCGACCGAGCACCTGGGATTCGGCGTCACCTGCAATTTGAGCTATGAGCACCCCTATCTGTTCGCGCGCCGCATGGCGACGCTCGATCACCTGACCGCCGGCCGGGTGGCCTGGAATATCGTCACCGGTTATCTCGACAGCGCGGCGCGCGGCGTCGGCTTGAAGCAGTTGCAGGACCACGACGACCGGTATGACCGTGGCGACGACTTCCTGGCGGCCTTTTACAAGCTGCTTGAGGGTAGCTGGGAGGACGACGCCGTGCTGGCCGACCGCGTGCGCGGCATCTATGCCGATCCGGCCAAGATCCATCGCGTCTTCCACGAAGGCCCATACTACAAGGTGGATGGCGTCTACAACCTCACCGAGCCGTCGCCCCAGCGCACGCCGGTCCTGTTCCAGGCTGGCGCTTCGGAGCGCGGGAATCAATTCGCAGCCAAACATGCGGAGTGCGTGTTCACCGGTGGTCCCGACCGAGCCGGCACCGCCCGCATCGTCGCCAACATCCGCAGCCTGGCGGTGGACGCCGGAAGGCAGGCGGACGATATCAAGGTGTTCTCCAGTCTCACCGTGGTGACCGACCGCAGCGAGAAAGCGGCACGCGAGAAGTTCGAGGACTACAAACAGTATGCCAGCGCGCAGGGTTCGCTGGCCCATATGGTCAGCGGCATGGGCGTGGATCTGGAAAAGTTCGGCCTGGACGAGGAGATCACCGAGGAAAAGCTGGAGGACCTGTATCCGAACCGGCTGCGCCGCGTGGGCGAGGCGCGCGGCCGCCGCTTCGCCCCCGGCACCACGCGACGCCAGTTGCTGGCCACGCGCGGTTTCGGGTCGCAGCAGTCTGCCATCGTCGGCACGCCGTCCCAGGTGGCCGATGAAATCGAAAAGCTGGTGCGCGAAACCGACCTCGATGGCTTCAACCTGACCCGCACCGTGGCGCCGGAGACCTTCAGCGACTTTGTCGACCTGGTGATTCCCGAGCTGCAGCAACGCGGCTTGTACAAGACGTCATACCAGGAGGGCACCTTGCGCCAGAAGCTGTTCGGCCGCGACCGCGCGCGCCTGCCCGCCAACCACACCGCAGCCTCGTACCGCCTATGGAAATGACACCCGCCTGGCGCCGGACGCAGGCCGGCCGCGACGAGGCATCCCCTCTGCTGACGATACGCGGACTCGAGGTCTGGTATCCGGGCGGCGCCGCCGTGACCGATTTCAACCTGTCGATCCGCCACAACGAGGTTGTCGCGCTGGTGGGCGAATCCGGTTGCGGCAAATCGACCGTGGCGGCGGCCATTACCCGGCTCCTGTCGCCGAAAGCGCGCACCGCTGGTGAGATTCTCCTGGACGGCAGCGACTTGCTGGCGGCGCCCGAGTCGGTGCTGCGCGGGGTGCGCGGCAACGACATCGCGATGATCTTCCAGGACCCGATGACATCGTTAAATCCCGTGCTCAGCATCGGCATGCAGATCATCGAGGTGCTGCGGCGGCACAAGGGGTTGACAGGTGCGGCGGCGCGCGCACGCGCGATCGAGCTGCTGGACCTGGTGCGGATCGCCGACCCGGACCGGCGGGTGGACGATTTCCCTCATCACCTGTCGGGCGGGCAGCGGCAGCGGGTGATGATCGCGATGGCGGTGGCTTGCGAACCGCGCTTGCTGGTGGCGGACGAACCCACCACCGCGCTCGACGCCACGATCCAGGCGCAGGTGCTGGAGCTGGTGGCCGGATTGCGCGAACAGCTGTCGATGTCGCTGCTGCTGATCACGCACGACCTGGGCGTGGTCGGACAGTGGGCAGACCGCGTGGCGGTCATGCGCGCCGGGCGCAAGGTGGAGGAGGGCACGCGCGACGAGATCTTCTTTTCGCCGCGCCACGCGTATAGCCGGGGCTTGCTGGATGCCACCCTGCAGGTGGCGGCGGACAGCCATTACAAGCGTGTCAGGCTGGCCGAAATGCGCAAGGTGGACGATGTGGCGGCCGGCGAAGACGATTTCACCTTCAGCCCGGCCACGGGCCGGGCGCCATTGCCCGATTCCGTCACGCCCGCGCCGGTCGTGCCGCCTGTTTTATCCGTGCGCGACCTGGTCGCGCAGTATTCCACCCGCTACGGCACCATCTCCGCCGTCAAAGGCGTCTCGCTGACCATCGGGCGCGGGGAAACCTTGGGCCTTGTTGGCGAATCGGGTTGCGGCAAATCGACGCTGAGCAAAACCATCATCGGCCTCAATCCGGTGGTGTCCGGCGAGGTGGTGCTCGACGGCGTCGATATCGCCCGCCTGCGCGGGGGCGCGCTGCGGCCACACCGGGCCAAGGTGCAACTGGTGTTCCAGGACCCCTACGCGTCGCTCAATCCGCGCCTGCGCGTGGGCGATATGCTGGAAGAGGTCCAACTGGTGCAGGGCCAGCGCGACCGCGCCGAACGGCAGCGCCGCGTGCGCGCCATGCTCGACGCGGTCGGGCTGCCGGCGGGCGCCGTGGCGCGCTATCCGCACGAGTTCTCCGGCGGCCAACGCCAGCGCATCGGCATCGCCCGCGCGCTGATCCTGCGGCCGCAATTGCTGATCTGCGACGAGCCGGTATCGGCGCTGGACGTGTCGGTGCGGGCCCAGATACTGAACCTGTTCGTCGACCTGAAGCAGGAGTTCGGCCTGTCCTACCTGTTCATCTCCCATGACCTGGCCGTGATCAACTACATGGCCGACCGCGTGATGGTGATGCAAAAGGGCGAGGCGGTGGAAACCGTGGACCGCGACCGCCTGTTCGGCGCCGCCTCGCATCCCTACACGCGGCAGCTGATCGCGGCGACGCCGGCTTGGCCCGCGCCACCGGTGCAAGCACCCGCGCCGCTGGCGCGCCTGGCATAAGGACCACGCCATGAAAACGTATCTCAAACGCCGGCTGACGCAATTCATTCCGATCATCTTCGGCATCTGCATCCTCAACTTCGCGCTGATCCAGCTCGCCCCGGGCGACCTGGCCGAAGTTGTCGCCGGCGAGTCCGGCCAGGGCGACAACGCCGGCGGCACCGCTGAACAACTGGCCGAGTTGCGCACCTCGTTCGGCCTGGACGCGCCGCTGCACATGCAGCTGCTGATCTACCTGAAAAAGCTGCTGATGCTGGACCTGGGCTACTCGCACCGCTACGGCGCGCCGGTGGCGGAGCTGATCGGCGACCGGATCGGCGCCACCGCCTTGCTCGGCCTGAGCGGGCTGGCCGTCGCGCTTGTGGCCGGCGTGGCCATTGGCATGCTGTGCGCGCGCCATCGGGGTTCCTGGTTCGACCGCTCGGTGACGGCGCTGATGGCGCTGTGCTACTCGATCCCCATGTTCTGGCTGGCGCTGATGCTGGTGGTGCTGTTCGGCGTCAAGCTGCAAATGTTCCCCATCGGCGGCATGCGCGAGGTGGAGGGCGTCGCGCTCCAAGGCTGGGCGGACGTGCGGGACGTGCTGTGGCACCTGGCGCTGCCCGTGCTGACACTCGCCGTGTATTCCTGCGCGGTCTACGCGCGCTTCACCCGGGCCTCGATGGTGGACGCACTGCAGGAGGACTATATCCGCACGGCGCGCTCGAAGGGCCTGTCGGAGCGGCTGGTGTACTTCCGCCACGCGCTGCGCAACGCGCTGCTGCCGGTGCTGGCCCTGGCCGGCGCCAGCGTCGGCGAACTGCTGGGCGGGAGCATCGTCATCGAGACGGTGTTTTCCTGGCCCGGCCTGGGCAAGCTGGCCTACGACGCCGTCGGCGCGCGCGATACCAACCTGCTGCTGTCGATATTGTTCCTCAGTTCCCTGGTGGTGATGGCCGTTAGCCTGCTCACAGATCTACTCATGGCGCGCCTCGACCCGCGCATCGAGCTGGCATGAAGAACATGACTTTCCAGGTCAGGATCAGCGTCGCGGTGCTGTTATCGGTGCTCCTGTGTGCCTTGTTCGCGCCGCTGCTGTACCCGGGCGACCCGCAGGACATGTCGCTGGCGCCTTACCTGTGGCCGGGCGAGGATTGGCGCCATCCGCTTGGCTCGGACCTGATGGGGCGCGATATCGCCGCCGGCCTGGCGCACGGCGCCCGCGTGTCGCTGCTGGTCGGCGCGGCCGCCGGTGCGTTGACGCTGCTGCTGGGCGTCGTCACCGGCACCTTGGCCGGCTATTGCGGCGGCTGGGTCGACAATGTCCTGATGCGCGTGACCGACGTGTTCCAGATCGTGCCGCGCTTCCTGCTGGCGGCGATCATGGTGGCGCTGTTGTCGCCGTCCGTCTGGGTGGTGGTACTGGCGCTGGCCGTGACCTCCTGGACGCATACGTCGCGCGTGGTGCGCGGCGAGGTGCTCGGCTTGCGCAACCGCGAATACGTGCAGGCGGGCCTGGCGGCGGGCATGTCGCACGCGCGCATCGTCCTGCGCCACATCCTGCCCAATGCGCTCACGCCGATCATCGTCAGCACCTCGATCGTCGTCGCCGGCTGCATCCTGGCCGAGTCGGGACTGTCGTTCCTCGGTCTGGGCGATCCCAACGCCGTCAGCTGGGGCGCGATGATCGGCACCGGCCGCGAGGCGATCCGCACCGGCTGGTACATGATTGCCATCCCGGGCCTGGCGGTGATGCTCACCGTCTGGTCGCTCAACATTTTGGGCGATTCGCTCAACCAGTACTTCAACCCCAAGCTGCGAGACTGATCATGACCACCCACATCACACCCATCGGCGCCGGCAAGGCGCACATCATCCGCGACGACGCCGAGGCGCTGGAAGTCGCACGCGCGCTGGCGGCCGAATTCGCGCCCGGCGCCACTCTGCGCGACCGCGAGCGGCGCCTTCCCGTACATGAACTCAAGCGCCTGCGCCAGAGCGGCCTGTGGGGCATCACGGTGCCGAAGGAGTACGGCGGCGCCGGCGTATCCTATGCAACGCTGGCCGAGGTTTTCGTGCTGCTTTCGGCGGCGGACGGCTCGATAGGTCAGATACCGCAGAACCACTACTTCATCCTGGAGATCATCCGCCACGAAGGCAGCGACGCGCAAAAGGCGTTCTTCTTCGAGCGGGTGCTCGCGGGCGACCATTTCGGCAACGCGCTGGTGGAACCGGACGTGCGCAAGCCGGAAGACCGCAAAGTCAGCCTGACCACCGACGGCGACGGCTACCGCGTCAGCGTTCGCAAATACTACTCGACCGGTGCGCTGTTCGCCGACTGGGTGCCGATCGCGGTGGCCGACGCCGAAAAACGGCACTTCCTGGCCATCTACCCGCGTGCGGCCGAAGGCATCCGCATCGTCGACGACTGGGCCTCGTTCGGCCAGCGCACCACGGCCAGCGGCACGGTGATCGCGGAAAACGCGCCGCTCAAATCCGAATGGCTGGTGCCGCACAGCGTCGCGCCCGACCACGTCAAACCGGTGGGGCCGGTCGGCCAGATCATGCACGCTGCAATCGACACCGGTCTGGCGCGCGCCGCGTTCCAGGCGACGGTGGCCTTCATCCGCCAGCGCAATCCGAAAACGGCCGACGCGCCGGCCGACGCGGTGTGGGAAGAGGATCAATTGAGTATCCGCGAACTGGGCGAACTGGCGGTGTCGCTGCACGGCGCCGAGGCCTTGCTGGAACGGGCGGGGCGAGCGATCGACCGCGCCTATGTCAGCGGCCTGCCCGACGACTGGACGCGGGCGGCGGTGGCGGTATCCGAGGTGCGCGCGGCCAGCACCGCCAGCGCGCTGCTGCTGACGAACAAGCTGTTCGAACTGGCCGGCACGCGCTCGACGGCTCCCGAGCATGCACTCGACCGCCTGTGGCGCGACGCCCGCACCCATACGCTGCATGATCCGGTGCGCTGGCGCGTCTTCGACGTCGGCAACTACTATGTGAACGACAAGGCCCCGCTGCGCCGCGCCAAGTACCTGGCCGACGAAAAGCCGCCGAAGGCCATGCCCGAAGGACCGGAACCGGTCACCGGCGCGCCGCCGGTGCCGCGCCTGGCCGCAGGTTTGTAAGGAGGCCGCGATGACCAAAACGCCACACCGAAAGCCGGTCTATGCCGGTATCGCCGACGACCATCGCCGCCGTCTGCTGCGCTGGGCCGGTGCCGCGCTGGCGGGCGGCGTGCTGCCGGCGGCAGCCCACGCCCATGGCGCCGCGGCCACCGCCTTCATGGCCGCCGCCGGCACCGCGGCTGCCACAGTCAAGGATGCGAAGGCCGAAACCCCGGTGCGCGGCGGTACGCTGGTCGGCATCGCTTATCCGGAGCCGCCGACCCTGGCCACGCACCTGAACGGTGCCAATCCTATCTCGCTGATCACGTCCAAAATCTACGACCGGCTGTTCGCCGACGGCAACGATGGTGAACTGGTGCCACGCCTGGCGCTCGGCCTCGTCACGTCCGCCGACGGCCGCACGGTGACGATCAAGCTGCGTCCCGGCGTGCGGTGGCACGACGGCCACGCTTTTGCCGCCGACGATGTCAGATACTCGATCGAGGAAATCTGGCCGCGCAGCGTCAGCAACGTGTCGTCGGTGATCGAGCGGGTCGACACGCCGGACAGCCTCACGGTCGTGCTGCGGCTCAAGCAGCGCTGGCCGGTGCTGACGCGCTACCTGGGCACCAACAGCGGCCAAATCCTGCCGCGCCATCTTTATCATGGCAAGGACCTGGCCACCAATCCGTACAACACCAAGCCCGTGGGCACCGGTCCTTTCATGTTCAAGGAGTGGCAGCGGGGCAGCCACATCGTCCTGGAGCGCAACCCGAACTATTATCTGGCCGGCCAGCCCTATCTCGACCGCATCGTCTGGAAGGTCATCAACGATTCGTCGAGCCGCGCCGCCGCGCTGGAAACGGGCGCCGCGCATTTCGCCGTGCGCAATCCGGTCACCTTCAGCGACGCCGCGCGCCTGCGCAAGCTCGATAGCCTGGTGCTCGATACGCGCCAGTACGAGCCCACGTCGTTCTGGCTAGAGTTCAACCTGCGCGATCCCATCCTCGGCAAGCTGGCGGTGCGCCACGCCATCGCACACGCGATCGACCGCGCGGCGCTGGTCAAGACCGTGTGGGGCGGTTACGGCGCGCCGCTCGACGGCCCGGTGCCGTCGGGGATACCCGAATACCACACCGGTGACCTGCCTCGCTATCCGTTCGATCCCGCGCTGGCCGAGAAACTGCTCGACCAGGCGGGCTATCCGCGCAAGGCCGGCGGCTGGCGCTTCCGGCTGGTGCACGACTTCATCCCGTTCGGCGACGACTACCGCCGCACCGGCGAATTCGTGCGCCAGGCGCTACGCCGCATCGGCATCGACGCCAGCCTCGGGGCCAAGGATTTGTCGACGTGGTCGCGCGAGGTGTTCACCAAACGCGACTTCCAGTTGATCAGTTCCTGGGGCGGCTGGATCCGCGATCCGCAGGCCAGCCTGGAGATCCGCTATGGCAAACGCGGCGACCGCGTCGGCGTCCCGTGGAGCAAAGCCTCGGGTTACAGCAACCCGGAGGTCGACGCGTTGCTCGAACAAAGCCGCTCCGGCGAAAACCCGGCCCAGCGCGTCGTCAACTACAAACGCCTGCAGCAGATCGTGCAGGCCGACCTGCCGGTGCTGCCGCTGCTGGAGGTGAAGTGGTTCTCGATCTATTCCAGCCGCCTGCGCAACGTCGATGAATTCCCCGCGCAGACGCGCAACAACTTCGCCAATGTCTGGCTGACCAAAACATAAGGATGGCAATGAGCCTGGGTATCGATCACGAACGGATAGGCGGTGACAGGGCTGGCAGGGTGGCCCGTCCATGAACGCGGCCACGCCGCCTCGCCATGTACCACCGCAACATGCTGAAACCATTGACGTACAGGCCATGCCCGAGGTGCTCGGGCGCTTGATGGCGCTGACCGGCCGCTATCCATGGCGCTGCGCGGCGGCGCTGGGCTGCGCGCTCGGTGCCGCCGTCTTCAATCTCGTCATGCCACGGCTGCTCGGACAGGCGGTCGACCAGACCGCCCATCTGCTACCGGGCGGCGGTGGCGCGGGCGGCTCGACGCAGGACGCGCTCACGCTGACCGCACTATTGATCGTCGCCACCTGCGCCGTGCGCGGCGTCTTGACCGGTTTGCAGGGTTATCTCGGCGAGACGCTGGCGCAGCAAGTCGGCTACGATTTGCGGCTGGCCTACTACGACAAGCTGCAGCGCCTCGGTTTCGATTATCACGATGGCATCCACACCGGCGAGCTCATTTCACGCGGCATGCTCGATCTGGAGGGCGTGCGTGCCTTCCTCGAATTCGGCGTTCTGCGCGTGCTGACACTGCTGCTGTTGCTGGGAATTGGCTCCTGGCGCTTGCTCAGCCTCGACGTCACGCTTGGCTTGCTGGCATTAAGCTTCGTGCCTTTTGTATTGGCCAATTCGGTGACGACCGGCCTGCGCCTGCGGGTGAGCTGGCAGCGGCTGCAAAAGATGATGGCCGAACTGACCTTGCGCATGGAGGAGAACCTCCAGGGCGTGCGGGTGGTGCGCGCCTTCCACTCGGTGCGCGCCGAAATGGGGCGCTTCGACGACATCTCGCGGCGCGCGCTGGTGCTGTCGAATCTGCGCATCACCCAGCGAATGCGGTCGATGAGTCTCATGACACTGGCCTATTACATCTCCATGGGACTGGTGCTGTGGGCCGGCGGCTTGCGCGTGGCAGCCGGCACGTCGACGGTGGGCGAACTGACCGAATTCCTGACCTTCATCACGATTTTGCAGCAGCCGTTGCGGCAGATCGGCATGATCGTCAACGCCAGCGCGCGCGCCACCAGCTCCGGCGCGCGCCTGTTCGACGTGCTCGACGCGGTTCCGGGCATCGGTGACGCCGGCAGCGCCGCCCAGGTGCCGCATGACGGCGCCGGCGTGCTGCGCTTCGAGCAGGTTTGTTTCAGCTATGGTCACGGCGCCAAGGCGCGGCCGGTGTTGGAGGACATTAGCTTCGAGCTGGCACCCGGCCAGGTTCTGGGCGTGGTCGGTGCGCCCGGCAGCGGAAAATCGACGCTGGCGCATCTGATCCCCCGTTTCTACGACGTCACCGTCGGCCGTATCACGCTGGGCGGCGTGGATGTGCGCGACATCGCGCTGGCGTCTTTGCGGCGCGTGGTCGCCGTCGTCCAGCAGGAGAACTTTTTGTTCAATACGTCGGTGCACCACAACGTCGCCTACGCCGCGCCCGACGCCGGCGCGTCAGCGGTGAAGTTGTCGGCCGCCGCTGCGGGTATCCACGACCACGTCGAACAGCTGCCGGCGAAATACGATACCGAGGTGGGAGAGCGTGGCGTGGCCTTGTCGGGCGGTCAGCGCCAGCGCCTGACGATCGCGCGGGCGCTGGTCGACCGGCCCGATATTCTGGTGCTGGACGACTCGACGGCTGCAATCGACGCCGTCACCGAACAGCAGGTCCGGCAATCGCTGCGAGCCGCCATGCGGGAGGCGGCGACAATCGTTATCGCCCACCGTCTCAGTTCTTTGCGGCACGCCGATCAGATCATCGTGTTGGAGGCGGGACGCATCGTGGAGCGCGGCGATCACGAGGCGTTGCTGGAGCTGGGGGGACGCTATGCGGAGTTGTGGCGCCTTCAGCACCGCGCAGCCAGGTCGACTAACAAAGGTACCGTCGTAAGTCTAACTGCCGATGAAACGGAACAGGAGTTGCAATCTTGAGCACCGACCAGTCCGACGCCGTCGAAGCGCTGCTGCGCGATCGCGGCGAGCAGGTCTTCCTGCGCTTCGACCGCAGCGTGACCGCGCGCATGTGGCGTTTCATGCTGCCGCACCGCCTTGCGGCCATCGGCGTGTTGGCGACGGTGGCGCTTTACACCCTGGTGCAGGTGGCGATACCGGTGGCGGTGCGCCACGCGGTCGACAGCGCGCTGGGTCGCTCGCCGTTCAGCTTTGGCGCGGTGCTGGCGCTGTTTGCGGTGTTGATCGGGTTGAACGCCGCGTTGACGTTCCTTCAGGAGTGGGTGGCGGCGCGCCTGGCGCAAACCGTCATCTTCGATCTGCGGCGCGCCATGTTCGAGCATTTGCAGAGGCTCTCGTTGTCGATCATGGACCGGACCCAGGTCGGCCGGTTGATGTCGCGCCTTCAGGGCGACGTCAACGCGCTGCAGGAATTCATGGAGACATCGGTGTCGGCGCTGAGCGATCTTTTCCTGCTGATCGGGATCATCGCGCTGCTGCTGACGATGGATGTGAAACTCGGCTTGCTGACGCTGTGCGTACTGCCGGCGTTGCTGCTGATACGGCTGGTCTGGCTGCCCTGGGCGCGGGTGGCCTTCACGCGCGCCCGGGAAGCTTCGTCGAGCGTGAACGCGGCGCTGGCGGAAAACATCAACGGCATCCGCACGGTGCAGGAGAACCGCCGCGAACAGGTCAACTTCGGCCGGTTCGAGCTGCGCGCGCGTGAAAACCTCGCCGCGCAAGTCGATTCGTCGCGCGCCTCGCAGGTGATGGTGCCCACGGTCGATGTGCTGACCGGCGTGGCCATGGCCATCGTGGTGCTGGTGGGTGGCCGCGCAGTGGTGGCGGGGGAGCTGGATGTTGGCGTCATCGTCGCCTTCATCTTTTGCGTGCAGCGCTTCTTCGATCCGATCCGCACATTGACGATGCAGTACACCGTCATGCAGCGGGCGATGGCTTCGGGCCAGCGCATTTTCGAAGTGCTCGACGTGCCGGTGACGCTGGAGGACCGGGCCGACGCCCGGCCGATGTCGGCGGCGCCGCCGTCGATCATCTTCGACAAGGTCAATTTCGGCTATCGGCCCGGTCAGCCTGTGCTGCACGATCTGAGCCTGCGCATCGAGCCTTATCAAACCGTCGCTTTGGTGGGCGCCACCGGCTCCGGCAAGACCAGCATCGCCGCGCTGGTGCACCGGTTCTACGATGTGTGGAGCGGATCGGTCACCGTGGCGGGCGACGATGTCCGCGACCTGACCCTGGACTCGCTGGGGCAGGGCGTGGGCATGGTGCTTCAAGAGCCGTTCCTGTTCAGCGGAACGGTGGAGGAGAACGTGCGCTACGGCGTGCGTGAGGCCACCCGCGAGCAGATCGTGGCGGCCTGCAAGGCGGTGCATGCGCACGACTTCATCGTCGCGCTGGCGCAGGGGTACGACACGCCGTTGGGGCAGCGCGGGCGCAACCTGTCGGTCGGCCAGCGCCAGTTGCTCAGCTTTGCGCGGGCCTTGCTGGCGTCGCCGAAGATACTCATCCTGGACGAGGCCACGGCCAATATCGACAGCTTCACCGAATTGAAAATCCAGAGCGCGCTGGAACTTTTGCGCAAGGGGCGCACGACGATCATCATCGCCCACCGCCTTGCCACCGTGCGCGACGCCGACCAGATCGTCGTGCTGCGGCATGGCCGGATCGCCGAACAAGGCGACCACCGGCAGCTGATGGCCCACAACGGCCTTTACGCGGCGCTGCACGCGAGCAGCAGCGCCTCTTTTGATGACCTTCCAACCAACTGATTCAGGATTTGCAGAAATGACTACCATACAAGAATACCGTCCTTTCGGACGCACCGGCGTCAAGGTATCGCCACTGGCGCTGGGCACCATGATGTTCGGCTCAAAGACCGAGTATGAGGACTCGGCGCGCATCATCGACAGCGCGATCGATGTCGGCATCAACTTGATCGACACCGCCAATGTGTACTCGCGCGGCGTCAGCGAGGAATTCACCGGCAAGGCGCTGAAGGCCAACGGGCGCCGGCAGCACGTCTTCCTTGCCTCGAAGGTGCATCTGCCGATGCACGACACCGACGCCAACCTGCGTGGCAGCTCGCGCCGGCATATCATCGAGCAGGCGGAGAACAGTTTACGGCGGCTTGGCACGGATTATCTCGATCTGTATCAGATCCACCGGCCGGCGCCGGATACCGCCATCGACGAGACCTTACGCGCTTTGGACGATCTGGTTCGGTCGGGGAAGGTGCGTTATATCGGTTCCAGCACCTTCGCCGGTTGGCAGGTGGTGGAGGCATTGTGGGCTTCGAAGGAGCTGGGATTGAACCGTTTCGTGTCCGAGCAGCCGCCGTATAATTTGCTCGATCGCCGCATCGAGCGCGAGCTGGTGCCGGTGGCGCAGAGTTGGGGCCTGGCGCTGCTGCCCTGGAGTCCCATCGCCGGCGGTCTTTTGTCGGGTAAGTATCGGCTCGGACAGTTGCCGGCCGAGGGCCGCTACGTCGATCCGAGTCCGCTCCAGGCGCGGCGGATGACGACGCGCATGTACGATGTGATCGAGCCGCTGGCGCAGTTGGCGGAGGAGAAGGGCGTACCGTTGTCGCAACTGGCGCTGGCGTGGACCGTGCGGCAGCCGGCCGTCACCAGTTCGATCATCGGTCCGCGCACGCTGGAGCAGTTCGAGGACGCGCTGGCGTCGCTGAAAGTGGAATTCAGCGCGGCGGATCTGGAGCGCATCGACGCCATCATCCCGCCCGGCACCCATGTTGCGCCGTTCTACGAAGCCGATTTCTCGGCGAGCCGCCATCGCTGGTGAGTCGTATTTGACGCCGCTGGCCGCGCTTGCGGTGGCGGATTACGCTTCGCTAATCCGCCCTACGTGGAACTCGGTCCAGCGCTTCCAACTCTACGATCATGGCGGCGACATTCTCCTCCAGCCCCTCGGGTGCCGTGAGGTCGCCTTTGGCGCTGTATCGAACGATGCGCTGAAGCTCGCCTTTGACCTTTTCCACAAAAAGGGAATGGTGTTGCCAGTTATGAGGCATCGACGCCAAAGTTATTCACTGCGTACGCGTGGCAGTGCCAGTCCGGCAGCACCCTGCGAAAGCTCAACAAGCTCCTGGGCACCGCGTGTAGTTTGCATAGTAAGTATGTGCTGCGCCTTGGGACGTGCAGGCGCAGCAGGTCCGCACCCAGCTTCACGTTTTCCAAGGTATTGCTGGCCGCATGTTCAAGGACGAAGAGATCCGGCGACACGCCTAGTCGCTGCGCCATCGCTGCTATAGATTGCGCTTCGCCATTGTGGCCGCTGATGACTATCAGTTCGAGGTTCTTTGCCAGCCATAATTCGTGGATGCGAAGCGCGAATTCCTCCTGATGGTGTGGCGTACCGAAGACAAACAGGGTTCTGGCATCGATATCTTCCTGCGGCCCGAAAAGGTAGTCCGTGACTAATGCGATCGTCATGCCGGCAGGCGTTCCTCGGCTGCCCGTTCCAGCGGCAGGCCGGGGGCGAACATTTCGATGAAGCGGTACGCGAAGCTGGGCAGGAAGACGCCTTTGCGCACCGCCAGCATCGTGCTGCACGTGCCGAATAATTCGCCCTGTGTCGGCAATACCACAAGTCCGTCGCGCTGGATGTCCTCCAGCGCCATCTCGGCGACGATGCCGACCCCCAGCCCACGGCGCACATAGGTCTTGATCACGTCCGCGTCCATCGCCGTCAGGCGCAGGTCCGGCGTCAAACCGGCTTTGCTGAAGGCCGCGTCAACGCATTTTCGCCCCGTGAACTGCTCGTTGTACGTCACCAGCGGACACTCGGCGATCTGCGCCAGGGTCACCGGCGCATGGCGCAGCAGCGGATGGTCCAGCGGCACCACCACCTGGTGGTTCCAGGTGAAGCATGAATAGGCCTGCACCTCGCTGGCCTTGTCGAGCGCCTCGCTGGCGATGCCGATGTCGGCCTCGCCGTTGGCCAGCATGTCGGCGATCTGGCGCGGCGCGCCCTGGTGGAGCTCCAGTTTCACCTTCGGGAAGGCCTGGTTGAACTCCTCCACCACCTTGGGCAGCGTATAGCGCGCCTGAGTGTGGGTGGCAGCGATCACCAGCCGCCCACTATCGACGCCGGCGTACTGGCTGGCGTAGCGGCGCAGGTTTTCGGTCTCCTGCAGGATGCGGCCGACGATTTGCACGGCGCCGTCGCCGGCGCGCGTGAGTCCCGTCAGGCGCTTGCCGCTGCGGACGAACAGCTCGATCCCCAGTTCGTCCTCCAGATCCTTGATTTGCTTGCTTACCCCCGACTGCGAGGTGTAGAGCACAGCCGCGACCTCGGTGAGGTTCAGATTGTTCCGTATGGCTTCGCGCACAAAGCGCAGTTGCTGGAAATTCATGTCGCGTCCGATCGGTTGAAGTAAAGAGCTTGGCAACATGATAAATATTCCGCGCCAGCTTACAACGAACGCTTCCGAATATGCATATCCGAACTACGTTGGTCGGCAAAGCAAAGCCCCTTCGTACTGCCATGCTTATATCGTCGCAGCTTCTATCGTTACCACTTTTGATTGTTTGTGCGTGGCCGATTTGCCATGTAACTTCCGTCCCACTATTCAACGCAAGACGGATCGGCGACATGACACGCAAGCAAATGAGCATCGGTATGAACATCCTCGGCCTGGGCGGCCACAGTGCCGCGTGGCGGCTGGGGGAAGTGCCGCCATCGGCGTTGTTCGACGTGGACTACTACACCAATATCGCCCGCATCTCGGAGCGCGGTACGCTGGACGCGATCTTCCTGGCCGACGGTCCTGTCTTGTTCGGCGACATCGTCAGCACGCCGACCGGACGGCTGGAGCCGACCGTGCTGCTGACGGCCGTGGCGCTGGCCACCCGTCATATCGGCGTGATCGCTACGGCGTCGTCAACTTACAACGATCCGTACAATTTGGCGCGCAGGCTGGCGTCGCTCGACCATGTCAGCGGCGGCCGTGTGGCCTGGAACGTGGTCACCACCGCCGGCGATGCCACCGCGCGCAACTTCGGCCTGACCGGCGCGCCGCTGCACGCGGACCGCTATGGCCGCGCGGCCGAATTTATCGACATCGCCAACAAACTTTGGGACAGCTGGGAGGACGACGCCGTCATCGGCGACAGCGAAGCGGGTACCTACGCCGATCCGTCGAAGATTCATGAAATTCGCCACGACGGCGCGCATTTTTCGGTTCACGGCGCGCTTAACGTCCCGCGCACGCCGCAGGGGCGCCCGGTGTTGGTGCAGGCCGGATCTTCGGAGGATGGGAAAAGTCTCGGTTCGCGCTACGCCGACGCCATCTTTACCACCCAGACCACGCTGGAGGACGGCATCGATTTTTACAACGAGATGAAAGGGCGCGCCCGAAGCTGGGGGCGCGATCCCGAGTCGTTGAAGATCATGCCCGGCCTGTCGACCGTCATCGGCTCGACCGAGGCGGAGGCGAACGCCCGCTGCGACCTGCTCGACACTTTCCAGGGAGAGGAAGGCTTGGTGGGCCAGATCGCCCAGCGCATCGGCATCTCCGTGGCGGAGCTGGACCTGGACAGCGAACTGCCGTGGGAGCGCATAGGCGATGTGCGCGATCTGACGAACGGCTCGCACGGCTTCTTCCAGGCCCAGATCAATCTGGCGCGCCGCGAGAAGCTGACGGTGCGCCAGCTGTCGCGACGCATCCGCAGCGGTCACCGCCTGCTGGTTGGCACACCGGAGCAAGTTGCCGACAGCCTGGAACAATGGTTTCTGGCTGGCGCCGCCGACGGCTTCAATATCATGCCCGACGTGTTCCCGTCCGGCGCCGAGATCTTCGTCGACCACGTGGTGCCGCTGCTGCGCAAGCGCGGCATCTTCCGCCACGAATACAGCGGCAGCACGCTGCGTCATCACCTTGGCCTGGAACGGCCGGCCAGCCAGTACTCGGCACGTCGTCTTGCCCGCAGCGCCGCCTGACCCATGACGAGCCGTATTTCCCTCTCACCGATCGCGTCACCAACCCGCGCGCGCAATATCACGCTGCCGCGCGCCGGCCTGACGCTGGCCGCGATCTTTGTCGCCGTGCTGCTGCTCGCCGCGATCGCGCCGGGACTGCTCGCGCCGGGCGATCCGCTTGATGGCAGCGCCCGCGACGCCTTTGGCGCGCCGGGCATCGCCGGGCACGTGCTGGGCACCGACGAAAACGGCCGCGATGTCTTCACCCGCCTGGTCCACGGCGCCCGTCCGTCGCTGCTCATGGGTCTTGGCGCCACCATCATCGGCGTGGGCATCGGCGCGGCGCTCGGCCTCGTGGCCGGATTGGGCCGCCGCTGGCTCGACACCGCCGTGATGCGCTTCGTCGACATCCTGCTGGCGTTTCCCGATCTGTTGCTGGCACTGGTGTTCATCGCGATCTGGGGCCAAGGCCTGCTCAACGCCACCCTGGCGGTCGGCATGGCCAGCGTGCCGCGCTACGCCCGCATGATCCGCGCCCAGACGGTGCAGGTGCGTTCATCCTTGTATGTGGAGGCGGCGCGCACGCAAGGTTGGCATCCGCTGTCGATCCTGTGGCGCCACGTGCTGCCCAACGCGCTGCGGCCCGTGCTGCCGCTGGCCACGATCGGCATCGGCGCCAAGATCTCGCTCGGCGCCGCGCTCAGCTTCCTCGGCTTCGGCGCGCCGCCGCCATCGCCGGAGTGGGGCGCGATGCTGGCCCTGGGCCGCAATTTCATGTCGAACGCCTGGTGGCTGGTCGCCGTGCCGGGTCTGACCATCACCCTGACCGTCATCTCCATCACCGTGCTCGGTCGCGAACTGCTGTTGCTAAGCGAAGGAAGAACATCATGAACATGCCCATCTCGATTCTGCATCAACTCAAGCCCGTGCTGCTGACGGTCGAGCGCTTGCGCGTGGGCTTCGGCCAGGCGGAAGACGTCGTCAAGGGCGTCACGTTCGAGGTGCGCGAGGGCGAATGCGTCGCCATCGTCGGCGAATCCGGCTCCGGCAAAAGCGTGACCGCGCGCAGCCTGCTCGGCCTGGCCGGCGATGGCGCCCGCGTTAGCGCCGCGCGCCTGCGCTTCGGCGACCAGGACTTGAGCGCCTATGGTGAGCGCCAATGGCGCTCGCTGCGCGGCGACAGGATCGGCTTTGTCATGCAGGACGCCCTCAATGCGCTCGATCCGATGCGCACCCTGGGCCGCGAGGTGGGCGAGCCGCTGGACTTGCACCGCAAGCTCGATGGCGCCCAGCGCGCCGCCAAGGTGGTTAATCTGCTGAAATCGGCCGGCATGGCGGACGCCGAACAGCGCGTCGGCCTGTATCCACACCAGTTGTCGGGCGGCTTGCGCCAGCGTGCGTTGATCGCCTCGGCGATCGCCTGCGGCCCGCGCCTGTTGATCGCCGACGAGCCGACCACCGCACTCGATGCGGCCGTGCAGGCGCAAGTGCTCGAACTGCTGCTGCGGCTGCGCGGCGACGGCATGGCAATGCTGCTGATCAGCCACGACCTGGCGCTGGTGGCCAAGCTGGCCGACCGCGTGGTCGTCATGCTCAACGGCGAGGTGGTGGAGCAGGGGCCGACGCAGCAGATACTCCATGCGCCCCAGCATTCGTATACCCGCGGCCTGGTGGCCGCCGCCCACGCCGTGCATGGCCGCGACGACAGCGGCGCACCCCGGCCGCCGGCCGCACCGCCGCATCGCGTACCCGCCGTGCTGCAGGCAAGCGGTCTGTCGAAGACCTTCGCTGCACCGGGCGGCGGCGCGCGCCGGGCGCTGGCAGATGTGTCGCTGACATTGCGGCGTGGCGAAACGCTGGGCATCGTCGGCGAGTCCGGCTCCGGCAAGACCACGCTGAGCCGCGTGCTGCTCGGCCTGGAATATGCCGATAGCGGCCGCGTGCAATGGTTCGGTCAGGATGTCCAGTCGCTGTCGAAGGCCCAGCAGCGCCGCGAGCGGCGCCGCGTACAGGTGATCTTCCAGGACACGTTGGGATGCTTCGATCCGCGCCATACGGTGGAACGGGTTCTCGATCAGGCGCTGGCCGCCGCCGGCGTCGCGCGCGGCGCGGGCCGGCGCCAACGCACGCTCGAACTGCTGGAACTGGTGCGGCTCGGCGCCGGCTGTCTGGCGCGCCGTCCGCTGCTGCTGTCGGGCGGCCAGCGCCAACGCCTCGCCATTGCGCGGGCGCTGGCGGCCGAACCGGACGTGCTGGTGTGCGACGAACCGGTGTCCGCGCTCGACGTCTCGGTCCAGGCGCAGGTGCTCGACCTGCTGGCCGACCTCAAACGCCGGCTGGGTCTGTCCTGTTTATTCATCTCGCACGACCTGGGCGTGGTGCGCCGCATCTGCGACCGCGTCGCCGTCATGAAGGATGGCGCCATCGTCGAACAGGGCCATGTCGACGAGATCTACGCCCATCCACGCCATCCCTATACGCGCCTGCTGCTATCGGCGCAGGCGAGCATGCCCCAACCCGTTTTTTTGTTCAATTCGATAAATGAAGAAAGCTGGATCAATGAAAAAGCAAGTGTACTCGGCGCAGCCTGAAGAAACGATTTCCCGACAGCGCGGCGCGGCCCCGGGCCGCCGCTTCGCCAGAACCCTGATCGCCACCGCCGTCGGCACCTTGTGCCTTGGCGGCGGCGCGCTGGCCGCCGATGAGGCGGAGGACGCGCAAGCGAACACGGTAGAAAGCGCCTCGGCGTTGACCATGGCATCGGTCGTCGTCAAGGGCAAGGCCCTCGGCGGCGCCGAGCGCGCCAAGCTCAATCTCGACGAAATCCCCGGCGGCACCAGCGTCATCAGCGCCGAGCAGGTGGAAAAAGGGCGCGTGTTCACCAACGAGGACGTGCTGGCCTACCAGCCGGGCGTCTACGCCCAGGCGGCCGGCGGCACCGACGGCATCAAAATCTCGATTCGCGGCTCGGCCATCAACCGCGGCACCAATTTCTTCCGCTCAGGCACCCTGTTCCTGTTCGACGGCCTGCCCGTGACCGGTCCGGGCGGCACGCCGTACGAACTGTTCGAGCCATTGGGGCTGTCGCATACCGAAGTGCTGCGCGGCGCCAATGCCTTCAACCTCGGCGCGCTGATGCTCGGCGGCGCCATCAACTACGTCACCCGCACCGGCGCCGACGCCGCGCCGTTCGAGGCGCGCATCGAGGGCGGCAGCTACGGCTACCGCAAGGTGGCGCTGACCTCGGGCGGCGTCAGCGGCGCGTGGGACTACTATGCGGCCGGCACCTATTCGGAACGGGACGGCTACCAGCAGTTGTCGAACGGCCGCTCGCGCGGTTTGATCACCAATGTCGGCTACAAATTCAGCCCGGATGTGCAAACCCGCTTCTATCTGCGCTACCGCGAGACCGACAACTACCAGCCCGGCGCGCTGACGGTGGCCCAGATCGAGGCCGATCCGCGCCAGGCCAACCCGGTGGCGGTGGCGCAGAACGCCCACCGCAAGCAGCCCGGCTCGACCTGGATCGCCAACAAGACCACGTGGAACATCGACGACAACTCGCGGCTCGAGGCCGGCCTGGTCTACCACGATTATCCGATCGACCAGCAGCTGAGCGTCAACGCCGGCGAGTGGGGCTTCCGCGACTTTTCGGCGTCGCTGCAGTTTGCCCACAACGACAACTGGTGGGGCAAGCGCAGCGAAACCAAGGTCGGGTTGCTGTCGACCAGTCACCTGAACGGTTCGCTCGACACCTATGTCCGCATCCCGGCCGGCCCGACCGCCGGCCTGCCGGTGGGGACCAAGATCCGCCGCGCCCGTTACGACGGCGCCGATCATATCCTGCACGCAGGCAACGACCTGGAGCTGGCGCCGGAGCTGTGGCTCAGCACCGGCGTGTCGGCCATCCATACCAAGCGCTACACGGAGGTGACCTTTCCGGTCACCAACGAGCCTTACAACCGCAGCACGACGGCGCTGGCGCCGCGCCTCGGCCTGCGCTACACGCTAGACAATGACATTCAGCTGTACGGTAACGTCAGCCGCTCGATCGAACCGCCCAACAGCTGGGCCTTCCTGACGATACCGCCGACCTTCACCAGCGGCCCGGCCACCGGCCTGTCGCGCCGCGGGCTCGATCTGGCGGACCAATCGGCCAATACCATCGAGATCGGCAGCCGCGGCAAGGCGTTCAACTCCAACTGGAGCCTGAGCCTGTACCGTTCCTATGTCCGCAACGAGCTGCTGTCGGTGGAGGTGATCCCGGCCAGTTCCACCACGGCCGCCATCACCGCCGAGTCCAACGCCAGCCCGACCATCCACCAGGGGATCGAGGCCGGACTGGAATCGCAGTTGTGGAAGGGCGCAGCGGGCAAGCTGTCGGCCCGCCAGTCGTTCACGCTCAACGACTTTTACTTCCGCAATGACCAGCGCTTCGGCCGCAACACCTTGCCGGGCATTCCGCGCCGCTATTACCAAGGCGAGTTGCAGTTCGAGCATGCCAGCGGCCTTTATGTCGGCGTGAGCGCGCAGGCGGCGTCGCGCATCGATGTCGACTATGCCAACTCGTTCCGCACGCACGGCTACGGCATCTTCGGCGCCAGCCTCGGTTTCGACCATCCGACGCAGGGCTGGAAAGTGTTCGTCGACCTGCGCAACCTGGGCGACAAGCACTATGTCTCCAGCGTGGCGCCGGCCTACAACGACGCCGGCACCGACCAGCGCCGCTCGGCGCCGGGCGACGGCTTCGGCGCGTATGCCGGCCTGACCGTAAGCTTCCGCTAAGCCATGACGCGGCTCGCTTACATATGGACCCGGGCGCTGCGGGCGGTTTTGTTCGCCGCCGCGGCCGCGCTGGGCCTGAGCGCCTGCGACGCGCCGGCCGACGCCGGCCCGGCGCGGCAGGCGGGGGCGCGGCCGTTCTCGGCGGCCGACTATGCCGAAGCGACGCCGGGCAAGGCCGGCGGCACGCTGCGGATCTCGACCTACGGCGATCCGACGTCGCTGGACTTCCACGCCATCTCGCATGGCGATGCGCAGTGGCTGGGGCGCATGATCTACGACAATCTGGTGTATCTGGATGCCGACGGCAAGATCTCGCCGTGGCTGGCCACGCGGTGGGACGTTTCGCCCGACGGCAAGACCTACACCTTCCACCTGCGCGACGACGTCACCTTCAGCGACGGCGCCAGGTTCAACGCCGCCGCCGTCAAGGCCAATCTGGAGCACATGCGCGCCCCGGCCACGCGTTCGCCGCTGGCTGCCGCCTATATCGCGCCTTACGTGGACGGCAAGGTGCTCAGCGAATACGTGTTCGAGGCAACGCTGCGCGAGCCTTACACGCCGTTCCTCTATGTGCTGGCGCAATCGTGGCTGTCGATGGAGTCGCCGCGCGCAATCAGCGACAATCCCGGCAAGCTGGGGGAGTTCCCGGTCGGCTCCGGACCGTTCGTGGTCGAGCGCTACACGCGCCAGCAAGGCATACGGCTGGTCAAGCGCAAGGATTACAACTGGTCGCCGCCGCAGGTCAGGCACCAGGGACCGGCGTACCTGGACCGGGTGGAAGTCGATTTCGTGCCCGAGCAGCTGATCCGCTACAACACGCTGCTGTCCGGACAGTACGACCTGACGATGGACGCGCCGACGCAGAACGCGGCGGCGATCCGGGCCGATCCGGCCTTCGTCTTCGACAACCGTATCCGCACCGGCTCGCCGTGGCGGGGCCTGGCGTTCAACACCGAACGCGCACCGTTCGACGATGTGCGGGTGCGGCGCGCGCTGGCGGCCGGCGTCGACCGCGAGGGGATCGTCAAGGTGGTCGGCTTTGGCGAATTCCAGCCCAAGGCGGATTTTCTGGCGGCCACGACGCGTTATTACGACCCATCGTTCCAGCAGGCGTTGCGCTACGACCCGGCGCAAGCGGCCAAGCTGCTCGACGAAGCCGGATGGACCGGACGCGACACCCAGGGCTACCGCACGCGCGCCGGCAAGCGCCTGAGCGCGGAGGTGCTGCTGTCGTCGGCGTTCCAGCCGAGCCCGATGCCTGCCGCGATCCAGTCCGACGCCCGCAAGCTGGGCATGGAGCTGACCATCACCCAGCTGCCGATGGGGCAAATGATCGACCGCCGCAGCGCCGGCACCTACCAGGCCGTGTTCGCCGGCGTGTGGCACACCAACACGCCGGACGCGCTGTTCATCGGCTACCACAGCGGCGAGATCAGCTCGGACAAGCGCATCGGCCAGAATATCTCGCGCCTGCGCGACGCCAAGCTTGACGGCTGGCTGGCGCAGGGCAGGCAAACGCAGGATGCCGCGCTGGCGAAGTCGGTCTACGCACAGGCGCAGCAACGTCTGACCGAACTGGTGCCGGCCATCCCGATCCACGAAAACTACTCTTCGATCGCCTACAGCACGCGGCTCAAGGGGCTGGTGTTCGATACCTCCCACAACACGGTGTTCTTGCCGAGCGTCTGGCTGGAGAAAAAATGAATCCGATCCGTAATGTCGTCAATAAAGTTTTGGGCGCGCTGGGTGTGATGCTGGGCGCAGCCACCCTGGCCTTTGCCGCCGTCAGCCTGACCGGCGGCGACACGGCCGTGGCGATCCTGGGCGGCGAAACCGCGCAGCCGACGCCGGAGGCGCTGGCCCGCGTGCGCGTCGACTATGGCCTGGACAGGCCGTTGCCGGTGCAGTACGCGATCTACCTCGGCAAGGTGGTGCAGGGCGATCTGGGGATTTCCTACCGCCTCAACGCACCGGTCACCGAGCTGATCGCCCAGCAGCTCGGCTACACGGTGACCTTGTCGCTGAGCGCCGCCGCCCTGGCGCTGCTGCTGGCCGTGCCGCTGGCGGTGGCCACCGCCGGACGGCGCCGCAGCCGCTGGCGCGGCGTCGCCTCGGCCAGCGAACTGATGCTGGCGTCGATGCCCGGCTTCGTGCTGGGGTTACTGTTGTTGTTGCTGTTTTCCTTCCGGCTGCGCTGGTTCCCGGCCTCCGGCTCGGACGGCTGGCGCGCGCTGGTGCTGCCGACGCTGACGTTGGCGTTGCCGATCACGCCGTGGCTGGCGCAGGTGCTGCGCCAGGAGCTGGACGATATCCTCGAACAGCCGTTCATCGCCATGGCCCGCGCGCGCGGCATGGGCGAAGCCGGCGTGCGGCTGCGCCACGCCATGCGCCACGCATTGCTGTCGCTGGTCACGCTGACCGGCTTCATCCTCGGTACCTTGCTGGCCGGCACGGCCGTGGTGGAGACCTTGTTTGCCCGGCGCGGCATTGGACGCTTGATGGTGGAGGCCACCGCAGGCAAGGACATTCCGCTGGTGCTCGGCATCACGCTGCTGTCGGCCTTGTTATACGCCGTCGTGCATATCCTGGTGGACGCGAGCTACGTGCTGATCGATCCGCGCCTGCGCCGTCCATCGCAAACTCTATCTGAAAACATCTCATGAACCAAGCTTATATCCCCACCCACGACGCCCCCACCGATGACCAGCTGCGCGCGCGTTTCGGTCCCATTTTCGACCGCATCGCCGCCGGTGCCGTCGAGCGCGAGCAGCAACGCAGCCTGCCGTTCGAAGCGGTCGGGTGGTTGCGTGAGGCCGGCTTCGGCGCGCTGCGCGTGCCGCAGCGCTACGGCGGCATCGGCGCCACCTTGCCGCAGTTTTTCGCGCTGCTGCTGGAGCTGGCGACGGCCGATTCGAACGTTTCGCATCTGTTGCGCGGGCACTTCGCCTTTCTTGAAAGCCGCCTCAATCACGAGGACGAGGCGACCCGCGAGTTCTGGTTTCCGAAGGTGGCGGAAGGCGCCCTGATCGGCTACGCGATGGCCGAGCGCACCGAGACCACCGGCACCAGCGCCACCATCACCCGCGACGGCGCGTCCTGGCTGTTGAACGGCAAGAAGTACTACAGCACCGGCACTATCTATGCCGACTGGATCGTGGCGTCGGTGGTCGACGGTGAGGAGCGCGTCAGCGTGGCTTTTCCGGCGACGCTGGAGGGCGTGACGCGGCTCGACGATTGGGACGGCTTCGGCCAGCGCATGACCGGCAGCGGCACCACCTTGTTCGACAATGTACGGCTGTCGGAAGAACATATCGTGCGGCGCTTCCCTTCGAAACCGCCGAGCTCATACCAAAAGGCCTTCCTGCAACTGGTGCTGCTGACCAGCATCGCCGGCGTCGGCCGCGCGGTGCTGCGCGACGCGGTCGCCTTCGTGCAGCCGCGCACCCGGGCCTTCGACGTGCAGGGGCAATCGAGTCCGCGCCTCGATCCGCTGGTGCAGCGGGTGGTCGGACGCATCGCCAGCCTGTCCTACGCGGCCGACAGCCTGGTGCACAGTGTGGCGCGCGCGTTGGAGCACAACTGGCAACAGGCGCGCGCGGGGACCGCCGACGACGCCTTGTATGTGGCGACCGAAATCGAGGCGTTCCAGGCGCAGCAGGTGGTGATCGATCTGGTGCTACAGGCAAGCACCTTGTTGTTCGAGGTCGGTGGCGCCTCGGCCACCAGCGAGACGCGGCGCTTCGACCGCCACTGGCGCAACGCCCGCACGGCCGCCTCGCACAACCCGGCCATTTTCCGCGAGCGCGCCATCGGCGATTACCTGTTGAACGGGACGGTGCCGGATTCGGGCTGGTGGAAGGAGCCGTCCGAAGGCCAACTGCCGCCCGCTGATCCCGCTTGAGTGGCCGGTCGGTGGTAGAGGCTTCCACACCTGCGCGGCCGTATCCTGAACGGCGCACTGTCCGACTGGTATTGCTTAATCAATCGGATCAGCTGTTGTTGATGGAAATCGCACTGCCGGACCGGCGCTTTTGGTGCACGATCGGGGGCGGCATCGAGGCCGGAGAGACGGTGCGGCAAGCGGCGCGCCGCGAAGCGCTTGAAGAGACGGGGCTGGCCGGTGCCGATCTCGAACTGGGACCCATTATCTGGCAAGGGGAGCATTTGATCGACCTTGGTGGGACCGCCACACTGCAGAAGGAGCAGTTCGTGCTGGCGCGCACGCGGCGCGAGCAACTCGGCGTGCAGAGTTTGACGCCCGAGGAGGAGCGGGTGGTCAAGGATTTCAGGTGGTGGTCGCTTGCGGAACTGGCCTCGACGCGGGAACTGATTTTCCCACCGCGCCTGCACCAGCATTTACAACCGGTCCTAGCCGGGCGTCTTCCGCCCGGCGCGGTGACCATAGAACTGGCCGGCGGCTAGCCGGCGCCGCCCAGATAGCGCGCGGCGAATTCCTCCGGGCCAACCGGCTTGCCGAGCAGGAAGCCCTGGACGATGTCGCAGCCGGCCTCGCGAAGCCAGTCCAGCTGCGGCTGTTCCTCGACGCCTTCGGCCACGACCGCCAGGCCGAAGCCGCGCGCCAGCGCCAGAATGGCGTGGACGATGGTTTCGCCGCGCTTGGGCAGCAATTGCACGAAGCTGCGGTCGACCTTGAGCTGGTTGATCGGGAAGCATTGCAGGTAGGCCAGCGACGAGTAGCCGGTGCCGAAATCGTCGATCGCCAGCCGCACGCCGAGCGCCCGCACGGCCTGCATGAAGGCGATGGCGCCGTCGACATCCTCCATCAGCACGCTCTCGGTCAGCTCCAGTTCGAGCCGGCCCGGCGCCAGGCCGCTTTGCGCCAAGGCGCGCGTGACATCGTCGATGAAGCACGGCTCGCGCAGCTGGCGGGCCGACATGTTGACCGCCAACATCAGCGCCGGCGCGCCGTCGCGCTCCCACGCGGCGACCTGGTCGCAGGCGCGGTGCAGCACCCAGCGGCCCAGTTGCACGATCAAGCCGCTGTCCTCGGCGATCGGAATGAATTCGGCCGGCGACACCGGTCCGTGCTCCGGATGGTTCCAGCGCAGCAGCGCCTCGACCCCGACCAGCGCGCCGTCGGCGCAGCCGAACTGCGGCTGGTAGTGCACGGACAGCCGGTCCTGCTCGATGGCGCGGCGCAGCTCCCGTTCCAGCGCGGCGCGGCGCTGGGTGGCGGCCGTCATCGCCGGCACGAACTCGGCGAGCCGGTTGCGCCCGCCGTGCTTGGCGTGGTACAGGGCGGTGTCGGCGCTGCTCATCAGCTCGCCCATGGTGCCGGCGTCGTCCGGGTACAGGCAGAAGCCGACGCTGGCGGTGGCGAAGAACTCGCCCTGCTTGAGCTGGAACGGCGCCTGCAACGCCTGCGTGACGCCCGCCGCCAGCGCCAGTGCGGCCGCGCGGTCGGGCACGGGACCGGCGATGATGGCGAATTCGTCGCCGCCGATGCGGCCTACCAGGTCCGAGCCGCGCACCGCGCCGGACAGGGCGGCGGCGACGTGCTGGAGCAACTCGTCGCCGGCGGCGTGGCCGGCGCTGTCGTTGACCAGTTTGAAGTTGTCCAGATCGACCAGCAGCAATGCCAGTTGCTGCCCGCTCGCCCGCGCGCCGTCGATGTCCGACGCGAGGCGTGCGTAGGTGGCGTGGCGGTTGGGCAGGCCCGTGACGTGGTCGGTATGGGCCATGTAATCGAGCTTGCGCTCGGCGGCGGCGACCCGGGCGCGCGTCTTGCGGCTGAGCGCGGCCACCCCCAGCATGGCCAGCAGCGAGGCCACCGTCAGCAGCGCGAGGTAGCGCAGCATGGCCGCGCGCAGCTTGCCGGTGCTGGTGTGCGTGACCGTGTGGCCGAGTGTGACGCCGCGGTGGCGCACCGTGTCGGTGACGTTGACCACGCCGGCGGGGGGCGCGTCGGCCGGTGGCAGGCGCGCCGGCAAGCGGCTGTCGGGATAGGAAAACTCGGCGAACAGATTGCCCTGCGCGTCGTAGACGCCGACCGCCCGCAGGCCGGGCGCGAAGCGGAACGCGCGCAGGGCGTCGGCGGCGGCCTCGCGGTCGCCGAACATCAGCGGCGCCGTCACGCTGTCGGCCACGATCGCCGCCTGCACCCGGGCGCCTTCGGTCAGCGCGTGGCGCATGTCGAGCAACTGATAGGCGATCAGCACGGCGCCGGCGATCACCAGGGCGGCGGCGGCGGCGATGACCTGGCCGGCGCCGAGCGCGCTGGAGATCGGCGCCGGCGTCGCGGGCGATGGCGGTTTCATCGGACGTTCCTCGCCAGCTTCAACAGGCGCGAGCTGAAACGCAGGCCGGCGCGCGCGGCTTCCTCGGTGTCGATGTCGAAGCGCAGGTGCTGGTCCTCCTCGACCAGCGCGACGGCGCCGCCGTAGCCGTTCTTGGGCTCGTCGACGATGGCGAGGATGCCGTTGGCCGCGCCGGCCGGACGCGCGGCGCCGGCGCGCAACACGGCGACGTCGCACTGGACGCCCGGACCCGGTTCGAGCACCGCCAGCTTGCGCTCGCCGACCGGCTTGCCCTGCAACTTGCGCAGGCTGTCCCACAAGGCGTGCGCGCTGCTCAGGCAAACGGTCAGCGGCCGCGCGCCCGCCGCCGCCGGCCAACTGGTGAATTGGGCGATGTTGTAGACGTAGGCCGCCTTGAGCGCGGCGTCGTCGGACTGGGCCCAGGCGCTGCGCGCCAATAGCGCCAACATCAGCAGGGCCAGCGCGCCGCTCGACAGCACCAGCAGCGTCACGCTGTGCGGTTCAGAACGCATAACCGATCTTGGCGGTCACGGTGTGCCCCTCGCGTGGAATCGATTCCTGCACAAACGCGGGACCGGCCGGGTCGGCGTAGCGGCGGTCGGCGGCATTGTAGAAGCTGACGGACCAATCGAGGCCGCCGGTGCGCCGGCGCGCTGGCGTGACGGTCAGGTTCACGGTGCAGAAGCCGGCGGTGGCGGCGTTTTGGGTGAGCCGGCCCGCCATGCATTGTCCTTCCACGCCCAGTGCCAGGGTGCCGCCGGTGCCCGGCAGCGGCCAGGTGCCATTGAGCTTGGCCATGTGGCGGGGCGAGTTGACCGGCCGCGCGCCGTCGCCGTTGCGCACCTGCTGCCACGCGTAGCTGGCGCGCAGCCGCGCGCCGCCGGCGTACAGGCGCTCGGCCGCCAGCTCGGCGCCGTTGGCCGATGCGCGCTCGGTGTTGTCGAACACCAGCAGGCCGTCCTCGCGCAAGGTCTCGGTGATCAGGCCGTCGAGGCGGTAGTGGAACATCGCCAGCGACAATTTGCTGTAGGCGTCGGGCCGGCGCTCCCACACCAGTTCTTGGGTGGCGATCTCCTCGGCGCGCAGGTGCGTGTTGGCCGCCTGGCCGCCTTCGCCCACGCCCACCGCGTAGTAGGACTCGTAGGCGTTGGGCGAGCGGTAGGCGGTGCCGTAGATCAGTTTGAACGTGTCGGCCGGCGTCGCGTGCCAGATCAGCGCCGCGCGCGGATTGAAGCGGGTGCCGGTGATGCTGTCGCGGTCGAAGCGCAGTCCGGCGTTGACGATCACCGTCGGCGCCAGACGCATCTCGTCTTCCAGATAGGCGCCCAGGCGGCTGTCGGCGCGGCGGTCGTCCAATTTGACCTGGTACGGATCCGGATCGAAATTGAACTGGTCGCGCCGGGCGTTGCGCTGCGCGTCCAGGCCGGCCACCAGCTTGTGTCCGGCGATGCCGGTGAGCGTGGCGTTGACGTTCAGGCCGTACCAGGCGGCGTGGTCGCCGTCGACGTTGGCGCGCGGCCGGCCCTGATCGTCCGGATACAGGCCGACTCCCAGGTAATCGGCGCGGCCCCAGTCGATGCGGGTCGACACCGCCACCGTTTCGCTGGGGGCCGCGTTGTAGGACAGGCTGGCGAAGCTTTGGGCGTCGCGCGTGTAGTTGGGGGTGTTGAATACGGCGCCGAAGGACGCCGTCGGCACGCCCTTGACGCGCGTGACGTGGCCGGCGCTGATGCCCCAGCCGTCGCGGCCGGCCTTGATGAAGGCGCCGCGCGCGCGTTGGTAGTCCAAGCCCTCGGCCAGGCCGTTGTTCTGTTCAGGCGTGTCGAACTCGGGCGCGTACAGGGCGCCGCCGCGCCTGGTGGAGGCGTTGACGGAAAACAGTACGTCGGTGCCGTCCTGGGCATGGTAGCCGTAGCTGGCGCGCGCCCGCCGTTCGCCCTTGCCGCCGACCGAAATCGTCCCCTGCGGACCGGCCATGGCGCTGCCGGTCTTGGTGACGACGTTGATGACGCCGAACAGCGCGTTCGAGCCGTAGACCGCCGCGCCCGGGCCGGGCACGTATTCGATGCGCTCGACCAGGTCCATGTCGACCAGGCTGTCCTGGCCGATGGAGGCTTGGTCGTAGACGCTGTCGTTGACCCGAACGCCGTCGATCAGCAGCAGGAAACGGCTGTCGTAGTCGCCCGGGCGCAGGAAGCCGCGCGCGCCGAGGTAGTCGTAGTTGCGGTCGCTCGAGACGTACAGGCCGGGCAGGGAGGCCAGGGCCGCGCCCAGGGTGCGCCAGCCATGCTCGCGCACATCCTGCGAGGTCAGCACGGAGACCGCGGACGGCGCTTCGCTGACACGCTGGGCGAAGCGGGAGGCGGAGGTCACCATGGTGACCTCCATCAGGCTTTCGAGCGACAGGGTGCTCAGTTCCTCCGCCTCGGAAGGCGGGGCGGACTGGGTTGTTTCAACGGCCAGGGCGCGGCTTGCCTGCAGCGCCAGCAGTACTAACAGCGTGACGCAGCGGAAGCGCGGTGCACGGCGATCTGATGAGTTCACGGTATGCAATGATTTATTGGTTTTTAGAAAGTATGTTACTCCTTGTAATGGCTGGAAATGCCGTTTTTTAGTATTTTGAAAATGTTCCTGTGCGTGCTTGCAACAGCACAGCAACGGCGCGCGTGGCTGAGCTCGCTTAGGTCGCGAGCGCTTAGACCTGGACCGCTTCGATCAGCAACGCATGCTCGAACCGGAGCGTCACTTTCGGGTTGCCGCCGCCATGCACCTCGCCCAGGTCGCGGCCGTCGATATAGTCGCGCAGGCGCCAGCGGCCGGCGCCCAGGCCGCGTATCTCGACCGGCCCGTCCCAGCGCGGCGCGTAGAATGCGAAATACAGCCTGCCGTCCTTCTCCACCGCGTGGCCTTCCGGCTTGTCGAAGCCGATGTCGTACAGCTCGCCCCGGTAGATGCCCTTGGGCAGCATCTTGTCGCGGTAGATACCGATCCACTTGCGCCACTTGTCCTCGCGCTGCGGCGTCAGCAGGAAGCTGTCCTTCGGCTTGGGATCGACCGGCCAGGTGAATTTGGTCGACAGCACCGCGCCGATGCCGATGGTGGAGGCGAAATCCTCGCCGCCGTCGCTCAGTTCGACGTGGTCGCCGGCGTACGGCGCGGACGGCCCCATCAGCGCCTTCAGGGTCTTGCCCTTGTGGCGGACCTGCCACGACGACAACGGGTCGGCGGCCGGCGCCTGGTTCATGTACGGCATGTTGTGGAACGAGTACGAGGTGCCGCAGGGGCACAGCTCGACCACCGCCTTCGGGTTGATTTCCATCGCGGTGTCGTACACCATCTTCCAGAAATCCTGGAGCTTCTCGACCGATTCCTCCGGGCGGGCGTGCTTGTGGGCCGGGTTGTAGCAGGGCGCCACGCCGTTCAGGTGCTGGCCGTCGAGCTTGAGGCCCTGGTAGCCCCATTCGCCGAGGATCTTGCGCACCAGGTCGCGCGTCATGTCGATGGTGGGCTGGTAGGCCGGGCACAGGTACAGGCTGTTCCACCAGGTGACCAGCTGCGGCGCGCCGTCCTTGTCGAGCAACAGCATATCGGTGTGGTCGTGCAGCAGGTCCGAGCCGGGGTCGACCGCCAGCGGCGTGATCCACAGGCGCGCCTTCAGGCCGGCTTCCTTGATCGAGCCGACCAGGCCGCGCATGTCGGCCTCGCCGCCCGGGAATTTCTTGGTGTCGATCTTCCAGTCGCCCTCGTTGGTCTGCCATCCGTCGTCGAGGACCGCCCATTCCAGCCCCAGTTCCTTGGCTTTCTTCAAGGTGCCGACCATTAGCGGCACCGTGAAATCGCGCTCGTAACCCCAGGCGCACCAGATCGGCTCGTAGCATTCATCCGGGCAGTCGGGCGAGCGCAGACCGCGTTCGGCCATCACCTGGCGGTAGCGGTCCAGCGCGCCGAAGTAGTCGCCCGTGTGCAGCGCCAGGAAGGTGTCGAGCGTGGTGAGCGATTCACCCGGTTGCAAAGTGACATCGAGCTCGCACTCGACGGCCAGCGCCGCGCCGCCCTTGACCTCGCGCACCGGCAGTGCCACCAGGCGCGGGACGGTGTCGATGTGGCCGACGGCCAGGCCGCAGTCGCGCTGCCAGACGTCGGCCGCCGGCGTGCCGCTGCCGTAATCGGACGCGTTCATGCCCATGAAGTTGCGCTGGTCGAAGCCGGCTTTGAGCGGCTGGACCCAGTCGCGCCGGTCCAGGTGGCTGGCGCCGGAAAAGGTCCAGAATTCGGCTGTGCGGCCGGCGGCGGGTTGCAAGGTGTGTCCGCTGTTGCTCCAGGCGGTGAAGGGGAGCGCGGCGGCGCCGGTGTTGCGGTAGCCGACGCGGATGATGGCGAAGCCGGGATGGCGCTCGTAGAAGGTGACGTTGACGGTCTTCTCGACGCCTTCGGCGGCCACGCCGGTGAAGCGGTGGCGCACGCCGGCGCCATGCGGACCGTCGACGCGGTCGGCCGCCTGCGCGGTCAGCGCGAAGCGTTCGATCCAGCGGCCGGTTTTCAGGCGCAGCCGTTCGCTCGGCGCGAAGGCGGTGACGGCGGTGACGGCGGTGGGGTTGGGGCGGGGCGCATGTTTCGAGAGCACGCGGCAGCGCAACTGGCCGTCGAATTCCAGCGCCATGGCGGCGTCGCCGATGCGGGCGACGTTCTTGCCGCCGGCCTTGGCGGCCGCCATCGTGGCCGCTTCGGCGGCCCAGGCGGCGGAGGCCACCGGCACGGCCACGGCCGTTCCGGCCAGCCATCCGAGCAGCGTGCGGCGCCGCTGGTCGTGTCCGTTGTCGATGAGCTTGTCGTGTTGCTGTGGCTGGTCCCGGTCGCTGGCTTTTTGATGCGCTTGCTTCATACATCTCCTCGTCTGTCTTGTAGGTGGACTGCATGGCCGGCGCACGGCGGCCGCAGCGACCGCCTACACCAGCACGACTTGCGCGCCGCGTGCCCGCAGCGCTTCGACCGTCTCCGGCGCCGCGCCGGCGTCGGTGATGATGCGGTCGACTTGTTCGATCTTCGCGATCACGGACAGGCTGCGCCGTCCGAGCTTGGACGAGTCGCCCACCGCGACCACGCTGCGCGCGATCTCCAGCATGCGCGAGTTCAAACGCGCCTCCAGCAGGTGCGGCGTCATCACGCCGATCTCCGGATCGAGGCCGTCGAAGCCGAGGAACAGGATGTCCGCGTGCAGACCCTGCAACGCCGCCTCGGCCTGCGGCCCGCCCAATGAATACGAACTGGGCCGCAGCACGCCGCCCAGCATGATCAACGTCACGTGCGGCGCGCCGGCCAGCAGCACCGCGATGTTGAGCGCGTTGGTGATGACGTTGATCGACTGCAGCTTCAGGCCGCGTATCTGCTTGGCGATTTCCGCCGTCGTCGTGCCCGAATCGAGCACGATGGTTTGTCCCTCGCCGATCAGTTGCACGGCCGCCTCGGCGATGCGCATCTTCTCGGCGCGGCGCAAGGTTTGCTTGACGCCGATCGGCAGGTCTTCATCGGCCCGCTGGGCCAGGGCGCCGCCGCGCGTGCGGACCACCGCGCCGATCTCGGCCAGCGCGTTCAGGTCGCTGCGCACGGTCACTTGCGAGATGTCGAACATCGTCACCAGTTCGGCCACGGTGATCCGGCCGCGCTCGGCGACCAGCTCGCGGATGTGGCGGCGCCGTTCTTCCACCAGCAGGTTGTTGTCGGCTGGCGCTTCCTTTGCTATCGCTTTCGCTTCCGTCTTCTGGGTTGTTTTCATTGCCGGTCTTTCCAATTTTGCGCGAATAAAGAGTGTTCCCGATGATACAGGACGCCCGGCGCGAAAAGAATCGAAAGTTCGGCGTTATCCTTTTTTCAGTCTTTTTTGGCCTTCGCCGGGGCGTTTTTCCACGCGTTCGGGAAGGTTTTTTCGGCGTTTTCCCGGAACAGCTTGTCGATCACCGCGCGCGGCAGCTCAAGACCGGGCACCGGCGTGTCCAGTTCCGGCACCATCTGGCTCTCGGCGGTGGCGAAGTAGCGCCAGTCGCGCCGCCAGACAGTGTCCAGGTCCCTGGCGAAATCGGCGTCGGGCTGGGCGGACGATTGGGCCAGGTCGGAGCCGTACATCAGGCGGTTCTGGTATTTGATGAAGAATGCGCGCACGCGCTCGCGATCGCGCTGCGACTGGTACTGCAATTGGCCGATGCGGGCGGCGACATCGACGTTGACGGCGGGGTGCGCGTCCAGAAAACGCGCCAGCAGGTCGATGTCCCATTCGAGCGAGGCCAGGTGAACGCCGGTGAAGCGGAGCGTCGGATGCTTGGCGAGCAGGCGGTCGCGTGCGGCCATCTGCTGCTCGTAGCTGGGCATTTCCGGGTGCCGGTACATGTGGTAGGCCGGATGGGCTTTGAAATATTCGCGGTCGCTGTTGACCGTCATTTTTTCGAGCGGCAGCCAGCAGTTGTGAGGTTCGCCCTGGTGGCCGAGCACCATGGCGCCGCGTTGGGCCAGGCCGTCGAACAGACGGTCGAAGCGGGCGTCGTCCACCATCACCAGTTTGCCGGCGGCGTCGCGCAGGTCCATGCCGATGTTTTTCCAGACCTTGACGCCGACGGCGCCGTCGGCCAGGGCGGTGTCGAGGTCTTTGAGGGTGGCTTCGGTCCAGCCGGGGCGCTCGAAGTCCTTGGTGGAGAATGTCGCGACCCAGGCGACATCCTTCGGGTTGGCGTGCGCCAGTTTGCTGGCGACTTGCCGTTGACGCGCCGGAGGAGGGAGTCGCCGTAGTCGACGTTGATGGTCAGTGCGTGGAAGTTGTCCTTGCGGGCTTGCTTCAGATAGGCGGTCTGGCTGTCGCCATGCAGGTGCAGATGGGCGTCGATCTTCGCTACCTTTTCGAAGTCGGCCATGGTGTAATTGCTTTGTGCGGCTTGCGCCGACAAGGCCGGCAGCATCGCCAGCATGAGACGGATGAGGGTGGAGCGCATCGGACTTCCTCTTGTATTGGTGGTTCAGCTGTTGTCGGACAAGCGATGCAGCGCGATGGCGTCGAGCGGCGTGCCGGCGTTGCGGGCGGCGTACAAGGCCGCGCCGATGACCGGTGCGAACAGCGGCGGCGATACCAGATATGGTCGCGCGCGGCCGGCCAGCGCCCTGGTGAGCGGCGTCCGCAACGGCCCGTCCGGGCCAACCAGTCCGCCGGTGAACGACACCGCGACGTCGACATCGTCGGCCACGTTCAGCGCGGCGCGCACCGCATCGACCAGGTCGGCGAGCTCGCCGGCGGCGTCGTCGATGATCGCCATGGCCTGGCGGTCGCCCAGCGCGGCGGCCTCGCTCACCAGCCGCGATAATCGCGCGATCCCGCTGCGTTCGCGCTTCAAATCGCCATAGACCACGCCGCACAGGTCCAAATCCTCGTCCAGCGACAGGCGCTCGCGCACCAATGCATACAGCTCGCCGCGCGGCGTACGGCCGTCGCTCATGCGCGAAAACAAAGCCAGGCCGGCGCGGGCGATCCAGTGGGCCGACCCCTCGTCGCTGAACAATTCACCCCAGCCGCCCGCGCGTGCCTGCTTGCCGGCGTATTCGCCGTAAGCCATCGAGCCGGTGCCGGCGATGATGCTGATGCCGTCCGCGCAAGCCAGCGAGCCGGCCCAGCTGCATACCATGTCGTTGTTGCAGCGGTAGCGGTCGTGGCCGAGGATGGCGCGCGGCAGCGCGTCGAGCGCGGGCACGACGGCGCGGTCTTCGCCATAGGCGGGCAGGCCGAAGAAGGCCTGCGCGATGTCCTCGGCCCGCACGCCTGCGTTGGCGAACAGCGCGCGGCAACCGCGCTCCAGCATCGCGGCGGCGCCTTCCATCCCGACCTCGAGATAGTAGGCGCTGCCTTCCTCGTGGCGCGCGCGCACGTTGCCGTCCGCGTCCACCAGTGCGAACGCGGTCTTGGTGCCGCCGCCGTCAACGCCCAGAAACATCGTTTTTTCCTTCACATGGATAAATCGTCACGCCGCGCACCACCCGGTTGACCGTGCCGGAGACGCTGGGCGTGTCCGGGCGCAGACCGAGGTCGAGCGATTGCAGCAGCGCGTAGCTTTGGCAGAATACGATATACGGCAGCGCCAGCGCCAGTTCGTTGGCGTTGTCCACGCCGTCCAGCAGCACGCAATCGTTACCCAGCGCCGGTTCGGCGATGCCGCTCAGGGCCAGCACGCGGCCGGCGCGGCCGTCGTTGCGCAGTTCGCGCAAGAGGTCGAGATCGTAGCGGCGCGCGTGAGCGTCGTTCGACAGCATGACCACCACCAAGGTGCGGTCGTTGACGATGGTCTTCGGTCCGTGGCGGAAGCCCAGCGGCGAATCGAACAGCGCCACCACCTGACCATCGGTCAGTTCCAGCAGTTTCAGCGCGGCTTCGCGCGCCAAGCCGCGCAACTCGTTGCTGCCGAGGTAGACGACACGGTTGAAGCGCTGCGCCACCAGTTGGTTCAGCAGCGGCAGGGCGCTATGCAGCAATTGTCGCGCGGCGGCCGATGGCGCTTGCACGGCTTCGTCAGCGACCGCGCCGAAGGCCAGCGCGGCCGACAGCAGCATCGAGGTGAAGCTGGTGGTCATGGCGAAGCCGCGGTCGTGCGTCGCCTCCGGCAGCAGGATCGCCAGTGCGTTGGCGCGGCCCTCGGCCATGCTATACAGCTCGCCGTCGGCGTTGCAGGTGATGACCAGGTGGTGCACGTCGGCCACCAGCTGGTCGGCCAGCGCCACCGCCGCCACGCTTTCAGGGCTGCTGCCGGAGCGGCCGAACGAGACCAGCAAGGTCGGCACGGCCGGTTGCAGGAACGAATGCGGGCCCGATACCAGGTCGGTGGTCGGCACGGCTTCGGCGCGCAGTCCCTGGCGCAGCAGCGCCGGGACCAGGCATTCGCCGATGAAGGCCGAGGTGCCGGCGCCGGTCAGCACGATGCGCAGGTCCGGCCGCGCCAGCAGCGGGGCGAGGAAGGCGTCGACGTCGGCGCGCCGGCTGTTCAGCAGTTCGGCGATGGCCGGCCAGACGGCGCTTTGTTGGGCGACTTCGCGCGCCGTCAGGCCCGCGCCGGCCGCGTCCAGCTTATCCTCGTCGATGCCGATGATGCTTGTTTTGGTATCTACTACTAACATGTTTCCAACTCCTTTGTTGCGGCGCCTGCCGTGCAGGCGTCCATATATTGGCGCAGCACTTTGGCCACGCCTTCCTTGAGCAAGTCGGCCGGACGGTTGCGCAGTCGGCCTTCGCGCACCCCCTCGTACTGGGCCGGCAGGTACTGGCTCAGCAAGGTCAGTGGCGGCGCGTTGCGTTCGAGGTAATCGATCAATGCGGTTTGTGCTCGCTGGATCGCCGGGTGCGGCCAGTAGTAGCGAATCCGGTCGCTCAGGCTGTACTGCTGGTCGAAGCGCACGCGCACCGGATCGCCGTAGTATTTGAGCCAGTAGCCCGGTTCGGCGCGCATGGTCTCCAGCACCACGTTCTTGAAGTTGGAACCGGGACGGCCGTCGAGCATTTCCTCTTCGATGTCGGCCAGCGCCCACAGCGTCTCGCGCAGCGCGAAGGTCAGGCCGGGGCCGACCTTGAGGATGGCGAAGTGGTCGCGCACCAGCGCCGCCAGGCTGTCGCGGATCTGGTAGTCGGTCGAATGGGCTTCGTAAACCAGGGTGGATTCGCCCTCGATGAAGCGGCTCAACTCGCGTGCTTTTTCCGGGCGGTAGTCGATCACCTTGTGGTGGTCGAACTCGACGCCGGGCTGCACCACCAGGCCGATCACGCGCGGCCAAGCCGCTTGCAAGCCGGCTTCGGCGAAGGCGGCGCGGTGCACGGCGCTGGTGGCGGCGGCCGCCTGCGGCGTGGTGACGGCCAGTTCGTCGAGGTCCTCGTGGGCGCCGCCGGGCACCGGCACTTCGGTGCCGACGATGTAGACCGGGGCCTCGCCGCCGGCTTGCTGCCAGGCGGCTTCGGCGACCGCGCACAGGCGCGCGGCGCGGCAGGCGACGATGGCGTCGGGCAGGGGTACCTGATCGCCGGCGCACGACATCGAGCAGTCCAGGTGGATCTTGCGGAAGCCGGCCAGTACGTATTGTTCGATCAGCAGCTCGGCCTTCGCCATGGCGTCGTCGGCCGGCTGGTCCTGCCAGGCGTTCGGTCCGAGGTGGTCGCCGCCGAGCAGCACGCTGTCGCGCGCCAGCCCGACCTTGTCGGCGATGCCGTGCACGAAGTCGCGGAAGCTGGCCGGCGTCATGCCGGTGTAGCCGCCATCCTGGTTGACCTGGTTGGAGGTGGCTTCAATCAGCACCGGCTCGCCGGCGGCGGCCGCCACTTCCATGGCCGCTTCGATCACCAGCGGATGGGCCGAGCACACCGAATAGATGCCGGCCGCTTCGCCGGCCTTGTGGCGCCGCACCAGATTGAGAAGATATTGCATGTCAGGTTCCTTGAAGTCTGTGTATTCAGGCGGTTGGGTTGTCGTCCGGTTGCAGCGCCAGGCAGAGCGCGGCGGCCAGCGACAGCGCGATGCCGGCCAGCTTGTAACCGCTCGGCAGCGTGGCCGCCACGGTCATGGCGATGACGGTGGTCAGCAGCGGCGCGCCGGCGTTGACCAGCGGCGAGACCACCAGCGCCTTGCCGTGCCGGAAGGCGTGCACCAGCGTGAGGGCGCCGACCGCGTTGAGGATTTGCGTGACGGCGGCCAGCAGCGGTCCGCCCGGGCCGTAGTTAATCGGCTGCGAGAAGTCCGTCATGGCCAGCGCCACCGGGATGAACAGCAGCGCGCTGGCGGTCATGTAGAAGAAGATGCTCTCGGCGTCCATGCTGGCGTTGGCCAGTTTCATGAAGTAGGCCTGCAAGCCCCACGCCAGCAGCACGCCGATGGCCAGCACGAACCACAGGCCGTATTGGCGAGGCGCGCCGCCGGGCGTGAAGTCGAACAGCGGCAGCGCGCACACCGCCAGGATGATGCCGGCCACGCCGAGCATGCCCGTGCGTTCGCGCAGGAACAGGTAGGACAGCGCAATGGTGATCACCGGCGACAGCGAGATCAGCGGGAAGATCAGATAGGTCGGCCCGGCCTTGACGGCGTAGAACAGGATCATCTGGCCGCCGGCGCCCAGCAGGCCGATGGTCAGGCCGAAGGCGACGGAGCGGCCGTCGCGCCGCACGCGCCAGCCATTGCGCGCCAGCACCAGCAGGGCCGGCGGCACCATCGTCAACGCCCACACCACGTAGATCAAGGTTTCGGGAAAGCCGTTCTGCCCCGGCAGGCCGGCGAAGGCGCCCCACACGCCCCACAACAAGGTGGTGGTCAGCGCGTAGCCGAGCCAGCCGGCGGGGCGGGCGCCGGCTTTGTTGGTCATCGTTATCGAAGAGGTCATGTTAGAACTTCACGCTCATGCCGGCGACGTAGGTGCGGCCCCAGGTTTCGAAGCCATACTGCGCGTCGGCGCGGCCCAGGTTGGAGCGCATGACCGCGTCGCCGAGGTTCTTGCCTTCGACGAACAGCGTGATCGTCGGCGTGATGTCCCACGAGGCCGAGGCGGTGATCCAGGTCAGCGAATCGACCTTGTTCGGGAAGCCGGCAATCACATTGGTGCTCTGCGTGTACTCGCCGGTGTAGTCGAACGAGATGGAGGCGTTGACGCCGCTTTTCTCATACAGGAAGCCGATCGACGAGGCGGTCGGCGCCACGCCTTCGAGCTGGCCGACGTATTGGCCGCCCTGATAGGCCTTGGTCCAGGTCTTGGCGAATTTGGCGTTGATGCCGAAGCCATTGTCGAACAGGTGCTGGACGCCGATTTCCATGCCGCGCACGCGCGCCTTGTCGCCGTTGACCGGATGCGTGACCGTGTACAGGTAGCCCGGCACGCCGATGTCGACTTTTTCGTCGGTCTGGTAGGTGACGAAATTCTTGATCTGCTTGGCGAAGACCGCCGCAGTGATCGCCGATTTCGGCCGGTAATACCATTCGACCGACAGGTCTTGCTGCACCGCCGTGGTCGGTTTCAGGTTCGGGTCGCCGACGATGTTGAGCACATAGCTGCGGTCGAGCGTATTGTCGGTGCGGGTCGGCGCCAGCTTGTCGAGCGACGGCCGGGCCATGACCTTGGCCAGCGCGCCGCGCACCACGAAGTCGTCCCGCGCCCACCAGCTCAGATTGGCCGACGGCAGCAGCTTGGTGTAGCTGCCGTCCTGCGACACCGGCACGGCCGGGCTGTAGGTGATGTCCGGGCTGCTGGTCGGGATGTCCGGCGTCGGGTCGTTGATCGCCAGGATCTGGTCGATCGCGCTGTGCGACGTGGTCCGCGTGCGCACCAGGCGCGCGCCGACATTGCCGTTCCAGTTCTCGCCCGACAGTTCCAGTTGACTGAACAGGGTCGCGGTCTTTTCGCTCACCGCATAAGAGTCGGTCGGCACCAGCACCGGCTGCGACAGGCTGGCGTTGAAGGTTTGGCCGTCCGGATTGACCTGGCTGCCGGGATTGGGCCGGCCGTCGAGCTTTTTGAGCGCGGCCAGATAGGCCGGCACGTCGAACTTGACGAAGCTGCCCGGGAAGCTGCCGCCGGCGTTGCGCATGTAGTTCGGCAGTGTCATCGGGCTGACCACGTCGGCGCCGAGCGAGGCGAAGGTGGTCGAATACATGTCGCAGTACTGGCAGGCGCCGCCGCTTTTTTCGTTGCCGATCGAGTTGCGGTCCTTTTGCCGGCGGGTGCCGCTCACGCCGAACTGCAGTCCGTCCATATGCCACGCGCCGCCCAGCGCCAGGCGGCCCTCGAAGGTGGCGCCGTCGACGGTGTCCTTGATGTCGGTGCCGGTCAGGCCGACGAAATGGAGGCCGTAATCCTTGTTGCCGAGACGGCCGGCCGCCAGTTCGGTGGCCAGGTCGCGGCCATCTTCGAGGGTGACGCGGATGTCGGGCAGGCGGCCGTTGTTGGCGCGGTAGTAGCCGGTGTTGTGGCCGGCGATGCCGGCAACGACGAAGCTGTCCTTGCCGCCGGAGTTGCGCTCGGATGTCGAACGGTACAAGTCGCCCGAGAGCTTGAGGTCGGGGCTGGCCTTCCAGTCGCCGTGCCAGCCGAGCTGCCTGGTGTCGACCACGCGGTCGGTGGTGACATTGCTCATTTCCGGCACCAGGTCCTTGACCGTCATGCTGGTGATCAGATGGTCCTTGATCACCACGTCCGACCAGCGGCCCGGCGCGTGTTCGACATAGTACGACTGCTGGTAACCGACCTGCGGCGAATCGAGCCGGGTGGCGAGGGCATCGACGGTCATGCGCAATTGTGGCGTGACCTTCCACTCGAACGCGCCGGACAGCGCAGTGCGCTTCTTTTCCTCGAAAATGGAGCCGAAGGAGGTGCAGCATGGCGCCAGCAGGCCGCTTTCGCCGCTGCCGATGGCGCCGTCGCCGTTGGCGTCGAAGCTGCCCGGCGAATCGGCGTTGAAGGTTTGGTAGCCGAGCGAATCGGTGCGCACGTTGCGCTTGGAAAGCACAGCGCCGACGATCACGCCCATGGTGTTGTTATTGAAGGTGTTGCTGACCACGCCGGAGAGTTTGCCGCCGTTCTTGCGCGACAGGTCGTTGCGGTCGCCCTCGAAGCGCACCGACGCGTGGTAGCCGGGATTGTCCATCGGCCGCGCCGAGCGCAGGTTGACCGAGCCGCCGATGCTGCCTTCCATCTGGGCGGCTTCGGCCGATTTCATCACGTCGGCGCCGCTGATCACCTCCGAGGGCAGCACGTCGAAGGCGAAGTCGCGGCCGTCGCCGTCGGTGGCGAGGATGCGCTTGTTCAGGGTGACGATGTTGTAGCCCGAACCCAGGCCGCGCACGTTGATGTACTGGCCTTCGCCGCCGCGCGTGCGGGAGACCGAGATGCCGGAGATGTGCGTCAGCGAGTCGGCCACGTTATCGTCGGGGAAGCGGCCCAGTTCCGTCGCCGAGATCGAGTCCTGGATCACGTCGGCGTTGCGTTTCAGTTCCAGCGACCTGGCCAGCGCGGCGCGCGCGCCGGTCACGACGACGACCGGCGGCGCTTCCTGCGCCGCGCCGGTTTGATCCTTGGCCGACGCGGCAGGCGCTTCCGGTTGAACCTGCGCATACGCCATGCCGCATAAAGCCATCTCCACCGCCACCGCCATTAAGGTGCGCCGAAGTCCCTTGCCGATTGCTCCATCCATGCCATTCTCCTGTTTTTTTGTCGTCTGGTACCGATAGTAATAAAACGAAATCGGAAATGCAAGTAACTTTCGAAAACTTTCGGTTGATGTTGTATCTTGCGATGAAAAAGCCATCGAAAGCCGCTGTTGCCCTAAAAAGAAATACTTCGAAAGTTTCTTGTATTTTCTTTGTTTGCTTACTACTATTCTTTCCACGACCCGGATGAGATGGCTGGTCGCTTAACCCAACTGGAGAAAAAGCCTATGAACTGTGTCAAAACTACCGTGAGCCGCGTGGCTGCCGGACTTCTGCTGTCCACCTGTGTCGGCGCCGCGCTTGCCGCCAGCGTGACCGTCAACCCGGGCCAGTCGATCCAGGCCGCAGTGAACCAGGCCAAGGCCGGCGATACCATCCGCGTGCTGGCTGGCACGTACGAGCAAAAAGTACTGATCGAAGACAAATCCGGCACCGCCAGCGCGTTTATCACGTTGAAAGGCGATCCGGGGGCCATCATCAGCGGCAAGGGATTGAGCCCGTCCGACCGCGAGGGGCTGGTGACGATCAGGAACGCCAACTATGTGCGGGTGGAGGGTTTCGACATCAACGGCCTGACCTCGGGCGCCAACGCGACCCCGGTCGGTATCCTGGTGGAGGGCAACGGCAAACGCCTGCAGATCGTCAACAACAAGATCCACGGCATCATCAATACGGACACCTGCACGGATCCTTGCGAAGTAGGCGCGCATGGCCTGGCGGTGTTCGGCACCGACGCCACCGGCGTGACCGACTTGCTGGTGCAGGGCAACGAGGTGTACGGCAACGTGTTGCAGGCAAGCGAGGCGCTGGTTATCAATGGCAATGTCGACCGCTTCGAGGTGCTCAACAACAACGTACACGACAACAACAACATCGGCTTCGACTTCATCGGCTACGAGGGAACGTGCGAGGGTTGCGGCGAGAAGGACCGGGTGCGCAACGGCATGGTGCGCGACAATATCGCCAAAAACAATTCGAGCAAGACCAACCCCTGGTACAGCGGGGAAGGATCCGCCGGCGGCTTTTATGTGGACGGCGGGCGCAATATCATTTTCGATCGCAACATCTCGAGCGGCAATGACATCGGCTTCGAATTTGCCAGCGAACATGGCGGCAAGGCCACCGAAGACATTCTGATGACGAATAATTTCGTCTACAACAACCGCGAGGCCGGCTTGGCGGTGGGCGGCTATAAGTCGGCCGCTGGCCAGGCGCGCCGCATCTATGTGAACAACAATTCCTTCTACAAGAACAAGGGTTGGGGGACCGAGGTGGTGTTCCAGTACAAGGTGATCGATTCCCGCTTCAGCAACAACATCTTCTTCGGCAAAGGGACGATCGCGGAGAACTACAAGGTGCAGGGCAGCGGCAATACGGGCAACGTCTGGGGTGTCAACCTTTGGTGGGGCAGCGCGTCCGGTTCGACCAATCTGCCGGGGACCCAGGTCAAGGCCGATCCGCGTTATGTCGCGCCGCAGAGCGGTAATCTGAACCTTCAGCAAACCTCGCCAGCCATCAATGTGGGCAACCCCGGCACGGCGCTGACCACCTGGACCTCGCCGCTGTGGGCGACCTATTTCCCGTCCGGCGCGATCCCGGTCAACGGCGTCAAGGACATCAACGGCCAGGCGCGCGCGGAGGGCGTGATCGATCTGGGCGCGGACGAATACGGTACCGCCCCTTAACCGAAGTGTATGGCTTTAGAATCCCGACGCCGGCACCTCCGGGATTTGATTGTGCAAACTGGCGTTGATCAGGTTCCAACCACGGATCACCGCGATCGCGTAACTCAGTTCGGCGATCGCGGTCTCGTTGAAATGTTCTTTGAGCCGGGCGAAATCGGCGTCGCTCGGCTGTTGGTGCGGCAGCGCGTTGACGGCTTCGGCCCAGTTGAGGGCTGCGCGTTCGCTGTCGCTGAAGAACGACGAAGGCGCCTCGCGCCAGCCGGCGATGGCGTTCAGGTGGCGTGGATCGGCGCCTTGCTTGATCAAGTCGCGCCAGTGCATGTCGATGCAAACGCCGCAGCCGTTGATCTGCGACACGCGCAGGTTGACAAGTTCGACCAGACGGATGCCCAGCGAGCTTTTCTTGACCGACGCCGACAGCGCGATCATGGCTTGCAGGTTGGCCGGGGCCACCGAGTAGAAGGACGAAATACGGGCGGTTTGCGTCATGTTGATGCCTTTCGAAGGGGAGGGGCGCACCATTGCGCCGCTCATACCTTGTTAGACGGACCATCCGTGCCGCCTGTGACTGCTTTTAGAAAATAGTTTGCGGAATCCCCGTCAGTTTGTCGGGATTGCGCACCACCAGCACGGCGGCGATGCGCCCGTCCTCGATGACGAACGATTGCGCCGACTCCAGCTTGCCTGCGACATAGCGCAGCAACCCCGGCTCGCCGTTGACCCTGGCCTGACGGTAGGCGACATCGAGCGGATACTGGTGCTCCAGCGACCAGAACACGCCCGCCACACGGCCGGCGCCGCGCAGGATGCGCAGGAACGATTTGATCTTGCCGCCGCCGTCGGACACCAACTGCACGTCGTCGGCCAGCATGGTCTTCATGGCGGCGCGGTCCCCGGCCTGGGCGGCGGCCATGAAGCGTCCCAGCAGGGCGCGATGCGTGTCTTTGTGCACATCGAAGCGGGGTGTTTGCTGGCGCACCCGCTCCTGGGCGCGGTGCACCATCTGCCGGCAGGCGGCTTCGCTTTTGCCGAGCATGTCGGCGATGTCGGCGTAGTCGTGATCGAAGACCTGGCGCATCAGGAACGCCGCGCGCTCTTCGGGGGACAGGCGTTCGAGCACCCATAAAAAGGCCATGGACACCTCGCTGGCCATTTCCGCGCTGCTTTCGGGCGTGCGCTCGTCCAGCTCGACGATGGGCTCGGGCAGCCACCAGCCGACGTAGGTTTCGCGCTCGGCCTGGCGGGCGCGCAGGCGGTCGATGGCGAGGCGGGTGGTGAGGGTGACCAGCCAGGCCTCGGCGGATTGCACCGCCAGCTGGTCGCTGCCGTGCCAGCGCAGCCAGGCATCCTGCACCACATCCTCGGCGTCGGCGCGCACGCCGAGCATGCGGTAGGCGATGGCGAACAGGCGGGGCCTGAGGGCGGTGAAGGCGGCGGAGTCGGTCATGGTGTCTGCGAACGGAGTGGTCTTCCCTGCTAGACGCGCGGGCGGCAGGTTTTGTGACATGCTACCGTAACTGTCGACCATGACGGCCGGGATGTGGCACTGTGCTCCCGCCCGGACTGGCCCGGGAGCGTCTCGCGTTAATGATCGGTATGCAGATACGACGGCGTCTTGGGCAGGCGCATGCTGAACAGGAACGCGATCGCCATCATCACCGTGACATAGATGAAGAACCAGTTCTCGTGGCCCAGGTTCTTGAACGTGAGGCCGACGAATTCCGCCGAGCCGCCGAAGATGGCGTTGGCGATGGCGTACGAGAACCCCACGCCCAGGGCGCGCACTTCCGGCGGGAACATTTCGGCCTTCACCAGCCCGCCGATCGAGGTGTACAGGCTGATGATCGCCAGCGCCACCGTGATCAGCGCGAAGGCGATGTACGGGCTGGTGTTGCCGCGCAGGATAGCCAGGATCGGGTAGGTCGCCAGCGCTCCCAGCGCGCCGAACAGCATCATCGAGTGCCGGCGGCCGATGCGGTCGGCCAGCATGCCGAACAGCGGCTGCATGCACATATACAGGAACAGCGCGCCGGTCATGACCACGCTGGCGGTCTTGGCGGGCATGCCGGAGGTGTTGACCAGATACTTTTGCATATAGGTGGTGAAGGTGTAGAAGATCAGCGAGCCGCCGGCGGTGTAGCCGAGCACGGTGATGAAGGCGGCACGGTGGTTCTTGAAGATGCCCGCCAGGGTGCCGGCATCCTTGTTCTTGCTGTCTTCCGGCTTGATGGTTTCGTGCAGCGTCCGGCGCAGCATCAGCGACACCACGGCGGCAATCGCGCCGATCACGAATGGAATGCGCCAGCCCCACGACTTGAGCTCGGCATCGCTGAGGAACTGCTCCAGCACCACCACGGTCAACACCGCCAGCAACTGGCCGCCGATCAGGGTCACATACTGGAACGAGGAGAAGAAGCCGCGCTGGCCGCGCAACGCCACTTCGCTCATGTAGGTGGCGGTGGTGCCGTATTCGCCGCCGACGGACAGGCCCTGGAACATGCGGATGATCAGCAGCAGGATCGGCGCGGCGACGCCGATGGTGGCGTAGGTCGGCAGCACGGCGATGGCCAGCGAGCCGCCGCACATCATCAGCACCGAGATGACCATCGACTTCTTGCGGCCGACGCGGTCGGCGATGCGGCCGAACATCCAGCCGCCGATCGGGCGCATCAGGAAGCCGACCGCGAAGACGGCGGCCGCCTTCAGGAATTCGGCGGTGGAGTTTCCGCTCGGGAAGAACTGGCTGGCGAAGTAGATCGATGCGAACGAGTAGACATAGAAGTCGAACCATTCGACCAGATTGCCGGACGACGCGCTGATGATGGCGAATACCCGCTTGCGTTTTTCTTCTGCGGTGTAGTGGGGTTGGTCAGTGGCGGCCATGGGTTTCCTTGCGAGAGTGTTGGATGCTTTTCAGTGCGGCGCACTATGATGGGGCCGCAATATGGGTTGCGATTGTAAAGTATCCTGGCTGAAACCGCTGGCGCGTTAGGTTCGGGGCCGATCCCATGCCGCCAACGTCCGGCCTAAGCGCCATCCGCGCCTTCCGCGCCGTCTGCCTCGCGCCGCCAGAGGCACAGCGTGGCGATGTGCGTGGCGTCCAGTATCCGGAAGCGGACCTCGCAGCGGCCGCCGCGCCGCAAGCGGGGCGTGAGGTCTTCGCACACGCGGAAGCGCATGCTTTGCGCGGCTACATCGATGTGCTCAAGCTCGATCGCGTCGAAGTTGAAGTAGCGCCGCACCTCGCCGTGCACCGCTTTGAAGAAGCTTTCCTTGGCGGAAAAAACCAGGGTCAGGGGGACGTCTGGACCCAGCGTGTCTTCAAATCCGGCCAGGTAGCGCAATTCGCCGTCTTTGGCCACGATGGCGCGGACCTCGCGCGCGCCTTGGCCGTCGAGGATATTCTCAATGTCGATGCCCACGCCGTGATAGCCCCTGGACAGGGGCAGCACCAGCGCCGCCGCCATGTCGGCCGCGTGGGTGATGCTGCCGATCAGGTCGGCCGGCCACAGCGGTTCGCGCATGCGGCCGGTGCCGATCTGGGGGAGGTCGCGGCGCAGCGGCCCCATCGCCGATCTTGCGCACAGGCGGCCGTAGAAGAATTCCCGTTGCCGCTTGGGCACGGCGGCGGCGATGTCGGCGGGGCAATCGATACCGGCTGAACGGAAGCTGTCGGCGTCGATTGTCGTCGGCTGGAAGCGGATGCAGGCCACAGGGAGCGTGGTCGCGCTGTCGATAGGCCAATCCAGGCAATACAGGTGCTCTTGCAATAAGACGCTCATTAAAATTTAACCTTGTGCGGTCGGTGCCGATGGCCGGTGCCGATGGTCGGTGCCGATATCTTACCGGAGGAACGGCCCTGCCGGGGGAGGGATGGGCGTGGTATCGTGCTCGTTTTACATCACGCATAACGTCGAAGGAATCCCATGTATCGCAACCCGCTCGGAGTACAACCATGACGCTGCACGTCCGGACGAATTCAGCGTTGGCGCCGCTGGCGCCGTTGGCCATGGTGGCGCTCATGGCGCCGGCAGCCGCCCAGCAGCTGGCGCCGACGCCGGACCCCGATTTACCGCTGTGGGAGGTCGGCCTGTTCGGCGGCGCCGCCTCCACCCCGGCCTATCCCGGCTCCGAAGACCGCTCCACGCGCGCGCTGGCGCTGCCGATGGTGATCTATCGCGGCAAGGTGCTGCGCGCCGACCGCTCCGGCGTGGGCGCCCGCCTGATCAACACCGAGCGGGTCGAGCTTGACCTCGGCTTCGCGCTGTCGCTGCCGGCGCGCTCCGACGACGTCGCCGCGCGCGCCGGCATGCCGGATCTGCGTTCGCTGCTGGAATTCGGCCCGCGCGTGAAGGTGTTGCTGGCCGAGCCGACGGCGACGAGCCGCGTGCGGCTGGAGTTGCCGCTGCGGGTGCCGATCGAGCTCAAAAGTGGTTTTCGACGCCAGGGTCTGGTGTTTGAACCGCGCCTGGTGTTGGAGGCCGGCGACGGCACCGGCAAGTGGCAGGCCGACGCCAATGTCGGCGCGGTGTTCGGCAACGCCCGCCTGCACCAGTATTTCTATGAGGTCGAACCGCAGTACGCGACGGCGACCCGCCCGGCCTACCACGCGGCGTCGGGCGGCTTGCTGATGACCAGGCTGGGCCTGAGCCTGTCGCGCCGGCTGTCGCCGGACTGGCGCGTGTTCGGATTCACCCGCTACGACAATTACAGTCACGCGCGCAACCGCGACAGCCCGCTGTTCCTGCGCAACAGCGGCCTGTCGGTCGGCGCCGGCTTCACGTGGACGATACACCGCTCGGCGGCGCGGGCCTGGGAATAAGCGCCGCCGCGCTTGCCGGTTTATTGTCCGTCGTCAATAATCGGCATTAATTGCCGCACTACAATAGTCTCTCTACCATGTGTCGCTCGACGGTCCGCCAGGCCCGTCGCGGACGGAGGCCAATTGTATGAAGCGGGGCGTCAACAGCAAGATGCGGCAGCGCGGCGCCATCGCCATCGTCTTCGGACTGATGCTCGCCTGCCTGATCGGCTTCCTCGGCATCGCGCTCGATCTGTCGCGGGTGTACAACCGCCGGGCCGAGTTGCAGGCGGTGGCCAACGTGGCGGCGCTGACGGCGGCGCGCCAGTTGAACGGCACCGTGGCCGGCATCGATGCCGCCACCGCGCAGGTGCTGGCCGCGATGGCGGTGCTCAGGTATCAATACAACCAGCGCGCCATCGCATGGGACGCGAAGGCGCTGTCGTTCAGCGCCTCGCCGAACGGCGGCTGGGTCGATGCCGACACCGCCCGCGCCGCGCCCAACGGCTTGATCTACGCGCGCGCCGCCACCGCCGATCTGGCCGGCGCCATGGGAAGGATCGAGCTGTTTTTCCTGCGCTTGCTGTCCGCGTCGCTGGCGTCGATGGACGTGGCAGTGACGGCGGTGGCCGGACGCTCGACGATCGGCGTCGTGCCGCTGGCGGTGTGCGCGCTGTCCAACGTCGAGGCAGCCCCGCGCGCCAACCCGGGTCCGCCCGCCAACGTCGAGCTGGTGCAATACGGTTTCCGCCGCGGCGTCGCCTACGACCTGATGCAGCTCAATCCCAACGGCACCGCCGCCGAGAACTTCGTCATCGACCCGTTTGCGCCGCCCGGCGTCGCCGGCGCCGCGGCCAACGTCGCGCCGGGCCGGGTCGGGCCATATGTCTGCACCGGCCAACTGGCCATGGCGCGCGTGACCGGGGGCGCCCTGACGGTGGGCCGGCCGTTCCCGCTGGCGTCGCTGTTCAATCATTTCAATTCCCGCTTCGATTACCTCGGCACGCCGTGCGCCTATGCCAGCGCGCCGCCCGACACCAATATCCGGCAGTACACCTTCGGCGGCGCCGGCAGCGGTACGCCATGGATGAGTGTGGCCCCGGCCGGGCAGGTGGCGCAGGCGAGCACCGTCGGCGGCAAGTTGTGGACCGTCGCCGATCCCGCCACGCAGCCGGCCGGCACCACCGGGCCGATGTACGGGCCGCTGTGGGCCTACGCCAGGGCCGTGCCGTACAGCGCCTATGTGGCAGGCGCGGCCGAACCGGCCGCCGGCTACGCGACGTTCGCCCCAAGCGCCTGGAGCACGCTGTACGGACCGGGCGCGCCCACGGCCGGCTCCGGGTACCCGACGGGGACTTCGACGCCTTACCGCTCTACGGGCAGCCCCAACGCCGTGCAGCCGCCGGCGGCGCGCCGGGGTGTGGCGGGACGCCGCGTGCTGAATGTGGCGCTGCTGGCCTGCCCGGTGCCGGCCGGCGCGCTGGCGGCGGCCACGGTGCTCGGCGTCGGCAAGTTTCTGATGACGGTGCCGGCCACCGCCACCAGCGTGCGCGCCGAGTTCGGCGGTCTGGTTTCCGACCAGGCATTGGGCGGCGCGGTGGAGCTCTATCCATGAGGCGCGCCGGCCAACGCGACGCCCGGCGCCAGCGCGGCATTGCCGCCGTCGAACTGGCGCTGGTGATGCCGGTGCTGGTGCTGTTGCTGGTGTTTCCCTTGTATCTGGGGCGGGTGTTCTGGCATTACACGGCCGTCCAGTACGCGGCGCAGGATGCCGCGCGCTATTTGTCCAAGGCGCCGGCCAGCGAGCTGGGCAATCCGACGCGGGCTGGCGCGGTGGCCGCGATGGCGGAGGCGCTCGTGGAGAAGGAGTTGGCCGAGTTGGCGCCCGGGGAATTCGGCTACGCGATCGATGTGACCTGCAATAACGTGCCGTGCGTGGGCTTCGGCACGACCACGGTGGTGCGCGTCACTATCACGATGTTGATGGAGGATATCTTCTTTGCCAGCTACACGGGCTTGAATCTACAGCTGATCGTCAGCGTCACCCATCCCTACGTCGGAGAATAATGCATGTCGCGACGCCAACCCCCACGCTTCCGTGCCGGCGCAGTGACCGCCGAATTCGCTATCGTGATCATCGTGTTCCTGGCGATCGTCTGCGGCGTCGTCGAGGTCGCGCGCTTGTTGTACATTTTTAATACGCTGCAGGTTGTCACGCAGCGGGCGGCGGCGGCGGCGGCGAACACCGACTTCACCGATGCCGCCGCCATGAACGGCGTGCGCCAGCGCGCCATCTTTCGCGGTTCCGCCGGCACCCTGGCCCTCGGCACGCCGGTGACGGACGCGCACGTGCGCATCGACTACCTGTCGCTGGCGGACGCCGGCGGCACCGTCATCACCGAGATCCCGAGCGCGCAGATGCCGTCATGCCCGGCCAACAACCGCGTCAACTGTATGGAAAACCCGTACGGCCAGAGCTGCATCCGGCTGGTGCGGGCGCGCATCTGCGATCCGGCCGACACCAGCCAATGCGCCAGGGTCGCCTACCAGCCGCTGTTTTCCTTCATCGCCATACCGCTGCGCTTGTCGAGGGCGCCGGCGCTCAGGCCGGTCGAGACGCTGGGAGCGCCCCCGGGGCAGGCGCCGTGTCCGTGAGCGGCGGCGGTTGATCGGCGCGGATCTTGAACCAGATCGAATACATCGCCGGCAGGAATACCAAGGTCAATATCGTTCCGGCGAAGGTGCCGCCGATCAAGGTGTAGGCGAGGGTGCCCCAGAACACCGAATGGGTCAGCGGGATGAAGGCCAGGATCGCCGCCAGCGCGGTCAGCACCACCGGCCGGGCGCGCTGCACGGTGGCTTCGACCACCGCCTGCAACGGCGCCAACCCCGCCTGTTCGTTGTGGTGGATCTGGCCGATCAGGATCAGCGTGTTGCGCATCAGGATGCCCGACAGCGCGATCAGCCCCACCAGCGCGTTGATGCCGAACGGCTGCGCGAACAGCAGCAGGGTCGGCACAACGCCGATCAGGCCTAACGGACTGGTCAGGAAGACCATCACCATCGCCGACATCGAGCGCACCTGGAAGATCAGGATCAGCAGGGTCGCCGCCAGCATGATCGGGAACAGCGGCAACATCGCTTGCATCGCCTTGCCCGATTCCTCGATGGCACCGGCCTCGTCGAGGCGATAGCCGGCCGGCAGCTTGTCCTTGATCGGCTGCAGTTGCGTGGTCATGGCGGCCGAGACGTCCGGCGGCTGCAAGCCCTCGGCGATGTCGCCGCGCACCGTGATGGTCGGCACGCGGTCGCGCCGGCGCATGACCGGCTCCTCGGCGCGCACCTCGACCGTGCCCACCTGCGACAGCGGAATGCGCTGGCCGTTGGCGCCGCTCAGAGTGAAGTCGGCGATCCTGGCCGGGTCCAGCCGCAGGTCGCCGGCCGAGCGGGCCACCACCTGCACGGTGCGGATGTCCTCGCGCACGGCGGTCAGCGGCACGCCGCTGAGCAGGAATTGCAGCTGCTGCGCCACCGCGCTCGAGCTCAGGCCGACAGCCTGCAAACGATCCTGCTGCAACGTGAAATGCAAGGTCGGCGCGCGCGTGCCCCAGTCGTTGTTTACGGTGCGCATCATCGCGCTGGCGTTCATCACGTGCTGCACCTCGGCGGCGATGGCGCGCAGCTTGTCCGGATCAGGCCCGCTGACGCGGTAGGCCACCGGGAACGGCGAGTAGGGACCGAATACGAGCTGGGTGACGCGCACCCGCGCCTCGGGGGCGACGCCGTCGGCAACGGCCTGGCGCAGGCGGTGCTTGAGCGCCTCGCGCTGTTCCTGGCTGTCGGTGCGCACGACGATCTTGGCGAACGACGGGTCGGGCAGTTCCGGTCCCATCGCCAGATAGAAGCGCGGCGCGCCCTGGCCGATGTAGGCGGTGACGATCTTCGCCTCCGGCTGCTTCGCCAGCCAGGCTTCGACCCTGGCGGCGCTGGCGCTGGTCTGCGCGATCGAGGCCCCATACGGCAGTTGCACCTCGACCAGCACCTCGGGTCGGTCGGAGATCGGGAAGAACTGCTTCTTGACCACGGCCATGCCCGCAACGGACAGCGCGAACAGGCCGACCACCGCGCCGGCGACCAGCCACTTGCGGGCGATGACGCGCGCCAGCACCCGGCGGAAGCGGTTGTAGCGGGGCGTGTCGTACAGCGCCTCGTGGCCGCCTTCGACCTGCTTGAACTCGGGCAGCAGCTTGACGCCGAGATAGGGCGTGAACACCACGGCCACCACCCACGAGGCGATCAGGGCGATGCCGACGATCCAGAACATATTGCTGGTGTATTCGCCGGCGCTGGAGCGGGCGAAGCCATTGGGCATGAAGCCGACCGCCGTCACCAGGGTGCCCGAGAGCATCGGCGCGGCCGTGTGGCTCCAGGCATAGGCCGAGGCGGCGATGCGGCTGTAGCCTTCCTCCATCTTGACCACCATCATTTCGATGGCGATGATGGCATCGTCCACCAGCAGGCCCAGCCCGAGGATCAGCGAGCCGAGCGTGATGCGGTCGAAGTTCTTGCCGGTGGCGGCCATGACGATGAACACCACCGCCAGGGTCAGCGGCACGGCGGCGGCGACCACGATGCCCACGCGCCAGCCCATGCTGACGAAGCACACCACCATCACCACCAGCAGCGCGACGAAGAACTTGACCATGAATTCGTCGACGGCCGAGCTGATATTGACGGACTGGTCGGTAACCTTGGTCAGCGCCATGCCCAGCGGCATGTTGGCGTTGATGGCGCCGACTTCCTTGTCGAGCGCCTTGCCCAGGTCGAGGCCGTTCCAGCCGTCGCGCATGATGATGCCCAGCAGCAGGGCCGGTTCGCCGCCGTTGCGGATCATGAAGGTGGCCGGGTCCTCGTAGCCGCGCCTGACGGTGGCGATGTCCGACAGTTTCAGGGTTCGGCCCTGGGCCACCACCGGCGTGTCGCGGATCTTTTGCAATTCGTCGAAGGCGCCATCGAGGCGCAGGAACACCGACGGCCCCTTGGTGTCCACCGAGCCGGCCGGCGTGAGCACGTTCTGGGCGTTGAGCGCGGCGAATACTTCCTGCGGGCCGATGCCCAGTGTCGCCAGCCGCTCGTGCGAAAACTCGACGAAGATGCGTTCTGGCTGCTCGCCGACGATGTTGACCTTTTTGACACCGGGCACGTGCAGCAGGCGCTGGCGCAGCGCCTCGGCGTCGCGCACCAGCAGGCGTTGCGGCTCGCCCCTGGCCTTGAGCGCGAACAGGGCGAAGGTGACGTCCGCGTATTCATCGTTGACCATCGGTCCGATCACGCCGGACGGCAGGTTGGCGGCCTCGTCGCCGACCTTTTTGCGGGCCTGGTAGAACTGCTCCTGTACCTCGGCCGGTGGCGTGCTGTCGAGCAGGGTCAAGGTGGTGAAGGCCAGGCCGGGCCGGGTATAGGTTTCCGCCCGTTCATACCAGCGCAGCTCCTGCAGGCGCTTTTCGAGCTTTTCGGCGACCTGGTCCTGCATTTCCTTCGCGGTCGCGCCGGGCCAGGCGGTGATCACGGTCATCACCTTGACCGTGAAGGCGGGGTCTTCCGCCCGTCCGAGTTTGAAGAATGAGACGACGCCCGCCAAGGTGATCAGGCAGATCAGGAAAAGGGTGACGGAGCGCTCGCGCACGGCCAGCGCCGACAGGTTGAAACGACCTGCGCTCATGGCCGCGCTCCCGCCGTGGCGGCTGTCGCCGCTGCGGGCTGCTGGCCGGCCAAACGCACCGCCTCGCCCTCGCGCAGCATGTGCGCGCCCAGCGCGACCACCCGCTCGCCTTGCTTGAACTGCCCTGCGATACGCGCGCTGTCATCGCTAATGCGCTGGACAGTCACCGGCCGCCAGCCGACCTTTGCCGGCTCGCCCTGGACCACCCAGACGCCGGGTCCCTTGCCATGGTCGAACAGGGAGCCGATCGGCACCGACCAGCCGGCCTCGGCGGCCGCGTGGCCATCCGGTATCCGGATGGCGACCGTGGTGCCCAGCGGCGCGCCGGACAGCTCGCCGTCGAGCACATAACGCGCTTCGAAGGTGCGGGTCTGGCGGTCGGCTGTGTTGGAGAGCTGCCGGAGCCTGGCGGGAACTGGGGCGCCTTCCTTGCCGTACAGCGTGGCGAGGCCAGTCGAGCCCAGCGCCGGGCGCAAGGTTTCCGGCAACTGGATGACGGCCTCGCGCTGGCCGGCGCGGGCGAGGCGCACGACGACTTGGCCGGCGGCGACTACCTGGCCGGGCTCGACCAGCGTTTCCATGACGACGCCGTCGGCGTCGGCCAGCAGTTCGCCGTAGCGGCTGGCGTTACGGGCCACCTCGGCCTGGGATTCGGCCGCATTGAGCTGGGCCTTGGCGGCGTCTGCGGCCGCCTTGACCTGGTCATAGGCGGAGGCCGAAATCGCGCCGGTGCCGCGCAGGTCGCGGTAGCGCGCTTCCTCGTCGGCCGTTTGCCGTACGCGTGCGCGGGCGGCGGCGACCGTCTCGAGCTGGGCATTGGCCGCCAGCTTCAGGTCGACGGGATCGATCCGCATCAATGTCTGCCCGCGCTTGACGTGTTGCCCGGCGTCGACCAACCGCTCCAGGACTTTGCCGGAGACCCGGAAGCCCAGATCGCTTTGCACCCGCGCGGCGACGGTGCCGGTGAAACTGCGCGAGGCGGCGTCATCCGTCCCCTGGACGATGGCCGTGCGCACCAGGGGTGCGGCGGTGCGCGGGTCGGGCGGCGTCTTGTCGCCGCAGGCGGCGAGCGCGAGCGGCAAGACGGCGAAGACGGTGGAGAGAGCGAAGCGATGGCCGAGCATGGGAATCCCGTGAAGAACTGAACAGGGCCCCATTTTGTAACTAGTGACCAAATTTGTCAACGGTCACATTCAAATGGCGTGATGTTTACGGCGACAGGCTGCGCAGCACCAGGCTGGAAAGCAGCGCCGGCGCCTCGGCGGTGTGATCCAGACTGTGCTGTAAGAGCAGGGGGTTCAGATACGGACGCATCACCAGATGGATCGCCGCCGCCGCCTCGTCGAGCGGGGTCTTGCGCTCGAAATCCTCGCTCTCCCGGCCCTGGCGCAGCACGTCCTGCAGCAGCAGCCGGATGCGTTCCTCGTAGGCGCGCGCCGCCGGCCATTGCTCCGTCGCGGCCGAGGCGGCGATGTCGTACAGCTTGCGGTCCTCGAAGAACAGGCGCAGGCTCGATTCGACGGCGGTCTTGAACAGGCGTCGCAGCTTCTCGGGCGGCCGCTCGGCGCCGTCGACGGCGGTCCGGATATCGGCTTCGATCTCGCGCAGGCAATTGGCGCAGATCTGCTCCCCGATGGCCTGCTTCGATTCGAAGAACTTGTAGATATACGCCTTGGAAAAACCGATGGCCTTGGCCAGGTCGGAGACGGCGGTTTTTTCGTAGCCGTACAGACGGAAATGGTCGGTCGCGGCGGCGACGATCTGGTCGCGCACGTCGTGGTCGGCGGGGCCGCGCGCGTTGGCCGAAGGGGTGCTTGGTTTGGTCATGTGGTTTAGCTTACTCGGTGTTTCAAGATTGTACAACTAGTGACGATTTAGTGATATAGTCACTGAATCGTCACTCGTCGTGGAAAACCCCATGCTGCTCAAACGCTCTCTCCTGATAATTGTCGCCGCCGGTGCGGCCGGTTGCGCCGTCGGACCGGATTACACCCGGCCCGCCACGCCTTTGCCGGAGCGCTACCTTGGACAAGCTGCCGTCGAGCAGCGCCAGGCCGCCGCCGAGGCCGACCTCACCGCCTGGTGGGACGGCTTTGGCGATGCGCAGCTGACCCGCTACGTGACGCTGGCGCTGGCGCAGAACCTGGATCTGGCGCAGGCGGCGGCCCGGGTGGCCCAGGCGCGGGCCGGTGTCGGCGCGGCGAACGCGGCGCTGCTGCCGTCCGGCACCGTCAGCGCGCAAGGCACGCGCGCCTACCAGTCGGTGGAAACACCGTTGGGGCAGGTCCTGAATTCGCAGCCGGATTTTGATCGTTACGGTAACTCCTACGAGGCCAATCTGGGTGTGGGCTGGGAATTGGACGCGTTCGGCGGCCTGCGCCGGGGGCGCGAGGCGGCACTGGCCGACTATCAAGCCTCGGAGGCCGGCGCCGTCGCGACCCGTTTGGCGGTGGCGGCGCAAACCGCTGATATCTATATTGGCATCCGCGGCCTGCAAACCCGCCTCGACATCGCGCGCGGGCAGGTGAGGGCGCAGCAGGAACTGCTGTCAACGCTCAACCTGCTATACGGCAAAGGATTGGCCGCCGAACTGCAGGTGCGGCAGGTCGAGGGCGCGCTGGCCCAGGTGCGCGCCTCGGTGCCGGTGCTCGAAGCGGCGCTGGACACGGCCATGAACGCGCTCGACGTGATGCTCGGCACGGCGCCGGGTACCCATCGGGAAGAGCTGGCGCAGCAGGGGGCGGCGGCACCGGCCCCGATACCGGCCGCCCCGCGTATCGCGGCCGCCGGTTCGCCGGGCGACCTGCTGCGGCGCCGGCCCGATCTGATCGTGGCCGAGCGCCGCCTGGCGGCGTCGAACGCGCGCATTGGCGTTGCCATCGCCGAGTACTATCCCAAGCTGTCGTTGAGCGGATTGATCGGCAGCGCCACCTCTGTGTCCGGCGGCAACCTGTTCTCCAGCGGCGCCAGTCAGGCGGCTGGGGTGCTGGGCTTGCGCTGGCGCTTGTTCGACTTCGGCCGCATCAACGCCCAGATCGACTTGGCCAAGGGCCAGGAGGCCGAGTCCCTGGCCGCCTACCGCCTAGCCGTGTTGCGCGCCGCCGAAGAGGTGGAGAACGCCTTTTCGGCGCTGGTCAAACGCGAGGGCCAGGCCGGCGTGCTGGCGCAGGGTGTGGACTCGCTCGCCAGGGCCAGGGGCGCCTCGTTCGCGGCCTATCAGAAAGGCGTCGTCAGCCTGATCGAGGTGCTGCAAGCCGACGAAAACCTGCTGCGCGCCACCGATATGCGAGCCCAGGCGCGAACCGAGTCCGCCCGCGCGGCGGTGGCGGCCTTCAAGGCGCTCGGCGGCGGCTGGCAGGCGGAGCCAGCAGAACCAGCGGAACCAGCGGAACCAGCGAAGGCGGTCGCCGCCAGATAAGCCGGTTGGGCGCCTCACCGATGGGGCGCCCGTTTGACTTTTCCCTCAAAGCGCGAGACTATATTGTGAAAACGTTTTCACAATAAAGAGGAGCACAGTTGAGACCAGTCCCAATCCGCTTAGCCGCCGCGCGCGCAATCAACGCCATGATGGTATCGCTGTCGTTGTCTGCTGCCGCCGGCCACGTCCATGCGGCGCCCGCCGCATCGCCCGGCAACCTGGAGATCAAGCTTGACCAGATCGGTTATCTCCCCGGATCGGCCAAAGTCGCCGTCGTCCCGAACGTGGACGGCGCCGCCTTCACCGTCGTCAAGGCGGGCAGCGACACCGTGGTGATGCGCGGCACGCTGGGCGCGGCGGCGGCCTACGCGCCGGCCGCCGAGACCGTTCGCCTGGCCGACTTTAGCGCGCTGGCGACGCCGGGACGCTATCAGTTGCGTGTGGCCGGCGTGCCGGATTCGGCGCCGTTCACAGTCGGCGCCGACGCCTACCAGGCGCTCAACGCCGCCGCCATCAAGGCCTATTACCTCAACCGCGCCGGCATCGCCTTGCCCGAAAAACATGCGGGGATCTTCGCCAGGAAGGCCGGCCATCCCGACACCAACGTTCTGATCCACGAATCGGCCGCCAGCGCCGCGCGTCCGGCCGGCACCGCCATTTCCAGTCCCAAGGGCTGGTACGACGCCGGCGACTACAATAAATACATCGTCAACTCGGGCATCACCACTTATACCTTGCTGGCGGCCTACGAAGACTTCCCGCAGTTTTACAAGACGCAGAACCTCAACATCCCCGAGAGCGGCAACGGCATTCCCGACCTCCTCAACGAGGTGTTGTGGAACCTGGACTGGATGCTCACCATGCAAGATCCGGCCGATGGCGGCGTCTACCACAAGCTGACCGACAAGTCGTTCGACGGCATGGTGATGCCCGACCAAGCGAGGCAGCAGCGCTACGTGGTGCAGAAGACCACCGCTGCCGCGCTCGACTTCGCCGCCGTCATGGCGACCGCCAGCCGGGTGCTGAAACCGTACGACGCCAAGTTGAACGGGATCTCGGCGCGCGCGCTGGCCGCGTCCAAGGCCGCCTGGCAGTGGGCGCAGAAAAACCCGGCCGTCCTGTATCGCCAGCCCAAGGACATCCGCACCGGCGAGTACGGCGACGCCAACGTGAGCGACGAGTTCGGATGGGCGGCGGCCGAACTGTATATCACCACCGGCGACGACGCCTATTACAAGGCGATGTCGGCGCCCGCGCTGAAGGCGACCATTCCCTCGTGGAGCGACGTCGGCGGGTTGGCCTGGATGTCGCTGGCGCGCCACCGCAAGCAGCTGACGCCGGCCGCCGACCAGGCGCTGATCGCCGCCAGGATCGACGGCCTGGCCGACGGTCTGGCCAAGGTGTGGAAGGACTCGGCCTACGGCATCACCATGCAAACCGGCGACTTTGTCTGGGGCAGCAGCGCGGTGGTGTTGAACCAGTCGATGATGCTGCTGCAAGGCTACCGCCTGAACGGCAAGCGCGATTATCTGCAGGCGGCGCAGTCCGGATTGGACTATGTGCTTGGCCGCAACGCGGTCGGCACCTCCTTCGTCACCGGCTATGGTTCCCGGTCGGCGCAGCACCCGCATCACCGGCCATCGGTGGCGGACGGCGTCGTCGCGCCCGTACCCGGCTTCCTGGTCGGCGGGCCTCAGCCGGGCCAGCAGGACAAGGGCGATTGCCCCGCGTCCTATCCGTCGGCGGTGCCGGCCAAGTCCTGGCTGGACCACGCCTGCTCCTACGCCAGCAATGAAATCGCCATCAACTGGAACGCGCCGCTGGTGTATGTGTCGGGGGCGATCCAAGTGTTGACGCCGGCGCCGGCGAATCAATAGCGGGCCGCCAGCGCGCGTGTGGTGTGCGCTGGCGCACATACTGGGAAAATGCAAGGCGCGTACTACTTGTGCGGGATTCGGTGGCGTGGGATTTCGATTATGATGGGCTTCGTTGCTAGTGTGACATGCCCGGATAATGAAAATACGCCCAAGCCCATTCCTGTTGTCGAGTCTTCTTCTCTGCTCCATGCTTTCCTCCGCGCCGGTGAGCGCGGAGGAGGGCCATCTTTCCCTCATGGTGCAAAACGATGTGTTCGTCGGCAGCGATGGCGGCGGTTACACCAGTGGCATCACGCTGTCGCGCCTGCGCAGCGTGTCTCCCGGCGAGGCGTCCATCGCGCCGCTGCCGGTGGTTGGAACGGTGGCGCCGTGGTTCGGCGTCGGCCCGGCCGCGCTGACACGGTTTTCGCTTAGCCAGATCCTGGTGACGCCGCGCGATATTACCCGCAAGGAGCCCGATCCGTTTGACGCGCCTTATCTGGGCGCGCTGTGGCTGGGGGCCGGGCAGGTATCCGTCGACGGCAACGTGGCGGACATGCTCGGTATGCGCCTCGGCGTCATCGGGCCGGCGGCCGGCGGGCGCCGCGCGCAAACGCTGATCCACCGCGTGATCGGCTCGGATCGTCCGGAAGGCTGGGATTCGCAGGGGCCGACGCGTCTGCTGCTTGGTGTGGAGCGCTACAGGGCGTGGCGCCTGGCTTCGGCCGGCGCCGACGACGGGCGGCCGCATGCGGACGCGATCGTGTCCGCCGGCGGAACCGCCGGCAACCTGCAGTCGTCGATCGGCGCCAGCGTTCTGCTGCGCTACGGCACTGGACTTCAACGCAACTTCCCCAGCGCCATCCATCAGGAAATACGCGGCGGCGATCCGGTTTTCCTGGGCAACGGCTGGTTCGTGTATGCGGGCTTGATCGGCGACAGGGTGTTTACGCACGCGGGGATCGGCAGGAACCACTATCCGGAAAACAATATCGCTGAATTGCGCCGTAACCAGACCGTGGCGCTGGCGGGCATCGCCTACGGCTTCAAGAGCGCGTCGGTATCGTTTTCGTTACAAGACGCCAGTCCGCTGATCACCTCCAACGGCAAGCGCGAACCCTACGGGTCGCTGACCTTGACTATGCCGTGGTGATGCGGGCGCGTCGCGTCAGGCGGTCGTCCGGCGCAGCATCGTCAGCAGCTCGGTCAACACCACCGGCTTGAGCAAATGGTGGTCGAAGCCGGCCGCGCGCGAACGGGCGCGGTCCTCGGCGGCGCCCCAGCCGGTGAGCGCTGCGAGGGTGACGTTTTCCAGGCCCGCAAGCTGGCGCATGGCGCGCGCCGTGGCGTAGCCGTCCATGCCGGGCATGCCGATGTCGAGCAGCACCACCTGCGGCTGGAACTCCCCGGCGATGGCCAGCGCGGCGGCGCCGTCGTAGGCGACGCGAGTGACATGGCCGTCACCTTCCAGTAAATCGCGCAAGGTGTCGGCGGCGTCGTGGTTGTCGTCGGTGATCAGCACGCGCAGCGGGGCTGCCGGGTTCCTTTGGCTTATGGCCGGCGGCTGCGTTGCCGGTAGCGACAGGTTGTCGATGGCGGCCAGCGGCAGCCGGATCGAAAACGTGCTGCCCAGGCCGATGCCGGGACTAGCCGCCTTGACAGTGCCGCCGTGCAATTCGAGCAGCTTGCGCACCAGCGAGAGTCCGATGCCCAGTCCGCCTTTGGAGTGGCCGATGCTGCGGCCGACCTGGGTAAACATTTCGAAGACGCTGTCGATCGATTCGGGCGGGATGCCGATGCCGTTGTCGGCCACGTCGATCATGAGCCCGCCGTCCGCCACGCGCGCCGAGATGGCGATGCGTCCGCCGTTCGGCGTGTACTTCGCCGCGTTCGACAACAGGTTGCTGAGCACCTGGCTGAGCCTGACCACATCGACATCGACAATGGCCGCCTCGTCGGGCAGGCTGATCGCCAGCGTATGGCCGGCCGCGTCCAGCAGCGGCTGGCTGGTCTCGACCGCCGAGGCGACCAGCGTCTTGAGCTCCGCGTGCTCCTTCTTCAGCACCAGCTTGCCGCTGGAGACGCGCGCGATGTCGAGCAGGTCGTTAATCAGATGCACCATATGCGACACCTGGCGTTCCATCATCGCGCGCACGTTGGTCATGGCGACCGGATCGCCGCCGGCCAGCTTCATCAGTTCCAGGCCGTTGCGCACCGGCGCCAGCGGGTTGCGCAGCTCGTGGGCGAGGGTGGCCAGGAATTCGGATTTGTGGCGGTCGGCTTCGCGCAGCGCCTCGGTCGAACGGACCCGCTCGATGTGCGCCCAGCAGCGCTCCACCACGTCTTCCACCAGTGCCACCTCGTCGGCCGACCAGGCGCGCGGATCCTTCTGGTGCACCGCCATCATCGCCACCAGCTTGCCGCCCTTGACCAGCGGGCAGCAGATGATGGCCTTGATGCCGATCTGGTTGAACATTTCGTAGCCGTCGCCGGCCGGCACCTCGGCGTCGAGGTTGTTAATTTGCAGGGTTTTGCCCGCCCGCATATTGCCGGCGGCGTGGCTGCCGAACAGGCCGAGCGAGTATACGCCGACCGTGCTGAACGCGTCCGCAACGGTCCAGTCGTGGCGGATCGTAAAGCGGTCGTTGTCCGCCTCCAGGTCGGCGTAGGCCACGCGGGTCACGCCCAGGTGCTCGCCCAGCAGGCGGGTCGCCTCGCCCATGATGGTCTTGGCATCGGCGGCGATGCTGGTGGCCTTGCCGATGGTGTCGAGCAGGCGCAGGCGCTCCTCGACGCGCTTCTTGCCTGTAGTCTCCGAGCAGACGCAGAAAACGCCGGCGACCGCGCCCGCCTCGTCGCGCACCGGGCTGACCGAGAACGTCGCATACATCTGCTCCGGATAGCCGTGGCGGTGCAGCAGGAAGGGCTGGTCCTCCGCGTAGGTGCAGGCGCCGGCCATGGCGCCGTTCAACATCGGGCCGACCACGTGCCAGATGTCGCTCCAGACCTCGTTGAACGGCTTGCCTAATATTAACTCGGGCTGATCGCCGAGGCCGCCGAGGATGGGCCGGTAGGCGTCATTGAACAGGAAGTGCAGCCCCGGGCCCCAGGCGATGTACATCGGATGGCTGGAGCCGAGCATGATGCTGACCGTGGTGCGCAACGCCGGCGGCCAGGCCTCCAGCGGACCCAACGGCGTCGCCGCCCAGTCGAACGAGCGCAGCAACTCTCCCATGGTCCCGCCCCCGGCGGCGAAGGCGATGCTGTGGGCGGGGTGGGGCGAGGACTGGTGAGGCGGCATGGGCAAACGTTCCGGTGGCGGTGGCTGGTGGCGGGCTTGTTATGGACAAACCCATCCCGAAAGGCGAACGATAGCATTTCCTGTCGCCCGGAGAGGGGTTTGTACCGTGCCGTGCGCCCGTCCTGGCTCAGGTATTGAGCGGCCTTTCCTTGATGAACAGCGCGGTGACCAGACCGATGCCGCACAGCGCCATGACGTAGTACGCGGGCGCCAGCGGCTGGGTTTTCAGCATCAACGTCACCATGATGGGCGTCAGGCCGCCGAAGATCGCATACGCCACATTGTAGGAGAACGATAAGCCGGAAAAACGCACCGGCGCCGGGAAGGCCCGCACCATCGCGCTCGGCACCACGCCGACCACGCCGACGCTCAGCCCCAGCAGCGCGTACAGCGGCAGCAGCAACTGCGGTTGGGTCTTGAGCGTCGTATAGAAAACGTAAGTGCAAATGGCCAGCAGCACGGCGCCGCCGATCAGCATGCGGCGCGCGCCGAAGCGGTCGGCCAGCACGCCGTAGATCACGCACCCGACAGCCAGCGACAAGGTCGCCACCGTGTTGGCGGGCAATGCGGTGCGGGCGTCGAAACCGTAGACCTTTTGCAGCAGCGCCGGGGTCATCAGGATCACCACGACGATGGCGGCCGACAGCATCCACGTCAGCAGCATCGACAGCGCGACCGCCTTGCGGTGCTCGCGCAGCACGGCCTTCAGCGGCATCTCGGCGGCGAGCGCCTTGCGTTGTTGCAGTTCGACAAAGACCGGCGTCTCGTGCAGCCAGCGCCGCAGATACATCGCGCCGAGGCCGAACACGCCGCCCAGCACGAACGGCAGGCGCCAGCCGTGGTCCAGCACCTCCGCCGGCGTGAACACGCTGTTGATGCCGGTGGCCACCAGCGAGCCGAGCAGGATGCCGAAGGTCAGGCCGGCGGTCAGGGTGCCGCAGGCATAGCCGATGTGGCGTGCCGGCACGTGTTCCGACACGAACACCCACGCGCCGGGCACCTCGCCACCGACGGCGGCGCCCTGGCACACGCGCAGGAACAGCAGCAGCAGCGGTGCTGCCAGCCCGATGCTGGCGTAGGTCGGCAGCAGGCCGATCAGCAAGGTCGGCACCGCCATCAGCAGGATCGACAGGTTGAACATCTTCTTGCGCCCCAGCAGGTCGCCGAAGTGGGCCATGACCATGCCGCCCAGCGGACGCACCACGTAGCCGGCGGCGAAGATGCCGAAGGTTTGGAACAGACGCAGCCAGTCCGGCATCGTCGGCGGGAAGAACAGCGCGCCGATCGAGGTGGCGAAAAAGACGAAGATGATGAAGTCGTAGAATTCCAGCGCGCCGCCGAGCGCGGCCAGCGACAGGGTTTTGTAGTCCTGGCGGGTCAGCGGTCGTTCGGGTGCGCTGTGGCCGGGTACGGCCTTGGCGAGCGATGCTTTGTTGTTTTCTTTATTTTGCATAAGGTTTCGCCTCGTTGGAGTGTTCGATCGCCGGCTTTTCTTCGCTTTGCGGTGGCCGGCTGGGCAAAAGCATTATACAAAGAGAAAGTCGATCGTAGGGGTAGGGCGAATGCCCGAGGCGGCTATTTGTGGGTGTCGGCACACGTTTTTCCAGACCTGCTCCCGGCGCCGTTTTAAGGCACAGGCCGCGTAGGTTGGTAGCATGTCTGATCATCTTGTTCGCCACCGATGGCTGGCTAGGGTAACGCCCCAGCGACTCGCTCGTGATCGCAAGCTTGGTTCAGTCGTCCCTGATGACGCGCTTAAGTGAGACCTGATGCTTCGTAGGGAAGGAAGTTGTGAATGATTCTATCAATCCTTCCTTTTGCTACTGCTGTAACTGACAGATCATCTTTATTGTGTAGTCCTGTGGCCGATATTCCCAACATTGGGAAAAATAATATCCCGGCATACTCCAGTGGGGAATCGATTTTAATCAGCTTGCTTAGTGCAGTCGTATCGTGGAATATGTCTATATCATTGAGCATCAGCTTGATATTTGGGCGAAACGAAATTTCCAATATTTCAGAGCCATCCATAGGAAAAATGAGCTCAACTTTGGCATAGACAAGTTTAAGTTCATTTTTCAGAGTCTTGGTGCGGCGCACTGGCTCTCCCAATGTCTGTTCACATTCGATCTGTGACGTGGAAAACGACAGGCGCTCTGTCCCGACGTACGGTATGAGAATAAAGGGTTTCATTATTTGCTCAGGTGACGTGGGACCCTGTGTACATCCTTAAACGTGGCTATAGCATTCGGAAGAATAGATTCAAATCGGCATAGCGACGATGCAGTTTAAGACATCATTTCTCTTCTAAATGATCAATGTCTAGTTCACGAGGTTTTATATCCGCCGTGACTATTTTTCGTAACAAGCCACTTTTCTTTCTTAATGATAGGGCCCGCACCGCGAATATCGGAGAGAACTGCAAATTTTCTATCTTTGTATGATTGATGATCACCGGGGTGTTGAAGTAAATATTTTTGGAGTCTTCAAGAGAGAGGTGCCATTTTCCGTTGAAAGTCTCTCTGACGATTTCACCGACATACCGTGCAAACATGACTATCCAACCCTGCTTTTCATCTTCATTGCAATTTTCCGTCACCTGGAAAAAAAGCTTCTCTAAATTTTCCAAACACTCCATATTGACGGCAAGCAAAATATCTCTTTTCCAGCCTCTGACTCGACAGCTTCAAGTTGGTCATCCATGATCAACAGAAAATCATCAAACTTCTCTTTGGCTTCATCTTTGCGAAACATGTTGCACTCCTGGATTGGAATTGGAAGCCGACCCGACTAGCATTAATTGCCGCTAAACATATGCGTACTCCGCGGCAGCCAGAACTTCTCCGCAATAACTGCCTGCAGATACAATCAAATCTGTTTTTCTTCCGAATTGATCGATCTCCAACGGCCTTGGGCAGCACAATCGGACCTCGAAAGTCGCGAGCCGGCTACAGCTATTATAAATGCCGGCTTACATCTATATGCATTATTTCGATTTCGCCTACTTGCTCTAAAAGTATTAGATCTTCAATTATCTTGACTTTGCGAATGTTTTCCAGGACGGGCATGCCGCCCATACAGAGTGCTGGTTCGAAGCCGTACATTTCGTCTTCGGCGACGGGCCCCAATTTCTTCAGCGCGCGTTTAAATAATTTCTTCTCTTTCACGTCTTCTATGTCGAGACGATCTGACTCTTTTCCAATAAGGAAGGACTGTAATGGAATAGTGTCGTCACCAGCCGCTACCCTTTTATTAGGCGGTGAAGTAATAATTTGCGAGTCCAATGAAACAATCGTTACAGTTTGGCCGGCTTTCTTATTCCACAAAAAAATACGACCAAAGGCAGTGCGCGCGATTGCTAGATAGTCGCTCTTGTCTTCGATTTGAGTGCCTTCCAACCAAGCTTCGACGACTGGAACGTAGTCGTCTGGATTCACCAGCCAAAAAAGGCCGTCATAGTATCCACCCCATCCGTAAAGTCGCCAGTATTCGAGAAGCTGCTCCGGTAAACGACCCGCAAATTTTGCTATCTGCTGAGGCGAGGGCTGGACCTTCACAAATTGCGGGCCTAGCTGCGACAAGAACATTTCATAACGTGAACTTTTGTGGTTTTTGTTAGCTGAATGATAAATTTTTTATTGCGGGTCTTTGCTATATAGGCCAGCATCCTTATCTGGTAAGTCAGACGAAGTTGAGATGCATTTTTAATCAGATATAACTTATTGCCCACTTCAGCGTCGGGCTTGGCACCTCGACGGGTTTGATGTTTTGTATAAGAAAATTCCATCAATATCTCATTTGGATTTGATAATATTTCTCAACGTTATGGTTAAAAAAAGCGCGGGATGAAGCGGCTCAGCCACACTTAACCACGGTGAAGATCACACCTAACGCAACGAAGCGTTGGTGAAACCTATAAGGGCCGCCCGCTTCATTGCACGTTCTGGCAGTCGGTCTTTGGATGAAATTACCGAATGCAAAACTGAGTTTTTGTTTCATTAAACCAAAGTTTTCGCCTGTTCAGATACTAACTGGCCGAACGACTTGCAGTAACCATTTAGGAAGACAGCCTATAAATGTCGACTGACATCGATATGTAAAATTTCAACTTCTGCTAGTTGTTCGAGAAGAATTAAATGTTCGACGATTTTTACCTTGACTAGGTTCTCGAGCTTCGGTAGGCCACCAATACATAAGGCTGGTTCAAAGCCGTACATCTCGTCAGGTGCCACGGGACCAAGTTTTTTCAATGCCTTTTTAAAAAGAGGTTTTTCCTTCTCGTCTTCGTAGTCAAGCTCATCAGGTTCCTCTCCACTAATAAAGTACTGAAGAGCCTTCGTGTCATCTCCTGATGTGACTTTTTCATCTGGCGGAGTTGTGATGAGCCGTGCAGATAACGCGTCAATAGTTATATTTTGCCCATTTTTCTTATTCCATAAGAAAACGCGACCAAATGCGGTCCTGGCAACAGCAAAATAATTTTGCTTATCGGGAACATTTGAGCCATCCAACCAAGCCTCGACCGCTGGCATATATTCTTCTGGATTCGTGATCCAAAACAATCCATTGTAGTAGCCGCCCCAACCATGTTCTTGCCAATATTCAAGTAATTTGTTCGGCAATTTCCCTCTGTATTTCTCTATCTCTGCCTCTTTGGGTTGGCTTCTGCTAACTTGGGGGCCCCAATCAGAAAGAAACATCTCGAAGTACTCGTCCATAATTATCCTTTAACAATTTTCAAGTTTTACATTCATTTTTGTTTTTGCTGCGTCTGCGGGATCAACTTTCGCGGCCGCCTCGTCTAAAACAGGAACCCGATTTCTCCACTGGCTACCTATCGACGAATTTACTCGCTTATCACCCATGTTTGTCACTGCGTCTTTGCCACCGGCAATCATATCGGGTTCGTGAAGTGCAGCTATATCCTGCATTTTCAGCTTAGCCTCAGCTTTCGCCTTTTCTCTTGCAATTGACGGAAGCTCAGTTTTTTCGTATTTTTCCCTCAAACTGCGCGCCAACTGTTTTTCGTATTCGGTCCGCGCTTCTTTTTGCGCTGCGCCTGTCCCTTTTCTCTTGTTCTTACTGAAATAAGCTCGCGCATCTTGGAACTCTTTCACCGTCATTTTGTTAATGGCATCTTCCTGACGCTTCAATTGCTCGGCAAATTCTTGAGCTCTGGATGCGCCTAGCCGTTTAGCGCTAAAGCAAGGCTTGACCTCGACTTGCTTCATTTCTTTGAGAGGCTTACCGGACTTGGCGCAATCTTCGCAATCTTTATCTTTAGCCTTGGCTGCCGCTTTTTCTTGCTCCGCAGCGGCCTTTTCTGCGTCCTTCGCTTTTTTCGCGTCTGCTGCGATTTTAGCTTCTTTGGCCGCCAGTTCCGCTGCTTCCTCTTTCTTTTTCAACGCGTTGAGGTCGGCCAATTCCTTGGTCAACAAGGTCGCTTTTTCTTTGAGCGCGAGAACTCGCTTGGCGACACGCGTCGCCTTGATCGGTTTCGCCACCGCGTCACCGAGGTAGGGGATCATACCCACTACGTTCAAGCCAGCGCCGAGGAAGTCGCCGTTGCGTATCGCAATGCCGGCACCGACCGCGTCCGAGATCGGCGTCGGATCGACCATGCCGGCCACGTCCGCAGCAGTGCCGGCCGCTTCCCACGCCATCTCAGCGTTGACGTCGGCCAGCTTTTTGGTGACGGTCTGTATCCGCTCGGTTAGATTAAATCCGCCAGTCATAAGTTCTCGTTTTGCGTAAGTTGTGTCATGCCGGTAGTGCGTGTTGGAACAGCGCTTCGTAGCGTTTTTGCTCGCCGATCTGACGCCAGATCGCATCCGGCAATTCCTCGATCATTTGGCTCAGTCGCTCTTCGGGCGCTATTTCTTCGTCGCGCAGGTAGCTGCGCACCATCGGATGGGCGTCGAATGACGGCGACACGCGCATCATCAAACCCGCGAACAGGTGCTGGTCGTTGGCGTTGTGAATACCGTAACCGGCGCAGCGCGCCACGGCGGCAATAGCTATGTTACGCAGCATGTCGGCTTCCATTCCCTCGATCGCTTCGGGGCTGTTTTCCTCCCAGTGCGCGATGATGCTGTCGTACAGTGCTTCCTTGTCGTAGTACATCAGTTGCTCGCGCTGGCGCTCGTCGAGACTGATGGGAACCACCGAGAACGCGGCGATTTCGGCAGGGGTGGCCGGCTCCGGATCGACGCCGTAGTACGCCTCCCGCCGAGGTTCCCAAGCGGTCCAACTGCTGACCGGCGCGAAGAAGAATTTCTTTTGCGGCCCCGTCAGCGCTGAGGACAGGCCCAACAGAATGCGTGGGTCGTAGAAACGGAGCACGACATCTTCGTCATCGTTGATCCGGCATTGCAGCCGGCGTGTCAACATCATGGCCAAGGTGGGCAGGCCGAAGTGACTTTTGATCCAGGTGACGCTCGGATGCGCGCGTTCCTTCTCAATCAGCCACATGAAGATGGATTTGTCCTCGGCGGTTGGGTCGAGCGCAATCAGCAGCGGCGCGGCAGATTGCAGATGCGCCTCCGGTGTGTCGGCGAACAGCGAGCGCCACTGCGCATCAGGAAAGCGTGTCGTCAGCTGCGCGAAGGCGTCATCGTGCGCGGCGCAGTCGATCAACGCGTAGGTGTTGTCGACTTTTTGGCCCTCGTCGGGCGCGGAGGAATGGCTGTTCATCGTAAGATTTTCCGTGCGAGTAGGGCGTTAGCGGCGCAAGAAGCTGCTGCCTTGCAGTGCCGCTTTCTTCAAACATTCAAGGCAGATCGTGGTGCTCGCACTAGGCAGGGCAGGTATGGAGGCCGCACTGCTGCCGCCGCCCTGGAAGATATGCTGTCCGCCCTTGACCGTGAAATTTCCCGGACAGGCGAAGGTGATATTCCCACCCTCCAGCGTCACCGATGATTGCCCGGCCTGCAGCACGATCTTCTGGTTGGCCTTGACTTCGATGACGTCGTTGACCGACACGATCGTGATCGCCTTGTCGGCCAGAATCTCCAACTGATCGGTATGCGCCTGCAGCGACACCGGCCCGTTGGCCGCGATCGCCTGAATTCCACCAGCATGCGTGAACAACCCGGTCGCGTTGGCCGACACCGACGCCACCGTGAACGCGGCAGCCATGTGCATGTCGGACTGCGTGGTCCACTGCAACTGCCCACCGGCGAACAGCACTGTGGAAGCGGGCGTGGCCCAGTTAATGCTGGCCGGCGCTTCCATCAGCACCACTGGCTGGCCGAATTTCTCCACCGGCGCGCCGCTGTCGAGATCGCGCGCTCCTGCCGTGGCCTTCAACGGATCGTGCCCGCCAACAGCGCCCTCGAATTTCCCTTTTTGCTCCGGATCGATCTGCGTGATGAAGTCGATCTGAGCCTGGTTGGCGTCCTTGCTGACGAGCGCGTTTTGCTGCGCGGCGGCGTCGGCCAGATTCTTGCTCAGTTCGGAGGCGGCGCGCAGCAGGCCGGTGGCCTCGGCGCTGTCGAGCTGGGTCGACGTGACGCCGGCGCCTTGCTGCGCGCGCGCGGTGGCCGAGATCAGCATGCCTTCGCCCGAGCGCAGCACGCCCCAGGCGTCGGTGCGCAGCTCGAACCCTTGGCCGCGATAGCTGCCGCGCTGCGCCGAGCCTGGCGTCTGCTGCACCAGGTAACCCAGGTTCAGCTGCGTGGCGGCGCTCGACGTGGCCAGGCGTGTGCGCAGCTGGCCCGGCGTGTCGTCTACCACCCACTGGTTGTAGCCGCCACCGTCGAAGTTATTACTGTGCATGCCGGAGATGACGCCGGCGTGGTTGATGTCGGTGTCGACGCCGGCCGAGTAGGGCGGGGTGTCGGCGCCGGTGTAGAGCTGTGCGACCACCAGCGGGCGGTCCATGTCGCCTTCGATGAAGTCGACCAGCACTTCGGTGCCGATGCGCGGCGTGAATTGCGAGCCCCAGTTGGGGCCGGCCAGCGCTTCGGCCACGCGCACCCAGGTGCCGGAGCCGTCGTTGCCGGGGGCGTTGCCCTTGTCGTCGGTGTTGTGCGGCAGGCCGCCTGCGTTGGCGCCGGCGCCGCGTTGCCAGGCGAACTGGATGCGCACCTGGTGCTCGCGCGTGGTGGTGTTGATGGCGTCGGGCAGGCCGACCACCAGCGCCGTTTGCGGTCCCAGCGAGGCGCCGCTGAAACGCTCGGCAGCCGCGCGCGGGACGATGGCGACCGTGTCGCGCACGCAGGCGAAGCGGTTGCGGTAGGTGCCGGCCTCCAGTTGCGCGCCGGCGAACTTGGCCAAGGTGGCGAGGCCGGCCTTGGCCGCGCCGATCAACTTGCCCAAGCCTCCAAGGGCAGGTTCGACGTTGTTGCGGCCCTCGTGCTCGACCCACAGCGCGGTGAACTTGTTGGCGCCGTCGGCATAGTGCTCGTGCTGGGTCAGCTGGAAGCCGTGGCCGGCCGCGAGGCGGCGTACCGAACCCTGGCCTTCGAACAGTTTGTTGTCAAGCTCCAGCGCTTGCAGCATCAGGCGGCTGTGCGGATCGGCGGCGGCGCTGTCGGCGTGGCGCCGCTCGGCGCTGCCGTCGTAAATCGACAAGGCCGGCAGTTCGCCGATGTCCAGGCTCGTCGCTTGCTCGGCGGCCGGGGCCACCAGTTGCGCCGGGTCCCAGCTGCTGATGGTGACGGCGTTGGCCTGGATGCGGCGCAGCGCGTTGAATTCGTCGATGGCGTCGTCGCTGTCGGTGGCGCGCACGCCGTGGAAACGCAGCGCGGCGCCGCCCACCGTCTCCGGCGCGACGGCCTTGCTGTCGAAGAAGACGACCTTGTGCTTGGCTTGCTGCTGGCCGCCACCTTCGGCATCGGCCGCGCCTTCTTCCTGGTCGTGCTCGAAGCGCCAGCTCAGGCCTTCGGACGCCAGCACCCGTTGCAGGAATTCGAGGTCGCTTTCGCGGTATTGGGTCCAGATCGGCCGCGCCACCAGGGTTTGCGTGACGTCGAACTCGAACCGCACCTGCTTGTAATCGGCCAGCAGTTCGGTGATCAGGTCTTGCGCGTTCTTGTCCTGGAAGATATAGCTGTCGCGGCGCAGGCCGAGCAGGGCCAGGCCCGGCTCCAGCCGCAGCCGGTAGCGCGCCAGACCGCCGTCGGCGCCCAGCCAGGCGGCGTCGGTGCAGATGCCGTGCCAGGCGCGGCGCGTGCCGTCGGCCTGCAGCAGCTTGAGCGTGATTTCCTCGCCGATAAAGTCGGCCAGTTCCAGATCGGTCGAGGTGCTGAGCGCGTCGATGTTGAAGCGGAACAGCTCGTTGACGGCTTCGCGGCCCGTGAAGCGCTCGGGCATCAGCGACTCGGGCAGGGTGGAGTCCTGCGCGCTGGCCAGCGTGATCAGGCGCGCATGCTGGCTCAGGCCGGTTCCGAACAGCCCGTCCACCAAGGACGAGCCCGGCAGGTCGGGCATGCTCATCACGGCAACGTGATGGTCAGGTTGGCTTGCTTGGGCGCGAGCTTGACCACGTCGTTGTACGCGGCCATGCTGGTTTCGGTGCCGTGGCCGAGCATGCTGCGCAGGCCGATGTAGCCGAGCGCGCCGATCAGCGCGAACACCGAGCACAGCACCCACAGCGGAACGTCGTTGCGCAGCTTGTGGATGATCTGGTCGGGGCGCTCGGCGTGCGGCGCGAAGCCCGATTTCTTGCCCTTCATGTGGGCGATCTCGTCGCCCAGGCGCGCCGTCAGGTAGGCCAGCTTTTCCGAGCCTTCGATGATGTAGCGGCCCTGGAAGCCCAGCAGCAGGCACATGTGGAACACTTCGAGCGCCTGCAGGTGGGCGCTGCCGCGCGCGCGCAGGCTTTCCAGGCGGTTGAAGAAGTTCTCGCCGGCCAGCTGGTCGCCGAACAGCACCAGTTGCAGCGGGCGGCGCTCCCAGGCGTCGCGGATGCCGTACGGCGAGCGCAGGATGATCTCGTCGACCGCCGCGCAGAAGGCGTACTTGGCGTTGTCGATGTCGTCGGCCGAGGCGCCTTGCTTCTTGGCGCCACGGCTGAAGTCGTCGAGAAACTGCGTCATCTTGTTGATGAAGTCGGCGTTCGCTTGCGGGCCGTTGCCGTTCTTGAGCATGAACAGCGCGTAGAAACCGTCGTACATCAGGTCCATCAGCGTGTGTTCGGTGCCGGGGCCGGCGGCGATGGCCGGCGAAAACGCCGGCTGGCCGCCGGGGATCAGGGAAGGAGGGGCGCTAGTAGTCATGGGTTGGTCTTCAGGAAGTGACGGCGACGAGGTCCAGTTTCAGATCGCGCATGCCGGCGGGAACGTAGATCGAGATCGATTGCGCCTGCAGCATGCGCTCGTACATCTGACCTTTGGCTTCGAGGGCGAAATAATAGGTGTCGGGGCGCACCGGCACGGCCGCCGGCACTTGCGGCGCGTGCGTCAGGCGCACGCCCGGCATGGCCGAGAGCACGAACTTTTCGACGTCGTCCGGGGCGCCGATCTTGAAGCGCAGCGGCACCACGTCGACCATTTCGACGCCGGACAAATCGGCAGAGACGCCGAGGTAGAACGTGGTCTGGGCGTCGATCTTGCCCGAGTCGAGCATGCCGTGGTGGTACGACGGCTTGACCTCGTTGAGCGCGATGGCGAAGTATTTCGACGAAATCACCGTGTCGAGCAACTCGCGGATGATGCCGTGCAGGCGGGCGAAGCCGGGACCGGGGTCGAGGTGGTCGTACTGCGGCAGGTCGCTGAGCGAAATGCCCTTCGAGAAGGTCATCAGCGCGCCCGACAGGCCCAGAAGTTGTTCGTACAGCCGCTCGGGGTGCAGGGTCGGATGGTGGAAATAGTGGCTCAGCGACGCATACGCCGAGCTGGCCGTGTGCAGCAGCCAGAACGACGACATGTCGCCGGAGCGGAATTCGATGACGTGCTTGCTTGGCTCGCGGTGGTGGCCGTACAGCGCGTTGACCTTGGCCTGCAGCGCGTCCAGCAGGCGGCGCAGTTGCAGGAACAGCAGCGGCGCGCTGCGGATCGACAGGCTTGGCGGAATGAACGACGGGTCCTGTTCGAAGCCGCCGGTCGACAGCCGGCGCAGGCGCAGGAGCGGCAGGCTGACGTAGGAGTCGCGCGGCTCCGATTCGGACACCAGGCGCAGCGTTTTCTTCAGGTACGTCAGCTGCGCGTGCGCGGCCTGGGTGTACAGGTCCGGCGTGTCGAGGTTGCTCTGGGCGTAGCGGGCGGCGTTGCTGGGCTGGCCCTCGGGGGCGAAGTTGCCGCCGAAATGCTTGAACGCGGGCAGGGCGGCGTAGAACGTCAGCGCCTGCTGCGACTGCGGAATATTGCTCAGGTCGATCTCGGCCGGCAGCTCGTCGGCGCCGGGCGCGTGGTAGATCTCGCCGTCCTGGAACACCAGCGCCAGGTCGAGCAGGCGCAAGGTGTTGTTGTGCAGGGCGTCGCGGTCGAGCTGCAACTGGCTGACGCCCCAGGCGTAAGGGTGCAGCGCCTTGACGCTGTCGTGCAGCCGCTGCTCGTGGTAGCGGTCCTGCTGCTGAAAATGCTGGGGACGCAGGAACAGTCCCTCGCCCCATAAAAGTTTTCCCGTGATGCTCATCGAATGCCTTATCGCCTCATGCCTGCGGACCGTCAAAAATTAGTGCCCAATCACAACTGCCAGAACAATAACATTTTCTGGCGTACTGTGAGAGTTTCTTCTGCGTAACGTGCTAAGCTTTATAATCTTTCTTCTCGGTAACGGTGTACGGTTCAGTTCGTATTGTACGAGGTAAAGAATTAAATTTATGATATTCTGCCGAAAAATGAGAAATTGGCAACAGTTTATAGCAACTGTTCCCGCCTTTAACACCCCTGACTTTTGAGGAACACATGAGTACATCGATCCATCTTCGCCGCCTGTTGGGCGGTGCCGCCTGCATCCTGGCCCTGAGCGCCTGTACCACCGCGCCGGTGGTCAAGGTGCCCGTGGCCCCACCCACCATCGCCGAAGTCATGGGCAAGGCCGCCGCCGCCGACAGCGCCGGCCAGAAGGAAGCGGCGATCGCGCTGTGGAAGCAGGCCGCCGCCGCCTATCCCGCCGACAAGGACCCGTGGACCCGCATGGCGCAGACCAAGTACGAGGCCGGCCAGTACGGCGAAGCCATCGTCAACGCCCAGGAAATCCTGGTGCGCGACCCCAACGACCAGCTGGCCAACAGCATCATCGCCATCAGCGGCCTGCGCCTGTCGACCCGCGCGCTTGCAGACCTGAGCCGTCAGAACAATCTGTCCGGTTCGCTGCGCACCGAGTCGCAGGACCTGGCCAAGCTGCTGCGCGAGAGCCTGGGCGAGCAGGTGCTGGTGCCGCCGGCCAAGCCGGTTGCGCCGGCGCAGCGCGCCGTGACGCCAGCCAAAAAGGGCGCCAAGCAGCCGGCCCGCGAACCGAAGGCCGACCCCTTCGACGCGCTGAAGTAAGTTTTTAAGTAATTCCACCCGGTGGCGTCGCCGCGACGCCGCTGTTTATTTTTGAAATGGGGATGTCATGTCGAAAAAAGAGAGTGTTCAGAAGCGCCTGCAGAAGGTGCGCCCGCCACGGGTCCAGATGACCTATGACGTCGAGATCGGCGATGCGATCGAAAATAAAGAGCTGCCGTTCGTGATGGGCGTGGTGGGCGATTTCGGCGGCAACTCCGAAGTCGAACAGAAGCGCTTGAAGGAGCGCAAGTTCGTCAACATCGACCGCGACAACTTCGACGAGGTGCTCAAGGGCGTCGAGCCGCGCGCCGCCTTCCGCGTGGCCAACGAGCTGGGCGAGGGCGGCGGCGAGTTCGCCGTCGACCTCAAGTTCAAGTCGATGGACGATTTCCGTCCCGAGGCGGTCGTCGAACAAGTCGAGCCGCTGCGCAAGCTGCTCGAGGCGCGCACCAAGCTGGCCGACCTGCGCAACAAGCTGGCCGGCAACGACAAGCTCGAAGACATCCTCAACGACGTCCTGCACAGCACCGAGAAGCTGGCCGAACTGGGCCAGCAAACCACCCCGAAGAAAGATTGAGCCATGTCCGTCCAAACTTCCCCAACGTCGGCCGGCGCGGCCACCACCGAACTGGCGCTGCTCGACCAGATCGTTGAGCAGAGCAAGGTCGCCAAGTCGAGCGTCGAGCACGCCCGCGCCAAGGACATCATCTCCGAGCTGGTCAGCCAGGTCATGGAAGGCACCGTCGTGGTGTCGGACAACCTGGCCGCCACCATCGACGCCCGCGTCGCCGAGCTCGACAGCCTGATCTCCAAGCAGCTCAGCGCCATCATGCACGCGCCGGAATTCCAGAAGCTCGAATCGAGCTGGACCGGCCTGAACTATCTGGTCAAGAATTCCTCGACCGGCCAGAACCTCAAGATCAAGATGCTCAACGCGACCAAGAAGGAATTGGTCAAGGATTTCCAGAGCGCGCTCGAGTTCGACCAGTCGACCATGTTCAAGAAGGTCTACGAGGAAGAGTTCGGCACGTTCGGCGGCGCGCCGTTCGGCTCGCTGATCGGCGACTTCGAGATCACCCGCCAGCCGGAAGACATGTACTTCATCGAGCAGATGTCGCACGTGGCCGCCGCCTCGCACGCGCCGTTCATCTCGGCCGCCTCGCCGGAGCTGTTCGGCCTGGAGACCTATAGCGACCTGGGCAAGCCGCGCGACCTGTCGAAGGTGTTCGACACCGTCGAGTACGCCAAGTGGAAATCGTTCCGCGAGTCCGAGGATTCGCGCTACGTCGGCCTGACGTTGCCGCGCTTCCTGGGCCGCCAGCCGTTCAACCCGGCCGACGGCATGACCGTCGAGGGCTTCAATTTCGTCGAGGACGTCGACGGCACCGACCACCACAAATACCTGTGGTGCAACGCCGCCTACGCCTTCGGCACCAAGCTGACCAACGCGTTCGAGGACTACGGCTGGTGCGCCGCCATCCGCGGCGTCGAAGGCGGCGGCCTGGTCGAGGATCTGCCGACCCACACCTTCAAGACCGACGAAGGCGAAGTGGCGCTCAAGTGCCCGACCGAGATCGCCATCACCGACCGCCGCGAGAAGGAATTGAGCGACCTCGGCTTCATCTCGCTGGTGCACTGCAAGAACACCGACTACGCCGCCTTCTTCGGCGCGCAGTCGACGCAAAAGGCCAAGAAGTACAACACCGACGCGGCCAACGCCAACGCCGTGCTGTCGGCCCAGCTGCAATACATCTTCGCCGTCTCGCGCATCGCCCACTACATGAAGGCGATGATGCGCGACAAGATCGGCAGCTTCGCCGCCGCCTCCAACGTCGAGGACTTCCTCAACCGTTGGTTGACCCAATACGTGCTACTCGACGACAACGCCAGCCAGGAACAGAAAGCCCAGTTCCCGCTGCGTGAGGCGTCGGTGCAAGTATCCGAAGTGCCGGGACGTCCTGGCGTGTACCGCGCCGTGTCGTTCCTGCGCCCGCACTTCCAGCTCGACGAGCTGTCCGTTTCACTCCGTCTGGTCGCGGAGCTGCCTCAATCGACCAAGTCTTAATGTTTTAATTTTTAGTTGTTCAATCCAAAACCGAAAGGAATACCATGGCAATCGACGTATATCTGCAAATCGACGGCATCAAAGGCGAGTCCGCCGACAGCACCCACAAAGATTGGATCGAGTGCAAATCGGTCCAGTGGGAAGTGCTGCAGCCTAAATCGGCGACCGCCTCGTCGGCCGGCGGCCACACCGCCGAGCGCACCGAGCACAAAGAGATCGTGATCGCCAAGCTGGCCGACCTGTCGACTCCTCTGCTGCTGCAGACGTGCTCCTCGGGTAAAACCATTCCTAAGGCCAAGTTCGAGTTCCTGCGCGCCGATGGCCAGGGCGAGCGCATCAAGTACTTCGAAATCGAACTGGAAAACGTGCTGATCAGCAGCGTCGCACCGCAAGTGCAGCCAGGCGACATCCTGTCCGAGCACGTGTCGATCAAGTACTCGAAAGTGAAGTGGAAGTACACCCAGCAGAAGATCGGTGGCGGTTCGGGTGGCAACACCTCGGGCGGTTGGGATCTGTCGGCCAACAAGACGGCCTAAGTTACCCCAATACGCTGTGAATTCCACGGTGTCGTCGGGACGCTGCGGAATTGACGCCGGCGATACGGGACGACGCGCGTGCGCCATGACGCTCGCCGCGCCCCGTTCGCCATCGCGCCCGCTCCCCTTGTGGCGGCTTCATGCCGCCGCGAACGGGTAGGGGACGGACGCGAAAGCTGGACTTATTGTGGCAACCGCCCCGCCCGACGCGGTGGCGGCCGCCGCACTATTTCCGACATCGAGTTTTAACACTGATATTCAGGATGCACATGAAGGGTTTTTCGCCGGGACTGTTCGACCGCCTGATGGACGCGCCCGTCCACGGCGCCACCAGTGCCACCGTGTCCCGGATGTCGATCGAGGACTTGAAGGACACCGTCGCCCGCGACCTCGAAGCGCTGCTCAACACGCGCACCGTCATCAGCGAGGAGCTGATCAAAAAATTCCCCGAGTGCGGCCGCTCGATCCTGACCTACGGCTTGAACGATTTTGCCGGCCTCAGCCTGTCGAGCGCCGACGACCGCGCCTACATCTGCACCTGCCTGGAAAAGGCCATCGGCCGCCACGAGCCGCGCCTGCGCAACGTGCGCGCCTCGCTCGAGATCCAGGAGGGCACGATCAACCGCCTCAACTTCGCCATCACCGCGCTGCTGGTGGTGAGCGCGGCGCAAGAGCCGGTCAATTTCGACGCCGTCCTGCAGCCGTCGAGCCTACATTACACTATTAGCAAGGCGCGCCGCCTGGCGTCGCCGGGAGTCTGACTTGGAAGAACTGTTACCGTACTACGAACGGGAGCTGGGTTTTCTGCGCCGCTATTCGCGCGAATTTTCCGAGCGCTATCCTAAAATCGCCGGCCGCCTGCTGATGGGCGGCGAGGTCTGCGAAGACCCGCACATCGAGCGCATGATCCAGTCGTTCGCGCTGCTCAACTCGCGCATCTCCAAGCGGCTCGACGACGACTACCCCGAATTCACCGAGGCGCTGTTCGAGGTGCTGTATCCGCACTACCTGCGGCCGTTCCCGTCGTGCTCGATCGCGCGCATGGACTACAGCGCCGCCGCCGCGCAGCTGACCACGGCCACCGAGATCGCCCGTGGCACCGAGCTCGACACGCGCCCGGTCAAGGGCGTCGCCTGCACTTTCCGCACCGCCTATCCGGTCACCGTGGCGCCGATCGCGCTGTCGCACGCATCGTTCGCCGCCATCATCGACGCGCCCGAGGCGGTGATGCTGCCGCCCAACGTCACCTCCGGCCTCAGCATCACCATCGAAACGACCGCCGCGCAGGTCACGCTGTCGCAGCTGGGCATCAAAATGCTGCGCGTGTTCATCGACGGCGAGCCGTCGTTTTGCGCCGCGCTGCGCGACGCGCTGTTCCTGCGCACCGTCAAGGCCTGGGTCGAACCGGAGCAAAACGGCCGCTGGACGTCGCTCGCGGCGGTGCCCGTATGGCCGGCCGGCTTCGGCGAGGACGAATCGCTGATCCCGTTCTCGGCCCGCTCGCATCCGGCCTACCGGCTGCTGACCGAGTATTTCTGCTTCCCGGAAAAATTCAATTTCATCGACATCGACCTGTCGGCGATCGGCGTGTCGCTGCCGGCCGGCTGCAAGCGTTTCACCTTGCACCTTGGCATGAGCGGCCTGCGCACCGATTCCAACACCGCCCGCATGCTGGGCACCATGTCGACCAACAACCTGCTGCTGGGCTGCACGCCGGTGGTCAACCTGTTCCGCCAGCGTGGCGAGCCGATCCGCGTGACCCACACCACCGCCAGTTATCCTGTGCTGGCCGACGCCCGCCGCGCCTACGCCTTCGAGGTGCAATCGATCGACTCGGTCAAGCTGGTGCGGCAGACGCCGCAGGGCGAATCGGTGATCGAATTCCGGCCGTTTTATTCGCTGCGCCACGGCGAGACGCCGGAAAAGAATGGCCACTACTGGGTCATGCGGCGCGACGAGGTCATCGCCCGCAAGAGCCCCGGCTACGAGACGGAAATATCGATCGTCGACATCGACTTCGATCCCGCCGCCATCGAGACCGACACCCTGAGCCTGGAGCTGACCTGCACCAACCGCGACCTGCCGGCGTCGCTGACCTACGGCATGCGCGGCGGCGACCTGTTCCTCGAGGGCGGATCCAGCGTGCGCAGCATCACCTTCCTGCGGCGGCCGACCGACTCGCACCGTTTCGAGCGCGGCCGTGGCGCCCACTGGCGCCTGATCTCGCACCTGTCGCTCAACCACCTGTCGCTGGCCGGCAGCGGCGTCGACGCCTTCCAGGAGATGCTGACCCTGTACGATTTGCCGCGCTCGCCAACGTCGCAGCGCCAGATCCGCGGCATCCACGCGATCGCCAGCAAGGCCGCCAACCACTGGCTGCCGGGCAATCCGTTCGCCTGCCTGGTGCGCGGCACCGAGGTCAGCATCACCATCGACGAGGAAGCCTTCGTCGGTAGCGGCATCCACGCCTTCACCCATATCGTCGAGCGCTTCCTCGGCCTGTACGTGCACGCCAACAGCTTCACGCAATTGGTGGTCGTATCCAAGAAATCAGGGGAGGAGCTGTTGCGATGCACACCACGAAGCGGCGATTTGAACCTAGTGTAATCGAGCGCCTGTTCGAGCAGCCGTACCGCTTCCAGTTCTTCCAGGCGGTGCGCATGCTCGAGCTTTGGCTCAAGCGCAACGGCCTGCCGCACGACCAGGCCGTGGCCAGCTTTCTGCGCTTCCAGAACTCGCTGTCGCTGAATTTTCCGGCCAGCCAGCTCGAATCGATGCAGACCGAGCCGCGCGAGATCGGCCGCGACAGTCTGGCGCTGGGCGAGGCGCTCCGCAACGGCGAACTGAGATATATCCGCATCACGCCGGCCTTCATGGGCTTTCTCGGCACGGCCGGTTCCTTGCCGGCGCATTACACCGAGCGCGTGGCCGCGCATGCGCTGTACGAAAAGGACGACGGCCCGCGCGCTTTCCTGGACACCTTCTCCAACCGGGCGCTGGCGCTGTTCTATGAATCGTGGCGCAAGTACCGGCTGGAACTGAAATACCAGATCGACGGCAAGGACCGCTTTTTGCCATTGCTGCTGTCGCTGGCCGGCGTCGGCAACGAGTCGCTCAAGCACCGCCTGTCCGACGGCGGCGAGGGCGTGCTCGACGAATCGATCGGCTATTTCGCGGCGGCCATGCGGCATCGGCCGGCGTCGGCGGTGTCGATCGGCCACGTGCTGAGCGAGTACTTCCGCCAGCGCATCACGGTGACGCAATTCATCGGCGCCTGGTACGACGTGCCGCCGGGCCAGCAGAGCGCGCTGGGCGGCGCCAACGCCCAGCTGGGCACCAGCGCGCTGGTGGGCCAGCGGGTCTGGCAGCGCGACCTGCGCATGCTGCTGACGGTCGGTCCGCTGCCGCGCGCCAGCTTCGATTCCTTCCTGCCCGGTGGCAAGGCCGCCAAGGCGCTGGAAAAGATGCTGACCATGTTCACCGGCCTGTCCCTCGAATACGAGGTGCAACTGGTGCTGCGCGCGGCCGACGTCGAGGGCGTGACCCTCAGCGACGAGCGCGCCGGCGGCCGTCTGGGCTGGGACAGTTTCCTCATCACCGGGGGCGAGGCGCGCGACCGCGCCGACGTGCGTTACGAAATTCATACGCTGTAAAACTTCATTCTGCAAATCCGAACTTAATTAATCGAACAAGGAAAATCGCGCTATGAGCATCAACCTGAAGACGCTGATCGGCAAGCTGAACGACACCAGCCGCACCGCCGCCACGCGCGCGGCCAGCATTTGCGTGGGCCTCGGCCAATTCGAGGTCGACCTCGAACACCTGTTCCTGGCGCTGCTGGAACAGCCGAAGAGCGACTTCGTCGTCATCGCCCGCAAGAACGGCATCAGCATTCCGATGCTGGAAGCGGACCTGCAAGCCGAGGTGTCGCGCCTGAAGACCGGCAACACGCGCACGCCGGTGTTCTCGGCGCGCCTGCCGAAGCTGTTTGAAAACGCATGGCTGATCGCCTCGCTCGACATCCAGGCCGGCCGCCAGAGCAGCATCCGCAGCGGCCACCTGCTGCAGGCATTGCTGACCGACAGCGAACTGGCGCAGCTGGCTTATCGCGGCTCAAAGCTGTTCAATAAATTCAATGTCGACGAGATCAAGCATAAGCTCGACTACCTGACCGAGGGCTCGCAGGAAGCCGTGGCGGCGGGCGAGGGCGCGCCGGCCGGCGAGCAGGACGCCGGTGGCGACCCGGTCGGCGAACTGGCGGGCCAGGCCGCATCGAAGACCCCGGCGCTGGACCAGTTCACCACCAACCTGACACAGCGCGCGCGCGACGGCAAGGTCGACCCGGTGATCGGCCGCGACATGGAAATCCGCCAGGCGATCGACATCCTGATGCGCCGCCGCCAGAACAACCCGATCCTGACCGGCGAGGCCGGCGTCGGCAAGACCGCCGTGGTCGAGGGCCTGGCGCTGCGCATTTCGCAGGACGACGTGCCCGACGTGCTGAAAGGCGTGGAGATCCACACCTTGGACATGGGCCTGCTGCAAGCCGGCGCCAGCGTCAAGGGCGAGTTCGAGAACCGCCTGAAGAACGTCATCGACGAAGTCAAGAAAAGCCCGCACGCCATCATCCTGTTCATCGACGAGGCGCACACGATGATCGGCGCCGGCGGCACGGCCGGCCAGAACGACGCCGCCAACCTGCTGAAACCGGCGCTGGCGCGCGGCGAGCTGCGCACCATCGCCGCCACCACCTGGGGCGAGTACAAGAAATACTTCGAAAAGGACGCCGCGCTGGCGCGCCGTTTCCAGGTCATCAAGGTCGAGGAGCCGAGCGAGGAACTGGCTTGCGCCATGTTGCGCGGCATGGCGCCACTGATGGAAAAACACTTCAACGTGCGCGTCTACGACGAGGCCATCACCTACGCGGTGCGCCTGTCGCACCGCTACATCATGGGCCGCCAGCTGCCGGACAAGGCCATCAGCGTGCTAGATACCGCCTGCGCGAAAGTCGCGCTGGGCCAGAACGCCACGCCGGCCCTGATCGAGAACCTGGTCAAAAAGCTGGACCGCATCGACGCCGAGATCGCCTCGCTGGCGCGTGAGGAAAGCGGCGGCGGCAGCCATGCGGCGCGCCTGGCCGAACTGCGCTCGGAGCGCGCCAAGGCGAGCGACGAACACGGCACGCTGGCCGCGCGCTGGGAACTGGAGAAGGGCCTGACCGAAAAGATCAAGGCGGCGCGCCTGGAACTGGAAACAGCCGGCGCCGAGAAAGCCCCGGCCAAGAACGCGGCGGCCGGCGTGCAGGCGCTGATCAAGGAATTGAAGGCCTTGCAGGGCGAGGCGCCGATGGTGCCGGTGCAGGTCGACGGCCACGTGGTGGCCGAGATCGTTGCCGGCTGGACCGGCATCCCGTTGGGCAAGATGGTCAAGGACGAGATCAAGACCGTGCTCAAGCTGAACGAAATGCTGGAAGAACGCGTACTGGGCCAACCGCATGCGATCGAAGCGGTGGCGCAGCGCGTGCGCACCTCGCGCGCCAATCTGGACGATCCAAACAAGCCGAAGGGCGTGTTCCTGTTCGTCGGCCCGTCGGGCATCGGCAAGACCGAGACCGCGCTGGCGCTGGCCGATGTGCTGTACGGCGGCGAGCGCAAGCTGATCACCATCAACATGAGCGAGTACCAGGAAGCGCACAGCGTGTCGGGCCTGAAGGGCTCGCCACCGGGTTATGTGGGCTACGGCGAGGGCGGCGTGCTGACCGAGGCCGTACGTCGCAATCCGTACAGCGTGGTGCTGCTCGACGAGGTCGAGAAGGCGCACCCGGACGTGATGGAGTTGTTCTTCCAGGTGTTCGACAAGGGCGTGATGGATGACGCCGAGGGTCGCGAGATCGACTTCAAGAACACCATCATCATTCTGACGTCGAACGTGGCGTCGAGCACGATGATGCAGGCTTGCCTGAACAAGGAGCCGAAGGACATGCCGACGCCGGAGCAGCTGGAGCAGACGATTCGTCCGCATCTGATGAAGGTGTTCAAGCCGGCCTTCCTGGGGCGTTTGAAGGTGATTCCGTACTATCCGATCGCCGATGACGTGCTGGTCAAGATCATCGAGCTCAAGCTGGGCAAGATCGCGCGCCGGATTTCCGAGAACCACAAGGCGGAGTTGACGTACGACGAGGCGCTGGTGGAAGCGGTGCTGGCGCGTTGCACCGAGGTGGATTCGGGCGCGCGCAATGTCGACAATATTCTGAACGGAAGCTTGTTGCCGGAAGTCGCCGAATCGGTGTTGGCCAAGATGGCAGAGGGCGCCACGATCTCCAAGATCAAGGTCAGCGCGGACAAGAAGGGGCAGTTCAAGTACACCATCAAGTAATGGGAGGTGGGGCGCGGCCGGTGGCCGCGTCTTGCTTTTGTGGTGGCTCATGCATGGCGGATTACGCTACGCTAATCCGCCCTACGTGTATCCGCGTGGGCGGCGTGGTCCAAGGCCGCCGCATCCGCATTTACCCGTGTGGTGCGCGTTTACGAAGAGACACGTAGGGCGGATCAGGCGGAACGCCGTAATCCGCCATGTGTAAGCCGCCGGCGGCCCTATCTTATTCCGCCGGTTTTACGCCCAACAACTCTTCGATGTGCGCCATCGAATTCGGATCCTTGACCACCGACCGCAACCAATCGTGCAACGACTGCTCGCCGGCATCGGCGGCCTTGTCGGCGAAATACGATACCGGGCTGTGCGGCTCCGTGCGGCGGAAGAACGCCGCCACCGCGCGCAACTGCGCCAAGGCCTGCGCCCGCGTCTGGATCGCGCCAGGCGGGCCGGACGGGGCCGGCGCCGCCACTTGGCCGCCATCGTGCGTGAAATCGACCGCCGCCGAGCCCACATAAGCGTTGTCCGCCAATTCAGTCTCCGGCGCGCCACCGCCGGCGACCGGCGCCGGCACCATCCGCTGCAACGTCTGCAAGGCATCGCGCGCCGTCGAGAATCCCGGGCTGTCCACGCCCAGGCGCTCATCGGCGACCAGCTCCAGCTCCTTCAACGCATCCAGGCACATTTGCGCATCGGCCGCGAATGCGCTCGCGAACTGTGCCGAATTATTCTTGCGCGCCGTTTCCATCTCCGCCAGTTTGGCGCCCGGATTGCCGGACGAGTTGTTGCCGTTGGCGGCGGCGGCCAGCTTGCGCGCCACTTCGAAATCGATGGTCGAATACGCAGTGCCGCGACCCTCGGTCAGCGGAATCTCGCGCAGCAGCGCCGGCACACGTCCCAAGATCCAGCTCAGGTTACCGATGCGCTGGTCGTGGTCGTCGCCATCCGATTCCGGATACAAACCCTGGTCCCAGTAATCCCGGCACAGCCCGGCCAGCAGCTTGAAACCTTCGCCCAAGGCCCCCAGGCCAGCCGTCTTGGCGCCGGCCTCGGTCAGCCACACGGCCAGCCGCAAGTCCTTGCTCTTTTCCTGCAACAAGGCGGCGCAGCGGCGCACCACGAAGTCCCAGTCCGCTTCCTTCAGTTCGGTAACCCACTCGCCCTGGTCGAGCGACGGGTCGTCGAAACGGCGCGCCTGGGCAATGGCGTCCAGATCCGGCGAGAACGACAAATCCTGGCCGGCGGGCGCGCCAGGGCTGATCGGGGCGAGCAATTGTTCTGCTGAAAACATACGTTACCTTTGAATGTGGTGACCCGGTTACTGGGCGATGCGGAACTCGATGCGGCGGTTGCGCGCGCGGCCGTCCGGCGTGTCGTTGCTGGCGATTGGTCGGTCCGAACCCTGGCCCGACGCGGTCAGCATGTCGCCGTTCAGGCCCTTGCCGGTCAGGTAGGTCTTGACCGCTTCGGCGCGCGCCTGGCTCAGGTTCTGGTTGCTGGCCTTCAAGCCCTGGTTGTCGGTGTGGCCGATGATTTCCACCTTGCGGCCTTGCAGCTTTTGCATCGCCGCGCCCATCTGGTCGAGGATGGCCTGGCCGGTTGGCGTCAAGGTCGCCTTGCCGCTTTCGAATTCGACGATGCGGTTGCCCAGCGTGTTGTCGAGGATGTTTTGCTCGGCGGCCGAGACGCGCAAGCCATTATTCACGACATAGGTCGGATTGAGGCTGGTGGCGAAGTCGCTGGCGATCTTTTGCCGTTGCGCCTCGTTGGCCACTTCGCCGCGCACGCTGACGGTGCTGCCGTCGATCTTGAGCTGGCCCCGGCTGATCTGCTTGAGGTTGGGCGTGATCAGCTTTTGCACGTAGTTGTTCCAGTTGGCCGGCTGCGCCACCTGGCCGACGGCGATCTGGTCGACCACCTTGTCGGCGCCGTAGACGTCGCGCAGGCGCGCCAGCACGGCGGCCTTGGTGGCTTCGTCGGGCACGGTGCCGCTGGCCAGCACCTGGCCGGGCTGCGGCGTGGCCGCCGCCGGCACCGCCTGCGCGGCCGCCGTGCCAACAAAGCCGGCGGCGAGACCGACTGTGAGACCCGCAGTCATACTAATTAATACAGCTGTCCGGATAAAACGCATGATCAAGTTCCGATAAAGGCCGCGCGCACGGAGTCGCAGGCCGATTTGAGTGAAAGGTTGGGCTGGGCCAGGTAGGTCGAGACCTTTTTGATCGCGTAGTCGGCGTCGACCTGCTCCTCGACCCAGTCGAGCTCGTCGAAGGCGATGTGGTGCTCGAGGCCGGCCTGCGGGTCCATGATCGCTTGCAGGGTCAGCGCCGAGGCGCCGCTAAACCCCAGCACCAGCGCCGGACGCCCGCCCAGGCGGGTGGTGAACAGCGACAGTTCGAAGTCGGCGCGCATCAGGAACGGCGTGATCAGGTGCATCCAGAACGCGCCCACCAAATTGCGGTACATCGGGTCGGACGGCAGCGGCAGCACCAGGCTTTTCTCCAGCCGGCTCGAGCTGCTGGCCATGACCGGCTGCAGCAGCAGGCCGAGCGCGAGCAGCACTTGCCGCACCGAGCCGGGGAAGCCGGTCTGCGCCAGCATGGCGTCCAGGCCGCCGACCGTTTGCAGGTCGAGGAAATCGTTGAAGGCGGCCTCGTAGGCGGCGCTGCGCAAGTCGACGTCGATGGTGGTGGCGGCGGCCGCTTGCAGCGCGCCGGCCGGCTCGGGCGCGGCCAGCACGCCGGCGCTGAGCGATTCGAACCGGTTCCACAGGCGCGACAGCACCAGCGGACTGTTGGGCACGAATCCGGCCGGGTCTTCCACGTCCATCGTGCTCATCATGAGGAACGGGAAGCGGCGCTTCGACTGGTCGCTGCTGGCGACGATGTGGCCGGCGATGGCGCGTCCCCGGCGCGGGCCGATGAAGGCGAAATGCAGCGGCGCGAGGGCGTCGTAGGTCAGCTTCCAGCGCGTGTCGGCGCTCAGCAGGTCCATCGCCTGCGCCAGCCAGGCGTCGAGGATGTTGATCAGGGCCGGATTTTCGCTGGCCTTGACGAAGTCGCCCCGGCTGGGAATCTTGCCGAAGTAACCGATGGAGATCGGGGTGGCACGGCTCATGGCTGGCTCCTTGGTGCGGCCGGGGCCGCCGCCGGCGCGGCTGCCGCCGGGGTGGCGGCTGCGGCAGGGGCTGCGGGAGCCGCGACCGGCGCCGGTGCGGTGATCATTTCCGGCAGGCGCATGCGGCGGAAGCCGGCGGCCGCGCCCGGTGGCGGCGCGGCGGCAGGGGCCGCCTGCGTGGTGCCGACGATCTTCAGGTTGGCGCGCACGACGACATTGCTGTTCTCCCAGCTTAGCTCGAACACGCCGCTATCCTTGCGGGTGCGCTTGGCGGCGTCGATCATCTTCTTCAGGCCGAAATGGCCCGGCTCGTTGAGCAGCACCACGGTGCGGCCTTCCGGCGTGATGGCGGTAATGCGCGAGCCCGGCGTGCCTTGCGGATTTGGCCATACCATGTGGACGAACGGCTGCGGCTGGCCGCGCCAGCGCAGCGCCTGGCCGTCGATCTCGATGGTGAACTCGGTGGCGCCGGTGGCGCCCAGCGCCTGCACGTCGAAGCGCGTCTGCGACTCGGCCGCGCCGGCCTGGGCGGCCACGCCGCCGGCCGACAATGGCGCCACCCAGCTCGGGAAGCTGTTGATCACGCCCGGCGCCAGGTTGATGCCCATGTTGGCCCAGGTCTTGGCGCTCAGGGTGTCGCCACGGCGCACCACCAGCGGTCCGATGGTGGTGTTGAAGTACTTGGCGATCGCGCCGTCCGGGCCGAACATCTGTCCGATTTCTGCGTCGGTCGCTTCGACCCGCGATTCCGGCGCGAACGGATACTTGAGTGCCAGGCTGCGGGTGAACGGTTCCAGCACCTGCGCAGTCCAGACCTTGTTGACCTCGGTCTCGGTCGGACGCACGATGACGGCGAAGGTTTGCATCAGCGGCCGCACCAGCAGCGGACGGATGGCCTGGCGTTGCTGGTCGGTCATGCCGACCAGCATCTGCTCGTCGACATATTTGAGCGCCTCGGCCAGTTCGGAGCCGGTGCCGTCTAGCGTCTGCTGCATGAACTGCTTGGCGCCGGGGCCGGTGTCGCCCTGGTTCTTGATCTGGTTGAAGCGCCCGCGCAGCTTGGACAGCGCGTCCATGTAGCCGCCCATCAAGGTCGCGCCCTTGTCTTTGCTGACCACCAGCTTGGCGACGCCGGAGAACTCGCGTCCGACCGGACCCATCGGGATAGGCGCCGCGCCAGGGGCCGCGCTGGTGTTGATGTTGACGTCGATGCCGGACGGCTTCTGGCGCAGGATGGTTTGCTTGAACCACTCGACCACGCCGCGCTGGGCGCGTTGCAGGCCGGCGTCGATCAGCGACGGGTTGTCCCACGAGGTTTGCTCGTAGACCGTTTTGATCAGCTTGTCGATCGGCGACGCTTGCGGATCGCCCAGGCGGTTCATGGCGCTGGCGGCCTGGTCGAAGCCGTTCAGTTCGCGGATGCTCACGCCCTGGATGAACTTCTGCCATTCCTTGGCGTAGTCGTTTTTATACAACTCGACCAGCGCCTTCTGGATCTGCTCGGGACTGCCTTCCAGGGTCAGGTCGTCCTTGGCGGCGGTTTTCAGCACCCAGTCCGAACTTTGCAGCTCGCGGTTGGCGGCGTCGCGGAAGGCTTCCTGGATGAACTTGTCCCACGCTTCGCGGGTGAAGGTGCCCGGGATGGCGTAGCTGCCCACCACCAGTTCCTTGTCCTGCTCGCCGACGATGCGGGCCACCGTCATCGACGGGAAGCGGGTGGCGGCGCGCGCCTTGACGTCGGCGTAGACGCGTTCGCGCGCCGGCAGGCCGCGCACCACTTTGCGCAGGTTGTCGCGGCTCTGGTCGACCAGGGCCAATTTAGGTTCGATGGTCGGCCACGACGGGTCGCTCATCTGGCTCAGGTAGAACGAGATCATGCGCTCGGCGCTGCGTATCATTTGCTCGCGCGGCATGGTGCCGCGATTGCTGTCGAGCCAGACGCGCCAGAAGCGGGTCAGCTGGTCGTTCAGGTGGCTCGCTTCGGCGCGCGACTTGTCGGTCAGCATCAGGTAGGTCTTGAGCGCGTTGTAGGCGTCCTCGACGTTGGCCGGGTTGGCGTCCTTGAATTGCAGCGCGCCGAAGTTGACGGCGGCGGCCGGCGACAGCGCGACCGTGCCGGGCAGCGCGCCAGACGCGGCGCCGGGGGCCACGGCGGGCAGCACGCTGCCGGCTGCGGCTGCGGCAGGCGCACCGGCCACCGCGCCAACCACCGGCGCGGTGGCGGCGGCGTTGACGGCGCCCGATTGCGGCGGACGCGACATCGGCTCGAGCTTGTCGGCGCCGCTGTTGACTTCGCCCAGGAAGGCTTCGATCGATTGGCCGACCGGTTTGAGCATGACTTCCTTCAGGCCGGAGAAATATTCCTCACGCAGCTTGCGCTCCAGGAACTCGCCCTGGTACAGGCCGAAGCCCAGCGACAGCGGACGGTCGGTACGATACGACTCGAGTTGCTCGATGCGGTCTTGCAGGATTTCCAGCGCCTCGAAGCGCGAGGCCAGGTCCAGGCGTTTTTCCTGCACCTTGACGGCCTGCGCCAGATCGGCCTGGACGTTGTTGACCAGCTGGCGGTTGGCCAGGTAGGACCAGCTCCAGCCGCCCAGCGCCAGGCCGACCAGCGCCATGGCGCCAAAGAAGGTGGCGTAGCGCATGCGCGTCTTGGCCGGGCTGGCGTACTGCGCCACCAGGTCCTTGTCGGCGAAGATCACCTTGCGGAACAGGTTGAGCAGGAAGTAGCCGTGCTGGTCGTGCACCTCGGACTGGGCCGCCGGCAGCATCTGCAAATCGAAACGGTGGGCGACGCGCTCGGACGAGGCCGAAACCGATTCGCCCTCTTGCAGCGCGCTGGTGAAGTAGAAGCCGCGGAACACCGGCTTGAACTGGAACGGGTTTTCCTCGAACAGGGTGGCGATGAAGGTGCGCAGCGGCCCCTTGATCGAGCTGAATTCCAGCGGGAAGGTGAATACGCCCGGCGGCATGCGCTCGCGCCACTGCAAGGCCATGTTGGCCAGGCTCAGGTCCTTGAGGCCGTCGTACAGTTCGTCGAAGCGCTGGTCGAACTGTTCCAGCACGTCCTGCTTGGAACTGGTCTGGCTGTACGGCAGAGTGGCGCCCCAGACTTTGTCGCGCTCGCCGCGTTCGGCGTCCTGGAAGAACTCGTTGAAGCCGGTGATCAGGTCGGCCTTGGTAAACACCACGTAGACCGGGGCGTGCACTTCCAGCTTTTCGGTCAGCTCCTGCACGCGCTGGCGCAGGTTCTTGGCCAGGTTGATGGCGAACTCGGGACGGCTGCCGGTCAGCTCGGCAACGCTGACGGCGATGATGATGCCGTTGATCGGCGCGCGCTTGCGGTATTTCTTCAGCAGCCCGAGGAAGCCGAGCCATTCGCCACGGTCCTCTTCGCCGACCGAGTAGCGGCCGGCGGTGTCGAGCAGGATGCCGTCGGTGGTGAAGAACCAGTCGCAGTTACGGGTGCCGCCCACGCCCTGGACGATCTTGCTGTCGGCGAAGGGGAACTGCAGGCCCGAGCTGGCGATCGCCGTGCTCTTGCCGGCGGCCGGGTTGCCGATCACCATGTACCAAGGCAGCTCGTACAACGCGGCGTCGCCCGAGAGCTGGCCCAGCTTGGAGGTTTTGATGGTGCCGATGGCGTCGAGCATGCGCTTGCGCAGCGCCTCGTTTTCTTCGCGCTGGGCGGCATCGGCCTTGGGGGCGCCGGTCTGCTGCTCGAGCATGCCGCCAAAGGCGGCGCCGGAGCGCTGGCGGCGATAGCGCTTGAACAGCCAGACGGCGCCGTATAGCAGCAGCGCGCCCAACAGCACGATCAATACCCATTTAAAGGAAATCTCGAAGACGGCGGCGGCGATCAGCAGCGCGGCGGCAAAGGCCGCGAAGCCGATCACGGCCAGGCTGAAACGAGCGGTGAGAAAGAGCCAGAATCGTTGCATCATAGTGGGGCTAAAGGGGCTAAGGCGTACTTGGGTTGAGTGAAATGGTTCATGCCGTGGCTGTTTCCGGCGCGGCGGCCGTATCTGCTTGCGGCGCCAGCAGCACGGCGCCGCGGTGGAATGGATCGAGATTGGTCACGCACAGCGCCGGGCCTTTGCCGTCGCGCACCTGCTGCTGCGCCAGCACCAGCGCGGCAATGATCGAGACGCTGCCGGCGTCGCCGCAGGCCGCGCCGACCGACAGCACCTGACTGCCCAGGTCGAGCTCGGGCAGGGTGGCGCTGGCCATGCCCAGCAATTCGGTCATGCGGCCGACGCGCTGGTCGCTGTCGGCGGCCAGCACGCCGATGTCGGCGGGGTTGACGCCGGCGGTGGCGATCGCCTGCGTCGCCAACTCGGCCAGCAGGTTGGTGTCACCGCGCGGCTTGGTGTCGGCCGAGGCGGCGCGCAGCGCGCTGCTGGCGGGATATAACAACGCGGCGTCGGCGGCGTCGAACAGGGCGCCTTGGGCGGCGTCGGCCAGCAGCAGGCCGGCCGCGCCTTCGCCGGGGATGCGTCCCTGCGGATGGTTGCTGTCGAACAGCATGAAATTGTCTGCCCAGTCCTGCACGCTGGCCGCGCCGATGCGCGAGCCGCACGCCATCACCAGGCACAGCAACGGTTGCTCCTCCTGCCGCGCCTGGATTGCCAATTGGCGGATCAGCTGCAGCGCCGGCTGGGCGTGCGCGGCCACCAGCGGCGGCGCCAGGCGGGCTTGCGGCCAGCCGTGGCGGGCGACGATGTGCCGCAGCCACCCGGACGCGGCGGCACGCTGGGTGTCCGTCCATTCGGACGGCAGCAGGGTGACCACGTGCAGCGCCGGCAGCGGCGGCAACGGTTTGCCGTCGGCGACGGCGTCCAGGTAGGCGGGCAGGGCCGGATGCGGGCCCAGTTCGGCGGCCAGGTCGGCGGCCACGACGCTGCCGAGCGCCAGCGCGCGCCATTGCTCGTCGACGAAGTCGAGTTCCGGATGGTGGGCGCGCAGCCAGTCGGCCATTTCCTCTTGCTGGGCGGCGACATCGACGTCGTCGATCCGGCCGCTGAGGATGGGGTAGCCGCTCTCGTCGACCAGTTCCGGGTCGAGGGCGAGGTTGGCCTTGCGCGACAACAGCGCGTCGGCCAGCCGGGCGGCGCTGTCGCCATGGGGCATGCGCAGCGCGCCGGCCAGCACCGTCAGCGCGGCGACCGGGAGCGCGGCCGGGGCGCTTTGCGCGGCGGCGTCGGCGGCGCTGGCCGCAGCGGCGGCGGATGCGGCGGCCGCACTGGTGCCGGCGGCCAATAGCTTGCGCCCGCCCCACACCAGCAGCAACAGCAGCAGTGGCAACAGCAGCAGATAGATCACCAGATCGTCGGTGCCGGGCATGCGGCGCGTCTCGCGCCAGTACCATACCGCACCCAGCCAGCAGGCGGCGAAGGTGGCGGCGACGATCAGGCTACGACTGAGCCAGGGGCGCATCAGCGGCGCCCGTCCATGTGAATACTGTGCATGCGTCTAGACCTGGTCCTTGGTTGCCTGCTGGCTGGCGATCAGGCTGGCGCCGCAACTGGTTTTGTCGCCGTCGCGGGCGACCGGCATGCCGTCGACGATCATGGTCGAGTCGCCGCTGACGATCACGCCCGGCGTGTGTCCGGGAATCGGGCACACCACCATGTCGCCGACGCGGGCGATCGGAATGCCGCCGCTGTCGCTCAACATCGACGCGCTCACCACCACGCCGCCGTGCGACGTCTTGTCTCCCAACCGTATCACCGGACCAGCCATGTCGTCTCCTTAACCTTTTCGTTTCATTACGCCGGGCACGCGCAACTCGGTGTGCCCGAAATCCATCATCTTCCAGCGGCCGCCCCAGGTCAGGCCGACCGACTCGGCCACTTGGCCGTACAGTTCGTATCCGCGCATGGCCCACGGATCCTTCTCCGAGATCACCAGCTTGCCGTCGCGCAGGAAGGCGCAGTCGGCAGCAAGGCCATACTGGTGCCAGCTCTGGAAGGCGGCCGCGTTGGTGACATTGCTGCCCATCCCAGCCAGCATGTTCTGACGCTCGGGACTGCGGTAGCCCTCCAGAATCGCCATATCATAACCGTGTTGCTCTTTCATTATCTTAAATACTGTTAACAAACGTTGCGTGTACTCTTGATTCATCAGCGACCAGTTGCGGCTGGCCGAGACCAGCATCGGACGCTCGCGCTCGATTTCGGCCGTGGCGAACACGGTCGGCGGCAGCGCCACCGGCGGCACCAGTTCCTCGCCCTGCAACAATTCCGCCACCTGTGTGTTGACCTCGCGCGTCGAGACGTCGTAGCCGCCCAGCATATTCTTGCCGCTTACCAGGAAGGCCAGGGTCGGCGGCAGGCTGAGCAGCAAGAGTCCTGCCAAACACAGCAGGTAGTGGCGCTTGGCGAACGCGGCCACGCCCTGCGCCGAGGCGGCGCCCGACTGCAGCAACACCTCGGCGCCGGCCGTCTGCCGACGCTTGATGCCGGCAAAGCGCCGGTGCAGCGCGGATTCGGCTTGCGCCGCGCGCTGCAACACGTAGGCACGGCCGGCCGGGAACAGCACCAGCCAGCTGATCAGGCAAGCCAGCAGAAAATAGAGCACCACCGCCAGTAAAAACACGACTACCTCAACCCGGACAACGTTCATCGGCGCCTTGCGGCGGCCACTTTTATAAACTTTCTTTACCGCTAGATTAATTATTGCTTGAGAGTATATCTTACTAGTCTGATAATGGGATGACTATTCCGTTCAATTGTGCGCAGGTTGAGTGCGCGTTCAGTTAACGTTCTAACATGCGTCGCATCGCTGTTGAATATAGTAAAGTATTGCAATAACTGACAGGAGTTCGTATTTTGCAACGAAAAGATGAGAGTCCCAAGTCCTCGCGGCCGAGTTTGTTGACCCCGGCGCAGCAGGAAGAGGCGGACCGCAACCGCATATTATCCACGCTTGAGTCCGGCGGTGGCGCAGCCAAGCCGGCCGCCAAGCGCGGTCGCACGCGCCCGGTGGTGGTGGGATTGGGCGTCGCCTTGCTGGCGGCGGCGGTAGGCATGGGCATATGGGTGACGCGCGAGACCGCGAACAACGAAGTGATGACGTCGGTCGCGGCGGCCAGCAAGGATCAGCCGCCAGCGCCAGCGCCAGCATCCGCAGCCGCGCCCGCGCCGGCCGCCGCCGCCGAGGTGTCGGCCGACGAAGTGTTGGCGTCCGCCGCGCCGGCGGCCGTCATCAACGACGAAAAAGCCGCCCAGCAGGCGCCCGTGAAGCAGGAAAGCCTGAGCGAAATGCTCAACGCCGGTGGACAGCCGGCCGCCAAGCCGGGCCACGATGTGCTCAGCAAAGCGCTGGAGACGCCGTCGGGCGCATCCCCGGCGCCAGCGAAAAGCGCGGCCAAGCCGGTGCCCAAGCCCAAGCCTAAGCCGGCGCCCAAGGAAGCCAAGAAGGCCCCGGCCGAACCGGCCACCACGCCCGAACAGGAAAGCGATATCGCCCTGCTGTCGGCACTGGTCGCGCACGCACAGGCCGCCGAGAAGGCCGAAGCGCCCAAGAAGCCCAAGCTCAGCGTGAAAGAACAGCTGGCCCAGTGCAAAAAGTTCGGCAAGACCAAGGCTGCAGAATGCCGCGCGCGCATTTGCGAAGGCCGTACCAAAACCGGCGACTGCAAGGTGGCGCGATGAGCTTTTCGTTGGTGGATCAGGTTGTCGGCGCGCTGGCGGAATTCACCAGCGCCACCCGGCTGTACGCGCTCAGCTTCGGCGACGACGGCCCGAACCTGATGGTCGAGGCTTTCGCCGCCGACGAGGGCTTGCAGGCGATTGGCGCGCGCGACATCATCGCGCTGTCGACCGACGCCCACATCGACCTGGCGCCCTTGCTGGGCAAGCCGGCCACTCTGGAAACCAGCCTGGCCGACGGCACCCGCGCCCGCTTTAGTGGCCTGGTCAGCGAGGCGGCGATGCTGGGCAGCTTCGGCGGCCTGGCGCGCTACCGCCTGCGCCTGACGCCGTGGTTGTGGCGCCTGAGCCAGGTGCGCAACAGCCGCGTATGGCAAGACAAAACCGTCATCGAGATCGTTGAGGCGGTGTTCCAGGAGCACGCGCCGCTGGCGGTGTGGCGCTGGAGCGACGAGACGGCGCCGTTCATGGCCGCCGCCGGCGCGCGCAGTTATTGCTGCCAGTACCGCGAATCCGATTTCGACTTCATCACCCGGCTGCTGACCGAAGAAGGCCTGGCCTGGCGCTTCGAGGAAACCGGCGAGGGCCACGGCATGGTGCTGTTCGCCAATAGCGTCGAAACCAGCGCCACGCCCGAGGACGCCAGCAGCGCGGCCGGCGGCGGCATCCGCTTCCATGGCGCGCGCGTCGGTGAATCGTTTGACACCATCCAGGCGCTGCGCGCCCACCGCAGCCTGCGCGCCGCGCTCAGCACCGTTCTGAGCTACGACTACAAGGCCAAGAGCGCCGTCAGCGCCAGCGTGCCAACGAATCAGCCGATCGGCGGCGCCAACGCGCCAATGCTGGAAAGCTATGACACGCCCGGCCAGTATTTCTTCGCCGACGGCGCGCAGGCGCAGCGCTACGCTCTGCTGCAAATGGAGGCCAACGAAGCGCGCCGTCACCTGTGGGACGCGCGCTCGACGGTGCGCACATTGCGCCCCGGCACTCGCTTCACGTTGACGCAAGGCCCGCTGGCCGGCGGCGAAGCCGAGGCGGCCTACGTGGTGTTGCGCGTGGTCAGCGTGGGCGTGAACAATCTGCCGACGCCGGCCAAACAGGGCCTGGAGGAATTGTTCGGGCCGATACCGGAATTGCTGGAAGAATCGCTGCGCGAGCAGCCGGAGAACTTTGCCGCCGTCATCGCGCAGGCCAGCGACAGCGGCTACGCCAACCACTTCGAGGCGATCGCCGCCGACACGCCATGGCGTCCTGTGGTGGGCGAGAACGGCTTGCGCCACCACCCGAAACCGACCGCGCACGGCAGCCAGAGCGCCATCGTCGTCGGCGTCGACGGCGGCAGCAGCGCCAACGGCGCCGACGAGATCTATTGCGACAAGCTGGGCCGGGTACGCATCCGCTACCACTGGCAGCAGGACGCCAGCGCCACCTGCTGGGTGCGCGTGGCGCAGCGTTCGGCCGGCGGCGGCATGGGCAGCCAGTTCCTGCCGCGCATCGGCCAGGAAGTGCTGGTGCAATTCCTCGAAAACGACATCGACCGGCCCATCATCGTCGGCGCGCTCTACAACGGGCAGGGCGAGGGCGGCCAAGCGCCCACGCCGGGCGGCAAGAGCGACCGCGACAGTGACACCGCCGTGTTCCAGTCGGCGCACGACCATGGCGTCTCGGGGCAGGGCAACGTCGCCGGCGGCAACAGCCCGCTGTGGCACGGCGCCGCCGCCGACACCGCCGGCCACCGCAACAGCGCCGCGCAATGGGGTATTCGCAGCAAGGAATTCGGCGGCGCCGGCTACAACCAGCTACTGTTCGACGACACCGACAACCAGGGGCGCATCCAGCTCAAGAGCAGCCACGCGGCCAGCGAATTGAATCTGGGCCACCTGATCCATTCGGCCGACAACTATCGCGGCAGCCTGCGCGGCACGGGCGCCGAGTTGCGCACCGACGGCTACGGCGCGGTGCGCGCCGGCGCCGGCTTGTTGGTGTCGAGCTACAAGATCACGCACGCGGCCGACGCGCGCGAGCCGGCCGGCGACAACGTCGCCGGCATGGCGTTGCTCAAGCAGGCCGTGAAGCTGGGTGAAACCTTCAGCGGCGCGGCAAAGACGCACGAGACGGTGGCGTACGCCAGCCATCTGGGCGCGGCCAAGGCCGACACCAGCAAGCTCGACGAGAAGGCCGCGCCATTGAAGGCGATGCTGACCGCCGCCTCGGGCATGTTGAGCCAGGAGAGCATCGAGGCGGCCCAGGCCGACGCGCCGGACAAGCCGATCGCGCCGGCCGACGACAAGCTGCCGCACACGAGCGGCGCCATCATCGCCATCGCCGCCAAGGCCGGGCTGGGCGTTCTGGCCGGCCAGAATTTGCAAATGGCCAACGGCGAGACCATCACCTTGATGAGCGGGCAGGACACGCAGTTCGTCACCGGCGGCCAGATGCGCGTGCACAGCGGCCAGGCCATCGGCATGCTGGGCGGGGCCGTCAAGGCCGGCGAGAACAACATGGGGCTGCAACTGATCGCGGCCAAGGATGCGATCGATCTGCAGGCGCAGGGCGACGTGCTCAACGTGCAGGCGCGCGACGACGTCAACATCGTCAGCGCCAACGCGCACATCGACTGGGCGGCGGCCAAGAGCATCAGCCTGTCGACGGCGGGCGGGGCGAATATCACCATCACTGGCGGCAACATCACGATCCAGTGCCCGGGCAAGATCACGATTCACGCGGCGAAGAAGAGTTTCTCCGGCGGTCAGGAGGTCAACTATAAGTTGCCGATTTTGCCGCAATCCGTGTGCGTGGAATGTCTTGCCAAGCGGGCCGCGCAGCGTACCGCGTTCATTAACAAGGGGTCGTAGGCATGATCCAGGCATCTAAACGGCTTACCCGGCGCGTGCTATTGGGCGCGGCCGGTTGTCTATTATTAGTGTTCGGCGTCGGAAAGAAGAACGTTTCTGCGGGCGAGGGTGACAGCGTTGCCAAGCCGGCGCCCGCGCCGCCGCCACAGGAGCTGTGCATCGAATGTCTGGCCAAGCGCGCAAAGCAGCGCACGGCCTTTATAAATAAGTGGGTGTAAGTATGGAAAAGTATCAGCATGTCGATGCGCTCGCCACAGTGGCTTCAAATCATCCCCAGTGGAATTGGTACGCCATCGCTGACAGCGCGCAGAATAGTGACTTGCCGGGTGCGCTGACGGCAGCCGGCGGTGAGGTGAAATGCCTGCTGGGCGCCACGCAGGGCAGTCCGTTGGCGGAAAAGTCGCCCCATCTGGTCGCGCTGCCCAGTCCTGCGCGAGGCGGCGGTGCCTGGGAGTGGATCGGCCACACAGCCAAGCGTCAGCCTTGTGTGACCGTGATCGCCAGCCGGTTGCCGTTTGACGTGCTTTTCGAGCAGTTAAAGCAGTTTGCCGAGATCCGCCTGCCCGACGGCACCGAAATGTTCTTCGCCTTCTGGGACCCGGCCATCCTCGGCACGCTGATCGGCCAAAAGGACGATGCCACCTTGCATGTACCAGGCCCGGTGCTTGATGAGGAGCAGCGCAAGATGTTGTTCGGCGGCTTGTCTGGTTGGTGGTATTGGGACCGCGACGGCACCCAGCATTCCGTCGAAATCGGTGGCGAGGCGCCCACGGTTCGCCTGACAAAACCATTGATGCTCGGGCAAGGACAAGTAGATGACTTGGTTGAGGCCAGCTTGCCCGACCACGTGCTGTTTTATGTCGACTTGAACCAGCCATTCTTATTGAACGACATTCCGCCGAAAGACCACTATTCCTATGTGGCGAAGGCTTTGACAGGCGCGCGGGAAATTGGTCTGGAGACCATGCAAGATTTGGTGAATTACGTTTGCGTGTCGCTGATCTATGGCTCTCGGCTGCGGGAAGATAAAGACCTGTTAGCGCTGTTGGCTCGGGTGAAAAGCGGCGAAATGCGGTTCTCCGCCGCAATGAGTCTGATGCCTGAATAGTCGGTGCGCATCGACCACTGATCTCGATCCCCCATTGAATAATGGATTGGAATATGTTGAAAACAAAAATGGCGAAGGTTACTGGAGCAAAGCGGCGCAAGATCATGCTTGCCGCTTGCGGTTTTCTTTTACTTAACGCTTGTGAGGCTAAAGATATGCGTGTCGTACTGGATTTGGTGTTGTTCAACTACCTGGACCGACCGATTTTCGCGGTGAACGTGGACGGTGTCGGCTACGAGGTGTCTGGCGCCTATCCAGAGACCGGCAAAAGCACGACAACCGGCTTTGCGTTGACGCTGGGCCCCAAAGTCGTCACGTGGAAGCTTGATGGACCGAAAGGAACGCCTCGCAACGGCGAAACGGTTCATAACAAGAACGCTTTAGCGCTGACCCAGAGCGAAATCGTACCCGGTGCGAAGTTTATCTCTGTTCACATTTATCCTGACGACACAGTTGAGCTCGTAACCTCGGCCCACTTCCCCCGCGCAACCGCGCGGGGTGAAAAGGTAGCCGCAAAAATGGACGATCGGCATGGGAAATGAAGCGATACCTGCGGTAGCGGCTGCTTCCCGCGATGTTCCCGATGAACCGGCAGGTCCATTCCAGGACTGTCGCGATGTTGTGCATATCAGCCTGTTCTTTGATGGCACCGGCAACAATCGCGAGGCCGATAACGCGGACAAGAAATGGAGCAATGTCGGACGTCTGTTGATGGCCATGCGCCAGCAAGACAACGTATATCCGGTCTACATCTCCGGCGTGGGTACGAAATTCAACGGCACGGCTGGTAATTGGCTGGATTCCGCCGGGGTGTGGATCGAAGATCACATCGAAGGATTAGGCTTTGGTGGTGGTGGCGAGCGCAGGCTTCGGCAGGGTGAGGACGCAGTCAACCAACGCATGTTCGATGCGCTTCTTGTGCAGGCGAAAGCGCAAGGCCTTGAGGTGGAAAAATACGCCGCTGCCGCTAGCGCCAAGGGCATGGCGCAGGTCCACGAAGCCCTGGCAAAACACCGTCTGATCAAAATGATCGACATGTCCTTCTTTGGTTTCTCGCGCGGCGCGGCGCTAGCCAGGGCGTTTTCCCATCGCATCATCACGAACTGCAAGAAAAGCGGCAATGATCTGTTGCTCGAAAATTATCCGATGCGCCCCAGCTTCCTCGGCATTTTCGACACCGTCGCGTCTTTCGGACTTCCTGCGCACAATGTCCAGCTACCTTTCCGTGATCGTGAACTGGTCGTTTCGCCGTTGATAGAACGTTGTGTTCACTATATAGCGGCGCACGAGGTGCGCGTCGCATTCCCGGTGGATCTGATCAGGAAAAATGGGAAGCTGGCCGGCGAGTGGGTGGAGAACGTTTATCCGGGCGTCCACTCCGATGTCGGCGGCGGTTATGCTGCGGACGACCAAGGCATCAAGAATAATTACGCTCGAATTCCGATGCGCGACATGATGCGCGAGGCCGTCTTTAACGGCGTCCGCATGAAAAGTTATAAGGAGATCGAGGCCAAGACGTACATGCTCTTCACTGAGCGGTTTGAATGTCTGGAAACCACGGAGGCTGCATATCGCGACTATATTGCAGCCTGCGGCGCCATGAGTGGGACAGTAGAAAACCAGATGAAACGCCACCTCGAGGTGTTCTACAGCGCCAGTGGAACCATACATCGCCGAGGTATCGAAACGCCGGGCGCTCGCAGCCGTGCGGCGAGTACGTTTAAATCGTTGGGCCCAAAAGGAATGGCATGGGAAGTGGACCGCTACCGCGAAGTGGCTAAAACCGGTGAATGGCTGCGGATTGGCGGTAGTGCCGTCAATAGCTATGCGCAGTATATTAAACCCGAAGACTGGCAATTGTCCGCTTGGGATAAGCCGGCGAACAACGGCGTGGTGAACTTCGTCTCCACGTTCATCCATGACTCGAAGGTCGACTTCATCGGCAATATCGAGCCGTTCAGCTACTTCAAACCACGCGGGGTCTGGGAATCGAACGTCAGTGTCTGGACCGAATGGGGTAATTGGGTTGTTGCCAAGAGCGATGCCGTGAGCAAAACCGTCGGGGATGCCTACGACTCCGGCAAACAGCAGGTCGGAGAAGCGGTCGACGCCACTACCAAGGCCGCCAAGGACACCGCCGAAGCGGCGCAGCGCAAGGCCGAAGAGGCAGCGGCGTACACCAAACGTAAAGCCGAGGAGGCGGCGGCCTACACTCAGCGCAAAGCGCGGGAAGCGGCCGACTATGCGCGGCAAAAAGCCGATGAGGCGGCAGCAGCGGCCAAGCGGGCGTATGACGCCACCGCGAAGGCGGCTAATGACGCTGCCGAGGCCGCCCAGCACCAGGCGCAAGAGGCTGCGGCCTATGCGCGACGGAAAGCGCAGGAGGCATCCGACGCGGTGGAGGGCGCCTATAACGCCACAACCAAGGCCGGTAGAGATGCGGCCGCTGCTGGGGCTAAAAAAATTGGTGATATCGAGGACGGGGCTGAGAGGTTGTACGACCGGGGTATGAACTGGATTAAGCGTACAGTGAGGGGACAGTGATGGTGGTCTTCAACCTTCCGAGGATATGGCCCGATACTCATCAATGAGCATATTGACTTGGCAAACTAAAGGTTGTGCCGCGTGCCGGCATCTGTGGGAGTCGGGCGGCCGGCCTCCGCAGTTAGCCACCAATTTAGAGCTACACTCGCGTCTTTACCGTTGTACGACTTGCCGGAGTTATTGGGAAGAGAGTGAGCGTTATGCGGATGTGGTGCCGGAGAGCACAGTACTGGCCGACTATCCGGATGTGATCCGAAAGTTGAAATGACCTTTGACAGCGACAGGCACGGTGCCTCGGTCTCTTGGCACTATGGCGCGCTTGAAGTGCTATCCAAGCGGGCAGTGCCTCAATTTATTCTATCGGACGAAATATGCCCGTGTTCTTGGGGCTCAGGACTCGAAATCCCTTAAATAGGCTAAACCGTGCGTCTTTGCGACACTTCTTCAAAGTTTCGTCATAGGGCCGCTTCGTAGAGATAATAATCTCCAATTGGGGGGCGGCTTAGCTAGCTTCTCGGATTTTTTCGTCAATTTAATGTCCATTTGTATGGGTAACGCGAGCCCTAATGCTGCCGCCACCTTGTCGATGTTCCGTGTGGAAGAAATAAAATCTTCCAACTCATAGCGACAGTTACTGCCAAAACCCATGCTACTTCGGAGGATGGCGTCGCTTAAAAGCGCCACACAGGAAATCTGATTTTCGCAACAAGAAGCCTGCACCTAAGAACATTACAACTGCGAGGATCATGATAAACGAGCTAACTGATCAGCGCTGCCCAAAGTTTTATCAGTTGAGACTATAGTCATGATTATTACTCTCGTTTAGCTCAGGTCCTATCGCCGTAAGCACTTCAGCGGGCCAACTTATTGAGGTTGATGTCGAGTAGCTGAGCCACGAAAATATGCCCAGCAGTGTAAATATAGGGATTGTAATTGGAAAAAAAAATAGCCAAAGAATGGTTAAGAATCTCGCGTTCTTCCACCATTTTTTGAAGTTTTCACCGTATGGCCCAGACCGCGCCATAGATTGGAGAAAGCTGGCTGGCTTTTCAATATTTCTGATCATTTCTCCTGGTGGCAAGCGCGGACCGCCTTCTTCCATAAATCTACGCACGTGTTCATACACCGCCGGAACAGTCTGCTCACCATGATAGATACTATTGCCTAACATAAAGCTGTCGATAATAGTTTGATCACTGTCACTCTTCTGAACGCTGAAAACTAGCGCATGCATACGATTTAGTGTGGAGCCGTCTGCATTGAAGGCCACGTGGTGCTCTGCCTTCACTAGATCCCAATCATGCATTACTACTTTGAGTGGCCACGATGCCAACAATCCTCTCCATCCGGGTTTAGTCTCACTCAAGATTCTGTAAATTTTTCTGTTTTTTCGATCAAAGATTATTGGCTCGTCAATAGGGCGAAAAAATTCGGTACGTAATGCCTTTAAGAAAACAAAAAACGCAATCGTATTGCCAATTGCCAATATGGCAAACGTCACGATAAAGTCAAACCAAGAAAATCTCTTAATCAGCCCGTCAATAAACATGAAATCTGCACAACCTACCCCCACTAAGAGCAATGAACCGAAGAAAGCTACCATTCCTCTACTTCCATCGGCGCTCCCCTTGTATTCAATTGAATCAGGGAATTCCTTCTTTATGAGGTTAAGTGCGATTGCAGAGGTGGATGCTTGAGTGCCCTTTTTGTAGGTCGTTACCACGCCTGATAATTTATTTTTGGAAGTTGAAGAACTCAAAATATTTTCCTTGCTATTTTTAGACGGTGGGTCTTACTGTCAAGATTTTTGTTTTTCCGCCTCTATCCGTGACTGTTCGATGACTTTTTCGAGCGCCGCTTTCTCGGCTGGCCAATCTCCCTTGGGAAACATGTCATCTCGTTTTCCACTGAAAATGATGCCGCCATCTAATCCAAAATAGCTTCGGGCTAGCCAAACTTGTAGGTCGGTGGGTGTGAGGATAATCGCGCCGACCTGAAAAGCCACACTTGCACCGAGCAAAACCAATCCGACGCCAGATGCGGTTAATGCCACTCCGCCTACGGTCGCCAAGACGGCATTGGCGCCTAAGCGAACCCCAACCGTTCGGACGACGGCGCCGCCTATAGCTCGTGCCGAAAGGCTGCTTGCGACATAGCCCGTGGATATGACGCTGGCAGAGACCATTGTCCCGAAAGAGGCGCCTGCCGACAGCAGGTAGAGCCGGCTAGCGGTGGTATTGCCTGCGTCTGCTTGATCATTTCGCTTCTTATACGAGGCGACCATATTGATATACCCTCCGGCGATGCCGGTTACTCCTCCAAGAAATCGCATGGCTCCGAGTCCCATGCTTTTCTCAATTGCCGCTTCGGCTGCGTGGGTCCCAACTTTGCGCGTCAGGTAAATCTGTCCGTATGCCCCGAACATCTGCAGTGCGCCACCACTAAAGCCCACTATACTATCCAGTAGTCCATACGTCGCGTCTAGCCTCGCGCTGTCGGTGTCTGCCTTACTTAACGCCGCCATCCCATACCACATGCCTATAGTCTGGATCACCATGCTTCCAAGAGCTAGTCTTCCGTCTAAGCTTTTTGATAATTCCAATAGATTGGCCCCGGTGGCTGTTCTGTTCATCGCGGGAATGGCGTTACGGATCATGTTCGAGGCTTTCCCTGCCATGCTCGCTTGACGCTGATATAAATCTAGAAAGGCTTGTTTGGAAAGAATCGGGGCTTTTCCCATCGCTGATTTTGTTGCTGCATTGGTGCCGCCGGTTCCCATTTTTACCTTGCCATTGGCGGAGGATGTTGTCATTGAAGGAACGTCACCCCCGAAAGCCTTGATTGCCTCTGTATCGGTAAGCAGAGTCAAGGTCACCATCTTGCCAGCAGTTCGATGCTCTTCGATTCTGGTTTTCGTTATACCCACATTCTGACCTTGGCGGGCTGCCATAATCGCGAGTGCCTCGTCAGGACTGACGTTCATCCTGATCAAAACGGGCAGCTTCGGCGCATCACCCTTAAGTGCGCCTTCCACGGCGTATTCCAACAATTTCTGGAATTTCATCAACGTCTGTAATTTTTCGAGGGCCTTTGCTGCGATAGGGTGAGTAGAAGCTATCGACATCGCCGCTCCCGTCAACGCTGTAATTTGTCCAACGCTGTATAGCGCCAACGCGTGACCGATCCAGCCGTGCGATTGCATGACGCGGTCTGATCTTACAAGTTCGCTATATCCCTTCAGCATATCGAACGTTTTGTCGCGCATGCCGTCACCACCAGGATCGCCATTTAATTGGGCAAGCGCAGCCACTACCAAATTTTCCTTATTACCGATAGTAGCCCGTACGGCCGAAGCATCCGCTTCTGTAATGGGTCGATCGAGCATTGCGACATAACGCTCGGTTACCGAACCGGCGGTCATTGGTGCAGGCGTATGAATCAAATGGTTTTCATGGGCGTAAATCACGCTGTCGAGGCCAGGATTCGAAGCGGACACTTCGGATTGGGGATCGAAATGACGAGCAAAGTACATCAGCGTTTGTGCGTCTTCAGCGGCCGAGAACCAGTCCTCTTCCATTTTTCGAAGTGGATCGTAGTGCTCGACTTTCATCCGCTGGTTGAAGTTGTTTACCCAGTTCGATCGCGCCTCTTCGTCAACGTATTTCGAAAATTTTGACCAGCCTTTCGCTGCTTTTTTCTCAGTCCACTCCCGGAGCCGGTTCGCATGGTTAGGATAAAAAAGCCACACAACTTGCTCTTTATCAAGGATGGCTTTGCGCATAAATGGGGCTAACCGAAAGCCTGGTTCTGTAAGCAGCGCATTCGCTTCGGCAGTCGTGAGCACCCGGCCAGTGGTTCCATCCGGCCACTTTTGATTCTTGAAGGCCCGCATGGTGGTTAACGGCGTAACTTCCTCAAAACTTTCGGCGTCTGCAGCATCAACTTGAGATTTCTTCAGACCTAGAACTACATTGGAACTATTAATAGGATGTGCGATTTCGGGTTTCGCAAATTCCCGTTTGACAGGCTCGTTGCGACGGACCCGAAGGGCGTTCAGTTCGGCAGTAATGCCAATGGGGTCGCGCAAAACCACCGCCAATTCTTTACCGGCAGTCTTCGCATGCTTCGCAGCAGCGGCCGTCAATCCACCCGCCAACTCATCGACGCTTCTCGCCACGCTATTAAACGCAAAGTCTTGCTCCGCTGAGCCGTCCATAATGTAAGAGGTCAACGCGCACTCCAGCACTTGGGCCTTGAGTTTTTGCGCGGTCGGAGTGAAAGTGTTCGGTCCGTTCGCCCTCAGGGAGACCTGCTGCATCACTTTTGCGTCACCACCGTTTTTCTTGCGCAACGTGTCGTTCCAAAGGTTGGCGCTGTATGCGATCCAGATCTCAGCGATCTTGTCAGCTTGAGGGATGCTCAGTACCTTCATGCCTGTCGCGATGTGGACTGGTCGCTCGCAGGCGAAGGGCTCGCTCGGCTGGTCAAACAACGCATGTTCCTGCGGGAGGATATCGGCCTGCTCGGTCACCCGGTAGACCCGCCAGTGCGTCATTCGGGGTGGAGGGTTGGGAATGTAGACGTGCACATAGCCCGCGCGCAGCAGGCGCAGTCCAAAGCGGGCCTCGGTTGGCAGGCGAGAGGGCAACAGGCCGGCGACAGACGCCGGTTCGGCGGCAACGCTCTGCGAGCCAGGGGCGAGTAGCAGAGGGCTTTTGGAGATGGGGCTAGGGCGTAGCAGCAGCAGCGAGAGCGAGCTTTTTTTGCATACGTCGCAACCGGTAGTCGTGGCCATGTGTATCTAAATCCTTAGTTCAATCAAATCGGGCGGTTTTCTCCGCCTGTTGTATTAATGTGATGAGGTCGCGGTGCAAAAAGCTCACCGGCTCGGCAGGCTCGCTTTCCGAACCTGGGTCGTCCAGCAGTTCTCGGATCGCCCGCAGCTTCGCCATCGATGGCCGCCACATCGCCAGCGCACCCCATACGGTGTCATCGACGTCGCTCTTGAAACGATGCGGCCATCGGAGCGCCGCGTCTGCGGCGAGGCGGCGCGCCGTTTCGGCGGAGGAGTAGGTCGGCGGCGCTATCATGGCATCGGTAAAGGTCGTCTCCCCTAGGTAATGGGCGATCGCTCGATGCAGCATTTCGCCGCCAAGCATCCTTTGCCATTCAGTCTCGTCCAGGCGTAGTCGCTCGCGATGCTCGCCAGGCGATTGCAGCAGGCACAGATCGCCATCCGCTTTCAAATAGGTCCAGCTCTGAAGGCGACAGAATTGCACGGCGACACGGCTTTGGCCGGCGACGTGGCATAAGAGATCAAGCACCCGGCGATCGCCCAGGCGCAAGTAAGTCGCCTTGGTGTTCGCATCGGTGTTGACTCGGCACATTGCCGCAACAAGCGCTCCGAGCTCCGGCCAGCGCATGCTGCTTTGCAGCCAGCCGCCGATGCGATGGGCTGAGCGGCCTGTTCCATCGAGTCCGCCAGACTGCGACGCGAGGCGCTCTTCTTCTGCGATGGCGAGTGTGACCTCCAGCAGCGGGTCGTCCGGTCCCAGCAGTTGAATCAGGTAAGGATGTTGATGCGCGGGCAGCGCAATGCTCTTGGCAAGCTCCACCGGGACGATGTCGCGCCCCCAACCTTGCATGCGTTGATCAGTCGCGTCTGATCCAGGCGCGGAGGTGCTGATGCCGGGCAGGGGCTCGCCAACCATCGGATCGACCAGCACAAACAGCGGTGTAACAGGATCGATGCTCGCACGTAGCTGAGCGAGCTTAGATTGCACTTGCGCCCCCCGTGGCGGCATCCGACTGTGCTGATGAGCATTCAGCCAGCTTGCCGACGGCCGGCAACTTCAACTTGCTGGACGAACTTGATGGCCCGGTCAGCTCCTTGGCGCTTGCTTTAAAGGTGATCGTACCCGGGCCGTGAAGCATAATATTGCCACCCTCCATCTTCAGGCTAGCACCTTGGGAGGTCAGCGCAAGATATTGCTTGGCGCTGGCAGTGATGCTTTTCCCCACACTGGTCACGGTCACCGCTTTGTCGGCAGTGAGCTTCGTTTCGTCCGACTGGCTTTGAGCGCTGACCTTGCCGCTGGCCGCGTGCAAACGAATACCGAGTTCCTTGTTTGGTTTTTCAGCGTTGGTCGCCTTGCCATAAGTGAATAGGCCGATGCCTGCTGCCACCGCATGGAATTTATTGCCTTGGGCCGCGAAGTTGATGTCGTGGCCGGCGCTCAGATTGCCGGTTTTGCCGGAGGCGAGCAGGGCGTTGGCCGGCGTCGCCGCCACGATCCCGGTCGGGCTCGAAAGTTGCGCATGGGCCTCGGTGTATGCGGCGGCCTTGAGCGCTTCGGATTGGCCGCCGGAGTCGGAGGACGATCCGCCATCCGTTCCACTCAGCACTTCACCTACATGCTTCACCTGTTTGATCGACAGCAGTTCCGCCGGTGCCGGTTCGTCCTTAAGTTTCGCGTTATGTTTCTGCGCCATCTCGACCAAATCGGTTTGCAGCTGAAAACTCTCTTCCAGCTGTGTGATGGCTTCCTTCGAATCCATCTGGCTGCCGGTCGCACTGCCGCGCGCGTCGCTTGAAAGCAGCACGCCTTTGCCGGCGCGCACGGCGATGCTGTGCTCGGTCTTGAGCTCGGCGCCGAAGCCGGCCGCCTTAAGGCGCTGGTTGTCGCTCTGGTGCAGCAGGTGGCCGAGATTCAACTCGGCCGTGCCCTGGTGCGCGGTGGCGTGGCGCTGCAGCCCCAAGCGCGACTGCCCTGGACTGTCGTCGAACACCAACTGGTTGTACGCGCCACTGCCGCCCTGGCTGGACTGGATCGCTTGCGTCTTGATGCCCGACAGTGCCGCCGGATGCGCGTGGCCGCTGGCCTCGCCGGGGAACCAGGCGGGCGCGTTGCCGGTCGCCACGCCGGCGCCGCCGGCCACCTGATTGTGCTGGGCATCGGCTTGGCCGCGTCCGTTATAGACGGTTCCCAGCACTACCGGGCGGTCGATGTTCCCTTCGAGGAAATCGATCAGCACTTCCTGTCCGATGCGGGGCAGGGCGCTGCTGCCCCAGTTGGCGCCGGCTACCGGCGCCATCGGGGTCGCTACACGCACCCAAGTGCCGGCCTGGTCGTCGCCGGGCGCGCCGGTGTGGCCGTCGGGCATCGGATGCTGAAGTCGGCTATGGCTTTGCGCGCCGCGCTGCCAGTGAAACTGCACTTTGACCCTATGATCGCGGTCGGTGTGGATCGGCGCGCCGGGCGGGCCGACCACGATGGCGGTCTGCTGTCCGTGGATGGTTGGGCGCGGATGGAGCAGCTGGCCGTGGGCGTCCGTGCCGATGGAGCGGTATGGGATATTGCTGCGGATGGCGTCGATGCGGTTGCGGTACAAAGGCCGCTCGCCCATGGCTTTGCCCACGGCGTGCAGGCTGGTCTTTTCCTCCTCGCCGATCAGGGCGTCGAGCAGGCCCTGGCCGATCCGCTGCATCAGGCTCGACTTCAGGTCGGCGCTAAGGTTGTTGTGCATCAGGTGCACGGTGCGCACCACCAGGAAGCTGCGCTCGTCGTCGCTGCCGGCCAGATCGAACTGGGCCTGGCCGGTGAGGGCGAACGTGGTGCCGGGCGAGAGCGTGCGCACGGTGCCGGCGCCGACATGGATTTCCTTGCTGGCCTCGAACGCCTGCAACTGGTTGTCGGCGATGCGCTGGCCTTGTTCGCGCGACTGGTAGGCGTAGGCCCCGGGCGCGTCGCGGCTGACCAGCGGCGCGCCGTCGCCGCCGTCCGCGCTGGCGGCGCCAACCGGACGGGTGTCCAGCGAGCGGTAGTCCCAGCTGCTCAGCTCAATGGCGTTGGTTTGCAGGCGCAGCTCGGTGCGCCAGCGGTCCAGCGTATCTTGTTGCATGGTCGCGCCGGGTTGGCTGAAGGCGATGCTGGCCTGTGCGTTGGGCTTGAAACTGCCGTTGTGGTCGGCGATGACCATCGTGTGGCTGCCCAGGCCGGGACTGGCAGCGTCGCCGCTGTGTTCGAAATAATCGAACAGGCCTTCCTCGTGCATAAGCCGCCGGGCGAAGGCGAGGTCGCTTTCCTGGTACTGCGTGGTGATGCTGCGCTTGGGATAGACGGCGCGGTCGAGGATGTCGAAGCGCCACGCCGGCGCCAGCTTGCCCTGGCCCTGGTAAGCGCCGAAGACGGTGTCGAGGATGTCGAACACCGTCATATCCTGAAAGATACGGCTGTCGCGTCCACGCGCGAGGAAGGCGGTCCAGGGTTCGACGGTGAGGTTGTAACGCGCGAAGCCGCCGTTGGCGCCGGCCATGTCGATGGCGGTGACGTGGCCGTGGAACGGCCGCAGCTGGTCGCGGCTGGCGGCCGTCATCAATTCCAGCAGGACCGGCTGGCCGATCAGCGATTTGAGCGAAATGGCGGCGTCGGTCGACAGCGAGGCGATCTTGAAGCTGAAGCCGGTGCCGATGCCTTCCTCGCCGCGCACGCACTCGGCCAGCAGCACGTCCGCGCCCAGCGGCGTGGTGAGCTTAAGTATCCGCGTGCTTTGCGTGAAGCCCGCGAGCAATGAGGCGGGCGAGCTGTTTTGCGACGAAACCGGTTCTGACATGTTACTTCCACTCCAGATATGCCGCGCTGGGACCGCCAACGCCGGGCTAGATATAATCCATGCAAGATTACACCCTAGAAAGTACTGTTTGACAAGAGCGATTCGATTGGCGACCCAATCGGAGGGCGCGCAAGACAAGTCAAAGCACCGCAGCCGCCCGGCGGGGCCGCCGTGAGAAGTGCCATGCTCTAACATTTCTTTCGTGTTTTCATGTACGATACCGGATTCGTCAATGCATTCGCGGCGAAATCATGGTAGTGCTTGCCGCCCGCCGCAAGGCGAGCGCGGAGGGTTGTTAATTTAGGGCAAGAGGATCATTGCACGTGCTTCCTTCATGTCCCGATCTCTTGGAGACGGAATGGGAGCTTCGCGCCCACCTTTACAGCGGGCAGCCGGTCTGGTCATACTGGCATGTGTCCTGGCCGTGACCACCGCGGTGGCGGCCGAAGCTTGGCGCTGGTCGCACACCGCCCAGTCCGGCGGCAAGCCGGTCGCCAGCCGATCCACGGCCGCGCCCACCGATCCGACCCTGACCGAATTGTCCCGCGCCATCATTCCGATGCCCAAGGGCGTGCCGTCCGCGCACGCCAGCGCGCTGGCCAGCCTGCCCGGCGGCGATCTGCTTTCCTTCTGGTGGGCCGGCAGCCGCGAGAGCGGTCCGGACGTCAAGGTCTACGCCTCGCGCTGGTCCAACGGCAAATGGAGCGATAACTGGGAAGTGGCCAGCCGCGCGTCGCTCGGCGCCGTGCTCGGCCACGGCGTGCGCCGCATCGGCAACCCGGTCGCCTGGACCGCCACCGACGGCACCGTCCACCTGTACGTGGTCGCCACCGGCCTGGGCGGCTGGGCCGCCTCGCGCATCGTGCAGATGGAGTCGCGCGACCAGGGCGCCAACTTCACCGTGCGCCGCGTGCTGCCGATGTCTCCCGTCTTCAATACCAGCGTGCTGGTGCGCTCGGCGCCCATCGGGCTGGCCGATGGCGGCTGGTGGCTGCCGGCCTATTTTGAAATCGGCAACAAATATCCGATGCTGATGGCGTTCGACGCCAGCGGCGCGCCGCAGCGCCTGACGCGCATCGGCGCGCGCACGCAATCGCTGCAGCCGACCCTGGTGCCGGTGTCGGCCACCGAGGTGCGCGCGTGGATGCGCGACGCCGGCGAGGACCGGCGCGTGCAGCAAGCCTTCAGCCGCGACGGCGGCAACAGCTGGCACGACATGGACGCGACGCCGATGTCCAACCATGGCACCGCGCTGGCGGTGCTGCGCCTGACCAACGGCAGCTTCCTGATGCTGCGCAACGACGGCGCCGCCGGCAAAATGGCGCGCAGCATCTTGTCACTGTCGATCTCGACCGACGCGCACGCGTGGCGCCCGCTGACCGATATCGTCAGCGGCAAGCCCGGCGACGAGTTTTCGTATCCGGCGATGTATCAAGTCGGCGATGAACTGCATATCACCTACACTTATCAGCGGCGCGCGATCGCGCACCACCGCCTGAAAATCCATCCCGGGAAGGACCCGTTATGAGCTTGCCTGATCTCGCCCTGCAGATCGTGTACGGGCGCCTGGCCTGGGCGCTGGTCGCCGCCGCGATGCTGCTGGCGATCTTGCCGGTGTTAAAGCCGGCGCTGTTTTCGACGTGGCTGTCCAAGCTGTCCCCCAAGCCGTCTCCGGTGGTGTTCGCGCTGCGCCCGCGCCGTTCGATGGCCAACGCGGCCTTCGTTCCCGGCGTGGTCATCGTCATGCTGGTGGTGATGGCCTTGCCCGGCGCGGCGTCGCCGGCCTACTGGCTGACCCTGGTGTTCCAATATCCGAGCGCGCTGCTGGCCGGCTTCAGCCTGGTGTCGCTGCACGCGCGCTGGCAGGGCCGGCCGGTCCTGCTGGTCATGCCGCCGGCCCTCGCGGTTCCGCTGGTCGTCGCCGGCCTGGTGCTGTATCTGGAGGCCTTCGGCGTGCTTGCCCTTGGCCTGTATTCTAGCGGCTTCGGCGCCGTCGCCGCGCCCCTGGTCGCTTGCGCGGTCGCCATCGCCTGCGCGCTGGCCATCGTGCGCGACCGGGCCGTCGCCGGCGCCGCCGCGCTGCTGGTCGCTGTGCTGCTGTTTTCGGTGCTGCGCCTGCCGTCCGGCAACCTGTGGGATGCGCTGCTCGACCCGCTGCTGTGGTCGTGGGCGCTGGGGTCGACGATGGTGGCGCTGGTGCGCCAGCGCGCCGCCCGCCGCGCCGAGCTGGTGTCGCCGTTGGCCGAGCCGGACAGCTCGCCGATCCCGGAACCGGTGCTCGCGCACGCGGTCGGCAATGAACAAATTTAATCAGCAATGGAGCAATGCATGGTAAAGAACAAGTGGTATGTTCACCCGGTGATCGCGGTCGGGGTCGTCGTCAATATCTTCGTGATGGCGCTGGCGATCCTGTGGAAGGGCGACCAGAGCGCGCTGTGGCGCCTGGTGGTGGAGGATGGCATCGTCGAGTGGATGCAGTTCCTGTGCTTCACCGTCACCGCCGGCATGCTCGGCTTCCTCGCCGTCGAACAATGGCAGCGCACGCCGAAGATCAACCTGCAACTACTGGCCTTCGTCGGCCTGACGGCGCTGGTGGCGCTTGCCGCGCTGGAGGAAATCAGCTGGTTCCAGCGCATCCTGCACATCGCCTCGCCGGAATACTTCCTGGCCCATAACCGCCAGTCCGAGACCAATCTGCACAACCTTGCCGTCGGCAACGCCAGCCTGCACAAGGCCGTGCTGCTGAAGGTCATCGCCATCGTCGGCCTGACCCACAACATCATCCTGCCGCTGCTGGCGCGCAAGCGTCCGGGCATCCAGCGCTTTGTTGAAAGCTTCGGCCTGTACCTGCCGCCGCTGTCGGCGTCGGTGATCTACATCGCCCTGGTGGCGCTGTCGCACCTGGTCATCGACCACCCGCGCAAGGGTGAGCTGGGCGAGATGTTCGGCGCCGTCCATTACATGACCACCGTGTTTGCCGCCTATTACATCGGCGTGGGCTACGGCAAGCCGCCGGTGTTCGAGCAGCCGGCCGACAGCCGCCGCGTATCGACCTTGTTCGCGATGGTGGTGGTGTTCCTGCTGTTCACCGCCTGGCTGATGAGCGCCGGCGCCGGCGCCCCGCAATACATGGCCTCGCATCCGATAGTTCCCGGCGCCGCCGCCGACTGACCCGTCTTCAGGGACCGTTATGAAACTACCTTCGAATAGCCTGTTGAACCGCTGCGCGGCCAAACTCGAAAGGCTGACCGCCTGGGCCGGTCCGTTCTCCAGCTTGCTGCAATTGCTGCTGCTCGGGCTGCTCATCCTGTCGCTGTCGCGCGCCGGCCTGGTTGCCTGGCAATGGAGCAGGGTGGCGCCTACCGGCATTCCGCTGCGGATATTCGTCCAGGGTGTGCGGGCCGATCTGATTTTGCTCGGCTATTTCCTGGCGATCCCGCTGGTGCTGGCGCCGCTGCTGGCGCACCAGCGCACGCAGCGCCTGTGGCGCCTGTTGTCGGTCGGCTGGGCCACATTCGCGTTGATCTTCATCGTGTTCATGGAAGTGTCCACGCCGCAGTTCATCATGCAGTTCGACGTGCGGCCGAACCGGCTGTTTATCGAGTACCTGTCCTACCCGCACGAGGTCATCGCCACTCTGTGGAACGGCTTCCGCATCGCCCTGGTGCTGGGCGTGATCGCCACCATCTTGCTGGGCGTCGGACTGTACCGGCTGCTCAAGGCCGCCTCCGCCAACATGACCACCTGGCGTCCGCTGAAGTTGTTGCTGGTGTGGCCGCTGCTGGTGTGCCTGGTGTTCGTCCAGGTCCGCTCGACCACCGCGCACCGGCCGGCCAATCCGGCGCTGTTCGCGCTGACCGGCGATTCTATGGTCAATTCGCTCATCATCAACTCGCCGTGGTCGGTGTTCGACGCGCTCAACTCGATGAGCAAGGAAGCCAATTCGTCCGAGATCTACGGCAAGTACCCACGCGAGAAAGTGTTCCAGGTCGTCAAGAGCGCACCGTGGCTCAAGGATGCGCAGTTCACCTCCGCCGAGTTGCCGACCCTGCACAAGCAAGTCGCCACCGCGCAGCGTGAGCGTCCGCTCAATCTGGTCATCGTGCTCGAGGAAAGCCTGGGCGCGACCTTCGTCGAATCGCTCGGCGGCGTGCCGGTCACCCCCGAGCTGGAAAAGTTGAAGAAGGAAGGCTGGTGGTTCGAGCAGCTGTACGCCACCGGCACCCGCTCGGTGCGCGGCATCGAGGCGGTCGTCGCCGGTTACGGCCCGACCCCGGCGCGGAGCGTCGTCAAGCTGTCGCTGGCGCAGCAAAACTTCTACACGCTGGCGCTTGGCCTGGGTCAGAAGGGCTACCACACCGAATTCGTCTACGGCGGCGAAGCGCACTTCGACAATATGCGCGGCTTCTTCACCGGCAACGGCTTCCAGAAGGTGGTCGACCGCCGCGACATGAAGCCGGTGTTCGAAGGCAGCTGGGGCGCCTCCGACGAGGACTTGTTCGACAAGTCGCTCGAACGCCTCAAGGCGCTGCACGCGGCCAACAAGCCGTTCTTCAGCCTGATCTTCACGTCGTCCAACCACGAGCCGTTCCAATTCCCGGACGGCCGAATCCAGTTGCACGACGCCGAGAAGCAGACCGTGAACAACGCCGTCAAGTATGCGGACTATGCGCTGGGCCGTTTCATCGCCCAGGCCAAGAAAGAGGCCTACTGGAAGGACACCGTGTTCCTGATCGTCGCCGACCACGACAACCGGGTCTATGGCGACAGCCTGGTGCCGATCAATAAATTCCACATTCCCGGCCTGATCATGGGCGCGGACATCCAGCCCAAGGTCATCAAGACCATCGCCAGCCAGATCGACCTGGCGCCGACGATGTTGTCGCTGATGGGCGTGTCGAGCGAGCATCCGATGATCGGCCGCGACTTCGCGCGCGACAGCGACACCCCGGGGCGGGCCTTGATCCAGTTCGACAATTACTTCGCGTGGCTGGAGGGTTCGTCGGCGACGATCCTGCGGCCGGGCCAGGAGCCGTTGTTGGGCAAGTACGACGCCGCCACCAAGACCCTGACCACGAGTTCGACGCCAGCCGACCCGCAACTGGTGGACAAGGCCATGTCGCACGTGGTGCTGCCGTCGATCCTCTATCGCGAACAGCGCTACAAGTTACAGAAGTAAGCCAACGCGGCGGCGCGGTCTTTCCCGGGGCCGCCGCGAGCAATACAGCTGGAAGTCCGCATCGCGCCGGACGCTCAACACCCAGCAGCAGGCGCCCGGCCGCCCCCGCCGCCCGGTCGGCGGCGTAGCTATCGTGGCGGTAGTTGCCAACGGAAATTAGTGTTGTTACAATTTACGTATTTTGGCAATTTTTGATCTGCTATCTTGTCCTCAGTGATCTAAACGGCGCGCAGTTTCCGGCTCGCCCAACCGCTGATGTTCGAGGACCAGATGCCACAGCTACCGCCAGCAGCACTGAGTTTGACCTCCGAATGGTTCACCCGGCCCGGACACGAACGCCAACTTTTCCCCATCCTTGACAGGCTGGTCGCCGACATCCATGCCGGCGAGCCGGATACCCTGATCTACTTTGTGCACCAACCCTTGCCGTCCGCGGCGGGGTTGCAATCCCTGCCGCCGCTGGCGCCCAATTCACTGCTGTTCCCATCCCACTCTTTGCAGAAAGGCCCGCCGCTGTAGCGTCACCCATTTGTTTGACGATCTTCCTCCAATAATTCAATAAGATAGGAAAGAACATGCTACTGAGCCGACTATTCCTCTTCACCGCCTGCACCTGCGTGGCCCTGGGCGCCGCGGCGCAAACCCCGAATCCGTTCGCCAACTCCGCCAATCCGTCGCCGCCGCCGTCCGAGTATTCGGGGCCGATGTTCAAGCTGAGCTACGCCTATCCGGCCAGCGCGCCCAAGCCGCCGATGCCGTGGCAAGCGGCGATTAAGAACCAGCCCATTTCCGTGGCCAACGCCAGCGCCTACGCCGAAGCACTGAAGGCGTCGATCGGCGACGACATGCGGGTGCTGCTGCAAGACTACAAGAACTGGGACGCCGGCAAGCGTGGGTGGTACAACGAGCCTTGGATGGCCTCGGTGAAGGGGGACGGCACACGCGAACCGATACACGGCATGTATGTCGGATCAAGTGACTTGGACGTTTCATTGTTTCAAAAAAGCGGATTGAACAAGTCTTTCACCACTTACGTGCTGACCTACTACGACCGGACCGCCGCCGTCACCTTGAACAAGATCTGGGGCAGTAGCGGGATGCAACCGGTAATGACGAAAGAATCTACCCAGTTCCCCGAAGGTGCGATCATCGTCAAGGCCGCATTTACCACCGTCAGCGCCAAGGATTGGCCCGTCATGAAAGGCGCGTTGTCCTGGCCTGCGTACATCACGACGAACGTGACCGACTATCCGCCGCCGCCGAACAATCCGAACTTTTCGCCGCCCCGGAAGCTCACGGACACGTATCTGATGCAGTTCGACATTATCGTCAAGGACAGCGTATCCGCGCCCGCGACCGGCTGGGTGTTCACCACCCTGGTATACGACAGCCGGATCACCTCGCCTGACGTCTGGAAAAAAATGGTGGTGATGGGCGCGCAGTGGGGTAACGATCCAGTGCAGAAATACGTTCCGGGCCCTCAGCCACCTCTGGTGCAGAATTGGGTCAATCCGCAGGCCCCGCCATACGCGAGCGAGACGTTGGGGTGGGGCGGGCGCTTGTCCGGCCCCAACGATGGCGCGATGAATGACATCGTCTATCCCTACGGCGAGAACAAGTCCGCACCATTTTCAAATACAAAATTCAAGTCTGTCAAAAACGCTCAAAATTCGTCTTGCATGAGTTGTCACAGTTCGGCGCAATGGAGCGTCGCAGCCAATACCAGCCCGTCCTTCCTGCTGCCGGCGCTGGCGAATCCGCTCCTTCAAGCACCCACCATTAATGAAACAACCGACTTTGTCTCCCCCGAACCGGGCTCGGAGTTATGGCTGAAATGGTTTCAGAATCGCAAGGGCGATGACCCCATGGATGCCGGCAACATCGCGGCCGACTTCGATATGGTGCTGACATTCAAGTCGCTTCCCGCCTGGCATAAAGCGACGCACCCCAATCCCACGCGCGGCGCCCTGCAATTTGACCTGAGGGGCAAACGCGTCGTGCCGCTGACCCAATCGACACCCGCCAAGTGAGGAGCGATCATGAGCCACAACTACAAGTGCTTCCTGGCCGGGCCGCATGCCGGGTCCGGTGGTAACAAGCAGGGCTACCCCGTCCCCGGCGCGCAAACGGCCGATGCCGACCGCGTCGCCGGCGCCGCCTTCTTCACCGGCCACGGCGACTGGGACGCCGTCGCCAACGCCAACTACGACTTCATCGTCATCGGCACCGGGCCGACCGCCGTGGCCTTCGTCGAGCAAAGCCTCAAGCACAATCGGCACGCCCGCATACTGATGCTCGAACGGGGCGGCTTCTGGCTGCCGACGCACTACCAGATGCTGCCGGCCGCGTTCCAGGCCACCACGTCGGCGCAAACCACCTACCCGTGGTCGCGCACCACCGACATGGCGACCACCGGCATGAAGTTTTTCCAGGCCGGCTACATTCCGGTCCTGGGCGGACGCTCGACCTATTGGAGCGCCTGGTGCCCCGCGCCCGATCCCGGGCTGATGCGCGACTGGCCGCAAGCGCTGATCGACGTCACCTTGCAACCGGGCTTCTGGGAGCGCGCCAAGACCTTCCTGCACGTGCAATCGATGAGTGACATGCGCGACGGCGTCTACGGCGAACTGCAGCGGCAACTGGACGACAACTTGCGCGAGAACTACCAGCGCCACGTGCCGACGGCGCAACATGCGTATCCGGCGCCGATCGCGGTGGGCAACCCGGACTGGAAGGGAGTGAAGTTCTACAAGTACTCCACCGTCGGCACGCTGCTCGACCTGGAGCAGCATCAGCAGGGCCTGGCGCAGCACGGCCATGGCGCGCCGCTGAGCATTGTCGACCGCTGCCCCGTCAACCGCTTGCTGCATGACCACCAGGGCGGCGTGACCGCGATCGACACCGGGCGCGGCGTCGTCACGGTCGGCGCGGCGCGCATCATCCTGGCGATGGGGACGATCCCACCGGCGACGCTGCTGATGAACTCCTTCGGCGACCTGCTGCCCAATGCCGGGCGGCGCTACACGGGGCACTTCATGTCGCACGTGACCGCGCGCGTGAACAGGTCCGCATTCAAGGATTTGTCGGCGCTGGAAATCGCCGCGCTCTACCTCGACGGCAAGGATGCCGCCGGCTTCCAGTACCACGTCCAGGCCAGCGCCTTCGCGGTCGCCGATCCGGCCGCCGACGCCGGCACGATCGCGCACGAGGCGCCCGACGCGGCGGCGATCGCGTCGCCGCAGCAACTGGCCGGTTCGGAGGGGTATGTGGTGTTCGTCTGCGCGACCCTGGGCGAGGTGAACGAAAAGAATTCGCGCAACTGGATCCGGCGCAATAGCGGCGCCGAGCCGACGACCAACATTAGCGTTCAACTGGAAACCGGACCGGAGGAGCTGGCGTTGTGGGACGTGCTCGACGAGGCAACCTATCAAACCATCGGCGCCCTGGTCAGCCGGGGCGGGACGGCGCCGCCGGTCGAATACTGGACCGACGCGGACGAGGGCGACGGCGGCGCATGGGGACCGGCGCGGCCCCCGCGCGGGAAAATCCGTCTCAATGTAATCGTGCACGAGGCCTCGGCATTGTGGATGGGCGAGGACCCGGCGAGCTCGGTGGTCGGCCTCGACTACCGTCCGCACGGCGTGCGCAACGTCTATGTCACCGGTGGCGCGATTTTTCCCACGTCGGGCTCCTGGAATCCCACGCTGACCATGTGCGGACTGGCCCAGGACCTGGCGGACAAGTTGCGTTAGCGCGGCGTCACCCCGCCGTCACCCGCCGCCGTCCGCCACGCGAGAACACGCGTGGCGGGCGCCCGCCGGGAGCGGGCCGCGCCGGCGCGCGCGTCCGCACTCCTTGAAAGTCTCTTCGCTTCATTTCCTTCCTCTCCGCAGTCCGCATTACCACTTCCCGGGTCCGGCCGATAGCTTTTCGCCGTCATCATTTATGGGGACAGACGTCCCCGATCCTCCTGACTAATATGTACACATTACAAATATAACCATGTGCCAGCCGGCGGCGAAACGCGGCCGCCCGGCACGTCCGACCCGGTCCTATTGCCATGTCCGTCATCGACTTTGATTTGCTGCTGCAAGACGTCAACGCAGACGATCCGTGCGGACCCAACCTTGAGTACGATCCCGATTTCGTCGCGCTCGAGTCGGAGGTGGCGGGCAAGCCCGAGGTGCAGTACGGCGCCACCATCACCGCCGCCGTGCCGCCGGACTGGAAGGCCATCGACCGCACCGCGCGCGCCTTGCTGCTGCGTAGCCGCGACCTGCGCCTGGCCGTGCATTTGCTGCGCGCCGGCCTGGCGCTGCATGGGGTGGCGGGGCTGGCCGACGGCCTGCGCCTGATCCAGCGCTTGCTCGAGGAGCAGTGGGACGGCGTCCATCCGCAGCTCGATGCCGACGACGACATGGACCCGACATTGCGCATCAATTCCCTGCTGATCCTGAACGACCACGCCACCGTGCTGCGCGACCTCAAGGAAGCCTGTCTGATCGTGCTGCCCGGACTGGGACGGCTGACCCTGAAGATGCTCGAAATCGCCACCGGCGAGCTGGCGCCGCTGCCGGGTGTGGAGAAGGTGACGCTCGCGTCGATCGAGCTGGCGATGCGCGACGCCGACGCCGCGGCCCTGACGGCGGCGCGCCAGGCCATCGCGCTTGCCTGCGACAGCGCGGCCGGCATTGAAGCAGCGCTTGAGCGCCACGTCGGCGCCGCCCAGTCGCTCAGCCTTGACGGCCTGACCCGGTTGCTCAAGCGAGGCCGCGAGTTTCTTGGGGTCGAAGCGGTCGCCTTGCCCGACGATCCAGCGGCCGCTGTCGATGCAGAGGGCGCCGTAGGCGCTGACGGCGGCCGCCGGGCCGCCCCGATCAGCGGCGAGATCGCCAACCGCGCCGACGTCGAGCGCGTGCTCGACAAACTGATCGGCTATTACGAACAGCATGAGCCGTCCAGTCCCTTGCCCATGCTGCTGCTGCGCGCCAAGCGCCTGGTGGCCAAGAGCTTCATGGAAATCCTGGAGGACCTGGCGCCCGACGGGATACAGCAGGCCAGTTTGATTCGGGGCCCGCAGGGCGCATCGGAGTAAAGAGTCGCCGGCAAGACGGCAATCGTGTTGTTCAATCATGGAGGACGTATCGTGGCCAAAGAGAGCAGTCAGAAATTCATCGCGCGCAACCGCGCCCCGCGCGTGCAGATCGAGTACGACGTCGAGGTCTACGGCGCCGAGAAAAAGGTGCAACTGCCGTTCGTGATGGGCGTGCTGGCCGATCTGTCGGGCCAGCCGGCCGACCCGCTGGCCCCGGTGGCCGAGCGCAAGTTCCTCGAGATCGACGTCGACAACTTCGACGAGCGCCTCAAGGCCATGAAGCCGCGCGTGGCGGTGCAGGTGCCCAACACTCTGAGCGGCGAGGGCAACCTGAGCGTGGAAATGACGTTCGAGAACATGGACGACTTCACGCCGGCGGCGATCGCCCGCAAGGTCGGCCCGCTCAACAAGCTGCTCGAGGCGCGCGGCCAGCTGTCGAACCTGCTGACCTACATGGACGGCAAGACCGGCGCCGAGGACCTGATCGCCAAGCTGCTGAGCGAACCGGCGCTGATGCAGGCGCTGACGTCGGCCCCGAAACCGCAAGAATAATATCTGACCGTCCTGGAGAAACACTATGGCTGAATTGAACGAAGCAGAAGCACCGCTTGCCGTCGCCACGCTCGAGATGAGCGATTTCGGCAGCCTGCTGCAAAAGGAATTCAAACCGCAGTCGGACAAGGCCAAGGAGGCCGTCGAGAGCGCGGTGCGCACCCTGGCCGAGCAGGCGCTGGTGGGCAGCAACATCATCTCGGGTGACGTGCTGGCCACCATCGAGGGCCTGATCGCCGCGCTGGATCTGAAGCTCAGCGAGCAGATCAACTTGATTCTGCACACGCCGGAGTTCCAGGCGGTGGAGGGCGCCTGGCGCGGCCTGCACCATCTGGTCAACAACACCGAGACCGACGAGATGCTCAAGATCCGCGTGCTCAACATCTCGAAAAACGAGCTCGGCAAAACGATCAAGAAGTTCAAGGGCACGGCCTGGGACCAGAGCCCGATCTTCAAGAAAATGTACGAGCAGGAGTTCGGCCAGTTCGGCGGCGAGCCTTATGGCGCCATCGTCGCCGACTACTACTTCGACAACAGCGCGCCGGACGTCGAGCTGCTGACCGGCATGGCCAAGGTGGCCGCCGCCGCCCACGCGCCGTTCATCTCGGCGGCCGCGCCGTCGGTGATGCTGATGGAATCGTGGCAGGAGTTGTCGAATCCGCGCGACCTGACCAAGATCTTCCAGACGCCGGAACATGCAGCCTGGCGCTCGTTCCGCGAGTCCGAGGATTCGCGCTATGTCGGCCTGGCGATGCCGCGCTTCCTGGCGCGCCAGCCGTACGGCGCCAAGACCGATCCGGTCGAAGCGTTCGACTTCGAGGAGGACACCTCGGCGCCGGGCAGCAAGAACTACACCTGGGCCAATGCGGCCTACGCGATGGCGGTCAACATCAACCGCTCGTTCAAGGAGTATGGCTGGTGCTCGCGCATCCGCGGCATCGAGTCCGGCGGCGCGGTCGAAGGCTTGCCGGTGCATACCTTCCCGACCGACGATGGCGGCGTCGACATGCAGTGTCCGACCGAGATCGCCATCTCGGACCGGCGCGAGGCGGAGCTGGCCGCCAACGGCTTCATGCCGCTGGTGCACAAGAAAAACACCGACTTCGCCGCCTTCATTGGCGCCCAGTCGCTGCACAAGCCGGCCGAATACGACGATCCGGACGCCACCGCCAACGCCAACCTGGCCGCGCGGCTGCCGTACCTGTTTGCCACCTGCCGCTTCGCGCACTACCTCAAGTGCATCGTGCGCGACAAGATCGGCTCGTTCAAGGAGCGCGACGAGATGCAGCGCTGGCTGACCAAATGGATCAACCAGTACGTAGACGGCGATCCGGTCAACTCCAGCGAAGGCACCAAGGCGCGCAAACCATTGTCGGCCGCCGAGGTGGTTCTGGAGGAGGTCGAGGGCAACCCCGGCTACTACACCTCTAAGTTTTATCTGCGCCCGCATTACCAGCTTGAGGGTTTGACCGTGTCGCTGCGTTTGGTCTCCAAGCTGCCATCGGCGAAGGCCGGCTAAGCTTCGCTTTTTTCACATAAAACCGCCGGCATGGCGCCGGCACACAGGAGAAAATCATGGCATTAGATATGTTCATCAATATGGGCAAAGGCATCGAGGGCGAGTCGGCCGACAAAGTCCAAGGGGGCAAAGGCGACATCGACGTGCTGGCCTGGAGCTGGGGCCTTTCGCAGTCGGGCACCACCCACATGGGCAAGGGCGGCGGCGCCGGCAAGGCCAATTTCCAGGATCTGTCGTTCACCAAATACATCGACTCGGCCACTAACGCGTTGATGATCCACTTGTCCAAAGGCACGCACATTCCCAAGGTGTCGCTGCTGGCACGCAAGGCTGGCTCAGGCCAGATTGCCTATATCAACATGATCATGGAAGAAGTGATGGTCACGTCGGTGTCGACCGGCGGCAGCGGGGGCGAGGACCGTCTGACGGAAAATGTGACCTTGAATTTCGCCAAGGTGACGTTCTCCTACACGCCGCAGACTGGCGCAGGCGCCGAGGATAAGAAGAAGGACTTCGCATGGGATATCGCCGGCAACGCCGAGGGTACGGCCGCGACTGCATAGATGCACGGTACCGGCCTGCGGAAGTGCCGCGGCCGGTTTCGGCCGGCCACAGGCCCCGCCAGGGTTTAGAGCTGGCGCCGCAATGCTGCCGGGACGGTCGCTATCCGATCGTCCACTGAACTTTTGAATTGGAACATCATGACTCCGCAAGAGCTGATACAAGAAGGTAAGCTGGTCGCCGCCCGGGCCGCACTGCAGGAGCAGGTGCGCAAGGACGCGGCGAATCCAAAATACCGGATTTTCCTGTTTCAGTTGCTCTGCGTGCTAGGCCAGTGGAACCGCGCCCTGACGCAATTGAATGTGGCCGGCGAGTTGGACGCCGACAATCTGCCCATGGTGCAGACCTATCGCGAGGCGATCCAATGCGAGGCGCTGCGCGGCGACATTTTCGGCGGCGCGCGCGCGCCGCTCATCTTCGGCCAGCCGCAACCCTGGCTGGCGCTGCTGCTGGAGGCGCTCAAGGCCGACGCCGCCGGGGATGCGGAACGCTCCACCTCGGCCCGCGCCCAAGCCTTCGAACTGGCGCCGGCCGTCGGCGGCAGCATCGACGGCCAGCGTTTCGAGTGGCTGGCCGACGCCGATCAGCGCCTCGGGCCGGTGCTTGAGGCGCTGGTCAACGGCCGCTATTTCTGGATACCGCTGCAACGCATCAGCCGCATCGAACTCGATGCGCCAGTGGACCTGCGTGACGCCGTCTGGACGCCGGCCTCGTTCACCTGGACCAACGGCGCGCAAACCGTCGGCCTGATACCCACTAGATATAACGGCACGGCGGCCAGCGACGACGAGGCGCTGCTGCTGGCGCGCCGCACCGAATGGATCGTGGCGGGCGGCTCCGCCGGCCAGGGCCTGGGCCAGCGCATGCTGGTCTCGGACGCTGGCGACTACCCGTTGATGGACGTGCGCCTGATCGAGTTCGACGCCCAAGCGGATACCGACGCCGACGCGGTTGGCGCCGAAGGAGCCGTCGATGGCTGAGCTGGCGCCACGCGAACGCCTGCAGCCATCGCTGCTGGACCGCCTCAGCGACGACGAGCCGGGCAGCGCGGTCGAATCACGCGAGCGCCGCGTGCTGTCGCTGCGCACGCTGCGCGAGGGTGTGTTGCGCGACCTCGCCTGGCTGCTCAATAGCACCAACCTGTTGTCCGTGCTGGATGCGGCCAAGCTGCCGTACGTCGCCAGTTCGGTCATCAACTACGGTGTGCCGGACATCTCGGGTATCCCGGTCTCGGGCCTGAACCTGAACCAGCTGGAACGCGGCATCCGCCAAGCCATCTGGGACTTCGAGCCGCGCCTGATCCGTTCGTCGGTGAGCGTGCGCGCGCTGGCGACCGCCCAGGTCGGCCACAACAAGATGATCTTCGAAATCGAGGCCGACCTGTGGGCCCAGCCTTATCCTGAGCGGCTGTACCTCAAAACCGAGCTGGACCTGGACCGTGCCGCGGTCGTGCTCACCGAAACCGACGCTCGGAGCGCGTCATGAACCCGCGCTTCCTCCGTTACTACAGCCAGGAGCTGCAACACCTGCGAGAAGTGGGCGGCGAGTTCGCCCGCGACTATCCGAAGATCGCCGGCCGCCTCGGCCTGGACGGCTTCGAATGCGCCGATCCGTACGTCGAACGGCTGCTTGAAGGCTTCAGCTTCCTGGCCGCGCGGGTGCAGATGAAGATCGACGCCGAGTTCCCGCGCTTCACCCAGCACCTTTCCGAGTTGGTGTATCCGCAGTTCCTGGCGCCGACGCCGTCGATGGCGGTGGTGCAGTTGCAGCCGGACCTGAGCAACCCCAGCCTGAAGGAAGGCTACCTCGTGCCGCGCGGCAGCGCCCTGCGCAGCGTGCTGGGAGCCGGCGACAACACCGCCTGCGAATACCGCAGCGGCCACGCCGTCACACTGTGGCCGATCGAGCTGGTGGAAGCCAAGTTCTTCACCCATGGCGGCCACCAGGCCGGCTTGAACGTGGTATTGCCGCCCACCGTCAAGGCCGGCATTCGGCTGCGCCTGCGTACCTGCGGCGGCGTCGCATTCAAGGATCTGCCGCTCGATAGCGTGAGCCTTCACCTGCGCGGCGCCGAGGATATGCCGGTGCGCATATACGAAAAATTGCTTGGCCATGCCGTCGGAGTGCTGGCCACTCCGGTCGGCCGGCCGGCCGCCTGGCACCGGCTGCTACCGAAAAGCGCCGTGCGTCCGCTCGGTTTCGCCGAGGACGAGGCGCTGCTGCCCAGCGGCGATCAAACTTTTCAGGGCTATCGCCTGCTGCGCGAGTATTTCGCCTTCCCGCAGCGCTACCATTTCGTCGAGCTGGGCGGGCTGGGCGAGGCGCTGCGCCAGTGCGCCGACACAGAAGTCGAACTCACCGTCCTGCTGGACCAGGCCGACGCGCAGTTGGAAAAGACGCTCGACGCCTCCCATTTCGCGCTGCACTGCACGCCGGTGGTGAACCTGTTCCAGCGCCGCGCCGACCGCATCAACGTCACCGGCGAGCAGTTCGAGTATCACGTGCTGGTGGACCGCACCCGGCCGATGGACTACGAGGTGTACCAAGTCGATTCGGTGACCGGCTACGGCAGCGGCAACCAGGCCGAGCAGGCGTTCCGGCCCTTCTACACGGCCAAGGATATCGCCGGCGCCCGGCAGGAGCAGGCGTTTTTCCAGATCCGCCGTGAGCCGCGCACCATCTCGCAGCGCCAGCGCCGCGACGGCCCGCGTTCGAGCTACATCGGCAGCGAAGCTTTCATCTCCATCGTCGACGCGGCCGAGGCGCCGTACCGCGCCGAACTGCGCCAACTGGGCCTGTCGGTGTGGTGCACCAACCGCGACCTGCCGCTGTCGATGCCGATCGGCGTCGGCAAGACCGACTTCATTCTCGACTCGGGCGCACCGCTGCTGGCGGCGCGCTGCCTGGCCGGCCCCAGCCAGCCGCACCCGTCGATCGCCGAGGGCAGCGTCGCCTGGCGCTTGCTGAACCACCTGTCGCTTAACTACCTGTCGCTGGTCGACAGCGACGCCGCGCAAGGCGCCGCCGCGCTACGCGAGATGCTGTCGCTGTACTGTCCGCCCACCGACGTGAACGCCCAGCGCCAGATCGACGGCGTGCGCGCCATCGCCTCGCGCGCCGTCACGCGGCGCATGCCGTCGCCGGGGCCGATCACCTTCGGGCGCGGCGTCGAGATCAGCGTCACGCTCGACGACGCCGCCTTCGAAGGCTCCGGCGCCTTCCTGCTGGGCGCCGTGCTGAACCGGTTCTTCGGTCAATACGTTTCCATCAACACTTTCACCGAAACCGTGGTGAAGACGCTCGCGCGCGGCGACATCATGCGTTGGCAAGCACGGGAGGGCGTATGCGCGATCCTGTAGCACTCCATCTCCAGCTCGAACGGAAGGCGGCGCGCATGGACTTCTTCCAGACGCTGCGGCTGATCGAGAATGCCCACCCGGAGCTGCCGCGCATCGGCGCCTCCCTGCGCCCGCGCGACGATGCGGTGCGCTTCGGCCAGGACCCGGAGCTGATTTTCCACGCCGCCGCGCTGGGCCAGTTCAAGCGCGCCTCGGGTGAGTCGCGCGCCCGGCTGGCGGTCAATTTCTTCGGACTGCTGGGCGCCAACGGTCCGCTGCCGACGCATTTGACCGAATACGTGCGCGGACGCCTGCGCAACGGCGGCGACGGCACCATGTTGGCGTTTCTCGACGTATTCCACCACCGCATGCTCGCGCTGTTCTACCGTGCACGCGCCAGCGCCGAACCGACCATCAGTCTTGATCGGGCGGACGCGGACCGCTACTCGATGTTTGTCGGCAGCCTGTTCGGCATCGGCGCGCCGGCGCTGCGCGAGCGTGACGACCTGAGCGACTTCGCCAAGCTGCATTTCGCCGGCCTGATGGCCAGCCGCAACCGGCCGGCATCGGGGCTGGTGTCGATCCTGCGCGCCTATTTCAGGCTGCCTCTGCACGTCGAGCAATTCGTCGGCCATTGGATGCGGCTGCCGGCCGACGCCTACAGCCGCATCGGCCAGGCCGGGCAGGGCAACCGGCTGGGCGGCTCGATGGTGCTGGGGCGCGGCGTCTGGGATTGTCAGAACAAGTTCCGCATCGTCATCGGGCCGATTCCGTATGCAGATTATCAGCGGCTGCTGCCCGGTGGCGACAGCTTGCGCCGCCTGCAGGCATGGGTGCGCAGTTACGCCGGCCTGGCGCTCGACTGGGACCTGCGGCTGGTGTTGGACAAACACGAGCGGCCGCCGTTACGACTGGGCGCCGCCGCCACGGGAGGCACCCGGCTTGGCTGGACCAGCTGGCTGGCCAGCGCCGCGCCGCAGGGGCATCACGACCAGTTATTGATACACCCACGTTAAAGGAAAATCATGGCCGACATCAGCCGTGTTGCATTGTTTGGCAAACTCAATAGCCTGTGCTACCGGGCGATCGAAAGCAGCACCGTGTTCTGCAAGCTGCGCGGCAATCCGTACGTGGAGCTGGTGCACTGGCTGCACCAGATTTTGCAGCTGCAGGATTCGGACCTGGTGCGTGTCATCCGCCAGTACGACCTCGATCCGGCCGCGCTGGCGCGTGACCTGACGGCGGCGCTCGACCGGCTGCCGCGCGGCTCGACCTCCGTCACCGACCTGTCGTCCCAGCTGGAGGAGTCGGTCGAACGGGCCTGGGTGTACGGCACCTTGATGTTCGGCGAATCGCAGGTGCGCTCCGGGCACCTGATCATCGGCTTGTTGAAAACCACCGGCCTGCGCAACGCGCTGTATGGCATGTCCAGGCAGTTCGAGAAAATCAAGCTCGAACACCTGTCCGACAACTTCGCCAGCCTGCTGCGCGAATCGCCTGAAGCGAAGATGGTCGCCACCGACGGCTTCTCGGGCGGCGGTGCGTCGCCCGGCGAAGCCTCCGGTGCAATCGCCCCGGCCGCGATGGGCAAGCAGGAAGCGTTGAAGAAATTCACCGTTGACCTGACCGAACAGGCGCGCAGCGGAAAGATGGACCCGATCGTCGGCCGCGACGACGAAATCCGCCAGATGGTCGACATCCTGATGCGCCGGCGCCAGAACAACCCGATCATGATCGGCGAGGCTGGCGTCGGCAAGACGGCGGTGGTGGAGGGCTTCGCGCAGCGCGTCGCGCGCGGCGACGTGCCGCCGTCGCTCAAGGAGGTACAGCTGCTGACGTTGGATGTTGGCCTGCTGCAGGCCGGCGCCAGCATGAAGGGCGAGTTCGAGCAGCGGCTACGCTCCGTCATCGACGAGGTGCAAGCCAGCCAGAAGCCGATCATCCTGTTCATCGACGAGACGCATACGCTGGTGGGCGCAGGCGGCGCGGCCGGCACCGGCGACGCCGCCAACCTGCTGAAACCGGCCCTGGCGCGCGGCACGCTGCGCACCATCGGCGCCACCACCTTCGCCGAATACAAGAAGCACATCGAAAAAGACCCGGCGTTGACGCGCCGCTTCCAATCGATCCAGGTCGACGAGCCGAGCGAGGAACGAGCGATCCTGATGATGCGTGGCGTCGCCTCGACGATGGAAAAGCACCACAAGGTGCAGATCCTCGACGAAGCGCTGGAAGCGGCCGTCAAGCTGTCGCACCGCTACATCCCGGCGCGCCAGCTGCCCGACAAATCGGTCAGCCTGATCGACACGGCCTGCGCGCGCGTGGCCGTCAGCCTGCACGCCACGCCGGCCGAAGTGGACGACAGCCGCAAGCGCATCGAAGCGCTGGAGGTCGAACTGGGCATCATCGGCCGCGAAGGCGCGATCGGCATCGACACCGGCAAGCGCGCCGCCGACGCCAACGATTTGTTGGGTGTGGAACGCGATCGTCTGGCGGGTCTGGAGACGCGCTGGAACGATGAGCGCGTGCTGGTCGATCAATTGCTGTCGTTGCGTGCGCGGTTGCGCGACGGCGCCCAACCGGTGGAAGGCACCGGCAGCAAGCTGGAAGCGACTGCCGGAAGTGCCGCGCCGGCCGCGCCGCTGACGGTGGAGCAGCGCATCGTCCTGATGGCGGAGCTGAAGGAAGTTCAGGCGAAACTGACCGACCTGCAAGGCGAAACCCCGCTGATCCTGCCGACGGTCGACTACCAGGCGGTGGCCGCCGTGGTGGGCGACTGGACCGGCATCCCGGTCGGACGCATGGCGAAAAACGAGATGGAAACCATCCTCAACATCGCCTCGCAGCTGAGCAAGCGCGTGATCGGCCAGGACCACGCGATGGAGATGATCGCCAAGCGCATCCAGACCTCGCGCGCGGGGTTGGACAATCCGAGCAAGCCGATCGGGGTGTTCATGCTGGCCGGTACCTCCGGCGTCGGCAAGACCGAGACCGCGCTGGCGTTGGCCGAAGCGTTGTACGGCGGCGAGCAAAACCTTATCACCATCAACATGAGCGAGTACCAGGAAGCGCACACGGTGTCGACTTTAAAGGGGGCACCGCCGGGCTACGTCGGCTACGGCGAAGGCGGCGTGCTGACCGAGGCGGTGCGACGCAAGCCATACTCGGTGGTGCTGCTCGACGAGGTGGAGAAAGCCCACCCGGATGTGCACGAGATGTTCTTCCAGGTGTTCGACAAGGGCTTCATGGAGGACGGGGAGGGGCGGTTCATCGATTTCAAGAACACGCTGATCATTCTGACGACGAACGCCGGCACCGATCTCATCGCCGGCTTGTGCAAAGACCCGGATCTGATGCCGGAGCCGGACGACATGGCCAAGGCGCTGCGCGCGCCGCTGCTGAAGATCTTTCCGCCGGCACTGCTGGGCCGGCTGGTGGCGATACCGTACTACCCGCTGTCGGACGAGATGCTCGGTTCGATCGTCAAACTGCAACTGAACCGCATCAAGAAGCGCGTCGAAGCGCGCTACAAAATTCCGTTCGAGTACACCGAGGACGTGGTCAAGCTGGTGGTTTCGCGTTGCACCGAGGGCGAGTCGGGGGGGCGCATGATTGATGCGATCTTAACTAACACCATGCTGCCGGATATTTCGAAAGAGTTCCTGAGTCGGATGATGGTGGGGCAGGCGGTGGCCGGCGTTCAGGTGGGGGTGGAGAACGGCGGATTCAGTTACCGGTTTTAAGCCGTCGGCGCGGCTGACCCCATCGCGATTTGAAGTGCTATTTCTATACGCGTATAAACGAACTCGACACCGATTGCCATGAATTATTCAAAATTCCTCGATTCGATCACTTATCTCAGCCATAACGTCAATTCGGCCCTTGCCAACGACGTTATGCATCGCATGATGATATTGGCTGCGGCGAATCATCAGAATAATTTCGACGCTGTCGTCACAGCGCACCTTGGACCAGTGTCGACTTCCGGTGCGGGAGTGTACGTTGGCAATGGCGAGGCACGGCGAGCGGCATTGAGAGCTCTGTTGCTGTGCCAGGCAGTTTATTTGCGCCCGCCCGTGCAGCAATTTGACCATACGGTGCTAATAGATGGCGGTTGGCCAGCCGGTACGATCAATCGATGGAAATGGAGGAGCGAGATCGATATCCAACAGGCGATTCGTATCTATGTGAAAGACGCGAGTGCGGACGCGGATGCCATGGTGCGGGCGGCGACGATGGAGCCCGGCGAAAACAACGTCGGCTTGTTGACGCAGTTGCACACGGTCGCGCGTGACCGTCGGCCATTCCCTGTCGAGGGGACCTGCTATCGGGCGGTTCAGTCATGGTTGTTGGCATCTGGCCATGTGACATTGCAGTGGTATTTACGCAGCAGCGTCACCGCCATCGTTGGCGTAATGACGGATGCCAATTGCGTGGCGGCCCAGCTGTTGGCTATATTCCCCCAAGGTGTGATGGTCGATGTTAGCAATAACTTCGACGGATTCAACCCTAATATCGGCGACATTATCTATATGTACCGGGCTAATCCCAACGGCGTGCCGAAAGCGGGCGGGCAACTTGGGCATTGGATGGTCATCGGGGAAAACGGGAAGGCTTACGGCTGCAACAATTTTACGACCGGTGTGGCAGTCGGGACGAATCCGCGCTATGACAGTACCTCAATACGCCGGCAAGTTCTCGCAATGCGCGAAACCCAAATTCAGCCGGGCGTACCCGATAGCCACTTTGTAAGGATATTCAATCCAACGCTCGTTGAGCCTTAGAAACTATAGTCCGCGTGATAGTCCTAATTTGCTGCATGCGGTCATTGAGCGAGTTTATTCACCCGGAAATGGGTATGACACGGATCTTAGTGGAAGGCGGCGCAAGTCTGCCTTTCGGACAGGTACTGGGCAAAAGGACTGGATGTTTCCGCCGCTGCCGGCTTTAGTTGAGGACGGGTCTCAATGTCAGACTTGACGCCGGTTAGAGATGTGTTGATCACATTTGTAAAGGATCTTGTATGCCGAATATTACGTTTCAAGCATGGATTGGGCACTCGCCGAGCGACTCCGGCCACATGGTGATGGTCGAACATGATCCGAATGGCCCCATCGCCTCCGACATCTGCTATGAATTTGAGGGGCCAATCGGAAAAGAGTCCGCTGCGGTGTATAAAAATAAAGCGGGACCTTATGATGTAGGGACGGTGGTAAAGTATATAGATAGCGATACAAAATTAGAATCCACTGCAAAAACCGTAAAGTTGAAGGCCACCGTGCGAAGTAGTATTGAAAACATGAAATATCAATTGCAAAAGACAAGGGGAGGCATAACGAGATTTGCGCATTGGCGAATGTTGACAGTTTTCATTAGTGAAAAAGAACATGAGCAGTTAAGAGCCCAGATTGCGATTCGTATGGCGGTTGGTGTGTATTGCTTTGCTCGAGAGGCGAAAGGTACATCGCCGATTTTTCCCGAAAATACCGAGGGTGTTGGGGGATTTCCATTTCTAACTGAACTGATTTTTGCTACGCGGTGCATGACGCCCTTGGAGGACTTGGCCTTGATGCGCCATATATGCCTCCCAACGGGCTCCGCCGAATACGTCTTGAGGGCTTTTCATTATTTTAATAGAGACGGTTCAAGCACCCTATCGGAAAAACTCAAGATTTGATTTTTACCCAGGCGCCTGATCCGCTCCGTACCGTCTTTTCCACGATGCGAGGAACCACTATGCAAACCGATCTCGGAATAAATGCACCCCAAGGAAGTCGGAGTGACGGAATTGAAGACCTTCTTCCTTGTCGCACAAGGCAAACAGTTAACGACGCAGTTCGGACTCGCAACTAGGGGAAGATCCGATATTCCGGAACGTGCTGATCAGTTCTTCGTGCTGATGAGCTGTTAGTGATTGCTCCACTGGCAGTCTCGCAGAAACGTTTTAGCTGGGGCCGTGTCCAGATGCCAGACTTGACCCCATGGCCCAAGATGCCAGACTTGACCCCATGGCCCAAGAGTCAGGTTTTCAGGGGCAAATCTGACATTCGGGCAAAACCTAAAGAATAAATTAATTGAATGTTGCCATCGCGAAAAGCCTTAGTTGAGGTCGTGTCCAAATGCCAGACTTGACCCCATTACCCAATTTAAATTGTGGAGTATGACATGGAAGATAATGGAATTCTTTTTAGCTATAAAAATGTAGAGGAATATACCGAAAGCATTAGAAGAGTACGCATGCAGCTGTGTACTTGGAGGCCGCCATATTATATCCTAAATGACCGTCTGAATAAAGGAATGAGACGTATTGCCGTGGCAATATTTGACGAGAAAAATGATTGTTCAATTGACGTTTGCCTACTAGGAAATACACTCTATATTCTAGGAATGCGATTGGCCGAGAGGCAGTGGTTTGTTACTAAAAACCAAGCAAAAGAATTTGGAGGAATTCCCAACATAATAACCCTTCCGTTCGAATCCGGTTACGGTGCACTAGGTATAGCAGAGGGAATGCAGATTAACCATTTTTCGATCTCCGATGCTTCAGTTCACTGCGAGAATATAAAAAATTATATTCACGGATTGGGTGAACAAAATCTAGACGAAAACGTCGTAAAAAACTGCAAGATAGCTATTGGTTTTTTTGCTATGACAATTGGTGAGGCCGCCAGATTTAGCGAGGTGGAAACAAAATTTGTGCATGGACCAGTCGATCCAGGAGCACTTGTTCCGCTTTTACAGAAATGGGTAATATCCAGCTGTGCGCCAGACAATGTTTTTCCATCTCTCTCAGTCGCCGTCGTTGGCATTCCGGAGAAGCCCCGGGGTGAGATTATGAAGAAAGTTACCGAACTTGCATTGACAGATGTTACTAGGCAACTGCAACCTACTGAAGACGATATTTGTTTAGAAAGTAAGGGTGCGCGTGCATTTATGAAGAAAAATCCCCCATTTGATAAATTAGACGAGGAAGCATGGCAGGTTGGCTATGGATATTTGCTTTACGCTTATTATTTAAATCGCTGCGAGGATGATGCGTTAAGCATAGCGCATAAAAAATTCGATAAATTTAGAGCAGGGAATAAACCCGTGACTGCGATACAGCTAAATACTATGTAGTCAAATTTAGATTTTAAAGAGTAATCTTGCTCGCTTTGATCGTGTTGTAAATCGACTGAAGCTTGTTTGCCTATTCTCTGGAGTAAGAATGCCAAACCAAGTATCCATGGGTGCATTAATGACCTGCACCTTCGGCGTCGCGCCTTCCTCACTAATGGTGCCGCCAAAAAACAAGGTGCTAGCCGAAGGTCCGCCGGCGGCCAATATCATGGACCACATCCCGATGGTGAACATCATGCCGTTCGGGATGTGCAGTTCGATGGCCAACCCGATGGTGATTGCCGCCACCGCCGCCGCGCTGGGCGTACTGACGCCGATGCCGTGCATTCCGGCCACCAGCGCGCCGTGGGTGCCGGGCGCGCCGACGGTGTTAATCGCCAACATGCCGGCGCTCGACAACGTATCGAAATGCATGTGCAACTGGGGAGGTGTGATCGCCTTCAGCACGGCCGGCACCGTCAAGACCATGATTCCTTAACACGAAAGAAACCGAGATACCGATGCCCGCAACGCAAGCCCACCGCGACATATCCGTGACCTCCGCGCTGGCGGGCGACGCGCTGTTGTTCCATTCGATGAATGGCACCGAGCAGTTGGGACGGCTGTCGGAGTACCGCGTGCAGCTCAGCAGCGCGAAGAAGGACATCCGCATCGGCGACGTGCTCGGCAAGCCGATGGGCGTGCACATCAATCTGGCCGGTGGCGGCGTACGCCATTTCAACGGTGTCGTCACGCGCTTTCGCAGCAACGGCTGGGACAATCACGGCGCCTCCTACGAGGCCGTTGTCCATCCGTGGTTGTGGTTGTTGACGCGCGCGTCGAACTGTCGCATTTTCCAGGACTTGTCGGTGCCCGAAATCGTTGCCGAGGTGTGCGGTGCCGCCGCGTACGGCGGCCTGGTTGACCTGTCGGCCGGCGCGCTCAGCGGCACCTATCCCAAGCTGCCTTACTGCGTGCAGTACCGCGAGACCGATTTCAACTTCGTCTGCCGCCTGCTGGAGGGCGCCGGCATCTACTTCTTCTTCACGCACGACGCCGACAAGCACACGATGGTGCTGGCCGATTCCTATGGCGCGCACGTGCCCATTCCCGGCGAGGCGTTGAAGTTTTCCAGCGAGGACCGGCGCGTGAGCACCGATGACGAGATGGTCTACGCATGGTCGGCGTCGGGCGAAATCGGGTCGAGCGCCTTTGCCCTGAACGATTTCGATTTCGAGAAGGCCGCCGCCAGCAACAGCGGTGGCCTGCTGGTGAAGTCGACCATCGCCGCGCCTTTCGAACAGTCCGCGTTCGAGATGTTCGATTACCCCGGTGGCTATACCCTGGCCGCCGACGGCACGGCGCTGGCGCGCGGGCGCATGGAAAGCCTGCACGGCCAGGGCGAGCGCATCGACGCCACCAGCAACGCGCGCGCGCTGTGCACGGGAGGCTTGTTCACGTTGGCCGAGCATCCGCGCGACGACCAGAACCGCACCTACCTGGTGACGGAGGCCGCTTACGCGATCAAGGGCGTCGATTACCGTACTGGTGGCGGTGGCATCGATTTTCAGGTGACGATTGCGGCGATCGGCAACGCGTTCGCGTTCCGGCCGTTGCCGGTGACGCGCAAGCCGGTGGTGCAGGGGCCGCAGACTGCAATGGTGGTCGGCAAAGCCGGCGAGGAGATCTGGACCGACAAATACGGGCGGGTCAAGGTGCAGTTCCACTGGGACCGTCTGGGCCAGGATGACGAGAAAAGCTCGTGCTGGGTGCGCGTGTCGCAAAGCTGGGCCGGCAAGGGCTGGGGAACGATGTTCATTCCGCGCATCGGCATGGAGGTGGTGGTCGAGTTCCTCGAGGGCGATCCTGACCGGCCGCTGATCACCGGTTGCGTCTACAACTCGGACGCGCTGCCGCCGTACGCGCTGCCCGCCGAGCAGACCAAGTCCACCCTCAAGTCGAATTCGTCGAAGGGCAGCGAGGGCTACAACGAGTTGCGCTTCGAGGACAAGAAGGGCGCGGAAGAAGTCTACGTGCAGGCCGAGCGCGATTTCAAACGCGTGGTCAAGAACAACGACGTGCTGAAGGTCGGCTTCGAAACCGCCGCCAAGGGCGACCAGGACATCGCCATCAAGAACGACCGCATGCTCGACGTGGGCCACGACGAGAAGATCAAGGTGGGCAACGATCAGGGCGTCGACATCGCCAAGAACCATACGGTGAAGGTGGGTGCCGACGAAAGCATCGCCATCGACGGCGCGCAGAAGATCAAGGTGGGCACCACCATCGCCATCGAGGCCGGTACGTCGATCGAGTTGAAGGTGGGCGGCAGCAGCATCAAGATCGAGGCGGCCAAGATCACCATCAAGTCCGCTCAGATCGAGATCGCCGCCGACGCCAACATTGAGGCCAAGGCAGGGGCGATGATGGTGATCAGTGGCGGCGCCATGGTCAAGATAAATTGATGTCAACCCTGACGATTAACCGATGATGCTGACCCTGAGTGTTCTCACGTATCGCAACCAGCCAACGCCGCAGGCGACAGCGGGGCGCTTTTCCGACGCTGGTGGCGCCTTGGGACGTGGACCCGACAACCTGCTGGTCCTCGACGATCCAGGAAAATACATCTCGCGCACGCATGCGCGGGTGAGCTGTCGTGGCGGGGCGTATTTTCTCGAGGACGTCGGCAGCAATCCCAGTGTGATCAACGACCGGCCGCTGGGCAAGGGCCGCGAGATCATGCTGGCCGACGGCGACCGCATCGTCATCGGCGACTATCAGCTCGAGGCGCGCGTGCTCGCCGAGACGCCGGCCACCCCGTGGCTGCCGCCGGTGCCGATGAACGATCCCGCGTTGCCATTGTTCGAGCCGCCGCCTGTGGCCGCGCCAGTATCGCTGCCGGCGCTGGAGCCGATCCCCAGACCCGTCGCGGCGCCGGCCTATCAAGCCACGCCATTCGATGCCTTGGCAGGCGCGCGCATACTCGATATCGCTCCCACCGACGGTGCGGCTTTGGCCCTCGACGATCCGCTTGGACTTAACCTGTTCGCGGCTCCGCCGCCGGCGCCTGTCGTGCCGGGCGATTTCGGATTGAATTTGGCACCGCAACACCACGCAGCCGAAAGCGATCATGTGTCGCCTGAGCTGATCCCGTTCCGCATGCCGGTGGCTGACACGCCCAAGCCTGCGTCGGGCGGATTCGCGATTCCGCATGATTACGATCCGCTGGCGGACTTTTTGCCGCCGGTGGTCGCGCCCGCGCCTGCGCAACAGGAACCTATGGCGGCTCCGCCGTTGCCCGTGAGCGAGCCGGTAGCCGTGCGCGAAGAGCAGATACAGGCAGTGGCCGCGCCGCCGTCTCCGGCAGCCATCACTCCATCGGCAACCCCGGCATCAGCGCCTGCGGCCAGCGACAGCGAAATCCTCGAGGCGCTGCTGCGCGGTCTTGGCCTGCCGGATTTGCAGCTCAATCGCTCCGGCGTGCAGGTGGCCGAAACCGTCGGCGCGATGCTGCGCGAGGCGACCACCGGCACCATGGATGTGCTGATGGCGCGCGCGCTGACCAAGAAGGAGAGCCGCATCGATATGACGATGATCTCCGTCAGCGCCAACAATCCGCTGAAGTTCTTCCCCAATCCGGACAGCGCGCTGACGCAGATGCTGACCAACACCATGGCCGGCTACATGCCGCCAGTGCAGGCGATGCGCGGCGCGTTCGATGACTTGAAGGCGCACGAACTGGCCGTCATCGCCGGCATGCGCGCGGCGCTGGCGGCGGTGCTGCAGCGCTTCGACCCGGCGCGTATCGAGGGCCGCCTCGCCGTGCCGAGCGTGATGGACAAGATGATGGTCTCGCACCGGAAGGCCAAGCTGTGGGACCGCCTGGTGGTTCTATACGGCGAAATCGCGCGCGAGGCCGACGACGATCTGCAACGTCTGTATGGCGAAAAATTCTCGGAGGCGTACGAAGAGCAGGTCGCGCGCCTGCGCCAGGCTCGCAAATAGAAGCGGCTTCCACAATCAATGAGCAATCGATGAGGCATCATGGCTTGGAAAAATAAAGTGGTCTGGTCGGAGGGCATGCTGCTGCAGCCGCAGCACCTGCAGCAGCACGACCGTTACTGGCAAAGCCAGCTCGAGGCGCGGGTGGCTGCGTTGACGCCTTACGGCTACGGTTTCGCCGACCTGCGGCTCGACGAGCAGCAACTGGCGCTGGGCAAGCTGTCGTTGCTGTCCTGCCGCGCGGTGCTGCCCGACGGTACGCCGTTCGATTTGCCGTCCGAGGACGATCTGCCACTGCCGCTCGACGTACCGGCCGACGCCCGCAACGTGCTGGTGGTGCTGGCGTTGCCGTTGCGCCGCCATGGCGTGGCCGAAGTGGGCAACCAGGACGGCCCGGACAACTTCGCCCGCCACCGCGTCGACGACTACGAGGTCTGGGACAGCAACGGCCTGGATAACAGCGCGCTGATGCAGGTCGGTAAGCTGCGCCTGCGCCTCGCGCTGGAGAGTGAAGTCGTCAACGCTTACGCCACACTGGGCATCGCCCGCATCGTCGAGCGGCGCGCCGACAACCGCGTGGTGCTCGATCCCGAATATTGTCCGCCATGCCTGGACTTCCGCGCCGCGCCACGCCTGGCCGGCTTCGCCGACGAACTGGTAGGCCTGCTGCACCAGCGTGGCGACGCGCTGGCCGCGCGGCTGTCGCAGCCCGGTGCCACCGGCGCCGCCGAAATAGCCGACTTCCTGCTGCTGCAGTTGCTGAATCGCGTCGAGCCTCAGTTCATGCACCTCGCCGGCGCCACCGGAGTGCATCCGGAGCGGTTGTATAGCGCGATGCTGCAACTGGCCGGCGAGCTGGCTACCTTTACCGAGGCGGGCAAGCGCGCGGCGGCGTATGCGCAGTATCGTCATGACCATCTGGCCGAGAGCTTTGCGCCGGTGATCGCCGATCTGCGACGCGCCTTGTCGACCGTGATGGACGCGCAGGCCGTGGCGATCCCGCTCGAGGAGCGCCAGTTCGGCATCCGCGTGGCGGTGTTGCCGGACAAGGAGCTGCTGCGCTCTGCGTCGTTTGTGCTGGCTGTGAACGCGCAGATGCCGGCCGAGATGGTGCGCAACGCCTTCCCGGCACAGGTCAAGATCGGCTCCGTGGAGAAGATCCGCGACCTGGTCAACCTTCAGCTGCCGGGCATCGGCCTGCGGGCCTTGCCGGTGGCACCGCGCCAATTGCCGTTCTACGCCGGTCACACCTATTTTGAACTGGATCGCAGCAGCGAGTACTTCCAGCACCTCACCAACTCGGCCGGCTTCGCATTGCACGTGGCCGGCGATTTTCCTGGATTGCAGATGCAGTTCTGGGCCATCAGAAGGTAGGCGGGCGTGAGCGCGCAAGATCCCCGCGACCCCAACCCGGACCCTGACGCCACGATGATGGTGCCGCGCCCGGGCGGACGCCGGCCCGCGTCGACGGCGACGACGGCGACGGCGCCAGTCGACGCCACTGCCGTCACGCCCATAGCGGCGACGCCGCAGCCGGCCGCGCCAAGCTTTGCGGCGGTATCGCCGCCGTCGCCGTCCGCAGCGACGGTTCCCGTGTCGCTCGGCGGCGGACTCAATCCGCTGGTGCGCGCCGCCAACCCGTTGCTCGACCTGGTGGTCCCGCTACGCACCACGGCGCAGCCACCCGATTTACAGCAGTTGCGAGAACGTCTGGCGCAGGCGCTCAAAACCTTTGAAGTCGAGGCCCGCGCGGGTGGTGTCGATAGCGAAGCCATCGCCGCCGCGCGCTATGCGCTTTGCACGCTGCTCGATGAAACCATCGCCAGCACTGCCTGGGGCAGCGGGGTGTGGAACACGCGCAGCCTGCTGGTGGCCTTCCATAATGAGGCGTCCGGCGGCGAGAAGGTGTTCCTGATCCTGCAAAGGCTAAGCCAGAATCCCGCCGCCAACCTCGATCTGCTGGAATTGATGTATCTGTGCCTGGCTCTTGGCCTGGAAGGCCGCTACCGCATGCTGGAACAGGGCCAGGCGCAACTGGCGACACTGCGCGAACGCCTGCTGCAGCTGATCCGTCAGCACCGTGGCAGCTACGAGGCCGACCTGTCGCCATCCTGGCGCGGCGAGACCACGCGCGCCACATCGCCGCTGCGTCGGGTGCCGCTATGGGTGCTGGTCGCCGCCGCCGCCGTGGTCCTGCTGATCGTGCAACTGGTCTGCGGCGTCCTGCTGAACCGCGCGTCCGACCCTGTATTTGCCGAATTGTCGGCTATCCGCGTGCTGCGCACGACGCCAGCGCCACCGCGCGCGCCGCCGCCGGCCGCGCCGCCCCGCATCGCCGGCTTCCTGGCACCGGAAATCGCCCAAGGCCTGGTGAGCGTGCGCGAGACGGCGGGACGTTGCGTCATCACCGTGCGCGGCGACGGCATGTTCGGCTCCGGCAGCGCCGAGGTGCGCGACACGGTGTCGCCACTGCTGGCGCGCATCGGCGAGGCACTGAACACACTGCCGGGCAAGGTGGTCGTCATCGGCCACACCGACAACACCAAGCCGGGGCTGTCGGCGCGCCTGCCTTCCAACTATGACCTGTCCAAGGCGCGCGCCGCCGGCGTGATGACGGCGCTGGCGGGGCGCGCCGGCCCGGTGTCGCGCTACACCGCCGAGGGACGTGGCGATACAGAGCCGCTGGTCGCAAACGACAGTCCGATCAACCGCGCGCGCAACCGCCGGGTCGACATCGTCGTGTTGACACCGGCGCCGGCGCCGTGACGGTCAAAACATTGACAACTTTTGTGGGCCGCCCGGGCGGAAGACTATGAAACGACTATTCTCCTGGCTGATGAAGCGCTGGGTGCTGTCCCTGCTCGGCGTGCTGCTTGTCTCGCTGCTGGTATGGTTCGAGGGGCCGCTGTTCGCCTTCGACGGCAATGCGCCGCTGGAGCCGGCCGGCGCGCGCTGGTTCATCATTTTGTTGTTGCTGTCCATATGGGCTGCCTACTTCCTCTGGAAGTTGATCGCCGCCAGGCTGGCCAACCGGCGCTTGATGGCCAGCCTCGCGCCGCCGGAAGAAAACAAGGCCGGCGACACCACGCAGCCCACGGAAGCGCTGCGCGAACAGGCCTTGCTGGCGACGCGCATGCGCCAGGCGATGGACGCCCTGCGCAAGGCCGCGCCGGGCAAGAAGCAGTGGAACGGCCAGTATCTATACCAGCTGCCGTGGTATATGTTCGTCGGCGCGCCGGGCAGCGGCAAGACCACCACCTTGCTGCACTCCGGATTGCAGTTTCCGTTGGCCGACACCCTGGGGCCCGGCGCGATCGGCGGCGTGGGCGGCACGCGCCATTGCGACTGGTGGTTCACCGACGAGGCGGTGCTGCTGGACACGGCGGGCCGCTACACCACCCAGGACAGCGACGGCGCGCTCGACCAGGCCGGCTGGAGCGGCTTTCTCGGTCTGCTGAAAAAGCACCGGCCACGGCGTCCGATCAATGGCGTCATCGTCGCGCTGAGCGTGGCCGATCTTTTGCAGCAGGGGCCCGCCGGACGGCAGTCGCAGGCGCTGGCGATCCGCGCCCGCATCAAGGAGTTGCATGAGCGCCTGGGCAGCAGCTTCCCGATCTATGTCACCGTCACCAAATGCGATCTGCTGGCCGGCTTCGTCGAGTTTTTCGATGGCCTTGGCCGGGAAGAACGCGCACAGGTCTGGGGCATGACGTTTGCGGCGGGCGTGGAGGACCAAACCGGCCGTGCCCTGGCCAGTTTCCCGCAGCGTTTCCAGGCGCTGGAGCGGCAATTGCAGGTGCGTGTGCTCGAACGCGTGCAGCATGAGCGCGACTTGCAGCGGCGCGCGCTGGTCTACCGCTTCCCGCAGCAGTTCGCCGCCATCGGCGAGGTGTTGGGCGGCTTTCTCAACGAGGTGTTCCAGTCGACGCGCTTCGAGCAGGCGGCACTGCTGCGCGGTGTGTACTTCACCAGCGGCACGCAGGAGGGCAGTCCGATCGACCGCGTGATGGTGTCGCTGGCGTCGGCGTTCGGACTCGATCGCAAGGTGCTGGCGCCCAACGCGGCCAGCGGCCGCAGTTATTTCATCACCTATCTGCTGCGGGAATTGATGTTCAAGGAGGCCGGGCTGGCCGGCACCGACCGTGACTTCGAGCGCCGCCGCCGGCGCCTGCGCTGGCTGGCCGGCGGACTGGCGGGCGTGCTGCTGGTGTTGACGGCCGCCGGCCTGGCCACCAGCTATGTGCGCAACCAGCGCTATGTCGACGAGATGGCGGTGCGCGCGGCACAACTGGAGAAAATGGCGCAATCGGCGCCGCCGCAGGGCAGTGTGGTGGCGCTGCTGCCGCTGTTGCACGCGGCGCGCGATCTGCCGGGCGGCTATGCCCAGCGCGGCGACGGCGTGCCGCTGCTGAACCGTTTTGGACTCAATCAGGCCGACAAGCTCGGGGCGGGCGCCCGTACCGTCTACCGGCGCCTGCTGCGCGCCACGCTGCTGCCGCGCGTCGCCAGCCGTCTCGAAGATGTGCTGCGCCGCGGCGACGCCAACAACCAGGAACTGCTGTACGAAACCTTGCGCGTCTACCTGATGCTGGGCCAGCCGAGTCACCTGGATGCCGAGTCGGTGCAGGCCTGGCTGGGCTTCGACTGGAGCCGCAACCTGCCCGACGCCGACGCCGAGCAGCGCGACCAGCTGTCGGCCCACGTCGCCGCGATGCTTGATGCCGATGGCGCCGACAGCGCCGAGCCGCCCGTGCTCGATGCCGCGCTGATCGCCCAGACGCGACTGACCCTGGCGATGATGCCGTTGCCGCAGCGCGTCTACAACCGGATCAAACGACAGGTGGCGCAGGCGCGCCTGCCGGAGTTCAGCGTCAATCGGGCGGCGGGACGCGACGTCTCGCCGCTGCTGGCGCGCGGCAGCGGCGAGCCGCTCACGCGCGGCATCCCCGGTGTGTACAGCGTCGCCGGTTACCGCGAGCTGCTCAAACAGCTGCCGCAGGCCATGCTCGATATCGCCAAGGACAGCTGGGTGCTGGACCGGCGCGAGGCCGAGGGCGCGCTGGCGGCCGCCGGCGGCGAGCAAATGCGCGCGGCGGTGCTGCAGCTGTACTACGCCGACTACATCCGGCAATGGGACGGCTTGCTGGCCGATGTGCGCATCGTGCCATTTTCCAGCCTTGAGCAGGGTGCGCGCGTCACCAACGCGCTGGCGTTGCCCGATTCGCCGCTGCGTGCCCTGTTGCAGGCGGCCGCGCGCGAGACCCGGCTCGATGGCGCCGGCGCCAAGCCGACGGCCGCCGCGCTCGACGAAGCGGTGCGCGGCAAACTGGCCGCCGCGCGCCGCAAGCTCGAATCGGCGCTGGGCGCCGAGGATGCGCCGCCGCCCGAGGCCAAGGCGGCCAATCCGGTCGACCAGCATTTTGAGGCGCTGCACAAGCTGGTCGGCGCCCCGGGCGCGGCTGGCCCGGCGCCGCTCGATGCGTTGCTGGCGATGCTGAAGGACGCGTCGCAGTACTTCGATGCCGCCGATGGCGCGCGCCGGGCGGGAACGCCGCCGCCGCCGGCCGATGTCATGCAGCGCCTCAAGCGCGAGGCCGACGGCAAGCCGGCGCCGCTTGGCGGCATGCTGAAAAATATCGACAGCGCCGGCGCCGGCCTCACCGTGGGCGGCGAGCGGGCGCGCTTGCAATCGCTGTGGAACGCGGACGGCGGACCGTTCTGCCAGGATGCCATCGCCGGCCGTTATCCGCTGGCGCGCGGCGCGGCAAAGGAGGTGACGCCCGACGATTTCGGGCGGTTTTTTGGTCCGGGTGGGGTGATGGATGATTTCTTCGCCAAGAACTTGGCGGCCCAGGTGGATATGGGCGGGGCGCAGTGGAAATGGCGCGATGGCGGCGCGGCGGCGGGATTGCCGCAGGAGGTGCTGAACCAGTTCCAGCGCGCGGCGCGGGTGCGGGAGATGTTTTTTGTCGCGGGCGGGCGGCAGCCGTCGCTGCGGTTCGAGCTGGCGGCGCTGGGCGCGGATGCGGCGTTTAGCAAGATTAGTTTTGATATCGATGGGCAGCCGGTGTTGTACGCCGCCGGCGCGGTGGGGCGGCCGGTGCCTATTTCGCTTCCGAGTGGTAAGGCCGGAGGGCAGATGCACCTGGAGGCGACGCCGGCGTTGAAGGCGGATTTGCGTAGCGATGGGCCTTGGGCATGGTTTCGCATGCTCGACAAGGGCGTGCTGGAGCCGAGCGCGCAGGGGGAGCGGTACAAACTGACCTTCGACCTTGAGGGCCGCAAGGTTGTGTATCAACTGACAGCGAGCAGTGTTGTGAATCCGTTCAGGCGGGAGGCGCTGGAGCAGTTCCGGTGCCCGGCGGGGTGGTGAAGCTTGAGAAAATCTAAAACACGTAGGGCGGATTAGGCGGAACGCCGTAATCCGCCATCTTTGAGCCGCCGACGGCGCGTGCATGGCGGATTACGCTTCGCTAATCCGCCCTACGTGTTTCAGAAAGAAGCACGCCGCTCACCTGAAAGCGTATTTCGCCAGGGGCGTCCCCGGGCGTCGTTTCGATGTGCAACTGGCGGATGCCGTGTCGGTGCGCCTGCTGCGCGAGGCCGGCCACCACTTCGGCCAAGTCGGCCGGCATCGGCGCCGGCGCCACCGGCGGCTCGTCGCCAAAAAACTGCTCCACCATCGAGCCGAATTCGCGCCGCGTGGTCACGCACCATACCGGCCGCACGCCGGGAAAGGCGCGGGCGACGGCGCCGTCGGCGCGCGCCTGGTCCGGATCGACCGCGAGAACGAACAGGCCGTTGCCGCCGTCGACGATGGGCATCCATTGTTGCCGCAGCACGTCGGCGCGCTGGAACTGCTCCAGCAGCCGCACCGGGCGCCGGTGGGCGCGGTCGAAGGTGAAGTAGGGCATGGAGTAGAAGTCGGCCAGCGCCCGTCCCACCAGCACTGTCTTGATGCCGAAGTCGTCGATCAGCACATCCTCGATGTCGCGCCCGGCGACGGTCAGCCGCATTGCCTGGTCGAGTTGGGCGCGCGACAACAACGCTTCCGGGATCAGCGCGGCGAAGCGTCCGCGCTCGCGCCGCGCGGCCTTGCCGCCGCCTCCATTGGCGAACGCGCCCGCCAGCAGGCGCGCCAGCTCGCGCACGCCGTCTTCGATCAGTGGCGGGAACGGCCCGCCGTGGCGGTTGTTGATCAGCTGGACCACGCCCAGCACGGCCCCGCCGCCGTCGACGATGGGCGCGACCAGCATTTCGCGCGTGCGGTAGCCGGTGCGCCGGTCCACACCCAACTGAAAACGCAGCGCCTGAGCGTGGCTGCGCAGCTCCTCCTCGTCGTAGACGTCGCGCAGGTTCAGCGTGCGCCCCGTCAGCGCCGCATAGCCGGCGATGCTGTCGGCCGAAATCGGCAATTTGAGCTGCTTGAACGACGCCAGGCCGGTCTTGAGCTTGGACACCAGGCTGGCCTTGTCCTCGCCCAGCGCGTAGATGCTCAGGCGGTCCGCGCCAAACAGCTCGCAGATGCCGGCCGACAGGTTGAGCATGATGTCGTCGATGTCGCCGGTGGCGCCGATGCTGTCGCCGACACTGCGCAGTTGCGGCAAAAAGGCGGCGCGGCACGCGGCGTCGTCGGTGGGCCCGGCGCTCATGGCGAGCGTCCCCGCGGTGGCGCCACGATGGTGGCGTCGGCGTCATTGGCTTGCGTCGCCAGTAACGTGGCCTCGAGGTCGCTGCATGGCGGCGTCGGCGGCGTCGGCGGCGTTGCCTCGGGCCGGTCGCGCGCCGGCGGCGCCTCCACCGTCTGGTCCTCATCCGGCGCCGTCAGGAAGGGGTTGACGCCGTGCAGGCGCGGCGGAATGGTGGCGTTGGCGGCGATGCGCTCGCCATTGAGCGCGCGCTGCAGGTCTTCGCGGAAGGCGCGGGCATCCGGGTAGCGGTCGTGCGGGCGTTTGGCCAGCGCGCGCAGCACGATGCGGTCGAAAACCGGATCGAGCGCGGGACTGAGCATGCTTGGCAACACGGGCTGCTCGTGCAGGATGTTCTGCTGCAGCGCGAACAGGCCCTGGCCACGAAACGGTTTTTGCGCTGTCAGGAACTGGTACAGGATGATGCCGACGGCGAAAATGTCCGAGCTCGGACCGGCGCCCTGGCCGGCGATCTGCTCTGGCGACATGTAGCTGGGAGTGCCGACCAGTGTGCCGACTTCGTCGACCGCCGCGCTTTCCAGGCAGGCCACGCCGAAGTCGGTGAGCTTTACGCGCAGCTGGGCGCCGAGCATGATGTTGGCGGGCTTGATGTCGCGGTGGATCACGCCGTTCTGGTGCGCGTAGGCCACCGCGTCGAGCAGCTCGCATGTCATGCGCACCGCGTCGGCCAAGGTAAATTCGAGCGAAAAGGACTGGTTCTCGTCGAAGTAGTCGCCCAGCTCCTCGCCGGCGATCAGTTCCATCACAAGGTAGGCGATGCCGTTTTCCTCGCCGAAGTCGTACACGGTGACGATGTTCGGATGGTTCAGGCGCGCCACCGCCCGCGCCTCCCGTACGAAGCGCTCCGAATAGTCGGCACGCTGTTCGGCGTCGAGGTGGGTGGTTTCGACGACCTTGATGGCGACGCGCCGGTTCAGCTTTGGATCGAGGCCCAGGTACACCAGGCCCATGGCGCCGCGCCCGAGCAAGCGTTGTAGTTCATACCGGCCAAGTTGCTTTAATTCGTTCATGGACGTTGCCCTATCGGGTATAGTGGTCGGGACCAAACCAAGCGGTTTGCCACATGGGCCGCGGCGTTTTAACCATCAACGAGGCATCATGGCTTGGGAAAATAATGTAGAGCGTACGGGCTTCTTCGGCAAGGTCACCAGCCATGGCGACTTCGTCACGCGCCGGCTGGCGCCGGAGTTCCAGCAGCCATGGGACGCCTGGTTGCAAGCGGGACTTCAACACAGCAAGGCGGCGCTGGGCGCCGGCTGGCTGGCCACATATCTCAGTAGTCCGATCTGGCGCTTCGCGCTGGCGCCGGGTGTATGCGGCGTGCAGGGGCGGGCCGGCCTGCTGATGCCCAGCGTGGACCGGGTCGGGCGCCATTTTCCGCTGACGCTGGCGCGCGCGCTCGATACCGCCGCGCCGCTGGCCGATTGCGTGACGGCGCATCATCGCTGGTATGCGGAACTGGAGTCGCTGGCGCTGTCGTCGCTGGAGGAAGACTTTTCGCTCGATGCGTTCGACGCCGCCGTCGAGGCGCTGGCGCCACCACCGGCATTGGCCGGGGCGCCGGGGACCACGGTGGTTGCGCTGGACGGCATCGCGCCGCCCGCGCTCGCGCAGACGCGGGCCGATGGCGGCGGCGTGGTCGCGTCCATCGCCGCCGCCGCGCTGTCGGGACACTGCCTGTGGTGGACCGACGGTTCGCCCCAGGTGGCGCCTTGCCTGGTTCTCAGCCGCGGCCTGCCGCCCGCCGGCGCCTTCGCGGCGCTGCTCGATGGCGACTGGCGCGGCCACGGCTGGCCCGGCGCCTGACGGATGGCCACTCATATTGTGCATGACGGCGATGACGTTCATGGCGGGCAGCAGGTGAGCAGCACGGTGACGTTGTCACGCCCGCCGTAGCGCGTGGCCAGCGCGATCAGGCGCGCGCAGTCGGCATCGAGCGTGGCGGCGCTGGCGCCGGCCAGCACCTGTTCGATTTCCCCGTGCGGCACGGCGCCGTGCAAGCCGTCGCTGCACAGCATCAGCACATCGCCCGGCCGCACCACCTGCGAGCGCACCTCCGGCGACACCCGTTGCGACGGTCCCACCGCCTGCAGCAGCAGGTTCCTGGCCGGCAGGTTGTCGAACATGCCCGAGTCGAGCGCTTGCTGGTACAAGGTCTGGTCGCGCGTCAGCTGTTCGAGCCGGCCGCCGCGCTGGAGGTACAAGCGGCTGTCGCCAACGTTGAACAGCACCAGCGCGACCGCTCCGGGCGGATACCAGTAGCCGCACAAGGTGGTGCCCATGCCGCCGCCGTCGGCGCAGTTGCGCTCCAGGTTGCGGGCGTACAGCGCGTGGTTGGCGGCATCGATGGCGTCGTGCAGCAAGGCCACCGCGCGCATGTCGAGGTCCGACCACGTCGCGTCGGCGTCGGCGCTGTCGAACGGCGTTCCCTGGCCGCCGTGCCGGCGCAGATAGTCGCGCAGCGCCGTCAGCGCGCCGGCGCTGGCCACTTCGCCGGCCTGGTGGCCGCCCATGCCGTCGGCGACCATCGCCAGACCCAGTTCGGCGTCGATCAGGAAGTTGTCCTCGTTGCTGTCGCGTACCGGGCCGATGTCGGTGGCGCCCAGCGCCACGCCGATCGCCATCCGGTGCGGACGGGTGTCTGACAGTGGCGTCCGGGCGCTCATGCCGCGACGCCGTTCGCGGCGAGGAAGCGGGCACGCTCGGACGGCGTTTCGATATGCGCGGCCACCAGGCGCAGGAAATCGTCGCGGTCGACGGTCTCCCGGGATGCCCGCCTGACTACCACCCTGGCGATCGGACCGATGATCGCCGTGAGCGTTTGCGCCGTGGCGTCGACGAAGGCTGTGTCGAAGGCGACCGGCGGAACGATCGCCGAGCGGCCTGCCGCAGCGCCGGTGCCGCCGCCGGTTCCGATGCCCGTTGTCGCAGCCGTGCGCAATCCCGCCGACGATGCGCCGGCGCCCATGGTAGCACGCGAGCTGCCCGTTCCGGTGCCGCTGGCGGCAAGCTTGCGCTTCACCAGCGTCACGCCTTGCTGGAATTCGACTTTGCCCAGCTCGGACGGGATGTGCGGCAGCAGCAGGTCGCACAGCTCGTCGATGCCGTCCGCCCTGGTCGCGACTTTCTTGAGCAGGAATTTCGCCATCGGCCCGATCTGGCGCGACAGGATGGTTTCCAGCTCGGGGAAGGCTTCCAGCTTCCATGGCGTCATCGTGAGGCTGCCCGTGCCCGTGCTCCCGTCGCCGCCGGGCACAGACACCGGCGGCGGGACCCAATTGGCGCGCACGTCGGAGGCCAGCACCGTGCGGTCGGCATCGGCCAGCGCCGCGGTGTCCTGGGAGGCGGCGCCGGCGCGCCCCAGGGCGGACAGGTCGTCGAGAAAAGCGCGCGCCGAAGGATAGCGCTCGTCCGGCGCCTTGGCCATGGCCCGTTCGACGAGACGGTCGTAGCCTGTGCCGAGCGTCGCCACCAGTTGCGACGGCGGCGCCGGTATCTCATTGAGAATCTGCTGCATCACGATGGTGGGCGAGCCGACGAACGGCCGCACCCCCGTCAGCAGCTGGTACAGCAGCACCCCGGCCGAGAACACGTCGGAGCGGCCGTCCACGGTTTCGCCACGAAACTGCTCGGGCGACATGTAGCTGGGCGTGCCGATCATCGATCCGGTCTGCGTCAGCGTCGACGATTCGATGCGCGCCACGCCAAAGTCGCCCACCTTGACCTGGGCGCTGGACGTGATCAGCAGGTTGGCCGGCTTGATGTCGCGATGGACCACGCCGCGCGCGTGCGCATAGTCGAGTGCCAGCAGCAGGTCGCCCATCCAGGCGTCCACGTGCGCCAGCGCGGTGGGCTGGCCGGCGACCATCAAGGTATTGAGCGGCGTGCCGTCGACGAATTCCATGGCGATGTAGGCGGCGTCGGCGTCCTCGCCGTACTCGTACACGCTGACGATGTTGGGATGCTGCAGGCGGCCGGCGGCCTGCGCCTCGTTCTTGAAACGGCTGATCAGCTCGGCCTGACGGGTGTCGCCGAACAACTCCTTGCGGATCGTCTTGAGCGCGACCACCCGCTCGATGTGCGGATCGAAGGCCTTGTAGACCACCCCCATGGCGCCCTTGCCGAGGGTGGCGTCGATCCGGTATTTCCCCAATTGCGCAAGCATGTCGCGCTTACTCTTCGAGCATTTTCATCGCGCTCGCCAGGCTGGTGCGCATGCGCCCGAAGGAGCGCGCCAGCACCGACAATTCGTCGCTGCCCTTGACGTCGAGCTCCCCGGCGCTGAACTCGCCCATGCTGACCTGGTCGGCCAGGCGCGACATCTGCGTGATGCGGCGCGTGACGAACAGGTGCACCATCAAGTTGAGGGCGATGAACAGGAACACGAAGATGCCCAGCATCGACACCATGTAACTGCGCAGCATGACGCTGGCGCGCCGCAGCGGCACCTCCATCGGCACCGACACCACCTGGGCGCCGATGATCTCCATGTGCTTCCAGCCGAAGCCGTTGTTGCGGCCGTAAATGTCGAGCATGGTCTTGGGGGCGTTGTCGGGCACGCTGTGGCAGCGCAGGCAGGCCGCGTTGGTGATCTGTAGCGGCCGCGCCACATACAGCGCCGGGCCGATCGGCGTGCCGCGCTCGCCCACCATTTCCTTCAGCTCCGGTTTGGCGCGCAAGGTGTTGACGACGTCGGCCTCCCAGTCGGAGGCGCGGTCGCGCAGGTTGGTCGGGTTCAGCGTCGCTTCCTTGTAGCTGAAATCCGGGTAGGACTTGAGCAGATGGTTAAGGTGCTCGGTGGCGGCGTACGAGGGGATCGACTGGGGCAGGAATTCATACTTGAGCTGCATGTCGAGCAGCGGGGCGATCTGGCCCGAGGTGTAGCTGCGCGCGGCGCTGGCCGCTTGCATCAGCACGCGGGCGCTTTCCAGCGTCTCTTCGCGTGCGTTTTGCTGCAGCAAGTGGTTGGTGACGGCGCTGGCGGCGCCGAAGCCGATCGCGAAAATGGTGAGAAAGACGATATTGAATTTCGCGGCGAGCGACAGTTTCATGGTGGGGGCCTCGTTGACATCGACCACTCTACCTCTGAAGCGCCAACCGCGCTGTCACCAGAATTGGGGACAGACCGCGATGTTTAAACTGTGGACATTAATGTTACGATTAAGAATAACATTAATATTTTCTTAATAGTCACTTTTGCCCGGCGTGCAAGCGCTGTTCGAGGCGAACGGGGACTGGGGTTTTTTCATCGGGCGGGGCCAGATTGTATCCACGCACAGCACTATCGCGGCCGCCTCGCCGACGCATCGCCATGCCGCCAGGCAGGCTGGCGGCTTGCCTCAGCATGCTGCTTTTGGGCATGGCCGGTGCCTGCGCCGGGCCCCTGCACCTGACGAAAGCCGAGATGCAGGAAGTCGCAGGCGAGCGCCCCACGCCGGCCGCGGACAAGGTCGACAGCGCCACGTTGCCGGCGGCCTGGCGCACCGTGACACTGCCCTACGCCCACCCGTCGGACGTGCTCGGCCAGGCGCGCGCGGCGCAGGCCGGCAGCGGCGCCAGCGCGCACGAAACGCCCGATACGCCTGACGTGCCGAGCCCCCCCACCGCCGCAGGCCGCTTGGACGTATCTGGCGCCCCCATCGTCACCACCTGGTTCCGCCTGACCTTGCCGGCCGCCGAATCCGGCGCGGGGCGGATGCTGTACTCGGCGCGGGTCAAGGCCTACGGCCCGATCGCCGTCTACGTCGACGGCCGGCTGCGCCACCAACGCCAGCTCGACGGGCCGACTTGGTACTGGCCGCCGTTGTGGCTGGAACTGGGCGGCGACCCGCGCAGCGCGCCGCCGCGCGAGATCCTGTTCCGCATTCAGCACCCGCCCAGCAGCCGCGCGGCGCTCGCCTCTGTGTGGCTGGGAACGACCGACGATATCGGCTGGCGCTACCACGGACGGCAGTGGCTGCAATTGTATCTGCCGCTCATGTGCATCGGCGCCTTCGTCGCCGTCGGCGTGTTTTCCGCCTTTGTCTGGCTGTGGCGCGGCGTCGGCCTGGGCTACGGGCTGTTCACCTTGCTGGCGGCGGCCCAGTTCACGCGCTCGCTGAGCTTTTTCTGCGAGGCGCGGCTGGACAACGACTGGTTCGCCTGGCTCATGCTCAATTCGCTGTTCTGGATGCTGACGCTGGTGCACGCGTTCCAGGAGATGGTGCACGGGCAACGCCAGCGCTGGCTGAGCCGCAGCTTGCTGGCGGTCAACTTTTTTGTCGCCGTGTGCTCGTCGCCGTCGTTGGCGGGCTGGAACACGCCGCTGGTCACGCCGCTGATCTACCTGCTCGCCATCGTGGCCGGCAGCGCCATCACCGTTGCCGGCGTACGGGCGTCATGGCGCCGTTCGCCGGACGCCATGCTGATGTCGGTCGGCGTCGGCCTTTGCGTGTTGTACGGTCTTAACGATTGGGCGCTGCAAAGCAATTTCCTCGGGCCGGAGCACTGGTATCTGGGACCGTATATCAATCTGCAAAATTTCGGCATGCTGTGCTACCTGATGTACCGCCGTTATATCGGCGCGCTGGCGCATGTCGAGCAGAGCAACCTGCAACTGGCGTCGCGCCTGCGCGAGCGCGAGGCCGAGCTGGCATTGAGCTACCAGCGCCTCATCGAGATCGAGCACAGGCAAACGCTCGCCGGCGAACGCCTGCGCCTGATGCAGGACATGCACGACGGCCTCGGCTCGTCGTTGCAAAGCGCGCTGTGGGCGGTCGAGCGCGGCCAGCTCGAGGAGAACGCCATCCCCGACATCCTGCGCGCCTGCATCGACGACCTGCACCTGACGATCGACTCGCTCGAGCCGGTCGAGGCCGATTTGCTGCTGTTGCTGGCGACCTTGCGCTACCGGCTGGGCGAGCGTCTGCGACTGGCCGGCATGCGCCTGCACTGGGCCGTGGCCGACGTGCCGCCGCTCGAATGGATCGATCCGCGCACCGCGCTGCACATCCTGCGCATCTTGCAGGAAGCGTTGAGCAATATCGTCAAGCACACCAACGCCACTGAAATCCGTGTCGCCACCGCGTTCGACGACGACGGCGTGACGGTGTCGATCGCCGACAACGGTCCCGGCTTCGATCTGGCGGCGGCGCGGCAGCGCGGCGGCAAGGGCTTGCTGAACCAACAGCGCCGGGCCGCCGCCATCGGCGGCGCCATCGATTGGGAGGCGGTCGTCGGCGGCGGCACCCGCGTGCTGCTGTGGCTGCCGCTAACGCAACCGCAACCCCAGCCGCTATCGCAACCGCAACCGCAACCGGCACTGCCAACGCACTCGCAACCGACCCTGGCGCCGCCGCGGGTCGCCACACACCACTGAGACAACCCATGATGACCACCACTTCGATCCACCCCATCCGCGTCGGTATCGTCGAGGACGATATGGACTTCCTGCATGCGCTGGAGGGGACCGTGGCCGGCGCGGCCGACATGGTGCTGGCGGCGGCCGCCAGCACGCGCCATGCCGGCCTGCAAATGCTCGACGGACGGGCCTGCGACGTGCTGGTGGTGGACCTGGGCCTGCCGGACGGTTCCGGCATCGATGTCATCGGCGCGGCCGCGTCCCACTGGCCCGATTGCGCGGTCATGGTCAGCACCAATTTCGGCGACGAACTGCATGTGATGCGCGCGATCGAGGCCGGCGCCGCCGGGTATCTGCTCAAGCACACCAAGCCGGGCGGCCTGGCCGACGAGATCCGCAGCATTTTTCAGGGGGGCAGCCCGATCAGCCCGATCATCGCCCGGCAAATGCTGACCCGCTTCCGCCACCTGCCGCCGGTGCGGCAGGCGCTGGCCAGGAGCGCGGCGGATGCCGACGCCCAACCGTTGCGCACCCAGTTGTCGCCCCGCGAGCAGCAGGTGCTGGAGCTGATCACCAAAGGCTTCACCACCGAGGAGATCGCAGGATTGATGGCGGTGTCGAGCCACACCGTGCTGACCTTCATCCGGCGCACCTACCGCAAGCTCAAGGTGAACTCGCGCGCCGAGGCGATCTACGAGGCCAAAATGCTCGGCTTGCTCGACTGAGGCCGGGCCGGCGTCTTGCGGGTGGACGGCAAACCGGGCTGGAACGTCTCCAGCGGCCGGTGCGGGCATAATGCGGTGTTACCCGCACCGAAGAGAATCACATGTCCGATTTGTTAATGCGCTTGAACGGCAACCCGATCACCGGCGCCATCGCCAGGGCCATCGGCCTGCCGAACCCGGTGCCGCTGTCGCGCGAGGCGGGACCGTATGTGGACCGGCCGTTCGATGGCAAACGCGTTTTGTTATGCCGGACGGCCGGCGGCTATGCGGCCGAGGCGATGGCGGCGGCTTTTGTCCGCGCCGGCACGGCGGCGTTGGACGGGCCGGCCGCCGGCGCCGGGCCGCTCGATATCGTCGCGATGGACGCCACCGGTTGCGTGGCGCCGCAGGACTACCGGGCGTTGTACGACGGCTTGCATCCTGTCGTGCGGCGGCTGGTTCGCAATGGCCGGGTGCTGATACTGGCGGCCGATCCCGGCGCCGCGGCCACGCCGGCCGCCGCCGCCGTTGCCCGTGGCGTTGAAGGATTTGTGCGCTCGCTGGCAAAGGAAATCGGCGCCAAAGGTATTACGGTCAATCTCGGCTATGTGGCGCGCGACGCGCTCGACCGCCTGGACGGTCCGCTGCGGTTCTTTTGCGGCGCCCGCACCACCTACGTGACAGGGCAGGCGTTCCACCTGGCGGCCAACGTGGCGGCGCCCGCCAGCATGTCGTCGACGCAGGCGTTGTCCGGCAAGGTCGCGCTGGTGACAGGCGCCGCCAGGGGCATCGGCCTGGCCGTGGTCGAGCGGCTGGCGCAAGAGGGCGCCACCGTCGTCGCGCTCGATGTGCCGGGCGCGGCGGATGCGTTGCACCAGGCCTGCGACCGCTTCGCCGCCGTGCCCTTCCTCGCCGATATCGCCGCGCCGGACAGCGCCGGGCGTCTTGCCGACTTTTTGCTCGAGCGCTTCGGCGGCGTCGACGTCGTGGTCCACAACGCCGGCATCACGCGCGACCGCACGCTGGCCAATATGCAGGAGCATTTCTGGGATCTGGTGGTGCAGGTCAACTTGGCCGCCGTGATCGCGATCGACCAGCGCTTGCTGGAGCGGCGCGTGCTGCGCGACGACGGCCGGATTGTCTGCCTGTCGTCGGTCAGCGGCGTGGCGGGCAATTTCGGGCAGACCAACTACGCCGCGTCCAAGGCCGCGCTGATCGGCTATGTCGCCGCCCAGGCGCCGCTGCTGGCGCCGCGCGGCATCTGCATCAACGCCGTGGCGCCCGGCTTCATCGATACGCCGATGACCGACGCCATGCCCATGGTCGTGCGGGAGATCGGCCGGCGCCTCAATGCCGTCAAGCAGAGCGGGCAGCCGCGCGACGTCGCCGAACTGATCGCGTTCCTCAGCACCCCGGCCGCGTTCGGCATCAGCGGCGCGACCCTGCGCGTGTGCGGGCAAGGCCTGATCGGGGCATGAGGGCGGGAGGGACGGGTCGGGGTCGCCGCAGCGTGGCTTACAGGTTTTTTTCGGCCAGCAGCGCGGCCGTGTCCTTCGCGCCCATCGTCTGCGCCAGCGAGATCGCCGTCATGCCCCGACTGTCGACCGCATCGACGGCCGCGCCGCGCTCGATCAACAGCTTGAGGATATCGGTGCGGTTGAACATGGCCGCCATCATCAGCGGCGTCTTGCCGTCCGGGCTGGCGCCTTCGATGTCGGCGCCATGGGCCAGCAGCAGCTCGGCGATGTCCAGATAGCCTTTGTAGGCCACGCCCGCCAGCGGCGTCTGGCCCTGGTCGTTCGGCACGTTCGGGTCGGCGCCGGCTTCGAGCAGCACGCGCGCCGTGTCCAGGTGGCCGTGATAGCAGGCCAGCATGATCAGGCTGTCGCCTTTCTCATTGCGGAAACTGACGGGCAAGCCCTTGGCCACCATGCCGGCCAGACGTTCCGCGTCGCCGCCGCGCACCAGCGTGAACACGCCGCGTATGAACTCCAGGGTTTCCGCATCCATCACCGGGGCGGGCGACGCCGCCTTTTCATTCTCTGCCATGTCTCGCTTTCATCAAGTTATTTCGGGGTAACGATAAGTATGCCTAAGTTCGATTTTAAGCGATGTACGCTGTCGCACGCGCAGGGCAGGCGCGGGGCATGGCGGATCGCGGCGGGCACAAACCGGCGTGCCGATTGCCGGCGCCGTGCCGGGTCAAGCTGATGGCGGGTTGGGGCCGGGGCGGCGGCGTGGCGCCGGCGGCCGAGCATTCGGCGCAGACGCCGTACAAGGTCAACTCGTGGCGTTCGATGGTAAACCCCTTGGTCGCCAGACTGTCCATATGGCCAGGGCAGCCCTCGATATCGAACACGCGGTCGCATTTCACGCAGTGGAAGTGGTGGCGATGGTGATGCGCCACATGCATTATCTCGTAGCGCGGGTTGGCCAAGTATCCCATCCCACGGCCGGGTTGCCGCGAACCCAATGCGCCGGGTGGGTGCGGGTCGGGTGGATAAGCCGCAATTTTTCAGGTAAGCTACGCCCGTTGTGGCCAAAAGCCACCGCCGTATCGGGAGAGACTGTTCCAGCATCGCGCTGACGGACGGCGCCGAAGGAGCAACCGCCCCGGAAACTCTCAGGCAAAAGGACCGATACAGCACTTTAAACTCTGAAGAGCGGCAGGACTCGGACGTCGTCCACCCGCACCGAAGGAGCAAGCGCTGCCGCCATCGCGGCCCGGCGTGAATCTCTCAGGTCCAGAACAGAGGGGGTGTCTTTGCGCATGTGCGCCGAGACCATCCCCTTTGACGGTCTGGAATCTTCATGAAAACCATCGCAATCATCGGCGGCGGCATCACCGGCGTCACCACCGCCTACGCCCTCGCCAAACGCGGCTTCGCCGTCACCCTGCTCGAACGCCACCGCTACGCGGCGATGGAAACCTCGTTCGCCAACGGCGGCCAGCTGTCCGCCTCCAACGCGGAAGTGTGGAATCACCGGTCCACCATCGCCAAGGGCCTGAAGTGGATGCTGAGGAACGACGCGCCGCTGCTGGTCAATCCAAAGCCGGGCTGGCACAAGCTGTCGTGGTTCGCCCAATTCATCGCCGCCATCCCGCACTACCGCGACAACACGATCGCCACCGCACAGCTGGCGCTGGCGGCGCGCGAACACCTGTTCCAGTGGGCCAGGGACGAAGACATCGCCTTCGACCTCAAGCGCGAAGGCATCCTGCACATCTACCGCGAGCGCGCCGGATTCGAGCACGCGGCGGGCGTGTCGAAGCTGTTGATGCAGGGCGGGCTGGCGCGTCGCGCCGTCACGCCGGAGGAGATGCGCGCCATCGAGCCGACCCTGCGCGGCGACTACTACGGCGGCCACTACACCGTCAGCGACAGCACCGGCGATATCCACAAATTCACCACCGGGCTGGCGCGGGCGGCGCAACGGCTGGGCGCCGAACTGCGCTTCGGCCAGCAGGTGACGGCCATGCGGGCGGGCGCCGACGGCGTCGACATCACCGTCGAGGAGGACGGTTTCAGCACCACCCGCCGCTACGACGCGGTGGTCGTTTGCGCCGGCACCGCCAGCCGCGCGATGGCGGCGATGCTGGGCGACCGCGTCAACGTCTATCCGGTCAAGGGCTATTCGATCACGGTGCACCTGAACGACGCCGCCAGCCAGGCCGCCGCGCCGACCGTCAGCCTGCTCGACGACGAGACCAAGCTGGTGACCAGCCGACTGGGCGACGACCGCTTCCGCGTGGCCGGCACGGCGGAGTTCAATGGGTTCAACCGCGATATCCGGGCCGACCGCATCGCCCCGCTGGTGAAGTGGGTGCAGCAATGCTTCCCGGGGGTGAGCACGCGCAGCGTGACGCCATGGGCCGGGCTGCGGCCGATGATGCCCAATCTGATGCCGCGTGTGGGGCGCGGCAAGGCGCCGACGGTCTTCTACAATACCGGCCACGGGCACCTGGGCTGGACACTGTCGGCGGCGACGGCGGACATCATCGCCGAGACCATCTTCGCCGCGTCGGGGCGGGAGGGCGGGCGGCAAGCGCCCGCGCGGGTCGCGAAAGTGGCCTGACGGCCTTTACATGCGCTCGCCGGGCAACCGGCTGGCTTGTCGCACCCACTCGGCGAATTGCGCTTCGTCGAGCGGGTCGTCCTCGCGCAGGTCGAGATGTCGCACGCCGGCGGTTTTGGACGCCCCCGGCGGCAGCGGATCGAGAAAACCGCCGTTGAAGAAGGTGACTTTGACGTACTTGGTAAAACAATGAAAACCCAGGAACCAGCCTTGGTCGGCGATCCCGTATAGCGGCGTGTTCCATTTAACGGCCTTGTTCACGCCGGGTATGGTGTGGACGATGATCTCGTCCAGACGTCGTCCGAGATCGCTTTTCCAGCCCGGCATCGCGGCGATGTAGGCCTGCACCGGCGCGTCGCCATAGGCCTTGGGGATTTGCGGATTGCCGCCCGATAGCAGGACCGTTTCGGCTTTGGTAACTGGTTTTGTCGCCATGGCGTGCGCTCTGCGTTAGATGTGTGAACCGTCTAGGATACGCGATTTTCGTGAGCTTCCGTGCGGCGCTGATCCGCGCTGGCCGCCTCCGGGGCCAGCGCCCGGACGACGCGGTTTCTGCCGTCACGCTTGGCCTGGTAAAGCGCCTTGTCGGCCGCCTGGAACAGTGCCGCCGGCTCGGCACCGTGTTCCGGGTACCCGGCCACGCCCAGCGACGCCGTCGTGCGCACCGTGTGGCCGCCATGCGCGACCTGGAGCGCCTCGATCAACCCGCGAAAGAGCTGCGCGCGCTCGGTCGCCAGGTCGATGTCGCAATCTGGCAGCAGAACCACCATCTCCTCGCCGCCGAAGCGGCACGCGACGTCGCACGCGCGGATATTCGTCAACAGCACCTGCGCCACCCGCTTCAGGATGGCGTCGCCGCCGTCATGGCCGTAGGTGTCGTTGGTGCGCTTGAAGTGGTCCAGATCGAGCATGATGACCGCCAGCGGCTTCGCGTTCCGCTGCGAGCGTATCAGCTCGCGCCGCAGCGTCTCGTCCATGTAGCGGCGGTTGTACAACTCGGTCAGCGGATCGATGATCGATTGCAGGCGCAAGGTCTCGCGCAATTTGATGTTACTCATCGACATGGAGATCTCTTCGCTTAGCGTGGCCAGTACCTCGCGCTGGCGTTCGAAGATGTCGTGCTGCTCGGGCGCCGCGTACAGGGTCAGGCATCCCAGCACGGCGTCCTGCGTCACCAGCGGCATGCAGACGCGCGGACCGGCGCCGCTGTCGCCCGCGCTGCCATGCCGGCACTGCAGATCGCCGTCACCGGCGCAGACGTGGACGGTGCCGCGCCGCACCGCCCAGCACTGTTCCGGCTCGATGCCATCGGCGTCGTCGGCAATGTCGCCCCACCTGGCCTTGCGCTCCAGCGTGTCGCGCGAGTTGCGATACAGGTAAAGGCTGCCGGATACGCCGGGCACCAGCTTTTTGCAGAACGTGGAGACGATCAGCGAGGCTTCTTCGACGGTGGATACGCATTCGAGCGCGTGCAGCATGTCGGCGCTGACCGCCAGCTGCTGGTTGCGCAGCTCCGACGCGGCGGCGGCGCGGCGCAGCGCCCCGGTGTTTTCCGCCGCCAGCCTTTCGGCGTTCGCGCGCGCGCGCAACGAGCGCAGACCGACCAGCAACGCCACCGCCAGCAGTATCATCTCGGCGATGTTGACTGCCGCGCTGATGTACATGGCCTTGCGGGCGCCGTGCGTCAGCTGCTCGCGCAACTCGTCGCGGTGGATCGACAGCGAGGACAGCTCGCCGCCGATCAGATTGCGCAGGATGTCCATGTGCGCGCGGCCGGCGCCGGCGGCGACGACCTTTTCGGCGGCGGCGAATCCCTGCTCGCGCCGCATCGCGATCGTCTCGGCCATCAAGCCTAGCTTGAGGTCCATGGAGACCTTGACGTCGGCCAGCGCTTTGCGCTCGCGCGGGTCGGCGCTTTCCTGCCACAGCGTCGCCCGCAGCGGCTCGATCATGTTGACCGCCGCATGGTAGGGCTGCAAAAACTCCTCCTTGCCGGTCAGGATGAAGCCGCGCTGGCCGGTTTCGGCGTCCACCAGCAACCCCAGGATCGACTGGTAGTGGCGTTCCCTGGCCGAAGTGGCTTTCAACTGCGCCATGGTGTGCTGGACGCTGCGGTTGGTCAGGAAGGGCAGCGTGCCGACGCCACCCATGAAGACGAGCAGTATGAAAGCCACCCACTTCAGGCGTGTTTCGTTGGAGATCATTGTGGTTCGCAGGATCAGTCGGTAACCGAGAATATCATGTCATAAAGAAACTATCGCCTATCACGGACGGCAAGCCTTCGATTCGTCGTGCGGTTGCCACAAGTCGCGGTGCCGGCGGCTGTTTTCGATAGAAAAGGGCTTCCCACCCGCCGCGATAAGTCCGCTAAGATATTGGCACTTGACCAACCTGAGGAGTTTGAATGCATCGCCACACCGTCCCCGCAGCCGCCTTGCTGCTTGTTTTTACCGCGTTCGGTTGCAGCGCCAGCGAATCGGCCAATGGCAGTTTCACCGCCACCCAAAGCTGCGAGGCTTACACATCCTTCGCCAAACAGAACAACCCGGGCGCGCAGAAAATCGTGCCGGGGACCGAGTACACGGTCCGCGAAATCAACAAGGTCGATTACGACTGGATCAGGGTCGAGGTGCCGGGCGCGCAGCCGGCATTGCGCTGGGTGCGCAAGGAATGCGGCACGCCGGAGTTGAGCGATAAGCCGACCAAGGCGCAGCGCGGGCGCGAGATCGCTGCCGCCGGAGGGGTGTGCAACATCGCCAACAAGCAGGATAGCTATCTGCTGGCGATCACCTGGCAGCCGGGTTTTTGCGAGCATGTGAAATACAACGGCAAAAAGCCAGAATGCGACGCCATGAACGGCGGCAAACTGGAGGCGAAGAACCTGAACCTGCACGGCCTGTGGCCGAACAAGAAGGAGTGCGGCACCAATTATGGCAGCTGCAAGGGCGAGCAGTTCTCGCTCAAGCAGGAAACCATCGACAAGATCGCGCCATGGATGCCCAACTTCTTCTACGAGCGCACATTCGGCGCCTACGAGTGGAACAAGCATGGCAAATGCCAATCGCTGTCGCCGGACGACTACTTCATCAAGGCCGTGTCGGCGGTGCGGGTGGTGAATGATTCGGAGGTGGGCAAGATCGTATTGGGCAGCGTGGGCAAGTCGTTCCGCGTCAACGAGTTCTTCGAGCGGGTCAAGACCAGCTACGGCGCCCAGGTGGCCGACAGCATCACCCTGATTTGCACGCAGCGCAAGTACCTGCAGGAGATCCGCCTGTCGCTGCCGCTCGAATTCAGCACCGACGGTGAGTTGAAGCAGATGGTGGGCAACGCCGCCCCGGTACGCGTGCGCGCGGTGGGCTGCGGCGACGAGGTGTATGTGGAAGGCGCCGGCCGCGATTGACCGGCCCCTGGCCGACTTGGCCGACTTGGCCGACCCTAGTCGATCGTGAGGGCGCGCGCTTTTTTGCGCTCCGCCTTGCACTTGTACATGGCATCGTCGGCGCATGCGATCAAATCGTCGGCGGTGCTGGCCGACTGCGGATAGATGGCCACCCCGATGCTGGCGCCGGCCAGCAGTTCGTGGCCGTCTATCTCGTAGGGCATGGCCAGGCGGCGCGAAAGCTTCTCGACGACGCCGGCCGCGTCGTCGCCGCCGCTGGCGACCAGCACCACCGCGAACTCGTCGCCCCCCAGCCTTGCGGCCATGTCGGATTTCCGCAGTTCCGAGCGCAGGCGGTCGGCCGCATCCTTCAACAACACGTCGCCGGCGCCATGGCCGTAGGTGTCGTTGATGAATTTGAAGTTGTCCAGATCCAGATATAGCACCGCCATCGGCTGCTGATTGCGCTCGCTCAGATTGAGCTGGCGGGCCAGGAACTCGGTGAACATGGCGCGGTTGGCCAGGCCGGTCAGCGGATCGTGCGTGGCCTGATGCTTGGCCAGCGCGTGCATTCTCGACGCCTTGACCAGCGCCTGTCCCACCTCGTTCGCCTCGCGCAGGCCGTAGGTGGCCGGCTCGATGCTGTCGCCGGCGCCAAGGGCGAGCGCCGGCGCCACCAGGTCGCGGATCGAGCGGCTGATGCGGTTGCCGATGTGCCAGGCGAACAGCAGCCCGCCGCCCAGCAGCAGGATGGTCGACAGCACCAGCGTCCACAGTTTGGCAAGCAATTCTGAGTTCAACACCTCGATGGGAATGCCGATGGCCACCGTCCACTGCGAATTGGGCGCTTTGGCCAGCACGGCCAGGATAGGCTTGCCGTCGAGCGTTTTGGTGTCGAAAACCCCTTCCGGCAGTTCCTTCAGGCGTTCCAGCACCTCGGGAATCGCGTGCTGCCCGACGTAGCGCTGCATGTCGCTGGTGCGCGCGACCACCGTGCCCTTGTTATCGAGGATGGTGGCGATCCAGTGTTCGGGATATTGCTGCTGTTTGAGGATGGTGCCGAAGCGCTCCACCGTCACCACCGCGCTCAGCGCGTTGAAGCCGTTCGACTTCCTGGTGACCGGAACGGCGACGGCGACGATGTAGCGCTTCGACAGGGGGCCCATGGATACCTGTGAAATGGCGGTGGTGTCGTTGTCCCGCATGTAGGTCAACAGGTGGTCGATGCTCGTGCTGGGCAGCGCGGCGCCGTAGGGCTTGAAGGTGTTGATCAGCTGCTGGCCCGCGCCGTCTTCGAGCACGATGTTGAAAATATCCTGGCTGGCGCAGATGGCGCGCGCCTGATCGTAGAACGGCTTGAGGTCCTCGCCCAGCAGGCTGGGCGAGGTGGCGAGCACCTTGAGCGTCGATTCGATGACGGCGAATTCCTTGTCGATCGCCATGGCGTTGGCGTGGGCGGTCGTCATGGCGCTGCGGATGAAAGCGGCGCGCGCGAACTCGTAGTCGGAGGCGATCATCTTCACCACCATCAGCGACGCGGGGACGACGCAAACCACCACCAGCCAGATCAGCCGGGTCCGAATAGACGGCGCATGCGCTAATTTCATGATTGATGCTACCTCGCTCTATTATTATTGGTGAGGCGCGATACCCATTTTTCGTGATATTACAACATGGAAAGTACTTTCGTCAGCCAGTCTATTCCTTTGTCCTAATTTTCTGTACGAAAATGTCTGGATGACAGGGATGGCCGTTGGAAGGCTTGAGATTTATCGTCTATCATGTTGAGCAGTCTCAATCCAAGCCCTTATTTCGGAGCCTCAATGCAACTCGTCAGCTGTTCGGAAGAGCGTCACGCGCCAGCCATCCTCGCCATCTTCAACGACGCCATCGCCAACTCGACCGCGCTCTACGAATACCATCCGCGCACGATGGAAACGATGAAGAACTGGTTCGCGGCCAAGCGGGCCGGCGGCTATCCCGTCATCGGGCTGGAGGACGGCGCGGGCGAGTTGCTGGGATTCGCCAGTTACGGCGCGTTTCGGGGCTTTCCGGCCAATAAATACTCGGTCGAGCACTCGGTCTATGTGCGCGGCGACCAGCGCGGCAAAGGCTTGGGGCGCACTTTGCTAAGCGCCATCATCGACGCCGCGCGGCAGGCCGACCTGCACATCCTGGTTGGCGGCATCGACGCCGCCAACGCCGCCAGCATCGCCCTGCATGAACAGGCGGGATTCGTGCATGCAGGCACTATTCGTCATGCCGCCTTCAAGTTCGACCGCTGGCTGGACCTGGCGTTCTATCAGCTGATGCTGGATACGCCGGCGCATCCGGTGGACGGCTGACGCCCAGGCCATTCTTCACCGGCGCACACACGATGGCATGATCGTCTTGCAATTCCGCAGTCGCAGACCTATACTGCGCCGGTAGTCAGCTTCTGGTATCTGCAAATGATCGTTTGCAGATTTAAATGGGAAGCCGGTGCGCCGTTCCGCTGGAACGGCAATGCCGGCGCTGCCCCCGCAACGGTAAGCGAGGTTAAGGATTTGTACGATGCCACTGTGCGACAGCATGGGAAGGCGCAAATCCAGGTGTATCCACACGGATGCCCACTCGCCAGCCCGGAAACCAGCCAGTAGCGGTAAACACGTTTGTATTGCGGAGGGCGATACGGGTGGAGAACTGTCATGGTTTGATCCGCGCACCTTCGTTCCGGTTCTTCCTGGCGCCGCATTCCTCTCTCCCCTGGTCCATCTTCCGATACGAGCTTTCCGACCCCGTGGTCGCCGCTGCTTTTCGGAGAAAACGATATGTCCATCAACACCATCCACGCCGGCCAGGCCCAGGCCCATTCCCCCGCACATGCCCGTCCCGTCGCACTGAAAGACAAGCTGATTGCCGCCACGATGGCCGCCAGCCTTGGCGCGGTGCTGCTGTTCGGCGCGGGATTCGCGTCGATGGAAGCGCTGCATAACGCCGCCCACGACAGCCGCCACTCGGCGGGCTTCCCGTGTCATTGAGCCGTACCGGCGCCGGTGCGGGCACCGGCATGTTCAATCGGATGGTGCGCACCGCCGCGGCGGCGGGCCTGCTGGCAGGCTTGATGCTGACCGGCGTGCAGCACTTGCAGGTGACGCGCATCATCGCCCAGGCCGAGGTGCTGGAATCGGCCGGCGAGGCGGCGCCGGTGGTGCATACGCACGCCGACGGCGCGCAGCATGCGCACGAAGCGGCGCACGAAGAAACCCGCGAAACAGCGCACGAAGCCGCGCACGAAGCGGCGCATGAGCATGGCGGCTGGCAGCCGGAGGACGGCGTCGAGCGCACGCTGTACACCGCGCTGGCAGACGTCAGCATGGCGGTCGGTTATGGATTGCTGCTGGCGGCCGCCATCGGGCTGCGCGGACGGCCGGTCGACTGGCGATCCGGCCTGCTCTGGGGCGTCGCCGGTTACGCGGTGTTCTTCCTGGCGCCGTCGATCGGTTTGCCACCGGAGCTGCCCGGCACCGCCGCCGCGCCGGTGGCCGCGCGCCAGGGCTGGTGGATCGCAACCGCAATGTCGACCGCCACCGCGCTGGCGCTGCTGGCCTTTGGACGCCATTGGGCGCTGAAGCTGGCGGCCGTCGCGCTGCTGATGGTGCCGCATCTGGTCGGCGCGCCGCAGCCGTTGGTTCATGCCAGCGTCGCGCCGGAGCATTTGCAGCGTTCCTTCGTCTATGCCACCGCGCTCGCCAACGGCGTGTTCTGGCTGGCGCTGGGCGCGCTGGCAGGCTTCTTTCACAAGCGTTTCGCCGATCGATGAGAACCCACCACCGTCACATCTTCATGTGCGTCGGTCCGCGTTGCGCTCCCGCCGAGGGGCGCGCGCAGGCCGTGTTCGAGCGCATGGGCGAAATGATCGACGCCCATCCGGAACTTGCGGTCAAGCGCACGCGCACCCATTGCATGGTGGCCTGCCGCTACGAGGGGCCGGTGATGGTGGTCTATCCGGAAGGCGTGTGGTACCAGCGGGTGAACGAGGCCAATGCGGAACGCATCGTCAACGAACACCTGATCGGCGGACGCGAAGTCGGCGACCTGATATTCCATCGCCTTGGTGAAGGCGATACCTGCGCACCGGACCCCAAAGATGCTTGAAACAACAACCGGCCCGGCGCACATCGCGCTGCTGACCCATGCGTCCAACGATTTGACGGTGCTGCATCAGGCGCGGGCGCAGCTGCCTGCGGGCTTCGGCGCGGTGGCGGGCGTGAACCTGCAATCGCTCGATGCGGATACCTCGATGGCCGGGCTGCTGGAGGGGGATTTGCGCGCGGCGCGTGTGATCATCGTGCGCGTGTTGGGCCGGCTTGGCGGCGTTCCCGGATTTTCGGAGCTGGTGGACCACGCGCGCCGCCATGGCCGGCATTTGATCGTCGTCAGCGGCACCGGCGAGCCGGATCCGGAACTGGCCGCGGTGTCGGCGGCGTCGGCGGACGTGCTGCAGATGACGTTGAAGTACTTCCAGGCCGGCGGCAGCGCCAATCTGGCGCAACTGCTGCGCTATCTTTCCGACCACCTGCTATTGACCGGCTTCGGTTTCGAGCCGGCCCACCCGCTGCCGGAACACGGCATCTATCATCCGGATCTGGCGCCCGGCGCCGGCCTGGCCGATTGGCTGGCACTGCGCGATCCGGCGCGTCCCAGCGTGGGCATCGTGTTTTACCGCGCCCACTGGATGAGCGGGAATACGCGTTTCATCGACGCCATGCTGGCCGCGCTGGAAGCGCGCGGCATGAACGTGCTGCCGGTGTTTACGTCGTCGCTGCGCGCCGGTGCCGGCGATGGCGGCAGCTTGCCCGGCGCGTTGCGCCATGTCGCCGATGCCTCGGGAGCGCATGTCGATGTACTGATCAACACCACCTCGTTCGCGATGGGCGAGATCACGCCGGGCGGCCCGACGCCGGCCGGATGGTCGGTCGGCGTGCTGGAGGCGCTCGACGTGCCGGTGCTGCAAGCCATCACCAGCGGCATGACGCTTGACCAGTGGAGCCAGTCGGCGCGCGGCCTCAATCCGCTCGATACGGCGATGAACGTGGTCCTGCCGGAATTCGATGGCCGCATTATCACGGTGCCGCTGTCGTTCAAGGCGCGCGCCGCGGGTTTGCCGAACGAGGCGGTCGAGTACGACCCGTTGCCGGACCGTGTGGCGCGCATCGCCGGCATCGCCGCACGTTTCGCGCGGCTGAAGCGGCTGCCGAACGCGGAGAAGCGAATCGCCTTCATGTTCACCAATTCCAGCAGCAAGGCTTCGCAGATCGGCAACGCGGTCGGGCTGGATGCGCCGGCGTCGCTGATGCGCATCCTGGAAGCCATGCGGGTCGACGGCTATGATGCGGGCCAACCCGGTGGTGACGGCACTGCGTTGATCCATGACCTGATAGCACGCTGCTCATACGACAATATTTACGTGACCGCCGAGCAGTTGCGGAACGCCGCCGGCCGCGTGCCGGCGGAGCGCTACGCGCAATGGTTTGCGGAGTTGCCGGCGTCGCTGCGGGACAAGATGACCAAGCAGTGGGGCGAGGCCCCGGGCGAGGCCTATGTCCACGACGGCCATGTGTCGCTGGCCGGAATCGAGATGGGCAACGTGTTCGTGGCGTTGCAGCCGCCGCGGGGCTATGGCATGGATCCGGATGCGATCTACCATCAGCCGGACCTGCCGCCGACGCATCACTACTACGCGCTGTATCGCTGGCTGCGGGACGAGTGGCGCGCCGACGCTATCGTCCATGTCGGCAAGCATGGCACGATGGAGTGGCTGCCGGGGAAGGGTGTCGGCTTGTCCGAGGAGTGCTTCCCGGATGCGCTGCTGGGCGATTTGCCGTTGTTTTACCCGTTCATCATCAACGATCCGGGCGAAGGCTCGCAGGCAAAACGGCGCGGCCACGCGGTCGTCGTCGATCACCTGACGCCGCCGATGACCACCGCAGATACCTATGGCGCGCTGGCGCAGTTGACACAGCTGGTCGACGAGTACTATCAGGTTGAGGTGCTGGATCCGGCCAAGCTGCCGCTGTTGCAGCAGCAGATTTGGGAGCTGGTCAAACAAACCAATCTGAATGCGGATTTGCAGATGCGGCTACTGCATCACGACCATGATCACGATCAGGGCCATGCGCACCATCACCATGACCACGACCACCATCACGGCCATGACCATGACCATGACCATGACGGCGGCTTGCCGGCGGCATTGGCGGCGATGGGCGGCTCCGATGTGGCCCACCTGATCGAGGACCTGGACGGCTACCTGTGCGAACTGGGTTCGGCCCAGATACGCGACGGGCTGCACATCCTGGGCCGCTGCCCGGACGACGAACAGATGCCGGACATGCTGGTATCGCTTACGCGCTTGCCCAACCTCGACATCCCCGGTCTGCAATCGGAAGTGGCGCGGCTGTTCGGCCTGACGATGGAGATGCTGCTGGACCAGCAGACGCGCCGTTTGAATGTGGTGCCGGCTCTTGCGCGGCTGGCCGATCGGGCCGTCGTCTCGCGCGCCAATGCATTGGACGCGGTGGACATACTGTGTCTGCGTCTTTACCAGGAACTGGCTGCCTGCCGGTACGATCCGGCACGCATCGATGCGGCGATCGACCGCGTCCTCGGTACGCTCGATATCGCGGAAGCCGCCGCGCCTTTGCTGCAACCGGCTCTGCGTACGAAAGCCAACGTCCTGTCGCAGATGGGGAAACCGCGCGCCAAACCGGCGGAGGCACGTGCACAATCGCCAGTTGCCGCCGTCGCAAGCGGCCCCGCGCGCTTCGATGCCATCCGCCGCATCCTCGGTTTCGCCTGCCGCGAGCTTGTGCCGAACCTGGTCCGCGCGACCGACGAAATCGACAATTTATTGAATGGCCTGTCGGGCCGCTACGTGCCGGCCGGCCCAAGCGGATCGCCGACGCGCGGCATGGCGCAGATTCTGCCGACCGGCCGCAATTTTTATTCGGTCGATCCGCGCAGTGTGCCTTCGCAGTCGGCTTGGCGGGTCGGCCAGCAGCTCGCGCGCGAGGTGCTTGAGCGGTATCAGCGCGAGAGCGGAGACTACCCGGAGAGTGTCGCCATCAGCATCTGGGGCACCAGCGCGATGCGCACCCACGGCGACGATGTGGCGCAGATCCTCGCGCTGCTGGGTGTGCGGCCGGTATGGCGGCCGGAGAGCCGTCAGGTCAGCGGGGTGGAGATCATTCCGCTGGACGAACTGAAACGTCCGCGTATCGACGTCACGACCCGCATCAGCGGATTTTTCCGCGACGCCTTCCCGCAACTGATCGATTTGATCGACGACGCCGTCAACCAGGTCATCGCGCTGGACGAACCGCTCACGCTTAATTTCGTGCGCAAGCACTATCTGGCCGAACTGGCGGACTGGCTGGGCCAGGGCGTCGAGAAGGAAGAAGCCACGCTACGCGCCGCCTACCGCATCTTCGGCGCCAAGCCGGGCGCATATGGAGCGGGTGTGCTGCCGCTGATCCAGCACCGCAACTGGGAGGCGGACGCCGATTTCGCAGAAGCCTACGTCAACTGGGGCGGCTACGCCTATGCGCGCGGCATGCAGGGCGCCGACCAGCGCGACGCGTTCCGCATGCGTCTGGGCGGCGTGCAGATCGCGCTGCACAACCAGGACAACCGCGAGCACGATATTTTCGACAGCGACGATTACCTGCAATTCCATGGCGGGATGATCGCCACCATCCGTGCGTTGAGTGGCCAACAGCCACGCCACTATTTCGGCGACAGCCACGATCCGTCGCGCGCACAGGTGCGCGACCTGAAGGAAGAGACGCTGCGCGTGTTCCGTTCGCGCGTGGTCAATCCAAAATGGCTCGCCAGCATACAGCGGCACGGATACAAGGGAGGCCTGGAGCTGACCGCGACCGTCGATTACTTGTTCGGCTACGACGCCACTGCCCAGGTCATGGACGACTGGATGTACGAGGATGTGGCGCAGTCCTATGCTTTCGATCCGGCGATGCGGCAGTTCCTGCAGGACGCCAATCCATGGGCGCAGAACGCGATCGCCGAGCGTTTGCTGGAGGCGGCCAGCCGGGGCATGTGGGCCGAGCCGCGCCCGGAGACGCTGGACCAGTTGCGTGAACTATATCTGCGCAGCGAAGAACTACTTGAGGAGCGCGGCGAGACGCCGCGCCATGGATAGGATGCGCCATATGAATTTCCCTTTCACCGCCATCGTCGGTCAATCGACTTTGCGTACGGCCCTGATGTTGTGCGCGGTCGATCCAAGCATAGGCGGCGTGTTGATAAGGGGCGACAAAGGCACCGCCAAGAGCACCGCCGCGCGCGCGCTGGCGGACGTCCTGCCGCGCATCGAGCAGGTAGCCGGATGCGCGTTCAATTGCGCCGCCGGTGCGCCTTGCGAGCATTGCGACGTCTGTGACGGGCGGGCGCCGGAATTGTCCACCGTGCCCTTCGTGACGTTGCCATTGGGCGCGACCGAGGACAGGGTGCTGGGCAGCCTCGATATATCGCGTGCGCTGCAAGGCGGGCAAAAGGCATTTCAACCGGGCTTGCTGGCGTCCGCGCATCGCGGCCTGCTGTATATCGACGAGGTCAACCTGCTGGCCGACCACCTGGTCGATGTGCTGCTGGACGTCGCCGCCATGGGGGTCAATAGCGTGCAAAGGGACGGGCTGTCGATCCGGCACGCGGCGCGCTTTACCCTGGTCGGAACGATGAATCTGGAAGAGGGCGACTTGCGCCCGCAACTGCTCGACCGTTTCGGTCTGATGGTCGAGGTGACGGCGCCGCGCGAGAAGGCGGAAAGGTCGGAAGTCGTAAGGCGCCGCATCGCCTTCGAGGCCGATCCGGCCGGCTACGTCGAGCAATGGCGCGAACAGCAGGAGGCGCTGCAAGCCAGGCTGGCGACGGCGCAGGCGCTGCTGCCGACGGTCGTCCTGGACGACACCATGCTGGATTTGATCAGCCACTTGTGCTGCGAGTTCGAGGTCGCCAGCTTGCGCGCCGATATCGTCATGCACAAGGCCGCGCGCGCGCTCGCCGCGCTGGAGGGCCGCGCGGTGGTGGATCTGCGCGACATACGCGGCGCCGCGGAGCTGGTGCTGCCGCATCGGCGCCGGCGCAAGCCTTTCGAGCAGCCAGGGTTGGACCAGCAGCGCCTTGATGATTTGATGCCGCAGGCGGCCAACGAGCCGCAACCGCCGGAGCAAACGTCCGGCGAGCATGGCGACGGTGCGCCGGACGACGCGCAGCCGGGCCAGTCCGACGATGAGCAGGTCTTCGCCGCCTCCGCCGGTGGCGCCGCGCCGCGCATTACGGTGGAAGCGACGACCGACTTTGCGCAAACACAGGGGCGCCGCAGCGCGGCCACCAACACGGCGCGCGGGCAGATGCTGCGCGCGGTGCCGAATGAGCAGCCGACCAGCCTCGCCATCGGCGCGACTTTGCGCAGCGCGGCGCTACGCGACCCGGCAAACATGCGCGTGGTCCGCGCCGACCTGCATCAGCAGGTCAGGGCCGGCACCAGCGGCAACCTGATTGTGTTCGTGGTGGACGCCTCCGGTTCGATGGCGGCGCAGCGCCGCATGGAGGCGCTCAAAGGCGCGGTGCTGAATCTTCTCACCGACGCCTACCAGCAACGCGATGAGGTGGCGGTGGTCGCCTTCCGTGGCCAGGACGCGCAAGTGCTGCTGGCGCCGACCCGCAGCGTCGACCTGGCCGAGCGGAATTTGCGGGGACTGCCGACCGGCGGCCGTACGCCGCTGCCCCATGCGCTACAACTGGCGCTGGAGGTGGTGGAGAGTGCGAAGAACGGTGCCCAAAGCGGTCCGCCGTTGCTGGTGCTGATGACCGATGGTAAAGCGAACGTGCCGCTGGCCTACGCCGGCGACCCGTGGCGCGAGTCGCTGGAGCTGGCGGAATTGCTGTCCGAGCGCCGCATTCCATCGCTGGTGATCGACACCGAGAGCGGCTATACGCGGTTCGGCCGCGCCGCGCGCCTGGCTGAGGCGCTGAAGGCGGAGTGCCTGACATTGGAAGAGCTTTCCGCCGACAATCTGGCGCTGACCGTGCGCGCCCGGCTTGCCGGCGCATAAAGAGATAACTTAGGAGTGGTTGCATGATTATTTGTATAGGTGCCGGGCCGGGCGACATCGGCTATCTGACGCAGCGCGGCGCGCAGCTGATACGCGAGGCCGACGTCGTAGCCGGCTTCGAGGCCGTGCTCAATGTCGTGCGCAGCCTGATACCGGAGACGGCGAAAGTGGTCAGCATGGGTTACCGGGACCAGGTCGAACAGCTGGACAAGGTGGCGCTGGAACACCATGCCGGCAAGCGCTGCGTGGTTGTTTTCATGGGCGACATCCATTTCAGCGGCTTCCAGTACCTGGAGCGGGTCGAACGCGCCTGCGGCCATCCGGTCGAATCGCTGCCCGGCATATCGTCGGCGCAGATCCTCGCGTCGCGCGCCAAGGTCTGCTTCGACGAAACCACCTTCATCACATTCCACCGCCGTGGCGATCTGGAACCGTTCAAGCGCCACCTGGTGCATGTGCTGCAGGATCAGCGCAATGCCATCGTCATTCCATGTCCATGGGACGCGGCGCGCTCGTTCATGCCTTGGCATATCGCCGCCTACCTGATCGGGCAGGGTATTCCGGCGTCGCATCCCACCGAGGTGTGGGAGAACCTGACCCGGGGCGAGGCGGAGTGGCATGGCACGCTGGCCGAATGCGCGGAGCATCAGTGCTCCGACATGAGCATCATGTTGATCCGTACGCTGGCGCCGATGGACAGCCAGATCGAAGCGGCGCGGCTGAAATGACGGCGAGCGAGAAGTTCGGTATCGTGATCGCCGGCCATGGCAGCCGCGATCCGGACGCCGTGCGCGAATTCGAAGCGCTGGTCGAACTGGTGCGCGAACGCGCGCCGCAGGACGCGGTCAGTCACGGCTATCTGGAATTCGCCAGTCCGACCATCGCCCAGGCGGTGGCGGACAATCTGGCGGCCGGCGCCCGGCAGGTGGCGGTGGTGCCGGGCGTGCTGTTGGCCGCGCGCCACGCCAAGAACGACATGCCGGCCGAGATGCAGGCGGTCGCGCGCGACCATCCGCAGATCGACTTCCACTTCGGCGCGCCGATGAGCCTTGATCCCAAGCTGCTGCAGCTGGCGCAGGAACGCATCGTCGCCGCCGAGGCGACGTCGCCGCAGACGATCAGGCGTTCCGATACCTGCCTGGTGGTGGTGGGACGCGGCACGACCGACCCGGACGCCAACGGCGAAGTGGCCAAGCTGGCACGCATGCTGGAGGAAGGCATGGGCTTCGGCACCGCCTTCGTCTGCTACTCCGGTACGGCGCAGCCCTTGGTCGCCGATGGACTTCGCAGCGCGGCCAGGCTGGGCTACGCGCGGATCGTCGTGCTGCCGTTCTTCCTGTTCGACGGCGTGCTGGTGAAGCGCATTTATGCGGCGGCGGACGACTTGCGCGAGCGCGAGCCCGGGCTGGAGGTACTGAAGGCGGGCTATTTCGGCGTCCATCCACTTGTCGCCGACGTGATGATCGACCGCGCGCGCGAGGCAGTCGCCGGGCGGGCTGCGATGAACTGCTCGCTGTGCAAATATCGCGTGCAGATCGTCGGCTTCGAGCAGCAGGTCGGCGAGCCGCAACGCGCACACCATCTCGCCGTGCGCGGACTGCTGGCGCAGACGGATGCCGGCGGCGTAGCGGCGAGCGCGGAACCGGTCTACAAACCTTACGATCCGCATCCGATCGAGGCGGAGAGCTTTCGCATCATCGCGGCCGGGCGTGACTGGTCGGCTTTCCCGCCGGACCAACTGACGGTGCTACAACGCCTGGTGCACACGAGCGGCGATTTCGACGCCGTCAACGACATCTATTTCTCGCCGGGCGCGGTCGACAGCGGGATTCGCGCGCTGTTGCGCTGCAGGCGCGTACTGACCGACGTGACGATGGTGCAGACCGGCCTGAAACGCGCTTTGCTGGAAGAACTGGGCATCGATACCTGGTGCGGCGTGCACGACCGAGAGACGCATTTGATGTCCGAACAATACGGCATCACGCGGTCGGCGGCCGGCATCCGGCGCGGCTGGGAAAAATTCGGCAACGACGTGGTGGTGGCGATCGGCGACGCGCCAACGGCAATCTTCGAGGCGGTGCGGCTGATCCGCGACCATGGCTGGCGTCCGCAGCTTGTGATCGCGCTGCCGGTCGGATTTGTCGGCACGCGCGAGAGCAAGGATGCGCTGCGGCGCTGCCTGCAGGTGCCGCGCATCACCAACAGCGGCACGCGCGGCGGTTCGCCGTGGGCGGCCAGCGTCGTCAATGGCTTGTTGATCGATGGGCTCAACCAGCTCGCGCGCGTTACGGCTGGAGATGGCGCCGGAGACGACGATGGATACGGCGCTGGCTGAACGCCAGGCTTTCGATCTGAGCGTGCCGGCCATGAATGGCCTGCGGCGCGGTCGCACAACGGGCAGTTGCGCCACGGCTGCCGTCAAGTCTGCATTGAAGCTGCTGCTGCACGGCGACCGTGACACGCAGGTCGATATCAGCCTGCCGGATGGCGTGCATTTTTTGACGGTGCCGATACAGCATGTCGATTGGCTGGACGGGCAGGCGGTCAGGTCGGAGGTGCTGAAGGATGGCGGCGACGATCCGGACAACACGCATGGCGCCACCATCTTCGCAGAGGTGCGACGCAACGCCGCCGGCGAGGTGCGCTTCTTCGCCGGTCGCGGCGTCGGCATCGCCACCGCCCCGGGTTTGCGGGTGGCGGTCGGCGAGCCGGCGATCAACCCGGTGCCGCGCCAGATGATGCGCCGCGCGGTGGAGGAGGTGCTGGCGGATGCGATGGCGGAACCGGCCGATGCGGGATTCGATCTGACGATCGGCTGCGAGGGCGGCGAGATCATCGCCAAAAAGACTTTCAATCCGAGGCTGGGCATCGTCGGCGGTATCTCGATCCTCGGCACTTCCGGCATCGTCGAGCCGATGTCGCTGTCGACCTGGATAGCCTCGGTCGAAGTGTATGTGCGGGTGGCGCTGGCGGGCGGCCAGCAATGCGTGGCCTACCTGCCGGGCAAGATAGGCCGGGAGTATGCGCGCGACGTGCTGCGGTTGCCGGAGCAGCGCACCGTGCAGATCGCGAATTTTCTGGGCGATGCGCTCGACTTCACGCAATCGGTGTTGGCCGAGGATGAACGCACGCTTGACGTCCTGTGGCTGGCCGGCCACCCCGGCAAGTTGGCCAAGGTGCTGGACGGCGCCTGGGACACCCATTCCAGCAAGAGCAACATGGCCATGGGTGGCGTGGCGCGGGTGGCCGCCCGGTGGGGCTATGGCCCGGAAGTGGTGAACGATATTGAAACAGCAAATACAGTGGAAGCGGCAATGGAAAGATTAAAGCGGGAACCCGGTGCGCCGGCATTTTGGCGCGAGATTGAGCGCCGCATCGGCGAATTGGCGCATGCGCGCGTGCCGTCGGTCAAACGGCTGGAGGTGCGCCTGTTCGACCTGGCGGGCAATCTGCTCGGAGAGCGCGCATGAGCGGCGTCGGCACACTTTGGGGCATCGGCGTCGGTCCCGGTCCGGCCGGCTACCTGCCGCTGGCGGCGCTGGAGGCCTTGCGCCAGGCGGATCTGGTGTACGCACCGCGTGCGCGCGGCGCGGCCGATTCGGTGGCGCTGCAATGCCTTGCCGGCACCGGTTTCGAGCCCGATGCCGGCAAGCTGCGCGAAATCGAATTCAATATGGACCCGGACCGCGCGGTGCTCAGCGAGCATTACGCGCAGCTGGCGGACATGATCGCCGTCGAACTGCGGTCCGGCCGCAATGTCGCCTACCTGACCATCGGCGACACGCTGACCTACTCGACCTACGGCTACGTGCTGGCGGCGCTGCGCGAGCGCATTCCGGGGCTGCCGCACCGCACCTTCCCGGGCGTGACCAGCTACGCGGCGGCGGCATCGGCCTTGTCATGGCCGCTGGGCGAGGGCAAGGAGCGCGTGCTGATACTGCCGTGTCCCGAAACGCCGGAGGAGCTGCGGCGTGACATCGAGAGCCACGATATCGTCGTGCTGATGAAAGTCGGCACCCGTTTGGGCTGGGTGCTCGACCTGCTGCGCGAGATGGACATCGCCCGGCATTGCGCCTTCGCCCGCCGTATCGGCTTGCCGGGCGAGCTGCTGGCCTCCGGCGTCGGCGACCTGGTGGCCGACGAGGCGATGGGGTATCTCGCCACCTTGCTGGTGCGCCGATCACCGCGAAAGGAACGTTGAGATGAAAGTTTACTTTGTAGGAGCCGGACCCGGTGCGGCCGATCTGATCACCCTGCGCGGCGCGCGCCTGCTGGGCAGCGTCAATATGGTGCTGTATGCCGGCTCGCTGGTGCCGACCGAGATGCTGAACCACTGCGTGCCAGGCACCGAGTTGATCGACACGGCCGAACTGGATCTGGAACAGCAGCAGGCCTGCTACGTGCGTGCGCAGAAGGCCGGTACCGACGTGGTGCGGCTGCATTCCGGCGATCCGGCCATCTACGGCGCCACGGCGGAGCAGATGCGCCGCCTGGAGGCGCTGGGTATCGAGTACGAGATCGTGCCCGGCGTGTCGTCGTTCACGGCGGCCGCCGCCGCGATCCAGTCGGAACTGACCAAGCCTGAAGTGTCGCAGAGCGTGATACTGACGCGGGTCTCCGGCCGGGCGTCGGCGGTGCCGGAACTCGAATCGATCGCGCGGCTGGCGGAACATCGCGCCACCATGTGCATCTTCCTCTCCGGACCGCACCTGAAGAAGATCGTGGCCGACTTGTCGCTTCACTATCCGCAGGATACGCCGGTCAGCCTGGTCTACCGCGCCAGCTGGCCGCAGCAGAAGATCTACCAAGGCACGCTGGCAACGGTGCTGCAAGACACCAAGCGCGGTGCGTGGAACCTGACCACGATGATGCTGGTCGGCGCCGCGCTGGACAAGGGTGTCGCCGCCGAATCGAGCTTGTATTCGAAGGACTTCACCCATCTGTTCCGGGTGGTGAAGAAGAAGGACGCTGCATGACCCGGACCTCGAGCCTGGGCATATGGCTGGTGCGCGCGGAAGGCGAAGCGCTGGCGGCCGCGCTGCAAAGGAGTCTGGGCGGGGAAATACACCGCCCATGGCTGTCGCCGGACACCAGCCAGAAGGCGCAATTCGCCGCCGGCTACCGGCGCCATGCCCAATGGATCATGGTGGCGGCCAGCGGCATCGCGGTGCGCTTTCTCGACGGTCTGCCGGCGGACAAGCACACCGATCCCGCGGTCGTCGTGCTGGACGAGGCGGGACGTTTCGCCATCGCGCTGCTCGCCGGCCACGAGGGTGGCGGCAATGCGCTGGCCTACCGTGTGGCCAGGTTGGTTGGCGCGGTGCCGGTGGTGACGACAGCCACCGAGGCGCTCAAGCCGCTGACGGTGGGCATAGGCTGCCGCAAGGGCGTCGCGGCCGAGCGCATCGAGGCTGCCGTGATGCAGGCGCTCAAAGCGGGTGGCGACTACGGCATCGGTGATGTGCGCGAAATGGCGACCGTCGACCTGAAGGCGGAGGAACCCGGCCTGCTCGAATTTTGCGCCCGGTACGATTTGCCGTTGCGGGTGTTCGCCCGGGCCGAACTGGCGGCCCGGCCCTGGGTTGGCAAGCCGTCCGACTGGGTGCGGCAAAACGTGGGACTGGAAGGCGTGTGCGAGCCATGCGCGCTGGTGGCCAGCGCGCGCGGCGCGCTGCTGGTGCCGAAAACGAGCCTGGACGGCGTCGCCGTCGCAGTGGTACTGGATAAATGGATGGAAATCTGATGAGTGGTGTTTTGAATTTGGTATCGGTGGGACCTGGCTTCGACGACTTGATCGTGCCGCGCGCCATGGCGGCCTTGCGCGAGAGCGATGTCATCGTGGCCTATGAATTGTATCTGCGCTGGATCGCGCCCCATATCGAGGGCAAGGAGATCCACACGCCGCCGCTGACGCAGGAACGCGAACGCGCAATGCTGGCGATCGAGCATGCGCGGGCGGGCGCCAAAGTCGCGTTGATTTCCAGCGGCGACATCGGCATTTACGCGATGGCCGCGCTGGCGTTCGAGGAGATGCGTGAGGACGACACCTACGAGGTGAATGTGGTGCCGGGCATCACGTCCGCCAATGCCTGCGCGTCCTTGCTGGGTTCTCCGCTGTCGCACGATTTCGCCACGCTCAGCCTCTCCGACCTGCTTTGCCCGTGGGAGTGGATCGAGCACCGCGCCCGCCATATCGCCCAGGCGGACCTGGCCTGCGTGATGTACAACGTGCAAAGCGCCAGCAGGCAGGAGGGCGTCTACCGCGTGCTGCAGTTGATGCTGGAATCGAAAGCCCCGCACACGCTGTGCGGCGTGGTCAAGAACGCCTATCGTCCCGGCCAGGAAGTGGCGATTTACCGGCTCGACGAGCTGCCATCGCTGAAGTTCGACATGCTGACCACCATCGTGGTCGGCAACCGCTTCACGATGCGCAAGCGTGGCAGCATCTTCACGCCGCGTGGCTACAACGACTGGGCGCAGCCGGAGGCGAACGACACGTCGCTGGAACAGGAATTGCCGGACAACGCGCTGTGGGTGTTCTCCGGCACCAGCGACGGCAACGCCCTGGCCGCGCAACTGGCGCAGGGGCAGGGCAGGAGAGTGGTGGTATCGGCGGCCAGCGACCATGGCGGCGACATGGCGCGCCAGGATTGTCCCGGCGTCAGCGTCTGGTCGGGCCGGCAGGGCGTGGAGGCGCGGCGCCGCGTGCTGACGCAAAAAAACGCCCGCGTGCTGCTCGACGCCACCCATCCCTACGCCAGCGCCATGTCGGAACAGCTGATCGGATTGTCGAAGGAGCTGGGCATCCCTTACCTGCGCTTTGAGCGCCCGAGCGAGTACCAGCCGCATGATGGTGAGCTGTGCGCTTCCATGGAACAGGCGGCCGAGCGCGCCGCCGCCCTGGGACTGCGTATCTTCCTGGCGACAGGATCGAAGGATCTGGCGACGTTCATGCGCACACCCGGCGCCGCCGGCAAGCAGTGGTTCGTGCGCCAGACCGCCGAACCGGAATTGATCGAACGGGCGCTGGCGCTCGGCATTCCGCGCGAACGCATTTGCGCGATGCAGGGACCGTTTTCCGCCGAGTTCAATGCGGCGCTGTGGCGCGATTGGGGCATCGATTGCGTCGTGACCAAGGATTCCGGCGGCGCGGGCGGTTATCAGGCCAAGGTGCGCGCCGCGAAGGCGTTGGGGATTCCATTGCTGGTGGTGGCGCGTCCAACGCTGGTGTATCCGGGGATGGTGACGGATGCCGCCGACGCGATAAGGGAATGTGCGGCGTTATGAAGCAATTGATCCCCGTGACCATCGTCACCGGCTTTCTCGGCGCCGGCAAGACGACTTTGTTGCGCGGCCTGGTCGAACGGCGGCAAACGCGCCGTCTGGCCTTGCTGATCAACGAGTTCGGCGAGATTTCCGTGGACGGCGCGTTGGTGCGCGACGGCGTCGGCGAGGATCCGCAGGTATGCATCCAGGATTTCCCCCATGGGTTGATCGCTTACGGCGACGATGTGCTGTTCTTGCCGGCCATGCGGGCAATCGCCGGGCGGCGCGCGCAGATCGACCATGTGCTGATCGAAACCTCCGGCCTGGCGCTGCCGACGGCGGTGATGGAACTGCTGCAAAGCGCGGAGCTGGCCGACGATTTCATCCTCGACGCGACGCTGGCGGTGGTGGACACGCCGTTGCTGCTGTCCGACCGCTTCGAGCACGGCCCGCAAGAGGGCGAGAGCGCCGCCGCGACCATGTTCGACCAGCAGTTGGAATACGCCGACGTGGTCGTGCTGAACAAGATCGATGAGCTGGACGAGGCGGCATTGCTGCTGGCCGAGACGCGCGTGCGCCGGCGCGCGCCCAAAGTGCGCTTCCTGGAGCTGGCGTACCGCGCGCAGCTCGATATCCGCCTGGCGTTGGGCCTGCGGCTGCACCAGCCCACCCGCACCGAACATACCCACGTCTTCACCCCGCTGGCGACGATGCCCGGCGCGCAGGCAGCGCCATTGGCGAGCCAGAACCGCCTGAACGGCCACGCGCATTCGGGCCTGGGCGCGCACAGCCACGGACTGGCCACCCACAAGCATTTTCACGAACAGGACCCGGGCTGGTTGTCTTTCGTGCTGCGCAGCGACGCGCCGCAGGACGGGAAACAGCTCACATCCGCGCTGCTCGAAGCGGCCCGCGCCGAGCCTATCCTGCGCAGCAAAGGCTACATCCGCCTGCGCGACACGGACAACGCGGTGCTGGTCCAGGGCGTGCGGACGCGCCTGACCTTGCAGGCCGATGCCGCCAGGGTGGCGGCGCCGCGTTCGCAGCTGGTTTTCATCGGCTATCACATCGACCGCGTCAGGGTCGCCACGCTGCTGACGGAGCGCACCGGCACCGCTTGGCGCTGAACCCAAAATTTTATTATCTACCTGAAGGAGTACCTATGAAATCCAGATTGATCCCGACGTTGCTGGCGCTGACCTATGGCGGCGCCGCGCTGGCCCATCCCGGCCATTCCGACGGCGCGATGGCTGGCCTGATGCATCCGCTGACGGGTATCGACCACATTCTGGCGATGCTGGCCGTCGGCCTGTGGGGCGCGCAACTGGGCGGCCGCGCGCAATGGCTGCTGCCGGCCAGTTTCGTGGCCTTCCTTGCCGCCGGCGGCGCGCTGGGCATGGGCGGCGCGGCGCTGCCGCTGGTCGAAGCGGGTATCGTCACTTCGGTGCTGCTGCTTGGTTTGCTGATCGGCTTCGCTGTCAAGTTGAAGACCCTGCCGGCGGCGCTGATCGTCGGCGGCTTCGCCATTTTCCACGGTTACGCCCACGGCACCGAGATGCCGGCCATGGGCAACGCCTGGTTGTACGGCGTGGGCTTCGTCGCCGCCAGCGCCGCGCTGCACATCGCGGGACTCGGACTGGGACGCGCGGTACGCCGTCACACCGGCTGGTTGCGCACCGGCGGCGGATTCATTGCGCTGGCTGGCATGTGGCTCGGCATGGCCGTTTGACTGCTCGAACCCGGGCCAAGTAGCGTAAAATCTTAGCTATAAATTATTTTTTACGTGCGCTGCATCCAAACGCAGCGGCCATGGGTAGTGTGTGGGTGCGCTCCTCGTCATCACGGCCTGGCGGCACGCCCACTCACTTTAAAAGAAGAGACCAACCATGCCACTGCCATTCAGCAAACTGTTATTGGTTTCCGCCATCGCCGCCTCGCTGGCGGCCTGCGGGTTCACCGAGGATATCGACAAGGACGACGACAAACCGCCCCAGGCCAGCGAGACGGGCGATGTGTTTGTCTTGACCGTCAGCAATAAGCTGTTGTCCTTCGACCGCGCCACCCCGGCCACCATCCGCACCACCGCCACCGTCACCTGATTGCAGGCCGGCGAAAACCTGCTCGGTATCGACTATCGTCCCGCCGACGGCCAGCTGTATGGCGTCGGCAGCACCGGCCGGATTTACACGCTGAATGGCGCCACCGGCGCGGCCACGCTCAAATCGACGCTGGCCGCCGACAGCGGCGACACCAGCGCGCCGTTCACGGCGCTCGCCGGCACAGAATTCGGCGTCGATTTCAATCCGGCCGCCGACCGTTTGCGCATCGTCGGCAACACGGGACAGAGCCTGCGCGTGAATGTGGACACGGGCGCCACCACCACCGACGGCTCGATCAACGGCGGCGCGGCCAACACCGCCGTCAGCGCCGCCGCCTACACCAATAGTTTTGCGGGCACCGCCGGCACCACGCTGTTCGTCCTCGACGCCGTCAACGGCACGCTGTACACGCAGAACCCTCCCAACAACGGCACCCTGGCCAACCCCGTGCCGCTGGGCGTGGCCGCCACCAGCGTGGCAGGCTTCGACATCGATGCCCGCACCAACACCGGTTACGCCGTCATGACAGTCGGCGGCGCGCGCAATCTGTACACCATCAATTTGAGCGCGACCGCCAATCCCGCCACGCTGGTCGCCGCCGTTGGCGTCAGCGAGGATTTGCGCGGCGTCGCCGTCCGCACTCCCGCCGCGCCGGTCGCCTACGGCCTGACATCCGACGGCCGTATCGTCTCGTTCAAGACTGCCACGCCGAACACGCTGGACACCAATGTCACGATCACCGGCCTGACCGGCAGCGAACGTCTGCTGGGCTTCGATATTCGTCCCAAGGATGGCCTGCTGTATGGCTTGTCCTCGACCGGCCGTATCGTGACCATCGATCCGGTGACGGGCGCCGTCACCGCCAAGGCGACGCTGGCCGCGGACACCGCCGACAGCTCGTCGCCATTCTCGAATCTGATCGGCACCGGCTTCGCGGTCGACTTCAATCCGGTCGCCGACCGCCTGCGGGTGATCAGCGATTCCGGACAAAACCTGCGCATCAACGTCGACAGCGGCGCCACCACGACCGACGGCCCGGTCAACAGCACCGGCGTGACGGCGGCGGCGTACACCAACAGCTACGCCGGCGCCACGACCACCGTGCTTTACGATATCAACACCAGCGGCGGCAACCTGGTGACGCAGAATCCACCCAACGACGGCATTCTGGTCAACGTTGGATCGCTGGGCGCGAATGCGGTGGGCGACGTGGCGATGGATATCGCCGGCGGCGCCAATGGACTGGCGCTGACGGCTTTGCGTAGCTCGATCAACGGCGCCAGCGTGCTGTATCGGCTGGATCTGGCCACCGGCGCTGCGGTGCCGGTCAACGGCACCGGGACGATCGCGAATTCCGCGATCGGCAACGGCCAGGTGGGCTTGATCGACCTGGCGATCGCGCTGAAGTAAGGCTAGCTTCTACGCGCGATGTAGAGCAAGGTCTTGACGTCGTTTTCGCTCGCGATGGTCCTTCGCAGGATGTCCTGCCGATAGATCGCCGCGAGCGGATTCTCGCGGTAGTAGGTCATCAGTTCTATTTCTCCGGCTTGCGGATACGGCGGTGCGGCGGAAGCGATCCGTCCGAAGATCGAGGAGGTTCCCCCATGCCCCCAGGACCAGTGGATGCCGAATGCGCTGGTGAGGAAGGCGTGGCCGATTTCGTGCGCCGCCGTCATTGCGAACATGGCGTCGGCGTCGCCCTCGTGACGGGGTTCGTAATACAGATTTCCGCTCAAAAGAGGGTAGGGATTGCTGGAGCGGCTGCTCAATGGCCCCAGCAGCGGGCTGCCGGTGTGTGCCAGGATCAGCGGCAGGCCGTCCCGCGATTGTCGTGCCGAGACGGTCACCGCGTAGCCGACGCCATTCAAGGTGATGGTTCGGCTCCAGTATCTGCCCAAGCCGAGGTCCGCCAGTTGCGTGTAATGGGTGAAGCGGTCTTGCGCGACGCGCCTTGATTGGCCCAGAACCCGCGCCGCCAGCGGCGGCATACGGTAATGCATCGCCACTTCAATGACGATGGTGCGGTGATGATCATCGATGGAGGCGGTCGCGTAGCGGACCGATTTGGCGCGGCCGGACAACAGCTGCGAGCAATCGAGCGAGGTAATTGGATGAAACGGCATTCGGACATGCAGTAGAGATGAATCCAGCCCGAGGGCGGGAGTGCCGCCTTCAGGCCGGTGCTACATCATACTACGCCACAACGCGCGACACGGGTGCCGCGCGGTGGTCGATTAGCGAGCCGGAGGAGTCGACTCGGGCGTGGTCGTTGCCGGTGGAGTGGTGGAGTCCGTTGGGGTCGTGCCGCCGGCGGCTGGTGGCGTGGTCGCGTCCGGTGCCGGGGTCGGCGTCGAAGGCGTTGCGCTAGGGGCCGGGGCCGGGGCGGTCGTGGCTTCTGGTGTCACTGGATCGGCTTCTTGCTTTTTGCAACCGGTAACAGCTGCGGCAGTCAGGATCAACGCAAAGGCGAACTTGGCGGGTACATTCAGATGTTTCATGGTGACCTCCTTGGTGTAGTGTTGAAACGTATCTTAGCTACACCTGAGGTCGCGCGGTATAGGCGTTCTCGCGGCCTGTTTGTAGGACTAGTCTTAAATCGTGTCGTGAACTAAAAACCTGGTTCACAGTGGGGCGCGCCGCTCGCGCCGACTCATGATAGGCTGAAGGAAATCATTTTTTTTCACACCCATGAGCATTCCCTCCAATCAAGTTGAAATCGCCGACACGTTCCTCGCTGCGGAAAGCGGGAGCGAGATGGCGCGCCTGATCGGCTCGCTCGACTGGTCGAGCACACCGCTGGGGCCCATCGCCGAATGGCCGCACAGCCTGCGCACGACAGTGAGTCTGTGTCTTGCATCTAACTTTCCAATCAATATCATCTGGGGGCCCGGGCACGTCCAGATCTACAACGACGGCTATCGCATCGTGTGTGGGGACAAGCACCCGTTCTCGCTCGGCATGGATTACCGCGAGTGCTGGAAGTCGGCGTGGCCGGCGATCGGCCAGCCGTTCGAGCGCGCCGTGGCGGGCCAAACCTCGTTTCTCGAGAATCAACGGATGTTTTTGCAGCGCAACGGCTACCTGGAAGAGACCTTCTTCACGTTCTCGCTGAGCCCGATCCGTGCGGACGGCGAGGTCTGCGGCCTGTTTCATCCGGTGACCGAAACCACGCGCACCATGCTCAGCGAGCGGCGCACGCGGGCGCTGCGCGATCTGACATCCGGCCTGGGGAGCGCCGAATCGGACGACGACGTCGTGCGCATGACCGTCGCCGCGCTGGCGCAGTTCGAGTTCGATATTCCATTCGTGCTGCTGTACGCGTTCGACAAGGCGTTCGGCGGCTATGCGCTGACGGGACACCATGGCGTGGCGCCGGCGAGCGCCATCAGTCCGGCGCTGCTGTCGGCCGGCGCCGAGTCCTGCTGGCAGGTCGACAAGCTGTCGCAGTCGCAGGCGGCGGTGCAGATATCGGGCTTGCGCGCGCTGATGGCCGGAGACCGGTGCGGTCCGTACGACGAAGCGCCCGATTACGCGCTCGCTCGTCCGACGCGCCAACAGCAGGACGGGCATCCGCGCATGCTGATGATGCTGGGCGCCAGCGCCAGGCTGCCGTGGGACGAGACGTACCAGGAATTCCAGCAGTTGCTGTTTGCCGCCATCGACGCCGCGATGGACCGCATCGCGACGCAGGAGCAGGAAAAAGCCAGGATCGAGGCGCTGGCCGCCGCCGACCGCGCCAAGACGCTGTTTTTTTCGAATGTCAGCCACGAGTTCCGCACGCCGCTGACATTGATGCTGGGGCCTTTGAGCGACGCGCTGGCGGAACCCATGCGCGACGGCCAGCGCGAGCGCCTGCAGATCGCCGAGCGCAATGCGCACCGCCTGCTACGGCTGGTCAACTCGCTGCTCGATTTCTCGCGCATCGAGGCGGGGCGCACCCAGGCCACCTTCAGCGCCACCGACCTGACGTCGTTGACCGCGGAACTGGCGAGCCACTTCCAGTCGGCCTGCGTGCAAGCGGGGCTTGAGCTGGTGGTCGATTGCGAACCGCTGCCGGAGCCGGTGTATGTGGACCGGGCGATGTGGGAAAAGATCGTCCTCAACCTGTTGTCGAACGCCTTCAAGTTTACGCTGGAGGGCGGCATCAAGGTCACGCTGAAGGTGCGCGGGGACGGTGTTGAGTTGAAGGTGGCCGACAGCGGCGTCGGTATTCCGCAAGCCGATGCGGCGCTGGTGTTCGACCGCTTCCACCGGGTCGAGGGACAGCGTGGCCGCTCGATGGAGGGCAGCGGTATCGGCCTGTCGCTGGTCAAGGAGATGGTCGCGCTGCATGGCGGCGCGGTGCGGGTGCGCAGCGCCGACGGCCGGGGTTCGGTTTTCAGCGTCCGGCTCAAATTCGGCTTCGCTCACCTGCCGCCGGGCCAGATCGTCGAGCAGCCGGCGCAAGCCGGGCGCTGGGCCGGCACCGCCAGCTATCTGGAAGAGGCGGTGGGGTGGCTCGACCGCAAGGGCGCGTCGTCCGAATCTGCGCCGGATCCAGCGCCGGCCGGCGCCATCAGCGCGCGTATTCTGCTGGCGGACGACAACGCCGACATGCGTTCCTATATCCAGCGTATTCTCGAGAAGAACGGCCACCAGGTCACGCTGGTCAAGAACGGCCGCGAGGCGCTCGAGGCCATCGCCGCCGGGGCGCTGCCAGATCTGGTGCTGACCGACGTGATGATGCCCGATACCGACGGCTTTACCTTGCTCAGGACGCTGCGCGCCGGCGAGGCCACGCGGGATATGGTGGTGATCCTGCTGTCGGCGCGCGCCGGTCCGGAAGCGCGGGTCGAGGGCCTGGCCGCCGGCGCCGACGATTACATGGTCAAGCCCTTCGATGCGCGCGAGCTGGTGGCGCGCATCGACGGCGCCATCAACTTGTCGCATCAGCGGCGCACTTCGGCCGCGCGCGAGGCGGCGCTGCAGGCGGAGGTGAAGGCCGAGGAGCGGGTGCGCGAACTCGATATCATCGCCCACAAACAGGCGGAGGAGGAACTGCGCGAGGCGAGCCGGCGCAAGGACGAATTCCTGGCCATGCTGGCGCACGAATTGCGCAATCCATTGGCGCCGATCAGCGCCGCCGCCCAGTTGATCGGCATGACGAAGCTGTCGGACGAGCGGCTGCGCCACACCAGCGGCGTGATCGCGCGCCAGGTCAGCCACATGACGGCGCTGGTCGACGATTTGCTGGACGTGTCGCGCGTGACGCGGGGACTGGTCGATATCGAACGCACGCCGCAGGATGTGCGCAACGTGGTGTTCCACGCGATCGAACAGGTGCGGCCGCTGATTGAGAGCAAACGCCACCGGCTGGTCACCGACCTGGCGCCGGATGTCGGGTCGGTGTTGGGCGACCAGAAGCGGCTGGTGCAGATCATCAGCAACCTGCTGAACAACTCGGCCAAGTACACGCCCGACGGCGGCCGCATCACCGTGCGCACCGAGCTGGTAGGCCAGGACGTCGAACTGGTGGTGGAGGACAACGGCGCCGGTATCGCGCCGGCCTTGCAGTCGGCCGTGTTCGAGCTGTTCTCGCAGGCCGAGCGCACGCCGGACCGCACGCAGGGCGGGCTGGGTTTGGGCCTGGCGCTGGTGAAAAACCTGGTGGAGCTGCACGGCGGGACGGTCGGTTGTCACAGCGACGGTGTCGGCATGGGCAGCCGCTTCACGGTCACGCTGCCGCGCACCACCGCGCGCGTGGAAGCGGCCGCGCCGCTGCCGTCACGGCCGGCGGACGCGAAGGAGGGCGGCTTGAAGATCATGGTGGTCGACGACAATGTCGATGCGGCGGAGATGCTGGAGATTATGCTCGACGCGGTCGGACACCATGTCATCGCCGTGCACAATGCGGCCGACGCCCTGCTGCGCGCGCACGAGGGCGAAGGACTCGACGTCGCCATCCTCGACATCGGCCTGCCGGATCTGGACGGCTACGAGCTGGCCAGGCGGCTGCGCGCCGACAGCCGCAGCGCCGGCATGGTGCTGGTGGCGCTGACCGGGTACGGGCAGGCGTCGGACCGCGACAAGGGCATCGCGGCGGGATTCGACCATTACCTGGTGAAGCCGGTGTCGCCGTCGACATTGATCAATTTGATGAGCGAAATCACGTAGAAGGTGGAACGCGTCAGCGCGCGTTGCGCTTGACGATCCTGGCCGGTGGGCGCATGCGCGGCGCGGCATCCGACTGGCGCCGTATCAGCGCGTAGTCCATCAGCGCATGCTCCGGCGCCTGCGGCGCGCCGCTGTGGCGGGCGCGGACCTGCTGCACCAGCGAGCGCAGCGCCGCTTCCGCCATGCCGGTGATGGGTTGCCGCACGGTGGTGAGCTCGGGCCAGATGGTCGTGGCCAGCGCGGTATCGTCGAAGCCGGCCACGGTCAGGTCGCCCGGCACGTCGAGGCCCAGCCTGTGCGCGATCGCCACCACGGCGGCGGCCATGTCGTCGTTGCTGGCGAAGATGGCGGTCGGACGCGGCTTCTGGGCGAGCAGGATCTCCGCCGCGTCCAATCCCGAACGATAGGTGAACATGCCAGGTACGATCAGCTCCGGGTCGGCCTGCGCGTGATGCTCGGCGATGGCGGCCTTGAAGCCGGCCAGCCGGCGCGCGCTCGCGCTCTGGTTCGGATGGCCGGCGACGAAGCCGATGCGCTGGTGGCCCAGCGCGATCAGATGGCAGGCCATCGCGTGGGCGGCAGCGTAGTCGTCGATGCTCACGCCGCTGACGCGCAGGTCCGGCTGGCCGCAGGCCACCGTCACGGTCGGGGTGCCGGCGTCGGTGATCAAGTCGATCAGCTGTTTGGAGTCGCACAGCGGCGGCGGCAGGATGATGCCATCGACGCCATTGGCGATCAGGCGGCGCGCCTGCTCGACGCCGTGTTCATCGGCCTCGCATTTTTCCACCACCAGCTGGACGTTGTTCGGGCCGGCCTGATTGAGCAGGCCGACCAGGAATTCGCTCAGGTAGCCGGCGCTCGGATTACTGTACAAGAAGCCGATGCGGATCGAACGCGAACCGGCCAGGCGGCGCGCGGCCTGGTTGGGCACATAGCTCAGGGCGGCGACGGCGTCGGCCACGCGGTTGCGGGTCTTCTCGCTCACTTTGGCGTCGCCGTTCATCACGCGCGACACCGTCATCGGCGACACGCCGGCCAGCTTGGCGACATCGGTCATCGTCGGTGCTTGCGCCGGCGGATCCAGGGGGGCTTGCTCTCTACTTCTCATCTTCACTCCAGGGTCAGGTCCACCAATGCTACACGAGCTGGGCTACAGATGCGATTTTAGCAAAGGATTTACCTGTTATCCCCGGCCCGGCGCGTAAGGGAAGTGGATGGCCTTGTAGTAGTCCAGCGGTTTTGGCGGCGGCTGCACACCCGGCGGCAGCGGCAAGCCGTTCACCGACTGGAAGTAGGCGATGCAGGCATTGCGCCACAACTCGGCGTTGGCGACCTGGCGCTGCAGACGCTGCGCCACTTCCGCGTGGCGCCTTGCGTCGATCAGCGGCCGCAGCGCCATCCAGCGCGATTGCAGCTCGCGCGCGCCGCGCACGCCGGTGTCGTAGTGGTGTATCAGTTCGGCCCACAGCGTGCGGCCAGACGGCATCGCGTAATCCCACGGCAGATGGTGGAACCACAGCAGGAATTGCGGCGGCGTGGTGCGCGGATCGGCGTACTGGCGCGCGATCTCCGGCGCATACTGGGCCAGCGCGTTGGTGCCGCTGGCGGTGCGGTCGAAACCGATGCCGTCGCGGGCGGCGCGATGGTAGTAGACCGGATTCCAGTCCGGGCGTTCCAGATTGTCGATCCACGGCGCCGGGCCGTGGTGGTGCGAGGTGCCCATCATGTGGTGCAGGCCCAGTGGCGTCATGTAATCGACCACGGTTTCGCGCGACATCATCATGATGTCGACCACCGGGGCGGTCACGCGGACGTCGGGACCGAAGGTTTGGGCGGCCCATTCGACGGCGATGTCGCGCGCCGACGCCTGCGGATTCCACGCCAGGCGGCCGTACGCGTACCAATTGGCCTGGTCGAAGTGGTGGCCGGTCCAGTTGCGGTCCGTGCCGATATTGGCCACGCCGGCCATGCCGGTCAGGCTTGTGCGCCCGGCCGAACGCGCCGGCAGCGCCTTGCCCTCGACGACCTGCGCCACCGTCAACCCATGCGGGGCGCGCTTGGTGTCGGCGTGCAGCGTCTCTTCGAACATCGTGCCCAGGTAGGCCAGGTCGGTGGAAAAGCCGAGATACTCCTTGGTGATCTGGAACTCCATCATCAGCGGCGTCTTCGGCATGCCGCCGAACAGCGGGTGGAACGGCTCGCGCGGCTGGAAGTCGATGGCGCCGTTCTTCACCTGAACGATGACGTTGGATGCGAACTTGCCGTCAAGCGGCGTGAATTCGTCGTAGGCCTGCTTGGCGCGGTCGGTGGCCTTGTCCGCGCCGTGCGCGTAGACGAAGGCGCGCCACATGACGATGCCCTTGTGGGGCGCCACGGCGGCGGCCAGCATGTTGGCGCCGTCCACGTGGGTGCGGTTGTAGTCCTGCGGGCCTGGCTGGCCCTCCGAATTGGCCTTTACCAGGAAGCCGCCGAAGTCCGGGATCGCGCGATAGATCTCGTCGGCCTTCTTGCGCCACCATGCCTGCACCGCCGGCGAGAGCGGATCGGCGGTGTCGGTTTCCTTCAGTTCCAGCGGTGTGGAGAAGCGCGCCGACAGATATACCTTGATGCCATACGGGCGCAGGATGTCGGCGACGGCTGCGGCCTTGGCGATGAAGGCCGCGGTCAGCACCTCCGGCTTGGAGTTGACGTTGTTAAGCACCGTGCCGTTGATGCCCAGCGAGGCGTTGGCGCGCGCGTAGTCGGTGTAGCGGCGGTCGGCGATGTCCGGCAGCGCCCACCAGTCCCAGATCGAGAAGCCGGAGTAGCCGCGTTCCACCGTGCGGTCCAGGTTATCCCAGTGGTTCAGCAGGCGCAGTTGCAGCTTGGGCGCCGAACTTGCTTCCGGCGCCGCGCCGATTGCAGCGGCGCGCAGCCAGGCGAAAGACCCGTACAGCAGGCCGATGTCGCTGTTGGCGGCGATCAGCGTCACGTTGTGGCCTTGCAGGCGGGTTTTGCGCAGCAGGTAGCCTTCCTGGCCCAGCGCCGCCAGCTCGGCGCGCAGTGGGGAGGAGGACGCGGTCAGTTCCGGCAGCCCCGCCGGCGTTGCCAGCACCAGCGAACCATCGCGTATCGCGGTCGATGTCGCCGGCGCGCTTCCCAGCATGCCTTGCAGTCCCTTTTGCAGTTCGCTCAGCGCCGCCTGCGTGGTTGGCGAGGGCTTGCCCGCCAGGACCAGGGTGCGGGCCTGCGGCTGCAGTTTGGCCTGCGCCGCGCGCTCCAGTGGTTGGTAGCGCAGCCACAGGTCGTAGCCGTCTTCGTCGGCGGCGCATGCCGGCGCCGCCGCGGCCAACGACAACAGCACGGTGGCCATCAGCCTGATAAATATATTTGCCATCTTGTCTCCGTTTATATTTTTTTAATCAGCGCGCGCGCGGGCTTTCCGGCGGCCCGAGATAGCTGTCGCGTTGGCCGCCAGTGTCGACCACCAGTTTTTGCAGCACCAGGGCGGGATCGATCACCCAGAATTTCAAGGTATGTTTGCCTGCGGTGTCGATCACGTGCCGGGACGTCATCACCGTGGCGCCGTCCGAGACGCTGCGCTCCCATGCTTTTTCGGAGCCGTCCGCGTGCAGGTTGACGATCTGCGGCGCCTCGTCGTCGAATGAAATCGCGTAGCGCAGGCCGGGGCCCGGCTGGATCTTCTGGGTCGGCGCCAGGGTCGCGTGCACGTTGACCTTGCCTTTGGTGGTCAGCAGCATCTGGTACTCGAGCCGCATTTGCGGCACGCCGTCCGGTGGCGCGTCGACCGGCAGCGTCGTCATGCCCGACAGCGTGCGGCCATGGTCGGGAATGCGCAGCCACTCGCGCTTTTCGGGCGCCACCGCCCGGGTGTAGTGCTCCGCTTCCATCGACACGACACCGGCGGTTTCGATAAAGTCGCCCTTGGCGGCTTTCGGCAGTCCGGTGGAGCGGCGCAGCGGCACGGCCACCGTCGTCTTGGCGCCGTTTGGACCGGCAATGGTCAATGTCGCGCGATCAACGCCAGCCGGAACATCTTCCCAGCGCACGTCGACCATGACGCGCTGCTCGCGTTCCACCCGGCCCGCAGGTTTATCGAGCAAGACCCACGGCGCGCTGGCGCTTACCTTGTAGTCGAACGGCTGCTGGCCGCGATTGAAGATTTCGATGTGACGTGGACGTCCCTCGAACGGATCGAGGACTGGCAGCGCCAGCGTGTCGCCGGCGGGGCCGGGCCATACGTTGGCGCTGCCTTCGACGGCCACGCCCATGTCGCCTTCCTTCGGAACCTGTACCTCGGTCACCGGCGGCATCACGTTGCGGGGCGGCTGGTTCCAGTAGGTGTAGCCCAGGTGGGTCTGCGACATCATGTGGTTCCATTTGCCGCCGCTGATATCCTCATGATAGCGGCGTACCAGCTCCGCATCCTGCTGGAACAGCTGGCGGGTGCGCGCCGCCAGATCGTTGGTGGAGGTGCGGCCCTGCAGTCCGTAAAGGCGGTTCATGCCGGCCGTGACATACAGCTCGTTGACCACGGCGCTGGCCTGCACCGGGTATAGCACCAGCTGGAAGAAAGCGTCGCGCTTTGCTGCCGGCAGCGCGGCCGAAATGCGTTCGGCGCGCGCGGCGATGTCGCGGTACTCCTCGACGATGCGCGCCGCTTCGCCATAGTTGACCAGGCTGTAGGTGGTCGGCTCCAGCTGTTCCGGCTTGCGGCGGCCGTTGTACTTCGCATACTTGGCGACGATGTCGGCGATGTCGTCCGCATGTTCGGGCCCGAATTCGCGCGTGGCCCACAGTTTCAGGTAGTCCGGCAGGCGCTGCGCCGGCCATGCGGCGGGGTTCCACGCATAGGTCAGGAAGAATTCGATCGGCACTTCCATCGGTTTGAGGTCGCCCACGTTGACGATCCACATGCGGTTGGCCTGGTACTGCCATGCCAGATGCATCTGTTCCCATATTTTGGGCAGCGGTGTGACGTTGATCCACTTATAGGAGCGCGGCCCGCCGACATAGTCGAAATGGTAGTAGACACCGGCGCCGCCGGCGCGCTTGCGCTCCTCCTGCGTCGGCAGGCGGCGGATATTACCCCAGTTATCGTCACACCAAAGCAGCATCACGTCGTCGGGAACGCGCATGCCCCGCTCGTAGTATTCCTGGACCTCCTTGTACAGCGCCCAGGTTTGCGGCACCTTGGTCACGTCCGGGTTGATCTGCCTGGCGATGGCTTCGCGCTGGCGGCTGACGATGCGCTCCAGCAGCGAGACGTTGGATTCCTCCGACATCGGTTCGTCGCCGTCGCCGCGCATGCCGATGGTGATCATCTTTTCGTAGTCGCGCGTGTTGCGCAGGCCTTTGCTCCAGAAGTCGTCCAGCACTCCCTGGTTCTTGTTGTAGTCCCACGGGCCTTTGCCCTGGCGCTTCCATTCCTGTTGCGCGCGCATCATCGGCTCGTGGTGGGAGGTGCCCATGACGATGCCGTATTCGTCGGCCAGCTTGCCGTTCAATTTGTCGTCGTCGTAAAAGGCCGAATTCCACATCGCCGGCCACAGGTAGTTGGCACGCAGGCGCAGCAGCAGCTCGAACACCTTGGTGTAGAACTCGTGGTTGTAGCCGCCGTAGCGCTGCTTCACCCAGCCGGTCAGCGCCGGTTGTTCATCGTTGAGGAAGATGCCGCGATATTGCACCACCGGCGCGTCGCTCACGGCGACGGGGGCGGAGGCGTAAATGCTGGCATGGCTTTGCGCCGGCACGTCGGCCCACCACTGCCACGGCGATACGCCGATCTGCTCGGAGATCTCGTAGATGCCGTAGATGGCGCCGCGCTTGTCGCTGCCGGCGATGACCAGGGCGCGCTCGACGCCGGGCAGCGGGTTGCGCAGGGTTTGTACCTGCCAGCCTTCCCATTTGCCTTTGATGGCGGTGACGTCCAATTTGCCAGCTTTTACCAGCTGGTCGATCAATGGACTTTTGCCGATGGTGCCGATGATGACGACATCGGCGCCGGCGGGCTTGCCGCTTTGCTCCAGGGCGGGCCGCGCGGTGCTCACGCGGGCGATGTCTTCCTGCAGGTCGCGCGCGGCGCGCAGCACGCCGGGGTGGTCGGCTTTGTCGACGTAAATGGTGGCGGCGCGGCCGGCGTTGGCCAGCGTGACGGCGTCGGCGGCCGGGGTGTCGAATGTCGCCAGGCGTTTTTGGCCCAGCGCTTGGGCGGGGAGGGCGCAGGTTAGCAGCGCCAGGAGGGCCGCGCCTGCGAGGTAGAGTTGTCTCATTTTTTAATGGTTTTTGTGTTTATGGGTGTTGCGGGATGGTTATCTGCCGGGTGCGCATCTTTTTCGCAGCAGGTCGAGCGGAACCGCATCGGCCAGGGCGCGGTAGCCTGCCAGTGACGGGTGCAGGTGGTCGCCGGAGTCCAGCGGTTTGCTGATTTTTTTCGGCTCGGCGGGGTCGCGCAGGGCGGCGTCGAAGTCGACCACCGCGTCGAATACGCCGGATTTGCGTATCCAGTCGTTCATTTCCTGGCGGTCGGCTTCGTTCTCCGGCTCCGGATGATAGTAGTCGCTGCCTGCGTACGGGGTGATGGTTGCGCCGATCATACAGATGCCGCGCGCCTTCGCCCGCTCGGCCAGTTGTCGATGCGCGAGGCGCAGATCGGCCAGCAGTTTTTTGCGGTCGGCCGGCAGGTCGGGCGTGTTGCGGTGCTGGCCGCCCAGGTCATTGACGCCGATGAATACCAGCGCGTGCGTGACGCCGGCGCGCGACAACACGTCGCGGTCGAAGCGAGACGCCAGATTTGGCCCCAGTCCGTCGCGCAGCATGCGGCCACCGCCGATGCCGGCGTTGACGATGCCCACTTGCTGGCTATCCTGGCGCAGACGCGCCGCCAGCAGGTCGGTCCAGCGGTTATTGCCGTCGGTGGTGACGCCGTAGCCGTCGGTGATCGAATCGCCGATGGCGACCAAGGCGCCGGCGCTGCGCGGGGCCTGCACGTCGACATCGCTCACCAGGAACCAGCGCCCGATGGTGCCGGCGCCGCTCCAGTCGGCGTCCATGATGCGGTTACCCTTGGTGAAAAAGCTGGTGGCGCGCGAGCCGGAATGGCTGGTCTGGCGCGGCGGCGCTTCCTTGAAATACAGCGAAACGGAGAGGTCGGCGGCCGGTTTGACTTCCAGCGCCACGGGGTCGCTATAATATTCGGCTCCGGCGGGGATCATCACCGAGGGGCTGCCGTCAAAAGTGAGCGCGCGCGTGGTGGCGCCGTCAACCTGCACTTTGCCCGGGGCCAGCGCAAGGGCGACACTGGCCGCTTCCACCGTCAATGGCGCGGTGCCGTGCACATTACTAAGCCGAACCCTCAGGCGGCTGCCACCGAGCGACAGACGCACTGTCTGGCGCAGGCTGCCGTCGCGCCAGTTTGCGGCGGGCAGCTCGTTCGCCGTGTCGGGAATCTGCTGCGCCGTGCCCCAGGAGGCGACCCAGCGGCTATCCGGCGCCGGGACTTCGCCGCCTGTGGCGGGACCGTTCAGCGAGGCACAGGCGGTCAGCGCCAGGGCGGGTACGATCGCCGCCAGGGCGGTGACTAACAAGCCGCCGAAGCGGACGTATGACGCGTGTTGACTTGGTCGCATAAATCCTTCACACTGGTTAAATGTTAGCGCTTATCATTTTAGGGTAAAGGCATGGTACAGGCAACAAATTTAGACAAGTCGGCAGCACCGGTGATCACCGAAATGCGCGTCCTCCCGGTGGCTGGCCGCGACAGCATGCTGCTCAATTTGTGCGGCGCGCATGCGCCATACTTCACCCGCAATCTGGTGCTGTTGAAGGATAGCGCCGGACATACCGGCATCGGCGAGGTTCCCGGCGGCGCAGGCATATTGCGCGCGCTGGAAAACGCCGTCCCGCTGGTGGTCGGCACGCAGATCGGCCGCTACAACCGCACCCTCAACGGCATCCGCGATGCCATCGCCAACAAGGATGTCAGCGGCCAGCAGTACCAGGTGACGTCCGAGGCCGAGGCGCAGGTGCTGAAGCAGCCGCACGAGATCAACCTGCGGCTGGAGAACGTCGTCACCGCCGTCGAGGCGGCGCTGCTCGACCTGCTGGGACAACACCTTGGCGTGCCGGTTTGCGAGCTGCTGGGCGCAGGCCAGCAGCGCGACGGCGTGCCAATGCTGGCCTACCTGTTCTACATCGGCGACCGCAATCGCACCGACCTCGATTATCTGTCTGGGCAGGGCGCAGCAAGCGACTGGTACCACATGCGCCACCAGGAAGCGATGACGCCCGCCGCCATCGCCAAACTGGCCGAGGCGACGGTTGAAAAATATGGCTTCCGCGATTTCAAGCTCAAAGGTGGCGTGATGCACGGCGCCGAGGAGATGGAAGCGGTGGCGGCGATCAAGGCGCGCTTCCCCGAGTCCCGCGTGACGCTGGACCCGAACGGCGCCTGGTCGCTGCGCGAGGCGATCGATATCTGTCGCGGCAAGGGCCACCTTTTGGCTTACGCCGAAGATCCCTGCGGCCCCGAGAACGGTTATTCCGGCCGCGAAATCATGGCGGAGTTCCGCCGCGCGACCGGCATCCCGACGGCTACCAACATGGTCGCCACCGACTGGCGCCAGATGGCCCATTCGCATTTACTCGGCGCGGTCGATATTCCGCTGGCCGATCCACACTTCTGGACCATGCAGGGCTCCGTGCGACTGGCGCAGCTTTGCCACGAATGGGGACTGACCTGGGGTTCGCATTCGAATAACCATTTCGACGTCTCGCTGGCGATGTTCACCCATGCTGCGGCCGCCGCGCCGGGTAAAATCACCGCCATCGATACGCACTGGATCTGGCAGGAAGGACAGGAACGCCTGACGCGCGAGCCCCTGCAAATCGTCGGCGGCGAGGTCAAGGTGCCGCAGGCGCCGGGCCTGGGCATCGAACCGGATATGGATCGCATCGAGGCGGCGCACGAACTATATAAAAAGGTGGCGTCCACCGCGCGCGACGACGCGCTGGCGATGCGCTATCTGGTGCCCGGTTGGACGTATTACCCTAACAAACCGAGTCTGGGACGAACATGAAAAATCAATTGAAGCACGCGCCGACGGCGGTGCATTTGCCTGCCGATCTGCCGCAGGCGCTGCTGGTCGGCCGCGTGTGGCGCGACGACGTCAATGGTCCGTGTGTGGTGGTGGTGCGCGATGGTGAAGTGTTCGACATCACCGCTGGCAGCGCCACGGTGGCGGATCTGCTGGACAGGGAAGATCCCGCCGGCTTCGCGCGCGCCGCGCAGGGCGAATCGCTGGGCCGCGTGGAGGCAATCATCGAAGGTGCGCTCAGCGCCGATGCCGCCTCGCGCAGTACGCGCCTGCTGGCGCCTTGCGATGTGCAGGCGGTCAAGGCTTGCGGTGTGACCTTCGCGGTCAGCCTGCTCGAACGCGTGATCGAAGAGCAGGCCGGTGGCGACGCGGCGCGCGCCAATGCGCTGCGCAGCACCCTGCTCAAGGACATCGGCGCCGACCTCTCGGCCATCAAACCCGGCTCGCCGGAAGCGGAAAAGCTCAAGCAGCAGTTCATCGAGCGCGGCGCCTGGTCGCAGTACATGGAAGTGGGCATCGGGCCGTATGCGGAAGTGTTCTCCAAGGCCCAGCCCATGTCGGCGGTCGGCTTTGGCGCCGATGTCGGCCTGCACCCGGATTCGAAGTGGAACAATCCGGAACCGGAGATCGTGCTGGCGGTGAACAGCCGCGCGCAGGCTGTCGGCGCCACGCTCGGCAACGACGTCAACCTGCGCGACATCGAAGGACGCAGCGCGCTTTTGCTGGGCAAGGCCAAGGATAACAATGGCTCGTGCGGCATGGGACCATTCATCCGGTTGTTCGACGCTTCCTTCACCATCGATACCGTGCGCAACGCTGAACTGCGGTTGCTGATCGAAGGCGCCGACGACGGCTTCCGCCTCGACGGCGAAAGCCGTATGCGCGAAATCAGCCGCGATCCGCTGGACCTGGTTGCGCAGACCGCCGGCGCGCACCACCAATATCCCGATGGATTCATGCTCTTCCTCGGCACCATGTTCTCGCCGATCAAAGACCGTGGCGCGCCTGGCGCCGGTTTCACCCACAAGCTGGGCGACCGGGTCAGCATCGCCAGCCCTGCGCTCGGCACGCTGGTCAACCACGTGCAGCGCAGCGACGCCATCGCGCCATGGACCTTCGGCGTGCGCGCGCTGTACCGCAATCTCGCGCAGCGCGGCTTGCTGGGGGATATGGCTTAAACGTCACAGCGGGATCAGGATCAAACCAATTACAATAAAGTGGAGATGAACAAGATGGTCCAAGCAACTTTCGGCCGCGATTACCTGGTCGATGCAGGGTGGTACGTCGCATGAGTACATTCCAGATTCAACCAGAGTGCATTTGGGCCCTGGGTGCGACCTTGGGCGAAGGTCCGGTGTGGCACGCCGAGAACAACGCCCTGTATTTTGTCGATATCAAGCAGCACAAGGTGCACCGCTGCGGCGAGGACGGCGGCTTGCGCCAGAGCTGGAGCCTGCCCGATGAAGTAGGCTTTGCGCTGCCGATGCGCGGCGGCGACTTCGTTTGCGGCCTGCCGGGCCAGTTGATGCGGTTTTCGTTCGACAGCGGCGCCCTGGACCTGCTGCACGAAGTGGAAACGGATTTGCCGGGCAACCGTTTGAACGACGGGTACATCGACCGTCACGGCGCCTTGTGGTTCGGCTCCATGGACAACGCCGAGGTGCAAGCCAGCGGTTCGTTGTACCGCGTGCAGCGCAAGGGACAACCGCGCCGCAAGGACAAGGGCTACGTCATCACCAACGGGCCGGCCTGCAGCCCGGATGGCCGCACCTTCTATCACACCGATACGCTCGAGAAGACCATCTATGCCTTCGATATCGACGATGCCGGCCACCTGACCAACAAGCGCGTGTTCGTGCGGATCGCGGGTGAGGGCTACCCGGACGGCACTACCGTCGATTCCGACGGCGCCGTGTGGATCGCCTTGTTCGCCGGCGCGCGCATCGAGCGCTATTCGCCGCAGGGTGAGTTGATCGCCACGGTGCCGATGCCTTGTTCGAACATCACCAAGATCGCTTTCGGCGGCCATGACCTGCGCACGGTGTTCGTCACCACGGCGCGCAAGGGTTTGTCGGAGGAGCAGTTGTCCACCCAACCGCTGGCCGGCGGCTTGTTCCGCTTCCGCGTGCCGACGCCCGGCCAGATCCAGCACCAGTTCTGAAAACGGGCTTTTCATACCCCTGAAATCGTTTTCATATTATAGTAACGCGAAATAGAAATGCAAGGTATCAGTAAAAGTAGCACCGGAACACCAACTAAAAACAATTGGAGACGTAGCACATGAAAAGTAACCGCAGGCAGTTCCTGTCCTCGATGACCGGCGTCGCCGGCCTGTCCGTGATGTCGGCGCCGATGGCGCTGGCGGCGGCCGCCCAGGCGCCTTACAAGAATCCTTCGCTGCCGCTGGAAAAGCGCGTGGACGATCTGCTGGGCCGCATGACGCTGGACGAGAAGATCGCCCAGCTGCAGTGCATCTGGCAGAAAAAGACCGAGATGCAGGATGCCGCCGGCGAGTTCTCCGCCGAAAAAGCCAAGAAGAACTACCCGAACGGCATGGGCATGTTGGGCCGTCCTTCCGACCGTCAGCTTGGCCAGGCGGCCGGCGCCGGCGACACCGGCGAAAAGGCCAACCGCAACGCGTTGGAGACCGCGAACTACGTCAACGCTGCGCAAAAATGGGCGGTCGAGCAGACCCGCCTTGGCATTCCGATGCTGACCCACGAGGAGGCGCTGCACGGCTACGTGGCGCGCGATGCCACCAGCTTCCCGCAGGCGATCGGCCTGGCGTCGTCGTTCGACCCGGAAATGGTTGAAAAAGTCTTCAGCGTGGCGGCGCGCGAGATGCGCGCGCGCGGCGCCAACCTGGCGCTGGCGCCGGTGGTCGACGTGGCGCGCGAGCCGCGCTGGGGCCGCATCGAAGAGACCTACGGCGAAGACCCGTATCTGAGCGGCGAAATCGGCAAGGCGGCGGTGATCGGCTTCGCCGGCAAAGACAAGGTGCTTGCCAAGGACAAGGTCTTCGTCACGCTCAAGCACATGACGGGCCACGGCCAGCCGGAGAGCGGCACCAACATCGGCCCGGCCGAAATCAGCGAGCGCACCTTGCGCGAGGATTTCTTCCCGCCGTTCGAAAAACTGATCAAGGAAACCAACGTCGGCGCGGTCATGCCCTCGTATAACGAGATCGGCGGCCTTCCGTCGCACGCCAATCACTGGCTGCTGCACAAGGTGCTGCGCGAGGAGTGGGGCTTCAAAGGCCTGACCGTATCCGATTATTTCGGCATCAAGGAACTGGTCACGCGCCACAAGCTGGCGGCCGATTCGAAAGAGGCGGGCTTGCTGGCGTTCAAAGCCGGCGTCGATGTCGAGACCCCGGACGGCGAGGGCTATCTGACGCTGGCCGCGCTGGTTAAGGAAAAGCGCATCAGCGAAAAAGAGATCGATGTGGTGGTGCGCCGCGTGCTGACCTTGAAGTTCCAGGCCGGCCTGTTCGAGCAGCCTTACGTCGACGCCAAGGCGGCCGACAGCCTGACCGCCACGCCCGACGCGATCGCGCTGGCGCGCCTGTCGGCGACGCGCACGCCGGTGCTGCTGAAGAACGACAAGGGTCTGCTGCCGCTGAACGCCAAGAAGGTGGGCAAGGTGCTGCTGCTCGGGACCCACGCCAAGGATACGCCGATCGGCGGTTATTCCGACATACCGCGCCATGTGGTCTCGATCTACGACGGCCTGCTCGCGGAGAGCAAGGCGCAGGGTTTCGAGCTGGCGTATTCGGAAGGCGTGCGCATCACCGAGGAGCGCATTTGGGGCAAGGACGAGATCAAGTTCGTCAAACCGGAAGTCAATGCGAAGCTGATCGCCGAGGCGGTGCAGGCTGCGAAATCGGCCGATACCATCATCATGGTCCTGGGCGACAACGAGCAGACCAGCCGTGAGGCGTGGGCCGACGAGCATTTGGGCGACCGCGCGAGCCTGGACTTGATGGGCCAGCAGAACGATCTGGCGGCGGCGATTTTCGCGCTGGGCAAGCCGACCGTGGTGTTCCTGCTGAACGGGCGTCCGTTGTCGGTCAACCTGCTGGCGGAAAAGGCCGATGCGCTGATCGAGGGCTGGTACATGGGGCAGGAGACCGGCCACGCCGCCGCCGATTTGCTGTTCGGCCGCGCCAACCCCGGTGGCAAGCTGCCGGTGTCCATCGCGCGCAATGTCGGTCAACTGCCGGTGTTTTATAACCATAAGCCGTCGGCTCGCCGCGGCTATATCGATGGCAGCACCAAGCCTTTGTATCCGTTCGGTTTTGGACTGAGCTACACGACATTCGACATCTCGGCGCCGCGTTTGACCAAGGAGTCGATCGGCATCGCCGGCACGACGTCGGTGCAGGTCGATGTGACCAATACCGGCAAGCTGGCGGGTGACGAGGTTGTGCAGATCTATATTCGGGACGACGTCAGTTCGGCGACGCGGGCGGTGCTGGAATTGAAGGCGTTCAAGCGCGTGACGTTGCAGCCGGGTGAGAAGCGTACGCTGACCTTCGAGATCAAGCCGTCGGATTTGTGGTTCTTTAATGCGCAGATGAAGCGGGTGGTGGAGCCGGGGAGCTTTACCATCCACGCCGGTCCGGATAGCGTGAAATTGAAGTCCGTGAAGTTGATGGTGGGGTAGCCGCTGGCGGCTCTTGGCGGATTAGCGCGAAGCGCGTAATCCGCCATTTCAGCTTACCGGTAACGGTACAATTTCACCTTCTGCATCGTAAAGTCGCCGGTCACCAGCATGATCTGCCGGCCCTGGTGGATCTCGTCGCCATTGAGCCAGCGGCCGTCTTTCCATTTGCCGTTCTCGTACGTCCCTTCGGTCACCTTTTCCAGCCCGACCAGGTCTCCGGCGCCGGTGGCGTCGGTGAACTTCACCGTCAGCCCTTTACCCGCCAGCAGGAACTCGTCGTCCGACAGTTTGATGATCAAACCGCCGCATCCTTCCAGGTCCTTGCTGTCGGTCTTGGCCCACGGGTTGCTGAAGCTGACCTGCAAGTTAAAGCCGCCCATCGTCACCTGCTGCGGCGATGCGTCCACCACACCGTCATACGACACCTTGGCCTTGAAACCGCGCATGTTGCCGCTGCCTTGCACCTGGTTGATCAAAGGCGTCAACTGGCGCAGCAGCCGATAAGCCTTCGGTAGCGGATCGGTGGGCTCGCTGTCCTCGACGCCGAACGGCGAAAAACCGAACGCATCGAACTCGCCGATCGCATAGAACGCCTTGGCCGCCGCGTCATGCCGGCCGGCGTTGTCGGCCTCGGGGATGAACAGCGGATTGTCGGCCCGCTTGAACTGCGGCGCCCATTCGGTGAAGTTGGGGAAGTAGGTGTCGATCGCCAGCACGTCGAGCGACGGCGCGCCGGCCTTCCAGATATCGAACAGGTGCGGCAGCGGCCCGGCGCTCGGATATTCGCCCGGCCGCTTGCCTGGCCGGTTCAGCGCGGCGTTGACGTACATCGGCAGCGGATAGGCCGCCTTGCCGGCGGCGGTCATGGTTTCCACAAAGGTGGCGTAACCCCAGGCCTGGAACACCTCTTCGGCGGCGGTCGACGTGCCGAATACCTCGGCCCAGGTGCCGCTGGTGCGGTGGCCGTTGGCGGCCCACAGCGCCTGCACCGACGGATGCAGCCTGGCGCGGTTGGCGCCCAGGTAGTCGGTCAAGGCCTTGGGCACCTGGCCGGCGATGGCGGCGTTGGCCAGCGGGCTGTAATCGCGCACGTCCGGCAGCATGCCGATCTCGTTCTCCACCTGTACCATGACGACGGTGCGCTCGGTGTCGGCCTGTTTCAGGTGCGCCAGCAGCGCGCGGTAGGCGGCGGTATCGGCGGCCAGCGTCTTGGGACTGAACGGCGTCAGCACCTCTTGCGGTGCGCCGTTGCGGGCGAGGGAGCGCGGGAAGCGCTGGGCATCCCGCTTGACCCACGGCGGGACATAGGTCGACATCGAATTCTTCCAGGCGCCGAACCACAGCAGGATCAGTTTCTTGTCGTTGGCGCGCGCCTGTTTCAGCATCCCGTCGAGCACGGTGAAATCGAAGCGGCCCTCGACCGGCTCGATCTGGTCCCACTGCACCGGCGCCAGCACGGTGTTCAGTTCCGCGCCCTTGAGCGCCGGCCAAAGTTTGTTCAGGTAGGGCAGGTGCGATGCCGACGAATTATGCAGTTCGCCGCCGAGGACGAGGAAGGGCTGGTCGTTGACCATCAACTGCGTAGCCGTGCCTTGCTTGCGCAGGTAAGGGACGGAATTGGCGGCGAGCGCGGCGCCGCCTTCCAGCAGAAACAGCGCGAAGGCGCAGGTTAGCGCGGCGCGTCGTGTCGGTGCTCGCATGGTGCTCCTGAAAATCCAGTTAAAAAAACACCGTCGCGGTAAAGCGACGGTGTACAAACTGCCCCGGGGGATGGGGCAGGAGAGCTAGAACCCGTTACAGAAAAATGCCACAAAATCGGTTGAATGATTGCGCGACCATTTCAGTGTAGGTTCGCCCTCCGGGCTTGTCAACATAAAGTTGTCAAAAAATGTTAACCGCAAACATTTGATGTTGGAGGGGTGCTTATTTGACGAAATTGTCCTTGATCATGTCGACCACATCGCTACCCCGACCACTGAGCACCGCCTTGACCGAGTACAGCGCGGTGCCCAGGACCTGGGAAGCCTGTATGTTCGGCGGCATGACCAGTTCGAAGCGGTCGGTCGTCACGTCAAGCAAGGCCGGACCCGGGTGCGCCAGCCAGGCCTGCACCTCCGATTCGAGTTCGGCCGCCGATTCGACGCGGCGGCCGTAGATGCCGATCGCCTCCGCCACCGCCGCGAAGTTTGGATTTTTCAGCTCGGTGTAGGCGTCGAGCAGGCCCTCGACCTTTTGTTCCAGTTCGACGAAGCCCAGCGAGCCGTTGTTGTAGACGGCGACCTTGATGGCGATGTTCTCCTGTACCGCCGTGATCAAGTCGCCCATCATCATCGTCAGTCCACCGTCGCCGGACAGCGAGATCACCTGGCGCTGCGGGAACGCCTTCTTCGCGCCCAGCGCCTGCGGCATGGCGTTGGCCATGGTGCCGTGGGTCAGGCTGACCAGGGTGCGGCGCTTGCCGGTGGCACGGGTATGGCGCAGCACCCATACCATCGGCGAGCCGCCGTCGGCGGTGAAGATGCAGTCGTCGTCGGCGTGCTTGTCGATCATCGCGGTCAGGTACTGCGGGCGGATCGTGCCGCCGTCGCCCGGCGTGGCGCGCTCGTTCAGGTGTTCGACCGCCTTGTGGTGCCGTTCGACGCAGTGGTCGAGGAATTCGCGGTCGCCGCGCACCTGCACGCGCGGCAGCAGTGCCGCCAGGGTGGTGGCGATGTCGCCGCAGGCGCCCACTTCCACCGGGTGGCGCCGCCCCAGGTGGGTGGGGTCGATGTCGATCTGGATGATGCGCGCGTGCGCGGGGTAGTACTGGCGCCAGGCGAAGTCGCATCCAAGCAGCAGCAGGGTGTCGCACTCGGTCACTGCATGGTAGCCGGAGTCGATGCCGAAGATGCCGGTCATGCCGACGTTATAGGGATTGTTGTACTCGACGAAATCCTTGGCGCGCGAGGTGTGCGCGATCGGCGCCTTGATACGCTCGGCCAGCGCCATCAGCGGCCCGTGCGCGCCTTCGCAACCGGAACCCGCGTAGATCGCCACCTTTTTGCCGTCGTTGATGATTTCGGCGATGCGGTTCATTTCCGTGTCCGAGGGCCGGCTTTGCGGCTGCGGCAGGTGGACCGAGAAGTGCGGCTCGTCGACCGCCGATTCCTTGGACAGGTCGACCGGCAGGATGATCACCGCCACGCCGCCCTTGGTCATGGCCGCCTGCGCCGCCATGGTGGTGATGCGCCTGGCGTGGGCCGGCGTGCGGATCTCCTGGCAAAACACGCTGCACTGGTCGTAGATCGGCTTGTAGTCGACCTCCTGCGGGAAGTCGGTCCCCAGCTCGTCGCGGGTGATCTGGCTGGCGATCAGCACCACCGGCGAGCGGTTGCGGTGCGCCTCGAACAAGCCGTTGATGAAATGCAGGCTGCCCGGCCCGCAGGAGCCGGCGCACAAGGTCAGGCGGTTGGCGACGATGGCCTCGGCGCCGGCGGCGAAACCGCCTGCCTCCTCGTGCCGCACATGCACCCATTCGATCTCGCTGACGCGAATGGCGTCGGTGATGTAGTTCAGGGAATCGCCGGGAATGCCCCAGCAATGTTTGGCCCCGGCTTGCTGCAAGGTTTCGATAACGACTTCGGCGACTGTTTTGGCCATGATTGAATTCCTGTTTCAATGATTGGATCAGTGCAGTTTATCGCTGGTAACGGGGAGGGAGCGCACGCGTCTTCCTAAGTCTTGTAGATTGGCAACGATGCGCTCCAGTTGGCGATCCGGTACGTTGCCGTACATACTAATTTCCCGGAATCGATGATGCTGGGATAAATTACTATAGGAACGTTTTATGGCCAAGCACCGCCCTTCAAGCCCCGGCGAACAGACCCGCTCAGCCATCGAGACCGCCGACGCGGGCTACGTCCGCGTGCGCGGCGCGCGCGAGCATAATCTTCAGAACGTCGATGTCGATATTCCGCGCAACGCGCTGGTGGTGTTCACCGGCGTATCCGGCTCCGGCAAATCGTCGCTGGCTTTCGGCACCTTGTATGCGGAGGCGCAGCGGCGCTATCTCGAATCGGTGTCGCCTTATGCGAGGCGCCTGTTCCATCAGATGGCGGTGCCGGAGGTCGACGCCATCGACGGCCTGCCGCCGGCGGTGGCGTTGCAGCAGCAGCGCGGCGCGCCGACGACCCGTTCATCGGTCGGCAGTGTCAGCACCTTGTCCAATTCGCTGCGCATGTTGTACTCGCGCGCCGGCGACTATCCGCCCGGCCAGGAGCTGCTGTACGCCGAATCGTTCTCGCCCAACACGCCGCAGGGCGCGTGCCCGCAGTGTCATGGACTGGGCCGGGTGTACGAGGCGACCGAGCGCTCGATGGTGCCGGACGATAGCCTGACGATACGCGAACGGGCGGTGGCTGCATGGCCCACCGCCTGGCACGGACAGAACTTGCGCGATATCCTGGTGACGCTCGGCTACGACGTCGACACGCCGTGGCGCGAGCTGCCCAAAAAGCAGCGTGACTGGATTTTGTTCACCGACGAGCAGCCCACCGTGCCGGTGTACGCGGGACTGACCCCGGCCGAGGCGCGGCGCGCCCACAAGCGCAAGGAGACGCCGAGCTACCAGGGCACCTTCACCGGTGCGCGCAAGTACGTGCTGCAGACGTTCGCCGGCACCGAGAGCGCGATCATGAAGAAGCGCGTGTCGCAGTACCTGGTGGGCATGGATTGCCCGACCTGCGACGGCAAGCGGCTGCGCACGGAATCGCTGTCGGTGACGTTCTGCGGCCACGATATCACCGAGATCGGGCGCCTGCCCTTGCAGCGGTTGGCGCAGTTGCTGGCGCCTTACGCGGAGGGCAAGCCGCCGGCCGCGAGGACCAAGGCCAAGGCGAAGGACGCCGAGCGCCATCCGGAAAAAGCGATCGTCACGCAGCGCATCGCCCAGGATCTGTTGGCGCGGCTCGCCGTGCTGCTGGACCTTGGATTGGGTTATTTAAGCCTCGAACGCGGCACGCCGACGTTGTCGCCCGGCGAGCTGCAAAGGCTGCGCCTGGCGACGCAGGTGAGGTCCAGCTTATTCGGCGTGGTCTATGTGCTGGACGAGCCGTCGGCCGGCCTGCATCCGGTCGATACCGAGGCGCTGCTGCGGGCATTGGACCGGCTCATGGCGGCAGGCAATTCGCTGTTCGTCGTCGAGCACGCGCTGGATGTGATACGGCACGCCGACTGGATTGTCGATGTCGGGCCAAAGGCGGGCCAACAGGGTGGCCGCATACTGTACAGCGGCGCGCCGGACGGACTGGCCGGCGTGGAAGAGTCGCGTACCGCGCGGTATCTGTTCGAGCGTGTCGAGCGCTCGCCGCGCACGGTGCGCGCCCCGGCTGACTGGTTGCGGTTGCGCGGTGTCGAGCGCAATAATCTGCATGGCGTCGACGCCGATTTTCCGCTGGGCGTGTTGACCAGCGTGAGCGGCGTTTCGGGCTCCGGAAAGTCAAGCCTCGTGAGTCAGGCGCTGGTCCAACTGGTGCTGGAACAGTTGGGGCAAAACGCGCCCGCCAGCGACGCCGACACCGATTTGGTCGAGGCGGCGCTCGACGATACGGCTGGCGGCGATGTGCGCGGCCGTATCGTCGCCGGCATGGAGGGTGTTCGAAGGCTGGTGCAGGTCGACCAGCGGCCCATCGGGCGCACGCCGCGTTCCAACCTGGCCACTTATACCGGTTTGTTCGACCATGTGCGCAAGCTGTTTGCGGCCACCAAGTCGGCCCGCGCCCGGCATTACGACGCGGGGCGCTTCTCGTTCAACGTCGCCAAGGGCCGTTGTCCGAACTGCGCGGGCGAGGGGTTTGTCATGGTCGAATTGCTGTTCCTGCCGAGTGTCTATGCGCCGTGTCCGGAATGCGAGGGCGCGCGCTATAACCCGGATACGCTGGCGGTGCGCCACCGCGACCGCAATATCGCCGAGGTGTTACAGATGACGGTGGACGCGGCGTGGGAGTTCTTCGCCGAAGAGGCGCCGCTGCGGCATGCGCTGGATGTGCTGCGCGCGGTGGGACTGGGCTATCTGCGTCTCGGGCAGCCGGCGACGGAGCTGTCCGGCGGCGAAGCGCAGCGCATCAAGCTGGCCACCGAACTACAGCGCGCCAGCCGTGGCGACACCTTGTACGTCCTCGATGAACCGACCACGGGTTTGCATCCGTCCGACATCGAGTTGCTGATGACACAGCTGCATGGGCTGGTTGATGCCGGCAACACCGTGGTGGTGGTCGAGCACAATATGCAGGTGCTGGCCGACAGCGACTGGGTGATCGACGTCGGCCCGGGCGCGGGCGAGGAGGGCGGTGCGATCGTCGCCGCCGGCCCGCCGGACCAGTTGGCGAAGGACAAGCGTAGTCGCACGGCGCCGTACTTGTCACGGGCACTCAAGGCATCTACGAAGAACCGTGGGGCGGATTAGCGCGCAGCGCGTAATCCGCCGTACGTCACTTCTGATGGGGCGAAGCTCTCGAGCCGCGCCCCTTCCAAAGTATCACTCGCAGCTGAAGCTGGCGGCATCCTCGATGTTGCCGTTGCCTTTGTACTTGGCGGCCTTCGGATACGGGCACAGCGGACGGGTGCGGTTTGGCGACCAGTTGGCCGGCACGTCGGCATTGGCGCCTCCCGCATTGCCGGCGCCGCGCACGCTGGCGATGACGTTGTCCGGCGCCTGGCCGCGTTCGACCCACGCGACTAGCGGCGTCAGCATGTCGAACTGCTCCGCCGACGGGCCGCCGCCGCAGTGGTTCATGCCGGGCACGCGGAAGAAACGGGCGAAGTTCGAGGCGTCGCCGCCATTGGCCGCGCGCAAGCCGTCATACCAGGTGGTGGTGTCGTCGCTGGAAAAGATCGGATCGGCGGTGCCGTGGTACACCATCATCTTGCCGCCACGGCTTTTCAAGGTGCCGAGGTTGGTCGGGTTGGGCGGCAGCATGAACGACAGCGCGCTTTCCGTGTACACGGAGGTGGTGGCGCCAACCCTGGCCAGCATGCTGTCGACGTTGCCGGTCAGCGCGAACTGCGGACCGTTGAAGGTCGCCAGGTTTTCCGGCGGCGCTTGCCAGATCAGTCCGACGGCGCCTGAGTCGCGGGTCAGCGGGCTGTTGAACTTCCAGTCGGCCCAGCCGCCCGTCGAGATGCCGGCGTCATACGGCCAGCTCGAATAGAACTTCGTCCCGGCGCTGGTGGTCGCTCCCGAGAACAAGCCGCCGATGGTGGTTTTTTGCGCGGCGCTCAGGCAGCTGCCGTTGCGCGCGCCCGTGCAGGTCGGCACGTCGCGATCAAGGTTGAAGGCCGCCTGGCACGCCTGCGTGTTCTGGATCAAGCCGTCGGCGGCGCCGTCGAGCGCGTCGCATTTCGCCAGCACGGCGTTCTCGACGGTGGTGCGTTCGGCCTTGGTGAAACCGGTCGACAGGTCGCCCGGCGTGGTGGCCAGCGCATTGTAGGCCTGTGCGCCGGCAATGTTGGCGATCGCCGCCAGCGGCAGGCGGAAGCCCGGATTGCCGACCAGGAAGCCGTCGTATTGGTCGGCGAAGCGGGCTGCGGCCACCATCGCGTGCCGCCCGCCATTGGAGCAGCCGCCGTAGTAGGAGCGCTCCGGCGCCTTGCCGTAAGCGATCTGGATCAGGTTCTTGGCCATCGGCGTCAGCTTGCCGGCCGCCTGGTAGCCGTAGTCGAGCCGCGCTTGCGGATCGATGCCGAAGGCGGGATTGGGCGCACCGTGGCCGGCGTCGGAACTGATGACCGCAAAGCCCATGTTAAGCGCGCTGTCCAGCGGACCGCCGCCGCCAACCTGACCGGTGGCCGGGACGACCGAGCCGTCCAGGCCGCCGTTGCCTTGATAGAAGAAGCGGCCGTTCCAGTTCAGCGGCAGGCGCATCTCGAAGCCGATCGCGTAGCGGGCGCCGTCGACGGTGCTGACGCGGTCGAACATGCGGCCGGTCACCTGGCAATGGGCCGTGACTGGTTTGCCGGCCACGCGCAAGGTGCCGGCGGCCATGCTGTTGGCGCCGGTGATGGTGGTGTTGGCGAGCTGCACTCGGGTGACCAAATCGGTGCAGGACGGCAGCGCTGCGCCGGTGGCGGCCGCCAGGCGCGGCAGGCCGGTACTGTCGAGGCTGTCGCCGCCGCCGGCGCATGCGCTTAGCAGCAATGCCGCCGAGATGGCGGTGGCGAGTGGCAGTATCGGGGCTGTGGATGGGTTGATGTCGCGGCTTTTCATGCGAGTTGTCTCCTCTGTTCTTGCAAAGCGATGGACGTGCGGGCCCCGCGCAGCGTTCTGAGGGCTGCGTCGGGACCTGCCTTGGGGGTGAAGCGGGGTGGTGCTGGGTGGAGCGGGTTGGAACGAAACCTAGTTCGGCATCACGTCTTTGAGCGTGCTGATCGGCTGGTTGACCAGCTTGCCGTTGACCTTCTTGACCTCACGGACGTACATGTTCTGCACGATATCGCGCGAGGCCGGGTCGATGCTGATCGGGCCGCGCGGGCTGTCCAGCTTCATGCCCGACAATACCTTCATGGCGGTGTCGCCGGTGACCTTGCCATTCAGCTTGCGGATGGTTTCGTACAGCATGGCCATCGTGTCGTACGCGGCCACGGTGACGAAGGTCGGCGGACGCGCGTTCGGCAGGGCGGCTGCGTAGGCGGTCAGGAAGGATTTGTTGGTGGCGTTGTCCAGCGCCGTCGAATAGTTCAGCACCGTGATGGCGCCCAGCGCGCGGTCGCCCAGCGCTTCCAGCGTCGGATGGTCGCTGGTCATGTCGCCCACGCCCAGGAATTTGATGCCGGCCTTGTCCAGGCCCTTGTCGCTGAAGGCCTTGAGCAGGGCGGTGCCGTCTTCGGCGCCGGGAGCGAAGAAGAACAGCGCGTCCGGCTTCTCGTCCTTGATGCGCTGGATGAACGGCGAGTAGTCCGGATTGGCCAACGGCACGCGCGACGCGCCAACCAACTTGCCGCCGCCGGCGGTGAAACCCTTGCCGAAGCGGGCCTCGGCGTCGATGCCGGTGCTGTAGTCGCTCACCAGCGTGTACACCTTGCCGACCTTGTTCTGGGCGGTCCAGGTGCCGAAAGGCTCGGTCATCTGCTGCATCGTCATACTGGTGCGCAGCATGTACGGCGACTTGGCGGTGATGCCGGTGGTGACGGCGTTCATGACGATCATCGGAATCTTGGCCTGGGTGGCGATCGGCGCCACCGCCAGCGCGCTAGGCGTCAGCGAGAAGCCGATCAGGAAGCTGACCTTGTCGCGCGAGATCAGCTCCTGGGCGGCCCGCTTGGACATGTCGGCGTTGGTGCCGCCGTCGTCGCGGTAGATGATCTCGATCTTCTTGCCGGCCACGGTGGCGCCGTACTGCAGCATATAGGTTTTGATGCCATCCTCGAACGGCTTGCCGGTGTTGGCGAAAGGCCCGGTCAGCGCGGCGATGACGCCGACCTTGATGCTGTCCTGAGCCTGCGCTACACCGGTGCCGATCAAGGCCACGCTGACGACCATGCCGATGTTGGCCAGTTTTTTAAGTTTCATTGCTTGTCTCCGTCTTTTTTGGTTTATGCCGCGATGATTACTTGTGGATCCGTGCCTTCATACAGCGCTTCGACGACGGCCGCGCGCCGCGTCAGCACCGCCGACTGGTTGATCGAACCCTTGTCGGTCATCTCGCGATGATCGACGGACGGCGGTTCGGGTAACAGCAGCAGCCGGTCGATGCGCATCGACGAACCGCTGGCGTCCTGGTTCAACAACTTGAGCAGGCGCGCGAACCAGGCCCGCACCGGTGCGCTTGCCAGCACTTCGGCGGCGCTGGCGTCCGGGCCCAGTTCCGACAGCACCTGGCAGTGCTCCATCCGCGGGAACAGCAGCAGGCCGATGGCGTTGCGGTCGATGCCGGTGACCACCGCGTCCAGCACATAAGGCGCGGCGGCACTGATCACCTTCGCGCGCAGCGGACCGACGCTGACGAAGGTGCCGGTACTGAGCTTGAAGTCCTCGGCGATGCGGCCGTCGAACATGAAGCCCAGCTCCGGTCTTTCCGGATCGACGAAGCGCAGGGCGTCGCCGGTGCAGTAGTAGCCATCCTCGTCGAAGACGGCGGCGTTCAGGTCCGGCGCGCGCCAGTAGCCCGGCATCACGTGCGGGCCGCTGAAGCGCGCTTCCAGCTTGTCGCCGAACGGTACCAGCTTGACCTTGCAGCCCGGCGCCGGTACGCCGACGTAGCCGGCCTTGATGATGGAGCCGGTGCCGAAGGTGCACGACGGCGACGTCTCCGTCATGCCCAGCCCCGTGATGATGCGTACCGATTCGCCGGTTTCGGCGATGGCGGCGTTGTCCAGCCTGTCCCACGCCGCCTGCGACAGTCCGGCGCCGGCGCACAGGAACAGCTTCACGCGTGAGAAGAAGTTGGCGCTCAGTTGGGCGTCGGTCTTCATGGCGTCGGTCAGCATCTCGAACCCTTTGGGGATATTGAAATACATCGTCGGCGCGATCTCGCGCAGGTTCCTCAGGGTGGTGGGGAAGTCGCGCGGGGTTGGCTTGCCGTCGTCCAGGTACAGGGTGCCGCCGTTATACAGCACAATGCCGACATTGTGGCTGCCGCCGAAGGTGTGGTTCCATGGCAGCCAGTCGAGCAGCACCGGCGGCTCGTCGCCCATGAACGGAAAGGTTTGCAGCAGCATCTGCTGATTGCTGCACAACATACCGTGGGTGGTGGTGACCGCTTTCGGTTTTTTGATCGAGCCGGAGGTGAACAGGAACTTGGCGACCGTGTCGACGCCGACGGCGGCGTGCGCCGCTTCGACGGTCGAGGGTGCCGTGTCAAGCAGCGACTGGAAGCTGGTGGACTGCTGGCCCGGGACTTCGCCGTGGGCCAGTATCAGTTCCACGTCGGCCGGCATCACCGCCTGGATGGCGCGGGTGTAGGCGGCGCCATCGCAGGCGAACAGCGCGCCTGGCGTCAGCTTGGCCAGCATTTCCGACAGCTTGGTGAAATCGGTCGCCACCAGACAATACGATGGCGACACCGGTGCATAGGGAATGCCGGCGTACATGGCTCCCAGCGCGAGCTGGAAGTGTTCCAGGTCGTTACCGGACAGGATCACCAGCGGACGTTCGGCCGACAGGCCGCGATCGAGCAGCGCCTGGCCGATGCTGCGGGCGCGGCGCAGCACCTCGGCGTACGACAGCCGTATCCATTCGCCGGCGCCATCGGCCGCGCGGCGCGCGACCAGGGTACGCTCCGGGTGGGCGGCGGCGCCTGATTCCAGGCGGTCGGTGAAGCGCGACGGGAACGCCTCCAGCGGCGTGACGGCGTCCACGTGCCACAGGCCGTCGGCCTGGTAGGCCGCGATCTGCGGATTGCCCAGTCTGACCGGGCGTCGCTTTGCCGTGCCGCCGGGCTGCTCCGCGTTCATCGATTGATTCATGCGGAGCTCCTGTCAGATCGGATAATGGCGCGAGGTGGTCTGGATCGTGATCCAGCGCAGCTCCGTGAACTCGGCGATGGCCGCCTTGCCGCCGAAACGCCCGTAGCCGCTACCTTTGACGCCGCCGAACGGCATTTGCGCCTCATCGTGCACGGTCGGACCGTTGATGTGGCAGATGCCCGATTCGATGCGGCGCGCGACGGCCATCGCGCGGCCGATGTCACGGCTGAAGACCGCCGACGACAGGCCGTACTCGCTGTCGTTGGCCAGCGCGATGGCTTCCTCGTCGGTATCGAAGCGCAGGATCGAGACGATGGGACCGAACGACTCCTCCTGATAGACCTTCATCTCCGGCGTCACGCCGTCGACGATGGCCGGCTGCATGATGTTGCCGACCACTTCGGCCGAGCTTTGCGTGACCTTGGCGCCGCGATCGCGGGCGTCCTGCAGCATGGCGGCCACGCGGGTGGTGGCCGATGGATCGATCATGCCGGACAGCGGCGCGTCGCTTTGCGCCGCTTTCAATGTCGCGGTCTTGGCGGCCAGCTTTTCCAGGAAGGCCGGCGCCACTTTGTTGTCGACCAAAATGCGGTCGGCCGACATGCAGATCTGGCCCTGGTTGAAGAAGGCGCTGAACGCGGCCGCTTCCACGGCTTCGTCCAGGTCCGCGTCGTCCAGGATCAGCAGAGGGTTCTTGCCGCCCAGTTCCAGCAAAACGGGTTTCAGGTGGCGGGCGCAATGCTGGGCGATGATGCGGCCGACATTGGTCGAACCGGTGAAGTTGACGCGGCGGACGGCCGGCGCGGCGATCAGGCGTTCCACCACCTGGGGCGCATCCTGCGGCGCGTTGGTTAGGACGTTGACGACGCCCGGTGCGAAGCCGGCTTCCTCGAACACGGCGCCGATCAGGCGGTGCAGCGCCGGGCACAATTCGGAAGCCTTGAGGATCACGGTATTGCCGCAGGCGAGCGGCATGGCGATAGCGCGGGTGCCCAGGATGATCGGGGCGTTCCACGGCGCCAGGCCGACCACCACGCCGCACGCCTGGCGCAGGCCCATGGCCATCGAGCCGGGGACGTCGGACGGAATGACCTCGCCGCTGATCTGGGTGGTCATCGACGCCGCCTCGCGCAGCATGTTCCCGGCCAGGGTGACGTTGAACTGATACCACATCGGGCTGCCGCCGGCTTCGGCGACGCCGCGGGCGACGAATTCGGCGCGGTATTTTTCCATCGTGTCGGCGGCCTTCAGCAGCAGGGCGCGGCGGGCGCCGGGCGCCATCGCCGACCATGCGGGAAAGGCTTCCTGCGCGGCTTTCACTGCGCGGTCGACATCGGCCAGTTGCGCGGCGGCGGCGCGGGTGACCACCTCGCCGGTGGCGGGGCTGCGCCGTTCGAAAGTGGTGTTGTCCTGGGCGGCGGCGCCTTGGCCGCCGATCAGCAGATCGGTGTCAAACATGGTTGTCTCCTTTATTTTTATTGTAGAGTTTAGCCGCGTTTGAAAGTCTGCAGACCTGGCTTGATCGTCTTATCGTCCAGGAACTGCTTGAGGCCTTGCGCGCGTCCTTTTTCCGGATCGCGGTAGTTGGACTGGTCGACCTTTGCGTACAGGTAGTCTTCGTTCTGGTCCCAATTCAGTTCGCGGCAGCGCTTGAAGCCGTTCTTGGCGATGCGCAGCACGGTCGGCGCCTTGGCCAGCAGTTTTTCGGCCAGCGCGACCACTTCGTCGCGCAGCTGGGCGCGTGGCACGCTCTTGTTGATCAGGCCCATGGCGGCCGCTTCCTGGCCGGTGAAGGTGTCGCCGGTCATAATGTAGTGCAGCGCCTGGCGGTGGCCCATGGTGTCGGCGACGGCTTTGCTGACCAGGTTACCGGGCGGGATGCCCCAGTTGATCTCGGACAGGCCGAACACCGCTTCGTCGGCGGCGATGGCCAGGTCGCAGGCGACCAGCGGCGAGAACGCCCCGCCGAAGCACCAGCCGTTGACCATGGCGATGGTGGGCTTGCTGTACATGCGCAGCAGCTTCCATTGCCACTGCGAGCAGTCGCGGCGCAGGCGCTCCTGAAAAATCTCCGGCTTGCCGTCGTTCTCGCGGAAGTATTCTTTCAGGTCCATGCCGGCGGTCCAGGCGTCGCCGGCGCCGGTCAGCACGATGACTTGCGCTTCCTCGTCCAGTTCCAGCGTTTCCAGAACGTCGATCATCTCGCGGTTCAGGGTCGGGCTCATGGCGTTGCGCTTGTCCGGGCGGTTCAGGGTGATCCAGCCGATACCTTTTTCAACATCGACTTTGACGGTTTCCCAGCGGGCTTCATATTTGGACATACAATGTGTCTCCTTTTAGTTCGCTAATGTTTGGTTTTAAGTATCAGGCTACCTGATATGTGACTTATACTATACCCACCTCTTTTGTTTTACAAGAAAATTTTTATGGTCAAAGCAGATTTTTCCGATAGCACTAAACCGTTGGGGCTGGCCTACCTGGTGGGGCGTCTCGATCACGTGTTGAACAAGCGCCTGCGCGATTGCTGCGCGCCTGCTGGTGTGACGGTGCCGCAGTACACGGCGTTGTCGGTGTTCCGGGCGCAGGGTGCGTTATCGAATGCGCAGCTGGCGGTGCGGACGATGGTGTCGCCACAATCGGCCAACGAGATGGTGAAGTCGATCGAAGCGAAGGGCTGGATCGAGCGCACGCCCGATCCCTCGCACGGCCGCATCATCCAGATCCAGCTGACCGAAGCCGGGCACGCGATCCTGGCGCAATGCGACGGCAAAGTGAGGGAAGTGGAGATGCAGATGTTCCCCGACATGGATCACGAGGAACGCGTGCGCCTGCATGGGCTGCTGCGCGGCGCGGTGCGCGCGCTTAGCCTGGAAGGTATTTGAGCCGGCCGCTCACTGGCGCCGGGGCCACACGCTTTCCATCAACGGCTTGACGCTCAGGCCATGCACAACGATCGACAGCATGATGACGAACAGCGAAATGTGCGTCAGGCGTTGCGCCAGGTCCGGTGCCAACCCCTGTTCGATCGCGTACATCAGGTAGTAGATCGAGCCGATACCGCGCACGCCGAACCATGCCGTCATCGCACGTAGCCGCATGCTGGTGTCGCCGCCCGCCAGGCCGAGGAATACGCTGGCCGGACGCGCGATGAAGAACAGGAAGGCGGCCATCCAGACCGCATCCCAATCCATGTTATGCAGCGAGATCATGCCGCCCAGTAGCAGCACGAGGGTCAGTTCGGACAGGCGTTCCAGGTGCTCCTTGAATACCAGCGACTCGGTGCTGACGGTCATCGGCACTTCGTGCGTTTCGCTGCTCCTGGCGGCGGCCGATTTGGCCACGTCCTGCTCCAGCAAGCCTTGACGGTCCCTGGGTGCGCCGGCCAGCACCAACTCGGTCTGGCGCAGCGCCACGGCGGCGAAGAACACCGCCAGGAACCCCCACGCGTGTATCAGGCTGGAGACGCCGTAAACCACCGCGATCAGGCCCAGCCCCACCAGGTCGTCCATGATTTCGTGCTGCGGTTTGATGATGCGCAGGCGCCAGCCCAGGCGCGCCGTCAGGGTGCCGCCCAGGTAGCCCACGGCGATTGCCGCCCCCGTCGCCCAGACCACGTCGACCAGGAACCAGCGCCAGTGCCAGGCGCCGGTGTCGTCGCCCATGCCCAGCATGGCCAGGCCGAGGAACACGAACGGGAAGGCGCTGCCGTCGTTCATGCCGGCCTCGCAGGTGAGCGTGAAGCGCAGCTGGTCCTTGTCGCCCGCGTGGCGCACCTGGACGTCGGTGGCCAGCACCGGATCGGTCGGCGCCAATATGCCGCCCAACAGGATGCCGGCGCCCAGCGGCAGGCCGAGGACGAAGAAGCCGAAGGCAGCCACCAGCGCCACCGTCAACGTCATCGAGACCCAGGCCAGCCGCAGCGGCGCGTCCCAGTGGCGCAGTTTGAACGGCACCGGCATCTTGATACCGGCGGAGAACAGCGAAATCAGGATGGCAATCTCGGTCAGTACCTCCAGCAGGTCCGATTGCAGCATCGGGTCGAAGTCGAGGATGTTGAACACGGTCGGTCCGAGCAGGATGCCGAAGCCGAGATACACCATCGCCGATGTAAAAGGCGAGCGCGAGATGGTGGTCGCCGCCAGGCCGCGCGCGAGCATCAGCAGGCCGACCAGCAGGAACCAGTGGTTGGTGTTCACGCGGTCTCCGGGCGTGGGCCGAGCGGACGCCGGATGTTGGCTGGATCGAAAGGTTGCTTGCGGTATTTTTTCATTGGGGGCGATACTCCTCGAATAAGAATAGGAATATCGCCCGCCACTGTCTGTGGGCTAGTGCACACGTAAGCGAACTACAACGCCGGCGGCGCGCTTTTCTCTCCCCACCACTTGCGGTAATTGACGGCGTAGTCGCCCGTCTTGACGTAATCGGCAACGAAGGCGTTGACGAACTTGAGCATCTCCGGGTCGCCCTTCGCCACGGCGATGCCGATCGGGGTCTGGCCGTGGATGCCCGGCAGGACGCCGAGCTGGTCGTTCTTGCTGGCGAGGTAGTCGAGCAGCGACGAATCCTCTATCCCGGCGTCGACGCGCTTTTGCTTGAGCAGCAGCACGCCGTCCGGCGCGAAATTGTCGGTGTAGACGAATATCGCTTGCGGCGCCGACTGCTTCAGGAAGGCGTCCGCCGTGGTGCCGCGACCGACCACCACGCGCTTGCCTTTGAGATCCGCCAATGTCTTGATCCCGGCGCTTTTCTGCACAATCACGCGCAGCCCGGCCATGTTGTAAGGCTTGGAAAAGTCGACCACACGCGCCCGTTGCGGCGTGATCGATACGTTGGCCACCACCAGGTCCAGCTGCTTCGACATCAGCATCGAGATGCGCGCGTCCGCCGAAACGTCCGAGAACCGCACCGGCACGCCGAGCTTGGCCGCGAGCTGCGTGGCGACATCGACGTCGTACCCGACCGGCTCATTCTTTCTGTTGCGGAATCCAACCGGCTCGCCGCCAAGCGAGACGCCGATCCGCACGTAACCGCGCGCCTTGATCTCCTCGATGCGGCCGGCGACGGCGGAACCGGCGATCATGGTCAGGACCGCGATGGCGGCGATGCGTTTCAATTGCGGCATGTCGATTCCTTATTTAGGTTTTTTACACAGCGCTGGCGACGCGTAGTTCCGGCGCGGCCATGTGTTCGTCCCAATACCAGTAACGTATCTCCTCGTCGCAGCGGAAGCTGACAACCTTGTGATTGCCCATCGCGTCCATGGCGTGGATGACGACTTCCGCCAGGAAGCCGGTCTTCAACTCGCCCAGTTCCTCGACCGCCAGCTTGACGGCGTCGTCGAGCGAGTGGCCGAGCCGCAGTGCCAGCACGATGCTGCGCGAAGTCCCGCAGCGCATCGTCATCTCGCCGGTGTGGGTGCAGGCGGCAGCGCCGTACCGGCTATCGGCGTAGAATCCGGCGCCGACGATGGGCGAGTCGCCCAGACGGCCCGGATACTTCCACGCCCAGCCGGAGGTCGAGGTAACCACGCCCAGTCCCTGCGAGGCGTCGCGAGCGAGGAAAACGGTGGTGTCGCGCACCCGCTCCGGGTCGGTGATCGTGTTGCTGAGCGGGGCGAGGGCGATGTCGGGGAAGGCGGCCAGCTGCTCCGGCGTCATTTCCTTCTGCAGGCGTTCCCACCATACGCGCTTGCTGTCCGGGTGCAGCGTGTCGTCGACCGCGAATCCGCGCTCGGTGGCGAAACGGCGCGCGCCGGCGCCCGTCAGCATCACGTGCGGCAGGTGCTTCATGACCTCGTGCGCGAGCGCGGAAACGGGCAACGTGGCAGGCACGGCGCCGACCGCGCCGACGTCGCGCGTGGTGCCGTCCATGACGCCGGCGTCGAACTCCATTTCGCCCAGCATATTTGGCCAGCCGCCGTAGCCGACGCTGCGCACCTTGGCTTCGCGTTCGACCTTGGCGATGCCGGCGATCATGGCGTCGATGCCGGCGCCGTCTTGTTTGAGCAGATCGACGGTGGTGTCGAAGCCGGGCCAGGCCTCGGCGTTGGCAAGCAGCATTTTCATCAATGGTCTTTCTTCATCTTGGAGAGGAATTGGGCGATGCGCGGGTGTGCCAGTCCGCCGTCGGCTGCGAAGAATTCCGCCGTCGGCAGGTCGGCCAGCAGGCGGCCCTGTTCGAGGAAAACGATGCGGTTGGAGATCTGGCGGGCGAAGTCGATTTCGTGGGTGACGAACAGCATCGTCGTGCCGGCTGCCGCCAGCCTGGCAAGGATGTCCAGCACCTCGGCGGTCATCTCGGGATCGAGCGCGCTGGTGACTTCGTCGAGCAGCAGGTAGCGCGGCTTCATGGCCAGCGCGCGGCAGATCCCGACGCGCTGGCGCTGGCCGCCGGATAATTGTGCGGGGTAGGCGTCTGCGCGGTCCGACAGGCCGACGGAGGCCAGCAGCTCGCGGGCGGCGTCTTCGGACTCGCGCCGCGGCACCTTCAGCACTTCGACCGGCGCCAGCGTGATGTTTTGCAGCGCCGTCATGTGCGGGTACAGGTGGAACAACTGGAACACGGTGCCCGAGCAGCGGCGCGCCTGTTGCAGTTGTTTGGGATCGTCGACGCGGAAGCCGTCGATGGCGATGCTGCCCTTGTCCAGTTTCTCCAACCCGTTGATGCAGCGGATCAGCGTGGACTTGCCCGAACCGCTGGCGCCCAGTATGGAGACCACTTCGCCCGGCGCGACGCGCAGATTGACGCCATCGAGCACCTTGGTCTGGCCGAAGCTTTTGCCGACGCCTTCGATTTGAATCATGCTACAAACCTTTCCATTGGCTGTGGGCGCGCAGCCGGTTTTCCAGGCGCGCGCAGGTGCTGGCGATCAGCTTCGCCATCAGGTAGTACAGCAGGCCGACCACCGTCCAGACGATGAACGGCTTGAGCGTGCGCAGGTTCAGGATGGCGCCGACCTTGGTCAGATCGAGCACGCCGATCACGGAGATCAGCGACGTCACCTGCAACTGGTTCACAAGTAAGCCGGTCAGCGGTCCGAGGCCGAAGGCCGCCGCCTGGGGGGCGACCACCTTGCGCAGGATTTGCCAGCGGCTCAAGCCGAACACGCGCGCGGTTTCCAGCTGTTCGCGGCCGATCGATTCAATCGCGGATACCGCGATGACGTAGACGAAGGCCGCCGTATTGCCGGATAAGGTGATGACTGCCGCCTGCACCGGCGTGATGTCCGTCTCCAGCAGCACCGGCAAGCCAAAGAAGACGAGGAACAGTTGCACCAGCACCGGTGAATTTTTCAGCAGTTCCGCGACGGCGGCGAAGAAGGGCGACAGCACCGGCGTGCGGTAATAGCGCAGCACCGCCCAGCTCAAACCGATAATCAGGCCAATCAGCGTGGTGGCGGCGAACAGTGCGACCGAGACGCCGGCGCCTTGCAGCATCAACAGGATGTCGTGGACGGTGAACTCGGTATAACGCATCAGTTGACGCCCAGCGCGCGCTCGCGGTTAAGGCGGCGGTGCAGCGCGCCGGCGGTCAGCGACACCAGATAGGTGAGCGTGACGTAGGCCACCAGCAGCAGGGCGTAGACTTCGAACGGCGCGAAGGTGTCGGCGGCGACGATCTTGGCCGCTCCCGTCAATTCATTGAGGGTGATGGCGGACAGGATGGACGACGTCAGTATCAGGTTGACGAACACGGAGCCGAGCGGCCGCACCGAGGTGCGCAAGGCGATCGGCAGCACGATCTTCTGGTAGATGACGCGGCGCGACAGGCCGCTGACCTGCGCCGCTTCGATCACGCCGGGATCGATGGCGAGGATGCCGGAGCGGATAACGTCGGACGTGAAGGCGCCGCCGGCCAGCGACAGCGCCAGCACGCCGGTGCTGAAGGCGTCGAGCTCAATGCCGAGTTCCGGCAGGCCGTAGAACAGGAAGAACAGCTGGACGATGAAGGGGACGTTGCGGAAGATGTCGACGTAGATATCGGCCAGCCGTCGCGGTAGCGGGGCGGCCGAGGCGCGCAGCAGGGCGACGGCGACTCCCACCGCCAGTCCGCCGGCCAGGGCGAGCGCGCAAGCGAGCGCCGTCAGGCGTGCGCCGGCCGCGAGGTCGGGGAGATAGGGCGCAAGGAGCGTGGGGTCGAACGTCAAACAGTGAGCTCCAACCTGAAAAGCGATACCGGTTTCACATCAATAGTCACGAGTGTCACACAAAGCGCGGCACGTTTCAAGCGGCGCTACGCGGTGCGTAAGTACATTATTTGGTGCGCAGCGCGGCCTTCAGCGCCGCCACCCGTGTCACACTGGTCTGCCGCCGCGCGCCGGTGTCGAAGCCGAAGGCCAGCACCGGCGGCATGCTGGCCGCCACCGGCGCGGAGCAGGAGGCATGCACTTCACGCACCGGCAGCGTGTCGAGCAGCCGGCCGACGTTGTCGGCGCCGATGCCGGCGCCGGGCATGATGGTGATGCGGTCGCCGGCGGCGTCGAAGCAGCGCTGCAAGCCGCGCAGGCCCTCCAGCGCGCGGGGCGCGCCGCCGGACGTGAGGATGCGCGCAAAACCCAGGTCGATGGCCAATCTGGTCGCCACCGCCAGATCGGGGCACAGGTCTATTGCCCGGTGCAGCGTGCTTTCAAGCCCGTGGTCGCGCGCGCGCCGCACCAGCCGTTCCAGCGTTTGATGATCCAGCTCGCCGTTGCGCAGCGAGGCGCCGAGCACCACGCCTTGCAGACCGACGGCGGCCACCGCGTCGATCTCGTTGAGCATCAGCTGGATCTCGACGTCGTCGAAACAGAAGTCGCCCCCGCGCGGACGTATCATCGCCACCACCGGCAGCGGACTGGCCGCCGCCACGCGCAGCAGGCCGGAAGTGGGCGTCAGGCCGCCGACTTCCAAAGCGCCGCATAGCTCGATGCGGTCGGCGCCGCCCGCGATCGCGGCCGACAGGCCCTCGACGTTGTCGACGCAGACTTCCAGCGCGATGGGGGCGGCGATATCGATCATGATTCTTTTCGACATTCGGCGAGCCCCAGCCAGGCGGCGCCGATCAATCCCGGTTCGGCGCCGGATTGTCCTTGCACGATGATCGCGGCGCCGGTCTTGCGCAGGATGCGCGCGCGCACCGCCTGATCGAGCATGGCGATCAGCGGCGCGCTATTGGACAGGCCACCGCCGACCGGCAGCACGGACGCGCCGATCGTGTTGACCAGCATCGCCAGCGGGCCGGAGAGAATGTCGACGAAGCAGTCGATGGTGCGGGCGGCGTTGGCGTCGCCGTCCTGCCAGGCGTCGATGATTTGCCGGCTATCGAGCGGCGAGGCGCCGGGATGCAGCGCGGCGTGCACCCGTTCCAGTCCGCGCGCGCCGCCGATGGCGTCCAGGCAGCCGGTCTGGCCGCAGCCGCAGGCGAAGCGCGGGATCGCCTGCGGCGGCGTGCCGGCGAAGTGGGGCGCGACCGGGCCGTGTCCCCATTCGCCGGCGAAGCCGCCCGGCCCGCCGATCAGTCGCCCATCGATCACCAGGCCGCCGCCGACGCCGGTGCCGAGGATCAGGCCGAAGACGTTGGCGTGGCCGCGACCCGCGCCGGCATGGGCCTCGGCCAGCGCGAAGCAATCGGCGTCGTTGGCGATCCAGACCGGCAGGTTCAGTTCGGCGGCGAGGTCGGCGGCCAGCGCGCGGCCGTCGATGCAGGGGATGTTGGCGCATTTGATGCGGCCGTCGGCGGGGTCGATGACGCCGGCAATGGAGATGGCCACGCCGCGCGACGGGCCGCCGGCGGCGATCAGCTCTTTCATGGCGGCGCTGAAGGCGGCGAAGTCGTGCGCGGGTGTGGGGATGCGGCGCAGTTCGCCGATCTGGCCGTCGGCGCTGGCGCCGGCGGATTTGATGGCGCTGCCGCCGATGTCAAAGCAAGTGATCATGGTTCCAACGTAACAATTTATATAGCGTCAGGATGCACTTTCCGTTGGCGTTTGACAATACCTGCTTAAAACATCGTCACAATGAAATGGATCACGACACCCACCAGCCCGCCGACCAGAGTGCCGTTGATGCGGATAAACTGCAAGTCGCGCCCGATCGACAGCTCGATCCGGTTGCTCATTTCTTCCTTGGTCCACGTTGCCAGTTGCGCCTCGATGAACAGGCCGACCTCACCGCGATACTTTTCACCAGCTGCGCGCTGCCGGATTCGATTGCGCGGTTCAGGCTGTCGCCCACCGCCGGATTGTCGGTCAGCAGCTTGCCGGCATTCTCGACCAGCCGCCGGGCGCTGGCGGGAATGCTTGGCGTCTCGCTGCGCAAGTCGTCCAGCAGCCGGGCGCGCAAGGTATCCCAGATGCCGTCGAACATGTGCTGCACGGTCTCGCTGGTCAGTGCCTGCTGTTGATAGCGGCCGATGGCCTCCTGCCAGGCCGGATCGCCCTTGAGCCGCAGCGCGCTATTGGCGATCCACACGCCCAGCCGCTGGCGCACCTCGTGCGAGCGGTTGAGCCGCATCTCGGCCACTTTCTCGATCGACGAACGGATGATCCGGGGCATGGCCTTGCGCAACGCATACTTGAGCACCGAGCTTTCGGTGTTGACCGCGCTCTGCACCATCGCCTCGATGGTCGGGTGGTTGGCCGGATCGGACAGATAGACGGCGAATTGGTCGAGCGCCGCGTCCACCAGCTGCTGCGGCTGATCCTCGGCGACCAGCGCCTCGACACAGTCGCCCGCCAGCCCGGACAGGTCAATGCGCGCGAGTTCGCGCGTTGCCACGTCGCGCAGCATGCGGCGGATCTTGTCGTGGTCGGCCATCTGCAGCAGCTTTTCCAGCGCTGGCCCGACCCAGGCGCTCAGTTGCGCGGCGTTGGTCTGCATGTAACGGCCGGCGCGGCCGGCGATATCGACCTGGCGGATGCGCTGGGCGATGCCTTCCTCGGTGATGAAGTGGTTCTCGACAAAGTTGCCCAGGCTTTTGCCGATGCTGTCCTTGCTGTTGGGGATGATGGCGGTGTGCCACAGCGGAATGCCGAGCGGGTGGCGGAACAGCGCGGTGACGGCGAACCAGTCGGCGATGGCGCCCACCATGGCCGCCTCGGAGAACGCCTCCAGATAGCCCCAGGCCGGATGGCCGCCGTGTTGCGAGCGCGCCAGCGCGAACAGCAGGGCGGCGAGCACCAGCAAACCCAGTGCGACCGCTTGCATGGTGCGCAGCCGGGCGCGCTTGATGGCGTCCTCGGTGTCGTCCAGCTGGCGGATGATGTCGATATCACGTTTCATGCGTTCGCTTCTGATAAAATTCTGCCTGATGATACATGACAACTCTACGATTTCCGGCGTGACGCTCGACAGGGCGGAACTTGAACAACACCTGTCGCAAGCGGTGCGCCGCTTCGATGGTTGCACCTTCGACGACGCCGACCTGTCGCGGCTCGATCTGCAGGGCTGCACCTTCGAACGCTGCACCTTCCTTGGCTCGATATTATTCGCTTGCAAGATGGCCCGCACCAGCTGGCTGCGCTGCCGTGCCGGTGGCGCCGATTTCGAATCGGCCGACGCCGTCGATGCGCGCTTCGAAGGCTGCGACCTGAACAATACCAAGTGGCGGCGCGCCAAGCTGGCATCGGCATCGTATCGTGGCTGCAAGCTGACCGGCGCTTCGTTCGAGGAGGTGTCGCATCTGGGCATCCATTTCGAGGAGAGCCTGCTGGTCGGCGCCGACATGCGCGGCTTTTCGTTCCGCAAGGCGACCCTGAAGGAACTGGATCTGTCCGACGCTTATCTGGCCGGCTGCGATTTCCGCGACGCCGTCTTCGAAGGAGGCAGTTTGCGCAACGCGGTGCTGAAGCTGGCGAAGTTCCAGGGCGCGGACCTGCGCGGCACCGACATCGAGGGCGTGAAGCTGGCCGACGCCGGCATGTTCAAGGGCGCCGTCATCTCGCACGCGCAAGCGGCAAGCTTCCTTCGCGAGTTGGGATTCATCGTCAGCTAGTCGCCAGTCCCGTTCGCGGATTGCACCGTGCAAGCCTGAGTTCACGAAAAAACAACTACTGAAAAACTTGACTTGTCATACCCCTTGCGATTGAGATATGATTTCTCTAGGGAAATCTTCGGCCTTAACCAAGACCTCCAGAGCCTCCCCAAGCGCCCCGACACCGCCGGGGCGTGACTATAAGCGCCTTATAATCAAGGGCTTATCACGGCGGCGCCAAACTCCTCCCGGGCGCAGTACTGCTGCACAGCAAATCGAATTATTTCCGACAGACAGCCCAGGCTAGTCATACGATATCGGATGACCTTCTAAATAATCAAGCGCTTGATTATTTGAATCGCCGAGGTATCAGCCAGCACAGGCTGCTAATCTTAATTTTCATTTTGGCATCTTTGCCGATGCTGTGAATGACATAAGCGACCTTTTTAAAGGTCCGACACCGACCATTAAGGACACACCCATGGCACCGAAGTACTCACTGTTATGCGCCGCATTGGCGGCAATTTGCTCCACCGGCGCGTTGGCCGCCGACGCCACGCTCGACACGGCGCCGACCACCGGCTTTGCCGGCACCAATGGCGGCACCTCCGGCGGCGCGGCCGCGCCGTCGACCGCGATCTACAAGGTCAGCTCGGCGGCGCAACTGATGGCCGCGCTTAAAGCGCAGGGCGACAAACCGAAAATCATCAAGCTGTACGGCACCATCGATCCGACCGATGCCGACAACGGCGGCCCGTTTAAAAGCGTTGCCGATCAAAAGGCGCGCCTGGAGATCCAACTGGGCAGCAATACGACTTTGATCGGCGTGGGCGGCGATGCCAAGCTGGTCAACGCCAATCTGGTCGTCAACGGCAAGAAGAACGTCATCATCCGCAACCTGAACATCAATCTGCCGTGCGATCTGTTCCCGGTCTGGGACCCCAAGGATGGCCCCGTCGGCAACTGGAATTCGGAGTATGACGGGGTGACCATCCTGGCCTCGACCAACGTCTGGGTCGATCACAACGTCTTCACCGACGCGCCCAAGACCGATGACAAGTCGCCCGTCGAGAACGGCAAGATCAAGCAGTGCCACGACGGCGCGCTTGACGTCAAGAACGCGTCGGATTATGTGACCGTGTCGAACAATCGGTTTGAGCTGCATGAGAAGAACAACTTGGTCGGTTCGAGCGACGAGAGGACCACCGACGAGGGACACCTGACGGTTACCTTCAACAACAACCACTATCTAAATATCGGCGAGCGGGCGCCGCGTGTACGCTTTGGCAAAGTGCACATCTATAACAACTACTTCCAGGGCTCGCGCACCCACGCGATTTACCGGCACCAGTACAGCATCGGCGTTGCCTACAAAGCCAAGATTATCTCGAGCAACAACGCGTTCGAGATCGTCGGCGCCAGCAGCTGCCCGGACATCGTCAAGAATCCCGGCTCGTCCAGCAAGCCGGGCGCGATCACCGATACCGGCTCGCTGTTGAACGGCAATCCGCTGAATGTGGCGGGTGCGTGTAGCGAGAGCAGCGCGGTCGGCTGGACCGTGCCGTACACCGCGTCGCCGATGGCGGCATCGGCGGTGAAGGGCTCCGTGCTGAGCAACGCGGGCACCGGCAAGCTGACCGTCGATTAACACCATTGAAGCAATCCACGCCCCGCTATGACAGGGGCGTTCCCTTTAGCCTGTCCCACAGGCTACCACGGTGGCGCCAAGATTTCTCCCCGGGCGCGGTTCTGTTGCAGTTGTCCATCCAAGTGGCCTGTTTGAAGGCCCGTAACTAACCCGTTAGGAGACAAAAATCATGGCACCAAAATATTCCGTAATGTGTGCGGCGCTGGCAGCGCTGTTTTCAACCAGCGCCTACGCCGCCGATTGGCCCACCGGCTTTTCGAAATGCGCCGATGAGGGCGGGACTTGCAAGGCGGGAACCACGAGCCGCCAGGTCTCGTTCGGCTTGAAGGATAAGTGGGTGATCAAAACCCTGTCCGGCAATGTGGCGTGCACCACGGCGACTTTCGGTTCTGATCCGAATGCGGGGGTGGCTGAAAAATGTGCGGTTGGTCCGCTGTCGTCGACGCCAACCCCGACACCTACGCCAACCCCGACGCCGACCCCGACGCCGACCCCGACGCCAACTCCCACTCCGACGCCGACGCCTACGCCTACGCCAACTCCGGGCGACGCCACCTATCAGTCGGCGCCTGCATCGGGCTGGGCCGGCACTAACGGCGGCACCACCGGCGGCGCGGCCGCGCCATCGACCGCGATCTACAAGGTCAGTTCCGCGTCGCAGCTGATGGCGGCGATCAAGGCCCAGGGCGACAATCCGAAGATCATCAAACTGTACGGAACCATCGATCCGACCTCGTCGGACAACGGCGGCCCGTACACCAGCAAGGACGACCAGGCCGCACGTCTGCAGATCAAGCTGGGCAGCAATACCACTTTGATCGGCGTTGGCAGCGATGCCAAGCTGGTCAACGCCAATCTGGTCGTCAACGGCAAGAAGAATGTCATCATCCGCAACTTGAACATCAGCCTGCCATGCGACAAATATCCGTTGTGGGATCCGAACGATGGGGCCAACGGCAACTGGAACTCGGAGTATGACGGCGTCACCATCCTGGCCTCGACCAACGTCTGGGTCGACCACAATGTCTTCACCGACGCACCCAAGACCGATGACCAGTTGCCGACGGAGAACGGCATGCTCAAGCAGTGCCACGACGGCGCGCTGGACGTCAAGAACGCCTCGGACTATGTGACGGTGTCGAACAATCGATTCGAGCTGCACGCCAAGAACAACCTGGTGGGTTCTTCCGACAGCCGGACCACGGACGATGGCCATTTGACGGTTACCTTCAACAACAACCACTACCTGAACATCAGCGACCGCGCGCCGCGTGTGCGTTTCGGTAAGGTTCACGTCTACAACAACTACTTCGAGGGTTCGCGCAGCCATCCGGTGTACAAGCATCAGTACAGCATCGGCGTGGCTTACCTGGCGAAGGTGATTTCCACCAACAATGCGTTCGAGATCGCCGGCGCCAGCAGCTGTCCGGACATCGTCAAGAATCCGGGCTCGTCGAGCAAGACCGGCGCGATTGTCGATACCGGTTCGCTGTTGAACGGCAGCGCGTTGAACGTGGCCGGTGCGTGCAGCTTCAGCAACGCTGTCGGCTGGACCGTGCCGTATTCGTACTCGCCGCTGGGGGCGTCGGCGGTGAAGGCGTCGGTGCTGAGTAACGCGGGGACGGGGAAATTGACCGTGAATTAAGGCAGGGGGAGTAAGCAAAAAAAAATCCGGCGCAACCTGATGGTCGCGCCGGGTTTTTTTCGAGCCTCAGGCCTTCAGTTCATCGCCGAATGCTTGCGCGCGTAACCAAAATAAATCAGCAGGCCGATCGCCATCCAGATGATGAACGCGACCCAGGTATGCCAGCTCAGGTAAGTCATCAGCATGACGCAGAAGATCACTGCCAGCGCGGGGATCACCGGCACCCAAGGGCAACGGAAGGCGCGCTTCAGATCGGGACGCTTCTTGCGCAGGATAACCACGGCGATCGCCACCAGGCTGAACGCGGCCAGGGTGCCGATGTTGATCAGCTCGGTCAGGATATTTAGCGGCACAACGGCCGCGATCAAGCCGAACACGATACCCACCAGCCAGGTCGCGAAGAACGGGGTATGGAAACGTGGATGCACGGTCGACAGGCGCTTCGGCAGCAGGCCATCGCGCGACATGGCGTAGATCACGCGGGTCTGGCCGTAAGCCATCACCAGAATCACCGTGGTCATGCCCAGAATGGCGCCGAGGTCGACGAAGGCGGCGACCCAGTTTTCGCCGGCGTACTTGAGCGCGAGGGTGACAGGGTGGTCGACGCCAAGGAATTGCTGGTAAGGCACGATGCCGGTCATGATCGCGGACACGACCACATACAGGATCGTGCAGGCCGCCAGCGAGCCGATGATGCCGATCGGCAGATCGCGCTCGGGACGCTTGACTTCCTCGGCGGCCGACGTCACCGCATCGAAACCGATGAAGGCGAAGAACACCAGCGCGGCCGCGCTCAGCATGCCGTTGTAGCCGTAGGGCATGAACGGCTGCCAGTTGGCCGGCTGCACGTGGCGCGCGCCGACCGCGATGAACAGCAGCACCACGCCGACCTTGATGGCGACCATGATGTTGTTCAGGCGGGCCGATTCGCGCACGCCCCAGCTCAACATGGCCGTCAGGATCAGCATGATGATCAGCGCCGGCAGGTTGATCCAGGTGGTCACGCCGGGCAGGGCGCCGGGCGCGGCGGTGAGCACCGTGGGCAACTGCAGGCCGAAGCCGGAGATCAGCGACTGGAAGTAGCCGGACCAGCCGACCGAGACGGCCGACGTCGCCAGTCCGTATTCAAGCAGCAAGTCCCAGCCTATCATCCAGGCGGCCAGTTCGCCCAGGGTGGCGTAGGTATAGGTATAGATCGAGCCGGCGACCGGTACGGTGGAGGCAAATTCGGCGTAACACAGCGCGGCGAAGCCGCAGGCGACGGCGGCGACGATGAAGGACAAGGTCAGGGCGGGGCCGGCGGTGACGGCGCCGGTGCCGGTCAGCACGAAAATGCCGGTGCCGACGATGGCGCCGATGCCCATCAATATCAGGTCGAAGGGACCAAGCACCTTGGCCAAGCCGCCCGGTTTTCGCGCGTTGGCGATCATGTCATCCAGATTCTTCGTTCTAAAAAGGCTCAAAATTGGGCTCCATTTATTTTTGTGTTTGTCTGTATCTATGGTGTGGGGTTCTGCCCCTCGCGCCGGATCGCGGCGCCGCCAAATGATACAGGAACTTGGTATGAATTAATGGTTTGCTTTGTTGCAAGAATCCGTATAAATGATCAGGCCGTGTACGAATGTCAGACTTGACCCCCGTCGGTTTATCGGTCTGTCAGCAGCGCGGAGACGTACAGCAGGAAGCGATCTTCGAGCTTGCCGAGGTCAAGTCCGGTAATCTCGCCGATGCGGCGCAGGCGGTAGTCGAGCGTGTTGCGGTGGATGTGCAGCGCTTCGGCCGTCGCCGCCGGGTGGCCGTCGTGCGTGAACCAGGCTTCGAGCGTGCGCTGGAGCAGCTCTTTGTTCTTGTCCTGCGCGCGCAGGCGGGCGATCGGGCGCCTCAGTTGCGCCGCTTGCCAGCCGGAGCCGAGGCCGGACAGCAGCACCGGCAGCGCCTGCTCGTAGTAGCTGAAGCGGGTGCCGCGCGGCTGGCGCGCGCGGCCGATGCGGGCTGCCGTGCGCGCGCTTTGGTAGGAGATCGCGACGCCTTCGATCCCGGTCAGGGCGATTCCCATCGTCAGCGTGTGGGCGTCGCCGCCTTCCTCCTTTAGCATCGCAGAGAACGATTGCAACCGCTTTTGCGCCCACGCCTGGGCGTCCTGGGCCGGGCCGGACGCCTGGGTTTTGGCGGCGCCTGGCGCATCGTGGAAGTCGAGGATGACCATTTCATGTGAGCTGGCCGCCGCAGTCAGCGCCGTTGGCTGGCGCGTCAGCATGCGCATTTGCAGGCGCTGGATTTCGGTCAGCGCTTCGACGGTGCCGGCCGCATTGTCGTCCACTTCCAACACGAAGACCTGATGAGTACGGCCGAAATCGACGCCCAGCCGCCGCGCCCATGCCTCCAGTCCGGCGTGGTCGCTGCCGTCATCGTTGATCAGTTTGAGCACGAACGCTTCACGATAGCGGCTGTCGCGCTGCAGTTCACCCGCCAACTGCGCCTGCTCGAGGATCATTTCAGCCGTAAGGCGCACCAGCTCGCCAAATTGACGCACTTCGTCGGGCGCGCCGCTCAGGCCGACCGCACCGCACAGCTGGCCGTTGACCGTCAGCGGCAGGTTGATGCCGGGCTGGGCGCCGTGCATGTTGCGCGCGCTGGCGCTGTCGATCTCCACCGCCAGCTTCTTGGCCAGCGCTAGCATCGCCCCCGTGTGCAGTTCGCCGATGCGCGCCGGATTGCCGCTGGCGATGATGCTGCCGCTGACATCCATCACATTCACGTTGTAGGGGATGATTTTCATCGTGCGCGTGACGATGTCCTGCGCCAGCTGGGTGCTTAGTATGCTCATGGTGGTTTCTGCTGTAATAATTTCCCAAGGATGGGGCTGATTCTAACCTTTTAATGGGGCAATATTTGTGCGGTTGCCCAATAATCGCAGTTTCAGCCCGCCGATTCTCGTGCGTTTGGCCGATGTTTTTTATTGGGCGATTCCACATAATCAGCTCCACTATAAAAAACTTAGGAGACCTGGAATGAGCAATCCGTCGATCGCCGCGCAAGCGCCTGCGGCGTCCGTCCTCGAGGGGGCGTACAAAAAGGCGACGTGGCACCTGATACCGTTTATCTTCGTCTGCTACTTCTTTAACTACCTCGACCGCGTCAACGTCGGCTTCGCCAAGCTGGAAATGCTCGACGCGCTCAAGCTGAGCAACACTGTCTACGGCCTTGGCGCCGGCATCTTCTTCATCGGCTACGTGCTGAGCGGCGTCCCGAGCAACCTTATCCTTCACAAGCTGGGCGCGCGGCGCTGGATCGCCGTGATGATGGTGGCATGGGGCGCCTTGTCGGCGTGCATGCTGTTCGTGACGACGCCGCTGTCGTTCTACGCGCTGCGCTTCTTCACCGGCGTGGCCGAGGCCGGCTTCTTCCCGGGCATGGTGCTGTACTTTACGCATTGGTTCCCTTCTCAGAAACGCGGCCAGGTGATGGCGCTGTTCATGTCGGCGATTCCCATTTCCGGCCTGATCGGCGGCCCGTTGTCGGGCTGGATGCTGGCGCACTTTTCGGCCGGCCAAGGGGGCATGATGGGCTGGCAGTGGCTGTTCCTGCTGCAGGGCGTGCCGACGGTGCTGCTCGGCATTGGCGTGTATTTCTACCTGAACGATGGCATTTCGCAGGCCAAATGGCTCGACGCCGACGAGAAGCGCGCGATGCAGGACGCGCTGGCGGCCGATGAAAAGCAGCGCCAGTCCACCAGCACGGTCGGCCAGTCGTTCTCCGACGTGCTGCGCAACGGCAGCGTGTGGATGCTGGGCGTGATTTACTTCTGTATCCAGATGGGCGTCTATGCGATCAACTTCTGGCTGCCGTCGATCATCAAGTCGCTCGGCTACCAGAGCGCGGTCACGGTCGGCTGGTTGAGCGCCGTGCCGTATCTGTTCGCCGCCGTGTTCATGATCTGGGCCGGACGGTCGGCCGACCGCCACGGCGAGCGCCGTTGGCACGTCACCGCGCCGATGCTGATGGGCCTTGTCGGCCTGACCCTGGCGGCCAATTTCTCCAGCAATCCGGTGATCGTCATCGCCGGTTTGAGCATGGCGACCATGGGCGCGCTGGCGGCGTTGTCGATGTTCTGGGCGCTGCCGGCGGCCTTCCTCGGCAGCGCGGCGGCGGCCGGCGGCCTGGCGCTGATTAATTCGCTGGGCCAGATCGCAGGTTTCGTCAGCCCGTTCCTGGTTGGCTGGATCAAGGATGCTACCCAGAGCACCGACGTGGCGCTGTATATTCTGTCCAGCGTGATGCTGCTTGGTGCGATACTGGTGCTGCGTGTACCGGCCAAGCTGGTTAATCGATGATGGGGTCGAGAGTTGGAGCACCAATGAAAATCGTCATAGCGCCTGATTCGTATAAAGAGAGCCTGTCGGCGATGGCCGTCGCCAACGAGATCGAGGCCGGCTTCCGCGAGATTTTCCCCGATGCCGAGTACCTCAAGGTGCCGGTTGCCGATGGCGGCGAGGGCACCGTGCAGGCGATGATCGACGCCAGCGGCGGGCGCCTGGTGGAATTGCGCGTGCGCGGCCCGCTCGGCGAGCCGGTGCCGGCGTTCTACGGCATGATGGGCGATGGCGAGACGGCGGTGATCGAGATGGCCGCCGCCAGCGGCCTGGAACTGGTGCCGGTGGCGCTGCGCGATCCACTGCGCACCACCAGCTACGGCACGGGGGAACTGATACGCGATGCCCTCGATGCGGGCGCGCGGCGCTTCGTGCTGGGTGTCGGCGGCAGCGCCACCAACGACGGCGGCGCTGGCATGCTGCAGGCTCTGGGCGGTCGCCTGCTGGACAGCGCGGGCAAGGACCTGGCGGCCGGCGGCGGCGCCTTGGCGACGCTGGCCAGGATCGATCTGTTGGGACTCGACGCCCGCATCGCCGATTGCGTGTTCGATGTCGCTTGCGACGTCAGCAATCCGCTGGTGGGCCCGCAGGGCGCCTCGCACATCTTCGGGCCGCAGAAAGGCGCGACGCCGGAGATGATCGAACTGCTGGACGCCGGCTTGCGCCACTACGCCGACATCATCGCCCGCGATCTGGGACGGCCGGTGGCCGACGTGCCGGGCGCTGGCGCCGGCGGCGGCATCGGCGCGGCGATGCTGGTGTTCCTCGGCGGCCGGCTGCGCCCCGGCAGCGAGATCGTCACCGCCGCCGTGGGCCTGGACGCGGCCGTGGCGGACGCCGATCTGGTGGTCACCGGCGAAGGCCGCATCGACAGCCAGACCATCCACGGCAAAACGCCGGTCGGCGTGGCGCGGGTGGCGCAGCGCCACGGCAAACCGGTGATCGCCATCGCCGGCGGTCTGGCGCCCGGCGCGGCGGCGGTTCACGAGCACGGGATCGACGCGGTGTTCGGCGCGGTCAGCCGTCCGTGCACGGTGGAGCAAGCGCTGGCCGACGCGGCACGCAACGTGCGCGTGTCGGCGCGCAACATCGCCGCCGTATTGCGCTTGGGGAGCAAGCTGGGGTTGTGATAAAGTTGTTCCCTGAGTAAGACACCGGTCGGGAAGGACTTTTATGGCGCAGGACCGAGGGAACCTGGCATACGTGGCCGCGTTGCCGACCATCAGATCGCAGATTTATAGTCTGGTGTGGGCCTGCGCATTGCCAGCCATCATAGGGTTCGCGCTGCTGACCGATAACTTTTACGAGCGTGAGCGCACGCAGATCCAGCAGGACACCCTGATCACCGCCCGCGCGCTGATCCAGGCGGTGGACCGGGACCTGAACACCGGCATCACCGTGGCGCTGGCGCTGGCCAACTCGCCCAGTCTCGATAGCGGCGACATCGCCGCGTTTTACAAACAGGCCTCCAACGTGCTGCGGCCTGAATTCCCCGGTTTTAATTTCGTCCTGAGCGACCGCGATTCGGTGCAGTTGATGAACACCGCGCGGCCCTACGGTCCGTTGTTGGCCGATCCGGGCAGCGCGGAGCGGATCAACAAGGTGTTCGAGACAGGCAAGCCGGTGATCTCCGACCTGTTCATCGGCGGCGCACTGAAACGGCCGCTGGTGGCGATCCACGTGCCGGTGCTGCGCGAAGGTAAAGTCCTCTACGTGATTTCGACCGCTTATCTTCCCGACCGTCTCGGGCAGGTGCTCAAGGAGCAGCGGCTGCCGCCGGACCGTGTGATCGCCATCTTCGATTCGACCGGCGTGGTGGTCGCCCGTACTCACGAAGCGGCCAGGTTCGTCGGCCATAAGGGCTCGCCGTCGTTGCTGGCCAAGCTGCCTTACAAGCTGGAGGACGCGATCGAGGCGGTCACGCTTGAAGGTATACCCGTGTATTCGATGTTCAGCCGCTCGGGGACCAGCAATTGGACCGTCGTCATCGGCGTGCCGAGAAGCGTGGTGCTGTCCGAGATGCTGGCGTCGATCAAGTGGATCACCGCTTTCCTGCTGGTTTTGCTGGCTGCGGGCCTTGGCGTGGCGTGGTACTTCGCCCGCAACATCGCCCGTTCCGTCAGCGCCTTGTCGTTCGCCGTGGTCAGGCTGGCAGGCAAAGGCGGCATGCCGCCGCCGCCCCAGCGCCTCAGCTTCCGCGAAGCCGACGACGCGATCGTGACACTGCACACGGTCGAAGCGGAATTGCTGCGCTACCGCCACCACCTGGAAAACCTGATCGAGCAGCGCACGCTCCAGCTGCAGTTGGCGGTCAAACAGGCGCAGACCGCCAATGCGGCCAAGGACGTTTTCGTCGCCAATATGAGCCACGAATTGCGCACGCCGATGAACGCGGTGCTGGGCATGGCTCACCTGCTTGGCACCACCGGCCTGTCGCCGGAGCAGCGCCGCTACCTGGACATGATACGGGCCTCCGGCCAGTCGCTGCTGGGCATCCTGAACGACATCCTCGATTTCTCCAAGATGCAGGCCGGGAAGGTGGAGATGCATCCGGTGCGCTTCCATCTGGACGAGGTGCTGCACGAGCTGGCGACCATCATGAGCGTGAGCTCCGGCGACAAGGATCTGGAATTGTGTATCGGTGTCGAACCGGATGTGCCGCGCGCACTGGTCGGCGATGCGTTGCGCCTGCAGCAGGTGCTGGTCAACCTGGCTGGGAACGCGATCAAGTTCACGGAAAACGGGGAAGTGTCGGTGCGGGTCGAGCTGGCGGCGCGCCTGCCGTTGACGCTGGGTTTTGTCGTGCGCGATACCGGCATCGGCATGAGCGAGGAGCAGCTGGCCCGCTTGTTCTCGCCCTTCACGCAGGGCGACTTGTCGACCACGCGGCGTTTCGGCGGCACCGGCCTGGGACTGACCATTTCCAAGGGATTGATCGAAATGCTGGGTGGCGCTATCGAGGTGCGCAGCACGCCCGGCGCCGGCAGCGAGTTCCGCTTCACGTTGCCGATGATGGCTGGCGACGAGACGACGATGCCTGCTGGCCGCTCGGCGCCCGCCGGCCTGCGCCTTCTGGTGGTGGATGATAACCAGACCAGCCGCTCGTTCATCTGCAAGACCATCGAGGCCTGGAACTGGGTGTGCGACAGCGTGGCGTCCGGGCCGGAGGCGCTTGAGCGTTTGCGCGGCGGCGCCGTCTACGACGTGGTGCTGGTCGACTGGCATATGCCCGGCATGGACGGCGTCGAAACGATCAAGGCGATTCAGTCGCAGACGGCCGATGCGAGCGTGCCTGTGGTTTGCATGGTCAACGCCTATGGGCGTGGAAAGCTGATGGAAGACCTGGCGGAGGTCTCCACCTCGGCCTATCTGACCAAGCCGGTGACATCTTCCAGCCTGTTCGATGCGGTGCAGACGGCGCTCGCGCAGCGCGAGCCAGGCGCCGTCGGCGAGGCGGAGGCACCCGCATCACCGGGGCTGGCGGGCGTTCGCCTGTTGCTGGTCGAGGACAATCCGATCAATCAGAACGTCGCCAGAGGCATCCTTGAACAGGCCGGGGCGGCGGTGGCCGTGGCGGAAAATGGCGCGGTGGCGGTGGAGCTGCTGCGCGGCGAGCGCTACGAGCTGGTGCTGATGGATGTGCAAATGCCAGTGATGGACGGCTTTACCGCGACCCGCCTGATACGTGAGGAGTTGCACCTGCAACTGCCGGTGATCGCCATGACGGCGGGGGTGATGGAGTCCGAGCGCGAGCAATGCATCGCCGCCGGCATGGACGACTTCATCGCCAAGCCTATCGATGTCGAGCAGATGTTCGCGACGATCCAGCGTCATTTGGCCATGCTGGAAGGCGGGCTGCCGCGATAACCAAAATGGGCGCCGCGATCAGCTTTCGTGATCGGTTTTTCTCCCCGGCGTCACGCGACGGTTTCCGAATAAGCTAGATCGGAATTGTTCGTTTTATTACGCAAGCCGCCCGTTTATATTGGCGGCCATGAGTACCGTTTCCTTCGTTTCCGCCGCGCGCGACACCTTTCTGGGCAGTGAATTCCGTCGCAGCTACGGCTGGCTGACCGCCAGCATGCAGCGGCTGGTCGGCTCGCGCAACGATGCCGAGGACCTGGCGGCATCGGCCTTCACCGAACTGGCCGGACTCGATGATGTGAGCCATATCCGCCAACCGCGCGCGTTGTTGACGACCATCGCCCGGCGCCTGACCTACGAGTTCTGGCGCCGGCGCGATCTGGAGCGCGATTATCTGGCCGAGCTGGCGCTGGTCCCCGAGCAGTTCGATGCCTCGCCGGAGGAGGTGTGCCTGGCGGTCGACCAATTGCTGCGCATCGATGCGGCGCTGGAGCGCGTCAGCGCCAAGGCGCGCGAGGCGTTCATCCTCAGCCAGTTCGAGGAAATGGGATACGCGGAGATCGCGCAGCGTCTTGGCGTATCGGTCAGCATGGTCCGCAAATATGTCGCACAGGCCTTGACGGCTTGCTGCGAGTACGCTTGATGGCTGCGCCAGCGTCTCCACTACAACAAGCAGTGATGTGGGAGGTGCGCCTGCGCGAAGGCGACGCCGATGATGCCGAACTGCGCGCATTCGAGCGCTGGCGCGGCGCCACGGCGGAGAATGCGCATGCCTGGGACGCGTTACAGGAGCGGCTGGCGCGGATGGGCGGTGGCGGGGCGGGCGGGTCGCGAGGTTCTTCGGCGATGGCGCATGCGCTGCGGACGCCGTCCGCGGAAAGGCGGCGTGCCCTGCGCGGCGCCTTTGCGCTGCTGGCGCTGGGCGTCGGCGCCTGGGGCGTCCGCGAGGGCGCGCATGGACTGGGACTGGACGCCGACTGGCGCAGCGCCGTGGGCGAGCGGGGCGAGGGCGTTTTGGCGGACGGCACGCCGCTGGCCTACGATGCCGACAGCCGTATCTACCTTGCCGGCGGCGCCACCGCGCCCGTGCTGGATCTGCGCCAGGGGCAGCTCTTGGTGAGGCCTTCAACTCCATCGGGAGGCACCGTTACTGTCGCCACCGCGCACGGCGCCGTCGTCTCCAGCGGCGCGATATTCAATGTGGGGCGGCTGCGGGAGCGCAGCGTGGTGTCCGTGGGCGCTGGCAGCGCGCTGCTGCGGCCCGTGGGAGGAACCGCCGTGCCGATCGAGGCCGGCCAGACTTTCTACTTCGATCACGATGGCGCCCGGGCCAGCGAGCTGTCGTTCGCCGCCGCTAGCGCCTGGACGCGCGGCGTCTTTGTCGCAGACCGCCTTCCGTTGGCGGAGCTGCTGGAGGTCTTCGGCCGCTATCGTACCGGGTTGCTGCGGGCCAGCAGCAAAGCCGCGATGCATCAGATCAGCGGCGTATTCCGTCTCGACGATATTGACGGCGCGCTGCTGCAGGTGGCCGCCGCGTTGCCTGTCAAGTTGACGCGTTATGGCCGCTATGTGGTTGTTTTCAGCTGACCGCTCGCTGCCAGAAAAATATTTTCGCAACGTGCTGACGCTTTTGGATTCTCACTGCACATGTGTTGTGAAGCCCCTCGGTTGAGGTGCACAACCACTCTAGTGAGGCACGTTTTGAAGAATCCACACCACATGCTGGCGATGTTGGCCGCCACCCAGTTACTCGCCTTGCCGGCCGCGCTGGCGCAGGACTCGACACGCCAGCCGTATCAGCTGGCCGGGGCGCCGCTGGACAAAACCCTGTTGCGCATTGCCGCCGAAAGCGGCGTGGCGCTGGCGTACGACCCGAAGCTGGTCGAGACGGCGCGCTCGGCGCCCGTCAGCGGCAATTTCAGCGCCACCGAGGCGATCACCCGCGCTTTGGAGGGTACCGGCTTCGAGCTCGCCACCAGCGGCGGCGGGCGCGCGCTGACCATCCGCCGCGCTCCGGCTCCCGCAGCGCCGGCGCGTCCGGCCACGCCGATTCAGGCGCCGATCGTGCAGACCTCGTTGCGGCAGCCCGTTTCCGCCGCCGCCGCCGCCGTGGCGCCGGCAACCGAAGTGCTGGCGCGCGTGACGGTCAAAGGCGCCCGCCGCAACAGCGCCGATCAGGAGACCGACAACATCCAGCGCGCGCCGACATCGTCGTACCGCGTGACCGGCGACGAGGCCGAGCAGCAGAACCTGACGACGCTCGAGGATTTGCAGCAGCTGATTCCGGGCCTGGTGATACAGAGCACCGATCCGTCCGATACCCAGATTAGCATTCGTGGCGTCGGCGACGGCGGAGGGCAGGCGAGCGGCGACGCCAATATCGGCATGCCAAGCAGCGTGGCGATCTACGTCGACAACGTCTACCTTGCGCGCGCCGGCATGTTGGGGAATGGACTGGGCGATATCGCCTATGCCGAGGTGCTCAGCGGCGCGCAGGGCGCGGCCTTCGGCGCCAACGCCACCGGCGGCGTGTTGAATATCCATACGCGGGAGCCGTCGTTCACGCCCGAGGCATCGGCCACGGTGTCGATCGGGGAGAATGGTTACGCGCGCGGACGGGCGATGGTCTCCGGCCCTCTGGATGCCAGTTGGGCGGGTCGCTTGAATCTGGTCTACAGCAATAACGATGGCGCGGTCACCAATGTCCGCAACGGCAATCGCCTGAACGGAGCTTCCAGCACCGGCGCGCGCGGACAACTGTTATATAAGCAGGGCGACGCGTTCCGATTGCGGCTAAGCGCCGACTACAGCAATACCAACAGCGAGCCGACGCCGGTGCTGCTGGCCACCAATGTCTTTAGCGGCACCGACGGCTACGTGGCGAAGTCCAAGGCGATCGGGAACAACATCGTGTTCGGCCCGCAGGTCGATCTGGACGATGAAAACCGGGTGCATGTGGTGCAGGGCGGCGCTTCCGCCGTCGCCGATTGGCAGCTCGACAGCGGCTACAAGCTGCGCTCAGTGACATCGGTGCGCTACTTCCGCACAAATCCGGTAATGGCCGACGGCTTTAGCGTCAACATCTACAACAACACCGGCACCCAGGTGCGCGATCATACATGGTCGCAGGAATTGCGCCTGGAATCGCCGGTCGGCGAGGACTACGACTATGCGGTCGGCCTGAATTATCTTGGCCAGAATCTGGACACGGTGGCGCATACCCGCTACGCCGCCGGTACGCTGGCCGGCGTGTATTACGCTTCGGCGTCGTACAACAACCTCGACGTGATCCGGTTCGGGAAACTGCGCGACCATATGCTGTCGCCTTACGCGCAAGGCACCTGGCACATCGCTTCGGGCTGGGATTTGAACGCTGGCCTGCGCTTCAATTACGAGGAGAAGAGTGGCCAGTTTGTGCGCCTCAATCGCGTGCCCTTCAATTCGGGCAACCTGAAGGAATACCATCAACTGCCATCGGGGACGCTGGTGCTGAAGTATCAATTGACGCCGGAGTGGAACAGCTATCTGGCTGGCTCCTATGGCGAAAAGTCCGGTGGCCTGAATGTCTCCGCCGGCGCCGCGCGACAGGCCGGCAACGATTCGCTGTACATCAAACCCGAGAAGACCAGAACCGCCGAATTGGGTGTGAAAGGCTCGCTGTGGGACGACAAGGTGACGGTGAAGGCAGACCTGTTCCTGACCGAGATCAGCGACTTCCAAACCCAAGGCTACAATCCCGACGACCAACAAACCTACTTGATGAACGCCGGGAGCTTCCGCTCGCGCGGCGCCGAAACCAGTATCCGTGCCGCGCTAACGCGCAATCTGCAGGTCGATTTCGCCGCCGTGTATAACGACGCCACCTACACGGACTATGACAATGCGCGCTGCGCGCCGGAGGTGACGTTGTCGCCGAAACCGCCGCCATCCTGCAACCTGACCGGCCAGCGCGTGTTCAATGCGCCGAAGGTGACGTGGAACGCCAGCGCGCGCTATAGCTGGCGCAGCGAAAATGGCCTGAACAACTTCGTCGGCGCGCGCTACGCCTATCGCGGCTGGATGTACGGCACGGTGGACAATTCTTCGCTCACCCGCGTGAGTAGTTATGGCCTGGCCTCGTTTTCGGCCGGCACCGGTGGTAAGCTCCAACGCGGCGACTGGAGCGCCTCGCTCTGGATCAACAACGCCTTCGACACAACGTACTACCGCCGTCTCTCCAGCGGCGACTACGGCACGGTCTGGGGCTGGCTGGGCGAGTCGCGCACGATCGGCGCGACCCTGGCTTACAAATATTGAGTACGGAGCGGCGGCAAATGAGCGATACACTGGAACGGCGTCAATTTCTTAAACTGGCGTCCTTGCTGACGGGCGGCGTCGCCGTGCTGGCCGACGTGCTGCCCGCGCAGGCGTTCGCCGCGCACAGCACGGATGCCGGCGCTCCCGTCCCGGCGCCGGCCGGCGAAACGGTCCTGCATTGGCTCGAAGGCGCGCCCGCCAGTTTCAGTGGCGCGACTTGGGGCGTGCCATGGCCGCAGGGGCGGGTGCCCGGGAATGCGGCGTTCGAGTTGCGTGGCGCCGCCGCTGGTGCCGGTGCCCGCAAAGGCGCCGTGAAGGCGGCGCAATCCTGGCCGCTGGCCTACTGGCCCGATGGCACGCTCAAATGGTCGGCGCACGCGCTGCCGCCCGAAGCCGGCGGCGGCAAGCCGGAAGCCGGCTACACGCTGCATCCGCTGATCGGCGCCGAAACCTCCAGCGCCGGCCCGGCCGGCGCCACGCTGGCAAAGGAAGGTTCCGGCGGAATCGACATCGATACGGGCGTGCTGCAATGCGCGCTTCCCCGATCGGGCGCGGTGCTGGTGACGGCGATGAAGCGGTCGGGCAAGCCGCTGCTGCGCGATGGCCGGCTGTTGCTGCTGGTGGACGATACGATCGACGACGAATCGGCGGGCGCCGGGCGCCGCTCCTACGATGGTGCGATCGACAAGGTGACGCTCGAGCAGAACGGACCGCTGCGCGCGGTGGTTCGTGTCGATGGCAGCCACCGGCACGCGGACGGCGCCAGGCTGCTGCCGTTCGTGGTTCGCCTGTACTTCTACAAGAACTCGGACACGGTTCGCCTGGTGCACACGCTGGTGTACGACGCCGATCCGGCCAAAGCGTATATCCGCGGCGTCGGGCTGCGCTTCGGCGTGCCGCTGTCCAGCCCTTTGCACGACCGCCACATCCGCTTCGTCGGCGACAACGGCGGCGTCTTCGGCGAGGCGGTGCGCGGCCTGACCGGCTTGCGCCGCGATGCCGGTCAAAGCGTCTACGATGCCCAATTGTCCGGCCGGGCGGTGCCGCTGAAGGAAATGTCGGCGGCGGTCACCAAGGGACTGCCTTACGTCCCGGCGTTCGGCCACTACACGCTGCTGCAATCGCATCCGGATGGCTTCTCGATCAGCAAGCGCACCAAGGCCGGCCAGGGCTGGATACACGCCGCCACCGGCGCGCGCGCCAGTGGCACCGGCTATATCGGCACGCCGGACGGCGGTGTCGCTTTCGGCGTGCGCAATTTCTGGCAAAGCTATCCCGGCCAGATCGATATCGGTGGCGCGGAAACCCCGCTTGCCACGGTCACCATGTGGCTGTGGGCGCCCAAGGCGTCGGCGATGGACCTGCGCTTCTACCATGACGGCATGGGCGAGGACACGTTCGAGAAGCAGCGCGCCGCGCTCGACATCACCTACGAGGACTACGAGCCGGAATTCGGCACGCCGTACGGCGTCGCCCGCACCAGCGAGCTGGAATGGCAACTGCTGCCGGCGACGCCTTCGGCCGATGAACTGGTGGCGATCAGCCGCCGTATCCAGTCGCCGCCCCAGTTGCTGGCGACGCCAGCGCGGCTGCATCAAGCCGGCGTGTTCAGCGAATACTGGAGTCCCGCGCCGGAACGGCCGTCGCCGGAGGCGGCCAAGCTGGAAAAGCAGCTGGCGTGGAGTTTCGACTTTTATCGCAACCAGGTCGAGTACCGCAAATGGTACGGCTTCTGGGATTACGGCGATGTGATGCACACGTATGACGAGCAGCGTCACGTCTGGCGCTATGACGTGGGCGGTTACGCGTGGGACAACTCGGAGTTGAGCACCGATATCTGGTTGTGGCACTACTTCCTGCACAGCGGCCGCGCCGACGTGTTCCGCATGGCCGAGGCGATGACGCGCCACACCGGCGAGGTCGATGTCCACCATATCGGTCCGTTCGCGCCGCTCGGTTCGCGCCACAGCGTTCAGCACTGGGGCGACAGCGCCAAGCAGTTGCGCATCTCGACCGCCGTCAACCGCCGCTTCATGTACTACCTGACTGCCGACGAACGCATCGGCGATCTGCTCACCGAGCAGGTCGACGCGGTGGAGCGCCTGCGCACCGTCATCCCGGGCCGGAAGATCGGCCAGGTGGCGCCGGCGGACGATCCGAAAAACTACGCTAGCGTTGCCTTTGGCACCGACTGGGGCGCGGTGGCGGCGGCCTGGTTCACCGAATGGGAGCGCAGCGGCAAGCCGAAGTACCGCGACAAGCTGTTAGCCAGCATGGCCAGTATCGCCGCGCAGCCGCTCGGGTTCCTGGCCGGCGGCGGCGTGATGGACCTGCGCACCGGCGCGTACGTCGTCGATCGCGAGAAGAAAATCAGTGTGTCGCATCTGAGCGCGGTCTTCGGGCTGCCGGAGATTTGCAGCGAATTGATACGCACCGTGCCGCAGCCGGGGTTCCGTGATGCGTGGCTGCGCTACTGCCGCTTGTATAACGCCAGCGAGAAGGAGCAGAAGGCGGAACTCGGCCAGGACCTCGGCAAGCTGAACCTGGGACAGGGCCACGCGCGCCTGCTGGCCTATGCGGCGGTGGAATGGCAGGACCGCGCGATGCTCAAACGCGCCTGGGCGCAGTTTTATGAGGGCCGGGCGGGCCTGGTGGAAAAGGACCTGGTATCGCGCCGCGTGAAGCCGCCCGTGGTGCTGACGGAAGTGGAGGAGGCGCCGAGGATTTCGACCAATTCGATCGCCCAGTGGGGCCTCGGCGCCTTGGGCATGATGGCGCTCGACGCGACCAGTGCCGTCGTCTGCAAGGATGACTTCCAGCGCTTCGATCCGCAGGCATGGGCGGTGGAGGCGGAGGCCGGCGGCGCAGGCAAGGCCGCGCAGGCGGTATCGCGTGCGCTGGTGCTGGACGCGAGCCGTGGCTTGACGGTCTGGCTGCGCAAGCAGTTGATCGGTCACTATGAGATCAGCTTCACGCGGACCGTACTGGCCGAGCGAAAACCGAACGAGCGCTTGTCGGATTTGAACTTCTTCTGGGAGGCGCAGCTGGCGGGGGCGGCACTCCGGAGCCGTTCCGCCGTTCGGGCAAGCTGGAAGAATACGACAAGGTGCCGATGTTCTATGCCGGCATCGGCGGCAACACGAATACGACATCGCGTTTCCGCTATTACGACGGCAGCGGCGAGCGCAAGCTGCTGCAGGAATACCTGGCTCCGGAGTATCTGCTCAAGTCGAATCACCCATACCGTATTCGCATCGTGGTCGATGCCAGGGGGACGCGTTTGTATGTCGACGATCGCGAGTTCTTCTCGGCGCCCGGGCCGCTGGCGGGCGGCGGCTACTTCGGCTTCCGCACCACGCAGTCGCGCCAGAAGATCGAGAACTTCGAGGTGCGGCGCGTGGGTTGACCGGTCACAGTACCAGGATGCCCTGGAGCGAGGAGATCTTGTGCGGATCGGACCAACTGCCAAGCAGTTTTCCGCCCGCGCTGAACTCCAGCAGCTGGCGACCTTTGTGGCCGTTTTCCGACCCGTGGCCCTGCCAGTTGGCGACCATGACGCGGCCGTCTTCCAGCACCTGGAACGTCGCGTAGAAGAATGGCGAGACTTCCCCGGGCATGAGATTGGCGCCGCCGAAGGTGGCGATCAGATTGCCGCGCCGGTCGAAGCGCGCCATGAAGGCGCCGTAGCCGGCCGAGACCAGCGTGGAGCCGTCGTCCATGCGCTCGGCCTTCCACGCGTGCTCGAAGCCCGGCGCGCGCATGGCGTTCAATGCGATCAGCGAGGTGTCGGTTTCCAGAATGTGGTCGTTCATGCAGAACAGGTAGGTGCCAAGGTCGGTGGTGCGCATCAGGCGAACGTAGTCGCAATCGCGGCGCACGCTGGACACCTGGCGGTACTCGCGGTCGAGGGTAAGCACGTTGATGCCGCCGGCGCCGTCGAGGTTTTGGCCGGTGACCAGGGTGGCGCCATTGACCATGCGGCGGGCGGAGGTGACATTGTCCCAGCGGTCGCAGGCGGCCAGTACTTCGCCGGAGGAGATGGAGAGTTCGAAGAAGCCGCGTTCGAAGCCGATCAGGGCGCGGTTCGGGCCGATGCGCTGCATATCGCGGGCGGCGGGGAAGTCTTCCAGGCTGCGCGTCCAGCCGTAGCGGGGATTGGTGGTATCGATCAGCGACAGCTTCTGGAGGCCCTCGTCGATGGCCAGGAATTGGTGCTTCATTCGTCTCCTTCGTGGCTTTTTGCAGATCGTATCATGGCGGGGCGGACGATGGAGATGATAGCGGCGAATGAGCCCAACATTGTGGCCATGGATGCTGGCGCACCCCAGAGCCACGTAGGGCGGATTAGCCGAAGGCGTAATCCGCCAACTCACGCGCCCCACACCAATCCACCGGATAAACCCCGGCTGCGACATAACGGTGAAAACTCGACCAAGGCCAATCCTGGACCCGATTTACCAGGCTGTGTTTAAGGGGATTCCAATGAAGATAATCCAAATGATGGCTTAAATCATGCTCATCGCGGATGGCATGCTCCCAATACCGCGCTTGCCAAAGGCGTTTTCCCTGACCTGCATACCGAGTCATATGCGTTTTGATCAAGCGCCAACGGATTGAAAAATCACTATCGCCGGCCGGCAAGCGCCATAGCGCGTGCATGTGATCTGGCAAGAGCACCATGCCGACAATCTCGAAAGGATGGCGACATCGGACCTTCTGAATCGCGGTGCGTAGGAGTAGCCTTGCCTCCGGGTTGACGAAGATCGGCGCACGTCGCGCGGTGACGAGCGTGAAGAAGTAGGTGCAGCCTTCGATGTAGATCCGCTTGTAGTCGGGCATATGTCCTCCTTGGGGAAGCAGTCAGCCTATCCGTGCGCTTTGAGATGCTGTTGTGCGGGCGCAAACAGTTTTATCAAAGTCGATATTGATAATGTACGATATTTTCTTCCGGTATTTTGCGCGCGGGTTGGCGGCTCTTGGCGGATTACGCCTTCGGCTAATCCGCCCTACGTGTTTCCGTAGCGTTCGAAGTATCAGGTATGAGACGGGCCGGCTTGCCGTGGGCGCTAGCCCAATACCGAGGGGTTGCGTTGCCAGATGCTGTAGCACAGTGCCGTGGCGTAGCTGACCCACAGGATATAGGGCACCAGCAGCAGTCCGGCGATCCTGTCGCGGCGCCCAAACGCGCGGATCGTGGCGGCGATCAGCAGCCATAGCACGAGAATTTCCACGAACGCCCAAGCGCCCTGGCGCCAGGCGAAAAATAGCCATGTCCACAATGCGTTCAACGCCAGTTGAACCACATACAGCGTCATCTCCGTCCGCACGCCGCCTTGATCGTCGGTGCGCTGCACGCGCCAGGCGGCGATGCCCATTAACAGATACAACACGCTCCACGCGGGACCGAACAGCCACGCTGGCGGCGCCCAGGAGGGCCGGTCCAGCTGCATGTAGAACGCGCCCGCCTGCGCCGATGCAAAGGCGCCGATGGCGGCGAAGGCGAACGTCAGCAGCAACCATCCGGCAAGCGCCGGCAGTCGCAGTGGTCTGGCGTGGGTTGGGGCGTTTGGCGTCATGACTCGGTCTGTTTAATCGTCGTGCAGAGAGTCTAACCCGCCGCCGATCAGATGTCTGTACGCGATCGTACTTTTTTCCGCCTGCTTCGCCACGCCATCGCGATGCCGCCAGTCAGGCAAAGAACGCCGGCCGCCAGGACATATGTCGCGGTGACCGATTGCGGCCTTTTTTCCTTCGGCGCCAGCGGGTTTTTCATCGAGGCGGGAAAGTCGCGCGGCCCTACCGGGATGATTTTCCAGTCGGCGCGGTCGGCCGGCGCGCGCTTTTGATATTCATTCAGCGACATCACCGGATCGGAGCCGAACGCGCGCGAGGAGGGAAACTGCGGGATGCGCACGAAGACGATCGCCTCCAGATCATCCGCCAGTTGTGCCTCGATCGCGCTGCGCGCGCCGCCCTTGTCCGTCAGACGATTTAACAAGTCCTCGCCGATCGTGTTGAAGGCGACGAAGGGCATCAATTCCGTGCGCTCGGTTGTGAGGTAGTCGTAGGCGCTTTGCCCGCTGGCGAGACTGACCTCCTTGAGCGCCATGTACGGCAACGCGAGTGCGGCCTTCAACGGACTTTCGCCACCCAGGCGCGGAATTTCCCAGCCGAGGGTGCGCAGCGTTTCGACGTTGATGCCGGCGCAATTGGTGCCCGCGTGGCGGTAGTGGAAGTCCTGGCTATAGAAGTGGTTGAAGACGCGGCTGATCGCTTCCTGGTAGAGCGCGGGCACCCGCTGGCCTTTCATGACGGCGACCAGCATGTAGGAGGGTCGGTACCAGGATTGGCCGCTGTTCAAGTCCGCCATGTAGGCGTCCATTGGCAAGGTCGAGGCGATGATACCTTTTTCGCTGACCGATCCGAGATTGTAGAAGTTGTTGACCAACCAGTTGTCCCAGCCACCTTGCTGGTCGAAGCGGCCGGTGGCCACCGCGAAGTGGCCGCCGTACGCTTCGTCGTCGTCGCCCTGCGCGCCGTTGAGGATAAAGGCCAGCGCCGGTTTTCCGGCCAGTGGGAATTCCCCGGCGCTGGCGCCGTCGCGGCGCCACAAGGTGCGCGCGGCGAGCGGATCGCGCGCGCCGCCGCCGTTGATACGCACCAGGCTTTCGATGGATTCGCCGTTCTTCAGCGGGGACAGGACGGGGAGTGCGGGCAGGGCGTAGTCCTTCGGCCATAAGGTGCGCGCGTGGAAGGTACCTTCCTTGAACATCCCGCGCGCCTTCATCTCGCGTCCGGCGAAGTAGGCCTGGCTGCTGGCGTCGAAGTACGAGCGGTTGCTGGCAAGTCTCGCGGTTAGCGCCACGGGCAGCGCGGAGCTGGCGCCGATCAGCGATGCGGCGTCGGCGGCGAGGCGTCCTTCGGCGATCTGTGGAGAGCCGATCCAGATCAGTTGGGGTGGTTTGCCCTGAGCTTTGGAGGCGGTAGAGGAGAGCCAGGCGCGGACATCGTCCTGCGCGCGCAGACGGGGCGTCGAACCGACTGCGTCTCCACTCGCGACGGCGACGGTGTCGTCGCCGAAATACCAGCGGGCCTGCGGGGAGGCGGCACAGTCCTTGCAGTCGGCTCTGGTAACGCGGAAATCGGTTCCTGCATGAAGGCCTATGGAGCTTGCGGCCAATGCGTCGCGGGGTAGGCCGGCCGCAGCTTCGGCATGCGCGGCCGGTGCGGTGGAGATCAGATAAAAAGCGACAGCGGCCATGGTCAGGGCCAGGCCTGCGCGATGCGGCTGAAGGCGGGATTGCGGCATGTGGCGCTCCATATCTGTGGACGCGCGATCGCTGCCCTGTGTTGGCCGGCATCGCGAGTGACCACTGTACGGGAGTTACCTTCAGACATTCTTAACATCCATCAAGAGTCAGACTGGACCATGATGGGGTCGTCTCAGAAAACGGAAAATAAAGCACGCTAAGCCGGTGGCAGCGGTCGCAACGGCCTGAACTTGCCCGCACCGACCTTGGCACTGCTGCGCCAGAGGTAATCGCCGGTCAGGTTGATGTGCTCCCAGCCCAGCGGCGACAGATATTGCAACAGCGTGTAGTCCAGCACCTTGCCGTGGGTACGCAAAGCACTGGTGGCACGCTCCAGATAAACCGTGTTCCACAACACGATGGCCGACGTCACCAGATTGAGGCCGCTGGCTCGGTAGCGTTGTTGCTCAAAGCTGCGGTCGCGGATTTCACCCAATCGGTAGAAAAAGACAGCCCTGGCCAACGCGTTGCGCGCTTCGCCCTTATTCAGTCCGGCATTAACGCGGCGACGCAGCTCCACGCTTTGCAGCCAATCCAGTATGAACAGCGTGCGCTCAATCCGCCCCAGCTCGCGCAGTGCAACGGCCAGTCCGTTCTGACGCGGATAGCTGCCGAGCTTGCGCAACATCAGCGAGGCCGTCACCGTACCCTGCTTGATCGAGGTCGCGAGCCGCAAGATTTCATCCCAATGGGCGCGTATCTGCTTGATGTTCAGCCGGTCGCTGCTAATCATCGGCTTGAGCGCGTCATAGGCGGTATCGCTCTTTGGGATGAATAGCTTGGTGTCGCCCAGGTCACGGATACGTGGCGCGAATCGGAAACCCAGTAGGTGCATCAGGCCGAAGACATGATCGGTAAAGCCCGCTGTGTCGGTATAGTGCTCCTCGATCCGCAAGTCAGATTCGTGGTACAGCAGGCCATAGAGCACATAGGTTGAATCGCGCACACCAACGTTGACCACCTTGGCGCTGAAAGGCGCGTATTGGTCGGATATGTGAGTGTAGAAAGTCCGTCCTGGGCTGCTGCCATATTTCGGGTTGATGTGTCCCGTGCTCTCGGCCTTGCTACCAGTTCTGAAATTCTGGCCATCTGACGATGATGTGGTGCCATCGCCCCAGTTTTCGGCGAAAGGTTGTCGAAACTGCGCATTCACCAGCTCGCCCAGTGCCGTCGAATACGTTTCATCCCGGATGTGCCAAGCTTGCAGCCACGACAGTTTGGCGTAGGTCGTGCCAGGGCAGGACTCAGCCATTTTGGTGAGTCCAAGATTGATGCCATCAGCCAGGATAGTCGTCAGCAGCAAGGTTTTGTCCTTGGCCGTGTCGCCGGTCTTCAGATGCGTGAAATGCCGGGTGAAGCCTGTCCACTCATCAACTTCCATCAGCAGTTCGGTAATTTTGACGTGTGGCAGCAGCATCGCCGACTGGTCGATTAGGGCTTGTGCAGTCTCCGGCACCGCCGCGTCCAGCGGCGTGATCTTCAGGCCGGACTCGGTAATGATGGCATCCGGCAGATCATTGGCCGCCGCCATGCGGTTGACGGTGGCAAGCTGCTGTTCCAGCAATGCCAGTCGGTCGTGCAAATACTGATCGCAATCGGTGACCACTGCCAGCGGCAATTCGTTGCCCAGCTTCAAGGTGGTGAATTTCTCGACCGGTACTAGGTACTCATCGAAGTCCTTGAACTGCCGCGAACCCTGCACCCAGACATCTCCTGAGCGCAGCGCGTTCTTCAGCTCCGACAGGGCGCACAGCTCGTAGTAACGCCGGTCAATGCCGTCGTCCGTGAGCACCAATTTTGCCCAGCGCGGTTTGATGAATGCGGTCGGCGCGTCGGCGGGCACCTTGCGGGCGTTGTCGCTATTCATATCGCGAAGCACCTCGATGGCATCGAGTACGCCCTTGACGGCTGGCGCCGCCCGTAGCTTGAGTACGTCCAGGAACTGCGGCGCGTAGCGGCGCAACGTAGCGTAGCTTTCACCGATGCGATGCAGAAAGTCGAAGCTCTCCGGTTGCGCGAGCTTTTGCGCCTCCGTGACGCTGGCTGCGAAGGTATCCCACGGCATTACTGCCTCGATGGCGGCGAACGGATCGCCGCCGCTCTGTTTGGCTTCCAGCAAGGCTTGGCCGATGCGGCCATACATCCGCACCTTGTCATTGATCGCCTTACCGGAAGCCTGAAACTGCTGCTGATGCTTGTTTTTGGCGGCGTTAAATAGTTTGCCAATGATGCGGTCGTGCAGGTCGATGATTTCGTCGGTGACGGTAGCTATGCCTTCAATGGCCAGCGAAACCAGAGTGGCATAGCGTCGTTGCACCTCGAATTTGGCCAAGTCGGCGGGTGTCATCTGTCCGCCCTCTCGGGCGATCTTGAGCAGGCGGTTCCGGTGAACTTGTCGCTCGATGCCTGCGGGAAGGTCAAGCGCCTGCCAAGCCTTGAGGCGCTCGATATGTTCAAGCATATGCCGAGAGTTCGGCTTGATGGGCGACTGGCGCAGCCATGCCAGCCACGTCAATTTGCTGCCGTCCTTGCGCTTGAGAAGTTCATCTAGGCGCTGACGGTGGTGCGACAACAAAGAATCGGTCAACGCCGCGTAAATGCGCCGGTTGGCACGGGTGATGGCCTCGGCGCTCGCGCGCTCGATGGCATTCATGGCGGGCAGGATGATGCTCTGCCGCCGCAGGTTTTCGATAAGGGCGCTGGCCAGCACAATGCCTTTGTCGGTCTGCAAGGCCAGTTCGGTCAATGTATGGACGGCTTGCCGGTAGTGGCTCATGGTGAAGGGCTTGAACCCGAACACCGTTTGCAACTCAACCAAGTGCTCCCGCCGTGTCTGCTCGCGCTGACCATACTCGTTCCAGCTTTCCACTGGCACTTTGAGTTGCGCAGCCACCATGCGCAACAAGGGCTGAAACGGAAGCTCATCGATGCCCAAAAAGATGCCGGGAAATCGTAAGTAGCAAAGTTGCACAGCGAAGCCCAATCGATTTGCGGGGCCACGGTGCTGGCGGATGATCGACAGATCAGTCTCGTTGAACGTGTACTGCCGGATCAGTTCGTCTTTGACATCTGGCAGTGCCAGCAGGCTTTCGCGTTCGGTGGCGGACAGGATTGAGCGGCGCGGCATGGTCAGTCCTCCCGCAGGTACTGGTACAGGGTTTCGCGGCTGATGCCGAAGTCACGGGCCACCAAGGTTTTTTGATCGCCAGCCGCGACTCGCCGTTTCAACTCGGTAATCTGTTCGCTGTTTAGCGATTTCTTTCGTCCCCGGTAGGCGCCACGCTGTTTGGCAAGCACGATCCCCTCGCGCTGGCGTTCGCGGATCAGTGCGCGCTCGAACTCCGCAAAAGCTCCCATGACCGACAGCATCAGGTTGGCCATCGGTGAGTCATCGCCGGTGAACGCCAGCCCTTCTTTAACAAACTCCATGCGCACGCCTCGTTGTGTCAGCCCCTGAACGATGCGGCGCAGGTCATCAAGGTTGCGTGCCAGCCTGTCCATGCTGTGCACCACCACGGTATCACCCTCGCGGACGAAGGCCAGCAGCCTTTCAAGTTCGGGACGTTGCGTGTCCTTGCCGGAAGCCTTATCGGTGAAGACCTTACCGACATCGATTTGCTCTAGTTGCCGATCAGGGTTCTGGTCGAAGCTGCTGACGCGGACATAGCCAATGCGTTGACCTTGCAAGATGCCTCCAAAGGTGAAAGTGTCAGGATGAAATCTATTACGCTTGGCAGCTTGTGTCAATAAATGCAAACTGCAACTCTATTCTGACGTAGTTTGCACCCAGCATCTGACATCAGGTTAGGGTATAGCTCAAACTGACTCGCAGATCAGGGGGCCGAGTTCCGGGTGCTTGGGTTGATGGATTCCTGAGCACGCCACTGTGTCGGCGTCATGCCCTGCCACTTGCAAAATGCCCGCTGGAAGGAGTTGGCTTCTTCAAAACCAAGGTAAAAGGCAATCTCACTTGGTTCCATGCTCGTGCGACTCAGCAGCTTGCAGGCCATGTCCTGACGCACGGTGTCCAGAATGCTTTGGTAACTGGTATGGGCTTCAGTCAGTCGTCTCTGTAAGGTACGTGGACTCAGGAGCAATTGCCGGGCTACGGCCTCCATGCTGGGGCGTTCCCCACGCATCATCTTGGTTAGTACAGCTTTCACTTGCTGATCCAATGACTGAGGCGAGATGGCGTCCAGTTGCAAGTCAAGCCCCGGTAGCAATGCCGCGATCAGATCCGCATTGCCGGTAACAAATCGCTCGTTCAACGTAGCGCTGGAGTAGACCAGTGCATCGTGATCCGCCCCAGCACAAACTTCGCAGTCAAAGTAGTCTGCATAGCGTTGTACATCGCTACGCAAATGCGCTAACTCAATCCGCAAAGGCGCAATGGATTTGCCGGTGCCACTGCGCAGAAGCAGGTCGATATTGGCAAACCCGGAATCGGTCAAGGCATGGGGCGCGAGGCCATGCGCCCACAACCAGTGAAAGCTGATGCGGGTTGAATCACTGTCGGGCTCCACGCGAATGGTCTCGGGGCATGTCAGGCGCTTGTACCTTGCCAGTCGCTCCAACGCCTCGCCAAAGGTGTGGGAGTACAGGGCTGCAAAGGATGCTGGGTCGAATTGGTCGGTGCGCGCTTCGCCGCCGATGCGCAGTCCAATTAGCGCGTCCCCGCTCACCGCTTCGATGGCCGCCCACAGGTCGAAATACTGGCGCGTGGTCAGCAACACTTTTGTTTGGTGGCGCAACATAGGCGAAATGCTTGCGTGGCGCAGCACTTGGTCTACGTCCAAACCCAGTTGAGCTAATCGTGTGAGTCCAGGGCCAAACAGAGGAATCCGGTCAGCTACCATGGGTGCTTGCGTCCTGTCGATCGTTCATGGTTGAACCGCATTTGGGGATAGCAATACAGCGGTGTACACCTTGGCCCTGTGGTGTGCGAATCCATCAATCACAAACCCCATCGCTCCGATGACAATTAAACCGATGGCAATACCGTGGGTGAGGTCATTGCGGGTGGCAAACGACACAGCAATGCCAGCGATGGCCAGAACGGTCCACAACACTTTCAACGGCATCCACCAGGCATTGACTCCATTGGTTCCTTCAAAACGATTGCGCTCGGCCTGAACAAACTCCGCTTGGCTTTGCGCGTACTGCGCGGGCATGGTGGCCAGCCGCTGACCGTTGCTGTAGACCTGAAAAACTCCCGCAAGCAAAGTAAATGTAGCCAAAAATGCTATGGGGTAGAAAAGCCCCTTGAGTAGGGTATTCTGGTCTGCGTGCTGCCACATCACTACCGCAAGACCTGTGGTTGTGACGCCAAACGCCGTCAAGAAAACGGCTTCCAGCCACTCACCTTTGTAGTAACTGACCAAGTGTTGTACGAAGTCCATATGCTGCTCCTATGGTTTTTGTTTGCCGACTTCGAGCTTGGCCAGATTGGAACCAAATAACCGTTTGGCAAATGAAATTTCCATGGCAGACAGTGGCTGCAACATGGTGCGGAGTTGCATTTTCTGGAACATGCGCTCCGGCAAGATGGCTTTGAGAAGAGCGTACAGCTTGGCATCGCCCCCTGAAACAATATGGAGCTTGCCCTTGGTGTGGGTGGCTGCCTTGAAAATTTCGTTGGCGATGCTGGTGGGAGAGGTCACGCTGGTAACCGATTCCTGTGCCGATAAAAAGATTTTGAAATACTTCTCATAAAACCCGAATGCCGGAGTTTTCGCGTCGCCACCGTCGTCCAGTTTGGTGAATATTTTGGTGGCGTGCAGGCCGGGGTAGATGGCCTTTACTTCGATGTTGAACGGGGCTAGCTCAATGCCTAGGCTCTCCGTCATGCCGCGTACCGCCCATTTACTGCTGCCATAGGCGGCAATAAACGGGTAGTTGAACTGGGCACTGGCAGACGCCAGGTTGATAAACACGCCTGAGCGCTTGCTGCGAAAATGCGGGATAAAGGCCTTGGTGACTGCAAACACGCCAAACACATTGGTATCAAACTGCCGCTTGATTTGCTCCATGCTGGATGTCTCGGTCGGCCCCATCAGGCAGTAACCGGCGTTATTAACCACCACGTCGATGGTGCCGAACTTTGCAATAACGGCCTGTGCGACGGCTTCTACCTGTGCAAAGTCAGTCACATCCAGCTCAAACAGTTCAACATTGGGAAACTCTTTGAATAACTGGCTATGTGCCGACAGGCCACGTACCGTCGCGGCCACCTGCCAGCCTGCTTGGGCAAATTGCTCCACGGTTGCTTTTCCAAAGCCCGAGTTGGTGCCAGTAATGAAAATGGTTTTGCTTGGCATGGTTTGGTTCCTGTGCAATGTGCGCGTTTTGCGCGATATAGCAATCTTCATGCATCAGGCCAAATTCACAAAATCATATTGCGCCATCTACACATCCGATTGCGCCAACAATGATTTCGGACTGCTGATCGAGCAGCTAGATAAGGCTTACCGTGCTTTATTTTCCGTTTTCTGAGACGACCCCATGATGCCATGTTTTGACAGATGTCGGGAAGGCGGGACGACTGGCTGGCAGGACTGCAGCCTCGACCGCGTCATCTTTTCCGGTTCGATTCCGCTCGGAATTGAACGTCGGGCCGGTGGCAAGCTTGGTAGCATGGAGTCGATCTGGCGGTGACGCCGTCGCTTTCACACGCGGGGAGTTGCATGAGTTTGACTGAGCCTCTGTTTGAGTATCCGCGCCCGCAACTGGTGCGCGACGACTGGCAATCGCTGAACGGCGAATGGGAGTTCGCCTTCGACGGCGACCGCCGCCGCGGCATGGCGGGCGAGGGGGTCGAGTGGACCCACCGCATCAACGTGCCGTTCGCGCCGGAGTCCGGCGCCAGCGGGTTGGGCGACCGATCGTTTCACTGCGTTTGCTGGTACCGCCGCCGTGTCGAGCTGGCCCGGCGCGGCCAGCGCACGATGCTGCATTTCGGCGCGGTCGACTACCATGCGCGGGTGTGGGTCAACGGCATGCTGGTGGCCGACCACGAGGGCGGCCACACGCCGTTTTGCGCCGACATCACCGACGTGCTGGTCGAGGGGCCGGCGCAGACCATCGTGGTGCGGGCCGAGGACGATCCGGCCGACCTGGCCAAGCCGCGCGGCAAGCAGGATTGGCAGCTCGAGCCGCATTCGATCTGGTATCCGCGCACCACCGGCATCTGGCAGAGCGTCTGGCTCGAACCGGTGCCGGCCACCTACATCCGCGCGCTGCGCTGGACGCCGGTGTTCGACGGTTTCGAGATCGGCTGCGAAGTGCTGGCCGGTGGCGATCCGCGCGCCGACCTGTCGGTCGAGGTGCGCGTCACCCACGGCGACACGCTGCTGGCGGCCGACCGCTATCTGATGGTCGGCATGGAGGCGACCCGCAAGATCGTGCTGTCGGACCCCGGCATCGACGATTCGCGCAACGACCTGCTGTGGAGCCCGGAGAGTCCGACCCTGCTCGACGCCGAGCTGACCTTGTACCACGGCGACCAGGTCATCGACCGGGTCCGGTCCTACACGGCGATGCGGTCGGTGGCGATCAACCGCGACCGCTTCATGCTCAACGGCCGGCCATATCCGCTGCGGCTCGTGCTCGACCAGGGCTACTGGCCCGACACGCTGATGACGGCGCCGTCGGACGCGGCGCTGCGCCGCGATGTCGAGCTGGCCAAGGAAATGGGCTTTAACGGCGTGCGCAAGCACCAGAAGATCGAGGACCCGCGCTACCTGTACTGGGCGGACAAGCTCGGCCTGCTGGTGTGGGGCGAGATGCCGTCCGGCTATGCCTTCAGCGCGCGCGCCATCACCCGGCTGCTGAAGGAATGGACCGAGGCCATCGAGCGCGACTACAGCCATCCGTGCCTGATCGTCTGGGTGCCGTTCAACGAGTCGTGGGGCGTGCCGAACCTGACGTCGATGCAGGCGCACCGCAACGCCGTCGAGGCCTTGTACCACCTGACGCGCATGCTCGATTCGACCCGGCCGGTGATCGGCAACGACGGCTGGGAGGCGTCGGCCACCGACATCCTGGGCATCCACGACTACGACGCCGACCCGTTGCGGCTGCGCCAGCGCTACGAGGTGGCCGATCCGGTGCGCACCTTGTTCGACCAGCGCCGCCCCGGCGGGCGCATCCTGACGCTGGACGGCTTCCCGCATCGCGGCCAGCCCATCGTGCTGACCGAGTTCGGCGGCATCGCCTACGACACCCGGGCCACCGGCAACCGCACCTGGGGCTATTCGCGCGCGACCGACGACGAGTCGTTCCTGACGCAATACACCGAGCTGCTCAAGGCGGTGTCGGAGACGACGATGTTCAGCGGCTTTTGCTACACGCAGTTCACCGATACCTTCCAGGAGACCAACGGCCTGCTCAACGCCGACCGCAGTCCCAAGGTGGCGCTCGCGGAGATTTGCAAGGCGACCTGCCATGGCGCCAACCTGTTCCCACTGCCGGGAGTGTGAATGAGCGATATCCAGCCATCGAAAAGTCCGCCCGAGCTCATCGGTACCGATTACCACGACCGGCCGCAGGACCTGCCGCCGCTGGCGCGGCAGCTGCTCGCGCTGCGCGATCGGCTGATGGCCGATTGGACCGCCGCGATCCTGGCCGACATCCAGCGTGCCAATCAGTTGCTGCCGCCAATACTGATCAATACCTTGCCGACGTTTTACGACAACCTGGTGCAGGCGCTGGCGCCGGGCTACCCGCGCCGCAACGCGGTCGTGGGCACGTCGATCGCCTCGGCCCACGGCGACGAGCGGGCCCGCATGACCACCTACCAGCCGCACGAGCTGATCGCCGAGTACCAGATCTTCAAGCGCGTCTTCCTGCGCATGGTCGAGCGGGAACGGGTGCCGCTAACGCCCGAGCAACTGGTACAAGTGCACGAATCGGTCGATGCGGCCGTGCTCGAGGCGATCGCCGCCTACACGGCGACGCAGGAGCGGTTGCGCCAGGACTATGTGGCGACGCTGGCGCACGATCTGCGCACGCCGCTCAGCACAATAGGCATGGCGGCGACTTTGCTGGCCAGGCGCCCGGAGCCGCAACAGGCGGTTGATCTGGCCGCCCGCGTCCAGTCCAATGTCGAGCACATCGATGCGATGGTGCGCGAGCTGCTCGACACGGCGGCGCTGAACAGCGCCCAAAAGCTGCCGCTCGATATCAGCTGCTTCCGCCTGCGCGAACTGGCCGAGGAGGTGCTGGCGGACGCGCCGAAGCGGCCCGGCCCGTACGAACTGGAAGGCGACGCGCCGCCCGGCCACTGGAGCCGGCGCCTGCTCAAGCGCGCGCTGGAGAACCTGCTGCGCAACGCCTGGAAGTACGGCGATGGGGAGCGGCCTTTGCGGATCGCGATCTCCACCGCGCCGGGCCGCGCCAGCATCGCCGTCAGCAACAGCGGCGAGCCGATACCCGAGGAGCGCATCGCCGACGTGTTCCTGATGTTTCGCCGTCATGCGCGCAACGGCGTGCAGGGTTGGGGACTGGGCCTGCCGTTCGTCCGGCATGTGGCCGAGTCGCACGGCGGCAGCGTGCTGATCGACAGTTCGGCCGAGCGCGGCACGACCGTGACGATCGACCTGCCGGCCGATGCGCGGCCGTTCTCGACGCAGCCACAAGGCCAGCAACCAGATCGGCAAGCTCGGAAAAATGGCCAGCAAGCGAGCTAGGATCAGTCCCACGCCGGGGCGGCGTGAGAGCCGATAGCAGCGGTGTCCCAGGCTTCGGATAATCACTCGACCGGCCGCCCGGCCGGCTTTTACCAACAAGGGGGATGCGATGAACCTGATACTTTGGATAGTCATAGGCGGCATACTGGGCTGGCTTGCCAGCCTGGTCATGAAGACGGACGCGCAGCAAGGGTTGTTATTGAACGTCGTGGTCGGCATCGTTGGCGCGTTGCTGAGCGGCTGGCTGCTGGCGCCGATGCTCGGGACCGGCACCATCAATTCCGACGACTTCAGCCTGGCGTCGCTGGGGGTGTCGTTTATCGGCGCGCTGATCCTGCTGGCGATCGTCAACCTGGTGCGGCGCGGCCGGGTGCGCTGAAGGACGGTGACCGCGCCCACGGCGCGGCGTGGACGTGTGGACAAGAAAAAGGGCTCCGGGGGAGCCCTTTGTACTATCGGGCGCGGTGTGTGGCGCTAGTGCGCGGACGAGCCGTTCTTGCCGGCGATGTTCTGGCCGATGCCCATGCCCAGCTCGGCGCCTGTCAGCGGCTCGGTCTCGGGGTCGGACATGGTGCGCACCGCCATCTGGTCGAGCAGCGCGCGCTCCTCGTTGGTGACCTGGACCGTCGCCAGGCCGTCGCCGCCATCGACCGCCATTTGCTGGTCGCGGTCGCTAACGACGGTCCAGTCGCCGCCTTCGTTCCACGGCCCTTGCACCTCTGGCCCGCCCTGGGACATGTTGAAGTAGACGCTGGTGAAGGCGGGCTGCCCCGGCAGTTTCCCCGGCGGGAAGTTGGGCTGGATCGCGTACAGCGCCTTCTCGAACGACTTCTGGTGGGCGATCTCGCGCGTCATCAGGAAGCCCAGCGCCTCCTTGACGCCGGGATCGTCGGTCAGGTTGATGAGCCGCTCGTAGACGATCTTGGCGCGCGCCTCGGCGGCGATGTTCGAGCGCAGGTCGGCCGTCGGCTCGCCGATGGTGTCGATATAGGCCGCCGTCCACGGCACGCCGCCCGAGTTGGTCAGCGGCGCGCCGGCGCCGTACAGCACCTGCGTCACATGGCTGTCGTTGCCGGCGCCGCTGATCTTGCGATACAGCTCGCCGGCCTGGTCGACGCCCTCGGCCAGTTCGGCCTTGGAGCCCTTGTTGAGCATGACGACGATATTACCGATGACCTCCAGGTGGCTGAGCTCCTCGGTGGCGATATCGTAGAGCATGTCGCGCCGGCCGGGATCGTCCTCGGCGACCGCCTGCGTGAAGTAGCGCATGGCGGCGGCCAGCTCGCCTTGCGGTCCGCCGAATTGTTCCAGCATCAGATTGGCCAGGCCGGGATTGGTTTCACCGACGCGAACCGTGTATTGCAGCCTTTTGTTGTGGGCAAACATGTGGGTCACTCCTCATTGGTGTGGTTGAGCACGAGGCGGCACGGCCTTCCGCGACGCCCGTCGGAGGATGGTGCGCGTTTGGCAAACACGGTGACATAGGAATACCGCGTCGCGGCATGTAGGAGGGCTAGCCGTCAACCGGCCAGCGGTTAGCGAGGCGCGAGCGTTATCGCTTAGGGGTCGTACCCCGCACGGGGTACGACCCCGCCTGGGGGCGGGTTAAAGCTGGCGCTGGCGCAACCAGTAACCGGCGCTGAGCGCGATCAGCCACACCGGGATCAGATACACCGACAGTTGCAGGTCCGGCGTCAGGTACATGACCACCAGGATGCCGGCCAGGAAGGCCAGGCACAGGTAGTTGGTCAGCGGGTAGCCCAGGCTGCGGAACAGCGTGGTCTTGCCCTCCATTTTCTTCTGCGCGCGGAAGCGCAGATGGATCCAGCTGATCATGGCCCAGTTGATGATCAGCGCCGACACCACCAGCCCCATCAGGAAGCCGAACGCCTTGCCCGGCATGAAGTAGTTGACGGCCACGCAGATGGCGGTCGCCAGCGCCGACACGCCCAGCGCCGCCAGCGGCACGCCGCGCCGGTTCACGGTCAGCAGCACGCGCGGCGCGTTGCCTTGCTTGGCCAGGCCGTACAGCATGCGGGTGTTGGCGTAGACGCAGCTGTTGTAGACCGACAGCGCGGCCGTCAGCACCACCGCGTTGAGCACGTGCGCCACCATATTGCTGTTGAGCGCCTGAAAGATCAGCACGAACGGGCTGCCGCCGCTGACGACTTTTTGCCACGGGTACAGCGACAGCAGGATGCCCAGCGCGCCGATGTAGAAGATCAGGATGCGGTAGATGGCCTGGTTGGTGGCCTTCGGAATGGTGCGGGCCGGGTCGTCGGCCTCGGCGGCGGTGATGCCGATCAGTTCCAGGCCGCCGAACGAGAACATGATGACGGCCATGGCCATCACCAGGCCGCCGAAGCCGTTGGGGAAGAAACCGCCGTGCTGCCACAGATTGGCGATGGTGGCCTGCGGGCCGGCCTCGCCCGACAGCAGCAGGTAGCCGCCGAAACCGATCATGCCGACGATGGCCACCACCTTGATGATGGCGAACCAGAATTCCATCTCGCCGAAGGCCTTGACGTTGGCCAGGCTAATGCCGTTGATGATGACGAAGAACGCCAGCGCCGAGACCCAGGTCGGTATGCCCGGCCACCAGTACTGGACATAGATGCCGACCGCCGACAGTTCGGCCATGCTGACGAGCACATACAGCACCCAGTAGTTCCAGCCCGACAGGAAGCCCGCCATGTTGCCGCAGTATTTGTCGGCGAAGTGGCTGAACGAGCCGGCCACCGGCTCGTCGACCACCATCTCGCCGAGCTGGCGCATGATGAAGAAGGCGATGATGCCGGCCACGCCGTACCCCAGCAGCACCGACGGCCCGGCCATCTGGATGGTCTGCGCGATGCCGAGGAAAAGTCCGGTGCCGATGGCGCCGCCCAGCGCGATCAGCTGGATGTGGCGGCTTTTAAGGCCACGTTTGAGTTCATTATTATTATCGGCCACTTGATTCCCGGTCGCTGATGAAAGATTATTGATGAAAGAGTTTCATTTTGGCACAACTTCGGCCTGCCGTGCAGGGGGCGGATGACGGTGTCGGCCTGCCGCTATGGTAGTCTATGCCTGATTGTTCAGACAAGATTGATAATTTTTGCGCCACACATTCAAGGAATACGGTATGTCGATTTTCGTTCGCGCGGTGCGCCGCGTCGGCTTGGGGGTATTGATCGCGCTGGCGGTGGCGCCTTTGGGGAGCACGGCGCTGGCCGCCGACGCCGCAAAAACCGCGCCGAAAGGCTCGCTGGTCATCGCCGGCGGCGCGGTGCGCGGGGATAACGCGGCCATCTGGCAGCGCGTGGTGCAGCTGGCCGGCGGTCCCGGCGCGCGCATCGCCGTGCTGCCGAGCGCCTCGGCCAATCCGGCGCGGGCCGGCGCCTATCTGGTGGCCGGATTGAAGCAATACGGCGCCGAGGGCTTTGTCGTGCCGCTGGCCGTGCGGATGAAAGACCGCGACTACAAACGCGACGCGGAGGACGAAACCCTGGCGCGCTCGATCCGCGAAGCGGGCGGCGTCTACTTCTCCGGCGGCGACCAGGCCTTGATCACGCAGGCGCTGGTGCGTCCCGACGGCACGCGCACGGCGGTGCTGCAGGCGATCTGGGATGTGTATGAGCGCGGCGGCGTGATCGCCGGTACCAGCGCCGGCGCGGCCATCATGAGCAGCACCATGTTTTACGAGGCCAAGACCGTGTTCGGCACCTTGAGCGAAGGCGTCAACGGCCGCGAGCTGACCGCCGGCCTGGGGTTTATCGGCGACGAGATCTTCGTCGACCAGCACCTGCTGGCGCGCGGACGCTTCGCGCGCATGCTGCCGGCGATGCTGAAGAAGGGCTATAAGCTGGGCATCGGCATCGATGAAAACTCCGCCGTCATCATCACCGGACGGCGCCAGGTGGAAGTGGTCGGCTACCAGGGCGCGCTGCTGGTCGATCTGACGCAAGCCAAGGTCGACAAGGCGGTCAAGGACTTCAACCTGTCCAACGCGCGGCTCAGCTACCTGGACCGCGACGACCGCTACGACTTGGCCACGGGCATCTACACGCCGTCCGCCGACAAGGTCGAGGGCAAGGTCGATCCGGAGAAGCCGTATCTCAAGGAGCCGGTGTATTCGACCGAGGTCCTGGGCCACAACACCATCCTGATCCTGATGTCCAAGCTGGTCGACAACAGCGAGACGCAGGCGATCGGCATCGCCATCGCCGGCCCGCTGGATCCGCGCCAGGACCTCGGCTTCGAGTTCAAGCTGACGCGCGACGCCGGCACCACCGGCTACAGCTCGGCAACGATGGACGCCTACACCGTTTTGAATATGCGGCTCGACGTCAGGCCATTGCAGATCACCCGGCCCTGGTACAAGTAACGCAATCGTCCGGTCCGATCCCGCTTGTTTAGCGCATTTACTAAACAGCGCGTTGCGCACGCCGATTGTGTTGACCGGCGGTCACACTGGCGCTATAAAGTTGGTTTGTCTTCTTCCACGATGCCAGGAACCCGATGAACGCGACTACTTTACTGCCGGCCGGCGCGCTGGTGCTGTCCCTGTTGTTCCCCTCGCTTTCGCAAGCGCAAACAGCCCCAGGCACGCCCGCCGCCGCGGTGAACGTCTTCATCGGCACCGGCGGCGACGGCCACACCTTCCCCGGCGCGGCGCGCCCGTTCGGCATGATCCAACTGAGCCCGGACACGCAAGTGCGACCGTTCCGCCAGAGCTACCCCTGGGCCGCCGGCTATCGCTACGAGGACGACAGCATCCTCGGCTTCTCGCACACGCACTTTTCCGGCAGCGGCCACTCCGACCTGGGCGACGTGCTGCTGATGCCCTACAGCGGCGAGACCAAGCTGGAGCCGGGCTATCCCGAGCGTCCCTTCAGCGGCTACCGATCGCGCTTCAGCCACAAGGACGAGCGCGCGGAGCCGGGCTACTACGCTGTCAAGCTGCTCGACAATGAGGTCGATGTCGAACTGACCGCCAGCGAGCGCGTGGGCCTGCACCGCTACCGCTACGCGCCCGGCGCGCCGGCCAAGGTGATCCTGGACCTGCGTAGCAGCATCTACGATTACAAGGCCAAGAACCTGTGGTCGCGCCTGCGCGTGCGCAACGACAAACTGATCACCGGCATGCGCGAGACGCGCGGCTGGGCGGCCGGCCGCCAGCTGTACTTCGCGATCGCGTTCTCGCAACCGCTGACGGCGCGCGCGTTGCGCAACATGGAGGCCGATATCGAATACAAGGGCTTCGCCGGCCCTGGCAGCGGCCCGAACGCCGATCCGAACCTCAAACCCTTCGTCGAAGGCAAGGCGCTGGTCGGCGCGCTCGAATTCGGCGTGCCGGCCGACGGCAAGCTGCTGGTCAAGGTGGCGATATCGGCCGTCAGCGAGGAGGGCGCGATCGCCAACCTGGCCGACATGCCGGGCTGGGACTTCGACGCCGAACGCGCCAGCGCGTCGGCCGCGTGGAACCAGGCGCTGGGCGCGGTGGCGATCGAGGCGGCCGCGCCGATGAAAACCATGGTTTACACGGCGCTGTACCACAGCATGCTGGCACCCGGCCTGTTCATGGACCGCGACGGCCGCTATCGGGGGCCGGACAACGAGGTCCACCAGGCCGACGGCTTCCGCTTCCATTCGACCTTCTCGCTGTGGGACACCTACCGCGCGCTGCATCCGCTGCTGACCTTGATCCAGCCGGAGCAGCGAAACGTCGATTTCGTGCGCTCGCTGATCGCCTCGCAAAAGGCCAGCCCCTACGGCATCCTGCCGGTGTGGCAGTACCACGGATTGGAGACGTGGTGCATGATCGGCTATCACGCGGTGCCCGTCATCGCCGACGCCTACATGAAGGGGATGAAGGGCTTCGACGCCGAGGAGGCGCTCAAGGCGATGACCAGCAGCGCCGAATACGGCCCCTACGGCGGCCTGGACCATTACATGAAGCTGGGCTACGTGCCGATCGACCTGGAGCCGGAGGCGGCGTCGAAGACGGTCGAGTACGCGTTCGACGACTGGACCATCGCGCGCATGGCCGAAAAGATGGGCAAGCAGGACGTCGCCGCGCGCTACTACAAGCGGGCGCTGAACTATCGCAACTCCTTCGACACCAAGACCGGCTTCCTGCGCGCCAAGAAATCCGACGGCAAGTTCCGCGAGCCGTTCGATCCGGTGCGCTCGAACTTCGGCAGCGATTACACGGAGGGCAGCGCCTGGCAATATTCCTGGTATTCGCCGCACGATAACGCCGGCCTGATCAAGATGCTCGGTGGCGATGCCGGCTTGCAAAAAAAGATCGACATGATGTTCGACGCCAAGGTCGACGACAACGTCTACGCCCACATGGAGGATATCTCCGGCCTGATCGGCCACTACGCGCACGGCAACGAACCGTCGCACCACGTGGCCTACCTGTACAACTACGCCGGCGCGCCGTGGAAGACCCAGCAGCGCCTGACGCAGGTGGTGGCGTCGCAGTACAACGCCACGCCGCAGGGCTTGTCGGGCAACGACGATCTGGGGCAAATGTCGGCCTGGCTGGCCTTCACGGCGCTGGGTTTTTATCCGGTGGCGCCGGGCAGCAACGAGTACGTGATCGGGCGTCCCTTCCTGGACAAGGCGGTGATGAACCTGCCGAACGGCAAGACATTCACCATCCGCGCCGCCGGCCTGAGTGCCGACAACGTCTATGTCGCCGGGGTCACCTTGAACGGCAAGCCGCTGGCGCAGACCTTCCTGCGCCACGAGCAAATCATGGCCGGCGGCGAGCTTGTGTTTACGATGGACAAGGAACCGAACAAGGCGTGGGGCAAGGGCGCGGCCGCGCGGCCGTACACGCAGACCGCGTACTGATCGGTCGCCGAACAGCAGGCAATGTCGATCTGATCATATCGCTGTCCGTTGGGCTGGGTAAGCTGGACTTCTGCCATATCGGGCGGGAAGTTCTCTTCGTCACTATTGCTCGCGCTTGGTGACCACTCAACCTGGACGGAGGTTACGATGGATGAATTTGTCTACAGTCTGCTGTTGAAGGGTACGCAGGGATTGACCCTGCTCGGCACGTTGCGCTACCGCTTCACGGACCTTGCCGCCGACGCGGACGCCGGTGCCGGCGCCCGCGCCCGCGACATGCAGGCGCTGATGGGCGCCGCGCTCGATCGGCCCACCATCGAGTTGTTCATCCTGCCGGTGGAAGGGACGATTTCGGTGCCGCTGCTGACCGGTATGACGCCGGTGCCGCTCAGCGGCATCGGCTTCGGCAGTCCGGCGGGCCTGTTGACGGTGCTGTTCTTCAGTACCGATGAAACGCGCGGCGTCAGCATGCAAGTTAATCCGATCGACGCCACCCACCTCGGCGGCGGTCTGACGTGGCAGCCAGGACAGCCGGGCACGTTGGTGTTCAGTGTGCTGGGCACGCAGCTCGCATTCCCCATGTGAAGCAGGGCGCGGAGGGGGAAGGGCGCCACGGGAGTGGCGCCCTTGTTGCATCCGGCGATGCTCAGGCGCGGCGTTTGCGCATGGCCGCGCCGATCGCCCCCAGGCCTGCAAGCATCAGCAGGGCCGACTCCGGCTCGGGCACGGCGGAGACCTGGACCCGCTCGATGGAGGTGAGCGTGCCCCAGAAGGAGACGCTGGTTTCGTCGCTGGTGCGGTACCAGCCGCCCCCGATCCGGGAGACCAGGCCCGGGAACAGGGTGTCGATCGAGGCGGGCAGCGCCGTCGAGGTAAGGTAGGCGCCACTGGCATCGTCGAAAGCCAGCCCCGCGCCCCCGGTCAGATCAGGCGCCTGGCCCGGGTAGTAGTTGACGTTACCCAAGGCGAAGGAGTCGAGCGCCGGTGTGTTGGTCACGTCGGCAGAACCGGCATAGGCGCTGGCATAGTTATTCAGACCGGACTGGAAGCTGTATTCCAGGCTGAACGTGGGCAGGGTGCTCAGGCTGTAGTTGCCGTAATCGAAGAACCACGAAGGATTCGACGTGTCGAAGCTGATGCGACCGGTCAGCCGATCGTTCACGGCCATATGGTGTCCCTCCAGATTGGCGCTATCGACATAGCCTCCCTGAAAGTAATGGAGTTCCATCACCCGGTCGACCACGGCGGTGAAGGTGTAGGTCACCGTTTCGGCGCGCGCCGCTCCCGCAGCCAACAATGTCAGCGTTGCCGCAGCCACGCCCGCGGTGATCTTACTTTTCCAAGTCGCCGTCATGTCAGTCTCCGTTATTAAATAATAAATTATTATAATAAGTGAATTGACTAACTGTAAACGCGAGATGTTAAAAATGCGCGCCGCGACTGCAACATCGCTCTGCTCTGATGCCTCCGGGTTCGAGCCCGCCGGGTGGAACAGCACACCTGCCAGATCTGCTGTTCAAACCTGCCCGATCTGCAACTAGTATATCTCCGGCACGATGATTTCCGACGGCACCGGGCGGCGCACATAGTCGTCGTGGTACTCGCGCTCCGGCAGTTGGATCGCCGGATGCTCGACTTCGACGTAGGGCATCTGTCCCAGCAGGTGGTGGATGCAGTTCAGCCGCGCCTTTTTCTTGTCCACGCCTTGCACCACCCACCACGGCGCCTCCGGAATGTGGGTGCGCTCGAGCATGATTTCCTTGGCCTTGGTGTATTCCTCCCAGCGGCGGCGCGATTCCAGGTCCATCGGGCTCAGTTTCCATTGCTTGAGGGGATCATGGATGCGGCCGAGGAAGCGCGCGTTCTGCTCCTCGTCCGAGATCGAGAACCAGTATTTGATCAGCTGGATGCCCGAGCGCGCCAGCATGCGCTCGAACTCCGGCACGGTCTGGAAAAACTCCTCGTATTGCTCGTCGCTGCAGAAACCCATCACGCGCTCTACGCCGGCGCGGTTGTACCAGCTGCGGTCGAACAGCACGATCTCGCCGGCGGCCGGCAGGTGCGAGGCGTAGCGCTGGAAATACCACTGCGTGCGCTCGCGGTTGTTGGGCGCGGGCAGCGCGGCGACCCGGCACACGCGCGGATTGAGCCGCTGCACGATGCGCTTGATGACGCCACCCTTGCCGGCGGCGTCGCGGCCTTCAAACAGGATCACCACCTTGTGGCCGGTGTGGACCACCCAGTCCTGCAGTTTGACCAGCTCCGCCTGCAGGCGGAACAATTCGCGGAAGTAATGGCGGCGGGCGGCCTTGGCGGCCTCGCTGCGTTCCGTTTCGATGACCAGCTTGGTGACCGGATCGATCTCGCGGTCCTCCAGCTCCATCTCCAGTTCCTCGTCGTAGCTGTCGGTGAGCTCGCGGTGCACGCGCTCCAGCAATTCTTGCTCGTTCAATTTCACGCAATGCTCCTCAGTGTGGACCTGGCATAGCTTACGCGCGGAATGTGACCTGCCGATGACGGATCAATATCGCCCCGATGTCGATCCGATCATGGTGCCATCCGCCCGGCTCGGTAAGCTGAAATCCTGGCTCGCTGGCGAGGCAGGCATGTTTGCGGTGACTTTACCTATGGAGGTTGTGATGGATGAGCTGGTCTATAACTTGTTATTGAAGAGTCCGCAGGGTCTGACGCTGCTGGGCACCTTGCGCTATCGCTACACCGACCTGGACGCGCTCAAGGCGGGGGAGCTGTCGGCGCTCATGGAGCAAGCGCAACAGGTGGATACCATCGAGTTGTCGCTGTTTAAGCTGGGTGGGACCTTGTCGGTGCCGCTGCTGACCGGCTTCACGCCGGTGCCTGTCGAGGGGATCTCGTTTGTCAGCCTGCTGGGGCCGACGCTGACCAATCTGCTGAGCAGCACCGACAGCCGGCGCCGCCTCGACATGCAGTTTAATTTCATCGACAATACCCATATCGGCGGCGGCCTGTTGTGGCGCCCGGGCGAGCTGCGCCAGCAAGTGTTCAGCATTCTGGGCACGCGCGTGGCGCTGGGTACTTAACCCGCGCAGCCACGCGGGGTCGGACCCTTGGGGGCCGACCCCTAAGCGCGGCGGTTGGCGTCTGGTTGACGGTTTCGCGGGTTTCGAGTTAGTGCGGATACAGTCCGTGCACCCGGCCGAACAGCCGGGCCAGGCCGAGCAGGGCGTCGATGTGGGGTGTCGGCAGCTGCAGACGCTGGCCGATTTCCCGCACCGCGCCCACCAGCGCATCCAACTCCAGCACGCGGCCGGCGTCGGCGTCCTGCAGCATCGAACTCTTGAAAGCGCCCAGCTTGCGCGTGACCTCGTGGCGCTGTTCCGGCGTTTCGTCGATGTGGCAACCGATGCGGTCGCCGATCAGCGCCGCCTCGCGCATGGCCGCGCGGCAGAACTCGGCCACCAGCGGATCGTCGAGGATGCGGTCGGCGGTGGCGCCGGTGAGGGCCGACACCGGGTTCAAGGTCATGTTGCCCCACAGCTTGTACCAGATGTCGTAGCGGATGTTGTCGGAGACGGTGACGTCGAAGCCGGCGCCGCGCAGCAGCGTGCCGAGCTGGCGGGCGCGCGGCGAGTCGCCGCCGCCCGGTTCGCCGATGATCAGGCCGTTGCCCATTTTGTGGGCCACCAGGCCCGGCTCGGGCGACGAGGTGCTGGCGTGGACCACGCAGCCGAGCACCTGGGCATATGGCAGGGCGGCGGTGACCGTGCCTTCGGGATCGACGCTGGCCAGCGGCTGGTCGCCGATGGCGGGCACGCCCTGGCCGAACCACCACGGCACACCGTTCATGGCCGGCAGGATCACCGTGTCCGGTCCGATCAGCGGGCCGATCTCACGCGCGACGGCCGTCAAGCCCTGGCCTTTGACGGCGACGATGACCACGTCCTGTCGCCCCAGCTGAGAGGCGTCGTCGCTGGCGCGGGCCGGCGCCGTGGTCAGGACATCGCCCTGGCGCAGCCGCCAGCCGTGTTCTTGCAACGAAACGAGTGCTGCGCGGCGCGCCAGCACACTTAAATCACACGCGGCCGCAGCCGCCAGACGGGTGCCGATGAAACCGCCAATGGCCCCGGCGCCGACGATACATACTTTCATGTTGTCTCCTCTGAAAGAAAAGGGGCCGCGATGTGCGGCCCCACCTCCTGAAGCAGGTCTTATTGCATATTATTATTGTCTAACTTGTCGTTCAACGTCTTGATCGGCTACAGATCAGTTGCGGATATCCAGCCTGCGGTTCAGGCTCAGCGCGGCCAGCGACGCCACGGCGCCCGACAGCAGGTACAGGCCCACATACGCCAGGCCGAAGTGCGCCGACACGCCCAGCGCCACCAGCGGCGCGAAACCGGCGCCGACCAGCCAGGCGATATCCGACGTCAAGGCCGCGCCGGTATAGCGGAAGCGCTGTTCGAAGTTGGCGGTAACGGCGCCGGCGGCCTGGCCGTACGACAGGCCCAGCAGCGCAAAGCCCACCAGGATGAAGACGTCCTGGCCGATTTCACCGCCGTCGATGAGCGACGGCACCGCGGCGCTGAATACCGCGATCATGATGGCCAGCGTACCCAGGGTGCGGCGGCGGCCGTAGCGGTCGGCCACCAGGCCCGAAATAATGATGCCGATCGTCATCAATACCACGCCGACCATCTGCACTTGCAGGAAGCCGGACACCGAGCGCGGCGAATACAGGCTGATCCAGGACAGCGGGAACACCGTCACCAGGTGGAACAGCGCGTAGCTGGCCAGCGCGGCGAGGGCGCCGATCAGAACGTTGCGGCCCTGTTTGCTCAGCAGTTCGACCACGCTGACCGGTTCCAGCTGGCGCTCGTCGAGCAGGTGCGAGTATTCATGGGTGGTCACCAGGCGCAGGCGGGCAAACAGCGCGACCACGTTGATGGCGAAGGCCACATAGAACGGGAAACGCCAGCCCCAGTCGAGGAAGTCCAGCGAACTGAGCGTGCCCATCATGTAGGCGAACAGGCCGGCGGCGATGATGAAGCCGATCGGTGCGCCCAGCTGGCCCAGCATGGCGTACCAGCCGCGCTTGTGCTCGGGCGCGTTCAGCGCCAGCAGCGACGGCAGGCCGTCCCACGAGCCGCCTTGGGCGATGCCCTGGCCGATGCGCAGCAGCGACAGGATGACAATCGAGGTGGTGCCCAGCGACGCGTAGTCGGGCAGGAAGGCGATGCCGGCGGTGGACACGCCCATCACCATCAGCGCGAGCATCAGCTTGGTTTCCCGGGTGAACCGGTGTTGCACTGCCATAAACGCCACAGTACCGAGCGGCCGGGCAATAAATGCTAGCGAGAAAATCGCGAAGGCGTATAGTGTTCCGTCAAGGCGGCTCTCGTACGGGAAGAACACGGACGGGAACACCAGCGCCGAGGCGATCGCGTAGACGAAGAAGTCGAAGTATTCGGAGGCGCGGCCGATGACCACGCCGATGGCGATTTCGCCTGGTGAAATATCCCCATCCCGGGCATTGATGTTGCGTGCGCCTTGGCTGGTTTGATGCTCTGGGACGACGCCCGTTAATGTAGTCGTGTTGGCCATGGTCTCGTCTCGTAAGTAAATTAATTTTTATTACGATCATGTCCCTGGGCCACTAGGACAAAGTGTCCAATGGCAAGAACATTCCGTAATAGGTACAGTAGCATGTTATCCATAATCTGTGACGTAAATTACCGCATGATTCCTCCTATCGCACGTCGTGGGCTATTCCTCGCACCGTTGTTGTGGCTTGCTGGCTGCAACACGGTCGTGTTGAACCCGTCCGGAGATATCGCTGCTCAGCAGGGAAACCTTGTCATTGTTTCCACATTGCTGATGCTGTTGATTATCGTACCCGTTATGATTTTGATCTGTCTGTTCGCTTGGCGCTATAGGAAGGCAAATACTTCCGCCAAATACGAACCGAACTGGGATCACTCGACCAAGCTCGAATTGCTGATCTGGGGCGCGCCGCTCCTGATCATCATCGTGCTGGGCGCCATCACGTGGGTCTACACCCACTTGCTGGACCCGTACCGTCCGCTGAGCCGCCTCGACGAGCACCGTCCGATCGCCGCCGGCGTCAAGCCGCTGGAGATCCAGGTGGTGGCGATGGACTGGAAGTGGATGTTCATCTATCCGGAGCAGGGCATCGCCACCGTCAATGAACTGGTGACCCCGATCGACGTGCCGGTGCGCTTCAAGCTGACCTCGTCGACCGTGATGAACGCGTTCTACGTCCCCGCGCTGGCCGGCATGATCTACACCATGCCCGGCATGGAGACCCAGTTGAACGCGGTGATGAACAAGGTGGGCGTGTACGATGGCTTCTCGTCGAACTACAGCGGCGCCGGCTTCTCGCAGATGCGCTTCAAGTACCACGGCGTGAACCAGGGCGACTTCGACGCCTGGGTCGCCAAGACCAAGGCCAACACCGGTGCGCTCACCCGCGCCGAGTTCGTGACCCTGGACAAGCCGACCATCAAGCACCCGATCATGCACTTCGGTAATGTCGACAAGGGTCTGTACGACCTCGTGCTGAACCGTTGCGTCGTTGAAGGTTCGGTCTGCATGAACACCTTGATGCACCAGGACGCCACACGCATCAAGGCGGCGGCCGCAGTCAAAGCGCTGGACAAAGACGTCTGTGAGACCGACGTTGCCGCCACCGCCCAACCTATCCGTAAAGAATGACCATGTCCGAACATACCTTGACACCCAACCACCCGATCCTGGGTCGCCTGTCGTGGGAATCGATCCCGCTGCATGAGCCGATTCTGATCGGCACCTTCGCCATGGTGGCGATCGGAGGCCTGGCCTTCCTCGCCGTCATGTTCAAATTCCGCCTGTGGGGCCCGCTGTGGAAGAACTGGATCACCAGTATCGACCACAAGAAGATCGGTATCATGTACATGATCCTGGGTATCATCATGCTGCTGCGCGGCTTCGCCGACGCGCTGATGATGCGCGCCCAGCAAGCGATGGCCTTCGGCGACAACGCCGGCTTCCTGCCGCCGCATCACTACGACCAGGTCTTCACGGCCCACGGCACGATCATGATTTTCTTCGTGGCAATGCCTCTGGTAACCGGCCTGATGAACTACGTGGTGCCGCTGCAGATCGGCGCGCGCGACGTCTCGTTCCCGTTCCTGAACAACTTCTCGTTCTGGATGACCACCTTCGGCGCCATGCTGACGATGGTGTCGCTGTTCGTCGGCGAATTCGCCAAGACCGGCTGGCTGGCTTTCCCGCCGCTGTCGGGCATCATGGCCAGTCCGGATGTGGGAGTCGACTACTATATCTGGTCATTGCAGATTGCCGGGGTGGGCACGACCCTGTCCGGCGTCAACCTGATCGCCACCATCGTCAAGATGCGCGCGCCGGGCATGGACCTGATGAAGATGCCTGTCTTCACCTGGACCGCGCTGTGCACCAACGCCCTGATCGTCGCGACGTTCCCGATCCTGACCGTCACCCTGGCGATGTTGTCGCTCGACCGCATGGTCGGCACCAACTTCTTCACCAACGACCTCGGCGGCAACCCGATGTTGTACGTCAACCTGATCTGGATCTGGGGCCACCCCGAGGTCTACATTCTGATCCTGCCGGTGTTCGGCGTGTTCTCGGAAATCGTCTCGACCTTCAGCGCCAAGCGCCTGTTCGGCTACACCTCGATGGTGTACGCCACCGTCGTGATCACCATCCTGTCCTACCTGGTATGGCTGCACCACTTCTTCACCATGGGTTCGGGCGCCAGCGTCAACTCGTTCTTCGGCATCACGACGATGATCATCTCGATCCCGACCGGCGCCAAGATCTTCAACTGGCTGTTCACCATGTACAAGGGCCGCATCACCTTCGACGTGCCGATGCTGTGGACCGTGGGCTTCATGCTGACCTTCGTCATCGGCGGCATGACCGGCGTGATGCTGGCGGTGCCACCGGCCGACTTCGTGCTGCATAACTCGCTGTTCCTGATCGCCCACTTCCACAACGTCATCATCGGCGGCGTGGTGTTCGGCCTGTTCGCCGGCATGAACTACTGGTTCCCGAAAGCGTTCGGCTTTAAGCTCGATGAATTCTGGGGCAAGGTCTGCTTCTGGTGCTGGCTGGTCGGCTTCTGGGTCGCCTTCACGCCGCTGTACGTGATGGGCTTCATGGGCGTTACCCGCCGCATGAATCACTTCGAAGATCCGTCGCTGCAAATCTGGTTCGTCATCGCCGCCATCGGCGCGCTGATCATCGCCGGCGGTATCGGCGCCTTCCTGATGCAGATCTATGTGTCCTGGCGCGACCGCGAGAAACTGCGCGACGTCACCGGCGACCCATGGGGCGGCCGTACGCTGGAGTGGGCGACCTCGTCGCCACCGCCGGACTACAACTTCGCGTTCACGCCAGTGGTGCATGACAGCGACAGCTGGGCCGACATGAAGGCGCACAACTACAAGCGTCCGACCAAGGGCTTCGTCGACATCCACATGCCGAAAAACACGGCGGCCGGCTTCATCATCTCGTCGCTGTCGTTCGTGATGGGCTTCGCCCTGGTCTGGCAGATGTGGGCGCTGGCCATCGTCGGCTTCGTCGCCATGATGGTCGCCATCATCAAGCACACCTTTAACTACAAGCGCGATTTCTACATCAAGGCGGAAGAAGTCATCCGTACCGAAGAAGCGCACACTCGTTTGCTGGAAAGCCATGTCTGATATAACCGCTAACGCCGCCCTGAGCGACGACCCAAGCGCGCGCTACTACGTAGCCGACCACCACCCGGAGAACGGCACACTGCTGGGCTTCTGGCTGTACCTGATGAGCGACTGCCTGCTGTTCGCCGGCCTGTTCGCCGCTTACGCCGTGCTCGGCCGCAATTACGCGGGCGGCCCTTCGGGCGCCGAGCTGTTCGAGCTGGGCACCATCGCCCTGAACACCGCGTTCCTGCTACTGTCGTCGATCACCTATGGCTTCGCCATGATCGCCGCCCAGCGCAAGAGCCTCAAGTTCGCCATCATCTGGCTGGGGATCACGGGCCTGTTCGGCCTGGCGTTCCTGTTCCTGGAGATCGAAGAGTTCATGCACCTGATACATATCGGTGCCGGTCCGCAGCGCAGCGCCTTCCTGACCTCGTTCTTCGCGCTGGTCGGCACCCACGGCCTGCACGTGACCTTCGGTACGATCTGGCTGGTCACCTTGATGTTCCAGCTCAAAAAGCACGGCCTGACACCGGAGAACAACCGCCGCATGATGTGCCTGTCGATGTTCTGGCACTTCCTGGACGTGATCTGGATCGGTGTATTTACCTTTGTTTACCTGATGGGAGTTCTGCCATGAGCGCGCCAACCAACCATAGCCACGGCCACGGCCACGGTCACGGTCATGACGACCACGGCCACGGCGCGGAAGGCGCCCACGGCAGCCTGAAGGATTACGCCATCGGCTTCGTGCTGTCGGTCATCCTGACGGCAATCCCGTTCTGGCTGGTGATGGCCAAGGTGTTCGACAAGTCCAGCACCACGGCCGCCGTGGTGCTGGCCTTCGCCGCCGTCCAGGTGGTCGTGCACATGGTCTACTTCCTGCACATGAACGGCAAGAACGAAGGCGGCTGGTCGCTGCTGGCGCTGATGTTCACAGCAGTGTTGCTGCTGATCGTCCTGGCCGGCTCGATCTGGGTCATGTACCACATGAACCTGAACATGATGCCTTCGATGGGTTCGGATGTGCACAGCATGCACGACATGAAATGACGACTGGCGCATCGCGCCAACGTTCCCGCGCCCTGCGCGTCATCCTGGCCCTCGTGGCCGGGATGATGTTCGCAGGGTTTTTTGCTTTGGGAACGTGGCAAATATTCAGGTTGCAATGGAAGCTGGCGTTGATCGAGCGGGTGGAGCAACGCGTGCACGCGGCGCCGACGCCTGCGCCCGGCATTGCCGACTGGCCGAAGCTGACCGCCGAAGAGGACGAATACCGCCGCGTGCGCATCAGCGGTGTGTATTTGCCGGCATCGACCACGTGGACCCTGGCGTCGCTCGAGCGCGGCATCGGCTACTGGGTGCTGACGCCGCTGTGCACGGCGGACGGCGGCATCGTCATGGTCAATCGCGGCTTCGTGCCGGCGGGTACGGGCGGCTGGAGTCCGCGCCCGTCGCCGGCGCCTGCGGCGGCAGATGCCTGCGCGGCGGTCGCTGGCGGGCCGGCGGTCACGGTCACCGGGCTGTTGCGCGTCAGTGAGAAAACCAGCTCGCTGCGCAGCAACGAACCGGAGCGCAATTACTGGTACACGCGCGACCTGCAGGCGATTGCCAAGTCGCGCGGTTTGCCGGCGGTGGCGCCGTACTTCGTCGACGCCGACGCCGCCTCCGCGCGGGTGGAACTGCCCGGCGAAAGCGTGCGCCCGATCGGCGGGCTGACGGTGATCTCCTTTGTCAACAATCACCTTGTTTATGCGCTGACCTGGTTCGGGCTGGCGCTGATGGTGGCGGCGGCCGCATGGTGGATCGCAAGGGACACACGCCGGGGCCGTTGATCACGTAAAATACCGGGGATGGCGACAAAATATCCCAACCCCTTCGACCGCGGTCGTCCCAACGCTCCCGTGGTCGAACCGCTGGCCGCCGTGAAAGCGTCGGCCAACACCATCACGCACGCGGCCGGCCACAAGAACATGCAGCAGCTGATCCAGCTGCGCTGGATCGCCGTGATCGGCCAGATCACCACCATCGCCGCCGCCTCGCAGCTGCTCGACGTGCAACTGCCGATGCCGGCCATGCTCAACGTGCTGGCCTGCCTGATCGCCTTCAACATCGCCAGCACCTTGCGCTGGCAGGAAAACCAGTTCGTTTCGAACAACGAGCTGCTGCTCGCGCTGACGGTGGATGTCGCCAGCCTGACCGCCCAGCTGTACCTGAGCGGCGGCGCCACCAACCCCTTTGTATTCCTCTACCTGCTGCACGTGATCCTGGGCGCGGTCCTGCTGGAGGCTTGGTCGACCTGGACCATCGTTGCCGTCACCGGTGCCTGCATCGCCTGGCTGGCGCTGTTCTCCGAACCGTTGCGCGTGCCGCAGGACCACGAGCGCGGCATCCTCAGCCTGTACGTGCAGGGGATGCTGGTGTGCTTCATCCTCGACGCCGCGTTGCTGGTGATCTTCATCAGCCGCATCACCCGCAATATGCGCACGACCGCCGCCAAGCTGGCCGCCTTGCACCAGCGCGCGGCCGAGGAAGAGCACATCATCCGCATGGGCCTGCTGGCCTCGGGCGCCGCGCACGAGTTGGGCACGCCGCTGGCCACCCTGGCCGTGATCCTGGGCGACTGGAAACACATGCCCGAGTTCAAGGGCAATCCGGTGCTGCTGGAGGAAATCGCCGAGATGCAGACGCAGCTCAAGCGCTGCAAATCCATCGTTAGCGGCATCCTGCTGTCGGCCGGCGAGACGCGCGGCGAATCGTCGGCCGCGACCACCATCAACACCTTCCTCGACGAGGTGGTCGCCGAGTGGCGCATCGGCCGTCCGGTGGTGGCGTTCGAGTTCGAAAACCGCATCGTACCGGACCTGCCGGTGGTGTCCGATTCAACGCTGAAGCAAATGATCTGCAATGTGCTCGATAATGCGCTGGAGGCGTCGCCGCAGTGGCTGCGCATGGAGGCCTCGCGCGAGGACGACGCGCTGGTGCTGCAGGTAACCGACGCCGGTCCCGGCTTCGCCGAGGCGATGCTGGCACAATTCGGCAAACCCTACAATTCCAGTAAAGGACGGCCGGGCGGAGGGCTCGGGCTGTTCCTGGTGGTGAACGTGGCGCGCACCTTGGGCGGTGCCGTCACCGCCAGCAACCTGGAGCAGGGTGGGGCGATGGTGCGGTTGACGCTGCCATTGTCGGCCATTGAAATCAAATCGGAACAAGTTAACCATGAGTACTGAAGAAACTGAAGAACGTTTGCTGCTGCTGGTCGAAGACGACGCCGCTTTCGCCCGCACCTTGAGCCGCTCGTTTGAACGGCGCGGCTACAAGGTGTTGCTGGCCGAGAACGTCGACGAGACCAGCGCGGTGCTGGTGGACCACTCGCCCGGCTACGCCGTGGTGGATCTGAAACTGAAGGGCAACTCGTCCGGCCTGGCCTGCGTGCAGATGCTGCACCAGCACGATCCGGAGATGCTGATCGTGGTGCTGACGGGTTTCGCCAGCATCAACACGGCGGTCGAGGCGATCAAGCTGGGCGCCTGCCAGTACCTGGCCAAGCCATCCAACACCGACGATATCGAGGCGGCGTTCGAGCACGTCGCCGGCTCGGCCGAGCTGGAGCTGACCAACCGGTCGACATCGATCAAAACGCTGGAGTGGGAGCATATCCACACGGTGCTGGCCGAGACCGACTTCAACATCTCGGAGGCGGCGCGCCGGCTCGGCATGCACCGTCGTACCCTGGCGCGCAAGCTGGAAAAGCAGCGGGTGAAATAATGACACAAGCTTCGTTTCCCGGCTTCGAGCCTGAACCGGAACTGACGGACCGGATATTTTTCGCGGTGATGCCGGATGAAGCTTGGCGCGCTGGCGGCTGGCTAGCTAGAGGCATTGGTTGCAAAAGGTTGTCTTTGGTGGCAGACTTGAATCAACCAACTTGTAAAGGTGCCTAGATGGCCATCGCTTTGAAATTATCAGCCGAGCTGGTTGAAATGGCTAAGCCACATGCGGCTGCGGAACACCGTTCGGTACCGAAGCAGATCGAATATTGGGCACGGCTGGGTAAGGCGGTGGACGACAATCCAACCTTGCCGCTGCAGTTCATCAAGGATACCTTGCTCGCAGCACAGGAGGCTAAAGCCGGGATGCTTACGCCATACAAATTCGGCGATTGATGATGCTTGAGGTCCTTGTCACTCCAACCTTTGCAAAAGCCCTCAAAAAGCTGCATCCCAAGCAAAAGATGGTTGTAGACAAGGCCGTAAAGGCTATTGCTACCGATCCTACAATCGGTGAAGAAAAAAAAGGCGACTTGGCCGCAATCTTTGTGCATAAATTCAAGCTTAACAAGCAAGAGGTTTTGCTGGCATATCAGCTTCGTCCCAATAGAATTGCCCCTGTCTCTGTTCTGTTGCTAAGTATCGGATCGCACGAGAATTTTTATACGGAATTGAAACGACAGAATTAACGAAAGTCCTGGAGCCCTGGCGCTGGCTGCTTGTTAAGAGGTAAACCACCATGCTGATCAGACGCTGCGCCGTGCTGTTTGTCGAGCCCCGCGAGGATCTCGATATCGATTGGTCTTCGCTGTTCGCCGGCGAGAGCGCGCTGGGGGCGACCGTTCGCTGGCTCGCGCTGGCGCCGCATCTCGGCGCCGAGGTGGAGATCGGCACTGACGAGATGCTGGCCCTGGGCTGTATCAGCCTGACCTTGTGGCAGGAGCGCGCCGCCTGCGAGCAGAAGTCGTCGGCCGACGTCATCGCGCTTTTGCTTGGACACGGGCTGTTGCTCAGCGATGCGCCCGAAGGCGCGGCCATGCGCGAGCGCGACGAGGTGCTGCGCTCGCAGCATTGGCGACCTTTGTCGGCCGCCGCGCATATGTTCAGCCGCTGGGGCGATATGCGGGTCGACAAGGGCATGCAGTTTCCCAGCTTTGAGGAGCTGGTAGAATCGTATGGCACGCCGCCGGGACCGGCCATCGAACGCGGCCCCGCCATTGACGCGCTGATGCTGCCGATTCCCGAGCGGGCCGGTTTGGACGAGACGCTGTTCAAACGCTACACCGGCCGTAACTTCGATCCCGTCGCCACGCTGCCGCTGGCCACCGCCTCGCGGCTGCTGCAACGCGCCTTCGGGTCGCAGGGGGAGCGTGAGATGGCGCCGGATGCCTTCGTGCTGAAGAAGCTCAGTCCCTCCGCCGGCGGCCTGCATCCGACCGAGGCGTATGTGCTGGCGCAGCGTGTGGAAGGCGTGGCGCCCGGGCTGTATCACTACCACCCGGTGCGGCATGCGCTGGAGCCGCTGGTGGCGATGGACACCAGGCAGACGGCGGAGCTGGCGATGCGCATGGTGGCCGATCAGGACTGGTTTGTCGATGCGCCGATGATGGTGGTGCTGGCGGCGCGCGTGGAGCGCAATTTTTGGAAGTACCGCAATCACGCCAAGGCTTATCGGGCGCTGTTGCTGGACGCGGGGCATCTGTCGCAGACGTTTTATTTGCTGGCGACCGAGGCGGGGATGCCGGCCTTTGTGACCGCTGCCGTCAACGAGGTCGATATCGAGCGGGCCTTGGGGCTCGATCCGTTGAAGGATATGGTGGTGGCGGTTTGCGGGTGCGGCGCGGCGTCGGGCGCGCAGGATACGGTGGAGATGCGCTACGAGCCGTGATTCGCAGCGTGGTTGCGGACGGTGCATGCATGGCGGATTACGCTTCGCTAATCCGCCCTACGTGGTTATGATGTCGGTTCACTTAGACATCCTCCGCCCATGAAAACTCTTTTTTTGCTGCCGATTGTTTTTTTCGCCGGGTGCGCGTTTGCCGATGCGCCGTCAGTCACCTGGACCAAGCAGGCCAGCGGTGTCGCCGGCCGGTTGCGCGGCGTGAGCGCCGTCGATGACAACGTGGCCTGGGCCAGCGGCGCGGGCAATGCCGTGCTGCGTACCGCCGATGGCGGCGCCACCTGGCGCAGCCTGACACCGCCGGTCGATGCCAAGGCCACGCCGCTCGACTTCCGCGATATCGACGCCGTCGACGCCCACACCGCCTACCTGTTGAGCATTGGGCCTTCCAGCGCTTCGCGCATCTTCAAGACCACCGACGCCGGCGTCACCTGGACGCAGCAGTACGTCAATCCCGATGAAAAAGGCTTCCTCGACGCGATGACGTTTTGGGATGCCGACAACGGCCTGGTGATCGGCGATTCGATCGATGGCCGTTTTCAGATTCTGCGCACCACCGACGGCGGCGCGACATGGAACAAGATTCCCGCCGCCGCGCTGCCGCCGGCGTTGCCGAACGAGGGATCGTTCTCGGCCAGCGGTTCCAATATCGCCATGGTCGGCCGCGACCACGCCTGGATCGCCACCGGCAGCCGGGTGCTGCATACCGGCGATCGCGGCAAGACCTGGAGCGTGGTGCAGGCGCCGCTCGATAGCAGCGCGTCGGCGGGCATCTTCTCCATCACCTTCCGCGACGCGCTGCATGGCGTGATCGTCGGCGGCGACTACAAGCGGGAGGGCGCGGCCGTCAACAACGTCGCCTTCACCGGCGATGGCGGCAAGAGCTGGTCGCTGGTGCGCGAAAAGGGATTGTCCGGTTACCGCTCGGCGGTGAAATATGTGCCCGGCGGTGGGAACGGTGGCGAAAACGCGCTGGTGGCGGTGGGGCCGTCAGGCGCGGATGTGTCGCGGGACGATGGCAAGACGTGGACGCCGTTGGTCTATCCGGCAGCGGTGGCCGGTTTCGACGCGATCAGCTTTGCCGCCGGCCGCAAGACGGCTTGGGCCAGCGGCGATAAGGGAGCACTCGCGCGGGTGAAGTTCGACTGAGGTGCGTCGACCCAGGTGTTTCGACTGCGCGCGGCCGGTGTTCAGCGCTGGCCGGACAGGAAGAATGGAATCGCACCGGCGGCGTTTTCAAGTTTGCCTTTGATCGCGTGGCGATTGGCGGCAATGACCTCCCTGGACGGCAGGCTGCGCATGGCCGGAATTTGGGCGGCGTCGATGCGGATGCCCAGGCCACCGAGCGCGAGCTGCGGGTCGCTCAGGAAGCGCTGGCGGAAGCTGTCGTCGCCGGACAGTTTGGACAGCAGCAGGTCGAGATCTTGCGGGGAATGCGAGGCCATGTCATCACCTTTCATGTGAGGGGGCGGGTTGACGCGTATCAATACGCAAGTCCATGCTAGGACAAAGCATGACCGACCTCAAGAGGTTTCAACATAGCAACATGCTAGTGGGTTTGCCCGGTGTTTTCCCTGGCTGCCGGCGGGCCCGAAGATTGTTTGGCGATCTCGTCGCGCGCGCTGTGCATGACGATCTCGAACGCCTGCTCGAAATCGCTCAATAACTGCGGTAATGCCGACTCGTGCTCTCTGAGACGTTGCTCCAGGGCCGTGGCGGCCTCAAACAGATCGGGCGCGGAAATGTTTCCGGCCGCGCCACGGATCTTGTGCACAAGTTCGGCCGCCCGCGCCAGGTCGCCGGCGTCGATTGCATCATGAATGTGTTGCAAAGTGGCGCCGAAATCCTGCGCGAACAGGCCCAGAAGCCGCGTCAGCAGCGCGCTGTGGCCGCCCAGGCGCTCCAGCGCGGCCTGCATGTCGATGCCCGGACGCGCGTTGGACTGCGCCGCCGGCGCCAGGCCCTGCGCGCGCGGCGCCGGCGTCGTCTCCTGCTCGTCCACGGGCGCGCGCGCGGCGTCGTGCCGCACCCAGGTGGCCAGCACCGCGTAGAGCGTGTCGGGATCGATAGGCTTGGTGACGTAATCGTTCATGTCCATGTCCAGGCATCGCTCGCGGTAGCCGGCCACCGCGTGCGCCGTCATGGCGATGATCGGCAGCGCGGCGTGGCGCTCGTCGGCGCGGATCAGCGCCGTGGCCTGGTAGCCGTCCATGTCGGGCATCTGGATGTCCATCAACACCGCATCGTAGCGGCGCGCCTGGACCATGCGCGCCGCCTCGTCGCCACTGGCGGCCAGATCGACCCGGACGCCGGCGCGCTGCAAAATTTCACTCGCCACCTGCTGGTTGATGCTGTTGTCGTCGACCACCAGCACATGCGCGCCGCGTACGCGTTGGACCGCGAACGAGGGCGTCGCGGGCGCCTTGACGGCGGCTTGTCCGGCGTCCAGCCCGAGCGCCGTCAGGATCGCGCTGCGCAGCAGGTAAGGATTGGCCGGTTTGTCGATGAAAGGCATGCGGCGGGTTTGCGCGGCGGCGTCGGTATCGTGTTCGCGCGCGTAGGCGGTGACCATGAGGATCGCCGGAACGCGCGCCAGTTCCGGGTCGGCGCCGATGCGGTGCAGCGTTTCGATGCCGTCCAGGTCCGGCATGTCGGCGTCGATCAGCAGGATGTCGTAGGGTTCCAGCTGCAGGGCGGCCACCGCCGCCGCGCCCGAGGCCACGGCGCGCGTCCGCAGCCCGAGGCCGCCCAGCTGGATCTTGAGCATGTGGCGCGCCGCTTCGCAGTCGTCGACCACCAGCACGCGCTTGCCCAGCACCTGCGCCGGCAGCGGCAGCAGGCGCGGGGTCTGGTCGGCGGCCGGGTGCAGCTGCACCGTGAAACTGAAGCTGCTGCCGACGCCAGGTTCGCTGTCGACCGCGATCACGCCGCCCATCTTGCGCACCAGTTGCTGCGAGATCGCCAGTCCCAGTCCGGTGCCGCCATAGAGCCGCGTGGTGCTGGCGTCGGCCTGGGCGAAGGCCTGGAACAGGCGCGCCTGCTGTTCGCCGCTGATGCCAAGGCCGCTGTCCTCGACCGTGAAGCGCAGCGCGTACGCGCCCGGGGCGACGTCGGCGGCGGCGATGTTCGGGTCCAGTTCCACCCGCAGCTCGATGTGGCCGCGCGCGGTGAATTTGAGCGCGTTGCCGACCAGGTTGACCAGGATCTGGCTCAGGCGCAGCGGATCGCCCAGCAGGTTGGCCGGCACGTCCGGGGCCGACCAGATCACCAGTTCCAGCCCCCGTTCGGCGGCGCGCCAGGAGAACAGGTCGGCCAGCTGGTTGAGCGTGTCGGGCAGGTCGAAGGGCAGGGCCTCCAGTTCCAGCTTGCCCGATTCGATCTTGGAGAAGTCCAGCACGTCGTTGATGATCTCGAGCAGGCTTTGTCCGGCACGGCCGATCTTGCGGAAGTAGTCCAGCGGTTGCGGTGGCAGGTCGAGGTGGGTGCCCAGGCCGGCAAAGCCGAGGATGGCGTTCATCGGCGTGCGGATCTCGTGGCTGATGTTGGCCAGGAATTCGCTCTTGGCGCGGGTGGCCGCCTCCGCGTTGGCGCGCGCCTGCTCGATCATGCGCAGCGCCCGCGCCTTCTGGTAGGCCGACACGAATGGTTCCTTCAGCGCCTTGAGCAGATCGAGATCGCTCGCCTCGAACCTGGTCTGGTACTGGTAGTTCTCGAAAATCAGATAGCCCTCGACCTGGCCGTCGATCACCACGCGCACCGCCAGCATCGCGCAGACGTCGCCCGGCAGCGAATTGGGATGGTGGATTTCGAAGATGTCCGGCGCGATCATGGATTCCGGCGGGGCGTAGCGCAGCTCCGCCCGGCGCAGGTCGATGCTGTAGATGTCGGCGGCGGCGTCGATGCGGCCCCAGGCCGCGCGCAACGTCAGTGTCTCCGTGCCGGCTTCGCGCACCAGCGCAAGTGCCGAATCGATGCCCTTGATGACAGTCGATTCCTGCAGGATGGTCTGCAACAGCGCGTCGAAGTCCAGCTGCTCGTTGATCGATTTGACGATGGCGTTGAGTTTTTCCAGATGCCGGGTGCGCGAGTAGACCAGCGCCTGCAGCGCCTCGCCCTTGTTGTGCAGCTGCCGGACGCGCCAGCGCACCAGCGCCCACGCCAGCAGGCCGGCGGCCAGCAGGTAGCCGGTCCTGGCCCACCAGGTCTGGTGCCAGGCCGGCAGCACCACCACCCGCAGCGACAGCTCGTCGACATTCCACAAGCCCTCGCGGTTGCTGCCGCGCAGGCGCAGGCGGTAGGCGCCCGGCGGCAGCCTGTTGTAGCTGGCCACGCGGCGGCTGGCGTCGGCCTCGGTCCAGCGGCGGTCGAAGCCTTCCAGCAGGTAGGCGTAGCGGTTGCGCTGCGGCGCGGAGTAGTCCAGCGCCGCCAGTTCGACCTCGAAGCTCTGGGTGTCCGGCGTCAAGGTGAGGGTCGGCCCCTCGGGCGCGCTGAGCTGCTCCGGCGTCAGCGCGCGCTGGTCGACCCGCACGGCGCTGATCACCAGCGGCGGACGGTAGCCCCAGTCGTTCAGGCGCCCGCTGTACACCACCGCCATGCCGGAGGTGGCGCCGAACAGCAGCTCGCGCTCGTTGGTGACGGTGCTGGCGCCGATGAAGAAGGTGCGGAACGCCAGGCCGTCGGCGCGGGCCAGCGCGCGCGCCTTGAGCGTGGTGGCGTCGACCACGGCGATGCTGTCGGAGGTGGCGGCCCAGATGCGGCCGGCGGGGTCCGACTGCAACGCCATGATGGTACCGGTCGACAGCCCCTCGGCGACGCCGACGCGCTGAAACACCGGCGTGCCCCTGGCGTCGCGGCCCGTCATCACGCAGATGCCGCCGCCGTAGGTGCCCACCCACAGCCTGCCGCGGCCGTCGATCACCAGGGAACTGATGACGGCCTCCGAGAGCGCTGTGGGCAGGGCCGGCGCGGCGTGGATCTGCTCTATATTGCCGCTCCCCGGATCGAGTCGATTGAGGCCGTTGCGGGTGGCGATCCACAGCGCGCCGTCGCCGTCGGGGACCACCGCGTGGATACGGTTGTCGGTCAAGCCGCCGGCTTCCGGCGCGCCCTGGGCGTAGCGCTTGACAGTGCCGGCGGCGACATCGTAGCGCAGCAGCCCGTCGAAAGTGCCCAGCCAGAGCTGGCCGTCGCGTTTGAGGATGGTGCCGATGCGCGGATATCGATTCTCCTGCGGCAGCGCGACACGCCTGACGGCGCGGCCGCCGTCCCGGGTGCGGTACAAACCGAGCTGGGTGCCGATCCAGGCTTCGCCCGGCTCGGCCTCGGCCAGCGCCAGCACAACGCGGTTGGGCAGCGCCGTTTCCGGCTGGTGCGGGTCGGGCCGCAGCGCCGCGCGCCGCGCGCCGTCGGTGGCCACGATGTCGATGCCCTGGTCGGCCAGCGCGATCCATACCTCGCGGCGGCTGTCGGTCATCAGCGCGGTGACCGCCGCCTCCAGCTTGCCCTCGCCGCCGAACACCGAGTCGATGCTCTCGCTGTGCGGATCGTGGATGTCGACGCCGCGCTCCGTGCTGACCCAGAGCATGCCGCTGCGGTCGCGCAGCAATGCGGCGGTGCGGTCGTTACTGAGGCTGAGCGGAACGGCCGGCTGGTGCAGTATGCGGTTGGCGCGGCCGGTGGCGGCGTGGTACTCGACGATGCCGCCGCCATAGGTGCCGGCCCACCAGTTGCCCGGCGTGCTCTCCGCGACCGACAGCACCATGTTCGATTCCATGTCCTTGACGCCTTTGAGCGCAAGCAGACGGCCGCGGTCGGCTAGCGGATCGACCGTGCCGACGCCGCTTTTGAGGGTGCCGAAGGCGATCTCCCCCCGGCTGTTTTCACCCAGGGCCATGACGGTGTCGCTCCAGCCACCCTGGCCGGCGGCGCCGACCGGGATAGCGGTGATGGCGCCGCCGGGTTTCATCCGCGCCAGCCCGGTGCCGGTGCCGATCCACAGGTTGCCGGCGCGGTCCACCAGCAGCGCGCGGACCTGGTTGTCCGGCAGGCCGGGCGCCGTTTCGCGGGTATGGCTGGTCACCGTGCCGGCGATGGCGTCATAGAATTTAAGGCCGGCGGGTGTGCCGATCCAGAGATTGCCCTTGGCGTCGCTGGCGATCGCGCTGACCAGGCCCTGGCCCAACTCCTCGTTGAAGCGGACGAAATGCTCCTTGCGATTGTCGTACATCGCCAGGCCGGCGGTGGCGGTGCCGACCCACAGGCGCCCGCGCGCGTCGACGTGCAGCGTTTGAATGAAATCGCCGGGAAGGCTGGTCGGGTCGCCGGCGTTGTGGTGGAAGCTGCGCACGCGGTAACCGTCCCAGCGCGCCAGGCCGCTCTGCGTGCCGATCCAGATATAGCCGTCGCCATCCTGCGCCAGCGCCATGCCGACCGGATGCGGCAAGCCTTGTTCGAGGCCGAGATGTTCGAACAGCGGGGTGGCCAGTTTGTCCCAGCGCTCGGCGCCGGCTCTGGCGGGGCCGGACAGCATGGCGCCGGCCAGAAGGCATACGCATGCCGCCGGCGCGAAGGCGACACGGGACAGCGGGACGACACGGCATAGCCGAACCAGCCGAACAAGTCGAACAAGCCGGAAAAGGGCGGCGATACAGGCATGCAGTGATAGGGCGTGGACGTTCAAATCAGGGCACTCTCCCGGCAAGTGATTATCAGCATACGGAATAGCAGGCCGAAAGTCCATGCTTGCGGCGCGAATTCGCGCCCGCTTGTACAATCGCCGTGAGCACGCCGTGAGCATCACTTTACAAGGAACCCCCGCATGAAACCTCAACTCCTGGTGCTGGCCGCCAGCCCGTCGGCCGCCGTCATGGAACAACTGGACGCCCACTTCGAATGCCACCACGCCTGGCGCCAGCCGCGCGAGCTGCAGCCGGAATATATCCGCAGCGTGGCCGCCGGCGTGCGCGGCCTGCTGACCACCGGCACCATCGGCGTCGGCCCGGCGCTGCTGGACCAGCTGCCGGCGCTGGAAATCGTCGCCGTCAACGGCATCGGCACCGACGCCGTGGCGCTGGAGGCGACGCGCGCGCGCGGCATTGCCGTCACCAACACGCCCGGCGTGCTGACCGACGACGTGGCCGATCTGGCGCTGACGTTGTTGCTGGCGGCGGCGCGGCGCCTGCCCGCGCTGGACCGCTACGTGCGCAGCGGCGCCTGGGAGGCGGGGCAGCCGCTGGCGCCCACGCGCGCCCTGCGCGGCAAGGTCTGCGGCGTGTTCGGTTTCGGCCGCATCGGCCAGGCGGTGGCGGCGCGGGCCGAGGCGTTCGGCATGCGCGCGCTGTATTTCCAGCCGCGCGCGATCGCCGGCGTGGCGCAGGAGCGCAGCGCCTCCCTGCTGGAGCTGGCGCGGGCCAGCGACTATCTTGTGGTGTGTGCGCCGGGCGGCGTGGCGACGCGGCATGCGGTGGACGCGCAGGTGCTGGCGGCGCTGGGGCCGGAGGGAACCCTGGTCAATATCGCGCGCGGTTCGCTGGTCGACCAGCAGGCGTTGATCGCGGCGCTGCGCGATGGCGCGCTGGGGATGGCGGCGCTCGACGTGTTCGACGACGAGCCACGCGTTCCGGCCGCGCTGCGCGAGCTCGATAACGTGGTGCTGGCGCCGCACGTGGGCAGCCTGACGGTGGAGACCCGCCACGCGATGGGGCAGCTGGTGGTGGATAATCTGGTTGCCCACTTCGAGGGACGCGCACTCCTCACGCCCGTCGCATAAAATTGCCTCACGGTAATTGTGGCGTCATATTCGTCGCGTATAGTGATTAATGTCGGTGTTATAACATTAATTACTCGGAAGAACTGTCGCGATGAAACTCCCTCAATTGAAAACCGGCGCGCGCGTGCTGGCGTCGTTCGCCATGCTGCTGTTGGCGATGGCCTGCATGTCCGCCGTGTCGCTGTGGCGCCTGCAGTCCGCCAACGACACCGCGTCCAATCTGGTCGATGAAAAGCTGGCCAAGCAGCAGTTGACATCCGAGCTGCTCGGCGTGGCCGAGCTCAATGGCCTGCGGGCGATCTCCATCGCCCGCAGCGACAGCCTCGAAGTGGGCGACATCTTCCAAGCGCAACTGGTCGCCGGCGAGAAGGTGGCGACGGGCATGGATCGCCAACTGGCCGCGATGCCGGCCGACGGCGTGGAGCGTGATCTGCTGCTGGCCGTCGGCGCCAGGCGCGCCGCGTATCTGGCCTTGCGCGCCGACTTGTTCAAATTGAAGGACAGCGGACGGATACAGGAAGTGAGCGACTTGCTCGACACCCGCCTGGCCGGCGCCTTTGGCGCCTATACCGGCGCGCTGCAAAAACTGCTGGCGTATCAAACGCAGGAGGCCAGGACGATGGCCGCGCTGTCGGCCAGCCAGTATCGAAGCAGCCGCGCGCTGCTGATCGGGCTAGGACTGGCGACCCTGGCGCTGGGCGCGGTGCTGGCGCTGATGCTGACCCGCAGTATCGTGCGTCCGCTGACACGCGCGGTGGCGCTGGCCGAACAGGTGGCGGCCGGCCAACTGCACGTGTTCATCGAGCATGGACGCGGCGACGAGATCGGCCAGCTGTTCGACGCGCTGAGCCACATGACGGGCCGCTTGGCCGACACCGTCGGCCGGGTGCGCGACGGTGCGGTGGCGATCGATTCGGCCTCGCGCGAAATCGCCAACGGCAATATGGATCTGTCGCGCCGCACCGAGCATCAGGCCGGGGCGCTGCAGGAGACCGCGTCGGCGATGGTGCAACTGACGTCGGCGGTGCGCGAAAACAGCGGCAACGCGCGCCAGGCCAACGCGCTGGCCTTGTCGGCGTCGGAGGTCGCGGAAAAGGGCGGCAAGGTGGTGTCGGAGGTGGTGCGGACGATGGCCTCGATCAACGACTACGCGCACAAGATCGTCGACATCACCGGCGTGATCGACAGCATCGCCTTCCAGACCAATATCCTGGCCTTGAACGCCGCCGTCGAAGCGGCGCGCGCGGGTGAGCAGGGTCGCGGCTTCGCGGTGGTCGCTTCCGAAGTGCGCAATCTGGCGCAGCGTTCGGCGGCGGCGGCCAAGCAGATCAAACAACTGATCAACGACTCGGCCGACCAAATCGCCAGCGGCAGCGCGCTTGCCGAAGACGCCGGCGCGACGATGGACGACATCGTGCTGAGCGTGCGCAAGGTCACCGCCATCATGGCCTCGATCAGCAGCGCCAGCGCCGAGCAGGAGCACGGCATCGGCCAGGTGACGACCGCCATCGGCGAGATGGACGGCGTCACGCAGCAGAACGCCGCGCTGGTCGAGGAGGCGGCAGCGGCGGCGGCGGCGATGCAAGCGCAGGCGAAGGAGCTGGCGCAACTGGTCGGCTCCTTCAAGATCGACGCCGCCGCGCCAAAGTCACCAATGCCAACGAAATCCAGCGTCCATCGGATCCACGTAGGGCGGATTAGCGGGACAAGCCCGCCAATCCGCCTTGGGCCCAACGAACGAGCGTCACTCCTTCAGGAGTGACTTGAGCGCAGCGTAATCCGCCATGCATGCGTCGCGGCGGCCCATGCACCGACCGATATTGCTGTAAACTAACGGAGCTCAGCACTACTAACTATCCCGAACTCCCCATGTCCGCTCTCAAATCCCCCTCCGGCACCCCGCCCATGTTCAATCTGGCGTGGCCGCTGCTGGTCGAACTGGGATTGGCGATAGGCGCCGGCGTGGTCGGCACCGCGCTGGCCTCGCGCATCTCGGACGCCGCCGGCGGCGCCTTCGCGATCGCCAGCCAGGTCTCGGCCACCTTGTTCATCCTGTTTCGCATCATCGGCGCCGGCGTCAGCGTGGTCGTCACGCAAAACCTCGGCGGCGGCCAGCGTGACGCCGCCGACAAGGTCGCGCGCGCGGTGGTCGGCGCCAGCACCTGGCTCGGCGCGGTCGCCGCGCTGGCCGCGCTGGCCGGCGCCAACGGGCTGCTGCATCTGCTCAACGCGCCACCCGAGGTATTCCCGCTGGCCGCGCCGCTGTTGATGGCGCTAGCGCCGTCGCTGCTGTTCGACGCCTGGAACGCCTCGATGGCCAGCGTGATGCGCGCCCATTTGCGCACCCGCGACACGCTGCTGGTGCTGATCGCCATGCACGTCAGCCACCTGGCGCTGGCCATCCCGCTGATGTACGGCTGGGGGCCGCTGCCCGCCATGGGCCTGCCCGGCTTCGCGGTGGCGCTGGCGGTCAGCCGCGCCATCGGCCTGGCCCTGCATCTGTGGCTGTGGCGCATTCATCTCGGCGTCACCCTGGTGCGCAGCGACTGGTGGCGCCTGCCGCGCCGCGAATTGGCGGCGGTGCTGCATATCGGCCTGCCCGGTGCGGCCGAGAACATCGCCTACCGCCTGGCCTTCATGTTCAGCGTGGCGACGGCGGCGCAACTGGGCGCCACCTCGCTGGCGACCCAGGCCTACGTGCTGCAGTTGATGGGCGGGGTGATGATGTTCAGTATCGCCACCGGCCTGGCGGTGGAAATCGTGGTCGGTTACCTGATCGGCGCGGGCGACCTGCGCGAGGCGCACGCCGTGGTGCGGCGCGCGCTGAAGATCGGCCTGGTGGCGTGCGTGGTGATCGCCGCCGCCGCCGCGCTGGGCGGCCGCTGGCTGCTAGGCTGGTTCACGCAGGACCAGCAGATCGTCGACGCCGGCATCACGCTACTGTGGATCACGGTGCTGCTGGAGCCGGGCCGCACCTTCAACCTGGTGGTGATCAACGCGCTGCGCGCGGCCGGCGACGCCCGTTTTCCGGTGATGGCGGGCGCCTTGTCGATGTTGCTGGTACTGGCCGGCGGCAGCTGGGTGCTGGGCGTGGTGCTGGGCTGGGGCCTGGTCGGCGTGTGGATCGCCTATGTCGCCGACGAATGGATACGCGGCTTGATCATGTGGCACCGCTGGCAAACCCACGCCTGGGTGCCGCACGCGCGGGCGTCGCGCAAGCGGCTGCGGCCGGCGATCGTGGTCGAGGGATGAAAAAACGCCCGGCGCGCGTTTTGTGCTGCGGCCGGGCGTCGTATCGCACATCTTTCAGCGCATTTCGTTACTGCACGGTGAGGATCACCTTGACCGTGTCGTCGACCTGCGCTTTCTCGATGTAGCCGATGGCGGTCGGATCGGCCGCCACCGCCTTTTTCACCTCGGCGCTGGAGGCGTATTCCTTCGGCGCGCTGGCCTTGCCGGTGAAGACCAGCTTGGACCAGATGGCCTTGACCTGGGTCGCATCCTTGTCCAGCACCTTTTTATAGAACTCGTTGCGCAGCGCGCCGTCCGTGTGTTCGACGGGCGTGAACAAGGTCGATTTCCCGAGGAAGAACTGGCCGGCCTGTTCGCTGAACATGCGCGTGGCGGGGTTCTTCGGGCTGACGATGACCACGATCTCCGCCGCGAACGAAGGCGCGGCGAACGCGCAGACACCCGCCGCCAGCAGCAGCTTGCCGATAGTCGTTTTCATGTGGTTCTCCTTAGAAGACGAAATCGATGGCGGCGGCGTAGACATTCACCGTGCTGCCGGCAAAGCCGGGCTTGGGGGCGAGGAAGTAGCCGTTGCCGTCACGCGTCTTGACACGGTCCATCTGCACCTTGAACGCCGCCGACTTGTAGAAGTCCCAGCGCAAGCCGATCGCGGTGCTCGATTGCAGGCCCGCCTTGAGCGCGCTGTTCGCGCCGGCCGCCAGCGGCGCCAGCGGACCGGTGGTCGGCAGCGTCGCGAAGCTGCGGATGCTGTCCTGCTTCACGTCCCCGTGCATCACGAACGGCACGAATTTTCCCCAGCGGTAGCCCAGCATCACATACCAGGATGTGGTGTCGTGCACCAGGCGGGTGTCGGTCTTGCGCTTGGCATATTCGGCCATGCCGATGATGTTGTGGTAGTCCATGCTGATGCCGGCCGAGTTGAAGGTGCCCGTGACGTCGCGCGACGGGATCTGCGCCAGGATGCCGGTCATTTTCAGCGCCGTGAAGGCGGTGGTGAGCGTTTGCACGTTCGGGCTGTCGTTGATGGTCAACTTGGTGCGCGAGTGGCCAAGCCGGTAGGTGAACGGCCCGTTTTCAAGCAGCACCTGCGCCGCCATGGCCGGCTTGAAGTCCACTTGCACGCCGTCGTTCAGGCGCACGTTGGCCCTGCCGATCCCGAACTGCGCGGTCACGGTGCTGTCGCCGAACGCGTGCTGGTAGGTGATGTCGCCGCCGTCGGCGCTGTCGAATGGCACCTGGCGATACACCTCGGTCGGCGGGCGAAGCATGGTGTTGGCGTAGCCGACGTTGCGCACGTCCGAGATCATATAGACGGGCAGGCCGACGCGGCCCAGGCGCACGGAAAAGTCGTCGCTCAGCTTGATCTTGGCGAAGGCCCAGGTCAATTCGGCGCCGTAGCTGTCCTCGTCGCCGTATTTGCGCACCAGGCCTTGCGCGGTGAAGGAGATGGTGTCGCTCAGTTTGCCGGTGACCTGCAGTCCAAGGTTGGAATCGACGCCGGTGCGCCAGTCCTTGCGCGCGCCGCTGGCCTGGTTGAGGCGTGAAAACTCCGCGTCATCGGTATCGGTCCGCGTCACCGCGCCGGTGCCGAAACCGCTGATGGTGATCGGCAGGCTGTCCTGTGCGTAGGCCGTCGCGCAAAAAGCGCCAAGGATGGCCAGCGCCATCAGCGATTTCATCGCGGGATTAAAAACTGGGTTGCGAGCTAAAGTGCGGTTTGCAAGCCTTGTTTGTTTCATCGTGTACCCTCCGGTGGTTATGTAATGGCGCTATGTTTGTCTGCTTCGCCTTATTTAGTGTGGCCCGGAAGGTGTTGATGCGGGTCAAATTTATACGAAAATGTCACAATTCCGTTGTGATGGGGCAACGACTTTCGATATGGGACCGCTATCAAGTGGCTCAAACGGCAAGCTTGCCTAAGCCATGTCTGCGATTTTTCGGGAGGGTTTACGGCTGTAAGCGGGCGCGGCCATGACACACTTTCCGTGAGGGAGGCCCGGGTTCAGCGGCCGTCGGCGTGCGGTGTCGCTGGCAGGTTGCGCAGGATGGCGCGCAGCATGTCCTCAACGTCGATCGGCTTGGCGATGAAGTCGTTCATGCCGGACGCGATGCATTGTTCGCGTTCCGAGGCCATCACGCCGGCCGTCATCGCCAGCACGGGCAGCGTCAGCGCCAATTCCGAGCGTATCAACCGGGTCGCCTCGAAGCCGTCCATTTCCGGCATCTGCACGTCCATCAGCACCAGATCGTAGCGGTGCGATTCGGTGCGCAGCAGGTCGACCGCCGCGCGGCCGTTGTCGACCGAATCGATGGTGGCCCCGGCGTAATCGAGCATGCTCCGGGCGACCAGCTGATTGATCGGATTGTCCTCCACCAGCAGGATGCGCACGCCGTCGACGCGCAAGCCGGGAGGCGGCCCGGACGCGGGCGATTGCGCTTCCGTGGCGGGCGCGGAGTCCGCGACCGCCGGATCGCCGCCATTTTCCGAATTTTTTTGACTCGCCGCCGACGCGTCGCGCGCGGTGCGCGCCAGCCGCACGCTATCTTGCAGGCGCTGGCCGGTGACAGGTTTGAGCAGCACCGCGTCGGCGCTTTGCGCGCCGCCGGTGTCCAGCAGCTTGCCCTGGCCGAAGGCGCTGACCATCAGGACGATGGGCGGGGCGCCAGGGCCGGCGGCGCGTATGGCCTCCATGGTCGCCACGCCGTCCAGGCCGGGCATGTTCCAGTCCACCAGCACGGCGCCATAACGGCCGCCCGACCCGCGCAGCACCTCCAGCGCCTGCTCGCCGGAACCTGCGCAGTCGCAGCGCCAACCTAGCGCGCGGATGGTTTTGTACACATAGCGGGCGCTGAGCGGATCGTCGTCGACCACCAGCAGGTGTAGCGGCGGCAGGCCGGCAGCATCGTCGTCGGTGGGCGCGTCGGCGCGCAGCATCGGCACCGTCAGCATGAATTCACTGCCCACGCCCGGCGTGCTGCGCACCTCGATGGCCCCGCCCATCAAGGCGGCGATGCGGCGCGAGATCGCCAGTCCCAGGCCGGTGCCGCCGAAGCGGCGCGTCATCGAGGCGTCGGCCTGGGAGAAGGGCGCGAACAATTGCGCCAGGCTGTCGGCCTGGATGCCGATGCCGCTGTCGCTGACGGTGAAGCGCAGCAGCGCGGCCCGGGCGTCCGCCGGGGCCTGCTCCCCGCCTGGCGCGCCGGGTGCGGCGGCCACCAGTTCCACCAGCACGGCCACCGAGCCTTTTTCGGTGAACTTGATGGCGTTGCCGACCAGGTTGACGAGTACCTGCTGCAGCCTGTGACCATCGCCGACCAGCGCCTGCGGCACGCCGGGCTCGATGCCGATCGCCAGCTCCAGGTCCTTTTCGCCGCCGTTGACGGTCATGATATTGGCCAGCGTCTCCAGCACGGCGCCAAGCTGGAAGGGCGCGGGCGCCAGTTCCATGCGGCCCGCCTCGATCTTGGAGAAGTCCAGCACGTCGTTGAGGATGCCGAGCAGCGAGTTGCCCGAGCTGCGTATCATCTCGAGGTACTTTTGCTGGGCCGGCGAGAGCGGGGTGTTGTTCAACAAATGTGTCATGCCCAGCACGGCGTTGAGCGGGGTGCGGATCTCATGGCTCATGTTGGCGACGAACTCGGTCTTGGCGCGGCTGGCCGCTTCGGCCAGGTCGCGCGCGGCGATCAGCGAGCGTTCCGACTCGCGCAGCGCGCCGGTCATTTGCCGCGCCAGCGCGGTGGCATAGACGTGGCGCGCGGTCAGCGCCCGCACCACGCCGAAGAACAGCAGGCTGATAATGACGCCGGCCAGCAGCACGATGTGCGATTTCTGACGGTCGATGGAGCGCTCGAAGGCCGGCAGCGACGTGAAACGCAAGGTCCAGCGATGCTGGAGCAGTTCGAGCGGCATCTCGCGCGCGAACGGATTCGGATAGTGCAGGCGGTCGTTCTCCGTGCGGTCGGCGGCGCTGGCGTACAGCCGTGCCCTGGCGTCGGTCTCGTCGCCGTCGAAGATCTCCAGCCGGATCGCGTGCGTGCCGGCGTGGTTGTCGGCCTGGCCGCCCGCGACGAGCAGATCGCGCATCAATTCCTCCGCCAGGATCGGGCTGTAGGCATAGCCTTGCAAGGCCGCCATGCGCTGCTGCGGCGTCGCGCCGGCCGGCAATCCCGCCTGTTTGCGGTAGACCGGGAAGTACATCAGGAAGCCCGGCTGGTGTCCGGCCCGGGCGCTCTGGACCAGCTCCACTTTGGCGCTGAGCGCCGGCATGCCCGATCGCGCGGCATTGCGCATCGCGACCTTGCGGATCGGTTCGGAGAACATGTCGTAGCCGAAGGCGCGACGATTGCGCTCGTCGAACGGCTCAAGATAGTAGACCGGCGCCGACGAAGGCGGCGGCTGCGCGGCCTCCGCCGCATCGCGCGACAACGGATCCAGCGACCAAATGCGGAAATCCGGATAGCCTTCCTGGCGCACCTGGCGCTCCAACCCGGCGCGCTGGTCGTGGCGCAGGAAAACCGCGTAGCCCAGTCCCATCACGCCGGGGAAGTTGCTTGCCAGGTCAAGGCCGGCGGCGAACTCGCGCCACTGCGCGCGCGTCGGCTCCGGCTCGGCCTTGAACAGCGCCTGGGCGCCGCGCAGGCCCGATTCGTACAGGGTCATACGCTGGACGATGCGCTGTGCGATCTCCTCGGCCTCCGCGTCGAACCGTTCGCGCGCGCGCCGTTCGGTGTCCACCGCCACCAGGTGCCACACCAGCACCGTCAGGCCCACGCCGACCAGCAAGGTGCCCCATTGCGCGGCGCCGTGTTCCTTGACGGTCGTTTGCAGCCGTTGTCGTTCGCTGGCGTCGGCGCTCAGCACCAGGCCGATCAGGCAGCACAGCACGATGAAGCTGTCGAGCGAGATCAGCGCGTCGTTGAGGGTCCCGGCGGCGAACGGACCGAGGCCGTTGACGGTGCCCGGCACGGCGCCGGCGGCGGCGCACAGGCAGACGGCGCTGGCGCCGCGCAGGCCGTGGCGGTACGACGCCCAGGCTACGCACAGCACGAACAGATACGGCAGCCATCCAAGATGGTCGTCGGGCGAATAGGCGCGCAAGAAGACCGCGGCGGTCAGCGCCAGCAACGCCGCCAGGGACAGCGCAATCTCCAGCGCGCCGCGCCAGTTCCAGTCCCGCGGGCTGCCCAGCGACCAGACAATGATCGCCGGCGTCACCAGCAGCACGCCGGCGGTGTCGCCGACCCACCAGGTCAGCAGGACGGTGGCGTAGGTGTCGGCGCTGGCCAGGCCGGACAGCAAAAGGGTGGTGGCGCCGATGCCGGAGCTCACCAGGCACATGACCATGGCGACCAGCGCGAACTTGTAGACGTTCTGCAACTGGCCTACCGGCTGCGTGACGTCGGCGTAGCGGCGTATCAGCCAGGTCCCGGCCAGCGCCTCGAGGGTGTTGCCGGCGGCGATGGCGCCAGAGGCCAGCGCCACGGCGCCGCCCAGCGGCAGGCCGTTGGCGTGGAAGGTGGCGAGGTTGGCGGCGAAGGCTCCCAGCATGATAGCCGGCCAGGCGCGGTATCCGATCAACAGGATGGCGGCGAAGGCGATGCCGGACGGCGGCCATACGGGCGTGGCGTTGGTGTTGGCGAACGCCAGCAGCAGGCTGGCGCGGGCCACCAGTGCATAGCAAAGCGCCAGCGCCGCCAGATGCATCGGCCCGGCCAGCAGCTTTGGCGCCTTGCGGGCGCCGGCGTCCCCGATCCAGGCGGAGACCAGGGAGCGCTTGGAGGCGGCCGGGGAATCCGTATCGTGACCTACGCGCATGGCAGCATGTTTTGAATTATTCGAGTGGCACCCGGCCACTATATCGTATTTGCGCCGGGCTTTGCGCCGTGTTCATACATTTGGCGCCGGCGGCGTGCATTTCGCGCCGTTGGCGCGCCGTTCGTCGCATCGGCCGCCGGCAGGGACCGCGCCTGGCTACAGTGGACGCCTGTTTCATCCACCACAACCGCCGGAGCCCGCCATGACATACCAGACCGCTACAGCCTTCCTTGCCTTCCTCTTCGCCGCGGCAGGCGTCAACGCCGGCGCCAGCGCGGCCGACCTCACGATCACGGTCGAAGGCGTGGCCAGCGCCGATGGCCGGTTGATGGTCGCCTTGTATAACGCCGCCGAGACTTTTCGCGGCAAGCCGTACTTGGCGCGGATGGCTCCCGCGTCGACCGGCGCCGTCACGCTGGCGTTCAAGGAACTGCCGGCCGGCGACTACGCGTTCGCGGTCTATCACGACGCCAACGGCAACGGCAAGCTCGATTTGAACGCGGTCGGCATGCCGGTCGAGGACTACGCCTTCAGCAACAACGCCATGGGCAATCGCAGCGCGCCGAGCTACGAGGATGCGCGCTTCCAGGTGGCCGCCGGCGGGGCCGCCGTCAGCGTCACCCTGCGCTGAGAGGGGGAGATGATGAACCAACGCCGCCAGTTTCTTTCCCGTGGCATCGGCCTTGCCGCCCTGGGTGCGTCCACCGGGCCGGCCTTTGCCGACAGCGAGACCTCGCGCCGCTTCCATCAGGCGCTTGAGCGCAATCCGCGTCTGTCCGTGTACGCCGATACCGGCGGCGAACAGGCGGGCGTGGCGCAGGTTGCGGGCAGCATGCCGGCGGACCTGAACGGCGTGTTTTACCGCAACGGGCCGGGACGCTTCGAGTTGGGCGGCGAGCGCTATCACCATTGGTTCGACGGCGACGGCTTTGCCCAGCGCTGGCAAGTCGGTGGCGGCAAGGTCGCTCATCGCGGCCGTTTCGTGTTGACGAAAAAATTCGACGAGGAGAACAAGGCGGGCCGCTTCCTGTATCCGGCCTTCGGCACTGCGATCGCGCGCCGCGCGGTGAAGAACAACGACAGCGTCAACGTCGCCAACACCAATCTGCTGCCGTTCAATGGCGCCGTGTACGCGCTGTGGGAGGGCGGCTCGGCGATCGAACTCGATCCGGAGACGCTGGCCACGCGTGGCGCCAAGACCTGGCGCGCCGACCTGAAAGCCATGCCTTTTTCCGCCCATCCCAAAATCGACCCTGATGGCGGCCTGTGGAACTTCGGCAATCCGCCCGGCGGCGACCAGTTGGTGATCTATCGCCTGAACGCCGCCGGCGAGGTGACCCGCACCGCCATGGTGCCGGTGCCGCGCCTGAACATGGTGCACGACTTCGTCGTCAGCGGCCGCCACCTGATCTTCCTGGTGCCGCCGTACGCCATGCGCGCCGATGCCGGTCTCAGTCTGGCCGAACGCATGCAATGGGACGGCGCTGCGCGGCCGCTGCGCGCGGTCGTCATCGACAAGAATACGCTGGAACTGCGCCGGGTGTTCGAACTGCCCGCGCGCTCCGTCTTCCACCTCGGGAACGCGTTCGAGGACGGCGCCTGCACGCGTCTGGACGCGGTGCTGCACGAAGGCGACGTCCTGCCCGATCCCGCGCTGCCGATGCGCGGCGACATGCGAGAATACGGCGCGGGACGCAGCGCCACGGTGCAGATCACCCTGGACTACGCCACCGGCCAGGCGCGCGAGGCGCGGCTGTTCGGCGTCAGCGAGTTCCCGCGCGTGGCGCCGCAGGTGGTGTCGGCGCGCCACCGCCGGCTGGCGGTGCTCGGCGCCGACGGCGTCGGCAAGGATCTGATCCTCAATACCGTCAATCTGATCGACACCGACAGCGGCAAGGCCGATAGCTATGCTTTCGGCGCCGGCTGGCAGGTGGAGGAGCACGTGCTGGTGCCCCGGCGCGGGGCGCGTTCGGAGACCGACGGCTATCTGGTCGGCGTGGCGCAGGACACGCGGCGCGGCCAGACGGTGCTGACGGTGTTCGATGCGCACAACATCAAGGCCGGTCCAAGGGCGCTCGCGCGATTGTCTTATCGCGCGCCGGTTTGCTTTCATGGTAACTTTCTGCCGACATGAATACTATCCACGACACCATCCCGGGCGCCAAACCGCCGCCGATCGCGCATCCGCTCGAAGTCATCCCGTTTTTCCGGCGCTGGCCGCATTCGGTGCCCCGCAACGTTGTCTACACCGTCATCTTCAGCTGTGCGGTGGCGCTGGCGCTGACGGTGATCGACATGGCCGGCGGCGCGAGCGTCCAGAGGCTGCGCAGCGATTTTCCGACGACGCTGATCATCTCGAACTTGATCGGTGGGCTGGTGTATGGCGGTATGTTTGCGCTGAACCGCTCGCTCGACGGCTGGGTGGCGCGCCTGCGCGGTGCGCGGCGCATGCTGTTCTACGTCGCGCTGATGTCGTTCAGCGTGCCGGTCGGCATAGGGCTGGGCAATGTGCTGATGAACAGAGCCAATCCTCTGCTGGTGCTGGGCCAGCGCGGCGTATGGGTGTATTCGCTGGCGACGGGCGTGCTGGTCGCCGGATTCATGTACCTGGTTCATCGCAGCGGGGAGCGGCGGATGCAGCAGGCGATGGCGGCGGCGCGCGACAACGCATTGATCGCGTCGAGCCAGCGGCTGCTGGCGGAGGCGCGCCTGCGCGCGTTGCAGGCGCAGATCGAGCCGCACTTTTTGTACAACACGCTGGCCAACGTGGTCGGCCTGATCGGCACCCAGCCGGCCAAGGCGCAGCATATGCTGGAACGCTTCATCGACTATCTGCGCGCCAGCCTGGCGGCCAGCCGCGGCGACCAGGCGACGTTGGCCAGCGAGGCGGCCCTGCTGGCGGCCTACCTGGATGTGCTGGCGGTACGCATGGGCGAGCGGCTGCGCTACCGCATCGACGTGCCGGATGACCTGCGCGGCTTCGCGATCGCCCCGATGCTGCTGCAGCCCGTGGTGGAGAACGCGATCACCCACGGCCTGGAGCCGAAGGTGGAGGGCGGCGAAATCGTCATCGGCGCGCGCGTGCTGGGCGATCGCGTGTGCGTGGAGGTCAGCGACACCGGCGCCGGCCTGGCCGGCCAAGGGGCGGCGAAGAAGCCCGGCGGCGGCGTGGGCCTGAGCAATCTGCGCGAGCGCCTGGCCAGTTTGTACGGCGGCGCGGCTCGGGTAGAATTACTGGAAAATCAACCCAGCGGCATGACGGTGCGCCTGATGCTGCCTTTGAACGCGAGTCCGACATCGATACCTTCCACGCCCTGATAGCCGACGACGAGGCGCACCTGCGCGATTACCTGGAGGGACAGCTCAACACCGTGTGGCCGGAACTGCGGGTGGTCGCCAAGGCGGCCAACGGACTCGATGCGCTGCGCCTGATCGACGAGCAGGCGCCCGATGTGGTGTTCCTGGATATCCGCATGCCGGGCATGACGGGACTGGACGTGGCGGCGCGGCTGGTGGAGGGGCCGAAGCCGCCGCACATCGTGTTCGTCACCGCTTTCGACCAGTACGCGGTGGAGGCTTTCGAGCATTCGGCGGTGGATTATTTGTTGAAGCCGGCCGGCCTGGATCGGTTGGCGAAGACGGTGGGGAAGTTGAAGGCCGCGTTGCAGGCGCGGCGCGAAGCCGGGCACGCGCCTGCGGCGGCGGGCGGGGTGACGGCGGCCGCGTTGCAGGCCTTGTTGGCGCAGCTGGGCGGAGCGGTGGCGGCTCCCGTTGCGGCTGCGGAGCCGTTGCAGTGGATACGCGCCTCGCAGGGCGATCAGACCCGTTTGATCTCGATCGACGAGGTGATTTACTTCCAGAGCAATGACAAATATACGAGCGTGTTCCTGGCCGATGGCGAGAGTTTGATCCGCACGCCGATCAGCAAATTGCGCGAGCAGCTCGACGAGCGGCAATTCTGGCAGATACACCGCAGCGTGATCGTCGCGGCCCGGCATGTGGCGGGGACGCGGCAGGATTTTCGCGGGCGCTTGATGGTGCAGCTGAAGGGGCGCGACGAGCAGCTGGTGGTGAGCCGGAATTACGTGGATTTGTTCAGGCAGATGTAGCTGGCGGATGGCGGCGTTGCGCCGCATCCGCCCGACATTCGATTATTTGCCGATCACCGGCCTGACCTTCGACGCCGCTTCCTTGGCGCGCGCGCGCGCCGTTTCCACATCGTCCGCCGTCGCCAGCGCCACGCCCATGCGGCGGCGCGCGAACGATTCCGGCTTGCCGAACAGGCGGATGTCGCTGCCCGGCACCCGCAACGCTTCGGCCACGCCCTCGAACGCGATGCCGGCCGCTTCGTGCTGGCCATAGATGACGGCCGAGGCGCCCGGCGCCTTGAGCGCGACATTGACCGGCAGGCCCAGGATCGCCTTGGCGTGCAGTTCGAACTCGCTTTGCACCTGGGTCGCCATGGTCACCATGCCGGTGTCGTGCGGGCGCGGGCTCACTTCCGAGAACCACACCATGTCGTCCTTGACGAACAGCTCGACGCCGAACAGGCCAAGGCCGCCCAGGTCGCCGGTCACCTTGCCGGCGATGTCGCGCGCGCGTTCCAGCGCCACCGGGTCCATGCGGCACGGCTGCCACGATTCGACGTAGTCGCCTTGCACCTGCACGTGGCCGATCGGGTCGCAGAACAGCGTCTCCACCTGGCCGTCGGCGCCGATCGAGCGCACCGTCAGCAAGGTGATCTCGTAGTCGAAGTCGATGAAGCCTTCCACGATCACGCGGCCCGAGTCGACCCGGCTGCCGGCGGCGGCGTAGTCCCACGCGGCCTTGACTTCGGCGGCGCTGTCGATCTTCGACTGGCCTTTGCCCGACGACGACATGACCGGTTTGATCACGCACGGGAAGCCGATGGCGGCGGTGGCCGCCTCCAGCTCCGCCAGGCTGCTGGCGAAGCGGTACGGCGACGTCGCCAGGCCGAGCGTCTCGGCGGCCAGGCAGCGGATGCCTTCGCGGTTCATCGTCAACTGCGCGGCGCGGGCGGTAGGAATGCAGGTGATCTTGCCGGCTTGTTCCAGCGCGGCCAGCGTGTCGGTGGCGATGGCTTCGATCTCCGGCACGATCAGGTCCGGCTTTTCCTGTTCGATCAGCGCGGCCAGGGCGGCGCCGTCGGTCATGTTGATGACATGGGCGCGGTGCGCGACCTGGTGGCCCGGCGCGTTCGGATAGCGGTCGACGGCGATCACTTCCACGCCCAGGCGCTGCAGCGCGATGATGACTTCCTTGCCCAGCTCCCCGGAGCCGAGCAGCATGACTTTGGTGGCGGTGGGGGACAGCGGCGTGCCGAGGATGCGTGGAGTGTTCATGTTGAATTCAGAGAGAAGAGAAGTAAGGGCGTCAGAAAGAGTAGACCAGGGTCACCGAGGTTTGCGTGTCGGTGCTCTTTTTATCGTCCGGCACGTTGGTGTCGCTGCGGACGCTGAACGCGGCCTTCAACTGCATGGTGTTGTTGATTTTGGTGCGCAGCGACGTTTCCGCCTCCGAGTGGGTGTTCGAGGTGCCGCGTTCGACCATCAGCGTTTGCTGGAACAGCGCGTTTTCGCTCAGGCGCCATTTGAAGTTGCCCGCGCCGCGGATCGTCATGCCGTTCTCGGTCTCGCCGGTGTCGCGCGCGCCGCGGAAGTAGCCCGGACCGATCTCCACGTCCAGGGTCTTGGTCTCGGACTGGTAGACCTGGGTGCCGTAACCGACGCCGATGGTCGAGTAGCGGATGTAGGCGCCGAAGCGGTCGTCGACGTGGGTGGCGAGCGCGAACAGGCGGTCGCGGTCCTGCATCAGCTTGTACGCGGCCTTGGCCGACAGCGAGTAGCGCTGCGCCGAACGCTCGCGCACTTTTTCGCCGTCGGAAGTGGTGACCTGCTCGTCCTTGAAATAGCCGGCGGCGATGTACTCGTTGCTCCAGTCGGGAAGTTCCTGCTTGGAATCGATTTTGCCGGTGACGGAGGTACCGACGGTGTTGCCGGAGGTGGAGATCGCGCCCAGTTCGGCGGAGGTGCTCCAGCCGTACGGCGGGTCCAGATCGACGGCGGCGGCGTGGCCGCAGGTGAGTGATAGCGCGAGCGCGGGTACGAACAGCAATGGTTTCATAGGCATGGGACGGCGGGGCCGGGCATGGCCGGCGCTGCGTCATCTTGTTACGGAAGAAGGCACTATTGTACCCGACACCGATTACGTGTGGTTCCGTACAGAGCGGGCGGTGGCAACGGAGGATCATTGCGCCATTAGCTGAACGGGGTAACGATCATGAAGACATCGCTGAAATTGACAAAAATGCTGCTGTGCGCCGGCCTGTTCGCCGCCACCGCCACCGCCACCTCGTTCGCCAGCGCCGGCATCAACCGCTGCGTCGATGCCCAAGGTTCCGTGCTGTTGACCGATGCCGAATGCCCGCAGGGCAGCCGTGTCGCCAACGACGAAGCCGCCGTCAGCGACACCGGCGCCGAGGGCATCATCATCAACAGCGGTGTCGAACGCGTGGTTCCGGCCGTGCAGGGCGGCGCCGGTTTGCCGCGCAGCCGCTGGGCCGATCTGCCGCGCCCCTCGATGCGCAAGACCGGCGGCACCGACGCGATGACTTTGCAGGCCGCCCGCAGCACCTTGCAGATGCAGGACGAGTTGCGTCGTCAGGGCCGCGTGGCGTCGCGCTAATTGACTAAGTGATGTCGCGGCCGTTGGCGTAGCCGGATAATCCTTCGGCCAGCGCCGTGAATGCGGCGGCGCACGCGGGGTTGGCGCGCAGGTTCTCATGCATCGCCAGCCAGGTTTCGAGCGGAATATTCAACAGATCCGGCAGCACCCGCACCAGCGAGGGATCGCGGCCCGCCAGCCACACCTGGCAAATGCCGATGCCCAGCCCTGCGCGGATCGCCGCCAGGTGCACCAGGTCGCTGTCGCTGCGCAGGGCATACGCGCCGGCGTCCAATTGATCTAGTTTGTGTGACAGCTTGCGGGTGAAGGCATTTTCCGTCGCCACGCCGATCAAGCAATGCCCCTTCATTTCGGCCCAGCCATGCGGCGTGCCATGCCGTTCCAGATAATCCCGCCGCGCGTGAAATCCCACTTCAATATCGCCGATGCGCTGGGCGATCAGCACATTCTGTTGCGGGCGCTGCATGCGCACGGCGATGTCGGCGTCGCGCTTGAGCAAATCCTCGATGCGGTTGGAGATCGCCAGTTCGATCGCGATGCCGGGATGGCGGTCTTTCAAGCGTGCCAGTATCGGCGGCAGCACTTCCACGCCGATCACTTCACTGGCCGTGACGCGCACGGTTCCCTGTATCGTCCCGGCGCCGTGGCCCAGCGACGACGCGGCGCGCAGCAGCGCAGTGGAGGCCGAGGCCAGCGCCTCGGCGTGCGGACGCAGCGCGCGGGCGTCGTCGGTGGCGATCAGGCCCGCCTGCGAGCGCGTGAACAGCGACAAGCCGAGCGCTTGCTCGAGGGCCTCGATATGCCTGCCGACCGTCGGCTGCGTCAACCCCAGCGCACGCGCCGCGCCGGACAGCGACCCTTCGCCCATCACGGCAAGGAAGGAGCGGTATAAATCCCAATTCGGTTCGCTGGGGGTCGCAGGGGTAGTCATACAGAATTGTATAGCGGCTATTCGGCTTTCGGTAATTTTCTTTTAGCGCGATCCGGTCCACACTGACTCCATCGATTACCCACAGGAGAACGGCATGGAACAGATCAACACCGCATTGGTATTAGGCGCCACCGGCGGCATTGGCGGCGAAGTCGCGCGCTTGCTGCTGGCGCGCGGCTGGAAGGTCAAGGCGCTGCACCGCGCGCCGGAACGCGTGGCCGTCAGCGGCGACGGCATCGAATGGCTGTCCGGCGACGCCATGGAGCACGACGATGTGGTCGGCGCGGCGAAGGGCGTGTCGCTGATCGTCCATGCGGTCAACCCGCCCGGCTACCGCAACTGGGGCGCGCTGGTGCTGCCGATGATCGACAACACCATTGCCGCTGCCCGCGCCTGCGGTGCGCGCATCCTGCTGCCGGGGACCATCTACAACTACGGTCCCGATGCGTTTCCCCACCTGCGCGAGGACTCGCCGCAGCATCCTGTCACGCGCAAGGGCGCGATCCGCGTCGCGCTGGAGGCGCGCCTGAAGGCCGCAGCGGCCGATGGCGTGCGCACCGTGATCGTGCGCGCCGGCGACTTCTTTGGACCCAAGGCGGGAAACAGCTGGCTGGCGCAAGGCTTGATCAAGCCGGGCAAGCCGGTGACAACGATCAGCAACCCGTCCAGTTCCGGCGTCGGCCATCAATGGGCCTACCTGCCAGATGTCGCCGAGACGATGGTGCGGCTGGTGGAGCAGGGCGACGCGTTGCCGACGTTCGCGACTTACCATATGGAGGGCCATTGGGATCCGGACGGCACGCGGATGGTCGCCGCCATCGCGCGCGCCGCCGGCAGGCCGGAATTGAAGGCGCGCGCCTTCCCGTGGTGGCTTTTGACCCTGGCATCGCCTTTCGTGCCGGTGTTGCGTGAGCTGCGCGAGATGCGTTATCTGTGGCGGCAACCGTTGCGGATGTCGAACGCGCGGCTGCGCGCGGTGCTGGGCGGCGAGCCGCATACGCCGCTCGATACGGCGATGCGGGCAACGCTGATCGGCTTGGGCTGTCTGGAGGAACCGGAAGAAGAAGCGCCGGATCGGCGTCAGGCGGCCGCCTCGCGCTGATCGTCCGCCACGACGTAGCGGTTTTTACCCGCGTGCTTGGCCGAATACAGCGCCCGGTCGGCAAGGCGGTAGCTGACCGAGAGGTCGGCCTGCTTGTCGAATTCGGCGATGCCGATGCTGATGGTCCGCGCCGGCACGCAGGCGGCCCGCACTTCGTCCAGCATGCGCCCGGCGAACGCGCACGCGTCTGCGAGGTTGCCGTGGAAGACGACGCCGAACTCCTCGCCGCCCAGCCGTCCGCACAGGTGGCTGGCGGACAGCTTGCCGATGACGGCGGCGGTTCTTTTCAGGACTTCGTCGCCGGCGTCGTGGCCGAGCGTATCGTTGATCTTCTTGAAGTCGTCGATGTCGATCATCAGCAGGTGCAGCGGACCACCGGTTTGCTGGGCGGCGCGGGCGTCCAGGGTGAACGCGCGGCGGTTGCTCATGCCGGTGAGGCCGTCCTTGAACGCCAATACCGTCAACTCCTGCCTGGCGCGGAAATTGCCCACGCGTAAGGCCAGGAAGAAAATGTTGAGATAGACGCCGATGCACAGGCTGCCGCCGACGGCGACCAGCGCCAGGTTGAAGTCGAGCTGCCCCGGCTGCCCCGGGAAATTGCCGGCGCCGAGGACCAGCCAGATGACGATGACGGTGGCGACGTAGTTGATCAGCCCGCTAAACACCGGCGCCGCCGCCAGCGCCATGGCGATGCCGATCGGCAGGACCCAAAACACCGGATGCGCAGTCTGGTCGACGAACAGCCGGAACGCGACAGCGGTGGTGACGGCTCCAAGCACGCCGCTGACGATCAATTGGCGCAGCGCGCGCGCGCGGACGGTCATGAACAGGCTGGCCAGGATGCCCGGCGCGCCCAGCAGTACTTTCAAGTGGCCGTCGCCGTTCGAGCCGAACAGCAACGTGATGGCGCACAGCCAGGCGATCAGTCCGAAGGCCTGGGTCAGGATGACGACGGGACGGCCCTCGACAAAGAATTGTCGCTGCTGTTCCGGGTCGCCGATGAAATAGGAGTAGGCAAAGAGTTTTCGCATGCACGTTCACATTTAATTTCCCAAGAGTATAAATCTTGTGGTCGGGAAAAAATAGTAATTCTCATGTAAATGTGGGCGAAATCGCAGGAGTTGCTACTGTTTATCAACAATTCTTTAAACGCAATAATAGCGGTGCTGCTTCAGGGCGCGACCGAATAAGTGCGTTTCAGGCAGCGCAGCACGAACGTCGAGCGGCTGTGCCGCAAGCCCGGCAGCTTGTAGAGTTTGCGTCGCAGGAACTCCTCGTAGCCCGCCGTCCCGGCCACCGCCACCTTGATCAGGTAGTCGTATTCGCCGGTCAGCAAATAGGCTTCCATCACCTCGGGCAGTTCGGCCAGCGCCTCGCCGAATTTTTCGAAGATGTCGTCGTCGTGGCGGTCCAGGGTGACCTCGATGATGACGGTGTCCGGGTAGCCCAGCGCCGTTTGGCTCAGCAGCGCGGTGTAGCCCTCGATCATGGCGCCTTCTTCCAGCGCCCGCACGCGGTTCCAGCACGGCGTGGTGGACAGGCCGACTTTTTCGGCCAGCTTGGTATTACTCAGTCGGCCATCCTGGCGCAATTCGCGCAAGATGCGGCGGTCGATCTCGTCGATGTCCACGTTTCGCTCCCATGAAGATGAATATTCCGTGGATTTTACATCTTCAGGGAAGATATTCTGCAAAATGGGCGAATCGGCGGAAATTCAGGAAGCCTATTTCGCTCGACTATGGATATTCTGGTGGCATGAATACCACCCATAAAAGCTACCGTTTTTGCATCGAGCCGGATGCGCCCATCGCCACCCTCGAGGCCGCGCTGGCAGTCGTTCGCCGCCTGGGCATCGAGCTGCGCGGGTTGCGCACGACCGCCGGCGCCCACGGACTGGAGGTGCATTTGCGCTTGGCCGCGCCGGAGGAGGATCCGCTGGTGTTGTGCCGCATGCGCCTGCACAACGTCATCGGCGTGCAGGCGATCCGCGAGCTGGCCGAGATTACGTGACGCTGTATTTAATCAGGAAAACGATGGCGATGATCCAGACCACCGGCTTGACCTGCCGCGCCTGTCCGGTCAGCAGCTTGAGGCCGGCGTAGGTGATGAAGCCGAAGGCGATGCCGTGGGCGATCGAGTAGGTGAACGGGATCACCAGCGCGGTGATCGCCGCCGGCACGCTTTCGGTGGTGTCGCTCCAGTCGACGTCGACCAGGTCGCGCAGCATCAGGCAGGCGACGAACAGCAGCGCCGGCGCGGTGGCGTAGGCCGGCACCACGCCGGCGATCGGCGCGAAAAACAGCGCCGCGAGGAACAGCAGCGCGACCACCAGCGCCGTCAGGCCGGTGCGGCCGCCGGCTTGCACGCCGGCCGCGCTTTCGAGATACGCGGTGGTGCTCGAGGTGCCCAGCACCGAGCCGGCCACGATGGCGCAGCTGTCGGCCAGCAGCGCCTTGTTCAGGCGTTCCATTTTGCCGTTGACCAGCAGGCCGGCGCGGCTGGCCACGCCCATCAAGGTGCCGGTGGCGTCGAACAGCTCCACCAGGAAGAATACCAGCACCACGTTGAACAGCCCCATCGAGATGGCGCCCGCCAGGTCGAAGTGGAACCAGGTCGGCGCGATCGACGGCGGCAGCGACATGAAGCCCTTGAAGGTATTGCCGCCGAAGAAAAAGCTCAGCACGGTGACGGCGACGATGCCGATCAACAGCGCGCCCGGCACGCGCAGCCGGTCCAGCGTGACGATCAGCAGGAAGCCGAAGATGGCCATCAGGGTGTGCGGATTGTGCATGTCGCCGACGGTGACCAGCGTTTCCGGGTTGGCCACCACCAGGCCGGCGCTTTTCATCGCGATCAGCGCCAGGAACAAGCCCAGGCCGACGGTGATGGCGACCCGCAGCGAGTGCGGGATGCCGTTGACGATATGCTCGCGCACCTTGAACACGCTGACGACGATGAACAGGCAGCCGGAGATGAACACCGCGCCGAGGGCCGTTTGCCACGGCACGCCCATGCCGAGCACCACCGCGTAGGCGAAGTAGGCGTTCAAGCCCATGCCGGGCGCCATGCCAATCGGGTAGTTGGCGTACAGGCCCATGATCAGCGTGCCCAGCGCGGCGGCCAGGCAGGTGGCGACAAACACCGCGTCCTTCGGCAGGCCGGCGTCGCCCAGGATGGCCGGGTTGACGAAGATAATGTAGGCCATCGTCAGGAAGGTGGTGAGGCCGGCGACGACCTCGGTGCGGACGGTCGTGCCGTGCTCGGCGAGCTTGAAGAATTGCGTGAGTGACATGGGTGAAGTACGGTAGCGCGGGAGGGCGAAGAATAGCACGACCCCGGCGGGACACGAAGCAGGAGATCGCGCTGTAAGGCCTCAGTCGGCGATCGCGTAGCCGTCGCGGCCGTTGTGCTTGGCGGCGTACAGCGCGCTGTCGGCGCGCGCCACCAGTGCCGCCGCCGATTCCCCTTCGCCGTTGTGCAGCGCCAGGCCGATGCTGGTGGTGACCGCCATGTCGGCATCGGCCACGGCGAACGGCCGCCGGATCGCTTCGACAATCTTGAGCGCCATGCGCGCCGCTTCCTCGACGTGCGCGACCTGTTCGAAAATGATGATGAATTCGTCGCCGGCGACGCGGGCGACGGTGTCCGAGGCGCGCACGTTGGCCGTCAGGCGCGCGGCGAACTCCTTGAGCACGTCGTCGCCGGCGCCGTGGCCGCGCGTGTCGTTGATGGCCTTGAAGTGGTCGATGTCCAGGTAAGCCAGCGCCAGCGGCTTGCGATGGCGCTTGGCGCGCACGATCGCCAGTTGCAGGATCTCCTCGAACATGCGGCGGTTGGCGATGCCGGTGAGGGTGTCGATGCGCGCCAGCTGCGTCAGGCGCTGCTCGATTTCCTTCATGCGCGTGGTGTCGTGGGTCAGCGTATAGATGCCGATGACGGCGCCGTCGGCCCCCAGTTCCGGCACGAAGGTGGTCTCCAGCGCGTGCTCGCCGCCGTCGATCCTGGCGGTGTGCTCGTAGGTGGCGTTGCGGCCCTGGTAGGCGCGGTCCAGGTGCGGTTGCGCCAGCGCGTACTGGGTGTTGCCGATGCCTTCGACCAGGTGGCGGCCGATCATTTTGACCGGGTCCATGCCGAACCAGTGCAGGAAGGTGGCGTTGAGGAACTGGAAGGTGCGCGCGTGGTCCAGGTAGGAGATCAGCACCGGCAGGTTGTCGGCCAGGGTGCGCAGGCGCTTTTCGCTGGCGGCGATCTGGCGCTCGTAGGCCACCCGCTCGGTGACGTCGTGCAGGAAGGCGGTGGCGTAGTACGCCCCTTCGTGGCGCAGTGCGCCAAGCGACAGCTCGACCGGCACCTCGCCGCCGTCCTTGTGCAGCGCGGCCACCCGCACCCGCGAGTTGATCAGGCGCCCGGCGTGGCCGTCGGCGAAGGCGCGCATGCCGGCGCCGTGCTTGCCGCGCATCGCCGGCGGCACGATCAGCTCTGCGATGTCGCGGCCGATCGCCTCCTCGCGGGTCCAGCCGAAACTGCGCTCGGCGGCGGCGTTCCATTTGGTGATGATGCCGGTGGCTTCGCAGCTGACGAAGGCGTCCGGAGCGCGCTCGAGGATGCTGCTGATCAGCGCCTCGCTGTCGCGGATCGCCGTTTGCGCGGCCTCGCGCTCGGCCATCAGTTCGTGGAAGGCGATGCTCAGGGCGCCGATTTCGTCGGCGCGCCCGCGCTGCAGCACGCCGATGTCGGCGCGGCCGCCGCGGATGTCGTCGATGTGCCCGCGCAGGCGGCCCAGCGGCCGCAGCATCCACTGCACCGCGATCCACGCCATCAGCCCGGCCAGCGCGGCGAAGCCGGCCGCGCCCAGCATGGCCTTGTGGCGCATGGCGATCATCGGCGCGAACGCTTCGTCGACCGGGAAGCGGGCGCCGATGATCCAGTCGGTGGCCCGCAGCCGCTTGAACGAATAGATGGCCGGCACGACGTCGCGGCCGGTGGTCTCGGTCCAGCCCTCGAAGCCGGTCAGCGCCAGCGCGGTGGCCTTGCTGTGGCCCGGGCGCTGGTCGACGCGCTTGAGCAGGAAGGCCGGGTTGGGGTGGTGCAGCAGCACGCCGTCGGCGGTCATCATGTAGGTGTAGCCGGTCTTGCCCGGCTTCTGCGCCGCCACCTGCCCGGTGAACGAGGGGCTGCCCAGGTCGATGCTGCCGCACAGCAGCATGAGCGCGCGGCCGCCGGCGTCCAGCACCGGATGGACGATCATGATCGCCGGACGGCCCGTCAAGATGCTTTTGAAAGGCGGCGATACGGCCGGCTTGCCGGCCGCCAGCGCGCGTTCGAACCATGCGTGCGCGGCCTCGCCCGGGTCCAGCGCGGTAACTCCAACACCCGCGCCACTACCGGCGCCACCGCCGGTGCCGTCGGTGTTGAGCAGCGCGCCTTGCCGGTTGTAGATGTGCAGGTTGAGGAAGCGCGCGCGGGCCACCGGGTGGCGGGCGACGAACGCCTGCATGGCTGCCGGGCTGGCGCTGTCGCCCTCGACGACGGTGTCCGCCAGGCTGGCGAGCAGCACCTTCCTGGCGGTGAATTGGGCGTCGACCTGGGCGGCGGCCGACGACAGCAGCGCGTATTGCTGGTCGCCGATGACGCTTTTCATGTCGCGCTCGGCGAGCACCAGCGCAACCCAGGCCACGGTCATCGTCGCCCCCAGCACCAGCATCACGACGACCCCGGTCATGCGGAATTTGAGGCTGCGCGGAAGTCGTGCGAAAACGGCCATGTCGCTCCTGTATGTGTTGGGGGCAAGTATTGCATACCCTGACGGGCAAGGCCAGCGGGTACAATCGCCGCTGCCAAGGGGCGGAGGGGCGTCCGTGCTGGTCATCGCTCGGCCGCTCGGCGGCCTTTACAAGGAATGCGGAGTATGCTGCAAGCAATTTTGTGGGACAATGACGGCGTGCTGGTCGATACCGAACGGCTGTTTTACGAGGCCAACCGGGAGTTATTCAGGCCGCTTGGCCTCGAGTTGAGCGAACAGCACTTCTTCGACTGGTACCTGGCCGACAACCGTGGCGCCTGGCATTTGCTGGAACCGGCCATGGGCGAAGCGCAAATGGCGGAGCACCGCGCGCACCGCAATCGCAGTTACGCACTGCGGCTGGCGTCGGAGCACATCCCGGCCATCGACGGCGTGGCCGGGGTGCTGGCCAGCCTGGCGCCACGCGTGCGCATGGCCGTCGTCACCAGTTCCATCCGCGAGCACTTCGATATCATCCACGCGCGTTTGCCGCTGCGGCGGCACTTCGAATTCGTGCTCACCCACGAATCCTGCGCCCACAGCAAACCGGCCCCGGACCCGTACCTGCTGGGACTGGCCCGGCTGGGCGTGGCGGCGGCCGACGCGCTGGTGGTCGAGGATTCGCCGCGCGGCCTGCAAGCGGCGATGGCGGCCGGCATCCGCTGCATCATCCTGCGCAACGCGCTCACGCGCGGCCACGATTTCCCCGGCGCCTACCGGGTGGTCGACACGATGGCGCAGTTACTGGCGGAAATAGAGTTGCTGCTGTCGGTGGAAAGCTGACAAGCGAAACAGCGATTGCGGCGTAGCAGCCGTGCGACATCGTCGACGGGCTTTCAGTAGCATGGTTCGCGTAGATGCTGAACATGTTCTGAAGAAAGGAGTCCGTCATGCCCCGAGGAGCAAGCCCCAAGCGCGAGCACGAGTACAAGGAGCTGGAACACAAATTCGAACAGGAAGGAAGATATTCCGGCCGCGAGGAGGAGGTGGCGGCCCGGATCGTCAACAAACAGCGGGCCGAGGCGGGCGAAGCCAAGCAGCCGCCCGGCCGCACCGGCACCGGCCACCGCCGCCGCAACACCACGCGGCGCAACAAACCGTCGTGACGGCCACTTGTCGGTGGTTGTCAAATTTTTCACCCACGTCGCGAAAAACAATGTAAAATGACAACCAGTGTTATTGCTATTGAAATATAAAACAAGGCCTCTGGTAGGGCGGATGTTTTGAAAAGGGTCGGATCCTGACGGATTCGGCCCTTTTTGTTTGGGGCGCGGTCCGCTAGAATGCCGCCTCCAAAATCTGCCCTAGGGAAATATGAATGTGTTTCAAAGAAGCGTGGCCGCAACGGCCATCGCTTGCGGCCTGATCATTGCGGCGGGCCTGTCGTCCCCCGCGTCGGCGCTCGAGGCCGGCGCTGTCAAAACCCGTTGCCCGGTTCACTATGTCGATGGCCGCCTGCCGGAGATCGCCAACCGCAAGCTGGGCGCCGCCACCACCGAACTGTGCTACGGCGTGTTTGGCGTCATGCATTCCGGCATCACGCGCACGCCGCTGTGGTCGGCCGAGCACCTGACCGCCGGCCATCTCGCCGCCGCCAGGGATTTATTGCGCGAAGACAGCTTCCACGCGGAAAAGCGTTTGCCGCCAGGCGCCCGGGCCGAGCTGGACGACTACGCCCGCAGCGGCTACGACCGTGGCCACATGGCGCCCAACGGCGACATGCCGGACCGGCGCACCCAGCACGAAAGCTTCACCTTGGCCAACATGGTGCCGCAGGACGCCGAGAACAACCGCCACCTGTGGGCCGGCATCGAGGCGGTGGTGCGGAAACTGGCGCAAAAGGAGGGCGATCTGTATGTCATCACCGGTCCGGCCTTCATCGGCCGGGAAGTGCGCAAGGTCGGCGAGGTGCTGGTGCCGACCCACTTGTACAAATTGGTCTACAGCCCGCGTCAGCGCGCCGGGGCCGCCTATTTCGTCGAAAACCGGGCCGGTGCGGAGTACGAGGTGCTCGGCGTCGCCGAACTGGAAAGCAGGATCGGCATCGATCTGTTACCGTCGTTGTCGGCGCAGCAAAAGCAGGCGCTGTTGCGGCTGCCCAATGTACGTCAGCGCAAGGGCACGGGCAAGGAGAGGAGCAGGCAATGGGCCAATTGAAATTCGTTCCCTATGCGAACGAGTCGGACGTGTTGCATGTCGGCCGCCTGACGATCGAGAACCGGGTCGACCGGGTCACCGTCAGCGGCGATATCGACTTGACGGCCGACCAGGCCGGCTTGGCCGACGCGCGCCTGCTGCAGCGGCTGCTGGTCGATATCGTGGCGCGGCTGGAGGCCATGGCGCTGCCGGCCGCATTGCCGGCGCCGTCCGTTACGAAGGTGGTCAATCCTTTCGATTGACGGGCGGTGTTTGCACGGCGTCGGCAATGGCCGCCGCCAGGTCGCCGTCGGCCGTGGGCAGGCTGATGCGGTTGCGGCCCATGTGCTTGGCGCGGTAGAGCGCCGAGTCCGCCGCCGCCACCAGCTGGCTCGAATCGTTGTCCGGCGCCGCCAGCGCGGTGGCCGCGCCGATGCTCACCGTCACCACGTGGCCCTGCGTGCCCAGGTTGGGCATGTGCAGCTGCTCGACCCGGCAGCGGATGCGCTCGGCCACGATGGCCGCGCCCTTGAGCGACTGGTTGGGCAGGATCACGGCGAACTCCTCGCCGCCGTAGCGCGCCACCAGGTCGTTGGTGCGCATTTCGCTGGCCACCGCCTTGGCGATCCGTTGCAGGCATTCGTCGCCGCCCAGGTGGCCGTAGGCATCGTTGTACTGCTTGAAATTGTCGACATCGACCATCAGCAACGACAGCGGCTGTTGCTGGCGTAGCGCGCGCTGCCACTCGGCGTACAGCGTGTTGTCGAAGCAGCGGCGGTTGGCCAGGCCGGTCAGGCCGTCGCGCGTGGCCAGCTGTTCCAGCGCCACCTGCGCGCATTTTTCGTCCGTCACGTCGCGCAGCGTCTCGACCACCGCCAGCAGCTTGCCCTCGTTGTCGACGATGGGGCTGGCGTCGGCCGCCAAGTAGCGGCGCCGGCCGATACGCGGCATGTCGCACCAGTTTTCCGCGCGCAGGTTGCCGTCGGGATCGGCGCGGCGCTGGCCGTGCGGGTCGGCGCCGCGGCCCTTGAGCACCAGGTCGGCCAGGGTGGTGCGTTGTTCATGGTAAAAGCCGCGCCAGTGATCGTTGGTACCCAGCACTTCCCAGGCGTCGACCGCCGTCAGGCGCTCGCAGGCGCGGTTCCAGATGATGACTTTGCCGTGGCAATCGAGCACGAAGGTCGGGATGACCAGCAACTCCATCATTTTGAGCGCGAATCCGTGCGGCTGCTCCGGCTGGGGGTACTCCATCACATGTTGAATCTTGGGCTTGCGGGTCATGACGGCGGCCTTTGGGGATATGGGGTGTGGTCTGGGAGGGAGGTGCGGTGCGGGCGCCGTGCTGGGCGCCCGGTGTGGCGTTATTGCAGCGGAAACGACATCGTCAGCGCCGTGCCCCGGCCGGGCGCGGTGGCGACATCGAAATCTCCGCCGGCCTCGGCGACCCGTTCGGCCATGCCGCGCAGGCCATGGCCGCGCCGGACGATGGTGGGATGGGCGGGTGGGGCCGACGGATTTGTCGAAGCGTTGGCCGACGGGTTGGCCAAAGCGTGGCCGGCGGCGATGCCGACGCCGTTGTCGCGCACCGTCAGGCTCAGCCGGTCCTGGGCGCGGCTGATGCCGACCGAGACCTGCGAAGCCTTGGCGTGCCTGGCGATGTTGCTGAGCGATTCCTGCAAAATCCGGTAGATGACCTTGTCCATGCCGCCATCGACGCGGCCGACCGCGGCGATGGCCTCGGCGTCGAGCTGGCAGGGGATGCCGCTGAGGCGCGAGAACTGCGCAACTTGTTCCTCGACCGCGCCGCGCAGGCCGTCGCGCAGGCCTTCGGGCTGCAAATCGCGTACGATGGAGCGCATCGAGCGCAAGGTCGAGGCGACCCGCTCGTCGACCTTTTGCAGCGCCTCTTTGAGCTCCGGATGGCGCGCGGTCAGCGCGCCCAGTTCAAAACTCATCGCCAGCAGGTGCTGTCCCAGGTCGTCGTGCAGGTCGCGGGCGATGCGGCGGCGGTCGGCGTCGCGCAGCGATTGCTGGCTTTTGCTCAGGTGACAAACCTGGCGCCGGGTGTCGGTCAGCGCCTGCTCTGCCAGCGCCCGGCGGCCGCGCTCGTGCGAGAGGCTGGCCTGCAGGCGCGCTTCGACGCGGGCGAACGCGCCGCGCTGACGCCGTTGTCGCCACACCAGCGCCATGGCGAGCCAGGCCAGCGCGCACACGCCGGTGACGATGAGATCGATCTGGATGACTTGCGGCGCGTAGTTCATGATGTTCGTCCCTTGTGGTCGGGCGCCGGTGCATACAGTCGGTCGCCACCCTGTGAAAGTACCTTGGTTGCCGCAGAGCAGCATTGTGCAAAGTCAAGTTGCGCCGGAAACCGCGAGAAAGTGTCGCGTGGGATATAATTGAGGGTTGTCCAATCAGGAATTATCGTGACTTACAGCATCAAAGAGATCTTTTACACCTTGCAAGGCGAGGGCGCGCACGCCGGTCGTCCGGCGGTTTTCTGCCGCTTTTCCGGCTGTAATCTGTGGACCGGCCGCGAGAGCGACCGCGCCAGCGCCGTGTGCCAGTTCTGCGATACCGATTTCGTCGGCACCGACGGCGAGGGCGGCGGCAAGTTCAAGACAGCGGAGGAGCTGGCAGCGACGATCGCCGCGCTGTGGCCGGCCGTCTATCCCGCCAGCAAGTATGTGGTGTTCACCGGCGGCGAGCCGCTGTTGCAATTGGACACGGCGCTGATCGCCGCGATGCACGCGGCCGGCTTCACGATCGCCATCGAAACCAACGGCACCTTGCCGGTGCCCGAGGGTGTCGACTGGATCTGCGTCAGCCCGAAGATGGGTTCGACCCTGGTGGTGACCCGGGGCAGCGAGATCAAGGTCGTGATTCCGCAGACGGGACAGGACCTGGCGGCGTACGAACAGCTCGATTTCGAGCATTTCTATGTGCAGGCGATGGACGGTCCCTTGGCCGAATTCAACACCAAACTGGCGATCGAGACCTGCAAGCGCAATCCGAAATGGAAGCTGAGCCTGCAAACCCATAAACTTTTACAAATACCCTAAGAAAAGATGTCATGCTGACTATTACCCGCAAGCTGGAATTCGACGCCGGCCACCGCATCCCCGACCACAAGAGCCAGTGCCGCAACCTGCACGGCCATCGCTATACCCTGGAAATCACGCTGACCGGCAACATCATCACCGCCGAAGGCAATTCCGACAATGGCATGATCATGGATTTTTCCGACATCAAGGCGCTGGCCAAAGAGCATTTGGTCGATGTCTGGGACCACGCCTTCATCGTCTACGAGAAGGACGCGGCGGTGCGCGATTTCCTGGCGACCTTGCCAGGGCACAAGACCGTCGTCATCGACCGCATTCCGACGGTGGAAAACCTGGCCCATGTCGCCTTCGCCATCCTGAAGTCGGCCTACAAGGACCGCTACGGCACCGGTTTGCACCTGCACAAGCTGGTGCTGCACGAGACGCCCAACTGCTGGGCAGAGATCACCGATGCCTGACGAGTTTATGCGGCTGGCGCTGGAACAGGCCAGGCACGCGTGGGATCTGGGCGAGGTGCCGGTCGGCGCCGTCGTCGTCAAGGACGGCGTGGTGATCGCGCGCGGCTACAACCAGCCGATCGGCAAGCACGATCCGACCGCGCACGCGGAAATCGTCGCCCTGCGCGCGGCCGCCGGGGTGCTGGGCAATTACCGCCTGCCGGGCTGCGAGCTGTATGTGACCTTGGAGCCGTGCGTGATGTGCTCGGGCGCGATGATGCATGCGCGCCTGGCCAAGGTGGTGTACGGCGCCACCGATCCGAAAACCGGCGCCTGCGGCTCGGTGGTCGATTTGTTCGGACAGGAACAGCTGAACCACCATACCGAGGTCAGCGGCGGAGTCATGGCCGAGGAGTGCGGCGCCATGCTCAAGAGTTTCTTCGCCGCCCGCCGCGCGGCGGCGGCCGCCGCCCGTCGGGCCGACGCCGCCGAATAGCGGTTTCCCCGGCCCGCGTTTCCAGACGCGGGCAAAAATGGTATGCTGAAGCCACGATGCGCGGCGCATCGTCGGCATCGCCGCCCGCACCCTCCCGGAGACCGCTTTGGCTACCGCAAAAGCAAACGGCATTACGCTCACCTACGAAGCCAGCGGCAATCCGCAGGATACCCCCGTGCTGCTCATCATGGGCCTGGGCATGCAACTGATCTCCTGGCCACAGGACCTGGTCGACGGCCTGGTGGAGCAGGGCTATTACGTGATCCGCTACGATAACCGCGATATCGGCCTGTCGAGCAAATTCGACCAGTTCAAAAAGCCCAACCTGATGCTGGCCTACCTTAAATCCTTGGTCGGCTGGCCGCAGTCGCCCGCTTACACGCTCAACGACATGGCCAACGACGCGCTCGGCCTGCTCGACGCGCTGGGCATCGCCCGCGCCCACGTGGTGGGCGCCTCGATGGGCGGCATGATCGCGCAGATCTTCGCCGCGCGCTTCGGCGCCCGCACCTTGAGCCTGACGTCCATCATGTCGAGCAGCGGACGGCGCGGCCTGCCCGGGCCGACGGCGGCCGCGCGGGCGGCGCTGATGCGCGGCCCCGGCGACGCCGGCGACCGCAAGGCGGTGATCGACCACGCCGTCGGCGTGTTCCGCATCATCGGCAGCCCGTCGTTTCCGACGCCGGAACGCCAGTTGCGCGCCAATATCGAGCGCGCGCTCGACCGCAATGTCAATCCGGCCGGCGTCGCCCGGCAAATGGTGGCCGTGGTCGCCTCGGGCGACCGCACGCCGCTGCTGCGCAAGATCGCCTGTCCGGCGCTGGTCATCCACGGCGCCGCCGATCCGCTGGTGCCGTTGGCCTGCGGCGTCGACACGGCCGAGGCGATCCCCGGCGCCAAGCTGCACGTGATCGAGGGCATGGGCCACGATCTGCCGCCGCAATTGATCGAGCGCCTGCTCGCCTTGCTCGACAATCATCTGCGCGGTAATATGACGCCGGAACTGCCCGCGCTGATCGCGCGTCGCGCCGGCAGCGGCACGCCTCAACAATAGCGCTTCACAATTGAGCCTCGAAACAACTTGAACACCAAAAAAATCGGCATCGCCATTGTCGCGCCCGGTGGCGCCGCGCCCGATGCGGGCGCGCTCCAGGCCGGCATCGCCCGCCTCGAACAGCAGGGTTTCCTGGTCCACAATTATTACGAGCACGACAAGCGGCACCTGCGGTTCGGCGGCACCGACGCCGGCCGCCTGGCGCAGCTCGACGCCGCCGCCGCCGATCCGGATGTGCGGATCGTCATCGCCCTGCGTGGTTCGTACGGCATGACCCGGCTGCTGCCGGCGATCGATTTCGCCGCCATGGCCGACAGCGGCAAGCTGTTTGTCGGCTATAGCGACTTCACCGCCTTCCAGATGGCGCTGATGAAGCAGACCGGGCGCATCAGCTTCGGCGGGCCGATGGTGTGCGCCGATTTCCTCCCGGAGCAGCCGGATGCCTATACGATGGGCCAATTCTGGGATTGCCTGCGCGGTCCGGCGCATGCCGTGCGCGGCGCGGTGGCCGACGGCGGCGCCGACAATCCGGTGGTCGATGTCGGCGGCAGGCTGTGGGGCGGCAACCTGGCGATGATGGTCAGCCTGCTGGGCACGCCATATTTCCACGCGCTGGACGACGGTATCGTGTTTATCGAGGATATCTCCGAACATCCCTACCGGATCGAGCGCATGGTGTTGCAACTGCTGTATGCGGGCGCGCTGGACGGCCAGCGTGCGCTGGTGCTGGGCGATTTTTCCGGCTATAAATTAGGCGCGCTGGAGAACGGCTACGACTTCGAGACCATGCTGGCCTACCTGCGCGCGCGCTTGCCGCTGCCGGTGCTGACCGGCTTGCCTTTCGGCCATATCAGGCGCCATGCCACCTTGCCATATGGCGGCATGGCGCGGCTGGTGTCGGACGCGCGCGGCTTCGAGCTGACGATCCGCGACTACCCCACCTTGTAGGGCTTACTGCACCCGGCGCACGCGTGGCGGCTGCCTGGCGCCGTCGACCTCGAAGAAGATGGTGCCGATGGCGTTGCGGCTCAGCACGACCTTCGGATTCGTGCGCTCTATAAACCACTCCGAGCTGCCGTCCACCACCCGCCAGACCTGGCCGTTGGCCAGTTTGAATTGCGTGCTCGGACCCCAGCCTTCGATTTTGCCGACAACGGTGCTTTCGATGGACGTCAAGTCCGCTTTTCTGTCCTTGGCGATGGTGTCGAGCCCGAAGCCGGCTTCGGTGTTGGCGGCCGGAGCGGCCGCTGCGGTCTGTGCGGCCGATGCCGGCGCCGGCGCCGCAGCCGCAGCCGATACGGCGGCCGCAGCCCCGGCGCCCGTGGCGGCAGCCGCCGTCACCGGTATCGCGTCGTAGCACGCCACGCGGCCGGCCACCTCGGCGATGGTGCGGCAGTGGAGCAGGGCGCGATCGTCGGCCAGCGCGGAACCGGATATTGCCAGCAAAACAAGCAAAGCTTTCATCGAATACCTTCCAGATTGAGATTTGCTGATTATATCGATAGGCCGGTCAGCGGCGGGAAGAAAAAAGCCCGGCCGTGTGAGCGGCCGGGCTGTCGAAGAGAGGAGGGAGACCGCCTCCTCTTGGTGCCGGGTGAAGCGCGTCAATTCCTGAAATTCATCCCGACCATGATGCGGCGGCCGGCGTAGGACGTGTCGAGCAGGTTGGGCGTGCCGTCGGCGAACGGGGCGTACTGGGCCTGGCTGTTGGTGGTCGAGCTCAGGTTCAGGTTGCGGCCCTCGGCGAAGATCTCCATGTTTTTGTTGATGCGGTAGGCGATCTTGGCGTCGACATAACGGGTGGCGTTCTTGAAGTTCGGCGAGCCCGGATTGTACGGCGTGATGGTGGTGCGCCCGCCGGCCGCGTTCGGGTAATTGTTGACCGACGTGGCGCCGCAGGCGGCGATGCAGCTGAACTTCTGTCCGACCGCCTGCAGCGACACGCGCATCGACAGCGCGCCGTCGTCGTACCACAGCGAGGCGTTGTAGGTGTACTTCGACTCGCCGACGGGTGGCAGCGCCTCGCCGGTGAGCAGGTCCACCACGCGCTGGTCGGTGTTTTTCGAGCGCAGCTTGGTGTAGTTCAGGTCGACCCCGGTGTAGCGCAGCAGCCACGGCAGGAAGGTGAAGGCTGTCTTGCTGCCGTATTCCAGGCCGGTGCGCGTGATGTTGGCGCCATTCTCGTAGGTGCGGTAGTCGAAGCCGAGGCCGTCGAGCGAGCGGCCGGTCTGCGGATCGACCAGCCCGGAGCCGCTGAACAGGCCGACGGCGCTCTTGCCGACCACCGTGCTGCCGCCGACCTTGCCCACCTGCCGGAACGCGCCCACCGAGAACGAGGTATCGTCGTTCGGATACCATTCCAGCGCCAGGTTCTGGTTCTGGTTGGTCTGGGCCTTGAGCGCCGGATTGCCGATGGTGCCGGAGCAGCTCTGTTCCTCGTCGTCGCGGCGCCGCTCGTCATAGGTGCAGGTGCCGGCCGGGATCAGCGCGCTGACCGGCGGACGGGCGACCTGCTTGGCGCGGTTGTAGCGCAACACCACCTCGTTGGGCACCATCCACAGCGACAGGTTCAGGATCGGCAGGTAGTCGGTGGTGTTGGCGTCGAGCGCGGTCAGCTTGCTGGCCGTGGCGCTGATGGTGCCGCCGGCGGCGTTCTGGTTGAGCGGATCGTAGGCGGCCGTCTTGATGATGGACGTGAAGCTCATCACGCCGGTGGCGTGGACCTTGGTGCGCACCACGCGGTAGCCGAAGTTGCCATCCAACTCCATGCCGAACGGCAGGCGACGGTTGGTGAACGGGATTTCGTCGATGCCGAAGTCGGTCATCAGGTAGGCCGCCGTGGTGCGCTCCTTGAAGGTGCTCACCGGCTGCTGATAGACCTTGCCGTCGTTGGCGGTGCATTCCTTGACGCAGTCGAAGTTGACGTTGGGCGAGTTGACCAGGCTGAACACTTTTTCGACGTCGATCTGGTTCCAGCCGTCGATCAGCCCGGCCGGACGGTCCGGCATGCCGTTGAAGAACGGCGTGTTCCGTTGCGCCATCGATTGAGTGATGATGTCGAGGAACTGCTGCTGCGACATGAAGGTGTTGCCGGAGCGGGCCGAGGCCGGATCGGTGTTGGGCACGTAGCCGCTTGCGCAGGGTTTGCCGCCAGGTCCGAGCGAGCCGGGGGTGTCGGTGCAGCCGGAGAAGAAGCTGCGTACGTTGGCGCTCGGCAGGATCACCGCCGGCACGTAGCCGGGCTTGCCGAACTCGCCGACGGCCGTTTGCACGGTCGAGCCGCCGCCGCCCCAGCTGCTGCCGGAAGTCTGGCGGAAATTGAAGCCGCTCTTGACGCGCTTGAAGAACGGCACTTTTTCGCTCAGTGCATAGCTGAAGTCGGCCTTGGCGGTGCGTTCCTCGGTCTCGGCCATCTTCGGCGAGAACGTGATTTGCGGCGCCTGCGTGCTCAGCGGCTGCTGGTTGATGGTGTAGGCCGGTACGGCCGGACCCTTCGGACCGGCGTCGACCGCCTTGGTGTCGGTGCCGGCCGGACGCACCTGCGCGTAGATGGTCGGATCGGCCTGGTTGAAGCTGCTGCCGGCCGGCTGCTCGTAGGTCCACAGGCCGTTGGGCAGCACCTTCATCGTCGTCGGGCCGTAGTTGTAGCTCCAGTTGGTGCGTTTGTCGCCGCGCTGCCACTTGGAGCGGGCGTCGCCGACAAAGAATTCCGCCACGAAGCCGCCGTCCTTGTACACGCCGCCGCTCTGGAAGTAGCGGTCCGTGGTCTTCATGACGTTGTGGATCTGGTCGGTATTGACGTTGGCGTCGCTGATCGTGTATTGCGTCAGGTGGTGGTTGGCGTCCACCACCACCGAGCGCGGGTCGACGTTGGCGACGATGCCGGTGGCCGGGGTCAGGTTGGCGCGGTAGCTGGCGCCGTCGTACAGGTAGTAGCCGGAACCGGGCACGGCGCTCCGCACGCCGGCCGCCGTGTCGGTGAAGGTCGGGCCCTGGTAGGTCGGGCTGTAGGCGGTCGCCAGATTGGTGTTCAGTCCGCCCAGGCCGTAGGTCTGGTTGCTGTCGTCCACTTCGCGGCGGGCGTAGTTGACCTTGCCGTACACGGTCAGCTGGTTGTTGACTTTGAAGTCGAAGCGCAGGTCGACGTTGCCGCGTTTTTCCTCCTGGCGCTTCTCGAGGAAGCGCACCAGCGACGGCGTGTAGTCGTTCCACTGGTTCAGGCAGCTGAGCAGCTCGTTGCCGCGCGCGTTGATGGCGGCGTTGCGCGCGGTGTTGCCGTTGACGGCGTTGGCCTGGGCCGTGGTCAGCGCCGGGAAGGCGGCGTAGCACGCCGCCTTGGTCTGGGCCGCCGCCGATTTGGTCAGGATGTCGGCCGGCGAGGCGTGGTCGAAGAAGCCGCCGGCCGTCAGCGGCGAGCGCAAGGTCGGCGCGGTGCTGGCCGGGTCGTTGGGTGACAGGGTACCTGGCTGGTAGGTGAAGGTCTTGTTGGGCGAATTGTCGAAATCGACGTTGCGCGAATAGCCGGCGTTGCGGGTGGTGGCGACCTCGGACGAGTGCGACTCGTTGACCACGCGCGAGGTCGAGGCGTTGAGCATGACGCCAAAGCGGTTGTCGAAGAATTTGCGGGTCAGGATCAGGTTGGTGTCGGGCGACCATTCCTTGTTCAGCGAGCCCTGCGAGCCGGCCAGGCGCAGCGAGTAGAACGGGTCCTTGAAGTCCAGGCTGGTCCGGGTCTTGATGATGATGCCGCCGCCGAGCGAGCCTTCGGTCATGTCGGCGGTGGCGCCCTTGACGACATCGACGCTTTTGATCAGGTCGGCCGAGAGCGAGCGGAACTCGACGCCGCGGCCGCTGCCGCCGCCGTTCATGTCGGTGCCGCCGGCAGATTGCACGCCCTGGCCGTCGATTTCGACGCGGGTCAGGTCGGCGCTGTTGCCGCGGATGGCGACGCTGACGCCTTCGCCGAAGTCGCCGCGGTCGAGCGCGACGCCGGAGATGCGCGAGATGGCCTCGCCGATGTTACGGTCGGGGAAGGAACCGACGTCGTCGGCGACGATCGAATCCATCGCCGTGGCGGCGTTCTTCTTGCGTTCGATGCCCGATTGCTGGGCTGCGCGCTGGCCTTGGACCACGACGGTCTTGATGTCCGTGGCGGCCGGCGCGGGCGCGGGAGACTGCGCCGCCGGCGCTTCCGGTTTGGCGTCCTGGGCGGCGGCGTGGCCGGCGACGAGCGAGGCCAGCGCGATCGAAACCGCATAGGCGACCGGTGTGGGGCTCAGTGGCTTTTTACCTGGATAGGCGCGCGCGCCATGGGTGTGTCCGTGCATGTTGTCTCTCTCTCCCTGACTGGCCTTTGCGGCCATTTTTTAATGCCGGCGGTGTTACACCGGCTGATATATTGGTAATCAGTCTAGTGTCGAAAACAGGCGCGCGGATTGGCAAATGGAAAAGAATCACCCGGTTGAGCGGAATACTGATTTGGGGGGGAAACAGGTGTTCGCGGGGGGATTTGGATATCAGCGTCGGCGCGGATCGCGCCGTTGGGACTGCGTGGGCTGCCTCATTTTGCCGGCGGGACCGGCACGGGCTGGGCGTACACCACCACCGATTGCGGCGCTAACGGGGCGGCTTTGGGCGTGGCATTGTTAAGGACGAAGGTGATCACCGTCAGCGCGGTGCCGCCCAGGACGATCGCGGTGCCGACCACCCATTTGATCATGTCGGCGAAGCCCCTGTGCATTTCCACTTGCAGGGCGCCCACTTTACCGGTCAGGTCCAGCTGGTGCGCCGCCAGCTCAGATTGGCGCGCCTCGATCCGCGCCAGCCTTTCCCTGGCGTCGGTCGCGAACTCCTCCAGTCTGGCGATGCGCTCATCCATTTTGCGTCCCTCCCGGGTATCAAGCACCTTCGTTAACAAAATTGTACGCCATGTTTTAGCCCCTGTCGCCCAGTCCCGCGCGGTGGGTGCTGTATAATCCCGCATTTCCGCCTAACGGCATGATTTAATTAAGAAAAGCCCAATTCAGAATGCTATCGACCGCTAACATCACCATGCAATTCGGCGCCAAGCCGCTGTTTGAAAACATCTCCGTCAAGTTCGGCGATGGCAACCGCTACGGCCTGATCGGCGCTAACGGTTGCGGCAAATCCACGTTCATGAAAATCCTGGGCGGCGATCTGGAACCGTCGGGCGGCAACGTGATGCTGGATACGAACGAGCGCCTGGGCAAGCTGCGCCAGGACCAGTTCGCCTATGAAGAGATGCGCGTGCTCGACGTGGTCATGATGGGCCACACCGAGATGTGGGCCGCGATGCAGGAACGCGACGCCATCTACGCCAATCCGGAAGCGACCGACGACGATTACATGAAGGCCGCCGAGCTCGAAGGCAAAGTGTCCGAGTACGACGGCTACACGGCCGAGTCGCGCGCCGGCGAGCTGCTGCTGGGCGCCGGCGTCGACATCGAGCTGCACAAGGGCCCGATGAGCAACGTGTCGCCGGGCTGGAAGCTGCGGGTGCTGCTGGCCCAGGCGCTGTTCTCGAATCCGGACATCCTGCTGCTCGACGAGCCGACCAACAATCTGGACATCAACACCATCCGCTGGCTGGAGGACGTGCTGAACGACCGCAACTCCACCATGATCATCATTTCCCACGATCGCCACTTCCTCAACCAGGTCTGCACCCACGTGGCCGACATGGACTACGGCACGTTGAAGATCTATCCGGGCAACTACGACGAGTACATGTTCGCCTCGACCCAGGCGCGCAACCAGCAACTGGCCAACAACGCCAAGGCCAAGGACAAGGTCGCCGAACTGCAGGACTTCGTGCGCCGCTTCGCCGCCAACAAATCCAAGGCCCGCCAGGCGACCTCGCGCGCCAAGCAGATCGAGAAGATCAAGGTCGACGACATCAAGCCGTCGTCGCGCGCCTATCCGTTCGTGCGCTTCGACGGCGAGAAGAAATTGCACCGCCTGGCCGTCGAAGTCGACAGCATCGCCAAGAAATACGACCGCCAGCTGTTCAATAACTTCAGCATCATGGTCGAGGCGGGCGAGCGCATCGCCATCATCGGCGCCAACGGCGCCGGCAAGACCACCTTGCTGCGTTGCATAGGCGGCGACGACATCGCCGGCCTGCACGCCGACCACGGCACCGTCAAGTGGGCCGAGAACGCCAACGTCGGCTACATGCCGCAGGATCCGACCGAGGAATTCTCCAAGGACACGACGTTGACCGACTGGATGGGCGACTGGACCCAGGAAGGCGACGACGACCAGGCCGTGCGCTCGATCCTGGGCCGCCTGCTGTTCGGCGGCGACGAGGTCAAGAAGTCGGTCAAGGTGCTGTCCGGCGGCGAGAAGGGCCGCATGATGTACGGCAAGCTGATGCTGGGCCGCCACAATGTGCTGCTGCTCGATGAACCAACCAACCACATGGACATGGAATCGATCGAGTCGCTCAACATCGCGCTGGAGAAGTATGCCGGCACCCTGATCTTCGTCTCGCACGACCGCGAGTTCGTCTCGTCGCTGGCCAACCGCATCATCGAGATCAAGGAAAACGAAGTGGTCGATTTCCGCGGCAACTACGAGGACTACCTGACCAGCCAGGGCATCGATTAACTTCTTAGCCACGTCGGAACCATGCAAACCATAGAGATCAAATCCGTCGAGTACGATCATCCTCAAGACGGAGCCAGCTGCACCGCCCACGCCTGGGCGCGCACGCCAGCGACACCGACGGCCGAACAGCGCACCGCGCTCAAGGCCCGCATCAAGCAACTGCTGGTCGAGAAGGAGGCGGTGCTCGTCTCGCACTACTATGTCGACGGCGACCTGCAAGACCTGGCCGAGGAAACCGGCGGCTGCGTCTCCGATTCGCTGGAGATGGCGCGCTTCGGGCGCGACCATCCGGCCAGGACGCTGGTCGTGGCCGGCGTGCGCTTCATGGGCGAGACCGCCAAGATCCTCAGCCCGGAAAAGCGCATCCTGATGCCGGACCTGGACGCGACCTGTTCGCTCGACCTGGGTTGCCCGGTCGACGAGTTCACCGCCTTCTGCGACGCCCATCCGGACCGCACGGTGGTGGTGTACGCCAACACCAGCGCGGCCGTCAAGGCGCGTGCCGACTGGATGGTGACGTCGTCGATCGGCCTCGACATCGTGGCCCATCTGCACGCGCAGGGCAAAAAAATCCTGTGGGCGCCGGACCGTCACCTGGGTTCCTACATCCAGAAGCAGACCGGCGCCGACATGCTGCTGTGGCAGGGCTCGTGCCTGGTGCACGACGAGTTCAAGGGCGTCGAACTGGACCTGCTGAAGGCGCAATATCCGGACGCCAAGATCCTGGTGCATCCGGAATCGCCGGCCAACGTGGTGGCGCTGGCCGATGTGGTCGGCTCGACCACGCAGATCATCAACGCCGCCGTCGAGTCCGACGCCGATACCTTCATCGTCGCCACCGACAACGGCATCCTGCACAAGATGCGCGCGGCCGCGCCCGGCAAGCGCTTCATCGAGGCGCCGACCGCCGGCAACAGCGCCACCTGCAAGAGTTGCGCGCATTGCCCGTGGATGGCGATGAACGGCCTGCAAAACCTGGCCGACGTGCTGGAGAACATGGAAACCAGCACGACCAACGAGATCCATGTCGATCCGAAGATCGGCCGCCAGGCGGTGGTGTCGATCAACCGCATGCTCGATTTCGCGGCGGCCAAGAAGGCCCGGGTGCAGCCCGGCGCCGACCTGGCCAAAGAAGCACAACTGTTTTCAGGAATCGGTCCCGCATGATGAGTACCTTGTTGAATAAATTCGCGCCGTTCGACGAGGCGCTGAAAACGGCCTTCGAGGCCAATCTTCTGTCGGCCTTGCTGGAAGACGTGGGCAGCGGCGACCTGACCGGCTTGCTCGTGCCGGACGGCGGCCGCTCCACCGCGCGCGTGATCGTGCGCGAGGACGCGGTGCTGTGCGGCGCGCCGTGGTTCGAGGGCGTGATGAACTGCATGCAGGCCGGCATCGAGATCGACTGGCAGTACGCCGAGGGCGACATGATGAAGGCCGACAGCGTGGTCTGCACGATCCAGGGTCCGGCGCGCGCGCTGCTGACGGCGGAAAGGGCGGCGCTGAACTTCCTGCAACTGCTCTCGGGCGTGGCGACCGCTACCCGCAAATACGTCGACGTCATCGTCGGCACCCGCGCGGCCATCCTGGACACCCGCAAGACCTTGCCGGGGCTGCGCCTGGCGCAGAAATACGCGGTACGCGTCGGTGGCGGGCAGAACCAGCGCCTGGCCCTGTATGACGGCATCCTGATCAAGGAGAACCATATCGCGGCGGCCGGCGGCATCACCAACGCGGTGCTGGCGGCCAAGCGGCTGGACAAGGGCGTGTCGATCCAGGTCGAGGTCGAGAACCTGGACGAGCTGGCCGAGGCGCTGGCGGCGGGCGCGGAGTCCATCCTGCTGGACAACTTCAGCAACGAGACGATGCGCGAGGCGGTCACCATCAATGCCGGACGGGCGCTGCTGGAGGCGTCGGGCGGCATCAACTTCGATACCGTGCGGGCCATCGCCGAAACCGGCGTCAACCGCATCTCGATTGGAAGCTTGACAAAAGACATACGCGCCACAGACTATTCTTTGCGAATTGTCAATTAAATTATTTGAAAAATATGCAAATAATACAATTGTTAAAGATGACTTAAAGCTAATATAATCTCCCTTGTTTTTTTACCACTATTAACCAGGGAGCTAGTTTATGAGTCTGAAGCAAATTGTAGGTATGATGGCGTTGGTGGGTTTGAGCGGTGTGGCGCAGGCGGGCGGCTTTGTCAACGGCGGCTTCGAAAGCGGCGACACAAGTGGTTGGAGCACCGGTGGCGGCTATCGCGGCAGCAGCCCGAACTCCTCCATCACGCCGGGCGATTTCTTGGCTGGTGGCGCTCTGAACTCGGACGGCGGAGAGCGCGGCGCGGTCATCGACAAGAATTACGTCGATCCCAACGTGGGCACCCTGATCGGTACGACAGTTCTTTATGGTGATTATTCGTACCGTGCGGAAGATACCACTTATGGCGGCTTCGGCACCGTCATCAGCCAGCAAGTCAAGAACTACACCGACACCGATATCTACTTCGCCTGGAAGGCCGTGCTGGAAAACGGCGGCCATGCCGAGGATGAATCGGCTGCGATGATCCTGACCCTGACCGACAACACCACCGGCCAATTGGTCCTCAGCCGCACTTACAACGCTGGCGATGGCGGCGGCGGCGTCGATTCCCGTTTCCTCAGCGAAGGCGAGTACTTCTATACCCCGCAGTGGCAGGTCGAGCAACTCAGCATCGACCAGTCCCTGTCCGGTCACGACTTCACGCTGTCGCTGTTGGCAGCCGACTGCGAGCCCACCGCCCACACCGGCTATGCCTACATCGACGGTTTCGGTTCCGTCGCGCTGGCAGTTCCGGAAACGGAAACCTACGCCATGATGTTGGCGGGACTGGGCATGATGGGCTGGGTTGCCCGCCGCAAGAAATCCACCAAGGTTTAAATGGCGGCGATGCCGCGATGAGCTGCTAGAATCCCCCAGTACAAGGTATTTTGTGCCGGATGCTCCGGCAGGGAGGCTGCTTGCGCGTGATCGCGGCGTTTCAGAAAGACCGGTTAGCTTTTCTCGTTCGACGGCGTTTGCTGTTCGGCACATGCGGCATCGCGCTCGGCGCTTTGCCGCATTTTGCTTTGTGCGCCGACAAAGCGCCGCTGCGGGTGGTCGGCACGCGCTTCGAAGGCGTGTACGAGCGTCACGCCGATGGCGCATTTTCCGGGCTGGGTGTGGAGGTGGTGCGGCTGCTGGCCCGGCGACTGGACCGCGCCGTGCAGTTCGAAGTCTATCCCTGGCGGCGCGCGCAGCAGCGCGTCAGCATGGCCCTGGCCGACGTGCTGGTCGGTCCCTATAAATCCGCCGAGCGCGAGCAAACCATGCGCTTTACCGAACAGCCGTTTTTCCAGGACCAGGTGGCGTTTTATTCGCGCGCCAAGGGCATGGTGTTCTGGGGCGGCGACTACGCCGCGCTCAAGGGCAAGCGCATCGTCACGCTCAATGGCTGGAGTTACGGGGAAGCGTTCACGGCCGCGGCGGTCGGCTTGAATATCAGTGTCGCCAACAACGTCGAGAACGGGTTAATGATGCTGATCTACGGCCATGTGGATATGTTCGCCAGCAACCGGCGCGACACCGATCCGGTGATACAGCGCATGGGCTTGACCGACAAGCTGGTGCCGGTGGCCCCGCTGATCGATACGCAGAACGCCTATTTCGCCTTTCCCAAGACCGCGATCGGCGAGGGGCTGGCCGGCGCCTTCGATCAGTTGCTGTCGGAACTGAAGAGCAGCGGCGAACTGCGTCGCATGGCCCGGCGCCACCTGGTCAGCGTGCCTTGATGGCCTTGCGCATGCGGGTCAGCGGCACTTGGACCGGCCCGGGCAGGGTGATCTCGAAGCGTTCTATCTCCTCGAATCCGCAGGCCAGATACAGCGGCACGCCGGGCATGGTGGCCGCCAGTTCCAGCGTATGAAAGCCGGCCTCGGCGGCGGCATCGGTGCAGTGTTGCAGCAGCAGCCGGCCCAAGCCCTGGCGCGCGGCGGACGGGTCGACGAAGAAGGCGCGGATGCGGGCCGGTTCGCTGGCCGGGTCGAGCAGGGCGTCCACGCTTTTTTTGGTGCGGTCGGCGCCGAACAGCGTGCTGCGCTTGCTCCAGCCGCCGCACGCCGCCAGCTTGCCGTGCTGCTCGATGAGGAAGTAGGTTTGGTCGGCCACCAGCTGGGTGTCGACGCCGAACACGTATTGCGTTACCGCCCGCGCCTGTTCGCCGGTGTAAAAACCTTCGCTCAGTTCGATTCCGGAGCGCTTGATCAGCGCTTCCATGGCGGCAATGTCGGCGGGCGCGGCGGCGCGTACGGTGACCGTCATGGCGCCCGTCCTAGTTGCGGCGCGGCGGCATCAGGATGCTCGGCAACGCTTTCGGCAAGGTTTCCGGATAGTCGCGGCTGAAGTGCAGGCCCCGGCTTTCGCGGCGCTGCAGCGCGCTGTTGACGATCAGGTTGGCCACGTCGACCAGGTTGCGCAGCTCCAGCAGGTCGTGCGTGATGCGGAAGTTGCGGTAATACTCGTCGATTTCTTCCTTCAGCAGCGCGATGCGGTGTTGCGCGCGCTCCAGACGCTTGGTGGTGCGCACGATGCCGACGTAGTTCCACATGAAGCGGCGCAGCTCGTCCCAGTTGTGGGAAATCACCACTTCCTCGTCGGCGTCGGTGACCCGGCTTTCGTCCCAGTCGGGCAGGTAGGGCACTTCGCCTTTTTCCTTGGAGGCGATGTCGCGCGCGCAGGCGCTGCCGATGACCACGCATTCGAGCAGCGAGTTGCTGGCCAGGCGGTTGGCGCCGTGCAGGCCGGTGCAGGCGGTCTCGCCCACGGCGTACAGGCCGGGCAGGTCGGTGCGGCCGAACAGGTCGGTGACCACGCCGCCGCAGGTGTAGTGCGCGGCCGGCACGATCGGGATCGGTTGCTTGGTGATGTCGATGCCCAGTTCCAGGCAGCGCGCATAGATCGTCGGGAAGTGTTCGATCAGGAATGCGGCCGGCTTGTGGCTGATGTCCAGGTGCACGTAGTCGAGGCCGCGCTTTTTGATCTCGAAGTCGATCGCCCGGGCGACCACGTCGCGCGGCGCCAGTTCTGCGCGCTCGTCGTGGGCCAGCATGAAGCGGGTGCCGGCGGCGGCGCCGGCTTCAGGCGGCAGCTTGAGCAGGCCGCCCTCGCCACGGATCGCCTCGGTGATCAGGAACGACTTGGCGTACGGGTGGTACAGGCAGGTCGGGTGGAACTGGATGAACTCCATGTTCGAAATGCGGCAGCCGGCGCGCCAGGCCATGGCGATGCCGTCTCCGCTGGCCGTGTCCGGGTTGGTGGTGTACAGGTAGACCTTGCCGGCGCCGCCGGTGGCCAAGACGGTGTGCTCGGCGGCGAACGTGTGCACCTGGCCGGATTTTTCGTCCTGCACGTACAAGCCGTAGCATTTCGGCTGGGAATGGCCTTTTTTGACCGGATGCAACTTGTCGGAGGTGATCAGGTCGATCGCGCAGTGATGCTCGAACAAGGTGATGTTCGGATGGGCGCGGACTTTTTCCTCCAGCGTGACCTGCACCGCGTGGCCGGTGGCGTCGGCCGCGTGGATGATGCGGCGCTGGCTGTGGCCGCCTTCGCGGGTCAGGTGGAAGCCCAGTTCGGCCGACGAGTCGCGGGTGAACGGCACGCCCTGCGCGATCAGCCATTCGATCGCCTCGCGGCCGTGCTCGACGATGTAGCGCGTGGCGCTTTCGTCGCACAGGCCGCCGCCGGCGACCAGGGTGTCGTCGATGTGCTGGGTGTGGCTATCGCCGGAATCGAGCACGGCGGCGATGCCGCCCTGCGCCCAGTTGCTGGCGCCGTCTTTGAGCGCGCGTTTGGAGATAATCGCGACTGTGCGCGTTTCGGCCAGGTGCAGGGCGACCGAGAGGCCGGCCAGTCCGCTGCCGACGATTGCAACATCAAATTTCATGATCACATGTAGAAATGCTGTAAGGAAGCATGACTATAGACTATTTGTCACATCTTCGTCATATTCCCCGGCTTTTACCCCGGTTTTAGGCCGGGTTTATCCCCTTTTCGCGTCCGGTTTGCGCTGGCGCCGGTTTGCGGTTGTGGCCGCGCAAGGTGAACCGACGCGGTTGTCTCCATCATGAAAGCTCCGCCGCTCAGCGCGGCAGGGAGCTTATTGTGATCAGGATATTTCATCATTACGTGTCGAAAATGGCCTTCATGCTGCTGATGCTGGAGCTGCTGGTCCTGTTAACCGCCGCCGTGGCGAGCGCGCCGTTGTGGCGCCAGGGCGGCCCGGCACCCGACAGCCTGTATCCGCCGGCGCTGGCGTTCGCGGTGGTGCTGGTGTTTAGCATGGGCGCCCTCGGCATGTACCAGCACAACCAGTCGCGCGAGGACATCAAAAGTACTTTCGTGCGCATCCTGCCGTCGTTCGTGCTGGGTTTTATCCTGTTCAGCCTGCTGGCGCAACTGCTGCCTGGCACGCAGTTCGTGCGGCTCGGCAGCGTGGTGTTCGTCGTCGGCGGCGCGTCGGTGCTGCTGGCGCGGCTGCTGGTGTTCACGTCGGCGCAGTCGAGCATGCTGGAGAAGCGTTTGATCATTATCGGCGACGGCGCCACCGCGCGCGAGTGCATGGACCTGGCCACCACGGGCGTCGGTTTCCACCAGTTCCGGGTGGTTGGGTGCGTGCCGGTCGAGGGCGAGTTGCGCTGCGTGCCGCTGACGATGCTGCTGCCGCCGGAGCTGTCGCTGCTGGCGCTGGCGCGGCGCCATGCCGCCGACGAGATCATCGTCTCGGTGGGCGACCGCCGCAATGGCGCTTTCCCGGTGCGCCAGCTGCTCGAGTGCGCGCTGGGCGGCGTGCGCGTCACCGACGCCGCCAGTTTCTTCGAGCGCGAGGCGTGCCAGATCCGCGTCGATTCGCTGCAGCCGAGCTATTTGATCTTCGGCGGCGGCTTCGACCAGAGCCCGCTCCGGGCGGCGGTCAAGCGCGCCTTCGACCTGCTGGCCAGCGGCGCGATTTGCCTGGCGGCGCTGCCGGTGATGCTGCTGACGGCGCTGGCGATCAAGCTCGAGGATGGCGGGCCGGTGTTCTACCAGCAGGAGCGGGTCGGCCGCGACAACCGGCCGTTCAAGGTGCTGAAGTTCCGCAGCATGCGGGTCGACGCGGAGCTGGACGGCAAGCCGAAATGGGCCTCGCAGGACGATCCGCGCGTGACGGCGGTGGGCCGCTGGACTCGCAAGCTGCGCATCGACGAACTGCCGCAGATGCTCAATGTGTTCAAGGGCGAGATGAGCTTTGTCGGTCCGCGCCCGGAGCGCGCCTACTTCGTCGAGCAGCTGTGCCAGGAGATCGCCTATTACAATGTGCGTCACGGCATCAAGCCGGGCATCACCGGCCTGGCGCAGGTGCGCCACGGCTACGGCGCCTCGGTCGATGACGCCGTGCGCAATCTGCTGGCGGCGCTGACCGACAAGCCGGCCGCCGTCAATCAGGTCTACAACGTCGCGCTCAATGCGCGCACCAGTCTGAACGAGCTGTATCTGACATTGCATGGCTTGCTGGTCGAGCGTTACCCACATCTGCGCGACTACCAGCCCACCTATGGCGAATTCCGCGCCGGCGACGTGCGCCACTCGCAGGCGGACATCTCGAAGGCGTCCAGTTTGCTCGGCTATGTGCCGACCCACGACCTGCGGCGCGGCCTGGACCAGGCGCTGCGCTGGTATATCGCCCAGCTGGATACCAAGGCCTGAAAGCGGATGCTCGGCGCCAGGCCAAAAAAAACCGCCGCACCTGGGGTGCCGCGGTTTGATGGCGCTAATGACGAGCTTGGAACTGTGGTAAGGGAAAACCTTAGCGCGGCGCGTAGTTGACGCTGGTCGCTTCCTTGATCACGCGGCCGGCGGTGCGCGCCGCGTTGGCGGCGGCGACGCCACCCATGCCGTCGCCCGCTTCGCGCGCCATGCCGACCAGGCCGACTGCCGCCTGGGCATCGCCGGCGCTGGCGGCGCGCTCGAACAAGGCGATCGCTTCGCTGCGCTTGGCCGGGTTGGACAAATACCGCAATGCCAGTTCGCGCTGGGCAACCGCGGAACCCTGGTCTGCCCACTCTTGCAAACGTCGCTCCGCCGCTGGTTGGCCTTGCGGACCGATTTGCATCGCGGCGGCTTCAATCACGGTCGAGGCGGGTACGGTACCTTCCTGCGCCTGGCAGGCGATCAACGCTCCGACCAGAACCAGAACCGATGATACCAACACACCTGACTTGTTGAATAAATCCATATATTAGTTACCCTTGGTAATCGCCATTTAAGACGCATTGCAGCATTATACTTGCATCTCGGCAAATTGTCTATTACGCAATAGTACGCAGACGACGGAACCTTGTCCGTTAGCTTACGATATTGACGAAATCCGTGTCGCACGTCCGGCGCAGCTATGTGATAGCAGGAGAGATATCGAATGGTGGCGATATTAACATGAACACTTTCTCACTTTGGATTGCAAGTCCCTAATGAGGGTAACAATTGTAACGATTCGTTAACGGGGCCCGAAATGCTTGAATCGAGCATACCAGTGTGCACTGCAACATGAGCGTTCGTTACGATTGTTGAGCGATATAGTGAGATTTAGTGTGGCAGGCAGACAGAGGCGAGGAGCCCGCCGGTACCTGTTTGCAGGCGTTATGCCCGTGTCGTCTTGCCGTCTTGGGGAGAGTTAAGCAGCAGCCAATCTTCTGCTTGCCGCAGTACCAGCTGATATTCTGATTCAAGCTCGGCGAACAGGGGAGGGATATGCCCGCTTTGGCGTTCGGCGATCGCCTGCTCTAGCTTGAGCGACGACGCCACCAGGCGCTTCGCCCCCAGCGTGCCGATGGAACCGCGCAGGCTATGGAAAATCTTGCCGGCGTCGACCAGACGCTCTTCCTGGAGCGCCGCGCGCGCCTGGTCGAACGGGGCCAGACCCGGCGCGCAGGCGTCGCGCACGATTTTGGAGACAATCGCCAGCGCCTTATCGTCGTTGCCCATGTATTTGAGCAGCGTGGCGACCGAGAATACATTCTCTTCGGGTCCTGACGTACTGATTTCAGACATGTGGCACTCCAAAACGAACTAATTGCCTAATAATACACTGAGGGATAATGTTGCCTGACACATTACCCGAACTTGGCTTGGCTTATTCAAACGACATTTAAGTCAGATCAACACGCTATTGTTGTCCGTTGTTAAATTGCTGCGCCAGCGTCTGTAACGGCGCCGCCGGCGCAACCAGCGCGGTGCCGGCCGGCGGCGCGACGCGCACCGGTTTGCCGCCGGTCTTGGTTGCGTGCAGCACGTTGCTGGTAGCTTCGGGCGCCGCGTTCCACACCGGATTGTCGAGGCCTTCGAACACACGTTTAAGCTGGTCGCCCCAGGTGTTGCGGATCATCTGGAAATACTGGTTGCGCTCGTCGATGGTGACGAAATGCGTGACGGCCAGCGCGTCGGTATCATAGACCAGCAGATCGAGCGGCAGGCCGACCGAGACGTTGGAGCGCAAGGTCGAATCCATCGAAATGAGCGCGCATTTTGCAGCATCGTCCAGGCTGGTGGCCGGCGTGACCACGCGGTCGATGATCGGTTTTCCGTACTTGGCCTCGCCGATCTGGAAATAGGTGTTTTCATCGTGCGACTCGATGAAATTGCCGGCCGAGTAAATCTGGAACAGGCGGCAGCGCTCGCCCTTGATCTGCCCGCCGAAAATAATGCTGACGTTGAAGTCGATGCCAAAGCCGGCCAGGGACTTGGCGTCGCGCTCGTGCACCTGGCGCACCGCGTCGCCGAGGATGCGCGCGGCCTCGTACATATTGGGCGCGTCCCACAGGCTGTGACCGTCGGCGGTGGCACGCTCCGACACCAGCTGGCGTATCGATTGTGAAATCGACAAGTTCCCGGCGGTCATCATGACCATCATGCGGTCGCCGGGCACCTCGAACACGCTCATCTTGCGGAACGTGCCGACCTGGTCCACCCCGGCGTTGGTGCGCGAGTCCGATAAAAACACCAGCCCGGCGTCGAGGCGCATGCCCACACAATAAGTCATCGTCGTAAAGTATTGAATATAAGTACGACTATTTTACACGTGGTAATTACCTGGCACCAATTTTCACGTCGACTTCCATCGATTCCTGGCCGCCGCCGCGCCGCACGCCGCGCACCGGCGCCGCCGCATCGTAATCGCGCCCGATAGCCAGGCGGCAATAGGCGTCGGTCATCAGGCGCGCGTGCGTGACGTCGATGCTGATCCAGCCCACATAATCCTTGTCCTCGGCCCAGGCGTCGACCCAGGCATGGCTGGCCGCGTGGCCGGTGTCTTCGGGATCGATATAGCCCGACACGTAGCGCGCCGGAATGCCGTGCGCATGGCAACAGGCCAGGAACAGGTGGGCATGGTCCTGGCACACGCCCTGGCCCAACGCCAACGCGTCGCTGGCGGTGGTGGTGACGACGGTCGCACCGCTTTGATACCGGACCGCACCAAAGATGTGCTCGGCCAGCGAAAGCAGGTCCTTGCTCTGGGCCCGGCCGTCCGGCAGGCAGGAGGCGGCCAGTTCCAGGATGCCCGGCGTGGCCTCGGTCAGGCGCGTGGGCACCGTGAAAATCAGCGGCGACAGCGTGTCGCCGTTCGGCACCCGTCCCTTGAGCGGCATCTCGGTCTGGATCACGCCGGCGGCGGTGATGGTCAGGCCGTGATGCGGCGTGGCCATCGTCATCATGTGCGACAGGTTGCCGTAGGCGTCCGTGTAGGCGTGCACATGGCCGGGCATCGCGATATTCCACGACATCACGTGCTGCTGCGGCTCCTTGCGCGGCGTCAGGTGCAGTTGCTGGATGGTGTAGGCCAGGGGCGTGGTGTAGGTGTAGCGCGTTTCATGCCGAATATTCAGTTGCATGGATCAGTCGCTCCCTCAAGCCGCCAGCGGCACCAGGAAATCGCGGCTGACGCGGTCGCCCAGTTGGTTGATGTCGGCCAGGAAGCGTGTCAGCGTCTCGTGCAGGCCGGCCTCCAGGATATCGTCGATATTGCTGAACTGCAGCGCCGCGCGCAGCCGGCCGGCCAGCCGTTCGGTATCGGCCGACACATCGTTGCGCACCTCTGCCAGGTTTTGCACCACTTCGTCCATACAGGCCAGCAGCGAGCGCGGCATGTCGCCGCGCAGCATCAGCAGCTCGGCGATGCGGGCCGGCGTGATCACGTCGCGGTACACCTTGCGGTAGATCTCGAAGCCCGATACCGAGCGCAGCAGGGCGCCCCAGTAGTAGAAATCGTGCTGGCTCATCGCCTCGCTGCGGGTGGCCTCGGCGCCGCCGCCGTGGAACTTGACATCCAGGATGCGCGCCGTGTTGTCGGCCCGCTCGAGGAAGGTGCCGAGACGGATGAAATGGACTGCCTCGTCGCGCAGCATGGTGCCGACGGTCACCCCGCGCGACAGGTGCGAGCGGAACTTGACCCATTCGAAGAACTTGCTCGGATCGTCCTCCAGCAGATCGCTGTCGAGGCGCTTTTGCATGTCGAGCCAGGTCTGGTTCTGGATTTCCCACACCTCGGTGGTCAAGGTGCCGCGCACGGCGCGGGCGTTCTCGCGCGCCTCGGTCAGGCAGGCGACGATCGACGAGGAGTTGTCCGGGTCGCGCACCATGAAATCGATGACCTCGCGCGCCTCCAGCGTCTTGTGCTTGGCGTCGTAGGCGGCTTGCAGCTCGGAAATGCCGAGCATGGCGCGCCAGCCGTGGGCGTTGTCCTCGTCGGACTGCGGCAGCATCGACGTCTGCACGTTGACGTCGAGCATGCGGGCGGTGTTTTCGGCGCGCTCAGTATAGCGCGCCATCCAGAACAGGTGATCTGCGGTACGGCTTAACATGGTGTCTCCTTAGCGTTCCAGTATCCAGGTGTCTTTGGTGCCGCCGCCTTGCGACGAGTTCACCACCAGCGAACCTTCTTGCAATGCGACCCGGGTCAAGCCGCCGGGCACCATCGAAATGGTCTTGCCGGACAGCACGAATGGACGCAGGTCGATGTGGCGCGGCGCGATGCCGTTCTCGACATAGGTGGGGCAGGCCGACAGCGCCAGGGTCGGTTGGGCGATGTAGCCGTCCGGCTTGGCCAGCAGGCGCTGGCGGAAGTCCTCGATCTGCGCCTTGGTCGATGCCGGACCGACCAGCATGCCGTAGCCGCCGGCGCCGTGCACCTCCTTGACCACCAGCTCGGCCAGATTGGCCAGCGTATAGTCCAGATCCTCTTTTTTGCGGCACTGGTAGGTCGGCACGTTGTTGAGCACAGGCTCCTCGGACAGGTAGAACTTGATCATGTCCGGCACGAAAGGGTAGATCGACTTGTCGTCCGCCACCCCGGTGCCGATGGCGTTGGCCAGGGTCACGCGGCCGGCGCGGTACACCGACAGCAGGCCCGGCACGCCGAGCGAGGAATCGGGACGGAACGCCAGCGGATCAAGGAAATCATCGTCGAGGCGGCGGTAAATCACGTCGACACGCTTCGGTCCCCGCGTGGTGCGCATGAACACGGTGTTATCGCTGACGAACAAATCCTTGCCCTCGACCAGCTCCACGCCCATTTGCTGGGCCAGGAAGGCGTGCTCGAAATAGGCCGAGTTGTACATGCCCGGCGTCATCACCACCACCGTCGGATCGTTGATGCCCATCGGCGCCACCGAGCGCAGATTGTCGAGCAGCATGTCCGGATAGTGGTCGACCGGTGCGATTTTGTTGCGCGCGAACAATTCCGGGAACAGCCGCATCATCATTTTGCGGTCTTCCAGCATATAGGAGACGCCCGAAGGCACGCGCAGATTGTCCTCCAGCACGTAAAACTCGCCCGCGCCGGCACGCACGATGTCGACCCCGGCGATGTGCGCGTAAATGTCCGACGCCACGTTGATGCCTTGCATCTCCGGGCGGTACTGGGCGTTTTTGTAGATCTGCTCGGCGGGAATCAGGCCGGCCTTGATGATGTTCTGGTCGTGATAGATATCGTGAATGAACATGTTCAGCGCCTTGACGCGCTGAACCAGGCCGGCTTCCATCTTTTTCCACTCGGCGGCGGGGATGATGCGGGGAATGGTGTCGAAGGGGATCAACCGCTCGGTGCCGGCGTCGTCGCCATACACGGCGAAGGTGATACCGACGCGGCGGAAGGTCAAATCGGCCTCGGCCCGCTTGCGCTCGATGGTTTCGGCCGACTGGCGCTGGAGCCAGCCGCAAAACTCGCGATAGTGTTCACGTACCTCGGCGCTGGCGTGGTGTGCCAGGCCATCAGCGGTCATTTCGTTGAAAAATTTTGCCATATCGAACGTTCCTCTGTGGAGTGCCTTTATCTTCTATCAAGAAGTGTGCCAGAGGAAATGCCCGATATTGGTGCGTTTACACACTTGGGATAACTACACGATGGAGAATAAGGACGCAAAACGCCAAGGCACGCTACGAAGCATACCTTGGCGCTGGGAATTGTGTTGGACAGAATGCAATCGTGCTGTCCCCTCAACAATTACAGGTTGCCGCTGCCCGAGCCGGTGCTACCGTAGCCGGAACCGGTCTGGTTGCCGGTCTGGCTGCCGAGGCCGGTCTGGGTTTGGCCGCCGAGGCCGGTTTGCGATTGGCTGCCGATGCCGGTTTCGCTGCCAAGGCCACTCTGGCTGCCGTAGCCGGGATCGCTCTGCAGGCTGGAGCTTCCAGCGCCCATCACGCTGCCGCTGGCGGTGCGGGTGCCGAGGGCGCCTTGCTGGGTGCCGTAGAAGTTGTGCAGCTGGGTGCTGAACTCGGCGCTGGCCATGTCGGGCCAGTTATCCTTGTCGAAGCCCGGCGCGTTTTTCAGGTGGTCTTTCGACACGTCCAGCAGGAAGCGTTTGTTGACGGTGTCCAGTTGCAGGGCTTCCCAAGGCACGGCGAACAGCTTGTCGCCCATGCCCAGCCAGCCGCCGAAGGACAGCACCGCGTAGGCGACTTTGCCTTGGCGCATGTCGAGCATGATTTCCTTGATATCGCCCAAGTCTTCTTCCTGGCGGTTGTAGACATCCTCGCCGATCAGCGTGTCTGCGCCCATCAGGCGGGGGCCGGGGCCGCTGTTGACGTCGAGGTCGTTATCGAGGTCGTTGTAAATGCCATAAGTGTCGCGGTCTAGGTAGCTCATGATGGTCTCCAAGTGGTTGAACAAATCCCGTCATTCATGCCGCGGGAACAAAGCTCATCATGCGTCCAGCGCGACGGTAGAGGTATAGGTGCGCGTGCGGTGTCGATGTAGGACGGGGATGAGTTACTGGCGAACATAAGGACTACGGATTAGCGCAGCGTAATCCGCCATGCATGCGTTTCGACGGCTCATGCATTGGCGGATTACGGCTGCGCCTAATCCGCCCTACGTGGAACCGAGGCCATCGAGAGGGAACGGTGCGTCTTCGCCGCGCAGCGCGCCCGCCAGCAGTTTGGCGCTGCCGCAGGCGAACGTGAAACCGAGCGGGCCGTGGCCGACGTTGAGCCACAAGTTGCCGTAGCGCGTGGCGCCGATGATGGGCGCGCCGCTAGGCGTGGCCGGACGCAGGCCGGCCCACGTTTCGACGTTGCCGTAGTCGGCAGCGCCCGGCATGGCTTCCTTCGCCAGCCGCATCAGGCCCTGCACGCGGCGCTCCTCGATGGCGAGCCTGGCGCCGACCAGATCGACCATGGCCGCCACCCGCAGGCGCCCGCCGATGCGCGCGTACAGCACCTTGCGCTCGAAGTCGGTCACGCTGATTTCCGGCGCGTGGTCGACCGCGCGTATCGGCGCCGTCAGGCTGTAGCCTTTCAGTGGATACAGGGGTAAATAGATGCCGGCGCGGCTCGCCAGGTCGCGGCTGTCGATGCCGGCCGCGAGCACATAATGATCGCCGCCGATGGGGCCGATCGAGGTGTCGAGTCCGGACACCCGGCCGCCGTCGACCGTCAAGGCGTGCACATCGGCATGCGTGACGCCGAGGAAGTTCGGGTGTGCCCGCAGGCGCAGCTCCAGCGCCAGGCAGAACGCGTGGCAGTCGGCCACCGCCTCGCCCGGGTTGAAGATGCCGCCCGCCAGCACGCTTTGCAACGCCGCCAGCGCCGGTTCGCGCGCCACGGCGGCGGCCGGCGACAAGACCTCGGCATCGGCGGCGGCCACGCCGGCCGCGCGCTCGAACAGATGGCGGCTGCGATAGACGACCAGCTTGCCGGCGTCGCGCCAGGCGAACTCGGAAGGCGGCAGCACCGGCGACAATTCGGCCATCGCATTGCGGCTCAGTTCGCCCAATTGCAGCAAGGTGGCGGTGGTGCGGCGGTTGGCGTCGGCATTGCAGTTGCCCAGGAATTGCAGGAACCAGCGCCATTGTCTCGGGTCGGCCTCCAGACGGAGCCGTAGCGGCCCGTCCGGCTGGAACAGCCACTGCAGCGCCTTCAGCGGCACCCCGGCGTCGGCCAGCGGCGCCACGTAGCGATAGCTGAGCTGACCGCCATTGCGGTAGCTGGCCATGCTGCCGACTTGCGCCTCGCGCTCGACCAGGCGCACCTGAAAGCCGGCCTCGGCCAACCACCAGGCCGACGTCAGGCCGACCACGCCACCGCCGATGACGACGATCTCGCTCATCGTTCACTGTCTCCCGATGACAACAACATTATTCTGATAGCCGGCCGCAAGCCGGACCGGATGCGCCCCAGAATAGCGCGGCCCGCCGGCCGCTGCCAATGAAAACCGGCGCTGGCTCCATAACCTTATGGAATGCGCGTCCGGCAACGTTTCATGCCTCAAGCCCGCGTTTGGCGATTACACTCACGGTATCGAACCCATCGAGGCATGACGATGCTCAGAACCGAAATTCCCAGCCAGGAACATGCCGGCCTGGACCAGTATCCGGTGCCCGACCTGGTCGACACGCTGATTGCCGACCAGCTCAATGCCATCGCTGCGGTCCGCCAGGCGGCGGGGCAGATCTGTGCCGTCGTCGAGGCAGCCGTGCCCCGCATCGCCTCCGGCGGGCGCCTGATCTACGTGGGCGCCGGCACCTCGGGCCGGCTCGGCGTGCTCGACGGCGTCGAACTGCACCCGACCTTTTCTTGGCCGCACGAGCGCGCGCTGTCGCTGCTGGCCGGCGGCAAGGGCGCCATGTTCCGGGCGGTCGAGGGCGCCGAGGATGACGCCGGCCAGGGTGGCGCGGATCTCGCGGCGCTGCGGCCGGGACCGAAGGATGTGGTGCTGCTGCTGGCCGCCTCGGGCGCCACGCCGTACGTGCTCGGCGCGCTGGAGGCCGCCCGCGCCAGTGAGGCGCTCACCGTCGGCATCGCCAACAATCCGGACGCGCCGCTGGTCCTGCGCGCCGGAATCGGCATCACGCTCGATACCGGCCCGGAAATCATCTCCGGCAGCACGCGTCTAAAGGCCGGCACCTCACAGAAAATCGTGCTCAACACCATTTCCAGCGCCATCATGGTCCGGCTGCATAAGGTCTACGGCAACCTGATGGTCGATATGAAGCCGAGCAACTCCAAGCTGGTCCAGCGCGCCGTGGCGCTGACGATGCATGCCACCGGCGCCGACGAGGCCCGCGCCCGGGCGGCCCTGGCCCAATGCGGCTTCCACGTCAAAGTCGCCATCGTGGCCTTGCTCAAGGAACTATCGATACCGCAGGCGCAGGCCTTGCTCGACCGCAGCGCGGGCAGTGTACGCGCCGCACTCCTGCTACAGTAACGCGAAGATGCGTTATTGAAAGAGGGACCATGCGGTTACGGCACATAGAAGTTTTCCACGCGATCATGCAAGTCGGCACCATCAGCGGCGCGGCGCAAGTGCTGCACATTTCCCAGCCGGCCGTCACCAAGGTGCTGCAACATTGCGAGCTGCAACTGGGCATGCCGCTGTTCGAGCGGGTGCGCGGCAAGCTGTATCCGAAGCCGGAGGCGCACCGCCTGTTCGCCGAAACCGAAAAGCTGCACCACGAACTGCAAGGCATCCGCCGCCTCGCCGCCAGCCTCAAAAGCCGCACCGTGGAGACCATCCGCCTGGTGGCCACGCCGACGATCGCCGTCAGCGTCTTGCCGCAGGCGATGAGCGCATGGCGCCGCGCCTTCGCCGACACCCGCTGCGAGCTGGCGACGCACCATACCAGCGAGATCATCAACACGCTGCGCCTCGGCGAGGCCGATCTTGGCCTGTCGTTGCAGGACCCGCGCCATCCCGGCATCATCGCCGAACCGATCGCGCAAGGGGTAATGACGGTGATCGCGCCGCCGGGCACCTGGTCGGCGACGGAAGAGGGCGAGCCGCTGTTGGCCTGCGGCCTGAAAGGCGAGCTGATCGGCTACACCGACAACGATCCGCTGGGCGCGCAAGTGGAGGCCGCCTGCGAGGCGCAAGGCATCGCGCCCTCGGTCCACACCGTGGTGCAAACCTACCAGATCGCCCGCTCGCTGGTCGAGGCGGGCGGCGGCATGGCGGTGGTCGACCCGTTCACCGCCGCCTCGGGACGCGGCCGGCTGCAAAGCCGTCCCTGGTCGCCCGCCATTCCGATCCCGCTGTATCTATTGACGCCAGCCCATGCGCCGCTGTCGCACGGCGCGCGCCGCTTGGCTGACAGCATTGCGACGGCCGCGAGGACGCTGCTCGAATAGACTTTATTCTTTACTCCGTGGCAAAAATGATACAAATGCCATTCCGCAAATGGAGCCCGGCTGGCATCCTCCTCCTGCGCCGCTCACTTTATGACTAAAAGTTATAACCTCAAAAGCTATTTTCATTGGATGGCGACAAAGTCGAGCGGCTAATCTGGGTTGGCGGGACAGCGCGGCGCAACGACGCCGCCAGCCGCCAGTCGCGATAGATCGCAGGCACATCAAAGGGAGAGGCCGTGAAGGTTAAGAAACTGGCGCACATGATTGCGCTGATAGGTGTTGTGGCCCCGGCGTCGGGACCGGCGCTGGCGCAAAGCGGCGAAGCGAGCATGCAGCGGGTCGAAATCACCGGCAGCAGCATCAAGCGGGTGGCCAAGGAGGGCGCGCTGCCGGTGCAGGTGATCAACTACGACACCATCGAAAAGCAGGGCATCACCAGCACCGAGCAACTGATCCGCACCTTGTCGGCCAACGGCACCGGCGCCGACAACATGACGTCCGGTAATAACGTCTTCGGCGCCGACGCCGACCGCGTCAGCGGCGGCGCCTCTTACGCGTCGCTGCGCGGACTCGGCCCCAACAGCACCCTGGTGCTGCTCAACGGCCGCCGCATCGCCACCTACGGCGCCAGCGGCAAGTCGGTCGACCTCAACGCGATTCCGCTGGGCGCCATCGCCCGCGTCGAGATCCTCAAGGACGGCGCCTCGGCCATCTACGGCACCGACGCCATCGGCGGCGTCATCAACTTCATCCTGCGCACCGATTATCGCGGCCTGGAGCTATCCTATACCGGCAATTTCACCGAGGAGGGCGGCGGCGCCAAGCGCCGCCTGTCGCTGCTCGGCGGCACCGGCTCGCTGCAAACCGACGGCTACAACCTGATGGGCAGCGTCACCTACGACAACGACGAAAAGCTGAGTTCCCGCGAGCGCTCGTTCGCCAACGGCTTCCAGCCGGCGCGCGGCCTGTCGCCGGACACCACCGGCACGCCGTTCGCCAATCAACTGAACGGTCCGGGCACGGCCCTCGGCGCCGGCTTCAAGATGCCCGGCGACAGCACCACCTATCTGCAGGCGAACCCGCTGAGCTTCCAGGGCAAGTGCGACACGATTCCCGGCATGTCGCAATACCAGACGGCGCTATGGAAGGACGTCACCGCCGCCACCCGCAGCACCTATTCGTGCGCCTATGATTACGGCGCCGACTACATCATCAGCTTCCCGGTCGAGCGCCTGAACGCCGTCTCGCGCGGTACCTTGCAAATCAACCCGGACCACAAGGTGTTCGTCGAGGCCTTGTACGGCCACAACAAGGCGCTGTCGGAGCTGACGCCGGTGCAGATCTCGGCCACGGTCGCCAACGGCGGCGTCTATCCGGCCGGCGGCGCCTATTACCAGGACCTGTCGCCGTATATTTCCACTTTCGACAAGACCAAGCCGATCTCGTACAAATGGCGCGCCAACGACTGGGGCTATCGCAAGCAAGAGAACGTCACCGACAACGCCCGCCTGCTGCTCGGCGCCGAAGGCGTCCTGCTGGGCAAGTGGGACTACCGCGCCGGCGTGTCCCACGGCGAAAGCAAGACCAAGACCCGCTTGCTGGACGGCTACGGCTACACAAGCAAGATCTACGCGGCGCTCGGCACCGGCCTGATCAATCCGTGGCTGACGCCAGGCCAGACCCAGACGCCGGAGGCGATCGCGCTGATCGATTCCACCCGCTATCGTGGCCCGCTGCAGCACGGCAAGACCAAACTGACCCAGATCGACGGCAACCTTTCCGGCGAAGTGATGCAGCTGCCGGCGGGAGCGATGTCGATGGCGGTCGGCTTCGACCTGCGCCGCGAAGGCTACAGCTTCGCCCAGGACGTCGACGCCACGCAAATCCTGCTGGCGCCCGGCAACGCGGCGTTGAACGAGGCCACGCGCGACATCAAGGCCTTCTACACCGAGCTGCTGGTGCCCGTCACCAAGGAACTGGAGCTGCAACTGGCCCTGCGGCGCGACCATTACAGCGTGTTCGGCGATACCACCAACCCCAAGGTCTCGTTCCGCTACCAGCCCAACAGTTCGCTGCTGTTCCGCGGCTCGGCCAACAAAGGCTTCCTGGCGCCGAGCTTCACGCAACTGTATTCCGGCAGCCTGCTGCAGGAACTGCCGAACGGCATCATCGACCCGATCGGCTGCCCGGCCAATCCGGGCAATCCGGCCTTCTGCGCCATTCCGCGCCTGGAGTATCTCACCGGCGGCAACACCAGGCTGAAGCCGGAAACCTCCAAGCAGGGCAGCCTCGGCGTTGTCTTCGAGCCGGTCAAGGGCTATTCGGCCTCGCTGGACTACTGGGCCATCAACACCCTCAACCGCATCCTGAACCGCACGCCGCAAGTGGTGCTGGCCAACGCGGCGGCGCTGTCCGAGAACATCGTGCGCAACCCGGACAACACCATCGCCTACGTCCAAGCCGGCTGGATCAACGCCGCCGGCGCCAAGACGCGCGGCGCCGACTTGAGCCTGCGCGGCGAAGGCAAAGTCAGCAACTATAACTGGAACTTCAGCCTCGACGGCACCTACACCAACAGCTTCAAATTCGCCGAGTTCGAAGGGCAGGAGTACAAGGAGTACGTCGGCAACTTCTACACCCGCGACCTGTATCTGCGCTGGAAGCACAACGCCAGCATCAGCCTGGCCAAGGGAGACTGGAGCGCCATGCTGATCCAGAACTACAGCACCGGCTACAAGGACCAGTTGCCGAACAACGGCAAGTCGACGCCGCCGCCGGGGTTCAATCCCAACGTCAAGGCGTATACCAAGTACGACTTGTCGGCCACGTACAGCGGCATCCGCAACACCACGATCACCGTGGGCATCCAGAACGTCCTCGACACCGATCCGCCGTTCACGGCGCACAACGTCGACGAGGTGGTGGGCGCCGGCTGGGACCCGCGGGTGGCCGATCCGCGCGGCCGCTCGCTCAGCGTCTTGCTGAAGTACAAGTTCCTGTAATGTCGGGCGGATTCGGCCGGCGGCATTTCGGCAAGCTGCTGGCCGCCGCCGCAATCGGCACAAGCGCGGCGGCGCAAGCGGCCGCGCCATCGTCCAGGCGGAGGAAAAACATGCGCCTGATCAAACCCGCGAGGCTGATGCCGGGCGACCTGGTCGGCATCATCGCGCCGGGTGGCCATACCAATGAGGAAGCGCTGGCGAAGGCGGTCGGCAATATCGAGTCTCTGGGCTTGCGCGCGCGTGTCGGCAACAACATACACTATGTCTACGGCAACTACGCCGGCACCGTCCAGCAGCGGCTCGACGATTTGCACGGCATGTTCCTCGACCCCGAAATCAAGGCGGTGTGGGCGATACGCGGCGGCTCGGGCTGCATCTCGCTACTGGAACACATCGATTACCGGCTGATACGCGCCCATCCGAAAGTGTTGATCGGCTATTCGGACATCACCAGCCTGCATCTGGCGTTTCTTACGCACGCCGGGCTGGTAACTTTCCACGGGCCGGTGGCATCGTCCACGTTCTCTGAGTATGCCGTCACCCAGATGCAAAACGTGCTGATGACGCCGCACGACAACTATACGATCGCGATGTCGGCGGAGAACGCGCTGGCAGGCGAGACCCACGCCAACTACAAGCTTCGCACGATCCACGCGGGCGTCGCCACGGGACGGTTGATTGGCGGTAACCTGTCGCTGGTCAGCGCGCTGGCCGGCACGCCGTACGCGGCCGACTTCACCGACGCCATCCTGTATCTGGAAGACGTCAACGAGGAGCCCTACCGTATCGACCGCATGATGACGCAGTTGCAGCTCAGCCAGGGGTATCGGAAGGCCGCGGCCGTCATGTTGGGCATTTTCGAAAATTGCGAGGGGATCGACGGCGAAAGCGCGCTATCGCTGGACGAAACGGTCGACCAGCACCTGTTGCCGCTGACCCTGCCGGCGGTCACCGGTTACTCCTTCGGCCACATCCGCCATCAATTCACCATGCCGGTCGGCATCAAGGCGCGGCTCGATACCGGGCAGCAGACGCTGACGTTGCTGGAGCCCGGCGTCGTCTAGGGCGGGCCGGGTGTTACACTGCCGCCTTTCCTGCAAGCCCCACCAGATCCCGTGCACCCATCCCCCACCCAAGAATCCGCGCCGACCGAGCTGCGCGCCTATGCGCTGCATTGCCTGCTGGAAGCCGATCCGACCAGGAAGGTCGGCGCCGTCGCCGCCATGGCCGCCGCCTCCGCAGCAGGCTTGTGCCCGCCGAATCCGGCTGTCATTCTGCAAGCCACGGCCGCCATCCCTGGGCGCCCGCAAAAACCCGACCTGGTGCCGCCGCGCGAAGTGGGGCGCCGCTCGATGAACACGCTCGAAGGGCGCGCCATGCTGATCCACGCGCTGGCCCACATCGAATTCAACGCCATCAACCTCGCCCTGGACGCGCTGTGGCGCTTCCCGGGCTTGCCGCCAAGCTACTACACCGACTGGTTGCGCGTCGCCGACGAAGAAGCGTTGCATTTTTCCCTGCTTGTTGAGCACTTGGGTGCGTTAGGTCACACATACGGCGATTTCACCGCCCACGACAGTTTGTGGGAGATGGTCGAGAGGACCACGGGCGACGTGTTGGCCCGCATGGCGCTGGTGCCGCGCACCTTGGAGGCACGCGGCCTGGACGCGAATCCGCCGCTGCGCGCCAAGCTGGCGCAGGCCGGCGACATGCCGGCAGCCCACATCCTCGACATCATCCTGCGCGACGAGATCGGTCATGTGGAGATCGGCAACCGCTGGTACAGGTATCTGTGCGATCGGCATGGGCTGGAGCCGGGCGCGGCGTATGCCGAGCTGGCATTGCGCTATCGCGCCCCGGCGTTGCGCGGCCCGTTCAACGTCGAGGCCCGCGTGCAGGCCGGTTTCACGATGGATGAAATCCGCGCGATGGGTGGCTAGCGGAGCAAAACTACACACGCCGATTGCCTAAACCACCGGGTCCATTGCCTGATCCAACAGTGCGAATCAACCGCTCCGAATGCGCTTAATATAATTAAGACTACCTCATCCAGAGGAGGCCTTTAAATCATTAGCCATTAGGACGCCAAGCCATGAACGACCTTAGCCAAGTTACACTCTCCAGGCGGGAACTATTGATCGCCGGCGCGCTGTCGGCAACTGCCAGCGCCGTACCGTCGATCGCCGCCGCCCAGACCGGCAACGCGGCCGCAGCGCAAACCGCCGCCGCGCCGGTGAGCGCGAAGGTCACGTTCCAGGTCAACGGCGAAGTCCGCAAGCTCGAGCTCGATACCCGCACGACCTTGCTCGACGCCCTGCGCGAAAACCTGCACCTGACCGGGACCAAGAAAGGTTGCGACCATGGCCAGTGCGGCGCCTGCACGGTAATCGTCGACGGCCGCCGCATCAATTCCTGCCTCACCCTTGCCGTGATGCACGAAGGCGCCAAGGTCACCACCATCGAGGGACTGGGCACGCCCGCCAAGCTGCATCCGATGCAAGCCGCCTTCGTCAAGCACGACGGCTACCAGTGCGGCTACTGTACCCCGGGGCAAATCTGTTCGGCCGTGTCCGCCCTTGAAGAGATCAAGCAGGGCATTCCGAGCCACGTCAGCCCGGATCTGACCGCGCGTCCGCTGCTCAACGCCACCGAATTGCGCGAACGCATGAGCGGCAACATCTGCCGCTGCGGCGCCTATTCCAACATCATCGACGCGATCAGCGAAGTCGCCGGGAGCGCCGCATGAGAGCCTTTACCTACCAGCGCGCGTCGACACCGGCAGAAGCTGCCGCGCTTGCCGCACGCACGCCGAACGCCAAGTTCATCGCCGGCGGCACCAATCTGCTGGACCTGATGAAGCTGGAGATCGAAACCCCGGGCCACCTGATCGACGTCAATGCCGTCGGCCTCGACAAGATCGAAAGCACGCCGCAGGGCGGCTTGCGCATCGGCGCCATGGTGCGCAACACCGACCTGGCCGCCGACGAACGCATCCGCCGCGATTATAGCGTGCTCTCGCGCGCCTTGCTGTCCGGCGCCTCGGCGCAGCTGCGCAACAAGGCCACCACCGCCGGCAACTTGTTGCAGCGTACCCGTTGCCCTTATTTCTACGACACCAACCAGGCCTGCAACAAGCGCGCGCCGGGCAGCGGTTGTTCGGCCATCGCCGGCCACAGCCGCAACCACGCCATCGTCGGCGTCAGCGACGAGTGCATCGCCACCCATCCGAGCGACATGGCCGTCGCCATGCAACTGCTGGACGCGGTGGTCGAGACGGTACGTCCCGACGGTTCGACCCGCAGCATCCCAATGGCGGAGTTCCACCGGCTGCCGGGCAAGACGCCGCATATCGAAACCACGCTGACCGCAGGCGAGATGATCACTGCCGTGACCTTGCCCAAGCCGCTGGGCGGCAAGCATTACTACCGCAAGGTGCGCGACCGCTCGTCCTACGCCTTCGCACTGATCTCGGTGGCGGCCGTGGTGTTGCCGGACGGCACCGGCCGGGTGGCGCTGGGCGGCGTCGCCCACAAGCCCTGGCGCATGCCGGGCGCCGACGACAGCATGGCGCGCGGCGGCAAAGCCGTGGCCGCCCAGTTGCTGGCCGGCGCCAAGACCACCCAAGAGAACGCCTTTAAGATCACCCTGGTTCAGCGCACGATAGAATCTGTGCTGGCGGAAGCGAAGAAAGCCTGACGCCATGAAATTCACCACTCCAGCCACCACCAATCCGATCGACCAGCTCAAGCTCGTCGGCAAACCCCTGGACCGCATCGACGGCCCGTTCAAGACCACCGGCACCGCGCCGTACGCCTATGAACAGCACGAGGCGGCGCCCAACGCCGCCTACGGCTATGTGGTCGGCGCCGCCATCGCCAAGGGACGCATCGTCTCGATGGATCTGGCCGCCGCCAAGCGCGCGCCCGGCGTCATCGCCATCGTCACCGCCGACAACGCCGGCAAGCTGGGCAAGGGCAAGATGAACACCGCCAAGCTGCTCGGCGGACCGGAGATCCAGCACTACCACCAGGCGGTCGCGCTGGTGGTGGCCGACACCTTCGAGCAGGCGCGCGCGGCGGCGCAGTTGGTCCAGGTCAAGTACGCGGCCGCCAAGGGCGCCTACGACCTGGCCAAGGAAAAGGACAAGGGCCAGCCGCACAAGGACAAGGAGAACGCCGACTCCAAGGTCGGCGACTTCGCCAGCGCGTTCGCCTCGGCGCCGGTGCGCCTCGACGCCACTTACACCACGCCCGACCAGTCGCACGCGATGATGGAACCGCACGCGTCCATCGCCAAATGGGAAGGCGACAAGGTCACCGTGTGGACCTCCAACCAGATGATCGCCTGGGGCCAGGGCGACGTCGCCAAGACGCTCGGCATTCCCAAGGAAAAGGTCCGCCTGGTGTCGCCGTACATCGGCGGCGGCTTCGGCGGCAAGCTGTTCGTGCGCGCCGAGGCGGTGCTGGCCGCGCTGGGCGCCAAGGCGGCCAACCGGCCGGTCAAGGTCACCTTGCAGCGGCCGCTGATGTTCAACAACACCACGCACCGGCCGGCGACGATCCAGCGCATCCGCATCGGCGCCAGCCGCGAGGGAAAGATCACCGCCATCGGCCACGAGAGCTGGTCGGGCGACCTGCCGGACGGTCAACCGGAAACGGCGGTCAACCAGACCAAGCTGCTGTACGCGGGCGCCAACCGCATGACCAAGATGCGCCTGTCCGTGCTCGACCTGCCAGAAGGCAACGCCATGCGCGCCCCGGGCGAGGCGCCGGGCCTGATGGCGCTGGAAATCGCCGTCGACGAGCTGGCGGAAAAACTGAAGATGGACCCGGTGACGTTCCGCATCATTAACGATGTCACGCACGATCCGGCCAAGCGCGAACGCAAGTTTTCGCAGCGCCGGCTGGTTGAATGCCTGCGCAACGGCGCCGAGCGCTTCGGCTGGAGCGCGCGCAGCGTCGAGCCGGGCAAGGTGCGCGACGGCCGCTGGCTGGTGGGCATGGGTGTCGCTGCGGCATTCCGCAACAACATCGTGATGAAGTCCGCTGCCCGCGTGCGCCTGGACAGCAAGGGCGTTGTCACGGTCGAGACCGACATGACCGATATCGGCACCGGCACCTACACCATCATCGCGCAGACCGCCGCCGAGATGATGGGCCTGCCTATCGACAAGGTAGTGGTCAAACTGGGCGACTCCGATTTCCCGGTTTCGGCCGGCTCGGGCGGGCAGTGGGGCGCCAACAGCTCGACGGCGGGGGTGTATGCCGCCTGCGTCAAGTTGCGCGAGGCGATCGCGCAGAAGGCTGGCCTGAACGCCGCCGAGGCCGAATTCACCGGCGGCTCGGTGCGCGCCGGCGGCAAGTCCGTGACGTTGCAGCAGGCCGCGCAGGATGGCGAGATTGTTGCCGAGGACACCATGGAGTACGGTGACCTCGACAAGAAATACCAGCAATCGACGTTCGGCGCGCACTTCGTCGAGGTGGCCGTGGATGCCTACACCGGCGAAACGCGCATCCGCCGCATGCTGGCCGTGTGCGCGGCAGGGCGTATCCTCAATCCCAAGTCGGCGCGCAGCCAAGTGATCGGCGCGATGACGATGGGCGCCGGCGCCGCGTTGATGGAGCACCTGGTCGTCGACAAGCGTGGCGGTTTCTTCGTCAACCACGATCTGGCCGGGTATGAAGTGCCGGTGCACGCCGACATTCCACATCAGGAAGTCATTTTCCTGGACGAGACCGATCCGATCTCGTCGCCGATGAAAGCCAAGGGCGTGGGCGAACTGGGTATTTGCGGCGTCGGCGCGGCCATCGCCAACGCGGTCTACAACGCCACTGGCGTGCGCGTGCGCGATTACCCGATCACGCTCGACAAGCTGATCGAAAAGATGCCGCTGACGGCTTAAGCGTTGGCAAAATGCCATCATGTCGGCGCCCCGCCTATCGAACGGGGCGCCGGCATGCATTACAATGCATGCTTCTCAACACTGAAAGCAGCGCATGGAATGGCTATTCGACCCAAACATTTGGGTCGGTCTGTTTGCATTAATCGTTCTCGAAATCGTACTTGGCGTCGACAATCTCATCTTCATCGCGATCCTCGCCGATAAACTGGCGCCGGAGCAGCGCGACAAGGCGAGGCTCGTTGGCCTGAGTCTGGCGATGCTGATGCGCCTGGGCTTGTTGAGCGTAATGTCCTGGCTGGTCACCCTGACCGAACCGCTGTTCTCGATTGCCTCGCTAAGCTTCTCCGGACGGGATTTGATCCTGCTGCTGGGCGGCTTCTTCCTGCTATTCAAGGCCACGATCGAGCTCCATGAGCGGGTCGAAGGCAAGGTGCACGAAACCCAAGGTGGCTCCAGGGTCTATGCCGGTTTCGGCGCGGTCGTCGCCCAGATCATCGTGCTGGACGCGGTGTTTTCACTCGACGCCGTCATCACGGCCGTCGGCATGGTGGACGAGCTTGGCGTGATGATGGCCGCCGTTATCATTTCGATGGGCGTGATGCTGCTCGCCTCCAAGCCGCTGACGCGCTTCGTCAACGCCCATCCGACCGTGGTGGTGCTGTGCCTGAGTTTCCTGCTGATGATCGGCCTGAGCCTGATTGCAGAAGGTTTCGGCTTCCACATTCCGAAAGGCTACCTGTACGCCGCCATCGGCTTCTCGGTGGTGATCGAGGCGCTGAACCAGTTGGCGCGCCGTAATTTCGTCAGCCGCGAGTCGCGTGTTCCGTTGCGCGACCGTACCGCCGATGCCGTGTTGCGCCTGTTGGGCAGCAAGAAGCGCTTTGCCGCCGGCGGCGAGGAAGAGGACACCACGACCACCGTGGCCCCGGAAGCGTTCGAGCAAGAGGAGCGCAACATGGTCAGCGGCGTGCTCAGCTTGTCCCAGCGCTCGGTGCGCTCGATCATGACCGTGCGTTCGAACATCTCGTGGATCGATCTGGATGCGGACACGGCCACCATCCAGGGCCAGATCCTGGAAACGCCGCACAGCTTCTTCCCCGTCAGCCGGGGGCAGCTGGACAACATCATCGGTGTCGTTCGCGCCAAGGAGTTGATGGCCAATTTGGCGCGCGGCGTACCGATTCCTCCGGAACATATCCGCGAGCCGATCATCATGCCCGAGGCCAGCGGCGTGCTGAAGGTGATGGAAACGTTGAAACGTTCGCGTGGTCAACTGGTGCTGATTGCCGACGAGTACGGCACCATCCAGGGCGTGGTGACGCCGATCGATATTCTGGAGGCGATCGCCGGCGAGTTCCCAGACGAGGACGAGCAGCCTGATGTGCAGGAGCAGGGACCGAATTGCTGGCGCGTCGCCGGCACGGCCGATCTGCATTATCTGGAGCAGGTGCTGGAGACGGACGAACTGATCAGTGAGAACGACGACTACACGTCGCTGGCCGGCTTCATGCTGGAGCGCCTCGGCAACCTGCCGACGGTGGGCGAGGCGGTCGAGGTGGACGGTCTGCGGTTCGAGGTGATCGAAGTGGTGGAGCGCCGCATCGCGGCCGTGATGGTGACCCGCGTCGAACCATCCACGCCAGAAGACGAGTAATACGTGCGCCGTTGGCGGCGGATAGATGGCGGATTACGGCGTTCCGCCTAATCCGCCCTACGTGACTCCTGAATTAGCCACGCGCAGTATCCATCGCCACGGAGACACGTAGGGCGGATTAGCGTAGCGTAATCCGCCATGTGTGCGTCACCAGCGGCGCAAAAATAGCCGATCACCCCGCACGCCGCAAGATCGCGTACATATTGTCGCTGAGCGGACTGCGATCCAGCAGCGACATCCGCACCACATCCAACCCGGCCAGCTTCGCGGTCGCCTTCAACGTCTCCGGCGTGAAATAATTCACATGATCCGGCCAGCGGAAGCCGCACCAGCGTGGCCCGCGCAAATACCGGTTGAGGCAATTGTAATTGGGTACCTTGACCAGGATCGATCCACCCGGCTTGAGGCGCTTCGCCGAGCGCTCCAGCACCGCCAGCGGATTGATGTCGTGCTCGAGAAAAGACGCCATGATGATGACGTCGAAATATCCGTCCTCGAAATGCTCCAGCCCATCCATCGCCGAGGCGTGCACACACCGGCCGCCGGCCTTGCGCAGCTTGCCATCCGAGATCCTCGACAACTCCTGCGATATCTCTATGCCGTGCGGCACGCTTTTGCCGCGCAAATCCGCCGGCAGCGACTTGAACAAATCATCCAGCAACGAACCCCAGCCACAGCCGACGTCGAGCACATTGATGCGCCCGCCGCGCGCCTCCCGGATCAACCGTTGCACCAAGGTCAGACTCTTGTTGCGCTTCAGGATGCCGCCACGAAAACGCTTGAGCGCGGTGCTGATCGCATAACGAAAGGGCTCGGCTTGCTTGCGCGCCTGCGTTTCCTTCTCGAACGTCACCTCATAAGCGAAATCCTGTGACAGCTCCTCGTAAGCGGGAGGGTTGGCCAGGAACACTATACCGGTCTGCTTGCATTGTTTAAGCCGCCAAGGCCAGGGCGCATAGGGCAAGTCGATTTCGTCGCCACCCTGGGCGCGGAGTGGAGAAATTCTCAGTCGTGCGGCGATAGTCATGGGCTGATGCCTGCTGGTCGGTTGCGGGAGCGTGCCGATCAAGACTAGCATGGCCATATTGCACAACGATGACGTGCGCCAAACGTGCTATCGCGGTGTCGGACCGTAGTAACGCGCCGCACCATCGGGGATGATATCGACCCGGTCAAGGATGAAGCCGGGGTCCATGGCGTACAAGCGCAGCCGGTGCTTGCCCGGCGCGAACCGCTGCGGCGCCAGCGACCTGACCGCCGTATTGCTCAGCACGTTGAGCTTCCATTCGCTGCTGCGGCCATGGGTGCGGAAGTCGAGTATCGCCAGCGGTCCGTCATCGATCCGGTAGCCCAGCCTGAGCTGGTTTTCCGACGTCAGCGGATGCGTGGGGAGGGCGACGATGTTGACGCCGACCGGATCGGCGCCATCGGTGTGGAACTCGATTTCCAGCGGCGCCACCGTGCCGGCGTGGCCGGCTTCGATGGAAGGCAAGGCAAGCGACGAGCGCAGCACCGTGCCCATGCTGCCGAGCTCCTCGATCTTGTGCCATTGCGAATGCGGCGCCGCGCTGGATGCGGCAATCGACACCGGGCGCGGCCGACGCGGCGGCGTGGCGGCCGCAACGGCGCCGTCCGACGATACGGGCCAGGCAGGTTCGGCGAACACCGGCAGGCGGCGCGGCGCCAGGTCCATCATGTGCCGCCATTTGCCGTTGGCCAAAGCGTTGTATTCCGCAGTGTCGGCCACGATGGCCCGATGCGCCGCCTTTGCCTCCGTCACGAGCTGCTCGGCGCGGTCACCGGTGTTGTCAGGCAAACCGGCCAGCTCCAGCTTCAGGATGCGCGCGTTCAGGTTGGCGCTTGCGCGCACCGGATACAGCACCAACTCGTGGAACGCGTCGCGGCGGTCGGCCGGCATGGCTTGCGCCAACGCCTCGGCGCGCGCGGTGATGGCCGCATACCGGTCCAGGCGCCGCCGCGCCTCGTCGCCGCCCGACCGCAGGTAAGTGGTCGGCTTGTTCGGCGTGGTCGGCTCGGTCTGGCCAAAGCCCATGAATTCCGGCCGGCGCTCCCACGCCAGCGCGTAGTATTCCATCATGATGTCGGTGATCTGCAGCGCGTGCTCCGCGCCGAACTGGCGCGCCAGCCACGCGCGCAAGTGCTTGCTGGGCGCCTGTTCCAGCAACGTGTGGTCGAAGGCCAGATCGAGGAAGTACTGGCTCAGGTATTCCAGCGGCTTGATATCGCCGACATTGGCCACCCACAGCTTGCGGGCGCGGGTGTGGCTGGCCCGCTCCAGCTGCTCGCGCACCAGCGCGGGATGGGTGGTTCCCAGCCACAGGTAATCGTGCGGGCGTCCCCAGTAAGACAAATGATAGTAAAGTCCCGCGCCGCCGGCGCGCTTCGCTTCGGCGGCCGTGCCGAGCTGGCCGATATAGCCGTAATTATCGTCCGGCCAGATCAGGCTGATATCCTCCGGCACCTTCAGGCCGGCTTTGTAGATGTCGAGCACTTCCTTGTACAAGGTGAGCACCTGCGGAATCCGTTCAGGTGGAAGCCCCTGCGCCTTGGACAGCAAGCCGCGCTGGATATCGATGACCTGTTCGACGCCACTGCGCGCCTCCGTCATGGTTTTCGCGCCTTCCATTGCGCTGTCGTGAACGCCGCGCAATCCGACCGACATCAGGGTTTCAAAGCCTTTCACTTGCTGGACCCGCTCGTCCCAGTAGGCGATCATGCGGTCGCGGTTGGTAAAGAAGTTGAACGGTCCGCTCGTCTTCGGATCCCATTCGCGCACGTTGTTGCGCATCATCGGCTCGGCGTGGGAGGTGCCGACCACGATGGCGTAGTCGCGCGCCATCTCCGGATTGCCGGCGATCTGGTAGAAAGGTTTGGTGGAGTCGTGCATCGCCGGCCACAGCGTGTTGGCCTTCAGGCGCCACATCAGCTCGTAGATCCGCGCGTAGGTGGCGGGACCGATGTCAGCGGTCTTGGTGTCGTAGGTCTTCGCCGCCCATGGTTGCAAACCCCAGTCCTCGTCGTTCAGGAAGATGCCGCGATACTGCACCGATGGCGCGCGCGCGAACACCGTAGCGTCGCCGATGGCCACGCGGGCCTGCCGCCGCGGCGTCACGTCCGCCCACCATTCCCATGCTGACACGCCAAGTTCGCGCGTCAGGTCCACCACGCCGTAGACGGTGCCCCGGACATCCGACCCGGCGATCAAGACATAGCTCTGCTTTCTGGAGCGAACAACCAGCCGTTTGTGCCGTTCCCACGCGCCGCGCAAGGCGGCCAGATCCAGGCCGTCGCGCTTGGCCACCTGGCGCAACAGCGGCGTATCGACAGCGCCGACGATCACGCAGGTCTTGCCGCAATCCCGCAAGCGCGTCGAGATGCGCGGCGCCTGGCCGCTCAGCGCCTGCAAGTCGCGGCCCAGCAATTGCGCCGCCAGGGCGTAGGTCTTCTGGTCTTCGTGAACGATGGCGGCGACCGGGCCGCCTTGTTCGTACAAGGCCAACTCCCCGGCGCCGGCATGCCGGACGAAGGCGAGCACCGCCCAGCAGACGAGCGGTCCGGCCAGCCTCATCGCTGCGCGCTGGCCGGAGCGGGGGCGGGAGGCGTTCCCGAACCCGGCATGATCTCCAGCGGCACGCCGCCGCGCACGGTGCGCAAGTTGACCAGCCTGACAGGTTCCAGCGCGTTGCCGGGCTTGCCGTCGGTGGTGACCGCCAATGCGATGGTGTTGGCGCCGTTCGGGTTCAGGATGCCCGGCGGGATCACGAACGTGCGCTGCGGACCGATGTGGGCGATGAACTGTCCCATGTTCCAGCCGTTGACGAAGATCAGCGCGCGGTTTTCGCGCTCCGAACGCGGCTTGGTGGTGTCGCCGAACGCCAGGCCAAGCTGGATATCGTGGCCCTTCGGCAAATTTAGATCGAACAACGTCCGCAGCCAGTAGGTGCCTGGCGCTGGCGGGGCGTCGCCGGTCTTGGCCCTGGCCCAGCCCGCGTTGGAGCTCTTGCTATCGGCCGCCGGCAAGTACCAGCCCTGGCGCTCGCCATACAGGCCGCCATTGTTCATCGGACCGCGGACGACTTCGACGATCTTCTCGCCGCCCTGGGTGCCCTGGATGCGCCACTCGATCGGTACGGCAAAGCGCTGACCGCCGCGCGACGTCAGCGACGCCGAAATCAAGCCGCGCGCCTCGCGGTGATAGTCGTCGGCCATCAGGTTCCAGTTGTGCGAATTGTTGCGCACCATGACGGCGATCACGTGCGGTCCCTTGGCCAGCTTGTCGCCGAGCGGGAACTTGACGCTGTCCGTCGTCTCTGGGAAGGAGCGGCCGACGTCGAGCTCATGCTGGCCGACGAATTTGCCGTCAACCCACGCCTGTAGCATGCCCGCGCCGCCGGCACCATAGAACAGCTCCAGCTGATTGGTCTTGGCGTCGGCAAGGTCGAAACGGCCGCGATACCAGACATCGCCGTGGTGGAAGCCGTAGTCGCTCATCGACAAGGTCGGCTGGCCGCGCTCCGGCATGGTCCAGGTCTGCGCCGCCGAGGCGCGGTTGTCGGTCTTGATCCAGCCGGAGTCGTCGAACTTCGGCTGCGCCTCGGGGCTGTCCACGCGCCGCGTCCAGCCCAGCGCGCCGAGGTCGGGCAGCTTCACCGCGTCCGGTCCCTTGAGCGCGGCGGTGCGCAGGCTGCCGTCCGGCTGGGTGGTGACTGCAACATTTTCGCCGTTGAAGGTGACCGCCGCGATGGACGGTCCCCAGATCTGCATCTCGCTGGCGGCCGTCGTGTCCCCGGTCAACGCCAGTTTGCCGCCGGCCAGCGCGGCCGAGCGCACCATCGCCTGGCTGAGCTGGAGAACCTGGCCCGCCGGCGTTTTCTGGCTCCAGAACGCGATGCTGTTCTTCTCGTCGGCCAGCAACAGCAGCAGCGGCGTGCGCCCGCCACCCGAGATGCGCACGCGCGCCAGGCCGTCGTGCACATATTCCAGCTTCAGCACGCCGTTCTCATAGCGCGATGTCACTTTTCCCTCGATGACTTCGACCTTGGGCGCACTGGCGTAGCGCAGCAGCGTCTCGCCCGGCTCGCCGGCGCGGCCGTGCAGCAGCGCGATATCGCGCTCGCCGTTGGCGAAGTGCGTCTGGAGTTCCGACGTCGAGTAGACCAAGTGATGCCGTTCCAGCTTGTAATCGGCCAACAGCATCTTGGCGTCCTGGCCGTTCAGGCGCAGCGGCACCTTGTACGTGCCATCGCTGGTCGTCAGATCGAAGGTGAAGCTGTCGTTGGTCAGCAGGTCCGAAGGGCTATGGACCGCGAACAGGATATGCGTGTCCAGGTCCGGGTTAATGTTGTGATAGACCTTGACCTTGTCGGACGAGGTCTTGATCGGCGGCCCTTTGTCCATCTTCGCCAGCGCCTGCTCGGCCGCCTGGACCAGCATGCCTTGCTGTTTCAGGCCGTACGCCTTGGCGCGCAAGCCACGGTCCTCCGAGATCGGCGCGCCGTAATCGTAGGAGGTGTACACCACCGGACCGGCAAGCCAGCCCCACGAGGTGCCGCCGAACGTCATGTAAATATTGTGGATGGTGATGCGGTTGATCAGGTTGGTGCCGTAGAACACCCGTTGATACCCCGTGCCCTGGCGCTCCGCGGTGCAGTTGTAGGTGCCGTTCGAGCCCCAGTAGTCGAACCAGCCGCCGCCCAGTTCGGCGGCGAAGCCCGGCGTCTTGGGCGACGACAGCGCGCCGATCTTCGGCGAGTTGGTGCCGTAGATGCCCCAGTCCGGCGCCTTGTTGGGGCCGGCGGGATCGGCGTGCACGTTGCAGGTGCCGCCGGGGTAGCCGTCGAACGCGTACATGTCGGTCGGGCCGGGATTGGCCCACGGCGCGGTCGAGCCCTTCGGTGTCCAGTCCGGCAGGCGTCCGGCGGCGTTGTGGAAGAACGGCACGCTGATGCCGTCCGCGCGCGCCTTTTTCGCCAGGTGGTCCATGTGGCGCACGTGCTTGGGCTCGACCTTGCCCAGCTCATTCTCAAGCTGGTAGGCGATGACGTTGCCGCCGCCGGTGGTGATCTGGTGGCGCGCGATGATGGCATTAATTTGCGTCATCCATTCGTCGACGGCGGTCAGGTAGACCGGATCGTCGGTGCGGGCCTCGGCGCGGTTGCGGAACATCCAGCCAGGATAGCCGCCGCCGGTTAGCTCCGCGTTCACATACGGACCGGTGCGGGCGATCACGTACATGCCTTCCTCCTCGGCGATCTCGAGGGCGCGTTCGACGTTGCGCACATGGGAGAAGTCGTAGACTCCGGGCGCGGTGGAGTGGTAGCCCCAGTCGAAATAGAAGGCCACGCCGTTGAAGCCGAGCGCCTTCATCTTCTGGATGACGTCCCGCCACAGCGACGGATTCGGCAGGCGGAACGGGTGGATTTCGCCGGACCACACGACCACGCGCTTGCCGTCGATCAGCATCGAGTGTTCGTCCCAGCCGACTTTTTTCGGTTGGCCTTTCGGCTTGTTGGCCTGCGCCAGCGCCTTGCGGTCCTCGACCAGCACCGAGGCCTGGCCGACGACGCCGGACACGCCGCCCAATTGTTTGGCCGCGCTCCACGTGCGCAAGCCGTCGCCGCTGTCGGAATACCAGCGGCGGCCGCTGGCGGCGTCGCCGAAGTACAGGCGCCATGGCCCGCCAGGCAGCTTGATCAGCGAGTGGGCGCCGGTGGTGGCGCCCCATTGTGCCCAATCGCCTTGTTTTTCGACCGTCCAGGGGCCTTGCAGCGACTTGGCGCCGGCCATCTCGATCAGGCCGGTGGCGCCGTTGCGGGCGAGGGCGGTATAGCCGCCGTCGGTGACCGCGACGATGGTGTCGACGTAGTTGTCCGGCAAGCCCTGCAAAGGCTGCGGCGCCGACCAGGCGCTGAAGTCGGCGTTCGGGGTCACCACATAGCTGCCGCCGGCGCCGCGCGAGACGATGGCCTTCAACGATCCATCCTTGTCGCGCAACCATGCCGGCGCGACGGCCTGCGCGCTGCCCGGCAGTGCCAGCGGCACGTTGCGGACGAACTGCCAGCTCTTCAGGTCCCGCGAGCGGGTAAGGCCGAGCTCGGCGCTGTTGGCGCCGGTCGCATAGAGCACGTAATAATAGCCGTCGCTGTGGCGCACGATCGTCGGCTCGCGCATCAGCAGGCTTGGCGGCTTGTACGCGTCGGAAGCGAGCGACGTGAAGGTGACGCCGTCGGTCGACGAGAACAGGCTGAGCCAATTGTCCGACGCGCGATTCACGCTGGCCATCAAAAACGCCGAGGCCTCGGTCGCACCGGCGCGCGCCTGGCTGCTGGACCGGTCCGCGTCCGACGCCTGCGGAATGCCCAGTTCCTGGGCGGCGCAGCCCAGCGCCAGGGTCGCGCCGCCGATGCCGGCGATGGTTTTTCGTGCGATGCGTGTGAAGTTCAGCATGGACCTGTTTTAGTGAGGTAGGAACCACACATCATAAGTCCATATCCCAGCGGAGCAACATGCCTCCCGATCAACAAGTTGAGTGATTGATTCGATTCCTGCCAAGGCCAATTTACATACGGCGAAATCGAACTCTTCTAAACCACGTAGGGCGGATTAGCGCAGCGTAATCCGCCATGCTCCGTCGACGGCTTATGATGAAATCCTACAGCGACTTCAGGAACGCCAGCACAGCCTCGCGGTCAGCCTTCGACAGCGCCTCGAAGCGCAGGCGCGAGCGGTCCGCTTCGCCGCCGTGCCACAAGACGGCCTCGGTCAGCGTGCGGGCACGGCCGTCGTGCAGGTAGCCGGCCTTGGCGCCGCCGCCCATCACCTTGTCCGTATAACCGACGCCCCACAGCGGCGCGGTGCGCCACATCGCGCCCTTGGCCTGGCCCTCGACGAATTTGTCGGCCAAGCCCGCGCCCATGTCGTGCAGCAGCAAATCGGTGTAGGGACGGATGGTCTGGTTGCGCAGCTCGGCGAACAGGTGGCCCGGACCGGTCTTGATCTCGGCCGTGTGGCAGGCCACGCAGCGCATGCCCTGGAACAGCTTGGCGCCGGCGGCGACTTGCTGCGAATCGACGCGGTGCTCGTCGAGCGGCGCCACGCCTTTCGGGAAACCGCTGGCCACGCTGCGCTGGGCCGGCACCGCCACCAGCGACAAGTAGTTGGAGATCGATTGCAGATCGGCCTCGGAGATGCCGGCCTGGGTAGCGCCGGCGCGGCAGGCGACCGGCCCGTTGACGCAGTCGCGGCTGCGGTAGACCGGCGAGGTCACCGCCATGTCGAGCAGCAGCGCTTCGGCCGACTGCTGGCGCAACGTCGCCTTGCCCGCCTTCCAGCCGAAGCGGCCCACCCGCACCGCGCCGCTTTCCGGATCGTAGACGTAGTTGGCCACCCCCTTGACGCCGTCGGCGTCCGGCGCCGAGCGCGCCAGCGCCAGGATGCTCGCCTCCGGTATCGCTTCCAGCAAGCCGGCGCCGATCATCGGCTGGGCCGCGCGCAGCGAGAAGATATCGGGCGTCGCGCCCTCGAACGCCAGGGTCGGCTTGCGCAGTTCGACCGTCGTGCCGTCGGCCAGCTTGACCGAGCGCGTCTCGAAGCCCGCCACCCGCACGCCGTTGCCCCAGTTCTGCGGCTTGCCGGTGGACGACATGGCGTTCATCTGCACCGCGGTGCCGTACTGCGGATGCGGCAATTGCTGGCCGCTGGCGTTGGCGGTGGCGACCCGGATCGACATGTTGTCGAGCCGCTGGTTGATCGCCGCCGGCGCCGGGCTGCGGCCGTTGTTGACGTGGCAGGCGATACAGGCGGACTGGTTGAACCGCGCTCCCTGTAGCCCCACCGCCTGCGCGTAGCGGTCGTTGCCCGGCTCGTTGTGGTCGCCGGTGCTGAAGTTGGTGTGCACCAAGCGCCGGCCCTCGACGAAGCGCTGCATATTCTGCATGCCGATGTTGTTGTGCGGCTGCTGGAACATGAACAGGCCGTTGTCGGAGTAGTTGTAGGACACCGACCCGGCGCCGCCCGACAGCGTCTCTTCCGGCAGCGGGATCGTGTTCAGGCGCGGTTGCACGCCGTACCACGGCTTAAGCCCGGCGCCGACCACATACGCCCACTCATACGAGTAATAACGGATGCCGCCGTTGTCGCCCTTGGCGGCCAGCGCGTCGACAGTGGTGAACATCGACGGCGACACTTCGATGACATCGCCGACCACCAGCGCGCGCCCTTTGACGGTGGTGCCGTCGGGGAGGCCATCGGCGCCCAGTCCGGCGTGTCCCGGATAGTTGTCGACGCGGATGGTGCAGCCGTTGTTGATGCCGTTGGCGTTGGTCAGCTTGCCGTTGAGCGGGTATGCCACCGGCTTGCAGATGGCCACATTGTCGTCCACCAGCTGGCCCGGCGCCATCCAGCCGTAGCCGGTCACGCCGGGACGGTCGAAGCCGCGGAAGAAGGCCACGCCGCCCTTCAGGAAGTCGACCGTAGTGTATTGGTTGACGGTCAGCGTGGGCTTGGTGACGCCGGCCACCCGGCTGTTGTCGATGATCTCCACGCCCCAGGTGCGGTTCTTGAAGTACTGCGGCACGAAGGTCAGGTAATTGCCCGGTCCCTTGTCGCGCGGCAGGCCGGTGACGGCGTCGATCGTCTCGTTGGGGCCGTAACCGATCTCGCTCCAGTCCTCGCCGCGCTCGCGGCCGTGGCGGGCCAGGCCGCGCGCGCCGAAGCGGGTGACCAGGGTGCCGTCGGCCAGCGAGAATTGCAGCGTCTCGAGCGGCTGGTCGGCCGTGGGCAGGGGCGTCCAGCCGGCGCCGCTGGCGGGGAAATTCAGCGGCGATGTCGCCACGCCGCCCAGCGTGTTGTCGCTGCCCGGCGTCTTGAATTCCACCTCGTACAGCGAGTAGCCGTACTGGCTGGCGCGCGCCACGCCCTGCAGGCGGACGTAGCGGGCGTCGATGCCGAGGTTGAAGAATTCCTCGGTGCCGCCCTGGCCGTTGGCGACGGCGCGCCGCAAGGTCCAGTTCTGGCCGTCGTCCGACACCAGTAGGTTGTATTGCTTGCCGTAGGAGTTTTCCCAAAGCAGCTTCATGTAGCCGATCGGCGTTTTGGCGCCGAAGTCGAACTGCAGCCAGGCGCCATCCTCGAACGCGCTGGCCCAGCGCGTGTTGGTCTTGCCGTCGATCGCCATGGCGGCCGACTGGCCCGGATTTTCCAGCCTGGAGGAGGTGGCCGCGACCGGTTTGATCGCCACGCCGGGCTGGCTCGGATCGGTCGGCGGCGGCGCCGGCGCGGGATCGGCCGGCGCCGTGCCCGCCGTGCCCGAGAAAGCCTGCACCTCGATGATCGAGTACCCGTATTGCGTGGAGCGCTTGACGCCTTTGATGCGCAGGTAGCGGCCCTGGCCGTTCAGTCCCGTCAAATCCTCGGTGCCGCCCTCGCTGTTGTCGACGCTCTTGATGGTGGTCCAAGTCGCGTTGTCGTCCGACACTTGCAGCAGATACTGCGTGGCGTGGGCGTTCTCCCAATCGATGCGCACGCGGGTGATGATTTCACTCTTGCCGAAGTCGAGGGTCAGGTGCTGGTCGTCGGCGAAGCCGCTGCCCCAGCGGGTGCCGTTGTTGTGATCGATGGCGGCGGCGGCCGACAGGTCGCCGCGCTCGACGGAGCTGGCCGTGACGTTGGCCGGCGTCAGCGGCACTTCCGCCGCGAGCGCCGCGCCCTGTATCCGCATGGCGCTGGCGGTGCGAAGGGCTGGCTGGGCGGCTTGTTCGCCGCCGCCGCCTCCGCAAGCCGTCAGCAAGGCGATCAAAGCCAGGGGCAAGCCTTGGAGCGGGAGCCTGCGCAAACGTCGCAGGCTGAGTTGGTGGCGACGCGGCGAGCGATTCATTCCATTCCCTTTTTGTGTGGTTGGCTGTGGCGGCGATCCGTACTATGGGAACGTTTCCATTGGCGATTGCCGAGGGCACGGTCCCGGTGCGATCCGGGCCCGTCCCGACGCGCCGGATGGCGGCGCCTCAGAACTTCTCGGTTACAAAAACTTTCGATTGAGCAACGTTGTCGAAGATATCTGGTGTTGACCCGCCTGTCAAGACGGGTCGCAGAAATGAAAGGCTGTTTTTGGCTGCCGCAGGCGACTTCCGGTTGCGCCACGGCAGCCGCCGGTTCGTCGGTATGACCGGGATTGGCCTAAGCTGAAAAGGCGGTAATCAGCGGGAACGCGGCTTCATCGCGCTACAAACCCGCGCTGTTTTCCGCCATTGCCCTCGCGTCGGCGCCGGCCGGAATGCGCCGTGGCGCTGAGGGATCGTTAGCGGCCAGCCATACCGCTTCCGCCACGTCCAGCGCCCGCGTCACCGCCGTCTGCGCCGCCGATGCGGAGAAGACTTGCTGCGCCATGCCGGCATAGGCCTCTGGAATGGCGCCTTCCATATGCGGCCGGGCGTTTTTGCCGAAACTGGTATCCGGGGCGCGGCCCGGCAGCACCAGATTCACCCGCACGCCGAATTGTTCAAGTTCCAGTGCCAGCGATTCCGTGAAGGCGTTGACCGCCGCCTTGCTTGCCGTGTAGACCGACAGCAACGGGAGCGGCATCAGCGTGACGGCGGAAGTGACGTTGATGACGACGCCGGCCTTGCGCTGCCTGAACTGCGGCAGCACAGCCTGCGTCATCGCGATCGTGCCGAGCGTGTTGGTGTCGAAGATGAGGCGGGCGCTGGCCATCGCTGTGCCCTCCAGCGCGCCCATCAATCCGAGGCCGGCGTTGTTGACCAGCACGTCGATCGGTCCGGCGGCCTCGACCGCGTGCCGGATGCTGTCGGGATCGGTCACATCGAGCGCGATCACGCGCAGCCGGTCGGAGCGCGGCAATATATCTGGCGCCGGCGTACGCATCGTGGCGACCACGTTCCAGTCGCGGTCGAGGAAGTAGCGGGCGGTTTCAAGGCCGAAGCCGGACGAGCAGCCGGTGATCAAAACGGTTTTCATGAAGTACTCCTGTGGTGGGTAAGTAGGGTTGAACTATAGAATGCAGCGGCAGGACTTGCTATAATCAAAAGTCTTAGTTTCATTCGTGAGAGTCCACACATGACCGATCCCCTGGCGGAAGTCGTTTCACTGCTGCAGCCGCAGGCGCGTTTTTCAAAAGTCGTGGCCGCGGCGGGGGAGTGGCGCGTGCGCCGCGCCGAATCCGGCCAGCCTTTTTACTGCGTGGTGATGGACGGCGCGTGCCAGCTCACCGTCGGCGCACAGCAACCGATCCAGTTGCGCCAGGGCGACTTTGTGCTGATTCCATCGGCCCACCGCTTTACGATGGACAGCAGCGAGCCCATGACCCCGGCCGAGGCCGAAAGCGAGCCGGTGGCGCTGCCCGATGGCGAGTTCCGGCTGGGCCGGCAAGACGGCCCTGCGGACGTTCGGGTGTTGATCGGCCACTGCGCCTTCGATTCGCCCGACGCGGCGTTGCTGGTCTCGCTGTTGCCGCAACTGGTGCATGTGCGCGGCGAGCGGCGGCTGGCCACCATCGTCGAACTGGTCGGTGACGAATCGCGGGCCCGGCGGCCCGCGCGCGCTGTCATCCTGGCGCGGCTGCTGGAGGTGCTGATGATCGAAGCGCTGCGCTCGGCGGCGCACACGGCCGCCTCGCCGGGCCTGTTGCGCGGGCTGGCCGACGACCGTCTTGCCGTCGCCCTCCGGCATATGCACGAAGGCATGACGCGGCCATGGACGGTGGCGCAGCTGGCGAAGGAATCGGCGATGTCGCGTTCGGCGTTTTTCGAGCGCTTCAGCCGCGCGGTGGGCGTCGCGCCGATGGAATATTTGCTGGCCTGGCGCATGGCTTGGGCCAAGCACCTGCTGCGGAGCAATGAGGGCGGCGTGGCCGACGTGGCGCAGCGGGTCGGTTACGGTTCCGCCAGCGCGTTCAGCGTCGCCTTCGCCCGCCACGTCGGCTTGCCGCCGGCCCGCTACGCGCGCGGGCAGTCGGACTGAGCGGCCGGTGCTTCGGCGATCCGGCCGGCGTGGCACGACATAGATCAAAGACGTGGCCGCCTTTTGCGCTAAGGTCAAGACTGGCTATCATCGATGGAGCGACATCATGGACGCGCAAGTCAACAGTGGTTTCCAGGCACGCGTCAATCTGATGCGGCTGCTGGCGGCAGGGATGGCGGTCATCTATCACGTGCGCTTCCTGCTGTTCGCCGGCTACCCGGAGGTCTCGGAAAAGAGCTTGGTGCTGACGTTGTTCTACTTCATCACCAGCCTGGGCCACGAAGCGTTCGTCATGTACATGCTCATCAGCGGGGTGGCCCTGGGCGGACTGTCGATCCGCCGCTGGCGCCACGGCGTCGACCCCGGCGCCGATCTGCTGCGCCGCTCCACGTGGTTTTATTGTCTGCTGACCCCGGCGCTATTGCTCGGCGGCGCGTTGGACTTCATCGGCACCCGCGCGCTGGCGCGCCCCGAGGTGTACGCCTATTTCACCATGTTCTCGCCCAGCCTGGGCCTGGAGGCTTTCGCCGGCAACATGTTGATGCTCCAGCGCTTCGTCGTCCCCGGACTGGGCAGCAACACGATGCTCTATCTGCTGGCGTACGAGTGCTGGGCCTACTTCGCGCTGGCCGCGTTGTTCGTGCTCGGAAAGCGTCGCCGCGCGCTGGGCTGGTGCGCCGCCATCGCGGTCGCCTTGGCGGGCAGCGTGCTGGCGCCGGAGTTCCTCGGGTATTTGCTGTTGTGGATCATGGGGACCGGCGTCGGCTGGCTCGGGTATAACACCAAGGTGCGTTTCCAGCGCCGCTATGGCATGCCGGTCTTTGTGCTCGGCCTGCTGGTGTCGCGCTGGGGTGGCGCGCATGTCGAGCACGTGCCGGAAGCGATGATTCCGGCGGTCAGGATGGCGCTCGACTTGTTGTTCGGCGCCAGCTTCGCGCTGCTCACCGTCTCCTGGCTGACTGCCGGCGCCAGGCAGGCGCCGATCTTGTGGCTGCGCTGGACCGCGTGGCGGCTCAACCGCTGGTTCAGCGGCGCCAGTTTCGTGCTGTTCACGACGCATTTTCCTTTCATGATGTTTGTCGTCGCGGTCGCCTCGGCGCGGTTCGACGTGCCGATCGGCGGCCAGCCCGGCGCGTTCGCGTTCGTGATGTTCGGCGCTACGATGGTGGCGATCTGCCTGTACGCGTATGCGTTCTCGGCCGTGGCGTCGCGCCTGGCAAGGAGGGTGCGGCGCACAATGCGGGCCCGGATGTTGGCGAAAGCGGCCTCGCCGGTTATTTAAACGCATTCATTGCGCAACGCGCGCAGGTACGGCCAGGGATAGATTCCCCGTTGATGTCCGTCGTTAAAGATCAATTGCAGGCCGTAGTTGCCGACCACCTCCAGCCGCTCCACCCGCAGGTCGTCGCCGGCAGTGGCGGACGCCAATCCCAGCAAGCGCCCAGACTGGCACTGCGTGCACTTGCAACTCGCCCGCAGTTGCGCGTGCGGCCATTGCTGATGCGCGCCGTCCTGCCAGACGATGGTCAGCACGCGGCCGGCGCGGTCGTTGCTGATTTCGCTTGGGTAGTCCATCAACGACTCCTCGTGGCCGCGTGGATCTGTTCCAGCGCCAGGCGCGCGGCCTTGCGCACTTCCGGATCGGGATCGGCCGCTACCGGTTCGAGCGCCGGCAGCGCGGCGGCGTCGCCCAGTTCACCCAACGCCAGCGCGGCTTCCTTGCGCAGATTGCTGATCGCGTGCGTCAGCACCGGCAGCAGCGCCGGCAGCGCGCCCGCGTATTTCAAGCGGCCCAGGCTGCGCGCGGCGCGCAGCCTGATCTGCCAGTAACTGTCGTCCAGCGCCGCCATCAGGGCGGTGCCGATGGCCGCTGGATTGACCGCGTCGGCGCCGTCCCGGGCCAGGGCCAGTTTGCCCAGGGTCGTCGCCGCTTCCTCGCGCACTTGCCATACGGGGTCGCGCAGCGCGTCGAGCAAGGCCGCGGCGGTGTCCGCGCCGGCGCCGTAACCGACGGCGCCGACCGCCGCGCGCCGCACTTCGGCGTCCGGGTCGCGGCTGACCAGCGCGGTCAGCGCCGGTAGCGCGGCGGGTTGTTTAAGGTAGCCCAGCACGGCCACGGCTTCGCGGCGCACCGTTGCGTCGCTGTCGGCCAGCGCCGCCAGCGCCGGTGCGTAGCTGTGCGGGGAACGCAGTTCGCGTAAGGCGCGCAGTACGGCCGTCTTCACAAATGGATCGGCGTGTGTGAGGTGGGGCAGCAGCACCTCGGCGCTGTCTGGCTGCTTCACTTCGCTCAGGCTTTGGGCTGCGGCTTGCCGAACGCTTTGGTCCTGGTCGCCGAGGAGGAGGGCGAGGCCGGCCACGCCGGCCGGCGTTTCGAAGCCTTCCAGCGCGCGCGCGGCTTCGGCGCGCACGGTGGCGTCGGCGTCGCGCAGCGCTTGAATGAACAGGTCGGCGTGTTCGTCGCCGGCCCAGTCGGCCAGGTCCAGCAAGGCGATGCGGCGGACGGTGGCGTCGGAGTTGGACAGGCGCTCGCGCAGTTCAATGTCGTTGTCGGTGGTGTTCATATTGTCCTTGTTCGATGGCTGATGCGTGATTCGAAATCACGTAGGGCGGATTAGCGCAGCGTAATCCGCCAATGCGTGCTCCGTCGGCGGCGCGTAGATGGCGGATTACGGCGTTCCGCCTAATCCGCCCTACGTGTTTTAGATGTGAGCATGGTTTAGATGGCGAATTGTAGTTGGCGCACTGTGGGCGCGCCCAATGGGCTTAGTCGCTCCAAGGGCAACTCGGCGTTGGCCGGATGCAGCAGTTGCAGGCAGCGCCGCTTGAGCGTCGTGAACTCGGGCGATGTCACCAGCGACGCGTCGCGCGGGCGCGCAAAAGGCACCGCGATCTGCTCGATGATGCGTCCCGGACGCGGGCTCATCACCAGCACGCGGTCGGCCAGGAACAGCGCCTCGTCGATGTCGTGCGTGATGAAGACGATGGTTGTGCGGATGCGCGCCCACAGGTCCAGCAACAGCTGCTGCATCATCAGCCGCGTTTGCGCGTCGAGCGCGCCGAACGGCTCGTCCATCAGCATCACGCGCGGATGGTTGATCAGCACGCGCGCGATTTCGACGCGCTGCTTCATGCCGCCCGACAGCTGCGCCGGATAGTGCCTGGCGAACGCCTCCAGTCCCACCAGGGCCAGCAACTCCAGCGCGCGGCGGCGGCGCTCGGCGCGCGGCACGCCTTGCATCTTCAGGCCGAAGGCGACGTTGTCGACCACTTTCCGCCACGGGAATAGCGTGTGGTGCTGGAACACCAGGCCCCGTTCGGCGTGCGGGCCGTCGATGGCGCGGCCGTCGACGGTGATGGCGCCACGGCTTGGCCGCAGATGGCCGGCCAGCGCGCCGAGCAAGGTCGACTTGCCGCAGCCGGAAGGGCCGAGCAGGCAGACAAACTCGCCCGGGGCCACCGTCAGGCTGACGTCCTGCACCGCCTCGAACGCCTGGGCGCCGTGTCCCACCCGCAGATGCAGCTTGTCGATATCAATTTGGCCCACGCTCATGGCTTGCCCTCCGGTTGGTGCCAGGGCATCAGGACCTGGCCGATGGTTTTGACCAACGCGCTGCTGCCCATGCCCAGCAGGCCGATGACCAGCATGCCGACGACGATGTCGGCGTAGTTCTGGATCGTGTACGAGGCCCAGGTGTAGTAGCCGATGCCGAACTGGCCGGAGATCATCTCCGCCGTGACCAGGCAGAACCACGCGGTGCCCATGCCGATCGACAGGCCGGTGACGATGCTCGGCGCGGCGCCCGGCAGCACCACCTCGGTGAAGATGGCGCGCCGTCCGCCGCCCAGGCTGCGGGCCGAGGCGACCAGGCGCGGATCGATGTTCTCGACGCCGTGGACGGTGTTGAGCAGGATCGGAAACAGCGCGCCGGTGAAGGTGATGAACACCATCGACAACTCGGACGACGGGAACATCAGGATCGCCAGCGGTATCCAGGCGACCGCCGGGATCGGCCGCAGCATTTCCAGCGGCGGCATCAGCCAGCTTTCCAGCCGGCGCGAGCGGCCGATGGCCAGGCCGAGCAGGATGCCGAGCAGCGCGGCGACCAGGAAGCCGCTGAACACGCGCGCAACGCTGGCCTTCAGGTGGCCCAGCAACTGCGGCGATTGCAGCAGGGTCCAACCGGCGTGCGCGACCTCGGTCGGCGGCGGCACGTTTTGAAACGTCACCAGGCCGAGGTTCAGGTGGCTGGCCGAGGCCCATTGCCAGGCCAGCAGGCACACCACCAGGGAGGTGGCGCCGGCGCTCCAGCGGGCGGCGCCCGAGCCCAGGCCGGCACCAATGCCGATGCCGCGACCCAAGGCACCGGCGGCCCCGATGCCGTTGCCGCCCGGCGCTTGCTGTGTGCTGTCCATCGGCGCGCTCCTATTTTGCCGCGAGCGCGGGCGTGTTGCCCCGCAACGCGGCGAAGTCGAGGACGGAACCGCCGTTGCGCGCCGCCCAGGCGTCGGCCGCCGCGCGCGTCAGGAAGGCGCTGGTGTCGCCCTTGGCGGTGACGAACCAGGCGTCGCGGGCGAACAGCTTCAGGCCGCTGTCGCGGTCATGGGCGTAGACCACGCGTACCTTCTTGCCATCCTTCTCGAGCCGGCGCAGGGCGGTGAAGGCGGCGTCGGCGCTGGTGTAATGGCGCACCAGCGGCTCGCCATCGACCCAGATCTGCACCAGCCGCGAAAAGTCGGTGATCGGCTTGCCGGTTGCCGCGTCCTTGGCCACCAGCGGCAGGCGGTTGTAGTTCTTCAGCCGGGCCTCGTAGTCCAGGCCGGCCTGCTTGAAGGCGGCGCGGAGGTAGCGGTCGTCGATGAAGGTGTTGACGTCGAGGTCGTTGTCGGTGCGCTTCATCAAACGCAGCGTGTCGATCGAGGTCTTGACGGCCTGGCGGTATTCCGGTTTCCAGCTGAAGTCGCGCGTCTGCAAGCCCAGCGGGCCGTGGAACAGGTAGTCGACCTCGGCCTCGATGCCGGTCACCTTGGCGATCAGTTCGCTATATTTCTCCGGCTCGGCCGAGATCAGGCGGTCGGCCTCGATGGCCGCGCGCAGGAAGGCGGTGACGATCTCCGGATACCTGGCCGCGTAGGAAGCGTCGACCAGGCTGCCGTGCAGGGTGGGGGACTTGGCCTGCGAGCCGTCGAAGATCTTGCGGGCGTAGCCACGGTGCGGAAACAGTTCGGCGAACGGCACGAAATCGGCGTGCGCGTCGATCTTGTTGCTTTGCAGCGCGGAGCCGGCCACTTCCGGCGCCTGCGTGACGACGGTGATGTCCTTGTCCAGTTCCCAGCCTTGCGCCTTGATGGCGCGCAGCAGCATGCCGTGCGCGGTGGAGGCGAACGGCACCGAGATGGTCTTGCCTTTCAGCTCGGCTAGCGACTGCACCGTCGACGCCTTCGGTACGACAATGCCGTTGCCGCTGCCTTGCACGCTGCCCGACAGCACGCTGATGAACAGGCTTTTCTTGCCGGCCTTCTCGAAGGCGGCGCCGTTGAAGGAACCAGGGAAGTCGGCCATCGAGCCGATGTCGAGCTTGCCGGCGACCATCTCGTTGGTCAGCGGCGCGCCAGATGTGAAGTTCTTCCAGACGATCTCGTATTGCGCGTCCTTGTACTTGCCGTCGCGCGGCAGGTATTTCTCCAGCAGCTTCAGTTCGCGGATCAGCAGGCCGCCGGTGGCGCAGTTGATGGTGGTGTCCTGGGTGCCGATGGCGATGCGGATGGTCTCGGCGTTGGCCGCGCCGGCGCCCAGGGCCGCCAACAGCAGGGTGGTCGAAGTGCGATGCAAGAACATGTCATTCTCCAGAAAGGTCAGCGCAACAGGTAAGGAATATCGACCGTGACGGCGCCGGTCGGGCAATCTTTTTCGCAGGGCATGCAGTACCAGCATTCGTCGAATTTCATAAAGGCCTTGCCTTTGGTGAAGTCGATGGCCAGCACGTCGAGCGGGCAGACATCGACGCACACGGTGCAGCCCTTGTCGGCGATGCACAGCTCTTCGTTGACACGGACCGGCACGCTGCTTGGGTTGAGTGCGATGGGCATGGTGATCTCCTTAAACGGCAAGCGCTTCGGCTTGCGGGGTGGCAATCCGCAGTCGTTGATAGGCCTGTTTTTCCTGTTCGTCGAGGGCGACGATGTACGGCTCCAGCGGACGCTTGAAACAGGTCATTTCGCCGTCGACCTTCTTCAGCTGTACATGGCACAGCCAGTCGGCGTCGTTGCGCTTGGGATGGTCGACCCGGTTGTGGTACAGCCCCCAGCGGCTCTCGGTGCGGAACAGCGAGGCGCGCGCGGCCATCTCGGCGCAATCGCGGATCGCGTGCACCTCCAGCGCGCGCATCAGCTCGTGCGGACCGGCGGCCGACAAGCGATCCAGGTCGGCGCGGATGGCCTCGAACCGGGTCAGCCCGATTTCCATCTTGCGGGTGACCTTGGGCGGCTGCAGGTAGTCGTTGACCATGCGGCGCAGCTTGTATTCGACCTGGGCCGGCGGCAAACCGTCCGGACGGTCGAGCGGCGCCCAGACGCGTGCCCGTTCGGCCTCGACCTGCGCCTCGTCGAGCGGCGCCAGTACGACATCTGCGCAACGGCGCGCCGCGCTCTCGCCGGCGAGCTTGCCGTAGACGAAGGCGCCCAACATGTAGTTGTGCGGCACGCAAGCCAGGTCGCCGGCGGCGTACAGGCCGGCCACCGTGGTCTCGGCGTGCTCGTTGACCCACACACCGGAGGCAGAATGGCCGCTGCACAGGCCGATCTCCGAGATGTGCATCTCCACCATCTGCTCGCGGTAGTCGGTGCCGCGTCCGGCATGGAAACGGCCGCGGCTTGGCCGCTCGTTGGTGTGCAGGATGGTTTCGATGGTGCTGATGGTCTCCTCGGCCAGATGATCCAGCTTGAGGAACACCGGGCCGTTGCCGCCTTGCAGTTCGTTGTAAAACTCCTGCATCATCTGGCCGCTCCAGTAATCGCACTCGATGAAGCGCTCGCCCTTGTTGTTGGTGGTGAAGCCGCCGAACGGACCGGTCACATAGGCGCACGCCGGCCCGTTGTAATCCTTGATCAGCGGATTGATCTGGAAGCACTCGATGCCCGACAGTTCGGCGCCCGCGTGATATGCCATGCTGTAGCCGTCGCCGGCGTTGGTCGGATTTTCGTAGGTGCCGAACAGGTAGCCCGAGGCCGGCAGTCCCAGCCGGCCGGCGGCGCCGGTGGCCAGCACCACGGCCTTGGCGCGGATCACGTGGAAGTCGCCGGTGCGGCAGTCGAAGGACATGGCGCCGGCGATGCTGCCGTCGGCCGCCGTCAGCAGCCGCGTCGCCACCAGCCGGTTGCTGATCTCCACGCGCTGGCGCTTGAGGCGGCGGTACAGGACCTTTTTGATATCGTGGCCCTCGGGCATCGGCAACACGTAGGTGCCCATGTGGTGCACCTTGCGCATCGCGTAATCGCCGGTTTCGTCCTTCTCGAACTTGACGCCCCAGCGGTCCAGCTCCTCGATCATCGGATAGCTGTTCTGAGCGTAGGCCATCACCGTGCGCTGGTTGACGATGCCGTCGTTGGCGGTGGTGATCTCCTTCACGTATTGCTCGGGCGTGGCAAAGCCCGGCACGACGGCGTTGTTGAGCCCGTCCATGCCCATGGAGATGGCGCCGCTGCGTTTGACGTGGGCCTTCTCCAGCAGCAGCACGCGCAGCGTCGGGTCGGCTTCCTTGGCCTTGACGGCGGCCATCGGGCCGGCGGTGCCGCCGCCGATCACCAGCACGTCGACGGTTTCGATGATGGTTTGCATAGTGTTCACTCCGTGTTGAAAACGACAGGGGCGCTCAGCCTCGGCGCGCGATCTGCAGGCGATACTGGAAGGCGTCGCCGCGGAAATACAGGTATTCGAAGTCGAGCGGCGTGCCGTCGGCCGCGTGGGTCAGGCGTTCGATGCGCAGCAACGCCGTGCCCGCCTCGATGCGCAGCGCGTGGGCCAGCGTGTCGTCGGCCAGCATGGCGTCGATCTGCAGGTCGGCCCGGCCCAGCGCGATGCCGTAATCGTTTTCCAGGATCAGGAAGATGTCGCGCCCGGCCAGGTCCTCGCGGCGCAGGCGCTCGCCGATGTCGGGCGGCAGATAGGTCACCTCCAGCGACACCGGCTCGCGGTTCAGGTGGCGCACGCGCTTGATCTCGGCCACGTCGGCGCCGGGCGCCAGACCCAGCCGCTGCGCCACATGGGCCGGCGCGGCGATGGTCTTGTGGCTGGTGACCTGGTTGTAGATCTCGTAGCCCATGCGGCCCATGGCCTCGCCGAAGCCCTCGAGCTGGGTCAGCTGCTGGAACGCCTTGGGCTTGGAGACGAAGGTGCCCTTGCCGGGGATCTTGAAGATCACGCCTTCCTTTTGCAGGTCGTTGAGCGCTTGGCGCACGGTGATGCGGCTGACGCCGAATATCGTGCTCAGCTCGCTCTCGGCGGGCAATTTGGCGTGGGCGGGATAACTGCCGTCGAGGATGCGCTCGCGCAGGTTTTCCTTCACCTGCGTATAGAGCGGGACGGGGGACAGCTCGACGGTACGGAAATTGGTCATCGGTTCACCTGGTCGGTATAACCTGTCATAACAGGTCATGACTATCGAAAGAGCTTGCAGTCTATCGAGGCCGATTCAGCGTGTGAACGAATGATTGTGCGTTTGCTTATGCAAAAAGGTTTGGAGCGGGAGGGCGGGCGGGGCGGGCGGTAGCGTGATGCGCCGCCCGCTCCCGGGTTGAGAGGTAGCCTCAGCCGCGTGTGGCCAGATGCGGCATGGGATGGTGCTCGTAGTGGCCGGCACCGTTTTGCACAATCGGATCTTGCGCGGTCAGCAGCGCGATGTCCTGGGCATCGTCAATGCGGTAGAGCGACACGCCATAGCCGCCGGCCGGATCCATCACCGGACCGTGCGCAACGATCAGGCCGTCTTCGAGGAGCTGGTTCAGATAGGCGCCGTGTTGCCCCATCCACTTCTTTTCGTCTGCGGACATGGTGGCCAGAAAATCGGCGCGCGGCGGGATATATTTGCAGAGATAGTACTTCATGGCTTGCTCCTGATCGGATGACGGGGTTTATGCGGCCGTTTGCACGCTTTTGAGGATCGATCCCTCAAACATCTTGGGCGCGTACTGTTGGAGGAACAGGATCATGCCTGTCATCTTGCCGACCGGATTGCTGAACTTTGGCTCGGACGTGCCGATCAATCTGGTGATGGTGTTGACCACGGCATCCGGCGACTCCGCCTCGTCGATGCCTTTTTTGTCGCCGCCTTCACCTGGCGCCGGTAACCGTCGTAGTCGGCGATGCCGCCGCCGTTGGCGGACACGGCGTTGTGACCGAGATTGGTTTTGAACCACACAGGCTCGACCATGCTGACCTTGATGTTGAAAGCATTCAGTTCGAAGCGCAGCGACTTGAAGTAGCCCTGGACGGCGTGCTTGGATGCCGTGTAGTACGACAGGTTCGGCGGCCCGATCAAGCCGACGATGGAACTGACGGTGATGATTTGCCCGTTTTTCTGCGCGCGGAAGCGTGGCAGCAGCGCGTTGGTGAGCTTGACCGTACCCCAGAAGTTGGTTTCGAACTGCTGGCGGCCCAGTTCGATCGGCGTTTCCTCGGCGATGCCGGTGACCATGTAGCCGGCATTGTTGACCAGTACATCGAGCGTCGGCGCGAAATCGAACAGCTCGATGGTGAAGTCCTTGATGGACTGGTCGTCGTCGATATTCAACCGCAGCAGTTTGAACGGCAGCTTGCCGGCGTATTTTTCCGGCTTGCGGCTGGTGCCGATGACGGTGTGGCCCTGATGGTGCAGAGTCGTCGCGAGCAACAGCCCGAAGCCGGAGGAGGCGCCGGTGACCAGAATGGTTTTTTTCATTTGAATACCCTGTTGGAGAGATTGAGTGATCCCAGACTAAGCACGGCTGGGGATGGGATAGCCGTACTTTGCCCGCGAAACGGTCCCCGCGCACTCGCCGAGCGCGCCAATTTGAATGCGCAACGCGCCAACCCTGCGCCAACCCTGCGCCGACGGCGTGGCGCCATCGGCTATTGTCCTGGCATGATCGGCGAGCTAGACTAGGTCGATGAATACTGCAAACAAACCCTCACGCGCCGCGGCGCTCGACTACGCGGTCTGGCCCGGCTGGCGCTTGCTGATGCAGGACGCCGGGCTGGCCACGTCGCCGATCCTGCGCCGCGCCCGGTTGCCTGGCGACCTGTTCGCGCGCCAGAACGTGCGCCTGGACCCGGACAGCTTTTTCAAACTGTGGAACGCCATCGACGCCGAGGCCTTGTCGCTCGACGCCGATTTGCCGGCACCGTTGAGAATCGCCAAGGTGATGTCGTCCGACTGGTTCGACCCGGAGCTGTTTGCCGCCCTGTGCAGCGCCAACCTCTCGGACGCTTTGGAGCGCATCGGCAAGTACGTTCGTTTGATCGCGCCGATGTCGATCAAGGTCGAACGCGGGCCGGTCCAGACGACCTTCAGCATCGCCTTTCTCGGCGACGGCAAGCCGCCACCGCCGGTATTTCTGGCCTTTAAGCTGGTTTTCTTCCTGCAGTTGGGGCGTTTGGCCACCCGTACCGCCATCCAGCCGATGCGGGTGGCTTGGCCATCCGCGCCGGTGCCGGGGCTGGAGGCGTCGACCTATGCCGCCTTCTTCGGGGTGCCGGTGACGGCGTCAGCGGCGGCCACCCTGGTGCTCGCCACCGTCGACGCCGAGCGTCCGTTCCTGACCGAGAACCACAAGATGTGGCTGTTCTTCGAGCCATCGCTGCGCCAGCGGCTCGCCGACCTCGACCGCACCGCGGGCATGGCCGAACGGGTGCGCGGCACCTTGCTCGAGACCCTGCCGGCCGGCGAGGCGTCGATGCAGGCGGTGTGCCGCCGGCTCGGAGTCAGCACGCGCACCTTGCAACGGCGGCTGCAGGACGAGGGCACCACCTTCCAGCAAACGCTTGACGCCCTGCGCGATTCGCTGGCCCACCACTATTTGCGGAACACGGCGCTGTCCGGCGCGGAGATTTCGTTCCTATTGGGTTTCGAGGATGCGAACTCCTTCGCGCGCGCCTTCCATGTGTGGACTGGCAAAACGCCGCAGGCGGTGCGGCTCGATACGGGGGCCTAAGTCATTCTGGCACCTTCGGCCGTGAGGGTGGCGCGCCGGGACCGTGACGAACGCAGGAAGCCATGCCTCGCCGTGGCGGCGGCGACCGCGCACCCCGAGCGCCGGAACATCAGTGTAAGGATTTCCCTACATCGCAATCAGGCGCGCCCGATGGCGAACCCGTGCGGATCCGGGCATGCTGCGGCTAGCGCCAGCCGATGCCGACAAGGAGAACGACAATGAGCACAGCAGACACACGCCGCCCCCCACCACACGCCGTCCGGCAAGGGTTGTTGTAACAATGGAACAGGAAGACGTGACAGGTGTGTTGTCTGGTAGCATGATCGCTATCTTTGATACGATTTATTCTGGAGAGTTGCACCCTACAATGATAAGAATCCTGATCGCCGACGACCATGCGATCGTACGCGGCGGCCTGCTGCAGCTGTTCGCCCTCGCGGGCGACGTGACGGTGGTCGCCCAGGCCACCAACGGCGGGCAGGTGATCGAAAGCTTGCGCGGTGTGGCGTGCGATCTGGTGTTGCTGGACATGTCGATGCCGGGCATCAGCGGCATCGAGCTGATCGGGCGCATCCGCGCCCACGCGCCGACCCTGCCGATCCTGGTGCTGAGCATGCACAACGAGGCGCTGGTGGTGCGGCGCGCGCTCAAGGCCGGCGCCAACGGCTACATGACCAAGGACGGCGATCCCGAGACCTTGTTGTTGGCCGTGCGCAAGGTCGCCGCCGGCGGGCGCTACATCGATCCGGGGCTGGCCGAGCAAATGGTGTTCGAGGGCGAGGCCGGGCAGACCGAGCGGCCCCACGAGCAGTTGTCCAACCGCGAGCTGAGCATCTTCCGCCTGTTCGTCGGCGGCAAAAGCGTCAACCAGATCGCCGAGGAGCTGGCCATCAGCAACAAAACGGTCAGCACCCACAAGGCGCGCCTGATGCAAAAGATGGGTTTCCAGAGCAACGCCGACATGCTGCGATATGGCATCGATCACGCGCTCGGCCAGTAGGCCGGCGATACCGCCGCGCGCCGCCACGGGGAACCGCCATGCCGGTTGACCTGCACCTGCGCGAGCGCACCATCCTGATCGTCGACGACACGCCGGCCAACCTGACCGTCGCGGTGGCCATGCTGCAGCGCCACGGGCTGCGCCTGGCGGTGGCCCACAGCGGCGGCGAGGCGCTGCGCCGGGTGGCGTTCGCGCCCCCCGACCTGATCCTGCTGGACGTGATGTTGCCCGACATCGACGGCTTCGAGGTGTGCCGCAGGCTCAAGGCCGGCGACGGGCCGGGCGCGGCGGTGCCGGTGATCTTCATGACCGCGCTCACCGGCACGGCCGAGAAGGTGGCCGGCTTCGCCGCCGGCGCGGTCGACTACGTGACCAAGCCCTTGCAGGCCGAGGAGGTGCTCGCGCGCGTGACCACCCACCTGCGGCTGGCCGCCATGCGGACCAAGCTGGTCGCGCAGAACGCCCAGCTGGAGGACGAGAACCGCGAACGGCGCGCGGCCGAACGGGTGCTGCAGCAATACCGCGACAGCCTGGAATTGCAGGTGGCCGAGCGCACCGCCGAGCTGCGCGAGCTCAGCGCCCACCGCGAATGCGCCCGCGAGGACGAGCGCAAGCACATCGCCCGCGAGCTGCACGACGAGCTGGGGCAATCGCTGACGGCGCTGCGCATGCAGGCGGCGCTGCTGCGGGTGCGCTTCGGCGCCGACATCCCCGGCCTGAACGAGCAGGTGCGCGGCATGACCGAACTGGTCGACCGCACCATCGGCGTGGTGCGCAACGTTGCCACCTGCCTGCGCCCGACCGTGCTCGACCTGGGCATCGGCGCGGCGCTCGAATGGCTGGTCGACGAGTTCCGCCGCAACAGCGGGCTCGATTGCAGCCTGGCCCTGGCGTTGGGCGACGGCCAGCTCAGCGAGCGCCAGGCCGTGGCCGTGTTCCGCATCGTGCAGGAGTCGCTCACCAACGTCGCCCGCCACGCCGACGCCAGCGAGACTTCGGTCTCGCTGCGCCTGGCGGCCACGGGCTGCGAATTGGAGGTCGAGGACGACGGCCGGGGCTTCGACCCGGCGCGCGCGCGGCCGCACTCGTTCGGCCTGCTCGGCATCCGCGAGCGCGTGCTCAGCCTGGACGGCCGGTTGAGCATCGCCAGCGGGCCGGGCGGCCGCACCCGCATCGTGGTGCAACTGCCGCCGGACCCGGCATGAGGCCGGAGCGCCGCCGCGCCGCCCGCGCGCGCCGGGCAATGGCGCGCTTGCTGCTTGGCGCCGCGCTGGCTGGCTGCGCGGGGGCGGTGGCCGGGGCAAGCGCGGCCGGGCCGTCGGCGCGGCTGACGCCGGCCGGCGGCACGGCAAAACCGGCCACGACGGCCCCCGAGCGCTGGTCCGAGCTGACCTTGCCGATGTTCCAGGCGGTCGGCGCCCCACAGGGTCTGGGCAACGTCCTGGTGTCGGCCATCGCCCAAGACCCGCACGGCTTCCTGTGGGTGGCCACCGCCGGCGGCCTGTCGCGCTGGGACGGCTACCGCTTCCAAAATTACACCAACGACCCCGACGATCCGCGCTCGCTGCCGGACAATTACGTCGTCGCGCTGTACACCGACCGCAAGGGCCGGCTGTGGGCGGGTACCGCCAACGGCGGCCTGGCGCGCTACGTGCCGGAGGATGACGGCTTCGTCACCTACAACCCCCAAAGCGCCGGTCTGGCCGCCGGCGGCGTTCACGCGATCGCCGGCGACGGCGGCGACGGCTTGTGGCTGGCCACCAGCGGCGGGCTGTTGCACCTGGATGCTCCCGAGGATCCCGCCCGCGCGCGCGCCACGCGCTACCTTCACCATGCAACCGATCCGGCCAGCCTGCCGGCCGACCTGGTCGGCGCGCTGGCGGTCGGCGCCGACGGCACCGTCTTCGCCGGCACGGACGACGGCCTGGCCTGGCGGGCGCCCGGCGGCGGCGCTTTCACCAGGGTGGCGCTGCCGGGGTACGAGGGCCGCGGCGTGGCCGTGCTGGCCCTGTTCGTCGATCACGCCGGCATGGTGTGGATCGGCACCAACGGCGCCGGCGTGTTCGTGTTCGACCCGCGCACCGGCCGCATCGGGCGCCACGCCGCCGGCGCCGCCGCCGCCGCGCTGATGAAGCACGTCAACGTCACCGCCTTCGCCGAACCGGTGCCTGGCGAACTGTGGGTCAGTTCCTATTCCTATGGCGTGGCCGTGATCGAGCGCGCCAGCGGCCGCGCGCGCCACCTGACCTACGAGGCGCTGGTGCCGGGCGGTCTGGCCAGCGGCGTCGTGCACACCTTGTTCACCGACCGCGCCGGGGCGCTGTGGATCGGCACCGACAAGGGACTGAACCAGCGTGCGCCGGCCCAGGCGGCCCTGTCGCTGGCGCCGCGCCAGAACTCGCGTCCCGGCCTTAGCGACAACGACGCCACCAGCGTGGCCGAGGCGCCGGACCACAGTGTGTGGGTCGGCCTGCTGCGCCAGGGGGCGGACGTGGTCGACCCGCAGCGCCGGCGCGTCGGGCACTGGCCGCCGTCGTCCACGCCCGCGGGCACGCCGGCGACGGCGTCGGCCGCCAACGTCACCGCGCTGTATGCCCAGCGGGACGGCAAGGTGTTGCTGGCCACGGAGTCGGGCCTGTTCCGCGCCGACGCCGACGGCGGCGCCGCCAAGCCGCTGCGCGCGCCCTGGCTCGACCACCGGGTGCATGTGCGCACCCTCAGCGAGGCCGCCGGCAGTCTGTGGATCGGCACCGCGACCAGCGGGCTGCTGCAGGCGCGCGCGCACGGCGCCGGCGGGCTGGACTTGGTCAAGGTGCGCGCGGTCGCCGGCCTCGGCGGCATGGAGATCAGCGACCTGCAGCCCGGTCCGGAGGGCTCGCTGTGGGTCGGCACCACCGCCGGCTTGAACCGGGTCGACGCGGTCAGCGGCGCCGTGCTCGAATGGATAGGCGGCGACCGCGCCGATCCGGCGGCGCTGTCCCATCCCAGCGTCAACACCCTGCTCACCGACCGTCGCGGCAGGCTATGGGTCGGCACCAACGGCGGCCTTGACGTGCTGGAACGCCTGGCCGGCGGCCAGCGCCGCTTCCACCGCCTCGGCCGGACCCAGGGTCTGCCCAACACCAGCATCTGCCAGCTGCTCGAGGACGCGCAGGGGCGGATCTGGGCCAGCACCGACGACGGCATCGCCGTCATCGACCCGGACAGCTATGCGGTCGGCGTGCTGGGCGCGGCCGAGGGCGCGCTGTATTCGCCGTACTGGGCGCGCGCGGGCGTCGCCAGCGCCGCCGGCGAGCTGCTGTTCGGCGGCTCCGGCGGGGTCACCATCGTGCGTCCGGAGCGCTACCGCCCGTGGCGCCTGGCCGCGCCGCTGGCCGTCACCGAGGTGCGCCTGGGCGGCAAGGTGGTGCCGCCGGGACGCTACAACCACGCCGCCGGCGGCCCCGGTCCGGCCACGCTGGACGTGCCGGCCGAGGCCAACAGCTTCGCGGTCGGCTTCGCCGCGCTCGATTTCACCGCGCCCGAGCTCAACCAATATGCCTACCGCCTCGACGGCTTCGACCGCATCTGGACCTACGCCGACGCCGGGCACCGGCTCGCGTCCTACACCAACCTGCCGCCCGGCAAGTACCGGCTGCTGATACGGGGCACCAACCGGGCCGGCGTCTGGAGCGCGCACGAGCTGGCGCTGCCGGTGCGGGTGCAGCCGTGGTGGTGGCAAACCTGGTGGTTCCAGGGCGCGGCAGCGCTGCTGGGCCTGGCGGCGCTCTACGGCGCCTACCGGCTGCGGATCTGGCGCCTGGCGGCCCAGCGCGGCGCGCTCGAGCGCGAGGTGGCGGCGCGCACGGCCGAGGTTTTGCGGCAAAAGGCGCTGGCCGACCAGCAGCGCGGCGAGGCCGAACGCGAACACCGCGCCGCGAGCGAGCGCAACGCCGAGCTGGCGGCGGTCAACGCGGTGGCGCAGATCCTGGCCGGCAAGCTCGAACTGGACCAGTTGATCGCGCTGGTGGGCGACCAGGTGCACCGCCTGTTCCAGTCCGAACGCACCTGCATCAACCTGCTGGACGACACCGATGGCACGTTGCGGGTGGCCTATGTCCACGGCCCCGAGCACGCCGGCAGCCTGGCCGAGGCGCACCAGGCGGCGCTGGCCCGGCTCGTCGCCAGCGGGCGCGGCGAGCTGGCCGGGCTCGGGCCGGGCGACGCCGCCTGCCACGGGACGGGCGGCGTTGCCGACGGTGGCGAAGCGCCGGTGGCGCCATCGTGCCTGTACGTGCCCATCATCGCCAACGGCGTGGTGCGCGGGGCCGTGTCGGTGCGCCGCGCCGTCGGTGCCGCCGGCTCGTACCGGGCCAGCGACCAGCGCCTGCTCGACACCATCGCCGCCCACCTCGGCGCGGCGCTGCAAAACGCCCGCCTGTTCCAGCAGGCCGAGGCGGCCCGCGCCAGGGCCGAGGAGGCCACGCAGGCCAAGTCGATGTTCCTGGCCAACATGAGCCACGAGATCCGCACGCCGATGAATGCCGTCATCGGCCTGTCGTACCTGGCGCTGGGCACCGGCTCGCCGTCGCGCCAGCGCGACTACCTGCAAAAAATCCACAATGCCGGCAACTCGCTGGTGGGCATCATCAGCGACATCCTCGATTTTTCCAAGATCGAGGCCGGCAAGCTCGATCTGGAAAGCGCCGACTTCGACCTCGACGACCTGCTGGCCCACGTGGCCGCGATCGCCGGCGGCGCGCGCGGCCCGGCGCTCGAATGCAACTTCGACGTGCCGGCGGCCGTGCCGCGGCGCCTGCGCGGCGACGCCCAGCGGCTCGGCCAGGTGCTGATCAACCTGCTCAACAACGCGCTCAAGTTCACGACCAGCGGCGAGGTCGCGCTGGCGGTGCGCGCGCTCGATGGGCAGGACGCGCGCGTGCAACTCGAGTTCAGCGTGCGCGACAGCGGCATCGGCATGTCGGCGCCGCAACTGGGCAAGTTGTTCCAGGCGTTCACGCAAGCCGACAATTCGTCAACGCGGCGCTTCGGCGGCACCGGTCTTGGGCTCAGCATCTGCAAGAACCTGGTCGATCTGATGGGCGGCACGATCGCCGTCGACAGCGAACCCGGTGTCGGCAGCCGCTTCGTCGTCGTGGTGTCGCTCGAGCCCGCCGGCGAAGGGCTGGCGCCCGCCCCGGGCTTGCCGGCGGCCCTGGACGGCCTGCGGGTGCTGGTGGTCGACGACAGCGCCACCGCGCGCGCCGGGCTGCTGGGAACATTGGACAGCCTGGGGCTGGACGCCGCAGCCGCCGCCTGCCGGCAGGAAGTCTCGCGCTTGTTGTCCGGCGCGGCGCGCTACGACCTGGTGCTGGTCGACGCCGGCATGCCGGGACTGGACCGCGAGTGGGGCGCGCAGCTGGAAGCGGCCCATGGCGCGCCGTCCAAGGTGGCGCTGTTGACCAACGTGGCAGGGGACGAGCCGGACCGCACGCCGTGCGACGGCGGCGTCGACGCCTGCCTGGTCAAGCCGGTGACGCGGGCCGCCATGGTCGACATGCTGCTGGGCCTGTACGCACCGGACCAGCGCCAGGTCGCGCCGGACCAGCGGCGGGCGCCGCCCCGTTTCGACGGCGCGCGCGTGCTGCTGGTCGAGGACAACGAAATCAACCAGGAGATCGCCGTCGGCCTGCTGGAGGCGTGCGGGGTGGTGGTCGAGCTGGCGAACAACGGCACCGAGGCGCTCGACCGGCTGCACGCGGTGGACGCCGCGCGCCGCTACCAGCTGGTGTTCATGGATTTGCACATGCCAGAGCTCGACGGCCACGCCACCACCGTGCGGCTGCGGCAAGACAGCCGTTTCGACGCGCTGCCGATCATCGCCATGACCGCCAACACCATGCCTGCCGAGCGGCAGCGCTGTCGTGAGGAAGGCTTCGACGGCCACCTGAGCAAGCCGCTGATACCGGACGAGCTGCACCGGCTGCTGGCCGGCTACCTGACGGCCGGCGCCCCCGGCGGCCGGCGCGAACAGCAGGCGGTGTTCGACGGCGCCGTGCCGGGCCTGGACCTGGCCGCCGCGCGCCGGGGCGTCGACGGCGACGAGGCCTTGCTGGGCAAGGTGCTGCGCATGTTCAGCCGCGACGAACGCGACCGCGCCCGGCGCATCCGTGCCGCGCTCGCGCAAGGCGACCATGCGGACGCCGAGCGCCACGCGCACTCGCTGCGCGGCCTGGCCGAAAGCATCGGGGCGGCGCGCGTGGCGCGGCTCGCCGGCGATCTGGAGCGCGCGGCGCGGCAGCCGATGGAGGAGGGGCCGCCGGCGTCTGCGGTGGCCGCCGCGCTCGACGCGCTCGACGGCGCGCTGTCCGCCTTGTGCGCCGAACTGGACCGGCGCCTGCCGCCGGCGGCGGAAGCGGCCACCGGCACCGTGCGCGCCCCCGGCGACTGGCTGGCCGAGCTGCGCAGGTTGGACCAGCTCATGCTTGCCGGCGACACCGGGGCGATCGCCTTGTTCGCCGCCGGCGCCGCCGACTTCGCGGCCAGCTTCGGCAGCTGGGACGCCGAAGCGATCCAGCGCAGCCTCGACGAGCGGGACTTCGACGGCGCCCAGGCGGCGCTGCGCTGGGTCGCGCACAAGCACGCGCTGGACTTGTAAGCCCGGCCGCCAGGTTTGCCCTACGCCAATGTGGGGAAATCCCTACCCCATTTTCGTCCCCGCCTGATGGTGCCGGGCCGGGCCTTGAGGCATTGTGTCTGGACCAAGGCACAAGGAGTCAAAATGCGGACGGCGTCACGATATGAGCACTACGAGCTGTACGTCAGGGAGTACCGGACGGTCCTGCAACTGATCGACCAGGGACTGGAGCGCCGGGGCGCGGACCCGGTCGGCGCGGTGCGGGCGCGGCGCGATCTGTTGGGCCGGGACGCGCTGGCGGCCTTCGTCCAGGTCACCGAACGCATGCAGGCGGAGGTCTCCCATGGGCGCTTGGAGGTCGATGTCGTGCTGGCGGCGCTGGTGTACGAATGTTGCGACAAGCTGACGCTGGCGGACGAGGAAAACGGCGGAGGCGGGCATGCCGAAAAGGAGTGCGGCCAGCGCCGGCAAGGCGTGATTTCGCCGGCCGGGCGCCTGTTCCACGGGGCTTGCCAGCGTTTGCTCAAGCAGGGCGTCTGACGCCCCTGCGCCGGCTAAGGCCAAGCTCGATTGCCCGATTCTTAGGACCGCGCTGATTCTAATTAAAAAAACTATCATGCAGAATTGCTAACTGTATTAAGCTCGCGTTGCGTCAATTTGGCGCGCTCGAAAAATACAGGAGGCACTATGCGCAACTTGTTCTTCGCTATTTGCTTTACGCTCGCCAGCTTGTTCGGCGGCGCCGCCCATGCGTACCAGTACAACTATATCAGCGAGGTCATCCCGGTCGAGTTCACCTCCATTCGGGGTGACTTCACGTATATCCAGTACAGCGTCATCACCGCCCATGTCTTTACGCCGACGCTGCTCACCGCCGGCTCCACCTGGGCGCCGGGTACCCAGATCCACATGTACCGCTTCAGTGAAAATTTCGCGCAGCAGGCCCTGATCTACCCGGACCCGAGCGCAGACCCGACCTTTCCGCCTGGCTCGGTGTGGAATCCCAACTATACGGTGACGATGAACATCGGCGCCGTCGATGCCAACGGCCTGCCGACGGTGTTCGACATCAGCCTGCAGCGCCAGCTTCGCACGCCGCCGGGCTTTGAAGACCTCAGCAATCTGCTCGTCTCCAATACCGGCGACCGTGCATGGGGCGGCTACGAAACCTATACGACGTTCAACGGCGCCGCCACCATGCCGGGCACCTGGACCATGGGCGCGGCCCCGATACCCGAACCGGAAACCTACGCGATGATGCTGGCGGGCATGGCCCTGGTCGGCGCCGTGGCGCGCCGCCGCAGCGCCCGCCGCGGGTCCGGACTGGCAATTTGACCAGGACGGTAGCGCAGGTATCGAAGCGAACACCAGAAGGTGGGTCGCGGTCCCGCAGGCCGCATTGATCCCGCCCGCATCGGCGTGATGGGCTTCTCGCGCGGCGCAGCGGTCGCCTTCCGCAGCGGCATCGAGCAGCTGCGCCATGCCGTCACGGCGCGGCCGGTGAGGCATATGTCTTGCCTATGCTATGATCGGCTGCTATATAGAAGATGTCCGCCATATATTTGGGAGTTGCCTTATGCGTACTGTCTCAATTTTCAAAAACGGAAAGAATCAAGCAATCCGCCTCCCTGCCGACATGTCTTATGAGGGTGTCGGCGAGCTGGAAATCACGCGCAGCGGTGACACCATTACACTGCGTCCTGTTCGCCCGAGTTGGTCATCGCTGGCTGAATTGCCCAAGGCCGATGCCGACTTTCTGCAAGAGCGTCAGGCCGTTGTCAATGACGAAGGCAGGTTTGGTCTGTGACCACGTACATGCTGGATACCTGCATCTGCTCGTTCATTATGCGCGAGCACCCAGTGTCTGTTTTGCAACGATTGACCGAAAAGGTGGCGCAGAACAATCGGATCGTAATTTCGGCAGTTACCTATGCCGAAATGCGCTACGGGCAGATCGGCAAGAAGGCATCGCCCAAGCATAAAAACCTGGTTGATGAGTTCGTGAAGCGCCTGGACGCGGTCTTGCCATGGGATCAGGCCGCCGTTGATGCGACGATAGAGGTGAAGACCCAACTAACCAAGGCAGGATCGGTCATTGGCGAGAACGACATCGCAATTGCCGGGCACGCTATTTCTACGGGTTGTGTGGTGGTTACAAATAACGTACGTGAATTCAGCCGCGTACCTGGTCTGTCGTATGAGGATTGGGGGGCATCAACATGAGTAGGCTTCATAGCCGGCGCCAGGCCAGTCGGGCGTAACGTGGTGAGCCGGTGTAAGGCGGTTGCTGTGCTCACGTTTAGTGTACGCCCCGGTCCAGCCGGCGTTTAGCACACCCCACGCTAAACTGATTGTAAAAACCGTCCCATCGAAAATTCACACCATGTGCTTCCATATAATGAAAACCAGGGGCTTCCCCTGAATAACAATACTGGAGATCATGGATGAAAACATATATCAAGCAGCTGTTGATCGCCGGCGCGATCGTGTTGTCGGCGGTCGGGCAGGCCCACGCCCAGACCACGCCGACTTGTTCGAGCGCGGCGTCCGATCCGGACGGCGATGGCTGGGGCTGGGAGAACAACCAATCCTGCAAGGTGGCGCCGAAGTGCGCAAGCGCGGCCTCGGACCCGGATGGCGACGGTTGGGGCTGGGAGAACAATCAATCGTGCATGGTGGTCGCCGCCGCATCGAAGGGCTTCACGGTGTCCGGCAGTGTGCTGAAGGATGCCAACGGCAACACCTTCATCGCCCGTGGCGTGAACAATCCACACGCCTGGTTCGACACCCAAGCCTACAACGTCTTGCCCAATCTGGCGGCCCGCAACACCAATCTGATCCGCGTGGTGTGGACCTTGAGCGGCTCCGCCACGCGCCTCGACCAGATCCTGACCGCCATCGAGGCGCAGAAGATGGTATCGATCGTCGAACTGCATGACGGCACCGGCAGCAATAGCACCACCTTGCTGCAGAACATGGCCAATTACTTTGCCCGCAGCGACGTGGCCGCCGTGCTCAAGAAACACGAGCGCAGCACCATGATCAACATCGCCAACGAGTGGGGCGACAACGATATGACGCCGCTGCAGTGGCGCAACGCCTACATGCAGCCGATCACGACCATCCGCAACGCCGGCTTCACCACCACCATCGTCATCGACAGTCCCGCCTGGGGACAGGACGCCAGCGCCGGCTTGTTGTACGGCTGGGACCTGCTCAACCACGACCCGAAGCACAACCTGCTGTTCTCGGTGCACGCCTACCTGCGTTTCAACAACCCGAACGACATCTACAACATGATGAACAACTACAAGAGCAACAACTTGCCGTTGTTGATCGGCGAGTTCGGCTACAACTACAACAACGGCAACAACAACCTGGGTTCCAAGGTCAATGCGCCCTTGCTGATGCAGTATGCCCAGCAGTTCGGCGTCGGCTACGTGGCGTGGTCGACGCAGGGCAATGATTCCGGCAACGCCTGGCTCGATCTGATGAGCAATTGGTCCAGCACCACCAGCTGGGGCAACACGGTATGGTACGACCAGAACGGCATCAGCAACACCGCGAAGAAGGCGACGATCTACTAATCGCGCAGGCCGGCTGCCGCTTCCAACCGGCAGCCGTTTGCGGGCGTTTTGCGTTTAGCCGACGTTGTCGCGCAGTTGCACGGTGTACTCGCGCGCGCCTTGGTCGAGGCGGATGTCCAGCCGGCCGTCCCGGAACGCGAACGGCGCCTCCTTGCCGTCGACCCGCACCGTCGCCGGCGCCGTTCGGCACCAGAGCACGAGGGTGCCTTGATCGCGGGCGATGCACGACAGGCCGGCTGCCGTATCGACCACGTCGCGCACCGATGCCAGGCCGTTCAGTTTATCGGCCAGGCCGATCACGGCGCGGCCGTGGCGAACCGGTGCGACGTGGATCAGCTCGTGACCGAAGCGCTTGAATCTGACCGGGGTGCTCGCGGAATGCTTCAATGGCGACAGGGTGCGCGCGTAATGCGCCCAGACGACGTAATCGCCGCGCGGCAGATCGGGCACGTCGCCGAGGCTGAACGTGCCGGACACTTCTTCCGCGTCGGCCAGGTTGGCCAGCAACAGCAGCGCGCCTTGGCCGACGCGCGACCACGCCTTGAACAGCCTGGCCTGCTGAACCTGGAACAGACTGTCCGGCGCCGGACGCAGCGGCGTGTCCGCGCGCAGCGTGCGGCCGTCGTAATCGACCAGCGCGGTGAGCAGCTTGATGTCGTGCTCGCCGGCCTTGTCGGTGACGTAAATCGGCGCGCAGTTCGCCGCCCGCACGGCCGCGTGCAGCCACGCGTTCGGGTTGGTGCTCTCGAACATGTCGAAGTCGGGGAACACCATTTCGCCAAAGTAGAGCGCGTTGTACATGGCCTGCAGCACGTGGGCGGCGGCGTTGCCGCGTTGCAGATCGTAGGTCTCGCCGGCCTTGTGCGGGAAGTAGTCCTCGACCGAGCGCGCGACGGCCGTGGCGCCGAAATTGAGGAAGGCATCGTTGGTCATGTCCATGCAATTGATCAGGGCGTTATCGAAATGCTTGGCGGCGCCGCTGTTGATGGCGTTGTGCAAAGTGGTCGACAAATCCCAGATCGGGTAATTGTTCTTGGCCATGCGCTCGGCCACCAGCTGGTTGTCGACCTTGAGGATGGTGAAACCGGCCGCCTTCAGGTCGGCGTGGTAGGCGTCGAAATAGCTGTCGACCAGCGCCGGCTCCGGCTTGAGGAAGCTGTAGGTGACCAGTTTGCCGGTCGGGTCGTCGGCGGCAGCGGTCTGGGTCCAGGTGAACAGCTTGCCGTCGAAGCGCTTGCCCAGCGGGGAGCCGGCGGCAATGCCGTTCCACAGGCCGTTGAACGCGTGCCACAGGCCGACGTGCTTGAGGCCGTGTTCCTGCCGCAGCGCGTCGACCACCGGCTTGAAGCCCCCGGGGAATTTTCCGGGGTCCGGCTGCTGCGAGCGCAGCGCGCTGTCGAGCTGGTCGAAGTGGCCGTCGTCGAGCACCACGCTGCGCACCGGCGCGCCGGCGCCGCGGATGCGGTCGACCTGCGCGATGACCCATTGCGCCGACAAGTCTTTGCCCTCGTTGGAGGCGTTCCACGTGTTCCAGCCCAGCCAGCTAAGCGATTCCGGCAAGGTTTTCTTGCGCCGCAGGTTGTCTTCCCTGCCGAGTGCGGCCAGCGCATCCTCGAACAGGGCGGCGATGGTCTGGTACAAATCCTTGCCGAAGGCGACGGCCAGCTGCGGCATCGCGCGGTCGGTTTTGGCCGGCCCCAGCGAGCGGCAGACGGTGGAGAACGCACCCGCGCGCGCGCCGATGGTCGCGCGGAAGCCGCCGCCGCCGAGCGGCAACGCGGCGCCGTAGACGCCATCGTCGTATTGCCAGTAGGCGAACTGGACGTCGTCCGCTTGCAGGTCTGCGGCGTGGCGCATCGCCATCGGCTTGGTCCAGGACTTCCACGGCGCGTAGCGGAACGAGGCCACGCCTTGGCGGAAGCCGGGCAGGGCGGCGAAACTCAGGCCGAAGGCCGCCGAGCCGGGCAGTTCCACCGTCTCGCTCGCTTCGAGGCTGAAGATACGCGTGCCGCGCCTGCCCTGCGCGCTCACGACGTGCAGCGCGGGACCGGACGGATCGCTCCATACCGAGGGCGCCGCCATCCGGCTGCGTCCGCCGAACGCCGGTGCGCCGGCATCGCCCTTGGTGGCGGCCAGCGCCGCCGGCGCCAGGGTTGTCGAGACCGCAAAGGCGGGCAGGGTGGCAAGAAACGAGCGGCGTAACATGTTGTAGTCTCCAATCTTATAATGGTGGTTCTGGCAGGCGGTGCCGATACTAGCACCGGCGTGCCTGTGCTCAATGACGGACAATCCCGTTCCACCGCTATTTAGTGGGAATCCACGCAACACGCGCCTGCGTGTTTAATGGCGGTCGCTAAACTCTTGCCAAAAGCACGCCGGCGGTTTGACCCGGCCGTCCTCGCCATGCAGAATCGGCGGATTATTAACAGGCGACCGGTCGGTGCGTGAGCGGCGGCCGTATCGCCGAGCTGGAGACAACCGCATGACACACCGGACCACGGCCGCACGCCGCAGCGCCCAACCCTCTTTCACCGCCGTCAAGCGGCTCACGGTGGCGACACTGCTGGCGACCGCCGGCGCCACCGTGTTCGCCGCCGATGCCGGTTCGCCACCGCGCCCCTGGATGAACATCGCGCTCAGCGCCGACCAGCGCGCCTCGCTGGCGGTGGAGGCGATGACTTTGCAGGAAAAGCTGCTGTGGGTGCTGGGCCACTGCGGCGCCGACTTCGGCACGAAGTACAAGAAGCACCCGGACGCGCTGCCGTTTTCGGCCGGGTATGTCGCCGGCGTGCCGCGCCTTGGCCTGCCCGGGCTGTTCGAAACCGATGGCGGGCTCGGTGTCGCGACGCAGGCCACCGGCACGCCGCGCGAGCGCACGTCGCTGGCGTCGGGCCTGGCCACCGCCGCGACCTGGGACCGCCGCCAGGCGTATGCCGGCGGCGTGATGATCGGCGCGGAGGCGCGCGCCTCCGGATTCAATGTGATGCTCGCCGGCGGCGTCAATCTGCTGCGCGAGCCGCGCAACGGCCGCAATTTCGAATACAGCGGCGAAGATCCGCTGTTGGCCGGGACCATGGTCGCGCAGCAGATTCGCGGCATCGAGTCGAACCATCTGATCGCGACGATGAAGCATTTCGCCGTCAACGCACAGGAGACGGGCCGGTTCGTGGTCAATTCGCGAATAGACGAGGCGGCCAACCGCAGCTCCGACCTGCTGGCGATGCAGCTGGTGGTCGAGCAGTCCGATCCGGGCGCCGTGATGTGCTCGTACAACCGCTTGAACGGCGTCTACGCCTGCGAAAACGATTACCTGCTGAACCAGGTACTGAAAAAGGATTGGGGCTACGCCGGTTTCGTGATGTCCGACTGGGGCGCCACGCACAGCACCGTCGCCGCCGCGATGGCCGGCCTGGACCAGCAATCGGGCTGGGAGTTCGACAAATCGCAGTACTTCGGCGGCGCGCTCGAGGAGGCGGTGGAAAACGGCCACGTGCCGCCGGCGCGGCTGGACGACATGGCGCGCCGCGTGCTGCGCGCCATGTTCGCCAAGGGCGTGCTGGACCATCCGGTGGCGCCCGGGGGCACCATCGATTTCGCCGCCCATGGCCTGGTCAGCCGCACCGGTGCGGAGGAGGGCATGGTGCTGCTCAAAAACGCCGGCGGCCTGCTGCCGCTCAAGCGCGGCGCGCAGAAGATTGTCGTCATCGGTGGGCACGCGGATGTGGGCGTGCTGGCCGGCGCCGGCTCGTCGGCGGTATATCCCGTGGGCGGCAACGCGGTCGAGGGACTCGGTCCGCAGAACTGGCCGGGGCCGGTTGTCTACCATCCGTCGTCGCCGTTGAAGGCGATACAGGCGCGCGCGCCGGGCGCCACGGTGGTCTACGACGATGGCACCGATCCTGCGCGCGCCGCGCGCCTGGCCGCCGGCGCAGACGTGGCGCTGGTGTTCGCCCACCAATGGATGGGCGAGGCGTTCGACGCGGCCACGCTGTCGCTGCCGGACGGCCAGGATGGCCTGATCGACGCCGTCGCGCGGGCGCAACCGCGCACCGTGGTGGTGCTGGAAACGGGCGGGCCGGTCACCATGCCGTGGATCGCGCACAGCGGCGCCGTGCTGGAGGCATGGTATCCCGGCACCAGCGGCGGCGACGCCATCGCGCGGGTGCTGTTTGGCGACGTCAATCCCTCCGGTCGCCTGCCCGCCACCTTCCCGGTCGCCGACAGCCAGTTGCCCCGGCCGGTGCTGGACGGCGATCCGAAAAACGAGACCAAACGCTTCAGCGTCGATTATCACGAGGGCGCGGCGGTCGGCTACAAGTGGTTCGACCTGAAGGGCATCAAGCCGTTGTTCCCGTTCGGTCATGGCTTGTCTTACACGCGCTTCAGCTATTCGGGACTGGCCGCCAGCCTGCAAGGCGGCCGCTTGACGTTGCGCTTCAATGTGCGCAACAGCGGCGATGTGGCGGGCAAGGACGTGCCGCAGATCTACATCGCGCCGCTCGAGGCGACGTGGGAAGCGCCCAAGCGGCTGGCCGGCTGGGACAAGGTGGCGCTGGCGCCCGGGGAAAGCACGCAGATCAGCGTCAGCGTCGACCCGCGCCTGTTGGCGACTTACGATAGCGGCAGAAAAACCTGGCACATCGCCAAGGGCGCCTATAAAGTGCTGCTCGCGCGCGACGCCGGTGGCGCCGACGCGGCAACCGTCACGATCGAGCTGGCGGCAAGCACGCTCGATCTGGCCGGAAAACCCGTCGACAACTAGCCCGCCGCGCGCCCCGCGTTTCCCGAACCAGCATTGAGGACGCGGCGCGGCCGCATTTCAACCGCGGCGCAGGCCGCCGTCGCCCGGCTACTCGAATTGAATTCTGGTGATGTAGTAGGCGCCGTATGGATTGGCCTGTCCCTGCCAGCTGATGCCGTCGATGGTTTTGCCTTCCACGCCAAGCTCCTTGAGCGGAATCTCGACCTGGACCCAGGTCTTGGCCTTGGGCTCGATGGCGACCGCCGATTCGACCGCCTTGCCATCGACCATGGCCTTGATCGCCAGGGTCTGGCCGCCGCTGGCGCCGCCATTGATGCTGAAGGTGAGTTTGCTGTAGCCGACGGTGGCGAAGGCATCGTGATGCAGCGCCAGCGCGGTCCAAGGATCGCCTTCGACCCGGATTGGCTTGGCGCCGCCGATGGGCTTGGCCAGCTCGACCATGGCCCAGCTCCAGTTTTGCCAACCGTTGGCCAATCCGTCGTCGTAGGCCACGAAAGGCTTGCCGGGCGTTTGGGCAAACAGCGGGGTGGCCAGCAGCGATGCCGCCAGCCCCGCCACGGCGGTAATGAAAGCGCGACGCGTATGCATGTTCAGTCTCCTTTGGGACAATTTTATTGTCTTCAAAATGTACCGCCAGGAAATCAGTTTTTCAAGCTGATCATCCAATTCCACGCATGTTTAGCTGGCGATGCGCAACGCGGGCCGATCAGCGATGGTGTCAACGGCCCCATGAAAGGAATCACGCCAAAGACCAGCCCGGCGACCAGCATGACCCGCGACGCGGAGATGGACTGTACGCCTTACTTGTCGGACTTGAGGAACAGGTCGCTGTCCGGGGCGAAGTTGGCGTACAGCGGGAGCAGGGCGCCGCCGATGGCGCGGGCGTCCGAGCCGATGGTGCCGCCCAGCACCGACGGCCGCGACACGCCTTCCCAGCTGTAGTAGCCCAGCGCGGCCTCCACCTGCGGCAGCAGCTCGTCGAGCAGGCTGCGCTCGCACGAGCCGTCGATGATCACGCTGTCGATGTCCAGCAGGCAGGCGGCGCTGTTGATGGTCAGCGCGATGGCGCGGGCGGCGTGGTCCAGCCAGGCCATCGTGTGCGGTCGCCACGGTTCGCGCAGCGCGCGGCCGTCGAAACAGGCTGCCTCGTCGAGCCCGGCGGCGATGAACGATCGCTCCAGGCTGAACAAGGAGGCGTCGCTGAGCAGTTGCGCCGGTTGCGTGGCGTCGCCGCGCCGGGCCAGGCCAAGCGGGATCGAGCCGATGGCGCCGGCGTTGCCGTGCAGGCCGCCGCGCAAATTGCTGTCGATGACCAGGCCGCCGCCGATAAAGGTGTCGACGTACACGTACAGGAAACTCTTGACGCTGCGTCCGCGCCCGGCGACCAGTTCGGCCACGCAGGCGGCCGCGGTGTCCTTGACGAATTGCACCGGCAAGCCGGTCATCGCCTGCACCCGTTCGCGGATGTCGATGCGGTTCCATTTTTCCGCCTGCTCGGGGGCGATGCCGAGCAACTTCTGCCAGCCGCCAAGGGCCAGCGGGGCGGCGATGCCGATCCCGCTCAGGCGCTTGGCGCGCGCCGGGCCGAGCCGCTCATGGATCAGCGCCAGCTGCTTTTCGATTTCGACGAACAGCGTGTCCGGATCGGGGAAGGTGTACGACAGCGACGAGCGCTCGCGTGTCTTGCCGACGAAATCGATCAGCAGCACGTCCAGGCTGCGCCGCGCGATCTTGATGCCGATCGAAAACGCGCCGTCCGGGTCCAGCGCGATCGGCACCGACGGTTGCCCGACCTTGCCGCGCAGCGCTTCTAGCTTAAGCACCAAACCTTCTTCGAGCAGGCGATTGATGATCAGCGAGATGGTCTGCGTGCTGAGATTGGTCTGCCTGGCCAGATCGGCTTTCGGCATTGGGCCCTGCAAGCGGATGGTTTGCAGCACGACCCGTTCGTTGAACTGGCTCATGCCGATCTGGTTGGAGCCGCGCGGGCGCAGCGTCCGGATGTCAGCCTCGGTGGAAACCCCACCAGGCGCGGTCTCTCTTTGTAATTTTTGATTGTTTGGCATTATTTAATTATGCCAGAGCGGCACCGATCACGCCCTTCTTAAAAATGAAGTTGGCGTACGGTTGCGCCTCGCCGGTTTGCACGATGGCGTAGGCGCCGCCGACCCGGTCGTAGAAGGCGAAACGCTCGACGGCGGCGCATTGTCCGGGCGCCGCCGAGGCCAGTTCGCCGGCCAGCGCGATGACCGAGCGCTGCACGGCGGAGGCGTAGCCTTCGGGCGTATGCTCGACCTTCATGTAGGCCACCGGTTGCTCCACCGACTGGTCCAGCGGGAACACCGACAGCACCGCCTGGCAGGCGCGGTGCAGATCGATGCTCGGCATGCGGATGACCGGCTTGCCACGGCCCAGCGACGCGGCCGTGAAGTTGGCGTCCACCAGCACGATCTCGTCGCCGTGCCCCATCTCGCACAACACCTTCAGCAACTCGGGCGTGAGCGCGGCATCGATTCCTTTAAGCATGGGCATCTTCCGGCAGGTGGGCGGGGTCCTTGGCGCCGGTCATCACGGCGACGGTGTCGGACATGCTGATGGTCTTGGGATTGACCACGGCGGCGCGCCGTCCCAGCCGCTGGATGTGGATGCGGTCGGCGATCTCGAACACGTGCGGCATGTTGTGGCTGATCAGCACCACCGCCAGGCCACGGTCGCGCACGCGGCGGATCAGTTCCAGCACCATATTGCCTTCCTTGACGCCCAGCGCGGCGGTCGGTTCGTCGAGGATGACGACGTGGCGGGCGAACGCCGTGCTGCGCGCCACCGCCACGCCCTGGCGCTGGCCGCCGGACAGGGTTTCGACCGCCTGCTGCATCGAGCGGATGCCGATCTTCAGATCCTGCATGTGGCGGATCGCCTCGGACAGCATCTTTTTCTTGTCGATGACGCGGAAGCATTTGCCCATGATGCCGGGCTTGAGGATCTCGCGGCCGAGGAACAGGTTCTCGGCGATGGTCATCGCCGGCGCGACGGCCAGGTCCTGATACACCGTTTCGATGCCGTGGCGGCGGGCGTCTATCGGCGAACCGAAGTGGACGGCCTTGCCGTCGAGCAGCAGTTCGCCCGTGTCCGGCACGATGGCGCCCGACAAGGCCTTGATCAGGCTGGATTTGCCGGCGCCGTTGTCGCCGATCACGGCCAGGATTTCACCGGCGCGCAGTTCGAAATCGGTGCCGTCGAGGGCGGTGACGTTGCCGTAGCGCTTGGTCAGGCCGCGCGCCTGGAACACCGGGGTTGCATGGGAGATCGTCATGATTAACCCTTCTTGTGGGTGAGTTGGTCGGTGGCCACAGCCAGGATCACCAGCACGCCCGTGACCAGTACCTGATACACCGATGGCACGCCCATCAGCGTCAAACCATTGCGGAACACGCCGACGATCAGCACGCCGATCAGGGTGCCGACGATCGAACCGCGACCGCCGAACAGGCTGGTGCCGCCGATGACGACTGCGGTGATGCTGTCGAGGTTGTCCGTGGCGCCGGCCTGCGGATCGCCGACGCCCATGCGGGCCACCGACAACATCGAGGCGATGCCGTAGAACAGGCCCGCAGCCATGTACACGCCCAGCATGACCTTGCCCGTGGCGATGCCGGTCAGCCGCGCCGACTCGGGATTGTTGCCGACGGCGTAGACGTGACGGCCCGGCGCCGTATCGCGCAGGAACAGCCAGGTCAGGATGTACAGCGCGATCATCAGCACCGTGCCGTAGGTGATCGCGGTCTGGCCGAGCTGGAAGGTGTTCCCGAAGAACATCATCGAGTCCGGCACGTCGGTGACGGTTTGCGCGCCCGAGTAGATTTGCGTCAGCGCGAAGGCGATGTTCATCGTGCCCAAGGTAACGATAAAGGCGGGCAGTTTAATCCGGGTCACCAGCGCGCCGTTGAGCGCGCCGATGGCGGTGCAAACGGCGATGCCGCAGGCGATGGCAACATAGGGATCGATGCCCATGTCGACGGCGAACTTGCTCATCACGACCGAGCCGAGCGCCATCACCATGCCGCACGACAGGTCGATGCCGGCGGTCAGCACGATCAAGGTTTGGCCGACGGCGATCACGCCGACGATCATCACCTGTTGCAGGATCAGCGAGAAGTTCTGGCCGCTCAAAAAGCGGTCCGATTGCGACGCGAAGAACAGCGAGGCGACCACCAGGGCGATGAACGGCCCGAGCGTGGAAACGGGTGGCAGACGGTCGAGCAGGCGGGCGTTCATGGTGGCGTCCTTGGTGAGGGGCAGGGAGCCCTGCAGGCGGGTATTCATGGTCGCGGCTCCTTATTTACGGCCCCAGCAGGCGTCGAGGCCGGCCTGGGTGTCCTTGCTGTCCACACCTGCCACCGGCTTGTCGGTGATCAAGGTGACGCCGGTGTCGACATAGCCGCTGGCCTTCTTGCCGGTCCTGGCGTAGAGCAGGCCGGCTTCGACGCCGAGCGCCGCCATCTTCAGCGGGTACTGCTGCGCAGTCGCCGCGATCTTGCCGCTTTTGACATCGCGCACACCGGTGCAGCCGCCGTCGACCGACACCAGCAAAACGCCCTTGTCCTTGCCGGCGGCCTTCAGCGCCTTGAACGCGCCGGCGGCGGCCGGTTCGTTGATGGCGTAGACCAGGTTGATGCCGGGGTTCTTCTGCAGGCAGTTTTCCATCGCGGTCTGGCCCTTGGCCTGGTCACCGTAGCTGTCCTGCATGCAGACGATGCTGGCGTCGCCTTTCTTGATGCCGAAGCCTTCCAGGAAGCCGGCCAGGCGCTGGATGCCGACCGGGTGGCCGGGGAACAGGTCGAGCGCGGCGATCTTGACCGGCTTGCCGGCGAACGCGGCCTTGGCGTAGCGTCCGATCAGCACGCCGGCCTTGTGGTTGTCGGTGCTGAAGAGGGCGTCGGCGGCGTCCATCGGTTCGGTCGGGCTGTCCATGGCGATCACCATCACGCCTTTGTCGCGTGCTTTTTTGATCGACGGCACGATGGCCTTGGCGTCGCTCGGTGTGATGAGGATGGTCTTGGCGCCGGCCGCGATCATGTTCTCGATGGCGGTGACCTGGCCGGCGTTGTCGCCGTCGGATTTGCCGGCGCCGGTCAGCAGCTTGGCGCCGCCGGCCTGGGCCGCCTGCTGCGCGCCTTCCTTCATCTTGACGAAGAAGGGGTTGATCTCGGTCTTGGTGATCAAGCCGATCACCGGCTGCTCTGCGGCGACGGCCATGGCCGTGACGGAGCTGAGCGCACTCAGCGCCAGGAAAGATTTCAATTTCATGCGATGTCTCCTCTGATTTTCTGGGTCGCCGCGCCTGTCGGCGGGGCACGATCCGGTAGAAGTGATAACGCTTTACTACCGAACCGATTAGGAATATATTCGCAACAAATTAATAAATCAAGTTGTTTTATTAATTAAACCGCCGACCCAACACACGCTTCTGGCGTGCCGGCTAGAGTAGTTTTCCTAATGCAACTTACGAGGACATGATGATCGCAACCTTAGGCGAGGCCTTGGTGGACATGATCGAACAGCCCGACGGACGCTTCCAGGCCTGCCTGGGCGGTTCGGTTTTTAACTCCGCCATTGGGCTGGCGCGGCAGGGCGTGCCCACCGCTTATCTCAACCCCGTGTCGACGGACAAATTCGGCGGCAGGTTCGCAGCGCTGCTGCGCGCCAGCGACGTGCTGCCGGCCGCGCGCGCACCCAGCCCACGGCCGACTTCGCTTGCCGTTGTCAGCATCGACGCCAACGGCGCGCCGACCTACGCCTTCCACCGGGAGCGGGTGGCCGACCGCGACGTCAGCGCCGCGTCGCTGATCGCCAGCTTTCCCCCGCAACTGGCGCTGCTGCACACAGGCGGGCTGGCGCTGGTGCCGGAGGACAGCGAGACGCTGTTGCCGGCGCTGCGTGCCGCCGCCGAACGAGGCGCGCTGATCTCCATCGACGCCAACCTGCGGCCGCTGGTAGCCGACGATTTGCCGCGCTACCTGGACGCCGTCAGGCGAGCGCTGAAGCAAGCGCATATCGTCAAGGTCAGCGACGAGGACCTGGCGCATCTGGGGCTGGATGCCGCCAATTTGCAGGAAGTCGCCGACGCGCTGTTCCAAGAATCGCCGGTGCAATTGATTGCCGTCACGCGCGGCGGACTGGCGGCAGCACTGATGTCGCGCAACCGCCGGATCGAGTTGCCGACACCGGCCAACCTGGCGCTGGTCGACACTGTCGGCGCAGGCGACTGCTTCCAGGCCGGCCTGATCGCGTATCTGTATCGGGAAGGAGCGTTGTCCAGCGCCGCTGCGCTGCAAGAGCTCAACGAGGAAACGCTGCGCGGCGCACTCAAACACGCCATTTGCGCAGCCAGCATCAACGTCACGCGCGCCGGATGCGATCCGGCCACGTGGGAGGAAACTGTGCAATTCGAAACCTGCTGACGGAGACACGTAGGGCGGATTAGGCGGAACGCCGTAATCCGCCAATGCATGAGCCGTCGAGACGCAGGCATGGCGGATTACGCTGCGCTAATCCGCCCTACGTAATTCGCGATTTAAATGAGCAACCAAAAAAATGGCCTTGAGTGCGCCAGGGGGAGCGCTATGCCTGAATTTTGATAGCAAAGCCGTACCCGGCGTGGACGCGCCAAATACCACCAGAACAAATAACAACAGACAAGACAACAAACATTGGAGACCAGACAAATGAAAAATATCATGCAGCGCTTCACACCCAAATTCCCCCTGATGCAAACGGCGCTGGCGGCAGGCGCCATGGCATGCTGCCTGCCGGCGGTCGCACTTGACTATCAAGGCTACTTCCGCGCGTTGGCCGGTTCCAATTCATCCCACGGCGGCGCCAGCTGCTTCCAACTGGCGGGCGCGCTGGCCAAATACCGCCTCGGCAACGAATGCGAGGTCTACGGCGAGTTCTGGCTGGGCCAGCAAGTCGGGAAGGTCGCCGACGATGGCGCCGTCTTCAACGCCAACATCATGCTGTCCTATTACAGCCCGAACGCGTCATCGAATTCCGACGCCGACCTGCCGCAGATCTACGTACAAGGCGATAAAATTCCCGAACTCAACGGCGGCAGCGTATGGCTGGGCCGCAAATACTACAAGCGCGAAGGCTTGGGCGCCAACGACTTTATCTACTGGAGCGGGCGCGGCTTCGGCGGCGGCGTGGAGGACGTGCCGGTGGTGGGCGACTTGAAGTTCAGCTACGCCTTGCTGCGCAAGGATAATCTGGTCACCACCACCAGCGGCCTGCTGCCGGCGACCGGCGCGCTGGCCGACAACGGCAGCAACTCGGCCACCCGTCATGACGTTCAACTGCGCGGCATTCCCGTCAACAACGGCGGCGCCCTGGAGCTGGGCATGAGCTTCATCGTCAAGGATGCCAAGGGCAACGCCGAAGAATCGGCCGATCGCCTCCACTCCGGCTATGGCGTGACGATCCAGCACCGCCAGTCCGGCATCAACGGCGATGGCGAGAACAAGTTCGCGCTTCAATACGGCAAAGGACCGGGCACCGGCGGCGCCGACCAAGCCATCGGCGCAATCGGCAACCTGCGCGACGACACGAACGTCAGCCGCCTGAGGGTGGTCGAAGGCTTGTATACTCAGTTCACCCCGCGTTGGGGCGCCGAACTGGTGGCAATCTACCAGAAGGACAAGGGTTTCACCGCCGACCGCACCGTGTTGGGCGTGGCCGAGAACAAGGTGTGGACCAGCCTGGGCGGACATCTGGTCTACGGCATCTCGCGGCGCTTCAAGATCGGCATGGATCTGGGTGTCGACACCATCCGGCCGGACGACGGCCCCCCGCGCAGGATGACCAAGTTCACCATCGCCCCGACCATCTCGTCGGGTCCCGGCCTGACCGCGCGGCCCGATTTGCGCCTGTTCTACACTTACGCCAAATGGAACGACGCGGCACTGATGGCCGCCGACAGCGCCGCTCCGGGCAGCGCATTGTCCTCGACGGGCGCGTTCGGCGTGGCCAAATCCGGTTCGATGATCGGCGTGCAGGCCGACGTCTGCTTCTAACCGGGGGGCGTCACTGGCCGCAAGTCGGGCTATTTCTTTCGCGGTAGCCAAACGCTGAAGAGCGCTCCGCCTTGCGGCTGGTTCGCCACCTCGATTCTTCCGCCGGTGGCGCGCAGGATGGCCTGGCACAGGGCCAGCCCCAAGCCGACACCGTCGATGCCGTCGGCGCGCGCACCATCGCCACGGAAAAACCGATCGAACAGGAACGGCAGTTCGTCATCGCCGATGCCCGGTCCCTGGTCGGCCACCGTCAGCACCGTTCCGGTCGCGCCACCGGCGATGCGCACGTCGATGCGGCCGCCCGGCGGCGAGAACTTGATGGCGTTGTCGAGGATGTTGCGCAACACCAGTCCGAGTGGCGCGCCGTCCACCTCCACTGCCTCCGGCAACTCGTCGATCAGCACGACGTCGATGCCGCGCTCGCGCGTGTGCGGCGCCAGCCGCTCGATTGTCTCGCGCGCCAGCCCGGCCAGCGACACCGGCTCGGCCGATCCGCGTTCCTGGCCGGCGTCGATCCGGGCCAGCATCAGCAACTCTTCGACCAAGGTTGTCAGGCGTTCGACTTCCTCCAGGCACGAACGCAGCGCGGTGACATAGTCGCCACTGTCGCGCGGACGCCGCAGCGTGATTTCGATCTCGGCGCGCAGCCGTGACAAAGGCGAGCGCAATTCATGCGAGGCGTCGGCCGTGAAGCGGCGTTGCGTATCGAACGCGTGCTCGATCCGTTCCAGCATCGCGTTCAGGGTCTGGACCAAGTGGCCGATCTCGTCGTCGTCGCCCGGATGCGGCAAGCGCCGATGCAGGTTGCCGTCCTCGATCTCGCGGGCCTGGTCGACGATGTTCTCGATGGCGACGAACAGTTTGCTGGAGAGGCGGGCGCCTGCCCAGCCCAGGGCTGCGAGCAAAGCCGCCGCCATCAAGGCGAACAGCATGGCGGCCGAGCGCAGGATCTGGTTCACGTCGTCCAGCGAGCCGGCCACCTGCACGGCGAAGCGCTGGCCGCCCACCCGCGTGGGCAGCGACACCATGCGCAGCGGTTCCTCGCTGGTGTCGGGCAGCGTTTCAAACACGGTCTTGCCGGCGGAGAGCTGTTCCAGCAGATGGGGAAGGGCGGGCAGGTTCTCCGAGCCCAGATTGGCGCTGCGGGCCACCACGCGGCCCTGGCCATCGATGATCTGGACCAGGCGGTCGAGCCGCGTCAACGAGGGCGGCGCGCTGCCGACCGGCGCCTCATGAACGTGGATGGCCACACCGTCGCTGTCCGCCAGCATGGCCGCCTCGGCTTCGGCCAGGGCCAGCAGCGCGCCGTCCAGTTGACGGTTGACGGAACGCGACATCATCCACCAGCCCGCGCCCGCCGTGGCGCCGACGGCGACCAGGATCGCCAGCATGTGCAGCAGCACCAGCCGCCGACGCATGCTAAGCATCGCCGGCCTCCGGCGCGTCGGGCGCGGCGAGGCGGAAGCCACGGCCGCGCATCGTTTCGATCAGCGCCGGCAGTTCGGGCGGGTCGACCTTGCGGCGCAGGTTCTTCATATGCACGTCGATGAGATTGTCGATGGCGATCAAGTCCGCATGCCAGACATGCTCCGCCAGTTGCAGCCGGCTGACGACGGCGCCGGGACGCCGCATCAAGAGCTCCAGGATGGCGTACTCCTTGGGCGTGAGGTCGAAACCGGCGGCGGCGCGGCCGGCGGCCCGCGTGCCCGGATCGAGCCATAGATCCGCCACCCGCAGCGTGGCCGGCTGCGCGCGTTCGGTGCGCCGCAGCAGCGCCCGCACGCGCGCCAGCAGCTCATCGAAGACGAAAGGCTTGGTCAGGTAGTCGTCGGCGCCCGTATTGAGGCCGGTGATGCGGTCGGCCACCGCGTCGCGCGCGGTCAGCATCAATACCGGAAGCAGGTGTCCGGCCTGGCGCCATTCGGCGCACAGCGCGACGCCGTCTTTACCCGGCATCATCCAGTCGAGGATGGCCATGTCGAACCGCGCCAGCGCGTGGGTGGCGGCTTCCTGCGCCGAGTGCGCGACCACGACCTGGAAACCTTCCTCCTCCAGACCGCGCGCCAGCAGCCGCGCCGCTTTGTGATCGTCTTCCACCAACAGAATATGCATAAAACGTCCTCGGCAAGAGCCGGAGTATAGCAGCGTCGGCACGGCCCTTTCCTGAAGAAGAATTCAGGATGCAGTGCAGCAAAATTTCGTAACATCCCGGCCCAAGGGAGAACCACATGAAAAAACCATCACTGCACAAAGCAATCTTGCCCGGTTTCTTGGGTCTGGCCGCATTCGGACTGACCGGCTGGGGGCTGCTTGGCCTGCACGCCAAGGAGGCGCCGCCGGAAGCCGTCGCGCCGGTCCTTGTTCACGACGGGGATGCGCTGCTGATACCGGAAAAATCCCCGCTCAGAAAATCGCTGTTGGTGGCCCCGGTGTCGCAGCAAAGCGTCGCGGTGCTGTTCACCTTGCCCGCCGTGGTGGAAGCCGATCCGGCGCGCCTGGTCAAGGTGATGCCGCCGCTGTCGGGCCGCATCGTTAAGCTCAACAAACAGCTGGGCGACCAGGTCAAAGCCGGCGACGTCTTGTTTACGATGGATTCCCCGGATTTCGCCCAGGCCACCGCCGACGCGGCCAAGGCACGCGCCGCGTTGACCCTGGCCGCGCATGGACTGGAGCGCCAGCGTGAACTCGACAAGTCGGACCTCGCCGTCCGCCGCGATCTGGAACAGGCGCAGAGCGACTTCGCGCAAGCCACCAGCGAGGCGGCGCGGGCCGAGGCCCGGCTGCGCCAGACCGGCGCCGGCGGCGCCGCCGCCGATGGCAAGCTGGCGGTACGTTCGCCGATCGCCGGCCGCGTGGTGGACCTGGCGGCCGCTGAAGGCGCCTACTGGAACGACGCCACAGCGCCGCTGATGACGGTGGCCGACCTGTCCCGCGTCTTCGTCAGCGCCAACGCGCAGGAAAAGGACTTGGCGCGGCTCTATGTGGGCCAGCAGGCCAGCGTCAAGCTGGATGCCTATGCTGCGCCGCTGACCGGCCAGGTGCGCTACGTCGGCGACCTGCTGGATGCGGAGACCCGCACGGTCAAGGTCCGTCTGCCGTTCGACAACCGCGATGGCCGCCTCAAACCCGGCATGTTCGCCGAGGCCACGTTGTCGTCGCAGCCGCACCAAGGCATCCTGGTGCCGATGGCGGCGGTGGTCCAGGGCGGATTTTCCAGCCACGCTTTCGTCGAGGTCTCGCCATGGCGCTTCGCCCCGCGCGAGGTCAAACTGGGCGCCCAGATCGGCCAGCAGGTCGAGGTGTTGGACGGGTTAAAGGCGGGCGAGCGCATCGTCGTCAAGGATGGAGTGCTGCTCAATGATTGATCGCATCGTCACCCTGTGCTTCGAGCGGCGCGGCATCGTCGCGCTGATCTTCCTGCTGGTGACGCTGTATGGCGGCTATTGCTGGACCCAATTGCCGCTCGAAGCCTACCCGGACATCGCCGACACCACCTCGCAGGTGGTCACCCAGGTCAACGGCCTGGCCGCCGAGGAAGTCGAGCAGCAGATCACCATTCCGCTCGAACGCGAGATCATGGGCACGCCCGGCATGCATGTGATGCGCTCGAAGTCCACCTTCGGGCTGTCGCTGATCACGGTGGTGTTCGAAGACGGCGCTGAAGATTATTGGTCGCGCCAGCGCCTGCAGGAGCGCATCGCCGCCGTCAGCCTGCCTTACGGCGCGCAGCCGGGCCTCGACGCCCTGACGTCGCCGATCGGCGAGATCTACCGCTACACGCTGGAATCGAAGACGCGCAGCCTGCGCGAACTGTCCGAGCTTCAGCGCTGGAAGGTGATCCCGCGCCTGAAGCAGGCGGCCGGCGTGGTCGATGTCACCAACTTCGGTGGCCTGAGCACGCAGTTCCTGCTGGAGTTCGATCCGCTCAAGCTGTCCAAATACCACCTGTCGCTGACGCAGATCACGCAGGCCATCGCCGCCAACAACGCCAACGCCGGCGGCAGCGTGATGACGCGCGGCGAACAAGGCCTGGTGGTGCGCGGCGTGGGCCTGATCCACAGCCTGGACGACCTGGGTAACATCGTCGTCGCGCAGAAGAACGGCGTGCCGGTGCTGGTCAAGGACCTGGGCAACGTCAGCTTGGGTAACCAGGAGCGGCACGGGGTGCTGGGCAAGGACCATGTGTCGGATACCGTGTCCGGCATCGTGCTGCTGTTGAAGAACGAGAATCCGTCGCGCGTGATCGCCGGCGTGCACGAAGCGGTGCGCGAGTTGAACGACCACCTGCTGCCCAAGGACGTCAAAGTGGTGCCGTACATGGACCGCAGCACCCTGGTGGAAGCCACCGTGCACACGGTCGGCAAGACCCTGATCGAAGGCGTGGTGCTGGTGACGCTGGTGCTGGCGCTGTTCCTGGGCAGCGTGCGCGCGGCGCTGATCGCGGCGGCCGCCATCCCGGTGTCGCTGATGGTCGCCTTCGTCCTGATGCACCACTTTAAGATCCCGGCCAACCTGCTGTCGCTGGGCGCGATCGACTTCGGCATCATCGTCGACGGCGCCATCTTCGTGCTCGAAGCGGTGCTGCGCCGCCGCGAGGAACAGCCCGAGGGCATCATGAGCGCGGAGGACGCGACCGGCGCCGCCTTGCAGGTGATGAAACCGACGTGCTTCGGCATGCTGGTCATCATGGTCGCCTACCTGCCGCTGTTCGCGTTCCAGCGCATCGAGTACAAGCTGTTTTCGCCGATGGCGTTCGCGGTGGGCTTCGCCCTGCTGGGCGCCTTGCTGATGACGATGATGCTGATACCCGGCATGGCCTACCAGGCCTTCCGCAAGCCGCGCAAGATCTTCCACAATCCCGTGCTGGCATGGCTGTTGCCGCGCTACGAAGGGCTGCTGCGCCGGCTGGTCGGCAAGACGCGGCTGGTGTTGGCCATGGCTGCGGCGACGCTGGTGGCGGTGATCGTGCTGGGTGGCGCCATCGGCCGCGACTTCCTGCCGACCCTCGACGAGGGTTCGATCTGGCTGCAGGTGACGCTGCCGCCGGGGATTTCGCTGGCCAAGGCCACGCAAATGGCGGACGCGCTGCGCGAAGCGACGCTCAAGGAGCCGCAGGTCGCGCACGTGGTCACGCAACTGGGCCGCAACGACGAGGGCACCGACCCGTTCACGCCGTCGCACATCGAATGCGCGGTGACCCTGCATCCGTACAGCGAATGGCCGTCCGGCATGGTCAAGCAGGACCTGGTCGACAAGCTGTCGGCGCGCTTCCGCGAGCTGCCGCGCACCGAGGTGGGATTCTCCCAGCCGATGATCGACGGTGTGCTCGATAAACTGGCCGGCGCCCACAGCGATCTGGTGGTCAAGGTCTACGGCGAGGATTTCCGCGAGACGCGCAAGCTGGCCGGCGCCGTCGAGCATCTGCTGCGCGGCGTGCCGGGCGCCCAGGACGTGATCATCGACCAGGAACCGCCGCTGCCGCAGGTGCGCATCGACGTCGACCGCGCCGCCGCCGCGCGGCTGGGCATCAACGTGGCCGACATCATGGCGCTGATCCAGACCGGCATCGGCGGCAGCCCGGTGACGCAGGTCTATGTGGACGACCGCAGCTACGACGTCGCCGCGCGCTTCAGCGGCGCCACGCGCAACGACCCGCAGGCCATCGGCGACTTGGTGCTGAGCGCCGCCAACGGCGCGCAGGTGGCGCTGTCGCAGGTGGCGCATATCGGCCTTGCCGAAGGCGAAACCACCATCACGCGCGAGATGAACCGGCGCCACCTGACCGTGCGCACCAACTTGCGGGGCCGCGACCTGTCGACCTTCCTGGCCGAGGCCCAAGGGCGGATCGAGCGCGAGATCCCTTACGATCACGCGCACTACCAGATCACCTGGGGCGGCCAGTTCGAAAACCAGCAGCGCGCCCAGGCCCGCCTGGCAGTGATTGTGCCGGCGGTGCTGGCGCTGATGTTCGTGATGCTGTTTTCGGCGTTCGGCAATCTGCGCCAGCCGGGGTTGATCCTTTTGGCGGTGCCGCTGTCGTTGCTGGGCGGGCTGGTGGCGCTGCAATTGCGCGGCATGACCTTGAACGTGTCGTCCGCGGTCGGGTTCATCGCCTTGTTCGGCGTCTCGGTGCTGAACGCGGTGGTGATGCTGTCGAACCTGAACCGCTGGCGCGGGCTGCTGCCGAACGATCTGCGCTCCGCCGTCATCAACGGCGCGCGCGAGCGGGTGCGCCCGGTGCTGACCACCGCCACCGTGGCGGCGCTTGGCCTGGTGCCGGCGGCGCTGGCCCATGGCCTGGGCAGCGACGTCCAGCGCCCGTTGGCGACGGTGGTCGTGGGCGGGCTGCTGACGGCGACGGTGCTGACGCTGGTCCTGCTGCCGGCGCTGTACTACCTGATAGAGGAATACGTCTCGCGGCGCCAGCGCCGGGCAGGCAATGCGACCATGGAAGCGGTCGAAGGAGAAGGCGCATGAAGAAAACTTTACCAGTAAAACTGGTCGCCATGTTGTCGGCGGCCCTGGTGACCGGCTGCGCGGCCGGTCCCGATTTCGTAAAACCGGCCGCCCCGGTGGCGCAGCGCTACACCGCCGAGCCGCTGGCGCCGGAAACCGCCGCCGCAGCGGTAGGCGGCGGTGCGGCCCAGCGCTTCGTCGAGGGGCAGGAGTTGCCGGCGCATTGGTGGACGGCGTTCGGCTCCGACGATTTGAACCGATTGGTCGACGCGGCGCTGGCGGCCAATCCGGACGTGGCGGCAGCGGAAGCGGGCCTGCGCGCTGCGCAGGAAACCGCCGCCGCGCAACGCGGCGCATTCTTCCCCGGGGTCGACCTGCATCTGACGCCGACCCGCCAGCGGATTGCCGATCCGCTCTCCAGCCCGACCGCGTCGGGCGCCAATCTGTACACGCTGCATACCGCGCAACTCAGCGTCGGCTACGCGCCGGACGTCTTCGGCGGCGTGCGGCGCCAGGTCGAGGCGGCCGATGCGCAGACCGACGTGACGCGCTTCCAGCGCGACGCGGCCAGCTCGACGCTGATTTCCAACCTGGTCGCAACCGTCATCGGCGAGGCGGCGCTGCGCGCCCAACTCGAGGCCACGCGCGAACTGGTGGACATGGCGCGCGCGCAGCTCGACGCCGCGCGCAAGCAGCAGCACGCCGGCCAGTTGGGCGCGGCCGACGTGGCGGCGCAGGAGGCGCTGGTGGCCCAGATGGAAGGCGGCCTGCCGCCGCTGGAAAAGCAGCTGGCCCAGCAAGGCGACCTGCTGGCCGTGCTGGCCGGGCGCCTGCCCAGCGAGGGTGATTCGCCGCGCGTTGCCTTCGACAGCCTGACGTTGACGGAGACCTTGCCACTGAGCCTGCCGGCGCGGCTGGTGGAGCGGCGGCCGGACATTCGCGCCGCCGAAGCCCAGCTGCACGCGGCCAGCGCGCAGATCGGCATCGCACAAGCGGCCCGGCTGCCGAATATTTCGTTGACGGCCACCGTGGGCAGCTCGGCGCTGAGCGCCGGCACGCTGTTCAAGGCCGGCACCGGCTTCTGGAGCATCGGCGCCGATCTGCTGCAGCCGCTATTTAAGGGTGGGACGCTGATGCATCAGCAGCGGGCCGCCGAGGCGACCTACGAACAAGCCGCCGCCCAGTATCGCTCGGTGGTGCTGCTGGCGTTCCAGAACGTCGCCGGCGCGCTGCACGCGATCGAAGCGGACGCCAAAACCTTGCAGGCGGCGTCGGCCACCGAGCGCGCCGCCCGCAAGAGCCTGACGATCGCCCAGCGGCAGTGGCGGTTGGGCGCGATCGCCTATCCGGCCGTCCTCCAGGCCCAGCAGGCATATCAACAGGCGGCGATCGCCTTGATACCGGCCCGCGCCGCGCACTACGCCGACACCGTCGCCTTGTTCCAGGCGCTGGGCGGTTGAGCTCAACGGCCCATGAAAGGAATCACACCACACACCAGCGCGGCGGTGAGCATGACCAGCGAGGCGGAGATGGCCCACATCAAGGTGTAGCGCTGATGGTCGCCGAACTCGATTTTCGCCATCCCCACCAGCAGATAGGTCGACGCGACCAGCGGGCTGAGCAGGTGGACCGGCTGGCCGATGATGGAAGCGCGGCCGATTTCGGCGCCGGTGATGCCATACACGGCGGCCGCCTTGGCCAGGATCGGCACCACGCCGAAGTAGAACGCGTCGTTCGAGATGAAGAAGGTGAACGGGATGCTCAGGATGCCGGTGACGATGGCCAGGTACGGTCCCATCCAGGTCGGAATGGCGGTGATCACGCTGGCGGCGATGGCGTCGACCATCTTGGTGCCCTGCAGGATGCCGACGAAGATACCGGCGGCAAAGATCAGCGACACGACCGGCAACACGTTGGCCGCGTGGGCCGTCAGGCGTTCCTTCTGGTCTTCCAGCTTAGGATAGTTAATCATGATGGCGATCGCGAAGGCGATCATGAACAGCACCGGCAGCGGCAGCACGCCCTTGATCAGCATACCCATCAGCAGCAGGGTCAGCGCGAGGTTAATCCAGATCAGTTTAGGCCGCGCGGTTTGCGGGTCGGTCAGGTTGATCTCGTCGTCGGAGCCGCCGCTGTCGGCGCCCGTGGTCGGCGCGCCGTGCAGGTGCACCACCTTGCCGAACGCCGGGGCCTGATCGGCGGCGGCGTTGCGCGGACGGCCGGCGATGCCGATTTGGCCCGAGCCGCCCATCGTCCCGTGCATGCCCATGGCGGCGTTCACTTGCTGCAGCTGGGCGACGCCGGTGTAGGCCGGCTGCACGCCGACGGCGTCGACTTCCGCCGCCACGGCCTTGGTGGCCTTCGACGGCAGCATCTCGACCACGCCGAGACGGTTGCGCTCTTTGCGGCCGAGCACATAGGCGACGAACAGCACCCAGCAGACGCCGGCGATCATGGCCGGAATCATCGGCACGAAGATGTCGCTGACCTCGACGCCCAGCGCGCTGGCGGCGCGGGCGGTCGGGCCGCCCCAAGGCAGGATGTTGAACACGCCGCCGGCCAGCATGATCACGCACGCCATGACCAGTCGGCTGATGCCCAGGCGCTGGTACAGCGGCAGCATGGCCGAGACGGTGATCATATAGGTGGTGGCGCCGTCGCCGTCGAGCGAGACGATCATCGTCAGCACGGCGGTGCCGACCACGATCTTCATCGGGTCGCCCTTGACCAGTTTGAGGATGAGCCGCACGACCGGGTCGAACAGGCCGGCGTCGATCATGACGCCGAAGTAAAGGATGGCGAACATCAGCATGACGCCGGTGGGCGCCAGCTGTTTGATGCCCGCGAGCATCATCGGGCCCAGCTCGCCGCCGAAGCCGCCGATCAGGCCGAAACCGATCGGCACCAGGATCAGCGCGACCATCGCCGGCAGGCGCTTGGTCATGATCAAAAACATAAAGACTACGACCATCGAGTAGGCGAGTAGGGTCAACATTTAATTCTCCTCAGTATCATCCACCGGCGTGATGGCTTGCCGGCGTTATAGTTTTTATGCATAAGCTGCATAAGTTATGCGAATACTATAATTGGCCCAAGCTTTCAATTGACTTTCAATGGCCTATCGTGCGGTCGGCTTCGCGGTAAAAACTGCCCGGGGCCGCGGCATTGACGGGGTTGATTTTTTCTCAGCGCGGCGGAGTGCGGAGGGGAGGGGCCGGCATTTGACCTGGAGATGGGTTGTCGGCCGACGCCGACAGCAGGAGAGAGCGCCGGGTTGCGGCGCTCTCCCGAACGGCCAAGGCTTATTTGGAGCTTTCGATAAACTCAAGCACTTTTTCATCCACCACGCCGTGGTTCTTCACATGCGCGAGCAGCTTGTTTTCCAGCCGGGCGTCGGAATCGATGCCTTCGGCACGCACGAGGCTCGACTTGCCGGCTTGCTTGCTCCCCGTGACCAACGCCAGGCGGACCTCGGAACCGTGCACGACGAACGACTTGACATCGGACGAGATGTCCGAATTGTTGGTCACGACGAAACCCTGGTAACCCAGCTTGGGTTCCGGTTGGTTCTCCTCGCCGAGGGCCGCGCTTTTTTTCTGCGGCAGATTCTTCGCCAAGGCGAGGATCTCCTTGATCTGGGCCGGGTCGGTGACCACGAAGGTTGGGTTGGGGCGACCGGAGAAGACCAGCAGTTCGACGTTCAGCGACTTCACGATTTCTCCCGCTTGCGCGCCGGCCAGAACGCAAAATGTACCGGCCACCAGGAGCGCGTGCTTGATAGAGGATTGCTTCATATGGAATGTCCTATTTTAAGTGGGTGATCGGATTAGCGGATGTCCGCTTTGCCCTGGCCTTCGACCGCGTTCGACGGCGTGAAGAAATAGCCCACGAACGAGGTGTACATGCCGCGATTCGCCGTTTCCGGATTGAAGATCGTGACGCCGCTATTGTCGACGTTGGTCGCGCGGGTTTGGCCGGGCTTGTGGGTCCAGCGGCCGTCCGCGTCCTGGCGATACCAATGGTAGTCAATGCCCGGCGCGACCACCAGCGCGATTTTGGTTTTGCCGTCGGGCGAAGTGCCCGCGCTGGTGGTCGGCACCAGGCCGTCCGCGACGGCGGCGTTGTACAAGGCCTGGCTGGTCATGGCATAGCCGGTCACGCCATGCGCGCGGCCAGGCTGGGCAAAGGTGTCCGTGCGCTTGTTGTTGGCGTAGTTGTAGCAGTTGTTATTGCGCTGGATGTTGCTGCCATCGTTCCAGAAGGCTGGCTGATACGACGGCGTCGAGTAGGTCGGGGCGGGCTGGATTGTGGTGTTACTCGCCCATAGCACGGTGTTGTTGGCCGATTTGACTACCAGGTTGCCGTTCGACAGCAACTGCAGGTAGGCGCCGGGGTTGTTCCAGGTGCCGGTGTTGAACAGCGCCTCGCCCGGATTCGTGCCGTAGATGACCAGGTTGCCGTCGCCTTGCATCACGGTCACGGCGCCGGGATGGTTATAGCTGTTGGCATGCCACAGGGCCGCGCCGTCCGTCAGGCGGTACAGCACCAGGTTGCCGTCGCCTTGCTGCACCAGATTGACCAGGTTGTTGTCAACCGGCTTCAGGAATTCGTTGGCCTGCAGGCTTTCACCGGCGACCAGTTTGTCCGTGTAACTGTGCGCCGCCGAGGCCTGTAGCGCGACACCGCAGGCGAGGACGGCGGCCGCGACGCGCAGCGGTTTGAAGCTTTGAGAAAGTGTTGATGCCATTATTTTTCCTATTTGTGGGATGGAGTTGCAAGATCAGTCTGTGAATCAGCATTTCACCAAAAATACGGCTATGGTCATTACTATCCTGAATGCGTCGATCGCTGGCTTCCGGCTTGGGATTGTTGACGCAAAAAAAGTATATCCCCGACATATCTTTTTGTAAACATTATATTCGTACCAAGTCTGGGGCTGATCGCCGGGCGCGCGAGCGCCCACGCTTGTGGGAGATCGCAGGCGAAGCGTGCGATAGGGGAGGCTTAAATGCCCGAGGTCGTCGGGCTATGGCGCTTCGGCATTGATTAATACCCGGTGCTAAGGCATATTGCTTATTTATGAATGTATCGCCCCACACCTATATCCTGTTTTCGCTCGGCGCCGATCTTATTTTGTGCGCGGTGCTGGTGTTCCTGTGGTGGCGTCATAGCGACGAAAAGCATGCGATCGCTTGGGCGGCGGGCCAACTGGCGATGACCGCTGGCAGCCTTTTTTGGTACATGGGGCCGCCGGACTGGCCGCGGCACGCGCTCGCGGCCGTCACGCTCACCGTCGCCGTGGCCGGATACTGGGCCGGTACCGAGTTTTTCCTTGGTAACCTCAAACGCCGCCATGTGCGTGTCGCCGCGTTGTCGTTCGTGCTGTTCGGCTGCGCCGTCTATGCGGCGTGGACTACGCTGGAGCGATCGGTCGAGACCATCACCGCCTACACCTACGGCCTGACCTTCCTCTGGGTCGGCTGGCGTCTGGCGGGAAAGCGCAACCAATACCGGTTGCTGGGCCTGATCATGGTGGCGCGCGGCGTGTTCAACCTTGCAAACGGCATGGACCTGGTGCCGGCGGTGTTCGAATTCTGGTTCCTCTGGTCCTTCCTGGTCAAGGCGAGCTCGATGTTGTGCCTGATCCATGCGGTGCAGGAAAAGGTGCAGCAGCGCTACACCCACGCGATCGACAGCCTGAGCAAGGGTTTCCTGGTGCTCGACAGCGACGGCCGCATCCACTCGGCCAACGAAAGCAGCGCCAGCCTGCTCGGCGCCCCAGGCGTCAAGCAACTGCTCGGCACGCGTGTCGTCGATTGGCTGCCGTCCGTCAGCCGCCGGCACGTTGCCGCCCACTTCCAACGTTTCGCCGCCGCCGCGCGCTATCCCCACGTCGAAACGGCGCTCATCACCGACGGCGCCGGGCGCGAGCTGCCGCTCGAGGTGATCGCATCGCCGCATTACGAGCGCGGCCAGCTCCATTGCATGATGTTGGTGATGGACATCACCGAGCGCAAGAAGAACGACGACTTGCTGCAGCGCGCCGCCAACTATGACAGCGTGACCGGCTTGCTGAACCGGCACGGCCTGTCGGTGCGGCTGGCCGCGGCGCTGTCGCAGGCGCGCGCCGGCGGCAACGCCTGCGCGGTGCTGTTCATCGACATCGACAAGTTCAAGCGGGTCAACGATTGCTTCGGCCATGCAGCCGGCGACCAGTTGCTGAGCCAGATGGCGCATCTGCTGCGCGATCTGGCGCGCGGCGGCGATCTGCTGGCCCGCTTCGGGGGCGACGAGTTCGTCGTGGTGTTGCAGGGAGTGCGGAAGGCCGACGTCGCCGGCGCGGCGGCGGCGCGCGGGCGGCACATTCTGCGCGCGCTGGGCGGCGGCTTCCAGCTGTCGCCGCAACTGATCACGGTCTCGGCCAGCATCGGCGTCGCGTGCTTTCCGGCCGACGGCGACGACGCCGACACGCTGACCCGCAACGCCGACATCGCCATGCACGACGTCAAGCAGTCCGGCCGGGGCGAGCTGCGCTTCTTCGATGCGGCCATGAGCGCGTACACGCGCGACGCGCTGGTGATCGACGGCGCGCTGCGCGGCGCCATCCTGGCCGGTGAGCTCAGCCTTGCGTACCAGCCGATCACCAACGCCGCCAGCGGCCGCATGGACAAGGTCGAGGCGCTGCTGCGCTGGCACAGCGCCTCGCTGGGCACGGTCGCGCCGGACCGCTTCATTCCGGTGGCCGAGGACAGCGGCCTGATCATCGAATTGGGCGCCTGGGTGCTCGACGAGGCCTGCCGCCAGCTGGCGGGCTGGCGCGACAGCCTGCCGGAACTAGTGGTCAGCATCAACGTGTCCGCGCGGCAGTTGCTGGACCCGGCGTTTTTCGGCATGGTCGAGCGCGCCTTGTCGGCCAACGGCCTGGCGCCCGGGCGGCTGGAGCTCGAGTTGACCGAGCGCGTGCTCATCAGCGACGGCGCGCAGGTTAGGGTGGCGCTGGGCAGGTTGCGCGAGTTGGGTGTCAGCCTGTCGCTCGACGATTTCGGCACCGGTTACTCGTCGCTCAGCTACCTGACGCAATTCCAGATCAACACGCTCAAGATCGACCGCGCCTTCGTCACCGACATGGTCGACAGTCCGCGCAGCAACGCGCTGGTGGCCACCATCATCGCCATGGGCCACAGCCTGGGCCTGCAACTAGTGGCCGAGGGCGTGGAGACGGCGGGCCAGGCGCGCGCGCTCGAAGCCATGGGCTGTCATTACTTGCAGGGATACCATATCTCGCGGCCGGTCGGCGCGGCGGCGCTGCCGCTGTTCGCCGTCCCGTCCGAGGCCGAGCCGCCGCCCACCGTTCTGCTTTGAGTAACCGTGCCGGTCTTTAACCTGGTCGAGCACGCGATCGCCAGCGCAGCCGTCAACTAAAGCAACTCCGGGGTCAGGTCCGCCATTTCTACACGAGCTCGGCCCTAGGGCTTGCCAGCGTCGGGCTCGTGTAGAATTGGTGGACCTGACCCCGGATGGTTTTCGGCGTTTTTGAAGGCGGCGGCGTCGCCGGCGAACATCTCCTCCAGCTCCAGCCGGCCCTTGCGCGTGAGCGAGACCATTTCGTCCTGGTCTTGCTGGTGCGGATACACTTCCATCAGCATCTTGAGGTTGTGCGTGCGGAAGGTGCGGGCGGCGTGCTCGGCGCGCTCGGCGGCGAAGCCGAGCTGCTGCAACACCTTGGCGCCCAGCTGCAGCGACGCTTCGAAGGTTTCGCGCTCGATCAACGTGACGCCACGGTCGAGCAGTTCGTAGTAGTGGCTGACGTTGCGCGCCCGGGCCAGGATCGTCAGCGCGGGGTAGCGCTCGCGCACGGCGTCGACCAGCGCCAGGCTGTCGTCGACGTTGTCGATCGCGATCACCAGGGTGGTGGCCTTGCCGATGCCGGCCGCCTCCAGCAAGTCGATGCGGGTGGCGTCGCCGTAAAATACCTCGTAGCCGAATTTGCGCAGCAACTCGATCTGGTCGGGATCGTGATCGAGCACCGTCACGCCGAGGCGGTTGGCCGAGAGCAAACGGCCGATGATCTGGCCGAAACGCCCGAAACCGGCGATGATGACCGGATGCTCGACCGTGATCTTGTCGGCCTCGCGCTTCTTTTTCGCCGTGCGCAGGCGCGGCGCCGCCAGCTTGTCGTACAGCAGCAGCAACAGCGGCGTGGCCACCATCGACAAGGTCACCACCATCACCAGCATGGCCGAGGTCTCCGGTGCCAGCACCCTGGCCTCGACGGCCGTGCCGAACACCACGAAGGCGAATTCGCCGCCCTGCGACATCAGCAGCGCGAAGAACAGGCGCTGGCCGCGCGGAATGTCGAACCAGAAGGACATGCCGTACAGCAGGCCGCCCTTGAGCAATAACAGCCCGCAGGTCAGCCCCACCACCAGCAACGGATGGGCCAGCAGCACGCCGAAGTCGGCCGACATGCCGACCGCCATGAAGAACAGGCCCAGCAGCAGCCCCTTGAACGGTTCCAGGTCGCTGACGAGTTGATGGCGGTATTCCGAGTCGGCCAGCAGCACGCCGGCGGTGAAGGTGCCCAGCGCCAGCGACAGCCCGACCGATTCCATCAGCAGGCAGATGCCGATCACCAGCAGCAGCGCGAAGGCCGTAAACAGCTCGCGCAGGCCGGTGCGCGCCAGGAAGCGCATCACCGGATTGACCAGGCAGCGGCCGAAGGCGACCAGGGTCAGCAGCACCGCCACCAGCTTGACGGCGCGCATCCAGCCGCCGCTGGCATGCTCGGCGGCCACACCGGCCAGCAACGGCACCAGCGCGATCATCGGGATCGCCGCGATGTCCTGGAACAGCAAGATGGAAAAGCTGGCCGAGCCGGCCGGGCTGGGCATCAGCTTGCGCTCGCCCAGGGTGGCCAGCACGATGGCGGTCGACGATAGCGACATGCCGAGGCCGGCGACCAGCGCGATTTTCCAGTCGACGCCGAACGCCATGGCCGCCGCCGTGAGCGCGGCGCTGACGATGAGCACCTGCACGCCACCCCAGCCGAAGATGGGCCGGCGCAGCGACCACAGCTTTTTCGGCTCCAGCTCGAGGCCGATCAGGAACAGCATCAGCACCACGCCGAACTCGGACACGCTCAGCACGTCCTCGACGTTACCGATCAGCGACAGGCCCCACGGGCCGATGAGGGCGCCGGCGGCCAGATAGCCGAGCACCGCGCCCATGCCGGCCCGCTTGGCCAGCGGCACCAGCACGACGGCCGCCACCAGATAAAACACCATGTGTAAGAGAAAGCCGTGTGCCATAGGGGTCCATTGATGCGCGCCGCTGCCGGCGCTGATTGTCGAGCTTGCAACGAGCTTGCCAGTATCTCATCCGGCGGACCGTGGCGTCCACCACCTGAATGGGGAGGGAAGGGCGGCATCCGTAAAAAAGTGACAAGTTTATTGAACTCTTCCCAAGTTCTCGGGAATGTACGGTACGGCAGCCGACCGGCGCCTCCCACAACGATAAGGATGACAACAATGAATAAGCTGTTACGCAAGACTTTGGCCGTGGCCGCCGTGGCCGCCCTGGCCCTTTCCGCCAACGCCCACGCGGTGACCGATGTGTCCGGCGATTTCCTGGCAGGCTACACCGGCAGCCGCGATGCCGCCTTCGACGTGCTGTCGGCCGACGTCAGCTTCAACGCCGCCACCAATGAGTTCGTGTTCAGCACCACGGCGGCGGGCGCGATCGCCGGCGTCAACGGTGCCGCTTACGTCTTCGGCCTGGACGCCGGCGGCACCACCGTCGCGCCGTTCACGTCGGTCGGCCTGCCGGGCGCGGTGTTCAACCGCACGGTGACCTTGCGCGCCAACGGCACGGCCGGCGTCGGTGCGACGCCGATCACCGAGCAAATCGCCGGCAACCGGATTTTCGCCACCGTATCGGCATCGTTGTTGCCATCGAACGGCCTGGCGTTCAAGGACTACACCTGGACCGTGTGGTCGATCGACACCAACGTCGCCGGACTCGGCCGGCTGGCGGACTTCGCGCCGAACGCCAACATCAATGTCACGGCCGTGCCGGAACCGGCGACCTATGGGATGTTGCTCGCCGGACTGGGCATGCTGGGCATGGTGGCCCGCCGCCGCGCGCGCGCCGAGGGCTGACCTTTTTACGGTGCCGGATTGAAATCGGCCAGGCGGTGGCCGGCGGCGACCAGCAGCGGCACGGCCCGTTCGAGGTCGCCGCGCTGCACCAGCAAGTGATCGCCGTCGAAGGTCGACACCACGAATATGCCGATGCCGCCGCGCGACAGCGGCTCGATCACCGACAACACGATGCCGGTGGCGCCGAAGGCGAACGGGCCGACAAACCGCCAGCATACCCAATCCTGTTCCGACTGTACGCCGGCCGGCACACGCCCGGACCGGCACACAATGGATAGCTCGTGTCGCGAGCGGCTGATGGTGACGAAGCCGTCGCCGTCGGCCCAGGCTGGGATCGCCTGATCGGGCCCGAGACGGCTGACGGCGTAGGGGTGCGGGTCTTGCTCTAGCGTGATCTGATGCATGTGGGTTCCTGGCCTCAAAATGATGGCGTCACGATAGGGCGATGCCGCCCGGCCGTCCAGTCAATAATTTTCACCGCCCATTCACCCCGCTAATGGCACCATCCACCATGCGCCAAGCAAGGGTTGTTGACTTGAGCCACCTCCCAAAATAGTTCCCTGATCAGCCAGAGATAGTACATAATACGTGGTATGTAATATGTTACACTATCAATTCGGGGAGAGCATGGCGAGAGCGGGACTGGAAAAATTGGACGTGAAAAGGGCGCGGGACGGCTTAATCGCGCAGTCACAGTACCCGTCGGTGGACGCCGTTCGAATTGCGCTCGGCAATACAGGCTCCAAGACCACCATCCACAAGTACCTCAAGGAGCTTGACGAGGAAGAGGGCGACCACGGCGGCCACAAGGCCTCAATCAGCGCAGCGCTGCAGGACCTTGTCGAACGCCTGGCCGCACGGCTTACCGAAGAAGCCGAGGTGCGGATCGAGCAGTTGAACGATGAGTTCCGCGCCAAGGAGGAAGTCCATGCGCAAGCCATCCAGCAGCTGGAGAGGGACCTGCAGGCCGCGCGACAGGCCAATGACAGTCTTGAGACACGCCTGCTGAGCGAAATGACCGGCCACGCCAAGACGCGTGCCGCTTTGCAGGCCGAAACCGTCGCGCGCCATACGGCCGGACAGCAGGTCACCGACTTAAAGGACCGTCTGGAGCAAACCAAGATAGAGGTGCGCCAGCAGCAACTGGCTGTGCGGGGCAAGCAGGACGAAATCAGCAAGCTCAACCAAGAGGGCGCGCGCCTGGTGCTGGAGCTCTCCCACACAAAGCAGTCGCTTTACGAGCAGCTGACAAACGGCCGCAAGCTGGAACAGAAAATCGAACAGCTTCAGGCAGCCCATGTGCACACCGGCGATCTCGAGCGCCAGCTTGTCAGCAAGATGGCGGAAGCCGAGGTGCTGAGCGAGCAATTGAAGGCCGCCGAGGCGCAACTGGAACCTGCCAAGGCAAAGGCACGCGAATTTGAGCTGTTACTCGCGCAGGCGAATGCCAAGGCTGAGGCACAGGACCAGATAGGCGAGCAGATGCAGGCCTATCTCGACAAAATGACGGCGGGTTCAAAGACTAAAGCTCAATAACCTTCCGAGTAGCTGCCGGCAAGAAGCGGTCACCCCTAAAAGCTTATTCAGCCGCTTGAACATAGGGGCCGATGATGACGCCGACAAAGCCCTTGGCTTTTTGCGTGGACAGGAATGTCACATCGACGTCCTTCTTGAGCGCCTTGACCTGGCCGCCGCTGCGGTAGCTGTAAGCCGAACGGCCACCGCGCATCTCCATGATCAGCTCGACGCGCTTGTCCGTGACCGGTGCGGATTCCAGCAAGGTTTCCTTGCCATCCTCGTATTTGTACAGCGCAACCATGCGGCGGCCGGCCGTCTGCGTCACGCCCATGAACAGATAGTTGGCGTCGTTCTGGATGGCGACCAGGCCGGCGCGGTCGCCGTCGTGCCGTGGCGCGTAGTCGACCACGGTGGAGACTGTGGCGTCGTGGTGTTGCTGGCGTCGGCCGATAAAGCCTGGCACGCCTTCAAGCTTGCCCAGCGGCTGGCCGGATTGCAGCACCAGGTCGCCCTTGTCGATCTTGTAGAGCTGGCTGCGCGGCGTGCGCATGCCGATCCAGGCGGCGGAAAGCGGCTTGTCGAATTCATCGACGTAGCTGAAATCGCCATTCATCGGCAACGCGGGCGCCGGCTGGGCCGCCAGCTTAGGCTTGGCCAGCGTGTACGGCACCGGCTTGCCTTGTTCGAGTATCATCGGCCAGCCGTCTTTCCACGTCACCGGCAGCAGGAAGGTTTCGCGGCCGATATTGTAGAAATTGCCGGGATAGGGGCGGGTGGCCAGGAAAACGGCCCACCAGTCGCCTTGCTGGGTCTGCACCAGCTTGGCGTGGCCGGTGGTGGTGACCGGATTGGCCCGCGCGGGATCCAGGTCGCGCTGGGTCAGGATGGGGTTGGAAGGGCCGGGCACATACGGCCCCATGACGTCCTTGGAACGCAGGATCACTTCGGAGTGGTTGTCCCCGGTCCCGCCTTCGGCGCACATCAAATAATAGTAGCCGTCCTTCTTCAGCAAATGCGGGCCTTCGATCCAGATCGGATTCTTGGCCGGCACCACGCCGCCGTCGATCAGCACCTTCGGCGTGCCGATGCGCTGGAAGCTGGTCGGGTCGATCTCGGTGATCCAGATGGCGCGGTGGCCGTCGTAGCGCGGCGTCCCGACGGGCGCGTCGTTATGGACGACGTAGGCCTTGTCGCCGTCCCAGAAGATCGACGGGTCGATGCCGTTCAAACCTTTGATGGTGACCGGTTTGGACCACGGCCCGGACGGCTTGTCCGCCGTGATGACGAAGTTGCCCATGCCGCCTGGGCAGCTGGAACAGGTGGTGATGATATGGTAGCGGCCGTTGTGGAACGAGATGTCCGGCGCATAAATACCCTGCGAACCGCGCACGCCGGTGAAATCGACCTGCTCGGGGCGGTCCAGCGCGTTGCCGATTTGCGTCCACGTGACCAGATCCCTGGAATGCATGATCGGCAAACCGGGGAAATTGGTGAACGAGGAGTTGACGATATAGTAGTCGTCACCCACGCGGGCAATCGACGGGTCGGGGAAATAGCCCGACAGGATGGGATTGAGGAATTCGCCGGCGCGCGGCTTGGCCTGCTCCTGCGACTTGCCCGCGTAGCTGAAGCGCTCGAAGCGCGCGCTCGCGGCGGTGTCGGCGGCCTGAGCCCCCGACACCGCGCACAGTGCCGCGACAAGTAAGATTTTTTGATTCATGAATTAACCCTAAAAGTGCGGCACTGGCTGCGTTAGAACTTCATGCGCAGACCGACGGCGAAGGTACGGCCCGGATCATACTGGGACATCGTGGCGTTCGGGAACTGGAAGTAACCGCGACGCTTGGCCTTGTTCAGGTTGACGATGTCGAAGGTGATCATCGGCAGGCCCTCGCGGTCGAACACCTGGTCGAGCTCGATGCTCGACGAGAAGTCCCACTGCTTGTAGGTGTCGCTGAACAGCGCCGCCTGGGTGATGCCGCTCTGGTTCGCCGTCGCCACCTGGCTGCCCTGCGAGTAGGTGTGCATGAAGCGCGCCATGTAGCCGTGGTTCTCGTAGTAGACGCCGAAGTTGTTGGTTTTCTTCGGCACGCCCAGTGCGATGAAACCGTTCGAGCCTTCGCCGCTGGCCTTCTGGTTGATCAGGGTCAGCGTTTCGTTGAAACCGAAGCCCTTGATCGGCAGCAGCTTGTCGAGCGGCTGGACCCAGCCCACTTCCAGGCCGCGGATGCGCAGGATGCCCTCGGCGTTGCGTGGACGGGTCATCACGACGGTGGCGACGTCAGGGCCGCCGCGCGAATCGATCGCCAGCTGCTGGGTCGGAATCAGGGTGCCGTAGTTGATGCCGTACTGTGCCAGCGCGGAGAATGGCAGGGTGACGTTCTCGTCGATGGTAAAGCCGTTGACACGCTTCTGGAAGCCGGTAACCGAGACATAGCCCTCGCGGCCGGTGTACCAGTCGATGCCCAGGTCGATGTTATCCGACAGGTAAGGCTTCAGGTTCGGATTGCCCTGAGTGCCGGTGTCCGCCGACACGCCGGAGAAGTTAACGCCCGGACGCAGCGAATTCGGATTCACGCGCGTCATGCTGCGCGACAGCGCGGCGCGCACCACCACGTCCTTCATTACGTCAACGGCGATGGTACCCGACGGCAGCGTGTTGCTGTATTCCGAATCCTGGTAGACCCAAGAATCGATGTTCGGATACTTGCTGCCGTTCAGCGGCAAGGTGGCGTTGCGCGGATCGCTGAACGAATTGCGCGAACCGACCTGCTGCTGGGTACGCACGTAGCGCACGCCCACGTTCCAGCGGGTGTTGAAGCCGGCTGGCGCCAATTCGCCGCTCGCTTCCAGGTAGACCGCCTTCGACTTCTCCCGGATGTAGCCGGCGCTGGCGCCGGTCGACGAGGCGCCCGTGTCCGGCGCGGTGCTGTTGAAGTAGTCATACTTGGAATCTTGGCGGAAGCGATCCCAGTCCAGCGCCAGGTTGCCGTACTGGCCGGGCGTCAGATAGCCCGGCAGCGCCGCGTTGGTGATCAGCGAACCCTGGTAGGTGAGGGGCGCGGTCTGGCCGGCCGTGTAGCCGGTGCCGTAACCTGGATACAGGCCGGCGGCGCTGGCGCCCGGGGTGCTGGCGCCGTTGCATGGCGGCGCGCCGTTCGGGCCTTGCAGGAACACCGACGGATTGTTGCCGCAGACGGCAGCCTGCCAGGCGGCGGAGTTGTCCTGGCCACGGATGGTGCGGTCGATGTCATCCCAGGCGAAGCCGCCCTTGACGGTCAGCTTCTTGTCGCCCCAGGCCAGGTTGGTGTGGAAACCCTTGGTCTCGGTCTCGCGCAACTCGTTCTGCACGTTGACGCGGCCGCCGACCCACTGGTAGTTGGCCGGATTGTTCAAGTCCATGTTCGAGACGATGGACGGCACGCCGCCACCGTTCGAGTAGGTGATCGTGTTGCCGCTGTTGGGCGCGGTGATCGGCATGACCGTCGGCGCCTCGTGCGTGAAGCGGCTGCGGTTCCAGTTACCGGCGACGTCGAGCGACAGCTTCGGCGTGATCTTCCATTCCATGCCCGGGTTGATGCCCAGCAGGTCGACCTTGTCTTTGCGCGGGCCAAACTCGATAAAGTTGAGCGAGTTGGCGAAGGTACCGGAAGTCACCGTGCAACCGTTGGTGCAGTCCGTCTTGTCGACCGTCATGTTCAGCGGGATGGCGCCATTGTTACGCACGGCCCACGTGTAGCCGTTGCGCGTCATGTCGTCGTCCTTCTTGCTGTACATGGTGTCCAGATAGAAGTGCAGGTCTTGAGTCGGACGGTATTCGGCCGCGAGCACGCCCGAGATCTTGTCCTTGGTGCCGTAGTACTCCATGGTGCGGCCGAGGCGCGGAATGATGGCGTTATCAATTTGGCCGATGGTCAGGCCCGGATTGTGCGCCAGCAGGAACGCCTGGTCGATCGGCGTGCCCGCCACCAGGCCGTTGCCGGCGCCGGCCGGTACGGTCGCCGGGATGGTCCAGTTGCCGCCGCCGGTGTTGTTGCGGGACGGCGAGCTGCTCTGCGACGCGGTCAGGTTGGGATTGGTCCAGCCCACGGTCTCGAAGCCGGTGGTGCGGGCCTGCTGGCGCGAGAAAGAGATACCGCCCAGGAGACCGAACTTGCCGTCCCAGGTGTTGCTGCCGATGATATTGCCGCGCATGCCGGCCTTGTCGGCGATCTGCTGCTTGGTGCCCGTCAGGCCCATGGAAAGCTGTTTGCCTTCCTTGTCGAACGGCCGCGCGCTGCGCAGGTTGACGACACCGGCGGCGCCGCCCTCGATCTGGCCGGCGGTCGGGCTCTTGCTGACGGTGAGCTTGGTGAACAGGTCGGTCGGCAGCAGGTCCAGATCGACTTCGCGGTTCGTGTTAGCGCCATCAATCGGGCCGGAGGAGGCCACGGCGATCGGGGAATTATTCAGCAGAATCTTGGTGAACGACGAACCCAGGCCACGGATCTGGATGGTCATGCCCTCGCCGGTGACGTCGCGCGACACGCCGACGCCAGGAACGCGGCTGAGCGACTCGGCCAGGTTTTTGTCCGGGAATTTACCAAAATCTTCGGCGTTGATCGAATCCTGGAAGCCGACGGATTCCTTCTTGTCGCGGGCCGAGGACAGCAAGCTGTTGCGGTAACCGGTGACCTGGACGCTGGTGATCGGCGCCTCCGCGGTGGCAGCGGGCGTGGTGGCGGTGGTTTCCGCGGCGGGGGCTGGGGCGGTTTGCTGGGCGTAGGCCTGGGCGATCATGCTGGCCATGACGGTCAGCCCAAGCGCGGCGCGCCGGCTGGCGGTCGTTCGTTGATTCATTGCTGGTCTCCTGTTTTATCGGTACCTGGCGTGCTTTTCCTGTATTTTTTTAGCACGACAGCGCCAAGTCTAGGAGGCGGCTTGAGCAAAGTCAACAACTTCAAACAAAATTTGATAAGCGCAACCATTTTGAACAACACAAGGCGTGGCGGGGTATCGGTCTGTGTTATGCGGTGCGGAAACGAAGTGTGAAGCGCGGTTTGATATGCGTAACCATTTGGCCCCATAAACCCCGGGGTCAAGTCTGTCATTCAGACAGGAGCTGGACAGTAGAGCGTTCTACGGTCGAACCCGTGTCCGAATGACAGACTTGACCCCGGAGGTTTTCAGGTCGTGGCGCGCGGGCGCTGGCGGTGGAAGACCAGGGGGCTGTACGGGATATTCGACGGAGGCGGGGACTTCAGGATGTTCGGCTTCATGGCGCCAACCACGTGCATCTCGCAGGGTTTGCAGTCGAAACGCAAGGTGTAGGTGTGGTCGCCGCTGACCAGGGTCATCGGCTCTGCACGGACCTGGCCCTGCACGCCTTGCACGCCCTTGGCCTGCTTCGGGCACAGGTTGAACGAGAACCGCAGGCAGTGCTTGGTGATCATCAGCGGCACTTCGCCCGGTTCCTCGTGCGATTCGTAGGCGGCGGCGACCAGTTTCACGCCGTGCTTGTGGTAGAACGCGCGCGCCTTCTCGTTGTAGACGTTGGCGAGGTAGCTGAGCTGGGTATCGGGATAGACCGCCGGCGGTTCGGCAGCAGGCTTGCGCGTCGGACGGTCCCATGCGGCCAGGCGCGCGGCTTCGTGTGCTTCGATGGCGTCGCGGCGCAGCGCGTTGATGGCGGCCGCCGGCACGAACCACGGCTCGGACAGGTCCAGTTGCACGCTCGCGGCCGAGAACATCGTGCCACCGAGCTTGCCCAGGCTGCCGCGCAGCGAGGTTTCCGCCTGCTCGGCTTGCTGTGCGGGCTGGAAAGCTATGGCCGCGTCGGTCAAACTGACGATGCCGTCTTCGTCCCGCAGGGACAGGCGCAGGCCGTCATTTTGTTCGCTCAAAGCCAGGTGCAGGTCGACCTTGCGGTCGGCGGATTTCTTGCTCAGCGCGCCTTCCCAGTGATGATCGCGGTTGCGCAGGATGGAGGCTCCAACCTTGAAGCCGGTCAGCAGGCCGATCGTCTCGTTCGGGAACACGCGCCACTGCTCGCCATCGGCGCTGGCGCCGATTTTCTTCACCGTGTTGGCCTGGATGCCGAACGACTCGCGCTTGTACATGTAATTCAAGCCGTCGCCGTTGGCCATCGGCGCGTTGGTGGTGATGTCGAAGTGGTCGGTGGCGATGCGGGTGACCGTACCCAGTTCCACGCCAACATATTTCGGGCTGTCGAAGGCGCCGATATCTCCTTCCTCGCGGCCGTGGGCGAAGTAATCCGTATGGCCCCGGTGGAAGGTTTTGTCCACATCGGGCGTGAACATGATCTCGGTGCGGCCGCTGGCGGCGCGCGTGAATTCCGTGCGGCGCTCCAGAATTTCGTCGAGCAGCAGGCGGTAGTGGGCCGTGATGTTTTTCACGTAGCCCATGTCCTTGTAGCGGCCCTCGATCTTGAACGAGCGGATGCCGGCGTCGACCAGCGCCTCGAGATTGCGGCTCTGGTCGTTGTCCTTCATCGACAGCAGGTGTTTTTCGTATGCCACGACGCGGCCTTTGGTGTCGCTCAGCGTGTACGGCAGGCGGCAGGCCTGCGAGCAGTCGCCGCGATTGGCGCTGCGGCCGGTGTCGGCGTGCGAAATGTAGCATTGGCCGGAATAGGCCACGCACAGCGCGCCATGAATGAAGTATTCGAGCGGGGTGTCGACCTCGGCGCGGATCTTGCGGATTTGTTCGATGGTCAGCTCGCGCGCCAGCACCAGCTGCGAGAAGCCGACGTCGCCGAGGAACTTGGCCTTTTCCATCGTGCGGATGTCGCACTGGGTACTGGCGTGCAGCTGGATCGGCGGCAGGTCCATCTCCAGCAGGCCCATGTCCTGCACGATCAGCGCGTCCACACCGGCTTCGTACAGCTGCCAGATCTGCGCGCGGGCGGCGTCCAGCTCGGCGTCATGCAGGATAGTGTTGAGCGTGACAAAGATGCGCGAACGGTAGCGGTGCGCGAACGCCACCAGTTTGGAGATTTCCTCGATCGAGTTGCTGGCGTTATGGCGCGCGCCGAAGGCGGGGCCGCCGATATAGACAGCGTCGGCGCCGTGCAAAATGGCTTCGCGGCCGATTTCAGCGGTTTTGGCGGGCGACAGCAGTTCGAGCTGATGGGCTAGCAAAGTCATGGCGTGATCCGTTGCGATGAAAGCAGCAATTATAGCGAGATCACCCCCTTCAACAAACGCCTTTCTGGTGAGAACAGCACCATCGGCTAAAAGCCGGCTTCCTGCACGAAGCCGGCTGCCAGGCGTAAACTTTATTGAGCCAGCTTGATGGTCGCTCTTTTGATGGCCACGGAACCCGCCGTTCCGGGGAATTGGATACCTACGCCGACCGCATTCTGGACGCTAAAACCCGAACACGTGAATGCCGTATCCTGCCCGGCAACCAGCACTTTATTGGCCGTCCAGCACTTAAATTCGTAAGCCGCCCAATTGGCGGAATAAGTAAAGAACTGCAAGAAGCCATCGGCTCCGCCATTTCGATTCGAGATAAACGCTTGATCGAAATTCAGCACCATGTTCAAAGTCGCGCCGCTCCAATTCACCGGATGGGTAAAATTATAGGTCGCACCGGCTCCAGCCTGGTTGAGGGTGAATTGCATATTGGAGGCTGTACTGCTATTTGTCGCGCCACCACCCAAGGTCCAGCTATTTGGACCCGTGGGCAGGATGACGGCTTTCCCGGCTCCGACTAACAGCCCGTCCAATATTTGCTGATCGCCCACGGCCGGAGTGGTGCGGTTAAACAGCAGGCCCGGATCCATCCCGATCTCCCAATAGAACGGCAACATGCCATTCGCCAACGCCGCCTTGGTCACATATTGAGAGTAATACGCTCGCGACGCGCGATGCAGGGCAAGGTCGGCCCCGGTCAATTGCGTGCGCAATGTTGCCGCAAATTCCCCCAGCACGACCGGAATCCCTTGGTCCACAAACTTCGTCTTCATTTTGGCGAATTGCGCATCGACATATGGCTCTTCCTCACGCGTGGAGTTGCGATAAGGATCGGTGGTCGAATGGTAGCCATTTCCCCAGTAATAGAACACCTGCGAGTAATCCGCGTCTTCAGCCTGGTTGGTGAAACTCCACGGGTAGAAATGGACTTCGGCCATTTGGCGGCCGGCCACAGTATCCGAGGGCATCGCATGCCAATCAACGGCGGCACGATCGATATCGGTCAACGGGGCTTGAATCACCAGCACGCGATAAGCGTTTTTACCGCCCGTCGAACGAACCGCGTTGACAAATGTTTGGTGAAAGCCGTCGAGGATGGCTATTTGCTCAGAGGTTTTCGCTTCGGGTTCGTTGGCGCTGGCAAATAGGACATGCTCGTCAAAGTCACGCAGCTTCGTCGCAATTTGCTCCCAGTAGGCTTTTTGTTTGGCGTTGACGGCAACTTTCTTTTCTTCGGTGATGTTCCGCTCCAGCCAACCGCCGTCCCAATGAATGTTGACGATCACGTAAAGCCCGTTATCCACCGCGTACTGCACCACTTGCTTCACGCGGTTGAGCCAGGCGTCGCTAATTTTTCCGGTGGTCTGATCGGCATACTGATCCCAGGAGACGGGAATCCGGATGGCGTCGAAACCGCTGTCTTTCACCAATTTGACATAGGCGGCGGAAACGGCAGGATTGCCCCAGCAAGTCTCGCCCGGAGTGCTGCAACCGTAAGCGTCCAGGGTGTTGCCAATATTCGTTCCCAGCTTCACCTTGGCGGCCAACTGTACGGCGTTACTGCTCATGCCAGTCGCGTTGGGGGCGGCAGGACTGGTGTTGTAATTCGGATAGGGCGTCTGGGCGTGCACGCTCGCGACGCTTCCTAACAGCGCGACAAGCATGGTCTGAACGACTAAATTTGGTTTCTTCATTTCAATGTCTCCGATTTATTAATATTGTTGAACTGAAATCCCAGCGCGCGGGTGGTGCACGCGCCAAGCGCTTACTACTCCAAAGCGACCACCATCACAGCCTTGGAAGGCACCTTGATCGAGAGCTTGCCACCCGCCGCGCGCGTGCTGAACGCCGCCGGCTTGATGACCTGCGGATGCTGGAACGAGTTGTGCGCATCCATCGCGGCCGAGGTCAGCACCTTGCCGGCCGCGCCCTTTACTTTTGTGCCGGCGACATCGACGGCGACATCCACCGCCTTCTGCGGATCGGTGTTAACCAGCGCCAGGTACACCTTGCCGTCCTTGGCGCGCGCCGCCGTCGCGCTCACGCCGGGAATGGTCGTCGCGCCGAGGGTATAGCTGGTGTTGTCCTTGATTGCCAGCGGCAGCGACTTGGCGTCCTGGAACGGCACATACATCTGGAACGCGTAGTAGGTCGGCGTCAGGACCATCTTGTCCTTGTCGGTGAGGATCATCGCCTGCAGGACGTTGACCATCTGCGCGATGGTGGTCATGGTGACCCGCTCCGCGTGCTCATGGAAGATGTTGAAGGTGAGCGCCGCCACCAGCGCGTCGCGCAGGGAGTTCTGCTGGAACAGGGCGCTGCTGCTGGTGTCCGCATCGGCATACCATGTGCCCCATTCGTCGACCATCAGCCCAATCTTCTTCTCGGGATCGTTCTTGTCCAGTACGGCCAGGTGGTCTTTGATCATCCGATCCATTTTCGAGGCATTGGCAAGCGTCGATATCCATTCGCCCTCGTCGAAGCCGACCGCCTTGCCCTTGACATCCCAGTTGCCGGTCGGGACCGTATATTGGTGGATGGTGATGCCCGCCGTGCGCCCCTTCAGTTCCTTGCTCAGGATCTCGGTCCACGACAAGTCGCCGCCTGCAGCGATCATTTTCGGCTTGTTTGGCTCCGGCGCCCTCAGGAAGTTCTCGTAATTCCGGTACAGGCCGGCGTAATACTCGGGCTTGACGTTGCCGCCGCAACCCCACATCTCGTTGCCGATACCGAAGAAGGCGACTTTCCACGGCTTGGCGCGGCCGTTCTGGGCGCGCAGCCTGGCCAGGGGCGAGCCGCCGTCCGACGTCATGTACTCGACCCAATCGGACATTTCCTGCACGGTGCCGGTGCCGACGTTGCCGTTGATGTAAGCATCGGCGCCCAGCATGTCGATCAGGTCGAAGAATTCGTGGGTGCCGACGGCGTTGAACTGGTCCACGCGGTCACCGTGGATGTTGCTCGGGCGCTTGTCCTGCGGGCCGACGCCGTCGCGCCAATGGTAGGTGTCGGCGAAGCAGCCGCCGGGCCAGCGCACCAGCGGCACATGCAACTCCTTGAGGGCGCCGACGACGTCGTTGCGCCAGCCGTTGGTGTTGGGAATGGTCGACTTCGCACCGACCCACATGCCTTCGTAGACGCCGGTGCCGAGCTGTTCGGCGAATTGGCCGTACACATACTTGTTGATGACCGGACCGGGTTTGCCGGCGTCGATGCTGACGCTGACCTGGCCGGCGGCGAATGCCGGCGCCACGATCATGCCCAGAACGGCGAGGCTGTGTTTGATGCTATTCATGCAGGTGTCTCCAGACAGTTGGTATTGAGGATTGCTATGAACCCGACTGCTACAAGGCTCATTCTTTGGGCAGAAGCGCGGCCAGCGTGCCTGCCGGCGGTCGGCAGCAGAATCACGAGCACGATGGCGTAGCGCTTCACCGGGCACCGCCGTTTTGTCCGACCCGGTAGTAATCGAAGTCGACCCGGCCGCCGGCGGTCCTGGTCGAATAGAAGAACAGCGCGTAGCGGTACCCCATGAAGTGCGGGAAGGTGTAGACCAGGCGTGAGGGACGGCCGATGGGCGTCCAGGATTTGCCGTCGAGGCTGTAGGAGAAGCGGGCCACTTCAGGCGCGCCTGGTAAGCCGTAGGTCTTGCCGCGACCCTCGTCGGCGCTGAAGCGCGCGTCTTCCGGCGCGGACTGGAATGTGCTGTCGACCTTGAGGTGAACGGTGTTGCCGGAAAGCGGAATGGCGGCGATCTCCTCGGGCTGGCCGGAGTCGGCGCTGACCATGACGAGCGATTTGGCGCCGCCGCTCATCTTCACGCCGACGAAACCATAGTTTTTCTGAAAAGCGGACAGGCCGGCCCAGTCGCCGTCTTTCATGCCGCGCACGTCGATGCTGGTGGTGGCGGAACTGTCGGGGCCGAAGGTGCGCTGGGTGAGGGTATTCCTGGCCTCGGGCAAGGCGGCATCGAGGCGGCTGGTGACCAGGCTCAGGTAGCCCGGGCGCTTGGTCAGCGACCAGTTGCGCGGCTCGGGATTGTGATTCCATTGCCAGGCCAGGGGCAGGGCGGGGGCGCCCGGCCGGCGGTCGAACTCGTCGGAGGCGACAATGCCGGAGGCGCCGGACGCGCCCTGTCCTCCGGCGGCGATGTCGAGCGTCATGGGCACCTCGCCGTCCTGGCCGAGCACGGGCCAGCCATCCGTCCAGGTCACAGGTACCAGATAGGGGATGCGGCCGACGGCGCCGTTGTCCTTGAACAGATAGGCATACCATTTGCCGTCCGGCGTGTCGATCAGGCCGCCCTGGGCGATGCCGCGATCGTCGAGCGCGATGCGTCCCTCGTAGGGACCGGTGATGGTGTCGGCGCGATGGACGATGGCGGTACGCGCCCAGCGGCTGCCGGGCGAGGCGATGTTGAAGAGGTAGTAGCGGCCGTTGATCTTGGAGAGCTGCGAGCCCTCGCCTTTAAGTCCGCCCTGGTCGGGGCCGAACAGGGCGTTGACGTTTTCGACGATGACCTGGTTCACGCCGCCGGGCTTGATGCCGGAAAGATCGGGGAGCAGCTCGATCAGCGAGATGCGGCCGCCCCCTTGCACCATGTACACGCGGCGGTCGTCGTCGAAAAACAGGCTGTGGTCGCCCAGCGACGGCTTGAAACTGGTCTCTTTCCACGGGCCGCGATCCGGATCACGCGTGGTGTAGATGTGGGTGCGTTCCGTGTTGGCGGAAAAAGTCGAGGCATGGAACACGCCGTCGTGGTAACGCAGGCTGCTGGCCCAGGAACCCGAACCGTAGGCATTTTTGCCGTTTTCGAGGCGGAAGGCTTCGTCGTCGACCAGGGTCTCATACGCGTAGGAAGCCATGCTCCAGTTGACCAGGTCGGTCGATTTCATGATCGGCAGGCCCGGGCTCATGTGCATCGTCGTACTGCTCATGTAGTAGGTCTTACCGACACGGATGACCGCGATGTCCGGGACGTCGGCCCAGATCAGCGGATTGTGGGCAAGGTTGGCGCTTGCCGCCGCACGGGGCCGGGAGGCGATTGCGGGATCGTGCCGGGAAAACTGCCAGTAATCGAACTTGAACAATTCTTCGCCAGCCGCGCCGCGGAACACGAAGTAGAGATCGTGGACGCCGGCGGCTGCGGAGATCCTGGCGGACAGTCGCTTCCACTCGCCGCCGGTGCCCCGGACCGGCAACGTACCGATCAACTGTCCGTCGAGCTGGTCCAACCGGATCTCGATCCTCGCGCCGGCGTTCTCGTTCGCCTTGGCTTTGCTGGAGAGGCTGGCCATGAAGGCGCGCGCGCCGTCGGTACCGAAATCGACATTCCGCACCTGGATGTGGTCGCCGTCGTGGATGTCGCGCACATTCTGGCCGCCGGCGCTGTTGGGCTCGATTTTGACACCGGACGACCAGGCGATGGTCTCCGCCTCCACGCGCTTGTAGGGATCGAGCGTGGCAACCGGCGCCGGCCCCTCCCTGGTCGGCTGCACCGTCTGAACCGAGCCATCCGGATTGAACTTCAACTCATCGACAGCCACGGAACGCTTGAAGCCGTCGCCTCCCGGCAGCGCAGCGTTGTGGTAGAAGAGGTAGGTCTTGCCCTTGTAATCGACCACGCCTGCATGGTTGGTGAAGGCGCTTTGCGGCGGCATGACAACGCCGCCGTAAGTCCACGGGCCTTCCGGCGTGGGGCCGGTCGAGTAGGCGAGATGCTCGGGTATAGGGCCGCCGGCAAAAAACAGGTAATTGAGATTCTTGCGCTTGTACAGCCAGGGACCTTCCTCATAGAAGGTGCCGCGCAAGGCGGGCTTCGGCAGCGTCACGCCCGCTGTGTCCGGAGGGTTGCGCTCGCCCAGGGCCTTGACGGTCATCGGATGGCGAATGATGCCGTTCTCCCCCACGCTGGTGTCGTAGGAAATCATGTCTTTGTTCAGCTTTACCGACCACAGGTTGGGATTGCCCCAGGCGAGATAGGCCTGGCCCTTGTCGTCGATGGTGACGGTCGGATCGATGCTGTCGTACAGGCCGCCGGCCTGGCCGGCGATCAGCGGTTTCTTGATCGGGTCGGTGTAGGGGCCGAGCGGACTGTCGGCCACCAGCACGCCGATGCCCCGGCCGTGCACAGGGGCATAGAGATACCATTTGCCATCCCGCTCGATCGCCTGGGGCGCCCAGGCGCCGTTGTCGACACCGTCCCAGCCGGAGATGTCCTTGGCCGCCCACGGGAAATCCTTGAGCGAGGCGATCACGCCATGCTGGGTCCAGTTCACCATATCCGTGGTCGTGGCGAGCACCCAGTTCTTCATGTTGAAGTTGTTCTTTTCGCCGACGTCTTCGTCGTGGCTGGAAAACAGGTAGAGCGTGCCGTTATGGACCATCGGGGCCGGATCGGCGGTGTACATCGTTTGAATGACCGGGTTGAGCGCGAACGACAACAAGGGCAGCGACGTCAACGCGGACAGGAGAACAGCAGCGGAGCGGGTGGATTTTTTCATGGGGAAGCGAAAAGGGAGCGTTTGGCCGGTAGAGAAGCGGCCCCCGCAAGAAAGGGGGAGCCGCCTCGCCACGTCCTAGTACGTGTAGCGCAACGACAGGCGATAACTGCGGCCTGGCTCGAACCAGGCGCGGTTCATGTTGCCGATGGTTTGCTGTTGGGTCTGCCTAACAACGTCGTCCAGCAGGTTGCTTGCCGAAAAACTGGCCTGGATGTGGTCGTTGAAGCGGTAGTCGAAGCCGAAGTCCAGCTGTCCAGCCGCTTCCTGCCAGGTCGGCAAGCCCCAGCCGACGTCGCGCGGATAGACCGTCTTGCCATCGACCACCGTGGCGCGGGTCGGATCGGCGCTGGTGCCGGTGTCGCCCTGCGTGCCGTTGACGGAGACGCCCTGCAGGAAGCGGCTGCGCCAGCTGTAGGCCAGGCGCATCGACATCGGCCCCTGGTCGTACATCAGCATGAAGTTGTAGGCGTTTTTCGACAGGTACTGCAATGGCATGTCGGTGAACGGCAGGCCGTTGGTGTCGCAGCCCAGCACGTTCAGCGAACTGTTGTTGAACGAACCGGCGGCCGGGCAGTACTTCAGATCGAACGGATGGTGCAGCGTCTGCTTGCTCTTGATATACGTGTAGTTCGCCGAGACGCCAAAGCCCTTGGCCCAATCCGGCAGCACGCGCGACAACCCCGGCACGTTGTTGAAGTAAGTCTGGCCGGCGAGTTCCAAACCGGTCACCGAACCGTCGGACGCATTGTCCGGCGCGGTGATCGTGAAGGTTTGCGCATTGCCGGCCAGATCGTTGTAATCGCGCGTATAGGCCGAGCGCATGATGATGTCGGTCACCCTTTTGTAGAAGGCGGTGGCCGTCAGCGAACTGCCGTTGCCAGGATACCACTCGAGCGCCAGGTCGAAACTGTTGGCCTTGGTGGGCTTCAAATGGACGTTGCCCTTGTTCTCGCCCCGGTAATTGACGTTCTGCAGGGGGCCGCCGTCGGGCGCATAGATCACATTCTGCTTCAGCTCGATGTACTCGTTCAGGTCGGCAAAACTCGGCCGATACATCGACTTGCCGAAGGCGAAGCGCGCTTGCACCTGCGGGGTGAATTCCACCTTCAGGTTAACGCTCGGCAGCACGTCGACGGCGCTTTTGCCGTCGTTGATCGGCTGGTTGATCGGTCCGAACTTCGGCACCGACGGCGGCGCGTTGGTGCTGTAGACCGGCAGGAACACGGTGTAGCCGTGGGCCACCGTCTTGGTATGGACCACGCGCACGCCGGCGCTGCCCTCGACCGGGAAGCGCAGATCGTCGAAGCCGAAGCGCGTCGACAGGTAGCCGGCTTCGGTCCGCTCCGCCTGGCGGCTGGTTTTGGACGGCGCGCCGTCGTAGACCAGCGGCTTCCAGGGGTCGTCCATGGCCGAGCAGTCGCGGTTGGTGCCGAACGCCACGTTGGCGTCCTGGCATTGCATCTTCTTCAGGTCGTTCACACCCGCGTAGGCGTTGGGATAGTCCTTGACCGAGGCCAGCGTCGGCACCACCAGCGCGCCCGGCGTCGGGATCTTGCCGTTGAAGAAGTTCTTAAAGTCGTAGGTGGTGGTCGGCGTCAGCGCCGCGTAGCGCGGGTCGCTCAGGTAACTGAAATTGGCGCGACTGCCGCCGCCCGGGTCCGTCGCCAGGGCCGGCTGCCCCGGCGTGGACGTCGGCTTGACTTCCCATGGCAGCGAGGCGCTGTACCAGGTCGATCCGCTTGCCTCGACGCGCTCCGCCTTGCGCCGGGTGGCGCGCACGCCGAAGCGCAGGTCGCGCAGGATCGGATGGTTGAACTTGAAGCGCACGTCGGTCTTCCACGCATACAAGTCGGCCTCGGCCTTGTTCTTGCCCGGCATGAAGTTCTCCAGGTAGTAGTTGCCCGGATCCTTGAGGAAGGCCTTGGCCTTGTCGTCGAAGGTGATCTGGCCGGGATTGCCGGTCAGGTCGATATTCATGCTCGGCACGAAGGTGGCCAAGGTGATGTTGCCGTTCCAACTCTTGTTGGTCGAATGAACCCATTGCAGGTCGTTCTGCAACGACCAGCGCTCGTCGATATTCCACTTGGCGTTCCAGGCGATTTCCCGCGTCTGCGAGCGCCGGTCGCTATAAGTCTGGTTGGAGTTGAAACCCAGCCCGCCCTCGACGAAATTGTTCGAGCCACGGCCGCCGGTCGGATAGGTGTACCTGGCCGATTGCAGCACGCCCCGGCTATCGAACACCGGATCGATCAGCTTGGTCTTGTACGGGTCCTCGACACCCGTGTACAGCGCGTTCTCGGTGCCGGTTTCCTTGTAGGCGGAGTGGAAATAGGTGAGGGCGGACTGAAGGCCGCCCTTTTTCCACTGCAGCGCGCCGTATGCGCCGACGCGGTCGTTTTTGCTGGTGTTGGTGCGCCACGAGGCCGATTTGGGCACCCACATGGTTTGTCCGGGGGCGAAGTCGGTGCGCGGGAAGTAGGCGTCGACTTGCACGGTGTCGTTGTGGGAATTGGTCCGGTTGCCCGACAGGTTGAGCAGCGCGCCCCATTGGCCGAAGTCGTTTTCCCAGCGTTTCGACACCAGGCCGGACAGGGCGGGCGAGGTCTTCGCGCCAAGCTCGTTATAGTTCAAGTAGCTCGATGCGGCGAATTTATCGCCCTTGTAGTCGAACGGCAGCGCGGTGCGCAAGTCGACCTGGCCGCTGACGCCGCCTTCGATCAAGTCCGCCGGCGGGTTCTTGTGCACCACCACGGCCGACATCAGTTCGGCCGGAATGTCGCCCCAGCTCAACTCGCGCCCCGGATAGCCGGCCGAGAACGATTCGCGGCCGTTCAGGGTGGACGAACCCCAGGTCAGGCCGCGCACCGAGATGCCGGAGCCCTCGACCGAGAAATGCTCCGGGTCGCCGCGCGAGCGGTTGCGGTCCATCGTCACACCGACGATGCGCTGCAGCACCTCGGTGATCGACTTGTCGGGCAGCTTGCCGGCTTCTTCGGCGACGACGCCGTCGACGATCTCCTCGGCGTTCTGTTTGAGCTTGGTGGCCGACTGCATCGCCGCGCGCTGGCCGCTGACGACCACGCTGACGACTTCCTCATCCTTGGCCGGCGGCGCGGCGGGCGCCGTTTGCGCCTGCGCCGCGCTGCTGTAGAGCGCGGCGACCTGCGCCGCCGCGAGCGCCAGCGCGGTCATCCGCAAGGGTTCCTGCTTGATCTTGGTTCCGATTGTCTTCATTGTCTCCGTCCTGTTGAAATCTTGTAGTTGTTTTGTCTGGCCGCGCGCCATCACTGGATCGTGATCGGTCCGGTCAGCGTGATCGTGGTCGGGTAATTCGGCGCCGGCAAAGTCCTGCTCGGCACTTTGGCGTTGCCGTTCGCGGAGGCGAACCGTATGGCGACGACCGGATAATCCTGCATCTCGAACCAGGGGTTCAGATCGGTCAATTCGCACGACTCCGAGACGGTGAAGTCCTTGAGGTTGAGGCTGTAGCTGGCCGGCGCCGGGGAGTTCGGCTTGAAACTCGCCCGCACCCGCACGTTGCAGTTGCCGTTGTCCTTCTTACGGTTGTAGTGGCCGAGGATCAAATCGACTTCGACCACGTTGTCGCCCGTGTCGAACCATTCCTGGTTCTGCGAGAGGTTGAACATGACCGCCGCTTGCGCATCGATGCGCACGCCGTCCGGCGTGTCCCCCGTGGTCGAGATCTGCGTGACCTTGGGCGCGTAGACGTCCAGTTCCGCGAATACCTTCCACCAGCGTCCGTCGGTGTAGGGCTCCTGCTTCCACGTGTAGGTATCGCTGATGCTGGCGCCGTTCGCCGACACGCTGGCATCGCACCAGCCGTTACACCACCAATCCCTGGTGCTGCTGCCGCCGTGCGGATCGACTTTGCCATCCTCGTTGGTGGTGGTCGTGTTCTTGTAGCCGCTCAAGAACTTAATCTCGGGCGCCAGCGCGCTGCCGACTGGTATGGTCTTGACCACTTTCGCCGTCTCGTAGATATCGGCGCCGTCCGCCGTGGCGGTGACGACGCACAACCCGTTGGCGAGCTTTTGCATCGTGTTGCCGCTGACCGAGCACACCTCCGGCGTGCTGGCGGTAAAAACGACCGGGAGGGCTGCATTGGAGCTTGCCACCAGCGGCACGGGCGCCGTGTCCAGCGGCAGCCCGCCCGGGTTACGGAAGGAGACCGACGCCGGCCGCTTGGGAATGACGAATAGCTGGCGCGCCGTGGCCGGGGCGTAGCCGTCGCCACCGGCCTGATTGGCGTTCAACGAACACTCGCCCGCCTTGAGCAGCGACACCGTGGCGCCGCTGATGGAACAGGTTCCCGGCGTGTTCGATACGTAGGTGACCGGGCCGCCGGAACTGGCCGTCGCCTTCAGGGTGATGGTCGCGATGGTCGGCGGCACACCGATCACTTCCCCGCCCGGGAACGGGAAGGAAACCGATTGCGCCATCCCGCCTTCGCCGCCGCCACCTCCGCCGCCACCGCCTCCGCAGGCCGCCAGCAGCGTGGCGCAGGCCAGCCCGATGGCCGTGAACTGGAATTTCATTTGTTGTCCCCTCATGATTTTATCGTTCCTCTCTGTTGCGTTTACTACGAGCCGCTCGTCATCGGCGACGCCGCCGCCGAGTAAAAATTTGCCGACGCCGCGCTGCCTGACTGGATATTATGTGGAGTGAAAATCGTTGCTGCAATTACAAAAAAACTCAATACAACAGATGAAATTCGGTAATGCGCCCCCGTCATTGACAGCGCGCTTGCGGACGCGCAGCATGCCTTCCCAGCACGTTTAAACAGGACCGCAAGCCATGCAAACCAGCCACGTCGGCCACGCCTTGAAGCCTCCCTTCAACCGCATCGTGGTGGTGGGCGGCGGCGCGGCCGGGTGGATGACGGCCACCGCGCTGGCCACCGCGGTCGAAGGCGGCACCGTCGTCGAGCTGGTGGAGTCGGAGGAGATCGGCATCGTCGGCGTAGGGGAGGCGACCTTTCCTTCCATCCGCAATTTCCACCGGCTGCTCGGCATCGACGAGGCCGAGTTCCTGCGCGCCACCAACGGCACTTACAAGCTGGGCATCCAGTTTTGCGGCTGGCGCGCGGAAGGCGAACGCTATTTCCACACCTTCGGCGATTTCGGCGAACTGAGCGGATCGCACGCGGTGTGGGGCCAGTACCGCCGGCTGGGCGAGGCCGGCCTGGGGTCGCTGGGCGAGCAATGCCTGTCGAGCGTGATGGCCGAGCAGGGGCGCTTCGCGCTGCCGGGTGAAGCCGACCGCTACGATTACGCCTACCACTTCGACGCCGCGTTGTACGCCGCCTTCCTGCGCAAGCTGGCGGAGCGGCGCGGCGTACGCCGCACCGAAGGACGCATCGTCGACGTGGCGCGGCGCGCCGACGGCGGCGTCGACCGGCTCACCCTGGCCGACGGGCGCGTGGTGGCCGGCGACCTGTACATCGACTGCTCGGGCTTCACGTCGCTGCTGCTGGGGCGTACCCTGGCCGAGCCGTTCGTCGACTTCAGCCACTGGCTGCCGGTGGACCGGGCCTGGGCCTGTCCGACCGAACGGATCGGGACCGACCTGACGCCGTACACGCGCGCCACCGCGCTGGAGGCGGGCTGGGCGTGGCGGATTCCGCTGCAAAGCCGCACCGGCAACGGCCACGTGTTCGCCAGCCGCTACATCGACGAGGAGCGCGCGCGCGAACAGTTGCTGGAGCAACTGGACGGCCCGGCGCTGGCCGAACCGCGCCTGCTGCGCTTCCAGACCGGCCACCGCGCGCGCGCCTGGGTGCACAATGTGGTCGCGCTGGGCCTGGCGGGAGGCTTCCTGGAGCCGCTCGAATCGACCAGCATCTTCCTGGTCCAGCGCGCCATGGGGCGGCTGATCGATTTGCTGTTGTCGGGCGCGCCGCTCACCGAGCGGGTAATGGCCGACTACAACGGTGAAGTCGCACGCCAGTTCGCGCGCGTGCGCGATTTCATCATCCTGCACTACAGCCTGAGCGCGCGCCGCGACAGCGCGCTGTGGCGGGCGATGGCGACCATGGAGCTGCCCGAGACGCTGGCGTTCAAGCTGCATGCATGGCGCCAGGCCGGCGCGCTGCACCAGTACGACCTGGAGGGCTTCGACGCGACCAGCTGGCTGGCCATCCATGCCGGCATGGGGCATTGGCCCGAGCGCGCCGATCCTTCGCTGGGCGACGTCGAGCGCGCGGTGGCGCTGCAAGGATTGCTGTGGCGCCGCGAATGCATCGCCACAGCAGTGGCGGCCATGCCGCACCACGACGCCTATTTGCGCGGCATGCTTGGCTGCTGAACTACACTCTGGCCTACGAGCCAATCCTCTAATTTATGAAAGACACGATGCGACTACTGCCAATCACTGCCACGCTAGCGGCGTTTTTGACCTGCGCGCCTGCCATCGGCCTGGCCGAACCCAAACAACGCCTGATAGTGCTCAGCGATATCGAGGCCGATCCCGACGACAGCCAATCGCTGGTGCGCTTGCTTCTGTACGCGAACCAGATCGATATCGAGGGCCTCGTCGCCACCACCTCTACCCATCAAAAGTCGCGTATCGCGCCGGCATCCATGCAGGCGATCATCGACGCCTACGGCCGGGTACAGCCCAATCTGTTGAAGCACGAACCGGGTTTCCCGAAAGCGGCAGCGCTGAAAGCGCTGGTGCGCGCCGGCTCGCAACTCTACGGCATGCAAGGTGTGGGCGATGGCAAGGACTCGCCGGGATCGGACGCCATCATCAAGGCGCTGGAGAAGGACGATGCGCGGCCGTTATGGGTGGCGGTCTGGGGCGGCGCCAACACGCTCGCCCAAGCGTTGTATCGGATCGGCCACGACCGGACGCCGGAGCAGGCCGCCCGCCTGGTGAACAAGCTGCGCGTCTACACGATTTCCGATCAGGACGATTCTGGTATCTGGATGCGCACCAGGCTTCCCGAGCTGTTTTACATCGTCAGCCCCGGCGGCTATGGCAATGGCACCTGGACGGGCATGCACTCGACCGAGCCGGGTTTCGACAGCACGGAGATCAGCAACCACTGGATCGCAGAGCATATCCAACAGGGGCATGGACCGCTGGGCGCGGTGTATCCGGACGTCTCGTTTGGCGTGGAGGGCGACACGCCATCGTTCATGTCCTTGATACCGAACGGCCTGAACGCACCGGAGCATCCGGACTGGGGCGGCTGGGGAGGGCGCTACGAGTTGTACACGCCGGCGCTGGAGACCACCGATCCGAAGGGCTTTACCGGCAACGTGCCTGTTCTGCAGGAGCCGCGCGCCATCTGGACCAATGCCGTGGATAGTTACAGGCCATGGGTGCATCAGGACTATGGCCGCAACGTCAAGCCGCACGACAAGGTCTCCACCGGATACCGGACCACCATCTGGCGCTGGCGCAAAGATTTCCAGAACGATTTCGCGGCGCGCATGGATTGGACCACCAAGCCGTACAAAGAGGCGAATCATCCGCCGGTCGTCAAGCTCAACCAGGGCGACCGCCTGACCGTCAAATCCGGCGAAAACTTCACGATGAGCGCCGCCGGCAGCTCGGACCGGGATGGGGACAGCTTGAGCTACCTGTGGTTTCAGTATCCCGAAGCCGGCAGCTACAAACAGGAGATCAAGCTGGGGTATGCGGAGAATTATCATACCGTCTCGGGGCAGGCGCCGGTGGTCAGCAAGGCGGAGACCGCGCACTTTATCGTGAAGGTGAGCGATAGGGGTAGTCCGGCGCTGACGCGTTATCGGCGGGTGATCGTCACTATAGTGCCGGCCACGCCATGAGAGGCCTGGCTGGGAATTGGGTCATTGGGACTATAATGTTAAATATACTTAACATGAATGGATAGATCAAATGAACTTGGCACAGATCGGCGGCGAAATCCATAGCAAGCGTATTCAGGCGGGCCTGCTGCAGGAGCACGTGGCCAAGTTCGCCGGTCTGTCCCGGGTGACGATCAACCAGTTGGAGAATGGAACGCTTAAGGACCTTGGTTACACCAAGCTAAAGGCCGTGATGGATGTTCTGGGCCTCGACATGGAGACCGTGCAACCGTCCAGCCTGAAAAGCGCGCTGGCGGTCGCTGCGCGCAGCATCAGTACCAGTTACCGGGAGGTGGTGACGCCGGACATGTTGTCGATGATGCTGCGTTCCGGCGAGGCGCCTGAACAGTTCCAGCCACATTTGATGGCTCTGCTTGATGAAACGCCGCTGCCCGTCGTGGTGAAAGCCGTGGGCGAGGCGGCGACGCCTGATGTGCCAGCCAAAAAAATCATGAAACACCTCAGTATATGGGCGAAGCAATGGAAAGTATGCAGAACGGTTTGGTGATGGCCGGCAAGCCCGGAATTCCCCGCAGCTGGGAGACGCTGTTCGTTTGCTGGCCGGATTGACCCTCTCAGATTGACCCTCCCTCCAGATCCTCGCGAACGCCGCGCCCCTGTCGTAAGACCCCTCGAACCCTAATTCCTTTAGGTCCTCATGGATCTGTTCGAGCGTGCGCCGCTGCTTGCGCGACTTGGCTGCCTCGGTCTTGAGGAGCGCTGAAAGCTGGAACGCGTATTTGTCGATGGCGCGGGTGGAGCGCCGCTCAGCTTAGGCTGGCTCTATGGTATCCGATCCGAGCGCAGGTAGCGCCGGACGGTGTTTCTGGAGATGCCCAACCGCCTGGCTAGCTCTCTCAATGGGATCTGCTCGCGAATGTGCCAGCGTCGAATAATGCCTAGTAATGCAACGTCGATCACTCCAATTCCCCGCTCAATGTCATGAGCAGGATTGTGTCCTAAACGTGGGTCAGATTCGTTTGCAAATTATGAGGCGAAGTGGGTCATATTTCGCTGCAAATCAACAGACGGCCAGTGTGTTGTGACCGTAACTAAGGATCGCTTCTTTGTAGGCCCTGCACAGACTCGCCTGAAGGCTAAGCGCGGTGAGTCGGAGAATCGGGAGGCCAGCGAAGAAATCGCCGGTCGTCGCGCAAAGCAAAAGGTATCGGAGTGCTGCAAGGCTATTTCTGTTGATCGCATGGTGACACTTACGTACCGCGAAAACATGGTCGACCGCGAAACCGCGCTCAAGCACTGGAAGGCCTTTTGCCGCAAGATGGGCAAGCACAAACAGTTTCACTACGTCGCCGTGATTGAGGAGCAAGAACGAGGCGCGCTGCACTTTCATGTGGCCGTGCGCGTGGGCGCCAGATGTATGCTTTGCTGCGCTCGATCTGGCAAAGCGTTCTTGGCCTTGGGCCTGACGGTCAGCAGATGGGTCAGGTCAACGTACGGGATCCTAACTCATTTGGCTTTGGCGTCAAGGGTGCTCACCGGCTGGCGGCGTACATCGCTAAATACTGCGGTAAGCAAATGGATTGCCGCGAGCTTGACCAGAAGCGTTATTTTAGGTCCAGGGGTATCGTGGTGCCTGAAGTTCAGTACTGGCGTCTGCCGAACTGTACGAACATGCTCGATGCCGTCCACGCCGCATTTAGAGCCGTTGAGGGGCACACTATGGAGGGGCTGATAACTTGGTGTAATAATGCGCTTGGCGTCGTTTATCTTGCTACTGCACCCGGCGTTCCAGCTCTTCCGTCTTGTCCATTCTGATAAACTCTCTTATAAATTTTTAATCGTGTTGTATTAACGGGGCAATCATTATGGTCAACAACGTAAAGCAAGATAGCGTTTCTCTCGATCTTACATCGTTAAGTGGTTTTCAATTGCCACCGAAACCGGTGGTGTTAAATGTAACATTGCAGCCGGCCCCTGTGCATAGTCCACCTTGGTTGGAAACCAGCACATTTTATGTAGCGCTACTTGGTTTTATCGGTGTTCTCATGACAGTGTGCGTTGGGGTGTGGCGGATGAGAAAGGAACTGCGGCACGCTGCTTTGGTTCGTCAAGATGCAATCGATGAAGCTTCGGCCAACAGAAAGCATGCTTCGGCAGAGGCGCATATGGAGCGGATCACTGAGTCTCGCCGTAATGTCTATTTGATCGCCGCCAAGCAGATCGTCCAATCTCACGCGTTGATCGGTAGCTTACCAACTAGGCAGCGTGATGATCCTGAGACTCTGGAACAACTCAAAGATCTCGGCGTTGCTGTCGCGCAAATTGCGATTTTAGGGAACATGGACACTTTGTTAAAAAGTCGCGAGGTGCTAGGCTTGATAAATCAATTGTTTGTTCAGGCTCTCCCTTTGACGCTTCCGATTTCGTCTCTTAAGACTGATATCGGGGATCAAAATCGTTTGGCTGATGAATCAACGCAAAATGCTCGTCGTCTTATTAGTGATCTTACCGCGCTCGCCGCTGGCCAACTTCAGTACTCGGCTGATTCGGCACGGTTGACTGCGGAGTTAAGAAGCGAGCAAGCAAATGCACAGATTTTTGCTGATAATAGCGCTAAGTTATATGAAAGGCTGACTGTTCAGCAGACTGCATATTTTGAGTTTGTGTTGCTTGGATTGGAAAAAGTACATTCCTGCACGGACGAGTTGGTCATTTTAATGAGGCGTGAACTGGACCTGCCTACCAATACCGACGAACTGTCCAAGAGCACAATCCAAATGCGGGCGCAGGCTAAGGATGCTCTACGTAATTTAAACGCCACGCTGGCCGGTTGATTTTAGGCCTACAGAGACGGATAGAGCTCGGTTGCTTGGTGTTGCCTTAGGCGCTATATTGTCGCTATGCAACTCGACTTATTTCCGCTTGAACCCGTAACACCGGGGGAGCTTGAACTGATTTATCGGTCCATCAGGCATAGCTACTGGCATCTCAGGAATCTACGCGCTGCGAGGTGGGGCCAGGCCAAGGCGAGAAAGCACTATCGATTGGTGGCGGCCCAAAAAAAACGCCTACTCATGGTAGGCGTATCAAAGCGTGAGATTTTGGACCTATTAGCTTGCTGCCGGTCGAAGTGCAGTAGGCATCGACACCCGTTTAAACCATGCCAATTTTGTCCCTAAACGGCGGGCCAGTCTACGCAACCAATTTGACATAATATAAATTATGCGAAAGTGAAGTTAAACACATTCCACCATCCGATCTTCCTCAATAGCCGCTTCGGGCTACAAAAAAGTAGCGAAATCAGGCATCGGTCTTGCCGGTAACCGCCGCCTTCGCCCGCGCAGCGTGCAATTTCTTGTAGCTGTCGATCAGACGCGCGTGCCGGTCGAGACCTTCCAGCTTCATGCTGGTCGGCGTCAAGCCGTAGAACCGCACGCTGCCGTCCATCGATCCCAGCACCGCGTCCATCCTCTCGTCGCCGAACATGCGGCGGAAATTGACCACGTAATCGTCCAACTCCAGATCGTCGTCCAGCTCCACCTCCAGCACCACATTCAAGGCTTGATAGAACAGGCCACGCTCGAGCGAGTTGTCGTTGTATTGCAGGAAGGCTTCCACCAGCTCTTTTGCCTCCTCAAACTGCTGCAAGACCAGGTTGATCAACAGCTTCAACTCCAGCGTCGTCAACTGGCCCCAAGGCGTGTTTTCGTCGAATTCGACGCCGATCAACGTGGCGATGTCGCCGTATTCGTCCAATTCGTTATCGTCCAGACGTTCGAGCAGCGCCTCGAGCGCGGCATCGTCCAGGCTATGCAAGTTCAACACGTCCGAACGGAACAACAGCGATTTGTTGGTGTTATCCCAAATCAGATCCTCAACCGGATACACTTCCGAATAACCCGGCACCAGAATCCGGCACGCGGTCGAGCCTAATTGGTCGTAGACGGCCATGTAGACCTCTTTGCCCATCTCTTCCAAAATGCCGAACAAGGTCTCGGCTTCCTGGACGTTGGAGTTTTCACCCTGACCGGAGAAATCCCATTCGACGAAATCGTAATCGGATTTGGCGCTGAAGAAGCGCCACGAAACGATGCCGCTCGAATCGATGAAGTGTTCGACGAAGTTATTCGGCTCGGTCACGGCGTTACTGACAAACGTCGGCCGAGGCAGATCGTTCAAGCCTTCAAAGCTGCGGCCTTGCAGCAGTTCGGTCAGGCTGCGCTCCAGCGCCACTTCCAGGCTCGGGTGCGCGCCGAACGAGGCGAATACGCCGCCCGTGCGTGGATTCATTAGGGTCACGCACATCACCGGGTAAATCCCACCCAGCGACGCATCCTTGACCAGCACCGGGAAGCCCTGCTCTTCCAGCCCTTGAATACCGGCCACGATGCCCGGGTATTTCGCCAAGACCTCCTGCGGCACGTCCGGCAAGGCGATCTCGCCTTCCAGGATTTCGCGTTTAACCGCCCTCTCGAAGATCTCCGACAGGCATTGCACTTGGGCCTCCGCCAGCGTGTTGCCGGCGCTCATGCCGTTGCTGACATACAGGTTTTCAACCAGATTCGACGGGAAATACACGACCGCGGCGTCCGTCTGCCGCACAAACGGCAGCGAACAGATGCCGCGTTCCTTGTTGCCCGAGTTGGTGTCGTACAGATGCGAGGCACGTAATTCGCGATCGGCATTGTAGATTTCCAGGCAGTACTCATCGAGGATTTCGGTCGGCAGCGCATCCTTGCGGCCGGGCTTGAACCAGCGTTCGTTCGGGTAGTGGACGAAGGCGGCGTTGGCGATGTCTTCGCCCCAATACGCGCCGGCGTAGAAGTGATTGCAGTTCAGACGCTCGATATACTCGCCCAAGGCAGACGCCAACGCGCTTTCCTTGGTCGATCCCTTGCCGTTGGTGAAGCACATCGGCGAATGCGCATCGCGGATATGCAGCGACCAGACGTTGGGAACGATATTGCGCCACGACGCGATTTCGATTTTGATGCCAAGGCCCGCGAGAACGCCGGACATGTTGGCGATGGTTTGCTCCAGCGGCAGGTCTTTGCCGGCGATATAGGTGTTGGCCTCCCCTGCCGGTTTCATGGTCAGTAACGCCTGGGCGTCGGCATCCAGGTTTTCGACCTCTTCGATGACGAACTCGGGGCCTGCCTGCACCACCTTTTTAACCGTGCAACGGTCGATGGAACGCAGGATACCCTGGCGGTCCTTTTCCGAAATATCCGCCGGCAGTTCGACCTGGATCTTGAAAATCTGCTGGTAGCGGTTTTCTGGATCGACAATATTGTTCTGCGACAGACGGATGTTTTCGGTCGGAATATTGCGCGTTACGCAATATAATTTGACGAAGTAAGCGGCGCACAACGCCGACGAGGCAAGGAAATAGTCGAACGGACCTGGCGCCGAACCGTCGCCCTTGTAGCGGATGGGCTGGTCGGCGATGACCGTGAAATCGTCGAACTTAGCTTCGAGACGTAGCTTATCGAGAAAATTGACCTTGATTTCCATGGGGATTTCCAATCTGGTGCGCAAAAATGAGTTGGCCGCCATTATCCGTTGTTTTGGCCGTCAGGCAAAGGACGGTTGGCGGACGCGGCCGGCAGAATCCTGATCGGGGGCGGTTCACTGAGTTGCTGCGCGGGGCGCTGACATTACTGCGCGCTTATATTTTTCTGACAGCCGCGTCGATCAACTTCATTTGCCGTTCGTTGCGCTCGCTGTAGCGGTCCGTCAGGTAATCCGACCGGCCGCGCAGCAACAACGTCATTTTGAACAGTTCTTCCATCACATCCACCACCCGGTCGTAGTAGGCGGAAGGCCGCATGCGCCCCGCGTCGTCGAACTCCTTGTACGCCATCGGCACCGACGACTGGTTGGGAATGGTGAACATACGCATCCAGCGCCCGAGCAGGCGCAGCGTATTGACCACGTTGAACGACTGTGATCCGCCGCACACTTGCATCACGGCCAGGGTGCGTCCCTGGCTCGGGCGGACCGCGCCCATCTCCAGCGGAATCCAGTCGATCTGGTTCTTCATCACGGCGGTGACGGCGCCGTGACGTTCCGGGCTGCACCATACCTGGCCCTCTGACCATAGGCACAGTTCGCGCAGCTCGACCACTTTCGGATGGTCTTTCGCCACGCTGCCCGCCATCGGCAACGCGATTGGATCGAAGATCTTCACTTCGGCGCCGAAGTGTTCCAGGATGCGTGCGGCCTCCTCGGTCAGGAAGCGGCTGAACGAGCGCTCCCGCAGCGAACCGTAAAGCATCAGGATGCGTGGCGGGTGGCTCAGCTCGCCGGCTTGGGCCAGCTTGTCCATCGTTGGCAAGTCGAGCTGGTCTGGATTGATGTTGGGCAGGTTGGTGATCTTTTCCATGATTGGTCCGGGTTGTTCAGGGTTCTCAAGCGAGTCTCAAGGCCAGCGCGGCCAGGGTGATCAACAGCACCGGCAAGGTCAACACGATGCCGACGCGGAAATAGTAGCCCCACGATATCTCGATGTCCTTGCTCGACAGCACGTGCAGCCACAACAAGGTGGCAAGGCTGCCGATCGGCGTGATTTTCGGGCCGAGGTCGCTACCGATGACATTGGCATAGATCATCGCCTCGCGCACCGCGCCTTGTGCAGTGGTCGCGTCGATCGACAGCGCTCCGATCAGCACGGTCGGCATATTGTTCATAATCGAGGAAAGCAACGCCGTGATCAGGCCGGTCCCCAGCGCCGCGCCCCACACACCGTAGCCGGCGCATTGATTCAGCACGCCGGTCAGATAATCGGTCAGGCCGGCGTTGCGCAAGCCATAAACCACCAGATACATGCCAAGCGAGAAGACCACGATCTGCCAGGGCGCGTTGCGAACTACGTCGCGCGTCGAAATCTTGTGGCCACGCGCCGCGACCACCAGCAGCAAGGCCGCGCCGGCCGCAGCGACAGCGCTGATCGGCACGCCCAATTGGTCCAGCCAGAAGAAGCCGACCAACAACAGCGCGAGCACCCACCAGCCGGTGATAAAGGTGGCGCGGTCATGGATCGCCTCATGCGGCGCCTTCAAGTGGGCCAGCTCGTAGTTGGCCGGAATGTCCTTGCGGAAGAACCACATGAGCGCGGCCAGCGTGGCGGCCACGGAGACCAGGTTGACCGGCACCATGACGGCGGCGTAGCGGGCGAAACCGATATCAAAGTAATCGGCCGACACGATATTGACCAGGTTGGACACCACCAGCGGCAGGCTGGCCGTGTCGGCGATGAAGCCGGCCGCCATCGCGAAGGCCAGGGTGGCCTTGGCGGAGAAACGCAGCGCGCGCAACATGGCGATGACGATCGGCGTCAGGATCAGCGCTGCGCCGTCGTTGGCGAACAGCGCGGCGACGGCGGCGCCCAGCAGGACCAGCAGCACGAACAAGCGCGTGCCGCTGCCGCCGCCCCAGCGTGCCACGTGCAGCGCGGCCCACTCGAAGAAGCCGGCCTTATCCAGCAACAAGCTAATGATAATCACGGCCACAAAAGTGCCGGTCGCGTTCCAGACGATGTGCCACACCACCGGAATATCGGCGACATGAATCACACCCGCCAGCAGCGCCACGCCAGCCCCGGCGGCCGCGCTCCAACCGATGCCCAGCCCGCGCGGCTGCCAGATAACGAGGATCAATGTAAAAAGGAAAATCAAAAATGCAGCACACACGGCGAGTCCTTGGAACGGATTTGGATTAGCCGGTGATGTGACCGATTTTTTCGAGCTCGGCCTTCAGTGCGGTCTTGTCTATCATAAGCTCCGCCAGCGGCAACGCGAGGAAGGCTTCGATGCGGGCGCGGATGATGCCGTAAGTGTGCTCGAACGCAATGTCGATCTCCTCCTCCGTGCCGACCACGTGGCCGGGGTCGTCGACACCCCAATGCGTGCGCGTCACCGGTCCCAGGTAGGCCGGGCAGGTTTCTCCGGCGGCGCTGCCGCAAACGGTGACGACGATATCCGGTGTCACCAGCAGATCGTTCCAGGACTTGCTGAAATAGCCCTCGGTCGAGATGCCCTTGCTGGCCAGTAGCGATACCGCGCGCGGATGCAGTTTGCCGGCCGGTTGGCTGCCGGCGCTGATCGCCTTCAGTCCCGCCGGCGCGAGGTGGTTGAAGGTCGCTTCGGAGAGGACGGAACGGCAGGAGTTGCCGGTGCAAAGGAACAGGATGTTGCAGGCTTTTTCTTGCATGTGATTGCTCCGGGTGGGCGGGTGGTGGATTTGTTCAGCAGCTGGCCGGGCCGCACGGAACGCCGCCGCAGCAGTTCTCCGTCAGGTAGCCGATCAAGCCATTCATGACGGCCACGTCGGCCGAGTAAATGACGAATCGCCCCTCGCTGCGCGACGTGATCAGCCTGGCGTGGGTCAGCTCCTTCAAGTGGAACGACAGCGAGGACGGCGCGATATCCAGGTGCTCGGCGATCTTGGTGGCCGCCATGCCGCCAGGACCGATCTGCACCAGCAGCCTGAAAATCGCCAGCCTGCTCTCCTGTGCGATCGCCGCCAGCGCCGCTAATACTTCCTTGGGTTCCATAAAGCGCACTTCCATAATTCGACAATGATTGAAATCATAGCTGATAGTCTACGATATTTCAAATATTATCGAAGTGTCGTTGGAAAGCCCGTATGCTGTGAGATTGTCAGCGGCGAACTCGCTTGCAACTTGGTATGCGGCGTGACATAAATCCAATATTGCATATTTCTTTCTTCAGGATTAGTATTCATTCATCGACGCCGATACGCGCCCATCAGGGTTCGCCGGCGCCGGTTCCTTGACCTGCGCGAACTCGGCCCACCGCCCTCCTCGCAACGGCGACAGGTACGCAAGGTGCCTGTTTCAGCCATCGCCGTCCGGATGCTGAATGTTTGTCCGTACCCACCCAGTTTCGATTTCGCATTGCCTCAGGCAAGGCGTCCACACGCGGGTACGGATCGTAGCGCGAGCAGAAAACGAAGCGTTCACCAAAGAACGCACGCCGCACGTTACTTCCACATTGGAGACACGCATGAAACTCACCTTCCTCGCCGCCAGCGTCCTGCTGGCCACTTCCGCGCAAGCCGCCATCGACGCCGCCACCCTGGTCGGCGCCAGCACGCCGCTGCAAACCGCCCAGTACGGCGTCCGCAATTATTCTGCCCCGGTGCTGGTGAACGGCCAGCACGATCCCGCCAGCTACATGGCCGCGCCCAAGCTGCCAACATGGCAGTTCGCGTCGGCCGACCCGACCGGCGGCGTACTCACCTTCGAACGCCAGAGCGCCCCGGCCGCCGGCTGGCACGCCTGGTCGCGCAAGGGCAACGTGGTGGTGACGGGGGGCGGTTCGGCCAGCGCCAACCGCGTCTATACCGTCTACAACGGCCAGCAACTGATCGCCGCCATCCAGCAGGCCGGCAACGAGCCGAAGATCATCCGCGTGATCGGCCATATCGATCTGCGCTGGAGCCAGAACAATACCGTCTTCCGCGAGTACACCAGCTATTCGGACCAGAAGTTCGGCGGCTCGATCAGCCTGCCGTCGAACACCACCCTGGTGGGCATCAACGATGCGCAGGGCCGTCCGGCGCGCATCACCGGCACCGCGCTGCTGATCGGCGGCGAGCTGGCGCTGGCGCCGGGCGGCGATCCAGAATCGGACTTCAAGAAATGGATCGCCGACGGCAAGGACGGCGACGACTATCCGACCTGGACCCGCAACGTGATCGTCCGCAACCTGGCGCTCGACACGCCATGGGACGTCAACCCCGAGGACTCGGCCAACGCCTACGCCGACGGCATCACGCTGGGGCGCGCGCAGAATGTGTACATCGACCACCTGACCGTCAGCGACGGCGACACGCCAGATTCGATGGCCACAGGCACCTACAAAACCCGCCACGACGGCGCGCTCGACGTGGTGCGCGGCAGCGATTACGTCACCATCGCCAACAGCCTGTTCGGCAAACACCACAAGACCACGCTGGTGGGCAATGGCGATTCCGGCCGCGCCTGGAGCGACTCGGGCCGCCTGCACGTGACGTTCTCGGGCAACTGGTGGAATGGCGCGACCACGCGGTTGCCGTTGAACCGGTTCGGCCAGGTACACATGTTCAACAACGTCGTCACCGGCAGCACCACGACCAAGAACCCGGACATTAAGTTCGAGGGCGGCAGCGATGCGCGCTACCAGTAGAACATGCTGCTGCAGAATAACTACTACACCATCGAGGGATTGAAGGTGGAGGATTTCTGCGGCAAGGTCATCAAGGGAAAGAGCTTCCTTGGTTTCCGTTCGTCGGGGCATATTTTCAACAGCGACCGCTCGGGCACCAGTTCGATTGACGGGCAATGCGGGTTTGCGCAGCCAAGCGCCGCCAACCTGTGGACGCCGCCGTATGTGTACACGTTGCAGACGGCGACGACGGCGCAGACTGCGGTGCCGGCAAAGGCCGGCGCGGGCAAGTTGAACTGAGCGCTTGGCCACACCAGCCTGAACCAATCTAAACCACGTAGGGCGGATTAGCGAAGCGTAATCCGCCAACGCAGGCGTCTCGAGGGCTCATGCATTGGCGGATTACGGCGTTCCGCCTAATCCGCCCTACGTATTTCAGATATTTTCATCGTTTCCGGGCGTTGTGACGTTTCCGCCGGTGCTTTTGTTTCCCGGCTCTTGGACATCTCCGCCCTCGCCTGCTTGATGACCTGGCGCGCGGCGCTCAGCGCCAGGCAGCCCATGATCAGCGCGACGCCGATATCCGGCCAGCCGCTTTGCGTGCCGAACACGCCCAGCGCCGCCAGCATGACGGCGACGTTGCCGATCGCGTCGTTGCGCGTGCACAGCCACACCGAGCGCATATTCGCATCGCCGTCGCGGTAGGCGTACAGCAGCAAGGCGACCGTGCCGTTGGCGATCAGCGCGGCGAAGCCTATGCTCCCCATCATCACCGGCTCTGGCACCGGGCCCGATACCATATGCCACGCCGCCTTGCCCAGCACGAAGACACCGTACGCCCCCATCGTCGCCCCCTTGAACAGCGCCGTGCGCGAGCGCCACATCACCGTCGATCCCAGCACCAGCAAGGACAGCGCGTAGTTGCCGGCGTCGCCGAGAAAATCGACGGCGTCGGCCAGCAGCGCGACGGAATTGCCGGCCAGCCCCCCGGCCAGCTCCACGCCGAACATCAGCGTATTGACCACCAGCGCGATCCACAAGATGCGACGATAACGCGGATCGACCACCGGCTTCCCCGGCGCACAACCTCCCGAACAACAGTCAGACATGAGCATTCCTTTCCCTGTATAGTCGCCATTAGAAACCCTGAAGTCACTACAAGGTCAAGCTTATGCAACGGGACGAACTGAAAATCGGTGAACTGGCCGCCCAAACCGGCTATACGGTCGAGGCGATTCGCTATTACGAGTGCCAGGGGCTGCTGCCCGCGCCGGCGCGCTCCGGCGCAAACTACCGTCTTTATCGTGGCGCGCATCTGGAGCGGTTGCGATTCATCCGCCATTGCCGCTCGCTGGACATGGGATTGGACGAGATTCGCAACCTGCTTACCTTTCGCGACCATCCGGAACAGCGTTGTGGCGAGGTCAATGCGCTGCTCGACAGGCATATCGTCGAGGTGGCGGAGCGCATCGCGCAGTTGATGGATCTCGAGCGCCAGTTGGTGGCGCTGCGCGGGCGTTGCACCGAGGAGCAGACGGCCAAGGATTGCGCGATCTTGCAGTGCCTGGGCAAGCACTAGGAAGCAGCGCTTACACCACCCTGCCTTCCTTGACATATTCGCGCATGATGGCCGCTTCCAGGGTGGCGGAATCGAGTTCGCGCGCGCCGCAGGCCAATACCTGCAATGCGCAATGATGGCAAATATTGAGGATATTGGCGCCGCTGACTTCGTGATTGGCCGCCACCGCCGGCCATTGCACGTCCTCGGCCAGCGTCATTTGCGGCGGCATGGTCTTGCGCCAGATCGCCTCCCGTTCGGCCGCCCCGGGCATCGGGAAATGGATAATCGATTGAAACCGCCGCACGAAGGCGTCGTCGATATTGCCGCGCTGATTGGTCGCCAGGATCACCAGCCCGCTATAGCTTTCGATACGCTGTAGTAAATACGCCACTTCCTGGTTGGCATACTTGTCGTGCGCGTCGCGGATATCGGTGCGCTTGCCGAACAGCGCGTCGGCTTCGTCGAAGAACAGAATCCACTGCTTGTTCTCGGCCTTGTCGAACAGGTTGGCGAGATTTTTCTCCGTTTCGCCGATGAATTTGGAGACCACCCTCGACAGGTCGATGCGGTACACGTCCAGCCCGGTTTGCTTGCCCAGCAACGTCGCCGTGAGCGTCTTGCCGGTGCCCGGCGGACCGTAGAACAATGCGCGGTAGCCGGGCTTCATCTTGCGGCCCATGCCCCATTCGCGCAGCAAGGTATCCTTGTGCACGGTCCAATGCTCGATCTCGCGGATCTGCCGCCGGGTGTCGGGATTGAGCACCAGATCGTCCCAACCCATCTCCGTCGCCTGCAACTCGGCCGGGAACTCGCTGCTGAAGCGCGGCTTGCTGACCTCGCCGATGGTCAGCAATTCCAGCACCTCAGGCGCCAGGATCAGGCGGCCGCTCATGGCCGGCTCGCCCGGCCCTACCGGCTCCAGCGCGAGGATGTGTTTGCGGGAGAACCAGTGCTCCCCGCCCAGCATCCGCTGCACTTGCAGGCGACTGACCAGATCGTCGCCGGCCAGGATGAACTGTGCGGTTTCTCCGGTCGGGATCACGCCGCGGTGGCCGCCCGCACGCACACCGCCGAACGCGGGCAAGTCCCCGCCCTCGGGCAGGCAGGCGGCCACCGTGTCGTTGAGAAAGGTTGGATGCACATTCGGGGCCAGCGACAGCAGCAGCACGATGTATTCCTCGAAACCGGGCTTGTGCTGTTCGATGAATAGCGCAAACGGCGAGCCGTCGTCGAGCCACGCCGTGTCGTTGACCGTGCGCTCCAGTTCCGCCGGCGGCGCGTCTCTCAAGCGGGCGACGATGATGGCGCGCAGGTAGCGCAGTGACGTTTGAAGATTGACCGCCGACATATACCCCTTCCGCTATTCCAGACCCGATATTTCGATCGAAGCATCCATCGCCCAAGCGCGCTTGACGTGGCGAATGTGCGCGTCGAGTTTTTTGGGCTTACCCACCATGTCCGGGTGCATCGGATCGATGTTTTCCTGCAGCATGCTGTTTTCGCGGCTGTCTCCGATGAACATATTGCGCAGATAGCCGAAGAAGGTCGCGTAGCGCTTGGTTGCCGCCTCCTGCAGCGCGGCCACCGTCAAGCCGGCAACCTCCACGCGGGCGTCGGCGATCGAAGCCCGCTGCTCCAGCAGCATTTTTCCCTGTGAAACCTTTTTCTTCTCGCCATTCAACTGCTGCACATAGTGCCGCGACATGTCATACGAGGAGATCACGTGCCGGCGCGCCAAGCTCTTGCTCGCCTTCATGTTGATCAGCCGGCCATAACTGTCCTTTTGCAGATCCTTGTTGTCGCCGTGGGCTTCGGCAATCGCGGTCTTTTGCTCGACGCTGAATTTGCCTCGCGGCAGCTTGATCGCATCCCCGACGAAGGGATCGCCTACCTTCCATTCGGACAGTGTCGAGCCGATGAACACGCTCATGCCGGTGAGCTTGGCATCGAGGTCGGTCATCAGCGCGTCGGCCTTGTCTGCGGATTTTCCCGCTGATTTCTTGGTGTTGTCCGTGTCGTCGAACTGGGCCAATTGGTCCTGCACGACCTTGATCGCCGCCTCGTCCGTCTTCACCGTTGCCACGGCATCGGTGCGCTTCTTGCCAGTGACACTGGCGCGCTTGGCCGCATCGTTAAGGAAGGCCGACGGCAGCATCGGCTCCGACCGCACCACCAGCTTGGCGCCCTTGCCTTTGCCCTGGAACGTTAGCGTATGCGGCTTGTCGTCGCCAGCGATCGGTTTCTTCTTGGTCCACCAGTTCAGCAGCCGCTTGGCCTGCGCGCCCAGTTTGGCGAGCAGCGCACCCAGCCAGGCGACGATCTTGTCCATGCCCTTGTCGATCGGCGCGCGGATCTTCTTGAGCAGCGCGACCAATTTGTCGGGGATGGCGCCGAGGCCGGCGAACTTGGCCAGGAACGGGATCACCACATTCAAGCCCTTGGCCAAGGTCGACTCCACCTTTTTGCCGGCGCCGGCGATCTGGCCGGAGGCGATGGCCGCGATCGAATCGATGAAGGCCGCCACCACCGCGCCGATCTCGCTGATTTTCTGAACAAACACCGTTATCGTGTTGTAGATCGCGATGATGGCCTGGATCACCGCGCCGGCCGGATTCATCATCATCACCAGCTTGGTCACGGCGGCCTGCACGATCTGCGTGGTCACCATCTCGATCACCTTGGCGATCATGGTTTCCTTCAACTCGTTGAGCTCGTTCTTGATCTCTTGCCAGGCGGCGGCCGGACCGTCGCGCACCAGCGTGACCAGCACCGAGGCGGTCTTCTCCAGCAATACCAGCACCGGTTCCGGGATGATCTTGAGCAGCTTGACGCGGATGTTTTGCCACGTTAGCCCCAGCACCGACTGGATCAGCTTGAGCACCTCGACCAAGGTGAACGCCTTGGGCATGTAGACGCCGGCTGCCGCCAGCGGCCCCACCAGCCATTTGATCAGCGCGTTCTTCAGGTGCTCGCCGAAATTGGCGGCGAACATCTGGAAGCCGAGCTTGCCCGCGCGCACCAGGTTGCCGACGAAGCCGATCGGATTCTGGATAATCGAGCGGAAAGCGCCTTGCGCCTTCTTGATGTACGGCACCGCGCCCGGCGCGACCACGGAGAAGATAATCTCCAGCAAGGTGATCACCTGGGCGCCGGCCCAGCTGAAGAACTGGCCCGCGACGTTGAGGAAAGCCCGGCCGACCTTGCGGAACAATCCGGTAATCGTCAGCACATCCTCCCACGTGATGCTGCTGAGGGTATCGAGGATCTGCCCGGGAATGGCGCTGACAAAGCCCATCAGGCCGGACAGCGCGCCCTCGAACCAGGCCCACGCGCGCGCCACGGCGTTGCCCTTCTGGATGTTTTGCCACACCTCTTCCTGGCCGATCAGCTTCATGAAGCCGCCGATCAGCAGCGCCGGCGAGCGCTGCACCTTTTCGCCCGTCACCGGGTCCTGGCCCAGCACCGCCTTCAACAGATCGTATCCGGCCGTTCCCTCGGCCAGCGCCGCCAGCGGGCGCAGCACGACCTCGCGGACAATCGCCAGCAATTCCACCACCACGCCGGCGCCGAAGGCGATCAGGCGCGAGACCGGATTGGTGAAAATGGCCACCGCCCGGTCCCAGACGCCGCCAAGGTCGAAGATGTCGCTCCAGCTCAGGCTGTCGATGAAGGCCGCCAGGCCGGCGACGATGTCGGCGCCGATGTCGCCCAGCGCGGCCAGCTTTTGCTCGACCCAGGCGCCGGCGCGGGTGAAGACGCCATGGTTGTCGAGCGCTTGCGACACCAGCCCGCCGCCGGGCACGACCTCGACCAGCGCGCGCAGGATGTTGCTGGCGCTGCGGTCGACGCTTTTCATGCTGATCGGATTGAATCCCAGCACGATGGTCAGCAGCCGGAAACCGGGGATGTGGTTGGCATGGTCGGCAAAATACTTGAGCGCGTCCGACACGCCCAGGCGCTGGATGGCCGGGGTGGCGGTCGATGTCGATACCAGCGGGCTGCGCCGCACCGCGCCGCCCTGCTGCATCGTATGGGTCAGCTCGTGCGCGAGTAGGCGCTTGCCGTCGCCGCTGCCCGGCTGGTACTGGCCGTCACCAAAGAAGACGTGGTTGCCGTAGGTGAAGGCGCGCGCGCTCAAGCGGTTGCTGAGGCTGGCCGCCTGCTTGTCGTCATGCACGCGCACCTTGCCGAAGTCGGCGCCGAAACGCGGCTCCATGAAGCCGCGCACGTCGCCGGACAATGGTTTGCCGCCGCTCATGCTGCCGCTCAGGGCGGACTGCGTCGCGTTGTCCACGCTGGGCGCGGCGCCGGTCTCCTTGCGCATCAGCGGCGCCTTGTCCCAGCGTCTTTCCTCCAAGGGAACGATGCCGCCGCCGCCCGGCCCGGCCCAGCTCGAGCTCTCCGCCCCGGCCCAGCCCGACACCACTGGTGCCTGCATGACATGATCGGCCATGCGGTCCGCTTCGCGCTCGAAGCTGTCGCCGGGCTGGTTGACGCTCAGCTTGGGCTGCACCTTGACCACCGCCGGCTTGGGCGCAAAGAAAGCGCCGCCGCCCCCGCCCGACCCCGTCCTGTGCGCGGTCGCGGGCGTGGTGGTGGTGGATTTTTCGGCGGTCGCGGCCATGCTAGTTCCACTCCACCCACAGGATGCCGGCCATCCAGGGCAGGCGGATCGCCGAATAGCCCCATGGCAGGTCTCCCAGCAGGACGTCGGCGGTTTGCCGCTCCACCTGCAGCAACCACTCGCCGCCGCGCTCGCTAAGCTTGCCGGGACGCAGCAGGAAGGCGCCGCGCAGGCCGTCCGGCGAGGTGTCGCGCAGCGCACCCCAGTGGCCGATCACCGCTTTGAGCAGCACATCGGCTTCGGCCCGTTCGGCCGCTTGCAGCACCACGCCGGGCTCTATATTGGCCGTCAGCGGAAGCTGGCAGAGCAACTTGGGTAACGCCAGTGCGTATTCCGGCGCCTGCGGCTGGCCGCTGGCCAGGAAATGCAGCAGCGCCAGCGCGCGCTCCGGCTGCACCAGCTGCCCGTCGCGCGCCAGGCCGAGCTCCTCGAACAGCGCGGGCAGGAAGGGATGCAGCAACACCAGCCCGGCGTTGTCGATATAGATGCCGTGCGCGCTGTCGGGATGTGCGGCGCCGTCGCGGATGGCGGGCGACGCTGGAACGCCGGCGTCGCGCAGGGCATCGGCCCCGGGCGCGCCATTCTTCAGCAGAACGGCGACAGGCCGTTTCTCGACGTGGGTTTGGCGGACCACGGACAAGGCGGCGCGACCCGCGCGCTCCGGCAAACCGCGCCACAGCGCCTCCTGCACTGGCAACGCGTCGACGGTGGTGCGGTCGTCCAGCGCCAGTTCGAGCGCCGCGCGGCACAGCAGGCGTTCGGCCGCCGCCAGCAGGGCGCCCTGCTCCTGCGTGCGCAGGTACTGCAACGCCGACTGCAAGGTCGGCGCCAGCACCGGCGTCAGCCGCGCCACCAGCACTTGCTGGAAGGTCGGCGAAAACTGCCGTCCCAAACGATCGAGCGCGCCGGCCGAACGCAGCGTCGCCATGAGCGATGGCGGAACCGACGGCAATCCCGCCGCCGTGCCGGCGACGCTGGCCGACAAGCGGGCCTCGCCGGACGAAACGCTGGCGCCACGCCACCCTTCCAGCAGCATCTGCTCGAAATCCTGCGATGGCGGCAGATGTACACTGGCGGGCAAGGTCGCGTAGCGCAGAAAATACGACAGCGCCTCGTCCATCGCCTGCGTAACGGCGACGTGCCGCACCGGGTCTTCGCCGTCCGGCGCCGAAGCTATCCTGGCGCTGAGCGCCTCCTCCAGGCCTCGCCGCAACAGCGCCGGCAGCTCCCCCTCCAGCCGCCCGAGCGCGACCCGGCCGGCGTCCACTTCCAGCCTGTCGATGCGCAGAACGCCATGCTCCGGCGCGTAGCGGTCCAGCGCCTGCTCGATCACCGGCATCAGCGACGACGACAGCGCCGCCAGCTGCCGCTGCAACGCCATCCCATCGGCCTCGCTGCCGGACACCTCGACCTGGAAGGTCTGCGACTGGATGGTGTGGGGAAGGACCGGGCGCATGACGGCTTATCCCACGTTGATCTGGCTGGCCGCCAGCATCATGCAGCCATCCTTGGTGTAGGCGCACAGGCGGATGCCCTTGGTGAACGGCGAGCGCGCAAGCATCCGTACCGTCGCGGTTTTGCCAGGCACCAGCGGCGGATCGCAGTCCTGCACCTCCCAGGTGTAAAGCACCGGCTGGTCGGCGCCGGTCGCGGTGACATCGAGGATGATCCCCTCACGCGCCAATTTGGCGCTGATCTTCAGCTGCAAATCCAGCTTCTTGCATACCTCGGTGCGCGGCCGCTTGGGATCGCACTTGTCGATATGGCTGACGTTAAACGCCGGCACCACCTGGTCGCTCTCGTTGATATGGATGGTGGTGGCCGAGGGATCGTAGGCGAAGCGCATACTGCCCTCCGGCGATCCGGGACGCTGGTAGAACGGGTCGATGCGGATGTCGAAATCGAGGCACTCGAACGCTTCGATCCACAATACCGGCATGCCGGCGCTCTTGGTGTCGTATTCGAGGATGAGCCAATCCTTGGTGCCGATGGCCGATGCCACCAGTTCATTGATCCTGGTGATCCAGTTGCGCACGGTCTTGTCGTAGCCGGCGTTCAGGTCATCGGCCGAGGTGTTGGACAGGATCTCCTCGACACCCTCGCGCAGGTCGACCATCTCGCCCGGCTTGAACTCGAAGCGGAACGCCGCCACTTCCATGCCGAAGGTTTTGAACGGACGCGCCGCATCCTCGTCCGGCAACCAGAAACGGTAACCGCCGCGCTGGGCGATGCCTTTGCAAGGCAGGTCGCACTGCGGCTTGACCTCGTGCTGGTATTCCTTGCTCGTTTCGCATCCGGCGCTGTCGCGCACCACCACCTTGACCTTCTCGCCGCCGGCCACCGGCTTGCTGAGATAGGTGTTGATATTGATGGCGCCCGTATCGCTGGCGTATGGCATCACGCCGCCGGAGATCGGCACGCTGACCTGGTAGGTCTTGGCCGACATGTCTTCGACGTAGCTCTCCTTGCCCAGCCTGAGCGTCGACGGCACCGTCACTTGCTGCTGCGCCGATTCGGCGCCGGCGCTGTCGCGGATGGAGATCGTGTGGTCGCCGACGCCGAGCGTGAGCGGTCCGCCCAGTTTTTTAAACGGCTGGCCGTCAAGCTGGTAGCTGACCGGCTGCATGCCGCCCTCCGGCGTCAAGGTCGCCGCCGCGTTGCCCTGTTCATCGGTGCAGCCCAGCGCCACGCTCAGGCCGAGCGGCGGCAGCGGCAGCACGTACTGGATGCCGCCCTCGCCGCCGCAGCGGTACGGCAGGAAGAAGTCGGCGATCACCGTGCCGTTGGGCAGTTCGTTCGCCAGCTCGGTAATCGGATCGCTTTCCAATGCCGTCAGGTTCAGGGTGGGGAAGCCGGCGGCGGCACCGTCGCCGGCGAGAGTGCTGAGCAGGATCTGGAAATCGGTGTCTCCGGCATAACGGCTGTCGCTGCCGAGGCGCTCGACGGCGCGTTTGACGGCATCGGCGCGCGCTGGCAGCCTTCCGGTGCGGCGGCCCGGCGTCACCGGCGCGGCGACCAGAAAGTTCGATGCACTGCCGTTCTGCTGCTGCGGCCCGTCCTCGTGGTACACCAAGATGAACGTTCCGCCCAACGGCACGCCCGCCTTGTGCTGGATGCCGGGGTGCTTTTGCAGGAAATAGGCCAGCACCTGCTGCTGTTTGAGTTCGCGCATCCGACGCGAAAACTCGTCGTTCAACGCCCGCATCGGCTCCAGATTACAACCGTACAGCACCTGGTCGAAATGATCGATCAGCGCCTCCTGCGGAACGAACTGCTTGAGGTCATCGGTGACGCTGTCCGTCTCCTGGTCGCGGAAGTGATGCGTCAGCGCGAGCAAATCCTCGCACTTGTTCTCGAAGTCGGCGAAGGCCAGCGCGTCCAGGCTGGCCGGCAGCGTCTGCGCCAGTTTGGTCATGTAATAGATCGACACCGCATGCGCAAAGAACTTGGGTGCCAGCCCGGTGGTGCCGGTGAAAATCGCGCAAAACAGCATCAGGATGGCGTTCAGGTCGATCTGGTCCTGATCGACCTCGATATACGGTCGCGCCATGAATCCGGCCAGGTATTTTTCGTACCAGGCGCCGACGGTGTTGGCGTCGAAGGTGAATTGCGGCGCGCGCTGCTTGAGCAGAAAATGTTTGGGGGCGCCCGCCGGCAGCGCGGTGTCGGCGGCGACGTCGTACATCGCGCGTATGCCTTCTGTCAGCGTGGTCAGCACGTCCTCGCGCAGCACGTCGAACAAGGTTTCCAGGTCGGAGAAGCGGGCGCTGTCCTTATCGGCCAACGGCGCGCTCTCGTCGAAGGCCCCGGTCCGCAGCGCCACCACTTCGATCGGCAGGCGGTAGCGGGTTCTCAACGTCAGCAGCGTGTTGACGACCGGCTGGTACTGTTTGCCCAGATGGCCCTCGATGCGCAGGAAGTTGTGCGGCTCCAGGTCGAAGCGCAGCGGGTCCGTGACGAACACCGGCGCGGCCGGCACGTATTCGCTACTGCGATAGCCAAGCGTTTGATTGGCGCGCAGGCGCCGGCTGCGCGCGGGACTCCACAACTGGTGCAGCGGCGGCGTGCCGTTCAACGCATAATAATATGGCAGCGCCTTGTCTTCGATCGCGCCGGCGCCGAAGAAACTTGGCGTGATGCGGATTTGCTTGTCCAGTGGCGTCGAGGTGTCCTGCTTGGGCAGCGCCGGCTGGTGCGTAAAGCTCGCCAGCATGCCCACCAGACGGTCGAACAATATCAGGAACTCGTCGCGCAGCAGATCGCCGGCGCAGGCGGGTTGAAAGCCATTGCGATACAGCCCGCCGTTGATGCCGTCGGCGCGCGCCACGCCCAGCATCAGGTGGCGCGGGAACAGCAGTTCGGAGGGCACGCAGGCGCACAACAGCTCCACGCCCTTCCAGCGCATCTCGTCGTAGGCGCGCAAAAGATCGTCGAACAGGTCGTAATAATATTGGAGGAAGGCGATCTGCGATGGATTTCCGTAGGCGTCATCGAGAAAACCCAGCTTGGCGTTGAAGCCGCCGAACGGATCGGCCGGATGCTGCTCCTGCAGCAGCGGCTTGAACGCCTCGTAGGCGGCGCTCAACGCTGCACCGGTGCTCTTCGCCAGTTTCGCGTCGTGGAAAACGGCGCGGAAAGCGGACAGCACGTGTTCCGTCGTGGTGGGGGCGCTATTGGGCACGTCATAGCGCGGCAGCCGGATGGCGGGCAGATTGAGGCGCGTCAGCATGCGCGCCTCCAGGTCGGCCGTGGTCAGGCCACTGCCCTCCGCCGCGCCCTCGGCGATGATTTTGTCCAGGTCCGTGGCGGCGATCAGCAGGCGCCGCACGGTCACCACCAGTTGCGATCCGCGGTCGTTGCAGTCGTTCGGGCTGCAATTGCGCAGTCCTTCCTTCTTCAATTCGACGAACAGCAGCACCGCTTTGTTGGTCAGGAAGTCCGCCGGTGAGTTCAGGGCCGTGACTTCGGGTTCGCCCGCCGGGAACAACTCCCACATCGGGTACGCGGGCTTTCCCGGCTGGCCCTTGTCACGGAACAGCGGGTAGTCGATGTCGAGCGGCAGCGTGTACTCGCGATAGGACGTCAGCGCCAACGGATCGGCTTCCACAACCAGATAGCCTTCGGTGGTGATGCCGCAGCCGGGAGCCAGATGCACGGTGGTGGTGGCGTCGTCCAGCTTGAGCGTCAGCCCGCAGGCGATGCCGATGCCGATCAGATTGGCGCGCGTCAGCCGTTCCTGCTCGCCAAGATAGTCGAACAACTGGTTCAGGTGCAGGTTCGACAACACCTGATTGGCCTCGAAAACGGGATAAGTATCTTGGACAGCTTTCATGTTCAGCACCGTCTTTCAAAAGTGACGTATGAGTTGACTTGCCTATTTTTTCGGTTTCGAGGCCTTGGCCCGCTTGCGCAGCGGGTTCTCGGCCGGTGCTGCCAGTTCGGTGGGCGCCGGCGCTGGAACAGGAACGGGAACGGGAGCGGGAGCGGGCTCGATCTCCACCTCGGGTTGCGCCGTCGCCGCGCGGCGCGGCTGGCGGCCCAGCGCAGTGCTACCCAGCCGCACCGGATTCAGGTCGCTGCCATCGTCGCAGTCGTGCAGCGTGGCGCCAGGGTAGGTGTTGCGCAGCTTGGACAGCAACGCCAGCACGATGCGCAGGCGGTACGACACCTCGGTGTAAGCCGCATAGCGGGCGCGCAGCAAATCCTCCACCCGCGCCGCCGTATCTGCCTTGAAGGTCATGCCGGGACACGGTTGAACCGGCTGCGGCGTAAATGCCGTGAACTCGGCGGGCGCCCTGCCGGCAGTCATATTCGCCTCTATCCAGGCGTCGAACGCCAGGCCCCATGTGAGCACGATGCCAGCGGCGCACTGGCAAAGCGCCGCCTCGCCGCCCTCCGCCGGCCCGTCCAGTCCTTCGGCGAGGATCGCCTGCACCCTCGCCTGCACCCGCTCCGTGGTCCAGTCGAACGGCGCGTTGGCCTCCAGCCAGGCGCACCAGGCGTTCTCGAACCGTTCGAACTGCCAGCCGTTCAACACCACTTCCTTGAAATGCGCCAGCATCAGGTTCTTCACCTTCGCGAACAGCGCTTCCTCCAGCATCGTGGTGCAGGCGAAGTCGGAGGCTTGTGGCTTGCTCGAGAAGGCGTTGACCAATCCGGATTCCAGGGCGTCCGGCTGCCAGTACCATAGCGTTTTATCCGCATACCAGCTGTTGAAGATTGCGGAAAAACCCTCGTACAACGCCTCGGCGCACGCGCAGGCCGCGACGCCGCCGGGACGTTTGCCATCGTTGGTCAGGCCTTCGGTTTGCAGTAATTCGGCCACGTCGCCCACCACCGGTTCGCAGGGATTGACGATAAAACCGTCGTTGCCCACCCAGCAAACCTTGGCCAGCAAGTGCGACGGCAGCTCCTGCTGTGTGGTGCGGTCGGCGAAGCCGCGCAGATCGAGGTTGTCGTTGAACGGCGCGGTCCATCCCGGCATGACGAAGCTGAGACGGAACGAATACGGATCGGCGTCGTCGCAACCGGTGCAGCCGCCGTCGGAACATGGGGCGATCAGCGCGTCACCGGGGAACTTGGGCCGCAGCAGCAGGTGCTCGACGACGATGCCGCGATAGTTCGCGCTCCAGGACAGCAATTCCTCCATCAGCTCACGGACGGCGGCCAGCGTGTCGTATGCCTCGGCACTGGCTCCCATCGCCGCGCCATCCTTGTCCCTCACCTTCAGGCGGAACTTGCCGCCCTGGCCGACAAGGTGGTAGGCCTCCGGCTGGCTCAGACGCGCGATGACGGTGTCGTAGGCCAGTTGGCGGGCCGCATCGTCGTCGCTGGCGGTGATCGGCGCGGCAAAAGTCCCTTCCAGCCAGACCCGTTCGTGCCGGTCCCGCAGCGCGTAGCCGCCGACGCTACCCGGGGCCGACATGGTCCATGCGAACGCCAGCTCCGGGTAACCCAGCAACAGGCTGACACGCAGCTTGATACCGGCCACGTTCTCCGGCGCGCACGGCTGCCGGGAGTAGTCGAAGGCGCGCCCGCGGTCGCGGCTGATGCGCGGGTAGCCGTCGAGGAAGCCGATCTTGTCGTCGATCAGCCGCTGCATGCCGGTTTGCGCGCCGCGCGCGTTGGTCAGCAACAGCGCATACTCGGCGAAGTTTTCGCCGAAGCGGGCCAGCAGATGGTCCAGGAAGCGGTTGCGCCGCTGCTGGAACTCGGTCTGGGTCTCGGTCATCGCGTTCAGCTTCGCCGGCGTCAGGCCCTGCACCACGTCGCCGTAGGCCGCGATCACCGTTGCATCGAGCTCCCGGGCAAAGTAGCTGCGCGTCTGTTTCGGATCGAGCGAGAACAGGTCGGCGACATGGGACAACTGTTCGCCGGCGTTGGCCAGCAACTGCTCGAACACCATCAGGTACGCCTGCAACTGGCGCGCCTGCGCCTTGCGTAACGACGACGCGTTGGCCGACAAGCCGGCCGGCCCAATGCCGTAGGTGTCCGGAAAACCGTATTGCAGCGGATAGTAGCTGTTCGGCCGGCGGAATGTCCCCGATGGCACGGCCAGGTCCAGCGGCGCGTTCTTGATCTTGCCGCGCTCCGCCTCGCCCTGCAGCTGCGTCAACGTGTCGGCCGCTTCGTCCATGCGGGGACGGAACGGCAAACCGTTTTTCATGAACAGGAAGCGCGAGCGGCGGAAGTACAACCGTGGCTGGTGCAGTGGACTCATATACAGCTGCCACGCCGCGCTGCCTTTGGCCGGATCGAACAGCAGCGCGCCACCGGTGATGGTGGGATCGGCCGCGCCCTTGACCAACTCGCCCTCTGCGTCATACTTCGACAGCAGCAGGCTGCCGATCGCCACCACGCCCTCGATGTCCATCAAGAGATTGATCAGGTCCGAGTTGCGCAGCACCGTCTTCAAGCCGGAGGCGGCCAGTTCGTCGTGTTTCAGGAAGCCGCCCTCCGGCATCGGGCCGTTGAAGATCTCCTCCACCTGCACGCCGCCGTCGAGCATTTCGCGCAGGCTGTAATGCCGCACCGGCGGGTTGAAATACTGCTCGATGCGGAACCAGGCCTGGGCTTGCACCAGCTCGATATCGGCGCCCGCCGCCACCTCGATGTCGGCGCAGACCGCGACGTCCTCGATCTTGACGGTGCCGATGCGGCACCAGTCTTCGTCGAGATTGCGGCTGGCGGCCAGCGTGTCGCGGGTTTGGTCCACCGCCACCCATGTTTTGCGCGCTTTTTCACGGTAGCGCGCAATGGCGCCTCCGGAACCCGGCGCTTGCAGCAGGATGCGCAGCGCGGCGACGGTGGTGGCGGCGCGCGTCGGATTGTCGCCGAACAGGTGGAGCGCGACGCCGCGTATCGCCACCTTCAAGGCGCCCGTCAGTTCCACCTCGAACGCGAGGTAGAAGACGCCGTTCCAGTGCTGGCGCAGGTAACGGTCGCGGCCCGCGTCGTCCAGAACCGGATCGCTCATCACGTCGTACGTCCTGGTGGCCCCGATTGACAGCAGCTTCACGCCAAGCGTGGCGCCGGGTTGCAGGAACGCTTGCCAGTCGACCGGGCGCGCCAGCTCCCAATCCGGAAAACGCAGCTCCAGCAGCAGCTCATGCGGTTTGCCATCGGCGCCATTGACGCTGGCTTCCAGTTCCACTTTTGCGTCGTTCAGATCGCCCGACTCCGGGTCCGTCTCCAGTTCCAGCAGCACCTCGTAAAGTCCCCGCACATCGACGCGTTGTTGTGCGGTGGCCGCTTTTGGTGGGCTGGCGTAGCTGTAAATCTGCTGATTCAGCTCACAATAGCTGTAATAGACCACGTCGCATGCGCACTGCTTGCAGAACACCCAGGCGTTGCGCACCGGGCCGAGGCCGATCAGCAGGCGGCGGTAATCGTCGGGCGTGACCGGATTGACGGTTAAAATCTCCCGCGCGGTGAAAAAGGATTGATAGGGATAGGGATGTGCGGGGTCGGCCGCGGGCGTGGCGGACATCAGCAGATCCTTGATGTCCCAGCCGTGCCGGTACGCCAGCTCCGTCAGCAGGTAGCATAGCTGCTCCAGGATCGTGATGCCGGGATCGTGGGCATTGTAATCGGTCCACGCGGCGCTGGACATCTGTTCGATGAACTCTATCCCTTCGCGCCGCAGCGCGTAGAAATCGGCAGCGGGAGTGAGCACCGGCTGTGCCGGAATCGTTACCGGGACGTTGGAGGATTCGACGTTCATGACGCCTCGCAGGGGCAATGTTCGGCGGCTCCCGCCTGATCCTGTGGATGCAGCACGGTGACCGCGTGCTTCACCGCCGGCACCGAAACCAGTATCGACACAGCCAGCGAGCCGCTTACCTCCGCCAGATCGACCATGCCCTGATCGCCGTCGATGTCATGGAACAGCTGGAAGTCGGTGACATAGTCGACGTACGTCCGTTCCTCGACGAAGTTGATCAGCACGGATTTGTAGACCTTTCCGCCGAAGGTGGGGCTGGCGCCGTCCGCGTACGCCCACGGCGACAGAAAACGGGTGATCTCCTCGCGCAGCAGCTTGACGTGGTAGGACTCGTCGTAGCCGTCGTGGAGCCGCAGCTTGAATGCCAGCCGCACCTCCTCGAATTTCGGGTTGCGCACGTGCAGCCGCACAAAGCACCCGCTGCGCTGGCGCAGGAAGCCTTCTATCTTCTGCAGCAGATCGAGGCTGGTGTTGGGCCTCAGCGGGTCACGCAGATTCTGCGACAACTGGCTCGGTATCGTAACGACGGTGACGTGGCCTGGCGCGAGCTCGCGGTAGATGCCGCCGCCGTCGTCCGGCTCGTACCGGGTGTGGTTCAGGCACTTTACCTTGTGGATCTGCGGGAAGGCTTCCAGCACCAGATGTTCGTAATCCCACAGCGCGATGGCGCGGTCCTTGTGCCGCAGCCGCTCGCTGACCCGCGTCTGGAAATCGCCAGGCGCTTCGGCGCCGCGCCCGCCGAAGCTGGCGAACGGCTGGGCAAGCTGCTTGACGGCGGGATCCGGCGCCGCCAGCTTGGTCGCCACGCCGGCCGGCAAGGTGGCCGCGGCGAAGGCCGGATCGTTATCGCGATCGGTGAAGCGCGCCTCCATCGCCTGCGCCGCGACCAGCAACAGGCGGCAGGCCGCATCGACCTTGCGCTGCACCGCCAGCCGTATCCAGTGCAGGCCCGGAGCCAGCAAGGTGTTGGTGGTGGTGGCGTCGGCCGGCATCGCCAGCGTGACGATGCCGGAGTTGAGCAGTCCAGCCGTGCCGTCGCCCACATCGTTGTCGGCAAAGGCCACCCATTCGTTATCACGCAAATAGCTCCAGGCGATGTGCTGGTTTGGCTTGGACGACAGCGGATCGGCGGTGCCCGGCGCCACTTCCATCAACAAGGACAGGTTTTGCGGCGGCTTGAGCGCGGCGACGCCGATGTAGAACTCCGCCGCGCTTTCCGTGCCGGAATCGGCCTTCTGGAACGCGAACCGGGGCAGCATCGCCACCTTGTGCGCGCTGTTGCGCAGCGGATGCTGCTCCGCCTGTCCAAACGGTCCGACGTGGAAAAAGCGCGCCTGGCGTTTGGCGTAGGCTGCGGCATCCGTGCTATCGAGCGCGATGATCTGGCTGGCGCTGTAGTCCATCGAGATGGCTTTCATCAAAGGCCCGACCGGCGGCGCGCCGGGGTTGGTGCCCTCCCCGGGCTTCTGGTGCAAAAAGATGACCAAAGCCGACTGATAGGCGTCTTGTCCGAATCCCGTGTTCAGCGACAGCCGCAAGTATCCCTGACGCGACGTGTTGTCGTAAAACTGTGGCTCGGCCGGGTCAGGTGCGTCGATCACCGGCAAGGTAAGGCCGGAGGTCAGCGCGATTTGCGTGGAGCCCGCCGCCACGGGCGCGATCCCGCTGTTCAACCACTGTCCGCCATTGAGGAAAGCGATGTTCATGGTCGGCATGGGCGTCAGCGGATAGGGCCGCAGCGGCTCGTCCTGCCAAAGCGCCTGGACCACTGCACTAGTCAGCTTCTTCTGGAAGATCTCGCGCGCGCCGATGATCAACGCGCTGCCTTGCACCGGCTGCGCGCCGAACGGCTGGAACGGCTTGGAGGTATCGACGGGACCGAAGTCGTTGGAGACGCTGAGCGTCCTGAGTCCCTTTACCTGAACGCCGACCTGGCAGCTGCGCACCATCAAATCCTGCAAGCGTCCATAGGCATAGCCGGCATTTGGACGCTGCCGCAGCAGCACCTGCATCACCGGCAGGCCAACGCCGAAACGGCCACCGTGCACATTTTCCGACCAGGCGACAATGGCCGGGTCGGCGCCGTCGACCCTCAGCGTCAGCCGCAGCAGTCCGCCGGCGAATTGCCAGTGGGCCGGCGACTTCTCAAGCCAGCCTTGTTCGGTCGTCAGCAGGCAGACCACGTCGGCGGCCATGTCGCCGGCCGGTGCGGCGCCTTCGAGCTGCAAGGCGATCTCGATGTCGCGCGTACCCTCGGACAGCAGCAGGTAGTGCGATGCCACCGCGAACCCGATGGTCGCCGGCGGCATGTCGATCCGCGCCAACGTGCCGTTGGCGTAGCGTTTGTTATGGAACGGATGCCAGGACGGCTCGTCGGCGGGCAGCGCCGCGCCCAAGCCATCGCTGGAATTGGCCACCGGCGAGGCGTAGAGCCGGCCGGCGTCATGAACGGCGCCGCCGGCCACCTTCTCGGCATCGTGCCGGTACAGCGTTTGCAGCGACGCGATGGCGGCCTGGTTGAGGACCGTCGATCGCGTCAGTTCGAACAGCGCCTCCTTGCCCCGGGCGTCCTTGCCCGCTTTGACCAGCGTATCTTCCGCCAGGAGATGCGCCGGCACCTGCTTCGCCAATTCCCCCAGCAAATGAACATGGCCCGGTTGCGCGCCCTTCTCTTTCAGGCGAAGGACCTCGCGGTAGTAGAAGTCCATATGCCGGGCTGTCAAGGTGTTCGACTCGGCGCGCACCCTTTCGTACAGGCGGAGGAACGCCAGGAACAAGCCGTAATGCGGCTCATGGGTGTCGCGCACGGTGAAGCTCTCTTCAAGCGAGACACCCGCTGCGGCGACCGCGCGCGCATAAACCTTCAACAGCCGGTCGAAGATGGACGTAAACAAATTATGCGTGGCGATGTGATTGACCCGGGCGAATAGCGTCGCTCCGCTGCCGTAGATGCCGGTTTCCGGATACAGCGCCGGATTGCCGAGGTTGAGAAGATACTGGGGCCAGTCGGTCGCGGCGTCGTCGACGATCCAGTCGGCGGACAGCGGACGCGCGCTATCCAGCAGCGCCTGCGGCAGCGTGAGCGCCGCGCCGAGGATGTCCAGCGATGGCGGCGCGTCGGCCAGATAAGGACCGGCCGGTGGACCGGCGGCCGCCATGCCGTCGCGGTGGTACAGCAGTAGCGTCTTCAACGCCGGCGCCAACTGTCTGGCGATCAGGTTCTGTAACAATGATTTAAGCGGCAGTTCGGCCGGCAGGCCTTGCGATAGCTGGTCCAACCGGGCGGCCAAGGTGGCGGCGCTGCCGAACAACTGCCCGAGACGCAGCCGCAGGCCGGCTTCATCGGCATCGTTGTCGAGGGTATCGAGGAAATCGAAAGCGGCCTTGATCGCCGACTTGTAGCCGTCCACGTCTTGCACCGCCGCCACGGCCAGCTGCACCGAGACGTCGTTGCCGAAGAAGTCCCGCCAGTCGCCGTCCGGCTGGTTCTTGTCGTTGAAGAAGCGCAGATACGCGGCATAGGCGCGGGCGAATATCATCCGGTGCGCGGGCTCGCGCTGATCGACAGGCGCGTAGTCCGGCGACAGCGCCGCCACCTGGCGCTGCGTCTGGCTACACCCTTCCCGTACCAGCTTGAACGGATCGGTGTTATGCGTGCAGTCGTTGAGCGGCATCGGATACCCGCGCTATGGCAAAAGGTTCACCGAGGTGGTGAGGTTGATGTCGGTGCCTTCCAGTTTGTAGAACGGGAAGACGAAATTAAAGCGCGAGTTGGTGGCCTTGACGCGGTACACCACTTCGATCAGGATCACGCCTTCCAGCTGGCGGCTGTCGTCCAACACGACCTGTTCGACCTCGATGCGCGATTCAAAGTAAAGGATCGCCGTCTCCACCTTGTCGGCCATCAGCGTTTTCATCCGCGTATCGAGACTCTCGAACACCAGTTCATCCAGATTGCATCCGTATTGCGGCAGCATGGTGCGCTCGCCCAGCGCGGTGGTCAGCAGCACCTCCAGGCTGGAGGCGATGTCGGCTTCGTCCTCCAGCATCTCCACCCCGCCACGCGCGCGGCTGAAGGTGGGCGGAAATGACCAGCCACGGCCCAGATATTCGCGTCGCATGCTCAACCTCCGATCAACACGGTGGCCGCCCCGGGACCGATGACGGTGCCGCCGCCCGCCGTCAGGTCGGCCAGCCGTGCCGCCGGCACGCCGCCTATCATCACCGTCGCCGATCCCTTGATGATGACGTCCGCACCGCAGCTGTCGCCCATGCGCGCGGCCGGCATCCCCATGATCAGCACCGTCGGCGCGCCCGGCGGAATGATCGGCGCGGGCGCACCGCTGGTGGCGGGACTGACTATCATGTCGCTGATCCTTGCCGCTGGCAGCATGCCGTTCTCCCTGTATGGCTGGTCCGACTAGTTAATCTGCACCATGCCGCCCTGTATCACGGCGGTGGCACTGCCCTTCAAGGTGGTGCTGGCGCCCGACACTTCGGCGGTGGCCGTCCCTGCGGCCTTGAATCCGGCGCTGGCTTTCAGTTCGATGTTGACGCCTTCGAACTTGATGTCCTTCGCCGCCTTGAACACCATGTCCTTGCTGCTCTCGACCTTCACGCCGCTGTCGTCGAGCGTGATCTTGTTGCCGTTCTGGTCCTCGATAACGATGCCCTTGGCGTCGTCCGACAAGGTGACCCGGTTGCCGGCGGGGGTCTCCAGCACCGCGCTCTTCTTGTCGTCGTCGAACAGCATGCGCAGCTTGGCGCGGCTAACGTAGCCCTTCAAATCGTTCTTATCCGCCAGCGCTTCCGGCGCCGGCTTGGCGCTGCTGTGGCACATGCCCAGTACCACCGGGTGGCGCGGATCGGCGTCCAGGAAACCGACGATCACCTCGTCGCCGACCTCCGGCCGGAAGAAGCTGCCGCGCTCCTTGCCGGCGTCCAGGCAGGCGATCCTGCTCCATACGCCTTCGGTCACGTTGTCCGCGAACGGCAGCCGCACCGCGATGCGCTCCTCGTGCGCCGGATCGCCTTCCAGCGCGGTGACCACGCCGATCTGCAAGCCGCTGACGGCCGGCAGCAGGCCGGCCGCCGGCAAGGGCCGCAAGTCGGCCAGGGCCGCGAACTGCTTCGATTCAAGGCCGAACTGCACGTCGGTCTCCCAGTTGCCGCCGCTGACGCTGTGGCGCACGCCGGACACATACAGTTTGCCGGCGAAGCGCTGGCCAACGCCGTTCAACGCCATCACGTCGCCCGGTTTGATCGCCGCCAACCCCTGGCAGCGGGCACGCCCGCGCACCTTGGCCAGGCGCTCGCGCTGCAGCTGCGCGTCGGCCCAAGCCTGCAACTCGCCTTGAGCCAGTCCGCCGCCATGACGCAGCAGCAGCGCTTTACCCGCCGCCACCCTGGCCAGGTCGGCCGGTTCCAGGTTGCCGCTGGAACCGGCCTTGCCTTCGCTGGCCTCGGCCACCAGCAGCTTCTGGTCGGCCGCGCTCCAGCTGCTGGCGTTGACGGCCCGGCTCTGCGAGCGGGCGTCGATCTCCGCGTCCAGCTCTATCAGGCTGGCGCCGAACCGCACGCTCAGCGCCTCGGCCGCGGTGGTGGACGGACGCATCACCTTGATCTTGCCGTCGTCGGCCAGCACCACCATGCCGTTGGCTTCCGCGCGGCACAGCATGTAGTCCCAATCGCTGGCCTGGAACTGCACCGATTCCTCGAGCGCCGCGCCGGTCGACTCGACTTCGTGTTGCAGACCGTGGGCGCCGACCAGCTGTTCGATGATTTCGCTGTCGGTCCGTGCCGCGAAGTGGCGCGTTGCCGGCTCCGTGCTCATTTTTACCGCCTCGTCGCGGCAATCGATAATCAGCTGGCTGGAATTCTTGCGCACGCGGATGCTATGCCTCACGATCACACCTTTGAACACCGTCTCGTTCTTGGCCTGATAACCGAGCTTGATCTCGATTTTTTTACCGGGGATGAAATGCTCGGCCTCACTGGCGGGAAAAGTCGCCTGCGCGGCATCGCCATCTTTCAACTCGATCATCGCGGTCGGTATGCGGTTCAACTCGCGGGTGACCTCCACGTTCAGCACATGGAACTGGCCCGCCACGTCGGTCCCCTCCACCAGCACGGCGAAGGTGCAGACGTCGCCCTTTTCGGTGCCGGGGATGACGCCGCCGTCGTTCATCGCACCGCTCCGTTCTTGCTCAAAGGCGGAAACACCAACTCCTGGCCCGGCACCAGCGCGCGAAAGTCCGACAGCCCGTTGACGCGCGCGACGTCCAGATAGTGGCGCGGGTCGCCATAGACCCTGAAGCACATCAGCGGCAGCCGGTCGCCGGCGCGCACGGTGCGGATATGTGTCAGGTCGGGCGAACGACGGTCCTCCTTGGCGATGCGCTTCTGTTCCTCGATGCTGCCTTTGAACTTGGTCTTGGCCAGCGCGCGGATCGGCTGCCCGTCCGGATTAAACAGCTTGTAGGTGATGGCCAGCTCGATCGCCCGTCCCTTGAAGATCAGGTTCCCCCACACCAGCTTGAGGTGGAACGGTTCATGCGAATCGGGGCGGTACTCGGTCAGCAGCTTTCGGAAGGCGTCCACCTGGTCGAATACACCGTCCTTGTTTGGCTTGCCGTCGATGATGCCGGTGCTGTCGAACAAAAACTCGAACTCCAGCTCCTCCGGCATCGTGTAAGCGAACTTCTGCTGCGCGCCGCTGCTGCCCTGGCCCTGCCCCTCGGCGGTCTTGACCTTGTATTGCAGCGTGTACGTTTCCGGATTGATCAACGCCTCGAAACTGCCCTTGGCATCGAGCTTGCCGCCGGTTTCGGCGGCCGCCGATGTCTCGAAGGCCAGTATCAGCATCTTCTCAAGTTTACCCTGGGCTGCCATCAGCGCTCCATTTTGTTTTGCAGTATGCGCAGCACCTGCTCGACGCATTGGGCGACGATGGCTTGCTGCGTTTGGTCTCCGGACGTGTCGGCGGCGCCGCCGGCCGGCGCCGCGCCTCCTCCCGCGCCGGCGGTGACGGCCACCTTGATGTGCAGCTCCCTGATCTCTATCGGCATGACGGTCCCAATCTACGCCTGTACATGGCTACTGGATATTGAAGTAACGGTAGGACAGCTCCATCGTCTCGATGACCACCGTGTTCTCGCCCGAGTTAAAATCGCTGACGGACCACTTCTTCGGTATCGCCTGCACGATCTTCCACGTGCGCAGCGGATCGCCCGCCTCGTTCATCAGGATGACGTTGACATCGGTCGGCTCGAACACCCGATCGCGGAAGGCGTCCATGAACCAGGCGATCAGCGCGGAATCGGTCAGCATGCCGCGCTTGAGTACCAGGTCGGCGTACTTGGTGCGGCCCGGCAGCTTGTGGCTGAACCGGTTCTCGCCGCCCTCCTTGTACTCCTCCATGTCGTATTCGACGCTCAATCCCGACACCGTCTGGAAACGGACGTCGTTCTTGCTCTTGCTGGCGCCGAATTCGACCCGGTAGTAAAAGCTCCACGGCGGATAGTAGTCGCTCATGTCCGCCGCCGGCTCAGATCTTCATCAGCTTCAATCCCTCGTGGGCGATTTCCAGCGTCTCGATCGCGGTCTCGTTGGCGTCCGACTTCAGGTCCGGGGCACTGATCTTGACCGGGAAGCAGCGCGTGGCCGACCATGCCGCCACCGGCAGGTGCTTCTCGTTGAGCAGCCGGATGATGACGTCGCGCCGCCCCTCCGAGCGCTCATTGGACACCTCGTCCATCCACTTGTTGTAGTCGAAATCGGCCTCGAACTTGCCGCGCTTGAGGGTGATGTTGCCGTTCTTGGCCATCCCCGGCATGGCGATCTTGTTGAAGTCCTTGCTGTCGCTGTGGCGGTACTCGATCTTCTCGCGCTCCATCACCAGCCCGGTCACCTCGGTGAAACTGATCTTGGCGCCACCCCAGTCGACCTGGAAGTGGAAACGGGGGATGGGATATTCTTGTGCCATGACCTACTCCTTCACTTGTACGGTGGATGAAAACCCCGGATCAGGATTGCGCCAGCTTGTGCGAGAAGCGCAGGATGATGAATTCGGCCGGCCGCACCGCCGCCAGGCCCACTTCGACGATCATGCGGCCCTCCAGCAGGTCCTGCGCCGTCATGGTTTTGTTCAGGCCCACCGCCACGTAGAAGGCGTGATCGGGCTTGGCGCCCTGCAGCGCGCCCTGGCGCCATACCACCGTGAGGAAGTTTTCGATCATCGCCTGCACCCGCACCCAGGTGTTGGCGTCGTTCGGCTCGAAGACGAAGTTGGCGCAGGCCTTGTTGCACGACTCCTCGATGAAGATGAACAGCCGCCGCACATTGATGTATCGCCATTCGGCGTCGTTGCCGGCCAGCGTGCGCGCGCCCCACACCAGGGTGCCCTTGCCGGTGAACGGGCGGATGGCGTTGACCGATTTGCCGGCCACCGGATCGTCGTTGAGCAGCTCCTGGGTGGCGTTGGTGAATTCGATACTGGGCTTGAAGACGGCCGTCACGCTGACGTTGGCCGGCGCCTTCCATACGCCGCGCGAGGCGTCGACGGCGGCGTAGATGCCGGCCATCGTGGAACTGGGCGGCAGCACGCAGGGCATATCGCGGATCGCCGCCTTGGCGCTTTCGTAGATCTGGCTGTTCTTTTCGGGGAGCTTGTCCAGCGCCTTTTGCGTGGTGGCCGCCGCGTCCAGCGTGTCGTAGTAGTCCACCAGGGTGGTCGCCTCGTCGTAGGCCATGTCGAGCACCGTGTCCAGATTGGGCGCGTAGGCGGCGCCATACTTCAAGTTGTTGACGCCTAGCTTGTCCCTGAACTTGCCGACGATCGTGTCGATCTTGGCGTGCGGGTCGCCCGGCCCGGGCTGGGAATCCTCACCGTGGACATCCATGATGACGAAACGGTCCTTCAACTTGGCGCACTGCGCCAGCGCCGCCTCGTTGATGGTGCAGAAATCGGCGAGGCCCATCGCCTGCGCCTCCGGGAAGACGATCAAGGTCGGTTCGTCGACGATCTCCAGCGCGAGCAGCCCGGCCGCCAGATCGGTCTCCTTGATGTCGGAGGTCTCCGCGTGGATGCCGACCGAGACGATATAGCACGCGCCGCCGCCGTTGGCGAAGAACATCTGCATCGCGTAGTACAGCAAGTACTTGGAACGCTTGGTCGGATCGAGCGTGGCGGTGAACTTTTGCCCGGTCACGTTGCCGGCGGGGTCCTTGGTCTTGGTCGCCTTGACCGCGATCTCCTTCTCCTTCTGCGGCAGGCCGAAATGCTGCTCGAACTCGACCATCGAGGTGATGCGCAGCGGCGTGTTGAGCGCGGCGCCGTCGAGCTTTTGGGTATAGCCGATAAAGGCGGGAATGGCCGTGTCGACCGCCGAGATAATCGGCGGGAACTTCGGTATTTCCTCGATATAGACGCCGGGAGTCTTGTACACCTGTGCCATCTCTACACCTCTTTCAGAAAGGATTGGGGCTTATCGGGAGAATATTCGACTGGGTTTCCACAATAAGTTCGGTCTGGGTCGGCGATCCCTGGAATCGCAGGTCCAGCATACGCATCACATACATCACAAACGGATACTGCTTGCCGCCCAAGGTGCCCCAGAGATGATTGACTTCTTCCATGGCGGGGGAATACAGATCGAAGATCAGCCGGAATTGCGACAGCCGGTCCATGACGTTGACCGGCGCGTTGAGCACCAGCGATTGCGGCGCCACGCTGGTTTCGGTGAAGGTGTTCTCGAACTGGAAAAAACGGATCGCGCGCGACAGCATCAGCAAGGCGCCGGTATAGCTGGTGTGGGTGGCCGCGATGAGGATTTGAAAATTCAAAAACACCGGCGGGTTTTCATACACGGCCTTGTTGCTGATCAGATCGCGCATGACGTGCGGCGTGTTCTTGAGCGATTTCTCTTCCTTGATATTGACGATCTGCAGATTGAGCACGTCGCGGGAGACGCCGCCGCCGCCGGCGGCCGCCTTGAAGCCTTCGGCGATATTGCCAAGCTCGACGATTGGTGTCGCCGTTGGGCCGTATTCCTTCAGATGAAGGTTGAGCTCGTTGACGATGATGGTCAGCGCGTGCGGAATCACGTGACGTATCTCCAGGTAGACCTGTGGGTGGACCCGGCGTCCCTATCCGCCTGGCCTGCGACGCTAACGATCGCTAACTCAGCCAGAAGACTAGCAGCCCGGGCCTAAATATCAAGCTTTATCGTTTGGCATGCCAATAAAGCCACAACTTGCAAAGTGGCAGCGAAAAAACGGTTGCAATTAACTACAGCAACTCGTGTTATCGTATTGGTAAATTTTTATACGAGACTTTATGAACCACCGACTTCGCGCCGCCATCTTCGCCGCGCTCGGCATCATCCCGATGCCCCACGCCGCCGCCCAACAAGGCGAGGCGCCGCAAGCCACGCAAAGTGTCACCATCGCCAACTACAAAAAGGCGTCGCCGTGGTTCCGCGCCGAGAGCCAGCACTTCGTTGTCTACGCCGATACCGGGCGCGAAGCGGCGAGCGAACTGCTCAACAATCTCGAACGCCTCGATTTTCTGCTGCGCAGTTATACCAAGCCTTACCGCAAGGCCAACGGCTCGGAGCAGAAGCTCACGTTTTACTATCAAGACCGGGTCGAGGGCCTGAGCGGCATAGACGCCTTGGCTCCGGCCGACGCCATCGGCCTGTACAGCAGCTGCGCCGCCGGCGTGCAGGGCTTCGGCTTCCATCTGGGCCAAACGTCCGAGAACGAGGGCCTTTCCTACATCTTCGAAGCCTATACCCGCCACTTTATTTACCGCCACACCGACATCCGCGCACCGGCCGCGTTCATCGACGGCTTCGCGCAGTACTTCGCCAGCGTGCGCTTCACCGACGCCCAGATGATCGTCGGTAAAACGCCGCCCAACATCGCGCAATACCTCGACTTCCTCGACGAAGGCCACCGCTATAGCCTCGACTACACGGACGTGCTCGGGAACAAAATCGTCAACGCCAAAAACTACGCGGGCGACGCCGGCGTTCGCCTGGAATTTGCCGCCAAGTCCTGGCTATTGATGCACTACATGCTGGCTTCCGACGACAATCGCGGGCGCCTGAGCAAATACCTGAACTCGGTCTACCAGGGCAAGGACCCGGTGCCCGCGTTCGAGAGCGCCTTCGACCTGAACGCCTCGCAGTTGGGAACCGAGATGTGGCGCTACCGCCGCACCTCCGTCAAAGTGTTAACGGTCGACGTGCCCTACCTGCCCGCCGCCACGGTCAACTTCACGGCGTTGCCGGAAGCGGCCAGCGATTTCGTCATGCTCGATGCGGCCGTCAAAGCCTGTCCCGGCAAGCCGGCGGGCGAGGCGTTGCTCCGCAAGATCGCCAGCGAGGCCGGCAAGTTTCCGAAAAATGAGTTCGCGCAGATGACGTTGAGCCGGGCACGCATCGCTTTCGGCGACCCGAGGGAGGCGCTGCCGTGGCTGAAGCAGGCCATCGCTAAGAACGCCGGCAATTTCGACGCGGTTTATCTGTCGGGCCTGGCGAATTTGCGGTTGGCCGAGCAAAACCCGGGCACCGCGACGCCGGCTCACCTCCAGGCCGCGCAGCAACAATTGCTCAACGCCCGCGAACTGACTCCGGAGTCGGCGGACGCCGCCTACGCCTACTTCCGCGCCGAATTGCTGGGACGATCGGAACTGAGCGACACCGCGCTGGAGGGTGCACTGACCGCCTGGCAGAGCGCGCGCGAAGTCGGCGTCTTCGCCAGATCGGCGGCGTTGACGCATGCCTATCTCGGCAATTCATCGCAGGCGAAGATCTTGTTGAAGACGCTGGCGCTCAACACGCTCGATCCGAAAACGGCGGCGTGGGCGGCCACCTGGCAGCAAAAGCTGGCGGCAGGCGCGAGCCGCGACGATATTCTGGCTGAAATGCGCAGCGAGCAAACCGCCCCGGCATTCAAGGAATGGACCATCGACACCGAGAGCGTCATGGCCACGGTGCGCTACAACGCCGGCCTGGACGCCGCCCAGAATTACCTGTTCAACCAAAGCGTCAATACTGGCAGCCCGGAGAAAGTCCTGACGTCGCCGCCAACCAAACGATAACCCACGGCGCATATGGCGGTTTTCATAACGGTTATGCGCGTGAACGCACGGTAATTTAGCTTCCCGCGCAGTATGGTGCTCCAATAATAAAGGAGCACGATATGATCTTTACTCTCTTCCTCGTGATACTGATCGGCGTCCCCGCCATCATCCTCGGCACGCCGTCGCTGCGCCGCAGCCTGGTCACCCCGCATATTTTCGCGCTATTCAAGCGCATCTTGCCGGCCATGTCCGACACCGAGCGCGATGCCCTCGAAGCCGGCACCACCTGGTGGGACGCCGACCTGTTCTCCGGCCGTCCCGACTGGAACAAGTTCATGAAGCTGCCGCGTCCGACCCTGACGGCCGAGGAGCAATCCTTCCTCGACCACGAGGTGCGCCATCTGTGCGAGCTGGTCGACGACTGGGAAGCGACGCAAGTCTGGCAGGGCTTGCCGGCGCCGGCTTGGCAATACGCCCGCGACAAGGGTTTCCTCGGCATGATCATTCCGAAGGAATACGGCGGCAAGGCGTTCTCCGCCTACATGCATTCGCAAGTGGTGATGCAGCTGTCGACGCGCTGCTCGGCGCTGGCGGTGCAAGTCATGGTGCCGAACTCGCTCGGCCCGGCCGAACTGCTGCTGCACTACGGCACCGACGAACAAAAGAACTACTACCTCCCTCGCCTCGCCGCCGGCACCGAGATTCCCTGCTTCGCGCTGACCAGTCCCTACGCCGGCTCCGACGCGGCCGCGATTCCCGACACCGGCGTGGTGTGCATGGGCCAGTTCGAAGGCCGCGAGACGCTGGGCCTGCGCATCACCTGGAACAAGCGCTATATCACCCTGGGGCCGATCGCCACCCTGCTCGGCCTGGCCTTTCGCGTGGTCGATCCGGACGGCCTGCTGCCTGCCGGATCGAGCACCGGCATCACCTGCGCGCTGATCCCGACCACCCATCCGGGCGTGGTGATCGGCCGCCGCCACTGGCCGCTGAACGCCGTGTTCCAGAACGGCCCGACCAGCGGCGACAACGTCTTCATTCCGATGGAATGGATCATCGGCGGTCCGCGCCAGATCGGCAAGGGCTGGCGCATGCTGATGGAATGCCTGGCCGCCGGGCGCGCGATTTCGCTGCCTTCGGCCAGCGTCGGCACGGCCAAGCTGGCGGTGCGCGGCACCAGCGCCTATTGCGCGATCCGCCGCCAGTTCAAAACTTCGATCGGCAAGTTCGAAGGCGTGCAGGAGGCGCTGGCCCGCATGGGCGGTAATCTGTACATGATGGACGCGACGCGCAAGCTGTCGGCGCTGGCCGTCGACCTGGGTGAGAAGCCGGCCGTGATATCGGCCATCGCCAAATACCACGTCACCGAGCGCGGACGCGCCGTCGTCAACGACGGCATGGACATCCTCGGCGGCAAAGGCATCTGCATGGGACCGAGCAATTTCCTCGCCCGCGCTTATCAGCAGATCCCGATCGCCATCACGGTGGAAGGCGCAAACATCCTCACGCGCTGCCTGATCATCTTCGGCCAGGGCGCGATCCGTTCGCACCCCTACGTGCTGAAGGAGATGCAAGCCACCGCCGACAGCGACCATCGCAAGGCGCTGCACGATTTCGACGCCGCCTTCTTCGGCCATATGCGCTTCGTCTGCGCCAACGCCGCGCGCGGCCTGTGGTATGGATTGACCGGCGGCGGCACCGCGCCGGTGCCGGAGCAGGCGGCCGCGCAGATGGCTGGCTATTACCGCGCCATCGGCCGCATGTCCACCGCGTTCGCGTTGATGACCGATGTTTCGATGTTCGTGCTGGGAGGGGAATTGAAGCGCCGCGAGCGCATCTCCGGCCGGCTTGGCGACGCGCTGTCGCAGATGTATTTGGCCAGCGCCGCGCTGAAGCGCTACGAGGACGACGGCCGTCAGGTGGCCGACGCGCCCTACGTCCATTGGTCGGTGCAGGACGCGCTGCACAAGGCGCAGTTGGCCTTGGACGGTGTGCTGGAGAATTTCCCCAACCGTCCCGCCGCCATGCTGGCGCGCCTGCTGACGTTCCCATTCGGCCTGCCGTACTCGCCGCCGTCCGATGAACTGGGCAGCGCTGTGGCGAACGCCATGCAAACCGCCGGCGCAAGCCGCGAGCGGCTGCTGGCCGACGGCTTCCTGGCCGACGATCTGCGCGATCCGGTGGCGTGCGGCGAACTGGCGTTCGGCCTGCTGCCGCAGGTGGAGGCGGTCGAACACCGCCTCAAGCCGGCGGTGCGTGCCGGTCAACTGGAAGGCATGCCGCAAAGCCTGCCGGAGATGGAGCAGTGGGTCACGCAGGCCGCCGCCAAGGGCCTGGTCACGCCCGAGGAGCGCCGTGCTCTGTCGGACTTCGCCCGCTTCACCGACCTGTCGGTGCATGTGGACGACTTCCCGCAAGACCTCAACGCCGCCGCCGATGCCGACAAGCGCTGGCGCATGTCGGCTAAGGAAACACCAATCGAAGCCTGATCGCCGGGATAACCACTGCTCCACGTAGCGCGGATTAGGCGGAACGCCGTAATCCGCCATTTGTGAGTCGTCCACGGAACAGGCATGGCGGATTACGCTTCGCTAATCCGCCCTACGTGATTCAGCGGTTCGTCAAATCCTCGTTACTTCGCGGCGTTGATGATCCCGGTGACCACGTCGGGATATGCCTGGGTGCCGTTCGAACGATTGAACAATCCAGAGGCGTGGTTGCCGGTGAAGCCGCTATCCCAATACATCGGTACCACGCCGCGCTTGAACGCCGCTTGCGTGATGTACTGGTTCCACAGCTTGCGATACTTGCCCGCCGCGTCGACATTGCTGCGAAAGTTGGCCGAGTATTCGCCCAGGATCACCGGTATGCCCTTGTCGATGAAGTTCGTCTTCATCTTCTGGAACTGCGCGTCGGTGAACGACTCGTTGGCCCAGGTCTCGGTCGCCGCCGGATTGGTGGCGCTCGCGCCCCACTGCCAGATGTTATCGCTCCCGCTCAAGGTGAAGTTGTACGGATCGTAGTAGTGCACCTCCATCATCAGGCGGTTGGCCACCGAATCGGTCGGCATCGTGGCGTTGCAACCGACGGTGTAGTCGATGTTGGTCAAGTATCCCTGCACCACCAGGTGGCGCTGGGTGTTGTTGCCTCCCGTGGCGCGCACCGCATTAACGAAGGTCTGGTTGAAACCCTTTTGCACCGTGCAGTTTTCCGCCGTGGGGGCGCTGAACACGCCCTCGATATTGGTTTCGTTGGTGCCGGCGAACAGCAGATAGTCGTCGTAGGTCTTGAAGGTATTGCCGATCTGCGTCCAGAACTTGTTCAAGCGCGCGTTCACCGCCGCCTGCTGGGCGAACGATGGCTGCATCCAGCCGCCATGCCAATGGACGTTGATGATGACGTACAGGCCGGCCGTGCGCGCGTAGTCGACAACCTGCTTCACACGCGCCATCCAGCTGGCGCTGATGTTGTAGTTGGCGTCCGCATACTGGCTCCACGACACCGGAATCCGTACGCTCTTGAAGCCGGCCGCCTTGACACCGTTGAACAGCGCCTGGTTGGCTTGCGGGTTGCCCCAGGCTGTCTCGCCGCCGATCGCCTCCAGCGAGTTACCCAGGTTCCAACCCGGCGACATCTGCGCCGACAGCTGGAGGCTGGTCAGGTTGCGCACCGCGCCGGAGTTTTGTGCCTGCGCGGCCGGCCCCGCGCCCAGCGCGAGGCATAGCACCATCGATAACAAGGGTTTCATCATGTGACCTTTCGAGGTTACGTGGTTAGGACTGACGACGCTTTGCTGCAAAACCCGTCATCAGCAGTCCCGCCGCCAGCAGGACCACACCGCCCGGTTCCGGCACGGGGCTCGGTACCGGGCCGATGGCGGACATCGACAGGTCGTCCATCACAAACCAGCCCTTGTCGCGCGTGATGGTCAACCGGGAGACGTTGGCGAAGCCGGCTGGCACCCAGCTGTAGCTGCCGTTGATGGCGATGTTGCCGGTGCTGCCTATCAACTGGTTCGCCGCATCGTAGGCGGTGATATTGATCCACGTGGCCTTCGATCCGTTGGTGGCGGGCGTGGCGAACCACGCGCCGTCCAGATTGAATGCGGTGGCGCTGCTGATGCCCAGATTATTGACGCCGAAGCCGTTGGACACGAACTGCGTGCCGGAATGCGCGCCGTTGCTGTAGCCGTTGACGGCGGTATCACCCAGGAACCAGCTGTTGGTCCAGGTCAGGCCTTCGTATGGATTGTATTTGGAGAGCGTCGACAGCTTGCCGCCCGCGCTCACATCGTCGAAGTCCACCACGGCGGCATTGGCCGGCGATGCCAGCGTCAGGATCGCGCCGGCCAAAAAGCTAATCAGTATATTTTTCATCGTCTTCATCTCTCATTATTTGCAAGCGTCGCCGGTGACGGCGGGAATCGCCTCGCCACTGACCGTGATCCCGAATTCGGCGGTGTCGCCGGGCTGGATGTTGGTGTTCCAGCTCTGATTCGGCGTGGCCGTGTAAGTTGGCGGCGTGCCGGTGACGTCGGCGTTCCAGAATCCCTGGACGCTTGAGTTGTCGGTGTAAGTCCAGCTCACCGCCCAACCGTTGACGGCGGTCGAGCGGTTGTTCTTGATGCGCACGGCGGCGTTGTAGCCACCCGACCAGGACGCGGTGACCACGTAACTGCATTCGTTGACCGGCTGCGGCGTGACCACGGGCGGGCCGGCCGTCACCGGCGTCACCAGCACTTCGCCGCCCGTCGCCGGCGTGCCGTAGGCGATGCCGCGGCCAGCAGTGCTCATGTAGATACGGCCGAAGACGTTCATATCGCCGGTCACCATGCCGCCGTTGGCCAGTCCGCCATACTGGTGGGCGGCGTCGTTGACGCGCACCCACGTGGCGCCGGCGTCGGTCGAGCGCATCATCCCGTGCACGCTGCCCACCGTGCCGTGAAGGTAGACGGTCGGATAGCTGGCCTGCGGCGCGGTCTTGCCGAAACCGACCGCGTCGCACTGGTTCACCGTGGCGACCTTGTTGAACGTGGCGCCGGAGTCGGTGGAGCGCGACAGCCCGCTGCCATTCAGGCAAACCCACAAGTCGCCCTCGCGCCCCGGCGCCGGGCGAATCAGCTTGGAGCCGCCGGAAGCCAGGGTGCTTTTGAGGGCGAACGAGGCGCCGCCATCGACGCTGGCCAGCAGCTTGCCATTGTCGTAGGCGTAGAACTTGGATGGGTTGACCGGATCGGCCACCGGGCGCGCATTGCTGGCCGTGAGTCCGGAGACGGCGGCCCAGCTGGCGCCGAAGTTGGTCGAACGGTAGCTGACGGCCGAATCGGCGGGACTATGCAGCAAGGCGAAACCGTCGGCCGACAGCGCGAGATAGCCCTTCGCGCCGTTCAGCACCGCCGACTTGGTCCAGCTGGAGCCGCTGTTGGTGGTGTAGTACATATCGTTGCCGACGCGCGTCATGATGCGCGGGTCCTGCGCGGCGATGGCCAGGCCTGTGGTAGTGCCCATCTGCGGCGAGTGGCGCACGCCGTATTGCGCCGGATCGGCGTTCGTAAAGCCATCGAAATCCCCGATCACCGATACCAGCGGACCATTCGGAATGCTCTGGAAATCGAACGGCACGGTCTCCTCCAGCCCCGCCACGTTGAAGTCCCAGGTGGTCGTGGTGGCGTTGATGTCGTTCGTCTTGAACAAGCCGTTACCGGAGACCACCCACACCTTCTTGCCGTCGAACGGGTCGATTTCGACCGAGCCGGCCCAGTGGATCGAGGTGTCGGCGATCCAGTTGGCGCCCTTGGGGTCGAGCGCGAAGCCGCGCGCCACCACATCGGTCCAGGTGCGGCCGGCATCGCTGGAGGTGAAAATGCGGTCGCCGTATTGGTTGGCGCCCTGCTGCATCCAGGTGTTGATGGTGGAAACCACGAGGTGCTTCGGATCGTTGCGGTCGATGCTGATGCCGCCGAATGGACGCGCAAAGCCGGTCGGCGTGATGTTGGTCCAGTTGCCGCCGACGGCGTCGTATTCCCATACCTGGCCATTGTCCATCGGTTCGTCGGTGCCGGGATGCGGACCGGCGCCGTTGGCGTAGGTGATGTACAACAGCCCTTCGGGCGACAGCACCGCGCGCTGCGGCATCAGGCCCGTCGGCCCGCCCTCTACCGGCACGAAGGTCTCGCCGGCGTCATAGCTGAAATACAGGTTCGGGCCCGCCGAATCGAAGCGCGACACGCCCACGAACATGCGCTGCGCCAGGCCGCCGTCCACGCTGGTGGGATCGAGCAGCACGAAACTGACACCATTGTCGTTCGGCGTGCTGGTGACGTCGAAGCCGGGCATGCGGCTCCAGGTGGCGCCGGCGTCCGCGCTTTTAAACAAGCCGTCGCGGCGAGTGCCCGCGTACAGCACATTGCCGGAGCCGGGATCGACCTGCAGCTTCTCGCCGTTCTGCCGTCCCATGCCGTTGCCGTGGGATTTGAACTGGGCGCTGACGTCGGTGACGGCGAAGGTTTTGCCGTAGTCGCTCGAGCGCAGCACGGCGGTCTTGCCGCCGCTGAAATAGCTGGTGCCGGCCAGCATGTAGACATTGGCCGCGTTGCCCGGATCGACCGCCAGCGACTCGATGCCCAGCAAGCCGACATCGCTCTGGCCTATCCAGTCGGTCATCGACGCCCAGCGCGATTTGGCGGCATCCCAGCGATAGGCGCCGCCGACGTCGGTGCGGACGTAGACGACATCGCGTTCAAGCTTGCTAGGGACAACCCCGGTGACGAAACCTCCGCCGCCGATGGCGACCGAATCCCAGTGGTAGTTTTCCGCCGCGGAGACGAGCGGGATCGACAACGCTGCCGCAAGCAGCGCCACAACGGGCTTGGTTTTCATTTTTTGTCTCTCTTGGATTTATAGTTATCGCGCCTCTGGTGCGCGTCTGGCCATTCTGCGATGTCGTCAAGGCGTCCGCAATTACGAAAATCACCAGAGCGCTCAACGAAATTTGGCTTAGGAACTCTTACTAGCTTCAGTCATAAATTTGATTAGATCGCGTGGGCCGTTGACACCTGGAGGCGCAGTATCGATACTCATCCCAACTGAAAAATCAAAATATGCTGGAGACGACGGCGGTTGGCGGGACGTTTTCATTCGTGCTTTGCCGAATTTGCAAGATGCGGTAAAGTCTCGGAACCCGCTTCATAACGTCGTCACTAACACTGGTAAATACATGAAACTTCGTCACATCCTGTTCGTACCTGCCGCACTGGCCGCCGCCGGCGCGGGTTTCGCAGCCGACCGTTTGAACGTCACCGTCACGCACAACCTGGATGCGGCGCGTCCGTCGGAGACGATCACCATCCCGTGGACCGAAGTCAATCGCGTGCTGCCAGGCGCGCTGCTACAGCATATCGAAGTGAAGGACGCCTCCGGCCGCGTGCTGCCCTACCAGGTCACCAACGTCGCCCCCCAGGCCAAGGACCCGAAGAACGTCGGCATCGCCTATGGCGACCTGATTTTCCAGCATAACTTCGCCGCCGGCGAGAAGAAGGCCACCTTCACCGTGGAGAAGATCGAGGCGATGGCGCCGCCCTTCCCCAGCAAGGTCTCGGCCCGCTACATCCAGGAACGACTGGACGATTTCGCCTGGGAGAACGACAAGGTTGCGCACCGCACCTACGGCCCCGCGCTGGCGGCGCCCGCGCCCGAAGGCAGCGGCAAGGAAGTGCTGGTCACCAGCGGCATGGATATCTGGCACAAGCGCGTCGCCTATCCGATCGTCGACCGCTGGTACAACAAGGGCCACGACCATTATCACCATGATGAAGGCGAAGGCATGGACATGTACAACGTCGGCAAATCGCGCGGCGCGGGCGGCACCGGCATTTGGGACGGCAGCAACCTGTTCACCAGCGTGAACTACGCCAGATGGAAAGTCATCGCCAACGGCCCGGTACGCGCCATCTTCGAATTGCACTACGACGCATGGGACGCCGCCGGCACCAAGGTTTCCGAGGTCAAGCGCTTCACGGTCGACGCGGGCCACTACTTCGACCAGATCGAAAGTACCTTCACCTTCGCCGGTCCGCAGCAGCTCACCGCCGCCGTGGGCCTGAACAAGACGCCGGCCGACAAAGGCCAGGAAGCCGTTGTCAAGCCGTCGACCATGCCGGCCGACCGCGCGATGCTGCAGTGGGTCGAGCAGAAATCGAACGGCGCCTTCGGCACCGCCATCATCGTGCCGACCGCCGATGAAAAGGGCTATGCCGAAGACAAGCTCAATACGCTGATGCTGGCCAAGGTCGTCTCCGGTCAGCCGCTGCGCTACTACGTGGGCTCGGGCTGGACCCGTGGCGGCGATTTCGCGACCAGCGAGGACTGGCAAAAGTACGTTTCCGCGCATGCCGCACGTGTGCGCGCGCCGGTCAGCGTCTCGCTGGGCGCAAGCAAATAACCAGATAAGCAATGCAGTTCAAACCGGGCACTCCTTCCCTGCCAGTGACAAGCCGTCTCTCCTCGGCGTGGTTGCTGGCAGGGTTTTCTATTCTGGCGTTGGCCGCCTCCGGCCATGCCCAATCAGCTGCGGTGAGAGACACCTGGCGGCTCGCTTTCGGCGGTGGCAAACCGCCTGCCGGCTATATCGCGGTACAACCGGGCATGGACTACGACGAAAAGCGCGGCTTCGGTTTCGAGCCGGGCGCCGTGGTCCGCAATGCGACGGCCGGCGCCGGGCATCTTGTCGCCGACAAGCCCTTCTTCTTTTCCGTCGATCTGCCCGAAGGGAATTACAACGTCACCGTCACCTTCGCCGGCGGCGACTCCGCTTCCAATACCACGGTCAAATCGGAACTGCGCCGGCTGATGCTCGAAAACGTGTCGACGGCACCGGGAGCCGCGCTCAAACGCACTTTCACGGTCAACGTCCGCACGCCCCGCATACCCGGCGGCGATGGCGTCGCCGCCGGCAGCGTCAAGCTGAAGGCCCCACGCGAGACGGTGCAGGAGGCCTGGAACTGGGACAAACGCCTGACGTTGGAAATCAATGGCCCGAAGCCTGCCATCGGCGCCATCGAGATCGTCCCCGTCAAAACACCGACGCTGTTCCTGCTGGGCGACTCCACCGTTTGCGACCAGCCGGGCGAGCCGTATAGCAGTTGGGGACAAATGCTGCCGCGTTTCCTCAAGCCTGGCATCGCGGTCGCCAACCATGCCGAATCCGGCGAGACCTACCGCGATTCGCTGGCGCGCCGCCGGCTGGACAAGGTCGTCAGCGCCATGCGGCCGGGCGACACGGTCCTGATGCAGTTCGGTCACAACGACCAGAAGCAAATCAAGGAAAACAAGGGCGGGCCTTTCACCACCTACAAAGACGAAATACGCGCCCACGTCGACGCCATTCGCGCCCACGGCGGCGTTCCGGTCATCGTGTCGTCGATGGAACGCCGTAACTTCGACGCCGCCGGCAAGGTTGTACCGTCATTGCGGGACTATGCCGACGCCGCGCGCGACGCCGCGAAGGAGCTGGGTGTCGCCTTCATCGATCTCAATGCGATGAGCAAACCGTTCTACGAGGCGCTCGGTCCGGAGCTGTCGAAGCAAGCCTTCGCCGAGCCGGAGCCGGGCCGCACCGACAACACGCACCACAATAACTACGGCGCTTACGAACTGGCGCAGGCCGTGCTGACCGGCATGCGCCAGAGCGGCTTGGCCGTCGCCGCATTCATCGCCGACGGCTACGGCAATTTCGATCCCTCTCATCCCGATCCAGTGGCCTCGGTCGCGGTCCCGGCCAGTCCAAACTTCACCAACGAACGCCCGCTGGGCGACGAGGCAAACCAATAACATGAACATCACGCGGCGGCTGGCCGTTGGCTTTACGCTGGCGATGGCCAGCTTCGCGTCGCAGGCGGCCGACGCCTACGTCTTCGCCTACTTCACCGGCAACGGCGAGGACGGCCTGCATTTCGCCGGCAGCGCCGACGGCTACAAATGGGATAAATTGGGCGGCGGCCGCAGCTTTCTGACGCCGAAGGTCGGCAATTCCAAATTGATGCGCGATCCCTGCATCGTGCGCGGCCCGGACGGCACCTATCACATGGTCTGGACGTCGGGCTGGAATGAGAACAACATCGGCTATGCCTCGTCCAGGGACCTGGTCAACTGGTCGCCGCAACAGCAGGTGCCGGTGATGGCGCACGAACCGGGCTCGCTGAACGCCTGGGCGCCGGAGATCGTCTACGACGACAAGCGCGGCGAGTTCCTGATTTTCTGGGCGTCGACAATACCCGGGCGATTCCCCGCCACCGAGGGATCATCGGAAGAAAAATACAATCACCGGATGTACTACACGACCACGCGCGACTTTGTCACCTACGCCCCGACGAAGCTGTATTACGATCCGGGCTTCAGCGTGATCGACGCCAGCTTCGTGCGCGCCAACGGCAAGAACTACCTGATGGTCAAGGATGAAACGCGCAACCCGCCGAAGAAGTATCTGCAGATAGCGTCGGCGCCGGACTTGCATGGGCCGTTCGGCAAACTGAGTGCGCCGATCACACCGCCGGGCTTGTGGGTGGAAGGTCCAACCGCGCTGCAGATCGGCCAGGACGTGATACTCTACTACGACGCCTACACCACCAAGCACTATGGCGCCCTGCGCTCGCGCGACATGGTGAAGTGGGAGGACGTCACGGAGAAGATGCGATTCCCCGATGAGGGCACGCCGCTGCGGCTGCGCCATGGCACCGTGATCGCTGTCCCTGAGGAATTAGTCAGGAAGCTGAAGATCAGTTCTGAAACACGTAGGGCGGATTAGCGAAGCGTAATCCGCCGACCGGGAGCCGTCACAGGCCCCCGACCCTTGCCTTACTTCGCCAACAACTGCAACGAACTATCGTTGATCTCGAACTTGTGCGTCTTCAGCATCGTGATGACTTCGGCGCCTGCCAGCAGCACCGGGCCATATCCATGCGCCGCATAGACGTTCACCGGGCGATAAGCATAGAACGCCGGATCGAATCCCATCCCCGTCCCAACACAAACCCCTTCCACCTGTCCCTTCGCATTGACCTTGGTCGCCACAGCGTTCCAGGCCAGCATGACAGCCGGCGCATACGCCATCTTGTCGATATAGCCCTTGTTAATCGCCCGCGCCATCGAATACGCATAGATCGCGGTCGCCGAGGTCTCCAGGTACGTGTCGTTCCGGTCCAGCAGCTGGTGCCATAAGCCCGTGCCATCCTGATACGACGCCAATCCCTTGACGTGCGCGCGCAGCTGCTTCAGCACCATCGGATATCCTGGATGGCTCTTCGGCAGCACATCGAGCAGCTCCACCAGCGTCATCACCGCCCAGCCATTCGCGCGGGCCCAATGGAACTCCGGATGCACCTCCATACCCTGCACCCAGCCATGCATGTAAATGCCCTTCTGCTCATTGAACATCCGCTTCGAGAACTGCTCCACCTGTTTGACCGCATCGTCGTAGTAACTCGCGTCGCCGGTCAGCTTGCCCAGCTGCGCGAGCGCCGGCACCGCCATGAACAGATCGTCCAGCCACAGCGTATCGACCTGCGGACGCACGCGGCCCAGGGTGCCGTCCTTCAGGCGATGCTCCTTGGTGCGGATAAAGGTGATGCAGCTATCGAGCAGCGGCTTGACGTCGGCCTGCAAACCCTCCTGCTTGGCCTTGACGATGGCCGCGCACACCGCGCCGATGTCATCCAACGCGTGCGGCTCCAGCATGCCGCGCACCGGCGACTTGCTTTGCGGGTTGGATTTCATGCGAAGCAGCGTGGCCGGCGCCATATTGGCGAGCAGCGTCAAACGCTTGTCCACATACTCCTTGTAACGCTTTTCGCCCGTCGCGCCGCCGGCCGCCAGCATACCGGCGTACGTCACGCCCCATTCGTAGCTGGTCAGGCGGAAATCGCCCGGCGCCAAAACGGTGTCGTCGTCCATCTGGCTGAAATTGGTGATTTCTTTTTTGGTCTTGGCGTTGATCGCCTGCGCAGGCGTGGCGGCATCCAGATACGTAAACACCCGGTTCAGCACCTTGTTGACATCCTCGATCGACGGATTGCCGTATGGGGTGGGATAGTCGGCCTTCATCAAATGCAGCGGCGCCGTCATATCGTTGGCCGGCTTGGTGTCGGCCCAGGCCTGGCATGCCAGCGGGAGCAGCATGGCGGCGATGGCGGTCTTTTTCAGCAAAAGCTTAACTTTCATATGATGTGTCTCGTTGTTGTTAGTGTTTTAGGTAAACCGCCAGCGGATTGCCTGGCAAGGTTTGGAAGGCATCGACGACGCGCGCGGCATTGAACTGCGCGCCGGCTTCATTGGTGTGGGTGCGAGCGTCGGAAAAGTAACCGTTGACGGCACCGGCGCCGGCCTTGCGGTACGCTTCGCCGACCACCATTGTCAGGTCGGCAAACAGCGCGCCACTTTTGCGCGCCACTTCTTCGTCCCACTGCGCATAGTTTGCGAAGTCGCGGCCCTGCTCCCACACGTCGCGGTGCGGCACAGGCGACAGCAGGATCACGGTGGCGCCTTTGGCTTTGGCGTCGGCGACGTAGCGCGCCATGTACCAGCCGAAGGTGTGGACTTGTTCCTTGCTGCCATCCGGCCGCGTGTCCTCGACCGTCTCCGGCCCGGTGCCGGGTGCCGAACCGCGATTTTTACCGGCGGGGTCGCCAATGCGGGCGCCGTCGTTGTGGCCGAACTGGATCGCGACGAAGTCCCCCGCCTTCAACTGCGCTAACACCTTGTCCCAGCGCCCCTCGGTGAAGAAGGTGCGGCTGCTGCGGCCGCCGATCGCGTGGTTGACGACATTGATCCTGGCTGTATCAAAGTGAGGCGCGAGACGCTCGCCCCAGCCGATCGCGCCATTCGCGCCACCGCCTTTGACGGTCGAATCGCCGACCAGGAAGAGACTCGGCAGCGACGGATCGCGCGGCTTCTCCCCGGCGACCTTGCTGGCGTCGACCACCGGCCGGTCATCCTCGGTGGCGGGAACGGCTTGGCCGGCCGCGTTAAGGGCCCCCATGACGACTGGCGTGCGCAAGGCCTTGAGGCCGGCGACCACGGCGCGGGCGTTCAACTCGGCACCCGCCAGGTTGGTGTGGGTTTGCTCGTCCGGCGTCACTACCGGGAACATCTTCATCACCTCGTCGCGGCCCATCGTGTCGTACTGGCGGGCGACGATGCCATTCAGGTCGATGAAGCCGACCTTCTGCTGGCGCGCCACCTGCTCGGCCCAGCCGGCGTATTCGTTCTTGCTGCGCCGTATCTTGCCATCCTCTCCCCAGCTTTTACGCGGTATAGGCGAGCAGATAACGGCAGTGGCGCCGCGCGCCTTGATGTCGGCAATGAAGGTGCGCAGATACCAGCCGTAGCTGTGCACCACTTCGCGCTCCCCGGTCATCAGATTATCGATTTCCTCCGCCTCGTCGCCGATACCCTTGATGGTGCCGCGCGCGCGAACGTTATCGTTGAGCGGGCCGGCGTCGTTGTGGCCGAACTGGATCAGCACCACGTCACCCGCCTTGACGAAGGCGAGGCTGCGCTGCCAGTGTCTGGTGGTCAGATAGGTGCGGCTGCTCAGGCCACCGATGGCGCGGTTGACCACATTGATTTTGGCGGGGTCGAACATCGTCGCGAGCGGATTACCCCATCCCCACTGGCCGGCCGCGCCTTTACCCTGGCCCTCGTCCTTGCCGTTGCGGACCGTCGAATCGCCGATTAGTACCAGCGAAGGCAGATTCGGATTCGCCGGCTCCGGCAGCACCACCTGCGCGTTGCGCGGATCGGTGTTGACGGCCGGCGGCGGGGTCTGCGCCGACGCCACCGAGGAGGCCGCGACTGCTGCGGCGCAGCACAATTTAAGGATCAAAGCAAGGTATCTGGTCATGGCGCCAATTCTATGCGAGGATTTTTCGAGGCTCGTACTTCGAGCTTAAAGAATCAGAAAAATGAGCAATGTCCGTGTGGGTATGAGCAGACAATCGTAACCTTTCAACCTGTTTTGAGCTATCGATGATTATCAAGATCCTGATTTGCGCAGCCCTGATCCTCTCCAGTAGCGCGCACGCGCAGATCGGCAAGCGTTTTCCTTCCGAGCGCAAGGTGGTCAAGGACCCGGTCACCGGCACCATGCTGACCTTCCTGACCAGTACACCGAACGGCGACTCGAAGATCTATCCCACGCATCCGCAATGGACTTCGGACGGCAAGTGGCTGGTGTTCCGCTCCGCCCGAGTAAAGGGCGAGGCCATGGCCGTCAACGAGGAAACCGGCGACCTGGTACAGGTGACGGAGGGCGGGTATGTCGGCATGCTTAACCTGGCGCGCAAGTCGATGAAGCTGTACTTCATGCGCAAGGACGCCGATGCCAAACGCCTGCAGTTCGTCGAAGTGGATCTGGCGGCGCTGCTGGCAGACAGCAAGGCCGGCAAGCTCAAATCCGCCGACGCCTACCAGCGCATCTGCGGCACCACCGCGCCGGAACTGGAGGCGGGTGGCGACATGGCGCTGGACGCGGACGAGGAATGGGCCTACTTCCGCACTGGCCCCAACGAGGCGGCAAAGCACCTGGCGCCGGGGGTGAAGATCGAGAAGGCCTTCGGCCCGCGCAACATGGGCGCCGGCCCGAACGGAATCTCGCGCATGAATGTGCGCACCGGCGAAGTCAAACATGTGATCTCCGTGCCATTCCAGATCGGCCACATCCAGGCGAACCTGTGGAATCCGGGCGAGATCGTCTTTTGCTGGGAGACCGGCGGCAAGTCGCCGCAACGCACCTGGACGGTGAAGGCCGACGGCACCGGCCTGCGCCCGCTGTATCCAGAAGCACCGTATGAGTGGGTGACGCACGAAGCGGTGATCTCGAAGGATGAAGTGGCGATGGCGATCATGGGGCACCGGCCCATCGTCGAGGGTGGCGGCGGCGTTGGCGCGCCGGCGACCGGGGTTCAGGGCGCGAATCCCGGCCAGGACGAGGGCTGGGGCATCACCGGCACCCGGGAGAAGCCGAGCGGGCTGGCAATCGTCAACCTGCGCACCCGCGAGATGACGATCGCGGGCCAAACGCAGTCCGGCAGCGGCTTGTGGCACGTGCATGGGTCGGCGGATGGACGCTGGGCTGTCGGTGATGATTTCAGCCGCAGCGTCTACCTGATCGACCGCAAGACGCGCGAGATGGTGATGCTGACGACCGGGCACAAAACCACGGCGGCCGACCATCCCCATCCGACCTTCAACGCCGACGGTACGCGAATCCAGATTCAATCGGCAATGCTATCCGAGGATGGCCGCAGCATGAACATATGCATCGTGCCGGTACCAGAGGCGTGGTTAAAACGCTAATACAACTCCACCAGCTCCACACGGCGCAACTCATACGGCGCGCCCTCCAGCTGAAAACCGATACGCCCCGACGCCGGCTCGCTCCGGGTAACGCTGTTCTGAACAACGCCATTGATTGTGACATCAACCCTGCCATCGCGGCTGACGATATCGCAGACATTCCACTCCCCGGCCGCCAGCTCGCTGTCGGGCGCCGTGTGCGCCTTGATACGCGGTTCGGTGCCTTTGGGGGATGTCAGCGGCTCGGCAAAACTGGCGCCGGCCATCGGCAGCAAATCGCCGGCGTTCCCGCGTTTGGTCTGCACCTGAAGACTGAGCGGCCACACACGATCCATCGGACCGTCGCTGATATGCAGCAGGATGCCGCCATTACCGGGCTTGCCGCTCCAGCGCCACTCCACATGCAGCTTGTAGTTACGGTAGCTATCCAACGTGGCCAGAAAACCCGAAGGCTGACCAAGCGAAGCGACCACACCGCCCGGCAGCATGCGAAACACGCTGTCGATGCCGGCGGCAGGCGACGTCTTCAACTCCCAACCACTGAAATCCCGGCCGTTGAACAAATCCACCGCGCCCGCCGCGTGGGCCCAAAAAAACAGCAAAGCGGTGCATGCCATCCGATTCATCATCTGATACTCTCTCCAATATGAAAAAAACGCTCATTACCCTGATCCTCGGCGTCAGCGCCGGCCTGGCCGGCGCCGCGCCCACCGTCATCCAGCTCTGGCCAGAGGGGGTGCCCGGCATCAAAACCGACATCGGTCCCGAAAAGATCGGCGGTGGCTACAACTCCAACGTCAGCGAGCCGACACTCACCATGGTCGGTCCCGCAGTCGATCGTCCAAACGGCACCGCCGTCATCATCTGCCCCGGTGGCGGCTATGTGCGCATGTCCACCGCGCGCGAAGGCGATCAATACGCCAACTGGCTTGGCACCCTGGGCGTAACCAGCTTTGTGCTCAAGTATCGCATGCAGGAGTACGGCCACCCCGCCCCGCTGTAGGACGTGCTGCGCGCCGTCCGCATGCTGCGCTCGCGCGCCGCGGAATTCAACATCAATCCGGCGCGCATAGGCGTCATGGGCAGTTCGGCCGGCGGCCACCTGGCCGCAAGCGCCGGCACCTTGTTCGACAATCCCGCCGGCCGCACCGGCGCCGCCATGGACGCGGTCAGCGCCCGTCCGGACTTCCTGATGCTGATGTATCCCGTCATCTCGATGCGGGAGCCGGCCGTCCACGCAGGCTCGCGTAAAGCGCTGCTCGGCGCCGCGCCATCGGATGAAACGCTGCAGTTGATGTCGTTGGAAAAACAGGTCACCACCGCCACGCCGCCAACGCTGTTGATCCATACGCAGGAAGATCAAGCCGTCCCGGTGGAAAACAGCATCCTGTTCTACCAGGCGCTGACCAAGGCCAAGGTGCCGGCCGAAATGTACCTCTTCGAGCACGGCGGCCACGGCATGGGCATGCGCGATGGCCTGGGCACGTCGTCGCTGTGGCCGCGCCGCGCGGAGGAATGGCTGCGCGATCGCGGCCTGCTCACTCAGGCGAAGTAGAACATCGGCTGCAGCGGCCATTCGCGGGGCCGGTTGCCCGGCTCCACCTCCATCAGGTCCGCCATGTAGTCCCACCAGCTCTTCATCACCGGCTGGCCCGGCAAGGCCTCGATGTTGTTGTCCGGCGCCAGCTTCAAGACCGCGAACAGGTGCAGCGTTTCCTCGTCGAGGAAGATGGAGTAGTCGTAGATGCCGGCCTCCTTCAGCGCCGCCGCCAAGTCCGGCCACAGCACGTCGTGGCGGCGCTTGTATTCATCCACGGTGCCCGGTTTGAGCTTCATGCGGAACGCGCGTGTGATCATGGCTTCCCTCCGTCGACCATCTTTTTCAGTTCGGCGGCGGCCAGCAGGTAGCCGCCGACGCCGTAGTTGTAGCTGGACGCGGGCCGGTAGAACGCAGGTTCCGCGCCGGTTTGCTGGATGCCGCCCAGACGGCCATCGGCATAAATGTGTTTGAGGATGCCGGCCCAAGCCCGTTCGATCACGGGGCGGTAGACTTTGGCGTCCAAATACCCCTTGTTGACGCCATAGGCCATGCCGTACACGAACAGCGCGGAGCCCGAGATCTCCGGCAGCGGATAGCTTGCCGCGTCGAGCAGACCAGCGTGCCACAGGCCGTCTTCGCCCTGCAGGCTGGCGATACGGGCCGACATGTTGCGCAACTGCTGCACGTAAAACTGCTTTTGTGGATCGTTGTCAGGGATGTAATCGAGCGTGCGCGCGAGCCCACCGAGCACCCAGCCTTCGCCACGCGACCAGAAGATTTTTTTGCCATTCGGCTCGCGCTTGGTGATATAGCTGGCGTCGCGCGCGTATAAATGCTCTTCCTTGTCGTACAGCAGATCGTAGGTCTTGCGCCACTGTTCGTGCACGTAGTCGAGGTATTTGCGCTCGCCGGTCGCCTTGTACATCTTCACCCACACCGGTGGCGCCATGAACAGCGCATCGCACCACCACCATGGCAGACGGTCGTCGCCGGGCTTCAGCGTTTTCAGGTCGATCAGGATATCGAGCTCGGTTTTGGTCGGGCCGAGGCGCGCCGACGCTGGATCGCGCTCGTGCAGTTCAAGATAGGTTTGGGCGACGCTGATATCGTCGGCGTTGGGATACGGCGTGCGCAACTTCCACTCGAACTGATTGGCCATGGCCAGCATGGCATCGCGGTACTTCGGGTCGCCCGTCGCATCCGAAGCAGCCATGAAACCGCTGTATAGCACACTAGAGGTCCAGATCCGGTCCAGATGCGGCAAAGTGCGCGCCAGCTGCCAATCCGCCACCATGCGCAACGCCTTGTCGATGGCCGTCGCTTGCAGTACCGGCGACAGGTCGGTCGCCATTGGTCCGGCATCGGCTGGCGCGTCGCCGAAGTGACGGCTGGTGTCCTTGTCGACGATGGCCTGCATGGCGGGCGTAGGCAGTGGATACTGCTGCGTGTTCGTGCCGGCGCAGCCGCCGATCAGGCCAAGCGCAGCCAGAAGCAAATATGAAGTCTTCATCAAGTCTTGTCCTGTTCTTCAAAACTCTTCCTGGAAGGATCTTCCTTGGGCGGCGCCGGCTTGACGACCACGCTGCCGGCCGGCAGGCCACGCACCGCCGCCGCGTCCTCGATGGCGACCGGCTCTTTCAGGCGCAGTTTCGTGTCGGTGAACTGCCAGTCCTTCGCGTCGTAGATATGGCCGCCCTTCTCCGCATCGATGTCCAGATTGGCGAGACTGAAGCGGTCCAGCGGCACTTCCTTGTAGCCGTCGACCTCGAAGGCGGTGGTGGCGCCGGTGGCCTTGATGTTCCAGATGCGGACGTCGTGGAAGTGCGCGATGCCCTTCTCCCTCGGCACCGGGGTGGCCAGCACCTTCCAGTACGCCGGATAGTCCTTGATCTCTTTCGGGATCTCGGCGTAGCTGTAGCTCGGGTTCCAGTTCATCGTGATGCGTATGACGACCGGCGTGCCCTTCATCGTGAAGTCGTGCAGGCGCAGGTTTTCGCCGAAACCGCCACGCGTATGCGCCGATTTGAACAGAATGCCGACAGGGACTTTGTCCAGCACCGTGATGTTGTAGGCCTCGATGTTGCGGAAGCCGCCTGCCGTCTCGCTGCCGAACGTCACCCCAGCGGCGCCGTCGCGCACGATGGAGTCGCGGATGATCACGTCTTCCGTCGGCCGGGCGACGCGCTGGCCGTCCGAATCGCGGCCCGCCTTCAGGCACAAGGCGTCATCGTTGACGGCGATGTCGGCGCTCTGCACCAGGATCTTTTTGGAGGAATCGATATCGATACCGTCGGTCGACGGTCCGCGTCCACCCTCGTTGTTGCGGATCACGACACCATCAACGGTGACATCGGTCGAATAGCAGATGTGCAGCGTCCAGAAGCCCGAGCGGCGCAACAGCAGGCCGCCGCCGACCTTGACCTGCGACGAATTGAATACCTGGATCAGGCGCGGACGCCGTGCATCGTAGTCGGACGCCCAGCGCAGGCCCCGAGGTTCGTAGGTCTTACGCAGCGTCCAGTAGCTATCCCAAAAGATCTTCCCGTCACCGTCGATGGTTCCCTGGCCGGTGATCGCCGCGCTCTTTTGCTCGTAGACGTTGACCAGCGCCGCCGGCCAGCTCATTTCGATACCTGCGATCCGGGTGGGCATGACCGGATAGTCCTCGATCCGCTGCGAGCCGAGGATGGTCACACCTTTGTCGACTTGCAGCGTGACGCCGGTTTTGACAAAGATCGATCCGCTCAGGTAGGTGCCGGGACTAAGCACGACCGTCCCGCCCTCCTTGGCGGCGGCGTCGATGGCAGCTTGAATCGCCTTCGTGTCAAGGGTAACGCCGTCGCCCTTGGCGCCGTAGCTGCCGGCGTTGTAGGTTTTGGCGCCGGCCGTGGCCATGCCGAGGGCAAGGATGGCCGTCACGGCGAGGTGTATCCACTTCGTTATCTTCATGGTGGTTCTCATTCTTTAGGTTGCGTCAGCAGCCGAACGGCCCCCAGCATCCCCGACGGCGTCGGGACGATCAAATGCGTATCCTGCGGCACGAAGCGCTGACCGTAGCGCGCCGAGAGCAGCCGGTAATCCGGACGATCCTGTCCCGCCAGGGCGTTGAGCGACAGATTGGCGACCTTGACCTCGATCTTGTTCACGCCAGCCCGCAGCTGGGTGGTGACATCCAGCTCATAGGGTGGATGCCATACCGCGCCTGCACGCTTGCCGTTGACGAAGACCTCCGCCGCCTCGCGGATCGGACTCTCCATCATTGCGCGCATTCCGGCCGGGACCTTGGGCGTGCTGTCCAGTGGCGTGCCTTTGCCGAAATCCAGTCGAATGGAGGCGCCCTTCAGTTGCGAGGCAGTGAGTTCCACTTCCTTGCTGTAAACGGCGATGCCGGAGAAAAAGCGCCTGGCCGGATCGTCGGTCCACGAGCGCAGTTGTGGCATCGACTGCGGTTGCTCACCCGGGAATCGTACTTGCCAGTCGCGGCCAAGGTCCGCAAGGACTGCCGCTGGTTTGGAAATGGCGGGCGTGCCGGCGGCATCACCGTCACCCAGAACCAGAATCCGCGATTCATAGGGCGCCAGAAACAGCTCCAGCGCCGGCGTCACCTTGGCGGGACTGGCCGAGCCGTCATGCGGATTCCACCATACTGCGGATTTGCGCGTGGCGCGAAGCCTGGCGGTGGTTCGAACTTCGCGATTGCTGGTATTGGCGATGAAGTAGATATCGCCATCGGCCAGCTTGCGGCGGATAAAACCGACATCGGCCGACTGCGACGCCAGTTTCAGGTCCGGCGTCAGCGCCTTCGCGAGCGCCGCGCCGACCGCCGCGTCGTCTGCCACCAGCGTCACGCCGCTTTTGTCTTTCAAGGCGTTCGATGCCGCCACAACCCGTGACGTGACCCGCTGCGCATCGGCAAAGCCGGGCGCCATCGATGGCAAGCCGCCAACGGCGATGATCTTGCCACCCCCGCGCACGTAATCCGCCAGCTTGGCCATTACTTCGAGCGACAGGCGCGTTACATGCGGCATCACCAGCACCGGATGGCTGACGCCCAGCGCCACAATCGATTCCGCATCGACGTAGTCCAGATTGTGGCCGGCATCGAGGATCTGCTCCGTCAGTTCCGGCGTCACGTGCTTGTGCATCTCCGCCGACAGCGAGACTTTACCCGGCGTCATCGACGCGTAGACGTCGTCGTTCGGCAGCAGCACCGCGACATCGTTGGCCGGACGTCCCTGGCGCATCAGATAGCTGGTGCGGCTCAGATACGAGGTCACGTCCGGCATGACGTTCCACCAGGGCTGGTGGTCGTTGAAGACGGCGGCCGCATAAAACGCGTAGCCCGGCTCCGGCGACCCGGGTGGTGTGTAAGGCCAGCCGTGACCGACGAACAGATTCACGCCTTGAAGCAGCATGCGGTCGGCCTCCGCCTTCATATCCAGCGGCGTTGCGCTGAAGGCCGGCGAGTGCAGCCAGGTCCAGGTCTCGGCCGAGATCACCGGCTTGTCGTACAGGTGCCCCGCCGATGTCGCCAGACGGGTGAAAGAGAAGGTGCGGAACTGCGGTCCTTCGCCTTCCGGCAGCGCCACCAGGCGGTTGCTCGACATGGATACCGCAGGCTCGCCATAGGTCTGGGAGCGGAACTGCGTTTTGTGCGCCTTCGCCCAGTCGTTGAGCGGCGTCAGATAGCGCTCGTTGACCAATTCCGTTTGCGTCTGCACCCAGTCGTGGCGCAGCGCGCCCGCATCCGGCCCGGCGCCGCTGTGGATCGCCGGCAGATGCGGCTTGAGGTCATAGCCGCGCCGACGCTCGAACTCTTCGAGAAAATCGTCGGTCCAGTCGGTGCCGTAGACTTCAAGACTATCCGAGAACACCGCATACGGCGGCTGGTCGCCGAACGCCTTGAGCAGCGGTTCGGCGACGACATTCAAATGATGATCGATGGCCTTGCGGCTCAGATGGTCCAGTACGAAGCCTTCCGCGCCGAGCGCGGCGCGCTTGACCTGCTGGCCCGTGCGGCTGGCGATGTAGAACACCATCACGCGCGCATCGGCAGCGGGGGCCACGGCGGCGCGTCCGGTGCCGGCGGCCGCAGGCAGCTCCGCCAGTTTCAACGCGGCTGCGTCATACTGCCTGGCGCTGCCCGTGCCGACGAAGGCGGCCAGCAGCTTCTCGCCGCTCATGATGGACGGCAGCGCGACACTGGCCGCGCCGGGCGCCACTTCCGCCACGGCGACGCGCAGGCGCCCCGCCGATTCGGTGACCGGAACATTCGGACCGCCATATGGCCAGCCGCTGGCCAATGTGATATCGACGCGCATGCCTTCGGCGAGCGCCTTGCGGTTGACGAAGCTGACCGAATCGAGGAAATCGGCCGACAAATAGGGAACATTGCGAATGCCGCGCGCGGGGTCGTCCAGCTCCATCGGATATACCGGCTGGATCTCCACGCCGCCGAAGCCGCCGGCCTTCATCGCCAGCAGCTCGCGCTCAAGCTCCGATTGCACCACGGCCGGGCCAAACCACCACCACCGCACCAAAGGACGGGCGTCCGACGGCGGATTGGCCACATGGGCGGCGACATCGGCGAGGCGGTCCGACAGCACCGGAACCTGTGCGGCGGCCAAGCCGCTACACAGCCACGCCAACGCGGCACAAACCGCCCTTGCTGCAGGCGTCGCGGGGCGGCGCTGATCGCGCAGCCCCTTGGTTGTCGGGGCCACCGCTTAGACGATACCGCTGCTGCTGGCGCCCGCCTTGGCCGGCCGGCGTTCCGCCGCCTGGCTGCGATAACCGCTTGACCGATAGAACGCCACCGGATCGATCGCGCCGCCGGACCGCAGCCGCGCCATCGCCAGAATCGCGCTGACGTCTGTGCGGTAAGCGTGCTTGAGCGTTTGTGCCGACTGCAGCGCGTCATTGGCTTCCTGATACTGGCGCAAGGCCACGCGATCGACCAGGTTGGCCTGGACGAAAGCGCGCTGCACTTCGACAGCGCTGTTCATCAGGCTTTCGATCGGATCGGTCACATTGTGCGACTGGTCCAGCATGTAGGCCGGCGCGAACGAAGCGCCTTCGCGTTCGGCGGCGTCGGCCAGCTCGTTGAAGACCAGGAACAGCTGGAACGGATTGATGCTGCCCGAATCCAGATCGTCGTCGCCGTATTTGCTGTCATTGAAGTGGAAGCCACCCAGCTTGCCGAACTGCGCCAGCCGCGCGACGATCATCTCGATGTTGGTGTTCGGCGCATGGTGGCCCAGGTCGACCAGGCATTTCGCCTTCTCGCCCAAGGTTTGCGCGCAGGCGAAACTGGTGCCCCAGTCGGCGATGGTGGTGGCGTAGAACGCCGGTTCGAACAGCTTATGTTCGATAAACATATTCCAGTCGGCCGGCAGCGCGGCGTAGATGCCGCGCGCGCTGTCCAGATAGCGCTCCAACGCACCGCGCAGATTGTGCTGGCCCGGGAAGTTGGCGCCATCGCCCACCCATACGGTCAACGCCTTCGATCCCAGCGCCCGGCCCAACTCGATACATTCGATATTATGCTCGACCGCCTGGGCGCGCGTGGCAGCGCTGTGCGCCGTCATGCTGCCGTATTTGTAGGTGTGCTCCTGGCCCACCTGGTCCTGGAAGGTGTTCGAATTGACGGCGTCGAAATACAGGCCGTGGCTCTCGGCCTGCTGGCGCAGCGCCGACGGGTCCGAGGTTTTATCCCAGGGGAAGTGCAGCGACACCCCGGGCGTCGCGCAGGTCAGCTGGTGGATGACGGCGCAGTCTTCCAGCTTTTCGACCACGTTGCGCGGCTCGCCCTTTCCCGGAAAACGGGCGAAGCGCGTGCCGCCGGTGCCGGCGCCCCAACTTGGCAAGGCCACAGCGAACTTCTGCGCTTGCGCGGTCAGCTTCTCGATATCCTGGCCACGGCGGGCCAGCATGCCGCCCAGCGCCGCGTAGTCCTCGTCCAGATTGGCGCGCAGCTTGGCGTTGTGTTCGGCCACGCGGCCGCTGTCGATGATGCTCATAAGGTCTCCTTCGTTATTTTTATAGTGTGTGGCTTAGCGCGTGAACGCAGCGGCGTTGCCGGCATCGACGTTGAGAATGTTACCAGTGCTCTTGCCGGCTTTGTCGCTCGCCAGGAAGTACACCGCTTCGGCGATATCCTCCGGCAGAACGCTCAGTTTCAGCATGCTGCGGTCACGGTAGAATTTCTCGACGTCGTCGGCCTCGATTTTATTCGACTGGGCGCGTTCCTGCTTCCACTTGCCGTCCCAGATGCGCGAGCCCTTGATGACCGCGTCCGGATTGACGACGTTGACGCGGATGCCGTGCGGTGCGCCTTCCAGCGCGATGCAGCGCGCCAGGTGGATTTCCGCAGCCTTGGCGGTGCAATAGGCGGAAGCGCCGGCCGATGCCACCAGGCCGTTTTTGCTGGCGACGAAGACCATGCTACCGCCGAGTCCCTGCTGCTTCATGATGCGGAAGGCGGCGCGGCTGGCCAGGAAGTAGCCGGTCACAAGGATGTCCTGGTTGCGCTGCCAGATTTCCAGGGTGGTGTCCTCCAGCGGCGCCGACGAGGCGATGCCGGCGTTGGAGATCAGCAGATCGACGCCGCCGAAACGCAGCGCGGCCGCCTGCAGCACGCTTTCCACCGCGTCTTCGCTGGTGATGTTGGCGACGATGCTGCCCACGCTATCCTTGCCGGCCGACTTCACCAGATCGGCGTGCGCCTGCGACAGCGCTTCCGGATCGATGTCGGTCAACATCACGCAAGCTCCTTCCTGCAGCAGCTGCTTGGCGACCGCCTGGCCGATGCCGCCGGCGCCGCCGGTGACCAGCGCGATGCGCCCGGCCAGGCTCTTAGGCTTAGGCATGCGCTGCAGCTTCGCTTCTTCCAGCAGCCAGTATTCGATGTCGAAGGCTTCCTGTTCCGGCAGGCCGACATAGGTGTCGACGCCGTTCGCGCCGCGCATCACGTTGATCGCGTTGACATAGAACTCGCCGGCGATGCGCGCGGTGGCTTTGTCCTTGGCGAACGACAGCATGCCGACGCCAGGAATCAGGTAGATGATCGGATTGGCGTCGCGAACGGCCGGGCTGTTATCGTGCTTGCAGCGCTCGTAGTAGGCCACATAGCCGGCGCGGTACTCTTCCAGCGCCTGATCCAGGCCGGCGACCAGCTTGTCGAAGTCCGGCTTGAGCGGGTCGAAGTCGATCACGAACGGACGGATTTTGGTGCGCAGGAAGTGGTCGGGGCACGAGGTGCCCAAGGCCGCCAGCGGTTGCAGATCGCGGCTGCAGACGAATTCCAGCACGGCGGCGCTATCGTCGAAGTGACCGAGCTTGTATTCGTCGCGGCTGATTTTACCGCGCAACAGCGGCATCAATTTGGCCGCCAGGGCGCTACGCTCTTCGGACGGCAGCGGCTCAATGGCCTGGCCGCCGAACGAAGGCTGCTTCGAATTGGCGGCCAGCCACTCCTCCGCGCGCTTGATGATCGCCAGCGTGGTCTCGTAGCAGGACTTGGCGGTGTCGCCCCAGGTGAACAGGCCGTGGCCTTCGAGGATGATGCCCTTCAGGTTGGGCTGCGCCTTCGACACCTGTTCCAGTTTCAGGCCAAGGTCGTAGCCTGGACGCTGCCATGGCAGCCATCCCAACTCGCCCTCGAAGATTTTTTGCGTCAGCGCCTGGCTGCCGGCGCAGGCGGCGATGGCGATCACCGCGTCCGGGTGCATGTGGTCGACGTGCTTGCGGGCGATATAGGCGTGCAGCGGCGTGTCGATGCTGGCGGCGCGCGGATTCAGATTGAACGTGCAATGCGGCAGATAGGCCACCATCTCGTCTTCCAGCGCCAGGCCGCGATAGCGCCCCTTCAAGGCGTTGAGCTTATCCATGTACAGCGTCGAAAAACCGTCAAGCTTGATGCTGCCAAGGTCGCCGCCGGAGCCCTTCACCCACAGCACCTCCACTTGCTCGCCACTGAGCGGGTCGGCCATCATCACCTTGGCCGAGGTATTACCGCCGCCGAAATTGGTGATGCGCAGGTCCGAGCCAAGCAGGTTCGAACGGTATAGCAACAGCTCCGGCTCGCTCATGGCTGCCGCAGCTTTGTCGTCCCACAGAGAAGTGATCGGGGCCTGCTGCTGAGTCAAATTCATTTACTGATCTCCGTTGTTTGATTGTGCGTTTAGTTTTCGTTCATGCCGCTTTTGGCAACTGTAACCAGTAGAAATCAGCGGCGCATGGGTGTCAATGCGCCAGCGCTCAAGTTGATGACCAAGTAGGAAATAATCATATCGATGATCAGAACTTGATCAGTTCACGAAAACGATATCGAAACAATCAAATATTTGATCGACTAATGATTGACGTAAGATTTTGAAATGTTTAGTCTTAGTAATTAATAAAGGCGCACACCGGATCGGTCCCCCAGAAAACTGTGGCAGCGACGGTAGTAAGCGCCAAATAAAAGGAGACAGGAATGGTAAATCACAAACGCCGTAAACGTTTGCTGAAGTTGCTCGCCGAACATAATACGGCCAGCGTGCCGCAGTTGGTCGACTGGCTCAGCGCCTCCCCCGCCACCGTGCGACGCGACATCAGCTGGCTCGCCGCCCGCAGTCTGCTCACCCGCACCCGTGGCGGCGCCGCGAACCTGGAGCAGAAAAAGCGCAGCTTCACCCTCACCAGCGAGACCTTCCAGCACAATATCCAGTGCTACGCCGAGCGCAAACGCGCCATCGCGCGCCACGCCGCCGGCATGTGCAGCGAAGGTGAAACGATCATCATCAACGGCGGCACCACCACCTTCATGATGGCCGAATTCCTGGTCGACCAGCACCTCAAGATCCTCACCAACTCCTTCCTGATGGCCGAACGCCTGCTCGTATCGAGCGAGAACGAGATCATTGTCCCCGGCGGCAAGGTCTATCGCGAGCAGAACGTCATCCTCAGCCCCTTCGACAACGACATCACCCAGCACCACTACGCGGCCAAGATGTTCATGAGCGTCTACGGCCTGTCGCTGCTTGGCCTGATGGAGGCCGACCCGCTGCTGATCCAGGCCGAGAAGCGCCTGATCTCGCAGGCGGAAGAACTGATCGTTTTGGTCGACAGCTCCAAGTTCGCCAAGAAGGCGGGCCTGATCCTGTGCGGCTTGAACCGCGTATCGACCGTCATCACCGACACCTACGCCTCCGATTCGGCGGTGCAGCTGCTCGAGCAATCGGGCGTGCGCGTGGTCACCGTGGAGCCGGAAGCGATACCCGCCCAGCACAACGCCAGCCAGTTCAATCCACCGTTCGACTATCAGTCGGCCGCGATGTACCAATCGGAGGTATCGCATTGAAGCGCAGGAAGATCGTATTGGCGGCCGTTGCCGCCGGCCTGCTCACGGCGATCGCCGGCTGCGGCGAGAAGAAAAGTGACAACATGCGCATCGCGATGGTCGTCAAGAGCCTGGGCAACGGCTTCTTCGACGCCGCCCACACCGGCGCCAAGGACGCGGCAAAGGAGCTGAAAAATGTGGAGATCATCTACACCGGGCCGACCACGCCGAGCGCCGAGGGCCAGATCGAAATCATCAACTCGCTGATCAGCCAGAAGGTCGACGCCATCGTCATCTCGGCCAACGATCCCAACGCGCTGGTGCCGATCACCAAAAAGGCCATGGCGCGCGGGATCAAGGTGATTTCGTTCGACAGCGGGCTGGCGCCGGACGGCCGCTTGATGCAGCTGAATCCCTCCAACCCGGAGATGATCGGTTTGAAGCAGATCCAGATGGCGTCCGACGCCATCGGCGGCAAAGGTGAGATCGCGATCCTGTCGGCGTCGGCGCAGGCGACCAACCAGAATATCTGGATCGGCGTGATGAGGAAGACGCTGGAGAAGCCCGAGTACAGCAACATGAAGCTGGTGGCCACCGTCTACGGCGACGACCAGTCCGACAAGAGCTACCGCGAGGCGATCGGCCTGTTGCGCAGCAATCCGAAGCTGAAGGCGATCATCGCCCCGACCACGGTGGGAATCAACGCCGCCAGCAAGGCGGTGGTCGACGAAAACCTGGTCGGCAAGGTGTTCGTCACCGGTTTGGGACTGCCGTCCGAGATGGCGGGCCACGTCAAGAGCGGCGCGGTGCGCGAGTTCGCGATCTGGAATCCGATCGACCTCGGTTACGCCGCCACTTACGCCGCCTACGACTTCGTCAAGGGCCAGCCCACCGCCAAGCCGGGTGGCAGCGTCTCGGCCGGCCGCATGGGCAGCATCGCATTGGACGCCAACGGTGAAGGCGCGATGGCGCCGCCATTCACCTACGACAAAGGGAACGTCGACAAGTTCTCCAAGATCTTCTGAGCTGGAGTCCCATGAATAATAATACAACCCCGGTCCTGCAATTGACCGGGATCTGCAAGCGCTTTGCCGGCATCGTCGCGTTGAACAACGTGGCGCTGTCGGTGCGCGCGGGTGAAGTCATGGCGCTGATCGGAGAGAACGGCGCCGGCAAATCGACATTGGTCAAAACCCTGACCGGTATCTACCGGCCGGACGAAGGTTCGATCGAACTGGCCGGCCGACCGGTCAAATTCGCCAACGCGCAGGACGCGATGCGCGCCGGCGTCACCGCGGTGCACCAGGAAACCGTGATGTTCGACGAGCTGACCGTGGCGGAGAATATCTACGTCGGCCGCCAGCCGTGCAAGGGTGCATCGGGCCGCATCGACTGGAGCAAGATCGAGGCGGAGGCCGAGAAGCTGTTCGCGCGCCTGGAGGTCAACCTGCCGGTGCGCGCCCGCGTCAAGGATTTGAGCGTGGCCCAGCGCCACTTCGTCGAAATCGCCCGCGCGTTGTCGCAGGATGCGCGGGTGGTGATCCTGGACGAACCGACTGCGTCGCTGTCGCAGCGCGAGATCCACGAACTGTATCGCATTATCGGCCAGCTGCGCGCTGCAGGCACGGCGATCATTTTCATCACCCACAAATTCGACGAGATCTTCGCCGTCGCGGACCGCTACACGGTGCTGCGCGACGGCCAGTTCATCGCAGAAGGCGCGATCGCCGACGTCACCGAGCAGGATCTGGTGGCGCTGATGGTGGGCCGCACCGTCAAGCAAGCCTACCCGAAGGCGAAGGTCACGCCGGGCGAGGTGCTGCTCGAAGTGAAAAACCTCTGCCATCCGACCGAATTCGACGACGTCAGTTTCTCCTTGCGGCGTGGGGAAATCCTCGGCTTCTATGGACTGGTCGGCGCCGGCCGCTCGGAGGTCATGCACGCGATCTTTGGATTGAGCACCGCCGCGCGCGGAACGGTCAGGCTCGATGGCAAGGAGATTTGCGTCACCTGCGCGTCCGACGCCATCAGGCACGGCATCGCCTATGTGCCGGAAGACCGCCAGCACCAGGGCGCCCATTTGTCGCTGCCCATCCTGCAGAACATCACGCTGCCGATCCTGTCGAAGGTCGGCTTCTTCCTGCGCGGACGGCGCGCGCAGGAGACCGCGATCGCGCGCCACTACGCCGAACAGCTGGAGCTGAAAGCGGCGCACTTGACGCAGAACGTTTCCGAACTCTCCGGCGGCAACCAGCAGAAGGTCGTGCTGGGAAAATGGCTGGCGACCAATCCCAAAGTGATCATCCTGGACGAGCCGACCAAGGGCATCGACATCGGCTCCAAGGCCGCCGTGCACCGGTTTATCGGCGAGTTGGTGAGCAAGGGGCTGTCTGTGATCCTGGTGTCGTCCGAACTGCCGGAGGTCATGGGCCTGGCCGACCGCATCGTCGTCATGCACCAGGGCCGCATCGAACATATATATAACCGCGCCGACGCCACGCCGGAAAATATCGTGGCCGCCGCCTCGGGCTGCGCGCTTCCAGTGGAGGAATGCGTATGAAGGCGTTGCTGAAAATGCGCGAAGTTCAGCTTGCGCTGTGCACCGTCGCACTGATTATATTGGTGGGCACGCGGGCGCCGGTGTTTGTCACAGGCTCCAGCCTGGCCAACCTGCTCACCGACAGCACCTTGCTGATCATGCTGGCGCTGACGCAGATGCTGGTCATCGTCACACGCGGCGTCGATCTGTCGGTCGCTTCCAGCCTGGCGCTGGCGGGCATGATGTCGGCGCTGCTGGCGTCGCGCTTCCCGGAACTGCCGCTGCCGCTGGTGATGCTGGCGGCGGTGGCGATCGGGCTGCTGCTTGGTTTGATCAACGGTTACCTGATCGGCTATCTCGATCTGGCGCCGATTGTCGTCACCCTGGGTACGATGAGCGTCTATCGCGGCCTGGTGTTCGTGCTGTCCGGCGGCGCCTGGGTCTCCTCGCACCAGATGCCGGCCGATTTCATCGCCTTCCCGCTGGCGCGCCTGTTCGGCGTCACGCATCTGGTGTGGATCGCGGCGCTAACCGTGCTGGCGGCTTGGTACGTCGCAAAGCACAGCCGCTTCGGCCGCGACCTGTACGCCATCGGCAACGAGCCGTTTTCGGCCCGCTACGTCGGCATTCCCATCGCCAGCCGTTTGATGTGGACTTACGGGCTGTCCGGAGCAATGGCCGGCTTATGCGGCTACCTGTGGGTGGCGCGCTATGCGGTCGCCTACACCGAGATCGCCTACGGCTTTGAATTCACCGTCATCGCGGCGTGCGTCATCGGCGGCATCAGCATCGCCGGCGGCAGCGGCAGTGTGGCCGGCGCGATGCTGGGCGGCTTGTTCCTCGCCGTGATCGGCAACGCGCTGCCGGTGGTGAAGGTGTCGCCCTTCTGGCAAAGCGCGCTGACCGGCGTCGTGATCCTGACGGCGGTGCTGATCAACGCCCGTGGCGGCAGACCTATCGGCCGGCAAATCCTGCCGATGCACCTGAACAAATCCAACGCAACCGGGAGCGCTGCGTGACTACGAGTACCGTGATGTCCAATTCCACCGACGCGCCTGAAAAAGCCGGCGCCTCCCGCTACATCATCGCCGACCGTCCGGGCTTCCGCCTGGGCGCCCTGCTCGCAAGTTGGGAAGCCCTGCTTGCGCTGCTGCTGGTGGCCGCCTTCGCCGCCAACGCCATCATGCTGCCGCACTTCCTCGACTTGTACAACCTGGCCGACGGCACCTTCAACTTCAGCGAAAAGGCGCTGATCGCGCTGCCGATGGCGTTGCTGATCATCTGCCGCGAGATCGACATTTCCGTGTCCGGCATCCTGGCGCTGTCGTCGGTGTCAATCGGCCTGGCACACGCCAACGGCATTGCGCCGGAGCTGCTGCTGCCGATCGCGCTGGCCACCGGCACGGCCTGCGGCTGGCTCAATGGCATCATGGTCACGCGCTACCGCCTGCCGTCGATCGTCGTCACGATCGGTACCGTTTCGCTGTTCCGTGGCTTGGCCAGCGTGGTGCTGGGCGATAAGGCCTTCACCGGCTACCCGCAGGTGATGGCCGATTGGGGCCAGGGCTACTTCTTCGGCTTCATCCCGCGTGAATTCATCATCCTGCTGCTGTTCGCAGGCCTGTTCGCGTTCGTGCTGCACGCGACGACGTGCGGCCGCCGCATCTACGCCATCGGCAACAACCCGGTCGCGGCGCGCTTCTCCGGCATCGCCGTCGACCGCTATCGCCTGGTGCTGTTCATGCTGACCGGCGCCATGGCCGGCTTGGCTGCCTACCTGCTGACGGGACGCATCGGCAGCACGCGCCCGAATATCGCCATGGGCTGGGAGCTGGAAGTGATCACGATGGTCATCCTGGGCGGGGTCGGCATCGCCGGAGGCACCGGCACCATCGGCGGCGTGGTGCTGGCCGTCCTGACCCTGGGCACCGTCACTTACGGCCTGTCGCTGGCGAATATCCCGGGCATCTACATGACCATCGTCGTCGGTATCCTGCTACTGGCGACCATCGCCCTGCCACGTCTGCTGCGCGGCCGGAAGACCGCCAAATGAGTTCTTCGATCGAAGCCACCATCGTCCTCGATATCGGAAAAACCAACGTCAAGCTGGTGCTCATCGATGTCGACGGCGCGGTCCTGGCGGAACGCCGCAGTCCGAATACGATACGCAATTGCTCGCCGTATCCGCACCACGACACGGACCGCATCTGGAGCTGGATGCTGGACGGGATGCAGCAGTTTTCGGCGCTGGCGCATGTCGGCGCCATCGTCAGCGTGACGCACGGCGCCACGGCGGCGCTGGTCGATGACGAGGGACTGGTGCTGCCGGTGCTCGACTACGAGTTCGAGATGCCTGGCGAGCAGGGAGCGCGCTATGCCGGCCAGCGGCCGCCCTATTCCGCGACCTACTCGCCGCGGCTGCCGGCCGGCCTGAATCTCGGAAGGCAGCTGGCCTGGCAGGCGCAGGCCTTTCCCGAGGAGTTCCGCCGCGCGCGCCATATCCTGATGTATCCGCAGTATTGGGCGTGGCGTTTGAGCGGCGTGGCGGCCAGCGAGGTCACGTCGCTGGGTTGTCACACCGACCTGTGGCAGCCGGCGCGCCAGCAGTATTCGTCGCTGGTCGAGCGCCTGGGATGGAACGATTTGTTCCCGCCGCTGCAGCCGGCGTGGGCGCCGCTCGGTAACCTGAAGGCGGAGCTGGCGCGGCAAACGGGCTTGCCGTCCGGGTGCAGGGTCTTGTGCGGCATCCATGACAGCAATGCGTCGCTGCTGCGGCATTTCGCGCGCGCGGATGGTGGCGAGGGCGACACGCCGGCGGTGCTGTCCACCGGAACCTGGGTGATCGCCGCCGCGCCGGGCAAGCCGCTGGAAGGTTTGCGCGAGGCGGCCGACATGCTCGCCAACAGCAACGCGATGGGCCAGGCCGTGGCATGCATGCGTTTTATGGGTGGGCGTGAGTTCGGGGCGTTGGCGGGGGCGGAGCTGGAGGTCTGCGGGATGGAGGATTTCCGTTTGCTGATCGAGCGGCAGACGATGGCGCTGCCCTGCTACTCGAAGGCCGGCGGTCCTTTCGCGGGCCGGGCTGGCGAAATTCTCGGGACGGCGCCGCAGGACAACCGGCAGCGTTACGCGCTTGCCACGCTATATTGTGTTTTGATGAGCGACTACTGCCTGGAGCAGTTGGGCGCGGACGGCGCGGTGGTGGTCGAAGGCAGCTACACGGGGAATCCGTGGTTTGCGCCGTTGCTGGCGGCGTTGCGCCCGCGGCAGCAGATCAGCAGCACGGATGACACCAGCGGGACCACCTGCGGCGGCTGGATGCTGCATCACTGGGGCAGCACGGCGGCCGTGCGGAGTACGACGGCGGAGCAATTGAAGATCGATGGCTGGGGCGAATATAAGGAGCGCTGGCTATCCCTCGTGGAAACACGTAGGGCGGATTAGCGCAGCGTAATCCGCCACGCATGCTCCGTTGGCGGCGCATGCACGGCGGATTACGGCGTTCCGCCTAATCCGCCCTACGTGTCTCCGTTGTCAATCACGTTTGTCGGCTACCGGTTGACCGAAATTCGGCGTGCCGTCCGCGTTCCAGTGCAGCACCTGCGCGCGCGTGTGGCGGTTCTGGTCATTCAGCGGATCGCCGACGATGTCACGGTAGTTGCGCGCGTGGTAGACCAGGATATCCGTTTTGCCGTCCGGCGTGGTCGTGAACGAGTTGTGCCCCGGCCCATACTGGCCATTCGCCTCGCTGCTGACAAACACCGGCTTCGGCGATTTGCTCCAGGTGCCGGGCTTCAGTAGATCTCCTCCCGCCGGCGCCGTCAACAAGCCAAGCGCATAGTTCGCATCCGTCGCGCTGGCCGAATAGCTGACAAACACCTTGCCATTCTTGACCAGCACCGCCGGCGCTTCATTGACCGCGTGCTTGACCTTTTCCCAGTCATACTCGGGCTTTGTCAGCATCACCGCAGGGCCTTTGATCGACGACGGCGTATCCATCGCGGCGATGTAGATGTTGGTGGCGTGCGTGGTCGATTCCGGGGCCACCTGCGTCCACAGCAAATAGCGTTTGCCGCCCATGGCGAACGTGGTGGCGTCCAGAGAGAACGACTCCCAGCCCGTCTTGAGCTGCCCTAGCTCCTTCCATTCGCCCTCCAGGGGATTGGGCGAGCTGTTTTCCAGCACGTACAGGCGGATCTCCCAAATCTTCTCGGCGCTGCCTGCGGTGAAGTAGATATACCATTTGCCGTCGATGTGGTGCATTTCCGGCGCCCAGATGTGCGCACCCATGATGCCGCTTGCGTGCTTGCGCCACACCACCTTGGCCTCGGCCGATCCAAGGTCGTTGAGCGAGCGGGCGCGCCGCAGCTCGATGCGGTCGTACTCCGGCGCCGTGGCGGTAAAGTAGTAATAGCCGTCGCTGTGCAGCGAGACCTGCGGGTCGGCCCGCTGTTTGACCAGCGGGTTGTTGAATACCGGTTCCGCCGCCGATGCGACGAGCGCAAACGAAAAAACAGCGGCCATACAGGCCGCCGTTTTCAGTCCGCGCGCAATAAACGCTTGCGCCATGGATGCCCTTAGTTTTTAAACGCTCAGTTTTTGAACGACACACTCACAAAGTAACGGCGGCCGGACCACGCCAATTCGTTCACACGGAACGTATCGCCGGCGTCGGTGGTCTGGGCCTGGTCCGTCAAGTTCTTGCCTTCGATGGAGAACGTGATGTTGTCATTGTAGCGATATTGGAACTTCGCGTCGAGGAAACCGGTCTTCTCCTGGAAGTTCGGATTGCCCGAAACGTCGTTGCTACCGGTGTAGAAACGGTCGCGGTAGTTATAGGCGAGACGCGCGTTGACCTTGCCCAGGTCATACCACAGCGCGAGGTTGTAGCTGTTTTTCGACAGTCCGGCATACGGCAGCACCGTGCCGTCCAGGATGTTCAAGCGCTCGGTCCCCGCCGCATATTTGTACGTCATGCGGGTGTAGTTGGCGTCGCCGCCGAAGCCACCGAGCCAGCCAGGCAGGAAGGTGAAGGCGGTGCGCGCCGTCAGTTCGATGCCTTTGGTGGTGGCGCCCTTGCCATTGATCGCTTGCGTGACGTCGAAATATTCACCGTTCTTAAACAGGTCCACGTGTTTGACGATTTGCTTCTCCAGGATGTAGCTGTCGATATCCTTCTTGAACAAACCAACGCTCACCTGGCTGTCGGCGCTCGGATAATATTCGAAGCTCAAATCGGTGTTCTTGGCGCGGAACGGCTTCAGATCCGGATTGCCGGCTGTGCAATCGTCGTCGCCGTCGCCGCCGAACACCGCCAGGCCGCTGTTGCGGATGCAGCGGGCGTTGGGCACCAGCAGGTCGACACTGGGCCGCGACATGACCTTGGACAGGCCGAATCGCACCATGAACTTGTCGGGCACCACCCAACCCATGACGTTCAGGCTAGGCAGGTAGTCGTGGTAGGTATTCTCGAGCGTGGCGATGTTGGTGCCGAACAGGTAGTCGGAGTAGCCGCTTCCGCTGCTTGGATTAGCCATGCGCACGCCGTACGTCTGCGAACCCGTTGACTTGTCGCGCGTGCCGGTATAGCGGACCCCGACGTTACCCCATATCTGGTGGTCATACAGTTCGGTGTCGAAGTCGACGCGCAGATAGGCCGACTTGATGCGCTCTTCGACCCGATACACCGGCACTTGCGGGTGCATCGCGCCGTCGGTGCCCAAGCCGTTGTAAATGGTGTCGAAGTTGAACTTGGACGGGTTGAAGAATTGCGCCGCCTGGCTATAGACCGGCGCCAGCCAACCACTCGGGATATTGTCAACCTTGTCGTAGCCGCCGAAGAACGTACCCGGCGAGCGACCGCGCACGGCATCGACCAGCTGCGCCATCTGCGCGGCGCTCAGGTAGCCGCTCGAACTGGGGGCGTTGACCGCGCTGATGACATCGGGCGCGCGAATCACGCCCGTCTTGTTGTTCGGATCATAGGTGAGGGTCTGGTTTGCATTAGCCCCGCCGACGTTGATGTCGTCCGCCGTGCTCACCAGATCGGCGCCGCTACTGAACTTATACGGATCGCCTTTGTACTGCTGCGCCGACGCCTTGCGCGCCTGAACGCCGAACCAGACCTTGCTGAAGAATGGCGTCGACAGACGGTACTTGAAATCCAGCTTGGCCTGGTCTTCGTCGTTTTTGGTTTCGTAGGGCCGGTATTGCAGCTCGGCGCGCACGTAGGAGCTGCTGTCGTCGGGCGAATAACCTTGCGGGAAGGTGAAGTGCGGCATGCCCTGTTTGTCGAGCGAGACCTTCAGCCCTGGCGCGTTCTGCGTCAATACGATGCTGTTGGTCTCATTGTGGTAGTTCGAGCGCGATGTGCCACCGAGACCTTCGATCTCCAACGGACCGTTTTTGTAAGTGAAGCCCGTGCTCACGTAGCGCGAATCGATCTTCAGGTCGAAGTCGCGCGCCGAGGTACTGAACGCGCCCTGTGCGCCGATACCGGCCAGGTAGGTGCAATTGCCGACGGTGTAGTCGGTCACATAGTGGTTGGTGACGGTCATCCCCGCCGGCGTCGAGGTGGTCGGCGCGGCGACACAGCTTCCGCCGCTGGGCACGCCGGAGGCGCTGTAGGTTGGCGCCACGCCGGCGTTGGCCAGGCGGGTGACCGCGCCGAACTCGGTGCCGAAATTGCGATCGTTGAGACGCTGGTCCTGCTTGTTGCCCTGGTAGCTTACATAGGCTTTCAGCTCGTTGCTGAATTTATACTGCGCCGTGAGCTCCGCCGACGAGCGTTTGTGGTCGCGGGTCCAGATGCCGTAACGCGGCACGCCCGGCGAGTAATCGTACCATTGCGAGCTGCAAGCGGTGCGCTGGGCCGGTGTCAATGCGGTGGACGAGCAACCGGATGCTTGCGAAATGCCGGCCACCGCCGGATCGAGCGAGGTGACGGTCTTCTCGGGCGAGAAGTCCCAGTCGCGCAGGAAGCGCCAGCTGGTGTTGCGCGTGTAGTCGTTGCGGGTGCGGACGTCGTCATACACCACGTTGGCCATCACGCCGAGGCGGCCGTCGAGGAACTGGTCGGCGATCAGCAGGCTGGCGCGCGGCTGCACGCCGCCACGGCTCGACGCCTGCTCGCCCGAGAGCGTGCCGGCCATCGTAAACTTCTTGAAGTCCAGCGGCTTGCGCGTGGTGATCACCACCGTGCCGCCCACGCCACCCTCGGTCAGGTCGGCGGTGCTACCCTTGAAGACGTCGATCGAGGCGATCAACTCTGAGGCCAGCTCGCGCAGCTCGGCGCCGCGACCGGCGCCGCCATTGGTGCCCAGCACCGACATGCCGTTGACCTCGACCCGGTTCAAATTCGGCTCGACGCCCCGGATGGAGATTTGCGAGCCTTCGCCGAAATCGCGCGTGAGCTGCACGCCGGTGATGCGCGACAGCGCTTCGCCCACGTTCTTGTCCGGGAACTGGTTGATGTCCTCCGCCACCAGCGAGTCGGAGACGGTGGAGTTGCGGATCTTGCGGTCGATCGCCGACGCCACCGATTTACGGGTGCCGACCACGGTGACGACGGCTGGCGCCACGTCGTCCGGCGCGCGCGGCGTGGCCGCGGGCTGGGAGGCTGGCGCGGCGGCGTCGGTCGATTGCGCCATCGCGCCGCTACTGGCCAGGATGGAGGCGACCGCCGACGCCACAGCGGCTACGATGACACGCTGGGTGGTGCGGCTGCCGGTTTGCTTCGAGTGCTTACCTGATGTGTTCATTGTTGTGTTCACTTTTGTCTCCCGTCGTCTCGGCCTTGGGATCCGGCCTTAGTTTTATGATCAGCTTGTGAGCGCATTCTAGTAGTCGCTTGCGCATAAAAATCATCGCCCGCTCAAAGAATCACAATGATGATCACCAATCGCTCTTCCTTTAGAATCTGGCAGTGCAGCATTCAACCGCGTTAAACTGTGATCATGACGACCTACGACACCTTCAAATCCCGCGCCGGCCAGGCGCTCCCCAAACTCGATGCGTCCGAGATCCGCAGAATCGAACGCTTCGGCGCGCGCGCCTGCTACCGCGACGGCGAGATGCTGTTCGAGGCAGGTCGCAGCACCTTCGGCATGTTCGTTCTGCTGGCCGGGAAAATCCGCATCAGCCGCTATGACGGATTGGGAAATACCTCGGTCATCACCGAACATCTGCCGGGCGAATTCGCCGGCGAAATGAGCCAGCTGTCGAACGCGCCATCGCTGGTCAACGGCCACGCGATCGGCGCCGTCGAAGTGCTGGTGCTGACCACGCAGTCGCTGCGCGCGCTGCTGGTGGCGGAGGCGGAACTGGGCGAGAAGATCGTGCGCGCCTTCATATTGCGGCGCGTCGAACTGATGGATAACGGCGCCAGCGGCGTCGTCCTGATTGCAACACCGGGCCATCCGCGCATGCACGCGCTGCAGGGCTGGTTGAACAGCAACGGGATTCCCAACAAGGTGCTCGACCCGCAGGCCGACGAGCAGGCGCGCGCGCTATGCGAACGCCACCACCCGCTGCCGGAGGACATGCCGCTGGTGGTGTGCCCCGACGGCAGTGTGCGCAAAAACCCCACGACGGTCGAACTGGGACGCTGCCTGGGCACCCTGCCGGAGCTGAACTCCAACCAGGTGTGGGACGTGATCGTGGTCGGCGCCGGGCCGGCCGGGCTGGCGACGGCGGTATATGCGGCTTCCGAGGGCTTGTCGGTGCTGGCGCTCGAGACGCGCGCCTACGGCGGCCAGGCCGCGGCCAGCGCCCGCATCGAAAATTACCTCGGATTCCCGACCGGGATCTCCGGCCGCGCGCTGGCTGGCCGCGCATACGTGCAGTCGCGCAAATTCGGCGTGGAACTGGCGATCCCCGCGCCGGCCGGACGACTGGTGTGCGACAGCTATCCGCTTGAGGTGGAAATGTGCGGCAGCCTGCAACGGCTGCAAGCGCGCGCGGTGGTGCTGTCATGCGGGGCGCGCTATCGCCGCCCTTCCCTGGCCAACTTGACGCAGTTCGAGGGCAAGGGCGTGTACTACTGGGCCTCGCCGTTGGAGGCCAAACTGTGCGCCAGCGAGGAAGTGATCCTGGTCGGCGGCGGCAATTCGGCCGGCCAGGCAGCGGTGTTCCTGTCCGGCTTCGCGTCCAGGGTGCATATGTTGGTCAGGAAGGACAGCCTGGCGTCGACGATGTCGAGCTATCTGATCGAACGGATCGAAGCGACGCCGAACATCGTGCTGCACACGCACTCCGAGATCGTCGCACTGGAAGGCAGCAGCGAGGAAGGCTTGCGGCAGGTCCGCGTGCGCGACAACCGCGACGACGTCGAAACCGACTACGACGTGCGCCGCCTGTTCCTGTTCATCGGCGCCGATCCGAATACCGGCTGGCTGGGCGACTGCGGCGTGGAAGTCGACGCCAAAGGCTTCATCCTGACCGGCTACGACGCGCCGGGCTGCGCGCTGGGAAGCCGCCAGGCCAGCCTGGAGACCAGCGTGCCGGGAGTGTTCGCCATCGGCGACGTGCGCGCCAACTCGACCAAGCGGGTGGCCGCCGCCGTCGGCGAAGGCGCCGCCGTGGTGTCGCAGATACACGCGTTCCTGGCACGGCGGGACATGGAGCAATGAGTCAGGTGAAGGCCAGGGTATGCCGGGCGGCCGCCAGGACCGCCACCTTGACCGGATCGAATTTGTGCGGCGCGGCATACCGCTAGCCCCCCTGCACAGACATCGTTACTGGGGCAGCCCGGTCGTGACGATGTCGGTGCCCGTGTAGAGCAGCAGGTTGGGCGAGCCGGTGCCAGCGTTCCACACCTTGTTGGGGGTGGCGCGCGACTTGATCAGCTGAGCGACCTGGCTCGGGATCAGCGTTGGCTGGGCCTGGAGCAGCAACGCGACACTGCCCGCCACGTGCGGCGACGCCATCGACGTTCCGCTCATCGTGGCCACGGCCGTATTGCTGGAGATGCCCGCCGACGTGATGGACGAGCCGGGAGCAAAGATGTCCAGGCAGCGTCCCCGGTTGGAGTAGGAGGCACGCGCATCGTTGCTGCCGGTGGCGCCGACGGTGATGGCCGACGGCTCGCGGGCCGGCGAACTGGTGCACGCATCCACATTGGAATTGCCCGCGGCAACCGCCACGCTGATGCCGCGCGACACCACATTGGCCACGGCCCGGTCCAGCGTGGAGGAGATGCCGCCGCCGAGCGACATGTTGACCACGGCCGGACGTACGCCGTTGGCAGCCACCCAATCCAGGCCGGCGAGCACGCCGCTCATGCTGCCGGACCCATCGCAGGCCAGCACCCGCACCGGCACGATGCTTGCCCCTTTCGCGATGCCGTACGTGGCGCCCGCCGCCGTGGCGGCGACGTGGGTGCCGTGGCCGTGGCAGTCGTTGGTGCCATTGCCATCGGCAATCGCGCTATAGCCAGCGCGCACGCGCCCGCCGAAGTCGACATGGGAGGCGCGCACGCCGGTGTCCAGCACATAGATTTGCACGCCCTGGCCGTTGGCCGCGTAACTGTAGGCGCCATTGAGCGGCAAGGCGCGCTGGTCGGACCGGTCCAATCCCCACGGCGCGCTGGTTTGCGTGATTTGGGTATGCGTCACAACCATGTCGGGCTCGATGGATTCCACCAGCGGATGGCGGCGGATGGCTTCCAGGTAGTGGGCGCTCGACTTGGTCGGCAGCGTCACCGTGAAGCCTTTGACGGCGTGTTCGTAGACGAAGTCCGGACGGGTGCCGGAACCATTGGCCAACGACTCGGCGTGCTGCTTCACGGCGCCGGCGCCGGGCTTGAAGACGATGATGTAACGGGTGCGCTCGGCTTGCGGGGACCGCTCCGAAGGCTGGGCGATCGCCGACGTGCTCAGCACGGCGCCGAGCAACGGAACCATCACTACGGTGGACAGGGTGACAAACGTGCGGCGCGCAGCGGCGCCTTGCTTCTGCAACATGGTTTAGCCTCTATAAGATTGATAGAGGCCGGCAAGGAATGTAGTCCTTAGACGGTAGCCCAGCTGCCATGGCGCGGACTGCGCTGTAGGCCTGAAGCTTTGCGTCCCGAGGCTTTCGCCTGGTTTGCCCTCTGGTTTCAATGAAAGCGAGGTTACCACGAAGACTTGCGGCACAAACACTTAATGCGATCAGGACAGCCGGATTTCCGTGGCATGTCGCCTGCACACAACTAGCTCATCTGTAGAGGCCGGACGCTTGCCGCAGTCTAGCGGCGCAAGCCGTACCATGCGCAAGCGATGGTCGGAACACCGAGCGCGACGGCGGAGACGTAATCCCACACGCCGTCCCCCAGCAACGCGGAAATCAGGCCGATCGCCGTCAGTATCGCCAGCGCGATGGGCGCTCCCCACATGCGACCGAAGGAACTCGCGCTCATCGCGCCTCCCCATCGGTGGCGTAGGCGGGCTCGCGCAATTCCGCGACAACATCATCATCCTCTTTGCGCACGTGCGCCCTGGCCTGCACGCCCCGCTTCAACCACAGATATAACCCGCTGCCCAGCACGAAGATGGTGGCGATATCGAGCATCGCCCACAGGAACTGCATCCACGCGCCGCCGTAGTCGCCGAAGTGCAGCGGCTGTGACACCAGCAGCGCCGTCAGGTACCACGGCAACGCGCGGCGATCGGTGATCTCGCTGGTTTGCGCATCGATCAGCACCGGCTTGTACAAGCGCGACGTCAGCGCCTCGCTGCCATGCATGAAGATGCCGTAATGATGCGGGCTGGAGAACGCGGTGCCCGGAAAGGCGACGAAGGCCACCTGCATGCCCGGCTCGGCGGCAACGGCGTTGTCCATCGCCTTTTGCATCGAACCCAGCTTGCCCGGCAGCGGCATATTCTTATACGGCGCAATCATCGCCGCCATTTCGGTGCTTTGCCAGTACTTCACCAGCAGATCGGCCCAGGTGTTGATCATGCCGGTGGCGCCCACCACCAGCGCCCACGTGAGCGTGACGATGCCCAGCATATTGTGCAGGTCCAGCCATTTGACGCGCGGACCGCGCTCGCGCCGCACCTCGCCGAATTGCAGCTTGCGCATGAACGGCGCGTACAGCACGACGCCGGAAATGATCGCCACCACCAGCAGCAGCCCCATGAAGCCGAGGAACAATTTGCCCCACAGGCCGGCGTATAAATCGACGTGCAGGTGGAACATCACACCCAGGAAGGTGCCTTCGAAACTCGGCTCGGCCAGCACTTTGGCGGTGCGCGCATCGACGGCGACCGACTTGAAGCCCTCGTCGGTCGGATGGTCGCCCATCGTCAGGTACCAGATCTCGCGCTCGTCCGCCTCCTGCGACATGTACATCACCAGCTTGTTCGGATAGCGCGCCTTGGCGGCGGCGATAACGGCGTCGAGATCGGCTTTGGGTGTGTCCGGCGCCATCTTGGGCGCCTCGATGGCGTTGCCTAGCAGGTGGTCGATTTCGTGGTGGTAGATCAGCGGCAAGCCGGTCAGGCACAGCAGCAGCATGAACACGGTGCAGACCAGGCTGCTCCACTTATGAATCCAGGCCCAGCGGCGAACGGTAACAGGTGTCATTATGAAAGTGAGTCGGCAAACCGGAAATTACAATGATAATGCAAATCACTCTCATTTAGTAGCGAAACTGCGGCGCGCAGCGCTATAATTGAGAATCGCTCTCATTTACTTACCAAAAATTAAACGAATCATGCACACTCCACATCTGAAATTGTCCCCTTTCGCGCTTGCCGCAATGCTTATGGTCAGCGCCGCCGGCGCGCAGAGTCAAACTGCTTCGGTAGCGGCCGATACTGCCGAGGGCAAGATCCAGACCGTCGTCATCAGCGCTTCGGCGGATGCGTCCGCCGAAGGGTTGACCAAGGATTACGCCGGCGGCCAGGTCGCGCGCGGCGGCCGTCTGGGCCTGCTCGGCAATGTGGACATGATGGATACGCCGTTTAATACGCTGAACTTCACGCAGGCCGTGATCCAGGACCAGCAGGCGCGCAGCGTCGCCGACGTGCTGCAGAACGATCCGTCGGTGCGCGTCGCGCGCGGCTTCGGCAACTACCAGGAGCTGTATGTCATTCGCGGCTTCCCGGTCAACTCGGATGATCTGGCCTATAACGGTTTGTTCGGTTTGCTGCCGCGCCAGTTCGTCGCCTCCGAATTGCTCGAACGCGTGGAAGTGCTGCGCGGCGCGAACTCTTTCATCAACGGCGCGGCGCCGGGCGGTGGCGGCGTCGGTGGTTCGATCAACCTGCTGCCCAAGCGCGCCAGCAACAACCCGCTGACGCAGCTGACGGTCGGTGTCGATAGCGGCGGCCAGGGTTACGGCGCGGTCGACATCGGCCGCCGCTTCGGCGAGAACGGCAACACCGGCATCCGCGTCAACGCGGTGCGCCGCGACGGCGACACGCCCATCGATGGCGAGAAGCGCGAGTTGTCGGTGGCGTCAGTTGGTCTGGACTTCCAGGGACGCGGCTTCCGCCTGTCGGCCGATGCCGGCTACCAGAACCACAATCTGCAAGGCGCGCGTCCGAGCGTGACCGTCAACAAAGACGTGGCCCTGCCCTCCGCGCCGGACTCCGACAGCAACTGGGCGCAGAAGTGGACGCACTCGAAGGAGCGCGACACCTTCGGCACGCTGCGCGGCGAAGTCGATCTGGCCAAGGACACGGTGGCGTGGGCCGCGATGGGCGCGCGCAGCGGCGACGAGTCCAACATCATCGCCGAGCCGACCGTCAGCAGCGCCGCCGGCGCGGCAAGCATGTATCGCTTCGACAACGTGCGCCATGACAGCGTGCGCACCGGTGAAATCGGCGTGCGCACCAAGCTGCGCACCGGCGCCATCGGCCATAGCCTGAGCGCGACCGCGTCGGGTTTCTGGACTGAGTCGCGCAACGCCTACGCGTTCAGTAACTTCGCCGGCTTCGCGACCAATATCTTCAACCCGGTCGATGTCGCGGCGCCGGTCGCCGACTTCTTCGTCGGTGGTTCCATGAGCGATCCGAAGCTGACCGCCAAGTCCATCCTGTCCAGCTACGCACTGGCGGACACGCTGTCCATGCTGGACGATAAAGTGCTGCTGACGGTTGGTGTGCGCCGCCAAAACATCAAGTCGGACAGCTACGACTACAACTCCGGCGTGTCGCTGTCGCACTACGACCAAAGCAAAAACACGCCGATGGCCGGCATTGTTTACCGCCCGGTGAAAGCGGTGTCGCTGTACGCGAACTACACCGAGGGCCTGCAGCAAGGTGCGGTGGCTTCCGGTGATGTCGACAATATCGGCCAGGCCTTCGCGCCTTACGTATCGAAGCAGAAGGAAATCGGCGTGAAGTACGATGTCGGCACCCTGGGCGCCAGCGCGGCGGTGTTCAGCACCAAGCAGCCATCGGCGTATGTGCAAAACAGGATCTTCGGCGTCTTCGGCGAACAGCGCAATCGCGGTCTGGAGATGACCGTGTTTGGCGTGCCGACGAGCGGCCTGCGTGTGTTGGGCGGTCTGACATTGCTCGACGCCGAGCAGCGCGTTACCGCCGGCGGACTCAATCAAGGCAACGACGTGATTGGCGTGCCGAAGACGCAGGCAAACATCGGCGCGGAATGGGATGTGCCGGGCGTGCGCGGCCTGAACCTGAACGCGCGGGCGTTGTACACGTCGTCGCAGTACGCCGACGGCGCGAACAAGCAGGAGCTGGCGTCGTGGAGCCGCTTGGATATCGGCGCGAGTTATGTCGCGACCATCGCAGATCGCAAGGTCACCTTCCGCGCGCGAATCGATAACGTCGCGGACAAGAGCTACTGGGCGTCGGCCGGTGGTTATCCGGGTTCGGGGTATCTGGTGCTTGGTTCGCCGCGTACGGCGGTGCTGTCAGCGACGGTGGACTTTTAATCAGTCGCAAATCCTCGCGACGCATAAAAGCGGTGAGCACCCAGGCGGCGGTCACTGTTTGTCACTTCAATTTTACGCAGCCAGCCGCTGAAACCAGTCACTGGCTGCGTCCATCGGCGCGCATTCAAGGCCTTTGAAAACGCAACGTGTTCTTGGTCTCCAGGCAAGGGCCGCCGGAAAATTGCTGGTTCAGGACTCGTATTCATCCTAGTCATTGCTGGGCAGGCCCGACGTCCATACCATCGTATGAGGCCAAAGCATGATTGCTTGCGAAGGAAGAAAGCGCCGCGTTGCGCAGAAGCAGACTTTCAACGGAATGTGTCTCTACGCGCTCAACTTGCAGCCACCAGAGATCGCCATCCAGGGGGCTCTTTTTGTCCGAAAGGTAGATTTTTACGACGCGATAGCCTAAGCGCGATAGATCTTTTGACGCCGCTTCCAATGGCTGTCGCGAAGGATTCGTAAAGAAATAGCTCCACAGCATATCCCGGGACATGTCCCATTTCGTCTGCTTCGAAATGTTCGCAAACATCTGTTGCAGCTGTTCGCGAGAACCACCGCCCTGCGCGCTGGCTTGCTGTGGGAGCGCGATCGACAATAAGATCACCATGAAAAAATTCAGTGGTATAGCTATTTTCATCAGTTATCCTAAGAGTCAGCCCCTCGGACGAGGGTATTGAGTTGCCAAAACAGGCAGCATTCATCGCAGCCCTTCTTCACCGCATCCATCTCATGCTCCGCTCCAGGTCGCATCACGCGAGGCTCAGTATATTTCGCGGCGCAGGCGCTGCATTTGCATGTCGTGCCGTTCGACCCAGCGGCGGGCTTCGTCCAGCTGCCACTCCACGCGGCGGATGTAGTCGATCAGCTCGCGCCGCTCCTGCTCTCGGCGGCGGTCTTGTTTTTTGCTCTCTTCGTTGACTTGGCGGTCCTTGGCGTCCTGCGCGCCGCGTATGTCGCGTTCAAGGCGACCCAGGCGCCGGTTGGCGTCGTACAGGCGACTTTCCAGATCGTTGACGTCGTTGAGTGCCTGCGCGCGTTTCATCGCCGCCACTTCGAAATCCTGGCCGCTGACGTAGGCGCGCTTTAGCTGGTTCCGCAGCTCGCCACGGCATACCTCCACCGCCATGCCGGTGTTGGCGCGCCCGCGTTCGAAGGCATTCTCCGGCACGCAGTATTTGGCGTTCTGCTCTTCCCACGCCTTGGTGTAGACATCGCGCGTCGACGGGATGACAAACACGCCGTCGCGCGAGGCGCTGGCCATGCGCTCTTCCAGCATGAACGGTTTGCCATAGCCGTCTTCCAGGCCCGCCGAGCGCCAGTGGTCGTCAAGACGCTTTTCCCAGGCCTTGCGGTATTCGGATTCGAACACCTTCAACCCTTTTTGACGCGCCTCTTTGCCGCGTGTGCCGAACTCCTTGCCGCTGACGGCATCCTGCGCGCCGAGGTTGCGCCAGTAGTTGACGATCTCCGCATTCCAGGCGGTGCGGTACACGTCCTCCTGCACCTGCACCCCGGCGTCGCGAGCGGCTGCGGCGCGGTCGCGGAAGCGGCTGTCCGGCGTGCCGTTGCGCGCGTCGGTGAATCCGGCGTCCTGCCAGAAGGTGCGGTTGCCGGCGTGCCAGCCGTTGGTATAGGCCGCTTCGTCGAAGCGCAATTGCGCGGTGGCGGCACGCGCCCGGCTGTCCTCCTTCTTCGTCAGCGGCAGGCCTTCGGCGCCTTCGCGCTTGCCGATGTCTTCCCAATATTGGGAGTTCCCCTTCAACCAGCCCTCGTCGTAGGCCGCCTGATTTAGCGGCGTTTTACGCTTGCGAACTTCTTCGCCGGCCGCCCGCACCGCGTACTGCGATTGCTGCAATCCCTTGGCGCCGTCGATGGCGCCGACGGCCGACCACATCTCCCGGTTGCCCTGCTCCCAGCCGGCCGTGTAGCGCGCGCCGGCATCGGAGCCAGCGGGCTTTTTGTCGTCGCCGTGATCGTCGCAGAAGTCCTTGCGGTCGGCGAAGGTCGGCGGCGCGCCGTCAAGGCCGTCCGTCCGGCCGATCTGGTTCCAGTCCCCGGTCTTGCAAGCTTCTATGCGCTGCTTCATCGACGCGCCGCAGCCTCCCAGCATCAACGGCAAAACAAGCATCATCGACAGCAGGCGGGCAATAGAGATCATAAGGTTCACGAATGAGTTTTTAGCGGCGAGATTATAGACCCGTAGATTAAATAGATGATAATCTTAGAGTGTCTAAATAGAAAGATCAAAATCTTGCGCGTACTCGCTATCGATGCCTTCCGTGGCATCACCATCCTGGTCATGATCTTTGTGAACACGCTGGCGGGCGTGAGCGGGATGCCGCCTTGGATGGGGCATGTGGCGGCCGGTGTCGACGGCATGACTTTTCCGGACGTGGTCTTCCCGGCGTTTCTATTCATTGTCGGCATGTCGATACCGTTCGCGATGGCGCAGCGCCAGGCGGCGGGCGATAACGGCTGGAAGTTATGGCGGCACGTGCTGGCCCGCGCCGCTGGCATGCTGGTGTTCGGCGTCTTCATGGTCAACGCGGAAGCGGGCTACAACGAGGCGGCGATGGGGATGACCATCCACGTTTGGTCGCTGCTGTTTTACGCCTGCGCGATACTCGTATGGGCTGTCTACCGCTTCGAAAACAAGCGGCTGGTCCTCGCGCTGCGGCTGGCCGGCATCGTGGGACTTGTCGCGCTGGCGCTGGTTTTTCGCGGCGGGCCCGATGGCACCGAGAGATTGTCGCCGCAATGGTGGGGCATACTAGGGCTGATCGGCTGGGCGTACCTGTACGCGACCATCGCCTGGCGACTGACGCGCGCGCGTCCGCTGCCGATCGCGCTGACGATCCTCGCCTGCGTGGCCTGGTACTGTGTGTTCAACACCAATGCGGCGCAGCCCTCGGCGCTGTGGAAGCTGCTGGGCGCGCAGTCCGGCAATGCGATCCACACCGCCATCGCGCTGTGCGGCGTGCTGACAACCACGATCTTCTTCAGCGATGGCCGGCCGCGCGCGCAGCGTTTCGGCAAGGCGCTGTTGTTCGCGGCGGCACTGGCGGCGTTGGCGTTCGCGCTGCGTCCCTGGTTCACGATATCGAAAATCGCCGCGACCCCGAGTTGGGCGCTGTACAGCGCGGCGATCTGCGTGCTGCTGTTCGCGGCGATGTACTGGCTGGTGGACGTTAAACAGCAGCGCGGCTGGGTGGCGTTTTTTCGCCCGGCCGCCGCCAATCCCCTGCTTACCTACATCCTGCCCTTCATCATCTTCTCGCTGATGGAGACGCTGAACCTGGCTTTTCCTTCCATGCTGGGCGCCGGCATGCCGGGACTATTCTGGGCGGTGGTCTACGCCCTGATCGTCATGGCGCTGGTCGCTGGCCTCAACCGCCTGCACATCAAACTGCAACTCTAACAAACATCCATGCGCATAAACTCAATCGACGCCGTACGCGGCCTGACCGTGGCCGCCATGCTCCTGGTGAACAACGCCGGCGACTGGTCAAACATCTACCCCTGGTTCGAGCACGCCCACTGGCATGGCTGCACGCCGGCGGACTTGATCTTTCCCACGTTCCTGCTGATCGTCGGCGTGTCGCTGCACCTGGCGCTGGGCCGGCAGCTGGAAGCCGACGCCGGTCCGCTCGCGCGCAAGGCCCTGGCGCGCGCGGTGCTGCTGCGCGGTGCGCGCATCTTCCTGCTCGGTCTCGCCCTCAACGCCATCTCAACGCTGATGATGGATGGACGGCCATTCCGCCTGCTCGGCGTGCTGCAGCGGATCGGCATCTGCTTTGCGGTGGCGGGCCTGCTCGCCATCTACGTGCGCGGCGCGCGGGCGCAGTGGGCCTTCCTGGCCGCGATACTGCTCGGGTATTGGGGAATGCTGGTCGCCGGCGGTTCGCTGGAGCCGAACCTGAATCTGGCCGACCGCATCGACAGCGCGCTGCTCGGCCCACTGTCCTATCAATACGATGCGGCGACGGGACTGGCGCACGAACCCGAAGGCATCTTGAGCACCTTGCCGTCGCTGGCGACGGTCATCCTCGGTTTGCGGGCGGGCGCCTGGCTGCGCGACGGCCGGATTCGCCAGCTCGCCATAGGCGGCGTCGTCGCGCTGGCCGTCGGCGGCGCGTGGTCGCTGCTGCTGCCGCTGAACAAACAACTGTGGACGTCGTCATTCGTCCTGTGGACGGGCGGTTTCGGCATACTGGTCATCGCGCTTGCGTATCAGTTGATCGACGTGCGCGGCTGGCCGCCGCTAGGGCGCGCGATGGGCATTAACGCCATCGCCGCCTACGCCGGATCGTGGATCGCTACCTGTCTGCTGGCCTACAGCGGCGTCCTGGCGCCGCTCTATCAAAATGTGTTCGGCACGCCGATCGCGCCGCTGCTCGGGCCGGCGGCGGCGTCGCTGGCTTTCGCGGCGTGCTTCACGGCCGTCTTCTGGCTGGCGGCGGTGTATGCGGAAAAACGTGGTTGGCGCGTCACGATTTGACCAATTTTGCTTCTAATCCAGATCAAGAAGAAAGCAATGATTCGCTATAATCCAACGTCCTTAACAACACTGAAGAAGGCTTCGGATGATCAAGCGTTTGCGTAGTTCCATCGCGGCCAGCGTGCTGCTGCCGTTGCTGGCCTGCCTGTCCGGAGCGGCCGTGGCCGACACCTTCGAGACCATCGAGTCGGCGCCGCTGAAGGAGGTTTGGCTTAATGGCGGCTTTTACTCGTATCACTTCGACCGCGATAAGGATTTGAACGATAGTAATCCGGGCTTAGGGGCGGAATATCGGTTTTCGACCGTGGCGTCGGCGACCGCCGGGCGCTTTTATAACAGCGACCGCGCGTATTCGAACTATATCGGCGTGTATTACCAGCCGTTCAAAGTCGGCCCGGTGAGGCTGGGGGCGGTGGTGGGAGGGTTTAACGGCTATCCGAAGATGCGCGATGGCGGCTGGTTCCCGGCCGTGATACCGACCGCCAGCTTTGAATATAGAAGCGTGGGGGTCAATGTCGCCTTTGTGCCGAAGTACAAGGACCGCTTATACGGCGCGCTGTCGATCCAGCTGAAGTTGAAGGTGTTTGATTAGCCTTGGCCATCGGCTAATGCATGGGTCAACGGGACGCACGCATGGCGGATTACGCTACGCTAATCCGCCCTACGTGGTTCCGTTGTTATTCAAGCCCGCTGTCCAGGCTTGAATATTCCCGCTTTAATGCCGCGACTTCGACGATACGGCGATCTGGTCGAGGATGTGCTTCGGCACCGCCGCGTAGTGCTTGAACTCCATCGTGTACGTTGCGCGCCCTTGCGTGAGCGATCGCAACGTCGTCGAGTAGCCGAACATTTCCGCCAGCGGCACCAGCGCCCGGATGATCTTGCCTCCGCCGCCGGGAATCTCGTCCATCCCCTGCACCATGCCGCGCCGCGCCGTCAGGTCGCCCATGGCATTGCCCATGAACTCTTCCGGCGTTTCCACCTCGACCTGCATCATCGGCTCCAGCAGCACCGGATCGGCCCGCTTCATGCCATCCTTGAACGCCATCGAGCCCGCCATGCGGAAGGCGTTTTCGTTCGAGTCGACATCGTGGTACGAACCGAAAGTCAACGTCACCTTGACGTCGACCACCGGATAGCCGGCCAGCACGCCACTGCGCAAGGTTTCCTGGACGCCCTTGTCGACGGCCGGAATGTACTCGCGCGGCACCACGCCGCCCTTGATGGCGTCGACGAACTGATAGCCCTTGCCCGGCTCCATCGGTTCCAGGGTCAGCACCACGTGGCCGTACTGACCCCGTCCGCCGGACTGCTTGACGAACTTGCCTTCGACATCGCTGGCGGCCTTCTGGATGGTTTCGCGGTAGGCCACCTGCGGCTTGCCCACCGTCGCCTCGACGCTGAACTCGCGCCGCATGCGGTCCACCAGAATCTCCAGGTGCAGCTCGCCCATGCCGGACATGATGGTCTGGCCCGACTCCTCGTCCGTGTGCACGCGGAAGGACGGGTCCTCCTGCGCCAGGCGATTGAGCGCGATGCCCATCTTTTCCTGGTCGGCCTTGGTCTTCGGTTCGACCGCCTGCGAGATCACCGGTTCCGGGAAAATCATCTTTTCCAGCACGATGACATGGTCCGGCGAGCTCAAGGTGTCGCCGGTGGTCACGCCCTTCAGGCCGACGGCGGCGGCGATGTCGCCGGCGTACACTTCCTTGATCTCCTTGCGCTCGTTGGCGTGCATTTGCAGGATGCGGCCCAGGCGCTCCTTCTGGCTCTTGGTCGGGTTGTAGACCGTGTCGCCGGAATTGACCACGCCCGAATACACGCGGAAGAACGTCAACTGGCCGACGAACGGATCGGTCATGATCTTGAAGGCGAGCGCCGAGAACGGGTCGGCGTCGCTCGGATGCCGCTCGATCGGGTTGTCGTCCTCGTCGGTGCCGGCGATCGCCGGCACGTCCAGCGGCGACGGTAGATACTCCACCACCGCATCCAGCATTGCCTGCACGCCGCGATTCTTGAACGCGCTGCCGGCCAGCATCGGCACGATCTCGTTGCGGATGGTGCGCAGGCGCAGCCCGGTCTTGATCTCTTCCTCGGTCAGCACGCCGCCGTCCAGATACTTCTCCAGCAGCTCGGGCGTACCTTCGGCGGCGGCCTCGACCATCTTGTCGTGCCACTCCTGGGCCAGCGACTGCAGATGGGCGGGAATATCCTCGTAGGTGAACTTGACGCCCAGGCTCTCGTCGTCCCAGTTAATGGCGCGCATCTTCACCAGATCGACGACGCCATGGAAATTATCCTCGGCGCCGAGCGGAATCTGGATCGGCACGGCCACGCCCTTCAAGCGGTTGGCCACCTGTTCGCGCACGCGGAAGAAGTCTGCGCCGACGCGGTCCATCTTGTTGACGAAGGCGATGCGCGGCACTTTGTACTTGTTGGCCTGGCGCCAGACGGTTTCCGATTGGGGCTGCACGCCGCCGACCGCGTCATAGACCATGACGGCGCCGTCGAGCACGCGCATCGACCGTTCGACTTCGATCGTGAAGTCGACGTGGCCCGGCGTGTCGATGATGTTGATGCGGTGCTCGGCGAAGTTGCCGGCCATGCCTTTCCAGAAGGCGGTGGTGGCGGCCGAGGTGATGGTGATCCCGCGTTCCTGCTCCTGCTCCATCCAGTCCATCGTCGCGGCGCCATTGTGCACCTCGCCGATCTTGTGATTGACGCCGGTATAAAACAGGATGCGCTCCGTCGTGGTGGTCTTGCCAGCGTCGATGTGCGCGCTGATGCCAATGTTGCGGTAACGCTCGATGGGGGTCTTGCGGGTCATCACAAATCTCCTTGAACACTTCGTGTCTTTAAGCCTTGGGTAGTCTCAAGTGCGGCGATAGTTGCCGAAATCAAGCCCGGAAATACTTTCCTAATGTGCGACATACCTAACGGCAAGTAATGTAGTCTGTGTAATAAACTGCAAGCTTACATCTCACCTGGAAAAAATGCATGGTACCCCGACGTAAAACCGCCCTCCTCCTCTCCTTAGGCATGGGACCGGCTCTGGCTTTAGCACAGTCCGCACCGCCCCAGCCGGCCGATCTCGAATTGCGCATCGAACGCTGCGCGGTCCTTGGCGACGCCAGCGCCCGCCTTGCCTGTTACGATGGCCTGGCCCGCACCACGCCGACCAAGCAGGCCGCCGGCGGCGCCGCCGTCGGCGTGCCGGACCCTGGCAACGACAGCAAGATCGTCAACGGCGCGGTGGTGCCTGCCAGCACCCAGCCGGCCGAACCGCCGGCGGCGCCGGCCGACGCGCCGATCCCGGCCAAGGTCGCCGAACTGACGACCATTCCGCCGCAGGACAAGGTCTCGCGCATGGTGCAATGGTGGGAGCTGGACCGTTCGGCCAAGCGCGGCGTGTTCAACTTCCGGCCGCACCGCGACAATTACCTGTTATTGGCAAATTACAGCACCAGCAACAACGATACGCCGTTCCAGGAATTCTCGCCCGATGGCCTGAAATCCAAGCACGTCGAATTGATGTACCAGCTCAGCTTCAAGATGAAGATGATCGAGCAAGCCTTCGGCTGGCCGGTCGACCTGTGGTTCGGCTACACGCAGGAAAGCTTCTGGCAGGCGTACAACCGTTCCGAATCGAGTCCGTTCCGCGAGACCAACTACCAGCCCGAGCTGATGTTGACCACGCCGCTGGCGCTCAATCTGGGCGGCGTCGACGTGCGCTTCCTGACGTTGGGTCTGGTGCACCAGTCGAACGGCCAGACCTCGACCTTGTCGCGCAGCTGGAACCGCGTCTATGCGCAGGTGGGTGCCGAGAAAGGCAACTTCGCGGTCAATTTCCGCCTCTGGCACAGGCTGGATAATGCGCGCTCGGACAACGACAACATCGACATCACCGATTACCTCGGCCATGGCGATCTGAACGCCAGCTATCGTTTCGACGGGCATGAATTGTCGGTGACGGCGCGGCGCAACTTCCACACCAACCATGGCGGCCTGCAAGCCGGCTGGGCGTTCCCGGTGTCGGCCAACCTGAAGGGATATGTGCAAGTTTTCAGCGGTTACGGCCAAAGTTTGATCGACTATAACTATGCGCAAAAATCCATCGGCGGTGGCTTCAAGGTCGATTTTTGATGTAGTGCCATGCGGGATGCGTTGAGCCTCTCAACGCCCCGGCGAACCGCGCAGGATGCGCGCCGGTAGCAGCACCACGGCGCGCAGCAGTTCGAACACCCCCTCCACGCCGATCCCGATCAGCCTGAACGGCAAGGTCAGCAGCCAGAACACCGGATACAGCAGCAGCGCCAGCAAGGCCAGCGGCCAGCAGAGAAACAGCAGAACCAGCCACAGCACAAAACTCAGCATGAGACGCCCCCGATCCAGTGATGCGATTGACAATGCTGTCACTGTAGAAGGTAGGGGCGTTGCGGGCAATTTCCGTGCGACCAACTGCGTTTAAACGCGATCAATCGCAGGAATTAGGGGATAAACGGCGGAGAAAACCGGACTGTATCAGCCCGGCTGCGGGCCCGGCTACTGGCCCAGGCAGATAATCTTGGTGACGTACTCGTGGGCGTTCGGCTTCTTCTTGCCGGCCCAGGCGATCGCCTCGTTGGCCTGCTCGATGGTCAGGATCGACGCCTTTTCCTTGGACTTGATGAAGGATACGCCCTCAAAGGCACCCTCCTTGCTGCGCATGACTTTGGCGAACACGGGCGGTTTGGTCTCGCCGTCGGCGATCTTGTTTTGCTGGATGAGGTAGCGCTGGTCGTTCTGTTCCATATATCTCTTTCTGTAAAAGACGAAATATACGCTCCAGAACGACCTTCGTGGGGACTTTTTAAGCGTAGGCGGCGATGCCCGTAGCCGGCTGCGTCACGGTCTCGTGCAGGATTTCGGCGCGCAGCGCGGCCTGCAGCGAGGGGATCGAGCCCCCCGCGCGGTACTGGAAGCTGACTTGCAGCACGTCGCCCTGTTTGGCCTTGATCGGCATCGCCAGCGGCAAGGTCATGTAGTGATTCAGCCAGTCGATGGTGGTCGAACGCTCGGCCACCACGGCCAGCACGTTTTTGGTCACGAAGCGCATGGCGCTGATTTCGCCGGCCTTCTCGATGACGAACTTGCCCTGCCAGGCGTAGGCCAGCTCGTTGGGTTGGTTGAAGTCGATGATGCTGTAGACGGCCGGCTGCGCCGCCTCGACGGTGCCCGGATAGACCACGTTGGTCTCCTGGAACTGGACGATGGGCGCATAAAAGCTCTCGAAGTCATACTCCTGCTGCACCGGCTGCACCGCCATGATCACCGCTTCCGGCAGGAACACCGGCAGCGGGCCGCCAAAGCGCTCCAGGTAGCGGCGCTTGAACGACTCGATCACCTCGACCTGCTTTTCGCGCAGCATGGCCACGTGGATCATCTCGCAGATGACGACGTCCACCGGCTCCGGCGGCAGGTATTCGAAGGCGTCCGCGTGCACCACCTCGACCTTTTCGCCGTTGGGATTGAGCGCCAGCATCTTGCGCGCCTCCTTGACCATGTCCGGGTTGAACTCGACGCAATACACCTTCTCGGCCTTGGCCGCAGCGAACCAGGACAGCACGCCGGTGCCGCCGCCCAGCTCGAGCACTTTGGCGCCGGGCTTGACCGCGTAATCGATGGCCGACTTGAAACCGTGCATACGGTTCTGATCCATCAGCATATTGTGATGGTAGTGGACTGGAATGAACTGCCCCAGATAGCAGCTTTCGATTTCGCGTTCGTTCAGCATGGTTTCCCTTGGTTGTGGCGCATTGTGCTTTGATGCAATACGGTGAACCTATTATCGTGAAGATTGTCCAACTATAAATGGGGGAGCTAGGTGGGAAACCCCTGCCAGTTCTGCTTATTCGCAAGAAAGTTATCAGAAACTGTATTCAATTATATTATAGCGGCCCGCTGCACGAAAGTTGGCCATGACGTCAAGACTTGCGAACTGCCTCATTTGATCTATACTTCCGTCTCAAAGGAGACAACTCATGTCAAATCCCAAGACCGTTGCAAAGCATGCGGCAGCTTCCAGCGCTGCTCGCATTAAAGCCACAGCGGCGACCTGCGGCAACTTTGCCCTAGCGAGCACCACGGCGCCGGAGGACACCCGCCAAAGCGCCACTAGCGTCGCCGGTGAGCAGCTTTATCGCGTCGATCCACAGGCGCGCATTGCGATGATCAGACAGGGTATTCCTGCGTCGATGATCGGCAACCTTTCGTCGCGCATGGGCATGAGCAAGGAAACTTTGCTGTCCAGCCTGGGCTTGTCGCGCGCGACGATCAGCCGCAAAGAGAAGGACGCCACAGTGCTGTCGAAGGATGAATCGGAACGGGTCCTAGGCGTCGAAACCCTAATCGGCATGGTGCAAACCATGGTCGAGCAGTCCGGCGATCCGACCGGGTTCGACGCCGCACGCTGGGTGTCGGCGTGGCTCACCAAGCCATTACCTGCGCTGGCTGGCGAGACGCCGGCGAGTTACATGGATACCTTCGAGGGCCAGAAACTGGTCGCCGAGTTGCTGTCTATGAGCCAGAGCGGAGCCTACGCGTGAGCGTGCCGGTCTGGCGGATCGCGGTCGAGGCGCCAACTTACGCAGCCAATGATTTGAGCGGCACCGGCGCCAAGACGACGGGCGGGCGTTGGACTAGCAAAGGTACAGCGGTGGTCTACTGCGCCGCGAACATCGCTCTGGCCACCCTTGAGACGGTCCATTATTTGCGTGGCGGCAGCCTACCATTCAATCGCTACCTCGTGCGCGTCGACATTCCGGATGACGTATGGGCCGCGCGCCATGTGCTCGCGCCGCTGCCCGGCGGATGGGATGCGGTCCCAGTTGGAATGAGCGCCAGGGCGGCGGGCGACGCCTGGATTGCGGCTGGCGCGACGGCCCTCCTGCAGGTGCCATCGGTAATCGTACCGGACGAATACAACATACTGATCAATCCGCTGCACGGCGACGCTGCCGCCGCCGTCGCGACCACCCTAAAGCGCTGGATCTATGACCCCCGGTTCCTTGCCTGACTAAGCAATCCCGGCGCCGGGGCGGTGGGAAAGTGCAGCGCCACAGGCGTTACCAAACCCGAACCGCTACACTTAACGCTGGGCCTTAGCCGCCAGGAACGCGTTGATCTTTTTGGCAATCCACGGCTTGTCCGCCTTCAGCGCGAACTCTGCCGCCGTGAGCTTGAAGCCGCGATCCTTCAGCGTGGCGTCGGCGCCTCGCTCCAACAGCAACTCCACCACCTGCTCCGCGCCTTCGCGCGCCGCCATCATCAACGGCGTCATCCCGGACGGCGATTCGGCGTCGATGTAGGCATGCTGCTCCAGCAGGATGTTGGTGATCTCCACACTGCCGGCCGCGGCCGCGTAATGCAACGCGGTCCAGCCCTTTTGATTGACGTGCGCGCCGCGCTTGATCATGTCCAGCACCACCGGCTTATTCTGGCGGAATGCCGCCATCATCAACGCGGTGTTGCCGTTGGGCGCCTTGGCTTCCAGGTCGATACCGGGCTGATCCATAAGCACGGTGGCGACCTTGACCGCGTCGTGCCGCATCGCCAGGATCAGGCCGGTCTCGCCGCTGGGGTCGCGAACGTTGGGATTAAGGCCGCGCGCCAGCACTTTCTTGACGCCCCCGACATAGTCGACCTGCACGGCGCGGAAGAAGTCCACCTCGTCGTCCGTCTGGTCGGCGGCGGAGGCCGGCAGGGCCGCCGCAACGGCAAGCACTCCCAGCAGGAAACGGCGGCGGGCTGTCTGTAGAATCAACATGAGCTTTTTACGCCACGACGTTGAATAATTTGAAGAAATTGGCGGACGTCTGTTCCGCCACTTGCTCCACCGGTATGCCTTTGAGCTTGGCGATATATTCGCCCACGTGGGCGACGAAGCCGGGCTCGTTCATCTTGCCCCGGTGCGGCATCGGCGCCAGATACGGCGAATCGGTCTCGATCAGGATGCGCTCCAGCGGCACTTCCAGCGCCACCGCCTGCAAGTCCTTCGCGCTTTTGAAGGTGACGATGCCCGAGAACGAGATGTAAAAGCCCATCTCGATGGCCGCGCGCGCCACTTCCAGCGATTCCGTAAAGCAGTGCATGACGCCCGCGACGCCGCCGGCCTCGGTGCCGGCGCCCTCCTCGCGCATGATGCGGATGGTGTCCTCGCTGGCCGCGCGTGTGTGAATAATCAAGGGCTTACGCGTGATTCTTGATGCTTTGATGTGCGTGCGAAAACGCTCGCGCTGCCACTCCAGGTCGCCCTGCAGGCGGAAGTAATCCAGGCCGGTCTCCCCGATGGCGATGATTTTCGGATGGTTGGACAGTTCGACCAATTGTTCGACGCTAGGTTCGGGCGTGTCTTCGTAATCGGGATGCACGCCGCACGAGGCGTAAATGTGCGGGTATTCCTTGGCCAGCGCCAGCACTTGTGGGAAATCCGGCAAGTCGACCGATACGCACAACGCGTGGGTCACCTTGTTGTTGGCCATCTTGGCCAGGATCTCGGGCATGCGAGCAGCCAGCTCGGGGAAATTAATATGGCAATGGGAGTCGATAAACATGGCGATATTGTACCTCGGACGGGGCAGGCGCATCGGCGCGGCACTTCGCAAAAACGCCTACAAGGTATGCGTGGCGCGCGACGACCGCAGCGCGGCGCCAAGGATTTCCTCGATCCGCAGCCGCGCGCGCTGCCCGCTCTCGTCGTCGGGGAAATGCACGCCGATGCCCTGCGCCTTGTTGTTGTGTGCGCCGGGCGGGGTGATCCAGGCCACCTTGCCGGCGATCGGGTATTTGTTGAGGTCGTCCATCAACGCCAGGATGAGGTAGATTTCGTCGCCCAGCTTGTACGGCTTTTGCGTCGGCACGAACATGCCGCCGTTCTTGAGGAAAGGCATGTAGGCGGCGTACAGCGCCGCCTTTTCCTTGATTGCCAGCGACAACACCGTCGGCCGCGCGATGGGCGCGGCGCTCGGGTCGACGGGGCTGGCAGCGGACATGGATTACCTTTCAGGCACAGCAGGCGGTATAGTCGAGCAACATATCCTCCAAGAACAGCTTGGGCGACAGCGGATGGTCGGACGTCGCGCGGCGCTCGTTGGCGCCCTTAATCGCCGCCAACAGCTTGCTCACGTGGATTTTGTCCGCCAGCCCGGCCAGCTCTTTCTGGTAGCGGGGATAGTAACGAATGTTACCCGCCAGTTTGTAGGAAAACAAATCATAAAGCCAGCGTTGCAGCCAAGATACCTGCGCGCTCAGCGGCACCTTTTGAAGTTTATCAGCCACTTTCAACGCGCCTTCGACGCTTGGGCGCGCCAGCAGTTGCAGCAACACTTCCAAGTCGTCGCGGTTGCCCGTCTCGGCCTGCGCCATCGCCGCCAGCGGCGCGCCGCCCTGCTCGCGCAGCCAGCTGTCGGCGTCGGCCACGCCCTGCGCCTTGAGCCAGGCCAGCGCCTCGGCGTGGCTCGGCATCGGCACCGCGAACTTGCGGCAACGCGACAGGATCGTCGGCAATAGCCGGTCGAGGCTATTGGAGGCCAGCAGGAACACCGTGCCCGGAGGCGGTTCCTCCAGCGTCTTCAGCAAGGCGTTGGAGGCCGGTATGTTGAGCGCCTCGGCCGGATACAGCACCACCACGCGCAGACCCTGGCGGTGGGTCGAGATATTCATGAAATCGGCCAGATTACGGATCTGCTCGATCTTGATTTCCTTGGACGGCGCCTTGGCCGACTTAGCCGACTTCTTGGTCTCGGCCTCGCCTTCCTCGCCCCCTTCGGCGGAAGGCTCGTCTTCGAGCGCCTCGGGCCGCACGCGGCGGTAATCCGGATGGTTTTGCTGCGCGAACCAGCCGCACGAGGCACACTGGCCGCAGGCGTGGCCGTCCGGCAGCACCGCCTCGCACAGCAGCCCCTGGGCGAAGCTTTCGATAAAGTCGGACTTGCCAATGCCGGCGGCGCCATGGAACAGGATGGCGTGCGGCATGCGCTGGCGCAGCTGTTGCAGCTGGGTCCAGGACGATTCTTGCCACGGGTAGATCGTATTACTCATTATATTCAGATACTTAGGTGGCGCGTTTAAAGTAGATCATCAAGTATTGCGCTGATCTGCAACTGGATATGCGCGATCGATTGCGTCGAATCGATCACGCGGAAACGCTCGGGAAACTGGGTTGCGCGGCGCAGATACTCGTTGCGGGTTGCGGCGAAGAAATCGGCCTTCTCCTGCTCGAACTTGTCCAGCGAGCGGGTGGCGTCGAGCCGCGCGCGCGCCACTTCCAGCGGCACGTCGAACAGCAACGTCAGGTCCGGTTGGAGATGCGGATGCACCCACTGCTCCAGCGCCTCCAGCTTGGCCAGATCCATGCCGCGCCCGCCGCCTTGATAGGCAAAGCTGGCGTCGGTGAAGCGGTCCGAGATGACCCAGGCGCCGTCTGCCAGCGCCGGTGCGATCACCTGGGCGATATGCTCGCGGCGGCTGGCGAACATCAGCAGCGCCTCCGTTTCCAGGTGCATTTTTTCATGCAATACCAGTTCCCGCAGCTTTTCGCCCAGCGGCGTGCCGCCCGGCTCGCGCGAGCTGACCAGCGCAATGCCGCGCGACTTGATGTATTCGCTGACGAATGCGATGTGGGTCGACTTGCCGGCCCCGTCTATGCCTTCGAAGGTGATGAATTTGCCGCTGTGTTGCGTGGCGCTTTGTTGAGTCATGTGGTTATCGTTGGTACTGATTCACTGCCCGGTTGTGGTCGGTCAGGTTATCGGAAAATTTGCTGGTGCCGTTGCCGCGGGCAACAAAATACAGGGCCTGCGACTTGGCGGGCGCCAGCGCGGCGGCCAGCGACTGCACACCCGGCAAGGCGATCGGCGTCGGCGGCAGGCCGTTGCGCGTGTAGGTATTGTACGGGGTGTCGGTCTCCAGGTCCTTTTTACGGATATTGCCCTCGTATTTGGTGCCCATGCCGTAGATCACGGTCGGATCGGTCTGCAGCATCATGCCGATCTTCAACCGGTTGACGAACACGGCAGCGATCATGTTGCGCTCGGACTTTTGCCCGGTCTCCTTCTCGACGATGGAGGCCATCGTCAGCGCCTCGTACGGATTCTTGTACGGTAACGCCGGATCGCGCTTTTCCCAGGCCGAGGCCAGGCGGTTGAGCATCATCGTGTGGGCCTGGCGATAGATTTGCAGGTCGCTGGCGCCCTTGGCGAACAGATAGGTGTCCGGGAAGAACAGGCCCTCGGGCTGCTTGTATTCGGAGGCGATGGCGTTCATCACTTCCTGGTCGCTGAGCGAAGTGGTGTCGTGCTTGAGGCCGCGATGGGCGGCGATCGCCGCGCGCATCTGGCGGAACGTCCAGCCTTCGATGATGGTCAGCTGCTCCTGCGCGAACTCGCCGCGCACCAGCTGGTCGATCAGCTTGAGCGGCGTGGTGCCGGGCTTGAGCTCGTACGAGCCGGCCTTCAGGCGGCCGCTTTTATTGGTCACGCGGGCCAGCAGGTTGAACAGCAAGGGCCCCATCGGAATGCCGGCGTCGGAGATTTGCTCGCCGGCCGCGTGGGCGCCGCTGCCCGGAATGATGGTGAACGGTATCGGTTCAACGTCGCCGACGATAATCGGGGCTTGCGACCAGTACATGAAGTAACCGCCGCCGGCGATTGCCAGGAGAACGCAGAGTGTAATTATTTTTTTGATAAATGCCATTGTTCGAGCCGGATTGTAGGATCAACTGAAATCGGTACAGCTTGCCACTTCTCGGATCGGACCGCCAGCGCCGCGTTTTGCACGGCATCCGACGCGATCTTCGGGACATCACTATAATGAGCCCGTAATGATAATGCTTTAATCGTCAAACTATTGGAAATTATGTCTTCTTGGAATGAACTTTTAGCACAGCCGGCCGCCCCGCTGACGCCCACCGCGCTGGCGGTCGGTTTTGTCGCGCCCATCACGGACCAGGGCCTGATCGCGCTGGACGGCGAGGAAGCGGCCGGTTTCCTGCACAACCAGCTCACCAACGACGTCGAGCACCTTGGCCTGGGCGACGTGCGCCTGGCCGGTTATTGCTCGCCAAAAGGCCGTCTGCTGGCCTCGTTCCTGATGTGGCGCAACGAGACGACTATCTTCCTGCAATTATCGCGCGACATCCAGGTGGCCGTGCAAAAGCGGCTGTCGATGTTCGTTCTGCGCGCCAAAGCCAAACTCAGCGACGCCACCGAGGCGCCCGCCAACCAGGTCGTGCTCGGCCTGGGCGGCGGCCTGGCCGAAGCCGTGCTGCAAACGTGGTTCGACACCCTGCCCGCCAAACCGTTCGCCAAAATCGATCATCCGCTGGGCACGCTGCTGCGGGTGGCCGACGCCTTCGGCGCCGCCCGCTACCAGTGGCTGCTGTCGGCCGAGGTCGCGCAAACGGTCGCGGCCGAACTGGCCGACCGCCTCACCGTCGGCGGCAACCAGGCCTGGCACCTGTCCGAAATCCACGCCGGCATCCCGCAGATCGCCAAGGCCACGCAGGAGCAATTCGTCCCGCAGATGGTCAATCTGGAGCTGCTGGGCGGGGTGAACTTTAAAAAGGGTTGCTACCCGGGCCAGGAAATCGTCGCCCGCAGCCAATACCTCGGCAAGCTCAAGCGCCGCACCACCCTGGTCAGCATCCCCGACCCGGCGGCCGCCGCCGGCGCCGAAGTATTCGCCACGGCCGATCCCGAGCAGCCATGCGGCATGATCGTCAACGCCGCCGCCAACGGCAACGGCGGCGTCGACGCGCTGGTCGAAATGAAACTGGCCGCGATCGAAGCGGCATCGGTCCGCCTCGGCTCGGCGCAGGGTCCGGCCCTGGCCTTCCTCGACATGCCGTACGTGCTGGACCCGCTCGACCTCTAGCATGGATCTCTATATTTATTACCAGGTCAAGGATGCCGACACGGCTTCCTTGCAGGCTGCGGTCGTCTCGATGCAGGCGGAGCTGGCGCGTGGGCACGGCGTCGCCTGCCAGCTCAAGCGTCGTCCGGAAGTCAAGGACGGCTTGCAGACGTGGATGGAAGTCTACGCCGCCACGCCCGCCGGTTTCGCGGCGGCGCTGGCCGACGCCGCCGAACGGGCCGGCCTGTCCGCCTGGACCAGCGGCGCGCGCCATACCGAAATGTTTACGGATTTAGTCCCATGTGCCTGATTGTTTTTGCCTGGCGGGTCATCCCGGCGGTGCCGCTGGTGGCCGCAGCCAACCGCGACGAGTTTTATCAGCGCGCCACCGCGCCGGCGGCGCCGTGGCCCGAGCATCCACAGATTTTCGCCGGCCGCGACCTGCAGGCCGGCGGCAGCTGGATGGGCATCACGCAACCGTCCGAGTGCGGCGGCGCGGCGCGCTTTGCCGCCATCACCAACATCCGCGCGCCGTCCGAGCACCGCGAGGACGCCCCGTCGCGCGGGCGGCTGGTGGCCGATTTCCTGGCAAGCTGCGTGACGCCGCAGGAGTACGTGGAGTCCATCCGCGACAGCGCCGGCGCTTACAACGGCTTCAATCTGGTGCTGGGCGACCGCGACACGCTGATCTGGTTCTCCAACCGCGGCGACGGCGACCCGCGCAACGGCAAGCCGCTGGAGCCTGGTGTCTACGGGCTATCGAACGCGCTGCTCGACGCGCCGTGGCCGAAGGTGGTCAAGACCAAAGCGCAGTTCGCCAGTTTGCTGTGCCTGGGCGCCCCGGACGAAGCGTTCTTCGAAATGCTGGCCGACACCGCGCCCGCGCCCGACCAGCGCCTGCCGGAAACCGGTGTGCCGCTGGACCTGGAGCGGATGCTCTCGGCGGTGCGCATCGAAAGCCCAAGCTACGGCACGCGCACCTCGACGGTGGTCAAGCTATACGCCGACGCCCACGCCACCCTGCATGAGATGCTAATTCAATAACTCCGGGGTCAGGTCCACCATTTCTACACGGGCTCGTGCTTACGGCGTTGGCGACCCGGCGATGGCGGATTACGCTTCGCTAATCCACCCTACGTGATCAACTGGTTGTCGCTGTCCCAACCTATGCTAGAGTTTGATATGTTATTGACGGGCCTTGGAGATTCTCTATGAAACGTGTAACCGGCATCGGCGGCATTTTCTTCCACGCAAAGGACCCGGTCGCGCTGCGCGCCTGGTACCGGCGGCATCTGGGCATCGACGTGCAGGATTGGGGTGGCGCGGCGTTCACCTGGGCCGATCAGGCCGGCAACCCTGCCAAGGGAACCACCATCTGGTCGATCGGTGCGGCCGACAACAACCATTTCGCTCCCAGCGCTTCATCGTTCATGGTGAACTACCGGGTCGAAGACCTCACCGCCCTGCTCCAGCTCTTGCGCGACGAGGGCTGCCATGTGTTGGAAAACACCGACGACTCGGAATACGGCAAGTTCGGCTGGGTGGTCGATCCGGAGGGGAACAAGGTCGAGCTCTGGCAACCTCCCGCCGGACAATAGCGCCCTTATTTGCGCTTATTTGCGCTTACTTGATATGAGGCGCCATCCTCTGGACCAGGGATAGCTGCGCGACCTTGTCATGCCGCGCCAGCGCGCTCAAAGAGTCGGCCGGCAGCGAGGCGAACAGCACCCGGCGCCGGGTATCGGCGTCGGCGCAGCCCAGGCGCTGTAACTCGCCCGCCTCGTCCGGCGTCAGGTGCGACCGCAGCCGCACCGAGACGTCGACATTGCCCTCTTGCGGCCGCACCAGCGCCAGGCTGAGGGCGGCGTCAAACTTCGTACCACTCATGATCTATACCTTGATCAAGCCATATCCCCACTTTATATCATGCGCGCCGGCGGCCGAATCGGGCACGGCCGAATTTTTCTTCAACCACGCCTTGGCTTGCGCCGGCGTCGCCTTCGGGTTGCTTTCCAAGAACAGCGCCAGCAGGCCGGTGACGACGGGCGAAGCCATGCTGGTGCCCGCCATCACCCGATAGCCCTGGGCGATCACATCGTTTTTATCGACGCTGGAGGCCGACGACAGGGCCGACGCGATCATCGCGCCGGGCGCGGCGACGTCGGGTTTCAGGGCGCCGCCACGCAGCGGCCCCGGGCTGCTGAATTCGGATATCGTGTCCGGCGCCAGGCCGACCGATTGCGGAGCGCCCGAAATATCGACCCACTGGTTGCGCGAGGTGTAGGAGGCGACCGTGACGACGTCCTTGCCGGAACCTGGCGAGCCGACCAGCGTATCGAAGACCGGCGCCAGCATCTCCGCCGAACCGTAGCGCTCCTGGTCGCTCAACAGCCAGACATCGATATCGGAAGCCGCGCCCGACTTGCGCCGCACCTCCACCTTCCACAGGCCGCCCTGCACCGCGCCCTGCCCGGACACCTCCACCAGGAATTGCCGGTCGCCGCCCGGCGCCAAGGATTCCGGGGTCGAGATGACCACCTGATCGCTGCCCAGCATGGTCGTCTTGGCGGCCGGATCGGTGCCGAGCAGACCTTGCCACGGCGTCGCCGCGCCGGTGGAGCTGATGACCCGCACCTCGCATTTGGTTTTGCCCGAGTACCAGCCGTTGATCAGGAACCATGGCGCCGACAGGTTGGACCGCTTCGGCTGCACTTTGATCTCGAAACGCACGGCCTGGGCGGAATCGACCTTCTGCCGCGCATGGATCGGATCGCCGCCCTCGTTGCCGGCCGCCGCCACCACCAACCGGCCGGGGCCGCATTCATCGCTGATCCCGACGCTGGTGTCGTCCTCGCCGTCGTGGCCGTCGAAGTGGCCGCCCAAACTGAGGTTGACGACGCACGGGCGCCCGAGCTTTTTGGCCTCGTCGAAGATCCAGCGGACGGCTTCGACGATCGCGCTGTTCTGGAAATTGGTCTTGACGATGAGCAGGTCGGCGCCGCCGGCGATGCCGCTGAACGGCGCCACCGCGCCGCTGGCGATGCCGGCCACATGCGTGCCGTGGCCGTGCATGTCCGCACTGGCGTCCATCGCCGCGCCCGTCAGCACGCGGCCCAGCTTGCTATAGCCGGTTCCTGGGCCTTCGCCGGCGATTTCCTGGTCCCAAATTTTCAGGATGCGGCCGGCGAAGGCCGGGTGGTTGACATCGATACCGGTATCGACGACGCCGACGATCACGCCCTCGCCGGAGACTTTATTCTGGGCGCGATATTCCGGCGCGCCGACCAGCGGCCCGGCGATATCCATCAGCGGGCGCAAACGCCTGGGCGCCGACACGCGCTCCACTTTTTCATCCTGCGCGAACTCCATCAGCTTGGCCGCCGGCACCAGCGCCGTCATCACCTCGCCGGAGCCTTTGGCGAGCTTGATGCCGGCGACCGATTTGGTCTGCGGATCGGTACACCGGACCAGGACGTGGTAAATCGGCGCCAGGTTCGGCACGCGTTTTCTGACCGATAGCAAATTCGGCGCGCCGGTCACCTGTTCGGCTTCGCTCGATGCCAACAAAACGGCCAGGCTGGCCGACATCTTGTTTTTCCCGCCGACCGCGGACTTGGATTTGCTCGCCATATTCGCCCTGTCTTAAAGTGTTAAAGATAAGACATACTGTACAACATTGGCGAGCTAAGCATCAATCGCGCGCAGGCGCATAGGCGCGCAGATACTGCGTGCTGAGCAGCTTGCGGTCGATCTTGCCATTGGCGTTGCGCGGCAGGCTGGTGTCGGCCAGGACGATTTTATGCGGCAGCATGTAGTTGGGCAGGTGCGGCTTGAGCGCGGCCAGCAGGCGCGCCTCGTCGAGCGCGCGGCCTTCGCGCACCGACACCACCACCACGATCGCCTGGCCCAGCACGGGATGCGGCACGCCCAGCGCGGCCGCCTCCGCCACCTCGGCCTGCGCGTACAGCACCGCCTCCACCTCGTTCGGACTGACCCGGTAGCCGGACGTCTTGATCATCTCGTCGGCGCGGCTGATGAAATACAGGAAGCCGTCCTCGTCGCGGCGCACGGTGTCGCCCGACCACACCGCCATCTCGGGCAGCATCAGGCCCGTCAGCGGCGAGCGGTAGGGTTTGAAGCGCTCGGCGGTGCGCGCGGCGTCGTTCCAGTAGCCGAGCGAAACCAGCGGTCCCCGGTGCACCAGTTCGCCCGCTTCGCCGGGCGCGCATTCGCTGCCGTCGGGCCGCAGCACCAGCACCTCGGCATTGGGGATGGCCTTGCCCATCGAGTCGGGACGCCGGTCCAGCTCGGCCGGCGGCAGGAAGGTGGAACGGAACGCCTCGGTCAGGCCGTACATCAGATAGGGCGTGGCGGCCGGCAACCTGGCGCGCAACCGGTCGAGCGTGGCGCGCGGCATGGCGCCGCCGGAATTGGTGAGGTAGCGCAGGGTGCACGGCGTCGGCCAATCGAGCGCGGCCAGCTGCATCCACAGCGGCGGCACGCCGGCCAGGCCGGTGATGCGCTCGGCGATCACGGCGGCGGGCACGTCGCGCGGCAGCAAGTGGTTGATCAGCACGGCGCAGGCGCCGCTGAGGAAGGCGGTGGTGAGCTGGCTCAGGCCGTAGTCGAAACTGAGCGGCAGCACGGCCAGGATGCGGTCCTCGGCCGTGTTGCCCAGATAGCCGGCGACGCTGGCCGCGCCGGCCACCAGGTTGCGGTGCGACAGCACCACGCCCTTGGGCTGGCCGGTGCTGCCGGAGGTGTACAGGATGGCGGCGACGTCCGACTCGGTGATGCGGCGCGCCGGCAAGGTCGCGGTGTCGGCCCCGGCGGCGTCGGCTTGCGCCAGCGCCCGTTCCCAGTCGAGCACCTTGATCCGGCCGATATCGGCGCACGGCGCGGCCGCGCGCTCCGCCCCCAGCGCGAGCACCGTTTGCAGGCTGTCGCAGCCGCCCAGGCCGGGCGCCAACTGGCGCAGCCGGTCGGCGCTGGTGACCAGCACCCGGACGTCACAGTCACGCAGGATGTAGGCGACCTGTTCGGGCTTTAACAAAGGATTGACGGGGACGAACACCATGCCGGCAGCGGCGGCGCCGAACAGCGCGGCGACGTGCTCGATGTTCTTTTCCATGTAGACGGCGACCCTCTCGCCGCGCCGCGCGCCATGCGCCCGCAGCGCCGCGCAAGTGCGTGTGGTCAGGATCGCAAGTTGCTCGTAGGTGAGGCGCCGGGCGCCGTCGACCAGCGCTTCGGAAGCGGGTGCGCGCTCGGCCGAGCGGAAAATAAACTCGTGCACCAGATAGCTCGTAGCACTGCCCATATCACCCTCTTTTGCAGGTTTTTTGCGGAAAGGCCGGCTCGGCCGGCGGCGCGCAGGACGACTCGGAAGCGAACGGAGAGTCCCCTCCGATCTTAGCGGCCTGGCGCGCGCGTAGCATGTCGAATGTCAATCGGCATGCCGGTTTCCAAGCGGTCGCCGACGGCCCGGCTTTTTTTGCTGCCAAACCAGCTTTATGAGCATTTGTTTGCGCTAGGTCGTCCCAAGGTACCTGAATTCCATGGCAAGGTGATGGGGCGCATCCCCCAAAACCGTCTACGGAGTATTCAATGACCGACATGACGACCGAAGCGTTCTTTCTGCCCGCAAGCACGGACGCCGGCGGGCAACGCTATTGCCTGTACCAGCGGGCGGCCGGCGCATGTCGTGGCGCCTTGGTCTATGTACCGCCCTTTGCCGAGGAAATGAACAAATCGCGGCGCATGGCCGCATTGCTGGCGCTGGAACTGGCGGGGCAAGGCATCGCCACCTTGCGCATCGACCTGCACGGCTGCGGCGACAGCAGCGGCGATTTCGCCGACGCCCGCTGGCGCCACTGGCGCGAGGACGTCGGCCTCGCCAGCGCGTGGCTGCAACAGCGCAGCGGCCACCGCCCGGCCCTGCTCGGGCTGCGTCTGGGCGCGCTGCTGGCGCTCGATTACGCCGCCAGCGCCAGCCCCGCCGACGCGCCGCGTCACATGATCCTGTGGCAGCCGGTACTGGACGGCGCCACCTTTCTCACGCAATTTCTGCGCTTGCGCATGGCCGGCGCGATGATGAGTGCGACGGGCGCGGCCGGCAACACCGCCGCCGCCCTGCGCGCGATGCTGGCGGCCGGACTGTCGCTGGAAGTCGCCGGCTACGAACTTTCCGCGGAACTGGCGCAGGCCATCGATGGCCTGAAGCTGGCGCCGCTCGGCCGCGCCGGCTGCGCGCTGCACTGGTTCGACATTGGCCCGCCGGCGCGCGCTCCCTCCCCCGCCACGGACCAGGCGCTGATAGCGCTGCGCCAGCGCGGCGCCGAAGTCGCCATGACCCGGATCGCCGGCCCGGCCTTCTGGGGCAGCCAGGAAATCGCCACCTGCCAACCGCTGCTGGAGGCGACCGCCGCGCTGGCGCCGTGGCTGGCGCCGGAGGTCGTCGATGCGCTATGACGAACACGCCGTGGTCTTTCGTTGCGGCGGCGAACAACTTCACGGGGTACTTAGCCTGCCCGGGCAGCCGTCACCGCGCGGCGTGCTGATCATCGCCGGCGGCCCGCAATATCGCGCCGGCAGCCACCGCCAGTTCACCTTGTTGGCGCGCACGCTGGCGGCGCGCGGCATTCCGGTGCAACGCTTCGATTACCGCGGCATGGGCGACAGCGATGGCGCGCAGCGCGGCTTCGGCGATGTCGACCTCGACGTGCGCGCGGCCGTCGACCACTTCATGGCGGCCGTGCCCGGCCTGCGCGAAGTGGTACTGTGGGGCCTGTGCGACGGCGCCTCGGCCGCGCTGTTTTACGCCAGCCAGGACGCGCGCGTGCGCGGCTTGGTACTGCTGAACCCGTGGGTGCGCACCGAAGCCGGCGCGGCGCGGGCCACACTCAAGCATTATTACCGTGGCCGCCTGTTGCAGGGCGCGCTGTGGCGCAAGCTGTTCAGCGGACGGTTCGACGCCGGCGCCGCCTGGCACTCGCTGCGCCAGCTGATGGCCGCCAGCGGCGCGGGCGGCAAGCCGGCGGCCGATGCCGGCCAGGCGCCGGCGGACCTGCCGTCGCGCATGCTGGCGGGGTGGTCGCGCTTCAAAGGGCCGGTGCTGCTGATATTGAGCGGCGCCGACCTGACCGCGAAGGAATTCACCGACCTGGCCGACGCCTCGCCCGCCTGGCAAACGCTGCTCGCGCGCGCCGGCACCACTCGACACGAACTCGGCAAAGCCGACCACACATTCTCGCGTCGCGTATGGCGCGACCAGGTCGCCGACTGGACCGCGAACTGGGTGCACACATGGTAGCGACGGCGCCATCCAAAAAAGTGTTGATGATCGCTTTCCACTATCCGCCGATGCGCGGCAGCAGCGGCATTCAACGCACGCTGAAGTTCTCGCAATACCTGCCGGAATGGGGCTGGAAGCCGGTGCTGTTGTCGGCGCATCCGCGCGCCTACTGCAACCCCGGCGACGACCAGATGGGCGAGATCCCCGCCGGCGTTCCGGTGTGCCGCGCCTTCGCGCTCGACACGGCGCGCCACCTGTCGCTGCGCGGCCGCTACGCCAGTCTGATGGCGCTGCCGGACCGCTGGGTGTCGTGGCTGCTTGGCGCGGTACCGGCCGGGCTGCGGCTGCTGCGCCGGCATCGTCCGCAAGTGCTGTGGTCGACCTACCCGATCGCCACCGCCCATCTGATCGCCTACGTACTGCAACGCCTGTCGGGCCTGCCGTGGGTGGCCGACCTGCGCGACCCGATGACCGATGTCGGCTATCCGGAAAATCCGCTCACGCGCAAGGCCTACCTGTGGATAGAGCGCCGCACGGTCGAGCGCTGCACGGTGGCCGTGTGCACCACCCCGGGTGCCGTCAAGGCCTACCGGCAACGCTTTCCGCACCTGCCCGCCGAACGCTTCCGCCTCGTGGAAAACGGCTACGACGAGGACAATTTCCTCGACGCCCAGCGCGATGGCGTCCCCAACGCGCCGTCGCCGTCCGCCGGGCGGCCGCTGGTGCTGCTGCACAGCGGCGTCATCTATCCATCGGAACGCGATCCGGCGCCCTTGTTCGCCGCCATGGCCGCGCTGCGGCGCCAAGGCGTGATCGGCCCCGGCGCCTTGAAGCTGCTGCTGCGCGCCACCGGTCACGACGCCTTCCTGGCCGGATTGCTGGCTAAATATGGACTGGACGACATGGTGAGCATCGCGCCGCATCAGCCTTACCGCGCAGCGCTGGCGGAAATGCTCACCGTCGACGCGCTGTTGATACTGCAGGCGTCCAACTGCAACCACCAGATTCCCGCCAAGCTATATGAATACCTGCGCGCCGGCCGCCCGATCCTGGCGCTGACCGACGCCGCCGGCGACACCGCCGCCACGCTGCGCGCGTCCGGCATCGACACAATCGCCGCGCTCGACTCCGAGGAGAACATCATGCAAACACTGCCACGTTTCCTGGCGTTGGTGCGGGACGGCAAGGCACCGCTGGCGCCCGCCGCCGTAGTCGCCGCCCATTCCCGCCACGCGCGCAGCGCCGCGCTGGCGCAGTTGCTCGACGAGGTGGCCGGCGCCACGGTGGCGGTCAAGGCCGGCGCGGCGGCAGCGTGACGCGCGAGCCGCCGGTCGGCGCCGCCGGCGTCGTGCTGTGGCGCCTGCTGGCGCCGATACCGCTGGCGCTGCTGATGGCGCTGCTGATCCACTATCCTTTCCGGCCGCTGGCCGCCGCGCTGGCGGTCGCCGCCTATGGGGCGCTGCTCTGGTGGCGCCCGGCCCTGTGGCTGCTGCTGGTGCCGGCCGCGCTGCCATGGCTGGACCTGGGCACCTGGACCGGCTGGTTCTATGTCGATGAACTCGATCTGATGCTGCTGACAACGACGGCGGTCGGCTACTGGCGGCTGGCGCCCTGCGAACGCACCGGCAGGCTGCCTACGGTCGCCAAGCTATTGCTGGCCGCCGTGACCGCCACCACCGCCATTGCCGCCGTTCGCGGCCTTCTTCCGCTACCGCCGTTGGACCTGAACGCCTTCGCCAGCTACAACAGCCACTACAACAGCCTGCGCGTGGCCAAGGGACTGGCGTGGGCCTTGGTACTGTTGCCGCTACTGACCCGCAGCGTGGATCCCGAACTGTCCGGCCTGCGCACATTGCTGGTACCGGGCGTGCTGCTTGGCTTGTGCTGCACAGCGCTGATCCAGGGCTGGGAGCGCTGGTTGTTTCCCGGTCTGCTCAACTTTTCCACCGACTACCGGCCGACCGCGTCGTTCTCGCCCATGCACACCGGCGGCGCCTCGCTCGACGCCTTCCTCGCGCTGAGCTTCCCGTTCGTGGCCTGCTGGCTGCTGGGTCCGACCAAACGCTGGCAACTGTGCGCCGCGCTGGCCCTGCTAATGATGGGCCTGTTCACCGGTTTCACCACCTTCTCGCGCGACGTATGGCTGGCGTATGCCGCCTCCGGCGTCGTGATCGGCTGCCTGGTGGGCGGTCCGCAACTGGCCGCCGGCAAATTGCGGCCGGGCGTACTGGCGGCGATGGCGGTGCTGCTCGCGGTGATCAGCGCGTTGCTGATGCGCTCGTTCGTCACCGGCGGCTACCGCACGCTGGGCGCCTTGCTCATATTGCTGGGCGCGACCTTGCTGACGGGCGGGCTGCCGCGCGTCGCCGGCCGCGTGTTGCTGCCGCGCTACCTGGTGTGGGCCGGCGCGGCCACCGCCGCCTCGCTGCTGTTCGATCTTGCCCTGTTGCTCGCCCTGCGCAAGCTCCCGGTGCCGGGCTGGGCGAAGGCGCCCTATCTGTCGCTGGCGGCGGCCGCCTTTGCCGCCGGGCTGGCCTGCATCGTTGCGCTGGCCGGCCCGCGCGCGTGGCGACAGCACGCCACCGCGTTGGCGCTGGGCAGCTACCCGGCCCTCGCGGCCGCCTGCCGGCTGGTGGCGCACCACTGGGGCGGCATGCCGGCCGCAATGGACGCGGCATGGGTGGTTGGACTGGGCGGCATGATCTGCGTCACCAGCCTGCTGTTCCATCAGCCGCTATGGCACATCGGCCGCGCCAGCGTCACCTTTGGGGCGGGCGCGGCGGCGCTGCTGGCGATGGCCATTCCGGTGCTGGGCAGCTCGTACATGGGCGAGCGCATGAGCACGGTCGCACAGGATTGGGAGCTGCGCACCCGCCATTGGGACGAGGCCTTGCAGATGATGCCGGACGACTTGCCGACGGCTTTGCTCGGCGCCGGGCTGGGAAGTTATCCGCGCACCTATTATTGGGGCAATACTTTGGGCATCCGCCCGGGCAGTTTTCGCTACGAAACCGACCTCGCCGGCAACAACTACCTGCGAATGGACGCGCCGGTGCATCCGCGTGGCTACAGCGATGTGCTGCGCCACATACAGCATGTTCGCCTCGAGCCGAATACCAACTACCGGATTTCGCTGGACGTCAAACGCGGCGATCCCAAGGCTGTCGTGTGGCTGGCCGTTTGCGAGCGGTGGCTGCTGTATCCGCAAAACTGCGTGTCGCCCGGACGCAAGCCGACGCCGGCGGACGGCCGATGGCAACACTTCGATCTGGACTTCTACAGCGCGGGCATGGGGCAGCGATGGGGATTACCGGTGCAGCTGGAACTGGCCAGCGGCGGACAGGCCGGCATTGTCGATATCGACAACGTCAGCGTGCGAGCGCGCGATGGCGGCCCGGAGTTATTGCGCAATGGCGACTTCACGGCCGGCCAGGCGGGCTGGTTCTTCACCAGCGACCGCGATCACTTACCCTGGCATATCAAGAATTTTTACATCCACACCTACTTCGAGCAGGGCTGGCTGGGGACCTTGGCGATGGGCTTGCTGCTGGTTTATGCGGCCGGACGGATGGCGCGCAGCGCCTGGCAAGGCCGGGGAGAGGCGGCGGTGTTCCTGGCGGCGCTGACCGGCGCGTTGGTGGTGGGCGTGTTCGACAGCCTGTTCGATGCGCCGAAAGTGCAGTTGTTGTTCATGTTGCTGCTGGCGGCGGGCCTGATGCGGCCGCGCCGGACAATCATGCCTTAGGCGAAGATGTAGCGCATGTTGATGTGGGCGATACCGGCTTCGAAAAACTCGTCGCCTTCGATCGCAAATCCGTGGCGCTGGTAGAACGGGGCGGCGTGCGACTGCGCGCTGAGCACGACTTGGCGATCGCCGCGCGCCCGGGCCTGCGCCATCAGCGTTCGCAGCAAGGCGCCGCCGACACCGGCGCCGCGTCCGCTCTTGCGCACCGCCATGCGGCCGATGTGGCCGTCCGGCAGCAGGCGTCCGGTGCCGACGGGCGTGCCGACGGCGTCGTAGGCGACCGCGTGGAGGCAGACCGCGTCCATGGCGTCCATTTCCAGCTCCGCGGGAACCTTTTGTTCCTCGACGAAGACTTCAAAACGGATCATTTGGGCGTCTTCCTGCAGGACGTTCCAGTCCCCGGAACGAATATCGTATTGTGCGTGGTCGGTCATAGGCGTGGCATCTGATTGGCTGATCCCGGATTGTCGCACGCGAGATGCCGTTCGAGGAAGTCCACGAACACGCGCACCTTGGCCGAGCCGGCAAGCCGTTGCGGGTAGACCGCCCAGACATTGGCTTCCTGTGTGTACGCCGGCAATATCTGCACCAGCTGGTCGCGGTCGAGATACGCTTGTGCGTCCCAGCGCGAGCGCAGCACGATGCCGGCGCCGGCCACCGCCCACTGCAATGCGATCTCGCCATGGTTGGTCGATAGGGGGCCGTTCACCTTGACCACGCCCTCCTCGGCCGCACTGCGCAGGCGCCAGACGCCGAAGGGCAAATCGCGCTCCTTGATCGGCAGGCAATCGTGCTCCTCCAGCTCGCGCAGGGTTTGCGGCGTGCCCCGTCGCGCCAGATACGCGGGCGACGCGCACAGGATGCGGTGGTTGGTCATCAGCCGCCGGGCGATCAGCTGCGGCGCGATCGCGTCGCCGATGCGGACGTCGATGTCGAACCCTTCGCTGACGATGTCGACCAGGCGATCGAACACCTCCAGCCGCACCTGCAACTCGGGATGGTCGGCCGCCAGTCCGGCGATGGCGGGCGCGACGACATTGCGCCCGAAGCCGAAACTGCTGCTGACGCGCAACTGGCCGCGCGGCACGCCTTGCCGCTCGGCGAGCTCGTCGAACAGGCCGTCCAGGCTCGCCAGTATCGCCAGCGTCCGCGCGTAGACTTGCTCGCCATCGTCGCTGACGACCACCCGTCGGGTCGTGCGGTGGAACAGGCGCACGCCAAGCGCCTGTTCCAGCATGCCGATCCGCTTGCTGACGTAGGCCGGCGACATGCCCAGCTCCTCGGCGGCGGCGACAAAGCTGGCCTTGCGCACAACCGTGGCAAACACGCGCAAATCGCTGTTTTCGATATTCTTAATCACAGTAATTATTCACACAACGTGTTTTATGGGATCACAATTAGCCACATTTTAAACCAGACGCGACGCGATATGCTGGCAGTCATCGGCAAACGGAGGAAAAACAATGAAAACGCACCAGATCGCAGTCATCGCCGGCGACGGCATCGGAAAGGAAGTCATGCCCGAGGGCATACGGGTGGTCGAGGCGGCCGCGAAGCGCTTCGACATCGGCATCGAATGGACCACCTTCGAGTGGGCCAGCTGCGACTACTATGTTGAGCACGGAAAGATGATGCCCGACGACTGGTTTGAACAGCTCAAGGGCTTCGACGCGATCTTCTTCGGCGCCGTCGGCTGGCCGGAGACGGTGCCCGACCATATTTCCCTGTGGGGCTCGCTGCTCAAATTCCGCCGCCAGTTCGACCAGTATGTCAACCTGCGGCCGGTGCGCTTGATGCCCGGCGTGCCTTGTCCGTTGGCGAACAAGAAGCCGGGCGACATCGATTTCTACATCGTCCGCGAAAATACCGAGGGCGAGTATTCCTCGGTCGGCGGCAAGATGTTTGAAGGCACGGAGCGGGAATTCGTGTTGCAGGAGTCGGTCTTTACGCGCACCGGCGTCGATCGCGTGCTGAAGTACGCTTTCGAGCTGGCGCGGAGCCGGCCGAAGCAGCATTTGACGTCGGCAACGAAGTCCAACGGGATCTCGATCAGCATGCCGTATTGGGATGAGCGTTTTGCAACGATGGGCCAAGGCTATCCCGAAGTCAGGCGCGACCAGTACCACATCGATATTTTGTGCGCGCGGTTTGTGTTGTCGCCGGAGCGGTTCGACGTGGTGGTGGCGTCCAATTTGTTCGGCGATATCTTGTCGGACCTGGGGCCGGCATGCACCGGGACGATCGGGATTGCACCATCGGCCAATTTGAATCCGGAGCGGACCTGGCCGTCGTTGTTTGAGCCGGTGCATGGATCGGCGCCGGATATCTATGGAAAGAATATCGCCAATCCGGTGGCCATGATCTGGTCGGGCGCGATGATGCTGGATTTCCTGGGTGCCGGCGAGGGCAAGTATCGGGCGGCGCATGATGCGATCGTGGCAGCCATCGAGTCGTGCATACAGGACAGTGCGCGGACGCCGGATTTGGGCGGCGCGGCGAGTACGACCGAGGCCGGCAAAGCGATCGCGGCGGCGTTGGGATGATGTCAACGGGGCGGATCGGCGGGCGTTTCCGCCAACCCGCCCCGGGTGTTTGCGTGGTGTTTATTTGGCGGCAATGACGCCGCAAGCCAGGCGCGCGCCGGAATTGCCGGTCGGCTGCGTTACCATGTCGTCCGGCGCCGCGTGGACGATCACCGAGCGGCCGACCGCGTTAGCCGGGTTGCCGTCGGTCAGGTTGATCTGCGTCAGCGGCACCGTCACATCGAGCTCGGCCACGCCCTTGTCGTTGGCGTTCAGGTTGCCGAAGTCGCCGCCGTGGTGCGCCGCCTTGGCCGGGTCGCCGTGCTGCGTCGTCGACGGGTTGAAGTGGCCGCCGGCACTGGTGCCGTCCGGCGCCGAGCAGTCGCCCTTTTCGTGAATGTGGAAGCCGTGCAAGCCGGGCGTCAGTCCTTCGATGCGGGCCTTGACGCGCAACCCGTCCTTGCCTTGCTCGAAATTCACGACGCCGCTGACCTTGTTGCCGGCGGTGGCCTTCAATGGCGCCTCGGCGGTCGTACTCGCGGCGAAGGCGGTCGATGCCGCCATCAGGGACAAACTCATCATGCAGCGCACTAGGGCGATCTTCTTCATATATTTCCTATCTTCAAGAGAGTACTTCGGGTACGTCAAGCAAGGTGTAGGCTACCGCTTATTGGTCGGATCGACAACAGTCGTAATGTAGAGTGTGTGAAACAATTCACCTGTCAACAATTCACGATCAAACCAGCTTGACCAGCTGCTTGCCGAAATTCCGCCCTTCCATCAAGCCGATGAACGCGTCCGGCGCCGAGGCCAGTCCCTGCGCCACCGATTCGCGATACTTGAGTTTGCCATCGGCGACCAGCGCGCCCAGCTCCTGCAAGCCCTGCGACCAGAAGTCCATGTGCTCGGTGATGATGAAGCCGCTCAAGGTCAGACGATTGATCAGCAACAGCCGCGAATTCTTGATCGACAGATCTGCTCCGGCGAAACCGGCGATGATGCCGCACAACGCGATGCGCGCGAAGGCGTTGGTGCGCGCCAGCGACGCATCGAGCACCGCGCCGCCAACGTTTTCGAAGATGCCGTCGACGCCATCCGGCGTTGCCGCCTCCAGATCCCTTTCCAGGTTGCCGGCCTTGTAGTCGATGCAGGCGTCGAAGCCTAGTTCATCGACCACATAGGCGCATTTCTCCGCCCCGCCGGCGATGCCGACCGCGCGGCAGCCGCGCAGTTTTGCCAACTGTCCGACGACGCTGCCGACCGCGCCGCTGGCGGCCGAGACCACGATCGTTTCGCCCGGTTTGGACGCCATGATCTGGTTGAAGCCGTACCATGCCGCCATGCCGGGCATGCCGACCGCGCCCAGATAAGCCGACAGAGGGATACCGGAAGTATCGAGCTTGCGCAGCATGGCGCCGTCGGAAACGCCCATTTCGCTCCAGCCGAGCACGCCGCCGACTAACGCGCCGGCCTGATAACGCGCATTGCGCGACGCCAGCACCTGGCCGACGGTGCCGCCGATCATGGTTTCATCGAGCGCCTGGCAATCGGCGTAGCTTTTGGACGCGCTCATGCGCCCGCGCATATACGGGTCCAGCGACAGATAGTGGTTGCGGATCAACACCTGGCCGTCGGCCAACTCCGGCACGGGCACCGTCTCCAGGCGGAAATTCTCGGGTAATACCGGGCCGCGCGGACGCGAGGCGAGGACGATGCGTTGGTAGGTCGAAGGAATATCCATTTACACCTCGTAGTCCATGCATTGGCGCTGATCGCGCACAGCGCCGAAGAACGGCTTGATCGCCACGTGGTCCGGGTGTTCCTGGTAGGCGTCCAGCGCGGCCTTGTCGGTGAACTCGGAATACAAAATCACATCGTAGGTCGCCTCCAGCCCCGGCTGCGCCAGCGCCGCCTCGAACTTCAGGATGCCCGGCACCAACGCGGCGCAACCATCGAGCATTGCTTTCATCTTGGCGGCATTGGTGGCACGGTCGCCGCCTTCGGCGTGTTCTTTTAGTTTCCACATCACGATGTGTTTCAGCATTTTTATCCTTTGTTAGAACCACGCATCCTGCATATCGAGCGTGGTGGTGTCCACGCTGGCCAGCAGCTCGAGCTGCTGCGCCACCTTCGGCAGCTCCCAGCGGTAGAAGAAGCGGCAAGCCTGCAGCTTGCCACGGTAAAAGCTGACATCCGCAGCGTTGGCGTCGGCAAGCGCACGCGCCGCCAGGAATGCCTGCTGGAGCCAGATCCACGCCAGCACCACGTGGCCGACCGCCTCCAGATAAGCGCTGGCGTTGGCCAGCGTCTTGTTCATGTCGCCGACAGCATACAGGCTCTGCGTGACTTGTTCCACCCTCTGCCATGCGGTATCGAGCGCGTCGGCGTGCGCCAGCAGTTCGGCGGCGATGTCATCGGCCGCTTCGGCCGACAGCTGTGCGCTGGCCGCGTGGACTGCGCCGGGCGCGCCGATGCCGCCGCGCACCTTGCGCACCGTGCGCCGCAACTCAGCGCCGAAAGCCTTGAACAGCGCGCCGTCCTGCGTCGCGACTTTGCGGCCCAGCAAATCCAGCCCGTGGATGCCGTGCGTGCCTTCGTGGATGGCGTTGAGGCGGTTGTCGCGGTAAAACTGTTCGACGTTGTATTCGCGCGTATAGCCGTAGCCGCCATGCACCTGGATCGCCAGGCTATTGGCCTCGACGCACCATTGCGACGGCCACGACTTGGTGACCGGCGTGAGGAAATCGAGCAAGCGGCCGGCGTGTTCGCGCGCTTCCGGCGTTTCGGCGGTGTTCTGCTCGTCGACCAGGCGCGAGCAATACAGCACCAGTCCCAGCGCGCCTTCGACGTAAGCCTTCTGCGCCAGCAGCATGCGGCGCACGTCGGTGTGTTCGATGATGGTCAGCTGCGGCTGGGCGGGATCTTTCTGCGCCGGATGGCGGCCCTGCGGCCGGTTGCGCGCGTAGTCCAGCGCGTGCAGATAGCCGGTGTAACCGAGCACGGCCGCGCCGAGACCAACGCAGATACGCGCGTCGTTCATCATGTGGAACATATTGGCCAGTCCCTGGTGGGCGGTGCCGACCAGATAGCCGACCGCCAGGCCTTTGCCCATCGGCTTGAACTTGCCCTCGCCGAAGTTGAGCAGGCAGTTGGTGGCGCCGCGATTGCCCATCTTGTGGTTCAGGCCGGCCAGCACGACATCGTTGCGCTCGCCCCGGCTACCGTCGTCGTTGACCAGGAACTTGGGCACGATGAACAGCGAGATGCCTTTGACGCCTGGAATCAGCTTGCCGTCCGGGCCGGGTATTTTGGCCAGCACCAGATGGACGATGTTGTCCGACAGCTCGTGCTCGCCGGCCGTGATCCACATCTTGTTGCCGCTGAGACGGTACTGGCGTTCGCCATCTACGCCTGCGACCGGATCGGGTTCGGCGCGGGTGGTGATGTCCGACAGGCTGGAGCCGGCCTGCGGCTCGGACAGGCACATGGTGCCGAAGTAGCGGCCGGCGAACATCGGATCGGCGAAACGCCGCACCTGCTCCGGCGTGCCGCACTTGAGCAAGGTGCCAGCGTTGCTCGTGGTCAGGAAGGTGTACGCCGTGGTGCTGACGTTGGCGGCGGTGAAGTAGCACGCCAGCGTCTTTTCCACCACGCACGGCAGCTGCATGCCGCCGCGCTCGTAATCCTGACCCGACGCCATCAGACCCGCCGCCGAGTAGGCGTCCAGCGCCACCTTCACGTCGGGAATCATCTTGACGTTCAGGCAGTGCTCGCCGGGCACCGCGTGCGGCTCCTGGCTGTCGCTTTTCTTGTTGTGCGGCTCGAACAAATCGGCAGCCAGTTGCTCGGCCGTATCGATGGCGGCGTCGAAGGTTTCGCGGTTGTGGTCCCGGAAGCGCTCGCGGTTAGTGAGCGATTCCACGTCCAGCCATTCGTACAGCATGAAGTCGATGTCGCGGCGCGACAGCAGTTTCGATGCCATGGGCTCAGACCACTTCGAACAGGCCGGCAGCGCCCTGGCCGCCGCCGATGCACATCGTCACCACCACGTATTTGACGCCGCGTCGCTTGCCTTCCAGCAGCGCTTGGCCGGTCAGGCGCGCGCCCGACACGCCGTACGGATGGCCGACGGCGATGGCGCCGCCGTTGACATTGAGCCGGTCCATCGGAATGCCCAGCTTGTCCGCGCAATACAGCACCTGCACGGCAAAAGCTTCGTTCAATTCCCACAAGCCGATGTCCTCGACCTTGAGCCCGGCCTTCTTGAGCAGCTTGGGAATCGCGAACACCGGGCCGATGCCCATCTCGTCCGGTTCGCAGCCAGCCACGGCGAAGCCACGGAAGATGCCCAGCGGCGCCAGCCCCTTGGCGGCGGCCGTCTGCGCGCTCATGACGATGGCCATCGAGCCGCCGTCGGAGAACTGGCTGGCGTTGCCGGCGCTGATGACGCCGCCCGGCACGGCGCTGCGGATCTTGGCCACGCCTTCGTAGGTGGTGTCGGCGCGGATGCCTTCGTCGGCCGAGATCGTCACTTCGCGGCTCAGCAACATGCCCGATTCCTTGTCGGCCACGCCCATCACCGTTGTCATCGGTACGATCTCGGCGTCGAACAGCCCGGCGGCCTGGGCGGCGGCGGCGCGCTGCTGGCTTTGCACGCCGTACTGGTCCTGGCGCTCGCGGCTGATGTTGTAGCGCTTGGCGACCGTCTCGGCCGTTTGCAGCATGGGCCAGTACAGTTCCGGCTTGTGCTCGGACAGCCACACTTCCTTATACATATGGGTGTTCATTTCCTGCTGCACGCAGGAGATCGACTCGACGCCGCCGGCGGCGTAGATATCGCCCTCGCCGGCGATGATTCGTTGCGCGGCCGTGGCGATGGTTTGCAATCCCGACGAGCAGAAGCGGTTGATGGTCATACCGGCGGTGGTGACCGGGCAACCGCCGCGCAGCGCGATCTGGCGCGCGATGTTGCCGCCGGTGGCGCCCTCCGGATTGGCGCAGCCAACCAGCACGTCCTCGACCTCGCCGGGCTCGATGCCGGCGCGCGCGATCGCCGCCTGCAACACATGGCCACCCAGGGTGGCGCCGTGCGTCATGTTGAACGCGCCCTTCCAGGATTTGGCAAGCCCGGTGCGGGCGGTCGAAACGATGACGGCATCTATCATGGATATCTCCTGTGGATTATTTTAGTCGGGCCAGAATAGCATATTTAGTACGACCGTTCTTAATTCAATTTGTCAGTTTGGCGTAAGTTTGAAGCAAGCATGACGTAAGGTTCGGCGGCCACACTGCATTCAAGCTGACGGAGTAATAACTATCGCGGCTAGTGAAGTTCAAATAATTACAGGAGACATATATGGCAACCCCAACAGGCACCGCAGACCTGCGCAATCCGCCCAAATCGACGGTGATCACGCCGGAAGAACGCAAGGTGATTTTCGCCTCTTCGCTGGGCACGGTCTTTGAATGGTACGATTTTTATTTATACGGCGCGCTGGCGTCGATCATCGCCAAGCAGTTCTTCATCGGCGACCCCACCACCACCTTCATTTTCGCGCTGCTGGCCTTTGCCGCCGGCTTCATCGTGCGTCCGTTCGGCGCGCTCGTGTTCGGCCGCCTGGGCGACATGATCGGCCGTAAATACACCTTCCTGATCACCATCCTGATCATGGGCGCGTCGACCTTCATCGTCGGCCTGTTGCCCGGCTACGCGGCCATCGGCATTGCCGCGCCGATCATCCTGGTGGTCCTGCGCATCCTGCAGGGCCTGGCGCTGGGCGGTGAGTACGGCGGCGCGGCGACCTACGTCGCCGAGCACGCGCCGAACGGCAAGCGCGGCTCCTTCACCGCCTGGATTCAAACCACCGCGACGCTGGGCCTGTTCCTGTCGCTGCTGGTGATCCTGGGCACCCGCACCGCCGTCGGCGAGGAAGCGTTCAACGCCTGGGGCTGGCGCGTGCCGTTCCTGGTGTCGGTGCTGCTGCTGGGTGTTTCGGTGTGGATCCGCCTGTCGATGAACGAATCGCCGGCCTTCGCCAAAATGAAAGCCGAAGGCAAGACCTCGAAAGCGCCGCTGAGCGAAGCGTTCGGCCAGTGGAAAAACCTGAAAGTGGTGATCCTGGCGCTGGTCGGCCTGACCATGGGTCAGGCGGTGGTGTGGTACACCGGCCAGTTCTACGCGCTGTTCTTCATGACGCAAACCCTCAAGATCGACGGCGCCAGCGCCAACATCATGACCGCGATCTCGCTGGCCCTGGCCACGCCGTTCTTCATCTTCTTCGGCATGCTGTCGGACAAGATCGGTCGTAAATGGATCATTCTGGGCGGTTGCGTGATCGCCGCGGCCACCTACTTCCCGCTGTTCGGCGCGCTGACCCACTACGGCAACCCGGCGCTGGAGACCGCGTTGAAGAACTCGCCAGTGGTGGTCGTCGCCGATCCGGCATCGTGCCACTTCCAGTTCAACCCGACCGGCACCACCAAGTTCCCATCGTCGTGCGACATCGCCACCGGCATCCTGTCGAACGCGTCGGTCGCCTACACCAAGGAAGCGGCACCGGCCGGCAGTGTCGCCAAGATCAAGATCGGCGACAAGGAAGTGCCATCGTTCAACGCTGTCATGACGCCTGACAACCTGAACTTCGACGCCGAGAGCAAGAAGACCGAAGCCGCGCTGAAGAAAGAGGTGGCGGCCGCGATCAAGGTCGCCGGCTATCCGGCCAAGGCCGACGAGTCGCAGATGAACAAGCCGATGATCGTCGCTATCCTGTTCATCCTGGTGCTGTACGTGACGATGGTGTACGGCCCGATCGCCGCGATGCTGGTTGAAATGTTCCCGACCCGCATCCGCTACACCTCGATGTCCCTGCCTTACCACATCGGCAACGGCTGGTTCGGCGGTCTGCTGCCGACGATCTCGTTCGCGCTGGTCGCGTTCAAGGGCGACATCTACTACGGCCTGTGGTATCCGATCGTCATCGCCCTGATCACCGCCGTGATCGGCGCGCTGTTCGTCCGCGAAACCAAGGACAACAACATCTACGCCAACGACTAATGCTGGCGCGCTGAGGCGCAAAGAGGCCGGGTTCCGCTAAGCGGACCCGGCCTTTTTTTCACCCCGGGGTCAAGTCTGACATTCGGACACGGGCCGGTCCGTTACGGGTTTAATGCCGCCAATAATTCGATCTTGTTGGAGACGCGCAGGCTGCCGTAGGCGTTCTTCAGGTAGCTGCGTACCGTCGCCGGCGTCAGCCCCATCAACCGCGCGATCTCCTTGTACGAATGGCCGCGCGCGTACAGCATCGCGGCGCTCAGCTCGCGCGGCGAAACCCGCAACGCGCGCGTGGCGTCGTCCACCAGCGACAGCACCGCCAGCGGCCCGCTGCGGTCCAGCAGCAGGCGGTTTCCCGCCAGCGCAATGCTGCACGGTGCACGCGCCAAGCCGTCGACCACCTTCGCGGGCAAGAACGTCCCCTGCCAATCCTCGCAAACATTCCACAACAGCCGGCCGACACCGCCGCCCAGAAACGCCAAACGCCCCTGCATGTCCGAGACCGCCAGCGACGCCAGCGAACTGGCCTTGCTCGACGCCCGCATGTCGGCTAGGCGGTGCGCCCAGTGCTGCAGCAAATGCCGGCTGAACGCGTGGAACAGCATGCTCTCCAGATCGCTGAACCGGGACCGCGACCGCACACAGTTGCGGTACAGGCAAACGAAAAACAGCAAGCCGCTGCCCGGCAACTCATCGGTGATCGCCATGATCGTGCGCAGCCCGTGCCGCTCGACGAAGGCGACCATCTGCTCCGCGACGTCCGGCGGCGCGCCGCCCCCCTCGCGCACCACCACGCCCAGGCTATCCATCGACGCGCGCGCGAAGCCGTCCAACGCGGCCACCGTCTGGTTCCATTCCTGCGCGAAGTCCTGGCTCAGCCCTATGCTGGCGTGCATCAGGTTGCGCGGCGCCTGCGCGGCCGTGGCCGGACATACCTCGCCCCACCAGGCGGAATCGAAGCCGATGCAACGCCGCAGTATCAATAACGATTCATGCAGGAACTGCTGCGGTCCGGCGTCACGGGCGAGCTCGCCCAGCGCCAGCAACGCGCCGGTAGACGCCAGATACACCTGCTGCGGCACAGCGGTCCCAGCCCCGCAGCCTGCCTTGATCAATGGATGTTGGTCCCGCACGCGCCCTCCCCGAATAGTCGCCCCCCCGCATCTGCGGAGGGCCGCACCGGCGAGTCGGCCGGTAATATCGATAATATCAGGCCACCTGATAAATATCATCCACAACGATAAAAGGAGACTCATCATGGCAATCAATCACACAACGGTGGTGCGGGCCGGCGCGCTGCTGCTCGCCTGCGGCGCGGCGCTGTCAGCCGCAATGCTCAGCGGCTGCGGCGACAACACCGCACACGCGGCGAACATGGCGGGCTTTAAGGAGGTGTCGCTCGGCACCTCCTTCTGGGATATCACGGCGACACCACCCGCCGGTTCCGCAGCCGGCGACATTTTGCAGGCCCAGTTGCGCACAGACGCTCCGGCCGGCGCCAAGGCGTGGGACGTCGTCTACGTCTCGGAGATTCGGCCGGGCAAACTGGCCTACGTTTCCGGGGAAATCTATATCCCCACCGGGTCTGCGGGCGGCCCCCGCGACGTGGTGCTGTGGAACCACGAGACGGCCGGCCTGGCGGACGCCTGCGCGCCGTCGCGCCGTAGCCGGGTCGAAGCCGGCCGCGAGCGCGTGCCGGCGCTTGAGGCGTTGCTGGCCAAGGGCCACGTGGTAGTCATGAGCGATTATCCGGGGCTTGGCCTGCCCGGCCCCGCCTTTTACATGGCCGGCCAGCCGAACGCCCGCGCCTCGCTCGACATGTTGCGCGTGGCGCAGAAGTTTAGCGACGCCAATGCCTCGCGGCGTTACGTCATGTACGGGTGGTCGCAGGGTGGCCAGACGACAATGTGGGCGGAAAATATCGCCGCAAGCTACGCGCCGGAGTTCACCGGCGTGGGCGCGGCGTTGATCGCGCCGGCGGTGCGCATCAAGGACTTGACGCTGAATTCGATGACCAGCACGGAAAACGCCGGCTACGTGATCTCGACCTTGCCTGGCATCCAGGCTTACTTTCCGGCGCTGAAGTACCGCGACTTCCTCACGCCGGAAGCGATGGAACAGTTGCCGGTGCTCGCCAGCGGCTGCTTCGACGTGTGGAACGCCGCCGCCGGCGTCAAGGACGCCTACGTGCCCGGCGCGCTGTCCCCCGGCACAGCCTGGTGGACGGCGATGACGGCTGTCGATAACTTCGCCCCGCGCGGTTCGATGCCGTTCAAGATCTACCAAGGCTCGGCGGACACCACCACCCCGGTGTCGCTGACCAAGCGCGAGCGCGCCGCATTGTGCAACGCCGGATCGGCGGTCGACTACCAGGAGTTCCCCGGACTGGACCACGGGGCGGTGGTCGGGGAGGCGGCCAAGGGTTTGCTGGCATGGTTCGAGGAGCGCTTCAGCGGACGCGCCGCAGCCAGCAATTGCGGCGCGCTATAAGCAACGCGCCGCCAGACGAAAAAAAGGCCGCCATCGCTGGCGGCCCCAAGGCTGAACCCACTTGTTATTATTTTGACTTGCGGCGGCGCGCGATGGCGCCCACCAGTGCCAGGCCGCCCAACATCATGGCGTAGGTTTCCGGCTCCGGCACCGGCGCGACGGTGCTGTTGGTGAATTCGACGCGCAGGCCGGTCGGGTTGCCGCTGTTTTGCGCCCAGTTGGTGACCACGAAGTCCAGTTTGTTGACGCCGTCGACGAAGCCGCCGTTCGAGGCGAAGTCGCTCCAGCCCATGAAGCCGCTGGCGCTGGAAATCTGCTGGTTATTGAGCAGCACCACTACCGAATTGTCGGCGGCCATGCGGGCGCTGAAGCCGGCGCTACCAGCCTTGTAGCCGCTCAGGTCGAACGACAGCGAGTAGGTGTAGGTGCCGGCGCTCCAGGCGTCGAAACTTTGCGCCTGGTTGCTGGTCGGCGTGATCCACTTGGAGGTGCTGTCGTTGGCCATCCAAGGGCTGATCGGCCATTGGTTGTCGTAGGTGATGACCGGGACGGTGTTGGCGATCGCGGTGTCGCTGCTGGCCGCGCTCAAGGTGTAGTGCGCGTCGGCCGTGCCGTTGGCGCCAATGCCGGTGTTGAACAGACCGTTGATGTTGGCCGCCTGGGCGGTCGAGAATGCGCTGATGGCGAGTACTGCGAAGATGATGGTGCGTTTCATTTATGCCTCTAAATAGTGGATGGTTGGGTGGTAACGTGGGGCATCGATGGGGATGCCAAGCTGTTCACGCTGCGACTCGAACCGTTTTTTAGGGCTTCGATGAAATTGTGCTTTCGAGAATTATACCCAGCTTTTAACGAAAATGCTCACAGGCTATTAAATTTTCCTTATTGCATGTGAGCATCTGACAACAACTGCGCGGTGATCAGCTATTGAAACCCTTGCCCTCGCCGGCCAGCCGAACCAGCAGCGGCGCCGGCTGCCACGCCTCGCCGCGGCGCCCTTGCGCATACTTGTCGATGGCCGCCAGCACGTTTGGCAGTCCCACGGTATCGGCGTAGAACATCGGCCCGCCACGGAACAGCGGGAAGCCGTAGCCGGTCAGATACACCATGTCGATGTCGGACGCGCGCAGGGCGATACCCTCCTCCAGGATATTCGCCGCCTCGTTGACCAGCGCATACACCAGCCGCTCGACGATTTCCTGGTCGCCGATCTTGCGCCGGGTGATGCCCAGCTCGGCCGAGTGGGCGACGATCATCGCGTCGACCTCGGCGTTCGGGTAGGCCTTGCGGTCGCCCGGCTTGTAGTCATACCAGCCGCCGCCGGTCTTCTGGCCGTAACGGCCCATCTCGCACAGCAGGTCGGCGGTCTTCGAGTAGCTGATCTCCGGCTTTTCGACATAGCGGCGCTTGCGGATGGCCCAGCCGATATCGTTGCCGGCCAGGTCGGCCATGCGGAACGGCCCCATCGCCCAGCCGAACTTCTCGGCGGCCTTGTCGACCTGCTCCGGCAAGGCCCCCTCCTCCAGCAGGAAGCCGGCCTGGCGGCTGTACTGCTCGATCATGCGGTTGCCGATGAAGCCGTCGCACACGCCGGAGACGACCCCGGTTTTCTTGAGCTTTTTCGACAGCGCCAGCGCCGTCGCCAGCACGTCCTTGCCGGTCTGCGCGCCGCGCACGATCTCCAGCAGCTTCATCACGTTGGCCGGGCTGAAAAAGTGGGTGCCGACGACGTCCTGCGGCCGTTTGGTGAAGCCGGCGATCTGGTCGACATCCAGGGTCGAGGTGTTGGTGGCCAGGATCGCGCCCGGCTTCATGACGTCGTCGAGCCGGCGGAACACCGCCTCCTTGACGCCCATCTCCTCGAACACGGCTTCGACCACGATATCGGCCTCGGCGATGTCCTCGTAGGCCAGGGTGCCGCTGACCAGGGCCATGCGCTGGTCGAACTTCTCCTGCGTCAGCTTGCCCTTCTTCATCGTGCTTTCGTAATTCTTGCGGATGGTGGCCAGGCCCTTGTCCAGCGCCTCCTGTTTGGTCTCCAGCAGCTTGACGGGGATGCCGGCGTTGAGGAAGTTCATGGCGATGCCGCCGCCCATCATGCCGGCGCCGATCACGGCCGCCTGCTTGATCGCGCGCGTCGGGGTGTCGGCCGGCACGTCCGGCACCTTGCTGGCGACCCGCTCGGCGAAGAAGGCGTGACGCAGCGCCTTCGATTCGGTGGTGCCGATCAGGTGCATGAAGCGCTCGCGCTCGAACTTCATGCCGACGTCGAACTTCATCGTCACCGAAGCGGCCACCGTCTCCACGCACTCGAGCGGCGCCGGGAACGGGCCGGCCATGGCCTTGACCGTGTTGCGCGAGAACTGCAGGAATGCTTCGTGGTTCGGGTAGTCGACCTTGCGCTCGCGCACCTTCGGCAGCGGACGCGCGTCGGCGATCTTCTCGGCGAAGGCGATCGCCGAGGCCAGCAGGTCGGCGTCGGCCGCGAACACCTCGTCGAACAGCGCGGTGCCGGCCAGCTTTTCGGACGCCACCGGCGTGCCCGAGACGATCATGTTGAGCGCCATCTCCAGGCCCAGCACGCGCGGCAGGCGCTGCGTGCCGCCGGCGCCCGGCAGCAGGCCGAGCTTGACCTCCGGCAGCGCGATCTGCGCGTCCGGCATGGCGACCCGGTAATGGCAGCCGAGCGACAGCTCCAGGCCGCCGCCCATGCACACCGTGTGGATGGCGGCCACCACCGGCTTGGTCGCGCCTTCGGCGGTGGCGATCAGGGTGTGCAGGCTGGGCTCGGCGAGCGCCTTGGGCGAATTGAATTCCTTGATGTCGGCGCCGCCCGAGAACGCCTTGCCGGCGCCGGTGATGACGATCGCCTTGACCGCGTAATCCGCCAGCGCTTGCTGGATGCCCTTGACGGCGGCGGTGCGGGTGGCCAGGCCCAGGCCGTTGACCGGCGGATTGTTGAGGGTGACAACGGCGACGGCGCCGTGGACGTGATATTCAGCGGTCATGTCTCTTCCTTATTGTTGTGTGAAACGGAACGAACCAACTATACCGCAAAAAAGAACGATCGTACCGGAATTTCGCTTCGACGGGCGCCCGCTTTTGAATGCGGCGGCCACGCTTTTAAACGCGGAGAAACCGTCGTCCCGAGTGGAAAATATGTGACACGGCGCGACGCAAACTTAAGGCTCAGCTTGTCTTCCAACTTGAATAGGACAAATAATATAAAGCCGCGCCGCCGATGCCATCAGCGCACAACATTATCTACCCATTATTATTACCTTATATATAGGATTTCTATGGATGCGCATACACAGGCGATTCAATCGGGCGATCAGGATTTGGCGGCGATTAATACCGCGCTGAACCGGGTGCAGGCGTTGATCGAATTCGATCTCGAAGGCATTATCCTGCATGCCAACGAGAATTTCCTGGCCACCGTCGGCTACACGCTGGCCGAAGTCCAGGGCCGCCACCACGCGATGTTCTGCGACCCCGACTACGTCAAAACGGCCGAGTACAAGGACTTCTGGGCGCGCCTCGGACGCGGCGAATACGACCGCGGCGACTACAAGCGCATGGGCAAAGGCGGGCGCGAAGTGTGGATCAACGCGTCCTACAACCCGATCATCGACGCCCACGGCAAGGCCTACAAGATCATCAAGTTCGCCACCGTCATCACCGACAGCAAGATCAAGAACGCCGAGTACGAGAGCAAGGTCGCCGCCATGTCCAAGGCGCAGGCGGTGATCGAATTCGACATGACCGGCCACGTGCTGTGCGCCAACGACAACTTCCTCAGCACGATGGGCTACACCATCGACGATATTCGCGGCGAGCATCACCGCATGTTCTGCGAACCGGAATATGCGACGGGGTCGGACTATAAACGTTTCTGGCAAAAACTCAATCGCGGCGAATTCGATGCGGGCCGTTATAAACGGATCGGCAATAATGGCAAAACAGTATGGATACAGGCTACTTATAATCCCATTCTCGATTTGAATGGCAAGCCCTATAAGGTGGTGAAGTTCGCCAGCGATATTACCGCGCAGGTGGACCTGGAGAATTCGGTCGCCGCGCAGGCGGCCTCCGACGGCGCCAAGATCAAGCGCCTGCTCGCGTCGGTCGAGCGCGCCGCCTCAGGCGACCTGACCAGCACCATCGCGGTCGAGGGCGACGAGCCGCTCGACCATCTGGCCGAAGGCATCAGCAAGATGATCGCCGACCTGCGCAAGGTCATCGGCGAGGTGGTGGCCTCGGCCAACGGCTTCGCCGACGCCTCGACCACCATCGCCGACCGTTCCGGCAGCGTGGCCAACGGCACCCAGGCGCTGGGCGCCACCGTCGAGGAGATGAACGCCTCGATCGATGGCCTGACCAATTCGATCGACATCATCGCCGGCAACACCTCCAACGCCGACACCTTGGCCAAGGACACCCAGCGCGAGGCCGAGGCCGGCGCCAAGGCGGTGGCCAAGTCGATCGAGGCGATGGACCTGATCAACCGCTCGTCGGAGGACATCGGCGAGATCGTCAAGGTTATCAGCGAGATCGCCAACCAGACCAATATGCTGGCCTTCAACGCCGCCATCGAGGCCGCCCGCGCCGGCGAGCACGGCCTGGGCTTCTCGGTGGTGGCCGACGAGGTGCGCAAGCTGGCCGAGCGCTCCTCGCAGGCGACCAAGGAAATCTCCAAGCTGATCAACGAATCGGTCAAGCGCGTCTCGGCCGGCAGCGAGATCTCGCGCCAGGCCAGCGACGCCTTCGACAAGATTGTCGCCGGCGTGGCCAAGACGACCATGGCCATCTCGGACATCTCCAAGGCCACCAACGAGCAGCTGCTCACGGCGCGCGAGGTGAGCACGGCGGTGCAATACATCGCCGAGGAGGCCGAGAAGACCGCCGCCGCCTGCGACAGCATCGCCCGCTCGACCGAGGGCTTGAACGAGCGCGCGGGCGACCTGAACAAAACCGTTTCCGGCTTCGTGGTCTAAGGCGCGCCCGTGGACAACAGCGCGGGCATCCAACCGGCGACCTTGTCGGCGCTGATCGCGCTGGTGCGCGAGCACACCGGCATCGCCATGAGCGACCGCAAAAGCGTGCTGCTGGAGCGGCGCCTGCGGCCGCGGATGCTGGCGCTCGACATCGGCAGCTACCAGGCGTACGTTCAAAAGGTACGCGACGACCACGCCGAGGTGCCGCACTTCATCGACCTGGTCACCACCAACGACACGCTGTTTTTCCGCACGCAGCACGTGTGGGACTACGTTGAAAGCGAATTCCTGCCGCGCTGGTGGCGCGAGCATCCGGGCCAGACGCTGACGGTGTGGTCGGCGGCGGCCAGCAGCGGCGAGGAGCTGTACTCGATCGCCATGCTGTGCGACCAGTTCGCGGCGCTGGCGCCGGGCTTCCGCTACCGGATACTGGGCACCGACATCTCGCGCCAGATCCTGGCGCAGGCACGCGCCGGCGACTACGCGGGGCGCTCGGTGGAGCGCCTGCTGGCCTCGCACCCGGATTGGGTCGCTAAATATTTCACGGCGCGCGCCGATGGCCTGCAAGTGGTCGACGTGCTCAAACGGCATGTCACGCTGGCCCAGCACAATCTGCTCAAGCCGCTGCGGCCGCCGTCGCCGTTCACAAACCAGAAGTTCGACCTCGTGTTCCTGCGTAACGTCCTGTTCTATTTCGACCAGGAACACCAACAGGCCGTGCTCCAGCAAGTCCGCCACAGTATGGCGCCCCAAGCCAGGTTGATCCTGGGCGAATCCGAATCGATGACAGGCCTCGATACCGCCTGGCAGTTCGAGCGGCCGTTGATTTATACGCTGGGTAGCCAACCATGATCTCACTCCATTCCACCCTCGGCGGCGCCGCCGTCCTTCCAGCCTTGACCTGGGACGCTCCGGAAGACGCGGCCGGCCGCATCGCCGGTCCGTTCCGCCACGTTGGCATCGGCGAACTGAAAATCGGCGGCCGCACCGACCAACTCAAGGTGCTGCTGGGTTCCTGCGTCGGCATCGCCTTCCTGTGGAAAAAACGTGGCCGCTGCGGCCTGGCCCATTGCCTGCTGGCCGAGGCGGCCATGCCGCAAACGGAACCGGGCGCGCGCTACGTCAGCCATGCGGTGCCATCGCTGCTGCGCCTGATGGGCGCCACCACGGCCGACTACGCCGACATCGTGGTGGTGGTGGCCGGCGGCGGCATGATGCTCGACGCCTGCTCGTCGCGCTTCCAGATCGGCCAGCAAAACGCCGACGCCGCCCGCAAATACCTCAAGCTGTACGGCCTGAACGTGCTGGACTGCCGCGTCGGCGGCAAGACCGGCCGCACCCTGGCCGTCGATTGCGCCACGTGCAGTTACCAGATCGAAGACATCGCCCCCCAGTCCCGGGAACGCCACCATGCACATGCTTGAACAAAAAACGCCGGCCGCCGCCGGGCCGACCGAACTGTTCGGCTCCTTCGTGCTCGGCCCCGACGAATTCGCCCTGCCCGCGCTGTGCATCCGCGAAGTGGTCAATTTCCCTGACAAGATGACCGCGCTGCCGCTGTCGCCGCCGTTTTTGGAAGGCATGTTCACGTTGCGCGGCAGCGTGATCCCGGTGGTCAACCTGGGCCGCGTGTTCAACCCTACCGCGCCGGCCGCCGAGCCGACGCACAAGATCGCCATCCTCGATTACGACGGCGTGCTGGTCGGCCTGCTGTTCCACGCCACCGGCGAAATCCTGCGCGTGCGCCCGGAGCAGCGCAGCACGCTGAGCTACGCGTCCGGCGAAAGCCACGGCGTGGTGGCCGGCACCATCCTGCTCGAGGACGGCGCCCGGCTGCTGCAAGTGCTCGACCCGGCCGCGCTGGCGCGCATCGAAAATGTGCCGCAGGTGCTGGCGCTGCAAGGCGCGGGCCGCCAGGCGGCGCGCCGGCACCAGGGCGAGCGGCGCCAATGCGTCAGCTTCCGCGTCGGCAGCTCGTCGTTCGCGCTGGAGATGGGCGCGATCCAGGAAATCATCCGCGTGCCCGAGATCCAGGCCTCGGTGCTCAACAGCGCGCTGTGCCTGGGCCGCATCAACTTCCGTGGCAGCCCGGTGGCGGTGGTGTGCTTCCACACCTTGCTGACGCCTGGCGCCACCTCCTCGCCGCCGGCCGAGCGCGTGGTCCACCCGGACCAGCGGGTGGTGATCGCCCGCATCGACGACGCCACCATCGGCTTCCTGGTCGACTCGGTCGACAACATCGTCAACTTCTTCAGCGAGGAGATCATGCCGATCCCGATGCTCGGCAAGGCGCGCGCCGGCATGTTCGGCGGCTGCATCTCCAAGCCGGAGCTGGGCGACATCATCCTGCTGGACCATCGCCAGATCCTGTCGAGCGCCGAGATCGTGGCGATGCGCACCGGCCACGCCAACCTGTATCCGAAGGACGAGTCGGGTGCCGCAGCGAAGGAAGACGGCCGCGCGCGCCGCAACCAGCGCCAGGTCTACATCACTTTCGCGCTGGAGAACACTTATGCGGTCGAGATCAAGCAGGTGCGCGAGATCATCGACTATTCCGACGCCGTCACCCACGCGCCCGGCATGCCGCCGTTCATGCGCGGCATGCTCAACCTGCGCCAGCAGATGATCAGCGTGATCGACCTGCGCAGCCTGTACCAGATGGCGCCTGCCCCGCAGACCGGACAGGCCAAGATCCTGGTCATCGAGCGCGGTCGGGACCGCTATGGGCTGCTCGTCGACGCGGTCGAAAACATCATGACCGTCAACGACAACCGCCGCTTCACCGCGCCGAAGATGATGCGCAACAGCAGCGTCAACGACGGCCCGCGCGGCGAGATGGAGGAAGTGATCGACATCGAAGGCGAAGGCGACAGCCACAAGACGCTCAGCGTGTTCGAATGCGACCGCCTGCTACAGCGTCTGGCCCGCGAAATGCCCGCACTGGCGGCTTGATACGGCCTCGGGTACAGTGGCGGGGTGCCGGCGGCCGCCGGTTTTTTATCGAGGTTCATCATGTCCGCCGTTACTTCCCTTCGCGCCTTTGCGCTGCTCCCGCTCGGGCTGGTTGCCGCCAGCGCCTTCGCCCTCTCCCTGTCCGACCTCACCAACAAGGACGCCACCGGCGGCTTGAAGGCGGCGCTGGAGCAAGGCTCTAGCCTGGCGGTAGCGAAGCTGGGCGCCGAAAACGGTTTTTTGAATAATGAGAAGGTGCGTATCAAGCTGCCGAAGATCCTGGAACAAGCGCGTCCGTTGCTGCAAATGACCGGCAAGGCTCAAAAACTCGACGACCTGGTGGTACAGATGAACCATGCCGCCGAAGCGGCCGTGCCGATGGCCAAGCCGTTGTTGATGGATGCGGTCAAGTCGATGAGCGTGACCGATGCCAAGAATATCCTGACCGGCGGCGAGACGTCGGTGACCGATTTCTTCCGCGAGAAAACGTCGGCCAAGCTGGCGGTGCAGTTCCTGCCGATCGTCAAAAAGGTCACTGACCGCTCAAAGCTGTCGACCCAATACAATTCCACGATGGCGATGGCGCCGACGATGGGGCTGGTGTCGGAAGACCAGCGGACGGTCGAGGGCTATGTCACCAAGCGCGCGCTGGATGGGCTGTACACGATGATCGGCGAGGAGGAGAAAGCCATCCGTGCCGATCCGCTGGGCGCTGGTAGCAAGTTGATTGGCAAGGTGTTTGGGGCGATTAAGTAATGCTGACAAGCGCAGCCCTGCTCTCGTACAACGTGCATGATTGCGCCCAGTCTGCCATATTTAAGTGCACGGACCCCGGTCTCTTTTTTCGTGACTCAGTCTATTTCGGTCTAAATCGCGCGTTTGCGGTCTAATTGAGTCCAAAAGAGGCAGTGGCGCCCGCTCGATTAGACTGGAATCGCCTTTGCGATCGTTGCCCTGAAAACGCAGCCAAACGTGTATGCTGGAGGTTTCAGCTGTCGCTTGTTTTCAAGTTAGGAACCGTGGTGCAGATCTCATGTAAATGTCAGCGTCCACCATTTTATTTTACGGATTACGATACCGTCGAGATTGGTGAGGATGCACGCGGCGCAGAGGTCTCTCTGTCGACATGCAAACGGTGCGGTGCTGTGTGGCTGACGTATCTGATTGAAGAGCCACAGTACAGCCGCTCCGGACGCTGGTGGCGCGTTCAGGTTGTCCCTGAGAGCATGGCTGAAGTTTCTGTTGCCAGCGCGCGAGCGTATATCGAGCGCCAGCCTCATGGATTCGCTGGCGGTAGTTTCTTTAATTCATCAGGCCACGCAATCGTGGGTCCTATTCATGTCGCGTAGCGATGACCTCAGCCTCGGTTTATGGAACTACATATTATTTACACTGAATCTGCGATGCTGGTTTCCAAGGAACGTTTCAGTTCATGGCGTGAGATACAGTACCGCTACGCCGGCTTCAAGACCTCGCTCGGTCCTTGGGAGGATGAGGCGGTAATCGCGTATCTGTCGGACGAGTACGCGGACTTGATGCCTGCTGCTTCCATCCAAGTCAATGTCTTATTGGGTTCTGAAGCAGCAGCTTGCGTACTCACTTTCCAATGAGCCCAATTTTTACGACAATTTATTCAATCAGGCAGCGCTGACAACGGCTGATATCATATGAGCCACTTACAAAATCTTTTACTTCAGGCGAAAGAAGGACTGCAGCCTTGGGAGCGCATTCCTGATGCGAAACTCCCGATCATCGTGGCGCAGTGCGGCGTTGCCGAGTTGGCCGAGATTCGTGCGCGCATCGACGGTCTGAGAGAAGAGCTGGCGACTATCGAAGAGTGGGATGGGGACACGCAAGACGACATCCACCTGGCGATTAGTTTTTTCAGCAAGTTAGCTGACCTGGTTGAGAATGCCTTATGAAATACGTGTCACTAATTCAAAATGGCCGCGTGCATACGTCTGGTGAACAGGTCTCCCGGTTGGAGTTCACCAACGATGTCGAACTCGCATCGATGGTGGCGCGACTCATTGATGACGGCTTCGCCTTCGTTGATGAACCGGCTGGCTGGCCCCCGGCTGAACTGCTGCGAGAGCTCAATGAGAAAGGTATTCTCAATCGGTCTTTCAAAGCAGTTACCTGGACGCGCCCGGGGATGTTTCGTATCGAAGAAGTAGCGGCGCCTGTTGTAAAGAAGTACCGCATCGATTGAAGTGGCCGCGTGCAGTCGCGGATATGGTCGGTTGAAAATTTGTGTCCTGGCATAGGGTTTCTAAACTGTCGGCAATTGGTAGTCCCGATACTGCTCGCGTAGTTTATTTTTCTGGATCTTTCCAGTGCCGCCGACCGGCAAGGCCTCAGCGAAGATCACGTCATCCGGCAACCACCACTTGGCAACCTTGCCGGTGAAATGCGCGAGCAGTTCTTCGCGGCTGACGTGCTTGTCCGGCTTCAGCACCACCACCAACAACGGCCGCTCGTCCCACTTCGGATGCGCCACGCCGATGCACGCCGCCTGCATCACCGCCGGATGCGCCATGGCGACGTTTTCCAGGTCGATGGTGCCGATCCATTCGCCGCCGGACTTGATCACGTCCTTGCTGCGGTCGGTGATCTGCATGAAGCCGTCCGCGTCGATGGTGGCGACGTCGCCGGTCGGGAACCATCCGTCCTCCAGCACATCGCCGCCCTCGTCCTTGAAGTAGCTCGCCAGCACCCACGGCCCTTTCACCAGCAAGTGACCGTAACTGACGCCATCCCACGGCAATTCCTTGCCATCGTCGTCGACGATCTTCATGTCGACACCAAAAATCGCATGCCCCTGCTTTTGCAGGATGGCGCGCTGCTGCTCCTTTGGCAGCTCGGTGTGCTTGCTGAGCAAGCCGCCGGTCGTGCCCAGCGGCGACATTTCCGTCATGCCCCAGCCGTGAATGACCTCGACGCCGAATTCGTCGATCAAGGTATTCATCATCGCCGGCGGACAGGCAGAGCCGCCGATCACCGTGCGGCGGAAGGTCGAAAACTTCAGCTTGTTCTGCAGCGCGTAGTTGATCAGCCCCAGCCAGACGGTCGGCACGCCCGCCGAGAACGTCACGCGCTCGCTCTCGAACAGCTCGTAGACCGATTTGCCGTCCAGCGCGGCGCCGGGGAACACCATCTTGGCGCCCGACAGCGGCACCGAGTACGGCAGCCCCCAAGCGTTGACGTGGAACATGGGCACGACCGGCATCACGACGTCGCGCGAGGAGACGTTGAGCGCGTTCGGCATGGCCGACGCATAGGCATGCAGCACCGTCGAGCGGTGCGAATACAGCGCGCCCTTGGGATTGCCGGTGGTGCCGGAGGTATAGCACAAGGTGGCGGCCGTGTTCTCGTCGAACTGCGGCCAGACGTAGTCGTCCGAGTGGGCGCTGATCAGGTCTTCGTAGCACAGCAGATTGGGGATCCTGGTTTCGGCCGGCATGCGGTCGGCGGCGCCCATCAGGATGAAGCCCTTGACCGTCTTGCAATGGGCAGCGATGGCCTCAACTAGTGGCAGGAAACAGAAATCGAACAGCAGATACTGGTCCTCGGCATGGTTGCAGATATAGGCCAGTTGCTCGGGATGCAGGCGTGGGTTGATCGTGTGCAAGACGGCGCCGGAACCGGACACGCCGTAGTACGCTTCCAGGTGACGGTAGCCGTTCCACGCCAAGGTAGCCACCCGCTCGCCCTGCCCTACGCCGAGTCCGTGCAGCGCGTTCGCCAGCCGCTTGGCGCGCTGGTGGCATTCGCGGAAGGTGTAGCGGTGCAGGTCGCCTTCCACCCGGCGCGAGACGATTTCGCTGCCACCGTAGTGCCGGGCGGCGAACTCGATAATGCTGGAGATCAGCAAGGGCTGGCTCATCATCTGGCCCATCAACGGCGCCGGTGTAGCCGCCGTATTCTCCGAACTCGGGAATTGCATGACACGCTCCGCAACATGGTTATTTATGCAAACAAGTGTGGAGGGGCGGAACAAGCACCGTCAACGGTTTTCGATGCTGCAATGCAGCACCTAAAGCCTGCGGTAAAATCACCAAATCATCGGCGGTAGCCCCGCCGAGCCTACTTGAATGGACACGACTATTACTGCTTCCAATTTGCCGCTGGACAATTCATTTGCGTCCTTGCCGCCCGCTTTTTATACGCGGCTCATGCCTACCCCGCTGCCCGCACCGTATCTGGTCGCCGTCAGCGAGCCGGCCGCCGCGCTGATCGGTCTGATGCCCGCGCAACTGGCCGATAACGTCGACATTTTGATCGGCAACGCCGTGCCGGAGCGCTCTCTGCCGCTGGCGGCCGTCTATTCCGGCCATCAGTTCGGCGTCTGGGCCGGCCAGCTCGGCGACGGGCGCGCCATCCTGTTCGGCGAAGTGGACACAGCCGACGGCCCGATGGAACTGCAGTGGAAAGGCGCCGGCATGACGCCCTATTCCCGCATGGGCGATGGCCGCGCCGTCTTGCGCTCGTCGATCCGCGAGTTCCTGTGCTCGGAAGCGATGCACGCGCTCGGCATTCCGACCTCGCGCGCGTTGTCGGTTGCCGGCTCGGACCAGGGCGTGATGCGCGAAACGGTCGAAACGTCGGCCGTCGTGGTGCGCATGGCGCCCAGCTTCGTGCGCTTCGGCTCCTTCGAGCACTGGTTCTACCGCAACAAGCCGGACGAGCTGAAAATCCTGGCCGACTACGTCATCGACCGGTCTTACCCGGAGCTGCGCGCCGAAGACAACCCGTACGTCGGCCTGCTGCGCGAAGTCAGCATCCGCACCGCCCACATGATCGCGCACTGGCAGGCGGTCGGCTTCATGCATGGCGTGATGAACACCGACAATATGTCGATCCTGGGCTTGACGATCGATTACGGCCCGTTCGGCTTCATGGAAGCCTTCGATCCCGGCCATATCTGCAACCACACCGATCAGCAGGGCCGCTACTCGTACAGCAACCAGCCGCAGGTCGGCCACTGGAACTGCTACGCGCTGGGCCAGGCGCTGCTGCCGCTGATCGGCGAGGTCGAGGCCGCACAGGCGGCGCTTGATGTGTATCAACCGGCATTCGCCGCCAAGCTGGACGAGCTGCTGCACGCCAAGCTGGGTCTGACCCAGCTGGAGCAGCATGCAGACGCCGACCGAGCGCTGTTCGACGCCATGTTCGCGCTTATGCAAGCCAACGGCGTCGATTTCACTCTCTTCTTCCGCGAACTGGGTGGCCTCAAGGCGGCCGACGCCAGCGGCGACGAACCACTGCGCGACCTGTTCATCGACCGCCCAGCCTTCGACGCTTGGGCCATCCAATACCGCGAGCGCCTGCACGCCGAGGCCAGCGACGATGCCCGACGTCAGCTTGCGATGAACAAAATCAACCCCAAATATGTGCTGCGTAACTATTTGGCCCAAGTGGCCATCGAGAAAGCGCAAAACAAGGACTTTTCCGAGGTGGAGCGCCTGCTGAAGGTCTTGCAGCGCCCCTACGACGAACAGCCCGAGCACGACCACTACGCCGCTTTGCCGCCGGACTGGGCAAGCCATCTCGAAGTCAGCTGTTCTTCTTAAGCGAGCCAATCCATGACCACAAAAGTAACCAAATCCGATGCCGAATGGCGCGACATGCTGGACCCGATGGAATACCAGGTGACGCGGCATGCCGCCACCGAGCGTGCATTTACCGGTAAATTCTGGGATCATCACGAGCACGGCATCTACACCTGCGTGTGCTGCGACACGCCGCTGTTCCGTTCCGACGCCAAGTTTGATTCCGGCTGCGGCTGGCCGAGCTATTTCGAAGCACTGGACCCGGCCAACGTGATCGAGAAAACCGACCGAACCCATGGTATGCTGCGCACCGAAATCATTTGCGCGGTATGCGATGCCCACCTGGGCCACGTGTTCCCGGACGGCCCGCCGCCGACCGGCCTGCGCTACTGCATCAATTCGGCCTCCTTGCGATTTGATCCACAAGACTAATAAACGCTATAAGACACCATGAAATTTCTGTTCGACTTTTTGCCGGTCCTGCTGTTTTTCGGCGCCTATAAGCTGTCCGGCGCCAATGCCGAGGCCTCGCAGCACTTCATCAACACTTATCTGAGCGGCATCATCTCCGGCGGTTCGGTCACCGCGGACCAGTCGCCGATCGTGCTGGCCACCCTGGTCGGCATCATCGGCACCATCGCCCAGATCGCCTATCTGAAGCTGCGCGGACAGAAAGTCGAATTCCTCATGTGGTTCTCGCTGGGCATGTTTGTGTTTTTCGGCGGCCTGACGATTTACTTGCACGATGAAGTATTCATCAAATGGAAACTGAGTATCGTCTATTGGTTCTTTGCCGTCGGTTTGCTGGTCAGCGAATTCGTCTTTAAAAAGAATCTGATGCGCAAATCGATGGGCGAAATCATCGAGCTGCCGGATGTGATCTGGTCGCGCCTCAATCTGGCGTGGATCGGTTTCTTCACCGCCATGGGCATCCTCAACTGGTATGTCGCCTTCGTTCTTTATAAGGGCGATACCAGCGCCTGGGTCAGCTTCAAGGCGTTTGGATCGACCGCCATCATGTTTGTGTTTATCGTTGCGCAGACAATTTATTTGTCGCGCCATATGAAGGATCCGACATGAGCGATACCCGCATGGACCGCATGCGCGGCCGCTTCCAGGCTGCTTTGTCGCCGGTGGAATTGGTGCTGGAAGACGATTCCGCAATGCACGCCGGCCACGCCGGCGCGGCCTCCGGAGGTGGTCACTACAATGTCAGAATCGTTTCGTTACAATTCGAGGGCCTGAAACTCGTCACAAGACATCGACTCGTGTATGATTCCGTGCACGATATGATGCATAGTGAAATACATGCATTGGCCATTACCGCATTGGCTCCGTCCGAAGTATGATGTAGCGCCCGGTGAGGAGCGGTCCTATCGGTTTCAAGAATAACTGAACACAAAGACAGATAGCTGACCGAACTCCTTCCAGGCAATTTCGCTAAAACTTTCCCCTTACAGGAATTAATAATGACTTTCAAGCCAGCCAGTTTGCTGATCGCACTTCTCGTTGTCGCCGTGCCTGCATTCGCACAGAACGTTGCCGTTGTTAATGGCAAAGCCATCCCAACCTCGCGCGTCGAAGCGGTCGTCAAGCAAGTCGTCGCCCAGGGCCAGCAGCCGGACTCGCCGCAACTGCGCGAACTGATCAAGAAAGACTTGATCGGCCGTGAAGTGATGATGCAGGAAGCGGAAAAACAAGGCTTCGGCAAGGATGCGGCTGTCAAGGCGCAGATCGACAACGCCCGCCAGGCCATCATCATCAACGCGATGATCGCCGACTACATCAAGAAGAACCCGATCGCCGACGCCGACGTCAAGGCCGAGTACGACCGCTTCACGAAACAGGCCGGCGACAAGGAATACCACGTGCGTCACATCCTGACCACGACCGAAGCCGAAGCCAACGACGTGATCGCCAAGCTCAAGGCCGGCGCCAAGTTCGAAGATCTGGCCAAGACGTCGAAAGACACCGGTTCGGCTGCCAACGGCGGCGATCTGGACTGGGCCTCGCCTTCGTCCTTCCCACCAGCGTTCTCGGCCGCCTTCGTGGCCCTGCAAAAAGGTGGCGTGACCGAGAAGCCGGTGCAGACCCCGAACGGTTTCCACGTCATCAAGGTCGACGACATCCGTCCGGCCAAGCTGCCGACCCTGGAAGAAGTCAAGCCGCAGATCTCCGAAGCGCTGGCGCAGAAGAAGCTGCAGGCGTATCAGGAAGAACTGGTCAAGAAAGCAAAAGTGCAGTAATGTTATAGATAGCGGCGCCCTGCGGGGCGCCGTTTTTGATTCTGCGTTGGTACAATGCACCGCCGAGTGCGATTTCTTGTTTTTTTATAGGATTTAATAATGATGTTGAAGCCAGCCCGTCTGTTGTTAGCACTGATCGCTGTCGTTGCAGCCCCGGTTTTCGCGCAAAACGCCGCGACCGTCAATGGAAAGGCTATTCCTGCCGCCAAGGTAGACCAGATGGTCAAGCAAGTGGTCGCCCAAGGCCAGCAGCCTGACAGCCCGCAACTGCGCGAAATGGTCAAGAAGGAACTGATCGGCCGCGAAGTGCTGCTGCAGGAAGCCAGCAAGCAAGGCTATGGCGCCAAGCCGGAAGTGAAGTCGGCCATCGACAACGCCGCGCAGAGCATCACCATCAACGCCATGCTGGCGGACTACGTCAAGAAGAACCCGGTCAAGGATGCTGAAATCCAGGCCGAGTACGACAAGTACAAAGCTGCCGTCGGCGACAAGGAATACCACTCGCGCCACATCCTGGTCGCGACCGAACAGGAAGCCAAGGACATCATCGCCAAGCTGAAAGCCGGCGGCAAGTTCGAAGAACTGGCCAAAGTCTCGAAGGATGGTTCGGCCAACAACGACGGCGATCTGGGCTGGATGACTCCTGCCAAGCTGGTCAAGCCTTTCGCTGACGCCATGGTCGCCCTGAAACCAGGCGCGATCACCGAAACCCCGGTCAAGACCGAATTCGGCTACCACGTCATCAAGCTGGAAGAGTCGCGCGCGACCAAGCTGCCGGCGCTGGCCGAAGTCAAGGGCCAGGTTTCCGAGGCGCTGCAACAGAAGAAGATCGCCGCTTACCGCGACGAACTGATCAAGAAAGCCAAGGTCCAGTAATACTGGCAGGCTCAAGCAGTGCGGCCCGGCCGCCTGCCCTGAAGGAACGCCCGATGAAGTTTATCGGGCGTTTTGCTTTTCAGGCCTTGGTGCGACGGCGCCATTCGAACAGGCCCATGCCAGCGAGCATGGCCACGACGAACAGCAGCGCCTTGGGTTCCAGCATGCCCACGCCGACCAGCGCCGGGCCCGGGCAGAAGCCGGCGATGCCCCAGCCGATGCCGAACAGCAGCGCTCCGATCGCCAGCGGGCGGTCGATCTGGCGTGCGGTGGGCAGGTTGATCGGCTCGCCGGTCGGCGTCAATTTGCGCCGCGCGGCCGTCGCGAAGCCGACCAAGGCCACGCCGATCGCGCCGCCCATGACGAAGATCAGGGACGGGTCCCAGGCGCCAGCCAGGTCGAGAAACCCCAGCACCTTGGCGGGATTGGCCATTCCGGACAATATCAGGCCGAGGCCGAAAATCACTCCGGCCAGTAATGCGGTGAGTATCGGCATATGGCCTCCTCTAGTTGATTAAATGGCGGACCACGTAAGTCGCGGCGAATCCCGCTGCCATGAAGGTTATAGTCGCGACCAGAGAACGTGGCGATAGCCGGGATAAACCGCAGACGCCATGGCCGCTTGTGCAGCCGGAACCGTAGCGTGTTCCCAAGCCCACGATCAGGCCTGCGGCGAGCAAAATGCCGTAACCGGCGTCGATTTGAATGGTGGGTAGTTCGGTGAATAGCCGATAGATTAAAGGCGAGAGAAGCAGCCCGGCAATAAATGCTGCGCGCCAGCTTGCATCACCTTTTTGCGGGTGGAATAAACCGCCGATTATTCCGCTGATTCCGGCTATTCTTCCATTGAATAAAATCAGCAGACTAGCTGCTGTGCCGATTAACAGGCCGCCAGCCAGCGACGCCCATGGAGTGAAGGATTGCCAGTCAATTGACATTGTGTTCCTTTTTGCGATCGAAGGATGGGTTAGTGTTGCGCTGATTTGAACTATAGCATCTGTCCTCGGTGTTGGTTTTTGGGGCAGTCGAAGGAGCTCGGCGGATTACGCTGCGCTAATCCGCCCTACGTGGTTTAGATGGGTACTTGTATCACCTGCCCATGCAAGATGTGCCAGATTTTGGTGGTTACGTGCTAGTATCTGGCTCGAATCTATCACTGGTAACTCTTGTGTGCCCATGAAACCGGATATTGGCGCTATTGCGCTCGCCCTTCAAGATGTTGCCGACCCGGCTCGTCGTGCACCCATGGCCGCTTATATGCGCGATCAGTTTGAGTTTCTGGGCATTGGAACGCCGGCGCGGCGCGCGGCGACCAAGCAGATTTACAAAGGAATGAAATCACACAGCGCGGACCAGTTTATTGCAATGGCGCGTGCGCTGTGGGATTACCCTGAGCGGGAATATCAATATGCGGCAATCGATTTACTCGCCATGCATGCCGATAAACTCGATGTCGGGCATTTACCTTCTTTGATGGGATTGGCGCAATCGAAATCCTGTTGGGATACGGTCGATGCGATTGCATCGGTGGTCGGCAAAGTTTTACGTCCCCGACACGACGGAATGGATCAGGCAATCGCGCATGAGAATATGTGGGTGCGGCGGATCGCGTTATTACACCAGTTGGGATGGGGCGATCAAACCGACCGGAATCGGCTGTTTTCCTACGCGCTTATGCGGGCGCATGAAAAAGAATTCTTTATCCAAAAAGCAATAGGATGGGCATTACGCGATTATGCGCGGCACGCGCCGCAGGCCGTGAGGGAATTCACCTCGGCGGAGAAAGGCAGACTTTCTCCGCTCAGTTATCGGGAGGCGAATAAGCATATCGCCTCCGATACATGATCGGTGTTATACGGTCGCCGCTTGTTTGCGACGACGGCGCGCAACCGCGCCAATGGTGCCGATGCCCAACAGCATCATGGCATAGGTGTCAGCTTCCGGCACCGCGGCCAGCGGCGACAGCAACAATGAACCGCAGCCGCTGGCGTTGCAACCTTCCGCCAGAATCTGATTGCGATCGTTGATCTTGTTCGCCGTCGTGATGGTCCACCCGGCCGCTGGATCGATCAGCGAGTTCAGATCGTAGGAGGTGCCATCGATCCACAGCAGCCCGCCAACCACGCCGCCGCTGCCGTCTGGGGCGAAGGCATAGCGACTGCCAACTGCCAAACCGGCGTTATTCAAGGAACTCAGGCCGACGTTGTCGCCGGCGTAGCGCGCGACACCGCCCGAGATGAAATAGCTGGGGAAAGTGCCTCCCATATTCGTGCCAACGAGCTGGTTTTTATCGTTAACGTCTGCAATGACGCTGAAATTGCCGAGCTGGGAGGAGTAATCGGTCATCACACCGTTCTGGTAGGTGAAAGCGACCAAGCCATCGGCTGTGCCAGCGGAACCGTAGACGGCCCCATTTTCGCTGATGCCGCTTACCCGGGTAACTAGTCCACCGAAATTCGCGTGGCTGATCGCGCCGTTCGAATATATCGCTGCGTCCTGGGTGTACTCGCCACTCTCCCCACTCCCGTAGTGGGTGCCGCCGACCTGGCCGGCGTTATTGATATCTACGGCTGAAAAGACGCCATTTCCAGACGGGGTCAGCATGGTCATCGTACCGCCCGAGTAGATGAAGCCTTCATCCTCATACGTACCCGCATTGCCGACAATTTGGCCGCTATCGTTGATGCCGGACAGCGTACGCACACCGGAAAGGCCGGCAAGGGTGGATGCCACGCCGTTGCTGTAAATGCCCGCTTGACCGGCATATTGGCCCGAGATGAAGCCACCGACCACCTGCCCTAGATTATTCAGATCGCTGGCGTAAAGGTCCCCCAGCGAGGTAACCGAATAGTGCGCCGGTGCCGCCGCTTGGGCAGAACAGGCAAGAACGCTCAACAGCGATGCGAGAACGCGCAGTTTCATAGAATCTCCAATGATTAACTTAGTTGGCAAAAGCGCCATTCAAAATAATAACATTGAATTTAATATAATTAACGGTTTGCTACTGCCCAACCATATTAAAACCAAAAAAAACCGGATCGCTCCGGTTTTTTTCATCGCGACCCGATCAGCCGACGAACTTGCGCGCGTTACGGAACATGCGCATCCAGGGCGAATCCTCGCCCCACGCTTCCGGATGCCAAGACTGCTGCACCGAGCGGAACACCCGTTCGGCGTGCGGCATCATCACGGTGAAGCGGCCATCGGCCGTGGTCACCGACGTCATTCCCTGCGGCGAGCCGTTCGGGTTGAACGGATAAGCCTCGGTGGCCGCGCCGCGCTGGTCGACGAAACGCATCGCCGCCACGGCTTCGGCAATGTTGCCGGTCTGGCTAAAGTCCGCGTAGCCTTCGCCGTGGGCGATGGCGATCGGCGTCTGCGTGCCCGCCATGCCGTTGAAGAAGATCGACGGCGAATCCAGCACTTCCACCATCGCGAAGCGCGCTTCGAATTTCTCCGATTTGTTGGTGGTGAACTTCGGCCACGCATGCGCGCCCGGGATGATGGACTTCAGATTGCTCATCATCTGGCAACCGTTGCAGACGCCGAGGCCAAAGCTGTCGGCGCGCGCGAAGAAGCGGGCGAACTGCTCGGACAAGGCGGCGTTGAACAGGATCGTCTTGGCCCAGCCCTCGCCGGCGCCCAGCACGTCGCCGTACGAGAAACCGCCGACGGCGATGACGCCCTGGAAGTCGTCCAGCTTGACGCGGCCGGCGATCAGATCGCTCATGTGCACGTCGACGGCGTTGAAGCCCGCCTGGTGCATCACGTACGCGGTCTCGATGTGCGAGTTGACGCCCTGCTCGCGCAGGATCGCCACGCGCGGACGCACGCCGGTCGCGATGAACGGCGCGGCGACGTTCTCGGTCAGGTCGAAGGTGATCTTCGGCGTCATGCCCGGTTCTGCTTCGTCCAGGATGCGGTCGTATTCGGCGTCGGCGCAGGCCGGATTGTCGCGCAGGCGGGCGATGCGCCAGCTGGTTTCGCTCCACAAACGGTGCAGCGCGGCGCGCGGCTGGTTGTAGATGATCTTGGCGTCGCGGGTGAATTCGATCACGCCACGGTCGTTCGGCTTGCCGATGATATGGCTGCACGCACCCAGGTTGAAGGAGCGCAGCACGTCCATGACCAGCGACTTCTCGTCGGCGCGCACCTGGATCACCGCGCCCAGCTCCTCGGAGAACAACGCGCGCAAGGTTTGCTCGTTGCGGCGCTCGGCGATCTGGCCGGTCCAGTTCTTGGCGTCGCCCTGGTCGGCGCCGTGGCCCTCTTCCAGGGTCAGGATGTCGAGGTTGATCGACAGGCCCGCGCGGCCGGCGAAGGCCATCTCGGTCAGGGTGCCATACAGGCCGCCGTCGGAGCGATCGTGGTAGGCCAGCAGCTTGCCGTCGGCGTTCAATTGCTGGATCGCTGCGAAGAAGGCCTTCAGGTCTTCCGGGCTGTCGACGTCCGGCGTCTCGTTACCCAGCTGGCCCATGACCAGCGACAGCGCGGAGGCGCCCAGGCGGTTCTTGCCGCGACCCAGATCGATCAGAATGATGGCGGTGTCGCCGGCGTCCGTCTTGATCTGTGGCGTCAGCGATTTGCGTACGTCGTACACCGGCGCGAAGGCCGAGACGATCAGCGAGACCGGCGAAGTGACGGCTTTAGAATCGCCATCGTCTTTCCACGTGGTGCGCATCGACAGCGAATCCTTGCCCACCGGGATGCTGATACCCAGCGCCGGGCACAGTTCCATGCCGACCGCCTTGACGGTGTCGAACAGCGCCGCGTCCTGGCCCGGCTGGCCGCAGGCGGCCATCCAGTTGGCCGACAGTTTGATGTCGGAGATGTCCTTGATCGGCGCGGCGGCGATGTTGGTGATCGACTCGGCGACGGCCATGCGGCCCGACGCGGCGGCGTTGATGACGGCCAGCGGCGTACGCTCGCCCATCGCCATCGCCTCGCCCAGATAACCTTTAAAGCTCATCGCCGTGACGGCGCAATCGGCCACCGGCACCTGCCACGGGCCGACCATCTGGTCGCGCACGGACATGCCGCCCACGGTGCGGTCGCCAATGGTGATCAGGAAGGATTTGTCGCCCACGGTCGGCAGCAGCAGCACGCGTTTGGCCGCTTCTTCCAGTTCGATGCCGGTCAGGTCGATGGCCGGGAAGTCGTTTTGCACGTGATGCGCGTCGCGCTGCATCTTCGGCGGTTTGCCTAGCAGGACGTCCATCGGCATGTCGACCGGCTCGTTGCCCAGCTCCGGATCGATCAGCTTCAATTGACGCTCTTCGGTGGCGGTGCCGACGACAGCGAACAGGCAGCGCTCACGCTCGCACAGCGCCTTGAACATCGGCAGGCTCTCCGGCGCGATGGCCAGCACATAGCGTTCCTGCGATTCGTTGGACCAGATTTCTTTCGGCGCCATGCCGCTTTCTTCCAGCGGGATCTTGCGCAGGTCGAAAATCGCGCCGCGCTTGGCGTCGTTGGTGATCTCCGGGAAGGCGTTCGACAAGCCGCCGGCGCCAACGTCGTGGATCGAGATGATCGGATTGTTCGCGCCCAACTGCCAGCAGCCGTTGATCACTTCCTGGGCGCGCCGTTCCATTTCCGGATTGCCGCGCTGGACCGAATCGAAGTCCAGGTCGGCCGTGTTGGTGCCGGTCGCCATCGACGACGCGGCCGAGCCGCCCATGCCGATGCGCATGCCGGGGCCGCCCAGCTGCACCAGCAGGCTGCCGACCGGGATGTCGTTCTTGTGCGTGTGCTGGCCGGAGATATTGCCAATGCCGCCGGCGATCATGATCGGCTTGTGGTAGCCGAACACGGTGTCCTGGGCGCCGGCGAACTGCTTGCCGATATTCTGTTCGTAGGTGCGGAAGTACCCACCCAGCACCGGACGGCCGAATTCATTGCTGAACGCGGCGCCGCCGAGTGGACCTTCGATCATGATCTGCAGCGCCGAGGCGATGCGGTCAGGCTTGCCGTAGGCCTTGGCGGACGCGCTGTCGCGGTAACCGCTTTGACCACTAAGCGGCGCGGTCACGTCGATATCGTTTTCCCAGGCCTGCACGGCACCAGGCAGCAGCAGGTTCGAGACCGTGAAGCCGGTCAGGCCGGCCTTCGGCTTGGCGCCGCGGCCGGTCGCGCCCTCGTCGCGGATCTCGCCGCCGGCGCCGGTGGAGGCGCCCGGGAACGGCGAAATGGCGGTCGGGTGATTGTGGGTTTCCACCTTCATCAGGGTGTGCGTCAACTCCGTCATCGGCGCGTACTGCTGCGCCTCGCCCTGCGGGAAGAAGCGCATCACTTCGGCGCCTTCCATGATCGACGAGTTGTCGCTGTAGGCGACGATGGTGCCCTTCGGCTGCAACTGGTGGGTGTTCTTGATCATGCCGAACAGCGACTTGGGCTGCGCCACGCCGTCGATGGTCCAGTCGGCGTTGAAGATCTTGTGGCGGCAATGCTCGCTGTTGGCCTGTGCGAACATCATCAGTTCGACGTCGGTCGGATTGCGGCCGGCCTTGGTGAAGGCGGCGTCCAGGTACTCGATCTCGTCGTCCGACATCGCCAGGCCCAGGTCCGTATTGGCCTTCTCCAGCGCGTTCTTGCCCATGCCGATCACATCGACCGACTCCAGCGGCTTGGCGTCCAGGCTGCGGAACAGGCCTGCCGCCTCCTCCGACGAGCGCAGCACCGATTCGGTCATGCGGTCGTGCAGCAGGGCCGCGACGGTTTGCACTTCCGCGTCCGACAGCTTCTTCGGCGCGCCGATGCTGCTGCCCAAAATGCCGGTCTTCAGGTTGATGCGGAAGGCGATGCCGCGCTCGACGCGCTTGACGTGCGTCATGCCGCAGTTGTGGACGATGTCGGTGGCCTTGGAGGCCCACGGCGAGATCGTGCCGAAACGCGGGATGACGAAGAACTCTTCGACCGCGCCTTCGGTGTTGTCGGCGTGGGCCGGCTCGCCGTAGGTCAGCAGGCCGCCAAGGCGGCTGGTGTCGTCGGCCGACAGCGGCTGGGCGGCATCGATGAAGTGGACATAGCGCGCCTGGACGGCGGCGACGGACGGCAGCGCGGCTTGCAGTTGGGTCAACAGGCGTTGGCTACGGAATGCGGACAGGGCGTTGGAGCCCGGCAGAATCAACATATTTGGAGGATGGTTGATGCAGCAAGGCTGCGGATTAAAGGGCGATGAGGCATGAGGCTAATTCTTGCAGTGTTCCTTTGCGCGCATTATACCCGTTAGCAGCTTCTCCATACAGCGCCATTTCCACCCAAAAACTGCCTCCGAAGCAACATTCAAGGCCCCTTTGCCCCAGAAAACTTCCTGTTTCCTGGCCAAACACCGGGTTTCTGTAACATTTTTACTTGCCTTGGGGTATGCTTGACCCACTATAAGCAGGGGTTTCATCATGGCGGAATATAGCGATTTGTCGGTGCTCATCGTCGACCCGAACCCGGGTATGCGCGGCAGCCTGCACAATATGCTGAACCAATCGTCGATCACCAAGATCGAATATGCGGTCAGTTCCGGCACCGCGATCCGGCAGTTGTCCAAAAAGCCATACGACATCGTGCTGTGCGAGTACGACCTGGGCAACGGCAGCGGCGAAGCCAATGGCCAGGACGGCCAGCAACTGCTCGAAGACCTGCGCCACCACAAGCTGATCGCGCAGTGGACCATCTTCATCATGCTCACCTCCGAGGGCGTCTACAGCAAGGTCATCGGCGCCGTCGAGCTGGCGCCGACCGATTACATCCTCAAGCCATTCACCGTCGATTCGCTGCTCCAGCGCATCGGCCGCGCCGTCGACCGGCGCGAGGTGTTCTGGCCGGTGTACCAGCAGCTTGCCGCCGGCAGCATCCGCAAGGCCATCACCAGTTGCAAGGAAGGCGAGGACAAGCATCCCCGCTACGCCAACGATTACGCCCGGCTGCGCGCCGAGCTGCTGGTGTCGATCGACGACCTGGTGGAGGCCGAATTCGTCTATCAAACCATCCTGATGACCCGCCCCACCGCCTGGGCCCACTTGGGCATGGCGCGCTGCCAGTTCGGCTTGCAGAAATTCGTCGAGGCGCAGCAAACGCTGGTCAACCTGCTGGAGGAGCATCCGAAGTTCATGGCCGCCTACGATCTGCTGGCGCGCACCCACGAGGCGCTGGGCCAGCAGGAGTCGGCCAAGAAGGTGCTGGAGGACGCGGTCGGCATCTCCCCCAACATGGTGCGCCGGCTGCGCCACCTGGGCGAGGTGGCGCTGGAGACGGGCGACGTCGGCGTGGCCGAGAAGGCCTTCAAGCAGGTCGTCGCCAAGGCCAAGTACTCGGAGTTCCGCGACCCCGAGGACCACGTCAAGCTGGTCAAGACGCTGGTCAAGAAGGGCGACGCCAACCAGGCCAGCGGCGTGATCCGCGACATGGAGCGCTCACTGCGCGGCAACGCCAACACCGAGGCCTGCCGCGCCATCGCCGCCGGCATGGTGCAGGAAATGACGGGCAACCTGGTGGGCGCCGCGACCGAGCTGACGACTGCGGTCAACGCCATCGAAAGCGCGCGCGGCCTGTCGACCGGGCTGAAGATCGGCCTTGTGCACAGCTGCCTGAATATTAAACTCGACCAGCAGGCGTCGAACGTCATGCTCAACCTGATGAACGATACCGACAGCGGCGTGACGATGGACGACGCCGTGCAGGTGTTTGAACAAGCCGGCCGCCACGACCTGGCAGAGGGCATGGGCGAACAGATCAAGATGCAGGTTGGCGAATTGCTGTCCGACGCGGCCGCGATGCGCGGCCAGGGCGACCTGCGCGGCGCCGTCGACACGCTCAACGCCGGCCTGCGCAAGGCGCCGGCCAACATGTCGCTGTTGCCGGCGGCGGCCTCGGCGATGTTGAAGCAGTTGGACGATCTGGGCTGGGAAGTGCCGCTGGCCGAGCAATGCGCCTGGCTGCTCGAGCGCATGCGCAAGATCGACCCGGCCCATCCGTCGCTGGAGGCGCTGCAGGCGCAGTACTATCACACCCAACGCAAGTACGGTATCGCCACCACGGCGTGACGCCGCCGGGGCGGCGCGCGCCTAGCGATAGAAAATCATCGTTCCAGGGAAGTTGGACCAATGGGTGATCAGAAACCACGAGACAAAATATAGTCCGCAGAGCACGAAAGCGGAAAATACCGCCGCATTCGGCGATTTGCCCTCGCGCAGAATCCTGATGAGCGTTCGCACTCTATCCCCCCGTTAACCAATCAAAAGCGCAGGTTACGTCCCTTGTCGCCCCGTCAACAAGCGGCGAATCGGTGGTATCGCATCGTGGTGCCCGCGGTATCGCCTGACGCGCCCGGCGACCGCCCCCTGCCTGCGTGAATGCGGCGCGACGCCGGCCTGACATCAACGCCGGTCGAGCACCTGGCGGATCTTGCGCGCCAGCGACTGGCGCGTGTACGGTTTGCCCAGCAACTCCAGGCCCGGATCGAGCCGACCGTCGTGGACGATGGCGTTTTCGGCGTAGCCGGAGGTGAACAGCACCGCCAGCCCGGGCAATTTGCTGCGGGCGCGGCGCGCCAGTTCCGGACTGCGCAGCGGCCCCGGCATGATGACGTCGGTGAACAGCAGGTCGATCGGCACGCCGCTGTCGACGATCTCCATTGCGCCGACGGCGTCGGGGGCCTCCAGCACCGTGTAACCCAGTTCGCCCAGCATCTCGACGGCGATGTCGCGCACCGCGTCGTTGTCCTCGACCACCAGCACGGTCTCGCCGCCGCCGGCCAGCGTCGGCTCGCCCTCGACCTCCCCCGCCGCCGGCGCGGCCTCGGCTGCGGCTTCCGGGCAGCGCGGCAGATACAGCCGCACCGTGGTACCGGCGCCGACCTCGCTGGCGATGCTGACATGGCCGCCCGATTGCTTGACGAAGCCGAACACCATCGACAGCCCCAGCCCGGTGCCCTTGCCCTCGGCCTTGGTGGAAAAGAAGGGATCGAAGGCCCGTTGCAGCACCTCGGGCGGCATGCCGCTGCCGGTGTCGCCGACGGCGATCATCACATACTCGCCCGCCGCCACCTCGACGTGGGCGCGGGCATAGTCGTCGTCGAGCACCGCGTTGTCGATCACGATGGTCAGCTTGCCGCTGCCGTCCATGGCGTCGCGCGCGTTGATGCACAGGTTGAGCACGGCGTTTTCCAGTTGCGCGGTGTCGACGAAGGTGAGCCACAAGCCGTCGCCGATGCGCGTTTCGATGTCGACCTGGCCGTCGAGCGTGCGGCGCAGCATGTCGTCCATCCCGGCGAGCAGGCCGTCGATCCTGGCCACCTCCGGCTCGAGGGCTTGGCGCCGGCTGAACGCCAGCAGATAGCTGGCCAGCTTGGCGCCGCGCGTGACGCCGGTCAGCGCCCGCTCGACATAGCGCAGCGCGCCGTGGCCGGCGCCCAGCACCGCCGACAGCAACTGCAGGTTGCCGGAGATGATCTGCAGCAGATTATTGAAGTCGTGGGCGACGCCGCCGGTCAGCTTGCCGATCGCCTCCATTTTCTGCGCGTGCTGCAGGGCGGCCTCGGTGCGCTTGAGCACGGCGGCGGCCGCGCGCTCGGCGGTGCTGTCGCGGCCGATGCCGAGCAGATAGTTGCCGTTGAGGGCGCTGGTCCAGACGATGTAGACGAAATGGCCGTCCTTGTGGCGCAGCTGGATCTCCAGACGCGACGAGGCGGCCGCCGCCCGTATCAACGCCACGCGCGCGGCGACCTGATCGCGCTCGGCGGGATGCACCAGCGTGATGAACGGGCGGCCCGACAGCTCGCCCTCCTTCCAGCCCAGGGTGCGCGTGAACGCCGGGTTGACGGCCGCCACCGCGTCGTCGGCATCCAGCAACAGCATCAGATCGCTCGAGAGCTGCCAGATGCGGTCGCGGTCCTGCGTCAGCGCGTTCAGCTCGTCCTCCAGCGCGACCGAGAAGCGGGCGGCCTCGCGCATGGCCTGGACTTTTTCGGTGGTTTCGATGACGGTGTCGAGCATGCCGACAATGTGGCCGTGCTCGTCGAAAACGGGGCTGTAGCAAAATGTGAAATAGGCCTGCTCGCTGGCGCCGCTGCGGTTGACCACCAGCGGATAGTCTTCGATGAAGGTCGAGCGGCCCTGCCTGGTCAGCGCCCAGATCGGGTCCAGGCTGTCCCACACCTCTTCCCACACCTGCTGGAACGAGCGCCCCAGCGCGTCCGGCTTCCGGCCCAGGATCGGGCAAAAGGCGTCGTTGTAGATCATGACCTTGTGCTCGCCCCACACCAGACAGGACGGGAAATGGGAGGCCAGTACCAGGTTGGCGGTGATGCGCAACGCCGGCGGCCAGCCTTCGATCGGCCCCAGCGGCGTGGCGCCCCAGTCGTGCGCGGCCACGCGTGCGGCCATCACGCCGCCGGGCGCGAACCCGGGCGAGCTGACGGGGCTGTCGCGCGCGTCAGTCAAGCGGTTCACCATAGCCGCCGCCGCCCGGCGTTTCGATCACGAACAGGTCGCCGGCATGCATGTCGACCTTGCCGATGTGGCCCAGCCGCTCGACGCCGCCGTCGGCGCGCAGCACGGTGTTGCGCCCGAGCGCGCCCGGTGCGCCGCCTGCCATGCCGAACGGCGCGTGGATGCGGTTGTTCGACAGGATGGCCGCCGTCATCGGCTCGAGGAAGCGCACCTTGCGCACGCCGCCGTCGCCGCCGCGCCAGCGCCCGGCGCCACCGCTGCCGTCGCGGATTTCGTAGCTGTCCAGCCGCACCGGGAAGCGGAACTCGAGGATCTCGGGATCGGTCAGGCGCGAGTTGGTCATATTGGTCTGCACCACGCTGGTGCCGTCGAAGCCCGGCCCGGCGCCGGAGCCGCCGCTGATGGTTTCGTAGTACTGGTATTTGGCGTTGCCGAAGGTGAAATTGTTCATCGTGCCTTGCGCCGCCGCCATCACGCCCAGCGCGCCGTACAAGGCGTTGGTGATGCAGGTCGAGGTCTCGACGTTGCCCGAGACGACAGACGCCGGATAATGCGGATTGAGCATGGAGCCCGGCGGGATGATCACCTTCAGCGGCTTGAGGCAGCCGGCGTTGAGCGGGATCTCGTCGTTGACCAGGGTGCGGAACACGTACAGCACCGCCGCCATGCACACCGCCGACGGCGCGTTGAAGTTGTTGTCCAGCTGGGCCGAGGTGCCGGCGAAATCGATCTCGGCGCTGCGGCTGGCCTGGTCGACCCGCACCGCCACCTGGATCTGCGCGCCGTTATCGAGCGGCAGCGTGTAGGCGCCGTCCTTGAGCGAGCCGATCACGCGGCGCACCGCCTCCTCGGCGTTGTCCTGCACGTGGCCCATGTAAGCTTGCACCACGTCCAGGCCGAAGTGCGCGACCATCTTGCGCAGCTCGTCGACGCCCTTTTGGTTGGCGGCCACCTGCGCGCGCAGGTCGGCCATGTTCTGGTCCGGATTGCGGGCCGGGTAGCGGGCGCCGGCCAGCAGGGCGCGCGTTTCGGCGTCGCGCAGGCGGCCGCCATCGGCGCCGTCGACCAATTTGAAATTATTGATCAACACGCCCTCTTCCTCGATGATCCGCGAGTCCGGCGGCATCGAGCCGGGCGTGGTGCCGCCGATGTCGGCGTGGTGGCCGCGCGAGCCGACATAGAACAGGATGTCGCGCCCCGCCTGGTCGAACACCGGCGAGATCACGGTGACGTCGGGCAGGTGGGTGCCGCCGTTGTACGGATCGTTGAGCATGAAGACGTCGCCGGCGCGCATCTTGCCCGCGTTCTCGCGCATGACCGTTTTGATGCTCTCGCCCATCGAGCCCAGGTGCACCGGCATGTGCGGCGCGTTGGCGATCAGGTTGCCGTCGGCGTCGAAGATGGCGCAGCTGAAGTCGAGCCGCTCCTTGATGTTGACCGAGTACGCGGTGTTCTGCAGCCGCAGCCCCATCTGCTCGGCGATCGACATGAACAGGTTGTTGAAGATCTCCAGCATCACCGGATCGGCGCTGGTGCCGATGGCGCGCCGTTCCGGCAGCGCCGCCACGCGCCGCAGCACCAGGTGGTCGTGCGGCGAGACCTCGGCCTGCCAGCCCGGCTCGACGATGGTGGTGGCGTTGGCCTCGGCGATGATGGCCGGGCCGTTGACGATGTCGCCGATGCGGGTGGCCGAACGCTGGTACAGGCTGGTCTGGCGCCAGCGCCCGCCCGAGTACATCGGCACGATGGCGTCCGGCGCCAGGCCGGCGGCGCGGCGCGGCGCCGCTTCGACATGCTCGGCCGGCGCGTCCGACTTGCCGACCGCCTCCACCGACACCGCCTCGACGATCAGCGCCTTGGCCTCCATCAGGAAAGAATAGCGCTTGCGGTAGGCCGCTTCGAACTGGGCCTGCATGCTGTCGTTGGTATCGAACAGCACGATCAGCGCCGAATCGGTGCCTTCGTAGCGCAGGTGCGCGCGGCGGATCAGGGCGATGCGCTCGTCGGCCACGCCCTGGCGGTGCAGCTCGGCGCGGGCCTGCTCGCCCAGCGCGTCCAGGCGCGCGGCCAGCCCGGGTTGCGATTGCTCCGTCAGGCGCGCCTCGACGGCCGCCTCGCGCATCGCGGTCTGGTCGGCCAGGCCCATGCCGTAGGCCGACATCACGCCGGCCAGCGAATGGACGAACACCGTCTTCATGCCCAGCGCGTCGGCCACCAGGCAGGCGTGCTGCCCGCCGGCGCCGCCAAAGCTGGTGAGCGTGTAGTCGGTCACGTCGTGGCCGCGCTGCACCGAGATCTGCTTGATGGCGTTGGCCATGTTGCCGACGGCGATCTCGATAAAGCCCTCGGCCACCTGCTCGGCGCTCGTCTCCAGGCCGGTGGTGGCGGTGATCTGCGCCGCCAGTTCGCCGAAACCGGCGCGCACCGTGTCGGCGTCGAGCGCCTGGCGGCCGTCGGCGCCGAACAGCTGCGGAAAATGCTGCGGCTGGATTTTGCCGAGCATGACGTTGCAGTCGGTGACCGCCAGCGGCCCGCCGCGCCGGTAGCTGGCCGGGCCGGGCTTGGCGCCGGCGCTGTCCGGGCCGACGCGGTAGCGGCTGCCGTCGAAATGCAGGATCGAGCCGCCGCCGGCGGCCACCGTGTGGATGCTCATCATCGGCGCGCGCATGCGCACGCCGGCCACCTGGGTGTCGAACACGCGCTCGAACTCGCCCGAGTAATGCGACACGTCGGTCGAGGTGCCGCCCATGTCGAAGCCGATCACCTTGTCGAAACCGGCCAGCTGGCTGGCGCGCACCATGCCGACGATGCCGCCGGCCGGGCCGCTGAGGATGCTGTCCTTGCCCTGGAAGGCGCGCGCGTCGGTCAGGCCGCCGCTCGACTGCATGAACTGCAGGTTCACGCCCGGCATCTCGCCGGCCACCTGGTCGACGTAACGGCGCAGGATGGGCGACAGATAGGCGTCGACAACGGTGGTGTCGCCGCGCGCGACCAGCTTCATCATCGGGCTCGCCTCGTGCGACACCGACACCTGCGTAAAACCGATCGCGCGCGCCGCCTCGGCCACCTGGTGTTCGTGCTCGTGGTAACGGTAGCCGTGCATGAACACCACCGCCAGCGAGCGCAGGCCCTGGTCGTAGGCCGCTTGCAGGCCGGCGCGGGCGGCGTCGAGGTCGAGCGCGGTGACGATGTCGCCATGGGCGCCGACGCGCTCGTCGATCTCGATCACGTGTTGATACAGCAGTTCCGGCAGCACGATGTGGCGGTCGAACAGGCGCGGACGGTTCTGGTAGGCGATGCGCAGCGCGTCGCGGAAGCCGCGCGTGACGGCCAGCGCGGTCGGCTCGCCCTTGCGCTCGAGCAGCGCGTTGGTGGCCACCGTGGTGCCCATCTTGACGGCGCCGATCTGCGCCACGGGGATAGGCTTGCCTTTTGCAATGTCCATCATCTGGCGGATGCCGGCAATGGCGGCGTCGGCGTAGTGTTCCGGATTCTCGGACAACAACTTCAACGTGCGCAGGCGGCCATCGGGCGGACGCGCCACGATGTCGGTGAACGTGCCGCCGCGGTCGATCCAGAATTGCCAATCCATGCATGCCTCAAAACGCCAAGTGAAGCGCCTATTGTAGTGTGTGGGCGGCACGGGTGGAAGCGTCGTTCCTGCGGTGCAGGACAAATTTTGATGCTAAGATAACAGCATGAATAGACTCTACTCCGTGGCCGAAATCCGCGCCATCGAACACGCCGCGGCAGCGGTACTCCCCGACGGCGCGCTGATGCAGCGCGCCGGCCAGTCCGGCGCCAACGCGGCGCTCGACATGCTGCCGTTCTCCACCAACCATGCCAGGGTGCTGGTGCTTGCCGGTCCCGGCAATAACGGCGGCGACGCGCTGGAGGCGGCCGCGCACCTGGCCCACGCCGGCGCCAACGTCACCGTGCTGCACTACCCGCCCACCGGCGAACCTTCGGTCGAGCGCCAGGCCGCGCTGCAACGGGCGCGCGTGAGCGACGTGCGCTTTGCCGATGTCACCGATACCGATGGTTCCGCCGAGGCGGCGGAAACGGCCGGCGGCGCCGAGGCGCTGGTGGCCGGCACCGACTGGAACCTGGTGGTCGACGGCTTGTTCGGCATCGGCCTGAAACGGCCGCTGAGCGGCGCGATGCGGGCGCTGGTGGACGCGGTCAACCTGCTCAAGTGCCAGGTGCTGGCGCTGGACGTGCCCAGCGGCCTGGACGCCGACACCGGCGCCATCGTCGGGCCGGACGGCGTGGCCGTGCGCGCCACGCACACGATCACCTTCATCGCCGACAAGCCGGGCCTGCACACCGCCGAGGGCCGCGATTATGCCGGCCTGGTGGATGTCTCGCGGCTGGAAATCGATGCCGCCCTGTTCCCGCCGGCCAGCATGCATGTGAACGACGTCAAGCTGTTCGCGCGCCACCTGCGCCCGCGCCAGCACAATTCGCACAAAGGCAGCTACGGCAACGTGGCGGTGATCGGCGGCGCGCGCGGCATGGCCGGCGCGCCGTTGCTGGCCGCGCGCGCGGCGCTGCACAGTGGCGCCGGCCGGGTGTACGCCTTGTTTGTCGGCGAGCCGCTGCCCTGCGACGCCGGCCAGCCGGAGTTGATGTGCCGTGGCGCGGAAGATTTCGATCTGGAGACAGCCACCCTGGTGATCGGGCCCGGGCTGGGGGCGTCGTCGGCGGCGGCCGATTTGCTGGCGCGCGCCATCGCCTGCGACGGCGCCTTGCTGGCCGATGCCGACGCGCTCAATCTGATCGCGGCCACGCCACCGTTGCGCGCGGCGCTGGGCCAGCGCAAGCACCCGGCCGTGCTGACGCCGCATCCGCTGGAGGCGGCGCGGTTGCTGGAGTGTTCCGTTGGAGAGGTGCAGGCCGACCGGGTGCTGGCGGCGCGCAAGCTGGCGGCGGCGTTGAACGCGGTGGTGGTGTTGAAAGGCTCGGGGACGGTGATCGCGGCGCCCACCGGCGCGGTGGTCATCAATACGACCGGCAATCCGGCGCTGGCGACAGCCGGAACCGGCGATGTGTTGGCCGGTTTATGCGGTAGTTTGATGGCGCAGGGCTGGCCGCAGTGGGAGGCGGCGCTGGGCGCGGCCTGGCTGCACGGCATGGCGGCCGATGTGCTGGTGGCCGACGGCGCCGGGCCGATCGGCCTCACCGCCGGCGAATTGATACCGGCGATCCGCGTGGCGTTGAACCGGATGGTGCAGCACCACGGCAGGTAACCCCGTCACACCAAGCGCCCGGCGGCGATGGTGATGGTGCGGCCGCAACGCGCGGCCATCGACTGGTCGTGGGTGACCAACACCAAGGTCGAACCATGCTGGCGGTTCAATTCGAACATCAACTTGATGACCGACTCGCCGGTGGCCGCGTCCAGGCTGCCGGTCGGCTCGTCGGCGAACAACAGCGGCGGCTCGGTGACGAACGCGCGCGCCAGCGCCACCCGCTGCTGCTCGCCGCCGGACAGGTACTTGGGATAGTGCTTCAAGCGGCTGCCAAGGCCAACCCGGTCCAGCATCGCCTCGGCCTTTTCGCGCGCATGCGTGGCGCCGCTCAATTCCAATGGCAACATGACATTTTCGACCGCCGTCAAATGCGCCAGCAACTGGAACGACTGGAACACGAAGCCCAGCTTTTCCTTGCGCAGCGCGGCGCGGCCGTCCTCGTCGAGCGCGTAGATGTCCACGCCGTCGAGCACCACCTTGCCGGAACTCGGGGTATCCAGGCCGGCCAGCAAACCGAGCAAAGTGGACTTGCCCGATCCGGAAGCGCCTACAATGGCAAGCGTCTCGGCTTTTTGCACGGTAAAATCCACCTCGTGCAAAATCGTCAGTTCGCCACTGGCATCGGCGACCCGCTTGGCCAGGCCGCTGACGGCGATGGCGGGACTAGCGAGCAGCGAGGCCGGCTGCGCGGCGGGCGCCGTGCCCGCCGTGTTATAACCACCGCCGCCGGGACCATCCGGCACGAAATTGGAAGACGCTTTAGGGAAATCGGGCATGCGAAATGTATTGAGTAAGTTGGTAACAGATTTATCGAAGAAACTAAGTGTACACGCACTGGCCGCCCTGCTCATGTTGTCGGCAGCGGCGAGCGCCTATTCTGCACCAAAAACCGTGCTTGTGCTCGGGGACAGCCTGTCGGCCGAATACGGCCTGGCGCGCGGCGCAGGCTGGGTGGCGCTGGCCGAGAAAAAGCTCAAGGACGAGAACATCGACGCCGTGCTGGTCAACGCCAGCGTCAGCGGCGAGACCACCAGCGGCGGCCGCACCCGCCTGCCGGCCCTGCTGGCCAAGTACAAACCGGCGCTGGTCGTCATCGAACTGGGCGCCAACGACGGGCTGCGCGGGCTGCCGGTCAAGGCCGCCGAAGCCAACCTGCGCGCCATGAACGAGGCCGCCACCAAGGCCGGCGCCAAGGTCATGCTGGTCGGCATGCGCATCCCGCCCAACTACGGACGCGACTATTCAGAGCAATTCTTCGCCATGTATGGCAAGTTGAGCAAGGAATTCAAGGCGCCGCTGGTGCCCTTCATGCTCGAAGGCGTCGCCGACAAGACCCAGCTGTTCCAGCCCGACCGGCTGCACCCGCTGGCCCAGGCCCACCCGATCATCCTGGCCAATATCTGGCCGGTGCTGCAAAAAACCATCAAGGCAAAATGAAGTATCCGGAAATTCTCGGCATCGACGAGGTGCTGCATCAATTGAGCAGTTTCGACGCCATCATCGACGCGCGCAGCCCGTCCGAATACGCGCTCGACCACCTGCCCGGCGCCATCAACGCGCCGGTGCTCGACGACGAGCAACGCATCCGCGTCGGCACCATGTACAAGCAAATCAACTCCTTCGAGGCCAAGAAAGTCGGCGCGGCGCTGGTGGCGGCCAATATCGCCAACCACCTCGAGCGGCTATGGCTCGACAAGCCGCGCGAATGGCGGCCGCTGGTCTATTGCTGGCGCGGCGGCAACCGCAGCGGCTCGATGGCGCACATCCTGGCCAAGGTCGGCTGGCCGGTGGTGCAGCTCGACGGCGGCTACAAGGCCTTCCGCGCGCACGTCAACGCCGCGCTGGAAGTGGCGCCGCCGCTGCGCTTCAAGGTCGTGTGCGGGACCACGGGCAGCGGCAAGAGCCGTTTGCTGGAGGTGTTGCACGCGCATGGCGCGCAAGTGCTGGACCTGGAACAGCTGGCCGCGCACCGGGGCTCGGTGCTGGGCAACCTGCCCAGCCAGCCGCAGCCGAGCCAGAAGGCCTTCGAGACCGCCATCTGGGATACCGTGCGCCGCTTCGACCCGGCGCTGCCCGTGTTTGTGGAATCGGAGAGCAAGAAGGTCGGCAACCTGCGCGTGCCGACGGCGCTGATGGAGACGATGCGGGCGTCGGACTGCATCTCGCTGACGTTGTCGCGCGCCAATCGCGTACGCTTGCTGATGGAGGATTACCAGCATTTCCTGGTCAGTCCGGCGTCGCTGAACGAGCAGCTGGAACATCTGACGGCGCTGCACGGGCGCGAGACGATCAACCGCTGGCAATCCATGTCCGATGGCGGAAAAATGGCGCCGCTGGTCGAGGAATTGCTGGAGCGGCACTACGACCCGGCATATTTGCGCTCGATCGACCGCAACTTCGTCAAATTCGGCGAGGCCACAGTGCTTGAGCTTGACGATATCGACACAACCGCCTTCGACAAGGCGGCGGCGAATTTGATCGCCACGACGCAGTAACCGCCACGCCACACCAAAACAGTGCATCCCCCAACGCCGCTTGTAACAACTTTGTTACAAAGCGGCGCATGCGGATTTCTGCACAAAAAATCCTCCTCCCGGGCGGCCGCCCCGCCAATCCGCTAAAGTGCTTACGCAGCTTTCAGTTTGCTATCTTGGCACACATCTTGCGATAAGGTAATTGTCCCTTACGCCAGTTTCATGCCGGCGCCCCACAACCACGAACCCAAAAGAAAACCCCGCGACGGGGTCTGGGGACACTTGCGCCTAAATTTTTAAACCTGAAGGAGCGGCACCAATGAAGCATCCGATGCACACGAAAAAACGCCTGTTGACCCAGGCCGTACTGCTGGCACTGACCGCCGGCGCGACCGCGAACGTCATGGCCGCCGACGCCGACGCCGACGTTATCGCTGCCGCCGAGGCTGCAGAAGCCGCAGCGCCAGCCCCCGCCGCCGCCGGCGACAACATCTCCGCCGTCATCGTCACCGGCACCCGCCGGGGCGGCCTGAAGGCCGTCGACAGCGCATCGCCGATCCAGGTGCTCGATTCCGGCTCGCTGGAACGCACCGGCCAGCCCGACCTGATCCAGGCGCTGGCGCAGAACCTGCCCTCCTTCACCGCCCAGGCCTTCGGCGGCGACACCGCCAACATGACCCTGTCGGCCCGCCTGCGCGGCCTGAGCCCGAACAACACGCTGGTGCTGGTCAACGGCAAGCGCCGCCACACCACCGCCAACCTGGCCGTGCTGGCCGGCCCGTTCCAGGGCGGCGCCGCCACCGATCTGAACTTCATCCCGGTGGCCGCTATCGACCACATCGAGGTGCTGCAGGACGGCGCCGCCGCCCAGTACGGCACCGACGCGATCGCCGGCGTGATCAACATCATCCTCAAAAAGGACAGCTCGGGCGGCTCGCTGACGGGCACCGCCGGCCGCTACTTCGACGAGGGCGGCAAGACCGGCGACGCCAGCTTCAACATCGGCTTCGAGCCGAGCGCCAACAGCTACCTGAACCTGACCGGCGAAACCAAGTACCACGGCCACAGCATGCGCTCGGACATCGATCCGCGCGTGACCAACGCGGCCAACCTGGCGTCGATGCCGACCTTGACCCAGGCCGACGGCTACCCGTACGCCAACAAGATTTCCGGCGACGCCGCCTACCATCTCAACCTGCTGTCGCTGAACGGCGGCGTCGACCTGGGCGGCACCGAGCTCTACACCATCGCCACCTACGGCAAGAAGGAAGCCGACTCGTTCCAGAACTACCGCGTGCCGAACCGCATTCCGCGCATGTACCCGAACGGCTTCAATCCCAAACAGACGCTGGACGAGACCGACTACGGCTTCACCGGCGGCGCCAAGGGCGAGCTGGCCGGCTGGAACTGGGACCTGAGCAGCACCTACGGCAAGGACGAGGCCAAGATCGGCGTCAAAAACTCCGGCAACATCTCGCTGTTCAACGACACCGGCGCCTCGCCGACCTTGTTCCATGCGGGCACGTTCACCGCCACCCAGTGGACCACCTCGCTGGAGGTCAACCGCGAATTCGCCGTCGGCTGGGCCTCTCCGCTGTCGGTGGCCGGCGGCGTCGAGTACCGCCGCGACGGTTACGAGATCGGCGCCGGCGACGCCGCCTCGCGCTACAAGGAAGGCTCGCAATCGTATCCCGGCTTCTCGCTGACCGACGCGGGCAAGCATGACCGCAACAACAAATCGGTCTACATCGACGTTGCCGGTTCGCCGGTCGCCAACCTGAAGATCGACGTCGCCGCCCGCTTCGAGGACTACAGCGACTTCGGCAGCGCGCGCGTGGGCAAGTTCACGGCCCGCTACGACTTCACGCCGGCGTTCGCGCTGCGCGGCACGGTCAGCAACGGCTTCCGCGCGCCGACCATGGCCGAGCAGTACTACTCGGCCACCAACGTCTCGCCGACGCAGGCCTCGGTGCAGCTCGCGCCGAACTCGCCGGCCGCCGCGCTGGTGGGCATCAATGGCTTAAAACCAGAAAAGTCGCAGAACTACAGCCTGGGCATGGTGTTCCATCCGGTGCCCAAAGCCACCGTGACGGTGGACGCCTACAGCATCAGCATCCACGACCGCATCGTCGGCAGCGGCACCTTGTTCGGCTCGGGCAACACGGTCAATTCGCCGGCCGTGGTGGCCGCCATCCGCGCCAACGGCAACATCCTCGACCCGACCGTCACGCGCACCGGCATCAGCGTGTTCTCGAACGCGGCCAACACCCGCAACAAGGGCATCGAGGCGGTGCTGTCGTACGGCAGCAATTTCGGCGACCTGGGCCGGGTGGACTGGTCGGCGGCGGCCAACTACAACAAGGTCACGGTGACCAAGGTCAACCAGGCGCCGTCGCAGTTGCTGCCGCAGCGTTTGCTCGACCAGTCGGCCATCGCGTCCCTGGAGAACTCGTCGCCGAAGGTGCGCATCAACCTGGGCGGGCTGTGGAAGAAGGGAGACTGGACCGTCAATCTGCGGGAATCGATTTACGGGCCGTCGTCGGGCTATAGCTCGCTCAACAACGTCACCTACTTCGAGACCAAGATCGACACCTTGTTCACGACGGACCTGGAGGTATCGTACCGGGTAACGAAAGCGGTGACGGTGTCGGCCGGCGCCAACAACCTGTTCAACAAGTATCCGGACAAGGTCAACCAGGCGTATGTGGCGGCGGCGCGCGCGGCGCTGAACACGGCGGCGGTAACGCAGTATCCATCGTTCTCGCCGATCGGCATCAATGGTGGCTACTACTACGCGCGGGTCGGTTACACCTTCTGATCTGGCACTCCGGGGTCAGGTCCACCATTTCTACACGGGCTGGGCCGTCTGCGGCATGGGCTACCGGCGGAGCTAGGCGGATTACGCTTCGCTAATCCGCCCTACGTGTCACCTCGTTAATTCATGCTTTGGCTAATGAAAAAGCCCCGAACGTTTTTGGCGTTCGGGGCTTTTTTTGTCTTGCTAGCTCAGGCTTATTTCACTTCGGTGACCACCGCAGTCTGGATCGGCTTGAGGATCTTGACCTTGGCGCGCTGCTTGAGCAACTGGATGTATTCGTACATCTCTTGCTGCGCGACGATGCTGTTGATCTGCTCGGCTTCCGATTTGCGGCGCTCGGCGTCCTGCTCGGCAGGCTGCTGCACCTTGCCGATGCGGTAGATGCCGTAGCCCATGCCCGGCACGTCCACGCCGACGTAGGCCGGCAGCTTGCTGGTGTCGGCTTTCATGACTTCCTGCATGGCCAGGCCGTTGATGCCTTCGGCCTTGGCGCGCGAGACCAGCTTGGCCGCGCCGAAGCCGGCGGCGTCGCCCGATTTCTTGAAGGCCGCCAGTTTGTCGGCACCGGCCTTGGTGGCCAGCTTGCCGGCTTCTTCCATCGTCACGCGCTGACGGATTGCGGCATCGACTTCGGCCAACGGACGCTTCGACGCAGGCTTGAATTCGACAATGCGACCGGCGATCAAGGTGCTCGGCGCGGCTTCCACCGCTTCGGTGTTGCGCTTGCTGCTGATCGAGTCGTTCGAGAACAGCGCGGCCAGGAACTTGGCGTTGTTGTACGGCGCCGGGCCGGCCATCGGCGATGGATTGCGCGAGACGTTGGCGGCGCTTTCGATTTTCAGGCCCAGCTTGTCGGCGACCGGTTTCAGGCTGTCGGACTGCTCGTAGACGGTGTTGGTGAACGCCTCAGCCATTTCCGAATACTTCTTGGCGGCTTTCTGCTTTTTCAGCGCCTCGGCCACCTCGGTCTTGACCGCGTCGAGCGGCTTGACGACGGCCGGGGTCAGCGCGCTGACGGTCAGCACGTGGAAGCCGAACTCCGATTGCACCGCGTCGCTGATCTCGCCCTGCTTGAGCTTCATGACGGCAGCTTCGACCGGCGCCGGCAGCACGCCCTTGGTGACGATGTCCAGATCGCCGCCCTGCTCGGCCGAGACCGGATCTTCCGACTTGGCCTTGGCGACCTTGGCGAAGTCGGCCGGGTTCTTGCGCAATTCGGCGACGATGGCGTCGGCCTTGGCCTTGGCGGCGGCGGTCTCGGCGGCGCTGGCGCCCTTCTTCAGGCCGATCAACACGTGCGCGGCGCGGCGCGTTTCCGGCGTCGTGAAAGCGGCCTGGTTGGCGTTGTAGTAGGTGGCGACTTCGGTGTCGGTGACGGCGATCTGGCTCATCACGGCGTCGCTGTTGAGGACCACGTATTCGATCTTGGCCTGTTCAGGCACTTCGAAGAACTTGCCGTTCTTGTCGTAGTAGGCCTTGACCATCGCGTCGGTGACTTTGACCTGCGGCACGAAATCGGCGACCGGCAGCAGCAGTTCCTGCACTTCGCGTTCCTGCGCGCCAATGTCGGACAACGTCTTGGCGACGGTGCGCGGGGCGAAACCGGTGCTTTGCACCGAGCCGGCCAGCTGCTGCAGGGCCAGGTCGCGGCGCATGCGGGCGTCGTTCATGGCCGGGGTCAGGCCCTGGGATGCCAGGATCTGCTTGTAGCGCTCCATGTCGAAGGTGCCCGGACCGCCGAACAGCTCGGTGATGGCCTTTTGCAGCTGGACGTCGCTGACGCTCAGGTTCGCGCGCGTCACTTCGGCGGCGATCGCGCGTTCGGCGATCAGCTGGTCGAGCAGGTTTTGCTTGAATTCAGGCGTGTCGAACATCTTCTGGTCGAACTGCTCGCCCATGCGCTGGCGATAGCTGTCGAGCTGGTTGCGCAGCGCGTTGTCGAACTCTTGCTGGCTCACCGGTTGACCGGCGACTTTGGCGATCGTGGTGGCGTCATCGCCGAAGCCTTTGTAGCCCTCGAGACCGACTAACGCGAACGAAGGTACGATGATGATCGCCAGGAGAATCTGCATCAAGCGTTGATGGGTACGAATAAATTCAAACATGGTCAGCCAATTCGGATTGAGTGGAACTTGCACATACAAAAAAGGCGAACTCGCGTTCGCCAATTCCGGTTGGCGGATTTTACAGTGAGGCACCCTCTATAGCAAGGGTAAATCATGACAGAACGGCACCTCCCGGGCGAGCCGCAACAGCGCCACCGCTCGCCCCGCTCCGGGCCGGAGCGGGGACGTGAACATATTCACCACAAAGTTAATATATGCGCACGATGCGGCTAATATAAAGCCGGCGTTGCGATATTCAAGTTGGGGTGGCCGAATAAACCCGGCGCACAAAAGAAAAACCCCGCAGCTCATTATAAGCTGCGGGGTATCTTGTTCTTGGCGGAGCGGACGGGACTCGAACCCGCGACCCCCGGCGTGACAGGCCGGTATTCTAACCAACTGAACTACCGCTCCTTTGGGTCTTGCGTATTACTCAAACTCATTAGCATTTTGTTGGCGGAGCGGACGGGACTCGAACCCGCGACCCCCGGCGTGACAGGCCGGTATTCTAACCAACTGAACTACCGCTCCAACAAAACACTGGGTACAACACTTTACTGCTACTGCCGCAAAACTGGTGGGCGGTGAGAGGCTCGAACTCCCGACCTAAGCCTTGTAAGGGCTCCGCTCTACCAACTGAGCTAACCGCCCGTTTTGCCGCTTTTTCATCTAGTGAGCCACGCATTTACATGAGCCGCTCACCGAAGTCCGTTAGTTTACAGCATCTTTCAAAGCTTTGCCAGCTTTAAATTTAGGAACTTTTGCTGCTTCGATGGTGATCTCTTCCTTGGTGCGCGGATTGCGGCCGGTACGGGCAGCGCGTTCGCTCACGGAGAAGGTACCAAAGCCGACCAGGGTCACGCTGTCGTTGTTTTGCAGGGTCGTGGTCACGCCGTCGATCACCGCGTCCAGCGCGCGCGCAGCGGCAGCTTTCGAGATGTCAGCGGAAGTGGCAATATGGTCGATCAATTCAGTCTTATTCAAAGCAATTCCCCGTCACAAAGGTTATATCGTTTAGCCGCTAAACTCCGGTATTTAAAACCGCAGCGCCGGCCGAGAAAAATCTCAGGCCGTATTAAACAAGCCAGCCCCGTGTCGTGTCAAGCGCTGCACTGTAGAAAAGTGGGCCAAAATAAAAAACAGGCGCTATAAAAGCGCCTGTTTTTGCAATACCAGATACTAATGCTGAACAAAAGTTAGTGTTTTACCACTTCTGTTTGGCCGTCGGCTTTGGCGGCCGCAGCGGCCACCGCTTCCACCGGCGCGGTTTCCGTCAACGGATCCGGCAGGCGTTCCAGCGCGATTTCCAGCACTTTGTCGATCCAACGCACCGGCACGATTTCCAGTTTGTTTTTGACATTGTCCGGGATGTCGGCCAGGTCCTTGACGTTCTGCTCCGGGATCAGCACGGTCTTGATGCCACCGCGCTGGGCCGCCAGCAGCTTCTCTTTGAGGCCGCCGATCGGCAACACTTCGCCGCGCAGCGTAATCTCGCCCGTCATGGCCACGTCGGCGCGCACCGGAATGCCCGTGAATACCGACACCATCGCCACCGTCATCGCCGCGCCGGCCGAAGGACCGTCCTTCGGCGTCGCGCCTTCCGGCACGTGGATGTGGATGTCGCTCTTCTCGAACACTTCGTTCTTGATGCCGAGGCGGTTGGCACGGCTGCGCACCACGGTGCGGGCCGCTTCGATCGACTCTTTCATCACGTCGCCCAACGTACCCGTGCGGATCACGCCGCCCTTGCCCGGCATCTGCACCGCCTCGATGGTCAGCAGATCGCCGCCCACTTCGGTCCATGCCAGACCGACGACCTGACCGATCTGATTCTCTTTCTCCGCGACGCCGAAGTCGTAGCGGCGCACGCCCAGGAACTTGTCCAGGTTTTTCGGCGTGACGGCGACTTTCTTCTCCGACTTCTTCAGCAGCAGCATCTTGACGACCTTGCGGCAGATCTTCGACACTTCGCGTTCCAGCGAACGTACGCCGGCTTCGCGGGTGTAATAGCGAATGATGTCGCGCAAGGCGGCTTCGCTGACGGCGATCTCGTCTTCCTTCAGACCGTTGTTCTTGATCTGCTTAGGCAACAGGTAGCGCTGGGCGATGCTGGTCTTCTCGTCTTCCGTGTAACCGGACAGGCGGATGACTTCCATGCGGTCCAGCAGCGCCGGCGGGATGTTGTACGAGTTCGACGTCGCCACGAACATCACGTCGGACAGATCGAAGTCGACTTCGATGTAGTGGTCCGAGAACGTGTGGTTCTGTTCAGGGTCCAGCACCTCGAGCAGGGCCGACGACGGATCGCCGCGGAAGTCCGCGCCCATCTTGTCGATCTCGTCCAGCAGGAACAGCGGATTGCGCACGCCGACTTTCGCCAGCGACTGCAGCACCTTGCCCGGCATCGAGCCGATGTAGGTACGGCGGTGGCCGCGGATCTCGGCCTCGTCGCGCACGCCGCCGAGCGCCATGCGCACGAACTTGCGGTTCGTGGCGCGGGCGATCGACTGGCCCAGCGAGGTTTTACCCACACCAGGAGGACCGACGAAGCACAGGATCGGCGCTTTCAGTTTGTCGACGCGCTGTTGCACTGCAAGATATTCCAGGATGCGTTCTTTAACCTTATCCAGGCCGTAGTGATCGCCCTCGAGCACTTTTTCAGCGTTGGTCAGGTCGTTGTTGACCTTGGATTTTTTCTTCCAAGGCAGGCTGACCAGGGTGTCGATGTAGTTGCGCACGACAGTGGCTTCGGCCGACATCGGCGACATCAGTTTGAGTTTTTTGAGTTCGGCGGTGGCCTTGTCCAATGCCTCTTTCGGCATCTTGGCCAGCGCGACCTTTTTCTCCAGCTCGTCCAGGTCGGCGCCGTCCTCGCCCTCGCCCAGTTCCTTCTGGATGGCCTTGACTTGCTCGTTCAGGTAGTACTCGCGCTGCGATTTTTCCATCTGGCGCTTGACGCGGCCACGGATGCGCTTCTCGACCTGCAGAATGTCGAGTTCGCCTTCCAGTTGGCCCAGCAGATGTTCCAGACGCTTGGCGACGCTGAAGATTTCCAGGATCACCTGTTTCTGCTCGAGCTTCAGCGGCAGGTGCGCGGCGACGGTGTCGGCCAGGCGGCCGGCGTCGTCGATGCCCGACAGCGAAGCGAGGATTTCAGGCGGGATCTTTTTGTTCAGTTTGACGTACTGGTCGAACTGCTGAACGATGGCGCGGCGCATCGCTTCGATTTCCGAATCGTCGCCCAGCTCGGAATCGAGCGGCGTCAGGTCGGCAACGAAGTGCGTCGGCGCGTCGGTGATGCGGTTGATGCGCGCGCGCTGCGAGCCCTCGACCAGCACCTTCACGGTACCGTCGGGCAGCTTCAGCATTTGCAGAATATTGGCCACGCAGCCGATCTCATAGATATCGGACGCAGAAGGTTCGTCCTTGGCCGCAGCTTTTTGCGCGGCAAGCATGATGCTCTTGCCCTGCTCCATTGCGGCTTCCAGCGCCTTGATCGATTTCGGGCGACCTACGAACAGCGGTATCACCATATGCGGGAAAACTACAACGTCCCGCAGGGGCAATAACGGCAGTTGAGTTTGCTCTGTTAATTTGGAAGTTGTCATGGCGTACCTTATGTGAAAGCGTGATTATGATGTGGGCGCTGATATGCCGAATCACAAGACCGGACGACAGAAATAATTCTCTTAAAAAGAGTCTTTTCAATGTAGCCAGCCCATTCTAAAAGAACCATCCAATAAAAAAGCCACGCGCGACAGCGGCTGTCACGTGTGGCTTTTCGAATGAAGCCTGCTCTTTTATTGATTTAAATTGTACCGCCTTGCCCCACGGATGCGAAATGAATTTTGCGTCGGCGTGCGGCAAGTGTGCACAAGTTATTTAATTCTCACCAGAGGCTTTGGCCTGGTCCTGGTAAATCAATAAAGGTTTCGCGCCACTGGTGATCGTATTCTCATCGATCACCACTTTGGTGACATTGGTTTCATTTGGCAGCTCGTACATCGTGTCCAGCAAAGCGTGTTCCAGGATCGAACGCAGGCCGCGCGCGCCGGTCTTGCGCGCCAGCGCTTTCTTGGCGATGGCGTGCAGCGCGGCCGGACGAATCTCCAGCTCGGCGCCTTCCATGTCCAGCAGCTTCGAGTACTGTTTGACCAGCGCGTTCTTCGGCTCGATCAGGATCTGGATCAGCGCCTCTTCGGTCAGTTCCGACAGGGTGGCGACGACCGGCAGGCGGCCGACCAATTCCGGAATCAGGCCGAACTTGATCAGGTCTTCCGGTTCCGCTTCCAACAGCACTTCGCTGGCGTTGCGTTCCTTCTTGCTCTTGACGCTGGCCGAGAAGCCGATGCCGGACTTTTCCGAACGGTTGGCGATGACCTTGGCCAGGCCGTCGAACGCGCCGCCGCAGATGAACATGATGTTGGTGGTGTCGATCTGCACGAAGTCCTGGTTAGGATGCTTGCGCCCGCCTTGTGGCGGCACCGACGCCATCGTGCCCTCGATCAGCTTCAACAGCGCCTGCTGCACGCCCTCGCCCGACACGTCGCGCGTGATGGACGGGTTGTCGGACTTGCGCGAGATCTTGTCGATCTCATCGATATAGACGATGCCGCGTTGCGCTTTCTCAACGTCATAGTTGCAGCTCTGCAACAGTTTCTGGATGATATTCTCAACATCTTCGCCCACATAGCCCGCTTCGGTCAACGTGGTGGCGTCGGCGATGACGAACGGCACGTTCAGCATGCGCGCCAGGGTCTGCGCCAGCAGGGTCTTGCCCGAGCCGGTCGGACCGACCAGCAAGATGTTGCTCTTGGCCAGTTCGATGTCGTCTTTCTTGCCCAGGTGCTTCAGACGCTTGTAGTGGTTGTACACGGCCACCGACAGGATGCGCTTGGCGGTTTGCTGGCCGATGACGTACTGGTCCAGCAAGTCCTTGATTTCATGCGGGGTCGGCAGGTCCGACTTGGCACCGGCGACGGATTCGATCGCGGAGGTCTCGTCGCGGATGATGTCATTGCACAGGTCAATACACTCGTCGCAGATGAAGACCGACGGGCCGGCGATGAGTTTCTTTACCTCGTGCTGGCTCTTGCCGCAAAACGAGCAGTACAGTAATTTTTCGCCGCTGGAGGATTTTTTGTCTGACATGGGGCAGTTTTCTTTGAGTTACAGAATGGCTTTGCTGTTGCAGCGTGCGTGGCGTTCCGGAAAAGTCCGCCTACCACGACATGCTACCCGAAATAAAAACGAAACGCCCGAACGATTGATCGCCCGGGCGTTACTCAGCTATGCTGCGCAGCAATGCTGCAATGAAAGCATCAAGCCCGGTTGGACAACATTTTGTCGATCAATCCGTACTCTACAGCCTCTTCCGCGGACATGAAACGGTCACGATCGGTGTCTTTGGCGATCTGCTCGACGGTTTGGCCGGTGCGTTCGGCCATGATGGCGTTCAAGCGATGGCGCAGATACAAGATTTCCTTGGCCTGGATCTCGATGTCCGACGCCATGCCTTGCGAGCCGCCCGACGGCTGGTGAATCATGATGCGCGAGTTCGGCAGCGAGAAGCGCTTGCCCTTGGCGCCGGCGGCCAGCAGGAAGGCGCCCATCGAGGCGGCCATGCCGGTGCACAGTGTCGACACGTCAGGCTTGATGAACTGCATCGTATCGAAGATCGCCAGACCGGCCGAGACCGAACCACCGGGAGAATTGATGTACAGCGAGATATCCTTGTCCGGATTTTCGCTTTCCAGGAACAACAGCTGGGCGACCACCAGGTTCGCCATCTGGTCGTTGACGGGACCGACCATGAAGATGATGCGTTCCTTGAGCAGGCGCGAGTAAATATCGTACGAACGCTCGCCGCGACCGCTTTGTTCGACCACCATCGGCACCAGGCCGAGCATTTCAGTGTCCAGCGCCGGATTACGGTTAAAACCAGTCATTCTATTTCCTTGTGAAGCAGCTAGGCCGGAGTGACAATACTACTACAAATCGTTACAGCAAACTTGTCAGCACCATTAACACTTCGGCCGTGCTGAATTACGCTTGAGCGTTGCTTCCCATCAGTTCGTCAAAGGCCACAACCTTGGACGAAGTCTTCGACAGGCCCAGGACGTAGTTGACGACGTTTTCTTCCAATACAAGAGCTTCCACCTCGGCCAGACGGCGACGGTCGCTGTAGTAGTACTTCAGCACTTCGCGCGGGTCTTCGTAGCTCTGGGCGAAGTCTTCGACTTGCGCTTTGACCTGCTCAGGCTGGGCTTGCAGCTTGTTCTCGCCGACCAGTTGCGACAGGATCAGGCCCAGGCGTACGCGACGCTCGGCTTTTTCCGCGAACAGTTCTTGCGGGAATGGAACGTCCTTGACGTTCATGCCGCGCTGTTCCATGTCCTGGCGGGTCATTTCGGCCAGGCGCTCGCTGTCTTGGGCGATCAGCGACTGCGGCACGTCCAGGGTGGCGGTTTTCACCAGCGCATCCATGACGGCTTCCTTGTTGCGGGCTTTGACACGGCCGGCGACTTCGCGTTCCAGGTTCACTTTGATATCTTCGCGCATTTTGGCGACGTCGCCATCGGCCACGCCCAGCGACTTGGCGAATTCGGCATCGACTTCCGGCAGGTGCGCCCATTCCAGCTTTTTCAGGGTGATGGTGAACGACGCGGTTTTGCCGGCGACGTCTTTACCATGGTAGTCCTCTGGGAAAGCCAGTGGGAAGGTCTTGGCTTCGCCAACCTTCAGGCCGACGGTCGCGGCTTCGAATTCCGGCAGCATGCGGCCTTCGCCCAGCACGAACGGATAGTCTTCAGCTTTGCCGCCTGGGAACTCAACGCCGTCGATCGAGCCGACGAAGTCGACGGTCACGCGGTCGCCGTTGGCTGCGACCGGGTCGCCGCCGTCGCCGTGTTCGCCGGCTTCGCCCTTGGTGTGGAAGTGCACGCGCTGTTTGCGCAGGATTTCAATGGTCTTGTCGATCTCGGCTTCGGAGACGTCGGCCTTGACGGTTTCGATTTCCACCGTGGTCAGGTCGCCAACGACGACTTCCGGGTAGACTTCGAACGTCGCGTCGAAGGTCAGCACGCCTTCTGGCGAGTCTTCCTTAGGCTGGATGTTCGGGTAGCCAGCTACGCGCAGCTGGGCTTCGTTTGCGGCGTCGTTGAAAGCGCGGCCAACTTTGTCGTTCAACACTTCGGTCTCGATCTGATAACCGTACTGTGCTGCGACCATTTTCAGAGGAACTTTACCCGGACGGAAGCCTGGTGCCTTAGCCGTTTTGGCTTGCACTTTCAGGCGCTTCTCAACTTCGCTGCGGACTTCGGTCAGCGGGAAGGAGATCGTGATACGACGTTCGAGTTTGCCCAAGGTTTCGACTGCAGTTGCCATGTAAAAATCGTCCAAAAAAATAGTGATACAGTTGGTGCGAGGAGGGGGACTCGAACCCCCACACCATTGCTGGCGTCAGGACCTAAACCTGGTGCGTCTACCAATTTCGCCATCCTCGCGGCATGTTTGCACAAAAGCAAAGGGCGACTCGTAAGTGAAAACGGTCGCCCCGGCCCCACTATTCTCCGTGGGAGCTTTCAACTTCAACGCGGTATTCTAACGGGTTTTTTAGCGAAATGTGGTGATTTTTAAACTAACCCCGGCATTCGGCTGTTTTTCGTCCATTTTTGCCTATTTAACCCGCAAACCGGCCGGTTTTGGGGTCGTACCCCTGGGGTACGACCCCGCTGTTAATGGGTTTTAACAGCGTCGCCGGTCGGCTTTTTCACCCTGAACCACGCCGCATACAGCGCCGGCAGGAACAATAAGGTCAGCGCGGTCGCCACGATCAGGCCGCCCATGATCGCCACCGCCATCGGCCCCCAGAACACCGAGCGCGACAGCGGGATCATCGCCAGCGCCGCCGCGGCCGCCGTCAGGATAATCGGACGGCAACGACGCACCGCCGATTCGACGATCGCCGTCCACGGATCGTGGCCGGCCTTGATGTCCTGCTCGATCTGGTCGACCAGGATCACCGAGTTGCGGATGATCATGCCGAACAGCGCGATGATGCCCAGGTTGGCGACAAAGCCCAGCGGACGCCCCAGCAACAGTAACGCCATCGCTGCCCCTGCCACGCCCAGCGGGCCGGTCAGGAACACCAGCAGCGCCCGCGAGAAGCTGTGCAGCTGCAACATCAGCAAGGTGAAGATGATAAAGATCGCCAGCGGCAGGTTGGCCGCGATCGACGCCTCGGCAGAGCCGCTGTCTGCCGCCGCCCCCTTGACGGTGATCTTGTAGCCGGCCGGCAGCGCGTCGCGCAGTGCCTTGAGCTTCGGATCGATCTGGCCGGACACGGTCGGCCCCTGAATATGGTCCCCGACGTCGGCCTGCACGGTGATCGCCCATTCGCGCCCTTCCCGCCACACCACGCCCGGTTCCCACACGAAGTGTGCCCGCGCAAGCTGGCTGATCGTCACGAACTTGCCGCTCGCGGTCGGGATATTCGTGTCGTTCAGGATCGAGATCGTGTTGCGCTCGTCGATGGGCTGGCGGATCTGGATATCGACCAGCTTGATGTCCTCGCGGAACTGCCCGACGGTGGTTCCGGACAGAATCGTGTTGGCAGCGCGCATGACGGTTTGCGATGTGACGCCAACGGCACGCATCTTGTCCTGATCCAGGTCCAAACGCAGCACCTTGATCGATTCGTTCCAGTTGTCATTGACGCCCAGGGTGTTCGGATTGTCACGCATGATGTCCTTGACCTGGTCGGCGATGGCGCGCACTTTCGCCACTTCCGTGCCCGTCACGCGGAACTGCACCGGATACGGCACCGGCGGTCCGTTCGGCAGCAGCTTGACCCTGCCGCGCACCTCGGGGAAATCGACCTTGAACACATCGACGATCTTCTGGCGCAACTCGGCGCGGGCCTTCAAATCCTTCGGCAACACGACAATCTGCGAGACGTTGGTCTGCGGGAAAATCTGGTCCAGCGGCAAATAGAAGCGCGGGCTGCCGGTGCCGACATAGCTGGTCACGCTGACCACGCCGGGCTGCTTGCGAATGAAGGCCTCGAATTTTTTCACCTGCGCTTCGTTGGCGGCAAAGGTCGTACCCTCCGGGCTCCACATCTCGACCATCAATTCGGGGCGGCTGGAATCCGGGAAGAACTGCTTTTCGATAAAGTTGAAGCCATACACCCCCAGCGCGAACACCGCCAGCGACAGCACGATGGTGGTCTTGCGGAACTCCACGCACCAGTTGACCACCGCGCGGAAGCGGCGGAAACCGGGCGTGTCGAACAGGTCGTGCTCGCTGGCGCCGTCCGCATGCGGCTTGACCTTCAGCAAGATGAAGCCGAGGTAAGGCGTGAACGTCACGGCCACCACCCATGAAATGATCAACGCCAACGCGTTGACCGAGAACAGCGAGAACGTGTACTCGCCGGCGGCCGACTTGGCCAGGCCGATCGGCAGGAAGCCGGCGACGGTGATCAGGGTGCCGGTCAGCATCGGAATAGCGGTCGAGGTGTAGGCGAAGGTGGCCGCGTCGAAGCGCGACATGCCCTCCTCCATCTTGCGCACCATCATTTCGACGGCGATGATGGCGTCGTCCACCAGCAGGCCCAGCGCGATGATCAGCGCGCCCAGCGAAATCTTGTGCAGGTCGATGTCGAGCACGCGCATGAACAGGAAGGTCACGGCCAGCACCAGCGGGATGCTCAGCGCCACCACCAGACCCGGACGGACGTCCAGCCGGAACGGCTTGGTGTGCAGGCCGAGCGCGACAAAACTGACGGCCAGCACGATCAGCACGGCCTCGATCAGCGTATGGACGAACTCACCCACGGACGCCTTGACCGCCTCGGGCTGGTCGGAGACGCGCTCGAGCTCGATACCGACCGGTAGCTTGGCCTTCATCTCGGCCACGGTCTTCTCCATGTGCTTGCCGAGTTCGATGATATTGCCGCCCTTCTCCATCGACACGCCCAAGCCGATCACTTCCTTGCCGTTGAAGCGCATCTTGTCGCCCGGCGGGTCCTGGTACTGGCGCTTGATGGTGGCGAAGTCGCCCAGGCGGAACGTGGTGCCGTTGGCGCGCAGTTCCAGTTCTTCCAGATCCTTGACCGTTTTCAATGCCCCGGTCACGCGCACCTGCAGGTTGTCGGTCGGCGTGACCAGCACGCCGGTCGACTCGACGCTGTTTTGCGTGGCGATCTGGTTGGCGATGGTCTCGATCGGGATGCCCAGCTGGGAAAACTTCTTGTGCGAGAACTCGATGTTGATCTTCTCGTCCTGCACGCCGAACAACTCGACCTTGGACACCATCTTCACGCCCAGCAATTGCTGCCGCACGAAATCGGCGTAGTCCTTCATCTCGGCATAGGTGAAACCGTCGCCGGACAGCGCGAAGATCGACCCGTAGGTATCGCCGAACTCATCGTTGAAGAACGGCCCCTGCACGCCGGGCGGCAAGGTGCCGCGCATGTCGCCGATCTTCTTGCGCACCTGGTACCAGGATTGCGCGACCTCTTTCGGCGGCGTCGATTCGAGCAGTTTAAGAATGATCAGGGTCTCGCCCGGCTTCGAATAGCTGCTGATCTCATCGATGCCTGGCGTTTCCTGCAACTTCTTTTCCAGCTTGTCGGTGACCTGTTCGGCCACCTGCAATGCAGTCGCGCCCGGCCAGTTGGCGCGCACCACCATCGCCCGGAAGGTGAACGGCGGGTCCTCATCCTGGCCCAGGTTGCTATAACTGAGGGCGCCGCCAATGAGCAAGACCGCGATCAGGTAGCGGGTCAGCGGAATATGTTCGAGCGCCCAGCGTGAGAGGTTGAAGCCCTTCATTTGGCGGCCCCGGCTGCGGGCGCGGCAGGAGCGGCGGGTGCCGGTGCCGCCACCGGCACATCGTTACCGAGGATCTTGACCTTCTGGCCCGGCTTGAGCAGATGCACGCCCGCCGTGACGATGGTCTGGCCCGGCTTGACCCCGCTGCCGATGATCAAGTCGTTGCCGGCCGCGCCGGTGACCGTGACCGGCACCAGCTTGGCGACGCCGCCCTCCACCACCCACACCGACGTCACCGATTTCTCGTTGAACAAGGCCGTCAGCGGCACCTTGATCTGAGGCGTCGCCGTTTTCGACGCGAACTGAACGACGGCCGTCATGCCCAGTTTGGCTTCGGCCAGGCTGTCCGGAATGGTCACCTTGGCCGTGTAGGTGCGGGTGGCCGGATCGGCCACCGGCGAAATCTCGCGGATCTTGCCGACCACCGATTTGGTCGGATCGGCCCACAGCCGCACATGCACGTCCGAAATCTTACGCAGCGAATCGACTTTATCCTCCGGCAAGCCGATGACGATTTCCTTGTCGCCGGACTTGGCCACCCGCACCACCTCGGTGCCGGGCTGGACCACCTGCCCCGCCTCGGCCGACACCGCCGTCACGACGCCATCGACATCCGACACCAGCGACGAGTAGCCAGCCTGGTTCGATTGCCCGCGATAAGCCGCCTGGGACGCCTCGACATTGGACTGCGCCGACTTGAAGGTGGACTCCTTCTCGTCGAGCACAGCCTGGCTGACGAAGTTCTTGGTGCGCAGCTCCTGATACCGCTTCAACTCGGCCTTGGCCAGGTCGCGGCTGGTTTCAGCCGAGCGCAGCGCCGCCAGCGACTGCGCCTGCGATAATTGCAAATCCTGCGGATCGAGCTGCATCAGCACCTGGCCTTTCTTGACCAGGGTGCCGACATCGACCTTGCGACTGACGATCTTGCCGGCGACCCGGAAGCCCAGGCGCGATTCCACGCGGGCCCGGACCTCGCCGGAGAACTCGGCGTTGACATCGACGTCGCTGCTAGTGAGCACGATGGCCCGCACCGGACGGATGTCCTCGGTTTTCTCGGGCGGCTTGGAGCAGGCGGCCACGGTGGCGGCCATCAGCAACGCCATTAAAAGAGGGGAAATCTGACGCGGGATTTTTGGGGCGACCACAGTACTTTCCTTTTTCTTGCTCTGGAGGGTAGTTGGCACTACTATTACGGGTTGGAAATAAATGACTTTCCGTTAATTAATTATAAGCCGAGCAAATCCGTTTGCAAATGACTTTTGCGTCATTAATCTAAAATATTGCTTTAGGCTGGGTGTTTATGTCTGTCGATCACTACGAGAATTTCCCTGTTGCTTCCATTTTGTTACCAAGTCGTCTACGTCCGGCGGTGGAAGCGATCTACGCCTTCGCCCGTAGCGCCGACGATCTCGCCGACGAGGGCGACGCCACGCCGGAGCAGCGGCTGGCCGCGCTGAGCGCCTACGAAGCCGCGCTCGACCGCATCGCCGCCGGCGACAGCGGCCACGCGCCGATGTTCGAACGGCTGGCGCAGGTGGTGCGCGAGTACGAACTGCCGCTCAAGCCGATGTACGCTTTGCTGTCGGCCTTCAAGCAGGATGTAGTGGTCAGCCGCTACCAGACCTATGAGGCGGTGCTGGACTATTGCTCGCGCTCGGCGAATCCCGTTGGCCACCTGATGCTGCATTTATATGGCGCGGCCGACGAACAAAACCTGCGCGACTCGGACGCGATCTGCAGCGCGCTGCAACTGATCAACTTCCTGCAGGACGTGGCGATCGACCTGCAAAAGGAGCGTATTTATATACCGCTGGAGGACCTGAACCGCTACGCCATCCTGCCCGGAGCGCTGGACCAGGCCAGCGCCCGCCCCCGCTGGCGCTCGATGATGAAGTTCGAGGTCGAGCGCGCGCGCGCCCTGATGCTGAGCGGCGCGCCGCTGGCGCTGCGGCTGAAGGGGCGGATCGGCTTCGAGCTGCGGATGATGGTGCAAGGCGGCCTGCGCATTCTGGATGCCATTGAACAGGCGGAATACGATGTCTTCCTGCATCGTCCAAAGCTGACCAAGCGGGATTGGCTGAGCGTGTTCTGGGCGTCGGTGCGCATGAAAAGGCAACTGAAGCGAGTACTGAGCGCGGCGTAAAAACCGCCGCCCGCGCGGGCTTGCCAGAAGGATAACGGTGCTTCTATACTGCGTCTTGACCAAAAGTTGAGAAAGCCAGCAAGATGCCTCTGCCGCCAGATTCCGATGCGCCCGCCGATTTCGATTTCATCATCGGCGATTGGCGCGTCGAACACCACCGTCTCAATGTGCGCTTGTGCGACTGCGCCGAATGGACGGATTTTGAAGGCTTGTCCTCGACGAGCAAGATACTTGGCGGCTTCGGCAATCTGGAAGACAACATCCTGCACTTCCCCCAAGGCTCGGTACGCGCGGTGGCGATGCGTTCGTATTGCCGCAAATCCGGGCAGTGGTCGATCTGGTGGCTGGACGGCCGCAATCCCACGCAACTCGACACGCCGGTTGTGGGCAAGTTCGACAAGCACATCGGCTTATTCTTCGCCGACGATATGCTGGACGGGAAAGCGATCAAGGTCCGTTTTACCTGGACCGCGACGCCGGGCGAAAATCCGCGCTGGGAACAAGCATTTTCGAACGACGCCGGACGCACCTGGGAAACCAATTGGAAGATGGAATTCTTCAGGATCGGCACGTAGAGGAGAACAGCGATGTCCACACATCGAATTTTCACAACGCCATTCTCGAAGGTTTACCAAACTCGCTGCGGGGTCAAGTCTGTCATTCGGACATGAGCTCGACTAACGCTGGACATGGTCCTGATTCGCGGCACTCGAACATGAACGCAAAAATGAAAAAAGCACTATTTATATGCAGCCAGAATCGCTTGCGCAGCCCTACCGCTGAACAAATATTCGCTGGCTGGCTGGATATTCCAGACGACTACGAATACATGCAGCCTGAGCTAATCAAGTTACTGGAAGCAAAGGCCGGAAAATTTCTGCGTGCGTCTTCATAAATACTACCGGCCGCAAACCGCAGGATCAACGCCCCCCCGAGGGGTCAGGCCCGACATTCGGACATTTACGAACTTTCGCGCGCAAAAAAGTTCCGCCGCCCACAGTGAATGTCCGAATGAATGTCGGCCCCGGCCCCGCTGGTTAGTCGCCTTGCAGAAGCGTAATCCGACTCTGGGTCTCTTCGCTGAAGCCCGCAAATTCCGCCTCAGTAAACACGCCATTCTGTCGCAAAAATAAGATCTTGAAAATGGCGTTTGAGCGTTTTAAATCGTTAAACATGTCGCCGAGCTCGCGGTCGCGCTCGTCCACTAATTTGAACAAGGCAAGGTAGCGCGGGTGCGCCGGCTCGTCGTGCTTGGAGGCTATCTTTTCAAATTCTGACAGTATCCGCCTGCAATAACGATCCAGCAGAACCGGCTTCAGATCCCGCACATGTCTCCAATCGGATTCTTTAATGTCTGGCATGACTTCATCTAGTAAGGATAAAGCAGCATTTTATCGAATTTCGTCGACCACGCGTCGCAGCCCAATCGCCAAACAGCAAGCCATGTCCGACATTTGCGGTTTTCCATGCCGTCGCTTGGTGAAATTCGCAATTGCCGTAGTGGCAAGTTTCTTGGAGAATGAGAGGCAATTAGACCATCCATCATAAAAATCGGAGACCCCCAACATGACAGATCACGTCCGCGCGGCCACATTCATCGCGATGACCGCCGTTGTTGCCGCCGTGGCGAGCGCCAACGCCGAAACCATCACCGTCAAGTCACCCGCCGGCAGCAACGTGGTGACCATCGACAGCGATAAACTGACCTATTCGGTCAGCCGCAACGGCAAGGTCATCATCGAGCCTTCGCCGCTCGGGCTCAACCTGGACATGGGCACCATCGGCCCCGGCGCCAAGCTGACCGGCCGCACCGGCGGCAACGTCAACGAGACGTATGACATCGTGGTCGGCAAGGCGCGCAGCGCGCCCGACCGCTATACCCACGCCGACCTGGCGTTCGCTGCCGCCGACAAACCGTTCAACTTCCACCTGTTGGTGCGGGCTTACGACGACGGCGTCGCCTTCCGCTACACCTTGCCCGAACAACCCGGCCTGAAGGCGGTCAAGGTGAAAAGCGAGAGCACGCAGTTCAACTTCGCCAAGGACTACGATTGCTGGGGCGCCAACATGGGCCGCTTCGATACCAGCTTCGAGGCCGAGTACGACCAGACCAAGGCGTCCAAACTGCGCAACTTCCACCACTACATCTCGCCGCTAGTCTGCAAGACGGGCGCCGGCCAGACCACCTTCGCGATCGCCGAGTCGGACGTCAAGGACTATCCCGGCTTCTTCCTGTCCGGACGCGGCGACGCCGGCCTGGGCGTGGCGGTGACGCTGCCGCCGCGCTTCGACAACGACCGCAACTTCCGCTCCCGCAAAACCATCTCCGCCAGCGTGCAGTTGAAGGGCCAGGGCTTCCAGACGCCGTGGCGCGTGGTGATGCTGGCCGACGCGCCGGGCGACCTGGCCGCCTCGTCGCTGATTCCCACCTTGGCCGCGCCGTCGCAAATCCAGGACACCAGCTGGATCAAGCCGGCCAAAACGTCGTGGGACTGGTGGAACGACTGGGCCGTCGACGTGCCGAACGCGGGCGTCAACACCGCCACCTACAAGGCATTCATCGACTTTTCGAAGCGCATGAAGCTGGACGATATCCTGATCGACGAGGGATGGTCGGTGGGCAGCGATATCGAACCGAACGCGGACGCCGACGTCACGCGCGGCAAGCCGGAAATGGACATGCCCGCCCTGCTCCAGTACGCGAAGTCGCAAGGCGTGGGCGTGTGGCTGTGGCTGCAATGGCAGCAACTCGACAACCAGATGGACGCGGCCTTCAAGCAGTATGAAGCCTGGGGCATCAAGGGCGTCAAGGTGGACTTCATGAACCGCAACGACCAGGAAATGGTCGACTGGTATCACAAAGTGCTGGAAAAGGCCGCCAAGCACCACCTGATGGTCAACCTGCACGGCGCCTATCCTCCGACCGGCCTGAACCGCACCTGGCCGAACTACATCACGCAAGAAGGCGTGCTGGGCGCCGAGAACAACAAGTGGAGCGCGCGCATCACGGCGGGCCACAACGTCACCTTACCGTTCACCCGCATGATCCTGGGGCCGATGGATTACACGCCAGGCGGCTTCCGCAACACCACGCCGGCCAACTTCAAGCACCGCAACCACGAGCCGATGGTGATGACCACGCGCGGCCAGGCCGTCGCCATGTACGTGGTTTATGACAGCCCGTTCCAGATGGTGTCGGACGCCCCGGCCGCCTACGCCAACGCAGATGGCGCGGAGTTCATCCAGACGGTGCCGACGTCATGGGACGAGACCCGCATCCTGTCCGGCGACATCGGCCAGTACATCGTCTCGGCACGGCGCAAGGGCGACACCTGGTACATCGGCGCCATGACCAACGAGGCGGGCCGTACGTTGAAGGTGCCGCTGTCGTTCCTGGGCAAAGGCGCATTCAACGCGCAGGTGCTGCAGGACGGCGCAGATCCGACCCGCCTGAAGACGAGCGACAGCAAAGTGTCCGCGAGCACAAGCTTGACGCTGAAGCTGGCCCCGTCGGGTGGCGCCGTGGCCGTCATCAAGCCATGAGGCCGGGCCTAACTCAACAGTAAGCTGCAAGCCGCGCGCAATTAGATCGTTGCCACTGCACAATAATGGCATCTCGTGGTATGTTCGGAAAAAACTACGAGGTGTCATCATGTTGTCACATAATTCCTACTTCGGCATGGCGATGGGCCAGTCGCAGCGCCCGGATACTGAAACATCCAAGATTGTGGAACTGGGCGTTCGCTTGCAGCAAAGCCACGGCAAGGCGTTCGCGTCGGAATTCCTGGTGCGCCGGGCGATCCCGGTCAACGTTATTGTCCGCGTGCTGTCCGATCCGCCGGGCCGACGCCGCGCCAACCGGATGCCGGCGGGCCTTTAAGCTCGACCACGTTGTGCCACGGCCGAGCTTTCTCAGATCCGTCTCGTCCTGCCCCTCCCGCCAAATAAGGAAATGGCGACTGGTACCCAGCCCCCATTCGCGTGCCTAACACTATAGAATAGCGGCTTCGATAGTCATTCCTTGCTTTTTTATTCATGTCCCCCGACGACTACTGCCAGCAAAAGACCGCCCAGAGCGGCTCCAGTTTTTATTATAGTTTTCTGTTCCTGCCGCCGGAACGTCGCCGAGCCATCACCGCCCTGTATGCCTTTTGCCGCGAGGTCGACGACACCGTCGACGAATGCACCGACGAATCGGTGGCCCGCATCAAGCTGGCGTGGTGGCGCAAGGAAATCGCCAACATGTACGAGGGCAAGCAAAGCCATCCCGTCACGCAGGCGCTGCACCCCCACCTGGCGATCTACAACCTGGAACAGCAGCATCTGCAAGCCATCATCGACGGCATGGAGATGGACCTCAACCAGACACGCTATCTCGACTATCCGGCCCTGACGACGTATTGCTGGCACGTGGCCTCGGTGGTCGGCATCTTGTCGGCCAGCATCTTTGGGGCAACCCGGCCAGAGACGCTGAAGTACGCGGAAAAACTGGGCCACGCCTTCCAGCTGACCAACATCATCCGCGACGTCGGCGAGGACGCGCGCAAGGGCCGCATCTATCTGCCGATCAACGAGCTGCAGCAGTTCAACGTGACCGCCGCCGACCTGCTCAACGCCCGCCACAGCGAGAACTTCGAAAAGCTGATGGCCTTCCAGGTCGCACGCGCCCAGCAGGCCTATGACGACGCCTTCGCGCTGCTGCCGAAGGAAGACCGGCGCGCCCAGCGTCCCGGCCTGATGATGGCCGCCATCTACCGCACCCTGCTGACCGAGGTGCGGGACGACGGCTACCACGTGCTCACCCAGCGCATTTCGCTCACGCCCATCCGCAAACTGTGGCTCGCCTGGAAGACCTATATTCGTGGTTAACGACGACGCCGTGACCGGGTCGCCGGGAGAAAAACGCTCGGCCGCGAAGGCCGAACCGTCCAATGTGCGCTCGGTTGCCGTCATAGGCAGCGGCTGGGCCGGTTGCGCCGCCGCCGTCGAGCTGGCGCGGGCCGGCTTCAAGGTCACCCTGTTCGAGGCGGCGCGCACGCTCGGCGGGCGCGCGCGCCGCGTCGAAACGGACGGTAAGCTGCTCGACAACGGCCAGCACATCCTGCTCGGCGCCTACAGCGAGACCTTGCGCCTGATGAAGCTGGTCGGCGTCGACCGCGACCAAACCCTGCTGACGTTGCCGCTGCAAATGCGCTATCCGCCCGGCGGCGGGGGCATGGACTTCGTCGCGCCGCGCCTGCCCGCCCCGCTGCACTTGGCGATCGCGCTGCTGCGCAGCAAAGGCCTGGACCGCGCCGACAAAATGAGCCTGGCGCGCTTCTCGAGCACGGCGCGCTGGATGCGCTGGCAGCTCAATACCGACTGCAGCGTCAGCGAGCTGCTGGAGCGTTTCGACCAGACCCCGCGCCTGATCCAGCTGATGTGGCGCCCGCTGTGCCTGGCGGCGCTGAACACGCCGCCAGAGCGCGCCTCCGCGCAGATCTTCCTGAACGTGCTGCGCGACAGCCTGGGCGCCAAACGCCACGCCTCGGACATGCTGCTGCCGCGCGCGGACCTGTCGGCGCTGTTCCCGGATGCGGCCTCGGCCTTCCTGCGCGCGCATGGCGGTGCCGTGCGCACCGGCGCCAAGGTGCAGGCGCTGCGTTCGATCGAAGGCCGGCTGTGGCAGGTCGACGTCAGCGGCGCGGCCGTCGGCGGCACCTGGAGCACCTATTTCAACGGCGTGGTGCTGGCCACCGGCGCCGCCCAGGCCGCCGCGCTGCTGCATGCCGTGCCCGACTGCGACACCACGGGGGTGTGCGCCCAGTTGACGGCGTTCGAGTCCGAAGCCATCACCACCGTGTACTTGCAATACGACGCCGCCACCCGGCTGGCGCTGCCGTTCTTCGCGCTGCTGGAAGACCCGCACAATTACCAGTGGGGCCAGTTCGTGTTCGACCGTGGCCAGCTCGACGCCAGCCAGGCCGGGCTGCTGGCGGTGGTCATCAGCGCCTCGGCCGGCGTGGCCGCGCAGGCGCAGGATTTGCTGGCCGAAGCGGTCGCGGTGCAGCTGGCGGCGGCGTTCCAACGGCCCGAACTGGGCCGGCCGAGCTGGTTCAAAGTCATCACCGAAAAGCGCGCCACCTACGCCAGTTCGCCTGGTCTGGTGCGTCCACGCAATGCCAGCGGCCTGCCGGGGCTGGCGCTGGCGGGCGATTACACGGCCGGCGACTACCCGGCCACCCTGGAATCGGCGGTGCGCAGCGGCGTCGCGGCGGCGGCCCATTTGAAGGGCGTCACCTAAGCCTTCCCGTCCGGTGCCCGGTTTCCGTCGCCTGCCCCGCTATTTGTGCAGCCTGTCACATGGCGTTGGCATGGGGACGGCGATCTGCGTACAGTTGCACCATCGACAAAGACGTTATTGGAACACATCATGAGCAAGCAGCAATACCTCGATGCGCTCAAGCAGGCGATGCAGGGCTTGCCACCGGAGACGGTGGCCAAGACCCTGGCCTATTACGAGCAGCGCTTTATCGACGGCCTGGTGGCCGGCAGAAGCGAAGCCGAGGTCTACAAGGAGCTCGACGAGCCGCGCAAGATCGCGATGACCCTGCGCGCCTCGGCCCACTTAAATTCTTTTCAGCAAAAGAAAACGCCGACCAACCTGGTCCGCATGCTGGTGTCGTTTGTCGGCCTGGCGATTTTCAACCTGTTCATGGTCATTCCGGCAATGGTGTACGCCGCGATGTTGCTGGCCGTCTATGTGTCGGCCTTCGCGTTCTACATCGGCGGCGTGGCGGTGACGGCCAGCGGCCTGTCGGGCCAGAACGAACTGTCGCTTGAAGGTCCGCTGCACCACGTCATGGCCCTGACCCATTCCCGTTTCGACACCAAGGAAGAGGAAGCCGAGGCCAAGAGCTGGCGCATCGCCATCAACGACATGGGCATCCAGGTCAGCAAAGCGCCGGACGGCGACGACGAAGCCGGCGCCGAGACCGTGCAGGGAACCAGCCGCGCCAGCCGCCTGTTCGACCGCGCCGAGGCGGTGGCCTCGGGCGACGTCCACATCACCACCGATTTCGACAGCGGCGCCCGCACCACGCAGACTTTCATCGGTTTCGGCTTGATCCTGGCTGGCATCGGACTGTGTTTGATCAGCATCGTGCTGACGCGCTACACCGTGATCGGCTTGCGACGGTATGCGGCGATGAACATGTCGCTGCTGCGCGGACGCTAGGGAGGAATCAAATGCGTGCATTACTCAAAATCGGAATCGGGCTGTTGCTGCTGTCGTTCTTGCTGATCGGCGTGACCTACAGCATGCTCAAGGCCTACGGCACCACCAGTCCGACCAGCGTGGCGGGCCGCACCTTGAGCGGCGAAACCCGCAAGGTCGACGCGATGGCGGTGACCGTGGTGTTGGAGGGGCCGATCGACCTGATACTGACCCAGGGGCCGACGGCATCGATGAAGGTGCGCGGCGAACAGCGCTCGCTGGCCAATATCGAAACCATCCAGGACGGGCGCGATCTGCACATCGGCACCAAGGGCATGCTGCTCAATCCAAAACACCGCTTGCAGGTGGAGCTGGTGCTGCCGATGCTGGAGGAGCTGACGGTGCGCAGCAGCGGCGACACCAAGGTGTCCGGATTCAGCGGCGACAGGCTGGAGCTGCGGCTGCACGGGTCGGGCAACGTGAACTTTTCGGGGCGCTATCGCAATCTGGTCGCCGGCGCGCATGGCAGCGGCAACCTGCATCTGAACGCCGGCAGCAGCGAGCATGTGGAGCTGGAGTTGGTCGGTTCGGGCGAGATCAAGTCGTCGGGCAGCTGCAAGACGCTGGACGCGCAGTTGACCGGCTCCGGCGACCTGGATGCGCGCCATCTGGCGGCGGACACAGTGACGGTGGACTTGAAGGGTTCGGGCACCAGCCATGTCTTCGCCAAGCAGTCGGCGGATTTGACCTTGCGCGGCAGCGGCGACATCCGGGTGCTGGGCAATCCGGATCAGCGCAATGTGAACCGCAGCGGTTCGGGTGACGTCAGCTGGGAATAGAACGAACGGTTTTCCAGGCCAGGGCATCGCGTCCGGCGGCGAGCCCGCTCGCCAGACACGCCGTCAGCAAATACCCACCTGTCGGCGCCTCCCAATCGATCATCTCGCCGGCCACGAACACTCCGGGCGCGGCCTTCAACATCGTGCCCTCCAGCGCATCCCAACGCACCCCGCCGGCGCTGCTGATCGCCTCGTCGATCGGGCGTGGCCGCACCAGCCGCACCGGCAGCATCTTGATCGCCTGCGCCAGCATATCCGGATCACCGTATTCGTCCTTGCTTAAACATTCGCGCAGCAGCCCCGCCTTAACGCCCTTGATCCCCAACCGGCTTTGCAGATGACTGGCCAGCGACCGCGCGCCACGCGGCCGCGTGACTTCATCGGCAACCCGCTCCGCCGACAAATCCGGCAGCAAATCCAGATAGATCGTCGCGCTGCCATCGGCGACGATCTGCTCGCGCAAAGCCGCCGACAACGCATAAATCAAACTCCCCTCGACGCCACCGGCAGTCACGACGAACTGTCCCTGCTTGCGGAATTGCACGCCATCCGCGCCTTTGGAGATGATCGCAACAGTGGTCAGCGGCTCCCCGGCGAAACGGCCGCTGAAATGCTCGCTCCAGTCGACATCGAAGCCGCAGTTGGCCGGCGCCAGCGGCGCCACGTCGACCCCGCGGCCCGCCAGCAGCTGCACCCAGGCGCCGTCCGAACCCAGTCGCGCCCAGCTGGCGCCACCCAACGCCAGCACCACCGCGTCCGCGCTCACCGTCAACTCGCCGTCGGGCGTCTGCAGCAGCAAGGCGCCATCGCGCCAGCCCAGCCACCGGTGACGCATGTGAAACCTCACGCCGTCCTCGCGCAGCCGGTGCAGCCACGCGCGCAGCAAAGGCGCGGCCTTCATATCGGTCGGAAAAACCCGGCCGGAGGTGCCGACAAACGTCTCCACCCCAAGGCCATGCACCCAGTCGCGCACGGCCTGCGGGCCGAAGGCATCCAGCATCGGCCGCAACGCGGCGGCGGCGCCGGCGTAGCGCGGCACGAAGTCCGCATACGGCTCCGCGTGGGTGATGTTCATCCCTCCGCGTCCGGCCAGCAGGAACTTGCGGCCGACCGACGCCATCGCGTCATACACGTCCACCTGCGCGCCGCCCTGCGCCAGCGTTTGCGCGGCCATCAGCCCTGCGGGCCCGCCACCGATGACGGCGACGCGAAAAGGTGTCAAACTAGACTGCATGCATTCGGTCCGATACGATCGAGATGAAGAACAATATTAATGGAGACATGATGGGCACTGCTTTTTGGATTAAACGCTATCTGCTGGCCGCCGTGCCGTTGTTTGCGATACTGGCCGCCGTCGAATGGTTCAAGGGCTCGACCTCGCGCAATGACTATCTGAGCGCCGCAGTCTGGGCGTTGATGGCGGCCGCGCTGTTCACATGGAGCGCGTGGCGCCGCAATCGCGAAGCCGAGCGCGCCGCAGCAGCGCAACCCCGCAAACCCTAAGCCGATGGGGTCTGACCCCAAGGGGTCAGACCCCGGGTGGCGGTGCGGGTTTGCCTGGCCGCCTGTTGACTCAGCCGCCGGTCACCGGCGGGAAGAACGCCACCTCGGCGCCGTCGGCGACGGCGCTCTCCGCGCCGCACATGACCTGGTTGCAGGCCATGCGCAAGGCCGGGCTACCCAAAGCCTGCTGCCAGGCGTCGCCGCGCGCCGCCAGGTGCGCGCGCAGCTGGCCGACCGTCGTCACGGACGCCGGCAGGTCCAGCGTCTCGGACGAGGCGCCCACGGCTTCGCGAACACTGGCGAAAAATTTTACGGTAACAGCCATCAGTACATTAACTCGCTAAACGGAATAAACCGGACCATGTCTCCGGCGGAGATGGTGGTGCCGGGAGGGTTGTCGATCACGCCATCGCCCCAGACGGTCGATGTCAGCACGCCGGAACTCTGGTTGCTGAACAATTCGAGTCCGCCGCCCGCGTTGACACGCGCCCGCAGGAACTCGTTGCGCCTGTCGGCCTTTGGCATGTCGAAATCGGCGCGCATCTGGAATGCGCGCGGCGCGATCTCGCCGGAGACGCCCTGCAAGCGCAGGATGAACGGCCGCACGAACATCAGGAAGGTGATGAAGCTGGCCACCGGATTGCCCGGCAGGCCGAGGAAAAAGGCGTCCTTGACCTCGCCGAACGCCAGCGGCTTGCCCGGCTTGACGGCGATCAGCCACATATTCAGCTTGCCCTCCGCCTCGACCGCCGGCTTGATGTGGTCTTCCTCGCCGACGGACACGCCGCCGGAGGTGATGATCAGATCATGCCCTTGGGCGCTTTCGCGCAGCACCGAACGCGTGGCCTCGAGCGAATCGGGCACGATGCCGAAATCGGTGATCTCACAGCCCAGGTTCTCCAGCAGCGCGCGCAAGGTGAAGCGGTTGGAATTGTAGATCGCGCCCGGCGCCAGCGGCTCGCCCGGCATGGCCAGCTCGTCGCCGGTGAAGAACACGGCCACGCGCAGCTTGCGCTTGACGGGCAATTCGGCCAGGCCGACCGACGCGGCCAGCCCCAGCTCCTGGCTGCGCAGCCGCGCGCCGGCCGGCAGGATCACGCTGCCGCTGGTGATGTCCTCGCCGGCGCGGCGTATCCATTCGCCGGACCTGGGCGCGTGCTTGACGGTGACCAGGTTGCCGACCAACTCGCACTGCTCCTGCATGACGACGGCGTCCGCGCCCTCCGGTATATGGGCGCCGGTGAAGATGCGCGCGGCGGTCCCCGGCAGCAAAGGCTGGCCGACATGGCCGGCCGGTATCCGCTGCGACACCGTCAACACCGCCTCGCCGCTGGCGCAATCGGCGGCGCGTACCGCGTAGCCGTCCATCTGCGTGTTGTCCATCCCCGGCACATTCATGCCCGACACTTGAGCGTGGGCCAGGATGCGGCCGTTGGCGTTCAGCGTCGGCACCGTTTCGATGTCGGCCACGGGACGCGCGGCGGCCAGCATCAGGGCCTGCGCCTCGGCGACAGCCAGCATCGGCCTCGGTTGATGCTTGGACGGGGACAGCGGTGCGCTCATGATCACAGACCGGTGTTGGCCGCGATGTAAGCCTTCATCTTCTCGACGTCGGGCTTCATGACCACGAATTTCTGCGGCAGGTCTTCGATGTTCTCGAAGCCTTCCGGACGTTCCGCGTCCTCGCCCAGCGCATCGAGGATGGTCTCGTTGAACTTGGCCGCCAGCGCGGTCTCCAGCACGATCATCGTGACACCGGGTTCCAGGTTTTCGCGCGCGACCTTGATGCCGTCGGCGGTGTGGGTGTCGATGACGATGCCGTAGTCGTCGGCGACGTCGCGGATGGTGTTCAGGCGGTCGTCATGGGTCGACTTGCCGGACTTGAAGCCGTACTTGGACACCAGCTTGAATTCGTCGCCGTCGCTGCCAGGCTTGCCCGACAGGTCGAAGCCGCCCTGCGTCTCGACCTTGTGGAACAGCGCGCGGGTGCGCTCGCCGTCGCGGCCAACCAGATCGTAGATGAAGCGCTCGAAGTTGGACGCCTTGGAGATATCCATCGACGGGCTGCTGGTGTGATAGGTCTCGGCCGACTTGCGCACGCGGTACACGCCGGTGCGGAAGAATTCGTCGAGCACGTCGTTTTCGTTGGTGGCGGCGATCAGCTTGTCGATCGGCAGGCCCATCATGCGGGCGATGTGGCCGGCGCAGATGTTGCCGAAGTTCCCCGACGGGACGGTGAACGAGACCTTCTGCTCGTTCGACGTGGTGGCCGACAGGTAGCCGCGGAAGTAGTACACCACCTGCGCCACGACACGCGCCCAGTTGATCGAATTGACGGTGCCGATCTTCTGTTTGGTCTTGAACGGCAGGTCGTTGGACACCGCCTTGACCATGTCCTGGGCGTCGTCGAACACCCCTTCGATGGCGATGTTGAAGATGTTCGGGTCCTGGAGGCTGAACATTTGCGCGGTCTGGAAGGCGCTCATTTTCTGGTGCGGCGACAGCATGAAGACGCGGATGCCCTTCTTGCCGCGCATCGCGTATTCGGCGGCGCTGCCGGTGTCGCCGGAGGTGGCGCCGAAAATATTCAGTTCCGCGTTCTGCTTGGCCAGCGTGTACTCGAACAGATTGCCCAGCAACTGCATCGCCATGTCCTTGAAGGCCAGCGTCGGGCCGTTCGACAGCGCCTGCAGCACCAGTTTAGTGCCATTGTCGCCCTCTTCCAGCACGCGCAACGGCGTGATCTGGCTAGCCTTTTCGCCGGCGCGGGCGTTGCGGTAGACCTCCTTGGTGTAGGTCTTGGCGGTCAGCGCGCGCAGATCGGCTTCCGGAATGTCGGTCGCGAACTTCTTCAAAATCTCGAACGCCAGGTCGGCGTAGGACAGCTGGCGCCATGCGTCCAGTTCCGCGCCGGTCACCTGCGGGTAGGCCGACGGCAGGAACAGGCCGCCGTCGGCGGCCAGGCCGCCAAGCAGAATGTCCGAAAATTGTTGGGGAGACGACGAAGCGGCCGATGCGGCGGCGCGGGTAGACACGTATTGCATAGATTAGAAAGTCCGGTTGGGCTGACAAGGTTGGCTGGCAGCTATTGGCAGAACGTTACAAAGCGAGCGGATATTATAGTGCGCCTCGCCGTTTCCGGTGCGATTGCCGTTGTTTTATGGTTATGCGCAGGCCCGGACTGGCATGTTCGGTTGTCCCGCACTGGTTTGTCTGTCATTCCGGCAATATACTGGGCAGGCCACCCCCGCCATTTTCCGCCGCCGCCGCAATCGATGATGATGAAGTCCCCCGCACGCCGCAAAGCCGCCCCGTTCGCCCGCATCCTGTGGGCCTGCTTTAGCGCCCTGTTCATTGTCACCATCGCCTTCCTGCTCTACGTGTGGACCGAAAAACGCATCGACGAAGCCAACGAGCTGCGTTACGTGTCGCGCAACCTGGTCGACGAGCTGCGCCAGTCCTCCGACGACATGACCCGCATGGCGCGTACCTACGTGGCGACCGGGGACCCGCGTTACCGGCAAAATTATCAAGAAATCATCGATATCCGCGACGGCCGCAAGCCGCGCCCGCAACGCTACGACAACGTCTACTGGGATCTGGTAATCGATGAGCAGCAGCGCCCCCGGGAGGCTGGCCAGCCCGTCGCGCTCATGGTGCGGATACAGGAAACCAATTTCACGCCTGCCGAATTGTCTCTGCTAACCCGCGCCAAGGACGAATCGGACCGCCTGACGGCGATCGAGAACAAGGCGCTGGCGATGCGCGACTTCGGCGGCGACGACGCGCTGGCCGTCGCCGCCGCCCTGGCGCTGCTCTACGACGACACCTATCACCACGCCAAGGCGGCGATCATGGAGCCGATCGCCCAGGTGAACGACAGTGTCGAGCGACGCACACGCCAGGCGGTCGAATCGGCATCGTCGGCGGCCAACCTGGCCAGGGCGGCCTTCATGCTGTTCGCGCTGGCGATGCTGGCGCTGCTATGGCGCGCCAAGCGCAATCTGGATTCGGCGCTGGGATGCTCGGTCGGCCAGCTGCAAGGCGCCATCGAACGCCTCGGACACGGCGACGTCAGCGAACCGCTGGCGGTGCGCGATGGCGCCAGGGAAAGCGTCTGGACCTGGCTGGCCGGCATGCAGCAAAACCTGGCAAGGCTCGATTCGGAGCGCGGGCTGGCGCTGGCGCGCTCGCAGCGCGTCGGCCGCCTGTACGCGGCCCTGAGCCAATGCAACCAGTCCATCGTGCGCAGCACCAGCGAGCAGGAACTGTTCGACGACATCTGCGGCGCGGTGGTGACCTACGGCGGCATGTCGATGGCATGGATCGGCATGATCGACGCCGCCGGCGATGGCCAGCCGCACAACGTCTCGCCGGCGGCAAGCGCCGGCGACGGCACCGAGTACCTGAACAATCTTGGCATCTCGCTCGACGAACAGCTGCCGGAAGGGCGCGGGCCGATCGGCGTGTGCCACCGCAGCGGGGAGCCGTACTGGTGCCAGGACTTCCTGAAGTCGCCGGAAACCGCGCCATGGCACGCGCGCGCGGCGCGCTATGGCTGGGCGGCGTCGGCCCACCTGCCGCTGCGGCGCCAGGGCCGGATCGTCGGCTTCTTCTCCGCCTATTCCACCACCCCGGAGGTATTCGACGCCGAGGTGCGCGACCTGTTCGTCGAAATGGCGCTCGACATCGAATTCGCGCTGAAGAACTTCGACCACGAACGCAAACGCGAGCTGACCGAGGCCTCGCTGCGCAAAAGCGAGCAGCATCTGCGCACAATCATCGAGACCGAACCGGAATGCATCAAGGTGGTGGATGCGCACGGCCGGCTGCTGGAGATGAACGCGGCGGGCCTGAAGATCCTCGAGGCGGAATCGCTGGAGGAGCTACAGAAGCACGTGCTGACGGACCTGATCCTGCCCGACTACCGCGACGCCTTCATCGCCCTGCACCAGCGCGTGATCAACGGCGAGAACGGCCATCTGGAATTCCGGGTCCAGGGCCTGAAGGGCGGCCAGCGCTGGCTCGAGACTCACGCCGCGCCGATGAACGGCGCCGACGGCGAGCAGCGCATGCTGCTCGGTATCACGCGCGACATCACCGACCGCAAATTGGCCGACGAGCGGATTCAGTACCTGGCGCATTTCGATCCGCTGACCGGCCTGCCGAACCGCGCGCAGCTGCAGGAGCACACGCTGCACTCGCTGGCGCTGGCGCGCCGCAACCGCGAATCGATGGCGCTGATGATGCTCGACCTGGATCACTTCAAGGACATCAACGACTCGCTCGGCCACAGCGTCGGCGACGGCCTGCTGTGCGAGCTGGCCAAGCGGCTGCGCCAGGGCCTGCGCGAGGAGGACATCGTGGCGCGCCTGGGCGGCGACGAATTCATCTTCGTGCTGCAAAAAGCGGAGTCGCAGGACGCCGCCGAAGTGGCGCGCAAGCTGATGGAACTGATCGGCCAGCCTTTCCGCGTCGGCACGCACGACCTGAAGGTGACAGCGTCGATCGGCATCGCCTTGTATCCGGCCGACGGCGCCGACATGGAAACGCTGCTGCAGCGCGCCGACGCCGCCATGTACCAGGTCAAGCACGCGGGGCGGGCCGACTTCCGCTTCTTCACCGCCGCCATGCAGCAGCGGGCGGCGCGGCATCTGCAATTGGTCAATGCGCTGCGCTACGCGCTGGAGCGCGACCAGCTGCAGGTGGTGTATCAGCCGCAGGTGTCGCTGCCGGACCAGCGCATCATCGGCGCCGAGGCGTTGCTGCGCTGGTCGACGCCGGAGCTTGGCGTGGTGTCACCGACCGAGTTCATCCCCGCCGCAGAGGAAAGCGGGCTGATACTGCCGATCGGCGCGTGGGTGCTGCGCCAGGCGGTGCGGCAGGCGCGCGCATGGCTGGACGACGGCCTGCCGCCGCTGGTCATGGCGGTCAACCTGTCGGCGACGCAGTTCCGCAATACCGATCTGCCGGAGTTGATCACGCAGATCCTGCAGGAGGAAGGTTTGCCGCCCGAGTATCTGGAGCTGGAGCTTACGGAGGGCGTGGCGCTGAACGATCCGCAAGGCGCGATCGCCATGATGAACAACCTGCACGAGCGCGGAATCAGGATGTCGATCGACGATTTCGGCACCGGCTATTCGTCGCTCAGTCACTTGAAGAAGTTCAAGGTATACAAGCTGAAGATCGACAAGTCGTTCGTGCGCGATATCAGCACCGACGCGGAGGACAAGGCGATCGTCAGCGCCATCATCAACATGGCGCGCAGCCTGGGCCTGAAGACGATTGCGGAGGGCGTGGAAACGGCCGAACAGCTGGAGTTCCTCCAGCAGCAGCATTGCAACGAGATGCAGGGATATTACTTCAGCAAGCCGGTGCCGGAACAGGCGTTCCGGCAGCTGATGCTGGAGCTGGTCGCGTAAGTTTGCGCGTCAGCAGGCCGCGTGGTTGACGGTGATGACGTGGATCGCCAGGCCGCCGAGCGAGGTTTCCTTGTACTTGGCCTGCATGTCGGCGCCGGTCTGGCGCATCGTTTCGATCACTTCATCGAGGCTGACGAAATGGGTGCCGTCGCCCTTCAATGCCAGCGACGCCGCCGTAATCGCCTTGACCGCGCCCATGCCGTTACGCTCGATGCAGGGGATCTGCACCAACCCGCCGATCGGGTCGCAGGTCATGCCGAGATGGTGCTCGATGCCGATTTCGGCGGCGTTCTCGATCTGGTTGTTGGAACCGCCCAGCGCCGCCACCAGGCCCGCCGCCGCCATCGCGCACGCCACGCCAACCTCACCCTGGCAACCGATTTCCGCCCCCGAGATCGACGCGTTACGCTTGCACAGCATGCCGATGGCCGCAGCGGTCAGCATGAAGTCGCGGATACCGGTGACCGGGTCGCTTGGCTTGCAGTCCTCCGCGTAGTAGCGCAGCACCGCCGGAATGATGCCGGCCGCGCCGTTGGTCGGCGCCGTGACCACGCGCCCGCCGGCCGCGTTTTCCTCGTTGACGGCCATCGCGTACAGGCTGACCTGGTGCAGCGCGTCGTGCGGCAATTGGTTCGCCTGGCTGGCGCTGGATTGCGATTGCGTCCACAAATCGGCCGCGCGCCGCTTGACGTTCAAACCGCCCGGCAACCGGCCGGCCGTGTCCAGGCCATGGGCGATGCAGTCGCGCATAACGTGCCAGATCTTGTCGATGCCGGCGTTCAGTTCATCCTCGCTGCGCTTGCGGCGTTCGTTCGCGCGCAGCATTTGCGGGATTGTCAGGCCGCTTCTCTCGCCATGCGCCAGCAGCTGGTCCATCGTATCGAACGGGTACGGAATCGACGGAGTGTGATCTGCGCCTTCGCCGCTCGAAGGCATCTGCGGCGCTTCGCCCTCCTCCTTGATGAAGCCACCGCCGACCGAGTAATATACTTTGCTGGTGGTGGAACCGTCGGCGCGGTTCAGCGTGAAACGCATGCCGTTGGGGTGTTCGGCGAGCGACTCGGCCATATGGAAGACCAGGTGCTTGCCGCGCTTGAACGGCACCGTGCGGGTACCCAGCAGCTTTAACTCTCCCGCCGCTTCGGCGTCGGCCAGTTGGGCGTCGACCCGGGTTGGCACCGCGTCCTGCGGGGTTTCGCCCATCAGGCCGAGAATCACCGCCTTGTCGGTCGCGTGGCCAATGCCGGTGAGCGCCAAGGAGCCATACAACTCGGCACTCACCTCGGTGACATCGTCCAGCGGAGCGCAGTCGAGCAGGAAGCGGCGCGCCGCCACCATCGGTCCCACCGTGTGGGAGCTCGACGGCCCGATGCCGATCTTGAACAAATCGAATACGCTCATGTCCATCAGTTGTCTCTCTTTTTTATAGTATAGATTTACGCGGCCGCATTACGCCGCTTTGCTCAGACTGACGTCGACATTGGCCAGCATGTCGGTCACCATCTCCTCGATGCCGATGCGGGCCTTCCAGCCCCAGTCGGCCGTCGCGGTGGCGTCGTCCAGGCTTTGCGGCCACGTGTCGGCGATGGCTTGGCGGCTATCCGGCTTGTAGCCGATCTTAAAATCAGGCACGGCGCGCGTGACGGCGGCGGCCAGCTGCTCCGGGTTGAAGGACACGCCGGCGACGTTGTAGGCCGAGCGGACCTTCACCTGTCCGGCCGGCGCTTCCATCAATTCGATGGTGGCGCGGATGGCATCGGGCATGTAGATCATCGGCAGCGTGGTCTGCGGGCCGAGGAAGCACTCATAGCGCTCGCCGCGCAGCGCGGAATGGAAGATCGCGATCGCATAATCGGTGGTGCCGCCGCCCGGTGGCGACTTGTAGCTGATGATGCCAGGGTAGCGGATGCTGCGCACGTCGACGCCGTACTTGATGAAGTAATACTCGCACAGGCGCTCGCCGGCCAGCTTGCTTATGCCGTAGATCGTGGTCGGGTCCATCACCGTCGTTTGCGGCGTGTTCACAGCCGGCGTGTTCGGGCCGAAGGCGGCGATCGACGACGGCCAGAAGACCTTGAGCGGCTTGCCGATGATGCCGCGCTCGCGCGCCACCTCCAGAATGTTCAGCAAGCCGTCCATGTTCAACGTCCAGGCCTTCAGCGGCGCCGCTTCGCCGGTGGCCGACAGCATCGCCGCCAGTTGGTACACCTGGGTGATGCCCTCCTCCGTCACCAGGGTGGCCAGCGCCTGCTTGTCCAGCACATTGAGCGGCGTGTAGCGCGCCGCGTTATACAGATTGGTCGGGCTGATGTCGCTGGCGATGACGTTCTGCTCACCGTGTCTGGCGGCCAGCGCCTCCACCAGTTCACTGCCGATTTGGCCGTTGGCGCCGATGACGAGGATGCGTTGTTGTTCCATTTTGATTCCTGACTGTTTTATTTTTTAAGCAGGCCAAGCTCTGTGCCCGCCTGTTCGAATGCTTTGAGCACGGTGTCCAGCTGTTCGCGGGTATGCGCGGCAGACAATTGGACACGCACGCGCGCCTGGCCCATCGGGACCACCGGGTAGAAGAAGCCGCTGAGCAGAACGCCCAGCTCATACATTCGTGCCGCGAATTTCTGGGCGACGGGCGCATCGAACAACATGACAGGAACCACAGGGTGCGTACCCGGCTTGATAGTGAAGCCGATACGCTCGATCTCCTTGCGGAAGTAGGCGGTGTTCTCGTGCAGGCGGTCGCGCAGTTCGGTCGACTGCGACAGCCGCTCCAGCACCGCCAGCGAGGCGCCGGCGATCGATGGCGCCAGCGTGTTGGAGAACAGGTAAGGACGAGATTTCTGGCGCAGCATGTCGATCACCTCCTTGCGGGCGGACGTGAAGCCGCCCATCGCGCCGCCCAGGGCCTTGCCCAGGGTACCCGTGATGATGTCGACGCGGCCCATGACGTTGTGGTGCTCGTGGGTGCCGCGGCCGGTCGCGCCCATGAAGCCGGAGGCGTGGCACTCGTCGATCATCACCAGCGCACCGTATTTGTCGGCCAGATCGCAGATCTTGTCCAGCTGGGCGATGGTGCCGTCCATCGAGAACACGCCGTCGGTCACGATGACTTTATGGCGCTTGTCGGCGGCCGCTTGCAACTGCGCTTCCAGGTCGGCCATATCGTTGTGGGCGTAGCGGAAGCGCGCGGCTTTGCACAGGCGGATGCCGTCGATGATGGAGGCGTGGTTCAACGCGTCCGAGATGATGGCGTCGTTCTCGTCGAACAGCGGCTCGAACACGCCGCCGTTGGCGTCGAAGGCGGCCGCGTACAGGATCGTGTCTTCGGTGCCGAGGAATTTGGAGATCGCCTGTTCCAGTTGCTTGTGCACGGTCTGGGTACCGCAGATGAAACGCACCGACGACAGGCCATAGCCGTATTTTTCGGTCGCCTCGATCGATGCCTTGGCGACCCACTCCTCGCCGGACAGGCCCAGGTAGTTGTTGGCGCACATATTGATCAGCGTACGGCCATCCTGCGCGACCACTTCGGAACCCTGGCGCGAAGCAAGCACGCGCTCCGGCTTGTACAGGCCCTGATCGCGCAATTGATCGAGGTTTTGCTGCAGGCCGCTGAAGAAGGTGCTTTTTGCTTGGTCGCTCATGATGGTCCTTGTATGTGGTACGATTTCAGCAGATTTTCACTGCGTTATAAGAAATCCGTTATGTCGAACTCAAATTCAATATATCGAATCTTACAGAGAACCAGTGAACTGCGCAAGACGGAAGCATGCGGTTCTGGCCGCGTTTTTCCGACAGATTTACTTAGAATTTAGCCTATCCGCCGAATAAAACAATGAAAACACCTGTTTCGACGAACGCACCACCCGAGGTCGGCGCCGCCCTGCAACGTCTGCGCCTCGCGCGAGGCCTCACTTTGGAAGACCTGTCTCGCATCGCGGGGGTCTCCAAGTCGATGCTGTCGCAGATCGAACGCGAGAAGGCCAATCCGACCATCGCCATCACGTGGCGGCTATCGAACGCGCTGGGGGTGCAGATCGGCGAACTGCTGGCGACGGCGGAGAAGGAATCCGAGACCATCCGCGTGCTCGACGCCCACGAAACCCCCACGCTGCCCGGCAATCATGCCGGCTACGTGCTGCGCATCCTCGGGCCGATGGAGCTGGCGGGTAAGTATGAATGGTATGAGCTGACCTTGTCGCCCGGTGGGGAGCTGGCGTCGCAAGGGCACGATCCCGGGGCGCAGGAGCATGTCACGCTGCTGCATGGGTCGGTCGAAGTGGAAGTGGGTAACACCAAGAAAAAGGTCAAACTGGGCGGCACCGCGCGCTACCCGGGCGACCAGCAGCACACCATCCGCAACGTCGGCAAGACCGAGGCGAAGGCGCTGCTGGTTGTTATACATCGGTGACAGGGATCGCTGCGGTGGCGGCTCGTGGCGGATTACGCTTCGCTAATCCGCCCTACGTGTCTCCTCAGGCACGCTAACTCAATGATCCACGGAGACACGTAGGGCGGATTAGCCGGAACGGCGTAATCCGCCACGAGCCGCCACCGGCCTGGAAAACTACCACGCCTACCAGTTCGACTCCCGCTCCGGCGTGGAGCTGATGCGGTGGATGGCCAGGTCGGCCCCCTGGAACTCGTCCTCGGGATCGAGGCGCAAACCCATCGTGGCTTTCAACACGCCATAGATGGCAAAGCCGCCCGCCAGCGCGATCACCACGCCCAACACCGTCCCCGACAACTGCGCGGCGAACGACACACCGCCCATCCCGCCCAGCGCCTTCAACCCGAAGATACCTGCGGCGATCCCGCCCCAGGCGCCGCACAGGCCATGCAGCGGCCAAACGCCGAGCACATCGTCGATCTTCCACTTGTTTTGTGCGAGCGTGAACATCCAGACGAAGATGGCGCCGGCGATACCGCCCGTCACCAGAGCGCCCATCGGATGCATCAGGTCCGATCCGGCGCACACCGCCACCAATCCGGCCAGCGGCCCGTTATAAGCGAAGCCGGGATCGTTTTTCCCCATCAGCAGCGCAACCAGCGTACCACCAACCATCGCCATCAGCGAATTGACCGCCACCAGGCCATTCATCTTGTCCAGCGACTGCGCGCTCATGACATTGAAGCCGAACCAGCCGACCGTCAGAATCCACGCGCCCAGCGCCAGGAACGGAATCGACGACGGCGGATGCGCGGCGATCGCGCCGTTCTTCATATAGCGCCCGCGCCGCGCGCCAAGTAAAAGCACCGCCGGCAGCGCGATCCATCCGCCCACGGCATGCACCACCACCGAACCGGCGAAGTCGTGGAACTCGGCGCCGAAGGCCTGCAGCAGCCACTCCTGGATGCCGAAGCGGCGGTTCCAGACGATCCCCTCAAAGAACGGATACACGAAGCCGACCAGCAGCGCGGTGGCGATCAGCTGTGGATGGAAGCGCGCGCGCTCCGCGATGCCGCCCGAGATGATGGCCGGGATGGCCGCCGCGAACGTCAGCAGGAAGAAGAATTTGACCAGCTCATAGCCGTTTTTGGCCGCCAGCACGTCGGCCGAGGAGAAGAAATTGACGCCGTAGGCGATGCTGTAACCGACGAAGAAGTAAGCGATGGTCGACACCGCGAAATCCACCAGGATCTTCACCAGCGCGTTGACCTGGTTCTTCTTGCGCACGGTGCCCAACTCCAGGAACGCGAAGCCGGCGTGCATCGCCAAAATCATGATGGCGCCTAGCAAAATGAACAATGCATCGGCGCCGTCTTTGTGTAATCCCATCAAAATCACTCCCCAAAATAATGCACGATCTGAAAACCAATACGCTTATAAGCAATATTTGTTCCAGATTGGTGCAGATTTTAAGTCCATGATTTAACTATATTTTGTTTTGGCGGTGGCGAACGCACCATGCACGTGCGCACCGAAAAATGGCATCATTTTGGTGCGCACGTTGTGGAATTACCTGCCGCCTAGATCGGTGCGCCAGGCGGCACCGGGGGCGCCGCGCGCAATTTGACGCTGCGCGGGTCCTTCAGGTAGGCGGTAATCATCTCGGCCGCTTCCTTGCGGCTAGTGGCTGTCACGCCCTTGCCGGGATTCTTTTGCAGCCATTGCGCCAGTTCGCGCACCGATTGCGTGACTTCGGCCGCCACATTCGGATGCAGCTTGCCACCGTCCAGTAAATTGAGTACCCCGTCGACCAGCACCCAGTTGGACGCCAGCTGCACCGCCTCGCCGCCAACCACCGATGCCGGCACAGGCTCGCGCTTCCAGGTCTTTTGCAGCAGCAGCGACAGCACCTCCTGCACGCCGGGCTGCTGCGCGTCGCGCGCATGCTGCCAGGAGAGACGATTGACGCGGCCCGGGTCCAGCAGGAATCCAGCCGTTTGCGCGGCGCCCGCCTCGGCGATCGAGAAGGCGTCGAACACGGAACCCATGCGGGTGGTGAAGTATTCGCGGCCACGATCATGCCCCATCGCCGGTGGCGTCAGCACATCGAGCACGTTGGCGGGCAGAGACAGATATTCGGCGCGCAGGCTGTCGGCAAGCCGGTTCAACGCCTGGCGCTGCACGTTCGCCGGCGTGACCTTGACGCCCGCCTTGCCGATGCCTGCTTTGACGTCGCCGCTGGTGGTGTAGTCGAAATCGCCACCGCCGATCAGGCGCGCCACAGCCTCGCCCTGGTAGCGTTGCAGCAGGTAGACCGGCACCAGGCGCGCTTCGAGCTCGCCGATCTGGCGCGCATCCGGCAGCACGTCGACCGAAAAGGTCTGCAGCGCGCGCTGGCGCACGGCGCCCAGTTGATCCCAAGTCTTGATCGTATCCGGGCCGAAGTCCCACAGCAGGCCGTCCGGGTGGCTGGCGCCCGGCGTGCGGTCGTCCTGATCGCTGGAGTACAACAGGCCGGCGGCCTTGGCGTCGCCCCGCAGTTTGGCCAGCGCGGCCTCCTCCTGCGCGCCGCCGCCGAAATCTCCATAGACGTATTTGACGATGTAATCGTCCCACGGGCCGACGCCCACGCCATACGCGTCGGCCAGGTCGACTTCGCCCTGGGCGTTGAGTTTCAGGATCGGATGCGGATAGTCCATCACCGAGCCGTTGCCATTGCCGGTGCGGCTGGCGGCGAAGTTGTGCGCGAAGCCCAGTGTGTGACCGACTTCGTGCGCCGACAATTGGCGCAGGCGCGCCAATGCCATCTCCTCGGCCAGCTTGTGTTTGTCCGCCGGTGCGTTTTTTCCGTAAGGCGCGAGCAGGCTTTCGGCGATCAGGATGTCCTGCCGCACGCGCTGCGATCCGAGCGTGACGGCGCCGCGAATAATCTCGCCGGTGCGCGGATCGGCCAGCGCGTTCCCGTAGGACCAGCCGCGCGTGGCGCGGTGCACCCAGTGGATCACGTTGTAGCGGATGTCCATGGCGTCGACGCCTTCGGGCAGCAGCTCGACCCGGTAGGCATCCTTGAAGCCGGCCTTTTCGAAGGCGCTGGCCCACCATGAGGCACCCTGCAGCAGCGCGCTGCGCACCGGTTCCGGCGCGCCCCGGTCGACGTAGTACACGATCGGTTTCTTGACCGTGCTGACCGCCGCCGACGGATCGGTCTTTTCGAGCCGGTGCCGCACCTGCCAGTGCACGTCGATGCTGCTGGCAAGCGGCGTGGCGAAGTCGTAGTAGTTGACGTCGAAGCCGCCGGAGAACGGATGATAGCTGCGCGGCCGCCAGCCGGCCTGGCCGTCGATCTTCGGCAGGCGCACCATGCTGATACGCTGGCGCATCGACAGGCTGGCGGGATCGGCGGCGACTTGACGCACGTATTCCGCCTGGCCAGGTCCGGCGAAGGTCAGCAGCGATTCGAGTTCCACATTGTCGGGAAAGGCTTTGGCCTGTTCGGCCAGCACCGCGCTGCGCGCCGCATCGACCTGATAGGCGCCTTGTTTGGCAGCCGCCAGCCGGGCGGCGATGCCGTGGCGGTCGGCCAGCAGGAAGCTGGAGAAGTCGACCAGGTGCGCGCCGCCGTCGCTGGCGAGGATCTCGCCCGACCACAGCACGGCGCTGGCGAACGATTCCTTGACGGCGGCCCGTTCGTCCTTGTCCGCCGACGCAGCGATGTAGGCCGTGTTGTCCTGAACCAGAAACAGCTTGGCGCCATGCTTTTCGAAACGGACCATGCGCATGTCGCCGGCCTGGCCCCGATCAAGGCCGACATCATTCGAGCCCAGTGCGTATGGCAGGGAACTCAGTAGCAGGAATGGCTGCTCCAGCGACGCCACCGACAGCAGCACCCTGCCCTTGGCCGCGTCGCGCCAGACGTCGATGAAGCCCGGTTGCGATTGCAGGCCGCGCGTGACGTCCGCAACCGATTTGGCGGACGCCGACGCGCCGCCGGAATTGTTGGATTGCGCCAGCGCCGGCGCCACCGGCGCAGCGCCCAACATTATGAGAGCGAGCAGCAGTGGCCCGGCGGCTGGCGCGGCCCTCATTGCGAGCCCGCCGCCTTGACAGCCGCCGTCGCCGGCCCTGCGGTGGTTTGCACCGCCGGCGTCGCGCCATCCATTTGCAGCGCGCGGCTCAGGAAGCCCCAGCGATCCGCCACTTCCTCGATCTGTTTGGTGGTCGGCTTGCCGGCGCCGTGGCCGGCCTTGGTGTCGATCCGGATCAGGATCGGCGCAGCACCGGCCTGGTCGGCCTGCGCGGTGGCGGCGAACTTGAAGCTGTGCGCCGGCACCACGCGGTCGTCATGGTCGGCGGTGGTGATCATCGTCGCCGGATAGCAGGTTCCCTTTTTCAGGTTGTGCAGCGGCGAATACTTGACCAGCGCCTTGAACTCCTCGGCGTTGTCGGAAGAGCCGTAGTCCGATGTCCACGCCCAGCCGATGGTGAATTTGTGGAAGCGCAGCATATCGAGCACGCCCACCTGCGGGATCGCGGCGGCGAACAACTCCGGACGCTGCGTCATCGCCGCGCCGACCAGCAGGCCGCCGTTGCTGCCGCCGCCGATGGCCAGCTTGGCCGGCGACGTCACCTTGTGCACGATCAGCCATTCGGCCGCGCCGATAAAGTCGTCGAACACGTTCTGCTTTTGCAGCTTGGTGCCCGCCTCGTGCCACGATTCGCCATACTCGCCGCCGCCGCGCAGATTGGCCATGACGTAGACGCCGCCCATCTCCAGCCACGCCAGGTTGGCGACCGAGAACGACGGCGTCAGCGAGACATTGAAGCCGCCGTAACCATACAGGTAGGTCGGATTGCTGCCATCGAGCTTCAAACCCTTTTTGGCGACGATGAACATCGGCACCTTGGTGCCGTCACGGCTGGTGAAGAACTCCTGGCGCGTCTCGAAGCCGGCCGCATCGAAGTCGACCTTCGGCTGGCGGTACACGCTGCTCTTGTTGGCCTTCAGGTCGTAGCGGTAGATCGTCGTCGGCGTGGTGAAGCTGGTGTACGAGTAGAAGGTCTCGGTGTCGACGCGCTTGCCGCTAAAGCCCCCGGCCGTGCCGAGGCCCGGCAGTTCGATATCGTGCAGCGGTTTGCCTTTCAGGTCGAACACCTTCACCAGGCTGTGCGCATCGCTCAGGTAGTCCACCAGCAGCTGGTTGTTGACGACGGACGCCGACACCAGCGTGTTGGAGCTTTCCGGCACGATCTGCTTCCAGTTCAGCACCGCCGGCTTGCGCGTGTCGATGCTGACAATACGGCCGCGTGGCGCGTTGCGCTCGGTGTGGAACCAGAACACCGGCCCGTCGTTGCCGACGAAGTTGTAGACGGCGTCGAAATCCTCAAGCAAGCCGACGACCTTGGAATCCTTGCGGCTCAAGTCCTTGTAGAACACGCGGTTCTTGTTCTCGGTGCCTTGCGACGCCGTGATGATCAGATAGCGGCCATCCTGGGTCACGTCGGCGCTAAAGCCCCAGTCCTTGTGGTCCGGGCGGTCGTAGACCAGCGTGTCGGCGCTTTGCGGCGTGCCCAGTTTGTGGAAGTACAGCTTCTGGAAGTAGTTCACGTCGGCGAGTTTGGTCGCTTCCTTGGGCTCGTCGTAGCGGCTGTAGAAGAAACCGGAACCGTCGTGCAGCCAAGCGGTGTTGGAGAACTTGACCCACTTGATATGGTCTTCGACGTCCTTGCCGCTGTCGATGTCGCGCACCTTGATCTCGTTCCAGTCGGAGCCCGATGCGGCGGTGCTGTAGGCGAGGTATTTGCCGTTCGGGCTCACGGCCAGTCCGGCCAGGGCCACGGTGCCGTCGGCGGCCAGCTTGTTCGGATCGAGCAGCAGGCGCGGCACGTCGGCCAGCGTTTTCATCGTGTAGAGCACCGACTGGTTTTGCAGGCCGTCGTTGCGGCTATAAAAATAGCGTCCGCCTTCCTTGAACGGGACGCTGAAACGCTCGAAGTTCCACAGCTTGGTCAGGCGCGTCTTGATCGCCTCGCGGCCGGGGATCTGCGACAGGTAGCCTTGCGTGAGCTTGTTCTGGGCGTCGACCCAATCCTTGGTGTCGGCGCTGTTGGCGTCCTCCAGCCAGCGATACGGATCGGCCACTTTAACGCCGTGGTAATCGTCGGTCTGGTCGACCGTGCGGGTGGTCGGGTAGGTCAGCGCGGCGCCGGTGGTGGCGCAGGTCTGCGCCATGGCGCCTTGTGCCAGCAGGACGGCGGCCGCCAGTGCGGCGCGTTTCAATTGCTTCATGCGTAATTCCGTGGGTCGTGAGTTGATATATCGATGATAGCTTGCCTTGTGACAAATAAGCAACGCTAGGCAGGCGATCTCATCGTGTTTTATTCGGCGCGCAGCACCCGGTCCGTGGTGACGATGCGGACGTCGTGCATCTGGTCGAGGTAAGCTTCCAGATACGCTTTGTGGGAGGCGCCGACCACCACCAGCATGCGCACGCCGGGACGCATGCTCATCGCATCGCGGATGTTGGACGCCATGCGCAGGTTGCGCGTCTCCCAGTAGGCGACGTAGCCGCGCCCATAGTGCCGCGGTGAGGGTTCCTCCAGCGCCGCGCCGAAGTCGCTGCGGAAGGCCTGCTCCGGGTAAGCGGCGTCGTTATAGGCGCGATACATGGTCAATATATCCCCGGGGGTATTGAGTCGGCTTTCAAGTTGATCCGATTGCTTTCCACGGGCGGCGGTATAGGGGTTGTCCCACGCCTTGGAAATCGCCTCGCCGGCGGCTTTTTCATCTTCAGTCGGACCATCCGCCGTGTGGTCGTCCATCGCCCAGACGCGTTCCAGCCCGCTGCGCGCGGCCACCACGGCGGCGATCCGATAGCTCTCATCGCGCCGTTCCGACAGCCCATTCAACATCGGCACCAGGCTTTCCGGCAGGCCGTCGCCGGCATGGCGCTCCGCGTCCGGAAGACGCAACCACTGCACCAGGGCGGAGGCCCGCTCGCCGCCCGCGAGGAACAAGGCGGCCAGCTTGCGCCGCTGCGCCGGCGACGGCGCCGCCGGCCATGCCAACAGCAGGCGTTCGGCTTGGGCATTCGCTTCCGGCACATTCACGCCGGTCGCGGCGTTGGCAGGCGCCGGGTCCCAGCAATAGGTCTTGACCGAATCGGCATAGCGTTGCGGATAGCTGCGCAGATACGCGCACTGCATGCCGGACAGCGATTCGATCGCCACGGCTTGCGGTTTCCATTCCGTCAGCCTGTCTGTCAATAATCCGAACCTGGTCATGTCGACGGTCTTGGTCATCTGGGACAGGTGCGGCGAGCCAAGCACCATCACCTCGTTGGGCCGGCCGTTTTTCAGCTTGTGGGTACCCGGCGCGAACGGCGGCGCGGTGTTGGCGGCGAAGACCGGGGCGTGGCAGGCGGCGGCGATCAATACGGTCGTGAATAGACGGTGCATACAGGCTCCTGAAATGGGATTCGGGCAGTGTATGCGAGAGACGGCTGCGTCGAGGCAGGGCTTGCGACGCACGGCAAAATCGCTTGCATGAAATGCAAATATCGGCGACAGGCCGAAAGCGTGACTTAGATGAACACGTGGTTCGGGGCCGCCGACACAGCCGGCGCCTGCCACTTCTCGAGCCACGCGATCAACTGGTCGCCAGGGATCGGGCGGCTCATGAAGTAGCCCTGCCCCTGGTCGCAACCGAGGCCCGCCAGCAGTCGCCACACCGCTTCGCTCTCGATACCCTCGGCCACCACGCGCAAGCCCATGTTGTGACCCAGGTCGATGGTCGAGCGCACGATCTTGGTGTCGCCTTCATCGTGCTCCATATTGAGCACGAACGATTTGTCGATCTTGAGCTCATTGACCGGCAGCCGTTTCAGGTACGCCAGCGACGAATAGCCGGTGCCGAAATCGTCGATCGACAGATCGAAACCCATGGCGCTGAGGCGCTCCAGCGTGGTTTGCGCCCGCACCGGATCGTCCATGATGGCGCTTTCGGTGATCTCGAGGCAGAACGAGCCGGGGGCCAGTTTGTGGCGCACCAGCAGGTCGGCGAATTTGGCCGGCAGGTCCTGGTCCAGCAAATCGCGCGTGGACAGGTTGACCGATATCTTCAGATGATGGCCCTTGGCCGCCAGTTCCTGGCACAGCTCCGCCGAGCGCTCCATCACCCAGCGCGTGAGCACGCGGATAAAGCCGGTCTGCTCGGCGAACGGAATGAACTCGTCCGGAAACACGTTGCCGCGTTCCGGATGCACCCAGCGCACCAGCGCCTCCATGCCGACCACCTTGCCGGTATCGAGCATGATCTTGGGCTGCACGTGCAGGCGGAACTCGTTGCGCTCGATGGCGTTGCGCAGCTCCGTCAGCAGCGACAGGCTCTTTTCGCTGGATTTGTCCATCGCCGCGTCGTAGACCACGGCGCCGTCGTTGCGCTGCTTGGCCGTGTACATCGCCACCTCGGCCATGCTGAGCAAGGCCTCGCCGTCGCTGCCGTGCATGGGATAACCGGCGATCCCCAAGCCGGCGCCGATGTCGACCATCTGCTCCTCCAGCGACAGCGGCGTCTCCAGCGCCTGCAGGATATCGGCCGCCATGCGCTGCGCCGCGTCGACGTCGGACGCCGGCAGCAGCACCGCGAATTCGTCGCCGCCCAGCCGCGCCACCTGCGCCGACGATTGCCGCCGGTTCGCCAGCAGCAGTTGTAGCCGGCCTGCCACCTGGCGCAGCAGCGCATCGCCGAAACTGTGGCCCATGACATCGTTGACGTGCTTGAAGCGGTCCAGGTCCATCATCAGCACGAACACGGCTTCCTCGCGTTTGCGGGCATCCTCCATCGCGTCGTTCAGCAGCAGCAGGAACTGGGCGCGGTTGGGCAGATTGGTCAAGGTGTCCCAATACGCCAGCCGCCGGATTTCCTGTTCGCGCTTGGCGATCCCCTCGCGCATCGCATCGAAGGCCTGCGCCAGTGCGCCGATTTCGTCTTCGCGGCTGGTGTCGATCTGGCCCTTGTAATCGCCCCGCTCCAGGCGCTTGGCGGTGTCGGCCAACTCGCTGATCGGCTGGGCGATGCGCTTGGCGGTGAAGATGATGGCCAGCGCCGAGATGGCGATGCCGCCGGCGGTGAGGAGGATCAGCCAGCGCTCCAGGCGCGCGTATTCGGCGGTCGCCTCGTCGATCGAGCGCGCCAGCAGCACGCTGGCGGTCTGCCCGCCGTCCTGGCCGATCGACATCAGGCGCGCGCTATAGCGGCCGGTTTCCACCTCGATGTCGAACGGTCCGGTGGGCGCGGCCGGCAAGGCCTGCAACTGGTCGACCACCGATTGCGCCGAAGCGCCGACGTAGGTGGATCCTGCCGACATCCATTTGCCCTGCGGGTCGCGCGTTAGCACGGTGGTGTGCAGGGAGCTGACCTCGCGCATCTCGCTGGCCAGTTGGCGGTCGATCGGGAATGTCATCACGATCCAGCCAATGGTGACCGGCGCCTTGACCGGCATGACGACGATCTGGTACGGGCGGCGCTCGATGATGGCGATGCCGTTGGCGCCGTCGGCCGCTTCGGCCGCGTCGAGCATGCTGACGGCCATTTTCTCCAGGCCCGCTGCCTGCGTGGTATTGGTCGATACGCTGATCTTGCGCTCGGCGCTGATCAGCATCGTCAACGAAGCCTTGATGCGGCGGCCGCTGTTGGCCAGCGCCGATTCGATGGTGGCGCGGTCGCCTTCGTCGTTGTTGCCGATGGCGGCCAGGAACGCGGTGTCGCGCGCCAGCAGGCGGGCGCCGAAGCGCAGGCTCTGGGCGTTTTGATCGAGCAGGCGCCGGAACACCTTGGTGCCGTTATTGAGTTCCCCGGCGATGGCCAGGCGCGCGTTGTTGTCGATGCCGCGCTGGATCACCACCAGGCCGACCAGCTGCACGGCGACGATCAGGACCAGGAACAGCGCGACGATCCGGCTTTCCAGGCTGCGAAAACGCATACGCATGCTCGGGGCGATCCTTTAGTAGGCCGACGACGTGGCGTCGGCAGCCGGAGGCTTCATCGGCAGCTTGAACGTGGCCGTCGACATCGCGTCGCCCGCCTTCACAGTCAACACCTGCTCGGGTGTGGCGCCGCCGACGGTGTTGTAGTGCCAGGCCTTGACCACGTACTTGCCGCCGGCCGGCAGCGCGATGCGCGCCGCGCCGGCGGCGTCGGTCTTGGCGAAGTATGGCGTGTCGACGATCTTGACGTAGGCGAGCATCTTGTCGTGGATGTTACAGCCCAGGACCACGGTGCCGGCCTTATCGAACACCTGCGGCGCCGCCGACTCGCCCGAATACAGTTTCTGGTCGAACTTGTGGGCGGCCGAAAACGAATAGATGTGGTGGCGGACCTTGTCGTTATTCGGAAAGGATACTTTGCTGCCGGTCTGCACGACGGTGACCAGCGGCATGAACTTCAAACTCTTTTGCTCGATCTGCCCGCTGGCTGGCGCCTTGCCGGCGGCCGGGGCGGTCTCCGCCTCGATATAGACCACCGTATCGGCTAGCGGATTGCCAGCCGCGTCCTGTACCTGCACGGTGACGCCGGTCGCCCCCGCCGAAGCGGTGCTCAAGAACATCAGACTAAAAACGAGGCGACGGCTATTAAGACTGTACATGGTAGGCCCGGGGAGCACTTGGTCTGACTATTGTAGCGCGACAACAATGTGACATGGAAATACTTATTGCGCCACAGGACAAAATTCATGAGGCCGTCACAAACACATCATAGAATCGTACAGTTAAACCCACATTTCGCAAGCGCTAATCGTGAAAACCGCCAGCAAACCGCTGCATCGTAGCAACGCCTCACCCGCCGTGGTGACCTACATCAGGCCCGAACTCGAGGACGAGGAGGCAGTGTTGCGCGCCCATTTATACGATATCCTCGCGCGCCGCCAGCTCAACGCGCTGTTCCAACCGATCGTCAACCTGCAGAACGGCGACATCATCGCCTACGAGGGGTTGATACGGGGCCCCTCCGACAGCCCCCTGCACTCGCCGATGAGCCTGTTCAAGGTGGCGCGCGCCAGCGGGCTGACGGTGCAGGTCGAACACCTGTGCCGCCAGGTGATCCTGGAGCGCTTTGCCGAGCTGGAACTGCCGGGCAAGCTGTTTCTCAACGTGAGCCCGGAATGCCTGCTGCAGCGCGACGCGCGCCCCGGCGAGACGCTGGAATACATCCATCACATCGGCATCAACCCCGAGCGCGTGATCATCGAGCTGACCGAGAACCAGCCGACCTACGACTATGAGCTGATGCGCGAGGCGGTGCGGCACTACCGCGACATGGGCTTCCAGATCGCCATCGACGATCTGGGCGAAGGGTTCTCCAGCCTGCGCCTGTGGTCCGAGTTGCGGCCGGAGTATGTCAAGATCGACATGCATTTCATCCAGGGGATCAATAACGATCCGGTGAAGCTGCAATTCGTGCGCTCGATCCAGGAGATCGCCGAGAAGTCGAACACCCTGGTCATCGCCGAAGGCATCGAAACCCAGGCCGAACTGCTGGTGATCCGCGATGTCGGCGTCGCCAACGGCCAGGGCTATCATCTGGGACGGCCGCACCCGCAACCGGCGCGCTCGGCCCCGGCCGAGGTGGTCAAGGCGCTGGCGCGCACCGGTGTCGCCGTGTATCCCCGGCGCGGCGCCGAAAAGAACGCCGCCACCATCCTCAAACTGCTCAACGAAGTCCAGACCGTTCCGTCGAGCATGACCAACAACGAGGTCTACGAGATCTTCTTGAAGGAACCCAAGCTGCTGATCATTCCGGTGGTCGACGGCGATGAGCCGCAGGGACTGATCAGCCGCTTCGAGATGATCGACCACTTCGCCCGGCCCTACCAGCGCGAGCTGTACGGCAAGAAGTCGTGCCGGCAGTTCATGGACGCCACGTCCTTGATCGCCGAGCAGGACACCACCTTGCAAGAGCTGAGCTTCCGCATGGTGCAGGCCGACGCCCACCACCTGTTCAACGGCTTCATCATCACCGACCGGGGCCGCTACCTGGGCTTGGGCACCGGCCACGACCTGATGCGCGAGATCACGCAGATGCAGATCAACGCGGCGCGCTACGCCAATCCGCTGACCCAACTGCCGGGCAATGTGCCGATCAACGAACACATCGACCGGCTGCTGGAGAGCGGCACGCGTTTCTGGGCCTGTTATGTCGACCTCGACCATTTCAAACCGTTCAACGATGTCTACGGCTACCGGCGGGGCGACGACGTCATCCAGCTGACTGGCAACATGCTCAGCGAGCGCTGCGACGCCAACCGCGACTTCGTCGGCCATATCGGCGGCGACGATTTCATGGTGTTGTTCCAGAGCGAAGACTGGGAGACGCGCTGCCAGGGCATCCTGGCGGATTTCGAGCAGAATGTGCAGGCGTTCTACAGCCTCGAGGACCGCGAGCGCGGCGGCTACCTGAGCGAGGACCGGCAGGGAAAGAAAGTGTTCTATTCGTTGATGAGTCTGTCAATCGGCGTGATCCGCGTCGATCCGCGCCAGTATTACACGCACCACCAGATCGCCACGGCAGCGGCCGAATCCAAGCGCCAAGCCAAGAAAATCCACGGCAACAGCCTGTTCCTCGACCGCCGGCAGCAGCCGCAGGGTTAGCTAAACGGTTGCATCATCGCGGTCGCTCGCGCACCGGCACGGCCCTGCGGTGCTGCGCGCGCCAGCGGCGCACCAGCTCCTGCGCTTCGACGATCGCTTCCGGCGTCATGTCGAGCGCCACCTTCTTGCGGTTGCTGGCTGCCGCGACATCGCCGGCGTCGGCCGCCAACGTCAGCCACATGAACGAGCGCGACGCGTCGCGTTTGACGCCGCGCCCGCTGCCATACATGCCGCCCAGATTGAACTGCGCCAACGCGTGACCCTGCTCGGCCGCCTTGCCATACCATTTGACGGCGTGCACATCGTCCTGGGCCACCCCCAGGCCGTTGGCGTACATTACGCCCAGGTTGTTCTGGGCGCTGGCGTCGCCCTGGTCGGCCGCGCTGCGATACCAGGCCACCGCGCGCGCCTCGTCCTTGGCCACGCCATGACCATTGGCGTACATCACGCCGACATTGAACTGCGCGTTCGGCGCGCCCTGCTCGGCCGCCATCCGGTACCACTCCAGCGCGCGCTGCTCGTCGCGGCAGACGCCGCGTCCGCGCGCATACATGCCGCCCAGGTTGTACTGCGCCAGCACATGGCCGGACTCGGCCGCGCGCCGATACCACGAAAAAGCCAGCTCGTCGTCGCGGTCGACGCCCTTGCCGTTGGCCAACATGATGCCCAGATTGAACTGGGCGTCGGCGTCCTCCTGCTCGGCCGCGCGCGTCAACCATGCATAAGCCCGCAACTGGTCGGCCGGCACGCCCAAGCCCTCCGAATACGCGACCCCGACCAGGCGCTGCGCCACCGCGTCGCCTTGCGCGGCGGCTTGCCGGAACCACGCCAGCGCCTGCGTATCGTTGCGCGCCACGCCGTGTCCATGCTTGTACATCAGTCCGAGATTGAGCTGGGCGTTGGCGTCGTTTTGCAGCGCGGCCTTGCGGAACCACGCCAGCGCCAACGGATAGTTGCGGCGCACGCCGGTGCCGTGCACATAGGCCTCGCCCAGCAAGGTTTGCGCGCTGGCGATGCCCTGCTCCGCCGCGCGGTAGAACCAGGACAGCGCGATCTCGTCGCTGCGCGCGACGCCGCGCCCCCTTTTATACATTTGCCCGAGATTTTGCTGGGCCGAGGCGTCGCCTTGCTGGGCGGCGGCGCGAAACCAGCGCACCGCCTCCTTGTCGTTATTGGGGACGCCCCGGCCGTTGTAGTACATCACACCGAGATGATTCTGGGCGAACGCCAGCCCCTGCTCCGCAGCCTTGTGCATCCAATGGAAGGCCCGATTGTCTTCCCGCGCCACCCCCTGGCCTTTTTTATAGACCATGGCAAGATTGAATTGCGCGTAGGGATTACCTCGCTCGGCCGCCTCCTTGTACCACACATAACTGTCGTAGCCATCTCTGGCGGAGCTCTGGTTTTTCATCGCGCACCCCTTGCCAACACTGCAACTATGTTGGCTAAAGTGTAAGCTCGATAGTGACTTCAGATTTGAGCGTCGTCAAACGAGTGATGATGAAATGCTATCGTTTAAGCCTAAACTTACTGAGGGGACTGTTTTTGAAGGAATTGGTGGACTTTGGCGGCCGCCAGCTTGTTTACCGAGACGAGCAGGGCCGGATCGACGCCGGCGATGCCATAGGTCGAACCGATGTGTTTACCGATGTGTATCAGCACTTCGGCCGCCACTTCGGCGTCGGACTCGGCCCGGTGGGCCGCGCTTTTGAAACGGATGCCCAACTGCCCCGACAGATTGCCGAGCTTGTAGCTGGCCAGGTTCGGGAACACCCGGCGCGACAGCTTGAGCGAGCAGACCAGCGCTTGATGGCCGGGCGTCAGGTTCAGCCGGGCCGCCTCGGCGCGCAGGAACTTCTCGTCGAAGCTGGCGTTGTGGGCCGACAGCGCGTCGCCGCCGATAAAGTCGAGCAGGTCGGGGACCACGCGCGAGACCGGCGGCGCGTTGTCGACCATGGACTGGGTGATGCCGGTCAGGCCGGTGATAAACGAGGGAATGCGCACGTTGCAGTTGATCAGGGACACGTAGCGCTCGACGATGCGTCCGCCGACGATGCGCAACGCCGCCACCTCGGTGATGCGGTCGCCCATGTCGGGCGACAGGCCGGTGGTCTCGAAGTCGAGCATGACGATGGATTTGTCGAGCATTTGCGTCCCTGTCTATCTAGTTAGCCGAATTTGCGCACGGCGTCGAGCGCCAGCCCGGCGCCGATGCTGCCGAACAGGTCGCCTTCGACCTTGCGCGCGGCCGGCACCAGCGCGCCGATGCGCTCGCGCAGCATGCGCACGCCGCTCGAACCGCCGGTGAAGAAGACGGTGTCGACATCGGCCGGTCCGACGCCGGCGTCGCGCAGCAAGCTCAGCACGGTATTTTCAACCGAGCCCACCAGATGGTCGATCGACGCGTCGAACTGCGCGCGGTCGAGCTCCAGGTTGACCGCCGGCGACAAGCGGTCCAGCTCGAGCCGCACCTTGACGTCGCCGGACAAGGCGATCTTGCCCTCCTCCACCTTCATCGCCAGCCAATGGCCGGCGCGCTCGTCGATCAGGCGCTGCAGGCGGCCCAGCTTTTCCTGCTCGGCCGAATCGCGCAACAGGTCAGACAACTGGGTCCACATCTTCTTGGTGTAGGCCTGGTTGATCGTGTGCCAGGTGGCCAGGTTGAAGAAATAGCTCGACGGCACTTCGCTGTTGTTGCGCAGGCGGCTGCCGTAGCCCAGCAACGGCATCACCGCGGACAGGCTCAGGTATTTATCGAAGTCGGTACCGCCGATGTGCACGCCGCCGTTGGCGAGGATGTCGTCGCGCCGCTCGGTCTTTTTGGCGCGCGCGGGCGACAGGCGCACCAGCGAAAAGTCCGACGTCCCGCCGCCGATGTCGGCGATCAACACCAGTTCCTCGCGGTCGATCTGCGACTCGTAGTCGAACGCGGCGGCGATCGGCTCGAACTGGAAGGCGATGTCCTTGAAGCCGACCGAACGGGCGACCTCGGCCAAGGTATCCTCGGCCAACCGGTCGTTTTCCTTGCTGTCGTCGATGAAATGCACCGGCCGGCCGAACACCGCCGACGTGAATTCGCGCCCGGCCGACTGCTCTGCGCGCAGCTTGACCTCGCCGATGAACTGGGCCAGCAACATCCGGAACGGCAGCGCGCGGCCGCCCACCTCGGTCTGACCGTCGATCAGACTGGTCCCGAGCAAACTCTTCAGCGAGCGCATCAAGCGCCCCTCATAGCCGGCCAGATATTCGGCCAGCGCCGCACGTCCAAAGGTGACCTGTTCGTCTTCCGCGTTGAAGAAGACGACCGACGGCAAGGTGGTCTTGCCGTCCTCAAGCCCCAACATCACGGACTGGCCGGGACGCACCCAGCCGACCGTGGAATTTGACGTGCCGAAATCGACGCCGCAAGCATTGGCCATGTCGACCCTTCACACGTAATAAAGGGGCGTTATGCTATCAGAAAAACGCCCTCATCAGGGAAAATTGCTGTGCCACCACACCGAATACGTAATTTCCACATAGAAACACAATAAGTATTGCCCTAGAGTAAGCTTTTGATTATCCTCGACATGACCCATGGAAACTGCCCGGGTCCCCACGACGATAACGAGATAATGACGACATCCAAGCCGACAGTTGAGATCAGCGCCACGGAACACAAAGCCACCATCGCCCGCGAAGCGCGCCGCGTCACCTCGTACGACGTGGCGATCGTCGCCGGCGTGTCCCAATCGGCCGTCTCGCGCTGCTTCAAGCCGGGCGCCAGCGTCTCCAAGGCAACTTACGCCCGCGTCATGAAAGCGGCCTCGCTGCTCGATTACATTCCCAACGCCGCCGCCCGCAGCCTGATCACCCGCCGCTCCAACATGGTGGCCGTGATCATCACCAACCAGGCCAATCTCTATTATCCCGAGCTGCTTGCCGAGCTGAGCCAGCAGATCACCGCGCGCGGCAAGCGCGTTCTGCTGTTCACCTTGGCGCGCGAGACCGATGTCGACCGCGTGCTGACCGACGTCTGGCAATTCCAGGTCGACGGCGTGATCGCCGCCGCCCGCCTCAGCGACGAGCACATCGCCGAATTCGAGCGCCGCCACATGCCGCTGGTGCTGTTCAACCGCGCCTTGCGCAACCGCGTCGTCAACACCGTCACCTGCGATCACCTGGAAGCGGGCCGCATGCTGGTTGCGCGCCTGGCCGCCGCCGGCCATCGCCGCTTCGGCATCATCGCCGGCACCGAGGACTCCTCGGTCGCCAACGAACGCCGGCGCGGCGCCTGCGAACGCCTTGCCGAACTGGGCCTGCCGCCGCCGGTGGTGGTCCCCGGCCAATCCGACTATCGCAGCGGCGGCGCCGGCCTCAAAGCCATCATCGCGCAACTGGGCGACGTGCCCGATGCGATCATCTGCGGCAGCGACGTGATGGCTATCGGCTGCCTCGATTACGCCCGCCACGAACTGGGCATCGACGTGCCGGGACAGCTGTCGGTGGCCGGCTTCGACGCCGTCGAGCCGTCCAACTGGTTGAGCTACAACCTCACCACCTTGCGCCAGCCGATGCCCAAAATGGCGGCGTCGGCGGCCGACCTGCTGTGCGCCGTCATCGACGGCCACGAGCACCCTTCCGATTCGCAGCCGCAGCGGCGCGTCTTCAGCGCCCAGTTCATCGAAGGCGCGACGGCCCGATTGACGCCGATGCCGGCGCTCGGCGGCACATTGGCGACCGGCATGCGCACGCCGGTCGCTATAATGTAGCGGATGAACGCAGCCCAACCTCCAAATCCCATCCGATTTACGCCGCAAGGCCTGATCCCGACGCCGGAACAAACAGCCATCCAGCTGTCGCAGAGCAAAGTGGTGCTGGTCGACGCCAACGCCGGCGCGGCCAAAACCACCACCCTGGCGATCCGCATCGGCGAGGCGCTGGCCCGCAAGCTCCCTCCCGAACAGATCCTCGCGCTGACCTTCACGCCGGAGGCGCGCGACGTCATGCGCCAGCGCCTGATCGATGTCGGCGTGCCGCAGGCGCTGGTGGCGCGCCTGGCCGTGATGACGTTCGAGGACTTCGCCGCCTGGCGGCTGGACACAATCGACGGCGACAACCTGCGCCGCTGCGCCGAGGCGCGCCAGCTGAAGGAATACGCGCTGGCCGCCGTCGACCGGGTCGGCGCGCGCTACGCCGGCCGGCTGGAGGCGCTGGAACTGAACACCCACAGCATCGCGCTAAGCCAGTTCCTCGATGTCCAACTGGGCTTGAAAGCGACGATGGCGCTGGCCGCCGACGTCGACTTCATGGGGTTGGAGGAGATCGCCGAGCTGCTCGGCGTGCCGCTGGCCGACTACCTGACCACGGTGGAATACGAAACGCTGCGGCTGGACGGCGGCGCCGGCGCGGTGTTCCGCGGCCCGTTCGACGCCACCTACGACCTGGCCTGCAACCTGGACACCGGCGCGCGCCTGGCCGAGCACTTTCCCGACTACCGGCTGGTGCTGTGCGACGAGCTGCACGATCTGAACGAGGCGGCGTTCCGCATCCTCGACGCCTTGATCAGCCGCCCGCAGTGCTTTTTTGTCGGCGCCGGCGACAAGGACCAGGTGATTCACGCGAAACTGGGCGCCAGCGAGGAGTACCTGAACCGCCGCTTCGCCGAACGCCATCCCAAGCTGGTGCGCTATCCCCTGACCTACAGTTACCGCCACGGCCCGCACCTGGCCTACGCGATGGCCGAATTCAAACATAAGGCGGTCGAATCGAGCCTGCCGGTGCACACCCAGATCCGCCAGGCGCACTACGCCACGCCGGCCGAATGCGCGCAACAGGCCATCGCCGCGATCCGCCAGTGGAAGGCCGACGGCAACGCCTACGACGGCTGCGCCATCCTGATCCGGGACCGGCACCAGTCGATGGCGATCGAGAACGCCCTGATCGAGGCCGACATCGACTACCGCACGCCTGCCATGGCAGGCTACCTGCAGCGCGACGAGATCCTGTTCTTGCGCGGCATGCTGGCCATCGGATTGAAGGACTTCGCCGCGGTCAAATCGGAACAGGTGCGCGCGGCCATCGTCGACGCCATGACGGCCTTCAGCGAAATGAAGTTCTCGGCGCGGCGCATGGACAACTTCAAGGCCCAGATCAGCAAGGACCCGGCGCTGCTGGGCGAATTGTTCATGATCGAGGACGACCGCCGCGACGGCGAGCAAATCAGCTACCGCGACGTCGCCAGCCAGGCCACCAAGAAGGCCGTGATCGACGCCATCGCCTGGCTGACCGCGCTCGATCCGGCCATGCCGGCGGCCGCCGTGCTGACGGAGCTGTGCGAGCGCGTCAAGCTGGTGGCGACCGCGCGCCGCATCTTCGTGCGCCCGTACGAGGCCGGCGTGGTCAATAAATCGGTGGCTGGCCTGCTGGATTCAGCCGCCGCCTCCGGCCAGAGCCTGCGCGAGTTCTGGACGGCGATGAACGCCCGCGAAGCCTGCATCCGCCGCAAGCGCGAACGCAAGGCGGTGCTGATCGAATGCGTGGCCAACGCCAAGGGCAAGGAGTTCGACCACGTGATCCTGCCGTTTTTGCAGGCCGATGAGTTCCCGCACCCGATGCAGCCCAAGCGCGACGAGGAAAACCTGTTCTACGTCGGCGTCACCCGCGCCCGCGCCCGTCTGACCATGCTGTCGCCGGCCGATCCGGCGCTGCGCAGCGGCTTCATCGCCAATATGCGTTTGCAGCAATCGGCCGCCGCCGCCGAGGCCGCCATCGCCCGCAACCAGGCCAAGCCGGCGGAGGCGCCCGGCCGTCAATATCTGACCGCAACCTTCCACGAAAAGGACGAAGTCAAGGCGCTGGGCGCGCAATTCGACATCGCCCGGCGCGCGTGGTACGTGGAATCGGGACGCGATATGTCACCATTCTCACGCTGGCTGAAAAAATAATGCAGTGCGCCAATTAATAATAGAGAAATGCTTATATAATGTCGCTCGCGGCTGGCTGAACAGCCTCACTACACCAATGTGTCAATAACAAAATACAATTCGGGAGTATTTCCATGAACGCAAAAATCAACACCCTGCTGGCAGCCTGCACCGTAGCCCTGCTGAGCGCTTGCTCGACCCCTGCTCCAGCCCCGGCACCTGCACCAGCGCCTGCGCCGGCACCAGCGGCGGCACCAGCTCCAGCGGCCGCACCAGTTGCCGCTCCAGCCGCTGCCACCCTGCCAGCGTACCTGGACCCAAACAGCTCGATCTACAAAAACCGTAGCGTCTACTTCGACTTCGACAAGTACACCGTCAAGCCAGAGTTCGACGCCGTTGTCGCCGACCACGGTAAATTCCTGGCCGCAAACCCGAACGTGTCGATCAAAGTCGAAGGCAACACCGATGACCAGGGCAGCGCCGAGTACAACCTGGCCCTGGGCCAGAAGCGCGCCCAAGCCGTCATCACCGCCCTGAAAACCCAAGGCGTGCAAGACAGCCAGATGGAAGCCGTCAGCTTCGGTAAAGAGAAGCCAAAAGCATCGGGCACCGACGCGGACTCGCGCGCCCAGAACCGCCGCGCCGACCTGGCCTACCCAAGCAAGTAATTTGCTAGCGGTAGCAGTAGCGGTAGCGTGATGAAAGCCCGGCTTCGCAGCCGGGCTTTTTTTTTGCCGCGGGCTCTCCCGAAAGAGAGCTGCGCCGGGGCAACGTGTTAGTTATGCTGGAAGTTTCCATTCAACTTCAAATCACTGAAGGACTTCCATGAAAAACCTTACCACGGCCGCCGGCGCGCCGGTCGTCGACAACCAGAACACCCAGACCGCCGGCCCGCACGGCCCGGTGCTGCTGCAGGATGTCTGGCACCTTGAAAAGCTGGCCCACTTCGCGCGCGAAGTGATCCCGGAGCGCCGCATGCACGCCAAAGGCTCGGGCGCCTTCGGCACCTTCACCGTCACGCACGACATCAGCAAGTACACGCGCGCGGCGCTGTTCTCCGAAATCGGCAAGAAGACCGAGATCTTCATGCGCTTTTCCACCGTCGCCGGCGAGCGTGGCGCGGCCGACGCCGAACGCGATATCCGCGGCTTCGCCGTCAAGTTCTACACCGAGCAAGGCAACTGGGACGTGGTCGGCAACAACACCCCGGTGTTCTTCTTCCGCGACCCGCTCAAGTTCCCGGACCTGAACCACGTCGTCAAGCGCGACCCCAAGACCAACTTGCGCAGCGCCGAGAACAACTGGGACTTCTGGACCCTGCTGCCGGAAGCCCTGCACCAGATCACCATCGTCATGAGCGATCGCGGCATCCCGAAGGGCTACCGCCACATGCACGGTTTCGGCAGCCACACCTTCAGCTTCATCAGCCCGACCAATGAGCGCTTCTGGGTCAAGTTCCACTTCGTCTGCCAGCAGGGCATCGCCAATTTCAGCGACGCCGAGGCGGCCGCCGTCGTCGCCAACGACCGTGAAAGCTCGCAGCGCGACCTGTTCGACGCCATCGAAAACGGCGACTTCCCGCGCTGGAAGCTGGCGGTGCAGATCATGCCGGAGAACGAGGCGTCCAAGGTGCCGTACAATCCGTTCGACCTGACCAAGGTCTGGCCGCACAAGGACTACCCGCTGATCGACGTCGGCATCCTCGAATTGAACCGCAACGCCGAGAACTACTTCGCGGACGTCGAGCAGTCGGCCTTCTCGCCGGCCAACGTGGTCCCCGGCGTCAGCTTCTCGCCGGATAAGATGCTGCAATCGCGCCTGTTCTCGTATGGCGACGCGGCCCGCTACCGCTTGGGCGTCAATCACCACGCGATTCCCGTCAACGCGCCGAAATGCCCGTTCCACAGCTACCACCGCGACGGCGCCATGCGCACCGACGGCAACCACGGCGCCGGCACCTCGTATGAACCGAACAGCCGTGGCGAATGGGTGCAGCAACCGCAATTCGCCGAGCCGCCGCTGTCGCTCGAAGGCGCGGCCGCGCACTGGGACCACCGGGTCGACACCGACTACTACTCGCAGCCCGGCAACCTGTTCCGTTTGCTGACGGACGAAAAGAAGCAGCTGCTGTTCGAGAACACGGCGCGCGCGATCCATGGCGTATCGAAGCCGGTGCAGGAACGTCACATCTTCAACTGTACCCAGGCCGATCCAGCCTATGGCGCAGGAGTTGCGGCGGCGATCAACGCGCTGGAAGCGAAGTAAATAAAAACCGCAGGGCGGAGAGATTCCGGCCTGCGGCTTTTTATCGCGAGATGCGGCGCTTAAGCGGCTATAGGACTACGCGGTGACCGTCACGCCAGCGCGCATCAACAGTTGTTCGCAACGTTTGGACAGATGTTGAACCTGGAGCGTCTTGCCGGCTTTGGCATAGCGTTCGCTCAGGGTCGACACCGCGACCACCGCCGAATGGTCGGCCAATCGAAGATACCGGCAATCGAGCACCACCTCCTGCGGATCGCCCTGCGGATCGAACAAATCGTTAAAGTGGGCGATGGACGCGAAAAACAGCGTGCCATGCGGCGTGTAGTGTTTGACGCCGTCGGCGCCCTGCGTCACGTCGGCACGGATTTCGCGGGCGTGGCGCCATGCGAAACTGAGCGCCGCGATGACGATCCCGCACAGAACCGCCACCGCCAGGTCGGTCGCCACGGTGATGCAGGTGACGACCACGATGAGCAGCGCGTCATGCCTGGGCACCTTGCCCAGCACCCTCAGCGAACCCCAGGCGAAGGTCTGCTGCGCCACCACGAACATCACGCCGACCAGCGCGGCCAGCGGAATGCGTTCGATCAGCGGCGACAGAAACAGTATAAACAGTAAAATCATGATGCCGCTGACGGCGCCGGAAACCCGCGTGCGGCCGCCGGAACTCAGGTTGATCATGGTCTGGCCGATCATCGCGCAGCCGCCCATGCCGCCGAACAGGCCCGATGTCACGTTGGCGGCGCCGAGGGCGACACATTCGCGGTTCGGCAAGCCGCGCGTTTCGGTAATTTCGTCGGTCAGATTGAAGGTGAGAAGCGTCTCGAGAAGGCCCACCACCGCCATCAGCAGCGCGTACGGCAGCACGATCCGCACGGTCTCCATCGTCATCGGCAATTCGGGAATGTGGAACACCGGCAGGCCGCCGGCGATTTGCGCCATGTCGCCCAGGGTGCGCGCGGGCAGTCGCAGCCCCTCGGACAACAGGCCGACGCCGACGATCGCCACGAGCGCGGGCGGCACGGCTTTGGTCAAACGGGGAAGCAAATAGACAATCGACATCGTCAACGCCACCAGCGCGCACATCCACACAAGCGCGGCGTCCTGCAACCAACGGCCGTTGGCCCGGAAGTGCTGCAACTGCGACCAGGCGATGACGATGGCCAGGCCGTTGACGAAGCCGAGCATCACCGGATGGGGCACCATGCTGACCAGCTTGCCCATCCGGAGCACGCCAAACAACAGCATGATGAGACCGCTCAACACAACAGTCGCCAAAAAATATTGCAAGCCGTGCTGCGCCACCAGGGCGACGATGACCACGGCCATCGAGCCGGCGGCGCCGGAAATCATGCCGGGACGCCCACCGAAAATGGCTGTCAACGTACATATAAAGAATGCGCCATACAGGCCGGTCAGCGGATTGAGGTGCGCAACCAGCGCGAAAGCGATGCACTCGGGAACTAAAGCAAAGGACGTGGTCAGGCCGGCTAATGCATTTTTAGAAAGATTGGATGACCACATAGGAGAGAAAGAGAGGTGAAAACACGCCCACGCCGTGCGGCAAAGCCGCCGTCAGCGAGGTAAAAACGCAACAGTCCGCGTATTTTACACGGCCGCGTTTGTTTTCTCATCGGTATGGGTGAACTGGCGCACATTCAAAACGCAGCGAGCGCGGCAAAATACCCTTGCGAACTTCTTAACCACTTTCCCGCAAGACATATCGCCATGACTACTCTGATATCCGCTACCCGCGCCCTGAACCGCCAGAAAATTGCCGTGGAACGGACGCTGTACGCGCGTTCAGCCGAGGAATCGCAATTGGCCGCGCGTTGGGCCAGCGCCTGGCATAAGTTGGTGCAGCGCAAGTTGGATAATATGGCTGCCCGTCCTGCTTCGCGGGTGGACTTCAGCGGCTTCATCGTGACGCCGCCGGCCTCCCGCGTTCTGCACTAATCCCCTCTTTTACGCCGCGCGCTGTTCGAGCATCGCCGCCTTGTTGCGGCTGGCTTGGTAGCAGCTGCCCGCGCGGCGTTCCATTCCCGCACGATCCAGCACCGTCACGCAACCGCGGCGGTACATGATCAACCCCTCTTCCGCCAGCTTGCCTGCGGCGCCGGTCACGCTCTCGCGGCGCACGCCCAGCATGTTGGCGATCATTTCCTGAGTGACCTTCAGTTCGCTGGTCACGGAGCGGTCCAGACGTTCCAGCAACCAGCGGCACAGTTTCTGCTCGATGCTGGTGTGACGGCTGCCGGCGACGCTCTGCGCCAGTTGGGCGAACATCGCGCTCGTGTAACGCATCAACTGCTGGGCCAACGGGCCGCCGGCGTAGAATGCTTCCCGCAGCACTTCGGTGCGCAGGCGATAGCCGTAGCCATCGGCCTCGACGACCGCCGAGTAGCTGGCGCGCTCGGTTGGATAGAGGGCAACGCCTACCACGCCTTCGCGGCCGACGACGGCGATCTCGGTGGTCGCGCCGTCTTCCATCACATACTGCAGCGAAACAATCGCATTGGTCGGGAAGTAGGTGTACTCGACCTTGTCGCCATAGTCGAACAAATGCTTACCGGCCGGCAACGCCACCAACTCCAGATCGCTGAACAGGGCCAGCAGATCGTCACGCGACAAGGCGCGCAGCAAATCGTTCTGCTGCGCGCCAATCAAGCTGATCGGTTGCGCGGCAGCGCCGACGTTGATCGAGCGAGTTGCGGAGGTGGTGGTATCGAAAGCGTTCATGGTTTATGCCCCTGGAAATCGTGTTGATCCTTCGAATAATGTCGTGTGGATCGCGGTGGCCTCTTTGTGCTGCACCGTTGATGACACTATATCCAGCGGGCTAACTCTGCGGTATAGGACCACCTTGTAGTCCTATGTAGGCTGTGAACATTGCAAAATGTCATCTTTGTCCTACGCAAAGCGGTTCAGCGCACATCCGGGTCAAAAAAAAGGATGTGCAATTGCCCGACTTGCTTTAGCAGACCACTCCGGGGTCAGGTCCACTTTTTCTACACGGTCTCAGCGCTACCGCCCGTTTCATCGCCAGTACGACAGAAAACCGACTGCCAACTGATCCTTCACAAACCCGTCGGCGCATCACCAGCTATCGTCGAAATATGACCCGTCCGTTGAGAATCGAATTTCCTGGCGCGCTTTACCACATCACTTCTCGGGGTGATCGTAAGGTGGACATATACTTGGACGACACAGACCGAGCAGTGTGGATTCAAACCTTGGCCGAGGTCTGTGCAAAGTCGAACTATATGGTGCACGCGTTTTGCCAGATGACCAATCACTACCATTTACTACTGGAAACAGTCGATGGCAATCTATCGCAAGGCATGCGGCAGTTGAACGGCATTTACTCGCAATATTTCAATCGTCGTCATGACTTGGTCGGCCACGTGTTTCAGGGACGATATAAAGCGATCCTGGTTCAAAAGGAAAGCTATCTGCTGGAGCTAGCGCGATATATCGTGCTCAACCCGGTACGCGCGAAGCTGGTAGCAGATGCCTTGGACTGGCCTTGGAGTAGCTTCGCTTTGACCTTGGGTACCGCATCTCCGCCCACATGGTTAGACACGGACTTTACCTTGAAGAAATTCGGCGACAATTCCACCGACGCCACCGAGGCATATCGACAATTTGTCGTGGACGGCGTCGGCGTAACAAGTCCATTGTCGCGTGCCCGAAGTCAGCTGCTGCTGGGCGACGACGATTTTGTCGAGCGAATTCAGGAAATCAATCCCGCAAAAGCAATGAACGATATCGCGCGCTGCCAGCGTGGAACGCAGGCATTGCCGCTGCATGCATATCAACATCAGTACGCGGAGCGCGACGAAGCCATCGCTCGCGCGTACGCCACGAATGCCTATTCGTTCAAAGAAATAGCGCATCACTTCAATATCTCACCTACAACGGTGAGCCGCGCCGTCAAAAGCTGGAACGAGCGCCGGCCAGACGGCAATACAGCCAAGGTCGTGTAGAAAAAGTGGACCTGACCCCGGAGCTGCGTGACCCCGGAGCTGCGTTAATACGTTGCGCGCAGCTGGACGTAGGCGGTGCGCGGGGCGCCGACCATGCGGCCGGCATTGCCGTCGACGTTGCGCGTGTAGTAGCGCTTGTCCGACAGGTTGTTGATGCCCGCCATTACCTCGTAGCCCGGCTTGCCGGGCAGCTTCCAGCCCAGCTGCGCGTTCCACAGGCGGAAGCCGGGGATCTGCCCTACGCCGCCGTTGGCGGACTCGGCCACGGTGTTGGCGGCGTCCGAGTATTGCTTGCCTTGATGCGTGCTCGATAAATTGGCAGTGAAGGCGCCAACCCGGTAGCGCGCGCCGACCGTGTCCGTGTTGCGCGAGTAGAACGGCACGTCCATGCCCGACGTGACGCCCGATTCCTGGATCGCCTTGGTGTACGTATAGTTGGCGTAGACGTTCAGCCCGGCCAGCGCGCTGTCGTCGCCGAAGGTGTAATCGGCCGCCGTTTCGATGCCTTCGTGGTCGGTGGCGCCGATGTTCTGGAACGTCGCCGGCGTGATGCCCGGCACCTGGATGATCTGGTTGTCGAACTTGAGCTTGAACGCGGTCAGCTCGGCGCTGACGGCGCCGGTCTTCCAGCGCGCGCCCACTTCGGCCGTCTTGGCCAGCTCGGGCTTGAGCGGATTCGATGGTGTCTGCGAGTTCAGCTGCGTGTTCTGCACCGGCCCGAACGAGGTCGTGTAGTTGGCGAACACGGTCAGCGCCTTGTTCACCAGATAGGCGACGTTGAGCGATGGCAGCGCCTTGTTGTTGTTCGATTCGAAGGTGTTGCGGCCGACGATGTCGTCGCGCTCGGAGCGGATGCGCTCGTAGCGCACGCCCGGCGTGATGCGCCAGGCGCCCAGCGCGATGCGGTCGTCGATGTAGACGGAGTGCGCGTCGGTGCTGTTGACGAAGGTGGCGGTGGCGCCGTTGACGCCGGTGGCGACGTTTTGCACATAATTGTTGTCGTCGCCCCGCTCGCGCAGGAAGCGGTAGCCGACGGTGACGTCATGCGTCATGCCGGACGCGGCGAAGCGCTGCGTATAGCGCGGCTCGATGCCCAGCACCTGATAGTTGCGCGGCTGGTAGGTTAGCTGCGCGCGCGCAGCGTTGATCAGCGCGCTCTGGCGGAAGCTTTCGTTGTAGTAGGCCTTGATCTCGACTTCCTGCGTGGCCGACAAGGTGTTCAGGTAGCCGACGTCGGCGCCCTTGCGGTCGCCGCTCCAGAAGTCGGTCGGACGGGTGTTCTGGAACGGGTTGGCGTTGTACTGCGCCACCGTCAGGCCGCCGGGCGTGCGCGAGTTGACGTCGAAGTACGTCAGCTTGCCGTACACCTCGCTTTGCGGATCGATTTTGTAACGGAACTTGAGCGCGACGTCGTTGACCTTTTCATCGCTGCCCACGCGCCAGCCCGAGCCGTCCATGCCCGAATACATCAGCGCCAGGCCCAGGCCGTTGTCGAGCGTGCTGCCGACGAAGGCGCTGTACTGGCGGCTGTGGCCGGTTTCGCTGAAGTCGTTGTAGCGCACCGAGACGTCGCCGCTGATGCCGGGGCCGTCGGGAATGGCGCGGCTGCGGAAGTTGATGATGCCGCCGACGTTCTGCGGGCCGTAGCGCACCGCGCCGCCGCCGCGCACGACGTCGATCGATTCGATGTTGTTCAGGCTGACGGGGGCGAACGACAGCTGCGGCTGGCCGTACGGCGCGACCGCCAGCGGGATGCCGTCGAGCAGGATGGTCGAGCGCGGCGAGTAGCGTCCGGTCAGCCCGCGCACGCCGATGTTGAGCGAGATGGCGCTGCCCGCCGTGCCCGAGTTGTCGGTCGCCTGCACGCCCGGAATGCGGCGCAGGACGTCGCCGATGTCCAGCGCGCCGGAATTCTCGATCTCCTCCTTGCCGACGACGGTGCGCGCGCCGGGAAAATTCTTCACGCTGTTCTGCAAGCCCGAGCCGAGCCAGCTTCCCGTCACCTGGATCGATTCGATAGTCGCGGCGGCGCCGCTCTCCTGGGCGTGCAGCGCGGACGGCGCCAGCAGCAGGGAGATGGCGGCGGCCATCGCGGTCAGGGGGATATGCGCAGGGCGCGGCGCGGACAAGGCGAATTCGGACATGGATGTGATCTGGTTGGCGTTAAAGCGCAAGATGATAACACTTCTCATTCTCATCGACCAGCGGGCACTGGGACAAAATGCCTCTACCGCCTTTAAAGATGTATCCGCTATACTTCTTTACATCACCATTTCCCAACGACGAGAGACCATCATGCTGAGCGTAGGACAAAAAGCCATCATCACCGCCACCGTACCCCTGCTGGAACAAGGCGGCGAAGCGTTGACGCGCCATTTCTACCTGACGCTGTTCCGCGACTTCCCGCAGGTGAAGCCATTCTTCAACCAGGCCAACCAGCAGGACGGCAACCAACAGCGCGCCCTGGCCAACGCGGTGCTGATGTACGCCCGCAATATCGATCGTCTGGAACAACTCGGACCGCTGGTGTCGACCATCGTCAACAAGCACGTCTCGCTGCAAATCCAGCGCGAGCACTATCCGCTGGTGGGTGCCTCGCTGCTCAAGGCGATACGCGAAGTGCTCGGCGCCGATACCGCGACCGACTTTGTGATCAACGCCTGGGCGGCGGCCTACGGTCAACTTGCCGATATCCTGGCCGGCGCCGAACAAAACGTCTACGATGAAAACGCCCGCGCCGCCGGCGGCTGGAGCGGCGCCCGCGCATTCAAGGTCGCCTCCAGGAGGGCGGAAAGCGACGAGATCACTTCCTTCGTGCTGGAGCCGGCCGACGGCCGCGCCGTTGTGGCCCACAAGCCGGGCCAATACATCGGCATGTCCGTAAAAATCGATGGCGAAGAGGCGCGCCGCCAGTATTCGCTGTCGGCCGCCGCCAATGGCGCCAACTACCGCATCAGCGTCAAGCGCGAGGCCGGTGGCGTGGTGTCGAACTTCCTGCACGATCGGGTCAATGTCGGCGACAGCATCCAGCTGTTTCCGCCGTCGGGAGAATTCGTGCTGAAAGACGGCGACAAACCGCTGGTGCTGATCAGCGGCGGCGTCGGCATCACGCCAACGCTGGCGATGCTGACGTCCGCCCTGTCGACCGGCCGCGCCATCCACTTCATCCACGCGGCCCGCCACAGCGGGGTACACGCCTTCCGCGACCAAATCGATACGCTGGCGCGCGAGTATCCGCAGCTCCAGCGCTTTTACTGCTACGAGATGGCCAGCGACACCGGCCCGCAGCCGCATGCCACCGGCTACCTGGATCGGCAGCGCCTCGGCGAGTGGCTGCCGGCGACGCGCGATGTCGACGCCTACTTCCTCGGACCGACGCCGTTCATGAAGGCCGTCAAATCGCATCTGCTGGAATTGGGCGTGCCGCGGGCGCAGACGCACTACGAGTTCTTCGGCCCGACCGAGGCGCTGGCCTGATGCGTTTTCCGGATATGTAAAGCCGGATATCTTCGTGTACGACGGAGGGCACCGATGCAATACTGCTTGCATCACGCCTATCCGAAGGAAACCATGAAGCGCAGGACTGTATTGAAACTGGCGGCCAACGGCGCCGCCCTTGCCACCCTTGGCGGGGTCTCGCCGCTGGTGTTCGGCGCCGCCCCGCTCAAGGAGCTGCGCCTGGACTACGCCTACTATTCGCCGGCCAGCCTGGTGCTGCGCCGCTTCGGCTGGCTGGAAGAGGAATTCAAGGCCGACGGCACCAGCGTGCGCTGGGTGCTCAGCGCCGGCAGCAATCGCGCGCTCGAATACCTGAACGCCAACAGCATCGACATCGGCTCCAGCGCCGGCCTGGCCGCGTTGCTGGCCAAGGCCAACGGCAATCCCATCAAAACACCCTATATATTCTCCCGTCCGGAATGGACGGCGCTGGTGGTGCGCAAGGATTCTCCCGTGCGTACGCTGGCGGATTTGAAGGGAAAGAAGATCGCCGCCACCAAGGGCACCGATCCCTATCTATTCCTGCTCCGGTCCTTGCAAACGGCTGGATTGAAACGCAGCGATATCGAACACGTCGGCTTGCAACACGCGGACGGACGCGCGGCGCTGGAGCAAGGCAAGGTCGATGCGTGGGCGGGCCTGGACCCGCATATGGCCGCCAGTGAGCTGGAAAGCGGCTCGCGGCTGATCTACCGCAACGTCGCCTTCAACACCTACGGTTTTCTCAACGTGCGCGAGGACTTCCTGGCCGCGCATCCGGCGGAACTGGGGCGCGTGATCAAAGCCTACGAGAAGGCACGCGCGTGGATACGCGCCAATCCGTCGGAAGCGGCCAGGATACTGTCGGAGGAAGCGAAGGTGTCGCTGCCGGTGGCGCTTTTGCAGATCAAGCTGCGCACGGATTTCACCAACCCGCAGCCGGGTAGCGAGCATGTGAAAGCCTTGCAGGTCGCCGCGCCCATCCTGCGCGACGAGGCGCTGGTCAAGAGCGGCACGGATCTGAACCGCGCCATCCTCGACCTGGTGGACACGCGCTTCGCGCAACCGTTCATCGCCCGCGCTTAGGAGCCGACCGGATATGAGCAGTCAACTGGCGGTGGGTGCGCAAACCGATTTTGATGGTGACGCTGCGGCGCCCTCCCCGCGCACGCGTCGCGAGCGGCGCCCGGGACTCATCCCGCGTCGCCTGCTTGGATTGTTGCTGCCATCGGCGGTGTTGATCGGCGCGGAAGTTGGCGCGCGCGCCGGCTGGATTCCATCCAACTTGCTGCCCGCGCCGACGCAGATACTGGAAACGCTGGCCGATCTCGGCGCGCGCGGCCTGCTGGGCCACATCGGCGCCAGCACCCTGCGCGTGGCGGCGGGCTTCGGCATTGGCGCCGCGCTGGCGGTGCTGCTGGGCGCCGCCGTCGGCTTGAACCGGCGCGCCGAGGCGATCCTCGATCCGACCTTCCAGGCGCTGCGCGCCATTCCCTCGCTGGCCTGGGTGCCGCTGCTGCTCCTGTGGCTGGGCATCGACGAGGCACCCAAGGTGGTGCTGATCGCCATCGGCGCCTTCTTCCCCGTCTATATGGGCGTGTCTTCCGGCATACGCGGCGTGGACCGCAAGCTGATCGAAGTGGCGCGTCTGTATCGCCTGGGCGGCGTGGCGCTGACCCGGCGCGTGCTGCTGCCGGCCGCCATGCCGTCCATCCTCACAGGCCTGCGCAACGGTTTGAGTCTGGCGTGGATGTTCATGGTGGCGGCGGAACTGATCGCCGCCAGCCAGGGACTGGGGTACCTGCTGTCCGACGGCCGCGAAACCAGCCGCGCCGACATCGTGCTGGCGGCGATCGTGCTGTTGGCGATACTCGGAAAAATCAGCGACAGCCTGATGGCGGCCATCGAACGGCGCGGCCTGGCCTGGCGCGACAGCTTTTCCAGCGCGGGTGGGGCATGAAAAACACGAGACCCGCACTTGACATCCACATCGCCGAAAAGCGCTATGGCGCCCGCACGGTGCTGCGCGACGTTCACATCGGCCTGCGTCAGGGAGAAGTGGTCAGCCTGATCGGCGCCAGCGGCTGCGGCAAAAGCAGTCTGCTGTCGATCGCCTCCGGCCTGGATCGGGATTTTCAAGGCGGGATCAAGCTGCACGGCCAGCCGCTCGATGGCGTGCACCGCGACATCGGCTTCATTTTTCAGGAACCGCGCCTGTTTCCCTGGCTGACGGTGGCGCAAAACGTCGCTTTCGACAGCGGCAACGACGCCGCCGCCCAAAAGCTGTCCACCCGCCTGTTGACGGAAGTTGGCTTGCACCAGCAAGCGCAGTCGCTGCCCAAACAGCTGTCCGGCGGCCAGGCGCAACGCGCCGCGATCGCGCGCGGGCTGTTCAGCCATCCACAGGTGCTGCTGCTCGACGAGCCATTTTCCGCCGTCGATGCCTTCACGCGCATGAAATTGCAGGATCTGCTGCTCAAGGTGGCACGCCAGCGCGAACTGACCGTGCTGCTGGTGACGCACGATATCGACGAGGCGCTGTATCTGAGCGACAGGATCCTCCTGCTGGATGGCGTGGGGTCGCCGGCCGTGACGGAGTTCCAGCCGCCACCCCGGCCACGCGGACGTGGCGATGTCGTGCTGGCCACATTGAAGTCCTCCATCATCGATCGATTGCACGCGGTGCACGCCATCTGATCAAAAAGTCACCACTCGCCGGATGTGCGACGCGCCGTCAGAACTGGTAAAATCGCGCTCATGATGCAAACCTCCACCACAGACCAGGCAGAAACGCTGATCCGCGCCACCGGCGCGCGCGTCACGCGACAGCGCGTGACGGTGCTCGACTTCTTGCTGGGCCAGGAAAAGTCGCTGACCCACCATGAGATCCAGGACCACCTGTCGGACGAGGCGCTCGATTCGGTCACGCTGTACCGCGTGCTCGAATGGCTGACCGAAAATGAACTGGTGCACCGCATCGCCGGCGCCGACCAGGTCTGGCGCTTCAGCGCGGGGGCCGGCCACCATTCGCACGAACATGCGCATTTCCAGTGCACCAAGTGCGAGGAAGTGACGTGTTTCACCGATGTCGCCCTGCCCCGCAAAATCAAGCTGCCGGACGGCTTTCAAAGCCAGGAAATCGACTTCCTGATCAAGGGCACCTGCCCGCACTGCGCGCCTAAAAAATAACAAGACGACAAAATAGTTAACGCAACATAGTTGCATTAACGGCTGATCGGACTTATTATGCAACTCAATTGCATTAATAAATTTTGCGCCCCCGCGCCCTTTTCAGTGAGCCGTCCCATGTCTATCACCTCTCCCTCCGCCAATCCGGACTACCGTCTACCCGTCACAGTCCTTTCCGGCTTCCTCGGCGCCGGCAAAACCACCCTGCTCAATCACGTGCTGGCCAATCGTGAAGGGCTGCGTGTGGCCGTGATCGTCAACGACATGAGCGAGGTGAATATCGATGCGTCGCTGTTGCGCAAGGGCGCGGAAAACGCCGGCGCCGCGCTGTCCCGCACCGAGGAGAAGATGGTCGAGATGAGCAACGGCTGCATCTGCTGCACGTTGCGCGAGGACCTGTTGCTGGAGGTGCGCAAGCTGGCCGCCGAAAACCGCTTCGACTACCTGCTGATCGAGTCGACCGGCGTCGGCGAACCGATGCCGGTGGCGGCCACCTTCGATTTCGAGGATGAAAACGGCGACTCGCTGAACCACGTCTCCCGTATCGACACGATGGTCACCGTGGTCGACGCGCTCAACCTGCTGAAGGACTACCACAGCACCGACTTCCTGGCCCAGCGCGGCGAGACCGCCGGCGAGGGCGACGACCGCACCCTGGCGGCACTGCTGTCAGAGCAAATCGAATTCGCCAACGTCATCGTGGTCAGCAAATCGGACCTGGTCGGCCCCGCGCAACTGGCCGAAGTGCGCGCCGTCATCAAGGCGCTCAATCCGACGGCCACCATCGTCCTTGCCGAAAAAGGCAACGTGCCGCTGCATACGATACTGGGTACCGGCAAATTCGATCTGGAGCAGGCCAGCCAGATGGCCGGCTGGGCGCGCGAGCTGGCCGGCGAACACATGCCGGAGACCGAGGAATACGGCATCGACAGCTTCGTGCTGCGCCAGCGAAAACCGCTGCACCCGGAGCGCTTCAACGCCTTCCTCGACGAGGCGCTGCCTGGCCTGATCCGCGCCAAAGGCTACATCTGGCTCGCCAGCCGCCCCGATTGGGCGGTGGCGTATTCGCGCGCCGGCCGCATCGCCGCCGTGGAACCGGTCGGCCAATGGTGGGCTGCCAGCGGCAGGGAGCAATGGCCTTCCCCGGGCGATCCGGATCGGCAGGCGATCGAGGCGGTCTGGGAGGAGCCGTACGGCGACCGTCTCAACGAACTCGTATTCATCGGCAGCGGCATGGACCGCGCGGCGATCGAATCCGCCTTCAACGCCTGCGTGCTGACCGACGTCGAATTCGCCGCCGGCATGCTGACGTGGCGCGGCTACAGCGATCCTTTCCCGGACTGGAGCCGGGAAGACGAAGAAGCAGAAGAACCCGCGCACGCCTGATTCCTTTTTTACGATTCCCGACCATGAAAACAACGACACGGCCGCTGGTTGCGGCGATTTCGCTCGCCCTGACCACCTGTCCTTACGCCTACGCCGACGACACGGCCGCCGACGCGGCCATGCAGAGCGTAACCATCAACAGCACCCGCAGCGCGCTCGATCCCGATTTGCCGACCACCAGCGTCACCAAGAGCCAGGAAGCACTGCGGCAGCAACAGAACATCTTCAATCCGGAGGATGCGCTGCGCAATATGCCCAGCATGACCATCCGCAAACGCTATAGCGGCGACCGCAACGCGCTGGTGGGCGGACGCAGTTTCTCCACCACGCAGGCGCCGCGCGCGCTGGTCACGATGGACGGCTACCTGCTGTCGAACTTCCTCGGCCGCTTCGACGCGCCCCGCTGGAACATGATCGCGCCGGAAGAAATGACGCGGGTCGATGTGCTGTACGGTCCCTTCTCGGCGCTCTACCCCGGCAACTCCATCGGCACCACGATCGCCGTCACCACCAGCCGCCCGACCAAATTCGAAGGGTCGGTGCGGGTGGCGATGCAGGATCAGACCTTCGACCAGTACGGCCTGAAAGACCATTAAGGCAACTACCAGGGCTCCGCGCTGATCGGCGACAAGCTGGCGTCGGGCCTGTGGTACAAGCTAATGGTCAACCATCAGGACTCGACCAGCCAGCCGATGGGCTACTACACCGCGACCGCCAACACCGCCGGCGCCTTCCCGACGCCGGCCGGCGCCGGTGCCGCGACCCCGGTCACCGGCATCCGCTACGACACGGGACCGTTCGGCACGACCCGGGCGATTTTCGGCGCCAACACCGGCGCCATCGACCATACAAAACAGAACACCGTCAAAGCCACCTTCGGCTACGACTTCAATCGCAGCGTGAGCGCGGAGGGCTTTGTGGCGTGGTGGAGCAACGAGAGCGTGACCCGCAATCAAAGCTTCCTGCGCGACGTCGCCGGCAACACCGTCTGGTCCGGGCGGGTCGGCGACGGGGCCAACGTCTTCGTCATCCCGGTTGCCGCCTTCGCGCCGTACACGCGGGATGAACGCCACGCGCAAACCGGCGTGGCCGTCAAGAGCCGCAACGGCAACGGCTGGAACGCCAGCGTATCGGCCAGCGCCTACCGCATTTTGGAGGACGTGCAGCGCAACGCCGGCAGCGCCGATCCGTTCGCGGCCAGCGGCGGCGCCGGCAACGCCGTGCTGCGCGACGGCAGCGGCTTCAATTCGCTCGACGTGCAAACCACCTACGCGCCCGCCGCAGGCGACTGGACCGGTGGCGCCCACGCGCTGACCATCGGCCTGCACGCGGACGACTACAAACTCGAACAAACCACCCGCGCCACCGCCGACTGGCGCAACGCCGTCGGGCCGGAGACGCAGTTCATCGGCGGCCAGACGCGCATCGTGGCGCTCTACGGCCAGGATGCATGGCGCTTAGCGCCCCAATGGCAAGCCACCCTCGGCCTGCGGGCGGAGTCGTGGGAGGCCAGGAACGGCGCGCAACGCATCCCAGGCACGACCCGAAACTACCCACGCCGCAGCGAACAGGCATGGTCGCCCAAGCTGTCGCTGGGATGGGACGCGGCTGCCGATACCACCTTGCGCCTGTCGGCGGGACGCGGCACGCGCTTCGCCACCGTTGCCGAACTGTTTCAAGGCACGGCTGTCGGCAGCAGCATCGTCGTCAACGATCCAGATCTGAAGCCGGAACGCTCCAACGCGCTCGAGCTGATGGCCGAACAACGGGAATCGTTCGGCACCTTGCGCGCCTCGCTGTTTCAGGACGATGTGCGCGACGCGATCTGGAGCCAGCTTAATCTGAACGTCTTCCCCAACGTGACCAATGTCACCAACGTGGGCCGGGTGCGCACGCGCGGCCTGGAGCTGGTGGCGCAAATCGACCAGTTGGGCATTCGGGGGCTGAGCGCCGATGCCAACATCGCCTTCAGCAAATCGACGGTGCTGGAAAACGCCAACTATCAGCCGTCCGTTGGCAAGAACTGGACCCGCGTGCCGCGCGTGCGCGGGTCCACCACGCTGACCTATGCCCCCGGCGTGAAATGGAGCGCCTCGGCGACCTACCGTTATTCGGGACGCCAGTTCAACGAGATGAACAACTCGGACTACAACACCGACGTCTATGGCGCCATATCGCGCGTCAGTCAAGTCGATATGCGGCTGCTATTCAAGCCTGTCGCCGGCACGGAACTCGCTGTCGGCATCGACAACCTCAATAACGATCACGCTTACCAGATGCATCCCTACCCGGGCCGCACGCTGTTTGCGGAGATGCGTTACGTTTTTTAGTATCCAGCACGGAGCACGGATGATACACATTGAAAAACTAAGCAAAAGCTACGAAGGCAGAACCGTGGTCGATGGCCTCGACCTGCATGTGCAAGGCGGCGAGATCTACGCGCTGCTCGGCCCCAACGGCGCCGGAAAATCCACCACCATCGGCTGCCTGCTGGGATTCGTCGACGCCGACGCCGGCAACATCCGCCTGGCCGGCTCCAACCTGCCGCCGGCGCGCGCCGCCGTCCAGCACGCGGCCTATATCGCGGAAAACGTCGCGCTCTATGAACGCCTGACCGGCGTCGAGAACGTCGAATTCTTCATGCGGCTATTAGGCAGGAAGCCGCGCCGCGAGGAGATCGAAGCGCTGCTGGAACGCGCCGGCCTGCCGGAACACGCGTGGCACCGCATGGCCTCCGGCTATTCGAAAGGCATGCGTCAAAAAGTCGGCATCGTCATGGCGCTGGCCAAGGGCGCGCAGGTGCTGGTGCTCGACGAGCCCACGTCCGGCCTCGATCCGGAAGCCAGCGTGACCTTCGGTGAACTGGTGCGGACACTGGCCGACGACGGCGCCGCCGTCCTGATGGCGACGCACGATCTGTTTCGCGCGCAGGAGCTGGCCGACCGCTGCGGCATGCTGGTGGGCGGCCGTCTGGCCGGTGAATGGAAATTGGGAGATTTGAATGCAGGCGAACTTGAACGCAACTACCTTGGCATCCTCGCCGGCCGCGCCTGACGTGGTCGCCCGAGACGCACAATCAAATCGCCAACGGTGGCTGCGCGCGCTGCACGGCGCCTGGCAAGCCGACTGGCGCGAACGCCGGCGCGACTGGCGCGTATGGCTGGTGGTGGGCGTCGGCCTGGCACTGGCCGTATGCGCGGCGCTGTTGTCGTCGATGGAGCTGCGCGCCACACTGGAGGGCCGCGCCATCGCTCAGCAGGCGGAGCAACAGCGCTGGTCGCAGCAGGGTAAAAAGTATCCGCATTCGGCGGCCCACTACGGCGTGTATGTTTTCAAGCCGCTATCGGCGCTGGCGGCGCTCGATCCCGGCGTCGAGCACTACGTCGGCGCCAGCGTGTGGCTGGAGGCGCACAAACAGAATGAGCTGGTGTACCGTCCGGCCAACGATGAACCGGGTGTCACGCGCCAGTTCCGGTTGAATCCGGCCTTCGTGCTGCAAGTGCTGGCGCCGATGGCGATGATCTTCCTCGGCTTCGGCATGTTCGCGGCGGAGCGCGAACGCGGCACGCTGGCCGCGCTGCGCATCAACGCCGCGCCGCTGGGCGCATTGGCGCTGGCGCGCAGCGCGGTGCTGCTTTGCCTGGCGATGGTGCTCGCGCTGCCGGCCTGCATCGCGGTCGGCGTGCTCGAATGGACCCGCAGTCCGTTCAGCGACGGCTTGCCGCGCGCATTGCTGTTCGGCGCCGGCTATCTGGTCTACCTGTGCACCTGGGCCGCCTTGATCGCGGCGGTGTCGGCGCGCGCCGCCACGCTGCGCGCCAGCCTGGCGGTGTTGATCGGCTTGTGGGCCGCGACCACACTGGTGGTTCCGCGCGCGGCGGTGGAACTGTCGCGGATGGCCGCGCCGCTGCCGACCATGCAGCAGTTCCGCGCCGGCATGGACGCGGAACTCGGCATGCCGGACGATCCCGAACAGGCGGAACGCGACAAACAGCAACTGCTGCGCGAATATGGCGTCAAGGACGTCAAGGACCTGCCGGTCAACTGGGCCGGCATCAGCCTGCAACGCGGCGAACAGCACGGCGACCGCATTTTCGACGACCATTACGGCCGCCTGTTCGACGCGATGCGGCGGCAAAGCGACGCCTCGGCGCTGGCCGGGTGGCTCTCGCCGGCGGTCGCGATAGCCGGTCTTTCCAGCGCGGCGGCGGGCAGCGACACCCACCACCACCTGCAATTCATCGACGGCGCCGAGCGCCAGCGGCGCCGCATGCAGCAGGTGTTGAACCAGGCGATCACCGATCATCCGGAACAGGATGGCGTGCGCCACGACGGCGACCGGGCGCTATGGGACCAGATCCCGCCGTTCAAATTCACCTTCGAGGCGCTCGACCTGAAGGCGCTGGCGCTGCGCCAGGGCCTGCCCCTGGTTGCCCTCTTCATCGCAAGCCTGCTGCTGTGCGGCGCCGGCTTGCGCCACCTACGTAGCGGAAACTTACGATGACACAGATGTTCACACTGATCGCCTACGACTTGCGCAGCCAGTTGCGCGAGCGCGGCACGATCGCCCTGGTGCTGGTCGCCCTCGCCCTGGCGGGATTCGGATTGTTCGAAGGCGCCCGCTTCGAGCGCGACCAGCGGCGGGCGGTTGCCGACGCCGCCGCGCAGGAAGCCGCCGCGCGCGCCGAAGCCAACGCGCTGGCCACGCGCTATTTCGCCGATCCGGCGGCGCCCGAGTTCAAGTCGCTGCAATGGTACAAGACGCCGGTGGACGTGCGCGGCTACGCCTTCCGCGCACATGTCGGCTTCGCCGGCAAACCGGAGATTCCAGGCGCCGCGCTGGCGATCGGCCAGGCCGACCTGCTGCCGGCCTACGTCCGCGTGCGCGCGGAATCGATGGAACTGGCGCGAACGGCGCTGGAGATCGAGCATCCGGGTCGGCTGGCGGTCGGACGTTTCGATCTGATGTTCTTCGTGGTCTATCTTTGGCCGCTGATCCTGCTCGCGCTATGCACTTCCGTGCTGACGCAGGACCGCGAGAGCCACCGCTTGCGCGCCCTGCAACTGCAAGGCGTGCGACTCGGCCGCATGCTGGCGGCACAAGTCGCGGCGCGCGCGCTGTCCGCCAGCCTGGTGCTGGTGCTGGCCGTCGGCATCGCGTCGCTCGCCGCCGGCACCATACCGCCCGATGGCGCCGGCATGACCGCTCTGGCGTCGTGGGCCGGGGTGGTGCTGCTGTATTCGATGTTCTGGGCGGCGGTCACCGTCGTCATTTGCGCCGTGTGCGGCAACCGCATGACGGCCGCTTTCGCCGGCTTCGGCGCATGGCTGATGCTGGCGGTGCTACTGCCGGGCGCGATGACGGCCGCCATTCAAATGGGCGCGCCGGTGCCGGTGCGGGAACGCTACATCCAGGCGCTGCGCGACGCCGGCGACCAGGTCAACGCCGATAAACTGGGCAGCCTGGCGCGCTTCTACGACAGCCACCCGGAATGGAAGCCCACCGTCACTCCGCTTTCCAAGGTCTCGTCCAGCGCGTCGCGGCTGCAGCGCGCGCAGGAGCTGGAACGCATCATGGCCGGCGTCGACCACCAGTTCGAACAGGCGCGGATGCGCCAGCAACACCTGTTCGACCAGGCGATCGTCTTCAGCCCGGTGACCTTGGTGTATCAAACCTTGTCGGCCATCGCCGGCAATGACGGCGAGCGTCACCGACAGTTCATGGAGGAGGTGCAGCGCCATCAGGTACGGCTGCGCGACTACTTCCAGCGCGCGATCCAGCTGGCGGCGCTGGGCGACGAACGCAAGCCCTGCCCCGCCGCCTGCCTTGGCGGCTACGGCTTCCGAGACTTCGACCAGGTACCGCGCTTTGGCGCCTCCACGGCGTTGGCTCAGGTGCCGGACGCACCGCCGCAACTGGCGGCGCTGCCGGTGTGGATCGCCGCGCTGCTGGCCATCGCGGCAGGCTTGATGGTGCGCATTCGGCGAGGCTGACGCCGGCTCCGTTATACTGCTGCATTTTCTGCTCACGACAAGAGAATATGAAGGCTCACCACCCATCCCGCCGCTCCGTCCGGCCCCTCGCCGGCGCGCTCTCCCTGCTTCTGGCGCTCGGCGGCTGCGCCCAGCTGCCGACGGCCAAAACCACGCCCGACACGGTATCGGCGCTGCGCTTCATCGGCGAGCAGCGGCTGCCGTGGCGCGCGCAATTCCACGGCACGATGGTGGGCGGCCTGTCCGGCATCGACTACGACGCCGCCCGTGGCGATTGGGTGATGATCTGCGACGACCGCTCCGAACACAATCCGGCGCGCTACTACCGCGCGCGGCTCGCGTACGATGACAAAGCGTTCAAGTCCGTCGAGCTGACCAGCGTCGTCACACTGCTGCAACCGGACGGCAAAGCCTATCCGTCGAAGGAAAACTTCAAACGGCACGGCGGCGTGGTGCCCGACCTGGAGTCGGCCCGCGTCGATCCCCGCGACGGCAGCATCTGGTACACCAGCGAAGGCGACGTGCCCGCCGGCCTGCCGCCGTTCGTGCGTCAGGCCAAAGCCGACGGCAGCTTCCTGGCGGAGCTGCCCTTGCCGGCCATGTTCGACGTGCCCGAAGACGGCAAGGCCGGACCGCGCAACAACCAGAGCTTCGAAGGCTTGAGCTTCGCGCCGGACGGCAATACGCTGTGGGTGTCGATGGAGGGACCGATGATCCAGGATGGCGCGCTGCCGGACCCGCGCACCGGCGCCGTCAACCGCATCACCCACTTCGCCCGCGACGGCAAGGTACTCGGGCAGTTCGCCTACCCGCTCGAGGCGATTCCCGCCGCGCCGGGCAAGGGCAAGTTCGCCGACAACGGCATCTCGGAAATCCTCGCCCTCAGCGACAACCGGGTGCTGGTGATGGAGCGCTCCGGCGTGCAGGCCGACGACGGCACCTTTCAGGATTTCGTCCGCATCTACGAGATCACCACCGATGGCGCCAGCGATATCCAGAACCTCGCGAGCATCAACGGCGCCACCTACACGCCGCTGAAAAAGCGTTTGGTATTGGACGTGAATGCGCTCAATCTGCCGCGGGTGGACAACCTGGAGGGCATCTCCCTCGGCCCGGTGCTGCCGAACGGCCACGCCAGCCTGGTGCTGGTCTCGGACGACAATTTCGGCAAGGACCAGGTTACGCAACTGCTGCTGTTTGAACTGATCCCATAGCGTTCAACTGTGCGGAAAGCGCCGGCGGCGGCGCTGTCGGCGAAGGGTCGGCGGCAGCCAGCAGCGGCCCGCTTTCCTGTATCGACGGCGGCGACAGGCAGTTGTCGCATTTGCAGCAGCGCTCGAAGCCCGGCGACAGGTCGCCGAAGTAATCCAGCAGCAGCTTCCAGCGGCAGTAGCCGCTCTGCGCGTAGCCCACCATCTGCTCCAGCCCTTCGCGGTCGCGCTCATGCTTGTCCACGTAGACCTGCGCCATGCGCTCGAACTCCGCCATCTTCGGCGGGCCTTTCGGCTGTTTGGCCACCAGGTAGGCCAGCTTGCTGTTGCGCTTCAACAGTTTGCCGTCCTTGAGCATCTTCAGGCAGATTTTCAACTGGCTGGCGGGCAGCTGCTCCAGGCGCGGTTTCAGATCGGCCTCGGTGAAGGTCATCTGCTCCGATGCGACAGCCGCCTCGTACACGGCCCGCAATTCCTCGGCCGATGGGTAGTGTTTGATCAGGAAAAATTGCTGCAGGCGCTTGTCGGCATGGTAGTACAACAGCGTGCACTCGGCATCGAGGCCGTCGCGCCCGGCGCGGCCGGACTCCTGGTAGTAGGCTTCCAGATTGGCTGGCACTTGCAAGTGGATGACGAAGCGCGTGTCGCTCTTGTCGATGCCCATGCCGAAGGCGTTGGTCGCCACCATTACGCGGCGCTCCCCGCTCATGAACAGGTTCTGGTTTTCGCTGCGCTCGGCCGCTTTCAACTTGCCGTGATAGAGCGTCACGCTCTCGCCGGCGTTGCGCAGCATGTCGTACATCTCCTCGGCCGCCTTGACGGTGGCGGCGTAGATGATGCCGACGCCTGCGGTCTCGCGCACCAGCTGCAGCGCCTGCGCGTCCTTTTCGCCGGGATTGGTCACCTGGCGTACGCGGTAATGCAGATTGGGGCGATAGATGCCGGTGTTGACGACCGCCATGCGCGGCCTGCCCAGCTGGGCGCGGATATCGGCGATCACCCCGTCGGTGGCGGTCGCGGTCAGCGCCAGGACCGGTGGACGCCCCAGGGCGTTGAGCGCCGCGCCGATTTCCAGGTACGCCGGCCGGAAATCGTGGCCCCACTGCGAGATGCAGTGGGCCTCGTCGATAACCACCAGTGCGATCTCGCTGCTCTTGAGCAGCGCCAGGAATTCCGGCGTCACCAGCCGTTCCGGCGTGCAGAAAACGATATCCTTGTCGGCGCTTTCGATACCCTCCAGCGCGGCCAGCTCGTCGACGCGCGACAGGCTGCTGTTGATCTGCGCGGCGCTGGCGATGCCCGCCTCCTCCAGCTTTTCGGCCTGGTCCTTCATCAGCGAAATCAGCGGCGACACCACCACCGTCACGCCCTTCAGCAGGCGCGCCGGCAGCTGGTAGCACAGCGACTTGCCGCTGCCGGTGGGCATGACCGCCAGCGTGTCCTGGCCGGCCAGCACGCTGTCGATGACGTGGCGCTGGCCGTCGCGCAAGGATTCGATGCCGAAGACCTTGCGCAGAAGGTCGTTGATTTGCTTGTTCTTTAGGGCTGCCATGGACACTCTTTCTATTCAGCGGGACTGGAGAAAGAGTAGACAAGGACGCCGTTGCGGTATGTACGCCAGCACACCGCCCGGGCGTGTTCGGCCGGGCGGCGGTCAGGTGCGTAGCGCGCCTCCGGCTACCAACCTATGTCCCTGAGTAACGGATACGTCAAATCGCGCGGCGGCTTGACCTCGTGCGACAGGTCGTCGTTGATCGACGGTTCCATCAGCTGGTTGGGGATGGCGCTGATGTCGTAGTGCGACACGGACGATCCGGGCAGGTTGGGATCGGTCGCGTACATCAACACCCTCCCCGACGGATCGGTGCCGGCGCGCACCGCCAGGTTGACGCCGAGGTTGGCGAACAGGCCGGACTTGGTGCGCGAGCGCGTGGCCAGCACCTCCTTCAGCGCGGTGCCGTCCTCCAGCGAAATCCGCACCGCGGGGATGACGATGGTTGGATCGTCGCCGGCCAGGTCCGGTGGCGGCGTGCCTGCCGCGTTGTCGACGATAATGGCGCCGATGGCCCCCGCGTTCTGCACGTTCTTGACCTTTTCGACGAAAGTGCAACCGCCACGGTCGATCAGCGCGATCTTGCCCTGGACGGCCCGGGCGTTAGGTTCCGCCAACGGCGTGCACGCCAGTCCGGTGTTGGGCGGCGTATCGATGACCGGCATGACCTCGCCGGTCAGGCCCGGACTGCCCAGTGGCGGACCGAATTGCGCGACGCCGACCCGCTGCACCCCGGCCACGCGCGAGGGCGACAGAATCGTCAGCAACGGCGTGCCCGGCCGCAGCACGATGCGCGCCGCCTCGGTGACGATGGGGCCGTTCCACACCAGCCGCCCGGCGCGCCTGGCCGAGGTGGCCCGTTCGGCGTCGCTCATGTCCTTCCATAACTTGTTGGTTGCCGTATCCAATAAGAAATAATCCCAGATGCTGGGAATGCCGGCCAACAGCTCGCCGGTGGCGTCGTCGGTGTAGGTCTGGAAGCCCAGGCCGTGCGCGAACTCGTGCAGCAGCACGGCCACCAGGTCGATCTGCGGCCCGTGGTTGTTGTCCAGTCCCAGATAGAACGGCGAGCCGCTGAAGCAGCCGGGCTGGCCCAGATTGACGTTGAACCGGGCGCGGATCTCGGGCATGTCGGGATCGGCGTCGATGCCGAGCAGCTTGTTGGTCTCGGCCTCGCCGTACCAGGCGTTGGCCAGCGGTGCGCCGGTAAAGTTGGCGAACACTTGCAAGGCTCCGGCGGACCCGAGCACGGCGCCGGTGTCGTTGCAGGGCAAGGCCTCCCACGTCGCCAGCACGCGGATCGGCACGCTGCTGTCGAGCGTCGCGCCCCAGATGCTCGCCGCTTGTTGGAAAGCGTTGATGCGCTGCGCGCCCAGGGTGGTGCCGCTGTTGCCGCCCACCGGCGTCACCGGCGTCGGGTCGTTGAAGCCGACGCCGGCCGGGTCGCCGTTGACGATGGCAATGGCGGCGGCGGCCCAGCTGCCCGACGAGCACAGCATGGCCAACGCGCCGCAGATGGCGATCAGTTTATTTCTCATGATGTTCTCCCGGCCCGCTGTCCGCTTCGCACGTCTCGGTGACCTTGCCGGCGGCATCCTTGCGCGCCAGCGCAAACCGTTCGTTGCGCTCGTCGAGCATCAAGGCGACGCCGCCGTGCGGTGGCCGGGTCAGCGTGGGTTTGGAAGTGGCGCCAGTGGTCGAGGCGCCCTTGGGCGGGACGGCCAACGCCGCCGCCTGCCGGGCCGTCGGCCCGGTCAGCTTGCCGGTGGCCGGGTCCTTGAAGCCCATCATGCCGGCGTGCGGCGGCGGCTCCGCCCGCCCGTGCTGCGGCGGTGGCTGCGCGACAACACTAACGTTGGGAAATTCCATGACGCCGTTGGCGGCTGGCGGCGAGGCGGTGGCGCTGCAACCGGCGGCGGCGCCAAGCAGTCCCGCCAGAAGTTTAGTCAGGTTCATATCAAGCCCTTTGGTAAGAACATCGAATCGAACAAAAACCATGGGTATGGTTCAACTTGCCCAAGTTAGACGAGGCACGGTTCGATTTGGTTCCACTTCAGGCCGGACGGATTCCTGATCCAGTTCAAGACGGGAAAGGCGATTTGAAGGATGTCAGGCGACGCTGGTCTCGATGCGCACGCCGCCCTTGAGCGTCAGCGTCACCGGCGTTTTCTCGGCGATTTCGGCCATGCGGGCCTTCTGATCGGCGTCGAGCGCGCCGTGGAAGGTCAGCACGCGCTTGATCAGCAAGGCGCCGTCGGCGGCGGGCGCCAGGTGCAGCGCCACATCGACCGCCTCCATGGGCCACTGCTTGCGGTCGGCGTACATGCGCAAGGTGATCGCCGTGCAGGAACCCAGCCCGGCAAGGATGAAGTCATACGGCGCCGGACCTTTATTGGCGCCGCCGTTGCGCGGCGGCTCGTCGCCGGTCAGCGCGTGGCCGCCGACCTCGATCGATGTCTTATAAATATCCCTGCCGATGCGTGCGACGCCTTGTGCCATGGTCATTCTCCTTGGCGCCATTTTATCGCGCCCGACCCGCGCCGGAAGCACGATTCGCCTCCGCCAAAAGCCAGAAGCGCGCATGGTGTTTCGGCGGCAACGCTTGGAAACAACGCTTTGCGTGCGCTTTCCTTGTTTCCGCAAGCTTCATATTGGTAAAGATTTGTAAATGGCAATAATTGGCATGGGCCTTCTGTAAAATAGCAGGCTTCCGACATTAAATAAGACGGCGCCGCCCGGCGGCCCGCCAGCCTCATGCAAAAGAAGCAAAAGAAACTCCTGTCCCAGTGCCTCACCGGCGGCTCGCTCGGCGTGCTGCTGGCCGCCCCGCTCGGCGCCCTGGCCCAAACCACGGTTGAAAAACCCGCCGCAAAACCGGCACCAGCCAGCACCACGGCCGCGCCCGCGAAGGATGCCGCCGTGGTGCCGTCCGTCACCGTCGCCGGCGAGCGTCCGACCAACCGCATCGACCGCCAGGTGTACGACGTCAAATCCGACGTCTCGAGCACCAACGGCACCGCCGCCGACGCCCTCAACAACGTGCCGTCGGTCGCCGTCGATCCGGACGGCACCGTCACCCTGCGCGGCAGCAGCAATGTGCAGATCCTGGTCGACGGCAAGCCGTCGGCCATGCTGCAAGGCGAGAACCGTGGCGCCGCGCTGCAAGCGATGGGTGCCGACGATATCGAGTCGGTGGAAGTGATCAACAACCCCGGCGCGCAGTTCGGTAACGAGGGCGGCGGCGGCCCCATCCTCAATCTGGTGATGCGCCGCAACCGCAAGCCGGGCGGTTTCGGCACCGTCAACGCCAACGCCGGCAAGGACGGCCGCTACAACAGCGCCGTCAACGGCAGCTACAACGAAGGCGCCTGGGGCTTCCAGGGCGGCCTCAACGTGCGTCACGACGGCCGCGATTCCACCGCCGAGGTCAGCCGCGACCGCCTCGATCCGGCGACCGGCGCGTTCGTCCACAGCAGCCAGTCGTCGGTCGGCAAGGGCCTCAACGACATGGTCGGCGCCAACGGCACCGTCAGCTACAACCTGAACCAGACCGACACGCTCACCGGCAGCGCCTCCTACAACGGCCGCACCAACGACCAGCGCGGCACCGACCGCTACCTCAACGGCGCCACGTCGTTCAGCCCGGAGCGCGACTACGTGCGCACGACCGCGCGCGAAGGCGACAGCCGCAACTACAGCTGGGGCGGGCGCTACGACCACAAGGGCGAACTGCCGGGCGAATCGCTGAAGATCGACCTGCGCGTGTCCTCGTCGGACAATGAGAACGACAGCAACTACGCCAACGATTACGCCACCCCGGGCTTCATCGACACGCGCGCCTTCCAGCACAGCGACACCACCATCAAGGTGGTCGACTTCACCGGCGACTACGAGCGCCCGCTGTGGGGCGGCTCGGCCAAGGCCGGCTACAAGGCGGCCAGCACCAAAAGCACCTTCGACACGCTGTACACGGACATCGATCCACTGACGTCGGTCGCCATCGTCAACCCGGCGCGCACCAACCGCTTCGAGGTCGACGAAAAAGTATTGGCCTTGTACGCCTCCTACCAGATGCGCCTGAGCGAGAACTGGGGCGCGCTGGCCGGCCTGCGCACCGAGTACACCGACATGGACATCCGCCAGATTACCAGCGGCACGCAGGACAAGAACAGCTACGTCAACTTCATTCCAAGCCTGTTCGCGACCTACAAGGTCAACGAGACGGCCAATATGCGCTTCGCCTACGCGCGCCGCATCCGCCGCCCCGGCGCCAGCGACCTCAATCCCTACCAGGTCTACCGCGATGAATTCAACGTCTCGGCCGGCAATCCGCAGCTGATGCCGACCAAGACCGATTCGTTCGAAGTGGGCTACGAGACCAAGGTCGCCGGTTTGGAGACCAACCTGCGCGCCTACTACCGCGAGGATTCGGACGCCATCGTCGACTACCGCTATTTCATCGCCAACAACGTGCTGCTGACGACCAAACAAAACGGCGAAGGCAGTCACTCGAGCGGACTGGAATTCACCGTCAGCGGCAAGCTGCTGCCCAATTTGACGATCAACACCAGCGGCAACCTGGCGCGCAGCCAGCAGCGGTCGCAGGACGACACCGGCGTGTATAGCACGCGCACCGCCAATTCGCTGAGCGGCCGTTTGCGGCTGAACTACCAGTACAGCGCAGCCACGCAGATGCAGATGGCGTTGCAGATGATGGGCAAGACCTTGTCGGGCCAGGGCTACCGTTCGCCGAACCGCACGCTTAATCTCAGCGCGCGCCACGCGCTGACGCCGCAACTGAGCCTGGTGGCCAACGTCACCGACGTGCTGGATAAGAACAAGATGGAGACGGTCATCAACAGCAGCACCTTGCGCGAGACAAGCACCAGGCGCTTCGATGGACGCGTGTTTTATGTGGGATTGTCGTACCGCTTTGGTGGGCCGGGAGGCTCGTCGACGGAGCGCGAAGGCGGCGGCTTCGGACCGCGCATGGGGCCGGGGGGGCCGGGCGGCCCTGGCCCCGGCGGCGGCCCGCCGGGCGCGTGATGCCGGGGGACCGCCGATACGTGTCGCCGACGGGCGACACGGTGCCGATTTACTTCACCACCGCCAGCTTCTCGCGGGTGGCGTTCTTGAACGTGTAGATGGTCAGCACGCCATCCTTCACGTCGCCGCGCGCATCGAACGCGATATTGCCGGTGACGCCCTTGTACTGGATCTTCGCCAGCTCCGGCAGATACCTGGCCGGATCGGGCGAGCCGGCCTTGCGCATCGCCGCCACCATCGTCATCAGCGCGTCGTAGGTATAAGGCGCGTACGTCTGCACCTCGATCCCATAGCGCTTTTTATACGCGACGCGGAAATCGGCCATGCCTTTTTCCTGCGACGGCTCCACCCCGCCAGCCTCCGCGCAGATCACCTGCCCGTCGCTCATCGCGTTGCCCGCCAAACGCGGCACCGAATCCGAGCACATGCCGTCGCCGCCCATGAACTTGATCGGGATCGCCAGTTGCTTCATCTGGCGCAGCATCGGGCCGGCCACGGCGTCCATGCCGCCGAAGAAAATCATATCCGGCCTGGTCGCTTTGACCGCCGTCAGGATGGCGCTGAAGTCGGTCGCCTTGTCGTTGGTGAACTGGGTCGACACGATGCTCGATCCGGATGCCGCGCCGCCGCGCTTGACGTTCTTGATGAATTCATCGGCCAGGCCCTTGCCGTAGGCGGTGCGGTCGTCGATGACGGCGATGCGCTTGGCCTTGACCTGCTGCATGGCGTAGCGGGCAAGCGCGGCGCCCAACTGCTCGTCGTTGGCGACGTTGCGGAAGGTGGTGTTGTAGCGCTGGCGCGTGTACTGCGGGTTGCTGGCCGACGGCGATATCTGCGGAATGCCGGCGTCGTAGTAGATCCGCGAGGCCGGGATCGAGGTGCCGGACGTCTCGTGTCCGATCACGCCCTGCACTTTGGCGTCCACCAGTTTCTGCGCGGCGGCCGTGGCCTGCTTCGGATCGGCGGCGTCGTCCTCCGCCTGCAGCACGATCTTGTATTTTTTGCCGCCGATGACCACCCCCTTGGCGTTGAGCTCATCGACCGCCATGCGGGCGCCGTTTTCGTTGTCCTTGCCCAGGTGGGCGATCGGGCCGGAAGTGGCCGCCACATGACCGATTTTAATGATGTCTTCAGCCTGCGCGGCGGGCGCGCCGGCGGCCAGTGCCAGCGCGACGGCGCCCGTGATCGTCGTTGTCTTTAATACAGTTGCTTTTGTTGGGAACTTCATACAATCCTCGTGGGTTAAACTTGGCAAGGATACCATCCGACACCAGACTCTGCATTCCGTGCGTTGCTGCTGGTATAACTGAAGTAAAATAATTCACCGTAACATTTGCTTCAGGGATATCAATATGGAAATTTCCCAACGCATCGCGCGTATCAAGCCGTTGGCCACCACGGCCATGCACGGCCGGGTCGACGCCATGAAGGCGCGCGGCGAGGATGTGATCGATTTTTCCATCGCGATCTCGCATTTCCAGGCCCCCGAAGCGGTGCTCGAAGCGACGCGCGCGGGCCTGCGCCAGCCATCGCTGGCCTACACCGCCGTCGTCGGCGACGCCGCGATCCGCGCCCGGCTCGCCGACAAGGTTGTCAAGGAAAACGGCATCGGCGCCACGCCGGCCGACATCCTGGTGACCAACGGCGCCAAGCAGGCGCTGTACCAGGCTTTATATGTGATGGCCGATCCGGGCGACCGCGTGATCATCTTCAGGCCGCACTGGCCGGCCTACGTGGCGACCAGCAAACTGCTCGGACTCGAACCGGTGCTGGTCGACCTGCCGGACGTGATCACGGCCGAACTGCTCGATAGCCTGCCGCCGGCCAAGGTCCTGATCGTCAACAACCCGCACAACCCCACCGGCGCGGTACTGACGGCCGCCGAAATCGACTGCATCGGCGCCTGGCTCAAACGCACCGGCACCCACGCCATCGTCGACGAGAGCTACGAGAAACTGATCTTCGACGGCGCGCATATCAGCCTGGCCTCGCGTCCGGACTGGCGCGAGATCGGTGTCGTTACGCTGTTTTCGGCGTCGCAAAGCTACGCCATGATGGGCTGGCGCGCCGGCTTCGCGGTGGCGCCGCCTGAATTGGTGTCGGCGATGGAAACGCTGCAAGGCCCGATCACCGCCGCCGCGCCGATGCTGATCCAGCTGGCGCTGGCGGCGGCCTTCGAATCGGGCGAGCCGCGCGCGATGCTGGCCGACTACCGCGCGCGCCGCGACCTGGTGCTCGACCTGAGCGCCGGCCTGCCGTGGCTGACGATGCGCTGCCCGGCCTCCGGGCCGTATCTGTGGGCCGACGTCTCGCCGCTGACGATGGACACCACCGCGCTGTCCGAGCGGCTGCTGGCCGAGCGCTCGGTGGCGGTGATGCCCGGCGAGGCGTTGGGCGTGCCGGGCCACATCCGCATTGGCTACATCTCGGACGATGTGGCCACGCTGCGGCGCGGCGTCAAAGCCATCGTCGACTTCGGCAACGCACTGTACCGCGCGCACTGACCCGCTGTGGCCTTTCTCCTCTTCCAACTCAATAGCCTGCGCAGCCGGCTGATTTTACTGGTGGCGCTGGCGATCGCGCCGATCGCCGTGATGACGGTCGTCAGCGGGGTGCGCGAACGCCAACACGCCATCCGCGTGGCCGAGGAAAACCTGCAGCAGCTGACCAACCTGGCCGCCGCCAACGAAGCTCAGTCGATCGAAAGCGCGCGCCAGATCCTGCGCGACCTGGCCAGCGTGCCCGATTTGATGGGCGACCAGGCCCACTGCAGCCGCCTGCTGGCGAACATCCACAAGCAGAATCCGGACTACGCCAACTTCGGCTTGATTCAGCTGAACGGCGATGTCACCTGCACCGCCATCCCCTCTAAAACGGTGGTCAACCTGGGCGACCGCACGCATTTCCGCCGCGCCGTCCATTTGCGCCGCTTCGTCGCCGGCGGCTACGTCTTCGGCCGGGTGATCCAGAAGCACACCGTCAACCTTACCTATCCGCTGCTCGACGAGGGCCAGCAGGTCCAGGCCGTAGTGTTCGCCGCGCTGGACCTGACGAAACTCGATCGCTTCGTCGCCGACATCCAGCTGCCGCCCGGGTCCCTGCTGATGACCGCCGATTCCGAAGGCAACATTATCGCCCGCAAGCCGCACCCCGAGCAATGGTACGGCAAACAGGTGTGGCCGGCGATGCGCGCGGCCATGGCCGGCGAGCCGGGAAAACCGGTGCTGCTGACAGGGCCGGACGGCATCGAGCGGCTGCACCGCTTCGCCCGGGTCGGCAACAACGGGCTGTCCGACTACACGGTCACGATCGGCATTCCGGCCGACGACATCACCGCCGTCGCCCGCCGCGACCAGAAGCTCGACTTGCTGGCGTTGACGGCCACCCTGATCCTGGCGCTGCTGGCGGCGTGGTTCGTCGGCGACGTGCTGGTGCTGCGCCGGGTGAAGCGGCTGGCCACCACCGCCAACAGCATCGCCTCCGGCACGCTGGCCGCGCGCAGCGGCATCACCTACGGCAACGAGGAGATCAGCGAACTGGCGCGCGCACTCGACGCCATGGCCGCCGCGCTGCAGGAAAAGGAGCGGCAGCACCTGCTGGCCGAAACGCAGCTGCGCCAGGCCGACCAGCGCAAGGACGAATTTTTGGCGATGCTGGCGCACGAGCTGCGTAATCCGCTGGCGCCGATCAGCGCCGGCGCCCAGCTGCTCCAGAGCGGCAACGCCAGCCCGCAGTCGGTCGAACGCACCGCCGGCATCATCGTGCGCCAGGTGACGCACATGACGCGGCTGGTCGACGACCTGCTCGACGTCTCGCGCGTCACGCGTGGCCTGGTGACGTTGACGCGGGTACCGCTGAACGTCGCCGACGTCGTCGCCGACGCCATCGAACAGGCCGACCCGATGATGCGCGCCAAGCAGCACCGCTTCGACCTGGTGCTGCCGGAGACGCCGCTGCAGGTCATGGGCGACCATAAACGGCTGGTGCAGGTGCTGGTCAATGTGCTCAACAACGCGGCCAAGTACACGCCGGCCGGCGGCGCCATCCGCCTGCTGGTGCGCGCCGAGGCGGGCGAAGTCAAGATGGTCGTCAGCGACAACGGCATCGGCATGTCGGACGAATTGCGCGGGCGCGTGTTCGAACTGTTCGCGCAGGCCGACCGCAACTCCGACCGCTCGCAGGGCGGCCTGGGACTGGGACTGGCGCTGGTCAAGACGCTGGTCGAACTGCATGGCGGCACGGTGGTCGTCGACAGCGGCGGCGACCAGAAAGGCAGCACCTTCACCATCAAGCTGCCCGGCGCGGCGGGCGCGCAGGCGCCGGTGGCGGCCAAGCCGGTGGCCGCGCCGCAAACGAAGCTGCGCGTGCTGGTGGTCGACGATAACATCGACGCCGCGCAAACCTTGCAGCTGCTGCTGGAGACCGTCGGTCACGAGGTCTTCCTGGCGCACACCGCCCATGCGGGGCTGGAGATCGCCCAGGCGGTCGGGCCGCAACTGTGCCTGCTCGACATCGGCCTGCCCGATTTGAGCGGCAACGATCTGGCGCGCGGGCTGCGCAAGCTGCCGCAGACCGCCAACGCCACCCTGGTGGCGGTGACCGGCTACGGACGCCGCGAGGACCGCGAGCTGGCCAAGGACGCCGGCTTCGATCACTATTTCGTCAAACCGGTCGATGTCGATGGCTTGCTCTCGGTGATCGCCACACTCCGTTGAACCTCCACAGGAATTCCATGCCCCGACTCCGCCTCACCGTCTGCACCATGCTGGCCTTGGGCCTTTCGGCCTTTCCTGCCCTCGCCCATGCCCAGGATGAGCAACGCACCATGGCGCGCATCGCCGCGCAACCGGCGGTGAAACGGGCGCTCGCCTACATCGAAAAGAACGAGCCGACGACCACCGCCAACACGCTGGCGATCAACGCCATCCCGGCGCCGACATTCGCGGAGTCGGCCCGCGCCGCAGACTACGCGGCGCGCATGAAGGCTGCCGGGCTGCACGACGTTCACCTGGACGAAGCGGGCAATGTGCTGGGCACCTATCGCGGCGCGGGCAAGGGTCCGACCATCGTGCTGGCCGCGCATCTCGACACCGTCTATCCGGCCGGCACCGACCTGACGGTGCGCGAGAAAGATGGCCGCTTCTACTCGCCCGGCATCGCCGACAACGCCCGATCGCTGGCGGCGGTGCTGGTCATCGTCTGCGCCATGCGTGACGCCCGCGTGGCGCCCGTGGGCGACATCCTGGTGGTCGCCAACGTCGGCGAGGAAGGCCTGGGCGACCTGAAAGGGGTCAAGCACCTGTTCAGCCAACGCCAGGACATCAAGGCCTTCGTCGGCCTCGAGCCGGCGCTGGGCGCGGACGGCGATCCGGTGACCCACATCGGCACCGGCAGCCGCCGCTTCAAGGTGACCGTGCGCGGACCCGGCGGGCATAGCTACGAGGGCTTCGGCCTGCCGTCGGCGGTGCATGCCGCCGGCCGCGCGATCGCCCGCATCGACGATCTGCGCGTGCCGGCCGAACCCAAGGTGACATTCAACGTCGGCGTGATCCAGGGCGGGCAATCGATCAACAGCATCGCCGCCGAAGCGAGCATGCTGGTCGACATCCGCTCGGCCGACGCGGCGTCGCTGGCCGAGACCGAGCGGCGCATCAAGGCGGCGATCCAGCAGGGCGTGGACGAGACCAACCAGCGCTGGAACAGCAAGGCGATCGTCGCCGACATCGTGTTGATCGGCGACCGCCCGGCCGGCCAGATGACCAAGGACGCAAAGATCGTCAAGCTGGCGCTGGCGGCGGCAAGCGCGCAAGGCCGGCCCGCGCTGCTCGACAGCCCCCATTCGACCGACGCCAACCTGCCGATGAGCCTGGGCATCCCGGCCATCACCATGCCGGCCGGCGGCAGCTCCGGCGGCTACCACTCGGAAAAGAACGAGTGGTGGGCGCCGACCAACGCGTTCGCGGCGCCGCAAAATGTCATGCTGACCCTGCTCGGGCTGGCCGGGGTCCAGGGCACCGCGCCGCCGGCTATGCCTTAAGTTAGACTGTACAGTGCGGTGCATGGCAGTGATAATGGGAATCATTCCCATTTATTTTCATTCCCATGCCCCTTGCATTGAACACCACCACCGCCTGCGTTTTGTCCGCCCTCTCCGTGCTCGCGCCGTCCGCGCGCGCGCAAACCGAACCTGAACTGCAAACGGTCGTCATCAGCGCCAGCGCCGACGCCTCGGCCGCCGGCCTGTCGAAGGCTTTCGCCGGCGGCCAGGTCGCCAAGGGCGGGCGCATCGGGCTGCTTGGCAACATGGACAACATGGACACGCCGTTCAACAGCACCAACTACACGCAGCAGTTCATCCAGGACCAGCAGGCGCGCAGCGTGGCCGACGTGCTGCAAAGCGATCCGTCGGTGCGGGTGGCGCGCGGGTTCGGCAATTACCAGGAGATGTACATCATTCGCGGCTTCCCGGTCGCTTCGGACGATCTGGCCTACAACGGCTTGTACGGCGTGCTGCCGCGCCAGTACATCGCCGCCGAACTGCTGGAGCGCGTCGAAGTGTTCAGGGGCGCCAATACCTTCCTCAACGGCGCCTCGCCGTCCGGCGGCGGGATCGGCGGCGCGATCAACCTGCTGCCCAAGCGCGCGCCGAACGTTGCGCTAACCGAAATCAGCGCCGGCCTGCAATCGGGTCGGCAAACCCACCTGGCCACCGACATCGCGCGCCGCTTCGGCGACGAGAACCGCGTCGGCCTGCGCTTCAACGCCGTGCAGCGCAAGGGCGGCACCGCCATCGACGACGAACACCGCGAGTTGCAACTGGCCGCGCTGGGCGCCGACTATCGCGGACGCGGCTTCCGGCTGTCGGCGGATCTGGGCTGGCAGGACAGTAAGCTAAGCAACGCCCGGCCCGCGGTCAACGTCGCCGCCGCGCTGCCGATTCCAGCGGCGCCGGACGGCGGCGCCAATTTCGGCCAGCCGTGGGACTACTCCAGCGAGCGCGATGTCTTCGGCACCCTGCGCGGCGAGTGGGATGTGGCCAGGGACGTGGTGGCGTGGGCCTCGTTCGGCGCGCGGCGCGGCCATGAACTGAATCGGCTGGCCAGCACCCTGAACCTGACATCGAGCTCCGGCGCCGGCAACATGCGCCGCTTCGACAACGCCCGCGAAGACCATATCAAAACCGGCGAACTGGGATTGCGCGCCGCGCTGCGCAGCCGTCCCATAAGCCACAAACTGGCGGTGACGACGACCGGCTTCGATCTCGATTCGCGCAACGCCTACGCGACATCGGCCTACCAGGCGACGTCGCTGTACAACCCGCCGGCGATGGCCTTGCCGGTCCTGACCACGTTCGGCAACGCCATGTCCGATCCGCGCACCACCAACAAGGTGAAGCTGGTCAGCGGCGCGGTGGCCGACAGCATGGGCTTCCTCGACGACAGCGTGCTGCTGACGGTCGGCGTGCGCCATCAAAGAATTCGGCAGACCGGCTACGCCTACAATACGGGCAGGCAGAACGCCGATTACAGCGAAAGCGCCAACACGCCGATCGCGGCGCTGGTCTACAAGGCGTCGAAACAGGTGTCGCTGTACGCGAACTATATCGAGAGCCTGCAGCAAGGGGCGGTGGCCGGATCGACCGCCGTCAACGTCGGCCAGATCTTCGCGCCGTACAAATCGCGTCAGAAGGAAGTGGGCGCGAAGTACGACGGCGGCCGCTTCGGCGCCAACGTCGCGCTGTTCACCACCAGCCAGCCGCAGGGCGTGCTGAACCCGGCCAGCAAGGTGTTCGGCATCGACGGCGAACAGCGTAACCGTGGCGCCGAATTCTCGGCCTTCGGCGAACCGCTGCGCGGCCTGCGGGTGCTGGGCGGCGTGACCCTGCTCGACGCGACCCAGGAGCGCACGGCCGGCGGCACGACCGACGGCAAGGACGTTATCGGCGTACCGAAATCGCAGGTCAATCTCGGCGTCGATTGGGATGTGCCGGGCATGCCTGGCCTGAGCCTGTCGGCGCGCGCGCTGCACACGGCATCGCAAGCGGTCAACGCGGCCAACACGCAGGAACTCCCGTCGTGGAACCGGCTCGACGCCAGCGCGCGCTTCCAGCTCGATCTGGACGGCCGAACCTACACGCTGCGCGTCCGCGTCGACAACCTGACCGACAAGAGTTACTGGGCCTCGGCCGGCGGCTCGCAGGGCACCGGCTATCTGGTGCTGGGCGCGCCGCGCAGCTTCGCGCTCACGGCAAGCACGGAGTTCTAGCCAGCACCTTGGCGGCCAGCGCCAGGCCGCTCAGCCAGGCGTCTTCCACGCGGCCGCCGCCGAGCCAGTCGCCGCACAGGCCGACCTGCACCGCCGGCAGCCACACGGCCTGGCGCGAGGACGCCGCGCCGGCCTTGGCGTAGCGCCAGCGGTGCGCGGTGACGCCTAGCGGCGCCGGACCGCCCAGCTTTGCGAAGGCCTCCAGCAGCAGCGCCGTCACAACCGCCTCGTCGTCCTCGATATGGGCGGCGCTCCACTCCGCGCTGGCCTGAAGCACCCAGACCTCGCTGCCGGCGCGCCCCGGTTTTGAACTGTCGCGCGCGATCCAGCGCAGCGGCCCGTCGTTGATGAAGGCGGCGTCGTAGCCCGGCGTGTGGGGCTGCGCGAAACGCAGCATCAAGGTCCAACTCGGGAGCATGGCGACCGCGTTCGACTGCATCGCCGTCAATGGCAGCAACGGTTCCAGCAGCACGGCCGCCTGCGGCGCCGGCACCGCAAGTACCAGCGCGTCGTAGCGCTCTGCGTGCAGTCCCTGCTCCTTCGAATGCAGGCGCCACCCCTCCGCCTCATGCCGCATATCGTCGATGGTGACGCCGCTGTGCACCTGCAGGCTGGCGGCGAGCCACGCCGCCGGAGCGCTCATGCGCGGCACGCCGACGAAGCGCGCCACGCTGTCCGGCTCCGCCCGGCCGCCGCCGCCGATGACGGCGATCTTCGGTTCCCACAGCGCCGCCACGCCGGCCGCCTCCCAGCGGGCGACCTCCTCGCGGAAGGCGTTGTCCCGCACCGTGAAGTATTGGGCGCCGTGGTCGCACTGCCAGCCGTCGGCACGCCGGGTGCTCATGCGACCGCCCGGTCCGCGCGCCTTCTCGAACACGGTGACGCGGCAACCCGCGTCCTGCAAATGCCGTCCGCAGGCCAGGCCGGCCAGCCCGGCCCCGACCACCGCCACATTAAGACGTGTTTCAGACATGGCGATGAATCCTCTTCGTTATAAAGTCGCAAGTATAGAGAGAAGAATGCGGCGGAAGAAGGCTTGGCGGCCTTTTGGCGGTTCAATTTCGGTTCATGCGACGCGATGACCCGCAAAATGCTAGAATGCGCAAAATAGACGAAAGAGGAGCAGCATGTCGAAAGCGGAACAAAAAACAGAATCGAAGCCCACCGGCTATCGCAGCGGCGTGGCCGCGCGGCTGGCGGGCCTGCCCGTGGAAACCCTGCGCGTATGGGAGCGCCGCTATGGCGTCTCCGACGTCGACCGCTCCCCGCATGGCCAGCGCCTGTACTCGGCCGACCAGGTCCGCCGGCTGGGCCTCCTTAAACGCGTGGTCGACCAGGGACACGCGATCGGCACCGTGGCCCGGCTTGCGGCCGACGAATTGATCGCGCTGGCCGGCGCCGCGCCCTCGCCCGCCGGCCCGGGCGCGATCACGCAAACGCTCAAGATCGCCGTCGCCGGCGCCGCGCTGGCGCGCCGCCTTGGCGCCATCCGCACCTCGCCGGAACTCGATATCGTCGCGAGCTGCTTCCAGCTCGAAGGCGCGGCCGAGGCGATGGCCGGCGTGTCGGCCGACGTGCTGCTGATCGAATCGTCCGAGATGAGCGCCGACGCGCTGCCGCAAATCCAGGCCGCGCGCCGCGCGATGCAGGTGCGCACGGTGGTGGTGCTGTACCGCTTCTGCGACAGCGCCACCGTGCGCCGCCTGCGCGAACATGGCTGCCTGGTGGCGCGCGCGCCGTCCGACGCCGCCGAGGTGGCGGTTTTATGCAGCACGGCGCTGACCGGCGCGGCGCGTCCGCCGCCAGGTCCGCTCACGGCGCCGCCGCCGCGCCGCCTCGACGACCAGGCGCTGGCCGCGCTGTCGTCGGCCTCCTCCAGCATCAATTGTGAGTGCCCGCGCCATCTGGCGGATATACTGATGATGCTGGCCAGTTTCGAGCGCTATAGCTACCAGTGCCAAAATCGCAATGCCGGCGACGCGGCGCTGCACGAGGACCTGGGCCGCAGCGCCGGCCACGCGCGCGTGATGATGGAGCAGGCGCTGGAACGATTGGCGTACGCCGAAGGCCTGCCCCTGCCCGACAAGCAGTGAAACCCCGCCGCACCCGTAGCTGTAACCGCAGTTGTACTCATTATTTGAATTTCTGATTGGACTACCGCATGACCACCGAGCAGCTTCCGGCATATCGCCCTGCCACCACCACCGCCTCCGAGCGGATCCGCGCACGCCTGATCGCCAGCAACACGCGCTTTCACGCCAACGACAATATCGCCGCCTACATCGAACCGGGTGAACTGGACCAGCTGCTGGACGAAGTCAGCGGCCATATGCAGAAGGTGCTGGAAAGCCTGGTCATCGACACCGTCAGCGACCATAACACGCAGGATACGGCGCGCCGCGTCGCCAAGATGTACATGAACGAGGTGTTCGGCGGCCGCTACGTCGACATGCCGCCGGTGACCGAATTCCCCAACGCCGCCAACCTGAACGAGTTGATGATCATCGGCCCGATCACGGTGCGCAGCGCCTGCTCGCACCATCTGTGCCCGGTGATCGGCAAGGTGTGGATCGGCGTCATGCCGAACCAGCACTCGGCCCTGATCGGCCTGTCGAAGTACGCGCGCCTGGCCAGCTGGATCATGAGCCGGCCGCAAATCCAGGAAGAGGCGGTGGTCCAATTGGCCGATCTGCTGCAAGAGAAAATGCAGCCGGACGGCCTGGCCGTTATCATGGAGGCGGACCACTTTTGCATGCAGTGGCGCGGCGTCAAGGACATGGATGCGCGCATGATCAATAGCGTCATGCACGGCTCGTTCCTGAAGGACCCGGCCCTGCGGCGCGAGTTCCTGTCGCTGATCAAACGCTGATATCACGGGAGAATACGAATGCTCGTCCGACTTTTATACGCCAGCCGCGCGGCCGCCGACACCCAAACGGGCGCCGTCACGGCCATCATGCAGCACTCGCATGCCTATAATCCGAAGCACGGCATCACCGGTGTGCTGTGCCATAGCGAACGCGCCTACCTGCAGGTGATCGAGGGTGGGCGCGACCAGGTCAACCGCCTGTACGGCGAGATCTTGCGCGACACGCGGCATACCGACGTGGTGCTGCTGCATTACGAGGAAATCTGCGAACGGCGCTACTCCGGCTGGACCATGGGGCAGACCAATTTGAACAAGCTCAATCCGGGCACGTTGCTGCGCTACTCGGCGACGGCGGAATTCGACCCGCATTCGCTGTCGGGGAAAAGCTCCTTGGCACTGATCGATGAGTTGATGGCGGCAGCGGCGGTATTGGGCCGCGCCTGAACTTTCACAGTCATCATCCATCTTAAAGCCAGCCCTGGCGCCATTTGGCGCCATCGGCCAGTTCGCGCCACGGCATGGTTTGCCGGCGGCGCGAGTGCACTGCCTCCAGCACGATATCGACCACCGCGCCGCCCTCTTCGGAAGGCTCGACCACCTCCACCACCATAAAGTGCTTTTCTTTATCGGCTGGCGTAACGGCCGTCCATTTGCTCAACCTGAGTTTTTGAGAACTCAGCCGAATTGCCGGTTTGCTCGGGGTTTCCAACATCGCTGTTACTCCAACTAGATTCACTGAACCGCCATTGAACCATTTTTGCACGCGGACCGCAACGTGCGCACTGGACGACCGGATAGTCTTCCTCTAATGTGGCTCGCACCATGATCTCCCCGCCAAACACCCTGCTCTACTGGTTCCGCAACGACCTGCGCCTGTCCGACAATCCAGCCCTGCGACAGGCATGCGCGCGGGCGACGCGGCTGCTGCCGGTGTTCTGCATGCCACCTGCGACCGGCACCGCGTGGGGCTTCGAGCGCGTCGGAGCGCACCGACGGGTGCTCCTCGCCTCGGCATTACAGGAGCTACAGCAAACACTGTCCAAGGCCGGCAGCCGCCTGCTGGCGCTCGACGGCCCGCCGGCCGACGCCTTGCCCCGGCTGGTCCGTGAGACCGGCGCCACCGCCATCATCTGCGAAGACATCGCCGCCCCCGAGGAAATGGCCGAGGTGGCAGCGCTGCGCAAGGCCGGCATCGACGTCCGGACGCACTGGCAATCCACCATGCTCGACCCGGCTGGTTTGCCCTTCGCACCCGCCGACATGCCGAACCAGTTTACGGAATTTCGCCGCGCGGTCGAAAAATCGCCTGCGCGCCCGGTCGCACCGTTGTCCGCTCCGGCCATCATCCCGCCACCACCGGACCACGCGCCAACCGGCGCCGCGTTGGGCGAGGCAGGCACCGGCGGTGGCGAGGCCTCGGCGACCGCGCACCTCGCCCGCTACTTCAGCGGCAACCTGCCCCACACTTACAAGACCACCCGCGACCAACTCAACGGCGCCGACTTTTCAACCGGATTTTCGCGCTGGCTCTGGAGCGGCGCCGTCTCGGCACGCACCATCGACACCAGGTTACGCGCCTACGAGGAGCAAAACGGGGCAACCGACAGCAGCTACTGGATACGATTCGAGCTACTGTGGCGCGATCACTTCCGCTTCCTTCATCTGAAGCATGGAGCGGCGCTGTACCGCAAACGCGGCTTGCTGGCGACGCTACCCGCACAGCCGGCGCACGACGATGAAAAGATGCTGCGTTGGCGTGAAGGCCGAACCGGCCAGCCATTGGTCGACGCCGGCATGCGCGAACTGGCGGCCACCGGCTTCCTGTCGAACCGGATGCGCCAGATCGTCGCCAGCTACCTGATCTACGAACTGGAATGCGACTGGCGCGCCGGCGCGGCCTGGTTCGAAGCGCAGTTGATCGACTACGATGTCTATTCGAATCAGGGCAACTGGCTTTACATCGCCGGCCGCGGCACCGACCCGCGCGGCGGCCGGCGCTTCGACCCGGAGCGGCAGGCGCGCGTCCACGACCCGGACGGCACTTATCAACGCCTGTGGAGCGACGCATGACGACGCCAGATCAACCAACGCTGAAGCTGATTCTGGGCGACCAGCTCAACTGCCGGCACAGCTGGTTCTCGCAGCCAAGCGACGACGTGGTCTTCGTGATGATGGAAGTGCGCCAGGAAACCGACTACGTGCTGCACCACGCGCAAAAGATCATCGCCATCTTTGCCGCCATGCGCGATTTGGCGCGGCGGCTGCGGGACGACGGCCACCGCGTCCACTACCTGGCGATCGACGATCCCGACAACCGTCAATCCTTTCCCGCCAATCTCGATCATCTGATCGCGCACTACGGCGCGGCGGCGTTCCGCTGGCAGGCGCCGGACGAGTACCGGCTTGACCGCCAGCTGGCCGACTACGCGGCCGGCCTGGCCATTCCGGCCGCGATGGACGACACCGAGCATTTCTACACCGCCCGCGACGAGGCGGCGGCACTGTTCGAAGGCCACGACAACTGGCTGATGGAGCGCTTCTACCGCCACATGCGGCTGCGCCATAAAGTACTGGTATCGGAAACCGGCAAGCCCGCAGGCGGCCAGTGGAACTTCGACCACGACAACCGCGAAGCCTGGAAAGGCATGCCGTGGGAGCCGGCCGACCTGCGCGGCCGCCACGACCACAGCGAATTATGGAACACGATACAGGCCGCCGGCGCGCGCAGCTTCGGCCAGCCGAACGCCGGCGGTTTCGGTTGGCCGCTGAACCGCGACGAGGCGCTCGAACAGCTGGAGCGTTTCGTCAAACACGCGTTGCCGCATTTCGGCCAGTTCCAGGACGCGATGAGCTTCAAGGCCTGGCGCCTGTTCCACTCGCTGCTGTCGTTCGCGATGAACAGCAAGATGCTCGATCCGCGCACCGTGATCGAACGGGTCGAGGCGGCGTGGCGCGATGGCGCCGTGCCGCTGGCATCGGCCGAGGGCTACATCCGCCAGATACTGGGCTGGCGCGAATACGTGCGCGGCGTCTACTGGCACCGCATGCCGGGTTACGACCGGCTCAACGCCTTCGACCACACGACGCCGCTGCCGCACTGGTTCTGGTCCGGCGAGACGCGCATGCGCTGCATGGCAACCGCGATCGGCCAGTCGCTGGAGCACGCGCACAGCCACCATATCAACCGGCTGATGGTCATCGGTAATTTCGCCTTGCTGGCCGGGCTGTCGCCATACGAACTGCATCAGTGGTATCTGGGGGTCTACATCGACGCCTTCGAGTGGGTGGAGTTGCCGAATACGCTGGGCATGAGCCAGTATGCGGATGGCGGTTTGCTGGCCACCAAGCCGTATGTATCGAGCGCGGCGTATATCGACCGCATGAGCGATTATTGCAAGGGCTGCCATTACGACAAGAAGGCGCGCGTCGGCGAGAAGGCCTGCCCCTACAACGCGATGTACTGGGATTTTTTTGAGCGCAATCGGGCGTCGCTGGGCAAAAACAACCGGCTTAACATGGTGTATCTGCAACTCAAACGCATGGACAAACCAGCACTGGAGGCGCTGAAGAAGCAGGCCGCGCACACGCGCGCCACATTGGCGGATTTGTGAGAAAACACGTAGTGCGGATTAGGCGGAACGCCGTAATCCGCCATCTATGCGCCGCCGACGGCGCAGGCATGGCGGATTACGCTTCGCTAATCCGCCCTACGTGTTTTAGACGATTGCCTGGTTCAACTCATTACCGTCGCGCCGTCAGCCACTGCGCGGCCGGCAGCGCGGCCGCCGCCACCCGCACCTCGCCGATGTTGCCGAAGAAGCCGTCGGCGCGCGCGCCATCCCACGAGCCGCCGCCCACCACCCATTGCGACGTCGCCGACAGCGTCGCCAGGCCGACGACATTGCTGCTGTTACGCAGCACCGGCGCGCCTTCCACATACATCACCGTGTCGTGCGTGACCGGATCGTTGACGATGGCGATGTGCACCCACGTGCCGGCGATGATCTCGCCCGACCAGCTGGCCAGGCCGCCACGCGCGCCCACCACGTCCGGCACCACTTCCCATTGCACTTCGCGCAGGCTGGAGATGGCGAACAGCAGCGGCGGCGATTCCGGATCGCCGCCGTCGAAGCCGGCCAGGCTGCCGCGCTTGCCGTCGCGCGTCATGATGTTCATCCACGCATGCCTGGTCTTGTCCCACGCCTGGTTGATCTTGACGAAGGCTTCGATCGTGTAGCCGGTCTTGGCGAAGGTCTGGGCGTTGATCGCGGCCGTCGGGTCGGTGACGAAATAGCTCAGGCGCGGCGTGTTCTTGTCGGTGTTGATGAAGCTGACCGACCCGGGCGCCGACGACAGGCGGTGGCGGTCGCTGCTCCAGACGATATCGCCGGCCTCGGCGCCGACGATGCCGCCCTTGTTGAGCGCGTCGCGCGTCAACGGGTTGGCGCCGGTGACGTCGGCGATGCGGGTGCCGGGCGCCACCGCCGCGCCTTCGGCGCCGCCGTAGAAGCGCCAGTGCGCCACGGTCGACGCCACTTTTGGATAATCGTCCGCGTCTTTCGGCGCGGCCGCCACCACCACGGCCGGTTCCGTATAACCCTTGAGCACCAGCGCCTTGGCCTGCTCCACCAGCGACGACGCCACCGTCGCCTTGCCGGTGCCGAAGGTGGCGTTGAAGCGCGCAAAGCGCTTGGCGAAGTTGAGGTTGATGGTGAACGCTTCGTTCGGCTCGGTGAGCACGGCGCGGTCGAAGGCGTTGAGCGTGTCGGCCGGCTTCATCGGCACCCACGGCGAGAACGACAGCACCTTGATCTGGTTGTTGGTCAGGTCGAATTCGTACAGGCGCATCAAGCCGTTGCCGCCCTGGTAGTCCATCTGGTAGTCGACCACCATTTCCTCGACCGCGTTACCGAAGTTATTGGTCTTGGTCAGGCGCGCGGCGCCGTGGTGGTGGCCGTTCAATGTCATGAAGATCTGATCGTTGTCGCGGATCAGTTTTTCCCACAGCATCTTGCCGTAGTCGGTCTCCAGCGGGCTGAGCGCGTCGGCCGCGATGTTCAGCAGTTGGTGGTTGACCAGGATCACCGGCAAGGTCGGATTGTCGGCCATCACCTTGCGCGCCCAGGCGATGCCGGCGTCCGAGATGCGCCACGACAGCGACAGCACCATGAACTTTTGCTCCTGCGCGGTGAAGATGTGGTACTCGTGGAAGCCGGTGCTGTCGCGACCGCCAAAGGTGGCCTGGCGTTGCGCGCGGCGGGTGCCGAACCATTGCAGATACGGCTCGTTGGCCAGCACGCGCTGGGTGTCGGTGCCCTTGGTCTGGTCGCCGTTGTAGTCCAGGTCGTTCACGACGTCGTGGTTGCCGGCCAGGATGGAGTACGGCAGCTTGGCCACTTCCAGCACCTGCATGGCGCTGTCGGCCACCTTCCACTGCTCCGGCTTGCCGACCTGGTCGACCACGTCGCCCAAGTGGATCAGGAACGGGATGTTCAACGCGGCGGCGTTGCGCGCCACCCAGTTGGTCTGCGCGGCGAACGGCTCGTTGCCATAGTGGCGCTGATATTGATTGCTTTCCGACGAGGTCGCGTAACGCGAATAGAACTGGGTGTCCGGCAAGACGGCCAGGGCGAAACTGGAAATCTGCGTGCTCGGCGGCACGACGACGGGCGCGGTGCCACCGCCGTTGCCGGTGTTGCCGATGTCGCTATTGCCTCCGCCGCAACCCGCCAGCAAGCCGCCGACGGACAGGCCCGACGCCGACGCCAGGCCCATTTTCAGCAAGGCGCGGCGCTGCGGCTTTGGCGCGGCGGCCGGTTCGACGGAGGTTGTCGGGGAAGTGATTTCGCCTGGTTTCTTCATTTGACTGGTGCTCAAAAAAATTGTGGAGCGCTAAGTCTAGGGTGGAAGAATGACGGCCTGATGACCAAGCGCGCGCTCCCGATCAGTTATGATCGACACTTACTCGTCGCGTTCAACACCCGGGAAATAAATTGACAGCACCAACTGCAGGTAAGCGCGGCAAGGCGCCAAAGGATAGCGATTTACTGGCCGCCGCCTGCGGCATCGTCGCGCAAGACGGCTGGGCGGGACTCGCGCTGCGGCCGCTGGCGGAAAGCCTGAACGTCTCGGTCACCGTGCTGAGCAACCACTACGGGACGCGCGCCGATGTCGTCGCGGCCGTGTGCCGCACCGCCCACGCCAAGGAACAGGGCGTCTTCGCCGGCTGGCGCGCCACGCTGGCAAAGCTGGATACTTTGAGCCCCGCATTGGCGGCCGATCTGGCCGATACCATCTTGCAGGAACTGGCGGTGCGCCACCGCGACTTCTCGCTGCTGTTCCTGGAGATACTCCAGAGTGGCGGCTGGGACGAACCACTGCGCGCCGCGTTCTCGCCATGGCTGGACGAGCGCATGGGCTTCTGGGCCCAGCTCGGCGCCCGCGCGGGCCTGTCGACAGCCTTGACCGACAGCGGCTGGCTGGGCGGATACTTTGTCGACGAACTCGCCTTCAGCATCAGCCTCGACCAACAGCCGGCCTACCGGATGCTGCGGCGCCTGTGTCTGCGTCGGCTGTTCTCCGGCGTTTCCGCGTCGGCAGCGACCACCGCCGAAGACGACGCCATCTTCGCAGCCTTGTTCGATGAACTGGATTACCGCGAAGGCGAGGTCGCCGTCGGCCACGGGGTCGACGTGCCCGCCGACTGGCCGGGCAAGGCCGCGCGCGCCTGCGCCATCGCGCTCACCGAGCGCGGCGTGGGGGCCCTGACCCACCGCGCCATCGCGGCCGAGGCCGGCGTGCCGCATACAACGCTGATTTACCGCTTCGCGACCCAGCAGGATCTGGTCGTCGCCGGACTGGAATTCATCATTTCGCACGTGCTGCGCGCGGTCGACGAAGGCGCGCTGTCGGGCGATCTGACCGCCGCCCCAGACCGCATGAACAATCTTGGCGACCATGGCCTCGATGTCGGCCGCGCGACCTTTGCGCTGGCCATCGCGGCGGCGCGCATGCCCAGGCTTGCCCCGAGCGCGGCAGACATGCGCCGCCGCCGGGGCATCAACCTGGTCAAGATCCTGCGCCGCGTGTCGCCCACGCTTCCCGGCATCGATATGCTGGCGGCGCAGATTGCCTCGGTCGGCTTGATCGGCTATACCTGCACCCTTCCCCTCGCGCAAAAAGACGGGTTCGTGCCCGTGTACCGACGGCTCCTCGGCTACCTCGGAGATCGATGAGAGTTCGACCAATCGTATTTTTATATAGTTTTGAAGTTGATATTTATCGACCATTTGTAATTTAGTGGTCACAATCGGCTGTTACAGTCATGGCTTTCACACACCTATACCTCCAGGGAAAGCATGACTACGACCTCCTCTTATCGCGGCGCGATGCTGCTGTGCGCCGCCGCCTGCGGCAGCGCCTACGCGGCCGAAACCGACGCCAACCGCGCCGCCCCGTCCGCCGAGTTGGCGCCGGTGATCGTCACCGCGCAGCGCCGCAGCGAAAACCTGCAAACCGTGCCGATCGCCGTGACCGCCGTCAGCGGCAAGGCGCTGGAGGACTCCGGCTACCAGTCCGTGACCGACCTGCAATATCTGGTGCCCGGCCTGCAGTACGACCCGACCCAGGGCGCGGCGTTCCAAATTCGTGGCGTGGGCAGCCAATCGTTCGATTTTTCCAACGCCAAGTCGGTGAGCGTGGTGGTCGACGATGTGGTGATGGACGCGCAGCGCGCCAACGGCCTGATCGGCCTGGTGGACATCCAGCGCGTCGACGTGTTGATGGGGCCGCAAGGCACCTTGTTCGGCAAAAACGCCACCTCCGGCGTGATCTCGGTGACGACCGAAAAACCCGAGCTCAAACGCTGGTCCGCCAACGCCGGCGTCAGCTACGGCCAGCGCCGCGACCACCTTGTCAACGCCACCGTCAACGCGCCGCTGGGCGACAGCGCCGCGTTGCGCATCTCGGCCTTCGACCAGGGCCAGGACGGTTATGGCACCTACACCACCTTGCGCCGCAAGCTGGGCGAGGTCAAGGAGCACGGCTACCGGGCGCGCCTGCTGTTCAACCCGGGCAGCGATCTGGAAGTGATCCTGTCGAACGACTACCAACGTCACTGGGACAGCAACATCCGCACCGCCGTCTCCGGCGCGCCGGCCGCCGTCACCGCCGCGCAGCTTGCCGCCGGCGTCACGCCCGGTCCGCAAAACGCCGACAACGCCGACGCCTCGTTTGGCCAGCTGACCACCGAGGAATGGGGCACGTCGCTGCGCCTGCGCTACAAGCTGGGCGACGCGACGCTAACCTCGATCACCGCCTATCGCGGCTCGACCTTCGACAGCGATACCCCGGCCAATCTGGTGCCGCACAATATCTATGCCTACGTCCCCTACAACCGGGGCGCGCTCGACACGTCCAAGTACAGCCAGGAGATCCGCGTGGCGTCGGGCGGCGAGCGCTTCATCGAGTACGTCGGCGGCCTGTTCTACAACAAGCTCGACGCCGAGCAGACGCAGTTGCAATGGGCGACGCTCGGCGCACCACTGATCTCCCCTTCCGGCGTGCCGCTGACCCAGCTGTACACGCTGACCGGCGCCATCGGCCGCAACGGCAACGCCTCGCTGTTCGACGCCCGTAATGTCACCACGGCGGCCTTCGGCCAGTTGAAGTTCAACCTCACGCCCCAGGCCAGCATCGGCGTGGGCGCGCGCTACACGCGCGACCGCAACAGCCAATCCCTGAGCTATATCGACCTGCCGAGCGAACCGATCACCGGCGTCAAAAACACCTTCGCGGCAACCAGCGCGCCACCGCTTTATCCGGCAGGCACGGTCAGTGGGAACAATTTCTCGTACCGCCTGTCGCCGCAGTACAAGCTGTCCAAGGACGTGATGGTCTACGCCAACTACACCACGGGCTACAAACCGGGCGGCGTGGCGTTCGTCGGCAATAAATACAATCCCTACCGCGACGAAACGGTGAAGAGCTTCGAGCTGGGCGTCAAATCGGAGCTGTTGGGCCGTACGCTCAGGCTCAACGCCAATGTGTTCGCCGAAAAGTTCACGGATTTCCAGACCACGTTGATGACCATGATTCCGGGCAATCCGACCTTGCAGGCGGTGATCGGCAACGCCGGCGCGCTGCGCAGCACCGGCGCGGAAGTCGGCGTGACGTGGCGCGCGGCGCCGGCGCTGACCTTGAGCGGCTCGCTGAACTACACCAACGGAAAATACACCGACTACGTCTACGACGCCAAGACCAGCTACACCGGCAGCCGTCTAAGCAACGCGCCGCGCTGGGCCGGCAACCTCGGGCTCGACTACCAGACTTCCGTCGGCGCCAGGCTGCTGCTCAAGGCGCACATGGACTTGTCCGTCCGCAGCGAGCTGTGGACCGTCGTGGGCCAACCGGCCTATTCCCGCGTGCCGGGCTATGCGTTGGCCAATGCGCGCGTCACGCTGTCGCCGGACGACAGCGCCATCGAATACGGCGTTTACGGGCGCAATCTGTTCAACCGCTACTACTCGACCGGCTGGCAGCAATACGGCCCGCTCGGGCTGCTGCACTACACCACGCCGAACGCCTACCGCACGGTTGGCGTATTCGCCAAATACAATTTCTAGGGAGCGGGCATGAATACGAAACTATTGATACTGGCCGCGCTGCTGTGCTTGCTAAGCGGGGGTGTGGTCGCCGCAGCCGTCGCACCCGTCGACGCGCCCGACCTGCCGGACACGCTGCGCATCAACCAGGTCCAGGTGCTGGGCACCCACAACAGCTACAGCCAGGGACTGGACCCGCACGTCTCGGCGCTGTTCGAGGAAAAGCTGGGCAAGACCCTGGACACCGTCATCGACCGCATGTCGCCGGCCGCGCGCGCGCTGTTCACGGAGGAGCATCCGAATCCGATGATCCCCGGCGAGATGTTGAAGTATGCGCATCCCGGCCTGGCAGCACAGCTCGACATGGGCGTGCGCAGCCTCGAGATCGACATCAATCCCGATCCCGCGGGCGGCCTGTACTCTTCCCCGGTCGCCTATCGGATGCTGCGCGAACGCGGTGTCACCGATCTGCTGCCGTTCGACGATACCGGCCTCGACAAGCCCGGCTTCAAGGTGCTGCACATTCCGGACATCGATTTCCGCAGCAGCTGTCCCACGCTGCGGCTCTGTTTGCAACAAGTGCGCGCGTGGTCGGAGGCGCATCCGCGCCACGTGCCGCTGTTCCTTCTGATCGAAGCGAAGAACCAGGACATGCCCATCCTGCCGGGCGCCACGCGCACCGTGCCGTTCACGCCGGCGCTATTTGACGATCTCGACCGCGAGCTGGTCGAGGTGATGGGCCGGGAGCGCATCATCACGCCGGACGACGTGCGGGGCGACTACCCGACGCTGAACCAGGCGGTCCGCGCCGGCAACTGGCCGACCTTGGGCGACGCGCGCGGCAAGGTGGTGTTCATGATACTAACCGCCAACGGCCCGGGCACGACCGCCGACTATCTGAAGGGCCACCCATCCTTGCGCGGCCGCATGGCCTTCCTGCGCGCGCAGCCCGGCGAGGAGCACGCCGCCTTTCTGATGTACGACAACGCCCTGCTAAGGTCAGCCGAGATCAAACGCTATGTGCAGGAAGGCTACCTGATCCGCACCCGCACCGACATCGAAACCCACGAGGCCAAGATCAACAGCCTGGAGCGCGCCAACGCCGCCTTCGCCAGCGGCGCGCAAATGGTCTCCACCGATTTCGAGGTGCCGGGCAACGGCTACGGCACCAGCTATGTCGTGCGGCTGCCCGGCGGCGGGACGGCCCGCTGCCGACCGCATTCTCCGGACACCTGCAACCCGGCTGGCCGCTAACTACCCACACGGGGGTCAAGTCTAACATTCGTACACGACCTCAGCCTCTCATGTTCGCGATGTGACATTACTGGACCGGGCGCGAACTACTTTTGCGTTCGATCAGCAACGCTCGATGCTCGCCTGCTAGATTGAGGCGATGGCCCGACCACTTAGACTAGAATTTCCCGGCGCACTCTATCACGTCACTTGCCGTGGCAACCGACGTGAGAGCATCTTTCGCGACCGGACAGATCGTCGCGCATGGCTTGAGGAAGCTGAACGGATGTGCAAACGGTTTCATTTTATGGTCCATGCGTTTTGCCTCATGACGAACCACTTCCATTTACTCATCGAGACGCCCGAAGGCAATCTCGGGCAAGGCATGCGTCAACTAAACAGCGCGTATTCCCAACGTTTCAATCGCCGCCACGACTTGGCCGGGCATGTGATGCAAGGCCGCTACCACGCCGTCCTCGTGCAGAAGGAGAGCTATCTACACGAGCTGGCGCGCTACATCGTCTTGAATCCCGTCCGCGCCGGCATTGTCGATTCGCCAGAGAACTGGGAATGGAGCAGCTACCGCGCCATGTTGAGCAAGCGGCCGCCCCCCCTCCTGGCTCACGCAAGACTGGCTGCTGGCCGGCTTTGGCCCTGACCACCCAACGGCCATCGATGCCTATCGAAACTTCGTGATGGCGGGAATTGGCGCGGCAAACCCGTTAGAGAATGTTTCGTTTCAATGTATTCTTGGCGACGAGGCGTTTATCGCAGAGCATCGGAAATCGGTCGAGGAGCTCGTGTCGGAAGAGGTTGTCAGAACGCAAAGGCGTGCGCTGGCGATGTCGCTTGATGAGTATCAGCTGAGATTTTCGCCTCGCGATATGGCCATGGCGCAGGCGTATCGGTCGACGGCCTTTTCTATGAATCAAATTGCCGCCCATTTTGGCGTATCTGCCCAGACCGTGAGCCGTGCAGTCGCCGCGCTGGAAAAAAAATGGGGGCGTCGACGGCGCTTAGGATGAGATCGTGCACGAATGTTAGACTTGACCCCAGCTAGCGCGCTGGCGTGCGGCGGAAAGTTGCTAAACCAGACAACTCACGTTATAGTGAGAATAATTCTCATTAAGATTTTGATGTCTGGCCCTCCGCTGAACGGAAACAAGCATGTCCAACGCTGACGCGCATCGACAAATAGGCACGCTCTATAACGAGCATCACGGCTGGCTTGCCACTTGGCTGGGCCATAAGCTCAATTGCCGCAATCTGGGCGCCGAGTTGGCCCAGGATACCTTTGTGCGGCTGCTGACGGCGCGCCTGCCGCAGGATTTGCGCGAGCCGCGCGCCTATCTGACCGCCGTCGCCAAGGGACTGATGGTCAGCCATCTGCGCCGCAGGAAACTTGAAAACGCCTATCTGGAGGCGCTGGCCACGCAGCCCGAGGCCGTCCAGCCGTCGCCGGAGGATCGTCTGGCCGTGCTTGAGACGCTGACCGAAATCGATAACATCCTCGACCGCCTGCCTAACAAAGCCCGGCAGGTGTTCCTGCTGGCCCAGCTCGACGGCCTGAGCTACGCCGAGATCTGCGCGCTGCTGAACTTGTCGCTGAGCACGGTCAAGCGCCACATGGTGCTGGCCTTCCGTCGCTGCCTGGCAGCATTGTGACGGGCGTCGCGTGAAGGTGGGCTTGCGGCCCGCCCCGCCCGACCGGGCGGCGATTTCAAAACAGATCCTGACCGAGGCGGCCACCTGGCTGATGGAATTGCACGACGGTCCGCTGAGCCAGCAAGAACGCGCGCAGCTCGACGCATGGCGCCAGCGTAGTACCGAGCACGAGCTGGCGTGGGAAAAAGCGACCGCGTTGATGGGCAAGTTCGGCGCCTTGCCGCCCTCCGGCGCCACTGCGCTCAAGACCATGTCGACGCGCGAGCGGCGCGGCGCCGTCAAGCTGGTGGCGGCGCTGCTGGTGGCCGGGCCGATCGGCTGGATGGCCTACCGCAACGCCCCCTGGCCCGACGCCGGCGGCTTCCGCACGGCGACCGGCGGACGCCGCGACATCGTGCTCGACGACGGCACCCGGATCACGCTGAACACCGATACCCACATCGACGTCGCTTACGATCGCGCGCGCCGCATGGTCCACTTGCGCCGCGGCGAGATTCTCATCACCACCGCCAGGGACGGCGCCCGCCCGCCACGCCCGTTCCTGGTCGGCGTCGGCGAAGGGGCGATCCGCGCGCTCGGCACCCGCTTCGTCGTGCGCCAGCTCGACCAGCGCAGCCAGGTGTCGGTGTTCGAGGGCGCGGTCGAGCTGCGGCCGCGCGACGCACCAGCGGCCGCCGCCGTCATTGCGGCCGGCCGCCAGTCGGTGTTTTCCCGCGCGCGCGTCGAGCCGTCCTCGGAGGCCGACGAGGCCGCGATCGCCTGGCAGCACGGCATGCTGATCGCCGACCGCATGCCGTTGGCGCGCTTCGTCGCCGAGCTGAACCGCTACCGACCCGGCACGCTGCGCTGCGCGCCGGCCGTCGCCGGACTTGCGGTGTCGGGCGCGTTCTCGCTGACGGACACCGACCTGACCTTGTCGCTCCTCGAGCAAACCCAGCCGGTCAAGCTGCGCTATGTGACCCGTTTCTGGGCAACCGTCGGGCCGGCCTGATGGGCCGGCCTGAAAAATATTTAAAAAAATCCAAAAATAATTGAGCCTTTCCGCGATCTCGTTCGACATATCAAATAAGAACACCACATTTGATCAGCGAAAGGCCAGTAATGAGTCATCAGCAGCAAACCTCGCGAACCGCCGGCAAGGCCGTCTTCCGGCGCACCGCGTTGTCGGTGGCAATCACCTATGCCGCCGCCGTGTTGTCGGCGGCCGCGTTGGCGCCGCTTGCCCAGGCACAGGCGCCGGCCGACGCCGTCCAGTCCTACGATATTGCCGCCGGCCCGCTGGGTCCGGCGCTGTCGCGCTTTGCCGCCCGCGCGGGCGTGGCGCTGTCGTTCGATGCCGCGCTGTTGGACGGCAAGACCAGTAGCGGCCTGCGCGCGACCGTATCGGTCGACGACGGTTTTTCGCAGTTGCTGAAAGGCAGCGGCCTGCAGGCGCAGCGCCTTACCGGCGGCGGCTTTACGCTCAAACCGGCCGCCGTCGCATCGGCCGCCGTAGCCGCACCGGCGGCGGCTGCGTCCGCCCCCGCTGGCCGGACTGCCCGCACCGACATTGCCGTGGTCGAAATGCCCGCCGTCGAAGTGAGCGCGCAGCGCACCAACAGCACCTTGATCCGTCCGACCCGCCAAAGCACCGTCATCGAACGCGACGAGCTCGACGAGCTGCGCCAGGCCTCCGACAGCCTGGCCACCGTGCTCAGCAAGGCCGTCCCCGGCATGGCCGATTCGAGCCGCACCATCACCGACTACGGCCAGACCCTGCGCGGGCGCAACTCGCTGGTCCTGGTCGACGGCATCCCCCTCAACACCAACCGCGATTCGGCGCGCAACATGGCGGCGCTGAACCTGGCCAGCATCGACAAGGTCGAAGTGCTGCGCGGCAGCAGCGCGATCTACGGGTCCGGCGCCAGCGGCGGCATCATCGCCATCACCACGCGCCCGGCCGGGGGCGCGCCGTACGCCGAAACCGCCTTCTCGCTGCGCTCGCCGCTGTCGCGCCTCGGCAGCGACGGCCTGGGCGGCGAGGTCAGCCACTACATGTCGGGCGCCAGCGGCGCGGTCGATTACGCCGTCAATGTCGGCCTGCAGCACATCGGCGCCTCGTACGACGGCAAGGGCAAGCGCATCGCGCCCGAACCGAGCCAGGGCGACCTGTTCGACAGCGACAACTACACCTTCGGCGGCAAGGTCGGTTTCCGCATCGACCGCGACCAGCGCGTGCAGTTTGCCGCCAGCCGCTATGTCGCCGAGCAGGACAGCGACTACGGCTCCGATCCGTCGGTGGCGCGCCTGCCGGCCGGCAGCGCCGTGGCGCGCCCGGTCGACGGCCTGCGCCTGGACGACCAGAACCAGTTGCGCAACACCTTGCTCAGCGCGAGCTACCAACACCAGGATGTCGCCGGCAGCGCGCTGTCGACCCAGCTGTACTACCGCGATTACTTCACCCGCTTCACCCCGTTCGACGCCCGCGCCGTGTCGACGCGCGGCAACAACGTCGACCAGGTAATGCAAAACTCGGAAGTCTGGGGCGGCCGCGCCACCGTCGACACCCCGCTGGCGGCCAACCTGAAACTGCTGTGGGGCCTGGACTTCAACCAGGAGCGCAGCGACATGCCGGACGACTTTTTCAACGCCGCCGCCTACGACGCCAGCGGCGGCAAGGTGTTCCAGCCGAGCCGAACGATGCTGTACATGCCGCCGCTGACGACGCGCAGCATCGGCGGCTTCGGCCAGGCGCAGTACAAACTCAACCAGGAATGGTCGTTCGAGGGCGGCCTGCGCTACGAACATGCGCGCGCACGCTTCGACGACTTCGTGCCGCTGTCGCAAATCCGCTTCGCCAACCCGCAGCAGGTGCGCGGCGGAAAACTGTCGTACGACGCCTGGATGAGCAATCTCGGCGCCGTCTTCAAACCGGTCGCCGGCCAGGAACTGTACGCCTCGTTCAGCCAGGGCTTCCAACTACCGGACATGGGCCTGCAAATCCGCAACGCCACGCCGGCGTTCAACCTGGCGTCGTCCTCGCTGGAGCCGGTCAAGACCAATAACTACGAGCTGGGCTGGCGCGGCGGCGTCGGCGAGGTCAGCGGCGCGCTGGCGGTGTTCTACACGACCTCCAAGCTGGGCGACGTGCAAAGCTTTAACAACGGCCTGATACTGACCCGCACCGCCGAGAAGATTCGCGGCCTGGAAGCGAGCGTCGACTACCTGCCGCAGTCCAGCCCGTGGGGCGGCGGCGCGACGTTGACGGCGATGTCGGGCCGCGAGACGCCGCAGGGCGGCAGCTCGGACCAGACCATGACCGGCTACCGCATTCCGCCGACCAAGGTCACCGCCTATGCGCAGTACAAGCCCGGCGGCCTCTGGAGCGCCCGCCTGCAGGCGACCCACTTCGGCGCCCGCGATTCGCGCCTGAACGGCCTGACCAGCTTTGGCCGGCGCGATGTGTCGAGCTACACCACGGTCGACCTGATCGCGCGCCTGCAATGGACGACCCGCGACACCGTCACGGTCGGCATCGAAAACCTGTTGGACCGCTACTATCTGCCCGCCTACAGCCAGCTTATGCGCAACAGCAACAATACCAGCCGTTTGCCGGCCACCGGCGCGGCGTTGAGTGTCAGCTATAACCGCCGGTGGTAAGCCGGCGCCATCTGTAAAAAAAACATGTCAGTAGCCGCGCGGCGCCGCATCCCACAAAGATGCGGTCTCCGCGCATCACATGCAACGGGCGCAATCCGCTCAACAGTGAATGCGAATCATTATCAGTGCGGCACAATCTCGCACTGGCGCAGGCGTGGCAGGATACCTATCGGATCGACTTCGCGTGGCTTAACGTCGGCGGCGGCATCGGCGTCACCTACGCCGAGCCGGCGCGCCAGTTCGACTGGCCGCTGTTCTGCACCGGCTTGGCGGGATTGATGGACCAGTTCAAGCCCGGCTTCCAGCTGATCTTCGAGTGCGGCCGCTTTATCAGCGCCGATTGTGGCGTGTACGTCAGCGAGGTGATCGACATCAAGACCACGCACGGCAAAAACTTTGCCATCCTGCGCGGCGGCTCCCACCACTTCCGCCTGCCCGTATCGTGGCAACACAATCATGCGTTCTCGATCGTGCCGCGCGAGCGGTGGCCCTATCCATTCGCCCGTCCGGCCCTTGCCGGCGACGTGGTGACAATTTGCGGCGAGCTATGCCCGCCGAAGGACGTGCTGGCGCAGGATGTCCACGTCGACCGGCTGCGCGCCGGCGACTGCCTGGTCGGGGCGTGAACCATCGGATTAAAATGAGCGAGATTGGATCAGCTTAGCGGCGGCTGCGCCAGCACCGCCGCCAGCAGGCCGGGAAAGCGGCCGTCGATGTCGGCGCGGCGCAGCGTGTTCATGTGGGCGGTGCCCGCCGTTTCCGTGTGCACCAGCCCGGCGTCGCGCAGCACCTTGAAATGGTGCGATACGGTCGATTTAGGGCGGCCGCCGTCGAGCTCGCCGCAGGTGGCGCCGTCCACTTGCGCCAGATGCCGGACGATTTCCAGGCGTATCGAGTCACTGAGCGCGTACAGCACGCGTTCAAGCACGAATTCGTCGGGGGTGGGATGTTTGTAGGGACGCATGAGCAGAATCATACACCTTGCGCTATACTTCTTCCATTGTTCGTATATTTTCGAAATATCGATCTTCTCACTGAGCCACTTTTTTAAAAAAGGAAACCATGTCCGCCCTATTCCAGCCCTACAGCCTGAAAGACGTCACCCTGCGCAACCGTATCGCGGTGCCGCCGATGTGCCAGTATTCCGCCATTGACGGCATTCCCACCGACTGGCACCTGTCGCACTACGCCAGCATCGCGCGCGGCGGCGCCGGACTGGTGATCGTCGAGGCCACCGCCGTCGCGCCCGAGGGACGCATCACGCCGGGCTGCACCGGACTGTGGAACGACGAACAGGCACAGGCGTTCGTGCCGATCGTGCGCGCCATCAAGGCCGCCGGCGCCGTGCCGGGCATCCAGATCGCCCATGCCGGCCGCAAGGCCAGCGCCAACCGGCCATGGGAAGGCGACGACCATATCGCCGACAGCGACGCGCGCGGCTGGCAAACGATCGCGCCGTCCGCCATCGCCTTTGGCGCCAACCTGCCGAAGGTGCCCAAGGCGATGACGCTCGACGACATCGCGCGCGTACGCCAGAACTTCGTCGACACCGCGCGCCGCGCCGTCGAGGCCGGCTTCGAATGGCTGGAGCTGCACTTCGCGCACGGCTACCTTGCGCAGACCTTCTTCTCCGAACACTCGAACCAGCGCGACGACCTCTACGGCGGCAGCGCCGCCAACCGCGCCCGCTTCCTGCTCGAGACGCTCAGGGCCGTGCGTGAGGTGTGGCCCGAAAACCTGCCGTTGACGGTGCGTTTCGGCGTGATCGAATACGACGGCCGCGACGAGCAGACGATGCTGGAGTCGATCGAACTGGTGCGCCAGTTCAAGGCCTCCGGCATGGATATGATCAGCGTCAGCGTCGGCTTCACGATTCCGGACACGTCGATCCCGTGGGGACCGGCCTTCATGGGGCCGGTGGCCGAGCGCGTGCGGCGCGAAGCCGGCGTGCCGGTGTCGTCGGCGTGGGGCTTCGGCACGCCGGCCATCGCCGAGCAGGTGGTGCGCGACCAGCAGCTCGACCTGGTGATGGTCGGCCGCGCGCATCTGGCCAATCCGCACTGGGCCTACTTCGCCGCCAAGGAACTTGGCGTCGAGCGGGCGTCGTGGACGCTGCCGGCGCCGTACGCGCACTGGCTCGAACGCTACTGATCGGGCCAAGCGGCAGTTGACGCGCAGGCGACGCAGGCCATTCACCGGCCTGCGCGGACAGCCGCCCCGCGCCCTCACGCCAACTTGAACGGCATGTCGCGCAACGGCTTGCCGGTCACGCGCGCCAGCGCGTTGGCGAAGGCCGGCGCCAGCGGCGGCAAGCCCGGTTCGCCGATGCCGGTCGGCGGTTCGGCGCTCGGCACGATATGCACGTCGACGGCCGGCATGCTGGGCATGCGGGGCACCGCGAAATCGCCGAAATTGCTTTGCTCGACCACGCCATCCTTGAGCGTGATCGCCGCGCCGGGCAGGCACATCGACAAGCCCATCAGCGCCCCGCCCTGCACCTGCGCCTCGATGCTGCGCGGGTTGACCGCCAGGTTGCAGTGCACGCCGGCGGTGACGCGGTGCAGCACCGGCTCGCCCTGCTTGACCGACGCCTCCACCACATACGCCACCACGCTGTCGAACGACTCGTGCACCGCCACCCCCCAGGCGCGTCCCGCCGCCAGGCGACGCTTGCCATAGCCGCTCTTGTCGACCGCCAGCTGCAGCGCAGCGCGGTGGCGCGCCTGCTTCGGGCTGAGAAGACGCATGCGGTACGCCACCGGGTCCTGTTTGGTCATGCGCGCGATCTCGTCGATCAGCGTCTCCATGACGAAGGCGGTGTGGTTGGAACCGACGCTGCGCCACCACAGGACCGGCACGTTCTGCTTCGGATGATGCACGGTCAGGCGCATCGGGAACGGATACGGATCGCGCATGCCTTCGGTGGCGGTGCCGTCGATGCCGTTCTTGACCTGGAACGGCTCGAACGGCGAGCCGGCCGTGATCGACTGGCCGACGATGGCGTGGTCCCACGCCAGCACGTTGCCGCTGGCGTCGAAGCCGATGTGGGCGCGGTGCAGGTGCATCGGGCGGTAGTAGCCGCCGCGGATGTCGTCCTCGCGGCTCCACACGGTGCGGATCGACGCGACCACGCCGGCCGCCCGGGCGGCCTTGGCGATCTCGCACGCCTCCACCACGAAGTCGTTGGTGGGCACGGCGCGGCGGCCGAAACCACCGCCGGCCACCGCCACGTTCATCTTGACCTTGTCCTGCTTGAGGCCCAGCACGCGCGCGGCGGCGGCCGCGTCGAGGCCCGGCATCTGGGTGCCGGTCCATGATTCGGCGGCGCCGTCGTCCAACTTGACGGTGCAATTGAGCGGCTCCATCGGCGCGTGGGCGAGATACGGGAACACGAAGTCCGCCTTGATGCTCAGCGGCGCGCCGGCCTGCGGCGCCATGTCGGCGTCGAACTTGCGGTTGCCGGGCTGGCCGGCCAGCGCGCGGTACTGGGCGAGCTGCTTTTCGCTGTCGACCTTTTCGACATCGTCGGTGTTCCACTCCAGTTTCAGGGCGTCGCGCCCGCGCTTGGCGTTCCAGTAGCCATCGGCCACCACGGCCACGCCTTCCGCGCCACGGTCGAGCGGCACGCGCAGCACCGCGCGCACACCCTTGATGGCGCGCGCGGCGCTGTCGTCGACCGATTTGATGCGGGCGCCGAACACCGGCGGCCGCGCCACCACCGCCGTCAACTGGCCATCAAGATGGGTATCGATGCCGAACGCCTGCTTGCCGCTGCTCTTGGCCTTGGCGTCGATGCGGCCGGTGGCGCGCCCGATGATGCGGAAGTCCTTGGGGTCCTTCAGCACCACCTTTTGCGGCACCGGCAGCGCGGCGGCGGCCTGCGCCAGCTCGCCATAGCCTATTTGACGCCCGCCCGGCCCCAGCACCTTGCCGGCGCGGGTTTGCAAGGTCGCCACGTCGACGTTCCAGCGTTGCGCGGCGGCCGTCAGCAGCATCGCGCGGGCGCGCGCGCCCAGTTCGCGGTACTGGGTATAACTGTGCTTGATGGCGCCGGAGCCGCCGGTCATGTGCATGCCGAACACCGGATCGACATACGCCGGATCGTCGGTGCCCATCCGTGCGGTGACGAGCGACCAGTCGGCGTCGAGTTCCTCCGCCAGGATCATCGGCAGCCCGGTCTGCACGCCCTGGCCGAATTCGAGCCGGTTGATGGTGACGGTGACAACGCCGTCCGGCGCGATCCGGACGAAGGCCAGCGGCTGCTCGGTCGGTTTGAGGCCGGTGGCCTCCTGCGCCAGCGTCATGCCCGGGAATGTCCCCAGCGCCAGGCCGGACAAGCCCATCACCTTGAGGAAGGCGCGGCGCGGAGGACTGGCCGATGCCAAGACGGTGCCCTGCTCGCGCTCGATCATGTTTTGCAGCGCGCGCGGCAATTCCTTGGGATTGAAGTTGGTCAGCATGATGGTTCCTTTAGGCGAGGGTGCGGGCGGCGTCGGCGACGGCGGCGCGGATGCGGGCGTAGGTGCCGCAACGGCAAATATTGCCGGCCATGGCGGACTCGATCTCGGCGACGCTCGGCTGCTTGCCGCGCGGCAGCGTTTTGAGGAAGGCGATCGCGCTCATGATCTGGCCGCTCTGGCAGTAGCCGCACTGCGCGACATCGTGCTTGACCCAAGCCGCGTGCACGGCCTTGCCGACGCGGTCGCTGCCGTCGGTGGCCGCTTCGATGGTGGTGATCTTCTTGCCGTCGGCGGCGGAGACGGGCGTGACGCACGAGCGGATCGCCTGGCCGTCGAGGTGCACGGTGCAGGCGCCGCACAGCGCCGCGCCACAGCCGAACTTGGTGCCGATCAGGCCGAGCGTGTCACGCAGCGCCCACAGGATGGGCGTGTCGGCGTCGACATCGATGGCGCGCGCGTTGCCGTTGACATTGAGGGTGGTCATGGTAAGCGTATCTCCAGTGAAATTTTATCCACTGGAAGTATGACTTTGGCGGTCCTGAAACCGGTTGCCGAATCCGACCGATATCTTGCCTAAAGCGATGGTTTTCCATTCGCCTGCCGTTCCTGTTCAATCAAAAACCAGCGGCAAGCTGATCATGGCATGGCGAGCCCAAGGCCGTCGGCGACCTGTTCGCGCAGCACGAACTTTTGTATCTTTCCGGTCACCGTCATCGGGAAGGCGTCGACGAACACGATATAGCGCGGCACCTTGTAGTAGGCGATCTGCCCTTCGCAGAAGGCGCGGATCTCGTCGGCGTCGGCCTGCATGCCCGGCCGCAGGATAACGCAGGCGCACAGCTCCTCGCCGTATTTTTTATCGGGCACGCCGACGCACTGCACGTCCTGGATTTTGGGGTGCCGGTACAGGAACTCCTCGACCTCGCGCGGATAGATATTCTCGCCGCCGCGAATGACCATGTCCTTGGAGCGGCCGACGATGGTGGCATAACCCTCTTCGTCGATGACGGCCAGGTCGCCGGTATGCATCCAGCGCGCCGCGTCGATGGTTTCGCGGGTCTTTTCGTCGTCGCCCCAATAACCGAGCATCACCGAGTAGCCGCGCGTGAGCAGCTCGCCCTTGACGCCGCGCGGCACGATGCGGCCGGAGCCGTCGACGATCTTGACCTCCAGATGCGGATGCACCCGGCCGATGGTGGCCACGCGCAGCGCAACCGGGTCGTCGGTCGAACTTTGGAAGCTGACCGGCGACGTCTCGGTCATGCCGTAGGCGATGGTGATCTCGCTCATGTGCATGGTGCCGATGACCCGGTTCATCACCTCGGTCGGGCAAGGCGAGCCGGCCATGATGCCGGTGCGCAAGGTCGACAAGTCATAGTGGCCGAACTCCGGATGGTCGAGGATGGCGATGAACATCGTCGGCACGCCGTGCAAGGCCGTGCAGCGTTCGGCCTGCACCGTCTCCAGCACCGCCTTGGGATCGAAACCCTCGCCGGGAAACACCATGGCGGCGCCGTGCGTGACGCAGGCCAGGTTGCCCAGCACCATGCCGAAGCAGTGGTACAGCGGCACCGGGATACACAGCCGGTCGTCGGCGTCCAGGCGCATCGCCTCGCCGATGAAGAAGCCGTTGTTGAGGATGTTGTGGTGGGTCAGGGTAGCGCCCTTGGGCGCGCCGGTGGTGCCGGAGGTGAACTGGATGTTGACCGGGTCGTCGAACTGCAGCCCCTCATCCACCCGCGCCAGGTGCGCGAGCTGTTCGTCGGTGGGCGGCGCCAGCAACGCGCTGAAGTTGAACATGCCCTCAGTGAGCTCATCGCCCAGCCGGATCACATGCCGCAGGTGCGGCAGCCGGTCGGATTGCAGCGCGCCGGGCTTGGCGTGGTGGATGGCCGGCACGAGGTCGCGCACGATGGCGATGTAGTCGCTGGACTTGAACGCCGGCGCAAGGATCAGCGCGCTGCATTGGACTTTGTCGAGCACGTATTCCAGCTCCGAACGCCGGTACGATGGATTGATGTTCACCATGATGAGACCGGCCCTGGCAGTGGCGAACTGCACCAGTACCCACTCGGCGCAGTTCTGCGACCAGATGCCGACGCGGTCGCCCGGCCGCAGGCCCAGCCTGAGCAAGCCGGCGGCGACGCGGGTCACCCGTTGGTCGAACTCGCGGTAGGTCCAGCGTACGTTTTGATGCGGCACCACCACGGCGTCGCTGTCGCCGTGGCGCGCGGCGACCGAGGCCAGATACGGGCCGATCGTCACACCGATGAGCGGCACGTCGTGGGCGCCGTGAACGTAGCTCAAATTTTGCTGCATAAAAATCTCCTCGTGGCCAGGTACCAGTCATTTTGTGAACTGCGCTTGCAATGATTGCTGGTCGATTTTTACGTTTACGTAAACGTAAGTCAACAATCAGCGTAGCACAGAAGTTTTGACCGCATTGCCAGTGCGGCGACAATCGGACGGTGGTTTGGTAGTTGTTTTAGTGCAACGTTTGAACTTCTAGGACGTTAATTGTCGAGGCCGTTACATTTCCGGGCCGATGTAGCGACTACGATGGGACACACGCTCAAAAAACGGTCGCCGTGCAGACGCAAAGACCATAAAGACAACCTCAAGGAGACGAGTATGAAACAACTGCTGAAGTCGATGTCGGTCGCGGCCTGCGTGCTGGCCCTGCACATTCCGGTGCTGGCGGCAGACGACCGGGGCACGGCGGCCGAGGCCACCGCGCTGGTGCAACGCGCCGCCGAATATCTGAAGGCCAACGGTCCGGCGAAATCCTACGCCGCCTTCAACGACACGGCAGGCCCGTTCAAGGACCGCGACTTGTACGTGTTCGTCATGGACATGAACGGCAAGATGCTCTCGCACGGCGCTAACGCCAAGCTGATCGGCAAGGACTTGACCGCCCTGAAGGATTCGGACGACAAGCTCTTCATCAAGATGATGCTCGACGTCGCCAAGACCAAGGGCAAAGGCTGGGTCGACTACAAATGGCCGCATCCGGTCACCAAGGCGATCGAACCGAAATCGACCTATGTCGAGAAGGTCGACGAGCTGGTGATCGGCTGCGGCATCTATAAACAATAAACGGGCCGTCATGACTCCTGCAGGGCGCCGGATGTCCCTCAGCGGCGGCGCGCCGAACAGCCGCGTGTACTCGCGGCTGAACTGGGAGGCGCTCTCGTAGCCCACCCGCACGGCGGCGCTGCCGGCGTCGATATCCTCGTTCAGCATCAATTGCCGCGCGTCCTGCAAGCGCAGCTGTTTCAGGTATTGCAGCGGGCTCATGCCCGCCACCTCGCGGAAGTGCTGGCGGAAAGTGGACGGGCTCATGTGCGCCTGCGTGGCCAGGTCGTCCATCGGAAAATTCTTCGTGAAATGCTGTTTCAGCCAGGCGATCACTCTGGCGATCTGCTGGCTCGGCGAGCCGGCCATGACCAGGCGGCGCAAGGTCGGGCCGTGTTCGCCCGTGAGCAGGCGGACGGCAATCTCCTGCTGCACCAGCGGTGCCACCAGCGGTGCCAGCGCCGGTTCGCGCAGCAGGCGCAGCAGCTGAATCAACGCGCGCCGCAGGCCGGCGTCCGGCGTGGCGACCGTCAGCCCCAAGGACGGGCCGGTCGTCGCCGGCGTGGGGAAATCCATGGTGGCGGCCACCTGCCCGATCACGCGGGCATCGAGTTGCAGCCATAGGCCCAGATACGGCTCGGCCAGGCTGGCGCTCGTGACATAAGTAACCACCGGCAGGTCGACCGAGGTCACCAGGGTTTGCCCCGGCTTGAAGTCGTAGATGTCGGTCCCCAGTGTCACCCGCTTTTCACCCCGCACCGCCATGCCCAGGCCCATGCCTAAAATGCAGGGCATCGGGTCGGTCGCGGCGCTGCGCCGGTACACCGTGAGCTCGGGCACCGCAGTGGCGTAGTCGCCATCGGTTTGGGCAATCTCACTGATCAGTTCGGCCAAATCGTCTTCCGCCGCCGACGGCTTTTCCACTCCAACATTCATCGCATCCTCGCGTTCAAGCCAACCTCCCGGAGCGTAGCACGGCTTGCGGGCCGGTTTTCCGGCCTGCGCGACGACTCGTCAAATCAGGCAAAAAGCCCATCGGATCCGGCAACCGGTTTTCACCGGCGCGGCGCCACAATGTCGGCACTCAGCAACAATCACCGCCACGGCTACCGACAGGATCAACAATGAAAAAAGTACTAATTATTAATGCGCACCAGTTTTACGAAGGCTTCGCCCCGGGCAGGTTGAACCAGAAGATGGCCGGCGTCATCAAGGAAGAAATGGCGCAACGGGGTTACGAAGTCGTGGAAACGTCGATACAGGAAGGCTACGATATCGCCGGGGAAGTGCAAAAACACGTCGATGCCGACCTGATCGTCTTGCAAACGCCGGTCTACTGGTTCGGCACGCCGTGGATCTACAAGAAATATGTCGACGAGGTGTTCACCGCTGGCCTGGTGCAGCAGAGTTTGCTGACCGACGACGGACGCACCCGCGACGATCCGAGCAAGCAGTACGGTAGCGGCGGCAAGATGCAGCGCAAAAAGTACATGCTGTCGCTGACGTGGAACGCCCCTGCGGCGGCCTTCGGCGACCCTCGCCAATCGCTGTTCGATGGAAAAAGCGTGGACGATGTTTTTGTCGCCAACACCGCCAACTACAAGTTCTGCGGCGCCGAGATCCTGCCCTCCTTCTCCTGTTTTGACGTGGTGAAGCAGGCAGATGTCGAGCGCGATGTCGCGCGGCTGCGCAAACACCTCGCCGGGCTCGGGTTAGACTGGTAACTTGCATTAGAACTGTGGTCGATTTAATGTCGTAGCGAAAAACTAGCCGGGGGAACGCATCATGAAAAAATCATCTCGACCACACGACGAGACGGTAGCGGAGATGTTGCGCGAGGACCCCGACTTTGTCGAAGAGTACCTCGCCGTAGCGATCGATGAAGCAAATGAGAATGGCGGTCGCCAAGCGCTGCTGGCAGCGCTGCGCCATATTGCAGTAGCTCAAGGCGTACCATTGGTCGCCCTGCGGGCAGCTCTCCGACGCAAAAGTGGCCCTTAAGCTGGCTTATCGAGGCGTATCCCGGCCGCCGGCAACGCCACCTCGCTTGACCGGTGCGCGCGGTGGATCGCGTACAGCGCCAGACCCGACACGATGCAGATACCGGCCATCAGCATGAAGAAACCTTGAGGCGTGACCAGCTCCCACAGCGCGCCGGCAAAGCCGGACAGCAGGTTGCCGGTGAACGAACAGAAGAACCAGGCGGCAATGGTGGTGGCGGCGAAGCGCTTCGGCGCCAGGCTGGCGAACAGACCAAGCCCGACCGGAAGGATGTACAACTCGGCCAGCGTGAAGAGGCCGAAAAAGGCCACCAGCCACAGCCAGCTGATGGCAAAGCCGCCGACGCCGCCGACGACGATCAACGCGGCCAGCATGGCATAGGCGGCGCCGACGCCGAGGGCGCCCATGCTCATGCGTTCGAGCGCCGGCGTTGCCCTGCCACTGGCCGCGCGGCGGTTCCAGACCCGCACCAATAGCGGACTGAGCAAAATGACGAACATCGGATTAAGCGATTGGAACCAGGTGACGGGTATCGTCATCCCGAACGCCTGGCGCTCTACCGCCGTGTCGGCCCAGACCGCAAAGGTGTTGCCGGTCTGCTCGTAGGCGATGCGGAACAGCATGACGGCAAGCGCGACGCCGACCAGCATGCGGATGCTGCCGCCGCCGTCGCCCTCCGCCACCGGCGCCTGCCGGTCGGCCGTTCTGGAGACCTCGGCGGGCAGATGCTTGCCACCCAAAATGTAGATCGCCAGCCCGAGGCACATGCCGATGCCGGCCGCGCCGAAACCGTAGTGCCAGCCGTACACCTCGCCGAGCGTGCCGCAGATGAGCGGTGCGAGCAAGCCGCCGAGGTTGACGCCCATATAGTAGACGTTGAACGCGGCGCCGGCGAGCGGATCGCCCTTGGGGTACAGCAGCGGCACCTGGCTGGGCAGATTGGGCAGGAACAGCCCGTTGCCGATCGCGATGACGACCATGGCCGGGAAAAACAGGGCTTCGAACGCCATCATGAAGTGGCCGACGGCCATCAGCGCGCCGCCGGCGACGACGGCCGTCCTGCGACCCAGCCAGCGGTCGGCGATCAGGCCGCCGAAAATCGGCGTCAGGTAGACGCCTGCCGCGTAGGCGCCGAACACGATTGAGGAGAATGCCTGCGTGTAGTGCAGCTCCTTGGTCATGTAGTAGATCTGCAGCGCGCGCATGCCGAAGAACGAAAACTTCTCCCACATCTCGGTCAGGAACAGAATCGTCAACCCCTTGGGCTGGCCGAACCAGGTGCCGTTGTCACGCATACCGGACGTCAGCATGGGAAGCGCGCCGGGCTGATACGGGCCGGATCGAAGCCGGACAAGGCCGGCAAGACGCCGGCGCCTTCGCCCAACAACACCGATGCGTAATAGCGGCCGGCGCCGGGCGCCGACTGGATGCCGTAGCCGCCCTGGCCCGCCGCCCAGAAAAAGTCGGGGACCTTGGGGTCGTATCCGCCCACCAGTTCGCCGTCGGCGACGAAGGTGCGCAGGCCTGCCCACACGTGCGCCGGGCGGCGGATGCGCAGGGTCGTCATGCGTTCGATGTTGTCGATGGCGATGGCGATGTCGAGCTCCTCGGCCTGCACGTCGTGCGGGGCGACCGGGTCGGCGTTGCATGGCGAGCCCAGCAGCATGCCCGCGTCCGGCTTGATGTAGAACGATTCCTGTACATCCAGGAACAGCGGCCAGTGCGACGAGGCGATGCCCTCGGGCGGCGCGAACAGGAAGGCCGAACGGCGTTTGGGCACCAGGCCGACCGGGTCGGCGCCCGCCATCCGGGCGACGGTGTCGGCCCAGGCGCCGGCGGCGTTGACGATCACCGGAGCCTGGAAGACGCTGCGCGCGGTGGTGACGGTCCACTGGCCGTCGGCGCGGCGCAGGCCGGTGACGGCGGCGTCGTAGACGGTGCGTCCGCCGTGCTGGCGCGTGCCGCGCAGGAAGCCCTGCAACAGCGCATCGACGTCGATGTCCGAGGCGTCCTGTTCGAGCACGCCGCCGATGACATGGTCCGCACGCAGCACCGGCAGAAATTCCAGCGCCTCGCGCGCGTCCAGCCGCCGCGCCACCGACGAGGTGGCGCGCACCGCAGCCTCGTGGGCGTCAAGCTCGGCCTCCTGGCCGGGCCCGGCGAACACGAAGGCGCCCCGTGGCGTCAGCAGCGGGTGTTCGCAAAAGCCGGCCGGCGGGTTCCTGAAGAAGTCGATGCCGGCGCGGCTCAGCGCGCGAACCTGCTCCGGCCCGTAGCTTTCCATGAACAGCGCCGCCGAGCGTCCCGTGCTGTGATAGCCCGGCTGCGTTTCGGCCTCCAGCACGATCACGCGCGCCTGGCGCGACAGCCAGTAGGCGACCGAGGCGCCGCCGATGCCGGCGCCGATCACGATGAAGTCCGCGGTTTCCTGACTCATACGACTCCCTATATTTTCGAAATAAGAAAATTTTCTATATACGAAAGATAGGTGAGTATGGAGAAGCGCGCAAGCGTTTTTTGAATTGACGCGCGAGCGTTGCCGATTGGCCGGCATGACGCCGCCTGCCGCCAGTAGAATGCTGCGGAAATCGTATTTCAGGAGTGGAAATTTCGGACGCGCGCACACGGCGCCGCACCCGGACAGGGCTACTTCCTGGCTTTTTTGACGACCGGCGGCTGGGCCGGCGGCGCTTCCATCAGCGCGGTGTACATGGCTTCCTGGTTCGGCTCGTCCGAGGTGCACACCGACAGCACGCGGCAGCATCCTTCGCCGACGGCGATGTAGGCGTGCGCCATGCCGCTGTCGAAATAGATCGAGTCGCCCGTCTCCAGCCGCGCCGGCGCGTACAGGTCCGTGTACAGGTCGACAGTGCCCTCGAGGACCATGGCGAACTCCTCGCCGGGATGGCTGATCATCTCGCCGAACTCCGCAAGCGAACGGGTGTGGATCTCGGCGATGATGGGCACGGCGCGCTTGTTGAGCAGATCCGCCGCCGGATACAGATGCGAATAATTCGGCGTGTTGATGGCGTAGCCGGTGCCGCGCCGGTTGATGCTGCGCCGCCCGCTGGCCGCCGGCGCCGCCGACTTGCCGACCGCCGCCGCACCGCTGAACAACTGCGAAATATCGACTTCGAGCGCATTGCAAATGCGCAGCAGCTTGTCGTAGCTCAGCGACATCTTGTTGTTCTCGATCTTGGAGATGGTCGACATCGGCATGCCGCTGCGGGCGCCCGCCTCGATCAGGGTCAAGCCGCGCTCCTTGCGGATGCGCCTGAGCGACTCGCCCAGGTCGCCGTCCCGTTCCGTGCCGTGCGTGCTCGCGCGTTTAGTGGCCATGCGTATTCCCTGTAAGAGCGCTTATTATAGACGCCCTTGCCCGGATTGAAAACTCGGCGCGCCGTTTTCCAGAATGCTAAATTGCTGCCGCGCCATGCGGGTTCGCCATCCGAGGCCAATGGTCGAGCGGGAACAGCCGGTACGGAATGGCCGCGAAGTCGAAATCCATCGCGCCGGGCGTGCTGACGTAGTACACCTTCCGCGCCAGCGGCGCGAAATCGGCGTAAAAGTGCTGCGTCGATTTGACCACGACGAAAGCCTTGTCGGCGAGCCCGATGCCGATGCCGGTAAAGGCGTCGGTGCCGTAGGTTTGGGTGCGGATCGACGACAGCAGCAGGTGCAGGCCGTTGGCCGCCTCGACCCAGACGCAGTCGCCCAGCCGCTCGCGCGCACCCAGCGCGCCCTGGCTGTGATTGGCGACAGCCGCGCGCACGGTCACGCGCAAGTCAACCGGCTGGCCGGAGGCCGGTCCGCACTTGCCGCCGACGCGCAGGTCCAGCTGCGCGCCCACACCCGCGCTCCTGCAAATGTGCACCGCGCCCAAGTCCCAGATCGCGCCGAGGGCGACGTTGGCAATGCCGCGTTCGATCAGCCGGCGCAGGATGAAGGTGCTGTCGCCTGCCGCGCCGCCGCCAGGATTATCCGAAATGTCGGCCAGCACCACCGGACCGGCTGCCGGCGCAAAATCGCCCACGCCTTCTAGCGCGTGGTCGAGCGCCGCATCGATGCCGACCACCTCCGGCCCGCTGCGTTCGCGCAGCGACCAGAACTCGCGCCCGAGCCGCTCGGCCACCGCGCGCGCCAGCGCCGGATCGTTGTCGGTCACCACCCACAGCTTGGCGCCCGCCTCCGGCACGTCGCCCCACGGAAAGCTGTGCCCGAGCGACACGGACAGCACGCCCGGCTCGCGCTCGGCCTCGCCCATGCGCGCGACGAAGCCGCGCATCGGCTCCTTCGTGGTGTGCCACAGGCCCATCATCTTGCAGTCGAACACGGCGGTGACGGGACGCACGCGCCGCAGCGCCGTGTCCAGCAGCAGCCGGTACAACTCGAGCCCGCGCTCCTCGGTGTCGGTGTGCGGATATTCCTTGAAGGCGATGACCACGTCGGCCGCCGCGTGCAGCTGCCGCGTGAAATGGCAATGCAGGTCGAGCTCGACGCCGACCGCCACGTCCGGGCCGACGATGTCGCGGATGCGCGCCGTCAAGTCGCCCTCGCAATTATCATAGCCCTCGGCGACCATGGCGCCATGCAGCAGCAGTTGCACGGCGTCGACCGGCAACGCCGCGCGCAAGTCGGCCAGGATCTCGTCGCGCAAAGCTTCGTACACATGGCGCACCGTGCGCCCGCCCGGCTGCGCCAAGGTGCACAGGCTTTCGACGACCTCGCCGCCGTCGGCCTCGATCAGGCCGCGCAGGAAGCGCATGAACGATCCCGTGCCCTCCGGGTCGCGACGGCTGGCGTCGCCGTGGAAGATGCCGATGCCCTCGAAATCGCCCAAGCCCGTCGGCGCGGCGGCGAAGGTGTTGGTCTCGGTGGCGAAATGGGCAATGAAAAATTTCATGCGCTGCTCCGGTAGCTGTCGTCTGGATTTAATAGTTGAGGTTCCACGTCATCAATTGGCCGACCACGCCGATCCAGACCACGCCCAGCAAGGCCAGCGCCACCAGCACGGCCCACACGCGCGTCAGGCGGGTGGCGCCGGCGCGCGGCATGCGCCACGCCACCCAGGCGCCGACAGCGGCCGCGCCCACAGCCAGCAGGCCGCTGACTTCCAGCAGGCCCACCACCCAGTCGATCGCCGTGCGGTAGACGCCGACGTCGGTACTGAGCAAAGGCATGATCAGCAAGAACCACGCGCCCAGGTACAGCAAGGACACGGCGACCGCGCCCCGTTGCAGCGCGCGCAGCCTGCGCACCTGAGGCGTGGCGCCGCTGGTGGCGCGGTCGGCGCGGCGCAACATCGCGCCCAGCGGCCATACGAGCAGCGCGCCCAACAACATCGCCACGGAAATTACCAGCACGCCGAGGTTGAGCGCCGACGACCGCGTCACCGAACCCTCTTGCAGCACTGATACCGGATTTTCGCTGTCGATGACGGTCTTGACGCCGTCCACCTCGGTCAGCATCAGCATCTGCTGACCACCAACCTTGCGCCAGCGCTGCGGGCCGATTTCGCGGTAGGTGGCGATGCCGCCGGTCGCTTCCGGTGCCGTGATGGTGCCGTCCGGATTAGCCGTGATGGTGCTCTGCTGCAGCAGATAGAGCAGGCTCAGGAAACCGTGTTCGACCCGGCGCGAACTCTGGTAGCTGCCGGCGATGCGCTGCGCGTCGGCCACGGCCGAGGCGAGCGCGGGCTCGATGGCGGCCGGCGCTGCGGGGAAGTAGCGGTCCATGAAGCCGTCGAACAGCTCCTTGCGCGCGCCGTACACGGCGTCATTCTTGCCCCGGCTGTTGAAGGTGAAGAAGATGCCCACGCCCTCCCCCGGCAACAGGTTCATCTCCGTGTGGTAGACGATGGTGTCGCCGCCATGGCCGATCACCTCGCGGCCGTTCTGCGTGCCACGGAAAAAGCCGTGCGCCATCACGCCGAAACCGGGCGGGGCCGATTCGCTGGGACTGTGCATGCGCGCCGTGGTGGCGGCGTCGAGGATGCGAACGCCATCGACCGCGCCCTGGCCCAGGTGGGCCAGCATGAAGCGGGACATGTCGGCGGCGGTGGTGGTCACCGAGCCGGCCGGCGCCGTGATGACCAGTTCGAATTCGGACGGCGGCTCGCCGGTGGTGCGGTAGCCCTTCGACAGCCGCCCCGGGAAACCCTTGGGCAGCGGCTGGACGAAGGTCGAATGCAGCATGCCGAGCGGGCGGAAGATGTGGTGCTCGACGTAAGCCTCGAACGGTTCGCCCGAGACGCGCTGGACGATATAGCCGGCCAGCGCGACGCCGTAGTTCGAATACGCCGGCACCGTGCCCGGCGCGAACAGCATGGGGCGCGGATGCTCTTTTAAATAGCGCTCGGTGGTCTGCGCCTGCGCCGGATCGAAGCCGAGCAAGTCCTTGATGCCCTCCTCGAAGCCGGCGCGGTGGTTCATCAAGTGGCGCATCGTCACCGGTTTGCCGAAGCGCTCGTCGATCTTGAAGTCGAGGTAATCGTTGACGCTGCGGTCGAGATCGATCTTGCCCTGCCGCACCAGCTGCATGACGGCGGTCCAGGTGAACAGCTTGGACGTCGAGCCGGGCCGCACCAGCGAGGTGGCCGGGTCCATCGGCACGGCGGCGGCGACGTCGGCCAGGCCGTAGCCCTTCTCCAGCAGCACCTTGCCGTCCTTGACGACGCTGATCACCATGCCGGCGATCTCGCCGCTTTTGAGCGCGTAGGGTACCCTGCCGTCGAGCCAGGCCGACAGGTCGGTCGCGTCCAGCGGCTTGCCGGGGGCGGCGACCGCCCCGCCGCCGCCCGGCGCCGACGCCGTTGGCGGCATGGGCGGCACTTGCGGATCGATGGCCGGGGCTTGCGCCGCCGCGCCCAGCGCCAGGCTCAGCAAGAGTGCGGCGGAGAAAATTCTGCGTAATTTCATCGGATGGTCCTTCGCGCGGATCAGTAGTGTGGATTAAAGCTCAGCAGGTGGTGATACCAGCCGATCGCCACCAGCACGGCGAACGACAGCACCCACATGACGGCCAATGCCTTCGCCGCCCTGGCGCCGCCGGGGAAGACGGCGCGGGCATGCCACAGCGCCGCCAGCAGGCCGCCGACGAAGGCCAGGAAGGTGCAAGCCTGCGCCAATAGCAACAACACGCTGGGGTCGAGTTCCTCGGTCATGGCGACCGTGGCCGTCCACAAGCCGATACTGACGAACACCAGCCAGCTGGCGACCCGTACCCAGGTCGCCGCGCGCGGCGGTGGCGGCCCGGCGTGGCGGCGCCGCTGCAAGGCGGCGACCGGCCACGCCAGCGCCGTCAAGGCGGCCACGCCGAGCGCGCCCAGCAGCAGGATCAACGCGGTGGTGCCGGCCATGAACGGCACCGGTTCGAACACGAAGGCGAACGCATAAGGCTCCAGCCCCCAGCGCACGACCTTGCCATCCTTGACGATGGCCTGCAGGCGCCGCTTGCCGTGCTCCTCCTGCCACAGGAACGGGCGCACCTCGCGGAACACGCCACGGCTGCCGCCGATTTCGATCGCCACGCGGCCCTGCTCGATTGCCGCCACCCGCAACGGACTGAGCAGTTGCAACAGCGACAGGAAAGTCGAGTCCTCGCGCCGGGTGGTGCGGTAAGCGCCGGCCAGCATGGCGGCGTGGGCCTCGGCCGTGGCCAGGTCGACACCCGGTCCGGGCGCCGGACGCGTGTCGGGCAGGTAGCGGTCGGCGAACTCGCGGTACAAGTGCTCGCGCAGCCACTTGCCCTGGTCGTGGCGGCCGGGCGAGTTGACCGACACATACAGGCCGAGGCCGTCGTCCGGCAGCAAGATCAGGTCGGAATGGAACATATTGGTGTCGCCGCCGTGACCCACCGCGCGGTGGCCGTTCATGTCCTGCTGGTAGAAACCGAGGCCGATGCCGTTGAGATCCGGCATGGCGCGCGTGATGTTGGTCTGCATCAGGGCGACCGTTTCCGGGCGCAGGATGCGCTTGCCGTCAAGCTCGCCCTGGCCGAGGTAGGCCAGCATGAAGCGCGACATGTCGGCGCCGGTGGCCGCAAGACTGCCTGCCGGCGGCATGTTGACCACTTCGAAGCCCTTGGGCTCGTCGTCGGCGCTGGGATAGCCGTGCGACATCATCTTTTCCAGGGCAGCCGGCAGCGGCTGGCGGAACGTCGCGTGGCGCATCCCGAGCGGCGCGAAGATGTGCTGTTCGATGTAATCGTCGAACGGCTTGCCGGAGACGCGCTGGACGATGTAGCCGGCCAGCGACGTGGCCCAGTTCGAATAGCCGGCGGTGGTGCCGGGGTCGTACAGGTAAGGCGGGATGTAATCCTTGAGCACCTTGCCGGTGTCGGGCGGGGGCGCGTCGTAGACGATCAGCGCGCGGCCCGCCTCCTCCAGGCCGGTGGTGTGGGTCATCACGTGGCGCAGGGTGAGCGCCTTGCCATTGCGCGAAGGCACCTTGAAGTCGAGGTAGCGGTTCAGGTCGGCGTCCAGGTCGAGCTTGCCCTGCTCCACCAGTTGCATCACCGCCGTCCACGTGAACAGTTTGGAGATCGAGCCGGGCCGGAACAGCGTGGCGGCCGGGTCGACCGGCACCGATTTGTCGCGGTCGGCGTAGCCGTAGCCTTTTTGCAGCAGCGGCTTGCCGTCCTTGACCAGCACCACCACCGCGCCGGGCACGCCGGCGATGCGCAAGGCGGTCGGCATCATGCCATCGAGCCAGGTTTCGACCTCGGCCGCCGTCAGCGCCCGTGCCCTGGGCGGCGCCGGCATCGGTGTCGCCTGCGCCGGCGCGGAAAGCGCCACCGCCGTCGCCGGCGTGGTCGGCGGCGTTTGCGCCAGCGCCGTCACGCAGCAGGCGGCCAGGGTCAGCGCGGCCAGCGCGGCCAGCCATTTCACCATCGACGGGCCGGCCATCAGAAAGCCCTCGACAGGTTCAGGCCGAAGGTGCGCGGCTGCACCGGGAAGGCGCGCAGCGGCCCGCCGAACGACGTCAGCGCGGTGTCGGCGCCGCTCAGCGCGCGCTTGTCGGCCAGGTTGCGGACATAGGCGCCAAGCTCCCAACCGTCCAGATCCACGCCAGCTTGCAGATCGACCAAGGTGTAGCCGGCCATGCGGAAATTCGGGATCGACGTGGTGGGCGTGTCGAAGCCGGCGTTGCGCGAGCCGACCTGGCGCAGTGTCACGCCGACATAGGCCGGCTTGCCGGCCGACGCGAAATCGTAGCGCCCACCCAGCATCGTCGACAGCCGGGCCGAGTTCGGCAGCCGCTCGCCCGAGGCGCCCAGCGCCGGGGCGTCCTCCTTGAGCTTGGCGTCGGTGTAGGCCAGGCTGCCGTCGATGCTGAAGCGCTCGTCGACCTTGTAGCGCAGCGCCAGTTCCAGCCCGCGCGACTCGGCCTTGCCGGCGTTGCCGGTGAGCGTGGTGGCGCCGACGGCGATCGGTTGCTGCAGCTTGTTCCAGCGGATGTCGAACAGCGCCAACTCGACCGACAGGCGCTTGTCGAGCAGATCGGCCTTGTAGCCCAGCTCGTAGCTCCACAAGGTGTCGGCGGCGAACGACAGCGGCGCGCCCGGCACCACTGTGCCGTTCTGGTCGATCGCGGGCGGATTCGGCCCACCGGGACGGTAGCCGCTGGCGGCGCGCGCGTACACGCTGCTGACCTTGTCGAGCGAATAGCGCGCGGTGGCCAGATAGGTTTTGGAGCTGTCCTTGCCGGGCGACTCGAAGTCTTTCACGCCGTTGGTGACGGTGCCGTAGACCTGGCGGTTGCGGGCGGCGCGCGCGCCGACGGTGAGCGACCAGGCCGGCGTCGGATTCCATGTCAGGTCGCCGTAGACGGCATTCTCGATGAAATTCGACGGCTGGCCGGACGTCACCAGGGTCGACTCGGCACCGTCCTCGGTCTGCGCCCACAGCCGTTGCTCGCGGTTGCCGGTTTCCTTGTTGTGGTAGTAGCCCAGCAGCCATTCCAGCGGCCCGCGCGCCGACGTCAGCCGCACTTCGGCGGTGCGCTTGCGCAGCTTGATGGCGTTGTCGAGCGCACCGAAGTTCAGGCCCTCGGCGCCGAGGATCTCGGTGGCGTCCAGCGCGGTGTCGGCCTTGAAGCGCTGGCTCGATCCGATCACATTGAGCCTGGCCCAGCCAAGGTCGTACTCGATGTCGCCGGAGAACAGGCCGGTCTTGATGGTGTAGGGTTCCGGCCGGTAGAGCCGGTGCGTCAGGTCGCCGTGCAGCGGCTGGCCGGTGGCGGCGTCGTACTGGACCAGATTGGTGCCGTTGCGCTCGATGTTTTGCTGCGTCGCGGTCAGGCGCACACGCAGCGCCCGGCTCGGGTCGAATTGCAGCGAGGCGCGCGCGCCGCGCGTGGTGCCGTCGTTGACGTGCTCGCCCGTGACGCGGCCGGTCGCGCGCACGTAGCCGCCGTCGCGCTGGTTGAAGGCGGCCACGCGCAGCGCCGCCACGCCTTCGCTGAGCGGAATATTGAGCACGGCGTTTTCCGTGTGACCGAGTCCGCCGCCCTTGCTCTCGCGCAGCGCCAGGCCGGCCTTGCCGGAAAAGCCCGTCGCGTCCGGCTCATTGGTCACATACTTGAGCAGTCCGCCCATGGCGCCGGCGCCGTACAAGGTGCCCTGCGGGCCACGCAGCAGTTCGACATGGTGCAGGTCGAGCAGCGACAGGTCCAGCGCGGACACCGCCTCGCCGACGAAACTGGTGCTGGAACCGAAGGCCACCTCGTCGACATAGATGCCCACCGTCGGCGCGCCCATGCTGCCGACCGACACGCCCCGAATGTTGACCTGGCCGCGCCCGGGGCCGCCGTCGCTGGCGACGAACACGCCCGGCAGCGAGCCGACGTAATCGGTCAGCGAGGCGGCGCCGGAGCGCTCCAGCGTCTCGGCGCCCAGCGTTTCGACCCGCAGCGGCACGTCGCGCACCGGCTCGCGGCGGCGCGTCGCGCTGACGGTGACGACGTCCATCCTGGCGCCCGCGTTGGCGGCGGCGGCCGGCTCCGGCTCGGCGGCCGCACCGGCCTGGGCCAGCGCTTGCGCGCATCCCAGCGAGAACACCGAAGCCATGGCCAGGGAGAGCGCGCGGCGGCGCGGCGGACCGTCTGCCGGGGCATTCCTTTGCGCAACGTCGTGTGGGGAGGACTTCGACAACTTCGATACGCTTGGGTACATGATGCACTCCTGGAGATGGGACCGCGGTCAATCCGTTTTCCAAATATTACATTATTTTCCATAATTTGAACAAATGGAAAATATGAATATTTTTTTCTATTGTGGAAAACTGACACGCGGCCCAACGCCATGCTCCAGGGCTGGAGCTTGTCGGCTAGCCGGCTGGCGCGTCGGCGCCGAAGAACCTCCAGTGATCGACATTGAACAGCGGCGCCCGGTACTTGCCCTTGAAGACGAAGAACACGTCATGCACGCCGGTGGCGCCGCCGACGGGTGTCTCGACGGTGCGCCAGTTCTGCCAGCCGCCGGTGTTCGGCACCGTGAGGGTGCCCAGCAACGGGCCCTGCACGTTGCCGAGCCGGATCTCGATCTGTCCGCCCCTGCCGCCGCTGGCCACGCTGGCGGCGAAGCGCGACGGCCCGGCCTTACCGAAATCGACGCCGGCCACCTTGATGTAGATGCCGTCGACGATGTCGGCCACGTGCATGCCGGCGCCCGGCCCCTTGGCGGTGCGCACGCCCGGGGCCCAGTCGAACGGCCGGTCGACGTCTTGCTTGATGCGCGAGGTCCAGGCGATCGTCTCCGCCTCGATCCGGCGATACGGGTCGAGCCGTCCGAGCTGTTCGACGCCGTCCTTGTCCCACCAAGGCAGCGCCGGGATGGTGCCATCGGCGTTGTAGCTGAATTTGGCGACGGTGACCGAACGCCGCTCGCGGTGCACCGGCGACTGCGCGAAGTTCAGCTCGTAGTTAAAGCCGAACACGTAGGAATTGCCCTTGTAGTCGACGATGCCGGGATGGTTGCCGGTGGACGCGGCGTTCGCCCGCATGACCGCCCCCTTGTATTGCCACGGACCGGTCGGCGAGATGCTCATGGCGTAGCCGATGCCCTCCGGGCAGCAGGTCGACGCGTAGGCCATGTAGTAATGCTTGCCCCGCTTGTAGAACCACGGCCCCTCCTGGTAGTCGGCCGGCTTGCTGTCGCTTTTGACGATGGGGCCGGAGTACGACACCATGTCCTCGTTGAGCTTGACGTACCACAGATGCGGATTGCCCCAGTACAGATAGGCCTGGCCGTCGTCGTCGATGGCCACCGTAGGGTCGATGTAGCCCTCGGCCTTGTCGATCAGCGGCTTGCCCAGCGCGTCCTTGAACGGGCCGGCCGGGTTGTCCGCCACCGCCACGGCGATGACGTTCTTGGGCCAGCCGGCCACGCTGACCGGCGCGTACAGGTAGAACTTGCCGTTGCGCGCGATCACCTGCGGCGCCCAGGCGTCGTTGTCCTGCGACGCCCACGGGAACGTTGCCAGCGAGGCGACCGCGCCGTGGTCGGTCCAGTTGACCATGTCGGTGGACGAGTACAGCAGCCAGTCGCGCATCTTGAAATCGCTGGCGTCGTCCTCGTCGTGGCTGGTGTACAGGTAGACCACGCCGTCATGCACCAGCGGCGCCGGATCGGCGGTGAAGCGCGTCTGGACGATGGGGTTGGCGGCCGTGGCGGGCGGCAGCGCCACGGCCAGCGCCATGAGCAATGCCGCCCGCCACGATTGGTCGAGCGCGTACCTCCGGCCCGGCGTGCGGGCCCTGGTTTGCCGGGTTCGATCCATGTTAGAACGCCATCCGCACGCCGGCGCGATAGGTGCGGCCCACCACGTCATAAATCGCCGGGTTGATGCCGTAGCTCAGGTTGGTCTGCGGCAGCAGCACCGGGTCGCGGTCGGCCAGGTTGTCGATCTTGGCGTAGGCGGTGATTTGCGGCGAGAACTTGTAGGTCGCGCCGAAATCGAAGTAGACCGCGCCGGGGATGTGGTTGTCGGCGATGGTCGGGTGCGCCGCCGTCGGCAGCGGGCAGTTGCTGCGGCACTCGATGTACTCGTTGTTGTACACGCCGGCGCCGATCCAGCGCTGCGACAAGGTAAGGCCGATCTTGCCGTAGTCCCACGACTGCTGCAGCAGCGCCTTCCACTTCGGCGTGCTGCCGAACATGTTGCCGGCGCCCTCGCTCGGTATTGTTCCCGGCAGGCCAGGATCCGAGAGCGAATGGATCATGCGGCTGGCCAGCCCGCGCAAGGTGACCGTGCCGGGCACGCCGTAGTCGTTCAGGTTGGCGCGGTAGGCGGCTTCGAAGTCGATCCCGCGCGTGTGCAGCGAGGCGAAGTTGAACGCTTGCGCCAACACGAAGTTGGTGCCGGCCGGACCGTTGATCGACACCGCGCCGCACACCTGCTGGAAACCGGCGTAGCACAGATCGACCTCCTGTTGCGGCCCCAGCGAGCTGATCACGTTCTTGACCTTGATGTCGTAGTAATCGATCGACAGGTTGAAGTTACGCGCCCAGCTTGGCTGGCTGAGGACCACGCCGAACGAGTTGTTGCGGGCGTTTTCCGGTTTCAGGTCGGGGTTGCCGACGTTGCGCTGCTGCACCTGGATCGACTGGCCCTGGTTGTTGTTGACCGCCTGGTTGGTGACCGTGGTGGCGGCGAACAGTTCGCTCAGGTTGGGCGCGCGCACGTCGGCCGAACTCACCGCGCGCAGGCGCAGGCCGTCGATCGGCGTTTGCCAGGTGGCGCCGAGCTTCCAGGCGCGCGCCTTGCCAGCCGTGCTGTACTTCTCCTCGCGGTCGGCCAGGTTCAGGTTGGCCTCGCCCCAGGTGGCCGATTTCAGGAATGGAATGTTGAACTCGACATACGCTTCCCTGACGTTGAACGAACCCTTGCCGTTGTGGTAGTTGCCCGCGAACCAGTTATCGCCGGTGGCGGACAAGGTCGGATCCTGCGGGTAGCTGGCGCTGTACGGCGACTCCGCCGCCACACCGGCGCCGTACGGGTCGCCGTAGACCGAGTATTTCTCGCGCCGCCATTCGGCGCCGAACGCCAGCGAAATCGGACCGGCCCAGCCCTCGGCCACCGTGCCGTTGATGTTAGCGCTAACAACATTTTGGCTGGAATCGGTGTGTTGACGCGGCCCGTTCGACGGCGCGAGGTAGTTCCAGGTCGCGGCATCGATCGGGTTGTTGCCGAAGATGTTGATCGGCATGCAGCCGGCCGCCCGCGCCGCCGCGCTGCGGCAGACGATCTGGCCGGTGGCGGCGTCGCGCACGCCGTCGATGGCGAAGTTGTAGCGCGGGTTGAGCGTAATGTCATGCACCTCCAGCACGGTGGTGTTCTCGCCGTGCTCGGCGTAGGCGTCGTACGACCAGTCCTTGCCGAACAGGCCGAACTTGCCGTTGGCGCCGACCACGACGCGGCGCTGGGTGCGGGTCGGATGGACGTTGATGAACTCGGGGAACTGCGCATTGGCGGTGCCCACCGGCATGGTGCCGCCCGGATAGCCCGAGGCGCAACCGGCCGCCACCGAGGCCGGCAGGAAGGCGTTGTCGCACTTGATGGCCAGGTTGCCCTGCTTGGCCGCGCCCGGGCTCGGCGAGAACACCGACGTCACCTCGGCCCAGTTGCCGGTGACGTAGATTTCGTTGTCGGCGTCCAGGTCCCACGACACGCGGGTGTAGGCCACCTTGCGCTTGAAGTTCATCGCCAGGTTGGTGCCGGCGCCGACGCTGCCGGACAGATCGCCGCCGACGCAGAAGTTGCCGACGCAATTGGTGCCGTACTGGAACGGATAAGGCGAGCCGTTGGCCGCGAACGCCGTGCCGCGCAGCGCGCCGCCGGTGATCAGGCCGTATTTGGCGTACTGCTGGTGCTGGGCGTGCAGGATGCTGGTGTAGCGCGGCAAGCCGGCGGCCTGCATGTCCTTGGTCGATTCCTGCAGGGCCGGATTCTTGTACCAGTCGCGTCCGTTCGGGCCGACCTCGCCGAAGCCGGGCGAATCGATGCCGCCCTGCTTGGTGTACTCGCCGCTGACGGTCACGTGCAGCCGGTCGTCGGCGAAGCCCTTGCCCCAGGCCGCCTGCACGGTGCCGTTCCTGTCGTCGCCGTAGGTGGTCATGCCGCCGCCCAGATGGGCTTTGAAGCCGTTGAATTTCTTGTCGGTGATGAAGTTGACCACGCCGCCGATGGCGTCCGAACCATAGGACGCCGAGGCGCCGCCGGTGACCACGTCGACGCGCTTGACCAGCAGTTGCGGGAACTGGCTGACGTCGGTCACGCCGGTGACGTTGGCGCCGACCACACGCTGGCCGTCGAGCAGGGTCAGGGTGCGGTTGGTGCCGAGGCCGCGCAGCGACAGCGACGACAGGCCCTGCAGGCCGCTGGAGGTGCTGAAGGTGTTGACCGTGCGGCCGGTGCTGCCCTGCAGCGCCGGCAGCTCGGTCAGCGTTTCGAAGAGGTTCGGTTTGGCCGCCTTGTCGAGGTCGGCGCTGGTCAGGCTGGTCGTCGGGGTCGGTTGGTTGAAACCGCGCGCGGCGATCCGCGAGCCGGACACGACCACGGTGTTTTCCGGCGTGGCGGCCGCTGGCTCTGGAGTGATAGCGCTAACAGGAGCTTCCGTTTCGTTAGGCGCCTGCTGGGCGTGGCCGGGCACGGCAAACATCGCACAGGCTCCGGCGACGGCGAGGTTCATCAAGCTGCGTTGACATGGTGATTTCATTTGGTCTCCATCTATTTTTTTAGTGTGTCGTGGTGGTACTGCTGGTGTCGTCGTTGGTCACCTCCTTGGCAGGTTATCGTTTAGTAAAACATAAATTCAACTTACTAACAATTTGAATGTAGCCAGCTCATTATCGAATAACCAATAACTTTTTATCCGCTTCCGATATCCAAAACGGTATGACGCCGCGCGACTCCCATAGAGCGTTATCGATAAAATGACAAGCGCTAACATCGCGTCGCGCGTGCATCACGGCGGGGCCGACTGTGGTCAGGCGGCCACGATTGGGAGTGTTCAACGCGGCTTCAGGTAGCCATGCATGCCCAGCCAGCGCGTGAACCCGTCGAACCATCCGGTGCTGGTGGTGGTCTTCTGGTACATGCCGAATCCATGGCCGCCCTGCTCGTACAGGTGGAACTCCACCGGGCGCTTGGCGGCGCGCCAGCTGTCGATCAGCCCGTAACCGGCGTTGGCGAAGAACGGGTCGTCGGCCGCCAGCGCGACAAACAGCGGCGGCGCGTCGGCCGGCACCGCCGCCACCGCCGACAGCGGCCCGTAGATGTTGGCGATGAACGCCGGCTTGGCGTCCTGCCCATGCAACGCGGTCGACATGGTCAGCATCGCGCCGGCGGAGAAACCGAGCATGCCGACGCGGTCGGGGTCCACATGCCATCCCTTGGCGCGCGCGCGCACCAGCGCGAACGCGGCGCGGGCGTCGGCGATCTGCGGCGCATAGGCGACGGCGGGGTCTTGCGGCGCGGGCGGCCGCTTGGCCGTGGCCGAAAACATTTCCGCCATCGAGCGCTCGAAGCCGGCCATGTCGGCCGGCGTCTGGTTCAGGCGGTACTTCAGCACGAACGCCGCCACACCCCTGTCGGCCAGCGCCCTGGCGACCGCCCAGCCCTCGTTATCCATCGACAGCGTGCGGAAGCCGCCGCCGGGCGCGACGATGACGGCGGCGCCGGTGGCCTTCGCGGCCGCCGGCAGCACCGGCGTCAGCGTGGCGACCGTGACGTTGCGGACGAACACGCTGCCGTACTGGCGGTGCCAGCTTTCCGGCGCGGTCGCGCCGGAAAGGACGCCCGTGTCGAGCGTGATCGCATCGGGCTGGGCCGGCACCGGGATGGGCGTCATGCCGTCCTCGCCCGCCAGTGCAGTCCCGGCCAGCGCACAGGCCAGCATCGCCGCCACCGCCGCGCCCGCGTTTGCCCGAATTTTCAGTTGTTTTACCAAGATCATTTGTCGTCTCCGTATGGATTCCCGGCAGCGCTATCGGCGATGCGGGAAATATTGTTGGACTTCGTACAGCACCACAGTTACCATAAAAGCATGCCAATGTTAGCGCATATCATTTGATGTTAGGGAATGATTGCGGCGGCTGCGCCAAACAAAAATAGTGGAGACAACGATGCAACAGAAAGAAAAAGTACGTCCGCAAAGAAGCCGGGCCTGGATCGCGCTGTGCGTCGTCTCAGCGGCGTTGGCGGCATTGGCGGCGCAAGCGGCGTCCGGCGCGGCCGCCGGGTCGAATCCCATCATCCGCGACAAATTCACCGCCGATCCCGCCCCGCTGGTGGTGGGCGATACCTTGTATTTGTACGTCGGCCATGACGAGGCGCAGCGCGACGAGATGTTCAATATGCGCGAATGGCTGGTTTACTCGACCAAGGATATGCGCACGTGGACCAGCCACGCGCCCATCATGAACGTGAAGGATTTCAAGTGGGCAAAGGCCGACGCCTGGGCCTCGCAAACCATCGAGAAGAACGGCAAGTTTTACTTCTATGCCGCCGTCGAGCACGACGCCACCAATCCGGGCAAGGCGATCGCGGTGGCGGTATCGGACAAGCCGACCGGTCCGTTCGTCGATGCGCGCGGCTCGGCCCTCGTCACCAACAAGATGACGCCCAAGGGCACGCACAGCTGGGAAGACATCGATCCGACCGTGTTCACCGACGACGACGGCACCACCTGGCTGGCGTGGGGCAACCGCCAGTGCTACATCGCCAAGCTCAAACCCAACATGGTGGAGATCGACGGCCCGATCCAGGAGATCACGCCGCCGCACTTCGAGGAAGGCCCGTGGCTGCACAAGCGCGGCAAGCTTTACTACCTGACTTACGCCTCGCTCGACCGCAGCACGCAACGCGACGAGCATGTGTCGTATTCGACGGCGCCTTCGATCGCCGGCCCGTGGACCTATCGCGGCCTGCTGACAGGTTCCGGCAAGTACAGCTTCACGATCCACCCCGGCATCGTCCAGTTCAAGGACAACTGGTATCTGTTCCTGCACAACGCCAGCTTGGCGATCGGCGACATGAACGGCGCGATCGGACGCCGCGCGGTCACCGTCGAACATTTGGAATACAACGCCGACGGCACCATGAAGCCGGTGGTGCAGACCGACGCCGGCATCACCATCGCGCCCCCGCGCTGAGTGAGTTGTCCGCAAGGACCAGAAACGCGCCAAACACAACGCATCCGCCACAATCTCAGCTGCTTTTCCAGTAATTAGTTGCCTAAAGGCATAGTCGCGTCCACACTCGTCCAGGACAACGTGATTTGCGCTGCGGCGGCGCTCACTTGCGCGGGACCGGGCCGGAGTGATCGGTCCCGCGCTCGACCCTTGGACGAACGGAAAAAATTATGAAAACCACCCTCCCGGGCAACACCATGGGCATCGCCACGCGCTTGAATCTTGGATTCGGACTGATCGTGGTCATATTGCTGGTTTTGCTGTCGGTCGCGTATAACAACGTCACAAAACTGAACCAGGCCAATGGTTGGAACGTACACACCTATGAGGTGCTGCGCGAAAGCCAGGACCTCCTGGAGAGCATGATCAACATGGAGACTGGCGAGCGCGGCTATGCATTAACGGGCAGGGACGCGTCGCTGGACCCCTACAACGCCGGCAAGGCCGCCTTTCAAAGCCACTTGACCAAGATAAGGTCCCTCACCGCCGACAACGCGCAGCAGCAGAGCCGGCTGAAAACAATCGAGGACCTGGAGCGCCAGTGGCGCGCGAGCGGGGCCGAACCGGTCATCGCGCTGCGCAAGGCCGCCAACGGCGACCCCGCGCAGATGGCGGCGGTGATCGAGTTCGAACAGGCGGCCAAGGGCAAAGCCTTGATGGACCAGATCCGCGCCGTGCTCCAGGAGCTGGCCGGTGCGGAGCAGGTGCTGCTGGTCAAGCGCGCGGAGGATGCCTCCTCGCTGCAAAGCGCCACTAACTTTACCCTGATCGGCGGCGGCGCGCTGGCAATCGGCCTGTCGGTCCTGCTGGCGGTGTTGTTGGCGCGCATGGTGCTGGTGCCGCTGCGGGCGATCTTGCGCGCCACCGAAGATTTGCGCAGCGGCGACGGCGACCTGACCTACAGGCTGCCGCCACAGAGCGCCGAATTCGGCCAGGTGGCGACCTCGCTCAACGGCTTCATCCAAAAACTGCATGACATCATCACCGATGTGCGCAACGGCACGTTGACCATCGCCTCGGCCAGCGAGGAAATCGCCACCGGCAACCTGGACTTGTCGTCGCGCACCGAGCAACAGGCCAGCTCGCTCGAAGAGACCGCCTCGTCGATGGAGGAACTGACCTCGACCGTCAAGCAAAACGCCGACAACGCCCGCCAAGCCACCGGCCTGGCCGCCAGTGCCGCCGAGGTGGCCGTGCGCGGCAGCGACGTGGTGTCCGAAGTGGTGACGACGATGACGGCCATTAACGACTCGGCCAAGAAAATTGCCGACATCATCGGCGTGATCGACGGCATCGCTTTCCAGACCAACATCCTGGCGCTGAACGCGGCCGTCGAAGCGGCCCGCGCAGGCGAACAGGGCCGCGGCTTCGCGGTGGTGGCCACCGAGGTACGCAATTTGGCGCACCGCTCGGCCACCGCCGCCAAGGAGATCAAAACCCTGATCAACGATTCCGTCGAGAAGGTGGCAACCGGCACCCGGCTGGTGGGAGACGCCGGCAACACGATGAGCGAGATCGTCGCCAGTGTCCGGCGCGTCACCGACATCACGAGCGAGATCAGCGCCGCCAGCAGCGAGCAGGAGGCCGGCATCATGCAGGTCAACCAGGCGATCAGCGAAATGGACGGCGTGACCCAGCAAAACGCTGCGCTGGTGGAGGAAGCGGCCGCCGCCTCCGAATCGATGCAGGACCAGGCCAAGCACCTGGAACGGGTGGTCGGCGTGTTCAAGCTCGACAGCACGGGCCGCGGCGCCGCACCCGCGCACCCGCGCGCCGCGAAGCCGGCACGCCGGCCTGCCCTGCGCCTGGGCGGCGCCAAGGCGTAAGACAAACAAGCGCTGGTGGGAGAGATTGACGACGTCCGCCTTCCTTGCGGATTGAAGGAATTTTTTTCGATCAAAACGATCGAATACTCATCTAGCCGGAGGTTCGGAAATGAGTAGCCATCCCTTGCCCAACAAACGAGCGAACGAACCGAAGGCCGGCGAAGTTGCGGGCGGCGGTGAGCCGCCCTATGATGGAGATATGGAAAAGCGCGTCGAAAAAATCGAAGCCGACCTCACTGCGATCAAAATTGATGTCGCTTTGATTGTGGCTAACGGTGCCACCAAGACGGATATGGCAGAGTTAAGCTACGCCACCAAGGCTGAGATTGCAGAATTACGGGCCGTCACCAAGGCTGAGATTGCAGAGTTACGGGCCCTCACCAAGGCCGACATTGCGGAATCACGGGCCGCCACCAAGGCCGAAATTGCCGAAGCGAAGACCGCGATCATCCTATGGGTGGTCGGGGCGATCTTCATTTCGCAGTTGCTGCCTTCCGTCATCAAGCTGTTCACCAACTAGCCTGACCTGGCTGGCCACGATGATCGGGCGTCGGCCAGCCTCCCCAGCCTCGGCAACCAGCCTCGGCAACTCCGTTTTATCGTATCATACGGAAATGGATGCTTGCACGCCATACGGCAGCGCTCGATCTCCGCGACACCCAACAAAAAAAGGTATCACTAATGCAAGCGTCGGATCAAGCCACAAGCGAAGACGATTTATCTCGATTGTCGCGGCAAATCCTGGGGATGCGGGATCTCGTCTTCGCGGAATGGGAAAGCGAGGTTCGGCGCCTGGTTGCCGGCGCCAAGCACATCTTGCACCCTATTCTCATCAATACCTTGCCTGTATTTTACGACAATATTGCAGAGGCGCTCAGCCCCGACCATCCACGTCAGCACGCCACCAGCAACAACGACATCGCGGCGGCACACGGCAACGAGCGTGCCAGGATGACGTCGTACGGGCCTGATCAGATCATCCACGAGTATCAGATTTTTCGTGACGTTTTTTCGCGGGTGGCGGACGCCCAGGGTGTCTCGCTGAACCGCGCCGAGTGGGGCATCGTGAATGCGTCGATAGACTGCGCCGTCCGCGAGGCGGTCAAGAAATTCACGGCGATGCACGACTCGATGCGCCAGCGTGTCGCCGCGTCCCTGTCGCACGATATGCGCAATCCGCTCTCGGTGATCGTCAACGGCGCCCACTTGCTGACGCTGGGGCCGCCGGCGGAGAAAACCCAAGGCCTGGCGGGAAAAATACGCGACAACGGCCGGCGCCTGAGCGCAATGATCGAAGAATTACTGGACGTGTTAAGTTTTCACAAGGGGGAGACCGTTCCGCTCGACCTGTCCCGTTTCGATCTCCTTGAACTGGCCAGGCAGGTGTGCGCGGACGCCAATGTCAGTGACGCGAAATGTTCGGTGGGCGGCTCGTCCCTGGTGGGCTACTGGTGCGAGAAATCGTTGCGCAGAGCGCTGGAAAATCTCGTCGCCAACGCGATCAAATATGGCGACGGCGCGGAGGTGGCGATCAAGGTCGATGGCGCCCACGACCGCATGATGCTGTCCGTGCACAACACGGGCAATCCGATCCCGGCGGAAAATCGAACGCGGATTTTCCAGTACCTGTGGCGTCAAGATAGCGCCCGGGACCAAAGGGGATGGGGCATCGGCCTGCCGTTCGTGCAGTCGGTGGCGGAAAGCCACGGCGGCAGCGTGGCGGTCGATAGCTCACCGGAACAGGGCACGACGTTTTTGATCGACCTGCCGATCGATTGCCGCCCGTTCGTCGCCGCAGAGCTGCCTTAGGGCCTCGTTAGGCGGTGGTGGCCGGCGGTACTTTTATTTGTACGCCGCGGGCGCGGTGAATTCTGCCGTCGTCCGGCCGCCGCGCCGCCACGCGCCCGGCCCCACCCCGTACTGACGTTTGAAGGCGCGGTGAAACGCTGCTTCCGACTGGTATCCCACCATTTCGGCGACCGCCCCGGCCGCGTGGCCGCCCGCTTCGAGCCACCGCGCCGCCCGCGCCATGCGCAGGCGGGTCAGCACTTCGGCCGGCGCCGCGCCGGCGGCCCGGCCGAACACGCGCGCGAACGTGGCGCGCGACATGTGACATAGCGCGGCCAGCGTCGCCAGGGTCCATGGCTGTTGCGGCGCATCCAGCATGGCGTGTAACGCCGGCTGCAGGCGCCGCTCGGCCAGCACCGCGAACAATCCCGGCACGCCCGGCGCCTGCGCCAGCCAACCGCGGATCAACAGGGCGAACAGCGCCGACGCCAGTTGCCGGACGATCGCATCGGAGCCATCGCGCGGCGCTTCCGCCTCTGCCTGCAGCACTTGCATCACCTGGCGCAATCCCCGCGCCTCGGCACGCTCATCGGTGTGCACCACCAGCACGTCCGGCAGCGCCGCCAGCAGGCCGCCGCCCGCAGCGTCGACATCAAACCGGAATTCACCGCACAGGATATCGGTCGGCGCACCCTCGCCTTCGTTGCCTTTGTAGCGCAGCAATCCGGCGCCGCTTGTCGTCGGCGGCGTGGCGCGCGCCGGATCACCGGCGTAGAGGCGATGCGAGGCGCCGTGCGGGAACACGATGACGTCGCCGGCGTGCACCACCCGCCCGTCTGCGCCATCGATCGTTGCCGTGCCGCGCGTAATCAGGTGATAGGGGGCTACGCCAGGTTCCGCTTGCGGATGGTCGAGCAGCCAGGGCGCGCCGAAGTGGCAACGGACGTCGAGCGCAGTGCGCACGGGATAAAGGGCAAGCAGCCGGCTGAGGGTATCCATATAAGGAAGCAATGAGACGAATGGACAAATTATAGCGCCTTCCCAGCATTAACAATCGCATGGACGCGGTCTACACTGCTTCTCATACCAACCCCATTCGAAAGGAAACATCATGGAACGCCTGTTCAACCAACCCGTCGCCGAGGCCACCGGCAAAGCCGCACAACTGTTCACCGCGATCAAAACCGCGGCAGGCATGGTGCCGAACGCCTATGCCGCGATCGGCAACAACAGCCCGCTGGCGCTGGAAGCTGCGCTCAATCTCGACGCGGCCCTGCGCAAAGCCAGCCTGTCGGCCAAGGAACTGGAGGTGATCAAACTGGCGGTGAGCGAAATCGGCGGCTGTGATTACTGCCTCGCCGCCCACACGCTGTTCGCGGGCAAGTTGGGATTGAGCCGGGAAACCGTCGGACGGGTACGCCATAACCTGCCCACCGGCGAGGCACGGCTGGACGCGCTCACAGGGTTCGTGCACGCCGTGGTCGGCGCGCGTGGCGAGGTGCCCGCCGACGTTGTGGCGGCCGTGAAGGCCGCCGGCTACAGCGATACGCAAATCGTCGATGCGCTGCTGGCGGTCTCCTCCATCACGTTCACCAACTTGTTCAACCGGGTCAACGCGACCGCGCTGGACTTCCCTGCGGCGGACTAATCCTGGCGCGGGCGCTTTCGCCCGCAGCCTGACAGGCAAAAAAAATCCAGCCTGTAAGGCTGGATCATTTTTAAGTATCGGATATCGATACGAATTCTTGGTGGGAAGTGCAAGTTTCGAACTTGCCCCACCAGGGCTTCAAGCCCGCTTACAGCCTGCTTTTCGTCGATATTAACGGAAATTGATGTGCTGAGATATGCCTAGCTGAGCTGGCGTGTTCCCAAAAATGTTCCCAAAATTTGGGCTCCAAAATCTGGGTCACGCCCAGCTCCAACATCTAGTCAGGAAAGTGTCACGTAAGCTTATGAAACAGCCGCGAATTCCGCGGCAGTAAATGGTTCCAGCAACGCGAACACTCAGCATAATAACGCTCAGCACTCCCGCTCAGGACGTCGGAGTATCGGATTTTCGAGCAATGTCCGGATCAGGCGCTCGAGGTCGTCCCAGCAACGCCCGGTGCGCTGCTTGAATATCGTCTGTACCATGCCGCTATAAGGTTTCCCGAACTCGCCCCGCCACTGCATGCGACACAAGCTGTCCAGCGTCGACTGTAGGGGCGGCCTGCTTGCAAGAACGTCGAGCTGGCGGTGAGTGGCGCAGGCGAGTTGGTAGCGTGCCAAGCGCAAGCTGGGACGATCCAGCCCGCAGGTAACGATCGTCCCATGGCCTTCAAGGCTCCTGCCCCGGATTTCGCCGAGCCGACCATACTCGAAATGGACGGCCGGGTCGAAGCTATCGAACGGCGACAGGAGCAGCGCTGTTTCCCCGATTTCGCCTGGGAATCGGGCCCGCGCACCCCGCACTGGGAACAGATTTCCTTTCCATTGCTGATTGCAGGTCTGGCAGCTGTACACGTAGTTATTCCACTCGTATGCGAGCCACCAGTAACCGGGACGGATCGGCGGTTTCTTGACGTTTCGCTCTCGTGCACTCGAATTCCACATTGGTTCCCATCCCCACTGGTCCGGATCATCGACCAGTTCGTGCACTTCGGCCTTGGGCCGGAAATGCTCCACGTCGCCGTACTGATGTCCATTCACCGGCCCCTCGCAGAACCCACACAATCCTGACTGGGCGTCGGCCAGGATCGTCTTGAACTCCGACCACGCTGCCAAGAACACGGGATCGGTGTCGGAGGCGACGGCATCGGCAACCGCCCGTTTGGCGCCTTCGACAGTATCGGCAAACCGTCCCGGCACCTCCGGCCGATTGAGGCTACGCACGATCGTCCTTGGCACTGTCGGTCGGTCCATCCCCCAGCACCTCACCGAGATAAGCCTGCAGCATCTCATCGACCTCTTCGTCATTTATAGCCCGTTCTGGAGCAGCAGCAGCAGCAGCTATAGCGGCGCGCTGTGCGGGCGCATCGCGAAAATTGCTCATTCGCTGAGCGAGAATGTTGTACAGCAGCCGCAGACGCTGTTCCTGGACATCGTTGCGCTCCTGCCGCTGCAGCAACTGGGAATGCTCGGTCATCAGTTCCATCGTGTCGGCATCCATCGTCGTGGGCAAGCCGAACCATGGGCCAGTCAACACTTCGTCGGCACGGGTACCCGGCGGAACGTCAAAGGATTCGTACACCAACTCTTTACGCACAGGATCCCAGCCAAGAAGCTGCAATTCCTTGCTACGCAGACCGTGTACACATAGCGGGTCATGGGTACTCGCAATGAAGCGTACGCGCGGGAACAGCGTGCGTAACTGCTCGACGATGCGGATCTTCCAGCGCGGATGAAGGTGCAGCTCGAGTTCGTCAATCATGACCAGTCCCTCGGCCGATTCCATGTCAAACGAACTCCGGGTCAGGTGCAACATGACGTCCATGACAAGTGCAAGGATCGACTTGTACCCGTCGCTCAGTTCCGTTAACGGCACCCTGTGGCCGGCCACTGTGGTACGCAGACCGGACTGGGTACGGAAGAATTCGCCGAGCCCGCGCAGAGGCAAAAGTTTCTTCAGGTCGGTGATCAACAGATCGAACCTGTCCTTTGTAATCTTGTGCTTGTCGCAAAGATAATTTTCCGCGTTCATTAGGGGGAAAGTTTGGTCGAACAGGTTGCGCACGCTGACGGCGTCGATCGTACGCTCAGCGGGGCGCAGCGGATCGGGCAACAGGCGCGTCGCCCCATAGGCCAGCACGGTGATCGGCACCGGACCCGTAACCCTAAACTGGGCGTGGTCTCTTTCGAAGCCCAGTTCACGGATCTGGCGGTTCGTGAAGGTCAATCGCACATAGCCGCTGGACGTGCCTTTGCTCAGCCAGTGGTCGGCAGATTCGTAGTTCTTGCGTTGTGCATCGGGCATTAAGGCCAGTGCGATCGCCTGCATTACGCTACTCTTGCCGACACCATTATCGCCAAGAAGCATTAACCATGGCTGGCCCTCGTCTTCCTCGCCTTCCTTTATGCTCGGAAACGCTAGGTCGAGCTTGGTAACTGATTTGAAGTTCTCAATCTCAATGCGATCCAACCAGACGCTGACCGGCAGCGCCGCGACCGCCTCCATAACGGAGACCGGTGGCGCAGGCGGCGGTATGATCGGTGGTGCTGAGGGCAGCACAGTGCGTGCCCGGAAGAAATCAACGGCCGCAGCTGTCACTACCGCACGATGTGGATTCCCTTGCGGAATTTCAAGATTCGCGGCATATACGAACGTGGTTTCATTCCCTTGCAGCTCGATGCGTCGCTCCCAGAGCTGTTCGCAGGCGAACCTTACCCAGTCAGAGGCCACACGCCGATCCTCGACCAAGAATGGGCTGTCCAGCTCAAAGACCTTGATCGTCGCCGCACCACGCCGCGTGAGCGGAGCTACCTTACCATCCGCGAAAAAATGCAAATGTCGCTCGGGACGGTCACGACATGGATCGAGCAGAAGAGGCTCTTCGCTCTGCAAGGCATCCCCCGTGGCCCCCATTGAAGCCACCGTACCGTCGATCGGAAACATGTTCGCTTTCCTCATGTTGCACTCGTGGCAGCATAGGTACAGATTATTCCAGTCGCTAGCAAGCCACCAATAGTGGTCACGATCGATACTGCCTAAGCGGTGTGCACGCCGCTTGGGGCGGAATTGCTCAATGGTGCTAGCGCGACGTTCGCAGTATGCACACCTGCCGTGGAACAGCTCAACCAAGCTGTGACGGGTAGCTGCCCGGACCTTTGGAGGCATGGCCAGACGCGCGTCCGTTTGCGACCTCAGCTCTTCCGGCTGGGCATACCAGTCGCGCAAGCGCCGTAGTTCTTTTGCATGGTATCCTAGCAGGACTTCAGGCGGTGCGACTTCGTTGCGATCGACGAAAATCATGGGCGAATGGGCAAATAGTTGAATTGCCTTCAGGATAAATGCAAACGGGCCGCCGTGGCAACGGTGCGGTGCACAGTTGACCGAACTCCTTGTGCGCTTACTTGCATCGCTACACAGCTGCCCCAGATCGCGCCCTGCAGCTGGATGCATCCACGGACGCCTCCGCACGTCGCTGTTAGCCTAACTACGTGCAGCAAAGCCATCAGACTAATCTCGCTACGATCACTGCTGCCAGAAAGTTGTGCGGGATCAAGGTCAGCACATTCAAGCTCCTCCATGTCGCGCGATATACCTTCTTAAAGCTGCTTGATCCAAGCCTGCGGTTTGTTGGTGGTGACGATTCTGTCCCCTGCGTTGAACTTGCTGCCAGCGATCCCTACGCCGCTACTGTCCGATAACATCCCTAGTCGGCGATATATGTAATCTAGCGCCACCAGATTTTGCCAAGGGATACCGAGACGATGCCGTAGACGTTTGGCCCGTGCTTGCGGCGACAGAAACTATCAATCAAACAAGCCGTCGTTAGCAGCCTGAACCGTTGCACCCGCAGAAACTGCCCGCGTTCTTGGACTCCCGAAGCGGGCATGGCGGACATCATTATCGTTGCCGCATAAACGCGATGACCAGTCGATGGGAGGGGGAACACTATTGCGTGCATGATTACTTGCGAATCGGTCGCCGAATTCGGACAAGACTCAACACTTTCATCAGGTCACGTCTTTTACTTTGCGGTGACAGTCCGGACTCTATAAGACTCTCAAGCGGCGGGCTGCTCACTACGGCCTTAGACATATGGTCGATGTCAGGGCCCACGCCGTCGACCGCAGCAATGACTACGCCTTCGTCAACCTCATCGACTGGACTTTCAACTATTCGTTCAATTTCATCAGTTGAAAGATTCCTGCCGCTCCCATCCTCGCGTTTTGTGCTCATTTCAACTGCTTCCCTCGCGACCAGTTTCCTATCACAAGCGCCACGAAACGGTGAAATGGCCCACGGAAACGGCAAGTTTGATGAGTATGGTACCGCCTTAAGCCTTAAGAAGCTCCACCGTGATCGGCTTGAATAGTAAGCGTCATCCATGCACCGTCTTGATGCGACCGTAAAACTTCTTGATGCGAAACTTCTAGGGAAATTTTCTTAAGTCGCCGGATCGATGAAGCGTTCGCCCCGTCCACAGTGGTCAGCACCGTTGTTATCCACCCCGGAGTTCCTGCATGGCTTTTAGAAGGTCTCTCGAAGGCGGAAGGCCGAACAGGCGCGCATACTCCCGGCTGAACTGGTTCGGGCTTTCGTAACCGACGCTGAATGCTATCGACGTCGCGCTGCCTTGGCCGGCGATCAGTTGTGACCGCGCGTGTAACAAACGGATTCGCTTCTGATATTGCAGCGGGCTCAACGATGTCACCGCTTTGAAATGACGATGGAATGCTGAAACGCTTAATGCCGCCATCTCGGCCAGTGCGTCCACCCTTATCTGTTCGGTAAAGTTGCGACGTATCCAATTGATGGCGACACCGATACGCGCGAGCGCCGTGTCCGGCGATGCGATGTCTCGCAGCATCCAGCCGAGCGGCCCCTGAAGCACGCGGAATAATATTTCCCGCTCATAACAAGGAGCGAGCACCGTGATCTCGTCAGGTCGTTCGATTAGCCGGAGCATTCGAATCCAGGCATCGAGAAGCTCGCCACTGACCGGCGCAACCGAGAATCCTGATCCGAACAGCGTGCCGCAGACCTCAGCCGGCAAGTCGCGGATTAGCGCCGCGACGATAGCGGAGTCGAGAGTCAGGCTGACTGCAAGATACGGCTCGCCCGTGGCGGCCGGATGAACCGACCCGACGGCTGGAAGATCCACGGACATGACGAAGTAGGTCGCCGGATCATAGTGAAACGTCCGGTCACCGACGGTCATTGTCTTGGATCCCGTGAGAATCAGGTTAACCATTGGAGCGTAGACGGCAGCGAGCAGATGCTCCGGGATTTCACCTTGGACCATTGCGACACGCGGGATGCCGGTTTCCGTGCGCTTGTTCTCGGCCCGAGAGGCCAGCGCTCTAAGTTCTTGCAATTGCTGTTCCATGGTCCGACATTAACAGATCCCCCCCTAGACATGCAATGCGAAAGCAGAAATAGGCAAGCTTGGAGGAAGATCGGGTGAGTGCAGCGTAGTCGGCACTCGTATCATTGCTCTCACCAGACAGACACACAGGAGAGTCGTAATGAAGATTGTCATCGTGACCGGGAGTAGCCGGGGCCTTGGAGCCAGCACAGCACTCGAATGCGCCACGCGCGGGATGGGCGTGATCGTCACCTACAACAGCAATCCAGGAAAGGCGGAAGAGGTAGTGAAGGGGATCGCGGGGATCGGTGGGAAGGCGGTCGCTCTGAAGCTCGACGTTGGTGACAGTCGATCGTTTCCCGATTTCCGCAAAGCGGTTTCTGCACAGCTCAACGCCGTGTGGAACAGGGAGACATTCGACTTCCTTGTCAACAACGCCGGGTACGGGCTTTATGCTCCGATCTCTGACGTAACCGAGGAGCAGTTCGATGGCTTGTTTAACGTCCACCTCAAGGGGCCGTTCTTCCTGACTCAGACGCTCCTGCCGCTCATCGAAGCCGGGGGCCACGTGATCAACGTCACCAGCGCGACCAGCCGCGTTGCCACTGCGGGCGTAGCGCCTTACGCTGCCTTCAAAGGCGGTCTTCAGGTTCTAACGCGCTACATGGCCAAGGAATTCGGCGAGCGCCGAATTAGGGCGAACTCGATCGCGCCGGGCGCGATCCGCACAGAGCTTGGCGGTGGATTGAACGAGGATTTCGAGGCGATACTTGCCGATCAGACGGCGCTCGGCAGGGTCGGTGAGCCGCAAGAGGTCGGTGGCGTCATCGCCGCCTTACTATCCGAAGAGAACCGCTGGATCAACGCCCAAAATATCGAAGTAGCGGGCGGCTACATCATTTGAATGAGGAGAAGTCATCATGCTCGACCACGTCTTCATATCCATCAGCGATATCGATCGCTCGATTGCCTTCTATGAAAAGGCACTCGCACCGCTTGGGATCGCCCATGCGGTTGACTACGACGGCAGGCAAGGCCCCGCCGGCCACCCCGATCTCAAGGGGTTCGGCGCGAACGGTCGCGTGTTCTTCTGGCTGCGAGAAGGTACGGTAGAGGGCCGCGCCGCGCATGTGGGTTTCATCGCGAATGACAAGAGCGCGGTCGATGCGGCCTTCGCGGCGGCAATGGCTGCAGGTGCTGCGGAAATCCATCCGCCCGGACCGCAGCTTCACTATGACCCGCGCTATTACGCGGCTCAGGTTCGCGACCCGGACGGCTACAGCCTGGAATTCGTCTACAAGGAATGGCAGCATTAATATGAAGAAACTGATGATTTATGGCGCGACGGGCTACACCGGTCGCATGGCGGCGGAACGCGCCTCGGCAGCGGGCACGCCGCTTATTCTGGCAGGACGCAACGAGGCTGCGCTCGTATCGCTCGCCACAAGCCTCGATGTCGAATATCGGCACTTCCCGCTCGAAGACATTGCCGCGATTGATCGATCACTGCGCGGCGTCGGTGTCCTCCTCAACTGCGCGGGGCCATTCGTCAGGACCGCCGATGTCCTGATGAGAGCCGGCATTCGCAATGGCGTGCATTATCTGGACGTCGCTGCGGAACTTGACGACTATCGACTGGCCGAAGTGCTCGACGTCAAGGCCAGAGCTGCAGGTGTGATGCTTCTGCCTGGCAGCGGTGGCAGCGTTGCAATGCTTGGTTGCCTTGCCGGGCACACCGTTGCGAGAGCGAGTAATCCATTGAGCCTCAGCGTGGCCATGTATGTCGCGGGTGGTCTATCGAGAGGCTCCGCCGTCAGCGCAATGGGAAGCGTCACCGCCGAAACGCTAGCACGCGCCGATGGCACGCTCGTTGCCCAAACTGCCGGAACGATCCGGAAACTCGACTTCGGCAAGGGGCCCGTCGACTGCTTCCAGGTGACGCTTCCCGATCTCATCACGATCTGGCGCTCTACAAACGTTCCTAACATTGAAGCGTTCGTCCATGTGTCAGGTATCGGATTTCCGCAAGGTGATCTCTTGGCGCTTCCCGATGGACCGAGTGAGCAGGAACGGTTGGCCAATCGGTATCAGGCCGTTGTCGAGGTCACCAGTTCCGACGGCAATGTCGTGCGATCGGTTCTCGATACGGTCAACGGCTACACGTTCACGGCAAGCGCTGCGGCGGAGGCAGGCCGCCGCGTTCTCGCCGGCGAGAATCGTCCGGGCTTCCAGACCCCTGCGATGCTGTTCGGCAACGGCTTTGCCGAGACAATCGCTGACACCACCATCGTCGACTTGTGAGGAGCAACCATGGAGAAGCTCGTTGCTACATTCATACAAACCATCAACGCCTTCGACGTCGAAGGCGCGTTGGCCGTCTTTAAGTCCGATGCAGTCATCGACGACGTTTCGGTTGGGCGCGCCTTCGTCGGCACCGATGGGATTCGCCTTTACCTTGAGAAGTTCTTCGTTGGCTATAAAACCGTCAGCAAGCTTCTGTCGCTGGAGCAGCTAGACGATTTCGCAGCAATTGTTCGCGTCGATTTCACCGGCGACTTTGGTCACGAGACCGGGTCTCTGAGGATCCAGATTAGCTCTAGCGGTCTAATCGAACGCATCAAGGCAAATCTCGACTAACGACCACAGAAAACACCAAATTGCGCTTGCAAGAGCGCTTATGCCGGAGATGGCTTCACTTTGCAAGCCCCCGGAACACCAAGGGAATACTTATGACCATATCACCATCTCTCACCAACGAGGCCGCAGACAAGCTTGCGGTCGTCGACGCCCTCTATCGTTTTGCCGCTGGCATCGATCTTCGCGACAAGAGCCTTCTGTCGTCCGCTCTTGCAGAAAACGCTGTATCGGACTTTCGTCCGGCTGCGGCCAAAGCCGGGTTTGAATATCCGGTTATCGAGGGCCGGGATATTATTGTTGCGGCCCTTACAGCGTCTCTCTCGAAATTGGATACGACGCACTCTGTGACGAATCCGCGTGTCACTATCAACGGTGACACGGCGCGCTTGGACGCACTTGTGGAAGCCCAGCATGTCTCCCGGGATGATCATACCCTCAGCTATCTCATGAAGAACCGTTACGATGTCGAGCTTGTAAGGATGGGCGACGGCTGGGTCATCACGCGTAACACGGTCGACAACGTCTGGCGTTCTGGGGATATTTCTGTTCTTTCTGCCATATAGACGTAGCCGTACTCCCAGCGCTGTCTTGATCGGCCGAGCGAAAAGCCAGATGATGCTCGCACAACGCTGGGAAGCGGAATTTAGCCGGCGAGCTTGGTGGCACAGTTCCAAGGTAGAAAGTCGTGCACCCGGTTGACGGGATGCTCTGCGATGCGCTCTAGCACGTGGCGCAGCCAGGCTTCGGGGTCAACCCCGTTCAGCTTGGCGGTGCCGATCAGCGAGTAAACCGCTGCGGCCCGCTCGCCGCCACTGTCGGCGCCGGCGAACAGGTAGTTGCGGCGGCCGATGGCAATGCCGCGTAGCGCCCGTTCGGCTGCCGAGTTGTCGATCTCGATGGCGCCATCATCGCAGTAGCGTGTCAGTGCCGGCCACAGATTGAGCGAGTACAGGATGGCTGCCGAGGCATCGGATTTGCGCGACAGCTTCTCAAGCGCGGCGCGTAGCCAGCGTTCAAGGTCGTCGAGCAAGGGTCTGGCCCTGGTTTGCCTGGCTTGTCGCCGTTGATCTGGCGGCTTGCCTCGGATATCGGCCTCGATAACATACAGTTCGGCGATCCGGCGCAGCGCTACCGTCGTCAGCGCTGATGGCCGCGCTTCGTGCAGGTCATAGAATTTGCGCCGGGCATGGGCCCAACATGCGGCCTCCTGGATCGCGCCGTTTTCGTAGAGCGCGTTGAAGCCAGCATAGGCGTCGGCCTGCAGCACGCCGCTGAAAAAAGCCAGGTGGGTTTGCGGATGGATGCCCTTGCGATCCGGCGAATAGGCGAACCAGACGGCGGCCGGTGCCGTGTTGCCGCTTGGCCGGTCATCGCGCACGTATGTCCACAGCCGCGCAGTTTTAGTTTTGCCATTGCCCGGAGCGAGCACCGGGATCGGCGTGTCATCGGCATGCAATTTGGTGGCGGCCAGCACGTGGCGCCGGATGGCATCGACCAACGGGCGCAACAAGGCGCTGGCGGCACCAATCCAGCTTGCCAGCAGTGCGCGATCCAGGTCCACGCCCTCGCGTGCATAGATCACGCTCTGGCGGTAGAGCGGCAAGTGGTCGGCAAATTTCGCCACCAGGACATGTGCCAGCAAACCGGGGCCGGCGATGCCGCGTTCGATCGGCCGGCTCGGCGCTGGCGCCTGCACGATGGCGTCACAGCAGCTGCAAGCGAGCTTGGGGCGTACATGTCGAATCACACGGAAGCTGGCAGGCACATACTCAAGCTGTTCGGCCACGTCCTCACCAAGTAAGCGCAGTCCACCACCGCAAGACGGGCACGCATCGGCGACGGGTAGGTGTACCTTTTCATCGCGCGCCAGGTGTTCAGGCAGCGGCTTGCGCACGGGCTTGTTGCGCGGTGCACGGCCAGTTTCAGGCATTGCCTTGGCCACCTCGCCTTCATCGGCCTGCAGGTCTTCCAGTTGCAGTTCGAGCTGCTCGATCTGGTGGTCGAGTTTTTCGGACTTGCGGCCAAACTGCATGCGCCGTAGCTTGGCGATCCACAGCTTGAGATGCTCGATCTCGGCGGCGCGCGTGTTCAACTGTGCCTCCAGTCCTGCGACCTGGTCATCGCGTTCTTGAACGCGACGCTCACTTGCCAATAGCAATGTCTTCAGGGCGGCGATATCGTCAGGGAGGTCGGCGGCGGTCAGCATGAGGCGAGTTTACGCGAGGCCGATGACGTTTACAAGGCCGACGTCGGTCGCCAGGTTCGCTCCGGGCGACGCCAATCGATTCCCTCCAACAGCATGGAAAGCTGGGCTTGCGTCAGCGCCACGCTGCCGTTGTCGGCTTGCGGCCAGACGAAGCGTCCCCGTTCAAGACGTTTAGCCAGCAAGCACAGGCCGTCGCCGGTCCACCACAGCACTTTAAGCATGTCGCCGCGCCGCCCACGAAACACGAAGACATGGCCGCTGTATGGATCTTCGGCCAGCACAGTCTCCACTCTTGCCGCAAGCCCGTTCATGCCGGCGCGCATATCGGTGATGCCGGCGGCAAGCCAAATCCGGGCGCCAGCAGGAAGGCCAATCATGCGCGCAGGCTTTGAAGCACCAGCCGCAGCAACGCCGCGTCCGTACCGGCACAGACACGCACAGTGGCGTCGGCAATAGTGATTTCGATAGCGACCGCGCGCGATGTGCTGCCTGGCAGCTTTGCTGCAGGCGCGGACGGTTTCAGCACCACCGGGAGCAACTTAGTGTCATCCATGGCTGGTCCAGTGAGCAAACCAGCTCGCAGGTCGCGACGCCATTTGAACAGCATGTTTGTGTTGATGCCGTGATCCTGGGCCAGCCTCGATACTGAGGCACCGGGATCGCAGGCCGCCACTGCCAGCCGACGTTTAAACTCGGAAGAGTAGTTTGGTCGCCCTCTACGATTGCCTAACTCCACTTCAATGTCCACAATAGTTCCCGTCAAAAAAGTAACGGGAACTACTTTGACAGACGCTACTCGCTACGAACAGACGGTGCAGGGCCGACGCTTACCTTGAATACGGGGTTACGCTAACTGAATCTGATGGCGCGCCTCTGAAATTATCACTATCACTCGTCCAATTGAAACTGGCTTCGTCAGATGGTAATCAAATCCTTCGTTAGCGACACGAACCGAGTCGCAGGCTTAATGGGAATGGTCTTTTTGGAGTCTTGGCGGGAGAACTGGCTCAGTCCACTGCGCCCGACAGGCTTGGCCTTCCAAGCGTAGCGAACACCTTGCTCCATTCGACCGGACTAGACCTTTCGATGCGTCCAGCTACCCCCGCAATGACAACGGCCAACGCGATCGCTAGACCGCTGCCGATCAGTGATTGGAGCAGATGCTACCTGAACGGCTTTGCAAACTTACAGCTGCCCGCACCTGCGAGCAGTTCGTATCTGGGGTGATCAAACACGATAAAGTAGATGCCTTTGAAAACCATGTGATTCTTTAGTTCCGACCCAAGGCCGTATCGAGAGCATATTGCAGCTTGCGCTGCGCGTTCACCAGCGGGCCGACGACCAGCTTCCATGCCCAACACGATCGCTCAACTCACGTGCGCGCTGGAGAGCTTTTAGCGCGTCCCTGATGGCCTCTTGCGCCGTCGATTCGTCCGTTGTGACCATGCTGATTTTCCTTTAGCCACGCTTCACGCTGGTCGCCTGGAGGTGGCCATCAGATGCGATCGAGATATCGAGAATTTCACCGGCGTCATTCGAACGCCAGACCATTTCTTGGAAGGTCGCCTTTTGACCAGCGTTGCCGGCGATCTTTTCAGCGGCGCGATTGGATATTTCATAGTCACCGCACTTATCATTGGAACAGGCGACATATTTGCGGTTGCCATGATCGATGCGCACGGCAGTTGCCGGGCATTGGCAAATCATGCAGATGATGCTTTCGGTATGCACCCGATCTCCTATTTATTAAGCAAGCCAAGGCGCCGCATCGACGCCCCAATCAGTTGCCGCATATTGTCCGGACACGGCTTCACGCGCTCCTTGAGAAACTTGCGGTTCGGCGCGGCTCTAGGTGCTAAACCATTCAATCTTTGACGTGCGCAATCCAGTAGTTCTGCATGATTTTGCCAGTGGAACTTCGCACATCGCTGCGAATCTGCTCGTATGTAGCCATCTTGATTTCCTTGTTCAACTTGCCTTGCTCCGCACCAGCCCGCGAAGCACCATTACACTACACGTCGCTAGGACCACGAGCTCGCCTGCAACGATCATTCGTCATGCTGGATAGCTTCCATAACACCCACCACCCGCGCATAGCGCGATCCCCAACATCACCATGTTGAATCCTTTGCTGGGTCGGCGCGGTACCTGTTTTTCAAAATGCGGACATGTGGTCAACCGCTTCGTGGGTTTCATGAGCTGTTTTCCTAGAATTTGTTAGCCTGGGGAACCAAAGGGCGTATTTTGCCAGTGATTATCCACCGCAGAATGTAATAGATGCCCATAACGCCGGCACCAGCGACTAATGCCCACAAGATCAATTGGGTTGCGTGCGTACGTTTCTCGACTATGGCTTTGGACTCCAAATCGTCAAAAGGATTTGAATGTAATAGATAAGCACACTCGTTCTTGGCCGCAAGTTCCCAAGGCTTTAAACCCTTGCAACCGTTTGGCATCGGACGTCCGGCAATTTCGTTCTCCAATTTCTTTGCTTCTTGATGAGCGTTGTAATGGGCTTCTATACCAAAGCTCAGTGGAACCAAAGCCACTAGAAAAGCCAGTACAACTGAAAGTCGAAAAAAGATCGCTGTCATATTTTCCTATTGGTGCAAGCTGCCATGTACATCCGGGTTGTAGCTCGGTCTTGTAAGCGTCTTGGACGGTACCGCACCCAGAAGTTAGCCCAGCAGTGACCGCCACAACGGAAATCAAGCCCAGGCACTTAGCAAAATGTTTCATTAGCTTTCCTAACGGGTGCCGGCCGATGCGGGGCGCTAGGCGCGCCGGTTTTCCTCTACGTCACATCCTCGGGTCCGCTAGAAATCTTCGGCCCGAAGCTCATTGTAGTAAGAAAAGTCAAACGGACTTTCGCGTTCCTCAACCTCCGAGCGCAATCTTTGATCGCCAGCGTCGTAGCTGTCATCAGAAGTTGTCAGCCAGTTTTGAGGTTCATCATATTTCGGTGCGCGTGCTCCGCATTTCATGCAAATGAGCCTGTGAAGATCCAATACGGTCAGGACATCATCGCTAGCTTTAGCTGCGGCCGCCAGCCAGCTACCACCGATCACAATGGACCGCATGCATCCGGTGCATGTTAGTTGTCCTCGTGGTTCAAGCTGCATAATTTCCATAACGCTGGCGGCCGGCCGGCTTGCGGGCGCCACTCAGGACGCAGTGATTTTCCTATAACGGTTTCGCCACATGTTGCAGCCCTGCTTCCATGCTTTCTAGAGTCAGCCGCACGGCGATTTTCAACTTCATAAAGACAGGCAAACCGAAAAAGGCGATGCAGCCGAACGCGAAGACCAGCGGCACAAATGGCGGCGAGTTGCCAGGGGTAGGATGAAAAGGGTCACCTATATAAGGGCAATAACTGCCAGCCAGTACCATAAAAATCCAAGACGTAACTGCCACCCCCATTGCTCCGATCACACAGGCTTTCAGGCTTTCATCAGCGGCCTGTACAGCCTTTTCAGGAAGTGACACTGCTGCTCTGGCTCGGCCGTAAAGAAGTGACGCAAAGGCGAATAGAAAGGTAATCAAGCCTGCTCCTATCTTCGGCATGTCATCAAGTTGCATCATCCCCAACTTAAGCATTCCAGCTGAGGCCATGACCAACAAAAGTAATGTGGGCATCCGGCGCAGACATAAATTGTCGTATCGGTTCATGTTTTCCTCGATTAGTGGGCGATATCCGCCAGGTCCAGCTCGGCCACGGTCCACGCCTCGGTAAGACCGGTGAACGCGATGCCGAGTTGGCCAAGGGATCGGTTGAACCGGTCACACCCGAACATCAATCCGACGTCGGTACCGTCGCCCGCATCGACTACCATGCCGTCTTGGCCGGGCCGAAAGTCACCTGTCGGTTTCACGCGCACGAAGTCCGCACTTAAGAGTTTGTCCGTTCACAATATTTTCCTTCAATGCTTGGGTTGCCACCCCTTAGGCCGGATCTGGCCATACGCGTTCCAAATAATTTCAAATAGGCTGGTGAGCTGGTTGTCCAGCTCACTCCTCTCTTGCACTACAACTTCCGGGGTGTGCAGCACGCGCGCCTTGAGTGCAAATGGAGCGAACACCGACATCGAGTTGATACTGAGGTGACTGCCTTCTGCACGATAGATCGACAACATAAGCGCAACAGGCCCCGTAAATTCAAGCATCCGCAATTCGTCGAGGTAGGTCGATGCCGCGAGCCGTACGTGCCTTTCGAATTCACCATAGAGCGCCTTCTCGTGGCCATCGCGCTCAGGATAAACAAACACCGCTTCAACTTCACCTGTTCTAAACAGTTGCGTGTACGCTTTATCCGAACTCGTGTAAGCAAGTCCACCTTCAAGATTGACGCCGATGTCGAAGCCCGAGAAATTACCCATCGGCCTAAATTTGTAGAGTAGATCGCTGCTTGCGTTGAGGTCAAGTCGTCTCTCACCCAACATCGATTCGACGGGAACAATGTGTAAGCAAACAGCGATCCCTGCGGTCAGTAACCGTGGGGCTAGGTTACTATCGATTACACCCGCTCGTTCTTCACGAAATTGTCTGACCCGTTGCTCCAGATTTGCGCCGTTGAGAAATGCGGATCGTAGTTCAGCAACGTCCATGGGATATTTACCTCTCGAGTTGCGTGCAGGGAAAGCGCCTGATTGACGGTTACGGTGCGGTGCCTGCCAGCTTCGCGCTACACGTACGATGACGATCGAACGTCCGTTTGCAAGGCCGAGCGCTTTGCATTGCAAGGGCTGGATCCTAGGTTCGATGTTGTCCCGACAGATGTTCTCGAACCTAAGGCCGACAGCGTCAGGGTCGACAATCTCGATGCCCGCGATCTCTACAGGTACTCCGGAAGACTCAACAATGCCGAAAATGAGGTCGCCACCAGAGGTGTTTGCAAACGAAAGCACATCGCTCATGAATTCCGATCGACCTTCGCGGCTGTCAGCGGGTAGATCTCGTTTGTACTCGATTGTCCGGCCTTCGGCCACTTCGTTGGCGACGAGGTCGGATAGGTCACTTTCCAAAATTTCTGCTAGAGGCTTACGGATCATCAGTAGATTTCCTTAGTTCCGGCCCAAGGCCGTATCTAGAGCATATTGCGCCTCGCGCTGCGCGTCCACCAGCGAGCCGACGACCAGGATCCCATATCCGGCCCGCTCGCTCAACTCGCGGGCGCGCTGGATCGCTTTTAGCGCTTCCTTGCGGTACCTAATCCGGAAGCGGCCGCCGAGCCGGCCGCAGCTTGGGCCGGTATCACGAACCATGTAGCCCGTCGCCGTTCTCCACGATCTCGACTGTGCGTTTCTCACTCTGCACGTTTACCCATTTTTCCCAGGAAGTCTTTGCCTCCGTCGTTGCCGCATCCCGCAGCGAGAGCCAAAACGGCCGAGGCGCAAATCAGATTCCTCATCATTATCTTTCTCGAATTCCTCCTGCGGCCGGCAGGCTGTCGTGCGCACGCTGCGCTTTTTCCCTACGCTGATTACGGTTTGCCGCTACATACAAAATTCACCAGATCGGATTTGCTCGAACCTGCAAGAACATCGGTCCATTTGCCACGCGAAACCGCGATTTTGTCCGGTCCATCTTCGCTATAGCCCACGTCACGATATTGCATGGACTTGCAGTTGATCTCCGTTTTCGAGTAGCCAGTCTCGTTGACGCCGACGCGCTTGTGTAGAGAAGTAGCCAGGCCACCTTTGGTCTTCACGTCCAGCAGATAGTACTTACCTTTGTCTGCCATGGTGCGCGGAATCTGGATTTCTGCAGCGAGTGCTGGGGCGCTCGAAGCAGCTGCTACGATCATAAATCCGGCGGCCATTATTTTGCGCATTTTGATAACTTTCGTAGTTAGTTGTTGGAACAAATAGCGCTTAAGCGAGGTAATTTCTCATTTCTTTTGTCAATAACTCGCGCATGATTGGTCCCGCTGCGTCTTCCAATGCAGTAACCGCTTCGACACATTGCGGATAGCGCTTCTCAAAGTCAGCAACATAGTTCTCTATCTCGTGGTGGTGAATGGACTGCAAGTCGGGGATACGAGCTTTAAGTTCATCTCGGAGTCTGTCGGTATTGGCTTGCTCCACCTTCCTCTTTGTATGCTCTATGACAGCGAGCGCATTCTGAATAGAAGATTGCCCTTTGATGCGGGCCTTGTGAAAATCTCCCATCGTCGTGACTAAACGTTGCACAGGAGCGCGCAGTTCATCAAAGTAGAGCGCCGCTATCATTTCTACTGTACCCATCGCATCCCTTGATTGCGTGTGAACCTCGATTCGATCAGTTACGCTGAACCGGATGTCCGGATTTAACGAGTGAATCGCCATGTATGCCGCCTTCATCAACTCTTCCAACTTCCCTCGCTTGACAGAACGGTACTCTTTGGTTGCCCAATCTTGATGCGCTATTCTGACCTTTATGCTTTCTGCTTCCTCTGTCGTGCGGCGGAGTTGTTCGACTGCGCTCTCAAAGTTAGCGTTCGCAACCCTAATCCTGCCTCTTGCATCAGCATACCCCTTCAAAAGCGCTACGAGCATCGCTATAGCAATTGCAAGGACGAACGAAGCTGCATATAGCATGAAGCTCTGTTGTACGCGGCTCTCGGCGATCTGGCGGCCGATCTCGATTAACTGCTGAGCTATTGAAATTTCTGTAGGATTCATTCTTTGCAAGGGTGTGTAGAATCAAATCAAGAACTCTTCCAGCCGATGGTAGTCTTGCATACTATCCCAAGACCTCTGCTCGGATACCGTTTCCTCAGCCGTTATCGCGGCAGTTGCTCGTTTAGAGCATCGCCGTCCTCGTAACCGCGATTCCCCAAATAAGCCTCTTCCGATCCGAAGGCATAGCCGCACGAATTCTGCTCCTCGTCGAACGCGGCATGCTCGCCTTCGAGGTATTGGTAGCGATACTGTTCAACGACGTCGATGACATTCTCCTTTACTTCGGGGGCCGGAATGGAAGGACAGAAGCGGAAGGCCGATGAATGCTTCTGCGACTTCGATTGCTATCCATCACTTCTTTCACCCAAGTTTTCATCATCAACGGTGATGCTGGCTCCGCGTCTTTCGGACGTTCCGATGCCATCCAATTTATAACCTCAATAACCGCATCACGTGCTTCGTTCGACATGTTGCCCAACGCCTCGTAACAAGCCGCCAGGTTGTCATCCCTTGATGGCTTTTAGCCTTCATCGTCCATGAATTTTCCTTGATATAGAAGGTCTGCAATACAGACCTGCTGTTTCATTTATTCGCCAACAAAGTGCTGAACCTCGAAGTCAGCAGGACTAGTGCCAAACTGAGAGAACATGTGGAAGTGGTTGACGTCCGTGTACACAGTCTTTTTTTCGGTGAAGAACGCCAAGTCATACCATGCAACACCAAAGTAAACTGTGTCGCCCACGACAGAAACCAGAGTCCACGTATAAGGTCCGTCCGGTTTAGCTGCCAGTGCGATATCTGATGCTTGAAGGGCAGATACACACTTTTTCAAGTTAGACTCATCGCTGAACTTGATCGATACCGTCGTAAGCGCTACTGGCTTACGTTTGCCGCTATTTTCGAAAGTCTGTCCGGCTGACACCACAATGACATCGCTTGCTTTGATCATGTGTTTCTCCATTCAAAGTTGTTCGGCGGCCGGCCGATGCGGTAATTCGTTCGCAAATCTTTGAGGTACCAACCAGAAACTTCAAGCTATGGCATTTTCCTCGAACTATTTCCAAGTTTTGTGAGACCATTTTTATGGTGTCCACCAGGGACCACCATCCGAACGCGCTCCAGAAAAACACTGTGACCGCTAGACCGAAACCAAACTCAGCCATCGAGCCGTTCGAGAGGCCAAGGTACATAGCAAGTGGCCCATCCCATCCCATCCCATCCCATCCCAGCATGACCAAAAAGCCGATGAAGAATGAGACCGACGACATAGGCGGGCGGTCTCCCATAGTTTTCCTCGGAGATCTTCGCCGAGTGGGCCTCGAGCTCTGCTATCGTGGTGCCTTTCTTGAAGGCGCTAGGCTTTTCCCGTGCCGTAGCTGCCAGGCAGCCGGCGCCAGGTACCGCTATGAAACCGATTTAACCATGCGCCCCAGTCGACCACGGAAGAGCCGCTGTCGCCGGCTTCATCGAGCAGCTTGAGATGCTCCTTCCAATAATCGCGCCAGGGCCCGATCTGCTCGTTGCACACAACTTGAACACGTGTCAAATACCGGTGCAATTCCTCTGACGGTCGGGATGGTGCAATCGGAAAAGCCAGGCTCGGGTCGTGTGCGAAATCCTTTGCCAGCGTGCCGAAGTCTAAAGCGTGCAGTATGCGGCGTGAACTAGCGTCGAACAGGTGCGCCACCGACGCGGCCTCCCGCAAGCTTAGATAGATTGCCTGCGCATCGCGCCAGCAGAGCGCGAGGGTACTGCGCGCCTGCTCGGCGCCTGTGATCAAACCTGGGATCTCGCGCTCGCAGTGTATGCGCTGAAGACGTTCGAGGCGGGACGCCACGGTGCTGCTGGCTTTCTTCGTCAATCCCCTCCACTGTCGCGAGACATCTTCATCAATGAGCTTCCAGGCGAGGTGCACTTGGCGCAGATCGGCAATCGTCTCTTTCGCCCCATACCAGCCGGCTCCATCCCAGAGGGCATAAAATACCTGAGATGCGCGCGCTTCGTCAGCGAGCCACCGGAGTCCATACACTCCAGGCTGTTGGGGAGGCTCGGCGCAAGTTTTCCACGAAGTCCAGAGGCGTCCGCCCAACTGCTTGGCAATCATGTCGACCTCGCCGACCTGCTCACCGATCAGCCGCACCGGCGGCAGCGGAGCGGGCACTGAAACGGTCAGGTCACATCCCTCGATCGTCACAACAACATCGGACGCTTCGACTTCAAAATTGATGTCGAACCAGGTGCCCGTGAAGACTGCGCCATGCGGTTGCCAGGATAACGTGCCTCCGACCAGCGGTTCGGATGGCCCGTAATCGGACAAATAGTTACAAGTGACATGCTGCGGTCCGCTTTTCAAAGCGATCGCCAGTTCACCGACTCCATAGCCTTCACAGGTATGAATGATGTACATACAATCGCCGTTGCGGTAGCAGTGTGTGACCACGCCACTACATGCCAGGCCGCTTTTGCGTTCGAACCATTCGATGCCCCCTCTCATGTCGGACTCGGTCGCGGCATGGCCAGCTGCGAAAGGAAGGTCAAGCAACGAGTCCCCGCCGCTCGTGCGTCTTGGGTGTGCCCACGCGGGAGCGGCCGAGCCAGAAACGGCAAGGTAACGATGGTCATGATTTTCCTTATAAACCGTTTATACGGTAATTACCGGCGCCACAGCGACGAAGGCCCCGACCCTACGAAAGCGGCAAACCGCCAGTCGGCCGGGATACGCGGCGCATGCGCCGGCGAAATTTTCTAAGCTGGTTAGTGCCTTGCCAATAAGATATTTCACCAAGGAAATAAGTATTTTATATCATTTATGGCGTATTGAATCTCTCCAAATATCACAACACCTCGGCGAATGCTCGACGAATTTGCGCGGGAGATAACTCCAGGCACGGTTCGACGTGGTCCAATTATGCGTGCCCCATCATCAAGTGCACGGTGCTCAGCTCGACGCCGTTGGCTAAAAGCCTAGACGCCATAATGCGCCGACCACTGTGCGAAGTACCGCCCTTGATCCCGGCACCCCGGTACAACTTCGTCACGTGCGCTTGCAGGGCATCGCAGGCCGCGTAATCGACCTGCTCGCCAGCCTCATTGATTCGGAGCTTGGTGTTCATGGAGTAGCGATAGTCCTTGAAGGTGAGCACCAGCGCGCTATCTAGCCGCAGACCACAATATCGCTTCGGATCATCGCTCATACGCCAGCGCCGCGAGACGCGCAGCGCGAGGTAGTTATCTATCGCAGCAACCAGGTCGCAGTTTGTCGGATAGATGCAGCGCTGCCGCAGCCCCTTCGTGATGCTTGCCCAGAGCGATACCTCTGACCGGATCGCCCCGGACGGAAACATCACGTCGCCGACCTCGATCTGAGCGATTTCGGACACACGCATCCCTGTGTGGATGCCCAGCATTAGGACAAGAATATCGCGCTCCGGATCGCGGCTGGTGGCTCTGGTGACGCGGAGAAGGTGCCGATACTGGCCCGTTTTTAGGACTGCGGCTTGCGGCATGGTGGTCCTCTGAATAGGAGTGAAGTGATTTCATTCAGAGTGAGAATCGGTCAGGCTATTTTTTCAGTGTACCACCGCATATTTCCTCGCGTCCTCGGAAAAGCCAGTGTGCGCTCCGGCGTCGAGCTGGAATTCTTAAGCAATAATGTCAGTGCTTTTTTATCAGATAGCCGCACCAGCTGTGCCGGAAGGCGCGCGCGTTAGCGCCCGCCGGCTCTTCTTGTCGCCGAACAACAGTTGGGGGGGAGTCGTCATGCACGCCGGAGCGGAAGGCCCACAGACGTGCTTGGCTTTCCCGCTGCCCGCAGCGAGCTGGCGCACCGGTGTCTCATCGAGTTGCAGGCACGCCCGTTGTCGCATCACTTCAACGAACCAGTCGGCCAGCGGCTGCACCGCAACACCGATGCGTCCGATCCACTCGGCCAGGGTGCAGCGCTCCACCGGCAAGCCCCGGCGATCGGCGATCTGCTCGATTTGCTAACGCAGCAAATGGCCGAGATATTTGCAGGCCGCTATCCCTATGGTGACTTCGCAGCCTTTCGCACTAATGAAGCCCAGTTTGCATGAAACTTACCCAAAACGCATCCGTAGCCTACTGGGGAGGTTGTAAACGCTGTTAGTATATTACTATAGAGAACGAGTAGATGCATAGCATCATTAGTCACATGTTAAAAAACATACCAACAGGATCTTATTTCTACGTTTCGCTTGAGGAAATCCACGCGATCGCAGAGAAGTCAGGCAACGCAGACTGCATACTTTCAATGATTGCACTACGTCGGGGCCAGGGCGGAAAAAAGAATACCGGATGGGGTCGCAACGCTATCAAGAAACACATGAAGTTGCCCCACTCTCGCGCCGTGAAAGCAATCGATTGGTTGCTGGAGAATAAATTTTTCAAAGAAGGCAAACGCAAAGATGACGTTCATCCGTTTCGTGCCCTACCGGAGACGGGCGGTAGGATCTACCTGCCGAACTTGCTTGTAGACAGCTTGGCTGGGGGAAAGCAAGGAGGTTCTCTAGGTCAACTGATGGCAAACATCTACACAGATCCTTGGAGCAAGATTTCAACCGATCAAGCACGCCTTGATGCATTACTGGTGCTCGTCGCGCTTTATAAGCAACATCAAGATGGCAAGGCGAGGCAAAATTTGGTTTGGTGGCATTGGGAGACTCTTTATCCAAAAGGAAAGGCCCGGTCAATTACAACGCCGGATAAGCGCGAGCTACGTGTACTCGCCGCAACCAGAGAAGGAATGCAGTTCGATCCCGACGCGGTTCAAAGAGCATTTGGCAACACCTGTCAGAGCGATCAAATCTTACCGCGAATCACTCTGGCGATCGAAAACTTAACGAAGGCTGGCCTTGCCTATAGTTTAACTTCGGTGTCGAGATTGACAAAGAAATCGATCAGAAACCGTATCGAAGATAGCCATGAATTGTCTTATATTCTAGATTCTGACTTGGCCGGTACTCCTGAACCATTAGGTGTGTCATCCCTTAAAAAATTAGTCCAAGACCTGTCAGAGCATCTGAACAATCAAGACGGCATCACACTTCGCCCTACTTTCACACCCGAAAATGTTGAATTTGCAACTATCAGGGGAACGATTAATGTTGTCAGAACGACTATTGAGCCTACCCACGTTCCAAAGAATGAAGATCTGATTGAAATTTCAGCCGAGCTGCGTCACCTATGTAGCAATTGGAGCAACATAATTGAGTGCGCGCTTGATGGCGATCTGATAATGCATTAACGTCATTTCTTTTTTTCGGAAAATTGCCCCTACCAAATAATGCGGGGTTCCGCAGCTTTTTGCTATATAAAGAGTTTAAGGTAGTAAGCGAAAAAGAAAGAAAGAGATAATTTTTACATCTAATAAATAAGCTAACGAGATTTTTGCGATTTTTCTGACGAGGAGAATAGTTCACTGAGTGATACAAATAAAACATGTAATGAGGCAGGTCTAACCTCACCCATCTCCAAATGCTGCGCTGGCAAGACCTACCAGAAGGAGAGAAAAAATTCAAGAGATTTAGGTGTCTACCGGAAGATAAACTTAACAAAGAACTTGTATCAGAAAGAAATCTCGCTATGATTGTCTACCACTTACATAGTGGAAACCAATAGCATGTTGAAATCAGCATCAGCAACGACCCAAGAGCAGCTTGAATTTTTGCACTTTAGCGTGACGCAACAATCTTCCACTCAGCTGTGCGGGGCCCGCCCACAGTCGTGCGACGCCCCTGTGATCCAAGGTGGGCTTCCTGATTGGGCGCCCTACAAATCAGTTTCAGTTCAGGCACCATCACAGCCAGAGGAAAATCAGAAGAAATTCACGGCGGAGCAACAGATTGCCGAACGTCTGTCGGAAGACTGGGCTGAGGCAGAATCGTCCACTGTTCCAAGCCTGCTTTTATACCGTAAAGAAGATGTCCTAGCATTTGTCGACACATTTGTATATAGCGAGTCAGAAGTCAGCAATCGCGCCGCTATTGCAGTTAATGACCTGCTCAGGTTAGGCAATCGTCGCGAACTCGCCCAACTGAGCCACGACTTTCTCGAACAACTTCACCTTTTACGCTCCAAGTTTCCGCAATTTTGTGAGGTAATCGAATACGTCGCTGGAGCTGCCATGATCGCCATGCGGTCTGGCGATCGAGTGTTACGTCTAACTCCAATTTTGCTTACGGGGCATCCCGGCGTAGGCAAGACCGCCTTCAGCAATGCTTTGGCGCGTGTGATCGGCACATCAGTGCTCAAGATCGACATGGCTTCAAGTCAGAACAACAGCGAACTGATAGGAACCTCGTCATTCTTTTCAAACGCTCGACCAGGCAAACTTTTCGCGTTTATGGCTCGAGGCGACATCGGCAGCGGTAAATCATACGGCAATGTACTCATCATCTTGGACGAGGTCGATAAAGCTGCACAGGCGTCCGCCAACATGCAGTACGACCCTACTGCCCCTCTATACTCACTATTGGAACCTCAATCCTCGCGCCAGTTCAGCGATTCCTTCATCGACATCCCGCTGGATCTGTCTGCATGCACTTACATCGCGACAGCCAACAGTTCTAGTCCTTTATCAGCTCCGCTCTATAGCCGATTCCGGGAATTTAAAATCACGATTACATCTGACCAGGCTGAAGCGATCGCGAAAAGTGTCGTTAATGACGTTTTGGAAGAGATTGGGGATCCAGATCTGATTTTCCATGCTCTGAGCATCACGTCACTTTCCAAGCTGGCTTCAGCTCGATCGATGCGTCAGCGCTGTTTCGAGGCCATCGGGCGCGCCCTACTTGCGCAGCGAGAGGTCGTATCGCCAAATGACGTCGGGGTTCTGAAAGAAGATCAGAATATCATCGGGTTCTTATAGGTCAATAGCCCCCCCCCTTCGAATTAGCCGCGCGGTTTACCACGAGCTCTAGGGCTCCTGATTCTTGCAAGAAAAATATTTGATGTGCTTGCGCAGGTGCGTTCGGGCCGTCCCCCAAATGCCAATTGCACCTGCCCTCATCTCCTCCATCAATATGCAGCGGAATTAGCTCTCCCTGACTAACAATCAAAGCGAGCCCAGATAGTTCTCGAACAACCGCATGGACCAGAAAAATTTCGGTCCCTCCACGCTTGGTCGCTCGCGACCCTTTTTGCCATCGACAGGATTTTTGTCCACACAAGCCCAACCGACGGTCTGGGTTGCCAATTACGCTTCCTCATACAGGTGTTGAATTCGCCAACCCTCTAACGAGGTTGTCAGCAGCAGCGTATGTATCCGATCGGCCACCCTAGGGCTAACGAGCATATCGCCTAGCGATCTCGGTTAGCAGCCTAGCCTGATGGCCCTCGGCAGCGTCCTCCCAACCGTATGCAGTCCAATCGTTAGACGCTTGATTTCAGGACAGTCTATAGGTCCAGCCGTGTCATCGGCGATTCGGGTTTTCCCGAAGCACTCTCGAGGCGCTGGTCGCGCTCTGGAGGCGCTCAGGAGGCATTCTCGATGCACTCCCGAGGCACCCTTGAGGCATCCTTGAGGCGTCCTTGAGGCGCCATCGAGGCATCCTTGAGGCGTCCTCGAGGCATCCTTGAGGCGTCCTCGAGGCATCCTTGAGGCGTCCTCGAGGCATCCTCGAGGCATCCTTGAGGCATCCTTGAGGCATCCTCGAGGCATCCTTGAGGCACTCCTGAGGCATCCTGGAGGCACCGCGGAGTCATCCCGGAGTCATCCTCGAGGCACTCAGGAGGCTCTCTTTTCCCGGTAAGAACCGCTCAGGTACAGACACACCTCGATTCACATTGCTATTCCAGCTTTTTTCGTTTTGCCAAATAGGCAAAAGATTTCCCAAACTTCAATTCTTTAATAAAGATTTGCTCATTAAGAACGAAAAACAGGTTTCACAGGCGCATTTGGAAAATCATCGCACTTCTAAGAGGTAAAATAAATTACGTGTATAGCGACTATCCAAAAAAGTAAAATTTCACAACCTCAGGCACGCCAACTGTATAGCAGAACTCCGTCCTGCTATACAGTGCTTGCAAAGGCTTCGCCTTTATAACTGCCGGTGCTAACGCACCTCAAAACATGAAAACAAGACAACTCAACATTCGACTTACACAAGAGCAGTATTCGCGCTTTCATGCTATTGCGCTGATGCACAATATGGACGCCTCGCAATATTTCCGGGCAAAACTCCTAGGTGTTGAAGCGGAGTTGCTTTCATCTAAGCACCCATCAGCTAACGATCTTGAAAGAAAGGTCAAGGCAGCGGAAACCATTATAAAGACGAGGGTGCTTGCACGCGAACAAAGCCCCGAAGAATTATACCGTTTAGAAATTCTCGTTCTGATTTCCCGGCGTTTGGATGAGATAGCGGACTACATTTTTTCCGACAGGTGCGGCCATGATGAACCTGAGATATATCGGGTGATCCTTGCCCTGCTACAAAATCTTCAGCTTTTCACTTTAGGAGAACATTGATGGCATTTATTAGAGTACGAGGAAATTACGAAGGAATAGTGGTCTATTTAAAAAGCGGAATAAAATCCGGACGAACGCAGGGAAGAGACGAGCTAGATGAGCGAATACCATTGAAAGGTGATATCGATCTTTTAGACAACATAATTAATGCCATTAGTTCTCAGCGTAAAAAATATACACATATAACGATTAGTTTCAAGGAGGACGACATAACCCCGGCCATGATGCGAAAAGCAGTCGATTATTACGAAAAAAACATTTTTCGCGCTTTCAGGTCGGATGAATATTATTTATATGCCGAGGCCCATATGCCCAAACGAAATAGTCTATTGACTGAAAGCGGGGACTTGAAGTACAACAAGCCTCACATTCATATCGTAGTTCCAAACGTGAACTTGAGAACGGGGAAGTCTCTGAATCCTTGGGGTGGCGTTTATATGCATCACGAGCGATTTCACAACGCCATCCAAGAGGGAGTAAGCATGATAACCGGCTCAGTTTCCCCGTCTCAAAGCCGCCGGCCAAATTTCGATATGAGATCCACGATCTACGAAAAGGACAAAGATGATGTATTCGCCGGTAACAATGTAGCTTTAAAGCAGTCGATTCTCGATAAAATCATCAACGATGGTGTATCCTCGATCGAAGCTCTACGCGAGGTGCTACTAACATTTGGGGAAAGCAAGACAGTCAACAGAGGCAAAGATAATGAATATGAGGCCGTCAAACCGGTTGGGGAACAGAAATTTGCTCATCTCCGCCACTTTGTTTTTTCGAAAGAATTCCTTAAATTGACAGGCACACAAAAGAAGCAATTCTTATGCTCTGAGGAAGATGAACGATTTCTATCGCTTGGAGACCCGCAGTCCGTCCCGGAAGAAATAGAAAAAACTCTGATCGAATGGCATCACCTTCGGAGCAAGCAGATAAAATATATCGATAAAAATGTTCCCACCGCCTATAAGATGTTAGAAAAAAATGAAAAAATAGAATTCCTGAAAAATATGGAATTAGAGTACTATCGAAAGCTTGACGCTTTACCTCGAGAAGAACCAGATCTGCCACCGTTGGTAGAACTAAAGGAAACTCGGAGGTTGCACATTCTGGTTCAACCGGAGCCATCTTCTCGTACTGGGCGCCGCAATGACACACTTATTGCTCAGCTAGTGCGAGACGAAACCGCACTGAACAGCAAAAATGCGCTTGAAGCAAAAGAATTCGTCAAGATTTGGAATGACGAAATTGATATCGCTTTTATGTTGGCGGATCTGAGTTTTTCTCGCGGGCTCGTCCGAAAAAAATACAAGATCCGTGGGGACGAACTACCTCACGAACCGCCAATTGAAGGGCAGAGAATCCGATGCGGCAAGCATAATTTACGAGTAGTTGATTTTCTTACTCGTCAAATGCGGATGAGTTTTCCGGAGGCATTTGCCTACATGAAACATATCTGTGCAAAGCAAAAAACGCACTTCGCAAACCTCAATCCTAGTTGTGGCAATCCAGACAACACCATTTGGAGGCAATTTCGTGCTGAACTTGGGCAAACAAAGATCAGCCTGAATGCAGAATATGTGCAATTCATAACGAAATTAAAACAGACGACAAAGGGGGCTTATGTCGACGCGGCGTTACAACGGAGTTTTGATCGTTTTACAATGTTCCAGATCAAGATGCCCGATTACGTCCGTAAATTGTTGCTGAATCTGATCGATGTTGGCTATCTAGAACGGCGCCCACAGACCACTTCATCAAAGAAGGTCATGGAGGATGCTGACGGCTTTAATATCCGGCTCTCTAATTGGTCCCTATACTTATCCTTTCTGCACAAAAATGCTATCGCTGCGCCGACCCACTTGGAAGAACTTCGCAAGCACTCGGCCGCACGTCCTATACATGGCGACTCTCTGTATCTCATAGGTAACATGGACGAGGTAGCAGTGGGGGTTACACTTGCTGCGGCCCTTAGGCTCACGGTGACCGTCAAGGAGAATGGTGACGCCATTTATGAACGAAATGGCATCGAATACGTTAGAGATGAAGGCGCGCGCATGGTTGTAAACGCTGCCGCAGGCATGCCCGCAATTGAGGCTGCGTTCAGGCTGGCGAACAAGAAGTGGAAAAGATATGGTATCGATGGGCAGCGGGAACAGCAGGTCATCGCGATGAATCTCGCGTCAAGCAAACCAGAACTGGCCCAAGGATTAATGAGAACTCGCTCGAAAGTGCTAAGCGAGGACGAGATGGCAATTAGCGATCAATCTACTTTTGATGACTCCCCGCGTGCCAATTCAACGGTGCAAGGTAGGCGGCCTAAGTAATAAATGCGCGAGTGATTCCGCCTGGAAGAGTCTGGCTACAAGGATCTACGATGCGCATCAGCGCTATCGGTGCGTATGGCTGGGCAATGCGGCATGCGCTGCAGCCACTGCAGCGTGGACGTCGAGTAGTCCACTTCGGTGGACTCCGGTCTCGAGCGCCTTGGACCACTGCAAAGGAGGTGGCGGTTCGATCCGTTGCTATCGGACAGCACGACGTTTGCCGCCCCGCGCAATTCTCTTTAGTTGACGCCGGCAACGGATCAATGCGAGCGCACTTGCGAAATCTCATTTTCCGAATTACACTGTACATTCATACAGTATTAAGTTGACAACGGCTCGATCTAACCATGCTTTGCGCCACTCTCCAACAGCAGCACGCCATACCCAACGCTACGGATCCGGCTTTGTTCGCCGACGTCTGGCGGGCGAGCGAGCTGGCGGTATCCCGCGCTGCGACGGCCCCTACAGGGCACTCGGAACTCGACTTGGAATTGCCCAACCGTGGCTGGCCAAGATCGTCGTTGGTGGAGCTCATGCTGCAACAATCAGGCATAGGCGAGCTGCAGCTACTAAAACCGTTGCTGGCCAATCTTGCAAGAAAACAGCGTATCGCGCTCGTGCAACCGCCCTACATCCCGCACGCACAAGCGTTTAAGACATGGGGCATCGACACCAGCCGATTGCTATGGATACGCTCCTCCAACACGGGGGACGCATTATGGACCACGGAGCAGATCCTTAAAAACGGAAGTTGCGGCGGCGTCGTCTTCTGGCAGAACCAGATCCGGTCGGAATCCCTGCGCCGCTTGAATCTCGCTGCGCAAGGTTCGGAGATCTGGTTCTGGCTGATGCGGCCGATGGCGTGCGCCAGCGAAGCCTCCCCTGCCCCGTTGCGGCTCGGTCTGCGGCCGGCGTTGGGCGGCGTCGCCGTCGACGTCTTAAAGCGCCGTGGCCCGGCGTCCGACAAAACCCTGTTTATACCGCTTCCCGATATGCCTGCCGGCCATCATCCCCTGCATCATGAAAACGCCCCTGCTGTTAAGTTTTTACCTGCCGTTGTTACCGCTCGAAACGCTGCGCCCGTCCTGGTCTGAACCGGGGCCTTACGCTGTGATGGATAGTGAACAGGTGCTGGTCGCCTCGGAGCAAGCGATGCAAGCTGGCGTGCGCTCCGGCATGCGCTGCGGCGGCGTGGCGACGATCGCACCCGGCACCATCATGCTCGACCGCGAGCCCGAGAAAGAGGCGCGCGCGCTGGACGCCATCGCCCTGGCGATGTTGCAGTTCACTCCCGACGTGGCATTCACGGAAAACTTCACCGTGCTGCTCGATGTGGGACCAAGCCTGCGCCTGTTCGGCGGGCCGCTGGCGCTGTGCCATCTGGTCCGCAGCAGCATACGACGGCTCGGCTTCACCGCATCCCTCGGCGCGGCGCCGACGGCACAAGGCGCATGGCTGCTCGCGCACGCGCCACATCAGCGCAGGCCGCCTCACCGGCGTTGCTTGCAACTAGCGACGATGGCGCCCCGCCTGGATCGTCTACCGTGCGGGATCATGCCAGCGGCCCAGCCCTTCCTCGGCTGGTTCGACGGTATCGGCGCGGTCGACTTAGGCGCCCTGCGACGGCTTCCGCGTACCGGCCTGCTGCGGCGAACGAGCAACCAGCTTATACGTGTGCTCGATCACGCCTACGGTGATCTTGAAGAGATGCAACGATGGATGGCGGTGCCCGAGCATTTCTCCGCGCATGTCGAAACGTTCGACCGCATCGAGCATGCAGAGGCGCTGATACATGGCGCGACGACCTTGATCCTGCAACTGACCGGATGGCTGAACGCGCGACAGCTCGCGGTGGGTAGCTTCAGGTTGCTGATGGAGCACGAACGTGGCCGCGCTGCGGTGGCGCCGACGCCGCTCGATATCACCTTGGCCGAACCGGCATGGAAAGAGCCGCACCTGCTGCGACTATTGAAGGAGCGCCTGGCGAAGATCGAGTTGACCGCGCCGGTTATCGGATTGCGGCTTGAAGCTGGACAGCTCCAGCCAATGCAGGTGCCGACGGATCAACTGTTCCCGGAGCCGGGCGGCTCTCCCGCCGACTTCGCACGACTGCTTGAACTGCTGTCGGCCAGACTCGGACCCGAAAACGTGCTCGCACCGGTTATCTCTCCGGATCATCGTCCGGAACAGTGCAACACTTGGGGGCCCGCCACGGCCAATGTCCGGAAATCAGCGGAGGACGAGGAACCGCTCGAACGACCTTCGCTCGTGCTGCCCAAACCGATACCGCTGCTGATGCGGCAGGAGCGCCCGTTCTACGGTAGCCCACTCAAGTTGATACGTGGGCCAGAGCGCCTGGAGGCCGGTTGGTGGGACGATCAAACCGTGGCGCGCGACTACTACGTCGCACAGGGCAGGGACGCGACCTGTTATTGGATTTACCTGGAACGCACGCAGAACGCGCGTTGGTTTCTGCACGGGCTTTACGCCTGACCTCCGGCTGTCATGAACGCTTCCCTCCTCCCATCGTACGCCGAGCTGCAATGCGTCAGCCACTATACGTTCCTGCATGGCTCCTCTGCGCCGGAGCAGCTGGTGCAGCGCGCCACTAGCCTCGGTTATCACGCGCTGGCGATCGCTGACGAATGCACGGTGGCCGGCGTCGTCAAAGCGCATGTGGCGGCCAAGGAAGCGGGCTTAAAATTGATCGTCGGCAGCCAGATGCTGGTCACGCCCGAAGACGGCACTCCGGCCTTCACGTTGCTGATCCTCGCGATGAACAAAAACGGTTACGGCAATTTGTGCGAGTTGATCACCGTCGCGCGCAGGCGGGCGAAGAAAGGCGAGTATCTGGTTCGTCCGCGTGACATCGCTGCCCCGCCCGCCGACTTGGTAGCGCTGCGCGGCCTACCCGATTGTCAGCTGATCCTGCTGCCGCGCTACGGCGTGGCCCTCGATGTACTGGAGCGGCAGGCGGCGTGGCTACTGCAGTGTGCGGCCGGTCGAGCGCGTATCGCATTGACGCTGCACTTCCGCTCGCGCGATGAACAGCATCGCAACGCTGTCAACTCTGTCGCCGCGCAATTCGGCTTGCCGGTGGTGGCGACGGGCGATGTGGTCATGCACATACGCTCGGCCAAACCGCTGCAGGACACGATGACCGCCATACGCCACGGCATTCCAGTGGCGCGCTGCGGCTACCGGCTCGCCTCGAACGCGGAGCAGCACCTGCGCTCGCGCGTCAGACTTGGCAATCTGTACTCGCGCGCGGCGCTCGATGAAACGGTGCGCGTGGCTGACCTGTGCACCTTTTCGCTGGACGAGCTGCGTTACGAATACCCGGTGGAGATCGTCCCGGAGGGAATGACGCCTTCGGACTACCTTCGCCACGAAGCCTACCTCGGCGCCCACTGGCGCTATCCCGCCGGCATTCCGGCCAAGGTGCAGGAAGTGATCGAAAAGGAGCTGGAACTGATCGCCGAGATGTCCTACGAAAGCTACTTCCTGACGGTGTACGACATCGTCCGCTTCGCGCGCGCCAACAAGATCCTCTGCCAGGGGCGCGGGTCCGCCGCCAACAGCGCTGTGTGCTACTGCCTTGGCGTGACCGAAGTCGATCCCTCGCGCGGCACGCTTCTCTTCGAACGATTCATCTCGAAAGAGCGCAACGAGCCGCCCGACATCGATGTCGATTTCGAGCACCAGCGGCGCGAGGAAGTCATCCAGTACATCTACCGCAAATACGGCCGCACTCGCGCGGCATTGACCGCCGTGGTTATCAGTTACCGGCCCAAGAGCGTGCTGCGCGACGTCGGCACCGCGCTTGGCGTCGACCTGTCGATTGTCGACAAGGTGGCCAAGGCCAGTCATGGCTGGGGCGGACGCGCCGAGCTGGCCGAGCGTATGCACAGCTGCGGTCTTGATCCCGATTCCGACGTCGGGCACAAGTGGGCCTTCCTGTCCGAGCACATGATGCGCTTCCCGCGCCACATGTCGCAGCACCCCGGCGGCTTCGTCATCTCGCACAGCAAGCTGTCGCGCCTCGTCCCGGTGGAAAACGCCAGCATGGAAGACCGCACGATCGTCCAGTGGGACAAGGACGACCTGGACGCGGTGGGTCTGCTCAAAATCGATATCCTGGCGCTGGGCATGCTGAGCGCCATGCGGCGCACGCTGGATCTGGTCTCAGAACAGCGGGGCGAACGCTTCGAACTGGCGGACATCCCGAAGGAAGATACGGCGACCTACGACATGATCTGCCGTGCCGACACCGTCGGCGTGTTCCAGATCGAGAGCCGGGCGCAGATGTCGATGCTGCCCCGTCTCAAACCTCGGGTGTTCTACGACCTGGTGATCGAGGTGGCGATCATCCGTCCGGGCCCGATCCAGGGCGGAATGATCCATCCGTACCTGCGCCGACGGGAAGGCGCCGATCCGGTTAGCTACCCCAGTCCAGACATGGAGGCGGTGTTATCGCGAACGCTTGGCATCCCGATTTTTCAGGAGCAGGTCATGCAGATCGCGATGGTGGCCGCTGGCTTCACCGCCGGCGAAGCGGACCAGCTGCGCCGCGCAATGGCGGCCTGGAAGCGCAAAGGCGGCTTGGAACAATTCGAGGACAAACTCAAACTGGGCATGGCCGCCCGTGGCTACAGCGATGATTTCGCCATCGGCATCATCGGACAGATACGCGGATTCGCGGAATACGGTTTCCCCGAATCGCACGCAGCCAGCTTCGCCCTGCTCGCCTATGCGTCTAGCTGGATGAAATGCCATGAGCCGGCCGCCTTCCTTGCCGCGCTGCTCAATAGCCAGCCGATGGGGTTTTACAGCCCTTCCCAGCTGGTGCAGGACGCGGTGCGGCATGGCGTCGAGGTCCGGGGCCTGGACATTAACATTAGCCAGTGGGAGGCGACGCTGGAACCGTCTTCGGGCGCGCAGCCGGCGGTACGTCTCGGGCTTAACATCATCCGTGGCATGGAGCGCGACGCGGCGTGGCGTATTGAGGAAGCCCGCGCCGTGCGCCCGTTCAGCGGGCTGCACGACCTTGGCGTACGGGCAAATATCGACGCCGCGCAGCTCAAGTTACTGGCGAGCGCCAACGCCTTGGCTGAGATCAGCGGCAACCGCCGCCAGGCGATGTGGAACGCGGCTGGCAGCACGCCTGACAAGGATCTGCTGCGGCAGGCGCATATCGTCGAGGAGGAACTGATACTCGAGGCGCCCTCCGAGGGCCAGGAACTGGTGGCGGACTTTCGCCATATGGGTCTGACGCTGGGCCGCCATCCGCTGACACTACTGCGGGAACGATTGCATGCCATGCGCTTCATGACTGCTGAAGTGCTGAACCTGTATGACGACGCAAGGCTGGCGCGCGGCTGCGGCCTCGTGACGGTGCGACAGCGTCCCGAGACGGCCAAGGGCGTCGTCTTCCTGACCATCGAAGACGAGACGGGCAACGTCAACGTCATCGTCTGGCCGAGCCTGCTGGAGCAGCAACGTCGCGAAGTGATGAGCGCACGCCTGCTGGGCGTCTATGGACAATGGCAGTGCGCGAACAACGTGCGGCACCTGGTGGCGAAGCGGCTGGTTGACCTGTCGCACCTGCTGGGAGAGCTCGACACGCGTAGCCGCAACTTCCACTAACGGAACCAAACCCAGAGTAAACTAGCGCTTCGAACCAACCAACCCAAGGAAATCGTATGTGCGTGAACTACATCACCGTCAGCCGCCAACTGGCCTTCGATTGGTTCCGTACGCCGATAGAAGCTGGCGATGACTGGCGGGATGAAATTTACCGCGACCACAGTGCCCCGTTTATCGTCCACGATGACCAAGGCAGACGAAAAGGCTTGGTCGGCACATATGGCTTCGTGCCTCAAAACCATCGTCCGTTCAAGAGGCTCAACGAGGAAGAACAAGGCAAGTACCTCCGCGCGGTAGACAAGGCAAAGGCGCAAGGGAAAGAACCGCCTGCGCCGCCGCGCATCCCGATGGATACCATGAATGCGCGTTTTGAGGAAGTCACCGGCAAGATAAATTACAAGCGCTTTTGGCTACAACAACAGCTGTGCATCGTGCCCGCGACTGCAGTGTATGAGCCTAACTGGGAAACCGGGAAACATGAAAGATGGGCTATAGAACTGGCTAGCGGCGAGCCGTTCGCATTGCCCGGTATGTGGCGCACATGGGAGGAAAACGATGGCAGCGTCCAACATACGTTCACCCACTTCACACTCAACGCGGACGAACATCCGCTGTTGTGTCGGTTCCACTCCGACAAAGAAAAACGTGGCGTTGCCATTTTGCGCCCCGAGGACTACGATGACTGGCTCGCGTCGACGAATCCGGAATTTTCGAGAGCACTCGTCCAGCTGTACCCCGCTGATCAACTACAGGCCCACCCTGCCCCCAAACCTCAGGCGAAAGCGGAGGTAGCAAAAGGAGCGCAGTCCGCTCAAACGGATGTCAGGCAACCAGATCTGTTTTAGTTGCCAAGTCAATACGCTCGTCGATCAGGGTCAAAGCGCTACCGTTGTCCACGATTTACTTGTCGACACGCGAAAACGACGGGTGATAGTCTACGCATATGTAACCGCTGTAGCGAGATTGGAGAAAGACTGATGAGGGCAACCGTACGTTTGGTAAATCAAGAGCTCGTAGCACTTCTTGAGGATGGGCGTGAGCTAAAGAATTCTGACGCCGAGGCACTAGCCGGGTTACTGTGGATAAACGGCGTTTGCGCAAGTGATCTACAAACAGTAGATTGGCACACTGACGTTACCAGTGCTCCAACCAGTGGTCAAAAGGTAGCCATTTTTTCGCGCCTGCGAAAGTATGAAAGCTGCTCGAGTGAGGACCAACTCCGAGAAGGGCGTGAACGTACAATCAGGAAATTACTCGCTATGCCGATTTGGTTTACTCGTGCGGATCTGACTCGACTGAAGCGCCATCAAGGCGAACGCACCGAGCTCATCGACGATTGGATCAAAGAACGGAAAATTTTTGCAGTCGAAAGCGGCGGCGTTGAGCTCCTTGCAAAGTTCCAATTTAACGATGTGTATAGCCCGCGTCAGGTGATCGAAAAAATTCTGCAGCTGCTTGGATCTGAGGACGATTGGGCCATTGCAAGCTGGTTTGCATTTCCGAACGACTGGTTGTCTTCTCACACTCCTGAAGCTTGGAAGGCGCTTCCACCTATGTCGGTTCTTGATGATGAAGAGGCGGTCCTACGCGCAGCGCAACATGAGTTGGGAACATACCTTGCATGAGCAATAGAGCCTACCGATCCCCCTAAACACTACGTTGTAATTGAATACAAAACCCGTCGCCACGCCACCATTCGACCAGTCAACACCGCGATCACACTAATCCGAAGAACTCAGATAATCGTTTTTTGGCGTGCTTGGCGAAGCCAACGACAGTCATTTCGGTGAATGCGATGTGCTTGCCTTCGAAGTCTAGTGCGCTGAATAGAAAGTATCTTACGATCTTCGTGTTTGTACGGTCTAGCTGAGCTGCCACCACGAAGTCCACTCCAAGCGCATTCGGCGTCTCAGTTCGCCATCGATAGTAGTCGTACTCGCGCTCATGCCTACAATTGATGGTACGGATAGCGACGGTGAACACTCCGTTCAATCGGAGGCGATATGGAATGGCCTGCCGTTCGCAAGTGCCACCCGCCAATTTAATCAAGGACTCTGTTTCTTCCTGTAGCGCGTTCTTGATCGAATACGTTCCTCTGCGGACGATCAACCAGTCGTTGCTCAACGCATGAGGTACCCGTGCGTGTTCGTAAGCGTTCGACAATGTCCCGAAGCGCCGAGCGATCAGTCGAGCCGTCGGCGCATTCTCATCCTGATCTATGAGAGAGCTTGAGATGCGGCCATGCCGTTCGAAGATTCGAGCAAGAATAGTCGCGAGTTCTGCCTTGGTGTAGCGCCTGTGTCGCGCAGATCGCTCGAGTTGGGCCGAGCGAAAAAGGGCCAAAGGAACAATGCCGGGGAAAGCGCCGTCACATCGGACCCATTCCTCGACCGGGTTTCGAACGGCGGTATGTCGGAGCTTGAACGAAGCCTTGTTGAATATTAAGTTGCCTATGTACTTTTCATTCTTGAGCATGGATCTGATAATGTCCGGCGTCCACCCGCCGGGATAATTAGAAGGCTCGTTCTGAGAATTCAGAAGCCGAGCGATTCGCCGGTCTCCAATCCCGTCCTCGGCATACCACTTGAAGATCAAATTCACGACAGCGATTTCGTGCTCTGGGCCAGGCGCCAGAATCACGCGTTGGTTATGTATAGCTTTCCATTCGCCATGTTCGAGCAAGCCTACGGGAACGCCATCGCTGCTCAAGAGGAGCCGGCGCAGACCATAGATCGCCCCGCCCCCGGTTTTGTAACCCATGCGAATGAGTCGGCATTGACCCGCAAACACTTTCGCTGAGAGTTCACGACTAAACTCGGCCGCTGCTGCCCGCTTGAGCATCTTCATGATTGAGCTAAACGGTGAGCCGTCGTTTTCAAAAAGCTCAGCGCAGTAGGTCACAGTCACGCCGTTTCTTCGGCAGTGGTGCTCGTAATAAGCGCTCTCATCAATGTCCTGAAAGCGGCCCCAGCGGCTCACGTCGAACACAAGTATTGTGCTGAAGTCGGGGCCGCTTTGCACGTCCCTCATCAGCTTGCTCAAGCCAGGTCGGCCGTTAATCGTCAAGCCGCTCTTTCCAGCGTCTTCATAGACTCGAACTATATCGAGAGCTTGAGCTTGGGCGTAGTCGTGGATTCGATCAAGCTGGTTTGCAGTTGAGTACACCTGTTTGTCCGTCGACATTCGGACATAGGCAACAGCTTGCGTGCGCTCACAAGGGCTAGCAAGAGGTTTCTTTACGGTTGACCCCATTTTTTTCGTCCTCGCCTAACAGAGCTACATGACTACAGGATAGGGCTTCTTCGGAATAGGTCAAAAATATTCTGGCCAAGTGGAGCGGAATGGCCTGCTCGCACAGAAACGACGCGGCATAGTAAGTGCCGTGGGTTTGTGCCAGTTGTCTCGCTGCGAGACAGAGACGGATCTCGATCGAGTGCATGCATCCAGACTAGCGCTTGCTCAGAGTCCACGTTTGATCTAGATCAGAATTTTGATTAATCTAAAGCAATCCGGTACAAGTTTAAAGCAAGATGAGCTGCTGGATCGGTTCCAGCCTGTCCAATTTCTCAAGAATAGAAGATCACATTGCAGAGCGCCTATTCGTAGGTATGAACCGAACGCGCTGCCGGCGCACAAAAAATTTGCAAGCGGTGCAGCTGTTGTTGGGCCATACCCTCTCAGCTTGCCACTCCAGACGCTAATCAAATCTTTCGAAGTAATCATTAGCAACAATGAAGTTTGCCACAACGGCGGTTTTCCTTAGAAACGTGTAGAGGCAGTTTTCGCCCCAAAGCAGCCATTTAAATGGTCAGATAAACGACCTCAGCAAGAATTCCCGAGCGAAATCTTGTATATCATCTCATTGCATCATCAACATACCAGTCGCCATATTTTGCCTTTAACCTTGATATAAAATTAGCCTCAATACTCTGCGCAAAATTTATAAGACCTTTTAGCCTTTGTCTTTGATCGCCATCCAGTTTATTATACTTGCAAGAATTCATAAGGGAAAATATTTCCCTTTTTCTCGTGCGTCCAATTGATAATTCGTTGCTATTAGTAAGAACGATCCCAGTAACGTGTCTGTTAAACCGCTTGGATGAAAATACCGTTTTTTCAGAATTAATTCTTATTTTTTTATTGCAGTGAACACTTAAAAGATCTTTTACGATATTTGGTATGTCGAATAAAATCTGTTTTTTGTTAGTTGTGAAAGTCATGTCATCTGCGTAACGTGTATAAGTTATACCTTGGTCGAAACACGCGCTCTCTATCGCGTCATCGAAGTTTTTCATCACAAAATTAGAAATGAAAGGAGAACTCGGCGCACCAATACTCATACGCAATTTTGCCCTTCTAGTTGATTTATAGAAGAGCACGTTTTCAAGAAACAATTTATCGATTTCCGAAATTGCAATTCCGGTATTTTCAGCAGCAAAAAAAAGCAAATCCGGGGTTATGCTTGGAAAGAAATTTTTGCAATCCATTTTTAACATGTATCGACTATTAACGTGTCGAAGGGCATTTAACCGTATGCTGGTTCCCTTCTCGTAGGCTGCGGCGCACTTACTAATGGGAAATATTGGGCGCAGTTCCTCAACCACGACGCGTTGAATTAATTTGGACTCTCTAGATGGGTGAGCGATCAATCGCACATCAATGCCGTTGCGTTTCAAGATATAATAAGTTTTATATCTTCTTGGCATCGTCAACGAGAATTTTAATAATTCATCTTCGGTCATTAACAACCTGTCAGCAACTGAGGAAAGAAAATTCATTTCATCTGTTCTCTAATTTTTTTCACGTGCTGAGCCGCCAGATAGCGACGTTTGGACAAATCATCATCGTTGGCAATATAAACCCCGCGAAACGCTAATGAGATACTTTGACTATCTCGTATTCGGCCTTTTATATCCAAGCCAAACTTCAGACGCCTTGTGCTGCCAGGTGGATCAAAATAATAAATAACATTCCCATACAAAGTATGTGCCACTAGACCAATTTTTTCTAGAAGGTACAAGAGACGAGTTATTGTTTTTACATCAACAGTCAAACGCAATGCTAGTAGCGCATATTCGATTTCGTCTAATGTTATTGGACTGGTCAGCATGACGACGTCATGTATCAAAAAAGCAATGTGTGAGGAATTCTGCACCTGGAATTTTTGACTTTTTTGCATATCTCGAAGTCGATTTTTGATGTCGGTCACCAGCATAGGTAGATGCTCGTATTTTGCAACATTCTTTTCGGGCCACGGATAAGTTAGAACAGAACCTTTGTCTAGTCGCTTTATATATTTCAACGGTCCTAGAAAAATAAAGGAATCTTCATCTTGAGTCTGTTCGGAAGGCGCAACAACGAGTAGCTTCCGAATTATTACTGGATCCATACAAAACATACCTAGCTCCACCATCGAACCAGGACTTTCAAGGCAAACAATAATCAAAGTGGCAATATTGGCAATATCACTTTCAAATTCCAAAAGATCTTGATACGCACCTTCTCGAAAATAGTCTTTGAAATTTTCAGCTTGTATGCAGGACTTGGAAATTTCCTCTTCCTGTTCAGCGAAATAACCGATAAGGCGGTCACGTAAACTCTTGGGAATAGCTGACTTTACATCGACTTCGCCCCCGCACAAAAATACTTTTGGTGGCATATAGTTTACGCCAAATCTACTGGTTTCGAAATTTTCGAACTCCGTGATTAGCTTGTCTTCAAACTTCTTCATGGATAATATTCAAAAAAAACGGCCTCGTGGGAGGCCGTTAGGGGTTCCTTACCTAAAGGATGCGTTAAAGACTTGCCTAACGTTCCTGAGGTGGGGTTTCGAAGGAGCGTTAGGTGAGGCTTTAACGCAACCTAAATCTCCTCAATAAATTTGTGTCTGGCTAAGCGCCCGACAAGAACAAACATTTGTTGTTCTACGCGTAAGGATTTTCAGGATACACCATAGTAAGCCTTCTTGCAAATACTGTTGCAATTGTACATCGTGCCTAATTGCACACCGATAACGATAAAAATTGCAACTATTTTTTCAAATTAAGATGCGCCTCAAGTTGGCATTTCAGGCTTTAATACCTCGACAGACATTGGCATTGCCAAATGCAAGGCGTCTCGGATGTCTACAATACTGATGACTTCGTCTACAAGCAGAATGCTTAGATCGTTGCAGGACCGCTATTGGCCGAAAGCAGAAGTTCGTCGTCGCCAGTGTAACTCAGCAAGAAGCGGTGGATTTCGCTACTTCATGCCCTGTCGTCGCAGTAATTTCCAAAACGTCGCATCTATTTCGGAAAGTCACATTTGCGGCAACGATGGGCACCGGCATCTTGTCGCTCGCGCTCGCCCAACTTCCAGGCGCGCTCCCGGGAATGGCCCGCCTGGCCGAGGGACTTTGGCTTTTTAACATTGCGCTGTTCGTATTGTTTGCCGCGCTGTACAGCGCGCGCTGGGTCATGTTTTTCGACGAAGCGAAACAGGTGTTCGGCCATGCGACCGTCTCCATGTTCTTCGGTACCATTCCCATGGGCTTAGCTACAATTATCAATGGATTTCTCAGCTTTGGCGTGTCGCGCTGGGGCGCCGCCGCCGTCGCGGTGGCCGAAGCTTTGTGGTGGATCGATGTGGCCATGGCACTTGCTTGCGGCGTCCTCATTCCTTACCTGATGTTCACGCGCCAGCAGCACAGCATCGACCAAATGACGGCGGTCTGGCTGCTGCCGGTCGTCGCTGCCGAGGTTGCAGCGGCGAGCGCCGGGCTGCTTGTGCCGCACCTGCAGGATGGTGGCGCGCGCTTCACAGTCCTGATCACCGGCTACGTGCTGTGGGCATACTCGGTGCCAGTGGCGCTCAGCATTCTCGCGATTCTGTTATTACGCATGGCCCTGCACAAACTGCCGCACGAAAGCATGGCGGCATCAAGCTGGCTGGCGCTCGGGCCAGTGGGCACCGGCGCGCTCGGCATGCTGGTGCTCGGCGCCGCCGCGCCGGCGACGCTGGCGCCGTTTGGCCTGGCCGAGGTTGGCCACGTGGCCAACGGGATGGGCGTGGTGAGCGGCCTGCTGCTTTGGGGACTCGGCCTGTGGTGGATGATGCTGGCAACCCTGATTACGCTGCGCTACTTCAGGGCAGCCGTTCCATTCAACCTGGGCTGGTGGGGCTATACCTTTCCGCTCGGCGTATTCGCGGTCACCACGCTGCGTCTGGCGAAGGTGCTCGATTCGCTGTTCTTCGAGGTCTTCGGCAGCGCGCTGGTAGTGGTACTGGCAAGCCTGTGGCTGGTTGTCGCATGGCGCACCGCGCTCGGCGCTTACCGTGGCAACCTGTTCGTCTCTCCCTGTATTGCGTCGATGAACCGGCCCTGAAGGCCAACGTTCAGCGCGCCAGTTGCGCCGCGCGCGCCAGTGTCGCGACGATTTGCGGGGCCACAGTTGGCGACGTACAAACAGATAGCGGACTCGGATGAGGCATTTCCAGTACGATCAAGCCCGGCCGCCTGGCCTCGATGGCAGCGTGGGCCTGGCGGGCCGTGCGTCCGGCCAGCACGACCACCCGCAGGCATGGCAGGAGGTCCAGCACATCGCCTAGCATGGCGATGCCTGCGCGTACCGCCGCCACACCCAGGCGCGCCGGCGGAGCTTGCTCGTCGGCCAGCCAGGGCACGGTATTCCACAGCACGGTACGCGCACGCGCGACGGCGGCTTGCGCCAGGAAACGTTGAAGATTGCGCTGCGCAGGACCAGGATTGTCGCGCGAGACGAAGCGCGGGCGCATCGCATGGCGCGCCGGCGCTTCCAGCAAGATGAGAATGGACGCATCGGCGCCGCCGTCCAGCGGATCGAAGTACGGCAGCGCGCGGACGGCTGCGTGCGTGTCGACCCACTGGTTGAGCGCGACCACATGGGGAAGAGACAGCAGTTCGACGCGGCGTGCCAGTTCGGCTACATCGTCCAGCAAGGGAGCCACCGGCACGCCAGACGTCACTCGCTGCTCGCCAGCGCTGCCTGCTCCGCTCCGGCTGGCGTGTCGCCCTCCATCACCAGGATCCGGCTGGCGCCAGCCGGCTGCTGCGCCAGGCCCGGCCGCACGTCGCGCATGGGCCCAATGGCAGTACCGTTCGCCATGCCTTTGCCGTCAGTCTTGAAGCGACCCACCGGCGCGCGCTGACCACCGGCGTAGACGTTGTAAACAGTCTCCGGTTTCAGTTTGTACAAGAACACTTCCAGTGCATCGGTCACGCCCAGGCTGCGCACGACCACGAATCCTTTGGCGTCGCCGCGGGACTTGAGAGCGATATTGCTCGACTCGCCGTTCACACGCGGCACCAGGTTGCTGGTACCAGCACCGGTGGGCACGGCATGGGACACGTAGACAAGCGCTTGCGGCGCCTGGCCGGCCGCCACATGCGCGACGACCTTGTTGCTTGCGGTGTCGATCACGTCGACACCATCGCCGTTTTCGAGACCAACGTACACTTTGCTGCCGTCGTCCGACGCCCATGCGCCATGCGGCAAGGCCCCGGTCGGTATCGTCGCCATCAGTTGTGGCTGATCACCGGTGGAATAGACCTTGACGACATTTTCTCCGCCCACTGTCACGTAGGCTCTTGCGCCGCCAGCGTTCTTCCCGAACGCCAGGTGGTTGGTAATAAAACCGGTGTCGATGACGCCTTTGACTGTCAGCGTCGCCACGTCGATGCGGGTGACCTTGCCAACGTCCTTGTGCGTCATCCAGACTTCCTTGAAATCAGGCGTGAACTGCAAGAACGGCGAGAACGGGCTAGTGACAGAAATATGCTTGATCACTTTGGATGTTTTCATGTCGATGACATCGACGACAGGATTAAAGCTCGATACCACGAACGCCAGTTTGCCATCGGGATGGAACATCACCATGCCCGGACCACCTGTTGTCTGGATCCGGCGTTTTTCCTTGAAGGTGACAGGATCGATGACCGAGACGTAATCTTCGCCGCGTACCACGACCCAGACTTCGCGACCGTCCGCGGTGAAAAATCCTTCGTGAGGCGACCGCCCGATATAGGTAACGCCCTTGACCTTATTGGTGGCCGTGTCGATGAAGGTCACCGAATTGGAGCCATTCGATATCGCAATCAAGGTTTTATGGTCCGGCGAAAAACCCAGTCCATGAACATTCACTTGCCCCTTGTACAAAGGAGACAGGATGTCGGGCCGCTGATTACCCAACCGGATTTGTCCCAGCAACTGATTGGTGGATGGATCGATCACCGAAACGGTGTTGCTGTTCTGGTCAGCTGTATAGACGCGGTCCTGTGTGCCTGGCGCAGCCTGCGCAGTACCCATGGCAGCGACCGCAAGCGTCATGGCGAAGGTGAGCTTATTCAATTCAGTGAGTTGCATGAGAGTCTTTCCTGGTGTCTGCGTTGGTGGAATCGGCTCTTGCGCCGTGGGCTGCCTGGTAGCGTTGCAACCAGGCGCGCATTACATTGATTTCGTTCTGTTGTTCGACGATGATGCCTTGTGCCAGGTTGCGCAGTTCGCGGTCGTTACTGTGCACCAGGATGGCCTTGGCCATATCGATCGCGCCTTGATGGTGAGGAATCATCATGCTCATGAAGTCATGCGCGGGGTCCCCGGTTGTCGGCGCGCGTCGCATGCCGTCATCCATGATCGCCATGGCATCATCCGCGAGAGACGCATAGGGCCTGTCGCTACTGGCGATAAACGAGGCAGGCGGCGCAGTCGCGCCATGGTGGCCAGCATGCTGCGCCGAGACTGTGGCGGTGCAGCACCAGAGCATGGCGCCCAAAAAAAGTGAAAATTTCAAACCGGTCCCTCCAGTTGTTCATAGACGGCGCTGGCAACCCGTGCCAGTTCGCCCTTGTCGACGGCTGCGGACAGCGCATAGCCGAACTTCCCGTCGATCCAGTAAAACACGTTGACGTCGCCCTCTTTGGCGAACCGAAAGCCGGTGTCCTTGTTGCGCGCCTGCTCCGTCGACACGTACAGCGTCAGGCGCTGGCCAGCGCCGTCGTGGTACATGAATTGCGCTACCGGCCCGCTGGCCCCGGGCAGCAGGCGCCCGCCGATCAGTTCATAGCCCAGCTTGCCCAAATGCGGCGGACGGATCTTGCTGCCCATGCGCTTCGACAGCCAGGTCACCAACTGGTCTTCCTGGTCGGCGCGAATTTCCACTGGCCGGCGCACATCCGGGCTGTACACGGCATGGGCTATTGCGGCCTGGTGTGCCAGGCCGGACCACGCTGCCTGCTGATACGCGGGCGCTTGCTGCTCCATACGCGCCAGGGACTGGCCAGTTGCCGCGCCGCGCAAGCCCCAGCCGGCGCCACCGCTCACCAACGCGATTGCCAGGCCCGCCGCCAGCGCCTGCCATTGCCAGTGCCGGTTGCGCTGCGGCGTGGTGGCCGCTGCCATGGGCGCCGGGACCGGTTCGCCCAGCACCGGATCGAACAGGCGATGCATGGCGTCGTTCTGGGCCGCGTAGGCGCGCACGCGCGCAGCTTCCTCGGGGCGCTCTGCCAGGTAGGCGGCGACCTCGGCAGCGCGTGCTGCCGGCAGCACGCCGTCGACGTACGCGTGCAGATCGGCTTCAGTCACGGGCAGGTTCATTTCACGACTTTCAACGAGTTCACGCGGGCGCCGCCGTCCATCAGGCTGCGCAGCTTTTCGCGGGCGCGCGCGAGCCGCGACATGACGGTCCCGACCGGGATGCCGAGCGTCGACGCCACTTCTTCATAACGCATGTCTTCCAGCCCGACCATCAGCAGGATCGCGCGCTGTTCTTCGCTCAGCAGGCGCAGCGCGGCATCCATCTCGCGCACCTGGATGCCGACCGTGCTGCGATCCGCCAGGGCCGGCATCGGCGTATCATCGTCGAGCGGCTCGGTGACCAGTGCGCCGCGCCGTATCTGATCGATACGCATATTGTGCATGATCGCAAACAGCCAGGCGCGCGCGTCCGTGCCGGGTTGTAGCGCGGCGCGCTGGGCCCAGCCGCGTTCGAGCGTGTCCTGCACCAGGTCATCGGCCGCGGCGCGCTCGCCCACGAGCGCGCGCGCGTAGCGCCGCAGCCGCGGGACACACGCCAGCAACTCCGCGCCGGGAAGAAGGGGCAGGACGCTCATGGAACCAGTGATTACATCGCGCTGGCGGCCAGCTTCGGATCGATCTGCCAGGTTTCATTGACCAGTTTGCCGTCGCGGTAGGTCAGCACGTAGCGCACCTTGATGGAGGCCTTGCCGTCGAATTGCACTGCCGCCGTGACGGTCGCACCCTTCGGATTGACCGACTCGGACGCGCCCATAACGGTGACGCGCAGCGGGCCCATCGCGCCGAACTTGCTCCATACGGCGCCGATGGCGGCTGCACCGTCGTAGCTGCCGTCAAGCGGTCCACCAACCCAGGTCAGCCGCGCATTGTCGGCGTAATCATGCACGATGGCGGCGTGTTCACCGGCGCCAATGGCGGCGAAGTGGGCTTGCGCCATATCCAGCGCAGGCCCGGCAACAGCCGTGGTGGCGATGCCGATGGTGCTGGCCAACAGGAACATCAGGTGGGTGGTTTTCATGGGTGCGGTCCAGTACAGGTCAGGTTGAAAAACGGGCTTGCTACAGGTGCAAACGTCATTGCCCTGTTTTTATTCCATGTATTTGTATTTATTTTTTTGTGTTCATCAATTCTTCAAATGCCAGCGCCGCACGGCTGCGATGGCGTTCAGGATGACGCAGCATCGAGAACCCACGCGCCGGCAGGACCAGCGCCGCGCGCGCCAGCAGGCCCGCCTGAACATGCGATGCCACGACCAGTTCGGAAATCGCGGTGGCAAAGGGACCGGCCATCACCGCGCTGCGCACCGCCTCGTTGGACGGCAGGCTGAGAGCAACCTGCATTGCGGCGACCGGCACGCCCATGTCCGACAGCGCTTTCTCAAACGCCGAACGCGTGCCGGAACCGGTTTCGCGCAAAATCCATTGCGCCTGCACCAGGTCGGCAGCCGCCAGCGGCACCCCGGCGGACCATGGATGATCGGGTGCTACCACGACAACGAGCTGATCCTCCCCCACAGCTTCGATGGCCAGGGAGGGTTCGTCGATATCGCCTTCGATGAAACCGAGATCGGCGCCACCCAGCAGGATGGCCTGCGCCACGCTGTCGGTATTGCCCACTTCCAGGGTGAGGTCGATGGCCGGGTAGGTTTGACTGAATTGCACGAGCAAGCGCGGTAGCCAGTAACTCGCGATGGTCTGGCTGGCGTGGATTGCCAGCGTGCCGCGCCGCATCTGGCCCAGCTCCGACAACGTGTTTTCCGCTGCACGCGCGCTGGCCAGCGTGCGTTGCGCTTCTATCAAGAAAATCAAACCGGCGTCGGAGAGTTCGATGCGCCGTCCTATCCGATGGAACAGTGCCGTGCCATAGCGCTCTTCCAGGGCCTTGATCGATGAGCTGACGGCAGACGGGGATAGAAACAGCGCGGAAGCCGCCTGAGTAAGGTGCTGGCGTTGTGCGACTTCAACAAAAATGCGTAGCTGGTCCAATGTCATCGTTCGATCCAATCTAATGATTTGTCATTAATTATACGATGGACCGAACGAAATCGCCGTTCAATAATGCATGCACTAAATATCTGAACGAGAGTCGACCATGACATCCCACTATCAAAAATGCGCTCCATTTGTACCCGGCCTGTTACTGTGCGGCGCCGTCACGCTGGCCGCGTATGGGCTGGAAGCTGTAGAAGCCCATCTGTTCGGACGCGCGTGGCTTGAAAGCCTGGTCCTGGCGATCTTGCTCGGAACCGGACTGCGCACCGTGCACCGTCTCGATCAGCGGTTCGAGCCAGGCATCCATATGGGCGCCAAGCTGCTGCTTGAAATTGCCGTGGTGCTGCTGGGCGCATCCGTCAGCGCCGGCGCGCTGCTCGAAAACGGCATGGGACTGGTCGGCGGCATTGCCGGGGTAGTCGTGCTGGCAATTCTGTTCAGTTATTTCCTGGGCCGCAGCGCCGGTCTGCCGAAAAAGATGGCGATCCTGATTGCTTGCGGCAATTCAATTTGCGGCAACTCGGCGATTGCGGCGGTGGCCCCAGTGATCGACGCAGATGGCAAGGACGTGGCCGCCTCCATCGCCTTTACGGCGGTGCTGGGTGTGGTGGTGGTGCTCGGGTTGCCGTTGCTAGTCGGGCTGTTGTCATTCACGCCGGTTCAATACGGCGTGTTTGCCGGGCTGACCGTGTATGCCGTGCCACAGGTACTGGCGGCAACGAGTTCGGTGTCCGCAGCCAGCGTGCACATTGGCACCCTGGTCAAGCTGGTGCGCGTGTTGATGCTGGGCCCGGTCGTGCTGGTGTTGTCCTTGACAGGGCGCGGACGGGGAGGCGCCCGCCTGAACGTCGCGCACCTGGTGCCGTGGTTTATCGTCGGCTTCCTTGCATTGCTGGGCTTGCGCTCGCTGGGCTGGATTCCGCAGGCAGCGCTGGCGCCAGCGCACGTTGCCGCCAATTTCTTCACCATTATGTCGATGGCCGCGCTCGGCCTCGGCGTCGATGCCCGCGCTGTCCTGCGTGCCGGCGGCAAGGTTGCCGGGGTTGTCATTTTTTCGCTGCTCGGCCTTGGTGTCATCAGTTTCGCCCTGATCAAATTTCTGGGTGTTTAAGGACGTAGAAGTACGCCATCCATTTTCCAAAAACGAAAGAAAACGCCATGACATCACATCACTATTTGACCGCGGCGCGCTGCAGCCTTGTTGTTGCAGTCTCGCTCACCGCTGGTATCGCGTGTGCCCAGCAGCCGTTGCTGGTGTACGGCCCGGGTGGACCGGCTCCTGCGATGAAAGAGGCGGCGGCGGCATTCGAGCACGCGAACGGCATCAAAGTCACCGTCACGGCTGGCCCCACGCCGAGCTGGTCGACCACGCAAAACAGGATGCGGACATCATCTACAGCGGTTCGGAAACGATGATGACGGACTTTACGTTAGCGATGGGCGGCAAGATACAGGAGGCAAGCATTACCCCGCTATATATGCGTCCCCTGGCGATCCTGGTGCGTCCCGGCAATCCCAAGCACCTGCGCGGCGTGGCCGACCTGATGCAGCCCGGCGTGCGCCTGTTGGTGGTCAACGGTGCCGGCCAGAACGGCGTCTGGGAAGACATGGCTGGCCGCAAAGGCAGCATGGAGTCGGTGCGCAAGGTACGCGCAAATATTGCCAGTTACGCACCCAACAGCGCGAGCGCGCGCGGTACCTGGACCGCGCGCACCGACATCGACGCGTGGCTTATCTGGAATATCTGGCAGGTGTCGAACCCGCGCCTGGCCGACGTCGTGCCAATCGAACCTGATTATGCGATTTACCGCGATACCGGCGTGGCGTTGACTGAGCATGGCGCTGCCAACCCGCAAGCGAAGCAGTTCATCGCATTCCTGCAATCGCCGCAAGGCAGCGCGATCTTTGCCAGGTGGGGCTGGCAGAAATAATGAGCGCCGGATTGTGGGCCTGCGGCGGGTTTCAGTATATTCAGGTACCGCGTGCAGCGCGTCGCACGGCGGCGGTAACGATTCCTAGACAAAATGGACAATAACGCACCATCGCGCGGGGCGGTCGTGACCCAATCGCTTGCCCTGGCAGCGCCCGGTGCACTTGGAACCCTTTCTGGAGCTGCAGCCGCAGGGACTGCCACCGCATGGCGGGTCGTCTTCCAGGGGAGCGACGCCAACCCCATGAAACGGAATCTGACGCTCAACAATACTTGTAATGCGCAGGATGACCTAGGCGCCGACAACGTGAGGATCGAGGTCGTTGCGTTTGGCCACGGCATCGCGATGCTGATGGCCGACAGCGCTGTCGCCGAACGGCTAGCTTGTCGAGATGCTTGGCCAAGGTCGCCGGCGATAGCTCGCCCCTGCGGCGTTTGACTGGCTGGTCCCCTTGGCATTGAAAAAAAGTGTTGTCGGCAAGCCGCGCGCCCCTGATTAGCGCGCCATGGCGCCAATATGGTCGATCAGAACATTTTGCAGGACCATGCTTTTTTGGGAAAGACAGCATTTGAATGCCGGGGCAAAACCACCCTGATTAGCAAAGATGAAGACGACATCGCCACGCCCTGCCTGCGCTTTGGCCAAGACCGTCGTCTCTCGACGGCCGACGGGCACCAACTGGCCCACAGGTTCGCTACTACGGGCTTGCCGGACAGCGACAGTCCGCTTTTGGCCGATTGCAGACGGTCACTACTGCCAGCGTTCGCGGCTTTTGTCAGCAGCGCAACGAGAGGGTTTGTGACGCGTTCTAAGGCAATGAACTTATTTGATCAGGTAATCCTCTTTATTTTTCCCGTTAAGCCATGTAGGGGCACGACCTCGGCCCGACCACTCAGCACCAGTCAAGAAGTCCCGGTATTTTGCTGCCACTGTTTTGCGATGCTTCGGTGCGTTTGTAATGCCACCCAGATCAGCAATGGTCAAGCCGTACGTCTGCATAATCTGGCGAACCTGGCTCTTCGCAGCCAAAATCTCGGTTTCCCGCACCTTCGCAGCTTGCTTTTCAAGTTCAACAATTTGGGCCTTCAACGCGGCGTAAGAATTCGTCATGGTATTAATCCTTTGTTCTATTTCAAAAAAAATTGCATCTGTAACAACGGCACATTTCTCTTTTGCCCTTAGCTCCGTTTTATGAATACTCCTAGCGCATTGTATAGTCACTACCAATGCCTGACAGATTTAATTCCCGATTTAGATCGCGCGGCGATTGACTGCCGCTGGGCATTGACGCGATCACGCGTGGCCCGAAGCATCCCTTTCGCGCATGACGCACGACCCGTGTCGAGTTTGTGAGACAGAATTTCAGCGATCGACTTCCGTCCGCGAGTTATCCGTCGTCGAAGCAGGTCTTGGGCGACTTCCGTTTTCAGGAACAATATGATCTGCTTAAACATGCTTAGTTAAGAATCGCCGGATTAAAGCGGTTTCCATCGTTCAGGTAGGATTCAGCGTTCTCCTTTGCGTGCGAGCAGCTTGTACAGCGCGCAGTCAGTCTGGTTGATCGCGCATTGGCGATCGCCGACGAGTGAGCGCTTGCAGGCGTAATCAGCGCACACACGGCCGACAGGAAGCCCGCTTAAAACTGATCATCAGCAGTCTGATGCAGGTCATTCCTGACGATGGCACACCGCCCTTCCCTCTTCTGATACGGCGATGAACAAAAATGGCACGATAATCGGTGCTAGCTGATCACGGTCGCGCGCAGACCGGCGAACAAGAATGGCGAATTTATGGGTTGTCGATGCGACATCGCAGCGGCGCCTCAGGATTTGGTCGCGCTGCGGGACGTTCCAGACTGTCAGTTGGTCCTGAGCCACGCTACGGTGTGGCCATCGATATCGTCGCGCGGCAGGCAGCGTGGCCGCTGCAGTGTGGCCGGTCGCGGGCGCATTGCGTTGACGCTGCGCCTCCGATCACGCGACGAACAGCATGACAATGCAGTGATGTCGGTCGCCACACAATTCGACTTACCGCTTTTGGCGACGAGCGGTGTCGTCGTGCAAGTGCGCGCGGCAAACCGCTGCAGGACACCAAGACGGCAATTGCCACGGGATCCCAGTGGCGCTGCGGCTACCCAAGAGTTCGTTACGCCGGTTTAGCCAATTATCGACTGACTCCTAGCTGGGGCCCCACGTAATATGTGGGCAGAGGCTGAGTGAATGCGGTCGCAACAAAAGTAGCTCGAGTAATACGTGCGACGCGCAGCAATTTGCTGGCTAATCTAATCTATCTTCTTCCGAAAGTTCAACGAGCCCCGCGCTGAATGCTCCGACTCGGCGATCGACGAGTCCTCATCTGATTGCTCGTCCGCATTGAGCACCGACCCACGCGCGTCAGAATAAATCAATGCCGGCGGAGGTTCGTCTACTCCGGCGCACCGGCCAGCCCGCTCCTTCATCAAAGCTATAAGCTGGCGATCATTCCTAGCAACGATCTCGAGCAACTCGGCAATCTCTTCAGCTGTGAGCCTACTACCTGCATGCTTCATCTTCTCTCCTAACTCATCAAATACGAATCTGTAGGCACCTTCCCTCCAAGTCCTGGGCCTCCCCCCTCGACCCACGCTCGCATGCGTATTTTTTTACGCTCGTCTGGATCGAGGTATGCCAGCTGCAAACTCGGACATGCTCGTTCAATTTCCCTTGTCAACAGGAGGAGAATCCGGCGTTCTGCCGAACCTAGTGCTTGCGCGAGACTGTAGCAAGCGCGAGACCTCGCGATACCAGCAATTCCCCAAGATTTTACGGATTCAAGATGTTGAACGTATCGATCTCGACGTTCGACCTGGCTGAGCTTGAGTTCATTTACTTGCTGCATCGCCGCCGTTGCACGCCGACCACTAGCCGAAGCAGACCGTTTTGCATCTTTTAGCTCACTGCCGCAAACCTCAAGTGCCTTATTGGTGATCTTTAACTTACTGGTCGCGTGTTGTAACTCTTCCAAAAGGCGTGCATTTTCTTTCTTCAATTCTGCTATGTGCGCATTTGCCGATTCGATTTGACGCCATGCCTCGTCACGTTGAACCATGTAACTATTCGCGTGCTGAGCCCACTCGTCGATTACGCGATCAACCTGCAGCTGGTATCCCACTTGGTAACCGACACGTCCCGCGATGGTCATCGCGCTCCCAATTTCTTGCATCATCTTAGACCTCCAATCTCGCGCTAGATCCGTTGCTTGCTTATTTAGTCGTGAACGTCCATTGCCTGGTGAAGGCAACGCCATTGTTTGTCCCGACGAAATTTATGTTATAAGACGTAGCTTGTTTGAACGCTGCCTTCGCGGTCAGGAAAGCGACATTCGAGCCAAGATAGTTGTTCGGATCGTTGGCGCGGGTCATCAGGCGGGCATCGAGCGGCGCTGTCTGGCCCGCCTCGGAGACGGTGAAGCTGGTAACAGCGATTGTGTTACCTGACACCACCGAAATGCTGATGGGAAACGAAGTTTTTTTGGGAAAGTCATCGGTGTTTGTGGACAACTCAGGGAACGGATTCGGCGCCTCCACATAAGCATGCAGCGCCACGCCAGTCTGACCGTTCGCTGGGTACACGCCAACGTAGTCCGAGGCCACCGACTGATTCGTCCTCAAACCCATCTCCATAACTACGGTTTGCGAACGATCGGTACCGACTGCGACGCCGATTTCACGCACGTTTTGCAGCATTAAGCCAGCACGGTGGTAAACCGTCTGCACCAACGTACCCAGCGCCACACCGCCGCCCTGTCCACCGCCGAAGGCCACTTCCTCGCCGACATAGGAACCTTCATAGCTCGCAAATTTAGCCCGATCGCCTTCTTGCGCACCAGTAAACCTTGCCAAGACGCTGTTTTCAAGGTGCAGCATCGAGCGACCGGTCGCCGAATCATACGTGTTGAAGTCAACCGTACCGCCGTTATTCCGATCGTTGGTAATCAGATACTGTAGATGGTTTGCAGAAGCAGTATCGAGCTTGGCATTTTGCGCCAGCAGGCCCAAACCAACTTGGCTGCGGAAGGCATTAAGCGCAGTCACGAACTTGTACTCTTCCGAGGTAGTCAAATAGGTTAGCGTCGGCACGCTAGTTTGGGTGTCGCCGGGTGTGACGATTGGCAGACCCGGCGGCGTCGGTGTTACCGGCCCGGCCGGGACGCTTGCGGTACTGCCACTGCCACTACCTCCACCGCAGGCTACCAGCGCAGAAGCGAGCATGATGATGGAAAGACGTTTGACGGGGAAATGAAGCTGGCGGGGAAACGAAATACTCAAGGTAGACTCCATGACGGCGATGCCAAATACCCGACAGCAGATGGCGAGACAATGATTGTCATGTGGCAACTTTCTCATAACTAGTCCGTTTAGTCAAGTAAATTTAGCTATACGGATATGTACGATTATCCGCGTATGTTCAACCATGCAGCCTCACATTTGAAGGTCGAGCATGGTAAAAAAACAGCGAGCATCCGCTAATACGAGCGAGCGAATCGGCGCACGGATAAGAGAATTACGCAAGGCCGCCGGATACACGCAAGTGTCGTTAGCTGAAGCGTGCCAGATGGATCCGATTACCATTTCACGAATGGAACGCGGCGAGCGTTCACCTACTTTAGAGCACTTGGAGAAGCTGGCCAGTCTATTCAAAGTACCCGCATCAAGATTCTTCGATGAGTTCGAAACCGAGCCTGACAGCGGTGAAGCAATTGCGCTCAATCTGCTACGTCAGCTTAACCCGGAGCAGCAAGCCTGTGCTGTCGAATTCTTACGGGTCTACGTTCATCTACACGGCCGTAAATAGCTCCCCACTTTTTTCTACCCTTCTGCATTTCTCTTCCTCTGCAACGCATCGGTCTACTTATCAGAGCAGACCGTCGTCCTATCTTTCCCGAGACTCATGTGATCTATTGATCACATAAAGTGGAAATATTTAAATCACATCAAATCTTCACCTACTTTCACTACTCAAGCCCTAACCTCATCTTCTTCGAAAAAATTCATCGAAAATGGCAAAAACTTTGAGTTGACAGCTCTGAATTGAAAATTGCTGTTCCTGGGCCTGCTAATCTTGCCATTGCAAGTTCGCCGGCATGGTGAATACAGACAAAAAAACAATTGCAGGGTTAAGCTTCGATTGATAACATAAATCAACTTTCCCTCTATTAACTAAAATGAGGATAGCATGGGCATTAAGTTGAAATGGGTGAAAGTAAAAAAGTATGCGGAATTAACAGGTGATACAGAGGGGGCGGTTCACTCCAGAAGAAGAGACGGGAAGTGGATAGATGGGATCCACTGCAAGGTTCTTGAGGATCGAAATCTTTGGGTTAACTTGGAAGCAGCGGAGGACTGGGTGGAAAAATGGGGCCCGCAATCAATCCGGTCGAGCAAAAATTATTGAAAGGGAGTTAATGTCAGCAATAACGCAAGAAGAGAAACGAAGTGCCAAGGAGGGATCCAATGAAGGAATACAGCTAAGGCAAGGGAAAACTAAGCAAACCATCCGGATTCTTTTCCGTTTTCAAGGAAAATTGTGTCGAGAAACCTTGGAACTCGATCATTCGCCCCGGAACATCAAAAAGGCTAAACAAATGCGGGCGGCCATCCTCCATGAGATCGGCAATCGTCAGTTTGACTACGAAAAATATTTTCCTGAATCAATTACAGCTCGAACCCTAGCTAAGCAACGAGAGGCTGCGCTAGAAAATGAACTGAAAGCACTTGAGAATCGGGTCCCAACTCTCGGGCAATATTTAGATGAATACTTTAGGCTCGGTTTAATACGATGGAAAAATAGCTCGCAAAATGAGTACCGGCAAGTTGTATTTCAGCTAAAGAAAATTTGGGGGAAAGACAGGCCGATAAAAGATTTCAATGTAAAACTTATAAGGAACTGGATAATCGAGCTAGCCATTAGTAGGAGCCGTATAAATAACCTAACAGCACCGTTGAAAGGAGCATTACAACTCGCAGCGATCGACGAAGTCATTGAATATAATCCATTTGACCTCATAAAGGTCCGTGAGCTTCAGCAGAGGACTGATGACGAGGATAATGATGGCGGCGTAGTCGATCCATTTTCTGTGGATGAAATAGCTGCGATTCTCAACGCGTGCCGGCCAGAGGAGCGAAATATGGTCCAGTTCGCTTTCGGGACTGGACTTCGTATCTGTGAGTACATTCATGCAAACTGGACGTGGTACGATCCAAACGCACTAAGGTTAAACGTGATTGGTAACTACGTAGACGGGGTGGAACAGAAGAAGGGAAAAACCGCGAGGAGCAACCGAGGCATTGATCTGCGCACTATGGCATTTGCCGCGCTCCAGGACCAAGAAATCTATACCTCCACAGGGTTAATCTTTCCTGATGCAAGATACAACGTGCGATGGACGGGCGACAAGGCCATTAGGCAACGCTGGGGGCGGATCTTAAAGAACGCTGGCGTCAGGTACCGAAATCCTTACCAGACGCGCCACACATTCGCTAGCAATTTACTGATGTTGGGTGCAAATCCGCTCTATGTCGCCTCGCAGCTCGGACACGAAAACACAGCAATGATAGAAAGGCACTACGGCAGGTGGATTGTAGGAGGACTGGATGGGAATAAGCGCCGGCAGCTACTAGCGCTTTATTCCCAAATTGATCCCAAACGCCGAAACGAATTTCCGGTATTCGAGCTAAGCGATTGATATCACTAGAAGAATTCTGGTGGGAAGTGCAAGTTTCGAACTTGCGACCCCTGCAGTGTGAATGCAGTGCTCTACCCCTGAGCTAACCTCCCGAAGCGGGGCGAATTATCGCATACATCCCAGGGGAAATGGAAGGGCCGGCGTGAAAATTCTGCATCCGGCCCGCCGATTCGCCCCGATCAGGCCGCCGGCGCCAGGCTGGCGGTCCAGATGCACTGCCCTTTGACGGCCTTGTCGAGGCCTGCCAGCGTGGCCGCATGCGCGGCAAGCTCATCGTCCGAGGCCGGCAGGAAGATGATGTCGGCCAGCGGCACCGGTTCGAGCAAGGCGCTGCCGACGACAACCTCTTCCTCCACATCCATGCCCAGGCTGTTTTGCCCGCGCGTCATCGACAGGTAGACGTCGGCCAGCAGCTCGGCATCGAGCAGCGCGCCGTGCAGCTTGCGGTGCGAGTTCGACACGCCGTAGCGATCGCACAGCGCGTCGAGCGAGTTGCGCTTGCCCGGATGGAGTTCCTTGGCGTGCACCAGCGTATCGATCACGCCGCCGATGTGGGTCGAGAAGTCCGGCAGTTTCAACAACCGGAATTCGTGGTTCAGGAACCCCAGGTCGAACGGCGCGTTGTGGATGATGACTTCGGCGCCCTGGATGTATGCGCGCAGCTGGTCGACGATCTCGTGGAATTTCGGCTTGTCGCGCAAGAACTCGGTGGTCAGACCGTGGACGTTGAGCGCGCCCTCTTCCGATTCGCGTTCCGGATTGATGTAGACGTGGAAGTTATTCCCGGTCAGCATGCGGTTGTGCAGTTCGACGCAGCCGATTTCGATGATGCGGTTGCCCAGCTTGGGGTTGATACCGGTGGTTTCGGTATCGAGAACGATTTGGCGCATAAGTACTCTGTGGTTGCTACGGTCAAGCGGAGAAGTATAACAGGCCGGTCAGTGGCCTAGCGGCCCCGGGCCAGTTCGACGCCGCGGTTGGCCAGCATGTCGGCGCGCTCGTTGCCCGGGTGGCCGTTGTGGCCGCGCACCCAGCGCCATTCGACCGTGTGCATGGTTTGCGCGGCGTCCAGCGCCTTCCACAAATCCTCGTTCTTGACCGGCTCCTTGGCGGCGGTTTTCCAGCCGCGCGCTTTCCAGCCGTGGATCCATTCGCTGATGCCTTTTTGAACATACTGGCTGTCGGTGTGCAGCACCACCGTGCACGGGCGCTTGAGCGCGCTCAGCGCTTCGATCACCGCCTGCAATTCCATGCGATTGTTGGTGGTGTCGCGCGCGCCACCGCAGATTTCCTTCTCGGCGCCCTCGGCCACCAGCAACGCGCCCCAGCCGCCCAGGCCTGGATTGCCCTTGCACGCGCCGTCGGTAAAAATTTCCACCTTATCCATACTGCTATTCCCGCCTTTTGTTTGTTGCAGGGACGACCACCTGGGCCGTCGCCGATTTTTTGGTCCAAGCCGGACCGATCAGATGCATGCCCTTGACCCGCTTGATCGCTTGTACGATGTAGACGCCGCCAAAGAACGGCCACCAGCGCGGCCCGGCATTATCCATGAATGCGTAACGGTTCAGCCATTTTTCTGTGCGGCAGGCCGGCGCGTAACAGCCGAAATGGCTTTGGCTGGCGCTCATATTCAATAATTTTAGCCAGTCTTTCATGCGCGGCATCGTGATCAGCTCCTCGGTGCGCGGCAGAAACGACGTGCCGCCGACGCGCCGCATCACATGGCGCGCGCCCCACAGGCTGGCCGGGTTGAAGCCGCAGATGATCACCTGGCCTTCCGGGATCAGCACGCGTTCCACTTCGCGCAGCACCTGGTGCGGATCGGTGGAAAATTCCAGCACATGCGGCAGCACGACGAGGTCCATGCTTTGCGAGGCGAACGGCAACTCGGTGTAATCGAGCGTGAGCGCGACCGGGCGCGGCGGTGGTGCAGGCGCATGCTGCTGCGGCGGCGATAGAACCGGCGTAACGGGCGGCCGCACCTTGCGGTCGGCCAGCCATTTGTACGGCATGCGATTGGCCGCGAGCGCATCGATTTGAGGCATGCCGATCTGCACCGCGTTGAACCCGAAGATATCGGCTGTTAAATTATCGAGACATGTTTGTTCCCACGCACGCAAGTACACGCCTGCGGGCGTTTGCAGCCAGCCTTCCAGCGCTATAATGGATTGCTCCGATCCCGCTTTATCCATGTCTAGCCTTTTGTGATCCAATGACCATATCTTCTAACCAAGCTCTCTGTGTTCTGACGGTTCCAGCATTCCACGACAATTACCTGTGGCTGATACACGATGGTGTCCATGCCGCCGTCGTCGACCCGGGCGACGCCAAACCAATTCTGGCAGCGCTCAAAGCAAACGGACTCAAGCTCACCGCCATTCTACTCACCCATCACCACGCTGACCACATCGGCGGCGTTCCCGAATTATTACAGCATTATCAGGTTCCCGTTTTCGGCCCGCGCAACGAGACCATCGCCGCCGTCACCTTGCCGGTTGGCGAAGGCAAGCAGTTCGACGTGCCGGGCCTGGCGCTGCGCCTGTCCGTGCTCGACGTGCCCGGCCACACGATGGGCCACATCGCCTACGTGCGCGAGCCATCGGCCGGGGAGCCGACCTGGCTGTTCTGCGGCGACACCTTGTTCGCGGGCGGCTGCGGACGCCTGTTCGAGGGCACGCCGGCGCAGATGATCAGTTCACTGGGCAAACTGGCCGCGCTACCGGATGATACCAAGGTGTATTGCGCCCACGAATATACGCTGTCCAACCTGCGCTTCGCGCGCGTGGTGGAACCGGACAATGTGGCGCTGCAGGAGCGTGTGAAAGTGGAGACCGACAAGCGCGAGCACAACCTGCCGACGGTGCCGAGCACCATCGGCGTCGAGAAGGCGACCAATCCTTTCCTGCGCTACCGGGAGCCGGCCATCGCGGAGCAGTTGGTCAAGGCCGGACGGCTTGATCGTATCGATACGGCGCTGGCGACCTTCACGGCGCTGCGTTTGTGGAAAAATGATTTCTGATGTGAAGACCGGCGGATGAACGTCATCCGCCGGCACTGGTTTTAGAACTTAAATCTCTTCATACAGCGGCAAGGTCAGGAACTCGGCGAACTCCGTCGATGTCGACATCTGTTCGAAGATCTGGCCCGCGCGCACATAGGTCGGACCGTCGCCGCCCGGCGCGTCGCGCTGCACCTTGGCCAACTCCTCCGGAATCATCGCGCGCACCATGTCGGCGGTCACTTTGCGGCCGTCGTCCAGCACGCCCTTGTCCGAACGGATCCACTGCCACACCTGCGAGCGGCTGATTTCGGCCGTGGCCGCGTCTTCCATCAGGTTGTGGATCGGCACGCAGCCGTTGCCGGCCAGCCAGCTACCCAGGTAATGGATGCCGACGTTGATGTTGTAACGCAGGCCCGCTTCGGTGATCGGCGCTTCCGGCTTGAAGTCCAGCAGTTGTTCGGCGCTGACGTCGATGTCCGGACGCTGCTTGTCGATTTGATTCGGCTTATCGCCCAGCACCTTGGTGAATTCGGTCATCGCCAGTTCGACCAGGTCCGGGTGGGCGACCCAGCCGCCGTCGTAGCCGTCGGTGGCGTCGCGCGCCTTGTCGTTGCGCACGCCGCCCATGGCCACTTCGTTCTTTTCCGGATCGTTTTTGATCGGGATCAGCGCGGCCATGCCGCCGATGGCAGGCGCGTTGCGCTTGTGGCAGGTCTTGAGCAGCAGCAGCGCGTAGGCGCGCATGAACGGCGCCGTCATCGTCACCTTGGCGCGGTCGGCCAGGCAGAAATCCTTGTCGAGCTTGAACTTCTTGATGCACGAGAAGATGTAATCCCAGCGGCCGGCGTTCAGGCCGGAGCTGTGTTCGCGCAGCTCGTACAGGATCTCGTCCATCTCGAAGGCGGCCAGGATGGTCTCGATCAGCACGGTGGCCTTGATCGTGCCCTGCGGCAGGCCCAGCTCGTTTTGCGTCATCACGAAGATGTCGTTCCACAGGCGCGCTTCCAGGTGCGATTCCATTTTCGGCAGGTAGAAGTACGGGCCGGCGCCGCGCGCCAACTGCTCCTTGGCGTTGTGGAACATGAACAGCGCGAAGTCGAAGATGCCGCCGGAGATACGCTTGCCGTCGACCAGCACGTGTTTTTCATCCAGATGCCAGCCGCGCGGACGCACGACCAGGGTGGCGATCTTGTCGTTGAGCTTGTAGGATTTGCCGTTCTGCTCGAGCGCAATGGTGCGGCGCACGGCGTCGAACATGTTGATCTGGCCGGTGATCTGGTTGTCCCAGTTCGGCGTGTTGGAATCCTCGAAGTCGGTCATGTAGCTGTCCGCGCCCGAATTGAAGGCGTTGATGACCATTTTGCGCTCGACCGGACCGGTGATCTCGACCCGGCGGCATTCCAGCGCTTTCGGAATCGGCGCGATTTTCCAGTCGCCGGCGCGGATGTGCGCGGTCTCAGGCAGGAAGTCGGGGCGCTCGCCCGCGTCGAGGCGCTTGGCGCGCTCGACGCGCACGGCCAGCAGCTGTTGGCGGCGCGCCTCGAACTCGCGCGTCAGCTTGACCACCAGCGACAGCGCCTCGGCGGTGAGGATGTTTTCGTAGCCGGGCTTGATCTCGCCGGTGATTTGCATGCCTGCCGGCAAAGTGATGGTGGACTGCGTCATGGGATAGGTCTCCGTAAGAAAATATTAACTTCCATACCAAATTATAAGCACTGATGCTGCGGCTGCGCGCCTGAATCTTTTAGTGTGGCTGCTCGGTTACGCGGCGTTCTGTTTTACAGTATATTCACTCATAAGTTATGCAAACGAGACTAAAAATCACTTCATCTATGCGTTTTTATCACAAGTGAGAGGCACGCCGCTACATGGGCCAGTTCAGACAGATATCCACTTTCGTTGAGGTTGTCGCCAGGGGCAGCCTGTCGGCCGCCGCCCGCGCCGAGGGCATCGCGCCGGCCATGATCGGGCGCCGTCTCGACGCGCTGGAGAGCCGCTTGGGCGTGAAACTGCTGCAGCGCACTACCCGCAAGCTGGCACTGACCGACGAAGGCGCGGCCTTCCTGGAGGATTGCCAGCGCATCCTGGCGGAGCTGGAGGAAGCCGAGTCGGCGGTGGCGGAGCGCAGCGCGCACGCCACCGGGCACCTGATGATCTCGGCGCCGGCCGGTTTCGGCCGCCAGCACGTGGCGCCGCTGCTGCCCTCCTTCCTCACCGAGCACCGTGACGTCACCGCGACGTTGAACATGAGCGACCGCGTGGTCGACATCGTAGGCGAAGGCATCGACGTCGCGATCCGCATCGCCAGCCTGGCCGATTCCAACCTGGTCAGCGTCAAGCTGGCCGACAACGAACGCGTGGTGGTGGCGGCGCCCTCCTACCTCAAACGCTACGGCGAACCCAAGACCCTGGCCGACCTGGCCAAACACAATTGCCTGGCCATCAGCAGCGAAGGCAGCCAGCGCGGCTGGACCTTTCGCGATAACGGCAAGAACGTGGTGTTGAAGGTGAACGGCAACATGGGCTGCAACGACGGCCAGGTGCTGCACGACTGGGCGCTGGCCGGCAAGGGGCTGGCGTGGCGGTCGATGTGGGAGGTGGGCAGCGAGATCGAGGCGGGCAAGCTGCAGACGGTGCTCGATCAGCACGCCGCGCCCGGCAACGATATCTACGCGGTGTTCGCGCAGCGCCGTCATTTGCCGTTGCGCATACGCGCCTTTGTCGACTTTCTGCGGCACACCTATGCGCAGGGGGATTACTGGCGCAAATCAGGCAAGCAATGAAGGGAAGCAATGAAGGTGGGCAATAACGCTTATAAAGCAGCAACTACAAAACGATAGACGAAAAAAAATCCTCGGGTACCGAGGATTTCTTTATTTCGTTTGATTCAGCGTATTACAGAGGCTGAATGTTCGAAGCTTGCTTGCCCTTAGGACCAGCAGTCACTTCAAAAGAAACACGTTGGTTCTCTTGCAGCGACTTGAAGCCTGCGGACTGAATCGCCGAGAAGTGAGCGAACAGATCTTCGCCGCCTTCGTCAGGGGTGATAAAGCCGAAGCCCTTCGAATCATTGAACCATTTTACGATACCAGTTGCCATTACAATTCCTATTTCAGTTAAGTTGGGCTTGCGCCCGTGATATCGTTTGAGGCAAGAAAGAAATGACAGACTAACTGCACTACTCTTGAATCTAAACGATCCCGCATTATACCCATTTACGAGAGAAAAGCACGTGTTCACGAAAATAAATGCAAACCGCCGCTTTTTTTGGTAGAAAAACCGAGTTGTTCGGGGTTCCCGCCGGTCCTTCCTGCCCTCTTTCGTGAGTGGTGTAACTGTCACTATAGACAAGTAAATGATAACTGGTTTGATTTACATCAAGCGCACGTCTCAATCGAAAAGTGTTGCGCGGGCGTCACGCGCGGCCCAGCGCAGCAGCTTTTCCACCTCGGGCTGCACTGATTCCCAGCCGGAACCGGAGGCCATCGCCTCGCGCAGCATGTGCTCGATACGCCGCGCCTCCTGACCCAAGGTGCCAAAGCCGAAGGTGCCGGCCGATCCGGCCACGCCGTGCAGCAGCTCGTGGAGCTGGCGCATCGACGCTTCCGCCGGCGCGCCGCTCTCGCCGCTTTCAGCGACGCAGTCGGCCAGCGCCGAGGTGATTTTCTCCATCGTCACCGGCACGGTCGCGGCGAATTTTTCGTTCAGCGCCGCCAGGCGCGCGCGGTAATCAGGATCGACTGGAGTGGCCATGGCGCTTTTACTTGGTGCCGAAAATGCGGTCGCCGGCGTCGCCCAGGCCAGGCACGATGTAGGCGTGGTCGTCCAGGTGCGAATCGAGCGAGGCGCAATAAATCTTCACGCCCGGATGCGACTTCTGGAACACCGTGATCCCTTCCGGCGCCGCCACCAGCGACAGGAAGATGATCTGTTCGTCGGTCACGCCGCGCGATTTCAGCACGTCCACCGCGTGCACCGCCGAATTGCCGGTGGCGACCATCGGGTCGCACAGGATGAAGGTGCGCTCGGCCAGATCCGGCAGACGCACCAGATATTCCACCGGCTGGTGGGTGTCGGGGTCGCGGAACACGCCGATGTGGCCCACGCGCGCCGACGGCACGAGGTTCAGCAGGCCGTCGCTCATGCCGATGCCGGCGCGCAGGATCGGCACGATCGCCAGCTTTTTACCGGCGATGACGGGTGCGTCGATCGTCATCAGCGGGGTTTCGATGGTGCGGGTGGTCAGTGGCAGGTCGCGGGTGATCTCGTAGCCCATCAACAGCGTGATTTCCTTGAGCAGTTCGCGGAAGGTACGGGTCGACGTATCCTTCTCGCGCATGTGACTCAGTTTGTGTTGGATCAGTGGGTGGTCGGTGATGAACAGATTGGGGAAGCGCGGATCTTGTTTCATTGTTTGCTCTTTTTTTACGGGTTATCGCGCCATTATACTAGGCAAGCACCAGCGCCCGATCAAGAATCGCCTCGCAATCCACGCCCGCCGGCAGCCGTCCGAAGGCCCCTCCCGGCTCGCGCGCCAGCCGCGAGGCGATGAACGCCGACGACACATATAAAGGCGCGTGGCGCAGCAGCAGGCCGGCCTGCACCGCCAGCACCACGCGCTCGGCCAGCAGCCGCGCGCCGAATTCGCCGGCCTGCGGCTGGTCCAGGTCCGCGAGCAGCGATTGGGTGTAGCGCTGGTAGTCGCCCTGCCCGGGCACTTCCCCGGCGCCTTCTCCGGCGCCGGCCAGCTCCAGCTCCGCCGCCAGCGCCTCGCGCGCGGCCGGGGTTTTGCCGAAGGCCCGCAACAGGTCCAGGCACATCACGTTGCCGGAACCCTCCCAGATCGAATTGACCGGCAGCTCGCGGTACAGGCGCGCCAGCGGGCCGTCCTCCACGTAACCGCTGCCGCCGATGACTTCCATCGCCTCGGCGCCAAAAGCCGGACCGCGCTTGCAGATCCAGTATTTGCCGGCCGGCGTCAGGATGCGCGCCAGCTGCTGTTGCGCCGGATCGCCAGCCTGGTCGAAGCAGCGCGCCAGCCGCATCGCGAACGCGGTGGCGGCTTCCGATTCCAGCGCCAGGTCGGCCAGCACGTTGCGCATCAACGGCTGTTCCGACAGCGGCCGGCCGAACGCCGAACGGCCGCGCGCATGGTGCAGCGCGTGCGTCAACGCGGCCCGCATGGCGCCGGCGCTACCGAGCACGCAATCGAGCCGCGTGTGGCCGCCCATCTCCAGTATCGTCGGGATGCCGCGTCCCGGCTTGCCGACCAACCAGCCGTGGGCGCCGGTGAATTCGACCTCCGACGAGGCGTTCGAGCGGTTGCCCACCTTGTCCTTGAGCCGCTGCACGCGGATCTGATTGCGGCTGCCGTCCGGCAGATAGCGAGGCAGGAAAAAGCACGACAGCCCCGCAGTGCCGCCATCGTCGGTTTGCGCCAGGATCAGGTGCGCATCGCTCTGCGGCGCCGAGAAAAACCATTTGTGGCCGACGATGCGGTACGCGTCGACGCCTTCGTCGCCATATAGCGCCCGCGCTTCGCCGGGTGGCAGCGGCTCGGCGCGGGTGGTATTGGCGCGCACGTCGGAACCGCCCTGCTTTTCCGTCATGCCCATGCCGATGATGGCGCCGCGTTTTTGCTCGACCGGCAAGGAACGCGGATCGTATTCCAGCGACAGTATCTTCGGCAGCCATTTGGCGGCGATCGCCGGCGCCTGGCGCAGCGCGGGCACGCAAGCGTAGGTCATCGTCACCGGGCATTGCGACCCGTTCTCCACCTGGCCGAACATCAGATACTTTGCCGCCCGCGCCACCTGGGCGCCCTCGCCGCCCAGCCACGGCGAAGCGTGGGCGCCGTTCTCTATCAGTAGCGTCATCAGGCGATGCCAGGCCGGATGGAATTCCACCTCGTCGATGCGATGGCCGGCCCGGTCGAAGTTGTGCAGCGTCGGCGGGTGGTCGTTGGCCAGGCGCGCAAGGTCCAGGATTTCGGCGCGGCCCAGTTGCTGGCCCAGCGTCTGCAGCGCGTCGGCGTGCGCGCCGCCGCCCTCGCGCAGCAGCGCCTCCCGCAACGCGGGGTCCGACGCAAACAGGTTGAAGTTCTCCAGCGGCGCGACGGTATTGCGCACCCGATGGGTATCGAAAGGGTTATCGAAAGCGTTGTCGAAGGCGGTCACGGCGGGTCTCCTCCCGGCCGGTGCCGGGCTACGTTGACAGGCCAGACTAGCGCAAACGAAAGTGCCACGCAAGCACGCGCATCGGCACTGCGGCAGGGTGCCACGCGGCGGCGAAAAACCCTCCCGGCGGTCGCCGCCCGGCTCCGACACCGCTTTTTTAGATGTTTCTCAATAGAAATGAGTAAAACTCGACGGAATGTTGTCTATTTTCATGTAAATCCAAACTCATCAGTGATACATTTCGTTCTGGTTTTGCAAGATAAAAGCAACCCAATTGTTACATGAACAACTTGAAAGTATTGAACAACGCGATGCGCCCTACTCATCCATCACAGCCCGACCGCGATCCGAGCCTCCCACCGGAAGATCTGGCGGACCACCTCGTGGACCACCTCATGGAGGAGGCTGGCGATGTCGTTTTCCGTCTCGACGCGCTTGGTGACATCGTTTTCGCCAGCCGCCGCGCGACCGCGTTGCTGGCCCGCCCGGGCGCGATCGCCGGCGGCACGCTGACCAAACTGATATGCGAAGCGGACCAGGCGCCGCTGGCGGCCGCCCTGGCCGAAGTCGCCGACTCGCGCGCCACGCGCCTGGTCGAAGCGCGCATCAAAACCCCGGACGCCGAAGTCTGGCACGAACTGCGCATTTCCTGCCACATCAACCGCCAAAACGCGGTCGCCGGGCTGCTGGTCGTCGGCCGCGACATGTCGATCCAGCACGCCACCGAGGAACGCCTGCGCCACATGGCCACGCACGACGCGTTGACCGAACTGCCCAACCGCCTGCTGCTGTCGGACCGCATGCGCATGGTCATCGCCAACGCGCGCCGCTCCGGACAAGGCTTTGCCGTCGCCACCATCGGCCTCGATGGCTTCAAGAAGGTCAACGATGGCCTGGGCCACCCTATCGGCGACGCGATGCTGCGCATGGCCGCCGCCCGCCTGCGCAAAACCCTGCGCGACAGCGACACGCTGGCCCGCGTGGGCGGCGACGAATTCGTCGCCATCCTGCCGGGCACCGCCACCGACGCGCAGATCAAACTGGTCACCGGCCGCCTGATCGCCACCTTGCAGTCGCCGTTCGAGATCGACGGCCACACGATCTATGTCGGCGCCTCGGTCGGCGTCGCCGTGTACCCGACCCACGCCGAGGACGAGGTGCGCCTGGTCGCCCTGGCCGATGCCGCCATGTCGCGCGCCAAGGAAACCGGCAAGGCGCGCTGCGTCGTCTACAGCCCGTCCGAGGCCGGCCCGCCATCCCACGACATCTCGCTCGAAGCGGCGATGTTCCAGGCGGTGCGCGAAGGCGAGTTCCTGCTCTACTACCAGCCCATCGTCGACGCCAAAACGCGCGAGATCCAGGGCTTCGAGACGCTGATGCGCTGGAAGCATCCGACCCTGGGCATGGTGCCGCCGGCCCGCTTCATTCCCATCGCCGAGACCAACGGTTTGATCAACCTGCTGGGCGCGTGGGCGCTCAAGGCCGCGTGCGTGCAGCTCAAACAGTTCGAGGAGGTGGCGAAACGCCCCCTCTACATCTCTGTTAATATTAGCCCACGGCAATTCCGTAATGATAAGTTTCTCGACGTGCTCGACGACGCCATCGCGTTCTCGGGCCTACTTGGTGAGCAATTGGTGTTAGAAATCACAGAAGGCACATTGATGGTCGATCCGGTCCACGCCGAATCGATCCTGTCCAAAATGGCGGAGCGCAAGGCCCGCATCGCCATCGACGATTTCGGCACCGGCTACTCGTCGCTCGCCTACCTCAAACGCTTCCCGATTTCGGTGCTCAAGATCGACCGCGCCTTCATCCGCGACCTGCCGGAATCGCAAAAGGACGGCGCCATCTGCAACGCCGTGCTCGATCTGGCCAAGCACCTGGACCTGTCGGTGGTCGCCGAAGGCGTCGAAACCGAAGAACAGCTGCACTTCCTCGAGCGGCGCGGCTGCCAGTACATCCAGGGCTACCTGACCGGCAAGCCGATGGCCGCCAACGTCGCCCTGGCCGCCCTGCGCGAAAGCATCCACGTCAAGGTGGTGCCGGCCGAACTGCGTCAGGTGGCGCAATGACGGACGTCTTCAAAGCCAGCACGCCGTTGGGCGACCAGACGCTGGGCCAGCTGTGGGACTGCACGCGCCGCCGCGGCGACATGCCGGGCTTCGCCAAGGCCATCACCGCCATCCTGAGCGCCATGCGCGGCGAGGACGAGCAGGAATTCAACATGACGCGCACCGTGCTGTCCGACCCGGTGCTCACGCAAAAGGTGCTGCGGCTGGCCAACAGCGGCATGTACTCCGCTTTCGGCCAACACGTCAGCACCGTCTCCAAGGCGGTGCTGGTGCTGGGCACCGAGGCGATCGGCCACCTGGCGCTGGGACTGAAGCTGATCGAGGAGCTGTCCACCACGTCCACCGACACCACCGTCGCCCACATCGAAATGGAAAAGGCCGTGCTGGCGGGGATCGTCGCCCAGCAAATCGCCTACACGGCCGAAAGCCAGCATGGCGAAGCGGCCGTGGTGTGCTCGATGCTGCACACGCTGGGCCGCATGATGGTCACCTTCTATATGCCGGAGCGCTGGAACGAGCTGCAGCGCCTGGCCGACCGGGACGGCCGTTCCATCGACGACGTCGCGCCGGAAACGCTGGGCCTGAGCATGGAGGAAATCGGCCACGCCGCCGCCCTGCACTGGGGACTACCGGCCAACCTGGTCAAGGGCATGCGCAAATTGGCGCCGAGCGAGGACGGCGCGGAAGTCAGCGCGTCCGACTGGATCGCCGGCCTGTCGACGATGTCGGCCATGTGCGCTGAATCGTTGTGGCACGACGACCCCGCAGGCGCGGCCATCGTCCGCCAGCTGACCGAGAGCTATGCGGTGATGCTGGGCGTGGAGCCGGCCAATCTGATGCACGCCATCGAACAGGCCAAGGTGGTGGCGGCAAACGACCTGACCATCGCCCCGCTGTCGCGTCCCGCCGAGCGGCGCGCCAAGGCGCTGGCCAAGACGCGTCAGCGCGCCGCCGGCAACAAGATCCTGCTCAGCGGCCTGGCCGACATGCGCGACATGCTCGACACGGCCAGTCCGGGACAGATGGTGCAGATCGCGCTGGAAACCGTCTACAAGGGACTGGATTTTTCGCGCGCGGTGGCGTTCGTGCGCAACCGCAAGGAGAGCCATTATTCGGCCAAGATCTCCTTCGGCGAAGGCACCAGGGAGATCCTGGCGGCGATGACGTTCGACGACGCCTACGAACCGAACGTGTTCCACGCCGCCCTCAATAGCGACCGCGTGATCTTCATCGAAAACGCGCGCGACGCCAAGTTCGCCGCCAAGCTGCCGCTGTGGTGGAAAAGTTCGCTGGCCGAGGCGCGCAGCTTTGTGATCCTGCCGCTGTCGGCCAACGGCCAGCCGGCCGGCTTCCTGTACGGCGACTGGGACGACTCGTTCCCGCCGATCCAATTAAGCCAGACCGAATTCTCGCTGCTCAACGACATGCGCACGCTGGTGGTGCGCGCGGTGGAACGGCGCCACGCGCAGGAAATCGTCAGCAGCCGCGTGTAAGCACGCCGGCGATGGCGCCGGCCGCTTCGCTTACAGCGTGATATCGGGAGTGGATACCTTGACGTCGCCGCATTGGGCGCGGTGCATCAGCGCGTGGTCGATCAGCACCAGGGCCAGCATGGCCTCGGCGATCGGCGTGGCGCGGATGCCGACGCACGGATCGTGGCGCCCGAACGTCTCGACCACCACCGGGTTGCCGTCCTTGTCGATCGAGTCGCGCGGCGAGCGGATGGACGAGGTCGGCTTGATGGCGATCGACACGGTGATGTCCTGGCCGGTCGAGATGCCGCCCAGCACGCCGCCGGCGTTGTTGCCGATGAAGCCCTGCGGCGTCAGCGAGTCGCCGTGCTCGGTGCCCTTTTGCACCACCGACTTGAAGCCGGCGCCGATCTCCACGCCCTTGACGGCGTTAATGCCCATCATCGCGTAGGCGATGTCGGCGTCGAGCTTGTCGTAGATCGGCTGGCCCAGGCCCACCGGCACATTGCGCGCGATGACGTCGATGCGCGCGCCGATCGAGTCGCCGGCCTTGCGCAGCTCGTCCATCGCCGCCTCCATGCGGGCGATCAGGTCGGCGTCGCCGCTGGCGGCGAAGAACGGGTTGTCATGCACGTGCGACCAGTCCTGGAACGGCACCGGGATGTCGCCCAGCTGGCTCATGCAACCGAGGAACTCGGTGCCGTATTGCTGCTTCAGCCACTTCTTGGCCACGGCCGCCGCGCCCACCACCGGCGCGGTCAGGCGCGCCGACGAACGGCCGCCGCCGCGCGGATCGCGTACGCCGTATTTATGCCAGTAGGTATAGTCGGCGTGGCCGGGACGGAAACTGTCGACGATATTGCCGTAATCCTTGCTGCGCTGGTCCTCGTTGCGGATCAGCAGCGCGATCGGCGTGCCGGTGGTCACGCCCTGGTAGACGCCGGACAGGATCTCTACCGTGTCGGGCTCCTTGCGCTGGGTGACGTGGCGCGACGTGCCCGGCTTGCGGCGGTCCAGTTCCGGCTGGATATCGGCTTCCGACAACGGCAAACCCGGTGGGCATCCATCGATCACACAGCCGATCGCCGGGCCGTGCGACTCACCAAAAGTTGTAACAGAAAACAATTTGCCAAATGTATTGCCGGACATAGGAAGAGAATCTTCGGAAAAAGGTGGAAAGTTCCTCATTCTACCAGCCAGCCGCCCGCAGCGGCCGGGCACGACAATAATTTGCATATGAACAAGTATTGCTTGGCACAATACTTATAAAGATGTTATCTAGTTGTGACAAGTAACAGACAACTATGCGACAACTATGCGGCAAGTTGCATACAGGTATGCAACGTTACGTCCAAACCCCGGGAAATCCGCGTTGTTTTTGATATTCCGCTATATACTTGATTACAAGAACACCGAGCAATCCTGGAGAAGCGACACATGCCCCCACCGATCACGCCACTTGAGCCGTCCACGGCCAAGGATGATCAAGACGATCTGGTATTCTTGGAAGAGCATCCGGCCACGCCCGACACCGCGGGCGCGCGCAACGTATGGCGGGTCATGATCATCGACGATGACGAGGACGTCCATTCGACCACCACCTTCGCGCTCGGCAACCTCGACATGCAGCACCGGCCGCTCGAATTCGTGCACGCGTATTCGGCCAGCCAGGCGCGCGAAATGCTCGAGCACGAGCACGAAATCGCCGTCATCCTGCTCGACGTCGTGATGGAACAGGACGACGCTGGCCTGCACCTGGTGCGCTACATCCGCGAGACCCTCAAGCTGGCCGACGTGCGCATCATCCTGCGCACCGGGCAGCCCGGCTACGCGCCCGAGATCGACGCCATCCGCGATTTCGACATCAACGATTACAAGACCAAGTCCGAGCTCACCCGCATCAAGCTGTTTACGACGGTGACCTCGGCCATCCGCTCGTACGAACAAATCCGCAAGATCAACGACAGCCGGCGCGGCCTCAACCAGATCGTCCAGGGCAGCACCGAACTGATGAGCCTGCACGGCGTGAAGAACTTCGCGGCCGGCGTGCTGGCGCAAATCGGCGCGCTGCTGTGCCAGGACAACAGCGGTGTGCTGTGCGTGAAGGAAGTCGGGGACGACGGCGGCCATGAGCTGGTTGTGATGGCCGCGTCAGGCGCCTACGGCCACCTCGACAACACCTTCCTGACGGCCGGCAAGGGCCAGCGCGCGCACGCGGCCATGGAGCTGGCGCTGCTGGAGCGCCGCAACGTCTACCGCCCCGATGGCGTCACCCTGTATTTCGCCGGGAAGGCCAGCCGTGACTTCGTCGCCCACATCGACGTCTGCCGCGAGCCGGGCGAGATCAACGAGCGGCTGCTGGACGTCTTTTGCAGCAACGTCGCGGTCGGCCTCGACAACGTCGAACTGGTCTCGCACCTGCACAACGCCGCCTTCTATGACCAGCTGTCGAAGCTGCCCAACCGCACCCGCCTGGTCGAAATGCTCGACGCCACCCTCGCCGGCCCGTCGCGCGACGCGTCCACGCTGTCGCTGGTCGACCTCGACCACTTCGCCGAGACCAACGACGCGCTCGGCCACCAGTTCGGCGACCTGCTGCTGGTCGCCGTCGCCGGCCGCTTGCAGTTCGAGCTGGGCGGCCAGTTGACGGTGGCGCGCATCGGCGGCGACATCTTCTGCCTGGTGGGCGACTCGTCGCAGGTCAACCCGGCCAGGATCCTGCCGCTGTTCCAGCGCCCGTTCAGCATCGACGGCCAGGACGTGCAACTGTCGGCCACCCTGGGCCTGGTGCGGCTGTCGGAGCACGAAGGCAGCGGCGCCGACGCCCTGAAGGATGCCGACATCGCCCTCAAGCGCGCCAAATCGCAGCAACGCGCCGGCCACTTCTACTTCTCGCGCAGCATGGGCGTCGAAATCCGCGAGCGCGTGCGCATGATGCACGCGCTGCGCACCGCCTTCGGCCAGAACCAGCTGTTCGTCGTCTACCAGCCGCAGATCGACCTGGCCACGCGCCGGCCGGTGGGCGCCGAGGCGCTGCTGCGCTGGCAAACGCCGGACGGCAAATTCATCTCGCCGGACCGCTTTATCCCGATCGCCGAGTATTCCGGCCTGATCATCGATTTGGGCGAATGGGTCATGCGCACCGCCTGCCGCGAGCTGGTCGCCCTGCGCAAGGCCGGACACCACGACTTCATGATGTCGATCAACGTCTCGCAGGTGCAATTCCGCCATCCGCACTTCCTGGAGATGCTGCGCAAGGCGCTCGAGGACACGCAGGCGCCGCCGCAATACATCGAACTGGAGATCACCGAATCGATGGCGATGGAGGAGCCCGACATGCTGATCAAGATGCTGGGCCAGATCAAGCAAACGGGCGTCAGCATCGCCATCGACGATTTCGGCACCGGCTTCTCGTCGCTATCGTATTTGCAGCGGCTGCAGATCGACCGCCTGAAGATCGACCGCGCCTTCGTCACCGAGATCACCGGTTCCGCGCGCGGCAGCAGCATCGCCGAGATGGTGATCCAGCTGGGCCGCAACCTGGGCCTGTCGGTCATCGCCGAAGGTGTCGAGGACGAGCGCCAGGCGCAGATTCTGCAGGCGCTGGGCTGCCCGCTGGCGCAGGGCTTCCTGTTCGCGCGGCCGATGACGGCCGCCGCCCTGGACGGCTGGCTCAGCAACGACGCCCTCCAAGGCGCCGCCTGAAGCAACTCCGGCAACTCCGGGGTCAGGTCCACCAATTCTACACGGGCTGATCCGTAGAGCCGGATTGGCGCCCCTAGCGCCGCGTTCGTGTAGAAATAGTGGACCTGACCCTGGATGTCCAAATGCAAAAAACGCCATGGGCGCGGGCCGATGGCGTTTTTTTGCTTGCTGTTGCGCTTTAGTCTGGATGCTGATCAGCCGTCTCGGCCGGCCAGTCGCGGATATACGCCTTGAGCATGCGGTTCTCGAAGCTTTGCGCCTCCAGCACCGCGCGCGCGACGTCGTAGAACGAGATCACGCCAAGGATCGTCTTGGCGTTCATCACCGGCAGGTAGCGCGCGTGCTTTTCCAGCATGATGCGGCGCACTTCGTTGACCTCGGTGTCCGGGGTCACGGTGATCGGGTGGTCGTCCATGTGCTTGCGCACCGTGCCGCCGCCCACCGTGCCGGCGTTGTCGTGCAGCGCCCGCAGCACTTCGCGGAAGGTCAGCATGCCGACCAGGTCGCCGAACTCCATGACGACCAGCGAGCCGATGTCCTTCTCAGCCATCGTGTTGGCGGCGTCCGCCAAAGGCTGGTCAGGAGAGATGGTATAAAGAATGCTACCTTTTACCTGAAGAATTTCGGAGACTTTCATTTTGGCCGTCCTGTCCGCTGAGATATAGGCTGTGTGAATGGGGTTTGTAGTTGTTCTAGCCTTATAGCGAATGTAGCCTATGCCCGGCAAAAAATCCAGCGCTGCGGATAAGCAAATCACAACATTCTTGTTCTTATGTTGTCTGGGTGTGATGCAGCGCGCTAAAGCGACCGGCAGATGGTGGCGCCGATATCACCGGCAATCGAGCGGTCCGAAATGCTCGGCCAGGGTTTTGCCCAGCCCCGTTTCGACGGCGTTTTCCACCTCGCGCGCCAGGCTGGCCGCTTCGCGCGCGGCCTGCAGATCGCGCTCGTCGTCGCCATCGGCCACCACGCCAGCGTTGACGGCCATGCCGCCGAAGACGAACAGGCGATAGACCTCGGCCAGGGTCAGTTTTTCCACGTTGGCGAGCAAGACCCAGTGATCGGTGCCATCGCTGACCCGCTTGCCCCATTGAACCCGTGGCGGCGCCTCCACCTTGACCCGCCCCACCCAGCCCTCGGCCATCATTTTTTCCAGCAGATTGTCCATCTCGTCGAAACCGAGCCGGGTGCGCAGCCGGATCGCGCCGGCGCCCACCAGCGCCGTGTCGCCGCATTTACAGGCGACGTAGAGCACCTTGATGATGGCCATGGCGTCGACAAACTCGCCGCCCGGCTGGGCCTCGTGCCACCAGCGCTCGTACTTCACCACCGGCAGCGCCGCCACCAGCAGCGCGCCGACCAGCGTGATCACCCACGACACGTACACCCACAGCAGGAACAGCGGCAGTGCCGCCAGCGCGCCGTAAATCTTCGAATAAGTAGGAAACTGCGTGATGAAGATGGCGAAGCCGCGCTTGGCCAGTTCGAACGCCAGGCCGGCCACCAGGCCGCCCCAGGCCGCGTCCTGCCAGTCGACGTCGCGGTTGGGCACCGCCAGGTACAGCAAGGTGAAACCGGCCGTGGTCAGCGCCAGCGACGCCATCGTGTAGATGATCGCGCCCAGCACCGGCACCCGCCCGAACAAGTCGACGGTGGCCATGAACACCTGCGACGACAACGTCAGCGACACGCCGATCAGCAGCGGCCCGAGCGTGATGATGGCCCAGTAGACCAGGATGCGGCGCGTCCAGCTGCGCTCCCCGCGCACCCGCCAGATGCGGTTGAATACGCGCTCGATCAGATTCATCATCGCGATCGACGTCATGATCAGCGCCACCGCGCCCACCGCCGACAGCCGCGTGGCCTTGGAGGCGAACATGGTCAGGTAATTGAGGATCGTCGTCGAGATCGACTTCGGCATCACGCTCTGGACGAAATACGCCTCCAGCGACATGCGGAAGGTGTTAAACAGCGGGAAAGTGGTGAAGATCGCCAGCGCGATGGTCAGCAGCGGCACCAGCGCGAACACGGTGGTAAAAGTGAGGCTGCCGGCGACTTGCGGCAGGCTTTCCTCGCGCAGGCGGCGATGGGCGAACAGCACCAGGTCGCGCACCTCCTGCCAGGACAGCGATCGCATGGTCGCGATCCCGTTGCGGCAGGTGCTGAATACATAAAGAAGAATCGGGTGAATATATTTTGCGTACATGAGCGATAATCAGACGGCAGTGTTAGCCCCAGTGAAAAGCGCCCTATAATACCGCCGATGAACCAACCTAATCTGATTATTCTTGTATTGTTTTATTCGCGCCATGGCGCCACCCGCAAATTGGCGGAGCTGATCGCGCAGGGAGTCGAAAGCGTGCACGGTTGTGATGCGCGCCTGCGCACCGTGCCCGCCGTCTCGACGGTGGCCGAGGCCACCGAGGCCGACGTGCCGGCCGAGGGCGCGCCCTACGTCGAGTTGGACGATTTGAAGGAATGCGCCGGCCTGGCCGTGGGCTCGCCCACCCGCTTCGGCAACATGGCGGCGGCGATGAAGTACTTTTGGGACGGGACCGCCACCGATTGGCTGGCCGGGACCCTGGCGGGCAAGCCGGCATGCGTGTTCACCTCCACCGGCAGCCTGCACGGCGGCCAGGAATCGACTTTGCTGTCGATGATGATACCCTTGTTCCACCACGGCTTGATGGTAATGGGCCTGCCCTACACCAATCCGGAACTGATGACCACCTCCAGCGGCGGCACGCCCTACGGCGCCAGCCACTGGTCCGGCCTCGATGGCAAAAAGGTCATCACGGAAGACGAGAAACGCCTGGCGATCGCGCTGGGCAAGCGACTGGCCGAAACGGCGATGAAGCTGCGCGCCGCCGCTTAATTTTAAGCTGCAAGACGGGGATGCAAAATGCAAAACGCGATGCACAAGTATTTTCACTGGGGCGCCATCGGCAGCCTCGGTCTGCTGATTGTCTGGTGCGTGCTGTGGGAGATGGTGCTGGCGCCGCTCAAGCCGGGCGGCTCGTGGCTGGTGCTCAAGGCCGCGCCGCTGCTGCTGCCGCTGTACGGCGTGTGGAAGCGCGACATCTACACCCTGCAGTGGACCTCGATGATGATACTGCTGTACTTCACCGAGGGCGTGGTGCGCGGCTGGAGCGACACGGACGAACTGTCCTCGCGGCTGGCCTGGGGCGAGGCGGCGATCGTCTGCGTCTACTTCGCCTGCGCGGTGATGTATCTGCGGCCGTATAAAAAAGCGGCCAAGAAGCTGTCCAAGGAATTGCTCGACAAGGTGAAGGGCACCACGGTCAAATGACGGAGTTTTTACTGGAGTGCCGTTCGCTGCTGGGCGAGGCCTATGTGCTCGACACCGACGCCGACATGGCGCCCTTCCTCACCGACTGGCGCGGGCGCTTCACCGGCAAGGCCGCCGCCGTGCTGCGTCCCGGCTCGGTGGAACAGGTGGCGGCGCTGGTGAAGGCCTGCGCGCGCCACCGCGTGCCGCTGGTGCCACAGGGCGGCAATACGGGCCTGGTACTGGGCAGCATTCCCGACGCCAGCGGCACCGCCGTCGTGCTGTCGCTGGCGCGGCTCAACACCATCCGCCAGATCGACACCGTCAACCGCACCATGACCGTCGATGCCGGCTGCATCCTGCAACAGGCGCAGGAAGCCGCCGCCGCCGAGGGCTGCCTGTTCCCGCTGTCGCTGGCGGCCGAGGGCAGCTGCACCATCGGCGGCAACCTGTCCACCAACGCCGGCGGCACGGCGGTCCTCCGCTACGGCAATACGCGCGAGCTGTGTCTCGGGCTGGAGGTGGTCACGCCGCAGGGCGAGATCTGGAGCGGCTTGCGCGGCCTGCGCAAGGATAATACCGGCTACGACCTACGCGACCTGTTCATCGGCGCCGAAGGCACGTTGGGCGTCATCACCGGCGCGGTGCTCAAGCTGTACCCGCAGCCCAAGGCCAGCATCACCGCGCTGGCCGCGCTGCCCTCGCCGGCCCACGCGCTGCGGCTGCTGGTGCTGATGCAGGACCACTGCGGCTCCAGCCTGACCGGTTTCGAGCTGATGTCGCGCTACTGCCTGGAGCTGGTCGCGGCGCAGTTCCCGCAACTGCCGAAGCCCTTTGCCGACGCCCACCCGCATTACGTGCTGCTGGAGCTGTCGAGCAGCGAATCGGAACAGCACGCGGTCGACCTGCTGGAGCGCGCCATCGGCGCGGCGCTGGAACGCGACGTCGTCACGGACGCCGTGGTGGCGACGTCGACGACGCAATCGGCCGGTTTGTGGCAGCTGCGCGAGCATATTCCGCTGGCGCAGGCCAAGGCCGGCAAAAACATCAAGCACGATATCTCGCTGCCGGTGTCGCGCATCGCCGACTTCATCGACGTCACCGCGCCGCAATTGCAGGCGGCCTTCCCCGGCTGCCAACTGGTGTGCTTCGGACATTTGGGCGACGGCAACCTGCATTTCAACGTCGCGCCGCCCGAGGGCATTTCCAACGAGGATTTCCTGGCCAATCAAGACAAGGTCAACCGCGTGGTGCACGACAGCGTGGTCGGATTCGGTGGGTCCATTTCCGCCGAGCACGGCATCGGCGCGCTGAAACGCGACGAATTGGCGCATTACAAATCGGCGGTGGAACTCAACATGATGCGGGCCATCAAAGCGGCGCTGGACCCGCTGGGTATCATGAATCCCGGGAAAATTCTGTGAACGGGACCGCCATGAACCACCATCTCCGCGCGCCTTGCGCCGCCGTGCTGTGCGCGGCCGCGCTGGCGGGCAACAACAGCGCCGCGCAAAGCGTCTATAAATGCACCGTGGACGGCAAGATCAGCTATAGCGACATGCCCTGCCCGCCCGGCGCGCGCGCATCGTCGATGTTGGCGGTGCCGAAGGCGCCCGCCGACGCTGCGGCGGCGGCCGACCTGCAGCGCATGCAAAAGGAATCCGCGGCGCTGCAAAAGTCCCGCCAGAAGATCGAGGAGCGCGAAGCCCGCGAATCCGGGCGGGCCGCGCGGACCGCCATGTCCCAACGCAAGCGCTGCGCCAAACTCGCGCTGACCAAACAGTGGGCCGACGAAGATGCGCGCAGCGCCACCAACGCCAATGCGGCCAAGGCCAGGCTGCGCGCCAAGCGCGCCGGTGAATCGCTTTCGCTGGAGTGCGCGCACTGATGTCCGATCCGTTGCGCGCGGCAGGCGGAAGGGGCGCCATCGCATCCAAAGGCGAGGCGGCGTCGATGCGCCGGCTGTCACGCTGGCTGCTGCTGGGCGAATGGCGCGCGCACCCGATGCGCGCGCTGGTCGCCATCGCCGCCATCGCTGTCGGCATCTCGCTCGGCTTCGCGATCCACCTGATCAACGCTGCCGCCTTCAACGAGTTTTCGTCGGCGATCAAGGGCTTGTCCGGCGTGGCCGATGTGCAGGTGCGCGGCACGGAACCGGCTTTCGACGAGGCGATCTATCCGATCCTGGCGGCGCGCGACGGGGTCACCGTGGCCTCGCCGGTGCTGGAATTCGACGCCTCGGTTCCCGGACAGCGCACTGCATTGAAAATCATCGGCATCGATGTGTTCCGCGCCGGTTTCGTCGCGCCGGACCTGATCGGCGTGCCGGCCGACGGCGATCCGAGCTCCACTCTGGCAGACGATACGATTTTCCTGTCGCCCGCCGCGCAGCAGTGGCTCCATCCCACGGCGAATCAAATAACCCTGCAAGTCGGCGTCGACAAGCTGCAACTGCGCGTGGCGGGGTCGCTGCAAAGCGCGCGCGCCGGCCAGCGCATCGGCGTGATGGACCTGGGCGCGGCGCAATGGCGCTTCGACAAACTGGGCCAGCTGTCGCGCGTCGACCTGAAACTGCGCGACGGCGTCAATCGCGACGCCTTCAAGGCGCAACTGGAGCAGGACCTGCAACGCGAATATCCCGGCCGCTTCCGCGTCAACCAACCGAACGACCAGGAACAAAACAGCCGCAACGAGGGTATGAGCCGCGCTTACCGCGTCAACCTGACGGTGCTGGCGCTGGTGGCCTTGTTCACCGGCGCCTTTCTGGTGTTTTCCACGCAGGCGCTGTCGGTGATACGCCGCCGCAGCCAGTTCGCGCTGCTGCGGGTGCTGGGCATGGACCGCCGCCACCTGCTGCGCCAGATCCTGCTCGAAGGCCTGGGCCTGGGCATCGCCGGATCGGCCATCGGCATCGCCGCAGGCTACGGGCTGGCCGCCGCCGCGCTGCACTTCATGGGCGCGGACCTGGGCGCCGGCTTCTTCTCCGGCGTGCAGCCGACGGTGCACTTCACGCCCGTGGCCGCCGCCGTCTACTTCGCGCTGGGCGTCGCCGTATCGCTGCTGGGCTGCGCCGCGCCGGCGTTCGACGCCGCCCGCGCCAAACCGGCGGTGGCGCTTAAATCCGGCACCGAGGAGGCGGCCATGTCGCGCCTGGCGACGGCTTGGCCGGCCCTCGCCTGCATCGCACTGGCCGCGCTGCTGTCGCAGGCGCCGCCGGTGTTCGAATTGCCGATCTTCGGCTACCTGTCAATCGCGCTGCTGCTGGTCGGGGTGATCGCACTGATGCCGCGCCTGGCCGCCATCGTGTTCCGCTTCGCGCACAAACGCTGGAGCGCCGCCACCACCACCCGGCCCGGCGCCTCGCCCGTATTAACGCTGACGTTATCGCGCCTGGCCAACGCCTCCAGCCAGGCAGGCATCGCGCTCGGCGGCGTGCTGTCGAGCTTTAGCCTGATGGTCGCCATGGCCATCATGGTCGCCAGCTTCCGCGTGTCGCTCGACGACTGGCTGCGCCAGGTCCTACCGGCGGACGTCTACGTCAGCACCATCGGCGCGGGCACCACGGCTGGCCTGCGGCCGCAGGAACAGGCGGCCATCGCCACCCTGCCAGGCGTGCAAAAAGCCAGTTTCCTGCGTGTGCGGGGCATTTCGCTGGCGCCGGGCCGCCCGCCTGTGGCGCTGCTGGCGAGCGTCGTCAACGAGCAGGATCCCGCCCAATCGCTGGCCCTCGTGGGCGCGACGAAGCCGCTGGCGCCGGGCGGACCGCCACCGGTCTGGGTCTCGGAGGCGATGGTCGATTTGTACGATATGACAGTCGGCAAACAGGTGGAAATTCCCCTCAATGGCAAACTGCATTCCTTCCAGGTTGCTGGCGTGTGGCGCGACTACGCCCGTCCGACCGGCTCGATCCAGATGCGGCTGAGCGACTACCGCGCCATCACCGGCGACCAGCAAGCCAGCAGCGCAGCACTCTGGCTCCAACCCGGCGCTAAACCCGAGGACACCGTGCAAGCTTTAAAGCGGCTGCCGTTCGCCGCCGCGCTGGAAACCAGCGCGCCGTCGGAGATTCGCGACATGAGCATGAAGGTGTTCGACCGCAGCTTCGCCATCACCTACCTGCTGGAGGCGATCGCCATCGTCATCGGCCTGTTCGGCGTGGCCGCCACCTTCTCGGCGCAGACCTTGGCGCGGTCGAAGGAATTCGGCATGCTGCGCCACGTCGGCGTCACGCGCGGCCAGATCCTGTCGATCCTGGCCATCGAGGGCGGCGCCCTGACCGGCCTGGGCATCGCCACCGGCTTTGTCCTCGGGTGGGTGACCAGCCTCGTTTTGGTTTTCGTCGTCAACCCGCAGTCGTTCCACTGGACCATGCAGCTGCACTTGCCCTGGGGTTTGTTGGCGTCGGTCGCCGGACTACTGCTGGCCGCATCCGCGCTGACTGCCCTGCTGGCGGGCCGGCAATCGCTGTCCGGCGGGCCGATACGCGCGGTCAGGGAGGACTGGTGATGCAATTGATACGCTGCTGCGTGGTGTTCCTGATGCTGTTGTGCGGCGTGTCCTCGCGGGCGGCGGCGCCCGGATTTGCCCCGGTCGCGCCACTGCCGGACGGCGCTTCGCTGCGCTTCCCCGCCGATTACGGCGCCCATTTGGACTATAAAATCGAATGGTGGTATGTCACCGGCTGGCTCAATACGTCCGATGGCAAGCCGTTGGGATTCCAGGTCACCTTCTTCCGCAGCGGGACCGGGCATGACCGGGCCAACCCCAGCAAATTCGCGCCCAAGCAGCTGATCATCGGCCACGCCGCCGTCTCCGACCCGGCCAACGGCAAGCTGCTGCACGACCAGCGCAGCGCGCGCGAGGGCTTCGGCATCGCCTACGCCAAGGTCGGCGACGCCGATGTGAAGCTCGACGACTGGCGCATGACGCGCAACGCCGACGGCAGCTACGCCATCCGCGTGGACGCCGCCAACTTCGCGCTGAACCTGAAGCTGGCGCCATCGCAGCCGGTGCTGCTCCAGGGCCAGCGTGGCTATTCGCGCAAGGGCCCGCGCCCCGAGCAGGCCAGCTACTACTACAGCGAGCCGCAACTCACCACCACCGGCACCGTCACGCGCGGCGGCAAGGCGGCCGCCGTCACCGGCGCCAGCTGGCTCGATCACGAGTGGTCCAGCGACATCATGGGCGGCGATTCGGGCGCGGTCGGCTGGGATTGGATAGGCGCCAACCTCGATGACGGCGGCGCCCTGATGGCTTTCCAACTCCGCGACAAGACAGGTGCTAAACTATGGTCGCACGCGACATGGCGCGACGCATCCGGTAAGATCACGCAATTCTCACCGGAGCAGGTCGGTTTTGCGGCGCAACGGCGCTGGCGCTCGCCCCGCACCAATGCCGAGTATCCGGTCGAAAGCCGGCTCACCACCGGCAATGTGGAATGGCGGATCGTCCCCTTGCAGGACGACCAGGAACTGGATTCGCGCCGCTCGACCGGCGCGGTGTACTGGGAAGGCGCGGTGACGCTCACGCGGGACGGCAAGCCGGCCGGTCGCGCCTACCTGGAACTGACAGGGTATGTCAGCCCGATGAAACTGTAGAAGAATATCAGAACAACCCAAAGCATATTTACCGAAACCGCAGCCACACGATGACCAACAGCACCACCGCCAGCACCCCGTCCGCAGTCGCGCCCAACGTCACCCGGGAACAAAAGAAAGGCAGCCTGTCCACCTTGCGCGGCTTGCTGCCGTTCCTGGCGCCGTACAAGCGTCAATTCGTCATGGCCGGTATCGCGCTGGTGGTCGCCGCCTGCGCCACCCTGGCCATTCCAGCCGCCTTCAAACAGATGATCGACCTCGGTTTCGGCGGCACCGGCGACAAGAGCATCAAGCATGTCGATCTGGTCTTCCTGGCGTTGTTCGGCGTCGCCACCGTGCTGGCGCTGGCCACGGCGGCGCGTTTCTACACCGTCTCCTGGCTGGGCGAGCGGGTCACGGCCGACATCCGCAGCGCCGTCTACCGGCATGTGGTCACCCAGAGCCCCGAGTTTTTCGAGACCACGCAGACCGGCGAAGTCCTGTCGCGCATCACCACCGACACCACGCTGATACAAGCGGTTGTCGGCACCAGTATCTCGATGGCGCTGCGTAATGTGCTGCTGTTCATCGGCGGCTTGGTGATGCTGTTCGTGACCAGCGTTAAACTGTCGGCCATCATCATCGGCCTGCTGGTGCTAACGGTGCTGCCAATCGTGATGTTCGGCCGCCGCGTGCGCGAGCTGTCGCGCGACTCGCAGGACCGCGTGGCCGACGCCTCGGCCATGGCCGGCGAAATCCTCAACGCCATGCCGACCGTGCAGGCCTTCACGCACGAGACGATCGAATCGAACCGCTTCGGCGCCTCGGTCGAAGGCGCATTCAAGACCGCGATGCGCCGCATCCGCGCCCGCGCGCTGCTGACGATGATCGCCATCGTGCTGGTGTTCGGCACCATCGTCTTCGTGCTGTGGCTGGGCGCCCACGCCGTGCTGTCGGGCGACATGACCGGCGGCGACCTGGGTCAGTTCATCCTGTACGCCTCGATCGTGGCCGGCGCCATCGGCGCCCTGTCCGAAGTGATGGGCGAGGCGCAGCGCGCCGCCGGCGCCACCGAGCGACTGCTGGAACTGATGGCCGTCAAATCGAACATCCAGTCGCCGGCCAAGCCGCTGGCGCTGCCGCCGCGCGCCGCCAACGGCGCGGCCCTGACCCTCAACGATGTCACCTTCTCATATCCGTCGCGGCCCGAGACGGCGGCGCTGGGCCACCTGTGGCTGGACATCAAACCCGGCGAGACGGTGGCCGTAGTCGGCCCTTCCGGCGCCGGCAAGACCACGCTGTTCCAGCTGTTCTTGCGCTTCTACGATCCGCAAAGCGGCAGCATCAAGCTCGATGGCGTGGACATCACGCAGCTCGACCTGCACACGCTGCGCGACGCCATCGGCATCGTGCCGCAGGATACGGTGATCTTCTCGGCCGACGCCATGGAAAACATCCGCTACGGCCGCGCCGGCGCCACCGACGAGGAAGTGATCCAGGCCGCCAAACTGGCCGCCGCCCACGAATTTATCGAACGCCTGCCGCAAGGGTACAAATCGTTCCTGGGCGAGCGCGGTGTGCGCCTGTCCGGCGGACAGCGGCAACGCATCGCCATCGCCCGCGCTTTGCTGAAAAACCCACCGCTGCTGCTGCTCGACGAAGCCACCAGCGCGCTGGACGCCGAATCGGAGCGCCTGGTGCAAAAGGCGCTGGAGGCGGCGATGGTCGGCCGCACGACGGTCATCATCGCCCACCGCTTGGCAACGGTGCAGCGCGCGGACCGCATCATCGTCATGGAAGACGGCAAAATCGTCGAAACCGGCACCCACACCTCGCTGGTGGCGCTGGGCGGCATCTACGCCAACCTGGCCGCACTCCAGTTCCACAACGTCCACACCGCGCATTGATCGGGGTATCATTCGTTCTTTCAGGAGAATGAATTGACCGACGCCGAACTGCGCCTCCGCTGCCGCACCCACCTTCCCGGCCACCGCCAGCCCTCGCCCGCGCAGCTGTTCGCGGCGATGGCGGCGTGGTGCGAAGCCAACGGCGTGGAGCACGACACCTACGGCAACGGCACCCTGATCCAGGACTTCGAGCAAAAGATCGCAAAACTGCTGGGGTTCGAGGCGGCGCTGTTCTGCATCACCGGTACCATGACGCAAGCCACCGCGCTGCGCATCGCCTGCGAGGAACGCGGCAGCAAACTGGTTGCGCTGCACCCGACGTCGCACATCCTGCGCCATGAACGCGGCAACCATCAGCTATTCGACCACTTCCACGCCTTGCAGATCGGTGACCAGAACCGTCCGTGGACGCTGGAAGAACTCCAGGGCATTCCCGACAAACTGGGCGCGGCGACGCTGGAATTGCCGATGCGCGAGATCGGCGGCCAATGCCCGGAATGGGACGATCTCACCGCCATCAAGGCTTACTGCCGCGAGCAAGCCATTCATTTGCACCTGGATGGCGCCCGCCTGTGGGAAACCGCCGCGGCGTACGGACGGACGGCAGGCGAAATCGCCGCCGGCTTCGACACGGTCTACGTGTCGCTGTATAAAGGCATAGGCGGCATGGGCGGCGCCATGCTGCTTGGCTCCTCCTCATTTGTCGCCAAGGCGCAGGAGTGGTACCGCCGCCAGGGCGGCAATGTCTACCAGCGCACGCCGTATGTGGTGGCCGCCGCGATGCAGTTCGATGCACGGCTGGCGGCAATGCCGGATTACTTCCGCCGCACGCTGTGGCTCTATGAAACGCTGCGCGACTATCCGCTGCTGACGCCCAATCCGGCACGCCCGCAAGCCAGCATGCTGCACCTGCATCTGCCGGTGAGCCGCGATCGCGCTTTGAACATCCGCAACCTGATCGCCGAACGGCACAGCGTATGGCTGTTCAATGGCGCCAGCCACGGCGCGCTGCAGGACCGCAGCTCGGTGGAGCTGTACATCGGCGACAACCTGCTCAACATGCCGGACGACCGCGTGCGCGAGATACTGTCGCTGTGGTCCGCCGCACTGGCCAACTAATTTCGCACAAGCCGGGACAACCGGCTACACTGCGCCCTCTTTTCGTTTTACTGCACATACAATGACCTTCCAAGCACTCGGCCTGATCGATCCAATCCAGCGTACGCTGGACACCCTGGGCTACAAACAGCCGACGCCCGTCCAAAAGCAAGGCATTCCCGTCGTCCTGGCAGGCCGCGACCTGATGGCCGCCGCCCAAACCGGCACCGGCAAGACGGCCGGCTTCGCGCTGCCCATCCTGCAGCGCCTGACGATGGACGGCGTGACGGCACCGAAAGCTGTACGGTGCCTGGTGCTGGTGCCGACCCGCGAACTGGCCGAGCAAGTCTACGAAAGCTTTCGCACCTACGGCGGCAATCTGCCGCTGCGCTCCGCCGTGGCCTACGGCGGCGTGCCGATCGAGCCGCAGATCACCAAGCTGCGCAAAGGCCTGGACGTGCTGGTGGCGACGCCCGGGCGTCTGAAGGACCTGCACGATCAGGGCGCGATCAGCTTTACGATGCTGCAAACGCTGGTGCTGGACGAGGCGGACCGCATGCTGGACCTGGGCTTCGAGCGCGATCTGGACATCCTGCTGGCGGCCCTGCCGAAAAAGCGCCAGACCTTGCTGTTCTCGGCGACCTTCTCCGACGAGATCCGCAAACTGGCCAAAGGTATGTTGAAGGACCCGGTATCGATCCAGGTCAGCGCCAGTAACACGGCCGTCAAAAGCGTCAAACAATGGCTGATCCCCACCGACAAGCGCCGCAAGCCAGAACTGCTGCTGCATCTCTTGAAGAAGCTTAAGTGGGGCCAGGTGCTGGTGTTCGTCAAGACACGCAAAGGTGTCGAAACGCTGGTCAAGACCTTGCAGGAGCACGGCATCTCCGCCGACTCCATCCACGGCGACAAGACCCAGCCGGCGCGCCTGAAGGCGCTGGCGCGCTTCAAAAAGGCCGAAGTGCAGCTGCTGGTGGCGACCGACGTCGCCGCGCGCGGGCTGGATATCGAGGCGCTGCCGCAGGTGGTCAACTTCGATTTGCCGACCGTGGCGGAAGACTACATCCACCGCATCGGTCGCACCGGCCGCGCGGGCATGGAAGGCGAAGCGGTCTCGCTGGTGTGCGCCGACGAAGTCGAGATCCTGAAGGCGATCGAAACGCTGACCGGTCAAGTGATCCGGCGCGAAGAGGAACCGGGCTTCGAGGCCGATCACCGCGTGCCGGAAACCGGCCCGAAAGGCGTGGCGGCTGCGCTGGCAAAGAAGGCGGCGGCCGAAGCGCCGGCCAAGAAAAAACGTCCGTTCACCGGCCCGGCCGGTGGAACGGCGGCCGGCAAGGCCCCTGGCGGAGCGGCGGCCGGCAAAGCGACCGCGCGTCCGGCTGGCGGCGACGCCTCCCTCGGCACCTGGACGCCACCCGTGCCGGCCGCCGGCAAAGGAGCCGGTGGCGCTCGCTCCGCTGGCGGCAAAGCCGGCACGGGCCGCATCTATGGCGGTGGCGGCAAACCGGCTGCGCCGAAGGGTGCTGTCGTCGTCACCGGCGGGCGTGGCGCCAAATCGCTCGCCCGCGCCGCCGGCAAAGTAACCGCGCAACCGGGCGGCCGCAAGCCCAAGTCGGGCAGCCGCTAACAGGACCCGACCGGCATGATCAAAAAGATAACGCGACGCCAGGCGATCACGCGAACATCGATAGCGCTTGGCGGCGCGTTACTGAGTGGCCTGGCCCCGGCGCTGGCCGCACCGGCCGGCGCAAAGTCGGCGCAACGTCCCAACATCCTGCTGCTCATTGCCGACGGCTGGAGTTGGCAAGGCGCCGAGGCGATCGACAGACTTGGCATGCGCATGCCGACGTTCGCCCGCCTTCAGCGTGAAGGTGTCAGCTTTGACAACGCCTTTATCGAGTCGCCGGGCGCGCAACTCCCGTACATAGACCTGCTCGAAAACACTGGCTACGTGGTCGTCAGCGACAATTTCGACGCGTTCCTGGGTAATCGTCCCGCTGGCAAACCTCTTTTGTTCTGCCTTGAATCGAAAACTTTACCCCGTCGCTCCAAAGCGTCCGTGGATAGCGCAAACCTCATCGTGCCGTCCTACCTGCCCGACACGCCGGCGGTGCGTGGCGATATCGCGGCCTACCGTTCGGAGATCGAGCGCTTCGACCATGAAGCGGGCTTGCTGCTCGACCGGCTGGAACGCGCGGGTCAGTTGTCCAATATCCTGGTTGTCATGACCGGCAAAGGCGGCTGGCCCTTCCCTCGCGGCGCGGGAACGCTGTACGACGCTGGAACCCACGTGCCACTGGTCGTCATGTACCCCGGCAAATTGGATGGCGGCCGCGTATCGAAAGCACTGTTCAGCAGCGCCGATCTCGCCGCGACAGTCCTTGATGTCGCCGCCGCGGCCAAGCCAATGACGACAGGCGGGCAGTCTGTTGTGCTAACCAGCAGCGAAAGCTATCCTGCCCGCGCGATCAGAACCCCTCACTACCTCTACATCCGGAACCTGCACCCGGAGCGCTGGCCGGCCGGCGCTCCGGCGCAGCAAGCGGTGACGCCGGCGCAGTTGGACAGCGTTATCAGCTCGGCCTTCGCCCACATCGTCCCGAGCGCCACGAAAACGGCGATGATTGTCGGCCGTGGCGATTCCGCCATGGACCGGCTGCTAGATCTTGCGACCGGCAAGCGCCCGGCGGCGGAGCTGTACGACGTGCGTACGGACCCTTACCAGCTCAATAATCTGGCCGCCGATCCAGCGATGAAAGCGGTCCTCGCACGCCTGGACAAGCAGCTAACGCGTCATAACAGAGAGACATAGCGCGGATTAGCCCAGCGTAATCGGCCATGCACGTCTCTGATAAAATAGCCGACTTTAGAGCCGCAACGCTCACGTTGGAGAACATATGCAGCAATACCAGGAACTGATCCAGACCGTCCTCGACACCGGCAGCTGGCAAGACAATCGCACCGGTATCCGCACCCTGAGCGTGCCGGGCGCGATGATGCGTTTCGACCTGCTGAACGACGGCTTCCCCGCCGTGACGACCAAGCGCCTGGCCTTCAAATCCGTGGTCGGCGAACTGTGCGCCTTCCTGCGCGCCTCCCGCAGCGCCGCCGACTTCCGCGCGCTGGGTTGCAAGGTCTGGGACCAGAATGCCAACGAAAACAAGCAATGGCTGGACAATCCCTATCGCCTCGGTGAGGACGACCTTGGCCCGGTCTACGGCGTGCAGTGGCGCCAGTGGCCCGGCTTCAAGCTGATCGACGTTGACCAGCCCGCGCAAATCGCCGACGCGCAGAAGAACGGCTTCCGCCTGATCTCCCAGTTCGACGACGCCGGCGTGCCCAAGGTCCTGCTGCACAAATCGATCGACCAGCTGCGCGAGTGCCTCGACACCATCGTCAACAATCCGGGCAGCCGCCGCATCCTGTTCCACGGCTGGAATCCGGCGGTGCTGGACGCCGTCGCCCTGCCGGCCTGTCACCTGCTGTATCAATTCATTCCCAATCCGACCACGCGCGAGCTGTCGATGTGCCTTTACGTGCGCTCGAACGACCTGGGTCTGGGCACGCCGTTCAATCTGGCGGAAGGCGCGGCACTGATGCACCTCGTCGGCCGCCTCACTGGCTACACGCCGCGCTGGTTCAGCTACTTCATCGGCGATGCGCATATCTACGAAAACCATATGGACATGGTGAAGGAACAGTTGACCCGCACGCCGTTCGCCGCGCCGCAGTTGCGCATCTCGGACCGCGTGCCGGACTTCGCCAAGACCGGCAAGTACGAGCCGGAATGGCTGGAGAAGATCGAACCGTCCGACTTCTCGCTGGAAGGCTACCAGCACCACGCGCCGATCACGGCGCCGATGGCGGTATGACGCGGCTGGACTTCATTCCGGGCACGTTGTGCGACGAGCGGATGTGGTCCAGGCTGACGCCGTTGTTGGGTGACGGGTTCGAGTTCAATTTCGTACCGCTGCACGAGGCCCGCACGCGGCGGCAGATGCAGGAGCTGATTGCCACGCACAGTGCGCCGGCGGCGCATCTGGTGGCGTTTTCACTTGGCGCTTACCTGGCGATCGAACACGCGGTGGCCCATCCCGAGCGGGTGAAATCGTTGATATTGATCGCCAATTCAGCCAAGGGCTTGAAGCCGGCGGAGGTGCTGGCGCGCGAACGCATCGTGGCGATGTTGGAGCGGAACGCGTATGCGGGGATGTCGCGGCAGCGGTTGCGCGAATTGCTGCATCCATCGCATCTGGAGGTTGAGGCGATTGCCGGACCGATCCAGCAGATGGCGCTGGATCTTGGGAAGGAAGTTTTACTGACGCAGTTTGCCACGACCATCGACCGGCCGGATTTGATGGACCGGTTGGCGGAGCTGAGTTTTCCGGTGCTGATCGTTGGCGCGGAGGAGGATAATCTGGTGCCATCGGAGGATCTGCGGCAGATGGCTGCGCGCTTCCCCAACGCCAGCTTGCAGATGCTGGCCGGTGATACCGGACATATGATTCCGTTGGAGGCGCCGGAGGCGTTGGCGCGGCATATGCTGGCCTTCCACCAAAGCGCCGGCCACGGATTCTAATATCTTCTAAACCACGTAGGGCGGATTAGCGAAGCGTAATCCGCCGATGCATGCGCCGCCAACGGCTCATAGATGGCGGATTACGGCGTTCCGCCTAATCCGCCCTACGTGTTTTAGAAATAATTCACGTTAGCGTAAGCCATTAGGCCCATTTAAGCGGCGTTGGCCAACTCCACCAGATCCACCGTCTTCAATCCCGACAAGTCCTGCGACAGATCGCCGACGAACGCGGCGCGACTGGCCTTGCCATCCTTGATCCACGTGCGTACCGCCGAGCGGATATCGTCCAGCGTGCAATTCAGCACCCCGCTACGGAACTGCTGACGCAATTCCTCGCTGATCCCGCGACGGTACAAACTCCACGCGTGCGTGACCTGCTCATGCGGAGAATTCGGCTTATCCAGCCCTTTGATTACGCAGATGATTGCCTCTTCCAACTCCTCCTGCGAGAAGTCGTTCTCCAGCATCTGATCGATCGCCACGTCGAAGTCGGCGTAGGTCTCGGCCAGGCGCGGATCGCGGTACGAGGCCATGACGAACGTACCACTGCCGCCGCCATAACCCGCGCTACCGCCATACGCCCCGCCCTTTTCGCGCAAGGCCGCATGCAGCAACTGGTTGGTCATCAGCTCCGCAGCCACGGCCAGCGCCGCAGCGCCTTCTTCATGCACCATCGGCGCGCGCCACGCCACCACGCAGTGGTTGATCTGGCTGACCGCATGCAACGCCGCATCCGCCAGCGGCAAACTCTCCGGCGCGGCCGACGTACCAGGCGCCTCGGCCTGCGATGCCGGCAGCTTGACCATGCGCGCGAGATCGGCGCTGTCGTCGCCGGAACCGGCCGACAGCATGATCGGCGTCACGCCGGTCACACGCTTGTGCAGCGCGCTCAGACGCTCGGCGATGGCGGCGATGCCTTCCGGTGTTTTGCTCTTCTCGAGCAGCTTGCCGTAGAACGGCAGCGACGCCGCGCCGCCGACCACGTCGTCGAAACGGCGCAGCGGCGACAGCGGCGCGGTTGCCGCCAGCATGGCGTAACGGTTGCCCGCCTGCGCCAAACCGGTCAGGCGATCCTGCGCCTCGCTGTCGATCAGGAATGCCAGGCGTTCATGCTCGTCGAAGCGCGTTTCCGACAGGGTGCGCGAAATCAGTTCCGCGATGCCCTCGTGATCTTCGCGCAATCCGCTGGCGCCGAACCACAACTCCAGGTTCAACGCGCCGCCAGGCTGCTGGGTCGCATCCAGGCCGACGTCGAACGATGGCGCCATCAGCTGGCGCCAGGCGTCGGCATCCTCGTAGTCCATGTCGCCGACACCGATCTCGGTGACCACGTCCGCGTAAAGACGCAGCCAAGGCCAGTCGGCGGCTTCAAAATGCGACACGTCATAGTTCACGCGCGCATACGACAAACCGTTGGAGGCAATGGTGAACGGCAGCACGCGGCCACCCTGGCCGGCGAGCGGCTCGGGCAAAGGCAGCGCAGGCGCCGGATGGATGCTGACATCCGACGGACGGATGCGCGGCAGCACCTCGGAATTGGACGGCAATTGCTGGTGCTTGTCCAGCGCCACCGTTTCGGCTTCGATGCGGGCGCGCTCGTCGTCGGTCAGCGCGGCCTCGCGTATCGCCAGTTGCGCTTCCTCCATCGCGTCGCGGGCCGTAAAGTAGGTGGCGTCCGGGATGACGCTGGTGGTCAGGCGGGTCGGGCTTTCCAGCAGCGAGCGTACCAGCGATTTGAAGTAGTCCGGGTCCTGGATAGCCTCTTCCAGCTTGGCCAGGTGGGCCTCGCCATCCAGCGCATCGAACACGTCGCCGTTGCGCATTGCAACCGGCAGCGCGTGCAGCAGGCGGCTCAAGGCGTTCGGCATGTGGGAGTTGGCGGTGTCGCGCTGGCTGTAGCGGATGTCGCGCAACGCGGCCTGCAGCGCGTCGGTCGGGACGCCCTGCTTCGCCGCGCGCTCCAGCGCGGACCAGATGCGCACGCGCGCTTTTTCGATCTGCGGCTCGGTCAAACCTTCCATGCCGACGTGGAAAATCAGCTGGCGCGGGCCGTCGTCATGGCCGTTCAGGCGCGATGGACGACCGTAACCTGCCGATTCCATCGCCTTCATCAGCGGCGAGGAGGCGTCGCCCAGCAGGCCGGCGTCGAGCAGATAGGCGTTGTAATAGGCCATCGGGTCGGTCGATTCGCCCAGTAGCCAGGAGAACTGCAGGCCGAATTCGTCGGCCTTGGCCTGTTGCGACGGGATGCGCACCTCGTTGACGCGCGGCTCGGTCCAGTATTCCGCCAACTGCGGCAGCATGCGCTCCTGCGCGGCGGCCGGCAATTTGGACAGCACGCGCAGCTTGATCTGCTCCTGGATTTCCTCGGCGCTGATGGCGCCCGCCGTCATGAACACCGCTTGCGACGGATGGTAATGACTGGCGTGGAATTCCTTGAGCATTTCGTGCGTCAGTTCCGGGATCACCAATGGATCGCCGCCGGATTCCACTTCATAGGTCGTCCCTTTGAGCAGCGTGCCTTCGATGCCGCTGTACAGCGCGCGCATCGGATCGTTGAAGGCGCCCTTCATCTCGTTGAACACTACGCCCTGGTAGGCCAGCTTGCCGTCCTTGATGACATGGCGCCAGCCTTCCTGACGGAAGTTCAGGTAGTCCAGGTTCGGGAAGAAGGTCGCGTCCAGGTATACGTCGAGCAGGTTGAAGAAGTCCTTGCGGTCGGTGCTGGCGAACGGATAGACGGTACGATCGGCGTACGTGAACGCGTTCATGAAGGTGGCGGTGGAGCGGCGCAGCATCGAGAAAAACGGATCGCGCACGGGATAACGCTCGGAGCCGCACAGCGACAGGTGCTCCAGAATGTGGGCGCGGCCGTCGCTGACGTCCGGCACCGTCGGGAAGGCGACCAGGAACACCAGCTCCTGCTGGTCGCTGGCCAGGTGGATGTGGCGCGCGCCGCTGCGCGGCTCGATATATTCTTCAACGGTCGCTTGCAGGGACGGGATGGAACGGCTGCCGGTTTTTTCGAAATTCGTCATAGGTACTCGGTATGGCCATCAGGCCGGATTCATAAGGTGTTCGCGCCAGCGTTCGCGCTTGCTACGCGCTCTGGCAAATTACTCAACGGTCATGGAAGCGGACCGCAATTTCAACGATAATACCAGCCACCGGGAATTCTCACCCAACCTTACAGAGTATCCATGAGCACACTGACCATCATCGTCGCCACCGACCAGCAAGGCGGCATCGGCATCAACAACACTTTGCCGTGGAAATTGCCGGAGGATCTGGCCCATTTCAAGCGCCTGACCACCGGCCATCCGATCATCATGGGCCGTAAAACCTTCGATTCGATCGGCCGTCCGCTGCCCAACCGCCGCAACATCGTCATCACCCGCAACGCCGGCTGGCGCCACGACGGCGTCGAGGCGGTCGACTCGGTCGACGCGGCGATCGCGCTGCTGGAAGGCGCCGAAGGCTATGTCATCGGCGGCGCCGAGATCTACAAGCAGTCGATGGCCCTGACCGACCGTTTGATCGTCACCGAAGTCGGGCTAACCTTCGACTGCGACGCCTTCTTCCCCGCAATCGACCACACCGAGTGGGAAGAAACGGCCCGCGAGCAGCACACCTCCGAAACCTCCGGCTTGCCGTACGCGTTGGTCACCTATCGCCGCAAAGTCTAACCGCCATAAAGTTTTAACTCTCTTCAAGGATCCAACAATCATGTCAGGCCAAGGTTTTCACGTACACGGACCGCACGATCACGCGGTGGAACACGCAGCCCACGGAAACGATGGCTTTTCAAACAATATTGCCGTCATGACGGCGATCCTGGCGACCGTCGGCGCCGCATTCGGCTATCTGGGCGGGGCGACACAGAACGACGCGGCCATGTTCAAGAACAACGCTGCGATCGACAAGACGCAAGCCGCCAACAGCTGGAACTACTACCAGGCCAAGTCCAGCAAGCAAAATCTGGCCGAGCTCGCCATGACTTTGCCCGGCGTCGATCCCAAGAAATATGAGGCCGAGGTCGCCCGCTACAAGGCCGAAAAGGACGATATCCGCAAGGAAGCGGAAAAATGGGAAGAATCGTCGAAGGAATGGAATCACAAGTCCGACGAGGCGATGCACCACCATCACCAATGGGCGCTGGCGACCACCGCCGAGCAAATCGCTATTTCGCTGGCAGCTATTACGTTGTTGACGCGGAAGAAATGGATGATGGGCCTGGCGTACGGCGTGGCCGGCGTCGGCATCGTGATGGGCATCTTTGCCTGGCTCCACTAAGGTCGGGCGGGCTGTAATACGCCCGTCACACCGCTGAGGCACTCTACTGCGCGGTTTGGTCATTTTTTCTATATGATATTTTTTTCCCGCAGCGGGCGCATTTCTGCGAGAATCCCGTTCTTATTTTTTTTCTGCGATCCCTAGCAATAGTGTCGCGCCCTGTCCGCCCCTTCACATTTGTCAGGGGCGGCTTGCTTTTTTGGAGACATGCATGAAATTTCGTTTCCCCATCGTCATCATCGACGAGGATTTCCGTTCCGAGAACACGTCCGGCCTGGGCATTCGCGCCCTGGCCGATGCAATGGAAAAAGAAGGCATGGAAGTGGTGGGCGTGACCAGCTACGGCGACCTGTCCCAGTTCGCCCAGCAGCAATCGCGCGCGTCGGCCTTCGTGCTGTCGATCGATGACGAGGAATTCGGCGCCGGCTCGGTCGAAGAGACCGACACGGCTTTGAAGTCGCTGCGCGCCTTCGTCGAAGAAATCCGCTACAAGAACGCCGACATCCCGATCTACCTGTATGGCGAAACGCGCACCTCGCGCCATATCCCCAACGATATCCTGCGCGAGCTGCACGGCTTCATCCACATGTTCGAGGACACGCCGGAATTCGTCGCCCGCCACATCATCCGCGAAGCCAAGTCCTACCTGGACGGCCTGTCGCCGCCGTTCTTCCGCGCGCTGGTGCACTACGCCAACGACGGTTCGTATTCGTGGCACTGCCCCGGCCACTCGGGCGGCGTGGCCTTCCTGAAGTCGCCGATCGGCCAGATGTTCCACCAGTTCTTCGGCGAGAACATGCTGCGCGCCGACGTCTGCAACGCCGTCGAGGAACTCGGCCAGCTGCTCGACCACACCGGCCCGGTGGCCGCGTCCGAGCGCAACGCCGCGCGCATCTTCAACGCCGACCACTGCTACTTCGTCACCAACGGCACGTCGACATCGAACAAGATGGTCTGGCACTCGACCGTGGCGCCCGGCGACATCGTCGTCGTCGACCGCAACTGCCACAAGTCGATCCTGCACTCGATCATCATGTGCGGCGCGATTCCGGTGTTCCTGATGCCGACGCGTAACCACCTGGGCATCATCGGTCCGATTCCGCTGGAAGAGTTCTCGATGGAAAGCATCATGCGCAAGATCGAGGCGAATCCGTTCGCCCGCGAAGCCAAGAACAAGAAGCCGCGCATCCTGACCATCACCCAGTCGACCTACGACGGCGTGGTCTACAACGTCGAGACCCTGCGCGAGCTGTTGGATGGCAAGATCGACACCCTGCACTTCGACGAAGCGTGGCTGCCGCACGCCACCTTCCACGATTTCTACAAGGATATGCACGCGATCGGCAAGGACCGTCCGCGCGCGAAAGAGTCGATGATCTTCTCGACCCAGTCGACCCACAAGCTGCTCGCCGGCCTGTCGCAGGCCTCGCAAGTGCTGGTGCGCGAATCGGAAACGGTCAAGCTGGACCGCGACGCTTTCAACGAAGCGTACCTGATGCACACATCGACCTCGCCGCAGTATTCGATCATCGCCTCGTGCGACGTCGCCGCCGCCATGATGGAAGCGCCGGGCGGCACCGCGCTGGTCGAGGAATCGATCCTGGAAGCGCTGGACTTCCGCCGGGCGATGCAAAAGATCGACCAGGAATGGGGCAAGGACTGGTGGTTCCAGGTGTGGGGTCCGCAAAACTTCGCCGAAGAAGGCATCGGCTCGCGCGAAGACTGGGTCATCCGCGCAGAGGACGACTGGCACGGCTTCGGCAACCTGGCGCCGAACTTCAACATGCTCGACCCGATCAAGGCCACCATCGTCAATCCGGGCCTGTCGCTTGACGGCCAGTTTGCCGACAGCGGCATTCCGGCGTCGATCGTCACCAAGTACCTGGCCGAGCACGGCGTGATCATCGAGAAGTGCGGGCTGTACTCGTTCTTCATCATGTTCACCATCGGCATCACCAAGGGCCGCTGGAACACCCTGCTGACCGCGTTGCAGCAGTTCAAGGACGACTACGACAAGAACCAGCCGATGTGGCGCATCCTGCCGGAGTTCGCGGCAGCCAACCCGACCTACGAAAAAATGGGCCTGCGCGACCTGTGCCAGCAGATCCACGATTTCTACAAGGCCTATGATGTGGCGCGCCTGACGACCGAGATGTACCTGTCGGACATGATCCCGGCGATGAAGCCGTCGGACGCATTCGCCAAGATGGCGCACCGCGAAATCGAGCGCGTGGCGATCGAGGAGCTGGAAGGCCGCATCACGTCGATCCTGCTGACGCCTTACCCGCCGGGCATCCCGCTGCTGATTCCGGGCGAGCGCTTCAACAAGACCATCGTCGACTACCTGCGCTTCGCGCGCGACTTCAACGAGCGCTTCCCGGGCTTCGAGACGGACGTGCACGGCCTGGTCAAGCGCGAGGTCGACGGCAAGCGTGGTTACTTCGTCGATTGCGTCAAGCTGGACGCTTGATGCGGTGAGTATGGTAAATTGCGGGCGCGGGCATCCTGCCCGCCCCGTAGTTATCAACTAAAGACAAGACACTTATGCGCCTTATTATTGCCCTGATCCTGCCGTGGCTGACCTTCTTCACGATCGGCCGTCCGTTCGCCGGCATCATCTGCCTGATTTTGCAAATTACCCTGATCGGCTGGCTGCCAGCGGCGATCTGGGCGGTGTACGCGCTGAGCCAGTACAAGACCGACCAAAAGATCCGCGACGCCATGGGCGGCCGGTAACGCCCAGCGTCAAGCGGCCACGCCCACTGTCAACGTGGCGACATAACCATCGGTGGCATTGCCCGTCACCGTGGTCATTTGCAGCGAATACCCATCACTGAACACGTTGTCGGTCGCCAGGCTGATCGCGGCCATATTGCGCACGCTGGCGCTGTAGCCGGTGGTGGCGTACACCTCGTTGCAGGTCGCCACCGGGAAGCTGAACTGCGACGTTTTGAGGCGATTCGACGCGCTCGTCGCCGCCGACAGCGACCGGTACACCTCGAAGTGCACATGCGGCACGCGTCCCGAGTAGCAGCCGGGGAAGATGGTTGTAAACGACACATTGCCGCTGCTATCGGTCGCCTGCACACCGCGCAGATAGTTTTGCGTCGTCACGCCGCTCGAATACAGCGAGTAATTGCCGTCGCGGTCGCAGTGCCACAGGTATACCGCGAAACCCTCAAGCGTCGCGCAGCTGCCGTTGGTGTTGACGATCTGTAGCTTGACGGTCAGCGGCACGCCGGCGGCCACGCCCGTGGGTCCATTGAAGCTGCCGCGAATGTCGCTGCGCACAACGCCCGACTGCGTCAGCACATTGACCACGCCGCTGGAATTGCTGTTGGTGCCGTCGGCCGGATACGGGCCGCCGGTCTCCTCCGGTATCACCGAGCAGGAACCGGTGGTGGTGGTGGTCGGCGTGGTGGTAGTGGTTGTGGTGGCTGGCGTCGTGACCGTCGCGGTCGTGCTGCTGGTATCGGTGGCGCTGTCCGAACCGCCGCCGCAACCCATCATCGGCAGGGCCGAAGCGCCCGCCAACAGCCAGCGCAACGTCTGGCGACGGTCGCTGTTCAGATTGAGCATCGCGGCCAGATCGGCGGCCAGGCTGTGTTCGTTATCGTCATGATGTTCCATGCTTGCTCCCCTTTTTTTGGTTGAACCGCCACCCCGCGTCCGCCGGGATGGTCGGTTGGTGCTTCGGTAATATCTAAGGACGCGGACGGCCCGGCTTGTCCCTGCCATCCTTGTCCCCGTCCAGCTTCTTGCGCTGCTCGGGCGTCAGCACCGCCAACAGCTTTTGTTCGGTACGCACGCGCTGTAAGGAGATGTTGGCCATCGCGGTGGCGGCGGCCTGCGCCAGCGCTGCGGCTTTGGCGTCGTCGTACTTCTCGGCGCCGGCCATCTCGCGCAGCGCTTCCTGCGCCTTGGCGGCGGCTTTGGCCTGTTCGCGCAGATACGGCTTCTCCTCATGCAGGATCGCGAACACCTTGTCGTCCTGCGCTTCGCTCAACGCGACGGAGCGCAAAAACAGCGGGCGCCCCACCATGCCGGCCATGCCCGGCGGACCGAACGGCGGCAGGCCGCCCTGCATGCGCGGACCGGCTTCGAGTCCATCGCGGTCGGGCCCGCCATGCGGCGTGGCCGAGCGGTGGTCTTCGATCTCGTTGGCGCCGGTGGCGCCGGCGCACAACGGCAGCGCCACGGCCATGGCGAGCAAGAACTTCCGTACGCCTGTTTTGTTATTTTTCATTTAAGTCCATCCTCATCTCAACTGGGAAACGCCATTTTCTAGTTGCCCCATGTTAAGTAGCGTAAGGACAACGTAAATCGGCGTAAAAGCCTGATTCCCGGCCGAGTTGCGCATGGGCAAGCCGTTGTAAATCGGCGTAAAAGTGAGCTGACATGCCCTTTCCGGCTGGTATGATTGCCGATCCTTATAGAAAGAATCGCGCAGCAATGAAGAGCAAAGTACTGTTGATCGACGACGACATCGAGCTGGTGGGCATGTTCCAGGAGTATCTGGAGCAAGAAGGCTTCGACGTCAAAGCCGTGCACGACGGCGAAGCCGGCACCTCCGAGGCGGCCACCGGGCAGTACGCCATCGCCATCCTCGACGTGATGATGCCGCGCATGAACGGTCTGGAGACGCTGCGCCGCATCCGCACCAACAGCCAGCTGCCGATCCTGATGCTCACCGGACGCGGCGACGACACCGACCGCATCGTCGGCCTCGAGCTCGGCGCCGACGACTACGTCACCAAGCCCTGCACGCCGCGCGAACTGACGGCCCGCATCCGCGCCATCCTGCGCCGGGCGCAGAGCGCGCCGACCGACAACGGCACGCCCGCCGCGCTCAACGTCGGCCAGCTGACCATGTGGCCGGAGCAGCGCCGCGCCGCCTGGGCCGGCGCCAAGCTGGAACTGACCAGCACCGAATTCAACCTGCTCGAAGTCCTGGCGCGCAACGCCGGACGCCCGGTCAGCAAAAACACCCTCTCCGAACAGGGACTCGGCCGCCCGCTGGCGCGCTTCGACCGCAATATCGACGTCCATCTGAGCAGCTTGCGCCACAAACTCGGCACCATCGCCGACGGCCGCTCCTGCCTGCAAACGGTCTACCGCCTTGGCTATCAGCTGATCAAGGAGTAAGCCCGTGGGACGTCTGTTCTGGAAGTTCTTCGTGTGCATACTGCTGGCACAGATGACGGCAACCGTCGGCGTCGTCGGCGGCATTTGGCTCAAGGACCGCAGCCAGCAAAAGGCCACCCCGGCCGACATCGACACCAGTCCGCCGGCGGAAATCGCCATCAACGCGGCCGCCGCCACGCTGGAATACGGCGGCACCAACGCCCTGCGGCGCATGCTCGATAATATGGACAGGCGGCGCGTCTACGCGGTCGATGACGAGGGTCGCGAAATGTTGGGCCGCATCGTCAGTCCGGCCATGCTGCGCGAGTCGCGCGCCCTGCTCAAGGACGACGGCAAGCGCCGCGTGGTGCGACAGGTGTACGACCCGCAGGGCAATCGCTATCTGCTGTTCCTGCCGTGGGCCGAGCGCCAGCGCGGCTTCGACAGCGAGTCGCGGCAACTGCTCGCCGGGTTGAAAAGCCAGCAAATGCTGTTCGAGGAACGGCGCATGGGCGGCGGCTTTGGCGGGCCTGGCGGTCCGCCGCCCGATGGCGCGGCCGCCGGCGGTCCGCCTCCCGGCCAGGCGCAAGGCGCCAATGGCGCGCCGGGCATGCAAGGCCCGCGCGGGCCGATGGGCCCACGATTCGAGCCGCTCAAGCCGTGGGTGCCGATCGTCGCAGCAATCTTCGCCAGCCTGTTGTTCTCCGTGATCCTGGCCTGGTATTTTTCGCGGCCGATCCGCGCCTTGCGGGCGGCCTTCGATGCCGCCGCCGGAGGCGACCTGGCACCGCGCTTCGTCAGCGCCTCCGGCAAAAGCCTCGCGGAACTGAACGACCTCGGTCGCGATTTCGACCGCATGACGGCGCGCCTGCGAAATCTGATCGACGGTCAAACGCGTCTGCTGCACGACGTGTCGCACGAACTGCGCTCGCCACTGGCGCGGCTGCAGGCGGCGATCGGCCTGGCGCACCAGCAGCCGGACAAAATCGCCGCCTCGATGGAGCGGATCGAACGCGAGAGCGTGCGCATGGACAAACTGGTGGGCGAGCTGCTGACGTTGGCGCGCTTGGAGGCCGGCGCGATCAAGGCCAGCCAGGAAGAAATCAGCATGGCCGATCTGCTGGAGCAAATCGCCGACGATGCCAGTTACGAGGCGGCCAGCCAGCAGCGCACCGTGGTGCGCGAGGGCGATGCCGACGTGCTGGTGGTCGGCCAGGCCGATTTGCTGGGGCGGGCGATTGAGAACGTGGTACGCAACGCCATCAAGCACAGTGCCGAAGGGGGCGAAGTGCAGTTGCAGGTGCGGTCCCTGCCCGAGGCGCGCCAGCTATGCATCCGCGTGCTGGATCGGGGGCCGGGCGTGACGCCGGCCGATCTGGAGACCATTTTCCAGCCCTTCTTCCGGTCGTCCAACGCCGGCACCGAGGGCCACGGCCTGGGTCTGGCGATCGCCCAGCATGTGATCGAAGCGCACGGCGGAAGTATAAAAGCCACCAACCGGGCGGGTGGTGGCTTGTGCGTGAAGATGATACTGCCGGTGAAGCTGTAAAAAAGCGTTATCCGTTGCGCCGGAATTCCAGTCGCTGGCTGCTCACGCCCTGGGTCACGAAGTCCGCGTCCGCCGGAATCTGAACGTTAAAGAAGTCCAGCTTGAATATCGGCAGAGAATTGAATTTCTTCGACTTGAATACCCCGCGATTGCGCTTGAGCTCGCTGTAACGGTCGCCGATGAATTCCCGGTTCACCGAGGTGAATGGCAGCATATGCTCGGCCATATCCGGGAAGTGCAACGTTGGATTTTTCCGCTTGAAGTCTTCGAAGATCTCGAACTGATCGCGGCAAATGACCTGGATCGCCGTTTCCGGGAAGTTGTTATGCTGCGTCCACAGGACATGCCACCCGCTGCTGGCCTGCTCGATGAAATCGCGCAGCCGTGGGCTCAAGATATACGCGTCCGACTCGATATGGATGATTTTATCGACGCCCAGTTCTCTCGCCACCTCCACCGAGTGAAGAAAACTGCGCCACCAACCGGGATAGTCCTTGATACTCTGCCGCCCCAGGTTATCGTCGAATCGAATGATTAAATCCTTATCTTCCAACGATGCCAGGGGGGCGGTATGGGAAACCGTCTTGATGATATCCGCCGGCGGCAGATACGGCGAGCCATCGTCGATCATCAGTCTTTTGACCACATCAAGCGGAAAATCCCGATAATAATCGAGCCAGCGCTTATATCGCGTCTCCCACGCCCGGGAGTCCCTGATATAGCTCGTACAAAAGATAATTGACTTCATTACGGTTGCGAGCGCCCTTAGGCTTTTGGCAAGGTCACGCCACGCTGGCCTTGATATTTGCCATTGCGATCCTTGTACGACACTTCGCACACTTCATCGCTTTCGAAGAACAGCACCTGGGCGCAGCCCTCGCCGGCGTAGATTTTCGCTGGCAGCGGCGTGGTGTTGGAAAATTCCAGGGTCACGTAGCCTTCCCATTCCGGCTCGAACGGGGTCACGTTGACGATGATGCCGCAACGCGCGTACGTCGATTTACCCAGGCAGACGGTCAGCACGCTGCGCGGAATACGGAAGTACTCCATCGTACGGGCCAGCGCGAAGGAGTTCGGCGGGATGATGCAGACATCGCTCTTGACGTCGACAAAGGAGTTCGAATCGAAGTTCTTCGGATCGACGATGGTGCTGTTGATGTTCGTGAAGATCTTGAATTCGTCGGCGCAGCGGATATCGTAGCCGTACGACGAGGTGCCGTAGGAGATGACTTTGCGGCCATCCTGCTCGCGCACCTGGTCCGGGAAGAACGGCTCGATCATCCCATGCTGCTCCGCCATGCGGCGTATCCATTTATCGCTTTTAATCGTCATCGCAAGGTATTCCTAAAATTGCCGGGAGGCGCTAAGCGCCGAATGGACGAGATTTTACGCGAAAGCCCTGTATTTAAGAACTTTTTTAGCGCCGCCGGCGGTGGATTGTTCGTCCAGCAGACCGGCGATCATGTCGGCCGTGGCGTCGGCCGCCGCCGCCGGCGTCTCCATCGGGAACAGGTGGCCGCCGGGGATCAGTCGGAAGTGGCGGCCCACCAGCGCCTGCGTGTGTTCATGGCCGGACTGGCTGGTTTCCCACGAATCGGTGCCGCCGATGAAGCCAATCGGCACCGGGAATTGTCCGCGCACGATTTTGGGCAGATGATGGGGCAAGCTGGCGTAGACCGCCGTCTCGATCTCCCTCGTAAAGCGCAACTGAACGCCTTCCGGATGCGGTTTCATGCCGTTGTCGATGTAATCTGTCAGCACGCCCGGCGCCCAGGCGGCGAAGATATCCTTGCTGGCGAAGTGCTCATACGCGGCGGCGACGCTGGGCCACACGTTGCGGCGGCGTTTGGAGAACTTGGCCGGCGGGACGTCATACGCCTTGCCGATCAATTTGATGGTGCGCCAGACCAGCGCGCGCCAGCCAGCGACCACCGGCGCGTCGAGCATGACGACGCAGCGCACCAGGTCCGGCCGCGCGTGGGCGACCAATAAACTCAGCATGCCGCCCAAGGAGTGACCGACAAGGATCACCGGTTCCGTATAGCGCGCGGTCAGTTCGGCGATGTATTCTTCCACCAGATGCGGCCAGCAGTCGGTCACTGGATATTTCGGGTTATGCGCGTGCATATCGAGCGCCTGGATGTCGAATTGGTCGTTCAAGCGCTCGAAGAACTGGCGGTAAACGCCCGCCGGATAGCTGTTGGCATGGGCGAAATGCAGCTTGGGCTTGCTCACAAGCGGTCTCCGTATGGTTATTGTGGGCCAATTGTAACGGCAGTTCCCGCCTGCGGCTGGTGGGAACGCTCTAATTCAGCGGCCGTACCAGTAGCGGGCGTGCGTTTCGCGATAGCTGGCTATGTCGATCGTTTGGCCGAAATCAAGGGTCAAGGCGCCCGATTGGTCGGTCCGCAAGCGTTGGATCTGCAGTTCTCCATAGCGGTCGTAGACTTCCTTTTTGGGATGTTGATAGCGGTTGCGGTAGCCGACCTGGAACACGGCCGCCTGCGGATTCACCGCTTTTAAAAAATCCGGTGTCGAACTGGTGCCGCTCCCATGATGTGGAACCAGCAGGACATCGGCGCGCAACCGTTCCCGATCACGCGCCACGAGTTGCGACTCTTGCAAGGCCTCGATATCGCCGGCCAGCAGCATCGACTTCCCTCCGGCGGTGATCTTCAGGGTGCAGCCGCGCGCATTGGGCTTCAGCGTGACGTCGGCATAGCTGGCGGCCAACGGATGCAGTATCTCGAAGCGCACGCCGTCCCACGTCCACGCCTGTCCGGCGGCGCATTGCACGTGCCGCCGGCCCGCCGCCACGATCGGATGATTGGGCAGCAGCGATCCAAGCACCCAACCGACCGGCAAGCCATCCAGCACGGTCAAGGCGCCGCCGGAATGATCGACGTCGCTGTGGCTGACGATCATCCCATCCAGCGACGCGATGCCGCGCGCCCGCAAATACGGCAGGATGACGCGGTTGCCGGCGTTGATTTCGGTGCCGTAGCTTGGACCGGTATCGTAAAGCATACGATGATGGCTGGTTTCGATCAGCAGGGCCATGCCCTGCCCCACATCGAAGGCGGTTACGGTCATGCGGCCCGGTTCCGGATGCGATGGCTCGGCCGCCAGCAACGGGATCCACGTCGCCAACCCGAGCCAGCGCGCCGGCCAACCGCGTGGCGCCAGCAGCCACAGAGTGCCGAACATGGCCCAACCGAAAAGCCAGAACGGCGGTGTCGGCGCGCGCCAAACGGCATAGCGCAAGCCGCTGAACCATTGCAGGCAAATGGTCAACCACTCGACCAGCAGATGCGCCAGGCCGAGCACCCACGCCGCCAAGGACATCGGCAGCATGCTGCCCACCAGCGCCAGCGGCGTGACGACAAGACTAATCAACGGTATCGCTACCGCGTTCGCCAAAGGGCTGATGACGGACACTTGCGCAAACAGCAGCATCGTCAGCGGCACCAGTCCAAGCGTGACGGCGTACTGGGTGTGCGCGCCAACGCGCAAGGCCTGCCAGCATCGTGCACCGAGCGTTGGCGCGGAATGCGCCCCCTGCGGCGCTTCATCGACGCCAGGCGCGCGCCGGTCGGGCCGCAACGTGGTGCGGCCGACAGTGGAATACAAGATGACCGCCACGGCACCGAACGACAACCAAAAACCCGGCCACAGCACCGCCCAAGGGTCTAGCAGCACCACGACGCCAAGCGCCGTGCACAGCACATGCGAAACGCTGGCGATCCGGTTCAGCCACAGCGCGATGGCGACGACGATCAACATGTACAGCGTACGCTGCGCCGGCACGCCGAAGCCTGCCAGCAGCACATAGAACAAGGCGACCGCCGCGCCGACCAGCGCCGCGACTTTTTGCGCCGGCATCATCAAAGGCAATTGCGCGCGCGTGAAAAACGAGTGCCGCCACAACGTGAAGGCGATCAGTGCGAACAATCCCGCCACCATCGTGATGTGCAATCCGCTGATGCTGACGAGGTGACCGATACCGGTATTGGTAAAGACCTTCCAGTCCGATTGATCGATCCCGCGCTGGTCGCCGACGACCAAGGCGACGATCACGCCTGCGTAGGGTTTGTCGGGAAGCGCCGCCAGGATGCGCGCCCGCAGCGCGGCGCGGCAATGCTCGATGACGTTGCGGGCACCGAAGACAAAATTGTCCAGACGCCGGTTGGTGTTATGTGGCCGCACGTAGCCGGTCGCGCGCACGCGCTGCTCCAATAACCAAGCTTCGTAATCGAAGCCGTATTCGTTGGCGTTGCCGTGAGGCCGCTGAAGGCGCACCGTCAGTTGCCAGCGCTCGCCCGGCTGCACGTCACCCACGTTAATCACCTGATTCCGGAAACCCGCATACCAGGACAACGCGATACGTGGCGGGACCGGAGTCGGCACCGATGTTGTCGTCTGCTCCCCGCCCCGCCCATCCAGAACACGTTCCACCGCAAAATTGAACCGCGCGCCTTGCGAAAAACGATATGGCAAGTTATCGATGGTGCCGATTACCGTGAAGTCCCGCCCCTCGTCCGCGCTTGCCAGCTGCGAGGACAACGCCACATGCGCAAGCCAGGCCGCCCAATAGAAGCCGATGATGGCGCCCACCAGCAAAGCGTTTGCCGGGCGCGAAATCCGATGCCGAAGCATGCCGCTCACTGACAATCTGCGCTTGACCACCGTGTGCCATAGCGCGAGCCAGGCCATCGAAAGTGCGGCGACCGAAATCATAACTGAAACGACCGGCAGCACCGCCTGCGTCTGCAAGAACGCCGCGCCCGCAGCAAAGCCGATTATCGCCAATCGCATCGTCACTCCGCCAATGGGTCGCTCTCGCAGTGGAGCATTCGGTCAGCCCGCCCGTCCGACACAGCGATACTATGCAAGCTCGCGTGAGCAATTCACGGGGACGACGCGGCTTTTGATCCGCATCAACATAACTTTTCTGCAAACAAACAAAAAGCGCCGGCAGGGATCACCCTGCCGGCGCTCTATACCCCGCGAACGAGGTAATGCTTACTTCGGCGAAACGTCAGTCGCCTTCACCGCGATGCGCTCGTTGATGTTTTTCGCGGCGATGGTCTCGGTCAGGAAAGACGTCGATTTCACCAGCAAATCGCGCGCCACTTCTTCCAGCGGCGAGCCGCTGATGCTGGCGTGGTTGCCGCCCAGCCCGGTGCCGCCGCCCCAGCCCATGGCCGAGATGCCGAAGCCGGTCTTCTCGTTGTTGGCCTGGAAGGTCTTGGAGGCGATGATCTTGGCGCGGCGCACGTCCACCACGCGGATGTCCATGTTCATGTGCACCTTGGACTTTTTGTAATCGACCGCGCCCGCCAGCATGCTCAGCGGCCCCTTGAGGAAGCTCAGCCCACCCAGGCCGGTCGAGCTTTGCTCGAAGCCCAGCGACGTGATCGAGCCGGTAATCATGTAGTCGGCCGCTTCGGCTTCGACTTTTTTGCCGATCAGCGCCAGCTCCTTGTTGATTTCCTCCATTTCGGCGCGCTCCTGCACGTCGAAGCAGCCGGTCTGGGTAAGCGCGGTGGCCAGCATCTCGGTCATGCCGGTGCCCACTCCCGTGTAGCTCGGTTGCGCGACGGTGCCCGACCGCTCCCACCAGCGGTATTGGCGTGGATCCTGCTGGCCGGCGCCGGACGAGCAATCGGCGGATTTGCATTTGAATTCGGTAAACACGACCTTGGCCGCAGGCGTTGTGCACTTCGGCACGTTGATCTGGCGCTCGGAGACTTCGCTCGTATCGGCGAAGCACATGGCGGGAACAAACAGGAGGGCGGCGGCGAGGCGAACGTCTGGTGTCATATGGATATCCGTGAGTTAGTACAGGCAAATATTGGCGATTATGCACTGCCAACTCACGAGCAATTCTATCCAAATGTCACAAAATCACTTATCACCTAAGAAACTTTCATCCGCAACAACGCTGCGTGCGCATTGGCGGTGGTCGCGCTGGCGACCTCTTCCAAGGAAATGCCACGCAGCTCGGCCAGCACGGCGCCGATGCGGGGAATCTGATCGGGGCTGTTACGTCCCGGGTGGATCCAGCTGGGCGAAATATCCGGCGCGTCGGTCTCCAGCACGATCGCCTCCAGCGGCAGCTCGGCCGCCATGCGGCGTATCTGCAAAGCGCGCGTAAACGTCATGGCGCCGCCGAAACCGAGCTTGAATCCCAGGTCGATATAGCCCTGCGCCTGCTGGAAGCTGCCATTGAAGGCATGCGCGATGCCGCCTGCCGGACGAATCTGGCGCGCGTGCTTGAGCACCACGTCCTGCGAGCGGCGCACGTGCATCAACACCGGCAGCTCGAAGTCACGGGCAATCTTGAGCTGCTCGCGGAAGAAGAATATCTGCTTCTCGCGCATCGCTGGCTCGGTCAACATGGGAATGAAGAAGTCCAGGCCGATCTCGCCCAGCGCCACGAAGCGCGGGTCGGCCAGCGCCGCCTCAACCTGTCCGCGCAGCACGCGCAAGTCGTCTTCCTGCGCGTTCGGAACATAGATGGGGTGGATGCCGAGCGCATAACAGCCGTTATCGACGCTGGCCGCCAACTCGGCGACGATGGAAAAATTGGCCGTTTCCACCGCCGGGATCACGATCATGCCGACACCCTGCGCCCTCGCCTTCCGCGCCTGTTCGGCGGATTCGCCGCCGAATTCGTGGGCGTCGAGGTGGCAGTGGGTGTCGATCCACATGGTGTCAGTCCTGGTAGGGTTTCAAGCCTTCGTCGGTCAGGCGCAGCACGCGGTCGCAGCGGCGCGCCAGTTCGATGTCGTGGGTGACGATGACGAAGGCCGTGCCCAGGGTGCGGGACAGCTCCAGCATCAGGTCGAAAATCTGCTGCGCGGTGGCGTGATCCAGGTTGCCGGTCGGTTCGTCGGCCAGCACGCAGGCGGGCTGCGTGACGAGCGCGCGCGCCAGCGCCACGCGCTGACGTTCGCCACCGGACAGTTCGCCCGGAACGTGGGTGACGCGCTTGGCCAGGTTCACGCGGGCGAGGATTTGCTGCGCCGCGCTGGTGGCGTCGCTGCGCTTGACGCGCCGTATCATGAGCGGCATGCCGACGTTGTCCAGCGCGGAGAACTCCGGCAGCAGGTGATGGAACTGGTAGACGAAGCCCAGCGAGGCGTTGCGCAGATCGCCGCGCGCCGACTCGTTCAAGCTGGCGAAGTCCTTGCCCAGCAGGGTCACGCTGCCAGTGGTCGGCGTATCGAGGCCGCCCAGCAGATGCAGCAAGGTCGATTTGCCCGAGCCGGAGGCGCCGACGATGGCGACACGTTCGCCGCGCCGCACGTCGATGTCGATCCCGGCCAGCACCTTGACCGAGTAGCTGCCCTGCGTGAAGGTTTTGCCCAGGTTACGGCAGGACAGGACCACCGGTGCCGGGTTGGTCGTTGGATCACTCATAGCGCAATGCCTCCGCAGGTTTGACGCGGGCGGCCCACCAGCTTGGGTAGATCGTGGCGACGAACGCCAGCACCACGGCCACGCCGCCGATCTTGAAAACGTCCGGCCAGCGCAGGTCCGATGGCACGACGCTGATGTAGTAAATATCCTTGGACAAGAACTGCACTCCTAATAAATGTTCGATAAACGGCACGATGACGTCGATGTTCAGCGCCACCAGCACGCCGCCGGCCACGCCCAGTATGGTGCCGAGGATGCCGACCAGCGCTCCCTGGATCATGAAGATCTTCATGATCGATCGCGGCGAGGCGCCCAGGGTGCGCAGGATGGCGATGTCGGCCTGCTTGTCGGTCACCGTCATCACCAGGGTGGAGACAAGGTTGAAGGCGGCGACCGCGATGATCAACGTCAGGATGATAAACATCATGCGCTTTTCGGTCTGCACGGCGGCGAACCAGTTGGCATTGAGTTTGGACCAGTCACGCATGGTCAGGTCGCCGGACATGGTGCGCTTGAGGTCCAGCGCCACTTGCGGCGCGCGGTTCATGTCGGACAGGCGCAGGCGCAAGCCTGCCGGCGCGTCCAGGCGCAGCAGCTTTTCGGCGTCGGTCAGGTGCACGAAGGCGAGCGCGGAATCGAATTCATTATGGCCCGCCTCGAAGATGCCGACCACGTTAAAGGAGCGCATGCGCGGCAGCACCCCCGCCGGCGTGGCCTGGCCCTGGGCCAGCGCGAGGGTCACCTTTTCGCCCAGGTTCACGCGCAACGCGCGCGCGAGGTCGATCCCGAGCACGATGTTGTAGGCGCCCGGCTGCAGCGCAGCGAAACTGCCCCTGCGGGTCTGCTTCGCCACATCGGAAACGTTCGGCTCCTGCTCCGGCAGCACGCCGCGGATGATGGCTGGACGCAGGATATCGTCGCGCACCAGCATGCCCTGCGTCTCCGCGAACGGCGCGGTCCCGATCACCTCGGGATTTTTGCGCGCCTCGGCGGCGGCGGTCTGCCAGTTCGGCATCGAGCCGCGCGCGTCGAACACCTCCACGTGGGCCAGCACCGACAGCATGCGCCCGGTGACATCCTTCTGGAAGCCGTTCATCACGGACAGCACGACGATCAGCGCAGCCACGCCCAAGCCGATGCCGGCCATCGAAATGAGGGAGATGAACGAGATAAAGCTGTTGCGCCCGCTGCGCTTGCCGGCGCGCGTGTAGCGCAGGCCGACCAGCCATTCAAACGGTAGATTCTTAATGATACTCATGTGTTCCAGCGGACAAAATCGGCGAAGTCAGCAGTTTGCCATATAAATGGTGTTGGCTGCGTGCGACGCGGCACACAGCATACGTCGACGCGCCTCACTCGTAGCGCAAAGCCTGCGCCGGCTTGACGCGGGCGCCGCGCCAGCTCGGATAGATTGTCGCCACGAACGCCAGCAGCACCGAGATCACCCCGATGTTGGTAACGTCCGACAGCCGCAGGTCCGAAGGCACCGAGCTGATCAGATAAATGTCCTTGGACAGGAAGTGCATCCCGAACAAACCCTCGATGAACGGCACGATGATGTGGATATTTACCGCGAGCACGGAACCGAGCGCGATGCCGAAGCCGGTGCCCAGCACCCCGGTCAGCCCGCCCTGGATCATGAAAATCTTCATGATCGACGCCGGCGAGGCGCCCAGGGTGCGCAGGATGGCGATGTCGGCCTGCTTGTCGGTCACCGTCATCACCAGGGTGGCGACCAGGTTGAAGGCGGCGACCGCGATAATCATGGTCAGGATAATGAACATCATGTTCTTCTGGCTTTTCACGGCGGCGAACCAGGTCGAGTTGGCGCTGGTCCAGTCGCGCATGAACAAATCGCCCGGCATCGTCTGCTTCAATTGGCGCGCCACCTCTGGGGCGCGCTGCATGTCGGCCAGGCGCAGGCGCAGGCCGGACGGCGCGGCCACTCCCGCCAGCTGCTCGGCATCGGTGATATTGATGAGCGCCAGACCGGAGTCGAACTGGTTGTGGCCCACCTCGAAGATGCCGGTCACGGTCAGGGACCGTACGCGCGGCTGCATGGCGCCGCCCGCGCCCGGCCCCTGGGCGCGCGCCAGGGTCACGGTCTGGCCGACCTTGACTTTCAGCGCCCGGGCCAGCTCGGCGCCCAGCACGATATTGAATTGGCCCGGTTTGAGCGTGTCGAGGCTGCCCGCACGCATGCGCTCGCCGACCTCGGAGACGTTCTTCTCGGCCTCGGGCAACACGCCGCGCACCACCGACGGGCGCAGGATATCGTCGCGGATCAGCATGCCCTCGGTTTCGACGAAGGGCGCGGCACCCCGCACCTGCGGGTTGGCGAAGGCCTCCCGCGCGCGCTGTTGCCAGTCCGGCATCGAACCACGCAGGTCGAATACCTCAACGTGCGCCAGCACCGACAACATGCGGGTGGTCACTTCCTTTTCGAAGCCGTTCATCACGGACAGCACCACGATCAGCGCGGCCGTGCCCAGGCCGATGCCTGCCATCGAAATCAGCGAGATGAAGGAGATGAAACTATTGCGGCCGCTGCGCTTGCCGGCGCGCGTGTAACGCAGGCCGACCAGCCATTCAAACGGTAAATTCTTGACTATGCTCATGGGCTAACGGGGCGATCAACGGAAGTGAGCCCGAAGTTTGCCATACAAATAGCATTTCATGGGCGAAACGCCGTTGGCGCAGCGACAAATCGCCGCGCCGCCGGGGGACGGCGGCGCGACGGTCAAGCGATCAGGCGAACTTCTGGCCCTGGCTCGACTTGCGGCGGCCCATGAAGCCGATCATGCCCAGACCCAGACCCAGCATGGCCCAGGTGCTCGCTTCCGGCACGGCGGCGGCCATCGAAACGCCCAGCAGTTGCTGCGACGCCAGGCCGTTGCTGCCGGTGCCGGTGAAGCTGGTGTAGGTGTACATATTGCTCAGAACCGTGTGCTGGGACGCCAGATTCAGCATCTGGAAGGCGGCATCGGCGCTCGAATCGGAGCCGCTGATGAAATATTGAGCGCCGGTGTTGTCGTAAATCTTGCCGTCGTCGGCCACCAATTCCCACAGCGCCAGCTGGAACGCTTTTTGGCCGTCGGCGTTTTTGATGGCGTTGTCGTACGAGGTTTCATACAGCGCCTTGACGCTGTTGCTCACCGTTGCGGTGGCGCCGGTGTAGACGGTGTGTTGCTGCAGATCGACCTTCGGCTGGATGCAGAAGGCCAGGAAGCTGTCCTGCGCATTGACCGTATTGGTCAGTTCCATCACCGGGATACCGACCACTGGCGTGCCATTGAAGTTCTGGCCGTCGAAGTTGACCACCAGGCCGCCCGCATCGACGATGGCTTGCGAGTTGTAGGTCTGGCCGGCGAAGGCGGCGCCCGAGAAGGCCAGGGAGACGGCGAGGACGGCGGCTTTGATTGCGTTGAATTTGGTTTGCATGATATTTTTTCTTCTATAAAAGTAAATGTCGTTGTACAGCTTAGGGAGAAACGAATACAAAATTAGGCGAATTCAATCTGGCACTGCTGGCTCTGCCCCACCAGCTGAACCGCCTGCGCGCCATCGCCCATCAGGTCGGCCATCGTCGGCAGGGTGACGCCGGCAGCCGCAGCGTCTGCCGCCGCCACATTGAAGTAGACGTCGGTCATGTCGGCCGATTTGCCGTTGCTCATGGTGACGCTGCTGCGCTCCAGGTGCAGGTTGTTGTTAGCGTCAAGGAAAGGCAGTTCGGTGTAGCCCACGTTCAGGCTGGCCACGCCGGCCGCCTTCAGCGACACCAGCTCGCCGGCGTCGGTCTTACCGTTGCTGTTGGCGTCCTGCCAGATCAGCAGGCTGGCGAATTGCGCGTCGGTGGCGTTGACCACGCCGTCGCCGTTGCTGTCGTAGCTGGCGAGCTTGGCGAAGCCCGAACCCTTGGAAGTGCCGCCGAACAGTTCGCTCACGCTGTCGATGCTGCCGTTGCCGTTGGCGTCGACCGCCAGGAAGCCGTCGGACTTGGACAACCAGCCCGACTGGATCGCCTTGCCGGTGCCCAGCAGGTCGAAGCTGCCTTTCATGTCGCCACGGGCGATGGTGTGGATGCCGTCGCCGTTCAGATCGATGGCGATCGGCGTGATGCCGGCGTCCCAGCTCATATCGTTCTCGCCCGAGCTCAGGTCGATGGTGTCGGTCTTGGTAACGTTGACTTTGTTGACCATGTCGCCATTGACGTCCGAATCGATGGCGTCGTTGCTGCCGGTATTCTTCACGCCCCACTTCCAGTCGTTCATGTTGTAGGTCTTGAAGATGACGTTGGATTTGTCGAACATCAGGTAATACTTACCTGGAGTCAAATCCGCGAACTTGTAGTTGCCGTTGACGTCGGTCTTGACCGTGCCCAGCTTGTTGTTGGCGGTGTCGTACAGCGACACGGTAATGCCGCCGATGCCTTCCTCGCCACTGTCCTGCACGCCGTTGTGGTTGGCGTCGCGCCAGACCTTGTCGCCGAGGCTGGCCTTGCGGTAGATACCAGCGTCGACCGTGCGCAGTTGTTCGCCGGTGGACAGGTCGATGGTGTCGGTGCGGCCGGTGTTGCCGGTGGCCTTGGTGACATCCGAATCCTTGGTGTAGTCGCCGGCGTCGGCCTTGGTGAAGAACCAGCCCGTGCTTTTGACCACTTCGACCTGATAGCTGCCCGACTGCAGGCCGTCGAACAGGTACTTGCCGCCGTTGGCCGTGACCACCGTTTGCTTAAGCACGTTATTGCCGTCGTACAATTTGACGGTGACGCCGTCGACGCCCTTTTCGCCCGCGTCCTGCACGCCGTTGTAATTGGCGTCTTCCCAGATGGTGTCGCCGATGCTGGCGGCCTTGACCAGGCCGGCGTCATGGGTCTTGTCGTTGACGCCGGAGGCCAGCGTGATCTGGCCGCTCTTTCCAGCGGCGTCCACGTCAGAGTCGACACTATCGTTGCTACCCTGGTTCTGCTTGGTGAAGACATAGCCGTCCACCGGTGCAAACTTGACCGAATATTTGCCCGGGCCCAGGTCGTTGAACGAATACAAACCGCTGGCGTCGGTGGTGGTGGTGCCGACGGCCACGTTTTTCTCGTTGAACAAGGTCACGCCCACGCCCTTGACGCCGGTTTCGCCGCTTTGCTGGATGCCGTCGCCATTGCTGTCGAACCAGACCTTGTCGCCGATGCTGCCCTTCTGATAAATACCGGCGTCCATGTTGGTGACGTTCTGGCCGGCCGTGACGGTCACGCTGCCCAGGTTGCCGCTGGCGTTGGCGTCGCTGTCGATGTCGTTGTTGCTGCCGACGTCTTGCGTGGTGACGGTGTAGCCGGTCGGGGTCTTGATGGCGACCGCGTAGGTGCCCGCCTCGACGCTGAACTTGTAGTTGCCGGCGTTGTCGGTGGTGGTGGTCTTGAGGACCTTGCCGGCGGTGTCGCGCAACTCGACGGTCACACCGGCTTTGCCCACTTCGCCGCTGTCCTGCAGGCCGTTGCCGTTGTTGTCGATCCAGACGCGGTCGCCGATGGTGGCGGCAGCCAAAACGCCTGCGTCGACGGTCTTGTCGACCTGGCCCGAGGTCAGCGTGAAGGTGTGCGACTGGCCGGCGGCGTTGACGTCGGAATCGGCGGCGTCGTTGCTGCCCTGGTTGGCGCTGGTAAAGGCCATGCCCTCTGGCAAGCTCGCCTTGTCGAACACGACACTGTAGCTACCCGGCTTGAGGTCCGAGAACTGGTAGTTGCCGTTGGCGTCGGTGGTCACGCTGGCGCCGACCTGCTTGCCAGCGGCGTCGAACAGGCTGACCTTGACGTTGCCGACGCCGGCTTCGCCGCTGTCCTGCACGCCATTCTTGTTGGTGTCGAGCCACACACGGTCGCCGACGGCGGCGTTTTTGTACAGGCCGGCATCGATGGTGTTGTTGACCTCGCCCGGCTGCAGCACGATGGTGCCGCTCTGGCCGGTGGCGCCGACATCGCTGTCCCTGGCGTCGTCCGTGCCGGCATCCTTGCCGGTGAACTGATAACCGGCCGGAGCCTTGACCGACACCGTGTAGCTGCCCGGATCGGCGGTGAAGTTGTAACGGCCGGCCGCGTCGGTGCTGGTGGTTTGCACTACCTTGCCGCTGGCGTCCTTGAGCTCGACGGTCACGTTGCCGATGCCCGCCTCGCCGCTGTCCTGCACGCCATTGGCGTTCTTGTCTTCCCAGACGGTGTCGCCCAGCTTGGCCTGGACCACAACCACGCCGGCGTCGAGGTCGGCGTTGTTGGCGCCGGAGACCAAAGTCACCTGCGCGGTGGCGCCGGTGCCGGCGTTGGCGTCCGAGTCGGCCGCATCGTTGCCGCCCTGGTCGGCGGTGGTGAAGACGTGGCCGGCCGGCAGGGTCGCCTTGTCGAACTGCACGCTGTAGGTGCCCGGCTTGAGGTTGGTGAAGCTGTAGCCGCCGTTGGCGTCGGTGGTGACGGCCGCCCCCATCGCCTTGCCGCTGGCGTCGAGCAAGGTGACCTTGACGCCGGCCACGCCCGCTTCGCCGGCATCCTGCACGCCGTTGCGGTTGCTGTCGAGCCAGACGCGGTCGCCCAGCGAGGCGGCGCGGTACAAGCCGGCGTCGATGGTGTTGTCGACCTGGCCCGGGGTCAGGGTGATCAGACCGCTCTGGCCGGTCGCGTCGATATTGCTGTCGGTGGCGGTGTTTCCGCCGGCGTTCTGGCCGGTGACGGTCATGCCGGTTGGCGCGGTGACGGCGATCTTGTACTGGCCGGCATCGACGGTGAAGCTGTAGTTGCCGTCGGCGCCGGTGGTGGTGGTGGCGACCAGGTTGCCGGTGGCGTCGCGCAATTCGACGTTGACACCGACCAGGCCCGCTTCGCCGGCGTCCTGCACGCCGTTGGCGTTGCTGTCTTCCCACACGCGGTCGCCCAGGGTGGCGCGCTCGGCGACGATGCCAGCGTCCACGGTCTGGTTGTTCTCGCCGGAGGCCAGCGTCACCTGGGTGGTGCGGCCGGCGGCGTCGGCGTTCGAATCGAGGGCCGCGTCGGCGCCCTGGCCCTGCGCGGTGAACAAGTGGTGCGCCGGCAGGCTGGTCTGGTCGAACTGCACGCTGTAGCTGCCCGGCTTGAGGTCGCTGAACTGGTAATGGCCGTTGGCGTCCGTGGTGACGGCGGCGCCGACCGGGTTGCCGTTAGCGTCGAGCAAGGTGACGCGCACGCCGGCCACGCCCGCCTCGCCGGCATCCTGCACGCCGTTGCGGTTGGTGTCGAGCCAGACGGTGTCACCCAGCGACGCTGCGCGGTACAGGCCGGCATCGGCCTTGTTGTTGGTCTCGCCCGGTGCCAGCGTGATCGGACCGGTGTTGCCGGAGGCATCGATGTCGCTGTCGGTGGCGTCGTCGCCGCCCAGGTCCTGGCCGACCGGTTTGAAGCCGGCCGGCGCCTTCACCGACACCGAATAGGTGCCCGGATCGACGTCGAAGTGGTACTTGCCGCTCGCGTCGGTGGTGGTGCTGGCGACCACTTTGCCGGCGCCGTCCTTGAGTTCGACCACGACGTTGCCGATGCCCGCCTCGCCGGCGTCCTGCACGCCGTTGCCGTTGCCGTCTTCCCAGACGAAGTCGCCCAGATGGGCCTTCGGCACGTTGAAGGTCAGGTAGTTCGGCGTGGCGCTGGTGTCGGCGGCGTTGCAGCCGACCAGGCCACCGGCGTCGCGGACCTTGAAGCCGATGTCGAAGTTGCCCGAGGTCGTCTGGCTAGGCTCGAAGGCCAGCTTGCCGGCGGCGATGTCGGCGGCCGATACCTCGGTGTTGGCGGTGATGGCCACGCCGTTGAGCAGCAGTTTGCCGGCGGTCGGCAGCGAGGTGATGATGACGGACTGGAACGCGTCGTGCTCGACCGCGTCGACGAAGCCGAAATCGTTTTGCGACAGCACCACGGCGTTGCCGTTGTCCAGATTGAAGGTTTTGTTGGCGGCGGTCGGTGCGTCGTTGACCGGATCGACAATCACTTGCAGGGTCATGGTCACGGTGTTGCCGCCGCCCTGGTCCACGACGAATTCGATCGTGGTGAACTGGCCGTTGTAGTCGGCGTGCCACTGGCCCGGACGGATGTAGACGGTGTCGGCATCGACTTTGCCGAACAACGGGGTGTTCTTGGTGGACGTGGTGCCGTCCGGCAGTACGACATACATGGCGCTTACGTTGAGCGAAGAGCTGGCGGCGTAGCCGGCCGCGCTCAGGATGTCGCGCACATCGTAGGTACCTTCGGTATCTTCGCAAATGTGAATAGAGGTAGCAAGGTTGATCGAACTCATGTCGTAAAGCCTTCGTATTCTTTTTAAGAGTTGGGGAGCTGAACGGCTGCTGTCACGGGGTCAGGGTGGTCAGCGGCGCGGCACGCGGAGGCATTCACGGACGCTAAGTGATGCCTGCAAATCATCTAAGTTGCTCATATTACATATGAATTTGATTTTGGACAATTGATATTTATCTACGTTAGTGATTTTATTTTCAATATCTGCTTGGAATGTTGTATTTTAAACTTGACAACTTCGACGTGACTTTGCTTGAAAGATTTTTTCGGTCCACGCCGCAATGCCCTACAATCTCGGAATGACTGAAATCACCCTTGTTCTGCCCTACGCGCTGCCCCCGCCGGAGATGGCGCGCGACCTGATCCGCGCCCTGCAAACACCCGCCCTGGCGGCGCTGGTCTCGCGCCACAGCGATGCCAAAACCATTACTTTCGACAACAACAGTCGCGTGCTGCCGCATGAGGCGTGGCTGAGCCACGCGCTTGGCCTGGCGCCGGCGCCCGATCATCCGGATACCGGCGCCCCGGTGGCCACCGCCGCCATGCGCGGTTGCGGCCCGGAGTTGGCCGCCGCCGCGGCCAGCGGCCACTGGTTCATCGTCCAGCCGGCCAACATCCAGATCTCGCGCACCCACTCGCTGCTGTCGGATCCGCGCGCGCTGCAATTGACCGAGGACGAATCGCGCGCCCTGTACGACATCGCCCGCCCCTACTTCGAGGAGCTGGGCAAGCCGCTGCTGTACGCCACGCCGGGATTGTGGTTCGCCCGCGCGGACGACTGGTCCGGCCTGCGCACCGCCTCGCCGGATGCCGCCACCACGCAATACATCAGCGACTGGGTGCCGGAGGGCGAACGCGCGCGCGACTACCGCAAGCTGCAAAACGAGATCCAGATGCTTTGGCACGAACACCCGGTCAACGAGGCGCGCCATGAGCGCGGCCTGCAGCAGGTCAATTCGTTCTGGCTGTGGGGCGGGTGCGGTCCGGTGACGCCGGCGGCGCTGCCGCTGTGGGTGGCCGGCGCCGGCGCGCCTTCGTGGATGCAGGCGCTGGCCGCGCCCGAGCGGCGCGCGCCGGAGGCCGCGCGGCTGATCGCCGACGCGGGCAACGGCGACGGCGGTGTCACCGCCGTGCTGGCGGAGCTGATTCCGGCGGCGCAAACCGGTGACTGGGCCGACTGGCTGGCGCGCATGCAGCGCCTGGAACAGGCGTGGTTCGCGCCGCTGCTGGCCGCGCTCAAGGAGGGTCGCGTCGGCCGCGTCAACCTGGTCCTCAGCCACCGCCAAAGCTGGACGACCGTATCGAGCACCAAACTCGCCCAGCGCAAATTCTGGCGCAAGCAGAACCTGAACACTTTATCGAGCACCGTCCGCACATGACCCGTATCGCCACCCGTCCCTACCCTTACCGCGAATCCGAAATGCTGCGCCAGGGAGGCATCCACCCGGTGCTGGCGCGCCTGTACGCGGCGCGCGGCCTGACCGACATCAAGGATTTGTCGAGCGAACTGGCGGCCATGATCCCGCCTTCGGGCCTGCTGCACATCGGCGCCGCCGCCGTGTTCCTGGCCGACGCCATCGCCGCCGGCAAGCGCATGGTCATCGTGGCCGACTACGACTGCGACGGCGCCACCGCCTGCGCGGTCGCGCTGCGCGGCCTGCGCGCCATGGGCGCCAATATCGATTTCATCGTCCCCAACCGCTTCGAGTACGGCTACGGCCTGACGCCGGAGATCGTGGAGCTGACGGCGCGCGAGAAGCAGCCCGACATCATCATCACCGTCGACAACGGCATCGCCAGCATCGACGGCGTGGCCGAGGCCAACCGGCGCGGCATCGAGGTGGTGGTCACCGACCACCACCTGCCGTCGGATACCCTGCCGGCCGCGCGCGTGATCGTCAACCCGAACCAGCCCGAATGCGGCTTCCCGAGCAAGCATATCGCCGGCGTCGGCGTGGTGTTCTACGTGCTGCTGGCGTTGCGCGCCGAATTCCGCAAGCGCGGCGCCTATGAGACGCAGCCGCAGCCCAAATTGGACAACCTGCTCGACCTGGTGGCGCTGGGCACCGTCGCCGACGTGGTGCGGCTGGACCCGAACAACCGCATCCTGGTGGCGCAGGGGCTCAAGCGCATGCGCGCCGGCCGCATGCACGCCGGCGTGGCCGCGCTGTTCCGCGTGGCCGGCCGCGAGCCGCGCACCGCCAGCCCGTTCGACCTCGGTTTCGCGCTCGGTCCGCGCCTGAACGCGGCCGGCCGGCTGGAAGACATGTCGCTCGGGATCGAATGCCTGATCACCGACGACGAGGGCCGCGCCTGGGAGCTGGCGCAGCGGCTCAACGAGATCAACCTGAAACGGCGCGAGATCGAGGCCGAGATGCAGGACACGGCGCTGCTGCACCTCGATGCCTTCGAGCCGGCCAACAGCAGCACCATCTGCGTGTTCGACGCATCGTGGCACCAGGGCGTGATCGGCATCGTCGCCTCGCGGCTCAAGGAAAAGTTCTTCCGCCCGACGATCACCTTCGCGCCCGGCGCCGACGGCTGGATCAAGGGGTCGGGCCGCTCCATCCCCGGCTTCCACCTGCGCGACGCGCTCGACCTGGTCTACAAGAAGGCGCCCAGCCTGATCGACAAGTTCGGCGGCCACGCGATGGCGGCCGGGCTGACCCTGCGCGCCGACGCCTTCGACGCCTTCTCCGCCGCCTTCGAGGAGGTCGGCCAGGCGTGGCTGAGCAAGCAGCAACTGGAACGGATTGTCGAAACCGACGGCCCGCTGGAAGACGCCTACTACACCACCTCCTTCATCGACCTGATGGCCGGCCAGGTATGGGGCCAGGGCTTCGCGCCGCCGGTGTTCTGCGACGAGTTCCGCGTGGTCAGCCAGCGCATATTAAAAGAGCGCCACCTCAAACTGCTGCTGGAAAAGAACGGCGCCCGCTACGACGCCATCTGGTTCGGCCATGTCGATTCGCTGGGCGAGCGGGCCAAAGTCGCCTTCCGTCTGGACGCCAATGAATACAACGGCGTAACAAAAGTACAACTCCTGGTGGAGCACGCCGAACCAGCCTGAGGCCCGGAGCGCGGCCAGATTCACTCCCCGATTGCTATTCATCCGAAAAAGGAGTATAAGTACTCCATTACCGGAGGATCTATGAATCTGACCTATGCTTACCCTCGCAGCCGCTTCGAGCCGACCGTCTTGGTGGATCTGAACGCCAAGGCCGAGCGCGAGCGGTTATCGAAGTCGGCCCTCAAGGGCTTTTTCAAGCTCGCCGCCACGTGGCACGTGCGCGACGAGGACGCCCGCCAGCTGCTGGGCGGGCTGTCGAGCAGCGCCCTGTACGAATGGAAAAAGAACCCGGAGCGCACGCTGGAGGTGGACTGCATCACCCGCATCTCCTACCTGCTGGGCATCTACAAGGCGCTGCACATCATCTACGGCGACAAGCTCGCCGACGAATGGGTCAACCTGCCCAACAACAACCAGATTTTTGAAGGCCGCACGCCGCTGGCGTACATGCTGGGCGGCGGCCTGCTGGCGATGCAAACCGTGCGTCAATTATTAGATGCGCGCCGCGGAGGACTGTAAGTGCCGGTCAGCCTGATTCCACCCCTTACCACGCTGCGCCAGTTCGACACTTGCCGTTTGCTGCCATCCCGGTTCGCCGACCTGGAGGATTCCGTGCTGTCGCCGCTGGCCGACAGCGACGACATGCTGCGCGACCTGTTCGACCTTGACAACGCCACCAACGCGCGCCTGCGCACGCAAAATGGCGGCTCTACCGGCATCAACGTCGATGAACTGGTGTTCGGGGTGCCGAACTTCCGCATCGTAAACGCCGCCTTCACCTACGCGCACCCGCAAGGCAGCCGCTTCAACGACGGCCGGCGCGGCGCCTGGTACTGCGCCTTCGACGTGGAAACCGCGCTGGCGGAAATCAGCTTTCACAAGGCGGTGGAATACGCCGAAATCAACCGCTTCGACGACAGCGTGCAGTATCAATGCATGCTGGCCGACTTCACCGCCACCTTCCACGACCTGCGCAACCAGCCGCGCTACGAAGGCTGCCTGTCGCCGGACAGCTACATCGAATCGCAGACACTGGCCGAACGCCTGCTCGACGGCGGCTCGCTCGGCATCATCTACCCTAGCGTGCGGCGTCCGAGCGGCACCAACCTGGCTTGCTTCCGTCCCGCGCTGGTGGGCAACGTGCGCAAAGGCGCCGCCTATCGCCTGACCTGGCAAGGCAGCCCGGAACCGACCATCGACATTATCTGATTCATTTTTACCATGCAAACCAAACCTGAAAACGACACTGAACTGCGCCTCAAAGTCAACCGCGAGACCGCCCGCCTGCCGTGGACCGAACTGCTCAAGCATTTCGCCGCCGGCAACGTGGTGTGGGTGGCCAACTCGCTCGACCTGGTCGATGTCGCCGTGCGCATCTCGCACGACGACAAGGCCAACATCAGCCAATGGATGAACGCCGGCCTGCTCGCGCGCGTCAGCGACGAGCAGGCGCAGGGCTGGCTGGAAGCCAACGCCGCCCTGTGGGCGGTCGTCGTCAGCCCGTTCATCCTCGTGCAGCAGGAAAAAGCGGTTCCAGCCAGCGTGCACTGAACTACTTAGAACTTGAAGCTGCCCGCGTCCAGGGTCAGCGAGCCGCCGCACGCCGGTGTCGTCGCCTCACGATTGCCGCTGGCGGTGGACTGGTTACTCTCCCACACGGTGCTCACGCCGTACTTCATGAACTTGTACTGGATCGCGGTCGCCGGTGGCAGCTGGAAGGTGCGCGACCACGGCACGTTGGCGCCACTGCCCTCAATCGCCAGCTGGTTGCTGGCGCCCTGCACCCAATTACCCAGTTCCGCGCGGTTACCAACCACATAAACGTTCTGCCCGACCACCGTATTGGCATTCGCCACGCGGAAGGTCACCGGCACCGTGGTGCAAGCGCCACCTCCACCGCCTCCACCGCCGCCACCCACCTTCTGGTTGATATGCAGCGCCACCGCCGGCACGACCGAACCGCCATTCCCCGGAATGCTCACGCTGATCACGCCATTGCTGCCGACGGTCACGCTGTCGCTGGTGCAGGCGGTGCCCGCCGCGTTCAGCTGTCCATGCACGACGTTGCAGTAAGTCCCCGCCGGCAGCTGCGTCTGCAGCGACGCGTTCCAGGCCGCGCTATCGTTATTGATGGCGACGTAGCCTTTGGCGCCACGGCCGAAGGCGATCTGGTTGCCGGTGCCGTTGGTGAAGTTGTCGACACCCTGACCGGACGTCACCGCGCGGAATGCGACCATGTTCGAGATATCGCTCCAGCGATGGATAAAGTCCCACTGCTGGTTGATCAGCGGCGCGCCACTGGCGTCGAACGGGCTGGCGCTCGGCGGACCCTGATCGTAGCTGGTGAAGCGGAAGCCCGAATGCAGCTGCGCCGCGCCGTACGGCCACGCCAGCATGAAGATGTTGGCCAGGTCGTAGCGTTTGGTGCCCTGCGTGTCGTTGGGCGATCCGGAGACGTAATTGCTGGCCACCAGGGAGCTGTTGTTACGCTCCGTGTCCCAGTTGTTGACGAAGACCGTCGCTTTCTCGCTCGGGATGAAACCCCAGGTCCCGCCCCAATTGCCCGGCGTTCCCATGATGGTGCGGATCTGCGACAGGTTGGCGCCATTCTCGTTGCGGAACACGGCCTTGATCGCATAGGTGTACTGGAACTCATTCAGCGTGCCGCCCGCGAAATAACTCGATCTCACCACGTTGCTGTCCGGGATAACCTCCTGCGTCACCCACAGCGGCTCGCCCGACGTGGTGGTCTGCGTCACGCCGCTCATGATGGCCTGGATATCGGACGGCTGCATGTGCTTGGCCGCGTCGAAGCGCAACCCGTCCACGCCCATGGAGACCAGTTTGTTCAGATAGGTTTTCACCTGGCCTTGTACATACGCGCCCTCCGTCTTCAGATCCGGCAGGCCGCTCAGGCGGCAAAACATCACATTGTTGCGATTACCCGGCGAGCCGTAGTCGCCGCCGGCGATATCGCAGGCCGGATGGAAGTCGCTGCCGCTGAAGAAGGGATACGTCAGCGACGTCGAATTCCAGGTCGAACCGTCGGTCGCGGTGCCGGCGCCCGCCGCCACGTGGTTCACCACCACGTCCGCGTAGATGCGCACCTTGGCCGCATGGCAGGTGTTGACCATGGCCTGGAACTCGGCCTCGGTGCCCATATTGCTCTTGAGTGAATTGAAGTTGACTCGCTGGTACACGTCCCACCACGTACCCAGGCTGGCCGCCGCCGTTGGGGGCGACACCTGCACCGCGCCGTAACCCTGTGGGCCCAGCCAGTTGGTGCACTCCCTGGCGATGTCGTTCCACTTCCAGCGGAACATCTGCACCGAGGTATCGGGCGCGTTGAGCGCGGCATGCGCCGGAATCGCCATCAGGCCGCTCAACAAGCCCGCCGCGCAAAGGGATTTCATCAGGCTGCGTTGTGTCGAATTGATCATCATGTGTCCTTATCGTTATGTTTAGGGAAATACTGTCTCCCGGACAAAATGTAGCAGAACTACAGTAAACATCAACTGGAATTTGAAAAATTTTCTCCTATATCACCCTTGCATATGTATCGCGACTACATATACATATGTAGTCGCGATACAGATCGGAATATCAGCTGCGCGAAAAAAGTCATTAGACGGACGCTACGGTGTGGCACAGCATGGGGTGGCAGTACACACCTATAAAAACGGAGACAAACATGAGTAAATTCACGCACCTGAAAAAGTGGGCGGCGGTCGGCTGCCTCGCGCTAGCCTCGTCCTTCAACGCCGGCGCCACCACATGGACGCTAACCGGCTCGGTCGTCACGCACGACCCAAGCATCTACAAGGAAGGCAATACCTGGTGGATCACGGAGACCAGCGACACCGGCATCGGCGTCAAATACTCCCCGGACGGTCGCGCGTGGACGCAGGGCGGCAGCATCTTCGGCGGCGGCCTGTCGTGGTGGGGCCAATACAACGGCAACTCCAAAACCGTGTGGGCGCCGGACATCCATGTCTGGAACGGCAAGGCGATCCTGTACTACGCGGTGTCCACGTTCGGCAACCAGAAATCGGCGATCGGCCTTGCCACGGCCAGCAGCATCGCCCAGGGTAACTGGGTGGACAAGGGTGTCGTCATCACGTCGGCGCCGGGCGACAATTTCAACGCGATCGATCCCAACTTCGTGGTCGACAAATCGGGGCAGCCCTGGCTAAGCTACGGCTCCTTCTGGGACGGCATCTTCCTGACGCGGGTCGACGCCAGCACGCTCAAACCTATCGGCACCAAATACCGCCTGGCCGACGATGCGATCGGGATCGAAAACCCCTTCATCATCGCCAACGGCTCGTACTACTACCTGTTCGTCTCCAAGGGCACCTGCTGCGCGAAGGCCGCGAGTACTTACCACATCTCCTACGGCCGCTCCACCAGCATCACCGGGCCTTACCTGGACAAGAACGGGGTCGACATGCGCAACGGCGGCGGCACCGTGCTCGATTCGGGTGGCGCGCGCTTCATCGCACCGGGCGGCGAATCGATCAGCAACGGCGCGATGGTGCGCCATCGTCTCGACAGCCAGAACAACTACAACGGCGTGCTGTTCATCAGCGACCTGTTCTTCACCAACGGCTGGCCGACTTTCTGATGACGTACCATGAGGAGAAACGGCGCTGGCCGGTGATGCTGTCGGCTGTCGTCGGCGGAATACTCGGCGCGTCGGCGCTGCTGTGGGCGCGGTGGCCGGGCGACGAACCGGCTGCCGCGCCCACACCTCCGCCGGCGATGGCGGCGCCAGCGACAGCGGGCGCCGCGCCGCCTCGCGGTACGTTGCCGCTCCGCGAACCCGACGTTCTATCCTCGGATATCGCGTTGACCGACAATCAGGAGCTGATCGCCGACAGCGCGCTGCGCAAGGTGATGGATTCCTACTTGTTGGGACGCGGCGACCAGGGACGTCTACAGGCACTGCTGGACTATCTGAATCGCTACCTGCCCGCCAGCGCGGCGCGCGAGGCCGGACAGCTTGCAAACAGCTACAACGCATATTTGAGCGCGCACGACCAACTGCTGGCGGCGCAAAATTTCGGAACCACACCCGACCTCAATCGGCTGATCGGCTGGCAGCGGCAGCGGGAGCAGCTGCGCAACCGCATGCTGGGCGAAAAAGTCACGCTCGAATGGTTCGGCAACGAAGAAGCCTACCTCACACAAGCGCTGGAAGAACTGGGCCAGCGCCGCGACGGCACCGCGCCGCCCCCAAACAGCGCCGACGAAGACCAGGCGAAGCACGACCAGCATATGCAGCAAGTGCTAAGGGACGCAATTCACTTCCACAGAGACACGTAGGGCGGATTAGGCGGAACGCCGTAATCCGCCAATGCATGATCCGCCAACGACACACGCAATACAGCTCAAGGCGCGAACAAATACTCGCAACCCTGATCAGAAGGATCGCGCGCCAGCATCCGATCATACAACCCCGAATTCTCCGACAGCGTCCGCGCCACATCCTCCGGCAGCAGCAACCCGGCCGCCATCTGCCGCTCCGCCGCCGCCTGAACAGCCGCCACAAAATCACCCCGCGTCGGATACCGCACCTCCAAACTGGGCCGAGGATCGCCAGCCGCAACCCGCTCCGCCTCCGTCCTCGCAAACGGCACAAAACTACCATCGAAGCGCGACGTCGCCCAAGCAAATCCCGTCTCCGGCGCCCGCAAGTTCCAACCCGTATGCGTGCCCAAAGGCGCCTGCAACTCCACCAGCCGCACCCCGCCCCTGTCATTGCCATCGGCATCCGGCGTCGGCACGCGCGTCTCGAATTCCTCGCCACGTTTAACCGGCACTCCGCTACCGATCAACCTCGGCTCGCGTAGATTCTGCGCCGGCGGCGTCAAACCTAAACCCTTGGGGAAGATCGCGCGATAATCAGCAACCGTCGTCAACGAACCGTCGGCTAGTTGCGGATAAGCGCTGTCCGGCGGCTGCTTGCCGTTAACCACCCACGCCTCCAGCCCCACGATCAACGCCCGCATCGGCAAATAATGGTTGCTGGTGGAGACGCAAGCGGTGAACGGCGCGCGTACGCGCGAGCGCCCAACATAATGCTGCGCACCCATGAAGCCATAGACCCGCGCGTTATCCGCCGGCGCGACGTCGCGCGCGCCATCCGTGGTGGTGGTGATCAGCGACGCACCGCGATTCCAGTACTCGGTCGACGTATTCGCGTAAATCAGCTTCGGTAAATTCCCCTGCTTGTCCCGCGCCCGATCCAGCGTGGACGCCGTCCTACCGCTGACAGGATCGCGCGACGGCGCCGTGGTGAACGGGAACGCGTCCGCCGGATACTCATGCTCCTCCATCATCGACGGGTGACGCGTAGGCTGTGCGAAGCGGCTATTGAATCCCGCCGAACCGCCGGCGCCCGGCACTTGCAAGTAGGCGCCGCTGAACGCCAGCCGGCCGGATTCGTCCACATTCAGGCCGTCGTGCAGCATACGGCCGATCACACGGCCGGACTGGCTGATGCCAAACATGAGCACAGCCTTTGGCACCGGAGCCCCCTCAAACGGCGTGTCACGGAAGTAGGCCAGCAGATCGCGTATGCCGGCCAGCCCGGCGCCGGTGACGTAAGGATCTTTCGCCACGTAGGTCAATTCGTAAATGGTATCGGGCTTGAAGCCACCGTCAAACCGCACGCGGCCAGGCCCGCCCTTCTTCTCCGGCGCGACGAAACTCCAGCTGCTGCGCGGGACAGGCTTGCGCTTATCGGCGGGCCGCGCGCGTTGGGTCAGCTGCGCTTTGGGATCCCCAGACTTGGCCGGTTCGTAGGTAAGGCCACGCTGGCCGGCGTAGACAGCGATATCGACCGGCGTATTGACGGTGAATTCGTTCTGCACCTTGCCCTTGATACCCTTGGCGACAGGCGGCGCGAACACCAGCGGACGAGCGCCGGCAGCCTGCGGCGCGACGTCCCACGTCCAGGCGGAGAACAGCAGCGAGTAACCGTGACGCATCAGGAAACCGTCGCCCGCGTCGGCGGCGGTGGTGGGATCGTTGTTGACCGGGCTGCGGCCATTGACCTGCCCCATGATCGCGATGCCGCCACGGTTGTTGACGTCATAGATCAAACTGGAAGGCTGGGCGCCGGTTGGTCGCAGCAGTACGAACTCGCTGGAGAAAATCACGAGGCCGCGCCCATCGCGTGGCGCGTGCTTCAAATCCACGATGACAGCATTGGACTTCGACTTGGGATCCAACGCGTAATAAGCGACGCCGCGTATCTTTTCATACGCACCGGCGTCGCCGAAGGTCATCCCGTCCGCGAACGGCGTTCGCTCGATCACTTCGATACGCTCCACCGCCGCCCGCGCTGGCATACAGAGTGCCGCCATCGCGGTCGTGGTGGCCAGCAGTGCCAGCCGGTGCCTGTAGATCATCCCGAGCCTCTATCCGTTTGCAAAACGTCTATCCTAGCAGACGTGGCGCGCAGGCGAGACCGGCGTTATGTAGGCGTATCGACTTCGTCCCAATCACGGTCTTCGAACCGGACCAACCAGTTCAACGCGTGATGACGCTCCTGCAGCACGCCATCGTTCAAACCTGCTGGCGCAGGATACTTCTTCAACAGCGCCTGGCGAGTGGCCCAATGCAAACGGTAGTGCAAATCCAACGCGTCCAGAATCTCCGTCGCCGAACGCATCGCCGGCTGCTTGCGCAAGCCTTCGGTTCCACGCTCGATGGCGGTGCGGGAGATCGAAGACACGTCACAGATCGCATCCGCGAAAGGCAGCGCATCCTGCAACCCCAAGGCCCACTGCAGTACCAGAATCGCCTCATAGCGCCACAAGTACTGCGTGATATCCTGCTGGGTAGGCTTTTCCTGCGCCAGGAATGCACGCTCAGCGTCGGACAGGCCGGCAAACGCCGGTGGAAAGCGTTGTTGAAGATCGGCGGCCGTAATCGGCGTCTCGCCGTTCAAAGACTCGGCGCGTATCGCCACCACGAACAAGGCCAGCATCCTTCGCAGCACATCTTCGGGCGCGCGCAAGCGCAGTTCCGGCTCGGACACCAGCGGCGGCAGATCCGCCGGCACGGTGACCTTGCGGGCGGCGAGCAGCTCGTCGCTGCGCGCCTTGCGCTGCCAGGCCTGCTGCGGATACGGCACCACAGCCTGCGGCTCGCCATCTTCGCCGGAAGCGGGTAAAAGAATGCGTCCCTGTGGATCGCGCACGCTGCCATCTGCCATGAACACGATGGCGTTAGCCGCCTTCGCCCATTCGGAGAAACGAGCCATCTCGCCCTCCTCCACGGCCAGGCTGACGTGCTCGCGCACGCGCTGGAGGTGGCGGATCACGTGATAGCGCACGCGCGTCATGTTTCCATGACCGGCGTCCGCCACGAAGTTCATGAAACCATTGAGATGCGGCTGCAATTCAGGATCGGACAGATCGCGGCGCGCGTTCAGCACATGCGCGAAGCCGGGCTTGGGTGCATCGGCCACCGTGCAGTAGGCATTAAGCAGAATGTGGTTACTAATGTCTTTCGCAGCGAAGAATTGTTTGATTCGGTTTAGCATAACTGATTCGTCATTTAACGCATATCCAGCGCACGGCGACGGCGCGGCGGTGGAAACGCTCGGTCCAGCGCCGCCATGTCTTCCGCGGAGAGGCGGATATCGGCGGCGGCGCGATTAGCGCGCAAGTGTACAGTATCGACGGCCTTGGGGATGGCGATCACGCCTTCCTGATGCAGTACCCACGCCAACGCCACCTGCGCGGGCGTGACGCCATGCGCCTCGGCGACGGCGAGCAGGCCCGGATTGCCAAGCAGCGCGGCTTGTTCGCCGCCGGTCGACTCCAGCGGCGAGTAGGCCATCACCGGCATGCCCTGCTGGCGACACCACGGCAGCAGATCGAACTCGATCCCGCGCTTCATCAGGTTGTAGAGCACTTGGTCGGTCGCCACGGCGCCGCAATCGACGGCGTCCTGCATGCCCTCCAGGTCGAAGTTACTCACGCCGTACTCCTTGATCTTGCCGGCCTTCTTCAGCGCCTCGAAGGCGTCGAAGGTCTCGTCCAGCGCGAAGCATCCGGGCCAATGCAGCAGATAGAGATCGATGCAATCGACCTTCAACCGTTTAAGGCTACGCTCGCAGGCCGCTTGCGTGCCTTCCAAATTGGCGTTGTGCGGATAGACTTTGGTGACCAGGTAGACCTCGGACCGACGGCTGGCGATCGCCTCGCCGACGACCAGCTCCGCGCCGCCCTCGCCGTACATTTCAGCGGTATCGATCAACGTCATGCCGAGATCGAAGCCCATTTGCAGCGCACTGACCTCATCGCCCTTGCGGGACGGGTCTTCGCCCATGTTCCAAGTGCCTTGGCCGAGTACTGGCACTGCACGGCCTGATGGGAAACTGACTGTCTTCATTGCGGAATTCCTTTTTGAAGAAACCAGACTCGCCGCACGCCATGCCGGGCTCAGTCGAACTGGAATCGAACGTCTTTCACGATCTGGTGCTTGCCCCAGAAGAAATTACAAACTCTGGCCACCTCAGCACCGTCCTTGCTTTCGGGGAGGCAACCCCCGCTGATCTTGACCACCTTCTCGCCCTGCTTCGACAACGGCAGCTCAATCGTCAAGCCTTCGGGGATAGTATGCGTCAACTCCACCTTTTCGACGTAATCATCGACAAAGGCCGCGATCAGTACCTTGTCGGCCTTGAGGGTGTACATGTCGTGCTGGAGCGCCGCGCCAGGAACCAGGCAGATTTCTATGTCGGACTGTTCGACCTTCTGATGCCTGCACTGCTGGGTTGGCGCCGCTATTGCCGACGAGGCAGCTATAACCAATATCGTTGCAAAACCTGCCTTCTTCATTCTAAGCCCCCACTTTCCAACTAAAACTCATACAAAATCAAAATTTCATTCCCATTCTTCACTGCACAAGGCGTTTCATTTTGCAAAGCCAGGAAGAACTTCCCCTTTAACAATCCAACTTTTTCTATAAAATCATGCAATTGGGCACTGCATTCAGCAAAACCAAATCTTGCATAATGGAAAATTAACCTGCACTTCACAATCCAAGGAGAATAATTCAGCCCCAAAAAGTCAACCTCAACGAGCTTGGATGGATTCGCAATGACACAATACACATTTGAATTTTCAAAGTTAAAACTCTCATCATCAAAGGGCACAGCGCCACACTCAGCCAAAATATCCCGCAAAATATGCAGATCAATCTCTGGATTTGACTCAAATATCATCATTATTCCCATCGCCAATCCCAATCAGATCTAATTCATCATTCAAATATTCCACAGACATGTGCAAGCACAAGGGCTGGCAGCGGGACAGCGTTCTCAAGTAGAACAAGATAACCGCCTGACAAACTTAAGCAGATCATAGCCAGCGCTCACACCAAAAGTCGAGCATTGGATCGCAATAGCGGATTTGTGAAGTATTTTACATCGTCTTGAAAACACCGTGCTAGTAACGGATCAGATAGAGGTGGAGGCTTTCGCGCATGGTCATGAAAGTGAGGCGCCATGACGCCAATGTCGTTAAATACAGACTACTTTCTGCCTGTCTCCAATTTTATTTGTCGAAAGCGCCGAAGCCAATTTATCCTTCGGATAGCGCAAATCAATTCAGGAAGTCATATACCAATTCATACATATCGAGAGGCTTGACAGGCAACCAGTCATAAGGCACGTAGGGCGATCTTACATCAACAAAATAACCACTGCGCCACGCAATCTTTGAATAAATCGCCGCATCTGGAACTATCAAATCCTTTGTATACCCACTACCATTTTTATCCGCTCTCTTTTTTTCATTCGAAATCATCAAAGCTATCACTTCCTCCATCCCAGCAACATCACCTTCCCCAAGGGCTAAAAAAAATTGATAATCAACAAGCTTGTTCTCTTTTAGAACAAGAGCACTTGGATTCTCAATAACAAGCTTACAACGGGAAATAAGATTCCCCCAGTCTCCGCGAATGGCAACTATAGACTGGTATGCTAAAAAATCCAATGTCGCTGGATCATTAATCCTAGTGGAATCATAAGCTAACTCATAGTTTGAAATCCAAGAAATTATTTCCTCATTATCGGAAAAAAGCGGCTTAAATAAATTTGGAAATCCCCGCCCCCAATCCGGAGAACCTTCCTGATATTTATAATATAATTTTTCCAATCTTGAAGAAACGTACATCCATTTCTTAAAATCATTTAAATTGCCATATTCAAACCAAGAGAAAATCCCAGTCGCAAACGCATGGGATGACAAACCAGACGCGCAAGCTGAGAGATTGCCTTCATTATTAATAATGTTGTTGATTTTTCCATCGATATTGAGATCTGATTTCAGGTGATTCCTAATATGTGCCAAACGGTTCTTTGCTTTTTCAGTAATCATATTTACACCATCAAGCAGCATCAAAAATAAAATCAATTCAATTGTTACATGAGAATTCCGAGCTATCCACAACAAGTTTTAATTTGGTCAGACTAGCTAAAATGCCACTACCTACGGTTGATGAAATTTTTATAGAAATCCTAAAACTCCGGGAAATGATCACCCAAAATAAACACGCCTTCCTCCCTATCCACAATTTAACATTTATATTGCTTTCTAATTTTGATTGTATTTTCGCTGGTCGACTTAGCATTATTTATCAACGATCATCTTATTTTTAGAAGCCTCGGCAGCTTTACTTTTATGCGATCTGAAGTCCAGGCTTTTGCTGGATATAAGCGGCTATTACCCATCTTATCTGACTCTATGAAACCAACCGCTCTCCAAAAGCTTATTCCTATAAATTGAATCAGCAGAAAAAGCAACACTTAGGTCTAAAGCCTCAATCGCAGCAATATACTCCACAGGCGGGCAATATTCATGAAATTCAATAAAATGCGATATTGCGATAGGCGAAGCATAAATGTATTTATCTGAGGGAATCCAAAGCTCGGCGTTTGGTAGTAAATTCCCGTCGACATCCAATAAATTTAACGCACCGCAAACCTGGCATATTGGCGACGCTCGTAGAGGTTCAACAAGGGGTTGAAATATGCCAGTAGCACCAGCAATTACCTCAGTTTATGAACTATCGACGACGACACACTTCCAACAGGAAATTCTTTTGATGGATCTATCCAACCTACGTTTTTCACGCCATCCAAAACGAATGGCGCGATCTGGTGGGTGTAGTTTGTCAAGTCGTCGAAGTTGGTTTTTTCGGTCATTTGGATATTTTGGAATATATGGCACTGCCTGCGTGCAAGCGGACCAAAAGACACAATCCATATCTGGTTTCAGGAACACAGAAAGTTGAGCAGGCGCGGTAGCCAAACCGTCCGGCATGTGTCGGATACAGCCACATCCAAGGAGCCAGGACACACGACGGTTTAGTTTTCATCGTGTCATATCATGTGCTGATGAAGCACTAAAATCCTCTGCGTACGATAAACTCATGTCCCAACTCCTCGCGCAGCCGCTTGAGAAGATGCAATCCTGATGATACGAACCTATCTTTTTCCCCTTCTTCCCAAGCAAAATTTTCGATGCCGGCTCCAGTCACCCCTTTATCGAACCAATTCGACCACGAGATTAGATCATCCGCAAGCGAATCAGTAATCGGGAGAGATCGGGGATCAATATCACCATAGTCCTCAGTAACCGCCGAGTCATCGTGCCAGATGGGATAACAAGAATAGTCCGGCGCCAATCTCAATAATTTCATTTCATCTTCCCCAGATAATTTGCCCCAACAATATATCCATTATTAGAAACGGTAATTGCAACTTTAACAGGAACACCATTAACAACTGTTTCAAATATAGGCCTCCCCTGGCCTTTCCCCTGATACCCCAGAAGTTTACCCGATTCCAACGTATCAATTAAAAATTTGGGAATCTTATCTGCGCCCACGCCTGCCATTTCGAACTCAGCGCCATGTTCCTTTATAATATGAGCCATTCCGGCATCTTTCATGTTGGGAGCATCTACCTGTCCTTTTTCCAGAAAAACGATCTTTCCATCCGGCATTCTTGCCATTGCAACTATATTTTCATCAGTAAATTTTACCCCTTGCGCCCGCAACTGGGCAGTCATAATTGCCTTCGCAGCTGCATTTTGAACGGTAGCAATCTCTTGCTTAAGAACAACAGCACTTGCCCCGCCCCCTACGAGCGATAATCCAATCATCGCCCAGCCTATTTTCTCATTGCCATTCTTAACGGCATTAACTCCATCAATAAAGCTCTTCGCGTTCACATACATACAACCTAACCCGGTTAGACATAACGCACCGTCCTTCCCAACTTGGTCCGCTGCTGCGCTCATTGTTGCGTAGTCCAAGTACTGGCCAAGATAAGCTTGCGGATTTGAAACGCCGGGCGAATCTGCTTTATCAAACGCTCTAGCAATTTCCGGCATCGCAATCTGGCGTTTGCCAGAATCACCTTGCTCAGAATAGACATTCGAGTTAAAGAAATCGTTGGGATTAGCTGTGAACAGAGTGTTCCAGTTTCCATCTTTTGAATTAAATAAAGGATCAGTTCCACCATTCGAAACTACGGCGTCTCGCACTACGACATTACGCAGGAAGTTAATAGCCTCTTGGTCAACTTTATAATCATTAAGTTTAGCATCCACCAAACGCTGCCCCTGGGCCATCAAACGACTTTGTGCCGCAGCAATTTGCTCTTGACTTGGTTCAACCCCATTGTTAAGTGACTTTGCAAAGTCTCTAGCACGCTTCTTAATCAACTCAATTTCGCTCATATGTAGTTGGCGATTGTTAGTATCCGTTGCTAACGCTGAAGTACCACCGGCGCCGCCGCCAACAACCGCACCGATTCCGGCTGCGGTTGCCTCTGCAAGTCCCTGCGCAAGCATCTTCGCCAATTCAGCGTTCATGCCCTGCTCAATCAACATATTACGAGCCCTACTCTGCAAGTCTTCCAACAAATTTGCCGCGCTTGCAACAGTTCCGGCGCCTAATGCACCACCTACACCACCAGTCAACGCGCCGCTAACAGTGTGAAGCGCGACCCTATAGATGCCACCCTCCCCCCATTTCTGGGCATCTTCTAAGCTCCCGCCTGCCGCAAGGATAGCCGCTACTTGTTTATCCGCATAGTTCGCAATGGCCTTCGGCGCCTGCTTACTAAACTCCTGCGTAATCGCGACCTGCGCATCGATCTCTTGCTGAAGTTGTCCGGCATCCCAAGCTTTCGTCAAAGCCCCCGCGTTTGCGGTCGCGCTCTCGGTCGTTACGTTCTTGTCTATATCCGCTAATGCGGCTTCAGCACTTTTCCCGGTGGCGCCCTGCTTCTCCTGATCGGTGATGACGACTAAGCCGGCGCTAATACCGCTGAATGTAGTACTGCTTTGGCTACCGCTAGCCGAACCAATACCGCCACTGGCGCTTGGCTTACCTCCTGCACCAGCAGCCGCTTTCTGTTCGTCCGATAATTTTTTCTCCGGCGGAATGTCTTGCTTGCCAAACGTTCCACTTACCGAGCCGGACATGGAGAAGCCACTGGCGCTGAACTCATCCTTGTTCTGCAGGTCGCTGGCGGTCAGGCTGCCAGTCATCAGTATGTTGCTGCCTTCGTCAACGGCCACCTGGCTGCTGCTCAGCAAGCCTCCCTTCAAGTCCGTGTTACCGCCAACCGTCACCTGGAAGCCCCCATCGCCAGCCTTGATGCCGCTTTGCTCAAGCACCGACAAGAACTCACCATTCACCTTCGATTTACTAATGCTGCCACCCACGGTACTAGCGCCGTAGCAGAACGGCGGTATGCACAAGCTGGCATTCAGGCCAGAACTACTCTGCTTGCTGTCGAAGTGACTGCTGTCCTGAAGGCTTTCGATATTCAGATCGCCGCCGATGTCGGCGACCACGCTGTCAGCAGAGATCACCCCGCCCTTCAACGTCGTATCGCCACCGCTGATGACGGTCATGTTGTTGCCCGCATTGACATGCGTATTCGTGTAGCCGATATCGTCCCCGTCAGCCTTGCCGCGCGCCTGACTGACGGCCAGGTCAATGGTGAAGCCATTGGAGGTGCCGCCGATCCCAAACCCGATACCGATGCTGGCCCCGCTAGACTTGTTAGTGCTGTGCTGGCTGACCGTGTTTTCGGCCGCCAGCAGGCTGACGTCGTTGTCGGCCGACAGCAAAACGTTGCCGCCGGCCGTGATATCGCTGCCGATCGCCGTCAGGTTGCTGTCCTTGCCGCCACCGGTGGCCGTGATGCTGACGTTGCCGCCAGCTGCAATGGTGGAACCCGCCACGGTGCTGCTGGTCGAGACGACATTGTTCTCGCTCTTGGAGTTACCCAGGCTGATGCTGACGCGCAGGCCGGCGTTCGTCGCCGTCATCAGCGAAGTGGCAGCATCCTTCAAGCTGGCCGCCGCGTTGAGTGCTGCCAGCGCCTGCATGCGGCTGCTGCCGGTGCCCTCGGCGGCCTTGACCATGCTGCCCACACTCTTGAGCGCTTCCACTACCGGCGAGGTGATCGTGCCGCCGATCGCCGTCTTGTTGTAGGTCGTATGATCGGTGCTGTTGTTGATGTTGTTGGCCGCGTTGATCAGCACGTCCTTGGCGACGATCTTGATGTCGCCTTCCGGCGTGGTCACTTCGCTCGACGTCTGCGTGTACTGCCCGCCCGCCTTCAACGTCACATTGCCGCCCAGGCTGGCGATCTGGCTGCCCACCTGCGTCACGCTGTCGGCCGTGCCGTCGTTGGTGGTCTTGACGGTGCCGATCGCCGCCTGGAAGCGTGTGCCGATCGAGCCGGACTTCTTGCTGCTGCTGGCCGATTCGCTGTCAACGCGGTTCTCGGCGCTGACGATGCTCAGGTCGCGCTTGGCGTCGATGACGATGTCCTTGTCGGCCACCACCGTGCTGCCGGTGATGATCGTGTCGCGCCCGCTCGTGGCGCTCACGCTGCCGCCGCTGAGCACGCTGCCCACCTGCGTGACCGTGTTGCTGCTGCCGCTCTTGTTGTCCTGGCTCTTGCTGTAGCCCACGCCTTCGGTGATGTCGAGCGAGAAGCCGCTCTTCTTGTGTTCTGCGCTGTGGTTTTCGCTACCCGCCTGCGCGGCGCTCGACACCAGCAGGTCGCGTCCGGCGTTCAAGGTCAAGGCGTTCTCCGCCGTCAGCTGGCTACCGTCGATGACGATGTCGTTGCCCGATTTCACCGTGACCGAGCCACCGCTGACATTACTGCCGACCACGTTGCTCACGCTGCTGTAGTCGGCCGTCGTGTCGCTGCTTTTCTTGAAGGTGCTCTTCGATTCGTTGTGGTGGGCCAGGTCGGACAGGTGGTTTTCCTGCACCTGCGTGATGCTGACGTCGCCGCTGGCCGCCAGCGACACGGTGCCGCCGCCGGCGATATTGCTGCCTGCGATGGCCAGCCCGCCCGCGCCGGCGTCGCCCGCCTTGATGGTCAGGTTGCCGCCGGCGGCCACCGTGGCGCCCACGACAGTCTGGTTCTCGTGGATGATCTTGTCGTAGCTCTTGCTCTTCGGATCGTTTTCTTGGTGCGTCTTGACCTCGTCGACGACGGCCGCGATGGAGATATCGCGCCCCTGCAATCACCGGAAAACCATCAGCACAGAGCCAAGAGTACCCTTAGGCACGTCATATTAGGGCTATGAAACCTTAGCGGATATATTATGTAAAAATAAAGGAGTAGAAACATCAGGCATATTTTCGTATGCCTTTAAAATCGTTTGCGACGGCGACAAAGAATTTTCGCCTCCAAACTCATGAACAATTTTTAGCCACATAACTGCAACAATAAATTGACCGGTGCCCAACCATTGCTCTTGCATATATTTTTTCAAAAACTTCTTGCCGACTTTAAAAACATCAGCATCTACAAAAGCGGATCGGCTTTTACATATGCACGACACATAACCAAACTCACGCGGCGTCAACACCCGCGAATCGATGTTCGTTAAACCACTATATTTCTCAAACTCAACTATACCTTTTTCATACTGACCAGAAAAATATGCATACGCCAGATACTCATCTAACTTGCGCGTTAAAAAGCCCTTTTCATCATAAACATTATCGTGCGCAGAGATTGCCCCATTAAGAATACTAGCTTGATTCCAATGTTCCAAATCCTCCCTACCAGAAATCATCCAATGAGAGATAGCAGCCGCCTGATGGAGATTCATATGATGAAAATTGTAGCTCTCACCAAAATCTTCTCCCTTCGCAATTGCCCCTTCAATCCATGCATGCAATCTCATCAGAACATCTTGCGTTTCGGCGCTTAAGCCCACTAACCACAAACGTATGACGTCCCCTAATTGCATCATAGCCACATTTCCCATCGGCCGCTTCTCATCAAACTCTGTGCGGCAAAGTCGAGGAAGGGTCTCCTGCTCTGCAATTCTACGTACTTTAACAGGGTCAAAAATCATATATTTCCTTTAACATTTCTTTCTATTGCAATATCTAGCAACAACAGAATTTTTAACTTTCCCAGCCCCAACAGTATTGGTAGCAAAATTAGCCAACTAAAGAATTTCCATTTATGCAATTTTGCTACCCCCGTGGATTCTATTCATATTAGGCCGAGTGCAGACAAATCCCGCTTTAGCATTTCGACTTCGAGCGCATCCGCCCCAATCAATAAATTTTCCAAATTGGATCTGGATAGTTGATCGCTGATTTTTTGCCGAACAAATTTATCAATATCTTTATGCCAACCTCCGATTAGGACCAATTCAATAACACGGTACATAAGTTGCTCCAGCGGGTGCACAAAAGCATTTTCGTATTCGTAGTCAATGTATCCCATCACCTCAAGATGAGTGACACCCATTACGATACCGCGATCTCTGCAAAAATCATAATATGTTTCCAGTAGTTCCGATCTAATGGTGAAATAATCATCCCTATCTTCAATTTCCGACATTTTATTGACCTTTTTTACGTGGCGGGATTACCCCACCATTATCCAATATGTTGATTTTTATGTTAGGGTATCTATTTTTAAACTGATCAATTACAGACGAGCAGCTTGCACATGGCGCGCGCTCTGTAAGAAGAATGATCGATCCAGTCGCTTTCGTATTATCTCCTAACTGCGCCGCGATATTATTAAGAATTTTCGCCTCTGAATCAATACTGCGATCGATCAGAACGCCACTAGCACTTGGCACACTTGAACTAGGGAAAATTTCGGGCCCTCTCGAAACAAAATTGAGCTTCTGCTGAGCTTCTGTTGGAAGATCTATACGGCTAGAGGCAACCATCTTAGACTGTACGCCGGGGATCTCAATCTGCGCAATTCCGACATTCCCCCCTTCTTTGCGCTCCCCGACATAGCGGCCCGCAGCACGCTAATTTCTTCTACGAGTAAGGCTTTCGCCTCATCCAGAGACGCGGCCCCAGGCCCAACAGGCACAAGTGTACTAGGCTGGGGAACCCCTGCGACTGAATATCCTATGGCTTCGGCAGCAACTGTGCACCCAACCGGATTGTTCAGGCAGTACCCAACTGGGTTCTTCAAAAATGCGGCTGTTTCCGCCGCAAATCCGGCAAAGTAAGGGGCGATAGTCAAGGTCCCAGCTGTAAAAGCGGCTAAAACAGTTCGTTGCATTACAACATCACGCTTTTGTCCGTCCTTTACAGCCGAGTCTAGAATCTCCTTTATAGTCGGCTGATTTAGTTTGTTTTTCTGGTAAAAAGCTTCCATTTGTTGCTGCGTAGTCGCATACATACCAGAATTCGACTTTTGTTCTGGAGTTGCATAAAACATATAACCAGGCCCGCACGTTGGGCAGTTCGCGTCAGTGGGAAGCATGACATGTGCTTGTCCGAGAAATACCATCGCCTGCCTATCTTGCTCACCCGCCACACCGTATTGCACTTGTCTGTAAGCTTGGCTTGCAAGCCGACGCTCCGCTTCACCTAGGCTGATACCGTTTTGCTCTGCGAACTTTGCGGCATTCTCTTTAATCCATTTCACTTCGCTCTGATGCAACTGCCGATTATTGGTATCCGTACCAAGCGCTGTCGCAGCGCCTGCGGTTCCGCCTCCCAGAGCTCCGATGCTTAACGACGTTACTTCTGCTAGACCTTGTGCTAGCGCTCCTGCGGCACCGGGACTCAAACCCTCCGCGACTAGTGCTGCAACCGTTTTTTCCTGTAATTGGTTTAGCAATTGCGCAGAATTGGCGACTGCCGCCGATCCAACAGCCCCCCCAAGCCACCCGACAAAGCGCCGCTAACAGTATGCAAGGCCGTTCTGTAAATGCCTCCCTCTGCCCACTTAGCGATCTCAACTGGATCGGCGCCCTTTTCAATTAATTCCTTTTTTTGCTTTTCAGCAAAATCAGCAATTGCCTTTGGTGCCTGCCTACTGAACTCTTTCGTAATCGCGACCTGCGCATCCACCTCTTTTTGCAACTGCTGACCGTCCCAGCCTTTGGTGAGCGCACTTGCATTAGCCGCAGCACTTTCTGTCGTCACCGTCTGATCGATAGTTGCCAGCACCGCATCCGCATCCTTGCCGGTCGCGTCCTGCTTCTTCTGATCGGTAATAATGACCAAACCGCCGCTAATACCACTGAATGTAGTACTGCTCTGGCTGCCGCTGGCCGAACCAATACCGGCACTGGCAGTTGGCGTACCTCCCGCGTTAGCTGCCTTTTGCTGCTCTTTCGTTAAGGTTTTACCCGGCGGCAGCGTCTGGTTGCCAAACGTTCCACTTACCGAGCCGGACATCGAGAAGCCACTGGCGCTGAACTCATCCTTGTTCTGCAGGTCGCTGGCGGTCAGGCTTCCAGTCATCAGTATGTTGTTGCCTTCGTCAACGGCCACCTGGCTGCTGCTCAGCAAGCCTCCCTTCAAGTCCGTGTTACCGCCAACCGTCACCTGGAAGCCGCCATCGCCGGCCTTGATGCCGCTTTGCTCGAGCACCGACAGGAACTCACCGTTCACCTTCGATTTGCTGATGCTGCCGCCGACCGTACTAGCGCCGTAGCAGAACGGCGGTATGCACAAGCTGGCATTGAGGCCGGAACTGCTTTGCTTGCTGTCGAAGTGACTGCTGTCCTGGAGGCTTTCGATGTTCAGATCGCCGCCAATGTCGGCGACCACGCTGTCAGCGGAGATAACGCCGCCCTTCAACGTCGTATCGCCACCGCTGGTCACGGTCACGTTGTTGCCGGCCTTGACGTGCGTGTTGGTGTAGCCGATGTCGTCCCCGTCAGCCTTGCCGCGCGCCTGACTGACGGCCAGGTCAATGGTGAAGCCGTTGGAGGTGCCGCCGATGCCAAACCCGATGCCGATGCTGGCCCCGCTGGATTTGTTGGTGCTGTGCTGGCTGACCGTGTTTTCGGCCGCCAGCAGGCTCACGTCGTTGTCGGCCGACAGCGCAACGTTGCCCCCAGCCGTGATATCGCTGCCGATCGCCGTCAGGTTGCTGTCCTTGCCTGCGCCGGTGGCGGTGATGCTGACGTTGCCGCCCGCTGCAATGGTGGAACCCGCCACGGTACTACTGGTCGAGACGACATTGTTCTCGCTCTTGGAGTTACCCAAGCTGATGCTCACGCGCAAGCCGGCGTTCGTCGCCGTCATCAGCGAAGTGGCAGCATCCTTCAAGTTGGCCGCCGCGTTGAGCGCCGCCAGCGCCTGCATGCGGCTGCTGCCGGTGCCCTCGGCGGCCTTGACCATGCTGCCCACGCTCTTAAGCGCTTCCACCACCGGCGACGTGATCGTGCCGCCGATCGCCGTCTTGTTGTAGGTCGTGTGATCGGTGCTGTTGTTGATGTTGTTGGCCGCGTTGATCAGCACGTCCTTGGCGACGATCTTGATGTCGCCTTCCGGCGTGGTCACTTCGCTCGACGTCTGCGTGTACTGCCCGCTGGCCTTCAACGTCACATTGCCGCCCAGGCTGGCGATCTGGCTGCCCACCTGCGTCACGCTGTCGGCCGTGCCGTCGTTGCTGGTCTTGACGGTGCCGATCGCCGCCTGGAAGCGTGTGCCGATCGAGCCGGACTTCTTGCTGCTGCTGGCCGATTCGCTGTCGACGCTGTTCTCGGCGCTGACGATGCTCAGGTCGCGCTTGGCGTCGATGACGATGTCCTTGTCGGCCACCACCGTGCTGCCGGTGATGATCGTGTCGCGCCCGCTCGTGGCGCTCACGCTGCCGCCGCTGAGCACGCTGCCCACCTGCGTGACCGTGTTGCTGCTGCCGCTCTTGTTGTCCTGGCTCTTGCTGTAGCCCACGCCTTCGGTGATGTCGAGCGAGAAGCCGCTCTTCTTGTGTTCGGCGCTATGGTTTTCGCTGCCCGCCTGCGCGGCGCTCGACACCAGCAGGTCGCGCCCGGCGTTCAAGGTCAAGGCGTTCTCCGCCGTCAGCTGGCTGCCGCCGATGACGATGTCGTTGCCCGATTTCACCGTGACCGAGCCACCGCTGACGTTGCTACCGACCACATTGCTCACACTGCTGTAGTCGGCAGTCGTGTCGCTGCTCTTCTTGAACGTGCTCTTCGATTCGTTGTGGTGGGCCAGGTCGGACAGGTGGTTTTCCTGCACCTGCGTGATGCTGACGTCGCCGCTGGCCGCCAGCGACACGTTGCCGCCGCCGGCGATGTTGCTGCCGGCAATGGCCAGGCCGCCCGCGCCGGCGTCGCCCGCCTTGATGGTCAGGTTGCCGCCGGCGGCCACCGTGGCGCCCACGAGGGTCTGGTTCTCGTGGATGATCTTGTCGTAGCTCTTGCTCTTCGGATCGTTTTCCTGGTGCGTCTTGACCTCGTCGACGACGGCCGCGATGGAGATATCGCGCCCGGCCACCACCGAACCATTGCCGGTGGCGCCCAGGTTCACTTGCGTGCCGCTCAGCTTGATATCCTGCCCGGCCTTGAGCGACAGGTCGCCCGTCGCGCTGACCTGGCCGACCTTGTTGGTGATGCTGCTGTCGTTCTGCGTGTGGCCGTTGACGTTGGCGACATAGGCGCTGCCGGTCTGCAGGGCGTTAAAGGCGATGTCGCGCCCGGCCTGGATGACGGCGCTGGCGGCGGCGATGGTGCCGCCGGTGTCGATGACGTCGCGGCCGGCCGAGATGCCGAGCGCGCCCGTGGCCGTGATGCTGGCCTGGTTCGACAGCGACGTGTAGCTGCCGCTGGTGTTGACGCTGGCGTACTCTTGCTTGACGCTGAGCGACTGGTTGATGATGTCGCCGCCAGCCTTCAGGTCAACGTCGCCGCCCTTGATGGCGCCGCCCTGGTTGACGACATCCCCCTTGGCGATCAGCGCGGTACGGCCGTTTCCGCCGTCGATCAGGCCGCCACGGTTGACGATGTTGTCGGTGGTATTGATGACGACCCCGGCGCCGGTGACCAGCGCGCCACTGGCCTTGACGGCGTCATTGCCGGCGTGCGCCAGATATACCTTGGGCACCAGCACCTGCTCGACCGTGCCGTCCGGCAGCATGACGGTTTCGGTTTCCATCCAGACGATGTCGCTGGTCAGATGACCGATCTGGTCCGCCGTCAGCGCGATGCCCGGGCGCAGGTTGAATTGCTCGGCGAAACTGACGCCGCTGGTCAGCAGCGCCTTGTAGCGGCTGTCGTCGTTCAGGCCGTCGTTCGGCGCGCGGCCGGTCAGCTGGTTCAGTTGGTCGCGCACCAGGCGTTGTTCATAGAAGCCGTCACCCAGACGCTTCTGGGTCGTGGCCGGATCCATCGCCAACTGGTTCAGCAGGTAGTCGCTGCTGACCCAGTTGCCGTGATTGGCGAACTGCGAGCGCGTCTCGAACAGGTATTTGCCGTTGCCGTCCGGGTTGACCGTGGACAAGCCATTCGGCGCGACCTTGACAGCGTTGGCGTTGCCGCCCACTTGCGAGGCGCCCTGCGTTTGGCTGGCGCCGCGCGCGGTGCCGAGGTCGCCCAGTGCGCCGCCATTGGCGCCGCTGCCCTGGGCCGCGCCAGCGGACTGGGCGGTGTTGGCGTGGCCGCTGCCGTTGAACCGGCCGACGTCGCGGGTGCCGTTGACCAGGCCGCTGCCACTGGTGTCGAGTACGGTCTGGGCATCGTTGCCGGCGCCGCTGCCGGCGGCCAGCGCGCCATTCGCCGCCTGGTTGAGCGTGCCGCTGCCGCCGGCCTGGCCGTTCAGCGCGACGTTCGCGCCGCCGCTGCCGCCGACATGGCCGGCGCCCGAGGCGTTGTTGCCGACGCCGCTGCCACCCACGTGGCCGGCGGCGCTGCCGCCGCCAAGGCCGCTGCCGGACACCTTGCTGACGCCCGTGGCGGAGTTGTTGCCGGTGGGGAGCACGGTGACGCTGTCGCGGATGTTGCCGGCGGTGCCGGCGGTGACATCGACGTTGGTGAAGCTGCGCCCGGTGATGCTCACGCCCTTGCCGCCGGAGATGGTGCCCGCCGCCGTGCCGATCACCTCGTTGATGGTCGGCATGGTGTAACTGGTGGTGTCGCCGTCGTAGGTCTTCCAGGTGCCATCGAAGGTATGGGTACGATACAGCGTCGCGCCTTCGTTGGTGATGGCGGCGCCGCCGTCGACCGTCAGCGCGCCGTTGGCCATGATATTGCCGTACTGATTCATCAGCGTTTGTCCGACGGTCATGTGCATATTGCCACCCGACAGAATCTGCGCCAACGGGCCGGAACCCGGAGCGATCTGGTCTTCAATCGCGGTGTGGTGCGCCAGCCGCGACTTTTCCAGCTTTCCAGCCTTCGATTGCAGCGCCCGCGCGGTATCGCGGATGATCGTGGTGGTCGGATCGTTGTAGTCCGGCTGGGTGACGAAACGCATGCACGTTGTCGTGCAACTACCGTAACTGCTGGAAAAGGTTGGGCCGGCATCCGTCCAGTTGGTCACATCACCCACATATTGGTAAGCGTTGCCGACCGGGCCTCCCTGGTCGGGATTGGCCTGATTTGCCGAGCTGGTCAGGTAGAACAAGACACGCGTGCCTTCGCTCATCGTGATGCGTGCCCGCTTGCCCCAAGCACTGTAGGCGCCGCTTCTCGCACCAAAGAACGCGGAGTCGTTGGCGTGCGTGCGGATCACCGCCCGGCCGTAGGTATTGCCGTCGGGAGCGACAAACGTCGCGTTCTCGATAATGTCCGCCGGATTGACGAAGTAGACTTCGTATGGAACGTAATTGGCGGAGTTGGGGTCGTAATTATTATGGTTGTCGCCGTTATGATCCCAGCTCGGCAGTGCCATCTGCTTGGTCTCGTCGACGGTTTCCACTTTCACCAGCGAGACGTTCTCGCGGATGTTGTTGAGCGTGCCCGCGTTCAGGGACAGATCGCCGCCCGCCTCGATGGTCGACGAATTGTTGTTGACGACGCCGCTCTGGCCGCCCGCCAGCGCACCGGCGATGGACAGGTCGCCCGAGCTGTAGATGGTCGCGCCGCCGGTATTGTTCACCGTTCCCGCCACGCCCAGGCGCATCGAATTGGTGGCGCCGAGCAAGGTGCTGGCGCCGGTATTGTTCAGGTTTTGCGCCGTCAGCGTCAAGTCGCCGCCGACAATGGCATTGCTATTGTTGACCGTGCCGCCGCTGCTGATCTCGAGCGAGGTTTCGCCGTTGATCTCGCCGGCGTTGCTCACATCGCCCGCCGCTTTCACCGCCACGCCCTGGCCCTGGATGACCGCGCCGGCGTTGTTGACGATGTTATTACCGCTCAATGTCAGGTTGCGCACCGCCTCGAAGGTGGCATTATTGGTGATATTGCCCGTCACCGTCAGGCTGAGGTCGCGGTTGGAATGGAATTGTTGCGTGCCGGTGTTTTGCGTGTAGTCGCCATCCATCGTCAGCGCCAAGTCGCGTCCGCCCTGCAATTCGCCATTGCCCAGCATCGCGTGGGTGACGACGGCCAGGTCGCGCCCGGTGGTGATGTGCCCCGCTTCGTTGTTCAAGTGGTCCGTCGTCAGCGCCAGGTCACCCTCCGACCCTACGCCAGTGCCCATCCGTCCGCCACTATTGTCGACCTGCTTGGCAGTGATCAGCGCGTTGCCGGCCGAGACGATCGAGCCGCTGTTGTTCAGCATGGCGGCGGCCTGGTTGAACGTCAGCGTGCCGGAACTGTTGATCTTGCCCTGGTTGTCCAGTTGCTGCGTCACCTGCAGCACCATGTCCTTGCCGGAAGCGATATTGCCATTGGCGCCGCTCTGCAGGGTGGTCGATTTGATCAGCAAATTGCCGTTGCCGGCGATGACACCGTTGTTCTTCAGCGCGCCCTGGCTGGTCACGTTGGTGTCGCCGGCGCCGATGTTGACGATGCGGCCGCTGCCGTTGTCGATGGACTGCGCCGTCAACGTGAGGCTGGCGGCCGTGCCGGTCGCTTCGATGGCGCCGGCGTCGTTACCCAGCGCCCCGGCGGCATCGATGCGCAAGTCGCCCACCGACTGGATTATGCCCTGCGCGTTGTTCAGGGCGCCGGCTACCTTCAGCGCCGCCTTGCCGTCCGACAGGATCTGCCCTTTCACATTGCTCAAGCTGCCCGTGGTCACGGTCAGGTCTCCGGTACCGCCTTTGACCGTGGCGATCTGGCCGTTGTCGTTGACCACGGTTTTGGCGACGATCGTCGCCTTGCCGCCGGCGACGATCTGGCCGTCGTTGACCAGGCCGGCCGCCGACTGGTCGAAGTTCAGCGCGCCCTTGCTGCTGATGGCGGCGTGGTTGTCCACTTGCCGGGTGACGGCCAGTTCCAGGTCGCCGCCGGCGCCAATGGCCCCGTCGCTGTTGTTGGTCAGCGTCAGCGCCGCCAGTTTCAGGTCGCCGTTGCCGGCAATAACGCCGCTGTTGACAATGCCGCCATCGCTGCCGACGGTGGTGTCGCCGGCGCCGATGTTGACGATGCGGCCGGCGGTGCTATCGATGGACGCGGCATGCACCTCCAGCGTGCTGGACGCGCCGGCCGCCTCGATGGCGCCGGCGTTGTTGCTCAGGGCGCCGTTGGCGTCGAGCTTCAGGTTGCCGCCGGCCTGCAAGGTGCCGCCGTTGTTGTTGACCGCCGCGCCACTGGTCAGGCTGGCGTCGCCGCTGGCCAGGATCTTGCCGCCCTGATTGCTGATGCTGCCGCTATCGACGGTGATGGCCGCGCCGGACGCGCCGGCGGTGGCGATCTGGCCGCCATCATTGTTGAAGCTGGCCGCGTTGAACACGGCGGCGGCGCCGGCGATCATTTGGCCGCTGTTACTGAAACTTGCGCCCGTTTGCGTGAAGTTCAATCTCCCGGCGCTGCTGACGGTGCCGGCGTTCCGCATCTGCTGGCGCACGCCCAGATCAAGGTCGCCGCCGGCCGCGATCGTGCCGCCGGCGTTGTTCTGCGCCGTCGACGCGGACAGGAACAGGTCGCCGTTGCCGGCGATCATGCCGCTGCTGACCAGGCTTGAGCCGCTGGTGACACGGGTGTCGCCATTGCCAACATTGACGATGCGCCCGCCGGCGTTGTCGATGGCGCCGCCGTTCACGGTCATGCTGCTGCCGGCGGCGGCCGCCTCGATGACGCCGCCGACGTTGCCCAGCACGCCGCCCGCGTCCACCAGCATATTCCGGGACGCCTGCAGCGTGCCTTGGGCGTTATCGAGCGCGCCGGCGACCCGCACATCCGCATCGCCGTTGGCCAGCACACGGCCGCCGCGGTTGCTCATGCTCAGGCTGTCGATGCTGATGTCGGCATTGGAATTGCTCAGCGTGGCGATCTGGCCGCCATCGTTGTTCAGATTTCCCGCCAGGATGGTGGCCTTGCCGGCCGAGGTGATCGCGCCGTTATTGCTCACCTGCGCTGTAGCCTGCAAGAAATCGAGCGTACCGCCGCTGTTGATCGCACCATGGTTTTCCAGGCGCTGGCTCAGCGACAGCGCCATTTGCTGGCCCGACAACAACACGCCGCCGACATCGTTCCGCAAGCTCTGCGCGGTCATGGTCAGCGTACCGTTGCCGGCGATGGTGCCGGCGCTGACGATCGCCGTTTGCGCCAGCACGCTGGTGGCGGCGGTGCCGGTGTTGACGATGCGGCCGCTGCCATTGCTGATGGCGCCCGCCTGCACCTGCATCGCGCTGCCGGCGGCGACGGCCTCGATCACGCCGGCGTTGTTGCTTAACTCGCCATCCGCACTCAGCAGCATGTCGCGGCCGGCCTGGATCGCGCCCTGCGCGTTGTCCAGCGCGCCGCCGAAGTCGAGCACCGCATCCCCGCTCGCCTGCACGCGACCGCCGTGGTTGCGCATGCTGTCGCCGGTGATGGCGACGCCGGCCCCGGTGTTTTGCAACGTGGCGATCACGCCGCCATCGTTGTTCAGATGGCCGGCCAGGATCGTGGCCTGTCCCGCCGAGACGATCTGGCCGCTGTTGTTCAGCGTTGCCGTCTTCCGGCCGAACGTCAACGTGCCGGCGCTGTTGATGGCGCCGCCATTATCGAGCTGTTGCGTCACGCCCAGCGTCATCGCCTGGCCCGAGGTGACGTTGCCGCCGACCAGGTTGCGCAGGACCGCCGCGTTCAGGTCCAGCGTGCCGTTGCCTGCGATCAGGCCGGTGCTGACGATGGCGCCCTGCGCCGTGACCGTGGTGGCGTTGGCGCCGACGTTAACGATGCGCCCGGCCGTATTGTCGATCGATCCGGCCTGCAATTGCAGGACGCTGTCGGCATTGATCGTCTCGATCACGCCGCTGGTGTTGTTCAACGCGCCGCCGGCCGTCAGCTGCATGTCCTGCCGTGCCTGGATGATGCCGCCGGCGTTGTCCATGCCGTCGGCGGTGGTGAGCAGCGCGTCGTGGTCGGCCAGGATCACGCCGCCCCGGTTGCTCAGGCTGTCGCTGCTCAGCGCGATGTCCCCGCCACCGCCCTTGACGGTGGCCAGTTGGCCGCCATTGTTGTCGAACACCCCGGCGGTCAGCGTGGCCTTGCCGCCGGAGGTGATCTGGCCGGCGTTGTGCACGACCGCCGTGACCTGCGTGAAGTCCAGCGTGCCGATGCTGTTGATCGCGCCCTGGTTCGCCAGCTCCTGGCCCACGCCCACCGTCAGGTTGGCGCCGGCGGCGATGGTCGCGGCGGCCATATTGGTCAGCGTGTGCGCGGTGACATCCAGCGAACCGTTGCCGGCCACCAGACCGCCATTCAGCAACAAGCCGTCGGCGCCGACATGGCTGGCGCCGGCGCCAACATTGACGATGCGGCCGGCGGTGTTGTCCACCGCGCCGCCGTGCACCGTCAACGTGCTGTCGGCGGCGACCGCCTCCATCGCGCCGCCGGCGTTGTTGATGGCGCCCAAGGCCGACACTTGCAAATTCTGCCCCGCCTGTATCATGCCCTGCGCGTTGTTGAGCGCGCCGTTGATCGCAAAGATGGCATTGCGGTCGGACTGGATCACGCCGGCCCGGTTGCTGGCGCTGTCGGCGGTGACGGTCACGTCCGCGCGCGATTGCTTCAAGGTGGCGATCTGGCCGCCATCGTTGTCGAGCACGCCTGCGGCCAGCTGCAAATGGCTGCCGGCGACGATTTGCCCGGCGTTGACCACCGATGCCGTCTTCAGTTCGGAGGACAGCTGGCCGACGCTGCTGATGACGCCGTGGTTGTTCAGAACGTCGCGCACGCCCAAGGTGAGGTTGGCGCCGGACGAGATGGTGCCACCGCTGGCGTTGTTGACGGTTAGCGCGTTGACGGCCAGGCTGCCGTTGGCGGCGATCAGGCCGTTGTTTTGAATATAGCTGGCCGAGCCGATAACCGCGCCGCCCGTGCCGGCGTTGACGATGCGGCCGTCGGTGTTGTCGATGGCGCCCGCTTGCACCGCCAGCGCGCTGGCCGCGCCCAGGGTTTCGATGGCGCCGGCACGGTTATCCAGTAGGCCGCCGGCGCTGATTTTCTGATCGCCTTGGCTCTGCACCACGCCGGCGCGGTTGTCGAACAGGCCGGCCACCGCGACATCGGCCGCGCCGTCGGACAGGATGCTGCCGTTGCGGTTGCTCAGGCCCGCGCTGACGATCGCCAGGTTGACGCCGGACCCGGCGGTGGTGGCGATCCGCCCGTCATCGTTGTTCAACTGGCCCGCGTTGACCAGCATGCTACCGGTGGAGACGATATCGCCGGTATTGGTGACGTCGCGCGTTGCCTCGACAAAGGTCAGCTTGCGCCCGCCCCGGATCGCGCCGTCGTTGTGCAGTTGATCGCTCAGCGCCAGCGACATGTCCCCGCCGGCGGCTACGCTGCCGGCGGCGGTGTTGGTCAGCGTGCGCGCGTAGACGGCCAGCGCGCCGTTGCCGGCGATCGAGCCGCTGTTGAAAATGCCGGTCACAGCGCCGACATCGGTGGCGCCGCCGCCGACATTGACGATGCGCCCGTGGCTGTTGTCGATGGCGAAGGCGCGCACCTGCAGCGCGCCGTCGGCGCCAAGGGCTTCGATGACGCCGTTGGTGTTGTCGAGGGCGTCGCCGGCCGACACGCTCAGATTGCCGCCGGCTTGCACCACGCCCGCCCGGTTGCTGAGGACGCCGGCTAGATGCAGGCTGGCCTCGCCGGCGGCCATGATGCGGCCCTCGTCGTTGTTCAGGCTGGTGCCCTCGATCGACACCGCGCCGCCGGAAGGGAGCGTCGAGGCGATCGTGCCGTCGTTGGTGATGTGGCCGCCGAGCACCGTCATATCGCCGTTGGCATAAATTTGGCCGGAATTGTTGATGTCGGCGCTACGGGCGCTGATGTCGAGCTTGCCGCCCGAACTGATCAGGCTGGTGTTGTTCAGCAGCTGGTCCACCTTCAGGCGCATGGCCGCGCCGCTGGTCACCGAGCCGCTGTTGACCAGTGTGGCCGCTTCCATGCCCAACTGGCCGTTGCCGGCGATGACGCCGCTGTTGGCGATCATGTCGCGCCCGCGCAGGAAGGTGTCGCCGTTGCCGCTGTTGACGATGCTGCCGTTCAAGTTCTGGATCGCGTCGCTCTCGACGCCAAGTTTGCTGTTGGCGCCCACCGTTTCGATGGCGCCCCCGCTGTTGAGCAAGGTTTGCGCGACATCGACCGCTGCGTCGCGCCCGGCGTGGAGCAAGCCGCCAGAGTTGTCCAGCCCGGCCGTGCGCGCGGCGAGACCGAGGTCGCGGTCGGCGATCAGCCTGCCGCCGCGGTTGCTGATGTCCGCCGCGCTCAGCCCGACGTCCGCGCCGGAACCGGCGGCGGTGCCGATCTGGCCGCCATCATTGTTGGCATGCAAAATCGCGATGCCGATGTCGCCGCCGGCGGCGATCCGGCCCGTGTTGTTCAGCGTGGCCGCCGCCTGCGCGAACGTCAGCGCGCCGCCGCTGCTGATGGCGCCGAGGTTGTCCAGTTGCTGGCGGATGGCCAGTTCCAGGCCGTCACCCGCTTGCACCGTCGCGCCGGCCTGGTTTTGCATGGTCGACGCCGCGATGCTCAGCGCGCCATTGGCGCCGATGACGCCCGCGTTCAGCACGTTGGCCGCGCTGGCGATGCGGCTGTCGCCGCCACCGGCGTTGACGATGCGCCCTGCGCTGTTGTCGATGTCGGCGGCCTCGACGCGCAAGTCGCCGGCGCCGCCGATCGCCTCCAGCGTGCCGCGCAGGTTGGCGAGCTTGCCGGTGGCGCGCAGTTCGAGCCCGGTTGCGGCCTGGATATAGCCGTTTTGATTGTCAACCCCGCCGCCGGCACGGATGCCGGCGCGCCCGGCGGCGACGATCTTGCCGCCGACATTGGCGATGGCGCCGCTGTCGAGCAGCAGATCGCGACCGGCGGACAGCACGCCGCCGCCGTTGTCGAAGGCTTGCGACTTGCCGTCGAACCTGCCGCCGACGAGCAACTTGCCGCCGTGATTGTCGAACGCGCCGGTGCGCAGCGTGAAATCGCGCAGCACGCTGATGGTGCCCGAGCGGTTGCTGAACGCGCCGCCATCGACCGACAGCGACGACAGGTTGAGCTGGCCGCCGAGGTTGTCCAGCGCGCGAACGGCCAGGCCGATATCGCCGCCGGACATGATTTGACCGGCATCGTTGTTGATGGCGTTGGCGACGCGCAGGTAGCCGTCTGGAATCGTTGCTGGAGCGGGAGCGGGAGCGGGAGCGGGAGCGCCGGCGCCGCCTGTGCCGTTGCCGGCGGCGGTATCGGTGCTGGCGCCAGCGCCAGGCGTTGGCGTCGGGACCGGACCCGCGCCCGTGTCCGCCCCGCCGGCCGGGCCGCCGGTGTCCGTGGCGTTGCCGCCGCCAGCGGCGGCGACCGGCGCCGCCCCCACCTGGCCGCCATTCGTATTGCGCAACGAATCCGCAGCGATGTCCAGCGCCGCGACGCCGCTCTGCACGATCTTGCCCGACTGATTGTCCAGCGCGCCGGTGACGCTGGTCAGCGCCAGGCTTTGCGCCTGTAGCACGCCATGGCTGTTGTCGATGTCGCCCTGCGCCGTCACGCTGGCGCGCGTCCCGCTGCTGAGCATGCCGCTGTTGCGCAGGCTGCCCGCCGCGATCTGCAAGCCGGCGGTAGCGCCGATGGTGCCGCTGTTGACCAGCGCGGCGGGCGTCTCGAGCGCGAGCGCCGCGCCTGCATAGACCGTTGCGCTGTTCTCGATCGGGGCGCCGGCCGAGATCGACACCGCCGCCTCGCCGTACACGCTGCCGCTGTTGCCGACGCCGCCGCGCGCCTTCAGCAGCAACGCCTGTTTGGCGGCGATACTGCCGGTATTTTCCAGGCGTCCCTCGGAAGTGACCACCAGCTCGCCGGCCGTCGCGCCGATGCTGCCGGCGTTGCGCACGCCGACGCCGGCCTCGGTGCCGATCAGCGTGATCTTGTTCGCATACATGCCGCCCAGCAGCGCCGCATCGATGCCATAGCGCGGCGCCTCGCCGCCGCCGGCGATCGGCGCCACGGTGGCTGTGGCCTCGGCGGCGTCGGCGGCGGCCGTCGTCACCGCGTTGGCGCCGGTCACCACCTCCAGCCTCTGGGCCCAGACGCCGGCGTTCAATTGCAGCGAACGCGCGATCAACACCGTGTAGTCGGTTTGACGCCCGTCCAGGCCCTGGCCTTCGATGCTGATCAGCCCGCGCTGCACCGTGTAGCCGGTCAAGCCGCCATCGGTGCCATTCATCAGTGGCGCGCCGGTGGTCAAGGTGGCGCGGCTGACGTTGATGAAGCCGGCGCCATCGACGACGATGCCGGCCGGGTTGGCGATCACCATTTCGGCGCGCGTGCCGGCCACTTCCATGTAGCCGCGCAACTGGCTCGGCGTATTGGAGTTGACCTCGTTCAGGATCACCCGCGCCGTCCCCTTGGCCATCCACGGATTGCCGTCGATCCAGCCGCCAAGCTGCGTCTGCACTTGCGTGCGCGAGTTGTTCAGCACCGCGCCGGAAGCGGGCACGTCGAAGCGGCTGTACACGTTGCGCGACACGCCGGCCGCGCTTGGCGTCTGCACATTGACCTGCAACACGCCGTTGGCGGTGTTGAGCACCGTCGCCTGCTGGCGGCCGGCCGCGTTCGGATCGGCGACGATCTGCGCAGTCGCCGGATTGAGCCCCGCGCCGTAAGCTCCGAACGCCCCGAGCAGCGCCAGCGCCAGCGTGCGCAGGCGCATCGCCATGCCGCCCGACCAGCCGGTGGGCGCCCCGCCCGCAGCCGGCCCGCTCTGGCCGCGGCCCTTGCCGTGGCTGCTGGCGTTTTCCTGCACGGCCATGCAAAGGCCACGGCGTTTGTTGAAGACGATGCGATAGCAGAGCTTGTTCATGGTGAGGCTTTCTGCCGGCGGGGGTTGAGCCGGCGTACGGGGTTAATACTGGTAATTCAGGCTGAAACCGCTGGTGGTCGAGGCGGTACGGAAAAATGCGGGCCGGTGGACCGGCTTGGCGGCGAAGATGTCGAGCTGCAGGCCGCCCTGCTGGCCGCGAAAGCCCAGCGCAGCGCCGGCCAGGCTGTCGCCGAGCAACAGCGCCGAGTGCGCGCCGCCGACCTTGGCGTAGTCGAGGCCCAGGTAGATCTGCGCGGCCTGGCCCACCGCCAAGCTGAGATCGTTGCGCAGCAGCCAGCCGGCGTCGGCCGACAGGCTCGATTCGCCGTCGAAGCCGCGCACGGTGTAGCGGCCGCCGATGGCGAACCGGTCTTGGGGAATCAGGGGCGCGCGGGCCCATTGCGCGCGCGCGCTGGCCTGGTATTGCAGCTTGGCGCCGCCCACGGCGAACGGCAGCCCAAAGCCGAGCTCGGCGTTGACGATGGCCGGGCGCGCGGTGCCCTCGTCGAATTCCTCTTCCGGCGCCGGCAGCGTGCCGAACATGTGCGTGCCCCGCTTGTACGCCAGGCTGGCGTCGAGCGTGGCCTCGCCGATGAACTCCTTGTGCGCCAGGCTCAGCTCGAAGCCGCCCATCCGGCGCCGCTGCACCTGCACTTCGGTATCGTCGATGTAGTTGTTGCTGCGGCGCTGGTACAGGCGCAACGCCGCCGTGCTCTTGCGGGCGGCATCGCGGTAGAGCACGCGGGCCAGTTTGACGTCGACGTTGTCGCTGGTGCCGCTATAGATATAGCTTTGATTGGCTCCGGCGATCGATTGGTGGTAGCGGTAGTGGCTGGCGTTAAGTGAGAGCAGCCAGTAGCCGGCGGGCATCGAATAATGCGCGGCGTAGTTGCGCGTGCCGTGGTCGCCGGCGGCGCCGGCATTGCCGCCGGCCGGCAAGTCGCGGCCGACGGTGACATAGGCCAGCTCGTGCCAGCCCATCAGATTGTCCAGCGACACGGTGGCGCCGCCCTGGTACTTGCCGGTCGAATCGCTGCCGCTGTCGTCGGCGGACAAGCTCAGGCGCACCGGCGCGGCCTGGCGCCATTTGATCACGAGGTCGCTTTCGCCCGGCAGCTCGCCCGGCACGATGTCGATATCGGCCTCGGCGGTCGGTACGCGTTTGAGGTTTTCCAAGGCCTGTTCGATGTCGCGCAGGTTGAGGATGTCGCCCGGCCGGGCCGGCACGGCGGTGCGCCACGTGGGTCCGTTCCGGTCGGCCGGGGCGGCAAAGCGCACGTCGCGCACGCGGCCGGTCACCAGCGCCAGTTCCAGCCTGCCGGCCAGCAGATCCTGTGGCGCGGCCAGCACGCGCGAGGTCACGTAGCCGGCGCCGACCAGCGCGTTTTGCACCTTGCCGAGGACGGCATTGATGCCGGCGCTGCCAAGGCATAGCCCGATGGCGTCGTCCGCCGCCTTGAGCGCCCAGGCGAATTGCAGCGCGCCCTCGCCCGTCAGGACGATGGTGTTGATCGGGAAGCACGTCGTTTCGCCGGCGGGATAGGCGTCGGTCCGCGCTGGCGTGCGCGGCAGGCGCACGTCCGGACGCGCCTCCTCGGCCTGGTCGGTAAGCGCCCTGTCACGCTGTTGCTGGCGCAGCAGTTGCTGGGCCGCGATGTCGGCCTGGTTTTGCGCCTGCGCGGCGCCGCACATGATGCAGCTCAACAGGATCGCACTGCGGAGCAACCTGGATTGCTGTTGCATTTGTTGCCCTAAGGAAATTGTGATTGCGAATTATATCTTCGCAATTTCTATAGGGCAATATATTAATTAATTAAAAATTTCCTGTAACAAGCTAAATAACACCGTATTTTAAGGATGGTGTATTTATATTAATTCTCACCAAATCTCACATTATCACTGAAATATACGTAATAATACCCAGATTCACTTCCGTTAGAATATCGACTCAATGGCCGCCGCCCAGGTAAGCGGCGATGACCTTCGGATCGGTCTTCAGGCTCTCGGCCGGGCCGTGCACCGAGATACTGCCGTTCTCCAGCACATAGCCGTAATCGGCCACGTTCAGCGCGGCGGCGGCGAACTGCTCGACCAGCAGCATCGTTACCCCTTCCGACTTCAGGCGCAGGATGATGCGGAACACCTCCTCGACCAGGATCGGCGCCAGCCCCATCGACGGTTCGTCCAGCAGCACCACGTCCGGGTTGAGCATGATGGCGCGCGCCATCGCCAGCATTTGCTGCTCGCCGCCGGACAAGGTGCCGGCCAGTTGCCCCTGCCGCTCCTTCAGGCGCGGGAACAGCTCCAGCGCCTTTTCCAGGTCGTGCTTGATGTCGCCCTTGGGCCGCGCGCGCGTGAAGCGCGGAAAAGCGCCGAGCAGCAGGTTGTCCGTCACCGTCATCGAGGCAAACACCCGCCGCCCCTCAGGCGAATGCGCCAGGCCGGCGCGGGCGATCCGGTGCGAGTCGAAGCCGGTGATGTCCTTGCCGTCCAAGGTAACCTTGCCGCCTTTCGGCTTGATCATGCCGGAGATGGCGCGCATGGTGGTGGTTTTGCCGGCGCCGTTGGAACCGATCAGGGTCACCAGCTTGCCCTTGGGGACGTCCAGCGAAATGCCGTGCAGGACTTCGACTTTGCCGTAGGCGGCGTGCAGATTGGAGATCGATAGCATGTCTGTCCTCGATTAGTGTACGACCGGCGCCGCCGGGCCGCCATGTTCTTCGCTGCTCCCACCGAGGTAGGCTTCGATCACTTTCGGATCGCTTTGCACCGCCGCCGGCGCCCCCTCGGCGATCTTCTGGCCGAAGTCCAGCACCGTGACGGTGTCGGACAGCGCCATCACCACGTCCATGTGATGCTCGATCAGGATGATGGTGATGCCGTGGTCGCGGATCTTGCGGATGATCGCCATCAGCTCCTTGATGTCCGGCGCGGTCAGGCCGGCCGCCGGTTCGTCCAGCAGCAGCAGGCGCGGACTGAGTCCGAGCGCGCGGCCGATCTCCAGCAGCCGCTGTTTGCCGTACGGGAGGTTGCGCGCCTCCTCGTTGGCCATCGCCGTCAGCCCGACGAACTCCAATATGCTGGCTGCGCGGTCGCGCGCGGCGCGCTCCTCTCGTTTGTAGCGCGGCGTTTGCAGCATCACGTCCAGCACATTCGACTTGAAGGTGTTGTGCAGGCCGACCAGCACATTTTCGGTGGCAGTCATCTCGCCGAACAGCTGCACGTTCTGGAACGTGCGGGCGACGCCGCCCAGCGCGATCTGCGACGGCGTGCGGCCCGAGATCACCGCGCCGGAGAACCTGACCTGGCCGGCGGTCGGCTTGTAGATCCCGGTCAGCACGTTCATCATCGTGCTCTTGCCCGAGCCATTGGGGCCGATCAAACCGTGCACCGAGCCCTGGATCACGTGCATGTCGACCTGGTTGAGCGCCTTCAAACCGCCGAACTGCATCAGGATCTGGTTCACATCGAGCAGCGTTTCGCCGGCGTTGCCACCCTCGGCACGCGCGAACGCCTCCGCGCCGCTGGCCTGCACCGCCTTGGCGTGCACCGCTCCCTTGCCCAGCAAGCTTTTCAGGAAGCCGACGATGCCATCCTGCAGATAGTAGACGACGAACAGCGTCATCAAACCGAAGATGGTCAGGCGCCAGTCGACGATGTTCTCCAGCTTGAACGAGAAGGCGGCCATGCCGATCGTCGCCACCAGCGGCACCAGCACGCCGCGCAGGGTGGCGCGCTTCTTCGCCAGCATGAACGCCGAACCGATCACGCCCAGCACCGCCGCAATGACGGCGATCTTGCGGAACAACTCGATATCCGCCAGAAGGCTGGGCAGCATGACCACGATCAGCGCCCCGATCAGCGCCCCCGACCGGGTCTTGCGGCCGCCCATGATCACGGCCAGCAGGAACAGGATGGTCAGTTCGAAGTTGTAGGTGTTGGGCGAGATGTATTCCTCCGAATACGCGTAAAGGCTGCCCGCCAGCCCGGCGAAACCGGCGCTGATGATGAAGGCATAAACCTTGTAGCGGTACACCGAAACGCCCATGCAGTCGGAGGCGATCGGGCTGTCGCGCAGCGCTTCGAAGGCGCGGCCCAGGTTGGACTTCAATATCCGGTGCACGACCACCAGCGAGACCACCATCAGCGCGGCGCACATGTAGTAGTACTCGACTTCATCCAGCTTGTGGCCGAGGATCTCCGGTTTGGACAACTTCAGTCCCATCGGCCCTTCGGTCAGGAAGGTCATCTCGTTGATCAGGATCTGGATGATGGTGCCGAATGCCAGCGTCACCATCGCCAGGTACGGGCCCGTCACGCGCAGGGCCGGCAGCGCCAGCACCGCGCCGAACAACGCCGCCCCCAGCACGCTGCCTGGCATCGCGATCCAGAACGGCGCGCCCAGTTTGAACACCAGCACCCCGGTGACATAGGAGCCGATGCCGAACAAGCCGGCGTGGCCGAGCGACACCTGCCCGGTGTAGCCGACCACGATATCGAGCCCGAACAGCAGGATCGCGTATATCAGTATGGTTTCGAAAAGATGAATGTAGTACGGGTTGGGTATCAGCACCGGATACAGCGCCAGCACCGCCAGGCCCACCACGCTTGCCGCGACGATCGTCTTGTTCATGGGTCAGACCTTTTTGATGGCGGCTTTGCCGAACAGGCCGGACGGCTTGATGGCGAGTACCAGCAGCAGCAACAACAATCCCGGCACGTCCTTGTAGCCGGTCGAGATGTAGTAGCCGGCGGTGGTTTCGGTGATCCCCAACAGCAGGCCGCCGACGATGGCGCCGACACCGGAGGTCAGGCCGCCGATGATGGCGACGGCGAAGGCCTTGAGGCCGAGCGAGGCGCCCATGGTGGCGCCGGTCAGGGTCAGCGGCGCCACCAGCACGCCGGCGAAAGCGGCGGTGGCCGACGACAGCGCGTACGAGAACGTGATCACCATACTGGTGTTGATGCCCATCAGTCCCGCCGCGTCACGGTCGTTGGAGGTGGCGACGACGGCCTTGCCGTAGATCGATTTGCGGTTGAAGATTTCGACCGCCGCCATGATGGCGAGCGCCCCGACGATGACCGCCACCTGCATCGGCTGCACGTTGGCGCCGAAGATCTGGAACGGCGTGGAGCTGAGCGGCGACGGGAACGTGAGGTCGTCCTTGCCCCAGATATTCTCGGCCACGTTCTTGAAGATGATGGCCAGCGCGATGGTCGACATGATCCAGCCGAATTCCGACTTGATCTTAATCGCCGGCCGCACGCCTATCCATTCGACGAACATGCCTTGCAGAGCGCCGAAGATGATCACCAGGGGGACCATCAACAGATAACTCATGTAAGGACCGCCGTGGATGGTGCCGACCAGGCTGAGGCCCACCAGCGCGCCGAGCATCAGCGATTCGCCCTGGCCGAAGTTGAGCGTGCCGGAGGTGGCGAACGTGAGCTGGTAGCCGAACGCGATGACGGCGTAGATCATGCCGAGCGCGATGCCGCTGAAGACGAGTTGTAACAGGATTTCCATGATGTCCACCACGGTGAGAACACGAGAAAAAGGCCAGCCTTGAACGCTCAAGACTGGCCGGTGACGATGCGTCGCCTTAATTACCTCACTTGACCGGAATGACTTTACCGTCCTTGACTTCACCGAAGACGGTGATGTCGGCGGTGATGGCCTCGTGGTTATCCTTGCTGAATGGCTTGTTGTACGACGTGACGACGCCGTCGATCTTCTCGCTGAGGTTTTCCAGCGCGGCCTTGATCTTCGGTCCCTCGGTGGAATTGGCCTGCTTGATGGCGGCGGCCAGCAGGAAGATCGAATCGTAGCCCTGGGCGGCCGACACCGGCGACGGCATGCGCCCGCCCGGTGGATTGTAGGCCTTCACGTAGGCGTCGATGAAGGCTTTGCGCTTGGGCGTGGTGGCCTCCTGGATGAAGGTTTGCGGCATGCGGGTGCCGTTGCCGTTCTTGCCGGCGTTGTCGATGAAGTTCCCCATCGACAGCGTCCAGCTGCCGATCATCGGCACTTTCCAGTTCAGCTTTTCCATGCCGTTGGCGATCTGCGCCAGCTCCGGGCCGATGCCGTAGGTGAGCACCACTTCGGCGCCGGCCTGCTTAGCCTTGAGCAGCTGGGCCGTCATGTCGACGTCCTTGATATTGTATTTTTCGGTGGCGACGGCCTTCATGCCCTTTTTATCGAGCGCCTTCTCCAGATCCTCGCGGCCCAGCTGGCCGTAGTTGGTGGAGTCGGCCAGGATGGCGACCTTCTTGAACTTGCGGCTGTCGACCGCCTCCTGGATGATCATCTGCGACTGGATTTGGTCGTTGGCGGCGTTGCGGAAGATGTAGTTCTCCGGCTTGTCGGCGAACTGTTTGGTGATGATCGAGCCGGTGGCGACGTTGTTCATGACCGGGATCCTGGCTTCCTGGTAGAAGCGCTGCGACGCCAGCGCGACGCCGGTGTTGATGTAGCCGACGGTGGCGACCACCTTCTCCTTGTTGATCAATTCCTGGGCGATCTGCACGCCGCGTTCCGGTTTGGCTTCGTCGTCGCGCTCGACGATCTGCAACTGGCGGCCCAGCACTCCGCCCTTGGCGTTGATGTCGGCCACGGCCAGCTTGACGCCGTCGCGCATGGACACGCCCATCGGCGCCGAGCCGCCGGTGAACGGACCGGCCACGCCGATCTTGATGGGGTCCGCCGCCATGGCGGAAGAAGAAAAACCGAGTACCAATGCAGCGGCCAGCAAATTCAGTTTGAAATCCATTTGTCATCTCCTGTTACAACGTTTTTATAGTAGTCGTACGCTGGAAAACGGGCTGGAAAGTTGCCCCCATCGATGGGGCATTGTAGGGGAGACAACGGGGGCCAGCAACAGATACATGTGCGGCATTGCAGCACGCGCGCGGCCCGCCGCGTGTAAGCAAGCAGTAAGGAACGACGGGGAGAAGATGGCGGCGAAGGTTGACGATGCGCCGCGCCGCCGGATGCTACATGCCGCCGGTGGACTTCTGCTTCAGGGCGCGGTTGGCGAACCGCATCTGCGTCTCGGCCAGCGCCTCGTTACGCTCGAAACCCATGGAGCCGTCGCGCAGGCCGATGGCCATCGCCATCACCGCATCCGGATACTCAAGATCGGCGGCCTTTTCGATCAGGCGGCGCGCGGCCTGCTCGTCGCGTTTGACGCCGTCGCCGCTCAGATACAGATTCGCCAGCGCGAACATCGCCGCCGGCATCTGGCGGTTGGCGGCGAACTGCAGCCAGTACGCGGCCGCCTTGGCGTCGCGCGGAACGGACATGCCGTTCTGGTACATCATTCCTAGATAATAAGCGGCTTGAGGATCGCCGGCCTTGGCCGCGCCGGAGAACAGCGAGAACGCCTTCGGCAAATCGACACTGGCGCCCTGCCCGCCGCGCAGGTAAAGGCGTGCCTCGTCCACCGGAGCGGCGCTGGCCGGGCCGGAGCCTGTACCCGTAGCCGCCGCCAGCAACGCCAGTACCGCACATATTTTTCGCATGCCAGACATCATCGGTCCTCCACTTGCTTCGACAAGTCGATGGCGTACAGGGCGAATCCCTTGCCGCCGCCATCATCCGGTTTGATCTGCGAGACCCCTGTCAGCCGCGCCTCCCTGGCCAGTTCGATCATATTGGGCGGCGCGTGGAACACCACCGCGCCCTTGGTCGTCACGGGGACGAAACGCCAGCTCCGGGTCGATCCATTGCGCGCGCGGGTCAGGGTCTTGGCCTGCTTGATATAGGAAATCAGCACATCGCGGCTGCTGTCCGGCGCCTCGAGCACCGTCTTGCCGCCATCGAGGCCGGGGAAATTGCCGCCGCCGCTGGCGCGGTAGTTATTGGTCGCGACCAGGAACTCCTGCGACGGTGCGATCGGCGCACCTTTATAGTGCAATGCGACGATGCGCTGGCCGGCCGGCTTGGTCACGTCGATCCGGTAACTGACGTCGGCGCTGGTCAGCATATCGAAGTTAAAGCTGGAGAAGGACGAATTGACCAGCTCCTGCTGCGCGCCGCTGGCGGGATCGATGCGGTTGAAGCGCTCGGCCGACTTCTCCAGCCAGGCTTTGAGCCCGGCGCCGTCCAGCTTCACGGCGTGCAGCGCGTTCGGATACAAATACAGGTCGGCCGCGTTGTTGAGCGCCACGCCGCCGGCCTTGACGTCGGTGTAGTCGCCCACGCCCGCCGCGCCGGCCTTGAACGGCGACGCCATCGACAGCACCGGCAAGGCCGCGTACCTGGGCAGGTTGGCCTTGACGTAGTTCACCACGTAGTCGGTCTGTGCCTGGTTCACCAGCTGGATGGCGCTGACGTCGCCGGCATCGGCGAAATACGACGACATGCGGAAGTCGCTGGTGCCGATCGGCGCCTTCACATAGCGGATGGTCGCCTCGTGCTCGTCGGCGATCAGCGCGCCGACCGCCGGATCGGCGGCGACGTAAGTGCGGTCGGCGTTGCGCGTGCCGAGCGCTTCGACCGTGGTGCGGCTTTTGTCGACCACCCAGGCCTTGCCGTCATACTTCAGGCGCAGGCCGATCACGCCCAGGTGCTTGCCCCACAAGCTGGCCATCACGGCGGGCACGCCTTGCACGGTGCCCTTGGCCGTGTCCACGCCGGGCAAGTTGAAAGAGTCGACGGTGCTGGCCGCGTTGGGGAACTGCTGGTGCGCGTGGCCGATCAGCATCGCGTCGACACCCGGCACCTGCGCCAGATAGTAATTGGCGTTTTCCATCTCCGGCGTGTACGGAGCGCCATCGAGCCCGCCGTGCGAGATCGCCACCACCAGATTGGCGCCCTGCGCGCGCATCTGCGGAATGTACTTCAACGCCGTTTCGCGCACGCCTTCGGCATAGACTTTACCGTCCAGCCAGTGCTTGTCCCACGACAGGATGCCCGGCGGTGCGAAGCCGATGATGCCGACCTTGATGGTGGCCGTCACCGGCTTCCCATCCGGGCCGGTGGCGGCGATCTGGCGCGTGAGAATGCTGTAGGGCGCGAACAGCGGCTGCCGGGTGCGGGCGCTGTAGATATTCGCCAGCACGATCGGGAACGCGGGACCGGCGCAGCGCGGCGCGTCGGGGGCGACACCGTCGACATCGAAATGGCTGCCGGTGACCTGGTTCAGGTACGCCAGGCCATAATTGAATTCGTGGTTGCCGATGCCGGCGCCGTCGACACCGAGCAGATTCATGGCCTTGTAGATCGCCGGCGGCTGGTCGCAGCCGACCGGGGCGACCAGCGCCTGGTAGTCGGCCAGCGCCGTGCCTTGCAGCGCATCGCCGTTATCGAGCAGCAGGTTGTTGGGGAATTCGGCGCGCGCCTGCTTGATCAGGGTAGCGGTGCGCTCCAGCCCTATCGACGGATCGGCCTTGAGTTTGTAGTAGTCGTAACCGAGCACGTTCGCGTGCAGGTCCGTCGTCTCCAGCAGCGCCAGCGTGGCCTCGGTGCCGACCGGCGTCGGGCCGTGCGGTGGCAGGCTGCCGCAGCCGATCAGCAAAAGAGGCAGGACGATGGACGCGCGCATAGATGTCGATATATGAACTGGCAATGTTTTGGGCCGGAGAACGGGAGGCGTGGAGTATTTCTCTAAATCAATACACACCACCGAATGGGTGCATATTTTATACCGCCTATGACTGAAATGTCAGTATTTTACAACTTGACCGTAACTGCCGGTATGCAAGAGCCGTGCCCGCCGGGCATTTCGCGGGGCGCTTTTTCCCGGCGCCGACAGACAAGCGCCCGGCAAGACCCCTCATCCGGTATAATCCAAGGTTTGATTTCAGCCTAGAGAAGAAGAAAACATGGAAGCCGAACGCATCAACGCCCTCTCCGCCCTGCTCGCCGATCTGACCACGCGCGAAGCCGAACTACGGAGGTATCTTTGACTTCGATAAAAAGTCAGAGAAACTCGAACAAGTAAACGAAGAACTCGAAGACCCGACGGTCTGGAACGACCCGAAAAAGGCCCAGGACCTCGGTAAAGAGAAAAAATCGCTGGAGGCGATCGTCAGCGCGCTGACCAAGGCCGACACCGACCTCAAAGACATGAGCGACCTGTTCGCCATGGCCAAGGAAGAAGGCGACGACGACACGCTCGAAGCGCTGATCGCCGACGCCGAGGAAGTGCGCAAGGTCATCGAAGGCATGGAATTCCGCCGGATGTTCAACAATCCGATGGACCCGAACAACTGCTTCATCGACATCCAGGCCGGCGCCGGCGGCACCGAAGCCCAGGACTGGGCCTCGATGCTGCTGCGCCAGTACCTGCGCTACTCCGAACGCAAAGGCTTCAAGGTCGAGATCATGGAGCAGTCCGACGGCGAGGTGGCCGGCATCAAGACCGCCACCATCAAGGTCGAAGGCGACTACGCCTATGGCTTCCTGCGCACCGAGACCGGCGTGCACCGCCTGGTGCGCAAGTCGCCGTTCGACTCGGCCAACGGCCGCCACACGTCGTTCACGTCCTTGTTCGTCTATCCCGAAGTGGATGACTCGATCGATATCGAGATCAACCCGGCCGACCTGCGCATCGATACCTACCGCGCGTCCGGCGCCGGTGGTCAGCACATTAACAAGACCGATTCCGCCGTCCGTCTGACGCACGGCCCGTCGGGTATCGTGGTGCAGTGCCAGAACGACCGCTCGCAGCACCGCAACAAGGCCGAGGCGATGGAAATGCTGAAGGCGAAGCTGTACGAGATGGAGCTGCGCAAGCGCATGAGCGAGCAGCAGAAACTGGAAGACTCCAAGACCGACGTCGGCTGGGGCCACCAGATTCGTTCCTACGTGCTCGATCAGTCGCGCATCAAGGATTTGCGCACCAACTTCGAGACCGGTAACACCAAGGGCGTGCTGGACGGCGACCTGGACGACTTCATCTCCGCTTCGCTCAAACAAGGCGTTTGATTTTAATGACAGCTCCAATGACTTCTTCATCACAGCGCGCGTTCATCTTCGACATGGACGGCACCATCGTCGACAACATGGCCTTCCACACCAAGTCGTGGCTGGCCTTCTTCGAGCGTCGCGGCCAGACGCTGGACCCGGACGCGTTCTTCCGCGACACGGCCGGCCGCCAGGGCCATGAAATCATGCGCACCTACCTGGGCGACCACCTGACCAGGGAAGAAAGCGCGGCGCTCGATTTTGAGAAGGAATCGCTGTACCGCGAGCTCTACGCGCCGCACCTGGCGGTGACCAAGGGCTTCGACCTGTTCATCGCCGCCGCCAAAAACGCCGGCATCAAGCTGGCCGTGGCCACCGCCGCGCCGAACGAGAACATCGCCTTCACGCTGGACGGCCTGGATCTGCGCAAGCAGTTCGACGCCATCGCCGGCGCGGCCGATGTGGCGCGCGGCAAGCCGAATCCGGACGTGTTCCTGCTCGCCGCCGAGCGCGCCGGCGCCCTGCCCGCCAACAGCATCGTCTTCGAAGACGCGCCGCTGGGCGTGGAGGCGGCCCGCCGCGCCGGCATGCGCGCGGTGGTGCTGACCACCACCCTGCCGGCCGAAGCCTTCGCCGAATACGACAACGTCATCGCCGTGGCGCGCGACTTCAGCGAGCTCGATATCGAGGCGCTGTTCGCCTCCGAGCCCTATGTGCTCGACGACGCGACCACCAACTAATCATTACCTCAACCTAGAAACAGACCATGACTACGGATCTTCAAGAACAAGCAGCCACCCCGCCGGACGAGAACAAGATCATCGCCGAGCGCCGCGCCAAGCTGGCAGCCATCCGCGAACACGGCATCGCCTTCCCGAACGACTTCAAACCGGAGCACAAGGCGGCCGACCTGCACGCGCAGTATGGCGAGAAGTCCCGCGAAGAGCTGGAAGCCAATCCGGTCAACGTGGTACTGGCGGGCCGCATGATGCTCAAGCGCGAAGCCGGCAAGAAGGCCGCTTTCGCCACCTTGCAGGATTCGTCCGGCGCCAAAGCCGATGGCCGCATCCAGATCTACGCCACGCTGGACCTGACCGGCGAAGCCGCGATGGCCGCGCTGCACCACTACGACCTGGGTGACATCCTGGGCGTGGTCGGCACGCTGTTCAAGACCAAGACCGACGAACTGACCATCAAGGTCAGCGAACTGCGTCTGATCACCAAGTCGCTGCGCCCGCTGCCGGACAAATTCCACGGGCTGGCCGACCAGGAGACCAAGTACCGCCAGCGCTACGTCGATCTGATCATGAACGAGGAAACGCGCCGCACCTTCAAGGCGCGCACCGCCGCGATTTCGTCGATGCGCCGTTTCATGGAAAAGAACGAATTCATGGAAGTGGAAACGCCGATGCTGCACGCCATCCCTGGCGGCGCGGCGGCCAAGCCTTTCATCACCCACCACAACGCGCTGGACATGCAGATGTTCCTGCGTATCGCGCCCGAGCTGTATCTGAAGCGCCTGGTGGTGGGCGGCTTCGACCGCGTGTTCGAGATCAACCGCAACTTCCGCAACGAAGGCGTATCGATCCGTCACAATCCTGAATTCACGATGATGGAGTTCTACGCGGCCTACACCGACTACAAGTGGATCATGAACTTCACCGAGGAGATCATCCGCCAGGCCGCCATCGACGCCCACGGCACCGCGACCCTGACCTACGGCGGCAAGGAACTGGACCTGGCCAAGGCCTTCCACCGCCTGACCATCGTCGAAGCGATCAACAAGTACGCGCCGGGCTACACGCCGGAACAGCTGAAGGACGCTGAGTTCATCAAGCAGGAACTGCTGAAGTTCGGCGTCAAGCCGTTCGCCACCGCAGGCCTGGGCGCGCTGCAACTGGCGCTGTTCGAGGAAACCGCCGAAGCGCAGCTGTGGGAACCGACCTTCATCATCGACTACCCGGCCGAAGTGTCGCCGCTGGCGCGCGCCTCCGACACGGAAGCGGGCATCACCGAGCGCTTCGAGCTGTTCATGGTTGGCCGCGAGATCGCCAACGGCTTCTCGGAGCTGAACGACGCCGAAGACCAGTCGGCCCGCTTCCTGGCCCAGGTGGCCGCCAAGGACGCCGGCGATGAAGAGGCGATGTTCTACGACGCCGACTACATCCGCGCGCTGGAATACGGCATGCCGCCGGCCGGCGGTTGCGGCATCGGCATCGATCGCCTGATGATGATCATCACCGACTCGCCGAATATCCGCGACGTGCTGCTGTTCCCGCACCTGCGCCGCGAAGAGTAATCGCTCCGCAAAACCGCTCCCCGGAGCGGTTTTTTTTCGCCCGCGAATTTGCCGCTTGCGTGCGGTGGGAGCGTTACTAAATGATAGGCGCGCTGCAGGAATCTGCGGGCAGGCCTAGAATGGGTTAACTTCCCTACCCATGAGCCCACCATGCAACTCACGCTGCAAAATCAAACCGCCATCGTCACCGGCGCCAATTCCGGACTCGGACGCGGCATCGCGCTGGCATTCGCCAAAGCCGGCGCCAACGTCGTCGTCAATTATCACAGCCACCAGGACCAGGCCGACGAAGTGGTCGCGCTGATCGCCGCCGACGGCGGACAGGCCATCGCGGTGCAGGCCGACGTCGGCGAAGAACCCGACGTGCTGGCCCTGTTCGACGCGGCCGTCAAGCGTTTCGGCACCGTCGATATCGTGGTGGCAAACTCCGGCCGCCAGGACGACGCGCCCAGCGCCGACATGACCCTGGCCCAGTGGGAAGGCGTCCTCAAAACCAATCTGACCGGCCAATTCCTGTGCATGCGCGAGGCGGTGCGCCTGTTCCGCAAACAGGGCCAGCGCGAAGTCTCCCGCGCGCTCGGCAAGATCATCTGCATGAGTTCCGTCCACCAGCGCATTCCGTGGGCAGGCCATGTCAACTACGCGGCGTCAAAGGGCGGCGTGCACCTGCTGATGGAAACCATGGCGCAGGAGGTCGCGCCCGAGAAAATCCGCATCAACGCCATCGCGCCGGGCGCGATCAAGACGCCGATCAACGCGGAGGTCACCGCTGATGGCGGCAGTCCGGAACTGCTTAAGCTGATCCCCTATGGCCGCGTGGGCAAGCCGGAGGATGTCGCCAACGCGGCGTTGTTCCTGGCCTCCGACCTGGCGGACTACGTGGTCGGCAGCACACTGTTCGTCGATGGCGGCATGTCGCTGTATCCGGGCTTCGAGGACAACGGCTGATGGCCGCCGGCGCCAAAGGCAAATCGGCAGCCAAAATCAACCCGAAGGCCCGGGAACGCGCCGAACGTGACATCGCCGACCACGGCGTGATCGGCAACCTTGGCACCATCGCCCTGGTGGCCTGCGACGGCGCCATCGACTACATGTGCTGGCCGAACCTCGACAGTCCCAGCATCTTCGCATCGCTCCTCGATGCGGAAAAAGGCGGCGTGTTCGAACTGACGCCGGAAATCGACGATCCGCGCATCGTGCAAATGTACCTGCCGGACACCAACGTCCTGCTGACCCGCTGGATGGGCAGCGACGCCAGCGCCGAAATCACCGACCTGATGATCGACACGGCCGATGTCGGCGAGACCCCTACGCGGCTGGTGCGGCGGGTGACCGCCACCCGCGGCACCGTCACCATCCGCATGCGATGCGCGCCGCGCTACGACTACGCGCGCGTGGTGCCGTCTGTAGCGATCAAAAAAGGTAGTGTGATCTTTTCCGGCAAAGGCAATCCATCGATTCGCCTAAGCGGCGACGCCGATTTTATTAAGGCTGACGGCGAGGCGAGCGCCAACGTGGTGCTGCGCGCCGGCCAGAGTGTCACCTTCATGCTCGACGAACCGGACGAAGACTTGGCCGACGCCGACACCATCGGCCAGCTGATCGACGCCACCATCGTCCGCTGGCGCGCGTGGGCGGCACAATCGACCTACAAGGGGCGTTGGCGCGACGCCGTCACCCGTTCGGCGCTGGTGCTCAAGCTGTTGACGTCGCGCCGCCATGGTTCCATTGCCGCCGCCGCGACCTTCGCGCTGCCGGAGGCCAAAGGCGGTGTGCGCAACTGGGACTACCGCGCCGCGTGGATACGCGACTCGTCGTTCTCGATCTACGCGCTGATGCGGCTCGGTTATCACAACGAAGCCAAGGACTTCTACCGCTGGCTGGGCGACCGCGCGCTCCACTCCAGCAAGGGCGGGCAGCTGCAGGTGATGTATGCGCTGGACGGCGGAGAGATCGCGCCGGAACGCTCGCTGGATCACTTGTCCGGCTATGGCGGCGCGGCGCCGGTCCGCATCGGCAATGACGCCGTCACGCAACTGCAGCTCGACATCTACGGCGAGTTAATGGACTCGATCTACCTCAGTAACAAGTACGGTGAAGCGATTTCGCATGACCGCTGGCAGGGAGCCTGCCGGGTGATCGACTATGTGTGCCGGCACTGGAATGAGGCCGACGCGGGCATTTGGGAAGTGCGCGGCCCGCCGAGCCATCATTTGCATTCTCGGCTGATGTGCTGGGTGGCGATTGACCGGGCGATACGGTTGGCCAGCAAACGCTCGCTGGCGGCGCCGTTCACGCGCTGGATCAAAGTGCGCAACGCCATCCACGATGACATCTGGTCCAATTTCTGGAACGAGAAGTTGGGGCATTTCGTCGAGGAGCGCGGCGGCAAGGATCTGGACGCGGCCTTGTTGCTGATGCCTTTGGTGCGCTTCGTCGGCGCCACCGATCCGCGCTGGCTCGCAACGTTGGACGCTATCGGCAAACGGCTCACCGATGACGGCATGGTGTACCGCTACAAGCGCGACGACGGCTTGCCGGGCAAGGAAGGCGCGTTCTCGGCGTGTTCGTTCTGGTATGTGGAATGCCTGGCGCGCGCCGGACGCATGGACGAGGCGCGGATGATCTTCGAAAAGCTGCTGCGGTATGCGAATCACCTGCAGCTATATGCCGAGGAATTCGACGAGCGCGCGAAATTGATCGGCAATTTCCCGCAGGGGTTCACGCACTTGGCGCTAGTCAGTGCGGCGTTCTATATCGATCGGGAGATGGAGGGGCGTGGCCATCGGGACTGGCCGGCGTGATCGGCTATCAGCTGTTTGCGGCCTACGCCTGCTGATGAAATGCCCTCGCCGACTCGGCACGCCAAGCAATGCCGATCGGCGAGATCACGAATACCAAGAACAGTGCCTCACATTTTTGAGACACGAGGGCCGCCCTCACCGAACACGGCCGTTGTGAAGCGGGTGTCAAGACTTGGCCCCGTTACCAGACTATGATCATCTGCTCACGATGTGTCTAAATGTCAGACTCGACGCCACTCCTGTGAACCTGGACACTAGCGGTTACTTCACGATTCTCCAATACGGCGAATTTACCGCTGCGTTTCGTCACCAACGAAATAGGAACGGAAGATTCGCCACCATTTATGGAAATGCGGACCTCCATGCCCTGATCGTCGAAAGACTGCAATTCCTTGATCAACTGGGATACTGACTTCCCGCGACTTTCCCAATCTATAGTTGTCAATTTTCGCTCCTTTTTACTGGATCACCCGGTAGCACGGCGTGTAAGCCTTGCCCGCCAACTTCATCCGGCTTTGCTCCACGAACGACGCCAGCAACGCGTCCATTGGCCCCATGATCTCCTTGTCGCCATGGATCTCGAAGTGGCCGAATTTTTCGATCGCGCGGATGCCCTCGTCCTTGACGTTACCCGCCACCACACCGGAAAACGCCCGGCGCAGATTCGCCGCCAGCAGATGCACTTCCTGGTTCTTGTGCAGGCTCAGATTGCGCATGTTCTCGTGCGTCGGCGCGAACGGCTTCTGGAACTCGCGGTCGATTTTCAGGCCCCAGTTGTAGTAATAGGCGTCGCTACGGCTCTTGCGGAATTCGCGCACCTGCTTGATCCCGGCCTGCATCTCGCGCGCCACCAGTTCCGGATCGTCGATGATGATCTTGTAGCGCTGCTGCGCCTCGGGTCCCAAGGTATCGAGGATAAACTGGTTAATCTGCACGAAGTACTCGCGCGACGTCTCCGGTCCGGTGAACACCAGCGGGAACGGAATCTCCGCGTTATCCGGATGCAGCAGGATACCCAGGATGTACAGGATCTCCTCGGCCGTGCCGGCGCCGCCCGGGAACACGACGATGCCATGACCGGTGCGCACGAACGCCTCCAGACGCTTCTCGATATCCGGCATGATCACCAGTTCATTGACGATCGGGTTCGGCGATTCGGCGGCGATGATGCCCGGTTCCGTGATGCCCAGGTAGCGGCCATGCGACAGGCGCTGCTTGGCGTGGCCGATGGTGGCGCCCTTCATCGGGCCTTTCATCGCGCCCGGACCGCAGCCGGTGCAGATGTCCAGATCACGCAGGCCCATTTGATAGCCCACTTCCTTCGAGTAGTTATACTCGGCGCGGTTGATCGAGTGTCCGCCCCAGCACACCACCAGGTTCGGGTTCAGCATCGGCTTGAGCACGCCCGCGTTGCGCAGGATGTGGAAGACCGCGTCGGTGATGTCCTCGGTGCGGTTCATGTCGAACTTCTGCGTATCGGTCACCTCGTTGCTGACGAAGACGATATCGCGCAGCACCGCGAACAGGTGTTCGTGGATGCCCTTGATCATTTTGCCGTCGACGAAGGCGATCGCCGGCGCGCCCTTGATGTCGAGCTTGATGCCGCGCTCGCGCTGCACGATGCTGATCGAGAAGGACTCGTAACGCTCCAGCAGCTCCTTGCCGTCGTCGATGGTGCTGCCGCAATTGAGCACGGCCAGTGCGCAATTGCGGAAGACGTTATATAGGCCGCCCTGGCTAGTGTCGAGCAGCTTGTTCACTTCCGCCTTCGACAGGATCTCCAGCTGTCCTTCGGGCGAAATCAAAGTATCGATAACGTCATGTTCCATGTTGCGTAAATCCTTATTCAGATTCGATGTCACGTAGTAGGCCTGCAATGCCAATATACGACAACTCGGCAATCTTCGGGGCGGAGATTGTGCGCTGCAATTATTCCCGGCCGATTCGGGATTTATTATCACAAATGACACAATCTTGCAGCGGTTGCCTCAAAAAGTGCGTCACGTCGCGTTTGTAGATTAAAATGGCGCCCAATTTGGCCCCCCACAAGGGAGCCGGAGACACTTTTCATCGATCATAAATTAGGAGAAGCCGCATGAGCGGTGCTACCACCACCAACACGGAAGTTGCCATTCCCGAGTTCAAACAGATCATGGGCCACCCGGCCCCGCTCTGGATGTTGTTCATGACCGAATTCTGGGAGCGTTTCGCTTTCTACGGCATCCGTTGGGCGCTCGTGCTCTACGTCGTCGCGCAATTCTATAACGGCGATTCGTCCGGCGAATCGGCCGCCAACCTGGTCTACGGCTCCTACCTGGCGCTGGTCTACGCCGCCGCGCTGTTCGGCGGCTATGTCGCCGACCGCGTGCTGGGATACCAGCGCTCCATCCTGGTCGGCGCGGCCTTCATGGCCGCCGGCCTGTTCATGATCGCCTTCCCCGACCAGACGGTGTTCAAGCTTGGCCTGGCCACCATCATCGTCGGTAACGGCATGTTCAAGCCGAACATCTCGACCATGGTCGGCAAGCTGTACTCCACCGGCGACACCCGCCGCGACTCCGGCTTCACCATTTTCTACATGGGCATCAACTCCGGCGCGATGGTCGCCCCGGTACTGACCGAGTGGCTCGCCACTGCGGTCTTCGGCACCAACGGCATGCCCGCGTACAAAGTGGTGTTCATGTCGGCCGGCGTCGGCATGTTGATCAGCCTTGTGTGGTTCTTCATCGGCCGCCGCAAGCTGCAAGGCATCGGCGCCCCGGACGCGCAGACCAGCGATCCGAAACGCTTGGTGTACGTGGTCCTCGGCTCGCTGTGCGTGATCCCGGTGGTCTACATGCTGCTCGCCGCCGGCGCCAAGAGCCTGCAGGCCGTGTTGACGGTGCTATTCATCCTGCTGGCGATCATGCTGATGGTCGAGGGGATCAAGAACGGCAAGGTCGCGCGCGACCGCGTCATCGCCATGCTGCTGATCTTCTTCTTTAATATCATGTTCTGGATGTTCTTCGAACAGGCCGGCAGCTCGTTCACCTTCCTGGCCGAGAAAATCGTCGACCGCGAAATGTTCAACTGGACCTTCCCGGTGGCGTGGTTCCAGACCGTGAACTCGCTGGCGATCATCACCTTCGCGCCGTTGATCGCCTTCATCTGGGTCGCCATGCGCAACAAGAACCCGTCGATCCCGCGCAAGTTCGGCCTGGGCCTGCTGTTCAATGGCGCCGCCTTCGGCCTGCTGATGTACGCGCTGTCGATGCTGGTCAATATCGACAACAAAATCCCGTTCTGGACCCTGTTCATGGTCTACGTCCTGCAATCGATCGGTGAGCTGTGCCTGTCGCCGATCGGCCTGTCGATGGTGACCAAGCTGGCGCCGACGCGCTTGGTCGGCCTGGGCATGGGCGGCTGGTTCCTGTCGACCGGTATCGGCAACAACCTGTCGGGCATCTTCGCCTCGGCGGTGTCCGGCGAAAGCGGCATGTCGGTGACGTCGGCGCTGTCCGGCTACACCTTCGGCTTCTACTCGCTGATGGCAGGCGGCGTGCTGCTGTTCCTCATCGCGCCGTTGATTCAAAAGCTGATGCACGGCGTGAAGTAACCGCCCGCTTAGCCAAGCGCTTACACAGGCAAATGCCGTCCGGTTCGTACCGGACGGCATTTTTTTTGCTTCATTGTTTTTACCACGTTATTGCGCCGCGTCATGCTTTCTCCAAATAAGGGTGCTACATTCCATCACCGAGCGCTTGCTTTGTTTTCGATCATGGCGCCGGCGACAGCTTCTCATTTCCTAAAAAATAACTAACGGAGACAAAATGAAGAATCGCTTCTGGAAATACGTATCAATAGCCCTCATCGCCATCACCGCCCTGCCCGCGCCGTCCTGGGCCGCCGGCTACACCCAAACCAAGTATCCGATCGTGATGGTGCACGGCTTTTTGGGCTTCGAGAGCGTCGGACCGCTTGAATATTTTTACGGTATCACCTCCGCCCTGCGCAGCGGGGGCGCCAAGGTCTACGTAACGACCGTCTCCGCCGCCAACAGCACCGAGGTGCGCGGCGAGCAGATGCTCACCCAGGTCAAGCAAATCCTGGCGGTCACCGGCGCGGCCAAGGTCAACCTGATCGGACATAGCCACGGCGGTCCGACGGCCCGCTACGTGGCCTCGGTCAGGCCCGACCTGGTGGCCTCGGTCACCAGCGTGGGCGGCGTGAACAAGGGCTCGAAGGTGGCCGATATCCTGATGGACAACGCTCCCGGCGCCAGCACCGTGGTGCTCGGTGCGGTCGCCAATCTGATGAGCATCGTGTCGAACAACACCGGCAAGCCGCAGGACGCCAGGGCGGCCATGACGTCGCTCACCACCGCCGGCTCGCTGGCGTTCAACGCCCGCCATCCGGAGGGCGTGCCGTTGTCGGCCTGCGGCGAAGGCGCGTATCAAGAGCGCGGCGTCTACTACTTCTCCTGGAGCGGCGGCAAACAGCTCACCAACGTGCTCGATCCGCTCGACGCGCCGCTCGCGCTGACGGCGCTGGCCTTCAACGGCGAGAAAAACGATGGCCTGGTCGCCAGCTGCTCAAGTCATCTCGGCCGCGTGATCCGCGACGACTACGCAATGAACCACCTCGACGAAATCAACCAGACGGCCGGCTTGGTCAGCCTGTTCGAAACCAGTCCGGTGACGGTGTTCCGCCAGCAGGCCAACCGCCTGCAGGGCCTGGGCCTCTAGGAGCGCGGCATGCACACGAACGTGAAGAGAGCCGGGATCGCCGCCCTGCTGCTGGCCGGCTGCGTGCTGTATTTCAGCCGCGACGAGGCGACGCCCGCCCCGCCGCAGATGCGAGAGCCAGGTTCCGCCCCCTTCGCGTTCGTGCCGTCGATGGAAGGCACGCGCCCGGACGGCGACATCAAGACGCTGGCCGGCGACCAGCTGGTGGTCGACGCGGAACTCGGGCATCTGTTCGACTATTATCTGGCGGGGCTCGGCGAGAAGGGCCTGGACGCGATCCGGACGGAGATCGAGCGGGAGCTCGATCGGCGCCTCAAGCCCGGACCGGCGCGGCAGGCCAAACAGCTGCTGTCAAGTTACCTGGCCTATAAACAGGCGCTGGCGGGCGTCGAATCGACGCTGGCGCCGTCGGGCGACGTGGCGCGCTCGGTGCGCGCGCGGCTGGCGGCGATGCGCGCCCTGCGTTCGACGTATTTCACGCCCGAGCAAAGCGCAGGCCTGTTCGGCGCGACCGATATCGCGGACGACGACGCGGTGGCGCGGCTGGAGGTGGACGTCGACAAGACCTTGAGCGCGGAACAGAAACAGGCCAAAGTGGCGGAGCTGGACCGGCGCATGCCGCCGGCCTTGCGCGAGGAGCGCGAGGCGCCCGCAAAAATCATCCGTCTGGAGGAATCCGTGGCGCGGCTGCGGGCCGGCGGTGCGGGCGACAATGAGGTCTACAGCGTGCGCGCGGCGGCGTTTTCGCCGGAGGCGGCAGCGCGCCTGGCCGACGTCGACCGCGACGAGGCGGCGTGGAAAGCCCGCATCGGCGCCTATCAAACGCAGCGTGCGACATTGCTGGCGCAACCGGCGCAACAGAAAGACGCCGCGCTACAACGCCTGCGCGATGCAAGCTTCACCCCAGAGGAACAGCGCCGCCTAGGCGCCTACGAATAACCAGGCGCCGATCCACCATCACGTACGCTGCATCGGATTGGCGTTCAACCAATCCTGCAGCTTGTCGGCGGTATCGGCCGGCAGATGCAAGCCCAGTTTGGAACGCCGCCACAAAATATCCTGCGCCGTCCGCGCCCACTCGTAGCGGCGCAGATACTCCACCTCCGTCGCGAACAACCCCGGCGCGATCTGCTCGCCCATGTCCGCCACATCGGTGCGGTCGCACAGCAGCGTATGAATCCGCGTGCCATATGCGCGCGCATAGCGCAGCACCAGCAGCGGCGGCAGCCACGCATAGCGCGCCTGCATGGTGCGCACCCACGCGTCGAACTGCAGCACCGATTTATTCTGCGGCTCGGCGCCGTAGACGTCTCCTCCCGGCAGGCAGGCTTTATGCGTCCATGCGCCGTGGCGGTTGTCCAGCGACTTGGCGATCAAATCCACCGCCTCCTCGGCGAGCTTGCGGAAGGTGGTGATCTTGCCGCCGAAAACACTGAGCATCGGCGGCCCGTCGCTGTCGACCTCCAGCCGGTAATCGCGGGTGACGGCCTTGGCGTCGGCGCCATCCTCGACCAGCGGACGCACGCCGGAATAGGTCCACACCACGTCCGCCGGCACGATCGGCTTGACGAAGTACTGGCTAGCCAACTGGCACAGGTAGGCGATTTCGTCCTCGCCGATGGCGACCTGGTTGGCGTCGCCGTGGTAATCGAGGTCGGTGGTGCCGATCAGTGTGAAATCGCGCTCGTAGGGAATGGCGAAGACGATGCGCCCGTCCGGATGCTGGAAGATATAGGCGTTGTCATGCTCGAAGATGCGCTTGACGACAATATGGCTGCCTTTGATCAGGCGCAGGTGGCCGCCCCCTCCTTCGGCAACGCCGCGTGCAGCAGGTCGGCGGTCCAGGGACCGGCGGCGTTGACCACGTAACGGGCGTTGACGCGGATATTGCCGCAACTGGGCTTGTACAGGGTCGCCTCCCAGCCGGCCGCCTTGCGCACCAGCGCATTGCAGACCGCCTGCGTCAGGATGGTGGCGCCCTTTTCGCAAGCGTCGATGGCGTTCAGCACCACCAGCCGCGAATCGTCGACCCAGCCGTCCGAATAGATAAAGCCGCGCTGGAACTCGGGCTTGAGCGGCTTGCCGGCCGCGTGGCAGCGCAGGTTGACGCCGGACGACGCGGGCAACAGCTCGCGCTTGGCCAGCAGGTCGTAGAGCATCAAGCCGGCCCGGATCAGCAGCGCCGGACGCTGTCCTTTCGCGTGCGGCATCACGAAGCGCATTGGCCACATGATGTGCGGGGCCGCGCGCAGCAGCGTTTCGCGCTCGATCAGCGCCTTGCGCACCAGGTTGAATTCGTAGTATTCCAGATAACGCAGGCCGCCATGTATCAGCTTGGTCGACGCCGACGACGTGTGCGACGCCAGGTCGTCCTTTTCGCACAAGACCACCGATAGCCCCCGCCCCGCCGCGTCGCGCGCGATGCCGGCGCCGTTGATGCCGCCTCCCACTATCAGGACATCGCAATCGAGTGTGTGCTGCGGTTCCGCCATGTCTTCCCCGGTTGTATCGCCAAATTAACGTGTAACCCTCTAAGTTACTCTACGTTACGTGAAATTTGCCATTCCTCATAGTGTGCGGCACCTATTCCAGCCCAAAAAGCCACGTTCCGTTAAGGAAGATCAAATTCGGAACGAAATTTTGATGGTCTATAATCGGCCCACCTGTGACCATCGTGAGACCGAGCTTTGACCGCTTCCCCTACCGCACTACCCAAGTGGATGACCCGCCGTAACGCCATCCGGGGCTTCATCGTGGCCGGCGCGGCCGCCCTGATCGCCGGCGGCCTGCTGCTGGCCTACCTGCTGCTTATCGTGGCGCCCAATCTGCCGGCGCTCGACGCCGTGACCGACTACCGACCCAAGATTCCGCTGCGCGTCTACACCGCCGATAACGCCCTGATCGGCGAATTCGGCGAGGAACACCGCGACTTCGTCCCGATCAAGGACATGCCGGAGCTGATGAAAAAAGCGGTGCTGGCCATCGAGGACAAGCGTTTTTATGACCATAATGGCATCGACTGGCGCCGCGCGCTGGGTGCGGCGCGCGCCAATGTGGGCGGCGGGTCGCGCCGCCAGGGCGGTTCCACCATCACCATGCAGGTGGCGCGCAATTTTTTCCTGACCCGCGACAAATTCTACGGCCGCAAGCTCAATGAGGTCATGCTGGCACTGAAGATCGAGGCGGCGCTGAGCAAGGACGAGATCCTGGAGCTGTACATGAACCAGATCTACCTGGGCCAGCGCTCGTACGGCTTTGGCAGCGCGGCGCAGACCTATTTCGGCAAATCGATCAAGGAGCTCGATGTCGCCGAAATGGCCATGCTGGCCGGCCTGCCGCAAAACCCGGCCCGCCACAACCCGGCGGTCAATCCGAAACGCGCCAAACAACGCCAGCGCGTGGTGCTGGCGTCGATGCGCGACCTCGATTACATCACCGAAGAGCAGTACCAGAAGGCGCTGCACCAGACCTTGCGCGTGAGTACCCGCGGGCAGCAGTTCGAGACCCATGCCGAATACGTGGCCGAACTGGCGCGCCAGGTCGTCTACGCCCAGTTCAAGGAGGACTCGTACACCAAGGGGATCAGCGTCTACACCACCATCCTCAAGGCGGACCAGGACGCGGCGTATGAATCGGTGCGCCGCAATGTGCTCAACTACGACCAGCGCCACGGCTATCGCGGCCCGGAGGCCTTCATCACCTTGCCGGCCGGCGAGGAGGAGCGCGACGACGCCATCGAGGAAGCGCTGCAGAAGCGCCCGAGCAGCGACCGCCTGATTCCGGCCGTGGTGCTGGAAGCGGGTCCGAAAGCGGTCAAGGTGCAAAACCCGGCCGGCGAGGAGATCACCATCACCGGCGACGGCCTGCGCTTGGCCGCCGGCGCCCTCACCGACAAGGCAAAGGACGCCGTGCGCCTGCGGCCCGGGGCGGTGATCCGCATCATGCAGGGTAATAAGGACGCCTGGTCGATCTCGCAGGTGCCGCTGGTGGCGGCGGCCTTCGTCTCCATCGACGCCGTCAGCGGCGGCTACCACGCGCTGGTCGGCGGTTTCGATTACAACCTGCAGAAGTTCAACCACGTCACTCAGGCCTGGCGCCAGCCCGGTTCCGCGATCAAGCCTTTCGTCTATTCGGCCTCGCTGGAAAAGGGCTTTTCGCCGGCGACACTGCTGAACGACGCGCCGCTCGACCTGACCAGCGCCGAAACGGGCAACGAGCCATGGAGCCCGCGCAACGACGACGGCAAGTTCGACGGCCCGATCACCATGCGCTACGCGCTGGCCGAATCGAAGAACGTGGTGTCGGTGCGCATCCTGCGTTCGATCACCGTGCCTTACGCGCACAACTACCTGGGCAAGTTCGGTTTCGACCTGGCCAAGCATCCGAAGAACCTGACCATGGCGCTGGGCACAGGCTCGGTCACGCCGGCGCAGATGGCCGGCGCCTACTCGGTGTTCGCCAATGGCGGCTACGCGGTCGAGCCGTATCTGATCGCCAAAATCGTCGATGGCGAGGGCAAGATCATTAGCGAGGCCAAGCCCCGCACCACCCTGCCCGACGAGGCCCGCGTGATCGATCCGCGCAACGCCTTTGTCACCGACAGCATGATGCGCGAAGTGACGCGCACCGGCACCGGCGGCGCCGTGGCGCGCCTGGGCCGTCACGACATGGCCGGCAAAACCGGCACCTCCAGCGAAGCGGTCGACGGCTGGTTCGCCGGCTACGGCGGCGGCATCGTGGCGGTATCGTGGATGGGTTACGACGATTCGAAATCGTTGGGCGGCAAGGAGTTCGGCGCCACCGTGGCGCTGCCAATCTGGATCGATTACATGAAGGTGGCGATGAAGGGCCGTCCGCCGCAGGACCGGCCGGTCCCGGCGGGCATGACGCAGGTTGGCGGCGAGTGGCTGTACGACGAATTCACCGGCGACGCGGCGCGTACCACGCTGGACATCGAGGAGACGCCGCCGGGCGCCGAGAACATGGTGCCGATGGCGACCGGCGCGGAGAACATCGCGCCGGTACCGGTGCCAGCGCCGGCGCCGGCCCCGCGCAGCCAGTAACCGCGCTACCGGAATGCTCAGGCCGACAGATAGCCGCGCATCATCCGCACGGCGCTGTCGGCGAACATGTCGGGCGTGACATTGGCGGCGCGGTACTTCCAGCGCTTGACGTACCAGTCCTGGAAGGTGGCCATGATATGCGCCGCGACGAGGTCCGCGCTGCCCGGCGGGCGGCCCGGAATCTGCGCGATGACGTCGGCGAACAGCGACTGCACGTACAGCTCCGACGCCTTGGCGGTGTGCCGGTGCTGCGCCTGCAGCACGCGCGAGTCCATGAAAACGAAATAAAACCACGGCTGCAAAATCTCGGACACGTAGATCGATGCGCGGATCAGCGCCTCCAGCTTGTCGAGCGGCTCGGCCAGGTCGTCGAACAGGCGCGGCATCTCGTGGGTCGCGTGGCGCACCACGTCCTCGATCATCTCGGCCAGTTGATCCTTGTTGCTGATATAACCGTACAGGCCGCCCATCGACAGGCCGGTCTCGTGGCACAGGTCGCGCAAATTCATCGCGCGGAAGCCGACCTCGTTGGCCAGCTTGAAGGTGGCGTTGAAGATGCGTTCGAGGTTTTCCAGCGCCGGCTTGCGGCGTTTGACCGTGATGCGCTCGGCATTGCGGTCCAGCAGATAAGACCAGATATTGACGCCGTCCAGCGGCGTCATGCTCTGGAATTGTTCCAAGTCGAATTGTGCCCGCAAGATGGTCTCTGATGTGGTTTTATTAATAACGTCTCCGTTCATCTTAGCACAGGGCTCCCGCGCCCCCGCTCTAAAAATGAGTGTTTTACCTATATTCCACTTGTTTTTCGGACACAATAACAGCAAAATTCCACCTTCATTCCACCTTCATTCCACCCCGAACATCGGCTCCCTGCAACTCCTCCGACCTCTTCCCGTCTGGCGCTTACTGATCGCGGTCATGTCGGCGGTGCCGGGGGCTACGCTGGCGCAAACCACCGCCAGCATCGACGAACTGGCCGATCTGGTGCTGGGCATCGTCCAATACACGCGTTGGCCGGGCGCGCTGCCGCCGCCTGGAGGAACGCGCCGCCGTGCTGTTCATCGACATTCGCTGACCGCCGGCCTGCTGGGCGCTTGCGCCGCCACCAAACCGGTCGAGCCGGCCGCGCCCGTCATTACGGCGCGCCAGGCGGCGCAGCAGTCGCTGGGATTCAAGCCGACCACGCGCGGCTGGGAAAAGAGCCTGAGCACCGACGGTGGCGGCGACGTCGGCGGACGGGTGACATTCGGGTTTGACAATACCACCGAAGCCGGGCGTGCCCAGAACCGCCGCGTGACGATCATCGTCAGCGCGGTGTGACCGCGGTTCAATGGACGTAGCGGGCGATGAAGTAAACGCCCGTCATGAGCAGTGAGGCAAAGCCGTACAGCTTCCACATGTGGGAAATCTGCATGTTATACAAAGTGATGCGCTGTTCCACCAGCGCATCCTTGAACTCGTCGCGCTGGTTGGCCAGAGCGTCCTTGAATTCCTCGCGTTGAGCGGACAGGGCCGCGAAAAAGTCCTCGCGCTGTTTGGCCAGCGCGTCCTTGAATTCCTCGCGCTGTTTGGCCAGCGCATTATTGAACTCCAGCTTATGCTCGTGCAGCAGCCCGATAATTCGCTCGGTGGACGCGTGAATCTCATTGCGCAGCGACTGCACATCTTCCTTGGTCGCAAAGCTGGTTCGTATCACAGCCACATCCACCTCCACAGCCGACATGCGTTTCTCGACCACTGCGAGACGTACTTCGACACGTCCATCATATGCGCCACGAGACGCGTTTTCAATCGGATTTTCTTCGTTGTTGGCAGGCATGATCGCTCCTCGGGGCACGGCGGAATGACCAAGTTAACACACGCTACCCGCGCTTCGATTGAGGCGTATCAGACAAAAAAAGCAGCCAGGGGGCTGCTTCACTGTACCGCTACGCCACGAGGTGGCTTGCTTATTGTTCGAATCACACACAATATGCGGGTCGGCGGATTTCACGTCAACAGTTATCGCACACAGTGTGGCGCGCCGGGGACAATCGCCACCTGCGCATCAGCGTGACAATTTAACCGGCGGTCACGCGATTGCGCCCGGCCCGCTTGGCCTCGTACAAGGCTGCGTCGCCGGCCGAGATCAGCCGGATCAGGTCGTAGCCATGCTGATCCGAGCAAGCCACGCCAAGGCTGGCGGTGAAGCGCACCGTCACTTCGCCGGTCGACACCACGGTCAGCTCGATGCCCGCCCGCAAACGCTCGGCCAGCCGCAACGCGTCGGCCAGGTTCAAATCATCGAGCACCAGCACGAACTCCTCGCCGCCGAAGCGCGCCAGCACATCATGTGGCCGCAACTCCATCCTCAGCAAGGCCGACAAATGGCGCAACACCTCGTCGCCGACCAGGTGGCCGTGGCTATCGTTGATCGCCTTGAAATGATCGGCATCGATCATGACCACCGCCAGGCTCCGCCCGCCGCGCTGGGCGCGCAGCGCCACCCGCTTGCCCTGCAGCTCCAGGCCGGCGCGGTTGAGCGTGCCGGTCAAGGTGTCGAGCGTCGACAGCCGGCGCAGGCGCTCGGCGTAACGCCGCATCACCATCACGATCAGCCCGAACGAGATGCAGATCTGCGCTAGCGGAATCACCAGGGCCGTCACCCCCATCATCAGCGCGTTGGTCGGATCGGACAAATTGGTATCCAGCAGCATGTGCGTACCGCGCAGCAGCAGCGCACAGCCGAGCGCGACAAAGCCGGTCACGCCGATGCAATCGACACGCCAGCCGCCATGGCGCGCGATGGCGGCGGCGCACCATAAATTGAGCAGGCCGAAATAGAAGCCGCTGAACACCAGCCGCGCGCAACGGCTGGGTTCGACCAAGGTGTAGTAACCAGGAAACAGCAGCGCCAGGCCGGTGATGAGCGCGATCATCGGCCACGACAAGGTGGCCGCGCCGTACACGCGCAGGCCGCGCAGCACCAACGCCAGCCCGAAGGCGATGATGCCGTAGCCGGCCACGCTGGTGAGCAGCGCCGGCAACGTCTCCAGCAGCGTCACGACCACGCCCGCCGACACGCAGACATTGCCCGCCGCCCACCAGCGCAACTCGGGCGGGCTGTCCGCGTAGTTGGCGGACGCGGCAACCAACGCCGTGGTCAGCAGGGTTACGCACAAATGGACCAGTAACAGGGTTTCGAGATGAAGCACGCCGGATGTCCGCGATGAGCAAGGGTTGGTCGAAAACAGCGCAGTATAGAACCAATCGACAGTTGCCGCGATGAAATTTCTGATATGCCCGCCGTTGTCCGTGTGAATCGGGTAGAGTGGCACTTCTAGCAACCCGGCACAGCAACCTGCGCACTGTAACCATGGCTTACCCAATTGAGCACAAACTGGTCATCGGCATCGCTTCCAGCGCGCTGTTCGACCTCACCGAATCCCACAAGATCTACCTGGAGGGCGGCGCCGAGGAATACCGAAAGTATCAGGAGCAGCATATAGATGTAATACTGGGCAAGGGTGTGGCTTTTCCGTTCATCCGGCGCTTTCTCGGCATCAACAAACACTATGCGCAATCGTCGCCTGTCGAGGTCGTCCTGCTGTCGCGCAACTCGCCCGAGACCGGCCTGCGCGTGATGAATTCGATCGCCCACTACAACCTCGACATCTCGCGCGCCTGCTTCGTCACCGGCAAGTCGCCTTACACCTACTTGCCCGCCTTTAACACCTCGCTGTTTCTCAGCGCCAACGAGGAAGACGTGCGCAACGCGCTCGAGGCCAATTATCCGGCCGGGCTGGTGCTGCCCTCGCGCACCCAGGACGACGATGACGATACCGAGCTGCGCGTGGCCTTCGACTTCGACGGCGTGATCGCCGACGACGAATCCGAAACCGTCTTCAAGCGCAACAACGACGTCGACGAATTCCACGCCCACGAGCGCGAGCGGGTGGCGATCCCGCACCAGCCGGGACCGCTGGCCGACCTGTTCCAGAAGCTGTCGCTGATGCAGCGGCTGGAGGAACGGGCGCAGCGGCGCGATCCCGGCTATAAAAAGATCCTGCGCATCGCCATCATCACGGCGCGCAGCGCGCCCTCGCACGAGCGCGTCGTCACCACGCTCAAAAGCTGGGGCGTATCGGCCAACGAGACGTTTTTCCTCGGCGGCATGGAGAAATCGCGGGTGCTGGCCATCTTCAAGCCGCACATCTTCTTCGACGACCAGCTGAGTCATTTGAAGTCGGTCGGCGGCAACATCCCGATGGTGCACGTGCCGTTCGGCGTGGCCAACCGGCCGCCCAAGCTGGCCATCTGATTGGCCGTCCGACACCGGGTCAGGCCGGACCACGGCGCTGGCGGGCATCGTCTATAATGTCGGCATCGGCGCTGCCATTGCGGCGCCGCCTGACCGTTGACTAACCACCCGTAACCGTTAAATCTGCGTCGCCCTTATTGTGCCCTTAGTCTTAGCCAAATCGATTCCCAAACCAGGTAACCGCTTCGCCCTGCCCACCTTGCACGGCTCGTCGGATGCCTACGCGCTCGCGCTCACCGCGCTCGAACTGAAATCGCAGGGCCAGATGCTGGCCGTGATCGTCGCCAACGCCAGCGACGCCCAACGCCTGCTCGACGAGATTCCATGGTTCGGCGGCGACAAGCTGCGCTGCCATTTGCTGCCGGATTGGGAAACGCTGCCCTACGACGCCTTCTCGCCGCACCAGGACCTGGTGTCCGAGCGCCTGGCCACCCTGCACGAGATCTCCAGCGGCCAGTGCGACGTGATGCTGGTGCCGGCCACCACGGCGCTGGTGCGCATGGCGCCGCCGTCGTTCCTGGCGGGGTACACCTTCTTCTTCAAAAAAGGCGAATCGCTCGACGAGGCGCGCCTGAAAGCGCAACTGACCCTGGCCGGCTACACGCACGTGACGCAGGTGATGTCGCCCGGCGAATACTCGGTGCGCGGCGGCTTGATCGACCTGTTCCCGATGGGCTCAGCGCTGCCCTACCGCCTCGACCTGTTCGGCGACACCATCGAAACCATCCGCACCTTCGACGCCGACACCCAGCGCTCGCTGTACCCGGTCAACGAGGTGCGCCTGCTGCCGGGCCGCGAATTCCCGATGGACGAAGCGGCGCGCACCACCTTCCGCAGCCGCTGGCGCGAACAGTTCGAAGGCGATCCTTCGCGCTCGGTGGTCTACAAGGATATCTCCAGCGGCATCGCATCGGCCGGTATCGAATACTACCTGCCGCTGTTCTTCGAAGACACGGCCACCTTGTTCGACTACCTGCCGCAAGGCGCCGCGCTGGCACTGGTGGGCGACATCGATGCCGCCATCAAACGCTTCTGGACCGACACCGGCTCTCGCTACCGCTTCCTGAAGGCCGACCGCGAGCGCCCGATCCTGTCGCCGGAAGCGCTGTTCCTGTCGGACGAGCAGTTCTTCACATTAGCCAAGCCCTACGCGCGGCTGGCGATCTCCAAGGATGCCGACAGTGGCGCCTCCGAGCTGTCCGCCCCGGTGCCCAACATCGCCGTCAACCGCCACAACGACGACCCGTTGACCAACCTGCGCGCCTACCTGCTGCAAGCGGGCCGCCGCGTGATGATCTGCGCCGAATCGAACGGCCGCCGCGAAACGCTGCAGCAGTACTTCGCCGAATACGATCTCGCACTGACCCCGGTCGAGGGCTTCGAAGGCTTCGCCACCTCGAGCGCCAAACTGGCCCTGGGCGTGGCGCCGCTGCACGCCGGCTTCGAGCTCTCGACGCCGAACGAAAACCTGATTTTCATCACCGAGACCGAGCTGTATGCGGGTTCGGGCCGCCGCGTCGGCAAGAAGAAGCAGGAAGCCGTCACCCAGGTTGAGTCGATGGTGCGCGACCTGTCGGAGCTGAAAATCGGCGATCCGGTGGTCCACATCAACCACGGCATCGGGCGCTACATGGGCCTGACCAGCATGGACCTGGGCGAAGGCGAAACCGAATTCCTGCACCTGGAATACGCCAAGGACACCAAGCTGTATGTGCCGGTGTCGCAGTTGCACGTGATCTCGCGCTACTCAGGCGCCTCGCCGGAGGACGCGCCGCTGCACTCGCTCGGCTCGGGCCAGTGGGAAAAGGCCAAGCGCAAGGCCGCCGAGCAGGTGCGCGACACCGCCGCCGAGCTACTGAACCTGTACGCCCGCCGCGCGCTGCGCGAAGGCCACGCGTTCGAATATTCGGCGCACGACTACGAGCGCTTCGCCGACAGCTTCGGCTTCGACGAAACGCCGGACCAGCAGGAAGCGATCAACAACGTCATCAAGGATATGACCTCGGGCAAGCCGATGGACCGGCTGGTGTGCGGCGACGTCGGCTTCGGCAAGACCGAGGTCGCCCTGCGCGCCGCTTTCATCGCCGTCATGGGCGGCCGCCAGGTCGCCATCCTGGCGCCGACCACGCTGCTGGCGGAACAACATGCGCAAACCTTCGCCGACCGCTTCGCCGACTGGCCGGTGCGCATCGCCGAAATGTCGCGTTTCCGCACCGGCAAGGAGATCACGCAGGCGATCAAGGGCATGGCCGACGGCACGCTGGACATCGTCATCGGCACCCACAAGCTGCTGTCGGACGACGTCAAGTTCACCCGACTGGGCCTGGTCATCATCGACGAGGAACACCGCTTCGGCGTGCGCCAGAAGGAGGCGCTCAAGTCCCTGCGCGCCGAAGTGGACGTGCTGACGCTGACCGCCACGCCGATTCCGCGCACCTTGGGCATGGCGCTCGAAGGCCTGCGCGATTTCTCCGTCATCGCCACGGCGCCGCAAAAGCGGCTGGCGATCAAGACCTTCGTGCGCAGCGAGGGCGAATCGATCATCCGCGAAGCCTGCCTGCGCGAACTCAAACGCGGCGGCCAGGTGTATTTCCTGCACAACGAGGTCGAGACCATCCAGAACCGCATGGCGATGCTCACCGAGCTGCTGCCGGAGGCGCGCATCGCCGTCGCCCACGGCCAGATGCACGAGCGCGACCTGGAAAAGGTGATGCGCGACTTCGTGGCGCAGCGCTTCAACATCCTGCTGTGCACCACGATTATCGAAACCGGCATCGACGTGCCGACCGCGAACACCATCATCATGCACCGCGCCGACAAGTTCGGCCTGGCGCAGCTGCACCAGCTGCGCGGGCGCGTGGGCCGCTCGCATCACCAGGCCTACGCCTACCTGCTGGTGACGGACGTGCAGTCGCTGACCAAACAGGCGCAGCGCCGCCTCGACGCCATCCAGCAGATGGAAGAACTGGGCAGCGGCTTCTATCTGGCGATGCACGACCTGGAGATCCGCGGCGCCGGCGAGGTGCTCGGCGACAGCCAGTCCGGCGAGATGACCGAAATCGGCTTCCAGCTGTATTCGGACATGCTCAACGAAGCGGTGCGCTCGCTCAAGGCGGGCAAGGAGCCCGACCTGGCCGCGCCGCTGGCCACCACCACCGAGATCAACCTGCACGTGCCGGCGCTGCTGCCAGCCGACTTCTGCGGCGATGTGCACGAGCGCTTGTCGATTTATAAACGCATGGCCAACTGCACGGTCCAGGACAAGATCGACGACATGCAGGAAGAGATGATCGACCGCTTCGGCAAGCTGCCGGACGCCGTCAAGGCGCTGATCGAAACGCACCGTCTGCGCATCGCCGCCAAGAAGGTCGGCATCATCAAGATCGACGCGCATGGCGAAGCAGCCACCCTGCAGTTCATGGCCAAGCCGCCGATCGATCCGATGCGCATTATCGAACTGATACAAAAAAACCGCCAGATCAAGCTCAATGGCCAAGACAAACTCAAGATCACCGCCAACATGCCGGATCTCGCCGCGCGTGTCGCGCAGATCAAAGGCGCCATCAAACAGTTGACCGCCTGAGGCTGGCGTCGTACCTTGATGCATTAGCCCAAACAACGCTAAATTTTATGAAAAACGCCAAAGACACCATGAACCTGGTTTTACAGGGGCTCGACGATTGTAAAGCCCGACTTGAACGCATCGCCGCCCTCACCGCACCGAAAACCGTCAGCTGGATCAACGAGCGCGCGCTGCGCTGCGAAGGCATCACCTTCTCGCCGGCGCTGCGCCAGACCATCGAGGTGGCCGCCCAGGCGGCGCAACTGGACGCCACGTACTCGATCGGCATGCACAAGATGAGCGAATTCAAGCTCGTCGCCATGGACATGGATTCGACCCTGATCACCATCGAGTGCATCGACGAAATCGCCGACATGCAGGGTTTAAAGCCGCAAGTGTCCGAGATCACCGAAGCGGCCATGCGCGGCGAACTCGATTTCGCCGAAAGCCTCAAGCGCCGCGTGGCGCTGCTTGAAGGGTTGGACGCCTCGGCGCTGGAGCGCGTCTACGACGAGCGCCTGCAGTTGTCGCCGGGCGCCGAGAACATGCTCACCGCCGTACGCCAGGCCGGCCTGAAAACGCTGCTGGTGTCGGGCGGCTTCACCTTCTTCACCGAACGCCTGAAAAAGCGCCTGGACCTGGACTATACCAACGCCAACGAACTGGAAGTGGTCGACGGCAGGTTGACGGGCAGGGTGATCGGCACCATCGTCGACGCCGAGGAAAAGAAGCGCACGGTGGAACGCGTATGCGCGGAACTGGGCATCGCGCCGTCGGAGGCGATCGTCATGGGCGACGGCGCCAACGACCTGAAAATGATGGGCATCTCGGGCATGTCGGTGGCCTTCCGCGCCAAGCCGGTGGTGCGCGAACAAGCCAATGTCGCGCTGAACTTTGTCGGCCTGGACGGCATCCTGCCCCTGTTGAACCTGACCGGTGGCGCGCCACCACTCCGGCATCCTCCGGGGCGGGGCGCCATTGCGGCGTTAAATTAGCGTGGATGTTGGTCGCCGCCACAGCGCCCTGCCCCATCGCCACGCTGATTTGATTCAAACCTTTCACCACGTCGCCGACCGCATACAGTCCCGGCACGCTGGTGCGCTGATATTCATCGACCAGCAGTTCGCCGCACTCGGGCTCCATTTGCGCGCCCAATGCAGTCGCCAGCTCCGAACGCGCCGTTTCACCCAGCATCGGATACAGAACATCGAAGTGGTGCTCGGCACCGTCGCCGGTGTGGAGCACGGGGGTCATCTCCGTCGTCATGCCCACGCCCTTGACCGGCGATTGGACATAGCGCACGCCCGCCTGCTGCAGGCGAATCCGCTGTTCGGCGTCCAGCGGCGCGGCGTCGTCTCGCTCGAACAACGTCACATCGGCCGAAAAGGTCCGCATGAAAACCGCATGGCCTACCGGGTTGGCGGGCGACGTGATCACCGCGATCTTCTTGTCCAACACGTCGTAGCCGTCGCAAACGGGGCACAGACGCACGGCGCCGCTGCGCACCGCCTCGCGCCAGTTTTCGATCGGCAGTCCGGCGTCGGCCACGCCGCTGGCCAGGATCACCATGCGCGCGTGTACCCGCGTGTCGTTAAAATCGGCGCCAAAACCATCATCCTCTTCGACGAGGCGGGTCACCTCGCCCGAGGTGACGTGGGTATCGTAGCGCGCCAACTGATCGCGCAAGCGCTGCTGCAGCTGATGTCCCGGTATGCCTTCCGGGAAGCCGCCGTAGTTGTGCGTCACCGGTATCAGCGACAGGCGGCTGTGGCCCTTGTCGATAATCACGACGTTGCGCTGGAAACGACGCAGATAGATCGCGGCCTGCAGCCCGCCAGGGCCGCCGCCGATAATCAGGACATCGCAGGAAAATGTGCCATTGGGGCTGATCGCATTCATGGCGCCAGTATCCAACGGACCGGCCGGGCGTCAAATCAGCGCGCGGCCCACATCGGCGTGGGATTTAACCGACATCACGCCGGCAGCAGCGAATACATCGCGGCCGGCACCGCCACGCCGCGTATGACCAGGCGATTGTGCAAAATGCCTTCGAAACGCGCGCCGGCCTTCTCGGCCACCTTGCGGCTGCGCTCATTCTGCTCGGCCGCGACGATCTCCAGCCGCGTCAAGCCAAGTTTGGCGAAACCATAGGCGGCCATCAGCCGGGCCGCGCGCGGCGCGATCCTCTCGCCCTGGCGCGATTGCCGCACCCAGAAACCCAAATTGGCAAAGTCATGTTCGCGATTGATGTGGTTGATGCCGATGCCGCCGAGGTAGTCCCCGCCGTCGGCGTCGAAGATGCCCACGCTGAAGGCGCTGCCCTCGGCGCGATCGGCGTCGCAGGTGTGCACCCAGTGCTCGGCGTCGTCGAGCGTGAAGTCAGCATCGCACCACGGCAGCCACACGCCGACGGTCGATACCGATTCCAGCGCGGCGCGCGTCAACGCCGGCGCGTCCGCCAGCAGCAGCGGACGCAGACACAGGCCGTCGCCGGTCAGGATCGCCATGCTATTTCGCCAGCAACAATGCGATCAGACCGTCCGAGGCGTCCTCGATATAGTCGAGCACCAGATCGAAACCGCGCCCGCCGCCGTAGTAGGGATCGGGCACCACCTCCGACCCGCTACGGCTGGCGTGCGCCATGAACAGGCCCAGTTTATGCCGGTGCTGCGGCGGACAGGCCGCCTCCAGCAGGCGCAAATTGTCGTGGTCCATCGCCAGCACATGGTCGAAGGCTTCGAAGTCCGCAGCCGCCACCTTGCGCGAGCGCTGGGCCGACAGGTCGTAACCGCGCCTGGCGGCGAACTCCATCGAGCGCGTGTCCGGCGGTTCGCCGACGTGGTAACCGTGGGTGCCGGCGGAGTCGATGACGAAACGCCCGCCCAGGCCGGCGGCCTCCACGCGATGGCGGAACACGCCTTCCGCGGTGGGCGAACGGCAGATATTACCCATGCAAACGAACAGCACCGAAACAGCTTTGCTCATGACGACACTCGGAAAGAACACAGAAGCGGCTACTTTACGCCAGCCGCCAAGGGAATGCCATCGCATTGCTATAATTAGCATATGACCAACACTTCCCACCCCTCGCCGCGCGCCGAATACACGCGGCGAATGAACCGCGTGCTCAACTATATCGACCAGCATCTGGACCAGCCGCTCGACCTGCGGCAGCTGGCCGAGGTGGCGAATTTCTCGCCCTACCATTTTCACCGCGTGTTCGCCGCCTGGATGGGCGAAACGCTGGGCGACTACGCGCGCCGCAGGCGGCTGGAGAAGGCGGCCTTTCGGCTCAGCTGCAAGCCGGCGGTATCCGTGCTGGAGACGGCGCTCGCGACCGGCTTCGGCTCGGGCGAGGCCTTCTCGCGCGCCTTCAAGCTCAAGTTCGGCTGCACGCCGACCGAATGGCGCCTGGACACCCGCCAGCGCCTGGCCGCGCAAGCGCTGCCGACCGGCGGCCGTCACACCGACAGCAATCTGGATCAGGTACTGAGCAAGTTCGATCAGACCCCGCAACGCGGCATCGACGACGATGACGTCTCCAACAACGACCAAGGAGATTTCCGTATGAACGTGAGCATCATCGACCTGCCCGCCGCGCGCGTGGCGTACCACCGTTACATCGGGCCGTACGGCCCCAGTATCGGCACCTTTTGGCGCGCGACGGTTGCGCCTTGGATACAGTCGCACGGCCTCGGCCAGCAGACGTGCTACGGCGTCGGCCTCGACGATCCCAGCATCACCCCGCCAGACAAGTGCCGCTACGACGCCTGCGTCGTGGTCCCGGCCAGCTTCGACGCCGGCGGTTTGGCCGACATCGCCACCCTGCCCGGCGGCCGCTATGCCGTTGCCCGCTTCGAGGGCCCGCCCGCCGCCATCGCCGACGCCTGGACTTGGCTCACGCGCAACTGGCTGCCGGAAAGCGGCTTGCAATGCGACGACCGGCCCTGCTTCGAAATGTTCGGGCCGGACACCGTGACCAATCCGCAAAACGGCCAGATGGTATGCGACATCTGCATTCCGGTGCGGCCGCTGTAGCACCCGGAACGGAGGCCGGCCGGCGTGCGGCATCGCACCTTTGCCGGCCTCGCCGGGACTTTTTGGCGCAATTTGTACGCCCAAGCCGAAATCACGTTGCTATACTGCGTATCAGATCCATCAACTTTAAAGGAAATACCATGTCGCAGGAATTGGTTCTGGATAGCCGGGTCGGCTCTGCTAAGACCACCGCATGGTGGCTCTACGTGGTCCACGGCGTGAGTTTCGTTTTTTCGCTGGGCTTGTTCTCGGTGATACCGCTGATCGTCAATTACGTGCAGCGCCCGGGCACGGAGGGCACGTTCGTGCACAGCCATCACACGTGGATGATCCGCTCATTCTGGTGGTACGTGGTCTGGATGGCCGTTGGCGGCCTGCTGGCGGCCACCATCATCGGCATTCCGGTCGCCTGGCTGGTGTGGGTCGGCGCCTGGATCTGGAAAGCCTATCGCTTAATCATCGGTTTTATCCGCCTCAACGAAAACTCGGCCGCGCCAATCTAATCGTCGCCGAGCAAGCGCTTCGCCTCTCGCAGGCCTTCGACGATCACCTCGTAGGCCTGCCGGCGCGTGGCCTCGTCCGGCGCCCGCAGCACGTACGACGGATGGTACACCGTCACCACCCAGCGTCCGTCGTGCTGGACCGGCGCGTCCATCACCGACTTCATCGTCACGCTGCCGTCCTGCAGCACCGATTTCAGCGCCGTGCTGCCGAGCGCCACCACCACGTCCGGACGCACGCGCGCCAACTCCTCCTCCAGCCAAAGGTGGCAGGCGGAGATCTCCTTCTGCGCCGGCGTCTTGTGCAGCCGGCGTTTGCCGCGCAGCTCCCACTTGAAGTGCTTGACGGCGTTGGTCAGGTAGATGCTGTCGCGCTCCATGCCCGCCTGCGCCATGGCCTTCTCCAGCACCGCGCCGGCCGGGCCGACGAACGGCAGTCCCTGTAAATCCTCCTGATCGCCCGGCTGCTCGCCGACGAGCATGATGCGCGCCCGCTTCGGCCCGACGCCGGGCACCGCTTGCGTTGCGTTCTCCCACAGGTCGCAGCGGCGGCATTGGTCGAGCGTGGTAGGCTGCTCGCGCTGCGGCTGCGCGCGTTCCGGGGCGATCGGGATGGTGGTGGCGCCGCCGCGCCGGCCCACGGTGCCGGTCTGGCCGGTGCGCCGCTCGCCATTGGCCGCCGCGCTGACCATCGCCGGCACGATCGCCCCTTCCGGCAAATTCTTCCAGAAACGCGACGGGATATGGCTGCGCAGCAGGTCGGCGTTCAGGCGCGCGGGGTTGAAGATGCTGCGGTAGTAGGTCAGCCACAGCGCCTCGCCGGCGTCCTCGATATCGGCCGCGCTGCGCATCAGCGACGGCGCCTCGTGCAGATGTTCGCCATCCCACAGCACGGCCGCCGCCGGCGTGGCGATCATCCACGTGACATTGCCCATGCGGCGGGCGAAATGCCGCGCCACCTGCGGCAGCACTTCGTGCGTGGGTTCGAACCAGGCGACGAAGCGCGGCGCGCCATCCTCTTCCTTGCGTTCGCGAAAACGTACATACGCGTGCATGTCATGCTCCTCCCGATGAACAGCCTTGACCATCCCGTGCAGCCGCGCGCCATCGGCATCGGCCGGCGAAATCACATCACGCTCGCCCAAGTGCCAGCGCCAGACCACCTTGTACAGAAAGGACCAGCGGTCGGGGGCGCTGAAGCAGGCGGCGCTGACGAGTAGCTCCATCAACTGGCGCGGCAGCCGCAGGGTGGTCGTCGTTGTCGCATTGGCGTCGGGCGCGCCGCCGGCTTCTTCCAGCGGCGCGGCGGAGAACAAATCGCCATCCTCCGGCTGCGATAACCATTCTACGAATTCGGGCGCGACGTGGCGCGCGATTAGCTCGCGTGCCGCGTCGCGCCATTCGTCGAACGACTGGACCACCCGCCGCATCATGCCGCCTGCAGCTCCGGCCACAGGTTCATCTGCTGGGGCGCGTCGGCCATGGCGCGGCGCAAATGCTCGGACGGACCGGCATCGTTGGACGGGAAGTAGTCGGCCGTGATGATGAAAGGCGAAATCTTCTTCATACTGCAGCGCAGCCGCGACAGATCGGCGTAACGGATTTGCCGCAGCCGCCGCAGATCGATCAGGCGCTGGGCGTTGCGCAAGCCGATGCCGGGGATGCGCGCGATCATGTGCGGCTCGGCGCGATTAAGGTCCATCGGAAAATGCTCGCGGTGCTCCAGTGCCCACGCCAGCTTGGGATCGATGTCGAGCGCCAGATTGCCGGTCGCCGGCAGCAGCTCTTTCACCTGGAAGCCGTAGCTGCGCAGCAGGAAATCGGCCTGGTACAACCGGTGCTCGCGCAGCATCGGCGGCGGCGCCAGCGGCACGCTTTTCGGACTTTGCGGGATCGGGCTGAAGGCCGAGTAGTACACGCGTTTGAGCTTGTAGCTGCCGTACAGCGTCTCCGCGGTCGTCAGGATCTGCTGGTCATCGCTGGCGTCGGCGCCGACGATCATTTGCGTGCTCTGCCCGGCCGGCGCGAAACGCGGCGACTTGGGCTCCTCTGCCTTTTCATCGAGCTTGCGGCGGATGGAGCCCATCGCCAGTTTGATCGTGTGGACGCTTTTTTCCGGCGCCAGCTTTTGCACGCTGTCCTGCGTCGGCAGCTCGATATTGACGCTCAAGCGGTCCGCGTAGCGGCCGGCGGCAGCGATCAGCGCCGGATCGGCGTCCGGAATCGTCTTCAGGTGTATGTAGCCGCGAAACTGGTGCACCTCGCGCAGTTCGCGCGCCACCTGCACCAGCTGCTCCATCGTGTAATCGGCCGACTGGATGATGCCGGAACTGAGAAACAGCCCGTCGATGTAATTGCGGAGATAGAAATCGGTGGTTAATTTAACCACTTCAGCCACAGTAAAGCGGGCGCGCGGCACGTTCGAGGTGCGGCGGTTGACGCAGTATTGGCAATCGTACAGGCAGTAATTGGTGAGCAGGATTTTCAGCAGCGACACGCAGCGGCCGTCCGGCGTATAGCTGTGGCAAATGCCCATGCCGGTAGTCGCGCCGAAACCGTCCTTGCCGATCGAGTTGCGCTTCGGCGCTCCGCTGCTGGCGCAAGAAGCGTCATACTTGGCCGCATCGGCCAGGATCTCCAGCTTGTCCGTCAACTCCATGCTCGCCCCGATGCTTGATACTGTATAAAAACACAGTATAGCAATGATCCAGCGCAATAGGGAATCGAGAGTGTGCGTTGTCCGACCTTTGACCCGGTATTTTGCCGGCGGCCGCAATTCCGCCACGGTTCCACGTAGGGCGGATTAGGCGGAACGCCGTAATCCGCCATCTTTGAACCGCCGACGGCGCATACATGGCGGATTACGCTACGCTAATCCGCCCCACGTGATTTAGAAAACTATCGCTGTTAACGCCTCAATCAGCGCCGCGCATTCCGCATCCGTACCGATTGAAATCCGCAGGAACTGGTCGATGCGCGGCTGTTTAAAATGCCGCACCAGGATGGCCCGCTCGCGCAGCGCCGCCGCGATGGCCGCGCCGTCGTGCCCCGGATGACGGGCGAAAATTAAGTTCGCCCGCGACGGCAGCACCTCGAAGCCCAGCTCCAGCATCCGCGCCGTCAGCCACGCGCGCGTGGCGATGATCGCTTGCGACGTCTGCTCCATATACGCCGTGTCCTCGATTGCCGCAACGGCGCCCGCCTGCGCCACCTGCCCCAGCGGATAGCAGTTAAAGCTGTTCTTCACCCGCTCCAGCCCCGCGATCAGGTCCGGATCGCCAACCGCGAAACCGACCCGCAGGCCGGCCAGCGAACGGGATTTGGACAAGGTCTGCACGACCAGCAGATTGTCGTAACGGTCCAGCAGCGCGATGGCGCTGTCGGCGCCGAAGTCCACATAGGCTTCGTCGATCACCACCACCTGGTCCGGATGCGCGGCCAGCAGCGCTTCGATCCGGTCGAGCGGCAGCGCGATGCCGGTCGGCGCGTTCGGATTGGCGATGATGATGGCGCCACACGGCTGCGCGTAATCGGCGACATCGATCTCGAACTGCGCGTTCAGCGGCACTTGGCGCGCCTCGATGCCATACAGGCTGCAATAGGTCGGATAAAAGCTGTAGCTGATGTCCGGGCAAAGCAGCGGCTTGTCGTGCTTGAGCAGCGCGTGGAAGGTATGGGCCAGTACTTCGTCCGAGCTGTTGCCGACGAAGACCTGCGCCCGCGTCAGGCCGAAGCGCCTCGCCACCGCCTCCTTGACCGCTGTGCTGGCGGGATCGGAGTACAGCCGCAGCGAATCGCCAACGGCGGCCTGCATCGCCGCCACCGCCTTTGGCGACGGCCCGTATGGGTTCTCGTTGGTGTTCAGTTTGATCAGGTTGGGCATGCGAACCTGCTCGCCCGGCGTGTACGGCGTCAGTTCGTGAACGATGTCACTCCAAAAACGGCTCACTGCATTGCTCCCATCGCGCGTTCGATATCCGCGATCAAATCGTTGACGTCTTCCAGGCCGACGTTGAAGCGCACCAGAATGCCCTGGTCGTTCCAGTCCTTGCGCATGTGCTGTATCCGGTACGGCATCACCAGGCTGTTGGCGCCTCCCCAGCTGTAACCGATCTTGAACAGTTCCAGCGCATCGACGAAGCGGTCGGTCTGTTCTTCGGTGAAGCGCGAATCGAACAGCACCGAGAACAAGCCGCCCGCGCCGCTGAAATCGCGCTTCCAGATGTCGTGGCCCGGACAATCGGCAAAGGCCGGATGCAGCACCCTGGTGATCTCGGGACGGGCTTGCAGCCACGACGCCAGCTTGCGGGCGGCGGCGTCGTGCGCGTCGAAGCGCAGTCGCATCGTCGGCAGGCCGCGCAGCACCAGATAGGCGTCGTCCGCGCCGACGCCCATGCCGAGCCGCATGTGCGCCATGCTCAGTCGCTCATTGAGCGCGGCGTCGCGCGTGATCACGGCGCCCATCAGCACATCCGAGCCGCCGGACTGGTACTTGGTCAGCGCCTGCATGATGATGTCGACGCCCAGATCGAAACCGCGCAGCGCCAGGCCGGCCGACCAGGTGTTATCCAGCGCGACCAGCACGCCGCGCGCGTGCGCCGCCGCGCAAATGGCGGGCAGGTCCGGGACCTCCATCGACACCGATCCCGGCGCCTCGGTCCAGATCAGCTTTGTGTTGGGCTGGATCAGCGCGGCGATGCCGGCGCCGATCAACGGATCGTAGTAGCGCGCGGTGATGCCGAAATCGGCCGACAGCCAGCGCCCCAGTTCCCGATTCGGGTTGTAGACGTTATCGGGCAGCAGCACGTCGTCGCCGGCCTTGAGCAGCGCGAAATCGACCATCGCGATGGCAGCCAGGCCGCTCGGCGCCAGCAGGCAGTGCTTGCCGTCTTCGATTTCTGCCAGCCGCCCCTCCAGGGTGAAGGTGGTCGGGGTGCCATGCAGGCCGTAGGTATAGGCGTTCTTCTCTTTCCAGTCGCCCGAGCGCATGGCCGCGACGTTCTTGAACAGTACCGTCGACGCGTGGTGGATCGCGCTGGGGAAGGCGGCGAAACCTTCCGGCGCCTGGTAGTCGGAATGGATCAGTGCCGTTTGCGGGGATTTTTTAATCGTCATGTCCTAAACACATTAAGCCAGGTGAAAAAAAAGGCGGACCACAGCGGGTCCGCCTTCATGCTGATTACTGCGCCTCGCCCCACAGGTCGTGGGCGTCGGAGGTGGTGATCTTGACGTCGATGAACTGGCCGACGACCAGCTTCTTGTGCGGCTCGTACGGCGGTTTGACATACACAACGCCGTCGATTTCCGGCGCATCGGCGCTGGAGCGGCCGACGCCGCCGCTGCGGTTGACTTCATCGATCAGCACGCGCACGGTCTTGCCGACCTTGGCCTTCAGGCGGTTCTTCGAAATCTCTTCCTGCAGCAACATCACGCGGCCGCGACGCTCTTCGCGCAGTTCTTCCGGAACCGGATTGGCCAGCTCATTGGCGGTCGCGCCTTCGACCGGCGAGTAGGCGAAGCAACCCAGGCGGTCGATCTGCGCTTCTTTCAGGAAGTCCAGCAGGTACTCGAATTCGGCGTCGGTCTCGCCCGGGAAGCCGGCGATGAAGGTCGAGCGGATCGTCAGGTCCGGATTCATCTTGCGCCATGCCTGGATGCGGTCGAGGTTTTTTTCGCCGCTGGCCGGGCGCTTCATGCGCTTCAACACGTCCGGATGCGCGTGCTGCATCGGGATGTCCAGGTAAGGCAGAATATGGCCGTCGCCCATCATCGGGATGATTTGGTCGACGTGCGGATACGGATAGACGTAGTGCAGACGCACCCAGGCGCCGTAGGACTTGGCCAGCTCGCCCAGCGCCTCGGTCAGTTGCGTCATGTGCGTTTTGATCGGACGGCCGTTCCAGAAGCCGGTGCGGAACTTGACGTCGACGCCGTAGGCGGACGTGTCCTGCGAGATCACCAGCAGTTCCTTCACGCCCGACTTGAACAGGTTTTCCGCCTCCAGCATCAGGTCCGCGATGGGACGCGACACCAGGTCGCCGCGCATCGACGGGATGATGCAAAAGCTGCAGCGGTGGTTACAGCCTTCCGAGATTTTCAGGTAGGCGTAGTGCTTCGGCGTCAGCTTGATGCCCTGCGCCGGCACCAGGTCGATGAACGGCTCGTGCGGTTTCGGCAGGTGGAAGTGGACCGAGTCCATCACCTCGGCCAGCGCGTGCGGGCCGGTCACGGCCAGCACCTTCGGGTGCACCTTCATGATGATGTCGTCGCCGGCGGCGTCTTTTTTCGCGCCCAGGCAGCCGGTCACGATCACCCGGCCGTTTTCGGCCAGCGCTTCGCCGATCGCGTCGAGCGATTCCTGCACGGCGGCGTCGATGAAGCCGCAGGTGTTGACGATCACCAGATCGGCGCCATCATACGACTTGGCCGTCTCGTAGCCTTCGGCGCGCAGCTGGGTGAGGATCTGTTCGGAGTCGACCAGCGCCTTGGGGCAGCCGAGCGAGACGAAGCCGACCTTCGGTGCGGCACCCGTCACGGAGGTGCTGGCGGCGGCGGGCTTGGTGATACGGGAGAGTGGTTGCGATTGCATGATAGGTTGCCTGGGGTTGCGAAATACGCCATGAAAATTACGAGCAATCGACGATTATACCCTATTCTCATAGGGAGATCATGCTAGGATAGCGCTTCACCAATATAGATTCACCAAGCTCGGGAGAACACGTGGCAACGCTGAAAGACGTCGCAATGCTGGCCGGTGTGGGCATGTCGACGGCATCGCGCGCCATCTCGGGCGCCGGCCCCGTGTCCGCCGAGTCGATGAAAAAGGTCCAGGCGGCCATCGAGCAGCTCAACTTCCGCCCTTCCTCGATCGGCCGCTCGCTGTCGGCCCAGTCGCTCGGCATCATCGGCATCTACGTGCCGTCGTTCTTCGGCGCGTACTACGGTACCATCCTCAAACAAACCGACATCGAACTGCGCGCCGTGCGCCGCCACGTGGTGGTGGCCACCGGCTGCGGCGACGGCACGCCGCGCGACGAGGCGATCGAAGCGGTCAAATTCCTGATCGGGCGCGATTGCGACGGCATCGTCGTGCTGGGCCACGACCTGCACGACGAGGACATGCTGGCGCTGCGCAAAATGCATCCCAAGCTGGCCTTCCTCAATCGCCACAGCGCGCAGCTGGAGGAAGCCTCGTTCTGCCCCGACCACCGCCACGGCGGCGCGCTGGCGGCGCAAACCCTGCTCGAAGCGGGACACCGCCGACTGGCCGTCATCTCCGGCCCGGCCGGGACCTCGGACAACCAGGCGCGCATGGAAGGCTTCTTCGAGGAGCTGGAGCGCCAAGGCATCGGGCGCTTCGCCGTGCAGCTGATCGAATCGGACTTCTCCCGTGAAGGCGGTTTCAGCGCCACGCGCCGCCTGATCGAAGCGCGCAACGCGGGCGAGGAAGGCCATCGGTTCACCGGCCTGTTTTGCGCCAACGATGAAATGGCGGTCGGCGCGATGGCGGCCTTCCACCGCGCCGGCGTCAACGTCCCGGACGAGGTGTCCGTCGTCGGCTACGATGACGATTACTCCGCCGAATACTCGTCCCCGGGCCTGACGTCGGTGCACATACCGATGCAGCAGCTGACCCAGAACGCCGTGCGCTGGCTGCTCAATCAATGCTATGGCACCGAGCATGCCATCGCGCGCGATTTTCCGGTCACGGTGTCGAAGCGCGGCTCGGTCGCGCAGCTTTCGCGGTCATAAAAAAAGGCCGGCATCGCTGCCGGCCCAAGACCACGGAGACTCCCCTGTGTCAGGTGCGCTGCGTTAAAACTTCATCGACACCCGCGCGCCTATCGTGCGCGGATTGTTGTAGTAGGCCGCCCAGATTTGCTGGGTGGGCTGGCACGGCGCGCCGACCTGGGTGCAGACCTCCACCGCGTCGTATTTGACTTCCTTGTCGGTGGCGTTGTTGACGAACAGCTCGGCCGTGTAAGCCTTGTTGCGCGGTTCGAAGCGCAAGCTCAAATCCAGCGTGGTGTAGGCCTGCTGCTGCTTGACGCCAGGATGGCCCGGAACATCGTTGTTGAAGGCGCCGGAACCGACGAACGACTCGGTCTCGTAATGGGCCGACACGCGCGGCGTCAGCCGTCCCTTCCCGATGTCGAAATCGCGCTCGTACATCAGCGTGGTGGCGAAGGTCGGGGCGTGTTTCAGCACACTGCCGCCGACGTTGACGGTGGGCGCGGTGGTGCCGCAGGACTGGCCGTTGGCGCGCGCGGCGTCGACGTCGCACGACAGGAAGTCGTCGTAGCGCGCCTTGAGCCAGGTGGCGTTGCCGCTGAAACGATCGACGCTGGTCGGACGGAAGTTCCACTCCGCCTCGATGCCTTTGACCGACGCCCCGGCCGCGTTGAAGTTCTGCAGCGTGTTGTTGACCACCTGCGATTCCAGCTTGTCCTTGTAGGTCATCCAGAACGCGTCGAGATTGAGCGTCAGCTTGCGGTCGAACAGGTCGGACTTGAAGCCGATCTCGTAGCTGGTCAGTTTTTCCGGCTTGGTCGTGGCGCCGCCGTCGCCGATGGCCGGCGAGTGGAAACCGGTCGTCACAGACGCGAAGGTCAGGATGTCCTTGGTGACCTTGTATTCCACGCGGCCCAGCCACGTCGCCTGGCCGTACGCCAGGTCGGCCGTGTTGTCGCCGTAGGTGTTGCCGCAAGTGGCCTGGTTGACCACCCCGCCCGGCCCTATGTTGTGGGTGTTGATGGTGCCCGTGCCCGGCGTGACCAGCTGCGCGATCTGGCCCGGCGTCAGGTTGACGGTGCCGCGCGGTGGATTGTCCGGCCAGTTCGGGCAGGCCCAGTTCTGGCCGCCGATATCGTACTTGTGGTCCTTGGTGTAGCGCGCGCCGGCGGTCAGCTTCCACAGCGGATCGATGTCGTAGCTGGCCTGCGCGAAGGCGGCCTTCGAGTGCAGCTGGCGGTCGCCCTGGATGAAGGACATGGCCGACGCGTACTGGCCCACGGTCGGCTGCACGAAAATCACGTTGCCGTTGGCGATATCCTGTTCCAGCATCGCCTGCGAAATCTGGCTGCGGTCGATGTCGAAGCGGACCTTGTTCTTCTCCTTGAAGAAGAACAGGCCGCCGACCCACTGCAGCGCCGATTCCGAATCGGAGCGCACCTGCAGCTCGTTGGACAGGCTGTCGAACTGGCCCCATTCGGTGCGGTTCTCGGCCTTGAAGCCGGGATACAAGCCGGCGTCTGCGTCGCTGGCGTTGGTGCGCTTCAAACGGCTCCACGAACCCAGGTACTGCGTCTCGATGCCATCGAACGGCCGCCATTGCACCTTGGCCTTGCCGGTGAGGATGGATTGATCGAGCGCGCCGGGGGTGTCGATCAGCGCCGAGCGCCGGTCCTGCCCCGGCGCCGGTTCGGCCGCCAGGTAGATGTTGCCGGCGCCGGTGTCGCTGTAATAGTCGGCGATGAAGGTCGCCTTCAGCTCCGGCGTGAAGCGCCACAGCAGCGAGGCGCGCGCGCCCTTCTGATCGCCGGCGCCGTATTTGCGCGTGCCCGGCGCCACGTTGGAGCCCTTGCGGAAATCGACGTAGCCGTCGCGCCGGTCCTGGATGGCGGCGATGCGCAGGGCGATATCGTCGCTGAGCGGAATGTTGATCATGCCCTGGGTCTGGATGCGGTGGTAGTCGCCCACCGTGATGCTGGCCGAGCCGAACATTTTGCCCGGATTGGGTGCGCCCGACACCAGATTGACCGCGCCGGCGGTCGAATTGCGGCCATTGAGCGTGCCTTGCGGACCGCGCGCCACTTCGACGTGGCTCAGGTCATACATCAGCGCCGTCGCGCCCTGTGGACGCGCCACGTAGATGCCGTCGACGTAGAAGGCCACCGCCGGATCGCCCAACTCCGTGTGGTTGGCCGAGCCGACGCCGCGCATGTACACATGCACGCCGCCCGAGTCGCTGTGCGGCTCGACCACGAGGCTGGGCACCATCGCCGTCATCGACGCCAGGTCCTTGACCTGGTTGTTGGCCAGCGTGTCTTGCGTGTACGCGGTGATGGCCAGCGGCGTGTCCTGCACCAGCGTATCGCGGCGGGTGGCGGTGACGATGATTTTCTCCATGTCGCCATTGTTTGCTGCCGGAGCTTGGGCGGTGGACGCGGCCTGCTGCGCCATCGCCGCGCCGCCCGTGAATGCCAGTTGCGCTATTTGCGCGATGCTCAGCGCCAGGATCGTTTTCTTCATTTTGTCTTCCTCACTTCTTCCATCGTTAGTGTGATCGTGCATCGCTCTGGCGGCGAATACGCACGAGTGGAACCGGTACCACCGCAGGACGCAGGGATGCGGCAGGCCATGCTGTGGCGGCCCGGATAACTACGTCACTACGCTACGCGGCGATTGCCGTCTTAGAGCCGCTGTTCGCTGGCTCCGTCAAACAGGGAAAGTCGTTTGGTGCGGATCGAGAAGCTGATGTCCTTGTCGCTGTCGATCGTCTGCTGGTCCTGCACGATGCCGGCGATCTGGGTGCCATGGAAGTCCAGCCACAACACGCGGTGCGCGCCCATCGCCTCCACCAGCGACACCGTGGCGCTGACCACGGAGTCTGCGCCGTCGCTGTTGCCGACATCGATGTCCTCCGGCCGCACGCCCAGCACGCATTCGCGCGTGCCGATCGGCGGCTGGCCGAACGGATAGTCCGTCACGTCGACGGCCAGGTGCTCGTTGCGGAACAGGGTACGGCCGCCATGCTGCTCCAACCGGCCCCGGAACAGATTCATGCCGGGCGACCCGAGGAAGGTGGCGACGAACAGGTTGGCCGGCGCGTTGTAGATATTGGCGGGCGTGTCGAACTGCTGCACCACCCCGCCCTTCATCACCGCCATGCGCTGCGCCAGGGTCATTGCCTCGACCTGGTCGTGGGTCACGTAGATCATCGTCGCGCCCAGCTGCTTGTGCAGCTGTTTGAGCTCGCGCCGCAGCTCGGTGCGCAGCTTGGCGTCCAGATTGGACAAGGGCTCGTCGAACAGCATCACATCGGCCTCGCGCACGATGGCGCGGCCGATGGCCACGCGCTGCCGCTGTCCGCCGGACAGGTTGGCCGGCTTGCGTTTGAGCAGAGGCCCGAGCTGCAGCATGTCGGAGGCGCGCGAGACGCGCCGCGCGATTTCCGCCTTGGGCGTGCCGCTGATGCGCAGGCCGAACGACATATTGTTCTCGACGTTCATGGTCGGGTACAGCGCGTAGGACTGGAACACCAGCGCGATGCCGCGATCCTTTGGATCGGCCCACGTCATATCCTTGCCGCCGATTTCGATCTGGCCCGAGGTGGTATCGATCAGGCCCGCGATGCTGTGCAACAGCGTCGACTTGCCGCAGCCCGAAGGCCCGAGCAGCACCACGAACTCGCCGGCCTTGACGTCGAGGTTGAGCGACTCAATGACCTTGGTGCCGCCCAGTTCAATTTGCAGATTGCGTATCGCTACATTAGACATGATGATCCCTGACCTTTAACCTTTGACCGCGCCGGAGGCGATGCCGCGCACAAACCAGCGGCCCGAAATAAAGTACAGCGCCAGCGGCACGACCGAAGTCAGTATCGTCGCCGCCATGTTGACGTTGTACAGCCGCTCGCCGGTGGTGGTGTTGATGATGTTATTCAGCTGGACCGTCATCGGCAAATGCTCGGAACCGGCAAACACCAGTCCAAGCAGGAAATCGTTCCAGATGCCGGTGACCTGCATGATGACGGCCACCACGATCACCGGCGTCGACATCGGCAGCATCAGTTGCAGGAAGATGCGCCAGAAACCGCCGCCGTCGATGCGCGCCGCCTTGAACAGCTCCATCGGCAACGCCGCATAGTAGTTACGGAACAGCAGCGTCATGACCGGCATGCCGAATATTGTGTGGATCAAGACGATGCCGGGCAAGGAGCTGAACAGATCGACCGCCGCCAGCACCCGCACCAGCGGATACACCATCACCTGGACCGGGATGAAGGCGCCCATCATCAGGATCGCGAACAGCACCCCGGCTCCGCGCGGACGCCAGAACGACAGCGCGTAGCCGTTCACCGCGCCGATCGCGATCGACAGGATGGTGCTCGGCACGACGATGGCGACCGAATTCCAGAAGCCGCCGCGTATGCCCTCGCACTCCAAACCGGTGCAGGCGGACTGCCAGGCCTGCACCCACGGTTCCAGCGTGAGCTTGACCGGCAGCGCGAACAGCGTGCCGAGTCGTATCTCCTCCATCGGCTTGACCGAGGTCACCAGCATCACGTATAGCGGCAGCAGGAAGAACAGCGCCGCCACGATCAAGAAAGCGTAGACTCCGGCGCGCGCCGGAGTCCAGGCCAGCGACCTGCGCCTGCCTGCCGGCGGTTTTGCGGTGGCGATACCGCTGTCATTGGCGGCGGCGCGGGACGCTTCGGCCACCGCGATGACGGCTTTCTCCTGTTTCACGACATATCCCATCACATCCCCTTGTCGGCGCGGCGGGTGCGCACGTAATACAGCGGCGCGACAATGGCCAGCACGGTGGCGAGCAGCACGATCGATGCGGCGGAGGCCAGCCCGATATTGGCGCGGCCGAACAGATAATCCATGATGAACTTGGCCGGCACCTCGCTGGCCGTGCCGGGACCGCCCTGCGTCATCGCGACGACCGAGTCGAACACCTTCACCACCATCACGAACAGCAGCACGAACGCGGTCGACACCGACGGCCCGAGCATCGGCAGCACGATGCTCAAGTACACGCGCCAGCGCGGAATGCCGTCGATGCGCGCCGCCTTCCACAATTCCTCGTCGATGCCGCGCAGGCCGGAAAGCATCAGCGCCATCACCAGGCCGGACGCCTGCCACACGGTGGCGATGACGATGGTGTAGATCGCCATGTCCTGGTCGACGATCCAGTCGAACTTCGCCTCGGTGAACCCCAGCTTGCGCAGCACCTCCTGGATGCCCAGTTCGGGGTTGAGTATCCACTGCCAGATCAGGCCCGTCGCCACGAACGACATCGCGTACGGGTACAGGAAAATGGTGCGCAGCGCGCCCTCGGCCATCACCTTCTGGTCGATGAACACCGCCAGCAGGAAGCCGATGATCAGGCAGGCGGCGATGAACAGCAAGCCGTAGACGGCGACGTTTTGCAGCGACAGCAGCCAGCGCTCGTTGTTAAACAGACGGATGTACTGCGAGGCGCCGACGAAATCGCTGTTGGGGAAGGTGCGCGAGCTGCTGACCGATACGCGGGCCGTCCACAGCATCGTGCCCAGATAGGCCAGCAACACGGTCAATGCCATCGGGATCAGCGCGATGTAGGCGGCGACCGAGACGCTTTGACGTTTTTTCACAAGGGCGGCGGTCATGGCCTATTCATCCTTCAGCGCGCGGGCGAAGGCTTTTTGGGCGTCGTCGGCCGACTGGTTCTTGTTCCAGTAATTGGTCAGCACATCCTGCAGCGCGCCGGTGGTGTCCGGCGTGGCCAGCATTTCGGAATTGGGCAGCTGGCGGCTCTTGTCGCGGATGATCGCCAGGCCCTGGCGCGCGCAGATGTCGAGCGTCGATTCATCGACGTCGCCACGGATCGGAATCGCGCCCTTGCGCGAGTTGAAGGCCACCTGTGCGGCCGGCGAAGTCACGACCGTGGCGAGCAGCTTTTGCGCCTTGATGGCGGCGGCGTTGCTGGTCTTGGGGAAGACGAAGGCGTCGCCGGCGACGATGTACGGCGCCTTGGGGCCGAAGCCGGGAAAGCAGCCGAAGTCCTTGCCCGCGACCTGTTTGGCCGACGAGAACTCGCCCTTGGCCCAGTCGCCCATGATCTGCACGCCGGCCTTGCCGCTGACGACCATGGCGGTGGCGTCGTTCCAGTTGCGCCCCGGCGAGCCGGCATCGACGAAGGCCTTCAGCTTTTTGAAGTCGACCAGCACCTGCCTGAAAGCCGGCGACATCACCGCCTTCTGGTCGCGGTCGCGGTACACCTTAAGATACAGGTCGGCGCCGCCGACCATTGCGAAGATGGCGTCGAAGGTGATTTTCTCCTGCCATACCTGGCCGCCGAAGGCCAGCGGCACCAGGCCGGCCGCCTTCAGCTTGGCCAGCTGTGCGAGGAACTCGTCCCAGGTTTGCGGCTCGGCGGTGATGCCGGCCTTTTTATAGGCGGCCTTGGAGTAGAAGAACCAGGCCGGCATATGGATATCCACCGGCGCGGCATAGAAATGGCCGTTGATCTTGATGGCGTCGAGGATGGACGCCGGCATGACCTGGTCCCACTTGCCGGCGATGGCGACATCGTCGACGTTGTTGAGCAGCCCCTGCTCGACGAAATCGCGGAACTGCCTGGAGGTGTTGAACTGCGCGGCCGTCGGCGCGTTGCCGCCGACGATGCGGTTGATGGTGGTGGCGCGCGACTGCTCGGCGCCGGCGACCGCCAGGTCGACCCACTGGCCCCCGGCCTTATTGTAGGCGTCGGCGAACTGCTTGACGGCCTGCGATTCGCCACCCGAGGTCCACCAATGGATCACGGTCGCCTTGAGCGGCGCGGCTGCCGGTGCGGCCGCCGGTGCGCCCTGCGCGAACGCGCCGCATCCTGCCAGGGCAAGCGCGGTGGCGCCGGCCATTTTTATCGCCTTCTTCATTCTGTCTCCTGTGGGTGTCGTGCGCCCATTTTTATTGGATGGCTGAGAGCTACGCGGTGGTTGCCGCCCTTTGCGCCAGGAATTGCGCCACCAGCTTCGCGCTGCGCTTCAGCGTGCGTTGCTGGGTGGCGTAATCCACGTGGATGATACCGAATCGGCGCTCATAACCGAAGGCCCATTCAAAATTGTCCATCAACGACCAGATAAAATAACCACGGATGTCGACGCCCGCCTTCGCCGCGTGGTCGACCGCCGCCAGATGGCGGTTCAGGAACGAGATGCGGGCGCGGTCATCGACTTCGCCGTCCACCACTTTATCGTCCGAGGCCATGCCGTTCTCGGTGATGTAAATCGGCGGCAGGTTCGGATAGTCGCGGTGGAAGCCGACCAGCAGGTGGCGCAGACCGTCCGGGTGCACCTCCCAACCCATCTGCGTACGCTCCACGCCTTCCAGGTCCACTTCCTTGTAACCGTTTTTGCCGTCGCTGACGACGTTGGTGCGGAAGTAGTAGTTAATACCCAGGAAATCGAGCGGCGCGCCGATGATGTCCATGTCGCCGTCCAACGTCATGGGCTGGGCGCCAGGCCACAGCTCCCACAGCGCCGACGGATAGGATTTCTTCAACAGCGGATCGAGGATCCAGTTGTTATGCTGAAGTTCGAACAGCCAGGCCGCGCGCTGGTCGGCGGCGCTGTCGCCGGTGGTCGTGCCGCGGCCGACGTTGGCGACGATGCCCACCTGCGCGGCCGGATCGTTGGCCCGCAAGTGCGCCACCGCCAGGCCGTGGCCGAGCAGCAGATGGTGCATCGCCTGCGTGGCGAACACCACGTCGGTCTTGCCGGGCGCGTGGTGGCCGGTGCCGTAGCCGTGCATCGCCGAGCACCATGGCTCGTTGAGCGTGGCCCAGGCGTCCACCAGGCCGGCCAGTTCGCGGCTGATCATGTCGGCGTATTCGGCGAAGCCGTAGGCGGTGTCGCGGTCGACCCAGCCGCCCTTGTCCTCCAGATGCTGCGGCAAGTCCCAGTGGTACAGCGTTACGTAGGTTTTCAGGCCTTTGGCGCGCAGCGCCGTCAGCAGGTCGCGGTAGAAGGCGATGCCTTTCCGGTTCGGCTGGCCCTCTTGTGTCATCACGCGCGGCCAGGAGATCGACAGGCGGTAGGCGTCCACGTTCAGGTTGGCGAGCAGCTCGACGTCCGATTGCCAGCGGTGGTAGTGGTCGCAGGCGACGTCGCCAGTGTCGCCGGCCAGGGTCTTGCCGGGTGTGGCCGAGAAGGTGTCCCAGATCGACGGGATGCGCCCGTCTTCGGCGATCGCGCCTTCGATCTGGTAGGCGGCGGTAGCCGCGCCCAGTAGGAAATCGGGACGCCAGAGGACCGAGTCGGCCGGTGGCGAAAAACTTTCTTCCAGTACGACGGATGCATCCAGGACCACAGCGACTCCCTTGTTTTCGTTATGAGTGGAAGCGCTTCCACAAGATGTTGTCGATAGTACTACCGATGAAATTCGGGTGTCAACGGGAATCTGGGATTTTTGTAGCTTTGCTACAGAGCTGCGATCTTGACAACGCCACGTTTCCCACCGAGCGGCGGGAAACGTCGTAAGGCAATTACTTCTTGTCCGTCGGCGGAACGCCCGGAACGCCTGGCACGAAGGGGAACGTGCCAAAGATATTCTTACTCTGATTCTGCATCTGCTCCTGCATCTGCACAAACAAGCTCTTGCTCTGGTCGATGTAGTTGTTCATCATGCCCTGCATCATCGGGCCCTGGACGTTCATGAACTGGGTCCACATCTCCGGGCTGAAGGGCTTGCCTTCGAGGCCGCCGACCGTGGTGCCGGTGAATTTGCGCTGGATGTCGGTGAACGCCTGGACGTTCTTCTCCAGATAGGAACCCATCATGCCCTGCATGGCGTGGCCGTAGAAGCGGATGATCTGCGCCAGCACGTCGCTGGAGAACATCGGCGCGCCACTCGCCTCTTCTTCCAGAATAATCTGCAGCAGGATGCTGCGGCTCAAGTCCTCGTTGCTCTTGGCATCGACGACCGTGAATTCCTCGTTGTCCAGCACCAGCTGCTTGACGTCCGTCAGCGTGATGTACGAACTGGTCTGCGTATCGTACAGACGGCGATTCGGGTACTTCTTGATCAAGCGTTCAGCATTTTTTTTCGCACTACTCATCACAAGTCCGTTTATTGCGCCGCAGCGCGTCCTCTAACAATTCGAAAAAAAAGCGAACGTCGGTCCGCTTTCCCACTAAGCTACCACACCTATTATAGAGGGGAAAAAGCATATCCTGCACGAACTGATATAACTTTTGGCTTTTATTGCAACGCAACTAATTTTATAAGCTGGAAAGCAAGCCCCTTCCCCTCCGGTGCGTCAACCCTTGGCCTTGACGTAGCGTCCCGGCGCCGCCTCAATGGCTTGATAAGTAGCGTTGCCCGGCTTGGCCTTGGGCTTGACGTCCTTGCCGCCGTGCTCTGCGAGGAAGGCGGCCCATTCCGGCCACCAGCTGCCCTTCGTCTCGGTCGCGCCCGCCATCCACGCCTCTGGATCGTGCGGTTTGGCGACCGCGCGGCCGACCGGCTTGTCGTTGATCCAGTAGCTGCGCTTGTTTTTGGCCGGCGAATTGATCACGCCGGCGATGTGGCCCGAGGCGCCCAGCACAAAGCGGTTGGCCTTGGGCTTGCCCGGGTTGAGCAGGTTCATCGACTCGAACGCCGACGTCCACGGCACGATATGGTCCTCGCGCGAACCGTAGACGAACACGGGCGCGTCGATCACGGACAGGTCGACCGTGGCGCTACCCACCTTCAGCCTGCCGGGCTCGCGCAGGCGGTTCTCCAGGTACATATTGCGCAGGTAATAGCAGAACATCGGGCCTGGCAGATTGGTGCTGTCGGAGTTCCAGTACAGCAGGTCGAACGGCGGCGGCTCGTTGCCCTTCAAATAGTTCGACTGCACATAATTCCACACCAGGTCGTTCGGACGCAGGCTCGAGAAGGTGCTGGCCAGGTCGCGCCCCAGCATCAGGCCGCCCTCCTTGATCTGCTGCTCGCGCATCGACACCTGGGTCTCGTCGATGAAGACGTCGAGCACGCCGGTGTCGCTGAAGTCCAGCAGCGACGTCAACAAGGTCAGGCTGGCGGCCGGATTGTCGCCGCGCGCGGCCAGCACCGACAGCGCCGTCGACACCAGCGTGCCGCCGATGCAGAAACCGAAGAGATTCAGCTTATCCTGCCCGCTGACCTCGCGCGTCACGCGGATCGCTTCGAGCACGCCTTTTTCGATGTAATCGTCCCAGGTGGTGGATTCGAGCGACTTGTCGGCGTTGACCCAGGAAATCATGAACACGGTGTTGCCCTGCTCGACCGCGTAACGCACCAGCGAGTTTTCCGGCTGCAGGTCGAGGATGTAGAACTTGTTGATGCACGGCGGCACCATGAGCAGCGGCCGTTGGTGCACGGTCGCCGAGGCGGGCGTGTACTGGATCAGCTGGAACAGCGGGTTCTCGTAGATCACCGTGCCCGGCGTCATCGCCAGGTTGCGGCCGACCTCGAAGGCCGATTCGTCGGATAGCGAAATATGGCCCTTGTTCATGTCGGCCAGCATGTTGGCAAGGCCCTTGGTCAGGCTCTCGCCCTTGGTCTCGATCAGCATTTCCTGCGCTTCCGGATTGGTGGCAAGGAAATTGGCCGGCGACATGGCGTCGACGATCTGCTGCACGGCGAAACGGATCTTCTGCTTTTGATGGCGGTTGGTCTCGACGGTATCGACCATGGCGGTCAGGAATTTGGCGTTGAGCAGGTATGATGCCGCATTAAACGACGACATCGGATTGCCCTGCCAGGCGGGCGAACTGAAACGGCGGTCTTGCAACGCCGGGGTTTTGCCGGACAAAAAATCTTGCCACAACACACCGAAGTCATGCAGATATTGGTTCTTCAGCTGTTCCATCGCCTGGGGTTGCACGGTGGCGCCGGCGTCCTGCATGATGGCGGCCAGCGGGTTGGCGTCGGGGGCGGGGAGCTTGCTGAACCAGGATTCCCACTGCGATGGGTCGCTCATCTGCGACATCCAGGCGTTGGCAATGGCTTGAGGATCGGGCACATTCATGGTTGGTTCCCTAAAAATAGTTTAAATATCTTTACCTGGACTGCTCTATGCTGAACTCGTTATGCTGATCGTTGCGATTGCTTGGATTTACGTCGTGGGACTGATGGCGCTCACCGAGCCCACCGTCGTTGCGGGAATTGTAACGTTTTTGTTCTACTGCGTGCTTCCGCTGGGCACATTGATGTATATCGCCGGCACCGGCCAGCGCAAGGCGCGCCGCCGCGCCGAAGAACAGGCTGCCAGGGACGCGCGCGCCGCCAGCGAGGCGGACGCCAGGGGCGAAGACTAAGGCCGCGCCGCGTCGCTTCATTTGAGCCAGATCAAAGAGGCCTGACGGCCCGTGACGCCATCGCGCCGATAGGAATAGAACCGGCCCGAATTGGAGACGGTGCAGTACTCGCCGCCATGCACCTGCATGACGCCGGCCCGGTGCAGCAGGTAGCGCGCCAGCGCGTAGAGGTCGCCCAGATACTTGCCCGGCTTGCCCTCGATGGGAGAAAACGCCGCCGTCACATGGCGCACGCCGGAGTCGTCCAGCGCGCCGTTGAGGAAGGCCTGCATCACGTCCGGACCGACCTCGAACTGGTAGGCGCCGATTGCCGGCCCCATCCACGCCATCATTTCGCCGGCGCCGGCCGCGCGCATCGACTCGACCGTATTTTCCAGCACGCCGGAGGCCAGGCCGCGCCAGCCGCCATGGGCGGCGCCGACCACCTTGCCCTCGGCGTCGCACAGCAGCACCGGCAGACAATCGGCCGTCATGATGGCGCACACCTTGCCGGGCACGTTGCTGACGCTGGCGTCGGCCTCAGGCACCTGCTGCGGCGCCAGCGTGGCCAGATCGACCACGGCGGTGCCGTGCACCTGCGTCAGCCAGGCCGGATCGGACGGCAGCATCGCGCGCAGGATTTCCCGGTTGCGCGCGACGTTGTGCGGCTGGTCGCCGACATGGGTGCCCAGGTTCATGCCGCCCTGCCCCATGCCGTCGTCATATGGCGGCGGGCTGACGCCGCCACGGCGGGTGGTCGACAAGGTGCCGACGTTGGCGGGCAGGCCCGGCCATTTCGGCATCAACCATTGCTGATGGATTGCGTTCAAATTTGTTCCGGTTCCTCAATGCCGGCCTTGGCGATCAGCTCGGCGAAATCCTCGGCAAGCGGCACCAGCCACTCGCACTGCTCGCCCGTGGCCGGGTGCACCAGGCCCAGGCGCCGGGCCTGCAAGGCCTGACGCGGGAAGACACTGGCCAGATGCTGCTTGCCATACATCACATCGCCGACCAGCGAAAAACCGATCGACATCATGTGGACGCGGATCTGGTGCGTGCGGCCCGTCTCCAGGCGGCACTGCATCAGACTGACGGGGCGACGGTCCAGATCGCCGCTGGCCAGCAACGCGTAGTGCGTAATGGCCGGCTTGGCGGAGAAGTTGTTCGAGACCGCCATCTTGATGCGGTCCTTCGGGTGGCGTCCCATCGATGCGTCAATAGTACCGCTAACGCGCGGCGTGCCCCACACCAAAGCGAAATACTCGCGCTTGACGGTGCGCGCGGCCAGCTGGCGCACCAGATCGGTCTGCGCCGGCAGCGTCTTGCCCACCACCATCAGGCCGCTGGTGTCCTTGTCGAGGCGGTGGACGATGCCGGCGCGCGGCACGCCGGCCAGTTGCGGGCAATGGTGCAGCAGGCCGTTGAGCAAGGTGCCGGACCAGTTGCCGGCGCCCGGATGGACCACCAGGCCGGCCGGTTTGTTGATGACGATCAGGTGCTCATCTTCATAAACGATGTTAAGTTCCATCGCTTCCGGTTTAAAAGCCTCGTCTTCCGGCGCCGGTTGGGGCAGAATGACGATCTTCTCGTCGCCGTAGACCGTGTCCTTGTTGCTTTTGGCTACTTTGCCGTCGACCGTGACGAAGCCGTCGTCGATCCACATTTGCAGGCGGCCGCGCGAAAACTGCGGCACCAGCCTGGAAATGACTTTGTCCAGGCGCTGGCCGCACGCTTCCGGGGTCAGTTCCAGTTCGATCGGAGCCAGGCCGTCATCGTCGTCGCCGTAGTCGCCATCCTGGACTTCGAGCTCTGCGGGCAGGTCGGCGTCGGATTCTTGATCGGAGGAGGATTCGGCCAAATTCGGCTTTGGAGTTAATATCACGGCATTCCCATCGGCTATAATCAGCCTATTGTAAAACTTTGGTTAAACAGCTTCTTGCAAAACATATGCAAAAAAAATTATCGGTAGTCGCAGCAACGTTGGTTCTGCTTAGTTTGTCCGCTTGCGGCATTTTCTCGGATAAAGTTGACGAGACAAAAGGTTGGACAGCTTCGAAATTATACTCGGAGGCGACTGAAGAACTGGAAGGTGCCCACTACGAGCGCGCGATTCAGCTGTACGAGCGCCTGGAATCGAGCTATCCGTTCGGTACCTACGCCCAACAGGCGCAGATGCAGATCGCCTACGCCTACTACAAGGCGCAGGACCAGGCGCAGGCGCTGGCGGCCGTGGAGCGCTTCATCAAGCTGCACCCGAACCACAACAATGTCGACTACATGTACTACCTGCGCGGGCTGATCAACTTCAACGACCAGATCGGCTTCCTGAACTTCATCTACGCCCAGGATACGACCGAGCGCGACCCGAAGGCGACGCGCGAAGCCTACGCGGCGTTCAAGCAGCTGGTGGATAAGTTCCCGAACAGCAAGTATACCCCGGACGCGCTGGACCGCATGCGCTATCTGACCAACGCCATGGCGTCGTACGAGGTGCACGTGGCGCGCTACTATTACCGTCGCGGCGCCTACCTGGCCGCGGCCAACCGCGCCATGGGCATCATGAGCGACTACCGCGACTCGCCGGCGATCGAAGAGGCGCTGTTCATCATGATCCGCAGCTACGACAAGCTGGGCATGACGGAGTTGCGCGACGATACGATGCGCGTGTTCAAGCTGAACTACCCGACCAGCACCTTCCTCGACGAAGGCAAAAAGGCCGAACGTCACTGGTGGAAACTCTGGAATTAACAAAAAACCGGGACGCGATCCCGGTTTTTTGTTGGCGCCCGACCCCTTTACACTTTTTTACGCGGCGACCTTGCGGCGGAAAATCCAGGTGCCGTCGGTCGAATCCTTCTTGTCGAACGCATAACCGTCGACATCGAACTTCTTCAGCTTCTGCGGATCGGTGATGCCTTTGACGGCGGCGTAGCGCGCCATCAGCCCGCGCGCCCGCTTGGCGTAGAAGGAAATGATTTTATACTTGCCGTTTTTCCAGTCCTCGAACTGCGGCGTGATCACCGGCACGTCGAGCAGTTTTGGCTTGACCGATTTGAAGTATTCCTCGGACGCCAGGTTGACCAGGCTCTCGGCGCCCTGCTCCCCGGCGGTCTGGTTGAGCGCCTTGGTGATGGTGTCGCCCCAAAAGTCGTACAGGTTCTTGCCGCGCGGGTTGCTCAGGCGCGTGCCCATCTCGAGCCGGTGCGGATGGATCAGGTCGAGCGGACGCAACATGCCGTACAGCCCGGACAGGATGCGGATATGCGATTGCGCGTAGTCCAGCTGCTTGGGCGTCAGGGTGCGCGCCTCCAGCCCGCCGTAGACGTCGCCGTTGAAGGCCATGACGGCCTGGCGGCCCTCGGCGGTGTCTTGCGTCCACGATGCGTAGCGGGCAACGTTGAGCGCCGACAGGTTGTCGGACAGATCCATCAGCTCGCCGATCTGCACCGGCGAAAATTCGCGCAGGCGCTCGATCAGTTGCGCCGAGTGGTCGAGGAAAGCGGGTTGGGAGTGCAGCTTGGTGGTCGGGGGCGTCTCCAGGTCGAGACTTTTGGCGGGCGAAAGCACTATCAGCATAAGATTTAAACTCAATTTCAAATAAACATACTTCCGACATGATACCTGTTCCACCAAATTCCGCACCGGCCCGCATCGTCATCGACACCAACGTCTGCCTCGACCTGTTCGTGTTCAAAGATCCGCGCTGGGCCGACCTGCTGGCCGCGCTCGAAAGCGGCGCGGTCGAGGCCGTCACCCGCGCCGATTGCCGCGACGAATACAACATCGTGCTGCACTATGCCCACCTGCCGCTCGACGAGGCCAGCCGGCCGCTGGCGGCGGCCCGCTTCGACGCGCTGATCAAGGTGGTCGCACCGGCCGAGTCCGGCATTCGCCTGCCCGTCTGCACCGACAAGGACGATCAAAAGTTCCTGGAAGTGGCGCGCGACGCCGGCGCCGAGGTGCTCATCACCAAGGACAAGGCGCTGCTCAAACTGGCGCGCCGGCTGGCCAAGGCCGGCATGTTCAAGGTCGTGGTGCCGGAGGCGTGGCGGCTGGAACGATAGATTTTTTACGCAACACCAAAGCGCGCTCGCTGAGCTAGAATAGGTCATCCGTTCACTCACCAGCCGCCATGAATAGCCGCAACGATCTCCATACCGACATTCCGTTGACGCCGACATTGACCAGCCGCCTGCCGGCCGTCGGCACCACAGTTTTCACGCGCATGTCGACCCTGGCCGCGCAGTCCGGCGCCGTCAACCTGGGCCAGGGCTTCCCCGATTTTTCGTGCGAGCGCAGCCTGCTGCAGGCCGTCAACGACGCGATGCTGGCCGATTTCAACCAGTATCCGATGATGAGCGGCGCGCCGGCGTTGCGCAACGCCATCGCTGCCAAGATAGCGGCCCTGTACGGCCACGCATACGACGTCGACACCGACATCACCGTCACCGCCGGCGCCACGCAGGCGCTGACCACGGCCATCCTGTGCAGCGTGCATCCGGGCGACGAGGTGATCGTCATTGAGCCGGTGTACGACAGCTACGTGCCGGCGATCAATCTTGCCGGCGGCGTGGCCGTGGGCGTGCAAATGGAAATGGCCACGACCGGCTACACGGTGCCGTGGGCCAAGGTGGCCGCCGCCGTCAGCGGCAAGACACGGATGATCGTCATCAACACGCCGCACAACCCGACCGGCAGCGTGCTGCGCGGCGCCGACATGCACGCGCTGGCCGACATCGTGCGCGGCACCAATATCCTGATCCTGTCGGACGAAGTCTACGAACACATGGTCTACGACGGCCAGCGCCACGAATCCGTGTGCCGCCACCCCGAGCTGGCCGCGCGCGCCTTCGTCGTCTCCAGCTTCGGCAAGACCTACCACGTCACCGGCTGGAAGCTGGGCTACGTGGCGGCGCCGCCGGGCCTGACGGCCGAGTTCCGCAAGGTCCACCAGTACAACGTCTTCAGCGTCAACACGCCGATGCAGCATGGCGTGGCCAGCTACATGGCCGATCCGGCGCCCTACCTGACCTTGCCGGCGTTCTACCAGCGCAAGCGCGACCTGTTCCGCGACGGCCTGGCCGGCACCCGCTTCGAGCTGCTGCCGGCCGACGGCACCTATTTCCAGTGCGTGCGCTACGACAAGATCTCGACCCAGACCGAGGCCGAGTTCGCCGAGTGGCTGACCACCGAGATCAAGGTCGCGGCGATACCGGTGTCGGCGTTTTACCAGCAAGGCAAGGAGTCCGGCATCGTGCGCTTCTGCTTCGCCAAAAAAGACGAGACCTTGGCGCTCGCGCTGGAGCGGCTGGCCAAAGTATAAAATCGGGGACCTTCATCATGGCCGATACCAAACACCTGGACCTGCCGGGCGTCGCCTCGGCGGCGCTGGCGCCCCACCCGGCGCCGCCGTCGGTGCTGCACCAGCTCAACGTGTCGAACCGGCGGCTGGAACGGCTGCTGCAAAACCTGCGCAACGAACACGACGCTGAAAGCGAGCTGCGCGACATCGCCCGCGAGGTGGTGCGCGCGGTCGATCTGAATCCCGACATCGCCCTCGCCTGCATTTTCCTGTGCCAGATCGCCGGCAGCTACGCGGTGCGCCATTGCATCGAGACGGCGGTGGTGATTGTCGTCATGTCGCGCAGCCTCGGCAAGACCGACGCCGACACCGAAACCCTCACGGCCGCCGCATTGACGATGAACGTCGGCATGCTGCGCGACCACGAGAGCTTCCAGAACAAGCACAGCCTGAGCAAGGAAGAGATGGCCATCGTGCGGCGCCATCCGTCGGACAGCGCCGACCTGCTCAAGTGCGCCGGTATCGAGGACGAGGAATGGATTTCGTGCGTGCTGCTGCACCACGAAAACGATGAAGGCAGCGGCTATCCGGCCGGCGTCGCCAGTCCGCAGGTGACGTTCAACGCCAAGCTGCTCAGTCTGGCCGACCGCTATTGCGCGCAAGTGTCGGCGCGCAACTACCGGCGTTCGGTGTTGCCCGACCAGGCGCTGCGCAACCTGATGGACGACAAGGGCTCGCCGGTCGATCCGGCGCTGGCCCTGCACTTCCAGCGCGAGCTGGGCGACTTCCCGCCCGGCTGCCTGGTGCGGCTGGCCACCGGCGAAGTCGGCGTCGTCAGCCACCGGCTGGCCGGCGGCGCCGCGCTGCACATCCACTGCCTGCGCGACGCCACCGGCCAGCCGCTGCCGCCTGCCGAGCAACGCCTGGCCGCCGGCGACCGCCACGCGATCGCCGAGGCGCTCAGCGAAGACCAGGCAGCGATCCGCTTCAGCATGAAGCAGATCTGGGGCCCGCAGGCCAGCCTGTAACGGCCAACGTAAAACAGGCCGGCCCGAAAAGGTGCCGGCCTGAAACGCTCACTTCACGAAACCTGCGATGCGCTACATCACGCGCGCGCGGCGGCCGACTTGCGGCGGCGCGCCACGATCACCAGTCCGCTCAGACCGATCATCATCATCATCCAGCTCGACTCTTCGGGAACGGCCGAGACGGCGGCGCCGGAACCGACCACGTAGTTGAAGGCGAACGCGCCCGGCTGGAAGTACGAGTAGGTCGACGACACCCGCACGTCCTGCGCGCCGCCGCCGAACAGGCCGAGGTCGAGCACTTTGTCGTTAAAGAACAGCATGGCGTCGTCGGCCGACGTGAACAGCCGCGAGAACAGGCCGACGCCGTTGTTGGTGATCGACAGCTCGAGCGTGTCGAAGCCGCCTGCAAACGAGGCCGACACGAAACCGAGCAGCAGGTGCTGGCCGGCGACGCCATCGAATGCGAACTGGCCGCTGGCTGTCAGCAGCGCCGGCGCCGGCATCCACGGATCCAGAACCAGCGCTGCCGTGTCGGAACTGAACGCCTGCATGCCGACCCCGGCCACCGAGGTCATGGCCGCCGTCACCACCGGCCCGAGTCCGGCGATGTCGCCGACCGCGTCCGGACCGGCGCTCACGTTCGATACCACCACCTGCCCGGCGCCACCGTGGCCGGCCAGCCGGAAGCCGTCGGCGTCATAATAGTTGGCGCCAAACGCGTTGCTGGTCACGCTGAACTGGGCGCTGGCCCGCCAGTCGCCGAGCACCGGACCGGCGCCGCCGCTGACCCGCACCGCGCCCCGCGCGCCGACGCCGCTGGCCGACGCCATCGCCTGGGCGTCGCCGCCCCAGGCGATGGCGCGGGCGCTGCCGCGGCCGCCGCGCGCGAGGTTGACCGCCGTGGCCGACGCGTTCGCCGCGCCGTAGGCGTTCCACGGATCGACCCGGGTGCCGCCGCTGGCGCGCGCCTCGGCCGAGACGTTGACCGCGCCGCTGCCGGACTGGCCGAAGGCGGTGGCGCTGGCGGCGGCGCTGCTGAGCGGGATGCCGAGGATGAAGCCGGTCTCGCCGGCGCGCGCGATGGCGCTGATCGCCACCGCGTGGTTGCCGCTGGTGACGCCGCGCGCGCTGCTGGCGACCACGCCGGCCGACGGCGGGGAACCGTACCAGCCCCACAGCGCGTCGCCCGAGCGCGCCTGGCTGACGCCGTCGATGTCGCCCGAGGCGGTGATGTCGAGCGTGGCGCTGGTCGGCGCGCTACCGCTCGAATCATCGCTCGACGTGTCGACCCGCGCCTTGACGCTGGCCGTGCCTGCCGCCCCCGGACCGACGCCCGATTCAACCACCACAGCGGCGTCGGCGTAGCCGCGCGCGACGGCGGCCACATCGACGCCCTGCGCACCGCTGGTGCGCGCGGTCAGGCGGCTGGTCGCGCCGCCGCCTTGGGCCGTGGCGGCGCCCTGCGCACCGGCGCCGACCAGCACCACGACGGCCTCGGCCGAGCCGATAGTCGGCAGATAGTAATTGCTCTGGGCGCCGGTCTGGCCGCCGGTGGCCGACGCGTTGCCGCGCGCCATCCCCTGCGCGGAGATCGTCAAGGAGGCAGTCGCGTCGCCACCGTTGCCGCCGAATACGGAGGACCCGGCGCTGCCGCCGTAGGCCGCAACGCTGCCGCGCACGTCGGCCAGTCCGGTCAGCACGGCGACCGCGTCGGCCATGCCGCCCCTGCCGCCGCTGACGTAAATGCTGCCGCTGCCGCCGAACGCCTCGACCGTGCCGTCGACGGCGGCGCCGGCCGCGCTCGATGTCAGGTCCAGCAAGGCCGAGCCGGCGCCGCCGGCATAGCTGAAGTTCAATGCCTGGGCACCATCGCCGCCGACCGCCGACACGCGCGCGGTCAGGCTGGCGGCGGTGGCGTCGCTCAAGGTGAGCGCCGAGCGGGCGCTGGCGCTGCGCACGCCATCGGGCGGCACCGGGTTATAAGGATCGTCCACGCCGCTGGCGCCGGCACGGCCGGCGACGGCGCGCTGGACCAATGTCAGGTCGCCTCGCGTGCGCCCCGATACCGCGTTGACCTGCTCGACGTCGGCCGCGACGCCAGCGCTGCCCTGTAGCACGCTGGGCATTTCGGCGGCGTCGCCGCCGCGCGCTTCGGCCGTGACGCCGACCTTGCCGGTGTCCGATTGCCCGTAGGCGGTGGCGCTGGCGCCGCCGCCGGCGCCGGACCAGCCCCGCGCGCCGCCGAAGCCGCCGCCGGCGCCGCCGATGGCCAGTGCCGTGACGCTCACCGAGGCGGCGCCGCCGACGATCGCCGAGGCCGAACTGGTGGCGGCGCCACCGTGGCCGCCGACGCCGGACGCGCCGTAGATCGGGTTGAACGGCCCAAAGACATCGCCATTGTCGACCATTTCCGCCTGCCCGCCGGGCGCGCCGCCCATGCCGCCCCGGCCGCCGTACACCAGCGTCGCCACCACCGTGTCGAGCGCGGCCGACGTGCTGGTGGCGATGGCGCCGCTGGCCGATCCGCCCGAGGCGCCGGCGCCGCCGTCGCCGGCGAAGACAGTCTCGGAACGCGCGCCGCCGGCGCCACCGGCGCCACCGGCGCCGCCGTACAGCGTCAACGTCAGCGCCGCCTGTGCCTGTCCGAGGGTGGCCGACAACGGGCCGCCGGCGCCGCCGGCGCCGCCGTGCTGCCCGGGCGCCGCGCCGATCAGGCCGGACGCGCCGTCCACGCCGGTGTAGATGACATCGGCCGCGTAGGCTTGGCTGACGGCAAGCGCCAGCAACAACGGGATCAGTTTTTTCTTCAGGTGCAACGGCAGCGTAGTTGTCATGGGGGAGGGATCCGATAATTGATTGTTGGAAATTTCAATTATATTATCACGATTAGCATATTTATAATGCTAAAAAAACACCCCGGTGAGCGACTTGAATTAGCGCGCCAACTGCTCCAGCTTGCGGTCGATGAAGGCCAGCAATTCCGGCGTCATGCCGGCCGCCCCGCGGGCGCGCGCGTAGGCGTCGCGCGCCTCGGGCAGATGCTGGTCGGCCTGCAGCGAAATGGCCAACCCCATCCACCAGACGCCGTTGCCCGGCGCCAGTTGCAGCGCGTCGCGGTAGTAGCGCGCCGCCTCGGCGTGCCGCTGCTCGCGCTGCAGCACGCCGGCCAGGAAGGCCAGGTAATCGGCGCTGTTGCCGGCGTATGGCAGGGTCGCCATCAGCGTCTCCAGCGCCGGCCCGCCGCGTTCCAGTTGCAGCCGCGCCAGCACCATCGCCAGCCCCGGCTGGCGCGGATCGATGCCGAGGGACAGGCGCAGCTGGCGGATCGCTTCGTCGGTTCGCTTATTTTCCAGCAGCAGACTGACGTAGGTCTGGCGCGCCGCCTCGTTGCGCGGATCGATCTCCAGCGCCCGGTCCAGATCGGCCATCGCCACGCTCAGGCGGCCTTCCTGCAAGGCCACCAGCGCGCGGCGGTAGGCGCCGTCGGATTCGAGCTTGGGCGTCAGTTCGCGCCGGCTCACGCCCTCCGTTTGAGCGGCCTTGCGCTCGGGACGGTGCGCCTCGCCGTCGGGCACGGAGCGGCGTGGCCTGGACGCGATGGCTTCATCGGATACGGGCATGCTGCCGGACGGCAGCGTCGGCGTTGTCGCCGCGCGGGCCGACGCGGATTTGGCCGGCGGGGTGTCCAGTTGGGCCGGCTGGGCAGGTTTCCGCGCCGGCTCGGCAAGCGCTTCGGCGGCCGGCGCGGATGCCCGTTCCGGCGTCACCGGCTTGGCGGCTTCGATCACCGGCTCGGCTGGCGGCGGCACGCTCACGGCGCCCGGCGGAAGCTGGTTGAGCACCACCTTCGGCACCGGCGCCGGCGGCGCGCGGTGGCTCTGCCAATACTGCCAGCCATACCAGCCGCCAGCGGCCAGCACGGCGGCTGCCGCCACACCGGCGCCTGCCAGCATCAACGGCCGGCGATCGCGTTCCGGCGCCGGCACCGCCTTCAATTCCTGGGGGTGGACCGCGTCGTCGCCGGCGCCGCCACGCTTGTCCAGATCCTGCAGCATTTTATTGATCAGGCTCATTTGGTCAGCGCCCACGTCAAACCGCACGCCGCGACCAGCACGCCGACACCGGCGGCCAGCCACGGCCAGCGCAGGCCGGCGCGCGCGCCGACGACGCCGTTGGTGTCGTGCGCCGCCAGCTTGACGTGGCGGCGCGTGACCTGCTGCCTGCCCTCGCCAAAGCACAGCATCAGCGACTTGTTGGCCATGATGTTGACCAACCGCGGAATGCCGCCGCTGGCGCGGAACAGCTTGCCGATCGCGCCCCGGCTGAACAGGCGTCCGCCCGCGTAGCCGGCCACGCGCAAACGGTGGGCCAGATAGTATTCGATGTCGTCCCGGCTCAGCGGGCCGAGGTGGTAATGGAAGGTGATGCGCTGCGCCAGCTGGCGGATCGAGTTGGCCTGCAAATGCTGGTTCAGCTCGGGCTGGCCGAACAGCACGATTTGCAGCAATTTGCGCTTTTCGGTCTCCAGATTGCTCAGCAGCCGCAACGCTTCCAGGCTCTCCACCGGGATCGCCTGCGCCTCGTCGAGCAACAACATGACCTGCTTGCCGGCGTGCGCCAGTTCGATCAGGCGGTAGGTGATCGACTTGAGCATCTGGTGCTGGTCGACATCGCGCGCCAGGGTCACCTCCAGCTCGTCGGCCAGGGCCAGCATCAACGTGCGCGGCTCCAGGTAGGGATTGGGAATATAGGCGGTGACGAACTCCGGCCCGACCGTGGCGATGAACTTGCGGCACAGCAGCGTTTTGCCGATGCCGACCTCGCCGGTGATCTTGATGAAGCCTTCGCCGCTCTTGGCGGCCACCAGCAAGGTGTTCAGCGCTTCCTGGGAATGCGGGCTGGTGAAGAAATAGCTGGTATCCGGCGTGATGCTGAACGGCGCCTCGCGCAGGCCGAAGTGTTTGCTGTACATGGTCAGTTGCGCTCCCTGGCGCGGCGCGGATCGAGCTCCTTGATGCGGCGCCCACTGTCGAGCAAGTCCTGGTTCCAGTCGGAGCTGGACTCGACGATGGTCGGCTTGATCAGCACCACCAATTCGCGTTTCTGGATCACTTCGCCGGAGGCGCGGAACAATGCGCCGACCACGGGAATGTCGCTCGCGCCCGGCACGCCGGAACGGTCCGACGTCGTCGCCTGGCGCATCAGGCCGCCGATGGCGACCACCTGGCCGTCCTGGCCGCGCACCATGCTGTCCATCTCGGAAGTCGACGACGCCGCCAGCGGCAGGCTGAAGTTACCCAAGGCACCCAAGTTGACGCCCTTGTTGACGGTCGAGACCTGGCTCACCGACGGGTGCACATGCAAGATGATGTTGCCGTGATCGTCGATCTGCGGCGTCACGTCCAGCACCACGCCGGAGAAGAACGGTTGCAAGGTCAGCGTCGGCGTGGTGACGCCGGTGCCGGTGCCGCTGGTCGTCGTCGTGGTGCTGATGCCGGTGACGAAAAACTCGTCGGTGCCGATCTTGAGCAGCGCCTTCTGGTTGTTCAGGGTCGCGATGCGCGGGCTCGACAGAACATGCACGGTACCCTGCCCTTCGAGGAAGGAAATCAGCGCCGCGAAATTGCTGGTCTGGAACGCCAGGCCGAACAGCGAGCCGACCGCGTCGGACACGGCGCCGATCGACGCGCCCGGCACGCCCACCGCGCCGGCGGCGCCGTTGCTCGACAGCGACCCCGACGCGCTCAGGCCCAGCGGCGTCAGCGACGTGCCCGGCTGCACCAGGCCGGCCGAGATGCGGCTGTTGGTGCTGAGCTTGCCGAAGGCGGCCCAGTTGATGCCGCTCTGGAAGTTGCTGTTCAACTCCACCTCGAGGATCTTGGCCTCCAAAATCACCTGGCGGTCGACCGACAACTGGGTCGCCCGCAGATACTGGTCGACGTTGCGCAGCTCGTCGGGCATGGCGCGGATCACGATCACGCCCGACTGCGGGCTGATGGTCACGCTGCGGCCGTCCTTGCCCGTTTCGATGATCGCCTCCAGCGCCGTCTTGAGTTCCAGCCAGAAATCGCTGGCGGACGTGGTTTGCACGTTGGCCGCGTCCCGCTGGCTCTGGTTGCCGCCGGAGTTGTTGCCATTGTTGCCGTTGTTACCGTTGTTGCCCGAGTTGTCGCTGTTATTGCTCGAGTTATTGTTGTTGCCGGAATTGTTTTGCGAACCGCTGTTGCTGGTGCCGGCGCTGGCCACCGACGTCGACGACACGCGCAGGCTCGACACGCCCTTGCGGATCGCGGTCAGGTAATTGACCTTGAACATCTTGGTCTGCATCGTCAGCGGACGGATGTAGATGCGCGTGCCTTCGATCTTGTAGTCGTAACCGTACAACTCGCGCACCGCGTCGAGCGCCTCGACCAGGGTCACATCCTTCAGGTTGGCGGTAATGTTGCCCGTCACCTCAGGGTTGATCAGCATGTTGTAGCGCGTGCCGGCCACGATGGAATTGAAGAACTGTTGCACCGGCACGTTGTTGAACGACACATTGAAGCGTTCCTCCAGCACGGCGCGCGCCTTCGGCAACTGCTCGGCCAATTGCGACACCGGCGGCAGCAAGGCGCTGGCAACGGCGTCGGCCTGCGCGGCGGCGGGCGGTTTGGCCTTGAGCGCGGCATCGACCTCGGCGTTGATCTTGTTATAGGTATCGCGCTTGGGCGGCGTCGAGCAGCCGTTCAGCAGCAGCGTCGTCAGGATGGCGATGGTCAGTATTTTTTGCATATGCATTCGTTTAACGTTGATGAACGGGCGTCTTCCCGCCCGTTCCGGTGTCGGGGAACAGGGTCAGCACCTGCTTCGCCCGTCCGTGTTGCAACACCACTTGGTTCTTGCCGATCTGGACCAGCACGGCGCCATTGATCTTGTCGCCCCTGCGCAGCGTCTGGCCGTCGATGACCGCCACCTCGCGTCCGCTCGTGCCGATCAGGATCGACTGCAAGCGCGGGCCGGCGCTGACCACCGGCGTATCGGCGGCGCCCGGCGCCAGCAGGCGCGATTCCGGCGGCGGCTGGGTCGGATCGACCAGGGTCTGCGCTTGCACCGGCGACGCGGCCAGCACCAGCGCCGACAGCACGCCGGCCAAGCAGGCATATCGCACCGGGGCGCTCATAGTTTCATCCATTTCTGATCCAGGCTCAGCGTATAAAGCGTCAAGGTCAGGCGCGAATTCGGATACTGCTGCGCATCCAGGCTGGCCTTGCCCCAGAACAGTTGCACCGGCAATGCCTCCAGCGCGGCCATGTAGCTGACCATGTCCAGATAGCTGCCCTGCAAGACGATCTCCACGCCGTGCCGATACAGCAGCTCGCGCGGCTTTTGCGCGGCGACCGCCGGCTGGATTGACGGATTTGGCTGGGCTGCGGCGGCAAGCGGCGGTGTGCCTGCGGCCACAGGCGGCGTGGATTCCGCGAAGCGCTCGTTCATGCCCGCCACCGGCAGGGTCTTCATCGCCATCAAGCGCAGTTTTCCGTGGCCACTCAGCAGGTTTTCCAGCAACGGCGCGATCTTCTCCGGTGCCACCAGTCCCTTTTGCACGGCCAGCAAGCTGGCGCTGATACGGTCGATTTCGGCGCGTGCCGCCTGCAATTTGGCCCGTTCCTGCGCATCCGGATCGATATTGAAGCCTTGGGCCTTGCCCGTGATTTCCATGTCGATGCCGGCGATCTGGTTTTGCTGCTGCTTGATCTGCGCCAGCAGCAGCTTTTGCCTGGCCAGCATCGGTTCAACCGCGATCGTATATATGAGGAACAGGAGCGCCGCCGTCACCGCCACGAACACCATGGCGCGCTCGCGCAAGGTCATCGCGTCCAGCTTGGTGCTCAGCTTGAGCCATTGCTGTTGCAGTTGCTGCTTCATTGTTCGGTCCTCGCCGCAGCGGTCGATTGCAGGCTGAATTGCACGAACGGCGCCGTCGTCGCCACCGGTGCGGGCACGGCTGCCGGAGCGGCGGTCGGCACGGCTACACCTTCGATGGTCGCCGGCGCGGCGACCGGCGTCAGTTGCGCGTCCGGCCGTGAAATATCCAGGCTGGCGAAGCTCTTGCCGTGCATAACCCGCTCCGACTTCAAGCGCGCGATATAGGCGGGTATCAAGGTCGGCTGCATGGCACGTCCCTGCACGCCGATATCGTTGCCCGCGCCGACGATCGACACGCCTGTCAACCACAGCCCACTGACGTTCTGTCGCGAAAACGCGCGGAAATATTCGGCATAGCCGGCCGCGTTGCCAAGCGTGCCGTCGCGCAGCACCGATTCCACTTGTTGCAGCGACTTCAGCTCCGCCTCGGCCTGGGCGACCTCGCTTGCGATGGTGGCGCTTTTCTGCCGTGGCGCGAATTGCTTGCTGGCCTCCGCCAGACGTCGCTCGCGGTCGGCCAGCAAGGTTTTGCCGGACGCGGCGGATGTTTCCAGGTCGGCCACACGCTGGCCGGCGTACCACGTCAGCAGCAGCGCGCCGGCGACGATCACGCCCAGCGCCTCCGCCATCGGCAAGGCCGTGAATACTTTCTTCTGCTTGAGGAAGATGGGGTTGAACAGGTTGATCTGCTGACTCACAGCACCACCTCCTCGTGCCGCAGGGCCGCGCCCAGGGTCAGGAAGAAACGCTGTTGCTGCTCGACGTCGAGCAGCGCCGGCGCCTTGCTCAGGTCGAACACATCCTCCAGGCCCATCGCCTCGACCGGCATGTAGAGATTGGCCGCCAGATATTCGTGCAAGCCCTGCGCGCCGGTCGGCGCCAGCAGCAGCTTGATCACGTTGACATAGTTGAACTGGCGGTCGAAGTGATCCAGCGAGCGTTGCAGCTCCAGGGTAATCTTGTCGAATAAGGTTTGCTGCTTGTCGGTGTCCGGTTCCAGCAACTGCGGCAAGGTCACGTCGATGCGGCGCGACAGGTACAGCTCGCCCTTGAAGGTGATCGTCAGCAGGCCGCCGTCGCCGTCGAACGACAGCATCGCCAGGCCACGGCCTTCGGTTTCCAGCAGCACCGAGATGTTCCGCTGCGCCATTTCCGGAATGTCGATGACGTTCAGTTCTATCTTGGCCTCGGCGAACAAGCCTTGGCGCGACTGGATCAGCGCGTTGCGGGCGGCGATGGCGAACATCGAATGGGCGCGCGACGGCGCGTTCGGATCGACCGGGATATCGAGCACGTCGATGGTGGCGTCGTCGACATGGAAATCGAGCATATCCTTCAAGCGCCAGCGCACCGCCGTTTTCAATTCATCTTTCGGAACGTTGGGTGCATCGACGGTCAGCATCTGGTATTCGCCGCCGCTCAGCATGGTGCCGAAGAGGAAATTGGCGGCCTTCAAATCCTTGCTCACTTTTTCCAGCGATTCGGCCGACAGGCTGGCAGTGGACGGATAGAACGACGACAGCTCGACCACCGCCTTGGCGTCGCGCACGCGCTGCACGCGGCCAGCGCAAATACCGTCGCGCTGGAACGAGACGGTCAGCCAGCCATCCTTCTTTTTGCTTCTTTTGAGGAATCCCATACCAGCAACCTAGATGATTACCAGCACACGAGGTTTACGCGCTAGTTGGTTGATTATATTCAAGTTACACCGCTCGTTTGCCAAAAATTAATAGTAATGCCACAAAAACACACACATTGTCATGTGGCTTGTTTCTTTATAGCTGCGCCTCAATGACGCGCTGTACATAATCGGGGCCTGGCGCGTTGTTGGGGCAGGTATTGTTTGCGGGCTGGTTGCAAGCGGTGACTGTGATCCTGATGCCGCCGAACGTCGGATCGACGAGCTCGGGCGGTGCCGGAGTGTGGTAGCCAGCTTCCGGCTGGCTGCATTGCACCGTGACGGTATAAGCCGCCAAAGTTGGCGCCGACAGGGCGAAACTGCGGATCGCCGGGCAACCGAGCGGGTTAGCGATGTTTGCGTTTCGTGCCCGCTCGAGTTGGATGTATAGAGCCCACTCCAAGCCCGCCTTGGCGGCTTGATAGGCGCGCGCGCCCTGCTCGTCCTGCGTCGCACTCGACTGCTGCGATGTCGTCAAAGAAACCACCGCCACGCCCAATCCGGCCAGTACCACTAATAGGAAGATGGCCGTCACCAGCGCGACGCCGGACGATTTACGTATCATTCGTGGCGTCATGGCGTATTGTCCACGTGAATCTGATGGGACAGCGTGATGGTTTCCACGGCATTGCCGCCCTCAAGACTGGCGCGCCCGAGGGACAGATTCAAGCCGATCAAGCCACTCTGCTGGCTAGCCGAGGTGCCGATGGTGAAGTCGCACGCGACCACATTATTTGCCAACAAGCTTCCGTCCGATGCCAGCGGTAGCGGCGGCTGCACGAGAAAGTCGGCGGCAACCGAACGGGTCAATGTCCCCTTGCCATTCGCGTTCCCCTCACAGCGGTAAATCACGGGCCGAGTTACGACCTGGAAGCGTTGACGTGGCGAGGTATTCGGTACATTTCCGGAAGCGGGGCGAAACGGATTTTTACCTGACTGGCCAGCAAGCGTGCTGTCGTAGGAAATTGACCTTTTATTATTATCAAAACCAGTGATCACTGCCAGATTCGTGCGGGCGTAGGCGTCCGCACCATCGAAACCGGTTCCCAAGTTGTAGATGGCAAAAAAATCGCCCACGGCGACCGGCGGCATCGGCCCAATCACATTGAATGGCGCCACCGTCTGGTTGGTAAAGCTCAAAGGTTTGCCCACGAGGGGATCCGCATTGGGGTCGGGTGCATTCTCCACAGCCAGATATAGGCCGCCCGCCTTGGTCGGAATGAACTCCAGCCACCATTGCCCTGCTGCCGTGGCAGTCAGGCGTACGCTGTTGGGCAAGGCAGTGCGCAATTCGCGGGCCATGCGGCGCAAGGCCAGATCGGCGGCGTCACTCAGGTCGGCCCGGGCAGCCGCATCAGTATAGTTTTGCACGGGGCGGCGGATGAACAGCACCATGGTGCCGGCGACGATACCGGTGATCACCATGACGACGACCGCCTCCACCAGCGTGAAGCCGCGCTGATGACGGGCGATAGCGCGTGTGATGCGGTGGACGGTCATCATGGCGCGTAACGCGTGCGGTAGCCGTCCAGCCGAATGAACTCGTTCGGGCCATACTGGGTGATGACTGTGATCTGCAAAGCCTCGAGATTGTCTGCCACGGAACCAACACGGAAGCCGTCGTTACCGAAGGGGCTCGCGCCGGCAGGACCGAGCTCGGCGCCGGGACCGAGCAAATTCAAGGTGACGGTGGTCGTGATGCCGGCGAGCGAGCTGTTTCCCATCGTTTTGGAATCCTTATCCACGCCAAGCGCACGTCCATTCACATCCTGATCAACGCCGTTCGGACCAAAGGTGCGTTCAGGTGTATTGAGGCTGGTCCCATAATCGGCAACGCTGGCGTACGGGCGCGGACTGCCAGGCGCGCGCTGCCCCACTTTGGCGCGGGTGCCGCACTCGTCCACTTTGACCGCAGTGCCATAGGCGGGGTCGTTCGGACCGCAAAAGGTCAGCCCCGCTAATTGCACTTCTTCCATATACGCTTCCGCGATCAGCATGGCCTGCTTGCGGCGCAGCGGATCGGCGCTGGATTTTGCGCTGAGGTTGAGCACGCCAAGAATGCCCGCAGCGGCGACGCCCATGATCACCATGAACAGAACGAGCTCGACGATGGTAAGGCCGTCTTGGCGATTAATGGACATAACCGGTCTCGGCTTCCACGGTGAACCGGTAAACGCTGGCGCCGCTGGTAAAGGTCAGCGTCAACGGTGCAGCGAAGCTCGGACGGCCCATGCGGTCGAAGGAAAATGCATACCCGGGCGCGACACCGCCTACCGCCACGCTAGCCGGCGTACCCTCGCACATCCAGTTGGCGACGTAGTTGTTGCCAAGCGTGCAGACAGCGCGGGTTGCAGAATTGCCAGTATTAGAGCTGCCCGGCGCGAAAGCCAAGTCGGCGGCGTTGTTGCAATTGGCGGTGTTGAAACAGACTGCAAACCTGGCCGGCGACGCCTGCACAAAAACCGGACGGTTCTGGGCGATGGCAAGCTTTTGAGCAGAGCGGATCACAGACTTGACCTGATCGGAATAAGCACGGCCGGCGAAAGTGTTGTTATCGAAAAAGCGCGCGGCGCCGATGGCGCCCAAGATCCCGATAACGACCATAACGGTGACCAGCTCCACCATGGTGAAGCCGGTCGCAGGCACGCGAAAAGAATTGCCGGATAGGCGCCGCTTTTCGAAGTCACGCCTCATCCCCGTGCCAGACAACAATTCAGGCGATCAGCAGTCGGTCGCCGCCGGCGGCGCGCTAATGGTAGGGGCTGCGCCAGCGACGGCCGATTGCCTGTAGCGCACAAAGCAGGTTAACCCAACTGGCGTTCCGACGATGCTGCGAGGCTGGATCAGTATGTCACCCGCCACGACTGCCGGGCTGTTGGCACCGGCGCCAGCAGCAGCTGTGGTGATGGCATAATCCTGCGCGGTCAAGCCTGCGGCCGCTGCCGTAGTGGCGTCACCGGTTGGATAACCGAACGTCAGATTAACCACCAAACCTTCCACCGGAGTTGTCTGCAGCAGCGGATTCCCACTTGCCAAAAACTGGCCACGAATCATCGCGGAGGTCGACGACAGCGAACCTCGCGCGGCGTTCAGGGAAGCGACACGCGCATCGGCGCCAAGATTTGAGAAACGTGGCAGCGCCGTCGCCGCCAGGATGCCAAGAATAACAATCACGACGATCAATTCGATCAGCGTGAAGCCCGACTGGGCTGCTGGTTTACGGAATGCGCTCGTCGCTGCCTTGTTCATTACACTTCTCCAAGTCGTCCATTAAGTTGAAGAAAGACGGCGCGGATTGCGTCAGTCCTTCACTTGCTCAAAGGCCACACCGAGGGGGGCGGGTGCGCCTGGCGGCTTGGCGGGGCGATGGGGCAAGCGAAGTAATTTTACCTTGAATTTCAAACGTTTCGTGGGAGCATCTAAAAAGCCACTGCTGATATTTAACAAATAAATCACCGATTTATCAGTTCGATCAAACGCCCAATTCCCCTCGCCGATGTCGTCGTCGCTAGGGGAAAAGTACGCGCCGGCGTAATTGACGGGCTTATCTTTCAGCCAATCAAACGGATTTTGTTCGGCCAAGATCGTTAAATCTTCCGTTCCACCGGGCAATTTCCCCTGCGCAACCTTAATTTCTAAGGCGGTTCGCAAGTTCGCCACCGTCGTTCGCATCGCGGCCACCTCGGCCTGTCCTTGATAATGCCAAATCCGTTGCAGCAAAACCGTGGTCAATATGCCCACAATGACGATGACCAGGGCAAACTCCAGCAAACTTGCGCCCCGTTGTTTCTGCGTCACAAATGTTGGCAAGAAAATCAGTAACCGCCTCGTTTTCGGCATCACTTATGCAAGGCGGCTTTGCCCAGATCCCAAATCGGCAGGAAGATGCCCAGCGCCAACACCAACACCATCATGCCCAGGAAGACAATCAGGATCGGTTCGATCTGCGCCGACAGCGTCTTGAGCTCGTAATCGACCTCGCGTTCGTACATCTGCGCGATCTCGTCCATCAAATCGTCGATCGAACCGCTCTCCTCGCCCACCGCGATCATTTGCAGCACTACGGGTGTGAACACGCCGGCCGCCGCCGCCGTCCGCAATATGCTGTCGCCGCGCTCGACGCCGTCGCGCATCTGCTCGACGCGGGCGCACAGGTAGGCGTTGTCCACCGTCTGCGACACCACCGTCAACCCTTGCACAATCGGCACGCCGCTGCGGTTGGACAGCGCAAAGCTGCGGGCAAAGCGCGCCATCGTGGCCTTGAGGATGATTTTGCCGGCGACCGGAATCTTCAGCTTGAACTTGTCCCACTGATACAAGCCGCGCTCCGTGCCAACCCAGGCGCGGAAGCCGAACACGCCGGCCACGACAGCAACCGCCATCATCGGCCAGTAACGCACGGTGAAATTGGAGGTGCCAATCAGTATCCTGGTCATCAACGGCAACTCGGCGTGCAGCGATTTGAACACGCCGACAAACGCCGGTATCACAAACATATTGACGACCACCATCGCCGCGACCATGGCCATCAGCACGAAACTTGGATAACGGGTTGCCGTCTTGACGCGCTCGCGCATGTCGCGGTCGAACTCCAGGTGATCGAACAAGCGCAGGAATACCTCCTCCAGCCGCCCGGTCATCTCGCCCACCCGCACCATGGACAGGTAAAACGGCGAAAACACGTCCGGATGGCGTCGCATGGCGGCCGACAGCTCGCGTCCCGAGTCGAGCGACTCGCGCAAATCCTTGATGACCTTGCCGAAAGACTTGCTGACCGCCGACTCCTGCAAGCCCGCCAACCCGCGCATGATGGGCACGCCGGACTTGAGCAAGGTATACAACTGGCGGCTGAACAATTGCACGTCCATCGACGTGACCTTCTTCTCCAGCAGCCGCGACAGCCAGCTCTCGCCACTGGCGGCGACCGCTTTTTGCGTGACGGTGATCTCGATCGGCGTCACGCCGGTATTGAACAGTTGATCGGCGACGGCGCCGCTGTCCGGGCCCTCCAGCACGCCCTGCATCAGTACGCCGCGCGCGTTGCGGGCTTTGTAGGCGAAGAACGGCACGTCAATCCTCGGTCTGGTTACTGATGCGCATCGCTTCGGACACCGTCGTACGGCCCTGCACCACCAGCTGCACCGCGTGCCGGCGCAAGGTTTCGCCGGCCATCTGCGCGGCCGCCACCTTCAGGAAGTGGGCCGGATCGGGATCGTTGGCGGCATCGACCACCGCCCGCGTCATCTCCAGCAGCTCGTAGACGCCGGTACGGCCGCGATAGCCCATGCCGTTGCAATGCGAGCAACCCTTGCCGTGGAAATAGCGCGCCTTGTCGACCTTGTCGTTGAGTTCCATGCTCAGCCACTCGCGCTCGGTCGGCGTCAACTCGTACGGCGTGGTGCAGCTTTCACAGATCATGCGCACCAGCCGCTGGGCCAGCACCGCCTGCAGCGAACTGCCGACCATGTAGCGCGGCACGCCCATGTCCATCAGGCGCAGCGGCGTGCTCATCGCATCATTCGTGTGCAAGGTCGACAACACCAAGTGACCGGTCATGGCGGCCCGCAGGCCAATTTGCGCCGTTTCCTGGTCGCGCATCTCGCCGACGAGCACGATGTCCGGATCTTGCCGCAGCGCCGAACGCAGCACGCGCGCGAAATTCAGGTCGATCTTGTCGTTGACTTGCACTTGATTAATGCCGGCCAGCCGGTATTCGACCGGGTCCTCGACGGTGATCAGTTTCTTCTCGACGGAATTGAGCTCCGACAGCGCGCAGTACAAGGTGGTGGTCTTGCCGCTACCGGTCGGGCCGGTGACCAGCACCAGGCCGTTCGGACGCTGGATGATGGCGCGGAACTTTTCCACCAGCGCGCGCGGCATGCCGATGGCGTCCAGCCGCAGCTGGGCCCCGCCCTGGCTCAGCAGACGCATGACGACCGATTCGCCGTACTGGGTCGGCATGGTCGAGATACGCACGTCGATGCGCTGGTTGCGCACCCGCACGGCGAAGCGGCCATCCTGCGGCAGGCGCTTCTCGGAAATATCGAGGTCGGACATCAGCTTGAGGCGCAGCGCCAGCGATGGTGCGATCTTGATATCGGTTTCGGTCTGCAGGTGCAGCACGCCGTCGATGCGGAAGCGGATTTGCAGCCGCCCTTCCTGCGGTTCGATGTGGATGTCGGAGGCGCGCACCTGGGCGGCGTCGTCGAACACCGACTGCAACAGCTTGACGATGGGCGCCTCTTCCAGGTTCGGATTGGCGGCCGCGAGCGCGCCGAAGTCGACCGAGACGTCGCCCAGATCCTGCTCCAGCTCGCGCGCCAGGTCGGAGATATCCTCGGTGCGGCGGTAGATGCGGTCGATGACGCCAAGCACCTCGGTCTCGTTGACGACGGCCAGTTCGATGTTCTGTTTGACGATGCGGGCGATCTCGTCATACGCGAACAGGTCGGTCGGGTCGGACATGCCGACGAGCAGCACGCCGCGCCGGTCCTCGAGCACCAGCGCGCGGAAGCGGCGCGCCTGCGTCTCCGGCAGCATGCGGACGATCTCGGGATTGACGTTGAAGAACTTCAGGTTCAGGTATGGGATGCTGAGCTGGCGCGCCAGCGCATTGGCGATCTGCTCCTCGGTGACGTAGCCGTTCTCGATGAACACGCGGCCGAGCTTGCGGCCGCTGCGCTTTTGGTCGGCCAGCGCCAGCCCCAGTTGTTCTTCCGACAGCAGCTTTTGCTGTACGAGAATTTCCCCCAGCCTGACTTTTTCCGGCCTTGCCATACCCGCTCCTGATCTTCAAAAACCCATTTGAACCGTTCAACCCGCACCCCATTTACGTGGGGTCGGACCCCATGGGGTCCGACCCCGGGTTGGCTTGGGGTTGGAGCTTACTCATGATGCCACACGACAACTTGCGGCCATTCTAGTGCAGATTACCCCACTTCCCCAATGCCAAGCTCGCCTATCTGCACAGGATGTCGCTTTCTTCGCACGAATGCGCTACAGTTGTGGTTCGTTTCCTGTGGCCACTATTCCCTTTCATGACCGTACCCGCGCTGCGCCTGCAACAAGTTGTTCAACGCTATGGCCACACCAGCGTGCTGCGCGGCGTGAATCTGGAACTGCAACCGGGAGAATGCTTCGGCCTGGTGGGCGTCAACGGCGCCGGCAAGACCAGCCTGATCAAATGCGTGCTTGATTTTTGCGCGCTCGACGACGGCAGCATCGACATCTTCGGCCAGCCGCACCACCGCCCCGCCAGCCGCCAGCCACTCGGCTTTCTGCCGGAACGCTTCACGCCGCCGTACTACCTGACCGGGGCCGACTTCATACGCTATCTGCTGACCCTGCAAGGCCTGCGCTACGATGCCGGGGAAATCGCCGCGATGATGCGCGCGCTCGACCTCGACCCGGACGCGCTCAAGCGCACCGTGCGCGGCTATTCCAAAGGCATGACGCAAAAGCTGGGCCTGGCCGCCTGCCTGCTCGCGCGCAAGCCCCTCTATATATTGGACGAGCCGATGAGCGGCCTCGATCCAAAGGCCCGCGCGCTATTAAAAGAACAACTGCGCAGCCTTCACCGCGCCGGCAGCACGCTGTTCCTGACCTCGCACGCGCTGGCCGATGTGGACGAGCTGTGCGACCGCATGGCCATCCTGCATGACGGCCGGATCCGTTTTAGCGGCACGCCGGCGGAATGCCGCGAGCAATACGGCGCCGCGAGCCTGGAGCAAGCCTTCCTGGCCTGCATCGCGTGAGCAGCATGTACCAATCCCATTTCCAGTTGCGCGAATCGCCGTTCGGCATCACGCCGAACCCGGCCTTTTTCTATTCCGGCAACACGCGCGGCGAAATCCTCGAAGCGTTGCTGTATGCGGTGTGCCACGGCGAAGGCATCATCAAGGTGACCGGCGAGGTGGGCGCCGGCAAGACCATGTTGTGCCGCATGCTGGAGAGCCGGCTGCCGCCGCATATCGAGGTCATCTATCTGGTCAACCCCAATCTGAACCCGGTCGATGTCCAGTTCGCGATCGCCGCCGAACTGGGCCTGCCGACGCGCGGCTTCCGGGTTGACGAGGTCCAGCGCGGCCTGCACGCGCATTTGATCGCGCGCCACAGCCAGGGCCAGCAGGTCGTGCTGCTGGTCGAGGAGGCGCAGGCGATGCCGCTCGAAACGCTGGAAGCGATTCGCCTGCTGACCAATCTGGAAACGGCGCGCAGCAAGCTGCTGCAGATCGTGCTGTTCGGCCAGCCGGAGCTTGACCAGCATCTGGAACTGTCGAGCATGCGCCAGCTGCGCGAGCGCATCACGCACAGCTTCCACGTGCCGGCCATGGAAGCGGCGCTGGTGGCCGAGTTCCTCGACTTTCGCCTGCGCGCGGCCGGCCACGACGGTCCGGCCGTCTTCAGCGCGGCTGCCGCCAAAATGATCGGCGACAGTTCGGAGGGCATCGTCCGCCGCATCAACATCCTGGCCGACAAGGCGCTGCTGGCAGCCTTCGCCGACGACGCCGGCGTGGTCGACAAGCGTCATGTGCGCGCGGCGATCAGCGAATCGCCTTTTGGCCGTGGCTGCGCGGACACATTGTTAAATCGGCGCGCGGGCCGCTTCTTTAATCGGACTGTTGCAATCGGGTGTTTGCTGGGGCTTTTAATTGGAGCAATATGCTTGAGCGTCCTTGCGGTGGCACCGAATTTGTAAGATCATGCTAGCTATATTGCATATGCACAACATCCTGCGTTCCCCCCGGGCCGGAAGAAACAATGAATAAATTCGCCTTGACCATCGTCCCCGTGGCTTGCAGTGTGTTACTCGGCGCCTGCGCCACGCGTACGCTGCCGACCTCGCCCGCCCACGTTAGCGAAGCACCGCGCCCGGGCGGCTCGATTCCGGAGCCGGTGCGGCAAAGCGCGGTGCTGCCGCCGCCCAAGCCGGCCGCCAAGGTCGAGACCTACAGCGTCACCGTGCACAAGGTGCCGGTGCAGTCGCTGCTGTTCGCGCTGGCGCGCGACGCCGGCCTGAACGTGGACGTCCATCCCAGCATCGAGGGCATGGTCACGCTCAACGCGCTGGACCAGACCCTGCCGCAGCTGCTGAGCCGCATTCAGCGCCAGGTCGATATGCGTTATGAAATCAACAACGGCATTTTATCGGTGCTGCCGGATACGCCGGAGTGGCGCAACTACAAGATCGACTACGTCAACATTGCGCGCAGCACCAGCAGCAGCGTCAATATCGCGACGCAGATCTCTACCACCGGCGGCGGCAGCGGCGCCTCCAACCCGGTCGGCGCGACCGCGTCGGGCGGCGGCAACACGGGCGGCAACACCCAATCGTCGAACAGCAACAGTGGCACCGCCAACGGCAGCAACAACTCGACGACGGTGGTGAACAACCGTTCCGACAACAATTTCTGGTTCACGCTGGAAAAGAACATCCGCGACATGCTGCGCAACTCCAACCTGGCCGACAACCCGGTCGATCCACTGGCCGGCATCCAGCCGAACATCCAGCAAAGCACGGCGGACGGCTCGCAACAACCCGGCCGTGGCCAGCAGACGCCGGCGGTTCTTGACGGCGGCGCCTTCGGCCAGTCGCGCGCCAATAACACCCGTACCAACTCCGTCATCGTCAACGCCGAGGGCGGCTTGATCGCGGTGCGCGCGACCAGCCGCCAGCACGAGAAAATCCGCGAGTTCGTCGATATCGTGCTGGGCGCCGCCAAACGCCAGGTGCTGATCGAGGCGACTGTGATCGAGGTCCGCCTCAACAACAATTACCAGCAGGGCATCAACTGGTCGACCTTGTCGCGTTCGGGTCGCCTGGGCATGACCCAGGGCCAGGTCGGCACCACCACGCTGCCGAGCGCTGTCAATCCCGGCAGCAGCCAGGGCATTTTCCTGCTGAAATATAACAATCCCGTCACCAGCCTGGGCAGCATCGCCGCGACGCTGGAGCTGCTGGAATCGTTCGGCAAGGTCAAAGTACTATCGAGTCCAAAAATCAGCGTGATGAACAACCAGACGGCGCTGCTCAAGGTGGTCGACAACAATGTCTTCTTCTCGATCAAGGTCACGCCGGCCGTGCTGGGCCTGAACGGCACGCCGACCTCGCCGGCCACCTACGAATCGAAGCTGGAGACGGTGCCGGTCGGCTTTGTCATGAGCGTGACGCCGCAGATCGCCGACAATGACGACGTCACCATCAACGTGCGCCCGACCATCACGCGCATAGTCGGCACCGTCGAGGATCCGAATCCGGCGCTGGCCGCCGCCAACGTGCACAGCCTCGTGCCGGTGATCCAGGCGCGGGAGCTGGAATCGCTGATGAAAGTACCGAGCGGACAGATCGCCGTCATGGGCGGGCTGATGCAGGACTCGGTCGACAACGCCAAGGATTCGGTGCCGTTGCTGGGCAGCATGCCGGTGATCGGTGACCTGTTCTCGTTCCGTAACGAGAAAAGCACCAAGACCGAATTGGTGATCTTCATGCGCCCGATCGTGGTCAAGGACGCCAGCGTCAACGGCGACTACAAGGATTACCGCTACCTGCTGCCGGGCGAAAAGCCGGACAACGAACCCTACCCCGTGCCGACAGCCCCCCCTGCCCCCACCACCAACGGGAACGGATCATGAGCTTACTGATGCAGGCGCTAAAGAAGGCCGAGCGCGCCAAACAAAGCTCGGCGGTCGAGGACGAGGTGGACAAGCCGTCGGAGGAATTCGATGCGGTGCTGGCGCTCACGCCCGAGCCGGCGCCGCACGCCGCCGTGCCGCCAGCCAGGCGCGAGCTCAGTCTGGACCTGGAGCCGATGGCCGAATTCAGCCTGGAACCGCTGGCGCCCGAAGCGCCGGCCGCCAGCCTGACGCCGCGTCCCTCGCCAAGCCCGTTGCCACCGCCCAGCGATCATCTGGACGCCGGCCTGACGTTCGACCTGACGCCCGATCCCTCCGCGCCGGTGGCGCCAACACCGGCCGCGGCGGCGCCGCAGCGCGCGCAGCCGCAAGCGCCGCTGTCGGCCACGGCCTCCGCACCGACCGCCAGCGCCGCCGCCGGGCAAAGTACCCGGACCAACGCCCAGAGCACCGACAGCACCAACGCCGCCAGGCCCACGGCGGGCGCCAGAGCATCCGCCCCGGCCAAACCGCAGTCCAGCGACAAGGCCGCAGGCAAGCCGCGCGGCGCGGCGCGCGCCCGCGCGGCGGCCGCCACGACAGACGAGCCGGTCGGCATGGATCCGGAACGCCTGCGCCTGATCGGTCTGCTTACGATACTGGCGCTGATCGTCCTCGGCTTCGGCTATTACTATTGGCAGGCGGTGGTCGCACCCGGCGCCGGTTCACGCCTGCCGCCGGTGCCGATGCCGCCACCGGGCGCTACCGGCGCCACGCCGGTGCAGGTGATCGGCGCCGCCGCCGGTCAACCTGATCCAGGCGGCCAGCCAGCCACCGGCACCCCCGGCGGCTTCGCCGACCCGATGGCGGTCGATCCGAGCGGCAGCGCCATGCTGGCGCCGTCGGTCAACCGCGGCGGCCGCGACGACCTGGAGCTGCGCCTGGCACGTACCGAACAGGAACTGGCCGCCGCCCAGCAGGCGATCCAAACCCAGCTGGCAGCATCGACGCCGCGCGCGGAACGACTGCCGCCCGTCGCCGCGCCCGACAACAATGCCGAGATCCGCGTCGCCCGCGCCGTGCAGCCGGCCAGGATCGCGCCGGCCGTGGAAACCGCTTATCAATCCTTCAGCAACGGCGACCTGCCCAACGCGCAAAAGCAGTACGAGTCCGCACTGCGCCAGGAACCGACCAGCCGCGATGCGCTGCTGGGCCTGGCGATGGTGCATACCCGCCAGAACCAGGGCGCGCAAGCGGCGTCGTATTACCTGCGCATGCTTGAACTCGATCCGAACGACTCCACCGCAGTCGCCGGCCTGGTAAGCATGCGCTCGGGCGACGCCGCCCAAAGCGAAGGCCGCCTCAAGGCCATCCTGGCCACCAACCCGGAGGCCGGTCCGGCGCTGTTCGCGCTGGGCAACCTGTACGCGCAGCAGAACCGCTGGTCCGACGCCCAGCAAACCTTCTTCCGCGCCTACAGCGCCTCGCCCGACAATCCGGACTACGCCTACAACCTGGCCATCGGCCTGGACCGTCTGAACCAGGGCCGGCTCGCGCTGACCTACTATCAGCGCGCGCTGGTGCTGTCGCAGGACAAGGCGGCTGCCTTCGACCAGAAGGCGCTGCGCCTGCGCATGCACGAGCTGGGCGCTCCGGCGCAGCCATAAGAAACATCACCCACCACTATCGATGGCAGAACACGCAAAACTCCCGCTCGGCAAACTGCTGATCCAAAAAGGCGTCATCAGCGAAGACCAGCTGCGCATCGCGCTGATCGAGCAAAAACGCAGCAACGAGCCGCTGGGGAAACTGTTGATCACGCTGGGCTTCGTCACCGAGGCCACGGTGCGCATGGCGCTGTCGGAAAACCTGAACCAGCAAAGCGCCGACCTCACCAGTCTGGTGGTCGACGCCATCGCCCTTAAGCTGATCCCCAAGGAAGTGGCCAAGCGCTACCGCGTGTTCCCGATCGTCTACGAGCGCCAGACCGACAACCTGATCCTGGCCATGTCCGACACCAGCAACATCGTCGCGCTCGACCAGATCAGCGCCATGCTGGTCAAAGGCATCACCATCAGCCCGCTGCTGGTGAACGAATCGGACATCTCGCGCGCCATCGACCAGTACTACGGCTTCGAGCTGTCGATCGACGGCATCCTGCACGAAATCGAAACGGGCGAGGTGAATTACGCCAGCCTGGGCACCACCTCCGACGAGTACAGCCAGCCGATGGTGCGCCTGATGGACGCCATCCTGGCCGACGCCGTGCAAAACAGCGCCTCCGACATCCACTTCGAGCCGGAGCAATCGTTCCTGCGCATCCGCTACCGCATCGACGGCATCCTGCGCCAGATCCGCAGCCTGCACAAATCATACTGGCCGGCGATGGCCGTGCGCCTTAAAGTCATGTCGAACATGAACATCGCCGAGACGCGCGCGCCGCAGGACGGCCGCATCTCGATTAAATTCTCGGGCCGGCAGATCGACTTCCGCGCCTCGGCCCAGCCGACCACGCACGGCGAGAACTTCGTGCTGCGCGTGCTCGACCGTCAAAAGGGCCTGGTGCCGCTCGACGGCCTGGGCTTGGGCGAGGCCGAACTGAGCCTGCTGAAGCTGATGATCGCCCGCCCCGACGGCGTGATCCTGGTGACCGGCCCGACCGGTTCCGGCAAGACCACCACCCTGTATTCGATCCTGAACCACATCAATACCGAGAGCGTCAACATCATGACGCTGGAAGACCCGGTCGAATATCCGATGAACATGATCCGCCAGACGTCGGTCAACGAATCGGCCAAGATGGGCTTTGCCGAGGGCATCCGCTCGATGATGCGGCAAGACCCGGACATCATCCTGGTCGGCGAGATCCGCGACAAGGAAACCGCCGAGATGGCCTTCTCGGCGGCCATGACCGGCCACCAGGTCTATTCGACCCTGCACACCAACTCGGCGATCGGCTCGATCCCGCGCCTGCTCGACATCGGCGTCGTGCCCGACATCATGGCCGGCAACATCATCGGCATCATCGCCCAGCGCCTGGTGCGCAAGCTGTGCACCGCCTGCCGCGAGCCGCACATCGCCGACGATGTCGAACGGCGCCTGCTGGGACTGCCGGAGACGGCCGGTCCGCAAACCTTGTACCGCGCGGTCGGCTGCGACCATTGCGCGCACCAGGGCTACAAGGGCCGCATCGCCATCATCGAACTGCTGAAGATGACGCCGGCGCTCGACGAAATGGTGGCGCGCCGCGCCTCCTCGCGCGAGCTGAAGACGGCGGCCGCCAACAGCGGCTTCCACAGCCTGATCGACGACGGCGTGCGCCGCGTGCTCGAAGGCGTGACCACATTGGAAGAAGTTGGACGCGTAGTGGACCTCACCGAAAGGCTGGCCAACTGATGCCCCAATACTTCTACCGCGCGATGGACGCCGGCGGCCAGATCTCGCCCGGCAACATGGACGCCGCCAACGAGCCGGACCTGGAGCTGCGCCTGCACCGCATGGGGCTGGACCTGATCGATTGCCGCGTCTCGCGCGCCAAGGTCGTGGCGCTGAAACGCGTCATCACCCGCCGCGACCTGATCAACTTCTGCTTCCACATGGAGCAGCTGACCGGCGCCGGCGTGCCCATCCTCGAAGGCTTGAACGATCTGCGCGAGAGCATCGACCATCCGCGCTTCCGCGAAATGATCACCGGCCTGATCGAAAACATCGAGGGCGGCCAGCAATTGTCGGCCGCCCTGGCCGCCTATCCGGAGGTGTTCGACCTCACCTTCACCAGCCTGATCACCGCAGGCGAGCAAAGCGGCAAGCTGGCCGAGGTCTTCAAGAACCTGTCCGAAAGCCTGAAGTGGCAGGACGAGCTGGCCTCGCAGACCAAGAAAATCGTCATGTACCCCGCCGCCGTGGGCGTGTTCGTCACCGCCGTCACCTTCTTCCTGATGATCTACCTGGTGCCGCAGCTGACGTCCTTCGTCAAAAACATGGGCAACACCCTGCCGCTGCACACCAAGGCGCTGATTTTCGTCTCCAACATCTTCATCGATTACTGGTACGTGCTGGTGGCGGTGCCGCTGATCGCCTTCTTCGTCGGCCGCGCCTGGCTGGCGCGCAGCGAGCAGGCGCGCTACGCCGCCGACGGCTTCAAGCTGCGCGTCTGGATGATCGGCCCGGTGCTGCACAAGATCATCCTGGCCCGCTTCGCGACCTTCTTCGCGATGATGTACGGCTCCGGCATCACCATCCTCGAATGCATCCGCCTGTCCGAAGGCATCGTCGGCAACCGCGTGGTCGCGGCCGGCCTGCGCCGCGCCGGCCAGCTGATCTCCGAGGGCCAGGGCATCACGGCGGCGTTCCAGCACACCGGCATTTTCCCGCCGCTGGTGATCCGCATGCTCAAGGTCGGCGAGACCACCGGCGCGCTCGACGGCGCGCTGCGCAACGTCAGCTACTTCTACAACCGCGAAGTCAAGGAGATGATCGAGAAGGTGCAGGCGATGATAGAGCCGGCCATGACCGTGATCCTCGGCGTGATGGTCGGCTGGATCATGCTGTCGGTGATGGGTCCGATTTACGACACGATCAGCAAGATCAGAACCTGAGGCTGCCGTGACGAGCAAACACCTACTCTATCTCAGCAGCGAACAGCTGCACGCCTACCAGTGGCGCAACGGCCGCCTGACGGGCGGCGTGCGCTTCAACAACGACCGCGCCGGCGTCGACGATTTCATGGACTACATCGACCATGGCAACCACGCGCCGGTCTACCTGCTGGCCGACCTGATCGAGGAGGATTTCCAGCGCATCCACGTGCCGCACGTGGGTGGCCGGGCCGGCGCCAAGCTGATGCAGCGGCGCCTGCTGCAGCAATACCGCGAGACGCCATTCCGCCACCACGAGGTGCAGGGCCGCGAGGCATTGGGCCGGCGCGACGACATCGTGCTGCTGTCGGCGCTGACCAACCCGTCGTCGGTGCAGCCGTGGGCCGAGGCGCTCGAGCAACTGAAAATACCGCTGGCCGGGCTGTACTCGACCACCTTGCTGAGCGAGGCGCTGGTGCGCAAGCTGGCCATGCGCGACGAGCACCTGCTGCTGGTGACACAGCAATCGGCCGGCTGGCGCCAGAGCTACTTCCAGAACGGCCAGCTGAAATTCTCGCGGCTGACGCCTGCCATCGACCGCGACGGCGACGCCGTCAACATCGGCACCGAGACCGGCAAGACCCAGCAATTCCTGACCAGCGTGCGGCTGATGGCGCGCGGCAATGTGCTGGAGACGGCGGTGATCGCCCCCGCCGCCGCCATTCCCGCATTGGAAGCGCAATGCGAGGAAGGCGCCGAGACGGCTTTCCGCTTCGTCCCGCTGGAGGGCGTAAGCGACCGGCTCGGCATCAAAACCGGCGACGGCGACGTCGCCGACATGGCCCTCACGCTGACCGATCCGCTGATGCTGGCCTTCCTGGCGCGCACGCGTCCGCCCAGCCACTACACCTTGGGGCCGTTGCAACGCTACTTCAAGCTGTGGCGCGCGCGCGTCAACCTGTATCTGTTCAGCGGCGTGCTGGCGGCGGGCTGCGCGGTGCTGGCCGGGATCAACCTGTGGCAATCGGGCGACGCCCGCAGCGACACCGCGCGGCTGTCCGCCGAGGCGTCCTCGTACGACCAGCGCTACAGCGCCGTCATGGCAGCGATGCCGCCACGCGTGACCACCACCGCCAACATGCGCGCGGCCGTCAACGTCGAACGCATGCTGGTGACGCAGGGGCCGGGGCCGGAACAATTGATGGGCATCGTCAGCGCCGCGCTCGAACAGGCGCCGCAGGTCCGGCTGTTGCAGCTGGACTGGAAGGTCAATCTGCCGGCCACGCACGTCAGCGGCCAGGCCGGCGCGGCCGACATGGGCGGCGCCGGCCAGGTGGCGCCCATGTCGTCGCTGCTGGCGGGCATACCCGGGCGGCCGCCGCAGGCGCTGCTGCTGGAGGCGGAAATCATGACCGACCAGGACGACTACCGCAACGCCGTCAATACGATGAACCTGTTCGCGCAGCAGCTCGCCAGCCATCCGCGCCTGATCGTCGAGGTCGACAAGCCGCCGCTCGACACGCGCTCCTCCGTCAAGCTCAATGGCAAGGCCGGCGTGCAGGCGGTCGAGACGCGCGCCAAATTCTCCCTGAACCTCGTGTGGCAGCCATGAGCACTCATCCCGTCACCGGCAAAAAGCCGGCGCGCGCCAAGGTCGCGCTGCCCTACTGGATCAACGAGTTCGATCTGATCCGCACGTCCGTGCTGACCGCCGTCGCCGCCGTGACGATCGGCATGACCTGCGTGCTCGTCACCGGCTGGCGCCAGCAGGACGCCGAAGCCGAGCTGCAACGGGTGCAGCGCGTGCGCGACGCCGCCTATTCGCGCTATGCGCATGTGGACAACGAGAAGCGCGACATCCGCAACTTCCAGCAGCGCTATATCGAGTTGCGCGAGCGCGGGCTGATCGGCGAAGAGAAGCGCCTGGAGTGGGTCGACGCGATCCGGCAGACCCAGGAACAGCGCAGGTTGCTGCCGCTGAGCTATGAGATCGATCCGCAACAGCCGGTCAGGCTGGAGTCGGCGCTCGATCTGGGCGAGTACCAGTTGCAAGGCAGCCGCATGCGCTTGCACATGGAGTTGTTGCACGAAATGGATTTGTTCGATTTCCTGGGGGATTTGCGCGAGCGCGGTTTCTTTGCGGTGCAGGATTGTTCGATCAAGCGTCTGGCAGTGGCGGCCGGGGAGGCCGGGGCGGTGGCCGGACCGACCTTGGGGGCGGATTGCACGCTGAACTGGATTACGATGGCGCCGGCGCCGAAAGTGGCGCCTGCTGTTGAGCGCAAGAAGGGCAAGGCATGACGAGCGCCAATATGGGCGAGCACTACGGCGCGCGTTGGCATGCGCTGGCCGCCGCACTGATTTTATCGACCGCGTGTCACGGCGCTTACGCCACACCGGGGCGCTTGTTCAATACGCCCGCCGAGCGCTCGGTACTGGAGGCCAGTCGCGGCAAAGTGGTCAAGGACGGCGTCGGCGCGCAGGCGCAAGCGCCGACCCGGCCGGACGCTCCGCCGCCCAGGGAACCCAACACGGCGCCCCCTTCCGGCCCCGACGGCGTGCAGCCGGGACTGGCCAAGCCCGGCACGGCGGCCGGCATCGATGGCGCCGCGCCGCCGGCGCCGCCCGCGCCGGCGCAGCTGGAGATGAACGGTGTCGTCCGCAGCAGCAGCGGGCGCAGCACGGTTTGGCTGAACAACACGCCGCAGAGCGGTCCGCAGAACCAATTCAGCAACCGTCACAACAAGGCGCTGACGGTCACCCTGCCCTCCGGCAGAAAAATCCTGCTGCGGCCCGGCCAGCGCTACGACCTGGCCGATGGCCGCGTCAAGGATGTCAATGAACCGTGAACGCCTTCAGCCCTTGCGGCGGCGCCGCCGTCCGGCCTTGCCGCGTCGCCAGCGTGGCGCCGCGTTGCTGCTGTTGCTGGTGGTGCTGGGGCTGGGCGCGGCGTCGTTGTTGATGAGTTTATTCAGTCCGCCATCCGGCGAGTTGCGTCCCCAGGCGCTCACGCGCGAGTCGCTGGCGCAGGCGCGCGAGGCGCTGCTGGGCTATGCCATCGTGCACCGGCGCCTGCCGCGCCCGGCGCTGTCGGCCACCGACGGCCGCGAAAGTCCACGCCCCTGCACCAGCGACGCCGATTGCACCGGCTTTTTGCCGTGGATAACCCTGGGCCTGGTGCCGGGCGACGGCTGGAACAAGCTGCTGCGCTACAGCGTCTCACGCGACTTCGCCAACGGCAATCTCGACGAGCCTGTGGAGGCGGACAAGACCGTGTTCGACCGCACCGACGACGGCGCCGTGTTTTACCGCGTTGGCACGGCCAATTGCCGCGTCGACGACCGCTGCTCGCCGGCGGTCATCTACTCCAGCGGCAAGCATCTGGGCGTCAGCGTCGACGGCATCCCGCAACTGAGCGGCGTCACGGACAACCTCGACGAGCAGGCCAACGAAGTGGCCGTGCGCGAGTTCATGGCGCGCGCCGCCACCGGCGAGCCGCGCAGCATCGGCGGCAGCTTCAGCAACGAGGTCAGCTGGATACCGCTGCCGCTGATACGCAAGCGCGTGCGCGCCTCCACCACGCCCAAACGCTGAGCGCGCCCCCGAATCGACCAACATGATTTCTTATCCTTACATGCATTCACGCCACCGACAAGCCGGTTTTACCATCGTCGAAATCGCCATCGTCCTGCTGGTCGTCGGCCTGATGATCGGCGGTCTGGTGGCGCCGCTGTCGTCGCAACTGGAACAGCGCCGCGTGAGCGAGACGGTACGCGCCATGGACGAGGCCAAGGAGGCGCTGTTGGGCTTTTCCTTGCGCAACGGCTACCTGCCCTGCCCGGCCATCTCGGCCACCGACGGCCGCGAGGACCGCGCCGGCGCGGTCTGCAACAAACGCTTCGGCTACCTGCCGTGGGCAACCCTGGGCGTGGGCCGGCTCGACGGCTGGGGCCGCGTGCTGGCCTACAGCGTCACGCCGGCGTTCGCCGACAGCATCGCCTTTTTCACGCTCCTGACCAGGCGCGACATCACCATCGCCACGCGCAACGCCGGCGGCGGCGACCTCGTGCCCGCCACCGACGTCGACGATATTCCGGCCGCGATCATGTCGTTCGGCCGCAACGGTTACGGCGGCACCAGCGACCAAAACACCCGCATCCTCGACGCCGGCAACAACAACGTCGACGAAAAAACCAACCTGCAAAGCGGCGGCGTGGCGCTGATCAGCCGTCCGGCCAGCACCGACCCGCGCGGCGCCGGCGGCGAGTTCGACGACATCGTCACCTGGATCTCGCCCAACATCCTGTACAACCGCATGGTGGCGGCGCAAAAGTTGCCATGATGCGCACCCTGGCCGCCCTCACCATCGCCCGCTACACCCTGCTCGAAGCGCTGCGCAACCGGCTGCTGTGGTTGCTGCTCGTCATGGCGCTGGGCGCGGTCGGCGTCAGCGGCTTCCTGAATGAACTGGCGCTAACCGAGAGCCGGCAACTGCAGGCGGCGCTGCTTGGCGCGGTGCTGCGGCTGGCGGCGGTGTTCTTGATCGCCACTTTTGTCGTTACCAGCATGGTGCGCGAAGCCAACGACAAGGGACTGGAACTGCTGATGGCGCTGCCGCTGCCGCGCGCCGTGTATTTGCTAGGCAAGCTGGCCGGCTTCGCCGCGCTGGCGGTGCTGCCGGCCGCGCTGTTCGGCGCGCTGGCGCTGTTTTTCGCGCCGCCGGCGCAGGCGGCGCTGTGGGCCGTGTCGCTGCTGTGCGAATGCTGGATCGTCGCCGCCTTCAGCCTGCTGTGCATGCTGACCCTGAACCAGGTGCTGCCGGCGCTGGCCGCCGCCTTCGCTTTTTATGTGCTGGCGCGCGCCGTCGGCACGCTGCAATTGCTCGGCCACGGCGCCGGCGCCGCGCACAGCGCCGGCCAACAAGCGCTGGGCGCCGCCCTCGACGCCCTGGCGCTGCTGCTGCCGCACCTGGACCGCTTCACCCGCAGCGACTGGCTGGTCTACCACGACGGCGGCGCCGCCGAGCTGGTGGCCATCGCCGCGCAAACCGTCATTTACGTGGCGCTGATGGCGGCCGCCGGGTTGTTCGATTTGTACCGCAAGCAGATATGAGCATGCGCGCACAGGTCAAGCCGGTGGGCGCGGTGCCGCGCGCGGTCCTGGCGCTGCTGGCGCTGACCCTGGTGCTGCAAATACTATGGCAGGCCGGCGCAACGCCGCCGCGCGCGCGGGCCAGGGATTTGCCGCCGGCGCCGGCGCTGGCGGCGCTGCGGCTGGCGGCGCTCGGCGAGCCGGTGGCGCTGTCGAAACTGACGATGCTATACGTGCAGGGTTTCGACGAGCAGGCCGGCATGAGCATCGCCTGGCGCGACCTCGACTACGGCAAGGTGGCGCTGTGGCTGCAACGCGTGCTGGAACTCGATCCGCGCGGCCAATATCCGCTGCTGGCGGCCAGCGAGGTGTACGGCGCGGTGGCCGATCCGGCGCGCGCGCGCGTCATGCTCGACTTCGTTTATGCCCGTTTCGCCGAGGACCCGAACCGGCGTTGGCCATGGATGGCGCACGCGGCGCTGGTCGCCAGGCACCGGCTGCACGACTTGCCGCTGGCGCGCCGCTACGCACAGGCGATCCGGCTGCGCGCGACCGGCCCGCAAGTGCCCGCGTGGGCGCGTGAAATGGAAGTGTTCATCCTGGAAGACATGAATGAGCTCGACAGCGCCCGCGCGCTGATCGGCGGCCTGTTGCGGGACGGTTTGATCACCGATCCGCACGAGCTGAAGTTTTTATCGGACCGGCTCGATCAACTGAATCATCCACTGGATCGATCAAACGGTACGAACCGGCGGGACGGCGGTCCCAAGCCATAAACCTTGCTGTAATATAGCATCCACATAGCAACACCCAAGAAAGGAAACACCCCATGCGTACGCCCCCCCCGACCCTGTTGCGCCAACGCGGCTTTACCCTGGTTGAAATCGCCATCGTGCTCGTCATCATCGGTCTGCTGCTGGGCGGCGTGCTGAAGGGACAGGGCTTGATCGACAGCGCCCGCGTCAAGAATATCATCCAGCAATCGACGTCGCTGACGGCGGCCGTCAACGCCTACCAGGACAAGTTCCGCGCGCTGCCGGGCGACGACGTGCAAGGCACCAGCCATGCGCCCGGCGCCACCGGCAACGGCAACGGCGACGGCCAGATCGCCGAATACCAGCTGGCGCCGCAGCATTTGGCGCTGTCGGGCTTCATCACCGGCTCGTTCAACGGCACCACCGACTTCATGACCAGCGCCCAGGGCGGCGCGGTCTATATCTACAACGACGTGGTCGGCGGGCGCGGCGGCAACGGCGTGCGGCTCGACAATCTGCCCGATTCGTTCGCCGAGCAGGTCGACAGCAAGCTCGATGACGGCAAGTTCAACACCGGCTCGGTGCGCGCGACCGGGCCATATACCAACGACGGCAGCGTGATCCAGCGCACGGCGTTGTTCTTCTAACGTCAAGCCGGGTTACTATGCTCCTGCCAGCCTGATCCACCGGTCACCGGGAGCCCTCCACGTGCCAGCGCCAGACAAACCCAGTTCCCCCCTGCCGTCGATCCGCGCGCAAATCGCACTGCTGGTGTTGGCGTGCGCGTTGCCGGCGGCGGTCGGTTTCGGCGCCGTGGTGCGGCAGTTCTACAGCCGCGAACGCGCCACCCTGATGGAGGACACGCGCCAGGCGGCGCGCATGGTGGCGGCCGCCATCGACCGCGACCTGATCCAGAGCGAGGGCGCGGCCATGGCGCTGGCGACCTCGCCCAGCATCCGCGAAATCGACAAGGGCGCGCTGCGGGTCCAGGCCGGCGGCCTGCTGGGGCCGCAGTTTCCCGCGTCGCAAATCTTATTGAGCGACGAAACCGGCGGCGTGGCCATGCACGTCGGCGCGCCGCTGCCGGAAACCTTCAACCAGGTCAACAACAGCAAGCGGCTGATGCCGCTGTTCCACACCGCCCGCCCGCAGTTGTCGATCATCTACGTGGCCGGCAGCGCCTTGTTGGCGGTCGACGTGCCGGTCTTCATCGACACCCACGTGGCCTACGCCATGACCGTGCTGCTCAAGCCGGACCGGCTGTCGGCCATCCTGCGCGACGAGAAGATCAAGCCGTACCAGTCGATGATCCTGTACGACGGCGATGGCACCATCGTGGCCCAGGCCGGTGGGCCGCGCCAGGTGCTGGGACAGCCGGCCGACGCCGCCTTGCGCGCCCGCCTGCTGCAAGCGTCCGACGCGCTGCTGGTGACCGAGGACACCGAGGGCACGCCGGTCTATCTCAGCTATAGCCGCTCGCCCGCCAGCGGCGCCACCGTCGCCATCGCCACGCCGCAGGCCAAGGCGCTGGAGGAATTGCTGCGCGCCGTCACCACCATCTCGCTGGCGATGGGCCTGGTGCTGCTGGCCGGCTTTTCGCTGGCATGGATGGTCGGCGGGCGCATCGCGCGCTCGGTGCGCGACCTGGTCGGCCCGGCCGAGGCGCTCGCCAGCGGCGCGCCGTTCACGCTGCAACCGATGAGTTTTCGCGAGGCCCAGGCGGTCGCCGACGCCTTCCACGCGCTCGAGGGCGACCTGCGGGCCCACCGCCACGAGCTGGAAAAGCTGGTCGACGAGCGCACCGCGCAGCTGGAAAAATCGCGCGCCCAGCTCGAAACCCTGTACGCCACCGCGCCGGTAGGCCTGAGCTACGTCGACAGCGAATTGCGGGTGATCCGCATCAACGACTACATGGCCGCGTTGAACGGCCAAAAAGTGGTGGCGCATCTTGGCCGCCACCTCAGCGACATGATCACCGACACCGGCGTGCGGCAAGGAGTGCTGGCCGATTACCGCACCGTGCTCGACACGGGCCGGCCGCTGACCGGCATCGAGCGCTCCGGCTACACGGCGGCCAACCCCACACAGCTGTCGCACTGGGTGCTGAGCTACTACCCGCAGTTCGACCAGGACGGCAAGGTCAGCGCCATCACCAGCCTGCTGCTGGACGTGACCGACCAGAAGCGCGTCGCCGCCGAGCTGCTGCAGTCGCGCCAGCTGTTCAGCTCGGTCGTCGAGCACATGCCGGCGATGATCTTCCTCAAGCGCGCCGCCGACCTGCGCTACGACATGTTCAACCGCTACGGCGCCCTGTTGCTCGGCCACACCAGTGGCGAGCCGCTGATCGGCAAGAACGACTACGATTTCGTGCCGGCCGAGCAGGCCGAGCTCTACGCCATTGGCGACCGCGGCGTGCTGGCCTCGAACCCCGGCGAGATCACCGAGATCGCCGAGGAGCCGATCACCAACAGCGCCGGCCAGACGCGCTACCTGACCACCCGCAAGGTGGCGCTGCGCGACGAACACGGCGTGGCCACCCACGTGCTGGGCATCGCGCTCGACATCACCGAGCGCAAGCAGGCCAAGGAGGCGCTGCGCGCCACCGTCGAGCGCCTGGGCGAGAGCGAACAATTCGTGCGCACCGTGACCGACAACCTGCCGGGCATGGTGGCCTACTGGGACGCCGGCCTGTGCTGCCGCTTCGCCAACCGCTACTTCCTCGAGTGGCACCAGATGAGCCCCGAGCAAATGATGGGCGCGCGCATGGCCGACGTGCTCGGCGAGCGGCAATACGCCGACAACGCGCCGTACGTGCAGGCCGCGCTCAACGGCGAGCCGCAGGGCTTCGCCAGCGAGCTGGCCTGGCCGTCCGGCCAGCTGAGCCACACCTGGGTCAACTACATTCCCGACGTCGGCCAGTACGGCGAGGTGCGCGGTTTCTTCGTGCTGGTGTCGGATGTGACCGAACTGAAGGAGACCGAACTGCACCTGCAGGAATTGAACGTCGAACTGGTGCAGGCGCGCGACCGCGCCGAGGCCGCCAGCCGCGCCAAGAGCGAGTTCCTGGCCAATATGAGCCACGAGATCCGCACGCCGATGAACGCCATCATCGGCCTGGCGCGGCTGTTACAGGAGGCCGGGCTGGGGCCGCGCGAGCGCGGCTACCTGGACAAGATCCAGCTGGCCACGCACTCACTGCTGAGCCTGGTGAACGACGTGCTCGACTTCTCGCGGGTCGAGGCCGGCCAGCTCGCGCTCGAGCACGCGAACTTCCAGCTCGAACAGATCCTCGACAGCATCAGCGTGCTCATCAGCGGCAGCGCCTCCGACAAGGGCGTCGAACTGGTGTTCGACATCGACCCGAGCCTGCCCAACGAACTGGCGGGCGACCCGATGCGGCTGCAACAGGTGCTGCTCAATCTGCTGAGCAACGCCGTCAAGTTCACCGCCGAGGGCGAGGTGGTGCTGTCGGTGCGGCGGGCCGCCACGGCGCGCCCGGACGAGCGCGCGCTGCTCATCGAGTTCCGCGTGCGCGACACCGGCGTCGGCATTCCCGCCGAGCAGCAGGCCCACATTTTCGACGCCTTCTCGCAGGCCGACAGCAGCACCAGCCGCAAGTTCGGCGGCGTTGGGCTGGGGCTGGCGATCTGCCGCCAGCTGGCCGACATGATGGGCGGCGCGATCGAGGTGCGCAGCGAGGCCGGCCACGGCGCCGAGTTCCTGTTCGCCTGCCCGTTCGAATGCCTGGCCGCGCCGGCGGCGCCGGCCATCCCGCCGGCGGCCGCCGCGTTGTCGCTGCTGATCGTCGACGACAGCGCCAGCGTGCGCGCCGCGCTGCAACAGGCCTGCGCCCACCTGGGCTGGCGCGCCGCGGTCGCCGCCGACGCCCAGGCGGCGCTGGCCATGCTGCACGAGAGCCATCAATCGGGACACCCCTACGACCTGTTGCTGCTTGACCGCGACATGCCCGGCATGGACGGGCCGGCGCTGCTGCAAAACATCCACGCCAGCATGGCGCTGCCGCTGCCGCCGGTGCTGATGATGGTCACCGAGCACCTGGCGGCGGCCGAGGCCCAGCACGCCGGCAGCCTGGGACTGGCCGGCATCCTGTCCAAGCCGGTCACCCCGGCGCGGCTGCTCGAACGCGTCGCCACGCTGATGGCCGGCGGCACTGCCGACGGCGGCGACGGCGAGGACGGCGACGCGGCGGCGCCGGTCTCACCGCTGCATGGCCGGCTGGCCGGCATGCGCATCCTGCTGGTCGAGGACAACGAGATCAACCAGGAAGTGGCGCAATACATCCTGCTGCACGCCGGCGCCACCGTGGACGTGCGCGCCAACGGCCAACTGGCGGTGGACCTGCTGACGGCCGAACCGGCGCGCTATGACGTGGTGCTGATGGATGTGCAGATGCCGGTGCTCAACGGCTATGACGCCACGGCGGCGTTGCGCGCGGCCGGCCTGACGTTGCCGGTTGTGGCGATGACCGCCAACGTCATGGAGGACGACCGCCGCCGCGCCCGGGCTGCCGGCATGGACGCCCACGTCGCCAAGCCGATCGACGTCGAAGACCTGATCGCCGTGCTGACCGGGGTGGTGCGCTCGGCGCCGCCGGTCCCGGCCGCCACGGCGCCCCGGTCCCCGGCCGAGGCGCTCCCGGCGCCGGCCACGGCCGCCGGAGCGCCCGCCACCGCCCTGCCCGGCATCGACGTCGACGCCGCGCTGGCACGCCTGGGCGGCGACCGCAGCGCCCTGGACGCGCTGCTGCGCCGCTTCGAGCAATCCCAGGGCGGCACAGTGGACGAGGTGCGCGCGCTGCTGGCGGACGGACGGCGCCAGCAGGCAGCGCAGGCGCTGCACCGGCTGCGCGGCGTGGCCTCCAACCTGGGCGCGGGCGACGTCTCCCGACTGAGTTCTGTCGCCGAAAACGCCCTGCACCACGGAAACGAGGCCAGCGATGGCGCACTCGACACCGCGCTCGAGCAGCTGGCAACGGCGCTCGGCGTGGTCACCGCGTCCGTGCGCGGCATGGCGGCGGCGGACCCCGATATGCCCAGAGGCAACACCGATGCGTCCAATTTACCGCAAAAGCTGGCGGAGCTTCAAGGTTTGCTTCAGAATAACAACTTGAAAGCTTTGGAGCACTTCCGGGAGCTGCGGCCCGCCCTGCCAGCGACGGCGCAAGCGGTCGCCCTGGCGGAAGCAGTTGACACACTCGATTTCAGCACTGCGGCTAAACTGGTGGACATTATGTTGCAGCGAAAGGAAAGTGCATGAGTTGGACCGATCTGGCCAGGAATGGACGCATACTCGTGGTGGACGACGCCATGGAGAACATCCAGATCCTGCACCATGCGCTGCGCGACGAACAGGAAGTGCTGTTCGCCCTCGACGGCGAAAAGGCGCTCGACATCGCGCTGGCCCAGCAACCCGACCTGATCCTGCTCGACGCCGTCATGCCCGGCATGGACGGCTACGCCGTCTGCGGCGCGCTGCGCGCCTCGCCCCGTCTGCAGGACATCCCGATCATCTTCGTCACCGCCCTCAGCCAGCCAGAAGACGAGACCCGCGCGTTGGAAGCCGGCGCGGTCGACTTCATCAGCAAACCGTTCAACATCGCCGTGGTGCGCGCGCGCGTGCGCAGCCAGCTGACCATCAAGCGCCAGGCCGATGCCATGCGCGAGCTGAGCCTGACCGACGGCCTGACCGGCGTGGCCAACCGCCGCCACTTCAACGACACCATCGACGCCGAATGGCGCCGCTGCGCCCGCGCCGGCCTGCCGCTGTCGGTGATCATGATCGACATCGACCACTTCAAGCTCTACAACGACCACTACGGCCACCAGGCCGGCGACGCCTGCCTGCAGCAAATCAGCGCGGCGATGAAGGGATGCGCCTCGCGCCCGCAGGATTTGCTGGCCCGCTACGGCGGCGAGGAGTTCATCCTGCTGCTGCCGCAGGAAGGCCCCGAGGGCACGCAGGTGGTCGCCAGCCGCATCCTTGACGAGGTGCGCAGGCTCAACCTGGCGCACGCGGCCTCGCCGACGGCACCCTATGTATCGATCAGCATGGGCCTGGCGACGGCGATGCCGCCGCTCGACAGCCAGGACTCCATCGCCGTGGTGCGCGCCGCCGACGCCCGCCTGTACGTCGCCAAGCAGGCCGGCCGCAACCGCTACTTCGCGGACTGAGCATGACGTGCCGCACGGTAGGATCGATATATTGATCTTATTGCAATTCGCCCCTAGAATCGGACTGATCATTCATTCTTGACAAGGGACCCACGTGCGCACGCCTCGACTTCTCGCCTTCACGCTAATCACCGGCATCGCCGGTCTCGCACCCTTCGCCCACGGCCAGATGCCGGCGCAGGACACGGTCAAGGGCGCCAAGGACCACCCTTTGCTGTCGCGCTTTGAAGGATCGAAGCTGGTCGGTTACGGCCTCAAGGAATTCGACGAAGTGCTGCTCCCGGCGGGCAAGCGTCTCGCCAACAAGGACGGCAAGGCCGCGTTCGAGAGCGCGCTCCAGCTCGAAGGCAAGTACACCCGCATCGCCTACAACTATCCGAAAGAGCGATCGTCGCTGGAAGTGATGCGCAACTACCAGGCAGCGCTCGACAAGGCCGGCCTGAAGGTGCTGTTCACCTGCATCAAGGAAGCCTGCGGCGGCAACTTCGGCGAATACTTCCTCGACAACCGGGTCGGCGACAACTTCATCAAAGGCGGCGAAGCGAACTGGTCACCGTTCAACGGCCGCAACGACAGCCGCTACCTGGTGGCCAAGGGCACGCGGCCGGACGGCTCCCTGGTCCACGTCGGCGTGTACGTGGTCTCGCCGGTGCAGGACAAGAACGGCGGCGTGTATCTGGAGATCGTCGAAGCCAAGGCCATGGAGGGCGGCAAGGTCTCGGCCAACCTGAACGCGGCCGACATGGCCAAAGGCATCGCAGCCGAAGGCAAGGTCGCGGTGTACGGCGTCTACTTCGACACCGACAAGGCCGAGGTGAAAGCCGAATCGAAAGCAGCGCTGGCCGAAATGGCCAAGCTATTGCAGCAGGATCCCAAGCTGAAGGTGTACGTGGTCGGCCACACCGACAACCAGGGAGGGTTGGCGCACAACGTCGACCTGTCGCAAAAGCGGGCCGACTCGGTGGTCAAGGCCTTGGCGGCGGACTACAACATCGACGCCAAGCGCCTCAGCGCCAAAGGCGTCGCCTCGTACTCGCCGGTAGCCTCCAATGACGCCGACGCCGGCCGCGAAAAGAACCGCCGCGTCGAGCTGGTAAAACAGTAAGCCGCCGAGCACAGTCTGAACACCGTGGAGACACGTAGGGCGGATTAGCGCAAAGCGCGTAATCCGCCATGCATGCATTACCCGCAGCGCATCCATGGCTGACTCCAGCTAACGATTCGTCAACGGCGCGAGTTGCTGAAGGCAGCGATTTTGTTCAGAAAATCGTTGGTCTTGGGGGATCTCCTGAATGCACGCGATGGCCGACCGTATACGCCGCAGCCGAAGTTCGGTATGGTTGACAACACATTGTTCTGCCCAAGTCGAAGGCCAACGGCCGCCCGCACCGGTCAGGGAGCCGATCAGCTCGCACTCTTCATGACGATACAGTGCCCAGGCCGCTTGTTGTGATGTCAGCGCCTTAATCAGTCGCTCGTCGACGGGCGCGGAATGGCTGGAGGACGCGACAACCAAGCTCACGAGTTCAGCGTGCTTCGCCGCCATCTGCTTGTCGGCCTTTTCCAGCTTTTGATTCAGCAGCAGCCCCATCTGCATTGCGCTACCCTCCGGCCAGCATTCGGGCTTGTCCGTGCAGTCGACCGGCTTTGCCAGCGCAAATAGCGGCAGGCCCACGAGCAAGACGAGTAAATAGTACCGCGTCATCACAGGACCCATCATGTTAAATCCTTAGCCGGCTTTGTTGCCACAATAAACTCTTTCCTCGAAACTGGAGGGAGGCCGGTAGATTGGAAAGTGCATCATTTGATTTATAAAACCAAGCATCGATATAAGAAGCATATCCAGACGCACAGTCACTCCCGACGACTATGCATGACATCCTGTGGCGGAGCATGAGCGACATCTCCCACGCGGCCATCGGACCTAGCATATCAACTTACTCAGTTGCAAAACCACCAATTCTCAATGTGAGCGATCACGCCCCAAGAAGATTTCCGACGTCGCCGAAAGGTCAACCACTTTGCGACTCGATTAGAGCCATTTCTCCACCCATCTCAGCCCAATTTTTTGTTTAATTAACCGAACAGCCTCTGGAAAATTTGCCCATTGACTAATTGCTATTGGAGTCGCTAGTTTCCTTGACCGCAAAACTATAATTTTTAGCGATCGACTGTATGTGGCGGAATCAATGTCGCTCCACAGGATAATAAGAGAGCGATAGCGGCTATTTTCAACATTAATGCCCCGCTCAATGAAACGAAAGGTTGTGAATAGGGTTTCTCTGCCATAGCGGAAAATAAAAAGTACAGATGCACAACTAAGCACCACCGTCGCAGGAAAAATAACGTAGGCAGCGACTAAGCCCCAAATGGGGAACTTCCCGGCGAGAGTATGTAGCGATAGTGTCATCCAAACAGCCACTAATGTTAGGAAAACAAAAACCGGCAAACCAGCCAATAGGAAAAAGATGGCAACTGGTCTAGGAAAACGAATTGTGATATTTGTCATTGCCATGTCCGAGAAAGTTTATAAAGGCCGTAGTTCGAGCGCTGGGGTAACTCAAGTTGGAGCGATCAGCGACGGTGCGGTCGCCGACTGTACGAGGGCTTGAAATTAGTCAACCGTCCGCTGTTGGCTGCGGATTCAATCGGTCATAACTCAAGTTTTACATGCCTTAACGACCTATCAATCTCTTCAGCAACGCACTGAAAAGCCGACTGGGTGGAGCGTAATAACAGATATGGTTGCAGATTGCCGAACTTTAGCCGTTGCAATACCTCTTCCTCTTTCCCTGAAAATTGCTTCTTCAATGTCTCATCCTCAAGAATGCTTTTCCTGGAACATAGGCAAATTTTCTCGACACTGATCGGATGCCCCTTCAATGCGACCTCGTAGGTGGGGTCGCTAACGAATTGAGGAACACCTGCGCGCAGGTCTCATCATTGACATCTGCAAATTTTTTCAATTGCTCAGGAACTTGATTTTGAGAAAAACCGGGAGCCGCTCATGACACCGTCAGGAGAACAGAAAATAGTTTTTTCTTTGAATACATTTAAATTTTTATGATTTTAAAAAAAATTAACTTATAAAATTCCGAACCGCTTTTTTTCGAAGGAGGACCATTTTCCCAACACTTTGAATTACATAGCCAGCAGCACGGCGTCAAAATAATGGTTGCCCCCATCATCAACGTGCGTATGTTCGAGATGCATTCCCGCACAAGCCAACTGTCGTTGGTACTCAACCGCCCCTAGCGATAATGACGGCTGACCAGTTTGGAGGTCGCTCCAATCACATCGCGCACGAGGCGCGCTAAACAGAAAGCGGCCACTCGGCCGAAGCGCTCGTCCGACCTTTTCAATCAATTTCCGTTGGTCTTGTTCGGAAAGTAGAAACATAAGCCCCACGGCAACTGCACCGTCAAAATTTCGGCCAAAAAAATTGCTACTCTGTACCGTCTCGCAGGTTGCCGGGGCTTCGGGAAAGCGACGGTGGAACGTCGCTAGCAGCGTTGGCGACGCATCAATTCCGAAGACCATAAAGCCCGCTTCGACTAATATTTGAGAAACCGGTGCGCCCGACCCGCAACCAATATCGACCACTTCACTGCCAGGCCTCAGACCTTTAGCCCACTGCCTGACCACATCGCTACCGATATCGGAACGGGCGGCAATGAACTCTTCCGCAATTGCCTCCCAGCTTCTATGTGAGCCTTCCATTAATGACTCTCCTCGTCAAGTATGCGCTGACTGAGCGGCAGCTTGTGGCCGCTAGCTGGCGGTGAACTACGCTGGCTCCATGTTAGGTTTCCACGGGTTTGCCATCGATAAATATGCGAAACCGTTCACCGGAAAACCCAGCCCTGTGGCTACCGTAAACGACCTTCCCTATAGATTCATACCATTCGGAATCGGTGGCGTCGACAGCGACTATCATGTCCGGGCTTTCGGCGGAGATTTTCTCAAGAGCTTCCGTGACCTCAGTTGTTGAACGTAGTCTGACGCCATTCAAGTCTACGCCGTCATTATCGGAAATCCGCAAAACAATGATTTTGTCCAATCGATGCCCTAGTAGATAGATTCTTCAGTTTTACATTGGCGAGCCGTGGCTCCTTGCCGCGCTCGGGCTGTCAGCAAGCATACCAGGTTGCTCAAAGACAAAGCTCACCAATTCCCACATCGCCTTGGGATACGAGCGCCGCAAGTCAAGCCCGTAGTACAGCTTCAATCCAGCAGGTCTATCATGAACAATCCATTGAGAGAGCTTCAGCAGTCCGAAGTAGCAACCATAGCCGCACCGCAGTGCCAGCCGACCCAGCAGAACGTCGGGGCTGCCGGACCGATCGGCACCGACTTTCTGATCCGGCGAGGCAAGGTGCGGAATTTCACGCCAATTGACGCGTCGTCTCAGCTACAGCAGAGGGTGGTGGCGCTTCGAGGTCAACGCCAGCAATCCGGGCCGCAAGACCTACGTTGCCTCGTGCAACGATGACTACTTTTATGGCGAACCCGGGCGGATGATCGTCACGGTCCGCAACAGGTAGGAGCGTCCTAATGTGGTGGTGGAACGACCGGAACACCGATTAGCCTCACGGCATCGTGGAAGTTGCTGGTATCCTTGCGGATCACGACATCTTCCGACTTGCCACTGTGATATTGCTCGACCCCACAACCATCGTTCTGACGTCGACCCTGATGGCGGCAGCGATGACCATCGTGTTGTTTTCCGCCTACCGCAGCTTCCCTGCCGACGTGCGAGGGTTGGGCCATCAGTCGCTCGGGATGTTGTCGCTGACGATGAGCGGCTTGCTATTCTGCGCAGGGCCACTGATGCCGGAAGCGCTGTTACTGTTCCTGGCCAATAGCACCATGCTGGGCGCCGCCGGGCTGATGCTGATCGGCACCCAGGTATTCTACGGCCGCAAGCCGAGCTGGTGGTGGCTGGCGCTGGCGTGGGTGGCCGGCATGGTCTGTCTGGTCGGCTGGTATGTGATCACCCAGGACTACGCGTTGCGGGTGGCGGTGTTTTCATTGTTGACGCTGTCGTTCTACGTGGCGCAACTGGTGCTGCTGGTACGCCATGGCGAACGCCACTTCTCCAGCCGGTTCTTCGGCGCGCTGTTGCTGGTGCAGTCGCTGGTGCTGCTGTTGCGGTTGTTCGCGGCGCTCAGCGGCGCGGTCGGCACCAGCAACGCCAGCAATGGGACAGTACAGGGCATTTTTCTGTTGACCGCCAATTTTATGACGCTGATGATGGCGGTCGGCTTCATGACCGTCGCCACGCGGCGCCTGCAGGTTGTGATGGAGCACCGCTCCAACTCGGACCCACTGACCGGGGTGCTGAACCGGCGCGGGTTCGCCGCCTACTGCCATGAGGTGGCGCTGATGAAACGCCACGGCGAGCCGATGACTGTGCTCAGCATCGACCTCGATTACTTCAAGGCGATCAACGACCAGTACGGCCACGCAGTCGGCGACCAGGTGCTGGTGCATGCGGCGCGCACCACCGTCTCGGCCCTGCGCGAGATCGACCACGTGGCGCGCTTCGGCGAGGAATTCATCGTCCTGCTACCGGGCACCACGGCCGATCGGGCGAAAGCGATAGCGCAACGCATCCAGGCATTGCTGTTCGCGGCGCGCGGAGGCGACCTGCCGGACTATACGGTCAGCATCGGCATCGCCAGCCAGCAAGCGCCAGACGAGAGCCTGGAAGCGCTGATGGCGCGCGCTGACGCCGCCCTCTACCGCGCCAAGGCGGCGGGCCGCAACCGCAGCGAGGCGGCGTGAGCGCGCAGGCTCGGCGCCCGGCGGAAAGCGGATTGCAAAAGCCGAAACTCTAACGCCTTGTGACTCTTAGCGCCGTCGGCACCCGCCCAATCTTATTCTTTCTTTTTCATCAAACCGGCCAATGAGGCAAACGGATTATGCGTTGCCGGCGCGACCTCGGCCGATTTCAAACCAGGTCCCCGGTCGGCCTCAAGATAACGCGAGTGTTCGTTATCATGGCAGTAAAGGCACAACAATTCCCAGTTGCTGCCATCAGGCGGATTGTTGTCGTGATTGTGGTCGCGATGGTGCACTGTAAGTTGTGACACATTGGTATGCGTGAATTCGCGCATGCAGCGTCCACACACCCATGGATACATTTTCAGCGAGCGCTCACGGTAACCCAGCTCGCGCTGGTCGGCAGCGCGCCGTGCGTCAGCGACAATTTTGTCCAGCCGCGCGGCGTCCGGTTTTTTCCCAACGGTCATGCTTATTCCTTTCCCGAATAGACGATCATAGACTGCCCCCTTAGCTATGCTGCTAGTACGGACTGGAGGCGGGCCGACCGGCCGCGTCGATCCATATGTCATCCGGGAGGGAACGATCGCGAAGGCATACCCTGTCATGCTCTGGATACGTGATTCGATCGATCGGCGCACGTGTTCCAACAACCAGGCAACGCGTTTCAACAGCACTGCGATTTTCCAGATAGTGCCCAAGCTGCACTCCCGCGCGGAAGGTGGCGGCGCTGCCGGCACGCATCAGCGTCTCGGACGTGCCCTCGATTACGGTGATCTCACCTGCAAGGACGTAGACCATCTCATCCTCCGCACTATGCCAATGCTTGATGGAAGACCTGCAGCCAGGCTGCAGGACCTCGATGAATGCGCCAAACTGCGTAAGCTCGCCGGCTTCGCTAATCCAGAGCGTTTGATTCGGCGCCGTGGAACCCTCTACAGCGCTAACCTCGCGAATCAGTTGATCCGTCGTGAAGACAGGCATTAGTGACCTCCCTGGATGGTGCGTATGTTTGAATAACTGCCCACTACTCCGCCTTCCGCGAAAACCGCTTGGCCTGCCGCGACGGCATCTGCTCGTTCAAGAACGCCACCGTCACATCCACGGTCGGCTGCAGCCACGGATCGAACAGCCAGAACGAATGCGGCGTATCCGGCAGCAGCACCACCTTGCTCGGCACGCGCAGTTGCGTCATCTTCTCGACCATCTCCTCCCGGCCGACCGCGAAGCGCGGCTGCGCGCTGCCGATGAACAGCACCGGCGGCATGCTCGAATTCACATACTGGATCGGCGACGCCTCGCGCCACAACGCCGCCTTCTCCGCATAGCGCCCGCCGAACCAGTACCCGGCCGCCGACACCGGCTTCTTCGGATCATCCTCGTTAGCCCGCGCCGCCTCGGACGTAAAATCGGACAAGCCATCGATATTGACCACCGCCTGCACCGCGCTGGACACATCGCTGGTCGCCGCCCCCGGGTCGAACTGGTTCATATGTCCGGTCACCCCGGCCAGGCTGGCGATCTGCCCGCCGGCCGAGCCGCCCGCCAGCGCGATGCGCCGGGGATCGAGCCCATACTCGCCGGCGTGCTCGCGCACCCAGCGCACCGCCGCGCGCACGTCGTGCACCGCCGCCGGATACATCGCCTCCCCCGCCAGCCGGTAGGAGACCGTGACCGACGCGTAGCCATTGCGTGCGAGCCGCAACGCCATCGGCACGAACTCCGAGCGGAAACCGGAACGCCAGCCACCGCCATGCACAAATACCACCACCGGCAAATCCTGCTTGGCGTTCGTCGGCAGATACATATCCAACTTCAGACAATGCGTACCGTATTGAATATACGTCTGGTCGGCCACCACCCGCACATCGGCCGGCACGCCGGCGCTGGCGATGCGGATCGCCGGATACTTGGGCGCCAGTTTCTCGTAGGTGTGTTGCGCGTCGTAGGTGTTGGTGGGGTCCGGCGTCGGCTCCACGCAGTCCTCGGCGGCATGCACCGCGCCATGCATCAGCAGCGCGGCGCAAGCGGCCGCTAATATGCGAAAACCGCGCATCATGAATGCTGCCCAAACCCGCGTTGCGCGATAAACCGTTCCAGGTGATGATCGACATCGCCGAGCGTCGCCTCGATCGTCGTCAGGCGCTTGAAGTGGTGCGCCGCCGGCAGCTCGTCGGTCACGCCCATGCCGCCGTGCAGTTGCACCGACTGCTGGCCGATGAATTTGGCCGCGTGCCCGATGCGCACCTTGGCCGCCGACACCACGCGGCGCCGCTCCTCGATGTCGCCGCAGGACATGCGCGCCGCCGCCAGCATCGCCATCGAGCGCGCTTGCTCCAGGTGGATGTACATGTCGGCCATGCGGTGCTGCACCGCCTGGAAGCTGCCGATCGGCGTGCCGAACTGCTTGCGTGTCTTCATATATTCCAAGGTGGCGGTGAACAGCGCGTCCATCACGCCCAGCGCCTCGGCGCACAGCAAAGTCGTGCCGTAATCGGCCGCCTCGTCGAGCATCTCGCAACCGCCGCCCAACTTACTTAACAGCGCCGACGCCGGCACCGCCACATGGCTGAACTGCACGGTGGCCGCGCGCAGGCCGTCGATGGTGCGGTAGTCGCGCACCGTCACGCCGGGCGTGTCGGCGCGCACCACGAACAGGCTGATACCGTTGGCGTCGCGCTGGGCGCCGGCGCTGCGGGCCGAGACGATCAACGCGTCGGCCTGGCCGCCGTGGATCACCACCGTCTTGGTGCCGTCGATGCGATAGCCTTCGCCGTTGATGCCGGCGATGGTCTTGATGTCGGCCAGGTCGTGGCGCGATTGTTTTTCACCCAGCGCGCAGGCCAGTTTCAGTTCGCCCTTGGCGACATCCTCCAGCAGGCGGTGCTGGTTGCCCGCCAACGCCAGGAAGCGCGCGCCCCACACGGTGGAAAAGTACGGCTCGACCACCAGGCCGCGCCCCAACTCCTGCATCACCACCAGCATGTCGACGGCGTTGCCATCGAATCCCCCCTGCGCCTCCGGCACGGGCAAGGCCAGCATGCCCAATTCGGTCAGCGTGTTCCAGGCGACGTCCGAGACGCCGGTCGCCGAATGCACGATGCGCTTGCGCACATCGAAACCGTAATCCTTGTCGATCCAGCGGCGCAGGGCATCGGCGAACTGCAGCTGCTCTTCTTTAAAATTGAAATCCATGCCGTTCCCTCACAGTCCCAGGATCATCTGGGTGATGATGTTCTTCTGTATCTCGTTGCTGCCGCCGTAGATCGACGTTTTGCGGAAATTGAAGTAGTAGGCCGCCAGCGGCGCGGCGGCGTCGTCGCCGGTGACGGCGTGGTCGGACCGGCCTTCCAGATAGTCGGTGTCGAAGGCGAAGGCGTCCGGCCCCAAGGCTTCAACCATCAATTCGGTCAGCATCTGCTGGATCTCGGTGCCGCGCACCTTCAGCAGCGACGCCTCCGGTCCCGGCGTGTGCGATTCGCGCGTGATCGCGCGCAGCACCGTCGTCTCCAGCGCCATCAGCTCGATCTCGAGGTTGGCCACCTTGGCGGCGAACACCGGGTCCTGCAGCAGCGGCTTGCCGTGCTTGAAGTGCTCGGACGCGATCTTCTTCAGGAACAGCAGCTCGCGCTTGGAGCGGCCGACGGCGGCGATGCCGGTGCGCTCGTGGCCCAGCAGGTATTTGGCGTAGGTCCAGCCCTTGTTTTCCTGGCCGATCAGGTTCTGCACCGGCACCTTGACGTTGTCGAAGAAAACCTCGTTCACCTCGTGGTCCTCGTCGAGCATAATGATCGGACGCACGGTGATGCCCGGCGAGTCCATGTCGATCAGCAGGAAGGAGATGCCCTCCTGTTTGCGCACGGTGCTGTCGGTGCGCACCAGGCAGAAGATCATGTCGGCGTGCTGGGCCAGCGTGGTCCAGGTCTTCTGGCCGTTGACGATGTAGTGGTCGCCCACGCGCTCGGCGGTGGTCTTGAGCGACGCCAGGTCCGAGCCGGAACCGGGTTCCGAGTAGCCCTGGCACCACCAGTCCTCGCAATTGAGGATGCGCGGCAGGTAGTAGGCTTTTTGCGCGTCGTTACCGAAGGCCATGATGACCGGCGCCACCATGTTGACGCCGAAAGGCAGGATCGGCGGCGTGCCGGCGCGGCCGCACTCCTCTTCCCAGATGTGGCGCTGCGTCTGCGTCCAGCCCGGGCCGCCATATTCGACCGGCCACGACGGCGCGGCCCAGCCCTGGTTGGCGACGATCTGGTGCCAGCGCACGTAATCGCGGCGTCCCAGGCGGAGATGGTTGCGCACCTTCTTTTGCAAGTCGGCCGGGAGGTTGGCGTCGAGGAAAGCCCGCACCATGTCGCGGAAAGCCAAGTCCGCCGCCGTGTAATTCAAATCCATGCTGTCTCCATGTGGTTCGCCGCTGAAAAGCACGACCGTTCAAATAATTCTACCGCAATATGCAATGCGCACGTGCCCATTTACATAGGGCGACAGAATCGGCGGCTTTGTTCACTTTACCGTGATTTTCTTTACTAGCGTGTGGGCAGCCGTTAACACATGGCCTGCGTGATCGTGCGGCAGCATCGGCGCGACCACCTTGCCGCTGGCTTTTTCGACCAGCAGCGAATGCGGCTCGCCGCTGGCGAACAGATGGCGTTCGCCCCATTGGCGCAGCGCCACCACCACCGGAAACAGACCCTCCCCTTTCGGCGTGAGCACATATTGCTGGTACGAAGTGCCGTCCGACGCCGGCTGGACTGTCAGCACACCCTGCTCGACCAGCGCGCTCAGCCGGTCCGACAGGATGTTCTTGGCCACGCCCAGGTTGCGCTGGAAGTCGCTGAAGCGGCTAATGCCATCGAAGGCGTCGCGCACGATGAGCATCGACCAGCGGTCGCCGACCAGGTCGAGCGAGCGGGCCACCGGACAGGCGTCATCCTGCATCGACTTACGTTTTGCCATGGGCGTGTCCTCGAATTCTTTGGTTGCATTTTAAAACTAGAATGACTAGACTTCAACTGGTTTTGTTTTGCAACCAGTTTAGAGGCCACGATGCATTCCCCATCCCGTTCCATCCAAGGCTCCATGCCCCGTCCGTTGGTCGCGCTATTCGCCTGCGCCAGCGGGCTCAGCGTTGCCAACGTCTACTACGCCCAGCCGCTGCTCGACGCGCTGGCCGCCGATTTCGCCATAGGCCGGGCCGCCACCGGCGGCGTCATCACCGTCACGCAAGTGGGCAGCGTGCTCGCCTTGTTGTTGCTGGTGCCGCTGGGCGATCTGCTGCCGCGACGGCGTCTGATGCTGGCGCAACTGGTGGCGTTGAGTGCCGCCCTCGCCGGCGTCAGCCTGGCGTCGAACGCCGCGGCGCTGATGATGGGTATGCTGGCGCTCGGCCTACTGGGCACGGCCATGACGCAAGGCCTGATCGCTTACGCCGCCAGCGCCTCGGCAGAATCAGAGCGCGGCCGCGTGGTCGGCGCCGCGCAGGGCGGCGTGGTGGCCGGGTTGCTGCTGGCGCGTGCCTTGGCCGGACTGATTGCCGATATCGCCGGCTGGCGCGCCGTCTACGCCAGCTCCGCGCTGGCGATGATCGCGATGGCGGCGCTGCTGTGGCGCACATTGCCCGTGCTGCCCGCGACGGCGCGGCCGCTGCCCTATGCGCAGTTGATCGGCTCGATGTTCACCTTGTTGCGGCGTAACCGCGTGCTACAGGTGCGCGGCACGATCGCCATGCTGATGTTCGCCGCGTTCGGCATCCTGTGGAGCGCGCTGGTGCTGCCGCTCAGCGCGCCGCCCTACAATTACTCGCATACGGCCATCGGCGCGTTCGGGCTGGTGGGCTTGGCCGGCACGCTGGCCGCGTCGCGCGCGGGACGGTGGGCGGATCGCGGCTGGGCGCAAAAGACCAGCTGCGGCGGGCTGCTGTTGTTATTGCTAGCGTGGTTGCCGCTTTGGCTGTTCGGTGTCAGCAGCGGCTCGCTTGCGGTGGCGGCACTGGTCATCGGCATCCTGGCGCTGGACCTTGGCGTGCAGGCGCTGCAGGTGACCAATCAAAGTTTGATTTTCCGCGCCAGTTCGGCGGCGCACAGCCGGCTGGTGGGCTGCTACATGCTGTTCTACGCGGTGGGCAGCGGCAGCGGCGCGATCGCCGCGACGTCGATGTACGAGGCAGCCGGCTGGACCGGCGTGTGCCTGCTGGGTGGCGCCGTCAGCGCGGCCGCCCTGCTGTTCTGGGCCGCGACTCTGCGCCAACCGCAATGCAACCCGCAGGGTCAGTGCCGACATTCGGACACGAACTGAACGACATTGCTGTTGTGCTCGTGTCCGAAAGTCGGCACTGACCCCAGGGGTTTATTTACTTCATCGTGTACGTTTGGGGCGCCGTGTCGACCGCGTAGTTATTGGCCGCGTCCCAATACGTGAAGCTGTAGCGGACCACGTCGCCGATCTTCAGGCCGCTGGCGGTGTAGCTGTTGGCGCCGCCACTTTGCGTCATGCGGACATTCATCTGGCCGCCGCCGTTGACGGTGTAGTGCACGTCGGCCCAGGACGACGAGTTCCAACCGAACTTCAACATCGTCGCGCTGGTCTGGGTGACGGCCGGCGTAGGCGTAGGCGTTGGAGTTGGGGTCGGGGTTGGAGTTGGTGTTGGAGTTGGTGTTGGTGTTGGTGTTGGTGTTGGTGTTGGTGTTGGTGTTGGTGTCGGCGTCGGCGTCGGCACGCCGGTATCCCAGATGATGTCGTCGATAGCCATCTGGAAGGCGGCGGTCGGCAAGGCCGTGCTGTCGCTGGCGATCTGGAACACGTCCGCCACCGATTGCAGCGCGACCAGCGGACCGGCCAGGTCGGCCACCGGGATGGTGGCGGTGCCCCAATCGCCGTTGCGCACCAGGCCGTAGGTGGTGGCGTTGGCCGGGAACTTGACCGAGTGCTGGTTGGTATAGGTGTCGCCGATGCCGATCGTGAAGGCGACGTTGGCCGGGATCTTGATCTTCAGCTTGACGGTGCCGTTGCGGAAGTTGCTCAGGTCGCGCACGGCGCGCGATTGCACGCTGCCGCCGAACCATTGGCCAGGCGTGTTGTAACTCCACGACATGGAGTTGCTGCCTTCATACGGCGGCAAGTTTCCGGCAGAGACCGAGGCGTTGTTCCATACGAAAATATCGGACGTGGTGCCGGCCACCAGCTTGTTGTTGACCACAGTGTTGTCGGTGAACACGCCGAACTTGCCCACTTCCGGCACGGTCTGGTTGCCGAGCTTGACCGAGCCCTTGCCGTCCAGCTGGTAGACGCGCACATAGTCGACGTACATCGTGCCCGGCAGTGGCGCGGTCACTTGCGCCGGCGTGGCGGCGTCGGTGAAGTTGCCGCCGACGGCCAGGTTGAACAGCAGGTAGAACGGCGCCTGCAGCGCGGTCGAGTTGACCGGCAGCGGGCCGTTGTACATATCGTGTTCGACGCCGTTGTCGACCACCGTGAAGCGCATCTGCGATTCGGTCCAGTAGAAGCGGTAGACGACGAAGCGGTTGGCCAGCGACTGGCCCGGCACGTACCAGCTCTTGGTCTGCCACGCGGTCGAGGCGGCGCAGCTTTCGTTGCCCGGCACGCAGGCGGCCTGCTGCCAGGTGATCACGTTGGAGGCGGTGAAGTTGTCGATGCCCGGCGTCGGCGAGGCGGAGGCCCGGCTGCTGGCCTTGTGCCCCATTTCCATGATGTCGATCTCGCCTTTGCGCGGCCACGCCTGCGGGCTGGTGCCCAGCATCCACGCGGCCGGCCACAGGCCAACGCCAAGCGGCGGCGTGGCGATGCGCGTCTCGATCATGCCGTACTGCACCTGCACCTTGTTGGCCGAGTCGATCTTGCCGGAGGTGAAGACGTTGCTGCCGATGGTCTGGTTCTGCGCCTTGATCGCCAGCGCGCGCGTGGCCGACTCGAACGGCACGTTGACGATGGAGAGGTTGTTGGGGCTGTAGTATTCCAGCTCCTGGTTGCCGTAGCCGCACAGGCCGATCTGGCAGCCGTTGCCGTCGTAGGTGTTCCACAGGCTCGTGTTCAGCGTCGGACCATTGAATTCCTCGGACCACAACAGCGCGCCGATGACGGGACTGGTGACGCTGGCCGACACCGGCGCGCCGTACGCCAGCACGATGCTGGTGGCGACGGCGGACAGAACGAATTTCTGTTTATTCACAATGACTCCTCGTATCGATACTTCCTCAAATTCGAACCGGACAATGATCCGGCCCGCTCCATTCCGGCACGGTCGGTGTCGGCGCTTGCGTTGCGGCGAGAGGGAAAGGACGCGGCGCCATCTTCAAAAAAAGCGGACGCACGGGCGCCTTCGCTACGAGGCGTTTTGCTAGTCACTACAGTCCCCTTGCCGGTCCGGATCGCTGTCCGGACACTATTTTCCAAATGAATTTGGAAACGATTCCAATTCCTGCAGAAAATATATTCCGATAAACTTTTTTTGTCAACGCCAAAGCGCAAACGTGCGCCGCATGATGCGCGTCAACGCGCGGTCCGGACACACACTTATGCTGGCGACTGAGATCAATTTGATAAGCGCGGAGAGTCCGATGTCCAATTTCCACCAGTATTTCAAAGAGAATATGGAGGCCCTCGGGCTGCCCGCGCCGGACAGCCTGTTTGGCACATTGCAGAGCAGCCTGACCACGCTCACGGTGCTGCTGGCGAGCATCGACAAGTTCGGCAAGACGGCCACCATCGCCGATCTCATCGGAGCCGGCACGCGGCTGGAAAAGCTGGGGATGATCGGTACGTTGTCGGCGGCGTTCTACGCCGGCGCGTGCATTGGCAGCCTGGCCGTGGCCACGGGGCGGTCGATGTCGGGCGGCGCCAGTGTGGCCGACGTTTTGCTCTATGCGCGCACGCACCATCTGCACCGTCCGTGGCTGGCGGCGGAACTTTATCGCTCACCGGGGATCTACCGGTCCAAGGTGGCGGGCAAGGCGACGCACAAGTACGCGGCCATTCAGAGGTGAGCGACATGATAGACGATCTGTTACTGATATTGACCGCGCTGGTGTGCGCCGGCTTCGCGTGGGCGTTCTGGCACTATCTGGGCGAGCAAGGGCTGGGTGCGCTGACGGTGATCGCGCTGATCGCGCTGGCGGCCGACAACTACCGCCTGCGCCGCCGCCTGCGCGGCAAACCCTGATGCCTTACTCGACCGTAATGGCCAGGTCGCGGCCTTTTACCGCCGCGTTGCCGGCGTAGTCCTCAGCGGTGATGCGCAACGTGTACTTGCCCGCAGCAAGCGCACCCACCTTCCACGCGCCTGGCGTCAGCTTGCCGTGCATGAGCGAATTGTTGATCGCGTACGCAAAACGCGTCTCCGCATTGCCGTGCACGGTGATGCCGCTGCCCTCCATGTACGCCAGCTTGACCGCTTCCCGATTGCGCGGAATCCTGTCGTACAACTGCGTGATCAGCGGCTGCTCCATGCCCGGAATACGCTCCCCGTCCGCATTGAGCAACTGGTAACCAAGTTTGTATAACCCCAGCCGCCGACGCGCCTGCACGCCTTCCATCTGATCGAACGCATCCACGACAATCTGCACCTCACCCAGGCTGCGCCGCACCAGCAAGCGCCCGCCGGCCATCTCCTTGAGTGGCTTGCCGCCCGCATCGCTCAATGTGACGCTCTGGATTTTCGGCGCGATGGTGTCCTCCAGATCGATAAACGGCAGGCTCAGCGGATTGAGCGCGTCGCCGTTCGGGATATAGTCGAGATGCACGTGCGCCATGCGGTTGACGCTGCCGAGCGTCTCGCCGACGAGGAACCGCGTGCCGCGCTTGACGCGTACCGCGTCCGGCGCGCCCTTCTCGTCCTTCACCACCTGGAAACGCGGATCGATCACCTTGTCGCGCCCGTCGCGCCCCACGCGCATGTGGATATACTGCAGGCCATTGAACGCGATGCCCTCCGACAGTTCGCCATAGCCCCACACCGGGCGCGGATCGGTGACCTTGCCTGCCGTGACCGCCAACACCGGCGTGCCGATGGCCGCCTGCACATCCAGCCCCGAGTGGAAATGGTGGCGGCTCTCGCCTTTGAAATCGCCGCGCACCTCGCCCATCAAGCCGACCACCTCGTGCCGCTTGTCCTGCGGCTTGACCGGCCACAGCATGGTGGCGCCATGCGAGGGCGCGGGCGGCGCCGGCTCGTCCGGCGGCGCCGGCTGGCCCGCCACCGCGGCGCCCACATGATGCAAGCGATAGGTGGCGCCGTCCGTCACGAACAACGAGCCGTCCCCGGCCACCGCGATGCCGCGCGGCGCGTACAGGCGCACGCTGCCGTCGGGGCCGTAGCCCGGCTCGGCCATATGATCGACATCGATCAACGTCACCACCTCGCCAGCCGGCGTGATCTGCGCCAGGCGGCCATGCGAATTACTGCCCAGGTAAAGATAGCCGTCGCGCGTCAGCGCGAGCGCGACCGGCGAGCGCAACAGCGACGCGCGCTCGTCGTCCTTCGCCTCGGCGATGGTGGTGACGACGCCGCTCTTGTCGAGCTTGCGGATCGCGTGGTTGCCGGTGTCGGCGATGTAGAGGTCGCCATTGGCGGCGACCGCCAGCCCCGTCGGAAGGTCGAACAAGGCCCGCGCCGCCAGACCGTCGGCCTTGCCGGTGCGGCCGCCACCGGCGATGGTGGTGACGTCGCCATTGCGCGCGATGCGGCGGATGCGGTCGTTGTAGGTATCGGTCACATACACGACGCCATCAGCGTCGACGGCCACGCCGACCGGACCGTTGAACCGGGCGGCTGCGCCACGGCCATCCTTGTCGCCCGCCAAGCCGTCGCCGCCGGCCAAGGTCGAGACCTTGCCGTCCGGCGTGATCTTGCGGATCGCGTTGTTGCCGGTGTCGGCGACATACAGATTGCCGGCGCCATCGATCGCCAGGCCGGAAGGCGTGTTGAACGAGGCCGCCTTGCCGAGTCCCTCCGCGTACCCCTCTACCCCGCCGGCGAATGTCGTGCTGACGCCGTCCAGGCCGATCTTGCGAATGCTGTTGTTGTCGCCGCCATCGGCCACGTACAAATTGCCCGCTGCATCGAGTACCACACCGAACGGATCGGCAAAACGGGTGCGGCGTCCGCTGCCGTTGCTCATGCCCGGCAAGCCATCGCCGGCGATGGTGGTGACGCGCGCGCTCCACTGCCGCTGCGTGCCCTTGTCGGCCAGCGCAGCCGCCCCGCCCTTGTCCGCAGGCGGCTGCACCAGTATGTAGGCGACGACGCCACCGATGGCCGCGCCACCGAGCGCCAGCGCGGCCAAAATTAATTTCAATCGAGTTGGAGACACGTTACGCAGCCCAAAAAAAAAGCCCGCTACGAGAGCGGGCTAAATCTATTTCCTTGGAGGGAGAATAGAGGAGACAGAAGAATGATGCCTGAGGGTCCGATATATATCCAATTTATCTTCATAATGGTGGATATTCACCAAAGGCATAACATATATCTTTGCGGCAATACGCCCCGTATTATTTCAAGTCGGCAGCGTAAGGCAACACGCGCGACGCCATGCGGGTATCGGTCTTCAGCAGGCCAACCTCGTCAGACAGGATGTGCACCGCTTCGTTCAGCAGCACGTCCTTGGCCGCCTTGGCCGCCTTTTCCGCTTCCAGCTCGGCCGCCAGGGTACGCTCGGCGCCTTGCAGGCCGTCGTCGCTGCGCAGCGCGCCTTTGACGGCGGCCACTTTCGGCACCGGCGCCGCCTTGCCGCTGGCCGGCTTGGCCGCGATCGCCTTGTTCAGCGCGTCCTTCGGATCGGGCACCAGGATAGGATCGTCGGCGCCAGGGGTGTTGGCCAGCAGACGGGCTTCGCGCAGCTTGGCGCGCGCCTCCTGCTGTTCGCGCTCCTTGCGGCGCACGGTTTCGTTCAGCGAAATCGAGTTTTCCTTGCGCTGCTTCTTGACCAAGGCGATGTCCTCGGCCAGGTACTGGAAGTCCTTGTCCTTGGCGACGCGGGCGTCATGCTTTTTGTCCAGCATCGGCACGATTTCCTTCAGCTCGCCGGCCGGAATGTAGACCGCCGGCTTGATCGAGGTCCACGGCAAGGCGTTGTCGTAGCTCGACTCGCCGAACGAATCGGCGTCCGACATCGTCGGCAGCTTGATGTCCGGCGTGACGCCGCGCAGCTGCGTGGTGCCGCCGTTGATGCGGAAGAACTGCGCCACGGTGAACTTCAACTCGCCGTACTTGACCTTTTCGCTCTGCGAGAAGCGGTCCAGGCCGAACAGGGTTTGCACCGTGCCCTTGCCGAAGCTCGGCTCGCCGATGATGATGCCGCGGCCGTAATCCTGGATCGCCGCCGCGAAAATCTCCGACGCCGAGGCCGAGCCGCGGTTGATCAGCACGCCCATCGGGCCGTCCCACGCCATGCCGGCATTGGTGTCGCTTTCCACCTCGACCTTGTTGTCGGCGGTGCGCTGCTGCACCACCGGTCCCTTATCGATGAACAGGCCGGTCAGTTCGACCGCCTCGTTGAGCGAGCCGCCGCCGTTGTTGCGCAGGTCGATCAGCACGTTGTCGACCTTATCCTTCTTCAGCTCGGCCAGCAGGCGGGCGACGTCGCGCGTGGCGCTCTTGAAGTCCTTCTCGTTCTTGCGGCGCGCCTCGAAGTCCTGGTAGAACGTCGGCAGCGAGATCACGCCGACGCGGCGCTTGGCGTTGCCGTCCTTGACCTCGTAGATGGTCTTCTTGGCCGACTGCTCTTCCATGCTGATCTTCTGGCGCACCAGCGAGACGAACGAATGCTTGCCGTCGGGGCCGGCGTCGGCCGGGATGATCTCCAGCTTGACGGTCGAATCCTTGGGACCGCGAATCAGCGCGACGACGTCGTCCAGGCGCCAGCCCATGACTTCGGTCAGCGGGGTTTTCTCGTCCTTGGAGACGGCGACGATCTTGTCGCCGACCTTGATCTTGCCCGACAGGCCGGCCGGGCTGCCCGGCACCACTTCGCGCACGACGGTGTAGTCGTCGCGGCTTTGCAGCACGCAACCGATGCCCTCGAGCGACAGGCGCATGGCGATGTCGAAGTTCTCGGCCGCGCGCGGACCCAGGTAATTGGTGTGCGGCTCGATCGACATCGCGTAGGCGTTCATGAAGATCTGGAACACGTCCTCGTTGGTCGGCTTGCGCGACGGGATCAGGTAGTTCTCGTAGCGCTTGTCGAGCGTCTCGCGGATGCTCTTGTCATCCTTGCCGGCCAGCTTCAGGCGCAGCCACTCGTTCTTGACGCGCTTGCGCCACAGGTCCTTGACCTCGGCGTCGCTCTTGGTCCATTCGGCCTTTTCGCGGTCGTACTGGTAACTCTCGTCGGAGTTGAACTCGAACTTGCCGGTCTTGACCAGCTCGCGTGCATAGGCGATGCGCTCGGTCAGGCGCTGCTGGTACAGGTTGAAGATGGCGAACGGCACGCTGAGGTTCTCGCCATTGATGGCGTCGTCCAGACGGGTGCGCACGATGGCGTACTGGTCGACGTCGGCTTGCGTGAAGAACAGTTTTTCGGAGTCGAGCGACTTGAAATAACGGTCGAAGATCTTTTCGGACATCGCGTCGTCGAGCGGCACGGCCTTGTAATGCAACTTGCCCAGCACCCGCGACGCCCAAACGGCCGCCTGGGTTTGGCCCGCCTGGGGCTTGAGTGGGGTATCTGCCGCTTTTTCCGGCGCGGCTGCGCCGGCCTGGACTGACAGGGCCGACATCATGGCCACCAACAGCATTTGCTTCTTCATCGGCTTTACTCCGGAACGTAATAACTCATTTATCGGTAACGCAATTCGGTAATGCAATTCAGTACAGCGGTTCGGTAATGCGCGTGCGGAGGTAACACGCCACACGATTTTATTCTACAGGATAGCAGCCGCGCCACCGCCTCGTGACGCCAGAGTTTCCCTGTACAAGCTTAAGAGTAACTGAAAATCGTTTTCTGTCCAGCAATTGGACGGGAATCCGCCACGAAAATCCCCGTCCCGCCGTCAAAACATTTTATTTAAGTTACTGTTTTCAAAAAGAAAAACGCTAAAGATTCCATCAAAACATATTGCTTTGCAGCAAAATTATGCTATCATGCTGTCTAGTACAGTTAATTACCCGGCCTGCCAGGCAATGATTCGGCAGTGCCCGCACGCCTCCACTGGTGAGGCGCTTTAGTTCGTAGCCGCCTTACCCAGTCGCTCCCAGGAGCGCGCTCGTCTACGAGCATTCCAATAGCAAGACTTTTTCTCTAAAGAGATCCATGAGCACATTTACTATGAATACCCGTAACTGGGGTGTTGGCACCAAGATTACCGTTTTCACTTTCGCGCTGATCAGCGTGATCCTCGCGGTCCTGCTGACCCTGATTAATATGAGCACCTCGTCCATGCTCAAGGAACGCGCCAAGTCCAACGTCGCCAATTCCCTCAACGGCATCAGCAACACAGTCGAGGTGTTCAACAACGCCATGACCAACGAGGCGTCCAGCTTCGCCCGCCTGTTCGCCGCCGGCTTCGGTGCCGGCAAGTTCTCGCTCGATCCGTCCACCAAGGTCGAAATCGCCGGCAAGCCGACCCCGACCCTGGCCCATGACGGCAAGCCGCTCAACATGGACTTCAGCATCCCGGACAAATTCACCAACGAAACCGGCGTCATCGCCACCATCTTCGCCGCCGATGGCGACGAGTTCGTCCGCGTGAGCACCTCGCTGAAGAAGGAAAACGGCGACCGCGCCGTCGGCACCCAGCTCGACCACGCCCACCTGAGCTACGCTCCCCTGCGCGCCGGCAACAGCTACATCGGCCTGGCCACCCTGTTCGGCAAGCAGTACATCACCCAGTACGATCCGATCAAGGACGGCAGCGGCAAGGTCATCGGCGTGCTGTTCATCGGCCTCGACATCTCCAAGAACATGACGATGCTCAAGGAGAAAATCAAGGCCATCACCATCGGCGACACCGGCTACATCTACGTGCTGAACGCGGCGCCGGGCAAGGACCAGGGCAAGATGCTGATCCACCGCTCGCGCGAAGGCGAAAACCTGTTCGAGCGCAAGAGCGCCGACGGCCGCCTGTTCATCCAGGAAATGCTCACCGCCAAGCAAGGCAGCATGACGTACGACTGGCCCGACGCCGACGGCAAGGAGCCGCGCGAAAAGATGGTCGAGTTCAAGACCTTCAAGGATTGGAACTGGCTCATCGTCGGCGGCACCTACACCGAGGAAATCACCCGCGAGGCCGAGAGCCTGCGCAACACCTACGCCGCGCTCGGCCTGACCGCGCTGGTCATCTTCGCCGGCGTGCTGTTCCTGCTGGTGCGCGCTGTCGTCTCGCGTCCGCTGGCCCGCGCCGAGGAAGCGGCCACCCGCATCGCCCAGGGCGACCTGGACGTGCATCTGGACATCGACAACAAGGATGAAATCGGCCTGGTGCTGCGTGCCCTGAACGGCATCAGCAGCAACCTGTCGAACGTGGTGGGCCAGGTGCGCACCGGCGCCGAACAGATCACCACCGCCTCGGCCGAAATTGCCAGCGGCAACCTGGACCTGTCGTCACGCACCGAAGAACAGGCATCGAGCCTGGAAGAGACCGCCGCGTCGATGGAACAGCTCAGCAGCGCCGTCAAGCAGAACGCCGACAACGCCGCCCAGGCCAACCAGATGGCGCTGGCCGCCTCCGGCATCGCCGCCAAGGGTGGCGAAGTGGTCGCGCAAGTGGTCGACACGATGGGTTCGATCAACCAATCGTCGCGCAAGATCGTCGACATTATTTCGGTCATCGACGGCATCGCCTTCCAGACCAACATCCTGGCGCTGAACGCGGCCGTGGAAGCGGCCCGCGCCGGCGAACAGGGCCGCGGCTTCGCGGTCGTCGCCTCCGAGGTGCGCAACCTGGCGCAGCGCTCGGCCACCGCCGCCAAGGAAATCAAGGCGCTCATCGACGACTCCGTCAGCAAGGTCGACATCGGCAGCCGCCAGGTCGAACAGGCCGGCACGACGATGCAGGAAGTGGTCGACAGCGTGCGCCGCGTGACCGACATCATGTCCGAGATCAGCAGCGCCAGCGAAGAGCAGCGCGCCGGCATCGGCCAGGTGCACGAGGCGATCGCCCAGATGGACCAGGTCACGCAGCAGAACGCCGCGCTGGTGGAAGAAGCGGCCGCCGCCGCGCACGCGCTGCAGGACCAGGCGCACGAGCTCGAGCAGGTGGTGCGCATCTTCAACCTGGGCAGCCACAAAGCCGCGCCGGCACTTGGCAGCGACAAGCGGGAATACCTCGCGCTCAAGTAAGCTGTTCAAGCAGTTCCGAGCGTCTTTGCGAAAAGCCGCCATCGTGAAAACGGTGGCGGCTTTTTTGTGCGGTCGGCCAACGCGTCCTTACCTACTTGAGTGGAAACAGACCCGGCCGCCCCTTGGATGGTTTGGCGACGTGCTCGAACCTGGCGTTTGCCCGGTCAAAACACTGTCGCGTCAGGTTGGAAAAGTCGCCCTTGTCTCGTGGGTAGTCGGTGAAGAACGCCACCTTTTCATCGGCGGAAACAAAGACCAGCAGCGTGACGCCCTCATGCTTCCCGACTTCGGAAAACTCCTGGCTGTTCCACTTGAAGCCGAGCGTCGCGTGGGTCATTTCGTTGTCCGAATAGGGGCCCAGTATGCAGACTCTTTTCCACGGCTGTGGAAGCGCGCGGTCCAAATCGACGGTGCGCCGGTCGGACTCGTCAAAGTCCTCGAATATCGCCTTGGCGATCGGGTCAAGGCGCGAGCACGCCACGGCTGCCGCCGCCACAAACACAAAAAAACAAAGCCGCCTTACTTTTTTCAACATAAAAATCCTCGCCAAAGGCCCGCCAAAGGCCTGGGGTCAAGTCTGACATTCGGACACGTTCCCAGCCGTCAAACGGCTTGGGCCTGGGGTCAAGTCTGACATTCGGACACGTTCCCAGCCGTCAAACGGCTTGGGCCTGGGGTCAAGTCTGACATTCGGACACGTTCCCAGCCGTCAAACTGCCGGGCCTGTATTCATTGATGGACACGCAGCATACTAGATTGCAGATATAACAATTGCTCACAATCTCACTCTGGGCATTTTTTCACCTCTATAGTTCAGTTCGTGTCCGAATGTCAGACTTGACCCCGTAGAATGGTGGCGGCTTTTTTCGATTATGAGCGCGGCCGCTTGATTACTTGACCGTATGCGACATTTGTCGCATCATTGCCATTTTCGTCGCAATGCAGAATTTCAATATGCTTATCCCCTTGATTGCACAGTTCAGGATGTTGAAGGCTCTTGCGCACCAAAACCGATTCGTCCTATGCATGCTCATCACCATTCCAATGGCAGCGCTGGCCCAAGAGGAAGAGCCATCGCCTCTTGCGGCGACTGTCCCGGTCACCGCAAAAAAAGAACCGGTCGTCAAAAAACTCGATAAGACCGTCTACGATGTGGCCAATGTGCCGAGGGCGGCGAACGGCACCGCCCAAGATGTTCTGCAATCGACACCCGAACTATCGATGTCGGCCGACGGGCAAATCGCGGTAAAAGGCAACCCGCAGGTCACGGTCCTGGTCGACGGCAAGCCGACGGCGATGATGTCCGGATCGGCGGACGAGCGGGCGACGGCGCTGCAGACAATGAGCGGCGCCGATATCGCCAGCGTGGAGGTCATCACCAATCCCTCGGCCGCCTACAATGCCAATGGCGGCGCCATCCTGAATATCGTCTTGAAGCGCAACCGCAAGCCCGGCGCCCACGCCCAGATCCAGGGCGGCGCGGCGGACCACGGCCTGTGGAACGTCGGCGCGTCTGGCGACGTGACCAACAAGGATGTCGGCGTGCATGGCAACCTGGCGCTGCGCCACGACGGCGCCGACAAAATCCGCGCATCGACGGTGGACTGGAATAATCCCTTGGCCGGCGAACCCCGGCGTACCCGCCAGACGTCGGAAGTCTTCGTTCGCCGCATCGTCCAAAGCGCGGGCCTGGGCGTCGACTACACGCTTAACGATACCGACAGCATCAGCCTGTCGACGAAATATAACCAGCGCCGCTCGCGTCCGGTGTATGACGTGCTCAACGAGAACCGCACTGGCGCCGGGGAGAGTATCTATCACCGAATCTCCACCGGCCCCAACGAGCAGTCCGACGGCAGCGCCAGCCTCAACTACAGCCACCAGGACGGCGGCACCGCGCTCAAGGCGGCGTTCCAGCACAGCGAAACGAAGGGCCTGATCGACAAATCCTACCGTGACGTGTTCGTCTTCCCGCTAAGCCCGACCGACCACAGTCGCGGCGCCACCAGGTCGACGCGCCGCCTGAATCAGGCCACCGTCGACTGGAGCCGCCCGTCGGCATACGGCAAACTGGGCATGGGCCTGGATATGCAGGACAAGGTCGACAACATCGACAACTACCAGGCATCCGTCGAGCCCGCGACAGGCGCCGAGACTGCCGATCCCGCCACCACCAACGGCTACGCGGTGAGGACCACTGTGGCCGCAGCCTATCTGACCGACCAGATCACGCATGGAAAATGGGAAGCGCTGCTGGGCGGACGCGCCGAGCGCATGGCGCTGCGCGTGAACCCGGCGGACAGCGGCATGTCGACACAACATCGGCAGGCGTTCAACCCCAGCCTCCACCTGCGCTATGCCATGAGCGACAAAACCGACGTGACCCTCAGCTACCGCCGCAGCCTGCAAATGCCCGATCCGCGCGATCTCAACCCCTTCACGACCTATGTCGATGCGCAAAACCTGAGCCGTGGCAATCCCGGCCTGAAGCCGCAACAGCTGACCTCCTGGGAAATCGGCACCGATGCGAGCGCGGCGCAACTCACCGGCAGCCTTACCGCTTTCTATCGCAGCAGCAGCGATACGGTGACCGATGCGCGCAGTGTTGCCGACAATGTGATTCTCACGTCGAAGCAGAATGGCGGGCAGGCCAGCTCGGCGGGCGTTACCGGCGCCGTCACCTGGACGCCCGACGCGACGCTGCACTTGGGCATGGATGGCGGCGTCTATCGCGTGATGCTGCGGACGCCGGACCTCTCCGGTCTCGTACGTCAGCACGATATCGCGGGCTATCTCAACCTGAGGGCGGCATACAGCTTGGGGCCGGACGATCTATCCCTCGATGCGCATGGCCAGTCTTCGGGCATCTCCCCGCTCGGCCGGTTCGGCGCGACCAGCAGTGTCAACCTGACCTGGAAGCACGCGATGACCAAGTCGCTCAGCCTGACCGTCAACGCCAACGACATTTTCGATGGCAGCAGGCGCACCCACACGACCGACACGAGCACCTTCCGCCAGGCCGGCTTCGATCATTTCGTCGCGCGGCGAATCTACGTGGGCCTGGTGAAAAAGATCGAGTGAATGGGCGCACACCGGTTTTAACCTATAATTAGCACATGGGTAACCTCTTCAAACACCGGCGCCGCACCAGTCTGATCGTCTGCATCGCGATCTTGCTGAATCTGTTGACGCCGGCGCTCGGCCAGGCGATGTCGGCGCTGCTGCGCGATCCGCTGACGCTGGACATTTGCAGTGCCAGCCCGGCCAAGCGCACGCAGGACATGCCGGCCGCCGGCATGAAGCACTGCGTGTTCTGCGCCACCCACCCCACCCCGGCCGCGCCGCCGCCATCCATTCCGGCGCTGGTCGCACTGCTGGACGGCCACGATGCCTACCCATCCCTCGGTTATCTGTCGCCTTCCCCGCTGGCCGCCTGGTCCGGCGCCAAGCCGCGCGGCCCGCCGTCGCTGTCCTGACCCTCGCTTGACGCGCACGATACGCCGCCCCGCCCATGTCGGGTGCCGCGCGTGCGCACGCCTTTTCATCATCGACAGGATATCTATGCAACGACGGTATTTCATCTCCACGCTCGCGGCCATGCTGGTGGCGGCGGCGCCAGCCATGGCCGCGCCGGCCTTCAACGGCATCGACGTCACCGGCGCCGCCATCGGGCCGGACTATCAGCTGTTTTACGCCGACGGCAAACCGGCCTCGCTGCGCGACTTCAAGGGCAAATACGTGATGCTGTTCTTCGGCTTCACCCAATGCCCGGACGTGTGCCCGACGGCGCTGTCGCGCGCCGTCGAGATCAAGCGCCTGCTGGGCGCCGACGGCAACAAGCTGCAAATCGTCTTCGCCACCGTCGATCCGGAACGCGACACCGGCCCGCTGCTGGCCGAATACATGCGCGCCTTCGATCCGACCTTCGTCGGTGTACGCGGCAATCTTGCGCAGACCGCCAAGGCCGCCGCCGACTTCAAAATCTTCTATCGCAAGGTGCCCAGCGGCAGCTCGTACACGATGGACCACACCGCCATCACCTACGTGTTCGACGCCGAAGGCAAGATCCGGCTCGCGTTCAAACATGACCAATCCGCCCAGCAATGCGCAGACGACCTGCGCAAACTGATGGCGCCCGCACGACCAACCAGCTTCCTGAAAGGACTATTCCAATGAAAAAACTGCTCTCCCTGCTGCTGCTCGCCGCCCTCCCCGCCCTGGCCCAGGTGACCGTCGGCGAACCGTGGGTGCGCGCCACCGTCGCCGCGCAAAAAGCCACCGGCGCCTTCATGACCCTGACCTCGACGCAAGGCGACAAACTGGTCGGCGTCAGTTCGCCGGCCGCCGGCGTGGTCGAAGTGCATGAGATGAAAATGGTGGACGACGTCATGAGCATGCGCCAGATCACGGCGCTGGACCTGCCGGCCGGCAAACCGGTCAAGCTCAGCCCCGGCGGCTACCACCTGATGCTGCTGGAACTGAAGCAGCCGCTGAAGGAAGGCGCCACCGTGCCGCTGACCTTGGAGATTGAAAACGCGCAGAAGGTGCGCAGCAAGATCGTGGTGGACGCTCCCGTGCGGCCGCTGAACAGCGCGCCGATGAAGCACTAGGCACCGCGTGAGGGATGGCGATGCACGCAGCGCGCCATCCCTAGCTCACCAGGAAGACTGCCCACAACAGTCCCGCGAAGCATGCATACATCAGCCCCGACAGCGCTCCCATGCGGAAATCGATGTGCGACGGGATGCAGGAGAAGAGGCACACCGCGACGATATAGCCCGATAGCACCCAGCTAAGATAATGCCCCGCGTCGAACGCCGGGCCGGTCCAATGCCGGAAGGCGAGCCACCCGACCCACGCCAGCAACAATGGCGCAAACGCCACGGGCGCCGAATTCCAGATGTTGAGGTTTCTAAAACTGACCGAGCCGAGCACCCAGCAGTCCCTCTGCCTTTTGGGAACGATCGAGAAAGACGATGGTTTGGCGCGGCAAACCCAGCCGACCAGCGCGTGCAACGCTTCGTGGCTGATGGTGCCGACCAGGGTCAATATCGCGATCCCCCAGCCGGAATGGCGCACGCTGCGCAAGGCACACCACCAGCTCAACACCAGCAATCCAGAGGGCACAATGGCTGCGGCAGCGTCCAGGTTGGCGAAAGTGATCATCATGCGTCATCGTCGCACGGCACGCGGCTTGCGTCAATTTTCGCGCCCGATGCCAGCCTTTTAGGCGGTTTTCGCTGACGCTTCGCCGAATATTTTCTCACAGTAGGCGCACAGCAGGTCGGGCTTGTCGCCGGGGCCGCGGAAGGCGATATGGCCGTCCGGCCGTACCAGTATCAGCGCGGGCGTTCCCCCTACCCCGTACGCCGCATGCGCGACGCCATCGAGGTCGGACAAAACGGTCGCCTCGCCGGGCTGCGGCACCGCCGCGCCAAGCACCAGTCTTGGCCGTACCCACTCCCAGCCGGACACGCCTGCCAGCGCGATCCGCAAGGCCGGCAAGGCTTGCGCCTGTTGCCCGTCGAACGCCAGCAACGCCCAGCCCCAGCTGCATCCGTCGGGATTGTACAGATGGCCGAACAAGGTCGACGAACTGCCATCGGCCGCGATCACGTCGGCGTCCGGCGCCCGCTCGCCGGGATGCGGCGCCCGGCGATGGAGCAGTTCGCGCAGGCCGCCCAGATGGTCCTCGTTCAGCGGACTGTCCGGGTAAGCCACCGACAATTGCTGCAGATCGTCTGTGCCTTGAATCAGCGCGCCGATATTGGGCAGAAAATTGGCCGCCACGCCCATCGCGGCGTCCTTGACGGCGCCGCGATAGACGCTGTTGCGGAAGCCCTGCTCCTGTTGCGCATCAAGGCGGCGGTGCTCGCCGCCGCGCTCGGCGTCGTAGGATTCCAGCACCACCGGCTGCGCCTTGCCGCCCAGGACCATGGCCAGCCGCCAGGCGAGGCCGACCGCGTCGTGCAGGCCTGCGTTCATGCCCTGTCCGCCCGCCGGCAGCGTCACATGACCGGCATCGCCCACCAGCAGCACGCGATCCCTGGCGTAGCCTTTTGCCACGCCATGCTGGAAGCGGCTGTGGGTCAGCCAGATCGGATCGGTCAGGGTCAGCGTCTCATCCTGCGTCACCTCGCGCGCGATCGCCTGCATCTCTTCGAGCGTCGGATCGCGCTCGGGCAGGCCGGCGTCGTCCGACAGAAAGAACAGGCGGTGATAGCCTTCCCACACCGGCAGCACGCCGCAAAAGCCGTGTGGATAATAGAAAAACCACAGATGATCGAAGTCGGTCGAGCGCCGCCAGCTCAACTTGGCGTCGACCTGGCGGTTCATGCAGTCCGGCAGTTTTTCCGGCTCGAACGCCAAACCAAGCTGCTTGCGCACAAAGCCTTCACCGCCATCGGCGCCGATCAGGTAGCGGCAGCGCAATTGCTCGACAGGCCCGTCTTCCGTCTGTTCTCCGTCCGCGCCCACCGTGGCCAGGGTCACGGTCACGCCTTCCGCATCCTGCTCGAATCCAACCACTTTGCGCCCGCGCTCCAGCGTGCAGCCCTGGACGGCGATTTGCTCGGTGAGGGTTTTTTCGATCACGTCCTGGCCGCTGTACAACACTTGGGGATAAGGGCTTGCGACCTCGGCGATATGGATCGGATCGACCGTTTTGCCGTTGAGCATCGTGTTCACCTGCGTGATCCGGTACGATTTTTCCGCCAGCGCGTCGCGGATGCCGATGCTGGCCAGTAGCTCCTGCGGCCGTGCCCACAGGTTGTTCGCCCGCGAATTCGGCTTCGGTTCGCGGCGTTGTTCAACGATCCGAAAGTCGACGCCGTGGTGCGCCAACGCGCAGGCGGTCGTCAGGCCGACCGGGCCGCCGCCGATAATGATGACGTCGGCGTCAAAGCCGTTCTTGCGAGAAAAGGTGGTCATGGCAAATCCTTTGGTGGTGATGTCGTTATGGATGTGGCGGCCGCTGGCGCATCGAGCGCTTCGGCCAGACCCTCTTTGAGCTCCTGCAACACCGCGATCGCGGTCTCGACCCGGGCGGCGCCGATGCGGTCGATGACGAGGCGGTCGAGCGGCGCCACGGCCGCCTCGGCGGCGCGCAGCGCGGCGCTGCCAGCGGGCGTCAGCACCACCAGCTTGGCACGCTGATGGTGCGGATTGGCTTCCAGGCTGACAAAGCCCCGCTCCACCAGCAACTCCACCACGCGTTGCACCGCCTGGCGGGTCAGCCCCATGTTGCGGGCGATATGGGCCACCGGCAGCGGCACCGGCGAATAGCCCAGGGCGCCCAGCACCTGCCACCAGGCGGTGGTCAAGCCGATCGGGCGCACCAGCGCGTTGCCCGCTTCGACCAGGCGCCCGTTCGTGGCGAACAGCGTGATGACCAGTTCGCGTATCAGTAAGGGATCGTTATTTTTCGTCATGCAGCATCTCACCATGTTGACAACATGCTGTCAATCGTGCGCGAGGGTGCTGTGCTCAAACCGGGGGTTGTCATACAACATTGAATGCCGAGTAATTTTTAGGAAATCGTTTAACCTGTTGATTTTGATGGCTTTATTACACTCCGGTTATCACGGCGCCGCCGTGCAAAAATAGTCGGATATCTTGTTGTATGATGTCTGATATCTACGCTATGATTGGCGCAACAACACTAGTAAGGAGATAGCATGGCCCCACAAAACGAAAAAGCGACGAAAGTTCGCTGGCTCATCCTGGCGATTTTGTTCGCAGTCACCACCATCAATTACGCCGACCGCGCCACCATCGCCATCGCCGGTCCCGAGCTGAAAAAGCTGCTGGGACTGTCTCCTGTGCAGATGGGCTATGTGTTCTCGGCGTTCGCCTGGTCCTACGTGCTGGCGCAATTGCCGGGCGGCTGGCTGCTCGACCGCTTCGGCACCAAGATCACCTATTTCTTCAGCATCTTCATGTGGTCGCTGTTCACCCTGCTGATGGGCACGGTCGGCTTCCTGACCGGGGCCGCCGCGCTGACCGCGCTGTTCTGTCTGCGGTTGGCGGTCGGCGCCTCCGAGGCGCCCTCCTTCCCCGGCAACAGCCGGCTGGCCTCGTCGTGGTTCCCGACCGCCGAGCGCGGCACGGCCGCCGCCATCTTCAACTCGGCGCAATACTTCGCCACGGTGCTGTTCGGTCCGCTGATGGGCTGGCTGGTGCACACCCACGGCTGGGAAAGCGTGTTCTACGTCATGGGCGGCCTGGGCATCCTGATGTCGTTCATCTGGCTCAAGATGGTGTACGGCCCGAAAGATCACCCGCGCATCAACGCGGCCGAGCTGGCTTACATCAAGGAGGGCGGCGCGCTGATCGACCTGGAAAGCAAGGACAAGGCGGTCGCCACGACCAAGCTCGACACCGGCTCGGCGATTCGCCAGCTGCTGGGCAACCGCATGCTGCTGGGCGTCTACATCGGCCAGTACTGCATCAACACCTTGACCTATTTCTTCCTGACCTGGTTCCCGGTCTACCTGGTCACCGAGCGTCACATGACGATTTTAAAGGCCGGCTTTGTGGCAGCGCTGCCGGCGGTGGCCGGTTTCCTCGGCGGGGTGCTGGGCGGCGTGATCTCGGACCGCCTGATCAAGCGCGGCTTCTCGCTGTCGGTGGCGCGCAAGACGCCGATCGTCTGCGGTCTGCTGTTGGCGATGTCCATGATCATCTGCAACTACGTTGAAACCGACTGGCTGGTCATCACCGTGATGTCGCTGGCGTTCTTCGGCAAAGGGATCGGCGCGCTGGGTTGGGCCGTGGTGGCGGACACCTCGCCGAAGGAAGCGGGCGGCCTGAGCGGCGCCCTGTTCAACACCTTCGGCAACACGGCGGGCATCACCACGCCGATCGTCATCGGTTACATTTTGCAGGAGACCGGCTCGTTCGCCGGCGCGCTGGTGTTCGTCGGCGCCAACGCCGCCGTCGCCATCCTCTGCTACGTGCTGATGGTGGGCGAGATCAAGCGTTTCGAGTTCAAAACGCCGGTGCTCACCAAGCTGCCGGCCGCGGCCTAACCCCAGATCCGGGGTCAGGTCCACCAATTCTACACGGGCTGAAGCGTCGGTGCCGACCCCGTCGGGGACTATGTTCCGGACGGATCAGCTCGTGTAGAAATGGTGGACCTGACCCCGGAGTTGCTTTAAAGATACTTGACCCAGGCCATCGTGGTGCGGCGCTTGAATTGGCCGAACACTTTGCACGGCCAGTACATCAGCGGTATCAACGCCGCCGACATCAGCCACACCGCCCAATAATTGTCGAACTCGTAGCGCCCGCCGTAGTTGGCGCCGAGCAGCGCCAGCGCCGCCTCCTGCAGGGACAGCAGCGTGAACAGGTGCAGTAGATAGTAGAACATCGGCACACCGCCAAATACGGCAGCCACGCGAAAGAAGCCGTTGTCGCGCCCTTCCAGCCACGCCAGCACCAGGCATCCACCTCCCACCGTGATCAGCAGGAACGCCAGCGACGGCGGATACTTGGTCACGTTCAGGAACGACATCACCGTGCGCAGCGCCGTCTCGCCGGACACCCAGTCCAGCGTTTCGCCGTAGATGTTCAAGCCGCGCAGCACCAGCAGCAACGCCATCGATACGCATCCGGCGATCAGCAGCGTCTTGCGGCGATGCGCCGGCTGCGTTGACTTGGCGTACCACGGGCCGGCCGCGTAGCCCAGCAAAATCACGCCGATCCACGGCAGCAGCGGATAACTGACCTTGATTTTCATTGCGCCTTCCGCTACCAGGAAGCCGCGGTCGTGCAAAATCGTCCAGGGGACGAAGCCCCAGCTACCCGGCTCGAACGAGATCGGCGTGAGCAGGTTATGTCCGAACACGATGATTAACCCCAGCGCCGCCAGCACCTTGCGCGGCAGCCGATGCAGCAGCGCCAGCGCGATCATCGACAAGCCGATCGCCCAAATCACCTGCAGGTAAATGGTTGCTGGCGGAAACCGCCCGCTCCAGGAGACATTGATGACCAGGATTTCCAGTAGCACCAGAAACAGCCCGCGCTTGAGCAGGAAGCCGGTGGCCGAACGCGCTCCGCTTGCCGGATGCGCATACAGCCACGCCGACAAACCAGTCAGGAACACGAAGATCGGGGCGCAGAAGTGCGCCGCGAACCGGCCGAAAAATTGCGCCGGTTCGATCGTTGCGATGTCCATCGGATCGGGCACCGGCCAGCGAAGGAAGAACCGCTCGCGCACGTGATCGAGCATCATCACCATCATCACCAGCCCGCGCATCACGTCGATCGACGCCACGCGCGCGCCGAGCGCCGGCGCCCTTCTGTCATTTACAGTCGCATTCACACTCATGTCACTCGCCGAACCTAAGCTTAACAATGGACTTGCATTATACACGCCAACGCAATTGACTTGCGTTAAAGCCTATGCGAGGTCTCCGGTGCGTGGGTGGCCGCAGTGCTGGCGCCGGCCTATTCCGAATAGAAGCAGCGTCCGCAGGCCTGCCGATAAGTCTCGTTGCCGCCGATGCTGATTTGTTCGCCCTCTTTCATGCGCTTGCCGTTCTGGTCGACGCGGATGTTCATGGTCGCCTTCTTGCCGCAAGTGCAGATGTTCTTGAGTTCCTCGATATCGTCGGCCAGCGCCAGCAGATAGGCCGAGCCGGGAAACGGCTCGCCACGGAAGTCCGTGCGCAGGCCATAAGTGATGACGGGGATGCCGCGCACCTGCGCCAATTGATGCAACTGCTGCACCTGCGCCGTCGTCAGGAACTGCGCCTCGTCGATCAGCAGGCAGGCGATCTTCTGGTCGATCCGGAGGAGGAAATCGGTGTCGAGGTCGAACACCTCGGTCTGGCGCTGCGGGCCCAGCCGAGACGTCACCTGCCCCACGCCATAGCGGTTGTCGATGGCGGCCGTGAACAGGCGCACCTGCTGGCCCTGCTCTTCATAGTTATGCGCCACTTGCAGCATCGCCGTGGACTTGCCCGCGTTCATCGCAGAGTATCGAAAATAAAGTTTTGCCACTGCCGCCTGCCTTCAAATGTGTGCCGTCTCAAGAGCGGAATTATAAACCGGGGAAATACCCGGTTGGGCAGCGCCATCGCCTAAGAGACGCACCCATCGATGGAAAAAAGCGCATACTTGCCTGAAAAGCAGCAAGGAGACCTTATGCGCACCCCCGCACTGTTTACCCTGATTGGCAACACGCCACTGATCGAGATTACCCGTCTCGACACCGGCCCCTGCCAACTATTCCTCAAACTGGAATCGCAAAACCCCGGCGGCTCGATCAAGGACCGCATCGGCATGTCGATGATCGAGGCGGCGGAGGCCGACGGCCGCCTCAAACCCGGCGGCACCATCATCGAAGCGACCGCCGGCAACACCGGCCTCGGTCTGGCGCTGGTCGGCCGGCTCAAGGGCTACCGCGTGCTGCTGGTCGTGCCGGACAAAATGTCGACGGAAAAAGTGCTGCACCTGAAGGCGCTGGGCGCCGAGGTGCGCACCACCCGCTCCGACGTCGGCAAGGGCCATCCGGAGTACTACCAGGACTTCGCCGCGCGGCTGGCCGCCGAAACCCCGGGCGCCTGGTTTGCCGACCAGTTCAACAACCCGGCCAATCCGCTGGCGCACGAAACCACCACCGGGCCGGAAATATGGGAGCAGACCGGCCATGACGTCGACGCCATCGTGGTCGGCGTCGGCTCGTCCGGCACGTTGACGGGGTTGACGCGCTACTTCCGCCGCGTCGCCCCGCAGCTGGAATTTGTGCTGGCCGACCCGCAAGGCTCGATCCTGACCGAATACATTGAAACCGGCCGCGTGTCCGGCACCAGCGGCTCGTGGGCGGTCGAAGGCATCGGCGAGGACTTCATTCCCGCCATCGCCGACATGACCGGCGTGCGCAAGGCCTACACCATCACCGACCAGCAAAGCTTCGACAGCGCCCGCACACTGCTGCGCGAGGAAGGCATACCGGGCGGCTCGTCGACCGGCACCCTGCTGGCGGCCGCCCTCAAATACTGCCGCGAGCAGACCACGCCGAAAAGAGTGGTCAGCTTCGTCTGCGACACAGGCACCCGCTACCTGTCCAAGGTCTACAACGACGGCTGGATGCAGGACCAGGGACTGCTGCGCCGCCCGCAGGAACGCGACCTGCGCGACCTGATCGGACGCCGCTACGACGCCGGCCAGGTGGTCAGCGTCTCGCCGGAAGACTCGCTGCTGATCGCCTTCAACCGCATGCGCGCCGCCGACCTGGCGCAGCTGCCGGTGATCTCCGCCGGGCGGCTGGTCGGCATCATCGACGAATCGGACCTGCTGCTGACGGTCGACACGCAACCCGAACGTTTCGCCAACCCGGTCGGCGCGACGATGACGCGCCGCCTCGAGACGCTGCATCCATCGGCCGACCTGCATGCATTGCGCGCGGTGCTCGATCGCGGCTTGACGGCGGTGGTGGCCGACGGCGACATCTTCTATGGGCTGATCACCCGCTTCGACCTGCTCAACCATCTCCGAAGGACACTATCTTGACTAAAAAAGCCGCCCAAGCCCTGTCGACGCGCGTGATCCACGCCGGCCAGTCGCCCGATCCGTCGACCGGCGCCATCATGCCGCCGATTTACGCCACCTCCACCTACGTGCAGGAGAGCCCCGGCGTGCACAAAGGCCTGGACTACGGCCGTTCTCACAATCCCACGCGCTGGGCGCTCGAGCGCTGCGTCGCCGACCTGGAAAGCGGCGCCCAGGCGTTCGCCTTCGCCTCCGGCCTCGCGGCGATATCGACGGTGCTGGAACTGGCCGACGCCGGCTCGCACATCATCGCCGGCGACGACATGTACGGCGGCACCTACCGCCTGTTCGAACGGGTGCGCCGCCGCAGCGCCGGCCACGATTTCACCTACGTCGACCTGACCAACCCGGACAACCTGCTGGCCGCGATCAAGCCGGAAACCAGAATGGTCTGGGTCGAGACGCCGACCAATCCGATGCTCAAACTGGCCGACCTCAAAGCCATCGCCGCCATCTGCCGCGAGCGCGGCATCATCGCCGTGGCCGACAACACCTTCGCCAGCCCGCTGGTGCAACGCCCGCTGGAACATGGTTTCGACATCGTCGTGCATTCGGCCACCAAGTATTTGAACGGCCATTCGGACGTCATCGGCGGCATCGCCATCGTCGGCGCCGAGGCGCACCAGCAAGCGTGGCGCGAACAGTTGGGATTCCTGCAAAACTCGGTCGGCGCCATCGCCGGGCCTTTCGACAGCTTCCTGACCTTGCGCGGCGTGAAAACGCTGGCGATCCGCATGGAACGCCACTGCCGCAGCGCGCTGGAGCTGGCGCGCTGGCTGGAGCAGCAGCCGGAAATCCGCCGCGTCTACTACCCCGGCCTGGAATCGCACCCGCAGCACGCGCTGGCCAAGCGCCAGATGGAAGGCTTCGGCGGCATCATCTCGATCGATCTGAACACGGATATGGCCGGCGCCCGCCGCTTCCTCGAGCATTGCGAAGTGTTCGCGCTGGCCGAAAGCCTGGGCGGCGTCGAGAGCCTGATCGAGCATCCTGCCCTGATGACCCACGCCACCATCCCGCCGGCGCAGCGCGCGGTGTTGGGAATTGGCGACGGCCTGATACGGCTGTCGGTCGGAATCGAAGATATAGAGGATTTAAGGGCCGATATTCGCGGTTCGCTCGATGCGATTTAGGTGCTAGTATCCGCAACGTGAACAACCCTGCCTGAAACCAGATCGCAACCATGTTGGAATTCGTCTTCATCCTCATCGGCGTCGTCGTCATCGCCTGTGTCTATTCGATAGGCGTCGCCAGCGCGCGGCCTATCCCGGGGAGCGGCTTTTATAAAGTCTCCAGGGATGGCCGCGTGATGGTCGCCGGCGGCGCCAAGGTCAACGTGCTGCGCCCGGTGATCTATCCGGAGGGCCTGAAGGTCAAGCTGCGCGGCGGCAGCCGCGTGGGCGAGTTCTGGGTCCATGAACTGGTGGCCGAAGCCTACCTGCCCAACCCCGGGCGGCTGACCGGCGTGCGCCACAAGGACGGCAATGTCCGCAACAACACCATCGCCAACCTGGAATGGGTCCAGCAGGAGCAGGCCCTCGTCAACTAGCCGCCTGCCCGGCTAGTTGGCCCCGAAATCGATCACCGCGCCATCCAGCGGATACTCGCGCGTCCGGACTTCCCACTTGCCCTCGCCCACCCGCATGCGGAAGCGGTCGAACAGATAGGGTAAGCCTTCGCCATCGAGGATATCCGTGCCTGTGGTGACCTGGAAGTGCAAATGCGGCACGCGCGCGTCGCCCGAATTGCCGACACGCGCGATCAACTGCCCTTTGCGGACCCTGTAACCCGCCTTGACCAGCACGCTGCCCGGCTGCAGATGCATATATTGCGCGTACTGTCCATTTCCCAAATCGATGGTGATGAAATTGCCGGCCAGGTTATCCATCGTCAGCGGCACGGCCGGCGTGAAACCGTCCTTGGTGCGCGGGATATTATCCGGCATGTCGTTTCTGGCGCCGACCACCCACCCGCCGGCCACGGCGATGACGTCGCGACCATATGCATGGTAGGCGCGAACGTCACGCGCGTCGCCGCTGTAGATCTCACCGTCCCGGTAGATTTTCCAGTCGATCGCGTAGCGCCGCGCGTTCTGCGCCAGCCCGCCCGCGACAAACACACCCTTGCGGTGATGCGAATGAAGGCTCGGACCATTATCGGCCGTCCAATCCGATCCGGCCAGCGGACGGCCCACCACCTGCAGCCTGGCCGAACGGGTTGCGATCACCGGACCGTCGGCGAAGGCGCCATCGAGCAGCACGCGGTGGCGCAGCTTTGCCGGCGCCGCCGTCTTGTCGAACGCAAGGCACAGCGAAACGATCGCGCCCTGGCCGGCGCCCAGCCGCGTGGCGCCACCCTGCTCCTCGCCACCGACCATCCGCAGGCGTTCCTTCACCTGCGGCTCTTTCAACACGGCGACGACCCGCATCTTGTCGTCGTCGGCGTTCAGAATCTCGACGCCACGCACTGTCATGGCTTCGTCGGAGAAATTGCTCAGATAAAGTTCGTAGAGCAGGTAGTTTCGTCCGGCTGCGGGAAACAGCGTCGGCGCCGCCGGCGTGCGCACCTCGAGCTGCGTCGGCGGGAATGGCATGGCGCGCGCCTCGGCTGCCGCACCACCCGCGCCGTTGGCGATCACGTCACATCCTTGTGGCGCGGGAAAATCCGCAGCCGTCTGCGCCCGGGCCGACATGGCCACCAAGGCGCTCAAAACAAGCGCATGCATCGCGCGCGTTGACATTAACATTTTCGCCTTAATGAACAAAAAAATAACATTCTAAGTCATTACCTCAAGACAAGCATTATTAATATCGCTGCCAGAATGCAAACAAACCGACTGTCACTATTTTGTCATCACCTTGTCACAGTCACGTCATAAAGGCTGGCTATCATGCGCTTGCCATTTTAACCATGTCACTACAGGACAACCCACCCAATGAACAAGCCAAACGATCTGGTCCGCACTTCCCTCAATGCGGATGATATCGAGAGCCACGCCTCGCCGAGCGAACACTTCAACACGATTCTGGCCGCGCGCATGAGCCGCCGCAACATGCTGCGCGGCGGCGCCGTCACGGCCGCCACGGCGATCATGGGATCGATGGGCTTGAGCGCCTGCGGCGGCAGCGACAATGTCGGACCGACCGCCCCGCCTACGCCTGCGCCTCCGCCGGTAGCGACTGAAAAACTGCTGGCCTTCACCGCCGTGCCGAAAAGCCTGGCCGACCAAGTCTCGGTCCCTGCCGGCTACACCGCCACCGCGATCTATGCGCTGGGCGACCCGCTGCGCGCCGCCACCCCGGCCTACAAAAACGACGGCACCGACACCGACTTCGACAACCGCGCCGGCGACCACCACGACGGCATGGAATACTTCGGCCTGTCCGCAACGGGCGCGCCGCTGGCATCCGGCGCAGAGCGCGGCATACTGGCGATGAACCACGAAGCGACCACCGACGAAAAACTGGCGTCCCACTTCCTGCACGTGAACGGCGGCACCACTTCGCTGCCGCGTCCCGCCGCGGAAGTGGACAAGGAAGTGGCTGTCCACGGCCTGAGCGTCGTCGAAGTGAAGAAGACCGGCACCACCTGGGCCACCGTCAACGACTCGGCGTTCAACCGCCGCGTCACCCCGCTCACCGACATCGAAATCTCCGGCCCGGTGCGCGGCAACGCGCTGGTGGTGACGAAGTATTCGCCGACCGGCACCAAGATGCGCGGCACCTTGAACAACTGCGGCACCGGCAAATCCCCATGGGGCACCTACCTGAGCGGCGAAGAAAACTGGGCCGGCTACTTCGCCCGTAGCGCCACCGACGATGCCGCCCGCGGCGACAAATCGGTCGTCGCGCTGAAGCGTTATGGCCGCAACCAGGGCTCCACCTCGCGCCACGGCTGGGAAACCGCCGGCACCGACGACAAGTACGCGCGCTGGGACATCAGCAAAAAAGGCGTGTCGGCCGACGGCAGCGACGACTACCGCAATGAACTGAACGGCATGGGCTACATCGTCGAGATGGACGCCTACGACAAGACCAAGGTAATCCGCAAGCGCACGGCCCTGGGCCGCTACGCGCACGAAAGCGCCGCCTTCAGCGTGCCGGCCGTCGGCCAGCAACTGGCCGTCTACATGGGCGACGACTCGCGCAACGAATACATCTACAAATTCGTCTCCAACGCCACCTGGCTGGCGGCGGACGCCAACCCGACCGACCGCATGGCGACCGGCGACAAATACCTCGACTCCGGCAAACTGTATGTGGCCAAGCTGGCCGCCGACGGCACCGGCCAGTGGATCGAGCTGTCGATGTCGAACGCGCTGATCACGGCTTACGCCGGCTACAAGTTCGCCGACCTGGCCGACATCATGGTCAACACGCGCCTGGCGGCGGATGCGGTCGGCGCCACCAGGATGGACCGTCCGGAATGGTGCTCGGTCAATCCGGCCAACGGCGAGATCTATTACACGCTGACGAACAACTCGAACCGCACCGTCAATCCGACCGGTTCGTCGCAACTGGCCCCGGACGGCGCCAATCCGCGCGCCTACACCGACATGAAAGGCACCACCGCACAAAACGGCAATCCGAACGGCCATATCATCCGCTTCAAGGAAGGCACCGGCGCGGCCGCGGCCACCAGCTTCACGTGGGACGTGTACCTGTTCGGCGCCGAGAGCGGCGCTGACAGCAGCAAGATCAACCTGTCGAGCCTCACCGCCGACCAGGACTTCTCCAGCCCTGACGGCCTGGCGTTCAGCCCATACACCGGCATCTGCTGGATCCAGACCGACGATGGCGCCTACACCGATGTCACCAACTGCATGATGCTGGCGGCGATACCGGGCAAGGTCGGCGACGGCGCCAAGTCCACGCTGAACTACACCACCACCGCCGGCGGCACCCTGGCCGTCGACACCTTCATCGGCAAGAAGCCGACCGCCGACACGCTCAAGCGTTTCCTGGTCGGCCCTGCGGGTTCGGAAATCACCGGCATCACCGAAACGCCGGACGGCAAGACGATGTTCATCAACATCCAGCATCCGGGCGAGACCACTTCGCTGGCCAACATCAACGACCCGACCAAGTACACCAGCCAGTGGCCGTCGAACGCCGGTTACGGCGCCGGCAAGCGTCCACGCTCGGCCACCATCGTCATCACCAAAAACGATGGCGGCCGTATCGGCAGCTGATGCTAAGCTGAAGTGAATTGAAAAAGGCCCGGTCGTGCAATGCGGCCGGGCCTTTTTATCAGTAGAACGCGATGTGGACGCAACTCCTGGGTCACTCCCCGGGATGATACCGGCGCTCGAGGTTTTTTTCGACATCGCTCCTGTAGAACAAGACTTCCTTAAATTCCCCGCGCGCATACATCTCGGCCTGGTCGGCGAAGTGCGGCGACGCCGGATCGCCGCTCTGGCCGCCGGCCAGCACGCTGCGCGCCGTGATGCGAGGCCCGAATTCCACCGCCGCCACGAAGCTGTTGCCACGCTCGCCGTAGATCTTCTTCGTCGTCTGCTTGGACGTCATGCCGTACGCCGCCAGCGATCCCCAGTTGGCGGACGCGAACGCCACCGGCAAACTCGGTTTGCTGTCGTCGAACGGCTGAACGATGTCGCCGGTCAAACGCTGGAAGCGATTGATGTCGCCCCACGGCGTTTGCCAGGTGCCGAAATCGGCGGTCAGCTTGGCCGAGGCGCGCTCCAGCGCCTCCAGCCGCTGGCGCGGCGTCAGCGCCGCCTGGATGTAATCGAGCACCAGCACTTCCCCGGTCTTGGCGACGGGTCCATACGTGGCCGTCAGATCCTGGACCCAGTAGATCGCCAGCGATGTCGGTGTCGATGTCAGCGAATAGCGCATGTCCCAGCCGCGCAGCGCGGCGATCTGCGGTGCCAGCGACGCCTTGAGCGCATCGTCTGCCGGCAGTTCGTCGTAGGCGGCGAACAACTGCGGCAACAGCGGCTCGAAGGCCGGCAGCTGCGTGTCGTAGGCGGCAGCGATCAAGCTGGCGATGGTGAAGTCCTTTTTGTTCTCCAGTACCCGCACCGCGTGGATGCCGCGCGGGTTCTCGGGATTCATCGACATGTACGCGGGATAGTCCTTGGCCTTGGGGCTATACGGCCCGGCCGCCGTGTACGGCCAGTTGTTGGTGTTCTGTATCCAGCCGTTCTTCGGATTGAACAGCGAGATGGTCTCCTTGACCGTATGCAGTCCGTGCCACTCGGTGGCCGGATCGCTGCCGTCGACCGGGTGCTTCCAGTCGAATTTCGGATCGCGCTTCGGAATAAAGTTCCCGTGGAAGTAGGCGATATTGCCGTCCGCGTCCGCGTACACCGTGTTGTTGGACGAATTGGTGCGCAGCTCCATCGACTTGTAGAAGTCCTTGTAGTTGCGCGCCTTGGTGCGGATGAACGATTGCGTGAGCGCCTTGAGCGGCTCGTTCATCAACCGCACGGAAATCCACTTGCCGTCCCTGGCCCGCACGATGGGGCCATGGTGGCTGTAATACACCTTGACCACCTTGCTGGCCATGCCGTCCTTGGTCTTGTAAGGCAGCGTGATGTCCACCGACTTGAGTGCGCGTTGTTCGGTGCCGTACTGGTAGAAGAAGCGGCCATCTTTTTCGGTGACCGTTTCCATGTACTCGTCGATCACGTCGCCGCCGCCGGACGTGTGCATCCAGCCCACCCGGTCGTTGAAGCCCTGGTAGACAAAGAACTGGCCCCAGGTGACAGCGCCATAGGCGTTGAGCCCCTGCCGGCTTTGCACCTGCACCTCCGGACGGAAATAGAACGACGTGTGCGGATTAATCAGCAGCAGCGCGCGGCCGTTTTTGGTCAGCGCGGGCGCGATGGCGAAACCGTTCGATCCGCCCGGCTCCTTATCGAGATCGCTGCGCCGCTCCATCGGCGCCGACGACAGCAGCACCGGCGGCGCCAGCGGATACCTGGCGCCGTTCGCGTAGAACGCCTCCAGCTGTTTCAAATCGATGGTTTCGATGTCGCCACCGATGCTGCCCTCGCTGAAGCTGAGCGCCATCCACGGCTCGAAGCGCGTGATCAGCGCCGGCTTCACCTCGGGATGCGTGGCCAGGTAGTAGTTCAAGCCGTCGGCAAAGGCCACCATCAGCTTTTTCAGCCACGCCGGGCTTTGCTGGTACTGCGCCTGCAGATCGACTGGGTCGATGAAAAGCTTCATGCGCAGGTCGCGATACAGCTCGGCCTCGCCCTCCACTTCCGCCAGCCGCCCCATGGCGTTGATGTAATTGCGCTCGACGCGGCGGAAATCATCCTCCGCCTGCGCGTACATCAAACCGAACACCGCGTCGGCGTCGGTCTTGCCGTAGACGTGCGGGATGCCCCATTTGTCGCGCAGGATGGTGACCCGCTGCGCCTGCGCCTTCAGGCGCTTGGCCTCCACCGCCGACATCTCACGCGCCGGCAAAGTCGCCGACAAAACCAGCGGCGATGGCGCCGCCACCGCCCCCATCGAAACAAAACCGATCAACGGCAGCATGGAACGCATACTTGGCATGGACTGGACTCCGGGCGGTGGAAGGTGGTTACAACATCAGCTGGCGTCGACCAACTCCGAGATACGCAATTGCAGCGCGGTGATCTCCGCCCGCAGCGCAGCGTTCTTCTCCTTGAGCGACGCGTTCTCGGCGCGCAGCTCGTCCACCTCGGTCATTGGACGATAATCGCCGCCTTCCCTGGCCTCCTTCGGCTCCTTGGCGGGACGCGAGGCGGCGCGCAGTTCGCGCACTTCCTTTGCCGCCTTCTGCAACTCCTTCTTACCGCCGGCGACCGCCGCCACCTGGTCGGCTTCCGGCAGCGACGCCACCGTGGCGGCGGCGTTGATCGAGATCGTGCCGGAGCGGACCGCCTCCACCAGCTCCGGCGTCGCCGTCTTCTGGATCTTTTCGATCTGGCTGATGGTCGCGCTGCTCAAACGGGCCGCGCGGGCGATGTCCTCGCGCGACGCCAACGGCATGGCCGCCGGCTTGGGCTTGGCCGCGTCGCCTTCCGGCGGCGCGATCATCGCGTCCTCCGCGGCCGCTTCCGCCATCAGTTCGGCCACGCGGGCGGCGACGATTTCCTTCTTGCGCAGCGCCAGAACACCGCGCTGGTAGTCGGAAATGCTGCGGCGGCCCAGATTGTTATCGATCATCCACAGCTTGACGTCGTCCAGGTTCTGGAAGCTGGTGTTCTCGGTGACCTTGAACGGAATCCCGTGCTGCTGGCATATTTGATAACGATTATGGCCGTCGACCAGCACGTCCTGCCACAACACCAGCGCGTCGCGGCAGCCTTCGACCAGGATGCTGCGTTCCAGCGCCGCGTACTCGCTCTCGGTGAGCGGTTCGATGTAGGCGCGCAGCACTTCATTAATTTTGATTTGCATATCTGTCCTTGAATACCGGCGGGCGGGGGCCACTGCACCCTGCCAAATCGCCGTCCGACATGCTACACCATCCGGCCACCGAGCCAAAGCCCCGGGTTTCGCGATGAAACTAAGTTAATTTTAAGTTTTCTTCATTATGCTTCTCCCCAGTCAAATGCTTTCTCCGGTAATTGACCAAAAGCCCCGACAAGTTTGCTGCTTGCTCGGGGCTTTGCTTTGTCAGAACAGTCAAAAAAATAGTCAACGGGCGCTTTTTTATGCCATGATTCCCCACCAATTTTGAGGATTAGACATGGTCAACTACATCATTCGCGTCGCCTTCGATGACCCGGACAGCCAAACCTACCACCACCTGGCGGTCGAACTGGCCAAGTACAACATCGCCGGCGCGATCAAGGCCGACGACGGCAAGGGCTACTACCTTCCGCCCGGCGAATTTTGCTACAGCGGCGTGGAGCCGATCAACGAAGTGCGCGACGCCATCCACCGCTTCGCCCAGACCATCAGCGCCGGTTCGTCCGTGCTGGTGACCGAAGCGACCACAGTCTCGTGGAGCGGCCTCAATCCGGTGGAAGCAGTCGAAGAGCAAAAAGCCACCGGGGGCTGAACACCCCGGGTGGCTTTTTTTTACAACGGCGATGAAGCTAAACCAAACTAAGCTAACTTTTACTTGGCCGCGATTTCCGGCATCGCCGACGAATGGTGGTTCAGGATCTTCCATTCGCCGCCGACTTTCTGGTACACATAGGTGTAGCGCGCCTGGATGTCCTGCTGCTGGCCGTTCTGCGTCACCCGGAAGGTGTACACGCCGGTGTCCAGCGCCGAATCGGCGCCCAGCATGTGGATGTACCGGTAGTTAATCGTCCCTTGCGGCTTCAGTTTCAGGAACTTGTCGAAGTAGTCCTTGATCGCGGCCGGGTTGGAGCGCACCTCGTTCGACACCGTCGGTTCCAGCACCGCGTTCGGCGCGTACATGCCGGTCACCTTGGCCGAGTCGCCGGTCGCCAGCGCCGCGTTCCACTTGACGAACAGGCCCGCGATCTCCGCTTCCTGCGCGTTGCTTGGCACCGCCGCCACACCCTTGTAGACCTTCGGCGCGCTATCGGCGTAAGCCATGGTGGTCGCAGCTGCCAGTGCCAGGGAAATCAGAATCTTTTTCATCGTATGCTCCATTCGTTGTTTAAGAAGTTTGGTGGGCTGTGTCCCGCCAATGAATCTAGTATCATGGTCGCGGGCTATTCAAAAATCTGCTGATCGGGGGTATTTGCATATGCCGGGTGGCATATAATCGCCATTTATTCGACTATGCCGCGGCCAAAATGACCAATATCACCCACCTGCCACCCTCCGGCGACAGCGCGCGCGCGGCCCGCAACCGCTATCGCCAGATCGAAAGCAGCGCGGCCCGTTGGCGCCTGCTGACCGACGCCGCCAGCGCGCTGGCCGGCGAGGGACAATGCGCATCGGCGCTGTCGACGGCATTGTCGAAGGCCCTGGCCTTCCTGTCGCTGGAGGACGGTGCCGTGATGGTGCTCAAGGACGACGCACTGCAAGTACTGGCCAGCCAGGGACAGGTGCCGCCGGTCGGCGCCCGTCTGGCTTACGCGGCCGCCCTGCAGGCGGTGCTGCAACCGGGTCCGCGCCCGCCGCTGGTGCGGCAGGACATCGCCAGCGGACTGCGGATCGGCCGCGAACAGCAGGTCGGGCTCGAAGTGCTGGTGCCGCTGTGCCTCGAAGGGAAAAATCGCGGCATGCTCGCCCTGCTCAGCACCCAGGCCGCGCCGCCGCCCACGCCGGATGACCTGCTGACGCTTCAGGCACTGGCGACGATGCTGGCGGCGGTGCTGGCGGTGCCGCAGCACGCGCCGCGCGTGGCGGCGCCGGAAGCGGCCGAGATGCTCAAGGTGCTGACCCCGCGCGAGCTGCAGGTATTCGCGCTGCTGCCCAGCGGCTGGACCAACGCCGCCATGGGCGAGCATCTGGGCATCGCCGCCGGCACCGTGAAGGTCCACGTCGAGCGCATCCTGCACAAGCTCGATCTGAACGACCGCACGCAGGCGGCGGTGCGCGCCGCCGATCTGGGGCTGGGCACATGACAGGCGCCTTGGGCGGACGCCCCAACGCGCTCCATCCCCGTCACTGGTCGCTCGGCTTCAAGGGTGGCGTCATCATCGCCGCTTCGCTGGCGTTGTTGCTCGGTTCCGCCGCCACCAGCTATACGCTGGAGCGCAAAACCGCCGCCGCCACCGCCGACATGCTGCGCGCCATGCAGGCGCAGGCCGACATCCAGCGCCTGCACACGCAGATCGCCGAGGCGGCCACCGGTGTGCGCGGCTATCTGCTGACGGGCCGCGACGACTTCCTCACGCCTTACGGTGTCGCCGTCACGCAGCTGCCCGCCACCCTGGCCAGCCTGCAGGCCAAGGTCCGGGACACCGAACAAGTCGCCAGCCTGCGGCGCATCACGCCGCTGCTGAACGATAAACTGGCCAGCCTGGAGATCATGCGCGGCCAGCGCAACGCCAGCCCCGTCGAACTGCAGCGCCATCTACGCAGCAGCAAAGGGATCCTCGACCAGCTGCGCGCCGAAATCGGCGTCATGAGCCTGCGCGAATCGGCGCTGGTGGAGCAGCGCGCGCTGGCGCTGCAGCAAGCCTCCAACCGCAACATGTGGATGACCATCGCCGTCGCCGCGGCCGGCCTGGCCGGGGCGATGGCGACGCTGACTTTCACCGTCGGCCTGGTGCGGCGGGTGCGCCTGGCGGCCGAAAACGCCGAACGCCTGAACAGCGACCTGCCGCTGATACCGGCGCCGGACACGCGCGATGAACTGGGCCAGTTGGCCGAACGGCTGCACCAGGCCAGCGTGCTGCTGGCGGGACGGGCGTCGGCGGCGCAGGCGGCCAGCCAGGCCAAGACCCAATTCCTGGCCCGCACCAGCCACGAACTGCGTACGCCGCTGAACGCCATCCTGGGCTACGCCCAACTGCTGGAGGCGGGCCTGAAGGCGCCGCGCGAACGCGAACACGCCGAGCATATTCGCCAGGCCGGCCAGCATCTGCTGGCGCTGATCAATGAGGTGCTCGACATCGGCCGCATCGAGGCCGGCAAACTGACCCTGGAATGCGAGCCGGTGGCGCTGGCGCCGCTGATCGACGAAGCGGTGATGCTGATGGCGCCGATGGCGCAGAAACGCGCGGTGCGGCTGCGCCACGACAGCGCGGCCATCTTCGGCGCCGTCATGGCCGACCGCCAGCGCCTGCTGCAAGTGATGCTCAATCTCCTATCGAACGCCATCAAGTACGGCGAACAAGGCGGCGATGTCGATATCGGCTTCGGCAGCGATCCGGTCACCGGCACCGTCAGCATCCACATCGACGACGCCGGGCCGGGCATCACCCCGGCGCTGCGCACACGCCTGTTCGCGCCGTTCGACCGCCTCGGCGCCGAAAGCGGCAAGACCGAAGGCGCCGGCCTGGGCCTGGCCGTATCGAAGGCGCTGATGCAGGCCATGCAAGGCGATATCGGCCTGGAGGAAAAGGCCGGCCGTGGCAGCCGCTTCACACTGACGCTGCCGGCGGCCAAGGCGGACGCCGTCGCCAGCGCTCCGGCCGATGTCGCCATCGGCCAGGCCGCGCCGGCGGCGCCGACGCCGGCGCCGCCGGCCACCACGCACAGCATGATCTGCATCGACGCCGACGCCGGCACCCGGGCGCTGATCGCCACGCTGATGCAGCGTCGGCCCAACTGGCGTATCACGGCGGCCGCCGACAAGGCCGGCGGCATCGCGCTGGCGCGGCAATCTCCGCCCGACCTGCTGCTGGTCGCCTGCGACCTGGCCGACGACGCGGTTCACGCGCTGCCGGGGGAGCTGGTGGTGCTGGGTGGAGCCGGTGGAGAACTCACGGCGGGCGCGCCCCGCCATCTCGGCAAGCCGCTCAAGATCCCCGAATTCTTTGCCTTACTCGACACGACGGAGCAAAAACAATGATGGAAAACGAAGTCCTGGCCTCGCGCATCCTGATCATCGACGATCAGCCGGCCAATCTGCGACTGCTTGAGGACATGTTCATCGGCGAGGGGCTGACCCACGTCGTCGGCACCACCGACGCCAGGACCGCGCTCGATCTGTACACCGCCTTCGACCCGGACCTGATCGTGCTCGATCTGATGATGCCGGACCTTGACGGCTACGCGGTGCTCGAGCGCCTGAAGCGTCGCGGCGATCCGTATGACTTCCGTCCGGTGCTGGTGATCACCGCCGACGCCACCGCGGAAGCCAAGCGCCGTTCGCTGGCCCTGGGCGCCAAGGACTTTCTCACCAAGCCGTTCGATACGCTCGAAGCGATGCTGCGCGTCTGGAACCTGCTTGAAACGCGGGTGCTGTACAAGCGCCTTCAGGCGCTGGCGCCGAAAGAGGACCTCGCCCCGCAAAGCTACCGCAGCCGCGCATCCTGAAGTAAAAAGCAGCCGGCGTCCGCGCTAAGGTTGCGCCGTCAAGAGTCCACACAACTCGTGCGACACCAGATCGGCGTACGATTCGCGGCGACGTATCTGCCGCTGCGACCCACCCTCCACCAGGACCTCGGCCGGCCGGCCGCGCGAATTGTACTGACTGGCCATGCTCATGCCATAAGCGCCGCAGGAAAAAATCGCCAGCAGCGCGCCGCCGTCGAGCGCCGGCATGGCGCGTCCCAGCGCAAAGTAATCGCCGGTTTCGCAGATAGGTCCGACGATGTCGATGGAATCGAATGGACCGGCATCGCCATTGGCCACGCCCGCTGCGGGCAAGCCGCTCCAATGTCCGTTGAAGGCGCCGAAGCTGGCCGGCCAGATCACGTGGCTGGCGCCGTACAACGTCGGTCGCAGCAGCACGTTCATGCCCGCGTCGACGATCGCGATCTTGCGCTCCCAACCCTGCTTGACGTATTCGACGGACGTCAGCAGGATGCCGGCGTTGGCGCTGATCGAGCGGCCAGGTTCAATGATGAAGTGCTTGCCGCGCCGTTGAAGTCCCTGCAAGCGCTGGCAGATCGCCTCCCCCATCTGTGCCAGCGGGCACGAAGCCGGCGCCTCGCCGGTGTGGTACTGCGCGGGGAACCCGCCGCCAATGTTGATGAACTCGATCCTGCCACCATCAGCCTCGATGCGGTGGGCCAGTTGTTCGACCTTATCGATGGCCGCCAGGTAGGTGGCGCTGGCAGCGATCGGCGACCCCAGATGGACATGAATGCCGACCACGTCGACATGGGAGTACAGATTACGCTCGAACAGCGCCTCGGCGCGCAGCAGCGGCACGCCGAACTTGGTCTGGCGTCCGCCGGTGGAGGTTTTTTCATGGGTGTCGACGTCGGCGACATCCGGATTCACACGCACCGCCACCTTGACCCGTTTGCCCGCGGTCCGCGCCACCTCGCCAATGCGCGCCAGTTCGCCCTCCGATTCGGCGTTGAACAGGAACACGCCGGCATCGATCGCGTAAGTCAGCTCGTCGCGCGACTTGCCCACGCCGGCAAAGACGATTTTTTCCGGCGCCGCGCCGGCCTGCAAGGCCCTGTACAACTCCCCGCCGCTGACGACATCGAGTCCGCAGCCCTGCTCCACCAGCAGCTTTAGCACACCCAGGTTGCTGCAGCTTTTGACCGAGAAGCAAATTAACGGCTGGATTCCGGAAAAAGCATCCCGCAACACCGCGCAGTGATCCTTGAAAGTCTGCCCGCTATAGGCATAGACCGGGCTGCCGTGCGCCGCGACGATCGCGCGTGCCGGAACGGCTTCGACATGGAGTTCGCCGTTCACATACTTAAAGTGATCCATCTGGTTCCTTAGAGATTTTGCTGCGCAGTCGGTAGGAGATTTGTGCGCTCAGTATGTAAGTTTTGGCGAGAAAAACATAATATCAATATGTCCGCACATTATTCAATCCTGATATAGTCCGGCGATCTGGATTCAAAAAAGAGGGCGCCATGAGTTTTACTTTTCGCCACGTTGAGGTGTTTTGGGCGGTGATGACGTCGGGTAGCACAACCGGCGCGGCCGAAATCCTGCACACATCGCAACCGACCATCAGCCGGGAACTGAGCCGCTTCGAGAAGCTGTCGCAGCTCACGCTCTTCAGGCGCAGCGGCGGCAAGCTGGTGCCGACCGAGCATGGGCTGATGCTGTTCGACGAGGTCCAGCGCAGCTATCTGGGGCTGGAACGGATCGGCAACGCGATCGAGGCGCTGCGCCATTTCCGCCACGGGCAGATCGCCGTGGCGTGCCTGCCGGCGTTTTCAAGCACGCTGCTGCCGCGCGCGAGCCAGCACTTTTGCAGCAAGTTCCCCGGTGTGAGTTTGAATGTGACGCCGCTCGAGAGCCCGGCCTTGCAGGAATCGCTGACCAGCCAGCGCTATCACCTGGGGCTGACCGAGGAACCGGGTATTCCACCGGGGACCAAAATGGAAGCGCTGCTGACGATGGATGTGGTGTGCGTGCTGCCGCCGCGCCATCGGCTGTGCGAAAAGCGCACGCTGACACCACAGGATTTCGCGGGCATCGACTTCGTGTACCTGGCGGCCGGCGACCCGTATCGGAAGATGGTCGACAACACCTTCCGCGAGCATGGGGTGGAGCGCAGGATGGTGGTTGAGACGCACAGCGCGGCGGCGGTGTGCGCCACGGTGAGCTTGGGCGTCGGTGTGGCGATCGTCAATCCGCTGACGGCGCTGGAGTATGCGAGGAGCGGGCTGCAGATACGGCGTTTTTCGCATCCCGTGCCGTATTCTGTGAACCTGGTGACACCGCTGTTCCGGCCCGATTCGGAAAGCGTCAACCGCTTCATCGACGCGCTGCATCACAGCTGCCGGCAAATCAGCGAGGAGCTGGATGCGATCACCACGAGTTGATTGTCAAATTTCGCCGGGGCTTCATCCTTCCTGGAGCTTCTTCATGCGGTAGGATAGCTGCGGGCGCGTGAGGCCCAGCATGCGCGCGGCGGCCGACAGATTGCCGTCCGCGCGCTTGACCGCCGCCAGTATCAGCGTGCTTTCCAGCGCGTCCAGCGACCACTCCTGCGCCTTGCCGTTGACCGCCTCCCCCAGCATCCCCGGCAGCACATCCAACAGCTCCGAACTGACCGTCGCCGCAGGCGCCGCCGCCGCGCCCTGGCTGGTCAACCTGCCCGTCTGCGCCAACGAAAAATACGACGCCTGCGATTCCTCCCCGCTGGTGAACAGATGCGGCAAATCGATCGGACCATCCTCGTTGGCGTAGATCACCCCGCGCTCGACCAGGTTTTGCAGCTCCCGTATATTCCCCGGGAAGTGATAATTCAGCAGGGCGTCGACCGCGCGCGCCGTGAAACCCGTCAAGCGCCGCTGGTGCTTCTGCCCATAGTGCCGCATGAAATAGCCCATCAACAGTGGAATGTCGTCGCGACGGTCGCGCAGCGGCGGCAGGTGGATCGGGAACACGTTCAAGCGGAAGAACAAATCCTCGCGGAAGCGCCCCTGCCGGATCTCCTCGCGCAGATCGACATTGGTCGCCGCCACCACCCGCACGTCGACTTTGATGCTGCGTACGCCGCCGACCCGCTCGACCTCCCCCTCCTGCAACGCCCGCAGCAGCTTGCCCTGCGCGACCAGGCTTAAAGTCGCGATCTCGTCGAGGAACAAGGTGCCGCCGCTGGCACGCTCGAAGCGCCCGGGCCGCGATTGCGTGGCGCCTGTAAAGGCGCCCCGCTCGACGCCGAACAACTCGGATTCGATCAGTGTCTCCGGTATCGCCGCGCAGTTGACGGCGACAAAGGGCTGCTCCTTGCGCTTTCCGATCTGGTGCAGCATGTACGCGAACAGTTCCTTGCCGACGCCCGATTCGCCGGTGAACAGCACCGTGGCCGCCGTCGGCGCCACCCGCTTGAGCATATGACAGGCCGCATTGAAGGCGGACGACACGCCCACCATTTCCTTGTCCGCGTACGGCCGCTCGTCGTCGCCGGCCAGTATCGCGGCCTTCTGGTGCGCATGCGGTTCGCTGTAGGCGGTGGTGCTGACGAAGGCCTCGGCGTTCAGGTAGCGCAGGTCCTCCTCGACGTTGTCCCACTCGTCGGCCGGCTTGCCGATCAGGCGGCAGTGCTTGTGCCCCATCGACATGCATTCGATCTCGCGATAAATCGTCAGGCGGCCGATCATCGCGCTGGTGTAGCCGATCGCATAGCCGGTCTGCATCCAGCACGCCGGTTCGGTGCCGATGCCGAAATCGGCGGTGTGCACCTCGTCCTCGCCTGAATGGTGCCACAGGAATTCGCCGCGATAGGTGCCCAGTTCCACATCGAATTCGAAGTGCAGCGCCTCGACCTTGACCGCGCCCTCGAGCGAATGCATGCGCGGACCGGCTGAAAACAGCGCCGCCGGATCGGCGTCCGGCCAGCGTTCGCGCAGCAGCTGGGCGTCGCGCGCGCCGGCGGAATAACCGACACGCGTCAGCAGCCCGCGCGTGCGTTCCGCCCCTATGCTCTCGAGCAGTTCGCGCCGCAGCGAGCCGAGTGACGTCATGTGCACCAGCTGCATGCGCTGGCCATTCAGCCAAATGCGGCCGTCGCCCGGCGAAAAATGCAGGCTTTGGGTGATGTCGTCCAGGGTCGGCGCCGCGCCTTCGTTCAGATGGGCGCTGTCGCCCCGGTTCAGCATCTTGCCGGTGGCCTGCGATACCTCCGCCAGCGAAACGCGCTCACGCTTGTTCATGTCTCCGCCTTCTTCATTTTTTATCAAATCATACATCGGTAGTTCTCCTGGTTGATCATTTGATCAAGCGGCCGGGCCGCCACGGTTTTGCTGCGACGCGCAACCGCGCGACGTGAATTCCTTCCTGCGCCCGTGAAGCGGGCATGGTGCGCTGCACTACACCGTAACCACACATCGCTGGCACGCAACTTGTAATAGCTAAGGAAAGAGCGGCAGGCGGACCTTATGCAACTAGCGTGCTAACCAGCGTGCCAGGACTTCCGACCTGCCCCGTCCAATCAACCAAGGAGACAGACATGAGCGACATCCCCGGCGCCGGCGGCGCCTTCCTCAGCCCAGCCATCTGGCGCGACCGCATCTTCAACGGCGAATGGATCGCCTCCCAGGGCGGTGCCCAGGTATTCACCGAGCCGGCCACCGGCGAGCAGCTGGGCCGCATCGGTCTGGCCAACGCCGCCGACGTGCTGGCCGCCGGCGTGCAGGCGCGCGCCGCGCAAAAAGCCTGGGTCAAGTCGGACTACAAGGAGCGCGCGGCGATCTTCCGCCGTGCCGCCGCGCTGATCGCCCAACACCACGACGAACTGTCGACATGGATCGTGCGCGAAACGGGCGCCATCCGGCCCAAGGCCGATCTAGAACTGCGCGAAGCCACCGCCCACCTGCAGGAAGCGGCGGCCATGCTGACGCAGCCCAAGGGCCAGTTGCTGGCCTCCGCCACCGGCACGATGAGCATCGCGCGGCGCGTGCCGCACGGCGTGGTCGGCGTGATCTCGCCATTCAACTTCCCGCTGATCCTGTCGATCCGCTCCATCGCGCCGGCCCTCGCCACGGGCAACGCCGTGGTCCACAAGCCGGACCTGCAAACCCCGATCAGCGGCGGCGTGCTGATCGCGCGCATCTTCGAGGCGGCCGGCCTGCCCAAAGGCTTGCTGCACATGCTGCCAGGCGGCGCCGACGCCGGCCAGGCCATGTGCAGCCATCCGGACATCGGCATGATCGCCTTCACCGGATCGACGGCGGCGGGCCACAGCGTCGGCGAGCTGGCCGGCCGCAATTTGAAGAAGATGTCGCTGGAACTGGGCGGCAAAAACTCGCTGATCATCCTCGACGACGCCGATCCGGACATCGCCGCCTCCAACGCCGCCTGGGCGACCTTCCTGCACCAGGGCCAGATCTGCATGTGCGCCGGCCGCATCCTGCTCCAGCGCGGCATCGCCGACGCCGTGATCGAGCGCCTGGTCCACAAGGCGCGCCACCTGCCGGTCGGCGATCCGATGGGCGGCGACGTCGCGCTCGGACCGCTGATCAGCGAGCGCCAGGTCCGGCGCCTGCATTCCATCGTCGAGGACAGCGTCGCCGACGGCGCCGCCCTGCTGGCCGGCGGCACCTTCGACCGCCAGTTCTACAAACCGACCGTGCTGACCGGCGTACGCGCCGGCATGCGCTGTTTCGAGGAAGAGCTGTTCGGTCCTGTGGCGTCGATCACCGTGTTCGACACCGATGAAGAAGGCATCGCGCTGGCCTCGGCCACCACCGGCTGCCTGGCGCTCGGCGTCATCACGCCCAACCTCACCCGCGCGATGCGCATCGCCGACAGCGTGCCGTCCGGCCATGTGCACATCAACGACCAGACCGTGGTGGCAGAGGCGCACGCGCCGTTCGGCGGCGGCGGCACCTCGGGCAACGGCGGCCGTCACGGCGGCACCGTCGACTGGGACGAATTCACGCAACTGCAATGGCTCACGATCAAAACCGAAGCACCGCGCTACCCGTTCTGACGCAACGCATAAAACTCATAACCACAAGGAGACAGCATGAAGTTACGTAACAAGACCATCGTCGTCACCGGCGCCGCCTCGGGCATCGGCGCCGAAGTGGCGCGGCTGGCGCGCTTCGAGGGCGCCACCGTCATCGGCATGGACCGCAACGATCCGGGACTCACGCTGGACGGTTTCGTGTCGGTGGACCTGGCCAGCACCGGCAGCATCGACGACGCCATCGCCAAACTGCCGCAGCGCGTGGACGCGTTGTGCAATATCGCCGGCGTCCCGGGCACCGCCAATCCGGCGCTGCTCGCAAAAGTCAATTACCTCGGCCTGCGCTACCTGACCACCGGCCTGCTGCCGCGCATGCCGGCCGGCGCCTCCATCGTCAACGTCGCCTCCATCCTCGGCGCCGAATGGCCGGCGCGCCTCGACCTGCACAAACAGCTGGCGGCCACCGAAGGTTTTGCGGCCGGCCAGGCCTGGCTGGACCAGCATCCGGTGCCGGACGAGACCTGCTACCAGTATTTCAAGGAGGCGCTGATCGTCTGGACCTATGCCCAATCGCAGAAATGGTTCATGCAGCATTCGGTGCGCATGAACAGCGTCGCGCCGGGGCCGGTGTTTACGCCCATCCTCGGCGACTTCGTCTCCATGCTGGGCGAGGAGCGCGTGCAGCGCGATGCCCACCGCATGAAACGTCCGGCCTACGCCGACGAAATCGCCTCCGTCGTCAGCTTCCTGTGCGGCGATGAATCGCGCTGGATCAGCGGCGTCAACATCCCTGTCGATGGAGGGCTGGCCTCGACCTTCATCTGACATCAAAGCCACCGTACCCAGAACCTGCAACCAGAACCACATATAACTAAAACCAGGAGACAGCAATGCATACTAAAAAAAGCCTGAGCCGGAGCATACTGGCCATGGCGGTGACGGCGGCCCTTCCCGCCGCCCACGCCTACGATTTCGAAACCGCCAATCCGGAACTGAAGATCAGCTGGAACAACACCTTCAAATACAGCGGCGCCTACCGCCTCAACGACGCCGATTCGCGCCTGCTGGCAGGCGGCTATCCATCGGCGGGTCCCGCCGACTTCACCGGCTATAACCTCGACGACGGCAACCAGAACTTCCGCAAGAAAGGCATCGTTTCGAGCCGCGTCGACTGGCTGTCCGAATTCGACATGGGCACGCGCACGCTGGGCATGCGCGTCAGCGCCGCCGGCTGGTACGACGACGCCTACATGGGCACCAACGACAACGGCTCCTCCGCCAGCAACGCCGTCACGTTGAACGGAGAAGGCGGCAACCGCTTCGCCAAGGGCACCAAGGTGCTCCACGGCCGCAACGCCGAACTGCTGGACGCCTTCGTCTTCGCCAAGGGCACCTTGGGCGAGCTGCCCGGCACCATTCGCGTCGGCCGCCACACGCTGCAATACGGCGAGAGCCTGTTCTTCGGCGCCAATGGCATCGCCAACGCGCAGGGACCGGTCGACCTGGTCAAGCTGCTCAGCGTACCGGGCGCGCAGTTCAAGGAGATCCTGCGTCCCGTCAACCAGATATCGGGACAGCTACAGGTGGCGCCGACGGTCTCCATCGGCGGCTACTACCAGTTCGAATGGCGGCCGACGCAGATCCCTGGCGCCGGCAGCTACCTCAGCTCCTACGACGCCGCCGGCGCCGGCGCCAGCGCCTATCTGGTCGCGCCCACCAACAGCGGCGCGCCGGCCTTCATCACGCAACCGGACATGAAGGCCAAGAACTCCGGCCAGGGCGGCCTGCAGCTCAAGTGGGCGCCGTCCGGCTCGGACGTCGAATACGGTTTCTACGCCGCCCGCTACCACGACAAATCGCCCTACTTCTACCTCGGCTTCGCGCCGTCCTTCCCGCCGGGCGCCCCGTCCACCGTGCAAGCGGTCTACGCGGAAAACATCCGCACCTTCGGCGTCAGCGCCAGCACGGTGATGTTGGGCGTGAACGTCGCCGCCGAGGCGTCGATCCGCCGCAACACACCGCTGGTCAGCGACCCGACGCCCAATTTCCTGTCGCGTAACGGCATCGGCACGATCGCCAACAACAGCGGCAACCCGGCATACGCGGTCGGCAATACGGCGCACATCAACCTGTCGGCGATCTATGTGATGCCGACCAACCCGTTCTTCCAGGGCGCCTCGCTGCTGGGCGAAATCGCGTGGAACCGCGCCACCAGCGTGGATTTCCAGGGGTCGCTCGACCCGAACACCACGCGCGACGCCACCGCCGCCCGCGTCATCTTCGAGCCGGCCTACTTCCAGGTCATCGATGGGCTGGACCTGACGATCCCGATCGGCATCGGCTACAACATCGACGGCCGCTCGCGCGCCATCTTCAACTTCAACGGCGGCGCCGAACATGGCGGCGACTTCAATATCGGCATCAACGCCACCTATCACCAGGACTGGAAGTTCGGCATCAGCTACGTCAAGTTCCTCGGCGGGACCGGCACCTTCCTGAAGAACAATCCGGCCACCAATACGCCGATCCTGAGCTACGCCCAGTCATTGAAGGACCGCGACTACATCTCCTTCAACATCAAACGCTCTTTCTAAGGACATAACTAAAATGAAGACATCCCTGAAACTGGTCGCCGCATCGCTGTCCATCACCCTGGGCGCCGCATTGCCGATGCACGCCGGCGCCGCCGTCACCGCCGACGAAGCGGCCAAACTGCAAACCACCCTGACGCCGCTGGGCGCCGAAAAAGCCGCCAACAAGGATGGCTCGATTCCGGCCTGGGAAGGCGCCTACGCCAAGGTGCCGGCAGGCTTCAAGCCAGGCGACTTCCGCGCCGACCCGTTCGCGGCCGAAAAGCCGGTGCTCGCCATCACCGGCAAGAACGTCGACCAGCACGCGGCCAAGCTGTCCGCCGCCACCGTGGCGATGCTGAAAAAGTATCCGAACTACCGGCTCGACATCTATCCAACCCACCGCACCGGCGGCGCGCCGGCCTGGGTGTATGAAAACACCTTCAAGAACGCCACCCGCGCCAAGTCGGTGGACGGCGGCTACGGCGCCGAAGGCGCTTACGGCGGCATCCCGTTCCCGATTCCGAAGACCGGCTACGAGGCGATCATGAACCACCGCCTGGCATGGACCGGAGAGGCGGCGATCATGCCGCTGCGGACCGTCATCGTCACCCCGGACGGCAAGCGCGCCACCGCCACCGAGGCCGAACAGACCTTCATGCGCCCTTACTACTTCAAGGACCGCGGCCTGGATAAATTCGACGGCATCTACCAGTTTGGCCGCCTGATCACGCGCGCGCCGGCCTCGAAGGCCGGTGAAGGCATCCTGGTCCACGACGGCATCAACGAAGCCAAGCCGCGCGCCATCTGGCAGTACCTGGTGGGCCAGCGCCGCGTGCGCCGCGCGCCGTCGGTATCGTACGACACGCCGGATTCGGTCACCTCCGGCATCGGCTTGTTCGACGAGGCGTTCATGCTGTTCGGGCCTATCGACCACCACGAGCTGAAACTGGTCGGCAAAAAAGAGATGTACATCCCGTACAACAATAACCGCGCCGGCAGCGCCAAGATCGCCGATCTGGTCGGCCCGCAGTTCCTCAATCCGGACCTGGTGCGCTGGGAACTGCATCGCGTGTGGGAAGTGGAAGCGACGCTCATCCCCGGCAAGCGCCACGTGGTGACCAAGCGCCGCTACTACCTGGACGAAGACACCTGGCAGATCATCCTGGTCGACGGCTATGACGCCCAGGGCCAGATCTGGCGCGGCAACTACACCCTGACCTTGCTCGCACCGGACATTCCGGCGGTGCTGGGCAATGTCATGTGGGGCACGTACAACGTGCAGACCGGCGCCTATCTGCTGAACGAGGCATCTAACGAAATGCCGACCCAGTACAAAGTCATTCCGCGCCTGCCGGCCAGCTACTTCGGCCCCGAAGAGTTGGCAAATCAAGGTTCGCGCTAAGCCTAGTCCACTGAAAGGTCAATGATGGTCAGATCGAATCCACTCTTCACGCGCCTCCGCGTTGCGCCGCTGGCAGCGGCCACGGTATTGGCGCTAAGCGCCGGCGCCACCCACGCCAGCAACGCCGCCAAGGTGGCGGCGCCGGCGGCCCTTGCGCAGCCCGCGCTGGTCACGCCCAAGGCGCTGCAGGGGGCGATGCTGGCGGTCGGCGCAGCCGGCACGCGGCTGGTGGCGGCCGGCGAACGGGGCATCATCCTGTACTCCGACGACGCCGGCAAGTCCTGGCGCCAGGCGGCGGTGCCGGTCAGCGTCAGCCTCACGGCGCTGCAGTTCGTCGACAACAAGAACGGGTGGGCGGTCGGCCATCAGGGCGTGGTGCTGCGCACCAGGGACGGCGGCGCCACGTGGCAAAAGCAGCTCGACGGCATCCAGGCCGCCGCGCTGGTGTTGAGCGACGCCGCCGCCTCCTTCGGCCCGGAGCGCGACAAGGCGGTGGCGGACGCCCAGCGCCTGGTCGACGACGGCCCGGACAAGCCTTTCCTCGATCTGTACTTCGATAGTCCGACCAGCGGCTATGTACTCGGCGCCTACAACATGATGTTCCGCACCGTCGACGGCGGCGCGACCTGGCAGCCGTGGCAAAGCCGTGTCGCCAATCCCAAGGGTCTGCACCTGTACGGCATGCGCGGCACCGCCAACGCCATCTACCTGGCCGGGGAACAGGGCCTGCTGCTTCGCTCCACCGACAAGGGTGACAGTTTCAAAGCCCTGCCGACGCCGTACAAGGGCAGCTATTTCGGACTGCTCTCCGCGCGCGGCGGCGTGCTGCTGGCGTACGGCCTGCGAGGCAACGCCTTCCGCTCCACCGACGAGGGCGCGACGTGGAGCCAGGTCGCGACCGGGGTCCAGGCGTCGCTTGCCGCCGGCACGGTGATGAGCGACGGCGCCGTGGTGCTGGTCAGCCAGGGCGGCGACGTGCTGGTGAGCCGTGATGAAGGCCGCACCTTCGCCGCGCAAGGCGGTACCGCGCTGCCGCTGGCCGCCGTCACGCAGGCGGGCGACGGCGCCTTGGTGGTAGCCGGGTTACGCGGGGTGCGCAGGATCCCATAACCGCAACCGCTGGCGAAACAATGACCGGGCAACGTATCCGGGATAACGCCCTTACTTATACGAACATGGTTGGAGCATCATGAACACAGATAACGACTTGGAACAACAGCCGGTCATACGGCGACTCGAGGACTTCGACACCGCCTCCGGCAACCTGGGTGAACGCGCGCTATTCAACTACCGGCCCCTGGTGATTTTCCTCTGCCTGCTGGCGACGATCGTGCTGGGCTTCCAGGCCACGCGCATCAAGCTCAATGCCAGCTTCGAGAAAATGATTCCCAGCGCCCACCCCTACGTGGTGAACTACCTGGCCAACAAGAGCGATCTGAATGGCCTGGGCAACTCGGTGCGCATCGCCGTGGAGGCGAAGAACGGCACAATCTACGACCGCGCCTACCTCGACACCCTGCAGCGCCTCAACGACGAATTGTTCCTGCTGCCCGGCGTCGACCGGCCCTTCATGAAATCGCTGTGGACCCCGAGCACGCGCTGGGCCGCCGTGACCGAGGATGGCCTCGACGGCGGCACCGTCATCCCGGACGGCTACGACGGCTCCGCCGCCAGCCTTGAGCAGCTGCGCGCCAACATCGCCCGTTCCGGCGAAATCGGCCAACTGGTCGCGTCCAACTTCAAATCGAGCATCGTCTTCGTGCCGCTGATGGACAAGGTGCCGCAGACCGGCGAAGCGCTGGACTACCGGGTGCTGTCCGAAAGCCTGGAAAAGATCCGCGCCAAGTATGAGAAGGAAGGCGTCCATATCCACATCACCGGCTTCGCCAAGATCGTCGGCGACCTGATCGAAGGCCTGCAGCAAGTGCTGCTGTTCTTCGTGCTGGCGATCGCCATCTGCGGCGGTGTGCTGTTCTGGTACACCCGCTGCTGGCGCAGCACCACACTGGTGGTGGTCTGCTCGCTGGTGGCGGTGCTATGGCAGTGCGGCCTGCTCGCCACCCTGCACTACGAGCTCGATCCCTACTCCATCCTGGTGCCGTTCCTGGTGTTCGCCATCGGCATGAGCCACGGCGCCCAGAAAATGAACGGCATCATGCAGGACGTCGGACGCGGCACACACCGCGTGGTAGCGGCCCGCTACACATTCCGCCGCCTGTTCGCCGCCGGGCTGACCGCGCTGCTGTGCGATGCCGTCGGCTTCCTCGTGCTGGTTAGTATTCAGATCAAAGTGATCCAGGATCTCGCCGTCATCGCCAGCATCGGCGTGGCGGTGCTGATCTTCACTAACCTGGTGCTGCTGCCGGTACTGCTGTCGTACACCGGCGTCAGCGCCCAGGCGGCCCAACGCAGCCTGCAGGCCGACAGCGGCAGCAAGGAACAACCATGGCTGTGGACCTTCCTCGACCGCTTCACGCAGCGGCGCTGGGCGACCGTCACCGTGGCCGCCAGCGTGGTGCTGGGCGGCCTGGGATTCGCCTACAGCCTCAATCTGAAGGTCGGCGATCTCGATCCCGGCGCGCCGGAGCTGCGCGCGGACTCCCGCTATAACCGCGACAACGGCTACCTGGTCTCGAACTACGCCGCCAGCTCGGACATCTTCGTCGTCATGATCAAGACGCCGCCCGACCAGTGCACGCAATACGGCACCTTGTCCAAGGTGGACGAACTGGCCTGGAAACTGGAGCAGTTGCCAGGCGTCGACTCGACCAACTCGATGGCGGCGCTGAGCAAACTGGCCACCACCGGCTACAACGAAGGCAATTTCAAATGGTATGACCTGATTCCGAATGCCGGCGCGCTGGGGGCGGTGCAGACCCGCGCGCCGCGCGAGTTGTTCAACCAAAGCTGCTCGCTGCTGTCGCTGTACGTCTACCTGAAAGACCACAAGGCCGAAACGCTGACCCGCGTGGTCGATGCGGTCGAAGCCTTCGCCGCCGCCAACAACACGGCGGACGTGCAGTTCCAGCTGGCGGCAGGCAGCGCCGGCATCGAGGCCGCCACCAACATCGTCGTCAAGAAGGCCATGCGCGACATGCTGTTCTGGGTATATGGCGCGGTGATCCTGCTGTGCTACGCCACCTTCCGCTCCTGGCGCGCGGTGCTGGTCGCGGTGCTGCCGCTGGTGCTCACGTCCATCCTGTGCGAAGTGCTGATGGTGGTGCTGGGGATGGGCGTGAAGGTCGCTACCTTGCCGGTGATCGCACTGGGCGTCGGCATCGGCGTCGACTACGCGCTGTATGTGCTCAGCGTCATGTTGAGCCGCATGCGCGCCGGCGACAGCCTGTCGGCGGCCTATCTGCACGCGCTGCAGTTCACCGGCCGCGTGGTCATCCTGACCGGCGTCACTTTGGCGGTGGCGGTGGCGACCTGGCTGTTCTCGTCGATCAAATTCCAGGCCGATATGGGCATCCTGTTGGCCTTCATGTTCTTGTGGAATATGGTCGGTGCGCTGGTGTTGGTGCCGGCGCTGGCGCACTTCCTGATGCCGGGGAAGGCGGCCAGCCAACCGTCGCCACCCGGCGCCAAAGCCGATCCAACGCAGCCGCCCGCCCCGGCGCCTGACTCGCTGCGTCACACCGAGACGGGCGACGTGATCGGCCGCGAAGACCTGCACGACACGCACGCCTGGCTTGGCCTGCCGTACGCGCAGGCACCGGTCGGACCTTTGCGCTGGAAAGCGCCCCGGCCCGCGCTGCCGTGGGACGGCGTGCGCCAAGCGACCGTCTGCGGACCGGCGGCGATGCAGCCGGGCGGCGTCTCGCTGGAGCTGCCGCCGGAGCAGTGGGGCCTGCCGGCCGGTTCCGAGGATTGCCTGTCGCTTAACATCTTCGCGCCGCGACTCGCAACCGCAGCCTTGCCGGTGATGTTCTGGATCCACGGCGGCGCCAACTCCTCCGGTACCGCCGCCACCTACACCACGCTGCGCAACCTGGCGGGGCAAGACCAGGTGATCGTGGTATCGGCCAACTACCGCCTCGGCATCTTCGGCTGGTTCAGCCTCGAGGAACTGGCGCGCGAGGACGACACGCCGGCCGACCGCTCCGGCAATTTCGGCACGCTGGATCTGATCGCGGCGCTGGAATGGGTGCGGCGAAACATCGCATCGTTCGGCGGCGATCCGCAAAACGTCACCATCTTCGGCGAGTCGGCCGGCGGTTTGAATGTCTACACGCTGCTTGCCAGTCCGCTGGCGGCAGGCCTGTTCCACAAGGCGATCGCGCAGTCGCCGATCACGGCCAGCCACACGATTGCGCACGCCCGCAACTACACCGACGACGCGCAGCCGGGCCACGCCGTCAGCTCGCGCGAGCTGCTGTGCGAATGGCTGCAACGGGACGGCCGGGCCGCCGACCGCGCCGCCGCCAAGACGCTGATCGCTTCGATGACGGCGGCCGACATCGAAGCGTATGTCCGGGGCCTGCCGCCACAAGCCATGCTGGCGCCGATCAAACCGGGTGCGCTCAACTTCTACGACTCGCCAACCGTCGTGCAGGACGGCTACGTGCTGCCGGCCGGGCCTCTGGCGGAAGTGTTCTCGGACCGCAGCCGCTATCACGCGGTGCCCTTCATCGTCGGAACCAACCGCGACGAGTACAAAACCTTCATGTCCAATAATCCGGACTATGTGCGCATGTTGTTCGGGAAGCTGCCGGTGATGCGCAACCGCGCCCGCTACCAGCGCCACGCGGCCTACATGTCCGACCTGTGGCAAGCCAGCGGCGCGCTCGCCCCGGCCAGCGCGATGATCGCCTCCGGCCATCAGGATGTCTGGGTCTATCGCTTCGACTGGGACGAGCAGCCGGCGATCCCGCTGGTCCAGCCGCATATCTTGCTGGGCGCGGCGCACGTGCTGGAAGTGGCGTTCGTGTTCCGCGATCTGGATGGCGAGTTCGATCCGTTCCGCTCCTTCACGGCGGCCAACCTGGCCGGACGCAAAGAGGTATCCGATGCGATGGCCGGCTACTGGACCCATTTCGCCCGCCATGGCGAGCCTGGCGGAGCGGCGTTGCCCGAGTGGCGCCGCTGGAGCGCCGATGCGGCACAACCGCGCCTGATGGTGTTCGACACCAGCAAGGATGGCGGCACGCGCATGGTGGCACATGACCGCAGCGTGGCCGCGCTGAAAACCTCGCTGGCCCAGGACCCGTCGATGCAAAACGATCCGCGCGAGCGCAGCGAACTCTATGGCCGCATGTTCCTGTGGTCGATTTTCGGCGGGCGGGAGGCGCAGCCGGTGTTGGCGGCCTTCGCCCGCAGGCACGGCTACACGGGACAGCCGGAGATGCTGAAGCCGACGTATTGGCCCTGAGCTATCCGCGCCGTGTAAGAGCAATAACCGCGGGAATGCTGCGGCGCAATATTATTTTTGTAGTTATGTCATGTCCCGATTGAATAAGGACGCTTCCTTATGCTACTCTTTCAGCACAAATACCGGCCCAGGCCCGGAAAATGGTGCCTATCAAGGCGGTATGGAGCAACGCACCGGTGTTTTGTGCAGCGCGACAAGCAGGCATACCAGTGTTTCTTTGAAGTGAGGTTCCACATGGCTGAGTCAAGTTCATTCGCACGCGATGGTCACTACATAGTCTGTACGCCGGTGAAGTCCGAGGATGGGAAGTACAGGCCGCGTTTCCGCATTTATCGCGGCACCACGTCGGCCTGCGAAATGGTCCACGAGCAGACATTCCCGTCGGAGGAATTCGGTTCGCCCCCGGACGCCAACCGCTACGCGGCCCAACTGGCCACCTACTGGCTCGATCAATGGCCGATCAAGGGCTCGTACATTCGCGCCACCGACGGACGGACGTTTTCGTATCTGGGGACGTACAGCGTCGGTCACGGCGCCGACTGGAACGCGCGCGTCTACTGCGACGGCGATTTGAAGGGTACGCCGAGCGGCGTCTTCGTCTACAACTTTTTCCGCCACGAGAACATCACGCACGCGGCGGAAAACATGATCGTCGAATCGATCAACCACGGCATCGGCATCAGGGATTGACGCCGACGCCGCCCAGGCAAGCGCTTAGAACTTCGCGCGCACGCCGAACACGACGTTACGGCCCGGCAGCGGCGAGATATCCTTCAACACCGACGTCGAGACGCGGATCTCGTCATTGGTCAGATTTTTCGCCAGCAGGAACCACGTCAAATCGTACGCGCCGACTTTCTGCGTGTACGACACGTTGGCGTTGACCTGGTTGTAGCCAGGCGTATCGGTGCTCTCGAAGCTCGCCAGGCGGTCCTGCGACTGCGCGTGCACCAGCGACAGGCCCGCGCGCCATTGTCCCATCTTGTAGCCGGTGCTCGCGCCGATCCGGTTGGCCGGTTGCAGCGGCAGGCTGCCGCCCCGATCCAGCTTGCCGCGCGTGGTATCGGCAAACACGCGGCCAGACCAGCCGGCGCCGTGCGGGTTGTATTCCAGTTCCGCCTCGGCGCCCTGGATGGTGGCATCTTCCTGCAGGAAGATGCGCTGGCGCAGTTCGTCGCCCGGATTGCCCTCTTCGTCCACCAGCTGGCCGGTGATCTGGCCGTAAATGAAATCGCTCACCTTGTTGCGGTACACATTGGCCTTCCAGCGCACCAGGCCAGTGGTCTTCTGCAGCGACAGCTCGATGTTGCGCGAGGTCTCCTTCTTGAAATCGGCGTTACCGATATCGAAGGTGACGGTGGCGTCGTGCGGACCGGCCGAATACAGTTCCTCGGTCGCCGGCGCGCGCTGCGCGTACGACAATGTCGCGCCCAGGCCATAGCCCGGCACGAACGGCCACATGCCGCCGACCGACGCCGACTTCAGATCGAACGAGCGATCGACGCCGGTGACCGGCTTGCGCTTGACGCGCTCCACGCGGGCGCCGGCGTTCACGCGCACCACACCCACTTCGGTCTCCTCGACGAGGAAGGCGGCGGTCGACGTCGAATGCGTGACCGGCACGGTATCGGCGCCGCCTTCGGCGCTCAGCGCCGAGAAGTGCGTGTTTTCGGTCTGCACGCCGAAGGTCCCATGCCAGCCGGCGACCGGTTTGTGCGTCAATTCGGCGCGCGTTTCCAGCGAACGGTTTTTGAAGATCACCTCCGGCTGGTTCTCGTCATTGAGCTCCGCGTGTTCATAGTCGGTGTAGCCGGCCTTGAACTTGAACGATTCGAATCCCGGCAGCGGTGCCTTCACCAGGCTGTCGAAGTCGTAGCGGGTCTGCTTCTGATCGATCTTCGACCCCTCGTCGCTTGGGATGCCATACAGGTTGGTCAGGTGCGACACCGACGCGCCGACGAAGCCCCAGCTGTCGACATACGACGAGCCGACACCGGCGTTGCGCTGGCGGGTGTCGGAATGCGGCAAGCGGCCGGACGCGGAATCGGGATCGTTCAGCACGCGGTTGCCGGGGATTTTATAGTCGCCGGTGTTGCGCGCGTTGCCGTCCACGTGCCACGCCATCTTGCCCACCGAGCCGTCCAACGTGCCGGATGCATTGCGGCCGTCGTCGACGGTGCTGCCGCGCGCCTCCAGTTGACCGGTGAGCTTCGGTTCCAGCACGGTCGGAATGCGTTCGTTGACGACGTTTACCAGGCCGCCGATGGCGCCCGATCCATACAGCAGCGCAGCCGGGCCGCGCAGGATCTCGATCTGCTGCGCCACCGCGCCCTCGCCGGCCACCGCGTGGTCGTTCGACAGGCCGGACACGTCGGAGACGGCCATGCCGTTCTCCAGCATCTTGACGCGCGCGCCTTCCAGGCCGCGAATGATCGGACGCGAAGCGCCGGCGCCGAAGGCCGATGCCGACACGCCCAGTTCCTGCGACAGCGTCTCGCCGAGCGAGCTGCCTACCTTGTCGCGCAATTCGTCGCCCGACAGCACTTTGGCCGGGGTCAGGATCTGGTCGCTGTCGGAATCGCCGAAGGGCGTGGCGGTGACGATCACGCGCGGGACGGCGGCGTCGGTGGATTTGGTGGCGGCGGATTGCGCATGCGCCAGGGTGGACAAGGCGGACAGGATCGCGCTGGCCAGCAGCGTGCGTGGGATATTCATGGGTAAACCTCTAGCTAAAAAACATGACAGGTCGCACCGTGGATAGCCGAAGCCGGACCACGGTGACGCAAAATTCAGGACGGATTTCGGGTGTCAGGCCAGAGGGGGAGCGCGGGACTGGAAGACGCAAACGGTGCGTTCGCAGGCGGTAAGGGTGGCCGGCGTGGCGATCACGCCGCTGCCGATGGCGACGACGGCGACCGTCACCGGCGCCGATGTCAGCGCCGCCGACACATGGGCGACGGTGACGCATTCGGCGCAGACCTTGTGCACCGCGATGCGTTTACGGGTTTCGGCCTGCTCTTCGCTGGTGAACGCGGTGTCCGACTGCGTTACGTCGATCCAGTGCGAATAGACGTGCGCCGCCCCGATCTGCTGCGTGAAGAGCAGCAGAAACGCGAGAAACACATGAATGATCGAACGGCGATGCATCGGTCGGAGTTGGCCGGTGAGGTAACGAAGGCATTATTCTAACCGCAACGCACAAAAAAAGGGGCTTGGCTCAAAGCAAGGGGTGTCAGTCCTACATGCAAGCCGCTTGCACGCCGACAGCTTCCGAGCTCATCAGTAGATAAGATGAGTCGTACTCATCTATAAGGAAAAAACCATGAAAAAGCTCCCCGCGCCGGCCAAATTCGCCTTGGCAATGATCCTCACCGCAGCCGCCGTCAGCGGCTGCAAGAAGCAGGACGCCGATCCGGTGACGCCCGAAACGAAGATCGGCGCCACGCCGGACGCCGGCAACATCACCCCACCGGTACCGGGCAACCAAATGCCGCCGCCGGCTGCGCCAGCCCCCGCTCCCATCCCGATGCCGGAAGCGAACACCCCGGCATCGCACTGATCCTGGAGAGGCCGCAACCGAGGTAGCAACGAACTACGCGGCCTCCGCCTGCTTCAAGCCCGCCACGATACCGGCCGCAACACCCACCTCATCCTGCTTCCTGCGCGACAAATTGCTGCGCTGGTTCTCCGGCGCCGCACTCAGCACCTTATAAACGATATGCCGCGGCACGCCATGGCTCATGGCGTACTCTGCTGCGGGCTGCAAACCTTCCTGCGGAAGGAGTTCCAGCGCCTCGTCCATGATGGCTGCGGTGGCGGTGGGTTTTCGGCGGTCTGATAAGGGCATTTTTCAATTCCACTAAAAATATTTAACAGAATTCAGTTTACTCCTGTCAACGTCATCCGTATGTTCGCCAGTTCACCCCGCCACCTGCGCAAGGCTGATTCGTATGGCGATCGACTTGGCCGCCGGCACCATGCTCTCCAGCGCATGATGCTCCAGCGCCATCAAAGGGTTGCATTCGGGGAAATATCCGGCGACGCATCCCGCCGGAACGTTATACGCCACCAGCCGCAGCCCTGACACGCTGCGGGCGATACCGTCGCCGGTCACCGCGCTGGCATCGACCAGATCGCCCTCCGTCAACCCCAGCCGCGCGATATCCGCCTCGTTGATCAGCAGTACCCGCCTGCCGCCCTGGATACCGCGAAAACTGTCGTTCTCGTTATAAATCGTCGTATTGAACTGGCTGTCGCTGCGCACCGTGAACAACCGCAGCACGTCGCCCCGCGGCAGCAGCTGGTCGGGATCGGCGTCCAGCACCGTCGGCGCGATGAAGTTGGCACGCCCGTTCGGCGTCTTCCACTTGCGCTCGGCGGCCGGCACCGGCCGGCGGAACCCGCCCGGCGTCCACATGCGCGCATTGAAGTCGTGGAAAATCTCCGGATACGTCACGGCGATGGCGTCGCGCATGGTGGCGTAGTCGGCCACCCACGCATCCCAATCGACCGCCGGATTCGCCGGCAACGTCGCCTTCGCCAGGCCGGCGATGATCGCCGGTTCCGAGCGCAACAGCTCGCCGGCCGGGTCCGCCCTGCCCTTCGAGCCGTGCATGCAACCGGTGCTGTCCTCCACCGACACCGCCTGCTCGCCGCCGGCTTGCCAGTCCACCTCCAGCCGTCCAAGGCAGGGCAAAATGTACGACACGGCCCCATGCACCAGATGGCTGCGATTCAGCTTGGTTGCCACCTGCACGGTCAGCCGCAGCCGCGACCAGGCCGCCTCCACGCGCGCGGTATCTGGCACGGCCCGCACGAAATTGCCTCCCAGACCGATAAACGCCCGCACCGAGCCATCGAGCACGCCCTCGCAGGCCTCGACCGTATTCAGGCCCTTGTCGCGCGGCGGCTCAAAGCCGTACTGTTTCGCTAGCTGATCGAGCGGCGCCAGGTCAGGCTTCTCGGTGATGCCCACCGTGCGTTGCCCCTGAACATTGGAATGGCCGCGCACCGGACAAATGCCGGCACCCGGCTTGCCGATATTGCCGCGCAAAAGCAGTAAATTCGACAGCATCTCCACATTCTGCACGCCCAGCCGGTGCTGCGTCAGGCCCATGCCGAACACGCCGATCACCTTGCTCGCGCTGGCATACACGGCCGCCACCTCCTCCAGGTCGCGACGGGCCAGGCCGGAGTGGCGCTCGATCTCGCTCCAGCTTTCCTCACGCGCGCGTTCGACCAGCGACTCCAGCCCGGCCGTATGCTCGGCGATAAATTCGGTATCGAGCACACGCGGCGTACCCACCGCTATCGCAGCATCGTCGGCCGCGATCAGCGCCTTGCACAGCCCCAGCATGGCCGCGCTGTCGCCGCCGGCCCGCACCTGCAAATAACGCGTGCTGATGGTTGTCTCGGCGCCGGTCAGCATTTCGGCCGGCGACTGCGGATTGGCGAAGTGCAGCAGTCCTGTCTCGCGCAGCGGATTGAACGTGATGATGGGAACGCCCCGGCGGCGCGCCTCCTGCAACTGGTGCAGCATCCTCGGGCTGTTGGTGCCGACGTTCTGACCGAAGAACAGGATGCAGTCGGTCTGCTCGAAGTCCTCCAGCGACACGGTGCCGATCGGCACGCCGATGGTCTTGGGCAGCGCCACCGAGGTGCTCTCGTGGCACATATTCGAGCTGTCGGGCAGATTATTGCAGCCGTAGAGACGCGCCAGAAGCTGGTACATATACGACGCCTCCAGCGAGGCGCGGCCGGAACAATAGAACACCGTGCTTTTCGGCTCCAGCGCCTTCAGTTCGCGCCCGATCTCGGCGAACGCGCTGTCCCAGTCGACCGGCACATACCGGTCGCTGGCGGCGTCCCAACGCAAAGGTGTCGTCAGCCGCCCCACCGCCTCCAGCTGATGGTCGCTCCAGCCCAGCAGCTCGCCGACCGTGTGCTGCTCGAAAAAGCCGGCGTCACAGCGCTTGCCCGTCACTTCCCACGCGGTGGCCTTGGCGCCGCTTTCGCAAAACTCGAAGGGATGGGGATTGGCCGGCTTAGCCCAGGCGCAGCTGACGCAGGCCACGCCGTCGGTCTTATTCAGGTGGATCAGCAGCTTGCTGCCCTCGAACGGCACATGCTCGGTGAGCAGGGCCGTGGCGACCTTCTTCACCGAACCCCACCCGCCGGCGGGATGTGGATAGCGTTCGGGCGTGGTGGATTTCATGGACGATCCTTGATAAAAGTATCAGTCCATTCTAGGTGCCGGGGCGGCCGGCCTCTGTATGTCAGCGCACGAAGCTGCGACATCGAGGCCGGCGTTCCGGGTCAACTTAGAACATGTAGGTAAGGCTGAACCGCAAAGTCCGACCAAACAACGGCCTGGCCACGCCACGGTTGCGCGAGCCGTCAGGCGACAACAGGTCGTTGAAGAGCGGATCGCCTTCCGTGAACGACAGTTGGTTGGTCAGGTTGGCCACATGCAGGTGCGCGCTCAAACGCTCGGTGATCTGGTACTGCGCGCCCGCGTTGATGATGTGATACGAGGGGAACAAGGTCACGTTGCTGTCGGACGCCTCGGAGAAGCGCGATCCGTAGTGCTGGTACTGCGCGTACACGCTGACCGGAATGTCGGTCAGCGGCTTGAGGTCGAACGACGGCATGAAGTTGAACATCACCTTGGGCAGGCGGCGCGGCCGGCGTCCGTCCTCGCTGACCTGCACGTAGTGGTAGCCGGTGATGACACCCTGCGCGTCCTTGTCCTCTTGCGTGGTCGTGTAGTTGGCGCCTTTGACCTTCGGATTTTGCATCACCATATTGCCCTTCAACTCCAACCCCTGGATGGCAGCCGGGCGCCAGGACAATTCGACTTCAGTGCCGACGTTCTGGATACCGCGCTGATAAAGCTGCGCCACGTCCGGGCAGGAGTTGATCTGCGTGACGCCGCCGGCGCTGGTGCACTGCGACGACTGGATGTCCTTGTAGATGTTGACCGCGCTGCGCGGCGAGAACTTGTTGTAGAACGCCGCCACCGACGCGCCGAATCCACGCGTCAGGTATCTGAAGCCCATTTCGTACTGGCGGATATGTTCCACCGCGCTGACCTCCACCGTCCTGCCATTGACGACGGTGGCCGTCGCCGTGGTCAGGTTGTTGATGTCCTCGAGACTGGGCAGGCGGAACGAGTCGGACGCCAGCCCATACACGGCAAAGGCTTTGCTGAAGCTGTAGTTACCGCCCAATGACCAGCCGAAGCCGTGATACGTCTTGTTCAAGGTCTGCGGCGCGCCCGGCAGGCTCACTTCATTGTCCGCCGTCGTATCCTGGGTCGAACCGACAACCACATTGGCCGGCGTCAGATCGGTGATGACGTTGCGGTCGCGCCGCACGCCGTCCGCCTTCAGGTTTTGCCAGCGCACGCCGGCATCGATCTTCAGCTTTTTGCCCATGGTTTCCCAGTGGTCGAGCAGATAGGCGGCGTTGCCGTCACCCCGGATGTCGCTGACAAAACCGCCCCATCCCGGCAGGATCGCCCCACCCTGCGTCAGGCTCGGGCCGACCTGGTTGCCCTGCGCGTCCACCGCGATCAGATCGACCGGACGCGATTGGTTCGAGACGTCGCTGACCAACAGCGCCTGCTGGAAGTTGGGCTTGTAGCTGTAACGGCTCTTGTACACGCCGAAGGTCAGGTCATGCGCGCCTTTGAGTTCGAAGGACTTCTGTGTCTTCAGGTCGAGCGAGGTGCTGGAGGCGTCGACGTCGGCGACGAACGGGATCATGAAATTCAGGTTCGCCGATGCCGGCACCGCAGTACCGTCGTTCAGGTAGCGCCCGGCCACGCCGGTGGCCTTGGCGTAGCGCCTGATGAAATCCTCGCGACTGATGTTAGCGAAGGCGCCGCAGGCCTGGCTGCTCGGCACGTTGAAGAAGCCAATCAGCTTGGCGTTATTCAGGTTACAAGCCAGCGCCGCCCCGTGCGCAGGCGAGATCACGTCGTTCTGATAGCGGGCGTTGAGGAAGTTGGTCGACGTCGCCGTATCGTTACCCGTGAAAACAGCATTGAAGCCATTGCTGCCGGTGGTGTGCCGCAGTCCGGCCGACAGCTTCCAGCCGTCCTTCAACTCGTGCGAGCCGCTCAGCGTGAAAATCTTGAAGTCCGGGTGAATGCCGTCGGCCTGGTCGATTGTGCGCGTGCCGTACTCGCCGATCATATTGAACTTGCGGTTGTACTGCGAGGCCGTGGTGCCGTGCGCGAAGTCGATGCCCAGCGGCTCGATGGTGTCCTGGTTGATCTTGGTCGGATTGGCCGGCGTGCCGGGGTTGGCAAAGCGAGGCACCGAAATCGGCAGGTTCTGATAGAACGCGGTGCGGTCGTTGATCACCAGCGCATCGCCGCGCAAAGTGGTCTTGCCGTCGTCGCTGGTGTAAACCAGATTGCCGCGTACCTGGCCGCCACGGTCGGCGGTGTAGCCGGTGTCGCGCACGCCGTCGCTGCGGCGATAGAAACCGCCGACGGCGCCGGTCAGGTTGGGGCTCAATGGACCGGAAACGAATGCATCTTGGCGAATGAAGCCGTAGTCGGCGTACTCGATCTTGTAGCCGCCCGCGAGTTTGTCGCCGCCGGTGCGGGTGACGTGGTTGACGGTCGCGCCCAGGCCATTCGAATACAGGATGCCGCCAGGGCCGCCCTTGACCAGTTCCACGCTTTCGGTCATCAAGTCGTCGCGGATGAAGATGTCGTTGTTCATGAACGGGGCTTCCGGCTCTTCAAAGGCCGGCAAACCGTCGATCAGTTGCGGAGCGAAGCGGTAGCCGCCGGTGACCGGCAAGCCGCGCACGGTGATGTTGTTACTGGCCTCGCCGGCGCTGCCGCCTTCCGAGTAGATGCCGGGGAAGTTCGCCAGCATGTCGGCGGTGCTCATCGGCGCCAGGCGCTGGATCTCCTCGGCCGTCAATGTGTTGATCGAGAACGTCGCGTTTTTCTTGGTGGTCGATTTGGTCACGCCGGTGACGATGACGACCGCCGACGGGTCGGCGCCATTGGCGTCCGCGTTCTGCTGCCCGCTGACGGCGGCGGTGGGAGTGGCTGCGGCCGTGCTGTTTTGCTGCGCGAACACCAGCGCCGGCGCCAGGCAGATCGCCAGTGCCGCCGAACGAGCGATGTAACGGTTATAACGATTGATTGGGTAAGTCATTTCGCATCTCCTTTTATGATTATCAGCCGCGCTGCGACGGCCTGTCCAAGTTTTAGCTGTCCAACGTTGTCATTGCAGTGAAAGGGACTTTATCGGTGGTCGCGCACCTCCTCCAGCCGTGGCATGTCGGCGCCGCGCCGGGAACAGGTGACTGCGGCGGCGCGGCCGGCGAAGCCCAGCGCCGCTTGCAGCGCCGGCAGGTCCAGTTGCTTCAATGCGGTGCGCGTCAACACGCCTCGTTCGCCCAGATGCGACAGCAGCGCCGCCTGGAAGGTGTCGCCGGCGCCGACGGTATCGACCACGTCGATCTTCACGGCCGGCAGTTCCAGCGCCAGCGCCGACGTCGCGGCCAGCACGCCGTCGCCGCCGCGCGTGACCACCACCAGCGCCACGCCGGCATCCAGCGCCATGTCGATGAAGGCGCGCGGCGACAGGCCGGGATACAGGTGGCCGATATCCTCGTCGCTGATCTTCAACAAGTCCGTCAGCGGCAGCATCCACGCGATGGCGTCGGTCCAGACCTGGCGATCCGGCTGGATCGTCAGCCGCACGTTGGGATCGAAGGCGATCAGGCTGCGGGCATGCTGGCGCGTGACCAGGGCGCGCAACGTCGATGCGACCGGTTCGACGGCCATGCAGTAGGAGCCAACGTGAATCACCGACGCTTCTAGCGGCACACGCTCCAGGTCCACCACGGTCACGGACCGGTCGGCGGTCTGGCTGCCGTACAAGGTGTAGGCCGGCACGCCATTGGCGTCGACATCGATGGTGACCAGCGCGGTCGCCGCCTCCGGCCTTGGCGCACAAGAGGTGTCGACTCCTTCGCGCGCCAGCGTATCGGCCAGCTTGCGGCCGAACAGGTCCGCCGACAGCCCGCCGAAGAACATCGGCCGCTGTCCCAACCGCGCCAGGCCGATCGCCAGGTTGAAAGGCGAACCGCCCACCCGCGCCGACAGCGCGAAACCGGTGTCGGTGTCGCCGTCGGAAAACACATCGAACAAAGCCTCGCCACATACGATGATCATGCCGCCTCCACTACGCCGGCCAAGCCGGCCGTTATGTTGTTTGAAATGCGTGGCTCGATGCGCAAACCACCCTCGTCGAAAACGTGCACGCGGCCCCCCACGGGACTGACGCGCCACGCCGCGTTGGCGGCCGGCGGCTCGCCTTTGACCACCACCATCAGCGGCTTGGCCAGGCCGGGCACGGCCAGATGGACATACGACTCGGCGCCCAGTCTTTCGACCAGGATTACCTCGCCCTGAATCGCGCCCTGGGGGTCGGCCACCAGATGCTCCGGCCGGATGCCGACGGTCACGGCGCCCGCCGGCGCATCGGCCGGCGCCGGCCAGTCCAGGCCCGCGCTGCCGATTCGCAAGCTGCCGTCCGCATCGAGGGAACCGGCCACCAGGTTCATCTTCGGGCTGCCGATAAAGCCTGCTACGAACACGTTGGCCGGATGGTCGTACAGGTACATCGGCGCACCGATCTGCTGCACGCCAGCCGGCCCCAGGACGACGATGCGGTCGGCCAGGGTCATCGCCTCGACCTGGTCGTGTGTCACATACACTATGGTGGCGGCCAACTGCTTGTGCAGGCGGGCGATCTCCACCCGCATGTCGGCGCGCAGCGCGGCGTCCAGATTGGACAGCGGCTCGTCGAACAGAAACGCGCGCGGCTTGCGCACGATGGCGCGGCCGATGGCGACGCGCTGCCGCTGGCCGCCAGACAGCTGCGGCGGATGCCGTTCGAGCAGGTGCTCCATTTGCAGCATCTTCGCCACCGCGTGCACGGCGACCTTGATCTCCGCCTTGGGCACGCGCGCCAGCCGCAGGCCGAAGGCGATGTTCTCGAACACGCTCATGTGGGCGTATAGCGCATAGCTCTGGAACACCATCGACAACCCGCGCTTGGCGGGAGGGGTATCGTTGACCGTCAAGCCGTCGATGCGGATCTCTCCCGCACTGATTTCCTCCAGCCCCGCGATCATGCGCAGCAACGTCGATTTGCCGCAGCCCGAAGGACCGACCAGCACCACGAACTCGCCATCTTCGATCGTGAAGTCGACGCCGCGCAGAATGTACTGCGACTCTTTACCGGGGTAAGTCTTGCCCACCCCTTGCAATGCGATCGTTGCCATCTCATTTTCCTTTCAACGCGGCGCCCATCGCCCACACCTTGAGCGAGACGACCCGGTCGCCCGGCGCCGCCAGCAAAGCCAGCCCGTCCGCGTCCCCGCGGCTTGGATAAGCGCGGCTGGTCAGGCTCTTGCGTTCATTAACGTAGGCCTCGACCATCGAGCGGTCCAGGAAAAGGCGCATGCGCAGGTTCTCCGAGCCCAGGTCGAAGGCGCCGCCTTGCACCCCGTACGACTTGCCGATGGTGGACAGGGTGCGGTCGATTTCCAGACGGCGCGCGGCGCCGTCGACGTACAAATCGGTCGCCTCGGCCCGGCCGGGCGCCACCCGCACGCTCAGACCGCGCTTCGCGGCCTGCGACGATGGCGCGAGCTCAAGTTCGATCTCGATTCCATCGCCGCGCAGCGCCGTCAGCGCCATGGCCGCGTCGTCCACGCCGACATCGCGCAAATCGAGCAATTGCCGGCCGCGCAGGCTGCCCAACTCACCGATGGGAGCCAGCCGCAGATCGCCATCGACACCCAGCGACAGCGCGATTGGCAAGCCTCCGTTGTGCGCCCAGCCGGCGTCCCACTCGTCCTTCAGCGTGCGTTCGCCCTGCGCGATTGAAAAGACAATCGAGCGGCCGGTCTTGGGGTCGACAAACCCGCTTGGCCCGGAGAAGTGTCCCTGGCCGACATCGAACACGCGCGGCGCGTCGCTATCGGGCTTGAAACGCGCGGCGGCGGCGTCGAATACGCCGATCCAGTAGTAGGCCTGGCCTCGCACATCGTTCAGGAACACGTGCCGCTCGCGGCCATCGGCGCCTTTACCGATCGGCAGCAGCACCGGCAGCTCCCAGGTTTTCTCGAAGTCGGGGAAAGGCTTGGCGTCTATCGAGAACAGCGGACCGCGCGGCTTCCAGTTGACCAAGTCCGCCGATTCGTACACCAGCGCCGTGCCGCTGCGGCCCGGCAGCGCCGAGCCGACCAGCTGGAACCAGTGCTGGCGGTCGCCGTCACGGAACACGAACGGATCGCGGAACTCGCCGAATTTCCCCTTGCCCTGCTGTTGCAAGGTGACGGGTGTTGGATATTTCTTCCAGCAGGCCAGGTCCGGGTCGCGCACATCGCAAGGCGTTGCCATGCCGGTGCGCTGGTTGGGACGCGCCTTGTCGTTACCGGCGGTGAAGAACAATACCGGCGTGCCGTCGGCGGCGTGGGTGGCGCTGCCGGACCAGATGCCATCGGTCGCCAGGCCGTCGTCTTCCGGCGCCAGCGCGATGGGCAGCTCGCGCCAATGCACCATGTCCGCGCTGACCCAGTGCCCCCAATGAATCTGATGCCAGAACGGGCCGAACGGATTCTTTTGGAAGAACAGGTGGTACTGGCCCTGATAGTAAAACGGCGCGTGCGGCTCGTTCATCCAGCCGGCATCGGGCATCACGTGGTACTGCGGGCGGTGACGGTCGCGGTCGAAGGTACTCGCCGGGACATTCATATCGGCCTGCGACAGCGCCGGCGCCTTGCCCGCGCGCGGCGCCAGATCGCCGGTGACGATGCGCGCCACCGCCACTGCATCGGAAGGACCGGCGTCGATACGCACCTCGTCCATCAAACCAAGGAAGGTATTGAGCTTGAAAACGCCGCCGACCTGCTCCGGCTGCGAGTAGCGGCCGATTGTCAGCGGTAACTCCGCCATGGCGAACCGTCCCGACGGAGGCATCGCCTTCTCGGCCACCAATTCACCGTTCAAGAACAGGGCAACCCGCCGCGTGGCCGGATCGTAGCTCGCCGCCACGTGCGACCAGGTGTCGCGCGGCAGCTTGCGATCGGTGACGCGCACATCGGCGATGGTTCCGCCCAGGCCCATCTTGATGCCCCAGGTGCCGAAGCGGTAGACGCCAAACGAAAAACCTTTCCTGGCCTGGGCGTCGAACTGGCTGACGAAAGCCGAATAGTGGCCGCCATCGCCCCATTCGAAGGCGTGGGGCGCCACCCAGGCGCTCAGCGTAAAGCCGCCTTGCAACGCGGCGCTGGTCAGCGGCGGCGCGGTTACGTCGGTCGAATAGCCGTCGAACAGCAGGCAGCCTTGATGGATGCAGCTGGCGGCAGGGCGCCACAACGGCGACGAGTCAGGCTTGAAGCGCGCGCGGTTGAACACATAGTTGACCTGGTCGCGACGTCCGGACACCTGCTCGACGGTCTGGCTGCCGCCCTGCTCGTCCAGCCCCCACCGGGCGAGCGGCGGCGCGGCGTCGGCCGCCACGGCCTGCGTGGCCGCCAGTACTAGACTGGCGACGGCGTAGCGATAATTCATATTGTCTCCTCCAGCTTTCTCATTTTTACAACCGGCTGTCTATCGTTGTCATTTCTGTGCCAAAGAACCGTCGATTACATACAGGCCGTTCTCCAACCGCAGCGGAATCGGATCGCAAATCTGGCCGACGAACTGACCGTCCGCGCCGCTGTCTTCGAACGCCATCAGGCAGTCGTCGCCTGTCACCGGATCGTGCAGGATTTTGCCGGCGTAGCGGCGGCACGGAATATCGCCATCGAGGAAGCCCGGTGCGGGTTGCCATGGTCCCAGCGGATTGTCCGCCACCAGATAATGGGTGCCGGAGACGCCGCCCTTGTACTGCGCGCGCATCTCTTCGGTCCAATGCGCGGCGATGTTACAGAACACGCAGTACCAGCGGCCATCGCGCTCGAACACCTGCGGCACCTCCAGCTGGCCATAATGGCCGCCGGCGTAGACCGGCTCCGTCGCCGTCCAGTTCACGAGATCCGGCGACACGGCGTGGCCGATCACGCCGCGCGCATACAGCGGACCGTCGTTGCGGCGCGCCGTGTAAAACATGTGATACTGGCCGTCGATTTTATCGGCCAGCACCCAAGGGTCACGCAAGGCGCGGTCGTGCCAGCGCCCTTCCTCGTATTCCTCGTAAAAGCGCTCGTCCAGATCCAGCGCCAGGCCGGTGCCGACGCGCTCCCAAGGACCGTCGAGGCTATCCGAGGTGGCGTGGCCGATACGCTGGCGCATACCGCTTTCGGCGCGGCAGGTGCCGGTGTAGAACAAGTGGTAGCACCCTTCGGCCTTGATCACGGAACCGGTCCAGGTGGTGAAATCGTCCCACGCCGGGGAGGCCGAGGGACCGAACGCCGTACCCAGCGAAGTCCAGTTGCGCAGATCCTGCGACACCGCGTGGCCGATCGAGACGTTCCAGTGGCGCAGGTCCGGGTTGCCGATCGATCGATTGGCCTGCAGGAAGAACAGGTGCTGCTCGCCCGCCTCCTCGAAGTGCCAGAAGTCCCAGATGAATTTATCGTTCAGTTTAAGTGTCATGTGTAGTCCAAAGTTAGCCCGCGTTAGCCCAAGTTATCCTTTAATGCCGGTCCCGGCGACCGAGGCGACGAACTGCCGCTGGAACGCCAGGAACACCGCGAGCACGGGTAAAGTAATCACCGATGCGTAGGCCATGATCTGTCCCCACGAATTGGTGCGTCCGAAGAATTGCTGTATGCCCGGCTGCACGGGCCGGAACGCCTCGCCCTGAATCACCATGATCGGCCACAGATACTGGTTCCAGGCGGAGATGAACAGCACGATCGCGGCGGTTGCGATCACCGGACCGCTGTTGGGCATGATGATCCTGGCGTACACGGTCCAAGGCCCGGCGCCGTCCATCTTCGCCGCCTCATCCAGCTCCGGCGGGATATCGCGGAAGAACTGGTAAAACAGGAAGACGCAAAAGGCGTTCGCCAGGAACGGGATCACCTGCACGTGCAGGCTGTTGAACCAGCCGGTGTGCATCACCAGTTGGCCATGCTCGATGGCCGGCCAGGGCAGCTTGGCCACCAGCGACAGCAGCGGAATGGCGATCACCTCGAACGGCACGATCACCATCGCGACCACCAGCGCCAGCACCAGATTGCGTCCGCGCCAGCGCATGCGCGCGATCGAAAACGCCAGCATGCTGTTGATGATGATGCCGCCGACAACCACCAGCGCAGCGATCAACGTGGAGTTCAGCAGGAAGGACGGCAGGTCGCTCTTTTCGAACACCGACGTGTAGTTCCGCATCGACCACTCGGCCGACGGCAGATAGGCGGACAATTTGTTCAAATCGGCGAAGATCGCGCTGTCGCTCTTGAAGGAAGATACGAACATGAACAGCAGCGGCGCGATGAAGACGATGCCGATCGCGCTCATGCCGATGAACAGCGCGATATCGCGCAAGGTTCGGCTCATTTTTACATTCATTTCGCGTCTCCCTTCGACACCAGCATCCGCTGCAACGCCGACAGCGCCAGCACGATAACAAAGAACACCAGCGTGATCGTCGAGCCGTAGCCCACATCCTGCTCCTTGAAGCCGCTGCGCACCGCGTGGTACACCACCGTGGTCGTCGAATCGAGCGGGCCACCGGAGGTCATTACATCGACTTGCGTGAACAGGCCGAACGCCAGCAAGGTGGTCGACACCAGCACGAAGATGATGGTGTTGCGCAGACCCGGCAACGTGACATGCACAAACCGCTGCCACGCGTTGGCACCCATCAGCGTGGCCGCCTCGTACAACTCGTGGGAGATCGACTGCAGGCCGGCCAGGAACACCAGCATCTGGAAACCGGCGCCCTGCCAGGCCGACATCAAAGCGATGGCGGGCAAGGCATAGCGGCTGTCGCCCAGCCAGTCCGGTCCCGCGTTGGGGTCATGCAGCAGGCCGCGCAGCAGTTCATTGAGCATGCCGCGATCCGTATTGAGCATGAACGCCCACACGATGGACGCCACCACCATCGACGTCACCACCGGTGCGAAGTACACGGTGCGGAAAAATACCCGTCCACGGATCTTCTGGTTGACCAGGATCGCCAGGCCGAGCGCCACCCCGCACTGCAACGGCAGCACCAGCGCCGCGAACAGGAAGGTGTTGATCAGCGACCGGTAGAACAAGGGATCGGTGGCCGCCAGCACAATGCGTGATTCGCGGATATCGATCTGGAACGCGGGGCGATAGCCCTCCAGCGCCGGCTTGTCCTTGCGGACCTGCCGCCACGTTGGATAGCGTACGCCCTCCTCGTCACGGACGGCGGCGCCCTGCGCGTCGCGCACCGGCTCGACGACGGCGACATTCAGCGCCAGCAGGCGCCGGTAATTATCGAGTCCCACGTACTTCGTCGCCTCGGGCGACATCAACCGGTGATTGGTCATCGTCGCGCCGGCGGCGAGCAGCATCGGCAGCACCACGAACAGCACGAACAACAGCAGTGCCGGCGAGGCGAAGGCTGCCACCGCGAACGGATTTTCGCGGCCAAGTCTGGTTTTCATAAGCCGCCCTCCGTTTTGCGCGCGGCGAACCCGTAGCCGTTGTTGCGCGAGATGTTATGTTCCATCGCCTCCACCGCCTCATCGAAGGCCTCGGTGGCGTCTTTGCCGCTGCGGATATCGGCCATCGCTTTTTCAAACGCCGACGACATCGCCGGATAGGCCGGACTGGCAGGCCGCGACACCGCATAGCGCTTGGCAAACTCGAAGTAGATGCGCCAGTCGCCGCCCGGACGATAATGTTCGGTGAGCGCCGCCCCCTCCGCGCTCACCGGCACCAGCCCGGTGTCGCGGGACGCGGCGGCGATTTCCGCCGGCGAGATCAGGTGCGCCAGGAACGCCGCCGCGCCGTCGGGCTGGCGGCAGCTGCGCGTGATGCCCCACTGCCAGGAAGCCGCGCCGATCTTGGGGCCATGGCCGAAATCCGGCGGCGGCATCACCACCAGATCGTCGCCGAATTGTTCGCTGTATTCGCGCGCCTTCCACGAGCCGGTGTAATGGAACAGCGAGCGGCCTTGTTCAAAAGCCTTGTCGTCCGCCGGAATCCGCTCGACCAGCTTGTCCTTGAACAGGCGCCCGTAATAGCGGCCGACGGCGACCGCCGCATCGCTGTTCAACACACCATCGACGCGCACATAACCGTCGCGGTCTATCAGGTCGGTGCCGGCGCTTTGCAGCCATGGCGAAAACGAATAGCTGTACCACTCGCCTTTGAAGCGGCCGTTCAAATCCAGCGGAAAGCGATAGCGTCCGCTCTTCTTCACCTTCGCCAGCACGTCGTGGAATTCGGCCGCCGTGTAGGGCTGCTCCATCGTCGCCATGCGCACACCCAGCGCGTCCAGCTGCGAGCGGCGTGAAAACAGCGCCAGCGCCACGTCGAACTGGCCCACGCTATACAGCTGGCCCTTGTAGGTTCCGCGTCCGCCTTCGAGCAGCTTGGCCACGGCGTCTGCCGGCAGCAGCGCATCGAGCGCGCGCACATGCCCGGCCCAGGCGAAGTTCGGCACGGTCGGCTGGTCCATGGCGATGATGCACGGCAGTTGACCGACCAGCGAGGCGGCGGTGATCGACTCGGTGTACGAACCTTGGGGTATCGACTCCACAACCACCTTCCACTTTTGCTGCGAACGATTAAAGCGCTCCACGGCCGCCCTGCCCGATGCCATCTCGGCGTCGCCGGTATCGTGACGCCACAGCTTGATTTGCACCGGCCCGGCCAGCACCGGCAGCGCCGTCGTGAACATTAACGCCGCCAACAACCCGCGCCTCATCGCTTGGCCTTCATTGCCTGCATGGCCTTGACCGCGCTGGCCGATGGCGCGGCGACGGTGCCGCGCATCACCGGCACGCACGGCACGCGGATGGTGGCGGCGGGCGCCGAGGCCTGCTCCAGCACATGGCGGCCGGACAGCTCGCCGATTTCGCGGTACGGCAGCGCGACGGTGGTCAGGCCCGGGTCCAGCGCTTCGGAGATCAATCGAAAATCATCGAAGCCGACAATCGACACGTCTGCCGGCACGCGCAAACCGCGCCGCTGCAAAATGAAAATGACGCGCATGGCCATCTTGTCGTTACCGCACAGGATGGCGGTGGGCCGGTTGTCACTGGCGAAGAGGCGGTCGACGGCATCGGCAAGGTGCGAAAACTCGTCCGCGTCGCCCGCCTCCGCGCCATGGATCAGCCAATCCGGATCCGGCGTGACGCCATGCTCGCGCATCGCGCGCTCGAAACCGCGCAGGCGCAATCCGGTAGCCACCATGCCCGGTATCAGTTGGAGGAAGGCGATCTCGCGGTGGCCGGCCTGCAGCACGATTTGCGCGGCCGCGTAGCCGCCGCCCTCGTCATCCGGCACCACCTGCGTGTAGCGGCCCGGCGCCTCGAAGCAGTTGGCCAGCGCCGCCGGCGTGCTGCCCAGCAGCGATTCGACAGTGACTTCGCGATGAAACGGCGTGGCGAACAGGATCGCCTCGACCCGCCGCTCGCGCATGTCGGCCACCAGGCGGTGGGCGACATCGGCATGGCCGCCGGTCTCGCCGATCAGCATCACCTTGCCAAGCTGCTCGCATACCAGCTGTATGCCCTTGATGATCTCGGACGAATCCGGCGTCGTCGTCAGCTTTTCGGCGATGACGGCGACCAGCCCTGTCGGACGCCCACGCAGCATGCGCGCGGCAGCCGAGGGCGTGAATTCGAGGCTGCGCATGGCCTGCTCGATACGGGTACGGGTTTTCTCCGACACCTCGGTCCCGCCGTTGAGCACCCGCGAGACGGTCTTGATGGACACACCGGCCTTCTCCGCCACATCGTGAATCGTTGCCACACAGTCTCCTTGATTATTTGCCGCAGCGCTGGAGTCTTGCCGTCTGCCGCAAAATGTCCAACGTTGTCATTTGTTTTGCAAATGATATGGATTCCGGAGATTGCAGTCAACAAAAATATTGAGAAGCTCCCGATCAGTGCAAATCGGCGGGTGCAGGTTGCCCTCCGCCCAGCTTGCTTTTTCTTTAACGTAATGGATTAAATAGGCAGGGTGAGTTCGGATAAAATCCGCCCATCTCAATCGGGGGGGTGACATGAATAACACTATTGCTTCTGTTCTAAAGTCGCCATGGGCGAAGTGGGGATTCGTGCTGGGCTTCGCCCTTGGCGGATTTTTCGACGGCATCCTACTGCATCAAGTGCTTCAGTGGCACCACTTCCTCAGCCTGGTGGAAGGTATGGACGACCTGCGCCTGCAAATCTTGTGGGACGGCTATTTCCACGTGTTGATGTACGTCATCGCCGTCGTTGGACTGTGGGGCCTGTGGCGCTCCAGAAACTCTACGCATGGAGAATGGGGCAGCGCACTGATCGGTTCTGTATTACTCGGGTTTGGGGTCTGGAACTGGGTGGATATCGGGTTGGCGCACTGGATCATGGGTATCCACCGGGTGCGGCTCGACAGAGACCCCTTGATGTGGGATCTCATCTGGCTCGCTGCCTTCGGCGTGCTACCGATGATCGCGGCATGGTGGGTCTACCGAACCAACGCCGCGCGCCTGCGCAACTCTGCGGTAGCGCTGGTGCTGCTGACAGCTGGCGCGGCCGGCGCTGGCACCTGGGCGTTGCAGCCAGCGCCTGACGGCCAATTTACCACTGTTGTGTTTGGCTATGGCGCCGAGCCCCGTGACGTCTTCGCCGCCTTAAAGGCAACCGACGCCCGGCTGGTATGGACCGACCGGGAGATGGCTGTGGTGGTGGTAGCCGTCGCTCCGGAACATAAACACCAGTTTTATCGGCATGGTGCGGCCCTCGTTGGGGGCACCGTTGGCGCCGTTGGCTGCGTCAACTGGACCAGGGTTCAAGCAAAAATCTGATCGCATCATGCACCGGATCCAGGTGCAACCGATCTATGAGGGCGACTCGGGCGGATAGATAATTTGCAGCCCCTCGACACTGGCGAACGGCGTCAGCTTGTGCGGACGCCGGCCGCGTGCATCGATGATGTCGTCGACGCGCACGCCGCGCAGCAGCAATGCGTCCGCCACCAGCGAGCGGTGGCAGCGCCACGGCACGGCCTCCGCGCACATCAGCGCGCAGGGCTTGCTGCGGGCGATGTCAATCACGGTATCGACGTTGGCCGCGAACTCATCGGTCTGCATATAGTCGGCGTACCCGCGAAACGACAGGTTGCGCCAGCCGGCGTTCGGTGAATCGGCGCGCGGACGGCGCAGGCCGCCAAGGCCGGCCAGGTAGCGGTATTCGATGCCGGCGTCGGCAAGCGATGCCGCCAACTGCTCCTGGCCGAACTGCGGATTGTGGCGCGATTTGGGAATGGTCCGGATGTCGATCAGGCAGCCAACCCCGTTCTGCCACAACAGTCCGATAAAGTCTTCGATGGTACGGTTGGAATGGCCGATTGTGAAGACGAGCTCAGGTGTCATACGCCTCTTTCGCGGTAAGCCGGGCGTACATTCTGGCATGGACTTAGGCCGCGAAGCGCACCGTTCCGACGCCCGCTTAGCCGCGTCGCGGGCGCAGACCTGCAAAACCAGCTACAGCTTCTTGCTCATGAAAACTCGGCTAATACCTTCCAGATCGGATTCAATCTCGCCGAAACGTACCCACCCATTTTTTTCATAGAATCCGGGCGCCTGGAAGCTGATTGTGTATAGCACGGCTGATCGGCAACCTCGCTCGCGCGCTTCATCTTCGAAGGCCGCCAGGATTTTCGTGCCCAGTCCTGAACCGCGTGAAGAAACCGGCAGGTGGAACAGGTCCAGAAAGGCCAGCCCGAGCGAAGTCCGTCCGACGATTCCGCCCAGCGCTTCGTCGCTATCGGAATCCCTCACGATCACGCACAGCGGACGTCGGTCACTTAATCCCGATACCTGCTGATTGAATTCATCCAACCCTCTACCAATAGCGTCTTCGAACTGAGGATCTACGCTATCGCTGACAATAATGACATTCCGCTTCAAAGTACGCCCTTTTCTCTCTGCAAATATATAGTTTAATGAGGTACCCGCACATTTCGAACATCTACATAGGATAGGGACTGGAAAAAACAGCTGCGGCCTGACTGCACTGGACAGTATCCGGATGTCATCAGGAAAACGATGCTGAGGGTGCCGTAGCCGTCCGATCAAATCTTCGATAGCGTCTGTGCAACGGCTGAAGATCGAGACCAGTGTGGATGTCATAAGGATGGGTAGCGATAGCTACCCTCATTTGGGCGAACTCAACGGCCAGCGTGGCGCTCGGATACGCAAGTAACCACTCCGACGCTCGGCACACCCGCCATGACCCTACAGCTCGGTCACTATGTGAATTTGAGATTACCCAAGAAGTATCTTATTTTATGCCAAAACTTAATACGGCACGGACTAGATGGTTAACGATTAATAGATAACCGACCCTCCAAAGCTATATACTGACGATAATTTCGCAATGGTATCCATTTCCGTCATACGAGATGGTTTGAGAGCGCTTGGTACATTCCGCGAAGCCAGTGATTAATAAACGGCGCTTTTTGGACTCCAGGAAGCAATAGCGCGTCGCGAATATTCGCATTGTCAACACCAGCATATTTTAGCTTGGAAATTTGATCCATTACGATTTTTAGCTGTACTGCTGCTTCAACCGAATACCGCCGCCCTAACGAAAAATCATCAAAGTGCCTCTGCACTCTGTTTTTGTGCACTTGATCCCAGGGCGCAGGTGCATTAACGAAGTAGCGCACGGCTACCGGGGTACCCGTTGCATTGAGTGTACAGTCAGCATAAATCCATTGCTCCTGAAAAAACCGGTCATGGTCGACATACGGCTGGATGACCTGATCATCCGCGCGAGTGGCATAGCGCTCAGCCTTACCGTCCATATTGCAGTCGCGGCACGACGGGACAAGATTCTGTGGAAAAATAGAGTATTGAGGGAAATGTGCCTTGGGTAAAAAGTGATCAAGATTTCTAGGACTACCAATACCGCCACAAAAAGGACAATCATCCTCAGCCGAATTTAGTAATTTCTCGTAAATTTTACGCGCAGCTTTCTTCTCATTACGAAAATAGTATTCATAAAGATTTATTAGCTCGGACTTGGTCAACTTTCCCACGACGATCGGATTCTTATCCACGGAGGTATCGACCGGCTGGATGGACCAAAGCGCCCCGCTATTGCCAGTAATGACATAGTCATTACCTGCCTGCAGCAGAGCTTGTCGTCCGTCTATTATCTTGTCCTTTAACTCCTCGTTTCCTAAAATTCCTTCGATGCATTTTTCCAGTGTTGCGCCAAAATTCAAGACTGGATGACTAAGACGCATCATTAGGCAATTCTCCCATCGCGCTCCGCTATCAACGCTAAAAGTATTGCTCTTCCTTCCAGCCCAAGTTGATCACCATAATTTTTAATTATCTGCCCGAAAGAGTCGCCTGAAAGAACTGCCGAGGCAAGCATGTCGTGGAAGCCAGAGCGCACGACCTCCAAGCTGAATACCTCGCTGGTCAGCATCCCGAGATTTTCCGCAAATGTTTCGATTTTTGGGCGCTTAAACGAAATTTCCTTCCCAATACGATATGTTTTCCATACGCAAGAACGTGGTATTTCTTGCAGAATAACGGGCGAGTGTGTCGCTATTATTGCCACGCCATTTTGATCGAGAAGCAAATCGGAAAGAGCCCGGACGAAAGCCGAAAGTAATGGCGGATGTAGATGACTTTCTGGCTCGTCCAATAAAACGAGCGATTTTTCTTGAACCGTTTCCACTAACCGTGTGATCGTCAAAAGTACGATGGCATGGCCAGAACTCATGCGCGAGAGATATTTATCAACTTCGGCAGCATAGTCTTCGAAAACTGCGTTCGAATCTGATTGCTCGCCTTTCCTACGATTCTGGACCTGTTGATAGACCTCTCGCAGTTGCGCTAGATTCATTGCAGCAAAGTTCTCATCGGAGCCAAGCTTCTCGATAGCATGCAGCCATCGCTTCTGTTTTCCATCATTTCTAAAACAGCCGATCAATGCCCTCACACAATCAGCTCTCAACTCTGGAATAGTACGATGAAGGTCTGGTTGCTTTGGATCTTTTAATCCTATGTAAAAATAGCACGTTCCTTTGGACGGGTCTGGTTGTTCAAGAGGTGGATTAAAGGGATCAAAGGCGCTAAACGATACCGAAATGAGACTACTAAAATAATCCAGACCAATCTCGCGCTCCCCCGGCGAGCTAAGATTAATAAATTTAGAATAATTAGACCTTTTGGTGATAGCCTCTATCATTCCATTTAGAAGCGTTGTCTTGCCAACTCCATTTCGCCCAATAATTGCATGTATATTTGTACTAGGCGTTGAATCGACAATTATAGAAAAATCTACAGCAATCTGACCTAGGTACTCTGTCTCAGGTCTGATAAATCGAAAGTTGAAGTCAGTGCGCTCCGCAGACCCTACAAGTGCACGGAAAAACTGACCCGAAATAAGACTGCGAGGAACATCACGAAGTAGTGATATTCTAAGAACCTCTTCGCCTTCAATTTCATGAAGTATCTGGGGTGTATACACCAAATCCCTTAACGCAGCTAGAATTGAAACACCGATGCCACCAGAGAGCTCTCCCAGCCTGCGGTAAAACTTTACATCTTGCCCAAGCGAAAAATACTCATCGCCCAAACTTAGAAACTCAGGATCTAAGGTCGAATAGGTGTATTTCTCTACGGTTTGCCCTTTGAATCCAATTTTTGTAACGCCGATATCGTTTTTCTGACCCAGAAGGTCAATGTAGATCACCCGAAACATTGTCACAAACGAGTAGTCATTCCAATGATCCATCTCTAAAAAAACTGTACCCACATCTTTTTCATTAACCTTTGATCGCCCAGCTATTTTAAATTTCATATAAATAGTTAATTTTTACGTTTAGAGTCACTATCATCGGAAAAACTTATGCATCAGATAGCATCTTAGCGACGCGCACAGTTTCAAGAAATCAACTTGTCGTTGCAACGTTATGGTGCGACACTTCAAGTCTTATGTAATGGTCGAGGAAGTCGCCACGGACATTCTACCGTCACGAAAATCATAAAGAACCAAGATCGGCCGAGCCCTGTACTAACCGCTTCTACTCTCCGGATCAAGTAGCTTAAACTTCCTTAAATTGGATACTCCCGCAACGCGACCGGAGCAGACATAAAGATATTATGTCTTAGTCATTGTGTTAGCAGCATCGGTCGGATTTTTTATTCAATAGGCGCTTCGTTCTCAACCAACACTAGGAAGCATTGGTAGCCAAACCAGATTCGTTATCCATTGTTGCGTAATAACCGAATTCAGGACCATGAGGGGAAATGGTACGAACCCGTTCTCTTTCTGCGGCTAGGTAAAAGAGCATCCAGGTAGCGGCCTCGAGGAACTGTTCTTTTACAGACGGCGTTCCTCGCTGTTTTAGCCATTCCGGACTCCGACTGTATATACCATGTGATTGGGAAAGCGCGTTTACGCGAGCCTTCGTTCCGGCCTCGTCAAACGTAAAGCCTTTAGGTTGATGTGCAACCTCGTTGCGGATTCGACGAATAATGTGTAAATCCCGGCAGAACTGGTGACTTAGCAAACCCACTCGATAGGCTCCGTCCACTTTTGCACTGAATGAACCAAACGGCGACATTGGACCATCAAAAAGTGCGTCTGAGGAAGATGAGTTCGGCACGAAGCGAGCAAGCATCAGTTCCTGAAGAGCTTCCTCAAGCATAGCGGCGGAAACTAATACGATGCCTCGAGGAGATTCCGTCCGAAGCTCGGACTGAAGGCGGACAACCGCATCGAAGTCTGGCCCTGGTTCAGAAGTATTAATTTTTTCCATAGTTTTTATCGACCGATTGACGGCGTGTCTGTTGGTAAGTCACTTTGAAAAATCCGCTCAGGGATAGTAAGACTTACATCAGGACCAGTGTAAGCCGTGCGTAACTACAAAGGCAAGCAAAAGGACTTTCTGAGCACATCACTACCGCAAAAAGCTGATGCATGTTTTCAATCGTTTTGTAAATTTTCGCCTACGTACAAAGCGGTGCTATGCCGATAGGCCAGCGCAACAGCCAAGGTTAGTATTTCCCATTCACTCAACTTTCAGGAGACAGTAATGAGCAACGACAATCACCAGCAATCCGTCGGCGGCAGCGGCGCGACGGACGGCTTGAGCGGTACCAAAAACGCGGGCACCGAGGGGGCCGATAGCGGCCAAGGCGTCAACAAAGGCGCGGCAAAAGATGCCGGCAAAGGCCAGCACGGCCACGGTGGCCAGCACTCCGGCGGCATGGGCGGCGAACATGGCGGCGACCTGCACGACGTCGGCCTGGCGCAGAGCGGCATGACAGGCGGCAGCGGTGGGGGCGGCAACCTCACGAAGAAAGGCGACAAAAAAACCAGCCGACTCCATAAGGAAGGCGGCTGGCCTTGAGTAACCAAAAAAGTCTTACGGCTTGCTGCTCAGCTCAACCTTCGCGCTGCCGAGCCCTTCGCTGGTGGCGGTGACGACGATCTTGCCGCCCTGCCCGGGCCTGGTACGCACGATCGCCAGCGCCATGCCATTAAACGCCGGCCGCTCCGGCGACTGGAACGACACGTGGCTGGTCGCGTCGCCATTGTCGGTGGCGACCAGCTCTGCCGGACCGCTGACGGTGAACTTGACCTTGTTGTGCGAGCGCGGCACCGACAGCCCGTCCTTGTCGGCGATCGTCAGCGTCACGAACGACAAGTCCTTGCCGTCCGCGCTCAACGCGCTGCGGTCGGCGGCCAACTTGAGCTTGGCCGCCGCGCCGGTGGTGCGCACCGTATCCTCGGCCCACGGCTTGCCCTGTTTGTACACCACCGCCCGCAACGTGCCCGGCTTGTACACCACATCGTCCCAGCGCAGACGATAGTCGCGCGGGCCGCGCTTCTTGCGGCCCAGCGACTGGCCATCGAGGAACAACTCCGCCTCGTCGCCCGACGTGTACAGATGCACCGGCGTCACCTGCCCCACCCGCTCCGGCCAGTTCCAGTGCGGCAGCAGATGCGCCATCGGCAGCTCGGGCCGCCAGCGCGCCTGGTACAGATAGAACCGGTCCTTCTTGAAGCCGGCCAGGTCGACAATGCCGAAGTACGAGCTACGAGACGGCATCTTGATCTTGCGAAGCTCGGCCAGCTCCTTGGCGGCGGCCTGCTGCTGCGCCGGATCGGTGAAGTTGAACACATTGGTGGCGTCGTCGTTGTACGGCGTCGGCTCGCCCAGATAATCGAAACCGGTCCATACAAATTCCCCGGCGACGAAGGGGTTGTTGTCGATCCCGGCAAATTCGACGTCCGGCGACCAGGCCCAGGGCGGCGCCGTCAGGTCGTAGCTGCTGACCTGGAAATTGAACGCGCCCTTTGTTTTGTCGTCGCTAACGGGGAAGAAGTATTCGCCGCGGGAGCTGACGGTGGACGAGGTCTCGCTGCCGTACAGCGGCAGGTACGGCGCGCTCTGATGCAGACGGCCATACTCGGCCGGCTTGTAGTTGTAGCCGAACACGTCGATGGCGGTCTGGAAGCCGTCGTAGCCGGAGTTGATCTTGTTGAAGCCAGCCGTGGTCGGACGCGAACGGTCCTCGCTGCGGACGATGTCGGCCAGGTGGACGGCGACTTTCCAACCTTCCGGCTGGCCCTGCTCCATGATCTCGTTGCCGATGCTCCAGGCGATCACGCTCGGATGGTTGCGGTCGCGCTGGACCATCGCGCGCAGGTCTTTTTCGTGCCAAGCCTCGAACAGGGTGGCATAGTCGTTCTTCGTCTTGGGAATGCGCCAGGCGTCGAACGCTTCGACGATGATCAGCATGCCCATTCGGTCGGCCAGCTCCAGCAGCTCGGGCGCCGGCGGATTGTGCGTGGTGCGGATGGCGTTGACGCCCATCTGCTGCAGAATTTCGAACTGGCGCTCCAGCGCGCGCACGTTCAGCGCCGCGCCGAGCGCGCCCAGGTCGTGGTGCTGGCTGACGCCTTGCAGCATCACGCGCTCGCCGTTGAGCAGGAAACCGCGCGCCGCGTCGAAGGCGATGGTGCGCACGCCGAACGGCGTCTCGACCACGTCGACCACCTGGTCTTTCGCCGTCACCGTGGTGACCGCGACATAGCGCTTGGGCGCGCGCAGGCTCCACAGCTGCGGACGCGCCAGTTGCAGCGACTGCGTCAGGATCGCCTGCTTGCCGGCCACGATCTTGGCGCTGGCCGATGCGGCGGTCTGCGCCAGCGCGGCGCCGGTGCGGCGGCCGGCCGCGTCCAGCGCGTAGACGGCGGTGCTGACCTTGGCCTCGGCGTCGGCGCCCTGGTTGTCCAGGGTCGCGCGGATCTCGACGGTGGCGGCATCGGCGGTCACGGTCGGCGTCAGCACGAAGATGCCGTTGTTGGCCACGTGCAGCGGCGTCGTCTTGACCAGCCAGACGTTGCGGTAAATGCCGCCGCCCGGATACCAGCGCGACGAATCTTCCGGATTATCGATGCGCACCGCCAGCACGTTTTGCGCGCCAGGCTTCAGATAGGGCGTGAGCTCCAGGCGGAACGACGAGTAGCCGTAAGGCCAGCCGCCGACCTTCTGCCCGTTGAGAAAAACGGTCGCGTGCGACATCGCGCCGTCGATATCGATGAAGACGCGGCGCCCGGCGTCACTGGCGGGGGCAGCGAAGTGCTTGCGGTACCACGCCACGCCCCACCACGGCAGCTTGCCGGTCTCGCCCTCGTACTCCTGCTTGAACGGGCCTTCGATACCGAAGTCGTGCGGCAGATCGAGTTTGCGCCAGCGGCTGTCGTCGAACGCCGCGTCGCTCACGGTGCCCGGTGGCTCGCCCTTGATAAAGCGCCAGTCGGCATTGAAGGAAATCCGTTCGCGCACGGCACGCTCGTCCGCGTGGGCGGGAGCGTTCAGGCTGAAGGCGACGACGGCGAGCATCAACAGGGAGCGTAAATATCTCATAGGGTCCGTTTGAAAGAGTCGATGGATAAAAGCGTGGTGCCGGGGTGGGGTAAAACTGATTTATTTGTTCAGCAGCGTGAGCGACAACTCCCAGTCCGCGCGCCAGGCGTACAGAAAGTCATGCGTGGCGAACGCCTTCTTCAGGCGCGGAACCGGTACGCGGTACACCTCGTTCAAGCCCAGCGCCAGGGTGACGGGATTCCACAGCGTGTTGTGCTTGTTCTTCTTGCCTTTGCCGCCGCTGCCTTTGACGCGGGCGCCATCGTCGCCGAAGATGCCGATGCCGTCGTCGAGCGATTGCGCCAGATCGAGCTTGGCCAGGCCGTCGAAGGCGGCCAGGATCTCGTCGCGGCCGATGCCGTCCTGCGACTCCTTCACGCCTTCGGTCTTGGCCGGTGGCTGCGGCTGCGCCTCGCGCTTGAGCCGCGCGGCCAGCTGTTCCAGATCCTTCTTTTGGAAGCGCAGCTCGTGCAGCGCGCGCCGGAAACCGGGCGGCGGCAGCTTGGCGACGATCTTGTAGGCATCTTTGGTGATGGTGATCAGCACGTCCTCGCTGCCGGCGGCCAGGCGCGCGGTGTCACCCTCGAAGAAGATCGGCGCCGCGTAGCCGCCGTTGGCGTCGCCGAACAGCTCCGGGTAGGCGGCATCGTAGTCGAGCCAGACGTACGGCGTGACGCCGCTCCCGATCAGGCGCGCCAGGGTCCACGGGGCGTCGGCCACGCCCTGCAGGGCTAGCCACTCGCAGGCTTGTTCGGTGGTGGCGCGGAAGGGTAAGGTCGGAGCGATGGACGTCATGGAATTGGTCTGGCGCCATGTTTGGCTTAACGGAAACGTTTGAATTATAGAGCAGCCAAAGAAACATTCATCGTTTTACTGCCTCAGCGCCGACCCGAGCCGTCGGCAGCGACTGAACAAAAGCGATGCCAGAACGTCTACGAACAAGGCGAACCTTCGCCTGTACCGTAATCAAATAGCAATATGCCACCCGGCTTGTTTATCCAACCCTTCTCGATCGCCTGACTCACTTTATGCACCAACCAGAAATGCCTCGCACCCAACCGACCCCGATCGCACGCGCCCTCCAGGCTGGCCTGGCCGGCCTGTTCTTCTCCGGCGCCGCCGGCGCGGCCGAAACGCCGCCGCCCCCGCAACCCGACAGCGCCCTGCCGACCGTCTACGTGACCGGGGCACAGGAGACGGCCACCGGCGTGGTGGCCGGCTACGCGGCCAGGCGCAGCGCCAGCGGCACCAAGACCGACACCCCGATCATCGAAACGCCGCAGTCGATCACCATCATCGGCGCCGAGCAGATTGAAACGCTCGGCGCCCGCACCATCGCCGAGGCGCTCGGCTACGCGGTCGGCGGCACCCTGCGCCCGGAACGCACCGGCGACGAGATCACGCTGCGCGGCTTCCAGCTGCTGTCGACCTTCCGCGACGGCACCAATTACCAGGTCAACCGCTTCGACGGCCAGCAGGAGGTCTACGGCCTCGAACGCATCGAGGTGCTCAAGGGCGCCTCCTCCATCCTGTACGGCATGTCCTCGCCCGGCGGCGTGCTCAACACCGTGAGCAAGCGGCCGACCGCCGACACGCTGCGCGAACTCAACGTCGAGGTCGGCTCCTTCGACCGCAAGCAGGTCTCGGGCGACTTCGGCGGCAAGCTCAGCGAGGACGGCGTGTGGACCTACCGCCTCACAGGCCTGCAGCGCGACAGCGGCGCTTTCATCGACTACATGCGCGACGACCGCACCTACCTGGCCCCGGCGCTCACATGGCGCCCCAACGCCGCCACCAGCGTGACCTTGCTGTCCGAATACCAGCGCGACCGCGGCAACTACGGCGCCGACGACCTGCCCGCCGCGGGCACCTTGCGCCCGAACGTGCACGGCACGATCCCGCGCGAGCGCTTCACCGGGGAACCGGACTACGACCACTTCCGCATCAAGCGCTATTCGGCCGGCTACATCGTCGATCACGCGTTCACCGACAACCTCAAGCTGCGCCACAGCCTGCGCAAATACCATATGGACCAGGACTGGGCCGCGATCGGCACGGCCGCCGACTACGAAGCCGACCAGCGCACCATCAAGCGCTTCGCCGAAGACCGCGACGAGCACACCAACCGCCTGAACTCGGACACCTCGCTGCTATACGACTGGCGCGCCGCCGGCATCGCGCACAAAACCCTGGTCGGCCTGGACTACACCGAAACCAAGCGTACCAGCGAGCGCTTCGACCGCGCCGTCGGCACGGTCGACCTGTACGCGCCGGTGTACGGCGGCACGCTCGGTCCGGCCGTCTACTCGTATGGGTTCCGCACCCGCGACAAGCAGATGGGCCTGTACTTCCAGGACCAGATGACGTTCGACGCCAAATGGGTGCTGCTGCTGGGCGGGCGCCAGGACTGGGTGCGCCAGACCGAATGCGACTTCCGCAATCCGTCGCTGTGCTCGGCCGACCATGAAAAGAGCGACGCCTTCACCGGCCGCGCCGGGCTGGTCTACCTGGCCGACAACGGCCTGGCGCCGTTCGTCGGCTTCAGCCAGTCGTTCGCGCCCACCAGCGGCACCGACCGCAACGGCAGCCGCTTCAAGCCGACCGAGGGCGAGCAGTTCGAAGCGGGCGTGCGCTACCAGCCCGCCGGCGGCGCGCTGATGCTGTCGGCGGCTACCTACCAGCTCACCCAGGGCAACGTGCTGAGCCAGGACCCGCTGGACCGCCGCTACGCGCGGCAGCAGGGCGAGGTGCGCTCGCGTGGTGTCGAGCTCGAGGCGCGCGGACGGATCGGGCGCAACGCCCAGGTGCTTGCCGCCTACACCTATACGGACGCGCGCGTGACCAGGGCCAGCCCGTTGTTCCCCGAGCAGGTCGGCGACCGCACCAACGGCGTGCCGTACAACCAGTTCTCGCTGTGGGGGGATTACAGCTTCGGCGGTTTCGGCGTGCCCGGCCTGAAGATCGGCGCCGGTGCCCGCTACATGGGCGAGACCACCAGCACCTACACCGACGTGGTGGCGCCGGCCTACACCGTCATCGACGCCATGGCCAGCTACAGCACCGGCCCGTGGCGCCTGGCGCTCAATGTCGGCAACCTGGCCGACAAGCACTTCTACACCAGCTGCCCGTTCGCCTGCTTCTATGGTGAATCGCGCAATGTGAAGGCATCGCTCAGCTATCGCTGGTAAGGCGCTAAAACCACGCCGCGCCTAGCCGATGTCGACCAGCTCACGGCAGCAGGCGATGGCGTTGCTGGCGTCGCGCAACATGAAGTTGACCAGGGTGGCCGAGCAGCCGATCTCCTGGGCGATGTCGCGCTGGGTCAAGCCGCCCAGGCGCGACAGTTCGAACACCTGGCGCGTGCGCGACGGCAGGCCGCACAGGATGCGGTCGATGGCGTCGATCACCTGCATGCCGTGCAGCTGGTGGTCGGGGATGCTGCCGCCGGAGACCTGCGGCAATTCGCCGTCGTCCGGATAGATGCGGTACGACGACTCGACCGCCTGGCGCCGGCAATGGTCGAGCGCCATGTTGCGCACCACCTGGCAGCAATAGCAAAACGGCTTGAGGATCTCGCGCACGCCCGTCATCTCGACCACCTTGAGGTAGGCGTCCTGGATGACCTCGTCGGCCGTGTGCGGGGTGCCGACGATCTTTTGCGCGATGCGGCGCAACTGCGCCCGGTGCTCGATAAAGATGTCCCCCAGGACTGTTTGCTGCAATTCCACCGACATCACGGCCTCCGCATGAGTTGATCAGCATGTTTATCTTTAAGATAATTGCTGAATGCGAATCATTATCATTTATTTTTAATAAAGTGTCCACGTATCTTCTTACCTGATTGCCAACTTGGGTGCGAATGCAACGCATTACTCATCTTCGTGAGTAATCATGGAATGGCATACCGGACATGTCTTTTTTGAATGTCTTTGCTTTAACCTAGCCTGCCGAGCTGGTCTTTCCCACGCTGAAAGGTGAAATCATGATGCCCTTAAAAGTTCCCACCCTCTTCTTCACGCTGGCCCTGGCCAGTTGCGCGCAGGTCGGCGCCGTCGTCACGTCCCCCGGCAAGCAGATTGAGCTGCTCAACCGTGGCGCGGTGGCCATCCAGACCGCCGGCGGCGTGTTCGTCAGCTGGCGCCTGCTGGCCACCGACGCGGCCGGCGTGGCGTTCAACGTCTATCGCGGCAGCACCAAGCTCAATAGCACGCCGCTCACCCAGCTCAACTACACCGACGCGGGCGGCACCGCTGCGAGCGCGTATTCGGTGCGCGCGGTCGTCAACGGCGCCGAGCAAAGCGGCTTCGGCGCCGGCGCCACCTGGTCGGCGCCGTACAAGACGGTGCCGGTGCAGCGTCCGGCAGGCGGCACCTCGAGCGACGGCGTGGCCTACACCTACGACATCAACGACGGCACCCCGGCCGATCTCGACGGCGACGGCGCCTACGAGATCATCGTCAAGTGGCAGCCGACCAACGCCAAGGACAATTCGCAGTCCGGCTACACCGGCAACACCTTGGTGGACGCCTATAAACTCGACGGCACACGCCTGTGGCGCATCGATCTGGGGCGCAATATCCGCGCCGGCGCCCATTACACGACCATGGTGGCCTACGACTTCGACGGCGACGGCAAGGCCGAGGTCATGATGAAGACGGCCGACGCCACCGTCGACGGCACCGGCGCGGTGATCGGCTCGGCTTCGGCCGACCACCGCAACAGTGCCGGCTACATCCTGACGGGGCCGGAATTCCTGACCGTGTTCAACGGCCAGACCGGCAAGGCGATGAAGACCACCAACTACCTGCCGGCGCGCGGCACCGTCTCGAGCTGGGGCGACAACTACGGCAACCGGGTCGACCGCTTCCTCGGCGGCGTGGCCAACCTGGACGGCGCGCGCCCGAGCGCGGTGTTTTCGCGCGGCTACTACACGCGCGCCGTGATCGCCGCCTGGGACTGGCGCGACGGCGCGCTGACCAGCCGCTGGGTGTTCGACACCGACGTCGCCGGCGGCGCCGCGCGCGGCCAGGGCGCGCACTGGTTCGGCGTGGCCGACGTCAACAGCGACGGCAAGGACGACATCGTCTACGGCGCGGCCACCATCGACAGCTACGGACAGTTGCTGTACACGACGGGCCTGTGCCACGGCGACGCTTTACACGTGGGAAAATTCAATCCGAACCTGGCAGGGTTGCAGGTGTATATGGTGCACGAGACGCCGAGTTGCTACGGCGCCAGCGGCACCGGCATGCATAACGCGGCCACCGGCGCGCTGCTGTGGGGCACCAGCGGCGAAGGCGTGGACGTGGGGCGCGGCGTGTGCATGGATATCGATCCGGCCTATCCGGGCGAGGAGTGCTGGGGCAGTCGCGGCGGCCTGCGCAGCGCGACGGGGGTGCAAATCGGCGCCAACCGGCCGAGCCAGATGAACTTCGCGGCGTGGTGGGATGGGGATTTGCTGCGCGAGGCGCTGGATGGCACGCAGATCAGCAAGTGGAATCCGGCGACCAGCAGTTCGAGCGTGCTGGTGAACGCGGGCGATGCCGGCGCCGCGTCCAACAACAGCACCAAGGCGACGCCGGTGCTGAGCGCCGATTTGCTTGGCGACTGGCGCGAGGAGGTAGTGTGGCGGAATAGCGCCAACACGGCGTTGCTGATTTACAGCACCACCGCGCCGACCGCCACGCGCTTGCCGACGTTGATGCACAACCCGCAGTACCGGGCGCAGGTGGCGGCGCAGAACGCGGGATATAACCAGCCGCCGCATCCGAGTTTTTATCTGGGTGCGGGGATGGGGACGTTTGTGCAGGAGCCGGTGCATACGCCTTAGTCGGTTCATGCACGCGTTGTTGGCGGCGCGACCATGGCGGATTACGCTTCGCTAATCCGCCCTACGTGTCTCCGCGACGGACCTGCGGCTATGGCGTCACAACGGTTACACGTAGGGCGGATTAGGCGGAACGCCGTAATCCGCCATCGATGAGCCATCGGCAACCCATCACAGCGGCACGCTGAGCAGGCCGTCGCGCAACAGGCTGGGCGTGAGGCCGGTCCAGCGCTTGAACGAGCGGCGGAAGTTGGTGGCGTCGTGGAAGCCCAGGTATTGCGCCACCGCTTCGTTGTCGTAGCCGCGCGCCTGGAACAGGTGGATCGCGACATGCGCGCGCACCTGGTCCAGCTCGGCCTGGAAATGGCTGCCGTGGCGCGCCAGATGGCGCTTCATCGTGGCCGCGCTGACGCCGAACGCGGCCGCGCTCAACTCCAGCGTGGGGCCGAGGCGGATATGGGCCAGCAAGTGGTCGTACAGCGCCGACAACAGGCTCGGCGCCAGCGCCAGCTTGTCGGCGCCCGCCTCCGCCGCCGCGCCGTTCAGCGCCACCGACGCCGCCATCGCGTTGCCGCGCGGCCAGGGCCGGTCGAGCCACGCCGGGTTGATCAACATCGCGTCCAGATGGCAGTTGAAGCGCAGGTCGCCGCCCAGGTGCACCTCGTGCTGTTCGACGTGCGCGGGCGCGCTGCGGTTCAGGCAGTAGCGCCACGGCAGGCGCTCGCCGGCCAGCCAGCGGCACATTGCCGTCACCGCCGTCATGTGCATTTCCACCAGCGCCGGCAACTGGCTGGGCGCGCCGAAGCTGTCGGTCCAGTACAGCACGGCAAGGCCGCCCTCCTCGCGCAGGCGCGGCGTCAACAACGGACACAAACGCACCGCGCCGGCGCACAGGATGTCCAGCGCCTGCCGCAGATTCTGCGCCTGCAGCAAGGCGTGGCTGAACGCGCCGAAGTGGCCCGGCAGCATCTGCTGGCCCAGCATGAAGCTGGTGTCGGGGCTGTCCAGTTCGCGCATGACGTTCGCCAGCAATTGCAGGTATTGCGCAGGGCTGAGCACGACATCGGCGTCGGGCATGTCCCAGCCGCGCAGGCCGGTGCCGCGCAAGGCTTTGTCGCCCTGCTCGTCGAGCTCGCGGCTGCGGGCGTAGTCCAGTATCAGCGCCGGCTGGTGCTGCGCCGGAATGAAACTGTCGCCGATTTGCCGGTAGGCGATCACGCTGTCGCCGTCGCGGCCAAGGTGGACGGGCCGGCCGCCGCGATGGTCGTCGAGGCCGCCGGTGCAGCCGCCGCCGGTTGCGACACCGCCCGGCTCAGTTCGGCCAGCAGCACGTCCGGCGCCGCGTCCGCGTTCGAACACGCGTGGCGCAGGCTGATGCCGACCCGGCCGCCTTTGGCGTGGTGGCGCATCTGGCCGACCATGGCCGCCAGATGCGCAGCCAGCGACGCGGCCTCTTGCACGGTGGTGTCCGGCAGCAGCAGCGCGAAACGGTCGCCGGCATAGCGGCATAGCAAGTCGTCGTTGCGCAGGTTGAGCAACAACATGTGGCCAACGGCCTGCAACACGCGGTCGCCCTCGGGCTGGCCGAATTCGCGGTTGATCAGGTGGAAGCCGTCAATGTCCAGCAGCACCAACGCGCACGGCTGGCCCGGCCGTCGCGCCTGCTCGTGGCGGATCTGGCGCCGCAGATAGTCGGCATTGGCCAGCTGGGTGATACGGTCGAAGGCACGGTGATCGCGGAACAGCCGTTCGCGCTTTTGCAGATGGTCGTTGAGCCGGAACTGCTCATGACGCCAGTAATACATGCCGATGGTGACCACCAGCATGCCGACCGGCACCATGCCCTCAAGCCAATGATCCCACCTTGCCGTCTTGCTGATGGCGAAAAATTCGTCCAAGCAATCGGCGAAGGAGCCGATCATGATCAGCGCCAGGCCGCCGGCCAGCAGGCGCGTGACCAGGCCGCCGGGGCGGCTGCTCAAGGTAAACAACACCCAGCTGCCGGCCATGACGGCGGTGCCGCCTTCGCTGACAATGTCGGTCCATTTCCAGTGTTCGAAAGATTTTGTCACACCGAGGCTGGCGTACAGGAACAGGCAGGCCAGCAGGGCCAGGCCGGCCGCGATCAGGGTGGAACGGTGTAGTTGCAACATGGGCGGGCTCATCATGACGGCGTCGGTAGTGCGGCGGCAGCATAAAGGAGATTTATGACAACGCCATGACATCGCGCCATCGCGGCGGGCAAGACTCATCGACGCCACAACAGGTGCAAACGGCTCACAGGTGGTGGGCAACCCCGCGCCACTCCGTGCGGGAACGCGTCCCGCGCAGTGTTCCCCCTCCTCGCCTCCCGCGCGCGCTGCGGCTCAGGCAGCCTGTTTGCCGGGTCAATCCAGCTCATTGCGCCCGGATTTGGCCTCTCCAACGCGCTTTTGGGCGTCCAACGCGGCAAGGTGTCATGCAATTGACACATTGACTACTTAGAATCCGCCCGTCTTCCAACTAATATGACGGCACATAATGAAAACCACACAGTACAAAACGTCCAAACAGCCCGCGCAGCAAGGTCATGGTTGCCGCCTCTCCGTACTCAGCCTTGGCGTGCTGGCCATGCTGGCCGCCCAATCGCATGCCAGCGCGCAAACCAATCAAGCCACCGACGGCGCCGCCGCCAGCGTGGCCGCCACCGCCAACAGCGTGGTGATCTCGGGCCAGCGCTCCAGCCTGCGCAATGCAATCGCCGCCCAGGAACAAGCCGACAACATCGTTAGCGTCATCAGCAGCGACGATATCGGCGGCCTGCCGGACAAGAACGCGGCCGAAGCGCTGGCGCGCCTGCCGGGCCTGTCGGTGCAGCGCGACCAGGGCGAAGGCCGCTACGTCAGCGTGCGCGGCCTCGGCCCGGACTTGAATTCGGTCACCATTAACGGCGCGCTGGTGCCCTCGCCTGAATCGGGCCGGCGCGCGGTGGCGCTGGACGTGCTGCCGGCCGGCCTGATCCGTTCGCTGTCGGTCAGCAAGACCCTGACGCCGGACCAGGACGCCAATTCCCTCGGCGGCACCGTCGAAGTCAAAACGCTGTCGGCCTTCGACCTGCCGGGCAAGCTGCTGTCGGCCACCGTCGGCGCCAGCCGCGACCAGAACATCGGCAAGACCAGCCCCAACGGCAGCATCCTGTTCGCCGACCGTTTCCTGAGCGGCAAGCTGGGCGTTGCCGGCGGCATCAGCTACGAAAAGCGTGAATTCGGTTCCGACAACGTCGAAACCGGCGGCGCCTGGGAAGACGGCAAGCTGACCGGCGTCGAACTGCGCGACTACCTGCCGACGCGCAAGCGCCGCGCCGCCGCGCTCAACCTCGACTACCACGCCGACAACCTGAGCAAATATTTCGTTCGCAGCTTCATCAGCGACTTCAGCGACGACGAAGTGCGCGACCGCCTGACCATCAGCAACATCGCCGGCGACGGCCTGGCCGAAGGCCAGACCGCCAGCGCACGCGGCGAACGTCGCCTGCGCCAGCGCAAGTACACCCAGACCATCAGCTCGGTCGTACTGGGCACCGAACAGAAATGGAACGGCTGGAAGCTCGATTTGGCTGGCGGCATCAGCCGCGCCACCGACGAAGCGCCGGAATCGATCAACGACGCCCGCTTCCGAGGCAGCAAGGACTTCGCCGGCGTCGGCTTCACCGGCACCGACATCCCACGCCTGACCGGCCCGGCCAGCCTGTACGACGCTGCCAACTACAAGCTGAACTCGATCGCGCTCAAGCAAGGCGACGCCACCGACAAGGAACACCACATTCGCTTCGACCTCAGCCACAAGTTCGAGCTGGGCGAAGGCAGTTCGACGCTCAAGTTCGGCGCCAAGGCCGCCCGCCGCGAAAAATCCAACGACACCGAAGCCTGGTCGTACAGCAGCAAGCAAATCGGCGGCGCCAGCACCGCGTTGGCCGACTACGTCACCGGCAACGACCTCGATTACAAGCTGGGCCGCATCGGCAAGGCCATCGACCCGGCTGCGATCCGCCGCCTGGTGGCCGGCCTCAAGCGCGCCGACGCCCGCCTGCTGGTCGACTCGACCGTCGACGACTACCGCATGCACGAGGACATCGACGCCGCCTACGTGCAAAACAGCGTCGACATCGACGCCTGGCACCTGCTGGCCGGCGTGCGCGCCGAGCACACCAGGTTCGACGCGGCCGGCTCGCGCGTCAACGAGGAAGAGGAATCCTTCGATCCGGTCAACCGCCGGCGCTCTTACACCAACTGGCTGCCGTCGCTGCAGGCCCGTTACGACCTGGACGCGAAAACCAGCGTGCGCGCGGCCTGGACGCACGCGGTGGTGCGCGCCAACTTCAGCCAGTTGGCGCCGGGCGTGAGCCTGGCCAGCGACACCGAAGCCACCATCGGCAACCCCGACCTGGCGCCGCTGAAGTCGACCAACCTCGACCTGGGCATCGAGCGCGTGCTGGGCGACGACGGCAGCATGTCGGCCTATGTGTTCCACAAGGACATCAAGAACTTCACCTACACCACCAATCTGGCCGGCAGCGGCCAGTGGGCCGACTATAGCTCGGCGGTGTCCTACGCCAACGGCGACAAGGCCACCGTCAAGGGCATCGAACTGGCCTACACCCAGCCGCTGCGCATGCTGCCGGCGCCGTTCAATCGCCTGATCGTCGGCGCCAACGGCAGCCTGACCCGCTCGGACGCCAACGTCGCCCGCTACGACATCGACGCCGGCCGCACGCGCTCGCGCAGCATCGACATGCCGGGCCAGTCGGACCGCGTGCTGAACCTGATGCTGGGCTACGAGCAAGGTCCGCTGAGCACGCGCCTGGCGCTGAACTACAAGTCGAAGTACCTGCTGGAAATGGGCGACGACATCCTCGACGCCGGCCAGGACCGCATCGTCGACGCCCAGAAGCAGGTCGACTTCTCGCTGTCGTACCAGCTCAGCAAGCAGGTGCAGCTGAACTTCGAAGCGGCCAACCTGAACAACGAGAAATACTACGTTTATCTGGGCAGCAAGGCCCAAAACGCGCAATACGAACAATACGGCCGCACCTATAAAGTCAGCCTCAAAGTGAGCATGTTCTGATAATGAAAACCACGATCTTCAACGCAATTCTCTTCGGCGCACTGGTCTCGTGTGGCGTGCTGACACAGACGGCGCACGCGGCAGCAGCGAGCTCGGCGGCCGCGGCGGCTCAGTCGGCGCGCGCGGGCGCCCTGCCCGGCCTCGCGGCCAAGGCCAGCGAACTTGCCGCCCTGCCCGACGGCGGCTGGCTGGCGATCGACAAGCAGGGCCTGCGGCTGCTCGACGCCGCCGGCAAGGAGCGCGCCCATCTGAGCGTGCGCGCCAAGCAGCTCGACCTGCGCCCACAAACGCAAGGTGGCGGCGTGCTGGCCGTGGTGCTCGACGCCAACGCCGAGCACGTGCTGCCGGTCCTGGTCGACATCAAGGCCGGCACCTTGGCGGCCCAAACGCCGTTCCCGGCGCCGCCGTTCGGCATCGAATCGTCGTGCCTGTACCGCGACGCCCAACAAATCGACCATCTGTTCATGATCGGCAAGGATGGCCAGGCCGAACAATGGCTGATGCACGGCGACCAGCGCCTACTGGTGCGCAGGCTGGCCCTGCCCCCGCACGTCAAGCATTGCCGCGCCGACGACGCCGCGCACCAGTTACTGGTCAGTGAAGAAAAAATGGGTGTGTGGGCCTATGACGCCGACGCCGAGGGCGGACCGAGCCGCAAGCTGGTCCAGCGCGGCGACAGCTTCAAGAAAGGGCAAGTGCGGGTGATTCCGTGGCAGGCCGCAACGCCGGCGGTGCTGGGCGCCAAAGCCATCATCGAGCCGCGCGCGCAGACCGAGCCGGTGGCCCGCCAGGGCGACGCCGCCGACGACCCGGCCATCTGGCGCAACCCGGCCGACCCGGCCGCCGCGCGCATCCTCGGCACCAACAAGAAACAAGGCCTGCTGGTGTACGACCTGAGCGGCAAGCAGTTGCAACTGCTGGAAGTGGGCCGCCTGAACAACGTCGACGTGCGCCAGGACGTCACCGTCGGCGGACAAAAGCTTGACGTCGCCGTCGCCACCCAGCGCGACGACAACAGCGTGATGCTGTTCGCCATCGACGCCGCCGGCAAGGTCACGCCGGCCGGCGAGTTCGCCACCGGGCTGGAGGACATCTACGGCATGTGCCTGTACCGCCCGGCGGACGGCGGCCTGGAAGCGTTCATCAACGACAAGGATGGCAGCTTCCTGCAATACCGCATCGAAGCGGGCGCCGACGGCAAAGGCATGTCAGGCAAGCTGCTGCGCCGCTTCAGGGTCGCCAGCCAGCCCGAGGGCTGCGTCGTCGACGACCGCAACGAGCGCCTGTTCCTCGGCGAGGAAAAGCGCGGCGTCTGGACCGCCTCGGCCCGCGGCGATGCCCCGGCCAAGCTCAGCATGATCATGCCGGTCGGCCCGCAGCTGGTGGCCGACGTCGAAGGCATGGGCCTGTACCACGGCGACAAGAGCGACTATCTGGTCGTCTCCAGCCAGGGCGACAACAGCTATCTGGTGCTCGACGCCAAGGCGCCCTACCGCGTGCGCGGCAGCTTTCGGGTCGGCTACAACCTGGCCGCCGGCATCGACGGCACCTCGGAGACCGACGGGCTGGAAGTGAGCTCGGCCAACTTCGGCGGCCCATACGCCAAGGGCATGCTGGTCATCCAGGACGGCTACAAGCGCCTGCCGGACGGCCCGCAAAACTTCAAGTACGTGGCATGGGATGACGTGGCCAAAGCGCTGAAGCTGGACTAAGGGAACACAAAGCCTGGCCAAAAAACCAGGCTCCCATCAGTAAACACGTAGGGCGGATTAGCGAGGCGTAATCCGCCAAGCTCCGCCGACGGCCCATGAATCGGCGAGAACGAATCAAGCTGCCACCATAACAACATGATAATCTTCTCACCTCAGGAGGGACCGGCTGCGCCGCAACCGGCAGTCTCCCGCCCACAGGAGAAAGATGTCGGAGCACCGCCAACCAGTCGATCCCATCAACATCAAAGCCACGGCCCGCCTCGCCGGCCTGCTCTATCTGATCATCATCGTCATCGGCGTGCTCGGCGAATCGGTCATCCGGGGCAAGCTGGTCGTCTCCGGCGATCCCGACGCCACCGCCCGCAGCATCCTCGCCGCCGAATGGCTCTGGCGGCTCGGCGTCGGCGCCCAGGACCTGCTGCTACTGTGCGCCGTCGGCCTCACCCTGCTCTGGTACATACTGCTCCGCCCCGTCAACCAGCATTGGGCGCTGGCGGTAGCCTTCTTCGGCCTGGTCTCGCTCGCGGTCGAAAGCGTCAGCGCGCTGCACCTGCACGCGGTGCTCACGCCCTTGTCCGACGCCGCGTACCTGAAAGCGATCGATCCCCAACAGCTGCACCTGATCTCCTACCAATCGATCATCGCCCACGCCCACGCGTTCGGCGTGGCGCTGATCTTCTTCGGCGTCGAATGCCTGATCGTCGGCCACCTGATCCGCCGATCCGGCTACTTCCCCAAAGCGATTGGCTGGCTGATGCAGTTGGCCGGCGTCTGCTACCTGGTCAACAGCTTCGCCATGATCCTCTATCCGCCGCTGCAGGACGTGCTGTTCCCCGCAATCTTGCTGCCATGCTTCATCGGCGAGAGCGCGTTTTGCCTGTACCTGCTGATCAAGGGCGTCGATGTGCCAGCATGGCAGCGACGGGTCGCAGGCGGATCGACGGTCGTCTGATCTTGCCGCGCCCGGTTTCTAATATGGCAGTTATGCCATGTTCATGGCATAATATCGGGCTGCGCTGCTCCGATGGTGAAATTGGTAGACACTGGAGACTTAAAATCTCCCGCCGCAAGGCGTGCCGGTTCGATTCCGGCTCGGAGCACCAGCCCCCATTTTAGCGATATATCATAAAACGCCGTAAATCCTTGAAAATCAAGGTTTATGGCGTTTTTGCTTTGCGCCATATCCAACTTGTGCCCTAAGAAATGCACAAGCGTGGGCATCATATGGAGTGCCACTGACTGGCCGCCATCGCAGGTCATGTAGTAGGTGGCAAGCACCTGGGGGACATGCTTCTTGCCGACGTCACTTCCGATGTGATTGGTCAGTGGCGCGATCTTCGACTTCGAGGATTCAGGCGGTTGCCGACCAAGAATGTAGAGCCAAGCTCAACAACTTGGTGACCAGCACAAAGTGGCATGGCGGCACCGCCGATGCCGGCCAAGACCCCAGTTAAGCGATGTCGGTAAACTGAGGCTGAACAACTAATTTTCGCCTTGTGCAAAAATCGTTACATGCCGCGTCGCAGACTTCCCGACCTGAGCCGGTATACAGACAGCCGATCATGCATAAGGACTTGCACACTCCCGCCGCTTCCACCTGATCGCTCCGCCCCGGCGCAGAATTAACGCCGAAAACATTGAAAACCATATCGCTCACCTTCAGCGAGCGCTCAGCCGTGAATCCTGGGAAATTCATATCAACCTCCTTCAACAGTCGAAAAACGGAAACCGCTTCGGCATTGGAAAATTTATTACATCATCACCGGAGCTTGGACGACGTGACACACTTCCATGCAAGTATTAAAGCAATCGTCACTGCCGCCTCTTGCCGCGCAATAACTAGCGCAAAGCGATTTGCACTGTTTTCCGGCCAATGAGACTTGTGACTCCCGCGCGGGAAGATAAAGGCGACCGGCCATGTGAGATGGGGAATCGGCGGGACGCAGGGCGCGCTCCGCTGTAAAGCCTGGTGTTTTCATTCTGCTCTCCATTCGATGTTATAGGGGCAAAGCCAAAGAATTGCACGCGTATTTCAGTCGCAGATAAGACGTCCATGCGTCGAGCAAAGGCGGGATCACACCTCGCCTGTTTCCGGAGGCGTGTCGCAATGCGTGGATTACTTCGTCCGCACTGCTGTCTGGAAGCGCAGAACGTAACAGCGCTGCCGCTGCGGTTACAAATACCGCGGCCACACTGGTACCGGCAATCTGTGGGGCACCGTCACTATCCGTGACAATGCCCGGTGCGCCAAGGCCATTCCTGCCGACCGAGCGTCCGATATTTGAAAACGACAAAAGGGACTTGCCACCGTTGTAGGCGACAACGGGAATGACCCAGGGATGAGCGGTGACCGGCGAGGTGGCAAGTTCCCCGCCATTTCCGCTTGCAGCGACCACGATCACCCCGCGCGAACAAGCGAAATTCAGCACATCGTTCAACGCAAGCGCCGCCTGCCTGCTGACGTTGTTGACCGCCAAGCTCAAATTGATGACGGAAGCGCCCGCCTCTACTGTACTCACCATTGCCGATGCCAGTGTCATGGCGTCCGAGACTGGCAGGCTCGACGCCTGTGTCGATGCGAAAATCGGATGAACCAGCAAAGTGCACGCTGGGCAAGCGCCATCCAGCTGTCCAAACAGTGTCGCCGCCAGCAAAGTCGCATGTCTGCACCCCGCGTCAGAAGGATCGCTGCATACGATATCCGCGCCACCGACGTTTCGAATGTGGGCGTCCTTCAGCCTGCTGTCGCTGAGATCGACCGCACCATCGATCAGGCCTATGCTAACTTCGCCTCGGCCACGCGTCACCTCTGCCAGCTTGCTGATTCCGACTGTCTGTAATGGATTCATAGTATTAACCGCAATCTCGTCGATAAGCGATGCAACAGTCCAGAAAGCGTTTTGCGCAACACCTTTGCAATCCGCTGCAATAGTCCAGCGGATCGAAATCATCCTGGCTTTGCGTACGTAATGCCGCCGTTACCTCGGCAACAGCTTCAGAGCGCAAAAGTGGGCTGGAATATCTCGTTTTCATTCCCGAAAGAGCCAATTCTGCGCCGAAGCCTGGCATTGAAGAAACTAATACACGATGTGTTTTCATAGGTCACCATCCAAAATATGAGACAGGTCTCACGACTACTCAGAAAATTGAGGCTGAACAGCCAAGCCATGAAACCTTCTGCAAGCATAGGCGCAGGTCTCAGCGCAGTTTGCGCTGCTTCCGCCTGCTTTGTAGCAAGAAATCAAACATGCGGTGATACATCCTAGAAACGCCGGCTCCACTTGATCGCTCTGCCGCGCCGCAAAATTAGCGCCTGAAATATTAGAAAGGCTGTTGCGTAACTGCAGCGAGCACTCCGCCGTAAATCCTGGGAAATTCATATCAAGCTCCTTTAACGGTCAAAATAGGGGGACAGCTTGGTAATCAAAAACGGAAATTGTTCAGTCACATCGACGCGGACGAAATAACGCTCAGACACATCGGTGATGCGGTGGGTATAGGTCAATATGACATCGACGATGCGGCGCATACCATTAAGCCGGGATTGCCTGGACTCTACCGCCGTCAGCGAAAGATTGTTCTGATGGGCCAGAATTGTCTGGTTGTACAGTTGCGGGTAGCGTACCGCCAGATAATTAATGGCCCTGTGTTCATCGGAGGTGCCCGCGTTGTCTGCCAGTTGGAGGATACGGTCAAGCAACTCCGACGAAGTGCGTGCAAACAGTTCTTCATCCATGCCGTCCGTGAGCGGCAGCGAGGCAAAGAGAGTCTCCCGATCGAACACATAAATCTGATCAACCGTCACCATCGGTAGAGAAAGGCCATTGCACAGGCCTGCTGGCGCGATCCCTCCACGCGTGCCAATCACGATATCGAGATCCAGCGGGGTGGGCGCCGGGCGCACCGCGTCCACGAAGAGCTCGTAATCGGAAATGTCCCTGGGCAGCAGCAGATAGGTTTCCAGTCCTTCGATGGAAAATACCCAGCACAGTTGCCTGACCAGATAGCGGTTGCGGCGCTGCGACAACGCCGCGTGCAATGCCTCGCGGTCGGTTTGGCCGGCCGTGTCTGTCCGTCCTATGGCCTGCGCGAATTCTTTCTCCACGGAGCGCGAGGGAAAACGCCAGCCAATCTGCCCCAAGGCATAGACAAATTGCTGTGCCGCCGCCGCGTCACTGCTGGGGGAGGGGTTTCCGCTGCACCCGCATCCCGCAGCCAATGCCACCGTCCCCCCGCTCCCGATTCAGCAGTGCGTGAGGTGTCCGACTGCATCTCCAACGAGTTTGCTAACGTCATACTGCGATCCTCCATTGATGATAGGAAATGAATACGCCATAACATCCTGCTGTGCGCACGGTGGTAAGACGGCGCAGACCCGACGCCTACTCTTGAGCCGGGTTGATTAAGTCAATGAAGTATCTCTGAAAATGGCGCCCGGTCCCATACCGCGTATGCGGTATCGCTGTGGTCGCCAACCAAAACGATGGCGAGGCCAACACGCACACCATGGGAGCCGAAAAAGAGGTTGAAGATGAAAAAGCTGCGCTCATTCTTGTTGTCGCACTCAGCCTCATCCTTGCACGCCAACTTCACTCGACGTCGTGGCACCATGCATAAATGCTGCGGCGTTGCGCGTCGAACTTCGCAGGCGAGGTGATCTTGATGGAGTCGTGGGGCGCGGCTTTGATGTTATCCGCCGAGCAATGGACAATGCGGGTGGCGCGCCCTTCGGCATCTGCCTCGACGACGATGGCGACGTGGCCGTAGTCCTCCCCGCTGCCCAGTTTGGGGTAGACCACCAGCGCGCCCGGCAGGGCCCGGTCGATCCGGCGGAAGCGACGCTGCGGTCCTTGGGCGTCGGTCCAGATGCTGTCCGTGTTGATCCAGGCGTCGCCGCCGGGTCCGGGAAGGACGCGCGCGAAGCCCAGCGCCCAGCAAACAAAGCCGCTGCAGTCGCATGCCTCGCGCACCAGCGCCGGGTCGCGTACGTCGATCCCCATCGCCTGGGCCAAGGGCGCCAGCGCCTGCTGGTGGGCGCGGTCCAGGCCGTCCCACTCGCGCGCGACGTGGACCGGATTCGATGGCAGCGGCGCATCCGGATCGCGTCCACCCTGCCCTATCCAATAAAGGATCGCCTTGCCGGCGGCGGCGGAGGCGCGGGCGAGCACTTGGTCTGTGGTTGTCATGAAAAACTCCCAAAAAGCGATCACTGTGCACGCGCGAGGTCGCCCTGGCAATCGCGTGAACACGTCATCGACGCGGCCACAAAGTTATACTAGAATCAATTTATGGCGCTTCCGCACCCACCTCCCGTGCCGACATCCGTGCTGATCGTCGAGGACGAACCCGAACTGCTGCACCGTTTCTCGGCGGCGCTGCTGGCCGAGGAGCGCCTGCACCTGATCGCCGCGGTATCGAACGGGGCTGACGCGCTGGCTGTGCTCGCGAGCACCACGCCGGACGTCGTGCTGCTCGACCTCGGCTTGCCCGACGTCGATGGCATCGTGGTCATCCGCCACGTGATGCGCCATTGCCCCGACTGCGATGTGCTGGTGGTGACGATGTTCGGCGACGATGAACACGTCTTCGCCGCGCTCGAGGCCGGCGCGACGGGCTACCTGTTGAAGGATGTCGGCCCCGAGCGCATCGCCGCGAGCATCCACGAGCTGCGCGGCGGCGGCGCGCCGATCTCGCCGAGCATCGCCCGCCGCGTCCTGGCCCGCATGCGCGCGACGGCGCCAGCCGGAGAGGCGGCGCCGGCGACGATCCTGACGCCGCGCGAAATCGAACTGCTCAAGCTCACCGCCAAGGGACTGAGCTTCGACAAGGTCGGCGAACTGCTGGGGATCTCGCCACACACGGTGGTCGCCCACGTCAAAAAAATCTACCGCAAGCTGGCCGTGCACTCGCGCACCGAAGCCGTCTACGAAGCCACGCAACTGGGGCTGCTATGAGGTGGTGGCGGCTGTGCGCCGCCGTGCTGGCGTGCGCGGTCGCCGCGCTGCCGTGGCTGACGCTGGAACCGGCGCCGACCGACGCCGTCATCGAGATCAGGCGGGCGATGATGGTCGAATCGGCCGCCACGGCGCCACCGCCGGAGACGGCGGCCTGGCGGGAGACGACGCTGCCGCTATCGCGCGGTCAACCGTCCCGCGGCGCCTGGTTGCGTATGCGCTTCGACGTCTCCCACCCGCCTGCGGATTTCTGGGGCGTCCTGCTGCCCTACCTGTATGGCGGCGGCCAAGTCTGGCTCGACGGCCGCCTGGTCGGCGACATGCCCGTCAGCAGCGCGGCCTTGCATGTGCGCTGGGAGCGGCCGGCCCTGATCGTCCTGCCGCGCGCCTACCTGGGCGCCGGAGGCCACGAACTGGCAATCCACGCCAGCCCGGTGGCCGGCGAAACGGCCATGAACGTTGCGCCGCCCCGCGTCGGGCCGCTGGCGCAGTTGCGCCCCCAATTCGACCGGCGCTATTTTTGGATGCACACGATGCCGGAGTTGACCGTCGGCGGCTGCCTGGTCGTCGCGATGCTTATGCTGCTGATCTGGTGGCGCTTGCCGGAAGAGGTGCTGTACGGCTGGTTCGGCATCGCGGCCTTGATGTGGGGCATCCGCACCCTGACCTTCGTGATCGAGGCGGTACCGCCGGAGCGCTGGCAGTGGTGGCGTCTGCTCTATCTGGCGAGCACGGGCGGCTTCATCGTGGTGCTGGCGCTGTTCGCCGGCCGCCTCGGCGGCATGAACAGCCGCTGGACCGAGCGCGCGCTGCTCGCCTACTGGGCCATCGGCCCCGCCTGGCGGCTGGCGAGCGGCATCGACAGCGACGAGTTAGTCAACCGGCTGTGGACCGCCGGCCTGATCCCGATCGCGATCGCGATCGTGGTCATGTCCGTCGCCACCGCCAGGCGCCAACGCACGCCGCTGTCGTTCTTATTGCCCGCCGCGCTAGCCGTGGCCACGCTGACCGGCATCCACGATTATCTGATGGTGTGGAAGCCACGCTTGCTGGCCCAGTTCGCACCGGGCTGGGTGGGACAACGCTATTTCCTGCTGCACTACGGAGCCGACCTCGTGCTGGTGGCGATGGGCGTGCTGCTGTGCGCGCGCTTCGTGCTCAGCGTGCGCGCGCTGCGCGAGCTCAACGAGACGCTCGAATCGCGCGTCGCCGACCGCGAGCGGGCGCTGACGGTCAACTTCGAGAGGATGGCCGAGTTGGAGAGGCAAAACGCGGCGGCCGTCGAGCGCAAGCTGATCATGCGCGAGATCCACGACGGCCTCGGCTCCAAACTGTTTACGTCGCTGTCGCGCGTCGAGCGCGGCGCCATGGACGCCACCGAGATGGCCTCATCGTTGCGGGCCTGCATCGCGGACATGCGCCTCGCGCTCGAAGCGCTGGCGCCCGACGACCATGGCCTGCAGGTGGCGTTCGGCGACTTCATGTTCCGTTGGGCTGCCGAGCTGGAAGCGATCGGGGTGCGGTACGCATGGACCGTCGAGCTGCCCGACGATACATTGCAACTGGGGCCGCACGCCACGCTCCAGGTGTTGCGCACGGCGCAGGAAGCGCTCACCAATGTCGCCAAGCACGCCGACGCGCGCAGGGTCGAGCTGTCGCTGGTGGCCCGCGATGGCCGGCTCGTGCTGAGCGTCGCCGACGACGGCGTCGGCCTTGCGCGCAGGCCCGAGTCCGGCGGACGGGGCTTGCCCAATATGGCCGCGCGCGCCCAGCAGCTCGGCGGCACGCTGCGCGTCGAACCGGGCCCCGAGCGGGGCACCGTCGTCACGCTGACGCTGGAGTTGGAACGGGTCGGTCGCCCGCGCATGGCGTGAGCGGGGATATAACGTCGCGTTGAGGGCACTTAATCGAAAAGCCCTGGAGACAGCGGCAACGCCAGCGCCGCCCCTTGATTGCGCGAATTGCCGACGGCCGTCGACACTTGGTACCACGCGAACTTGTCGGCGCCCAGCGCCACCGAGCGCGCCAGTTCGGCCGCCTGTTCGCCCGATAGCTCCGGATCCATCCAGGTGGCCGCGTCGCTCGCGGAGAACACCACCGGGCGCCGGTCGTGCACGTCGATCATGCCGCCTTCCGCATCGTCGGTCACGATGGCGAAGCCGGAGGCGTTACGGTCCTCCGAACCCGCACCCCACGCGGTCAGGGCCGCCATGTAGAGCATCTCGCCGTCGGCCCGATGAATATGCCAGGGCTGCTTGTTCGGCTTCTCGCCGGTCCATTCATACCAACCATTGGCCGGCACGATGATGCGGCCCGTGCCGAGCAGGCGCCCCCAGTACCTGCCCGCGATCTTGTCCAGCCGCGCGTTGGGCGTTGGCCGGACCGTCGCCGGGGAACCGGCCGCCTTGTACATCCACCAGCGGTCGTCAATGACCAGCGCCCCGCCCTCCGCCCGCAAGATCGGCCGCACCGTCCCCGGCGCCGCATTAAACAACAGTTCCGCGCGGCTGCGGCGCAGGACCTCGCCGGCCCAACTAAAATCGTTGAGCACCCTATCGATGTCGTTTTGGTCGAGGCGTCCGCACATAGGACTATCATAACCGATCCAAAATGCAATATACTGTATAAAAGCACAGTATATTACGGGGTGGCAAATTGAAGGTTTGGGTTCAGCGCCGACTGGATGGCGGCGCGGCGCTGGATCGGCCGGTGCCGATCGCGCCGCTGCATGAGCCGTTGGAGTTGCTGGTGATGCGGATCACCGACCAGGGCCAGCGCAAGCCGACCAAGGTCGCGCGCCTGCTCGCGCCCGACGGCCCGGCGCGCATTGTCGACGAGCTGGTGATGCCGAAGCTGGTCTGGTTCAAGGGCATGCAGTTCGTACTCAGCGGCGCGCAGCAACGACGCCATGCGCACGGGCTGAAAGGCTATGGCCAGTCATGGCTGTGCCAACTGGAGCTGCCGGCGGTCGTCAACGCCTTCAGGGTTGTGCCACTGTACCGCTACGGCGAGCAGATCGCACGGCGCGAGCTGACCGACCGGCATATCAGGACCTTGAGCGGCGCTCTGCTGGTGACCAGCATCGTGGAACCAGCGCTAGGCCGGGCGACGGTGCGTGCGGAGGTCGGACCGGCGGCCTCCGCCACGGCTTGCGGTCGCGGCGCGCTGCTCGACGCCAATCTCGAATGGATGTCGGCGGACGGCTTTGAACTGTCCGGCTTTGAACAAGTACCGGCCCACGCGCAGCGGCCCGCCGTCACGCTGCAGCAAGGCTGGCTGTGCAAGCCGGATTGGGATTTGCTGGCATTGCTCGATCCAGCCCGCAACTATCGGGACCGCCGTGACGAGCGATAAATTGCAAGACCGACCCACAAACAATGGAGGGATATGATCGAATCGAGAAGAGTGGACAAACTGACGGCGGGACGGGTGGACGTCGCGATCGTGTTCAGGGAAATGCTGGGCGCGGACGATGCGGCCGCTTACATGGAAGCGAACGGCATACCCTCGCATGTCGCCGAGCGCGTGCTGCGTGGCAAGGCAAAAACCGGGACGCGTGATGGCGCCCACCACCCAAGCACGAACCTGCACGAAGCTTGACCGGTCTCAACCGACAGCCGGGGTCGCGTGCCGCCGGCCTCCGGATGAGCCTATATTGGTCCTCACTGATCCGGGTTTTTCTTCACTACGTCGCGCCAGTGTCCTACCCCCATCAGCTTATCGAAACGAAGCTTCGTCAAAGGGGGAATACGATCATGAGCACACCGTTCGTCAATGAAGAATTCACTTTCACCAATCCGGACGGCAGCGCCGTCCAGGTCAGGGGCTGGGGCAACCAGTACCACGCGAGGTTCGAAACCCTCGACGGCTACACCGTGGTCCAGGACCCCGACACCGGCTTCTACCAATACGCGACGCTGGCCGACGACGGGCACGCGCTGGTGCCGACCGGGCACACCGCCGGCGAGGTCGACCCGCAGAGCCTGGACCTGCGGCCCCATCTCCAATTGCCGCCGGAGCGCGCCCGCCAGCAGGCGCAGCGCTCGCCGCTGCGGCAGGGAGCGCCGAGCCGCTGGCAGATCCGGCGCGCGGAAAAAAAGACCCGGCGCCGCGCGATGATGCCCAGCGCCGCCGGAGAACTGCCGCAAGCGCAAGGAACGATCACCGTCGGCAACTTCGTCGGGCTGTGCATCCTGATCCGGTTTCCCGACGTGGCCGACACCATCCCGGTGGCCGCCATCAACAGCTTCTGCAATCAGGCCGGCTACACCGGCTACGGCAACAATGGCTCGGTGCGCGACTATTTCTTCGACAATTCCAAGGGCAAACTCACCTACACCAACGTGGTGACGCAGTACTACACCGCCGCGCACAATCGCGCCTACTACACGGATCCGGCGATCGCCTACGGCACCCGCGCCAAGGAACTGATCGTCGAGGCGCTGACATGGCTGAAGGCGCAAGGGTTCAATTTCGGCCAGCTCACCAGCGACGGCAGCGGCTACGTCAATGCGCTGAACGTGTTTTACGCCGGCCCCACCGTCAACAACTGGTCCCAGGGGCTATGGCCGCATTCCTGGAATCTCGCCGCCCCGTTCGACGCCGGCGGCGGCAAGAAAATGTTCGACTACCAGATCACCGACATCGGCAGCGAATTGACCTTGCGCACTTTCTGCCACGAGAACGGACACATGGTCTGCGACTACCCCGACCTCTACGACTACGACAGCGGCGCCGGCGCCTCCGCCGGCCTGGGTCACTTCTGCCTCATGTGCTACGGCGGCAACGACAAAAATCCGGTGCAAATCTGCGCCTACCTGAAGAACGAGTCGGGTTGGGCCACCAAGGCCGTGGCGATCACGCCGGGCATCACCGCGACGCTGTCGGCCGCCAACAACGACTTCTACATCTATGCCAAAAGCGCGACGGAATACATGATCATGGAGAACCGGCAAAAAACCGGCCGCGACACCTTCCTGCCCGATGCCGGCCTGGCCATCTTCCATGTCGATGAAAACGGCAACAACAGCAACGAGCAACGCACGCCCGCCCAGCACTACGAGTGTTCGCTGGTGCAAGCGGACAACCGCTTCGACCTGGAAAAGAACGCCAACGCGGGCGACGCCGACGACCTGTTCGGCGCGCCGACCAGGACCGAGTTTTCGGATACCACCAGCCCCAACAGCAAATGGTGGGACGGCGGCAATTCGGGACTGAGGATCAACGCCGTTTCGGCCTCGGGCGCGGTCATGACGTTCAACGTCCCGGCCACCATCAACTGGGAAAACAGCAAGGCGGTGCTGTCCACCTACACCAGTCCGCATTCGATGAACGCCTGGGCCTATGTGCAGGACCTCGGCTGGCGCAAGGTGCAGCCGCTGACGCCGGACGGCGTGACCAACATGTTTGTCTTGCTGGCCGAAGCCCAGGCGTACAACAGGAAAGTGAACGTGTATGCCGACACGTCGCTGATTTACCAGGCTTATTGTGTGTAACCGTCGATCTTCCCTAAGGAGCAATATCATGGCTTACGTAAACTTCTCCAACCTCAGCGTGGTGCAAACCTACACCAGTCCACATTCGATGAACGCATGGGGATTGCTGTCGACGCAGCCTTACAGAAAGGTGCAGCCGATCAGCGTCGACGGCGCCACCAACATGTTCGTGATCCTGTGCACGGCCAGGGCCAGCGGCCGAACGGTGTCCGGGTCGTACGACAATACGACCGGGCTGTTGTACACGCTCTATCTGAATTGACCGGGAAGAATTGTCATGGCTCCCTCTTCCATCACGATCAAGCTCGACTTCGGCGCCGGCGCCAATGCCGGCAACCACAGCATGTCCCTGGACGGCGGTATTCCGACGCCGTTTTCCAGCGACGCCCACAGCCACGGGCCAGCGCAATCGGCGGCGCCGGCGCCGTCCCTCGGCCTCGCCCCCGCCGGCAGCACGGTATGGGCCCATGACGTCTCGCAGCAAGAAGACGTCCCCACGCCAGTGGACAACGCTGCCCACACCATCGGTGTCGACGGCGGTCCGGCGCCCGATCCACAGATGGCAAGCCCGGCGTCCGCCGATCTGCCGGCGCCGGAACCGTCGCAAGACGATGACGGCGCAGGTGTACAACACTAGGCGCCATCAACGCCCGGGCGGACAAGCGCCGCCCGGCCCGCTCACCGTGCCACGCCATGTTCTTGCTGGCATACCCGATTACAAATCTGTCATCCAAGCGTCATGTTCCTGTCAGTGCGCGCGCCTTAGACTGGTCCTGTCTTCACTCAACAACCCAAAGGACCTATCATGTTTAAGACACTGCGCACCCTGATCATTTGCACCGCCATCGTCGGCGCCGGCCTGGCACAGGCGGCTCCCGGCACCCCCGCCAACTACGGCAGCGCTGCCGGCAACGGTTTCGCCGACCGCGCGATCACGATCACGCCCGGCACCAAATGGGTGAACGTCAACAATGGCGATACCGTGGCGTTCACCGTCAATGGCAAAACCTTCACCTGGCATTTCGAGACACTGCACGCGGAAGATCAATTCGGCCTGGAGAAGATCGCGCCCGAAGGCGTGGACGTGGGAATGGTGACCGTCTACGTCGGCAGCAATCCGCTCTATCGCGGCTGATGTGACGCCGAATTACTTCGTCAGCACCAGCGAGAAAAACAGCCGCGTCGGGCCGTTCGCCATCTTGAAGAAGATCTTGTTGCGGCCCTTCCTGAAACGCACCGTGCGCTTGGCCTCGGTCATATTGTAATCGCGACCATGGGTGTTGGGAACGTCGTACAGCGCGGGCCAGAACCCCTGTTTGTTGATGTTTCCGCCAGCCCAGACCTGCACGTCGTTGAGCCAGATCTGGGCGTCGTCGTCGGCGCCGATCCACATCGTCAATTCCTGGTCGCGGTCCATCATCACTTCGGTATAGCCGTAATACACCGCGTCTTCGTCGGGGTCCGGCGGCACCAGCGGATAGCTGGCGGCGTGCACATAGCGCCACTTCAACTGCCGGTTTGCCTTGCCCGCATAGACGGCATCGAGGACCACGCCCTGCTCGGGCGGATAGCGATGGTTGGAAAACAGCCCGCGGCCATGCTTGCCCTCGAAAGGGCCGATCACATACCAGCTATTGATGTAGACCCGGTTGGAAAATTCACCGCCCCGGCCCAGCACGCGGCCGGCGCCCTTGATCATCGAACGCGCGTCGACCGGCGGAATATTGCCGCCGCCCGGATTGAAAATCGCCTCGCCGGCGCCGGTGTAGTTCCGCGCGGCGCCCGTCGGCAGCGCCGCATCGCGTTTGATGAAGGCCGCGATGCGCTGCTCGATGCCGTTCCCGCCGATTCCGGGCGTGGCGTCGGCGCGGCCTTCGCCACCCTGTGCATCGTCGCCGCCACCACCGCCAATGCCCGTTCCCGGCTTGCTGTCGGTGTCGTTGGCCTGAACGGCGCCAACCTGCCCGCTCTTGACGGCCACGCCGTCACGATGGCGCGCGAGATCCTGCTGGCGCTGCGCCAGCGCGGCGCGTGCCTTTGTCTCGAGCTGCTGGATTTCCGCCGCCAATTGTCCGGGCGTGGCGCCCGGCGGCGGCGCGCTGTTCGGCGGTGGCGTGGCGCGCGACGGTGGTGTGGCCTCCGGCGGCGGCGCCGCGCTGTCGGCCGGCGGTGACGCCAGCCGCTCCCGCGCCTTTTCCACCGGTATCTTCTCGATTCTCGCCAACTCGGTGGCTTTGAGCTCTTTCTCCACCTCCGCGATGGCGGCCGACAGCTCCCTGGCTTCCGCAAGCAGTTGCTCCGGCGGTTTCGGCAGCGACGTCGCACGGAAGTCCGGCTCGTCCACGGCGCCAGCGCCATCGCGCGGCGCCGCGCCGGGACGGCTTTGATCCAGCAAGTCCTTGATCTTCTCCATGTCCATCACGCGTTTTTCGATGCTGGACTGCCTTGCCACGGCAGCGCTGACGCTCTCCCGCTCGCGCTGCTGCGCCATCTCCACCCGATAGACGCCGAAGTAATAGAGCAGCTGGATCAGCAGCGCGTGCACCGCCAGCGAGACCAGCACGAAGCCATACCGCCGCACGCCCTCGCGGCGGGCCCTCGGCTCCCATTCATCGAGTCGGCCGAACATCATCGCGCGCCACGGGTGTGCATGGAGATGTTGGTGAGCCGCTCGAACTGGCACAGATCGATCACGTGCACGATGTCCTGGTATTTTGCCAGCTGGTCGCCATCGATGCGTATGCGGCGACCTGGATCGCGGGCGCCCTCCGTTTTCAACCGTCCGTGCAGCGCCTGGGTCGACACCTGCTCGCCATCGAGGAAGAACTTGCCGTCCTTGTCGACGCCGATCACATGCGGCGCCGGGCCGGCCTCGTCGCGCTCCAGACTGACCTGGGAAATCGGCAGGGTGACCGGCAACTCCTTCTGCGGCTTGTGCGCGTCCGGCTGCTTGAACGACGTCGCCACCATGAAGAACATCAGCAGAAAAAAGATACAGTCGATCAGCGCGATCAGGCCGATTTCCGGCTGCTCGTCCTCGGCCAGGTTAATGCGCATGCGACACCACGTGCAGGTTTTGCGGCGCGGCGTCGCCGTGCAGGAACCATTCGTCGATCAAGCTGTTGATCTTTTTTTCCAGTGCCAGGCCGAAGAAGGCCTGCCGGTTCTTGAGGAAGTGGTGCATGCCCAGCGCCGGCAGCGCCACGCACAAGCCGGCGGCGGTATTGATCAACGCTTTCGAGATGCCGCCGGCCAGCAGCGCGGGGTTGCCCATGCCTTCGGAGAACGCGATCACATGGAAGGCGTCGATCATGCCGACCACGGTGCCGAGCAAGCCGACGATGGGCGCCACCGTGGCGACGATCGCCAGTGCATACGCCTTTTGCTGATGGTGCCGCAACTCCATCGACGCGATATCGCCGGCGCCGCTGTTGACGACGGCGTATCCATGCTGGCGGTGCGCGACGATATAGGCGATCACGCGCGCCAGGGAGCTATCGTCTTCGGCGAGCAGCTGTTGCAGCCTGGTGAAATCCTGCGCCGCCCACAGCGTCTTGACCCTCTCCACCAGCCCGTCCGGCACGATGGCGCGGGCGCGGAAGTGCATGAGCCGCTCGATCGAGACGGCCAGGAACAGGATCGACAAACCGAGCGTGACGACGATGGCCGCGCCGCCCTCGGCCGCCTGTTCGACGATATTGATCTCGGCGGCATGGGCGGCGTTGTGGAGGACGAGCATGGCGACGAGTGCGAGGGAGAGATTTTTGTTCATGCCCTGAACATAGCAAGGTCCGGGCCATGCCTGTATCGCCGCCTTTATGCGCATTTGCGGCGATTGTCCGACGGCCGGTTGACCATTACCGCACACCGACTGTCCGAAAATGAACACCGCGACGAATGCGAGCATTTCCGGGGCGACCGAGTCCTGCCTGCAGGCAACCGTGCTTCGCCTGCAAGCGGATTTGGCTATATTTTAGACATGGGAAAAATCTACATCGGCATCTCCGGCTGGCGCTACCAAGGCTGGCGCGGCGTGTTTTATCCGGAAGGGCTGGCGCAGGCGCGCGAGCTCGAATTCGCCTCGCGCGCGCTGCCGACGATCGAATTGAACGGTTCCTTCTACTCGCTGCAGCGCCCGTCCAGCTACACCGCATGGTACGAGGCCACGCCGCCGGGCTTCGTCTTCAGCCACAAGGGCAACCGCTACCTGACGCACATCCTGCGCCTGGGCGACGGCATCGACAAGGCGCTGGCCAACGTCATGGCCTCCGGCGTGTTCGCGCTGCGCGAAAAACTGGGTCCGTTTCTGTGGCAGCTGCCGCCCAACTTCCGCTTCGACGCCGAGCGGCTGGAGCGTTTTTTCAGCCTGCTGCCGCGCGACCTAGAACAGGCGCAGCGCCTGGCGCGCCGGCACGAGCCGCGCATGAACGGCAAGGTCGCGTTGGACATCGACGCCAATCACAAGCTGCGTCACGCGATCGAGATCCGCCACGACAGCTTCGTCGATCCCGCTTTCGTCGCGCTGCTGCGCAAATATAAAGTGGCCCTGGTGGTGGCCGACACCGCCGGAAAATTCCCCTACTACGAGGATGTGACGTCGGACTTCATGTATCTGCGCCTGCACGGCGCCGAGGAACTTTACGCCAGCGGCTACGACGACGAGGCGCTGGAGCGCTGGGCCGCGCGCATCCGCGCCTGGAGCACGGGCGGGCAACCGGACGACGCCAAACTGATATCAGACAAGCCGCCGCCGGCACGCGCCAAGCGCGACGTCTACTGCTACTTCGACAACGACATCAAAGTGCGGGCGCCGTTCGACGCGCGCAGCCTGATCGAAAAATTGGGATTGGCCGGCGGCCTGGCGTCATTTGGCTGACGGCGGCGGCAGGCGGTCGCGCGGCACCGGCGGCACGCGGTACTTGGCCATGCCCGATTTTTGCGAGCGGTAGATGCCGCAACGGCCGGAGAACAGATAAGCCACCACGCATGCCATCGCGGCGAAGGGACCGATCTGCGGGCCAAACAGCTCGATCGCCATGATGGTCGACGCCAGCGGCGTGTTTGCCGCCCCCGCGAACACCGCGACAAAGCCCAGCGCCGCCAGCAAAGGGAAAGGCAGATGCAGCAAAGGCGCAAGCGCGTTGCCGAGCGTGGCGCCGATGAAGAACAGCGGCGTCACCTCCCCGCCTTTGAATCCGCTGCCCAGCGAAGCGACCGTGAAAGCGAACTTGCCGAAGAAATCCCACGGCGCCAGCGGCTGCTGGAACGCCTCGACGATCACCGGAATCCCCAGGCCGATGTAGCGCGTGCCGAACAGCCAGACGGCGACGGCGACAACCGCGCCGCCGATCATCGGCCGCAGCGGCGGATACGAGATAAGACGCTTCATAAAAGCCGACGCCGCGTGCGTGGACCTGGCGAAGGCCATGCCGGCCAGGCCGAACACGACGCCCGCCGCCAGCACGGCGGCAACGCTGGCAAAGCCGATCGCCACCACCGTATTCATCGGATAGTGCGTGTGATGGACGCCCCAGGCCATGCCCACCTGGTCGGCCGCCACGGCGGCGACGATGCACGGGAAGATGGCGTCGTAACGCAGGCGGCCGACGGCCAGCACCTCCATGCCGAAGATGGCGCCGGCCAGCGGCGTGCCGAAGACGGAGGCGAAACCGGCGCTGATGCCGGCCATGAGCACGATGCGGCGATCGGCATGGCGCAGGCGCAGCGCGTAGGTCAACTGATCGGCCAGCGCCCCGCCCATCTGCACGGCCGTGCCCTCGCGGCCCACCGAAGCGCCGAACAGGTGCGAGACGACGGTGCCGACCAAGACCAATGGCGCCATGCGCAGCGGGACGACTTTCTGCGGATCGTGGATCTCGTCGATCAGCAGGTTGTTACCGGCTTCCACGCTGCTACCCGTTTTCAGATACAGCCAGCCGACGGCGAAGCCGGCCAGCGGCAGCAGCCAGATGATCCACGCGTGCGCCTCGCGCCATCGGGTCGCGTAGTCCAGTGCGAAAAGGAAGAAAGCCGAAGCGGTGCCACTGAGCGCGGCGACCACGCCAGCGATACAGATCCACTTGGCGACGTACGCCAGCAAAGCCGTTTGTTCGGGATAAAGAGAGAATTTCATGCAGCCAGCGGCAACTCCGGGGTCAGGTCCACCAATTCTACACGAGCACATCGCTGCCGCCGAGGGTACGCGGAACCTTCGCTCCCCGTACCCTCCCGTATCAATGGTGATGCTTGGCGTCGCGCTTGACGTTCATCGTCTCCGTCGGCTTGGACGGCGGCACGCCCGGTGCGCGTGGCGCCGGCGGCACTTCGCCGGTCCACTCGTAAGCCACCGTGCCTTTCGGATGCCGGTACCAGCCAGGGTCCTTGTAATCGTCGCGCGCCAGCCCCTCGCGCACTTTGACCGTGGTGAACATGCCGCCCATCTCCAGTCCGCCGAACGGTCCCTCCCCGCTCATCATCGGCAGGGTGTTCTCCGGCAGCGGCATCTGCATGTCGCCCATCGAACCACCCTTGTCGCCCATGACCATATAGCCCGGCACCAGCTTGTTGATTTTCCCGGCGACGCCGGTGTGATCGACGCCAATCATCGTCGGCACGTTGTGACCCATCGCGTTCATCGTATGGTGCGATTTGTGGCAATGGAAGGCCCAGTCGCCCGGCGCGTCCGCGACGAATTCAATGGCCCGCATCTGGCCGACGGCGACGTCGGTGGTCACCTCCGGCCAACGCGCCGACGGCCGCACCCAGCCGCCGTCCGTCCCCGTCACTTCGAAAGTGTGACCGTGCAGGTGGATCGGATGGTTGGTCATCGTCAGGTTGCCGGCGCGGATGCGCACCCGGTCGTTCTTGCGCACCACCATCGGATCGATGCCGGGGAAGGCGCGGCTGTTGAACGTCCACAGATTAAAGTCGAGCATCGTGTTGATCTTCGGCGTATAGCTGCCAGGTTCGATGTCGTAGGCGCTCAGCAGGAAGACGAAGTCGCGGTCCACCGCGTGCTGCTTCGGGTCCTTCGGGTGCGTGATCCAGAAGCCCATCATCCCCATCGCCATCTGCGCCATCTCGTCGGCATGCGGGTGGTACATGAAGGTGCCGGCGTGGCGCGCGACGAATTCGTAGACGAAGGTCTTACCCGGCTGGATGCCGGGCTGCGTCAAACCGGTGATGCCGTCCATGCCGTTCGGCAGAAGCTGGCCGTGCCAGTGCACGCTGGTGTGCTCGGGCAGTTTATTGGTGACGAAGATGCGCACGCGGTCGCCCTCCACCACCTCGATCGTCGGGCCGGGACTCTGTCCGTTGTAGCCCCACAGGTTGGCCGTCATGCCGGGCGCCAGTTCGCGCACCACCGGTTCGGCCACCAGGTGGAACTCCTTGACGCCGTCCTTCATCCGCCACGGCAAAGTCCAGCCATTAAGCGTGACGACGGGATTGTACGGGCGGCCGTTGGGCGGCACCAGCGGCGGCGCGGTGGCGGCCGACGATTGCACCGGCGCCTCCGGCAGCGAGGCCGCGCCGGCCTTGGTGACCATGCCGGCGCCGATGAGGGCTGCGCCGCTGAGGAATGATCTGCGGGTGGTCATGGGGTTACTCCTTTGTTGGTTGACTGGCGGTCGCCGAGGCGGCCACCCAATGCGGCTTCGAGATTGGCTTGCGCGGTCCAGTAGTCCTTGAGCGCGCCGATGTAGCCGTTGACGGCGGACGATTGTTCGCGGGCGTCGGCCAGCAGTTCGAATACGCTCATCAGCATGCCGTTGTAGCGCAACAGGGTTTCGTCGGCCAGCTTTTTACGCAGCGGGACGACCTGGTCGCGGTAGTGGCGCGCCAGCTCGTAGGACGCGCGATAGTCGGCGTAGCTTTCGCGCGCCTCGCTGCGGGCGTTGATGGCCGCTTGCGCCAGCAGATTGACCGATTGCATATAGGTCGCCTCGGCCCGCGCCACCCGCGTCGAGCCCCAGTCGAACAATGGAATCTCCAGCGACAGCTCATAGCCGCGCGCGTTCGTCCGGCCTTCGCTATTACTCACAACACCCAGATCGAGCACGTTGATGAAGCGCGTGGTCTTGGTCAGGCCAAGGGTGGATGCCGTGTGCGCGGTATCGAGTTTGGCGGCCTGGATGTCCAATCTCTCGTTGACGGCGATCTGCTCGATGTCGCCCAATTCCTGCGGGGCGGCGGGCAGCTCGGGCAAATGGTCCGGCAGCTTGTACGCGGTCTGCGCGCCGCTCAGTCCCATCAGGCGGGTCAGCTTTTCGCGCGCGGCGACGGCCGCCTTGCGCGCGGCGCTGACGTCGGCCACCGTTTGCGCGTGGTAGGCCTGTTCGCGCGCCACGTCCATCGCGCTCCAGTTGCCGGCCTTGCGCATGCGGTCGGCCAGTTCGGCGCTGGCCTGCGCCGATTCCTCCACCTGCACGGCGTATTCGGCGCTCTGGTTGGCGGCCACCGCCTCCACCCACGCGCGGCGGGTGTCGGCGGCGACCTTCAGCGCCTCGTTCGAGACCAGCAGTTTGGTCTGCTCGTAGCGGCGCCCTTCGATGCGGCCGGCCAGCGGCGCCGTGATCAAGCTGAGAAGATTGAAGGTCAGCGTGCGTTCGATACTGACCTCACCGCCGCCGTGGCTACGTTTAAAATCGAACACGGGATTTTGCAGGTGCCCGGCCTGCACCAGGTCCGCTTCGGCGATGCCAAGCGACCAATAACTCGCTTGCAGTCCCCGATTATTCAACAGCGCGATATGCACCGCCTCGTCGACAGCCAGTGGCTGCCCCAGTTTTTTGTCGATGACGGCGGCCAGCGCGCGGGCGTCGTCGTCGTTGCGCGGCAGGCGGCCGGCGACGCTGGCGCTCAGGCCCGTACGTTGTTCGCTGACGCCGGCGGCGGCGCCGAAGCCGCCGTCGCCGGACAGCGATGCGCAGCCGCCGAGCAGCAGCGCCATGCTGGCGCCACCGGCGAGTTTATGCAGACAATTCATGTCCAACACCTCAGGTTAATGTAGAAATGGGATGCGTTGCGCAGCTCGTGGACGGAGCTGTCGCGGGGTCAGACGAAATTGCCTTGAGGGGGACGTTCGGGGTGGGCCAGATCGACCGCGCGGGGGAACTCGGAGTGGAACGGAATGGCGGAGGATACCGCCGGCAGCACCGGCACGGCGATCGTCTGCGCCATGAACGGCGCGCCGACGACGCAGCAGGCCGCGCCGCCGCATTTGATGCCGCCGTGATTGTGGCCGGCATGACTCGACTGGTCCGGCTGGTCGGGCGATATTTGCCGCTCCTGATCATGCATGGCTGCCATCATCGCCGCGTGGTCGTGCGGACCGGAAGGCATCGCCGTGTGCCCTGCCGCCGACACCGCGGGAGCGGCGGGCGCGCACAGCATCATCGATGCGGACGCGTATCCCTGATAAGGGAGCGCCAGCATCATCAGCCATACGATCAGAGTGCGGAACAGGGTCATGCAACCATGGTATCACACGCCACCCGGGATGCTAAGTGCGGCCGGGGGGCCGCTAAGCCACCCTTAAGCCAGTCGCACCAGCGGGTTGGCGATGATATTGTCGATTTGCCGGATGGCCTCGTCGCAGGCGGCGGCGATGGCTTCGTCCTCGCTGTCGCGGACGAACTGCATCGTCGCGCCCTCGAACACTTCGACGCCGTTGGCGTTGGCACGTTCGATGTCGCAGCTGGCGCTCCATTTTTGGTCGCTGGTTGGCAGGGCCGTTGGAATGATTTCCCAGCCTTTGTAGTGAATTTTATCCATGACTGACTCCTTGATTTCGGACAGACTATCATGAAGAGATACCGCTTACGCGCACGCCTGCGCATCTTTCAGCGAAAAAACATTCGGCGAGGGTAGTCGTTATGATTTTTTATTATAATGAACGCATGAAGTCACTTATACAAGCCTTCCACGACAAAAACACGGGCACCGTCACCTATGTCGTGTACGAAAACGACGGCAGCGACTGCGCGATCATCGATTCCGTGCTCGATTTCGACCCCAAATCGGGCCGCACCTCCACCGCTTCCGCCGACCTGGTGGTCGACTTCGTGCGCGCGCACCGCCTCAACGCCGTCTGGCTGCTGGAGACGCACGCCCACGCCGACCACCTGTCGGCCGCGCCTTACCTTGCGCGGCAGTTGGGCGGGCGCACCGGCATCGGCGCCGAAATCGCCGTCGTGCAGCAAGCCTTCGCGCGGGTTTTCCCCCAGCGGCCGGGCATCGAGCGCAGCTTCGAGCACCTGTTCCAGCCCGACGAGATGTTCGCCATCGGCGCCTTGCAGGCGCGCGCGCTGCATGTGCCGGGCCACACGCCGGCCGACATGGCCTACCAGATCGGCGACGCCGTCTTCGTCGGCGACACCATGTTCATGCCGGACGTGGGCACGGCGCGCTGCGACTTCCCCGGCGGCTGCGCGGCCACGTTGTACCGCTCCGTGCGCAGGCTGCTCGACCTGCCGCCGCAAACGCGTTTGTTCATGTGCCACGACTATCCGCCGGCCGGCCGCGAGGCGCGCTGGGAGGTGACGGTGGCCGAGCAAAGCGAAAAGAACATCCACATCCGCGCGGGCGTGACCGAGGAACAGTTCGTGGAGATGCGCACCAGGCGCGATGCGACCCTGGACATGCCGATGCTGATCCTACCGGCGATCCAGGTCAATATCAGCGCCGGGCAGCTGCCCGAGGCCGAGGAGAACGGCGTGCGGTATCTGAAGATACCGCTCAACGCCTTTTGATGTCGGGATGCCGGCGCGGCTTTAATCGTCGCGCTTCGGCGTGCGCCCGATGTTCTCATCCATATTGGCCAGATACCACGTCAATCCCGTCATCACCGCCACGTGGCGCTTCAACTCAAGCGGATCGACCTTGTCCAGCGTGTCCGCCGGCGTGTGGTGGTAGCTGAAATAGCTGCTGGAATCGACCAGCGGCATGAACACCGGCACCCCCGCGCGTTCCAGCGGCCCCGTATCGGCGGCCCCGGTCACATCACGGCGGTCGAACATCGAAGCGCCGATCGGCTCCAGCGATTTTTGCAGCGGCGCGAAGTACTTCACCACCGAGGGCCGCACGCTGCCGATCACGCCGAACGGACGGCCACCGCCGCTGTCCGACTCGATCGCGGCGAAGTGCCGTTCCACCTTGTCCTTGTTGGCCTCGAAGTAGCCCTTGCCGCCACGGGTGCCGTTTTCCTCGTTCATCCAGGCGACCACGCGGATCGTGCGGCGCGGCTTCAGGTTCAGCTTTTTCAGCGTGTCGATCACCGCCATCGCGGCGGCGACGCCGGTGCCGTCGTCATGGGCGCCGGTGGCCAGGTCCCACGAATCGAGGTGGCCAGAGACGATCACCACCTCGTCGGCCTTGTCGCTGCCCGGCAGGTCGGCGATGACGTTGTAGCTGTCGGCATCCGGCAGATTCTGCGGCGTCAACGTCAAGTGCATCTTGACCGGACCGCGCGCCGACAAGCGCGTTATCAGCATCGCGTCTTCGGCCGTGACGGCGGCCGCCGGAATGCGCGCGCCGTCGACCAGGCCTGTGACGCCGGTGTGCGGAATGCGGTAGTCGGCGCCGCCGACAGAACGCACCAGCGCGGCCGCCGCGCCCATCTCCGCCGCCACCTTGGGACCGTTGACGCGGAAGTTGGAGCCGCGCCCGTAGGCCTGACCGGCGTGTCCACGCTCGGCCATCTCCTGGTCGAAGGCGACGTCGAACAGCACGATGCTGCCCTTGACCTGCGCCGCGCGCGCCTTCAACTCGTCGAAATCGCGCACCACGATCACCGGCGCGGTCAGGCCGGCGGCGGGCGTGGCGCCCGATCCGCCCAGCGCCGTCAGCACCACTTTCTGCGTGACGCCGGCCGGACGCCCGGTGTAATCGACCAGCTCCGCCGTCTCCGCGCCACGCACCCAGTGCGGCACCTTGACCGGCTGCAGCGTCACCTTGGCGCCGATCTTGCGCATCGCCTCGGCCACCTGCTCGACGGCCGCCGCCGCGCCGGCGGAACCGGACAGGCGCGGGCCCACCAGATCGGTCAGGTCGGCCAGGCGCGCATAGGCCCAATCCTCCTTCATCGCGCTGTCGCGGATCTGAGCCAGGGTCGCGGGGTCGTTGGCGGGGGCGGCGATGGCGCCGGCGCTCAACATGCAGCCGGCAAGGATGGTCAGGGACAGTTTGAACGGAAAGGCGGATTTCATGCGGGTCCTGTATAAGAGTGAGTGAATTGCAAGAACGAATCAGACGATAACCGATCGTGGCGCGCTTGTCATCCATATTGATTTGTCATCGACGCTGCACTACCATGTACCCTCACACCTCCAGAAAGCGCCTATGCTCAAGGGTCGAATTTGTACGGTGCGCCACCTGGTCAGCACCGATCTGAACACCTTCATCGCGCTGGTCAACGACCTGCCCTCGCGCGGCGACCATTTCTCGCTGCATTTCAAATCGCCCGAGACGCTGCGCAAGGAGTTCATGCAGAACAGCTTCGTCACCGACGACAGCGAATTGTTCGTCATCGAGGACAGCCTGCATCACATCGTCGGCGTCATCACGCACTTCAAAAGCCGCACGCCGGTCACGCGGGAAATCGGCTACCGCCTGTTCGACGCCAAGCTGTCCGGGCGCGGTTATGTCACCGAGGCGTGCGGGCTGCTGATCGATTATCTGTTCAACGTCCACCAGTACCACCGGCTCGAGCTGCTCTCCACGCCGGAGAACGTGGCCTCGATCCGGGTCGCGCAAAAATGCGGCTTCACCGCCGAAGGCATGATGCGCCAGAGCTTCTTCATCAACGGCCGCTATCAAGACGTGCAGATATTCAGCCTGTTGCGGCCCGAGTGGGAAGCGCGGCGCCTTGACGGTTAGCGTTTAAATGTTACAAGCCATTACCAAAACGCCCCCTTTGTAAGGATGTGTATAACAAATAGCGGTTTTTTCCCGGACGTTTATAGTGAGATCACTGGCTAACGAATCATTCCGATCCGGAGCCGCAGCAAGGGGAATCACCATGTTGAGTAAAAAATTTATGGCTGTAGCGTTAGTGGCCGCAGCGACAGTGTCATCGTCGGTCTACGCAAGCGACCGTGGGTTCAACACGGTGGCCGGTGCTGTGGTGGGAGCGGCGATCGGCAACAGCGCGGGCGGCCGTGACGGCGCCATTGTCGGCGGCCTGGTTGGCGCGGCGGTCGGCAACAGCATCAGCTCGGGCGACCGTCATCGCGGCTACCGCGATGATCGCGGCGGCCGTTACGTCGAAACCCGCGTGTATTCGCAGCCAGCGCCGGTCTACTACGAGCCGGCCCCGGTGTACTACGCGCCGCCACCGCGCTACTACGCGCCGCCGCCACGGGTGGTGTATGTGGAACCGGCCCGCCCGTACTACCGCGAATCGCGCCGTGACTACTACTATGGCGACCGCTACGACCGTGGCCACCGCCATGACCGCTACGACCGTTAATTCGTAGCCAATATAGAAAGCCTGTCATCCGACAGGCTTTTTTTTGCCTTTGTTTTTCGTCTCCCTCCGCTAGCCAACCGTAACGGCTGGCGCCGAGGGGAAATCATGACGACAACAGACGCAATCATCGCTTTGGAACTGGGACACTACCGCTTGCGCGAGCAGATCGGCGGTTCCGCCTACGGCATCATCTGGCGCGCCAGTGGTCCTGGCCCCACCGGCGACGTGGCGATCAAGTTGATCAACCGGGAGCAGATGGCGCGCGCCCTGCCCGCCCAGCGCGACCGCTGGGTGGACTGCGCGAACAACGAGATCGCGTTCCTGCAGTCGCTGGAGCCGTGGGACGAGCGTCATATCGTGCGCTTGCTCGATAGCGGCTGGCATGAAGGCCTGCCGGTGCTCGCGCTGGAGTTGATGACGACGGATCTGGGCCAGCACATGGCCGCCCTCAAGAGCGCCGAAGACACCGTGCCGCTGCCCATGGCGCTCGGCTGGATCGCCCAAATCAATCAGGCGCTGGCCAAGGTGCACCAATATGGCTGGCGTTATCTTGACCTGAAACCGGCCAACGTCCTGCTGGACCGGCATCTGCACACGGTCAAGCTGGCCGATTTCGGCACCAATCGCCGTCTCGGCAGCCTGCAAGCCCACTCGTATACCGGCACCGCCAACTGGCAGGCGCCGGAACAGTTTTTCCCTGCCAATGGCGGCGGCTATGCGACCGGTCCGCGCAGCGATTATTTTTCGCTGGGCGCGATGTTTTACTTCATGGTCACCGGCGGCCTGCCGTTGCGCTTTTGCGCCGACTGCGGCCAGGCCTACCGCGAACACCACACCGCCGGCGCCGACCTGCTGCGCCAGCTGCACGGCGGCGCGATTCCGGGCGCCCTGCTGCCGGAGGAGGAGGCGCGCTTCGCCCTCGCCATACCGGTTGAGGCACGCGATCCGGCGCTGGAGCTGTTACGCGCCCTGCTGAACATCGATCCGGCCAAACGACCTCGCCATGCGATCCAGATCAGCCGCATGCTCAACGCGATCCAGGGCGTGAAGCCAGCGCGGGGCGCCTTCAATCCGGCGGATCCGATTCATGCCATGCGTCGTCCCAGCGCCAGCAACGGCTGGCGCCATATCCAGGGGGCGTGATGGCGACTCCACTGCGTTTGCACAAGGCCCCGGCACGCGGGACCCCAGGCGCCAGATCGCCGCTGTTACGGCTGCCCGGTTGGCCCTCCGGCCGGATCATCGCCGATGCCGCCGCATGGCTGGCACGCTTCGCCGCGCAAAACGTGGGCCTGGCCGCCACCCTCGCCCTGCTGGCCGCCCTTTTCGGCTTGCAGGCGCTGGCCCTTCTGCGCGCGCCAGCAAGCTGGCTGCCGGCTGCCATCGGCATCACATTGACACCCGGAGAGACCATCACGCTGGGCCAGCGCGAACTGGCCGCGCCGCAGACCGACCGCAGCCACCTGTCGCTACGCCGCGATCCACAGGACGGCTGGATGCTGCGCAATATCAGCCCGTCCAAGCAGGTGATCCTGCTGCGCGACAGCGGCGAGCAGCGCATGGGCAGCCTGGCGCTGCGTGCGCGCCAAAGCTTCCAGATCGACGGTGCCGTCTTCAACGTCTCCGCTTCGGAGGCGGACACCATCGTCTTTACCCGCGACGGCCATGAATGGCGCTACGACGGCGCCGTGTTATACCGCGACGGCCAAGCGCAATCCAGCTGCCCCGACGCGCGCCTGTCCGGGCAAGCGCTGTCGCTATGGAACCGCGCCATGCCGGTGATGCTCACCATCGCCCGTCCGCTGTCCTTCGGTGGCAATCTGCATTGCGGCAATCGCCTTGGACTGGCGCAGACCGCGCCCGGCGCAGCCCAACTGGCAAGGACCAACGGGCGGCTGGAGGTATCGGCCGGCAATCCCGATGGCGACCGCGCCTCGGTACTGGTGCGCAGCAACGGCGTGCAGACCGATTTGCGTCGCCAGGAATTGTCGCTGGCCGGAGTGAACGCGATGATCGTCGGCCACACACGTTTTCAGCTTGCGCCAGCAGGCGACCAGCTCATATTGACGCCAAGCCGTCATGTCAGCCTGTTCAGCGTGCCGGATCTGAAACTGCCGGATAACGTCAATTGGCAGTGGCAACAGCGTTCGCTGTGGAATAGCGGCCATGCCAACGCCCTGTGGTTCGCCATCGCCGGCTGCCTGGCCTGCGTCGCCATCGGCGCGGTGTGCGCGGTGTGCGCGGTGTCGCCGGCCAGCTTGTGGATGCGCCGCGCCGCGGCTGGCGCCAAGCTGCTGGGCGCGACGATCGTGCTGATTGCCGGCATCGTCGCCTTGATTTCGCAACGCGCGGGACTTTCGCCCAGCGCCACGTTATCGATGCTGCTCGGCGCCTGCGCGCTGCTGCTTTGGCTGGCCTTCCCCGGCCGTCTCACGCTGTTGACCGCCGCCGGCGTCGTGCTGCTGGCCACCGGCTTGCTGACGCAGTTGGAACTCGGCCTGGGCGCGCCGCAAACCTCGTGGCTGCGCTACTACCAGAAAAGCGCCGCCATGCTGGCGATCGGCGCCGGCCTTGGCGGCCTGCTGCGCCTGTGGGCGTACTACCAGGCGGCGCGTGCCGCGCATCTGCAACAGCGTACCATCGAATGGATACTGGCGGTGTTCGCCAGCGTCGCGCTGGCGGCGCTGGCCGCGCAGGTGTTGTGGGGCGACGAAACCGGCGTCTTCGACCTGCAACCGGTGGAACTGGCCAAGCTTGCCCTGACCGCGCTGACCGCGCACTGCCTGGCGCTGCGCTTCGGCTGGCATAGCGAGACGCGTCATCCCGCCGACCACCGCGCCCGCTGGCTGCAACTGATCGCGCCGGCCCTGCTCTTCATCGCGCTACTCGGCCTGTCGCTGGTGCAGATCGACGACTTCTCGCCGTTGATACTATTGCTGGTGTGGAGCACCGCCATGGCCTTCGCCTACGCGCTCGCGGCCGGCCATCGCGTGCTGACGATAGCGCTGATCGTTTTAGCGTTGATCGCCGTGGGGACGGTAGTTTATCTGCGCCTGGCCGGAACGGACGATTTGATACGCTGGGGCTTCTACGCCGATCGCTTCCTGGTCTGGCTCAATCCCGCCGAGCATCCGCACACCGGCCAGCAACTGCTGCTCGGCGCCCGCGCCATCGGCGAGGGCGGGTGGCTGGGGGCGGACCACTGGCTAGGCATGCGCGCGCTTGGTCAATCGGCCGGCGGCGTGGTGCAGATCCCCGCCGTGCAGGACGACTTCGCGGCCACCTTTTTCATCAACCGCCACGGCCTGGCCGGCGCGCTGCTGCTTTGGGGCGTGCAGGCGGCCTTCCTGACCGGGATCGTGCTCACCGCGCTGCGCGCCCACCACGCCGGCGCCACGGCGCGCAACTTCCGCCAGGCCTGGTCCGGCCGCTTCCGCTATTTCGCATTGTGCGGCGGCGGCGCCTTCGTGCTCGGTCACTTCCTGCTGTCGTGGGGCACCAACCTGGCGATCTTCCCGATCATGGGGCAGCCGATGAGTTTTCTGTCCGCCGGCGGCAGCCATCTGCTGTTTTTCCTCTGCCCCCTGCTAGCGTTTAGTGCCATCAGCGCGCAATCTTTAGAAGGAGACTGAATCATGCCGATCTATGTCCAACACGAAGTCCTGGGCCGTATTCCCGACGTTTTCAATGGTGAGGCGATCTGGCAGGCTCCCGGTCTGGCGCTGTTTTCGCGCCGTCCACTGCTGCGCGATCTGCTGGAACGCAGCCCGCGTGAGCACAAGGGCCGCGCCGCCACCCGCTGCTTCTCCCATGTGACGCTGATGCTGCCGCAGGAAGACGTCGACGACGACTACCACCTCACGCGCGGCGCCCGCGCCCGCGACCTGGCGCAGACCTTGACGGCTTTGCATCAAAAGGACTTCGGCGATCTGCTCGGCGGCGACCAGGTGCGCTACGACGTCGTCGGCACCGAGGCGCTGTCGCCCGGCGAGATCGAGGTCAAGTTCGGCCATGCCGTGTATTTGCCTGCGGCCGACGAAAAAATCCTTTTCAACGTCAGCGTCTCGCGCGACAGTGCGATCTGGCATCCGGTCTGCCCGATCTATCCGAACCAGCGCCTGGCGCTGATCGGCGGCGAAGGCGGCGCGGCCAGCGTGACCGCCAGCGGCTGGCCGTTCGGCCCCGAAGGCGCGATCCTGATCATCAACGACGGTCCCGATGCCGCACCGGTGGTGCAGATGCGCCCCAAGGATGCCTTCGAATGCCGTTTCGATCCGCGCAGCGGCTACCACACCATCAAATCCCTGCGCGAGCCGCCGGGCGGCAGTCCGCGTCTAATGCTCAAGATCACCCGCGCCTCGGGCGCGCCGGTTGGCATGCAGTCCGCCGCCACCGAGGGCATCGGCATCAATCCTGCGCCCATGCAGGCGCCGGCGCCTGCCGGCCACGCCACGCCGGCCAGGCCTGCGGTATGGCAAAGCCGCGCCGACGGCGCGCCGCTGGAGCTGACCGCCGTACCGGTCAGCCACAAGCCGGTCAACAAGCCGGGAGAGAGCGACGCCACCTACGCGCCGGTCTCCCAGCAACGTGTCAACCTCGTGGCGCTGGCCCTGCCCCGTCTGAGCCGCTACCGCGACACCGGCGCGCAGACGCTGGAACTGCCTTTCGACCGCGCGCTGGCCTTGTCCCCCGACGCGGCGCCGGTGATCAGTTTCGTGGTCGATGCGGCCGACGAACTGTATGCCTGCACCGCCGAAGGCCGCCAGCGCATCAACGCGCCTTCCACATTCTCCCCGGTCGACGGGCGCGCGATCCGGCTGCTGCCGGCGGCGCCGGAAATGGCCGACCGCTATCGCGCCCTGCTATATCTCGCCCAGCCTGTCGGCGCGGCGGTGGCCGGCGGCGCGCGCTTTACCTTCGGACGCAACTCGCCGATGCTGTCGGCCCTGCGTTTGCTCGACTCGCCCCGCTTCATCAAGCGCGCCGACGGCATCAACGCCGCCAGCGCCGATCGCATCGGCCTGTCGCGCAACGCTTTCAGCTTTGAAGCGACGTCGGAGGGCTACAAGATCGGCAGACTGACCGCCACCCAGGGCCTGTACCATCTGAACGAGAAGATGGAGTTCGTCGCCAGCATCGGCGATACGGGCACGGACGCGCCGTACCTGCTGCCGGCCGGCCATCATCTCGTGGCAGGCCACTACGTGCTGCGCTTCGACGCCTGAGGGGGCCTGCGATGGAAACGCCAAAACTCTACGCGGTGTGCGCGTTCCCGGCGGGACTGGTGATCACACTGTTCGTGGCAGCCTACCTGACGCCCAATCAATGGTGGCGTCGCGCCAACGCGCGCGCGCTGCTGATCATGGTGGTCGGCGCCTGGGGTTTCGGTAGCCTGATCCTCTACGCGGTCCAGGGTACGCGGCCGGTTGCGGCGGGCACGCTGGACAACAGCGCGAACCACGCATCGGCAATCGAGTCGTTGCCCGCGCCCCGGTCGCCGGAACTCATCGCCGGCCGCCCCTTCCAGGTGCACCGCGACCTGAACCTGCGCACGGCCGCGGGGGTGCACGCTGCGCGCCTGATCACCGTGCCGGTGGGCGCCACCGTCACGCCCACCGGCGCGCGCGAAGGCGACTGGTGGCAGGTCACCGCCAGCGCCAACGGCCATGAACAAACGGGCTGGGTCAGCAGCTTGTGGCTGCGCCGGGGCGGCGAATGACGCATCCGCGCAGCGAGCGCTCGTCGCAGTCCACGCACACTTCATCGCCCGCTTCCGCAGGCGCCGGTTTTTCAGCTAAGCTGTGGCCTTTCGGACTCCGCGCCGCGCCGCCCGCCACGATGACAAGAATCACGGACATGCTGGACTTCGGCCCCGGGCTCGATATCGCGGCCCGCAGCAGCGCCAGCATCAGCAAACTGCAAGTGCCGGAAAACCAGGACAATCTGCTGGTCGTCGACGCCACCGGACGCGCGGTCTTCCTGCGCGACCAAACCGGCCAGTCGTCCACGCTCCCCAATTGGCCGCAAGGCCATGTGCGCCTCGCCGTCATGGACGGCATGGGCGGCCACGGTCACGGACGCGAGGCCGCCGAGGCGGTCGCCGACGGCCTGCTGCGCGTGCCCGCATGCGGCACGCTGGAAGAACTGGGCGCCCACCTGGACCGCCTGCACGACGAACTCCAGCAACGCTTCCGCCAACCCGGCGATACCGACAGCTTCCGCCGTCCCGGCACCACGCTCACACTGGTGGAAATCGCGCCCGGCCAGGCGCCGATGCTGTATCACGTCGGCGATTCGCGGCTATACGAGATCACCGCGCAAGCCGTCCTGCCGCTGACGGTGGACCATGTGCCGGCCACCTGCTTCGCGATGCACGGGTTGCTGGGCGAGGAAGAATGGTGGCAGCAGGTGCACGGCGAGCACCGGCCGCAAATCTCCCAGGCCTACATCCTCGGCAACGCCTTCGCCAATCCACAGGTCCTGGAGGACGGTCTGCTGCCGCTGGACGCGGCCAACCTGCCGCCGTTCCTGCGGCACCTGTCCGACCGCCGCGCGGTGACGGTCCGCGCCGACGCCACCTATTTACTGGCCAGCGACGGCTTCTGGTCATGCGGCCGCCCGCTGCCATGGACAGCGCGCTGGCCGGCGCTGATGGTGCGGCCTGGCCACTCCGCCGGCGCGGCGCTCGACGCGTTGTTCAATGATTATGCCGACCATCCACCGGCCAACCTCCACATCGACAACGTCACCGCCATCGTGATGCGATTTGCACAAGCCGCGCCGGCGCGGGAGACCCGCAATCTTGACGAAACGGCACTACCGGCAGCATCAATCCCACCGCATTTTTGAGCCTTGACGAGGGGAAGTGTTGCGTCTTGATCGCCGCATGTGCCTTGGGGCAAAAATATGCCGATCAGATGCGCGTTTAATTGCCAAGGACAGCGTAAACCGCATAAACTGACAGGTATTCCATCGGTCGGTACGCCATGAAAAAATGCAGTAATGCCCAGCATCCGCATTGCACCTACTGGGTCATGTCTGGAGAACAAGCTTGCGAAGGCGGTCACGCCCAAGCCGAGCCGTTCAGCTATGACCTGCTGAGTGCTGCGCGCAGCGCCCGCGCCGGTGACCCAGCGCCGACGCCGGCTGCCGCGCCGGCGGGATATGCCCGTCCGCTGCAACGCGCCCAATCGGAACGCCCGCAGCTGCATATCAGCGGCTTCGACCCGCGCGCCGCCGGCGGCCGTCAAACGCTGAAGATGGAACTGCGCGGCATGCCCGACGCCTGCGCGCCGCAACTGACGCTGCAGCTGCAATCGGACCTGATCCCCAACGGCGCCGCGCGCCAGCAGTTCGTGCGCGCCACCAATGGCGAATGGCGCCCGGTGTTCGTCGAGTTTTCGTCGCGCGGCAAGGAGCACGGCCAATACCAGATCAGCATCGAGCTGCTTAGCCAGCACACCGGCATGGCGGCACGAAAATGGGTGTGCACCTTCGTCATCCTGGTGCCGCGCCTCGACGCCACCCTGACCGAAATCCACCGCATCTTCCTGAGCACCCACAAGAACGTGCGCGTGATGGCGGACGACGCCTCGATCGCCCGCGTCAGCGCGCAAGGCGGCGACAGCCTCGATATCGACGTCACCGCCCGCAACGCCGGCATCGCGCATCTGGACCTGAACGCGCCGGCCGGCAAAGTGGACCTGGGCTTCACGACCATCGCCTGGGACGAGGATCTGATCGAGATCGACATCCCCGTCACCAATGCCGTCCATCCGCATGCCAGCCGCGCGGCCAGCTTTGTCAACGCTGCCCCGGAGAGCGGCGCGCAGCGCCAGATCCGCCTGTTCGCGATGGAAGAATGCGTGCTGGGACGCTTTGAACTGGTCGATCCGGAATCCGACGTGATGCTGACCCATTACACCGCCGACGGCCAGGACACCAACGGCCTGACGCGACGCCTCTCCGGCCGCCACGCGGTGATCCGCCGCTGTGGCCAGGGCTTCGAGATCGAAGACGTGTCCCGCTACGGCATCCTGCTCGACGGCGTCTGGCCGGGCAAGCACAAACCGACCACGCTGCGCCTCGGCATGCGCATTGAACTGAGCGCCAGCATCAAGGGCATCGTCGTGCTGTCGGTGTCGGCCATCATGCCGCACGGCGTGATCCTGCACCGCATCGACCAGGGCGCGAACGCCGAATGCTTCTACGTGCTGATGCCGGAAACGCATCCTGGCTATCCGGTCAAATCGTTTGCCGCCGCGCCGCACGCGGCCGCGCTGCCTCTGCTGCTGCATCGCGACGGCGGCTTCTGGCATCTCGACCAGTTGACCGGCAAGGAAACCGCGCTGGCGCCGGGCGTGTCGCTGGATAAGCTGAGCCGCATCCCGCGCCATAGCCGTTTCGCCAGCGATCCGTATCCGGAGCACTGGATCATCCGCACCGGCGCCGCCGACATGTACAACACCGTCGCCGCGCGCGACATGCATACCGCCTAACGTATTTTCAGCGTCGCCTTCATCTGATCGAGCAGCGCCGCGACCTTGGGCGACATCGGGCGCGCCAGCGGCCAGACGATGTGCAGCGGCAGCCCGTCGATCGCCCGCTCCGCCATCACCTCCACCACCGCGCCCGACGCCAGATGCTCGCGCACCAGCCACGTCGCCAGCTGCGCCACGCCCATATCCGCCAGCACCGCCGTCATCTGCGCCTCGCCGTCGCCGGCCATGATGCGGTGCTCCATGGTGCGGCGCTCGGTCTGCCCGCCGGCGGAGGCGAACAGCCATGGACTCGCGGTGCCGTCGGCGCGTCCGTAAACGACGCAGTCGTGCTGCGTGAGGTCGGCGATGGCGTGCGGCGTGCCGCGTAGCGCCAGATAGGCCGGGGTGGCGCAGAAAATCAGGCGTTCGTCGCCCAGATGGACGTGTCCCAGCGACGCCGGCCAGTGGGCTGGTCCGCCGATGCGCACCGCCAGATCCAGCCCCTCCTCCTGCACGTCGACAAAGCGGTCGGTGAAGGTGACCTGCGGCCGCAGATTCGGATACTGCCGGCAAAAGCGCAGCAGCTCGGGCATGACGCGCATGCGGCCGAAGGTGGCCGGCAAGCCGAGTACCAGACGGCCGGCCGGCTCGGCGTCCTGCGCCAGCGCTGCTTCGGTCTCGCCCAGCTCCATCAGCACGCGCCGGCAGGTCTCGTGGTATTTACGGCCGGCGTCGGTCAGGGCCAGGCTGCGGGTGCTGCGCTCGAACAGCTTGACGCCGAGCCGCGCCTCGAGCCGCGCCAGGCTTTTGCTGACGGCGGAGCTGCTCAGTTGCAGCCGGGCGGCGGCCAAGGTGAAGCTGCCGGCGTCGGCGGCCTGCACGAAATAAGCGATATCCTTGAGGTGGTCTGAAGCGTGCATTCGGGTCGGCTTGGTGGAATAAATTTCAGGAATTGATTGAAATCTTATCGTAAATACGAATTCCCTTCGCGATTATCATTCCTTATCGCTTAATTGAAGGAGTTCGCATGAAAAATACCGCATTGATCGTTGGCGCCAGCGGCGTCACGGGTGGCGCGCTGGCCGGGCGGCTGCTGGATAATGGCTGGTCGGTCCTAGGCCTGTCACGCGGCCGCACGCCGCTGCTCGACGGCGTCGAACCGATACGCGCGGATCTGACCTCGCGCGATGAGGTGGCGCGGGCGCTGGCCGGGCGCGCCGTCACGCATGTGTTCTTCACCGCGTGGGCGCGCCAGGCCAACGAAAAAGAGAACATCCGCGTCAATGGCGCGATGGTGAGCAATGTGCTCGACGCCTTGCATGACGCGGCGACCTTGAAGCACGCGGCGCTGGTGACGGGTTTGAAGCATTACCTCGGTCCTTTCGAGGCGTATGCGACCGGCGCGGTTCCCGAGACGCCGTTCCGGGAGGAGCAAGGACGCAAGCCGGTCGACAATTTCTATTATGAGCAGGAGGACCGTTTGTTCGCGTCGGCGCAGCGCGGCGGATACAGCTGGAGCGTGCATCGGCCGCATACGGTGATCGGTTACGCGGTGGGCAATGCGATGAACATGGGTTTAACGCTGGCCGCCTATGCGACGCTGTGCAAGGAATCGGGGGCTCCATTCGTGTTCCCCGGATCGGCGGCGCAATGGAACGGGTTGACGGATATGACCGACGCGCGGCTGCTGGCGGCGCATCTGGAATGGGCGGCGACCAGCGCGGCGGGCGCCAACGAGGACTTCAACGTCGTCAACGGGGATGTGTTCAGGTGGAAGTGGCTGTGGCCCAAGCTGGCGGAGTATTTCGGTATCGAGGCGGCGCCGTTCGACGGGGTTGTCCAGCCGCTGGAGGGCAGGATGGACGATGCGCCGCGCGCGTGGGCGGAGACCGCGGCCAGGCACGGGCTGGCGGAAGCGGATATCGGCAAGCTGGCGTCGTGGTGGCATACCGACGCGGATCTGGGCCGGCCGATGGAAGTCCTCGCGGATATGACCAAGAGCCGCAAGGCGGGTTTCCTGGCGTATCAGAGCACGCCGGATGCGTTCTTTGATTTGTTCGAGCGGCTCAAGGCGGAGCGTATCATTCCGGGCGGTTGACCAGGACTACGCTCCGCGCGGCTCTCGACTTACAGGTACTGCCCGCCCGCCGGCTTCTTGACCGGCAGCGGTATCCACTCCGTCTCGCCGGGCACCTTGTCGAAGCGTTGCGCCTCCCAATCTTCGCCCGCCTTCACAATGCGCTCCTTGCTCGACGAGACGAAATTCCACGACATGAAGCGCCGCCCATCCAGCGGCTCGCCGCCGATCACCACAAAGTGCGCTTCCGACGCCGCTTTCACCCGCTGCGTGCTGCCCGTATCGACCAGCGCCATATTGTTCTTCTCCAGCGGCGTGCCGTCGATCTCCAGATCGCCGTCAATCGGATAGATCGCCGCTTCCTCCGGCAGTCCGCTCAAGGCCAGCTCCTGCCCCGCCTTCAACATCACATCCAGATACAAGGTGCGGCTAAAGGTCTTGACCGGCGAGGTTTTGCCGAAGGCGGTGCCGATCAACACGCGCACCCGGGCGCCATCGACCGTCAGCTCCGGAATATCGGCGGAAGGCGTGTGGCAAAAACCCGGCTCGTCCTCCTCGTGCGCCACCGGCAGCGCGGCCCACAGCTGCAGGCCGTGCGTGCGGTGCGGCTTGCCGACCAAATCCTTCGGCGTGCGCTCGGAATGGACGATGCCGCGCCCCGCCGTCATCCAGTTGATCGCACCCGGTTCGATGCGCTGGAAGGTGCCGATGCTGTCGCGGTGATCCATCGCTCCCTCGAACAGATAGGTCACTGTCGCCAGCCCGATATGCGGATGCGGACGCACGTCGTGGTCGGCATCGAGCGGCACATCGACCGGACCGAAATGGTCGAAGAAAATAAACGGACCGACGGCCTGCTTGATGGCGGACGGCAGATAGCGGCGCACGACGAAGCCGCCGCCCAGATCCTTTTCATGGCCCTTCAACAAATTCGAGATCGTCATCGGCTTATCCCAGAACGGTGGTGACTTCGGTGGTCACGGACGTCATCAGTTTGTGGATCGGACATTTCTGCGCGGCGGCCAGCAGCTCGGCGCGTTGGGTCTCGCTCAGATTACCAGTGAGGTGCAAGGTGGCGGCCAGGCGGTACACGCCCTGGCGCTCTTCGCTGGCGTCGCGCTCCATGCTCACTTCCACATGTTCGAGCGGGATGTTCTTGCGCTTGGCGAACCAGACCACCGTGAGCGCCTTGCAGGCGCTCAGCGCCGCGTCGTACAGGTCGTGCGGCGACGGACCGGCGTCGTTGCCGCCCTCTTCCACCGAACCGTCGGTCGATACGATGTGGTTGCGCACATGGATGATGTGGCGCATCGGCAGCGATTGATCGCGCAGTACTTTGATAGTCATTCCGTGTTCCTTGTGGGCGGTAATCAGAACCCACAATTTACACCGTTTAGCAGAGTTTTGCCTCCCCTGAATGGGGAAGCGTCACACTACTTTCTTGACGAATTCCGTCTTCAGGCTCATGGCGCCGAAGCCTTCGATCTTGCAGTCGATATCGTGGTCGCTGTCGACCAGGCGGATGTTCTTGACCTTGGTGCCGACTTTGACGGTGCCGCCGCCGCCCTTGAGCTTCAGATCCTTGATGACGGTGACGGTATCGCCATCCTGCAGAATGTTCCCGACCGCGTCGCGGTAGACGCGCGCGCCTTCGTCGGCGGCATCGGCGGCGGTTGCGCTCCACTCGTGCGCGCATTCCGGGCACACCAGCTGGACGCCATCTTCGTAGGTGAATTCGGAATTACATTTCGGGCATGGGGGCAAAGCGCTCATCGTGGGTCCTGGTGGTTGTACTGCAAAAGGCGGCAGTATACACCTACCTGCGCCCCCCGCCCCACCCCTAGACCAGTTTGCGGGCGACGCGGAAGCCGACGATATCGTTGGCCAGCACCGCAGAGAAACCATTGCGCACCGAGGAGCGCAGATAGCGCGGGTTGTACAGCCATGAGCCACCGCGCAGTATCCGCCGCACCGGATCGCCGCCCTCTTCCCACGCGCTGCCGTCGACCGGCGCGCCCACGTAGCTGTCGTGGACCACGTCCTGCGTCCATTCCCACACGTTGCCGTGCATGTCGAACAGGCCCCATGGATTGGGCGGGAAGGTGCCGGCCTTGCTGGTCCCCTGGCGGAAGGCGCCGCGCGCGCTGCCGTTGTAGGTGTAGTTGCCGTCGTAGTTGGCCTGCTCGGGGGTGATGCTGTCGCCGAAGCTGAAGGCGGTCTTGGTGCCGGCGCGGCATGCGTACTCCCATTCCGATTCGCTGGGCAAGCGATAGGTCTGGCCGGTCTTTTCGGATAGCCAGCGCAAATACAGCTGCACGTCCATCCAGCTGACGCCGATCACCGGATGGTCGTCGTCCTGCGCGAAACCCGGCGCGCGCCAATCGGTGTCGGATTGCGATTCCCAACCGGTGGCGCGGACGAACTGGCGCCACTGCCCCACCGTCACCGGAAAGCGACCCATCGCGATCGGCTGCTCAATGCCGACCCAGTGCTGCGGCGTCTCGCGGTCAAGCCAGTTTTTCTGCGCTCCCGCCTTGATCGCGACCGCGTGTTCATGTTCGTGGGACCCCATCTGAAAACGTCCGGTGGGGATCAGCACCAGGTCGGGGCCGACCCCGGTGCCGTCGATAAAGCGGTCGCGCAGCACGCCACTTGGATCTGCGACGGGACTGCCCGCTGTCGGCATCAACGCCGCAAGTTCGGCGGCATTGCGTTCGGCCAGCTGCTTGCGGTGACGCTCCTGTTCCGAGCGATACGCTGCTTCGGCTTTCAGCTGCGCGGCCTTGCGTTGCAGTTCCTCGCGCTCGTCGCGGGCCTTCTTGGCATCGGCGTCGCGGCGCGCCTGCAATTGCTTGCGCAAGGTTTGCTTGCGCGCCAGCGCGGCGGCTTCCGCTTCCGCGCGCTGCTTGGCCTCCAGCGCCCGGCGTTGCTGGTCGAGCCGCACCTTTTCCAGCGCGGCCGCCTTGGCCTCGGCCTCGCGGCGCGCGGCCATTTCCACCGCCTGCGCCTGACGCTTCTGTTCCGTCAGGCGGGCTTGTTCGGCCTGCGCCGCCAGCTCCTTTTTGCGCTGCCGCTCACGCTCCAGCTGTTCCTGCTGGTCCTTCTCCTGTTGCGCGGCCTTCTGCGCGGCCTGCGCGGCCAGTTCCTCGTCGGTCGGGCCGGTGGCCCCCAGCAGCTGCGCCAATAACTCGTTGACCGACGCCGGGCGCCGTTCCTGCTGGTAGGCGAAGCCGGTTTGCAGCACCCGCCATTGGCGCTCGTTCAAGCCGTGCGGCGGCGATGGATGAAAGTCGGCCGGCCGCATATCGTCGAACGGCATGCGGCCTTCCAGCAGCTGGTAGATCATCACGGCCACCGCGTACACATCGAGCTTGGGCGCGGGCTGGCGTTGATGCGTGCCCGCTTCCGGCGCGCGATAACCCACCGTGCCGGCGTTCGGCGTCTGCAAACCGAGGCTGCTGCCGGCGCTGCGCGCGCGCGAGGCGATGCCGAAATCGAGCAGCTTGATTTCGTTGCGCTGGGTCAGGAAGACGTTGCCGGGTTTAATGTCGCGGTGAACCAGCTTGTGCTTCTCCCACGCGTATTGCAGCGCGTCGCCGACCGGCGACAACAGCTTGAAGACCGCTTCCAGCGGCAGCGGCCCTTGCGCGGCAAGGTAGGCATCGAGGTCCTGGCCTTCCAGGTACTCCATGATGATGAAGTAGCTGGAGGTGGCCGGGTCCTGCGCCCATTCGTAGACGCGGACGATGTTCTCGTGCGCCAGCTTGCGCGCCTGGGTCGCTTCCTCGATCAGCAGCTTGGCGTGGGTGGCGCTTTGGGTGAGCTGCGGCGGCAGGATCTTCAGCGCGACCATCTCGCTGTGGCCCAGCTCCGCGTGCGTGGCCAGGTCGGTGGCCTGCCACACCTGCCCCATGCCGCCCATGCCGATCAGGCGCTCGAGCCGGTAGCGGCGGTTTTGCGGGCCGATTTCCTGGCCAGACATCAGACCCAGTTCCGTGCCCTGGCGCACCGGCATCGGCGCAGCCGTGACGCTGCCTCCCGGCGGCGCGTACTCCGCATCCAGGATGGCGTTCTTGCGACGGTCGAACTCTTGGAGGCTCAACAAACCGTCATCATGTAAGGCCCGCAGTTCGCGGATCTTGTCTCTTGCCGTTTGCATCATTGACTGAAGTGTAACCGTTCCTGCTGTTTTGCGTTTTAGGTCAGTGGGACGCCGCATTGGGCGCAGAACTTGTCGTGGGGGTGGTCTATCCGCGTCGGGTGGCCGTTGACGCAGTAGCCCACGCTTTTCGGCGTCGCCGGCAAAGGCACGCCTGCGCGCGCGACGCCGATGCCCAACTGGCTCTGGGTCGTCAGCGCGCTGGCGCTCGCGGCGTTCTGCACGTTGAGCAGGTCGAGCTGATGGCGGCGGTCCTTGTCCAGTTCCGCGTCGCGATGCGCGCGTTCCTCGAGCACCCGCTCGTGGGCCTGCTGCTGCGCTTCGGCCGGCGTCATGCCATGTTCGGCGGCCACCACGTTGGCCAACGCCTGTATCTGCTCGGCCGACATGCCGCCCTGGATCTGCATTTTCATGATCTGCGACAGCGCCTGCGCATTGGGCTCGGCGGCGGTGGCTACCTTGCCGGTGTCGCTCAAACCGCCGATGGTTTCGATGCGCTTGATCTCATGCGATTGCTGCGCCAGCAGCACGTCGTACTCGCCCTTCCAGCGCGCGAACTTCTCTTCGCGCTCGTGCTCCAGCTTTTTCAGTTCGCGCTGCCATTCGGCCTCCTGATCCTTTTGCTTGAGGATCTGGCGCTGCTCGTCGACCGCCAACTGGTCCAGCAAGGCCTGTTTGCTGTTGGCCTGGTTCTGCCGCGCGTGGATGCCGTCCGCCTCGATCGTGCGCAGCAGCTTTTCGTACTGCGCGATGGAGTCGGCCTGCGCGCCGGCGCGCTTCAACTCCTCGATCTTCTGGTTGATCTCGGCCACCTGCACGGCGTTGGCGGCGTCCTTGACGGCGTCGCCGCGCAGCAGCTCGCGCTGACGCGCCAGCGCAAGCTGGTCTTCCCATTCCTGCACCCGCTCGGCCTCGCGACGACGGGCGGCGCCGGCCAGGGTCATGCCCTGGATGCGCGCCTCGTGGGCTTCCGACTCCACCTGCAGTTCGCGCGCCTTCTCGTCCTTTTCGCGCTGGCGCAACGCCGCCAGCTCGTTGCGGCGGTGCGATTCGTCCTCGATCAGCAGCGCCTGGGCGATCTGGTTCTCGATCGCCTGCTGGCGCAACTGGTGCGATAGCCGCTGCTGCGCCAACTGGCGCTGCTCGGCGGCGGTCTGCTGCAGCACTTCGAGTTCGGTGCGCATCTTGATTTGCGCCAGCTGGCGCACGTGCTCCCAGTCGGCCTGCTCGCCGGCGCGGTGCGACTTGCCCTTCGCCAGTTCGTGCTCCAGGTCGGCCAAAATGGTGCCGGCGCCCTTGTCCAGCGCCACCTTGCGGGTTTTCGATTCCATGACGCGGCTGTAAAGCTCCACCTCGCGCGCCCGCAGCGACTGTATCCGCTCGCTTTCCTTCAACGTCAGCTCGGCCTTGTTGACGCTGGCGTCCTGGCGCAGCTCCGCGCGGCGGAAGTCGGAGCGCATCTTCTGCTCCTCGCGCCAGATGGCCTGCCATTCCTCCTCGTCGTAAATCTGGTCGAGCTGCTTGACATGTTCGAGCTGCACGTGGCGCTCGTCGGCCACCAGCCACAGTGTGCCGATGCGCTCGCGGTTATGGTCGAATTTATCGTGGCGCAGCGCCGCCGTTTCGACCCGCTCCACCGCCAGGCCGAAGCCGGCAAGCCGCAGTTTGAGGGCGGCCTGCAGCCGTTCGTCCAGTTGCAGGCGCAGATCGGCGTTCTGCGCCATGTCGCGCATCGAACGGCCGCCGACAAATTCGGCCGCCAGCTGGCGCACCGATGGCGACAGCAATTCGTGCAGGTGCAAGGTGCTGACGACGCCGGGCACGGTCATGAAGTGCTGCGCGAAGGCCGGCACGTTCTCGATGCGGATGGCGACGGTGAAGCGCGCCGATATCTTCAGGTGTTCGGCCGTTTGCAGGTCGCTGAACGAAAACTCCACCGGCAACGGCGCGCTGCGGGTGATGAGGATTTCGGCGTTCTGGTTGCGCAAAAGGTGATTGAGGCGGGTGAAGAAGCCTTCGATCTCGTATTCACCCTGCGGCACTTCGGTCGCCTTGTCGGCTTGCAGGATGTAGGCGCGCGAGGTCGCCGGCACGCGCAGCGTTTTGGTGAAGATGCCCGACAAGGCGCTGACGCCGAAATAGACCGCCAGCTCGTCGTCGCCGGGAATCCAGCGGTTGTCGCGCAGGACCGGCTCGTTGCGCGGCGCGCCCAGGGTCAAACCGCAATGCTTGCAGTAGCCCGACTGGTCATCGTTTTTGTGCTCGCAACGCGGGCATTTAACGCCGCCAAAACCAAACATTTGGAACATGTCAGACTCCTTCTTCGATTCATCTTCCGTGCCACCCTGTCATCCGCCGATTTTAGCAGGGCAAGCCGGTTTCATTCTTGCGCACGATTCAGTCCCAGCTTAAATCATGCCGATGCGGTCTATACAGGCCAAACTCGCGCCTTTTTGGCGCAAATCGGCCCTGAATCCGGGTAGCAGCGCGTCCTCCCAGGCCTTGGGCAGCAGCACCCGGTCGCCCGCGTTGACTTGACTGAGTATCAACTCCAGTTTCGGTTCGCGTCCCTCGACGGTGTCCACGCGGCCTGCGTGCCACGCGCTCGAGCAGCCGGTGGCGATGATGCGCCCGCGCGGCACGAATTCCCGGCCGCGCGCCAAGCGGTCGGCCATCACCAGCGCCAGTTGGTACGATCCGCCCTGGAAGCGCGGCTGGCCGAAACGCACCACGCTGCGCCAGCGGCCCAGCCCTTTGCCGTCGAAGTGGCGCGCGCCGGCCAGCGTCTGGCGGATGTCCTGCTGCGCGCCCAGGTCCAGTCCCGGTGCGGCGATGCTGTCTTCTTCGCTGTTGGCGGCGGCGGTATGCGTGGCGTTGGCCGATGCATCGACGGGCACAGGGTCCGCGTCGATCGGGAACACGCTGACCTCGACCCATGCCAGTTCATCGTTGACGCCCCCGCTGTGCAGCGGGAACCAGGCGCGCACCGTCGACACGGCCGCCGACGGGTCGGCGTGGCCGGTCAAAGCGCCCAGGTGTGTGACTTGCATGCTGCCGACAGACGCGGCGCCGCCATCGGCACGGCCGCCCAGTCGGCCAAGGTGCCAACTGTCGGACCAGCCATGGGCGACTGTTTGCACGCCCGCCGCAGGCTGGAACAGGCCGCGCACGGAGCGGTCGGCCAGCACGGCCGCCAATTCCCAGTCGCGCTCCCCGTCGCCAGGCGCGATATCCATGCTGAGGACCACCTGGTCGCGGCTATCGAAACGCACTTCGGTATGCCGCGCCAGGCGGACCACCTCCCGCATACGCTCGGCGACCGCCGGCGCGCCCGGGACGCTGCATTTGACCTCGGCGCGGTTGGCGCGGGGACGGCGGCTGGCGGTGATGGTAAGCACGCGGCCGTCCGCCAGGATGCTGCGGCATTCGGCGATGGTTGGCGCGGCGGTGATGGACAGGATGTTCATAGCGATGGCTCCACCCGTTGCGCGTGCGGCGCGCGGCGCAGCGACAGGCCGGTTTCCAGGTTGGCGCAGATGCGGTCCGCTTCGTCCAGCAGTTGCGGCCAATGTTCGTCGCCCGCCAGTTGAAGGCGCGCCAGCAGCGACCAGGCTTCATCCAGCGCGTCGCGGGCGACCAGCGTGTGGCGGCTGCGGCGATTCTGGTCGTCTTCGGCCAGCGGCTGGTCCGGCGCGGCCCAGGCCAGGGCCGGCATGGTGGTGACGTTCAGGCTCGCCATCCCCAGGCGCAGCAGCAACGCCTGCTGCCGTTCGAAGACCGGCAGGCCTTCGGGCAGTTGCAGCAATCGCAGCTCGCGGCTCACGGCGGGCAATTCCAGGAACAGTCGTCGTAAGGCTTGCGCATCGTTCTGCGCGACAGGCAGCGACTGCTGTGGTGGCGCGGCGGCCGGCGCGGAAGGCATGCCGGACGCCGGCTCTGCCAGCATATGGAACTCGACGTGCGCCGAAGAATCGATAGCCGCAACCGACGCCTCGATGGCGGCAAGGCGCTCCGCTTCGGCCGCGCGTATGGCGCGGGCTTTGAGTATGTCGGCGAAATCGACTTGTTCACCCAGATCGACCGGCACGCAGTCGTCGACGGTCACGCCGTAGCGTGTGTACATCAGCTGATTCAGCCCGGCGCGGAACGCATGCCATTCGTCGAGCGAGGTGCAAGGCGGCAGATCCAGCGCGCCCTGCGCCAACTCCGCCTGCAACGCCGCCTCCACCGAGGCGCCGAAGCCCGCCAGTTGCAAACGCCCCGATGTCTCGCTGTACAAATACAGGTCGAAGCGCTGCTGCGACACGCGCGGATTGGCCGCGTCGACCACAAAACGCAAACGCAGGCCCAACTCGGGCGCTGCGGCGAATGGCACCAGGTCCACCGTGTAGGGTCCGGGATGGAAACAGAACACCGATTCGCCGTGCTCGCACGCCACCTTGCCCGGCGCCGCGCGCCGCGCATGGCGGGCCGCATCGAAGACCACGACCGTGCTGTCGGCCGGCGCGGCGTCGCCGTCGTCGAGCCGCAGCGCGATCAGGCTCACGCCCAGTCCATCGGTATCGGTGGACTGTTTGCGGCGGCGCGAAAAAAAACCCATGATCGGTTAAGCGACCGGCTCGACGGCGAAACCGGCGCCGTACATCTGAAAATGCGGCGCCGGGGCGGTGTCGAACGGCCAGGCGCGTTCGCACTCGCCGTCGGCATCGAGCCGGCCTTGCAGCACGATGGCGCCGCCGCCGTCGATCACACGCAACTGCGGCTGTTCGCTCAATAGCCGCGCGGCGAAAGGCGCCTGGGCCGATAGCGACAGAATGACCTGCCAGCCGCCGTCTTGCGGGAGAAAGTGCAGCGTCCAGTAATTGTCGTCGGTGACCAGCACCTCCAGCGCCGCGGCGCTGGAGGCCGCGCGCAGCATGCCGGTGCTGCCGCTCCACTGCGCGTCGTTGGCCGCCGGGGCGACCGCCGCGCGGCGTTCCAGCGACAGTTGACGGAAGCGGCGCAGCGTCAGCGGCGAGTTAGCCAGCGCCTGACGCTCGTTCGGCGTCAGCGCCCGGCTGCCATCGAGCGCCGCCAGCAGCGTGGGGTCGGCCAGCATCAGCCGGTCGTCAGGTACGGCGCGGGCCAGCAGCGCGCGTTCGCGCAGCCGCGCCTCCAGCGCCTTGGCGTCCTGCTTATCTTGTGCTGAATTCAATTCGTTCTCCTTCATTTCACCGCACCGGCGGCATGCAGCTTGTCGATCGCTTCGTTGCGGCGCTTGCGCAGCGTCGGCATCGAAATCCGGTCCAGCGCGGCCAACTGCTGCAATGTCGGTAGTTCGCCGGTGGCCGGGTCCAACCAGGCATCCGGATAGGTATCGTCGGCGGCGCCCAGCAGCTTGTGGTACACGGCCAGGCGTATCGGCAGCGACTCGTCGCACAGAACGCGCAGCATCCAGCTACCGGTTTGCTGCGCAGCCCGCGCCAATGCCATGTAGCGGGGGGGCAGGGAAAGCGCGCCGGCCGCCTCCTGCTCAGCCGCTTGCTCCGCCGCCGGAACGGCCGGTTCGGGGATCGGCGAGCCGCCATCGTCACCCACCGGACTGGCGTCCCCGCCCTCCTCTTCCGCCGCGTATCCGTCCGGCGCGGGAGCGGCCAGTGTGCGATCGTCGTCGAATACCCCGCCCTGCGCCTCCAGCCGCTCCGATTCGCCGACCACGCGCCAGTAGTCTTCCAGCCATGCCGCCGCCTCGCCGGCCTCGCCCTGCCAGTCGTCGACACGGTCCATATTCGACGACAGTTCCTCATAATCGCCGATTTCGGCCAGCATCGCCGCGATTTTATCCGGACTGTTTTTCAGGCTGGCGAAACGCTTGGAGCGGGTATGCAGCGGACCGGGAGAGCCGCCGAAGCGCTCCAGCGATTCGCTCCAGCGGATGATCCACTCGGCCTTGCAGCCGCCGATGGACTTCATCTGCCGCACTTCGATAGGGCTGCCTTCCAGCGTGCGGCCCAGTATCGCGCCCACCTGTGCGTCATTTTCCTGCCAGGCGGCGAACACGGTGGCGATCTCGCGATAGACCGTGTCCAGCATCCGGTAGGTATAGATTTTGTTGGGCGAGCAGTCGCGCCCCGTGGTGACAATGTAATTGTCGGCATCGACCTTGTCGCGCAGGCCGGCGTACATGTCGTTGACCTTTTTGCGCATCACGCCATCGGCCGCCGCGTCGAGCCAGAATGCGCCGCTGCGCGCGTGTTCGACGGCTACGGTGGCCACGAAGGCTTGCCAGAAGCCGGGATGCGCCTGCAGTTCATACAACAAACCGAGCGCCAGCTCGTAGACGCTTTCGCCATAGCTATTGCCTTCCGCCTCGCCACGGGCCGACCGCGCGCCCGCGTGCAGGGCCGCCGCCACCGCCTCGGTATAGCTGTCGAGCAGCTCCGCGTGCGGACTTGGGTCGAGCATCTGGTGCATCTCAATTTGCCGGAACGCCTGCAGCGAGCAGTGCCCCAACAGCTTGCGCACTTGTTCCCAGCCGTGCTCCTGATACCGGGTTCCTGGCAACCGCATAAGGTCCTGTAAATTAATGGAAAAACAAAAATGGGCGCTATGGCTCACGCTTGTAAATGATGCCATAGTCGGAGCACTTTCATTATCCCGTTTACAAACCTATTTCCCCTTCTGTTCCCGCTTCTGCCCCGCCAGCGTGGACAGCAGCGCCGCGACCACCGGCGCCGCGTGCGCGCCGCCGGTGACGTTGGAGTGACTGACGAAAGCCGCCATCGCCAGCCGGTGGGTCTGCCCGGGCAGGCTGCCCGGTTCCAGCCAGCCGGTGAACCAGACGGTGGCGGTGTCGTCGCCGGTGGGCGCGGTGCCGGTTTTACCGTACAAGCCTGGACGCACGCCGGCCAGCGCCGCGCCGCCGAAGGCGCCGGCGCCGGTGCCGACATCGACCACGCCCTTCATGCCGGCCTTGATGCGGTCCAGGCGGACGCCGACCGGCTTCATGGCCGGCACCGTGCTATCCGTGCCATCGAGCGACAGCAACATGCGCGGCGCCACCACCTTGCCCTGCCCGACCGCCGCCGACGCCAGTGCCATTTGCAGCGGCGTCACCTGCATGCGCAGGCCGATCGCCATCTGCCGCAGCTCGTGGCGGGTGTGGATGGTGTCGATGTGGGCCGGCGTGGCTTGCAGCGCATCCCAGCTACGCCAGTTGAAATCCGCCGGCAGCAACCCGCCATCCAGGCGCATGGCCTGCTCGAAGCCGAGGCGGTGCGCGGCCGCCACGATCGGCCGCACGCTATCGAGGGCGTCCGCGTCCAGCGCCTGCAAGTCGGGCGCACCGCCGTCGGCACGGCCGAACAGGCTACGGTCGCTCAATTCGCCGGACCAGGCGAACCAGGTATTGAGGCTGTAGGTGAGCGCCTGAGCCAGTCCCAGACGTCCCTCCTGCGCGCGCCGGTCCAGGCTTTGTTCGCGATAGTTGGTGATGTGCGCCAACTTGGGATTGAGCGGATAGGTGGCGGCGTCGGTCTGGAAGCCGAAGCCCCGTTGCGATGCCAGGCGGTTGATGGCGGGCAGCGGCATGCCGCCCAACAGCGCATCGATCTGCGGATCGGTCCTGGCGGCCATCTCCAGTCCAAGCGCGCTGACGACCTTGAAGGTGGAACCCGGACTCTGATGGGCGCCGCCGTCGTGCTGCAAAGCAGGCAGGCGCAGGGGGCTGCGCGCTGGGCTGGTGCGGTCGAAATCGCGCACCTCGGCCCAGTTGCCGCTGTTAAGCTCTCCCGCGCCGGCACCGGCGGCTGCCAACACGTCACCGGTTTCGGTATCGAGGATCACAAGTCCCGCGTGACGGCCTTCGGGTGCGGCCTGGCCGCCGACGCAACCCTTGCCATCCCAGCGCCCCTGGCGCATGCCGACGCAATCGAGGATGCGCTGGCCCAGCGCCTGCAACGGCAGGTCGAGCGCGAGCCTGGCGGCCACCTGTGCGCCCGCCGACGGCAGCCGCGCCAGCATGCCGGCGACGCTGTTGGCGTGTTCCGGACCGACGCCCAGCAGCGGCGCCAGCCCGGCATCGATGGCTGGCTGCGTTGGCGCACCGTCATTCCACAGCGGCGTGCCGTTGCGGTCCTCCAGCGTGACTGGCGCTGGCGCCGCGGCTTGGGAAGGACCGGCTGCGCGGTCGTTCAAAGCGAGCGCCTGCCAGCCAACCCGGCCGCCGGCGACGCGCAGGTGGCGGTATTTCTGGTCTTCCGGCGCGTTGAAATCGAGCGGCCGCAGCTCGAGCGACACGTTGCGGGCGCCGGCTTGCAGTGCCAGCGTCAGTTCCTGCACGTCGCCCTTGGCCGCGCACGCGCGGCCGGTGCAGGCGGCCGCCGTTTGCACGCTGGCGCCGGAGACGCCGCCTTCCACCCGCCCCGCCACCATCATCCGCAGCACTTCGCCGCCGGTCGCGGGACGCGGCAGCGCCAGCGTCAGACGCAGCAGCGGCCTGCCGCCGGGCGTCTCGCCCGCCTGCGGCCAGCGGGCGACACGGGTCCACGGCTGCCAGCCCTGCGGCAGCGACGCGAACAGGCGCGAGGCGGCGACCGGCATCTGGCTCGTGACGGCCACCATCACGGGGGCGCCGCCGGCGCCCGACGGCCCGGCCACGCTGGCGTTCCAGTCCAGCGCCATGCCTGCGGGCGCCTTGACACGCCAGGCCAGCAGCCGGCGCTCGCTATTGTAGATGTCGATTTGCTGGCGGACGTAGGCGCCATCGGCCTGGTGGTAGAGGCGCTTGAATAATTTGGTGGTGGCCGCATCGGCTTTGACTTGCTTCCAATCCGACAGCTCCGCTGCGCGCGCGGGCGCGTCGGCGGCGAGCCATTGCGGCAGGTCGCGCGGCGCCAGTTCGATGGTGCCGGCGGCGTTCAGCCGCACCAGCCCATGCTCCTGCAGCGCCAGGAACAGCGCCTGGTCTTCCAGCGCGCCGGGCGCCGATGCGGGCACCTGATAGCGCCCTGCCGCCAGATACGCGCCGACCGCCTTGCCGCGTGCCGGGAACGCAGTCACCAGCGCGGAATCCGCGCCGGCGGCAGTATCAGCCGCCGGCCGGTACATCTGCACCAGCAGTTCGCCGGCCTGCGGACACAGGACGTTGGCCCGCCGTTCGATGCGCAAGGCCGACGCCGCGCCCCACAGCAGCCAGCCTTGCTGGCGCAGCGCGACCTGGCCGCTGGCGCCCTGTTCGACCTGGCCCAGACTGGCGTCGCTCAGCCAGCGCACGTCGGTCCGGCGGCTGTTCCATTTCAGTTGCAGCGGTTCGCCGAGGGGATCGGTGAAGTCGGCGCGCGCGGTGCCCTCGATTTGCACTTCCGGCATCGCGTTCGCGCCCGCGCCGCCGTCGGACACCAGCAGCACGTTGCGCAGCGCGATGTGCACGTCGGCCTCCTGATTGCGCGCGACCCAGCGCTTGACGTCGTCGAAGCTGTAACCGATCCGCAGCGGCAGCAGCCGCCCGTCTTTCCCGGTGGGGTCGCGCAGCTGGCTGCACAAGTCCACCCGCACCGCCGGCGCGGCTTGCATGCCCGCAGCCACCAGCAACACGCCACCCGGGTGAAGGCTGGTGGCGATGCCCGGCTGCGACGGCACGGTGAAGGCGATTCCGGGAAGGACGGATTGATAGGCGTTGGCGGCGCGTACGTTGTTGGCCGCCTCCGGCGTGCTGGCGGTGGCGGCCGCCAAATGCCGCGCGTGGCCGGCGATCACCGCGCCGCCACCGGTGGCGATGCCGGCGGCGGCGACCACGATCCAGACGGCGCGGCGCGTCCCGGGCTTGGGACCAGTGGGAGCGGTATCGGCATCGGAACGGATCAGCTTTAGCGCCGGGCGGTTCTGGTTGGCCGAGTCGCCACGGGCGCCGGCGCGCAGGTTGGCCCGCCGGCGGCGCGCGCGGTGGCGCTCGGCCCAAGCTTGCAGAAAAGTGCTGATGAATGGCGGCATATGGCCCTCGCGCTGGTGGACGGTCTCTCCCCAGCCTTAGCGGAGGGCCGGCGAAAACTGGCGGCCTCAACGGGCTCATCGCGCCTATTCGCAGTTCGCGCCGCGAAAAACGCGGCTCGTCGCAATCCCATGGCGCCTTGACGGCGCTTTGCATAAAGTGAGCACATCGAAACACACTTTTAACCACCGAAAGGAAGCAAAATGAACGTCCTGAAAAACTTCGAAGCCGTTTTCATCATCACCCTTGGCCTGGTCTTCGCCGCCGACTATGCGTTGCAACCTCCGGTGCAAGAGCCAGTGGCGGCACAGGAAATGCAAGTGGTCGTCGTCAGCGCCAAGCGCTTGACCCCAGAGCAAAAACAGCAAATGCTCATCGACGAAAACAACACCAAGCTTGCCGCCGACGTCACCACGTCGACCAAGATTTGAACTCGCGCCACCCCTTCGCCTGTACGCGCATTCCCACCGACGCGTAACAGGCGAAGCCGGCCAACTCCACGCCCCCCGCGCACCGCCCCTCCCCACGCACACGTCCTATCCGTCCGCCAGCGTACAAATCGTCTCCGGATCTTTGTGTCATATGTAAAAAGTTGCATCATTCGGCGCCCCCGCCATCGACGCTTGATATAGTTCGTCCATGCGCCGCAATCGACGCACGCAATCGACGCAGCCCAGGAGAACATCATGATCAAACGCTCGCACACTATTTTTGCCGCCGCCATGCTCGCGCTGAGCGCAGCCGCTTTCGCTCCCGCCACCGCGTCCGCGCAGGTCGGCCTGAGCATCGTCATCGGGGACGCCCCGCCGCCACCGCGCTTCGAAAGCGTTCCGGTCGCCCGGCGCGGTTATGTGTGGGCGCCCGGTTACTGGAACTGGGACGGTCATCGCCACGTGTGGGCCGCCGGCCGCTGGGAAGCCGAACGCCGTGGCGCGCAATACCGCCGCGCCGAATGGATACGCGACAATGGCGGCTGGCGCCTCGACCAGGGCGGCTGGGTCACCGTGGACTCGCGTCCGGTGCAGGTCGATTACATCACCGTCGCACCGCCACCGCCGCGCTATGAAGTCGTGCCGCCGCCGCGCGCCGGCTATGTCTGGACGCCAGGTTATTGGGACTGGCGCGGCAACCGCCATATCTGGGTGGGCGGTAATTGGGTCGGCGCCCGCCCCGGTTACGTCTACGCCCAGCCACGCTGGATCGAACATGGCGGCCGCTGGGAACGACAGGACGGCCGCTGGGAGCGCGGTCCGAACGGCGACCGCGATCATGACGGCATCCCGAACCGCTACGACCGTCATGACAACCGCGACTACCGTGGGGACCATCGGGGCGACCACCGCAACGATTACCGCAACGGCGGCCGCGGCGACCGCGATCGCGATGGGGTGCCGAACCGGTATGACCGCGACCGCGATGGCGACGGGGTACCGAACCGCTTCGACCACCGTCCCGACAATCCGCGTCGCGACTGATCGACGCGCCGATGAGCGAAACCGGCTTTGAACAGCTGGCCACGGCCGCCTACAAGGGCGAGCGCGTGGCCGCTCGTCGTTTGGCGGCGCGGATGCGGTTGACGGAAGCCGACGCGCTGCGCCAGGTGTTGACCGGGGTCGCGGGCGTGGCGGGTTTGCCTCGTTTGCTGGACGAACGGGCGCAGGCGCGCCAGCGCGACGAATCGCTGCGCGCCGCCAGGACGCGGGAGAAGGCGCAGAAAGAGGCGCACCGCCTGGCGCGCATGCAGCCGGCGGGCGATGCCTGGCGCGGGTGGTTCGACGGTTCGGCGCATCCCAATCCGGGACAGATCGGTATCGGCGCGCTGCTATGCGGGCCTGCGGGGGAACGCTTGGAGATCAGCCGCCGTGCGGGTCATGGCAATAGCGGCGAGGCGGAGTACCTGGCGCTGACCGCGCTGCTGGAGGCGGCGCTGCGATTGGGCGCGACGGATTTGGTGGTGTACGGCGATAGCCGGGTGGTGGTCGACGACGTCAATCTCAGCGTGGAGGCGATTGCCGCCGGACACGGCGCCAAGGGGCTGGAGGCGCACCGGATGCGCGTGATGGATTTATTGGGGCCACTGGGAGCTGTGAGCTTGCTGTGGGTGCCGCGTCACCGGAATGGGGACGCGGACCGGTTGTCGCAGTTGGCCATAGCCGGCGCGCTGTGATCGGCCGATGTATGCGCCGGTGTGGCGCATGCATTGGCGGATTACGCTGCGCTAATCCGCCCTACGGGGTTTAGACGACGCGCGGGGGCGGTGGCCTTGATCGGCTGGTACGGCCTTGCCGAGTCGTTGACCTTGAATACGCTGACGATTTGCGCCAGCGCCGCCGCCTGCTGTTGCATCGATTCGGCGGCGGCCGCCGCTTCCTCGACCAGCGCGGCGTTCTGCTGCGTGACCGCGTCCATCGAGCCGATCGCCTGATTGACTTCGTTGATGCCGGCGCTTTGCTCGGTGCTGGCGGCGGTGATCTCGGAGATGATGTCGCTGACGCGGTGCACGCTGCTGACGATTTCCTCCATCGTCACGCCGGCGTTGGCCACCAGGCGGCTACCCTGGTTGACCTTGTCGACCGAGTCGCCGATCAGCGCCTTGATCTCCTTGGCGGCCGACGCCGAACGCTGCGCCAGGTTGCGCACTTCCGACGCCACCACGGCGAAGCCGCGTCCCTGCTCGCCGGCGCGCGCCGCTTCGACAGCCGCGTTCAAGGCCAGGATATTGGTCTGGAAGGCTATGCCGTCGATGACCGAAATGATGTCGACGATGCGCTTGGACGACTCGTTGATCGAATCCATGGTGCCGACCACCTCGGCCACCACGGCGCCGCCCTTGACGGCGACCTGCGCGGCCGACGCGGCCAACTGGTTGGCCTGGCGGGCGTTGTCGGCGTTGTGCTTGACGGTCGACGTCAGCTCCTCCATCGACGACGCGGTTTCCTCCAGCGCGCCGGCCTGCTGCTCGGTGCGGCGCGACAGGTCCTGGTTGCCGGCGGCGATCTCGCTCGAAGAGGTGGTGATATGGTCGGTGCCGCTGCGCACCTCGGTGACGATGCCCAGCAGGCTGGCGTTCATTTCCTTCAGCGCGGCCAGCAGCTGGCCGGTTTCGTCCTTGGCGCTGGCGTCGATATGGCCGGTCAGGTCGCCGCTGGCGACACGCCGCGCCGCCACCACCGCTTCGCGCAGCGGACGGGTGATACCGGTCGTCAGCAGCCATGCGCACACCACGCCGAAGGTCAGCACCAGCGCGGCCAGCACGTACAGCAAATTGCGGCTGCTGGCGGCGACGGCGTCGATGTGGGCGGCGGTGGCGTCGATCTTCGCGCGCTGCATCTTCAACAGATCGGCGACCAGCGCCTGATAAGCGACGGTGCAGGGACGGAACACGGTCTCGAAGACCTTGTTGGATTCCTCAAGCTCGCCGGCCGCCTTCAACTTGGTCAGCTTCTCGCGCGAGGACAGGTAGATCTTGCGCTGCTCGCCGATGCGCGCGAACAGTTCCTTCTCGTCGGCGTCGACGATCAAGGCCTCGATCTTCTTCTGGTAATCGCTCGACTTGGCCGACGACGCCTTGGCTTCGTCAGCGAAATATGGACCGAGCGTGGTGTCGGTGCTGCGCGCGATCGCGGTGGTGCGTCGGATAGCGCTATCAATATTGCTCGACCAATCGCCGATCATGCGCTCCTTGGCCAGCGGCACCTGCATCATGTCGGCGGTGGCCGAGGCCACGCCCTGCAGGCGCCAGACGCTGATGCCGGTGATCAGCATCGCGAACGCCAGGATAACGGTGAAGCCAAACGCCAGTCGTTTGCCGATGCTGATGTTTTCCAACATGTTCATTCTTGTCCCTTTTGATCAAAACTATCGTGCGAATTGGGTCAGCATCGGGCGTGCCCGCGTTGAGGAAGATCGATTACGCGGCCAGCGCGGTGTTTTCGATCAGGCCCATGTCGGCGCTCGACATCAGCTTGTCGATATCGACCAGGATCAGCATGCGCTCATCCAAGGTGCCCAGGCCGACGATATGGTCGGTGTTGAGCGCCGAGCCGATTTCCGGCGCCGGCTTGATTTGTTCCGGCAGCAGCGTAGTCACGTCGGAGACGCGGTCCACCACCATGCCCACCACGCGGTGGCCGATGTTCAGGATGATGACGACGGTGAATTGATCATAGGTCGGGGTGCCGAGGTTGAACTTGATGCGCATGTCGACGATCGGCACGATGATGCCGCGCAGGTTGACGACGCCCTTGACGAATTCCGGCGCATTGGCGATGCGCGTGGGTGTCTCGTAGCTGCGGATTTCGCTGACTTTTTGTATATCGATGCCGTACTCTTCTTGACCAAGAGTAAAAGCCAGATACTCGCTGGCGGTGATGTTGGCGCGCAATTCGCTGACGTTGCTGGACATTTGGGTTCCTTCATTGCTAAATTTATTGCCCCAATGTTACCTCAAGTCAAGATTTATAGCAGCAACAAAATGCGGCAAAGCAACAAATAAGACAGTTGCTTTTTCAAAATTAGATTTCTTATAAGTATGGTGACTACTTAGCAAGCAAACAATTTTTGTCCTGGACCCCGTTCGGCTGCACAACCATGGCGGCAGGCTGTATGATTAAAAAATCAATCGTCTGATACGTCACGGGAGAACGATGAATAGCTTGCTGAACAGCTGGCACCCGCGCCTGGTCGCTCTGGCCAGCGCCGCCCAGGGGGCCGATGGAGCGCACGACACCAACCACCTGCACCGCGTCTGGCGCAACGCCACCCTGCTGCTGGACGATTATCCCGAGGCCGATCCGCTGATCGTGCTGGCCGGCTGCTACCTGCACGACCTGGTCAACCTGCCCAAGAACGATCCGGAACGCCACCTGGCCTCGCGCAAGGCGGCGCTGCTGGCGAGCCGCCAGTTGGCGGAACTCGACTTCCCGCCGAATAAACTGGCAGCCGTCGCCCACACCATCGAGAGCCACAGCTTTTCGGCCGGCATCCGCCCCGAGACCATCGAAGCGAAGATCGTGCAGGACGCCGACCGCCTCGACGCCCTTGGCGCGGTCGGCCTGGCGCGGCTGTTTTATACGGCCGGCCGCATGGGCACCGCGCTGGCGCACGCCGACGACCCGATGGCGCTGCACCGCGAGCTCGATGAAAAAGCCTATGCGCTGGACCACATCGACACCAAGCTGGCCACCCTGCCCGGCAAGATGCAGACCGCCGCCGGCCGCCGCCTGGCGCAAACGCGCCTGAACGAGCTGACGGCCTTCCGCGACAACTTCATCGCCGAATGGGCCGCCAGTCCGGCGGCGCCCTGACCTTGCGTTCCCCCCTCTTTCGTGACCATGCTTCATGACTTTGCGCCCCGACTTCGCGTCGTCCCATGCTTATGACCTACCCTGACTCGGCGGCGCCCGCCGCGCCCACCGCCGCGACGCCGCCGGCGCCGGGCAATCTGAACTTCGTCCTCATTTGCGTTTTCATCGACATGCTGGGCATCGGCCTGATCGTGCCGGTGCTGCCGCTGCTGGTGGGCGAATTCACCGGCTCGCGCGACGACCAGTCCTACTGGTTCGGCATCCTGAGCGCCACCTTCGGCCTGATGCAGTTTGTCTTCATGCCGATGCTGGGCGCCTTCAGCGACCGTGTCGGACGCCGTCCCGTGCTGCTGTATTCGATGGCCGGCATGTGCGTCAACTTCCTGGCCACGGCGTGGGCGCCCAACCTGGCCTGCCTGTTCATCGGCCGCGTCATCGGCGGCATGTCGTCGGCCAGCATGTCGGTGGCGTCGGCCTACGCCTCCGACATCTCGACGCCGGACAACCGCGCCAAAAGCTTCGGCAAGGTCGGCGCCGCGTTCGGCCTGGGGTTCATCTGCGGGCCGATGCTGGGCGGCCTGCTGGGCAGCGTCGACCTGCACCTGCCGTTCTACGTCGCCGCCGCGCTGTCGGCGGCCAATTTCGCCTACGGCTACTTCGCCGTGCCCGAGTCGCTGCCGCCGTCGCGCCGCGCGCCGTTCAGCATCGCCAAGATCAATCCCTTCACCGCGCTGGTCAAGCTGGCGCGCCGCCGGGACATCCGCGGCCTGATCGTCACCTTCGCGCTGGTCACCTGCGCCCAGATGATGCTGCAGACCACCTGGGTGCTGTACACCACCTTCCGCTTCGGCTGGACGCCGGGCCAGAACGGCGCGGCGCTGTTCTGCGTCGGCGTCACCGCCGCCGTGGTGCAGGCCGGCCTGCTGGGGGTGTTGATCAAACGCCTGGGCGAAATCCGCCTGTCGTTGCTGGGACTGACCTCGGGCTGCGTGACCTATCTGCTGTACGGCCTGGCCACCCACGGCTGGATGATGTATGTGCTGATCCTGTGTAATGTGCTGGCGTTCGCCGTCGGCCCGGCGCTGCAGGCCATCATCTCCAAACAAACGCCGCACGACCAACAGGGCGAGTTGATGGGATCCCTGCAGTCGATCAGCAGCATCGGCGTGATCTTCATGCCGCTGATCGGCGCCGCCATCCTCGGCAAAGTCAGCCACCTGGCGGCCGGCGACTGGCGCATCGGCACCACCTTCTTCGTCTGCGCGGCGATGCAGGCGGCGGCGATCGTGGTGGCGCGTCGCTACTTCGGCAGTCACCGCATGGAGAGCAAATCATGACGAGGCGTTTGCTCGCGGCCACGTTGGCCGTGCTGTTGCCTGCGCTGCTGCCGCCGCACGCGGCCGCCGGCTGCTCGCGCGATATCGCCGTTCCCGTTTCGGCCAGCGGCTCGGGCGTGATCGTCGAGGGGCCGGAGATCAAAGGCATCTTCCCCGATCTGCTGCGCGAGATGTCGCGCAAAAGCGGCTGCAAATTCGTCTTCACCGTGGTGCCGCGCGCGCGCCTGGTGGCGCTGTACCGGGTCGGCCAGGCCGACATCCTGCTGCCGGCGACGCGCACCCCGGAACGCGACAAGCTTGGCACCTTCGTCCCGATGATTAACAACCGCCCCATGCTCATCTCCATCGTCGGCGACCGCGCGCCCATCGCCAGCGCCCGCGAGCTGCTGGCACGGCGCGAGCTGCGGGTGGCCGTGGTGCGCGGTTTCGACTACGGCGAGGAATACACCGCGCTGGTCACGGAACTGGGCAAGCAGGGACGTTTGTTCAGCGAGGTCGATACAACGGCGGTGGCGCGGCTGCTGCACGCGGGCGCGGTCGACCTGACCATCCTGGGGCCAACGCTGATCGCCGGCGCCATCCGCGGCGAACCGCGCGTGCAAGGCATGGAGCAGCGGCTGCGGGTGGAGGCGATCCCGGAACTGCCATGGAAACACAGCGGCGCCTACATCTCGCGCGCATTGGACAAGGACGACCAGCGCAAGCTGCACGAGGCGCTGGAGAAGATGGCCAAGTCCAGCCAGGTGATGGATACCTACCTGCGCTACTTCAGCGCGGAGCTATTGAACGGCAACGTGCGTCCGCGCTAGCGCGGGGCGCGTTGCCCGCGCTTACTTCTCCTGCACCACCGGCAGCTCGATCGCGCTGGCTTGCGCGCCGGCGTGGTACACCTTCAGTGTCGCCTTTTTGTAGTCGCCCGCCTTGGCGTGGAAGATGTTCGGAACATAGGTTTGCGGATTGCGGTCGTACAGCGGGAACCAGCTCGATTGGATCTGCACCATCACCCGGTGGCCCGGCAGGAAGACGTGGTTGGCGTTCGGTAGCGCGAAGCGGTACTTTTCGACCGCGTTGGCGGTGATCGGCGACGGGTTTTCCAGGCTGTTGCGGTAGCGGCCACGGAAGATGTCCATGGCGATGCCCAGCTGGTAGCCGCCCAGCTCCGGCTGCGACGGCACCTCGTCCGGGTAGACGTCGATCAGCTTGACCACCCAGTCGGCGTCGGTGCCGGTGGTCGAAGCGAACAGGTTGACCATCGCCGCGCCGGCGATCCGCAGCGGCGCCTTGAGCGGTTCGGTGACGTAGCTCAGGACATCGGTGCGGTCGGAAACGCCGCGCTGGTCGCTGACCAGCCATGGACGCCAAACGTTCGCATCGCCCATGCGCACTGGACGCGCGACGAACGGCACCGGCTTGGCCGGGTCGGAGACATATTCGTCGTAGGCGCCTGTCTTGTCGCCGCCCGCGCCCTGCGGCGCTTCGAAGCCCAGTTTGAAATCCGGCTTCAGATAGATCGGTTTGAGCGGCGCCGCGCAGCCTTCGGCGCAGGCCAGCGGCCATTGCTGCAGGCGCTGCCAGCGATTAATTCCGGTCTGGTAGAACAGCACCGGCGGCGTGTCGGCGGCCGGCGCGCCATCCTTCAGGTATTGATCCAGGAACGGCTGCATGACGTCGCGGCGGAATTCCAGCGCGGTGTCGCCGGTGAACTTGAGCGCGCCCAGGCTCGAACCCTCGTAATTGACGCCGCTGTGGCGCCACGGCCCCACCACCAGGAAGTTCTTGTTGTTCGCCTTGTCCTGCGGTTCGACCGCCGCGTAGGTGGCGTAGGCGCCGTAGATGTCCTCCTGGTCCCAGTAGCCGACCACCGTCATCGTCGGCACCTTGAGCGCGCGCTTGGCGAGGATCTTGTCCAGCGCCTGGTGCTGCCAGTAGCTGTCGTAGGCCGGGTGCTCGAACAGCTTGCGGGTGTAGTTCAGTTTATCGAGGCCGAACTGTTTCGCGTAATCGGCCGCCGAGCCGGCGCGCAGCATGCCTTCATAATCGTCATAGACGCCGGTGGCGAGCGCATTGCCGCGGCCCTTGGCGCTGGTCTGGCTGGCGATGTAACCCACGCTCGGCATGCGGAAGGCGCCGTTGTGGAACCAATCGTCGCCGCGCCAGCCGTCGACCATGGGGCTCATCGGCACGGCAACCTTCAGCGCGGGATGCGGATCGGCCAGCGCCATCAGCACGGTGAAGCCTTCGTACGAGGAGCCGATCATGCCGACCTTGCCGTTGGTCTCGGGGATGTTCTTGACCAGCCACTCGATGGTGTCCCAGGCATCGGTTGAGTGGTCGGTGCGGGTGTCGTTGAGCGGGCCTTTGAGGGGGCGCGTCATGACGTAGTCGCCTTCGGAACCGTACTTGCCGCGCACGTCCTGGAACACGCGGATGTAGCCGGCGCCCACAATCACTTCGTCGCCCTGGCCGACGGTGGCCGCGATACTGGGGCTGATGTTGCGCTGGGCGCGGCCGCTGGCGTTGTACGGGGTGCGGGTCAGGACGATGGGCGCGTGCTGCGCGCCCTTGGGGATGACGATGACGGTGTGGAGTTTAACGCCGTCGCGCATCGGGATCATGACGTCGCGCTTGACGTAGTCCGCGCCGGGGATGTCGGCCTCGAATTTGGACGGGATATCGGGCGCCATGGGCGCTGTTTGCGCCACAGCGGCGGGAATGATCAAAGAGGACAACAACGCGGACAATACGGCAACGACGGGACGACGCATGGAGACTCCAAAAGGGATTGCCTTGCAAGATGGGCAATACTACCTGATGGAATGCGGATTCCGCAATGAAACAGCCTTCAGTGCAGGAATTTGAACAGCAAAGCCGTTGCGCCAGTTTGTATAACGAGGATGGTGAACATCCATAGCATTAACTCTGACTTGAGCTGGGCCAGCTCGGCGCGAAATTCGGCGCGCAACTCGGTGAGCTTCATGTCCAGATAGCTCTTGGTGACGAGATGGCTGTCGATTAGCTGAAACATCGCCGATGCCAGCGCCTTCGCTTGCTTGTCTGGGAAGCCCCCCTCAATTAACGTGTCCATAAACTCAACCGAATTGAAGTTGTTCGCCATATTATTCCCCTTTCTTATTTAGACCAGCCCCGCCCACGTTTGGTTCCCGGCCGGACCTTGACAGACCGCCGCCGAACTGCAACCATACGCGCATGATTTTTTCCACCACACCTCATGCCCGCCTGACTTGGCGCCGCTCCTAGCACGCGGCCACTGTCTACCCATAGTGATGTGATATTTTTATCAACGCCGCCCTCTTCTGGTGGCGTTTTTTATTCGTCGCGCCGGAGGGGGCAACGTAAAGGAACCCTCTGATGAGTCTGCCTGACCAGTCCCAAGTTATCGCCTCGGCGCCAGCCGCCACCGCCGCCAAGGGTCCCACCGTGATCCTGACCGGCGACCGCCCGACCGGCCCCCTGCACCTGGGCCACTTCGTCGGCAGCCTGCGCAACCGCGTCGCCTACCAGCACGACTACAAGCAGTTCATCATGCTGGCCGACGCCCAGGCGCTGACCGACAACATGGACGACACCAACAAGGTGCACCGCAACGTGGTGGAAGTGGCGCTGGACTACCTGGCGGTCGGCATCGACCCAACCAAATCGACGATCCTGATCCAGTCGCAGATCCCGGAACTGGCCGAACTGACCTTCTACTACCTGAACATGGTCACCGTGGCGCGCCTCGAACGCAACCCGACCGTCAAGACCGAGATCGCGCTGCGCGGCTTCGAGCGCGACATCCCGGCCGGCTTCCTGACCTACCCGGCCTCGCAGGCGGCCGACATCTCGGCGTTCAAGGCCTCCATCGTGCCGGTCGGCGAAGACCAGATACCGATGATCGAACAGACCAACGAAATCGTGCGCCGCTTTAACCGCATCGCCAACAAGGACATCCTGGTCGAGTGCAAAGCGCTGGTGCCGGAGATCGGCCGCCTGCCGGGCACCGACGGCAAGGCGAAGATGAGCAAATCGCTGGGTAACACGATCAACCTGGGCGCCACCGCCGCCGAGATCACCGCCGCCGTCAAAAAGGTATATACCGATCCGCTGCACCTGCGCGTCGAAGATCCGGGCCACCTGGAGGGCAACGTCGCCTTCATCTACCTGGACGCCTTCGATCCCGAAAAGGACAAGCTCGAGGAAATGAAAGCCCACTACGTGCGTGGCGGCCTGGGTGACTCGATCGTCAAGAAGCGCCTGGAAGTGGTGCTGCAGGAGATGCTGGCGCCGATCCGCGCGCGCCGCGAGGAACTGGCCAAGGACCACGGCTACATTATGCAGATGCTGAAGGAAGGCACGATGCGCGCGCGCGAAGTGGCCGCGCAGACCGCCGATGAAGTCAAGGCCGCCCTCGGCCTGCGCTACTTCTGATCCCGGTGACGCCGGACGGCGCGTCCTTCGCGCCTCCCATGCTGCCGATGCTGTTGCTTTGGCTGGCGTCGGTGTACGGCGTCGCCAGCGTGGTGTGCTTCATCGTCTATGCCGCCGATAAATCGGCCGCGGTCGAACGGCGCCGCCGCATATCGGAGCGCACCTTGCTGCTACTGGGGCTGGCCTGCGGCTGGCCGGGCGGCCTGCTGGCGCAGCGCTGGCTGCGCCATAAAACCGCCAAGACCTCGTTCCAGATCGCCTTCTCGTGCAGCGTCGCCGTCAACGTGGCCGCCGCCTGGTGGCTCTGCACTCTCTACTGACGAACAAAAGGAGCCAAGCGATGTGGCAAGGCGTCTTATGCGGTCTGCTGGCCGGGGCGATGTGGGGCATGGTGTTCATCGTGCCGGCGTTCCTGACGTCCTTCACCGCGCTGGAAATGGCCTGCGGGCGCTACATCGCCTACGGCGTCATCGCCGCCGGGCTGATGCTGCCACGCCTGCCCGCGCTGCTGCGCCGCCTCGATCGCGGCGATGTCATCGCGATGATCAAGCACGCATTGGCCGGTAACATCGTCTACTACATGCTGCTCGCGCTGGGCGTGCAGCTGGCCGGCGTGTCGGCGACCTCGCTGATCATCGGCGTGCTGCCGATATCGGTCACCCTGATGGGACAAAAGGATCACGGCGCGGTGCCGCTCAAGCAGCTGATGCTGCCCTTGCTGCTGGTGGCGGCGGGCATCGCCTGCATCAACCTCGACGTCTTCACCCACGACCCCGGCCACGGCGCGCCGCTGGCCGACAAGCTGCTCGGCGTATTGTGCGCGGTCGGCGCGCTGCTATGCTGGACCTGGTATTCGGTCGACAACGCGCGCTACCTGAAGCGCAATCCGCATTTCAGCAGCGGCGAGTGGTCGGCGCTGTATGGCGTATCGAGCGGCTTGATCGCGCTGGTCATCGCGCTGCCGATGCTGGCCGTGTTCCATGCCGACGTCACCGGCGCCGGCGCGGTGGCCAGTGGGCGCGACTGGACGCTGTTCTGGATCGTCAACGGACTGCTCGCGCTGGGGGCGTCGGTGATCGGCAACCACCTGTGGAATGTCGCCAGCCGCAAGGTGCCGCTGACGTTGTCGGGCCAGTTGATCCTGTTCGAGACGCTGTTCGCGCTGTTGTACGGGTTTATCTACAAGCAGCAGCCGCCGCGCGGGCTGGAGGTCGCGGCGATGGTGCTGCTGGCCGTCGGCGTCATGTGGTCGGTGCGCATCCACGCGCTGGACGACGCCAGCGGGGCCCACGCCGGCTAGCCCGGGTGGCTCAGGCCTTGGCGATGCGCTCGGCGACCAACGACGCCATCGCGCCATCCGAGCGCTTCCGCAATCCCTCCACCACGCCGCGCCGATCCGGCTCGCCGCGATTCTGGCTGACTTTCCATTTGCCGATCAAACTGTCGATGGCTATCTCGATACCGACGATGGCCTTCATGTTCGCGGCCAAAAAATCGGCCGGGGCATCGGACGGTTTCCACGGAAGGGAATCAGGTCGGCGGTGACGCCGTCGGCGTCGGCCAGGATGAGGGTGGCGAGCGGATAGGCGCGCATCAAGCCGTGGCGGACTTCAAGGCGGTCTTCGGCAAAGGCGGCGGGCAAATACATGGCGTGGCTGGCTGGGCGGATGGACAATGCCCGAGTGTAGCAGCGGCGGCGCGGTGCCGACAGATCCAGACCCGCACCGGGCGATGGAGCCATCGGCGACCGAATCAGTCCAGCAGGCCGTTCTCGCTCAACACGTCCTGGATCAGCTCCAGCCGCAGCACCGGGTTTTCCTGCAGCAGCAAGCGCTGCTTCTCCTCCAGATCGAGCCGCAGCAGCTCGCACCAGCGATTGGCGACCCAGCCGGCTTCGTCGAGCCGGTACGGCGGCGCCAGCGGCATCTTGGCGGTCGATATCTGTTTCTTTTGCAGCGAGCGGATCAGCGCGCCAAGCGCGTTGGCGACATCCTGCTGCTCGGTGGGCACGGGCACCACCATGTCCTCGGCGACGGTGTCGACTTCCGCCATCCACAAGCCGTGCTTGAGCTGCTCGGCCGACTTGACCTGGAAGCGCGTGGTGCCGATGCACGATATTTGCAGCAGTCCCGGCAACGGCGCGGTCCAGTCGACGATGCGCGCCATCGTGCCGGCATCGGACAAGGTCTCCTGCTTGTCCGGCACCCGGATTTCGGTTCCCTCGACCAGCGAAACGACGCCGAACTCTTCGCCACGGGCGATGCAGCGCTTGATCATATCGAGATAGCGCACTTCGAACACTTGCAATGGCAAATGTCCATCCGGAAACAGGATTGTATTCAGCGGGAATAAGGGAATTGACGACATGCCATTATCATCTCACGAAACAGCCGGGGTCGGCAGGCATGACTTGTGGGAAGCGTGAAAGACCGGAGAAACCAGCGCTACTTTCATCACAAAAGCAACGCGCGCGCGGGTGGCGATGGTTGTTTTCGGGGGCCGGCGATCGAGTGACGACGGCGAAACATGGCTGGTGACGACGGCTGAGTATTCGTGCGGCGCCGCAATGGCATCCCTTATGCCAGTCGGGGGTATCCGAAAACAAAAGCCGGTGCGGGTTTATCGGGGATAAACCACAAACACCGGCTTCCGACGAATTACTTAATCAGATACTGATTTTTGTCTTTGCCTTCGAGCCATTTTGGCGCGCGCCCGCGGCCGGTCCAGGTCTGGCCGGTGGCGTCGTCACGGTATTTGGTTGGTACTGGCGCGCGGGTTTTGATCGGCTTGACCTTGGTCACAGCGCCCAGATCGGCCACGGTCAGACCATACTCGCGCATGATGGCGGTGACTTGCTCTTTCGCCTTGGCGATTTCGTTTTTGCGAGCGGTTTCCGCCAGGTTTTCGAGCTCGGCGATCTTGGCTTTGTATTCTTGGTAAGTCGTCATCTTGTTCCTCTTATCGGCAGGTTAGTTACTAAAAAACCACATGTGAGAATGTGTGAGAATTTTATAAAACGCAATTTACCATAACTTTGCCTTAATTCTCCAGACATATGCGTGAGAAATACCAATATAACGATAAAAATGAATAATTTCCACAACTGCGCAATCGAAACGCGACCGATATCACGCGTCCCGGCGGATAACCGGATCGACAGTCCAGTAATAAAGAATAGTGACGGCATGCCGCCGTCATTACCATTGCCCGAGTCCGGACAATGGTAATCCGGCGTGAATGCGGCCAAATACGGCAGTGGGAATAAACCGGCAAGGAATGGTGACCGAGCGCTTGCCCGATTAAATGTTCACGCCACGCTCATGCGCACAGGGGACGTGATTCGATGCCTTCGGCCACCACCTTGCGTATCAGATTGGCGAGCCTGCACGCGGCCGGACCGGCCGCCTCGGGATTGGCGACAATCAGCGACAACGACAGCTTGCGGCGCTGCCCCACCCGCAGCGGCAGCGGTTTGAGCTGGCCTTGCGCCAGCTGCGCCTGGATTTTGTGGTCGGCCAGCCAGCCGAAGCCGATACCGTTGCAGATCATCTCCATGCGGGTTTGCGGAGTGGTCACGCTCCAGCGCTGATCCGTGTTGAGCCAGCCGTGGTCGCGCGGATTCAAGGTGCCCGAATCGCGCACCACGATTTGCAGGTTGCGGGTCAGGTCGTCCATCTCCAGCTCGCGGCCGAGCATGTGCAGGGGGTGACAGGGATGGGCGACGGCGACAAACTCGATATCCATCAAGGCATCGCCGAGGAAGCCGACCGGAATGCGGCTGGCGATGGCGATGTCGACGCGCTTTTCCACCAGCGCGTCTTCGGAGCCGGACAGGACGGTTTCTTCCAGGTTGACGCGCGTGTGCCGGGCCCACGGCTCGAACTCGCGCAGCACCTGCACCAGCAGTTGGACCGGAAACAGGCTGTCGACGGCGATGCTCACCTGCGGCTCCCAGCCCTCGGCCAGGCTGGCGGCTAGTTGCTCGAGCTGAAAGGCGCCGCCGAGCAGCTCGCGCGCCTTGTTCAGCAGCGCCTTGCCATTGGGCGTGAGGCGGGCGCGGCGGCCGTCGATTTCGAGCAGTTCCACGCCCAGCTGCTCCTGCAGTTTGGCCACCATGTAACTGATCGACGACTGGCTGCGGTGCAAGGCCTCGGCCGCCTGCGCGTAGCCGCCGCATTCGACGATCGCTTGCAACACCTGCCATTGTTCCAGCGTGCTCTTGGGGATTTTCATCGGTGTTTCCGCGCCTGAAGTTCAGCGAAGAATCATACCACCGGCCCCGGCGCCCCGATCAGAAGCGCCGCTCCACCGTCACCCGGAACTGGGTCTCGCCGTCGGCCACCGACGCGCGGTTGAGCGTGCCGCGGGCGTCGGCATACACGCTTTCGGTCGTGTAGTCCTGCGCCAGCAAATTGGACACGGCAAAGCGCAAACTGTTTTGCGCGTCCAGCTTGACGAGGGCATAGACGTCGAGGTCGCGCCGCACCGAGTTGTAGGCGCTCTGCGTTTCGCTCAGGCGCGCCAGGCCGCCGTTGCGGAAGCTCAGGCTGCTGCCGGTGCTGAGCATGCCGTCCGGGCTCTTGTAGTCGACGCCGAGCGTGGCGCTCAGCGGCACCTGCTGGTCCAGGCGGTTGTCCGGACCGGGCACGCTGTCCACCTCCGACCAGTTTCGGCTGATGCTGGCGCGCAGATCGATTCCCGGGGCTTTGTCCATCACCGCGCGCAACGGGAACTTGACCTCCAGCTCGATGCCGCGCGTTTCGGCGCGGCCGTCGTTGATCATGGTCGACACCCAGCGGTCGCCCTCCTGGACCAGGCCCTGGTGCATATAATCCTCGATGCGGCGGACCGACGCGCTCGCGCTCAGCATGCCGCCGTCGCCCCAATAGTGCTCGAACGAGGCGTCGATGCCCAGCGCCACTTCCGGCGTCAGGCGCGGATTGCCGCGGCGGTCCGGGTCCAGGCGGCTGTTGTTGGCCGAGGTGAAGCGACGCGGCACCAGGTTGGCCGTCGTCGGCGCCTTGTAGGTGCGGGTCAGCGCCAGGCGCACCTGGTCCTTTTTGTTCGGCAGCTTGAACAGCGTCTGGAACAACGGACTGAGCACGCTCGAGCGCTGGGTGACGCGCTCGAGATTGGCGCCCTCGATCTCCGTCTGCAACCCTTCCCAGCGCACGCCGGTGTAAATCGACCATTGCGGCGTGACGTTCCATTCGTCTTGCCCGTAGAAAGCCAGCCGGGTGGCCCGGGCGGAAAAATCCTCGTCGTTGTTGTCGGGCGGCAGACTGCCCGCGATCGGCAGCTCGCGCTGGATGCGGGTATCGTCGCGGTCGACAACGCCGGCGTCCCAGCCCAGCGCCAGCGCGTGCTCGGTCGGCGCTTCGTCCGATCCCTCGGCCTGCGTGCCGAAGGTCAGCGGCGTCGAGTACTTGCCCTGCGTGCTGAATCCCGTTTCGCCGCTGTGCGACGCCACGGTGCGGTACAGGTTCGGCGATCCGTCGCGGTTGCCGCCCAGTTGCAGCGACATGCCGGTGTTGCGGTTCCTGGACACGCCGACCTTCATGTCCAGCTTGGCGCCCTCGGCCATCTTGTGCACCCAGTTCAGATCGGTGCGGCCGTAGCCGTTGTGGCTGCTGAAGGTGTTGTCGATGCGGTCGTAGTTCGGACCTTCGTCGCCGGCCAGGTTCACCGTGGTGCGGCCGTGGCTGTTGCTGTCGAACTTGTTCAGATTGATGAAGGTCTGCGAGGTCAGCGTGTCGCCGCCGGCCAAGGTCCAATTGATGCGCGGCGACAAATTCATGCCGTCCGAGCGGCCCTGGTCCTGCCAGGTGGCGGACCGGTCCACGTTCGGCAGGCCGGCGGCATCGGTGCCGGTCTCGATTGACGGCGTCAGGCGGTTGTACATATAGCGCCACGCATTGGCGCCAACCGAGTAGGACATGTTGTCGTCCTTGCCGGACATCTGGATGCTGGCGCTCGGCGAGCTGAATTTACTGCCCTTGGCGCCGCTGATTTTGAGCACGTGCTGATCCAGCTTGACGTTCTTCTTCAGCACGATGTTGATGGTGCCGGCGATCGATTGCGTGCTGAACTCGGCGCTGGCCGCGCGCAGGACCTCGATGCGCTCGATCACGTCGGGCGCCAGATTGTCGATGGAAAAGCCGGCCGGCGCGCGTTCGCCGTTGATCAGGATCTGGGTGTAGCCCGCGCCGAGGCCGCGCATGCGGATTTCGCCGCCCGAGCGCCCCGCCGCGCCGCCGATGGTGATCCCGGGCAGCCGCTTGAGGACGTCGTTGACCGAGGTGTCGCCATATTTCTGAATCTCCTCGCTGCCGACGACGATCTTGCTAGCGGTATCATCGCGGCGCGCGTCGTAGCTGGCGGCGCTGCCTTTGATGCGCACCGTCTGCATCGGCACGGTGGTGGCTTGAACGGCCGCCGGCTTGCCGTCGGCCGCGACTGGCGCGTCACTGCTTTCGGCGGCGGAGGACACGATGTCGGCATGGGCGCCGGCGGCGAGACATAAGGATAGGACGGCCGCAGCGGTCTGCGTCAAACGGAGTTGGCGGGCAGGCATCATAAATTGGCGATCGGGAGACTGAGGGGAGCGGGTATTATGCCTTGGTTTGGCCAAAAGTTTCCTTAACCCAAGATAACTTGTGAACGTTTAGCGAAATTTCATAAACATAAATAGTGAAAAAATGAATAGGTCCGAATTGGCAGGAATAGGCTGATCGCGCCGATGGTGGCGCTATAATGCTCGATTGCTATTTTTTTGTATGGATCCCATCGTGTCCGACCGCCTTGCCGTTCTGCCGCAATACCTGCTTCCCAAGGGAGCGTTGACCAACTTCGCCGGCCGCGTGGCGGGGGCCAAGGGCGGCGCCATGACCACACGCCTGATCCGCTGGTTCGTCGGCAAATACGACGTCAACATGGGCGAAGCGCTTAACCCGGACATTGCCAGCTATGCCAGCTTCAACGAGTTTTTCACCCGCGCGCTGCGCCCGGACGCCCGCCCGCTTGCCGACGCCGACTTCATCTGTCCGGTCGACGGCCGCATCAGCCAGTTCGGCGCGATCGACGACGACCAGATCTTCCAGGCCAAAGGCCACAAATTCAGCACCACCGCGCTGGTCGGCGGCGACGCCGCGCTGGCCGCCAAGTTCCAGCACGGCAGCTTCGCCAACCTGTATCTGAGCCCGCGCGACTACCACCGCATCCACATGCCGTGCGACGGCAAGCTGACGCGCATGATCTACGTCCCGGGCGAGCTGTTCTCGGTGAATCCGACCACCGCGCGCGGCATTCCGGGCTTGTTCGCCCGCAACGAGCGCGTCGTGTGCGTGTTCGACACCGCCAACGGCCCGTTCGTCATGACCCTGGTCGGCGCCACCATCGTCGGCAGCATGGCCACGGTCTGGCACGGCGTCGTCAACCCACCGCGCGCGCCGCAGATTTGCGAGTGGAAGTACGACGATCAGAACATTTTGCTGAAAAAAGGCGATGAACTGGGCCGATTCCTGCTGGGATCGACCGTGGTCATGCTGTTCCCGAAGGACACAATGAGCTTCAATCCCGCGTGGCAGCCGGCCGGTCCGGTCAAGCTGGGCGAGATGATGGCCAATTTGAAGTAATTGGCGCTATCAGGGTAGCTGCCGGTCGAACGCCTCCTCCAGCATATCCAGAAACACCCGGGTCTTGGCCGGCATCAAGCGCCGGCCCGGGAACACCGCCCACCCCGTCACCTCGGGGAACGACCATTCCGGCAACACCCGCACCAACGTCCCCGCTTTCAAAAACGGCGCCGCGATCGCCTCGGTCGAGACGCCGATGCCCACCCCGTTGCTGACCATGCGCACGATCATCTCCGGCGAGTTGCCCAGCAACCTGACCGGCAGCTCGCGCTCCCAGCGCACCTTGGCGCGCAGCAGCGTCCACCGGATCAGGCCGTTGGCCATCGGCGGCAAACTCAATAAATCGTGTTTAAATAAATCGTCCGGATGCTCGGGCAGCCCGCGCACGCTGGTGTAGCGCGGCGAGGCATACAGCGCCAGCGAACTGAAGGTGATGCGACGCGCGGCCAGCGAGGCATCGTCCGGCAGATTGCCCATGCGGATCGCCAAGTCGAAATTCTCGGCCACCAGGTCCACCCGGCGCGGCGACAAGTCGAGCTCCAGCGAGATGGCCGGATAGCGGTGCATGAATTGCGCCAGCATTTCGCTGACGCCGACGTTGGCGAAATCCGCCGGCATCGATACCCGCAGCAAGCCGCTCGGCGCGCCTTGACGGTGCTGCGCCAGCGCACCGGCCGCCTCGGTCTCGTCGGCAACCTTGCGCGCGTGCTCCAGCAGGCTGGCGCCAAACTCGGTCAGCACCAGCTTGCGCGTGGTGCGCTGAAGCAGGCGCTCGCCCAGATGCGCTTCCAGCAACGAAATCCGGCGTGACACCGTCGACTTCGGCAACTGCACCCGCTCGGCCGCCAGGCTGAAGCTGCCGCATTCGACGATGCGGGCGAATAACAGCAGGTCGCCAGGATCTATTTCCACACTATGCTCCTCGATTGTTCCACCAATGGACTAATGTTATCCATTTTAACGGCTTCCGCATCAGTTTTGAAACGATTAAAGTAACTCCATCGCAGCAAACAAACCAACAACCAACAACCACATTCAGGAGCAACACCATGAACATCTTGCAAATCAACTCCAGCGCCCGCAGCACCGGTTCCGAATCGACCCGCATGGCCGACAGCATCGTCGCCAAACTGCAAGCCGGCAATCCCGGCGCGACCGTGGTGCGCCGCGATCTGGCGGCCAACCCGCATCCGGTGCTGGACGAGCCGACCTTGCAAGCGCTGTTCACCCCGGCCGACCAACGCAGCGCCGAGCAAGCCGCCCGCGTGGCCTTGGACGACGCCCTGATCGCCCAGGTGCAAGCGGCCGACGCCATTGTCATCGGTTCGCCGATGTACAACTTCGGCGTGACCGTGCAGCTGAAATCGTGGTTCGACGCGATCGCCCGTGCCGGCGTGACGTTCAAGTACGGTCCGACTGGCCCGGTCGGCCTGCTGACCGGCAAAAAAGTCTACGTCGCCGTGGCGCGTGGCGGCCTGCACAAGGATGGTCCGAACGATGTCCAGCTGGCGCACCTGAAGACTTTCCTGGGCTTTGTCGGCCTGACCGACGTCCAGTTCTTCTTTGCCGAAGGCATGGGCATGGGCCCGGACGCGGTCGCCAAGGCGCAAGCCTTGGCTGATGCCGACATCAATTCGGTACTGGTATAAATTCATCGATCGCGCCGGGTGGCGCGGTCCGTAAAGGAGAGCGTCAATGAGCAAGGTATTTAACAACGTTGCAAGCGATCGCGTACAACAAGAACGCACCGTGGAACGCCTCATCACCGGCCAAGCCGTGTCCGACGGCGCCGGCGTCAAGATCAACCGCGTCTTGACCCAGCCCCTGCAGCGCCGCCTCGACCCGTTCCTGATGCTGGACAACTTCGGCAGCGACCAGGCCAGCGACTACCTGGCCGGCTTCCCGAGCCACCCGCATCGCGGCTTCGAAACCGTCACCTACATGCTCGAAGGCCGGATGCGCCACAAGGACAGCAGCGGCAACGAAGGGCTGCTGACCAACGGCGGCGTGCAATGGATGACCGCCGGCCGTGGCGTGATCCACTCGGAAATGCCGGAGCAGGAAGAAGGCATGATGTCGGGATTCCAGCTGTGGCTGAACCTGCCCGCCAAGGACAAGATGCGCGATCCGTGGTATCGCGACTTCAACGGCGACGAAGTACCCGTCTTCACCACGGCAAATGGCGCGAAAGTGAAAGTGATTGCCGGTAGCAGCCATGGCGTCGATGGCGCCGTGCAACGCGAAGTGACCGAGCCGATCTATATTGATGTCGATCTGCCGGCCGGCGCCTCGTTCAGCCAGGCGCTGCCGCAAGGCCACAACGCCTTCATCTTCGCGTATCGCGGTTCGGTGCGCGTGGGCGACAAGGATGTGGCGTCGGGCAAAATGGCAATCCTGGCCAACACGGCCGGCGCCGATGGCGTGAACATCCATGCGACCGACGCCAGCCGCTTTATTCTGGTGGCGGGCAAGCCGTTGAACGAGCCGATCGCGCAATACGGCCCGTTCGTGATGAACACGCAGGCCGAAGTCTTCGCCGCCGTCGAGGACTTCCGCGCCGGGAAACTGGGTGAGGAAGCCCACGTCTAAACCGTTACAACCGCCGCCGGGCAGGCGTTGCCCGGGGCGGCCTCCTCCCGTCTGCGGCTGGGTTAAAATGCTGCCATGATGCCCACTATTCTTAAATGGTTACGCTATCTCAGCCACGTCCTCGGCTTCGAGACGGCCGATTCCTTCCCGCCCGGCCACCCGTACGAACGCACGCGCTGGAACGGCGCCTATTTCGACATCGCCTCCGACGTCAAACCCGACCAGATCGAGAGCCGTCTGTGCGACGCCATCAGCAACACGCCGCTGGTGTTCGGCTACATCACCAATCCCACGCCGCGCATGCAGCGCACCCTGCTGGCGATGCTGGAAGAGCGCATGCGCAACAACCGCGGCCGCGCCAGCGAACTGGCCGCGCTGCTGGTCAACGCTTACGACAGCCCGCACATCACCGAAATCATTCCCGGTCTGCGCGCGGCCATCGCCGGCACGCGTCAGGACGACATGGGCGAGCGCGCCCGCAGCGTCATGGCTTTCCTCGGCTCGACCCAATCGCCGTTCGACGTGATCGAGATGAACTAGGCGGCCACCGATTCCGTGGCCGCCTTCGGCCTGGCGAAATTGCCCGGGACGAAGCGGTCGCGTAATTTCATGAACGGTGTCTCCACCAGCAGGAACAGCAGCCAGCCGACCAGGACACTGGCCAGGCTCATGATGGCGATCGCCTGCCACGTGTCCGGCCCCCAGCCATAGCCGCGCAAGGGCACGCGCAGCAGCACGCACAATTGCTTGTGCGTCAGGTAGATCGCGTAGGACCATAGCGCGATGCTGGCCGCGCCCGGCACGCGACAGCGCTGCAGCAGCGATCCGGGACTGAGCGCCGCGATCAGCAACAAGGTGAAGCCCACCCCCAGCATCGGATAACCAATCACCGTCATCACGTGGCCGTAGTGATCTTCCAGCAAGATCGACCAGGTCAGCGCCAGCACGCCTGCCCCTGCGGCCAGCGCCCAGTTGCCGCGCGACGTGATGACCTTCCAGGCGCCGCCGTGGTAGTTCTTCACCAGTGCCAACGCCACGCCGAACACCAGCTCATCGAAGCGGCACCAAGAGGCGTAATAGATATTGGTGTAGTAATAGAGGCCGCCGAGGCCGGCTTCCTCGTTCCATAAATAACCGCGCACCACCATGCCGGCCAGCAGGGTGCCGATCACCGCCACCCAAGCCCACAGCAAGGACTTGCGGCAAGCCGCTATCAACAACGCCACCGCCGGCAACAGCACGTAGAACTGCTCCTCGACGCACAGCGACCATGCGTGCGAAAAGGCCGTCCCCGGCGTCAGCTGGATATTTTGCGTGAAGGTGATGAACTTCCACAGCGGCGGCAGCACGCTCTCCCCGCGCCAGTATGGCCACAAGGCATACAGCGCCAGCACGAAGTAAAAATTCGGCAGCGTGCGCAGGAAGCGGCGCGCGTAAAAACGCGGCAACGAGAACCGCTCGGGCCCGGCCTGCTGGCGCCGTATCCCCGACAGGATCTGGTTGCCGATCAAATAGCCGCTCAGCGCGAAGAACAGGTCGACGCCGGCCCAGCCGATCTCGCTCATCCAGCCGAAGGTCGGCCGGAAGCTGACGAAGATCATGTAGTGATTCATGAACACCAGAACGATCGCAAGCGCGCGCAAGGTATCGAGGCCGGCGTTGCGGCCGTTGTCGCGGGCAGTAAGCTGAAGATTCATGCCCCGCATCTTACAGCGCCGCGCCGTTTTCCCAAAGTCACGGCGAGATCACCATGACCAGCGTCTGATCATTCAAGGTCAGCACGGCGGTGCAGTCCTCCGCGATCGCGTAATTCTGGCTGTGCGTCGAATAATAATTGGTCGCGCCCAGGCAAATGCAGTCGATCGCCGCGCTGATGCGGGTGCTGATGGTGTAAGCCGGCAGCACCAAATCGGGCGCGGTGACGAACTTGAGCACCACGTCCTGGCCGGTATTATTCAGGAAAACCGTCTTGGACGGCTTGACGGTCTTCAGCGTGGGTAATTCGGTAAAGTGAATGGTCGGCACTACAGCACCCTGAATAAACCGGTTGGCAAGCCGTCGTTGCTACGGGCCAGATCGACATGGATTTTCTTGCCGTCGTCGACGGGCAAGACGCTCGAAGAAAGTTGCCTGAGGTTATAGCCAGCGTAGCCGGCACCGCCATCTGCCGCAGTCCCCTCCGATGGCGAGAGCCAGCTCAACGACGCCAAGCCGCTGGCGACGATGGCTTCGCAACTGGCGGCGGACCCATAAATGCCGATCTGATAATGCGGCTCGCCCGGCCGCGCGGCGTTGAACGCTTGATTGACGCCTTCGAAGTAGCGGGTGATCGGACCGGCGATATCCTCGGCCGTGGGATGACAGTCGACCTCGAAGTAGATGGCCGAGCCCGACGGCTGCGTAATGGCCGATTGCGCCATCAGATACGCGGCGGCGCCGTCCGCCAAACCCTGCGCGCGGCTGAACGAATGCAAATGCGCGCCGATCGTTTCCCAGACCACACCGATTTGGATGCCGGCGTCGGTCAGCGCCCTGGCCTCGGCCAGCGACAAGTTCTTGCCGGCGTGGTGACTGTAATAGCGTATCGCAAAATCGATTCCTTGTTGCTTAATTGGTATCGCATGCTGGGTCAGCTCGAACGGGGCTTTGACGCCGGTTAAAACAACCATGGGACCTCCCTGGGGTGCAAGATGATGTCTGAATTCATAGACTTTGAGCCGGTTCGGCGATGTCGATGCGTACTTGGTAACCGTCGTCCGGCACCCGGATACGCAACGGATTTTGCTGCCCTTCGACCTCGTAATAATCGCTCAGCCGGTTGCGCAAACGCGCCAACTGGACCGCGGCGGCCAGATCCATTCCAAGACCGGACCCGGACGTTGAGCGCCCACCGGCCGGCATCGCCCCATCGCCGCCTTGATACTTTTGGTTACCAAGATCACGGACCAGATGGTCCAGAAGCGCGCAGCAGCGCTGCGACGCGGCAAAGGTGCGACTGACCGCGATGCGGCGCAGCTCGGCGCGCACCTCGTTCGGATGGGGAACGGACGCGGCGCCGGCGTACCGACTGCGCGAAGACACAACAGTGAGAGCAGAATGTTTAATAGTTTCCCCAGCCTAATGTTAATATTCACTAAAGGTACAGATTTTAAGCAACTGTACTGACTAGCTATATAAATGGCCTTCTGGAAACCTTCGGACTGCTAACTCGTTGATTTAAAAGTTTTTATTTTTGGGCGAAGAAGGTTAGTGTGAACCGTAAAAGCTTCCGTTTTGGTCAGTGGCGCGTCGATCCGGCCACCAACACGCTGAGTTTTGGCGTGCTTAGCCGGCAGCTGGAACCACGCGCCATGGATGTTTTGTTACATTTCTGCAAGCACCCGCACGACGTCGTCTCGGCCGACGCGCTGCTGGACGCCTGCTGGGGCGACACCCCCGCGAGCGACAACGCGGTCCACAAAATCATTACCCAGCTGCGCCGCGCGCTCGACGACTCGGCCGCCGAGCCGCGCTACATTGAAACTATTCGTAAGCGTGGTTACCGCCTGCTGGCCGAGCTCAGCTACGACGACGACGTCAGCAACGGCAGCTGGACGCACGCCTCTCCGTTCCGGGGTCTGGAAGCTTTCGAGGAACAACACGCGGCCATTTTCTTCGGCCGCAAGCTCAGCGTCGATCAATTGGTGCAGGTGGTAGTGGCTCAGGTTCAGGCCGCTTGCTCGATGGTGCTGGTACTCGGACCGTCGGGCGCCGGCAAGACTTCCCTGGTCCAAGCTGGATTGATTCCGGCGCTCAAGGCGGGGGCCGCGCCGGCGGAATCTGGACTCGCGATCAGCGACCATGTGCAGCTCGATTGCGCCGACATGGGGCAGTCGGGGCTGCTGGAAACGCTCGCCAGCGTGCTGCTCGACGCCGAAATCGACGACCGACTGCTGTTTGAAAACACCAGCGCCGCCACTCTCGCGCAATATATGGCGCAGGATTTGCCGGGTTTGATCGAACAGTTGCAAAAAAGGTCAGCAACGATCCGGCTGGCGGTGTTCATCGACCGTTTCGAGGCGATCTTCCGCCTGCCGCATATTAGTGAGCAGGAACGCGCCGTCTTCATCAACGTGCTGGACCAGCTGGCGCGCTCCGGCTGCGTGCTGTTGGTGCTAGCCTGCCGCAACGATTTCTACCCACATCTGACGGCCTATCCCGCGCTGATGAGCATGAAATTGCGTGGAGGCCACTTCGACCTGACGCCGCCAGGCAGCGCGGACATCGCGCAGATCATCCGCCATCCCGCACAGGTGGCGCAGTTGCGCTACACGGTCGATGGGCATGGGGAAAGTCTGGACGAATTGCTAATAAGCGCGGCCAAGGCCGGACCTGATACATTGCCTTTGTTGCAATACTGCCTGCAAGAGCTGTACCGCCAGCGCAGTCCCGATGGGGAATTGAGCCACAAGGCTTATCACGACATGGGCGGCCTGGAAGGTGCCATCGGCGCGCGCGCCGAGCAAGTGATCTCTACATTGGAGGCATCAGAGATCGCTGCCCTGTCCCAGCTCTTGTCGCGATTGGTTCTCGTGACCGAGGATGAGTCAACCGTTACCTCTCGCCGCGTGCCTTGGTCGGCATTAAGCGGCGACGACGAAACCAAACTGGTACAAGCGCTAGTCGACGCCCACCTCTTTGTCAGTGATCTGCACGGCGGAGCACCAGCCTTCGGTATCGCACACGAGGCCCTGCTGCGCCGCTGGCCACGTGTCGTCGCGTGGATCGACGAACACCGCCAAGCCCTGCAAACGCGCAGCCGCATTAGCGCCCAGGCCAACCGCTGGCAAGAAAGCGGTCGCAAGCCCGATATGTTGCTCCCGGCTGGAACTCAGACCATCCAGGCGCGACAACTTCTGACAACCAGCGGTTTCAGTTTCAGCCCGGAAGAACAGGCATTTATAGCAGACTCATTGCAACGAGAGCGACGTGGTGAGCGACTACGACTAGCGATCATGGCTGTTGTGACAGGTCTTGCTTTGCTCGCCGGAGGATTGGGACTAGTCGCTCGCTCTGCACAAACCCAGGCCGAAGCGCATCGGGCCGAAGCAGAAAGTCTGATGGGTTATATGCTTGGCGAATTCGTCGACAAGCTGCGTCCAATCGGAAAATTAGACCTGCTTGACAGCATTAGCAAGCGTGCGCTGTCCTACTTGTCGGATACCGCCCGCAGCAATGATGACGCCACCGTCGTCGCCCAGCGCGCTAAATCGCTGCAACTGATCTCCGAGGTACGCATTTCGCGCGCCGACCCGGCAGGCGCCAGCACGGCCCTGCTGGCTGGTCGGGCGATGCTGCAACGGCAATTGGAACTCCATCCAACCGACCTGGGTTTGCGCAAAAGCGCTGGTGAGAATGCCTTCTGGCTGGGCCAGATTCACATTGATCAAAAGGATTGGCAACAGGCGGAACGCTACTTCGGCGAATACCGCGACCACAGTAATCAATTAGCGGCAGCAGCACCGCTAGATAGTGAAAACTGGATCGAACAATCTTATGCCCACAACTCACTCGGCACTGTAGCCCTGCGGCGCGGCGACATCGCCAACGCTGCAAACGAGTTTGCACTCTCTGTGGACTTGAAAACCCGCGCTCATGCGCAAAAGCCCAAGGACAAACAACTCACTGCCGATCTGGCTGACAGCCTGTCTTGGCTGGCAAGCGCGCAAATGCAACAAGGTAAGTTGGAGCGGGCTGAATCACTGTACGCGCGCAGCTTAGCGTTGTTACAGCAACTACACGAAGCCTATCCCGATGACATAACATGGCTCAATGAACTTGCATCGACGTGGTCCCACCAATCCGACCTAAAAAAAGCGCGAGGTCAGCTAGCAGCGGCGCACAACGACGCCCGGCAGGCACACGCGTTGTTTACGAAAATAGTCGAGAAGGATAGCAGCAATCGTAAGTGGCAGCGCAATTTGTACATTGCCGAGTTGCGCATGTATGACACCGACACCAAGCCACAAGGACCGGCACAGGAACTTGCGAGGCTCGAACAACTGCAAGGACATTTTTTCCAGCTGAGCCTACTTGAGCCCAAACACTTGAATCTGCAAACGCTGGTCGCAATGGTGCAATACCGCAAGGCTATCGTACAACATCAACAGCAACAGACGGAAGCCGCGTCCTTTACGCTGCAACCAGCACTTAAAAAATTACAGCATTTGAATTCGGCCGTTCCATCCGACCAAGTGATACTTCGCGCGCTAATCGATACACTATTGCTCAATGCCGATCTCGATCACATGCGGACCAATGGAGATGCACTTCGGCACTGCGATGCCGCACGCTCGCTGCTAAGTCCGCTAGTGAAAGATAGTTCCGATTTCCATCTGCTAGCCCCATGGGTCGCAGTGCACGCCTGCCTGAACCAAAACGATCAGGTAGAAGGTGCAAAAAAACAGCTGGAGGCAATGCCATACCGCGACGTGTCATATCTGCAATATTTGTCTACCCACCCACCCAAGAAAGCGAACTCATGAGCAAAATTCATGCATCCACCCAGTTTATAAATGTGATGGTAAAAGTCAAAGCAGGCGACGAGCCTGGCACTTACAAAGTACATACCGCTCCTGAAATGCCATGTGTAACCCAAAAAGATACTGTTATAAATTATCAGATCTATGATGACGAGCACGAGGGAATCATCTTTACGGGGATGATTATCCAGACATTAGGAAACGACCAACTGAGCGCACCTAGTGTTAGTCTCAGCGGCAAACAGTTGACCTTTATCGATGCCAATACGTCAAAGGTCGATATCAGTTTTAAGCTCACTTTTAAAAATGCCGCTGGCGTAGAATTTATGCACGACCCGCAGGTCAAAAACGAGCCTCAGGTTTAATTAGGAGTCGCCGTAAAGCTACCGGAAGTAAAGCTTTACGGCGAATAAAGGAAGACTATTTTTTTAATTTTTTGCGGCCCAAGCCATGCAACGAGCTGATGCCTTGCAATTCAAATCCGCCGAATACGGCGGCCAGCACCCGGGCACGCGCCTGATCGTCACCGGCGCCGTCCACGGCAACGAAACCTGCGGCACCCGGGCCATCCAGCGCGTGATGCAGGAACTCGACAGCGGCGCCCTCGTCATCCGCAACGGCTCCGTCACCTTCGTCCCGATCGCCAACCCACTAGCCTACGCCAAACGCGAACGCTTCGGCGACCGCAACCTGAACCGCAATCTCTTCCCCAACGATAACCCGCAGGATTTCGAGGACCGCGTCGCCAACTGGCTGTGTCCACTCCTCGCCCGCCACGACGTGCTGCTCGACCTGCACTCGTTCAAGGCCTCCGGCGAACCCTTCGTCATGGTCGGCCCGCGCAACAACGACGGCCCGCTCGAACCCTTCCAGCACGAGCAACAGGAACGCGCGATGGCGCGCCGCCTCGGCGTGCGCCGCTTCGTCGACGGCTGGCTGCGCACCTACGGCGCCGGCGTGCAGCGCCGCCTGCGCGGCGACAGCCAACTGGAAACCGTTCTGCGCTACGGCATGGGCACCACCGAATACATGCGCACCACCGGCGGCTACGCACTGACGCTCGAATGCGGCGAACACACCGATCCGCAAGCGCCCGAAGTGGCCTACCGCGCCATCATGAACACCCTGGCCTTCCTCGGACTGATCGACGCGCCCTCGCCGCAGCCGATCGCCGACGAGGCGATGGAAGCGCTGAGCATGGTCGCCGTCTACGACAAGGTCAGCGCGGACGATACCTTCAGCCGCGCGTGGTCGAGCTTCGATCCAGTCCGCAAGGACGAGCAGATCGGCACGCGCGCGGACGGCACGCCGGTGCTGGCCGAGTTCGACGGCCGCATCCTCTTCCCCGACAGCGCGGCCGGCGCCAACAGCGAGTGGTACTACCTCACCCGCGCCAACCCAAGCTTCTGACGCCGACGCGCGGCAAATCTCAGGTGGTGGTGAGCTTGAGCCCGATGATGCCGCCGACGATCATGGCGATGCACGCCAGCCGCACCGCGCTGGCCGGCTCGTTGAGCGCGACGATGCCGTAGATGACGGTGCCGACGGTGCCGATGCCGGTCCAGATCGCGTAGGCCGTGCCCAGCGGCAGCGTGCGCAGCGCCAGGCCCAGCATGCCTATGCTGCCCAGCATCGCGGTCAAGGTCCACAAGGTCGGCATCAGCTTGGTGAAGCCGTGCGTGTATTTGAGTCCGACCGCCCAGGTGACTTCCAGCAGGCCGGCGATGATGAGGATGATCCAGGTCATTGCAACTCCAGTTCGCGACAGGGTCGTCCCCGCCTGAAAGCGCCGATGCGGACGCCGCGCTCCTTCGGTGGCGGGGTCGTCCCCGCCGGAGCTGTGAGCCGAAACTATACCAGTTGCAACAAAATGATGTCCATAGAAGCCTTGCCTCGGTGATAATCATCTCTTAACTAAAAAAAGGAGCGACCATGCTTTTGCTGGCCCAGATCGTCACCGCCGTCGTGGCACTGATACACATCTATATCGTCCTGCTGGAGACGGCGCTGTTCGACACGCGCGGACGCAAGGTATTCGGCCTGAGCAAGGAAAAAGCCGACATCGTGCGGCCGGCCATGTCCAACCAGGGTTGCTACAACGGCTTTCTGGTCGCCGCGCTGGTGGTCGGCTTCGTCAATCCGAATCCGGCGATTGCATCGGCCTTCACAGTGTTCGGGCTGTGCTGCGTGGCGGTGGCCGGCGTATGGGGCGGCCTGACGGTCAAGCGCAGCATCCTGCTGATCCAGACGCTGCCGGCGGTGATCGCACTGGCGCTGCATTTCGCGGCCTGATCAGCTCCCCAGCGGCGGCTTGACGACGGCGACCGCCATGCTCGGCAACGCGATGGTCTGCACCACCACCGGCGGTGTCTCGGTCTGCGGCCGCGCGCCGCTGCCGCGCAGCGCCAGCAACCAACCGATGCCGTCGAACCAGAACGGCGCGCCCAGCGACGAGGCGAAGGCGGTGACGATCCAGCCCATCAGCGCGAATGCCAGCGCGCCCAGGAAGGCGGCCACGCCCTTGCCGGCGGCGGCGTCAAAGCGCGCCGACGGCCAGCCGATCGGCAGCTTTTCCACCATCTGCCATTCCTTTTTGGCGATGGCGGCCCGCTCCATCGGCGTAACGGTAGGCGCGTCGGCGGCCGGCGCAACGGGCGGCGCGGGCGGCTTCACGCGGCCGCTGGCGACGCCGTCGGCGCCCTGCTGCGCCAGCTCGGCCGCCACCTGGTCGTCACCCCAGAGGCGCTTGCTCAATTCGATGGCGTCGATGTTCATCGAGGCGGCGTAGAACAGGCCGACGCAAAACAGCACCAGCTGCGAGCGCCGCTTGTACCAGCCGGTGATGCGCTCCATCACCGTTTCGTACCAGATGCGCACGGCGTTTTCCAGCGCCGCCACATCGTCCGGGCCCTCCCCCATGATCGCCAGCAAGGTGCGGGTCAAGCCCTCGTTGCCGACCTGCGCCAGCAGCATCGCCGCCGTCTGCGTCTTGCCGTATTTGGACGTCAAGGTCGATACAAAAGCGCGTGCGAAGATGGTCGACGGAATGTACGACGGCATGCGCCCTTGCTGCGCCATGCCCTGGATCAGCGGATGCTCCATGACGGCGGCGGTCAGCGAACCGGGGCCCAGCTTGTCGAGCCCGAAGCCGGTGTCGATGCGCAGCAGCCGCTTGATCGATGGGATGATGCCGCGCAGACGCGGTTTGCCGGCGGGCTCGTGCAGCATCGTCAGCACGCCGTCGAGGAGCACCTTGGCGCGCGTCTGGAACAGCGAGGCGATCGCCTCGCGCGTCGCGCTGCACAGCAGGCTCACGGCGAGGAAGGTGTACGACAAGCCGATGGCCACATCCAGATAATGACTCGACATACAGCCCCCGTTAAAATTCGATCAATGTTCCAGTAACATAATGGATTTTTCGGTCGCAAGCCAGCCGCGAGCACGAATTTCTTACATATCGTAAGATGCCGATATTGAAATCGGGAAAATACGATACATATATCGTCATAAGCCGATTTCATTTTTTGACCCAGGTGAACCTCAGATGGACATAGACGCGATACACAAAGCCCTCGCCAACCCGATGCGGCGCCAGATCCTGGCGTGGCTGAAGGACCCGGAGCAATATTTTCCGGATCAGGCGCACCCGCACAAGTTCGGCGTGTGCGCGGGCCAGATCGACCATCGCGCCGCGCTGTCGCAATCGACCGTGTCGGCCCACTTGTCCATTCTGCTCAAGGCCGGCCTGATCACGTCCCACCGGGTCGGGCAATGGAACTACTTTAAACGCGACGAAGCCACCATCCAGGCCTTCATCGACCAAATGACACTATAGGAAATTCGACATGGCTAACCTCTTCGACCCGATCACCATTGGCGACCTCACGCTGAAAAACCGCATCATCATGGCGCCGCTGACGCGCGCCCGCGCCATCGGCGGCGCCCGCGTGCCGAACGCGCTGATGGCCAAGTACTACGAGCAGCGCGCCAGCGCCGGGCTGATCCTGAGCGAGGCCACCTCGGTCACGCCGCAGGGCGTGGGCTACGCCGACACGCCCGGCCTGTGGTCGGACGAGCAGGTCGAGGGCTGGAAGGAAGTGACGGCGGCCGTGCACAAGGCCGGCGGCGTAATCTTCGCGCAACTGTGGCACGTGGGCCGCATCTCCGATCCGGAGCTGCTGAACGGCGACGCGCCGGTGGCGCCAAGCGCGATCGCGGCCGAAGGCCACGTCAGCCTGCTGCGTCCAATGCGCGCCTACCCGGTGCCGCGCGCGCTGGAGACGGAAGAGTTGGCCGGCATCGTCGCCGCCTACAAGAAAGGCGCGGAAAACGCCAAAAAGGCCGGCTTCGACGGCGTGGAAATCCACGGCGCCAACGGCTACCTGCTCGACCAGTTCCTGCAGGACAAAACCAACCAGCGCACGGACAACTACGGCGGCTCGATCGAAAACCGCGCCCGCCTGATGCTGGAAGTGACCGATGCGTGCATCGAGGTGTGGGGTGCGGACCGCGTCGGCATGCACCTGGCGCCGCGCCGCGACGCGCACGACATGGGCGACTCCGATCCGGCCGCCACGTTTGGCTACGTCGCGCGCGAGCTGGGCAAGCGCAAGATCGCCTTCATCTGCGCGCGCGAAGCGGTAGGCGAGGACAGCCTGGGACCGTTGCTGAAGAAGGAATTCGGCGGCGTCTACATCGCCAACGAAAGCATGGACAAGCAAAGCGCGCAGAAGTTGCTGGACGCCGGCACCGCCGACGCGGTCGCCTTCGGCAAGGCCTTCATCTCGAATCCGGATTTGCCGCGCCGCCTGCAAACCGAAGCGCCGCTGAACGAGTGGAAGCCGGAGACGTTCTACGGCCAGGACGGCGTCGGTTACACCGACTATCCAGCCTTGGCGTAACCCCGCCGGGGGTCAAGTCTGACATTCCGACAGGAGCTCAACAGCGCAGAGGTCCAGTCCGTGTACGAATGTCAGACTTGACCCCGTGAATTGGATCAGCGTGGCTGGGTGTAATTGACCGGCACGTACTGGTAGCCTTTGCCGTGCGCGCGCACGTGTCCCAGCCCGGGGAACGACAGGTGCGCGGCGCCGATCAAATAGCCCCCCTTGGCTGCGGCCGCGAACGCTTCCTTGCGCTCGGCGATGGCGATCGTGCTGTCGGTGTCGAACTGGATGCCGACGCCCGGATCGTCAAACTGCACGCCCTGCACGTGCAGCAAGTCGCCCAACAGCACCAGCTTCTGCCCCTTGCTCTCGACCACATACGTGATGTGGCCGACCGTGTGCCCGCCATTGAAGTAGGATTTAATCCCCGGTACCAGCTCCGTGTTGGCGACAATCGGCTGGAACTTGCCGGCCTTGACGTAGGGATTGATTGACAACATCGGTCCCTGGAAGCCGTCCTTGCCTTCCGGCGGCGCCTTGTCCAGATTAGCCTGGCTGAGATAGTAATCGGCGTCGAGCTTGCCCGCGCGCACGATGGCGTTCGGGAACACGCGCTGCTCGTTGCTGGCCAGACCGCCGACGTGGTCGCTGTGCATGTGCGTGATGTAGATCTCGTCAACCTGCTCCGGCTTGTAGCCGGACGCTTTCAGATTGCCCAGCAACTGCCCCAGCGTCGGACCGAACAGGCTGGCGGCGCCCGTGTCGATCAGGACCAACTTGCTGCCGGTGTTGATCAGGAAGCCGTTGACCGACGTTTGAATCGGGCTCTTCTCGAACACCTTGGCCAGCGCCGCGTCGGTCTTGGCCGGCGGCTGCTTGAGCAGTTTGTTGACCGGCAGGTCCAGGGTGCCGTCGTTCAGCACGGTCACTTCGAAATCGCCCAGGGTGGTGCGGTAGAAGCCCGGTGCCTGGAACTTGGCCATCGGCGCGGCGGCCTGGGCCGTTGCGGCCGCGAAAGCGCCGGCGATGGCCACGACGACGGCGGCACGTTGGGTCAATGTTGTCGAGATCATGGGAGCCCTTTTTTTTGAGAATTATCAGGATCGCTACAATACCTCAAATACACTAATTTTGCGTCGCGCCCGTGGCTAATCTGCATCGCCCGCCCACCCCAACGCCGCGCGCGGCCATCCCCGAAGCGCTTGCCCCGTCGAGGTCGCCAATATAGAATGCGTGCGCGGTTTTTGACCAGGTCCATACCAGCCTGTCAAGAGTGACAAAAAGATAAAACGAAGACAGGTGGAATGGATGAGCGATTTTGAATTGAAACCGGCGGCGCTGCCGACCTTCTCGCAGCGGCTGTCGTTGCGCTTGCTTAAGCTGGTTGGCTGGCGCGTGCTGTTCCGCCCCCTGCCCGGGCCGCGCGGCATCATGGTGATCTATCCGCACACGTCGAACTGGGACTTTCCGATCGGGCTGCTGTGCAAATGGGCACTGAATCTGCCGCTGCGCTTTCTGGCCAAGGACTCGCTGTTCAAGCCACCGTTCGGCAAATGGCTGCGCGCGATCGGCGGCGAGCCGGTCGAACGCGGCACGCCGAGCGGCACCATCAAAACGCAGGCGGCGCGCATGAATGCGGCGGACTTTTACTGGATGGGCATCACGCCCGAGGGCACGCGCGCCTATCGCCCTAACTGGAAAAGCGGTTTTTATCACCTGGCGCTGGAGGCCAAGGTGCCGCTGGTGCTGGTGTATTTCGATTACGCGAGCAAGACACTGGGCATGGTCGACCATGTTGTCCTGACCGGCGACCAGGAAACCGACATGGCCGCCATCCGCAAGGGCTTCGAAGGCCACAAGGGGCTGTATCCGCAAAACGCGGCGCCGATCGTGCTGTCCGAGCGCCGCGCCGAGCCGCGCGAGTAGCTTTACACTGATGCCGCCAGCATCACGCCGGCGGCGGCGATCACCGCGCCGCTGACCTTCACCGCCAGCGCGGGGCTGATGCGGCCCAGCGTCCGCCCGCCATAAACCAATATCGTGGTCGCCACCAACATGCCAAAGGCGCTGGTTGCGGCGGGCAGCTCGTGGCCGTGCGCGTTGCCATGCAAGACCGCGAACACGCCCACCATCGTGACGCCAACCGCCGACGGCAGGCGCGCCGCCACCGCGATCAACACACCCATCGTAGCCACCGTCAACGCGATGCCGGTTTCCAGGCCGGGTATCGTGACGCCGGCCACGCCGGTCAGCACGCCCGCCAGTACCATGCCGATGAAGGTCGCCGGCAGCCATTTGGCGTTTGACTGGCGCGCGCTCCAGATGCCGACGGCAAGCATCGCCAGCAAGTGATCGATCCCGGTGAAGGGGTGGGCGAAGCCTTCGAAGAAACCGTGGATATGCGCGCCGCCAGCTTGAGGGTGGGCGGCGGCGGCGGTGCTGGCCAGCGCCAGCGCAATGGCGAGTACCGATTTATTAGACATGCGATCTCCTGTTTAAGTATGCGTTTCGAAGATACACGTAGGGCGGATTAGCGCAGCGTAATCCGCCAATGCATGCGCCGTCGGCGGCTCAAAGATGGCGGATTACGGCGTTCCGCCTAATCCGCCCTACGTGTCTTTGTGGTTATGCTGTTTTCCCGTTGCCTGGTTACGCGGCGTGCGGAGTTTGTCCCAACAATCCCTGCTCCCGGATGAAATCGATGACGGCGCCAACGCCGTCGCCGCTGCGCAGATTGGTGAAAATGAATGGACGCGCGCCGCGCTGCTGCTTGGCGTCCCGCGCCATCACATCCAGATCCGCGCCCACGTGCGGGGCCAGATCGGTCTTGTTGATGATCAGCAGATCGGAGCGGGTGATGCCGGGACCACCCTTGCGTGGAATTTTCTCGCCGCCGGCAACGTCGATCACGTAAATCGTCAAATCCGACAGCTCCGGGCTGAAGGTGGCGGCCAGGTTGTCGCCGCCCGATTCGACCAGTATCAGGTCCAGGTTCGGAAAATCCGCCTGCATGCGGGCGATCGCCTCCAGATTGATCGAGGCATCCTCGCGGATGGCCGTGTGCGGACAGCCGCCGGTCTCCACGCCCATCAGCCGCTCGGCCGGCAACGCATCGGCGCGCAGCAGGATCTCCATGTCCTCCTTGGTGTAGATGTCATTGGTGATGACGGCCATGTCGAACTGGTCGCGCATGCCTTTGCAAAGCATTTCGCACAAGGCGGTTTTGCCCGAGCCGACAGGGCCACCGATGCCGACGCGTAAAGGATTGGAAGTATTCATATGTTTTATATTGTTTATCTGGTTATGATCTATAAAGACGGCTGTACTGCACCTCGTGCCGCATCGACAGCAGCGACAATCCCGGCGCCCAATTGCACATATCGTCGTCGGAAACGGTTTGCGCGTAACGCGCCGCCGCCTCGATATCGTCTCGCAGCGAGAGCAACATGCGCTGGCCGGCCACCTGCCCCAGCGGCACGGATTTGACGCACACCAGCACCTGATTCTCGGCCCACGCGAACAGCATCGCCAGCAGCGCGGCGTCGTGGGGGATCTCCAGCGCCGCCACGGCGCAGGCGAAGGCGGTCGGCAACGCCACTTCCGGCTCGCCTTGCAGGTGCGCCAGCATCTCGGCGTCGACGATACCCAGTTCGGCGACCAGCTTGGTCAGCGAATACCCCATCTGGATGGTCTCGGCGCGGAATTCGGCGCTGTCGCGCGAAGCGATAAAACGCTCGCTCCACTCGGCGACCGCCGCCCAGTCGCGGCGCGACCAGGCTTGCATCAGCCGCCAGCCGACCGGCGCTTCCCACTGCGCCACCACCTCGTGCAGGTGACGCAGTATCCAGGCGCGCGCCTGCTCGGCGTTGGTGACCATGCCGTTTTCAAGCGCCGCCTCCAGCCCTTGCGAATAGCTGTACGCGCCGATCGGTAGGGCCGGACTGGCGAATTGCAGCAGATTGAGTAACGCGGACGCCTGCATCAGAATGGACTCACCGTCGGCTCACTTCGGATCGCTGGGGCGGTGAATTTTCTGGCGCAGCGGGATCGGCGCCAGCGGATGATGGCCGCCGTCGTCGTGATGCGCGTGACCGCCGCCATAGGCGCCCGATTCCGGCTCGAAGGCGGCCTGCTCCTCCTCGACCTTGGCGCCCAGGCCGGCCAGCATCTCCTTGAGCACCGCGTCGGCGCGGATGCGCAGGAAGCCGTCGCCAACTTGCGCCTGGGTGTGGCGGTTACCGAGATGGAAGGCGCAGCGCAGCAAGGTGTGGGCGTCGGCGCAGGTGACCTTGTAGGTCGGCTCCGGCGCGGCCACCACCTTGACGACGCGCTTGTCCTCGCCGGTCAGCAGGTCGCCGTCGCGCAGCACCGTGCCGCGCACGGTGAAGACGGCGACATCCTCGCCGGTGTCCAGCGTGGCGCGCAGGCGGCATTTCTCGCGCAATTCGTAGGGCAGCACCAGCTGCGCGGCGATGTTGGCGGCCGCGTGGTCGGCCGCTGAAAGTTTGGTATGGAGGGTCAGCATAAGTGTCTAGAACAGGAAGTAACGCTGCGCCATCGGCAGCTCGGAGGCCGCTTCGCAGACCAGCAGCTCGCCGTCGGCGCGCACTTCGTAGGTTTCGGGATCGACTTCCATCTTCGGCGTGGCGCCGTTATGGATCATGTGGTGTTTGCGCAGCGCGCGCATGTCCTTGGCGACGATGAGGGTTTTATTCAGTTTAAGCTTGTCGCCTATGCCGTCGTCGAACGCCGCCTGCGAGACGAAGGTGAACGACTTTTTCAACCCGCCACCGAAGGCGCCGAACATCATCCGGTAGTGCACCGGTTGTGGCGTCGGAATCGACGCGTTCGGGTCGCCCATCTGCGCGGCGGCGATCATGCCGCCCTTGAGTATCGTCGACGGCTTGACGCCGAAGAAGGCCGGCTTCCACAGCACCAGGTCGGCGATCTTGCCGACTTCCACCGAGCCCACTGCGTGCGCGATGCCGTGCGTGATGGCCGGATTGATGGTGTACTTGGCGACGTAGCGCTTGACGCGGAAGTTGTCGTTGCGCGAGGAATCCGGCGCCAGCGGTCCGCGCTGCACCTTCATCTTGTGCGCCGTCTGCCAGGTGCGCATGATGACTTCACCGACGCGGCCCATGGCCTGCGAGTCCGACGACATCATCGAGATGGCGCCGATGTCGTGCAGGATGTCCTCGGCGGCGATGGTTTCGCGGCGGATGCGCGACTCGGCGAAGGCCACGTCCTCGGCGATCGCCGCGTCCAGGTGGTGGCAGACCATCAGCATGTCCAGGTGTTCGTCGAGCGTGTTGACCGTGAACGGGCGGGTTGGATTGGTCGACGACGGCAGCACATTGCCCTCGCCGACGGCGGCAATGATGTCCGGCGCGTGGCCGCCGCCCGCTCCTTCCGTGTGGAAGGTGTGGATGGTGCGGTCCTTGAACGCGGCGATCGTATCCGCCAGATAACCGCCCTCGTTGAGCGTGTCGCTGTGGATCGCCACCTGGATATCCATCTTGTCGGCCACGCTCAGGCAGTTGTCGATGGCGGCTGGCGTGCTGCCCCAGTCCTCATGCAGTTTGAGGCCGATGGCGCCGGCCCGCACCTGCTCCTCCAGCGGCTCCGGCAGGCTGACGTTGCCCTTGCCGAGAAAGCCCAGATTCATTGGAAAGGCGTCGGCCGCCCCCAGCATCGAATGCAGGTGCCACGGCCCCGGAGTGCAGGTGGTGGCGGAGGTGCCGGCCGACGGCCCGGTGCCGCCGCCGATCATCGTCGTCACACCGCTCATCAAGGCTTCCTCGATCTGCTGCGGGCAGATAAAGTGGATGTGGGTGTCGACGCCGCCGGCGGTGACGATTTTGCCTTCGCCGGCGATGATCTCGGTGGCGCCGGCGATGATCATCGTCACGCCGGGCTGGATGTCCGGGTTGCCGGCCTTGCCGATGGCGGCGATCATGCCGTCCTTGATGCCGATATCGGCTTTGACGATGCCCCAGTGGTCGATGATGATCGCGTTGGTGATGACCGTGTCCATCACCAACGGATCGGAACGCACGCGCTGCGACTGACCCATGCCGTCGCGGATCACTTTGCCGCCGCCAAATTTGACTTCTTCGCCGTAGATGGCGTAATCGTGCTCGATTTCGATAAACAGTTCGGTGTCTGCCAGACGGACGCGGTCCCCTTTGGTGGGACCGAACATTTCCGAGTAGGCGCGGCGCGAGATTGTAGCCATGTTAGCCTTTTATTATTAGCTTTTCGGTGGATTGGTATCCAGCTTGCCCATCACTTTTCCATTGAAGCCGTAGACCTTCTGGTCCCCACCCAGCTTCACCAGTTCGACGGTGCGCTGTTGCCCCGGCTCGAAGCGCACGGCGGTGCCGGCGGCGATGTTCAGGCGCCGTCCGTAAGCCTTCCAGCGTTCGAACTTGAGCTCCGTGTTCACCTCGAAGAAGTGGAAATGCGAGCCGACCTGCACCGGCCGGTCGCCCTGGTTGGTCACCACCACGCTCTCGGTTTCGCGGCCCTCATTGAGGCCGATCTCGCCCTCCGTGAGCAGATATTCACCGGGTATCATAGTGATCTCCTTGAAAAAGGTGTCGTGGGGTGGTTCGGGTTGGAACGTAAATGGGTATTCATGATGCGGTTCAGGGTATCGGGTTGTGCACGGTGACCAGCTTGCTGCCGTCGGGGAAAGTGGCTTCCACCTGGATGTCCGGGATCATCTCCGGTATCCCTTCCATGACCTGGTCGCGCGTCAGTATCCGGGTGCCGTCGGCCATCAGCTGGGCCACCGACTTGCCGTCGCGCGCGCCCTCCATGATGGCGCAGGTGATCAACGCGATCGCCTCCGGATAATTCAGTTTCAGGCCGCGCGCGAGACGGCGCTCGGCCACGATGCCGGCGGTGAAAATCAGCAGCTTGTCTTTTTCTCTTGGTGTCAGATCCATGTTCGGGGTTCCAGTATCAGGTTTGCCAGATGCGCGGCGTGACGGCCTCGCGTTCCAGCAGATGCGGGCGCACCCGGCGCCACACGGTGAGCATGAGGCGGCGCGCGGTTTCGCTGTCGTCGCCCAGATGACGCGCCACCAGCACGCCCTTGGTATGGGTGATGCCGAAGGCGTGGTCGCCGTCGGCGGCGATGTCGGCGCGGATGTTGGACAGCAGCTCGGCCAGCACGGCGGCCGGCAGCGGTTTTCCGGCGGCGATCAAGGTCGCGCAGACGGTGTGACCATTCAGCGCCAGCGGACTGCCGAGACGACCGCCGACCATCGCGCCCTGCTCCCACCAGATCAATTTGCCGTCGCGGCGGATGCTGCTGCGCTGCGTGACGGTACCGGTGTTGAATACCTCGCCGGAACCGCGACGGCCCATGCACAGGATTTCGCAGCCGATGAAGGTGGCGCCGGCGGCCAGCTCCACGTGCTGTTCCAGCACCACGTTAGCGGTATCAAAAAAGATGGTTTCCTGTGGCAGCCATTCGAGCGCGGCGCCCTCGTTCAGGTGCAGGTGGACGGTCTGGCGGGAGACCTTGCCATTGGCCTTGTACCACTTGGCGGCGCCGGGCGTGGTGATGAAGGCGTGGGCGCGGTCGCCGACGCCGATATCGATCGCGAGCTGGTCGCCGCCGACCACGCCGCCCGGTGGATGAACCACGATCGCGTGGCACACCTTGGCGTCTTCGGGGTACAGCGCCTTCTGCACGCGCAGAGGCCCATAGTGGATGTTATTGAACAGCCGCGTGGTGCCGCCGTCGTCCGCGAATCCGAGCGTGAGACGTGCCTGCCAGGCGGCGTGGGCGACGCAGGCGGCGAGGTCGGAAGGTGCGGTGCAATCAGGCATGACTTAGGGGTTTTCTAAATAATGTCTGTCGTATGCAAGGTATGTGCCAGCAGAACCCAACTAGCACACCGTGGCAGGTGGACTTAACGCACCAACTTGGTTCAATCGCACCGAGTTGGTGCGCATGGTGAGCGGTAGAATAATCGCTTGGTATCGACGTTCGAACACCGGGGGGAATTTTTTGCGATGAGATGGATCTAACACTCATCTAGCCGGAGGCGGGAAAATGAACAGCCAGCCCTTACCCGACAAACGTCGAAATGAACCGAAAGCCAGCGAAGTTGCGGGCGGTGGCGAGCCGCCCTATGACGGGGATATGGAAAAGCGCGTCGAAAATATCGAAGCAGACCTCACTACCATCAAACTTGATGTCGCGGTGATTGTAGCCAACGGCGCAACCAAAGCGGACCTGGCAGAGTTGAGGCACGTCACCAAGGCCGATATTGCAGAGTTGAGGCACGCGACCAAAGCCGATTTTGCAGAGTTAAGGAGCGCGACCAAGGCTGATATTGCAGAGTTAGGCTACGCCACCAAGGCTGATATCGCAGAGTTAGGCTACGCCACCAAAGCTGATATCGCAGAGTTAAGGAGTGCGAGCAAAGCCGATATTGCAGAATTGCGTGCCGCGACCAAGGCTGATATTGCTGAAGCGAAGACTTCGATTATCCAGTGGGTGGTCAGCGCGATCTTCATCGCGCAGTTGCTGCCCTCCCTACTCAAGCTGTTTGCCAACTAGCCAAAATCTAAAACACGTAGGGCGGATTAGCGCAGCGTAATCCGCCATCTAAGAGCCGTCGACAATGCCTAATCCAGATTGGGATAAGGACTCTTGCCACCTTCCTTGATGAACAAATCGATCCGCGCTTCCAGCACCGGCAGCGGCACCGAACCCAGTTGCAGCACCGTGTCGTGGAAAGCCCGGATATCGAACTTCGATCCCAGCGCCGCCTCGGCCTTCTTGCGCGCGTTGATGATGCTCATCTCGCCCAGATAGTAGGACAGCGCCTGGCCAGGCCACGAAATATACCGGTCCACCTCCGTCTCGATCTCGTGCTCCGACAGCGCCGTATTAGCCTTCAAATAATCCTGCGCCTGCTTCCGCGTCCAGCCCTTGCTGTGGATACCCGTATCGACCACCAGTCGCGAAGCCCTCCAAGCCTGGTAACTGAGCATGCCGAACACCTCATACGGCGTTTCGTACATCCCCATCTCAACGCCCAACCGCTCGCTATACAGCGCCCAGCCCTCGCCATACGCCGAAATATAAGCGTTGCGGAAGGCCGGACGGCCCTTCTGCTCCATCGCCACCGGCATCTGGAAGGCGTGGCCCGGCGCCGATTCGTGCAAGGTCAGCGCCGGCATGCTGTACAAGGCGCGCGACGGCAGGTTGTAGGTATTGACCAGATAAACGCCAGGCCCACCGCGCCCCGACGTGTAGAACGGCGCCTGGTCGTCCGGCACCGGAATCACGGCGAAGCGGCGGCGCGGCAGGTAGCCGAAGTACTGGCCCACCTTGGCGTCGAACTTCTTCGCCACCCATGCGGAGCGCATCAGCAGCTCCTCCGGCGTCTTGGCGTAGAAGCGCGAATCGGTGCGAAGGAACTGCAGGAAGGCGGGCAGGTCGCCCTCGAAGCCGGTCTGCTTGATCACGTCGAGCATCTCGGCGCGGATCTTGGCCATTTCGCTCACGCCGATCTGGTGGATCTCGTCGGCGCTCATCGTGGTGGTGGTGAATTCGACGATCTTCGACTGGTAATAGGCCTTACCGTCCGGCAGATTCTCCGCCGCCAGGTCCTCGCGCGACTTCGGCACATACTCGTCGCGCATGAATTTGAGCAGATTGCGGTACGACGGCAGCACGTAAGTTTCGATGGCCTTCACGCCCTCCGCCCGCATTTCTTCCTGCCGCGCCGCCGGGATGGTCGCCGGCATGGCCTTGAACGGCAGGTAGAACACCGTGTCCTGCGGCGTCTTGGCTTCGGTCACCGAGGTGATGGAGCCGTCGCGGCCGATCAGCGTGACCTTCGGCGGCGTGAAGCCGCGCGCCATCCCGGCCCGCATGTTCACAATCTGGTCGTTGAAGTAGCGCGGCACGTCCGACAGCTGCTTGATGTAGTCCTGGTATTCCTTTTCCTTGGTCAGCGTGTTGCGCGCGGCGCCCGCCATGTTGGACCAGAAGGCCGTATCGGCGTTGAGCGGCTTTTCATACTCGCGGAATTTCTGGGCGTCGATCAGGGCCGCGATCTGCGCCTTGTAGACCTGGTAGTTGATCAATTCCTCGGCCGACAGCTTGTCCTGCTTGATGCCGTCGAGCTTTTTCATCACGTCCTGCCAGTAGGCCAGGCGCTTTTGCTGGGTGGCCGGATCGATGCGGGGCAGTGTCGTCGTGCCGCCCTTTTCGTCGTCTTCGCCCTCCTCCATCTTCTGACCCAGGCGCCAGGTCCACTCTTGCGTGTAGATGTTTTTGAACTGGGCGTCGGCGTGACCGGCTTTGGCGGCGGGCGCCTGGGCGGTGGTGGCTGCGGCCGCGTTGAGAGATAAGACCATGCATGCGCCAGCGATGACGGCGCCGAACTTCTTTTCCATAGAGCTCCAGTGGGGGAAGGGTTGATTACATGTCCAGCAAATTGCGTCGTTCGCGCAGCAGCGCGGTAAAAGCCTCGCCATTGAGCGGCGGACTGAAAAAATAGCCCTGCATCTCGTCGCATCCACGCTCGGTCAGGAAACGCACCTGCTCGCGCGTCTCCACACCCTCGGCGATCACGCGCATGTTCAGGTTGTGCGCCAGCGAGATCACCGACAGCGCAATCGCCGCGTCGTTGGCGCTGGTGGTGACGTCGTCGACGAACGATTTGTCGATCTTGAGCACGTCGATCGGGAATCGTTTGAGGTAACTGAGGCTGGAATAGCCGGTGCCGAAGTCGTCGAGCGAGATGCTCACGCCGATGTCCTTGAGCTTGCGCAGCGCCGCCACCGCCTTGTTCGGATCGCCCATCACCGTGCCTTCGGTGATCTCCAGGCCCAGGCAGGCCGGCGCGATGCCGTATTTGCGCAAGGTGCTTTCCACGTACGGCACGGTGGCGTCGTTGGCGAACTGCCCGGCGGCCAGGTTGACCGCCACCTTGATGTCGCCCAGCCCCTGGTCCTGCCACACCTTGATTTGCGCGCACACGCTTTCGAGCACCCACTCGCCGATCGAATTGACCAGGCCATACTCCTCGGCCAGCGGGATGAAGCGGTTCGGCGGCACCCGGCCCAGTACCGCGTTGTTCCAGCGCAGCAGCGCCTCGGCGCCGGCCATCACGCCGCTTTTGAGGCACATTTGCGGCTGGTAGTGGACCTCGAACTCGTTGCGGGCGATGGCGCCGCGCAGTTGGCTCTGGATCGCCAGCTTGTCGCGGATCTCGGCGTCCATGCGCTCGGTGAAGAAGGCGTAGTTGTCGCGGCCGATCTCCTTGGCGCGGAACAGCGCCGTGTCGGCGTTACGCAGCAATTCATCGAAGCTGTCGCCGTCGGTCAGGCTGACGGCGATGCCGATGCTGGAGGTGACGGTGATCTGCTGGCCGTCGATCACCAGCTCCTTGCGCAGGCCGGCCAGGATCTTTTGCGCCATCGGCATCGTCGCGCTCAACTGGGCGTCGTCGGCGACGATGATCTGGAACTCGTCGCCGCCCTGGCGGGTCACGGTGTCGCCATCGCGCACGCAATCGGTCAGGAAGCGCGAGATCACCTGCAGCGCCTTGTCGCCCACGTCGTGGCCGTAGGAGTCGTTAATGCTCTTGAAGCGGTCCATGTCCAGGCACATGACGGCCACGCAGCCGCCCTCGCGGCGCGCCGTGCCCAAAGTCTGCTCGAAGCGCTGGCGCGCCAGCAGGCGGTTGGGCAGGCCGGTGAGCGCGTCGTGGTTGGACAGGAAGTCGATCAGGTGCTGCTCGGCCTTGCGCTCGGTGATATCCATGAACACGGCCACGTGGTTGACCACCTGGCCGGCGTCGTCGCGCACCACGGAGGCGCTCAGCAAGCCCGGATACACGTCGCCGTTCTTGCGGCGCGCCATGATCTCGCCCGACCACAGGCCGGTGTTCATGACCGACTGCAGCATCTGGTCGAACGCGGCGGCGTCCTGCCCGCCGGCGTGCAGCATGACGACGTTCTTGCCGATCACCTCCTGCGCCTCGTAGCCGGAGATTTGCGTGAAGGCGGGATTGGTGGCGACGATGCGCGCCTCGCGGTCGGTGACGACGATGGCGTCCTGGGTGGCCTCGAACACCTGGCTGGCCAGCCGCAGGAACTCCTCGTTGGCGCGGCGCTGCTCGACCTCCTTGGCCAGTTCCTCGGTGCGCTCGGCCACGCGCTGCTCGAGCAGCGAGCGTTCGACCGCCAGCGCGTGCTGCGCGCGGCTCAGGCGCACATGGGCGTCGGTGCGGGCCAGGATTTCCTCGGCCTGGAACGGCTTGGCGATGAAATCGACCGCGCCGAGCGCGAAGCCGCGCACCTTGTCGTCGGTGTCGTGCTGCGCCGACAGGAAGATCACCGGCACGTTGCACAGCTGCGGCGACTCCTTCAGGCGGCGGCACACCTCGAAGCCGTCGATGCCGGGCATGCGGATGTCGAGCAGGATCAGCTCCGGAGGGCGCGATTGGGCGGTCCACAGCGCCAGCTCGCCGTTGGGGGCCTGGCGCACGTAATAACCGGCCTCCGTCAGCAGGTCGCTGAGTAGCTTGAGCGAGGCCGGCGTGTCCTCCACGATCAGCACTTCGCCCTTGGTGTGTTGTTCCGATAAATCCCGGTGCATGTAAAACTCTCTCGCCTTGTTCCGCCGCCGCTGTCCGCCAAAAGGATACCGGCGATATCGTCATGTCACGACATCGCCCGAATACTTGCCTTAATACTCCCCACTAATACATGTACTATCAATATTACTAATATATACACTAACTACTATGATATACCTGTCCGGCCTATGCCTCCAGTTCGCTACCCGCCTCATCGAGCAAAGCGCATAGCTGCGGGTACTGGTGCAGCCGCACCATGTGCTCGATGCGCTCGACCACGCCGGCCAGTTGCGCCGGCAAGGGCCGCAGCAGCAGCGCCACGCGCGCCAGGTTGAGCTCCTGCAGCGCCACCTTGAGCTGGCGGCGCAGCGCAGGCTCGAGCCGCGCCAGATCGGCGCCCGACAGCGGCGCGTTGGCGTCGGCGCCGTCGTCGGCGACCACCACGCGGCGCCCTCGCTGCGGCGCATCCAAGGCCGGCGTGTCCTCGTCGGCCTGCGCCTCGGCCACCGGCACCTTGATCGTGAACTGGAAGGTGGCGCCGTCGCCGCGCACCGACTGCACCGACAGCACGCCGCCCATCAGCTGGACGAACTCGCGCGAGATGGCCAGTCCCAGGCCGGTGCCCTCCTTCGCGCCCGGGCCGTCGGCCTGGACGAAGGGCTCGAAGATGCGGGTCTGGTCGATCGGCGAGATGCCCGGGCCGTCGTCGATCACCGCGAACGCCAGCTCGCACTCGCAGGCGCCGTCGACCTTGCGCATGGCGCCGCGCACCCGCAAGGTGACCTTGCCCTGGCCGGTGAACTTGACCGCGTTCGACATCAGATTGAGCAGCACCTGGCGCAGCTTGGTGCCGTCCACCCGCGCCCCGGCCGGCACGCCGGCGCTGTCGAGTTCCAGCTCGACGCCGGTCTGGCCGGCGCGCATGCTGACCATGTCCATCACTTCCTGCAGAATCTCGTCGATGCTCATGATCTCTGTCTGCAGCACCGCGCGCCCGGCCTCGATCTTGGACAGCTCCAGGATGTCGTTGATCAGGGTAAGCAGGTGCTCGCCGGAGCGGTGGATGATCGCCAGGTTGCGCTTTTCCTCCGGCAGCATGTTCTTCGAATCGGCCATCAGGCGCGAAAAGCCGATCACGGAATTGAGCGGCGTGCGCAGCTCGTGGCTCATATTGGCCAGGAAGATGCTCTTGGCCTGGTTGGCCGCCTGCGCCTGGCGCACCGCCACCGACAGCGCGTTGGTGCGCTCGGCAACCAGCTCCTCCAGGTGGATGCGGTGCCGGCGCAGCTCCTGCTCCGCCACTTTGTGCCCGGTGATGTCGTAGTTGACGCCCACCACCCGCGCCGGATGGCCGTCGGCGTCGCGGAAAATCATCGCCTCGCCCTTCATGTAATGCAGCGAGCCGTCCGGCCAGACCACGCGGAACTCGACGTCGAAGTCGCCGCGCCCGCTCAGCGCCCGGTCCAGCAGCGCGCGCACCGGAATGGCGTCGTCCGGGTGCATGCGCGCGATCCAGTCGTCCATCGAGCCGGCCGCGCCGGCCGCGGTGGCGTGGTCCATGCCGTACAGGCGGTGCATCTGCTCGTCCCAGACCAATGCGTCGCTGACGATGTTCCAGTCCCAGATGCCGATGGCCGCCGCGCTGCTGGCGATCTGCAGCCGCTCCTCGCTGGCGTGCATGGCCACGTAGCGGCTGTCCATCAGGCGCACCATGTCGCGGATCGAGGAATTGAGGGTTTTCAGCTCGCCGAAAAACCAGTCGCGCGGCGGCAAGGCGCCCGGGTTCTGCCCCGCCTTGACATTGGCGGCGTAGCGTTCGATGGTGGTGATGGGTTTGAAAATCAGCTGCGACAGCAGCAGATAGAGGCTGAAGACGAGGGTCACGTCGAGCACGAAGATCATGCCGATGATGGTGTAGAGCCGCTGGCGCAGCTGCTCGAGCAGCAGCACCGGCGACGCATACACGGTGATGGCGCCGATGTTGCGGCCGGCGGCGACGATGGCGCGCCGCTCCGACAGCAGCTCCGGGTTGTCCGGCTCGCGCGCCACCTCGACCAGGTGTCCGGCGCTGTCGCGGGTGAGGATGAAGGGACGGCTGCCGGCGGCCGGCACCACCGCGCTGGCGTACAGGTCGCGGTTGCTCAAGCCGCTGCGCATGATGGTGGTGATCTGGGTCTCGTCGAAGTTCCAGGCCGGCAGCGCCACGGCCGACGCCAGCTCGTCGGCGCTGTTGGACAGCGTCTGCCGCAGCTGCTCCCAACGATGGGCCCGTTCGACCTGGTAGAAATACAGCGCGAAGGTGGTCAATACCAAGGTCACCACGGCGGTCAGCGTGACGCTGACAAACATGGCGATGGAGATTCTGCCAGCACGGCGGGCAAGTCGGTACAGCATCGGCAACCAGTCGATAGTTAGTCTGTGGGGCTCCGATGGCAAGGCCAAGAACCCAGGAGTTAAATCATAGTTTCAAAACGACCGGAAGTCCATGCGTATTATTACCCACAGGCATTAAATGTATAAATAATATTCATAATGGTTATTTGCATAACACTTTTATCGGCCTTTGCCGGCCGCCAGCAGATGGTCTGACGCCATCGCGGTGCTGAGGAACAGTTTGCCGTTCAGGTCGCGCAGCAGTTCGCTGTGGCGCAGGCGGTCCATCACCGGCCCCTTCACCTCGGCCAGGTGCATGCCGATGCCGCGCCGCTTGAGGCTTTGATTGAGCTCCGACAGCGCGAACAGCGCGGTGGTGTCGATCGAACTGACCGCCGTCATCACCAGCACCAGGTGGCGCGCGCTCGTGTGGGTGGCCAGCTCGCACTCGATACGCTCGGACACCGCCTCCACATTGCCGAAGAATAGATTGGCGTCGATGCGCAGCACCAGCAGTTCCGGCCGCGTTTCGGCGGGATAGCGTTCGATATTGCGGAAATGCTCGCTGCCGGCGATGCGTCCCAACACCGCGATATGCGGCCGGCTGGCGCGCCAGATCAGGGTACCCATCGACAGCGCCACGCCGACGATCACGCCCGCCTCCACGCCCATGGTCAGCACGCCCAGGCAGGTCGCGCCCCAGGCCAGCGCGTCGCTGCGGTCGTACTGCCAGGCGGTGCGCAGGATGCCCAGTTCCAGCATGCCCAGCACGGCGACGATGATGGTGGCGGCCAGCGTGGGAAGCGGCAGCAGCGCCAGCCAGCCGGTGGGCGCCAGCAGCGCGCAGGCCAGCAGCGCCGCCGTGATCAGGCTCGCCAGCGGCGTGTTGGCGCCGGCGGCGAAGTTGACGGCGGAACGCGACAGGCTGCCCGTCACCGGAAAGCCGCCCGACAGCGCGCTGGCGACATTGGCCGCGCCCAGGCCGACCAGTTCATGGTTGCCGACCAGTTTCTCGTTGCGCTTGAGCGCCAGCGACTGCGCCGCCGACATCGACATCAGAAACACGATGAAGCCGATCAGCAGGCCCGGTTGCAGCAGTTGCGGCCAATGGGCGCTGGAAGTGGCCAGGTTCAGGCGCGGCAGGCCTGGCGGGACGGAACCGGTGGTGCGCACGCCCATCTCGGCCAGGCCGGTGGTCGCCATCAGCGCGATGCCGCCCAGGACCACCAGCATCGGCGCCAGCTTGGCGCCGATATCGGCGACGGCCGGCGGCAGGCCGCAGCGGCGCAGCAGGCCGGCCAGATAAAACTTCGACAGGAGTAGCAACAGCAACGAGCCGACGCCCAGCACCGCGCTCGGAGCGTGCAGGTGGGGCAGCGGCGCGCCGAGCAGGGTATGGACTTGATCGAAGGCGATGACGATCGCCGAGCCGACGGTGAAGCCGCTCATCACGGGACGGGAAAAGAAATTGGCCAAAAAGCCCATGCGCAGCAGGCCGCACAACAGCAGCACGGCGCCGGAGACCATCGCCAGCTGGGCGGCCAGCACGGTGGCCAGCGTGGAGCCGGCCGGCGCCAGCGGTCCGATGGCGGCCGCCGTCATCAGCGACACGATGGCCATGGGCCCGACCGATTGCGTCATGCTGCTGCCGAACAGCGCGTAGACCACCGGCGGCAGGATGCTGGCGTAGATGCCGACCACCGGCGGCACGCCGGCCACCAGCGCGTAGGCCATCCCCTGCGGGATCATCATCATGGCGACCACCAGGCCGGCGCTGATATCGCCAGGCAGCAGCGCGCGCCGGTAGTGCTTCAACCAATGCAGCATTGTCGTTCCGAGAACTTGAAAACCGCCAGCGTACGCGATCGGGCACGGCCGGTCCAGCGCCAAACTCGCTTTTTACATTACGTAATGCGAAAACCGCATAAGGGCATGTGTGCCTAAGTACCCGGCATCGAGGCCCGCACCGCCTCCAAAACCTCCAGCGACATGGCCTCGTCATCGACCGCCCTGGCCAGCACGATCGCCCCGACCATGGCCGCATAGGTGGCCAAGGCCTGCTTGCGCCGGGCCGCCGTGTCCTCGCCCGGCACCAATTCCTCCAGCACCGCGATCTGCCCTTTGGCCCCCTCGGTCAGCGCCTGCCGCACCTTCGGCCCCAGACGCGCGATATCCGGTCCCAGGGAGGTGATCGAACATCCCAGTTCCGGCCCGTCGCGATGGCGCACCGACAAATAGCTCTCGCCGATGCCCGCCATCGCCGTCTTTGGCGCATTGGGGGCTGCGGCCGCCCTCTCGCGCCAGCGCTCCACCGACTTCTTGAACGCATGCGCGGTGGCCTCGGCCAGCAAATCCTCTTTGGAGGCGAAGTGGCCGTAAAACCCGCCGTGCGTCAAACCGGCGCTTTTCATCAAATCGACTACGCCGATGCCGTCGTAGCCCTTCTGGCGGAACAGCCGCGCCGCCGTCTCGACGATGCGCTCGCGGTTGAGCGCCACCTGCTCCCTGCTGACTTTCATATCCGACTCCATCGCAAACTAACCGCGACCATCATACATGATGATCGTCATGTATGGGATGACCCGGAGATCGTGTTGAAGCAGCCCTCAACCGGCCGCAGACGTCAGCTAAGGCGATATCCAGTGAGCTTTGTTCATTACACTTCCGGTCGAACCCAATTCGACCGACCAGGCTTCCATCCCTTTGAGTATCGGATGTTCCCACCAAAGCCGTCTCACGCAAGGGGCATTGCATGACGCAGATGAGTACACGACAAAGGGCGCAACGGAGGTTTCGACCACATCCGGGCTGCCTAGCTTTTGAATCAACGCGCTTTCCGAAGCACCATTTTCAAGCGCAGCAAATCCACTCTCAATCTGGTTTACGCGGACGGCACATGCGGAAAAAGCACCCAAAATAGCCGCGCCAAATATCACGACGAATATCCAACCACGCCTCATTCCCGCCTCCATGCTCGAGCGATTGCGACTGGTCGACAACGACAAGCCGATAGGACGTCAATCATCCGGCCGATTCGATATGATTGCGCCCGGCGCGTTTGGCCCGCTGCAGCGCGGCGTCGAGGCGATCGAGAACCGTGTCGACACCCTCCTCCGCCCCGGCCTGCGCGATTGCCAGGCTGACGTTGACGCTATCGCATCCCGGTAAGTCCGCCTCGGCGATCGCCAGACGCAGTTTTTCCGCCAGCAGCATCACGTCGGAGGCCGTCGTATGCGTGGCGATGATTAAAAACTCCTGGCCACGCATCCGCGCCAGCATGTCGGAGGTGCGCAGGCGGCGCATCACCGTCTGCGCCGCCATCCGCAAAGCCGTATCGCCCAGCGGATGGCCGTACGCATCGTTCGTCGATCGGAAGCTACTCACCTCGAACGACATCGCCGCCAGCGGCAGTCCATAACGGCGCGCGCGCCGCAGTTCGTTGTCCAGCATCGTCTCGCCGGCGCGGCGGTTGGCGGCGCCTGTCAAATTGTCGACGGTGCTCAGTTGCGAGAGCTGGCCGGAAAGCTCGTCGTTCCGGTGCTTTAATTCGCTCATGCCCAGACCGAGGCTGACAAACTGCGCCAGGCTGGCGAACGCGGCGAACTGCTCGCGCGAGAAGGCGATGTGACGGTCGAACATGAGGCAGATCGCCCCCATGACCGATTCCGTCTCCGGATTGCCCGCCTCGGAGCGCAGCGGCAGCGCCAGCACCATGCGCACATAACGGTCGTGCAAACGCATGGCCAATTCCGGATCGCCGGTCTTCTCCGGCGCGTCCAGCAGCACCATGCGCCCGGAGGATGCGGCCATCAACGGCGGAAACACATCCCGCAGCGCCGATTGCAGCAGGTGGTCGGTGCGCCCCAGCAGCCCGGCCAGATTGAGATCGTCGGGCGACGCCTGCGCGACCAGCCGCAGATCGCCATGCTGCTTCATATGCAGCAGCGACGCGTGGTACACGCCCGGAAAACCGCACAACGCATGACACACCTTGGCCGCCATCCTGTCGATATCGTCGATGGCGCCGATGGCGTGCTGCACGCCGCGCTGCAGGCCCACCAGATCGCGCAGCTCGCGCTCCCTGTCGAACAGGCGCTGCTGCGTTGCGGCGCCGGGATCGTCCGATACCGACAACGCCCGGCGGATGGCGTGCCGCAGATCGTCATCGAGCACGGGGCAAATCAGATAGTCGAAGGAGCCGAACGCCATCAGCTCCGGCAGCCACGCGCACTGCTCATACCCGCACAACACCAACAGCGGCGCGCCGGCCCGGTCGATGATCAGGTGGCCGATCGCGGCCAACCCGCCGGGGCGCGCGTAGCCGTTCAAATCCAGCACCAGCAAGTCGGTGGCCTGACGCGCCTCGGCGGCCATATCGTCGATGCTGTCGACGACCACAAGCCGGGAGAACATCTCCCCGCAGATCGCCTGGAAATGCGCGCGCCGGTCGCGGCTGGCACTGAAATACGCGCCAACGCTACCGGACCGGCCTCGAATGTCGGTCATTTTTGTTGCCCCTGGGTATTTCTATTTTTATGCGGAACCGCTTGCTTCCAGTGTGCCACAAAAACGGGCGCTTGCACGGCCGTCCATCTGCGCGCATGTGTGAAAAAGCGCACCGTCATTCTTGGCCCGTGCGCCAATACTGTTCCTTCGATGCACAAGGGAGGAATCATGGCAAACAACGAAAACCGGGCCGATTCGGGCACCGCTAATCAACAGCGCGAAATCCAGCAGCAACAGGACCAGGCCGACCAGCAGAAAAAATCAGCGGGCAGCCAGTCGGGCGAACGCCAGGGACCGGTGCAAACCACCGAACATGAGTATCCGGGCACGATGCCCTCGCAGCACCTGGAAAAGCCGGGGCTGGAGGCGCAGATGCAGCTCAAGCCCGAGTTCCTGGCACCCGACTACGCCGGCAGCGGCAAGCTGGCAGGCATGGTGGCCCTGATCACCGGCGGCGATTCCGGCATCGGCCGCGCGGTCGCGGTGCTGTATGCGCGCGAAGGCGCGGACGTCGCCATCGTCTATCTGGACGAAGACCAGGACGCGAACGACACCAAACGCTATGTCGAAGCGGAAGGCCAGAGCTGCCTGCTGCTGCGCGGCGACGTGCGCGACGCCGCCTTCTGCCGCGATGCGGCCCAGCAGACGCACGATCGCTTCGGCCGGCTCGATATCCTGGTCAATAACGCCGCCTTCCAGGAGCACGCCGAAAAGCTGACCGACCTGACCGAAGAACGCTTCGACATGACGATGAAGACCAACGTCTACGGCTACTTCCATATGGCCAAGGCGGCGCTGCCCTTCCTCAAACGCGGCGCCTCCATCATCAACACCGGATCGGTGGTCGGACTGCAAGGCTCCAAGCACCTGCTGGACTACTCGACCACCAAGGGCGCGATCCACGCGTTCACGATGTCGCTCGCTTCCAACCTGCTGGACCAGGGCATCCGCGTGAACGCGGTGGCACCGGGACCGGTGTGGACGCCGCTCAACCCGGCCGACCAGTCGCCCGAGAAGATCGCCGAATTCGGCCAGGCCACCGACATGCGCCGCGCCGCGCAGCCGCAGGAGCTGTCGCCGGCCTACGTGTTCCTGGCCGCTCCGTCGTGCTCCAGCTATATCAGCGGCATCGTGTTGCCGGTGACCGGCTCCGTGGGGTCCTGAGCCATGGCCGCCCGCGCGTTGTGGAAAGGCGCCATCAGCTTCGGGCTGGTGCACATTCCGGTCGAGTTGTATTCAGCGGTGCAGACGCACGAGCTGGATTTGACGATGCTCGACCGCCGCGACTTTTCGCCGGTGGGCTATAAGCGCTATAACAAAAAAACCGGCAAGGACGTGACCTGGGACGACATCGTCAAAGGCTACGAGTACGAGGAGGACGAATACGTCGTCCTGTCCGACGAGGACCTCAAGCGGGCCAACGTCGAAGCCACGGGCACGATCGACATCCAGGCTTTCGTCGACGCGGCCGATGTGCCGCTGACGTATTACGAGCAGCCCTATTACCTGGCGCCGTCCAAGGGCGGCGCCAAGGTCTACGCGCTGCTGCGCGAAACGCTGCGCAAGGCCGGCAAGATCGGCATCGCGACGGTGGTGATCCGCACCAAGCAGCATCTGTGCGCGCTGGTGTGCATCGACGACAAAATCGTCCTCAATACCCTGCGGTATGAGGCGGAGATCCGCGACGCCGAGGAACTGAAGCTGCCGCCAGCGACCGCCAAGGCGGCCGGCATCAGCGACAAAGAGCTGCAGATGGCGCTGTCGCTGGTCGAAGGCATGAGCGAGGAATGGAAGCCGGAGCAGTACCGCGACACCTACAAGGACGACGTGCTGGCGTTAGTCAAGAAGAAGGTCAAGGCCGGCCAGACCAAGACCATCACCGCCGCCGAGGCGGAAGACAAGCCGGCCAAGGCGTCGAACGTGGTCGATCTGGTGGCGCTGCTGCAGGACAGCCTGGGCAAGCGGCCGGGCAAGGGCGCGGCCGCCAAACCTGCGGCGCGCAAAACCGCTGCCAAAGCAGACAGCGACGAGGAGGAGGAAGAAGCGCCAGCGCCTCGCCGCAAAACCACCATGGCCAAAAAGGCGCCAGCGGCGGCGGCAAGGGCCAAGAGCACCGCCAAGTCAGCCACCTCGCGCAAGGCGGCATGACCGGGGCCACGCAACATCACCAAAACACGGAGACACGCAGGGCGGATTAGCAAAGCGTAATCCGCCCTACGTGGCCCCCATGTAATCTCAGTTTCCCGAGCCAGGTTTAAAATCCAACATCTTCATAGCCGGCGCCAGCCCCTTGGCGGCTTTGGCGTATCCATCCCATGGCGAGTTACCAACATCGAGCCGGGTATGCACCGTGCCCACGGTCCAATGATCGCCGCCGGTCAGCTGATCCAACTCATCCCACGCCACCGGCACCGAAATCCCCAACCCCGGCCGCGCCCTTGCCGACCAGGCGCACGCCGTCGTCGCGCCCCGCCCGTTACGCAAATAATCGATAAAGATCTTCCCGACACGATTACTAGGTCCGCTCTTGAGCACAAAGCGCTCCGGAATATTCTGCGCCATATGCGCCACGATCGCCTGTGAAAACGCCTTGACGTCATCCCAGCCATACCCCGGCTTGATCGGCACCACCACGTGCAGCCCTTTGCCGCCGCTAGTCTTCAAAAACGCCGGCAACCCGAGATGATCGAGGAAGGCCCGCATCAGCTGCGCCGCTTCCTGCACCTGCTTCCAGGTGACGTCCTTGCCGGGATCGAGATCGAACACCATCCGGTTCGGCTTCTCGTAACTGGTGGCGCTGGCGTTCTGCGTGTGCAGTTCCACCACGTTCCACTGCGCCGAGGACAACAAGCCCTGCTCCGTCGATACCTCCAGCATCGGCGGATGATCCGGGTCGAGCTCCTGCTTGAGGCTCTTCACACCGGGCAGTTTGTTGGTCTCCACGTGCTTCTGGAAAAACAGCTCGCCACCGACGCCGGCGGGCGCCCGCACAAGCGATACCGGCCGGCCCTTCAAATGTGGCAGCATCAAGGCGCCCACCAGCGCGTAGTAACGCACCAGCGTGATTTTGGTGGCGCCGCTTTGTTTGTCGATCACTCGGTCCGGGTTGGTCACTTTCAGTGAAGCCGGTAGCTTGCCCTGCACGGCGGTCGAGGTTTCCATGTCGGTGTTCTCCTTCTCCTTCACGTGGGATGGCAGCTCGCGCGTGATGGCGCTGGCCTTCTTATCCTTGCGCAGCCCTTTGAATACGGAATGGCGGATCGAACCTGAGCGCGTCCACTCGCCGAAGGCCACTTCCGCCACCAACGTCGGCTTGAGCCAATGCGCCCGCTTGTCGATGTCCTTGTTCGGCACGAACGGGCTCTTATCGGCCGTCAGCGCATCCATTTTGGATTTCAGGTCCTTCAGCGAGGCGCCATTGAAACCGCTGCCGACGTTGCCGGCGTATTGCAGCTTGCCGTCCTTGTCGTAGGTCCCCAGCAGCAGCGAACCGAAGCCGCTGCGCGAACCTTGCGGATCGGTGTAGCCGCCGATGACGAATTCCTGCCGCTGCCCACATTTGAGCTTGATCCAGCTGCCGCCGCGCCGCGACGTGTACGCCGAATCGCGCCGCTTGCCGATGATGCCCTCCAGCCCCATGCTGCAGGCGGCGGCGATCATGTCCTGTGGCGTCGCGTTCAGCGCGGCGCTATAGCGCACTGTGTCCGTCGCCTTCTTCGCCATTACCTTTTCCAGGATGGCGCGGCGCTCCTCCAGCGGCATCTCCCGCAGATCGCGGCCGTCGTGGAACGGAATATCGAAGATGAAGTAGACCATTTCGCCGGAATGGTTCTCGTCGAAGGCGTTTTGCAGCAGGCCGAAGTCGGGACGCCCTTCTTCATCGTGGACGACGATCTCGCCGTCGTACCAGCCCGATGGCAGCTTCATTTTCGCGATGGCGTCGTGCAGCGGACGCATTTTGTGCGTCCAGTCGTTGCCGTTGCGGGTGATCAGGCGGATGTCCGTGCCGTCCACCCGGGTGAGGATTCGGTAGCCGTCGAACTTGATCTCGAACAGCCAGTCCTCCGGTGACGACGGCGGCGCATCGACCAGCGTCGCCAATTGGGGCGTCAAGGTCTGGGGAAGATCGGCTTTGGGAGCGGCAGCCTTGGGTGCGGTCTTCGGTGCGGTCTTCGATGCGGCCTTCGGCGCGGTGTTGGCGGCGCCCTTGGCCACCTTTGCCGGGACCGTCGCGGCGCTGCCCGGCAAAGGCAAGGCTTTCACGCTGTCGGGCATCTCGTCGATCACGCTGAACTCCTCGGCCGGGCGCGCATACTCGTCCTTCTCTTTAATCAGCAGCCAGGGCTCCTGCTTTTCGCCCTTGCCCTTCATCCGCACCAGCACCCACTTGCCGTGCATCTTATGGCCGGTCAGTTCGAACTTCAGATTGCCGGCGGCGAGCGCCTTGCGCGGATCGTCCAGCGGCTTCCAGTATCCCTTGTCCCAGATGATCACCTTCCCCGCCCCGTACTGCTTGGGCGGTATCGTACCCTCGAAATCGTTGTACGAGATCGGGTGGTCTTCCACGTGAACGGCCATGCGCTTGTCGTGGGTGTCGTAGCTTGGCCCCTTGGGCACGGCCCAACTCATCATGACGCCATCGAGCTCCAGCCGGAAGTCGTAATGCAGCCGGCTGGCCCAATGCTTTTGAATGACGAACGTCAGCGTCTCGCCGCCCTCCTGGCCGCCTTCGGCCGGCTCGGGGGTGATCGCGAAGTTACGCTTGGCTTTATAGGTTTTCAGGGATTCGCTCATGACGCCAGCGTAGCGCCAGGCGGTCGCACCTTCTGTGCGTTCGCGAACATGTAAGCGATTGTAAAGCCCGTCAACGGGTGCTATTCGGGCCGCGTTTTCTGCTCAGTGACACGGGAATTGTCCCGGCCCTAAATCAAAACCTGAATGAGGATTTCACATCATGAACAAACTTATCGCTACCCTGATCGCCGGCCTGTTTGCAACCGCAGCTTTTGCACAAACTCCTGCCACCACCCCAGCCACTCCAGCAGCTGCCAAGGCAGAAGCTAAGGAAACCAAAGCCGCTGTCAAAGCCGAAGCGAAAGAAACCAAAGCTGAAATCAAGGCCGACGCAAAGACCGCCAAGGTAGAAGCCGACGCGAAGAAAGACGTCGCCGTCGCCCACGCCGAAGCCAAAGCCGACAAGGCCGACGCCCACGCCAAGGCTAGCAAAACCAAAGCCAAGGCCCACGCCAAGGCCGCAAAAACCGAAGCCACCGATGGCGTAGCAGCTCCAGCCGTCGTGAAGTAAACTTCGTTCTGTAAGACGAAAAAAAAAGCGGACCCGATTTGATTCGGGTCCGCTTTTCCATGGGCGCTCGGATTATTGCTGAGCGACCGCCGGCGCCGCCGGCGCACTGGCGGTACCGCCGGCGCTATCCCAGCCACCACCCAGTGCGCGGATCAGCGCCACGGTGGTCACCGCGCGCGTGCCGCGCAGCTGCACGGCGGTGCGTTCCACCGCCGCCAGGTTGCGCTGCGCGTCCAGCAGATCGAGGTAGCTAGACCGGCCGGCCGTGTACAGCTTCTGCGCCAGGTCGGCGGAACGGCGTGCCGACACCAGGGCCGCTTCCATCTGCGCGGTCTGACCGGCCAGGATACGCAGGCCGGCCAGGTTGTCTTCCACCTCGGCGAAGGCCACCAGCACGCTCTGACGATACGTACCGACCGACTCTTCCAGCGCCGCTTCGCTGCGCAGGATGTTGTTCTTATTGCGGCCACCGTCGATGATCGGCATCGACATCAGCGCGCCAAGCACCCACGAACGGCTGCTCCATTTGAACACTTCGGCCACGGTGTCGGCCGACGAGCCGCCACCGCTCGCGCTCAACGTCAGCGCCGGGAACATGGCCGAACGGGCCACGCCGATGCGGGCGTTGGACGCCTCCATCGTGCGCTGCGCGGCGGCGATGTCCGGACGGCGCTCCAGCAGCGACGACGGCATGCCGGCCGGGATCACCGGCAGCAGTGCCGTGTCCAGCAGCGGCGTCACGCCGGCCGTGTAGCTGGCAGCCGGTTTGCCCAGCAAGACCGCCAGCGCATGCTCGGTCGTCACTCGCTGACGCTGCAGGCCGATGAACTCGGAGCGCGTCGTCGCCAGTTCGGTCTTGGCACGCGCCAGATCGAATTCGCCGATGTCGCCCAGGTCGAAACGACGCTGGTTGACCTTGACATCCTCTTCACGCGTTTGCACCGTGCGGTTCAGCGTTTCCAGTTCGGCGTCGGTGGCGCGCAGACGGAAGTACGTCTGCGCCACATCCGCTTGCACCGACAGCAGCACCGAGCGGTAGGTCGCCTCGATCGAGGCGGCGTCGCTGCGGGCGGCGCTGACGTTCGACGATACGCGGCCGAACAGATCGACCTCGTAGCTGGCGGTCAGGTTGGCGCTAAACAGCTTACCCGGCGGGACATCGGTGCCGGTCGGCAGACCGAGCGAGGTCGCCGACTGACGCTGACGCTGGGCGCCGGCGTTGACGCCGACTTGCGGAATACGATCCGCTTCGGCCACGCCGGCGATGGCGCGGGCCTGCTTGACGCGGGCCGCCGCCACCGACAGGTTGGCGTTGGCGCGGGTGGCCTCGGCGATCAGCTCATTGAGGGCTGGATCGTTGAAGGCCAGCCACCATTCGCCGCGCGGCTGCGCCTCGGCGGCTTGCGCCTGTTTCCAGGTGCTGCCGTCGGCGGCGGTTTTCACCGGCGTCGCCAGATCGGCGGCCGTTGGTGTTTGCGATTCCTTGAAGGCGGTCGGCACTTCCACCGCCGGCTGTTTGAATTCCGGCGCGGCGCATGCCGTCATCAGCAACGCTGCCAGTACCGGCGCCACACCTTTGGCGATCATTTGCAGCTTGTTCATATTAGTGGGTCCCTTCCAGTTTAGCCACCGCGCCGTCGCCGGCGACGGCAGGTTTTTTCTCCAGGCGGATCGCCAGGTTACGCAGCAGGACGTAGAACACGGGCGTCAGGAACAGGCCGAAGAAGGTCACGCCCAGCATGCCGGCAAACACCGCCACACCCATCGCATGACGCATTTCCGAACCCGCGCCGCTCGAGAACACCAGTGGCAGCACGCCCATGATGAATGCGATCGACGTCATCAGAATCGGACGCAGACGCAGGCGGCAAGCTTCCAGCGCCGCTTCGACCACGCTACGGCCCTGGTGTTCCAGTTCACGGGCGAATTCCACAATCAGGATCGCGTTCTTGGACGCCAACCCGACCAGCACGAACAGCGCGATCTGCGTGAAGACGTTGTTGTCGCCGGCCGTCAGCTTGACGCCGATCAGCGCGCACAGGATTGACATCGGCACGATCAGGATCACGGCCAGCGGCAGGGTCCAGCTTTCGTATTGGGCGGCCAGCACCAGGAACACCAGCAGTACGCACAGCGGGAACACATAAATCATCGTGTTACCGGACAGGATGTCCTGGTACACCAGTTCCGTCCACTCGTAGCCGATACCCTTCGGCAGAACCTCTTCGACGATCTTTGTCATTTCAGCCTGCGCTTCGCCCGACGACACGCCGGGAGCCGGTGCACCGTTGATTTCAGCGGCGACGAAGGCGTTGTAGCGTTGTACGCGATCCGGGCCATAGGTGTCCTTGACGCGCATCAGCGACGACAGCGGAATCATCTCGCCCTTATCGTTACGCACCTTCAGCTGGGCGATATCCTGCGGGTGCGAACGGAACTGCTGGTCGGCCTGGACGCGCACCTGGTAGGTACGGCCGAACTGATTGAAGTCGTTCACATACAGCGAGCCCAGATTGATCTGCAAGGTCTGGTAGATGGTCTGCAGCGGGATGCCCAACTGCTTGGCCTTGACGCGATCGACGTCTGCGAACAACTGCGGCACGTTGATCTGGTAGCCCGAGAAGACGCCGGCCAGTTTCGGATTGGTGGCGGCTTTCGCCTGCACCGCCTGAACGGCCTTATACAGCGCGTCGTAACCCTGGTTCTCGCGGTCCTGCAGCATCAGCTTGAAGCCGCCGGTGGTACCGAGGCCGTTGACCGGCGGCGGTGGCAGCACCATCACGAACGCGCCTTCGATCGAACCCATACGCTTGTTCATTTCGGCGGCGATGCCTTCTGCCGACTGCTCTTTGCCGTGACGCTTGTCGAAGGCGCTCAGGCCGACGAAAACGATACCGGCGTTCGGCGCGTTGGTGAAGCCGTTGATCGACAGGCCAGGGAAAGCGATCGAGTTGTCGATGCCCGGGATGTCCTTGGCGATGTCCGACATCTTGCGGATCACGGCGTCGGTACGGTCCAGCGAGGCGGCGTCCGGCAACTGGGCGAAGCCGATCAGGTACTGCTTGTCCTGCGCCGGAACGAAGCCCGGTGGCACCAGCTTGAACATGAAGCCTGCCGCGACGGCCAGCACCGCGTAGACAACCAGCGAACCGCCCTTGCGCTTCAATACACCGGTCACGCCCTTTTCATAACGATCGGAAGCGCGGTTGAAGAAGCGGTTGAACCAGCCGAAGAAGCGGCCGAACACCTTGTCCATGCCACGGGTCAGCGCGTCTTTCGGCGCGTCGTGCGGTTTGAGCAGCGCCGCGGCCAGGGCAGGCGCCAGGGTCAGCGAGCTGAATGCCGAGATCACGGTCGAAATGGCGATGGTCAGCGCGAACTGCTTGTAGAACTGGCCGGACAGGCCCGAAACGAACGCGATCGGCACGAACACGGCGCACAGCACCAGGGCGATGGCGATAATCGGACCGCTCACCTCTTTCATCGCCTGGATGGTCGCTTCGCGCGGCGCCAGACCTTCGTGAATATTCCGTTCGACGTTTTCCACCACCACGATCGCGTCATCGACCACGATACCGATGGCCAGCACAAGGCCGAACAGCGACAAGGTGTTGATCGAGAAGCCAAAGGCCAGCATCACGGCGAAGGTACCGACCACCGAGACGGGAACGGCCAGCAGCGGGATCACCGATGCGCGCCAGGTTTGCAGGAAGATGATCACCACCAGCGCCACCAGGATGATCGCTTCGACCAAAGTGTGGATCACGGAGCGGATCGACTCCCGCACGAATTGGGTCGGGTCGTATACGATGTCGTAAGCGACGCCTTCCGGGAAATCTTTCGACAGGCGTTCCATCGTCGAGCGCACGTCGGCCGACAACTGCAAGGCGTTGGCGTTAGGTGCTTCGAAAATTGGAATCGCGGCGGCCGATTTGTTGTTCAGCAGCGAGCGCAAAGCGTACGAGTTCGAGCCCATTTCCAGGCGCGCCACGTCGCGCAGGTGCGTCACGGCGCCGTCGCTATTGGTCTTGACGACGATGTCGCCAAACTCTTCTTCGCTTTGCAGGCGGCCGTGGGTATTGACGGTCAACTGGAAGTCGGCGCCCTTGCTCGGGCCCTGGCCGATCACACCGGCTGCCACTTGCACGTTCTGCTCACGGATCGAATCGACGATGTCGCCGGCGGTCAGGTTGCGCTGGGCGACCTTTTGCGGATCGAGCCAGACGCGCATCGAATAGTCGCCGGCACCGAACAGCTGCACCTCGCCCATGCCGGGCAGGCGCGCCAGTTGGTCCTTGACGTTCAACACCGCGTAGTTACGCAGATACAGGTCGTCGTAACGGCCGTTCGGCGAGGACAGGTGGACCACCATCGTCAGGTTGGGCGACGACTTGACGGTCGTCACGCCGATCTGGCGCACCTCTTCCGGCAAACGCGGAAGCGCGCGCTGGACGCGGTTTTGCACCTGCGTTTCGGCCTGCTCGACGTTGGTGCCGATCTTGAAGGTGACGGTCAGCGCCAGCGCGCCGTCCGAGGTGTTTTGCGAGGACATGTAGAGCATGTTCTCGACGCCGTTGATCTGCTCCTCAAGCGGCGCGGCCACGGTTTCGGCGATGATCTTCGGATTCGCGCCCGGATACTGCGCGCGCACCACCACCGATGGCGGCACCACGTCCGGGTACTCCGAGATCGGCAGCTTGAAGATCGATATCAAGCCGGCGACGAAGATAATGATCGACAGTACGGCCGCGAAAATCGGCTTGTCGACAAAAAATCGGGAGATATTCATATTCTTATTCCTTGGAGGTGCCGGCCTTGGTGTTGGCGACGGCTACTTTTTCATCTTTTTTGGCGTCGGGTTTCGACTCCGGCTTGGCCACGTTGGCGGCCAGCGGATCGGAATCCATCGGCACCACGGTAGGCGTGATCGGCGCGCCGGGACGCACGCGCTGCAAACCATTGATGACGATCTTCTCGCCCGGTTTCAGACCGTCGCGCACGACGCGCAGGCCATCGACCTGTGGGCCCAGCGTGACGGCGCGGTACTCGGCCTTGTTGCCGGCGCCGACCACGAACACGAACTTGCGGCTTTGATCGGTGCTGACGGCGCGTTCGTTGATCAGCAGCGTGGGCTTGGCGCCGGTGGTGCCGGCCAGCTGAACGCGGGCGAACAGGCCGGGAACCAGCGAGCCGTCCTTGTTGGCCAGGGTAGCGCGCATGCGCACCGAACCGCTGCGCGGATCGAGCTGGTTGTCGACGAATTCGAGCTTGCCTTCATGCGGGAAGCCGGTTTCGTTGGCCAGGCCGATCTTGACGATGGCCGGTTGGCCCTTGTGGGCGGCGGCACCGACGCGCAGGTAGGTATCTTCGTCGCCGTCGAAGGAGGCGTAGATGTTTTCCAGCGAGACCACGGAGGTCAGCACGGCCGACGCGTCGACCAGGTTACCGAGCGTGATTTCCGCTTTCGACACGCGGCCGTCGATCGGCGACACCACGCGGGTGTAGGCCAGATTGAGCTTGGCCGCTTCGTACTGCGCCTGCGAGGCGCGGGCATCGGCGTCCAGCTGCTTCTGGTTCGACGCGCGTTCGTCGTATTCGCGCTGGGCGATGGCCTTATCGGCCAGCAGTTTTTCAGCGCGGTTCAATTCCAGCTTGGCCAGTTCTGCCTTGGCGCGCGCCGAACCGGCGGCCGCTTCGGCGCGATTGGCTTCGGCCTGGTATGGACGCGCATCGATAACGAACAACACGTCGCCTTTCTTGACCTGGCTGCCCGGCTTGAAGTTGATCGCGGTGATGAAGCCGCCGACGCGCGGGCGGATCTGCACCTGCTCGACGGCTTCCAGGCGACCCGAGAACTCCTGGGTCTCGGTGATGGTTTTCTCGACCACGGTGGCCGCCGAAATAGGTGGCCCGCCGCCGCCGGCCGCAGGCGCTTCGCTCTTGCCCTTGGCGTCGTCGCAACCCGTGAGGCCGAAAGCGGCCAGTCCCGCCAACGCCATAGCGGCGGCCAGCGGCCGGGCTACAGCGGTGAATTGTTTAATGTTTTTCATTTTTTATCCCTTTGTGCATGAAAATAATTAATAGAAATGGCGGCACCGGCTGCCTCAACGGAAATCGAGAAAACACGGTACTAGCGCCCCGCCGGCAAGCCAGTGGGGACGTGATTACAGATACTGCAAATGGTTAGGGTGGTGTTCCCTGATGATCTATGAAGCTGGCGGCGTCTCCGACCGTTCCAGGTTAGTGACAAAGCTGGCGATTTCGCCCAGCGCGGCGCATTTGCACGCGCAGTCGTTGCGGGCGCCCGGATCTTGCAGGGGCTGCGGCGCCATTCTGATAACGGTGGTTTTGACCCCGCACGAAATCAGCTTGGCGCCATATTGTTCCGCCTCGTCGCGCAGCGGATCGTCCTCGGACGACAGGATCAGCGCGGGCGGCAGGTTTTTCAAACGGCTCGATTGCAGCGGCGACGCATACGGGTGCGTGCGGTCGGCGGCGTTGGGCAGGTAGCCGCGGTAGGCCGCCGCGCAGGCGTCGGCCACGTCCAGCAGCTCCGGCGCCTGCTGCATCTCGCGCATCGAGCAGGTGGTCAGGCCCGGGTCCAGCATCGGCATGATCAGGATCTGGCCGGTCAGCGCCGGGCCGCCACGGTCGCGCGACATCAGCGCGCACACCGCCGCCAGATTGGCGCCGGCCTCGATGCCGGCCACCATCAGCTGCTTGCCGGTCCAGCCGATTTTGCCCTTGTTCTTTTTGGCCCAGGTCAGCACCGCGTGGGCGTCTTCCACCGCCGCCGGGAACGGGCGCACGCTCGCCAGCGTATAGCCGGAGGCCAGCACCGCCATGCCCGGGTGGTCGTCGGCCAGGTGGCGCAGGAAGCTGTCCGCGTCTTCCAGGTCGCCGCCGACAAAGCCGCCGGCGTGGAAGAACACCGTCAGCGTATCGCGCTTGGCGCCGGCGTCGCCGCTGGTGTACAGGCGTGCCGGCAGCGGGCCTTCGGCGCCGCGCACCTCCAGGCTGCGGATCTTCAGGCGATCCGACAGCTCCGGCAGCGCTTTATCCTGTGGCTTGATGGTCACTGCCGCACCGTGCCAGTCGCGTCGGCCGACATCAGCGAGGTGTCGGCGCAAGCCAGCACCTCGCCGCTGGCCACTTCGGTCAGGGCACGAACGCCGCTCACTTCAGACTTCGCAGTCTGCGAGTAGGCATCGGTGTAGACGACGCCCGCCAGCGCGAACGATGTCAGCGCGATCGCAACCGTTGCAAAAATTCCGTCCCGATATTTCATGATGATCCCCTTCCCGCGTGGTGTAACAACTTGCCTCTGCCCCGGAACAGCCCATGCTTTCCTTGGTGCAGTACAGCAATCTTAAACTTGTTCTACAATCCGATAAATAGCCTAAAGTCGAATTGATTGTTCAGCATTATGAACAATGGAGGTCATAAATGAATAAACTGCAAGCGATGGAAGTGTTCGTGAACGTGGTCGACTCCGGCGGCTTCACGCGCGCCGCCGACCAAATGCAGCTGCCCAAGGCCACGGTCTCGACGCTGATCCAGTCGCTGGAGGCGTCGCTGGCGGTCAAGCTGTTGCACCGGACCACGCGGCACGTCAGCGTCACGGCCGACGGCGCGGCCTACTACGAGCGCTGCCTGCGCATCTTATCGGACGTGCGCGACGCCGAGGAATCGCTGTCGCGCACCCGCCTCAGTCCCAGCGGCCGGCTGCGGGTCGATGTGCCCACCGGGCTGGCCGGCAGCGTGCTGGTGCCGGCGCTGCCCGACTTCTTCACCCGCTACCCGGACATCCAGATGGAGATGGGCTGCAGCGACCGCGCCGTCGACCTGGTCGAGGAAGGCGTCGACTGCGCGGTGCGCGCCGGCCAATTGGTCGATTCGAGCCTGATCGCGCGGCGCGTCGGCATCCTGCATTTCGTCACCTGCGCGGCGCCATCGTATCTGGAGCGCTACGGCCGCCCTTCCCACCCGGACGAATTGACGCGCCATCTGTGCGTTAACTATTTTTCATCGAAGACCGGTAAAATCATCGACTGGGACTTTTCGCGCGGCACCGAGCGGGTGCAGGTCGCCCTGCCCGGCCACATCGCCCTGAACGACACCAATGCCTACACGGCTGCGGGACTGGCCGGCCTGGGCATCGTGCAGATGCCGAATTTTTTGCTCGATCCCTTGGTCGCCGACGGCAGCTTCGAACAGGTGCTGCCGGAATGGAGCTCGGACTCGATACCGGTGCACGTGGTGTACCCGCAAAACCGCCATCTGTCGGCCAAGGTGCGGGTGTTCGTCGAATGGGTCGCCGAACTGTTATCCAATCATCCAGGCATGCGCCTGCCGAAGGCACCACCACCGGCGGCGCGCGCCACGTCTTACGAGGTAGCCATATGACCGACGCTTTGACCGTTACTACGACCGACATCCACCGCATCGTTTTCCTCGACCGCGACAGCGTTATCGCCAACGTCCGCAAGCCATCCTTTGCGCACGAGTGGAGCGAGTACCCGGCCACCAAGGCCGCCGACGCGGTACAGCGCCTGCGCGATGCGCGCGCCACGGTCGCCATCACCAACAAGGTACCGTTGCGCGCAGACGACCTGGCGCAACTGCCGGATTTGAAGATGATCGCGGTGGCCGCCACCGGCACCGACATCGTCGATCTGCAGGCGTGCCGCGAGCGCGGCATCGTCGTCTCCAACATCCGCAACTATGCGGTGCACACGCTGCCCGAACACACCTTCGCGCTGATCCTGGCGCTGCGCCGCCAACTGGTGGCCTACCGCGAGGACATCGAAGCGGGCCTGTGGCAAAAGTCGGAGCGATTCTGCCTGTTCGGCCATCCGATCTCCGACCTGGCCGGCAGCCGCCTTGGCCTTGCCGGCTATGGCGCGCTGGGAAAATCGGTGGCGCAGATCGCGCGTGCGTTCGGCATGGAGGTCGTGGTGTTTAATCGCTCGCCGGTGACGGACGACGGCATCAAGCAGGTGTCGTGGGACGAGCTGCTGGAGACGTCGGATGTCCTTAGCCTGCACCTGCCGCTTAACGACAAGACCCGCAACATCATCTGCGCGAAAGAGCTGATACGCATGAAAAGCTCGGCTCTGCTGATCAACACCGCGCGCGGCGGCCTGGTGGACGAAGTGGCGCTGGCCGACGCGCTGCGCGCCGGCGTGATCGCCGGCGCCGGATTCGACGTGCTGACCAAGGAACCGCCACCGGAGGACAATGTGCTGCTCAACCTGCGGCTGCCGAACTTCATCCTCACGCCGCATTCGGCGTGGGCCAGTTCGCAAGCGATGCAGGTGCTGGCCGATCAGTTGATCGACAACATCGAGGCCTGGCAGGCCGGTACGCCAAATAATGTCATGGGCTAATGCCGACCATAACGAACGGAGAGCCCATGGCTCGCTTGACCAAACTGAGTTTGATAGCTGTTACCCTCATCTCGGCAATCACGCTGGCCCTCCTGTCAGTATTTCGCGCTGATCTTGTTCGCCATCGCAGCTGTTTCGCATCGCCGGTCTGCTCTACGCAAGCTGAGGAATGCTCACATTAAAACCTAAGGATGCCACCTCTGATGAATCAGGCTTTTACCATTTCCGTGCCCCAGCTTCACACTGAGCGGCTTACGCTTCGGGAATATCGTGTTGAAGACTTTGCGTTATTTGCAGACCATTTGTCGAATGCTGAAAGCTCCGCTCACTTAGGCGCGGCGGACCGCGCGGCCGCTTGGCGCATCTTCAGTTCGCATGCTGGTTTATGGCTGCTGAGCGGGGCTGGTTGGTGGTCGATAGAGGATCGGCAAACGGGGCAGCTGGTTGGCAGCGTAGGCGCTTTCTTCCGCGACGAATCAACTGTGATGGAGATGGGGTGGAATACCTATCGGGCATTCTGGGGGAAAGGAATTGCGAACGAGGCCGCCGGGGCGGTCCTGAATTATGTATTCGACGTCCGACGTGAGCCGAAGGTTCGAGCGCTGATCGATTCCGGGAATGAATCATCGCGCCGTGTTGCCGAGCGCCTGGGAATGACGTATGAGATGGAAACTGAGCTGCACGGCAAAATCATCAATAGTTACATGCGTGAGCGTACTTGAAGCGGCGTTCGGCCATCAGCGGCCGGACAAGCAATATTAGAAAGCTTGAAATGCAAAGAAAATTGACTCACCAGCCAGGCTCTGCCAACGTCTAGTCGTCCAAACCCTTCCCACTCAAAATATCGGGAATGGCCTTCATCACCCGCGCGGTGCGCGTCTTGGACTGCTTGGCCGACGAAAAATGCAAGAGGTAAGCGCGCCGGCGGCCCGGCGTCAACGCCTCGAAAGCGGTTTTCAACTCCAGCATCTCATCGAGCTTGGCCTGGAATTCCTCGGGCACCGAAAACTCCTCGGTCTTTTTAAACTCGACCTTAACGCCGGAGGCTTCCACCTTCGCCGCCTCCGCGATATATGCCTTCAACACAGCTTTCAGCTTGCGGATTTCCTCGACGTTCTTGAAGCGCGCCTGCCGCGCCGCCTGCACATTGTCGGTCTGCCGAATCAGGATACCCTTGGCGTCCTTCAGCAACGCTCCCTTGAAAAACAGCAGCGCGCAATACTCCTTGAACGAGTGGATCAACACCACGTTCCGCCCTTCCAGCGTGTAGCACGGCGCGCCCCACTTCAAATCCTCGGCAAGCCCGCTATCGAGACAAATCGCCCGCAGCTCGCGCACCTCGTCCACCCAGTTCTTGAGCCGCTCAAAATAGGCATCGACTTTCGGATTCAGGATGTGCCTTGTCATGGCTCGCCTCTCAATACGTCCCGGGAAGAAGGATGTTGCGGTCGACATGCTGCAGATCGCGCAGTCCGCAGAAGGCCATCGTCAGATCGGCCTCGTTGCGGATGATCTCCAGGCATTTGCTCACGCCCTGCTCGCCCATCGCACCCAAGCCATACAGGAACGGGCGTCCAATATAAACGCCTTTCGCGCCCAGCGCCACCGCCTTGATCACGTCCTGGCCGGAGCGGATGCCGCCGTCCATATGCACCTCGATCTGCTTGCCGACCGCCTCGACGATGGCCGGCAGCGCGCCGATCGACGATTGCGCGCCGTCCAGTTGACGGCCGCCGTGGTTGGAAACGATCAGCGCGTCGGCGCCACTTTCAACGGCCAGGCGCGCGTCCTCCGCGTCCATGATGCCCTTGATGATCAACTTGCCGCCCCAGCGCTGCTTGATCCACTCGACGTCCTTCCACGACAGGCTCAAATCGAACTGCTGGCTGGTCCACGACGACAGCGACGACATGTCCGAGACCGACGTCGCGTGGCCGACGATATTGCCGAAGCTGCGGCGCTTGGTGCCCAGCATGCCGAAGCACCAGCGCGGCTTGGTGGCGAGGTTGATCATGTTGGCGACGGTCAGTTTGGGCGGCGCCGACAGGCCGTTGCGCAGATCCTTGTGACGCTGGCCGAGCACCTGCAAATCCAAGGTCAACACCAGGGCCGAGCAGCGCGCGGCCTTGGCGCGGTCGATCAGGCGGTTGATGAATTCACGGTCCTTCATCACATACAGCTGGAACCAGAAAGGCTTGCTGGTGTTGGCCGCGATGTCCTCGATCGAGCAGATGCTCATCGTCGACAAGGTGAACGGCACGCCGAATTTTTCGGCCGCCTTGGCGGCGAGGATTTCACCGTCGGCGTGCTGCATGCCCGTCAAACCGGTCGGCGCCAGGGCCACCGGCATGGCCACGCTCTGGCCGACCATGGTGCTGGCCAGTGTGCGGTTTTCCAGATTGACAGCAACTCGCTGGCGGAATTTAATTTTCGCGAAGTCTTCGTTGTTGGCGCGGTAGGTCGATTCGGTCCAGGAGCCGGCATCGGCGTAATCGTAGAACATGCGTGGAACGCGCTTCTTGGCCAGAACGCGCAGGTCTTCGATACTGGTGATGATGGTCATGCACACTCCTTGGACGGTGATCGACAAATCATCGGGCATTTTGGTGAAAATGCCAATAGCAATGTGGGCCAGCAATAGCGGCCCATGCAGGATAATCAAGGAGATGATTTTGGCGCGGCCGATAAGCGTGCGCCACAAAGCAAAAAGGCCTGAAGATTTCTCTTCAGGCCCTTCTACTTACGAATTTGGTGCGGCTGGCAGGAATCGAACCCACGACCCCTTGGTTCGTAGCCAAGTACTCTATCCAGCTGAGCTACAGCCGCGAAAGACAACATTATAGCAGGGCAATCTCAAATCTAAAAGCTCCGGGAACAGAAATGTTCACACATTATTTCATAGCGCAGAGCCCGTGTAGAAATGGTGGACCTGACCCCGGAGTTGAAAAGAAAAAAGGCCTGAAGATCTCTCTTCAGGCCCTTCGTCTTACGAATTTTTGGTGCGGCTGGCAGGAATCGAACCCACGACCCCTTGGTTCGTAGCCAAGTACTCTATCCAGCTGAGCTACAGCCGCGAAAGACAAGATTATAGCAGCGTTTTTCTGATTGGAGAAGCATTCCTTTTAGGAAATTCCCGTTTTGCCTCATACCAACTATTTGTCTTTCCCCGGAACCGGGTCGCAATTATGATGAAGGACGATTTTTCATTCATGGAGACGACAATGAAACGCTTATTGCGGACGATAGTGATGATGACGGCCTTCGCCGTGGGCAGCGCAGGGGCCGCCGACACCGAACGCGCCAACGCCAAGGACGCCGTGGCGATGGTGAAGAAAGTGATCGCCGATATGAAGAAGCTGGGCAAGGATAAAGTGATCCAGGAGATACAGGCGCAAAGCCCGCAATACCGCGACCGCGATCTCTACGTTTCGGTCGGCACCCTGGATGGCATGAGCCTGGCGAATGGCAATAACGCCAAGATGGCCGGCAAGAACATCATCGATTTGAAAGACCTGGACGGCAAACTGATCACGCGCGAGCGCATCGAGATCGCTAAAACCAAAGGTTCGGGATGGCAGGACTATAAGTGGCCCGATCCGGTGACCAAGGCCGTGCAGAAAAAATCGATGTACGTCGAACGCTATGAAGATATGACCGTCGCCTGCGGCATCTACAAGGACTGATCGCGATAATCGTCGCTGCAAAGCAAAAGGGCCTGAAGATTTCTCTTCAGGCCCTTTACTTACGAATTTTTGGTGCGGCTGGCAGGAATCGAACCCACGACCCCTTGGTTCGTAGCCAAGTACTCTATCCAGCTGAGCTACAGCCGCGTTGGCAACATTATAAAGCATTAATTTCGTTTTGCAAAGTTCGATTTTTTCTATCGTTTAGTTGGCTTGGGATGAACATCACCAAATCAACTTCTTTGCACACAGCCATTTCATACCTTGTTGCACCTCTTTGAACCGGCATGCCGTTCGAAAGAAGCAGCATTATAGGGACACTTTCCCGACTTGTCTAGCCCACGCCGAATTCGGCCGCCGCCTTGGCCGACCACAACGCTTCGTTGTAGGAAGGATACGGTATGCCATAGCAATCGACCTGCCCGTCCTCCCCGACAAACTTCACCCACCAGCCCGCATCGTCGGAAATGATGCCGATATCGCCAGCCTTGCAGTGACTGGCAAGATGCTCGTTTTGCTCGAGTACAACAATATTTACTTTGCGGTGACGGACGACGGTAACCATGGCACACCTCCCTGTTTGCGGCCTCGGCCGCTCTGTACATAGTGCAGCAGTGTATCCCAAGCACCCCGCTCGACGCACTGCAACATAGACAAAAAATCCACCTTTTTCAGCTTATTCATGGCTGTGATCTCGATCATCATCAATAAAAATTTGCAATTGATGGCGCATTGCAGCATCATTGACTTGTCTCCTCTATTCTCCTCCAAGGAAATAGATTTAGCCCGCTCCTGTAGCGGGCTTTTTTTTTACCGTGTACGATTCGATCAGCTTTGCCTTTTCATAAGAACAGATGACAGATCATAAACAGGCCGTCCACAGTATGAATCGAACCGACACGTCTCCCTCCCCCGATTGGTCCCGCACCGCCCTGGGCGCCCGCGACGGCTGGCCGCCCTGCCTGCGCTTGACGGTCGATATCCTGCTCAATTCGCCGCTGCCGATGGTGCTGATGTGGGGCCGCGAGCAAGTTATGGTCTACAACGACGCCTACGCGTCGCTGATCGGCCTGGCCAGCCTGCGCGCGCCCGGCGCCAACGTGCCGTCGATGCAGCCGGCCGCGTGGAGCTGGAACAGCGCCGCCATCCGCCAGGCCTGGGACGGCCACAGCGCCAGCTACCTGGGCAACAACCTGCCGGTGTGGCGCAACGGCGGCGTCGCCCAGCTGCCGCTGGACCTGTACTACACCCCGATCCGCGACGACAGCGACAACGTGGCCGGCATCCTGTGCGCGCTGTCGCCGTCGCAGGCGATCCAGGCGGCGCCCGCCGTTACCGACAGCCGCCCCCTGCGTCTGCTGGTGGTCGAGGACAACGCCGACGCCCGCTACCTGGTGTGCGAGACCTTGCGCGCGCTCGGCCACGAGGTGCACCCGGCCGCCTCCGGCGAGGAGGCGCTGCCGGAATTGTCGCGCCAACCGTTCGACATCCTGTTCACCGACGTCAGCCTGCCCGGCATGTCCGGCGTCGACCTGGCGCGCCGCGCGCTGCAAGAGCGGCCCGGACTCGAGCTGATGTTCGCCTCCGGCTACGGCGACGAACTGACGCGCCACCTGGAGTTTCCGGCAAGATCGTTGCAAAAACCATACGACATCGAACAACTGCAGAGCGCCCTCGACCAAATCGCCCTGCGCCTGCGCGGAACGGCCGGGCGATAGCGCTACAACGACAACCAGGCCGCAGGCGATAGCGTCAACCGTGCGGTGCCGGCGTTAGCAAAGCGTTACAATGAAGACACCGTAAACCGTCAAGCGTTAGCCTGGCGACCCTGCGGCCGCCACCCGGCGGCACAGGTCCCGCGGCAGCCTGAAGCGACACATGATTCTTCCCAACGAGCCCAACGACGTCCTCCCCTCCGCCCCTCTGGCGGACGACGCCATGCTCATCACCGCGCAGAGCGCCCATGAGGAATTGCTGAGCGCGCGAGAAGCGCTGCGTCAAAGCCAGCTCGAAATGCGCGCGCTGGCCAATTCCATGCCGCAGCTGGCGTGGATCGCCGAGCAGGACGGCACCATGATCTGGTACAACGAGCGCTGGTATGACTACACCGGCACCACGCCCGAGCAAATGGCCGCCGGCGGCTGGCGCGACGTCTACGCCCCCGATTGCCTCGACGCGATGGTCGATCTGTGGGAACACTGCCGCGCCAGCGGCCAGCTCTATGAGCTGGAAGTGCCGATCCGCAGCGCCGACGGCGAGTTCCGCTGGTTCCTCACGCGCGCCAACCCGGTGCGCGGCAGCAATGGCCTGATCCTGCGCTGGTTCGGCACCTGCACCGACGTCGACCAGGTCAAGCGGGCGCAGGAAGCGCTGCGCGATGAAACCGCCGTGCTCGAACTGGTCAACCGCACCGGCACCGCGCTGGCCTCCACCCGCGACTTGCATCCATTGCTGCAAGAGCTGACCGACGCCGCCACCAGCATCAGCGGCGCGCGCTTCGGCGCCTTCTTCCACCAGGGTATCGACGGCGACGGCGCGGCGGCGCTGCTGCACACGCTGTCGAGCGGCGCGCCGGCCGGCTTCGCCAGCTTCGCCGAGCCGCGCGCGGCCGCCCTGCTCGGCCCGAACATGGGCGGCAAGGGCCCGGTGCGCATCGACGACCTGCAAGCCGAGGCGCGCCAGGCGGTGCCCGGCCAACCGCCGGTGCGCAGCTATCTTGCCGTGCCGGTGGCGCTGAGCTCGGGCGCGGTGATCGGCTGGCTGTGCTTCGGCCACCCGGAACCGGACATGTTTTCCGAGCGCACCGAGCGCATCATCGGCGGCGTCGCCGCCCAGGCCGCCATCGCGATCGACAACGCCCGCCTCTACCAGGCCACCCAGCAGGCGGCCGAAGAGCGCAAGGTGCTGCTCGACAGCGAACGCCAGGCGCGCGCCGAGGCCGAACGCACCAGTCAGATGAAGGATGAATTCCTCGCCACGCTGTCGCACGAGCTGCGCACGCCGCTGACGGCCATCCTGGGCTGGGCCCAGGTGCTGCGGCGGGGCAGCCGCGACCAGGCCGACCTGCACCGCGGCCTGCAGACCATCGAACGCAATGCCCGCGCGCAGGCGCAGCTGATCGAGGATTTGCTCGACATGAGCAGCATCGCCTCCGGCAAGGTACAGCTGGAAATGCTGTCGCTGTCGCCGTCGGCCATTGCCGCCGCCGCCATCGAGACGGTGCGCCCGGCCGCCCAGGCCAAGCACATCCACCTGCACACCGAGTTCGAGGCGCTGGCCGGCATGGTCGCCGGCGACGCCAACCGTTTGCAGCAAATCATCTGGAACCTGCTGACCAACGCCATCAAGTTCACCCCGCACGGCGGCACGGTGACGGTCGGCGTGCGCCGCGAAGGCGACCAGGTCGCCATTTTCGTGCGCGACACCGGCATCGGCATCGCCCCGGGGTTCATCGCCCATGTGTTCGAGCGCTTCCGCCAGGCCGACGCCACCACCACCCGCCAGCATGGCGGACTGGGACTGGGTTTATCGATCGTCAAGCATCTGGTCGAGCAGCACGGCGGCACCGTCAGCGCCGAGAGCGGCGGCGAAGGCCTGGGCGCCTGTTTCACGGTGCGCCTGCCGCGCCGCACCGGCAAAAACGAGGCGTCGGGCGCCGACGGCGTGCGTTCTGCTGCAACGCATGATTTATCCGGCTTGCAAGTGTTGGTTGTTGACGACGAAGACGACGCCCGGGAGTTGATCAAACGCATACTTAATGACTGCAATGCCGACGTGCTGACCGCCGCCACCGCCACCGAAGCGCTCAGTTTGCTTCAGCACGCGCGGCCCGATTTGATGGTCAGCGACCTCGGCATGCCGGAGGTCGACGGCTACGGTCTGCTCGACCGCATCCGCGCGCTAGGCCCGGCGCACGGCGGCAATTTGCCGGCCATCGCGCTGACCGCGTTCGCGCGCTCGGAAGACCGGGTGCGCGCGCTGTCGAGTGGTTTCATGGCCCATATCTCCAAGCCCGTCGAACCTAGCGAGCTCATCTCAAAAGTGGCGGCCATGGGCGCGGCGCACCGCCACGCGTGATATCCTCTGGTCAAGACAGGAACGCCGCCGATGACGGGCGATACGCGAAAGTAAGCATTATTTCCCCGAAGTACATATTTCCTCCTACTTTGAGACGCGGCCCTGTCCTACAAGCAATCCGGAAAAGGCTTGTTACACTACAAAAATTCGCGGGATAGGGGTACAATTATTTCCGTACAGCAATAAGTTACAGATGTGTGCGCCGCAGCACTGCGGTTTGCTATATTATCGATTTATTATTGGCGTTTTCCCGGCCATCCCGGCCGTTTTAAGAGACAGACAGAGACAAATATGCCGAGCCGAGACGAAATTCTGCACGCCAAGATCCTGGTGGTGGATGACAGTGCCGACAACGTCGACCTGATGCTGGAGATCCTGCGCGAAGCCGGTTATACCAATGTCGCGTCGACGATGCTGCCAGAACAGGTGTGCCCGATGCACCGACAGCAATGCTACGACTTGATTTTGCTCGATCTGCAAATGCCGGGGCTCAATGGTTTTCAGGTCATGAAGGGCTTGAAGGAAATCGAACAAGGCGGCTACCTGCCGGTGCTGGCCCTGACCGCCCAACCGAGTTTCAAGATCGCCGCGCTGGAAGCGGGCGCGCGCGACTTCATCAGCAAACCGTTCGACCTGCTCGAGGTGCACAAGCGCATCCACAACATGCTCGAAGTGCGCCTGCTGTACAAGGAACTGGCGCAATATAGCCGCCAGCAGCAGGAACTGGCGCTGCACGATCCGCTGACCGGGCTGCCGAACCGCCGCCTGCTCGAGGACCGCATCGCCACCGTGCTGCAGCACGCCACGCGCCAGCAGAACAAGGCCGCCGTCATGTATCTGGACCTGGACGGCTTCAAGGCCATCAACGACACCCACGGCCACGCCACCGGCGACGACATCCTGAAAATGGTGGCGCAGCGCCTGGTCGGCTGCGCCCGCAAGGAAGACACCGTGGCCCGCGTCGGCGGCGACGAATTCGTCATCGTCATGGGCAACATCGCCCACCTGGGCGACACCCAGGAGCCTGCAAGCAAGCTGATCGAGGCGGTCTCCGAGCCCTACCTCATCAACGGCCTGACCCTGCAGCTGTCGACCAGCATCGGCATCGGCATCTTCCCGGACGACGCCGACGCGGTCGCCTCGGTGATCGCCATGGCAGATGCCGCGCTGTACGAGGCCAAGCGTTCCGGCAAGAACCGCAGCTGCACCGCGCAAACCCTGCGCAACCAGCCGACACGGCAACACGTCAGATCGCCGGCGCCGGCCTGAAAGCCACGCGGTAAAAAAAAGGGCGGGTGATATACCCGCCCTTCTTCTATTGCACGGGACAAACCCGTGCGGATTCTGCGCGATTAATGCGCGGTGGCTTTTTGCTTGCCGGCCTTGCCGCCCTCGTCGACCTTGCCGGCGTGCTGATGGTCGGCTTTGGCGTTGACCATATCCGGCGGCACTTCGATGCGCGTGATGCCCGAATCGACCGACACCGGATCGCTGGCCGGGAACGTCATCTCGATGCCGCCATCGAGCAGCGTTTCCTTGGCCTGTTCTTCCGGCGTTTCCTGTTCGTGGTCGGCCAGGGTGGCGATGGCTTGCGCCCACTTGACGAACTCCAGCTTGGACAGGTCGCGCACGCTGTGCACGTCGAAGGCCTGGGCCAGCGCTTTGGCGTCCTTCGGGCTGATGCCGCGCAGGGCGCTCACCGGCGCTTCGGCCAAGGCCCGGAAACTCAGCCCTACATATTCCTTGTCGACGATGGTATCGATATTCATGATGTTTTCCTTTAGTGGGGGTTACAACTCCACTGTGACAGCCGCGCCACGGCGGGTCTGTGCGCAATCAAACATTGGCGTGGTGGCGCCCCGGGACCGGTTCGATTGCCGTTGAGGTTTTGACATTCATATAGGCAATTGCTATGATCCGCAGGTGCTTCTCTGGCTGCGTTCACGCCGCGAAGATTTCGCAGTATCAGCATGAGCAGAGACCCCGTGCCTAAAATAGAAAAACCAAAGATCCTGGTCGTCAATGACGACGCGAACAGCCTGTTCGCGTTGACCAGTTTGCTTGCCCAATGGGCCGAGCAGGAATCCTATGAGGTGCTGGCGGCGCGTTCCGGACAGGAAGCGCTGCGCCAGGTGCTGATGCACGACTTCGCCGTCATTCTGCTGGACGTCAACATGCCCGGCATGGACGGCTTCGAAACGGCCGAGGCGATCCACCAGCGCGCGCGCTCGGCCGACATCCCGATCATCTTCATCACCGCCTTCCTCGCGGACGAGCTCGATCGTTTGAAGGCTTACCAGCGCGGCGCCGTCGATTTCCTGTTCACGCCGGTGATTCCGCAGATCCTGTACGCCAAGATCGCCGTGTTCGTCGCGCTGGCGGTCAAGAACGAGGAATTGAAGAAGCAGGCCCGCCAGTTGAGCCAGCGCACCACCGAACTGACCGCCACCAATAAGCGGCTGACCCGCGAGATCGAGGACCGCCAGGTGGCGGAGCGGCAAAACCATGCCAAGGACGAGTTCCTGGCGATGCTGGGCCACGAGCTGCGCAACCCGCTCAGCGCCATCAGCAGCGCCGCCTCGCTGATCGGCCTGCCTGGCGTGTCCACCGACGGCGTGCAGCGGGCCAAGAAAATCATCCAGCGCCAGAGCCAGCACCTGGGCCGCATCGTCGACGACCTGCTCGACCTGTCGCGCGCCATGTCCGGCAAGATCCTGCTCAACCGCGCGCCGCTGGACCTGTCGGCGCTGGTCGCGCACACGCTCGAAACCTTCCGCGCCACCGGCCGCAGCGGCGACTACCAGCTGATCCAGGACCTCGATCCCGGCTGGATCGAGGGCGACCCGACCCGCCTCGAGCAAATCGCCAGCAACCTGATCGACAATGCCCTGAAATACACCCCGCCGGGCGGCCGCATCGAGGTGCGCACCTGGACCGAGAACGACGACGTCGTGCTCAGCGTGCGCGACACCGGCGTCGGCATCTCGGCCGACCTGCTGCCGCACGTGTTCGACGTGTTCGTCCAAGGCTCCAGCACGCTGGACCGGGCGCAAGGCGGCCTGGGCATCGGCCTGTCGCTGGTGCGCCGCCTGACCGAACTGCACGGCGGCAGCATCGAGGCCGAAAGCAAGGGTCCGGGCGGCGGCAGCACCTTCACGCTCAGGATGCCGCGCATCGAGCACCAGCTCGAGCCCGCGCCGCCCCCTGCACCCGCCGCGCAAGACCGCGAACAGGGCAAGCCGAGCGTGCTGCTGATCGAAGACAACGAGGACGGCCGCGAAATGATGGCCATGATGCTCAGCTGCTATGGCTACGAGGTACAGTACGCCGAGGACGGCCTGCGTGGGCTGGAGGTGGCGGCGCGCTTCCGGCCGGACCTGGCGCTGGTCGACATCGGCCTGCCCGGCATCGACGGTTACGAGGTGGCGCGGCGGCTGCGCGCCGACCCGTCCACGCGCGATATCAAGCTGATCGCGCTGACCGGCTACGGCCTGGCCGAGGACCTGCGGCGGGTGCTCGACGCCGGTTTCGACCGCCATCTGGTCAAGCCGGTCGACATCGATCACCTGATGGAAGTGATCGGCAGCTGCACCGAGCTGCCGGTCAAATAAGCCATCGAATAATCGGTGAAAAAGCGCCGTCGCCGGCCGCGCCGCGTGCGCCATGCTTTGCGAAGCTCGGGTATTATCCGAACACGATAAGTCTGCCGGAAAAAAAGCGGTTACCCACCGCAACTCCGGTCCGCTAACATCACTTCAGAGAAAACCATGTCCTTACCGGCTCCACAAGAACATCAGGACGCGCTGCGCAGCGCGGATTTGAGCGAACTGCTCGGCCACGTTCATACGTGTTGGGATAACGAAAGGCGTTCGCTGTCGCGCCAGCTGCACGACAGCCTGGGCTCGTCGCTGACGGCGCTGACCATGCATCTGGGGTTGCTGATGCAAAAGATGCCGCAGGAGCCGGCGCTGCAGGACCGCGCCGCGCACATGAAGCAGCTGCTGATGCAGATCGTCGAAACCAACCGCCAGATGCAGCTCAAATTGTGGAACGACAAGCTGGAATTCCTCGGCGTGCGCGTGGCCCTGGGCGAGCTGGTCGAGCAATTTGGCGAACAGCAGAAGATCGTCGCCCGCTGCAGCCTGCCGGATGACGAACTCGATTGTCCGCGCAGCCATGGCATCGTGCTGCTGCACACTTTGGAGGAAGCGCTGCGCAACATCGCCACCCACGCCAAGGCCACCGAGATCGACGTGATTGTCGACGACAACGAGGACGAGGTGATGCTGACCGTCAAGGACAACGGCGTGGGCCTGGGTGGTCCGACGGCGGCAGCGCCCGGCCAGGCGGCCGGCAAGTACGGCCTGCGCATGGCGCGCGAGCGCGCCGCCTACCTGGGTGGCACCTTGACCCTGGCGGCAGGCGCCAACGGCGGCGTCGTGCTGACGATGATCTTGCCGAAGCCGGTCAACGCGACGTAACGCGACACTTGGCCACCGCGCGGCGGCCACCGGCATTTAAACCATCTAAACCACGTAGGGCGGATTAGCGAAGCGTAATCCGCCAATGCATGTGTTGCCAGCGGCTCATAGATGGCGGATTACGGCGTCCCGCCTCTTAAGGCCTACCGGCAGGTAGGCCGCCTCCTTCGGTGGGCCCCCGGGGCGGATTGGCGGGCCTCACCCGCCGATCCGCCCTACGTGTCTCCGAGGTAACGCAAACCGCCGTGGCCCCCATCTCAATGCAACTTGACCAGCGGCGTGCTGCGCTTGATCAGGAAGCGTGCCAGCGCCAGCACCCCGGTCCGTATCGTCCCCAGCACCGCCTGGTGGTGCATCAAATGCAAACTGGTGTACATCAGCCGCGCCACAAAGCCGTCGACAAACCAGCTCAAGCCCTTCAGCGATCCCATCAAGCTCCCCACCGAATTGGTCTGCCCGAACGACACCAGCGAGCCATAATCGCGGTAAACATACGGCGTCGAGCGCGGCGGCTTGCCCTTTTGCTGACGCACGAAAGTGGTCAGCAGATAGTCCGCCTGCTGGTGCGCGGCCTGCGCGCGCGGCGGCACCAGCTTGCCGTCCGGACCGGCGCACGCGGCGCAATCGCCCAGCGCATAAATATAGTCGAAACCCTTCACGGCCAGATCCTGACCGACATCGATCTGTCCCGATTTCACCGTCGGCAACCCCAGCTCCTTGAGGAAATCCGGCGCCTTGATGCCGGCCGCCCACACCACGATCTGCGCCGGATAGGAAACTTCCCCGGCGCTGACCTGCGTGGCCGAGATCGCCGTCACCCGCGTATTGGTGACCACGGTGACCGCGCGCTGATGCAGCAACTCCAGCGCGGCCGTCGACACCTTCTCCGGCAGCGGCGCCAGAATGCGCGGGGCCCCCTCGATCAGGGTGATGCGCACGTCGCGCTCGGCCTGCAACTGGCGGAAGCCGTAGGCCGCGTAGACACCGCTGGCCTCGCGCAATTCCGCCGCCAGCTCGACGCCGGTGGCGCCGCCGCCGATGATGACGACATCGACGCCGGAATCCGGCTGCGCGCTCTTCTTCAGCGACGCAAGGGTCAACAGCTTGAGCAGGGTAAGGCGGAAGCGCTCGGCGTCTTCCGTCGCGTTGAGGGAAATGGTATGTTCGGCCGCACCTGGCACGCCGAAATAATTGGAGGTGCTGCCGACCGCCAGCACCAGCGAGTCGAAGCGGACCTGCCGCGCGGGCAGGATCAGCTCGTTCGTCGGCTCGAGGCCGCGGATGGCGCCCACCGTCAGCAGCCGCTGCGCGGCGTCGAGCGCCACCATCGGACCATAGGCAAACGTAAAGCCATTGTCGTGCGCCAGCATCTGGTACGACAAGCCTTCCTGATGCACATCGAGCGTTCCGGCCGCCACCTCGTGCAAGGACGGCTTCCAGATATGGTAGAGCCGGCTATCGACCAGCATCACCGCTTCCGGACCCAGTTTGCGGCCCAGTTTGCAGGCGAGCTCAAGCCCGCCCGCGCCGCCGCCTACAATGACTATTTTGCTATGCAAAGGTTTCTCCTGTAGCGGCGGCCCGCACCGCATTGTCCTGTGAGCTGTCGCGATTAACGGTCGCGACCGTTGCCGTGACCATTGCCGTGGCCCTTGCCATGGCCCTTGCCGTTGCCGCGGTCGTCGTCTCGGTGATCGTCACGACGGTCGTCGCGCCGGTCATCCCGGCGGTCGTCGTGACGGCTGCGATACGCTGGCGCGTATTGGTTGTTATACCAGCTATCTTGAACAAAATACACTGGTTGGCCGCAGGCATTGTATGCGCCGCAGTGCTTGGACCACTTCTTGGCGTGGCCAGGCGGCACGCGCAGATAGATCGGCGCGCGCTCGACGTAATGGGTCGGACGCTGGATAATCAGCGGCTCCCGATAAATCACTTGCGGCTGCGGATAATCACCGATGTCGATGCGGCCGTAAAAGCCAGGCTGGCCGATGTTGACCGAGACGTTGGTGGTGCCGGCGAAGGCGCTGGCGGACAAAGCCAGCAAGCTGGCCGCAATGAGTTTGGCGTTCATGATGTGCCCCATATTGTTATTTATTGTCGAGCGAAGTTGCTCAGGGAACATAATAACAAGCGTGGAGCATTACTTCCGTTCGCCAACGTACATACGTTTTTGCAAGTTTGGCTTCGAAGCAAGCCGGCTCGGCGGCCGCTCAGCGCAACTCGGCATCGAGCTGGCGGATCGCCGTCTGCGCCTGCGTAATCACGCGGTCGGCGATGCGCTGGCGCATGCCGGGCACGCGCGCGGCGGCCTCCGCCTCCAGCAACAGCGGCGTGAGCAATTGCAGCGCGGAGTCGTGGAAACCCTGCGCGACCAGGGTCAGCTGGTCGTTGAACGATTGCTCGGCCGCCTGCAACTGCTTGCGCAATTCCTGCTCGAACGCGGCGCGCTTGTCGCGGATTTCCGTGCGCTTGCGCTTGCCGCCATCGGTGAACCATTTAAAGGCCCCCGCCAGCAGCACCGCGCCGCCGACGAACGGGGCCGCCGGCGCCACCACCGGCAACACCACCGCCGCGCCGATCAGGTAGGCGGCCGTGCCGGTGCCGGCCGCGACCACCGCCCCGCTCATCAAGGTGACATTGGCGGCCGTGTCGACCTTGTTGACCAGGCGCGTGCCGATGCGCAGGCGCGGCATCAGCTTGGCCAAGGTCGAATGGTGCTGCCGCTGGAACACCGACGACTGGTTGAGCCGCATTGCCGACTGGAACAGGCGCAAGTCCTCCTGCAGCAAGTGCAGCGACTGCTCCTTGCGGCGCACGATGCGGTCCAGGCGCCGCTCCATCTCCTGCCCGAACTGCTGGCGGCCGATGCTGGCCCAGACCTCCTCCTCTTTCCATTTGTCGGTGTTGAGGCGGTCGCCGATGGCCAGCTCGATGGCGTTGCCGGCGTCATGGACGGCGTCGTCGATCTCCTCGGCCAGCAGCCGGCGCTCATGGGCGATGCGCTGGTCGACCAGGGTCAGACGTTGCAGCACCTGGCTTTTCAGATCGTTGGCCGCGCTCACCAGGGTGGCGGCCGTGGCCTCGCCCATCGACAGCAGCCGCGCCTGGTCCAGATAGGCGCTGATGTCGCTGGTGATCGACGCGGTGGTGCTGACCACCAGCTGCCGCAACTGGTCGTGGTCGATATCGCCCGACTGGAAATTGCGCGCGTGCTCGACCAGTTCCGGCTGGCCGGCGTTGCGGCCGAACTCGGCGACGGTGTCGGCCAGCGAGCGCCCGCGCACCAGGCGCCGCGCCTGCTCGCCGAGGTTGGCGAGGATGCCGCGCTGCTCGGTCACCGGCAATTTATTCAAGTCGTCCGGCGACAGGCGCACCGCCAGCGCCTTGGCCAGCCGTTGCGCCAGCAGGCGGGCGTCGCCGCCGTGCAGGGCCAACAGCGGAATCGTCATGGCCAGCGCGTTCTCACGGGCGGCCTGGTCGATGCCGGCGCAGCTGCGCGCCAGCGCGTTGAAGGCCCAGTCGACGTCGATGCCCGACTCGATGGCGTTGAGCACCAGCGCCGTGAACACGGCCGAGGATTTGCCGTCGCCGGCGATGTCGGTGACGGCGGCGAACTGCGCCAGCGTGAGGCTGCCTTCGTTGCCGGCGATGGCGCCGACCGCGCGCGCGTAGGCCGAGCTGAAGCTTTGGTCCGACGACAGATGCTCGTCCAGCGAGCGGACGCTCACGACGTGGGCGGTCGGTGGAGTACCGTGGTGACTATTCACACTTGCTCCGATTCATAAAATTACCTGGCCACGATTTTAACTGAAGCGCAGCCGCGACGCGTGCCGGTTACGGCGTCCCGGTCGCCAGGAAAAGGGTTTCCTTGATCTCCTCCATCACCACATAGCTCTTCGACTGCGCCGCGCCGGGCAAGCTGAGCAGCATATCGCCGAGCAGCTTGCGGTATTCCGCCATCTCATGGATGCGCGCCTTGATCAGGTAGTCGAAATCGCCCGACACCAGGTGGCACTCCTGCACCTCCGGGATGCGCAGCACCTCGCGCCGGAACTGTTCGAACACCGGGCCGGACTTCTGGTTCAGGGTGATCTCGACGAACACCAGCAGCTTGGCGCCCAGCGCCGGCGGATCGATGCGCGCGTGGTAGCCGGTGATGACGCCGTCGCGCTCCATGCGCTTGACCCGTTCGATGGCCGGCGTGATCGACAGCCCGACCTGCTCGCTCAAGTCCTTCATCGAGATGCGGCCGTCGCTTTGCAGGATGTGCAGGATCTTGCGGTCGAGCTTATCCAGGGCGCGGACCGATTCCTTTTGAATTCGCATGATAATCCACTAAATAATTTATTTTATATAGTAACAAATACTGGTGATACAAGCATACCATAGTGGAATATATGGTGAAATATAAATAATAGGGGTTCACATGCGCGTTGTCATTCTTGGTAGCGGTGTTATCGGCGTCACGAGCGCTTATTATTTGGCGCAGGCCGGCCACGACGTGACCGTGCTCGACCGTCAACCGGGCCCCGCGCTGGAAACCAGTTTCGCCAACGCCGGCCAGATCTCGCCCGGCTACGCCTCGCCATGGGCCGCGCCCGGCATCCCCCTCAAAGCCATGAAATGGATGCTGCAGCGCCACGCGCCGCTGTCCATCACGCCTGACGGCACCTTGTTCCAGCTGCAATGGATGTGGCAAATGCTGCAGAACTGCACCACCGAACGCTATGCCGTCAACAAGGAACGCATGGTGCGCCTGGCCGAATACAGCCGCGACTGCTTCAAAACCCTCCGTGCGGCCACCGGCATCGAGTACGAAGGGCGCCAGCAAGGCACCACGCAGCTGTTCCGCACCCAAAAGCAGCTCGACGACGCCGCCAAGGACATCGCCGTGCTCGAGGAAACCGGCGTCGCCTACGAACTGCTGGGCCGCGAACAGCTGGCGGGGGCCGAGCCGGGCCTGGACCAGAACAAGCTGGTCGGCGGCCTGCGCCTGCCCAACGACGAGACCGGCGACTGCCAGATGTTCACCACCGCGCTGACGGCAATGGCCGAAAAGCTTGGCGTCAAGTTCCGCTACGGCGTCGACATCACCGGCCTGATCGCGTCCGGCGACGACATCAAGGGCGTGCGCTGCGGCGCCGAAGTGGTGACCGCCGACTCGTACGTGGTCGCGCTCGGCTCCTATTCGACCAGCCTGCTCAAGAACCTGGTCAGCATCCCGGTCTATCCGCTCAAGGGCTATTCGATCACGGTGCCGATCGTGAACGCCGCCGCCGCGCCGGTGTCGACCATTCTCGACGAGACTTACAAGATCGCCGTGACCCGCTTCGACGACCGTATCCGCGTCGGCGGCATGGCCGAAATCGCCGGCTTCGACACCCGCCTCAACCCGCGCCGCCGCGAGACGCTGGAAATGGTGGTCAACGACCTGTTCCCTGGCGCCGGCGATACGACCAAGGCCAGCTTCTGGACCGGCTTGCGGCCAATGACGCCGGACGGCACGCCCATCGTCGGCCGCACCGCGCTGCGCAACCTGTTCATCAACACCGGCCACGGTACCTTGGGATGGACCATGTCGTGCGGTTCCGCGCAACTGCTGTCCGATATCATTTCGGCACGCCGGCCGGCGATCCTGGCCGACGATTTGTCGGTGGCGCGTTATAGCGGCGCCGTGGCGCCACGTCAGCCGCAGTTGGCCAGCGCTTAACGCCGGCGTCTCCCGCCTTTGCATGCGCTCTTCGCGGCGCATGCATGGCCGATTACGCGCTGCGCGCTAATCAGCCCTACGTGTCTCCCAGATTTTCAGCGTACCTGTTCATGGCCGTATCCGTGGTCGATACGACCACGGATTCATTTGCCACTGTCGCATCCCCGCCTCTATCGCAGCCGTAACCCACAACATCGTCATCATGGCGTTGAGAATGGGGCGTAGCGTGCGTATAATTTTAATCATGAATAAACTTGAAGCATTCGGCCATATTGCGGCCTTGGCCATCCGTGGCGAACTGGTGTTCCCCACCAGCGTAAACGCGGCGCTCCGCGTTCAATTGGCACTGGACGATCCGGAATGCCCGGTCGATAAGGCGATCGGCCTGGTATTGGCCGAGCCGCTGCTGGCCGCCCGCACCGTCGCCATCGCCAACTCGGCCATGTTCAACCGCTCCGGCGCGCCGGTGATTACCAACGTGCGCGGCGCCATCATGCGCATCGGTTACCAGAACCTGTTCGCGCTGGCCGCCGCGATGGTGGTGCGCCAGTTCGGCAGTAAGATCACCGACCCGAAACTGCGCGCCAAGGCCGAGGCGCTGTGGGACCACACCATCGCCGTCTCCGCGCTGGCGCGCCTGATCGCGCGCCACGTCACCGGCGTCAACGAGGACACCGCGCTGTTCGCCGGCATCGTCCACGAGGTGGGCGGCTTCTACCTGCTGTCGCGCGCCGACGAGTTCCCCGGCCTGCTCGAGGAAGACCCGGAGAACTGGCACTCGGCCAGCGAGGAAATCATCACGCGCGAAGTGATGCGCAAGCTGTGCATCCCGGAACCGGTGGCCGACGCCATCGAAGGCCTGCGCGACAGCTTCATGTCGATCCCGCCGGACTCGCTGCTCGACACGCTGCTGCTGGCCAACCATCTGACGCCGGTGCGTTCGCCGCTGCAGGAGCCGCAGCGCGAGCTGCCGCCGCACTCCGACTCGGCGATCGACCTGTTCATCGACGAGGACAAGCTGGCGCTGATGCTGAAGGAAGCGGCCAACGACGCCGCCGAAATGAACGCCGCGCTGCTGGTCTGAGCGCCACCGGGCCGGCGTGGCGCAGTCGCGCGCCCGGCCCTCCCCATGGAGATGATGCATGCAGACTGCCCCCCTGTCCTACGGGTCGGACCAATCCGGCCTGGTCTGCGGCTATGTGTTCGGCCGCGAGGCCGACGGCACGGGCCGGCCGCTGGACACCGAAGAAGCGCGCGTCTGGCTGAAGAACCGCGCCCACCATCCGACCGAATTCATCTGGCTGCACTACAACCTGGCCAACACCGCCAGCGAGAAATGGCTGCACGAGCACACCGCGCTGCCCGAGGAATTCTATGAAAGCCTGCATGAAGGCCCGCGCTCGACCCGCATCGAACTGGCCGACAACATCCTGATCGCCGTCGTCAACGACGTGCTGCACGACTTCACGTTCGAACCGTCCGACATCTCGACCTTGTGGCTGAGCGTCGACAAGCAGGTCGTCATCAGCGCGCGGCGCAAGCCGCTCAAGGCGGTCGACGTGCTGCGCAACGCGGTGCGCGGCGGCGAGCCGATCCGTTCGTCGGTCGAGCTGCTGATCCACCTGCTGCGCGACCAGGCCGACGCCCTGATCAAGATCGTGCGCGACGCCATCGCCACCGTCGACGGCATCGAGGACAACCTGCTGGCGGGCAAGCTCAACACCAAGCGCGCCAGCCTGGGCCACCTGCGGCGCGTGCTGGTGCGCCTGCAGCGCCTGCTGGCGCCGGAGCCGGCCGCGCTGTTCCGGCTGCTGCAAAGGCCGCCGTCGTGGGTGGCCGAGATCGACGCCCAGGAGCTGCGCCAGTCGACCGAGGAATTCTCGATGGTGCTGGCCGACATGGCCTCGCTGCAGGAACGCATCAAGCTGATCCAGGAAGAGATCGCCGCGCTGGTCAACGAGGGCAACAACCACAGCCTGTTCGTGCTGACGGTGGTCACGGTGCTCGCGTTGCCGATCAACATCATCGCCGGCCTGTTCGGCATGAACGTCGGCGGCATCCCGCTGGCCGACGCCCCGCACGGCTTCTGGGTGGTGGTGGCGATCGTCGCCACCTTCACCGTCATCGCCGGCTTCCTGGCGTTCCGCCGCCAGCGCGAGATGGGCTAAGGAGGCTCGTCTCGTCGCGGGCGACGGTGGTGGCCGATGTGCCGCCCTACACGGTGGTCGGCGGCAATCCGGCGCGGGTAATCAAGGAACGCTTCCCGGCCGGCGTGGCGGCGGCGCTGCAAGCCATCGCGTGGTGGGACTGGCCGGTCGCGCACATCACCGAGCACCTGGCGCTCATCGCCGGCGGCGACGTGGCGGCACTGGAGCGGGCTCGGCCGCGCCCCTGAGAACATACAGGCGGCGCGCGCCGAAGGCCGTGAACACCAGGCCCAGCACCAGCGCGATCAGGTTGTCGCGGCGATGGGCGGCGCGCACGTCGTCGAAGGTCGTGACGTCCTTGCCGCCGACCGCGACGCCGAAGGTGGTATAGAAAAAGCCGGGCAGGAAACCGGGACGCGTGGTCTGGCGCGGATCGAATTTGATGGTGACCGGATACAGCATGGTGGCATCGCGCACGGCGGCGCGCATGCGGCCGTCGCTGTCGCCCTTTTCCAGCAGCGCGAACTGGCGCGCGTCGCCGGCCACCGTGTAGTACAGCGCGCCCATGCTGGTGTAGCTCCACGTCACGCGGCCGGTCAGGGCCTCGAGCCGGTCCGACGCCGGAAAGCGCCACTCCAGCGCGCCGAAAACCAGCATCAGGCCGATCCCGAGCAGCAGAAAAAAATAGCCGCCTCGGCGGTCCTGGTACCACTTTCTCATGATGCGTCGGTCTGGTTGCGATGACCGCCATCATACATGCCCCCTCCCGCGCCGATGAATTAATAAACATTTTCGTTTACTTAATGGCTGAGAGCGCTTACAGTATCGGTACTGCAAACCGACCGACACCCCATGAAATCACCGCTACTGATAAGCGCCGCCTGCCTGCTGGCCCTGCTCTCAACCATCGGCGCCGCGCTGCCCTACCCGATCCTGCCGCCGCTGTTCGCCGCCGGCGTCACAAACGATCTAAACAGTTTCCTCGGCTTGCCGCCCAAGCTGCTGTTCGGCCTGGCGCTGATGATCAACCCGCTCGGCCTGCTGATCGGTTCCGCCCTGCTCGGCCCGATGTCCGACCGCTACGGCCGCCGCCCGGTGCTGCTGGTCACCTTGTACGGCGCCGCCCTCGGCCACGCCATCACCGCCCTGGCGCTGCTGTTCGAATCGTATCCGCTGTTCATCGCCGCCCGCTTCTTTACCGGTCTGCTCGAAGGCAACGGCTCGGTCGCGCGCGCCATGCTGGCCGACCGCCTCGAAGGCGACCTGCGCCGCAAAGCGCTGTCGTGGCTTAACGGCGCCTTCTACATGGGCTGGCTGGCCGGTCCACTGCTGGCCGGCTTCACCCTGGTGTGGGGCATCACGGTGCCGTTCTGGATCGCCGTCGCGCTGCTGCTGATGACGGCCGTGCTGGTGGCCATCGCGCTACCGTCCGAAGCGCCGTCGGACGCCACCACCTCATGGTGGCAGGTGGCGCGCGACCGCCACGCGCTCAATCTGCTGCGCGAACCGGACCTGCGCAACCTGTTCATCGTGACGCTGGCGTACACCAGCGGCGTGACGGCCTTCTACGAGTTTTATCCGCTGTGGCTGGTGGAAGTGCCCGGCTACGGCTCGCAAGGCATCGCCTGGACCACGGCCGCCATGTGCGCCGTCATGACCGCCACCACCATCTTCGCCGGCCGCCCGTTCACAGGCGAGCCGCTGCTGCGGGCGCGCCGCTTCGCCTTCGTCACGGCCGGCTTGATCGCCCTGCTTGCCGCCAGCAACGCCAAGCTCGGCATCGCGGCCATCATCCTGTTCGGCATCCCGCACTCGTTCTACAACGGCATCGTGCCCACCTGGTGCGCGGAACGCTTCGGCGCCCACGGACAAGGCGCGGTGATGGGATTGATCTCGACCACGTTCTGCCTGGCCAACATCCTGATGGCGCTGATCGGCGCGGTGCTGACCCTGATCGACACGCGACTGATCCTGCTGCTGGGCGCGGCGTTGACGACCTGGTCGGCGTGGCGCATGGGCGGCTGGCACGCCAGCATGCGCGGCAAGGACAACGACAACCTCGAAGAGGCGCTGCCGTGAACACCGCCGAACAAACCCTCTTCCTGATCAAGACGCGCGGTCCGCAAACCGCGCAGCAGCTGGCGGCCTTGCTGGACCTGACGTCGATGGGCGCGCGCAGGCAGCTCGAGGCGTGGCGGGAAAAAGGCATGCTGACGTACGAGGAAGTGGCCGACAAGCGCGGCCGTCCTTCGCGCCGCTGGCTGCTGACCGAGGCCGGCCACGCGCGCTTTCCCGACCGGCACGCCGACCTGACGGTGCAGCTGATCGACCAGGTGCGCGGCCTGTTCGGCGACGCCGGCCTCGACAAACTGATCGCCGCGCGCGAGGCCGTCAGCGAGCAGCAGTACCGTGTGCATCTGCGCAACGCCAACGCGCTGCCCGAGCGCGTGGCCGCGCTGGTGCAGGCGCGCAGCAGCGAAGGCTATATGGCCGAAGTCGAAACGCGCGGCGACGGCAGCCTGCTGCTGGTCGAGAACCACTGTCCGATCTGCGCGGCCGCGCGCCAGTGCCAGCAGTTCTGCCGTTCGGAGCTGGACCTGTTCCAGCGCGTGCTCGGTCCCGATTGCTCGGTCGGCCGCGTCGAACACATGCTCAACGGCGCGCGCCGCTGCGTGTACGTGATCAAGCCCATTTAAAAGTACTCCTTATGCCATAAGGTTTAAATCATTTCCAAAGAAAATTAAGTGGAATAGGAAATGTAGAAGTCAAGCACGGCCGCCGGGGTACGCTCGGCCGTTTGATCGCAGTCAAGCCGCAATATGCTGGTCAGAAGACAATCAGTGCATGCCACGCGCCATTGCGTTGGCAACCACAATGATTGCTTCGTCGAAGGTATTGCGCACCATGCTCTATTTCACTGACAGCCTTGCCCCGCTTGCCCGCGTCCTCAGCGAGAAATTGATCGCCATCAGCCGCGCCGGCAAGAGCCTATTGATGTTCGGCGCCGACTGCCTGGCGCTGCCGCTGTGCCTGCAACTGGCGCTGCTGGCCGGCGCCGGCGCCTATGCCAGCGCGTCGCCGGCGCTCACGCTGCTGCTGACGGCGATGTCGATCGCCGCGCTGGCCATGAGCGACCTGTATTCGGCGGTGGTGCGCTATCTGGACCAGCGCATGCTGACCATCGCCGGACTCGGCCTGGGCGGCGCGGTGCTGGCGGTGTCGGCGTTGACCATGGACCGCGACGACCAGCCGCTGCCGTCCGGCGCGCTGTTCAATTACTGGTTGATCGCGATGTCGTACCTGGTCGCCTCGCGCGTGGCGGTGCGCGCCTTCCTGCGGCGCCATACCCGCGCGCCGGCGGAGGCGCGCGAACCGGTGGCCATCTATGGCGCCGGCGACACCGGTGCCCGGCTGGCGCAGGCGATGCGCGGCGACAGCCGTTACTGCCCGGTATGTTTCATCGACGAGAAGTGCGGCGGCGAACAGCGCACCGTCGGCGGCCTGCGCGTGTTCCCGCCCGAGCGGCTCGGCGAAGTCATCGCCGCCTCGTCGATCCGGCTGATCGTCGTCGCGCTGCCGGCCACCTCCGGCGAGCGGCTCGGCGCGGTGCTGCGCATGCTGCGCACCTCGGGCGTCAGCATCAAGTTCCTGCACGGTCTGCTCGACCTGGCCGACCATGCGCTGCGCCGGCAGCCGTTGCCGCGCGGTCCCGTGCCGGACTTTCCGCTCGAACAATTGCTGGGCCGCCCGCCGGTGCAGCCCGACAGCGCGCTGTTCAGCCGCTGCGTGCGCGGCAAGAGCGTGCTGGTGACCGGCGCCGGCGGCTCCATCGGCAGCGAGTTGTGCCGCCAGGTCGCCGGCCTCGGACCGCGCCGCCTGCACCTGCTCGACCATTCCGAATACGCGCTGTATACGATACGCCAGGAACTGCAGGCCAACTGGCCGCAACTGGCTGTGCGCGCCCATCTGGGCTCGGTGTGCAACGAACAGCTGCTCGAACGGGTGATGCAGGAGGACAGCATCGACACCATCTACCACGCCGCCGCCTACAAGCACGTGACGATGGTCGAAACCAACCTGGTCGAAGGCTTGCGCAACAATGTCGTCGGCGCGCGCGCGGTCGCCAACATCGCCGCCAAGTACCTGGTCGAGACCTGCGTGCTGGTGTCGAGCGACAAGGCGGTGCGCCCCAGCACCATCATGGGCGCCAGCAAGCGCCTGTCCGAGCTGGTGTTCCAGGCCGCCGCGCAGACGGCGTCGCGCGGCGACAGCACCACCACCTTCAGCATGGTCCGCTTCGGTAACGTGCTGGGCTCGTCCGGCTCGGTGGTGCCGCTGTTCCGCCGCCAGTTGCAGCAAGGCGGGCCGCTGACCATCACCGACGCCGCCATGGAACGCTATTTCATGCTGATCCCCGAGGCGGCGCAGCTGGTGATCCAGGCCGGCGCGATGGCCGAGGGCGGCGAGGTGTTCGTGCTCGACATGGGCCAGCCGATCCGCATCGTCGACCTGGCCCGCAGCATGATCGCGCTGGCCGGCCTGACCGAGAAGACCGCCCAGCATCCGCAGGGCGACATCGAGATCAGCTACGTCGGCCTGTTCCCCGGCGAAAAGCTGCAGGAGGAACTGCTGACCGCCGACGGCGCCGAGCCGAGCCGTCATCCGCGCATCCTGCGCATGAAGGAGCAGGCGCTGCCGCCGGCCGTGCTGGACCAGTACATCGAGCTGCTGCTGATCACCTGCGACACCAACGACCGCTGGCTGATCGAGGCCATGCTCAAAACCATCATGGACGAGTTCACGCCGCAAACCGGCGCCCGGGCCGGCGACGGCGAAGCGGCGCTGCGCGCGATCGCGCAGCTGAGCATGGCGCCGCCGGCGCCGGTGCAGGCCCAGGCGTCCTGACGGCGCGCCGGGCGCAGGAACCCTGCGCCGGCCGCGCTTCCCCCTCAATTAAAAGGAGCACTCCCATGCGCCAGTTCACCCCCGCCGTCGTCGGCCGAAAAATGCGCTTCGCGCTGGTCGGCTGCGGCCGCATCGCGCAAAACCATTTTGCCGCGCTGGCCCAGCACGCCGAGCGCTGCCAGCTGGTCGCCGTCTGCGACATCGACCCGGCCGCGCTGTCGCGCGCCGCCGCCCAGACCGGCGCCACGCCGTATGCTCGCCTGGACCAGATGCTGGCCAGGAGCGAGGTCGACGCCGTCATCATCACCACGCCGTCCGGCCTGCATCCCGAACAGGCGGTGCACATCGCCGCCGCCGGGCGCCACGTGGTCACCGAAAAACCGATGGCCACGCGCTGGGAGGACGCCAAGCGCATGGTCAGCGCCTGCGACGCGGCCGGCGTGCGCATGTTCGTCGTCAAGCAGAACCGCCGCAACGCCACCTTGCAACTGCTCAAAAGCGCGGTCGACAAAAAACGCTTCGGCCGCATCTACATGGTCAACCTGAACGTGTTCTGGACCCGGCCGCAAAGCTACTACAACAGCGCCGCCTGGCGCGGCACCTGGGAGTTCGACGGCGGCGCCTTCATGAACCAGGCCAGCCACTACGTCGACCTGCTCGACTGGATCGTCGGCCCGGTCGAAAGCCTGCAAGCGTACACCGCCACGCTGGCGCGCGACATCGAGGTCGAGGACACCGGCGTCATCAGCCTGCGCTGGCGCAACGGCGCGCTCGGCTCGATGAACGTGACGATGCTGGCCTACCCGCACAACCTCGAAGGCAGCATCACCATCCTTGGCGAGAAAGGCACGGCGCGCATCGGCGGCGTGGCCGTCAACGAGGTGCAGCAGTGGGACTTCGCCGAGCCGGACGAGGACGACGCCCGCGTGCGCGCGGCCAGCTACGCCACCACGTCGGTGTACGGCTTCGGCCATCCGCTGTACTACGACAACGTGATCAAGGTGCTGCGCGGCGAGGCCGAGCCGGAGACCGACGGCCGCGAGGGCCTGAAGTCGCTCGAGGTGCTGATCGCCGCCTACCGCTCGGCGCGCGACGGCCGCCGCGTGGCGCTGCCGCTGGATTATTAAGCCGGAGTACCGCTATGAACACGCCCACGGAGAACCACATGGATTTGACGGTACACCCCAGCGCCATCGTCGATGAGGGCGCCGTCATCGGCGCCGGCACGCGCGTCTGGCACTTCAGCCACGTCTGCGGCGGGGCCCGCATCGGCGCCGGCTGCTCGCTGGGCCAGAACGTCTACATCGGCAACGACGTGGTGATCGGCGACAACGTCAAAATCCAGAACAACGTCTCCGTGTACGACGCCGTCACCATCGAGGACGACGTCTTCTGCGGCCCCAGCATGGTGTTCACCAACGTCTACAACCCGCGCTCGGCGGTCGCCCGCAAGAGCGAGTACCGCGCCACCCTGGTGCGGCGCGGCGCCACCATCGGCGCCAACGCCACCGTGGTGTGCGGCGTGACGATCGGCGCGCACGCCTTCCTCGCCGCCGGCGCGGTCGCCAACCGCGACGTGCCCGATTTCGCGCTGATGGCGGGCGTGCCGGCGCGCCGGATCGGCTGGATCAGCCGGTATGGCGAGCGGCTCGACCTGCCGCTGGCCGGCGACGGCAGCGCCGCCTGTCCGCACAGCGGCGATTTGTATGTGCTGCGGGAAGGTGTCTGCGCGCTGATAGCGGACGCCTGATCGCTGGCGCCCATCCATTCCCCCAGCCTGGCCACGGAGCCCCCCATGGAATTCATCGATCTGAAAACGCAATATCAACTGCTGCGCGAAGACATCAACGACGCCATCCAGCGGGTGCTCGACCACGGCCAGTACATCATGGGGCCGGAGGTGGCGCAACTGGAGCAGAAACTGGCCGCGTTCAGCGGCGCGCGCCACTGCATCACCGTGTCCTCGGGCACGGAGGCGCTGGTGATCTCGCTCATGGCGCTGGGCATCCAGCCCGGCGACGAGGTCATCACCACGCCGTTCTCCTTCATCGCCACCGCCGAGGCCATCGTGCTGCTGGGCGCGCGGCCGGTGTTCGTCGATGTCGAGCGCGCCAGCGGCAACCTCGATCCGGCGCTGGTCGCCGCCCGCATCGGCCCGCGCACGCGCGCCATCATGCCGGTGTCGCTGTACGGCCAGCCGGCCGACATGGACGCCATCAACGACATCGCCCGCCGGCACGGCCTGGCCGTCATCGAGGACGCGGCGCAAAGCTTCGGCGCCAGCTATCGCGGCCTGCGCAGCTGCAACCTGTCGGCCATCGGCTGCACCAGCTTCTTCCCCAGCAAGCCGCTGGGATGCTACGGCGACGGCGGCGCCATCTTCACCAGCGACGACGAGCTGGCGCGGGCGATGCGCGAAATCCGCGTGCACGGCCAGTCGCAGCGCTACCGCCACACCCGCATCGGCGTCGGCGGCCGCATGGACACCCTGCAGTGCGCCATCGTGCTGGCCAAGCTGGGCGCATTCGACGACGAGCTGGCGCGGCGCCGCCGCGTGGCCGCCCTCTACGACCGGCTGTTCGCCGGCCGCATCGAAACGGCGGCGCCGGCGCCGGACCGCGACAGCGCCTACGCCCAGTACACGGTGGTGGTGGAGCGGCGCGCCGCGGTGCAGAGCGCGCTGGAGCTGGCCGGCATCCCCAGCGCCGTCCACTATCCGCTGCCGATCCACCTGCAGCCGGCCTACGCGCGCTTCGACGACGCCGCCTGCCCGGTGGCCGAACTGCTGGCCGAGCACGTGCTCAGCCTGCCCATGGGCCCCTACCTGGCCAGCGCCGACGCCGAAAAAGTGGCGGCCGTGGTGCTGGCCGCCACCGGCAACTAGGACCCCGCCATGTCCATGCCCATGCCCAAGCTGCCCGCGCTGCCGACGTTCTGGAAACACCTGCTCACCGTGACGAGCGGCTCGGTGGCCGCGCAGGCGCTGCCGATCCTGGCCGCGCCGCTGATCACGCGCCTGTGCACGCCGGCGGAGATGGGGGCGTTCAGCGTCTGGTTCGGGGTGGTCGCCATCGCGGCGGTGATCGCCACCTTGCGCATGGAAAACGCGATGATCTTCGACCAGCGCCGCCAGCGCCAGCACCTGTGCTTCAGCGTGGTGGCCTGGTCGGCGACCTGGCTGGCGCTGCTGATGACGGTGGCCGCCGCCTTGGTCAAGATGTCCTGCCTGACCAGCATGTCCTGGCTGGGCGCGCTGACCCTGGGCCTGGCGGCCTGGCTGACGGCGACGATGCAAACCACGCTCGCCTACGCCGCCTCGCACAACGCCTTCGCCCCGGCCGCCAAGGCCAGGATCGTCGCGGCGGGCGGCATCGCGCTGGCGCAGCTGGGCATCCTGAGCCTGGGCGCCGGCACCGACGCGCTGAAGGCCGGTCACCTGATCGGACTGGCGCTGGGCCTGCTGGCCGCGCGCATCCTGCTCACGCCGCCGCTGGGACGGCGCGCGGCCCGCGCCCCATCGGCGGACGCGTGGCGCCAGCGCCTGAACTGGCGCACCTGGCGCGACGGCCTGCGTGCCAGGGCGCTGGCGCTGTCGCAGCGGCTCTCGCGCCACGGCCTGTCGGCGCTGTTCCCATCGAAAACGCAGCGCGCCTTCCTGCGCACCCACCGCGCGCTGTGGAACTTCACCTTGCCGGCCAATCTGCTCAACACCGGCGTCGGCCAGTTGCCGCTGCTGATCATCGGCGCCCGCCACGGCGTGATGGCCGCCGGGCTGTTCGCGCTGACGCAGCGGGTGCTGGCCGCGCCGATCTCGCTGCTGGCGGCGTCGGTGCACGAAGTGTTCAAGCGCGAATCGGTGCGCCAGTACCAGGACACCGGCAATTGCCGTCCGGCTTATCTGCACGCGCTGCGCGTGTTGCTGCTGCTGGGCTGCGCGCCGTCGCTGATCCTGCTGGTGGCCTCGCCGGCGCTGTTCGCCTTCGCCTTCGGCGAGGCCTGGCGCGGCGCCGGCGAGCTGGCCCAGATCCTGGCGCCCCTGTACTTCCTCAATTTCCTGGCCAGTCCGCTGAGCTATGTGTTCTTCGTCGCCGGGCGCCAGAAGATCGAACTGGTGTGGCAGATCGCGCTGTTCATCATGACCGTGGCGGTGTTCGCCGCCCCGCTCACGCTCAAGCAAAACGTGCTGGCCTACGCCGTCGGCTACTCGCTGCTGTACCTGCTGTACCTGCGCATGTCCTACCGCTACAGCGTCAACCGCAACCCGGCCGGAGGCCTGCATGCTGCCCGCTGAGCGCCCCGGCGCCCCCACCGGCCTGCCCGGCCCCGCCTGCGCCGAGCTGGCCTTCTTCCTGCTGTTCCCCGGCTTTTTCGCCTATCAGACCTTGCTTGGGCTGGGCGTGATCCGCGCCTTCCTGGGCGGCTACTTCGCCATCGTCGCGCTGCTGATGTTTCCGCTGCTGCTGCTGTCCTACCTGCGCCGCCTGCACGCGCACGCCTACCGCCTGCACGGCGTCGACGCCGCCCTGTTCGGCTTCCTGGCCTATTTCGCGGCCGTGATGGCCTGCAACGCGGCCAGCGCCGACGCCGGCATCCTCGGCTCCCACGTGCTGGGCATCGTCTATATACTCAGCCTGTTCATCATCTTCAAGACGCTGGACTTCCAGGGCCGGCGCTTCCGGCTGACCCATTTGGCCGGCCTGGCCGCGATGTCGGCCGTGGTGTTCAGCTTCTCGGTCGATGGCGCGTTCTACCTGGCCGTGCTGGGCGCCGCCCGCGACCCCGACAGCGTCGCCACCTACCAGGGTTTCTCGCGCTCCTACCTGGTGCCGCTGGCCGTCATGCTGGCCTGCACCCGCCAGCGCCGCTTGCGCTGGGCGCTCTACGCGCTCGGGCTGCCGACCTTGTACATCAACACCGCCCGCAGCGAGTTCGGCGCGCTGCTGTTCCTGATCCCGCTGATCGAGTTCCATGCCTCGCGCCACCGCATGGCCATGGTGGCGGTCTTCCTGCTGCTGTTCCTGCTGCTCAAATTCAATCTGGACGCCATCATCGCCGCCGTGCCCGAAAACCGCACGCTGGAGCTGCTCGACCTGTCGCACTCATCCTCGGTCAGCGCGCGCCACCACTTGACCGGGCAGGCGCTGCGCAGCATCGACCTGCACCCCGTGCTGGGCGACTATGCCAGCTACCAGCCGGGCAACTACGCGCACAACATCCTGTCGGCCTGGGTCGACCTGGGCCTGTTCGGCTTCCTCGGGCTGCTGGCCTTGCTGACGTTTCCGCTGGCCCAGATGGCCGTGCACGGCTACCTGCTGGGCGGGCGCACCAGCCGCGACCAGCGTTTCGTCCTGGCCTGGTGCCTGCTCGGGGTCACCTTGCTGTTGCTGTGCATGTCGCACTATTTCAGCGACATGCTGATCGGCGCCGCGCTCGGCGCCTACGCCCGCTACCGCTCCGGAGGCCGTGATGCTTGAGATCGACCTGCCACGCGGGGCAACCATGCTGATTCAATTCCATGAACATCTCTGACCACATCGCGCGCCTGCGGGAAATGTCGCGCCTGGCCGCCGACATCGTCCGGCTGCCGCGCGCGCGGCTGCGCTTCGACACCGCCCTCAACCCCGAACTGGTGCGGCGCACCCACCGCCTGTTCACCCAGCCGCATCCGCGCTACCGGCTGGTGCGCAACAAATCGATCGGCGTCGCGCTGATCGACCTGCGCGCCTACGACAGCGGCGAGGCCTATCTGCACGCGCTGCGGCGGCGCGACTACGCCGGCTACCACAGCCGGCGCGCCCGCGAACGCGGCTACACGGTCGCCGAGATCGACCGCAACGATTATATCGACGACATCCACAGCATCAACACCTCGGCCGACGAGCGCCAGGGCCGGCCGATGGACCCGGCCTACGCCACCAGGACCGCGTGCTACGACCCGGTGGACGGCCTGTGCCACTACGGCGTGCTCGACAAGGATGGCCGGCTGGTGGCCTACGGCGATGTCGGCATCTATGGCGACTTCGCCGCCACCGACCGCCTGCTCGGCTACAAGAACAACGACGGCGTCATGTACCTGCTGCTGGCCGACATCGCCTGCCGCCTGATCGACGAGGGCCGCCTCAATTACCTGATGTACGACACCTACCTGGGCGCGCTGCCGGGGTTGCGCAACTTCAAGAAAAAACTGGGCTTCCAGCCCTACCGTATTCGTTACTCCATTTGCTGAGGACACCATGATGAACAAGCTCGCCAACCAATGCAAACTGATGCTCGACGTGGTCCGGCTGCCGGTCGCCAAGCTGTGCTTCGACACCAGCTTCCATCCGGACGACGTGCGGGAAACCCACCGCCGTTTCACCAGCCCCCACCCGAAATACAAGGTGTTCGGCTACAAGCAGCTGGGCGTGGCCCTGATCGACCTGCGCCGCCTGGCCGGAACGGCCGCCTGTGCCGACGGCATCACCGGTGTCAGCGGCGCGGCCACCTATGTCAGCAAGGCGCGCAGGCGCGGCTACTCGCTCGCCGAGATCGACCGCAACGACCATGTCGACGCCATCCACGACATCAACACCAGCCTCGACAGCCGGCAAGGCAGGCCGATGGACGCCAGCTACCGCGACAAGAAGGTCCACTACGAGACGCAAAGCCATTATCGCTACTTCGGCGTGTTCAACAAGGAGGGCAAGCTGATGGCCTACTGCAACATTGGACGCTACGGCAACTTCACCGCCTTCTCGCAACTGATCGGCTACCGCAACAACGACGGCGTCATGCACTTGCTGGTGACCGACATCGTCAGCCTGCTGCTGCGGGAGCTGCAGGCCGGCCACGGTCCGGAGTTTTTGATGTACGACACTTTCTTCGGCGCCCAGCCCGGCCTGCGGCAATTCAAGACCATGCTCGGCTTCACCCCCTACCGCGTCCGTTACAGCCTGCGCTGAACATCATGCGCACCGTAATCAATCGCCTCTACAGCGACTACCTGATGCCGTCGCGCCTGCCCCACTACGACGCGCTGCTGCAACACGCGCGCCAGGAGGGCTACCGGCAGACGTCGGTGCGCGCGTGGCTGGCGGCGCTGCGCGGCGGGCGCGCCGGCGGCGGCCGGGTGCTGGTGCACCGCCACGACATCGACACCGACCTGCCGACCGCGCGCCGCATGTTCGAGCTGGAACAAAAACACGGCGTACGCGCCAGCTACTATTTCCGCCTGTCGACCCTGGACTTCGGCCTGATGCGCGAGATCGAACGCTATGGCAGCGAGGCCAGCTACCACTACGAGGAGATCGCCACCTACGCCAAGCGGGCCCACCTGAAAGACCCGGCCCGGGTGCGCGCCCGCATGGACGAGATCCGCGCCCAGTTCGAGCGCAACTTCCGCCGCATCGAGGAACAGCTGGGCAGCAAGCTGCACACGGTCGCCAGCCACGGCGACTTCGCCAACCGTCGCCTGGGCATGATCAACCACGAACTGCTGGACGACGCCGCGCTGCGCGCGCGCTGCGGCATCGCCTGCGAAAGCTACGACCGCGAACTGCTGTCGAGCTTTGACCTGTACATCAGCGACCGCCCCTACCCGCAGTATTTCCATCCGATGCCGCCGCGCGCGGCGTTCGGCGCCTACCGCCGCATCTGCCTGCTGACCCATCCGGCCCAATGGCGCACCAACTGGGCCGCCAGCAGCGGCCACAACCTGCGGCGGCTGGTCGAGGCCTGGCGCTGGTGACGGCCGGCCGCGACCCGATCATCCATAGCGCAACAAGGCAACAACGAGGGCAACACCGATGAACATACTGCTGATTAACCACTACGCCGGTTCGGTGCGGCACGGCATGGAGTACCGGCCCTACTACTTGGCGCGCGAATGGGTGCGCGCCGGCCACCGGGTGCGCATCGTCGCCTCGTCGAATTCGCACCTGCGCGCGCTGGCGCCCGAGCTGAACGGGCGCCGCGTGCTCGACGAGACCATCGACGGCATCGACTACCGCTGGCACGCGACGCCGGCCTACCGCGGCAACGGCCTGGGGCGCGCCGCCAACATGGCCGCCTTCGTCGCCGCGCTGTACCGGGGCGCGCCGCGCCTGGCGCGCAACTTCCAGCCCGACCTGGTGATCGCCTCGAGCACCTACCCGGCCGATATCTGGCCGGCGCGCCGCATCGCCGCGCTGGCCGGCGCGCGCCTGGCGTTCGAGGTGCACGACCTGTGGCCGCTGTCGCCGGTGGAACTGGGCGGCATGCCGGCCTGGCACCCGTTCGTCGTGCTGATGCAGGCGGCCGAGGACTACGCCTACCGCCACGCCGACACCGTCATCTCGATCCTGCCCAAGGCCGGCGCCCACATGGCCGCGCGCGGCATGGCGCCGCACAAGCTGCACGTGGTGCCCAACGGCGTCGACCTCGACGAATGGGACCTGCCGCCGCTGCCGCTGCCGGCGCCGGCGGCGGCCCTGCTGGCCGAACTGCGCCGGCAGGGCCGCACGGTGGTCGGGTACGCCGGCAGCCACGGCCTGGCCAACGCGCTCGACACCCTGCTCGACGCCGCCGCGCTGCTGCAGGGCCGGCCGCTGGCGTTCGTGCTGGCCGGGGCCGGCCCCGACAAGCAGGCGCTGCAGCGCAAGGCCGCCGCCGCCGGGCTGCGCGACGTCCACTTCCTCGAGCCGCTGGCCAAGCGCCACATGCCGGCGCTGCTGCGCGGCTTCGACCTCGCCTACCTCGGCTGGCGGCGCCAGCCGCTGTACCGCTTCGGCATCTCCCCCAACAAGCTGGGCGACTACATGATGGCGGCCCGGCCCATCCTCCACGCGGTCGAGGCGGCCAACGATCCGGTGGCCGAGGCCGGGTGCGGCCTGAGCCTGGCGCCGGACGATCCGGCCGCGCTGGCCGCCGCCATCGCCCGCCTGGCCGCCATGCCGGCGGCGCGCCGCTACGAACTGGGCCAGCGCGGCGCCGGCTACGCCCGCGCCCACCTCAATTACGCGCTGCTGGCCGGCCGCTTCCTGGCCGCCTGCGCCGCGCCGCCGCCCTGACACGCCCACCAAGGAGACATCATGCCCTCATCACGCCAGCCGCTGGACGCGGCGCCCCGCCCGGCGGCCACCGCCACCGACTTCCTGCCGTTCGCGCTGCCCGACCTGGGCGACGAGGAGGCCGCCGCCGTGCTCGAATGCCTGCGCTCGGGCTGGATCACCACCGGCGCCGTCAGCCGCCGCTTCGAGCAGGACTTCGCCGCGTTCCTCGGCGGCGGCGTCACCGGCGTGGCCGTCAACTCGGCCACCGCCGGCCTGCACCTGGCGCTCGAGGCGCTCGGCATCGGCGCCGGCGACGAGGTGATCGTGCCGACCATGACCTTCACCGCCACCGCCGAGGTGGTGCGCTACCTCGGCGCCGACCCGGTGCTGGTCGACGTCGACGAACATACCCTGTGCATCTGCCCGGACGCCATCGCCGCCGCCATCACGCCGCGCACGCGCGCCATCGTGCCGGTCCACTACGCCGGCCTGGCCTGCGACATGGACGCCATCCTGGCGCTGGCCCGGCGCCACAATCTGCGCGTGGTCGAGGACGCGGCGCACGCCTTCCCCACGCTGTACAAGGGCCGCGCCGTCGGCACCCTGGACAGCGACGCCACCGTGTTCAGCTTCTACGCCAACAAGACCATCACCACCGGCGAAGGCGGCATGGTGGTCTGCCGCGATCCGGCGCTGCTGCGGCGCGTGCGGGTCATGCGCCTGCACGGCATCAGCGAGGACGCCTTCGACCGCTACACCTCGCGCCGCCCGGCCTGGTTCTATCAGGTCGTCGCGCCCGGCTACAAATACAATATGACCGACATCGCGGCGGCCATCGGCTGCGAACAGCTGCGCAAGATCGGCCGCTTCCTGGCGCGGCGCCAGGCGCTGGCGGCGCGCTATGCCGAGGGCCTGCGCGCACTGCCGCTGCGCCTGCCGCCGGACGCCGACGCCGATGGCCAGCACGCCTGGCATTTGTATCCGGTGCGGCTGGCGGCGGGCGCGCCGCTGGCGCGCGACCGGCTGATCGAACTGCTCGCCGAGCGCGGCATCGGCACCAGCGTGCACTACATCCCCCTGCACCGCCAGCCCTACTGGCGCGAGCGCTACGCGCTGCGGCCCGAAGATTTCCCGCGCGCAGAGGCCGGCTACGAGTGCCTGCTGACCTTGCCCTTGTACACCCGCATGACGGACGCCGACCAGGCGCGCGTCATCGCCACCCTGACGGAGCTGCTATGTTAACCAAACGCTGGTTCGATATCGTCGCCGCGCTGGCAGGCCTGTTGCTGCTGGCGCCGCTGATGCTGGTGCTGGCGGCGTGGATCAAGGCCGACTCGGCCGGGCCGGTGCTGTACCGCCAGCGCCGGGTCGGGCGCAACGGCGTGGCGTTCCGCATCGTCAAGTTCCGCACGATGCACGCCTCTGCCGAGGACATCGGCCTGCTGTCGCTGGCGGACGACGCCCGCGCCACCCGCGCCGGCCGGCTGCTGCGCCGCCACAAGCTCGACGAATTGCCGCAACTGTTCAACGTGCTGCGCGGCGAGATGAGCCTGGTGGGGCCGCGTCCCGAGGTGCCGCGCTATGTGGAACACTATCCGCCGGCGGTGCGCGACATCGTGCTGTCGGTGCCGCCCGGCATCACCGACTGGGCCGCGATCCACTTCCGCGACGAGGGCGAGATCCTGCGCCGGGCGGCCGACCCGGAACGGACCTACGTGAAGCAGGTGCTGCCGGTCAAGCTCGATTATTACGTGCGCTATGTGCAGCAGCGCAGCCTGTTCACCGACCTGCGCATCCTGTTCCACACGCTTGGCGCGCTGCTGTCGGGGCGGCCGGCCGCGGCGGCGGCGCCCGGGACCGCGCAGGCCGCCGCGCGGGCAAGCGGCTGGCCGCGCCTGCGCCTGCTCAAGGAAAGCCGGCTGGGACCGCACGAGTGGCAGTCGCCGCTGATCTCGCTGCTGCGCGGCCTGGCGGCGCTGCAGGTGGCGGCCGCGCATCTGCGCGCCGAAGTCTTCCCCGGCCTGAGCACGCTGCAAGAGCCGTCGCTGTGGTACCTCGGGCTGTCGTTCTTTTCCGGCTTCGCGCATCAGGCGGTGGTGGTGTTCTTCGTGCTCAGCGGCTGGCTGGTGGGCGGCAGCCTGCTCGACCGCATCGGCAAGCCGCGCGCGCTGCGCGACTACGCGATCGACCGGGTCACGCGGCTGTGGATTGTGTTGCTGCCGGCCTTCGTGCTGATGCTGCTGCTCGGCCTGGGCAGCGGCGAGCTGGACGCACAACAACCCAGGCTGGCCGACGCCAGCCCGTGGTCGCTGGCCACCTTGCTGGGTAATCTGGCCGGCGTGCAGACAATGGCGGTGCCCGTTTTCGGCGGCAACTTCCCCTTGTGGAGTCTGGCCTACGAAACCTGGTACTACGCGCTGTTCCCGCTGCTGGTGCTCGCGCTGCGGCCCGGCACCACGCAGTGGCGGCTGGCCGCCGCCGTCGCGGCGGTGGCGCTGGCGTTCTGCCTCGGCTCGGTCATCGCGCTGTACTTCCTGGTGTGGTTGATGGGGGCCGGGGCCTCGCGCGTGCGGCTCGACCTCGGCCGGCTCCAGCGCCATGCGGGCTGGCTGCTGTTCGGCGCGCTGGCCGTGGCGCTGCGCCTGCAGGGGCAGGACGGCGACCTGGACGCGCAATCGCTGGGATGGGACCTGCTGTACAGCGGGCTGTTCCTGTTGTGCCTGTGCGGCGCGAGACGCCGCGATCCGGCCGCGATGCGGCCGCTGGTGGCGGCCGGCGCCTTCCTGGCCGGTTTCTCGTTCACCTTGTATGTGCTGCATGTGCCGCTGCTGCGGATGCTGTGGGCCTACCGCGGCGGCGCGTTGCTGTCGCCCGACGATCCGGCCAGCATCATGGTATATGCCGCCATGCTGGCCATCATTGTCTCGCTGTCCTACCTGATCCACCTGCCGTTCGAGGCGCAGACGTCCAGGCTGCGACGGTTCATCAAGCAATGCCTGCCGGGACGGACCGGCGGCAAACTGGGGGCGCCGGCGGCGGGCGAAGCCGGCTAGTGACCGGTCCGCCGGCGGCGGCATGGTCTGCCGCCGCTTGCCTCCCCTTACCGCGGTTTACTTATATGCGCCGATGCTGACCGGCTGCATCGGCGTGCCCGCGATGTCGACCGCCGGCGCGTAGGTGGTGGTGCCGGCGCCCTTGGCGGGCGAGATGCTGCGCAGGTGCAGGTCCGGCGTTCCCGTACGGGTGTACGAGACGAACTGCGGATCGGCGCTGACCGTGCCGCTGGCCACCAGGCCGTTACGCAAACTGAAGTTGTAGTTGGCGTTCTGGTACACCAGGTTGTTGCGGTAGGTGTTGCGGGTACCGGTCTTGCCCTGTTCAGAGATGCCGTAGCGGTTGTCGTAGACGATGTTGTTGACCACGTGCGTGTTATCGGCCCCGGCGCCGCCGTGGTAGAAGTCGCCACCGCCGACGATGATGCCGATGCCGGAGTTGGCCACGGTGTTGTTGGCGATGACGACGTCGGTGGCGTCGTGCCACAGGTGGATCGCGCCTTGGGCGACGCGGTACACGACGTTGCCGACCACGCTGCCCGAGGTGCTGACGTAGATGCCGTGCACATGGCTGCAGCCGGCCGGGCCGATGTCGTAGACAAAGTTATTGATGACATCGCCCTTGACGCCGTTGTAGTAGGAGTCCACCCCGATGGCCGAGCCGCCGGTGCCGTCACACGCGATGTTCTGGGCGACGTGGTGCACCCGGTTGTTGCGGATGACATCGTAGGAGCCGCCGTTGTAGATGCCGCTGCGCCACTTGGTGCCGCTCTGGTAGGCGCTGCCGTCCACCTCGAAGCCGTTGATCTCGACATAATTGCCGCGGTTGTCCCAGGCCACGCTGCTGCTGGAGTTCGCCGGCGGAACGATCTTCGCGCCCCACTTGGTGGTCGAGACGTAGTAGATGCGGCCGTTCGCGGTGCCGTTGGCGTTGGTCCTGAAGCCGCCCGCGTAGTTGCCCGGCGCCACGTGCACGGTGGTGCTCGGCGCGGCCAGCGCGGCGGCGCGCGCGATCGTCTTCAGCGGCGAGCCCTGCGTGCCGGAATTGCTGTCCGAGCCGCCGGTGGAAACGTACAGGTGGTTGGCGGTGGCCGGCGTCGGGGTAGGCGTCGGTGTTGGCGTCGGCGTCGGGGTCGGCGTCGGGGTCGGCGTCGGGGTGGGCGTCGGCGTGGTGCCGGCGTACTCGTAGGCGCCCAGATCGTCGGCGGCGCCGGACGGGCGGCCCCTGCCGTCGAAGTCGACCGGTGGCGCGTCGACCGCCAGGCCCTTGTCGATCGCCGGCGAGGTGGCGCGCAAATGATAGTCGCCGCCACCGGTGCGCACGTAGTTGACGAACTGCGGCGCGGCCGCGATGGTCGCCACCGCCACGCCCTTCAGGAGCAGGTAGCCTTGGGATGACTGCTGGAACATCAGGTTGTTCGCATAGGTGTTGTGGGAGCCGATGTTGCCCTGTTCGACCACGCCATAGACGGTGTCGTAGACGATGTTGTTCGTCACGCGCGAATTGTCCCCCGCCGCCGTCGCGTGGTAATAATCGCCGCTGCCCACCACCACGCCGGTGTCGGAGGCGAAGATGGTGTTGTTGACGACATCGACGCCCGAGGCGTCGTGCCACAGGCGCACCGCCGCGTTCGAGATGCCGTGGATGATATTATTCTTGACATCGGTGCCGGCGCTGTTGACGTAGACACCGTACATCGTGCGGCAGCCGTCGGCGCCGATATCGTGCACCATATTGTCGCGGACGTCATGCGCGCTGCCGTTGAAATAGCTGTCGGCGCCGATGCCGCCGCCCGTGGCGCAGGCGCCGCGCCCGATGTGGTGCACGCGGTTGCCGTGCACGCCGCCGAACGAGCCGCCGGTGTAGATGCCGGTGGTCCAGACGGTGCCGGCGCGCGCCGCGCTGCCGTCGACCTCGAAGCCGACGATGTCGACGTAGTCGCCGCGGTTGTCCCACGCCGCCGCCGTGGTGGAGGTGGCCGGCGGCACGATCTTCGCCCCCCACTTGCGGTCCGACACATACTTGATGCGCGCGGTGGCCGTGCCGCTGGTGCTGGTGACGAAGCCGCCGGCATAGGTGCCGGGTGCGACGTGCACGACGGTGCCGGGCGTGGCCGCCTGCGCCGCACGGCCGATGGTCAGGAATGGCGCCGCCTGGGTGCCGGGGTTGCTGTCTGAACCTGTGGTTGAAACATAGAGCTCGCTGGCGGCGGCCGCGCCGTTGTAGGTGACGCTGGCGGCCAGCACGAGCGCTTGCGCCGCCGTGGCCGCCTGCCGTCCCTGGTCGCCGCCGCTGCCGCCGCCGCAAGCGGCCAGCAGCATTGCGCAGGCGCCCAGACCGATGGTCGTGGCGCTCCCTTGGGACAGGTAGTTGACAGAATTGTTCATCAGACTTTCCTCGTTCATGAAGTGAATGAGGAAGGTTTGATCTGAATCAAATTCTATAGTTCAATGCTTTTAGAAAAAAAATTCTGGCAAGACATTATTGCAACAAAAAAAGCGCGCGCGTGCCGTCACGCGTCGTTGAACACCACCCCGTGCGGCGCGATGCCGGCCTGGTTGAGCCGCTTGACCGCCGCGTTGAGCTGCACTTCGGTGGTCACGCCGGCGCGCGTGACCAGAAACACGGCGCCGGCGTGGGCGCCGACGACCAGCGCGTCGGCCGCCTCCATCACCGGCGGCGCCGTCATCAGCACCACATCGTAGCGGGCGCCGAGCGACTCGAGCAGGCTCGCCAGGTGGCGGTGCTGCAACAGCTCGGTCTGCTGCGGCAGCACGCTGCCACAAGGAATGAAATCAAGATGGTCGGCAACCCCGTGGCGCACCGCCATGTGCGGCTGCAGCGCGCCGGCGAGGCACTCGGCCAGCCCGCCGGAGCGCTCGATGCCGAAGTACTCGTGCAGCCGGCCGTCGCGCAGGTCGGCGTCGATCAGCAAGGTGCGCTTGCCGCCCGAGGCCATCAGCAGCGCCAGGTTGACCGACACGAACGAGGCGCCCACCCGCCGCGTCGGCCCCAGGCAGCTGACGACGTTGTTGCGGCTGTGCGGCAAGACGAACTGCAGCGTGGCGCGGAACGCCCGCAGGCTTTCGGCCGCCGCGTCGTCCGGCGCCGCCTGCGCCAGCAGCAGCGGCGCCCGCTTGCGGGCCTGCCGCCGCAGCCGGTCCTGGCTGCGGCTGTGCGGGATGGTCGCGTGCACCGTGCGCGCGCCCAGCATCGCCTCGATGCGCTCGGGGTCGTCGATGCCGCCGCCCAGCGCCTTGCTGGCGAAGGCCAGCAAGGCGCCCAGGAACAAGCCGGTGACCATGCCCAGCGCCACGATCAGCGAACGGTTCGGCTTGAGCGGACGCTCCGGCGCCACCGGCATGTCGACCATGCGCACATTGCCCACCCGCCCCACCGCCACCAGGCGCAACTGCTGCGCCGTGTTCAGCAGCTCGGTGTACAGGTCGGTGCTGACCTTGACGTCGCGCGCCAGGCGCGCCTGCTCCTGCTCGACCAGCGGCAGGCGCCTGATGCGCGTCTCGAGCGCGTCGATCTCGCGCAGCGTCTCGCGGCTCTGCTGGTTGAGCGCCTGCAGCAGCGGATGCTCGTCGGTGTAGCGCCCCAGCAGCTCGACGCGCTTTTGCGTCAAGGTGCTGCGGCGCGTCTGCGCCGCCGCCAGGGTGTCGAGCGCGATGCGCACCTCCTGCTCGAGGTTGACGGTGGCGTGGCTGCTGCGGTAGCCGTTGTAGCTGGCCTCGGCGGCTTCGAGCTGGTGGCGCAGCACCGGCAGCTGGCGGTCGAGGAAGGCCAGCGTCTTTTGCGCCTCCTCGGTGCGGCGCGCCAGGTTTTGCCGCATGTATTCGGTGCCGATTTCGGTCAGGGTGGCGTACACCTGCTGCGGGTTGGCGCCGTGCAGCTTGACCGCGATCACGCCCGACTGCTTGCCCTGTTCGGCGATCTGCAGCGCGCCCTGCACCTGCTCGAGCGCGGCCAGGCGCGAGCTGCGGCGCAGCGTGAAGCGGGCGCCGGGGTTGGCGCGCAGCCGCGTCACCAACAGGTCGATCGGACCGTCGGGGCCGGCGGCGTGCGCGGCCTGCCCCGTCTCGCCCTCCAGCACCGGGCGCCCCTTGCTGTCGGCGAGCCGGTAACGCCCGCCGCCGAGCGCGGTGATGGCGAAGTCCTGGTTGTACATGGCGTCGGGCACGTCGAAGCTGGCGACCTCGATTTTCTCGCCGCCCCACACATAGCCGCCGCGGCCCAGCAGGCCGGGCGCGGACAGGGCGCTGCCGCGGCGCGCCGCGAGCCATTCGCCGCCCAGCGGGAAATAGCGCGGCCGCGCGTCGATGTACAGGCGCAAGGTGTCGACCGCCCGCGCCACCACCAGCCGCGAGTGCAGCAGTTCCATCTCGGCGATCGCCGCCTTCTTGGTTTCGAACAGCGACGACACATCGTTGAGGATGTTCTTCGACGCGTTCGGGGTGTCCTCCTCCACGTGCAGCAGCATGTTGGCCTCGTACACCGGGCGCGCGGCCAGCGCGTACGCCAGCGCCGCCAGGGTGCACAGCGCGGCCACGCCGACGATCAGCCAGCGGCGCGCGACCAGCGTCTGGAAGTACGCGCGCCACGGCAGCGCGCCCGGATCCGGCTCGGGCGGCAGGTCGACCCGCTCGATCAGTTGGGTCGGCGCGGCGATGCCGCGCAGCGCGCTGAGTTGCGGCGGGGTGTCGTAAGCGTCGTTCATGGTGGGCCTATGGTCTGGTGGTGGCGCCGACGGCGGACGACAGCTCGCCGGGGAACAGCTGGCTGATCGCGCGGTGCCAGTTGGCCAGCGGCGAGGCGGCCACGTACACGACGTCCTTGGGGCGCAGCGCGAAGCGTTCGGCCAGCGCCAGCGCCCGCGACGGCCGGGCGTCGAGCCGGTACACGCGCGGCCCCTGCGCCGTCTGCCGCACCACGTACACCTGGCCGGCGTCGCCGCTCTGCGGATTGATGCCGCCGACTTCGCCGAGCGCCTCGTTCAGGGTCAGCCGGCCGTCATGCATGGTCAGCGAACGCGGTTGCAACACCTCGCCGGCGACGAACACCTTGCTCTCGTCGCGCGGCGGCACCCGCACGATGTCGCCGTTGGCCAGCATCACGGCGGCGGCGTGGCGGCCGTCGCGCAGCGCCCGGATCAGGTCGACCTGGTGGCGCCGCCCCGCGCGCTCGACGGTGATGCGGCTCTGGTCGGCGTTGGGCGTCAGGCCGCCGGCCCGGTTGACCGCCTCGAGCAGGGTCATCGGAATGTCGTTGACGGTTTGCAGACCCGGTGTGCGCACTTCGCCGTCGATGTAGACGCGCTGGCTGCGGTAGGCCTGCACGCTGAGCGTGACGCGCGGATCGCGGAAGTAGCGCGCCAGCCGCTTGGTCAGCAAGGCGCCGGCCTGCTCGCGCGTGAGCCCGGCGAAGTCCATGCTGCCGGCGAACGGGAACTGCAGCTTGCCGTGCTGGTCGATGACAAAACTGGCGGCCGGCGGCCCCAGTCCGGCGCCGTCGACGCCCTGGTCGCGCGCCACCGCGCCGGTCAGCTCCGGATGGTCCCACAGGGTGATTGCCAGCACGTCGCCGACGCCCAGGATATAGGTATACAAGCCCGGCTCGGTGACGGCCAGGCTGCCCAGGTCCTGGCCGGCCGCCGGCGCGCTGGCGTTACTCTTCTGCTCGGCGTCCAGCCATTGCTCGGTGATGGGAATGACCTCGGCGTCTTCCGGCGCGGGCGCGCTGTGCATGCTGGTGGCGCAGCCGCCCAGCATGCACAGCGCAAAGGCGAAGAAGAAGGCGAGCCTGGGCGCGCGCGGCGGCCGCGCCGGCAAATATGCGTAGCGGACAGTGAAAATAGACGGTGTGACGTTGTGCATGACGGGCCTCCGGAAGCTCGACCAGAGTAGATCGCGTCCCGCCGTGCGGCCTTGTTTCACATCAAACGCGCGACTGTGCGGCAAACCCGCGCCGGGCGCGCGCCCCGCACGGAGCGCGAATTTACCAGCGACAAAGATGTGTTCGGGAATTTTGTTTCGGGTGACCGCCTACGCGGCGACCTCGCTGAACCGCACGGGCGGCGGCGCGGCGTCCGCCGAGCGCGCCAGCAACGCCGCGAGTTGCTCCGGCGGCAGCGGCTCGCTGAACAGATAGCCCTGCATCTCGTCGCAGCCGTTGGCGCGCAGGAAGCCGCGCTGCTGCTCGGTTTCCACGCCCTCGGCGATCACGCGCAGCTTGAGCCGGTGCGCCAGGCCGATGATGGAACTGGCGATGGCCTGGTCGCCGGCGCTGTGGGCCAGGTCGCGCACGAAGGACTTGTCGATCTTGAGGGTGCTGATCGGGAACGACTTGAGCGCCGACAGGCTGGAATAACCGGTGCCGAAGTCGTCGATCGACAGCGCCACGCCCATCGTCCGCAACTGCGCCATCTTGCCGAGCGCGCGCGCCAGGTCGCGCATGATCACGCCCTCGGTCACCTCCAGCTCCAGCCAGCGCGGCGCCATGCCGCTGTCGGCCAGCGCCAGCGCCACCCGCTCGACCAGCCGGCCCTCCTCGAACTGGCGCGGCGAAACGTTGACCGAGATGCACAGCGGCGCCAGGCCGGCGTCCTGCCAGGCGCGGTTTTGCAGGCACGCCTCGCGCAGCACCCACTCGCCCAGCGCCACGATCATGCCGCTTTCCTCGGCCAGCGGAATGAAACGGTCCGGCCCGATCACGCCGTGCTCCGGATGCACCCAGCGCACCAACGCCTCGGCGCCAAAAATGCGGCCGCTGCGCAAGTCCACCTTCGGCTGGTACACCAGCCGGAACTGCCGGTGCTCCAGCGCCTGGCGCATGCCCTCGAGCAGCACCAGCTTTTGCTCGATCTCGGCGTTCATTTCGCGCGCATAGAACTGGCAGTTGTTCTTGCCCAGCTCCTTGGCGCGGTACATCGCCGCGTCGGCGTGCATCAGCAGCGTTTCGGCGTCGGCGCCGTCGTGGGGATGGACCGCCACGCCGATGCTGCAGCTGACCTGCACCTGCTGTCCGCCAACGCTGATCGGTTGTAGCACGGCCTCGCGCACCCGTTCCAGCACCGCCGCCCCGGCCTGACCGTCGTCGCGGGCGGCCTGCCGCAGCATCAGCACGAATTCGTCGCCGCCGAAGCGGCCCACGGTGTCGCCCGGGCGCAGACAGGCGGCCATGCGTCCGGCCACCACCTTGAGCAGCGCGTCGCCGGCGTTGTGACCGAGACCGTCGTTGACCAGCTTGAAGCCGTCGAGATCGATGAACGCCACCAGCAAGGTGTCGGCGCCGCCACCATGGCCACGCGCCTCCGCGATGGTCAGCTCCAGCCGCTCGGTGATCAGGATGCGGTTCGGCAGGCCGGTCAGCGTGTCGTGGTGGGCCAGGTGCTGCATGCGCTCCTCGGCCAGTTTGCGCTCGGTGATGTCGCGCACGATCGCCACCACGCCGCCTTCGACCGGCACCACCTGCTGGTGCAGCCAGCGCGCGCTCAGCTCGGGGATGGTGTTTTCCCATTCCTGCTCGTGCACGCCGCCGGCCTGCGTCACGCGCACCAGGTCGGCGAACATGCCGTTCTCGCGCGCCGCCGGCACCAGCCGCAGCAAGGTGGTGCGGCACAGGCGCTCGCGGCTGACGCCGGTGAACTGTTCGGCGCGCAAGTTGGCGTCGACGATCTTGAAGTCGACGATGGCGCCGGCGCCGTCGCGCACCTCGCGCATGACGAAGAAGGCGTCCAGGCTGGCCGCCGACGCCGCCGCATAGGTTTCCTGCGCGCGCCGCACGCGGGCGCGGTGGCGCGCGCCCTGCCACGACCACAGCCACAGCAGGCCGGTGGCGATCGCCAGCGCCAGGCTGGCCGCGCCGGCCCGCCACAGGATCTCGCGCCGCTTGCGCTCGAACTCGGCCATCTGTTCCTTCTCGTCCAGACCGGCGACGACCTTGAGCGCCACGCCATGCAGTTCGCTCACGCCGCTGAAGCGGCTCACGCCGTCCTCCGGCTGGGGCCGGGCCACCGACTGCAGGCTGGCGGGCGCCGCGGGCGTCTCGAGGCGCTGGCCGAACGACACCTTGTCGCCGATGCGCAAGGCGCGCACGACGCCGTCCGTGCCGATCAGCCCCAGCATGCCGCGCTCGCCCATGCGGCTGCGCTCATAGCCGCTGGTGAAATAGGCGGGATCGGTTTCGACCATGACGATGCCGGCGAAGTTGCCTTTCTCGTCATCGAGCCGCCGCGTGAAGTGCAGGTGCCACTCGGTGTTGGCGACATCGCGCGTGGGTTCGCCGACGAAGGTCGTGCCGCTGTCGCGCTGCTGGTGGAAGTTGAAGTAGCGCTGGTCGGCCACCGATGCCGGCGCCGCGCGCGGACTGATGGCGACCGTCATGCCGTCGCGGTCGACGATGCTGACGGTGAACACCAGGCCCGACGGCAGCAAGCCCTCGCGGCCCAGTTCCGGCAGCGCGCCCAGGGTACCGCGCCGCTCGACCGCGTACTTGAGCACCCGCAGCGTTTGATCGATGCCGTCCAGGCCGCGCGCCACCTGCGCCTCGTAGGTGCCCAGCACCTCGCGCAGCGAATCGGCGGCGGCCGCGCGCGCGCGCCCGCGTTCGACATCGATCTCGTTGAGCGACAGCAGCCAGATCGCCACCAGCAGCAGCAGCGCGAACAGCGGCAGCGAGATGTACGTATCGAGCCCGCGCCGCAGCCAGCGCGCGCGCAGGCTGTCGCCCGCCCTGGATGCCGTCATGGCCGCACCTCCAGCACCTTGACGCTGGCGTCGAGGGCGGCGCGGTCGATGTAGCCGATCATGGCCGGATTGTCGGCCACCAGGCGGCGGACGGCGGCGCTGTTGTGCAACTCGCGCGGGGGCTGGCCACGTCCGGTGAACACCATCTTGCTCCAGTAAGCCTTCATCAGCGCCGGCGAGCGGTCCGCCACGCGCCGGTAGAAGGCGTCGCGCAGGGCGCTGCCGGGCGGCAGGTCGAGCGCCACCGCCGCCGCGCCGTCGGGAAAGCGGTCGGTTTGCGCCATGAAGATGGCCGCCACCTGCCCGGAACGCAGCGAAGACAGCGGATTTTTGGCCGACACCACGATCACCGGATCATGCGGGCCGCCCTCGGCGGCGAACGCCGGCCGGCCGCCCGGCAGCAGGGCCGAGAGCATCAATAAAAGCAGGGTCAAGCAACGAGCGGTCATGCGATATTCCTGTCTGTGTTCCCGATGGTGCCTGGCGCGGTCGCCGGTACGCCGTGTTCGGGCGCGAGGGCGCCGGCGACCACAGACGGGCGTCTGTTCTTCAGAATGGGAAAGATGGCAATGTCGCTACACGGCTTGAGCCGCGCGCGAAAAGCTTCCCTAAAGAAACTTTAGATGAAGTGAAGCAATATACCAAGAATTCTATCCAAAAACCACATTAATTTTTAGTAGAATTGCATTAATAATGTGCTTTAGACCACGGATGCCAGCATCTGCATCAGCTTATCGACACTGAACGGCTTGAGCAGCAATTGCGCCCCCTCCAGCGGAAAGCGCGGATGCTGGCCGCTGGCAAAGATGATACGCAGATCGGGCCGCAACGCGCGGGCGCGCGCCGCCAGCACCTCGCCGGACAGGTCCGGCAGCGAGATATCGGTGATCATCACATCCACCGCTTCCCCTTGCAGCAACACCAGCGCGGCGGCCGCGTCGCCGGCCGGCAGCACCGTATGGCCCAGCAGTTCCAGCAGTTCGGTGGTGGTCTCGCGCAGTTCCTGCTCGTCCTCCACCAGCACGATGCGCAAGCCGGCCGTGGCGGCGGCGTTGTCGGCCGCCGCCACGGCAGCCGCCGGCGGTTGCGCCGCCAGCTGCACCTGATGCTGGCGGTTGGCCAGCACATGGCGCACCTTGCGCGCCAGCGCCTCGCGCGTATAAGGCTTGCCCAGCAAATCGACGCCGGCGTCGAGCCGGCCACCATGCACGATGGCGTTTTCCGTGTAGCCGGACGTGAATAGCACCGCGATGCCCGGCAGCCGCTCGCGCGCCTTGCGCGCCAGTTCGGGGCTGCGCAGCGCGCCCGGCATCACCACGTCGGTGAACAGCAGGTCGATTTGCAGGCCGCTGTCGATGATGCTCAGCGCACTGGCCGCGTCGTTCGCCTTGAGCACGCGGTAACCGAGCTCGCTGAGCATTTCGACCACGGTGGCGCGCACGCCGTCGTCATCCTCGGCCACCAGGATGGTTTCCTGGCCGCCCACCACCGCGCGCATTTCCGGCGGCGCCGGCGCGTCCTCGACCTCGGTCGAACGGGGCAGGTACAGCTTGACGGTGGTGCCACTTCCCGGTTCGCTGTAGATCTTCACGTGGCCGCCGGACTGGCGCGCGAAGCCGTAAACCATCGACAATCCCAGGCCGCTGCCCTTGCCTTCCGGCTTGGTCGAGAAAAACGGATCGAACGCCTGCGCCAGCACCTCGGGACTCATGCCGCTGCCGGTGTCGCTGATGGCGATCATCACGTACTGGCCCGCCGCCAGCTCCGGATGGGTGGCGGCGTATTGGTCGTCGAGCATGGCGTTGCCCACCTCGATGGTCAGCCTGCCCACGCCGTCCATGGCGTCGCGCGCGTTGATGCACAGGTTGAGCACCGCGTTCTCCACCTGCGCGGTGTCGACCAGCGTGTTCCACAAGCCGCCGGAGATCACGGTTTCCACCTCAATCTCCTCGCCCAGCGAACGGCGCAGCATGTCCTCCATGCCGGCGATGAAGCGGCCGATCTTGACCACTCTCGGATCGAGCGCCTGGCGCCGCCCGAACGCCAGCAGATAGCTGGCCAGCTTGGCGCCGCGCGTGACGCCCGCCAGAGCGTGCTCGAGACGCTTTTCGGCGCGCGCGTTGCCCTTGACGTCGCCGCTGAGCAGCTGCAGGTTGCCGGAGATGACCTGCAGCAGATTGTTGAAGTCATGCGCCACGCCGCCGGTCAGCTTGCCGATCGCCTCCATCTTCTGCGACTGCTGCAGCGCCGCCGCCGTGCGGCGCATTTCGTCGGCCGCCGCCCGTTCGGCCGTCATGTCGCGGCCCACGGCGTGCACGAAACGCTCGTCCGGCACGGCGGTCCACGACAGGATCGCGTGGCCGCCGCCCTTGCGCAAGGTGCGGTTCTCGAACTTGAAGGTATGCCGGCCCTCGGCCAGCGAGGCCATTTCCGCCGTCGACGCGGCCATGTCGTCCGGGTGGATCAGCTTATACAGCGATGTGCCGATCACCTCCGCCTCCTCCCAACCCAGCAAGCGGGTGAAGGCGGGATTGACGGCGCTGACCCAGCCGTCCAGCGACACCACCATCATCACGTCGGTCGAATAGCGCCACATGCGGTCGCGCTCCGCCGTGCGCTCGGCCACCTGCTGCTGCAGCTTGTAGGCGGTCGACTTCTGGTCCTCGATATCGGTGCTGGTGCCGACCCAGCGCTGCACCACGCCGTGGTCGTCGACGATAGGCAAGGCGCGCACAAGGTGCCAGCGGTAGATGCCGTCGGCGCGGCGGATGCGGTACTCGGTCTCGAAGGTCTGGCCGGTGGCCACCGCCACGATCCACGCCTGGCTGGCGGCCGGCAGGTCCTCCGGGTGGACGATTTCGGCCCAGCGGTTGTCATCCAGCTCGCCGGGCCGGGTGCCGGAATAGCGGTAGACCTGGTCGTTGAACCAGTCCAGGCCACCGTCGCCGTTGGCCTGCCAGACCTGGCTGGGAATGGTTTGCGCCAAGGTGCGGAAGGTGTTTTCGCTGGCGCGCAGCAGGTTCTCGGCCATCACGCGGTCGGTCACGTCGGCGCCCTGCACGAAGATGCCCCACACGGCGCCGGCGGTGTCGCGCAGCGGCTGGTAGACGAAATCAAGGAAGCGCTCGCGCGGCGGGCGGTCGCCGGTGGCGGCCAGGAAGAACGGCACGGCCGTGCCGGACCAGGTCTCGCCGGACGCATACAGTTTATCGAGCAGGCCGACGAAGCCCTGGCTGTTGGCCTCCGGCAGCGCCTCGCGCAGCGGCAGGCCGATCAGCTCGCGCTGGCCGACCAGCGCCAGGTAGGCCGGATTGGCCGACATGAAGACGTGATCGGGACCGGACAGCATCGCCATGAAGCCGGGCGCCTGCTCGAACATGATGCGCATGCGCTCGGCCTCGTCGAGCAAGCGCCGCTCGGCCTTGACCTTGGCGGTGGTCTCGATCACCAGCACCATCACGCCGACCGGCGTGCCGGCCTCGTCGAGCACCGGCGAATAGTCCAGGTCCAGCCAGATCTGTTCCGGCCCGCCGTTGCGGTTGACCGTCAGCTGCTGGTCCTTGTAGACCAGCGTCTGTCCCGCCAGTCCGACCTTGATCACGTGGTCGTTGAAGTCGGCGATCTCCGGCCACGCCTCGCGCACGTTCGATCCCAGCGACATCGGATGGCGCCCGGCGGCGAACACCGAATAGCCGTCGTTGTAGATCATCACCCCCTCCTCGCGCATCAGCAGCACGATCGGCAACGTCGAGCGCAGCACCAGCGCCACCGTCGTTTGCAGCGACTGAGGCCAGGCGTCGATCGGGCCGAGCGCGGTCTTGCTCCAATCGTGGGAAGCAATGATCTGCGCAAGTTGGCCGCCGCCTTGGAGGAAGGGATAAGTCACTGTGTTCCGGAAAATAAATGTTGTCCGGAGATTATAGTTTGTCCTGAACACAAAAAGGCCACGCACGCATCAATACTGCATTGCCAAAGAAATAAAATCCGGATATAGTGCGAGCTAGAGTGAGAATAAGAATCATTATCATTATCATCAGAGAGACGTATGGATATCCCTCAAGAGTTGCGCAAGCTTGGCCTGAAGGCCACCCTCCCCCGTCTGCGCATCCTGCAACTGTTCCAGGAATCGAAAAGCAAGCATTTGAACGCGGACGACGTCTACCGCCTGCTGCACGACGAAAACATCGACATGGGGCTGGCCACCGTGTATCGGGTGCTGATGCAGTTCGCCGACGCCGGCATCCTGATCCGCCGGCACTTCGATTCGGTGGCGTCGGTGTTCGAGCTCAACGAGGGCGGCCACCACGACCACCTGATCTGCACCAACTGCGGCAAGATGGAGGAATTCCTCGACGCCGAGATCGAGGCGCGCCAGGAGGCGGTGGCCAGGGAGCGCAACTTCGTGCTGCACGAGCACGCGCTGTCGCTGTACGGCTTTTGCGGCGAGTGCGCCGACAACATCAATCCGCTGGCGGCAAGGAAGCTGCGGCGTTCCTGAGGCAGGCGAGCAGCTGGCTGGCGTCGAACGGCTTGCTCAAAAAGCATGAGGCGCCGCCCTGCAGCGCGCGTTTGCGCAGCGCCGCCTCGGGAAAGGCCGTCATCAGGATCAGCGGCAAGGTGCTGCCCTGGCGGCGCAGCGCCTCCAGCAGCTCGATGCCGCTCATGCCGGGCATCTGCAAATCGGTGATCACGCAATGAAACCGGCCGAGCGCATCGGCGCCCTCGGCCAGCAACGCCTGGGCCGAATCGAAGGCCTGCGCCGCGTAGCCGTAGGAGCGCAGCAGGCTGCTCAAGCCGACGCGCACGGCGTCGTCGTCGTCGACGATGGCAATGTTACAAAAATGTGGTTCCGGATCAGACACTGGGTGCTCCCATGTTCGAACGGCGTCTCGCGGCCGTCCTGCGCATGGTGGAACAATACAGCCTCGCCGACATCCGGGAAATCATACGAGGGTATAGGTCCCCGCGGCCGTATCGGTTAAAGTCTGGCCTCCCCGCCGGGGTCAAGTCTGTCATTCGGACACGACCTCATGTTGAAAAACAGCGATACGCCTGGGTCCGTGTCCGAATGACAGACTTGACCCCGAACGTTCTGGCTAGGCGAGGCCGAGCGCCTCGGCCATCCGCACCAGGTCGGCGAAGGTCTTGGCCTGCATCTTGCGCATGGCGTTGCCGCGATGGATCTTGACGGTGATCTCGCTGGTGCCCACTTCGCCGGCGATCTGCTTGTTCATCAGGCCGCGCGCGGCCAGCGCCATGATTTCGCGCTCGCGCGGCGTCAGGCTTTCATAGCGCGCGGTCAGTCCTTGCAGCGCACCGTCGCGCAGGCGCCGCGCCTGGTCGGCCCGCAGCGCGGCGTCGATCGCGTCGAGCAGCTCCTGGTCGCGGAACGGCTTGGCCAGGAAGTCGATCGCACCGGCCTTCATCGCCCGCACCGACATCGGGATGTCGCCATGGCCGGTCATGAAGATGATCGGCAGCGCCACCCCGTCGCGCTGCAGGTCGGCCTGGAAATCGAGGCCGCTGACGCCCTGCAGCCGCACATCGAGCAGCAGGCAGCTGGTGACGTCGGCGCGCGGTTCGGCCAGGAACTCGGCCACCGACGCGAAGGCGGCGATCCGCATGCCCACCGACCGCAAAAGGCTGGAAAGGGCTTCCCGCAGCGGCGCCTCGTCGTCGACGATGTAGACCAGCGTTTCGGCGTAGTCAATGGAATCAATCTGGTTCATAGGCTGGCACGGAGAAGGTGATGATGGCGCCGTTCAGCGGCGTGTGCGGGGCGGGCTGGCCTACCCAGATGCGGCCGCCGTGGGTCTCGATAATGGAACGGCAAATCGGCAATCCCATGCCCATGCCATCCTCCTTGGTGCTGTAGAACGCCTCGAACAGGCGCGGCGCGGCGTCGGCCGCGATGCCGGGGCCGGAGTCGCTCACGCACAGTAGCGGCGCGCCGTCGGCGGTCAGGCCGGTGCGCAGCATCAGCACCGCTTGTCCAGGCGCGCAGGTGGCCATGGCCTGGCTGGCGTTCATCAGCAGATTGATGATCACCTGCTGCAGCTGCACGCGGTCGCCGCACACCGGCGGCAGTTGCGGCGCCAGGGCCAGGGTCAGCGCCACGCGATGGGTATCGAGTTCGCGCCGCACCAGGTCCACGCTTTCCTCGGCGACGGCGTTCAGGTCCAGCACCGCGTGCTGCGGATCGCTGCGGCGCGCCAGCGCGCGGATGCGCCTGATCACGCCGGTGGCGCGTGCGCTCGCTTCCAGGATGCTGGCGACTGTGGCGCGCGCCTCGGCCAGGTCGGGCTGCGGACGGTTCATCCAGCGCAAACAGGCCTCGCCGTTGGTGGAAATCGCCGCCAGCGGCTGATTCACTTCGTGCGCGATGGAGGCCGCCAGTTCGCCCAGCATCGTCACGCGGGTGGCGTGCGCCAGCTGCACCTGGGCGCTGTGCAGCGCCTGTTCGGCCAGCACCGCCGCCGTGACGTCGGTCACCGCGCCCAGGTATTCGCAGGCGCCCTGCTTGTCGTAGCGCGGCTCGGCCAGCACGTGCACATATTTCAGCTGGCCGTCCGGCAGCAGCAGGCGGTGGCGCAGATCGACCACGCCCTCCGCGCCGAGCGCCCGCTCCATCGCCGCGCGCACCAGCGGACGGTCGTCCGGCGCGCAGCGCTCCAGCACCCGCTCCATCGTCGGCGTCACGTCCAGCGGGTAGCCGAAGATGCGCGCCGCCTCGTCGGACCAGTACATTGCACCGTCTGGAGCCTTGAAACTGAAGCTGCCGGTTTTGCTGATGCGCTGCGTGCCGGCCAAAAACGCCTCGCTGCGGCGCAGCGCGTGCTCGCGCGCCAGCAACGCGTTGGTGGCGCTTTGTCCGCGCAGCGCCAGGAAGGCGGTGATGCCGATGGCGAGCAGGCCGACCATCATGCGCCCGGCGGCGGCGCCGGAGAACACCACCGTGTGCGTCAGCAGGTAGGAGGCGACCGTCAACGCCAGGCAGATGCCGGTCACCAGCAGCACGCCGCGCCGCTGCCACACGCTTGCCGACAGCAGCACCACCACCACGTACATCACGGCCACCGCCATGTCCAGCGGCGTGAAGGTATCGACCGCGAAGATCAACAACGTCAAGCAAACCAACAACCCGGACAACCAGGGAGTGCGCGGTACCCGAAACATGCTGTCCTTATGAATTATGAATTATGAATTATGAAACAGGCAATCCCTCCCATTATAGGGGGGATCGCGCGGCTTGCGGCCTATACTCCGGATAGGTTTTTGCGCATTCCAGTTCCCTGCCCTGCCTTTTGAAAGGTTACAAACGGTACGCCAGATGGCACATTGGCATCTGTGACAAATGCCGAAGATCGGGAACGGGAATGAGAAAAACAACACGGAGATGGGTCGCCGCCGGCATCGCGGCGCTGGCCGCCGGCGCACTGGCGGCGGCGTGGATAGTGCAACCGGCGCTGGCACCCGTCGCGCCGCCTGCCCCCGGCGGTTTCGACGCCGCCAGCGTGACGCGCGGCGCGCGCATCGTCGCCGTCGGCGATTGCATGGTGTGCCACACCGCCGCCGGCGGCCGGCCCTACGCCGGGGGCCTGCCGCTGCGCACACCCTTCGGCACCATCTACACAACCAACATCACGCCCGATGCCGCCACCGGCATCGGCAACTGGTCGCTGTCCGCGTTCACCCGCGCGCTGCGCCACGGCGTCTCCCGCGACGGCCATCTGCTGTATCCCGCCTTCCCCTATATTCACTACACGCGGCTGACGGACGCCGACATCGGCGACGCCTACGCCTATCTGATGACCCGCGCGCCGGTGCAAGCGACAGCGCCCGACAACCAGCTGATTTTCCCACTGGGCTTCCGGCCATTGCTGGCGGGCTGGAACCTACTCTACCTGCGCAGCGGTCCGACACCGGACGATCCGGCCCGTGGCGCAGAATGGAATCGGGGCCGCTATCTGGTGGACGGCGCCGGCCACTGCGCCTCCTGTCACAGCGCGCTGGACCCGATCGGCGGCGAGCGCAGTCCCGCCTTCGGTGGCGGCAATATCGACGGTTGGGACGCGCCGGCGCTGACGGCGCTGCTGCGCGCGCCCAAGCCGTGGACCGCCGAACAACTGGCGGCGTACCTGCGCCATGGCTGGTCGCCTGAGCATGGTGCCGCCGCCGGGCCGATGGCGCCCGTCGCCCACAGCCTGTCGCTGGTGCCGCCGGAAGACACCAAGGCGATGGCGGCCTACCTGATGTCGCTGCAGACGGCGACGGCGCCCGCGGCCCCGCCCCCCGCGCCGCCGGCCACCGGTGCGGACGCCGGCCGCATCCGCCAGGGCGGCACGCTGTTTGCCGGCGCCTGCGCCGGCTGCCACGGCGACGCCGCCCCGATGATGACGACCGGTGGCCGGCCGCCGCTCAACCTGAGCACCGCCGTCGCCGGCGACCGCCCCGACAACCTGATACAGATCGTATTGAACGGCGTGCCATGGACGCCAGCGCGTTCGGCCACCTTCATGCCGGCGTTCGCCGCCTCGCTCAACGACGCGCAGATCGCCAGCATCGCCGCCTACGTCCGCGCCGACATCGGCAAGCGCGCGCCGTGGCCGAAGCTTGAGCGCCGCGTCACCGAGATTCGCAAGGAGAACCAGCCATGAGCACACTCACCGTCAACGGCGTCACCCACACGCTCGACATCGATCCCTCCACGCCGCTGCTGTACGCGCTGCGCAACCAGCTGGAGCTGAACGGCGCCAAATTCGGCTGCGGCCTTGGCCAGTGCGGCGCCTGCACGGTGCTGCTGGACGACCAGCCGGTGTTCGGCTGCCTGACGCCGCTGGCGGCCTGCGAAGGGCGCCGCGTGCGCACCATCGAAAGCCTGGGCAGCGCCGCCCATCCCGGCCCGCTGCAGGCTTCCTTCATCCGGCACCAGGCGGCGCAATGCGGCTACTGCATCGCCGGCATGGTGATGCGCGCGCAGGCGCTGCTCGAACAGAATCCGCAGCCCAGCGCGGCCCAGATCCGCGCCCACATGGAGCCCAACCTTTGCCGCTGCGGCACGCATATGCGCATCCTGGCGGCCATCGGCGAAGTGGCGGCCGCGCGCCGCGTCGCGCCCCTGGCGCACAAGGCGGCGGGGAGCAAGCCATGACGGACCGCGTCACCGACACCGAAACCATCGACCTGCGCCGCCGCGCCACACTGGGCGCCGGCGCCCTGGTGCTGGGATTTTCCCTGCTGCCGCGTCTCGCGCTTGCCGAATTCAACGCGATGGGCGTGCCGCCGGTGGCCAACAAGGCGCTGGCGGGCAGCCTGAAAACCAATCCGATGCTCGACGCCTGGATCAGGATCGCCGCCGACGGAAAGGTCACGGTCTTCACCGGCAAGGTGGAACTGGGCACCGGCGTGCGCACGGCGTTGCTGCAGATCGCCGCCGAACAGCTGGACGTGGCGCCGGCCGCCATCGACTTCATCACCGGCGACACCGGCCGCACACCCAACGAGGGCTACACCGCCGGCAGCCACACCATCGCCGACAGCGGCACCGCCCTGCTGCACGCCGCCGCCCAGGTGCGCGCGCTGCTGGTGCAAGGCGCCGCAGCGCAATGGAAGCTCGCACCGGACAACCTCTTAACCCGGGCCGGCACGATCATCGCGCCGGACGGGCGCAACATGCACTATGGCCTGGCGCTGCGCGGCATCGATCTGCACCGCGCGGCGCAGGCCAAATCGGTGCTGAAGGACGCCGGTGCCTACACCGTGATCGGCAGTTCGCTGCCGCGCGTGGACATACCGGCCAAGCTGACCGGCGGCGCCAGCTATGTGCAGGACATGCGCCCGCCCCGCATGGTGCATGCCCGCGTGGTGCGTCCGCCGGCCTACGGCGCGCGCCTGCTGTCGGCCGACGTCAAGGCCGTCGAGCGGATGGCCGGTGTGCTGAAGGTACTCGTCGACGGCAACTACCTGGCGGTCGTCGCGGCCGACGAATGGCAGGCGATCCTGGCGATGCGCGCCTTATCGGCCGGCGCCAGGTGGGCCAAGGGTCCGGCCCTGCCGGCCGCCGCCGGCATCCACGCCACCTTGCGCGCCCTTCCCGCCCAGGACATCGTGGTCGAGGACAAGCGTGCCCCCGGTGGAGCGGTTGCCGTCACCACCATCAGGAACCGCTACACCAAACAATATGTGTTGCATGGCTCGATCGGCCCATCGTGCTCGGTGGCGGTGCTCGATGGCGCGCAGCTGACGGTGTGGACGCACACCCAAGGCGTCTATCCGCTGCGCGCGGCCATCGCCGAGATGCTGTCCATGCCGCTCGACGCGGTGCGCTGCATCCATACCGAGAGCGCCGGCTGTTATGGCCAGAACGGCGCCGACGACGTGGCGGCCGATGCCGCGCTGATCGCCCGCGCCATGCCCGGGCGGCCGGTGCGGGTGCAGTTGATGCGCGACCAGGAAAACCAGTGGGAGCCGTACGCGCCCGCGATGAGCACGGAGCTGAGCGCATCGCTCGACGCCGGCGGCAAGGTCTGCGACTGGCACTACGAACTGTGGAGCGGCTCGCACAACGAACGCCCCGGCAACGCCGGCAAGCTGCTACCGGCGCAACTGCTGGCCAAGCCGTTCACGCCCAGCCCCTCGCTGCCGATGCCGATGCCCGAGGGCGGCGGCGACCGCAACGCCGCACCGCTGTACGCGTTCGCCAATTCGAAGGTGATCAACCATTTTCTGCCGGTGACGCCGCTGCGCACGTCGGCCATGCGCTCGCTGGGCGCCCACATCAACCTGTTCGCCATCGAGGGCATGATAGACGAACTGGCGGCGGCGGCCCGCACCGATCCGGTCGAATTCCGCCTGCGCCATCTGGACGACCCGCGCGCGCGCGATGTGATCCGTGCCGCCGCGTCGAAATTCGGTTGGGATAGGCGGGAACGGCAGCGCCGCCGCCACCACGGCTTCGGCTTCGGCTTCGGACAGTACAAGAATCTGATGGCGTATGTCGCGCTGGCGGTCGAAATCCGGGTCGAGCGCAGCACCGGCGAAGTGCACATTGTGCGGGTGGCGGCGGCCGTCGATTGCGGCCAAGGCGTGAATCCGGACGGCATCCGCAACCAGATCGAGGGAGGCATCCTGCAGTCCGCCAGCTGGACGCTGTACGAGCGCCTGCAATTCGGCCCGGACGGCATCGCCAGCGTCGACTGGGCCAGCTATCCGATCATGCGCTATTCGAACGTGCCGGCCAAGGTCGACGTGGTGCTGATCGACCGGCCGGGCGCTCCATTCCTCGGCGTGGCGGAAGCCGCGCAGGGACCGATGGCGGGAGCGCTGGGCAACGCGCTGGCCGACGCCACCGGCAAGCGCTGGCGCGACCTTCCGCTGGCAGGCCCCCAACTGATGTCGTGAAGAATGCCTGGCGCCTGGCGCATCATCCCTGCTTAACCTCCGCCCCGTAGCAGGCCGTCGAGCGTCACCAGATCGACCGGCTTGGTTAAGTGATTGTCGAAGCCCGCTTCGGCCGCGCGCCGGCGGTCGCCGTCCTGGCCGTAGCCGGTGACCGCGATCAGCCGCAAGGGCCGCTGGCAGGCCTGCTGGCGCAGGCGCTGCGCCAGCTCATAGCCATCCATCCCGGGCAGGCCGATGTCGAGCAGGCAGACATCCGGACGCAAGCTGCCTTCGCTGGCCAGCGCCTCCGGCGCACCGAACATCACATGCACCTCGTGCCCCATCAGCTCGAGCGCCTCGCCGATGGCCTGCGCGGCGTCCTCGTTATCGTCGACGACCATCACCTTCAAGCCGGAGCTGGCCTGCCGCGAAGGCGCCTGGCGCGCGGCCGGCACGGCGGCGCGCGGCGACTCGAAGACCTGCTCCAGTACCGGCATGCGGATGGTAAAGGTGCTGCCCAGCCCCACGCCGTCGCTGCGCGCGCCGATGCTGCCGCCGTGCAGCACCATCATGCTCTTCGCGATCGTCAGGCCGAGTCCAAGACCGCCGCGCGAGCGGCTCAAGGCCTGCCGCTCCTGCACGAACAGGTCGAACACCGAAGCCAGCATGTCGGGCGCGATGCCGATGCCGTTGTCGCGCACCGCCACCACCGCGTGGCCGCCGTCGCGCCAGGCCTTTACGCTCAGGCGGCCCTGCGGTTCGGTGTACTTGGCGGCGTTGGTCAACAGGTTGGCCAGCACTTGCGCGCAGCGCCCCGGATCGGCCATCACCGCCAGCCCGGAAGCCGGCACCTGCACCTCCAGCACATGGCGTTTTTCCTCGATCAGCGGGCTGGCCGTTTCAATCGCGCGCGCCACCACTTCGGCCATTTCCACCGACTGCCGCCGCAACTGGATCTTGCCCTCGGCGACGCGCGAGACATCGAGCAAATCGTCGACCAGCGCGACCAGATGCCTGGTCTGGCGTTCGATGACGGTGCGTTCCTTGAGGGCGTAGTCGCCGCCGCGCAAGCGCATCAGCTGCAGCGCGGTGACGATGGGCGCCAGCGGATTGCGCAATTCGTGGCCCAGCATCGCCAGGAATTCGTCCTTGGCGCGGTTGGCCGCGTCGGCGGCGCGCTTGGCGTTGGCCAGCTCCGTCACTTCAAAGGCCACCATGGCCACGCCCTCGGTGCGGCCGTCATCGTCGATCAGCGGCTGATAGACGAAATCGAAGCAGCAATCGGTCAATTCCTCGCCATGGCCGCGCCGGAAACGCACCGCCACCGAGCGCCCCACGTAAGGCTCGCCGCCGGCCAGCACGCCGTCCAGCAATTCGAAGATGCCCTGCCCCTCCAGCTCCGGGAAGGCGTTTCGAATGGACAGACCGACCAGCGCGCGCGGCCCGACCATCTCCTGGTAGCAGGCGTTGGCCTGTTCGAACACGTGTTCCGGCCCGCGCAGGATGGCGATCGCCACCGGCGCCTGGCTGAAGATGCTCTGCGTGCGGCGCGCCACGGCCACGTCCACCATGCGCGCTTGCCTGCGCAGGCGCAGCACCTCGATGCGCGCGACCAGATCGTGGCTGGAGAAGGGTTTGATCAGATAGTCGTCGGCGCCCGCCTGCAGTCCTTCCAGCCGCGCCTCATCGCCGGCGCGCGCCGACAGCAGCATGATCGGAATCTCGCGCGTGGCCGGATCGCCGCGCAGCGCCGCCAGCAAACCGAAGCCGTCTAGCTCCGGCATCATGACATCGGAGAGGACGATGTCGGGCATCCGGCGCCGCACCGCGTCCAGCGCTTCCCGGCCGTTGTTGCACACCTCGACATCCCAAACACCGCGCAGCAAGCGCCGCAGGTAGTCGCGCATGTCGGCGTTGTCGTCGACGATCAGCAAACGCCCATGGCGCGCACCCGGCGCGTGATCGGCGTCCGGGAGCGGAGCCGCCGGCTGTACCCACCCCTCCGCCTCGGCCACATAGGATTGCACCGCCGTCGGCCGCCATTCCTCCAGGCGCTGCTCGCGCACGTGCGCCGGGTCCAGATGGGCGCTGCCCAGCGGGATCTCGACGGCGAACACCGTCCCCCGTCCCGGCTCACTGTCGGCGCCGATAGCACCGCCGTGCAGCGCCACCAGGTCGCGCACCAGCGCCAGGCCGATGCCCGAGCCCTCGTAGGTGCGCGAACGCGCGCCTTCCACGCGGTGGAAACGCTCGAACAGGTGCGGCAACTGGTCCGCCGGAATGCCGGTGCCGCTGTCGCTCACAGTCAGTCGCGCGTTGGTTCCCGCCTGATGAAGGGAGATAGCGATCTGCCCTTCGAATGTGAACTTGAAGGCGTTCGAGAGCAGGTTCAGAACGATCTTTTCCCACAGGCCCGGATCGACATACACCGGCGCCGCCAGCGGCGGACAGTCGACCACCAGCCGCATGCCGGCGCCCTCGATGGCCGAGCGGAAGCTGCTGGCCAGATCGGCGGTCAGGGCCGGCAGATCGGTGGGCGCGAAGCTGGCCTGCGCGCGGCCGGCCTGCACGCGCGAGAATTCAAGCAGCGTGTTGACCAGCTTTTGCAGCCGCAGGCCGTTGCGCCGCATCAGCTCCATGCGCGCGCGCTGCGCCGGCGGCAAAGGCGCGGCGGCGTCGCGCAACGCGTCTTCCATGGGTCCGAGCAGCAGCGTGAGCGGCGTGCGGAACTCGTGGCTGACATTGCTGAAGAACTGGGTCTTGGCGCGATCGAGCTCCGTCAGCATCTCGGCGTGCAGGCGCTCCTCCTCGGCGGCGCGCGCCTGCTGGATCGCGTTGCCGGTCTGGATCGCGATCAGCTCCAGAAAGCGGCGGTAGTCGGCGTCTAGCCGGCGCGCCGCGCTCACGCCCAGCACCAACGCGCCGATGGTTTGCTGCGTGCCGGCGCCCATCAGCGGCAGCACCAGCGCCTCGCGTATCGGCTGGTTGGCCAGGCCGGACGGGAATGCGGATTCCGCCTCCCGCTCCGCCGATCGCCGCAGCGCCACCACGCGGGTGGCGGCATCGGCGATGACTTCGTCGATCGGAAAAAGCTGGCGCGGAAGGTCGGGATGCGTGGCCTGCGCCAGCGCGGCGGCGCCGACGGACGCACCTTCCGGGTTGTCGTGCGCCAGGTACAGCATCGCGAACGGCAGGTCGTCCGGATTCGCGGCGATACTGGCCATCGCCGCCGCGCAGGCTCCATCCACGGTTTTTTCCTGCAGCATGCGGGTGCTCATGTCCGACAGGGTGCGCAGGCGGCGGGCGTTCAAATGCTTGGCGGTGACGTCGAGGTTGGGGCAGAACAATCCCGCCACGTTGCCCGATTCATCGCGCACCGGGCTATAGGAGAACGAAAAGAACGTCTCCTCCAAAAAATCGCCACGGCTCATGAACAGGCGCACGTCGTCGGCCAGGGTGGCCTCGCCGTGCTCGAACACGCGGTCGGCCAGCGGGCCGCAGATATCCCAGATCTCCGCCCACACCTCCGCCGCCGGACGCCCCAGCGCCCAGGGATGCTTGGCCATGCTGAGCACACCGATATAAGCGTCGTTGTACAGGAAGGTGGCCTGTTCGCCCCACCCTATCCACATCGGCTGGCGGGAGCTGAGCATCAGGCTGACGACCGTCTTGAGGCTGTGCGGCCAATCCTCGATCGCCCCCAACGGCGTGCGCGCCCAATCGTACGCCAAAATCTGCGCACCCAATTCTCCCGGCGCGGTCAGGAAGCGCGCGGCCGGCAGCTGGGGCAATGCCGGTAGATTCATAAAAGCCTCGTGCGATTACAGAATAACAATACTTATGAGCGTATCATTAATCTTGCAACAGCGGAGTCTGATTGAAACCGCGCCAGTCCCGGCCTGCCTCGCCGTCAGCGCTGCACGTACAAGCGCGCGCCGAACACCGGCCCCGCCGTGTGGCCGGGCTCCGGATCGAATCGAACCACGACACTGTTCTTTCCGCTGGTCAATCTCTCCGGCAGCACATAATCGCGGTCGATGAACTCACCCGGATGGCTGCCATCGAGCTTGACGCGGGCCACCCGCTCGCCGTCGATACTGATATGGAAATCGCGGTTGCGCTCCTCGCCCCAATAACTGGCCTGCAGCACCAGCTGTCCCGGTCCGCATTTCATGCGGAAGCTGAAATAGCCGCCGGTGCGGGCATCGCGGCCCATGCGGCCGCGGTACGACACCGGATACGAGATGTCCGATTGCAGGTCGTGGTCGCGCTCCGGCTGCATCTCCCCTAGGTGCATGACGTCGATCGAGCGGTCGGCCAGGTCCTTGAGGCGCGCCTCCTCCTTGCGGAACGCCACTTCGGAGGCAGCCCATTCCTGCTCGTTGTAGGCGTTGAAGTACACCGCCGCGCGCCGGTCGTACTGGGCGAAGAACGGCGTGAACTTCATGTCGCCGGGCCGGCCGCTGCCCACCGTCCGGTACACGGCCTTCACCTTGTCGGCCTCCTTGAACGAGGCCAGGATGTTGGCGCCGACCAGCGCCGGCGCCAGGCCGTCGAACGGTTTGTCGGCCGCGCCCAGGTCGGCGGCCAGCACCATCGGTCCGCGCAACAGCGCGACCACCTTGTCGTTGCCGGCGGCCGATTCCAGCCGCAGCTCCAGCGGCAGCGAGAGACGCACGGTGTCGCCGGCGCGCCAGCGGCGCCGCACGAACAGGTAACCCTTGTCCTTGCTGGCCGCGTGCGGCTTGCCGTTGACCAGCAAGGTATGCCCCGAAGCCCACGCCGGAATGCGCAGGGCCAGCGTGTAATAGCGCTGGCCGGCCAGGCGCTTGACCTTGATGTCGATATCGCTCTCGAACGGATAGCGCGTCGTCATCTCCAGGGTGGCCGCCGCGTGCCGCCACTTCACCAGCGACGGAATGTACAGGTTGACGAACAGCGTGTCGCGGCTCTCCCAATAGATCGAGTCGCCATGCTTGGAGTGGCTCTCGATGCCGGACAACACGCAGCACCAGAAATCGTTCTCCTCGCTGGAGTACTCGCGCGCCACGCCCGACATCAGCGGCGTCATATAGGTGAACATGCCGGTGCGCGGATTCTGGTGCGCCATGATGTGGTTCAGGTGCGTGCGCTCGTAGTAGTCGAAATAGGCGGCGTCCGGCGACCAGCTATACAAGTGGCGCGTCATCTTCAGCATGTTGTAGCTGCAGCAGGCTTCGCAGGTCTGTTCGGTGATGTGGGCGGCGATGGTGTCCGGGCCCGAAAAATATTCGCGGTCGCCGTTGCCGCCGATGACGTAGCTGTGGTGGTCCGTCACCGTCTTCCAGAAAAACTTGACGGTGTCGGCGTCGCTTTGTTGGCCTTTGAGCTCATACAGGCGCGCCAGGCCGATCAACTTGGGAATCTGCGTGTTCGAGTGCAGGTTGGCCAGTTCGTCGCGGCCTTCGGCCAGCGGCGCCAGCGCCTTGTGGTGGTACAGCCGCCGCGCCACCTTCAGCCAGCGCTCGTCGTTGGTGCGCGCATACAGTTCGGCGAAGCTTTCGTTGATGCCGCCATGTTCGCACGCCAGCACCTGCTGCAACTGTTCGTCGTTCAAGGCGTCGAACACCTTGGCCATGTAGCCGGCCAGTCCCGTCGCCACTTGCAGCGCCTGCGCGTTGCCGGCGTAGGTCTGGGCGTCGAACAGGCCGGCGAACACCTTGTGCCAGTTATACAGCGGCACCCAGCAGCCATTCAGGTCGAATCCGGCCGAGCGGATCTCGCCGCGCATGATCTCGGGGAAGATCTCCTTGCCGTCGACGACCTTGCCGTCTTTGCGCTTGCGCATGAAGCCACCGATGTAGCCGTCGCCCTGCGCCCGCTGCACGCGCGCCAGCTCGGCGACGATGTAATCGATGCGCGGCTTGAGCGCCGGCAGACCGCTCTGCGCGTGCATCAGCGACAGCGCGGACAGGTAGTGACCCAGCCCCTCGCCGGCGATGGTGTCCGACTCCCAGCCGCCATAGATCTTGCCCTTTACCGGCAAGCCGGCGAACAGGTGGTAGTTGTGCAGGAAGCGGTCGGCGTTCAGGCGTAGCAGGTAGGACTGGTTGGCCTGCAGCGCCTCGGCGTAAAAGGAAGGCAGCAGACGCACGTCGAACATGGGCACCGCCGTGGCGGAGGATGGCGTGGCCGGCGCATCGGCTGCGCCGGCTGCGGTGGCTGTGGCGCCGGTCGCCGCCGCAGCGCCGGCCGCATTGGCCCTGGCGCTCCAGCCAGATATCAGCCCCAGACTGGCGGCGCCTTGCAGGATCAATCGACGGTGACGGAACGGTGACGAGGCGCGCATGGTTATCCTGAATAGACGATGTTATCCAATAATATACGCCGCCCGGCGCCGCAAGTCTTGCGCCGGCAAATCACAAAGAACGACGAAATCCGCACAACCGTTCGGAGCTCGCGCGCCGATTACTTGTACACGTCCGGCGTTAACCCGTACTTTTGCATCTTGTAATACAACGTCTGCTTGGGCACCGCCAGCGCCACACTGACCTCGCTGACGCTGCCGCCGGCCTTGCGCAGCTCCTGCTCGATGACGGCGCGCTCGAAGCACCCCACCTGCTCGGCCAGCGGCAACGGCGCCAGGCTGCGCGCCGACAGCAGGCCGTCGGCGCCGCTCGACAATCCCAGCACAAAGCGCTCGGCGATGTTGCGCAGCTCCCGCACATTGCCCGGCCAGTCGTGCGCCATCAGCGACTGCATCAGCGGCCCGGGCACGGGCGGCGCGGCGCGTTTGTAGCGCGCCGCCGCGCCGAGCAGGAAGTGCTCGAACAGCAGCGGAATATCTTCGCGACGCTCGCGCAGCGGCGGCAGGTTGAGCACAATCAGGTTCAGGCGATAGTATAAATCGCTGCGGAATTTCTGCTGGTCCGACAGCTCCTTCAAATCATCCTTGGCGGCGGCGATCACGCGCACGTCCACAGGCACCTGGCTGTTGGAACCGAGCCGCTCGACGTACCGTTCCTGCAGCACGCGCAGCATCTTCACCTGCAGCGACATCGGCAAGCTCTCGATCTCGTCGAGGAACAGCGAGCCGCCGTCCGCGTATTCGATCTTGCCGACCTGGCGCTTGCCGGCACCGGTGAAGGCGCCCGGCTCGTGGCCGAACACCTCGCTCTCGAAGATATTCTCCGGGATGGCGCCGCAATTGAGCGCGACGAAATTGCGCTTGTGGCGGCGGCTGTACTGGTGCAGGCAGCGCGCCACCATCTCCTTGCCGGTCCCGGTCTCGCCGTAGATCAGCACATCGGCCGGTTCGTCGGCCAGGTCCAGGATCAGGCGGCGCAGGTCGCGCATCGGCGCCGAATCGCCCAGCAAGGTGGCCTCGATGCCGACGCCGTGCTCGATGCGGTGGCGCAGCGCCGCCACTTCCAGGGTCAGGCGGCGCGTCTCGAGCGCGCGCTGCACCACCTCGGACAGCTGCTCCGACGAATACGGCTTGGCGATGAAGTCGTAGGCGCCGTCGCGCATGGCGTTCACCGCCATCGTGATATCTCCATGCCCGGTCACCAGCACCACCGGCAATTGGGGGTCGATGGCCTTCACCGCCGCCATCAGATCGAGCCCGCTCATGCCGGGCAGCCGCACATCGCTGACGATCACGCCGGCGAATCCCGGGGTGACCTTCGCCAGCGCCTGTTCAGCCGCGTGGAAGGCCTCGACCTGGAATCCGGCCAGGTCGAGCGCCTGCGCGCTGCCCGCGCGCACGGTGGCGTCGTCCTCGACCAACAATACTTTCATCGCTTCATACATCCGTAGTCTCCTGCTCCGCAAGCGGCAATTCAATAATAAACCGCGCTCCACCCGAGGCGCTGGCCTCGACCCGCAGCAGCCCGCCGAATTCGCGCACGATCTGCTCGGAGATGGCCAGCCCCAGTCCGAGGCCCTGCCCTTGCGGCTTGGTGGTGAAAAATGGTTCGAATAAATGGGCGCGGATGTCTTCCGGGATGCCCGGGCCGGTGTCGGCCACGCCGATCATCACGCGTTCGTCGGTGCGCTCGACGCCGACGGTCAGCTCGCGCGTTTCGCTGTCGGTCATCGCATCGAGCGCGTTGTTAAACAAATTGACCAGCACCTGCTCCAGGCGGTTGCTGTCGCACAGCGCATGCACGTCCTGGCTGCGCATCGACATGCGGAAGTTCACGCGCTCGCGCTCCACCCGCCGCTCCACCAGGAACAGCGCGGCGGTGATCGCCGCCGCCACCGGCACCGGCCGCAGGCTGGCGTCGGCCTTGCGCGCGAACTGGCGCAGTTGGCCGGTGATCAGTCCCATGCGCCCGACCAGTTGCGAAATGGTCGCCAGGTTGGTCTTGGCCTCGTCCAAGCGATCGCGCTCGATCAGCACCTTGGCGTTGTCGGCCATCGTGCGCAGGGCCGTCAGCGGCTGGTTCAGTTCATGCGTGATCCCGGCCGACATCTGCCCCAGCACCGCCATCTTCGCCGCCTGAACCAGTTCGCTCTGGGCCTGGCGCAGCTTTTGTTCGGCCTTGCGGCGCACGATATTCTCCTCGCTCAGGTTGTGCGTCATCTGCTGAAGGCTGGAGGTGCGCTCGGCCACCATCGTCTCCAGATTGTCGTAGGCGCGCTGCAGGTCCTCGCGCGCGCGCAGCCGCTGCCGGCCAAGGCGGCGGCGCTGGCGCGCGTACAGCACCAGCATCACCAGCAATGCCTGCACCAGCAAGGCGAACAAGAACACGTTGCGCGCGCTGGCCCTGGCCGGCGCCAGATCGGACAGATACACAAACTGCCATTTGCGCGGCGCCAGCGAGCGGGCCTGGCTCACCATGCGCGAACCTGGTCCGGGATCGGGCTCCGCTGCCTGCGCCGCCGCGGGCACGTCGACGATGCTGGCGCCGCCGTCGATGCGGCGCTCCTCGCGCAAACCCAGTGGCGTCAGCGCGTGCGAAAAATACTGGCGCGACGCCTCCAGTTCCTGCCGCACCTCCGGCGCCAGCGGCGCCAGCGTGCGGTATTTCCATTCCGGCGCGGAGGTCAGGAAAACCACGCCGTGGGCATCGGCCAGCAGCACCTTGTCGGCGCCCTGCACCCAGCCCTTCTCCAGCTTCTCGATATTGACCTTGACCGTGGCGACGCCCAGCATGCGGCCGTTGTGATAAATCCCGTGCGCAAAAAAATAACCCGGCTCGCCGCGTGTGGTGCCGACGCCGTAAAACCACCCGGCTCGCGGCGCAGCGCGTCGCGCACGTACGGCCGGAACGAGACGTCGTCGCCGACAAAGCTGTCGCGCTCGCGCCAGTTGCTCGCCGCCTGCGTCACGCCCTGCAGATTGACGATATAGATGGTGGTGGATTTGGAGAGGCGGTTGACCTTCTCCAGGTATTGGTTGACCTCCCCGCGCAGCGCGTCGTCGCCGGGATGCTGCAACAGGGCGATGACGTCCTTGTTCAACTCCAGGGTGCCGGGCAGGAAATCGTATTTGGCCAGCAGGTTCTCGAGACTGAGGGCATAGCCGTCGAGCCGCTGCGCCCCGGACAGGCGCAGCCGCTCGATCGCCGCGTTCTCCGCCCAGCGCCAGCAAAAAATCGCCAGCGCCAGACAGGCGGCCAGCAGCAACACCCACAGCGTGAGTCGCCCCCAAAGCCGCCGGCCAGGCCGCGATGGTGGAACCGTCTGCGATGATGCTGCCGCCATAATCCCCTCGTATTTACTCAACCAGCGATCACGCCGCGTTCAAACCACGGCCATTAAAACACATGCCGCACGCCGAGGTTGAATCCAGTGGTGCCGGTGCCGGTGTCGGTGGCCGTGCCGACCTTGAAACTGGCGCCGTTGCGGTTGTTGATATGACCATAGGCGGTGTACAGGTCGGTGCGGCGCGACAGCGGATACAGATAACCGATCGCCCCCTGCTTCGCATCTTGCCGCAGCGCCGAATCGTCGTGATGGTCGATGTAGGACATCAGCAGCGTACCAACCGGCAGCGCCACCGTGAAGCCGAGCAGCGTATCCTTGCTTTCGTTTTCGAGCAAATCCTTGTTGCGCGCGTGCGCCGCGTGGACCGTGACCCTGGAGAACTGGTAGCGCGCCGTCAGCATCGTATTGCGGCTGCGGGCGGTGGACAGCGCGTTGTCGCGCTGCTGGTGCGCCAGCACCAGCGTCAGCGGACCGTTTTCGTAGGTGCCGCTGCCGGCGATGCTGCGGTTTTTGCTGGTGTCGCCGGCCACTTCGCCGAAGCCGTACAGGACATCCGCCGAGAAGCCGGCCGCCTTCGGCGTGATGTACTCCACCGAGTTGTCCACCCGCGAGTTATTGGCGAAGATGTTTTGCGAGTTACCCGCGAAGCCGGTCTGGAACGGGTCGGCGATGTTGTTCAGCGTTTTGTAGAATGGCGAGTACTGGCGGCCGACACTGAACGCGCCCACCGGGGTGGTCAGGCACAGGTAGGCCTGGCGGCCGAACAGCAGCCCGCCCTGGGCGGGTATGCCGGTATCGAGGTTGTTGCCGTTTTCCAGACCGAAGGCCAGCGACATGCCGCCGCCCAGGTCTTCCTTGCCCTTGATGCCCAGGCGCGAGCCCGAGCCGATGCCGCTACCGATCTTGGTGGTATTGCCGGCGGCGGCGCCCCGCTCGACCAGCAGGCCGGCGTCGGCGACGCCGTAGACGGTGACCGACGATTGCGCCGGCGCGGCGGACGACAACAAACCCAGCGCCAGGGCGCCCATGATATTTTTCTGCATCGTTACATCTCCCGAGATTACTTTTGTAGTGCTACTTTTTTGGGTACTAAACTGGTGCGACTCAGGACTCAGGACTCAGGCGGCGCGAATGTTAGCGGCGCTGTCCTTCTCCGTGACCGGCGCCTGCTCTTCATCGAGCGCGCCTTCCCACTTGGCGACGACGGCGGTGGCGACGGCGTTGCCGACCGCGTTGGTGGCGGAGCGGCCCATGTCCAGGAACTGGTCGATGCCCATCAACAGCAGCAGGCCCGCCTCCGGGATGTTGAATTGATTGAGCGTGGCGGCGATGACCACCAGCGAGGCGCGCGGCACGCCGGCGATGCCCTTGGACGTCACCATCAACAGCAGCAGCATGGTGATCTGGGTACCGAGCGACAGTTCGATGCCGTAGGCCTGCGTGATGAACAGCACGGCGAAGGTGCAGTACATCATCGAGCCATCGAGGTTGAACGAATACCCCATCGGCATGACGAAGCTGGAGATCTTGCGCTGCACGCCGAATTGATCCAGCGCCACCAGCAGTTTTGGATAGGCCGCCTCAGAGCTGGCGGTCGAAAACGCCAGCAGGAACGGTTCGCGGATCAGCACCATCAGGCGGAACACGCGCTTGCCGATGAAGGCGAAGCCGCCCAGGATCAGCAGCGCCCACAGGCACACCAGGCCCAGATAGAAGCCGCCCATGAACTTGGCGAAGGTCGCCAGGATGCCCAGGCCGTTGGTGGTTACCACCGACGCCATCGCGGCGAAGACGGCCAGCGGCGCCATCTTCATGATGCTGCCGGTGATGCGCAGCATGACCTGCGCCAGCTGGTCGACGCCGGCGGTCAGCTTGGCCGCCGATTGTCCCAGCGCGCCCAGGGCGCTGCCGAAGAAGATCGCAAACACCAGCACTTGCAGGATCTCGTTGTTGGCCATCGCCTCGATCGGCGACTTCGGCACCATGTGGCTGACGAATTCCTTGAGCGTGAACGCCGAGGTTTTCAGACCGGTGGTGGCGTCGATCGGTGGCAGCGGCAGGCCCAGATGGGTCCCGAGCTGCATCAGGTTGGACAGCACCATGCCCAGGGTCAGCGACACCAGCGAGGCGATCACGAACCAGCCCATGGCCTTCATGCCGATACGGCCGGCGGCCTTGCCGTCGCCCAGGTGCGCGATGCCGACCGCCAGGGTCGAAAACACCAGCAGCGAAATGATCATTTTGATCAGACGCAGAAACACGTCCGTCACGATCGAGATATGGCCGGCAATGTCGGCGGCGGCCTTTTTATCGGGGAAAGCCTGGTGGCACGCGTAGCCGACGGCTACGCCCAACACCATGGCGATCAGGATGTACAGCGTTAGTGGGCGCTTTTTTTTCACTTTTATCATCTCCGTATTTTTTCCCCGGCGGCGCCGCGGGGTACGGGTAGATAGCAATGGGTATGCCAGCGCCGAAAAGCCAAAAATGGCCTTTCAAGCCATTGATTTCAATGACAATTCTTTACGGAAATGATGATTGCAACGTGATACCGGCATGAAAAGCTGGACCGGTCCAGGGGTGCCTGTATGGAAAGTTGGACGACCCTGCCGGCATCAGGGTTCGCGCTCGGCGTACTCGATGCGGTTCCTGCCGTTTTCCTTGGCGCGGTACAGCGCCTTGTCGGCCAGTTTGATCAGCGATTCGGGCGTGCAGCCGGGCAGCGGTCCGGCCACCACGCCGAAGCTGCAGGCAATGTCGATGGAAACGCCGTCCTCCACCACCGGATCGGCGCAGACTTCCTGGTGCAGCTCGCGGATGCGCTGCTCGCCGCCACCGGCGTACAGCCCTGGCAGCAGCAGGATGAACTCCTCGCCGCCATAGCGGCCGACGGTGTCGGAACCGCGCAGGCGGTCCGACAGGCGCCGCACGAACTCCTTGAGCACCGCGTCGCCGGCCAGATGGCCGTAGGTGTCGTTGATGCGCTTGAAGTGGTCCAGGTCCAGCATCACCACCATGAAGCTGCCGCCGCTGCGCGCGGTGGCGGCGATTTGCTGGCCGATCATCTCCATGATCGCGACACGGTTCCAGGCCTTGGTCAGCCCGTCCTTGAGGGAGCGCATGCGGTGCTCCTCGCGCGAGGCCTCCAGCTCCATGGTCCGTTCGCGCACCAGCTGCTCCATCGCCGCGCTGCGGCGCAGGACGCCGCGCAGGCGCCAGCGGTACAGCAGCCACGCCAGCACCACCGCGAGCAGCGCGCAGCCGGCGTAGAACCAGCCGCTTTGCCACCACGGCGGCATGATCGTCACCGGCAGCTCGACCGGCCCGGCCGCCGCCTGCAGCATCGGGTTCTCCGCGCTCACCTGCAGCACGTAGCTGCCCGGCGCCAGCGCCGGATAGCGCAAGGCCGAGGAGTCGGTGACGGTCCAGCCGTTTTCCAGTCCCTTGAGGCGGTAGCGGTAGCGCAGCGCCTCGTGGTTGCGGAACGACAGCACCGCCAGCCTGACCTCGAGCGCGCCGCCGCTCCAGGCGATCATCTGCGCCTTGCTGACGCCCAGCGGATTGCCGTCGTAGTCGACCGACTCGATCCGCAGCGCCAGCTCCTTGGGTGCGAACAGCTCCTGAGGGTGCACGATATGCGAGGCGCCGCCGCTGGTGCCGATCCACATCGAACCGTCGGTGTCCTCGAAGATCGCGTACTGATTGCTGTCGTTCCAAACCAGCCCGCTCTGCTGATCGAGCACGCGCCAGGCCTTGCCGTTCCAGACGGCCACGCCGTCATCGCTGCCGATCCACAGCCAGTGGCGGCGGTCGACATGCATCGACATCACCGCGCGCGCCGCCATCGGCGTGTCGGCCAGCGGCAGGCGCTGCACCGCCAGGGTCCCAGCCTCGTCGTCGGCGGGTCCGTACCAGACCATGGGCGCGTGGTCTTCCGCCAGCCACAGGTTGCCGGCGTCGCAGTTCAACATGCTGAAGGTCGACGGCATTCCGGGCATGCTCCAGCGTCCGCCGGCCAGCCGCAGCAGCGTGCCGTTGGCGAGGAACCACAAGGTGCCGTCGGCGGTCTGGCAGGCGGCGGTCATATTGATATCCTCCTTCGGCACGCCCAGCAAAGAGCGCGGCTCCGCGACCAGCTGCGGGGCCGGTGAACGTTCCGGATCCCGGATCACATACAAGCCGTTGTTGGTGGCAATCCACAACTGGCCGGCGGCATCCAGGAACAGGCGCAAAATCAGCGGCAGCTTCGCCACGTGGACGCTGCGGCCGGTGTCATGATCTCGACGCACCAGCGCACCGGAGAAGGCGCCGCTCCACACGTTGCCGGCGCGGTCCGACGTCACCGCGCCGATTTGATGATCGGCGCCCTCGTAGCCGCCGGTGGGCTGGGCGAAACGCGGCTCGCCCGGGCGCTGGAACGCCAGGCCGCGCCCCGTGCCGAGAAAAAGCACACCGTCGGCGCTCCGGTGGAACGACCACATATCGTCACTGGGCAAACCCTGCCCGGTGGTCCAGTTGACGATGGAGCGGTAGCCCTGCCAGTGTGCCAGGCCGCGGCCCGCGAGGCCGAGCCACAACTCGCCATCGCGATCGGTGAAGATGGCGGAGATGCCGCCGTCGGCCTTGAGCCCCTCCCTGGCGCCGTATTCGCGCCATTGCCCGTCCAGGCCCCGCAGCAGGCCGTTGTCGTTGTTCGACACCAGCGTGCCGTCGCTGTCCTGCGTCATCGGAAAATACTGCCTCACGGTCGTCTGCGCCACGCCCGGCGGGGTGTGGGACTGCGCCCGCGCGGCGCCCGGCGCGATCGACACCAGGTAGTCCTGGCTGCGCACCCACACCACGCCGTCCTTGCCGACCAGGATGCCGCGCCAAAAGGCCCCCGGCACGCCTTCCCGCGGCCCATAGACGGTCAGTCCGCCGGCGCCATAGCGGCACACCTGCTCGCCGCATCCGGTCCAGACGGCGCCGTCGGCACCGACGGCGACGCCGCCGATGCGTGCCAGCTCGGGATGCGCGGCGCGCTGCGCCGCGCTGAAATAATATCGGGATTGCCACGCGCCGGCGGCGGCGCCGGGCCGTAACTCGAGAAGATCGCGCTGGCCCACGACCAGCACCACGTCTTCGCCATTGCGCGCAAAGCCGCGCCCTGCCCAGACAACGATAGGCGCGCCAGCTGGATCCTTGACGGCGACGCAGCGGGAACCCCGCCACTCGCACAAGCCCGCGTCGGTGCCGACCCACACGCGGCCGGCGCTATCGGTGCCCAGCGCGGTGATGAACGCCGCCGGCAAGCCATCGGGCTTGCCGTAGCGTCGAAAACGGGCGCCGTCGAAACGGAACAAACCGTTCTCGGTGCCGACCCACAGATAGCCGGCGGCGTCCTGCGTGATGCTGGTGACGGCCTGGTTGGCCAGCCCGTCGGCCTGGCCGAACTGGCGCAGCGACACTTGCTCGGCGGCGGCGCACGCGCACAGCGCCCAGCAGGCCAGCCACGCGAGCGCCTTCGACAAGCTTGAAAAAACCGCCGCGCTGCCCGAATACCGCATCACCACCCCGACCAAGTCTGGAAGACACCACAAGCATGCCACCCCCGAGCTCATCCGTCCAGCACGGGATCGGCCACGCCCGGCGTCACGTATAATCGAGCCGCGCCGACGCCGATGTGACTTGCATCGCCTTCTCCACCCCTGAACAACCTGACCCTGCGACCTACATCCTGATGCGATCCGTGCTTCATCCCGCGCGCGCCGTGGCGCTGGCCTTCCTGATGGCGATCGCCTTCGGCACGGCGCTCCTGATGCTGCCGTTCTCCCACGCGGGGGGCCAGGGCGCGCCATGGATGGCGGCGTTGTTCACCTCAGTATCCGCCGTCTGCGTGACCGGCCTGACGGTGGTCGACACGGGCACCTACTGGTCCGGCTTCGGCCAGGGCGTCATCATGGCGCTGTTCCAGTTCGGCGGCTTCGGCATGATGACCGCCGCCACCCTGCTTGGCCTGTTGGTCAACAACTCGCCCCGTCTGCGCACCAAGTTAATGAGCCAGATGGAGACCCGCACCCTCGGACTGGGCGACGTCACCAGCGTGGCGCGCCTGGTGCTGGTCGTCACGTTCGCGTCGGAGCTGCTGATCGCCACCCTGCTCACCCTGCGCATGCATTTCGCCCACGACCTGCCGTGGGCGCAGGCCGCATGGAGCGGCACCTTCCACGCCGTCGCGGCGTTCAGCAACGCCGGCTTCTCGATCCACGCCGACAGCGTCACGCGCTACGCCGGCGACGCGCTGATCCTGGCGCCGCTGATGATCGCCATCGTCGCCGGCGGCATCGGCTTCCCGGTGCTGCACGACCTGCGCCTCAAGCTGCGCGACCCGCGCCACTGGTCGATGCATACCAAGCTCACACTGCTCGGCACCGGCGCGCTGCTGGCCCTCGGCTTTCTCGGCGTGCTGCTGTTCGAATGGCACAACCAGCGCACGCTGGGCGCCATGGACCTGGGCGGCAAGCTGCTGTCGGCGTCGTTCATGTCGGTGGCCGCGCGCACGGCCGGTTTCAACACCGTCGACATCGGCGCGCTGACGCCGGAATCGTGGGCGCTGCACTACTTCCTGATGTTCATCGGCGGCGGCAGCGCCAGCACCGCCGGCGGCGTCAAGGTCGGCACCATCGTCATCCTGGCGCTGCTGGTGATCGCCGAGGTGCGCGGCTTTCGCGACACCGAGGCCTTCGGCCGCCGCCTCGGCGCGTCGGCGCAGCGACAGGCCATCACGGTCGTGGTCCTGGGCTGCGGCATGGTTGCCCTGGGCACGCTGGTGCTGCTGCACGTCTCCGACTTCCCGACCGACCAGATTATTTTCGAGGTGGTGTCGGCCTTCGGCACGGCCGGACTGTCGACCGGCATCACCCCGGGCCTGCCGCCGAGCGGCCAACTGACCCTGGCCCTGCTGATGTTCCTGGGCCGGGTCGGCACCGTCACCCTGGCGGCGTCGCTGGTACTGGGCGAACGGCGCCTGCCCTATCGTTATCCCGAGGAGCATCCAATTGTTGGGTAAAATTTTCACGGAACAGATTTCATTCCCGAACAGCGACAACATCGTCGTCGTCGGCCTTGGCCGCTTCGGCGGCGCCGTCGCAGAAGCGCTCATGCGCATGGGCCACGACGTCATGGGCATCGACCGCGACACGGAACTGGTGCAGCTATGGGCCGATAAACTGACCCACGCGGTGCAGGCCGATTCCACCAACGAGGACGTGATGCGCCAGCTGGGCGTGGCCGAGTTCTCGCACGCGATCGTCGGCATCGGCACCGACCTCGCGGCCAGCCTGATGTCGCTGATGGTACTGACGGAGTTGGGCATCAAGGACATCTGGGTCAAGGCGCTGACGCCGGAGCACGGCCAGATCGCCAGGCGCGTGGGCGCCCACCACATCGTCTATCCGGAGGCCGACATGGGCGCGCGCGTGGCGCACCTGATCACCGGCCGCATGATGGACTACATCGAGTTCGACGACGGTTTCGCCATCGCCAAGATACGCGCGCCGGACATGACGCACAACATGACGTTGGCGCAGTCGCACGTGCGCGAGAAATTCGGCGTCACCGTGGTCGGCGTCAAGCGCCCCGGCGAGGACTTCCAGCACGCCCTGCCGGAAACCCACGTGCTGCCCGCAGACATCCTGATCGTCTCCGGCGCCACCCGTAAGATCGAGCAATTCGCCAGTAGCGGCCGCAAGCGCTAAAGTGGACAGACAGGCATTTCTTGTAACTGAAAGGTTTAAATAACGAAAAAGCTATCGATTTCATACAAATAATTGATTTTGATAATAGTGACACAGCCGTTAAGGTTTGCTTTCACACATCAAAAGGGAGATACCCATGAAATCGACTCAGCTCGCCTGTCGCCTGGCCGCGATGGCCCTGACGGCAGCGGCCGGCATCGGCAGCGCCGCCGCCCAAACCGCCCCCGCCCCCGCCACCGTCATGACCCGCGACAACGGCGCACCCATCGGCGACAACCAGAATTCCCAGACGGCCGGTCCCAACGGCCCGGTGCTGCTGCAGGACGTCCAGCTGATCCAGAAACTGCAGCGCTTCGACCGCGAGCGCCAGCCGGAACGCGTGGTGCACGCGCGCGGCACCGGCGCCCACGGCGTCTTCGTCGCCAGCAAGGACATCTCCAACCTGACGCGCGCGGCCGTCTTCACGCCGGGCATGGAAACGCCGGTGTTCGTGCGCTTCTCCAGCGTCATCCACGGCAACCACTCGCCGGAAACCCTGCGCGACCCGCGCGGCTTCGCCACCAAGTTCTACAGCAAGGAAGGCAACTGGGACCTGGTCGGCAACAACCTGCCGGTATTCTTCATCCGCGACGCCATCAAGTTCCCGGACATGGTGCACTCGCTCAAACCGTCGCCGGACACCAACGTGCAAGACCCGAACCGCTTTTTCGACTTCTTCTCGCACCAGCCGGAATCGACCCACATGCTGACCCGCGTGTACTCCGACCAAGGCACGCCGGCCAGCTACCGCGAAATGGACGGCAACAGCGTGCACGCCTATAAATTCGTCAACGCCAAGGGTCAGGTCAACTACGTCAAGTTCCACTGGAAGTCGCTGCAGGGCGAGAAAACGCTGACCGCCAGGGAGGCGTCGGAAATCCAGGGCCGCGATTTCAACCACATGACGGGCGACCTGATCGCCGCCATCAAGGAAGGCCGCTTTCCGAAATGGGATCTGTACGTGCAGGTCATGACACCGGAGCAGTTGGCCAAGCTGGACTTCAACGGACTTGACGCCACCAAGATCTGGCCGACCAGCGTGCCGGAGACCAAAGTCGGCACCATGACCCTGAACCGCAATCCGGACAATGTCTTCCTGGAGACCGAGCAATCGGCGATGGCGCCGTCGAACCTGGTGCCGGGCATTGAAGCGTCGGAAGACCGGATGCTGCAGGGCCGTTTGTTCTCGTACGCCGACACGCAGCTGCACCGCCTCGGCGCCAACGGCCTGCAACTGCCGATCAACCGTCCCGTGGCGGCCGCCGCCAACTACAACCAGGACGGCGCGGCCAACAGCGGCGCGCGTAAAGGAGAAGTCAACTACCAGCCCAGCGCGCGCGCGCCGCTGGCCGACAACGCCGAATACAAGTCCAGCCAACTGCCGTTGAGCGGCACGACGCAGCAGGCGCGCATCACCAAGACGCGCAACTTCGCGCAGGCGGGCGATTTCTACCGCTCGCTGAACGCGCAGCAGCAGGCCAATCTGGTCAGCAATCTGGCGGGGGACCTGGGTCAGGTCAAGGATGACATCGTGAAGTACACGATGCTGTCGCACTTCCAGAAGGCCGACGCCAACTACGGCCGCGCGCTGGCCATGGCGGTAAAAGCCGATCCGGCCAAGGTGCAGCAGCTGGCCGCGAAGCTGGTGGATTAATCAAAGCGGGCCGCCAAGTGGTATTGGCGGCCCATCACATCACTGCGCCGCTTCGAACGCGCCCAAATCGGGCGCCGAACCCTTGAACGGCAATCCCACATCAACACCCTTGCCGATCAAATCGCTGGTCGCGCGCAAATGATAGCTGCGCAGCACCGGCAAACTGCCGTCGGCCTGGCGCGGCGCGTCCCAGCCGCTGGCCGAGACATCCTCGAAATCTCCGTCGCCGACCTGCACCGACGTCGTCCACGAATTATTCGCCATATCCAAGCCGGCCGTATTCGACGTCGCCGTCCCCTTGTGCGCCAGGTTATTGCGCAAATTCCCGACATTCACCGCCGAACCATCCGGCGCGATCCCCAGCATGTTGTAATTCACGCCGTTGCTGAACGCCGTGTTATTAAAGAAATCGATCGCCAGCGGATGGTGGTTGGCATAGAAACCCGCGGCCTTGTTGGCGAACGCCACCGAGAACCGCACCGTGTGCTTGACCCCGTTGGCCACATACGCGCCGCCATAACCACCCGCCTTGATGCCATTGCCGTTGCCCGCCGCCAGCGGGGTCGTGGTCCCCGGCAGGTAACCATGCTGCCAGGCCCACGAATTTTCAATCGTCACCGGCGAAAACGCGTTGATCAGATCGAAGCCGTCATCCGTGTTCATCCACGCGCGGCAACCCCGGAACACATTGCCCGGCTGATTGGCCTTGATGTGCGCGCCAAAGCCGTCGGCGCTCTGCCCAGCGCCGTTGGACGTGTACGGATCGTAGTTGTGGTGCGAGTCGCTGTTCAGCACGAGATTGTTCGAACCATTCTGGATGAACAACCCCGGCCCCATGTTGTGGTGCAAATTGAGCAGTTCGAAGACGTTGTGGCTGCCGCTATTCCACACGCCCCACGACTCGTGGTTCAAGCGGTTGCCCGGTTGCTGGGGCGCGCCGGTCACCTCCAAGCCCTTGAGGTGGACCCAGCTGGCCGTCACATTGAGACCTTTGACGCGGCAATCGTCCTTCATCGCCGAAAAATCGAACACCGGCGTCTCGCCCGGATACGCCCAGTAGCGAATCGGCTGGCTGGCGGTGCCGCTCTTGTTCAGCGTGATGGCGTTGACGATGGCAGTGCGGCTGGCGCAGGCCTCGACACCGGCCGTGTAGGCATATTTACCTCCACGGAAGTAGACGGTGTCGCCGGCCTGGGCCTGGGTTTGCGCATGCGCGATCGAGGCCCACGGCGCCGCTTGCGTGCCGGCGGCGTTGTCGCTGCCACCGGGGGCGACGTAATAGTTGGTGGCGAACGCCGGCGCGGCGGCGAACGAGAGAAGCAGGAGCGCGCTGAGTGAGGTTTTCATCGCTCCTATTGTAGTGAGCACCGGAGTACTATTGCCACACCGAACGGAAAAATCATCAAAGTGACCGGCTCTGGCGCGCGAAGGCGGCCTTCGTCATCGGTACGCGCGACTCGAGCAACGCGCCCAGCAGATGCTGGGCATGACGCAGCAGCGCCGGATGGGCGGCGTCGGCCGGATGCAGGCTCAATCGCACCAGCCCGGCCGCCCCCATGCAGGCAGCCTGCGCCACCGCCAAACGCGGCGACAACTGACGTCCGCTGCGGTTGCGCGCCGCGTACACCAAGCTGGGCGACCAGATGCGGCGCCGCGGCGACAGCAGGTGGAAATGGGTCCAGGTGGTGGTGTAGGAAAAAGGCGCCTCGCGCAGCGCCAGCCAGGCACCGCTGCCCAGCAGCCAGGCCGGCGGCACGAAACCGTCGACCGGCCAACCCCGGCGATCGAACCACTCCAGACCCAGCGCCAGCAGCAGCCGGCTCTGCGCGGCGCTCAACGCCGAAAATTCGCCTTCGCTGCGGGTGTAGACGCCGCGCAGCCAGCGCTTGCGCCAGCCGGACGCCGGCGGCCCGCTGTCCAGATGCCGATAGCCATGCAGCGCCAGTTCATGGCCGCGCGCGAGCAACGCCGTCAACATCGCGTCATAACCGGGGTCGGGGAGATCGTGGCCGTGGTAGCACGGCACCACAAGCAAGGTCAGCGGAATATCGGCGACCTCGTGTATCGCGCCCAGCAAGCGCTGGCAGGCGGGCCAGGTGGCGGGCGCCACGTCGTGGATCGAGACGCACAGCGCCTTGCGCTCAGTCGGCAAGGCAGCCCTCGGGGTCGGGTTCGGTCCGCCGCCGCGACGCCAGCAAGCCGGTGTAGCGCTCCATCAGCTGCGGCATGATGCGGTTCCAGTCGAAATGCGCGCACGCCTTGTGACGGGCGTTGGCGCCCAGCCGCGCCAGATCGGTGCCGAACAGCGCCGCGATGCCCTCGCCCAGGCTGGCCGCGCTGTCGGGCCGCACCACCAGGCCCGTGCCGGGATCGATCAGCTCCGCCACGCCGCCGCCCGTGCCCAGCACCGGCAGGCCGCAGGCCATCGCCTCCAGCGCGATCAGGCCGAAGGTTTCGCCGTCGCCCGGATGGGTCAGCAGGTCGCAGCCGCCCAACAGCCGCGCCAGCCGGCCAGGGTCGCGCTCGAACGGCAGTATCGTGCTGTTGGGTGACGCCGGCAACGCGCTGCCGCCGCCGATCAGCAGCAAATGGTAGGGACGGCCCAGCCGCCGCACCGCCTCGATCAGGATGCCCAGCTTTTTCTGCGGCGTGAAGCGGCCGGCGTACACCAGCAACCGGGTCGTGTCGGGCAACCCAAGACGCTGGCGCAGGCCGGCATCGCGCCGCGCCGGACTGAATATGTCGGTATCCACGCCCAGCGGCTGGTGCACGGCATCCGTCACGCCCAGCTGGTTCAGCCGCTGCACCATCAGCTTGCTGGGCGCGAGCACCAGGTCGAACTGGTTATAGACGTGCCGCAAATACTTGCCGGCGATAGTGGCGGCTCGCGGGCCGAACCGCTGCCCGACCAGCGCGTGCAAATCCGAGTGGTAGAAGCCGATCAGCGGAACTTGTAAACGTCGGCGCACATGCAGCGCGGCCAGCGCGCACGGTCCGGCGTCGCCGACCTCCAGCAGATCGGGCCGGCAGCGCTGGACGATGCGCGCCGGCGCGCGCAGCGAACGCGGCAGACGGTAGCCGTTAATTCCTGGAAGCGCGATACCCGGCAAGGCGATGACCGACGGTGCGAGGCTGCAATCCTTCACGCTTGAACTCAGTATCGTATGGCGCACGTGGCTGTTCCGAGCCAGCCAGTTGGATTTGGCATTGAGATAGCTGCTGATGCCGCCGCCCTCGGCGGCGTAGTACATGGTGATGTCCAGAACATGCATAATGTGGCTTCGGGTGAGTACGCCCCCACGTTAGCATTGCAACCTGCTCAGAGTTTGATCTAGATCAATCGGACAACCACCGACCCCGCTCCACTCCAGCCAGCCGCCGTCATACACGCTGATACGTGGCCAGCCCATCAACCATGCATAGAAAAACGCCATCGACGCGCGCCAACCCGTGCCGCAATAAAACCCGATGTGCAAACCTTCGACAATCCCCTGCGCCCGCCATTGCAGCGCGATCTCGGCGGCCGGCTTCATGCGGCCGTCGTCAAGATGGTAAGCGCTCATACTGTTGACGTCGCCATCGGCGCCGGCCCGGCCCCATCGCGCACCGGGAATGTCGCCACGCGCCGCGATGTAGCTGTAGCCCGACACCTTGCCAAGAAACTCCGCCTCGCTGCGGATGCTGACCAGCGCGCCATCGTGCGTGGACAGCAACGCGCGCGCCTCGCTGGTACCGATCAGATATTCAGGATGCGCTGGGAACGCCACCCCGAAATCCGCGACCGAACGATCCGCCGCCTTCGCCACCGCTCCTTGCGCGCAGGCGTAACCACCCGCCTGCCACAACGCGAAGCCGCCATCGAGCAGGCGCACATCCTCGACCCCCGCATACAGCAGCAAATGCGCCAGCCGGGCGGCGGCGAGATTGTTGCGGCCGTAGAGGATGACGCTGGTATCGTGGCGCACGCCGTGCGATAGCAGCAGGCTGAGCAGCGCTGCGTCGTCGACCTTGTTCCACAGCGGTTCGCATTCGAACTCGCCGGTGTCGAGGTACGAGGCGCCGGGGATGTGGGCGTGTTCGAACATCGCGGCGCCGCCGCAGCCAACCTCCAGCAGACGCCAATTGAGCGATGGCCGGGCTTCGACCCGCGCGCCATCGACCAGCATCGCCAGCCACGCGGGGGCGACCAGCTGACGCCACCGCGCCAGGTCCGGACGAAACTGCGCGGCGACCTTGTTATCCTGCATATCGTGGTTTTCCATACACGCCGTTTTGGCGACCAGGGCGGTATTTTACGCTGGTCGGACGTGCAGGCCGCAGAAACGAAAACACCGCCCTTGAAGGCGGTGTTTCATCAGGCGGTGTCGCTTGCGGTGTTAGCGCGCGCGTCCGCGGAAGACGAGGTTGGCGATCGCCAGCAGCACCACCGCGCCGAGGAACGAGACGCCGAGCGAACCGAGGCTGAAGTCGCCATCGTTGATCGTGCCCGTGCCCAGCAACGGCGCGATCACCAGGCCGCCGAGGAAGGCGCCGACGATACCGACGATCACGTTCAGGAAAATGCCCTGCTGTGCGTCCGTGTTCATGACCTTGCTAGCGATCCAGCCCAGCAAACCACCAATAACAATCCATCCGATAAAGTTCATTTTTCTTCTCCCTGACTATTTTAAAGTGAGCGTTTCACACTTAGTGCTTGCGCGTTTGTTTTTTACCGCCGCCCGCACCTTTGCCCGTATCGGCTTTGGTGTGGCTTGCGGCATCCTTGCCGGCTTTGGCTTTTGCCGGACTGCCAGAACTGTTACCAGACTGTTCGGCGGATTGTTTGTTGCCACCGCCCGACTGCTTTTCCTTGGTCATTTTCATCTCCCAAATCAACGGTTGTGACGTCTTCCATCGGCATCGCCACTTGCCGCGTCGACAAACGATCCGACCAGTGCATTCTACGACCGGCTCAGCCGGACCTTGTCAGCACACCGCTGCTGTTGACGTAGGACTACGGCGCATCGTGGCTGCGGTCCGGCTCGGGGGCGCTGTTACGCGTGGCCGCGCTGATCTGCACCAGCGGCACCTTGGGGCTGCGGTCGGCATTCAGCAAGCCGTTGGTCTCCTGGAAGGTGTCGGCGAACTGGGTGTAGCAAAAACCGGAGAACATCACCGTCTCGTTGACCACCTTGAGCAAGGTGCGATACCGGTTCAGATACGTCTCGGCGTCGCCGACGCGCGAATAGCCCCAGGTGTGGTGCGCCGGCGCGTTCGGATCGAAGGCGATGCCGCCGAACTCGGTCAGCACGATCGGCTGGCCCCGGTGCGGGAAACCGTCCAGGGTCAGGATGCGCCCGCCCGGGCGGCGCTGGTCGAACAAGGTGCGCACCGGATCGGTGACGGCGTAACGCTGCTGCAGCTTTTCCGGATCGGCGTCGTAGTCGTGGATGCCGAGGATGTCGGTGGCCGACGCCTCCCAGCCGTCGTTGCCGATCACCGGCCGCGTGGCGTCGAGCATGCGCGTCATGTGGTACAGCGCCTCGACCGCGTTGCGGTGCGCCTGGGTCGACGTCAGGTTCGGCACGCCCCAAGATTCGTTGAACGGCACCCACACGATCACGCACGGATGGCTGTAATCGCGTTCGATCGCCTCGGTCCATTCCTTGATCAGCCGCGTCATCGCGCGCGGGCTGAAGGCGTAGGCCGACGGCATCTCCTCCCACACCAGCAGCCCGAGCTTGTCGGCCCAGTACAGGTAGCGCGGGTCCTCGATCTTCTGGTGCTTGCGCACGCCGTTGAAGCCCATCTCCTTGGCCAGCTCGACGTCGCGGCGCAGCGCGTCGTCGGACGGCGCCGTCATCAGGGTGTCGGGCCAGTAGCCCTGGTCGAGCACCAGCCGCAGCGGATACGGCCGGCCGTTGAGCATGAAGCGGTCGCGGTTGATCGCCACCGAGCGCAGCGCGGTGTACGAGCACACCGTGTCGAGCACCTCGTCGCCGCAATACAGGGTCAGCTCCGCGTCCAGCAGGGTCGGCCGCTCGGGGCTCCACAGCAGGTCGTTGCGCGAATCGTCGATGCCCGGGTCCGACAGCACGATCTTGCGGTTGGCCGCCCGTCCCACCAGCAGGTAGCGGTCGGCCGCCAGCAGCACGCCGTTGTGCAGCAGCCGCACCGACACCGCCAGGTCGGTGCGGATGTCGCCGCCGGCCACCACCTCGCAGCCCATCTCGAAGCCGTCGAACACGGGCGTCCAGCGCAGCGAGCCGATGTAGGTCGCCGGCAGCGCCTCGATCCACACCGTCTGCCAGATGCCGGTGGTGCGCGGATACCAGATCGAGTGCGGCTCGGGCTGCCAGTCCTGCTTGCCGCGCGGCTTGGCCAGGTCGCCCGGATCGTCCTCGACATGCACGACGATAGTTTGTGTGGGCCCCTCCGCCAGCGCGTCGGTGATGTCGGCGTGGAACGGCGTATGCCCGCCCTCGTGTTCGGCCACCAGCACGCCGTTGACCCAGACGCGCGCGTGATAATCGACCGCGCCGAAATGCAGGATCGTGTGGGCGCCGCGCTGCTCGAGATCGAAGGTGCGCCGATACCAGCACGCCATGTGGAACGATTCGTCGCCGATGCCGCTGGCCTTGGACTCCGGCGCGAACGGCACGTTGATGCGCGCGCTCCAGTCGATCGGATCCCCCACGTGGCTGAAGCGCTGCTCGTGGTCGAAGGCGAATTCCCATTCGCCGTTCAGTGACTGCCACGCGTCGCGGACCAGTTGCGGTCGCGGATATTCAAACTGGCTCATGCGCATCCTTTTCATCGGTGCCGCGCCGGTTGCGCGGCCAAAAAATAATGCTAGCAATGTTCGCTCCGCAATGCATTTCAATTCCAATTGAAAACGAAAAACAGGCGTAAAAAAAACCAAAAAGTGCGGCTGATTTACAACTGCTTTTCCCAGCGGAATTGAAATGAAAAAACATCCAATCATTGCTACGATTGGTGACAGATTATTTCTGCCGCAACCGCAGCTCAACTGCACAGAAATCATCGCATCACGAATCGATAATACCAGCCTCGACTTTGCATAAAGCCTTTACGTTCAACCTCCCCCGCGATCCGTGGAAGCGAACGCTAGCGCTGTTTGCCGGCCAGGCTAGCCAACTATTCACGACCCGCAAGGGCACAGGGAGAACTTCATGAAAACTATCATCGTCTTTTGTCATCTGCGCTGGGACTTCGTCTATCAGCGCCCACAACAACTCCTGTCGCGCCTGGCACAACATTACAAAATTGCCTTCGTCGAAGAGCCGGTTTTCTATGACGGCGAGAGCTTCCTGCAGAGCTCGTCGCCCGCGCCGAACGTCACCGTCTACCGCCCGCACACGCCGGTGCAGGCGCCCGGCTTCCACGACGACCAGATTCCGTTGCTGCAACCGCTGCTGGCCGAACTCATCCGTGGCGACGACGCCCCCATCGTCTGGTTCTACACGCCGATGGCGCTGCCGCTGCTGCCGCCGCTGCACGCCGGCCTGGTGGTCTACGATTGCATGGATGAACTCTCCGCGTTCAAGAACCCGCCCAAGCAGCTGCTGCAGCGCGAGACGGCGCTGCTCAAGATCGCCGACCTGGTCTTCACTGGCGGACCGAGCCTGTACGAGGCCAAGCGCGGGCGCCACGACAACGCCCACTGCTTCCCCAGCAGCGTCGACGCCGCGCACTTCCAGCGGGCGCTCGACCGGGGCAACGCCCATCCGCTGCACGCCGGCATCCCGGGTCCACGCCTGGGCTACTACGGCGTCATCGACGAGCGCTTCGACGCCCCGCTGCTTGCCGCGCTGGCCGACGCCCATCCGGAATGGCAACTGGTGATGGTCGGACCGGTCGTCAAGATCGATCCGGCCTCGCTGCCGCAACGCCCGAACATCCACTACCTGGGCCAGCAGTCGTACGACGCGCTGCCACAGTTCCTGGCCGGCTGGGACGTGTGCCTGCTGCCGTTCGCGCTCAACGAATCGACCCGCTACATCAGCCCGACCAAGGTGCTGGAGTACATGGCGGCCGAACTGCCGGCCGTCAGCACCGCCATCAAGGATGTGGAAGACCCGTATAGCGACATCGTCTGGGTGGCGCACAGCCACGCGGAATTCATCGAGTCCTGCGAGGCGGCGCTGGCGATGACGCCGATGTTGCGCGCGGCGCTGAACGAGAAGATGCGCGCCGTGGTCGACAAGACCTCGTGGGAAGCGACCGCAGACGCCATGCGCGCGCTGCTGGCCAACACGCCGCCCTCCGGCAAAGGCGCCAAGCTGAGCCAGCAGGACGGCACCCGCGCCGCCGCTTCCGCCGACGCGGCCGCCGGCAGCGCCGTCGTCAATCCGATGCGCCAGACGTCCGTTGCGCAGCGCACCGGCTGCCTGATCGTCGGCGCCGGGCCGACCGGCTTGTCGGCCGCGTACCACCTGGGCGCCGACACCGTGCTGCTGGAGCGTAACGCCACCGTCGGCGGCTGGTGCCGCTCGATCCAGGACCAGGGCTTCACGTTCGACTACGCCGGCCACATCATGTTCTCCAACGACCCGTATGTGCTCAAGCTGTACGACATACTGCTCGGCGACAACCAGCACTGGCAGATGCGCGAAGCCTGGGTCTACAGCAAGCAGGTGTTCACCCGCTATCCGTTCCAGGGCGCGCTGTACGGACTGCCGCCGGCCGTCATCAAGGAATGCATCGTTGGCGCCATCGAATCGCGCTACGGCCTGGCCGACAAGGCGGAGAGCTGCCCCACCGCCGGCGCGGATGTCGAGGATTGCTGCGCCGACGGCACCGCCGATGTCGCCAACAGCAGCGCCAGCGCCATGTCGACCGCCGCCAAGGGGGAGGATTTCGAGCACTTCATCTACCGCGTGTGGGGCGCCGGCATCGCGCGCCACTTCGCCATCCCGTACAACAAGAAATTGTGGACGGTGCCGCTGAAGGAAATGGAAACCTCGTGGCTGGGTGGACGGGTGCCGCTGCCGGACCTGAACCAGATCATCGAAGGCGCGCTGGAGCCGGTCGCCAAGCCGATGGGGCCGAACGCCCGCTTCGGCTATCCCAAGCGCGGCGGCTTCCAGGCGCTGGTGTCGGGCTTCCTGCCGCACATTCGCGGCAAGATCGAGCTCAACGCGGACGCGGTCTGCATCCTGCCGGGCGAGCATACGGTGGTGCTGGCCGACGGCCGCCGCCTGCAATACGAGCAGTTGATCAGCACCATGCCGCTGCCGGAACTGGTGCGGCTGATCGGCAACGCGGCGCCGCCGGAAGTGCGGCGCGCGGCGGAGGGATTGAAACATATCTCGATCCGCTGCGTGAACATCGGCATCGCGCGCACCGACGTCACCGACAAGCACTGGATCTATTACCCGGAGGACAGCATCTTCCACCGCATCTTCGTGCAGGGTAACGCCAGCCCGGAATGCAATGCGCCCGGCGGTTTCGGTTTCACTTGCGAGATTTCCTATTCGCCGTGGAAGCCGTTGCCATTGGATGGCGAAGCGTTGATCGAGCGCTGCATCCAGGACTGCATCAAAGTCGGCATGATGCGCGAGGATGACCGCGTGATCACGGCCAACCAGGTCGACATGCCGTATGCGTACGTGGTGTACGACCACGCGCGGGCGGAGAACGTGGCGACGGTGCGCGCGTGGATGGAGCAGCACGATATCGTGCTGGCGGGGCGCTACAGCGAGTGGGAATATTACAACTCGGATCACGCCTTCCTGGCCGGCAAAAAGGCGGCGGAGCGCGTGCAGGCGAACCGGAGCGGTAACGCCAAGACGGCCGAGTCGTAACAAGGCTGTCGGCGACGCATGCATGGCGGATTAGGCGGAACGCCGTAATCTGCCATGTCAAAGTCGCCAGTGTCGCCCCATGCAAACCAGCAATGTAAGCTCTGTCTTACACAAACACAGGGGCAACGCCCCTTGGGCCAGCGCCCTGCGGCAGGGATAATCTACCGACTATATAGACGAGCTTGACGCCGTCTCACTTTTTCGGAAGAACACCATGTCCCTACTCGCTCAAACATTGCCAGATACCATCGCCAGCGCACGCGACAATAGCGCCGAATACGACTCCAGCGCAGCCCCGAGCGCCGTCTACCGCGCCCTGTCGCCAGGCGTTCCTGTCGGCAACGACCGAGCGATGGCCCGCACGTTCCTGGAGCAACAGCTGCAACAGGCCCGCCTGCTGAGCTCCGACCTGCCCGACAACACCGCCGGCATGGAAACCTGGATCACCGAACGCTCCGAAGCCATCGGCGCCGAATACAACGCCTACCTCAAGCAGCGCCGCGACGGCGCCCCGCGCCGCTACTTCACCACCAAGGCCCACGCGCTGTACTTCCTCAAGCACGTCGCCCCGACCAAGCTGGTCGACGGCGCCTGGCTGTACGGCGTGCTGGAACGCTGGGACGATCCCGACTTCCGCCCCCTGATCCAGACCTACCTGGAAGAGCTGGGCGACGGCGTACCGGACAAAAACCACGTCGTGCTTTACAAAAAACTGCTGGCCAGCCACGGCTGCGACCAATGGCAGGATGTCGACGAAACCCACTTCGTCCAGGGTGCGATCCAGCTCGCGCTGGCCTACGACGCCGAACATTTCCTGCCGGAGATCATCGGCTACAACCTCGGCTACGAGCAACTGCCGCTGCACCTGCTGATCACCGCCTACGAGCTGAACGAGCTCGGCATCGATCCGTATTACTTCACCTTGCACATCACCGTCGACAACGGCGGCACCGGTCACGCCTTCAAGGCGGTGCAGGCGCTGCAACAATTGCTGCCGCGTTGCGGCGACGCCGCCGCCTTCCTGCGCCGCGTGCAAGACGGCTACCGCCTCAACGATCTGGGCGCCAGCACCAACTCGGTCATCGCCGAGTTCGATCTGGAGGCTGAACTGGTGCACATCATGGCGACCAAAAGCGTGGTCGGCAAGAACATGCACTCCGACTACTGCCGCGTCGGCGGCCGTGGCATCAACGACTGGCTGTCCGATCCGCAACAGATTCCGGCCATGCTGGGCGAGCTGGAAAAAGCCGGCTGGATCCAGCGCGGCCAGCCGGCCGACAACAGCCGCTTCTGGCGCCTGATTCAGAGCGAGCGTGCCGAGATGTTCGGCGTCTTCAGCGCCTACGAGCAACAGATCCTGAGCGACTGGATCGCCACCGCGCCTGGCGAGCCGACCGCCCCGGCGGCCCGCACGCCGAGCTTCCGCGCCCGCCAGCGCGCGCTCGACACGCTCGGCCTGCATCACAGCCCGCGCAGCGGCCCGATGCGTGGCGTCATTCGCCATCACGCTACCGACGCCAGCGCCAACGACGACGACGAGGCTATCGGCGAGCTGCGTCAACTGGAATTGCAAGTGGCGTCGATGGGCAACAAGCAGGCGGCGATGCGATTGCTGCAGTCGCTGATGACGCCGGCGCGCCACCACAGCGCCGTCGGCCTGATGGCCACGCGCCTGTTCCGCCAGCTGATCGACTGATCCGCTATTTCCCGCCGGTCAGCAGCGCGCGCAAGGCTTCGGCCTCGGCGCGCGCCTGTTGCGCCAGCGCAGCATAACCGGGCTCGGGAGCGACGCTGCGCGCGGAGAACTCGGCGGCCAACTGCTCGGCCAGGCTTTCCTTCTCCTGCACCGCCCGCAAGGCTTTCGACAAGGCCGCCTCGATGGCGTCTTCCTGCTCCCGAAGCAAACTCAACAAGGTGTAGCTGTGACCGGTATGACAGCGGAAACGGCACGACTTCGCGTTATTCAGCGAAAACAGGCTGCCGCCGCATTCCGGACAAGTATAGGGCGACGGCGTGGCGATGCGCTTGAGCTGCTTCAGCTCGCCGCCGCCGGACGCGAAGCGATTTTCCACCGTCAGCCATTCAGGCGCTTCAGCCGCATGGTCCGCCACGCGCTCCGGCAGCCCCGCGGCCCACTCGACCAGCGCGCCGGCGATGCCGGCCAGCGGCAGGCACCGGTCCACTTCAACCTGCTCGAGGGCGTTGCGCGGCATGTCCGACGCGCTGGCATCGGCGGGGTCCTGCACGATCGCGGTCCCGCCGCAGGTCTTGATCGCCGCCAGGCCGGCCACGCCGTCGTCCAGGAAACCGGTCAGTATCACGCCTGCGGCCCCTCCGGCGTAAGCGATGGCGGCCGACCGGAACAGCGGGTCGATCGCCGGCCGCGAATGGTTTTCCCGGGGGCCGTGCACCAGCACGGCGCGCAGCGCATCGCCGTCGCGCTCGACCATCAAATGGCGGCCGGGCGGCGCCACCAGCACCACGCCCGGCGCCAGCGTCTCGCCGTGCGCGGCGTGCCGCACCGGCAAGGCGCAACTGCGCGCGAGAATGGCCGGTAGCACACTGGGATGGTCGCCGATATGCATCACAATCAATACCGGCGCGGGAAAGTCGCCCGGCAGTCCCGCCAGAACTTCCGTCAATGCCGCCACGCCCCCGGCGGAGGCCCCTATCACAACCACTCCGTTCATCGTTTCCCTTCCGACGCGCCACGCGTCGTCGATTTTATCAAGTACCTGTGTTTTTCTCCAACAGCTGCGCGACCTTGCGCGACAGCTCCGCCATGTCCACCGGCTTGCCCACATGGGCAGAGAAGCCGGCGTCTAACGCGCGCTCGACATCCTGCCGGCGCGCCATGCCGGTGATGGCCAGCGCCGGCACGTCCTGGTAGTCCGGATGGGAGCGCAAGGCCCGGATGAAGGCCGTGCCGTCCATCTCCGGCATGTCGAGATCGGACATGACCAGATCGAAACGCTGCGCCGGCAGCAACTTGAGCGCCGCCACCGGCGACGAGCAGGCCGTCACCGCCGCACCCTCGAGCTCGAGCAGCATGGTGAACACCTCCAGGCCATCGGCGCTGTCATCGACCACCAACAGGCGCGCGCCCTCGAGCACGCGCGGCGGCGGCGCCGCGTCGGCCGCGCGCGGCCCGGCCCCCAGCGCGCGCGGCAAGACCACCGTGAACGTGGCCCCCTGCCCCACGCCGGCCGACTCGGCCGTGACCCGGCCGCCGTGCAGTTTGACGAACTCGTGCACCAGCGCCAGGCCGATGCCCAGGCCGACGCCGCCGCGCATGGGGTTGGCGCTGCCCTGCTTGAAGATGTCGAAGATGGTCGGCAGCACGTCGGGGCGGATGCCCTGGCCGGTGTCGCGCACGCACAGGCGCACCTCGCTCTCGTCATGGTCGAGCGTGACGGTCACGGTGCCGCCGGGCGGCGTGAACTTGATGGCGTTGCTGATCAGGTTCCACACCACCTGTTCCAGCCGCACCTCGTCGGCGTGCACCGGCAACACCTGCTCCGGCATCCGCACCACGACCTGGGGCGCGTTGGGCGTGCCGCCGGTCACCTCGACGATGTTGCCCACCAGCGCGCGGAAATCGAGCTCGCGCCGGTCCAACTCCATCTTGCCGGTCGACACGCGCGACAGGTCGAGCAGATCGTTGATGATCTTGGCCTGGCTGATGGTCGACGAGCGGATCGCGCTGACGGCCTTGTGCGCGGCCGGCTCGGCGCGCACCACCGGCAGGCGCAGCAGCACATCGGCGTGCATGTGGATCAGGTTGAGCGGGTGCTTGAGCTCATGCGACATGATGGCCAGGAACTGGTCCTTCTGTTCATTGTCACGCTGCGCCTGGGTGCTGCGATGGCGTTCGCGCGAGAGCTGCTCGGCGCGGCTCTTCTCGGCCTCCTGGCGGCCCGTCAGGTCGCGGCCGATCTTGGCGTAGCCGGTCAGCTCGCCGCCGCTGCCGCGCAGCGGCGTCAGCACGCCGCTGCAGTAGAAGCGGCTGCCATCCTTGCGCAGGTGCCAGCGTTCGTCCTCGGCGCGGCCGTCGTCGCGCGCGCGGCGCTGCTCGTCGGCCGGCATGTTCGCCTCCCGGTCCTCGGGCACGAAGATGAGTTCGTAAGGCCGGCCGATGATTTCGGCCTCGGCATAGCCGAAGATGCGCTCGGCGCCGCTGTTGAAGCTGGTGATCGTGCCGTCCAGGCCCACCGTGAGGATGATGTAATCCTTGGTGCTGGCCGCCACCAGGCGCATGCGCTCCTCGCCGGCGCGGGCGCGCTCCTCGGCGCGGCGGCGCTTGGTGATGTCGATGAACGTCAGCACCGCGCCGTCAATCTGGTCCAGGCCGGTACGGTACGGCAGCAGGCGGGCGATGAACCAGCGCCCGTCATCGCTGGCGACCTCCCGCTCGACCGGGCGCAGCGACTCGAACGTCGCCGCCGCGTCCTGCGACAGCTCCGGATAGGTCAACTTGTGCGTGATGTCGTGCAACGGCCGGCCGACGTCGCTGGCGATCAGGTTGAACAACTCGCACGCGTGCGGCGTGTAGCGCTTGATGCGCATGCCGCGGTCGACGAAGATGGTGGCCAGGTCCGTCGAGGCGATGAGGTTCTGCAGGTCGTCGTTGACCTTGCCCGTCTCCTCGACCTTGCTCTTGAGCTCGAAATTGACGGTGATCAGTTCCTCATTGACCGACTGCAATTCCTCCTTGCTGGTCTCGAGCTCCTCGGTGGCCGAGCGCAGTTCCTCGTTAATCGCCTGCAGTTCCTCATTGGCCGCCTTCAACTCCTCGTTCGACGTCTCCGAGTTTTCTATGGTGTCCTGCAACTGCTGCCGGGTGCGCTGCAACTCCTGTTCCAGGCTCGACAGGACAGTGTCCTGCGCCGGCTCCTGCGGGATGCCGGCGGCCTGCTCGTCGGTGGTCTGCTCGACCTTGTGGAACAGCACCAGGATGAAGTCGGTGGCGGTATTGGCGTCGTAGAACGGCCGCGCCATCATGTTGACATAAAACACCCGCTCGCCGCGCTCGAAGCGCACGCTGCGCGTCTCGACGCTCTTGCCGCTCTGGGCCGCCTGGAACAGCGCGGCGCGCAGTTCGAGCCGCAACTCCGGCTCGGCCAGCGCCACCAGGTTGCGCGACGGCTCGCCGGCGACATGGCGCAGGAATTGCGCCGTGCCCTCGGACATATGGACGATGTTGGACTGCTGGTCGACGAGCACGCTCGGCGGCGCGTACTCGGCCAGCACGCGCTGGTGCACGCTGGCGAACGAGGGCTTGTCGCCGTGCGGGCGCTCCGGGTACGGCACCGCCGTGGCCGCCGCCATCGGCGCCATCATCGGGATGGCCGAGCGCGGCAGACGCGACGTCGGCCGGGCGCGGTAGATGCGGTTTTTCTTATCGACCGGTATGAAGAAATCGGCCACCATGTCGGCCGACTCGGAACCGCCGAGGAACAGATAGCCGCCCGGGTTGAGCGCGAAATGGAACATCTCGAGCACCTGGGCGTGGGTGTCGCGGTTCAGGTAGATCAGCAGGTTGCGGCAGCTGATCAGGTCGATCTTGGAGAACGGCGGATCGCGCAGCAGGTTCTGGCTGGCGAACAGGATCTTGTCGCGCACCGACTTCTTGATGCGGTAGCGGCCGTCCTCCTTGTTGAAATGCTCGGCCAGCCGCGCGGCCGACACGTCGCGCGTGATGGCGGCGTTGTAGAGGCCTGCGCGGGCGAAGGCGATCGCGCGCTCGTCGATGTCCGAGCCGAACAGCTGGAACTCCGCACCGGTGGCGCTCCTGGCCGCGTGTTCGGTCAGCAGCATGCCCAGCGAATAGGTCTCCTCGCCGGTCGAGCAGCCCACGCTCCAGACGCGCAGCGCCTGGCCGTCCGGGACGTCGGCAAACAGCTTGGGAACGATGTCCCGCTCGATGCTCTCGAACGCCTCGGTGTCGCGGAAGAACTGGGTCACGCCGATGAGCATGTCGCGCAGCAGCGCCTCGCTCTCGGCACGGTCTTCGCGCAGCAGGTCGCGGTACTGCGCCAGCGACGGCTTTTCGCGCACCTGCAGGCGCCGCTCGATACGGCGCAGCACGGTGGCGCGCTTGTACTTGGAGAAGTCGTGTCCGGTGCGCGCGCGCAGGACGGTGGTGATGTCGCGCAGCACCTCCTCGTCCTCGGCCGGCAGCGCGCTGTCGTTCGACTCGACGAATGGTTTGCCCTTGGGCAGCGGCAAGCTGATGCGGCGCGCATTGTCCCACACGGACGCCAGCTTGCCAGGCATCTCGGCCACCGGCAGCACAAAATCGACCACGCCCGAATCGATCGCCGCGCGCGGCATGCCGGCGAACTCGGCCTCGTCCGGATTTTGCACCATCACCACGCCGCCGTGGTCCTTGAGCGCGACCAGGCCGGCCGCGCCGTCGCTGCCGGTACCCGACAGCACCACGCCGAACGCGCGCGACTCGTGCGCCGCCGCCAGGGTGCGGAAGAAGCTGTCGACCGCAACCGGCCAGCCGGCGCCGCCGACGCGCTCGCGCACCCGCAGGTAGCCGTCGATCATCTCCAGTTGCCGGTTCGGCGATATCACATAGACCTTGTTCTGCTCAACATGGGTCGGCCCTGTGACCTCGACCACCGGCAGCGGCGTCCACTTTTGCAACAGCGCGGCGGCGTCGCTCTCGTGGGTGGGCGACAGATGCATGACCACGACATACGACATCGCCATCTCGGGCGTGACGTGCTTGAAGAATTCTTGCAAGGCCGACAGCCCTCCCGCCGACGCGCCAATGCCGGCGATAGGAAAATCCTGGATGCTGGGGAGGGTTTGATTCATTGGGGTCCTGACGGAGGGGTGAAACGGAGTGGGCACGGCCGCGTCGCGGCGGTTTTTTGTCCAGGACAGGCTACTCAAGACCCGCGCTCGCGCGCGCCACGACGGCGCTGGGGGGTGGCCAGCACCCGTTTGATGATCGCCTGGTCGACCGCCTGTTCCATCAGGTAGATCTTGGCGCTGGGATAGCCGAGCGCGTCCTTATAGGACAAGCCCAGCTCGATAATACTGGCCAGCGCCTCGTTCTTGCGGCGGCACTCGGTGGAATGATCACTCATACGGATCCGATGGGATTGAATCAACGAAAGGCCATGGTAAACCAGTTTTTACAATGATGCCAACTAAGAAACGAAACGGACGCGGATCGAACGCATCAATACGGCGCCGGCGCGGCGGCGTTTCGAGCGGACCGAAGTAAGCATTGGCTTACATCGGCACAGGACGAACCGCCCTACCGGCGCGGCCCGCTCCCTGCGACACTTCATTACAGACTTTTCATGACAACGAACATCAACAGCGAGACACCCATGCAACACACACCAAAAACCCCACCCGCCCCTGGCGCCCTGATGATCATCGGCGGCGGCGAGGACCGCACCGACAACAAGGACGTGCTGGCCCGCTTCGTCGAGCTGTCCGGCGGTGCCGAGCGCCCGCTGGTGGTGCTTACCGCCGCCAGCAAAATCCCCGAGGACGTCTGGGAAATGTACCGCGGCGCGTTGCACGACCTGGGCGCGCGCAACGTACGCCACGTGCCCATCGGCGACCGCGTCGACGCTGATGCCGCCGCCAACGCCGACATCGTCGCCGGTGCCGGCGGCATCTTCATGACCGGCGGCGATCAAAAACGGCTGGTCGCCCACATCGGCGGCACCGCCGTCGAGCAGGCCATGCGCGACGCCCACGCGCTGCGCGGCGCCTGCATCGCCGGCACCAGCGCCGGCGCCTCGGCCATGTGCACCCACATGCTGGCCGAGGGCAAGGCCGAGCTGGCGCCGGAAAAAGGCGCGGTGCGCCTTGGCGCCGGCCTCGGCTTCGTCCATCGCGTCGTGATCGACCAGCATTTCTCGCAGCGCCAGCGCATCCACCGGCTACTCAGCGTGGTCGCGCAAACCCCGTTCCTGCTCGGCGCCGGCATCGACGAGGACACCGCGCTGATCGTGCACGGCCGCGCCGGCTTTGAGATCATGGGCGAAGGCACGGTCACCGTGCTCGACTGCCGCACCGCCAAGACCAACATCGCCGACCTGCGCGCCGGCGCCGTCCCGACCCTCGTCGGCGTGGGCCTGCACCTGCTGCCGTCCGGGACGGCCTTCGCGGCCCCGCCCGACCCGGCGGCCCCGCACACCGCCGCCCCGCGCGGCCAATTGCCCGACGGCGCCGTGCCGGCTCCGCGCGCGCTGGCCGACTTCCTCGACTTCCTCACCGACCGGAACGACGAATCATGAACATCCTCGAACAACGCGTGCTGCGCGGTCCCAACCTGTATTCGACGCACCCCTGCATCCTGACCGTACTGGATTTACAACACCAGCGCGGCCTTCAAACCAACGAGATCCCCGGCTTCAACCAGCGCCTGCTCGAGATCCTGCCGTCGCTGCAAGAAGACCGCTGCTCTGCCGGACAATACGGCGGCTTCGCCCGGGCGCTACACGAAGGCACCAATCTGGCCCACGTGGTCGAACACGTCGCGCTCGCGCTGCAATGCCTGGCCGGTACGCCGGTCAGCGCCGGCCGTACCCACCAGGCCGGCCAGGCCGACGGACACTACCGTGTGGTGTGCGAATACGAACTCGAGCAGATCGGCATCAACGCGGTCGAGTTGGCCATCACGCTGGTGCGCGCCCTGGCCGAGGCGGACCGGCAGCACGCCGGCGGCGCGCCAGCGGCGGCGATGCTCGAACCGGGCGGTCCGCTGGAAGACGGCCTGGCCGCGCTGCGCGAGACGGCGCGGCGCCAGGCCATCGGCACCAGCACCGGCGCCATCCTCAAGGCCGCCGCACGGCAGGGCATTCCGTTCCGCCGGCTCACGCCGGAGGCCAATCTGTTCGTGCTCGGCTGGGGCGCCCAGCAAAAGCGCTTGCAGGCCAGCATCACCGGCGATACCGGGCACATCGCCGTCGGCCTCGCCTCGGACAAGGCGCTGACCAAGGCGCTGCTGCGCGAAGCCGGCGTGCCGGTGCCCGAAGGCACGACGGTGCGCTCGCTTGAGCAGGCGCAGCGCGCGGCCCTGGCGCTCGGCGGCCCGGTCACCATCAAGCCGCTCGACGGCAACCACGGGCGCGGCGTCACCACCCGCTGCGGCACGCCCGACGAGGTGGCGCTGGCGTTCGAACGCGCGCGCGAGCACGGCCGCACCATCATCGTCGAACGCTATATCCAGGGTGACGATTACCGCGTGCTGGTGGCCGGCGAACGCGTGGTGGCGGCTGCGCTGCGGCGCCCGGCCGCCGTCACCGGCGACGGCGTATCGACCGTGCGCGAACTGGTGGAACGGGAAAACGCCAATCCGGCGCGCGGCGACGGCCACAGCAACATCCTGACCCGCATCCCGCTCGACGGCCACGCCGAGACCACCCTGGCCGAACAAGGTTTGCGGCTCGACAGCGTGGCGGCGGCCGGACGCCGCGTGCTCTTGCGCGGCAACGCCAACCTGTCGAGCGGCGGCACCGCCGAGGACGTGACGGACCGGCTGCCGCCGCAAACGCTGGCCATGTGCGTACGGGCGGTGCGCAAGATCGGCCTGGACGTCGCCGGCATCGACCTGGTGTGCGAGGACATCGGCGTGCCGCTTGACGGCAGGAACGGCGCGGTGATCGAAATCAACGCCGCGCCCGGCCTGCGCATGCACGAATACCCAAGCGCCGGCACCCCGCGCGACGCCGGTGCGGCCATCGTCGAATCGATGTTCGGCGCCGGCGACGGCCGCATTCCGGTCATCGCCGTCACCGGCACCAACGGCAAGACCACCACCACGTTGATGATCGAGCACACCTTGCGCCAGGCCGGCATCGGCACCGGCTGCACCACCAGCGAAGGCGTGTTCATCAACGGCGAAGCGATCACCCGGGGCGACTGCAGCGGCTACTGGTCGGCGCGCTCGGTGCTGGCCGCGCCCGAGGTCGAATTCGCGGTGCTGGAGACGGCTCGCGGCGGCATCCTCAAGCGCGGCCTGGCGTTCGACCGCTGCGACGTCGCGGTGCTGCTCAACATCAGCGACGACCACCTGGGACTGGACGGCGTCGACACGGTCGACGACCTGGCGCGGGTCAAGGCAGTGGTGGCGCATGCCGCCTCGTGCGCGGTGGTGCTCAACGCCGAGGACGAACGCTGCGTGGCCGTCGGCGCCGGCCTCGACCCCGAGGTCGAGGTGATCTATTTCAGCTGCCAGGCCGAGCACCCGGTGCTGGTCGCGCACCTGGCGCACGGCGGGCGCGCCGCCTGGCTCGAGCGCGGCGCCGTCATGCTGGCCGACGGCAAGGCGCGCCAACGGCTGCTCGATGCCAAGGCCATCCCGGCCGCGCTGGACGGGCGCGCGCGCCACAACCTCGCCAACGCGCTGGCGGCCGCCGCCGCGCTGATGGCCAGCGACCTGGTGCCGGCCATGATCTGCGCCGGCCTGCGCTCGTTCGTCTCGGACGCGCGGCGCAATCCGATGCGCGCCAACGTCTACGAGGTTGGCGGCGTGCAGGTGATCGTCGACTACGCGCACAACCCGGCCGCCTTCGCCGCGCTGGCCGCCACCGCCCGGGCCATGACGTCGGACCGCACGGTGGCGGTGGTGACCGCGCCGGGCGACCGCCGCGACGAGGACTTCCGGCGCATCGGCGAGACCTGCCAGGCCGGCTTCGACCAGGCCATCTTCTACGAATGGGAAAGCGAGCACCGCGGCCGCGAGGCCGGCCAGCGGGCCGCGCTGATGCACGCGGCCGCCAGCGCCGCCCGGGGCGGACCGCACGGCTTGCTGGTCGAGCTGGAGCCGGCCGCCGCGTTGCGCGCCGGACTGGCGCGCTGCCGGCCGGGCGACGTCTTGCTCTACGCCTGCGGCGCCTCGGTAGCGGAGCTGGTCGATGCGCTGCGCCCGGTCGACCCCGTCAGCGCCGAGCGCATCGGCGAAATGCTGGCGTAAGACGGCTGGATCAATCCGGGGTCAGGTCCACCATTTCTACACGGCCCGATCAGTACCGCCCGCCTTATCGGCATGGGCGGTCTGCAAAATCTTGATCAGGTCGCTAAGCCGGTAAGGCTTGGGGATCAGATCGAAGACATCGAGCTCGGGACTCTTGTCCTGCAGGCTGGACCGGGTGTAGCCGGAGGCCAGTATCACCTTCACGTTCGGAAATTCGCCGCGCGCGATCTTCGCCAGCTCGATGCCGCCCATGCCCGGCATCACCACGTCGGTGAACAGGATGGCGATGTCGCCGCTGGCGCGCAAGGTCGCCAGCGCCTCGACGCCGTTGTTGGCCGACAGTACGTCGTAGCCGAGATGGCTGAACAGCGCCACCGCCGTTTCCAGCACGTCGGGCTGGTCGTCGACCAGCAGCACCTTTTCCGATTTGCTGTGTCCGTTATCGGCGTGGACGCCATCGGCGTCGACGATGGCCGGGAAATACAGCGCCACCGTCGTGCCCTCGCCCACTACCGACGTGATTGCCAGGTCGCCCTGGCATTGCTGCGCCAGTCCGTACACCTGGCTCAACCCCAGCCCGGTGCCCTTGCCGACGGGCTTGGTCGTGAAGAACGGCTCGATGGCGCGCGCCACCGTCTCTGGCGCCATGCCTGTGCCCGAGTCCGTCACGGCCACCCTGACGTAGCTGCCAGCGGGCAACTGTCCAACATCGCCGTCGGCCAGTCGCACCGTGTCGACGGCAACCGTCACGTCGCCGTGGTCCGGCATGGCGTCGCGCGCGTTGACGACCAGATTGAGCAATGCCGCCTCGAACTGGGTCGGATCGATCAGGACGCCGGGCAGGTCTGGCGCCACCTGCATGCGCAGCCGCATGCGGCTGGGCACCGCGCGATGCAGCACCGCGTCGAACGAGCGGATCACGCGGCCGATATCGTGCGCCTCGCGCCGCAGCGGCTGTTGGCGCGCGAACGCCAGCAACTGCTGGGTCAGCGCCGCCCCGCGCTGCGCGGCCCGCTCCATCGCGTCCATCGCGCGGCGCTGCGCGGTGCGATCGACCACCGTGCGCAGAATGTCGAGCCCGTTCATGACGACGTTGAGCAAATTGTTGAAGTCGTGGGCGATACCGCCGGTGAGCTTGCCGATCGCCTCCAGTTTCTGCGATTGCAACAGCGATTCGCGCGTGCGTTCGAGTTGCTCGGCGGCCTGCCGGCGCTCGGTGATGTCGCGCGTCACCTTGGCAAAGCCGAGCAGCTTGCCGCCGGCATCGTGGATGGGATCGATCACCACGTTGGCCCAGAAGCGGGTGCCGTCCTTGCGCACGCGCCAGCCTTCGCGCTCGAACCGGCCCTCCTTGAGCGCCGTGCTCAGCGCCACCGCCGGCGCCCTGGCGGCCTGGTCCTCGGGCGTATAGAACATCGCGAAACTCTCGCCGACCACTTCGTCCGCCTCATAGCCCTTGATGCGCCGCGCGCCCTCGTTCCAGTTGGTCACCACGCCCTCGGGCGACAACATATAGATCGCGTAATCGGTCACGCCCTGCACCAGCAGCCGGAAGCGCTCCTCGCTGGCATGCAGTTCGTCCTGGGCGGCGCGCTGGGCCGTCATATCGCGCGTGATCTTGGTAAAGCCGAGCAATTCGCCGGCATCGTCCCAGATCGGATCGAGCACCACGCTGGCCAGGAAGCGGGTGCCGTCCTTGCGCACGCGCCAGCCCTCGTCCTCGAACTTGCCGGTGGTCCTGGCCTGCTCCAGCGCCAGCGCCGGCCGCCCGCGCGCCTGTTCCTCGGCGGTGTAAAAGACGGAAAAATGGCGGCCGACGATCTCGTCCTCGCGATAGCCCTTGAAGCGCTGGGCGCCGGCGTTCCAGGTGATCACCACGCCCTCGGGCGACAGCGTATAGATCGCGTAATCGGTGACGCTGACGATGAAATGGCGAAAGCGCTCGGCTTCGAGCGCCAGGGTGGTCGACGGGTTTTCTTGCTGCATGAGGATTCCTCGTGACACGAAACAGTCGTGTACTCTCACCCGAATTCTAAAGGAGCTGTCGGGAAACGTTGCTGAGCAAGCTGTCAATCGTCCGTCCAGGACAAGGAGTCACTTGCAAGCATAAACTTACCGCATCCGTCCCCGCAGTGTGGCTGCATGCAGGTTCGACGTTGTTATTCGACACAAGTACCCATGGCACCACCTTGCACCAGTATAATTTTCCAACGTGATTTAAAAGGAAAGCAAATGCTTGGCAAAGTGAGAGGCGCGAACTGGATGCCGACGCGCGCAGCCGCCCTTACGCTGGCCTTGGCGATGGCAACGTCCGCCGCCGCGCAGACCGATATGGCGGACGGCGCCGAGACGGTCGACATGGCGGGGATGGCCGCGCTAACCGCGCTGGCCGCCTTCTCCGATTCCGCAGCCAGCGCCACCCTGCAGGACCAGTTGGACGCTGCCTCGCCGACCAGCGTGAAAGCCGGCTTCCTGTACAAATTCCTCGGCTATGTCGACTTTCCCGCCGGCCCGCTCGATCCCGGCACGCCGTACGTGGTGGGCGTGGTCGGCGCCGACGACATCGCCGCCGAACTGACGCGGCTGACCGCCGGGCGCCTGGTCAACAACCACGCCGTCGTGGTGCGCAAAATGCAGGGCCACGACCCGTCGGGCGGCCTGCACCTGCTGTTCATCGGCGCGGACGAAGGCGCCGACGAGGCGGCGTTGGTCAAGGCCGCGCAGCCGGCCGGCGTGCTGACGGTCACCGAATCGGCCACCGGCATCGAATCGGGCAGCGTCATCAATTTTAAGCTGGTCGACGAGCGCGTGCGCTTCGAGGTCTCGTTGGCGGCGGCCGACAAGGGCCGGCTCAAGCTAAGCTCGCGCCTGTTGTCGGTGGCGTACGCGGTGCAGAAAGGCGGCGGCTGATGGCGTGGTTGGGCGTGAGCTTGTCCACCGTGCGCGCCAGGCTGATCGCCATGGCCCTGGCCACCACCGCCGCCGCCCTGCTGCTGTGCACCTGCGCCATCCTGTTTTACGACCTGGGCACGTTCCAGCGCTCCTGGATCGACGACATGCGCACCCAGGCCGAAATGATCGCGCTGGCCAGCGCCCCGGCGATCAACTTCAACGATGCCCCTGCCGCGCGCAAGAACCTCGACATGTTGCGGATGCGGCCGGAGATCCTGGCCGGCGCCATCTACAACAGCGGCGGCGCGATGTTCGCCTCCTACACCCAGGCCGCGCTGGAGACGCCGGTATTCCTGGAAAAACCGGGACCGCTGGGCCACCAGATCGTCAACGGCAGCCTGACCTTGAACCACCCGATTGTCGAACATGGCGAGCGCATCGGCACGGTGTACCTGGAAGCGCGCTACCGCATCGGCGAGCGCATCGCCTCGTATGGCTCGATCCTGGTGGCCGTCATGCTGTGCAGCCTGTTGCTGGCGGCGCTGGTGGCCTCGCGCCTGCAACGCAGCATCACCGCGCCGCTGGAAGGGGTCACGTCGGCCGCGCGCGCCGTCATCCAGCGGCGCGACTTCAGCCTGCGCGTGCCGGGCTCGGCGCCGGGCGAGATCGGCACCCTGGTCGACGCCTTCAACGCCATGCTGGCCGAGGTGGAGAAAAGCGCCAGCGGCCTGATCGCCACCAACCGCACCCTGGAACGCGAGATGGCGGTGCGCCAGGAGGCCGAGCGCGCGCTGCGCATCGCCGACCGCCGCAAGGACGAGTTCCTCGCCACCTTGGCGCACGAGCTGCGCAACCCGCTGGCGCCGATCAGGACCGGGCTCGACATCATGCGCATCAACCCGGCCGACCTCGGCGCCGGCCAGCGCGCGCGCGAGATCATGGAGCGCCAGCTGCGCCAGATGGTGCGGCTGGTCGACGACCTGCTGGACGTGTCGCGCATCAACACCGGCAAGCTCACCATCAAACGCGACCTGGTCGACCTGCAGCAAATCATCCACGACGCCTTCGAAATCGTGCGCCCGCTGGTCGAGCAGCAGGGGCACGTGCTGACGGCCGCGCCGCTGGCGCATCCGCTGCTGATCGAGGGCGACGCCACGCGGTTGACGCAGATCCTGTCGAACCTGCTCAACAACGCCGCCAAGTACACCGCGCGCGGCGGGCGCATCGCGGTCGATGTGGAGCTGGAGCAGCGGCGCGTGCGCGTCCACGTGCGCGACAACGGCATCGGCATCGCGCCGGAGATGCGCGAAGCCGTGTTCCAGATGTTCGTGCAGGCCGACGCCTCGCTCGAGCGCACCACGGCGGGCCTCGGCGTGGGCCTGTCGCTGGCGCGGCGGCTCGCCGAGCTGCACGGCGGCGAGCTGAGCCTGCACAGCCTGGGCCTGGGCTACGGCAGCGAATTCGTGCTGACCCTGCCGTTGCCCAGGGACGCCGAAGTGCCCGCAAGTTCGGTCGCCAACCCGGCCGCTACCGGCGCGAAGGCCGGCACGGCGGCCGGTCCCGGCGGCAGCCGGCGCATCCTGCTGGCCGACGACAACATCGACTTCGTCAACAGCATGGGCGCATTGCTGGAGTCGCGCGGCCATGTGGTGTCGGTCGCCTACGACGGCCAGAGCGCGCTTGCCAATGCCGCCGCGTTCATGCCGGAATTCGCCTTCCTCGACATCGGCCTGCCGTCGCTCAACGGCTACGACCTGGCGCGCGCGCTGCGCGCCCTGCCCGCCCTGCGGCACACCACGCTGGTGGCGGTCACCGGCTGGGGCCAGCAAAAGGACCGGGATTTGGCGACGGAAGCGGGCTTCGACGCCCACCTGGTCAAGCCGGTGAGCTTCGAACAGATCGAAGCGATGCTCGCCGCCACACCGGGGAGCAGCAAAACACCGGGGGTCAGTGCCGACATTCGGACAAACTGAAATAACAGGGAACTTTTCAGCGTACAAAACGTTCCCAAATGTCCGAATGTCGGACCTGACCCCGGGGTTATTCATGACCCCGGGGTTATTCACGGCCGGCGCCGAAGCTGAGAGCGTTCGCTACTCGCTGCCGGAATCGTCGGCTTTACCGTTGTCCTCTTTGATCTTCACACCGCGCCGGGCCAGGCCCTCGCGCAGCAGGAACTCGATTTCCGCGTTCACGCTACGCAGGTCGCGCGCGGCCAGGCGTTGCAACTCCTCCCACAACGCGGGATCGATACGCAGCGGATAAGCTTTTTTACCGGGACTCGCCATGCTGGGCCGCTAGTTGTAGAGGGTGCCGGTGTTGATGATCGGCTGGGTTTCCTTGTCGGAGCACAGTACCACGAGAAGATTGCTGACCATCGCCGCCTTGCGCTCGTCGTCCAGCTCGACGATGCCGCGCTCCGACAGGCCCTTCAGCGCGGATTCGACCATGCTGACGGCGCCGTGCACGATCTTGGAGCGGGCGCTGATGATCGCCTCGGCCTGCTGGCGGCGCAGCATCACCTGGGCGATCTCGGGAGCGTAGGCCAGATGGGTGAGCTTGGCGTCTACCACCTGCACGCCGGCCTCTTCGAAGCGCGCTTGGAGCTCGCACTTGAGGGCGTCGACGACCACGTCCATGCCGCCGCGCAGCGTGGTTTCGCCAGCGGACAAATCCTCGGCCTCGTCATACGCATATTGGGAGGCGAGATGGCGCAGCGCCGCCTCGGCCTGGATCGAGACGTAGCGCTCGAAATCGTCCACTTCAAACACGGCCTGGGCGGTGTCGCGCACGCGCCAGACGATGGCCGCGCTGATCTCCACCGGATTGCCGCGCTTGTCGTTGACCTTGAGCGTGGGCGCGTTGAAATTGCGCGCGCGCAGCGACAGGCGGCGCTTGACGTATAAGGGGAACGCCCAGCGCAAGCCTTCGCTGCGGTCGGTGCCGATGTACTTGCCGAACAGGGTAAGGATGGCGCTCTCGTTGGGCTGCAGCATGTACAAGCCCAGCATGAAGAACAGTCCCGCCAGCACAAGCGCGATCGCGCCGAAAAGCGCGGAGATACCGGCGCCGTCCCCGATCGCCGTCTTGAACAGGAACGCGCCGCCCAACAGTAAAACGATGCCGGCGCAAGCGGCCAGGTAACCATTCGTCGATGAGAACGCCGTTTCGCGGCGAGTGTTTGCACCATTCATGCTCGATTGCTCCTCAGGTAGATGACATCAAAGTGATATCACTTTAGAATCACCTTACCTTATTGTCAAGCAATTTCGGCAAGGACGATGCGGCAAAGGTACAAACGAAAAAAAGCTCCGGCAAACCTGCCGGAGCTTTTGGCAAACTAGAAGACCAGCTTACTTGCGGTCGTTCTTGTGGCTTTGACGGCCAGCCTCGGCATGCTGCTCCGGCGTACCGCCGCGCGTGCCGCCCGAACCACCCGAGCCGCCCTTGCCGCCGCCTTCATTGCCGCCACCGGAACCCGAGCCCGAGCTCGAAGCGCTTTGCTTGTTGCCGTCGTTTTTGTGGCTCATGCTGCCGGCGCGACGCGCCTCTTCCGACGTGAATTCGTGGGCCGTGCCGGCGGCGTGTGCCGCGCGGCCGCCTTCGGACGCGATCTCGCGTTGCTGCTCAGGATCCATCGACGCGAAACCACGTGCGCTGGTGCCATCGGACTGCTTGTTGCCCTTGTTGCCGCCTTGGTTGCCGCCATTACCTTGGTTCGAATTAGCCATGATTCTTCTCCTGATTGATGGTTGATGAAACTAAGGAATCGGTCTGCCGTTTTGCAGAAGCAAACTCGAGAAAGGTCATCTTAAGCGTGACGAACAACGGCACCTATCGGCGCATGCGACATCATCAAGTAGGAATGCGCTGGCGTTTTTTGACCGACGGTTTTTGATTGCATTCGACCTGAATTACTCAACAATTCCGTGCGCTGCCACTGCATATTTGTGGTGGGAAAATTTTGCCAGCGCAGTCTTACATCAGCGGGGGCCGCGCGCCGATGTCACCCGTCGCGCCGACGACATAGCATGGTCGTTCGATGCATGAGTTCGGTATCGGGCTCGGCATCGCGCTCAACACCCGTTCGCCAACCAACAGGAGAAAAGTATGTTTGCTCACAATAAGCGGTTGCAGTACACGGTGCGCGTCAGCGAGACCAATCCCGGCCTGGCCAATCTGATGCTCGAACAATTCGGCGGACCGCAAGGCGAGCTGGCCGCCGCCATGCGCTACTTCACGCAGGCGGTCGCCGAGGACGATCCAGGCCGCAAGGACATGCTGTTCGATATCGCCACCGAGGAACTGAGCCACCTCGAAGTCATCGGCAACATCGTCTGCATGCTCAACAAGGGCGCCAAAGGCCGCCTGGCCGAGGGCGTCGAGGAGGAAGGCGAACTGTATCGCTCGATCACCGGTGCCGGCAACGACAGCCACCTCACGCAGGTGCTGTACGGCGCCGGCGCGCCGCTGGTCAATTCGGGCGGCGTGCCATGGACGGCCGCCTACATCGACACCATCGGCGAGCCGACGGCCGACCTGCGCTCGAACATCGCGGCCGAGGCGCGCGCCAAGATCGTCTACGAACGCCTGATCAACCTGACCACCGATCCCGGCGTCAAGGAGGCGCTCGGTTTCCTGATGACGCGCGAGATCGCCCATCAGAAGTCGTTCGAGAAAGCGCTGTACGCGATCGAGCCGAACTTCCCGCCGGGTAAACGTCCGGGCCGGGCCGAGTTCACCAGCGTCTACTTCAATATGTCGCAGGGCGGGCCGGAAATGCAGGGGCCGTGGAACAGCGGACCGAAATGGCGCGTCGTCAGCGATCCCGCGCAGCAGATGGCCGTCGACGGCGGCGATGGCGGCGCGCGCGTCGGCCTGACGTCGATGGAGGAAACGGTGCTGAGCCAGATGGCTGCGCGCACCATGTCCAATCCGGCCGTCGAACCGGTGACCGGGGCCGAGCTGGGTGCTGGCATGGCGCCGGGGATGGCGGCCGGGGCGCCGGACGACGATGACGGGCTGGACGCGGCCATCGACCCGGCCGGCCTTCCGCCCGGCGCCGATGGCCGCGGCGGCGACGGCCAGCGTCCGCTGAGCTGAGCCGGAGTGGCCGGATGCCCGGGGGGCTAAACAAAACCGTGCGAGCGCCGTCTTACATCTGCAAGCGTTGCGCACCGACAGACGCGGCTTTGCAGCCGCCATAAGATGGCCGCACCATCAGGAGAAAACCAGAGAAATGAACCCCATGCTCAGATCCGGCCACCGCCCCACCTGGCGCCTCGCCATGGGCGCCTTCATCGGCGTCCTCGGCACACTGCTGCTCACGCGCGACCTGGCGCTGGCGATCGCGTCGCTGCCAGCTCCGGCACAACTGGCGCTGACAGCCGGCCTGTGGGCCGCCGCCGCCACGGCGGTGGGCACCCTGCCCGTGCTGCTGGCGCAGAAATTCTCGCAGCGCACCTATGACGCCGCGCTCGGCCTCGGCGGCGGCATTATGCTGGCGGCGACGTCGTTCTCGCTGGTGCTGCCGGCGATTAATGCCAGCAAGAGCGCCGGGGCCAGCTCGGCCGTCGCCAGCATGACGGTTGGCGGCGGCATCCTGCTCGGCATGCTGTTGGTGATGCTGCTCGGTTACCTGGTGCGTTCGGAGCACGTGCTGGGCGACGGCGCGGTCCGCACCGACACCACCGCCATGACGCGCGCCTGGCTGTTCGTCGGCGCGGTGGCGATCCACAACTTGCCCGAAGGCCTGGCGATCGGCGTCGGCTACGGCGGCGTCGACGCGGCCAAGGCCCACACCCTGGCGATGGGCATCGCCATCCAGGACATCCCGGAAGGGCTGGTGGTGGCCATCGCCCTGCGCTCGGTCGGCTACGGCCGCGTATTTTCCGCCGTGCTGGGCGCCGTATCGGGGCTGGTCGAACCGCTGGCCGCGGTCAGCGGCGCGCTGCTGATCGAGGCCAGCGCCCGCTTCCTGCCGTGGGGCCTGGCCAGCGCGGCCGGCGCCATGCTGTATGTAATCTGCCACGACGTCGTGCCCGAGGCGCACCGCCATGGCCATTGCAAGACCGCCTCTTGCGCGCTGGTGATCGGCTTCATCGTGATGATGGTGCTCGACACCGCGCTTTCCTGAACCCCACACTATGGAGTGACATGATGACGAATTCCGCAAACGAAAATCTGGTCGACTGGCTGCGCGACGCGCACGGGATGGAACAGCAGGCCGAGTCCATGCTCGAGGCCCAGGCCTCGCGGCTGGAACACTATCCGGCGCTGCGCGAGCGCATCGTCCAGCACATCGAGGAAACACGGTGGCAGCGCGAGCAGCTTGAGGCCTGCCTGTCCCGGCTGGGCAGCAGCCCCTCGATCATCAAGGACATGGGCGGCAAGATGATGGCGTTCGGCCAGGCCGTCGGCGGCATGTTCGCCAGCGACGAAGTTGTCAAGGGCGCCATGGCCGGCTACATCTTCGAGAACCTGGAGATCGCCAGCTACACGGCGCTGATCGCCGCCGCCGGCGTGGCCGGCGACACCCAGACGCAGGCCGTGTGCGAGGCCATCCTCAAGCAGGAGCAGGCGATGGCCGCCTGGCTGCTGCAAAACCTGCCCTCGACCACCACCGCTTTCCTGGTGCGCGACGCCACGCCAGGCGTCGAAGCCAAGGTCTGAACCAAAGACCGCGTAGGGCGGATTAGCGGAGCGTAATCCGCCATGAGCCGTCGACGGCTCATGGCGGATTACGGCGTTCCGCCTAATCCTCCCTACAAAATCGGGTCAGTCCGAGCCGCCGCCCAGTTGCGACTCGATCGCGGCGGCGCCCTCAGGGTCGATCGCGCGCACGCCCTCGATCAAGGTCGAGACAGCGGTGCCGCAGGCGAACACCAGCACATCACCTGCGCCGCATTGGCGGTAAGCGCCGCGCAACGCCTCGGCCGCGCCTCCAAAGGTTTGCATACTTACCGGCCGCGCGGCCGCCGAGCCCACGCCTTCGCCGATGACAGCTGCCGCCTCGCCCGCCGGCCGGCCACGCGCCAGCGACTCGTAGACGAACAGCACGTCGAACGCTTCTGCGCAGGTCTCGCCGATGCGGCGCAGGTCGGCGTCGCGCCGGTCGCCCGGCGACGTCACCACGCCGAACACACGCGCGCCCGGCGTCCGTGCCGCCATGCCGCGCGCCATCGCGCCCAGCGCCGCGTAGGCCGCCGGGTTATGCGCGTAATCGAGCACGATGTGGAAGTCGCGCACCGCGAAGATATTCGAGCGCAAGGGATTGGTCGCGGCGTCGGAAACGAAACTGGCCAGCGCCGCGGCGATATGCGCGGCGCTGAAACCGGCCGCGTATAACGCGGCGGTCGCCGCCAGGCTGTTGGCGATGTTATAGCGGGCCATGCCGCCGACGGTGGCCGGAATCGCGTCCGCGCCGATGACCGGCTGAACGGCGCCGCCGGCGCCCTCGGCCAGCACGATCGTCTCGTCCTGCAGCCACACGCCGCAGCCGCCGTCGGCCAGATGCGCGAGCAAGCTGGCGTTGGCCGGGTTCATCGAAAAGAAAATGGTGGCGGCGTCCGGCGCCAGGCGCGCGCGCGCGGCCACGCAATGCGGGTCGTCGGCGTTGAGCACAGCCGTTCGCGCGCCCGCGATCACCGTCGACTTGACGCGCGCGAGATCCTCGATGGTCTCCACGCCATCGAGGCCGAGGTGGTCGTCCGAGACGTTGAGCATGACGCCCACCGAGCAGGCGTCGAACGCCAGGCCGCGCTTGAGCAGGCCGCCGCGCGCGGTCTCGAGCACGGCGAAATCGACGTCGGGGGAACCGAGCACGGTGCGGTGCGACCAGTAACCGGTGCAGTCGCCGTGGCCGACCATCCGCTCGCCGATGAAGATCCCTTGGGTGGTTGTGTGGCCGGTGCGCAGCCCCGCCAGCCGGACCGCATGCGCGATCATCAACGTGGTGGTGGTCTTGCCGTTGGTGCCGGTGACCGCGATCAGCGGGATGCGGCCCTGGTCCGGCTGCGCCAGCATCAGGCGCGCCCGCGTGGCGGCATCGGCGACGTCGGCCGACGCGTGGCCGCCGCTGATGGCGGTCACCAGCGGCCCTACCCCGCTCTCGACGACGCTGACGCGCGCCTCGGCCAGTCCCAGCTTGGCGGCCGCGCCGGCGCACAGATGGCGCACATCGGCCGACGCGTGCAGGGCGCCGTCCGGGCCCACCGGCACGATGGCGAGCGGGCCGTCTTCAAAGCTGTCGATGACGACATCGCCACCGGCCGCGTGCACCAGCGCGAACGCCGCCGTCAGCTCGGCCTCGCTGGTGCAGCGCCATTGACGGTTGTCGCCGGTGACCTGGCGGCTCTTGACCACCGCCTGCCAATCGTAACGGCGGCCGACGCGCAGCGCGTCCTCGAGCCGGTTGACGGTGGTGCCGGCCGGGACCTCGATATTCGCCTCGACCATCAACGCCCGCGTCAACAGGCGGTCCCGCACGACGGTGTTGGTCAGCAGCGGCGTGTCGGCCACCGGCGCATCGACGAAGCGCCACTGCCGGCTGCCCCAGCCGAATTGGACGAGATCGGCGTGCTCGCTGGCGCGCAGCACGGGAATCCCAAGCGCGCGCGCCAGTCCCGCCAGTTCGCCGATGCGCGGCGGCAGCGCCAGACCGGCCGCCAGCGCGCGCAGCGCGGCCAGCGCCCCGGCGACATCGTAGATCTCGCCGCGCATGGCGGCGCCGACGATATCGAGCGAAATCGACAGCGCCCGCTGCGCCACGTGCTCGAGCGCGTACTGGATCACCACGCGGCGCCGCGCCGAACCGGGCGACAGCGCTTCGGCGTGGGCGAAATCGAGCGCGTGGCCGCATGCGCGCTGCAGTTGCAACGCGACCTGCGCCACCAGCTGGCCGACATCGGCGCTCGCCGGCGAAGGCAAAGGCGACGCCAATTGCCGCGCCACGGCGGCGGCGACGTCCGCCGGCGGCACATCGGTCGCATCGAACGCGATGGTCGCGACAATGCACGGAAAGCGGCTATACAGGTTGGCGCCCCGCAGCAAGCGCTGCCGTAATACCTTCATCATAAAACCTTCATCACAATATCTTCATCACAATATCTTCACTAAGCAGCACCCTTTCGGGCCAGCAGCATGACGGCGGCGATGCGGTCGACGCCGGCATAGGCCGGGGTATCGAGCTCCTCGCCAAACACGTCGGGATCGATTTCCTCGTACTTCCACGAAAGCCGCGCCGCTTCGAGCATGAGGCCGGCCTGCCGCAGGAACGGGTCCTCGCCGTTGTCGATCGCCACGCCGGTGTACAGCAGCAGGGTGCCGCCCGGCGCCAGCCGCGCGATCGCCGCCTCGACGATGCGCAGCGACAAACCTGCGCCCAGTTCGCCGCCACCGTGGCGGTAGGCGCGCTGTTCGGCGTCGAGCAGGTACGGCGGATTGGAGATGATCAGGTCGAACTCGCCGTCCAAGGCCGACAGCATGTCGCTGTGCACGCAGGCGACGTTGGCGGCGCCTGCCAGCCGGCTGTTGACCTCGGCCAGCGCCAGCGCGCGCGGATTGATGTCGACGGCATAGATCTGCGCCTCCGGAAAGCGCTTGGCCAGCATGATGGCGCCCGGCCCGGCGCCGCAGCCGATGTCGGCCGCGCGCCGCACGCCGGCGCCGGAACCGTCGCCGAGTTGGTCGAGCACCTGGCCGGCCGCGCGCACGAAGCGGTAGGTGTCCGGCCCCAGGAACACCGACTCGGCGTCGCCGGTCGGATAGGCGGAGTGAAAGTAAAGATGCTCGCCGATGGTCGAGGCGCGCACGGTGCTGCGCAGCATGCCGCCGTCGTCGCGCAGCACGCCCGCTTTTTGCATCTGCGACAGGATCGTCGCGTCGATCTGGTCGGCGGTGAAGGGCTTGCTCCAGCCGAAGATATCGCGCAGGCACGGCGCAGTCTGCCCGACCGGGCGATTCAATACGCGGCCGTGAGTGGCCGGTGTAACGGTGGTGAAGCGGTATCCGCGTTTGCGCAGCAGTGCGGCCAGCGCCAACATCTCGTCACCGGCTACCGTCGCAGGCAACGTCATTCGGCACCGGCGGCGGTGTCGGTCTGGGCGCCGGCGCGGCCCTGGGCCGAGGACAGGCGGAACTTGCTGCGGCGGTCGCCCATCAGGTCCTGCAAAGTGCGCACGCTAAGGCCGGTGGCCTCGTGGATGCGCACCAGTAGCGCGCCGCTGACCGGCATGCGGTGATGACGGATTTTACTGATCACGGGGGCCTGGATTTCCAGCAAGCGCGACAGGGCTGCGTCATTGCGCAGCTGCATTTTCGCCAGGATGGTGTCGAGCATTGCGTTCGGATCGTAGGGTTTGGGCTGAGACATGACAGACAACTCCTTGCTAGAAATGCTTTATTATCAACATTTTACTAGGCAAAACTAGAATTTTTCAATCGCGCGCGGCGGTAATTCGTCTTGCATGTGTGAGGCACCACACGATAGACGCATTTCCGTTACCGCTTTTGTCCGCCCCCGCGACCGCGTCAGCTATTTCGCTTGCGCTCGAGCTCGGTGAGCATGCGCAATATCTCGTCGAAACTGACCGGTTTGGTCAAATGGTGGTCGAACCCGGCCGCGTCCGTTTTGAGGCGGTCGGCGTCCGTGCCCCAGCCCGTCAGCGCGATCAAGGTGACCCCGTCCAAGGCCGGCGTCGCCCGCAACTCGCGCGCGACCTCGTAGCCGCTCATGCCCGGCAGGCCGATGTCGAGGAACACTACCTGCGGCAACAGCGCAAGCGCGGCCGCCAGCGCCTGCGGACCGTCGTGCGCCACCCCCACCGTATGGCCCTTGAACTCCAGCAACGCGGTCAGGGTCTCGGCGGCGTCGACGTTGTCGTCGACCACCAGCACCCGCAGGCTGCTGGCCGACGCCTCGTCGATGCGCCGCACAGCCGGGGCCGGCTGTGCCTCCGGCGCCGACAAGGCCATCGTCTCGGCCGCCAGCGACGGCGTCACCGGCAGGCGCAAGGTGAACGCGCTGCCCTGTCCGGCGCCGCCGCTGTGCGCGAAGACCTCGCCGCCGTGCAGCTCGACCAGCCGGCGCACCAGGTTCAGGCCAATGCCGAGCCCGCCTTGCGCCTGGCCCTCGCTGCCGGGCACCTGGGTGAACATGTCGAACACGGTCGGCAAGGCCTCGGCCGGGATGCCGACGCCGTTGTCGCGCACCGTCACCGTCAACTCCCCGGCCTCGACCACCGCCATCAACTCGATGGTGCCGCCGTCGGGCGTGTACTTGGCGGCGTTGTTGAGCAGGTTGCCGATCACCTGCGCCACGCGGTGCGCGTCCAGCCACACCGGCGGCGCGTTCGACGGCGCCGACACCAGCAGGCGGTGGGCTTTGGCATCCATCAGCGGCGTGCTGATCTCGACCGCGCCGCGCACCACCTTGTCCAGGTCCACCAGGCTGTGCACCAGCACCTCCTTGCCGCGCGCGATGCGCGCCAGGTCCAGCAAGTCGTCCACCAGATGCACCAGGTGGCCGACCTGGCGCTCCATCATCGCCCGCACGCGTTCGAACTCGTCGCGCGCCAGGTCGTGCGCGCGCATCATTTCCAGGCCGCTGCGGATCGGCGCCAGCGGGTTGCGCAGTTCGTGCGCCAGGGTCACCAGGAATTCGCGCTGCGCCTGGTTGGCCTGCGACAGCTCGGCCGTCATCGCGCGCAGTTCGTGCTCGCCGCTTTTCTGGTCCGAGACATCGAGCGTGACGCCGTCGAAATGGGCCACGCCGCCCTCCTTCCCCTCCGTGCGCTGGCACCAGGCGATCATGCGTATCCAGCGCGCCGTCGCCTGTGCCGCCGTGGACGCGACGGTCAGCGCAATGCGGAACTCGTCGTCGTAGGCCACGCCCTCGATCATCGCGCTATGGAAGTCGCCTTCGACGCGGGCCCGGTCCTCGTGGTGCACGCGCAGGTAGAACTGCGCCATCGTCACCGGCCCCTCGGCCGGCAGGCCGAATTGTTTGCGCAGCTGGGCGTTGGGCTGCATCAGCGACAGCGGCGCGTCGGCGTACCAGACGCCGATGCCGCTGGCGCGCGTGACGTTGGCGAAACGGTCCTGCAGCAGGCGCCGCTCGTGGACATCGACCAGCGTGCCGATGTGGCCGAGCAGTTTGCCGTCCTGGTCGAAACGCGGCGCGCCGGCGTCGATCATCCAGCGGAAGGCGCCGTGGCGGTTGCGCAGGCGGTAGTCGACGGAAAACGGCGCGGCCTTGCCGAAGGCGGCGCTGTAGGCTTCCTCCACCCGTGCGGCGTCGTCGGCGTGGATCAGTTCCAGCCAGCCGCGCCCCAGGTCCTCGTGCAGCGAACGGCCGGTGTAGTCGGACCAGCGCTGGCTCAGGAAATCGCGATGGCCGCTCGCGTCGGTGGTCCAGATCATCGCCGGCGACGCGTTCACCAGCGAGCGGAAATACTCCTCGCGCTGGCGCAACGCGATGGTGGCCTGCCGCCGCTCGCGCGCCAGCTCGATGTGGTTGCGGATGCGCGCCAGCAGCTCGTTGGCCGCGAACGGCTTGACCAGGTAATCGTCGGCGCCCGCCTCCAGGCCCTCGATCTTGGCCTCCTGTCCGGCGCGCGCCGACAGCAGGATGATCGGCAGGCCGGCCACCGCCGGGTGCTCGCGGATGCGCCGCATCAGGCCGAAGCCGTCGAGGCGCGGCATCATCACATCGCTCAGCAGCAGGTCGGGCGGATCGCGCAGGATGGCCTCCATCGCCGCCTCGCCGTCGGCGCAGGTCTCGACGATGTACTCGCGCTCGAGCAGCGTGCGCACGTAGCCGCGCATGTCCTGGTTGTCGTCGGCGACCAGGATGCGCGCGCGCGCCGCCGCGATGGGCGCCGGCGCCAACGCCAACGCGGGCGTGGCATCGCCGGCCGGGGGGCGGCCGGTTCGTCGGGCAGCCAGCGCAGCGCCTCCTCGACGAAGGCGGCGCCCATGCGGGCGTCGTCGTCGCGGTCCGGCAGCGCCACCACGTACTGCGGCGGCAGGTGCGCGGCGCCGAACGGAATGTCGACGTGGAAGGCGGTGCCGACGCCGACTTCGCTCTCGACGCCGATGCCGCCGCCGTGCAGGCGCACCAGCTCCTGGATCAGCGCCAGGCCGATGCCGGTGCCTTCATAGCTGCGCCCCTGCACACCCTCGACGCGGTGGAAACGCTCGAACACCTTGGGCAGCTCGGCCGCCGGAATGCCGCTGCCGGTGTCGCGCACCGTCAGGCGCGCCGTGCGGCCGTCGGCGCCGGGCGCCAGGGTCACCGTCACCGCGCCCGACAGCGTGAACTTGAAGGCGTTCGACAGCAGGTTGAAGACGATCTTTTCCCACATGTCCAGATCGACGTAGACCGGCGCGGCCAGCGCCGGCGTGTCGACGTGGTAGGCCAGGCCGGCCTTGTCCATCGCGGCGGTGAACACGCTGGCCAGGTTGGCCGTCAGCCGCGCCAGGTCGACCGGGGCGTAGCGGGCCTGCACCCGGCCGGCCTCGATGCGCGAAAAGTCCAGCAGCGAGTTGACCAGCTTGAGCAGGCGCAGCGCGTTGCGGTTGGTGAGGTCGATGCGCTCGCGCTGGCGCGGCGCCAGCGGTTCGCCGGCGTCGGCCAGCGCGTCCTCCAGCGGCCCCAGGATCAAGGTCAGCGGGGTGCGGAATTCGTGCGAGACGTTGGAAAAGAATGCCGTCTTGGCCTTGTCGATTTCGGCCAGCGCGGCGGCGCGGCGCTGCTCCTGCTCGTATGCCAGCACATTGCCGATGGCGGTGTTGAAGGCGGCGCGCAGCAGTTCATAGAAATTGCGGTAGTCGTCGTCGAGCGCGCGCCGGGCGCTCACGCCGGCCACCAGCATGCCGTAAGGCTGGTCGCTGCCGGCCACGAACAGCGGTAGCAGCATGGCGCCGGCCGGCGCTTCCGGATACGGCGCGCACTCGAAGGCGCCGAAGCGGCGCGCCAGGTCGTCGATGTGGCGGCCGTCGGCCAGCGCCAGCGCGGCGGCGAAATCCCAGCCATCGCCCGAGTCCGCGGCCACCTCGGCCGGCGCCAGCGCGCTGCCGGCGGGCAGGCCGGTGCACCCGCGCAGGCGCAGGCTGGCGGCGCCCTTCTCAGGCCCCGCTTCCACCAGTTCATACAGCAGCATGAACGGCACGTCCAGCGCCAGCGTGTCGCTGTCCGGTTCCATCAGCCCCGCCAGCTCGGCGATGGTGCGCGAGCGGGCGATGCGGCCGGTCAGGTCGCGCAGGTTCTGCGTGCGGCGGGCATTGAGCACCTGCGCCGTCGATTCGGTGATCGGGTGGAAAATGCCGCCGACATTGCCCGATTCGACCCGGATCGGCGAGAACGAGAACGTCATGAACGCTTCTTCAAGGTAGCCGTAGCGGTCCAGGAACATGCGCTGGTCGCGGATGTAGACACCCTCGCCGGCGTGGGCGCGGTCGAAGGCATCGCCCACCACCGGCAGCGCCGTGGCCCAGCAGATCTTGAACGGCGCGCCCATCGCCTCCGGATGCTTGGCGCCGCAGATCGGACGGTAGGCGTCGTTGTAGATCTGGATGTCGTCCGGGCCCCAGGCCACCAGGATCGGGAAGGTCGACGACAGGCACAGGCTGACCGAGGTGCGCAGGCTTTGCGGCCAGCCCGAGAGCGGCCCGAGCGCGGTCGCGGACCAGTCCATCGAGCGGATCAGTTGCCCCATTTCGCCGCCGCCGGACAGCCAGCTCAAATCGTCCGCAGACGCCGTCGCACCGGTCCCCGCCGTCACCTGCTGCACCATCTATCCCCCGAATGACTTGCCGCTGGCGGGCCACTGCCGCCGCACACCCGGCAGTATAACCGGACGGCGGCGCCCAGGCCTTTCGCCATTCGTTTCCGCCAACTTTCCGCCGATTCGCCCCCGTTTTACGTGTTCGTTTGCGTTTGATCAATTGCTTCTTCGAAAAAAGCACCAGTATTGAGTTGTATCAACGCGCTAGGTGACAGGATGAGCATGGATGAGCATGAATTGCGGTCGCGCATGGCGATCGACGCGGCCGGCATGGCCATTTGGGACGCCACCGTCGTCAATGGACGGGCGGTCGAGGGCACGATTCTGTGGTCGGCGCGCGGCGCCGCCATGATCGGCCTGCCCGCGCAGGAGACCGAGCAGCCGTTCCGGCGGTTCCTGGCGATGGTGCACGAGGACGACCGCGAGGCGCTGCTCGATACCATGCAAGGCACGATCGACGCGCGCGGCGACTACCAGGTCGGCTACCGGCTGCATTCGGCCGATGGCGCGCTGCGCTGGCTGCGCGCCCAGGCAAAGATATTATGCGACGACCAGGGCGCGCCGGTGCGCACGCTTGGGCTGATCTGGGACGTGAGCGCCGTGGTCGAGCAGGAACGCGTCGCCCGGGACCGCGAACGCATGGCCGAGGTGACCCTCGATTGCATCGGCGACGGCGTCATCACCACCGATCAATACGGCACCACCCGCTATCTCAATGGCGCGGCCGAGCGGCTGACCGGCTGGACGCGCGCGCGCGCCGCCGGCCGCGACGTCAGCGAGGTGCTGCCGCTCGTCGACGAGGCCGGCGGCCTGCCCATCGAGCACGCCGTCTACAAATGCCTGCTCAAGCGCGAGGCGGTCGGCCTGTCCGCGCACGCGATGATGGTCACGCGCGACGGCCGCCGCATCGCCGTCGAGGACACCGCCGCGCCGATCCGCCAGACCAACGGCGACATGCTGGGGGCGGTGCTGGTGTTCCGCGATGTCACCCACCAGCGCGCCCTGTCGAGCCAGCTATCCTGGCACGCCAGCCACGACGTGCTGACCGGCCTGTGCAACCGGCGCGAGTTCGAGCGGCACGTCGCCCACGCGCTGCACGTGTCCAAACACGACGACCACACGCACGCGCTGCTGTACATCGACCTGGACCGGTTCAAGCTGGTCAACGACACGGCCGGCCACGCCGCCGGCGACGCGCTGCTGCAGATCCTGGCCAACCTGCTGCAGGAGAAAATGCGCGACAGCGACGTGCTGGCACGCCTTGGCGGCGACGAGCTCGCCGTGCTGCTCGGCTATTGCAAGTTCGACCAGGCGCGCCTGATCGCCGAGGAGATCCGCCAGCTGGTCAAGGATTTCCGCTTCGTCTGGGACGAGCACAGCTTCGAGATCGGCGCCAGCATCGGCATGGTCGAGATCAGCGCCGACAGCAAGTCCGTCAGCGATTTGCTGGTCGCGGCCGACGAGGCCTGCTACATGGCCAAGGACCAGGGCCGCAACCGCATCCACGTCTATTCCGAGAGCGACGCGGCGCTGGCGCGGCGGCACACCGAAATGATGTGGGTGCCGCGCCTGAACGACGCCTTGCAGCACGACCGCTTCACACTGTATTCGATGCCGATCAGCGGCCTGCAGGGCAATCCGCAGCCCCACGAGGAAATCCTGTTGCGGCTCAAGGATGACGCCGGCGAGGTGATCCGGCCCGACCGCTTCATCCCGGCCGCCGAGCGCTACCATATGATGCCGATGCTGGACCGCTGGGTCATCCGCGCGGTGTGCCGGCATATCGCCGCAGCGCAGGCGGCCGGGACGCCGGGCAACGGCACGCGGCCGCTGTACGCGGTCAACCTGTCCGGACCGTCGATGAACGACGACAAGCTGCATCAATTCATCATCGACCAGTTCGTCGACCACGGCGTCGACCCGGCGCAGATCTGCTTCGAGATCACCGAGACGGCGGCGATCCGCAACCTGCCCAAGGCGCAGGAGCTGATGGCGCGGCTCAAGCTGCTCGGGTGCCGGTTTTCGCTCGACGATTTCGGCAGCGGCCTGTCGTCGTTCGGCTATCTGAAATCGCTGCCGGTCGACTTTCTCAAGATCGACGGCTCCTTCATCCGCGGCATCGCCGAAAACCCGGTGCACCGGGCGATGGTCGAGGCGATTCACAAGGTCGGCCAGGTGATCGGCATCCAGACGATCGCCGAGTACGTCGAGGACACGGTCACCCTGGATGTGATCGGCAGCATCGGCATCGACTTCGCGCAGGGCTACGCGGTCGGCCGCGAACGCGCCCTGCACGGCTAGACGGGCGGCCCGTCACCCGGTCACGCTGGCCGCCCGTTCCAGCTCCTCGGCGCTGGCCGGCTTGGTCAGGTGCAGGTCGAACCCGGCCGCGGCGGCCCGTTCGACATCCTCCTTTTGCCCGTAGCCGGTCAGCGCCACCAGCTTTAGCGGCGCGCCGCCCTGCGCGCGCCGCATCGCCGCCGCCAGCGCGTAGCCGTCCATGTCCGGCAGGCCGATGTCGAGGATGGCCACCGCCGGCGCGTACTGGCGGAACTGCGCCAGCGCCGCCTCCGCGCTGTGCAGCACGCGCACCTCGTGGCCCAGCTGTTCGAGCAGCGCCGCGCCGGACGTGGCGGCGTCGACGTTGTCGTCCACCAGCAGCACGCGCACCCCGGCGCTGGCGCCGCGCGGCGCGTCCTGCGGCGCGTCGGCCGCCGCCTCGCTCAGCGGCAGCACCACCTCGAAGCGGCTGCCCCGGCCAGTACCGTCGCTGTCGGCCGTGACGGTGCCGCCGTGCAGCTCGACCAGCTTGCGCACGATCGCCAGCCCCAGTCCCAGCCCGCCGGTGCGGCGCTCCAAGGTCTGCGGCGCCTGCATGAACGGTTCGAACACCCGCGCCAGCAGGTCGCGGCCCATGCCGATGCCGTTGTCGCTGACCACCAGGCGCGCCTGGCCGCCGTCGGCCGCCAGCGACACGCGCGTGTCGTCGCTGCCGAAGCGCACCGCGTTCGACAGCAGGTTGTTGAGCACCTGGGTCAGGCGGCTGTCGTCGCCGCGCACCCACAGCGCCGGCGGCGCCGACAGCGTCACCGGCTGGGGCGAAGCGGCCACCGCGTGCCGCACCACGTCGGCGAAATTGACCTGTCTGGCGTCGATGCGCAGTTTGCCCGAGGTGATGCGCGAGACGTCGAGCAAGTCGTCGACCAGCCGCCGCAGGTGGTTGGTCTGGCGCCGCATCACGGCGCGTTCGCGCCGCGCGCCCGGCTCGTCGCGCATGTCCATCAGGTCGAGCGAGGTGACGATGGGGCTGAGCGGGTTGCGCAATTCATGGCCCAGCACGGCGAGGAACTCGTCCTTGGCGCGGCCCGCCTCGCGCGCCCGCGTCAGCGCCGCCTCCTGGTTTTCCATCGCCCGCTGCAGCGAATCGAGCAGCAGCGCCCGCTCGCGCTCCTGCGCGGCGCGCTGGCGCTCGGCCTCCTCCAGCGCCGCGCCGATCAACTGGAATTCGGCGATGCGCGACGGCACCACGGTGACCGGGGCGCCGGTGCCCAGCGCCGCCGCCCCCGTTTGCAGCCCTTTGATGGTGGTGACGATGCGCGCCGACAGCAGCGAGGCGATGCCGATGCAGGCGCCCAGCGAGACCAGGATGCCGGCGCCGTAGACGGCCAGGCGCTGGTAGGCGGCCGTGCGCAACTGCTCGGCCGGCTGTCCCACCACCACCGTCCAGCCGTAATGCGACAAGGTGGTGTAGGCCGAGACCACCTCGTCGCCCTCGAGCGTCGCGGCGGTGCCGACGTTTTCGGACTTGGCGCTGCCGATCAGTTGCATCAGCGACGCGCTGGGCACGCCGGCGACCGTGCCTTCGTGGTTGCGCGAGCGCGCCACGATCTTGCCGGCGGCGTCGATAATCGAAATGACCGAGCCCTCCGGCATGCTCTGGCGCTGGATCATCTGCACGATGCGGTCGGGCCGGATCACGGCGGTGAGCGTGTACAGCGCGCCGTCGTCGTCGATCACCGGAATGCGCACCGGGAACGCCGCGCGGCCTCGTGACCCGCGCAGGATGTGGCCCACCACCGGCTGGCGCGTGGCCAAGACCCGTTTCAGGCTTTCGGTATCGACCACCCTGGGCGGCGCCGCGCCCCGCCTCGCCACGGTATTGAACAGCACGTTGCCCTTGTCGTCCGTCAGAATCAGGGCTTGCCATTCGGCCTGGGCCTCCGCCAGCCCGAACGCGACATCATAGAAACCGTCGATGTCGCCGGCCATCAAGGTCGGTGCGCGCGCGGCGCTGGCGAGCATGGCGACCGAGGCGTCGAGTTCGGCGTCGGCCGCGCTCGACAGCGCGCGCGCCAGGTCGAGCATCGATCTTTCCTGTTCCCGCAGTTGATACTGGCTGGCCGCGTGGATGCTCCACACACCCAGCAAGGCCATGGGCAGCAGTCCGATCGCGGTCAGGATGATAAGCAAGTGCCGAAGCGACAATGTTCGCTTGGTGAGAAAAGACATAGAAAGCGTGATGGATGGATCGAACTTGCCAATCTACATCAAAGCAAACTAAACGGGGGCGTGGCGCGTGAAAAAAACAAATGATGGATTACTGCCACGTAATCCATCATGAGTCATCATGAGCCCTCATGAGCCCTCATGAGCCACCAAGAGGCGCCCTAGTCCCGGAACGCGTCCATGATTGCGGTCGGCTTGCCGCTGTTGTCGAAGGCGCCCATCGGATATCCTTTCCAGTTGTAAGCCTGCGGTTCCCAGTAGAACGCGCCGACGCCCTTGCCGTGGTCGACCTGGCGCACCTTGGCGATCAGGTCGGCAATGATGGCCTTGCCCTCCGGATGGTTCCATGGCGCGCCGACCTCGGCCAGCATGACCGGCTTGCCGTAGCGGGCGGCCAGGTCGTTCATGTTGTGCTGGCAGGCCGCCGTCGCCGCCCGCCAGTCGACACCCTTGACGGTGGTCGGATAGGCGGATGCGCCGATCACGTCGAACTTGCCGCCGTTGGCCAGCAGGCCGTCGACATTCCAGCGGAACTGGCGGTTGTCGTGGCAGTTATCGATATGCACGATCACCTGCGCATCCGGGAACACTTGCTTCGTAGCATCGTAGCCGCTGGCGACAAAGCGCGCGTAGTTCTTCATATGCGTACCGGCGGCGCCTTCCGGCCACAGCATCCCGTGCGTGGTTTCGTTGCCAACTTGCACCCATTCCGGCGTGATGCCGGCATCGCGCAGCGCCGCCAGCGTGCTGCGGGTATGCTCGCCGACGGCCTTGGCCAACTGCGCGACGCTGTAGCCCTTCCAGGCGGCCGGCTTGAATTGCTTGCCCGGATCGGCCCAGTTGTCGCTGTAGTGAAAGTCGATCATCAGCCGCATGCCGGCGGCCTTGGCGCGCCCGGCCTTGGCCAGCACGTCGGCCAGGCCGTTGTAGCCGTCGGCGGGATCGACCCAGACGCGCAGGCGCACCGCGTCCATGCCCTGCTCCTTGAGCGTGGCAAACAAATCCTGACGCTTGCCGTCGCGGTTGAGGAAGGGACGGCCGGCCGCCTCCATTTCGGTGATCCAGCTGATATCGGCGCCTTTGGCGAAGCCGCCGGCGGCCGCGTGGGCGGCATTATGCTGCATTGCGGCCAGCAGCAGGCCCGCCGCCAGCGCCGCGGCGCGTCGTGTGATGGCGGCCATCAATCGTGGAACGCGTCGACGACCTTGCGTTTGCCCAGCATGAAGGCGTCGGCCACGTGGCGCAGCGGCGCCACGTCGACATCCGAGCGACCGGTTTTGACCAGCTCGGCGAAGCGGCGGTACAGCGACGGGTATTCGGCTTCCTTCTCGAGCGGCTGTTCCGCGCCGGCGATCCACAGGCGCGCGCCGCCGTCGCTGAGCTTGACCTCGCCCTGCGCGGTGCCGACCACGATGTCCCAGCTCTGCTTGCCGGTCTGGCGCCAGTCGAACTCGGCGTCGACGGGCACGCCGGCGGCGTTCTTGAAATGCAGCGCGGCGGCGATCGGCGCGTCGCGGTTTTCCGGGAATTCCAGGGTGGCGCCGGTCAGGAACACCAGCGACGGCAGGATTTCGGTAACGATCGACAAGGCGTTGATGCCCGGATCGAACACGCCCAGGCCGCCAGCCTGCCAGATCCAATCCTGGTTCGGATGCCAGTGGCGCACATCCTCCTTCCAGGTCACCTGCATATGAATAGGCGGGTGCTCGGCCAGGTAAGCCTTGGCCGGCTGCACCGCCGGCGCGTAGCGCGAGTGCCAGCTGGTAAACAGCGACACGCCTTTGGCGGCGGCCAGCGCCTCGAGGTCGGCCACTTCCGACAGGGTGGCGCCGGGCGGCTTTTCCAGGAACACGTGCTTGCCGGCAGTCAACGCCACGTGGGCGGCGGCGTAGCGGTATTGCGGCGGCATGCACAGCGAGACCGCTTCGATCTCCGGCATGGCGGCCAGCATGTCCTCGATCGACTTGAAACCCGGAATGCCTTCAATGGTGTTGTTGCGGCTGGCCGAGGCGACCAGCGCGAAATCGGTGTTGCCCGCGATCGCCGGCACGTGCTGGTCATGGACGATTTTGCCCACGCCGACGATGGCAAGTTTGATTGGTGTGAGTGACATAAATAAGCATCTTTCTTAAAGGTGGGCTGCGTGCCGAATTACCTGCGACGCTATCCTAAAACGCGCTCCGCCACGCAACCAATCATTTTTATCGTTGTAAATATACTCAAATGACATGACACCTGCCCAGCTGATTTGCTGCGCCGCAACAGAAAGTGACGCGTCCGTACAACTGATGTGTAAATAAGTGAAAGCAAGTGTAAAAACGATAAGTATGTGGTTGAAATTGCAAATCAAAGGATGCTATTATGAGCCTCAGTTACACCCAACCCCTGATGCACCCGATACCCCCCTACCTTCGCCGAGGATTAATATGAAATTAAAATCTGTTGTTGCAACCGCCGTGCTCGCCGCCGCTTCGTTTAGTGCGTCGGCAACCGCCTATGACTTGGGCATCCTCGATCCAACCGGTTTCGATACCCTGTTCGGCTCGTCGATCAAGTTCGGCGCCAACGCCGCCATCAACGACACCTGGAGCTTCACGCTGCTGGAGCCGTCGAGCACATCGTTCGCGGCAGTCCAGACGTTTGCCGTCACCCAAGGTTCGATCAGCAATTTCGCAGCTGTGCTGAACAGCACCAGCTTCGGTCTGGTCGGCGGCGCCGGTTCGCAGACCCTGAGCTGGAACGGCCCACTGAGCGCCGGCACCTACAGCGTCAGCATCACCGGCACCAGCGGTCTGGCTGGTGCGCGCTACGGCGCCACCGTGTCGGCCATCCCAACGCCTGTGCCTGAGCCAGAAACCTACGCCATGATGCTCGGCGGCCTGGCCCTGATGGGTGCGGTCGCTCGTCGTAAAGCGAAGAAGTAATCAGCGAGGAGGGCCAACGCGCCCTCCAGCAGCATACCGGCGCGCCGGCAGACCATCCCCTCGATGGCCTGCCGGCGCGTTTTTTTGCGTCTCCGATTTTTTCAGGCGGCCTCGCCTGTTATTGCCCAGCATATGCTGCTTAGCGAACATATGGCACGGCCCTATCACCTTACAATTAAGCAATAACTGAAACTTGTAAGGATACCCCATGAAGAAGCTCCTGACGGCCTTCGGCGCGATCCACGCGCTGATCGCGTTCCTGTTCGCGGCCGCCGCACTGTTTCTGATCGCCATCAGCGCGCGCATTGGCTGGGACGCCGCCACCGGCGAGATCGGCCTTGCCGCCGCCCAGCAGGTGATCGAGGCGATCGGCATCCTGGCCGCCGCCGTGGTGGCGCTGCAAATCGCCGAGACCATCATCGAAGAGGAAGTGGTGCGCGACGCCGACATCAGCGCGCCGACCCGGGTGCGGCGCTTCCTGTCGCGCTTTTTCGTCGTGGTAGTGGTGGCGTTGGCGATCGAGGGCCTGGTGGCGACCTTCCACGCCGTGCATGACGACCTGGCCGGCCTGGTGTACGTGGCGGCGCTGGTCGGCAGCGTCGGCGTGCTGCTGGCGGCGTGGGGCGTGTTCGTGCACCTGAACCGCTCGGCCGAGGAACTGGAGCCCGAAGCGATGGAAAAAGCCCAGTCGGAAGACCACAAGGTGCAGGCCTGAAACAGGCTTGCAGCCCGCATTTTTACCAGTACTACGATCTGGTGATATCTGCCATATCGAAAAAGATATAGGACATTGTTATTTATTCATTGGCAAGATAACGGGATTGGCTCTACCATATTCCTCCCGCTTGTTGGAAAGGAAAGATTATGGCAGCGCCAATTTCATCTGCTCGCACTATGGAGACGACCTCGTCTCCCGTTGTCAGCTACCGTGCGACGATGTCGCTGCTTGCAAGTTTGTTTTTTACGTGGGGTTTCATCACGGTAATTAACAATACGCTGCTGCCGCATCTCCGCAGCGTATTTGACCTGAACTACACGCAAACGACGCTGATTGAATCCGTCTGGTTCATCGCTTATTTCGTCGCCTCGATCCCGTCCGCGCGCCTGATCGAGCGCATCGGCTACAAGAAATCGATGGTGGTCGGTCTCGGCATTATGGCCGCCGGCTCGCTGATGATGATCCCGGCGGCGCGCCTGCCGTCGTATCCTGTCACGCTGTTCGCGCTGTTCGTGATCGCCTGCGGCATCGCCCTGCTGCAAGTGGCCGCCAATCCCTACGTCGCCGTCGTCGGTTCGCCGCAGACCGCCTCGTCGCGCCTGAACCTGGTGCAGGCGTTCAACTCGCTCGGCACCACGTTCGCGCCGCTGTTCGGCGGCTACCTGATCCTGGGCCGCTCCAGCTCGGGCACGCTCGAAGCCGGCCAGGTGCTGACCCAGGCCGAGCGCCTGGCCGACGCCCAGGCGGTGCAACTGCCGTATCTGATCGTCGCCGGCGTGCTGATCGTGCTGGCCGTCATCATCGCCCGCTTCCCGCTGCCGGAAATGAAATCGTCCAGCACCAGCCGTGCAACCAAGGAACAGCGCGGCAAGCACTCGCTGTGGCGCCACCGCAACCTGGTGTTCGGCATCCCGGCGATCTTCATTTACCTGATCGCCGAAATCGGCGTGGCCAACCTGTTCATCAACTTCGTCTCGCAGCCTGAAATCGGCAACGTCAACCACCAGACCGCGTCGACCTACCTGTTCATCCTGTGGGGCGGCATGATGATCGGCCGCTTCGTCGGCGCCGCGCTGATGCGCACCGTCTCGGCCGAAACCGTGCTGGCCGGCGCCAGCATCGGCGCCGCCATCGTGATGCTGATCGCCACCTTCACCACCGGCCACGTCGCTATGTGGGCGCTGATCTCGGTCGGCCTGTTCCACTCGGTGATGTTCCCGACCATCTTCACGCTCGGCATCAAGGGCCTGGGCCCGATGACCGAGGAAGGCGCCGGCTTGCTGATCATGGCCATCGCCGGCGGCGCGCTGGTGGTGGTACAAGGCTGGCTGGCCGACATCTACGGCCTGCAGATGTCCTTCCTGCTAACCGCGCTGTGCGAAATGTATGTGCTGTTCTACGCGCTGTGGGGCTCCAAGGCCACCAACGCCTTCCCGGACGAGACAGCCAGCCCGACCTAAGCTGGACACGGTCGCCGCCTTCCCGCGCGGCGATCAGGACCAAGGCCGATGCCGACGTTTAACCACGTTCGCATCGGCTTTTTTTCGCCCGCACCCCATCGCGTCCGGCGCGGCTACGCGGCCGCCAGTGGCGGCCATCAGTGCGAGATCTGCGACCCGCCCTCCGGTATTGCATGCGGACGACCGGCCCTTCGTGGGAGAATGCCGAAAACGCCGGGGGAGCGCACGGCTGAGCGGCGCGATGGGTTCAGGCGAAAAAAACCGGCTTCCTTGAAAGCCGGCTTTTTCGTAGGAACAAACGGATTAGAGACGGCCGCGCAGCGATCCCGCTTCGGCGTTTATAGAACCCTTGGCACCCTTCACGCGCACCAGCACGCTGGCGATGCCGGCTTCGGTCGTCGCCACGCTCGGGCCGACGATCTCGTAGCCTTCAGCGGCGGCGAAGGTCACCGACTTGCCGCTGTCCGGCACCACGGTGCCGTTGGCGTCGAGCAGCTTGGCGCGGATGAACACCAGGTCGCCGTCGGTCGACCTCACCGCCAGGTCATCCACCGCGATGCCAAGCTTGACCGGCTCGGCCGGCGTCTGCACGACATGCTCGGCCACCTTGCGGCCCTTCAGGTAAGCCACCGCCTTGAGCGTACCGGGCTGGAACTGGCCGGCGTCGAACTCCAGCGGCGGATGCGCCAGGTTCGGATGCGTCGTCGACGGACCGCTCTTGACCTTGCCCAGGCTCTTGCCGTTCAAGAACAGCTCAACCTCGTCGGTGTTGCTGAACACGCGCACCTGCGGCAGCGAATCCTTGGTCCAGTGGCTGGCGATGAACACCATTGGCCCACCGCCCCATTTCGCCGATGTCTCCGACGCGCTGCGCTGTGAGCGGAAAAACTCCGCCGAGAACTTCGGCAGACGGTCGATGCTCATGACGCCGGACGACTCCAGGTCCGGCGCGTAGCCGCGGCCATAGTCGAACATCACCCAGTAGCCGTCGGCCACGGCGCCGGTCTTGAAGTTGTCGTCGTGCGACTCGGCCAGGTTCTTCGCCTGCTGCAGCAAACGGGTTTCGCCATCGGTCAGCAATTGACGGCTGCTGCGGTCGGCCTCTTTCAGGTCGCCCCACGCCGTTTGATTAAAGCCGGCGTTCATCGCATAGTATTCCCAGTCGCCGTATTCGGAGACGATCAGCGCCTTGTTCGGCAACGGCTTTTTGTCCTCCAGCCGGTGCTGGCGCGCTTGCAGATACACGTCGTAGGTCTGCGGCACCCAACCGGCGGAATAGGCCTGGTCGCCCGGATACTCCTGGTGCACGGTCTTATGCAGCTTGTCGATCAGTTGATCGGGCATCTGCGTTTCGTTCAGCGAGCATTCCCACGCCAATACGCTGGGGTGGTTGCGGTCGCGCCGCACCATGTCGCTGCAGGTTTTCAGCACCTGCGTGGCGAACGCCGGATCGGGATTGAAGTACTGCCAGCCCGGAATACCCGGCAACACCATCAGGCCCAGTTCATCGGCGGCGGCCATGAAGGCCGGCGAATGCGGGTAGTGCGACAGGCGCACGTAATCGAAGCCGGCGCGCTTGATCAGCAGCGCGTCGCGGTAGTCGGCCTGCGGCGACAAGGCGTAACCGACGTACGGGAATTCCTGGTGGCGGTTCACGCCGCGCAGGAAAGTCTGTTCGCCGTTGATCAGCAACTTGCCCTTTTCAAGCGCGATGCGGCGGATGCCGGCGCGGGTGGTGACCACGTCCTGCTGCCCCTTGCTCGAGACGGTGGTTTGGATCGCGTACAGATTCGGCGACTTCGGCGACCACAATTGCGGGCGGTCGACCTTCAGGTCGCGGGTGACGTGGCGGCATTCGCCGGCGGCCAGCTCGATCTTCCCGGTCCCGTCGGCGACGCGGGCGTTCTTGAACAACAGGCGCTGGCCCAGTTGCGCGGTGCGCGCTTCGGCGGCGGTGTTGCACACTTCGGCCTTCACGCGCACGATGGCGGACTTTTTATCGGCCTGCGGATAGGTGACGAACACGCCGCCGCCCGCCTCGGTATTGGACAGCATTTCGTCGCTGATATGCACCGCCGGCTTGATGCTCAAGGTGACGTCGCGGTAGATGCCGCCGTACTGGATGTAGTCCAGGTCCTTCAGCGGTTTCGGGCCGGTGACGGCGTTGTCTTCGTTATTGATGCGCACCACCAGCTCGTTGGCGCCGCCGGCCTTCAGGTGCGGCGTGACGTCGTACGAGAATGGCAGATAGCCGCCCAGGTGCGTGCCGAGATGCTTGCCGTTGACCCAGACGTCGGCGACGTTCATAGCGCCTTCGAAGCGCAGCACCGCTTGCTCGCCGGGAGCTACCTTGGCGTCGAAGCTTTTCTTGTAATAGGCGCTGCCCTGCCAGGAGTTGACCGGGATTTTCGCTTCGAGGCGGGCGGTGTGCGGCAGATCGACCTTGGTCCAGGCGCCCGGCGCGACCTTGTCGACGGTGTCGGCGGTCTTGGCGTCGTCGCGGTAGAAGTCCCAGGACTGATTGAGGCTGGTGGTGGCGGCGCTGGCCGCCGAACTCACCGCCAGTGCCAGCAAACCGATGGTCGGGAAGCCCCGCGCCTGCTTGTGTAGACTCGAAATAAAACTGGTCATAGTGCGTGGAACTCCCCAAAAATACCGGATAAAAAAGAATGGAACAGGCGACCGCCGACGCATGGCGGCGTCCGGCAGTTATCACGGCGCAGTATATCCAGTATTGTTTTGACACGCAGCCGAAAGCCGGTACGTATACAAATTATTCATGGGTAGAGATAACTTTGATATGCGCCGGTGGCGTAACCGGCCTGCCCATTGTCAGGAGTCAGGCTATCGATGGCGGCGGCAACACGTTGGACGTGACGTTATTCCAGGACTTTGCGGTCTCCCAGGGCGAAGGTTAGTCCGCCACGAGACTTTCGATTACCAGCCCATTTTTGTCCGTATCACCGCCGTCAGCAGCGCCGCGTTGGCCTGGTGTTGCGGGATGCGCGGATGGCCGTTAAAGCCGGTGTAAGGCAATACCACCGTATCGATACGGGTGTCCTTGTTCTCGTCCCGCATTTGATCGACGGCCGTGCGCACGTAGCCCGGCCACTTGGAGCCGGCCTTCACGGCGTCCATGCTGCCCAGCGCGCAGATGATGTAGGCCTTGGGGTACTTCGACCGTATCGTTTGGACGAACTTCCGGTACGCCGCCACGCGCTGGGCGTCGTTGGGCACCGGCGACAGGCGCTTCTCGCGGTCGATCAGCCAACTGTCGTTCTGGAACAGGTTGATGACAACGACGTCCGGCGTCCACTGCTTGAAGTCCCACACGCTATCGTTGTTGCCGACCGCGTTCAACTGGTCATAGAAATCCGGCATCGTGAAGGGGAACCAGCTGATCATCACGCCGATGCCGCTTTGCGAGATCAGGTGCAGTTCGGCGTCCAGCGCGCGCGCCGTGATCGAGGCGTACGACATGAAGCTGTTCTTGTCCTTGACCAGATGGTCGGGGCCGTCGGCGGGGGACTCGTTGCCCATGCCGCTGGAGATGGAGTCGCCGAAGAACTCGATGCGCCGCTGTTTGCGCGGCGGCGGCGCCAGCAATGCGCCCCCCTCGGCCAGTTCCAGTCCCTGGAACACGGTGGCGCCCTCCTCGCCCTCCGAGCGCTTGGTGATCAGAAAGTTGTGACGGCCCGGCGCCAGCTTGTCGGCGACCGGATAGGTCTTGGCCCCCTTCTCCGCCTGCACCAGCACCGGCCGCGTCAGGTCGCCGTCGATGTAGACGTCGAAAAAGTTCTTGCCGAATTGATCGTCGAGTTTGATGGCCAAAGTGGCGCCGGTGAAGTTGCCCTCGATGCGGGTGCCCGGCCAGGAAATCACCGGCGCGGCGGCCGCACGTTGGTCGACCCGTCCCGTGTACTGCAGATTGGCGTTATCGGCGCCGACCGTGACGGCCGCCCAGGCTTGCCCGGCCAGCAGCAACGCGGCGATGAAGGCGACGCCGTTGCGGGCACCGCCTGTAAATCTTGCTAACATCATATTGAGTCCCCTTTCCGCTATTGTCGGCGGGGACACCGGCTTCGGCAATTGCGATATTCACCAATGCCGCAACAGAAAAAACCCAAGCCCGCTGAAGGGCAAGTGGCTCTGGCGGCCTATTCGAAATCCGTCGCGTGCAGAATCAGCACGGGAAATCCAGGATAGGCGCGCATCTTTCGCTGGCACGCCAGTTTGATGAGCCTGCGGTGTGCCTCGAACGTCGCGAGCGCGCCACCGCCGGTTTGCGGGAATGCCCTGGCCAACGCGCTGGCCGAAATCATCGCGAACTTGCGCGCCGCCGTTGCGACCTGCACATAAAAGGTGACCCGCTGCCCGTCCATCGACAGCGACACGTCCTGCAGCTCGATGCCGGCCGTCGGCTGGCTCGGTGCGCAGGCGCGGTATTCCGCGTCGGTCCTGCGCACGGCGCGCCGGCGCTCCTTGCGGATCAAGGCCAAATGTTTGGTTTGAAACACTTCCTCATGCAGGAAATGGTCCTCGTCCCACACGCAAAACACCGACAGGGCTTCGGGCCGGTCGCGGTGGAAGTCCGCGACGCCCACCACGATCATTTCAGGGCCGCCGAGTTTGGGTTTGACCAGATCACCGGACGACAACATGTTCATAGATCACTCCACGATCAACAATTGAAACACTCCCAACCTGTTCAGCCAGGGTTTCTGACTAGGCCGCCCCGGACCGCAGCTGGCCGAGGATCTCCATGGCCGCCTTCTCGGCCTCCTGCTCGGCCATGGCTTCGCTGGTCAGCGCGACGTCGGCCGCGACGCGCTTTTTGGGAACGATATTATTCATGTGCATGGGATTGTCGGACGGCGCAAAGACCGCGACGTACGCGCCCCAGTCGCCGCAACCCTCCAGCGCTTCGGCCGTGTAGTCGATCTCGTATCCGTCCACGGTTTTTATCGGCATGGCATTCTCCAATGTTTTTACGGCAGCATAACCTTGTCCGGCGTCATCGGCGTGCTGCGCACGCGCCGCCCGGTGGCGTGGTAGATGGCGTTGCAGACGGCCGCCGCCACCCCCACCTGGCCGATCTCGCCGACGCCCTTTGCGCCGATCCTGCTGACGATGCGGTCGTCCTCCTGGACGAAGATGACATCGATATCGTGGATGTCGGCGTTGACCGACACGTGGTACTCGCTCAGGTTGTGGTTCATGAAGCGGCCTTCGTGATGGTCGCAAAAGGTCTCCTCGTGCAGCGCCTGGCCGATGCCCCATACTACGCCGCCGACGATCTGGCTGCGCGCCGTCTTGGCGTTGATGATGCGTCCGGCCGCCACCGCGCTGACCACCCGCGTCACCCGCACCGTACCGAACTCCGGATCGACCCGCACCTCGACAAACACCGCCGAGTGGGTGGCGCGCTGGTACTTCATCTGCTTGAGCATATTGGGCAGCATCATGTATTTCTCTTCGATGCGCGCCTCGCCGCTGGCGGCCATGATGTCCGTCAGCGAAACGGCGACCTCCGGCCGCGCGGTCAGGCGCACGCCGCCGTTGGCGAATTCCACGTCCGCCAGGCGCGCCGTGGCCAGCGGCGAGTCGTCCATCCTCCGGGCCATGTTGAACAGCCGCTCCTTGAGCTTGTCGCACACGCCGTCCACCGCCGAACCGACGGTGGCCACGTGCGACGAGCCGCCTTCGATCGGCGCCACCGGCAAGGTCGAGTCGCCCAGCTGGAAGCGCACCCGCTCCAGCGGCAGGCCCATGGACTCGGCGGCGATGATGCTCATCGCCGTGTAGGTGCCGGTGCCGATGTCGGTGGCGGCGCTGCTGACCACCAGGTTGCCGTCCGCGTGCAGCACGGCGCTGGCCCGGGCGAACATTTGCATCGCGTCCCACATGCCGGTGGCCATGCCCCAGCCGATCAATTCGCGCCCTTCGCGCATCGTGCCCGGCTCCAGCGGGCGCTTGTCCCAGCCGAAGCGCGCCGCGCCCTGCTCGTAGCAGGCGCGCAACTCCTTGGTCGAATACGGCAGGCCGTGGCTGGGATCGACCTCGGCATAGTTCTTCAGGCGCAGCGCCAGCGGGTCCATTTTGAGCGCATAGGACAGCTCGTCCATCGCCACCTCCAGCGCGTGCACGCCGTGCGCCGCGCCCGGCGCGCGCATGTCCATCGGACTGGCGTGGTCGAGATCGACCAGCTTGTAGCCGAGCCGTATATGCTCGCAGGCGTACAGCTCGCCCGACCAGTTGACCACCACCTCGACGTAGTCCTCAATGCGCGAGGTCTCCGCCACCGCCTCGTGGATGATGGCGCTCAGGGTGCCGTCCGGCTCGGCCGCCAGCCGGACGCGCTGCTGCGTTTCCGGCCGGTGGCCAAAGCTGAACATCTGCTGGCGCGTGAGGACCACGCGCACCGAACGTTCCAGCTTGAGCGCGGCCATCACCGCCAGCGGCAACTGGTACTGCGGCCGCAGCCCCGAGCCGAACGCGCCGCCCACGTAGGGATTGCGCACGGTGACCTTGTCCTTCGACAGGCCGAACACGTGCGACACATACCAGCGGCTGTTTTGCGAGCTCTGGGTCTTGTCGTAGATCGTCAGGTGGCCGTCGGCGCCGCGGATCACGGTCGAGGCGAACATCTCCAGCGGATTGTGGTGCTCGACGCCGCTGTAGTACTCGCCCTCGATTCTGACGGCGGCGCTGTCCCAGCGGTCGTCCGGATGGCCTTTGGTGTCGGGCGGCGGCGTGTAGCCGGCCTTCAGGCGGCTGGGCGTGTAGGCGCGGCCGCGATGCTGCAGCAGATAGGTCTCGTGCGGCTCGACGTCGTAGTCGACGCGCACCAGCGCGGCCCCGTGGCGCGCCGCCTCGAATGTTTCGGCCACGACCAGCGCGACAGGCTGCCCGCTGTAGAGCACCTTGTCGTCGTACAGGGGGCGGAACGGCGAGCCGCCCGGCGCCGTCATGTCCTTGTAGAAAATGTCGAAGGAGCGGATGCGGGGCCGGTTTTCGTGCGAGATCACGTCCACCACGCCCGGTAACGCCAGCGCGGCGTCCGCGTGGATGGCGGCGATGCGGCCCTTGGCGACGCTGCCGCTGACCACCACGCCGTACAGCAACGGTCCTTCGCCGGCCTCCGGCCAGTGCTCGGCGGCGTAGCGCGCCTGGCCGGTGACCTTGTCGCGCCCGTCCACGCGCGAGACGGCCATGCCAATGTTGACGTTACCGGTGCCCTGGTCGGCCACGGGGGTGCGCAATGCTTCAATCAGATCGGTCACGGTTGCTCCTTGCCGGCGTATTCATGGGAATTGTCATGCGTGCCTTCGAGCGCCTGCTCGAGCGCGCGGATCACGGCGCGGCGCGCCATCGTGATCTTGAAGTCGTTCTCACCCTGCCCCTGGGCGCCCGACAGCAGCAGCTCGGCCGCGTGCGCGAACGTTTCCGGGCCGGCGCGCCGGCCGATCAGCGCCGCTTCGGCCAGCGGCGCGCGCCACGGTTTGTGGGCCACGCTGCCCAGCGCCAGCCGGGCGTCGCGCACCACGCCGTCGTCGCCGACGTCGAGCATGGCCGCCACCGACACCAGCGCGAACGCGTACGAGGCGCGGTCGCGGAACTTCAGGTAGGCCGAGTGGGCGGCGAATTGCGCCGCCGGCGGCAGTTCGATATGGGTGATCAACTCGCCCGGCGCCAGGGTCGTGTCGCGCTCGGGATGGTCTTCCGGCAGCCGGTGGAAATCGGCGAAGGCGATTTGCCGCGCGCCGTCGGCCGACACCACGTGCACCACCGCCTCCAGCGCGGCCAGCGCCACGCACATGTCCGATGGATGGGTGGCGATGCAGTGCGCGCTGGCGCCGAGGATGGCGTGCTGGCGCGTCAGGCCGCCGATGGCCGCGCAGCCGCTGCCGGGCGCGCGCTTGTTGCAGGCGGTGGCGAGGTCGTAGAAATAGTGGCAGCGGGTGCGCTGCAACAGGTTGCCGCCGTTGCTGGCCATGTTGCGGATCTGCGGCGAGGCGCCCGCCAGGATCGCCGCCGTCAGCAGCGGATAACCGTCGCGCACCAGCGGGTGGTAGGCGGTGTCGGCGTTGCGCGCGGTCGCGCCCAGCAGCAAGCCGCCCGACGCGGACGGTTCGATGGCGTCGAGTTGCAGGCCGTTGACGTCGACCAGCGTGGTCGGCCGCATCACCTGTTCCTTCATCAGGTCGATCAGGTTGGTGCCGCCGGCGATGAACGCCCGCCCTGAGACATATTGGTGGCCCAGCGCGCCGGCCACGTCGGCCGCTTCCACATAGGTGATCGGATTCATGCCGGCACCGTCCCCGGCAGATACGGCCGGTCGGGATTATCCTTGCGCCCGGGCAGCCCCATGATCTCGGTCACGGCGGCGACGATGCCGGGATAGGCGCCGCAGCGGCAGACGTTGCCGCTCATCAGCTCGCGCACCTCGGCGACCGTGCCGGCCTGCCCCTCGTTCATCAGCCCGACGGCCGAACACAGCTGGCCGGGCGTGCAGTAGCCGCATTGGAAGGCGTCATGCTCGATGAAGGCTTGCTGCAGCGGATGCAGCCGGGCGCCGTCGGCCAAGCCCTCGACGGTGGTGATGTCCTTGCCATTTTGCATCACCGCCAAGGTCAGGCAAGAGTTGATGCGCTTGCCGCCAACCAGCACCGTGCAGGCGCCGCACTGGCCGTGGTCGCAGCCTTTCTTGCTGCCTGTTAAGCCTGCCCGTTCGCGCAGCAGGTCCAGCAGGGTGACCCAGGCCTCGACCTCGAAGCGGTGCGGCTGGCCGTTGATGCGCAGGTTGACGGGATAGGTGTTGATGGCCGCCTCGAGCGGCGCGGCGGTGAGATGGTCGTCCATGGCGATTCCTGAAATGGGTAGCCACCACTGTATCCAGCGCGCTTGAAGCGGACTGTGTGTCAGCGCACGCTGGCGCCGCTTTAACGCACTCATCCACATACGTCAAATTCCTACCTCGTCCTTCGAGAAGCGCCTACATCGCGCGACGCGGATCGCGTGCATGATGAAGGCTTCAATCCCCATCAGTGAACCCCGATGACAGCAATTTCCAACCCAACATTTTCGCGCCAGGCCCCGGTCGTGGTCGCGCACGGCGGCGCCGGCGCGGATATCGCGGACCAGGACGGCTGCGTGGCCGCCGCCGGCGCCGGGCTGGCGCGGCTGCGCGCGGGCGACGACGCGGTGCAGGCGGCGGTGGCCGCCGTCCGCATGCTCGAGGACGACCCGCGCTTCAACGCCGGCACCGGCTCGGTGCTGCGCATGGACGGCGTCACCATCGAAATGGACGCGGCCGTCATGGACAGCCTGGGCCGCCTCGGGGCCGTGGCCGGCCTGCGCCGCGTGCGCCATCCGGTGGAGGTGGCGGCGGCCGTCGCCGGCACGCCACACTGGCTGCTGTGCGGCGAAGGCGCGCTGCGTTTCGCCCGCCACATCGGCGCCGGCGACCACAATCCCACCACCGAACAGGCGCTGCGCAAGCACCGGGAAATGCTTGAAGATCTGCAACACGGCAAGCGCCTGGTTCCCGGCGAAGACAACGCCAGCTTCGCGCAATACTGGAACTACCCGACGCCGCCGGCGATCGCCCCGGGCGAACCGTGTGACACCGTTGGCGCTGTGGTGCGCGACGCCGCCGGCCACTTCGCCGTGGCCGGCTCGACCGGCGGCTGCGCGCCTGCCCTGCTCGGCCGCGTGGGCGACACGCCGATCATCGGCGCCGGCTTTTATGCCGGGCCGGCCGGCGCGGTGGCCGTCACCGGTATCGGCGAGCACATCGTGCCTCACCTGCTGGCGCACCGGGTGCATGGCTGGCTGGCCGACGGCATGGCATTGCCGGCGGCGCTGGAGCGCGCGCTGACCTTGTTCGAGCCGGCCATCGACATCGGCCTGATCGCTGTCAGCCCCACCGACAGCGGCGCGCGCAGCAACCGCGACATGCCGTGGGCCGTGGCCAACGGAAACAATTGATTTAATCACCCACCTTTCTGGAGAAAAAAAATGACGAGCCGTTTGAAACCCCTGCACTCCCAAGTGATGGTCATCACCGGCGCCACCAGCGGCATCGGCTTGACGACCGCGCGCGCGGCCGCGCGCAAGGGCGCCAGCCTGGCGCTGGCGGCGCGCGATAGCGCCGCGCTCGATACCTTGGTGGCCGAACTGCGCGCCGCCGGCGGCGAGGCGCTGGCGGTGCCGACCGACGTCGGCAACCGTGACGAGGTGGCGGCCCTCGGCCGCGCGGCCATCCAGCGCTTCGGCCGCATCGACACCTGGGTCAACAACGCCGGCATCTCGATTTACGGGCGCAACCAGGACGTGCCGCTGGCCGACCAGGAAAAACTGTTCCAAACCAACTTTTGGGGCGTCGTGCACGGCTCGCTGGTGGCGCTGGACTTGATGAAGGCCCACGGCGGCGCGCTCATCAATCTTGGCAGCGAACTGTCCGACCGCGCGGTGCCGCTGCAGGGCATGTATTCAGCCTCCAAGCACGCGGTCAAAGGTTTCACCGACTCGCTGCGGATGGAAATCGAAAAGGACAACGTGCCGATTTCGGTCACGCTGGTCAAGCCGGCCGGTATCGACACCGTGTTTACCGGCCACGCCCGCAATTACATGGCGAACGAGCCCGAACTGCCGGCGCCGCTGTACGCGCCCGAGGTGGTGGCCGACGCGATCCTGTACGCGGCCGAGCACCCGCAGCGCGACATCTACGTCGGCGGCGCCTCGAAGATGATCTCGCTGGAGAGCAAAATCATGCCGCGCGCGATGGACAAGTTCATGAACCTGTTCATGTTCAAGCAGCAGCAGAAGGACCAGCCGACCGTGCCCAACCGCGCCGATTCGCTGTACGCGTCGAACGGCATGGAGTTGAAGGAGCGCATGGGCGGCCATCGCAACAAGGTGCATGAACGCTCGGCCTACACCTACCTGAGCACGCGCGGCAAGCCGCTGGCGCTGTCGCTGCTGGTGGGCGGAACTTTGCTGGCGGCATGGAAACTCAGCGCACAGGCCGCCGCTGCGCAAGAGAAATAAGCGACCGCGAACTGCGGCGCCACGCCATTTTAAATATCGAGGAGTCAGCCATGTTCTCACTTAGCAAACTCAGCCCTTCCATCACCGACATGATCCGCATGGACCACAGCCATGTCTTGCTCGCCTTTCACCAATACACGGGCGGGGCCAAAAAGCGGGTCAAAAAAGCGCTGACCACCCATATCTGCACCGCGCTGGAAATCCACGCGACGTTGGAAGAGGAATGTTTTTATCCCACCATGCGCCGCCTCAGCTCCGACGCCGTCACCGCCAAGAGCGAACCCGAACACGATGAGATGCGGCAACTCATCGCCCGGCTGCGCGCCAGCACCACCATCGACGAGGAGCACGACCGCCTGCTGATGGAACTGATGCGCATCGTCATGCATCATGTGGCCGACGAGGAAACCGTGCTGCTCGCCAATGCGGAGAAATTGCTCAGCGCCGACCAGCTGAGCGAGATGGGCATCCAGATGACCAAGCGCCGGCTGCAACTGGTCGGCGGCAAGGCGGGCACGATCGCCGCCAGCGGCGTGGTCGGTTTTTCCGGCAGCACCACGGCGCTGGTCCTGGCGCTGGCAGGCGGCATCGCGGCCGGTCATCTCTTGAAAGGATCGGCCAATGCGCGACTCCAAGCCCAGAACGGTTAGCATCGGCCTGCAGGGGGCGGGCGCCTACGGCGCCTTTACATGGGGCGTGCTCGACCGGCTGCTCGACGAGGACGACCTGGCAATCGACTGCCTGACCGGCAGCAGCTCGGGCGCGATCAACGCGGCGGTGCTGGCCGACGGCTACGCCCACGGCGGCGGCCGGCGCGGCGCGCAAGGGGCGTTGCGACGCTTCTGGACCGGGCTGGCAACTGCCGCCTCGTTCAGCCCGATGCGGCGCACCTTGCTCGACCACCTGATCGGCGGTTGGACGATGGAAGCGTCGCCCGCCTATCACGGGCTGGAAATGGCCGGCGTGCTGGCCGGCCCGGTGTTCGAGATTCCGCTCACGCAAAATCCGCTGCGCATTTTGCTGTCGCGCCTGATCGATTTCGACCGGGTCCGCGCCGCCGACACCATCCCTGTGTTCATCGCGGCCACCAATGTGCGCACCGGCAAGGGCCGCATCTTCACGCGCGACGAGATCACCGTGCAGTCGCTGCTGGCGTCGGCCTGCCTGCCGACGGTGTTCGCCGCCGTCGAGGTGGACGGGGAAAGCTATTGGGACGGCAGCTATGTGGCCAACCCGCCGCTGGCGCCGCTACTCGACCGCAACGCCGGCGACGTGATCGTGGTGCAGAACAATCCGGTCTCGCGCTCGACCATGCCGCGCAACCTTGCGGACATCAGCAACCGTGCCAATGAAATCGCCTTCAACATCAGCTTCGTGCGCGAACTTGCGACCCTCAAGCACGGGCTGGACGCGCCCGACGAGCAGGAAGGCACGTCCGTGCACGCCAACCGATCGCGTTTGCACCTGATCAGTGGGAACGACACCTTGTCGGACTACCGCGTGTCGAGCAAGTTCAACGCGGAACGCGATTTCATCACCCATCTGCACCGGCGCGGAGTGGAGGCGGCCGAACAATGGTTGTGCACCGACGCCGACCAGCTTGGGGTGCGCTCCACGCTCGACCTCGAGCGGGCGTTCGCGTAAGCGCAGCGGGCTCCGGCACCAGGGCTGGTCGGTCTGCCGGCGCGGCGATGGCCGCCACGGCCTCACAGCAAGATTAGCTTTATGCTAAACTTCCGGGCAAATGAAGACCGCCTCCCGCCTCCACCGCCTGACCGCCTGGCTCGCCTGCCTGGCGATGGTGTTCGCCGTGCTGGCGCCGTCGATTTCGCGCGCCACCGCCGTCGGCGGCTGGGCCGAGATCTGCACCAGCGCCGGCATGAAGCTGGTCAAACTGGCAGACGACGACGGCACGCGTTCGCCGTCGGGCTCGCTGATGCAGGGCGAGCACTGTCCCTTCTGCGCCCACCATGCCGACCTGGCCGGACCGCTGCCACAAGCGCCGTCCATGGTTCACCCTGTCGGCCTGGGCGAAATCGTTCCCCGCCTGTTCCTGCAGGCCCCGCGGCCGCTGTTCACCTGGACGCCCGCGCAATCGCGCGCCCCGCCCGCCACTTCCTGATTCGCGTCCTTGAGCCAACCGGCCTTTGCGGCCGGTGCCGGCCGCGCCTGCGCGGACGGCTTCGTTTCGACCTTTTCAGGAGTCCATATGACCCCAGCCATTTCTGGCGCCCGCGTGTTCGCGGCGCCGGCCCGCCCTCGCCCACCGTTCGGCCACGCCGGCGCCGGCGCACCGCCATCGCCCCGGCTGCGCGCCACCGGCCTTACCACACTGACCGCGCTCGCCACGCTCATGGCGCTGGCCGCTCCGGCGCGCGCGGACGACACCCCGGTCGTCGAGGTGGTCGTCGTCAGCGGCGCGCGCGCCGCCACCAAACTGTCCGAGACGCCCAGCGCCATCGGCGTCGTCGAGCTCGACGTGCTGCGGCGCGACCAGCCCAAGACCATGGGCGACGCCATGAACCGCATCGCCGGCGTGCACTGGAACGACCTCGGCAACGAGCAGCACAGCATGGCCATCCGCCAGCCGATCACCACCAGCGCGGTGTACCAGTATCTGGAGGACGGCATTCCGATCCGCCCGCTCGGCGTGTTCAACCACAACTCGCTCAATGAAATGAACCTGGCCGGCGCCGACAGCGTGGAGGTGATCAAAGGCCCGGCCTCGTCGCTGTACGGCAGCAACGCCGTCGCCGGCGCGGTCAACTTGGTGACGGCGGCCCCTTCGCGCAAGCCTTACGCGATGCTCGGCGTGCGGCGCGAGCCGGTGGCCGGCTTCACCCGCTACGACACGGCCGCCAGCGACACGTGGGGCCGCCTTGGCCTGCGCTTTTCGCACTACAGCAGCCGCCGCGACAGCGACAACTGGCAACAATACAGCTACGGCGACAAGGACTCGTTCACCTTGCGCGCCGACTACGCCCTCACCGACACGTCGCAATTGCGCGCCACCGTGGTGCGCACCGACCTCGATTCGGCCATGCCGGGCAGCGTGTTCGAGGACGACTACCGCGCCGGTGCGGGCAAGAGCCTCAACACCTTCACCTACCGCCGCGACAAGGCCACGCGCGCGACCCTGGCCTGGGAGGGCGAGACGAGCGCGCGCGGCGTCAGCACCGTGACGTTGTTCGCGCGCCGCAACGACCATGGGCAAATCCCCAGCTACCAGATCGGCAACTGCGGCCCGAGCGCGTGCCGGGGCGCGAAGAACAACAACCACGTCGATTCGCTCGGGCTCGACCTCAAGCACGTGCAAAGCTTCGCCTGGCTGGACACGCGGCTGATCGCCGGCGTCTACATCGACCGCACCGACAATCCCTATGTCAGCGATAACCTGGCCGTCGTGCGCGATCCGGCCAGCGGCCGCTACACCGGCTACACGGTGGCGAGCGCAGCGCAGCCGCTCGGCGTGCGCGACTACGACACCGGCATCGCCAACGACGCCGTCTTCGCGCAGTGGGAGTTCACGCCGCTGCCGCGCCTGCGCGTGGTGGCCGGCGGACGCTACGACCGCATCCGCTACGACTACAGCAACCACCTCGCGCCCGGTGGCAGCGCCAACTACGGCGCGCCGGACGAGCGGCGCCGCTTCGCCCGCTTCACGCCCAAGGCCGGCGCCAGCTATGTGCTCGGGCCCGACGCCAACGTGTACGCCAACATCGCCGACGGCTTCACGCCGCCGGACGTGAGCCAGTTGTACGGCAAGACCGGCATCCCCGACCTGCATCCGGCCACCTACCGCAATCTGGAGCTCGGCCTGCGGCTGGCCTTCCTCGGCGGCGCGCTGCGGCTCGACTCGGCGCTGTACCGCCTTACCGGGCGCGACACCATCGTCGGCTATACCATCTCGCCTGGCAACAGCGAGAACCGCAACGCCGGGCGCACGCGCAGCCAGGGCCTCGAACTGGGCCTGAACTACGACGGCAAGCGGATCGACGCCCGCTTCGGCACGGCCCTCGCCCGCCACCGCTACCAACGCTACCGCGTGTCGGCGAGCCAGGATTTCGGCGGCAACGAGATGCCGCAGGCGCCGCACGACATGACCACCGCCGAGGTCGGGTTCAAACCGGCGCCCGGCACCCGCATCGCCGTCGGCCTCGCGCACCAGGGCCGCTACTGGATGAACAACGCCAACACGGCGGCCTACGGCGGCCACACCCTGCTGAACCTGCGCGGCAGCCAGCGCCTGCCGGGCGGCTGGAACGTCTGGATCCACCTGCGCAACCTGACCGACAAGCGCTTCGCCGACGCGGCCTCCAGCTCCTATGCCGGCCTGGGCCCCTACCTCCCCAACAGCCAGAACCAGTACACGCAGGGCGCGCCGCGCAGCGTCGCGCTGGGCCTGACCTACACCTATGGGAAATGACGCCATGACCGACAATCGCATGCAGGCTGCGCGCACCGCGCTGCTATGGCGGGTGCACTGGTGGGCGGCGCTGGTGGCGTCGCCGTTCGCGGTGGTGGCCGCGCTGACCGGACTGCTGTACGCGTTCACGCCGCAGATCGAGGACGCGCTGTACGGCAAGCTGGAGCGGGTGGCGCCGGCGCCGCGCCAGGTCGCGCTCGACGCGATGGTGGCGGCCGCGCGCGCGGCGGCGCCGGCGTCATCGCTCGTCCATTCGGTGCTCGTGCCGGGCGCGCGCGACGCATCGGTGCAGGTGACGTTTGCCGCCGCTACCGACATGGCGCCTGCACATCGCCACGGCGCCGACCAGCCGGCGGCGCCGGCGCGGCCGGCGTTTGGACAGCCATCCGGCGCGGTGACCGTGTTTGTCGATCCCGCCGACGCGCGCGTGCTTGGCACCCTGGCCAACGATGAGCGCTTCGGCCAGTGGGCCAAGCGGCTGCATTCGCGCCTGCTGCAGGGCGACGGTTGGCGCTGGATGATCGAACTGGCCACCAGCTGGCTGATGGTCATGCTGGCGACCGGCGTGGCGCTGTGGTGGCCCAAGGCCGCCTGGCCGGCGTGGAAACTGCGCGGCCGCCAGGCGTGGCGCCAGTGGCACGCTTTCATCGGGGTCGCCTTCGGCTTGCTGACCCTGGCGATCCTGGCCACCGGACTGACCTGGAGCGCCTACGCCGGGCCGGACATCCGCTATCTGCGCCAACTGACCGGGCAGGCATCGCCGACGATGCCGCGCGGACTGGTGTCGACGCCGCCGGCAACGATGCGGGGCGCGCCGGCAATGGCAGGCATGGCGCCGGCGCTGGATTGGCAAGGCGCGCTCGACAAGGCGCGGCCGCTGGCGCCGGGCCTGGCGCTGCAACTGACGCCGCCGGCCGGCCCGCGCGGCGTCTGGCGCGTTTCCATGGCCGAGCGCAGCGCGCCGACGCTGCGCTTCGAGGCCGCGCTGGATGCCTACAGCGGCGCGGTGTTGCACCGATACGGCTGGGCGCAGCAACCGCTGCTGGGCAAACTGACGACGGCCGGCATCCCCTTCCACCGGGGCGAGCTGGGATGGTGGAACCAGGCGTTGCTGATCGGCTTCGGCGTGGCGATGCTGTTTTCGATCGTCTCCGGCTGGGTGATGTATTTCAAGCGCCGCAAGCCCGGCGCGCTCGGTCTGCCCAGGCTGCCGGCGGGCGCCTGGCGCGCGGTCGGCCCGGGATGGCTGCTGGCGGCCCTGGCCGGCCTGGCGTTGATGCCGCTGCTGGCGCTGTCGGCGCCGTGCGTGCTGCTGATCGACCGCCTGCTTGAGCGCCGGGCGTAAGCGCCCTAGCCACTCCCACCGCACGGCGGCGTCGAGCGCCATGGCGGCGCCCGGTTGTTGATCCCCAAGGCGCGCCGCCATGGCGCGCACCAAAAACACCTGCAACAGCATGCCGGCGATCCAGGTCGCCACCGCGATGATGTGCAGGGCTTTGAGCAAAAGATACGTCATGCGCCGCGCCGCGTGATGGCATCGGCCCGGCGCCCGCGGACGAACACGGGCTGGATGGCCGAGTTGCGCCGGTTTCGCGCCAAAGCCGCCCGGAGCGCTGGCGTAAATCAATACGGCCGATATAATCCTGCCATGCATAAAATTGCCATCCTGGCGCAACATGGCGTCATCCCACTCGACCTGTCCATCGCCAGCGAGGTCTTCAGCCGCACCCACGTGGCGGGCGTGCCCGTTCCCTACGAGGTCATCGTCTGCGGCGAGGCGCCGTCGGTCGCCACCAGGCTGTTCGATCTGCACACCCGCTTCAACCTGGGCCACGCGCGCGGCGCCGATACCTTGATCGTGCCGGGCATCGAGGACATCGACGTGCCGATTCCGGAGGCGGTGCTCGCGACCGTCCGGGCGGCGGCCGCCGACGGCGCGCGCATCGCCTCGATCTGCACCGGCGCCTTCGTACTGGCCGCCGCCGGCGTGCTCGACGGCCGGCGCGCCACCACCCACTGGATGGCGGCGGCCGCGCTGGCGCGGCGCTTCCCGGCCGTCGACGTCGATCCGAACGTGTTGTTCATCGACAACGGCAAAGTGCTGACGTCGGCGGGCGCCGCCGCCGGACTCGACCTGTGCCTGCACCTCGTACGGCGCGACTATGGCGCGGCGGCGGCCGCCGACGCCGCCCGCGAAGCGGTGATGCCGCTCGAGCGCAGCGGCGGCCAGGCGCAGTTCATCGTGCACCCGGAGCCGTCGTCGTCGCTGGCGCTGCAGCCGGTGCTCAAGTGGATGGAGTCGCAGTTGCACCGGGCGCTGACCCTGCAAGCGATCGCCGACCATGCCGCGCTGAGCAAGCGCACCCTGTGCCGGCGCTTCATCCAGCAGACCGGCACCTCGCCGCTGCAATGGCTGCTCGGCGCGCGCGTGCGGCGCGCCCAGTCGCTGCTGGAAACGAGCGCGCTGTCGGTCGAGCAAGTCGCGAACGCCACCGGCTTCGGTTCCAGCGCTGCCTTCAGGGCCTGCTTCGGCAAACAGGTCGGGACCAGTCCGCAAGACTACCGGCGCAGCTTCCGGCCACGGTGAACATCCACGTCAGTCCGCCGCGTCCTTGACGCCACGGAAGCCCAGCGCGCCCGAGCGGTCTTTCGACGGCGCCATCAACAGGTACTTGCCATGCTCGTTGAGCTTGTACGCTTGCGGGAAGTACCAATACGAGTTTTGCGGCTGGTAGTAGCTGCCGCCGCGCAGCACCGCCGCGCGGGTGTGCTCGTCGGCGAACTCGTTGGTCCATTGCCAGACATTGCCCACCAGGTCCTCGACACCGAACGGGCTGGCCGCCTGCGGACGCTGGCCGACCGCTTCCGGCGCGGTCAATTCGCGCCCCTTTTCCGGCGCCGGCACCATCGCCGCGTTCCACTCGTTGCCCCATGGGTAGAGGCGGCCGTCCCGGCCCTGCGCCGCATACTGCCATTCCCATTCGTTAGGCAGGCGCTTGCCGGCCCAGCGCAGGTAGGCGCGCACGTCGTCGAGCGACACCCACACCACCGGGCGCTGCGCATCGTCCGCCTTGGGGGCGCCAGCGGTCCAGTGGCGCAGGAAGTTATGCGCGTCCGCCGGCCGGTAGCCGCTGGCGTCGAGGAACTGCTTGAACTGCGCGTTGGTGACGAGGTGCTTGTCGATGTAGAAGGTTTTGATCGGCACGCTGCGCACATGGTGCCGGCGCGCCACCGGCTCCCACGGATATTGCACATCCAGGCCCGGCTTGTTCTCGCCTTCGATCTCGATGCCGTGGACCTGGAAGTCGAACAGCGCGCCGGGCACCTTCACCATGCCGTCTGGCGTGGTACGTGCCGCCGGGGAGGCGGCGATGGCCACCATCTTTTGCTGCAGCGGCGTCCAGCCGTTCGCGTACGATGCCAGCGGCCGCGCGGCCTGCTTCGCCAGCATCTTCAACGTCGTCGCCAGGCCCTCCACATCGACGCCCGGATCGAGGCGCAGCACGGCGCCGTAGCCATGCGCTTCCAGCGCGACGCCCAGCTCGGCGTAACCGTTCGCCACCGTCGGCGTCATTTCCTTGCCATCCCAGACGTCGAAGTAGCGTTGGCCTTGCGCATGCGGGACGCGCATGACGCGCTGGTCGACGCGCCAGTCGGTACGGTTGATGAGCGTCCACAGCGTCTTGCCGGGCAGCGGAAATTCGCTGGCATAGACGCCGTGGTGCAAGGTCGGCACGTGCGGCCGCCAGCCGCTGCCGACCAGCTGTTCGGGGAAGGCGCGGTAAATCGTCGCGATGCGGCGCAAGGCCTCGCCGTCGCGCGGCGTGATCCGGTTCCACCAGCCCCAGACATTTTCCCAGCTCTGCACGCCGACGCCGTTGAAGAAGGCGTCCTGCAGCAAGGTGGTGCGGTCGGTCGCCCAACGGTCGCACACATGGACCTGGTGGCGCGGCTCCAGCCATTTCCATTTGCTCACCAGCGGCACCGGCGACGCCGGCCAGTACCCCCAGCTTTGGTTGTTGTACGCGAGCATGCGGTCATCGCTGAACGATAGCTCCGGCTCCAGCGCCATGGCGTGGCCGGTGGCGTCGGCGGCGGTGCGGTACTCCAGCGGCAAACCGAACATCGTGTCGCCGTTGATGCCGTCGGCGCCGATCTCGGCCATCAGCGCGGCCGTCGCCTCGTGGATCGTCGTGCCCGGATCGCGCGAGCCGGTATCCCAGGGCATGGTCGGGAAGAACACCTTGACGCCGCGCGCGTGGAAGTCCTTGATCATCCGCCGCACCCCGGCCACGCCGCCGGGCAGGTCGCGCAGCATGTCCCACTGGTTGCGGTCGTCGATGCCGATGTTCGGATAGACCGGCCATAGCAACACGCTGTCGATGCCGCCGTAGCGTTGCTTCAAATCGTCGAGGAAGCGGTCGACGGTGTAGCGTCCGGTGGCCGGATCGTACAGGTAGCGGTCTTCCATCATCGCCTGGGTCTGCACGAAATCGCGTTGCGTCCAGCGCAGTTCCGGGCGCCGGTACTGGGCGTCGTCGTAGCCCATCTTCGCGAGCTGGTCGACGCGCCACGCGCGCATCGCCGCCAGCCAGGGGGCGTGCTGGCCGGTGGTGTCGCGCTTCCAGTTGTTCAGGCGGGCCAGCCAGTCCGCCTCGCCGCTGTCCTGCTGATCGGGGCCGAGGATCTGGCTGCCGCGCACGTCGATTTTGAGCGGTTCGGCGGCGGCAGCCGCCGGTCCGGCGTTCGCCAGCAGGATGCCGGCGAGGCAGTGAACGAAAAATCGGGCGTGTGCGTGGCGGCGGCTTGGTTTCATCGTTGGCGGTTCCGGGGTTCGACAGGTTTGTGGACGACACCACATTGTCCACTAGTTGCGCCCGCCAGGGAACTGGAAACCGCCGCGCTAATGCCTGACGATGGCACGCAGCCGGCGCAACGCGATGACCGCAGCCGTCGCGCTCAGCAGCAAGCCGCCGATGCTGAGCGCGATGATGGCCGCTTCGCGCGGCCAGGACGGTGTCAGCAATACGGGAATATCCCAGCTGTGCAGGAAGTTGAACAGCCAGCGTCCGAGGCGCTGGGTTTTGTCGGCGCTCAGCTCGACCTGGCCGGTGCGCGCATCCAGATACACCCACGTATTTTCCGGATCGTCGAACACCGCGCGCAAGGCCGGCAAGCGGCGTTCGTTGGCGCCGTACATGGACGCCTGTTCGCGCGCGAAATACTGCGCGTCGTAGCTGGTCAGCATGTCGAACGACGCCACCCGATACGGCAGCAGCCGGCGCGCCGCGTCCTCAAGTTGCGTCAGGGGCCAGGACGTCAGGATGCGCAAGCCGCTGCCGGTCGCGTCCACAATGCGGGTGTCGTTCATGCCGTCGCGCGCCAGGATGAACGGGTGGCCATTCAATACGCCCCACTCCAGCTCGCGCGGCGCAAAGGACCCGGTGCGCAGGCGCTCCAGCACCTGCGGTACGGTTTGCGGCAGGCGCAAGCTCGCCGGCGATGCGCCCTGCATCGCGATCGCGTCGGGGCGCGCGCCCTTGGCGCCGAGAATATTGAAGGGATTCATCGACATCAACCCGCTGAACATCCAGGTGCACAGCACCAGCCCGAAAACGAGGCCAAGGATGTGGTGCCAGCGCATATATGCGTCGCGGTACGGCGTGCGCTGGCCGCTTTTGTAGCGGCCGCTGAATCGCCAGCGCCAAACGCCGTTCAGCAGGCCGGTTAGCGCCGACAGCACGCCGACGGCGGACAGGCCGATCAGGGTCCAGGTCCACACCGGATCGGTGTTCTGCTGGCGGATCATGTACATCCAGTGCAACCAGGCGCCAACGAAGTTCCAATAGCGCTCGGCGCGCGGCGCGTCAAGCACCACCTGGCCGGTCGAGGAAGACACGTACACCCTCGTGGACGCCTCGTCACCGAGGTCCACGATATGCAGCGGCCGGTGTGGATTCAAGGCCCGCGAATGGGTCCAGCGATCTTCATCGACCGCGCCCAGGTATAGCGCGCCGGCGCCAGGCTTGAAAGTGCGCGCAGCGGCGATTGCGGCGTACTTGTCCGCCCGGCCGGACGCGGTGCCGCCGACGGCGTCCACCCGCGTGTATCGCCCGTCCCCTTCCAGCAACAGATAATGCGGGCGGCCGGCGATCGATGTCAGCGTCAGCCGCTGGACGTCGGCCGGCGCGGCGCTGTGCGCCAGCGCGCGCCCGGGCTCGATGCAACAGCCCGCTGTTGGCAACGGCGGCAGCGCGCCCAGGCGCTCCCACGGCGTCAGCTTGGGATAGCCGACGAACAGCATCACCACGCCGCTGACGAACCACAGCGCCATCAACACACACATGACGATACCGGTCCAGCGGTGCAGCAGATAAATATAGCGTCGCATCGCGCCTCCGGGTCAGAAGCGGTGGTTGACGATCATGTCGACGCGCCGGTCCTGGCCGTAGAACCACTGGGTCGCCGAATAATACGCGGTCGTGAAATAGCGCTTGTCAAAGACATTGGCGACCCGCAGCGTCAGATTGGTGTCGGCCGATAGCTTCCAGCGCAACGACGCGTCGGTAACAGCGTAAGCGGGCAGCTTCAGCGTGTTGGCATTGTCGGCGTTGCGTTCGCCGACATAGCGCAAGCCGGCGCTGGCGGTCCATGCCGGCATCAACTCCCAGTTGAGCCAGATGTTGGCCAGGCGCCGGGGCACATCCGGCGGCACGTTGCCCGCGCGCGAGACCAGGCTTGCGCCCGACGCTTCACTAAAATCGTCAAACCGCGCGCGCAGCAGCGAGGCGTTGGCCTCCACGCTCCATCCCGGCGCCAGCACCGCCATCACCGTCGCCTCGATGCCGCGCGAGCTGCGCTCGCCGACCTGCACGCTGCGCGCCGGATTGGCCGGGTCGCGCGTGAGCAGATTGTTTTTGGTGATGTCGTAGAGCGCCAGCGTCCATTCGCCGCCCTGCGCGAAGGCCTGCTTGACACCAACCTCGAGTTGCCGGCCGGTCGCGTTCTTGAACTGGCTGTTGGCCGCCGACAGGAAGAACAGGGAGCTGATCGGATCGGCCGCCTTGGCGTACTGGCCGTAAAGCGCCAGCGACGGCGTCACCTGGAACACCGTGCCCAGACGCCATCCGACATTGGTCGAGGTCTTGTCGTAGGCCGGTCGGTTGGCGACCAGGTCGGTGCGGCGCAAGGTCGCATGGTCGTAGCGCACGCCCGCCAGCAGCGACCAGCGCTCGTCCAGCGCCAGCCGGTCCTCGGCGAACAGCGCGTACTGCTTCGCGTCGCTGTCGTAGCGCGGGATGGTCGGCACCGGGCTGCTGAACGAACCCGGCACAGGATGATATGGATCGACCGAGGGCGCACTGCCGACATAGGTGTTGTTGGTATGCCTGAAGTCGCTGGAGTTGACGTCGAAACCGACGGAGAACTGATTGGCCAGACCGAGCAAGGCACCTTTGAACGCGGCGTCGGTGGTATTGCCCGTTTGCGATTGCCGGTGGTAGATCTCGGTGGCGTCGGAACGGTCGATCAGGCGCGTTACGGGGTTGTACCGGTACGCTTCGACATCGCGCCAGTGGCGGTCGCTGTCGATGTCGTAGAAGCGGCTGCGCACGCTGACGTTGTCGTTCGGGGTCCAGTTCACCAGCAGATCGATCCAGCGGTCGTCATAGCGCATCACGCTGTCGGCGACGTTGTAGTTCTTTTCCGCCAAGGCCGGATCGGGCTTGCCGTCGATCAGCGGCGTGCCGAAGTACTTCATCGGCTTTTGCCTGCCCTTTGCCACGCCAAGCTGCACATTCAGGTGCGGGGAGATGTCGAGACGTAGCGCTCCCGAGAAGGCGCGGGTGCTGTATTCGCCCCGCTCCACCCAGCCGTCGGAGCGGTCGGTGCTGGCGTCGACGCGGTACGACCATTTGTCGTCGATGGCGCCGCCGCTGCCGACGGCGAATCGGCGGCTGCCCTCGGTCCCCAGGCCGGCCTGCAGCTCGGTCTGGATGGCGCCGCGCGTGGGCTTCTTGGGCACCACGTTGATCACGGCGCCGATCGCGCCGTCGCCGTAGATGACCGAGGCCGGTCCGCGCAGCACCTCGATGCGCTCGATGGACCAGGTGTCGAACGGGAATGTGAGGCCGGCGCCGCCGTACTGGCGCATGCCGTCGTACAGGCGCATCACGGAGAGCGTGTCGGTGAAGCCGCGCGCGGCGACCGAGGAGCCGCCATTGCCGGGATGCGGCATGGCGCTGATGCCGGGCGCGCGGGTGATGGCATCCAGCAGGCTGGTGTCGCCGCGCCGCTCGAGCTGGTCGCGGGTGATGGCGTCGACGCTGGCCGGCGTGTCGAAGCGGCTCAGGTCGAGGTTGGAGCCGGTGCCGGTCTGGGAACGCAGGCCGCCGTTGTCGGCGCGCGAGGACACGACCACCGTTGGCAAGGTGGCGTCCTCCCCGGCGGGGAAGGCGCTGGCGTTGGCGGCCAGCAGTGGCAGCGCCAGCGCGCAAAAAGTGGCGACGCGGGTGCGGGCCGCAGGCAAATGGGAAATAGTGTTCATGGTATCGGGACGCGAAATGGATAATCCGGGCCGCCATGGGCGGCCCTCGGCAGACGGCGTTACCTGGCAGGGGCTGCCTCTGTGCAGCGGCGCGGTCAGGTGCGTGGGTCTGGAGTACGTGCTTATGCGGACAGGCGAAGCCGCCAGCACAGGCCAGGCGGATATCAGGCGGCGGGCGGACCGCGCGGATTCGCGACGACCCAGGAAAACAGCGGCGTCGGGGAACGATAGAACAGCGTTGGCCGTTCCGAGGTGATCTGAAAGTGGGGAAGCCGGGCCGGCGCGGGGGGCAGCACAGGCACGTCGAAGTGAACCCGGCAATAGGGGCAGTCGTTCATCATGCCGGTCTGCTTGCTGTCCGAATCCGGCGACTTGACGATATTGACGCCCATGGCCGAACAGATTTCAAGCAGCACGGCGTTCGCCGCGCCATCCGAGGCGAACGTGCGCGAGAACGCCGGCATCAATGCCGTCATCAGCATGGCTGCGCAAAGCAGCCATGCGACGTACCGTCGTCGCTGTCGTGGAATGAACATTCGACTATTTTACGCCATGTGCGCCGGGGTGCCGACAATGAACACCTCGCGCGCGCCTGCAGACGCCGTGCAACTAGCTTTTGTTGCCGCCCTTGTCGATCAGAACTTGCATCTGACGATAGGTCGATGCGGCGGTCGTGCTCGCCTGGGAGGGGACGCTTCCGCCTCCCCCGGTCGCCGTCGACACCGCCGTCTCATACTTGCTGATGTAGTCAGTCAACGCTGCCTTGTAGCTGCCAAGGTCGGAGATGTCCTTGTCGCCATAGCGGCCATTGACGGTGACCCCCACATCCTCCTTATTTTTGATCATCACTTCGGCGACGCCCAACGACTTCCTGGCATTTTCGAGCGACAAGTCGGAGATGTTCGGCAAGTACATTTGATGACTTTCCATGCCTTCGGCCGAGAACTTTTTTTTCACATCCTGAAGTTGCTTCTCGGACGCGGTCGACGCCGCCGCCATATCGGCCCTGGCTTTGACGATTTCAGCTTTTTTTCGGGCGTTTGCACCAGGGCTTTACCCAGGTACGACTCGCTCCTTCCGGTGACAGCGACGCTGGTGGGGCGCCGCGGCGCTATCGCGTCCGCGCTTGGGACGCTATTGTTGGAAATGGTGGTCATCTTTCGCTCCTTATCAGGACACCGGATACGTCGAGTTGTCTGCGGTAACAAAGAATTCTATCGTATTCCCCCGGTAAACCATCCCAGGAGCATAACACCGGAATCCCCCGTTCCACTGTTATTGGATATCCGACCACGATGTGATATACAAATCGTCGCCCACCCGCTGTTGGTAAATATCCGCACCCGTTGCGACATTGTTCAAATATAAATAGTCGTTGGTGCCCGCGGCGCCGGTAATTGGCGTTTGCCAACAGCGGCAGCACAAGCGCGCAAAAGGTGGCGATGCGGGTACGGGCCGCTGGCGGGTACGTCGGTCGGGAGTAACTTGCGTGCGCGGACCGGACGGGCCGGCGGCACACTTAGGCGGATATCAGGCTGCGGGAGGACCGCGCGGATTGGCGACGACCCAGGAAAACAGCGGCGTCGGGGAACGGTAGAACAGCGCGGGCCGTTCCGAAGTGATGTTGAAGTGTGGCAGCTGGGCCGGCGCGGGCGGCAGCACAGGCACGTCGAAGTGAACCCGGCAATAGGGGCAGTCGTTCATCATGCCGGTTTGCTCGCCGTCCGAATCCGGCGACTTCGAGACCTTGACGCCCATGGCGGAACAAATTTCAAGCAGCACGGCATTGGCCGCGCCATTCGACGCGACCGTGCGCGAGAACGCCGGCATCAATGCCGTCATTAGCATGGCTGCGTTAGCGGACTCCGCACATGATCGCGTCGACGATATCTTGGCGCGGGAAGCTATTGTTCCTGCGTTCGAAAATGCCCATCACGTCGCTTGCGGTCTGCGACCAGGTCATGTTGCCGTTGTCCCACCAGACCGTGGGAATGCCGGCCAGCCGCGCGCCGCGCACATAGTATTGCGCATGTTTGACCCGCTCGGCCGCGTTGTTCTTGTCGGTCGAGGCCCATTCGCCCATGACCACCGGTGTACCCTTCTGGATGTACCTGCTGGAGAGGCGGGCGAACATGGCGTCGAGTTCGGCCTGCCCGGAGAACACCGCCGTGCCCTTCTGGTTGAGCGCGAATTCGTATGGCGAGTAGGCATGCGTCGACAGCGCGACCATCTTGTCGTCGGGCAGCACGAAGCCATCGAGCTGCTGCTGGCCCGGCGCCGCCACGTAGGTCGGCACCATCACCAGACGGCGCGCGTTGTTGCCGCCGCTGGCGCGGATGGTCGCCAGCGCGCTCGCGTTCAGACGGTTGAGCACCGGGTAGTACTCCGGTTTGCCAACCCAATCCTCGACCCCGGCGACTGTCACGCGCGGCTCGTTCATCACTTCGAAGATCAGCCGGTATTCATATTTGTTGAAGCGCGCGGCGATCTGCGCCCACAACTTGGTGAGCACGTCCTTGGCATTGGCCTCGTTCGCCACGGTCGGCATTTCCCAGCCGTCGTTGTGGTGGATGTTGAGGATAACCAGCATGTCGTTGGCCAAGGCGTAGTTGGCGATCTCCTCGACCCGGTTCAGCCAGACGGGGTCGATGGTTTTGGCCGCTCCAGAGACGTGGTCGTCCCAGCTGACGGGCAGGCGCAAGGTGTTGAAGCCGGCCTTCTTGAGCGCGTCGAGATTGGCCCTGGTCGTGACAGGATTGCCCCAGGCGGTTTCGTCGGCCAGGGGGCTGGAGGTATTGCCGGTGGCGTCAAGCGTATTGCCCAGGTTCCAGCCGGCGCCCATTTCGGCGACGATATCGAAGCCGCCGCGCTGCTGGCAGGACTTGCCGCCCTCGCTGCCGACGCCGCCGGTTGCGGCAGTCGACAGGCTGGCGCAGAACGGCAGGCTGGTCTTGGTCTGGAACGGCGGCACGGTGACCGCGTTGCTGCAGGTGGCGCCGCTAGGCAAGGGGGTCGGTGTTGGCGTTGGTGTTGGCGTTGGCGTTGGCGTGGGCGTCGGTGCCGGCGTCGGTGCCGGCGTCACGGCAACGACGGGCTGCGCGACGGCCGCCGCCGATGTGGCGCCCGATCCGCCGCAGGCAGTCAGCAGGACGGCCAGCATGCCGACGGCAAGTCGGCCCGCGAATGGATCGGCAACGGATGGGTGAATCGGCTGCACGCGCGGCTGCGCGTCAGCGGTGGTCAGTCTCGTCATGATGTCTCTCTTTTTTATTAGGCGCGCCGGGGCGCCTGATTATTAACGAAATGTTGTTCCGTGGTGAAGTCGCGGGACCCCGCTACCTGCTGCAATGACTGCATGCGGCTTTCCAAACGCTCCTTTAGCCATACTCGCATGGAACAAGGCAGATGGAAAACACCGGGAGAATTCCCGATTAATGTTTCGTTAATTATCGCTAAACATGCGGAAGTGCCGCACAAATAAAAAAGCCTCCCGCAGGGGAGGCTTTTTTATTTGATTCTGGCGGAGACGGTGGGATTCGAACCCACGATACAGGTATAAGCCGTATGCATCCTTAGCAGGGATGTGCCTTCGGCCACTCGGCCACGTCTCCTAGTCGATCGCTCAACTATGACCACTTGCCGTGAAGCAGCAATGTGGACGCGAGTTATGATATAGATCGGTAGCCAGTTGGTCAAGGGTACGCCCGACAAATGTGATTCCGGGCACTTGCCGTGCCAGCGACCCGCGCCGCCGGGCGTTTTCCCGACTGCACAACCTTGGCTTATGATAGTGATTTGATCAATCATGCGGCCAAAGTGGATCGCATTGGAACGGATACCCGACATGGCCTATTTCACGCGCCTTAGCGATACAAACTTTCTCGCCACCGAACACACCGGCGGCGCCTGGAGCGTTAACGAACAACACATCGCAGCGCCGATGGGGCTGCTCACCCACGTCATCGAACGGGACTGCGCGCGGCGCGGCAACGGGTTCAAAATCGGCCGCCTGGCGTTCGATATTCTCGGCGTCATCCCGATCGAGGAAGTTCAGACCGAAGTGCAGTCGCTGCGCTCGGGCCGCACCATCGAATTGGTCGAGGCGACCCTGCTCCACAACGGACGCCCGGCGCTGCGGGCCCGCGCTTGGCTGGTCAAACCAAACGATACGAGCGCCATCGCCGGCAACGCCATTCACCGGATACCCGGTCCCGACGCGATGGCGCGATGGGATCCCACCACGGTGTGGCCGGGTGGCTTTATCGCCACGATCGACATCCATCGCGCGTCCGAGGAGCCCGGCCGCGCGGCGTATTGGGCACGCGCCCGCCAGCCGCTGCTCGCGGACGAACCGGTCAGCGCCCTCGCCCGCGCCGCGTCCTTGTTCGATATCGCCAACGGCATGGCGGTACGCGCCGCGCCGACGGCCGTGGCCTTCCCCAACCTCGACCTGACAGCGCACCTGTTCGCGACGCCGCGCGGAGAATGGCTGGGCTTTGACACCTCGGTGTCGTTTGGCGCCGATGGCCTGGGCCTGACCAGCTCGACCATTTATGATGAAACGGGGCCGATCGGGACGCTGGCCCAGATTCTGACAATCCGCCCCAACATCGGTTAAACCGATGGCACGGACGAAAAAAAGCCCCGTTGCCGGGGCTTTTTTTCTGATTCTTGGCGGAGACGGTGGGATTCGAACCCACGATACAGGTATAAGCCGTATGCATCCTTAGCAGGGATGTGCCTTCGGCCACTCGGCCACGTCTCCCAGTTGATTGCTCAACCTTGTCCGACCGGCCAAACTTCACCAGAGCAGACGACCGCCATGGTATAGACCGGGACTGATCTGGTCAAGGAAACCAGACCAATTATTTTTAAAAATTTATGCCTTTTCCAGTTCGAACGCTTTATGCAGCGCGCGCACGGCCAGTTCCATGTACTTTTCGTCGATCAGCACCGAGATTTTGATCTCCGACGTCGAGATCATCAGGATGTTGATGCCCTCTTCCGACAGGGTGCGGAACATCTGCGAGGCCACGCCCACGTGGCTGCGCATGCCCACGCCAACGACCGAGATCTTCGACACTTTGGCGTCGCCGGTGATGCTGGCCGCGCCCAGTTCGGCCTGGGTGCCGGTCAGCACGTCCACGGCGCGCTGGTAGTCGTTGCGCGAGACGGTGAAGGTGAAGTCCGTTTTACCGTCGACCGACTGATTCTGTATGATCATGTCGACCTCGATGTTGGCCTCGGCCACCGGTCCCAGGATGTGGTACGCGACGCCAGGACGGTCCGGCACGCCCAGCACGGTGATTTTGGCCTCATCGCGGTTAAACGCGATACCGGAGATGACTGCTTGTTCCATGTTTGTATCTTCCTCAAACGAAATCAGGGTGCCAGAGTTGGCTTCTTCTTCGATATCCAGCAGCGGATCGGTCAGCGACGACAGCACGCGGGTCGGCACGCGGTAGTTGCCGGCGAATTCCACCGAACGGGTCTGCAGCACTTTCGAGCCCAGCGACGCCAGTTCCAGCATCTCTTCGAACGTGATCGCCTTCAGGCGGCGCGCTTCGGAAACCACGCGCGGGTCGGTCGTGTAGACGCCGTCGACGTCGGTGAAGATCAGGCATTCGGCCGCCTTCATGGCGGCGGCGATGGCCACGGCCGAGGTGTCCGAGCCGCCACGGCCCAGGGTCGAGATGTTGCCGTTTTCATCGACGCCCTGGAAGCCGGTGATGATGACGATCTTGCCGTCGTCCAGGTCGCGGTTGACCTTTTCGTTGTCGATCGACTGGATGCGGGCCTTGGTGAAAGCGGAATCGGTTTTAATCGCGACTTGCCAGCCGGCGTAGGAGACGGCTTTCTTGCCGATCGCCAGCAGGGCCATCGACAGCAGGCCGACCGAGACTTGCTCGCCGGTCGAGGCGATCATGTCCAGCTCGCGTGGGTCCGGTTGCGCCTGGATTTCCTTGGCCAGGCCGATCAGGCGGTTGGTCTCGCCGGACATGGCCGATGGCACGACGACGATGCGGTGCCCGGCGTCATGCCACTTGGCGACACGCCGCGCGACGTTCTTGATACGGTCCGTCGAACCCATCGACGTACCGCCGTATTTGTGCACGATTAAAGCCATAACAGTGAGGTTTCCGCTCAAATAAAGGTAAATGGAACCCTTAACTCTACATGCCGCAGTGCAAAATAACAAGTCAAAAAGCTCATAAAGTCATACCTTATAAGCATATGCACATACAAAATTCGGCGAATGCCAGGAAATTTTTATGCCGCTTGCCAACGCAGGGTGATGCGCCCCAAGCCTTCGGTCAACTGGTTGCAATCCATGCCGATACCGGCGGCGAACAGCATCTGCTTATCGGCGCGCACCAGCGGCAGGCGGCCGCGCTCCCACGCCGGAATGCCCAGCGCCTGATAGTGGTACTTGAGCCCGCGCGTCGGCCGGTTGTGCGCCGGCTTGAGGCGCTCGCCCCCCTTGCGGAATTCGATCACCAGCTTTTGTCCGCGCAGCCATTCCGGGGCCAACCCGGCGCTGGCATCGGTGGCGACATCGAAGTGCAGCACGCCGCCGTAGGCAGGGAACGCCATTTCGCTCTCGCCGTTCCAGACGAAGGAGGTGCCCGGCGTCTGGTCGAATTCGTCCTCGCGCGTGCCTTCCAGGTCGGCCAGCTTGGGCGTCAGGTGCAGGCGGTCGCGGTGGCGGCGCACGTGGCAGTCCGGATGCGTGACCAGCAACTGGGCGCCGTCGCGCGCCTCCAGCAGTTGCGTCAGCATCTCGGACAGCCAGGCGGCGCTCGGCATGCGCAGGTCGCGCGTGCCGAACCAGTAGCGCAGCAGGTTGTAGCTGCGGTCGGTGCTCAACGTGCGCAGTTTGGCGATCACGATGCAATCGCCGTCGAGACACATCGCCAGGTCCTGTTGCGCCAGTTCGGTCAGCAGCCGCTGCGCCGATTGCGCGTGCTGGGCGCTGCGGGCGAAGCGTTCCTGGAAGCCGGGGAAGGCCTCGGCCAGTGCCGGCATGACCTTGTGGCGCAGCGCGTTGCGGGCGAAGCGCGGGTCGTCGTTGGATTCGTCGTTGATATAAGCAATGCCGTGTTCGGCGACATAGGCGGCCAGTTGCTTGCGCGAGGCCGGCAGCAGCGGGCGCACCATGATGAGGTCCGGATTGGCCAGCAGGTCCGGCGCGGCGTTGGCGGCGTCCATGCCGGACAGGCCGGCGGTGCCGGAGCCGCGCAGCAGTTGCAGCAGCACGGTTTCGGCCTGATCGTCCTGGTGGTGGGCGGTGAACAGCAACTGGACGCCGTGCTCGCGGCACAGCGCGCCCAGCGCGGCGTAGCGCGATTTGCGGGCCGCCTCCTCGGTGCCGGTCTTTTCCTTGCGCACCAGCTCGACGCGGCGCGCCTCGAAGGTGACGCCGAGCGCGGCGCAGGCCTGCTCGCAGTGCGCCTGCCAGGCGTCGGCGTTGGCGCTCAGGCCGTGGTGGATGTGGAAGGCGACCAACGCGACGCCGTGCGCCTGCGCGTAGGCGTGCGCCAGATGCAGCAGCGCGGACGAGTCCAGGCCGCCGCTGAGGGCGATGGCGATGCGGCCGCCCTGCTCCGCACCAACGCGCGCCAATGCGGCGTCGGCGGCTTGTTCGAAAATATGGGACAGGGTCGGGATTTGCTGCTTCTTCAAGTGCTGCTCCAAAATGCAAAACCGGGAGCGTGAGCTCCCGGTGGTTGATTACTCTGCGCCTTAACCCTAAGACGAAGGGGTCGTACCCCAAGGGGTACGACCGCGGCCTGCGGTGTGCGGGTTTCGGCGGTGCCGCTCGCGCTTATTCCTGCGGCGTGGTTTCTTTGAATTTGCCGTAGCTCATCAGCTTTTCGTGACGCGCTTCCAGCAGGTCCTTGGTTTTCATGCCGTGGAACTGGCGCAGCGAGTCGGCCAGCGCGCGCTTGAGCAAGGTGGCCATCTGCTTCGGATCGCGGTGGGCGCCGCCCAGCGGTTCGCTGACGATCTTGTCGATCAGGCCGATGGCCTTGAGGCGGTGCGCGGTCAGGCCCAGCGCTTCGGCGGCGTCGGCCGCGCGCTCCGAGGTCTTCCACAGGATCGAGGCGCAACCTTCCGGCGAGATCACCGAGTAGGTCGAGTATTGCAGCATCAGCACGACGTCGCCGACGGCGATCGCCAGCGCGCCGCCGGAGCCGCCTTCGCCGATGATGGTGGCGATCAGCGGCACTTTCAGTTCGGCCATGACGTACAGGTTGTGGCCGATCGCCTCGGACTGGCCGCGCTCTTCGGCGTCGATGCCGGGGAAGGCGCCCGGGGTGTCGACGAAGGTGAAGATCGGGATGCCGAATTTCTCGGCCAGCTTCATCAGGCGCATGGCCTTGCGGTAGCCTTCCGGCTTGGGCATGCCGAAGTTGCGCATCGCGCGTTCCTTGGTGTCGCGGCCCTTCTGGTGGCCGATGACCATGCACGCCTGGCCGTTGAAGCGCGCCAGCCCGCCCACGACCGACAGGTCGTCGGCGTAGGTGCGGTCGCCGTGCAGTTCGTGGAAGTCGGTGAAGATTTCATTCACATAGTCCATGGTGTACGGACGCTGTGGGTGACGCGCGATTTGCGCGACCTGCCAAGGGGTCAGCTTCGCGTAGATGTCCTTGGTCAGTTGCTGGCTCTTCTTGGCCAGGCGGTCGATCTCCTCTGAGATATCGACGGCCGAATCATCCTGGACGAATCGTAGTTCTTCGATTTTGCCATCGAGTTCGGCAATCGGTTGCTCAAAATTGAGGAAAGTCGTTTTGGTCATTGTACCTCCGAGTTTATTCTCAGCTGCGGCTCAGTTGCCATCTTGTGACGCGCACAAAAAGGCCTCGCGCAGCGATTAGAGTGATTATTCTACAGTAACTGGGTCCAAACTACGCCATAAGTACCACGTCGCGACGGTACGCCACGGCTCCCAATTGGCCGACACCTCGCGCGCGTCGCTGCGCGAGACGGGCTCGCCCGAGAAATAATTTTGGCTGATGCCCTGGATCAGACCGGGGTCGTCCAGCGGCAGCACGTTGGGGCGCAGCAGGTTAAAGATCAAAAACATCTCGGCCGTCCAGCGGCCGATGCCGCGGATTTGCACCAGTTCGGCGATGACGGCTTCGTCGTCCATCTGGCCCCACTGGGCGCTGTGGACGCGTTTGTTCTTGAAGTGATCGGCCAGGTCGAGGATGTATTCGGTCTTGCGCTTGGACAGGCCGCAGGCCGACAATTGCTCGGCGCCGGCCTTGATTACTTGCGCGGGCGTGCATTTGGGACAGGCCAGCAGCAGCTTGTGCCAGGCGGCGTCGGCCACTTTGGGCGTGACTTGCTGGCCGACGATGGAACGCGCCAAGGTGGTGAAGGGGTCGTCGTGGCCGACCAGGTGCAGGTCGCCAAATTGCGGGATCAGCTTTTTCATGATGCGGTCACGCTTCATGAGCTCGATCTTGGCCTCTTCCCAGTACGGCGGCACGGCCGATACCGGGCTAACTCCGCCCTCGTTATCCTTGGCGGTGACCATTATGCGCGGCGCCAGTTGGTGGTGCCGTCAGGCTTGTCTTCGAGGATGATGCCGGCGGCCAGCAAGTCGGCGCGGATCTTGTCCGATTCGGCGAAGTTGCGCGCCTTTTTCGCTGCGATGCGCTGGGCGATCGCGGCGGCGATGGCGGCGTCGCCGCTGGTGTCCGCCTCGCCGACGGCAGCCTGGCGGAATTGCTGCGGCGTGCGCGCCAGCAAGCCGATGACGTCGGCCAGGCCCTTGAGCTGGCGTGCCACGGCCGGCGATTTCGCGCGATTCAACTCGCTGGCCAGGTCGAACAGCACGGCCAGCGCGACCGGCGTATTGAAGTCGTCGTCCATCGCCTCGGCAAAGCGCGCGGCGTGCGGTTCCTGCCAGTCCAATGCTGCGCCGTCGCCTTCCACGCCATCGAGCGCGGTGTACAGGCGGGTCAGCGCGACGCGGGCGTCATCGAGATGCGCGTCCGAGTAATTGAGCGGGCTGCGGTAGTGGGCGCGCAGGATGAAGAAGCGGATCACCTCGGCATCGTATTTCTTCAGCACGTCGCGGATCGTGAAGAAGTTGCCCAGGGACTTAGACATCTTTTCATTGTCTACGCGCACGAAGCCGTTGTGCACCCAGTAGTTGACCATCGTGTGGCCGAACGCGCCCTCGGACTGGGCGATCTCGTTCTCGTGGTGCGGGAACTGCAGGTCGGCGCCGCCGCCGTGGATGTCGAACTGTTCGCCCAACAACGCCGAGCACATCGCGGAGCACTCGATGTGCCAGCCCGGACGGCCCTTGCCCCATTTCGAGTCCCATTTGACTTCTTCCGGCTCCGATTCCTTGGACGCCTTCCACAGCACGAAATCGAGCGGATCGCGCTTGCCGGTGTTGACGTCGACGCGCTCGCCGGCGCGCAGGTCGTCGAGCGACTTGCCCGACAGGCGGCCGTAGTGGGGGAAGTTGCGCACCGCGTAGTTGACGTCGCCGTCGGTGCCCTGGTAGGCCAGGTCCTTGCTTTCGAGCGTTTCGATCAGCGCCAGCATCTGCGGCACGTATTCGGTCGCGCGCGGCACCAGGGTGGGCGGCAAAATGCCCAGCGCGCCGGTGTCCTCGTCCATGTACCTGGTGAAACGGGTGGTCAGCTGCGAGATCGTCTCGCCGTTTTCCACCGCGCGCTTGATAATCTTGTCGTCGATGTCCGTGATGTTGCGGGCGTACGTGACTTCGTAGCCGGAGGCCATCAGCCAGCGGTACATGACGTCGAACGCCATCATCATGCGGGCGTGGCCGATGTGGCAGTAATCGTAGATGGTCATGCCGCAGACATACATGCGGACCTTGCCGGCTTCCATGGGAACGAATGTCTGCTTGTCACGCGCCAGCGTGTTGTAAATCTTTAAATTGCTCATCGGACTCTTGGTATTCTTTTATAGAAGCGCCCGTCGGCCCCGGGCAATACGAGAACCTGGCGCGGCGCCAAACAAGCGGGGCGCACCGTGTATTTCATCGCATGCCGTGGAGACTGACAGACCCTCGGTATAGTTATTTCGTTAGTTCGTTGCCTTATTTCATTCCACCGGACAGCGGGTAGAATGGAATGTATTGGAGAAGTATAGCATTGATAAAAATCGTATTGGCCCGATATGACTGAGGATTTTGGCTCGTCGGGCCGATCGTCACCAACAAAATCACTAGGGGGAAGCAAGAATGTACAAATCGCAGACATCGCTGTTCGGCAAACTGATGACCATGTTCGCGGGTGTCGCGCTGTCCGGCGCCGCGCTGGCGGCGGGACCGGCGACCAAGGCCGCCGTGCCGGCCAGCCCCACCCCGCAGGTGGAGATCAAGACCACCATGGGCGACATCATCGTCGAGCTCGACCGCGAAAAGGCGCCGAAGTCGGTGGAAAATTTCCTCGGCTACGTCAAATCGGGCTTTTATAAGGGCACCATCTTCCACCGCGTGATCGACGGCTTCATGATCCAGGGCGGCGGTTTCGATGAAAAGCTGGTGCAGAAAAAGACCAACAAGCCGGTGCCGATCGAGTCGCAGAACGGCTTGACCAACGTTACCTATTCGCTGGCGATGGCGCGTACCGGCGACCCGAACTCGGCCACCTCGCAATTCTTCATCAACGTCGCCGACAACGAGGCGCTGAACTACCCGGGCCGCGACGGCTTCGGCTATACGGTGTTCGGCAAAGTGATCCAGGGCCAGGAAGTGGTCGACAAGATCAAAGGCGTGCTGGTCGACGACAAAGGTATCTTCCAGAACATCCCGGTGATCCCGGTCGTTGTGAAGTCCGCGACGATTTTGAAAACCCCGATCCAGCCAAAACTGTAAAATAGCGGCCTGCGGCATCAAAATAACTCATTTACCATACAGGATAAGAATATGACCAACGTAATCATCACCACCAACATGGGCAAAATGACCGTCGAACTGAACGACGAAAAAGCCCCGAAATCCGTGGAAAACTTCCTCGCCTACATGAACGCCGGCCACTACAACAACACCATTTTCCACCGCGTGATCGACGGTTTCATGATCCAGGGCGGCGGCTTCGAGCCAGGCATGAAGCAAAAGCCGGCCGACGCGACCGTGGAAAACGAAGGCAAGAACGGCCTGAAAAACGAGCCTTACACCCTGGCCATGGCCCGCACCTCGGCGCCGCACTCGGCTTCGGCGCAGTTCTTCATCAACGTCAAGGGCAACTCCTTCCTCGACTATCCAGGCCAGGACGGCTGGGGCTACGCCGTGTTCGGTAAAGTCATCGAAGGCACCGAAATCGTCGACGCCATCAAGAAAGTCAAGACCACCCGCAGCGGCATGTTCGCCGACGTGCCGGCCGAAGACGTCATCATCGAAAGCATCGAGCTGGCCGCATAATTTTTTAGCGAACCAGACTCAATGAACCAATCCCAGACCGGCGAGCGCGCGAGCGACGTTCTCGCGCTGTTTATCTCCGATCTGCATTTGCAGCCCGCGCATCCCGCCACCAGTGCAGCGTTTTTCGACTTCCTGGAGCGGCATGCGCGGCGCGCGCAACAGTTGTACCTGCTCGGCGACCTGTTCGAATTCTGGGCGGGCGACGACGACATCGGCGATCCCTATCATCAGCAAGTCGTTGCCGCGCTGCGTCAGGTGAGCGAGGGCGGCACGCGCGTCTACTGGATAGGCGGCAACCGCGATTTCCTGGTGAGCACCGGCTTTGCCGAGGCGGCCGGGTTGACGTTGCTGCCGGAGACTTACGTCACCGAGATCGGCGGCCAGCGCCTGGTTTTATTGCATGGCGACGCCCAGTGCACCGAGGACGTGAAGTACATGGAATTCCGGGCGATGGTGCGGCAGCCGGCGTATCAAGCGCAATTCATGGCGATGCCGCTGGCGCAGCGCAAGGCGATCATCGCCGGCATGCGCGAAAGCAGCCGCAGCGAGCAAGGCGCCAAATCCTACGAGATCATGGATGTGACGCCGCAGGCGATCGGCGACGTGTTCGCGCAAACCGGGACCGACGTCATGATCCACGGCCACACGCACCGCCCCGCCCTGCACCAGGTCGGCGCCACGCGCCGCTACGTGCTGCCCGACTGGGAGCCGGACGCGACACCGCCGCGCGGCGGCTGGATCGCGATCGACGCCAACGGCGCGATCACCCGCCACGACCTGAGCGGCACCGTTATTTAACGGTTATCGCCGCACCGACGCCATCGCGGCATTCAACCGTTTTATCAACGGCTGGTTCAATTCCCTCGTATGGCTGGTCCAGCGCTGTATCGTGCGCTGCAATTCCTGATCCAGCTGATTGGCCTTGGCCGCATCGCCCACGCCGGCGGCCCAGATCGCGCATTCCGCCTGCGTGGTGAAGCTGTTGTGATGGCCCAGCGCGTAGTCGAACTCCGCCCTCGCCTCGTCCTGCCGCCCAGCCGCCGCCAGCGACTGCGCCAGCAACAACGACACCTGTTCCGGCCTGAAATTGGCATTGGCCGCGCGGATGGTTTGCAAATGCGTCACCGCAGCGCCCGGCCTGCCGCACGCCAGGGTGGCGCGCGCCGCGCCGAAACGAATCTCCAGATCGCCCGAAAACGGTCCCTGCAAGCAGCTTTCATAGGTCGTCGCCGCCTCGTCCGCATCGCCCGCCTCCAGCAAGGCGCTCGCCAGGCGCATCTGGTTCTGCGCGGTCGGCGTGTACTCGTAGGCCTGCCGCGCCTCGCGCAGCTCGCGGCCCGGATCGAGCGTCTTGGCCGCCACCGTCACCACCTTGCGCGCGCCGTGTTGCAGCTTGGAGTTCGGCAGGTAGATCGCGATGAAATACACCACGCTGCCGATGCCGGGAAACATGAACAGTATCATCAGCCAGTACATCTGCTGGCCGCTGCGGATCACGTGGATGGCAAAGAAAATCGCCACCAGCACGTGTATGCCGATCCCAAATATAGCCATAAAACGCCCCAACAATGTTATCGATGCGGCCCATTGTAAGAGCTCTTGCCGCCTGCCGCAAGGAAGGCCGGGGCCGTTTAAGGGCTGGCTAAATCAAACCAGTGCCGCCGCCGGCTGGCGCGCATAGGCGGCGACGCAACGCAGCAGGCGGCCGATGAAGACGCCGTTGAACACGCCGAACAAGCCGCTCACGGCAACGACGAACAGTATCTGACGCTGCAACTCGGGATGCATCACCGACAGCACGGCGACCGTGTACTTGGTGACAAAAATGGCGATCATCAGCACCAATGGCGCCCAGCTGCCGCGCTGCAGCACGGTGCCGGCGGCGCGGTCGACCACGATTTCGCCTTGGCCGGTGGTCCAGACGATGGCGACGGTGGCCAGCATGCCGGTCAGCCAGACTCCCCAGATGCCTGCGCCCAGCAGGCCGTGACCGTTGATGCCGGCAAGCGAAATCACCAGCATGACGACTGGAATGATGAACAGCTTGGACAGCGCTACTTCACGGTCCCGGGAGGCCATCACGCCGCGATAGACGAGGAAGGCCAGCAAGGCCCACACATAGGTGGGAGTATGGGAAATAATTTGCTGAATCATGGCGTGCTCCGCAGGGCTGGTTAAGTTGCCTCCACTATGCCTGCGGCCAGGCGCCAGGCCGGCGCGATGCGACGAAATGCCCGATTGCGGCGCGAATTGCCGTCAGCCGGCGCGAACGGCGTCTTTCATCCTGAAAATAAACGAGGTGGCGTTGTCGGTGGAGATCACATCGAGCTCGCCATGGTGCGATAGCGCGATCTCCGACACGATAAACAAGCCCAGGCCCAGCCCTTTTTGGCCGTAGACGGGCTTGCCGCGCCAGAACGGCTTGAACAGCTGGCTGACGGTTTCCTCAGGGATGGCCGGGCCTTCGTTGGCGACGATGATTTCCAGCGCCCCGCCCTGCTGCGTGACATGCACGCGCACCGGACGCGTGGTGTCGCCATGCACCAGCGCGTTCTTGAGCAGGTTGGACAACAGCTGCGCCAAGCGCCCGGCATCGACCATGAGCGGCCCGCCCAGCGACATGTCGGCGATGATCTCGCTGTCCGGATGGGCGCCGCGCAATTCGGCGATGACTTGCTCGAAGGCCGCTTGCAGCTTGCTTTCCAGCTTGAGTTCGATGGCGATGCCGCCGCCCATGCGGCCGCGCGTGAAATCGACCACGTCGTCGACCAGGCCGGCGATCCGCATCGCGCTGCGGCGGATACGCTCGACCACTTTGCCCGCCTGGGGCGGCAGCGCCAGCATGCCGAGCACGTCGGCGCCGGTGACGATGGAACTGAGCGGCGTGCGCAGGTCGTGGCCCAGCACGGCGATGAACTGCTCGCGCAGCTCGGCGCCGGCCTGCTCGTCCAGCAGCGCCGTACGGGTTTCGGCCAGCTCGCGCTCGCACTCCAACTGGGCCGAAATGAGCTGGGCAAACAAGGTGAGCGTCTGGCTGACTTTGGGCGTCGACAGCTCGTTGGGCACGGGGTCGAGCCCGCACAAGGTGCCGAAATAGTCCCCGTCCGGACGAAACAGCGGAATCGAAAAATAACTCTGGAAGCCGTACATGCGCGGCGTGTGATGGTCGCGGTAGCGCGCGTCTTGCGCCACGTGGTCGATCACGACGGCGTGGCGGGTGTCGCGTACTTCCTCGCAGATGGTGGTGGTGACGTCGAGGCCGTCGCCCACGTTCAAGCCGAAGTTAAGCTTGTCCAGCACCGCGCAGGTGGTCCAGGAATCGGCGGTCACCCGTGCCACGCACACAAATCGCAGGCCGGTCAGCGCCGCGACCGTCTCCAGTATCGTCGGTACGACGGCCATCGACTGGATGACGGCAATATCGGCGGCGATCTTTTGTTGCATGCTGGACGTCCTTGGCGGGTGGAATTGACATCTTACCCGCTAAAAAGAGCGACGCTAGCGCGATTGCTCAGCCGGCCGCAGACTCGCGACCAGGCCGCCCGGACGGGTGTTGATGCCGGTCAGGACGAACTGCACGCCCGCGTAGCGCAACTCTTTGGGGTCGAAGGTATGCACCGCGATATCCTTGACGACATTATCGCCCAGCAAATTCGCGACACTGGCAAGCTGCACCTGTTTGCCTTCGTCCATATTGTCCATGGCGAAGCGATCGACGTGGGCTTCGCTCAGATAGACGGTGTTGCGCACGCTGTCGACGTTGAGACGGCCGGACACCGTCATATTGCCGCGCCAGGCCTGGCGCGCCAGCAGCGGCGTCACGTTCAGGTCGACGTTCAATGCGACGCGATTGTTTTCGGCCAGGATGGTCAATTGAGGATGGCTCAGCTCAACCTCGAACACGCCCAGCACGCGCTGGCGCATGGGGAATTTTCGGTCGAGATTTTGTTGCAGCCGCTCCTGCGGGAGATCGATCTCGCGAGGGCCGATCAGGGAGGCGCAGGCAGCCAGCAGCAGCGCGGCCGCCACCAGCGGGAAGACAAACTTGAGAGAGCGTTTAAGGTCGATCATAGGGTCCGTTTCGAGATGAACTCGTCGACATTATGACCGACCTGCGGCGTTCCGGCTCAGGCGGCGAGATGGCTATCGGACGAGCGGTAACGCTGTACCTTGTCGCCAGTGACCAACTCGCCGAACTGCACCGTTCTGGCGGCGATGTCGTGATAAGCGCCGACCAGGCCCATTTCGCCCCGCTCGATGCAATCGCGCAGGTGTTCGCTGCCGTTGATCACCTCCGCCAGCGAGTTCTCGATGTTCTGGCGGGCGATCTGATCGCGCAACTCCTTGCTGCCGGCCACGCCATGTCCCGAACACTGGTGGATCGCCATCTGGATCTTGCCGGTGATCGCGCCGATGCTGTGCGCATGCTCGTTCGCCATCGCCAGGCCGATGGCGCCGCACGACGAGTGGCCCTTGACGACGATCAGCTTGGCACCCAGTTTGTGCGCGATCTCCAGGCTGCCGATGATTTCCTGGCTGATGACGTTACCGGCGATACGGATCGTCAACAAGTCGCCCAGACCGGCATCGAAAATGATCTCCGGCGAGGTGCGGGAATCGATGCAGTTCACCACCACCGCCATCGGATGCTGGCCGGAGGCGGTCGCGTCGGCCTGGTGCAGGTAGTACTTTTCGAAGCAGCGGCCGGCCTTGAAGCGCTCATTGCCATCGCGCAGCAGTTGCAACACTTCATGCGGACGCAGCTTTTTCTGGGTTTCCTGGTCCAGCACGGGCACGAACTGGATCGGATCGTTCAGCGCATATTTGTCGCGCAGACCGATGACGTTCAGCTGCACGTCGCGCTCGGCGGCGACTACACGGTAGTCCTGGATAGTTTCCAAAACATCATTATCGATAAAATCGGCATTGCTGGCGTTGATCAGAACCTTGGAGCCATCGGGAATTTCCCACAGTGCGGTTTTGATCGTGGCCTTGTTCAGGAACGATACCTGGTTCGGCAATTCCATCTTCACCACTTCACCGATATGCAGGCGGTATTGCTCCAAGGAGAAAGGATTGCGGAAATTGCTGCGCATGAGATAAAACACGCCTGCCGCCAAGCCGATCAATACGCCCATCAGCAAATCGGTGAAAACAATTGCCAGCACGGTAATGACGAACGGAACGAATTGCGACCAGCCCTTTTGGTACATATCGCGGAACAACGATATTTTCGCCAGTTTATAGCCGGTAGTGATGAGGATGGCTGCCAGCGCGGCGAGCGGAATGAGATTCAATAAGGGACTCAACAATGCAACGCTGACTAGCATGAAGACGCCGTGTAATACCGCCGAAGCCTTGGTTTTGTTGCCGGACTGGACGTTCACCGAGCTGCGCACGATCACCGAAGTCACCGGCAAGCCGCCCAACAGGCCGGCGAAGATGTTACCCACTCCCTGGGCCACCAGCTCGCGGTTCGGCGGGGTTTCACGCTTGTGGGGATCGAGCTTGTCGACCGCTTCGACATTCAGCAGTGTTTCCAGCGAGGCCACAATGGCGATGGTGATGCCGACGAACCAGACGTCGCGATTGGCGAAATGGGTAATATCCGGCAAATGCAGATAAGCGCCGAGATTGCTCGTATCGATCGGCGGAATATCCACCAAATGGGTTTGTTCGATGCCGAGCGCCGGCATATATTTATTGAACATGATATTCAGCAGAATACCGAGGGCAACCACAAACAGCGGCGCCGGCAGCAGCTTGAACCGCTTGAATGGCGTTTTATCCCAGTAGACCAGGATCAAAACAGACAACAATGAAATAATCAGCGCGCCCGGCGTAATGACATTCAAAGCATTGATAATCGCAGAGAATGTATTCTCGCCATTGCCCTGCGTGAAGGAGAAATTATCGACGTCGCTCTTGTCGTAGCCGATCGCATGCGGGATCTGCTTGAGTATCAATAATATACCGATCGCCGCAAGCAGGCCCTTAATCACATTGGAGGGAATATAGTTCGCGATGAAGCCGGCGCGGAATACGCCCATTGCCAGCTGCAACACCCCGGCGATCAATATCGCCACCAGCAAGATCTCGAAGGTTCCGAGCTTGGTGATCGAGGCCAGCACCACGGCGGCCAGACCCGCGGCGGGACCGCTGACGCTGGTCTGCGAACCGCTGATCATCCCCACGACGATGCCCCCGATGATGCCGGAGATGATGCCGGAGAACAGCGGCGCCCCGGAGGCCAGGGCAATGCCCAGGCATAGCGGCAGGGCAACCAGGAAGACCACAATAGCGGCCGGTATATCGTATTTGAGTTTATTCATAATCAATATCCATGCTGATGAATGATTTAAACGGATGACTATGATTAGTCAGACAGGCGCCAGCCATCATCCACCGATGATCGAGATGACATCGAATTGGAAGAGATTTAAACAAAAGGTTATCGAGGGCAGTACCACCAATTAACCAGGACGCCTGCGCAGGCGTGTGGAAAATTGGAATATCTCAGCGCGACAGCTATCGTGGTTGATAACCACGCGGAGGATGACAACCAAAGGCTTCAGCGGTGAAAACAATATAGCACGGACTTTTCGGACATGGCAACATTGTTCGACAATTCATATTTTAAACAAAAATTTCCTATTGCCATTTTATTGGCCGCACCAATTTGGTGCTATTTAATATGTCAAGTCCGGCATTATACTTAGGCAGAATGAATAATAACTAATTCATATACCAGATATATTCGGAAGATACAGGATTGCTAGTTGCTCCAAATAATCAACAATTTGATCGCTTAAACGGTCCAGGCAATCCTTTGAATTGAGCGCCGTCGATTGCCTGGAAGTCTTAAAATGAACCGAGGTGTTCTTTTTTGAGCGGGGAGTTAATAATAATGATTTCAAATATACGTATAGGCTGCGCCGGCTGGAGTATCGACCGACAGTCGGCAGCGCACTTTGCGGGCGAAGGCAGCCATTTGCAGCGCTACGCCACTGTCCTGAACGCAGCCGAAATCAACTCATCCTTCTACAAGCCGCATCAGGCCTCGACCTACGCGCGCTGGGCGGAAAGCGTGCCGGATGCTTTCCGCTTTTCCGTCAAGTTACCGCGAAGCATCAGTCATTATCAAAAATTAGTCGACATTGATGATTTATTGGCAAGTTTTTCTACCGAGGCAGGTACGCTGGGCGAGAAACTCGGCTGCATTCTGGTGCAATTGCCGCCGAGTCTGGTTTTCGATCTAAAAGTTGCCGGAGGGTTCTTCGAGCGCTTGATCGGAAGCTTCCCATGCGCCCTCGCCTGCGAGGCGAGGCACGGCAGCTGGTTCGGCGACGATGCGACCGAGTTGATGAAGCGGCATCGCGTCACGCGAGTCATCGCCGACCCGCCGGCGGGCCAGGCCGGCGTTTTCGTGCCGACCACCGACATGGTTTACGCGCGCTTGCACGGTAGTCCGCGAATTTATTACTCGCCATATGACGAAAAATATCTAAATCAAGTTGCCGAGTATCTAAAAAAACACCCCGGTTGGTGCATCTTCGATAACACCGCGTCCGGTGCGGCGCTCCCCAATGCGCTGGATTTGATGGCCAAACTGGGCTAAATCGTCGCGCCGAAAGATCAAGTTGCATTTTTGCTTGCGTTTTTTTGCATCACTGTTATAGTTCACTACAACACCACTTCATCAACACACATCTAGGGGACCACATGTATGTCCACGATAGGCTGGAATGACAATGCGCCGATCTACCGGCAACTGAAGGACAAGGTCATCGGCATGATGCTCGATGGCGTCCTCAAGGCGGGCGATGCCCTGCCCTCGGTCAGGCAAGTTGCGGCCGATTATCAACTCAACCCGATTACCGTCTCGCGCGCCTATCAGGAGCTCGTGGACGAAACCTTGGTCGAAAAAAGAAGGGGATTAGGTATGTACGTTACTGATGGCGCCCACGAAAAACTGTTGGCCAGCGAACGCGAACGCTTCCTGCGCGAAGAATGGCCAGCCATGCTCGAACGCATTCGCCGGCTCGGCCTGCAACCCGAATCGCTGCTCAAGCGGGCCACACCGGGAGGTGCTTCATGAGCGCCATCATCACCGCGAGCAACCTCAGTAAAAAATACGGCAAGCAAGCCGCGCTGGACGGCGTCACTTTCACGGTCGAGGCAGGTCGCATTGTCGGCCTGATCGGCCCCAACGGTTCGGGCAAGACCACCACGCTCAAAGCGATGCTGGGACTGACGCAGTTCGACGGCGAGCTCTCGGTGCTGGGCATGGACCCGCGCACCCAGCGCGACGCGCTGATGAACGAGGTGTGCTTCATCGCCGATGTCGCCATCCTGCCGAAGTGGCTCAAGGTCAAGGATGCGATCGATTTCGTGGAAGGCGTGCATCCGCGCTTCGACCGCAGCAAGGCCGAGAAGTATCTGGCCATCACCAAGTTGAATCCGCAGATGAAGGTCAAGGCCATGTCCAAGGGCATGGTGGTGCAACTGCACCTGGCGCTGGTCATGGCGATTGACGCCAGGCTGCTGGTGCTCGACGAGCCGACCCTCGGCCTGGACATCCTGTACCGCAAGCAGTTCTATCAGAACCTGCTCGAGGATTATTTCGACGAGAACAAGACCATCGTCATCACGACGCACCAGATCGAAGAGGTCGAGCACATCCTGACCGACCTGATGTTCATCCAGGACGGCAAGATCTCGCTGGCCGCGACGATGGATGAAGTCGGCGAGCGCTTCACGGAAGTGATGGTCGAGGGACCGTTCATCGCCGCCGCCAACGCGCTGCAACCGATGACCCAGCGCACCGTGTTCGGCAAATCGATCATGTTGTTCGACGGGGTACCGCGCGAGCAACTGGCGAACTTCGGCGAGCTGCGCACCCCCAGCGTCGCCGATTTGTTCGTCGCCACCATGAAAGGAACCTACGCATGAAAACCATGAAATGGCTGATCAAGCGCGAAATGTGGGAACACAAGGGCATGCTGGTGTGGGCGCCGGCGGTCATCGCCGCACTGGTCGCGGTGCTGGCGCTGGTCGCGGCCTCGTTCGACAAGAACATCAGCATCAACGGTGACGGTTCGCCATCGCAAATCCTGTCCGTCACGCTGGAGGGCAAGGTGCGCACGCAAGTCGTCGAAACGATGGCGCAGGCGTACATGGCCTCGTCCGCGCCGGTGCTGCTGGTGCTTGGCGTGCTGGTGTTCTTCTACTGCCTGGGCGCGCTGCATGACGAGCGGCGCGACCGCAGTCTGCTGTTCTGGAAATCGCTGCCGGTATCGGACGCGATGACGGTGTTGTCGAAGGTCCTGCTCGCCGCTGTCGTGGCGCCGCTGATCACGCTGGGCATCGGCTTCGTGCTGTCGCTGCTGATCCTGTTGATTGGCGCCTTCCTGTTGCTGACGCACGGCACCAACGTGTTCGGCGAACTGCTCGTCACGCCGGACCTGTATCTGACGCCGCTGCGTATGCTCGGCCTGCTCCCTTTGTACGTGATGTGGGCGCTGCCGACGGTGGGCTGGCTGCTGATGGTGTCGAGCATGGCGCGCTCCAAGGTGTTCCTGTGGGCGGTCGGCACGCCGCTGGTGACGGCGCTGCTGCTGTTGTGGGCCGAAAAAGCCATGCACATCGGCATCGACTCGGCCTGGTTCGTCAGCAACATCGTCTGCCGTCTGTTGCTCAGCGTGGTGCCGGGCGCGTGGCTGCTGTTTGACGACGCCCGCGTCTTGACGGAAGGCGTACCGCACCGCTTGCCCGTTCCGCAGATCTTCGGCGAATCCTGGGCAACCTTGGGCAACGCCAATGTATGGATCGGCGTCGCCGCCGGGGCCGCCATGATCGCGGTGGCCATCTGGATGCGCCGCCGCCGCGAGGAAGGCTAACCCACCAGCAACTCCGGGGTCAGGTCCACCAATTCTACACGGCTTCAACCGTAGTACCAGCTGCGGGGCGATTTTCGCTGCGGCGCTGCAATCCGCGATCCGCGCCGGAGGTCTAACGGATCAGCCCGTGTAGAAAAAGTGGACCTGACCCCGGAGTTGATTATTCGAACTGTTTGCGGAAGTCGGCAAACTGGGCGCTGAGGTCGTCGAAGTCGCGCCGCAGTTGCTGCACTTCCTGCTCCAGCGCGGCGACGCGGCCGCCCGACGAGGCGGAGCTGACCGAGCCGCCCAGGCCGGCGGCCGTTTCTTCACGCGCCAGCGCGTCTTCGCCACCGAGCAACTGGCCGTAGCGCGGTTCCTTGGTGCCGGGCGCGAGGGCAAGCCTGGAGACCAGCGGCGGATATTTGTCGATCAGGAATTGCAGCGCGTTCTCGACGTCCGCCACCGATTTGAAGTCGTGCAACCGCCCCGTGCGGGTGCGGATCTCGCCCGCCGTCTGCAAGCCGCGCAGCATCAGGATCGTCAACACCGCCAGCTTGTCTTGCTCCAGCGACCATTTGATGCGCATCCGGTGTTCGTACTTGGTCACCCGCGCGCCCGCCTGCGTGATGCCGTTGACGTACTTGCGCTGCATCAGCCGCTGCAAGACCTCGGCCACCGTTTCTTCCGAGATCGACATCACCGGATCACGGCTCGACAATTGATTGCAGCCATTGACCAGCGCGTTCAGCGACAGCGGATAGTTGTCCGGCGTGAGCGCTTCCTTTTCGGCCAGCACGGCCAGCACGCGGATTTCAAACGGGTCCAGTAGTTCTGCGCCTGCGGGTGATTCCATGTCCATGATCCTTATTCGACGAGCTTGTTTAATTGGTCGGAATTCAATTTATCACATTCGGCTACTCCCTGACAGGGCAAGCCAGCCGCCTTCAGCACTGCCAGGATGCGCTCGATCTGCTGCTCCTGCTGGACGGCGTGATTGATCAGCCCGTGCAGCGCTTTCGACAGCGGATCGTCGCCGTTCGGCGTCACGCCGTAGGCCGAGAACAAATGCGCGGTGGCGCTGACCGGCGCGGCCGCTTCCTTCTGCACGATGTGCGCGGGATTGCCCACCGCCGTGGCGCCCGCCGGCACCGGCTTGAGCAGTACGGCGTTCGAGCCGACCTTGGCGTATTCGCCCACCGTGAATCCGCCCAGCACCTTGGCGCCGGCGCCGACGATGACGCCGCGCGCCAACGTCGGGTGGCGCTTGCTGCCGGTGTGCAGCGAGGTGCCGCCCAAGGTCACGCCCTGGTAGATGGTGCAGTCGTCCCCCACTTCGGCCGTCTCGCCGATGACCACGCCAAAGCCATGGTCGATGAACACGCGTCTGCCAATGGTCGCGCCCGGATGGATTTCAATCCCGGTGATGATGCGCGCCAGGTAGGCGATGAAGCGGCCCGGCCACTTCATGCCGTGCCACCAGCACCAGCTGGCCCAGCGGTGCATGACGATCGCCTGCAGGCCGGGATAGCAAGTGAGCACCTCCCACATGTTGCGGGCGGCGGGGTCGCGTTCGATGATGCTGTTGATGTCTTGTCGCAGGTGGTTGAACATAGCTGTACGGAATGACAACCGAAACGCCCATGTTAGCGTATCCGGTTGGAGGTTGCTAAGAAGCGGCAGACTTGGAGGGGGAGCTGGTGACACAGCGGCGGCCCTCGAAGCGGGCCGCCGGAACTGCTTTGCCGGGATGCTGTTTAAGCTTCCTTGGCAAGGCGCTGGCGGCGCGCTTCGTACAGACAGACGCCGGAGGCCACGGAGACGTTCAAACTTTCAACCGAACCGAACATCGGGATGCTGACCAGCATGTCGCAGGTCTCGCGCGTCAGGCGGCGCATGCCCTCGCCTTCCGAACCCATAACCAGGGCGGTCGGGCCGGTGAAGTCGGCTTCGTACAGGCCTTTTTCGCCGTCGTCGGAGGTGCCGATCAGCCAGATGTCGCGGTCCTTCAGGTCGCGCAAGGTGCGCGCCAGATTGGTGACGGTGATGTAAGGCACGGTTTCGGCCGCGCCGCTGGCGACCTTGGCGGCCGTGGCGTTCAAACCGACGGCGCGGTCCTTCGGCACGATGACCGCGTGCGCGCCGACACCGTCGGCCACGCGCAGGCAGGCGCCCAGGTTGTGCGGATCGGTGATGCCGTCGAGGACCAGCAACAACGGCGGGCCTTCGATGGCGTCGAGCAGTTCATCGAGGTTGCGCGCCAGCGCCAGCTGCGAGGCGAAGGCGATCACGCCCTGGTGGCGGCGGGTGCCGACGATCTTGTCGAGCCGTGCCGAGTCGACCGGCATGACGCGCACACCGGCCGCCTTGGCGTTGGCGACCAGATCCTTCATGCGGCGGTCGTCGCGCGTGGCGTCGATGAAAATCTCTTCCACGGATGAGGCCTCATGACGCAAACGCGAGGTCACCGCATGGAAACCAAAAATCATTTTGTTCTTCATTATTTATCGCTTCTTCTTACTTTTTGAGGCAGGCTGCGCTGCTCGGGGTGCTACCGCGGCACCCGCCGCGGCATTGGACTTGCCGCGTCCGCCCCTGGAGCGCGACGCCGGTTTGGCGGCGGGCTGGGAAGCGGACGGCTGCGGAGCGGACGACCTGGACTTGGACGGCGCCGACTTCGGCTCGCTGGTCTTGACCTCGTGGCGCTGCGACGTCGTCGGGCCCGGCTTGACGTTGCTCTTACGATCCTTGTCCTTGGCCGGTTTCTCCGGACGTGGCGGCGGCGCGTCGACGCCGGCCAGGCGCAGATCGATCTTGCGCGATTCCAGATCGACGCGGACCACTTGCACGTCGACCTTGTCGGTCAGCTGGAAGCGTTTGCCGGTGCGGTCGCCGCGCAGTTCGTGACGGGCGTCGTCGTACTGGAAGTAATCGGTGCCGAGGTCGGTGATGTGCACCATGCCTTCGACGAACAATTGATCCAGCTGCACGAAGATGCCGAAGCTGGTCACGCCGGTGATGATGCCGGTGAATTCCTCGCCCAGCTTGTCCTGCATGAAGTAGCACTTCAGCCAGGCTTCGACGTCGCGCGACGCTTCATCGGCGCGGCGCTCGTTGGCCGAGCAGTGCACGCCGAGCGCGTCCCACACGGTCAGGTCGACGGCGGCTTTTTTCTCTTTGCCGTCGGCCTTGTCCTTGGCCTGCTGCTTGCGCGTGGCGTTCGAGACATTGGTGTTGAGCACGCTGGTCGACGGGATCTTCGGCTCGTATTTTTTACCGAGCAAAATCGCCTTGATGGCGCGGTGCGTCAGCAAGTCGGGGTAGCGGCGGATCGGGCTGGTGAAGTGGGCATAGGCCTCATACGCCAGGCCGAAGTGGCCGATGTTGTCCGGCGAGTAGACCGCCTGCTGCATGGAGCGCAGCAGCATGGTTTGCAGCAGCGACGCGTCCGGACGCTCCTTGACCTGACGCATCAGCTCGGCGTAATCGCCGGCGGTCGGCTTGTCGCCGCCGTTCAAGTTCAGGTTCACCTGCTTGAGGAAGGTGCGCACCTGCTTGAGCTTTTCAGCGGTCGGGCTGGCGTGGATGCGATAAGTGCCGGGATGCTTGTGGCGGATCAGCAGGTCGGCCGCGCAGACGTTGGCGGTCAACATGCACTCTTCGATCAGCTTGTGCGCTTCGTTGCGGGTGCGCGGGATGATCTTTTCGATCTTGCCCGACGGATTGCAAACGATGTACGTTTCGGTGGTCTCGAAGTCGATCGCGCCGCGTTCGCTGCGCGCCTTCAACAAGGCCTGGTAGACGTCGTACAGGTTCAGCAGATGCGGCACGATGCCCGGACGGCGCGCCGCTTCCGGTCCCTTGGTGTTGCCGAGGATGTCGGCCACTTCGGTGTAGGTCAAGCGCGCGGCCGAGTGGATCACGGCCGGATAGAACTGGTAGGCCTTGATCTCGCCCTTGGCGGTGATGACGGCGTCGCACACCAGGGTCAAACGGTCGACCGCCGGGTTCAGCGAGCACAAGCCGTTGGAAAGTTTTTCCGGCAGCATCGGAATCACGCGGCGCGGGAAATAGACCGAGGTGCTGCGTTCGAGCGCGTCGGTGTCGAGCGCGTCGTTCGGTTTGACGTAGTGGCTGACGTCGGCGATGGCGACGATCAGGCGGAAGGCGTTGGCGCGGCCGATCTTGACCGGCTCGCAGTAGACCGCATCGTCGAAGTCGCGCGCGTCTTCGCCGTCGATGGTGACCAGCGGAATGTCGCGCAGGTCGACGCGGTCGGCCAGGTCGATCTCGCGCACCACGTCGGGCAGCTTGTTGGCCTGCTTGAGCGCGGCGTCCGAGAAGATGTGCGGCACGCCGAACTTGCGCACGGCGATTTCGATCTCCATGCCCGGATCGTCAAGCGATCCCAGCACTTCAACGATCTTGCCGACCGGCTGCTTGAAGCGCATCGGTTGCTCGGTCAGCTCAACGCTGACGACCTGCCCCGATTTCGCCTTGCCGATCGAACCTTCGATCAGGATGTCCTGGGCGATGCGCTGGTCTTCCGGCGCGACGATCCAGGTGCCGTTTTCGTTGAGCAGGCGGCCGATGACGTGCGTGTTGGCGCGCTGCACCACTTCAACGATGGTGCCTTCCGGCCGGCCGCGTCGATCGACGCCGATGACCTTGGCCAGCACGCGGTCGCCGTGCAGCACTTTCTGCATTTCTTTTTCGGGCAGGAACAGGTCTTCGCCCGGCTCGTCCGGGATGACGAAACCGAAGCCGTCGCGGTGGCTGCTGACGCGGCCGGCCACGAAGCCGGTCTCGGTCGCCAGCGAGAAGTGACCGCTGTCGTCGGCGACGATCTGGCCGTCGCGCTGCATGGCGTTGAGCCGGCGCGACAGCACGGCTTGTGCGTCTTGCGCGACTTTGAGCGACTTCGCTACTGCGAGCAGGTCAAGCGGCGCCTTGGCGCTGCGGAAGATGCCGAGAATTTCCTCCCGGCTGGGAATGGTGTGGGTAGTTTGGTTCAAAAGTATTTCTGTAGTTGTTATTGACAGTGTTCAGAGGAAATCCGGCCTGGCAAAATCGTCGGGTGCATATATATGACACGACGACAGGCGTAGTGTACTTGGAAACGCCTGGATAGCCTAATTCGCCACCCCTGTGCAGGATTTTTCAGACAGATATCGAATTTGGTGTTTGACATTGCGCAGGATTGCTCTATAATCTTGGTCTCTCGCAGCGACAATGTTGAAAAACAGAGTTTAACCGAGAAACTGCTAGACCGGGTTGATGCGCAGTATGGAACGAAAGTTCATCTGGCGCGAAACTCACCCTGTCGCTATAATACAGCAGTTGTTGTTCAGTAGTATCAGTGCCCACGTGGCGGAATTGGTAGACGCGCATGGTTCAGGTCCATGTGCCGCAAGGTGTGGGGGTTCGAGTCCCTCCGTGGGCACCACAAAATTCCGCAAAAAGCCTCCAGTTAGCCTCACGGCGCGCTGGGGGCTTTTTTCATTGCCGCGCCGGTTGCCCTCACCTTATCCATTGCAGGTTGAGGCGGACGCCGATTTCACCGAGCAACGCGTGCTCGTCGACCGGCTTGCTGAGAAACGCATCGGCGCCGGCGGCGATCGCGCGCTGTCCCTCCTCCGGCGTCGAGCTGGCCGAAGTAATCAGCACCGGCGTGCTGGCGGTGCCTGGCTCGGCGCGCAACCTGCGCGTCGTTTCAATTCCGTCCATGTCCGGCATCACCATGTCCATCAGCACCAGGTCGGGCGGATCGATTTTCGCCTGACGCAGCGCGGCGGCGCCATTGTCAGCCTCCTGCATGCGGAAACCAAGCGGCCCCAACAGATCGCGCAGGAAAGCGCGATTGGTCGCGACATCATCCACCACCAGCAAGGTTTTACGCGGCCCCAGGTAGCCACTCGGGATGTCATCGCCACCCACCGCCGGGCCGGGCGCGTCGACGACGGGCATTGGAACATCGAACCAGAAGCGGCTGCCTCGGCCCGGCATGCTCTCCACTTTCACATCGCCACCCATCTGGCGCACCAGTTGGCGGCTGATCGCCAGGCCCAGGCCGGTACCGCCGGCGCGGCGCGCGGTGTCGCCGACCTGTTCGAACGGCGCGAAAATGCTTTCCAGCAGGGAGGCGTCTATGCCCACACCCTCGTCCAGCACTTCGAAACGCAGATGGGCGGTGGCCGTGACTTTGGCGACGGCGGCAATGCCGGCCGGGCCAGATGCCGCCGCGACCACCGGGACCGGCGCGCGCACGGGTGCGGGAGAAACGCGCAGGCGCACGGCGCCGTGGTCGGTGAATTTGACGGCGTTGCCAAGCAGGTTCAACAGCACTTGGCGCAGCCGCGTTTCATCGACGCTGACCGCCATCGGCAGCCCGCCGACCAGTTCCAACTCGAAATGCAAGTGCCGCTGCTCTGCCCGCACGCGCATGATGTCGGCGACCACCGTCAACAGCTCACCCAGCCGCACCGGCTTGGGGTGGAACTCCATCTTGCCCGCCTCTACCCGCGACAGGTCCAGCACGTCGTTGATCAGCGCCAGCAGGTGGTGGCCGCCCTGATGGATCGTGCCGAGGCCGGCTTGCTGCGTCGGCGACAGGTGCTTGTCGCGCCTGAGGATTTGCGTGTAGCCCAGGATGGCGTTGAGCGGCGTGCGCAACTCGTGGCTCATTGCCGCCAGAAACGCGCTCTTGGCGCGGTTCGCCACTTCGGCGCGCTCCATCGCGGCGCGCAGGTCCTTGTTGGCTTGCAGTAGTTCGGCGTTGACGGCGGCCAGCTGGGCCGGGCTTGGTATCAGCAGCGCCACCGGCACCAGCCGCACCAGCGCGATAGCCGTCACCACCGAGGCGACCGCCGTGATCGCCTTGAGGATCACCAGCGGCACGTAGTCGGGACGCCAGACCACCCAAATCTCGGCCAGGTGCGTGCTGCCGCAAGCGAGGATGAACACGCCGAAGGCGATGAACATCCAGTTGAACGGCATGTCGCTGCGGCGGCGTATGAAGTAGATCAGGGTGATGGGGATGGTCAGATAGGCCAGTGCGATCAGCGCGTCGGCGACGACGCTGGTCCACAGGATGGACGGTATCCACAAAAAGCAGTGGCCGTGCGGCATAAATCCCTGGCTGTTAAACCAGTTGTTCAACATCTCCATTACCTGTCTCCGTTTCTTGGGCGCCGGGTGAGCAAACTGGAGCTTACGAAAGTGCGACTGAACAAGCAAGCGCGAAATCCCCTGCGCGCGGCAGGGTGTGGCGCGCGGATTTCTTTCACAAAAAAATGCTTTCTCCCTTGACTGCGGTGAGCGGCTCACTTATGATTCTGGCCTCTGTTGCAGAACACGCAGCAGCGAAGCAAGCAGTACAGTGCCCACGTGGCGGAATTGGTAGACGCGCATGGTTCAGGTCCATGTGCCGCAAGGTGTGGGGGTTCGAGTCCCTCCGTGGGCACCACAAAATTCCGCAAAAAAGCCTCCATCAGCCTCCGGGCAGATTGGAGGCTTTTTTCATTTGCGCGCCGGCTTCGGTGTCAGCACATCCGCAACTTTGAAATTTAAATAATTTCGCCCGGGCACCAGATTGCTATTGACGGGGTGCCTGCCCTCCTTTAAGATTCGGGCCTCTGTTGCAGAACACGCAGCAAGCAAGAAGCAGCAAGCAGTTCAGTGCCCACGTGGCGGAATTGGTAGACGCGCATGGTTCAGGTCCATGTGCCGCAAGGTGTGGGGGTTCGAGTCCCTCCGTGGGCACCACTCTACCGGATACGCAAAAAAGCTCCATCAGCCGAAAGGTCTGATGGAGCTTTTTTCATTCCCGCTCGGTTTTGTTGAAACCGCCACCACGCTGGGCGTTACCACCGTCCAGCTCGACTTCTAAAGTTACAGCGCCGCCTTGACGGCGTCCGCCAAAGTGATCGTCGGGCGGCCGATCAGCTTGCTCAGCGCATGGCCGCTGTCGTCCAGCGCGCCCTTGGCCGCGGCGGCGTCGGAATCTGCGATCAGGTCGGCCACCGGTGGCGGCAGGCCAACGCCAATCAACATCTCGCGGTATTCCTGCTGCGGCAAATTATGGAAAGGCACCTGCTTGCCGGCCTCGCGCGACAATTCGGCCGCCAGGTCCGCCAGCGTGAAGGCGGTGTCGCCCGCCAGTTCATACACTTGCTCGACCGGCCCCGCGCTCGACAGCACTGCCGCCGCCGCGTCCGCATAGTCCGCGCGCGCGGCGGCGGCGATGCGCCCTTCTCCCGCCGCGCCGGCCAACGCGCCGTGCGCCAGCGCGCCAGCGAGGCCGGCGGTGTAATTTTCCACATACCAGCCGTTGCGCAGCAGACTGTAAGCCAGGCCCGAGGCGCGGATCAGCGCTTCCGTTTCGCGGTGCTCGGCGGCCAGCCCCAGCTGGCTGCTATCGGCATGCAGCACGCTGGTGTAGACCAACAGCCCGGCCTTGGCGCGCGCGGCGGCATCGATGACGGCGCGGTGCTGCGGCACGCGCTGCCCCACCTCGCTCGACGAGATCAGCAGCACCTTGGTGGCGCCCACGAAGGCGTTGTCCAGCGACGCGGCATCATTGTAATCGGCGCGGCGCACTTGCACGCCCTGGGCGGCCAGGTCGGCGGCCTTGGCGACGTCGCGCACGGCGGCGACGATCTGCGCGGCGGGCGTGGTCTTCAACAAGCTGGCAATCACCAGACGGCCCAGTTGGCCGGTCGCACCAGTAACAATAATCATGACTTTTCCTTTGAGTTGAGCTCCGCAGGGACGTTCCGCGCGGTTTGGAGCATCATAAAGCCTATACTTTCGAATTGTAAGTACGTACAATTTAGTAAGTACAGATTATCAAGAATGGAAACCGCCATGACCGAGCCGAAAACCAGCAAATCCCTGCGCAACAGCCTTGCAGCGCTCAGCGACGGCCAGCGCGCCGAAGTGCTCGCCGCCGATTGCCCGTCGCGCGCCGTGCTGGCCCACATCACCAGCCGCTGGGGCGTGCTGGTGCTGGTGGTGCTGCTCGACGGCACCCACCGCTTCAGCCAGCTGCGGCGCGCGATTGGTGGCGTCAGCGAGAAAATGCTGGCGCAAACGCTGGACGCGCTGGCCTACGACGGCCTGGTGCTGCGCGTGGCACAACAGGTATTGCCGCCGCACGTGGAGTACAGCCTGACCCCGCTGGGACGCGAGGCGGCCGAGCGGCTGGAGGTGCTGGTCGACTGGATCGAGGATAACTTCCCACAAATCAAACAGGCGCAGGAGGCGGCCACGGTTGCGGTGGCATAAACGCTGGCGGGTCCCACCCATCTTGTAATACACTCGTTTTTACCTCCGCCTTGCGGAACCGGACCCACACCATGATGCCGCCGTTCTCACCCGATCAGCCGCACACGATACTGATTGCCACCAGCTCGGCGTACGACCACGTCACGCTCGGCAAAACGCTGGGCAGGTACGGCTACGACGTGCGCGCGGTCAGCCGCGGCGACGAGGCGCTGGCCGAGGCGGACGCCGGCGGCGTCGTCCTGGCCGTGCTGGACGCGGCACTGGCCGGCAGCGCCGGCCTGGAGCTTTGCCAGCGCCTGCAGCAGGTGTGCGGTCGGAATTTGCCCATCTATGTGTTGTCGAGCTCGCCCAGCGAGGACGAACACGAGCGCGCCCGGGCGGCCGGCGCCGACGCTTATCTGCCGCTCGGCCTCAACGCCGACGACCTGGCCGAAAAAATCCTGCTGCGCTTGAAGGTGATCCAGCCGGCGCCGGTCGCGGCGGACCTGCCCGCCATGTCCACGCTGGAGGTCAACTACCATGCCATGCTGTCCGGCTCGCCGGACGCCATCTTGCTGCTGCAACGCGGCAATTACCGCATCCTGGACGTCAACCGCCGCACGCGCGAACTGTTCGGACTGACCGCAACCGAATTGGTGCAAGCGCACTTCCTGTCGCTGTGTCCGCCAGCGCAGCCGGACGGGCGCGCCTCGTCACAGGTATTCGAGGCGCACGTCGAGCAAGTCATGGCCGGCGGCGTGCAGGTGTTCGAACTGACCATGCGGCACAGCCTGGGCCGCGCCGTGTGTTGCGAACTGCGCATGGTGCCGCTCAACTCCGGGCCACACCGGCTGATGCACGTGCGGGTGGTCGATGTCACGCGGCGCAAGCTGGCCGACGCGCTGCGCGACGGCAAGAACCGCCTGCTGGAGATGATCGCCCGCGCCGCGCCGCTGCGCGAGATTCTCAACCGCCTGATGCTGCTGATCGAATCGCAGTCCGAGAACGTGATGTGCACGGCGATGCTGCTGGCGCCGGACGGCGTCACCGTCCAGGTCGGCGCCGGTCCGAACATGCCGCCGGACTACCTGGCCGCCCTCGAAGGCTTGTCGATCGGCCCGGTGGCCGGCTCCTGCGGCACCGCCATCCACCGCAAGCAAACGGTGGTGGTGGCCGACATCATGAACGACCCGCTGTGGGCCGACTACAAGGCGGTGGCCGCCCAATACGGGCTGCGCGCCTGCTGGTCGGTGCCGATCATGCTCGACAGGGATACCGTGCTCGGTTCGCTCGCGATGTACTACCGCGAGGTGCGCACGCCCAGCCCCGAGGATTTGAGCCTGATCGGCGCTGCCACCTATATTGCCGGCATCGCCATCGTCCGCACCCGCCGCGAAGAAGAACTGCGGCGCCACCGCGAGCACCTGGAGGAACTGGTGGCGGCGCGCACGGCCGAGCTGTTGCAGGCCAAGGAGGACGCCGAGCACATCAACGAAGAGCTGAGCACCGCGCTCGACAACCTCAGCCTGACGCAGGACGAGCTGGTGCGGCGCGACAAGCTCGCGGCGCTGGGCGCGCTGGTGGCCGGCGTGGCGCACGAGCTGAACACGCCGATCGGCAACAGCTTGGTGATGGCCAGCAGCATGAGCGAGCGCACGGCGGAACTGCGGCGCGACCTGGACAGCGGCCTGCGCCGCTCGGTGCTGGAGAGCTATCTGAACCAGGCCGCCAGCGCCGACGAGGTGGTGGTGCGCAACCTCACCCGCGCGGCGGCGCTGGTGGCCAGCTTCAAGCACATCGCCGTCGACAGCGCCAGTTCGCAGCGGGCCCGCTTCGTGCTGGGCGACCCGATTTCGCAACTGCTGCAACCGCTCGACGCCGGCCTGCGCCAGCACGGCCTGACCTTGGAAGAGAATGTCGACCACATGCTGGAAATGGACAGCTATCCGGGTCCGCTGAGCCAGGCGCTGCACAATCTGATCGAAAACAGTATCGTGCACGGCTTCGACGGCCGCACCTCCGGGACGATCATGCTGTCGGCCCGCGACGGCGGCAACGGCGAGCTCGTCATCGAAGTCAGCGACACCGGCGCCGGCATTCCGGCCGCCAATTTGCCGCGCATCTACGACCCCTTCTTCACCACCCGGCTCGGCTCCGGCGGCTCCGGGCTGGGCCTGTACATCACCCACAACATCGTCACCGGCGTGCTGGGCGGACGCATCGACGCCAGCAGCGCCGAGGGCGAAGGCGCGCGCTTCACCCTGCGCCTGCCGAAGGTGGCGCCGCTGTGAACTCCACCGCACGATGTCGGATCGACATGCATCGCCACCGGCGCCGATTTGCTGTACGCTCAAAGCATGACAATATCAATACGCGTGTCGCCGTCCTGCTGACACTGTTGCTGTGCTGCGGCCAGCTCAGCGCCGGTCCGGCGCCCTGGTGGCAGTACCGCAGCAAAATCGACGGCAAGCTGGCGTGTTCGCAAACCCCGCTCGGCGCCGGCTGGGAGAAGGCTGCGGGACCGTACAAAGATAGCCGTTGCGAAAAGTTAGTTCTTGCTAAATAATGGACCCACAACAACACGGGAGAACCCCGGGGCATTACATACCATCATCATCATGAGGAGACTGTATGTTTACGAATCCCGAGCAATTTGCCAACGCGACCAAAGCCCTGTTTGAATTCCAACTCGAAACATTTAACGCGCTCACCAGCAAAGCCGTGCAAGGCGTCGAGCAGGTGGTCGCGCTGAACATGGCCACCGCCAAGTCGCAGATGGAGGAAGGCCTGGCCACCGGCAGGGAAATGAGCCAGGCGGCCGATCCGAAAGCGGCGATGACTTTGGCCGCCGCCAAGCTGCAGCCGGGCGTCGCCGGCGCCAACGCCTACAACCAGCAGCTGGGCGTGATCATCGCCGAGATCCGCGAAGAATTCACCCGCGCCGCCGACGCCCACGTGGCCGAAGCCAAGAGCAATCTGAGCGCGCTGATCTACGACGTCACCAAAAACGTCCGTCCCGGCTCCGAAAACGCGGTGCAGATCGTCAAAACGGCCATCGACAACGCCTTCAACGGCTACGAGCAGGTCACCAAAGCCACCAAGCAGGCGGTACAGTCGGTAGAGGCGCAAATCGCCAAAGCCAGCGAAATGGTGGAAAAAAACACCCCCGCCGCCAAGCAAGCCTGATCGGTTTGATTCCAATTCGGGGTCAGGTCCACCATTTCTACACGGCCTAAGCTGTGATTCCAATTCGGGGTCAGGTCCACCATTTCTACACGGCCTAAGCTGTGACGGCGTGACAGCGCCGAGCTTGTGTAGAATTGGTGGACCTGACCCCGGAGTTGATTTTGCTGGGCAAGCGGTTCGGAACGCGATACACTGTATATAAATACAGTTTATCGCTCTCCTCGCTTCCCCTGCAATGATCAAAGTTCTCGATAACGCGTTTTATTACCTGGATAACTTCCATCAGGTGCTGACGTGGATAGGCGACCGTTACGACGATCTGCTGACCACCGAGGAACGCGACTTCATCACCGCCTTTCCCACGCTGCCGCAAGCGTCGCGCGCGCTGCTGGTGCGCATGGTCATGCGCAAGGGAACGCTTTTCCGGGCGAGCAAGCTGGCGTATGCAGAGATCGGTAGCGCGCACGAGGCCGCCCGCCCGCTGACGGCGCTGGGCCTGATCGAGGAAGATCCGCTGCTGGACCTGGAACAGCTGTTCGATCTGCTGCAAAAGCCCGAGATCGGCAAGATTTTCCAGCTGACGCCGCACGTGCGGCAGTTGCGCAAGGCCGAGCAGCTCGAAGCGCTGCGCGAACAGTACGACGGCCAGCACCGCTTTTCCAACTGGTACGAGAATTCCGGCGACCATGTTTATAGCCATCTGACGCAGCAGTTGTGCGACCGTCTGCGCCTTATCTTCTTCGGCAACTATCACCAGGACTGGACCGAGTTCGTGTTGTCCGACCTGGGCATCTACCAGTACGAAAAGGTGGCGTTCTCTCCGGCCGCGCGCGGCTTCCGCAGCCGCCGCGACATCGACGATTTCCTGATGCTGCACCAGTGCCACGAGCGCTTCGTCGACGGCGAGGACCCGGCCGACGTGATCCGCGATCTGCCGCCCTGCTCCGACGATAACGAGTGGCTGCGCAGCCGCCGCGACAAGTTGACCTTCACCATCGCCCAGCACGTGGAAAAGCTGGCCGACTGGAAGGCCGCGCACGCGCTCTACGCAAGCTGCCACTATCCCGGCGCCCGCGCGCGCGCCATCCGCGTGCTGGAAAAGGACGAGCAGCCGCGCGAAGCGTTCGACCTCCTGCAAATCGCGATGCAGCAGCCGGAGAGCGAGGCCGAACGCCAGCAGCTGCTGCGCATGGCGCCGCGCCTGGCGCGCAAGCTGGGCCACGCCAAGTTGCCGCGCACGCCGCTGGCACAGGCGCTGCGCATCGACCTGAGCCTGCCGCCGCCGCAGGAACCGAGCTATGTCGAATTCGTCGTGCGCGACCACCTGACGCGCGACGACGCGCCGGTCTACTACGTCGAAAATTCGCTGATCAACTCGTTGTTCGGCCTGCTGTGCTGGGATGCCGTGTTCTGCCCGATACCGGGCGCCTTCTTCCATCCCTACCATCGCGGACCCGCCGACCTGCACAGCGCCGATTTCCAGCGCCGCCGCGCGCAGCAATTCGCCCACTGCCTGGCGCAGCTCGACGGCGACCAGTACCGCGCCACCATCCTGGCCAATTACGCCGCCAAGACCGGCATCCAGTCGCCCTTCCTGTACTGGGAGGCGCTCGACGAGGACCTGATCGGGCTGGCGCTCGACTGCATCCCGCCGCTGCACCTGAAGCGCGCCTTCGAGCGCATCCTGCTCGACATCAAGGCCAACCGCAGCGGCTTCCCCGACCTGATCCAGTTCTGGCCCGCCGAGCGGCGCTACAACATGATCGAGGTGAAGGGCCCCGGCGACCGCCTGCAGGACAACCAGCTGCGCTGGATCGAATACTGCGCCACGCACCAGATGCCGATCTCGGTGTGCTATCTGCAATGGGCGGCATGAGCGCGATTGCTACCCTACCCACCTACACCGTCGCCGTGCGCGCGCTGTGCGAGTTCACCGCCAAGACCGGCGACCTGGATTTGCGCTTCACGCCCTCGCCCACCGCGCAGGAAGGCATCGCCGGCCACGCGCTGGTGACGTCGCGCCGCGACGAGGATTACGAAACCGAGATTCCTTTGTCCGGCGACTTCGGCCCGCTGCATGTGCGCGGCCGCGCCGACGGTTACGACCGCCGCGCCAACCGGCTGGAGGAAATCAAGACCTATCGCGGCGACTTGAAGAAGATGCCGGACAACCAGCGCCAGCTCCATTGGGCGCAGGTCAAGATCTATGGCCATCTGCTGTGCAAGGAGCAGGGTCTCGACAAGGTGCATCTGGCGCTGGTCTACTTCGACATCGGCAGCCAGAAGGAAACCCTGCTGCACGAAGAGCATACTGCGCTCGGCCTGCGCGCGTATTTTGAACAACAGTGCGGCCTGTTCCTGCAATGGGCGGAAAAAGAGATGGCGCACCGCGAGGCACGCGATGCGCAGCTCAAGGCGATGCGTTTTCCGCACGCCGATTTCCGTCCCGGCCAGCGGCAACTGGCGGAGGCGATGTACAAGGCCAGCAACCGCGGCGTGTGCCTGCTGGCGCAGGCGCCGACCGGCATCGGCAAGACCGTCGGCAGCCTGTTCCCTATGCTGAAGGCGAGCGCCGAACATGGCGTCGACAAGGTGTTTTTCCTGGCCGCGAAAACCTCGGGAAGGCAGATGGCGCTGGACGCCGTCGACATCATCCGCGAGGGCGCGCCGCTGCTGCCTTTGCGCACGCTGGAGCTGGCGGCCAAGTCGACCGCCTGCGTCAATCCGGACAAGGCCTGCCACGGCGAGTCGTGCCCTCTGGCCAAGGGCTTCTACGACCGCCTGCCGGCCGCCCGCCAGTCGGCGCTGGACATCATGCTGCCGCCTGCACCAGAATGCGACGAAGCGCCCAAGGCACCGTTCCTGGCGCTGGACCGCGAGACCTTGCGCGCGGTCGCGCTGGCGCACGACGTTTGCCCGTATTACCTGAGCAGCGAAATGGCGCGCTGGTGCGACATCGTCATCGGCGACTACAACTACTACTTCGACATCAGCGCCATGCTGCACAGCCTCACCTTGCTCAACGACTGGAAAGTCAATGTGCTGGTGGACGAGGCGCACAACATGGTGTCCCGCGCGCGCAAGATGTACTCGGCGGAGATGGAGCACGCCAGCCTGCGCAAGCTGCGCAAGGTGGTGCCTGAGGAATTGAAAAAGCCGCTGGACCGCGTGCACCGCCAATGGAACCAGCTGGAGAAGGACCAGACGGCCGAATACCAGTGCTACGCCTCCTTGCCCGAGAAGTTCATGGGCGCGCTGCAGACGGCGGCCACCGCGATCTCCGACTACATGGCCGACCATCCGAGCCATGCCGACGCCGACCTGCAGGAGTTCTACTTCGGCGCGCTGATGTTCGCGCGGCTGGCCGAGAGCTTCGGCGACCACGCGCTGTTCGACATCGAAAAGAGCGAAGGCGCGCGCGCCAGCCATTCCAACTCGGTGCTCTGCATCCGCAACATCGTGCCGGCGCCCTTCCTCAAGCCGCGCTTCGAGAGCACGCACACCACCGCGCTGTTCTCGGCCACGCTCAGCCCCTGGAACTACTTCGGCGACATGCTCGGCATGCCCGACACCACCGCCTGGGTCGATGTCGAATCGCCGTTCGTGGCCGAGCAGCTGTCGGTGCAGGTGGCGTCGCACATCTCCACGCGCTATCAGCACCGCCAGCAATCGCTGCGTCCCATCGCCGCCTTGATGGGCGGCCAGTACCAGCGCCAGCGCGGTAACTACCTGGCTTTCTTCAGCAGCTTCGATTACATGGAAAAGGCGGCCAACCAGTTCGCGGAGGCCTATCCGGACGTGCCGGTGTGGCGCCAGTCGCGCCGCATGGACGAAGCGGAACGCGCGCAGTTCCTGGCCCGCTTCACGCTGGAGAGCGAAGGCATCGGCTTCGCGGTGCTGGGCGGCTCCTTTGGCGAAGGCGTCGACCTGCCCGGCGCGCGCCTGATCGGCGCCTTCGTCGCCACCCTGGGACTACCGCAGATCAATCCCGTCAACGAGCAAATCCGCTTGCGCATGGACGCCATCTTCGGCGCCGGCTACGACTACACCTACACCTATCCCGGCCTGCAGAAGGTGGTGCAGGCGGCGGGCCGCGTGATCCGCACGCAGTCCGACCAGGGCACCGTCTACCTGATCGACGACCGCTTCGGCCGCCCGGAAATCCAGCAGCTGATGCCGGCCTGGTGGCGCATCGAATCCGCCACTCCCACACCATAGCCGCACACTATTGCGATGATTGTCACAATGGGAAAATCCAATAATATAATGATAATTATTCCATAGTATGATGATCGACTGAGCTCACAAGGCTTTTGTTTATAACTGAACAGGTATATGCCAATGCCGAAGACAATACGCTTCATGCTGTGCGCGCTATCGCTGATCAGCTCACCATCATTCGCCGCCGTGATTATCGTTGCCAACGATGACGTCGCCACCGGCCCGTCGCCCGTCTGGAATGCCAGCATCGATCCTCAAGCCTACTTGTCCAAGTACGACTACAGCGCCAGCCCGGTGATCGCCACCGCCAACGACACGCGGCTGGTGCTGCCCGTGTCTTCCGTGCCGGAGCCGTCGGCGGTGCTGACGGTCATGCTCGGCCTGAGCATGCTGGGCATCGCGGCGCGCCAACAAAGCAAGCCGTTTAGCCGCCCGGCCACACCTACCGAACCGCATCCCTGATTTTCTGGTAACCGCTGCGGCTGACCGGAAGCTTGCCGCCGTCGCGCAGGATCGCCACGTGGCTGTCCTTGGTGGCTTGTTCGATCCGCTCCACGCAGGCGATGTTGACGATGTATGAGCGATGGATGCGCAGGAATTGTTCGCCGTCGAGCTGCCCCTCCAGTTCCGCCAGGCGCTGGTTCTTCAGGTAGCATTTGCCCTCCGCCCTGATCTGCACATAATCGTCCTGCGCTTCGATATAGTCGATCTTGTCGCTGCTGATGACATGCACCTTGGCGCCGTCGCGTATCAGCACGCGGCCCAGCGGCTTGTTGCGCCCTGCCGCCTCGCGCACCATGTTATCCATCGCGGCATCCGCCGGGCCGCCCATCTTGCCCAGATTGGCGCGCGCATGCGCCAGCGCCTGGTCGAAACGCTGCTGGCTGAAGGGTTTGAGCAGATAGTCGAGCGCGTGGAATTCGAACGCCCTGATCGCATACTGGTCGAAGGCGGTGGCGAAGATGTAGCGCGTCTTCGCGCCCGCCAGCTCGGCCACTTCGAAGCCGTCCAGCTTGGGCATCTGGATATCGAGGATCACCACGTCCGGCGACAGCTCGGTGATCGCCTTGACCGCTTCAAAGCCGTTGGCGCATTCGGCCACGATCTCGGCATCCGCGTGCCCCGACAGGTACTCGCGCACCACCGCGCGCGCCAGCATTTCGTCGTCGACGATTACGATACGCATGCTCTGATCTCCACCATCACACTTCACCCCCGGTCGTTTGCGCCGGCATCGCGATCTCCACGCCGAAGCCGTTCTCGTTGTAGCCCCAATGGATGCTGGCTTCGTGCTTGTATGCGCCCGCCAGGCGCTGGCGCACGTTGGTCAGGCCGATGCCGTTGCCATTGCCTTTGCCCGCTGTGGATGCCGCCGGCGGCGACTCCGCGTCGACCGGATTGTCGACGCGGATATACAGCATCGATCCGGCGCGCCGCGCGCCTACCCGGACGGTGCCGCCTTCCGGCATATTGCAGATGCCGTGCTTGACGGCGTTTTCCACCAGCGGCTGGATGATCATCGGCGGCACCAGGCATGCCAGCGCCGCGTCCTCCAGCGACTCCTCCACCAACAGCCGCTGGCCGAAGCGCACCTGCTCGATCCCCAGGAAGTGCCGTATCAGCACCATCTCTTCGCCCAGCGTGACTTTTTTGTGCGCCTCCATGCCCAGGCTTTGACGGAAGAAACTCGCCAGTTCCAGCGTCATGCGGCGCGCCGCCTTGGGGTCCTGCGAGGTCAGCGCGCTGATCGAATTGAGGCTGTTGAACAGGAAGTGCGGATCGATCTGCGTGCGCAGCATGCGCAACTCCGCCTCCTGCGCCATCAACAGCGATTCGAGCTCGCGCTGCTCGGCGTGTTTGGCGCGCACGAATTCGATCACCATGTAATGCAGGGCCGCCGCGAAACCGTACAACAGGATGCCCAGTCCGACGATCAGCGCCGACAGCTGCCGGGTGATGACGATGCCGGCCCAGTCGGCGCCCAGCAACATGGTCACACCGTTCCAGACATGCCCCAGCAGCAGCCACAGTATGCCGCAGACCAGCGCTGCCGCCATCAGCACCAGCGCGATCGACAGCGGCCGGCGGCTGCCCAGCGGATAGGCGCGGCACATGTAGTAGGCCGAGTAGCCGGCCGCGAACGCGTACACCAGGTTGATCGGAATGGCGAACAGCATGGCGTTGGCCATCGGCGTGTCGCCCAGGAGCGCGATCACGGCGCCCAGCGCGACGCCGATGAACAGCCACACCACCATGTAGATGGCCGCGCCGCGTGGGCCGGGGGAGTTCTCCTGCATGCTCGGCTAGTTCTTAATTGCGTACTTCCAGCCCACCCATGATGGCGTAGCCGCGCACGTACAGCACTTTTCCCGGCGCGGCCGGAGGCACGGTCTTTTCCTCGAAGCCGCCCATGATCGGTGTGCCCTGCAACACCACCGTCCAGTCGACCGGCACCTTGATGATGACGCCGCCGAACAGCGAAAAGACGTTGAGCACCGCCTCGCCGTTGATCGAGCTTTGACGCAGATCGAGATCGCAGCCGCCCATCAGCGCGGTGATTTCGCCGCCGCGAAAATCGGCGGTGACGATGCGGCGCTTGAAGGCCCCCATGAAGGAGGTGATGTCGACGCCCATCTGATCGAACTCGCTGTCCGGGTCCGGCTTCGCCCCGCCGCCGGCCTGCTTGAAGACCGAACGGCCGGTGCCCGACTTGAACACCACCGCGCAACCGAACACGATCAGCAGGATGGGCCACAGCGAATGCCAGCTGATATACAAAATGCCGGAGCGGCTCAGGAAGATCAGCAAGCCGGCCGCGATCAAGCCGCCGCCGGTCAACTTGCCGGAGGAGGTCCGGGTTTGCAGCAGTTTCAGGATGCCGAAGAAGATCAACGCCGTCGGCAGCAGGTGGCGCCGGAAATCGAGGTCGATCCAACCCAGGTTATCGACCAGGAACAGCAAGCCGACGACGATGACCGCGATGCCGATGGCCATCTGCGATTTCGGATCGGTTTTGGCGAAGGCGCTCATTTTTGCTCCTTTGCCGCAGCGAAGATGTTGTCCAACAGTGGGCGCAGCAAAAGGCCGATGCCGAAGGCGACGATCAGCGCGGGCCATGTGTCGCCGAAGCCCCAGCCCCAGATGCGGTTGAAGGAAACGTACCACCAGCCGGCGAAGAAGATGTTCGCCAGGCCGCTCAATAAATACTGCGGCGTGGTGGGCGGAATGATTTGTATGATGCCGGTCATGACCACCAGCCATGGCCAGTAGCGCCACAGGCGCACAATGTCGACGTCGAAGTCGATGTAGCCGGCGCGCTCCAGCAGGAAGGCGCAGCCGACGGCGATCATCAGCAGCCCCCAGACCAGCTGTTTGCGCCATTGATATGCTATTTCTGCGTTCATATGAGTTCCCCTGTTCGGTATGGACATAACAATACCGGGGAACGGAAGGCGGGGGAACCGCTATTCGGCGAATAGCGGAAAAGAGCCGGTGAATGACGAAACGGGTGGCGAAACGCGGCAGCGCTCGCCTTGGTTCAGGAACGCCCACCGTTGCCGAGCTTGGGCTCGAACATCAACATGCCCCACCCCAGCTGGCGGCGGATTTCCTCGGGCTTTGGCGGCGGCTTGACGTCGCGCTTGCGGCGCTCGAGGTAGGCCCGGACCAGATGCTTGGATGGATGCGTAGTCTGCGACATGATGTTCTCCCAGTCAGCAACCCTGTTGTTGGTGCCGGTACTTGAGGCTACCGGCTTACCTGCTGCTGAGCTTTCATCTGACGATGCGCTCCAAGCACGCAAGGCCAGTGTACGTCGTGACGCTATCAAAATCTGTACGCCGCCACACACTCGCGATATCGAGACCACCTCACAGCTTACGCTGCAGGAACTCAAGGAAACAGCTGATGCGCTGCGCCAGTTGGGTGTTGCGGTAATACACCGCGTGGATCTGCTGCCGGTAGCCGGTGTAGCTGTCTTCCAGCACCTTGACCAGGCGGCCGGCGTCGAGATCGGCGCGCGTCATGAAGTCGGCCAGGCAGACGATGCCCTGCCCGGCCAGCGCCAGCTGGCGCAAGGTCTCGCCGCTGGAGGCCGAGATCGACGGCGTGATCTGCAGGCTGTTGCCGGTGGCGTGGCGCAACGGCCAGCTGTTGCCCTGCTCGTACTGCGCAAAGCCGGCCAGCGAATGGCCCGCCAGGTCCTCCGGCTTTTGCGGCGTGCCATGCCGCGCCAGGTATTCGGGACTGGCCAGCACGTACAGCGGACTGGAACTGAGGGCGCGCGCGTGCAAGGTCGAATCGGTCAGCGCGCCGATGCGGATGGCGACGTCGGTGCGGTGCTCGATCAAGTCCGCGATCTGGTCGTTGCTGCTCAATTCGAGCTTGATGTCCGGGTACAGCGCGCGGAATTCGGCCAGGTGCGGCACCACGCAATGGAGCATGAACGGCGACGCCGCGTCCACGCACAAACGGCCGGCCGGCTTCTGGCGGCGGATGCGGATGGTCTCCTCGGCCTCCTCCATCGCGCCCAGGATCGCCCGCGCGCGCTCGAGGAACAGGTGGCCCTCCTCGGTCAGCTCCATGCGGCGCGTGGTGCGCGTCAGCAGCGAGGTGGCCAGCTTGTCCTCGAGCCGCGACAGCGCGCGGCTTACGCCGGACGTGGTCTGGCCCAGGTGGACCGACGCCGCGCTGAGCGTGCCGCTGTCGATCACGGTGATGAAGGTTTTCAGATCGTCGGAATTGATATCCACGTTTTCAGCTCAAAAAAATCGTTACGCGACGGTTATGCCACATACAGCAGCACCGCGCCGAAATGGCATGCGCTGCCGCCCAGTACAAACAAATGCCAGACGCCGTGACCGTAGCGCCATTTGTGGTCGGTGACGAAGAAGGCGATGCCCACCGTGTAGACCACGCCGCCGGCGGCCAGCCACATGAAGCCGTTCCAGCCCAGCGCGTCGATCAGCGGACTGGCGCCGATCACGCCGACCCAGCCCATGGCGACATAGATCACCAGGGACAGCACGCGCGCGCCTTTGGCGTACCAGATCTCCTGCAGGATGCCGACAATGGCCAGGCCCCAGACCACGCCGAACAACGACCAGCCCCACGGCCCGCGCAGGCTGACCAAGGTGAACGGCGTGTAGCTGCCGGCGATGAGCAGGTAGATGGCGCAATGGTCCATCCGCCGCAGCACGTCCTTGGCGCGGCCGCGCGTGCTGTGATACAGGGTCGAGGTCAGATACAGTCCGAGCAAAGTGGCCGCGTAGACGCTGAAGCTGACCACTTTCCAGATGTCGCCGCTGCGCGCCGCCAGCACGATCAGCAGCGTGCCGCCTATGGCGGCCAGCACCGCGCCGATAACGTGCGTGATACTGTTGAAGCGCTCTCCGTAATACATATGTGCTTCCAATGCAGATGTGGCCACGGCAGGGAGTGCTGCGGCCAGCTGCATTGTATAGCGCATCGTCCCCGGCCGTGATCGCGCGCCTGACACGTTCACCGGCATTCGACCAGGTACCCGCGACGCGATACCTTCGGTCCAACCTGCTTCGACCATACTTTATTTGCAATTAGCAAAAACTCAATCGTAGCATATTAGGAATTAATACGAAGCAATGTTACAAATTCATGGACGTCGGATTGACCTGTATGCGACATTTGTCGCATAATCACCCCACTCGTCACACAAGGGTAAACCACACATGCCGTTACACCGAATCGCCAGCAGCTTGCTGCTGATCACCGCCGCCGCCAGCGCCGCCGATAGTCCCGAGCCGCTGCAAGTGCAGGTCACGGGCGCCCGCGCCGACCAGCGCCAGCGCGAAACCACCACCGCCATCGTCATCCAACATGAGGAACTGGTGCGCCAGGGCGACCAGTCCCTGTCCGACGCGCTCAAGCGGCTGCCCGGCATCAGCATCGCCGGCACACCAGGCCAGGGCGGCGCGATCAGCATGCGCGGCCTGGGCAACGGCTATACACAGATCATGCTCAACGGAGAACCGGTGGCGGCCGGATTCTCGCTCGATTCCATCGCCCCGGAGATGATCGAGCGGATAGAGATCATGCGCAGCGCAACGGCCGAATTCAGCAACCAGGCGGTGGCCGGCGCCATCAACGTCATTCTGAAAAAGGCGGTCAAACGCGGCCAGCGTTCGCTCAGCGCCAGCGTCGCCCGCCAGGGCGGCGAGACCACGCCAACGCTGACGGCGCAGCTCTCCGACCAGGACAAAGGCTATTCATACAGCCTGGCGGCGACGATGCAGCGCAAGCACACGGACAAGCCTTTTACCGATTTTGAAGAACAGCGTGACCCGAATGGCGCCCTGCTCGTGCTGCGGCGCACGCCGCAAACCGATTCCGGCCGCACGGACTCGCTGACCTTGACGCCACGCCTGAACTGGACGCTGGCAAGTGGCGACACGGTGAGCTGGCAAAGTTTCGCCAATCTGCGCCGGGTCGACAATCGCAACCGCGCCGACGAGACGGCGCTGGTCGGCGGCAACAGCGAGTATCCGCGCAACTTCGCCGACTTCGTGGCGGACTTCGTCATGCTGCGCAGCGATGTCAATTGGACCCACCTGATGTCCAACGGCGCCAAACTGGAGACGAAACTGGGTGTGAACAGCAACCGTCGCAGCGGCGTCTTCGACTTCTACGGCATGGATAACCAGGGCAATCCCAAGGCGCGGCACTTCGTCGATTCCGGGCCGTCGGAAACCAGCGTGACAGCCAGCGGCACGTATCGCCATCCGGTCGGCGAGCGCCACGCGCTGGCGCTGGGCTGGGATGTCAGCCGCGCCGTGCGCGACGAGGACCGCAACGAAAGGACCTTCGATGCCGGCGGCGCGCAGACCGGCGCCAACAACGCCGACTACCGCGCCAACGTCAACCGCCTGGCCTTCTTCATACAGGACGAATGGGAGGCGACCAGGAACTACTCGCTGTATCTGGGCTTGCGCCACGAGCGGCTGGAGACCGCCAGCCGCGCCGACGCGGCCAACGCGCCCGATGCGCTGGACTCGCGCTCGGCGGTCTGGAGTCCGTCGCTGCAAACCCGTTACGCGCTGCCGAACAAGGACGTGCTGCGCCTGGCCGTCAGCCGCACCTACAAGGCGCCGCCGCTGGCCAAGTTGGTGCCGCGCCGCTACACCAACGACAACAACAATAATCCCACCAACCCCGATGAACAGGGTAACCCGAATCTGCGCCCGGAACTGGCGTGGGGGCTGGACGCGGCCTACGAACACTATCTGGGCGACGGTGCGCTGGTCAGCGTCAGCACTTATCTGCGGCGGATACGCGACGTCACGATCACGCGCCTGTTCGAGCAGGATGGCGAATGGGTCGAGGCGCCGTTCAACAACGGCAATGCCAGCGTGCGCGGCGTGGAGCTGGAGGCCAAGCTGCCGCTGCGCCGCCTTGTACGGGGCGCGCCGGCGATCGACCTGCGCGCCAACCTGGCGCGCAACTGGTCGCGCGTCGACAATGTGCCGGGACCCGACAACCGGCTGGAGACGCAGACGCCGCTCACCGCCAACCTCGGCGCGGATTATCGCCCGGATGGCTCGGCGCTGACCTTCGGCGGCAATCTGAATTACCAGGCCGGCGGCGCGGTGCGGCAGGCGCGTCAGGTCCGGCTGGGCAGCAGCGCCAAGCGGGAGCTGGATCTTTACGCGCTATGGAAAATCGACGCGAAGACGCAGTTGCGTATCGCCGGCAGCAACCTGCTGCGACAAACCGCGACCGAGTGGCACGATTACGCCGACGCCGAAGGCATGCGGCACCGGGTGACTGTCACGCCCGGCAGCGCCACGCTGCGCGTGATGCTGGAATATCAACTGTAGGATCAAGTGCGGCAAGGGCGGTGATTCAAATGTGGGACAAGCGTCGGTCCGGCGCTTGATTGAAGGCTGTGCTGTGGTAAGGTTTCATCCATGACGCACGCACAAATCGAACCTGTACAAAAAGTCTATAAACCGTATGAACGATGCATGGTGATGGGGGGTGGCGGCTTCCGGTTTGGCATCTACATCGGCATGTACGCGGCGCTGAGGCAAGCCGGCAAGGCGCCGGACATCCTGCTGGCCAGTTGCGGCGGCGCCATCGCCGCGACCATCATCCACAACCTGCCCGACCCGGGCGGGCAGCGCGGGTGGCTGGCCTCGCGCGCTATGTACGAGTTCTGGTGCGGCCTGAAATCGACCCGCCACGCCGCGCTGATCGGCACCCTGGCGCGCGCCGCCAAACGCAGGCTGTCGCCGGCGAGCGTGCCCGTCATCCCCGACCTGTTCGGCGACTACCTGTTCGACATTCCGCCGCAGCTTCCCTTCCCGGCCGCCAGCGGCGCGCCGGAAGTCGATGTCGCCATCATCGGCGGCAAGCTGCTGTTCGATCCTTCGGAAGTGGGCCAGCCGCGCGGCGAGCGCAAGCTGTTCGCGGAAACCGTGTTTTGCGGCGAGCGTGCCGCGACCGCGCTGCGCGGCATGTCCTCGCCCCTGGCCGACGCGCGATGGGGGCGGCACGCGGTGTCCGCCGATCTGCTGATCGACGGCGGCGTACCGATCGCCGAGGCGGCGCGCATCTCGATCGCCGACATGATCTACTTCCGCTGCCGCCAGTATGGCGGCGACGAATACATCGGCGGCGTGCTGGATCTGTTCCCGGTCGAAATCGCGCGCCGGCTCGGCGACGAGGTGATCATGGAGTTCAAGGAGGCGTTCGACCAGGTGTTCTCGATACCGGCCTGGCGCGCGGTGCTGGGATTGAACGGCAACGCGCGCCTGCGGTATGCCAACACGTATCTGGCGGACCTGCGCATCGACTCGTCCGATGTGTCGCGGGTGCTGGCCAAGCAGCAGTTGCAGCAAAAGCTGCACTGGCGCCGCAACCGCATCGAGCTGGCGATGCCGTCGACGTACGACACCTTTGTGCAGCACATGAACGACCAGTGGCAGTATGGCTATGACCGGGCGACGGAGGCGCTGGCGCATCCGGCCGGGAAGCATCCGCCGGTGCGCCGCGCAACCAAATACAGCAAGCGGTTGCGCGAGGCGTAAGCTGTTGGGCGGCCCAACGGGGACGCCGCCGCTAGCGGCACAGTTCGCGCCACGACTCCTCGAACTCGGCCGGGGCTACGTCCTGCGCCAGCAAGGTCAGTCCGCGGGCGACCGAGATGTAGCGCTGGAACCCGATGTAGGCGCCGAAGGCATCCTTGGCGTTGACTTCGCCGCAGGGCGCGCCGCCCTTGCCGATGAACTGGTTGCGAAATTGCGCCGAACCAGGGTCGCGGATCTTTTCCTTCACATATTTCTCGCCCAAACTGGTCTGTGTCAGAACCTCTTCCTGCTGCTTCTGCGCCTGGCTTTTGCCGCAGGCGGTCACACAAGCCAGCAGCGCCAAGGCCACCGACAGCACCGCACCCCGGCGAAGGGTGTTTGCTAAAGTCATAATGTTTTCTCTTTTGTAATTCCCTCAATCACCTCTAATATAGCAGGTCTGTCAACCGTAACGCCGCAACACCTTGCATTGTTGACAGACTGTGTATTTGTTACTATCCCAAGCTTTACAGTTTGATCAGGAGATCGCATGTTACATAACCATAATATTACCAACCGTGTTTACCAAGTTTTACTGGCCTGTACTTTGTTGCTTGGTAGCTATGCGGAGGCAGCGGACAAACTGGCCAATGTGACCATCCTCGCCACCGGCGGCACCATCGCCGGCAGCGGCGCCAGCAGCACCACCACGGTCGGCTACACCGCCGCCACCGTCGGCGTCGATACCCTGATCAAGGCGGTGCCGGAACTGTCCAAGGTCGCCCAGGTCAAGGGCGAGCAGGTGTTCCAGATCGCCAGCGAAAACATGACCAACGAACACTGGCTGACCCTGGCCAAGCGCGTCAACGTGCTGCTGGCGCAGCCGGACGTGGACGGCATCGTCATCACCCACGGCACCGATACCCTGGAAGAAACCGCTTACTTCCTCGACCTGGTCGTGAAAAGCAAGAAGCCAGTCGTGCTGGTCGGCGCCATGCGCCCGGGCACCGCGCTGTCGGCCGACGGCCCGATCAACCTGTACAACGCCGTGTTGCTGGCCGCCAGTCCCGACGCCGCCGGCAAAGGCGTGCTGGTGGCCATGGCCGACCAGATCCACAGCGCGCGCGACGTGAGCAAGACCAACACCTCGACCCCGGACAGCTTCAAGACCACCGAACTGGGCCTGCTGGGCTACATCCAGGGCAACAAGCCTTACTTCTACCGCGCCTCGACCCGCAAGCACACCGCTGACACCGAATTCGACATCAGCAAACTGGACAAACTGCCGCAAGTGGACATCGTCTACGGCTACGCCAACGTCGGCCCGGTCGCGCTGAACGCGCTGGTCGCCGCCGGCGCCAAGGGCATCATCCACGCCGGCGTCGGCGACGGCAGCCTGGCCGCCTCGGTCAAGACGGCGCTGATCGCCGCCCGCAAACAGGGCGTGATGATCGTGCGTGGCAGCCGCGTCGGCCAGGGCATCCTGGCGCGCAACGGCGAAGCCAACGACGACGAGCTCGACTTCGTTGCCGCCGACACGCTCAATCCGCAAAAAGCGCGCATCCTGCTGATGCTGGCATTGACCAAAACCAATGACAGCAAGGCCGTGCAGAAGATGTTCTACACGTATTAATGTGCCTTACGGATAGTCTGGCCGCCGCATGCGGAACAGGCTGTCCGGTCCTATCTCGAAGTAATCGGCCGGGCCGCCGCCGCGCAAAATCGTGCGCGAGCCCGCCGTGTCATAGATGCCGTCGCGCAGCAGTTCGTTGGCAATGTGCACGCCCACCACCTCCCCCATGATCAGCCAGCCATTGGTCGGCTCCCCCGACGCGCTTTGCAGGCGGATGATCTGCGTGCATTTACATTCGAACGCGACCGGACTTTCCGCCACGCGCGGCACCCCGACGATGCGCGACGGCGCCGGCGTCAGTCCCGCCAGCACGAACTCGTCCACTTCCGGCGGCGCCGGCGCGCAGCTGGCGTTCATCGCCTCGGCCAGCGGGCGCGTCGCCAGATTCCACACGAACTCGCCGGTCTGCTCGATATTGCGCAGCGTGTCCTTGCGTCCCTGGCTGGAAAAGCCGATCAGCGGCGGCGTGTAGTTGAAGGCGTTGAAAAAACTGTAGGGCGCCAGGTTGAGGTTACCCTGTTCGCCGCGCGAGGAAATCCAGCCGATCGGACGCGGTCCGACGATGGCGTTGAAGGGATCGTGCGGCAGGCCGTGGCCCTGTGATGGCTGGTAAAAATAGCGGTCGGTCATATGGTTCCGGTGAGTGCGGCGCGCCACGGCGCCATGGCCGGATTTTCGCACAAGGAGGTGAATTGTGCTCTCGAGCGGACTCGTCCGGCCTGCGGATGACGCGGCCGCGCTTGCGTCATCGCTTCAGGCGCGCCAGCAGCTGGTCCGCCACGGCCGACGCCGAGGCTGGATTCTGGCCGGTGATCAGCTCCCGGTCCACCACCACTTTGCTTTGCCAGTTCGCGGCGCTACTGTAGATGCCGCCCGCGCGCTGCAAGGCCGTCTGCGGCAGGAATTTCATTGTGCCACCGTTCAACATGCCCTTGGCCGCCGCTTCCTCGCTATTGCTAATGACGGTCATCTGGTAGCCGGCATAAATCCATGCCGGCGCCGCCCCCACGGAGGCGGCCGGCGAGATCAGCTTGCGGGTGAACTGCTCGGGCCGCTCCAACGCCGACAACAAGGCGATCGGGCCATGGCACACCAGCGCGGTCGGCTTGGCGCGCGCGTGGAAGTCGCGCAGCAAGCGTCCCAGCGCGGCGCTGTGCGGCAAATCCTGCATCGGCGCGTGGCCGCCGGGAACATAGAGCGCGTCATAGCGGGCGTAACCGCCCTGCTCCACCCGTGCCAGGCTGACCACCGGCGATTGCTCCGCCGACGTGATGCGTAACTTTTCCAGCAACGCCAGATGCTGTTGCATGCTGGCCTCGTCATTGTCGAAGTACATCTTATCGACCGAATGGCGGTCCAGAGACGGCGCCTTGCCCAGTGGCGTGGCGAAGGTGATCGTGTGGCCGGCGTCCAGCAGCTTCTTGACTGGTTGCATCAGTTCGTTGGCGTAGAAGCCGGTGTCGAAGGTCCGGTTGTCACGCAGTTCCAGCTGCGACGCGTCCGACAGGACGACCAGTACGTTGGCGGCGTTGGCGCCCAAGGCCGAGAAACCCAATGCGACGGTGGCGGCGGTGGCGAAGGCGTTGCGGATGGCATTTGTCATGAAAGTACTCCTGCTGAGGTGTTTTGCTATGGCGTTACTTTATTGATGACTGTAAAGTGTGTAAATAACCGAAAACTCAAATCATTTGTTCTTGAAAGGTGGGAATGGCGCGGCAATTCGATCATATGGGGGATGTGGAAGCGTTCGTGACCATCGTCGACAAGGGGACCATCAGCGCCGCGGCGGTGGCGCTGGGTACGACGCCCTCTGTGCTCAGCCGCGCCGTTGCCCGGCTCGAAGCGCGGCTGGGCGTGCAACTCATGCGCCGCACGACGCGCTGCCTGAGCGTGACCGAGGCCGGCACCTTGTATCTGGAGCAGGCGCGCAGCGCGTTCGGACTGATCGCCGATGCCGAGCGCGCGATTCAGGGCCAGGGCGGCGAGCTGTCGGGCACGATACGCATCAGCGCGCCGACGACTTACGGCCACTATCGCCTGCCTCAATTGCTGCGGCCTTTCATGGAGTTGCATCCGAAAGTCATGATCGAACTAAGCATTTCCAACCGCAATGTGGATCTGGTCGAAGAAGGCTACGACATGGCGATACGGCTGGGGGAATTGGCCGACAGCGGCCTGGCCGCCAAGCGCCTCGGCGAGGCCGGCATCTGCCTGGTCGCATCGCCAGACTATCTGCGGCGGGCGGGCACGCCGACGGGACTGGACGATCTGGCGCGCCACGCGTGCCTGCCGTTCACCATGCCGAGCACGGGCCGGCTGTCGCCGTGGCTGCTGAGGGTGGACGGAAAGGATGTCGATTGGACGGCGCCCGCGCGCATGCGCGTGGCCGATGATGTGTTGGGGGTGGTGACCTTGGCGCAGCAAGGCTTGGGCATTTGCCAGACTTACCGCTTTGTCGCCGACGAACGGCTGCGGGCCGGCCAACTGGTCGAAGTGCTGCCGGCTTTAGGCGGCCGCAGCAAACCGTTTTCGCTGATTTATCCGCCGCATCGGCGCATGTCGGCCGCTTGCAGGGCGTTGATCGATAGCTTGCAGCCATAAAAAAACGCGTCCGAGTTCGTAGGCTCGGACGCGTCGTGCAACACCTACCCTAGGTTAAGCTTTTTTGGCTTGCTTGCGGCGTGCGACAAAGCCCAGCAGGCCCAGGCCGGCGGCCATCATGCCGTAGGTTGCTGGTTCCGGCACCGCCGCCACGGCGATGGTCAGGTCGGAGCCGTAAGCGCCGCCGCCGGTGCCGGCAACCAGGCCGTCAACTTGAATGAAATAGCTGCCTGCCGACAGGCCCGTCGCGGTCAGTTCCCAACGGTCGGTCGGATGCGCGCCATTACCGGTGAAGTTGCTGCCGACGTAGGTGTCCAGCACGGCGCTGGTCATCGGATCATATTTCACCAGGTTGAACGAAGTGATCTGCAGATCCTTGACGGTCTTCGACGACAGGTAGCTCGACGTCAGCGAGGTGGACGAGTCGAAATTGGAGTTCAGGGCAAACATGAATTTGTCGGTGAACGTGTTGGTGCGGTCAGCGCTGCCGTAGGTATTGCCGAAATGCGCGTTGAAGCCGCCGGCGCCATCGTTTTCCAGGTTGATGCTGACGGTTTGTCCCACGTTCGCAGCGTAAGCGGCCGAGCCGAACAGGCTGGCGCCTGCGATCATCGATGCCAACAAGATATTTTTGATTTTCATTTTTATTTCCGCAATAGTGAATATTTGAGCAATTAGAGTTACCGAACACCCTTATTCGGTGATGCGGAGAATATAGTTTTGTCTCAGCATCAACTGTGCGGTAACCAACACAAGTGTCGAAAGTACAGGTTATTGCTTTTATGGCATCATCGACGGTTGTTAACAAATTCTGTGGATAAGGCTGTTAACAAGCCTCACCCCCATCCGGCAAGTTGATGTTTTTAAAGAGAAATGTGCCGGTGCGAAAATTTGTCGCAGCCAAAGTTATCCACTGGCATTACACTAATGCATCTTCGCTTTTCAGATTACAAGGAATCCATGACATCGCGCCTCACCGCCCTCGCCTTTGCCCTCAACGCGCTCGTGCTGGGCGGACTTTGCGTCTCCGCTCCGGCCGCCGCGGTCGACGCGCCGGCAAAATACAATCTGCGCGAGCACTACACCAAGTACGAATACCGCATTCCGATGCGCGACGGCGTGCGCCTGTTCACCGCCGTCTACGTGCCCAAGGACGCCAGCAAGCGCTATCCCTTCCTGATGGAACGCACGCCCTACAGCGCCGGCGTGGAAATCGACGACGAGCTGCACTACGGTGTCGATTTTTATCCGGACCATGTCGGGCCGTCGCCCGAGTTCGAGCAAAGCGGTTATATCTTCGTCCAGCAGGATGTGCGCGGCCGTTACATGTCCGAGGGCAAGTGGCAGGAGATGACGCCGCACGTCAACCCCAAGCGCGCCAAAGGCGAAGGCAACGAAAGCCAGGACATGCACGACACCGTCGACTGGCTGTTGAAAAACGTGCCCAACAACAACGGCAAGGTTGGCATCCTGGGCATCTCGTATCCGGGCTTTTACACTTCGGCCAGCATCATCGATTCACATCCGGCCATCAAGGCGGCCTCGCCGCAGGCGCCGGTGACCAATCTGTACATGAACGACGATTCGTACCACGGCGGCGCCTTCATGCTGTCGGCGAACTTCGATTTCTACTCCGCCTTCGTGGACGTGCCGAACCCGACGCCGCTGCCGAAAAGCTGGACCCGCTTCGACTACGGCACCGCCGACGCCTACGAATTCTTCCTCTCGCACCTGACGCTGTCGAACATCACCAACACGATGACGGCAAACCAGCGCACGCTGCTGATGCCCACCATCGAACACGCGACCTACGACGAGTTCTGGAAAACGCGCGACATCGCGCCGCACCTGAAAAACATCAAGGCGGCGGTGCTGACGGTGGGCGGCTGGTACGACGCCGAAGACCTGCAAGGCCCGCTGACCACCTACAGCACGATCAAGCGCAACAATCCCGGCATCTACAGCGGGCTGGTGATGGGTCCGTGGTCGCATGGCGGCTGGAGCCGCTACGACGGCAAGAGCCTGGGCCATGTCCAGTTCGACTCGAAGACCGGCGACTACTTCCGCAGCAAGATCGAATTCCCGTTCTTCGAGCAGCATCTCAAAGGCGTGCCGAACAAGGATGTGTCGGAGGTGTATGCGTTTGAAACAGGCAGCAATGTCTGGCGCAACTACGCTGCGTGGCCGCCGAAGCAGGCCCAGACCCGCACCCTGTATCTGGGACCGAACGGCACGCTCGACTGGAAGCAGCCTGCCGGCGCGGCCCAGGCCTTCGACGAATATGTGGCCGATCCGCGCAAGCCGGTGCCGTACACCGCCTATCCCGCGACCGGCGTGCCGAAGGAATACATGGTGGGCGACCAGCGCTTCGCCTCGACCCGGCCGGACGTGCTGACCTACCGCAGCGAGGTGCTGGAAGAGGACGTGACCCTGAGCGGCCCGGTCAAGCCGCGCCTGTTCGTCTCCACCACCGGCACCGACGCCGACTGGGTCGTCAAACTGATCGACGTCTACCCGTCGAGCTATCCCAACGCCGGACAGAGCGACGAGCACCGCACCGACGTGCCCAAGCCGACCTTGACCATGGCCGGCTACCAGCAACTGGTGCGCGGCGATCCGCTGCGCGGCAAGTTCCGCAACGGCTTCGAGAACCCGCAACCCTTCACGCCGGGCAAGGTGGAGGCGGTCAACTACACCATGAGCGACGTCAACCACACCTTCCGGCGCGGACACCGCATCATGGTGCAGATCCAGAGCTCGTGGTTCCCGCTGGTGGACTTGAATCCCCAGACTTTTGTCGACATTCCGAAAGCCAAGCCCGAGGATTTCCAAAAGGCGACCCAGCGGATTTATCGGTCGCCGTCGATGTACTCTGGCATTGAAGTGCAGCTCATGCCAGCGGCGCGCTGATTCAACGCGGATTCTTGCGTTACTAGCATCTTAGGAGGATAATCCAGATGATAATTATTCCTATTTAGCCAGCGAAGTGTCATGCGACCCAAGTAGCCAGCCAACAACTACTTCGAGGGATTCACATGACACTGACCAAGACCCCGCTGGCCCTGATGCTGGCCAGCCTTTCCTTTGCCAACGCCGCGCTGGCGCAGACCGGCGCGGCGCCCGAGCAGGCCATGCCGGTCGTGACCGTTAGCGGCGAAGCAGACGGCTACCGTCCCACCACCTCCACCACCGGCACCAAGATCGACGCCCAGCTGCGCGACATTCCCCAAACCATCAACGTCGTGCCGCAGGAACTGCTGCGCGATCAAGGCGCGCGCTCGATGCAGGATGTGCTCAAGGCGGTGCCGGGGATCGGCCTGTCGCACGGCGACGGCCAGCGCGACCAGGTGACCATTCGCGGCTTTAGCGCCATCAGCGACCAGTTTGTCGACGGAATGCGCGACGATGCGCTGTATTTCCGCGATTTATCCAATGTCGAACAGATCGAGGTCATCAAAGGGCCAGCTTCGGTGCTGTATGGCCGCGGCTCGTCCGGCGGCATGATCAACCGCATCACCAAAAAGCCGGGCATCGACCGCAGCGAAGTGAGCCTTCAAGTGGGCCGCTGGGGACAGAAACGCGGCGAATTCGACCTGGCGCGCAACCTGACCGACAACGGCGTCGCCTTCCGGGTGACGGGCGCGGCGGAAGACTCGGACAGCTATCGCGACCAGCAATTCCTCAAGCGCCAGGCGCTGGCGCCGTCGGTGCAGTTCAAGCTGGGCGCGGACACGCTGTTGCTGCTACAGGCGGAGTATCTGAAAGACAAACGCGTGACCGACTTCGGCATCCCCTCGTATCAGGGACGCGCGGTCGACGTGCCGGCGGGTACTTATTACGGGGCGGCCAACGCCGAAGACTTCGACTACAGCGAGTCGGAGGTGAAGACCTACGGTTTCACCCTGGACCACCGCTTCAATCCCCAACTGTCGATCCGCAACGCCTTCCGCCACTACGATTACTCGCTCGACCGCAACAATACCTTGGTGGGTTCGGTCAACGAGACGGCGCGTACCGCTTCCCTCACCCGTGGCAATGTCGCCCGCGATGAGGACGGCTACTCGAACCAGACTGAATTGACGCAACTGGCGGAACTGGGAAGCATGCAGCATCAGATACTGTACGGTGTCGAGTTCGGCAAACAGAACAAGAATCAGCTGGTGCGTTCGCAAGCCAACGTGGCAACCGTGTCATTGTTTAACCCGGTCAATCCGGTGGTGCCATTCACCGCCGGCGGCGCGCCGACGTCGAATAACCTGGGCATCTTCAATATTGCCAGCGCTTATTTGCAAGACATGGTGACCTTGGCGCCGCAATGGAAAGCGCTGGCAGGTATTCGCTACGACCGGTTTGAGCAGGAGAATGTCGAAAGGCGTGTGGGTGTTCCGAACGTCAGCCGCACCGACCGTAATTGGAGTCCGCGCGCGGGCCTGGTTTATCAGCCGAACACGGTGCAATCGTATTACGCGTCGTTCAGCCGTTCGTTCCAGCCTTCGGGTGAAGGCTTCGCATTAACCGCGGCGAATGCACAAATGGCGCCGGAGATTACTAAGAATAAAGAAATCGGCGCCAAATATGACTTGTTCAATGGCCGCGCCTCGGCGGGCGTATCCATATTCCAGTTGACGCGCACGAATATTAAAACCGCCGACCCACTGACGCTCCAGTTATTACCTCTCGGCACGCAGCGGACCAAAGGCATAGAGCTGACGTTCAATGGTGATTTGGGTAATGGCTGGAAGACATGGGCGGGCTATTCCTACTTGGATGCAGCGATGACTTCCTCCATCGCGCGGGATGACGGCCAAGCCGTCCAAGGAAAACGTCCGACATTAACTCCCAAGCACGCCGCTAATTTATGGGTGAGCAGAGCGCTTGGCGGCAGTTTCGGCGTTGGCGGCGGCGTCAATTATGTGGGCGACCGTTTCGCCAATCCGGGCAATACGGTAACGCTGCCTAGCTACGTTACTGCGGACGCGATGACCTATTATCGGCACGCGGGTGTCGATTTGACCTTGAACCTGACAAACCTTTTCGACCGCGCTTACATCGTAGCGGGTCACGGCAGCAGCAAGAATTTGAACCTGCCCGGCTCACCCCGCTCGGTGCAGCTGACCGCCCGCTACCGCTTCTAAGGGATCATGTGCCAGAAATCGGTGCGATTGCGCTAATTTTTGGCACGCCCCTCTGACTTCTGAGTTAGATGTTGGCAGCTGAACCTTCCCTTCAGGACGCTGTCTAACGAATAGGTCGGGCTTGGTAGCGCAAAAAAGAATTGAGGGAGCAGCAATCCAATGGAAACACGGACTTCGTCGCTTGAACTAATGGCTGAGAAAACTTTGGAACGGGTCACAGTTCTTGAGGTAGATTTGGCCGTAATCAAATTAAATTACGCGACAAGAGAGGACGTCGCAAAAGTAAAAGAAGACATAGCAAGATTAGAGGTCACTTTGCTCAAATGGTTCATCGGCACGGCGGTCACTATTGCGGGATTAGCCTTTGCTGCAGCAAGATTTTTTAATTAGTTTTTTGATCGAAAGATCCCGCTATGGAAAACCGAATAGCGAACCTAATATCGATAAACCAAAATATCCTGGACCTGCTATCTGCGCTGGACGTTGATTTAGCAGTGGTGAAATCAAACTATGCAACGAAAGAGGATCTTGCAAAGATGGAAGGCACGCTGCTGAAATGGTTTATCGGAACAGCGGTTGCCATTTCAGGCATCGCATTCGCGGCAGCGAGATTCATTCACTGAACTGCGACGACCGGCTCTGAAATAACGAGATAGGGAATGTTTTGGCCTGCCCAGCAGGAATCGAACCTGCGACCCTCAGCTTAGAAGGCTGATGCTCTATCCAACTGAGCTATGGGCAGAGATAACGCGACGAGAACTCATCGCGGAAATGAAAAACGGGTTGTCAGAGACAACCCGTTTTAAAAGTTCTTGGTCGGAGTACAAGGATTCGAACCTTGGACCCCCTGGTCCCAAACCAGGTGCGCTACCGGGCTGCGCTACACTCCGAAGACAGTATTCTAACGCTTGGCGCCCTCGCCGTCAATGTGAGGGCCGGATTAATCTTTCATTGCTGAACCCAGTTGGCACCCTATGCCGCCAACTGCGTTTCCACTTTGTCGGCGATGCGCTGGGCCATCGAATCCGCGTCCTTGGCGTTACGTGCTTCGACCATCACGCGGATCAAAGGTTCCGTGCCCGAGGCGCGAATCAGCACTCGGCCGCTGCCTTCCAGTTCGCGCTCGACCTTTTCCTTTTCGGCCACCATGGCGGCGTTCTTGGTCCAGTCGAAACCCGGGGCAACGCGCACATTGACCAGGGTTTGCGGGAACAGCACCAGCTCGGCCGTGCACTCTTCCAGCGATTTGCCGGCGCGTTTGAGCGCGGAGAGCACTTGCAGCGCCGAGATGATGCCGTCACCGGTGGTGTGCTTGTCCAGGCACAGCAGGTGGCCGGAGCCTTCGCCGCCCAGCAGCCAGCCGTTTTCCTGCATCACCTCCAGCACGTAGCGGTCGCCGACCTTGGCGCGGGCGAAACCGACGCCCTTCTCTTTCAAGGCCACCTCGACCGCCATATTGGTCATCAGCGTGCCGACGGCGCCGGCCACCGGGCCGGTGGCCATGCGGTCCATGACCATCAGGTACAGCAGCTCGTCGCCGTTGTACAGGCGGCCATTGGCGTCGCACATGATCAGGCGGTCGGCGTCGCCGTCCAGCGCGATGCCGAGGTCGGCGCCATGGGCGCGCACCGCCGCAGCCATCGCTTCCGGCGCGGTCGCGCCGTGGCCGAGGTTGATATTGAAGCCGTCCGGCTTATTGCCGATGGCAATTACTTCCGCGCCGAGCTCGTGGAACACATGCGGGGCGATGTTATAGGCGGCGCCGTGCGCGCAGTCGACCACCAGCTTCATGCCGCGCAGGTCCAACTCGTTCGGGAAGGTGCTCTTGCAGAATTCGATGTAGCGGCCCTGGGCGTCGTCCAGGCGCTTGGCGCGGCCCAGTTTTTCCGATGGCACGCAGACCACCGGCAGGTCCAAGGCGGCTTCAATGTCGAGTTCGACCGAATCGGGCAGTTTGGTGCCCTGGTCGGAGAAGAATTTGATGCCGTTGTCCTGGAACGGGTTGTGCGACGCCGAGATCACCACGCCCGCCGACAGGCGCAGCGCGCGCGTCAGGTAGGCGATCGCCGGGGTCGGCATCGGACCGGCCAGCATGACGTCGACGCCGGCCGCCGCGAAGCCGGCCTCCAGCGCCGCTTCCAGCATGTAGCCAGAGATGCGCGTGTCCTTCCCGATCAGGACGGTCGGTCGCTTGCCGCCGGTGCGCGGAGCGCCCGCCAGGACCTTGCCGGCCGCGTAGCCGAGACGCATAACGAAGTCGGGCGTGATCGGCGATTCGCCGACCAGACCGCGGATACCATCGGTGCCAAAATATTTACGTGCCATGTCGTGTGCTCTTTATCGTCGTGTTGTTATTATTTAATTATTGCTTATTTTAATGTGCCGCTTGCCATACCTTGAGGGCGTCAACCGTTTCGGCGACGTCGTGCACGCGGACGATCACCGCCCCGTGCGCCACCGCCGCCAGCGCGCCGCCGACGCTGCCGGCCATGCGCTGCTCGACCGGTTTGCCCGTCACCGCGCCAACCATCGATTTGCGCGACAAGCCCGCCAGCAACGGCATATCCAGTTCCGCAATCAACCGCCTTGTGGCCCTGAGTAAGGCGTAATTATGCTCCACCGTCTTCCCAAAGCCAAAGCCGGGATCGATGCACAATCGACGCGGATCAATTCCCGATGCGATCATGGCATCGATCCGTTCCCGCAAGAAAGCGATGACTTCGGCCACTACGTCGGTGTACGACGGCGCCAGCTGCATATGTTGCGGATCGGATTGCATGTGCATGATACACAGCGCGCAGTCGCTGTCGCGCACCGCCTCCAGCGCGCCCGGCGCGCGGAAGCCGTTGATGTCGTTGATCATGTCGACGCCGGCGATAATGGCTTCGCGCATCACCTGCGGCTTGTAGGTGTCGACCGAGATCGCCGGCCCCTGGTCGCGCAGCGCGTACAGCACCGGCATCACGCGGCGCAGCTCGTCTTCCAGCGGCAGCGGCGGCGCGCCCGGGCGGCTCGATTCGCCGCCGACGTCGATGATGTCTACACCGTCGATTATCATTTGCTCGGCGTGCGAGATGGCGAACTCCAGCGACTGGTAGTGGCCGCCGTCGGAAAACGAATCGGGGGTGACGTTGAGGATGCCCATCACGCGGGCGCGCGCGGACTCGCCTTGCAGGGGGTAATTGAATCGGCCGAACTGTAATGTGGATCGCATGAAGAAAATGGGTGGGGGAATGAAAAAGGGCGAGGATTTCTCCTCACCCTTGTCTCTGCCAGCGGACCGTGCGGTCCACTGCTTAGGCTGGTGCCGTCACGCTGGGCGTCACGCCGGTGCCGCCGTCGCTAGGCGGCTGTTTGCGGATCGTCACACCAGGCTTCGGCGCGCGCGGCTCCAGGCCGGCCATGATGTCGTTGATCTGGTCCGCGTCGATGGTTTCCCATTCCAGCAGCGCCTTGGTCATGACCTCGACCTTGTCGCGGTTCGCTTCGAGCAGCGAGCGCGCCAGCTTGTACTGTTGGTCCAGGATGTTGCGGATCTCGGCGTCGACCATTTGCTGGGTCGCCTCGGAAATCGTCTTCGACGCGCCGCCGAAGAAGCCGTCGTTCTGGCTGTCCTCGTAGACCATCACGCCCATCGCGTCGGACATGCCGAAGCGGGTCACCATCGAACGGGCCACCTTGGTGGCGCGCGAGAAGTCGTTCGAAGCGCCGGTCGACATCTGGCCGACGAAGATTTCCTCGGCGATGCGGCCGCCGAACAGGATCGAAATCTCTTCGAGCATCTTGTCCTTGTAGCCCGAAATATTATCGTGCTCAGGCAGCTGCCAGGTCAGGCCCAACGCCCAGCCACGCGGCATGATCGTCACTTTGTGGACCGGATCGGCCTTCGGCAACAGCTTGGCGACGACCGCGTGGCCCGACTCGTGGTACGCGGTGTTGCGGCGCTCTTCCTCGCGGATGACCATCGACTTGCGCTCCGGACCCATGAAGATCTTGTCCTTGGCATCTTCGAAGTCGATCATGTCGACCAGGCGCTTGCTGCGGCGTGCCGCGAACAGTGCCGCTTCGTTGACCAGGTTGGCCAGATCGGCGCCCGAGAAACCAGGAGTGCCACGGGCCAGGATGTCGGCCTTGACGTCGGTGCCGATCGGCACTTTGCGCATGTGCACGTTCAGGATCTGCTCGCGGCCACGGATGTCCGGCAGGCCGACCGAGACTTGACGGTCGAAACGGCCCGGACGCAGCAGCGCTTTATCCAGCACGTCGGCGCGGTTGGTCGCGGCGACCACGATCACGCCGGACGACGCTTCAAAGCCGTCCATCTCGACCAGCAACTGGTTCAAGGTCTGTTCGCGTTCGTCGTTACCGCCGCCCATGCCGGCGCCGCGGTGACGGCCGACCGCGTCGATCTCGTCGATGAAGATAATGCAAGGCGAATGCTTTTTGGCGTTCTCGAACATGTCGCGAACACGGCTGGCGCCGACACCGACGAACATCTCAACAAAGTCCGAACCGGAGATCGAGAAGAACGGTACTTTGGCTTCGCCGGCGATGGCGCGCGCCAGCAGGGTTTTACCCGTGCCTGGAGGACCGACCATCAGCACGCCGCGTGGAATACGGCCGCCCAGTTTCTGGAACTTGCTCGGATCCTTGAGGAAGTCGACGATCTCGTTGACTTCTTCCTTCGCTTCGTCGCAACCGGCGACGTCGGCGAAGGTGACGGTGTTGTTCGTCTCGTCCATCATGCGCGCCTTCGACTTGCCGAAGGAGAACGCGCCGCCCTTGCCGCCGCCCTGCATCTGCCGCATGAAGAAGATCCATACGCCGATCAGCAACAGCATCGGGAACCACGACACGAACACTTGCTGCAGGAACGATGGCTCCTCGGGCGGTTTCACGTCGAAACGGATGCCGTTGTCGCGCAGGTCGCCAACCAGGCCGCGATCGAGGATCGTGGCGGTGGTGCGGACCTTGGTGTCATCGGTGCGGGTCGCGGTGATGTTGCCACCCTCGATCACGACATCCTTGATGCGCTTGGCTTTCACGTCATCCAGCAAATCGGAGTAAGCGATGGGTTTGGCGCCGCCTGCAACGCCATGGCTATCGAACTGCTTGTACAGCATGAGCAGGAGCAGTACGACGACTACCCAGATGGCTGATTTGGAAAACATGTTATTCACGAAAACTCCTTGGATGCGGGGCGCATCTTTTAACCTAGGGCTAGAAACCCGATTTTACTCGTAATAAGCAGGCGGTGCCAGAAGCCCACCCGTGCGCGGGGGTGTAAACCCAGCAGAAAGGCACATTATTTGATCAAATTCTGCTGCGGATCAAGACAAAAGTACGCTTCCTTGCTGGATGTGCGGCCCGTACGGTAAAAAACAAGAGCGATCAAGGACGGAATTGGTCGGATTCGAGCGGTTGCGCCGACGCCATGCCGTCGGTGGGGTTTTTCAAACCACGGCCGAGCAGGAAAATCTCGGACGATTTGTCGCGGCTGGCTTTCGGCTTTTTCTGCACCACCGTTTTAAACTCTTGGCGAAACTTCAACACGATATCGTTAAAACCCATGTCCTTAAAACATTTGACCAGCAAGGAACCACTAGGTTTCAAATGCGCCTGCGAGAATTCTATTGCCAGATCGATCAGATGTTCCATGCGCGCGGCGTCGGCGCTGGCGATGCCGGACAGGTTGGGCGCCATATCCGATAACACAACGTCAACTTTGCGGCCCTTCACGAGATCTTCCAGTTGCTGCAACACCTCCGGCTCGCGGAAATCGCCCTGGATGAAATGGAAGTCGGCGATCGGCTCCATCGGCAGCATGTCGAGGCCGATCAGGGTGCCGTTGATGCCGCCGCCATCCTTGCCGGCCAACTTGCGGCGCACGTATTGGCCCCAGCTGCCGGGAGTGCAGCCGAGGTCGACGATGACCTGGTCGGGCTTGATCAGGTGCTCGTCCTCGTCGATCTCCTTGAGCTTGAAAGCGGCGCGGGCGCGGTAGCCCTCTTTTTGCGCTAATTTCACGTAAGGGTCGTTAATGTGGTCGTGCAACCAGTTTTTGTTTAATTTCTTCTTCTTCATTCGCGTAGAATACTGCCTTTAAGGGAACCACTAAAAATATATTATGCAAAAACTTACACCCGTTGAGCGCAGCGCCCTGCGCGCCGAAGCTCACGCGCTGAAGCCCATCGTTCTGATCGGCGAAGCGGGATTGACCGCCAACGTCCTCAAGGAAATCGCCTTGGGCCTCGATTCGCACGGCCTGATCAAGGTTCGCGTGTTCGGCGACGACCGCGAAGCCCGCGCCGCCATGTACGACACCATCTGCGAGCAACTCGACGCCGCGCCGGTGCAACACATCGGCAAGCTGCTGGTCCTGTACCGCCCGAAAGTGGAAACCACGAAGGAACGCTCGACGTCCGGCAAGGGCCTGCGCGAAGTGACCATCGTCAAGCCTAGCCCGAGCGGCACCAAACGTCCGTCCGTGACCAAGGTGCTGTTGAAAGGGAATGAACGCGTGACCCAGGGCGGCAACATCAAGCGCGCCAAGCCACAGCAGAAATCCTCGAAGAAGAGCGCGTTAGGCTCGAAATAACGCGGCGCTTGCGGCACCGCTGAAACCCGCACCCCGTTGGCCCGGGGTCTGACCCCAGGGGGTCAGACCCCTTAGGTTTGGGGTTATTGCTTGATCACCAGCCACGCGGCCAGCAAACTCTGCACCAAAAACAGACCGCTGGAAATGCCGTGCAGGATGCCGAACTCGTTCTTGGCAGCCGACTCCATCACACCGCCCGGCCCCGCCGCGGCACGCAGCGCGCCCATCATCGGCTGCAGGCCGAAATGCGACACCAACGTACACCCCAGCATCACCAGGATCACCGCCATCAACGTGCGGCGCGACTTGACCTCGGAATTGCGGGCCGACCCGGCAAAGATCCCGGCCGTCTCGGTGCCCTTGCTCACCCACACCAGCACCAGCATGATCGCCGCGCAGGCCATGGACAGCCACGCGAGGTTGTTGAAGAGGCTGGCGGCAATCGTGCCTGCCAGCACGCGGTCGGCCAAGGTGGCGAACAAGGTCGGGGCGGCCAGATAGCCGATCGCCCACAAACTGCCCGCCCACAAGGTCGCGACCAGCAAACGGATACGCGCAAGTAGCATCAGATGTAACGCACTTCCAGAATTTCGTATTCGCGCGGGCCCGACGGCGCCTGCACTTCCACCACGTCGCCGGCGGACTTGCCGATCAGCGCGCGGGCGATCGGCGAGGTCACCGACACTTTGCTCAATTTCAAATCCGCCTCGTCCAGGCCGACGATCTGGTAGGTCACTTTCGCGCCCGATTCCAGGTCTTCCAGGTCGACGGTCGAGGCGAACACGACGCGGCCTTCGGCGTCCAAGGTGGTCGGATCGATGATCTGCGCCGCGCTCAGCTTACCTTCCAATTCCGCGATGCGGCCTTCGACGAACGCTTGGCGTTCCTTGGCGGCATCGTACTCGGCGTTTTCAGACAGGTCGCCATGGGAACGCGCTTCAGCAATCGCGTCGATCACGATACGGCGTTCTTTGGTCTTCAACTGGTGCAACTCTTCTTTCAAGAGCTCGGCGCCGTACTTGGTAAGTGGAACTGAAGTCATGTTGTTTATTTACTCTGGTTTTACAATGGAAAACCACAGAGGCCACGCCAACTGCAGCGCGAGCTCTGTGGTTCAAAAGTACTGCTAAGCCTTAGTGTAAGGTTTTATGCAGCCCTTGTAAATCGTACACTTGCAGTTCGTCCAAATGACGAATGCCCTCGACCGCCGCTTCGGCGCCGGCGATGGTGGTGTACGTCGTCACGCGCGAGGCCAGCGACGAGGTGCGGATCGCGCGCGAGTCGGTGATGGCGTTGCGCTTCTCTTCGACGGTATTGATCACCAGCACGATCTCGTGGTTCTTGATCATGTCGACGATGTGCGGACGGCCCTCGACCACCTTGTTGACCGCGCTCACCGGAATGCCGGCGGCCGAGATCACGGCGGCGGTGCCCTTGGTGGCCACCAGCGAGAAGCCGATCTCCACCAGGTCGCGCGCCACTTTCACGGCGCGCGGCTTGTCGGACGATTTCACCGACAGGAACACCTTGCCCGACTTCGGCAGCTTGACGCCGGCGCCCATCTGCGACTTGACGAACGCTTCGCCGAAGGTCTTGCCGACGCCCATGACTTCGCCGGTCGACTTCATCTCCGGTCCGAGGATGGTGTCGACGCCCGGGAATTTCACGAACGGGAACACGGCTTCCTTGACGCTGTAGTAAGGCGGCACGACTTCGGTCGTGATGCCCTGCTGCGCCAGGGTCTGGCCGACCATGCAGCGCGCCGCGATCTTGGCCAGTTGCAGGCCGGTCGCCTTGGACACGAATGGCACCGTGCGCGAGGCGCGCGGATTCACTTCCAGCACGTAGACCACGTCCTTCGATTCGCCATCCACATCCTGCTTCTGGATCGCGAACTGCACGTTCATCAGGCCGACCACGTTCAGGCCCTTGGCCATCAGCGAGGTTTGACGCTTCAGTTCATCGATGGTTTCCTGCGCCAGCGAGTACGGTGGCAGCGAGCACGCCGAGTCGCCCGAGTGGACGCCCGCTTGTTCGATGTGTTCCATCACGCCGCCGATGAAGGTGGTCTCGCCGTCGGAGATGCAATCGACGTCGCACTCGATGGCGTCGTTCAGGAAGCGGTCCAGCAGCACCGGCGAATCGTGCGATACCTTGACCGCTTCGCGCATATAGCGTTCCAGGTCGCGCTGCTCGTGGACGATCTCCATCGCGCGTCCGCCCAGCACGTACGAAGGACGCACCACCAGCGGGTAGCCGATTTCCTGCGCCAGCGCCAGGGCGTCGGCCTCGGTGCGCGCGGTGCGGTTGGGCGGCTGGCGCAGGTCCAGCTTTTGCAGCATCTTCTGGAAACGCTCGCGGTCTTCGGCGGCGTCGATCATGTCCGGCGAGGTGCCGACGATCGGCACGCCGTTGGCTTCCAGGTCCAGCGCCAGTTTCAATGGAGTCTGACCGCCGTATTGGACGATCACGCCGACCGGCTTTTCCAGGTCGACGATTTCCAGCACATCTTCCAGGGTCAGCGACTCGAAGTACAGACGGTCGGAGGTATCGTAGTCGGTCGACACGGTCTCCGGATTGCAGTTGACCATGATGGTCTCGTAGCCGTCTTCGCGCATCGCCAGCGCCGCGTGTACGCAGCAGTAATCGAATTCGATACCCTGGCCGATACGGTTCGGGCCACCGCCCAGCACCATGATCTTCTTTTTGTCGGTCGGATTGGCCTCGCACTCTTCATCGTAGGTCGAGTACATGTACGCGGTGTTGGTCGAGAACTCGGCGGCGCAGGTGTCGACGCGCTTGTACACCGGACGGATGTTCAGCTCATGGCGACGGGCGCGCACGGCCTTGGCATCGGTCTGCAGCAGGAAGGCCAGACGGCGGTCCGAGAAGCCTTTTTGCTTCAGCTTGTACAGCACGGTCTTGTCCAGCTGTTCCAGCTTCTGCGTGTCCATCCACAGTTCCAGGTCGACGATCTCTTTAATCTGGATCAGGAACCATGGGTCGATCTTGGTCAGCTGGTGCACTTCTTCCAGCGTGAAGCCCTGGGCGAACGCGTCGCCCACGTACCAGATACGCTCCGGACCCGGCTCGCCCAGTTCCTCTTCGATCTTCTCGCGGTCCTTGGTTTTCTCGTTCAGGCCATCGACGCCCACTTCCAGGCCGCGCAAGGCTTTCTGGAACGATTCCTGGAAGGTGCGGCCGATCGCCATCACTTCGCCGACGGATTTCATCTGCGTGGTCAGGTGGTGGTCGGCGGTCGGGAACTTCTCGAACGTGAAGCGCGGGATCTTGGTGACGACGTAGTCGATCGAAGGCTCGAACGAGGCCGGGGTCGCGCCGCCGGTGATCTCGTTGCGCAGCTCATCTAAAGTAAAACCAACAGCCAGCTTGGCCGCGACCTTGGCGATCGGGAAGCCGGTGGCCTTGGAGGCCAACGCCGACGAACGCGATACGCGCGGATTCATTTCGATGACGATCATGCGGCCGTCGGCAGGGTTGATCGAGAACTGCACGTTCGAACCGCCAGTGTCTACGCCGATTTCACGCAGCACCGCCAGCGAGGCGTTGCGCATGATCTGGTATTCCTTGTCGGTCAGGGTCTGCGCCGGCGCCACGGTGATCGAGTCGCCGGTGTGCACGCCCATCGGGTCCAGGTTTTCGATCGAGCAGATGATGATGCAGTTGTCCGCCTTGTCGCGCACCACTTCCATCTCGTACTCTTTCCAGCCCAGCAGCGATTCCTCGATCAGCAGCTCGTTGGTCGGCGATGCTTCCAGGCCGCGTTTGCAGATCGCTTCGAATTCTTCTTCGTTGTAGGCGATGCCGCCGCCGCTGCCGCCCATCGTGAACGATGGACGGATGATGGTCGGGAAGCCGACGTCGCGCTGCACGGCCCACGCCTCGTCCAGCGAGTGCGCAACACCCGAGCGTGCCGAACCCAGGCCGATCTTGGTCATCGCGTCCTTGAACTTGGAGCGGTCCTCGGCCTTGTCGATGGCTTCCGGCGTGGCGCCGATCAGCTCGACCTTGTACTTGTCCAGGATGCCGTGGCGATGCAGGTCCAGCGCGCAGTTCAGCGCCGTCTGGCCGCCCATGGTCGGCAGGATCGCGTCCGGCTTTTCCTTGGCGATGATCTTCTCGACGACTTGCCAGGTGATTGGCTCGATGTAGGTCACATCGGCCATTTCAGGGTCGGTCATGATGGTCGCCGGATTGCTGTTGACCAGGATGACTTTGTAGCCTTCTTCGCGCAGGGCCTTGCAGGCCTGGGCGCCGGAATAATCGAACTCGCAAGCCTGGCCGATAATGATCGGGCCAGCGCCAATAATCAGAATACTTTTAATGTCTGTACGTTTAGGCATCTTATTTTTTCTCCGTTGCTTCCATCATGCCGATGAAGCGGTCAAACAGGTAAGCGACGTCAGTCGGGCCGGGCGACGCTTCAGGGTGGCCCTGGAAGCAGAACGCCGGTTTGTCGGTGCGGGCGAAGCCCTGCAGCGAGCCGTCGAACAACGAGCTATGGGTTACGCGGGTGTTGGCCGGCAGGGTCGCGGCGTCCACGGCGAAACCGTGGTTCTGCGAGGTGATCATCACCTTCTTGCTGTCCAGGTCCTGCACCGGGTGGTTGGCGCCGTGGTGGCCGAACTTCATCTTCAGCGTTTTCGCGCCGGAAGCCAGCGCCATGATCTGGTGGCCCAGGCAAATGCCGAACACCGGGATGCCCTTGTCGATCAATTCCTTGGTGGCCTGGATCGCGTAGTCGCATGGCTCAGGATCGCCAGGACCGTTCGACAGGAACACGCCGTCCGGGTTCAGGGCCAGGGCGTCGGCGGCGGTGGCTTGCGCCGGCAGCACGGTTACTTTGCAGCCGCGTTCCACCAGCATGCGCAGGATGTTGCGCTTGACGCCGTAGTCGTAGGCGACCACGTGGAATTTGGGCTCCTTCAGTTTGCCGTAGCCCTCGCCCAGTTCCCATTCCGCTTCGGTGAACTCGTAGGCGGTCTTGGTCGAGACGACTTTGGCCAGGTCCATGCCGGCCAGGCCGGGGAAGGAGCGGGCCAGTTCCAGCGCTTGCGCGGTGGACGGCTCGTTGCCCTGGGTGCCGACCAGGATGGCGCCGGATTGGGCGCCTTTTTCGCGCAGGATGCGGGTCAGTTTGCGGGTGTCGATACCGGCGATGGCGACGATGTTCTCGGCCTTCAGGTAATCGGCCAGCGACTGGGTGGAGCGGAAGTTCGACGCCATCAGCGGCAGGTCACGGATGATTAGGCCGGCCGCGTGGACTTTGGAGGACTCGACGTCTTCTGGATTGACGCCGGTGTTGCCGATGTGTGGATACGTCAGCGTAACGATCTGGCGGCAATAGCTGGGATCGGTCAGGATTTCCTGATAGCCGGTCATGGAGGTATTGAAAACGACTTCGCCGGTAGTGTGGCCGGCAGCGCCGATTGAAAAACCTTTAAAAATGGTTCCGTCGGCGAGGGCCAGTATGGCTGGAACGGCGGGGCCAGAAAAAAATGGCGGCAAGGGTAACTCCTGATAAAGTTACCGTAGCTGCGCCACGTCAGACGACCGTCGTGTACCCAAGGCCGTCGCAGGCCGGGGTGGAAGGTCAGATTGAATATGGAGTGAGTGGTGGTCGGCTACGGTAGGGTGAGATTGGCTAAACCTTTGAATTATAACCAAATCCACCCTGCTTGGCAATGGAGAGGCACCGAAATCCCGGCAAAAAAAATCGCCCTGAGCGGACGATTTCTTTTCCTTGCCAGATCAGCATGTAACACTCCGGGGTCAGGTCCACTATTTCTACACGGGCTGATCCGTGGGCCAGTTCACGCCATCCGCGAGCCGTCACAAAGCATGCATTTGCACCCCAGTGCCGAGCCCGTGTAGAAATGGTGGACCTGACCCCGGAGCTTAGTTCAGCGCGGCGATGCCGGCCTTGGCGACTTGCGCGTCTTCCGCCGATTTGACACCTGAAACGCCGACAGCACCAATGATGTGGCCGTCAACGATGATCGGCACGCCGCCTTCGAGCATGCCGTCGGTCTGCGGCGCCGGCGCGCTCAGGAACGAGACGCGGCCGTTGTTGATCATGTCTTCATAAATCTTCGATTCGCGGCGGCCCAGCGCCGACACGCGCGCCTTGGCCGGCGCGATGTGCGACGACAACGGCGCGGCGCCATCCTGGCGTTGCAGCCACAGCAGGTGGCCGCCGTCATCGACGATGGCGATCACGACCGCCCATTTGTTGGCGACAGCCTCGGCTTCAGCGGCGGCGGCGATTTTCTTGACGTCGGCAAGCGACAGATACGGTTTGGTTTGCATGGTTTTTCCTTGGTTATTGCTTATTGTCGTAACGGTAATATAGAGGATGCGCTAAAGCCTACGGCTTGCGCCGCGCTTCGAGTTTCTGTTTGATCTGCGGCATCGCCAGCGCGGCGGCCTGCTCGCCGGCCAGGATCGCCTGGTTGCGGCCGGCGAAGTCGTTGCCGGCCATCTTGCCCAGGCTCGGCGCGATGACGATGTCGGCGTCCTTCAATTCATACTGGTTGATGCGCTGGCCCATGATGCTGAAGGTCTGCATGATCACGTCGACCGAACTGACGGTCGCCTGCACGTCGGCCTGTGTGGAGATATTGACGGCGATGACAAAGTCCGCCCCCATGTCGCGCGCGAAACGCACCGGCACCGGCGCCACCAACCCACCGTCGACATAGGAGCGGCCGCTGATCGTCACCGGCTGGAACACGCCCGGCACCGACGACGATGCCCGCACCGCCATGCCGGTATTCCCGCGCTGGAAAAGAATCGGCTGGCCGGTCTTCAAATCCGTCGCCACGGCGCCGAACGGCACCTTCAGCTTCTCCATCGGCTGGTTGTTGACCGCCTTGTTGACGTAAGCCTGTAGCGCCTCCCCCTTCAACACACCGGTACTTTTGCCGAACAGCGGCATGGCCCAATCGGAGATCGCCGCTTCGTCCATGTCGAAGGCGAGCTTTTGCAGCTGGAAGCCGGTGTTCCCGGCCGCGTACAGCGCGCCGACCACGCTGCCGGCGCTGGTGCCGACCACGATATCCGGATAAATCCCCTGCGCCTCGAGCGCCTTGATCACGCCGATGTGGGCGAAGCCGCGCGCGGCGCCGCCTCCCAGCGCCAGGCCGATTTTGATTTTGCGCGGCGGTAGCGGCTCCGGCACGGCGATCGGCTGGGCCGGCGTCTCAATCACTGGCGTGGTCTTGCAGCCGACGATGGCGGTTGCGGCAAAGATGGCTAGAGCGGCAAGGGTAAGACGGCGTAGTTGCATGTGTTGGTATAGTGGCTATAGTGGCTGATTTGGCGCAGCAGATTGTAACTGAATAGGCCCAAACGACGCCAAACGCGCACGCATTTGAGTGAAAGCCGCATGTGGATTGGCCGATAATCTCACTACCCTCGTTTTGCAAGGCACTCCATGTTCCGCCTCCTCGCCATCGCCCTCCTTTGCGTCTCCACCTGCGCCAGCGGCATCCTCAACGCGGCCGAATCGCGCGACCTTTCGGGCGAGTGGCGTTTCGCCATGGACCGCAACGACGAAGGCGAGAGCCAGGCCTGGTTCACGCGCGACCTGAAGGACGGCATCGCCCTCCCCGGCATCCTCCAGGCGCAGGGTTACGGCGACGACATCACCGCCAAAACGCCTTGGGTGCTGTCGCTGTACGATAAGAACTGGGACCAGCGCGAAGACTACAAAACCCACACCGCCGCCGGCAACGTCAAGGTCCCTTTCCTGTCGCAGCCGCCCAAGCACTACCTCGGCGCCGCCTGGTACCAGCGCGACATCGACGTGCCGGCGGCCTGGCGCGGCAAGCGCGTCGCCCTGCTCCTGGAACGTCCGCGCTGGGGCTCCACTTTGTGGATCGACGAACGCAAGGTCGGCAGCAATCTGAGTCTGGTGGCCGAACACGAATACGATCTGGGCCTGCTGGCGCCCGGGCGGCATCGGATCTCCATCCGCGTCGACAACCGCATGTTGATGGCCTACCGGCCCGACGCCCACAGCGTATCCGATTCGCTCGGCATGAGCTGGAACGGCATCGTCGGCAAAATGGAGCTGCGCGCCACCTCGCCGGTATGGCTGGACGACGTCCAGGTCTACCCGGATGTGCAGAGCAAAACGGCACGCATCAAAATCAGCATCGGCAATGCCGGCGGCCGCGCCGGCAGCGGCACCGTCACCGCCAACGGCGTCGCGCATAAGGTCAAATGGAGCGCGCAAGGCGGCAGCGCCGAGATCAAGGTGCGCTTCCCGGCGAACACGCAAACCTGGGATGAGTTCAACCCCGCGCTGCAGAACATCCGACTCCAGCTCAATGGCGCCGGCGCCGCAGACACGCGCGACGTCAGCTTCGGCTTCGCGCAGATCGCCGCCAAGGGCAACCAGTTCCAGCTGAACGGCCGCACGCTGTTTTTGCGCGGCACGCATCACGGCGGCGACTTTCCGCTGACCGGCTATCCGCCAACCGACGTCGCCTACTGGCGCAAGATCATCCAGATCAACAAGGACTGGGGCATCAACCACATACGCTTCCACTCCTTCTGCCCACCGGAGGCGGCGTTCCAGGCCGCCGATGAACTGGGCGTTTACCTGCAACCGGAACCGGGCATGTGGAACGAGATATCGCCGGGCACCGCGATGGACAAGATGCTGTATGAAGAGACCGGGCGCATGATCAAAGCCTACGGCAATCATCCATCCTTCATTCTGCTCAGCCCCGCCAACGAGCCGAAAGGCCGCTGGAAAGAAGCCTTCGACGCCTGGATCGCCCACTACCGCAAGGCCGACCCGCGCCGGCTCTACTCCAACGGCACCGGCCACACTGAAAAGGAAGTTTCCGGCCTGGCCGACGGCACCGATTTCCTGTCGATGCAGCGCATCGGCCCCAAGCCACTACGCGGAGAAAAAGGCTGGTTCGGCCGCGACTACGGCGCCTCGCTGGCCGGCGTCAACGTGCCGGTGGTGTCGCACGAAACGGGCCAGTGGGCGGCTTATCCCGACTACGACGTCATCCGCAAATTCAGGGGTTATCTGCGGCCGGGGAACTACGAGATTTTCCGTGACTCGCTGGCGCGCCACGGCATGGCGGCCCGCAACAAGGACTTCGCCTGGGCTTCTGGCAAATTCCAGGTCCAGGCCTATAAGGAGGAAATCGAAGCGAACCTGCGCACGCCCGGCCTGATGGGCTACCAGCTGCTCGACCTGCATGACTATCTGGGCCAGGGCACGGCGCTGGTAGGCATTCTGGACACGTTCTGGGAGCCCAAAGGCTATGCGACCGCCGAGGAATTCCGGCGCTTCAATGGCCAGACGGTGCCGCTGGCGCGCCTGCTCAAACGCACATACGGCACCAACGAAACGCTGACGGCGGACGTGGAGATCGCCCACTTCGGCGCCGCCGCGCTGACCGATGCGCAGCCCTGGTGGAAGCTGATCGACGCCACCGGCCGCGTCGCCGCCGGCGGCGAATTCGCGCGCCGGACGATCGACATCGGCAAGAACATCCCGCTCGGACAAATCCGGCTGTCCCTCAAGGATCTGGCGGCGCCGCAGGCGTACCGGCTGCAGGTCGGCGTCGGCGCAGGCATCGAACCGCTGGCTGAAAACGACTGGAACATCTGGCTCTATCCCGCCAACATCACCGCGCCGGAACCGGCCGACGTACTGGTCACGCACCACTGGGCGGCCGCCGAAGCCGCCCTTGCGGCCGGTGGCAAGGTGCTGTTCCTGCCGCTGGCGTCGGATCTGGACTGGAGCGGCCCGCCGCTCGACAGCGTGCCGGTATTCTGGAACCGTCTGATGAATCCCGCCTGGAGCCGCACGCTCGGCGTCTGGATCGACAACAAGCACCCGGCGTTGACGCAATTCCCCACCGACCGCTTCAACGACTGGCAATGGTCGGAGCTGATCAAAGGCGCGCGCACGATCAACCTGGACAAGCTGCCACCGGCGCTGCAACCGATCGTGCAACCGGTCGACGACTGGAACCGCAACTTCAAACTGGGTTTGCTGCTGGAGGCGAAAGTCGGCAAGGGCCGGCTGATGGTCGCCAGTCCGGACCTGGAGACCAACCTGGATCAGCGCATCGTCGCGCGCCAGTTGCGCAAATCGGTGCTCGACTACATGGCCAGCGACAGCTTCAATCCGCAGATGTCCATCTGCGCCGCCGAGGTGCGCAAGGCGCTGTTTGATACGCTGGTGATGAAGAAGCTGGGCGCCAAGGCCAGCGGCGGAAACAACCCGGCCAACGCCATCGACGGCGATCCGAACACCTTCTGGACCGCCGGCACGCAGGCGGCTGTGCGCACGCCGCAGACGTTGACGCTGAGCTTTCCAGCCCCTGCATCCTTCTCCGGCTTGCTGCTGATGCCGCGCCAGAACCATCGAGACCACGAAGGCGATGTCCGCGACTACCTGATCGAAGCCAGCGACGATGGCGACACCTGGAAGGAGATCAAACGCGGCGCGCTGGTTTCAACCTACGATCAGCAGCGCATCGAATTCGGCAAGAACGTCAGCGCGCGCCAGCTGCGTTTCACCGCGCTCAGTGGCTTCGGCAGCGACAACACCGCCGCCATCGCCGAACTGGCGCTGCTCTACACCGGCCCGGCGCTGCCGGAAAACGGCGGTGCGGTAACGTATCAGCGCGTGCGGTCGGCGTCGAGCGACATCGATGAAAACATCGCGCCGGCGGCCAAAAAACCCGAATAATCGTACAAACACGTAGGGCGGATTAGGCGGAACGCCGTAATCCGCCATCGATGCGCCGTCGAACCGTATCCCCCTTCCAATTAAGGGTTCAGACACGCCTCGATCGACAATTCCAGCAACGGGAAATGCCCCGTCGGCAGCGTATGCACGGCGGCCTGCGGAAACACTTCCTTCCAGATCGCACAATCGACCACCGGATCGATCATCGGATCGAACTCGCCGAAAATCACCGACACCGGCCCCTGATACGGGCTGCGCACGGGCTCCGGCGGGCTGGCGGCGAAATCGTCCGACGTCGCCACCGACGACGGGCCGTCGAACACGCCGGGCTGCTGCAGCAGATAGGCGAACACCTGCGGCTCATCCCCCGAGTTCGGACCGAAGTACAGCGACGTCACATTCGGCAGCAGCCACAACGCGCCCATCACGTCCCAGAAGCGCGCGCGGCCCGGCGCGGCCTCGTAGTCCGCCAGCGCCGCCACCAGCTTGCCGGCGTTGGCGTCTTGCGCGTGCAGCGCCAGGCCGTGCCGCGCCAGGCGCAGCGCGGCCTCCTCCGGATTGAAGGTCGGCGCCAGCAGCACGATGCGGGCGATCGATTCCGGCATCTGGCGCGCCAGGTGCACCGCCAGATGGGCGCCGAAGGAGCTGGCCATGATCGTCATCGGCCCGCCCAGCATGTCGACGCTGAGCCGGAACTCGGCCAAGGTCGCGGCCAGCAAATTCTGGTACGGGCGCGTGGCGCAGGACACGGCCGACGGCTGCTGCCACCAGTGCACGTTGTCGGCGTCCGGATAGCGCTGGCGCTCGAACGCCGTGCCGAGACCCGGCCCGCCATGCAAATAGAATATCGTTGGTGGCTGCACTCGGTGATCCTCCAGGTTAGTTGGTTGGTTGGTATCCAAATCGTTGACTTCATTGTAATCTGCCGTCAACATCTGAGCATGAAAAAATATCTGCTGGCGCTCGCCCTCCCCTTGTTTATCTCCACCGCCTGCCAAGCCGCCGCGCTCTCGCCGCGCGGCCAGGCCGCCGCCGTCAACGAACTTCTGGCCGACCGGCTGGACAACCTGCTGCCGGGGATGATGGAGCAGACCGGCATCGACATGTGGGTGCTGGTCTCGCGCGAGTACAACGAGGACCCGGTGCTCAAAACCATGCTGCCGGCCGAATGGCTCAACGCCCGCCGCCGCACGATCATTGTGTTTTACCGCGATCCGGTCAAAAAGACGCTGGAAAAGCTGGCGGTGGCGCGCTACGCGGTCGGCAAAAGCATCGCCGCCGCCTGGGACATGAAGAAATTCCCCGACCAGTGGGAGGCGCTGGCCGACATCATCAAAACCCGCAATCCGGCCAAGATAGCACTGAACACCTCGCGCAATTTCGGCCACGCCGACGGCATCGACCATACCGACTACGTAGAACTGCTGCAGGCGCTGCCGGCCGAGGCCAGGCTAAAGGTCGTCTCGGCCGAGCCGTTGGCGATCCGCTGGCTCGAAACGCGCAGCCAGCGCGAAATGCAGATCTACCCGCAACTGGTCAACGCCACCCACAGGATCATCGACGAAGGCTTTTCCGAGCGCGTCATCACGCCGGGCATCACCACCACCGACGACGTCGTGTGGTGGTTCCGCCAGAAGATCCGCGACCTCGGCTACGACACCTGGTTCCACCCGTCGGTGGAAATCCAGCGCGCCGGCAAAGGCCTGGCCGATCCGACCGTGATCATCCCCGGCGACCTGCTGCACGTCGATATCGGCATCACCTACCTGCGCCTGAACACCGACGTGCAGCAGCACGCATACGTCCTCAAACCGGGCGAGAACGCCGCGCCGGCTGCACTGACGCAGGCCTTCGGCCAGGCCAACCGGTTGCAGGACATCCTGCTGGCGCAATTCAAGGAGGGACGCACCGGCAACCAGATGCTGGCCGGGGCGCTGGCGCAGGCGCGCGCCGAAGGCATCAAACCGACCATTTACAGCCATCCGCTGGGCTACCACGGCCACGCCGCCGGCCCGGCCATCGGCATGTGGGACATGCAAAACGGCGTGCCGGGTAGCGGCGACGAGGCGTTGCGCCACCGCACCGCCTATTCGATCGAACTGAGCGCGGCGTCGGTTTTGCCGGGCTGGCCGGCGCCGGTGAATATCATGTTGGAAGAGGACGCGCTCTTCGACGAGTCGGGCATCCGATACCTGGACGGCCGGCAAAAATCCATGTATTTGATCCCGCGTGCCGCTGGCGGCGCGGCTCCCGTCAATTGAGCAACAGATAGCATGAGTTGACTCCGCAAAACGAATAATGCCGGCAGGCTCTGGTGTGTCAATTTTTCTGCACACCTGAGAGAATATCGCTTCCGGCGTCCGGCCAAAGCGCCAGGATCGTCTCACATTTTGGCCGCTATTTGAATGAGGAGATCAACATGAATTCGTTTGTGGAAACCATATCGCCAGCAGCAAAAAATCACATCGAGGCACGTATCGCTTACTTTAACGATGTGTCGCTTGCCATGGTGCAGACAATGCGCGAACTTGCAGAAGTGAACCTGCAGTTCAGCCGCAGCTGGATGCAGGATTCCACGCAAATGCTGCAAACGGCAATGCTGACGCCGCCCACCGAGCGCGCCGATGCCAGCCCGTCCGTCGAGGCGGTCGCACAGAAACTGCAGACCTATCAACAGCAACTGGTGAAGATCACCAGCGACTTCCAGACCAACATCAACCAGGTCGCGCAACAGCACGTGCCGCAGACGGCGCGTACCGCCACCGAGCTGGCCGACGTGGTGACCCAAAAGGCCGCCGCACAGACCGACCAGCAACTGCGCATGCAGAAAGCCGCCGGCAAGGAAATCCTCGACCAGGCCACCCAGTTCGCCCAGGTCGCGTCGCAGAATCGCGCGATGCAGCAGCCGGCCTCGATGCAAAGCGACGAGAACAAAGGCAACAAGAGCTAAGCCGTAGGGCGGATTAGCGTAGCGTAATCCGCCAGCGCCGTCGGCGGCTCATGGCGGATTACGCGCTGCGCGCTAATCCGCCCTACAAATCTCACAAAAACCGGTCCGGAATATCCTGCACAAACGGATACATCGAGAAGTACGGTTTCGCCTCCTCCAACACCTGCTTGAACGACGGCCGCATCACCAGGCGCTCGAAGTACGCCTGCAACTGGCTGTACTCCTCCGGGAACGGCAAGATCGTGCTGGCGTAAAACAGCGCCGGCGCCGCCGCGCAGTCGGCCATGCTGAAGTCGTCGCCGCACATCCATATCCTGCTCGTCATGCGTTTTTCGATCATCTTGTAGGCCGTCTTGAGCTTGGTGCGCTCCTTGGTCTGGTCGCACTGCAATCCGGTCAGGTGGCCGTTGACGATGGTTTGCATCGGCTCCTGCACATAGTTATCGAAGAAGCGGTCCCACAGGCGCACATCCAGCGCCGCGTCCCAGTCGGCCGGAATCAACGGCTTTTCTCCGGGGAAGTAGCGGTCCAGATACTCGATGATGACCGAGGTCTCTGGCACGTCGCGGGTGCGCTGATGGTCGCGGATGACGGGAAACTTGCACGGCGGCCACATCGCCTGCAGTTCGGCGCGGTCGCTCTCCTCCCCCAGATTGATGATGCGCTTGTCGAACGGCGTGCCGTTCTCGTAGAGCGCGATCAGCACCTTGTGGCAGAACGAGGCCAGCGGATGGTAGTAAAGGGTCAAAGACATGTCAGCTCCTGGGTGCCGGCATCGCCACGCGATACCTGAGAATTCAGCAAATGATACTTCAGCCAAGCCGATAGCGGCGGACCGCAAATGTTGCCACACTTCAGCCCGTTCCGAGCCGGGCAATCACGCACCGGCGGACCTCGAACCACCACTGACAGGATAACCACCATGCGCCACGCCATCCAACTCAAGCTCGCCTTCGCCCTGACCACCCTGTGCGCCCTCGGCGCCAACAGCAGCGCCGCCGACGCGCCCGACGGCGACAGCCTGATGGTGGGCCTGGGCGCGGCCTGGGTGCCGGAATACGCCGGCAGCGACGACAGCCGCGTGGTGCCGGTGCCTTTCCTGGAACGCAGCTACGCCAACGGCTTCTTCATCAGCACCCGGCGCGGCCTGGGCTACCAAACCAACGTCGGCGCGGTCAACCTGAGCGGCGCGCTGACCTACGGCGGCGCGCGCGACGAGAAAAAACGCACCTTCGCCGCCGGTTCCGACGCGCTGCGGGGCATGGGCGACATCGACGGCGGTTTGCAGGCCGTGCTGACGGCCAGCTACCAGCTCGGCAAGGTCGGCCTGAGCGTCGGCACCACGCAAGCCGTCGGCAAGCGCGAGAACGGCTCCACCTACACCCTCGGCGCCTCGGTGCCACTGTACAGCGGCACCAACGACCAGGTCAGCCTGGGCGGCTCGGCGGTCTACGGCGACAACAAGCACATGCAAACCTACTTCGGCGTCACCGGCGCGCAAAGCGCGCGCTCAGGTTACAAGGCCTACCAGGCCAAGTCCGGCTTCGAGGCCGTCAGCGCCGCAGTCAGCTGGGACCACGTGATCGACAAACGCTGGTCGGCCCATACCGCCGTCGGCTTCACGCGACTGCTGGGTGACGCCGCCGACAGCCCGCTGACCAAGCGCAAGACGACGCCGATGCTGATGACGGGTATCAGCTACAAGTTTTGATCGGGGTTGCCCAGGTGATATTATTGCGCGAAGTTAAATACCTCTCGCCATGATCTCCGACACCACCATCGCCACTTATATCCTGCTTGCCGCCGCGATTTGCGCCGCGTGGGCCAAACCGGTCGCCCTCGGACGCGTGAGCGTCGCGCCGTGGATGGCGTTCTTTGCCGCCGCGCTCGTGTTGGGCATGGCGGCCGGGGTGCTGCGGTCGCCGGCCATCGTCGCGCTGGTGGCGCTGACCGGCACGGCCTATATGACGGCACGCGCGCCGCAGCGCTCTGTGCGCGTGATTTTCGGTGTGGTCACGGCGGTGTTGGCACTGGCGCTGGCGATCCACAAACTGCCCGGCTTTAACAACGCGGTGGTGATCGACGCCGTCACGATCTCACCCGGCGCCGCGCCGTTCACGCAGTATGCGAACTTCGACAAAGGCGCGGTCGGTCTGATTTTGCTGGCCTTCCTGTGCAGCCGGGCCCGTTCGTGGAACGAGTTCGGCGGCGTGCTCAAGCAGTCGTTGCCGGTGCTGCTGGCCACTTTGGTGGCGGTGCTCGGCCTGGCCACGGCCGTCGGCGCGGTGCGTCCAGACCTCAAGCTGTCGCAGCTGACAATGCAGTTTATCGCCGTCAATCTGTTCTTCACCGTGGCGGCGGAGGAAGCCTTTTTCCGGGGCTTCCTACAGCACCGCCTGGCCGCGTCGCTGGCGCGCTGGCGCTGCGGCAAGTGGATCGCGCTGGCCTGCTCGGCGCTGCTGTTCGGCCTGGTCCATCTGCCGGGCGGCGCGCCGTACGCGCTACTGGCCACCATCGCCGGTTTCGGCTACGCCTACGCCTATCACGTGACGCAGCGCATCGAGGCGCCGATCTTCCTGCACATTGCGCTCAACGCCGCCCATTTCATCGCCTTCAGCTACCCCGCCCTGCGCTGAGATCGATTTTCCCTGTTGTTTTGAGCTTTACGTCGTGGCAAGCTACACTGGCTGTCTCGCACGTCAATGTTGGGCTTCAGGGAGAGCAGATATGGCCAAGACCGAATACGCATCGCACTATTCCGATGCCGGCTTCTGGAACAAGGTAAAGACCCACGCGAAGAGCGCCGGGCAAAAAGTGCTGGAACAGGCGCTGAAGATGTATTACTCCGCCACCGACCCGGACACGCCGCTGTGGGCGAAGACGACCATCTACGGCGCGCTCGGCTATTTCATTTCGCCGATCGACGCGATACCGGACCTGCTGCCGGCCTTGGGCTATACCGACGATATCGGCGTGCTGATCGCTGCCGCCACCGCCGTGGCCGCGCACATCAAGGACGAGCATGTGCAGAAAGCACGGGACACGCTGAAACAATGGTTCGGCGACTAGTAAGCGACTAGTTTGAGTGACGCGGAAATCGTCGTGATGGATGGTGTTGCGGGGCCGCCAGTTAGGCTACAATTGGGCTCATTCAAATTTCTTCCGATCTTTTTTCATCCCCGTTGCAAGGAGCACGACATGAGTCCAGAGCACGACAGACGTCAGAGCCGCCCGCCGGAGACGTCGGAAACGGCGGGTTGGCATTCGTTGGAATTCATCGTCCGGCAAGCGCTGGAAGTCCAACGCGATATCGGCACGCCAAGCGCGGTCGAGTTTTTGCAAAGCATTAATATCAACCCGCAAGTCATCGCGCGCGTCCTCGCCCCCGACGCCAAGTTGCGCGAAGCGGACCAGCTGGCCCTGGCCAGCTCGGTCACCGTCTCCGACCTGCCGATTTCCACACCGGCCAACTACCTGCGTCGCAGCACGACCTGAAACCCATCCGCCAGACATGCCCGCCGGCGCCCCAAAATCGCCCGGCGGCTTGCATCAAAGTAGGTAAGAAGCATTGACACACGATAGCCCTTAATTTAGGCTCGGAAAGCAGGCGCGTGCAGCCTGCCTCCGCAGACTACCCACAAGGAACACGTGTCAGACTCACTCCCCGCCCGCGCATTGCCCAACGCCGTCGTCGGCCTGGTCGGTACGGCCACAGTGCTGGGCCTGCTGTACTTCGGCCGCGACGTGCTCATCCCCATCACGCTGGCCTTCATCTTCAGCTTTTTGATCGCGCCGTTCGTGCGCTCGCTGCGCCGCATCGGCCTGGGCCAGACCGCCTCCGTGCTCACCGGCGTGCTGCTCGTCACCGCCGCGCTGCTGATGATAGGCGCGGTGATCATTTCGCAAGTGAGCCGCCTCGGTGCCAGCCTGCCGTTATACCAGGACACCATCGCCGCCAAGGTCGAAGCGCTTGACAGTCTCACGCGCGGCACCATCGGCAGCCTCGGCGGCCCGGCCGGCCAGTTGATCGAACACTTCACGCAAGATGTGCCGGGCACGCCGCTTGAAGCGCGTCCTGGCTTGCCTGCATCGAGCCGCATGCCGGTGCCGGTTGAAATCCACGAACCCGCGCTCAAACCTTTGCAGTTGCTGGGCAAAATCATCGCCTCGGTCTGGCCGCCGCTGGAGATGGCCGGCATCGTCTTCATCGTGCTGATCTTCGTGCTGCTGGAACATGAGGCGCTGCGCGACCGCTTCATCCGACTGGCCGGCGGCGCCGACTTGCGCGCCACGACCATTGCCGTCAACGACGCCGGCGAGCGGCTATCGCGCTTCTTCATCTCGCAATTCGCCGTCAACGCCTGCACCGGCATCGCCATCTGGATCGGCCTGAGCGTGATCGGCCTGTCGCAGGCGCTGCTGTGGGGCACGATGACCGCCGTACTGCGCTTCATCCCTTACGTCGGCTTCTGGATGTCCGCGTTCTGCGCCACCTTGCTGGCGGCCGCCATCGATCCCGGCTGGTCGCTGGCGTTGATGACGTTCGGCTGGTTCCTGGTGGTCGACATCATCGTCGCCCAGACCATCGAGCCCAAACTGTACGGCCACACCACGGGACTGTCGCCGCTGTCGGTGGTGGTGGCGGCGATCTTCTGGAGCGCGATCTGGGGGCCGGTCGGGCTGGTGCTGTCGACGCCGCTAACCTTGTGCCTGGTGGTGGCGGGCCGCTATATCCGCGCGCTCAAGGTGCTGGAGATCATGTTCGGCGAATTGCCCGCGCTGACGATGCCGCAGAATTTCTATCAACGCATCCTGTCCGGCGATGCCCACGAGATCGTCGCCAGCGCCAAGCGCTACATGCAGCACAAGTCGCTGGCGGCGTATTGCGACGGCGTGCTGGTGCCGGCGCTGCATCTGGCCCATTTCGACCTGAAGGACAACGCCATCACGCCGGAGGAGGAAGTCAAGGTCAGCACGGCCGTGATCGCCGTCATCGAGGCGCTGAGCGGCAATCCGAAGTGGTGGAAGCGGCGCAAGAGCGTGTCGGCGCTGGCGGGGGTCGGCATCGGCCGCCAGCTGCGCGACAGCCGCATTTCCGCCACCGGCGAGTGGCAGGGATCCTTCGACGTGCCGCCCGGCAGCCTGGTGCTCACGATCGGCCTCGACGGCCAGTTCGACGAACTGGCCACGGAGATCCTGGTGCGCGTGCTGCGCGAGCAGAAGATCGACGCCCGCAGCATGAGCATGGAGGATCTGGACGAACCGGCGCCGCCTGAAGCGTCGCCGGAGTTGGTGTCCATCGTCTGCCTGGTCAGTATCGATCCGCTCAACGACCGCGACAAGATGAAGCAGGCGATACAAAAGTTCCGCGAAAGTCTGCCGCACTGCAAGCAGTTCGCAGTGCTGTTGCCGAGTCCTTTTGAAAATCCAGATCTACGCGAGTGCACGTTCGACCAGGCCGACCATGTGGCCTATTCGTTCGAAGATGCGTTGCAGAGCTGCTTGAAGGCGTTGCAACTCAAGGAAAATTTTCCATAATGTTCGATGCAGAGGTTTAACAGCAGAGCGACAAGAAAAAATAGTCTTGTGTAAATTGTATTTTTCAGGAGCTATAAGGACAAGTCCATGAAACTTTTCTCTTTGTTAGCAATCGCTTCCGTCGCGCTTCCCCTCGCGTCGCCGGTCGCCGCTGCGGAAGGCATCGGGCCTGTGTTGGTCTAACCAAGTCAAGCGGGTGAAGTAATCATGACCAAATAAATAATGAGAAACTTGGCTGAACTGAACATAAATGAGTGTGGGAAGGCCGTAAATCGTCCGGCGCCCTCCAGGGAAGACATTGCTGAATTGAACAAGCGTTTGGAGTGTCGCTGCCGCCCGGATTATATTTTCTTCTGCAGACCTCGAACGGAGGTCATCCGGAATTCGATTCCGTTGCAGGCCCGGATGGACGATACGCGGTCAATCGCTTTTACCATCTCGCCGCGAATGACAAAGGAACAGAAAGCATATGGCATGCAATGTCTCATTGGCGCCCGATCTTGGGCGAGCACGCTGTTCCATTTGCCAACACTGGCGGGGGCGACCAATTTTTTATCGACTTGTCGGACAATCCGGCTAGTGTGAAGCTATGCCGGCATGACGAGGGAATGCGGTTAATTGAGGTCGCGCCCACCTTTGAGGTTTTTATTGACGAACTCAGTCTCGATCCCGATATGATCTGATGAATTCCCCCTCAAGATTTCATATACTATATAAACGATTTATACTATTTATCACAGTTCATTTCTCGCTTACCTGAATGACTACTGTGGGAGGCATATGCGCGACTCAATCAAAGCCTTTTCCCTTGCGGCGCTGTTTGCCTTAATTTGCGGATTCGCGGCACTGCTTCACGCAGCGCCCTGGACCGGCGGATCATGGCAATCATTACTCCGCTGGTTTGCGTCGGCTTGCTGCTTTGGATTTTTGCTGGGCGGCATACTGGCATTTGACCCGGAAAGCGACATCAAGATCAGGGCGAGTTTTATCGGTAGAGTCTCGTTTGGCGCTGCGGCCCTGATGATGCTATCCGTACTATGGCACTTGCCGCTCGAAGCTATTGTGCTCGCAGGTCTCTTGGGCGCCGGGCTCGGCTACTTCGGAATGTTATGGGCTAAATATGTCGATTTTTAACTCAGCCGCAGGTAACGCTTGCAAAGCAAAACGGCATAACCATTTGAGGACGTATCCAACATGAGCTTGTCATTTCATATTGATTACAACGGGCAGTGTGAGGAAGCGTTTAATTTCTACGCCAAGCACCTTGGTGGAACGATCGGCACGATGCTCCGGGCGAAAGACGCCCCTATGCCTGCGTCATCGGCGTCGCATGGCGATAAAATCGTCCATGCGAATATCAGTATCGATGGTGTTGAGTTGGCTGGTGCGGACGTCGACCCGAGCCGCTACGAGAAGCCGAGAGGATTATATGTGCTGCTCGGTGTCGACTCCGAGGCGAAGGTCAGATCCTTCTTCGACGCCTTACAAACCGGAGGGCATATCGTGCTCTCGCCGCAGAAAACATTCTGGTCGCCATGCTATGCAATTGTGGTCGACCGTTTCGGTGTACCTTGGAAAATCAACAAGGGTACATGACATCAGGGGTCAGATGAAGGCATGCCTCAGTTGAGCATCACTACGGCGGCCTCCCAGGATGGCCATCGTCGCCGACGGTGCCATACGCTTGACCTCACACAATGCGCGTCCATGCCAGAATGCAATACTTACCGGAGCTAACAAGATCGCCTAAGGGGTGCGCCATGCCGGTAAATATCGAAAAATTCATTAAACATTTGCGTGATGCGGCTGACGATGGCCCGCCGGGACACGGGAAGTGCGGCGAATACGTCAGAAAAGCACTTCAAGCAGCCGGCGCGCATTTTAACGAATTCAGCCCTCCTCATTACGGAAAGCTTTATTGCCTGACCTTCGAACGGCTCGGCTTTCACGAAATTAAGGTCGATGATCCGGATAAATACAATTTTATTCGCGGCGACGTGATGGTGATGCAATCCCACAAGAGCAGCATTGCAGGGCACGTTGCGGGTTATGACGGTCAGAAATGGATCTCAGATTTTGTCCAGCGAGACTTTTGGGCGGGCAAAAAATACCGGAGCGAGAGGCCTCAATATGCCGTCTACCGCTATTAAGCGAATCGCCACTACGGCTCTCTTTGCAATCAGCACGGCAGCGTCGGCAACCGGGAGTGATAAGCCGCCGCAATTCCTGACGGTCCCAGTATTGGGCCTGCGTGTGCCGCTCGAACAGATAAGCGTCGAGCCACTTCCAGAGCATATACGGGAAAAGTGTCCGCAGCTTTATGATGAGCAACGATACACGGCCCATATGTGGATATTTGGTCAAGCAAGAGACGCGGCAAGTTCGTATTATGTTCTAGCAGGTTATTACAAGCGGATTAGTCCTGGCCTTGGCAGACAAAAATACGAGTTTTCCGAGCAAGGCACAGTGTTCACCGTAACAGGCGACAAGTGCGGCGGTGATGGTGCAGATGAGACTTTTGAGTCACATGACCCGAACGCCGACAATAACGGGAACGTGCCTGATCGAGTGTTAAAAATGCTTGCAGTCGATCTCGCGGCACGAACGGTGAAAGCATTCGGCGGTCGTGACAGGCTCATCGCGGAACTCAAGGCTCAGCGTGTAGATTTCGAAGCCTTGCCTCCCGAGTTACGAGAGGCATTCAGACCGTACTTCGACACAAAAAAGTAGGCATGGTATCTTTTCATCGCGCCAGTGCTCGGGCGCCGCCGGTGACGCATGCATGGCGGATTACGCTGCGCTAATCCGCCCTACGTGTATCTGTGGGCATTTGTTCAGCCCCGGGCCTAGTTGAGCATCAACTCCGGCTGGCGCTGCACAATCGCCGTCTTCGGCAGGCACACGATGAAGCTGCTGCCCTTGCCCGCTTCCGATTTGATCTGCAGGGTGCTGCCGTGGCGCAGCAGCACGTGCTTGACGATCGCCAGGCCCAGCCCGGTGCCTTGCGTTTCGCGCGAGCGGCTCTTGTCGACCCGGTAGAAACGCTCCGTCAGCCGCGAGATATGCTCCGGACTGATGCCGATGCCAGTATCCTCGACCTTGAACTTGACGCCGCTGTCGAACTCGCGCCAGACCAGATTGATCCTGCCGCCGGCCGGCGTGTAGCGCACCGCGTTCGAAGCGAGGTTGCCGAAGGCGCTGTGCAATTCCTCGTAGCTGCCCATGATGTCCGGGCCGTCGAACTCCATCGTGATCTCATGCTTGCCTGCCGACAGCGCGCGGGCGTCGCGCAGCACTTGCTCCATCAGCTTGCGCACGTCGATCTGCTCGGGCCGCATCGGGTAATCCACCGATTCCAGCCGCGACAACGTCAGCATGTCTTCGATCAAGTGTTGCATGCGGTGGCCCTGCTCCGTCATCAGCTTCAGGTGCGCCGAGCGCGTGGCCACGTCCAGCCCCTCCGACGCGGCGATCTCCAGGAAGCCGACGATCACCGTGAGCGGCGTGCGCAGCTCGTGCGAGGCGTTGGCGATGAAGTCGCGGCGCATCTCTTCGATGCGCTCGGTCTCGGTGGCGTCGTGCGTGACGAGGATCTGGCGGCGGTTCTCGAACGGAATGATGTGCACGATCAGCTTGCGCTCGCGAAAGCTGATCGTCAACGGCTGCTCGTAGCGGCCGAGGATGATGTAATCCATGAAGTCGGGATTGCGCACCAGGTTGGTCACGCGCATGCCCTTGTCGCGCTCGTGCGTGAGGCCCAGGTGTTTTTCGGCGGCCGGATTGCACCACTCAAGGAACAGCACGTCGTCCATGATGACCACGCCGTCCGGCAGCAGGTGCATGGCCTGGCGGAAGCGCGCCAGCCATTCGGTCAGCTCAGCCTGGTTCTTTTCGTCGTCGCGGCGCATGCGGTACAGGCGCGAGAAGATGTTGGTCCAGGCGCCCCAGCCGTCGGGCAGCTTGGCGCTTTGCGGGTCGTCCATCCAATTGCTCAGCTGGTACAGGTAGGACAGCTGCACGAACACCATCACCAGCATCGCCACCAGGGCGACCACCAGGCCGGTCATCCATCCGAACATCCAGCCCAGCAAGGCGCACACCGCCAAAATAAGAGCGGTGCGCAATGCTGCCGGCACCCAGAACACCAGTTTTGGATTCATGTTTTTAAGACTTATTTTTCCGAAAGCATGTAGCCTACACTACGAACGGTCTTAATCAAATGTTCCGCTTCCTTCAGGGCCTTGCGCAGGCGCAGGACATGCACGTCGACCGTGCGTTCTTCGATGACGACGTGGTCGCCCCAGACCTTGTCGAGCAGCTGGCTGCGCGAGAACACGCGCTCCGGATGCGCCAGCAGGAACTTGAGCAATTTGTACTCGGCGTGGCCGATGTCGATCTTCTGCTCGTCCATGGAGACGGTGCAGCTGACCGGGTCCAGCATGACGTTGGCGGCGCGCATCGTCGCTTGCGCATGCTCCGGACTCTTGCGGCGCAACAGCGCTTTGGCGCGCGCCAGCAGCTCGCGCGGCGAGAACGGCTTGGTGACGTAGTCGTCGGCGCCGCTGTTCAGGCCGGCCAGCTTGTCTTCTTCCATGCTCTTGGCCGTCAACATGATCACCGGGATCTCGTTGAACTGGCGGTCCGAGCGGATGCGCGCCAGCAGGCGCAAGCCGGTCTGGTCAGGCAGCATCCAGTCGAGCAAAATCAATTGCGGGGTGCGGGTCTGGATGAAATCCCAGGCCTCGCCCACGCTTTGCACCGCGCAGCAGTTCCAGCCAGCTTCACGCAGCGAGAACGTCACCAGTTCGACAATCGCCGGTTCATCTTCAACGATCAGTACTGTGGTTTTATCAGATGCCATTTTCTTGTTTTACTCGCTTTGCGCCGGGACGTCGTCGGGGATCGGCTGCACGGTTTTGGTGTGACGGATATCCTTGCCTTCGACGACGTAGATAACGTATTCGGCGATGTTCTTGGCGTGATCGCCGATGCGCTCGATCGCCTTGGCGACCCACAGCGTGTCCAGCGCGGCCGAGATGGTGCGCGGATCTTCCATCATGAAGGTGATCAGGTTGCGCATGATCGAACGGAATTCGTGGTCGATCACGGCGTCCTGGGCGATCAGCTGCAAGGCCTGCTTTCCGTCGTTGCGGGCGAACGCGTCGAGGGCGTCGTGCAGCATGTCGCTGGTGTTGTTGGCGATGCCTCGCACCATTTCGTAATGGTTGACGGTGACCGCGCCGCGCGCATGCAGCGCCTTGGCGGTGCGGGCGATCTTGGTCGCTTCGTCGCCGATGCGCTCGAGATCGGTGATGACCTTGATCGTCGCCATGATGGTGCGCAGGTCGTTGGCGGCCGGCTGGCGGCGCACGATCAGGTGGCTGCAGGCGTCGTCCAGCGACACTTCCAGCTGGTTGACGGTGTCGTCCTCGCGCATCACGCGGTCGGCGCGCTCCGGGTTGCCGATGCGGAAGCAGGTCATGGCGTCGAGGAATTGCGTCTCGACGATGCCGCCCATCAGCAACACCTTGGAGCGGATGGCTTCTAATTCGTTGTCGTACTGTTTGGATGAGTGCTCACCGATCATGTTCTTCTCCGTATCCGGTTGATATTATAAGTGCGATCAGCCGAAGCGGCCGGTGATGTAATCCTGGGTTTCCTTGCGGGCCGGATTCATGAAAATCTGATCGGTTTCGCCGAATTCGACCAGCTCGCCCAGGTACATATAGGCGGTGTAGTCAGAGCAACGCGCGGCCTGCTGCATGTTGTGGGTGACGATGGCGATCGTGTAATCCTGCTTCAGTTCGCTGATCAGCTCTTCCACTTTCGAGGTCGAGATCGGGTCCAGCGCGGAGGTCGGCTCGTCCAGCAGCAGCACGTCCGGTTTGACGGCAACGCCGCGCGCGATGCACAGGCGCTGTTGCTGGCCGCCCGACAGCGACAGGCCGCTCTTGGTCAGCTTGTCCTTGACCTCGCCCCACAGCGCGGCTTTTTTCAGCGCCCATTCGACGCGCTCGTCCATCTCGCCCTTCGACAGGTCTTCATACAGGCGAACGCCGAAGGCGATGTTGTCGTAGATCGACATCGGGAACGGCGTCGGCTTCTGGAACACCATGCCGACCTTGGCGCGCAGCATGTTGACGTCCTGGCCTTCTTCGAGGATGTTACGGCCGCGGTACATGATCGAACCTTCGGCGCGCTGGCCCGGATACAGGTCGTACATCCGGTTCAGGGTGCGCAGCAGGGTCGACTTGCCGCAGCCGGACGGGCCGATGAAGGCCGTCACCTGGCGCTCGTGGATGTCGAGGTTGACGTTGGTCAGGCTCTGGGTCTTACCGTAGAAGAAATTCAGGCCGCTGATTTCGATGGTCTTGCGTTTGTTGCCAGTCATGACGGCGGTGTTTTCCGGGCTCAGTTGCGTATTCATTTTCGATCGCTTTTCTAGTGGTCGATGAGATTTAATTCGGGATTTTTTGGCTGAACAGGGTGCGCGAGATGATATTCAGCGCCAACACACTGAAGGTCACCAGCAGCGCGCCGCCCCAGGCCAGGTCGCGCCAGTTGTCGTAAGGGCTCATCGCGAAGCCGTAGATCACCACCGGCAGGTTGGCCATCGGGCCATTCATGTCCTTGCTGAAGAACTGGTTGTTCAAGGCGGTGAACAGCAGCGGCGCGGTTTCGCCGGAGATGCGGGCCACGGCCAGCAGCACGCCGGTGATGACGCCGGCCTTGACGGCGCGCAGGCGCACCAGCATGGCCACTTTCCAGCGCGGCGCGCCGAGGGCGAAGGCCGCTTCGAGCAGGCTGTTCGGCACCAGGCGCAGCATGTTGTCGGTGGTGCGCACCACGACCGGGATGGCGATCAGCGCCAGCGCGATCGACCCGGCGTAACCGGAATAGTGCTTGGTGGTGGCCACGTACATGGCCCAGACGAACATACCGATCACGATCGATGGCGCCGACAGCATGATGTCGGTGACGAAACGGGTGATCGACGCGATCTTGTTCTCTTCGCCGTACTCGGCCAGGTAAATGCCGGCCAGGATGCCGATCGGCGTGCTCAACAACGTCGACAGGCCGACGATCATGAAGCTGCCGAAGATGGCGTTGGCCAGACCGCCGCCCTCGCTGCCAGGGGCCGGCGTGGTTTCGGTGAACATGTTCACGCTCAGGGCGCCGAAGCCCTTGATGATCAGGGTGACCAGTATCCAGGCCAGCACGGCCAGGCCGATGGTCATGGCGAACACCGACAACGCGATGCCGATGCGGTGCTGCAGCAGGCGCTTGCGGTAGACCTTGTTGACCGGGGCGGGGATGCTTGCGGCGGAGTTGATGACGGCTTGGTTCATTTGACGCCTTCCTTGCGGGACATGCCGGCCAACATCAGTTTGGCGGCGGACAGAACGATAAACGTGATAACGAACAGGATCAGTGCCAGTGCGAACAGCGACGACGTGTGCAGCACGGTGTCCGACTCGGCGAATTCGTTGGCCAGGGTCGAGGCGATCGAGTTACCGGCAGCGAACAAGGAAAACGACAGCTTGTTGGCGTTACCGATGACGAAGGTGACGGCCATCGTCTCGCCAAGCGCGCGGCCCAGGCCGAGCATGACACCGCCGACGACGCCGGTCTTGGTGTAAGGCAGCACGATCTTGCGCACCACTTCCCAGCGGGTGCAGCCGAGGCCGTATGCGGACTCCTTCAGCACGGCCGGCACGATCTCGAACACGTCGCGCATCACCGACGAGATGAACGGGATGATCATCACGGCCAGGATCAGCGCGGCGGTCAGGATGCCGATGCCCATGGTCGGGCCGCTGAAGAACGGGCCGATGATCGGCAGCGGGCCCAGCACGGCTTTGAGCAATGGCTGCACGTGGTCGCCGAACAGCGGCGCGAACACGAACAAGCCCCACATGCCGTAGATGATCGACGGTACGCCGGCCAGCAGCTCGACGGCGGTGCCCAGCGGGCGGCGCAGCGAGGCTGGGCAAATTTCGGTAAGGAACAGGGCGATGCCGAAGCTGACCGGGAAGGCGATCAGCAGCGCGATGCCGGACGTGGCCAGCGTGCCGACGATGGCGATCAACGCGCCATATTTATCGTTGACCGGATCCCATTCGACAGTGGTGATGAAGGCCGGGCCGAACTCCTTGAAGGCCGGCCAGGCGCCGACCATCAGCGAGATGATGATGCCAAGCAGCACCGCCAGCACGGACAGCGCGAACGTCATCGTCACTTTATGGAAGAAGAAATCCTGGATGCGCTGGTTGCGCATGGTGCGGTGCATCGCCTGCATGGCAGCTTGCTCGGCAGCGGTCGTCTGGTTCGACTGGGCTGTGCTGGTGTGCATCGACTGCTCCGGTTTTGGAAGTGGCGTGGAAGTGATATCAGCGCTCATATTGTTATCTCGTTGATGTAGGCTAGCCTGCGGCGTCCGGTTGGGCGCCGCAGGCTAACCCCCTCGCCGCCTTGAACTTGCCGGGCGGCGAAGGGAGTCAGGATTAGTAGATGGCCTTGCCCGAAGCGTCTTTCAGGTTGGCTTTCCAGGAGTCCTGCACCAGTTTGATCACCGAAGCCGGCAGTGGAACGTAGTCCAGTTCGACGGCAGCGTTGCCGCCCGATTTGAAGGCCCAGTCGAAGAACTTGACGACTTCCTTGCCTTTGGCCGCGTCAGCCTGCACCTTGTGCATCAGGATGAACGACACGCCGGTGATCGGCCACGAGTTTTTACCAGCCTGGTCGGTCAGCACGACGCCGAAGCCCGGGGTCTTGGTCCACTCGGCATTGGCGGCGGCGGCCTTGAAGAACTCGTCGTCAGGCTGCATGAAGTTGCCGTCCTTGTTCTTCAGCTGGGTGTGCGACATCTTGTTCTTCTTAGCGTAAGCCCACTCGACGTAGCCGATCGAACCCTTGATGCGCTGAACGTTGGCGGCGACGCCTTCGTTGCCCTTGCCGCCCACGCCGACGACCCACTTCACAGCGGTGCCCGAACCGATTTTGGTCTTGAATTCGGCGTTGGTTTTCGACAGGAAGTCGGTGAACAGGAACGAGGTGCCCGAACCGTCGGCGCGGTGCACGACGGTGATGTCTTCCGCTGGCAGCTTGACGCCCGGGTTGACGGCGGCGATTTCAGGCGCGTTCCATTTGGTGATCTTGCCCAGGTAGATGTCGCCAACGATCTGGCCGGTCATCTTCAGCTGGCCAGGGGTGATGCCGTCGAGGTTGACGATGGTGACCACGCCGCCCATGATGGCCGGGAACTGCATCAGGCCTTCGGCGTCCAGGTCTTCCGCTTTCAGTGGCATGTCCGACGCGCCGAAGTCGACGGTCTTGGCTTTGATCTGCTTGATGCCAGCGCCCGAACCGACGGACTGATAGTTCAGGCCATTGCCGGTGGCGGCTTTGTACTGCTCGGCCCACTTGGCGTAGATCGGGTACGGGAAGGTGGCGCCCGCGCCGGTCATATCGGCGGCGGTGGCGGCCGACGAGAATGCCATCACGGCAGACACGCCCACTACCAGGGAAGAGATCAATTGTTTGATTCGCATTTCAAGTCCTTTGTTATGACAGGTTAGGATGTTGCGCAGTCTACCGGGGCAATATGACAGGTTTATGACATGCCAAAAAAATCTCGGAAATAACCATGTGTCCATGTTTTTTACACCCTTCTCCCTATGAGAAAGCCTAATATGTCATAAACGGACTGGCCAATGTTACGCCCTCTTGTCACAATTGTGACAAGCGTCGACGTCATTTATGACAGGCCTTGTCACAGAGTTGTCATATTTTGTATTTACACTGTTGCAATCATTATTCTGTCGATACAGGCTAGAATTACACCATCTGCAAAGTGATTAAAAAGACATGAAGCCTGACTTGCAAGCTGAAGTAAACAAGAACTCTGCGTTTCTGGACCGGGAACTGTCGCAACTGATGTTCAACCGGCGGGTTCTGGCGCAAGCCGAAGACAAAAACATTCCTTTATTAGAGCGCCTGCGTTATCTGTGCATCGCCAGCAGCAACCTGGACGAGTTTTTCGAGGTGCGCGTAGCCAGCCTGCTGGCCGCCGGCAGTGTCGACGGCTCGCTGGCCAACCACCCCGCCCTGGTCGCCACGCTGTCGCGCATTTGCGAGGAATGCCATATATTGGTGGAGCACCAATACGAAATCCTCAACCAGGAAGTGCTGCCCGAACTGGCCGCCAACGGCGTCCACCTGGTGCGCCACAACGAGCGCAACGAAGCCCAGCGCGCCTGGGTCAAGGAATACTTCGACACCGAGGTGCGCCCGCTGCTGACGCCGATCGGCCTCGATCCGGCCCACCCTTTCCCGCAGGTCGTCAATAAAAGTCTCAATTTCATCGTCTCGCTGAACGGCAAGGACGCGTTCGGCCGCGGCACGGCGATCGCCATCGTCAAGGCGCCGCGCGTGCTGCCGCGCGTGATCCGCTTGCCCGACGAGCTGTCAGACAGCGGCGGCGTGTCGTTCTGCCTGCTGTCGTCGATCATCCACGCGCACATCTCCGACCTGTTCGCCGGGCGCGAAGTGATCGCCTATTCGCAATTTCGCGTCACCCGCGACAGCGACCTGTGGGTCGACGAGGACGAGGTCAAGAACCTGCGCCAGGCGCTCAAGGGCGAGTTGCAGGGCCGCCAGTTCGGCACCTCTGTGCGGCTGGAAGTGGCCAAGAACTGCCCGCCGGAACTGTCGCAGTTCCTGCTCGACCAGTTCGGCCTGCATCAAAGCCGCCTGTACGCGGTCAACGGCCCGGTCAACCTGGTGCGCCTGACCGAAATCATGGACCACGTCGACAATCCGGCGCTGCGCTTCCCGCCGTTCTTCCCCGGCATCGCGCAAAAACCAGGCAGCGCCGACATCTTCGCCGCGCTGCGCAAGGGTGACATCCTGCTGCACCACCCGTTCCAGTCGTTCCAGACGGTGATCGACTTCATCCGCAGTGCCGCGCTCGACCCGGCCGTGGTGGCGATCAAGCAAACCATTTACCGCACCGGCATGAACTCGGACCTGATGGAGTCGCTGATCACGGCCGCGCGCATGGGCAAGGAAGTGACCGTCATCGTCGAGCTCAAGGCGCGCTTCGACGAGGAAGCCAACATCAACTGGGCGGATAAACTCGAACAGGCCGGCGCCCAGGTGGTGTACGGCGTGGTCGGCCTGAAAACCCACGCCAAGGTGGCGCTGGTGATCCGCCGCGAGGAAGGCAAGCTGCGCTTCTACGCCCACCTCGGCACCGGAAACTATCACCCGACGACGACCAAGTTTTATACCGACTTCGGCCTGCTGACCTGCCATCCGGGCATCAGCCAGGAGGTCAACGAGGTGTTCATCCACCTGACCAGCCTGACCAAGCCGCACCGCCTGACGCATTTGTGGCTGGCGCCGTTCGCGCTGCAAAACGAGATCATCAAGGCCATCCGCAACGAGGCGCGTATCGCGCGCGCCGGCCGCCCGGGACGTATTATTGTTAAGATGAACGCGCTGGTGGACGAATCGGTGATCCGCGCGCTGTACGCGGCGTCCAAGGACGGCGTCAAGATCGATCTGATCGTGCGCGGCGCGTGCACCTTGAAGCCTGGTGTGCCGGGACTGTCGGAAAACATCCGCGTGCGCTCGATCATCGGCCGCTTCCTCGAGCACAGCCGTATTTACTACTTCCGCAACGATCTGGCGCACGACGTGATGCTGTCGAGCGCGGACTGGATGAGCCGCAACCTGTTCCGCCGCATCGAGGTGGCCTTCCCGATCCTGGACAAAACCCTCAAGCGGCGCGTGCTGGCCGAGGGCTTGAATCCGTATCTGAAGGACAACGTCAACGCGTGGGAGCTGGAGGCGGACGGTCATTACACACGGCGCAAGACGCGCGCCAAGCAGGTTGGTTTCAGCGCGCAGCAGCATTTGATGGACACGCTGGGCACGCCGGGGACCAGCCTCGGCGACAGTTAATAAAAATAATGCACGGCGGGCCGGAAGGTTCGCCGCTGGGATCTTTTTCTAATATCAGGAGAAAAGCATGGATCTCATTTTATGGCGGCATGCGGAAGCCGAGGATGCGGTGCCCGGCATGTCCGATCTGGAACGGGCGCTGACGACCAAGGGCGTCAAGCAGGCGCGCCGCATGGGACAATGGCTCAATTCCCAGTTGCCCGACAGCTGCCGCATCCTGGCCAGCCCTTCCGTACGCACCTTGCAGACGGTCGAGGCGCTGGGACGCAAATACAAAATCCATACCGATCTGGCGCCGGGCGCCGATCCGTCCGATATCCTGAAGGCGGCCAATTGGCCCGGCGGCAAGGAGTCGGTGCTGGTGGTCGGCCATCAGCCAACCCTGGGCCAAGTCGCCTCGATGCTGTTGACGGGCGACGACCTGGAATGGGACATCCGCAAGGCCAGCGCCTGGTGGTTCGCGCAGCGCGATCCGGGCAATGCCATGAGCGTATATCTGAAAGCGGTGATGGCGGCCGACCTGGTGGTGAAATAACGACGGCGCGATCACGGTCGAGCTTGCAAAGCGGCAATGATCTGCTAAAGTGAAATCGTACCAACCAGAGGGGGATACGATGTTTGCCTTGCTCACGATGGGGATCTTCGGAGGAATGATCGCCCTTGTTGTCTACGAAATAGTGCAGGAAACCGCAGGCAGCAAACAGAAACTGACCGACCGCTATCACGAATAGCATCTCGCTTCGTACGAAGCCCGCTCGGCGCCGATTGGCGCCGATGTTCGTTTACGGCCGGTCCGGTCTTACCGGCCGGTTTTGAACTTGGTATAGGTGCGGGTGATCACGCGGCGGATATCCGCCGGCACCGCCTCCGGCGCGGCCATGCGCTGCTTGTCGGCCTCCGACAGGAAAATCGTCTTGTTGGCGGCGATGTCCTTGCGCACGAATTTCAGACTGGCCGTGTTCGGGTTGGCGTAAAACACCTTGTTGGTCAGGCTGGCATGCACTTCGGGACGCATGATGTAGTTGATCCACAAATGCGCGTTGTTCGGATGCGGCGCGTCGGCCGGAATCGCCATCGTGTCGAACATCAACGCCGCCGGCGTCTTCGGTATCAGCGCTTCGATCACATTGCCGTTCTTGGCGTCGACCGCGCGCTGGCGGGCGATGTTGATGTCGCCAGACCAGCCCAGCGACACGCAGACCGCGCCGTTGGCCAGGTCGTTGATATAGCCCGACGAGCTGAACAACGTTACGCTGGGACGAATCGCCGTCAGCAGCTTGCCCGCCTCGGCGTAGTCGCCGGCGTTTTTCGAGTACGCCGGCTTGCCGAGGTACATCAGCGCGGCAGGCAACACCTCCGATGGCGAATCCAGGAACGACACCCCGCACGATTTCAGCTTGGACACATACTCAGGCTTGAACAGCAGGTCCCAGGCATTCTCCGGCATCGGCAGGTTGCCCAGCGCGGCCTTGACCTTGTTGACATTGATACCGACCGTGGTATAGCCCCACAGCCAGTCGACCAGATATTCGTTGGCCGGGTCGATGCTGGCCAGCTTGGCCTGGATCGCCGGATCGAGGTTCTTCAGGTTCGGCAGCTTGGACTTGTCCAGCTTGCGCAGCAACTTGCCTTCGATTTGCAGGCGCGCCCATGGCGCCGTCGGCACCACGATATCGTAACCGGACTTGCCGGCCACCAGCTTGGAATTGAGAATCTCGTTGTTGTCGAAAACATCATAACGGACCTTGATGCCCGTTTCTTTTTCGAAGTTTTTAACCGTGTCTTCCGCGATGTAATCGGACCAGTTATAGATGTTGAGGACTTTTTCCTCGGGCGCCTGGGCGGCGACCTGCCCCACGGCGGCCATCAAACCTGCGGCGACCAGCGCCGCGCCAACGAACTTCCCTGCCATAGCACCTCCGAAAAGTGGATTCATACACAACCCGTGATGATCGGGCATCCACCGTTTCGACGCAAGGAGTTCGTTAGAAATAGACCGCGATCGTCAGCCCAGCATATCGAACAAGGTGCCGGTGCCGCCGCCTGAGCCGTTGATGGCGCTGCCGGCGCCGGTCTGGGCCTGGGCCGAGTACAGCGCAACCAGGGCGTTGGCCTGCGCCGTCAGCGCCTTGGTCAGCACGGCGCGCTTGCCGTTGATGCTGGCGATTTCGGTGTTCATTTGCTTGGCTTCCTTGCTGATCACGCTGGTCGAGGCGGTGAACGTCGATGCCTTGGCCGACATCAAATCGGCAATACCTTTGCCGTCGTTGGTGAACAGCTTGGCCACCGACGACGAATCGGCCGTCAACGCCGCCTGCAGCTTCTTGTCGTCGACCACCATATTGCCCTTGGCGTCCTGGCTGACGCCGGCCGCGCCGAGCGCCGCGACCGACACGCTGCCGCCGCCCGTCTTCAGCAGCATGCTCATCTGGCTGACCACCTGGCCGATGGCGGTGTCGCTCTTCAGCGCGCCCTGCTGCAGCGTCTGCAACTTCTTGTTCAGGTCGTTGTAGGCGGCCACGAAGGACTTCAGGTTGGCGCCGATCTGGCTCGAATCCTGTGTGATCGTCACGTCGGATTTGCCGGTGCCGGTCAACGTCAGGGTGGCGCCGGCGATGCCGTTGTCCTTGGCAAGCGTGTTGGTCGGGCTGGTGACGTCCTTGCCGTCGACGGTCAGGATGGCGTTTTGCGCCGCCGTGGTTTGCTTCAGTCCCTTTTGCCCGCCGTCGGGATCGAACGCCAGCAAGCCCTTGAGCGCGGCGTCGCCGCTCACGCTGATGCGCATGCCGTTGGCCTCGCCGCTCTGGCCGGCGATGCCCAGCGAAAACTTGCCGTCGTCGCCCTTGACCACCTTGACGTCCACGCCGGCCGCCTTGAACGCGGCGGCCATACCCTCGAGCGTGTTGTTGGTGCTGTCGATGGTGATGGTCTTGCTGCTGGCCGTGCCGTTGGTGACAAAGCCCTTGGCGCCGCCGGCGGTGCCGAAGTCGATCTTGACGGTGGTGGTGGCGCCGGCGCCGATCTTTGTGGTGGCGGAGGTGAACTCCTCGCTGGTCAAGAACTGGCCCTGCGCCAGCTGCTTGACGTCGATCGCATACGTGCCGGCCTTGGCCGCGCCGGTCGACGTCGCCGTCAAAACAGTTTTGGCCGAGCTGGCGGCGCTGGTGCTCAAGCCGCTACCGGCCAGGCCGGCGGCGAGCGTCTGGAAGTCGGCCAGCAAGCTTTGCAGCTGGCCCAGGCCGGACAGCTTGGTCTGGTCGCGCACCAGCGTTGCGTTGAGCTTGGTCGCGGCGCCGTTCTGCGCCGTCATGGTCTGCTCGACGCGTTTGTAGATGTCGCTCGAGACGGCCGTGCTGGCGGCGCTGGTCGCGGAATTGATGGAGGTCGCCATGATGTGTTCCTGCCTGGATGATTACATAGTATGCAACATGGTCAGGATAACCGATCGGGCGAACAGAACAGGATTTACCGCCCAATCTATATTGCAACAGTTTGAAACATTCAACGATTCAAAAATCCCGGCGTCGACGAACCGAGCGAGGACGCCGGCCGCTCCCACGCCATTGACGCGCCGGCAATAACCACAGGCGGCAACAAGCGTCGCGCCTGGCCCCACTCCGTCTGTTCGATGTCCGGCGACAGATCGGCCTGGCCGGCGGCGGCCAAGGGCGGCACGCCGGCCTCGCTCGCGTAATCGGTCAGCAATTTGGCGGTGCGCGCCAGCGACAGGCGAGCGCTCATTGCGCGGTTGTCGGCCAAGCGGTAAAGCAAGCCCCGCAGCACGGCAGCCGCCGTCAGGTAGCCGGTGGCGTGGTCCAGCGCCTGCACTGGCAGCGGCACCGGTTTGCCGGCGCCCTGCATCCGCATGCCATGCTCGGCGATGCCCGCGCTCATTTGCACCAGGCTATCGAACCCGCGCCGGCCGGCCAGCGGACCGGTCCAGCCGTACGCGTCCAGGCAAACGTCGATCAATCCGGGGTTGAGCGCGCGGCGGAAATGCTCGCCATAACCCAACCGCTCCAGCGCGGCCGGACGATAGCCGTGCACCAGCACATCGGCCTCGGCAAGCAAGGCCTCGAAGACGTCGCGGTCGGACGGCCGGCGCAGGTCCAGCCGTGCGCAGCGCTTGCCCGGCGTCACCTCGGGAATCACGCCGGGCTCATTCCAATCGGGCGGATCGATGCGCAGCACGTCGGCGCCATAGCCGGCCAGGAAACGGGTGGCGACCGGACCGGCGAGCACACGCGTCAGGTCCAGCACTTTCAATCCGGCCAGCGGACGCGCAGGGGTGGCGGCGCCGCGCCAAGCGCACGTGGCGGCACTACCGCCGAGCGGCCGCGTTTCGAACGCGACCAGCGGTTCGGCGGCGACGGCGACGCCCTGCGGATGCGTCGCCCACTCCGCCGCCGAGCGCATCATGGCCGCACAACCGCCGTTGCCCACCACCGCCGCCTCCAGTTCTTCGCCGCGCCAGGCCGTGACCGCACGCGCCACAGCGTCGCGATCCACCGCGCAGCCCAGCACCGCAAGCGCCGCGTCGCGGTGGTGGATGGCATTCGTGTGCAGGCGTATCCAGCCGTCGGCGGTGGCGTAGTCGCCGGCCACCGCGTCCCACAGCGGCGGACGCTCCCAGCCGATCGGATGGATCGACCAGCCGAACCACAACGACGCCAGGCGGCGGTCCACCCGCACCGGCGCCGCCTCGCCACCGAGCGCGCCGATCACCTCGCGCAGCGCCAGCGCCGCCGCGCCGACCGACGCGGCCGCCAGATCGGTGACGGCGTACCAGGACGGCAGCGCGCCCTCGCCCTCAAAGCGCAGCGCCTCCGGCGCGTTGTCCGGCAGCGCCAGCGCCGACGCCGCCGCTTGCAGCATGTGCCGAGAAATAGCAAACATATGAGCAGACATGAAAGCTCCATAACTTGATATGCTGGCAAGCTTGAACCCGTACGCATCACGCGTCAATCTTGACTTGAACCGTCAACATAGGAAGCGACCATGGTCTGGATGACCGCCACCGAAGCCCTGAACATCCTGAACGTGCGCCCGCAAACACTGTACGCCAACGTCAGCCGGGGCAAAATCCGCGCCAAGGCCGACGAAGCCGACCCGCGCCGCAGCCTGTACCACCGCGATGACATTCTGCGCATGGCAAGGCGCGCCAACGGCCGCCGCAAGATCGACGCGGTCTCGGCGCAAGCCATGCAGTGGGGCGATCCGGTGCTGCCATCATCGATCTCGACGGCGGCCGACGGCAAGCTGCTCTATCGGGGACAGGACGCCGCCATGCTGGCCAACTCGGCGACACTGGAAGATATCGCCGTTTTACTGTGGCAATGCGCGCCATCGACCATTCATTCCGCCCGGCCCGCCAATGCCGCGACAAGGGCTGCGCGCCGAGCCTCTGCCAACGCGACGGCCGAACCCGGCGCCCTCGCCATCGGCCTGCTCACCCTGGCCACGCTTGCCGGCAAGGCCCCACCCTCGCTGGCACGATCGCCGGAAGATCTGCATGCCGACGCGGCCGCCATCCTGTCCACGCTCACCGCCGCCATCACCGGCCCGCTACCAGACAGCACTGCCGGCCTGACCATCAGCGCCCGCCTGGCCCACGCCTGGCACTGCCCGCAACGAGAAGACCCGATCCGCCGCGCGCTGGTGCTGATGGCCGACCACGAGCTCAACGCGTCCACCTTCGCCACCCGCGTCGCGGTATCGACCGGCGCCTCGCTGGCGGCCGGCGTGCTGGCCGGCTTCGCCACGCTCAGCGGTCCGTTGCACGGCGGCGCGCCGGCGCAGTTCGCCCGGCTGCTCGCCCTCGCGACACAGGCCGGCGCCCACGACGCGGTCGCGCACTGGCTGGCAAACGCCCGGCCGCTGCCCGGCTTCGGCCACCAGCTCTATCCCGAAGGCGACCCGCGCGCCCGGGCCATGCTGAATGTGCTGCCGAAATTGCAACCCTACGCGGATCTGGCCGCCGAGGCCGAGGCACAGGCCGGCGAGCTGCCCACGATCGACTTCGCGCTGCCGGCGCCGGCGGCGGCCTGCGGCCTGCCGGACGAGGCGCCGTTTGTCTTGTTTGCGTTGGGAAGATGTGTCGGCTGGCTTGCCCATGCGTTGGAGCAGGTGCAAGCCAACCGGCCGATCAGGCCGCGCGCCCGGTACGTCGGGGCCGGCCTGTCGGAGGAACCAAGTCGAACGACTTAGCGGATGAACTTGCTCACGACGCTGGTGGTGGCGGCGTCCGGATTGACGAACTGGTAGCCGATCTTGAAATGATCGCCGCTGAAGATGCAATACGTGACCTTGGCGCGGGAGCTGACCAGCTGGCCCTTGCCGTCCAGGAAAAGCTCAAACGTCACCAGCCCCGTATGTCCGACCGCCAGCTTGTGGTCGAACGTGAGCGACAACCCGGTGGCGCAGAGGTCGATGGTGCGCCCCTGCTGAGGCGGCATACCATCCATCACCACGACTGCTTTGGCGCGTACGATCTTGCGCGCGACTGACCGTTGATCGACTAACAATTTATTCCATCCTTTAGTTACATAATGTTACGTGTTAAGCACTATTGCTGATTACAACACATAACAATACATCCTTATTGGATTTCGCGCAGCTTATTGAAGGCATCATCGATGCGATCGACGGCAATAATCGTCATACCCTCGATCGGTTGCTTGGGCGCGTTGGAGGTCGGGATCATCGCCATCGAGAAACCCAGCTTGGCCGCCTCGCGCAGACGCTCCTGGCCGCGCGGCGCCGGACGGATCTCGCCCGCCAGGCCGACCTCGCCGAACACCACGAAGCCGCGCGGCAAGGGCTTGTTGCGCATCGACGAATTAATTGCCAGCAGCACCGCCAGGTCGGCGGCGGGCTCGGTGATCTTGACCCCGCCGACGGCGTTAATGAACACGTCCTGGTCGAAGGCGGCGATGCCGGCGTGGCGGTGCAAGACCGCCAACAACATCGCCAGCCGGTTCTGCTCCAGGCCGACAGACAAACGGCGCGCGTTGGGCAGGTGGCTGGCGTCGACCAGCGCCTGGATCTCCACCAGCAGCGGCCGCGTGCCCTCCTGCGTCACCATCACGCAGGAACCGGGCACCTGGTTGTCATGCTGGGACAGGAACAGCGCCGACGGGTTCGACACGCCCTTGAGCCCCTTCTCGGTCATGGCGAACACGCCGAGCTCGTTGACGGCGCCAAAGCGGTTCTTGATCGCCCGCACCAGGCGGAAGCTCGAGTGGTTGTCGCCTTCGAAATACAGCACGGTATCGACGATGTGCTCGAGCACGCGCGGACCGGCCAGCGCGCCCTCCTTCGTCACGTGGCCCACCAGAATGATGGTGATGCCGGTCTGCTTGGCCACGCGGGTCAGCTGGGCCGCGCATTCGCGCACCTGCGCCACCGATCCCGGCGCCGAGCTCAGCGCGTCGGAATAGACGGTCTGGATCGAGTCGATGACCGCCACGTCCGGCTTCAGGTCGGCCAGCGTGCCGAGGATTTTTTCCAGCTGGATCTCGGCCTGCAGTTTCAGATCGCGGGCGTCGACTTGCAAGCGCTTGGCGCGCAGCGCGATCTGGGCGCCGGACTCCTCGCCGCTGACATATAAAACTTTCTTCAAATGCGACAGATTGGCCAGCGCCTGCAGCAGCAAGGTCGACTTGCCGATGCCGGGATCGCCGCCGATCAGCACCACGCCGCCGGCCACCAGCCCGCCGCCGAGCACGCGGTCGAACTCCTCGATGCCGGTGCCGAAGCGCGGCACGTCGATGGCGTCGATGTCGGACAGCGACAGCACCGGCGCGGTCTGCGCCAGCGCCATGTGCTGCGGCTGCGAATAGCGGTTATTGCCGCCGGTTTCGATCAGCGTTTCCACCATCGTGTTCCACTGCTGGCACGAGGAACATTGCCCGGTCCACTTGGTGGAGGTGGCGCCGCACTCGGTGCAGGTGTAATTGGTTTTCGCCTTGGCCATCCGCTCAGTCCTCGACCACGGCAACGCGCTGCCCCAGCGCGCACATCAACTCATAGCCGATGGTGCCGGCCGCGTTGGCAACCTCGTCGATCGGCATCCCCTTGCCCCACAACGTCACTTTGCTGCCGATTTTGACGTCCGGCAAATCGGTCAGGTCGACCGTCAGCAAGTCCATCGACACGCGTCCGACCAGACGGGTGCGCACGCCGTCGACCAGCACCGGCGTATCGACCGGCGCGTGGCGCGGATAGCCGTCGGCATAGCCGCAGGCGACCACGCCGACCCGCATCGGCCCCTCGGCCTGGAAGCGGCTGCCGTAGCCGACCACGTCGCCGGCAGCGATCTGCTGCACGCCGATGATCTCGCTCGTCAGCGTCATGGCCGGCAGCAGGCCGTATTCCTCGGCCGACTTGCCGCCCGGCGTGCCGCCGTACAGCATGATGCCGGGCCGCACCCAGTCGTTGCGCAGAATATCGACCAGCTCGTCCGAGCGCAGCACGCCGGCCGAATTCGACAGGCTGCGCATGCCCGGCAGGCCCGCTGCCGCCGCCTCGAAACGGCGGATCTGCTCGCCGATCGGCAACAGCAGATGCTTGGCGTCGTCGGCGTTGGCGAAGTGGGTCATCAGGGTGATGCTGCCGGCGCAGGAAATGGCCACCAGCCGCGCGTGGGCGGCGGCAAAGACGTCGGGCATGAAACCGAGCCGGTTCATGCCGCTATTCATTTTCAGATGCAGATTGAGCTTGATGCCGCGGGCGGTCAACGCCTCCTGGGCCGCCTCCAGCCACGCGAGCTGCTCGTTGCAATGAACAGCCGCCTCCAGGTTGTAGCCGGCCATAGTGTTCAGATCGTCGGGACCGAAGAAACCCTCTAGTAATAGTATCGGTTTCTTCCAGCCCATCTCGCGCAGCCGCACGGCGTTGTCGACCTCAACCAGCGCCAGGCCATCGGCGTCGGCGAAGCCGCGCATCGCGCGCTCCAGCCCGTGCCCGTAGCCATTGGCCTTGAGCACGCCCCACACCTTGGCGCCGGGCGAGCCGGCCTTGGCGCGCGCCAAATTATGCTGCAGTGATGCAATGTGGATGGTCGCGACAATTGGCCTTGGCATAGTGCTATCTTTATTATAAATACGGGAGCCGTATTTTACCGTGTGCCCGCAGTTAACGCGTGGAGGAGCACTGCTCAATTCTTGGGGGTTCCGATCAAAGCGTGGTATAAAGCAAGCCAATACAAGCTTTCAGGCATCCCAGAATGAATCGTGGTTTCTATACCATCATGGCAGCGCAATTCTTTTCGTCGCTGGCGGATAATGCGTTGCTCTTTGTTGCGATTGACCTGCTGATCAATATGAACTCGCCGGGGTGGATCACGCCCCTGTTGAAGCTTTCATTTACGCTCTTTTACGTGCTGTTGGCCGCATTTGTCGGCGCCTTCGCCGATTCGATGCCAAAAGGTAAAGTCATGTTCATCTCCAACCTGATCAAGGTTGGCGGTTGCATGCTGATTTTCGCCAATGTCCATCCCTTGCTCGCGTACGCCATCGTCGGCTTCGGCGCCGCTGTCTATTCGCCGGCCAAATACGGCATCCTGACCGAACTGCTGCCGGCCGAGAAACTCGTCGCCGCCAACGGCTGGGTGGAAGGTTTGACCGTGATGTCGATCATCTTCGGTACCGTCATGGGCGGCGCGCTGGTCGGCGACCGGGTCTCGTCCTACCTGCTCGGCTTCGACATGCCGATGATCGACACCGGCATCACCACGCCGACCCAATCGGCGCTATGTGTGGTGGTCGGCATCTATGTCATCGCCGCGATATTCAATACCCGCATCCCCGACACCGGTTGCCGCTATGGCCACCAGGAACGCAACCCGATCAAACTGGTTACCGATTTCGCCAACTGCTACAACCTGCTGTGGAAAGACAAGCTGGGCCAGATCTCGCTGGCGGTCACCACCTTGTTCTGGGGCGCCGCGCAGACCTTGCAGTTTATCGTGCTGGAGTGGGCCAACCGCACGCTCAAGCTGACCTACGAGCAGTCGACCAGTTTGGTGGGCGTGGTCGCGATCGGCGTCGCGGCGGGTGCCGTCATCTCGGCCCGCTCGATCACCCTGCGCAAGTCTTTGACGGTGATCCCGGTCGGCATCGCCATGGGCGTCATCGTCATGGGCATGACCCTGGTCAATTCGGTAATGCTGGCGTATCCGCTGCTGGTGCTGGTCGGCTTGTTGGGCGGCTTCTTCCTGGTGCCGATGAACGCGCTGCTGCAGCACCGCGGCCACGTGCTGATGAGCGCCGGCCACTCGATCGCCGTGCAGAACTTCAATGAGAATCTGTCGATCCTGGTGATGCTGGCGGCCTACTCGCTGATGCTGCGCGGCCACCTGAACCTGAACATCATCATCCTGATCTTCGGCCTGTTCCTGGCCGGCACCATGTTCTTCATCATGCGCAGGCACCACGCCAACCAGCGCGAGTTCGATTCGGTCAGCCTGATCGGCGAAGCCAAACATTAATAGTTTGAATTACGCCGGCAGGATGCCATCCTGCCGGCGTTGGGCGGCCTGCGCCTGCCAATCGTCGGGCACGACAAATCCGCGCCGCTCCTCCACCAGCCAACCGCCCTCTTCCCGCATCACCGCCACCATCATCGGCGCGCTGACCTTGGCCATTTGCTCGTCGAGCGCGGCCAGCAATCCGTTCCGGTCCAGCGCGCCGTCGGCCGCCTTCAACGGCGCCAGCCACAGCAGGCGATGCATGATGATGAAACGCTCCCCCGGCAAGCTTTGCGCCCGCGCCATCGACATCCAGAAACCGTTGCAGTGGGGTTGGGAGATTCCGGCCATGCCGCGCCCGGCCTCGTCGCCGGGATAGAACAGCCAGCCTTTGACCAGCGCCAGCGCCCGCGCCACCGGTTGCGGCAACAGCGGCTGCGCGGCCGGATGCCGCGCCAGCGACAGCTGCTTGTCGAAAATCTTGCGCATCTTCGCGCCAAGCGTATCGGCCAGGTTGGGGCCGATCAAGCCGTTAAAGCCCTCGCCGGCGCTGTTGGCGTCGAGCAGGTAGAACTTGGTGGCGAATTCCAGGTGGACCAGGTCGTCGCCGTCGCGCAGCAGGAAATCGAACTCGCCGACGGTGTCGTTGCGGTTGGCACGCACCTGCAAGCCATGCGCGACCAGCTTGCCGTGCTCGGCGAAGTAGAAGGCCATCAGCTTTTCCGCATACAAGCCCAGGCGGGAGTAGTGCCGGGCGCCAAGCGCCGCTTCCAGCGGGATCGGGTCCTGCTCCAGCGCGGCCAGCCAATCGGCGGTGTCCTGCGTCATCGCGCCCACAGTGGCGATGCGGCCCTGCCAGTGCGGCGAAGCGGGATCGAGCAGGTCGGGCGCGTCCAGCAGCCAGGCCAGCGCGCGCACGTGGGGACGGGTCAGGTGGCCCCAGCGCTGCTCGAACCGCGCCTGATAGCTCGCGGGCGCGGTGTCGGGCGGCGTGGGTGGCTGCCTAGTCACGGGCCACCTTCGCCAGACACAAATCGCCCCAGGCCTTGGCCTTGTCTTCCGGGCGGCGCAGCAGGTCGTCCGGATGGTAGGTCGCCACCACCGGCAGCTCGGCGGCGCCGTAGCGCATCACCTTGCCGCGCGCGGCCGGCCCCATCATCATGCCCTTGGCGGCGTGCTGGCCGAACGTCATCGCCATGGACGCGCCGGTCAGTTGCAGCTCTCGGTGCAGGTAGGGACGACAGGCGGTCAGCTCGTCGATGGTCGGCGGGCGGTCGGCGCCGTCCTCGGCGGCCGGGCGGCATTTGACCAGATTCGTCACGTACACGTCCGCGTCGGGCTTGAGCGCGATGGCTTTGAGCATGTTGTCGAGCAGTTGGCCGGCCTCGCCCGCGACGGGCTGGTTGTCTTTCTCGTCCAGGCGCGACGGGCCGGCGGCCAAGGCGATCCAGGAGGCATCGGTCGCGCCACGGCCGTTGACGGCGTTGCGCCGCGTCGCGCACAACTGGCAGCGGGTGCAAGTGGCGACGGCGGTGCGCAGTTGCGCCCAGTCCATCGCGGCGATCGCCTCGTCGCTGACCGGCGCGGCGCGGGTTGGCACAGGCGCCTCGTCGAACCAGGCGGTCGAGTCGTCGGCGGCCATGTCGGCGCGCGGGGCGGAGGGGGTCGCGACCGGAGCAGCGTGCGGAACGCTGGCAGGAGGTACTTCCGGCATCGGCGCGCGGGCTGTTACCGGGGCCGGCTGCTCGTGGACCGGCTGCGCACGGACAGGCTGTTCGTTGACTGGCTGCGCGCGAACCGGTTGTTCGACCACCGGAGGTTCCATCACCGCCTGCATCACCGCCCGCGTGAACGCAGACTGCTCAGCCTCGGCATCCACTGACGGCTCGGCGGCTGGCTCGGCGGCATCGACGGGCGCCGGGGCGGCCGGACGGTTGCGCAAAGACCAATGCGCGCCGACGCCCATCTCCTCAAGGAAAATCGCGCTGCGGGTTGCTGTCTGACTCATATTTCGAACCGCATAACGATGGCGTCCTCGCGTTGCTGATCGGCCGCCGGGTAGTATCCCTTGCGCCGTCCGATCTGTTTAAATCCATAGCGTTCGTAAATCTTCAATGCACGCTCATTCGATGGCCGTACTTCCAACAGCACCGACGTCATGCCCAGCCCGCGCGCGCAGGCCACCGCCTGGTTCAGCAGCAAGCGTCCCAGTCCCTGCCCCTGGCGCTCGGCCGACACCGCCACGTTCAGCAGATGCGCCTCGTCGACAATCGCCATCAGCAGGAAATAGCCCAGCAACACGCCGGTCTGGTCGCGCAAGACCCACGCCTCGTAATTGCTGCTCAGCGAATCGGCGAAATTGCCCATGCTCCAGGGATGCGGATAGACACTCTCCTCCAGCGCAAGCACCTCGGCCAGGTCGGTCTTCTGCATCGGCTCGTAGTTCAAGCGCGCCAGATCCCACAGCTGCTTCATGCCACGCCTTCCGCCGCCTTGGCGAGCGCCATATCGCGGCGCTCGGCCTGGGTGTAGGCGATCTTGTTACGCAGATACAGCGGTTGCGCCTCGGCCGCCGTCACCGTCTTGCCGGCGGCGAAGGCGATGCTCGCCAATTGCGCGATTTGCTCCGCGTGCGGCATCACCTCGGCGTGGCCGCCGGCGGGGAACGCTTCGGCATAGGCCGACAAGCCGTTGCCGCAAGCGGCCGGGGCGCCCTGCGGGATCACTCCATCGGGCGCCGACAAGGCCGGCGGCAGCACGGCGGCCGGCTCGGCGATATTGGCCGCATCGGCCTCGAACCGGTATTGCGCCCAATACACTTCGCCCATGCGCGCGTCCAGCACGGCCAGCACGTCGGCGGCGCCGTGGCGCTGGCGGCAAGCGAGCGCCATCGCATCGAGCGTGACGACCGGAACCACCGGCAGGCTGGCGCCGAACGCGAGCCCCTGGGCAATGCCGCAGGCGGTGCGCACGCCGGTGAACGAGCCGGGACCGGAGCCGAAGGCGATCGCGTCGCAATCCTTCAGCGCGATGCCGGCTTCGGCCAGCAATTCCTGGATCATCGGCAAGATCGATTGGGAATGGGTACGCACGCCGGACGACACGCGGCTGATGACGGTTTCGCCCCGCAGCAGCGCGCAGGAGGCCAGTTCGGACGAGGTTTCAATGGCAAGAATAATAGGCATCCCGTATTTTAACCCGGCCCGGTGGCAGGCGCGACCCCGCGCGGGCATGTAGAATGTCTCCTTTGGGCGCTGAGAACGCTGTCATTCGACGATCCTATGCATAGTTTGACCTTAAATTCCGCCAATCGCCAACAAGTCGCCGCCGCCCTGTCGGGCGACCGCTGGATCGTCGCGTGCCTGTGCGCGGCGTGGTGCGGCACGTGCGAATCCTACCGCGCCACGTTCGAGGAACTGGCCGCGCGCCATCCGGACAAGTTCTTCGTCTGGATCGACATCGAGGACCACGCGGATGTGGTGGGCGACCTGGACGTGGAGAACTTCCCTACCCTATTGATCCAGCATCACGAGCTGGTCACCTTCTTCGGCACAATGCTGCCGGACGGCGGACTGGCGCACCGTCTGGTGCAGTCGCAGACGCAGCAAAGCGACGAGGAGTTGAAGGCGCTGGCGCTCAACAGCGAGGAGCGGGCGCGCTGGCAGAATGATTGCAATTTGCGGACGTTGATGCGGAATGCGTTGGGGTAATGCCTTAGCGGCGAAAGATGAACGGCTTCTTCCGCCCCGTTGCAGACATTGGTTTCGGAAAAATCACCCAACGTGAGAGTAGCATTCTCTCTCTTAATGAGTATCCCGGTATCCCAACTACCAAGTGCCATTAGTTGCCGTCGGGTGAATACGCAAAATCCGTCCGCTAGTGGCTGCGGATTCAATCAGTGGCATAAACGTCTACAGTCAATTGGTCACTTGTCATCGCTTGCATTGCGCCGGGCGAGCACATGAAGTGTATGCTCGATATTCGAACGCTTTCGCTTGTTCAGACCGGTAACAGGCCAAGTATTAATTGTTTTCAGAAGTTTCTCTATTTCCGCTTTCGGAGTACTGTGGGCTAGAGTCCGGACTAAGAAATGGTCGATCTCCGAGCCATTCAACGGCATATTTTTAAGAAGCAATTTATACGAAGCAGAGCACCTCGCCATATCATGCGAGAGCCGGGTGCTCGCCAATTTCGCAAGTTGATGAACTACATTCTGATCATGCATCAGTTGCCCTGAGTTGACAGCCTCAAGAGCGGCATCAAATACCGCGATAGCAATCGTCTCGATTTTGGCTGTGATACTCAATCGAATTACCGCTAGCGTCAAGTCTCTATTCTTGAGTTTGCAACGCCTTATATATTCATTCACCATGTAAACGTGCTTCCTGAGCACAGATTTTGGTCCAAGTGCCAACATGTCAAAAGTCGCAATGGTCTCATGGACTGGAAAATCCAGCGCCGCTAACCACTTGTTGGCTAATTCCGCTAATTCATCAAGCTCTTGTTCACCGCCATGTCGGCGCACCAAGTAGATAAATCTCTTGAATCCGGCCAGACTTTGCTTCTTTCGATAGTATGAGATCAAGATGGGGTAAGCAGCTTCGAAATTATCTTTTTCCGCTAACGAAATTAGCAACGAGACATCGCGCACCGTATGTGCTTCGCTAAAGTTTGTCTTCGAAATAATAGCATCAGCCGCGTCTTTTGCACCTACTGAGATTAGCATAGCCTCAAGAAGATATGAATCCGCGAATTCAGCCTTTTCCGCCAAGCGCTTGGCCTGATAAATAATTCGATCAACGCTTGTGGTGGCGCTTGCACTAAATTTATTTGTTATGAACCTCAACAACTTAATTGCATAACTGCGGCTTGCGTTATTTTCGTGCGTGCATAGCTCAGCCAGATCAAGTGCGCGAGCAATTGGATCATCTTCTGCATGTTCGATTACTGCATTGGCGAGCAGCGCATGGCCAACTTGCAGCAGATCGTTCTTGCCTTCTCTATTAAATACCAATCCCTGCAAGCTCTTCTCCGGCCAACTAGCTGAAAAAGTTTTCGCGCGCAAAATCATGAGCGCTTTGGGTGTAGGCAAATCGAACATGCCGCCCAGGCATAGATCGAGATATAGCTCCACGCCGCTCGTGCCAAGGGAGTTGAGAGTATTGGTGGCTAGAGCCGTCAAAGATGAATTCTGAAGGTGTAGCGACAAGGCGAAAATCTGGCCGGACGCGAGGAACCCGCTCAATCCTTTTCCGACAGGTCGCTCAGGTACTCCAAGCTTAAGAGCCAGCTCAAGTGCAACACTGGGACTCAATGTCCCTAGATTGTGGCGCCAAAGGCCATATGAGGGCAGGGATACAGGGAATTCGTTTGGGCGCGAGGAACCCAACAAAAATATCCCATCGCTAGAGTACGTTTCAAATACATCTAGAAACGATGTATGCCGCCAAACGTCATCAACAATTAACAATATAGGGCGTTTCGTCAGTTGACGCAGCCTTCTAATATTCTGCCATTCGTCTTTTCCCGCTCTGTCAGGGAACTTAACGTGGATTGCAATTATCTGTCCTTCATGGTGCAAGTTCCAAGCGGCCCTGTGAATCAGGCTTGACTTGCCAGAACCTGTCGGGCCAGCAACAACAACCATGCCCCCAATGTGCATATGCGAAAGTACATCTTGCTGAACTGCCTTCAGCTCCGGTCGAAGCACATCCAAGTCGTGCGCGATCGCATGCCAGAGGACTGGCTGGCCTTGGAAAAAGTCATTTCTGATGGTAGACAACGGCGGCAAATGCGCCTTTCCTGGCAATAGCCGCATGGCCCCAAATGGATGGGCCGGATGGGCTGGAGGAACGTATGCATTTATTGACTCAGCAACGTCTTCGATATAGTAAGACTCGCCCGCTTGCAGCCGCTGCAATAGATGATCTAATGCAGCATCAACATGTTCCGGGAGAATGCCAAAACTAACCAATTCCATTCCTGCGATTGCAAGAAGTGTATCGTTCGGATTCCCCATATCGCTTATGAAATATTGGGTTTCCTTGAGTAGCCCCTCAGCAATCCTAAGCAGTTCGTCATCCTTAAGCCCTCCCCTGTATTTGATCGATATATTTTCGACCACTTTCCGACCGTGTACCGATAGACGCTTCCGGCGAATCAGCTCCAAGGCGCTATCTTGTGTAGGTATTGCGGTTAGCATTAAATGAAAGCTCGGCTGGGGAGACTTGCTATTAAATTTCTGTGCACTGACAACGTCTCGCGAAAAACCCGCAAGTGTTTGATAGAAATGCCGAAGAGTGAAGTTCCCTTGCCCATAGTTCTTGGCTTGAATATAGACTTCTTCCCCCCCAACAAACTTGAGGTCGATGTCCTGCGCGCCATCGTAGCGTAATCGAATGATCCTATGGCGGCAGGTCAACAACCAAGTCAGACGAACCAATGCTATGCCTGCTTGAAAGCTGAACCCTTTCAGAGCGTGGGCACCTCCTTGTCTAGGTTTTTCATCTAGAGCCACACCATCCACTAACCAATTCAAAGTTACTATCCTCGTGAAGTTAATTACTACAACAATGCAATACGCTCAAATTAGCGCGCATTCCTCGTTAGTTTAGCCATGCATTCCAGTTCAAAGCCAGACAACTATTCTCATTGAATATCGACCAAGTTTTCCGGTCTACGCTAGGCCACCGGTACTCGTGGTAGGCCTGGGCGGGCTATTCAAAGAATGCCGCTAGCTGCTCTTCGGGAGAGCGTTTCCGAATAGCCGGTCGCAGTCGCCACTAACCGGATTCGCCTCGTTTCGGACCTTCGCATTTGTTACCGAATTTGCCCCGCTGGGGACGTCCGAGCTATGTCGTTTAGATTGCGATAAAACTCTCGAGAGCTAATTTAAGAACATGTTGCAACAGGTAACGGCCGCTCTTAAAAAATTACTTCTTCTCAGGAAAAACTAAGCCTTTCAGTCGTTCAATAACGCCTACGTTCTTCTCGTCCCGAATGAAATCAAAAAGTGCTTCAGCTGGCAAGGCCTCTCTATGATTTCCATTTAGCGTTGTGGAGGCGTTGAAGGCTACCGCCTCAACCGCCTTAGCTATAAGTTCTTTCTTCAGCGAATCGACATCCGGAACCTGAAGGGCGTCCAGCTGTCTTTTGTAGCTCTCATAAGATTTTGCTAGTGCTTCCTTATGAGCATATTCTTGCTGAAGTCGTTCGTACTGGCTTCGTCGCATTGAAGCAAAAATAGCCAGCCAAACTAGGGGTGCGACGAATGGAATTTTAGCAAGAGAAAATCGGAGTAACTCGTCGTAGGTCTTGATCGGTGTGAACGAAACCGACAGCGGCCATATCGCGAAGTTCTCAACAGAGAATAACATTGCAACAACTGGAATTGCGATAACCGCAGCAAAAAAAAACCTTGTATTCGTTTTGATCTTAGTACTGAAGGAACGTGTAAGTGCCCGATAAGCTGTCGCAAGACCTGCGCTGGTAGCGCCTGGCAATAGAGTCTCAATCCGCGTATACATTGCGTTATATTTTTCTGACTGAGTGCTTTCAAATAAGCCCAACTGCTTAGTACGCTGATCTAACTCCAACTTCAATCCACTGATAGGGTTGCCGGTCGCATCGAATTCACCAAATATTTGGGTATAGAAAACGTCCAACTCGTTGACTTTTCCTTGATTTAGCAAAAGCGTCTTCTGGATTGTCTCAACATCGCGATTGATCGCATTGACCACTTGATCTACTGCAGACTTAATTGACGGTTGATCGCTCTCAAGAAAGAGTCGTCGATGATACGACTGAATCTCGCCCTCTGCCGCTTGCACTTTGCTGCGCAGTGATTCAATTTCTGCTGCCGCCGACGGCTGTTCGCCAGTACCTTCCAGGAGCACAACCCTTAATGCCCGAATCTCATCAGCTCTGTCTCGCGCAAATTGTGCGCTTTCCTTCAGTGAGTATAATTCTGTTCGGGAGGCATCGCCAATTTTTGCAGCCATCACAGATACCGCCCTTAGATGCGACTCAACCTGCTGTTGATAGGCAAGCAAGGCGGCGTTTGCCGCCTTCGCCGCATCTGATGGGGTGACCATATATGGCTTAACGTAACTTAACAAATTATCAGCGTTGGCATTCGCATTATTGATATGGCCGATATCGCGATTACTTATATAGGCTCGGACCTGTTGCAGACACCCCTCTGCTTGTCCGACAAAGTTGCTCCACGTTGACGGAGGTACCAATTCAGGATCAACCGCTTCTATTACAGTATCTAAATATGCTATGACTTTTCGCAGGCGCGCGACTTCCTGAGTATTCGTCGCTATAGTCATGTCGTCAACAGTCAATTTAGGTACCTCGGACTTAAGGGCCTCCCAATGGGACTGAAAAGGGTGATTGCGAAATTCATCGTCCCAGCGTGACATTTTTTTCCTTAAATTTTTGGGATGAAAACTCTAAAATTTTATCTTCCAATCTACGCTTTAAATCTTAGGTGCAACATAGTTAGATTGTTAGATATGCAGAATTTCAACCGTCCGTTTATGGCCGGGTGCGGTCGGTTCACGCTTCATAGCCAATGCGCTTTTGCGTGCGCCGAGCCCAGTACGTCCCGAACATCAAAATCGGAGTCTGCATCAAACCTACCATAACAAACATCCCAAGAGTGAGAAGCTGGATGCCTTCTGACGTCAAGGCTGTCAGAACAACCTTGCTGACTAGATAGGCCACCGTGCTGGCAGGTAAGCAAAGCACGAAAGGGCGCCATTTCCGAGTGACAAACCTGCCTAGCGCGTACCCTACCGCAAAGGCGAACAATAACGAAATCAAATCAGTCTCCACTCTCTCTTAAATCTTCTATAGTGTCGGTTCTGGCCGAATATGGGCGTCGCGAAACCCACTCTAAGTTGCCGGGGCATGCACATCGAACAGACCGACGCGCCCGTGCTCAATGACAATCGCCAACTCGCTCCCTAAGCACCCCGTATTGCGCATCCAGCATCAGCTGGTTCGGATCATGCCCCGCGCGCGGCACCAGCACGAACTCCTTATTCGGCGCCTCGATGAAGTCGAAATAGCGCTTGCTCGGCTCCGGCATCGTCAGGAGATCCTCCTGGCCCTGCATCATGTAGAAAGGCACGCCGAATTTCGGTCCCAGTTTATAGAGATCGATCTTCGAGGCGATCCCGTCGCCCTTCATGCCGACGTATTGCAGCCAGGAGTAGTCCTCGCCCGCCGTGTAGTCGGCCTCCGCCTTGGCGGTCGTGTACTCCGGCGAGAAAACCCACCACGTTTTCGGCGCCGGCTCGGTGCGCAGCGCTTCCTGCTTGCGCATCACGCGGCGCAGGATGCCGAGGTTGCGGGGATTGGTCCATGGCGGCGGCCCCAGCGCTTCGAGCTTGGCCACCGAGTCGGCGTCGTTGGCGGCGCGCGCCAGCGCCAGCGTAGCTTGGTAGCTGGCGCGCTCGCCGGACCGGTTCACCACCTGTCCGGTGCTGACGTAGGCACAAAACACCTCTGGATGGGACTTGGCCATGTACGTCCCGATCACCGAGCCCCACGATCCTCCCATCAGGATCACCTTTTGCTTGCCGAAGCGCTTGGCCGCATACCGCGCGACCTCGACGCCATCGTCGCGCAGACGCTCTGGCACCAACGGCTCATCGTCCGTCACGGGATTGCGGCCGAAGGTCATGCCGGCGCCACGCTGGTCCCATTGGACCACGGTGTAGTCTTTTTCCCAGGCTTTGAAGAGGTTGTCGGCGAAAGGGGTGTTAGGGTTGCCGGGACCGCCGTGGACGATCACAACGACAGGCTTGGCGCAGCTGGCGCCCTTGATCCGCACCCATTGTTCTATGCCACCAATGCGAACAAAACCTTTTTCGTCGACGGCTTTCCCGACTGCGGTGCAGACGGTGCCGGGCAGAGGGCCGAACGCGGGCGCGTCGGCGCTTGTGCCGGCCGCGTCCCCAGCCGTCTGGCCGAGAACGAGCAAGAGTAGAGACGTTAGCACCGTCGAACCAGCTGGCATCACTTATCCATTCAATCGAGCGACGACCATTCGGGCAAACGGTGCTTGCGCCGGCCATGGGCGTAGTAGAGCGACATGCACAGGCCGAAGCATAGCCCCGCCGCAGCGGCGATCCAGAGCGCGGCGTTAAAGGCGACGCCTTGCCGCGACCACACTGTCAGCCACATGACGACGCCCCAAGCGCCGCCGAACCACAGGGACGCAAACAGGGTTATCTTCCAAAACGGCACAAAGTGCGGTGGCGGAATCTTGAACCCGAGTTTCCATAAGGCCCGCAATATCGGCGGCTCGTAGTTGCTGGGCCACATGGCGGTTGCTTTCAACAGTTCCAGCGCTTTCGCGCGGCGGGATTCAAAGCTCATTTGGAAAGCAATCTTGTTCAGATGAAAAACTATACCCGATCAGATCGCCCCCAATATACGCACTTTGTAACAACTACCGATTCCAGACACCTACTCCTCTGCGCTCTGGCGCTCTAGCCACGCCTCGAACAGCGCGCGGTTCTCCGGCTGGGTGAGCGGGTACAGCCCGGTGATGCTGGCGCCGCCGCGCACCCGCTCCAGCACAAAGTCTTCGTACCGCTCCATCGGCACGGCGTCGCGCGCAATCTCCTCCGCCAGGTGGGACGGGATACAAACGACGCCGTCGTCGTCGCCGACCATGATGTCGCCCGGGTAGACCGCCACCCCGCCGCAGCCGATGGGGGCGTTCAGGTCGAGCGCGTGGTGCCGAATCAGGTTGGTCGGCGCCGACGGCCCCGAGCACCAGGCCGGAATCTCCAGTTTTGCGATGCCGGTGGCGTCGCGCAGGCCGCCGTCGGCGACGATGCCGGCCACGCCGCGCACCTGCATGCGGGTTGCCAGGATGCTGCCGGCCGCGGCCACCGTGACATCGCCCCGGCAATCCATCACCAGCACCGCACCGGCCGGGATTTCCTCGACCGCCACCCGCTGCGGATGGCGCGGGTCGAGAAAGGCGTCAAGCCCGTCGAGATCCTCGCGCGCCGGAATGTAGCGCAAGGTGAACGCCGGACCGGCCAGGCGCTGCCCCGGCTTCAACGGCCGCGCGCCCTGGATGAACACGTTACGGAATCCGCGCTTGTACAGCAGCGTCGTGATGGTGGAGGTGGCGATGGTTTTCAACGTCGCCAGCGTTTGTGGGGAGACTGTGGTGGTCATGGCTGCACTCCCTGGCGTTCGAAGATGGTTTGGCTGAAGCGGATATGGCTGCTGTCGATGTGATTCTGACGGTAGTATTCGTCCCATTTTTCCGGGCTGCTGGTGTGCTCCCCGGTGACCGGGTCGCGCGCCTGCAGATAGTCACCGAACTTGAAGTAGATCTTGCGCGTGTCCGGCCGGATGCGTGTGAGCGGGGTCTTCAAGGTACCGCCGTTGGCCGTGCGGGCGATGACTTGCGTCTCGCCGGCATTTAGCACGATATCGAGGTCGAAGCTCTCGCCGGAGCGCACCGTGCCCAGCGCGGTCGTCGCTTCCTTGCCGTCGACGCCGAGAATGCGCACCAGGATGTCGAACACGCCGTTGCCGCTCTTGCCGTCGAGTCCCTGCTTGTCTGCGGTGTCCTGCACGTACACCTTGAGTATCGTGTCCAGTCCCTCCACGTGGTACTGCGCGACGATGGTCTTGGCGACGTTCGGCAAAGTGGCCGTGATGCGGGCCGCGAAGTGTTCGCGCGTGTCGGCTAAACTCAGGCGCTCGCGATCGGTGACCTTCAATTCGTTGCGATAGCCATGGCCGTTGGGCGAGGCGTATTTCGAGTTGAGAGCGCTGAAGTTCAGCGTGCCCGTATACGGCGACGGATAAGGCGAATTACCCTCGAGCGCGAACAGGCGTTGCAACGTGGCTTCCGGCGTGAACCCTTGCGCGCCGGCCGGCGACAGCGCGGCTGCGAGCAAGGCTACTGCGGTGTATCGGATGGCGGCGATCATTTCAACATCTCCTTGAGCATAGGTTGCATGGCGTCGGCACACAATTGGTAACCGGCAGGTCCGGGGTGCAGCTGGTCGGGCATGATGGCCGACGGAATGCGGCCGTCCTTGTCCGTAAAGACGGAATTAATATTCAGGAAGCGGATCGTCTTGCCATCGTCCAGCGCGGCCAGATCACGGTTGACGGCGTCGATGGTTTGCATCCGCTTGGCCGCCTCGGCAACGCTCTTTTCAGTCACCGGCGAGCCGTCGCGCTCGCGCGGGCCGCGCGGGAAGATACCCAGCACCAGGATCTTCGTCTCCGGCAGCTTGGCGCGTATCATGCCGACGATCTTACGGTCGGCGGCGGCGATTTCCTCGGCCGTGTAATCGAGGCTGTTATTGGTCCCTAGCATCAGCACCGTGACCTTGGGCGATAGCCCATCCAGTTCGCCGTGCTCGATGCGCCAGATGACGTGCTGCGTGCGATCGCCGCCGATGCCGAAGTTGGCCGGCTGGTAAGCGCCGTAGTACTTCTCCCATATTTCCGGCGCAATGCGCCAGCGCTCGGTGATGGAGTCGCCCAGGAACAGCAGACCGACCGGCCCGCTTTTGCCGCGCGCGAGGATGGCTTCGTGCTTCTTGAGGAACACGCCATTGTCCTGTTTCTCAACGGCTTCCGAGGCGCTGACCTTGGCGCCGGCGGCGTGCGCGCCGACCTGCCCTACCGTCAACAGCGCGGCCAGCAGCAATCTGATGTAAATCGATTTTTTCATGCATGTCTCCGGGTTAGTGTTTCGGCTGTACGCGGACCACGGGACCGCCCAGCCAGATCGAGAGGAAAACCAGCGGCAGCAGCATCGCGCCGAGAATGAAAAACGGGGTGTAGTCGCCACCGGTCGTCAACACCGGCACCAGCTGCATGCAGATGATCACGCCCAGCACCGCCGAGGTGCCGCTCAAGCCGGCCAGGGAGCCGACCGTCTTGCCCGAGAAGAAATCACTCGGCAAGGTCTGGATGTTGGTGATGGCGGCCTGGAAGCCGAACAGGATCACGCCGATCGACAGCACCGCCAGCAGCGGCGTCTCGGCGGCCGCGCTGAACAACAACGCCGGCAGCATGATCACCAGCCCCAGGCCGATGACGAACTTGCGCGCGCGGTTGACACTCCAGCCGCGCGCCAGCAGGTGCCCGCAGAACCAGCCGCCGGACAAGGCGCCGACCGCCGCGCCCACATACGGCACCCAGGCGAACATGCCGATTTCCTTGACGTCGAAGTGGAAACGCTCGTTCAGGTACAGCGGCAGCCAGCTGACGAACAGCCACCACACCGGATCGATGAAAAAGCGCGCGGCGATCACGCTCCAGCTCTGGCGATGGCGCAGCAGCTGGCGCAGGGTCGGCACATAGTCGTCCTGCGCGGCCGCTGTGCCGGGGCGCTGGCCGGTGAGGATGTACTCGCGCTCCTCGGCGCTGACCCACGGATGCGTGCCGGGACCGGACTTGTAGACGATCAGCCACGGTACGATCCACAAAAAGCCCAGTGAACCGATCAGCAGAAAGGTGGTTTTCCAGCCCACATAAGCGTACAGGAAGGCCACCAGCGGCGGCGCGATGACCGATCCCAGCGAGGCGCCGGCGCCGAAGATGCCCTGCCCCAGCGCCCGCTCGCGCACCGGGAACCATTCGGCGATGGCCTTGGTGGCGCCGGGCCAGTTGCCCGCCTCGCCCACGCCCAGCAGCACGCGGAACAGGCCGAACGTCATCGCCGAGCGGGCCACGAAGTGCAGCGCGATGGCGCCGGACCATACGAGGATCGACAGCAGGAAGCCGATCCGGGTGCCCAGCGCGTCGAACAGTTTGCCGAACAGCGACTGGCCGATGGCGTAGCCGATCAGGAACACGGTGACGATGTTGGCGTAGTCGCGTTTGTCCATGCCCAGCTCGGACGCGATGCCGGGCCACATCACCGCCAGCGCCGAGCGGTCGATGTAGTTGATGATGGTGGCGATGGCGACCAGGGTAATGACCAGCCAGCGCAAACCTTTGATTGTTGTCATGCGATTGTCTCCATTATTTTTTATGTCAGCGCCTGTCAGGCTGCCGCGAGTTGGACGCGCGTCGGCAAGCCTTCGCAGTCGCCGCGAAACTGCACCACCCGCGCGCCGATGGCGTTGCCGCGCGCGGCCGCCTGGTGCAGCGGCAAACCGTCGAGCAGCGCGCTGATGACGCCGACTGCGAAGCCGTCGCCTGCGCCGACCGTATCGACCACCGTGCGCACCGGGCAGCCGGGAACAGTGTCGGCGCGCCCGTTCGCGTCGGCGGCGTAAGCGCCCTCCGGCCCGAGCTTGACCACCACCTGCCGTGCGCCCCGTTCCAGGTAGTAGGCGGCAATTTCGACGGCGTCCTGCCGGCCCGTCAGCAGCCGGCCCTCGGCCAGGCCCGGCATCACCACGTCGGCCTGGCTGGCGAGCGCGTTGACGGTGGCGACCATCTCCGCCTGCGAGCGCCACAGGCGCGGCCGCAGGTTGGGGTCGAAGCAGACCAGGCGCCCGTCGGCGCGCGCCTGCCTTGCCATGGCCAACACCAGCTCGCGGCAGCCGGCCGACAGCGCCGGCGATATCCCGGTAAGGTGCAGCACGCGAGCCTGCTGGAAGTCGTCGCCCTGCTCCGGCATGTCCAAAGTCGACAGGCGGCTGGCGGCCGACCCGCGCCGGAAGTACTCGACCTGCGGATCGGCGCCGTCCTCCGCCATCTGCTTGAGCATGAAGCCGGTGGGGCTGTCTTCATCCATGCGCAGGTGGCGCAGATCCAGCCCCTCGGCCTCCATGAACGCGCGCAAGTGGCGTCCCAGGCTGTCCTGCCCCAGCCGGCTCAGATATCCGACCTTGAAGCCCAGCCGGCTCAGCCCCACCGCCACATTCAACTCGGCGCCGGCGGTGGCACGTTCGAACTCGCGCACCGCCTCCAGCGGGCCGGGCTCGCGGGCGATCATCAGGGCCATCGCTTCGCCCACCGTTACGACATCGGGGATTCCCATGCGCAGCCTCTTCAGAACGTCAGGGTGGTGGTCAGGGTGGCGTCTTTGGCGGCCGGCAGCGACAGCTTCAGCACCGTGCCGCGTTCCTCCCTCGGCCCCTTGTCGACATTGCCCGGCGGCCCCGCCGCCACCAGCACGCCAGGCGCGATCTCGGCGCGCGCCGTGGTCGTCGCCACGGCGACCTTCAGCGACTTGGGCTTGCCCGCCACGACGAAACTGCGCGCACCGGTCTTGGCGATGTCGCGGTCGCCGTGCACCAGCGCCGTCAGCACCACCGGTTTGCTGGCGCGCAGCGTGTCGGTCACGGTCCAGACGCCACCCGCGTAGCTGAAGCGGCGCTCCAGTTTCTCCACGCCGAGTTCCGGCCGGTAGGCGCCGGCCAGTTGGGCGACGATGTCGGCGCGGCCGCGCTCCAGCTTTGCGTTGACAATTTGGATGGCGTCGAGGCGCGCGTACGGGTAGCCACGGAAGGCGTCATGCCCGCCGCCTTCGTTGGCCTGGCCCTGGCCGTCGATCAGCAAGGTGTTGCTCAGGTCGCTCTTGGGGATGCCCGCATAGCCCATCGGCCCGGTCAGGTAGGTGCCGCCGCCGTACAGAATGAAGCTGCCGGCGTCCGGATGCGCGTGACCCATCTCCAGATGCCAGTCCGGCAGCTTGTCGAGAATGGCGGCGACATGGTGGCCCTCCGGCGGTCCCGCGCGGAAGGCGAAGGCGGTGGCCTTCGGCGTCCAGTCGCTGCGCCAGTAGACCGTGCCCAGGTCGTCGAAGTGATGGTGCGGCGTCAGTGCCGACATCGGCGACGACTTCAGCGCCGGATCTCGCCAAAGCAAGGTCCAAAAGTCTTCGGCGCAAACGTGGCCCAGCGATGCCATCCAGTCGGCCACGCCTTGCGCCTCGGAGCTCTTGAAGCGCGCGGCCAGCCGGTATAGCAGGTTGTAGTTCGAATTGAGCTTGCCGCCCGGGTGCGTGCGGGCCGGCTCCTCGCCTACGCGCGAGCGGGTGATGGCGCCTTCGAAGGCGTCGCCGAAGTCGTAGATGTCCTGGCCGTTGGGCGTGATCGAATGGGCCATATACAAGTACGCCTTGCTCAGGGCCGGCGTGTCGTACATATCGTCGCCGGCGGCGTGGGCGAAGGCGTCAAGCGCGTGGATAATCCACGGCATCGAGAAGATCCAGTACTCCACGCCCTCGTAGAAATAGCCGTCCGGCGACGCCACTTCCAGCACCCGGCTGAAGATGGCGCGCGACAGCGCCGCCCAATTGGCCGCTTCCGGCGTGTCGTCCCAGACCGCGTAGGCGGCCACCGCCAGCCCGGCGATCGGGATGAAGCAGTGGTTTTGGCTGTATGAATACGATTTGCCTGGCTTGGGCGTGAAGTGTTTGGCGAGGATGGTCGCCTGGCGTATGAGTTTGTCGCGATAGCGTTTGCGTTCTTCTTCCGTCAGCGCGTCGTACAGCAGGTCGTAGCCGGCGCCCAGGCCGTACAGCAGATGGCCGGCGGCGAGGTCGATATCCGGCTTGCTGTAGGTGTAGCCCCATACCTCGTAGCTGACCGCCGCGTCCATGTAGCGCTTGGCCGCCTCCAGGTATTTGGCGTCACCCTCGATCTGGTAGGCCAGCGCGGCGCCGATGATGCCGATGGCGGTGTTGTTCTGGGCGCGCCGTTTTTGCGCCGGCGCGGCGGCCGGCGCGGTGCGCAGCGCGGTCAGGCCGGCCAGCGCCTGCTGCCACTTGTCGCGCCCCTCGCCTTGCGCGCGCTGGCGCAACGCGTCCAGGCCGGCCTTGGTGGTGTAGACGCGCGGATGGACGCCGCGCAGTTCGGCGCGCAACGCCGCCGGATGCGCCTTCATCAGCGTTTCCAGCGGATGCGGACCGGCGCCCGCCTTGCCCTGCATGGTGCCCAGCGATTCGAGCGCGTCCTGCGCCAGCGCGTCCGTCAACGAAAACGCGGGCAAAGAGAGGGCCGCGGCGCCGAGGAAGCGGCGCCGTGAAAGGGTTTGGTTCATCGATTGCTCCGAAAGGAATCAGTAGAGGCCCAGGCCACCGTTGACCTGGACGATTTCGCCAGCCAGGAAGGCGGCGCGCTCGGACGCCAGGAACACGACCACGTTGGCCACGTCCTCGGGCGCGCCTTCGCGGCGGGCCGGCGTGCGCTCGGCGATGGCCTGACGGTTGGCCGGAGTGTTAAACGTGTCGTGGAAGCGCGTGGCGATCAACCCCGGCGAGACGCCGTTGACGCGCACGCCCGCCGGGCCGACCTCCTTGGCCAGCGCGCGCGTGAAGGTGGCGACGGCCGCCTTGGACGCGGCGTAGTGCGCCGAACCGGGACCGCCGCCGTCGAACGCGGCCAGCGACGACATGGTGATGATCGCGCCCCGCCCGCGCGGCTCCATGCGCTTGACCGCCGCCTGGCAGATCAGGAAGGTGCTGGTGAGGTTGAGGTTCATGGCCTCGTTCCACAAGGTCAGCGGCATGTCCGCCACGCGGCAGCGCTGGATCAAGCCGCCGATGTTGGCGAACAGGATGTCGACCTCGCCGATGGCGCCTTCGGCTTCGGCGAACACGCGTTCGGCGATGGCGCCGTCGGTCAGGTCGGCCTTGATCGCCTGGGCCTGGCGGCCGAGGGCGCGGATTTGCGCGACGACTTCCTGTGCTTCGTCGGCGCTGCTCCAATAGGTCAGCACGACGTCGGCGCCGGCCTGCGCCAGCGCCAGCGAGCTGGCTTTACCAATGCCCGAGGCGCCGCCCATGACGAGAGCGCGTTTTCCGATAAGTTCCATGGCGATGTTCTTTCTAATGAGTGGTTGGGGAGTGAATTATTTGGGTGGCGCCGCCGTCGACGCCCGGACGATCAGCTCCGGCGCGAACAACTCGCCGCCGACGCCGGCCGCGCCCGGCGCCAGGATGCGCTGGACGGCGGCGTCGGCCATGGCTTGTATCGGCTGGCGCAACGTCGTCAATGGCGGGTCGTTGGCGGCGGAGAAGAAAATATCGTCGATGCCGATCAGCGAAAAATCCTGCGGCAGCCGCTTGCCCAGCTGTTTGAGGCCGATGCCGATCCCGATCGCCATCATGTCGTTGATGGCGATGGCCGCCGTCGGCTTGCTGCGCGCGGCCAGCAACAGCGACGCCGCGCTGCGTCCCAGCTCGAACAGCCGGGTGTCGCCGTGCAGGTCGGCCGGGGCGTCGGTGGCGTCGGCGATCACCAGCTCGCCGCTGATGCCGGCCGCCGCCACCGCCTGCTCGAAGCCCTTGACACGGTCCTGGCGATTCAGGGTGTATGGCGGAGGCGTCACCAGCGCGATGGCGCGGTGGCCCAGCGCCACCAGATGCTCGACCGCCATGGTGGTGGCGGCGACGTTGTCGACCGAGATCGTGGTGATGCGCTCATGGCTGTCGTCGGAGCGCTTGATGTCGAACGCCACCACCGGGCAGCGCGCCGTCATGCCGACCAGGTGGCCGGTGTCGTTGAGCGCGGAGCCGGTGATGATGCCCTGCGCGCCGTAGGCCAGCAGATCGGCCATGACGGCGCGCTCGCGCTCCGGATCGCGGAAGGTGCTGAAGGTCATCACGTGGCACTGGTGGCGCGCGGCGGCCGTCTCCACCGCGCAGGCCAGCGAACCGAAGAACTGATTGGCCAGCGACGGCACCAGCAGTCCGACCATGGAGGCGACCCCGGTCTTCAACTGGCGCGCGGCGTTGTTGGGCCGGTAGCCCAGCTGCTCGATCGCCTGCTGGATCTTGCGCTGGGTATCGGGCCGCATCTGCCCCATACGGTTGTTCAGGAAATTCGAGACGCTGGTGGTCGATACGCCGGCCAGTCTCGCTACGTCCTGAATCTTGGATTCGCTCATGATGTCCTTGTGAAGTGTTATGCGTTCAGAACGCCACATCCAGACGGATGGTGGCGTAGCGGAACGCGTCGCGGGCCGGCTTCCAGCCATAGGACCGGATGTCGGGGCCGCCGCCGGCCCGCTTGAAGTTGAGGAAGGAACCGCTGCTGCCCGATTCGTAATGGTGGTCGAACAGGTTTTTCACGCCGATCGACAGTTTATAGAGGCCTTTGACGTCCTTGAACGAGGCGCCGAGGTCGAAAATACCATAACCGGGCCGCACCAGCGACGGGTCCTGGCTGATCGCGCCCTGCACCGTCGACTGCGTGCGCCACTGGGCGTTGATCGCGGCCACCACCGGCAAGCCGGCCAGGCGCGGCAGCGTGTATTCGCCGCCCAGGTTGAGTTTCCACTTGGGCGCGTTCGGCATCATGCCGCCGCTGGCGTCGCGCAGGAAGGAGCCGGGCACCAGCTCGTTGGGCACGGTGCAATCGGTGGCGCCGCTGTAGCACGGCCCCTGGTTCCAGTCGCGCACCACGGCGCGCGTGTAGGCCATGCTGGCGTTGAGCAGCAGCGAGCGCGTCGCCAGCACCGTGGCGTCGGCCTCGAAGCCGCGCGTTTGCAGCGATGGAATGCTGTACAACACGCTGGCCTGGCTGCCGTCGGTGAAGCGCTCGGTGGCCGAGGTCTGGTAGTCGCGGAAGCGGGTCTGGAAAATGGCCGCGTTGAAGGTGGCGCGGTTGTTCCACAGGTTGGCCTTGAAGCCGGCCTCGAAACTGGTGGCCTTCTCCGGCGCCAGCGGCAGGCGGGAAAACACGTTGACGTTGTTGGCGCCGCTGGTCATGTCGTAGGCAACGCCCTTGTGGCCGGTGGAGGTGGTGCCGTACACCATCATCTCGTCGTTCAGATGGTAGGTGTAGCCGAGTTTTCCGGTGACGGCGTTTTCCTTGTTTTGCGGCGCGATGTACAGGTGCTCGCCGGTGTGCACGTTGTCCGGCGCGCTCGACGACAGGCTGTCGACGGTGTGGAACAGGTAGTCGTTGGCCTCGCGGTTGAAGCGCAAGCCGGCGCTCAGGCTCTGCTTCGGCGCGAAATCCCAATTGGTGTTGGCATAGATCGCGTGCGTCAGGCTGCCCGAGTTGGTGTCGTAGTTGGTGTAATTGGTTTCCTTGACGAAGGCGTTGCCGCGCAGGTAGGTGCGATACAGCGAATTGCGCGCGATCCATACGCCGACCAGGTAGCGGAAGTCGCCGCCATCCGGCGACGTCAGGCGGAACTCCTGGGTCGACGTTTTGCTGGCGATGGTGCCGTTGATCATCGGCGGCTCGGCGATGCCGGACGGCTTGCCGCTGGCGTCGACCTGGTAGAAGGTGGAGATCAGGTCGATGTTGTCGTTGTCGCGGAAGTCGTCGGACAGGTTGTTGTCGACCGACGTGATCGACGTCAGCGCGTGGCCGGCCAGCGGCGAGCTGTCCGGGAAGGCGTAGTTGACGCGCACGCCGATGGCGCGATCGGTCGCGTCCAGACCGGTCGGCGAGTCGTTGCGGATCTGGCGGTTCCAGCGGCTGACGTTTATGCCGCGCAGAATTTCGGTGTTCGACAGCGCTGTGTATTTGCGGTTGTACAGATAACCGACGCCCTCGCCGATCGACGTGATGGCTTCCGTGTTGCCGGTCGCGCGGGAGTGGTCGTAACGCGGCGTGATCAATACGTCGAGGTCCGGCGAGATCTTCCACTGCAGCTTGGCCATGAAGGTCTTGCCGCCGGAACCGTTTTGCATCGAGTCATTGGTCAGGTTGTGCAGCAAGCCGGGAAAGTTGGTCTTGCTGGCGTAGAGGCGCAGGCCGACCGTGTCCGACAGGCGGCCGCTGAGCGAGGCCGAGGCGCGGTATTCCTGGTCGCTGGTGTGATAGAGACTTACCTTGGTCTGCATCGGGCCTGCGCCGATCGGCTTGGTCGTCATCACCACCGCGCCGGCGATCGCGCTCTTGCCAAACAAGGTGCTTTGCGGGCCCTTGAGCACTTCGACGCGGGCCATGTCGGACATGTCGCGGAACGCTTGCTGGGTTTGCGCGTAAGGGATGTCGTCGACCATGATGGCGACGTCGCCCTCGATGCCGAGGTTGTTCGAGGTGGTGCCGATGCCGCGCATGTTGATGCTGTTGGTGCCGACCTGGGTGCCGACCGACATCGACAGCGCGGGCGACAGGTTGATGATGTCGACCAGTTCGCGCACGTTGTTGCGCTGCATGTATTCCTCGCCCAGCACCGAGATCGAGGCGGGCACGTCTTCGAGTTTTTCGACGCGGCGGTTGGCGGTCACGACCACCGATTCCAGTTTGGGCTGGGCGGGGGTGTCCGCGCTGGCTTGGCCGGCGGCTTGTTGCGCCTGCGCGGGCAAGGCGCCGATCCACAGCAGCGCCACGGCTGCGGCGATCGGGGTGGGCCGGCAGCGCGTCGCGCCGGGCATGGTTGTTCCAGTCATCATTGTCTCCGTATCTTATATTTATCTTCTTGGTACTGCAACGGTTTACTGTAACGTTACAGTAAACCGCTAAAAAATAGGGGGCGAACCCCGTTGCATGCTTGCTGCCAATATTTCTAAATCACGTAGGGCGGATTAGGCGAAGCCGTAATCCGCCGTGAGCCGTCGATGGCGCATGCATGGCGGATTACGCTGCGCTAATCCGCCCTACGTGTCTTTCAGTGAATACTGTATCGATTTACTGTAACGATGCAGTAAGAATAAACGAACGGGCGGCGATGTCAACATTTTTTTTGCCGAGCGTGTGCTCGGCGCTCGCTATCGCGACCCGATCGGCTTGGACAAGTCGCGTCCGTACCATTCGACAATGCGCTGGTACTCGGGCCACATGTTGCCGGCGGCCGCGCCGGCGGGCAGCAGATTGTGGCCGGCGTTGGGGATGCGGCGCAGCGTTACATCGTGGCCGGCGCCCAGGAGTTCGGCGGCCATCGCCTCGCCCGACAGGATCGGCACGCTGGTGTCCTTCATGCCGCCGACGATGTAGACCCGCGCCTGCGATTTCAACAGCGATTGCGTCGACGACGCGCGGAAGAAACTGCTCCAGCGCTTGTACGGGTGGCCCCAGGCCAGCATTTTGGCGTTATCCGGATCGGCGGCGATTTTCTGGCGCGTCGCCTCCAGTTCATCCAGGCGCAGCTTGATTTGCTCGTCGCCGCCACCGGCGGCGTAGGCGCCGGCGACGAAGTCGTAGTACTGCGACGGGCCGCTGCCTGAGACGATGGCGACGTCGGTCACGCGGCCCTCTTTTTCGGCCAGGCCGGCGGCGGCGGTGGCGCCTTCCGACGCGCCCAGCACCAGCGACGAGCCGGCGCGCACCCACGGCTGCTGCGCGGCGTGGTCGTAGGCGCGTCCCAGGTCGCGCACCCAGTTCTCCAGGGTGAAGTAGTCATTGAATTCGGTCGGACAGGCGATGATGCCGCCGCCGTTCGGCGCATCCTTCGGCGCGTACGGCTTGTTGACGACCATGACCGCGTATTTGCCCTGCTGCGCCAGATCGATGTAGCCGAACACGTTGGACGAACGGCGCGAGGTATCCAGGCCGCTGAACACCGGCGCGCAGCCGGAGCCCTGGATCAGCAGCACCAGCGGCGCCGGTTCCTTGGTCTTGGAGATGAAGTACTCGACATCGGGCGCGCCCTCCTGGCTCAAACGGTAGCCCACCACCTCGGTCGTGCCGACCGTGAAGCTGCCGGTTTCCGTCACCTCGGCGGCGCCGGCCACCGCCGATACCAACCATGCTCCCAACAATAACGCTGTCCTCATCCAACTCTCCTATAACGTCAGCGGCAAGCTGCGCAAGCGCTTGCCGGTTAATTTGAATACGGCGTTGGCCACCGCCGGCGCGATCGGCGGCGTGGCCGGCTCGCCCATGCCTTCGGGATGCTCCGCACTCGGCATGATAATCGTTTCGACGACCGGAGCCTGGTTCATTCGTGCGACCGGGTAGTCGTGGAAGTTGGTTTGTTCGACCTTGCCGTCCTTGATCGTGACCGCGCCGTACAGCGCCGCCGACAGGCCGAACACCACGCCCGATTCGGCCTGCTGGGCGATGATGTTGGGGTTGACGGCGATGCCGCAGTCGATCGCGCACACCACGCGGTGCACGCGGATCTCCGTGCCCTCGACCGACACCTCGGCCACCTGGGCGACGATGGTGCCGAACGACTGGTGCAGCGCCACGCCGTGCGCGCGGCCCTCGGGCGCGGCGCCGGCCCGGGCCACGGCGGCGTCGAGCACCGCCAGGTGGCGCGGGTGGCGCTTCAACAGGCCGCGCCGGAACGCGACGCCGTCCTTGCCGGCGGCGTGCGCCAGTTCGTCGATGAAGCTCTCTTTGAAAAAGGCGTTGTGCGAGTGGCCGACCGAGCGCCAGTACCCCAGCGGCACCGGGCTGTCGACGATCACGTGGCGGATGCGCTGGTTGACGAACTCGTACTGCATATCGAATTCGCCTTCGGCGGTGGTTTTGTCCGGGCCACCGGCCGGCAGGCCCAGGTTGCGCTTGAAGAACTGGTGCGACACCGAGCCGCTGGCCGATTTATTATCGTAGCCGAGCACATTGCCCGCCGCGTCCAGGGTGGCGACAAAGCGCGCCAGCGCGGCCGGCCGATAGACGTCGTGCGTGGTGTCGTCCTCGCGCGACCAGATCATCTGCACCGGCGCGCCGCCGCACTGGCGCGCCACCGCCACGCACTGCGCGACCATGTCGACGTCGAGCCGGCGTCCGAAGCCGCCGCCCAGCATCGTCACTTGCAGCACCACGTCCTCCACTTCCACGCCGCCGGCGGTGGCCGCCGCCCGCACCGCGAAGCCCGGCGACTGCGTCGGCGCCCACACGTACACCTTGCCGTCCTTGATCTGCGCGGTGCAGTTGACCGGCTCCATGGCGGCATGCGCCAGGTACGGGGCGCGGTACTCGGCGCTGATGGTCCTGGCGATGCCGGCAACCTGCCCTTCGACGGCGTCCATGTCGCCGCTCTGGTGGTAGGCGTAGCCGGATTCCTTGTCCAGCAGGGCCGCGAATTGGGCGTAGACGCCGGCGCTGGACAGGCCCGCGTTCTGGCCGCCGGCCCAGCGCACCGGCAAGGCTTGTGCCGCCGTCCTGGCTTGCCACCAGGTCTTGGCGACCACCGCAACGCCGGCGCCAGCGCCCGCGTGCGGCCCCAACGCGCCGGAAAAATCGACCACGCGCAGCACGCCGGGCATGGTCAGCACGGCGTTTGTGTCGACACCGGCGACGGCGCCGCCGATCACCGGCGACATGCGCACGGCGGCGTACAACAGGCCTTCGGGGCGCACGTCGATGCCGAACACCGCGCGTCCGTTGACCTTCGCAGGGGTATCGCGGCGCGGTTGCGGGCGGCCGATCAGGCGGAATTCCTGCGGCGTCTTGAGGCGCACCTCGCCGGGCCGCGAGGTGGCTGCGGCGGCGGCCAGCGTGCCGTAAGCCACGCGCCGGCCATCGGTGTGCACCACGTGGCCGTCCTCGGTGCGGCAGTCGGCCGCGCGCGCCTTCCACAGGTCGGCGGCGGCGGCCACCAGCATCGCGCGCGCGGTGGCGCCGGCCTCGCGCATCGGTCCCCAGGCGTCCTTGACGCTCGACGAACCGCCGGTGATGATGAGGCCAAGCTCGCGCGCGACCTTGCCGACGGTCCATTGCGCGACCGCCTTCAGGCGGCCGTCGTCGTCGGGGTGGAACGGCAGGCCGTCGCGCAGCATGGCGACGTTGCCGAAAATTTTATCCATCGGCGCCTGCACCAGGCGGATGGCCGACAGCGGCACGTCCATCTCCTCGGCCACCAGCATCGGCAGCGCCGTGTGCACGCCCTGCCCCATTTCGCTGCGCGGCATGGCGACGGTCACCGTGCCGTCCGGCGCCAGCCCCACCCAGCCGTTGAGCGCCAGCGCGCCGCCCGTCAGCGGCAGCGGATGCGCGCTGTCGAGGCGCTGGCGCGCCGGCAGCACGCCCCAGCCGACCACCAGCGCGCCGGCAGCGGCCACGCCGCCGAACAGGAAGCGGCGGCGCGAACTTTTTCTATCTCCATGCATTGGAGGTCTCCGATTTTATGGGCGCCAGCGCGCCAGCATGTCGGCGGCGGCCAGCGGCTTGCTGTAGAAGTAGCCCTGGGCCAGGTGGCAGCCGTGGCGCAGCAGGAAGGCGGCCTGCTCCTCGGTCTCCACGCCCTCGGCGATGACCGACAAATTCATGCTCTTGCCCAGCTGGATGATGGCGATGGCGATCGCCTCGTCGTTGGCGTCGGTCGAGATGTCCTTGATGAAGGAGCGGTCGATCTTGAGCGTCTGCACCGGCAGCTGCTTCAGGTAAGCCAGCGACGAGTAGCCGGTGCCGAAATCGTCGATCGCCAGGCCGACGCCGATCGAGTGCAGGTCGTTGATGAAGACCATGGCGTCGCCGGTGTTCATGATCACCGATTCGGTCACTTCCAGTTGCAGGCGCTGGGGTTCGAGTCCCGTCTCGCGCAGGATGTCGGCCACCATGTTGACGATGCTGCCACGCTCGAACTGCTTGGCCGACAGGTTGACGGCGATCTTGGGCACGTGCAGCCCGGCCGCCTGCCAGCGCACCATCTGCCGGCAGGCCTCCTCCAGCACCCACTTGCCCAGCTGGTTGATGAAGCCCGTGTCCTCGGCCAGCGGAATGAAGCGGATCGGCGGGATCAGGCCCAGCTCCGGATGGTTCCAGCGCACCAGCGCCTCGACACCGATCAGGCGCCCGCTGTCGATCTCCACCTGCGGTTGATAATTGAGGAAGACCTCGTCCTTTTCGATCGAGCGGCGCAGGAAGGTCTCCAGGCGCAGGCGCTCGACGCCCTCGCCCGTCATCGACGGCGCGTAGAAGCTGTAGCCGTTGCGCCCGCGCGCCTTGGCCTGGTACATCGCCACGTCGGCGTTGCGGATCAGCATATTGAGGTCGGTGGCGTCGTCCGGGAACAGGCTGATGCCCACGCTGCAGGTGACGAACAGTTCGTGGCCGGCCACCATGAACGGCTGGTCGAACATCTGCACCAGCTTTTCGGCCACCTGGCTGGCGCCGAACTGGTTGTCGATATCCTCGAGCAGCACGATGAATTCGTCGCCGCCCAGGCGCGCCAGGGTGTCGCCCTCGCGCAGGCGCTCGAGCAGCGCGTTGGCGACCTGCTTGAGCAGCTCGTCGCCGATGTGGTGGCCGAGGGTGTCGTTGACGTTCTTGAAGCGATCGAGGTCGATGAACAATAGCGCCAGCTGCTCGCCGTCGCGCGCCGCGCGCAGCAGCGCGTGCTGCAGGCGGTCGTGGAACAGCAGCCGGTTCGGCAGCGCCGTCAGCGGGTCGTGGTGGGCCAGGTGGTCGAGCTTTTCCTGCGATTCCTTGGCCTTCGTGATGTCGCTGAAGACGCCGACGTAGTGCGTGCCCACGCCACGGCTGTCGCGCACCGCGCTCACCGTCAGCCATTCGAGGTACATCTCGCCGTTCTTGCGCCGGCTCCACAACTCGCCGCGCCAGAAGCCGGTGTCGACCTGTTCCTGCCACATGGCGTCGTAGAACTGCTGCTCGTGGCGGCCCGAGCGCGTCAAGGTGTAGTGCCGGCCCAGCGCCTCGGCCTCGGAATAGCCGGTGATCTGGCTGAAGGCCGGGTTGATGGCGACGATCGTGCCGTCCCTGTCGAGCACCACCACGCCGTCGGCGATGTGCTCGATGACGGTGGCCGACAGGCGCAGCTTTTCCTCGGCCTCCTTGCGGGCGCTGATGTCGGCGTAGACCCAGATGCTGCCCTCGTTGGCGCGGTGCTTGTCGAGCGCGTAGCCGCTGACCATGCACCAGAAGGTGGAGCCGTCCGGGCGCCGGTAGTTGCGCTCCTCGTTGAAGTAATCGCCCTCGGCCAGCGACGGGTACTGGCGCGCGCCGGCCGCCTCGTACTCAAACGGGTCGGGGAACAGGATGGCCGTCGAGGCGCCCGTCATCGCGCCCGGCTCGTAGCCGAACAACTCCTCGCAGCGGCGGTTGACCGAGACGATGTGCCGGTTGCGCACGAACATGACGCCGAACATGACGTTGTCGAGGATGGCGCTCTGCTCGGCCAGCAGGCCCTCGATGCGCATCTCGTTGTGCTTGCGCTGGCTGATGTCGGCGATGATGCCGTCGACCCACGGCGAGCTGCCGTCGGCGCCGCGCGGCTGCGGCTGGCCGTTCTCGGCCAGCCAGCGCTCGGTGCCGGCGGCGTCGACGATGCGGTATTCGATCTCGTACGGCAGGCCGTCGCCGAGCGCCTGGGCGACCGCGCGGCGGTGGCGCTTGCGGTCCTGCGGCGCGATCAGGTTGGTCCAGGCGTCGGTGTTGCCCAGCATGAACTGGGCGGCCGGATAGCCGGAGATGTCCTCGATGGCGTCCGAGACGAAATCGATCGGCCCGTCCGGACGGAAGCGGAACACCGCGCCGGGCACCTGCGTGACGATGGTGCGGAAGCGCTCCTCGCGCTGGCCGACGTCCTCGAACAGGCGCTTGATGGCCACGCGCATCTGCTCGAGCTGCTGGGCCAGGCGGCCCAGCTCGTCGCTGCCGGCCAGGTCGAGCCGGGTCTCGAAGTCGCCGCGCGAGAGGCGGTCGGAAAAGCGCATCAGCTTGCGCAGCGGCTTGATCAGGCGCGAATTGAGGAACAGCACGATCAGCAGCAGCGACACGGTCAGCTGCGCGGCCAGCACGAACACATAGGACCATTGCTTTTCGCGCAATTCCTGCTGGCTGCGGGCGTCGTCCATTTCGACCATGATGCGGCCGATCTTTTCGCCGCGCACCAGGATCTCGCGTTCGGCGCGATAGACGTTGCCGGTCGCCTGGCGCGGCGAGCGCACGTGCATGAACTGGGCGTCGGCCTGGCCGACCACCTGCACCTGCAGCACCGAGCGGTCGCGCATGACCGATTCGACCAGCGAATGGGCCGATTCCGAATTCATGTTCCACAACGATTCCTGCATGCCCAGCGCCAGGATGTCGGCGTTGCGCTGGAGCGACTCGTCGAGCGCCACGCGGGCCGACTGCTGCTCGTGCACGCCGATGAGCAAATAACTGCCGATGATGGCCGGGATCACCAGGCCGCCAAACACGACCAGCAGCAGGGCGCCGTAGATCGACAGCCCGTACAGCGCCCCCAGCCTGGTTCGCAGACGGTGAATCACGCTAGTCCTCACGCTAGTCATCGAGGGGCGAACAAAATCGCGGCAGGGGGAAAGGTCGCATCGTCGTCGGGGTCGTGTCACAAAATTACTTAGTGGAATTATGCACGGAAAATTGCCCTGCAAGTCACACGCCAAGCAAAAAACCTCGGGGCGGGCTATTATCGCGGCTCAATTTCCACATAGACTTCACCCAGACCTCCAATTAGATCGCCAAATAGGACCACGCCATGACCACTTTTTCCATGTATTCCGCCTCGATTCCTGTGTTCAAGCAGATTCTCAACAGCCTGCTGGCCATCCTGGACAAGGCCGAAGCCCATGCCACCGAGAAAAAGATCGAGCCGGCCGCGCTGCTGCAGTTCCGTCTGTTCCCGGACATGCTGCCGTTCACGCGCCAGATCCAGATCGCCTGCGACTTCGCCAAGGGCGCCGCCGCGCGCCTGGGCGGCCTGGACGTGCCGTCGTACGAAGACACCGAAGTGAGCTTCGCCGACCTGAAGGCGCGCATCGTCAAGACGCTCGCTTACATCGATAGCGTGCCGCAGGCCTCGATCGAGGGCAGCGAGGAGCGCGCCATCACCACCGGCAGCGGCGAGAAGACCAAGCATTTCACCGGCCAGACGTATTTGTTCCACTACGCGCTGCCGCACTTCTTCTTCCACGCCACCACCGCCTACGACATCCTGCGCCACAACGGCATCGAGATCGGCAAGAAGAACTTCATCGGTACGTATTGATACAGGCCCGGGAATCCGGCGTCGTCTGAACCACGTAGGGCGGATTAGCGTAGCGTAATCCGCCATGCATGCGCCGTCGGCGGCTCACAGATGGCGAATTACGGCGTTCCGCCTAATCCGCCCTACGTGTTTGCCGTGACCATCGCAATCGTGGCCGTTATTTATTCCGGCGCGGGTAGCCCTGCGCCAGGATGCGCTGCCAGACCACTTCCTTCTGCTCGGCGCTCATCGACACCCAGTGCGCCACCTCCACCACGCTGCGTCCGCAGCCGCGGCAGATCTCGTCGAAGGTGGTCGAGCACACGGCCACGCACGGCGTGTCCGGCCGCACCGGAGGCTCGCCCTTGCCTTCGCTCATCCCTTCACCTGCAGCAACTTGTCCCAGGCGTCGTGCCCAAGCGCGCGCAAGGTGGCGATGTTCTTTTCGAAAATGTCAGATGCCTCCGGGAACGCTTCGACCGCGCGCTCGACGCTGTCCTCGCGCAGCAGGTGCAAGGTCGGGTACGGCGAGCGGTTGGTGTAGTTTTCGATGTCGTTCTTGTGCGTGTCGGCGAACTGGTAGTCGGGGTGGAAGCTGGCCACCTGCAGCTCGCCGTCGAGCTGCATATCCTCCAGCGCGGCGTCGGCGACGTCGAGGAACTCGTTGTAGTCCTCGAAGTCGGCCAGCACGTGCGGGTGGATCAGCAAGGTCGTGTCGACTTTTTCCGGGTCGGCTTCGGCCAGGTATTCCAGCTCTTCCATCAGCTTTTCCAGCAATGCCTCCGGCGTGTCGGCGTCCGACACCACGTAACGGATCTGGCCCTTGACGTGGACGGCCTTGGCGAACGGGCACAGGTTCAGGCCGATGACGGCCTTTTCCAGCCAGTCGACGGTGTTGGCGACGACGGCGTCGTGATCGGTGGCGTGACTACTCATGATGCGATTCCTTGAAGACGCTCTTAAAGGCGGAATTGTACGCATTCTTTGCGCCATCTCATACTCCGCGCATTTTGCGGCCATCTTCTGCTTATCTGCCGGGAACTATTGCACAAAATAAAGGTCACATGCCTGACATAATCCTTGACTCATCAAGTTGAGCTTCGTACACTCCACGTTTATTCATGGTCGGTTCGATGTTTCACAGTCGACAACAATGGAAAACTATGCATCCTCGAATTCTTAAACGCGCCGCGCTGTCGGCGCCCCTGATGGCCTCGCTGGCCGCCACCGTCGCGCTGCTGGCGCCGGGCGCCAGCCACGCCTACGACGAGGCGGCCAGCCTGCCGCCGTCCGCGCCAGTCCCGCTTGCCGCCCTGCCGAAGTCCCCCGCCCTCGACCTGTCCTCCCTGAAAATCAACAAGCCGGCCAAAGCGGCCGACGACGATGCGTTCCGCGAGAAGGACGTGTGGGGCCGCATCCGCAGCGGCTACGCCATTCCGGACATTAACAACGAACTGGTGGCCAAGCACACCAAGTGGTACACGGCCCGTCCCGACCACATGGCCATCACCACCGGGCGCGCCTCGCGCTACCTGTTCCACGTGGTCACAGAGCTGGAAAAGCGCGGCATGCCGACCGAGCTGGCGTTGCTGCCGTTCATCGAGTCGGCCTTCAACCCGGAGGCGCTGTCGCACGCCAACGCCGCCGGCATGTGGCAGTTCGTGCCCGGCACCGGCCGCGACTTCAACCTCAAGCAGGACGCCTTCAAGGACGAGCGCCGCGGCATCCTGGCCTCGACCGACGCCGCGCTGACCTACCTGCAGCGCCTGTACGACATGTTCGGCGACTGGCAACTGGCGCTGGCCGCCTATAACTGGGGCGAAGGTTCGGTGCAGCGCGCCATCGCCAAAAACCAGGCCGCCGGCAAGCCGACGGACTTCCAGAGCCTGTCGGAGCTGATGCCGACCGAGACGCGCGAGTACGTGCCAAAGTTGCAAGCGGTCAAAAACATCATCGGCAACCCGACCCAGTTCGGCGTGAGCCTGCCGCCGGTCGACAACACGCCGTATTTCACCGCCGTCGACAAGACCAGCGACATCGATCTGACCATCGCCGCCCACCTGGCCGAGCTGTCGGTGGCCGAGTTCAAGGCGCTCAACCCGCAGTTCAAGCGCCCGGTCATCACCGGCGACGAGCAGACCAAGATCCTGTTGCCCAAGGAAAACGCCGCCAAGTTCCAGCTGAACCTGGCGCAATGGGGCAAGGACCTGTCGACCTGGACCACGCACAAGATCACCAGCGCGCGCGAAAGCATCGGCGCGCTGGCGTCGCGCTTCCACACCACGCCGGACGTGATCCGCCAGGCCAACAACATCCCGCAGCGCTCCATGCTCAAGGCCGGTTCGACCATCCTGGTGCCCAAGGTGTCGACCTCGGCCTACCTGGACATCGCGCCGGAGGTGGCCGACAACGCCACCATGGCCTTCGAGGCCGAGCGCGCCGTCTCCAAGTCGGGCTACAAGCGCGCCGGCGCCACCAAGGCCAGCAAGGGCGGTCCCGTCTCGCTGGTCAAGGCGCGCGTGCCGCGCGACGCCGCCAAGGGCAAATCGGTCCGCAAAACCAGCAATTAGGAACTAAACCCGGCCAGCATTCACCGCGATGCCGGCTTCGCCACATAGGGGTCGTACCCCCAGGGGTCGACGGGGGCGCCGAGCCCCCGCACGGTCCTGCGGGTTTCGGGCGGCGGCGATCAAAGGTTGCAGTCGCGGCGCACTCGTCCTACAATCTCGCACTTGCGTGGCAGGCGAACGGCCTCACACCCTAAAAACAACCCCTACTGACGTCGTCCCGCCCGCTGTCCGAGCCGGCGCCGGCGCGCAGTCGCAATCGGAGTCAACATGGCGTTCTTGCAAGGCAAAAAAATCCTCATCACCGGTTTGCTGTCGAACCGTTCCATCGCCTACGGCATCGCCAAGGCTTGCCACCGCGAGGGCGCCGAACTGGCGTTCACCTACGTCGGCGAACGTTTTAAAGACCGCATCACCGAGTTCGCCGCCGAATTCGACAGCACCCTGGTATTCGACTGCGACGTCTCGAGCGACGAGCAGATCGCCGCCGTGTTCGCCGACCTGGGCCAGCACTGGCCGCAGCTCGACGGCCTGGTGCACGCAATCGGCTTCGCCCCGCGCGAGGCGATCGCCGGCGACTTCCTCGACGGCCTGACGCGCGAGAACTTCCGCATCGCCCACGACATCTCGGCCTACAGCTTCCCGGCCATGGCCAAGGCGGCGCTGCCGCTGCTCAAGGAAGGCTCGTCGCTGCTGACCCTGTCGTACCTGGGCGCCGTGCGCGCCATTCCGTACTACAACACCATGGGCCTGGCCAAGGCGTCGCTGGAGGCGTCGGTGCGCTACCTGGCCGAGAACCTGGGCAAGCACGGCATCCGCGCCAACGGCATTTCGGCCGGCCCGATCAAGACCTTGGCCGCGTCCGGCATCAAGGACTTCGGCAAGCTGCTCGGCTTCGCCTCGTCGCACGCGCCGCTGCGCCGCAACGTCACCATCGAGGAAGTGGGCAACACCGCCGCCTTCATGCTGTCGGACTTGGCCTCGGGCATCACCGGCGAGATCACCTACGTCGACGGCGGCTTCTCGCACGTGATGGGCCTGAACGCGGAAGATTACCTGTAACCCTTCCCGCAGCCCCCCCGCCACCGAACGCCCCGCATGCGGGGCGTTTTCACGTCCGCAGCCCGCCGCCGTTAACGTTTCCGACAACATTTAGATGTCATCGCGCAACAATTGATGCAATCAGGATGCAAGCTGCTATGGTTCGCGGCCGTTTGTTGCTATTGTCTTTCCCACCAGAACAATTCATCCATTTTCACAGAACCGGCGCGGCCACAAGCGGCCCGGGATCACGGGGAACACCATGCTCGACCAGGTCAACGTCAGGACGCGTTTTCTCATCCTCATCGGCTGCTTCGTGGCCGGCTTCGCCGTCTACGGCGCGTGGTCGTTCAAGGCCCTCAACGAGATCCAGGTCAACGGCCCGATCTACCAGCGCATCGTGCAGAGCAAGGATTTGATCGCCGACATCCTGCCGCCGCCCGAATACATCATCGAATCCTATCTGGTGTGCCTGCAGATGGCCAACCTCGGCCAGGCTGACGGCGCCCCGGCGGCGCGCGAGGCGCTGGCCCAGCGCCTGCGCGCGCTCAAGGCCGACTACGATACCCGCCACACCTACTGGCAAGGCCAGACACTGCCCGGGCAGATGGGACCGCTGATGCTGGAGCAGGCCCACGCGCCGGCGCTGGCCTTTTACGCCACCGCCTTCGACACCTTCGTCCCGGCGCTGGCCAGGGGCGACCAGGACGGCGCGGCGGCCGCGCTCAAGCGCCTGGCCGGCCTGTACGAGACGCACCGCAAGGTCATCGACCAGGTGGTCCAGCTGGCCACCGCCCAGTCCACCCTCGACGAGGCGGCCGCGCGCGAACGCATCGCCGCCGCGCAGTGGCAGTGCGCGCTCATCCTGGCCGCCGCGCTGGCCGCCAGCGTGGCCGCCGCCAACCTGATCATGCGCGGCTTGCGCCGCCAGCTCGGCGGCGAGCCGGCGCTGGCGGCCGGCATCGCCCGCCGCATCGCCGCCGGCGACCTGGCCGTCGACGTCCAGCTGGCCGCCGGCGACCAGGCCAGCCTGTTGCACGCGATGCGCGACATGCGCGACCAGCTCGGCAGCATCGTCACCCAGGTGCGCACCGGCACCGACGCGGTGGCCTCGGCATCCGGCCAGATCGCCGCCGGCAACGAGGACCTGTCGACCCGCACGGCGCAGCAAAGCAGCTCGCTCGAAGCCACCACCGAGGCCATCGGCGCGCTCAACGGCGCGGTCCAGCGCAACGCCGACAACGCCCGCCGCGCCAACGCGCTGGCGCTGTCGGCCTCGGACGTGGCGGCGCAGGGCGGCGCCGTCGTCACCCAGGTGGTCGACACGATGGGCGCGATCAACCGCGCCTCGCGGCGCATCGCCGACATCATCGGCGTGATCGACGGCATCGCCTTCCAGACCAACATCCTGGCCCTGAACGCGGCGGTGGAGGCGGCGCGCGCCGGCGAGCAGGGGCGCGGCTTCGCCGTGGTCGCCGGCGAGGTGCGCAACCTGGCCCAGCGCAGCGCGGCGGCCGCGCGCGAGATCAAGGGCTTGATCGAGGAATCGGTCGAGCAGGTCGACACCGGCGCCGCGCTGGTCGACCGGGCCGGCGCGACGATGACCGAGATCGTCGCCAGCGTGGCGCGGGTGACCGACATCATGGGCCAGATCGCCACCGCCAGCGGCGAGCAGACCGACGGCATCGCCCGCATCGGCGCGGCCGTCGGCGGCATGGACCAGGCCACGCAGCAAAACGCCGCGCTGGTCGAACAGGCCGGCGCGGCCGCCGCCCTGCTGCACGAGCAGGCCAGCCACCTGGCGCGCGTGGTTGGCGTATTCTCGCTTACCCCGTCGCTGGCGCCGCCCGGCAACGCCGGCGACAACTCCGGGGTCAGGTCCACTTTTTCTACACAAGCTCTGCACTAAAACACCGCCGGCGCCGCCTACGGCCGGGTCCGTGTAGAAATGGTGGACCTGACCCCGGAGCGGTTTTGCTGCGGCGCACACGCAAACGGGCAATTAACTGTACAGGCGGGGCGAAACTACTGTATAGTGTCGCCTGTGCGCTGCAGTGAGCGCGCCGCGATAACCAGCGGCGCCGATTGATCAGCCAGGTATTACTAGCAGCTACGCAAGCCTTAGCGCATCTTCCTGATGTCGCTTATGAAGCCCTCCCGCCTTTGGTGTCGCACCTGACACCGTCCCGGCGCAAAGCTTTTGTGCCGAAATTTCTTTCGATTTTGATTGAGTCATTTCGTTTTGGTAGGCGTTGCTATTTCGCGTTCGGCGTTTGCACGGGCGCAGGTTTTTTACGAAAGAACAGCATGACATTTGAAGCACTAGGTCTCAACACGTCCATCATCAAAGCCCTGACCGACGCCGGCTACACCGCGCCGACCCCGGTTCAGCAGCAGGCCATTCCTGCCGCCATCGCAGGCAAGGACTTGTTGGTTTCCTCGCAAACCGGTTCCGGCAAGACCGCCGCATTTATGCTGCCGTCGCTGCACCGTTTGTCCGAGATCGACCCGGCCGCCGCCGGCAAGACTCCCAATCAAGAAATGCAGGCCGCCCGCGCCCGTGGCGAGCGTCCCCGTTTCAAAGCCGCACAGCCAAAAATGCTGGTGTTGACCCCAACCCGCGAACTGGCCCTGCAAGTGACCTCCAATACCGACAAGTACAGTGTCAACCTGCGCCGTTTGAAGGCCGTGTCGATCCTGGGCGGTATGCCTTACCCGAAACAGATGCAATTGCTGGCCAAGAATCCCGAGATCCTGGTCGCCACCCCCGGCCGTCTGATCGACCACATGGAATCGGGCAAGATCGACTTCTCGCAGCTGGAAATCCTGGTGCTCGACGAAGCCGACCGCATGCTGGACATGGGTTTCATCGACGACATCGAAAAAATCGTCGACGCGACGCCGTCGACCCGTCAAACCATGCTGTTCTCGGCCACGCTCGACGGCGTCGTCGGCAACATGGCGCGCCGCATCACCAAGGATCCGCAAGTGATCCAGGTGCTCAGCGCCGCCAACAAGCATGAAAACATCACCCAGCGCGTGCACTTCGTCGACGACCTGTCGCACAAGAACCGCCTGCTGGACCACCTGCTGCGCGACGACTCGCTCGACCAGGCCGTGGTGTTTACCGCCACCAAGCGCGACGCCGACACCATCGCCGACCGTCTGAACATCGCCGGCTTCTCGGCCGCCGCGCTGCATGGCGACATGCACCAGGGCGCCCGCAACCGCACCCTGGACAGCCTGCGCCGCGGCCAGGTCAAGATCCTGATCGCCACCGACGTCGCCGCCCGCGGCATCGACGTGCCGACGATCACGCACGTGTTCAACTACGACCTGCCGAAGTTCCCTGAGGACTACGTCCACCGCATCGGCCGCACCGGCCGCGCCGGCCGCAACGGCCTGGCGATCTCGCTGGTGAACCACGCCGAAGGCATGAACGTCAAGCGCATCGAGCGTTTCACCAAGCAGCTGATCCCGGTCAACGTCATCGAAGGCTACGAGCCGAAGAAGACCGCCTCGGCGGCCCGTTCGACCTCGCGTCCAGGCGGCTGGAAGCCGGGCGACAACCGCACCGCGGCCAAGCCGGGCCAGCGCACGTTCAGCAAGCCGAGCGCTCCGCGCAAGGAAGGCAGCACCGGCGGCGGCTACAAGGGCAGCAACCCGCGCAGCACCGACGGCGCCCGCCGCAGCTACGGCGACCGTTAATCGTCCTCGTTAGCTTCGCGTAGCGACCAATAAAGGCGGCCACCAGAGCGATCTGGTGGCCGCTTTTGCGTCCGGGCGCCGGATGGCTGGCGCGGCGCATGGCTTTTCAGCTAACATGGCTGTTTGCAGCGGCGCGCTTGGCGCCGGTGACGCCAAACCAAGGATTCATTTTTGCTAGTTCGCCAGCTTACCAGCCGCCTCCGCACCCTCCGCAGCCTCCGCACCATGCGCGTGATCAGCGCCAGCGTCGTGATCCGCTTCGCCGCCGGCCTCTGCCTGGCCATCGCCGGCTTCCAGACCGTCGCGGCCGAGGGCGCGGCGGCGCTTCTCGCCCAGGCGCGCGAGGCGGTCGGCGGCAACGCCTGGCGGCAGGTCAAGACCCAGCATACGCAGTTCGTGCGCACCTACCTCGACCACGACGAGGCCGGCAGCAGCGACATCGACTTCACCAGCGGCCGCTATGCGCAGCGCATCCCCACGTCGGCGGTGGCGCGCCTGATGTCGCGCTCGGACGGCCAGAACTTCTGGCGCCAGCGCATGGGCAAGCTGGAAAAACAGGAAGGCGCGGCGCGCGATCCCGAGCTGCATCTGGGACGCCAGTCGTACGCCTGGTGGTTCGCGCGCGGCGGCAAGGCGCGCCGGCTGGAACTGAAGGCGCCGCGCCGCCACGCCGGCGTCGACTACGCGGTTGTGCGCGTCGAGCTCGCGTCGGGCATCGCCTTCGATTACTGGATCAACGACGAGACCCACCGCATCGAGCGCCGCCAGGAGGTGGTCGACGGCAAAACCTTCACCATCGACTACCGCGATTTCCGCCGTGTGGGGGCGGTCACCCTGCCCTTCGAGGAAAGCATCCGCGACGCCAAGGATGCGGCCGACGAGGAAACGCTGCGCGTGTCCACCATCGTGCTCAACCGCCCCGCCGCGCAAATGGACTTCTCCTTGCCGCAGCCGGCCGTCATGCAGGGCTTTTCGGCCCAGCGGCCGGCGGTGACGGTGCCGTTCGAGCCGTGCGAAGCGCACATTTGCGTGATGCTGACCTTGAATGGACAGGGTCCGTTCAAATTCATCCTCGACACCGGCGCCCGCAACGTCATCAGCGACAAACTGTACCGGCGCCTGCGCCTGCCCGCCCAAGGCGTGGCCGTGCTGTCGGGCCTCGGCCAGCAGACCGAGCGCGGTGTGCTGACCACGGTGCAGCAAATCGGCATGGCCGGCCTGACCGTGGACCGGCAGGCCTTCTTCACCAGTCCGACGCTCGACAACCTGCCGATCGACGGCACCATCGGCTACGAGTGGCTGTGGCTGACCCCGACGTTGATCGACTACGCCGCGCGCCAGCTGACCTTCCACGACCCGAACAGCTTTGTCTATCGGGGCGCGGCCGCCGCCACGCCGCTGTCGTTCCACGACAAGACGCCGCAGATCGAAGCCGTGCTCGACGGCCTGCCGGGCAAGTTCACCATCGACACCGGCAGTGATTTTTCGCTGACGATGAGCAAGCCGTTCGTCGAGCGCTACGGCTTGGTGGAAAAATACCGCGCGGGCGACACGGTGCAGACCGCGCAAGTCATCGGCGGCACCACCCAGGTGCTGAAGACGCGCGGCAAGCTGTTCGAGATGGGCGGCGTGCAAATCGTCGACCCGACCCTGGAACTGCCGACCCGGGGCGGCGGCACGCTGAACAGCCCCACCCTTGCCGGCAACATCAGCAACGGCATTTTGCGGCAGCTGAACATCCTGTTCGACTATCAGGGCGGCAAGGTGTATATCGAACCGAATAAGGCGGTGTCGGCCGAGTAGTTCGCAGCCCAGCAGGCAACAATTTGTATCGTTCACACAATATCCGCGACGGCGGGCCGTCTACACTACCATGCAGCCGCCATCCCCCACCACCGCCGACCAGGACCAAGCCATCACCGCGACGGTGTTGCGCGAGCGCTCCAAGCTGGGCAGCTTCATCCGCCGCCGGGTGGCCGACCAGACCGACGCCGAAGACATCCTGCAAGACGTCTTTTACGAATTCACCCAGGCCCACCGCCTGCCCGAGCCGATCGAGCAGGTCAGCGCCTGGCTGTACCGCGTCGCCCGCAACCGCATCATCGACCGCTTCCGCAAGAAGAAGGAGGTGCCGCTGGACGACATGGTCGACGAGGATGGCGAAGCCTACCGGCTCGACCTGCTGCTGCCGTCGGCCGACGCCGGCCCCGAACACGCCTACCACCGCGCCATGCTGCTGGAACAATTGCAGGCGGCGCTGGAAGAACTGCCGCCCAACCAACGCGACGTCTTCATCGCCCACGAGCTTGACGGGCTGAGCTTCAAGGAGATGGCGCTGCAAAGCGGCGTGTCCGTCAACACCCTGCTGGCGCGCAAACGCTACGCCGTGCTGCACCTGCGCGCGCGGCTGCAGGACCTGTACAACGAATGAAAGGAGAGTTGAAATGATCAAATACAAACTGCTGCTCATCCCCAAGATGCTGGTGATCCTGGCGCTGCTGGGCTGGATCGTCATGCTGCTGTGGAACTGGATCGTGCCCCATCTGTTCGCCGGCAGTACGCCGCTGGACTATTGGCGCGCGCTCGGACTGCTGGTACTGTGCCGTATCCTGGTCGGCGGCTTCGGCGGCCGCCACCATCACGACGGCGGCGCGCAACGCTGGCAGCGCTGGCAGGCGATGACGCCGGAGGAACGCGAACAGTTCCGTGCCGCCCATAAAGGCCGCTTCTGGGGCCCCGGCCGGGAGTGGACGAAAGAAAACATCAAGGAATAAACATGACGAAAACCAACGCCGCCGTCGCGGCGAATTTCACCCCGTACCAAAAAATCGTCGTCGCGATGCTGGCCTTCCTGCAGTTCGCGGTGATCCTCGACTTCATGCTGATGTCGCCGCTGGGCGCGGTCATCATGCCGGCCCTGAATATCGGGCCGATGGAGTTCGGCCTGGTGGTGTCGGCCTACGCCTTCAGCGCCGGCGCCTCCGGCCTGCTGACGGCCGGTTTCGCCGACCGCTACGACCGCAAGAAACTGCTGCTGTTCTTCTATACCGGCTTCATCCTCGGCACCGTCTGGTGCGGGCTGGCGCAAAGCTTCGAGAGCCTGCTGGCCGCGCGCGTGGTCACCGGCCTGTTCGGCGGCGTCATCGGCTCCATCGTGCTGGCCATCTCGACCGACCTGTTCCCGCCGCAGATGCGCGGCCGCGTCATGGGCCTGATCCAGACCGCCTTCGCCGCCAGCCAGGTGCTCGGGATCCCGATCGGCATTTATTTGTCGAACCAATGGAACTGGCACGTGCCCTTCCTCGCCATGGCCGCGTTCGGCCTGGCCGGCGGCCTGCTGGTCGCGTGGAAAATGCAGCCGGTCAACGCCCACCTCGACCAGCCGCAGCAGCACAGCCCGTGGGTCCACCTGTACCGCACGGTGACGGTGCCGCGCCACCTGCTGGCCTTTTCCATCACCGCCCTCTTGACCACCGGCGGCTTCATGCTGATGCCCTTCAGCAGCGCCTACATCGTCAACAACCTCGGCATCGACATGCACCACTTGCCCACGGTCTACCTGATCACCGGCGTGTGCACCATCTTCGCCGGCCCGCTGATCGGCCGGGCCGCCGACAAACGCGGCAAGTTCCCCGTGTTCGTGTTCGGCACCGCGCTGTCGATGCTGATGGTGGTGGTCTACACCCACCTGGGCACCATTCCCATGTGGGCGCTGGTGGCGGTCAACGCCCTGATGTTCGTCGGCATCTTCTCGCGCATGATCCCGTTCCAGGCGATGGCCGCCTCCGTGCCGCCGGCAACGCAACGGGGCTCGTTCAATGCCATCAGCGCCTCGCTGCAGCAACTGTCGGGCGGCATCGCCTCGGTCGTGGCCGGCCACATCGTGACCCAGGCGCCGAACGGCAAGCTGCAGCACTTCGACGTGGTCGGCTACGTGGTCGTGGCCACCTCGCTGGTGGCGCTGGGGCTGGTGTGGCAGTTGCAGCGTCAAATGTTGGCGCGTCCCTAATATTGACCAAACTCCAGCTCATTAAGAATATCCAACATAGTTGCCACAAGGCACTATTTTCACACTATAATGGCTGGAGTGATAATCATCTCAAAGGGAGCAATTGCATGAACGCCAGAAATATGGACGCGGCCTGTTTGCGGGCGCTGCGCCGCCGCGGACACTCCGACAACAGCATCAACGCGATGAGCCCCGAAGAGGCATTTTGCGAGTACTGCGCCTACCACGGCATCATGAACCTGGTGCCGGCGACGCTGCAGATGCTCGACAAGCTGCGCAGCGAACACCGCCCGCAATAAACAAAGGCCGCCGGGAGCACCCAGGCGGCCTTGCTGTTTTCAGAGCGGTGGAATTAACGATTAACGGTAAAACGCTTCGACCTTGCCTTTGAGCTTGATCAGCATCGGATTGCCCTTGCGGTCCAGGCTTTTGCCGGCCGGAACCTTGATCCAGCCTTCGCTGATGCAATATTCGTCGACGTCCAGACGCTCTTTGTCGTTGAAACGGATGCCGACGTCGTGTTCGAACACGGCGGCGACATGGTGCGGGCTGCGCGGATCGATCGACAGGCGATCGGGCAGCGGAGGGAGTTGAGTAGTATCGTTCATGGCGCCATTATATCAGCTGGTTTTGAAGATCAGCTGCGCCACGCGCTGCAATTTCGGATACACCACCGGCACCGTCAGCATGGTGCTGCCGATGGCCATCAACAGCAGCGCCGTGAAGGTGCCGTTGGTGATGATGCCCTTGTCGAGCAGGATGTTGACGAAGATGATCATGATCAAGGCCTTGGTCTGCAGCAGCCAGCCGATGATCGACGCCTCGCCCGGCCCCCACTTGAGGATTTTCCCGGCCAGATGGACCCCGGCCAGCTTGCCGCTGACCGACGCCGCCAGCAGCACCGCCGCCGCCACGAACACGGCCGAGCCGCCCACCTCCCAGTTGGTGCGCAGGCCGGTGCTGAGGAAGAACACCGGCATCACGGCCATCAGCACGTTGGCGCGCAGGAAGTCCATTTTCTCCTGGTTGAACCAGTCCGTATCCATGACCGCGCCGGCCAGGAAGGCGCCGACCATGTAGTGCAGGCCGGCCCAGTCGGCCGCGAAGGCGCACACGGCCAGCCAGATGAACGCGATGTACCAGCGGTCGCGCTCCTCGAGCCGCACCATCATCGCCCGGAACAGCTTGGTCGTGAGCGCGAACACCAGCAGGAAGCCGGCCTGGCGCCCCACCCGGTCCCAGTCGAGCAGGATCACGGCCAGCACGCCCCAGATGGCGATGTCGTCCAGGCTGGCGTAGCGCAGGATGCGCTGGCCGATCGGCTGACGCAGGATTTCCAGCTTTTCCATCAGCAGGATCAGGATCGGCAACGCGGTGACGGCGCACGCCATGCCCACGCCGAGCACGAACTGCCAGTCCTGCGCCTTCGGTCCGACCCAGCCGGCGTAGCCGAGCATGCCGAGCGCGGCCACGCAGCCGAACACCAGCGGCATGCCCAGCGCCAGGCCGGCCGTGATGGTGCTCTCGCGCCGGTGCTCCCAGGCTTTTCGCAAATCGAGCTCGATGCCGGCGATCATCACGAAGATCATCACCGCCCACCAGGCGATGCCGTTGAGCGACTGCACCACCTGCGGATTGAAGACGAAACTGTAGTATTCCGGATAGGCGCGGCCCATGATGCCCGGGCCGAGCAAGATGCCGGTGATGATCTGCACCACCACCAGCGGCGCGTAGTAGTCGGTGCGGCCGAAGCGCCAGATCAGATACGGCACGCTAAAGATAATTAACATCGCGATCAAAAAGATCTCGGTGGTCCCCATATGCATAAATGTCCCCTGCTTATTGTAGTTTGAGTAAAAGCCATGCTGCCGTGCCCAGCCATAACTTTAGGCAATATTGTATGGCCAAAGCGGCGATGGAAGCGCTGCCAAGTTAATCTTTTCATCATCCGGGCGCCGCGTGCCCGTGTAGTCCGGAACAACTCCGTGGGCAACGTGTCGTAAACGCCACAACGGCGCTTGCTTTCCATCGGCAGACGTATATACTTGCGTAATCAACTATCGATCAAGCATAAATCAACAATTAAAGGATGTATTATGGACAATCCCGATAACGACCTGCCCGCCCCGGCCGCCGTCAGCCCCAGCCTGGAGTTCGCGCTGCGCCTGGCGCGCGCCCAAGCCACCCTGGTGCGCCGCCTTGACCAGGTGCTGGGCGGCTACCACGGCATCAGCTTCGGCGACTTCATGCTGCTGCACTACCTGAACCGCGCGCCCGGCGGCCGCCTGCGCCGGGTCGACCTGGCCGAACGCCAGGGACTGACCGCGTCCGGCGTCACCCGCACCCTGCTGCCGCTGGAAAAAATCGGCCTGGTCGAACGCCAGCAAGACCCGCGCGACGCCCGCGTCGCCTACGCCGCCATCACCGCCACCGGCCGCGAACTGCTCAACAACGCCGTCGTCGTCGCCGAACAGATCAGCAAAGACTTGCTGCGCAACTGCCCGCGCGAACAATTCGACGCCCTTAGCGAGGCGCTCGGCCTGATCGCCGGCATGAACGCCTCCAACTCTTAAGAGCTCACGATGTCCGAACCGATCCCGCCGCGTGCCGCGCTGATGCGCGACCCCAACTTCCAATGGCTGCTGCGCGGCGGCGTGATCTCCATGCTGGGCGACCAGTTGACGATGATCGCGCTGCCCTGGCTGGTGTTCAGGCTGACCGGCGACACCGTGGCGCTGGGCCTCGTCATCGCGCTGATGAGCATTCCGCGCGCGGTCTTCATCCTCGTCGGCGGCGCGCTGGTCGACCGCCACTCGCCCAAGCGCGTGCTCATGCTCAGCAAGTACGCCAACGCCGCGCTGCTCGCCGTCCTCACCTTGCTGGTGCTCGACCACCAGCCCGCGCACACCTTGGACGTGGGCGCAGCGGTCTCGCTCACCGTCGTCATGACGCCGCATCTGACCTTGATGGTCATCTACGCACTGGCCTTCGGCATCGGCCTGGCGCAGGCGTTCGGCATCCCGTCGGGCACTTCGATCATGCCGCTGGCGATCGCGCCGGAGCAGCTGCAGGCGGCCAACGGCATGCTGATGGGATTGCGCCAGCTGTCGATGCTGATCGGTCCCCTGATCGCGGCGGGCCTGCTGGCGATTGGCGCGGACCAAGGCCAGGGCCACGTCCAAGGCCACGGCGCCGGCCCGATGGTGGCCGACGCGCGCGGCCTGGCGCTGGCGTTCGGCCTCGATTGCCTCAGCTTCCTGGTATCGGCATGGACCTTGTCGAAAGTGCGCCTGCTGGACGCGCCGCCATCGGAGCAGGCGCCGGCCTCGGTGCTGCGCGCCGTCGGCGCCGGCCTGGCGATGGTGTGGCGCGACGTCCCGCTGCGCACCTGCTTCATCTACTGGGGCGCCATCTCGCTGTTCATCGGCGGCACCATGCAGGTGGCGCTGCCGGTGCTGTCGGCCGCGCTGCACGGCGCCGCCACTCTTGGCCTGCTCATGGGCGTGCACGGCGCCGGCACCCTGCTCGGCATGGGCGCGGCGGCCATGGGCGGCGCGCGCCTGCGCTTCGCCACCTTCGGCACCCTGATCCTGCTGATCGACGGCGCCGTCGGCCTGCTCGTGATGCCGCTCGGCGCGGTCGACGCGGTATGGCAGGCGGCGCTGCTGATGCTGGCCATCGGCGTGCTGGCCGGCTTCATGCAGATCAACGTCTTCACGTGGATCCAGCGCCGCGTGCCGGGGCATATGATGGGCCGCGCCATGAGCATCTTCATGTTCATTTTCATGGGCCTCGCGCCGCTGTCGGCCGGCGCCACCGGCTGGCTGCTGACGATGATCCCGCTGTCGCAATTGTTCGCCGGCGGTGGCATGATACTGGTGCTGTGCGCGGCGCTGGCGTATGTGTGCACGCCGATGCGCCGCATCACGTCGACTCCGCAGTAAGCAATAAGGGATACCCCGAATGGAAACCAAATGGCTGGAAGACTTCATCTCCCTGGTCGAGACCAATAACTTCAGCCGCTCGGCGGCGCTGCGCCACGTCACGCAGCCGGCCTTCTCGCGCCGCATCCAGTCGCTGGAGAACTGGCTCGGCACCGACCTGGTCGACCGCACCTCCTACCCCACCCGCCTGACGCCGGCCGGCACCGTGTTCTACGAGCAGGCGCTCGAGATGCTCGCGCAGATCAACGGCGCGCGCGACATGCTGCGCTCCAAGCGCGCCGCCGCGCAGACCAGCATCGACCTGGCCGTGCCGCACACCTTGTCGCTGACGTTCGTGCCCAAATGGCTCACGGCGCTGGGCCGCGACTTCGCGCCGATCAGCAGCCGCCTGATGGCGCTCAACGTGCACAACGCCGTGCTGCAGCTGGTCGAAGGCGGCTGCGACCTGCTGCTGTGCTACCACCATCCGCGTCAGCCGGTGCAGCTCGACCCGGGCCGCTACGACATGCTGGTGCTGGGCCGCGAATCGCTGCGCCCCTACGCGCGCTGCGACAAGAACAAGGTGCCCGCCTTCACCTTGCCGGGCACGAAAAAAGCCCCGCTGCCGTTTTTATCGTACACCAACAACGCCTACCTTGGCCGCATGGTGGAGCTGATCCTGGGCGACGCCAAGACCCCGCTCCACCTGGTGCCGCACTACGAAACCGATATGGCCGAAGGCCTCAAGATGATGGCGCTCGAAGGCAGCGGCATCGCCTTCCTGCCCGAATCGGCCGTCACGCGCGAGCTCAAACAAAAGCTGCTCGCGCGCGCCGACAACGACAGCGCGGAGTGGGAAATCGAAATGGAAATCCGCCTGTATCGCGAGCGGCCCTCGCCGCAGCGGCGCGGCAAGGCCATCGTCGAACGGCTATGGGATTTCCTCGAACGGCAGCACAACGACAGCGGCCGCAAACACCGCATCGCCGTCTCGGAGCGTTGAGGTTTTGATTATTTTTTAATAACTATGCATGAAACGCATAGTCGAATGCGCATACAGCATTGGCCCGTTCGAACGGCTCCGCCCTATGATTCGTCGCACTGATCGCCGCCAAAAGCAGCGCTCATCAAAACAAAATCCAACGGAGCCCGAGCATGACCACCGCACACCAACAGCACGCACTGCCTTCCTACCTCAACCCGGAAGATCTGGGTCCATGGGGCGTCTACCTGCAGCAGATCGACCGCGTCACGCCCCACCTGGGCAGCCTGTCGCGCTGGGTCGAAACGCTCAAGCGCCCGAAGCGCATCCTCACCGTCGACGTGCCGATCGAGCGCGATGACGGCTCGATCGCCCACTACGAAGGCTACCGCGTGCAGCACAACATGTCGCGCGGTCCGGGCAAGGGCGGCGTGCGCTTCCACCAGGACGTGACCTTGTCGGAAGTGATGGCCCTGTCGGCGTGGATGACGGTCAAAAACGCGGCGGTCAACGTGCCGTACGGCGGCGCCAAAGGCGGCATCCGGGTCGACCCGAAGACCCTCTCGCGCGGCGAGCTGCAACGCCTGACGCGCCGCTACACCAGCGAAATCAGCCTGATCATCGGACCGAACAAGGACATCCCGGCGCCCGACGTCAACACCAACGAACAGGTGATGGCATGGATGATGGACTCCTACGCCATGATCGAAGGTAACCTGTCGACCGGCGTCGTCACCGGCAAACCGATCTCGCTGGGCGGCTCGCTGGGCCGGCGCGAAGCGACGGGCCGCGGCGTGTTCGTGGTCGGCCGGGAAGCGGCCATCAAGCGCGGCGTCGCCATCGAAGGCGCCCGCGTCGCCATCCAGGGCTTCGGCAACGTCGGTGGCGTGGCGGCCACCATGTTCGCCGACGCCGGCGCCAAGGTCGTCGCCGTGCAGGATCACACCGGCACCGTGGTGCACCTGGGCGGCCTCGATATCGCCCGCCTGCACCACCACGTGGCCGAATGCGGCAGCGTCACCGGTTTCGCCGGCGCCGAGGCCTTCCTCGACCGCGACGCCTTCTGGGACATCGAAACCGAGATCCTGATCCCGGCCGCGCTGGAACAGCAGATCACGGCCGACAACGCGCAGCGCATCCGCACCAAAATCATCCTGGAAGGCGCCAACGGCCCGACCACGCCGGAAGCGGACGACATCCTGACCGACAAGGACGTGCTGATCGTGCCGGACGTGCTGGCGAACGCCGGCGGCGTAACTGTGTCATACTTTGAATGGGTGCAGGATTTTTCCAGCTTCTTCTGGAGCGAGGACGAAATCAATGCCCGCCTGACGCGCATCATGCAGGAGGCGTTCAACGCCGTGTGGTCCGTGTCACAAGAGAAGAAGGTTACGCTGCGCACCGCCACCTTCATTTTGGCGTGCACGCGCGTGCTGCAAGCCCGCGAGGTCCGCGGCCTGTACCCATGATGTAACGAATCCCAGCAATTTGCGCCTGCACCGGCCTTGGCCCGTGCGGGCGTTTTTCGCATATAGAGCGTCACCAAAAATAAGGACAACATGAGCACCATCGAACAGAAAGCACTGGCCTACCACCGCGCCGGCAAGGCCGGCAAGATCGCCATCGAAGTAACCAAGAGCGTCGGCACCCAGGAAGACCTGGCGCTGGCGTATTCGCCCGGCGTCGCCGCCCCCTGCGTGGAAATCCAGCGCGAGCCGGCCAAGGCCTACGAGTACACCGCAAAGGGCAACCTGGTGGGCGTCATCACCAACGGCACCGCGGTGCTCGGCCTGGGCAACATCGGCGCGCTCGCCGGCAAGCCGGTGATGGAAGGTAAAGTGGTTCTGTTCAAAAAATTCGCCGGCATCGACGCCTTCGACATCGAGATCGACGAGACCGACCCGGACAAGCTGGTCGAGATCATCGCCGCGCTGCACCCGACCTTCGGCGGCATCAACCTCGAAGACATCAAGGCGCCGGAATGCTTCTACATCGAGCGCAAGCTGCGCGAGCGCCTGTCGATTCCGGTTTTCCATGACGACCAGCACGGCACCGCCATCGTCGTCGGCGCCGGGATGCTCAACGCGATCGAAATGACGGGCCGCGACATCGCCACCGTGAAAATCGTCTGCTCCGGCGCCGGCGCGGCGGCCATCGCCTGTCTTGACCTGCTGGTCGACCTGGGCGCGCAAAAGCACAACATCTTCGTCTGCGACAGCAAGGGCGTGCTGACCACCGTGCGCGCGCTGGACGGCGAAAAAGCGGCGTGGGCGCAGGACACCACCGCCACCAGACTGTCGGACGTGATGGAAGGCGCCGACGTCTTCCTGGGCGTCTCCGGCCCGGGCGTGCTATCGCAAGCCGACATCACGCGCATGAATGCGCACCCGATCGTCTTCACGCTGGCCAATCCGGAGCCGGAACTGCGTCCGGAACTGGTGCGCGAAGTGGCGCCCGACGCCATCATCGCCACCGGCCGCTCGGACTATCCGAACCAGATCAACAACGCGCTGTGCTTCCCGTATCTGTTCCGCGCGGCGCTCGACTGCGGCGCCTCGACGATCAACCAGGAGATGAAGCGCGCCTGCGTGGTGGCGCTGGCCGACATGGCGCGCGCCGACGCGCGCTTCGGCAAGGACTACGTGGTACCTGGCTTGCTGGACCCACGCCTGCTGCGCGGCGTCACGCCGAAGATCGCCACCGCCGCCTACCGCAGCGGCGTGGCGCGTAAAGAGCTGATCGAGATCGACTACGCCAACGACCTGGCCGACCTGGCCGAATCACTGATCTAAGCGACTATCGAAGTACCTGAACCCGCACCCCGGACGCTGGGGTCGTACCCTGTTGGGTACGACGGGGACGCCGAGTCCCCGCCTGGCTTTGCGGGTTTCCCTGTCACCGGCGAATCACCTCGCCGCCCTTCATCACGAACGACACCTTGGTCAACTCCGCCGCATTCTCGGCCGGATCGCCCTTGACCGCGATGATGTCGGCGAATTTACCGGCGCTGATCGACCCCACACGATCCTTCCACCCCAACAAATCCGCCGCGTTGATCGTCGCCGCCTGAATCGCCTGCATCGACGTCATGCCGTACTTGATCATGTACGCGAACTGTTTGGCGTTGTCGCCATGCGGATAAACGCCCGAATCGCTACCAAACGCCATCTTCGCGCCGCCGGTAAACGCCTTGCGGAAGTTATCGCGCTGCAGCTGACCGATCACCTTCTCCTTGGCGATCGACTCCGGCAGCATGCCGGCCTTCTCGCCCTCCTGCAAAATGAAGTCGTCGTTATAGATATCCATCACCAGATACGTGCCCTTCTCCCGCGCCAGCTTGATGCCCTCGTCGTCGATCAAACTCGCATGCTCGACCGAATCTACACCCGCCAGTATCGCATCGCGGATGCTGCTGGCGCCGTGCGCGTGCGCGGCCACCTTGCGGCCAAGCTTGTGCGCCTCGCCGACGATGGCCTGCATCTCTTCCAGCGTGTACTGCTGCGCGCCCGGCTCGTCGCCCTTGGACAGCACGCCGCCCGAGGCGCAGATCTTGATCACGTCGGCGCCATACTTGGCCATCTCGCGCACCTTGGCGCGCGCTTCCCACGGTCCGTCGGCCACGCCGCGCCCGGTGATCTTCATATCCGGCGGCAGCAAATTCTCGTCGCAATGGCCGCCCTGGATGCCGATCGCATAACCGGCGGTGCGCATGCGAGGTCCGATGAAATCGCCCTCCTCGATCGCGTCGCGCAGCGCTACGTCGCCGAAGCCGCCCGCGCCCACATTGCGCACGCTGGTAAAGCCCGCCTCCAAGGTCTTGCGCGCCGAGCGCACGCCGTACAACGCCGCGCGCGTGTCGGACACGCCCAGCGCGTTGTAGCCGCCCAGGTAGGCGTTGGCGGTCAAATGGGTATGCATGTCGATCAAGCCCGGCAGCACCGTCTGCGACGACAGGTCGATCACCTGCGCGCCACTCGGCACCTTGGCCGAGGCGCTCGGCCCGACCGAGGTGATACGCTCGCCGGTGATGACGATGGTCTGGTCCTTGAGCACCGTGCCGGCCACCACGTCCACCAGTTTGCCGGCCCGGATGACGACGACCTTGGCTTCCGCCTTGGCGTCGGCGGCAAAAGACGATACCGCCGCGCCGAGGGCGCCCAGTACGCTGCCGGTGATCAGGAGATGCTTGAACTTCATGGCGTGCGCCCTTTTCAAAAAAAGAGAAAAGGATAGCAGAGCAACCTTGCAACCGCGTAGTTACTTTTGCCAGGCGCAGGTGCGCAGGCCGACGAACATATCGTCGCGCTCGGGCATGTAGAAGTTGCGGTACTTGGGGGAGACCATCCTCGGCTGCGTCGCGAACGAGGCGCCGCGCAGCGCCTGGTGGGTCGAGAACCAAGGCTGCGAATATTCGCGGTAGCGGTCCGGCGCGAAGTCCGGATACGGCTCGAACGGCGTCGAGGTCCACTCCCACAGCTGCCCCCAACGGAACGCCGGGTGCCCCGACAACGCGGCATACTCCCACTCCGCCTCGGTGGGCAGGCGCCGCCCGGTCCATGCGCAGTAGGCCTGCGCTTCGTACAGGTTTAGATGGCGCACCGGCTCCGCGCCGCCCAACGTGGTCAGCTCGCCGAAGCGCATCGTGCGCCATACGCCGCCGTCGCGCTGCCAATGGCGCGGCGCCGAGCGCTCCTGGCGCATCAGCCATTCCGCACCGGCGTTGCTCCAGAACTGGCGGTTGTCGTAACCGCCGTCGGCGACGAAATCGGCATACTGGGTGTTGGTCACCAGACTGCTGTCGATGGTGAACGGCGCCACCCGCACGGCATGCGCGGCGCGCTCGTTGTCGAACACGAAGCCGCCGCCCGCGCTGCCCATCTCGATGGTCCCGCCGGGGAAGCCGATCTCGGACGGCGCGAACAGCGCCGGTGCAGGCGCGGCGGCCTTCGCCGGCGCCGGCAATCCGAGCGTTTGCAAGGTGTAGAGCAGCGCCTCGCCATGCATATCCTCGTGCGCCAGCGCCAGCCGGTAGGGATACAGCGCCTCGTCGGTGTTGGGCTCGCGCGACAGTTTGTCGAGCACCCGGTCCAGCACCTCGTGGCAGTAGGTCTTCAGCGCGCCGGTGGCAGGAAGGTCGAGCGTCCAGCGGCTGCGGTGCGGCACCAGCGCCGAATCGAACCAGTCGTCGCCCCGGCTCAGCAGGCAGTTGCCGTTGCCGTCAGCCGGGTGGCTCGATGTCGCCTCGCGCAAAATGAACCATTCGGCGAACCAGGCGATGTGGCCCAGCTCCCACAGCGGCGGATTGAGGATGCGCAGTTGGGGCACGCGGGACGGCACGTCCATGCCGGCGGCGGCGAAGCAATCGAACAGCAGCAGCGTATAATCCCGCGCATGCCGCAGCGACTGCGCCAATTGCTGCGGACTGGCGTTCCGGAACGAGGTTGGGCTGGAATTCATGGGGCGATTGTAACGACTTTTAAGCAAAACACCAGTGACACGACAGCATATCTGGATCGTCAGCCCGGCGTCGGCCCGCGCCAACAACGGCAACTGGCAAAGCGCCAGCCGCTGGGCGCGTTTCCTGCGCACGCGCTACCGGGTCACAATCAGCCTGCACTGGCCCGACGCCGAGGCGCCCTCGCCCGATGGCGAACCACCCGACCTGTTGATCGCCCTACACGCGCGCCGTTCGGCGGCGTCGCTGGACGCGTGGACCCAAGCGTGGCCGGCCCGCCCCTCCATCCTGCTGTTGACCGGCACCGACCTGTATCGCGACATCGACAGCGACGCCAGCGCGCGGCGCTCGCTGGAGCAGGCCGGCGCGCTGGTGCTGCTGCAAGCGGCAGGCCTGCAAGTGCTGCCCGCGCCATTGCACGCCAAGGCCCACGTCATCTACCAGTCGGCCGCCACGCTGCGGCCGGCGCCTGCGGCAACCAGGCGGCATGCGGACATCTGCATGATCGGCCACTTGCGCGCCGAAAAAGACCCGGACACCTTCATGCGCGCCGCCGCGCTGGTGACGTCGCCGGCCGCGCGCCTGATTCACATCGGCGGCGCGCTGGAGCCGGCGCTGGCCACCGCCGCCCAGGTCACCGCAAACAAGGAGCCGCGCTATCACTGGCTCGGCGCCATGCCGCACGGCGCCACGCGCCAGCGCCTCAAGCGCAGCCACGCGATGGCGCTGACGTCGCACATGGAGGGCGGCGCCAACGTCATCATCGAGGCGGTGAGCGCCGGCGTGCCGGTGCTGGCGAGCGACATCAATGGCAATCGCGGGATGCTGGGCGACGATTACGCCGGCTACTTCCCGCCCGGCGATGCCGCCGCGCTGGCGCGCCTGATCGACCGCTCCATCGAAGATCCGACCTTTCACGCACTGCTGCGCGCCCAGTGCGACGCCCGCGCACCGCTGTTCGCGCCGGCCGCCGAACGGGCGGCGTTACTGGAGTTAGTGGATAATCTGCTTATCAACAAATGCGCACCGAACAAGTCCAACCAAGGAATGAACAAATGAGCAACGACGCTATCAAACTGACCTCCTTCTCCCACGGCGGCGGCTGCGGCTGCAAAATCGCGCCGGGCGTGCTGTCCGAGATCCTGAAAAATTCGACCGGCTTCCCGGTGCCGAAGGAACTGATGGTCGGCATCGAGACTGCCGACGACGCCGCCGTCTACAAGCTCAATGACGAACAGGCGCTGATCGCCACCACCGACTTCTTCATGCCCATCGTCGACGACCCGTTCGACTTCGGCCGCATCGCCGCCACCAACGCCATCTCCGACGTCTACGCCATGGGCGGCACGCCGATCATGGCCCTGGCCCTGGTGGGTATGCCGATCAACAAACTGCCGATCGAAACCATCGGCCAGATCATCAAGGGCGGCGAATCGATCTGCGCCGAAGCGGGCATCCCGATCGCCGGCGGCCACACCATCGACTCGGTCGAGCCGATCTACGGCCTGGTGGTGCTGGGCCTCGTGCACCCGTCCAAAGTCAAACGCAACGCCGACGCCAAGGCCGGCGACGTGCTGGTGCTGGGCAAACCGCTGGGCGTGGGCGTGCTGTCGGCCGCGCTGAAAAAGGACAAGCTGGACGCCGACGGCTACAAGGCCATGATCGCCAACACCACCAAGCTGAATAAGCCCGGCAAGGCGCTGTCCGAGATGGCCGGCGTGCACGCGCTGACCGACGTCACCGGTTTCGGCCTGCTGGGCCACCTGCTGGAATTGGCGCGCGGCGCCAAGCTGGAAGCGCATCTGGAGATGGCCAAGATCCCGCTGCTGCCTGGTGTCGAGCAGTTGGCGCACGACGGCTACTTCACCGGCGCCTCGGGCCGCAACTGGGAAGCGTACGGCAAGGATGTGGAGCTGGGCGCCGGCGTATCGCAGGCGCAGCACATGCTGCTGACCGACCCGCAGACCTCGGGCGGGCTGCTGGTTTCGTGCGATGAAGGCAGCGTCGAAGAGGTACTGGCACTGTTCCGCCGCGAAGGCTTCGGCGAAGCGGCCGTCATCGGCCGCATGGCCGAAGGCGCGGCGCGCGTGCGCGTCGAGTAACCACGCCTGAAACCGGCCGGGGCGCCCGCCTTGGCCGCGTGTTTCACCATCCCGATCCCGCTCCAGAAGTCATTGTCGATATTTTCGAACATAGACCCGTAATTTTTCCGCTTTTACTTTTCCCCGTCGTCGCGGATACTTCATTCCAGCAGCGAGCAACGCGAAATAAAAGCCGCGAAAAACGCAAACCACTCTATCGAAATTATTCAACATAACTTAGGAGCTTACCATGCCAACCGCCATCGCCAAACCAGGCAACACCCTGCTGAACCCAACCAACCACACGCTGATCATGATCGATCACCAGTCGCAGATGTCGTTCGCCACCAAGTCGATCGACCCGGTCCAGCTGCGCAACAACGTCGCGCTGGTCGCCAAGGCGGCCAAAGGCTTCGCCGTTCCGACCATCCTGACCACGGTCGCCGAAAAGTCGTTCTCCGGTCCGATCTTCGACGAAATCAAATCGGTCTTCCCGGACGAAGTGGCGATCGACCGCACCACCATGAACACTTGGGAAGATCCACGCATCGCCGACCGCGTCAACGCCATCGGCAAGGACAAGATCGTGCTGGCCGGCCTGTGGACGTCAGTGTGCATCGTCGGCCCGGCCCTCTCGGCGCTCGACCAGGGCTTCGAAGTCTACGTCATCACCGACGCCAGCGGCGACGTCTCCGACGAAGCGCACGAACGCGCCGTCGAACGCATGGTGCAATTGGGCGCCCGCCCAATGACCTCGCTGCAGTATCTGCTCGAACTGCAGCGCGACTGGGCGCGCGGCGAGACCTACAACGAAACCGTGGCCACCTCGATCGCGCACGGCGGCTATGGCCTGGGCCTGATCTACGCTAAAACCATGTTCAAAGCCGGCGAAGGCCACTAATCGGCTGCGGGTCGGGCGCATCGCCCGACCCGCATGCCGCTTCCGTTGTTTTTTTGATAGCCCGGCGCGGGTTTATTGACGTTGCTCAACAATTCCAGCGCTTTTATTCTTGTAAAAAATGAAATAACTGTATAGTGAATTTCCACCTCATCCACCGTGGAGACATCATGAACAGTCGTAGCACCCGCCTATCCTGTGCAACCGTCATCACGCTGGCCGCCCTGGCCGGCGGCTGCGCCACGGCGCCCGAAATGAGCGACCCGTCGGTGGCGGAGATTCCGTTACAGGGCGATCCCACCCAGCACAAAAGCATCTTCGTCTTCCTCGATGGCACACGCAACGACCACGGTTCCGGCACCCATGTCCGCAAGGCGTTCGAGGCGATCCAGCGCGGCAAGCAGGCACAAACCACCGGCATCTACGTCGAGGGGGTAGGCACGACCGAGACGCCGGTGCTCGGCTCCCTGCTGGGATTCGGCATGGAGCCGCGCATCCTGCGCGGCTACGAGTTCATCGCGCGCAACTACCGCGCCGGCGACGACCTGTTCATCATCGGCTATAGTCGCGGCGCCCATCAGGCCAGGGCGCTGGCGGGCCTGCTCTCCTACGCGGGCGTGCCGGCAGGCCTGCCCGATGGCGGCGGACTACGCACCGGCAACCACATCCTGGAACTGGTCAAGGACAAAAACGACGCCGACTATGCGCAACAATGGCTGGCATGGCAACCCGGCCAGGCGCCGCTGCTGGCGCAAGACATCGACCGCAAACTGGGCCTCGCCATGCGCCCGGTCGAAATCGCCTTCCTGGGTGTGTGGGACACCGTTCCCGGTTCGTCCTTCAAGGAGTTCGACGCCTGCAAGGAGCGTGCGGACCGCAAAAACGGCGACCGTTATAAATCCGACTCCTATCCGCCGATCCACCGGCTGGCGCACGCCGTGTCGCTGGACGAAAAACGCACCCGCTTCCAGCCGATCCTGCTGTGCCCGGCCCTCGCCCCGGCCCACACCGACGTGCGGGAGGTGTGGTTCCCCGGCGCGCATGCCGACATAGGCGGTGGCTATGACGATGCGCCCGAACTGGCCGGAGCGCCGTTCAATTGGATGATGGCGCAGCTGGCGCAAAGCTACAAAGGCGTCGCGGCGCTGGCGGCCGCGCCGGCGTCTCCGCTCGGACGCGCCCACTGGTCCATCTTGGACCAACCCGCCAATTTGTTCAGCCGCTGCGAGGACCGCTCGCCGCCGGCCGGGGCCCTGCTCGACGCCAGCGTCGCGCTGCGCAGGCAGGCCGAGAGCGCGCCGTTGCGCGTCAAGGGGCAAGTGCGCATGCTCAAGTACCCGGTCGCCTGCGCCGACCTGCCCGATTAACGGGGAACGCGGCCTACACCTGCATCGGCGCCAGGTGCGGCCGCGTGATACTGGCGATCCAGTTGAACACCACCTCCGCGCGCGGTGCGATGTGGCGCCGCTGCGGCACCATCAACGACACCTGCATCGGCGGCGCGCGAAATTCCGGCAACACTTCGACCAACTCGCCGCTGTCGATCAGGCGGCGGTTGGTCGCCAGCGCCACCTGCATGATCCCCAGTCCGTTCAGGCAGCCCGCCTGCATGAACGTCGAGCTGTTGACCGACAGCGCCGCGCGCATCGGCACCTCGCGCACCGCACCATCCGCCACGTAGCGAAAGGCCGCACCGTCGCTGCGCAGACTGGCGGAGTAATGGACGATGCGATGGCCCGCGAGGTCGGCCAGCGTGCGCGGCATGCCGTGCCGCCGCAGATACGCCGGACTGGCGACGTTACACATCGCCATCGCGCCCAACGGCCGCGCCACCATATCCGAATCGGGCAGCGGCCCGATCCTGACCAGCGCGTCGAAGCCTTCGCGCACCATGTCGATGCGGCGGTCGTTGACGCTGATGCCCAGGTCGAGCAGCGGATGCTCGGCCAGCAGCGACTGCAGGTGCGGCATCACAAGCTCCTGCGCGAACATGCCGGGCATGTCGATGCGCACCTTGCCGCGCAGCGCGCCGGCGGCGGGCCGGAACATCCCCTGCAACTGGTCGGCCTCGGTCAGCAGCTCCCGGCAACGGGCCAGGAAGGCCTCGCCGTCGGGCGTGAGCCGCACGCTGCGCGTGGTCCGCTGCAGCAGGCGTCCGCCCACCTCCGCCTCAAGCGCCTGCACCAAGGTCGAGACCCGGCCCTTGGCCAGGCCCAGCTCCTCGGCCGCCCGGGTGAAGCTCGCCAGTTCGGCGACGCGACAAAATACCCTCAACTCACCCAGATCCATGCGATTGTTCTTTTTGACGAAACAGTTCATTCATTTTATAACGATTTATCTTCGATAAACAGAACGGTAAAGTGGGGGACCTCTTTCATCCATCCGGAGCATCCATGAACACGATCACCCAAGCAAACCGCATCGCCCTCGTCACCGGCGCCAGCCGCGGCATCGGCCGCAGCCACGCGCTGAAACTGGCCGCGCGCGGCGTCGATGTGATCATCACTTATCTGAACGGCGAAGAACAGGCCACCGCCGTGGTCAAGGAGGTCGAGGCGCTGGGCCGCCGCGCGGTCGCTTTGCGCCTCGACGTCGGCGCCGCCGGCACGTTCGCTGCTTTCGCCGACAGCGTGCGCGCGGCGCTGAAAACCACCTGGGGGCGCGAGCGCTTGGACTACCTGGTCAACAACGCCGGCGGCGGCATCCACGCCTCCCTGGCCGAGACCACGGAGGAACAATTCGACCTGATGATCAACACCCACCTGAAAGGCACCTTCTTCCTGACCCAGAAGCTGCTGCCGTTGATTGCGGACGGAGGCCGCATCATCAACACCTCGTCGGGGCTGGCCCGTTTCACCTTCGGCGGTTACGCCGCCTACGCGTCGGCCAAAGGCGGGATCGATGTGCTGACGCGCTACATGGCGCTGGAACTGGGCCCGCGCGGCATCAGCGTCAACGTCGTCGCCCCGGGGCCGACCACGACCGACTTCGGCGGGGGCCAGGTGCGCGACGATGCCGCCATGAATGCGCAGCTGGCCAGCATGACGGCGCTGGGCCGCAACGCGAGCGCCGACGACATCGCCGGCGTGGTGGCGACACTGCTGACGGGGGACGCCGGCTGGATCACCGGCCAGCGCATCGAAGCCTCGGGCGGCCTGCTGCTCTGATCTGTCCTACTTGTCCCTGTAATTGGCCGACCAGGTGACGGAATAGATTTTCCACAGCCCGTCGCGCTTGACCATCTGCCAGGCCTCGACGCCGTGGTTCTGCACCACGCCGTCGAACAGGAACTCGTAATCGAACATCACCCAGGCTAGATCGCCGTCCTGGGTGATCTTCAAGTCGTAAAACTTTTCTTCGACCTGCCGCTTCTCTGTTTTGACGAATTGGACAAAATCGTTGTAGCCGCCGGCGCGCACGCCGTCGAAGTTCGGATCGACCTCCTTGCGGATTCGGGACACTTGCTTGTCGGTCGCCGGCGAGGCGAAAAGGATGTTCGAGTTAAGCATCAACGATGACAGCTTGCGCGCATCCTTCGCCTTGAGCGCCGCCTGGAAGTCGGCGGCCACCGCCGCGATGGCTGCTGCGTCCTCCGGCGTCGCCACCGGCTTGGGCGGCGCCGCCTGCGCGCTGCCCGCGCCAATCAACACCATCAACACTGCCGCGCGAACAAATCGATACATTGGGAATCCTTTAAAGATGAGACGTCGATAGTATGGGAATATGGCAAAAACATCAACATAGCCGCCCGACCTGGAACCAAGCCATCGTCTAGATTTAACGATGCTAAAATAGATGCGGCTCAACATCACGATTGATTCAGGAGCGCCATGAGAACCACTGTCACGATTGACGACGAGCTTTACAAGCGGGCTCTGGAGGTCGCGGACCCAGCCATGGACAAGGCAGATCTGTTTCGCGAGGCCATAAAAACCTTTGTGCGGGTCCAAGCCGCCAAGCGATTGGCGGCTTTAGGCGGCGCCGCCCCAGACATGGCCGACGTGCCCCGCCGCCCAGCCGAGCCGACCTGATGAGTGCCGTGCTTGTCGATACTTCGGTATGGGTCGACCACTTCCGGCGCCGTAACGCCGCGTTGGATATCCTGCTGCGCCAAGACGGCGTTCATTGAACGCGAAACGCTATACGGCTTAGGATGCGGGCTGGTTGACTTGGTTTTATTGGCATCCACCCTGCTCACCCCTGCCGCCAGGCTGTGGACACTCGACCAGCGACTTGGCAAACTAGCCGCGCGTTTTCACGTGGCGCATCAATTCCCTTGACAGCCATGCAGGCGATCTCGTACATTAAGGCCTATGACTTCGCATCTGCACCTATCCGCTTTCCTGCTGCCGTCTGCTGGCCTATCGCTAGCAGCGCGCCTACTAGCACGCGCTTAATCCGCGTTCCAGCCGCGTTTTCAACGCACCCCGTGCCGGCCACAAGCCGCACCCGTCTTCAAAACCCAGGAAAGTCCGCACCGATGCTCACCACGGCCACCCATGCTCCATCCCGCACCTGCGATTCGATCGCGCTGCTGGCTGACGCGCGTGCGTTTGGCCCGGCACTGCTACTGCTAAAACTACCGATCGGTTGCCTGGCCTAGCGTTCCGTGGCCGCCCGGCAGCCTTTCGCCACACGCAGCGCCAGCACCCGCCGGCATCCCAGCACTTCCCAATTTAAAAGACCCAGGAGCACCCCATGATGTTGCAGAACCCAGCAGCGAAGTACCGCGCCTTCCCACCAGTTCAATTGTCCGATCGCCAGTGGCCCAACAACATCATCTCCAAGCCGCCGATCTGGATGAGCACCGATCTGCGCGACGGCAACCAGGCGCTGATCGAGCCGATGAGCCCCGAGAAAAAACTGCGCTTCTTCGAATTGCTGGTCAAGATCGGCCTTAAGGAAATCGAAGTGGGCTTCCCTTCGGCTTCGCAGACGGATTTCGACTTCGTGCGCAAACTGGTCGAGGAAAACCGCATTCCGGACGACGTCACCATCATCGTGCTGACGCAGTCGCGCGATGAACTGATCCGCCGCACGGTGGAAGCGGCGGCCGGCGCCAAGCGCGCCATCGTCCACCTGTATAACTCGGTCGCGCCGGTGTTCCGCAAGGTCGTCTTCGGCATGTCGCGCGAAGAGATCACCAACATCGCCACCACCGGCACCACCCTGGTCAAAGAGCTGATCAAGCAGCACCCGCAAACCGACTGGGGCTTCGAGTACACGCCGGAGTCGTTCTCCACCACCGAACTCGATTTCTCCAAGCATATTTGCGACGCCGTCACCGCGATCTGGGAGCCGACGCCGAACAAGAAGATGATCATCAACCTGCCGTCGACGGTCGAATGCAGCACGCCGAACGTCTACGCCGACCAGATCGAATGGATGTCGCGCAAGCTGGCGCGCCGCGATTCGCTGCTCATCAGCGTCCACCCGCACAATGATCGCGGCACCGCCGTCGCCTCCGCCGAGATGGCCGTGATGGCCGGCGCCGACCGCGTCGAGGGCTGCCTGTTCGGCAACGGCGAACGCACCGGCAATGTCGACCTGGTCACCCTGGCCTTGAACCTCTACACCCAGGGCGTGCATCCTGGCCTGGACTTCTCCGACATCGACGAAGTGCGCAAGTGCGTCGAAGAGTGCAACCAGTTGCCGGTGCATCCGCGCCACCCGTACGTCGGTGACTTGGTGTTCACCGCCTTCTCCGGCTCGCACCAGGACGCGATCAAAAAGGGCTTCGCGCAGCAGAAGGAAGGCGCGATCTGGGAGATTCCGTACTTGCCTATCGATCCGGCCGACCTGGGTCGCAGCTACGACGCCGTCATCCGCGTCAACAGCCAGTCCGGCAAAGGCGGCATGGCCTACTTGCTGGAGCAGGACTACGGCCTGGTGCTGCCGCGCCGCCTGCAGATTGAGTTCAGCCGCGCGGTGCAGGCGGTGGCCGACGCCACGGGCCTGGAAATCACCGCCGATGGCATCTACGACATCTTCAACAAGGAGTACTTCGAGCAGAACTCGCCGTACGCCTACAACTCGCACAAGATGGTGGAAGACACCAGCAGCGACGAGCCGGTGCAGATCGACATCAACCTGACCCACCGCCAGGCGCCGATGGCGCTGCAAGGCGGCGGCAATGGCCCGATCGACGCCTTCGTCGACGCGCTCGGCCTGGACATCAAACTGATGGACTACCACGAGCACTCGATCGGCTCGGGCGCCAACGCCAAGGCGGCCTGCTATGTGGAACTGCGCCTGGCCAACGGCCCGACCCTGTTCGGCGCGGCCACCGACAGCAACATCCTGACCGCCTCGTTCAAGGCGGTGCTCAGCGCGGTCAACCGCCAGCTGAACACTATCGAAGCGGCGCAAGCCAAAGGCGCGGTAACGGCCTAAGCTTTTTTAATGTGGCGCCGGCGGGAACAACGCGTTTCCGCCGGCCGCCCACAGCATCACGCCCATCACCAGCGCTGCGCCCAGCAGCCATCCCCACACCCTGCCCGCGCGCACGGGTGAAAACGCGAACACGAACAAGCCCGCATGCACCACGAAGCCCAGCATGGTGCCGAGCACCACGCCGTCGGCCAGGGTCAGGCCGGACAGCATCGGCAGGCCGAACGCCGTCAGCGCGCCGAATAGCGACGCCACCACGTAGCCGCCGACGGTCGCCGCCAGCAAGCGCGATACCACCATCCAGCGATATCGCCCGGTCACGGCGCCCTTGCGTTTTGCAGTCATGTTTTGCGTCCCTTGCGGTGGACCTTGAGCGCCGCCGTCGCCAGCAGCACGCCGAAACCGATGGCGGTCAGCTCGACGCCGGCGCTTTGCCAATCGGCTGCGGCGATATAGCTTCCAACGTGGCGCCCGGTCGTCAGCGCGTTCAGCACAGGCAGGCCGGCGCACAGCAAGGCGCCCAGCGCCAGCTGCTCGATCCACGCCGACGCGCGCGGACGCAGGGCCGCGTGCAGCAGCGTCGCCAGCCACACCATGAAGAAGGCGCCGATCTCCCAGCCGGAGCGCGCCGACAGATCCGCCGGCATCAGCCGGTTGGCGTAAAAATAGCCGATGCAGGCCAGCATCGCGCCGCTGATTGAGGCGGTATTGATAGCGTCGATGCAGCGGTAGACGCCAGCCGTCGCGGAACCGAACTCGGCGCCGCTCTTCTGACGCCGCTTGATCAGATACAGGATGGTTCCCGTCGCCATCAGCGCCGTGCCTGCCAGGCCGCTCATGAAATACAGCCAGCGCATGGTCCAGCCGCCGAAGCGGGCGTAATGCAGATGTTCCATCACGCGATGCGTGGCTTGTCCCACCGATTCCTCCACCGGGTCTGGTTTCTTCAGTTGCAGCACCGCGCCGCTGACGCCATCGAACAGGACGACGCCAGGCTGGTTCAGGACGCGGCCAGTATCGCCGTCGTCCATCGCGCGGCCGAACACCCTGACCGCCATGCTGGCGTCGCCGGGCCGTTCGATCACCAGCATGCGCACCTCTCCGCCCAGCAGCGCCCGCGCCTTTGCCAGCAAGGGCGCTATTTGCGGCAACGGCGCCGGCGTGCCCGTCATCTTGCGGCGCGGCGCCGGCGCTTCCGCCGCCAGATCGTGCTCCATCCGTTCGTACGCCTGCTCGTCGCTGCCGTAGGCCGCGCGCAGCGGCAGCGGAATAAAGCTCGAATAAAAAATCGCCAGCCCGGTGAGCGTGATCATGAACAGGAACGGCAAGGTCAATACGCCAAACAGATTGTGCGCGTCGAGCCAGGAGCGCTGCCCTTTGCCGGGTCGAAAAGTAAAGAAGTCGCTGAAGATGCGCTTGTGGACGATCACGCCCGACACCAATGCCACCAGCATTCCCATCGACAGCACGCCGACGATCCAGAACCCGGTCAGGCCGGCCTGCAGCGAATAGTGAAAGGTCATGAAGAACCGGCCGCCCTGCGTCTCACGCCCCCACGGCGCGGGCAGCACCGCACCGCTGGCGGGGTCGATGGCCTGCTGCCGCTCGCCGCTTTTGTCGCGCCAGAACAGCCGCAGCGCCTCGTCCGGACGCGCGGGCAGCTCGACGCGCCAGAAGCGGGCCTTGGGCGCCTGCACCGCCAGATAGCCAAGCGCTTGTTGGACCGACGCCCCTGCGGAAATCGGCTGCGCGGGCGCGGCGACCTGCGGCGCGGCCTGCATCCAGCGCGTGATCGGCTCGCGGAACACGCTCAGCGTCCCGGTCAGGAAGATGGCGCACAGCAGCCAGCCCGTTATCAGGCCACCCCACGTGTGCAGCCATCCCATCGAAAGACGCCAACTATCCCTCATACCGCCACCGCGCCGCGATTACAGGGAGCCGCGCAGCATCAGGCCGACGCTGCGCGGTTCGCCGTAGTAGTTACCGCGCGTCAGAGAGCCCAGCATCGAATAGTAGCGGCGGTCGAACAGGTTGTTGAGGTTCAGCTGCGCCGTCCATTTGTCGTTGATGCGGTAGGCCGCGTTCATATCCCAGACTGCGCGGCCGCCCTCGCCCATCGTCACGGCGGTATTGTCCGACGCCGGGAAAGCATAGCCGCTTTGCGCGGAGACCGCGCCGCCCACGGTCACCGCCTTGAACTGGCCCGGCAAGCGGTAGCTGGTGGACGCGCGCAGCAAATGGTGCGGGGTCTCGGAACTGATGCTGGCGCCCGCGTCATCGCGGCTGGTGACATGGGTGTAGCCGGCCGATACCTGCCAGCCCGGCGCCAGCTCGCCGCTCGCCTCCAGCTCCACGCCCTTGCTGCGCAGGGTGCTGCCGTTGCGATAGCAATCGCTGGTCGACAGCGAGCCGGGACACAGGCCCAGGTTGGCCTCGTCGAGCACCGCCAGATCGTCCTTGCGGATCTTGAACACCGCCAGCGACAGGTTCAAACGGCCGTCATACAGCTCGCCCTTGATCCCAGCCTCGTAGTTGGCGCCCACGGCGGGCTTCAACGGCGCGCCGTCCGCGCTCAGAAAGGTACTCTGCACCTGGAAGGTGTCGGCATAGCTGGTGTAGAGCGACCATTGCGCGTTCAAGTCGTACACCAGACCCGCGTACGGCGTGAACTCGTGGTCCTGCCGATAATCGGCCAGCTTGGCGCCGGTCAGGCGGTTGACCTGCAAATAATCCTGCCAGCTCACGCGCCCGCCCAGCAGCAGGTGCAGTGGTTCCGCCAGTTCAAGCCGCGCGCTGGCGTAGACGCCGTAGCGCTGGTCCCGCGTATCGGCATCGACCGTCCATGCCGGGCGCGCCGGCTCGGCCACGGCCGCGTGGTTGACGTTGAAGATATTGACCGGGATATTGGTCCGGATGTCGGCGGTCTTGTTGTTCTGCTCCTGCTTGGACCAGTTGGCGCCCACCGCCACCTGGTGCCGGCCACCCAGCGCGCTAAAACTGCCGTTCACGCTGGCGTCCACGCCGTAGCTGGACACGTCCAGATTCTTGAAATACAGGTCGTAGAGCGTGGCGCCACGCAGGGTGGCGCGGTTGACGGCGCCGCGCGTGATGCCGACCTTCTGCTCAAAACCACCGTCGTTGTAGTTGGCGGCCAGGCGTGCCTTCCAGCCGGCGCCAAAGCGGTGTTCGACCTCCGCGAAGACGTCGTTGAAGGTCGCGTCATGCTGGTTCCAGTCCTGCGCCATCGACGTCGATCGACGCACATCGAGCGCGCCGCCGTCGCTGTAGCGCGATAGCCCGAAGACGGTGTACCCGTCGATGGTGTTTTCCTGCCGGCGCGCACCAACGGTCAAGGTGGTGTCGCGTCCCAGATCGGCCTCGATCACGCCATACAGCAAGGGCTCGCGCGACCGCGTCACATCCTGGAAGGTGTGCTTGTCCTGATACGCCACCACCACCCTGCCGCGCAAGGTGCCATCGGCGCTGAGAGGCGCGCCGGCATCGACTTCGGTGCGGTAGTTGTCCCACGAGCCGGCGCTCAGGTTGACATCGACATGCGCCTCCTTGCGCGGACGCTTGCGCACCAAATTCACGGCGCCGCTTGGATCGCCGGCGCCGACAATCAGGCCGGCGGCGCCGCGCAGCACCTCCACGCGGTCGTAGATCGCCATATCGGTCGGCATCCACCCGGTGGGATCGAACACCGTGCCGGCCACGCCGTCGACCAGGTAGGTGTCCATCGCAAAGCCACGGATGGTGAAGGTGTGAGATCCAAAATTGCGTTGCGAGCGGGTGGCGCCGGTGGCCTGCGCCATCACCTCGTCCAGGGTCACCAGGTTTTTATCGTCCATGAACTGGCGCGTGATCACGCTGACCGATTGCGGCGTATCGCGGATCGACTGTTCCATTTTGCCGATGGTGGTCGCGCGGCCCGTATAGGAGCCGGAGTTTTCGGTGGTCGCGCCCTGCGTCTGCGCCACCACATGCACCATCGGCAGCGCGGCGGCGTTTTCGACCTGCGCCGCAGAAGGTCCAGACACGGCGATCACGTAGCCGCCGTTGGACTGGCGCGTGGCGGCCAGTCCGGTCCCTTTCAACAGCGCCGCCAGCCCTGACGAAGGCGTATGGACGCCGCTCAGGCCCGGGCTTTGCATGTCCTGGGTGGCCTGGGTCGAGAACGACAGCATGATGCCGTCCTCGCGGCCGAAGCGGTTCAAGGTGCCGGCCAACGGGCCGGCCGGGATGGTGAAGTTGCGCAGGCTGTCGGCTTCCTGGGCATGCGCTGCGGCGGCGATCATGGCCAACGGCGCGGCGGCGATCGCGCCGACCGGGAACGCATGCAGCGCGTGGCCGATGGCGCAAGCGATGGCGCGGCGCTTGGTTTTCTCGATTAAAGAGGGTGAATTCTGGTGCATATCTGGATTCCTGGATGGCTAGGATAAAAAGGCTTCTTATCCCCATTGCCCCGCGAGAAACCAAAACAGCTCAACTAATGTGATTTATTTTTTGAGGCCGACCGTGACCCAGTAGCGGGTGTAGCGCTCAACCTTCACCGGCAGCGTGGTTTGCAGGATGTCGAGCACTTTGTCGCTGTCCGCCAGCGGGTAGGTTCCGCTGACCGACAGGTGCGCGGCAGATGGCGCGCAGCGCAAATTCCCGGGACGATAGCGGTTCAACGCGGCCAGAAATTCGGGCAGCGGCATGTCCTGCGCCACCAGCATGCCTTCGATCCAGGCCGTGACGGCATCGTCCACCGCCTGCACGGGGCCGACGGCGGAACGCGTGAAGCCGGCCTGCCGGCCAGCGTCCAGCCTGACGGCGGTGACGGCGCCACCGGCCGCCGGGCGGATCTCCACGGCGCCGTCCAACACGGAGACCACGCTACGGCCGTCCAGCCGGCGCACCTGGAAGTGGGTTCCGAGCGCGAGCGCCGAGCCTTCTGCCGTGTCGACCGAAAAGGGACGCGCCGCAGCACCCTCGTACACGGGTTCGTGCGCGGTGGTAACCAGAATTTCCCCGCGCAGCAGCTGCAGCTTGCGCGCGCTGCCGGTGTAACGAATATTAAGCGCGGTATCGGCGTTCATGCGCACCCGCGTGCCGTCGTCGAGCATCAGCACCGAGCGCTCGCCGACACGGGTGCGATGGTCGGCCGACCATTCCCGCCATGGCGTCTGCTCCTCCGCCATCCAGGCGGCGGCGCCCACGCCCATCAGAAGCGCCAGCGTTTTGAGCGTTTTGCGCCGCTCCGAACGGGCGCCGTTCAGGGTGGCGTGCGCGATGTCGGGATTCAGGCTCTGGAGCTTGTCGCCGAACGCCTCCACGCGCGCCCACGCCCGCGCGTGCGCGGGATCGGCGTCGCGCCACAGGCGCCAGCGCAGGCGCAGGTCATCGTCGGCAGGCTCCGATTGCAGCTCCACCAGCCAGTCCACGGCCTGGGCGCGCACTTCGGAGGAAATCGGGGGTGTCGTCATGTCAGTCGGCGAAACAGCAGTGCAGCATGGCCTTGGCGATGTGGCGCTTGACAGTGGCCAGCGAGATGCCCAGCCGTTCGGCGATATCGGCCTGCCCCATGCCATCGAGCTGCGACAGCAGAAACGCCTCGCGCACCAGCGGCGGCAGGCTGTCTAGCAAAGCGTCGATTTCAACCAGGGTCTCGAGCATGATCGCGCGGGTCTCGGGCGACATCGCGTGCTGCTCCGGCCAGGCGGTCAGCGCCCGCTCGTACGCCAGCTCGATGTCCCGGCGCCGGTATAAATTGGCCACCATGCCCTGCGCGATCGTGGTGAGCATCGCGCGCGGCTCGCGGATCGCCATCTCCCTGGCCAACACCCGCAGAAAGGTATCCTGCGCGATATCCGCCGCATCCGAAGCATTGCCCAGCCTTTTGCGCAGCCAGCACTCAAGCCAGCCGTGATGGGCGTCATAGATCGATTTGACCTGTTCGGAGTGGATGGATGCGGCCAACATTAGACATAATGAATGAGAATTATTCTCAATAATAGCCTAACTTTCATCCTGCACGCAAGAATACATCGCTGGCGTTGACGGTTTTATGTCGTAAGCTGCGCTTACAGCTGGATATCCATCAGTACATCGTCGTACGGCACGCCGTCGACGATCAGGGCGCAATGCTCGCGTCCATAGACCTTGAAGCCGATCGATTCGTACAACGTGATCGCCGCCGCGTTACCGACAGTGACGGCCAGGGTGACCTTGGTCACGCCCTCCAGCGTCGAGATGAACTCCATCGCGTGTTCCATCAGCTGGCGGCCCACGCCGGTGCCGCGATAGGCGACATCGACCTGCATGCCACGGATGTAGGCTTTGTGACGCAGCTTGATCTGCGATTCGCGGCCGACACCGACCATGCCGACCAGGCGGTCGCCGTCGAAGGCGCCAAAACGGTTGCGGCCAGCCTCGGATTCGAAGTAAGCCTCGGTCACGGGGATCGGCGTATTGCACTCCTCTTCGTAGCTGGAGGTAAAAGCAGTTGGGGTTTCACGAAGGCCGGAAAGGCGCAATGACTGGAAAGCTGCGGCGTCTGCGGGAGTTAATCGGCGTATGAGGATAGGCATAATAGAGAAAGATAAAAAAGTGGAATCGAACGATGCATAAATTATCATTTACCTCACTACCAATAGCAAGCGAATAGGGGCGCACGGATGAAACTTAACCCGCTTATGGTAATTAAGATCGTTCGTATGACATTTATGACAGGCTTTATCCCTCAGGCTTGCCGCGCCAGCCGGATGCCGGTGAACTGCCAGCGGGCGCCGGCCGGGAAAAAATTGCGGTAGCTGGCGCGCGCGTGCCCGGCTGGCGTGGCGCACGACGAACCGCGCAGCACATACTGGTTCAGCATGAATTTGCCGTTGTATTCACCCAGCGCGCCGGGCGCGGTCTGGTAGCCCGGATACGGCGAGTAGCTGCTGCTGGTCCACTGCCAGCAATGTCCGAACATCTGCAGAAGTCCCTCATCGAAGGCGGCAGCGGCGGCGGCCGGATGCAGTTCGCCGGTGTCGATCGGCGCCCGCTCGGCGGCGAGCTCCCACTCCGCCTCGGTGGGCAGGCGGGCCCCGGCCCAATGGGCGTAGGCGTCAGCCTCGAACAGTGAAAGATGGGTCACCGGCAGGTTCGGGTCCAGCGCATGGTCGCCGCGCAGCGTGAATTCCCGCCAGTTGCCGTTGTCGTCCTGCTGCCAGTAGATCGGGCACTTCAAATTCTGGCTGCGCACCCAGTCCCAGCCCTCGGCCAGCCACAGCGCCGCGTTGAAGTAGCCGCCGGCGGCGATGAACGCCAGGTACTCGCCATTGGTCACCAGGCGGGACGCGAGCTGGAATGGCGCCACATATTGCTTATGGCGGGGCTGCTCGTTATCGAAGCAAAAGTCCTCGCCGTCGTAGCCGATCTCGGTCAGGCCGCCGTCGAAGTCCACCCACGACAATTGCGGCGCAACCAGCGCCGCAGGCGCGGGCGCCTCCATATACGCGGGCAGCAAGGCGCTTTGGGCCAGCAGGTGCTTGACGTCGGTGAGCATCAGTTCCTGGTGCTGCTGCTCGTGCTCCAACCCCAGCGTGATCAGCATCTCGAGCTGACCCCGTTGCGATGCATCGAGTTCGGACGCCAACAACCGCGCCACGCGCGCGTCGACATCGGCCCGGTAGGCGCGCACCTGCGCCATGGCCGGCCGCGTCAACAGGCCGCGCTGGGCGCGCGGATGCTTTTCGCCGACGCCGTTGTAATAAGAGTTGAACAGCACCCGGAACGCCGGATGGAAAGGCTGGAAGCCGGCCTCCATGCGCTCGAGGATAAAAGTCTCGAAAAACCACGTGGTGTGCGCCAGATGCCACTTGATCGGGCTGGCGTCCGGCATCGACTGCGCGCCGCAATCCTCGTCGGTCAGTGGCTCGGCCAGCAGCAGCGAGCGCTGACGCACGGTGTCAAAGCGGGCGCCGAGTGGGGCGAACCGTGGCTGCTGCGGCAAACGCATGTCCATATCGTGTCTCTTCCTGTCAGTCGCGGATGACGCGGGCGTGGATGACGGCGAACCAGCCCGCCGGATCGGTCCAGACGCGGGTGGTGGCGAACCCGGATTGCTCGAGCAAGCCGACGAAGGACTGCCGCGTGTATTTATAACTGTCTTCGGTGTGTATGCGCTCGCCCTGGGCGAAGCGGCGCTCGCCACCGTGCCAATGCACCGTCAACGCGCTGCGCGCCTCCAGGTGCATCTCGATGCGGCTCTCCTCCGGATTGAAGAAAGCGAGGTGCCGCCACTGGCGCACGTCGAAATCGGCGCCGATCAAATGATTCACGTGCCGCAGCATGTTCAGGTTGAAGGCCGCCGTGACGCCGATCGCGTCATCGTAGGCCGCGTCCAGCACCGCGCTGTCCTTGATCAGGTCCACGCCGATCAGCAGGCCGCCGTCGTCGCCCGCGTTGGCGTGCAGGCCGCGCAGGAAAGTCTTGGCCTGTTCCGGCGAAAAATTACCGATCGACGAACCAGGATAGAAAAACAGGCGGCGCCGATGGCGCACGCTGTCCGGCAACGAGAAGCCGCTGGAAAAATCGAGTCCCAGAGGCGTCATGTCGATGTGCGGGAAGCGCTGTTGCAAGCGCGAGACCGCATCGAGCAGGAAATCGCGCGAGATATCGACCGGCACATACTGCGCCGGTTGCAGCAGCGGGAACAGGCCGGCCGCCTTGGCGCAATTGCCGGCGCCCAGATCGATGAGCGAGGTGCCGATGCCGATATCGCGCGCCATGTCGGCGCCGTGCGCGGCGAAGATGCCGGCCTCGGTGCGCGTCGGGTAGTACTCCGGCAGCTCGCAAATCGCCTCGAACAGCTTGGAGCCCAGGCCGTCGTACAGGTATTTGGGCGAGGTATTCGCGTCGGGAGCCAGCAGACCGGCGCTGATTTCGGCGATGACCGCATCGCTGCCGTGAGGGCGGGACTTTTGCATGGTGACTCTGCCTTTAACTGAAGGTGAGTGTCCCGCCAGTGGTCTCCCCTGCCGTAGACAAACTTTTTGTTATGATAGCTGAATATCCATTGTGAAGTGCCGCGTGGCCGATGACCGTGCGGCTTTTCACTTTCGGCCGAGTTAACAGCTCATTGAAGTAATAAATAGAAACATAAATTCTTTACATAGGGCACCGACAATGAAATTTTCCCCGATGAACACGCTCAAATCCCTGCTGGCCGCCGGCCTGCTGCTGGCCGCTGCACATTCCCAGGCGCAATCCGCCGACCGCGTGTTGCGCGTGTCCGCCATCCCCGACGAAGCGCCGACGGAGTTGCAGCGCAAGTTCAAGCCGCTGGGCGAGTACCTGGAGAAGAAGACCGGCATGAAGGTCGAATTCACCCCGGTCACCGATTACGCGGCGTCGGTCGAAGCGCTGATCAACAAAAAAGTGGACATGGTCTGGTTCGGCGGCTTCACCTTCGTGCAGGCCAAGGACCGCAGCAAGAACCAGGTCACGCCGCTGGTGCAGCGCGCGGAGGACGAGAAATTCCGCTCGGTGTTCATCACCACCAATAAGGACATCAACAAGCTGGAAGACCTGAAAGGCCGCACCCTGAGCTTCGGTTCCGAGTCGTCAACCTCCGGCCACCTGATGCCGCGCTCCTACCTGCTGGCCGCGAAAATCGATCCGGACAGCGATCTGAAACGCATCGCCTTCTCCGGCGCGCATGACGCCACCGTCGCCGCTGTCGCCGGCGGCAAGGTCGATGCCGGCGCGCTGAATATCTCGGTATGGGAAAAACTGGTCGCCGAGAAGAAGGTCGATCCAGCCGTGGTGCGCGTGTTCTACACCACCCCCGGCTACTTCGACTACAACTGGAGCGTGCGCACCGACATGAGCGCGGACCTGAAGAAGAAGATCACCGACGCCTTCCTGGCCCTCGATCCGAAGAACCCGCAGGACAAGATCATCATGGATCTGCAGCGCGCGTCGAAGTTCATCCCGACCAAGGCCGAGAACTACACCGCGATCGAAGCCGCGGCCCAAAACGCCGGCCTGCTGAAGAAGTAAGGTTTAAAAGTATTCCATGCCGACTTACGAATTGCGGAACCTGACGGTGCGCCACCCCGGCACATCGGCATCGGCTTCCGCTGCGGCTCCGGCCCTGCAAGCGATCTCACTGACGGTACGACAGGGCGAGCAACTGGCGCTGATCGGCCCTTCCGGCGCCGGCAAGACCACGTTGCTGGCGACCCTGGCGTGCGCCCAGCGGCCGGCCGAAGGCGTATTCAAAGCCTTTGGCGCCGATCCGTGGGCGCTGGGCGAAGGCGCGCGACACCGCCTGCGCGCGCAGTTGTTCCTGGCGCCGCAAACGCCGCCGCTGCCGCCGCGCCAACGCGTGGTGACAGCGGTGCTGGCCGCGCGCCTGCCGCAATGGAGCGTGTGGCGCGCGCTCGCCTCACTCTTCAAACCCGCCGACCCGCAAGCCGCGTGGCAGGCGCTGTCGCGCTTCAACCTGGGCGACAAACTGTATTCGCGCGTCGACAGGCTGTCCGGCGGCGAGCGTCAGCGCTGCGGCCTGGCGCGCCTGCTGCTGTCGCCGGCCAAGGCCCTGCTGGTGGACGAGCCCTTGTCCGCGCTCGATCCGGCGCTGTCCGAACTGACCCTGGCCACCTTGCGCGCGGAAGCCGCCGCGCGTGACGCCACCCTGATTTGCAGCCTGCACCAGGTCGAGCTGGCGCTGCGCCACTTCCCGCGCATCGTCGCGCTGCGCAACGGCCGCATCGAATTCGACCTGCCGCGCGAGCAGGTCACGCAACAGATGATCGACGCACTGTACCAGGGCGAGCAAACCGCCAGCGCCCCGCCGCCGGACCACGACGCGCTGGCCGTCAAACTGGGCATCGGCGCTTGTCTGTAATGGCTGTTTTTCCACACAATTTTCCACCCAATCTGCACGCCGATCCGGCATGGCGCGGCCGGTTGATCGCCTGCGCGGCCGCCGTCATCGTCCTGTGGCCGATGCTGGTCGTCAGTGAATTCAAGCCGTGGATCCTGTGGGACTGGCAAAGCCTGTCGGCCACGGGGCGCTTCCTGGCGGACTTCCTGGTGCCCGCGCACGGCGCCGAATTCCTGCGAATGCTGCTGCGCGAAACCTGGCAGACCGTCGCCATCGCCACCGCCGGCTTGACCCTGGCGCTGCTGGGCGCCATCCCCGCCACCCTGATCATCAACGAAAAGCTGTCGGTTTCCGCGCTGGGCACCGGGCGCATGCGCCTTCCGGCCAGGCTGCTGCGCCAGGGCGTGCGCTGGCTGCTGGTGCTGTTGCGCAGCGTACCGGAACTGGTCTGGGCGCTGCTGTTCGTGCGCATCATCGGCCTCGGTCCGACCGCCGGCGTGCTGGCCATCGCCCTCACCTACTGCGGCATGCTGGGCAAGGTCTACGCCGAGATCCTGGAATCGACCGACTCCCACGCCACCGATACCTTGCTGGCCAACGGCAGCGGCAGACTGGGTGCCCTGTTGTACGGCGCGCTGCCGGAATCGGCGTCGGAACTGATGTCGTACACGGTCTACCGCTGGGAATGCGCGATACGCGGCTCGGTGGTGATGGGCTTTGTCGGCGCCGGCGGCCTCGGTCAGCGCATGGATGAATCGATGAAAATGCTGGCCGGCGCCGAGGTGTCCTCGATGCTGCTGGTGTTCGTGGCGCTGGTGGCGCTGGCGGACCTGTTCTCCAAGATCCTGCGGGGGCGGCTCGGATGAACGACGTCAAACCGCATACCGGCATGCCCCAACCGCCGGCCCGCGACTGGACCGTGCTGGCGCTGATGGCGCTGGTGTTGGTGCTGGTGGTGGCCAGCTTCGCCGCGCTGCCGCTGAAATGGCGCGAGTTCTTCACCGCCGACGCGGTCAACAGCGTGGTCGAACTGCTGGCCGGCTTCGCGCCGCCCAACCTGTCGGCGGGCTTCCTGACCAAGACCGCGTGGGCCACGATTGAAACCATGTCGATGTCGGCGCTGGGCACCTTGCTGGCGGTGGTCGCGGGGCTGGCATTGTCGCTGCCGGCGTCGGGCCGCTTCGGCCGCGCCCCGCGCGCAACGGTGCGCGCCGCGCTCAACGTGCTGCGCTCGATCCCGGAACTGGTGTGGGCCTCTATCCTGCTGATCGCCGCCGGCCTGGGACCGTTCGCCGGCACGCTGGCGCTGGCCGCGCACACCGCCGGCGTGCTGGGACGCCTGTTCGCCGACTCGCTGGAAAACGCCGCGCCACTGCCCGAGCAAAGCCTGCGCACCAACGGCGCCTCCGCCACCAGCGCCTTCCTTTACGCGACACTGCCGCAAACGCTGCCGCAAATGCTGTCCTATACCTTGTACCGCTGGGAGAACAATATCCGCGCCGCCGCCATCCTCGGCGTGGTGGGCGCCGGCGGTTTGGGGCAGATGCTCAAATATCACCTGTCGCTGTTCCAGATGCAGAAGGCCGCCACCGTCATCATCGCCATGCTGCTGCTGGTCGCACTGGTCGACGCCATCAGCTTCGCGATGCGCCGCGCGCTCACGCGCTAATCCGCCAATCCGCTTCTTACAGGAGCCCCGTCCCCATGCTCGAACTGCGCAACCTGTCCAAATCCTATGCCGGCGGCCGTCCGGTGCTGTCCAACCTCTCGTGGACCTTCAAGGCGGGCGAATTCGTCTCCATCATGGGCGACTCCGGCGTCGGCAAATCGACGCTGCTCAACCTGATCGCCGGCCTCGATACGCCGGATGTCGACCCGAACGCGGCGCCGGGCGACTCGCCCATCATCGTCGACGGCGTGCCGATGTCGGGGCTCGACGACGACGCCGCCACCAAATTGCGCCGCGCGCGCATGGGTTTCATCTTCCAGGCCTTCCACGTGCTGCCGCATCTGACCCTGCTGCAAAACGTCACGCTGCCGCTGCTGCTCAACGGCCTGCCGACCGCGCGTGCGGCGGAGATGCTCGACGCCGTCGGCCTGGGCGGGCGCGGCGACGATTTTCCGCACCAGCTCTCCGGCGGCGAAATGCAGCGGGTGGCGATCGCCCGCGCGCTGGTGCATCGTCCGGCCCTGGTGCTGGCCGACGAGCCGACCGGCAACCTCGATCCGGACACCGCCCACAGCATCCTCACCTTGTTACGGCGCGAAATCAAATCGACCGGCGCGTGCGCCATTATGGTGACCCATTCCCGAATTGCGGCCGAGATGACAGACAAAATCCTACAACTATCGAAAAGCTGCATACAAGAAACAACAAACGTCAACCCGTTTAAGCAATAAACAAGATAATTCATTTGTTAAAGCCAGCAATTTTCCCCGCAAAGTAGTATTATTTAAATTAACTTGCATGGTTATCAAGAATGTTGAGTCGCGCACCACATTCGAGTCAAGAATATGTGGGCGCTAGCCTTGCTGGGAAACGTCTTTTTTGACACGTTTGAGCAAAGGAGGAGCAAATCATGAACGTACGGCAAAAAAAGCTGGAACTGATCGAGGCCATGAATCGTGCTCGGGCACTGGAACCATCCAGCTTCGTCCCGAACAAGTTGCTTGATACCTTGATCGAAAAAATGAACTTAAAAAACGACGCGGAATTGTGCCGAGTTTTAGAAGTGCAACCTCCCATCATCAGCAAAATCCGACACCGCAAGTTGGCAGTTGGAGCCACGATTTTGCTGCGTATGCATGAAAAGTCAGAGATCAGCATACGGGAATTGAAAGATCTGTCGACCGCTTCAATGCATTGAGCAGCTCAGCTGATCTTGCCATGCCAGGCGCCGGTATGCGGTAACGGCGCCCCCTTAATGCACCAACGCGTCAGCCCAAACCCCGCTGAACGCAGCATTAAATCCCCCCTCGGCTTCACCCTGCTCCATCCCCCACCAATCAATCAGAAAAATTCAGGATGCCGCTTGAGCAGCTGCGCCTCGAAGTCGTTGACGACCGTGAAATTCGGCACCTTTGGCGCGATGGCGCGCCCAATGTCCCAGCTGCGCCAGGCGCGCGGGCTATCGCCGGTCAACAGCAGCAAATCCCCCAGATCCTTGTACGCGCCGCCCAGCACCGGGTTGGCCTCCAACACCTCGCCGAACAGCTGCAGGCTTTCCTTGCGCTGGCCGAGCCGCAGGCGGTTGTTCGCCTCCAGCAGCTGGAGGACGTAAGCTTTGCGCGGCGCCTGCTTGCGCAGCTCCACCAGCGTCTTGACCGCGCCCTCGTATTCCTCCTTGCTTTTCGGGCTGACGGAAGCGAGCATCAGCCCCACCGCCGGGTCTTCGCGCATTTTTTCCAGCTGCGCCGGCGTGAACGGCAGCATCGGCTCGCCCGTGGCCAGCACGCACTCGGTGCGGCCCAGCATCGTGTCGAGCAGCTGGTCGTCGCGATAGTCGGCCGCCGTGTCGCAGGGATGGGCCGCACGCAGGGCCGCCAGCCGCTCCGGCGTCAGCGCCGCCATCCGGTCGAGCATGCGATCCAGCTCACCCGCGAGTTCGCCCGACTGCGCCGCGCGTGGCGCGTAGCCTTTCAAGTCGTAGGCCGGCGGCCGCGCGCCCTTCACTTCCGCGACGCTGATGCTGATGGTGCGCACGCCCACGCCGGTGTTGACGGTGAACGTCAACTGCCCTGGAATGACGCCATCCCTGGCCAGCCTGGCCAGCAGCTGCGGATGCCCCGCCTGCGTATAGCGCAGCAACTGCGCGAAGCGCGCCGCGTCCGAAGCGCTTACCTTGGCGCCGGCCTTGCTCCACGCGGCCAGCTTGCGGCCCTCGCTGGAAAACTCCAGCGTGCCGTCGCCGGCGCTTTCGTCGATCTTGACCGCCTCGCCGTCGGCCACCGACAGCTCCTGCTCGCGGTCCACCTGGCGGCTCAGAGGCGTATCGATCTTCGCCTTGGCCAGCATGGCGTTGATGTTCTCGCGGTTCTTCAGCTCCATCGCGCGGAAGCCGGCGATGCTGTAAAGTGAATAATCGACGTAGACCTTGTTGACGGTATCGAGCACGTAGTAGCGCCGCGCCTTGAAGTCGTAAATCAATTCGACCTTGGGCATCTTCACGGCGGTGTAGTCGTCGGACAGCGTCACGTCCATCACCTGGCGCGTATCGGCCGACGGGTTGGTCACGCCTTTGACGGATTCGGTGTGCACCGAGGAGGTGACCTGCAGCGTGACGGCGGCGAAAGCGGAGTGGCTGGCCGCCAGCGCGGCGCAAAGGGACAGAAGGCGGAGCGGGTGTCGGGCCATGGGGTTCTCTATCGCCTTGTTCATTAATGATTGAGGAGGCGCCGCGCGCCACGGTAACATGTTGTAGCACACGATACATGGCAAATATAGCAGTTCGCCGGGATTGGCGTACTCTACAGCCTTATGACGCTCACCATGCCCACACCGCCCATGCGAATCAGATACCTGGCTGCCTGCGCCGCGCTCCTCATCCTGGGCGGCTGCGCAACGCCCCTCCAAGCCCCCGCCCCTTCTGCGGTCAAGCCGGATCAACTGGCCGGCGCCTTGAACCGCGTCAGTTGGGGCGTCAACCAGAGCACCTGGCGGCAGGCCGAAAAACTCGGCTACGACACCTGGCTCGATCGGCAGCTGCATCCGTCGCCGGCCGCGCTGCCGCCGGCCGCGCAGGCCCAGATCGACGCCATGACGATCACTCAAAAGCCGCTGCCGCAGCTGATCCAGGAGCTGGACCAGCAACGCAAGGATATTGAAAAAATCACCGTCGACGACGACAAGAAGTCGGCCCAGCAGGCTTACCAGCAGGAGTTGAACCGCGTCGCCAAGGAAGCGGCGGCGCGCTCGCTGCTGCGCAACCTGTACTCGCCCAACCAGCTGCAAGAGCAGATGACGTGGTTCTGGATGAACCACTTCAGCGTCCACCAAGGGAAAAGCAACCTGCGCGTGCTGGTCGGCGACTACGAGGACAAGGCGGTGCGCCCTCACGCGCTGGGCAAGTTCCGCGACCTGCTGGCCGCCACCTTGCGCCATCCGGCCATGATCCGCTACCTGGACAACGAACAAAACGCCGCCAACCGCATCAACGAGAACTACGCGCGCGAGTTGATGGAGTTGCACACCCTGGGCGTGGACGGCGGCTACAGCCAGCGCGACGTGCAGGAACTGGCGCGCATCCTCACCGGCGTCGGCGTCAACCTGGGCAGCGCAGAACCGAAGGTGAAGAAGGAGCTGCAGGCGCAATACGTGCGCCAAGGCCTGTTCGAATTCAATCCCAACCGCCACGATTACGGCGACAAGGAATTCCTGGGCCGGACCGTCAAGGGCCGCGGCCTGGCGGAGGTCGACGAGGCGATCGAGCGCCTGAGCCGCAACCCGGCCACGGCGCGCTTCATCAGCCGCAAGCTGGCGGTGTACTTCGTCGCCGACGAACCGTCGCCGGCGCTGGTCGAACGCATGGCCGCGACCTTCGCCTCCAGCGACGGCGACATCGCGGCGGTGCTGCGCACCATGTTCACGTCCGACGAATTCGCACAATCGCTGGGCCGCAAATTCAAGGACCCGGTGCACTACGTGGTCTCCGCCGTGCGCCTGACCTACGACGACAAGGTGATCCTCAACACCGGCCCGATGCTGTCGTGGCTCAACCGGATGGCCGAACCGCTGTACGGACGCCAGACGCCGGACGGCTATCCGCTCACCGAATCCGGCTGGGCCAGTCCGGGCCAGATGACGACCCGCTTCGAAATCGCCAAGGCCATCGGTTCCGGCAACGCGGGGCTATTCAAGACCGACGGTCCGCAGCCGACCGAGCGCCCCGCCTTCCCGCAACTGGCCAACGCGCTGTACTACCAAACGCTGCAAAAAACGCTGGGCCAGCCCACGCGCCAGGTGCTGGAACAGGCCACGTCGCCGCAGGAATGGAACACCTTCCTGCTGTCGTCGCCGGAGTTGATGCACCGTTGATGTAGAAGAGGAGACGCCCGATGAAACGCCGCACCCTGCTCCACTCCCTGGCCGCGCTGCCCATCGCCACGATGGCCGGCAAGCTGTGGGCCGCGCCGGCCAGCAAAACGCGGCTGCTGTTCGTGTTCATGCGCGGCGGCTATGACGCCACGAACCTGCTGGTGCCGATCTCCAGCCAGTTCTATTACAAGGCGCGGCCCAACATCGCGGTGCCGAAACCGGGCGACGACCCCAATGCGGCGCTGCCGATCAATGCCGACTGGGGCCTGCACCCGGCCCTGCGCGAGACCATCTACCCGTTGTTCACCATCGGCCAGGTGGCGTTCGTGCCGTTCGCCGGCACCGAGGATATCTCGCGCAGCCATTTCGAAACCCAGGACAGCATAGAACTGGGCCAGGCGCTGGACGGCACGCGCGACTACCGCTCCGGCTTCCTGAACCGGCTGGCGACGACCCTGAACGCCGACCGTGCCAGTGCGATCTCCTTCACCGACCAGCTGCCGCTGATCATGCAGGGCGGCGCGCAATTGCCCAATATGGCGCTGCGCTCGATCGGCAAGCCGGGGGTCGACGCGCGCCAGGCGAAGCTGATCGCCTCGATGTACGGCGACACCGCGCTGGCGCGCCAGGTGCGCGACGGCTTCGTGGTGCGCGAGGATGTGATGAAGGAGATGATCGGCGAGATGGACGCTGCCAACCGCAACGCCATCACCGCCAAGGGTTTCGAACTGGAGGCGCGCCGCATCGCCAAGTTGATGAAGGATAAATACAACATCGGCTTTGTCGATGTCGGCGGTTGGGATACCCACGTCGGCCAGGGCGGCGCCACCGGCTACCTGGCCGGCCGCTTCGAGGAGCTGGGACGCGGCCTGGCCGCCTACGCGAAGGAAATGGGGCCGGACTGGAAGGACACGGTGGTGGTGGTGGTCAGCGAATTCGGCCGCACCTTCCGCGAGAACGGCAACCGTGGCACCGACCATGGACACGGCAGCGTCTACTGGGTGCTGGGTGGCGGCGTCGCCGGCGGCCGGGTGCGCGGCGAGCAGATACGGCTGGAGCAGAACACGCTGTTCCAGAACCGCGACTACCCGGTGCTCAACGAATACCGCGCCATGTTCGGCGGCCTGTTCGCGCGCATGTATGGCCTCGACGCGGGACAGGTGGAGCGCATTTTCGGCGCCAAGGGACAGGACCTAGGGTTGATCTGAAGCGTCGCCGGCTTGCGCGCGTAGCCACTCGGTGGCCTCGCCCGCCGACAGCGCCGGCGAATACAAATGCCCCTGGAACGCGCCGCAACCCAGCTGACAGAGAAAGTCGGCCTGCTCCGTGCTCTCCACGCCTTCGGCGATCACCCGCAAACGCAGGTTCTGCGCCAACTGGATGACGGTGCTGGCCACCGCGTTGGCGTCGGCGTTTTCCGGCACGCCGTGCAAAAAGCTCTTATCGAGCTTGATGGTTGTCACCGGCAGGATGCGCAGATAACTCAGCGACGAATAACCGGTGCCGAAATCGTCGAGCGACAGCGGAAAGCCGCGCTCGCGCAAACGGAAAATAATATTGCTGCCGCTGCGTTCAAGTTCGATCGCATCGCGCTCGGTCAGTTCGATTTCGAGATCCTGCGGCGCCAGCGAGGATTCGGCCAGCACCACGTCCAGATGCTGTTGATAATCCGGGTCGCGCAGCTCCTCCGCGCAGGTGTTGACGCACACGCGCAACTGCGAAAATCCCGCATCGCGCCATTGCCGCAGCTGGGCGCAGGCCTGGCGCAGCACCCACGCGCCCAGGTCCGGCAGCAGGCCGATCTCCTGCGCCAGTCCGATCACATAATCGACCGAGTGTTGCGACAACTGGCCCGGCAGGCGCAATAGCGCTTCCATCGCCACCGTGCGACCGCTGACCGCATCGACGATGGGCTGGTAGGCTAGCCAGAACAGCTTGCCGCTGACGACGCGTTTGAGCTCGCTGTGATCGGCGTTTTTACGGTGCGCGATCTCGTCGAGTTCCTGCGTGTAGTAATGGTAGCAATTGCGTCCATCGTTCTTGGCGTGGTACATGGCCAGGTCGGCCTTCTTGAGCAGATGGTCCGGCGTGGTGGCGTCGACCGGACAGACCGCGATGCCGATGCTGGCGCTGATGCGGATGTCGCGCTCGTCGATCAGGAACGGCTGCCGCAGCGACGCGAGCAGCTTTTCCGCCAAGGCGCCGCCGGCGGCCGGCGACGGCGCGTGCAGCTGCAGCATGGCGAACTCGTCGCCACCAATGCGCGCAATGAAATCGCTCTCGCGGCTGATGGCGCGGATGCGCTGCGCCACCTGTTGCAGCAGCTGGTCGCCGGCCTGGTGGCCCATCAGGTCGTTGACTTCCTTGAATTGGTCGAGATCGATCATCAGCAACAGCAGCAACTGGCCGGTGCGCCCGGCCAGCGCCACCATCTCGGCACGGTGGGCGTCGAAGGCGGCGCGGTTGGCCAGGCCGGTCAGCACGTCGATCGACGCCAGCCGGTGGATCTCGTCCTGCGCCAGCTTGCGGTCGGTCACGTCGCGCAGGATCTTGAGGAAGCCGATGGGCTGGCGGGGGTCCGCGGCGTTCGGGATCGGCGTCAGGATGCCATCGGCCCAGAACTGCGAGCAGTCCTTGCGCACATGCCAGCGGTAATCGGTGGCGCGGGCGCACTCGGCCGCCGTGCGCCGCTCGAATTGCGGCTGGCCGTGAGCGAGATCCTCGCTGGTATAGATGGCGTCGATGCTCTTGCCGATGATCTCCTCGGCGGTAAAGCCGAAGATCAGTTGGGCGCCGATATTCCAGCTGGTGACCAGCCCGCGCGGATCGACCGTGAAAATCGCGAAGTCGCGCACGTTCAGATAAATCTGCCGCAGCAGGATATCGGGCGCAAGGTCGGGCGCCAGCACGGCGGTCAATGGAGGATTCATGGCGGGCACCCGTCAAAACAAGTTTGACAGGCTCCCGGCGATTCGGTTCGCCGTCGCCGCCATCACTATCCCAGCCGCACCCGCATCCGCTCCAGCGCACGCATGAACAACTCCGGCTCGTCGGCCGCGCGCGCCAGCACCAGCGCGCCCTGGATGCCGCCGACCGCGTCCTCGGCCAGCTCGCGCGCCAGCTCCGGCGTACGGCCGCCGCGCTCGAGCGCCGATGCCAGCGCATCTATCCATTCGGCAAAATAGGCCTGCACCTTGACGGCGAAGCGGTCGCGTTCATGACCGAGCGCGAACACGCCCACCAGGCAAACCTTGCGGCCGGACAGGAAATAGCGGCCGACCGCCGTGAACATATCGGCCACGCCCTGTCCCGCGTCATCGCGCTCGCGCAGCGGCTGGAACACCTGGTCGCGGAACCAGCCGTCGATGTTGGCCAGCACCGCCTCGGCCATCTCCTCTTTGCCGCCGGGGAAAAAGTTATAGATGCTACCCTTGCCCAGGCCCGTGCCCTCGCTGATGCGCGCCAGGCTGGCGCCCTCGTAGCCATAGGTGCGGAACACTTCGGCCAGCAGCGGCACCACATCGCCGCGCTCGCCCATCACCCTTGCCATGGCTAGAAACCCAGCTCGCTCAGGCTGGCATGGTCGGCCGGACGCGGGCCGCTGGCATCCCAATGGAATTTGCGGTCGGCCGCCGCGATCGGCGCCTCGTTGATGCTGGCCAGGCGCAATTGCATCAGGCCGTCGGGCGCGAATTCCCAGTTCTCGTTGCCATAGGCGCGGTACCACTGGCCGGAATCGTCGTGGTATTCGTAGGCGAAGCGGACGGCGATGCGGTTGCCTTCGAACGCCCACAGCTCCTTGATCAGGCGGTAATCGAGCTCGCGGGTCCACTTGCGCGTCAGCAGGCCGACGATATCGGCGCGGCCGGTGACGAATTCGGCGCGGTTGCGCCATCGACAATCTTCCGTATAGGCCTGCGAAACTTTTTCCGGATTGCGGGTGTTCCAGCCGTCTTCGGCCATGCGGACTTTCTGGATCGCGGTGTCGCGGGTGAAGGGAGGCAGCGGCGGACGTGTCATGATGGGCTTTCGTGAGTTGTACCAATCGGTACAAACAGTCTACGGCCATGCGGATCGGGATGCAAGGGATATTTTCAGGTGAACAGTTCGTTCGACAGCTGCAGGCCGCTAGCGCTCAAGCGCACGGTGCCGGTAACGCCGCCCTCGTCCAGCTGTAACTCGATCCAGCCCGCCTCCACCAGCATCAGCAGCTGGCGTCTCAGCACGCTCATTGGGCGCTGGGCCTGCTTGCTCAGCTTTGCCAGCGAGCAGGATTTGCCGGGCTGCTCCACCTCGATGCGCCATAACGCTTCGAGCACGCCGATCAGCGCCGCCATCACTTCATCATCCATTAACCGCCGTCCTTATCTGTTTTCTGCCGTAAAAGTGATTCTGCACTATACTCTCGGAAATAAGCTATATTACCGGAAAGCAACATGCAAAAAGATAAACCCGAAGGCCACATCGAACCGTACCACCATGCCGCGGGCGGCTGGGGCGCGTTGAAACAGGTGGCCATCAACCTGGTACGCGAGAAGGTCAGCGGCGGCAACTTCAGAACGCTGCTGAAGCAAAACCAGCCTGACGGCTTCGACTGCCCCGGCTGCGCCTGGCCCGACCGCGAAAACGCGTCGACCTTCGAGTTCTGCGAGAACGGCGTCAAGGCCGTCGCCGCCGAGGCGACCAGCAAGCGCGTAAAGCCGGCGTTTTTTGCCGCGCATACGGTCGCCGAGCTGCTGCGCCAGTCCGACTATGAGCTGGAACAGCATGGCCGCCTGACCGATCCAATGGTCTACGACCGCGCCAGCGACAAATACCTGCCGATCGCCTGGGACGACGCCTTCGCGCTGATCGCCCGCCACTTGAAGGCCCTGCCCGATCCGAACCAGGCCGCGTTCTACACGTCCGGCCGCACCGGCAACGAGGCCGCCTTCCTGTTCCAGCTGTTTGTGCGCATGTACGGCACCAACAACTTCCCGGACTGCTCCAATATGTGCCATGAGCCGACCAGCCGCGGCCTGCCTGGCACCGTCGGCATCGGCAAGGGCACGGTCACGCTGGAGGATTTCGAGCACGCCGACGTGCTGCTGATCTTCGGCCAGAATCCGGCCACCAACCACCCGCGCATGCTGGGTGAATTGCGCGACTGCGCCAAGCGCGGCGCGCGCATCGTGTCCATCAATCCGCTGCGCGAGCGCGGACTGGAACGCTTCACCAGCCCGGCCCACGCGCTGGAAATGCTGACCAATTCGAGCACCACCATCAGCACCATGTTCGTCCAGCCGACGCTTGGCGGCGACTTCGCGCTGATCAAGGCGCTGGCCAAGCGCTTGGTCGAACGCGACGACGAGGCCATGGCCGCCGGCCAGGCCGGCCTGCTGGACCGCGCCTTCATCGCCGAACACACCAGCGGCTTCGACGCGTTCGCGCAGGACCTGCGCGCCCAAAGCTGGGCCGAACTGGTGGCCGAATCGGGCGTGCCGCGCGCGCAGATCGAGGAACTGAGCGAGGTTTACATCAACGGCAAAAACGTCATCTGCACCTGGGGCATGGGGCTGACCCAGCACAAGGGCGCGGTGGCGACGATCCAGATGCTGTCCAATCTGATGATGATGCGCGGGAATATCGGCCGCAAGGGCGCGGGCCTGTGCCCGGTGCGCGGCCACTCCAACGTGCAAGGCGACCGCACCATGGGCATCGAGGAAAAGCCGACCAAGGCCTTCCTCGACCGCATGCAACAGGTGTTCGATTTCGAACCGCCGCGCGAGCATGGCTACGACGTGGTCGAAAGCATCCAGGCCATGTTGGACGGTAAAGTGAAGGTCTTCTTCGGCATGGGCGGCAATTTCGCCATGGCGACGCCGGACACGCCCCTCACCTTCGACGCGCTGCGCGCCTGCGACCTGACGGTGCACGTGGCCACCAAGCTGAATCGCAGCCATCTGGTCCTCGGCAAGGAAGCGCTGATCCTGCCGACATTGGGCCGCACCGAGATCGACATGCAAAACGGCGTGCCGCAAGGCGTGACGGTGGAAGATTCGATGAGCATGGTCCATCTGTCATACGGCATGAACCAGCCGGCGTCTGACAACCTGCTGTCGGAGACGGCGATCGTCGCGCGCATGGCGCACGCCACCCTGGGCAGCGACAAGATCGACTGGAACGCCTATGGCAGCGACTACGCCAGCATCCGCGACGCCGTCGCCAAGGTGTTCGACGATTTTTACGACTTCAACGCGCGCGTGGCCAAGCCGGGCGGCTTCCATCTGAAGGTGGCCTCGCGCGAGCGCGAATGGCGCACCGCCAGCGGCAAGGCGCAGTTCGTGGTGCACGCGGTCGATACCGACACGCCGATCCACCGCGCCCGCGCCCTGCACGGCGAACGGTTGATGGTCTTGATGACAGCGCGCTCGCACGACCAGTACAACACGACGATCTATGGCATGGACGACCGTTATCGCGGCGTGTTCGGCTTGCGCCGCGTGGTGTTCATCAACAGGGAAGACCTGGCGATGCTGGGCATGAAGAACGGCCAGTATGTGGACATGGTCAGCGTGTGGGACGACGCCGTCGAACGCCGCGCCGATCGCTTCGCTCTGGTGGAATATGACATCCCGCGCGGCTGCCTGGGCGCCTACTTCCCGGAGACAAACGGTTTGATCCCGCTGCACAGCACCGCCGACGGCGCCGGCACGCCGACATCGAAATCGATACCGGTGTTGTTATCGCTGTCGGCGGACCAATCGGCTGCCGAGTAAGCGCGTCAGGTATATTCCACGCAGCCGTCCTGACGGCAAAAACTCACCAGCTTGACCCCGGCCTCGCTGGCGATATCGATCGCCAGCGTGCTCGGTGCCGAGATGGTCGCCAGCATCGGGATATTCATGCGCGCCGCCTTGCGCACCAGTTCATAGCTGGCGCGGCTCGACATGAAGACAAAACCTCCGCGCATATCGACGCCGTCCAGCGCCAGATGGCCGATCAATTTATCCAGCGCGTTGTGGCGTCCCACGTCCTCGCACACCTTCAGCACGGCGCCATCGGCGTCGCACCACGCGGCGGCATGCACGCCACCGGTCGCCTTCATCAACTGCTGATGCGCCCCCAGCTCCGCCGCCGCGCGCGCGATCGCCGGCGGCAGCGAGCCGTCGTCATGCAGTGCCGGCGCCGTGATGCGGCCAGGCTTCAGATCGAGCAGCTCCAGGCTCTCGATGCCGCACACGCCGCAACCGCTGCGGCCCGCCATCGAGCGGCGCTGCTGCTTGAGCTGCACGAAGTCTTCCTGTGCGATGGTGATTTCCACCTCGAAGCTGCGGGCATGTTCGCGCAGTTCGATGTCGTAGACGTGGGAGGCCTGGGTCACCAGGCCCTCGGTGAGCGCGAAGCCCACGGCGAAAGACTGCAACTCGCGCGGCGTGACCATCATGACGGCATGCGATATGCCATTGATCACCAGCGCCACCGGCAGTTCTTCGGCGACGCGGTCGGTGGTGCTGGAAGGGTCCTGCGGTACGGTGCCGCGATGGCGCACCGCTTGGCGCAGCTGAAAGCCCGCCCGTTCTACTTCATCGTCCAATATCATCGCCGCCGCCCCGCAAATAAACCATTTTACACGGGGCGGGACGATACCGCAGGCTGGCCGGCGTTATGCGTACGTTACGCCGCCAACGGCTCGTTGGCCATGCCGTAGTGGCGCGCATAGCGGCCATCCAGATTCGCCAGCGGCAGCAGCAGGAACAAATCGGCGCTTTCGAAATCAGGATCCCATGCCGGTTCGCCGCAAATCCACGCGCCCGAACGCAGGTAGCCCTTGAGCAGCGGCGGTATTTGCGGTTTTTGCGCCGCTTCCAGCTTCGAGAACGGGAACGGCAGATGCGGGGTGACGCGGTATTCGGAAGGCGCCATGTGCTGGCCGATCAGCGACTGGAACACGGCGACGGCATTGTGACCGCCATCGGCCAGGCTGATACTGGCGCAACCGGCCAGATAGTCGCAATTCTCGCGGCGCATATATTCGGCCAGGCCGGACCACAGCAGCATGATGACGCTGCCGCCACGATAGTCGGGATGGATGCAGGCGCGGCCCGCTTCGACCATGCGGTTGCGCAGGTTGTTCAGGCGGCCCAGATCGAACTCGCCTTCGGAATAGACACGGCCGATTTTGCGGGCGCGCGATGCGCTCAGCAGGCGGTAGGTGCCCACCACCTTGAGCGTGTTCGTGTCGCGCACGATCAGATGATCGCAATGCTCGTCGAATTCGTCGCTGTCGAGACCATCCTCGCGCACCAGCGAACTCAGTCCCATCGTTTCGATAAAGACCTTGTAGCGCAGGCGCTGCACTTCACGCAGTTCTTCGGGCGTGCTTGCCATACTGAGCACCAGCTTGCCGGAAATCGCTCGGACGTCCGCTTGTATGATCGAGGTTTGCATGCTTCATCCTTTCTGTGGAAGACGAAGCAAGCGTACCGGTCGAATACTTCAAGGAAATGACAACTTAATGTCAGTTCCGTGACATGCGCACAAGTGTTGTTTTTAAATCAGCCTTTTTTCGGGCGGCCGGTTTTGAGCGTCGGCAGGCTGCCCAGTACTTTTTGCAACGTCGCCATGTCGATCTGGCTGATCAGTGCGACGCCGATGCGCAACAATTCGCTCTTTTTGATCTCGAAACCGGCTTTCAGGCAGGCTTTCTTGACCTGGCTTAGCACCGCGTATTCCTGTTCAGGCATCGTGAAGCTGTCGCGCACCAGCTTTTCCTTCGGCAGCTTTTGCTTGGCGGCGTCCGTCGCGGCCGGCTTCGCGGCTGCCGTTTTGGAAGTTTCCACAGGCGCTTTTGCGGCGGCTTTCGGCGCAGCTTTTGGCGCGGCGGCCTTCGGGGCGGCGGTTTTGGGGGCTGGCTTGGCGGCTGCTTTAGCGGCTGGTTTGACGGCTGCTGGTTTGGCGGCGGCCTTCGGTGCCGGCTTGGCGGCAGGCTTTGCGGCTGGTTTAGCGGCGGCCTTGACTGCCGGTTTAGCGGCCGGTTTGACGGTTGGTTTCGCTGCTGCGGGTTTTGCGGCGGTAGGTTTGGCGGCTGGCTTCGCAGCTGCGGGTTTGGCTGCCGGGGCGACGGCGATTTTCGCGACGGTTGGCTTGGCGGCGGCTTTGGTAACTGGCGCTTTTCCGTTGGCCAGACCATTAACAGGCTTGTTCATACTTACTCCAAATTAATCAACAATATAAACAATATATATCATTTACGTAAATTTTGCTTGCGTTATCGCAAATGTGCCGCGACCCGGGCGAACAGCAGCTGGGGGCTGACCGGCTTGCGCAGGAAATCCACGCCGCCCGCTTTGTGGCCCATCACCTCGTCCTCGGCCTGCCCTTTCGCGGTCAGGAACAGCACCGGAATGGCGCTGCTGGCGGGATCGGCCTTCAGGCGGCGGCACGTTTCGAAGCCGTCCATGTCGGGCATCATAATATCGAGCAGGATCAAATCCACCTTGGCCGAGGCGACGATCTGCAGCGCGGTCGCGCCGCTGGTCGCCACCTTGGTGTTGTAGCGGTCTTTTAACAAACCGGCAATCAAGGTCAGGTTGTCCGGCGTATCGTCAACGATCAACACCGTTGCGCGTTCATCGGCTTTCGTATTCATGGCACCTCCTCATTCGTCTTCATCCGCCACGGCGGCCAGCAACTTGCCCGCCGCTTCAAACTCATACTGCTCCATGTGATGCTTGAGGCGTCCCATGGTCTGCGGCGACAAGATCGTCGACAGGCTTGCGCGCACGCCCTCGAAATAGTCCAGGCTCTCGCCGCTGAATTCCGCCAGCAGCGCGCGCAGTTCGGCGATCGCCCGGCGCGCATCCTCCTCGCTGGCGATTTGAACCTCGGCGCGCGGCGGCAGCGGCGGCACCACCTTCATCGACATGCCCAGCCAGCGCGAAAGCACGCGGTAAAGCCGCTGCGGATCGATAGGTTTGGTGACATAGTCCTGCATGCCATTGGCCAGGCACCGCGCGCGCACGTCGGCCAGTGCGTGCGACGTCACGGCGATCACCGGCAACTCGTTGAAGCGGCCGTCCTTGCGCAGCAGTTGGGTGGCCTCGTAGCCGTCCAGCAGCGGCATGCCCAGGTCCATCAGCACCAGGTCGTAGGCATGCGGCCCGGCGGCCAGCAACCGCTCCACCGCCAGCTGGCCGTTGCCGACGACTTCGACGTCCAGTCCCTGCAACGCCAGCAGCTCCCTGGTGACATCCTGGTTGTCGGCGCTGTCCTCGGCCAGCAGCACGCGCGCGGTGCGGCGCGGCGATGCGTCGAGCTTCAGCTCCGCCAGCGGTCCTTCATAGACTGCGGCGCGCACCGCCAGCGCCGCCGCGTCGGACACCGCAAGTTCCACCTCGAAGCGGAAGGTGGAGCCGTGATCGACCTGGCTCTCGACGTCGATATTACCGCCCATCAGTCGCACCAGCTGCTGCGAAATCGACAATCCCAGGCCGGTGCCGCCATACTGGCGCGTGGTCGACCCGTCGGCCTGGATAAAGGCGCGGAACAGCTTCCCCTGCTGTTGCGGGGTCATGCCGATGCCGGTATCGCGCACCGAAAAACACAACCTGGCCTTGCCATCGGCTGATGCTGCTGCGGCGGCGCCGCCGGCCAGCGCACAGCGCAGTTCCAGCGACCCGGCGGGCGTGAACTTGACCGCGTTGTTGGCCAGGTTGATCAGCACTTGACCAAGCCGCAGCGGGTCGCCCACCAGATAGCGCGGCACGTCCGGTGCGACATCGATCACGTAGTCCAGCTGCTTGTCGAGGGCGCGCTGCGCCGTCACGCTGGAGACGTGGGCCAGCACGTCGTCCAGCAAAAAGGGAATCGACTCCAGCTCCAGCCGCCCGGCCTCGATCTTGGAAAAATCGAGGATGTCGTTGATGATCCCCAGCAGCGACAACGCCGCCCCATGAATTTTGCTAATGTAGTCGTGCTGCCTGGGCGTCATCTCCGTGCGCAGCGCCAGATAGGCCATCCCCAGCACGGCGCTCATCGGCGTACGGATCTCGTGGCTCATATTGGCCAGGAATTCGGACTTGGCGACGTTGGCCGCTTCCGCCATGACGTTGGCGGCGACCAGTTTTTGCTCGCGCGCGCGGCGTATGCTGATGTCGCGGATAAAGGCGCAAAACTCGTAGCCGCCCTGCGTGTCCGTGCTGACCTTGGTTATCGACAGCTCGATCGGGAACTCCTCGCCGTTGCGGCGCAACGCGAACACCTCGATGCGGGTATCGAGCACGCCGCCACCGCCGCCCGACAAATGCCGCCGCATGCCGCGATGATGGTCGTAGCGGAAGCGCGGCGGAATGATGGTCTGGTCCAGTTCACGGCCCAGCGCCTGGTCGCGGCTCCAGCCGAAGATGCGTTCGGCCTGGGTGTTCCAGCCGACGATCTGGCCTTCGGGATTCATGCGCACCACCGCGTCGAGCGCCGTGTCGACGATGGTTTGCAGTTTCGCCTCGCTCTCTTCGGCGATCAGCATCGACTCGGTCAGTTCGCGGGTACGGTCGCTGATGCGCATTTCCAGATCGGCGTTCAGGTCGCGCAGCTCGCGCTCGGCGTCGCGCAGGCGCGTGAGCGTGTCGCGGAAACGCAGCACCGCTTCGGACATGCGCCCCACCTGGTCCTCGCGGCCGATGCCGGACAACTTGATGTCGGTCTCGCCGTGGGTGAGCTTCTCGAGGCTGGCCTGGATGTCGGAGAACGGCCGCGCGGCGCGCCGCGCGACCAGGAAGATCGACAGCCCGATGCCCAGCGCCAGCAGCAGGTTGGCGGCCACCGTATCGACAATGCGGCGCCGCAGGTCCTCGTCCATTTTCTGGCGCGAGAAGGCCAGCTCGATATGCCCCAGCGCATAGCTGCGGCGCGCATCGTTGAAGGTGATCTCGCGCCGCAGGTGGATTGCCGCCACCGGCTCGCGCAGCGGCGACACATAGCTGGCGATCTCCGCGCCGTTGGGCGACAGCACCCGCAGCACCAGCACTTCCGGCGTGGCGCCGGAGGCGTCGACGACACTGGAGACGGCCGCGCTGTTGATGTCGAACAGCGGCCGCGCCAGCGCCCGCGACAGCACCGCCGTCCAGCGCTCCGCCCTCTCGCGCAGGTTTTGCTCGGCCTCGGTGCGCAGCGTTTGCATCACATAAGTGGTGTAGATGGCGGTGGAGACGGCCAGCGCGAAGAAGATGCCGCACCCCAGCCGCAGGAAGATATTGCGGCGCCACGCGCCGCGCAGCCGCGCAAGCGGGCCGCGCCCGCGCATCAGCACCGCATCGGCGGCGGCGTCGCTGGCGGCGGCGGGCCGCCTGGTGTCAATGACTGGCACTTTCCGCCCGTTCCAGCTTTTTGTAGGCCGCGCTGTTGCGCGACTGCTCGATGGCGCGCCAGATCCGCTCGGCCAGCTCCGGCCGCGCGGCCACCATCGCGTGCGACAAGATCAGGAAATACGGCTTTTCGATAATCGGAATCGGCAACTGCTCCAGTTCCGGCGCGAGGGGGCCGCGCATCAGGCCACCGGCGTCGCTGCCGCCGACGGCCGCCGCCGCGACCCGGCCGGCGATCAGCTTGCGGGCCAGTTCGACGGCGCGCTGGCTGCCCTCGTCCACTTCCAGGTTCTGCGCGCGCAGCACGTCGCCGACCGAATACCCCAGCTGGAAGCCAACCGGCCCATCCAGGTTGCGGAAGCTCTTGCCGTCCCATTCGACCTTGCTGCCTTTTTTGCGCAGCACCACGTAGCGGTCCACGTGCATGCGCTTGCCGACGTCGATTTTCTCACCGCCCGGGTACTCCCCCAGCTCGCGGCGGTCAGGCTTGTAGCTGACGGCGAAGGCGCCGTCGACGGCGTTGGCCTTCAATTGCGCCAGGCAGCGCTTCCATGGGATGCTCAGGTAATTGAACTGGATGTCGAGCCGCTGCTCGACCATCTTGAGCAGCTCGAAATTGAGGCCGCCGCCCTTCTCGGTACGCCAGGGCAGCACATCCTGCGCTTCGAAACACAGGGAGACGACCTCCTTTGGCTTGTCGGCCGCGTGCGATGCCACCGGCAACGCCAGCACCAGCAAGGCGGCGCAGATGCGCCCAAAGCTTCCACAATGGCGTTGCCGGGTCATCGTCTTCTCCCTTCCTGGTCTTCTTCAGCCGCTGGTGCGAATGGTGAAATCCACGCCCATTTCGTCCCAGTTCTCCTGTTCCTTCTCCAGCCAGTACGACAGCGTGGGATGCTCGGCCACCCACTCGCGGCGGATCTCCAGCTCGATGCGGTTCTTCACGCGCAGCTTGAGCAGGCTGAAATCGATATCGATCCGCGAGTGCATGAACAGCACCGCCAGCCGCAGCGCCACCACCGCCTTGGCGAAGTCCGGCTCGGCCAGCACCTCGACCACCTTGCGCAGATTGCCCTTGTGGGCCAGGATCAGGCGGCTCATGACCTTTTGCTCACGGGTGGTAAAGCCCGGCAGGTCGGCATTTTCGATCATGTAGGCGGCGTGCTTGTGGTATCCGGTCTGCGACACCACCAGGCCCACCTCGTGCAGCAGCGCGCTCCAGTAAAGATGGCGCGTGTACTCCTCGGTGGCCGGCTTGGTCTGCAGGTACAGCGCCAGCGCGTCGTCGGCCACGCGGTTGGCGCGGCGCTCGTCGACGTGGAACTTCTGCACGCAGGCCAGCACCGATTGCTCGCGGCGATCGCGCTTGGTCGAGCGCAGGTGCAAATCCCACATCACGCCCATGCGCAGGCCGGCCTCGATCGGCTGCACCACGGGGATATCGAGTTCGCGCACCAAACCGATCAAAATCGCCAGGCCGCCGATGATGGTGCTGGCGCGGTCCGGACGCAGGCCGGCCATCTCGATCTTGCTGACATGGCCGAATTCGATGAAGCGCTGTTTCAGCGCGCCCAGGGTGGTGGCGTTGACTTCGCGCCCGATGCCGTTCTTGACGATGATGTCGGCGATGGTGCGCGCGGTGCCCGAGGAACCGTAGCACTGCTTCCAGAACTGCGGCCGGTAAGGCGGCGCGGCGTCCTCGAAATGGCTGCGCGCCGACAGAATGGCCGCCTCGAACGACGGCGCGTCGACCCGGCCGCCGACGAAGAACGACAGGCTTTGCTTGACCGTGCCGACGCTGAACGACTCGACCTTTTCGATCTCCTGGCCGCGCCCCAGTATCAACTCGGTCGAGCCGCCGCCGATATCGATCACCAGCCGCCGCTCGCCGGGGGTGGCCAGCGCGTTGGCCACCCCCATGTAGATCAGGCGCCCCTCCTCCTCGCCGGAGATGATCTCGATCGGATGGCCGATGGCCAGTTCGGCCTGCGGCAGGAAGGCGGCGGCGTTGCGCGCCACCCGCATCGCCGAGGTGGCGACCACGCGCACGCCGTCGAGCTTGTAGCCGTCCAGCACCGCGCGGAAATTCTTCAGGCAAGCGAGCGCGGTCTGCATCGCCGCCGGCGTCAGGTTGCCCTTGTCGTCCAGCCCCGCGGCCAGGCGTATCGGTTCGCGCACGCTTTTCAGCACGCGGATCGCATCGCCGTCGTGCTTGCCGACGTGGAGGCGGAAACTGTTGGAACCCAAATCTACTGCTGCGTACATAAATGAAAGCCTCTCTGTGCAAACGGCTACGAAGGCTTGCGTTGGTTCGGACAAAACCGGAATCAAACTAAACGATTTACACGGTTACGAAAATCATCACGATATGCGCCCATTATGACAGCGTGATGACGCCCGCGCCCGCCGCTTCGTCAAACCGGCCCTCAAACACGCGAAAGATGTCTCGCCAGGCCTACGCTTCGAGGGCGCTGGCGGGCGCCTGCGCCTCGGCCACCCGGTTGCGGCCGGACGCCTTGGCCTCGCGCAGCGCCTCGTCGGCGCGTTTGAACAGGCTCACGGCGCTGTCGTCGGCGCGGATGGTGGTCACGCCCAGGCTGGCCGTCATGTTGATAACGGCTTTTTCGGCCTTCACCGGCAGCAGCGCGATGGCGTTGCGGATACGCTCGGCCACCATCATGGCGTCGTCCTGGGTGGTGCGCGGCAGCTGGATGGCGAACTCGCCGCCGCCCAGGCGGCCCATCGAATCGCTGTCGCGCAGCTGTTTTTTGCACACGTCGACCATCGCCACCAGCACCATGTCGCCCACGGCGTGGCCGTAATCGTCGTTGATGCGCTTGAAATGATCCAGGTTGAGGATGATCAGCGCCGTCGGCAGGCCCGGACGGCGCGCCAGCGCCATCCACGGCGTCAGCGCCTGGTAGAAGCCGCGCCGGTTCGGCACGTCCGTCAGCGCGTCGAGCACCTCGAGCCGCGCCAGTTCGCCGTCGAGCCGCTCGTGCGCCAGCAGCAGGTAGCCGAAAGCGTTGCTCAGCATCATCAAATACAGGGCGGCGATGCCGACGCCCTGGATCAGCGCCGGGCTCACCCAGCTCCAGCCGTCGGGCAGCGCCAGCGACAGCAACCCGCGCGCCACCACGGCCAGCGCCAGCACCAGCATAACCACCACCAGATAGCGGCGCAGCATGGTGCCGGCCGACCAGCCGCGTCCCAGCGCGGCCGCGCCGGCGACGAAAAAGAAGCCCATCACGACCGAGGTGATGGCGATGCGCTCGGGCGCCGGCTTGTCGAGCAGCCAGGCGCTGACGAAAATCGTGATCGCCGCCACCAGCACCGGCACCAGGTAGCGGCGCCACACGCGCCGGCCGGCCTGCTCCCACAGGGCGGCCGCATCCAGCGCGAAGCCGGTGAACAGCAAGGCGTTGGCGAAGGGGATCGTCAGGAAATCGGGCAAGGTGCCGCGCAGGTACAGCAGGGTCCACGCCACGGCCTGGAACAGCTTGGCCCGGGACCAGGTGGCGGTGCGCACCTGACCAGAGACGCCGGCACCGCCGCCCTGCTGCTGCTCAAAAAAGAACAGCGCCGCGCACAGGCTCAGATTGCCCAGCGCCAGCGCCAGTACCAGTGTTTTTATATCCATGACCGGGTGCTGGTCAGACCTCGTGCTCGACGTTGGTGCTGCCGTCGCCCATTTTGCTGGCCCATGCCTGGGTGAAGTACACTTTTTCTTCCTCGGTCGGGGCGTCGTGCCAGAACACGATCAAGGTGCCCTTGTGGTCGTGCAGCTGGCTAACCTTCTCGATGAAAGTCAGCTTGCCGGCCACGTCGGCCAGGGCGGCGACGTAACCGTAAACCCGGCCCAGGCGCTCGATACGGTCCGGTTCGGTCAAGCTGTTGGTGGCGGTAAGCGTAGGGTGATCTAAAAACATCGTCTCTCTCCAAGATGGCAGCCAAGGGGCTGGCCGGTGCTAACGTCAATGTACCTATTATTTTTCCGTCTGTAAATGCAAGCATGGCGACCGCGACCACCGGTGACACAATCGCCGCGCTTTCGGCCCATGTTGCCGGACCGGCATGCTACTATAAATCGCCCATATAAATCCACAAGACAACAAATCTTGACGCCGCCCACCCTTCGTCCCCTGGTCCACACGCGTGGCGACAAGCGCTCGCTTGAATTTGAGCCGGGCATGATCCAAAGCGAAATGCGGCTCTCGCGCCCCGACGAGCTGATCCTGAGCTACGCGCGGGCGATGATGTGTTTTGTGCTGTTTCATCCACGGCCCGAGCACATCGTCATGGTCGGGCTGGGCGGCGGCTCGCTGGCCAAGTTCTGCTACCGCTACCTGCCGCACAGCCGCATCACCGTGCTCGAGTTGCGTGCCGACGTCATCGCCCTGCGCGAACAATTCGCCATCCCGCGCGACAATGCGCGTTTTCGCGTGGTCGAGGCGGATGCCGCGCTGTATATGCGGCAGTTGCGCGGCGCGGTCGATGTGCTGCTGGTCGACGGCTTCGACGCCACCGGCCTGCCGCCCGAGCTCGGCACTGCGGCGTTTTACGCCGATTGCCGGCGCGCGCTGCGGCCCGGCGGCGTGATGGTGGCGAATATCTTCAGTTACGATCCGCAGTATGGCGCGATGTTGCGGCGGCTGCGGCATGCTTTCCAGGGGCGGATTTGCTGGTTTCGCGGCATTGCGGGGAACAACCGGATTTTATTCGCGGTCAAGGGCGGCGCGCCGTCGCCGGCGCTGGCGATGCAGCAAAAGGTGGCGCGCAGCCATGGGATGCCGTTGCCGGTGCTGAACCGGCTGCTGGCGCATTGGACGGTGCTTAAACTGAGGTGGGAGGCACGTAGGGCGGATTAGGCGGAACGCCGTAATCCGCCATCGTTGGGCCGCCGACGGCGCATGCATGGCGGATTACGCTTCGCTAATCCGCCCTACGTGTCTCCAAGGTGTATTGAGGTCGGCATTCAGCGCGGGCAAATTTACGTGCTACCGCGCTGGATCAACTCAAACCCGGTATCGAACACGCGCGAAGCCGTGTCCTGGTCCCCGGTGACGCCATCGATGCGGTCGAGGATCGCCTGCGCCGCCACCAGCCCGATATTGCGCCCGTCCACCTGCACCGTCGACAACGGCGGATGCGTATGCGCCGCAAAATTCAGATCGCCGAAACCGATCACTCCCAGCTGCTCCGGCACCTTCATACCGCGGCTCATCGCCTCGATCATCAAGCCGTGCGCCAGAGTGTCCGAACTGCAGTAGACGGCGTCGATATCCGGCGCCAGCGCCAGCAGCCGCGTCAACCCTTCGCGGCCGGCCTGCATCGTGGTCGGCGGCGGCATCGTCTGCACCGCCGCCACGGCGATCCCCATTCTGGCGAGCTCTGCCTGCAAACCCTGGTTGCGCCGCTCGGCGCGCGGATCGTCGGCCGACAACACGGCAATGCGCCGGTAGCCGCGCTCGACCAGATGCCGCGCCAGCGCGTGGCCGACTCCCTCGTGCGAGAAACCAACCACCATGTCGATCGGCGACGGCGACATGTCCCACGCCTCCACCACCGGGATCCGCGCCAGTTGCAGGCGTCGCCGGGTGATATCGGTATGCAAGGTCCCGGTCAGCATGACGCCGTCCGGACGCCGGCTCAGAATGGTCTCGACCAGCACCTCTTCCCGCCAGGCCTCGTAACGCGACAAACCCAGCAGCACCTGATAGCCGGCCTGCGTCAGCCGGTCGCTGGCCGCCTCCACCATGTCGGCGAAGATCGGCGTGGCGATGGTCGGCAGCACCAGCGAAATGAGCTTGCTGCGGTTCGACGCCAGCGCGCCCGCCATCATGTTCTTGACATAACCGGTCTGCTGCACCGCTTCCTGTACCTTGGCCACCGTGTTCGGGCGTACCAGATGCGGCTGGTTCAGCGCGCGCGACACCGTGATCGGCGACACCCCGGCCACTTTGGCGACGTCGATCAAGGTCGCGCCGCTAACGCTCAGGTCGGCGGTGGACGTATGCAGCACCCGCAGATCGTTCTTGTCGGCGTTTTTGGCCGCGAGCTTGGCCGCAGCGCCTTTGGCGGCGTTTTTGCCGGCGGCCTTAGCGGCGCCTTTAGTGGCGGGCTTTGCCTTCTTCACAACAGGCTTGACGGTTTTTTTGTTATCCATAACAACGGATTATACAGTAGCGCATCATTTTCAATCATTACCACCAGCTTAAAAGTCAATCCGATGACCAAATTTGTGTTGAATTTTCCAGGGGCGGCCGGTATGATCGAATGATAGCGCAATCATTCGCATGCACAGACCAGGAATCACAATGTCACAACAACCCACACCCTCCGTCCACGACACGCCGCGCGTGGTCGCCATGCGCGTCATCCCGGTCGCCGGCCGCGACAGCATGCTGCTCAACCTGAGCGGCGCGCACGGCCCCTACTTCACCCGCAACCTGGTGATTCTGACCGACAGCGCCGGCCGCACCGGCGTCGGCGAGGTGCCCGGCGGCGAGGCGATCCGCCAAACCCTGGAGGATGCGCGCGAGCTGGTGGTCGGCCGCGCGCTGGGGGACTACAACGCCGTGCTGAACCATGCGCGCCGGGCCTTCGCCGACCGCGACGCCGGCGGCCGCGGCTTGCAGACCTTCGACCTGCGCGTGGCGATCCACGCCATCACCGCGCTGGAGGCGGCGCTGCTCGACTTGCTGGGCCAGTTCCTCAACGTTCCGGTCGCCGCCCTGCTCGGCGACGGCCAGCAGCGCGACGCCGTCGAAATGCTCGGCTACCTGTTCTACATCGGCGACCGCAAGGCGACCGACCTGCCCTACGCTGGCACGCCGGCCGACGCCGCCGACGATTGGATGCGCCTGCGCAACGAAGCGGCGCTGACGCCGGAGGCCGTGGTCCGTCTGGCCGAGGCCGCGTACCAGCGCTACGGCTTCAACGACTTCAAATTAAAAGGCGGCGTGTTCCGGGGCGAGGAGGAAATCGAAGCGGTCACCGCATTGGCCGAACGCTTCCCGAACGCGCGCGTCACGCTCGACCCCAACGGCGGCTGGCTGCTGAAAGACGCGATCCGCCTGTGCCGCGACCAGCACGACGTGCTCGCCTATGCGGAAGATCCGTGCGGCGCCGAGAACGGCTACTCCGGCCGCGAAGTCATGGCCGAGTTCCGCCGCGCCACCGGCCTGCTGACCGCCACCAATATGATCGCCACCGACTGGCGCGAGCTGGGCCACGCGATCCAGTTGCAATCGGTCGACATCCCGCTGGCCGATCCGCATTTCTGGACCATGCAGGGGTCGGTGCGGGTGGCGCAGATGTGCCACGAATGGGGCCTGACGTGGGGTTCGCACTCGAACAACCACTTCGACGTCTCGCTGGCGATGTTCACCCACGTGGCGGCCGCCGCGCCCGGCAAGATCACCGCCATCGACACCCACTGGATCTGGCAGGACGGCCAGCACCTGACGCGCGAGCCGTTGAAGATCGAAGGCGGCATGGTCAAGGTGCCGGCCAAGCCGGGCCTCGGCGTCGAACTGGACATGGATGCCGTCGAGGCCGCCCACCGGCTCTACCTCGGCATGGGCCTGGGCGCGCGCGACGATGGCGTGGCGATGCAGTACCTGATTCCGGGCTGGAAGTTCGATAACAAGATGCCGTGCATGCTGCGGTGATGTCGGCTGCGGCCATGCGGCCAAGATGCGGTTTAATTGAAGATCAAGTTGACATATCGAGAAATCTAGATATACTGTGTTGTATGGACTTACTTGAAATATTCAAAGCACTCTCGAACCGCACCCGGCTTGAAATCCTGGAACGGCTGAAGGACCCTGAAAATAGCTTTCCTCCGCAGGACGAGGGGGATGTGCATACGGTCGGCGTCTGCGTCAGCAGTATCCAGGAGGGAGTTGGATTGTCGCAATCGACGGTGTCCAACTATCTGGCGACACTGCAGCGGGCAGGTTTGGTGGAGGTCCAGCGTGTAGGGCAATGGACGTACTATAAGCGCAACGAGGAAGCCATCCGTTCACTGGCGCAACAGATAGGCAAAGACCTGTAAATTTTTTTGCAACAACATATCGATAATTTTCGATATCTCTTTTTAACGAAACGAGGAAAAAAATGAAAGCAATGACACTCACCACTTTTGGCGGTACCGATGCATTCGAACTGGTCGACGTACCGAAGCCGGCACCCGGCGCCGGCCAGGTGCTCGTGCGCGTGCACGCTACTTCGATCAACCCACTGGACTACCAAGTCCGTCGCGGGGATTACAAGGACTATGTGCCCCTGCCCGCCATCACCGGCCACGATGTCTCCGGCGTGGTGGAAGAAGTCGGACCGGGCGTCGCGTCCTTCGTTCCGGGTGACGAGGTGTGGTACACCCCGCAGATCTTCGATGGTCCGGGAAGCTATGCGGAGTACCACGTCGCCGCCGAAAACATCATCGGCAAGAAGCCTGCCTCGCTTAGCCATGTGGAAGCGGCCAGCCTGACCTTGGTTGGCGGAACCGCGTGGGAAGCGCTGGTCGGCCGCGCGCAACTTCGCGTCGGGGAAAGCGTTCTGGTGCACGGCGGCGCCGGCGGTGTGGGTCACGTGGCGATTCAAGTGGCGAAGGCGATCGGCGCGAAGGTGTACACGACTGCACGTGCGGATCAGTTTGAATTTGTCCGCAGCCTGGGCGCCGACGTCGTGATCGACTACGAAAAGGAAGACTACGTCGAAGTCATCATGCGCGAATCGGCGGGCCAGGGCGTCAACGTCATCTTCGACACGATCGGCGGGGACACCCTCACCCGCTCGCCGGACGCGCTCGCCCAGCTCGGCCGGGTCGTCTCGATCGTCGATCTGGCCAAGCCGCAAAACCTGATCCAGGCCTGGGGCAAGAACGCGAGCTATCACTTCGTGTTCACGCGGCAGAACCGCGGCAAGCTCGATGAACTGAAGGCGTTGGTGGAACGCGGTCAATTGCGTCCGCATATAGGCGCGACGTACTCGCTGGCAGAGATTCCGCTTGCCCATGCGCGACTGGAAAGCCGTGATAACGGACTGCGCGGGAAAGTCGCCATCGCGGTCGTTCCGGAAGCGAATGCTGGCCAGGCAAAGTCCTAAACACTGTCAACGGAGGAAGTCATGATCTACGAAATTGCTTCGTTGCCGGTCAGAGGCGACGATATCGACGCCTTTACCAGCGCGTTTCGCGATGTAACCCATCTGCTGGCGCGCGCCAAGGGCTACCAAGGCCACGTGCTCACGCAAGGGGTCGAGGCGCCATCGCATTTCACGCTGATCGTGCGATGGCGGACCCTCGAGGACCATACGGAAGGGTTCGAACCAAGTGAAGACCACCAAGTCTTCATGGCGAGGCTGCAGGCGTATCTTGCGGCGGAACCGATCGTGTATCACGTGCACGCGGCTTTCCCAGGTGGACGGATGGACATTTCCGCCGGATAAGGCAATTGGCTGGGGCGCCCTCTGCGCCCCAGCCAATCCGTCACAGATTACACCGCGCTTTACAAAACCTAATTGCCTTAGGCATAATCCTAATATGATTAGGAGACAGATGAAATGCCTCGTATTGGCCTGACGCCGGAGCTGCTGACGAAAACCGCAGGGGAATTAGCGGATGAAATCGGCTTTTCATCCATAACGCTCACCGAACTGGCTCGTCGCTTCGACATGAAAGTGGCGAGCCTTTACTCGCACGTCAAAAATTCCGAGGATCTGAGAGCGCGTGTTGCGTTGCTGTCCCTGGGTAAACTTGCCAGTCGGGCTGAGCAAGCGGTCGCCGGCCGATCGGGCAAAGCTGCCCTGACCGCGATCGCCAACGTTCATCGCGCGTTCGCGCGGGAACATCCGGGCCTGTTCGAGGCAGCCCGCCACCGACTGCAGGGACCGTTAGCTGACGATAACGGCGGGCTCAGGATCTCCCGTCTCATGCGTGCTGTATTGCGCGGCTATGCCCTGGACGAGGTCGAATGCACGCACGCCATTCGCCTGCTCGGTAGCGTTTTTCTCGGCTTTCCAATGCTGGAACTTGCCGGCAGTTTCGATCATAGCCAGCCAGCGATCGACACCTCGTGGGACCGAACCATCGAAGCCCTCGACGCCGTACTCAACGGTTGGAAACGCCATCCACTTGAAAGACATTCGTGATCCCAGCGCCCCTCACCTTTAACACGCCACTATCGCCGGAATTCATCCACGGCGCGGTCGAGATCGAACGTACCGAGTCAGGCCATCTGCCACATCGACTTCCTGCATGGGCACGCGCCCAGCATAGCGACGCGCAATTGACGATGGCCGAGTCGCAACCAGCGGGAGTTCGCCTGGCATTTCGGACCGCGTCCACAACGTTGGAATTGCTGACCCTGCCTACCAAGCGGGTGTACCGAAACATGCCACCGAGAAAAGACGGGGTGTACGACTTGTTTACCGACGGCCGATTGACACATCAACTAAGCGCCACGGGAGGAAACGCGCTGCACATCGACATGGCGGCCGGTTCGGTCGCCCTCACGCCGGGTACGGTCCAGACGTTAAGATTTGATGGTCTCGCCGATGGCCGGAAAACAATCGAGATATGGCTGCCGCACGATGAGAAGACCGAGCTGGTAGCCTTGCGCTCCGACGCCGATGTCACACCGGTCACCGCTCACGCCAGACGCCGGTGGGTTCACCACGGCAGTTCGATCAGCCAGGGTTCCAATGCGACGCATCCTTCGGGAACCTGGCCGGCAGTGGCCTCGACCAAGGCAGCGGTCGATCTGGTGAACCTCGGGTTCGGCGGAAACGGCCTGCTCGATCCTTTCACCGCCCGGACCATTCGCGATCTGCCGGCCGACCTCATAAGCATCAAGATCGGCATTAATCTGGTCAATACGGATATGATGCGTTTGCGCGCCTTTATTTCCTCTGTCCACGGATTTCTCGACACGGTGCGAGACGGCCACCCCAGCACACCCCTGGTTGTCGTGTCACCCACGTTCTGTCCCATACACGAGCATCGGCCGGGCCCCACCGTGTTCGACACGGCGGCTTTAGCCGAGGGACGAATGTTGTTCAGGGCCTCCGGTGCCGAAGGCGATATCGCCCAAGGCAAGTTGACCCTGGCCGTCATTCGCGAGCAGCTACAGGCGATCGTCCGGCAGCGGGCAAAAATGGACGTCAATATTCATTACTTGGACGGCACTCAGCTCTACGGTGAAATGGACAACCAGCAGCATCCGCTACCTGACGCACTGCACCCGGACACGCCCACGCACCGTCTGATAGGGGAACGCTTCGCCGACGCCGTCTTCGCACGGCAACCTTTGAGCGCGGTTTTAAGCGCCAGAGCGACGAGATAAAGACCGTGTCCGCGCCGGGAACAAACCGGCGGCGATTGAGCAAATCAGCCAGCGATCCGAAAATGCCCGCGGATGTCGCCATCCCAGGAATCAGCAGATCCCGGCACATGGCTGTCCAGCGGGCAGCCCCACAAGCGCGCGCTTTACGCGATCGCGCCCCCGTCTGCCGTCAAGGTGGCGCCGGTGACGATGCTTGCCGCGGAACTTGCGAGGAAGACCACCGTATTGGCGATTTCACGGGGTTCGGCGTACCGTCCCAGCGAGGTCAAGCTGCGCTGGAAGTCGGCCGCCTCGCCGTGCGCCGGATTCGACTCCGTATTCACGGACCCAGGCTGGACAAGATTCACGGTAATACCGCTTGGGCCCAGTTCGCGCGAGAGCCCCCGGGTGAAGGACGTCAGCGCGGCCTTGGACATGGCGTACGCCGTTATACCTGGAAACGGGACCCGCTCTCCAAGGCCCGAGCCGATGGTGATGATGCGCCCCCCGCCTTCAAATGCGGAATAACGGCTTTTGCGAATAATAGGGGTGCACGGACATTGGTATCCATCATCGACTGATATTCGTCGACGTTAATATCGGCGACCGGTCCGTAGAGGCCTTTGCCAGAATTGTTCACCAAAATATCGAGCCCACCGAGCGCGGCGACGGCGTCGCTTACCGCTCGCGCAATAGCCTCGGGATCACCACTGTCAGCCTGAATCGCCACCGCCCGGCGCCCCGTACCCTGTATGGATTTGATCACCGCCTCCGCCCTGTCGGACGAAGAATGATAGGTGAACACCACATCAGCTCCATTTTCAGCCAACGCCAACGCAATCGCGGCGCCGATCCCACGCGAGCCGCCGGTCACCAACGCCCGCTTCCCATCCAAATTTATCATGACGTTTCCTTTGAAAATAAGATTACAAGGGCGCGTGTCCTACCATCGAGAGGTAGGACGCGCGGCAAAATCGTAACATTCGAATTAGCGTGCAGCTAGTGGCATCCGGAGCACAAGAGACACGCAGAATATGGAACACCGATACAGGGCGCGCCAAGGCCACACAGCTCGCCCGTCGCCAGACATAGCACGATCTGACTGTTAATCGCAGGAATAGACATTGATGACGTTTGACGAGATTGATATCGTCTCGTTTTTGAAGCACGCACCGTGGCATGGAAGGTCAAGCCGCGCTTCGGTGCCATCAGGAGATCGTATGCAAAAAAATTCCCGGCATAGTGACGCGAAGCCGCTGCGCATCGGCTACTGCCTTTCCTTGACAGGCCCAATCGCAGGCAACAGCAGATCGGCGGCATTGGCGCACGACATTTGGCTGGAGGACATCAATCGACAAGGTGGCTTGCTGGGACGCCAGGTTGAGCTGATTTGCTACGATGATGAGGGGCAAGCGTCCAATGCGGCCGCGCTTTACGAACGGCTGATCGACTTGGACAAGGTGGATCTACTGATCGGCGGCTACGGCACCAACACCTTGCGTGCAGCGATGCCGCTCATTATCCAGAGACAGCGGTTCTTCATCGGTTTGATGGGCCTGGGCGCCAACGATGGCTTCGCGTATCCGAATTACTTCGCCATGGCCCCCACCGGCGAGGATCCCAACGCTGCGCTCACGGAAGGTTTCTTCGAACTGGCCACGCAACAGGCGCCGCGGCCTTTAACCGTGGCGATCGTTGCCGCAGATGCCGAATTCGCTCATCATCCGGTCTCCGGCGCCAAGGCGAATGCCGACAAGTACGGGCTTGAGATCGTTCACGAAGCCAGGTATGCATTGGACACCAAGGACTTCAAGCCCATCATCGATGCGGTAGCGTCAAGCGGATGCGACCTGCTGTTTCTCTGTTCCTATCTAAACGATTCCATTGAGCTGGTAAGTACGATCCATGCTCATGCTTTTCGTCCCAGCATGGTTGGCGGCGCGATGATCGGGCCGCAAAATACCGCTGTCAAAACCACGCTTGGACCGCTGCTCAATGGCTTCGTCAATTACGAGTATTGGCAACCGGTGCAAGCTTTAATGTTTCCGGGCGTGAGCGAGTTTTTGCAAACCTACCAGGCTCGGGCAGCGGTACAAGATGTCGATCTGCTCGGCCACTACATGGCCCCGCTTGCCTACGCGCAGATGCAAGTGCTGGCGCAGGCAATAAAAGCGACTGGCAGCGTCGAGGATGTCGCGCTGGCTGAGCATACCCGTAATGCGAACTTCGATACCGTGATGGGATCGATGCGTTTCGGCAGGAACGGTGAATGGGCACAACCGCGCGTACTGCAAGTGCAATTTCAAGGCATCGAAGGCAACGAAGTTGCGCAATTTCGTGACGGCCTGCGCCAGATCGTACTGTCCCCAAACGAGTACCGTTCAGGCGAGCTGATTTATCCGTACGACGACGCGCGACGATAAGCCATATCCGACGCCGCGGCACAACGCCCGGGCAAAATTAACAGAGCGCCTGTTTTCGCTGTCTGTTCCGCTATTGCGACCGTCTGTCGCACGCCGCAGGCAGGCAGCGAAAATTTATTCTACAGTAGCGCCTTCGACAAACCACTCATGGAAAACATCATCAGAAACACTGCATTCCTTTATACGCGCTATTAAACACGTCTGCCGCCTCCAATACCGACGTACTTCGTTTGACGAAAATCTCACCGACGTCGAACCACACACTGTTTTTCTTATTTAGGAATCGAATGCCGCCCACCCCACCCTTCGCCAGAACCGCCATGCTCGGTCTGCTCACCGCAGTGCTGTCCTTGCCCGCCTTGGCCGCCGAGCCGGCATGGGTCACGAAAAGCAATACCAATTCCCAGGTCTTGCTGAACGTCCTCGCAAAATACTCGCCCGAGAGCGCCAGCAGTCTCGGCGTCGACGGTTACGACGAGCAGATCGTCGACCTTTCGCGCGACCAGTTCGACGCCTCGAACCGCGACCTGCGCGCAGCCATCACCGAGCTGCAACAACGCCTGGGCAGCGAGGGCGACAGCAGGGTCCGGCAAGACCTGCAGATCCTGATCGACAAGGCCCAGGACCAACTCAAGACGGATGCCCTGCAACGCAAGTATTTCATGCCCTACCAAGACCTGACCGGGATGGTCTTCGGCGTCGTGCGCGCGATGCTCGACCCGCGCGTTCCGCCAGCCCGCCAGCAGACGCTGCTGGCGCGCCTGGACAAGTACGCGGGCCTGGCCAAGGGCTACCGGCCGGTGACGGAACTGGCGCAGGAGCGCTTGCGGGAACGCCTGAAAGCGGACCCAAAACTGCTGGGGCCCTACAAGGGCGAGGTCGAACAGGCGATCAATGACGCCCCGACCCTGCTCAAAGGCATGCGCGAGCTGCTGGCAAAAAGCGCCTTATCGGGCTGGGAACCGCGCTTCGATGCGCTGGAAAAACAGCTGACGGCCTACAACGCGCGGGTGCAAGCGGAGATCCTGCCGCGCGCCCGGGTTGACCATCGCCTGCCGCCGGAAGTCTATGCCGACAACCTGAAGAATTACGGCGTCGACATCAGCCCGCAGGAACTGATCTCGAAGTCGCTCACCTCGTTCGCGGAAATCCGCAACCAGATGCAGATCACGGCCAACCTGCTGGCGAAAGAGCGTGGCTTCAAAGATGCCGACTACCGCGCCGTCATGCTCGAACTGAAAAAGCAGCAGATCCCGACCGAAAAGGTGATGCCGCTGTATGCCGAGCGCCTGGCCGCGCTGGAAAAGTCGGCACGTGAGCATGAGGTCGTCACCCTGCCAGAACGGCGCGCCGTGATCCGGCTAGCGACCATGGCCGAGAACGCGGCGCAGCCGGCGCCGCACATGAGCCCTCCCCGCCTGATTGGCAACACTGGGGAGTACGGCGAATTCGTGCTGACCACCGGCATGCCGCCCGACGCCACCGGCAAGCGACTCGTGTTCGACGACTTCACCCATCAAGCCGGAACCTGGTCGATTACGGCGCACGAAGCGCGTCCGGGACACGAGATGCAGTTCGCGAAGATGATGGAGAACGGGGTATCGACGGCGCGCGCGGTGTTTGCCTTCAACAGCGTCAACGTCGAAGGCTGGGCGCTGTACGCCGAGGCGGAGATGCAGCCCTACGAGCCGCTCGACGGCCAGTTGTTCGCGCTGCAGGCGCGGGGCATGCGAGCGGCTCGCGCCTTCCTCGACCCGATGGTCAACCTGGGGGAGATCACGCCCGATGGTGTCAAGAACTTCCTGATGCGGGAGGTCGGCCTGTCCGAGGGCATGGCGACCCAGGAGGTGCAACGGTACACGTTCCGCTTGCCGGGCCAGGCCACATCCTACTTCTACGGCTACCAGCGCCTGATGGAGACACGCCAGGCGACCGAAGTGGCGATGGGCGACCGTTTCAATCGTCAGAAGTTCAACGACTTCGTGCTTGCCCAAGGGCTGGTGCCCCCGGCCCTGTTGCGCAAGGCTGTGATGGAGGAATTTGTGCGGTCGGCACCGTAAAAATCAGCTGCTGTGCGGCGCGCGCGCTGCGCGCCGCCGAAGACGGTTCAGGCGAGGGATACACCGACGCCGTCTTCGCGCGGCAACAATTGGCAATCTGATCACTGTACCAGGCGTGCGATCAACTCAACGTGTTCAGGCCAATGCTGTTCAAGAAAACTTTTATCGGCAATCTCGAAATCCTGGAATTCAAAGCCCGGCGCCACCGTGCATCCCACCAGGCCAAAGCCTTCATGGTCCTCGCATTCAGCGGCAAACCACTGCCCCGCAGGCACCAGTGCCTGAAAACTTGCGCCGTCATGCCGCAGAGGATTCCCCAGCCTGAGAACCTTGAGACTTCCATCTGGTTCCAGAATATAGATCCGAATAGGCATACCCTCGTAAAAATGCCACATTTCGTCCGATGCGATGCGGTGCCAGGTTGACTTCTCCCTGCCTTGGAGCATGTAATAGATTGCGGTGGAGGCAGAATAGCTAGCGCAGTCCTTCCCGCTGGTCACGCGCGTTTGGCCGCGATAGGTCTCCTTGAAGTGGCCTCCTTCCGGATGGGGCTGGAGCGACAGCAGGGAAATCAAATCTTTTGTATTGTTCGCAGAAATCATGGATGCTCGATAGGTCGACACGTAATCGTTTGAGAAGAATAACACCCATCGCAAAACCCTACACGCGATCGCGCCCGGACCGGCCTATCGCTTGCGCTCGCGCCGCCAGACACCGGGGGTGATTCCAACGAGCTTACGGAATGTGCGCGCAAAATGCACGGTGTCCGAAAAACCCGTGGCGAGCGCCACTTCGCTGATGGACGCCTCGGAGTGCACCAGCGATATTTGCGCGCGTCGAATTCGAGCGTCAAGCTGCCATTGATACGGAGCCAATCCAGTCGACGCTTTAAACGCGCGGCTAAAATGCGCTTGAGATAAGTTAATCAAGCCGGCCAGAGTTGCCAACTCAACGCGCTGCGGGAGGTGGTTTTCCATGTAATCGACAACGCGCCGTAACTGCCATGGCGCCAGCATTCCCGTATAGGCTACAGGCGTGTTCTGCGTCACAAAAAGTTGCGAAGCTATGGCAACCGTGATCCCATCGCCGTACAGTTGCATGGAGGGGTCCGGATTTCCGATCGCTTGCGCCAGCAGTTCGACCAAGGCTGCAATGCGAGCATTAACGAACCGCAACTGCGGATTACCGCTCAGGTTGGGGTCGATCGGCATTGCCAAACGTTCGCTAAACATCGCGAAGTCGAAAGCCAACGTTGCATCAACAATATGCCGCGCATCCTTGGTATAGCCCCAAACTTCCATACCGGCTGGCGCGTAGAGTATGTGTCGCGGCGCATGCTCGATCGGACATGGGCTATTGGCGTGGAGCCGAGGCTCGCAAGCGCCGCCAACTTCCTCCAAAACCACACTCAACCGCGCACGATCCTCTTGCGGGAGTTTGTGGAGCACTTCGCCGTTGCAAGAATAGGCGGCGACACTGAGGTGTACGCCGTTCCATGCCCGCTGCGACATGTTCAGGCTGAGCACATTTTCAGGTAAGGTCGGCACTATGGAGGAATTACAAACACTGTTCATACATGACGTAATGAGGAGACTTCAGAGGATTCTACGCTGACTCAACAAGCTGCGCCGGCAGCTGCCCCTAACATAGCACGATCCGACTGTTAAGCGCAGGATTAGACATTGATGACATGTCACGCGGTTGATATCGTCTCGCTCTTGCAAGCCGCACCGTGTTACATGACGATCAAAAGGGGGCCGTCGAAGTGGATCTAGAAGAGTTGAAGACGTTCGTTGAAGTGGCCGATGCTGGAGGCATTTCGCCCGCCGCGCTTCGGCTCGGCGTTTCCAAGTCCATTGTCAGTCGTCGGCTCGGCCGCCTGGAAGCGGATCTCGGCGTCCAGCTGCTCTCGCGCACAACCCGCGGCGCGGCGCTCACGGAAGCCGGCACGACGTTTCGGGACTTCGCCGATAGAGCCTGTAGCGAGATCGATCTGGCGAAGGAGACAATTTCGCCCGCCGGCGACCTTCGGGGGCGCTTGCGCATCGCGGCGCCGCTATCTTTCGGACCCACCCATTTCGCGCCCATTCTGGCGGAAATGGCACGGCGATATCCGCGACTGCAAATTCACACTTGCTACAGCGATCATGTGATCGATCTACTCGCGGACGGTTATGATTGTGCGATCCGGCTTGGCTTTCTTCAGGACTCCAACCTGGTGACACGGCGCATCGGACCGATATACGGAACGGTTGTAGCGAGTCCGGAATACATCGCAGCACACGGGGAACCGGAGAGTCCCGCCGAACTTCTCAATCATCAGGTCCTGATGCAAGGAACGGAAGCGTGGCACTTCCAGGATGGCAGGAACGTCATCGTTATTCGCCCACAAGGCCGTTTCAAGGCCGATAACGGCACGGCGCTCGTCGCGGCCGCCCTGGCGGGGCTAGGCATCGGCTATCTTCCCAGCGGCCTTGTCTACGAACATTTAAAGTCCGGCGCCCTGGTTCAGGTGATGCCCCGATATCCCATACCGCCGGCTGGCGCTTACGTGGTTCGGCCGCCAGGCCGGAACACGGCCAGGAAAATACAGGTGCTGACCGATCTGCTCATCGAGTATTTCGACAAGATTTCACCCAATGGCGGACCCTGACCGGCAATTTCAAGCCGTGTCGTGCAGCGATGAATATCCCTGCTCCGCAAAAAGTGTTCCGCATGTCGCGACATAGATCGTCGGAAGCTACGGCTACCAGTGCCGACGCGACGATGCTATATTTTCCCCAATAAAAATCTTTAGGAAGCCTATTTTGGATCACGTCCTGGTCATAAACAGCAGCGCCTCTGGTAGCTCGTCGGTATCCCGGGATCTCGTGGACGAGGTCGTCCAACGCATCGCCGCAGCCAGGCCTGGCACGCAATTTACCTACCGGGATGTCGACCTGGATATTATTCCGCATCTCACCGCCACAACTGTCGCAGGCGTCAGAGCCGTTGCTGGCACGGAAGCGGAACGGGCAACGCAAACGTTGTCCGATACCTTGATTGCCGAGCTAGCAGCTGCGGATACGATCGTCATCGGTGCGCCGATGTACAACTTTAGTATTCCATCGTCGTTGCGTACCTGGTTCGATCACGTTCTGCGCCCGCGCGTCACATTTTCCTACGGCGCTGGCGGCCCAAAGGGGCTGTTGATCAACAAGCGCGCAATTGTGGTTGAATCGCGCGGCGGGGTCTATTCGGAGGGACCATCGAAAAAGATTGACTTCCAGGAGCCCTACCTCAAACAACTTTTAGGTTTTATCGGTATTTCCGACGTCACGTTTATTCGTGCGGAGAAAATCGGCTTCGGTCCGGATTTTCGCGAACTGGCGCTGGCCGCAGCGAGGGTAGAGATTGCCGGTGTCATTGACCGCATCGCACATGGATCGCGCCCTCCCGACGAGGTGGAACCAATGTCGAACGACAGCCAGACCGATTACGATGCGATCATGCAGGCCAACCTGGCGAGCGTCTTCAATGAGCATGATCCCGCCCGCCGTATCGAGGCACTCCGGTCGCTTTACCATCCGGATGCGCAACTGTACGAGCGTGATCGATCGGTGCAAGGCCACGGGGCTATCTCGCAGGCGGTGACCGAACTGCTCGATCATTTGCCCGCGGGAGTGACATTCCGCGCCATCCGGCCAGCGGTCGGCCATCACGGGGCTGGACGATTGCAGTGGAGCGCGGTTGCCGCAACCGGTGCGGTACTGATCACCGGTACTGACGTCGCCAGCATCCGGAACAACTTGATTCAGTCTCTCCATGTTTTCCTCGACCAAGGTGACGCCTGATCGGCGCAGCTTAATCCAGACCAAGGCAAACCGGAGCATTCAATGATTTTCGCTACATTCACCAAAAAGACTCTGGCGCTGGCCTTGCTGAGCATAGTCCCGGCGCTTGCAGCCGCTGCACCGCAGTCCAATGCCTGGCAGATGATGACGCGGGCCGATGCCAATTTTGTCGGCGATTGGATGCTGCGCCAGTCGATTGGCGCCGTCTATCCCGACGCGAACGCCTACTCGGCGCGGCTCACGCAGGCGCGACGTATCCTGGAACAGGAGTTGCCACACGTGGACAACTACCAAGGTTATCGCCACGCATTGAATCATTTTGTCGGCAGTTTTCAGGATATGCACCTGTCGGTTGCATACTCCTTGTCGCCCAACGCCTACCAATGGCCGGGTTTCTCTGCTGTCTATCGCAACCTGCGTTATTACACCGCCGCGAGCAAGGGCGCTATCGCGGACGGTCAGGAGATCAGCGAATGCGATGGCCGGCCGATGGCGTCTTGGGTCCGTGGCATAGCGACCTACGAACAAATGATTTTCGACCTCGAGTCGACCAACGCCGAGGCCGCACCGCTGATTTTCCGCGATGCCGGCAACCCCTTCTTGCCACGGCCGAAAAGCTGCACAATCGGCGGCAAGCAGATCGCGCTAGCGTGGGGTGCCATTCCGGCCAGCCAAATCAATGCTGCCGTGAACGCGCTTACGCCGCCATCCGATCGCCTTACCGCCATCAGCGCGTTCGGTGCCGACGGTGCCTGGGTACGGATGGGTATTTTCCTGCCCGGCACGCAGAACGAAGGCTTGGCGTTCAAGCAATTATTCGCCGAAGCGCCTGGCCTGCGCAGCAAGTCCGTCATCGTGCTCGATGTGCGCGGCAATGGTGGCGGTCCATACGAATGGTTTATGGGCTTCCTGCGCGCATTGTATGGCGGGCAGTACACCGATTATTACGCTCGGGCTCGCCTGGGAATCTCCGCCGTCTTCCGCCTCACGCCGGAAATCCTGGCGTATTTCAACGAGGACGTCGCCGCTGAAACAGATGCGCTCGTTCCGCCGCCGGATGGGGAGCGGTTCGATCCGCATAACACCGAGTTCGCAGCGGCACTGAAGGCAGGAAAACCGCTTCTGACGGCGCCGAAAAAAGCCTCCCAGATACCTCAGCCTGCGCAGGCACCCGCCAATCCGGTCAAGGCGAAAGTATATGTGTTGACCGACTACAGTTGCGCTAGCGCCTGTATCGCGTTTGTCGATGAACTCAAGCGCTTTCCAGGCGTCGAACAAATTGGCGTGGACACGTCGGTCGACTCCCGCACCGGAACGCCATTCGGCACACCGCTACCCAGCGGCAATGGGACTGTCTATGTGCCCGTCATGACGCGGGACGGTCGTGAGCGCGACGACAATGTGCCGCAAAAACCGACGCGCGTGTTTACTGGAAACATCAACGACACGGCAGCGGTGAAAGCCTGGCTACAGGCGGACGTTCTGCCGTCGCGTCCTTAGCTGCGGCGCGATCAAGGTCATAGACCGGGCGATGCGGGCGCGACCTCGGGCATCGTGCCAAAATACTCGACAAGTAACTCGGTCAGAATGCCGATCTTCTTCGAGGGATGCAGCCCGGGCGGCCGGACAACGTACGCTGCCGCCTGCGGTACCGGATAAGCCGTCATTACCTGGACAAGTGCGCCGGAGCGCAAGTGTTCCTGAACCAGCATGGCGGGCAGATAGCCGATGCCAAGGCCGGCGACCGTCGCCGCCACAAGCGCAGCCCCGTTATCGGCCTTGAATCGGCCTAGCGGACGCACCGTGATGGTTTTGTCGCCATCCAGGAAAGACCACGGTTCCGTGCCTTGCATCAGTGCCTGGTGGCCGAGCAGTTCTTCGGGTGTCGTTGGCGCCCCATGTGCCTTGATGTATTCCGGACTGGCCACGGTGACGCCATGAACAGGTCCAACGCATTTTGCTACCAGGTTCGAGTCCTGCAGCCAGCCCACCCGTATTGCGCAGTCAAAACCTTCTGCGATGAGATTGACCAGATGGTCGCTATAGCACGTGTGAATTTGCAGACGCGGATGGCGTCGCGCCATTTCCGCAAGCACCGGCGCGAAATGGGTCGGGCCGAACGTCAGTGGAGCGGCGATGCGCAGGCGGCCGCGCAGGTCGCCGGCGGGCGCGATCGTTTCCTTCGCCATATCGATCTCGGCGCAGATCTTGTCGGCCGACTGCCGGAACGCGGCGCCAGCTTCCGTCAACGCCGCGCCACGGGTGTTCCGGGACAGCAGCTGCACGCCCAATTCCTCCTCCAGCCGGTTGAGCCTGCGGCTGACGATCGACTTGGCCACGCCAAGCCGCAGCGCGGCAGCCGAGATGCCGCCGGCATCGGCCACTTCCACAAATGTGCGCAACTCTTCGATGTCCACTATAGCGTTCCTTTTATCTTGGTATGAATTTGAGCGTCGGCGACCGTCCCCGCGCAGGATCGGCACGGTCTCTCTTCTCTACACTTTACTCCTGGGGTCGTCAACGTCCGGAATAGTGCAGCGACGGTCGTGAAAACGCTAGTGCGGCATTGTATGTTTCTGTGTCGCCGATTGCGGAACGCCGGCTCCCGTTCCTGCCAAAGCGACACAGTTTCCCGCCCTGGTCGGCTACCAGATTGCATGCCGGCGCGCTACGATGAGTTGCGAGAACGAGACGAACGCTGCGCGCTACGACATGGCTGCGCACGGCTCTATTAAATAAATCGACATGGGGAATGGCAGTGAAATTAATATTAATGATCGGATTGATGACGGTGATCGGCTTCACCAATGCGCATGCGCAAACCGGGCAAGAGGCGTCCGGCGCGGACCTGATTGTGCACAATGCCAAGATCTTCACCGGGAACCGGGCGCAACCAGAGGCGTCGGCCCTGGCGGTCAGGAACGGCCGTATCTATTCCGTCGGCACCGACGCCGAGGTGCTGGGCTTGAAGAGCGCCAACACCCGGGTCATCGATTCCCACGGCCGGCGTCTTATTCCAGGTATCATCGACGCCCACACTCACGTGCTCAACGAGGGTGGCTACAACTACACGCTGCGCTGGGACGGCGTGCCGACGCTGCGCCGCGCCCTGGCCATGCTGGGTGAGCAAGCGAAACGCACACCGGAGGGCCAGTGGGTAAAGGTAGTGGGCGGCTGGTCGCCCTATCAATTCGCAGAAAAGCGCTTCCCCACCATCGATGAACTGCGCAAGGCCGTCCCCAACCGCCCGCTGCTAGTCCAGTACGCCTACAATCACGCCTACATGAATCAGCAGGCGATGGACGCCCTCGGCGTGGGCACTGACAAGTTTCCCACTGTGCCGGGGACGGTGCTGGAGAAGAATGCACAAGGCCAGTACACCGGCGTCGTCCACGGCAACACGTTCCTGTTCATCTCCATCGAAGCCATGGTTCCCCAACTCTCGTTCGACGAGGGTGTCAGCTCGCTGGTCCAGACGGTCCATAGCCTGAACCGTTTCGGGATCACTTCGATCGTCGATGCGGGCACTGGCAGCCGCGGCTATCCCAAGGCGCTGCCTACCGTGAATGCGCTGGCGCGCGACAACCGGCTCAATATCCGCATGCCCTTCATCGATATTCAGTTCGGCGCTGGCGCCGATTTCAACATGGTCGATGCGCAGATCGCTGCAATCACCAAGACCGCGCCGATCAGCCCGGGGCAAAACCTGCATCCACAGCTGGCGCACGGCCACGTCTACCAGGGCGCGGGCGAGTTGCTGTCCGCCGAGGTGCACGATCACGAAAATTTCGACCATCCGGCGGTGGTCATCGAACCTGCCAAGATGCGCGAACTGGTCGAACGCGACATCGCCAAACTGGTCGAGCGGCGCATTCCGTTCCGCGAACACATCAGCTACGACGAGAACATCACGCCTTTCCTCGACGCGCTGGAAAAGCTGAACCAGAAGACGCCACTTGACGGTTTGCGCTGGAGCATCGAACACGCCGAGACCATCAGCTCGGCCAACATCGCCCGGGTAAAGGCGCTGGGCGGCGGCATCGCGCTGGACACCAAGATGGCGCTGCACGGCGAGGCCTTCATCAAGACCTACAGCCGCGACAAGGCATCGCTGACCCCGCGCCTGCGCGAACTGGTCGACAGCGGCATCCCCCTGGCCATGACGACCGACGCCTTCCGGGCGGCGTCGTTCAATCCGTGGGTCGGGATCAGCTGGATGGTATCGGGCAACTCCATCTCCGGCACGCCACTGCTGGCAAAGAATAACCGTCTGTCGCGCATCGAAGCACTAGGATTGTTCACGCGCGGCGCCGCATGGTTCATGAATGCCGAATCCGAACTGGGCATGATCGCGCCCGGCCAGCTTGCCGACTTCGCCGTGCTCGACCGCGACTACTTTTCGGTGCCGGAGGACCAGATCAAATCCATCGCCTCGGTCCTGACCGTCATGGATGGCCGGGTGGTGTATGGCGCACAGGACTACCAGTCGCTGTCGCCGGTATTGCCAGAAATCCTGCCGGTGTGGTCGCCAATTAAACACTTTGGCGGCTATCCGCAATCGTGGTGATGTCGATTAACACCGGAAAAGCATGGCTCTGCCTGCCTTTGCTGCTGACGGCAACTGCCGCGCTGGCGCAGTTCCGTCCGTTGCGCTACGACGACGATTTCAGTGCGCAGCGCCAGGCATGCGCCGGAGATAACATCGCATGCTGGAAGGACAGGCCGATTGCCGAAGATGTGCGTCTAAGTGTTGGAGGCGATCTGCGCTGGCGATACGAGCATGCCGAAAATCCGCGTTACGGCGCCGATCCGCAGGACAAGTGGGGTGTGCTGATGCAGCGCGCTTCGGTTTTCGCCGACCTGCGATTGGGCGCGCACTGGCGCGGCTTCGCCCAGTTGGCCAGTTCCACTACCAACGGCCGCGCCGGCGGTCCAACGCCGGTGGATGAGGACCGGCTCGATCCGACCAACCTGTTCGTCGAATGGCGTTCGGCCGGTAGTGGAGGCGGCGTCGGCATGCGGGTCGGGGTTCAGGAGCTGCAGTTCGGCTCGGGCCGCGTCATCGACGCACGCGAAGGCCCGAACGTAAGGCGCAGCTTCGACGCGGTCCGCGCCTACGCGAGCGGCGACCGCTGGCGTGTCGACGCCTTTGCCGGGGCGCCACGGCAGAACCGTCAGGGAAGCTTCGACGACGCCCGCTCCCAGAGCCAGGCATTGCGGGGCGTGTATGCCACCCGCTTGGGCGGCGTCACGTCCTGGGACGTCTATCTGCTGCATTCCGAAGACACGGCCGCGCGCTACATTCAGGGCGTGGCGCACGAACGCCGCTGGTCGGCCGGCACCCGTGTCTTCGGCGCCCGCAAGGGATGGGACTGGAACGGCGAGTTTATCTTACAGGGGGGACGCTTCGGTAACGCCGGGATCCACGCCTGGTCGCTTGCCACCGATACCGGCTACACCTTCGACGACGTCGCAGGAAAGCCAAGGGCAGCCCTGTTGCTTGCCGTCGCCAGCGGCGACAAGGACCCGCATGACAACCGCCTCGGCACGGCCAATCCCATCTACCCGCGCGGAAATTATTTCGGCGACGAGGCGACGCTCGGGCCGCGAAACTTTTCCAACATCCACCCGGCGCTGAGCATGCGGCCGGTGCCGCAGGTACAGTTGAACGCCAGCCTGGACTTCTTCTGGCGGCAGAGCACGCGCGACGGCGTGTATACGCCGAACGGCATGCTGATCCGCGCCGCTGGCGAAAGCCGCGCCCGCTATGTGGCAACCATCGCATCGTTGGGCGCCACGTGGACGTTGGCCCCGGCTTGGTCGTCGACAGCGGTGGTTGCCTACGCTAAACCGGGCGCGTTCCTGCGCGAGACGGGCGCCAGCGATCCGCTGAGCTTTGTCAGCCTCAGCGTGCAATACCGGTTTTAAAAGCAATGCACACCGGCGTCGACCGAACCTGCGCCGCGATGATGGGGCAAGAAAGCCAAACCCTCGACAACCGTAGTCGTACCCACTTTCAATGGAGAACAAAATGAACCCTGTCAGCGAACTTGCCCCGGCGTCGGACGGCCCTCGCCGCGTGACCTATCGCACCCGCGGCCATACGCACGGCCCCATCACCCGCTTGATGAGTCCCTCGGATTTTGGTCGCCAGCTCAAGCCCTTTGTGTTCCTCGATCTGTTCGACCTGGACCTCCACGATCCGCGCGGCGGGCTAACCGTTCATCCGCATTCCGGGATCGCGACGATCACCGTGATCGTCGAAGGGAATTTGCGTTTCGACGATGCCATCGACGGCACCGGCCAGCTTGGATTGGGCGGATTTGAATGGATGCGCGCTGGTAACGGGGTGTGGCACGGCAAGGAACTCTCCGGCGGCACCTCGCCAACAGCGAAGGGCTTCCAGCTCTGGCTCGCACTGCCATCCGAGCTGGAGCACTCGGACGTCGACAGCCAGTATGTGGAAGCCCAGCACGTTCCGACCGTTGGGCCGGCGCACGTCATCCTCGGCAGCTACGACGGCGCGCGCAGTCCGGCGCGTTCGCCCGATGGCATCACCTACCTGCTGCTGAAACTGTCGGCAGGGACGTCCTGGACATTCTTGCCGCCTGCGGCGCAAACGGTCTCCTGGCTGGCGGTCGCCACCGGCGGGCTCGTCGGAGCCACACCTGCCGACGCGGGAGAAATGCTCATCTTCCAACAATCGCAGCAGCCGATCACCTTAGAGGCGAGCCCGACCAGCGACACCATCTTCGTGATCGGCTCGGCCGCGCCGCACCCGCATTACCTCCACCTGGGCAACTATTCAGTTCATACATCTGCCGATTCCCTGGCCCGGGGCGAGGCGAACATCGAACGCCTGCGCGGGCTTCTGGTCGAGGCTGGCGATCGTCGTAATCCCGACGGCAATATTCCGATTTTTCGCGGCTAGTGTGCGTATCCGCAGGCTATCCCACAGCATAAGAGCACACCATGAGCATCGTAAATTTTCCACCCCGCAATCCCTCGGCAGCGCTGGCTGCCTTACGCGGAAATCATGTCGGCATGCGCGTCCCGGACTTCGATGCGAGCGTGACTTGGTTCATCGAAAAACTTGATTTCCGCGTGGTTCATATCTGGCCGCACGAGGATTTGAGACTCGCTTACTTGGCGCCCGCCGACGACGAGTTCATGATTGAGATCATCGGCGACGGTACGCCGCAGCCAGTGCCGAAGCCGTCATGGAGCGATTTGGACGACAGCCTGCGTCTGGCCGGCTACCACCACACTTGTTTCAACGTAGCGAATGTCGAGGAGACCGTTGCCGAGCTGCGTCGTCGCGGCGTGCGGATTGTCGCCGAGCCATTCTCGCTGCCGGTGGTCGGTCGCAAACTGGCGTTCTTCGCCGACCCGTTCGGTAACCTGTTCGAGTTGGCAGAAGTCACCGGCTGATTCCGGAGCAATTCAAGCCGGCGCTGTTCAATCGATGCGCAGGACAGCCTTGCCCTTGAACCGGCGCTTCATCAGCGCACGCGCTACCTCGTCAATGTCATGCCAGGATTGTGTTCGATCGATGATCGACGTCAGCAATCCCGTCCGCAGTAGCGAGAGGAGCTGGTCGAGGTGCGGACCAGCGCCGCCGCTCTCGTCGCGGGTAAGCTCTTCGATCAGGAAGAAGCCGTAAAGCGACGTTCCGCCGAAGGCGCCGCCAGAACCCAAACGGAACAACTTCGCATCGAACGTCGTCAGTTCCTCGCCGCCGGCGTCGCCGAACTGCACGCACACGCCGCGGGGGGCCAGGCATTGCAGCAGGGTCCCTAACAATCGGCCCCCCACCCCATCGAGTATCAAATCGTATGGCCCCCGCCGCAACGCCTCGTCCTCGCCGATAGCGACGCAATCCGCACCCAGGCTGGACAACAACGACGCGTCGGCTTCCTTTCGAACGTAAGCTGTCACGTGGGCGCCGGCCACTGCCGCAAGCTGAATGGCGAACATCCCAACACCGCCAGTGGCCGCCGTCACCAGGACCTTTTGCGCGCGTCGCACGGGTTTTTTCGATAAGGCGAGCAGCGCCGTCACGCCCGCGACGGGTAACGTTGCAGCGACTTCGAGGCTCACTTCGTCGGGAACCGCCGCCAGCAAGCGCGGCGCCACAACGACTCGTTCGGCCCAGGACCCTTCAAATTTCAGGCCTGCCACGCGGTCTCCTTGTGTGAACGGCGATCCCGTCGGGGCGGACTCGACTATCCCGGCGAAGTCCCATCCTGGCCGATAGCCCGCAGGTGCTGCCAGCGCGCCGCGGATCTCGCCATTATTAAGTGAAAAGGCCTTAACGGCGACTGTCACCTCGGAAGACGTCGATTCCGGAGGGTCGCATTCGACAATCGATAGACGTTTCTCGCCGGCTTGCGCCGTTACAGTTACTGCTCGCATTTTCTTCTCCAATGTAAGTTGATAACGCGTAAATACGTCTTCGGGCTTACCCAACAGAATATCATCGCCCCTCCGCCGCGGCAGTATCGGCACCCGAGATACTGCTTCGCTCAAAGTGGAACAGATAGTTAATACGGAGTGACATTCGCGTTCCTGATTTCGCCCCACAGCGTGTCTTGAAATGACACTACCGCATCCACTGATAACTCAGCATAATCAGAATCGACACGATGCCCACCCCACAATTTTATGGAAAAGAAAACATGCAACCAACGTTAGAGAATTTCCCTGTCGGCATAGAGATTGACGTCGCTTACCCAAGCTTCAAAGTGAGCATCAAGCTCCTGTCGGTAACGCAACTGGAGTTCCAAATTAAGGAAGGACCGTTCGCCAGAACCGAGGTGGTCGATACACATGTCGTCCCCTTGGGGAACAGTCTTTTCGCGGTCAGCTGGCAAGAGCACGATGGCGCCACGGTGACGAACGTCCAGGACTATGATCGTGGACTGATCCATTCACACGCGGCCCTGACCAACGGTCAGTTTATGCGGATGACGGGGACATTCGAGGTTATCCGCCCAGCCGATGTCGAGAATGATCATCGCCCCGAGCGCAACAAGGCGCTCGTGCTCGAGGCAATGCTCTCACTGTTCCAGCGACGTGATGCGTCGGCGGTGGAGCGCTTCTACTCCCCTCATTACGTGCAGCACAACCCCAACATTGCGCAAGGGCGCGACGCGCTGCGGAAGTTGGTGTCCAATCTGTCGGAGGCGGTCTACTACGAACCCGGCCTCATCGTCGCCGAGGGGGACCTGGTTGCCCTGCACGGACGTATTCGCGGCTGGGCGGAGGAACCGCAAGTGGTGGTCGATTTGTTCCGGATCGAGAACGGAATGCTCGCCGAGCACTGGGACGTGCTGCAGGACGAAGTACCGCTATCGAAGGTCATGGGCGCTGTCTCCATGTTTGATCCAGCGGAAGGCGCGCGCGTCGCCTAATCTCCTGACAGCATGCGAGATACAAGAATTTTGGTGGTCAGCGACCGACCGGTGATGCGGCATGGCCTTGTGAGTATTATCTCCGCAGAACCGGCGATGCATCTCATCGGTGACATTGACAGCGAGCGCGCTGTGCTGGAATTTAACACCCGGTCGCAGCCCCATATCGTTATTATCGATGTCTGCAATCCGGAAACCTTTGCAACTGCGACCTTGAAAAAAATATGTTCGTCCGATACAGCGATGCGAATAATCATATTAACGTCCAGTCAGGATGGAACTTCCATCAAAAAATTCATTGAGGCGGGCGCCTATGCGGTTCTCCTGGTGAATATCTCGACTTCTGAGTTAATTGAAACAATTCGCGCCGTCTCTGCCGGCCGAAGGTGGATCGATCGCAGATTGGTGGAAAATCTGTGTTTTGATCTCGCACCGAAATTGAGCGGCCGGGAAGTCGAGGTGTTAGCGTGCGTGGCGCGGGGCCTTACGAATCAAACCATCGGTGAATTGCTGGGAATTGCAGTAAATACCGTGAAAGTCCATCTGAAAAATCTATTCTGCAAACTCGGTGCCAGCAATAGGACAGACGCCGTGATGATCGCCATCAAACGAGGCTTGCTTGAACTCTGAACCCACGGCCGGGCCCAATCAAAGATACCGTTCCGGACAATGAAGGACACCTCGTCGTGAAATGGGGCTACCGCGCGGTTATTCGCAACAGCATAATTCACTTCGCTAGTGGACATGTTTGAGTGCATGGAGCCTGGCGAAACCTTTCATTCACCCCAGCAGTTTAGGAAAAATAATGACTCTTCGTAACGGCCTTAACTCCCTCCTTCGTCCTGAAGATTCCATCCTCGTGCTGATCGACCACCAGCCATACCAGCTTGCGAACCTCAACAGCCACGAGCCGCAAATGGTAATTAACAATACCGTTGGTCTGGCCAAGGCTGCCAAAGCCTTCAATGTTCCTACCATTCTGACGACGGTGGTCGCAAGCCGGGGTGGACTGTTGTTTCCCCAGGTTACCGATGTCTTCCCGGGCCAGGAAATCATCGACCGTACCTTCATCAATACCTGGCAGGACCCCAACGTAGTGGACGTGGTCAAGGCCACGGGACGCAAACAATTGATCCTCGCCGGTCTGTGGACCGAAGTGTGCGTGGCGATGCCAGCGATCCAGGCCGCCGGCGAAGGCTGGGACGTTACCGTCATCACCGACGCATCCGGCGGCGTTTCTGTCGAGGCACATCAGATTGCCATTCAGCGCATGGTCGCCGCCGGCGTGAACGTGATGACATGGATGGCGCTGGCGGCGGAATGGCAACGCGATTGGGCCCGCGATTCGGCTGGCGCGATCACCGAAGTGCTCAAGCAGCATGGTGGTGGTAGTGGCATTGCCTACATCTGGGAACAGCAACTGCTCAACACGCCGGTTCCAGCCAACGCCGGTTGATTCACGCAGAGCCGCGAAAAGCGCCAGACGGCAGCTGTTCCCGGCTCTGCGTGCGCTCCCGTCTGATTACAGCGTACAGCGACGATCCGGGTCGGGGGATTTTAGGTGGATGAGATAGTCGGCGACGATGCCGTCGACACAAGCGTTTCCGCCGATGAGGGCCACGCCATGCTGTTCACCCTCGACGGTGAGCAGGCTGGCGCCAAGGGACCTGGCCAAACTGATACCGCCCTCGTGTGGCGTGGCCGGGTCGCGCGTCACCGACACGACCAACGTTTTGGGAAGACCTTTGATATCTTGAGCGTAGGGGTAGCCCAGCGTAGGTTTGACGGGCCAGTGTTCGCACAGATCTCGGGCCTGAACCGGCCGTCCGGTGGCAAGGAAAGGCGCGACGTCGAACACGGCGCGCTTGATCGCGCTCTCCTGCGCCGGAGTATGGCGCTCCTCGTCGAGACATTCGATCGCCAGCTGCGCTTCGGAACCATTGCCGTAGCTTCCATCAGGACTGCGCAATTGGGCCAGGTCGCGAAGAATCATTAAAGTTCTACCGTTTCCGGCCTTCAGGTCAGCAATGCCTCGCACTACCGCCGGCCAGCCCTCCTCGCTGTAAAGGGGAAGAACCAGGCCGCTCAGCGCTGCGGTATAGGTGAGCTTGCGCCCGTCCGCACCGGTGATCGGTTTGTCGATCAGCGGTTGCAGCAGTTGCTGAAAAGCGGCGGTAGCCTGCTTGGGATCGGTGCCCAGGGGACATCCGGGCGTCTTGGCACAAAAAGCGGCCATATTATCGAAACCGTGTTGAAAGCCCGCGAACTGCACAAGCCGGCGCGCGGCGGTGCCGGTGGTGGGGTCGACGGCGCCGTCAAGCACCATGGCTCTGACGTTCTGGGGGAACATTTCCGCATAGACGGCCCCGAGCCGGGTACCGTAGCTGCTGCCCGCGAAGCTGAGCTTTTGATCGCCAAGCACGGCGCGCAGCACGTCCATGTCGCGGACCACGTCACGTGTGCCAACGTGGGCCAGCACGTCCTCGCCGCCCGACCGTTGGGCACACTTGCTGTATAACTGGCGGGTTCCTTCCTCGGTATAGTCCTCGACCCCGGAGTTGAGCGTGGAGAGCGTCGCGCCGGCCTCGCGTTCGGCGTCGGTGAAACAATCCAGTGCCGGCGTCGATGCGCCGACTCCCCGCGGGTCGAACCCGATCAGATCGAACTGCCTGGTAATCGGACTATCAGCCAATGCGCGGGCCACGGTGGTCGCGTAGCTCATGCCGGAGAACCCGGGGCCGCCCGGATTAAGCAACAGGGAGCCGAGCCGGATGCCCGGGCCGCCCTTCGCCGCCACCTTTAGCAGTGCGATCCGAGCGCTTCTTCCGCCCGGGTTGGCGTAGTCGAGCGGTACTTCGAGGCGCGCGCACTTGAACTCCTTGTTCGCGAAGGCAATGGCGTCCGCACTGGTGGTAGCGTAACCATCACACGACCCGAAATCGAGCCGCTGACTGTAGAAGCGCGCCAGTCCCTCTGGAACAGTCCCGGGCTCCTGCGGCCGCACGGTGTCGGGCGAACCGCCGCAAGCGCCGAGCACAAGCGCCATGGCCGATAGGGATGCCGCCCTGATTATGTGCGGCTTTACTCGATAGGTCCGACGCAGACTAAATTTCTTCATTTATATGTCCTTCATCTTGAAAATCCCGGTACGCGACCTGGCGGTCGCTGGCGGGGCCCGGCCACGGAAACCAGTAGAACAGCTCAGCATTGCGTCATCGTGGGCTGTTCAACCGTGCAAGCTGGCAAATGCGCCCTACTGTTCTCGCGGCAGAATTCTTACGGGCCACATGGGCGTTAAATCTCAACGCGGTAGCAGCGAGGCCGCATGAACGAGGAATCGCGCCAGGTCGTGATATTCATAGCGCTGCGCCAGCGCCAGTGGCGTGAGACCGCTGTCCGACCTCAAATCAAGCGGCGCTCCAGCGTCCACCAGCACATGCGCGGCCTCCAGGTGGCCGTGCCATACCGCGTCGTGCAAAGGCGTGTAGCCGTTGTAGGGGCCCTGCGCATCGAGCTCGGCTTTTGTCGCGCCGCCCCGCGTCAGCACGCGCAACGCGTCGGCATGGCCGAAATAGCTGGCCTCATGGACTGGCGTGCCGCGCATTGTTCCGGTCACCCGGCGTATGTCCGCGTTGGCATTCAGCAGTAGCCTGACGATTTCCGTCTGTCCTTCGCGCGCCGCCAGCCCCAACGGGGTATAGCCATCATCCAGGCCGCCTACTGACGGCGCTCGCTCGTTAAGAGTCCTGCCCGCCGCGATTAAACGCATCACCTCGTCTATATTCCCTGTTTTGATCGCGGCGATCCAGGGAAAGGACTTCGTCCGCTCGCCATCCGCAGCGCTGCGAGCTTCGATCAGGTTTGCGATCGCCTCGAGGCCGTCCGATTTTGCCAGGTCCAGTGCCGTCTGTTGCGTATGGTTGCGAATTGCTGTCTTCGCGCCATGCTCCAGCAGCGCGCAAACCGCTTCCTCCTGCTTGTGCAACACCGAGTCCATCAAAGCGGTGTGCCCAAGTATCGGCGACTGTTGATCGATGAAGGCGCCATGCCGGAGCAATAGCGCGATGACATCGGCATTGCCCGATTGTGCCGCTTTATGCAGCGCTGTCGCTCCCATGCGCGGTTCCAGCGCCTGCGCTTCCGCGCCGGCGGTCAGCAATAGTTCCACCATCTGCGACTGGCCAAGACCGGCGGCAATCATCAGCGGCGTGAGCTGCTGTGCATTGCGCCCGTTGGGATTGGCGCCGGTACGCAGCAGACCGGTTACCGTCGCCAAATTGCCCTCCCGAATTGCAGTTTCCAACATGTTCAAACCTCCGCTTTACTTGATTCAATCGCTTTTAGGAACTTGATCAGTTCGGCATTGAGCCGATCTGCCGCCTCGTGCTGGATCCAGTGTCCTGCATTGTCCAGGCGGATGATGTCCATCAAGCCCGGCTGCACCTTTCTGGATTCTTCCAGCGTCGGGCCGTCGGGATGAAAGAATCTGCATAAGCCATCAGCTGCACCCCAGATATACAGCGAAGGCTGATGTATCAGCGCGTTCTTGAAAGTGGCGGTCAGGTCGAACGTCTTTTGCACGACACGGTAATAGTTCAGACCCGTGTCGAAACCGCTGTGTTCAAAGGCGCGTATCGTGCGCTGAAGGTAAGTCTGGTCGACCCAGTCCGGCACGGTGGCGGGTGCCGGCCGCAGCATGTGCAATTCAGGATTGACAGGATCCCACCGCTGGCCGGACGGTGGACTGGCGGAAAGCCAGTACAAAATGGCCGGAATCGAAGTCGCGGCGGGTTCGAAGCGTGCGCCCGCGTCCGGCTCGACCATACTCATGGAATAATAACGCCGCGCCAGACCCCGCTGGCGCAGCTGGTCCCACAGACTGATCTCGCCGCGCGGCGCGAATGGAATGCTCAGGCTGACGATCGCCCGGAAGCGGTCGGGGCGCATCACGGCGGCACGCTGCGCATAATCCGCACCCCAGTCGTGCCCGACCAGCACGGCTGTTTCCATGCCCAGCGCATCCAGCACCGCGACGAAATCCCCCACCACGTGCAGCGAAGTATAGAGATCGATATCAGCGGGCGCGTAGCTTTTGCCGAAGCCGCGCAGGTCGAGCGCCACCGCGCAATAGCCGGCCGCCGCCACGGCCTGCATTTGACACCGCCAGGTCTCGGCAGTGTCGGGGAAGCCGTGGCAAAACAGGACGGCCGGTCCGCGCCCCTGCGTGAGCACGTGGATCGTATGGCCATTGGCCGCTATGTCCATGCCTTGCGCGGGAGCGGACGGATGGCTTGCTGAGTCAACCTTGACGATATCATTTTGCATCGTGACACCTGCGATTTATTTAGAATGGGATTTCGGCACCGATGGCTGGTGCAACGGCTCCGGAATGATGGGGAAATGCAGCCGGTCCAGACCCGACATCGGGGTTCCATGCACTTGCTCGGACAGTCGCTCGGCATCGCGTTGACGGATATCGTTAGCAGCCTCCTCAACGCCGGCCTGTAAGTAGCCCAGCGCGCGCAAGCCTTCCGCGCCCATCAGGTAGGCTGATTCGACCGTTTCCCGGATTTGATAATCCACTCCCGCGCGTATCAGTTCGATTGCATGGGCACGATCATAGCTACGCACCAGCAGTCTGGCCTGCGGGAATTCCCGTTGCGCCAGTTGCACGATCTGTAGCGCCGCCGTGGGATCGTCGACGCACACCATAATCGCATCGGCTTCGGCGGCACCGGAGTGCCGCAGCGACGCCAGCCTGGTACCTTCGCCGAAAAATACCTTGAAGCCATAGCGTTCCGCATCACGGATACGCTCGGGATCTTTATCGATGACGGAGAGCTTGACGCCACTGGACAATAAAATCTGGGAAGCGATCTGGCCGAACCTGCCAAAACCGATGACCAGCATCCGTCCGTTCAAATCCCTGGCGCTTTCCACCCCGTCCATCGAGACTTCCTGCCGCAACAAACGGTCTGCGGCGATCATCAAAACCGGCGAGGCCGCCATCGACAGGATGACCACCGTGGCGAATAGCGCGTTGGTTCTGGCATCGAAAATGCCGGCCGACAGCGCCGCCGAATACAGCACGAAGGCGAATTCTCCGCCTTGCAGGAACATCGACGTGCGATGCAGGGACTGGTGCCGGCCTGCCCCGAACACGCGCGCTATCGCGTACACCCCCGTCCCCTTGGCCAGCATGAACGCCAACAGCAGGGACAATAGAAAGGGCCATTCCGCCGCGACTATCGACAAGTCGAGCGACATGCCCACCGCGAGAAAGAACAGCCCCATCAGCAAGCCACGGAAAGGCTCGATATCGCTTTCGATCTGATGCCTGTAGCTGGAATTCGACAGCATCACGCCGGCCAGAAACGCCCCCATCGCCATCGATAAGCCGACCGACTCCATGAGCAGCGCCGCGCAAATAACGACCAGCAAGGCGCCCGCCGTCAACACCTCGCGCGTTCGCGCCTGAGCCAGCAAAGCGAAGAAGGCGTTAAGGCCCCAGCGCGACAGCGCCAGCAGCGACAACAGGGCCGCAAGGGCGGCAAACATACCGGGCCATCCCGCCCGCTCCTGCGCCAGTGGCGACAACAAGGCGACCATGGCCAGGAGCGGCACGATCATCAGATCCTCGAACAGAAGTATCGATACGGCCTTCTGCCCCTCCGTGCTGGAGAGCTCGCCGCGATCCTGTAGCAGCAACATGATGACGGCGGTCGACGACAGAACGAAGCCTGCGCCCGCCACGAAGGCGGCTGGCGCGGCGAAGCCAAAAATGGCATAGGCGGTCAGCGTCAACGTGCCGATGGCCGCAACGACTTGCGCAAGGCCAAGGCCGAAGATCTGGCTGCGCATCGCCCACAGCTTATGCGGACGCAGCTCCAGTCCGATGACGAAGAGAAACATCACCACGCCGAGCTCGGAGATGTGCATGATGGACTGCGCGTTCGCCACCCAACCGAGCGCCGATGGACCGATCAGCATGCCGGCGGCAAAATAGCCGAGTACCGATCCAAGGCCGAGCCGTCGGAATAAGGGCACTGCAATTACCGCCGCCCCCATCAGGACGACCACGGGTCCGAGCGTTTGCCCCAGGCTGGAATCGGCCATCAAGCTACCTTCCTCAATTTACGTACCAACACGTCGTCAGGATGCGCTCAGCGCGCGGTTGAGGTAATCCCAGACACCAGAGATGACCACCGAGCCTTCGCCGACCGACGCGGCGACGCGCTTGGCCGACCCGGCACGCACGTCGCCAACGGCGAACACGCCCGGGCAGGAGGCCGCGTACGGGGAAGCGGCCCGCACCGCCGCGCCGGTCAGCACGAAGCCCTTGTGGTCCAGCTGCACCAGATCGGAAAGCCATGCGGTATTCGGCATGGCGCCGACCATCACGAACATGGCGCAGGTGTCGACTGTCTCGTCGGTAGCGCCGCGACGGATGGTGACCGCTTCCATACGCTCCTCGCCATGCACGGCCACGACCTGGGCGCCGTAGTCGATGGTGATGGCGGGATCGGCCTCAAGACGGCTGGAAAGGTAGCTGGACATCGAGGCGGCAAGCGAGTTTCCCGCACCAGCAGCCGGACACGCGCGGCGACGCGGCTGAGGAACATCGCCGCCTGTCCGGCCGAGTTGCCGCCGCCGAGGACAATCACCTCCGTGCTGCGGCAGTAGCGCGCCTCGTTCTCGGTGGCGGAATAGTAAATCCCCGCGCCTTCGAATTCGGCAAGGCGTTCGATCGGCAGCCGGCGATATTGCACGCCCGTGGCGATCACCACCGCATTGGACCGGATCCGTTTTCCGTTGTTGAACGTGGCGCAAAAACTGCCGTCTGTCAGTTTCTCCAATGCCTCGACGCGCAGCGGCATCGCGAAGCGCGTGCCGAACTTCATGGCCTGCACCTGGCCGCGCCAGACCAGGTCGGCGCCGGAAATGCCGGTCGGGAAACCCATGTAATTCTCGACCCGGCTGGACGTGCCGGCCTGACCGCCAATGGCGATGTCCTCGACCACCAGCGCGCTCAGTCCCTCCGCGCCGGCGTAGACGGCTGCCGAGACGCCCGCCGGGCCGCCGCCAACGATCAGCACATCGACGGCCTCGTCGTTGATGAGATCCTGATTCAGTCCGATCAACCGCGCAATCTTCTCCGGCGTCGGATCGGCAATGACCATGTCTTTGCCGAAGATCACAGCGGGCCTGGTTGGGTCGGCGCGGGCGCTCAGCGCCACCGCCTGCGCTTCGGCACTGCCCAGCGCGTGGGCAGCATACGGAACGCGATTGCGCGCCGCGAACTCGGCAATGCGTCGGATATCCCGGTGCGATTCCTCGCCGATCAGCACCAGGGAACTGAGTCCGGTCTCCAGCTGCTTGCGGCGCCGCGCTGCAAGCACGGTGATAATAATGTCCGACATCTCGGGCACATGCGCCATCAACGCCAGCATGGCGGTGCGGGGCACCTCGATTACCCTGGTATCGCTGGCAGCGCGAAACGCCATCGACCAGCTGCCGCCCGCGAGGAAGGCGATCTCCGCCATGAACTGCGCCGGTCCGAGGGTCGCGGGGATCAGCCGCTCTCCGGTGAAGGCGTCGACGATCTCGATCTCGCCTTCTTCGACGTAGACAAACGTCTCCACCGGGTCGCCGGGCCTGACCAGCACAGTGCCGGCGAGGTAAAGGACTTCGGTGCCCGCCTTGCGCATCGCGGCAATGTGGGATTCCGCCAACGGTGTCCGCTGCAACGCCAATAAATCCTGCCCAATCTTCTCCACGCTTTGCTCCCGGTCGATGTCGTCCCAACCCGAGAATATGACGCACCAGCTATGAAAGCGCTAGTGCCGCCGCCTGCGATGCTGAGTAACAGTTTGAGCAACGCATGACCTGATTTCTTCTTGGGCACGCCAGGACGAGGAGGAAATCGAGGTGGTCAGCGCAGCTTACTGCCGCTGCTCGGCCTTCTGACGCTCCGCATCTTCGCGCTCCATGCGCGCCCGCACGCCACCATCGACCCCGGTACCGCCTTGCATCGGCTCATACAGCGACCCGGTTGTTGGCGGCTGGGTCGGAGGCGCATGCTCCATCTGCGATGTGTGCGAGATGTTGGCCGACACATGCTCGGTCAGGTCCGGCGCGAGGTGGTGCGACCAAATCGCCGCGCGTGCCTTCCAGCCGGTCGGCACCTCCTCGCTCGGATGCAGGGAAGTGTAGACGATGTACTCGACCACCTTCTCCGGCGGATCCATGGCCGGCTCGCGCGCGGTGCGGCCGGTGTAATTGGCGGCATGCTCGAAGAACGGCGTGTCGGTCGCCCAGGGCATCACGGTCGCCACCTCGATCGGACCGCGCAGGCCGGCGAGGCGCAACTCCTCGTTGAGGCCACGCCCCAGACTTAGCACCGCCGCCTTCGTCGCCGAATACGAGGCGTGATAGGCCAACGGGACTTCGCTCTCGACCGAGCCGATGTTAATCAGCACACCCGCGCGCTGCTTGCGGAACTGGCGTAGCGCCGCGTGGCTGCCGTAGATCACGCCCTTCAGGTTGACGTCGACCACGCGCGCATGGTCCTCGACGGGAACGGTATCGAAGGCGCCGATCACACCGACGGCCGCGTTGTTAATCCAGACGTCGATACGGCCGAAGCGCTGCACGGCGGCATCGGCGAGCCTGCGCACGTCGTCCGGTTTCGAGACGTCGGTGGTGACGACCAGCGCCGTGCCGCCGGCCGCCTGCGCTTGGCTGGCGACCTCGTTCAACACATCGGTGCGGCGCGCGGCCAGCACCACATTGGCTTTCATGCCAGCCAACCTGAGCGCGACGCCACGTCCGAAGCCGCTGGATGCGCCCGTGATCACATAGGTTTTGCCGGCGACGTTCTGCTGATCAGCCGTAGACAGGCTGGCGCAGCCGCTCAAGGCGAGGAATGACGACAGTAAAAGCAGGCGCAGCGCGGCCCGCTGCAGAGTCTCGTAGAAGGCCATCATTTGAACTCCGGAAAACGACAAACGATGTCGACAATGCTACCCAATACGCCGCAGGCGCACGCGTTCGATACCTTATGGAACAAGGCCGGCAAGCGCCCAGGGGGGGCGAAGCGCGCGCTGCATGCGTGGTTGATTGCGAATTGGTCCTTGCGATGATGTGCTTCAACCGATGGCGGCCAGCATGGAGCCTGCTGAGTGCCATCCAACATGATCGCCGGACCGGCGGCTTCCGCCCCATAACGGTCATCTGTTAAAGTAAGGCGGGAAATCCAGACTGGATTCTTAACTCTCGCATAAATCTGCGGCCTCGACTGTTAACAGGATGCACCTATGAACGACCAAACCTCTACCGTATTGCGCACCGAGCACACTGGGCTGACTGTCGCGTCGATCAATGGCGTACTTGATTTCTGGACTGAGGTCCTCGGCTTTCAACTCGTGTACCGCAAAGAGCTTGGCGGTGGGCACGCGATGGAACAAGTGGTCGGGGTGCCGGGGGCTTATTTAAGAAACGCTCTCCTAGAGGGTCCCGATGGATATAGAGTTGAGCTGATTGAGTACGATTCGCCGGAAGACCGCGTGGTTTTGAAACAACGTCCATGCGACGTCGGTTCGGCTCATTTGACGTTTGCCGTGACCGATCTTCGCGCAATGCTAAATCGCATGGCCCCTTATGGATGGACGGCAACCGGCGAACCGCAAACTGCGCCTAGCGGAACAATCATGGTCTACACCCGAGGACCGGACGGCCACACCATAGAACTTATGCAACATCCGGAGTGAACTGTCTGTCAGAGAATACTTTATCTTGGTTGTATCTGGTAGACGTAAGACGGAGAATAACTTCGGCATCAGCTGGGCGCTGCATCATCGGCGTGAGGTTTTAATGGGTGATTACTTGAGCGACCGGTTTTGGCTGCGGAGCGGCAACTTAAACTCATTAGACAAAACATATCAGACCGAGTCACCGCAAGTGCACTTCAACGCTACTTCTCGACGGGCCGGGCCACCGGCGCCTGCAATACAAGCATGCTCGCCGGCCCACGCTGCCGTTTCGCATTGACAGCGTAGACCTCCATTTTCATCACCAGTGGCTTGTTCGTGACGTACGGCGACTCGAACAGCAGGAAATCGAAGCGCATCGATTCGCCTTCCCGCACGCCCGTCACGGGCACGTCCTCCACTGCAAGCCCACTATCCTTGGTCAGCATCTTGAACCGAAAGCCGATATGGTCAAGTTTCGCCCTGGCGCCCCGAGGCCAGTAGATACGCACACTGACATTGCCCGACCGGCAGGCTTCGATCCGTTCACGATAATCGGTCGGGATATAGGGCAATCGTTCCAGACGCTCGACTTTCAACACCGGCGCCGGCAGCGCCGAACTCAGTTTGACTTTGTCCCACTCGAAGTTCGCCGGCGCCGCTGGCGCGAATTCCTCATTACTGGTGATCAAAAAGCAAGCGGAGGCCGGCGACGCGAAGGCCGCCAGCAGGCATAGGGCGCTCAGTAAGCGATGCATCGCGCGCTTCGGCTATCAGCCCTTGCGCGCGCCATCGTGCACCATCTGGCGCGACTGTTTGCGCAGCAGCGCCTGCTCCCAGCGCTGCTTCTGCTCTTCGGATTCAGGCACCAAAGTCGGCACTTCGACCGGCTTGCGGCTGGCATCGACCGCCACCATCGTGAAGTAGCAGCTGTTGGCGTGGCGTACCAGGCGCTGCTGGATGTTTTCCGTCACCACGCGGATGCCGACTTCCATCGAGGTGCGGCCGGTGTAGTTGATCGAGGCCAGGAACGTCACCAGCTCGCCCACGTGGATCGGTTGCAGGAACATCACCTGGTCCACCGACAACGTCACCACGTAGCTGCCCGAATAGCGGCTGGCGCAGGCGTAGGCGACGCTGTCCAGATACTTGAGGATGGTGCCGCCGTGGACGTTGCCGGAGAAGTTGGCCATGTCCGGGGTCATCAGCACGGTCATGCTCAGTTCGTGGGCCGACCACGTCATTGGTTTTTCCATTGTTTGCTCCCTGGTTTAGTTTTGAAAATCGTTGTTTGATCACGTGGTGGATGCGTTGGCGGTGACGCATGCATGGCGGATTACGCTTCGCTAATCCGCCCTACGTGGTTCAGATCGTGTTTGGGTCGGTGGCGGTTGCCGATGTCGGGTCATGCCTGGGTTCTCGGTGCTGCGGGAGTTAGCTGGCGTACTACTTGTTCGATGTCGCCGATTAAGCCGGGGACACCGTCCAGCACCAGGCCCAGCTGATCCCAGGCGCGTGCAGAGGCGCCCTCTTTCAACGCCGCTTCGGCCAACTGCGCCAACGCCGCCATTCGGTCCGCGCCCACCGTTCCGGACAATCCCTTGAGGGTGTGCAGCACTGGCAACGCGGCTTGGGCATCGCCGGCGGCGCGCGCCTCTTGCAACTGCGTCGCCAGCTTGACCGACTCCCCGGTGAAGCTGCGCAGCGCCATCAGATAGACCGGCTGCAAGCCGCCCATGCGCTTGAGCGCGGCAGTGCTGTTCAGGCCGGCCTCGGGCAGCGGCATGGCGCCGCTGTCGGCGGCAACAGCGGCGACAGGAGCTGCGTCGACTGCTTTGTCGGCTGGCGCTGGGACTGGGGCAACCGCCGCCACCTCCGCCACACCAGCCGGCCCGGCCCCGCGCCCCACATGTTTGAGTATCACGTCGATCAGCTGTGCGAGATCGAAGGGCTTGCCGACGTGGTCGACCATGCCCGCCGCCAGCGCGGCGACCCGGTCGGCGGCCATGGCGTTGGCGGTCATGGCGACGATCGGCGGCGCGCCCGCGCCCAGCAGCCGGCGGATTTCCCGCGTCGCCTCGTAGCCGTCCATCTCCGGCATTTGGATATCCATCAAGATCAGGTCCGGCATCGGCCCGCCGCGCGTGACCGCTTCGATTGCAAATGGGCCCGAACCGACCACCTCGACCCGCGCGCCATCGTTGCCGAGCAGCTCGCTGGCGACCTGCTGGTTGGCCGGATTGTCGTCCACCAGCAGCAGCCGCAAGCCGGCCAGCCGCTGCTTCGACGGCACCGACACCAGCGACAGCGGCGCGCGCCGCTCCATGCGGGCGTCGGCCACGGCGTCGAACAGCATCGAGGCGGTGACCGGCTTGACCACGAAACCGTCGAGCACCGGCGACAAATCCTCGTGCTGCTGCGCCAGCAGTTCGCGGTCGTGCGCGGTGACCATGACGATCAGCGGCATCTTGCCCGACGGCGCCAGCTTGCGGATCTGGCAGCTCGTTTCCCAGCCGTCCAGCGTCGGCATGCGCCAGTCAATGAATATCACATCGTAGGCGCGCTGCTGCGCCACCTGTTCCGACACGGCGGCCAGCGCCTCCTGGCCGCTGGCCGCCAGATCCACCTGCCAGCCAAACGAGCCGGCCATTTCGCTCAACACCACACGCGCGACCGGGTTGTCATCAACCACCAGGCACTTGAGGTCGCGCATCAGCTCGTCGGACGGTTGCGTGCCCGGCTGCGCCTCGCGCGCCGGCTGCTGCTCCGCCGCCTCGCACTCGATGGTGAAATCGAACACGCTGCCCTTGCCCGGCGTGCTGTCGACGCCGAGCGTGCCGCCCATCAGCGCCACCAGCCGCTGGCTGATCGCCAGGCCCAGTCCGGTGCCGCCATAGCGCCGCGCGGTCGAGGCCTCGGCCTGCGAGAAGCCGTCGAAGATGTGCCGGCACTGTTCCTCGGAAATACCGATGCCGGTATCGCGGATCGCAAAGCCGATCGACAGGCGCTTGCCGTCGCGCGCGAGCAGCCTGGCCGACACCAGGACCTCGCCGTGCTCGGTGAATTTGATGGCGTTGCCGGCCAGGTTGAGCAGCACTTGCTGCAGCCGCAGGCCGTCGCCGACGACCAGATCGGGCAGCGCCGGATCGATGCGGAACAGCACCTCGATATTCTTGCTGCCGACGTTGGCCGACAGGATCACGGCCAGGTCGCGCCACAGTTTGTCGAGCCGGAACGGATGCGGGTCCAGCGCCAGCTTGCCCGCCTCCACCTTGGAAAAGTCGAGGATGTCGTTGAGCAGTCCCAGCAATGCGCTGGCGGCCGAGTGGGCCTTGGACGTGTAGTCCTGCTGGCGCTCGCTCATTTCGGTCTGCTGCAGCAGTTGCAGCATGCCCAGCACCGCATTCATCGGCGAACGGATCTCGTGGCTCATGTTAGCGACGAACTCCGATTTGGCGCGGCCGGCCTGCACCGCCTCCTCCTTGGCCTGCTGCAGCGCCAGGCGCGAGGCGCGCGACTCGGTGCGGTCGGTGCTGCTGCCGACCCAGCTGACGATGACGCCGTCGGCGTTCCGCTGCGGCAGCGCGTGGTTGTCGAACACGCGCCAGATGCCGTCGCGGCGGCGCATGCGGCAGTCGCAGCGGAACTCGGTGCCCTCGGTGCTGGCCTGGCGCCAGGCCGCCGCCATCGCGGCGATGTCGTCCGGGTGGATCACGCTGGCCCAGTTGTCGTCGCCCAGCATCTGCTCGGGCGGAATGCCGCTGAACTCTTCCCAGTGATGGCTGAGGAAATCGACGCGCAGGTTCGGCGTGGCGGTCCACACCATCTGCGGCAAGCCTTCGGTCAGCGAGCGCCAGCGCGACTCCGACGCCGTCAGCTGCGTCAACAATTCTTGCGAGGCCTGCTTGTTTTCAATTAACTGCTCAACCGACTGGAATTGCTTGCGCAAGCCGAAGCGCATGCTCATCAGCAAAGCCGCTGCCAGGATCAGCAGCAGCGAGGCGAAGATGGCGGCGTTGCGCACCTCCTTGCGCCAAGGCGCCAGGAAATCGTCGCTGGCCAGCCCCACCACCACGTAGACCGGATAGGCGCCCACCCGCGAGACGCTCAAGGTGCGCTCGAGGTTGTCGCGCGGGCTGATGACCGTGTAGGTGCCACGGTCCGCCTTGCCGTCCATGATGCGCTGGGTGATGGCGTTGACCTTGATGGTGCTGCCAAAGAGCATGTCCTCGGCTTCCGGATAGCGGTGCAGCACGCGCTTGCGGTTGTCCAGCAGCACAATGGCGCCGCGCTCGCCGATATTGAGCGCCGCGAAGGCCGCCGTCAGGCGCGCGCTGTTGATGAGCACATAGGCGGCGCCGCCGAAGCCGCCGTCCGGCATGGTGAGCGGAAACGCCAGCGGCAACACCCATTCGTCGCTGATGCGCGACCTGGCGGGCGTGCCGATGATGAGCTCCTGCTCGCTTTTGGCACGCTGGAAGAATTCGCGGATGCTCAGGTCCTGCGGCTTGGCCGGATCGACCCGCTCGCCATAGATGACGCGGCCGGCGGCGTCGGCGCCGCGCACGGCGTCGGCCTGCGGGATGCGCTCCTTGAGCGAGCGCAGGTAGGCGCTGAACTTGTCGTTGTCGAAGCGCCCCGCCGCGTGCATGGCCTGGAACTCGACGCCGGCGCGGCGCATCGCCAGGTCCACCTCGAGGAAATGCGAGTTGAGGAATTTTTCCAGCGTGATGGCGAGGTTGCGCGAGGTCTCGTCGGCGGAGGCATAGTAGCGCAGGCGGCTCTGGTTGAGGACGTGCCCGATACCCAGCAAGACAATCAACAAGGCGACGGCGACGGCGACCACCAGTACGCCAAACAGCTTTCTGAATTTCCGAAGGGTCTCGACTCTCATCACGGGATGCGGGCTCTCATTTGCGCCAGTTGCTCATTTATTACTACAATACATCAAAAAAACGCTCCAGCGGAGCGTTTTTTTATCACAAGCCTTGATTGGCGATATCGGCCAGCGATTCGCGGCCTTTGTCACTGAGCTCGAAGCCGCCTTCGGCGCGGGGAACGATGTGGGATTTTTTGCCGAGGAACAGGGCCACGTCGGCGTCGAGCGGGCTGGCGGGATCGGCCTCGATGGCGCGCAAGCCCAGGATGCAACGGCGCAGGAACAACACTTCCTCACCCTTGTCGGTGAGCGAAATGCGGCCGTTCTTGGCGATGGTGAACAGTTTGATGCCGGCCAGGCGCTTGGTGTTGCGACCGACGCAAGCGCTGACGCGCTCGCCTTTGATACCGCGTTTGACTTCGTCCAGCGCGTTGTATTCGTCCTGCGTTAATTTCTCGTTCTTCATTGCCATTTTTTCCATAAGAGACTGCTGCGGCCCTCATGGTACGCGCCCGGCGGGATGACGGCAAGAAAATGCGCCGCCAATGCGTTTACGATGAAACGCCCGCCCCACCGCGACAATGGCGGAATGGACCTTTACAGCGCCCGGATCGCCAGCCACACCAGGCCGATGCTGGCGAAGGCGGCGATGCAAATCAGGGCTTGGACACGCTTCGTGCTTAACACGACACTACGACGACGACCGAGGTAGATTTTGTTGTGTAAGGAATTGCCCATGATGCTCTCCGTGAACGAAAAACGATGACATGACTAAATTATAGGAACAGTTTCATGACGGCAGTGTGACGCTCAACACAAACATTTAAATTTGTATCTGTCGAGCAACGATCACCACGCTTTCCGGCGCCGTCCACCGCGCGCCGGTCCCGGCGTCAAGCTGCTAGCATGGGTTTCAGTCAACCACGGAGTCCATGATGAATCAACCAACCAAACCACACGGCAACGACCATGCCGCCGAAGGCGGCCATATGCTTGACGAAGCCGACATCGGCAGCGGCGAACGCTCGCCGGGTCAGCGCGAGACCGACGAGGCCATCAAAAGCATTCCGCCGCTGCCGGACGACAGCGGGCACGGCAAGCCCAAGCAGCCGCCGCGCCCGTAATAACGCCGCCGGCTTACCGCTCAGACCTTGAGCGGCGGCGCCTTCGGCGTCGGTTCCTCGATCGGCGCCTGGTCCGGCACCGGCATATTGTCCGGTGGCGGATCTTTTTCCGGCTGCGGCGGCGGCACCTCTGGATCGGGTGTGCTGTGCGCGTGCCGGGGCACGTCGTTGATGTCTATGGCGCTCATGGCAAGTCCTCCGTTAAATAGGTTCAATAACCACAATGGACCTCGATACGCGATTCTCAAACCGTCGGTTGCGCCGTTAAGTGCGCCACCACACGCAAGGCGCAAACACCCCCTGTGGTGGCTGGCACGGTGAAGGATGTCGATTTTGTAAACTTTTGGCAACACATGTAACGCCCGGTAATAGCTTGTAATCCCCGGTAATGGCTCCGGGGTCCGGACCGGTAGATGATGACTTAACGGCGCCATTCGGTGCCGCCGCAGAGATGACCTCTGCTCACCATCACCGGAGCATCCACATGGCCTCACTCACCTTCGTCAACAAAACCACCGGTTCGGAAGTTGTGCGCATCGCGCTGTACAAAAAACCTGTGTCCAACCCGGATCTGAACACGATCGCGTGGAAAATCGTCTCGCCGCCGCCGAGCGGTGGCAGCACCTTGGTCAACATCCCGCAATACTTCGAGGCGTTCGCCACCTACTCGCTCGATCCGAACGAGCGCCAGGATCCCAATGCCGGCAACAAAACCCAGGTGCTGAAGTTCGGGGAAAACACGGCGCGCTTCATCATCGGCAGCGAAACCTCGCAGGACCAGCGCTCCACCGGCGCCACCATCACCCAGAGCTTCGACGACCTGGTGCTCAACGAAGTCGTCATGGAGAACAAGTTCGGCACCGGCGTGTGGAGCCACATCACCATGGACGGCGACGAGATCTATCCACCGCAAGTGCTGTGGCCGAGCGCCAAGCGCATGGAAGACACCCGTTCGACCTACTACGTCGCGGTGGTCGCCCAATTCGTCAACAAGGGTGCCCGCCTGGTCGACGCCGAAATCAGCGCCACTGAAACGGCGGTGCTCGAGGGCGACGTCATCACGGTGGAAGGTTCGATGTGGACCGGCTACCAGATCACCACGCGCTAATAGCCATCCATGGCCGGCGCCCTGTCCGCCGGCCGTCTCAAGACGACACTGGGCCGCCCGGCGCGGCCGTCATTCAATCAAGGAATCGACATGAGCACCGACAAACCAGCAGCGCAACCGGCAGCCTTCCTGATATGGGACGCGGGAGGTGGCTTCAACACGCAGATCCAATACCAAAAACTGAACGGCGACGCACCCAGCTATCAAATCATCGTCACCCTGAACGGCGATTCGATCGTGGACCAAGTGTTATCCATCACCGATCTGCAACTGAATTTCAGCGTCCGGCCGGATCCAAACAGCAAACCGGTGTACGGTGTCGTCCTCCTGGCGCCGCCGGCCTCCGGCATCGAGCCCGACTGGCAACTGCTGGCCGCGGTCGCACACGATCCCGCCGACCTGTACAACTATCAGATCCTCGACACGTGGGATCCCATCGACAAGTTCTACAAACCGATCCCGGGCAACACGCCGACACGGGTGGTGGATGCCAATACGGCGCCTTATTATTTCGTCGGACGGCTGGAGATGGATTTCAGAGGCGCGGACGACGTGCCGGAAACTTACTACGGGAGCGCCACGATCATCGGCGCCAAAGCCAAAACCGGAGACTCCGACACCACGATTTATTCGCTCCTCACGGCTGCCCACAACGTTCGCGACACCACCAAAATGAAGTGTTTTGCGGTACGTTTTTACCCCCGCGAAAACCACAAGATGGGACAACTGGAAGATGTGGCCGCCACAAGCTGGCACTGTCCCAACCAGAGCACTCCCATCGACGACGTTCCGATCGAGGAGGACTACGCCGTGGTCAGACTGGAAACCAAGGCCACGCTGCTGCCCAACGACGCAACCATGCCCGACGTCGTCGCGCTCGGCGACGGGGACTTGAATCCGAACGCCGCCGTCAGCCTCGCCGGCCTTTATTGGTGGGACCAGAGCGACGGGCGCGCCATGTACCTCGGCAAAGGCAACATCAGCGACTCAACGGCGTTGGAACTGCGCTACGCGATTAGCACCAAGCCGGGCGCCAGCGGCACGGCGATCACGCTCACGGACGCAAGTCCGCTGACGATCATCGGCGTACACGACCAAGCTGCCGGCTCCGGTGACCTGTACAACATCGGCCACCGGATCACCTCCACCTCGCTGGCGAACATCCAAGGCTGGCTACCCTAACCGTCGACCACACGGCGCGGCCGCCCGCCTGAAAATGCCGGGCGTCCGCGCTTTCCCTGAAACCCAACTATTCAAACAGGTCCAACATGAACAACCATCCATCGGGCAGCCGCAGCTTCGACGAGTTCAACGTGCATTGGAGTTGCGACGCCAACGGCTATTGCGACGTGCGGATGTGGTGGAGCGGCACCCTGTTAGTCGAAGCCACGTTGATTCGGCAAACCCCGGACCATATTCCAGCGGTTCCCTTCAGCCTGCGCAGCGAGCAAAACAAGCAGCTCGTGAGCGGCCGCGTGTACTTGCTGGGCAACGCCGACGGCATCCGCCAAATCGTGCTGGACCTGGCCTTGCGCAACGCCAACGAACAAACCTATATTTTATGGCAGGACGGGCCCTGCCCCGCGCCAGGTCCGACGCCATGTCCGACGCCCACCCCCACCCCCACCCCCACGCCGGCGCCCGTACCGACGCCGACGGAGCCGCCGGTGGACGACCTGATCGGCGGCGCCGTGATCCACGGCGCCGCCCACACCGACTTGTTCGCATATGTGTACCTGCGCCCGTGGCCGGGAATCACCGCGCAGGAAAAAGAAGACCGCTTCGTGTCATATATCGCCCCGCCAGGCGGCCTGCCTGCCACCGCCGGTGCCAAACCCAACCTCTACCGGCTGCTGGCGGCGCTGGTGCAGGCCGGCCAACGCCTGCCGATGGAAACGCTGGCGGTGTCCTACATCGACGCCCCCTCGCAAAAATATCTCTCTCCGTTCGTCGCCGACGTCAGCCGATTGCCGCCCCCGTTCAATCGGCTCGCGGCATGCCACAGCGCGCTGCGCGCCAAGCCGGCGACCGACATGAAACAATTCCGCAAGATCGTGCAGCGGGAATTGCGCTGCGACTGGACTATGTTGCGGCACACCTTGGCGGGCGACCCGGCCGAGCAGGTACTGCAGTGCTGCTGGAACAGCGTGTTCGCCCTCATGATCGTGCTCGGCAACCGTCACCGTCAACTCGACCTGCTGATCCAGACGCTGCTCATGGCGCGCCTGCTCTCGCGCATGCTGGCGCTGCTGGCCGAGGGCGACGAGGACACGGACCACAGCGACGATAGCGACGATAGCGACAATTGCGGGCATGGCGGCGACACCGGCGACGATGGCGCGCACGAAGTCGGCAACCACCGGGCCGCCACCCGCTGGCCGCCGTCGCGCATCGCCGACGGCCTGGCCGCCACCTTGATCCTGCCTTCGGAGCTGTTCCCGATGCCGCCCTCGCAGGGGTTGCCATCGGCCCAGACGTTCCGGCAGGACAGTTTCGCGCCGTATGCGATCGGCGACCTGGAACTGGTGCGCCAGCGCCTCAAGTGCTATGCGCTGGGCGAAGTCAGCCGGATCGACAACGTCATGCGCGGCGAGACCCGGGAAACCACCCGCCGGGAATTGAGCCGCAGCAGCCACAGCGACATCCACCGGGGGCGGGACGACGACTTGCGCGACGACGCCGACGACGAGCGCCAGACCGATTACCAGGAAGAAGCGAACCGCTCGCTGGCCACCGAGTTCAAACTCAGCGGCAGCACCGTCTACGGCCCGCCGGCCGACGCCACCGCCGCCGAGTCGATCGAGATCGGTCCCAACGCCGACGGCAAACCACAGGTGAGCACGGTCGACGCCGCCGCCCGCTACGCCCGCGACATCACCCGCCGCGCGGCCACCCGGCTCGGGCGGCGCACCGAACGGGAGCGCGCCAGCAGCAGCCTGCACGAACGCGAGAGCGTGGCCGTCAGCCGCATCGACGGCAGCCGCTTCGACGCTAACACGCGCGGGATCCACCGCTGGGTCGACAAGATCTACGAAGCCCACGTCGAGAACTACGGACACCGCCTGATGCTGGAATTTAACCTGGTGTCGCCGGCGGCCATGCTGGACGGCCAACTGGGCGGCGACGGCCAGCCGCTCAGCGAACCCCGCACGCCCGAATCGTTCGGGGTGCGGCGCCACACCGACATTTCCCCCGACGCCGCGTCGGCCGCCGGTTACGCCGCGCTGATCGAGTATTACCAGCCGCGCGACGTCACGCTGCCGCCGGCCCCGAAGGTCGTCCTCAGCGCCACCCTGGATCAAGCCTCCGGCTGTGCGCGCCTGATAACGATCCCGCCGGGCTACCAGGCCGCCAGCGCCACCATCAGCGTCAGCTTCGGCGCGGCCGGCCAACCGGGCCCGATCCGGGGGCTGGTGGGCACCACCCCCTTCAGCATCGCGGTCACCGGGGCGCCCGGCGCGAGCGGCAACGGCAGCGCGACGATCGCGCTGCGCGATGAGCGCGGCACGTTGCCGGTGATGCTGCTGCTCCCGCCGGCGCCAGCCGCCGGCGCCGGCGACGGCAGCGCCCCGGCCGCGCCGGCGGTGGTCGCCAGCGTCGACGTCGCCGCCACGCCGGCCGGCGACACGCTCGAGCAATGGCAGCTCGCGTTTTACCAGGCGATCCAGGCCGCTTACCATAGCCGCCAGACCGCCTGGCTGGCGGCGATCGGCGTGGCAGTCGAGGGCGATGCCGCCAATCCGCTGGCCGCCGAGCGCATGGTGCGCCAGGCGCTGATGGCGTGCATGCGGCAAGCCATGTGGCAGCGCGCGCTCGACCGCATCGGCGCGGCTGAGTTGCCCCCGGTCAACCAGGGACGCTACCGCCAGTTCTTCCAGCAGGCATTCGAATGGAACGAGATGAGCTTTGCGTTCAGCGCGCCGAACGGCTTCGAGCGCGCTGGCGAGGCTGCGGACGGCCAGGACAACCTGCTGCTCAGGTTGACGACCGCGCACGCGGTGCGGGTGCTGCTGCCGGTGCGGCCGCGGCATAGCCTGGCCTTGTCGTGCTTCCTCGACAGCGGCATGTTGTGGTACGGCGAGGACGCGCTGGCGCCGGTCGTGGGGCAATCGGTCGACCTGCTCAATGAACTCAAGCGCTGCGGCATGGCCGAGCGGCCGCGCGGCACGCGCAGCCGGGTGTGGGAGCTGCGCATCCCGACCACCATGACGTTGCTGCAGCAAGACCAGGAACTGCCGGTGTTCGAGCGGGGGCAGGCATGACCCCGGTCGGCGGCATCTGCCCTTACATGGGACCGCTCGAGCACCCGCACCAGCTGGCCTATGTCATCCGCCAGGGGTGGCTGTTGTGCGACGGGCGCACCCTGCCAATGGACAAATACCCGGAGCTGGCGCGGGTGCTCGGCATCCGCTACGGCGGCGGCGACGGCGCTTTCGCGCTGCCCGACCTGCGCGGCATGTTCTTGCGCGGCACCTCGCCCGATAGCAACATCGATCCCGACCGCGACCAGCGCGTCGGTCCCGCCCACTTCGACGCCGCGCTCAAGGGTGGCGTCGGCTCGACCCAGCAATGCGCCTTGCAGACCCATACCCACGCCTACCAGGCGCCGAGCAGCGTGTCGCCGTTGACCGGCGGCGAGCCGGGCGAGTTGAAGGCGCTGATCAAGGGCGAGACCGGCCCGCCCGAGCCGGCGGCGGTGGCCGGCGACGAGACGCGCCCGATCAACATCGCGGTCAACTACCTGATCCGCTATCGCTAAGGCCGGTCGCGGGCCGCCAGCCGCCCTCGTGCTGCAGGCCGCGCGCGATGCGGAACGCCAGCGCGCCGATGCGCACCTCGCCACGCCGGCATTCGATCACCTCGGGCATCGGCACATCGGCCGGCCACACGCGCGACAACTGGCTGCGCAGCCGGAATAGCTGGATGTTGAGATGGGCCGGATCGAGTCCGAGCATGCGGCCCAGCTCCTTCCTGGCCAGCCATCCCTGGCTGGTCGCGTCGTGGCGGTCGCCGGCGTCGCGCAGGCGCCGGCGCGCCAACGTCAGCAGGCAGTAATGATGGGCGCGTTCGCCCAGGTCGCACACCGTGCGTCCACCCCGGCTCAGCGCCAAAAACACATGCTCCTCGTTCAGACTGATGCTGAACTCCAGGCTCGGCAGCGCATCGTCCCCCGCCTCGATGCCCGCTTCCATCACCAGCCTGTCTCCACTCATGTCATTCTCCTCGCCACTGTGCCGCCGCGCGCCGATTGGCCGCGTCCCTTCCCTATATCAAAATGCGTGCCATGCCCGGCACGGGCGTGGCCGGCGCCAGCGCCCCCGCTTTACATGTAAATCCGGCCGCGCGACATGTCAACGACGGGGCCGCATGCGATAATCGGCGCAGCTCATGGCGAGGCCAGCCGTAAACCGGAACCCCTATCGATGGATGCCGATCTCACTCACACTTCCCAGCGTCCGCCGGCCACGCGCGACGCCCGGCCGCTGCTCGGCCTGACCATCCTGTGGCATCCGGAACCGTCGCAGATCGGCGCCCAGTTCAGCGGCGGCGATGGCGACGGCGCCGTCGAGCTGGGGCGCTACGCCCCGGCCTTCCGCGGCGCCGACGGGCAGTTGCGGCCGCTGGCGGACGCGCGCGTGGCGCGCCTGCCGCTGAGCCTGCGCCGCGACGGCCGCGACGGCGTGAGCGTGGGCGCGCCCGCCAGCCGCATGCGCGTCGAACTGAACGGGCAAGCGCTGGCCGCCACCGCCTGGCTCAGCCGCGAGGAGGTCGAGCGCGGCGCGGTGCTTTCGCTCGGCGGCGCCGTGCTGGTGTGCGTGCACTGGATGCGGCAATTGCCCCGGCCGTGCGCGCACAGTCCCCTGCTGGGCGTGTCCGACGCGGCGCTGGTGTTGCGCGAGCAGGTGCGCCAGGCGGCGGCCACCGGGCTGCCGGTGCTGCTGCTGGGCGAAACGGGCACCGGCAAGGAAGTGGCCGCGCGCGCCATCCACGCCGCCGGCGCGCGCCGTAACGGCCCGCTGGTGGCCGTCAACATGGCCACGCTGGGCGAGTCGCTGGCGGCAGCCGATCTGTTCGGCGCCGAAAAAGGCGCCTACACGGGCGCGCTGGCGACGCGCCACGGCTATTTCGCCCAGGCCGTCGACGGCACCTTGTTCCTCGACGAGATCGGCGACGCGCCCGCCGCCATCCAGCCCATGTTGCTCAGGGTGTTGGAAAACGGCGAATACCGTCCGTTGGGCGCGGCCAGCAACCGCGTCAGCCATGCGCGGCTGATCGCCGCCACCGACCAGGACTTGACGGTGCGCGCGTTCAACCAGCCGCTGTTGCGACGGCTGGAAGGCTTCGTCATCCGCTTGCCGCCGCTGCGCGAACGGCGCCAGGACATCGGCCTGCTGATCGCCGACGTCGTCGCCCGATGGGAGCGCACGGGCGGCGCGGCGCCGGCGCTACCGGCCGACCTGGTCGCGGCGATGTGCCGCTACGACTGGCCGGGCAATGTGCGCCAGCTGCAAAACGTCGCGCGGCGCGCCCTGATCGCGTGCGCGGCCGGCGCACCGCCGTCGCTGGCGACCTTGCTCGGCGAACCGGCGGCGACCGCGCCGGTGCCCGCCATGGCGCCGGCAGCCGGCCCGCGCCGTCCACAGCTCGACACGCTCAGCGACGATGCCGTCAGCGCCGCCATGGAGCACAACAACTGGCAAATCCAGGCCGCCGCGCAGGCGCTGGGCATCTCGCGGCCGTCGCTCTACAAGCTGCTTGAGCGCCACCCGTCGATCCGCCGCCCGGAAAAAATTCCGGCCGACGAAATCCGCCGCGCGCTCGACGCCCACGACGCCGACCTGGCCAAATGCGCGGCGGCGCTGCGCACGCCGGGCGAGGCGCTGCGCCGCCATGTGCGCGCCCACGGTTTGGCGTCGTGAGGGCGCCCGCAGCCGGGGTCAGTCGCGCGAGGTCCCCGGTCCGACCTGGCCTTCCGGATCGAACGTGAACACCCGCAGATCGGGGTCGCTGTAGGGGCTGCGCCAGATCTTCACCGTCAAGATCACCGACATCTCCCAGCGGCCGTCCTCGCCGCCGATCTCGAGTTCCTGATCCCATGTTTTGGTGACGATGCGATAATTGTCGATATCCTCGGTGCTACAGGAAAATTCGTTCTGCAACCGGTGGGTGGCGCCCTCGTGGCCCAGGAACGGCGACGGCCGGGCGTAGCGCGGCGTCCCCCCGGCACGGCGATCATCTTGGGCTTGCTCACAAAGCAGCAATCGACCACTTCGAACTTCTCGAAACCGGCCTTGGCCCCGCCACCGAGGATGACCACGCGCAGCTTGCCGTCCCGCACAAAATAGATTTCCCCGGAAAACATGCCGGTGAGCGGATTGGTCGGCGTCGCGCCGTCGCCGACATACAGGTACGACAGGGAGTCGGCCACGCGGTCGACATCGAATCCCAGCGTCAGTGTCACGTGTTCTTTTTGGGTCATGGCTTGCTTTCAGGGTTGGTTTGGTGGAAACGCGTATCGCGGCGGAGTGACAACAAATCCGGTTCGGTGTCGATCAGGTTGGCGGGGTAGTTCAGGGCGCGCGCCCGACCGAGCGCGGCCAGCGCGGCCGCGCGATCGCCGATCAATTCGTAGGCGACGGCGGCGCGGAACTGCAGCTGGGCGCTGGCGGGCGCGCCGGCGACGGACTGGCCGATCAGGGGCGCCGCCGCCGCCGCACGGCCCAGCTTGGCTAGATACAGGCCCATCCTGGACTGCAGCGTGGGATCGCCCGGCTCGCGGGCCAGCAACGGCGCCAGCAGCTCGGTGGCGCGGCGGTAGGCCGCGCGCGACGCCCCCAGCCGGTCCGGCATCCAGCGCCGGGCGTCGGCCAGGTTGGCCCAGTGCAGATACAGGCCGGGACTGCCCTTGTCCGAGGAGACGGCATGGGCGAACGCGCGTTCGGCGCCGGGGTAGTCACCGCGCTCGAACAGCACCGTGCCCAGCGTGCCATACAGCCGGCTGTCCGGTCGCACCTGCAGCCCCAGCTGCAACACCTGCAAGGCGTCGGCACCGCGTCCCTGGCTCAGCTGGGCCTGCGCCAGGTTGGCGTACGCGATGGTGGCGTCGGGCTGCGCCCGCAGGCTGCGGCGGAACGCTTGTTCGGCCTCGGCATAGCGCCCCTGCTGGTAGCGCAGCTTGCCCAGGCAGTCGGAAAACCACGGATCGGCCGGAAAGCTGCGCGCGCCGTGTCCGATGGCCGCCTCGGCCGCGTCGAAGCGGCGCAGGCTGATCAGCAGATGGGCTTGCACCCGCAGCGCGAACTGGTTGCCCGGTTCGAGCCGCAGCGCCTGGCCCACCAGCGCCTGCGCCTCGTCGAGCCGCCCCTGCGATTCGCGCACCCAGGCCTGCGCCGCGTGCGCCAGGCCGAGCTGGTCGTCGCGGGCCAGCGCCAGCTGCGCGCTGGCGTCAGCGCGCCGCAGCCAGACCTCATCGCGCTGGTCGCCCGCGTAGCGCATGCTGTAGGCCAGCGACAAGCCGGCCGCCGCCGCCGCGTGGTCCGGCGAGTGGCGCAGCATGGCCTCGAACTGCGCCACGGCGGCGGCCGGGTCGCCGCCGCGCGCCGACGCCAGCAAGGCGTTCATGCCGGTGCGGAACGCCACCGCCTCCGAATACGTCTGCGCCGCCCAGCGGCGCTCGGAGCTGGCCGCCAGCCCCAGCGCGGTGGCGCCGCACAGCAGGCCGATCGCGGCGCCGCGGCGCCACCGCGGCGATCGGTTTGCCACGCGGCCGTGGGCCGGCCGCGCCCCGGACGCGCCATGCAGCCCGAGCAAGCGTTCGTGCACATGGCGCATGGTGGGCGGACGACGCGACGGCTCGGCGGCGGTCAGGGCGCGGATCAGGTCGGCCAGGGCGGGGTCGCAATCCGGCGGCAACGGCCAACTCGACGACGGCGTCTGCAGCGCCGCCGCTGCCAGGGCGACGCCGCCCAAGCCGCCATGCGGCAAATTGCCGACCACCATTTCATACAGGATCACCCCGACGGCGTAAATGTCGCTGGACGGACCCGGCGGCCGGCCCAGCAGCAGCTCCGGGGCCATGTAGGCGATCGTGCCCTGAAACAGGTCGCCGGCCCCGCTTTGGGTGGCGAGCGCATCGACCTCCCGGGCCAAGCCGAAGTCGAGAATGCGCACGCGGCCGGACGGCTCCACCATCAGGTTGGAAGGCTTGAGGTCGCCGTGCACCAGGCCTGCCGCGTGCGCTTCGCACATGGCGTCGGCCACCGCGACCATCATCGCTAACGCCGTCGGCAACGCCGGGCGCCCCGCCCGCAGGTACTCGCGCAGCGTGCGCCCCGGCACCAGTTCCATGACGATCGCCGGTTGCGCGCCGTCGGCGTCGATCGCAAACACCTTGACGAACGCGGGATGGCCCAGCCCGGCCGCCAGGCGCGCCTCGGACAGCACCCGATCGAGATTGCGCGTCAGCGACGGCGCCAGCAGGCGCTTGAGCGCCACGCTGCGGCACAATTGCGCATCCCACGCCTCATAGACCTCCCCTTGCCCGCCGCCGCCGAGCCGGCGCCGGATCTGGAATTGACGCTCGTCCGACGGCGCAGCGCAGGGTAGCGGAGAAGAATCGGCCATGGCGGGGCGCCGTTACTTGATGCGGAAAATCATGTCCACGTTCTGCGTCCAGCGCAGCACGGTGATCGACAGGAAATCCTTCTCGCTCGTCTTCGCTTGCGCGCGGCGCTCGGCGTTGTAGTAGTCGCTCGGCATCAGGCCGACGGCCTTGGTCAGGTTGCGCAGCGGGCTGGAGGAGATGGCGGTGACCGGCCCCACCTTCTTGCCGAAGCCGGCCGCCATGCCCTCGGCGCGGCGCAGCGCGTCCTTGATGGCGGCGGCGGTCAAGTCCTGCTCGACCTTGAGGCGGTCGCTCTTGCCGAAGGTGGTCGACATATGGTCGATGTTCTTCATCTCCAGCAGCGCCTGCATGATCGGGCGCCATTTGGTCAGGTCGCGCACCACGATGTGCACCGAGCTGCGGATATCGTATTCGGGTGTGGCGGCGGGGTCGGGATTGGCGGGGTTGCGCATTTCCTTGCGCATGTCCTGCACTTCGAGGACGGCCGCGCTGTCGCCTTCCGGCGGTCCGGATTGCTCGACCACCAGCGCGCGGATTTCTTCGACTCGGGCCTGGATCACGCTCACGGCGGCTGCCGGATCGGCATCGAAGGCGCTGATGTCGAAATCGATCTCGCCCATGTCCGGCGCCGCCATGACAAAGCCCTCGCCGCTGACGTGGATGAACGGGTAGGTCGGCAAATCGGCCGCCTCGACGGCCGATGGCGACAACGCAGGCAGCAATGCCAGCACCAGGGCAAATTTCTTCAGCATCGGCACAGTCCTTAAAAGTTAAGGACTGAGTATGCTTTATTTTTTAATAATTTTCAATTTGCAACGAACTTATTTGGCTTTATTGATTTCGGTCAGCAGCACAAACACCTCATGGCGGATGGCCGGCTCGGCCGCCTTGAATTCCTTGTTGGCTTTCACGAAGGCCGGCTTTTTCTGTTCGGCCTTCTCGGCCGGCGTCGGCGTCGGGTCGGCCGCGTACATGCGCGGGCCGCCGTTGTAGGTTTCCTTGAGCAATCGCTGGCCATAGCTCGACTGATAGTAGCGGGTCATCTCGAGCGCCGTCTCGGTGCTCACTAGGCGCGCCACCGGCTGCGACAGGCGCGTGTAGACCATCTGCGGCGTCAGCTTTTCGACCTTGGCCATGGTCAGCTCGCGCTGGGCCGGGCTGGGGAATTTGCTCATGCCGGCGGTCATGCGCAGCAGCTTTTCCGCCTGCATCGACGCCAGCAGATCGTGGGCGGCCTGCACCCGCGCCGCGTCGGGCGCGCCAGTGGTGGCCGGGGCGGGAGCGGCGGGGGCCGGAGCGGCGGCGTTGACCAGGCCGGCGATCGAGAGGGTGGCCGCAGCCAGGAAAATGCTTGGTTTCATGTCGACTCCTTGGATTTTAGAATGAATTAATGTTGGCACGCATCATATTGCGAATTCAATAAAATTGCTTGCCTGATTGAGATCGTCACTTGCAGGTAGAATGTCGACTCCCTCCAGACTACCGGCTCAGACCATGCTTACCACACCCCTCACGGACGAAGAATACGACCAGCTTGACGACATGTTGCGCGAGATCGGCGAGCAGGCGATGGACGTCTCGGCGCTCGAAGGTTTGCTGACCGCGCTGGTGGTCGGCCCGCGCCTGGTGCCGCAAGCGGTCTGGCTGGACAAGGTCTGGGGTGGCGCGCCCGCGGCCGGCACCGAGGCCGCGACCGGCCTGGTGCTGCGCCATCTCGAATACATGCGCAAATGGATGACGCAGGACCCGGGCAGCTTCGAGCCCATCTACGAGTGCGGCGGCGCCTGGAGCGCGGAGGCGTGGACCGCCGGCTTCGAAGCCGGCATGGCGCTCGATGCGGAAGGCTGGGCGCCGTTGCGGACCGCGCATCCCGAGTGGTTCGCGCCGCTCCAACGGGAAGGCGACAGCTGGGAACGCGCGGTTATCCAGTCGGTTATCCAGATCAACGCCCACTGGCATCCGGAGCCGGTCAAAACCGTCAAGGTCGGCCGCAACGATCCCTGCCCTTGCGGCAGCGGCAAGAAATACAAAAAGTGCTGCGGCGACGGTAAATAAGGCCTCTCATTAGTTCAAGTCGGGATAGCGCTCCAGCAAGGCGCTGGTGACGCCGTTGGTCCAGCCGAAGCCGTCCTGGGTGGGATATTCACCACCGCCGCCGCTCTTGCGCTCCTCCACGTCGTATTTTTCCAGCAGCTTGCCGGTCTCGCCCCAGGTCCGGGCGACCGTGCCGACCCAGCGGCGGGCGATCTCGTGCGCCAGTTCCTTGTGACCGTAGCGGGCCAGGCCGTCAACCGCGACCCATTGCAGCGGCGCCCAGCCGTTGGGCGAATCCCATTGCTGGCCGTTGCGAACCAAGGTCGTGCGCAACCCGCCTTCGGCCAGCAACTCCGCTTGGGTGGTGGCGGCGACCGCGTCGGCCTGCGCCTGCGTCGCCATCCCCACCCACAGCGGATAGAGCGTGGCGGCGCTGCGCACCGGCGTCGGCGCGTTCTTGACGATGTCGAAGTCGGCATAGCGCCGCTCGGCGGCGACCCATAGATGCTTCTGCACGGCCGTGGCCCGCACTTCCTTCGCGCGGCCGAACTGCGCCGTGCAGGCGTTGTCGCCGGCGGCTTTGCAGCGCCGCTCGATCTCCCCTTCCAGCTGGTACAGCAGACTGTTGAGATCGACCGGCGCGATGGCGGTGGTCCGGATCGTGGTCAGCCGCGCGGCATCGTCCAGCCAGCGCGACGAGAAGTCCCAGCCGCTTTCGGCCGCCGCGCGCAGGTCGCGGTACACCTCGGGCGCTGGACGCTTGCCTTCGCGCGCGGTGGCGACGTCCTCGCCCAGCGCCTCGTCGCGCGGCGAGTCCTTGGCATCCCAGTAGCGGTTCAGGAGCGTGCCGTCGGCCAGGCGCACCACGCGCTCGCAGGCGCCTGCGCCGGCCTTCGGCAAGCACCCTCTTCCGCGCATCCAGAACGCGTGTTCGGTCTTCAGCGCCGCCAGCACCCTGGCGTCGTCGGCGCGGTCGCCAAGCGGCTTGAGCTGCGTCATCGCGGCGAAGAACGGCGGTTGGGATCGGCTCAGGTAATAGCTGCGGGTGCCGTTCGGGATGAAGCCGTAGCGTTCGATCAGGCTTTTAAAATCGACGATCATCGAATCGACCAGGTCGCTGCGATGGTCGGCTTTCAGGCCCAGCATCGTGAAGTACGAATCCCAATAATAGATTTCGCGGAAACGGCCGCCGGGAACGACGTAATTCGCCGGCAGCGCCAGCGCCGACGACCACTTCGGCGGATCGAACGGGGGACGGGTCAGCACCGGCCACAGCGATGCAATGTGCTGGCGCAGCGTGACCGTGGTCGGCGCCGGCAGCGAAAAATGGCGCTCGACGAAGGCCTTCAGCGCGGCGGCGTCCGTCGGCTGCTCGCGCTGATACTGCGCGAGGATGGTTTGCGGATCTTCCTTGGCGACGGCGTCGGCGAAGGTTTTGGCGTCCGGATAAATGCGCGCCGCCTGCACCGCCTCGAACAAGGGGCCGAACATCTCGTGCGGCGTTGCTACGCCGACGTTCGGCTCAGTCGCTGGTGACGGTGCTTGCTCAGGCGCGCGCTGCGCCATGGCGGGCCAGGCGGCGCCGACCAGCAATGCGCAAGCAAGGATTCTTGAGTTTTCCAAAGTCCATGACTGGATGTTTGCACGTTCCATGTTTCCTCCATTTCTCCGCGCTCATGCTACGCGATCCTGGAAAAAACATGTTTTCTGCGCAAGCGAACCGTGCCGCATACACATGGGCGCGGAAATGAAAAAACCCGCCGAAGCGGGTTTTTAATATTACTGGCGGAGAGGGTGGGATTCGAACCCACGGTACGATTTAACGTACGCTTGATTTCGAGTCAAGTACATTCGACCACTCTGCCACCTCTCCTAATGGTCCTGCACCGCCTGTTCGGCGAAGGCAAGATTATAACAGGCGACAATAGAACACGGAAGCCCCAAATACGTTTATGCACATAGCAATCTCGCGGCGAAAAAAAAATGATCGCTGAAAACAAAAAACCCGCCGAAGCGGGTTTTTCTCAATACTGGCGGAGAGGGTGGGATTCGAACCCACGGTACGATTTAACGTACGCTTGATTTCGAGTCAAGTACATTCGACCACTCTGCCACCTCTCCTTTTCCCGCGTCACTGCTGCGAGAAGGCAAGATTATAGCAGCCCGCAGCAAAAAGGGAAGGACTATTTTACGCCTTCAGATGCGTCAGGCCGCCCATGTACGGACGCAGCACTTCCGGGATCTCGACGCTGCCGTCGGCCTGCTGGTAGTTCTCCAGCACGGCGACCAGGGTGCGCCCCACGGCCAGGCCCGAACCGTTGAGCGTGTGCAGCAGTTCCGGCTTGCCCTGGGCGTTGCGGAAACGCGCCTGCATGCGGCGCGCCTGGAAGGCTTCGCAGTTCGACAGCGACGAAATTTCGCGGTAGGTGTTCTGTGCCGGCAGCCAGACTTCCAGATCGAAGGTCTTGGTGGCGCCAAAGCCCATGTCGCCGGTGCACAGCGACATCACCCGGTACGGCAGGCCCAGGCGCTGCAAAATCGTTTCGGCATGGCCGACCATTTCGTCGAGCACGGCGTACGAGGTGTCCGGATGCACCACCTGCACCATTTCGACCTTGTCGAACTGGTGCTGGCGGATCATGCCGCGCGTGTCGCGGCCGTAGCTGCCCGCTTCCGAGCGGAAGCATGGCGTGTGCGCGGTCATCTTCAGCGGCAAGGTGTCGGCGGCAACGATCTCGTCGCGCACGATGTTGGTCAGCGATACTTCCGACGTCGGGATCAGGTAGAAGGTCTCGCCCTCGCCTTCCGCACCACCTTTTTTGACCGAGAACAGGTCGGCCTCGAACTTCGGCAGCTGGCCGGTGCCGCGCAGCGAGTCGGCGTTGACCATGTAGGGCGTGTAGCACTCCGTGTAGCCGTGCTCGTCGGTGTGGGTGTTCAGCATGAACTGCGCCAGCGCGCGGTGCAGACGGGCGATGCCGCCCTTCATGACCGAGAAGCGCGTGCCGGTCAATTTGGTCGCGACCTCGAAGTCCAGGCCCAGCGGCGCGCCGACATCGACGTGGTCTTTCACTTCGAAGTCGAAGCTGCGCGGCGTGCCGACCTTGCGCACTTCCACGTTGCCCGATTCATCCGTGCCTTGCGGGACCGATTCGTGCGGCAGGTTCGGGATCGCCTGCATGAAATCGGCCAGCTTGGCCTGCACCGCCGACAGCGCGGTTTCGTTCGCCTTGAGCTCGTCGCCCAGGCCGGCCACTTCGGCCATGATCGCCGTCGTGTCTTCGCCCTTGCCCTTCATCATGCCGATCAGCTTGGACTGCGAGTTACGCTTGCCCTGCAGCTCTTCGGTGCGCGTCTGGATCGCTTTCCGTTCAGCTTCGAGGGCGTTGAACGCATCCACATCGAGCTGGTACTTGCGGGTCGCCAGGCGCGCGGCGACGTTGGCTATATCTTTGCGGAGAAGTTGGATATCAATCATGGGGACAAGTGCCGTTTGTATCGAAAACGTCAATTGTACCAAGAGGATGCCACTTCCTTGCGAGTTTTGAGCAGCCCGCCGGCTGGTACAACCGCCCGCCAGATTACAGGGCGGCTTTTTCGGCGGCGCTCAGGCGCTTGGCGGTCACGGTGACGACCGGCATGTCGACGTTGACGGTGGCGACGTGGGCCACGGCCCGGTCGGCGGCGACCATGATCGCCGGCGCGTCGGCGGCGGTGGCGAAGCTGGTGGCGCCGGCGATGACGGCGGCGGCGACGAAGACGATTTCCATGTTTTTAGCGATGTTCATGATAGCTCCCTGGGTGGTGGTTTCGACCGACTTATGTCTGCCGCTTTGGTATGGTTGTACTGTACCTAAAGGGCCTATGCGAAGCCACCGGGATGCGACGAAGCGCCGGAAACGGCGGATGAAGTGCAAAATAACGGCAAGAACGGGAGTTGGGGAGACGTGCCGACGGCGCGTATCAGGCCGCTGTGCGCAGCGCTGGCGCCTCATCCGCTAGCCTGTGCACCAGCGCGCCCAGCTTGCCCACGGCGGCCTCCACCTGCGGACCCCACGCGTTGCCGCAGTTGAGCCGGACAAAGTTGCCGTATTTACCAGAAGCGGAGAACAGCTGTCCCGGCATGCATGCCACACCCGCCTCATGCGCGCGCTGGTGCAGCAGCAGCGCGTCGACCTGCTCCGGCATGCCGACCCACACCACGAAGCCGCCCTGCGGCTCCGACACCGTGCACTGCTGCGGAAACGCCGCGCACACCGCGTCCGACATGCGGGCGATGCGCTGCGACAGCGCCCTGCGCATCTTGCGCAGCTGGTTCTCGTAGGCGCTGCCGGCCAGGAACTCGGCCAGCACCGCCTGAAAGAAGTGGCTGGTGGCGCCGCTCGACACCATCTTGAGCACCGCCACATCCTGCGCATAGCGCCCGGCAAGCACGTAGCCGACGCGCGCACCGGGACTGACCGCCTTCGAAAACGACGAACACAGCATGACATGGCCGCTGGTGTCGTACGCCTTGACCGGCCACGGCCGCTCGGGCGTGAAGCACAGCTCGCCGTAGACATCGTCCTCGATCAGCGGCACGTCGTGCCGCGACAGCAAACCCGCCAGCCGCTTCTTGTTCGCCTCCGGCATGATGCAGCCGAGCGGATTGTTGGCATTCGGGACGAACAGCACGGCCTGCACCAGGCCGGCATTCATCGCCAGCTCGAGCGCGTCGATCGACGGGCCGGTCTTCGGATGGGTGGGAATCTCCAGCGCCTTCATGCCCAGCGATTCGATCAGCTGCAGCAGCACGAAATAGCTGGCCGATTCAATCGCGACGGTGTCGCCAGGCTTGGCGACGGCGCGCAGGCACAGGCTGATCGCTTCCGTGCACGAGGTGGTGACGACGATCTCGGCCGGGTCCAGGCGGCCCCAGTCGAGCGCGCGCCGCAAGATCTGGCGGGTGAATTCGGGATAGTTAGTCTCGTAGCAGCTGACAGAGCTCAGCAGCGCCGAATCGCGCCGCGCCACCGCCGCCACGATCTTCTGCATGCGCTTCATGGGCAGCAGCTCGTCGAGCGGCCAGGCCGAGCCCAGTTGCACGATGTCGGGCTCCTCGTTGGCCTTCAGCACCCGCATCAATAGATTATTGATGCCGACATAGGCCGGCTCCTGCAGGTGCACGGCGTCGGTCATCACCGCCATCGTGCGGCTGCGGTGACGCACATAGTAGCCCGCCTGCGGCCGGGATTCGATCAGGCCGCGATCCTCCATCAGCCGCAGCGCCTGCATGACGGTGCTGACCGACAGGCGCTTCTGCTGCGCCAGATGGCGGATCGACGGCAAGCGGTCGCCGGGCGCGAAAACGCGGCTGGCGATCAATCCGCCCAGTTCGTTGGCAAGCTGTTCGTACAAATTGATGTGCATGTCGATATTGTGGCCCAGCCCCGGCCTGCGCCGACAGGTACAGCGGGCAATCATTTTGACCATAACAGTTTAACGAAACCGCTTCTGTGATGGTAACAATTTCGATTCGCTGCATCTGTTATGGCCGGCCGCCGCTGCGTATTCTGGTTGCATAGTTCACCACGCAGGAGCCACCATGAAACCGCAAGTGGTCACAGTCCAACAAGGCCTGGCCGAATACCGTTTGACCCAGGACCACCCGCTGCGCATCGCCAACGCGGCCGGCCAGCAGATCGAATGCCTGGACGGCACGGCCTGGATCACCGCCTATGGCGAGCACACCGATTTCATGCTGCGCCGGGGGCTGACGTTCGAAGTGCCGAACGACGGCCTGATACTGATCGAGGCGGCCGGCACGGGTGTGGTGCGCATCCGCCTGCCGGTGGAAACGGCGGCGCCGGTGGGCTGGCGGGGCTTGCAAAACAAATTTGCCACAGTCCTTTCCGGTCTGCATCTGTAGGATTTCACCTACGCAACTAATCGTGCGCCATGCACTCCTCGATAATATGTACAATGCGTCAACAATACAGCCCCGAGGAGAATAATTTGAAAAACCAATATCTGAAGATGGGCGCGATGAGCGCATTGATGGTTCTGGCCGCAGGTTGCTCGACGCTCGGTGGCGGTCCGCCAGCCGACGAAGCGCCGCCACCGGCCAACCCGAACTTCGCCGCCGAAATGGACAAGTTCAACAAGCAGTTCCCGAACGACAAGGCCACCAAGTACGAAGAGGTTTCGCTGAACTACAACAACGCGAAAAAGCTGGACGAGAAAGGCAATTGCCATGACCTGTCCAAGTATCCGGTTGTGATCGTGCTGACCCTGGATGCGTCCGGCAAAGTCACGAAGAGCACCACCGACGTCGAGAACCGCAAAGCCGCTTGCTTCCGCGACGCGTATGCCGGCGTGCAGTTGCCAGCGCCACCGTTCGCACCGTATTACAAGCCGATCAAACTGCGTTAATCTGATCGCAACTTAGCTCAAGCCGCCGCGTCTTCGCCGGCGGCTTCTTCTTTTGCGGCCGGCTTTTCCAGCCATTCCAGCACCACTTCGTTGAACCGTTCCGGGTCGCGCACCATCGGCCAGTGATCGGTGTTCATCGCCACCACCTTACATCCCTCTTTCGCCGCCAGCTTCTCGCACCACTGCCTCGAATGGAACATGAACGGCTTGCGCATGCCATAGATAAACAGCATCGGCACCTTCGGGAAGAACGGCACCAGCGACCGGTACGATCCCGCCGCGCCCGCCGTCAGAATGTAATACGGGAAATTCATCGCCGAGCTGATGTACTGTTTCGGCGCCGGCACCTTCATCGCGTTGACCATCCCGCGCGTGATCATGTTGCCGATCGGCCCGCCGATGGCCCATGCCAGCGACAGGATGTTCTGGTAGCCGCTGACCATCAGCTTTTGCCCGAAACTGCGCGAGCGGTCGGTGGCGTCCGAATTGGCGTCGCCGATATCGACGCCGATGATGGCCGACACCAGCCCCTTGTTGCGCATATAAAACTCGTAGCCGAACACGCAGCCCCAGTCGTGCAGCATCAAGGTCACCTTCTGCTTCTGGTTGACCGCCGCGACGATGTGCAACAGGATCCGCATCGTCGCGTCGAGCGAATACGCGCGGCGCGGCTTGCCCAGGTCGAAGCCAGGCAAGGTGAAGCGCACGCAGCGATAGCGGCTCTTGAGCTCCTCGACCTGCGCATCCCACAGCCGGTACGTGTCCGGCCAGCCGTGGATCATGACGATCGTCTCGGAACCCTCCACCCCGCCTTCGATGTACACGTCGATGTCGTCGACCACGATCACTTGCTGCATGCTGTTCCTTTAGTGTTTACCGGCGTCTTCATCGAGCTTGCGCAGGAAGGCCATCTTGTCGGCGATCTTGCTTTCCATACCGCGCGGCACCGGCTGATACCAGCCCGGCTCGCGCATATCGTCCGGGAAGTAGGTTTCGCCGGCCGCGTAGGCGTGCGGTTCGTCGTGGGCGTAGCGGTACTCGTGACCGTAGCCCAGTTCCTTCATCAGCTTGGTCGGCGCATTGCGCAGGTGCACCGGCACTTCGCGCGACTTGTCCTTTTTCACAAACGCCATGGCCTGGTTGAAGGCGTTGTAGCCGGCGTTGCTCTTGGCGGCGATGGCCAGGTAGATCACCGCCTGGCCAAGCGCCAACTCGCCTTCCGGCGAACCGAGCCGCTCGAACGTGGCGGCGGCGTCGTTGGCCAGCTGCATGGCGCGCGGATCGGCCAGGCCGATATCCTCCCACGCCATGCGCACGATGCGCCGCGACAGGTATTTGGCATCGGCGCCGCCATCAAGCATGCGGCACAGCCAGTACAGCGCCGCGTCCGGATTGGAGCCGCGCACCGACTTGTGCAGCGCCGAGATCTGGTCGTAGAAATTGTCGCCGCCCTTGTCGAAGCGGCGGGCGTTCAGGGTCAGCGCGTTCTGGATGAATTCGCTGGTGACCTTGTTGGTCTTGGCGGCGTTGGCCGCCGTGCTGGTCTGCTCCAGCAGGTTGAGCAGGCGGCGGCCGTCGCCGTCGGCATAGCCGATCAAGGTATCGATCGCCGCGTCGTCGAACTCCAGATGCGCCAGGACCTTGGCGCGCGCCTTGGCGACCAGCTGCTTGAGCTCGTCCTCGTTGAACGATTGCAGCACGTACACCTGCGCCCGCGACAGCAGCGCCGAGTTGACCTCGAACGAGGGATTCTCGGTCGTCGCGCCGATCAACGTGACAAGGCCGGACTCGGCGTACGGCAACAGCGCGTCCTGCTGCGACTTGTTGAAGCGGTGGATCTCGTCGACGAACAGGATGGTGTGCTTGCCCATCGTCAGATTCTGCTGCGCCTGCTCCATCGCGGCGCGGATGTCCTTCACGCCGGAGAACACGGCCGACAAGGCGATGAACTCGCACTCGAAGGCGTTGGCGGTCAGCCGCGCCAGGGTGGTCTTGCCGACGCCGGGCGGGCCCCACAGTATCATCGAATGCGGCTGGCCCGACTCGAACGCCAGGCGCAGCGGCTTGCCCGGCCCCAGCAGGTGGTGCTGGCCGATCACGTCATCGAGCGTCTTGGGCCGCAGGGCTTCGGCAAGCGGCTGGCGCGGTTCTGTTGCAAATAGGTCAGCCATAGTGTCTCAGAATGGAAAAACGCCGCAGCGTCGCAGCTGCGGCGTTGTCTCCGATACTTTAATCTTTAATTATTGAACACGTCCGCGCCCTTCGGCATGACGAATTTAAAACTCGTCGCAGTCAGCGCGGGATTTTTCTCGAATTTGCTGAACGTCAGCAGCGAGGTCTGACCGAACGAATCCTTCAGTTCCATCGCTTGCGGCAAACCGTCGCGCAGGCCGATGGTGATTTGCTCGAAGCTGGTGTCCTTGGCTTTCGGCACGGCCTTGAGCCATTCCATGCCATCCTTCGTGCCCGCTTCCGACAAGGTGAAGTTCTTTTCCAGATCGTTGCTGCCGAACAGGATCGCGGCCGGCGACGAGCCCAGCGCGTTGCCCAGCTGTTTGACGGTGACCTGGTTCAAATCCTTGTCGAAGACGTACAGCTTTTCGCCGTCGGCCTGCAGCACCTGGTCGTAGGGTTTCACATACGTCCAGATGAACTTGCCGGGACGGGCGAACAGGAAGGTCCCGCTCGACGGCGGCGTCGGCTTGGCGGCCTCGCCGCTGGTGTTCTTGACCTGGCGCTGGGTGAACTCGCCCTTGGCCGCCTTGGTCGAACCGACAAAGGTCTTGAACTGGTCCAGCGCCGTGGCGCCGGCCGCGCCCGCCAGCAGCAAACCCGCCGTCAGTACCGCTACGTTTTTCAAATACTTCATACGTTATCTATTCCTTGGTTATTCAGCACTGGCGGCGGGCGCCAGGATCTCGCGGTTGCCGTTCGACTGCATCGGCGACACGACGCCGCTATTTTCCATCTGTTCCAGCAAACGCGCCGCCCGGTTATAGCCGATGCGCAAATGGCGCTGCACCAGCGAAATCGAGGCGCGGCGGTTTTTCAGCACCACCTGCACGGCCTGGTCGTACATCGGATCGGCTTCACCGCCGCCCTCGCCGGCTGCCGCGCCGTCTGCGCCGCCCTCGCCTTCCAGCGTGCCGCCTTCGAGGATGCCGTCGATGTATTTCGGCTCGCCCGTGGTTTTCAGGTGCTTGACCACGCGGTGCACCTCGTCATCGGAGACAAACGCGCCGTGGACACGCACCGGCAATCCCGTGCCCGGGGGCATGTACAGCATGTCGCCCATGCCCAGCAGCGCCTCGGCGCCCATCTGGTCGAGAATGGTGCGCGAGTCGATCTTCGACGACACCTGGAACGCGATACGGGTCGGGATGTTCGCCTTGATCAGGCCGGTAATCACATCCACAGATGGACGCTGCGTCGCCAGAATCAAGTGCAAACCGGCCGCACGGGCTTTTTGCGCGATACGGGCAATCAATTCCTCGACCTTTTTGCCGACGACCATCATCAGGTCGGCCAGCTCGTCGATGATGATGACGATGGTCGGCAGTTTTTCCAGCGGCTCGGGCGAATCGGGCGTGATGCTGAACGGATTCGGGATCAGTTCCTCGCGCTTTTTCGCCTCGGCGATTTTGGCGTTGTAGCCAGCCAGGTTACGCACGCCCAGCTTGGACATCAGCTTGTAGCGGCGCTCCATCTCGTTCACCGCCCAGTTCAGCGCGTGGCCGGCCTGGCGCATGTCGGTCACGACCGGCGCGAGCAGGTGCGGAATGCCTTCGTAAACCGACATCTCCAGCATTTTCGGATCGATCAGGATCATGCGCACGTCGGCCGGATCGGACTTGTACAGCAGCGACAGGATGGTGGCGTTGATACCCACCGATTTACCGGAACCGGTGGTACCCGCCACCAGCAAGTGCGGCATCTTGGCCAGGTCGGCCACCACCGGCTTGCCGGCGATGTCCTTGCCCAGCGCTACGGTCAGCGGCGACGGATTGTCGTTGTAGACCTTGGAACCGACAATCTCGCTCAGGCGCACGATCTGGCGCTTGGCGTTCGGCAGCTCCAGCGCCATGTAATTCTTGCCGGGGATGGTTTCGACCACGCGGATCGACGTCAGCGACAGCGAACGCGCCAAATCGCGCGCCAGGCCGACGATCTGGCTGCCCTTGACGCCGGTGGCCGGTTCGATCTCGTAACGCGTCACCACCGGACCCGGATAGGCCGCCACGACCTTGGCTTCGACGCCGAAGTCCGACAGCTTTTTCTCGATCAGGCGGCTGGTGAATTCCAAGGTTTCGATGGGTACGGTTTCCAGCACCTCGGCGGCCTCATCCAGCAGCGACAGGGCCGGCAGCTGGCTGTCGCCGCTCAAGTCCTGGAACAGCACGGCCTGGCGTTCCTTCTCGACGCGCTCGGACTTGACCACCGCGACCACCTGCGGCTCGATCTTGACCGGCGCCGACACCACGTGCTTTTCCACATGCTTCGCGCGCTCGATGACGACCACTTCCTCGCGCTTGACGGCGGCCACTTCGCCCTGGCGGCGGTCTTCGCGGTACTGGTAGCGCTGGATGAACCATTCGATGCCGGTCTCGATCGTGTAACCGATGCGCTCGGCCACGGCCAGCCACGATACATGGAAGAACAGGCTGAAACCCAGGCCGAACAGCAGCAGCAACAACAAGGTGGCGCCGGTGAAGCCGAATGCCACATGGGCGGAGTGCCCGATCAGCTCGCCCAGCACGCCGCCCGGCGCGCGCGGCAACTCCGCGTGCAGCGAGTACATGCGCAGGTATTCGAGCCCGACGCTGCCGGCGAACAGCAGCAGGAAGCCGATGCCGCGTATCAGCCCCTCCTGCGCGTGCTCGGGGTCGGCTTCCTTGGACATCACGTATTTTTGGGTCAGCTGGCGGTAGCCGTTCCAGACCAGGCGCAGCAGGCAAAACGCCCACCACCAGGCGGAAATGCCGAAGATATACAGCAACAGGTCGGACAGCCAGGCGCCGGCGCGGCCACCCAGGTTGGTCACTTTGGGAACCAGCGTTTCGTGCGACCAGCCCGGGTCCATTTTGTTGTAGCTGGCCAGTATCAGGACGAAATACAGGCCCAGCACCGCCAGCGCGAGCCAGCGCGCCTCCGACAGCAGCCGCACCAGCCGGTTCGGCAGCGGTTGGCGCATGGTCGGAGTGCGGGTATAGCCCGGCGAGGAGGAAGTTGCAGCTTTTGGCACTCGCTCCTGAACTTTTTTACTGCTCATAGGTATTAAGGTGTTGCAACGTTAGCGAGGGGGAAATATTCATATATGGGTATTTTACGTCATAGAGGCCACAACGACCCCTACGATTCATCCTCTAAGCCCGGTTGCACTATAATCTTGTATTGCCTGCGTGAATGCAACGGCTGCCGCCCTTGCCTCCACTCTAAACGCCCCCAAATTCGGATTAATCCAACATATTAAGAAGCCCTCCATGACCACTCCTAAACACGCCCGCGTACTGATCCTTGGCTCCGGCCCAGCCGGCTACAGTGCCGCCGTCTACGCCGCCCGCGCCAACCTGAACCCGATGCTGGTCACCGGCATGGAGCAAGGCGGCCAGCTGATGACCACCACGGACGTGGAAAACTGGCCCGGCGACCCGATGGGCGTGCAAGGCCCGGACCTGATGCAGCGCCTGCTGCAACACGCGGAAAAGTTCAACACCGAGATCGTGTTCGACCACATCCACACCGTCGACCTGGCCGCGCGTCCGATCCGCCTCAAAGGCGACAGCAACGAATTCACCTGCGACACCCTCATCATCGCCACCGGCGCCTCGGCCCAATATCTGGGCCTGCCGTCGGAACAGGCTTTCATGGGTAAAGGCGTCTCGGCATGCGCCACCTGCGACGGTTTCTTCTATCGCAACCAGGAAGTGGCCGTCATCGGCGGCGGCAACACCGCCGTCGAGGAAGCGCTGTACCTGTCGAACATCGCCACCAAGGTCACCCTGATCCATCGCCGCAACAAGTTCCGCGCCGAGCCGATCCTGATCGACCGCCTGAACGCCAAGGTCGCCGAAGGCAAGATCGAGATCAAGTACAACCACACCTTGCAGGAAGTGGTGGGCAACGATAGCGGCGTGACCGGCTTGAAGATCCAGTCGACCGACACCGGCGCCGTCACCGACATCAGCGTGCACGGCCTGTTCGTGGCGATCGGCCACAAGCCGAACACCGGCATCTTCGAAGGCCAGCTGGACATGCACAACGGCTACATCAAGACCAAGGCCGGCCTTGAGGGCATGTTCACCGCCACCAGCGCGCCGGGCGTGTTCGCCGCCGGCGACGTGCAGGACCACATCTACCGCCAGGCGATCACCAGCGCCGGCACCGGTTGCATGGCGGCCCTGGACGCGCAGCGTTATCTGGAAGCGCAGGAGTAATTGTGGGCCTGAAAGACTTCGCCGACCTGAAATCCCTGGCCAAGCAGCTCAAGGAACAGGCGGAGACGCGCGCGGCCGCCGAGGCCGAGCGCGTCAAACGGGAAAAGGTACAAGCGGTGGAGGCGAATATCTTCCAGTCCAGTGTGGGCGGCGTCAAGCGCATGCCCGTGTCGGACCGCTACGTGCCGGCGCTGCCGAAATCGGCCGGCACGGCCGCCGCGCCCACGCGCAAGCTGACGCAGGCGGAGGACGACGCGGCCGTGCTGCGCGAGTCGCTGTCGGACCTGTTTGAAGTCGATCATTATCTGGAAGAAGACCCGGCGCTCAATTACGCCGCGCCGGGTGTCGGGCCGGACATCGTCAAGAAGATGCGCAAGGGCCACTGGCCGGTGCAGGACGAGTTGGACCTGCACGGCTTGCGCCGCGACGCCGCGCGCGACGCCATCGGCGATTTCCTGCGCAAGTCGGCGATGCGCAACCATCGCTGCGTGTGCGTGATCCATGGGCGCGGCTTCGGTTCGAAGAGCCAGGAGCCGGTGCTCAAGTCGATGGTGCATAGCTGGCTGGTACAGAAGGAGGAAGTGGTCGCCTTCTGCCAGGCGCGTCCGTCCGAAGGCGGCGAAGGCGCGTTGATCGTGCTGCTGCGCGCCGCCTTGCGGCCTGAGCGTCTGTAAAGACCCGACCGGGCTCATCTGGCCCACACCAAATTGTTGCGGCATGTTAACCTACGGACATTCCCACTTTGTCCGCATGCCTACATGAAGCCCGTCCCCGTCCACGATTCCCTGATCATCATCATCGAAATCGTGGCGATCCTGGTCGGCGCCTTCTCCGGCTTCGTCGAAGCGCGCCGCAAGCGCATGGACCTGGTCGGCGTCTTCACCGTCGCCTTCATCACCGCCTTCGGCGGCGGCACCCTGCGCGACATCCTGCTCGACCGAAGGCCGCTGTTCTGGGTCATGCACCAGGAATACGCCATCCTCATCTTCGTGCTGGCGCTGATCGCCGTGCCGCTGATGCGCACCCTGCGCCAGATTCTCTCCGAACGCCTGATCGTCATCGCCGATGCCATCGGCCTTGGCCTGTTCGCCGTGGCCGGCGTGTCGCAGGCGCAGGCGGCCGGCATGCCGCTCTTCATCGCCTCGATGATGGGCGTAATCACCGGCATCTTTGGCGGCGTGCTGCGCGACATTGTCTGCAACGAGGTGCCGATGGTGTTCCGCGACGGCAAACCCTACGCCATCTGCGCCTTCTTCGGCTGCTGGATGTATATCGGCCTGCAGTACACCGGTGTCTCCGACGACTACGCGCTGTGGACCAGCGCCACCTTCATCACCACGCTGCGCCTGGTGACGTGGAAGTTCGATCTGCGTATCGGACGTCACTAACCCGCCGTCCGACAACCGACAGTCGCCGGGATTCCAACGCCGCAATAAAAAAATCCCGCGCGGGACGGGCCCGGGCGGGATAAGGATCGCCGGCGTGGAGAACGTCCCCGCCGGCGGATCGAGGATACGAATCGATCAGAACGCGTACGTTGCCTGCACCGTGTAACGCGGACCGCTCATGAAGACCTGGCGGGTGAAGTCGCCCGCGTGCTGCTCCATGATCTGGCGCGTGTACGTGTTCCCCAGGTTGGTCCCGAGGATGCCGACGCGGAACTTATCCGTGAAGTCGTAGAAGATCGACGCGTCCACCTGACCGTAGGCGGCCTGGTACAACGGCAGGCCGAAGGCCTGGTCGTTGTTGGTCGTCGGGATCAGGTACTTGTCCGCTGGGGCGGCCGGATTGGTGTTCAGGCCGTTGTTGCCGCGGCTGCCCCACTGGGTCACGCCCAGCAGGTAACGCGAGCGCCAGTTGTAGGCCACGCGCATCGACAGGCCGTGCGCTTCGTACATGAGCGCCAGGTTGATCGTATGACGCGACAAGCCCTGCAACGGTGTCTTGCCGAACGCGCGTCCATCGGTATCGCAGCCGTTGATGAACAGGTTGAAGTTGGTCGACGCGTCGTTGCCCTGGCACCATGCGTTAAACACCGGGTCTTTCAGCTTGCGCTCGCTCGACACATAAGTCCAGCTTGCCTGACTGCCGATGCCGCGCAGCCAGTCCGGCACGAAATCATAGTATTGCTGGTGTGCCAGCTCGAAACCGCGGGCAAAGCCGTTGGCGCCGTTGACCGGACCGGTGACCACGAACGTGCGCGGCGTGCCGTTCACGTCGACCGCGTTGTAGCTGTAGTTCTTGGTGGTGATGATGTCCTTGAGGTCCTTGTTAAAGGCCGAGAACGTCAGCGAACCGGCCTTGGCAAAGTACCACTCGGCGGTCAGGTCGACGTTGGTCGACGTGGTCGGCTTGAGCAGCGGATTGCCGTCGCTGGTGCCGCTCAGGCTGGTGCCGTCGAAGCGCACGGCAACGGTGTTGCCGGCCGCGTCCCGGGTGGTGGTCGTGCTGTGCTGGGCGTTGAGCGTCGTCTGCACCTGGAGCTGGTTGAAGTCCGGACGCGACAGCGACTTGGCCACGGCGAAGCGGAACTGCAGCTGGTCGCTCGCCTTCATGCGCAGGTTCAGGCTGGGCAGCCAGTTGTCGTACGAATTGTTGACAGACTGCTGTTCCGCAAACGATGCGATGTCGATCAGGTTGCCCTGGCCGGTCGGCACGATGCCGACGCCGCCGGTGGGCAGGGTCGGCCGCGTGAACGAGACGTAACCGCTGCCGGTGCCGTTGGTCTTCACGTAACGGATGCCGACGTTGCCGTCGATCGGATACTTGAGGTTATCCCAGCCGAAGCGCAGCTGCGTGTAGGCGGCACGGGTCTTCTCGGTCTGCGTGTTGTTGGCGGCCGGGTCGTTGAAGCTCGCCGCCTTCCATGGATCGCAGGTCGAGCCTTTTTCGGCGCACAACACGTCGTGGTACGAGTGGATCTTGCTCCATTGGTCGGGGAAACCGCGCACGGTCGCCTCGTCGGCGAACAGCATCGCCGGCACGTTGTATTTGCCGCCGAAGAAGTTGTCCATCGTCTGCAGCGACGAGCCGCCGGCAAAGCGCGGATCGCTCAGGCGGGCGACGCCGTTGATCTGCCAGCCTTCCATCCACGGGAAGGTGATCGCCGACCAGTTGTAGAACTTCTGCGCCTTGTGGTTCTCGCCTTCGCGATTGGCCAGGCGCACGCCGAAGCGGACGTCGCGCAGCACCGGGTGGTCGAACGAATACTTGACGTCCGATTTCCATGCCTTCTGGTTGGCCGAGGCGCGGTCCAGCGCTTCCTGGGTATAGGCCCAGTAGTAGTTTTTCGGGTCGGCCATGTAGGCGGCCGAACCGAGGCCAAGCTGCGGCACCTTGCCGGTCATGTCCATGGTCTGGTCCGGCAGGATGAAGCCGGTCGATACGTCGGCGTCGAAGCCTTCGGTGGTCGAGTGCACGTGCTGGAAGTCGTTGGTCCAGGTCAGGTCCGGCGTTACGCGCCATTGGACGTTGAGCGAGGTGTCGGCCGTGTCGGACTCACGCGTATTGATACGCTGCGAGCTGTTGAACGGCGAACCTTTATACGTCGGGTTCGAGATCGTGCCGCTCTGGAAGGCGCCGTTTTTGTCGAACACCGCGTTACTGCTGGCGACCTGCTGGTACCACTTGTCCTCGGACGAGGCCACCACGTGCTCATCCAGGTCTTCCTTATAGTGGGTCTTGAAGTAGGTCAGCCCGGCAGTCAAATCCTTGTTCGGCTTCCACTGCAGGGCCGCGTAATCGCCGCGGCGGGTACGGTCGAAGTCCTGCGAGCGGTAGCCGACGCCCATCGGTATCCATTGTGTCTTGGAGCGGTCGTACAGGGCCGGATCGGTGGAGTTCACGTGCGGGAAATACGGATCGACGCCGACGCCGTCGGAGCGGCTCGGACTCTTCGCCTTGGCGAAATTAACCAGGGCGCCGACTTCGCCGAACGGAGTGTTCCAGCGGTTCGACAGCAGGATGGTGCTGGTCGGCGAAGGTTTGCCCTCGCGCAAGGTGGAATAGGACTCGGAGAAGCCTGCCGTGCCCTTGAAGCCCTTGTAGTCGAACGGCATCGCGGTGCGCAGATTGACCAGGCCGGCGATGGCGCCTTCGACCTGCTCGGCGGACGGATTCTTATAGACATCGACGCCGGCCATCAGCTCGGGCGACACGTCGGAGAAACCGAGCGAGCGGCCGCCACCGGCGGAGAACGCGTCGCGGCCGTTAATTTCCGAACGCACGTAGGTCAGGCCGCGCACGGACACGCCGGAGCCCTCGACCGATTGGCGGTTAGGGTCGCCCGCCATGTTGCGGTCGATGGTGACGCCGGCGATACGCTGCAGCACCTCGGTGACCGAACGGTCAGGCAGCTTGCCGATGTCCTCGGCGACGATCGAATCGACGACCTCGTCGGCGTCCTGCTTGAGTTTTTGCGCCGATTGCAGGGCGGCGCGCTGGCCGCTCACAACGACGACGTTGGGATTCTTGGCAGGCTCGGCGCTGGTGCTGTCGGCCGTTTGCGCCCATGCCGCGCCAGTGTGCAGCAGGACAACCTGTGCGACCGCTGCGGCGATTGCCGTTTTCTGTAATTTACTCACTTCGTCTCCCCCGTGTAAAGGTGGTTTTTATAGTTACAAGCCATAACGCTCAGTGTTGTGTCTTGCTGATACCGGTCTCTTGATAATTACTCTTTGGAAAGTTACGCCTCCATAGGGTTCGTGATGGGATAAACATGTAATGCGCACATGTCATGCGGTCGCCTGATGGGCGGATGACCTTGCATTGTTGGGGTGTCGGTCAGAACGGGATAACTATGACAACGTTTTCAAGTTTCGCAAAAGCAAGGGCGGCTTGTTCTGCTGGCTGGGCGAGCGGTGGCGCGGCCAGGGCGATGGCCATTGTCTTTCGCATTGTCATTCGATTGTCTCCCGTACTTTTTTTATGGATACCACAACTGCTGTTGTCCATTGCAAATTAACATTAATGCGACCAACGAACAAATAATTATTCAGGAACTGTCGCTGTTTAACCGCACAAGCTAAACATAAACAACAAAAGAAAATCCCCGCAGGAAGCGGGGATTTTTGAATTATCGTCGGCGAAACTAACTGAATATTAGTCACTAATTCGCGCTGCTGGCGCAACCCCATAGCGATCCGCTTGCACGTTTCCGCTGACGCCGTGGGTGCGCACATCGGTGGTAATCGGCAGCATTTCCTTGTCCCAAGTCTCCCACTGGGCCTTCAGTTGCGCAAACACCTCGGGGTGGCGCTTGGCCAGGTTGGCGCGCTCGCGCTGATCCTTGACGACGTCGAACAAGAACTCGTTGCCGCCGATTTTCAGATACTTCCAGTCGCCCGAGCGGATGGCGCGCTGGGCGTTGGCCTTGTAACGCCACAGCACCGTACGCTCGCGCGGTTTGGCCTGGCCCAGCAAGGTCGGCAGCAGGTTCTGGCCGTCCGGTGGATAGGCCGGATCGGGCGCGCCGCCGGCCGCCGCCAGCAAGGTCGGCAGCCAGTCCATGCTGACGGCGACCTGGTCGGTCACCTGCCCCGCCGCGATCTTGCCGGGCCAGCGCACAATGGCCGGCACACGGATGCCGCCCTCCAGCAGCTCGGTCTTTTGCCCGGACAGCGGCCAGTTGTTGGAAAACCGTTCGCCGCCGTTGTCGCTGGTGAAGATGACGATGGTGTTCCCGGCCAGGCCCTTGTCCTCCAGCGCCTTGAGCACACCGCCGATCGACGCATCCAGCGACTCGACCATACGACCATAAGTCGCAAGATCGCCGCCGTCGTAGTGGAAGATGTTGTCGATGTCGCGCGAGATCGCCTCGTCGCCCGGCCCCTCCCACGGCCAGTGCGGCGCCGTGTAATGCAGCGACAGCAGGAACGGCTTGCCCTCCTTCTGCCTGTTGACGAAGTCGACCGCGCGCGCGCCCAGCAAGTCGGTGTAGTAGCCGATCTGCTGCACCGGCACCTCGTCCTCGTACAGATCCTCCTTGACGTTCGGACCGACGCCGGGCTTGTGCGTGAAGTAATCGATGGCGCCTCCGTAGTTGCCGAAGAAGCTGTCGTAACCGCTTTTGATCGGACCGAAGTTCGGCAGCGAGCCAAGGTGCCACTTGCCGATCAGCGCGGTGCCGTAGCCGTTTTTGCGCAGCAGAGACGGCAGGGTCGGATGCGTGTGCGGCAGGCCCAGCGTGTCGGAGGCGCCGGCGATCGGTTCCTCCAGGCCGCCGCGCAGGCGGTATTGGTAGCGGCCGGTGATCAGCGCGAAACGCGTCGCCGAGCACACCGCCGAGTTGGCGTAGGCCTGGGTGAAACGCAGCCCCTGCGCGGCGAGACGGTCCAGATGCGGCGTCTTGATGTCTTTCTGCCCGTAGGCGCCCAGGTCGGCGTGGCCGAGGTCGTCGGCAAGGATGAAGATGATGTTCGGCTGCTGTTTATTCGCGGCCAGGGCGCCCGGCACATAGCCCGCCAGCGCCAGCGCCGGCAGGGTTTTCAGGAGGCGGCGGCGGGCGCCGTTGGTCTGCACGGTGTTCTGATCGTTGGTGGTGTTGATTTTATCGGTCATTGCTGGTCTCCATTAAAAATCCGCGCGGGCGGTCAGGCCCACCTGGCGCGGCGTGCCGATTACGGTGTTATAGGCGTTGGGACTGGTGTTCCACATGCTGGTGTAGTACTGCTTGTCGAACACGTTCTTGGCCCACACGGAGACATCCCAGCGGGTCGGGCCGTTCTTCAGTTTGATCCCCGCCGACAGGTTGGTCAGGCTGTAGGCCGGAATGCGCGAATACTCGGACGCGTCCAGCGTTCCGTAGGTGGCGGCGCGATAGGCATAGTTGACGTTGCCGTAGGCTTCGATATTGGCGGCCAGCGCGTGCGCGTACTGCGCGCTGAGATTGCCGATCCAGCGCGGCGCGTTGACCAGCGCCGCCCGGCCCGACAGGTCGCACGAGGGGCCGGGGCGCTCGGCCGGGCATGGCGCGTTCTTGTACTTGGTGTACTTGACGTCGTTGAACGAGCCGTTGGCGCCCAGCGTGAAGCCGCGCACCACCACCAGGCTGGTGTCGAGCTCCAGGCCACGGCTGCGCACGTCACCGGCGTTGGTCAGGTAGGACGTGGCGCTGACGGGATCGTAGGCGTTGTTCTGGTAGCCGTGCACCTCGTTCCAGAACAGGCTGGCGTTGACCTGCGCGCGCCGTCCCAGCAGATTGCTCTTGATGCCCAGTTCCAGATTGTTGGCCTTCTCGTTGTCGACCTCGAGCGAGGAGACGCCGGCCGCGCCAGGCACCGCCAGGTTGATGCCGCCGGATTTCTCGCCGTGCGAGACGCTGGCGAACGCCAGCACGTCGGTGTCGAGCTTGTACGCCAAGGTCAGCAGCGCGGATGGGCTCAGGTTGTTCAGGCGGACGTCGCCGGAGTTGTAGGCGCCGTAGCGGGCGTTGCGCGCGGCCAGCGCCGCGCCGGCGACCGGGGCGCCGACCGGAACCTCGCGCGTGACGCGGGCCAGCTTGTCCTCGTAGGTGGCGCGCAGGCCGGCGGTCAGGTCCCAGTCGGGATCGATATGCCAGATCGACTGGCCGAACAGGGCGTAGCTGTTGACCCGCAGATGGCCGTCGGCGTAGCTGCTGACGTTGCTCCAGGCGCCGGCCGGCGTGGCGTTGAAACGGTCGGCCAGCGGTCCGTTGACGGTGAAGTTGGTGTTGTCCAGGTTCTGGTAATAGTAGTAGGCGCCGAGCACCGATTCGACGTCGCGGCCCAGCGGCGTGGCCAGCCGGAACTCCTGCGTGAACTGGCGGTGGCGGGTGGAAGCGCCGACATTCAGCACCACCGGCACGTCGAGGCCGTCTTCATTGTGCGGCGTGAAGTCCCAGAAGCGGTAGGCGCTGATCGAGGTGAACTTGTAGCCATCGTCGCGCTTCCAGTTGACCTCGCCCGAGACGCCGCCCTGATGCACGTCCACATGCGAACCGGCATCGAGATTGACCTGGCGCCGGGTCGGATCGGTGACCGGATGGGCGCCGACGGCGGCGGCCTGCGTCAGGAACCTGCCGCTGGGGCCGGCGCTGTAGAAGATCAGGGTGCCGTTGTTGGAATCTTCGACGTTGTAGTCGGCGATCAGGCGCGCGCTGAACTCGTTGTTCGGTTCCAGCAGCAGTTGCGCGCGCACCCCCTGGCGGTCGCCGCCCTGCACCTTGTCGCCGTTGTGGATGTTGGTGATGTCGCCGTCCTCGTGCGTCTTGTACAGCGAGATGCGGCCGGCGGCCGTGTCCGAAAACGCGCCCGAGATCACCGCCTTGCCTTGCGCGTAGCCCTGCTCGCCGATGGACAACTGGGCGCTGTTTTCGGCGCGGAAGGTCGGCTGCTTGCTGGTGATGTTGAGCACGCCGGCGGTGGTGTTCTTGCCGAACAAGGTACCTTGCGGACCGCGCAGCAGTTCGAGTTGCTGGATGTCCAGCGTATCGAAGGCGGCCATGCCGGGACGGGCCAGGTAGACGTTGTCGAGATAGACGCCGACGCTGCCTTCCAGGCCGTCGCTGGCGGGATTGTTGCCCAAGCCGCGCACGGCAAAGCTCATCTGGCGCGCGTGGACATAGTTGACGGTGGTGCTCGGCAGCAGCTGCTGCAAATCCTGCACGCGGTAGACGCGGTTGTTTTCGAGGCTGTTCGCGTCCAGCACGCTCATGGTGGTCGGGACGCTCTGCGAGGTTTCGTTGCGGCGGCGGGTGGAGACGGTGACGCGGGCGACCACCTCCTGCGCGGCGTCCGGGGCGGCGGAGGCGGCGACGGCGGCGGTGAGCGTTGCATTGGCCTGTTCGGGATCAGCGTTCACATCGGACGCCCCGGCGGTCGCCGCCAGCAGCGACAAAGCGAGTGCGAAAGGGATGTTCGTATTCATTGCTCGGTATCTTGATGAGTGGAAAGTTTAGCCATATTACTAATCCACCTAGAAAACCCGAACTAATATAACCAAACAACCATATGCGAAAAATATAAGGCGAAAAAAAATGCCGGCTAGGCCGGCATTGGAATGTGTTGCGTGGAGAAGCTTACACTGCGTCCGCGCCGGTTTCGCCGGTACGGATACGAATCACCTGCTCGACGTTCTGCACGAAGATCTTGCCGTCGCCGATCTTGCCGGTGCGGGCGGCCTTGATGATGGCGTCGACCACTTGCTCGGCCACGCCGTCATCGACAACCACTTCCACTTTGACCTTCGGCAGGAAGTCGACGACGTATTCCGCGCCGCGATACAGTTCGGTATGGCCCTTCTGGCGGCCGAAACCTTTGACTTCGGTGACCGTCAGGCCGGTGACATTGACTTCAGCCAGTGCTTCGCGCACCTCGTCCAATTTGAACGGCTTAATCACAGCGGTAATCTGTTTCATGACTTCTCCTTATGGGCAATCTAAATTGAATCTGTAGCCGGCGATCCGCAAGCGATTGAGTATATTGTAATCGACAACTTGCTACTGTCCACTCCCGACTGAAAAAGCCGCCCAAAACCGGCCATTTACACGGTTTTTATCTGATTTTTATCTATTCTTGCACTGGAATGGAGCGTAATTCGTCCATCCATACCACGCTTTGCGCGTCGCTCGGCGCGCGCCAGTCGCCCCTTGGCGACAGCGAACCGCCGCTGCCGACCTTGGGCGCGTTCGGCACGCAGCTGCGCTTGAACTGGCTGGTGCGGAAGAAGCGGTCCAGGAAGATGCCCAGGTTTTTCTTGATCGCCGCCAGGTCGTACTGGTTGCGCGTGACATGGTCGCCATCCGGCCAGCGCCCCTGCTCCCTGTCCTTCCACGCGTTGAGCGACAGGAACGCCACCTTCGACGGCCGGAAGCCGAACCGCAGCACATAGTACAGATTGAAATCCTGCAGCTCGTAAGGCCCGATCGTGCTTTCGGTACGCTGCTCGGGCTGGCCTTCGGCGGTGCCCGGCACCAGTTCCGGACTGATTTCGGTGGCCAGGATATTCAACAGCACCTGCGCGTCGTTGCGGCCGATCACGCCCGACTCGGCCACCCAGCGCACCAGGTGCGAGATCAGCGTCTTCGGCACGCTGGCGTTGACGTTGTAGTGCGACATGTGGTCGCCCACGCCGTAGGTGCACCAGCCCAGCGCCAGCTCGCTCAGGTCGCCGGTACCGACGACGATGGCGTTGTGGTGGTTCGCCAGGCGGAACAGGTGGTTGGTGCGCTCGCCGGCCTGCACGTTCTCGAACGTGATGTCGTACTGCGCCTGCCCTTCCGAATACGGATGGTTCAAATCCTTGAGCATCTGGATGCAGCTTGGACGGATGTCGATTTCCTGCGCCGAGCAACCCACCAGCGTCATCAACTGGTGCGCCTGCGTCAACGTGCGCTCGCTGGTGGCGAAGCCGGGCATCGTGTACGCCAGGATGTTGGTGCGCGGCAGCTTGAGCTTGTCCATCACGCGCGCGCACACCAGCAGCGCGTGCGTCGAATCGAGGCCGCCGGAGACGCCGATCACCACTTTCTGGATGCCGCTCGACGTCAGGCGCTGCGCCAGCGCCTGCACCTGGATGTTGTAGACCTCGTTGCAGCGCTCGTCGCGGCGGCGGGCGTCGGCCGGCACGTACGGGAAGCGCTCGACGCAGCGCTTGAGCGCCAGCGGCTCCTCGCGCCCGATTTCCAATTCGAAGAACACCGTGCGGAATTTGTTGACCTCGGCCGCGTGGCGCTGCACCGATTGCGCGAAAGTGTTCATGCGCATGCGCTCGCGCGACAGGCGCTCCAGGTCGATGTCGGCGAAGGTCAAGGTCGGCTCGTCGACAAAGCGCTTCGGCTCGGCAAGCAAATCGCCATTCTCGTAGATAACGCCCTGCCCGTCCCAGGCCAGGTCGGTGGTCGATTCGCCGCCGCCGGCCGACGTGTACAGATAGGCGGCGATGCAGCGCGCGGACTGCTGGCCGACCAGCAGGTTGCGGTAATTGGCCTTGCCGACCAGCGCATTCGAGGCCGACAGGTTGACCAGCACCGTGGCGCCGGCCAGCGCCGCGAACGACGACGGCGCCACCGGCACCCACAGGTCCTCGCAGATCTCGACATGGAATTTGAACAGCGGCATGTCGGCCACTTCGAACAGCAAGCCCGAGCCGAACTGCACGCGCTCGCCAAGCAGGTCGATCTCGGTGGCCACCGCATAGTCGGCACTGCTGAACTGGCGGGCCTCATAGAACTCGCCGTAGTTCGGCAAATAGGTCTTGGGCACCACGCCCTGGATCTGGCCGTTGGCGATGACCACCGCGCAGTTGTACAGCTGGTGCTCGACCCGCAGCGGCGCGCCGACCACCAGCGCCATCTTCCACTGCGCCGACGCGGCGACGATGGTGTCGAGCGCGTCCAGGCAGCCGTCGAGCAAAGCGCTTTGATGGAACAAATCGTCGCAGGTGTAGGCCGACAGGCCCAACTCGGGAAACGCCACCAGCGCCGCGCCCTGCGCCGCCGCCTGCCCGGCCAGCGCGATGGTCTGTTCGGCGTTATAGGCCGGATCGGCGATGCGGCACACCGGCGCCGCGATGGCGACCCGGGCGAAATCATGCGTGTACAAATTAAGGAAATTCGAGCTCATGTAAAGTCTTTCGCGTGCGCAACCAAACAAAAGCCAATTATCGCACGGCCACGGACGCGCCGCCGCCAACGGATCAGCGCCAGATAGGCTAGACTGGCGCCAACATCAGAGCTGGAGTAAAGCGTGTCAGAAGCAGAGTTTTCGATCATCGACTCGTTGGAAAACGTCGACCCGGCGCAGTGGCAAGCCATCGCCGGCGACAACCCGACCCTGGCCTACGCGTTTCTGCACGCGTTGCACGACACCCGCTGCGCCTCGGCCCAAACAGGCTGGACGCCGCGCTACCTGGTGCTGCACCGCGACGGTGCGCTGGCGGCGGCCATGCCGCTGTATCTGAAGGATCACAGCCGTGGTGAATACGTGTTCGATCACGCCTGGGCCGATGCCTTCCATCGCAACGGCATTCCCTACTATCCGAAGCTGCTGTCGGCGGTGCCGTTCACGCCGGTGACGGGCGGCCGTTTGCTGGCGCGCACCTCGGAAAACCGCGCCCTGCTGGCGCGCGCGGCGTTGCAGGTGGCCCGGCAGCTGGAGACGTCGTCGCTGCATATCCTGTTCCCCGACGAGCAGGACCGGCAAGCGCTGGAGGCTGCGGGTTTTATGCTGCGCGAAGGGGTGCAGTTCCATTGGGAGAATCCCGGTTATGCCGATTTCGACGCCTTTCTGGCCAGCTTCAAGATGGAGAAGCGCAAGAAGATCCGCCAGGACCGGCGCCGCGTGCTCGATGCGGGCATCAAGTTCGAACATTTGGCCGGGCGCGACATCACGCCGGAGGTGCTGCGCTTCTTTTATAGCTGCTATGTATCGACCTACCACGCGCACTTCTCCAAGCCTTACCTGACCCTGAAGTTTTTCGAGCGGCTGCTGGACGAGGCACCGGACAGCCTGATGATCGTGCTGGCCAAGCGCGGCGAGGAGCCGGTGGCGGTGGCGTTGAACCTGGTGGGCGGCAACATCATGTACGGCCGCTATTGGGGCACGCAGGAATTCGTCTCCGGGCTGCATTTCGAGACGTGTTATGTGCAATCGATTGAATATTGCATCAAACACGGCATCGCGCGCTTCGAGGGTGGCGCGCAGGGCGAGCATAAGATGTCGCGCGGACTGGTGCCGACGCCGACGTGGTCGGCGCATTGGATCGCGGATGAACGTTTTGCCGATGCGATCGCGGATTTCCTGGCGCAGGAGACGGCGGCCATGAACAATTATATAGACGAGCTGGGCGAGCACGTGCCCTTCAAACCGATCTAAAACACGTAGGGCGGATTAGGCGGAACGCCGTAATCCGCCATTAGACGAGCCGTCGAGACGCATGCATGGCGGATTACGCTTCGCTAATCCGCCCTACGTGGAACAGATGTCACGCAGGGTTTACCGTAAGCGTCTCTTACTCTTCCAGCAGGCTGCGCAGCATCCACGCGGTCTTTTCGTGCGTGTCCAGGCGCGTGGCCAGCAGGTCGGCGGTCGGCTGATCGTCGGCGCCTTCCACCAGCGGCAGCAGTTTGCGCGCGGTGCGGGCGGTCGCTTCCTGCGCCTTGACCAGATGCTGAACCATTTCCATCGCCTTCGGCACGCCTTCCACTTCCTTGATGGTCGCCAGCTTGACGAACTCGGTGTACGTGCCCGGTGCCGGATAGCCCAGTGCGCGGATGCGTTCGGCGATCAGGTCCAGCGCGGTCCACTGCTCGGTGTACTGCGCCATGAACATCTGGTGCAGGCTGTTGAACATCGGACCTTTGACGTTCCAGTGGAAATTATGGGTCATCAGGTACAGGGTGTAGCTGTCCGCCAGCAGGCCTGACAGGCCGGCGGCAATGTTCGCGCGACTTTCGTCGGAAAGGCCGATATCGATCTTGGAGGCTTTTGCGTCCATGGGTAACTCCTTCTAGTAGCTTGGACCTTTATTGTAATCGTATCCAGTCCTCCGCGTGGGAACGTACCGTTCGGCAAACCGGTTCAATGCTGACCCGCCGGCGTCATGCGCCGTCGCCGACGCGGCGATCGTTGGCGGCCTCTTTCCTGACGGCGCCGGCCCGCATCGGCGTCCCGGCCGCGCATGGCTGCGCAGGCGCACCGCGAGCACGATGTCGAGGATGCCAGTGATAAGCGCGTTCGATCATGACTCCTCCGATAGCAAAAAAACAGCCCGTACTGAGTCAGATTGGCGCACACGCAAACGGTTCCCGACGATACCTACATTTCATCCACGGGTTAAAATCGGGTTGATACAATTTTGTCCCGATAGATGAAACCAGTTTGCTTCACAGCATTTTCAATCGAGCCTATACTCTATGCCCCGTTGTATGGTTTTATGAGGAATGTGGCACACACAGCATGAATGCAGATTTTATAAAACAACGGAACCGCTTCAAGTCCGCCACGATGAAGCGTATCAATGTCAGTGAAGAGTCTTACACCAACGTGACGAACCTGCTGGCGACGATCGCCGAGCCGTTTCACGCGCGCAAAGGCGAGTTCCTGCAACATGCCGGCGTGCCGGCCACGCAGGTGCACTGGCTCGCCAGCGGCGTCGCGCGCAGCGGATTCTTCAATCGTGACGGTGTCGAGATGACCCTGCGGTTTTTCCGCGAGGGCGAGTCCGCCACCTCGCTGACCGATCTGATCACCGGCGAGACCGGCCAACCGGCCGTGCAATTTCTGGTGGCCGAGACGACCATCCACGGGTTCACCCTGGACTGGGCGCAGTCGTGCGCGCTGCGCGCCCAGCATGAGGTGATGCAACACTATCATCTCCAGGCCGCGATGCATGGTTTGCAGAGTCTGGCACAACGCGCCTACAGCAGCGGCGAGACCTCGGCGCAAGAACGCCTGGCCGCGTTCCGCGAGGAATACCCGGGTCTGGAGGCGCGCATCTCGCAACGCGCGATCGCCTCCTACCTCGGCATCACGCCGCAATACATGTCGCGCCTGCGGCGCGAGGCCGAGGCCGAGGCCGCCGAAAGCGCCGCGCGCGAATAAGCACGCCCGACAAATAAAAAAGCCCCATGTGTGCTTGCCGGACCAAGGTCCAGGCAAAGCCGCATGGGGCTTTTTTGTGCCGGCCGGATTGGGCCGGCGGGGTATCAGGAATTGCTTGCCGTTTCCTTGTTGTACGCAGCGACGCCGTTCAGGATTTCCTGTTTGGCATCTTCCGGACCGTACCAGCCGTCGATCTTGACCCATTTGCCTTTTTCCAGGTCTTTGTAATGCTCGAAGAAGTGCTGGATCTGGCGCAGGCGCAGTTCGTTCAGGTCTTCCGGCTTCTGCCAGTGGCTGTAGATCGACAGTACCTTGTCGACCGGCACGGCCAGCACTTTGGCGTCTTCACCGGACTCGTCGGTCATTTTGAGCACGCCGATAGGACGGCAGCGCACCACCACGCCCGGGATCAGCGGGAACGGGGTGATCACCAGCACGTCGACCGGATCGCCGTCGTCCGACAGGGTGTTCGGCACGTAGCCGTAGTTGCATGGGTAGTGCATCGCGGTGCCCATGAAGCGATCGACGAAGATCGCGCCCGATTCCTTGTCGACTTCGTACTTGATCGGATCGGCGTTCATCGGAATTTCGATGATCACGTTGAAGTCGTTGGGCAAATCGCGGCCGGAAGGCACTTTATTCAAGCTCATGGGTTTCCTCGTTGTTGTGCTGACAAATGTTTACTGCGTAATTATAACGAAGTCCAGGACGCTTGTGCATTGCAGCACTACCGTGCGGAAATTTTAATGCTTCAGATCGGACTTGACGAAATACTTGCGCGCATAGGTCGCACTTGCCTACAAGCTCGCCTGCGCCCCCGGCAAGGAGATTCTGATAGCGTGGATATTTACCGCAACCGTGGAGGGATCATGAATCACCAGATCGTACGCATGCTGCCCAGTTTTGAAGCCGCCGAAGCGGCCCGCAATGGCTTGCTTGCCGAAGGCTTTGAAGGCGACGGCATCCATGTCAACGTCACCACCGACGAGGCCGGTCCCGCCGAGAGCAATTTTTACGTGGGCGACTCCCCCGCCGTCAAAGGCGGCTCCGATTACCAGGACGTCTACAAGCCCGCCGCGCGGGGCGATTTGTGCATGATCACGGTCACCGCCGCCGACGCCGCCCAGCTCGAACGGGCGACGGCCATTTTGGAATCGAACGGCGGGATAGACGTCGATCCCGCCCACGGCGCGGCCAAGCGCAGCTTTTAACGCATCAGCCGGGGGTCAAGTCTGTCATTCGGACACGAGCTGGACCGTATAACGCTGCTACGGTCCAGCTCGTGTCTGAATGACAGACTTGACCCCGTAGTTTTTTAGAGGATGGTCGCCAGCGCGCACTGGCGGTAATGGTTGGCGGCCTCTTCGTGCTGCTGCAGCGCTTCGTGCATTTGCGCCAGCTTCAGGTGCGATTCGCGCACCATGCGCGGATCGGACGCGTCCGACAGCGCCTGCTCCAGGTAGCGCTGCGCCTTGCCCCACAGCTTCTGCTTCAGGCACAGCGAACCGAGCGTGAGCGCCAGTTCGGCGTCCGTCGGCCGGGCGTGCAGCCATTTTTCGCACGCCTCGATCTGCGCCAGCAAGGCCGCCGAGCCGGCCGGCGCCGCCGCTTCGCGGTAGGCGCGGATCACACGGTCGTCCCAGTCGGCGGCCAGCGATTCCTCGGCGACCCTGCGCGCTTCGTCGTGCAGGCCGCGCGCGTTCAGCGCCGTCGCCGCCAGGCAGGCGACGTAAGGCTTGACGCGGTCGCTGTTCGGCACCGTCGACCAGACCCGCTGCAGCGACTCGGCGTCGTTGGTCTGGTCCGACAGCAGGTCGGCGTAGGCCAGTTCGCGCAAGCGCGCCGACAATGCCGGATGCAGCGCGCGGTGCTTGTCCAGCGAGCGCACCAGGCGCAGCACTTCCGGCCAGTTCTTGGCCTGCTGCTGGGCCTTCAACGACCATTGCAACGCGTGAATGTGACGGGTGCCGCTGGCGTTGAGCTCGCGCACGGCGTCGAGCGCCGCTTCAGGCTGATGGTCGTCGACCAGCAATTCGGTCATCGTCATCAGGCGCGCGGTTTTCATGACATTGTCGTCGTTGAGCTTGGCCAGCCACTGGTCGCGGCGGGCGCCCTGGCGCATGCGGTGTGCGGCGCGGGCGCCGATCAGCGCGGCGACGCCGGCGTTCTCGGGCAGTTCCGAGGCGCGGATGGCGGCCTTTTCGGCATGGCCGAAGCGGCCTTCGAACAAGGCCTTGAGCGCCTCGCGCAAGCCCTTGTTGCCGTCGCGCTCGCGCTTTTGCTGGCGGTAGAGCGCCACCTTGGCCGGCATTTTGAGGGTGGCGCGCAAGGCGCGGATCACCGCGTAAAGGAACACGAACAGTGCCGCCGCGATCACGCAGAAGAAGTTGAGCGACATGTCGATCCGGTGCGGCGGGTAGAACAGCACCACGTTGCCAGGATTGAAACGCGCCGTCACGGCGATGCCGATGGCCGCGGCCATCAATGCGACCAACCAGAGGAATAATCGCATGGCTATTGCTTCGCTTTGTAGTTACGTACGGCGTTCAGGCTGTCCGACAGGGTCGGCATCTCGATCGCCAAATTGCTGGTCTGCACCTGGCGCAGCAGCGACTGCACCGTTTGGGTGTTTTTGGCGCGGGTGTCGAAGTACTTGACCAAGGCTTCCTGGGCGGCGATCAGGTCGGCGCGGAAGGCTGTTTCATTGCGCGACAGCAGTGCCATGCGGGCGTTCAACAGCCGCAACTTCAGGTTCTCGCGCAGGAAGTAGGCCTGCGTCGGCGACAGCATTAGCGCGTCCGGCGTTTCCACGCTACGCACGCGGATCAGCTGACGCACATCGGTCCACATTTCAGTGCTCCAGCCGGTCCAGGTGTTTTGCAGTGCAAGCAGCCATGGATTCGGCTCGCTCGGCTCGACCACCGCGACCGGCTTGCCGTTCTTGTCCAACACCGGCTTGACCCTGGCCTTGACCTTTTTCTCCGGCGCCGCCGGCAGGGTCGGTTGTTCGTCCGACAGCATCGGCAAGTTGTCGATCTGCGCGATGACGTTGTCCAGGCGCAGCGCCACGCCGACCGAATCGACGCTCGGCAACGCCTTGAGCTTCTCGGTGTCCTTGGCGATGGCGCGGCGGATGGTGATGAATTGCGGCTTGTCCGAGCGCGACAGGCTGCGGTCGGCGTTTTGCAGCGCGATCAGCGCGCCAGGCACGTTGCCGGCCAGTTGCAGCTGCTGGCTGGCGGTCGACAACACTTGCTCGATCTCGGTCAGCGCCCACTCGTCGCGGTTCTTCGACAGATCCTGGTACAGCTGCTCGAGCGCCAATTGCTGGCTCTGCGCCTCCAGTTGTTTGCTTTCCAACAGGCCAACCTTGATTTGCAACTCGCGGCTGGTTTCCTGCACGGTGCGCGCCAGGGTGCCCGTTTCGGCGTTGATGGAGTCGCCCTTTTGCAGGCGCAGCGCCATTTCCTGACGCAGCTTGCCCATCTTGTTATGGGTCGACCACGTCTGGGCGGCCAGCAACACGGCCAGCACCACCACCCCACCCAGCAGGATGCGCGGCTGCTGCAGCGTATCGAGCAACCGGGGTTCGGGCGGCGATTTCAGCGGCGCGGACGGGGACTCGGCGGCGGAACCGTGCGAGACGACAGGGTCGGGTAATGTAGGCAAATCGTTCATAGGCGTGATTGTAACGCGGCCAGCAGGCGTTCGTCGCCTGATCCGGTGAGCGTCAGACGGGAAAAGCCCAAATTGCTTGCAGTTTCGGCAATTCGGGCGTGCGGCACGATCAAATGCTGTTGTTGCATCGATACAACACAGGACGGCTTGCCGCCAGGACTTTTTATATCGAGCTCGGCCAGTAGGTCGCACAGGCCGCGCAGCGCCTCGGAACTGGTGATGATCCAGTCGTTTTGTTGCGCCAGCAAGCGGTGCAAGGTGCTTTCCAGCGCCGCCGTCAATTGCGGCACGGTACGACGGTAGGCCGGGACCACCTCGACCTGGGCGCCGGCCGCGCGCAAGCCGTCGGCCATCAGCTCGCGTCCGCTCTCGCCGCGCACGATCAGCACCGGCTGGTCCTTGAGCGCGGCCAGGTCCAGCGTTTGCAGCAAATGTTCGGAATCGCTGTGGCCGTTGTCGGCCGGGCTGACGATATTAAATTTGTCCGGTGTGACGCCGTGGGCGGCCAGCGCCAGCCGGCTGCCCTCGCCCACCACGGCCGCCGTCACGCCGGCCGGCCACTGTTGAATATGGGCGAAGGCGGCGTCGATGGCGTTGGGCGACACGAAAGCCACCATCGAATAGCCCGGCGCGGGCGCGCACAAGCGCGCCAGCGCGGCCCGCAACGCGGATTGATCCGGCAGCGGCGCGATCTCCAGCAGCGGCAGCACTTCCACCTCGCGGCCCAGCGCGGCCACGCGGGCGGCCAGCGGCCGCGCTTGCGCCAGGGGACGGGTGATGACGACGATGCCGGTCATCCCAGTGTCATCCGAGGGTCATCAAACCGGCTGGGCGCCGGTCGAGCCGTCGGCGTTCAGCTCGCGCGAGCGCGCCTCCTCCTCGGCCTGGGCGGCGTCGCTCAGGCAGACGGCCAGGATGCCGACCGCGTCCTGCGCGCGCAGCAGCTCGGACACTTGCAGGCCCAGCGCCTCGGGATCGGCGGCCGGACCGTGCACTTCCGCGCTGGCCACGCGGCTGCCGTCCGGCGTGCCGACCATCGCGCGCAGATGCATCTGGCCGTCCTCGACGGTGGCGTAGGCCGCCAGCGGAATCTGGCAGCTGCCGCCGAACACCTTCGACACCTTGCGCTCGGCCGTGACGGCCTGCGCGGTGGCCAGGTCGTTGAGCGGCGCCAGCAACGCTTTCAGGTCGAGCCCATCGTCGCGTTCGGCGATTTCGATCGCCATCGCGCCCTGCCCGGCCGCCGGCAGGCTGTCCTCCGGCGCCAGCACGGCGCGGATGCGCTGCGACAGGCCCAGGCGTTTGAGGCCGGCGGCGGCCAGGATGATGGCGCTGTAGTCGCCGCGATCGAGCTTGGCCAGGCGGGTGTCGAGGTTGCCGCGCAGCGGCTTGATCACCAGGTGCGGATAGCGCGCGGCGATCAGCGACTGGCGGCGCAGGCTGCTGGTGCCGACGATGGCGCCCGGCGGCAGCTCGGCCAGCGTGGCGTAGTCGTTGCAGACGAAGGCGTCGCGCGGGTCTTCGCGCAGCATCACGGCGGCCAGCGCGAAGCCCTCCGGCAGCTCCATCGGCACGTCCTTGAGCGAATGGACGGCCAGGTCGGCGCGGCCTTCGGCCATCGCTACTTCCAGTTCCTTGACGAACAGGCCCTTGCCGCCCACCTTCGACAGGGTGCGATCCAGAATTTGATCACCTCTTGTCGTCATTCCGACAATTTTGACATCGCACTGCGGATATAATAATGTCAAGCGTTCACGAACATGCTCCGCCTGCCACATGGCCAGGCGGCTCTCCCGCGACGCGATCACCAATCTGGACGGGGGAGTTTGGACCACTTCGGATGTTTTCAAAACCAGTTCTTTCGCTGTAGCTGACGCTCACCGGCGCTGGCCAGTAAATCGCGCGTGTTTAAGATCACAAATTTTATCATGCTCACCTTCATGCAGAACCGGGCTACCAGCCTTTGCACCGACATTTCACATCTTTGCGGCTTATCACATGGCAAAACAATCTAGTGCAATCGACGACAACATCGCTGAACAACCCGGCGCGGCCACCGAAGTAGACAAGGACGCGCCCCTTAAAGAAGATATCCGCCTGCTCGGCCGCCTGCTGGGCGACGTGCTGCGCGACCAGGAAGGCGAGGAAGTGTTCGCCGTGGTCGAAACCATCCGTCAAACGGCCGTGCGCTTCCGCCGCGAGGCCGACGCCGGCGCCGCCAAGGAACTGGACGGCATGCTGAAGATCCTCACGCGCGAACAGACCATCTCGGTGGTACGGGCATTCTCGTACTTCTCGCACCTGGCCAACATCGCCGAGGACCAGCACCACATCCGCCGCCGCCGCGCCCACCTGCTGGCCGGCTCGAACGCCCAGAAAGGCAGCATCAACTTCGCGCTGTGCAAGCTCAAGGAAGCCGGCGTCAGCGAGCAAACCGTCGGCGAATTCTTCGACCAGGCCCTGATCGCCCCGGTGCTGACGGCCCACCCGACCGAAGTGCAGCGCAAATCCATCCTCGACGCCGAGCACGACATCGCCCGCCTGCTGGCCGAGCGCGACCTGCCGCTGACGCCGAAGGAAAAATCCGCCAATATGCATCTGCTGCGCGCGCGCATCGCCACCTTGTGGCAGACCCGCATGCTGCGCTACACCAAGCTGACCGTGGCCGACGAGATCGAAAACGCGCTGTCGTACTACCGCACCACCTTCCTGCGCGAACTGCCGGGGTTGTACGATGACATCGAGAGCGACATCGCCCAACACTACGGTAGCGCGCCGGCCGACGACCAGGAGCCGCAAGTCAAGCCGATCAACGCGCCGTACGTGCAGATGGGCAGCTGGATCGGCGGCGACCGCGACGGCAATCCCAACGTCAATGGCGGCACCATGCAGCACGCACTGGTGCGCCAGGCCACCACCATCCTCGACTTCTATCTGGAAGAGGCGCACACCCTGGGCGCGGAGCTGTCGATCTCCACCCTGATGATCGGCTGCACCCCCGCCCTGCAGGCGCTGGCCGACCAGTCGCCGGACACCTCCGACCACCGTGCCGACGAACCATACCGCCGCGCCCTGATCGGCATCTACGCGCGCCTGGCCAGCACCGCCCGCGCCCTGGGCGCGACCAACATCCTGCGCAAGGAAGTGGGCCACGCCGAGCCGTACGCCAGCGCCGCCGCGTTCTCGGCCGACCTGCAAACGCTGGTCGAGTCGCTCACCGCCAACCACGGCGAAGTGCTGGTGCGCCCGCGCCTGTCGACGTTGAAGCGCGCGGCCGACATCTTCGGCTTCCACCTGGCGTCGCTGGACATGCGCCAGTCGTCCGACATCCATGAGCGCGTATTGGCCGAGCTGTTCGCCAAGGCCGGCGGCGAGCCCGCCTACGCCTCGCTCGACGAGGACGCCAAGGTGGCGCTGCTGCTGAGCGAGCTGTCGCAACCGCGCCTGCTGTACTCGCCGTACATCGACTACTCCGACGAGACCGATTCCGAGTTGGGCGTGCTGCGCGCGGCGCGCCAGATCCGCGACCGCTACGGCGCGCGCGCGATCCGCAACTACATCATCTCGCACACGGAAACCGTGTCCGACCTGCTGGAAGTGATGCTGCTGCAAAAGGAAATGGGCTTGCTGCGCATCGCCGCGGGCGAGGCCGAAGCGGAACTGGACCTGATGGTCATCCCGCTGTTCGAAACCATCCCCGACCTGCAACGCGCCGCCGGCATCATGGAAGCGGTGATGGCGCTGCCGCTGGTCAAGGGCCTGATCGCGAAGCAGGGCCAGATCCAGGAAGTCATGCTCGGTTATTCGGACTCGAACAAGGACGGCGGTTTCCTGACCTCGACCTGGGAACTGTACAAGGCCGAAACCCACCTGGTGACGGTGTTCGAAAAAGCCGGCGTCAAGCTGCGCCTGTTTCACGGCCGGGGCGGCACGGTCGGCCGTGGCGGCGGTCCGAGCTACGAGGCCATCCTGGCGCAGCCGCACGGCACCGTCAACGGCCAGATCCGCCTGACCGAACAGGGCGAGATCATCGCCTCCAAGTTCTCCAACAAGGACATCGGCCGCCGCAACCTCGAGCTGCTGGTCGCCGCGACCCTGGAAGCGAGCCTGATGCCGCAGTCGGAAGACAGCGCCCACCTGGAGCAGCTCAGCCAGTTCGAGGCGATCATGGCGGAGATCTCCGACCGCGCCTACAAGGCCTACCGCAACCTGGTCTATGAAACCCCGGGCTTCACCGACTACTTCTTCAGCGCCACGCCGATCGCCGAGATCGCCGAGCTGAACCTCGGTTCGCGTCCGGCCTCGCGCAAGTCGACCAAGCGCATCGAGGACTTGCGGGCGATTCCATGGGGCTTCTCGTGGGGCCAGTGCCGCCTGCTGCTGCCGGGCTGGTACGGCTTCGGCAGCGCCATCGGCGCCTGGGTGGCCGACGGCGACAAACCGCAACGCCTGGCCCAGCTGCAATCGATGTTCAAGGAATGGCCGTTCTTCGCCACGCTGCTGTCGAACATGGACATGGTGCTGGCCAAGACCGACCTGGCGATCGCCTCGCGCTACGCCGACCTGGTGCAGGACAAGGAACTGCGCGATCGCATCTTCAAGCGCATCACCGAAGAGCACGCCAACACGCTGGCGATCCTGCAGGACATCACCGGCGCGTCCGAGCGCTTGACGGGCAATCCGCTGCTGGCGCGCTCGATCCAGAACCGCATCGCCTACCTCGATCCGCTGAACCACTTGCAGGTCGAGCTGATCAAGCGCCACCGCGCGCTGACGGTCGATCCGGCCAAGGCAACGGACGAGCGGGTCCACCGCGGCATCCACCTGTCGATCAACGGCGTCGCGGCCGGCTTGCGCAACACCGGCTAAGCCGCCTCACCGTCGACTGAAGGACCAGCGCCCCGACTCATCCCCGGGGCGTTTTTTTGGCTTTTTCACCGCTTGCGCGGAATCCACTATGCTTTTTGTCATGGACATCATCACCAGTTGGACCCGCCTGCGCGCCCGCTTGCTGATGGTCGGCGCACTGTGCGCGCTGATCGCCCCGGCCCCGCCCGGGCGGGCGGCCCAGCACGCACGCTTGCTGGCCGACTACGCGCACCGCGCCTGGACCGCCGCCCAGGGCGCGCCGGCGCAAGTCCAGGCTATCACGCAAACGCCGGACGGCTGGCTGTGGCTGTCCACGCCCACCGGCCTGTACCGCTTCGACGGCGTCAACTTCGAACGCCGCGACCAGGTCGGCGGCCACCCGCTGCTGTCGACCATCGTGCTGCCGCTGCACACCGCGCCCGACGGCGGCCTGTGGGTCGGCTACCGCTTCGGCGGCGCCAGCATGTTCAAGAACGGCAAGGCCGCGCACTACGGCGCCGACAACGGCTTCCCGCCCGGCGCCGCCCACAGCTTCACCACCGCCCCGGACGGCGTGCTGTGGGCCACCACCGCGCGCGGCCTGGCCTGGCTCGACCGCGCGCGCGACCGCTGGGTGCGGATCGGCCCCGACAGCGGCTTCGATCCGCCCCAGGCTGTCTGGCAAGTGCTGTTCGACCGCGCCGGCACGCAGTGGGTCTCGACCTCGAACAGCGTTTACTACCGACGCGCCGGCGAGACGCGCTACCGCGTCGCCAGTCCCGGCAACATGGAGCTGGCCTCGCTGGCCGCCGGGCCCGACGGCACCGTCTGGGTATCGAACGGGACCGACGCCAACTACCGCCTGTCGCAAACGGCGCCGGTCGCCGGCGCCAGGCCGCCCAAGCCGGAACTGCCGGGCAGCGGCATGTGGTTCGACCGCGCCGGCACGATGTGGCTGGCGAGCGACGCCCACGTCGAGCGTGTGCTGCCGGACGTGTTTCCCGACCCGCGCCAGCGCCTGACGCGCGACCAGGGCTTGAGCGGCCTGAGTCCGCAGACCTTTTTTGAAGACCGCGACGGCAATATCTGGTTCGGCACGGCGACCGGGCTCGATCGCTTCCGCCGGCACCGCGCCGTGCCGCTGCCGAGCGACCAGCCCATCGTCACGCCGGGCCTGGCGGCCGACGCCGACGGCAAGGTCTGGCTCAGCAACTCCAGCACCAGCGCCTGGCTGATGGACGCCGAAGGCCGCCAGCACGCCGCCCTCGACAGCGGCTTCTGGAGCTCGGCGGCCGGCGCCGGCGGCCGCGCGCTGGGCAGCTACCGGGGCATCTGGCAGGCGGCGCGGTCCGGTCAACCGCTGATCCCGTCGCCGCCGGCGCCGCTGCGCGACAGTTCGACCATCTACGCGCTGGCGCAAAGCCGCAATGGCGACTGGTGGGCCAGCTATCTGAACTACGATCTATTCCGCCACCGGGACGGCAAGTGGGAGCATCCGTACCCGTCGCTGCCGAAGCTGCGGGTGATGTCGCTGCTGTCGGACAGCCGCGACCGGCTGTGGGTCGGCTACCAGGGCAACCGCATCGCTGTCGTGGAAGACGGAAAGGCAATCGTCATGGGCGCCGGGGACGGCCTGCGCATCGGCAACGTGCTGTGCATCTACGAGCGCGGCGGCAACCTGTGGGTGGCCGGCGAATCGGGCGTGGCCCGCTACGACGGTCGGCGCTTCGTGCCGCTGCTGGCGGCCGACGGCCACGAGTTGCGCGGCATCAGCGGCATCGTCGCCACCGATGACGGCGAACTCTGGCTGCACGGCCACGACGGCGCCTTTCGCATCGGCGCCGACCAGCTCAGGGCTTTCGTGCGCGACGGCGCCCGGGTGGCGTACGAACTGCTGGGCAGCGAAGAGGGCCTGACCGGCACCGTCCAGCCGAGCGGCCCGTTCCCGTCCATGGTGCAGGCCACCGACGGCAAGCTATGGTTGTCGACCACCAGCGGCGCGATGTTGATCACGCCCGGCGCCATCCGCCGCGACCCGCTGCCGCCGCCGGTCGAAATCCTCTCGGTCTCCAGCAACGGCAAGCGCTACGACGCGGCAAAGCCGCTGCGCCTGCCGCAGGGGGCGAACAACCTGCATATCGCCTTCACCGCGCTGGGACTGTCGGTGCCGGAGCGCGGCGCCTTCCGCTACAAACTCGACGATGTGGACCAGGACTGGCAGAACAGCGGGGGGCGGCGCGAAGCGTTCTACACCAACCTGGAGCCGGGCAACTACCGTTTTCAAGTGATCGCCGCCAACCGCGACGGCGTCTGGAACACGCAGGGGGCCGCGCTCGACATCGCGCTGCCGCCGACGTTTGTGCAAAGCGTCTGGTTCAAGCTGCTGTGCGGGGTGCTGTTGATAGCGCTGGTGGCGCTGGCGTGGCGCTGGCGGCTGGCGCAGGTGGCCAGGTTGATCGAGGCACGCCATCTGGAGCGCGTGAGCGAGCGCGAGCGCATCGCCCGCGCCCTGCACGACACGTTCCTGCAACAGGCGCAAGGCACGATCCTGATGATGCAGGCGGCGATGGAGCAGATCCCGCCCGCCCTGCCCGCGCGCGCCGCGATGGAGCGCGGCATCGGCTACATCGAACGGGCGCTGGTCGAGGGCCGCGACGAGGTGATGGGCCTGCGCTCGGCGTCGAGCGGCGACGAAACCTTGGCCGAGGCGCTGGCATGCTTCGGCAACGGCCTGGCCGAGGTACTGCCGGCGCGCTACCGCCTTGAAGTCCGCGGTACGCCCTGGCAACTGGACGCCGCGCTGCGGGACGACCTGTTCGCCATCGGCCGCGAAGCGATCGGCAACGCCTTCCGCCACGCCGAGGCCGGGGACATCGTGGTGGAGCTGGACTTCGGCGCCGATGTGCTAATGTTGCAAGTGCGCGACGACGGCAAGGGCATCCCGGACGACATCCTCGACCAAGGCAAGCGGCGCGGCCACTACGGTCTGGTCGGCATGCGCGAGCGCGCCGAGCGTCTGGGCGCGAGGTTGGAAGTAAGCAACGGCGCCGAACGGGGCGCGGTCGTAAAGCTAACCTTGACCGGATAATTGCCAATCCCCACTGTGACACGTGGGCCGATTTCAATCCAACATGCGCGCGCCTTAACCTTCCCTTCAGCCAGGTGGTGCACTGTACGTTGGAGCATCGACATGCGAAACCGCATGGCGTGTAATGTCCCAACACCCAACCCAAGGAGCCAGCACATGAAACTGAAAGACAAAGTCTGCGTCGTCACCGGCGCCGCCAGTGGCATCGGCAAGGAAATCGCCCTGATCTACGCGCGCGAAGGCGGCAAGATCGTCATCGCCGACCTCAACCTGGAAGCGGCCCAGGCCACGGCCGACGAGCTCAAAGCGGCCGGCAGCGAGGCGATGGCGGTCGCCATGAACGTCACCGACGAAGCGCAGGTAAACGCCGGCATCGCCGCCGTGGTCGACGCCTGGGGCGGGATCGACGTGCTGGTGAGCAACGCCGGGATCCAGATCATCCACCCGGTCGAGGACTTCCCGTACGAGGACTGGAAAAAGCTGCTGTCGATCCACCTCGACGGCGCCTTCCTCACCACCAAGGCCTGCCTGCCGCACATGTACAAGGCCGGCAGCGGCAGCGTCATCTACATGGGTTCGGTGCACTCGAAGGAAGCCTCCAAGCTCAAGTCCGCCTACGTCACGGCCAAACACGGGCTGATCGGCCTGGCCAAGGCCGTCTCGAAGGAAGGCGCCGAGCACGGCGTGCGCGCCAACGTCATCTGTCCCGGTTTCGTGCGCACGCCGCTGGTGGACAAGCAGATCCCCGAGCAAGCCAAGACCTTGGGCATTTCCGAGGATGACGTCATCAAAAAAGTCATGCTGGCCGACACCGTCGACGGCAAATTCACTACGGTGGAAGACGTCGCCGAAGTCGCGCTGCTGTTCGCCAGCTTCCCGTCGAACGCGCTGACCGGCCAATCGCTGGTCGTCAGCCACGGCTGGTTCATGCAATAAGCTCCGGGGTCAGGTCCGCCATTGCTACACGAACTTGGCCGTAGACTGTCTTAAGAGTTTAAGCTCCGGGGTCAAGTCTAACATTTCTACACGCCCCCGGCGGTAGACTGCCTTCAGGGACGAGCTCGTGTAGAAATGTTAGACTTGACCCCCATGAAAAAGCGAACAGGAAGTGTTCGCCAAAGCCAGCGCCGCCGGCCAGACCCCGTGGAAAAAATAGCGAACCTAAACTTGCTCCGCTCGCTCGACGTCTTGCTGGAGACCCGCAACCTGACCTTGGCGGCAACCATGCTGGGGCTGACGCAGTCGGCGCTGAGCCGCCAGCTGGCGCAATTGCGCAGCCAGTTCGGCGATCCGCTGCTGATCCGCGAGGGCCAGCGCTTTTTGCTGACGCAGCGGGCACTAGCCCTGCGCGGGCCACTCAAGGCCACCCTGCTCACGCTCGAATCGATGATGGACGGCCCCGTGTTCGACGCCGCCACCTGCGCGCGCACGTTCTCGATCGCCGGCTCGGACTATCTGGCCGACCACATGCTGCCGCCGCTGGTGGAGGCCATCGCTGCGAACGCGCCGCGTGCCGGCGTGTCCTTCCATCTATGGGAAGCCGGCTACTATCGCCTGCTCAGCGATGAGGGCGTCGATCTGGTGGCCACCATCGCCGACATCGTGCCGGACAACCTGCATGGCCGCGCGATGGGCGAGGACAGGCCGGTGTGCGCGATGCGCGCCACGCACCCGCTGGCGGGGCAATCGCTCACCTTGGCCGACTACACGCGCTGGCCGCACGCCCGCATCACCGGCGGCAGTGACAAGGATGGCTTCGTCGACCAGGCGCTGGCCCGGCAAGGCCTGCGCCGCGACGTGCGGCTGACCGTGCCGTTTTTCTCGTCGGCGCTGCGCATCGTCAGCGACAACGACCTGCTGCTGACCATCCCCGAGCACATCGCCGTCAAACTGGCGGCGCAGGCGGGCATCGTTTGGCAGCCGTTGCCGTTCGACGCGCCCGTCTACCGTTACTGGCTGCTGTGGCATGCGCGTAATCACCAGGACCCGGAGCACCAGTGGTTCCGGCACCAGGTGTTCGACGTCCTGCACCGGTTCGACCACGGCGTTACCCACTTCAATACCGACTGAGCGGCTGCGTCGCCGCCATGCGGCGCGCGCATACCCACTATGCGGCCACAAGCGTTGAACGAATGGCATGACTTCCGTAGACTGAAGAAATTAAATTTCCAACAGTCACGGAATCGATCGATGAAACTCGCCTGTCCACGCTTCACTGCCGCACTGCTCGCGCTTGCGCTCACCCTGGCTGGAAGCTGGGCGCCGGCCATGTCGGCGACAACCTCGAACTGGGTCACGACCTGGACTGCCGCGCCCGACAGTGCCGGCCCCGCGCTGCCGGCGCAAACGATCCGCCAGGTTGTGCGCGCCAGCGTCGGCGGCGGCAGCGTGCGCATCCGCCTGTCCAATCTGCACGGCACCGGCGCTGTCAGCATCGGGGCGGCGCATGTGGCGCTGCGGGCGGCCGGCCCGGCGATCGAGCCGGGGAGCGATCACGCGTTGACCTTCAATGGCCGGCCGGCCGTGACCATCGCCAGCGGCGACAGCGTTTTGAGCGACGTGCTCGACATGGACGTGGCACCGCTGCGGGAACTGGCGGTTAGCCTGTACCTGCCTGCCGGCGCGGGCACTTCCACCATCCACGGCGCCGGCATGCAGACCGCGTACATCCTGCACGGTACGGACGCGACGGCCGCCGTCAGCTTCACCGGAGCGGAAACCGACGACAGCCGCTACTTCCTCACCGATGTCGAGGTCGCCTCCGGCCGCCACGCGCACGCCATCGTGGTGGTGGGCGACTCGATCGCCGACGGCATCGGCTCGACGGACGACGCCAACGCACGTTGGCCGGACCTGCTCGCCGAGCGCTTGACGAAGTCGTCGATCGCCGTCGTCAACGCGGGCATCGCGGGTAACCGCCTGCTGAATGGTCCGAGCAAGCCATTCGTCGGGCCAAGTGCGCTGGCGCGGTTTCAGCGCGATGCGCTCGACAAGCCGGGCGTGCGCTGGGTAGTGCTGCACGAAGGAATCAATGACATCAGCGCCGGCGATATGCTGGCGTCGGCGTCGGAGCAGGTATCGGCGCGGCAGATTATCGAGGGCATGCAGGCATTGATACGGCTGGCGCATGGGCAAGGCGTGAAAGTTTGCGGCGGGACTTTGTTGCCGTATGGCGGCGTCGGCAGGCCGTTCGTGCATTCCGCAGTGGCGGAGGCGAAACGGCAGGAGGTCAATGCGTGGATACGCGAATCGCGCGAGTTTGACGCGGTCGCCGATTTCGACAAGGTGTTGCGCGATCCGGAGCGGCCGTCGCGGCTGTCGGCCGCTTTCGATAGCGGCGATCATCTGCACCCGAACGATAGCGGGTATCGCGCGATGGCCGGGGCGGCCGCGATCGTATTACATTTCGGGGAGACACGTAGCGCGGATTAGGCGGAACGCCGCAATCGGCCATTGTTGAGCCGCCGGCGACGCATGCATGGCCTCCGTGGCGGAGCGGCATTCAGCGGACAAAAAAAGGGAGGCACTTGGCCTCCCTTCTGTTTGGTTGTCCGACGCTTAGTTCTGCGTCAGGAACGTCTTCAGCTTGTCCGAACGCGACGGCTGGCGCAGCTTGCTCATGGCCTTCGCTTCGATCTGGCGGATCCGCTCGCGCGTCACGTCGAACTGCTTGCCCACTTCTTCCAAGGTGTGGTCGTTCGACATTTCCACGCCATAGCGCATGCGCAGCACCTTCGCTTCGCGCGGGGTCAGCGAGTCCAGCACTTCCTTGATGACGTTGCGCATCGACGCGTGCAGCGCGGCATCGAGCGGGGCCAACGTGGTGTTGTCCTCGATGAAGTCGCCCAGCTGCGAATCGCCGTCCTCGCCCATCGGCGTTTCCATCGAAATCGGCTCTTTGGCGATCTTCATGATTTCGCGTACTTTGTTTTCCGGCATTTCCATCTTGACGGCCAACGTCGCCAGATCCGGCTCGCTGCCGGTTTCCTGCATGATCTGACGCGAGATGCGGTTCATCTTGTTGATCGTTTCGATCATGTGCACCGGCACGCGGATGGTGCGGGCCATGTCGGCGATCGAACGGGTGATGGCCTGGCGAATCCACCAGGTCGCATACGTCGAGAACTTGTAGCCGCGACGGTATTCGAACTTGTCGACCGCCTTCAACAGACCGATGTTGCCTTCCTGGATCAGATCGAGGAACTGCAGGCCACGGTTGATGTACTTCTTGGCGATCGAAATTACCAGACGCAAGTTGGCGACCGTCATTTCACGCTTGGCCTGGCGCGCGCGTTTTTCACCGGCGGCCATCTGCTTGTTGATCTTGCGCAGGTCGGCCAATGGCAGCGCCACGCGCGCTTGCAGGTCGATCATCTTCTTTTGCAGCTCTTTCACGGCCGGCACGTTGCGCCCCAGGATGGCGCTGTACGGGTAGGCCGAATCGACTTCGCCGTCGACCCAGTCCAGGTCCGTCTCGTTGCCCGGGAACACCTTGATGAAGTGGGCGCGCGGCATGCCGCATTTGTTCACGCACAGCTCCAGCACGGCGCGCTCGATGTGGCGCACTTCTTCCATCTGGCCGCGCAGGGTGTCGCACAGCTTTTCAACGACCTTGGCGGTAAAACGGATGCCCAGCAGTTCGGCCGAAATCGCTTCCTGCGCGGCGACATAGGCCTTCGAGCCGTAACCGCCGGCGGCCTTGCGCATCTTGTCGTACTGGGTCGAGATGACGTCGAACTTTTCCAGCGCGGCTTTTTTCAGCTGCGCGAGTTGCTCGGTCGAGAAGCCGGCCGCGCCGCCATTGGCGTCGCCGTCTTCTTCCTCGACTTCTTCTTCCTCTTCCTCGTCGTCATCCGACGGCGCGGCCGGCGCGGCGGCCACGGCCGGCGCGTTGTTCGCTTCGTTCAGGTCGACGAAACCGTCCACCACTTCGTCCACCTTGAGCTCGTCCGCTTCGATCTTGCGGGCCAGCGCGACGATCTCGGCGATCGTGGTCGGGCAGGCGGAAATGGCCTGGATCATGTCCTTCAAGCCGCCTTCGATACGCTTGGCGATCTCGATCTCGCCTTCGCGCGTCAGCAGCGCCACGGCGCCCATCTCGCGCATGTACATGCGGACCGGGTCGGTGGTGCGGCCGAAGTCGGAGTCGACCGTCGACAGCGCGGTCGCGGCGGCCGCTTCCACTTCGTCGTCGGAGGTGACGGTGGCCACGCTGTCGGTCAGCAGCAGCGATTCGGCGTCCGGGGCGCGCTCATAAATGGCGATGCCCATGTCGTTGAAGGTCGCGATGATGCCTTCGATCGCTTCCGGATCGACGATGTTTTCCGGCAACTGGTCGTTGATCTCGGCGTAGGTCAGGAAGCCGCGCTCCTTGCCCATGTTGATCAGGTTCTTGATCTGGTTGCGGCGGCGCTCCAGGTCCTCGGCCGAGCTTTTCGGGTCCATGCCCAGCATGTCGGCGGCGCCGCCCTTGGCTTTGCGCTCGCGTGCTTTCGACACGGCCTTCAGTTCGGCGCGCTCGACGGCGTTCAACGCCGCGACTTCGTCGTTTTCCGGCGTGAATTCGGACGGCTTGCGGCCACGGCGGCCCGGCACCTTGACGCTCGGCAGCAGATAGCCGGAGGTGTCGATCGACGCCAAGGTGGCGGCATCGGTAACCTGGCTGACGGCCGGACCGGCGGTGACGATGGTCAGCGGCGCCGGATCGGCGGCCACCTTGACAGCCTTGACCAGTTTGGACTTCGGCGCGGCCTTGACCACCACCGTGTCGGCGACCGGCTCGTCGGCCGCGACGGCGCCGGCGAGCGCGCCCTTGCGCGCCACCTTGACGGTCTTGACCGGCGACTCGACGGCCACCTGGGCCTCGGCCTGGGCCGCTTCGGCGGCGGCGCTCAGACGCGTTTTCTTCTTGACTACCGTTACTTTGCTCGCTGCCTCTTGCGCATTATCGATCACATAGGATAGAGTCGTCTTTGGCACCACCAGCGGAGCGGAGCTGGTGCGGGCGGCCTTGACGGACAACGTTAAAGTTTTCGGCGTTTTTGTCATTAAAAGTCTCTCAATGCGTATTCGCCAGAAAATACAAAATGCCATAGCCCGCGCCGACCGTTACCAGTGCGCATGGATGGAAATGTTGTAATTTAGCTGACGATTATCTGCGGAATAAAAAAAGCCCGCTTCCAGCAACGGGCTTGTTTCTCTTTTCAGTGAAGAATGAGGAGAGGGCAAAGTATGCCGTATAGCGAGACATCAGGATAATGAATAAATCACATATCCGACATCCTAAAACCATATAACAAGGGCACATGCCCGTGTCAGACCGATCGCATCCTGTACCAAACTGAAACGCACCGCCCTGCAATTGGTGCGTCAAGCATTATACACGTTTTAGGCCGCCGCCGCACCTGCCGTCCATCTGCCATTGGCCGGAGTGTGAGCAAACCGGCACGCTAGCCTAAAAGGCACTGCAATCCCGGAGGGCGCATGATATGCTGGCGCCTCTTGCTTAACCTACGAAGTCGATGAACACTAGCCTTACCCCTCAGCCTTTGGCGACCGAGCCAGCCGCATCCGCTCCGGCCACCGCGGCCCTGACCCCGCGCACCCTGTTGAAACAGCTGCAAACCCAATTCCCGGCGTTCCGCGATTTTCTGCCATTGTCGATCGGTATCGACAAGCAGATCCTGGCGATCATGCCCGAACTGGACCGCAAGACCATGCGCTCGGCGCTGGGCATCCACACCGGCTCGCTGCGTTACCTGAAAGTGATGGAAAAAGCCAAGGTGCGCCACGACCTCGACGGCACGCCCGGCGCCGAAGTCACCGACACGCACCGCGCCCACGCCACCCAGGTATTGCAGGAGCGCTTCAAGAAAGAAGCCGAACGCAAGAAGGCCGAACGCGACGCCGCGGCGGCCGAAGAAGCGGCCCGCGTGCGCACCGACAAACTGAACCAGCTGACCGCGAAATTCTCGCGCAAGGGTTAAGTTTGGCCGAGTTGCCCGCTCAGTCGCCTGGTCACCGGCATGCACCGGCGGCGGAGGCCGAGCTTCCGCCCTACGTCGGTCTGCGGATCGCCGATGTGCAACTGGTGACAACCCCGGAGCATGCGCTTGCCGCCCGCGCCGCCCTGCTGGCGGCCGACGCCATCGGCTTCGACACCGAATCGAAGCCGACATTTGTCAAAGGCGAGACGTCCACCGGCCCCCACCTGATTCAATTTTCCACCGACGACAAAGCCTATCTGTTCCAGATCGGCGGCAGTACGCCGGCGCACACGCTCGAGCTGCTGCAAGCGATCCTCGAACAGCCGGCGCCGCTGAAGGTCGGCTTCGGCCTGTCCGACGACGTCAAGCGGCTGCACGCCAAGCTGGCGATCCGCGCCGCCGGCGTGGTGGACTTGTCGGTGGCGTTGCGCACGCCGGGCCAGCGCAACGACCTCGGCGCCAAGACGGCGGTGGCCAGGTTCTTCGGCCAGAAGCTGCAAAAATCCAAGAAGATTTCCACAACCAATTGGGCACTGCCGCGCCTGAACGAAAAGCAGATCCTGTACGCCGCCGACGACGCCCAGGTGGCGCTGCGCGTGTACCGGCACTGGATCGCCAACGGCGGCAAGCTGCCGCCGCTGCGCCCGGTCAAGCTGCCGCGCGCGCCCAAGCCGCCGCAACCTGACGCTTAGACGTTCTGTCCACTGTCATTTCTGGCAACACCGGGGTATCCTGTCTGGAATAATCAGGGACCAGGAACGGTATGCTTACTTTTTCCACCATACGATTGGCCGCGCTGCTGGCGCTGAGCCTGCCTGTGGCCGCCGCCACGCCGCCGGACACCCTGGAGCAGCGCGTGGCCGCCTGCATCGCCTGCCATGCGGTCAAGGAGCGCGGCGACGCCTTTTTCCCGCGCATCTCCGGCAAGCCGGCCGGCTACCTGTATAACCAGCTGCTCAATTTCCGCGAGGGCCGCCGCAATTATCCGATGATGACTTATATGGTCGACCATCTGCCCGACGCCTACCTGCGCGAGATCGCCGACTACTTCGCCGCCCAGCATCCGCCCTACCCGCCCGCCCAAGCCGGCAGTGGCGCCACCGCGACCGCCGCCAGCCTGGCGCGCGGCGAAGCGCTGGTGCGGCACGGCGATCCGGCCAAAAAAATCCCCGCCTGCGTCGGCTGCCACGGCGCCGCGCTGTACGGCGTCGAACCGGCCATTCCGGGGCTGATCGGCCTGCCCAGCGATTACATCAACGCCCAGTTCGGCGCGTGGAAGAGCCACGTGCGCCGCGCCACCGCGCCCGACTGCATGGCCGACATCGCCGGCAAACTGAGCGTGGCCGACGTGGCCGCCGTCTCCGCCTGGCTCAGCAAGCAACCGCCCGACGCCGCCGCGCGCCCGGCCAGCGCCGCCAGTATCGCCATGCCGTTGCCGCAGCCATGCGGCAGCGTGCCGAACGGCGCCAAATGAGCGCGGGGACGACGATGACGAAAAAAATCTTTTATACGCTGGCGGGACTGGTCGGGTTGGTCGTGGCCGGCGTGCTCTTCATGATGTTCCGTACCGGTGGCGACGATATCGGTCCGCCGCCGAGCGTGACCGCAAAATTGTCAGCCACCGAGAAAATCGCCCGTGGCGCTTATCTAGCGAAGGCCGGCGACTGCATGGCGTGCCACACCACGCGCGGCGGCCGGCAATACGCCGGTGGCCGCGCGCTCAAAACGCCGTTCGGCAGCGTAATCTCGCCCAACATCACGTCGGACAAGGCCACCGGCATCGGCGGCTGGAGCGCCGACGACTTCTGGCTCGCGCTGCACAACGGCAAATCGAAAGACGGGCGGCTGTTGTACCCCGCCTTCCCGTACACCAATTACACCCGCATCACGCGCGACGACTCGGACGCGCTGCACGCGTACTTCCAGTCGGTGCCGGCCGTCAGCCAGGCCAACCACCCGCATGAATTGCGTTTCCCGTACAACCAGCAGATCATGTTGGCGGCGTGGCGCGCGCTGTACTTCAAGCCGGCGGTGTTCCGTCCGGAGACCGGGCAGTCGGTGGACTGGAACCGGGGCGCCTACCTGGTGCAGGGCCTTGGACATTGCAGCGCCTGCCACAGTCCGCGCAACGCGCTGGGCGCGGTAAGCGGATCGAGCGGCGACAGCCTGTCGGGCGGATTGATACCGGTGCTGGGCTGGTACGCGCCGTCGCTGAACTCGGATGCCGAAGCGGGCCTGGGCGACTGGCAACAAGACCACATCGCCGCGCTGCTGAAGACCGGCGTCTCGCCACGCGCCACCGTGTTCGGTCCGATGGCGGAGGTGGTCCGGGAAAGCCTGCAACATCTGAACGACAGCGACATCAACGCGATGGCGACGTATTTGCGCGCCTTGCCGGCGCAAGGCGTCAAGTCGGAGTTCGAGCGCGACAAGGGGCCGCAGGCGACGGCGTTCCTGACGGCGGGCGCCAAGCTGTACGCGCAGCACTGCGCCGAGTGCCATGGGGATGGCGGCGCCGGCATGCCGCCGGGCTATCCGCCGCTGGCGGGCAACCGCGCGCTGACGATGGAGCAGGCGGTCAATCCGATTCGCATCGTGCTCAACGGCGGCTTCGCGCCAGGCACGGCCGGCAATCCCCGTCCGTACAGCATGCCGCCGTTCGGCCACGTGCTCAACGACAACGAGGTGGCGCAAGTCGTATCCTACCTGCGCAGCGCCTGGGGCAACAATGCCCCGCCCGTCGATGGCAACGAGGTCAACCGATACCGGGCGATTCCGCTGGATTAATGGTGCTCGGCGAAGCCGATGCGGTCGGTGGTGGCGTTGCGGGCGTCGTCAATGCCGATCTTGCCTTCGGCCAGCAGCACGCGCAGCGACGCGTTCATCGTGTGGCAGCCTTCGCTGGTCTTGCCGGCCATCCAGCCGCGCAGCGCCGACAGCTGCCCGCCGGCGATCATCTCGACCACCTCAGGGTTGGAGGTCAGGCATTCGGTGGCGAGGTAGTAGCGCTCCCCTTCCACCGACGGCAGCAGCGCCTGGCACAGCACGCCGCGCAAAGCGTGCGCCAGCGCCTGCGACTGCGCCTCGGAGTTGCCCAGCAGCCGCACCATCTTCTGCAAGCCCAGCTCGGTCGAGCGCGCATGCAGCGAGGCCAGCACGAGCGGACCGGATTCGGCCAGCGCCAGCGCCTCCTGCGCCGTTTGGGCGTCGCGGATCTCGCCGATGACGATGACGTCGGGCCGCTCGCGCAGCGCGTCCAGCGCGCCGAGATAGAAACTCTCGACGTCGCCGTCAAACCCCACCTCGCGCTGCGTGATGACGCACTGGCGCTGCGGAATCAGGGTTTCGACCGGGTCTTCGATGGTGATGATGTGGCCGGAACGGTGCTTGTTGATCTCGTCGAGCATCGAAGCGATGGTGGTCGACTTGCCCTGGCAGGTGTCGCCAATAATCAACACCAGACCGCTGGTCAGCTTGGCGAAGTTCTGCTCATGCCGGCGCAGGCCCAGTTCGTTGAGCGGCATCGGCTCCTTCGGGAAGCGCCGGATCACGCAGCCGAGCCGCTTCTTGCCCTGGAAAGTGAAACAGTTGGCGCGGATGCGCGCCGTGTGCAGGTCGACCGCGCGGTCGAAGGCGCGGTCCTGGATGCGCTCGGACCAGTTCGGTTCGACGACCTCGAAGAACTCTTCCAGCTCCTCGCGCGTGATCGGCGAATCGGTCACCGCCACCAGCCCCTTGGGCTGGCGCAGCAGGAGCGGACTGTTTTGATGGATCAGGATGTCGCTGAAAATGAGCTTGGAGTTCAGCAGGTGCAGAATCTGTTGTACCAGCGTGCCGAAAACCGGGTGGTCTTCGTTCTCGATATAGGTCAGCGTGCGTATTTGCGACGACAGGTAATTTTCCATCTGGTCAGTGCTCTCCGGGGCATGGGCATTAGCTCTTCAGCTTCGGATATTTGAAGCCGGTGCATAAGTCCATACTGTAACGCTGATTGCCTTCAAGCACCAGTACGTGTTCGGGCGGCTCCTCGCCGGCCAGCGCGCCGGAGAACAACGGCAGGCCCTCGCCCTTACGGATCAGGTCGTCACAACGCTCGTAGACGTTGGGGCAGCCGGTCTCCGCCAGCAGGGCCTGCACGATCGGCACTTTCCAGGCATCGACGCCGCCGGACTGGAACTGGCAGATCAGATAACCGTCGACGCCGCCCCAGCCGTGCACCAGCAGGCCGGACAGGCCGTCGTCCTCGCCCAGGATCACCGGCACCAGCGCGTTGGGGCCGGCGGCGCGGATGGCGGCGGCGCGCTTGACGACGGCGGCCTTGACGCGGCGCTTCATCATCGCGTGGTCAACCGGCTCGTCCTCCTTGTAGCTCCACATGCGGGCACGGATCTGCGACTTGGAGTTATAGGCGGCGCGGCCGATGAACTGGCGCGCGGAGCTTTGCACGATCGCGGTCGAGCCAGGCTTCATTTTTTCCTGCGGTTTGCCGTCGACCTTGTCGATCGCGGTCGGGTAGATCCAGGGGTCGCCGGCCAGCAAGCTCTTTTCCTTGCCCTGTTTGATGGTGATGATAAGCATGTGATTCCAGATAGGTGTCGCGATGGTGATGCGAGGGTTTTGCGGGATAGGCCGAATGATACCTCATGCCGGTTCCGGGGCCGCCGTCGGCCGCCGCCCGCCTCGTCACTTCCCGGCGGAACGCATTCCAGCACGCCCAGAATGCATTCTGTCGCAGCCAGGTGTCGCCGGCGGCCCCGGTTGCGTAGTATCCAACCTCAAGATGACCAACCAGGAGAACAGCATGACCACCACCACCGTTCGCAGCACACTGCGCGTACTGATCCTCGCCACCGGCATGCTGGCGGTGGCCGCCCCGGCCAACCTGGTGCTGGCCGGCCCGTTGAGCTGGGTCGGCGGCGACCGCGTCCAAGGCAACGGCAAGATCGTCAAACAGAACCGGGAAGTCGGCCATTTCACTGCTTTTGCCACCAGCGTCAGCGGCAACGTCGAGATCCGGCAGGGAAACACCGAGGGTGTCATTGTGGAAACCGACGACAACCTGCAGGCGCTGGTCGAGACGGTGGTGGAAAACGGCACCTTGCGGATTCGTCCGGCAAAGAACAACATGTCGCTGGAAACGCGCAACATGAAGATCGTCGTTATGGCGCGCACGCTGGAGCGGGTCTCGGTGGCCGGCTCCGGCGCGGTGGCGGCGGACAAGCTGCACGTCGAGCGCATGCAGTTCGACATCGGCGGTTCCGGCGAACTCAATGTGGCCGATCTGCGGGCGGAGTCGCTCGCCGTGTCGCTGGGCGGCAGCGGCGACCTCAAGGTTGGCGGCGCCGTTGAGCGCCTGCAGATTTCGATCGGCGGCTCGGGCGAGGTGCAGGCGGCAAAGCTGGCGTCGCGCGACGCCGTGGTGAGCATCGGCGGCTCCGGCGAGGCGACGGTGTCGGCGAGCAAAACGCTGAACCTGAGCGTGGCCGGCTCGGGCGACATCGGCTACTACGGCGATCCCAAGGTGAGCCAGAACATCCGCGGCTCCGGCACGATCAAGCGCTTGGGCGCGGCGCCGCGGTAAGCGCGACATCAGGCGTCAAGGCCCGGCAAATAGTTGCCAGGCCTTGGCGCCGCAGGCCAGCGATTTAATCCAGCGCCTCAGTTCATCCTCATCGGCAGCGAGGATTCTCGCTGAGGTCGACGGAAAGCCTCCCCTGACTATCGCTGACCAAGCTCTGCACCACGCCTTGCAAAGCTAGCAGCGCGCCTTCCTGCCGTCCTTCCTGCCGTCCTTCCTCTTTTCCCCTGGCACGACCACGTTCGATCGCCTCATATTCCAGCAAGTCCTCGTACTTTTTGAATCGTTGGTCAAACAACATGATCGGCCCCTCCTCCATGCTGATCTCGGTCTCGCAAAATTCGTCCTGCAACACGGCCCGCACCCAGCGCATCAAACTATCGCGGGCACGCGACATATCCGGCGATTGCAGTCTTTGCGCAAAAACGCCCAACGCTTCGCGCATCTGCGCATCGGTGCGCGAACGCATCAACCGGAACAGAATCGCCAGCACGTTAGACCGGCCGTCCCCGCCAAGGTTCCTGTGCTGATCGATCAGCAAGCAATGCTGGCTTGGCTGGAAACGTTCCAACCCCTCCGGCGGCGGCAGCATTAACTTGGTCAAATCGGTACTCGCACGCCACGGCTTGCGGCCGTGATACAGCACGACGGGCAAGACAGGCGGCAGCTTTCCGTGCCGGGTCAGCCGGTGCTGCGCCACCAGGTCCTGGCAGAGCAATCCGACATATACCTGCATGCGCAACGCCATCCACGGATCGGAGCGCGCCTGGAACTCCAGCAGCAAGTAGAAATAGACCCAGTCGCCGCCGATTTTCGCCCGCCATACGATATCCTCGTGGCGGGTCTTGCCGTTTTCGCTGGCATAGCTGGCGTTGAGACGCTCGAACGCGCCGACATCCAGCGAAGCAGTCCATTCCGCCGAAACAAATCCCGTCAGCAGATCCCGGACCACTTCGGGATGCCCGAATAACTGCTTATACAACATATCGCTGTGACTTTTCATCGACAAAGTGTAGCGTTTGACATCATTGACGAGTACGCTTGCTGGCGAGCCCACTTTGTCGCGCCTCAAAAAAACCGCAACCACAGGGAGAAATACTTGAACGTCATCGCCTCATCCGTCCGCCTCGCGCTGTTGTCGCTGCCTGCCATCCTATTGAGCTCCGCCGCCGCAGCGGCCGACTCACCGGCCCCGCCTGACGCCGTTACCGCCATCAAGGCCGCGCACATGGTCGACGTGCGCAAGGGAACGCTGATCGACGATGCGGTGGTCCTCGTCAGCGGCGAGCGCATCACCGCCGCCGGCAGCAAGCTGGCGATCCCGGCCGGCGCCAAGGTCATCGATCTGGGCAACAAAACCCTGCTGCCCGGCCTGATCGACAGCCACACCCACCTGACCGGCGACCCGCAAGACGCCGGCTACGCCATCGTCGCCAAATCGATTCCGCGCTCGACCTTGACGGGCGCCAAGAACGCCCGCCTGACGCTCAACGCCGGCTTCACCGCCGTGCGCGACGTCGGCGCCGACGGCTACACCGACATCGGCCTGCGCGACGCCATCAACGACGGCGACGTGCCCGGCCCGCGCATCGCCGCCTCCGGGCCGGCCATGGGCATCACCGGCGGCCACTGCGACGACACCTTGCACGCGCCGCAATATGGGATCACCGGCCTGGGCGTGGCCGACGGCGTCGAAGAGGCGCTCAAGGTCACGCGCCGCAACATCAAATACGGCTCGGACGTCATCAAGATCTGCGCCACCGGCGGCGTGCTCTCGTTCGGCGACGATCCGCGCACATCGCAATACACTCTGGAAGAATTAAAGGCCATCATCGGCGACGCCCACCGCCTCGGACGCAAGGCGGCCGCCCACGCGCACGGCGGCGAAGGCATCCGGCTGGCGGTGCTGGCGGGGGTCGATTCGATCGAGCACGGCTCGTACATCGACGACGAAGGCATCAAACTGATGAAGGAGCACAAGACCTGGCTGGTGCCCACGCTCTACCTGGGCGACTGGCTGATCGAAAACGCCGAGGCGATCAAGCTGCCCAAGCCGCTGCTGGAAAAAGCCAAGGTGGTGTTGCCGCAGGCGCGCATCAATATCGGCCGCGCGATCAAGGCCGGCGTGCCGGTGGCGTTCGGGACCGACGCGGCGGTCTATCCGCACGGCTTGAACGCGCGCGAATTCGCGGTGCTCGTCAAGCTGGGGATGACGCCGGCGCAGGCGATCCGCACGGCCACCGTCAACGCCAGCGAATTGCTGGGCTGGAGCGACCGGATCGGAACGATCGAGGCGGGCAAGTTCGCCGACATGATTGCCGTCGACGGCGAACCGCTCAGGGATGTGACGGTGCTGGAGCGGGTCCAGTGGGTGATGAAGGGCGGCGCGGTGGTGCGCTAAGCCCGCGGTTAAACCCTAGCGCTCGGCCTTGAAGGTCTCGCGGCCGACTTCCACGGTGGTGGTGCCGTCGGTCAGCCAGATCTGGCCGTCCTGGATCGTGCATTGCAGCTGCATCGAACGCTGCGCCATGCGGGCCAGCTGCTCGGTGGCGTCGGCGTTCAGGTTGATCACGGTCAGGTTCTTGCAGCGCTCGACCTTGTTGGCCAGCGCTTTCCACCAGATATGGCTGGTGGCCGCGTAGCTGTACACATAGACGTGTTCCGAGCGGCCGCTGGCCTTCAGGATCACCTTCTCGTCGGGCTGGCCGACCTCGATCCACAGCTGGATCGCGCCGGTCAAATCCTTCTGCCAGATGTCCGGCTCTTCAACGTCGAACAAGCCCTTGGTGAAGGTCAGCGCCTCGTTGGCGTGGATCGCGAACGCCAGCAGCCGCACCATCATGCGCTCGTCGGTCTCGGACGGGTGGCGCGCCAGGGTCAGCGACTGGGTCTCGTAGAAATTGCGGTCCATGTCCGCGATCTGCAGGTCGGCTTTGTAAATTGTTGCTTTGAGGGCCATCGGTCAATCTCTTTATTTGAAGACGACAGTCTTGTCGCCGTTTTGCAAAATGCGGTGCTCGACAAACCACTTCACGGCGCGCGCCAACACCACGCACTCGACGTCGCGGCCGATGGCCGACAAGGTCTCGGCGTCCATCGAATGGTCGACCCGCTCGACGTCCTGCTCGATGATCGGACCTTCGTCCAGATCGCCGGTGACGAAGTGGGCGGTCGCGCCGATCAGCTTGACGCCGCGGTGGTGCGCCTGCGCGTACGGCTTAGCGCCCTTGAAGCTGGGCAGGAAGGAATGGTGGATGTTGATCGCCTTGCCCTTCAACGCCGTGCACAGGCCCGGCGACAGGATCTGCATGTAGCGCGCCAGCACCACCAGGTCGATCTTGTGGGTGTCCATCAGCTCGATGACCTTGGCTTCCTGCGCCAGTTTGGCTTCCTGCGGCGCGCCGGTGGCCAGCGGCAGGTGGTGGAACGGAATATTGTAGCTGGCCGCCAACTGGTAGAAATCCATGTGGTTCGACACGATCGCCGGAATCTCCACCGGCAGCAGCCCGCTCTTGTAGCGGAACAGCAAATCGTTGAGGCAATGGCCGATCTTTGACACCATCAGCATCACGCGCGGTTTGTAGTGCGCGTCGCGCATGTCGAAGGTCAGTTGCATCTCGGCCGCCAGCAGGCCGAAGTCGGCGCGCAGCAACTCGTCGTTGATGGCGCCGTCTTCCAGCGCGAAGTGCACCCGCATGAAAAACAGGCGCGACTCGCTGTCGCCGAACTGCGCCGAATCGATGATGTTGCAGCCGTGATCGGCCAGAAAACCCGAAACGCGATGCACGATGCCGCGCTGGTCGTGGCAGGAAAAACTCAGGATGTATTCGGGATTTGCGGGTTTAGTCATGGCCATCACGGTAGATTTCGATATCAACGGAACAATAACAAGGCCGGTATTGTCGCACGGCTGGGCTCATCCGGTAAAACTAGAACGATCGTGCATTTTTGGAACCTTCTCGCCTCACCGGCGTCTATCTCTGTGCCGAATAACCCGCCGGGCCGCGACCCCGGCGTTTTTTTAACCAAAGCACACGACGAGGTTCGCCAATGGCGTCCCTTCAGACCCGGTGGAACTTCCGTCAACCTTGCAACTCTAACCATGCAGAGCAGCGAAATGCGTCGCTGCTTATCAACCGACTACCCACCCGGCGGAACCACGACGACGACCCACTACACATCTCAGGAGGAAGTTATGGCAAGTAATAGTAATAACTCAGGAAACGACCAGCCGAAGCCGAAAGGCACCGCCAAGCGAGGTTTCGCGGCAATGGACGAAGCCACCCAGCGCGCCATTGCCAGCAAGGGCGGCCAGGCCGCCCACCAAAAAGGCACGGCACACGAATTCGACTCGGAGGAAGCCCGCCGCGCCGGCCAGAAAGGCGGCGAGGCGGTCAGCCGGGATCGCGAACATATGGCGCAGATCGGGCGCAAGGGCGGCGAAAGCCGTCAATCCGCCGCGCGCGCCAATGCTGAGAAAAACGCCGCAGCCGGGAACGCGCGCAGCAGCACCGGTTCGGAGCAATCGGCCAAGACCGGGAGCCGTCAGGGCAGCAAGGGCAATTCGTAACCGGACCACACGACTACGCGGGCGTGCCGACAATCACGCTCGATGCCTTGAACACGGCGCCGACTTGGCTACCGACTTGCAGCGCCAGCGCCTCTCCGCTCTCGCGCGTGACGATGGCGGCGATCACGCCGCCACCGCGCAGTTCGATGCTCACTTCCGTGTTGACGGCGCCGGCCTGCAAACGCGTGACTTTGCCGGCCAGCTGATTGCGGGCGGACAAGCGCGCCGTTCCCATCTCAGCCACCACGATCACCGACGACGCCTTGATCAACGCAAACGCGTCGGCGCCGATGGTCAAGCCCAAGCTGTCGCTGCTGTCACGCGTGATGGTGGCGACGATATGCTGGCCACCGACGATCTCCAGCGTGATTTCGTCGTTGACAGCGCCCTGCTTCAAGTCGACCACCTTGCCGCTGAACTGGTTGCGCGCGCTGGTTTTCATCTTCATCCTTTGTAGCAGCAGGAAATCATCGGCCAGCGCATGCGACTGCCCGCTCAGATGCGCGACGAACTTACGGTGCTCCGCGTCGATCTTGCGGAAGTTCTCGACCAGCTGCGCGCCGCGCGCGGTCAACCGCGTGCCGCCTCCGCCCTTGCCGCCGGCGGCGCGCTCCAGCAGCGGCTCGCCGGCCAGGTTGTTCATCGCCTCGATCGCGTCCCACGCGCCCTTGTAGCTCATGCCCACCGCCTTGGCCGCGCCGGTGATCGAGCCGGTCGACGCTATCGCCGCCAGCAAGGCCACGCGTTCGTGTCCGCCCAGCTTCTGGCCGCCGATGGTCATCCAGACGTTGCCTTGCAATTCCATGGCCGGCTTCATGATGGTTGTTCCTCCGCATCGGCGATACGCCCTTGTTCCATGCGCAGCACGTGATCGCCGAAAGCCCGCGCGTCCTCGGGATCGTGGGTGATCAAAATCATCGGTATCGCCAGCTTGCGCTGCACGGTGTCGAGCTCGGCGCGCATGCGTTCGCGCAAGCCCGGATCGAGCGCGGCGAACGGTTCGTCCAGCAGCAGCGCGGTCGGCTGCGGCGCCAGCGCGCGCGCCAAGGCCACGCGCTGGCGCTGTCCGCCGGACAATTCGTGCGGCAACTGGTGGGCGACTTGATCCAGTTCGAACGCCTGCAACCAATAGCGGATGGTCTCGCCATCCACACGCGACAAGGGATTGCGCCAGCCGCGCTGCAAGCCGAAGCCGATATTCTGCCGCACATTCAGGTGCGGGAACAAGGCGTAATCCTGGAACAGGTACGCCACTTGTCGCCGCCGCGGCGCCAGGTCGATACGGGCGGCGCTGTCGAACAGGCGGCGGCCCGCCAGTTCGATATGGCCGCGATCCGGCGTCATCAGGCCGGCCAGCGCTTTCAGCAATTGGCTCTTGCCGGCGCCGGACGGACCGTAGATCACCACACGCTGGCTGGCCGATTCGAAGCGCGCGTCCAGTTCGAAAGTGCGCGCGCCGGAACGCAGGGTCTTGGCGATGTCGACTTTGATTTGCATGGTCAGCCCTGGAGATTGCGGTTCGGCGTCAATTTATTGGCCGCGATCAGCACGGCGATGCACACCACCGACGTGATGATGACCAACAAATTGGCGCTATCGTCCTGCCCGGCCTGGACCGCTTCGTAGACGGCGATCGACAAGGTCTGCGTCTTGCCGGGAATGCTGCCGGCGACCATCAAGGTGGCGCCGAACTCGCCCATCGACCGCGCGAACGCCAGCAGCGTGCCGCCCAACACGCCGCGCCACGCCAGCGGCAACGTCACCCGCAGAAACACCCCGAAGGGCGGGATGCCCAGCACCTGCGCGGCCTGCTCCAGTTGGCCGTCGACCGACTCGAACGCCGCGCGCGCGCCCTTCAGCACAAGGGGAAACGCCACCACCGCCGCCGCGATCACCGCCGCCTGCCAGGTGAAGATCAGGTTGATGCCGAAGGTTTGCTGCAACCAGGCGCCCAGCACGCCCTCGCGTCCGATCACCACCAGCAGGTAATAGCCGAGTACCGTCGGCGGCATCACCATCGGCAGGGTCAGCAGCGCGTCCAGCAATTCGCGGCCGGGGAAGCGCTTGCGCGCCAGCAGATAGCCGAGCGCAATACCCAACACCAGATCGATCAGCGTGGCCCACAGCGCCACCTTCAGCGACAGGCGCAGCGCGATCCAGGCCGGTTCGGCAAAAAAAATGTCCAACCGCGCGCTCCGGTCCTATGGACGGCCGAAGCCGTGGCGGGCCAGGATCGCCTGCGCCGCCGGGGTCAGCACATAGTCTGCGAACCTGCGTCCGGCCGCAGGCTGCGGCCCGGCGGCGACAACGGCGATCGGATAGCTGACCGGAGTGGCGGTCGGCACGGTCGCGATCACGCGGACCTTGTCCTTTTGGACGATCGCGTCGGTGGCGTAGACGAACCCGGCATCGACTTCGCCACGGGCCACGTAGTCGAGGCTTTGCCGTACCGAGGTGCCGAAGATGGCTTTGGGCTCGACCGCTGCCCACAGCTTGGCCTGCTCCAAGGCCTGTTTGGCGTAGCGACCGACCGGCACGCTGGCGGGATTGCCCATCGTCACGCGGGTGACGCCGGCCTGCTGTAAATCCGCGATGCCTTTGAGCACCAGCGTGCCATTGGCCGGCGCGATCAGCACCAGGCTGTTGGTGACGAAGTTGCGGCGGGTGCCGGGCGCCAGCAGTTTCAGCGATTCGGCCTTGTCCATCGCTTCCTGGTCGGCGGAGGCGAACACGTCGACGGGCGCGCCCTTGCCGATCTGCTGGACCAGCGGATCGGAAGCGGCGAAGTTGAAGTGCACCTTGTCGCCCGCGTGATCCTTCTCATAGGCGGCGCCGATGTCCTTGAAGGCGTTGGTCAGGCTGGCGGCCGCCGAGACCGTGATGTCGGTCGCAGACGCCGTCGCGAATACGGCCATCAGGACCGTTGCCATCGTCATGTTCAAAGCCCGCATAGATTTCCTTGTCATTAAGTTCCCCGTCCACCGCAATATACTCGATTATATAACGAGGCCGCCATCGCCAGCTTCAAGGAAATATCCCGGCCGGCCAGTTTGCTGCGCCGGACAGGCGCCGCATGTCAATCGAACCGCATTACAAGTGCATTACCAAATCGTAATGCTTTCCTCGTTGGCATCCCTTTCAAACAACACTACTATGGATTCCGGGTTGCATTCAAAGCAACGGCGAACTTTTCGGAGGAACAGTCATGGCTCACACGACGCCGCACGATATCGAAATCCTGCGTAACAAAATCAACGACCACGGCATCTTCCGAGTGCCGCCGAAATCGAAGGAGATGCCGTCGATGAACGGCACCGGCTTTTACACCTGGCAGTTCTACCTGCGCAGCGCCCTGCTCGACGCCCGCAGCCTGCAGACCATCAGCCACCACTTCTGGAGCCGCTTCGAGGAAACCTACCGCGCCCGTCCATTCCAGATCGCCGGCGTCGAATCGGCCGCCGTGCCCATCATCACGGCGCTGATCTGCTCGGCGGCGGAACGCGGCATCACGCTCAACGCCTTCACCATCCGCAAGGAGCGCAAGGCGTATGGCCGCCGCAACCTGATCGAGGGCGCGCCCAACGGGCTGCCGGTGCTGTTCGTCGACGATCTGACCTCGCCGCAGCACAACGCCTTCTGGCACGCGGTGCACGCCTTGTCGGTGCACGGCCTGCTGCTGGCCGAGGACGCCTACGTGCTGGTGCGCAAACAGGAGCGCGCGGTGTCGCCGTACATCGCCACCTCGATCGGCACGGTCATGGTGCAAAGCCTGTTCACGCTCGACGACTTCGCGCTGGAGCTGGCCGATTACCTCGACGAGCAACAAGCGGCGACCGCCGACCAGGCGCGGGCGGCCTGACATGGCCCCGCCCGACGTGGCGTTGACCGCTCACGCCCCCGCCTCGGTGCCGGCGGCCGTCGCGCCCGCGCCGGCGGCGCTGTTCCGGCCCGAGGCGCTCGACGAGGCGCGTTCGCGGATGGGCGCGCCGGTGCGGCTGCTGGGCGTCTCCGGCTGGGCGATGACGCTGTTTTTCGCCGCCCTGCTGGCGACGGCGGCGGGATTCGCCTGCACCACGCAATACGCGCACAAGGAAAACGTCTTCGGCCAGGTCACGCCGGTGGCCGGCAGCCTGCGCATCATCGCCGGACGCGGCGGCATCGCCGAGCAGGTGCTGGTGCGCGAGGGCCAGAACGTGCGCGCCGGCCAGGAGTTAATCGGCATCTCGTCGGCGCCGCGCCTGCAGCTGGGCGGCTCGCTCAGCGACAGCCTGCGCCGCAGTCAGGACAGCCAGCTGCGCGCGCAACGGCTGCAGGCGCGGGCGCGGCTCGACCAGTTGCAGCGCCAGCTCGACGAGGTCACCGAGCGGCGCCGCAGCGTGGCCGACGACGTCGTCAGGCTGCAGGAGGCGTGGCGCCTGCAGCAGTCGCGCATCGACATCCAGCAGCAATCGGTGGCGGCGGCCCATACGCTGACCGACCAGGGCATGCTCTCGCCGATGGCCATGCGCAGCCGCGACGACGACCTGCTCGCCGCCAAACAAACCCTGGCCGGCCTGGAGCGGGAAAAGGCGCAGCAGCAAAGCCTGCTGGTGCAGCTGGCGGCGCAGGCCGCGCGCCTGGAGGCCGAGTCACGCATGGCGCGCTCGGAAACCGACAACACCGAGGCGCAAACGGCCGAGCGGCAGATGATGTCGGAGGCGAGCTACGCCGACCACCTGACCGCGCCGACCGACGGCATCGTCACCGCGCTGCAAGCCCACCCCGGCGCGCCGGTCACGGCCAACGAGACGCTGGCCATCATCATCCCCGAAGGCCACGATCCGCGCCAGCCGGCGCTGGAGGTCGAGCTGTGGGCGCCGTCGCGCGCGATCGGCATGCTGCGGCCCGGCGCACGCGTGCATCTGATGTATGACGCCTTCCCCTACCAGACCTTCGGCATGTCGCGCGGCGTGGTGCGCGACATCGCCAGCGCGCCGGTGATGCCCAACGAACTGCCGGTCCCGATCGAGACCAAGGAGCAGCTGTTCCGCATCCGCGTCACGCTCGAACGCGCCGCGCTGACGGCGTATGGGCGCGATTGGCCGCTCACGCCCGGCATGCGCCTGAGCGCCGACTTGATCCTGGAGGAGCGCAGCCTGCTGCAATGGCTGCTCGATCCGCTGCGCGCGGCCAACCGGCAAGGGGGCGGCGCATGATATTCCGCACAACGACAACGCGCCGAGGCGCTGCGGCCTTGCCCGCCTGCCTGCTGGCCTGCCTGCTGTTGGCCACCGGCGGGGCCGGCGCCGCTGCGGACGACCACGGCTTCGGCGCCCGACTGCTGCTGGCGCAAAAAGACGGCCGGGTCGCGCTGTTGCTGCCGGAGAGCCATATCGGCTCGCCGGCGCAGGAGGACCAGTACTTCCGCGACGTGATCCGTCCGGCGTTCGCCGCCAGCAGCGTCATGCTGGCCGAGCGTTCGAGTGTGTCCTGGTTCGACAAAACCTACGACCAGGCCGGTTGTCCGGACGAAGGCAGCGCCGAGGCCGCGCTCGATCCGGCGCTCAGCGCTGCGCTGCGCCGGCATGCGCCACCCGCCCCGCCCGACCTGCCGGCGGCGCTGCGCGCGCTCTCGCCGGCCGACCGGATCGCGACGCTGGGCCGGTTCATGCGCTTTTACCTGCTATTCATGGACGCGCACCAGCGTGCCTACGGCGCGATACCCGCCGTGGCCGGCGCGCGCAGCTTCGCCATCCGCAATGCGCAATCGGGCGTGCTGCTGGCCGGGGCGCCCAAGCGTGTCGGCTCGGTCGAGGACACCGGCACCTGGTTGCAGGCATACTGCGCGATGCGCCCGGCGCAGCGCGCTGCGATGATCGCCGAGACGATCGAGCGCAGCGGACAACCGCCGGCAACCGACCCCGCCGACGCCGGCACGTCCGGCGCCGCACTGCGCGACACCACCTATCGCGACAACGACGCCGCGTATCGACGGGCACTGGACGACACCCGCGCCGCCTTGCGCTTCCCCCAGCGGCCCGGCACATCCGAATACGGCGCGCGGGACGTTCCCCCATCGAGCGGAGGACAACTGGCGATCGATCAATTCACACTTGCCCAGCGCAGCCGTGCCTGGGTCGCCGGCCTGCCGGCCGTGTGGCGGCGCGAACGGCTGCCGTTTTACGCGCTGGGCGCCGCCCACTTCGCCGACGGCCCGCACGGTCCCGGTTTGATCACCCTGCTGCGCGAGGCCGGCTATACGATCTCGCTGCTGGCCGATCGCCGCGCGCTCGACGCCGCGTTGGCCGGTGTGCCGCCGGCGGCCGCGGCCCCAGCCGCCGCGTCCCTGACGGCGCGCGCCCTGCCCGGCGGTTGCCGGCGCGACGGTGACAGCTACGCCTGCAACTGGAGCGACAAGTCCACCAGCTATCTCGTGGTCGCCACCCAGCCGTCACGACGACAGGAAGCCTGGTCGGCGTGCTTCGAGCGCGAAGGCATGTATGGCCCGCAAAAGCGCTGCGTGTCGTCGCTGCGCGAAGCGGGGGCCGAACGCGCCACCGACTTGCGCGCAGCCGACAGCGCCAGCAGCGAAAAGCCGCCCTCGCCCACCGATCCCTGACGCCGTCAAGCGTCCACCCCTTATCCGGCGGCGCCGCCGCCGGACCCCGTCCCTTGAGCGCTCATCGGACCGTAGCACCACGTCTGTTCTTTAACCAACCACATGGAGAAAAAATGCGAATTTTGAATGATGATGAAATGGACGCCGTCGCCGGCGGACAAGGACACACCGTTGCGGCAAAAGCTGAATTGCCGGTCAAGACCAAGGCCCGGCACAAGCCGCTCGGCATGGTGCACACGCTGGAGGAGGAAGAGCCGGGTGACGGCGGCGGCGATGGCGGCGGTGGCGGCGACGGTGGCGGCGGCGACGGTGGCGGTGGCGGCGATGGCGGCGGCGGCGACGATGGCGGTGGCGGCGGCGACGTCGGCGGCGGTGGCGACGACGGTGGCAACGGCGGTGGCGACACCGGTGGCGACGATACCGGCGACATCGGCGGTGACGACGGCCACGGCAACGAAGTTCCCGACCCCGATGCGCCGGTCGACGACGCGCAAAACGACATCCAGTTGGCCAAGGCGGAAGACAATCCCAAAGCCGACATCAAGATGACCTGCAACGCGGAGAACGGCAGCAAAGTCTGCACGTCCGGAAACGCCGAACACTTTATCGTCACCACCACGGACAAGTTCGGCAACACCACCGCCTATAGCTGCGGCCTGAACCCCGGCTATAGCGTCACGGTGTCGCTCGAACTGTTCAAAGCGATCCGCGGCGGCACGGCGGGCGTGCAGTGGACGCAAAGCCCCAGCTTCGACTGCAAGGTGATCCCGTCCAGAGGCTAACCGCCGGGCACACGACGCCGCCGCCGTTCGGGCGGCGTCGCCGGCCTGGCGTCCGCCCCAACACCTCAGCCAGAAAAGAATCCATATGTACCAAGCCTTCCAATCCGAGGCGGCCGAATGCGGCCTGGCCTGCGTCGCGCTGGTGCTGGCGTCGCACGGCGCGCCGGTCGACATCGCCGAGCTGCGGCGCAAGCACCACGTGTCCTCGCGCGGGCTGACGTTGCGCGAGGTGGCCGACATCGCCGCCGCCAACGCCCTCGTCACGCGCGCGCTGCGCTGCGAACTGGACGAGCTGCGCCAGCTGCGCTGCCCGGCCATCCTGCACTGGGGCCTGCAACACTACGTGGTGCTCGAGCGGGTGCGCGGCACGAGCGTGCGCATCAGCGATCCGGCCAGCGGCCGCAGCGACCTGGGCCTCGACGAGGTGTCGCGCTTTTTCACCGGCGTGGCGCTGGAGCTGGCGCCGGCGCCAGAGTTCAAGCGCCGCAAGCAAAAAAGCCCGCTGAGCCTGTGGTCGTGGTTCCGGCTGGCGCCGGGCATGCGCGCAGCACTGGGACAGATCCTGCTGCTGTCGCTGCTGCTGCAGGTGTACGTGGTGGCCAGCCCGTTCTACATGCAGCTGGCGATCGACCAGGCCGCGCTCAAGGGCGACCACGGCCTGCTGATGTCGCTCGCGGTCGGCTTCGGCCTGTTCGCCCTGTTCAACGCCGGCGCCGAGGCGCTGCGCGGCGTCGTCACACTGCGCCTGTCGGCGCTGCTGAACTGGGACATGACCTTGCGCCTGTTCCGCCACATGGTGCGGCTGCCGCTGCCGTGGTTCCAGCGCCGCAAGCTGGCCGACGTGCTGTCGCGCTTCGACTCGATCGCGCCGGTGCGCGACCTGATCTCCGGCAGCCTGGTGACAACCGCCGTCGACGGCCTGCTGACCGTGGCCACTTTGGTCATGATGTTCATATTCGCCCCGCAGTTGGCGTGGGTAGTGCTGGCGTCGGTGCTGCTGTATCTGCTGGTGCGCCTGGCCGCGCTGCCGATCTCGATCCGCCTGGGCATGGAGGCGCTGGGCGCGCGCATCGCCGAAAACGGCAAGCGCATCGAAACGGTGCGCGCAATCCAGACCGTCAAGGTGATGGGCGCCGAGAACGCCCGCGAGAGTGACTGGGCCAACAAGTTCGCCGCCACCATCCGCCGCGAGCAGGCGCAAAACGTCGCCAACCTGTGCTTCGCCGGCATCCACGGCCTGCTGGAGAGCGGCGTGACGGTGATCCTGATCTACCTCGGCGCGCGCGCCGTGATGGACGGCGCCATGTCGATCGGCCTGCTGTACGCGTTCATGTCCTACCAAAACCAGTTCTCCACCCGCGCCAGCGCGCTGTTCGACCAGATCATCCATTGGCGCCTGACCGATATGTATTCCTACCGCCTGGCCGACATCGTGCTCACGCCCAAGGAGCCGCGCATCGACGAGGCCAGCGTGGCGCAGCCGCACATCGAAGGCGCGCTGCAATTCATCGACCTCGGCTTCGCCTACGCGCCACAGGAGCCGCCCATCCTGCGCCAGGTCTCGTTCATGATCGAGCCGGGCGAATTCGTCGCCATCGTCGGCCCGTCCGGCGCCGGCAAGTCGACCCTGCTCAAGGTGTTGTGCGGCCTGTATCCGGCCAGCGTCGGCCAGGTACTGCTCGACGGCCGCTCGCTCGAATCGTGGGGGCCGAAGGCGACCCGCCGCGCGCTCGGCGTGGTGATGCAGGACGACGAACTGCTGGCCGGCACCATCGCCGAGAATGTCGCCTTCTTCGACGAGCAGATCGACGTCCAGCGCGTCTGGACCTGCCTGGAGCAGGCGGCCATCGCCCACGACATCCTGAAGATGCCGATGCGGATCGAGACCTTCATCGGCGAGATGGGTTCGAACCTGTCGGGCGGGCAGAAACAGCGCCTGCTGCTGGCGCGCGCGCTGTACCGGCAGCCGCGCATCCTGGTGCTCGACGAGGCCACCTCGCACCTGGACATGCGGCGCGAATCGGAAATCAACGCGGCCCTCAAGGCGCTGACGATCACGCGCGTGATCGTCGCGCACCGGCGCGAGACCATCGCCGCCGCCGACCGCGTCATCACGATCGACAATGGAACGGTGGTGTCCGACCACCGCAACGCGCACGCGCCGATAGCGGCCATCGACGATGAAGCTCATCGCGCTTAGCGGCCGTGTTGCACCACCTAATCACAAATAATTTTCTCCAATATGAGTGGAAGTGAGAATGCGTGCATTCTCCCGCAAGAAACGTGCTATTTTATGGATTATAAATTCTCGTTTCCCAAAAGGACGCCGTTCGAACAAGAACGAGCAACAGGATTCCAATCGATGGAAATTTTCCAGCTTGGTCAAGAGTCTTTTGATATGGTGTTGAAAAAATAAAAGTGAGAAGAATTTTGACTCTTAAATTTAAGGGGTGTTTAAACTTTCATCCCGTAGGACAAGGCTTATATGCTTCCGGTTATCTTTTAAACATCAACGGGAATCCTTCGCATCCTCTTTTCAGTTGGGTATATGACTGCGGGACGCTTTCTTCGAACACATTAGTTCACGGCGCGACCAAGCGTCTTGCGGCTACTCACACTGGAGCAGTGAAGCCCCGCCTAGACTTGGTGGTTATATCTCATTTTGATATTGACCACATTAGCGGCTTAGTCAATTTGTTGATGCATTTTCATGTCGGCGTACTTCTAATTCCTTATGTAGTTCCTTGGCAACGTGCTGCTCTAATTTTTGGGCAAGGTAAATACGTATCAAAGCGTGATCGTGCGTTTATTCTGGACCCGATTGGCACGATTTCCGCTATTCAAGGTGTCGAGATCGATCAGGTCGTATGGGTTGTTGCCGGCAATCAAAATAGTCGGCCCGATGATAACTTTGACAATGATCTCGATTTGAATGTTGCTAAAGTGCCCGACGGGCCGCCAACGCTAACGATAGATGAAGGTGATCCTGAGGACGAATGGCAAGAGTGGGAATTAAGCCGAAACGCACTTCCGGGAATCGGAAAAGTGTCGATGCTTCGACCAGGGGGACGTCTTTATATTCGTGGCATATGGGAATTTGTTCCTTATCAAGCTCCGACTGTAGCAAACCAGCCCGATGCCGTTTTTTTAGCCCGCGCCTCAGCCGAGCTAGAGTGGCTGTTAAAGGCACCTAACAAAGCATTTAAAGACGACGCATTAAAGCGTTTGAAGGCGCTTTATGAAGCTCGTTTTGTCTCAGGTAAGCAACGCAATATTATTTCCCTGTTCTTGTATGCAGGGAGCTTGAATGCCGCTGGGCCTGGATATTGTGGGTGTGCCACTCCAGTGGCCCGCAATTATGTTCAGGCATGCTTTAATCACCGCTTCGACGTGGTCAATGTTATTTATACCGGTGATGGGTATCTAAAAACCACGATTCAATTGTCGGATTTGCTGGCATACCTTGGCGCCAGACGTACGCGAGAAATTTTGGTTTTTCAAGTCATGCATCACGGAGCAGACGCGAATTGGCATGTAGGCGTAGCGCAAAAAATAAAGCCAGGTTTGAGTGTATTCTCTTCGGATCCTACGCGAGGGAAGCGGCCACATCCGCATGCGAGGGTAAAGTTAGACTTCGCTGCCTATAACCCGTTCCAAGTCGATCGTTTCTATGGATTAAGTACGGCAGCAGTTTTCTCTGTTCGTTAGACATTGCAAATTTCTCACTTGTCATCCGATGCGGCGGCAACGGATGTTCGCGCATGCCAAAGCTGATAACGCTGCAAAGCATGCAACACCCAAATTGTCCAACTCGCTGTCCAGTAGAGGTGTCGTTTATGCAAAAAAGATGTGTCTCTTTGCAGAGGTTTGATTCATGAGCGTTGTTGTTTCACGGTCTGTCTTGGCCCGGCCTGCTTTTCCAGCTTGCTCTGGGCGCCAACCCGGCGCGCGCCGGGCGCGCCGCGAAGCCTACATCCGCGATTTCCTGCTCCCAAGGACCTGTTCGAAGCGCTGCGCGCTCATCATCCGCAGCGGTCGCTGAAGGACTGCGAACTGGTAGCGCAGGGCCTGCGTCAATTCTTCCTCGCGCATCTGAAGAGCGGCGGCCGATTCATTTCCATGCCATCGCAGGTGGTTGATGACATGTGGCACGAATTCATCCTGTACACCCGGGACTACGAGCAATTTTGCCGGCGCGCCTTCGGCCACATGCTGCACCACACCCCTGCCGTCGTCCTCAGCGAACGCAATCAGGGCAACCAAGGCATCCGCCGCGCCTGGCACTTCGCCTGTCATGAAGAAAACATCAACCCGCTTAAGCCCACCCGGCTGCCTTTGCTGTTCGCCCTGGACACCAAGCTCGGCATTCCCGGCGGTTTCCATTACGTGCCCGATTGCAGCGGCGTCAAACGCCAAGGCAACGCGGGCGGCGATGGTTCCGGTGGCGCCATCTACTGCGGCGCAGACCTGGGCGGTGGTGACGGCGGCGGTTCCTGTTCCGGCGATGGCGACGGAGATGGCGCTGGAGGCGGCGATGGCGGCAGCGACGGTGGTGGTTGCGGCGGCGGCGGTTGCGGTGGCGGCGGCGGTGACTGACGATGCAACACAATCATTACCAGATCGTAATGATTTCCATATTGGCACCCGTATCAAAAAAACCTACCATGACCTTCAGCTTGCGCTCGACGCAATCACCTCTGGAGGAAGTAGCGATGTCTCAACCACTGCGCGGCGGTGCCGCCGCACGCCGGCTGCCGGGCGCGTTGCTGGCGTGTCTGCTGGTCATAGCCACCCTGGCGGACGCTGCCGCAGCGGGCGCGACCGATGTACCGGCGATGGCGCCGCCCGTGCTGGGCAGCTTCCGGCAACCGGACCAACGCGACCTCGCTGTACTCAGGCATAACGGCAAAAAAAACCGGGGCGGGCAATATGACGTGGTGGTGTTCCCCGAAGCCGGCAGCGGCCAGCCGGCCAAGGTCGTCAAGACCTTCATCGATACCGGCCCCAACCCGCCAAGCCTGTCGCTGGCCAAGCCCGGCAGCTACAAGCCGGTCTGCCACGCCGGCGTCCAGTGCGCGCCGGTAAACATCAGCAACGAGGCGATCAGCCTGTGCTTCGGCGAAGCCAGTTGCGAGATCATCTACTTCAACGGCGGCGCGTTCCGCGAACTCTTCGTCACCGACTAGCGGCTGCCGTGCGTACGTCCCTTGAACTCGGCCAGCTCGTTGCGCGGCGGCGCCTCGTCCACGGCGCGCGGCTGGCGCTCGAGCATCACATGGTGCGTCGGCGTGCCGGTGTCCACGCCCAACTGATCGAATTTCTCCATCACCGCCAACAGCACCGCCTGCTGCGTGTCCATGAAGGTGCCATAGGCGGACGTGAGCATGAAGAACACCAGCTCGAACTCGATCGCTTCCGGACTCAATCCCTTCAGATGGACGCGGTCGAAGCGCACCTCGTCCTGCGCCTCGACGATCTCGCGGATCGCGGCCGGGATGACGGCGGCCAGCGCCGCCGGCGTGGCCGGATTGATGCGGAACGACAGCTGCACGCGCCGGGTCGACATGCGCTTGTAGTTGCGCACGACGTTTTTAAGCAGGTCGGCGTTGGAGATGACGATCTGCTCGCCGCTGTCGGCGCGGATGCGCGTGGTCTTCAGGCCCACATGCTCGACCGCGCCGGACACGCCGGCCACGGCGATGGCGTCGCCCACCTCGAACGGCTTGTCGATGGCGATCGCCAGCGAGGCGAACAGGTCGCCCAGGATATTCTGCGCCGCCAGCGCCACGGCGATACCGCCGATGCCCAGGCTGGCGACGAAGGTGGTGATGTTGATGCCCAGGTTCGACAGCACGGCAAGCGCGAAGATCGCCCACAGCACCGTCTTGACGGCCCAGCCGATCAAGGTGTTGGCCACCGTGTCCGGCGCCGACTCGTCGGCCGAATGCTGGCGGAAGTAGCGCCGCGTGCCGATGCTGACGGCGCGGTCGATGTACAGGGTCACCTGCAGGCCGAGCACGATGAACCAGAGGATTTGCACGCGCTGGTGCCACGGCGGCGGCAGGTCCAGCAACGACAGACCGACCAGCACAGAAATCAGCACGACGGCGAGATTGCTGGTGCGCGCCAGGGTGGCGCCGAGCAGTTCGGCGGCCGGTTTGTCCGCCTGGCCGGAGTCGACCAGCTTGGCCATGCGACGGCGCAGCAGCATGAGCGCGCCGTGGATGGCGGCGAACGTGACCACGCAGGCGATGGCGGCGACGATCCAGTTTTCAGGACCGATGCCGGCAATCGGCATGCCCAGTTGACGGATATCCAAGGCGGGCTCCTTCTCGAAACAGGTAGGCGGCTAGCGTAACCGCTGCGGCGGCCTTGTACGCGCACTTTTCCCCAAGGCACTAGCTCGCTTGGCAAAGCGTCTACGTAAAAGCACTTACTTCACATATAAATAGTTTGACTATGTATTACTTTCCAACTAAGCTAGTCATCATACAAGTAAAAGTTCCTTCGGTTATTTAATATTTCCATAAGCCACTATGTCCACAGAAAAAGTTAATCTTTCCCGCCGAACGATACTGATGGCGACCGCGGCAGCCATTCCGCTCGTGTCGCTGTCGCCGCAGCGCGCGCGCGCCGACGGCCTGGAAGGCGTCGAGCTGCACCGCTATCAGCCGGTGTTCTTTTCCGCCGCCGAATGGCAGTTCGTCCTGGCCGCCTGCGACCGCCTGATCCCGGCCGAGGGCAAAGGCCCCGGCGCGCTGGAGACCAACGTCCCCGTCTTCATCGACCAGCAACTGCATGCCGGCCTCGGCGACGACGTGTATATGCAAGGGCCGCACAAGGCCGACGCCGCGCCGACCCTGGGCTTCCAGCACGACCACACGCCGCAGCAGATGTACCGGCTCGGCATCAAGCTGACCCAGCAGCATAGCCAGCAGGCGCACGGCAAGCCGTTCGAACAGCTGGCGCCAGCCGACAAGGACGCGCTGCTGACGGCGCTGCAAAAGAACACGATCAGCTTCGCCGACCTGGGCGAGCCGACCTTGAAGGCGTCGCAGTTCTTCGGCCAGTTCCTCGGCGACGCCAAGAACGGCTACCTGGCCGACCCCATGTACGGCGGAAACAAAGACATGAAAGCCTGGGTCGCCATCGGCTTCCCCGGCGCCCGCGCCGCCTACACCGAATGGGTCGACGTGCACGACGTCAAATATCCGCTGGGGCCGGTGAGCCTGAGCGGCAAGCGCACCTGATCCATCCCACACAAAGACCAACTATGCAAACCATCACTAACGACGACGTCGACGTCGTCATCGTCGGACTCGGCTGGGCCGGCTCCATCATGGCCATCGAACTGGCCAGGGAGGGCCTGAAGGTGCGCGCGCTCGAACGCGGCCCGGACCGTCCGCCGGAGGACTTCGCCTATCCGAAGCCGGCCGACCAGTACGCCTATGCGATTAAGAACAAGGTGTTCGCCACGCCGCGCGACGCCGCCCTCACGGTGCGCTACAACACCGGCGAGACGGCGCTGCCGACGCGCAAATGGGGCGCCTTCGCGCCCGGCACCGGCGTCGGCGGCTCCGGCCTGCACTGGACCGGCGTACTGATCCGCCCGACCACCACCGACCTCAAGCTCAAGACCTACGCCGACCAGGCCTACAAGCGCGGCACGCTCGACCCCGACATGCGCATCAAGGACTTCCCGTTCACGTGGGAAGAAATCGAACCGCACTTCGACAAGTTCGACAAGATCTGCGGGCTGTCCGGCAACACCGGCAACCTCAACGGCACGTTGCAGCCGGGCGGCGACCCGTTCGAGGGGCCGCGCTCGAGCCCCTACCCGCTGCCGGCGCTGCACGACACGCTCAACAGCTCGCTGTTCGCGGCCACCGCCAAAAAGATGGGCTACCACCCGTTCCCCAATCCGTCGGCCAACGTCTCGCAGGCCTGGACCAATCCGTACGGCGCCCAGCTGGCGCCGTGCAACTACTGCGGCTACTGCAGCAAGTATCCGTGCCTGAACTACTCCAAGGCCTCGCCGCAGACGGCGATCCTGGACGTGGTCAAGCGCATGCCCAATTTCGACTACAAGGTCAACGCCAACGTCATCCGCGTCGACCTGCACGCCGACAAAAAGACCGCCAAGGGCGTCACCTACATCGACGAGCAGCAGCGCGAGGTGTTCCAGCCGGCCCGTATCGTCATCCTCAGCAGCTTCCAGTTCGCCAACGTGCGCCTGATGCTGTTGTCGGGCATCGGCCAGCCGTACAACCCGCTCACCGAGCAGGGCACCATCGGCCGCAACTACGCCTTCCTGAGCAACGGCGACGCCACCCTGTTCTTCAAGGACAAGCACTTCAACCCGTTCGCCACCGCCGGCGCCACCGGTGAAATGTTTAACGACATCTCGCCGGGCAACTTCGACGGGCCGTCGCTCGGCTTCATCGGCGGCGCCAAGATCCACAGCTCCCAGGCCACCGGCGCGCCGATCGGCACCGCGCTGCCGCCGGGCACGCCGGGCTGGGGCAAGGGCTGGAAGGAAGGCATGGTCGACTGGTACGGCCGTTCGATGAAGATCGGCATCACCACCACCTGCATGTCCTATCGCGGCCATTACCTGGACCTCGACCCGAACTACAAGGACCCGTGGGGCCAGCCGCTGCTGCGCATGACGTTCGACTGGCGCCAGAACGAACTGAAGCTGCAACGCCACCTGCGCGACATCGTGCTCGGCATCGCCAAGGAACTCAAGCCGGACGCCATGTCGGAGAACTTCCTCGGCCTCGATTCGCACTGGGACATCACCAAGTACGTTTCGACCCACAACGTCGGCGGCGCCATCATGGGCACCTCGCCGCGCGATTCGGCGCTCAACCGCTACCTGCAATCGTGGGACGTGCACAACGTCTTCGTCCCGGGCGGCAACGCCTTCCCGCAGAACTTCCAGGCCAACCCGACCGCCACCATCGGCGCCATCACGCTGTTCGCGGCCGAGGCGATCAAAAACCAATATCTGAAAAATCCGGGACCGCTGGTCCGGGTATGAGCGACGTTATGAAAACTTTCAAGTACTTCCTGGGCGCTGCCGCCATCGCGCTGGCGGCGGGCCAGGCCCTGGCGGCCGGCGCGGCCGCCACGACGGCGCCGGCCCAGACGCTGGCCCAGCGCGGCGCCTATCTGGCGCGCGCCGGCGACTGCATCGCCTGCCACAGCGCGCCGGGCAAGCCGGCTTTCGCCGGCGGCCTGGCCATCGACAGTGGCCACGGCATCATCTACTCGACCAACATCACGCCCGACAAGCAGCACGGCATCGGCAAATACACCGAACAGCAGTTCGCCGACGCCGTGCGCAAGGGCGTACGCGCCGACGGCACCCACCTGTATCCGGCCATGCCGTACACCAGCTACGCCAAGGTCAGCGACCAGGACATCAAGGCGCTGTACGCCTACTTCCAGAGCGGCGTCAAGCCGGCCGCCTACGCGCCGCCGGCCTCGCAAATGAGCTTCCCGTTCAACCTGCGCTGGGGCATGGCGTTCTGGAACTACTTCTTCGCGGACGACAAGCCGTTCAAGGCGCAGCCGGGCTGGAGCGCGCAAGTGCGCAACGGCGCCTATCTGGTCGAAGGACTGGGTCACTGCAGCAGCTGCCACACGCCACGCGGCTACGCCATGAACGAAAAGGCCGGCGACAGCTCGTCGCCCAAGTTCCTTGCCGGCGGCGAGCTGAACGACTGGCCGGTGCCGTCGCTGCGCGGCATGCCGCACTGGAGCCAGGCGGCCATCGTCGACTACCTGCAAACGGGGCGCAACAAGAACTCGGCGGTGGCCGGCGAGATGAGCGCCGTCGTCGAGCACAGCACCTCGCACTTGAGCGAGGGCGATTTGAACGACATCGCCGCCTACCTCAAGGCCCTGCCGCCGGCGCCGGCGCGCGGCGCCGCCGTCAAGGCGCAGGGACATGACGCCACGGTCAAGAAATTGTCCGCCGCCGTCGGACTGACCTTGGGCGAGCGGCTGTACCTTGACAACTGCGCCGCATGCCACTTCGTCACCGGCAAGGGCGCGACGCGGGTGTTCCCGGAACTGGACGGCGCCACCGTGGTCAACGCGGAGAATCCGACCGCGTTGCTGCATGTGATGCTGGCCGGCGCGCGCACGCCCTCGACGGACAAGGCGCCGTCGGTGCTGGTGATGCCCGGCTTCGGCAAGCGACTCAGCGACAGCGAGGCGGCCGCGCTGGCGACCTTCGTGCGCCAGGGTTGGGGCAATACGGCGGCTGCGGTGTCGGAAAAGGATGTCGCGAAAGTGCGCGCCAAGTTAGAGGCGAAATAACAGCAGCGCGTTTGTCGCGCCGTGGTTGGTGTTTTTTACCGCACCAACCACATCCACGCGCTTAATGTAAAGAACGACGTCACCATGCAAATCAACAAGGTCGTCGCGCTACGGTCGGCCTCGCCGTAGGCCTGCGCCAGGATCGGGTAGATGCTCAACATCGGCATCGCCGCCATCAACAGCGCCGCCGCGCGCAGCGACGGCTCCATCGGCGCGATGCCCGCCAGCGGCAGCAGCGAAATAATCAGCAGCACCGCCAGCGGATGCCCCACCAGCTTGCCTGCGACGATGGGCAGCACGCGCTGCCAGCCGGTGGTCAACGGCAAACCCACCAGGGTGCCGCCGATGGCGAACAGCGACACGCCGCCGCTGGCCTGCGAGAACAAGGTCACGCTGCGCAGCACCGGCTGCGGCAGCGACACTTCCGCCAGGCTGACGACCAGGCCGGCCGTCACCGCCAGCACCAGCGGATTGCGCGCCAGGCGCTTGAGCGACTGCCCGAGCACCTGGCGCCACGAGCCGCCGCCGCCACGGGCGCTCTCCGCCATCGCCAGCAGCAGCGGCAGCATCACCAGGTTCTCTACCATCACGTTCAGCGCCAACGCCACGCCAGCCACGGGCGCCACCATCAGCAACAGGATCGGAAAACCCATGAAGCTGCTGTTGGAGCACGAGACGCCCATCGCCAGGAACGTGCTGCGCATGCGGTTCAACCCGGCTGAACGGCCGCCCACATAGGCGATGGTCATGATCAGCAGGGAGCCGCCCAGGTAGGCCAGCAGATAGGCCGGATGCAGCACCTCGCGGATGTGCCGCGTCGCCAGCGCGTTGAAGATCAGCGCCGGCAGCGCGAAGTTCAGCACGAACTTGCCGAACACCCGCATATCGGCCCGCTCGAACACGCCGAAGCGGGTGGCGAGGTAGCCGGCGAGGACGATAATGTAGATCGGACTGGTGATGGCGAGGATATCGAGCATGGATGGGCGCTGGGAAGTTTGCGCCATCGTACTCGACGCCAGGCCCTTTGTCATGGTTGTGGTACATTCACGCCTCGAATCTTTTCAGCCGTCACGCCATGTCCTCCCTGAAGTACCTCAGCGCCTATTCCGAGCAAACGCAGCAGCAAGTGACCCAATTGCTGGCCAAAAACCAGTTGGGCGAGGTGCTGCTCAAGCGCTACAAGAAACCGCACGAGCTGCGCACCGACAAGGCGCTGTACAACTACGTGCAGGAATTAAAAGATGAACATCTGCGCAACGCCGAGCCGATCAACAAGGTCGAGTACGACAGCAAGATCCACGTGATAAACCACGCGCTGGGTTTGCACACGTCGATCTCGCGCGTGCAAGGCGGCAAGCTCAAGGCCAAGCACGAGATCCGCGTCGCCACCATGTTCAAGGAAGTGCCGCTGGAATTCCTGCGCATGATCGCCGTGCACGAACTGGCGCACGTGAAGGAAAAGCAGCACGACAAGGCCTTCTACAAGCTGTGCACGTACATGGAGCCGAACTATCACCAGTACGAGTTCGATCTGCGGCTCTACCTCACCCATCTCGATACCGGCGCCGGCCGGCTGTGGGCTTAATCCGCCGTTACGGAGGCCGCATCCTCTCACGTTTGATCTCCATGCTCGCTGCGTGCGCCTATGATGCCATTAGCGCATGGGACAAATACCCTGACCCGGGCACCGGAATCGGCGGAACCATCGGGATCTGCATCCTAATGGGCTTTGTGTGTACTGTGCTGGTCGGATTAAGTACACTGAGGGCAGCGACGGGCGACACCACAAATTGGTATGTTATCGGGCTCTCCATTTTTATAACCGCCGGCCTCTGCATCTTCTATCCAATGATTCACTTCAAGTTCGCGTAGCACTTGATAACGAGGAAACCGGCATCCAGGGATGCGAAACATGCTGAAACTAATGGAATCCATCGTGACAGATGATGCGAAGTTCGCTAAGACAATGTTGGCGCTCGGTGCGGTCTTTGCGCTGGCCCTTGTGGCTGGGATTGCCATCGTCGTCAGCCTGTAAGTAGTTCGACATTCGCTCCCGCAGCTACTCGCTAAGGGTCCAGCGCCGCGATAAGTCAGTCCAGGACGATCGTCCGGTCGCCCAGCGGCGCCATGCCTAGGGCGCCCACCAGACGTACCGGCGCCTGGAAGCTATGCCCTTCGCAATAGGACGCGCGCACGGTTCCCAGCTTCTTGCCAGCGACTTCCAGCCCGTCCTTGAGCAGCACATCGCCGCAACTGACCGCTTCACCCTTGGGTCCGGTAAAACTGATCGCGCCCGGATCGGCCGACGTCGGCCGCGCAGCGCCCGCCGCGAGCGCGCCCCACTCTTCCGCGTTCGTCGCCACCAATCCAAAGCGCGACGCGCCCGTGTCGAGCATGGCGTAACCGATGCGGGCGCCGGGACGCCGCACCTCCACCACGATATGGCCGCCGCCCCCGGCCCAGCTCAAGTACAGCAACGGCTGCGCATCCCGCACACCGGCCAATAATGCTTGGGGTGCGTAGGCGTAGCGCGACCGGCCGAGGTCCAACGTCAGCGTGCCGTTCTCAAACAGCGCGTTGCCGACGATGGCGATGGGACTGCCGCCGCAATCGGGTTCCTTGAGTTGCGCCAGGCTCGCGGCCGTGGCAGGAATCCAGCGTTGCAACCCGGCCAGTTCGACCGCCGCGCGGTCGCCGCCCGCAAGCGCGCCGTCGCGCTTTCTCCAGTTCCAATCGCCGTTGGCGCCCGTATCGAGCTGAGCGGTGCAGGCAACGCCATTGACGGTCACCGGCAACACCAGTCCCAGACGCTCCGGCGCGCCGCCGTTGAAACTGCCCATCGCCCAATGGAAAGGCTGCCATGCCGGCTCGGCCGCCTGGCTTGCGCCGCAAGCGAGTGCCATCAAAAGAAATCCCAAGCGCATCGATGTTATCCGTCCAAAGTCAGGCCGGCGATTTTATCGAACGTACAAATATTAATCAATGATTAAGTTCTCTTGCAGGCGGCGTAGAGCGCAAAGGGGATAGCCTACACGCCGGCCACCGGATGGCGCTCCTTGACGATGCCGCGGTAGACCAGCCACGTCGCCACCAAGCTGATGGCGCCGGCGCCGGCCATCCAGTAGCCCGGCGCCGCCTTGTCCCCGGTGCTCTCGATGAGCAAGGTCGACACCAGCGGCGTCATGCCGCCAAACAGCGCGGTGGCCAGGCTGTAGGCCAGCGAAAAGCCGGTGGTCCTGACACTGGCCGGGATAATCTCCGTCAGCGCGACGATGGTGGCGCCGTTGTAACTGCCGTACAGGAAGGACAGCCACAACTCGACCATGACCATGTGCTCGAAGCTGGGATGGCCGACCAGCCAGGATAAGGCCGGATACGCGGTCAGCACCGTCAGCGCCGAGCAGATCGCCATGATGGGCCAGCGCCCGATCCGGTCCGACAGCGCGCCCATCACCGGCAGCCAGATGAAGTTCGACAGGCCGACGCACAGCGTGACCAGCAGGCTTTCCTCGGTGCTCAACTTGAGCACGCTCTTGCCGAAGGTCGGCGTATAGACGGTGATCAGGTAGAACGCCACCGTCGTCAACACGATCAGCATGGTGCCGGCGACCACCAGCGGCCAGTTGAGGCTGATGGTCTTGAGCATTTGCCGGAACGTCGGATGGGATTTGCGCGCCAGGTAGGCCTCGGTTTCCTGCAGCGAGCGCCGGATGTAGAACACCACCGGAATGATCGAGCAACCGATGAAGAACGGAATGCGCCAGCCCCAGTCGGCGATGAACTCTTTGCTCAGCGTCTCGTTGAGCGCGTAGCCGAGCGCGGCCGAGAAGATGATGGCGACCTGCTGGCTGGCCGATTGCCAGCTGACGTAATAGCCCTTGTTGCCGGGCGTTGCCATCTCGGACAGGTAGACCGACACGCCGCCAAGCTCCACGCCGGCCGAGAAGCCTTGCAGCAGGCGTCCGATCAGCACCAGCAGCGGCGCCAGCAGTCCGATGGTCTCGTAGCCGGGCACGAAGGCGATCAGCGCCGTGCCGGAAGCCATGATGGCCAGGGTGAGCACCAAGCCCTTGCGGCGGCCGATGCGGTCGATATAGCTGCCGAGGATAATCGCGCCCAGCGGCCGCATGAAGAAGCCGGCGCCGAAGGTGGCGAACGTCATCATCAAGGCCGCGTATTCGCTGGTGGCGGGGAAGAACGCCTTGGAAATATACGTGGCGTAGAAGCCGAACAGGAAAAAATCGTACATTTCGATGAAATTGCCGCTCGTCACGCGGATGACGGTGGCGATGCGGGACGGTGCGCGCGCCGGTGTGCCGGGCGGCGCGGCCTCGGCGAGGCGCTGGGCGCTGGATTGAGTAGTCATGTGTTACCTATCGATGAAAGCTGGAAAACGTCGTCTAGTGCTGGGTTGGGGTTGGCGCTGGCGCCGCAGCCGCCGCTGCCGGTTGCAGGCCGGTGGCCTCGATCGCGGCGGCGTTGGCGGGCGAGGCGAGGAAGCGCAGCAAGGCGCGTCCGGCCTCGGGTTGCCGGGCGTCGCGCACCAGCGCGGCAGAAAAATCGGTCATCAACTGCACGTCCGGCGGCAGCAGCCCGACGATGTCGATGCCCTTGACGGGCATCAGCTCGCTGCGCTGCTGGCAGCCGAAATCGGCTTCGCCGTGGGCGATGATCTCGCCGACCGGGGTGGCCGGGATTTTCGCGGCCTTGCCCTGCATCTGCTCGGCGATGTCCAGCTTCTTCATCAGTTTGCTCTCGATGTATTCGCCGCTGGCGCTGTCCGAATAGGCCACCTTGCGCGCCTGCAGGAAAGCCTTGCGCAAGCCGTCGGTGGTGCTGATGTCGGGCTTGGCCGCGCCTTGACGCACCGCGCAGGCGATCGGGGAATTGGCCAGCACCACCTTGGTGCCGGGGACCAGGCGGCCCGCCTCCATCAGCTTGTCCAGCGCGTCGCCCACCATGATGACGACGTCAATCTGTTCGCCGCGCGCCAGGCGCGCCGGGATCGCCTTGGCTGTGTTGCCCATCGACGGTCCCCATTCGGACAGCAAATGGTCGCCGCTGGTGCGCTCGTATTCGGCCGCCAGGTTTTTGTAGGCCTGGGCGAAACCGCCCGAGCTGACCACGCGGATGTCCGCGGCCTGCGCCGCGCCGGCGGCAGATAACGCCAGTGCGACCAGGGCCGCCAGCACCGGGCGGGATTTCCGTACAAAATGAGGTTGAAGCATGGTGGTTTCTCCGATCGTTAAAATTTCTGCATGAAGCCAAGTGTCAGGGCCGCGCCGTGGCGGTCGTTGGCGCGCGTGCCCGTGACGCCGGCGGCATCGCCTTGCCAGCGCGTGTAGTCCGATTCGAGGTACAGCGTGGCGCGCGGCGACAGCGTTTTTTCCAGGTAGGCGAAGGCGCGCTGGAAGCCGTCGTCGATATGGCCGGTGGCGGAGCGCCGCACCTTGTAGTAAGCGGTCGTCAGCAGGAGGTCGGGCGCGACGTGCCGGCTCACGCCGGCGGACACCACGCCCTGCCGCACCGACCGGTCGACGCCGGTGTCGGCGCGGTTCAAGCCCACATTGGCCTTGAACTGCCATTCGTCCACCTTGTAGGCGGCGCCCAAGGTGGCGGCGTCGAGGATGAGGTTGTCGCGATTGCGAAAGCGCATCACCGCGCCGGACACGGCCAGCCCCGCCTTCTGGTAAGCCAGGGCGCCGCCCAAGGTCGACAATGGCGACGTGGAACCGGCCACCTCGCCGAAGGAATACGCCGCACGCGCCACCACCGGTCCGAGGTTGGCGGTGGTCTTGACCATGTTGTCGAGACGATAGAAATTATCGGCATAGCCGCTGCTGCCGTATTGCTGCCCGAACGAGTGGCCGCCGAACGCGGTGTTGCTCAAGCCTGTGATGTTGACGTTTGGATTGAAGCTGGCGTAGCGGATGCCCAGCGGGTCGACCGGCGCGATGGCGTCGGCCAGCAGCGTCGCCTGGCGCCCCAGGTATACCGATCCCTGCGGCGACTTGAGGCCCACCCAGGCCTGGCGGTCGAATAGCTTGTCGGATTTGGCCGAGCTGCCGGTGTCCAGATTGAGCCCGCCCTCGAGGCGGTACAGCGCCTGCCAGCCGCCGCCGAGGTCTTCCAGGCCGCGCAGGCCCCAGCGGCTCGTGTTGTTGACGCCGCTGCTGACGGAGGGCAGCGTGCCGCCCGCCATCGGCGCGTTGGCGGCGTTAAGGCTTTTTCCATAACGGATGCCGACATCCGCTATGCCATAAATCATTGCGCTGCTTTGGCCCAGGCAGCTACCGCTTGCCACCGCCAGAAGCGCGAACGTGCACCGATGTCGCATCGTGTCTCCATTGTCGAATGATGCCTTCTTATTGACGCCTTCTTGACGAGGCTGCTGATAAGTATCGAATCATCGTTGAAATGGCATAATTTGATAATTGCAATTTTTCCGGGGATTAATGCATGCAACGCATCAATTACGAACTTCATGATTTACAGGCCTTCGTGGCCGTGGCCGAGCGCAACAGCTTTCGCCAGGCCGCCACGGATCTTTTCCTGTCGCAGCCGGCGCTCAGCCGGCGGATCGAAAAACTGGAGGAGGCGCTGGGGGTCAAGCTGTTCGAGCGCACCACGCGGCGCGTGCAGTTGACCAATGTCGGCCAGGCCTTCCTGGTGAACGTGCGCGACGCGCTCAACGGCCTCGAGGATGCCGTGCTGGGCGTCGCCGACCTCGCCGCGCACCGCACGGGGACGGTGACGTTCGCCTGCGTGCCGTCGGCCGTGTGGCATTTCCTGCCGGAGGTGCTCAAGCGCTTTAGCGCGCAGTTTCCGAAGATTCGCGTGCGCGTGCACGATGAAAGCGCGCAGGATGTGCTCAACCTCGTGCTGACGGGCGAGGCGGACTTCGGCATCAGTTTTACCGGCGCGGAGAATCCGGAAATCCATTTCCAGCCCATCCACGTCGAAAGCTATGTGCTGGCGATGCGGCACGACCATCCGCTGGCCAAGCGCAAGAAACTCAACTGGAAGGACACCGTCGGTGAACGCTATATCTCGGTGGCCAAGTCGAGCGGCAACCGCAGCGTGCTGGACGCCGCGCTGTCGGGCGTGGAAAAGCACCCGTGGATCTCGTGCGAGATCAACCACGTGTCGGGCGTTCTGGCGCTGGTGGAGTCGGGGCTGGGGGTGGCGGCGGTGCCGGGGCTGTCGATCCCCCGGGAGGCGCACAGCACAGTGGTGGGCGTCCCGCTGGTCAATCCCACCGTCAACCGCACGCTGGGCTTGATCAGCAGGCACCAGCACGCCATGCCGCCGGCCTCGCGCACCCTCTTCGACATGCTGGTCGCGGGCATCGCGAAGCCGGGACGGCGGGCTACCCGCTAGCGGGCGGCCTGGCCGGCCTGGAAATGGATCGTCGCCGGCGCCAGGCCGGGCGACTTGGCGGTCAGGCTGGCCTCGCCGGCCTGACCGGTCGATTGCACGATCACCTGCGCCCAGCCGTTGAACACGCGCCGCTGCCACGGCGCCGCCGGCGCGGTCACGCGCAGCACGCCCCATTTGCTGGTGCCCACGGAACGGTCGAACATGCCCTGCACGCCGTCCTTCGGCGTCGCCACGACATAGGCCAGGCTGTTGATATCGTTCAGCTGCGCGCCGTCCAGCGCGACCATCAGGCCGCCATCGACCAGCGTCGCCTCGACCGGGCGGCCGTTCACATACACCGCCTGGCCGGCGTCCAGCCGGTCGATGAACAAGGCGGCGCGGCCATCCGCCGCCATGACCGGCCGGGGGAACTCGCCGCGCAGCACCAGATACGGCGTCAGCGGCGGCTGCGCCGTGGGCGGCAACCACGCGGCCGGGTCGCGCCACGCCGACGTATCGACTGTCGCGGTGCGCGCCGCCGGTTGGTCGGCGCTGTCGACGGCAAGCGTGCGCCAGCCGGACAGCGGCACGAAGGTGTGGCGGTCGGCCGGACGGTCGGGCTCGTGCGAACCCGGATCGCCGTTGCCGACGCCGATGATGCGGATCGGACCCGATACGTCGAAACCCACCAGGTCGGCGGCGGTCGGTACGATCTTGCCGGTGGCGTCGGCCACGTTCACCCACACCACGGCGATGTCGGTGCCGTCGGGCTTGAGGGCGGTCTTGTCGGCGCTGAGCGCGACGCCCGCGCCGGCGCCGGTGGTCGCCACCTCGGCCGTGGCAACCGGCTGGCCTTTGCGGTAGGCGGTCGCGGTCAATTTGCCGGCTTGGTAAGGCACCATCCACTCCAGCTGCCCGTCCTTGGCCATCGTCTTGCGGCCCAGCGGGCGGCCGTCCTGGAACAGTTCGACGGCGTCGCCGTTGCTGTACACATGCACCTTGATCGGCTGCCCCTCCCTGCCCGCCCAGTTCCAGTGCGGCAGGATGTGCACCATCGGTTCGCGCGTCCACACCGACTTGAGGTAATAGGCCGTGTCCTTCAGGACACCGGTGGTGTCCAGCATGCCGAACTGCGAGCCGACCGCCGGCCAGCCGAACGGCGTGGTCTCGCCCCGGTAGTCGAAACCGGTCCAGACGAACATACCGCTCATCCAGCCGCGCTCCTGCACGCGGCGCCAGCCCTCTTCGATGCTGAGGCTGCTGCCCGGCCGCGCCTGGCGGTCGTAGGCGTTCAGATGCGAGCGCGCGGGCTCGTCGAAGTAGACGCCGCGCGTGGTGAAGGTCGAGCCCTCCTCCGACATCATCGCCGGCTTGGCGGGATGGTCGCGATGGAAACGGTCGACGTCATGCTGGGCGCCGTAGTTAAAGCCGATCACGTCCGCCTCCAGCGACACGCCCTGGCCCGATCCGCTGGTGGCCACCATGGTGCGCCGCGTCGGGTCCATGCGTTTCACATGCTCGTCCATCTCGCGCGCCAGATGCGGGCCAGGGGCCTTCCACTCCAGCGCCCATTCCTCGTTGCCCACCGACCAGATGATGACGCTCGGATGGTTGCGGTCGCGCCGTATCATGCGCTCGAGCTGGCCGCGCACCTCGGGCGTGGTGCCCATCATGCGGTGTTCGTCGATGACGAGCATGCCCAGCCTATCCGCCTCGTCGAGCAATTCCGGCGTCGGCGGATGGTGCGAGGCGCGGTAGGCGTTCACGCCGAACGACTTGAGCTGTTTCAGGCGCCAGGTCTGCAGGCCGTCCGGCAGCGCCACGCCGACGCCGGCATGGTCCTGGTGGTTGTTGGTGCCCTGCAGCTTGAGCGGCTTGCCGTTCAGCGAAAAGCCTTTGTCCGGATCGAACACCACCGTGCGGATGCCGAAGCGGGTGTCGTAGCTGTCGACCACGCGGCCGCCTTGCAGCAGCGTGGTTTTCAGGGTGTACAGGTTCGGCTCTTCGAGCGACCACAGGCGCGGACGCGGCACCGTCAGCACGGTGCTGAACTCGCCGTCACGCACGGCGCGCACGCTGCGGCCGGAATGCTCCGCCTGCGCCACCAGCTTGCCGTCGGGCGCGTACACCTGCTGGCGCAGCGCGAACGATTGCGCGCTCTTGCCGTCGTTGGCCACGGTGACGTCGACGTCGATGCGCGCCTTGCCGCCTTCCACCTTGGTCTTGACGAAGGTTCCCCACTGCGCCACGTGCAGCGGATCGGTCTTGGTCAGCCAGACGTGGCGATAGATGCCGGCGCCCTCGTAAAACCAGCCCTCCTCCACCGTGGCGTCGGCGCGCACGGCGATGACGTTGTCTCCGCCGACGTTCAGATAATCGGTGATGTCGTAGCGGAAGCCCGAGTAGCCGCTTGGCTCGGTGCCGATGTAGTGGCCGTTCACCCAGACCATGCTGTTGCGGTAGACGCCATCGAACTCCAGCGAGATGCGGCGGCCCTTGTCGCTGGCCGGGATATGGATCACCTTGCGATACCAGCCGACGCTGTTTTCCGGGAAGTTGCGGCCGATTGCCAGCGAGCCGTGGTTGGTATTGCCGCGCGCGTCGAAGGGCAACTCGACCGCCCAGTCGTGCGGCAGGTCCAGCTTGCGCCAGGCGGCGTCGCTGAAGTCGACGGCGGCCGGGCCGTCGCCGTAGCCGGCCTTGGCGAAGAAAAAGGGACGCAGGCCATGCCGGAAATCTTTCTGCGCATCGTAGGCGTGGCCGTGGGCGAAGCGCCAGTCCTTGTCGATGTTGATGCGTTCGCGGCCGTCGACGGCGCGCGCGGCGGCCGGGTTGGCCGGCTCGGCTGGCGTTGCGGCTGTTGCGGCAATCCAGGCACCGCCTGCGAAGATGATTGCGATGAGTACTTTGCCAAGTCGATTCGTCACTTCGTCTCCTTGTTGTTCGATTGATGTCGGGCTAACCGTGCGCTGCCGCCAACCCGCACTGCGGCCACATGGGGTCGGACCCCGAGGGGTCCGACCCCGGCGTCCGGGGTGCGGGCTAACGCTTCATTTATTCCACCGCCAGCGCCTCGACCAGATCGGCGATCTGCTCGGCGGGCGGGCGCTCGGCCGCCAGCTTCGCGGCCAGCGCCGCGCAGGCGACAGCCACCTCCGGCCGGTTCAGCAGCCCAGACAATGCAGCGGTCCAGGCGCCGAGCGGCGCGTCCGGCTTGACCATCGCGCCGACGCCAAGTCGCGTCAGGCGCATGCCGTTGTCCGGCTGGTCGTACGAAAACGGCACCACCAGCTGCGGCCTGCCCGCCGCCATCACCGTGGCGCTGGTGCCGATGCCGCCGTGATGGACGAACACCGCCACGCGCGGCGCCAGCGCGTCGAACGGCGCATACGGCACGTGGTGCACGAACGCCGGCAACACGGCCGGCAACTGGTCGCGGAACGGCGTGATCACCACCACCCGCTGTTGCAAGGCGCCGGCTGCCGCGATCGCGCGTTCGATGAATTCGCGGCCGTGCGCCATCGCCGATCCCGGCGTGACGGCGATCGGCGCGGGACCGGCGTCGAGGAAGCGCCGCAGCTCCTCGTCGAGGGCCTCGTCCGGCGCGGCCGGCATGCGCGGGAACCCCGTGCACACGGTGTTGGGCGGCCAGTCAGGCTGCGGCGCGGCGAACCAGTCGGGAAAGGCGCAGATGACACGTTGCGGCGAATGCAGCCAATGGCTCATCACGCGCCGCACCGGCGCCAGGCCCAGCGAGGCGCGCAAACGGTTGATTTGGGGACGCACGGCGGGATCGAGCACCAGGCGTTCGATCAGGCCCAGCGCGCCGCGTACGACCCACGGCGGCATCTTCGCCAGCCACTCCAGCCCGGCGCGCGCGGCGGGATCTTCGGCGGAAAAAAAGCATGACGGCGCAAGATGGACGGTGGCCAGCGGCACGCCGCGCGTCTCCTGCAGAATCCGGCCGGTCATCGCCAGGGTGCTGGCGATGACCACCGTCGGCCGCTGTTCGACCAGCGCCAGCTGCCGCGCATACGACGGCGCGAAATGCCTGGCCATTTTCTTCCAGATCGTGAAAAACCCCTTCTGGGGATGCCAAAGGTCGGGATCGTGCACCAACTCGTCGAGCTCGGCCTGACTCAGGCCGGAGACGAAGGCCATGCCGGCGCGCTCGACCCGTTCCTTGAAATTGTCGGAAGCAACCAAGGTCACGTCGTAGCCGCGCCGCAACAGGGCCTGGCCGACGACAATGAAGGGATAGACGTCGCCGGCGCTGCCGGCGGCAAGGATGAGGATGTGGCGCGCGCCGGGCATACGGTGAAGGCCTAAGCCTTCAGCAGTTTCAGCAGCGCCTGCGGATCGCTCTCGGACATCATCAGCGCCGCGTGCTGCGGACGGATGAAGCCCTGCTCCCTGGCATGGGCGATGAAGTCGATCAAGCCGTCATAAAAACCGCCGACATTGAACAGGCCGATCGGCTTGGCGTGGATGCCCAGCTGCGACCAGGTCAGCATCTCGAACAATTCTTCGAGGGTGCCCATGCCGCCGGGCATGGCGATGAAGCCGTCCGACAGGCTGGCCATCATCGCCTTGCGCTCGTGCATGTCCTTGACGATGAACTGGCGCGTCAGGCCGGTGTGGCCCACTTCGCGCTCGACCAACGCGGTCGGGATCACGCCGGTGGCCTCGCCGCCGAGCCGCAGCACCTCGTCGGCGATGATGCCCATCAGTCCGACATTGCCGCCGCCGTACACCAGCGCCAGGTTTTGATCGACCATCGCCGCCGCCAGCGCGCGCGCCGCCTCGGCGTAGACGGGGCTGACACCAGCGTTGGCGCCGCAATATACACAAATCGTCTTCGTCACTGCTGCTTTTCCTCCATGAGTTCCTGTCGTGCGGCCTCGACATCGAGCCGCTCCATCGCATCGCGCGGGGCAAGGCGCGCGGCCTGTTCCAGCAGTGCCGTGGCGTCGGCCATTTTCTTTTTACCGTCGAGCATCGCCAGCGCGTGGCCGTACTGGATGCGCGCGATCGCCGAATCGGGATCGAGCCGCAGCGCGGTCTCGAAATGGCGGTAGCCCTCCTCCTTCTTGACGCCGTAGGTCAGGCCACCGATCATGCCGCCAACCTTGTCGACGATCTCGGTGTGGTACACGCCCAGGCCGACATGGGCGTCGGCGCGCGCCGGCGCCAGCTGCACGGTTTTCTCCAGGCTGGCGCGCACGCGCGGGCCCAGCCCCTGCGCCAGCGCCTTGACCACCGAGATGCCCTCGGCGTAGTAGCCCAGCGCGTAGGCGTGCCAGTAATAGCCGGCCGGGTTGCCGGGCTGCTCGCGCTGCTGGCGTTCGCAGCGCTCGGCCACGCATTCGAAGGTGGCGATGCGCTTCTTGACGCTGGTTTCGAGATACTGGGCGTAGATGCAGATCGCCTTGTGCGCGACCGAGTAGCCGTTCACGCCGACATCCAGGCCCAGGCGCGCGGCGCGCTCGAACTCGCCGGCATGGAAGGCGATCCAGGCCTGCAGCAGCGCCGGATTGGCCGGGAACGGCTCCAGGTCGCCGCTATGCAGCGCCGGCCAGGCGGCCTGCAGGCCCTCCGGCGTGTAGCGGTAGGCGGGATCGGGATAAGGGAAAGGGGTCCAGGCCATGGTGTCTCCGGCTCACTTGAGCTTCTTCAGGTATTCTTCGGACAGTTTCTGGAACAGCAAACTGGTCTCATTGCGCAGATACGGCCCGATCTGCGACAGCACCTGGTAACAGCCGCGCGCCAGCGCATCGGCCATCGATTGCTGCTCGCTGTACTTGCGCGGGTTGCGCACGTACTCATACGACAGCCAGTACGTCGCCACCACCACCATGTTGGTAGCCATGGCGTCGATGGCGGCGTCGGACGCCTCCAGCGATTTTTCGCTGCGCAAGTCCTCGCACAGCTGTTTGGCGACCTTGATCTTGTGCGCCAGGATCTGCTTGAAGTGCAGCTCGAGCTTGCGGTTGCGCGACAGCAAATCGTTGAGGTCGCGATAGAAGAAGCGGTAGCGCCAGATCAGCTCGAACATCAGGTGCAGGTACATCCAGACGTCGTCAATGTTCGAGCGGCGCCCGTTCGGCACCGTAAGGATGCGTTCGATCTCGGCCTCGAACTGGACGAAGATCGAGTTGACGATGTCATCCTTGTTACGGAAGTGGTAATACAGGTTCCCCGGAGAGATATTCATCTCCTCGGCGATCACCGTGGTGGTGATGTTGGGTTCGCCGAACTCGTTAAACAAGCGCAGGGACAGTTCCAGTATGCGTTCACGGGTGCGGCGGGGTGCTTTTTGTTGCATAACGAGGATCTCTGTTTATTCTCGTGCAAGCATAACACCTCTGCACCCCAAGTGAGAACACCGGCGAGCTTTTCAGCGTCAATGGCGACCAATTGGCGCAAGATAGGCCGATCTTCGCCGAAACCCGCTGCTCGCCGCGCTAGGGCCGCGCCGCTGCGGGCGTCCCGATGTATTTATCCAGGAACGCCAGCAACTTTTCGTAGTAGGCCGTCTCGTTGCGGATGAAACGCAAGCCGTGTCCCTCTTCCTCAAAGGCCAGCCACTCAACCTTTTTGCCGTGCAGCTCCAGCGCCTTCCGCATTTTTTTGCTATGCGCAATCGGAACCCGCTCATCATCCTCGCCATGCATCAGCAATACCGGCGCGACGATCCGGTCGGCGTGCTTGAGTGGCGAGACTTGGTCGAACTGTTCCTTGTTCGACCGAACATCGCCAATTCGGGCCAGCATGTGCTGCCGCGTGACCTTGTTGCCCACCCTGTCGGAACTGTCGTTGAACATGAACTCGATATCGGCGACGCCGGCGAAGCTGACCCCGCACCGATACAGGTCCGGCGTTTTAACCAGCCCCCACAGCGCCGCGTAGCCGCCATAGCTGGCGCCGACGATGCAGATGCGCTTGGGATCGGCGATCTTTTGGTCGACCAGGTAGCGCACGCCGGCGGTAATGTCGTCCTGCATCGCCAATCCCCACTGACCAAACCCGGCCTGCTCGAAGCGCCGGCCAAAGCCGCTCGAGCCGCGAAACTGCGGCTGGAACACGGTATAGCCGCGCGCGGCCAGCAACTGCACCTCGGCATTCCAGCCCCAATAATCGCGCGCCGTGGGCCCGCCATGTATCAGAACCACCAGCGGACCCGCCCCCGCCGCCGCACCCGGTTTAACAGCCGGACGGGTCAGGAACGCCGGGACCTGAGTGCCGTCTCCGGCCGCGTAAGCGATGATCTCCATGGGGCGCAAATCGGCGTCGGCAGAGGCAGGCTGCCTGCGTGCCACCAGTCGCAGCGCCTTGCTTGGCATGTCGAGCAGATACCAGCTACCGGCATCCTGATCGCTGGAGGAAGAGACCAGTACCTTCCCCTTGGGATCGCCGCTGAGGCGGTTGCCCCGGTTCGGCAAGGCGACATCGACCGCGCGTTGCACGCCGCTCCATACAGGATCGAACCAGATGTCCTGCGGCCGCATGCCACGCGTGGTGACCCGCTCGAACGCGCCCTGATCGATGCCGCCGACGGAAAGGATATCCTGGGTCGGATGCCCGGCCAGCATGTCGCCGATGGCCAGCCGCTTGGTGTCGAAGTTGAAGAGCGCGTAGGTATCGCGGCCGAGGCGGCTCGAAACAACGATGGTGTCCGGTTCATCCGGCACGTACACGGGTAGCCAGTACTCGTCGGTGACCTTGAAATCGGCCAGTTTTTGCCACGCGACGCCGGCCGACGGCTTGTACCAGTTAGTCACGGTCGAGGCGTCGCGCCAGAATTCCGAATTAACGACCGTCACCGCGCGCAGCTCGCCCTTGCGGTCGAACGCCGCTTGAATCAGCTTGCCCTTCGGGTACTTGAATTGCCGGCTTTCGCCGCTGCGCCCGTCGGCCAGCGCCATGTCGCCGTCGTCCACGTCCGTGTAGACCAGCAGCTTGGTGGACAAAAGGTTGCCGCCCTCGGCCGGGCCGATCACCGACTGTCCCACTTCCGCGACCTTTTTACCGTGCAGATTGATGGTTTCCGCCTCGACCCCGTAGTCCACCGCCAGCAAATCGTTGCCGACCCAAGTGACATTTCGTGGTGCCTTGTGAAAGTTCCAGAACCCTTCCTGCACACGCTTCCCGAACGACAATAGCTTCGCGGACATATCGGCGGTGTCGTGCAGCAGCAGGCCATGGTTGGTGCCGTTGTAAATGATGCTGGCGAGATGTTTTCCGTCGGGCGAAAGGCTGACGGCAAGCGTGCCCGTCGGCTCGACGGCTTGTTCGATCGTTAGCGGTTCAGCTTGCGCAGCGCGGCCGGCAAGGCAACAGGCGGCAAGCGCCATGAGTAAAATGATACGCACAATTTTTCTGCGACAACGGTTGATGATTTGGCATTGTGGCAGAAAAAGGCGGGGAAATTAAACTTTTTCCAACGCCTCATTTCCTGGCCGGCCGCGCGCCGCCCCCATCTCAGGCCTTGACCGCGTCGGCGATGCGCAGCGGGCCGTGCGCGCGGGCGTGCAGGCGGAAGCCTTCGCGAATGTTCTCGCGCAGCACCGCGCCCTTCCACGGCTTGGTGTAGAAGCGATCGATGGCGCCGTGGTTGATGGCGGCCATGATCGGCGTCAGGTCGGCGTAGGCCGACAGCATGATGCGGAAGGTGTCAGGGCACAGGTTCTTGACCCGCTCCATGAACTCGGTGCCGCTCATCAAGGGCATGCACTGGTCGCACAGGATCACCTGCACCCGGTGCTTGGCCAAGATATCGAAGCCCTCGGCGGCCGTCTGCGCCGTCAGGATGCGGTAGCCGTCCTGCGACAGGAAGTCGGTCAGCACGTCGAGCATGAAGGCGTCGTCGTCGACGATGAGCAGGGTTTGCTGGTCGAACACCGTCTCGTCGACCGGCGTCTGCAGCTGGCGCCCTTCGCGCATCATGGCCTCGAAATCCTCCTCCGGCAGCGGACGGCTGAAGAAGTAGCCCTGCATCTCGTCGCAGCCGTGGCGGCGCAGGTAGGACAGCTGGGCGTCCTTCTCCACCCCCTCGGCGATGACCTCGAGCTTGAGGCTGTGCGCCATGTTGATGATGGCCAGCACGATGGCGGCGTCGTCCGGGTTGCTGGTGACCTCGCGCACGAAGGCGATGTCGATCTTCAGTTTGTCGATCGGGAAGCGCTTCAGGTACGCCAGCGACGAGTAGCCGGTGCCGAAGTCGTCGATCGAGATCTGGATGCCCAGCGCCTTGAGGTTCTGCAGCACGGTGATGGTCTCTTCGGCGTTCGACATCAGGGAGCTTTCGGTCAGCTCCAGCTCCAGCAGCTCGGGGGCGATGTCGTGCTCCTTGATGGCCTTGAGTACCTCCTCCTCGAGCCCACCGACGAAGAACTGGATGCCGGAGACGTTCACCGACAGGTGCACGGCCCAGCCGTGGGTGCGGCGCCATTCGGCGATCTTGCGGCAGGCCTCGTGGATCACCCACGAGCCGACCCGCACGATCAGGCCGGTCTCTTCGAGGATCGGGATGAACAGCGCCGGCGACACCATGCCGTGGCCGGGCCGCTTCCAGCGGATCAGCACCTCGGCGCCGCTGATGCGGCCGTTGCCGATATGGACCTTGGGCTGGAAGTGCAGCACGAACTCCTCGTTGTCGATGGCGCGCCGCAGCGCGTTCTCCAGGTCCAGGCGCGCCAAGGATTGCGCGTTCATCTCGGCGGTGAAGAAGCGGAAGGCGTCGCGCCCGGCTTCTTTGGCGCGGTACATGGCGGTGTCGGCGTACTGGATCAGCACGTCCGGATCGGTGCCGTCGTCGGGGAACACGGCGATGCCGATGCTGGCCGTGACGGTGACTTCGTGGCCCTTGAGATCGAACGGCCGGCGCATCGACTCGCGGATCTTGTCGACCACGGCGATGGCGTTTTGCGCGCCCTCGGGCAGCATCAGGATGGCGGCGAACTCGTCGCCGCCGAAGCGGCCGATGGTGTCGCGCACGCGCAGGCAGTCGACCAGCCGGCTGGAGAACTGGCGCAGCAGCTCGTCGCCGATGGTGTGGCCCAGGGTGTCGTTGACGTTTTTAAAACGGTCGACGTCGAGGAACAGCACCGCCAGCGACCATTTGTGGTCGGTCGCCTGGCGCAGCGAGTGCGTCAGCGAGTCGTAGAACTGGCTGCGGTTGGGCAGGCCGGTCAGGGTGTCGAAGTGGGCCAGCTTGAGCAGGCGCTGCTCGGCCTCCTTGCGCTCGGTGATGTCGCGCGCCACCGCCACCAGGATCCAGCTCGGGCCGGAACGCAGGGTGCGCCGCTGCACCTCGACCGCCAGCGGCTTGCCGTCGCGGCATTGCAGCAGCAGCTCGGTCATGGCGCCGCTCTGATCGCCCGACAGCAGTTTTTCGTACAGTTCCTCGAGCTTGCGCATGTCGCCCTCGGCGGCCATGCCCGGGCCGATCTTGAGGAAGTCCTCGCGCTCGTAGCCGAGCATGCGGCAGGCGGTGGCGTTGACGTCGACGAAGCACATGCCGGCGCGGTCGACCAGGAAGATGGCGTCGGCGGTGGCGTCCATGGCCAGCCGGAAGCGGCGCAGGTCCTCGTCGAGGCGGATGCGGGCGTTCATGTCCAGGGTCAGTTGCGCGTGGTGGCGCTTGATCTCGTCGTACAGCAGCAGGTTTTCGTAGGCCACCGAGATCTGCGCGGCCACCGTGGCGGCGACGCGCTCGTCGACCTCGGAGAAGCCGTCGGCGCCGAGCTTGTCGACCAGGTAGAGCCAGCCGTGGGTGCGGTCGCGCGAGGCGATCGGCACGCCCAGGAAGGAGTGCACCGGCGGATGGCCGGCCGGCAGGCCGATGTTGGCCGGGTCGCCGTCGAGGTCGTTGATGCGGCACGGCAGGCGCTGGTCGAGCAGGCCGCGCAGCACGCCGGCGCGCGGCGATTGCGCGATCTGGCGGATCGGCACGCCGGCGCCGCAGCTGGCGTAGTAACTGAGCTCGCTCGCGCCGGCCTCCAGCACGCCGATGCAGGCGTATTTGGAGACGCAAATGTTCTGCGCCACGCGGCAGCCGATTTCGACCAGCGCGCGCGGATCGCGCTCGGTGCCCAGCTCGATGCCCAGCTCGATGAGCGCGGTCAGCCGCAGGCTCACCGCCTGCAGGCTGGACAGCGAACTCGACAGCCGCTGCGTCATCAGCGACAGGTGCTCGGGCGCGCCGTCGGCCGCCTCGTTCGAGCCGTGGGCGAACTGCGTGATCAGCTGGCTGCTCGATTCGAGCTCGCCCAGGTACTCGGCCACCTTGTCGTCGATGTTGTGGAAGCGCCCCTCCTGCGGCGGCTCGGGCGCGAAGGCCGGCAGGTCGCCGATGCCATCGTCGTCGCCGTCGCCGACCATGGCCAGCCCCAGCGCCTCGTGCACGGTGCGCAGGATCACGTCCGGATCGGACGGCTTGGGCAGCACCCAGCGCACGCCGCACGACTGCGCCACGGCCATCGCCTCGCGCTCGCGGTAGGTGGCGGTGTAGAAGATCACCGGCACGTCGGCCGTCTCCGGATTGCCGTGCATGCGGGTGACGAACTCGTAGCCGTCCATATTGGGCATGAGGATGTCGGAGATGACCAGGTCGGGCCGCTCGGCCAGCACCATTTTCAGGCCCTCGGCCCCGTTGGAGGCCTCCAGCAGGCGGTGGCCGCCGTAGCCCAGCAAGGTCATCAGGAACTCGCGGTTGAGTACGTGGTCGTCCACGATCAGGATCGTGGCGATGTCGTTTTTAGACGGGGTCGACATCTCCCCGTCCAAAAAAGACTCGATTTGCGTGACAAACGTGTCCGGTTCGATCGGCTTGCCGATGTAGCCGTCGAAGCCGGCCTCGAGCAGGCGTTCGCGGTCGCCGACCATCGCCAGGGCCGTCACGGCCAGGGTCGGGATATGGCGCACCGTCGCGTCGCCCTTGAGCGCGGCAACCACGCCGTAGCCGTCGAGCTTGGGCAGATGGACGTCGCAGATGATCAGGTCCGGCAGCTCGCGCAGCGCGGCCGCCACGCCCGCCTCGCCATCGACCGCCGACAGCGGCGTGTAGCCGAACGCCCGCAACAGGTAAACCATCAACTCCATGTTGGTGGCATTGTCTTCAATAATCAGTATACGTGCCGACACCTTGTGACTCCCCCTGTGATGACTGCAGCGGCAGCGTCAGTGTAAAAATACTGCCGACGCCATACTCGCTGTCAAACAAAATTTCCCCATGCAACAGGGTCGCCAACTTCTGGCTCAAATGCAGCCCCAGCCCCGTGCCCTCGAACTGACGCATCGAACTGGCTTGCAACTGCGATAGCGCCTGGCGCCGCCCGCCCTGACCGGCGTCGACACCGCAATCGCTATCGCTGATACTGATGGTGGCGCGGGCCCGCCCGTCCACCTCCGCCGTCCCCAGCCGCACCCGCACGGTGCCGCTGTCGGTGAACTTGATCGCGTTGTCGACCAGGTTCATCAAAATCTGCTGCAGGGCGCGGCGGTCCGTCTCGACCGTCACTTCCCGTTCGGAATCCACCAGCGCCAGCGCCAAGCCCTTAGTGCGCGCCTGCGGCTGCAGCAGCGCCAGCACCTCGTCGATCACCGGCCGGCACGGCAGCGGCACCAGATCGAGCGCCACTTTGCCGGACTCGATCCTGGTCAAATCGAGCAGGTCGTTGATCAACGACAGCAGGTGGCGCGCACTGCTTTGCACCATGCGCAATTGCTTGGTCTGTTCCGAATTAATCGGCCCAGGCAACTTCATCAACATAGTACCGGTAAAGCCGATAATCGCGTTCAACGGCGTGCGCAGCTCGTGCGACATGCCGCCGAGGAAGCGGTCCTTGGCCGCGACCGCCTTTGCCAGTTCGACATTCTTCTCCTGCAGCGCCAGCTCGATCCGCTTGCGCTCGCCGACGTCGCGGATCGCGCTCATGATCAAGGTGCCCTCCTCCGTCTCGATCGGGCTCAGGCTGATCTCGACGGGGAACTCGACGCCGTCGCTGCGCAAGCCGTACAGATCGCGCCCGCTGCCCATCGGCCGCAGCGCCGGCCGCGCGCCGTAGTCGTGGCGGTGCGCGATGTGCGCGTGGCGCAAGCGCGCCGGCATCAGCATCTCGAGCACCACGCCGCGCAAGGCGCCGTGCTGGTACTTGAACATCGCCTCGGCCTGGCGCGTGGCCAGCACGATGCGCCCGCTGGCGTTGGCGACGATGATCGCGTCCGGCATCGATTCCAGGATGCCATGGAAGCGCGCCTCGACCAGCTTGGCGTCGCGCAGCACTTTGAGCGTGGTGACGTCCTTCTTGCTCCACAAAATATATTCCGGCGCACCGGCGGCGTCGCGCAGCAGCTTGCTGGTGCTGTCGATGTACACCAGCGCGCCGTCCTTGGCGCGGCGCACCGACTCGTAGCTGGCCGCGCCGGCGCCCAGCGTTTGCCGCACCACCGCGCCGCCATCGTCCAATCCGGGCACCTCGATCAGCTCGGCCAGCTTGCGGCCCGTCGCCTCGTCACTGCTGTAACCGAACACCATGCGCGCGCCGTTGGTCCAGTACACCACCTCGCCATCGAGCCGCGTGATGATCACCGCGTCGGGTGTTTCGTCGAGGATAAGGGTGCCGAAGTCTATCGCCATCGTTCCACCTGTCGTTCCACCAGTCTTTCCAGCTGTTTACTGTACTTCATACGAGTAACCATACAGCAACAAATCGCGCAAAACATCACACAAAATCACACAGGTGTTGCGGTTTTGATTTCCGCCAGCGCGCAACGCATGATTTCCGGATGCCGGCCCAGCGCAACATGGCCAATTGCACCAAACACGAGATTGCGCGCCCCGGGCAAATCGCTGGAATCCTGGGGCGCGACGATGTTGTCGTGGACCGAGTAAATGGATGAAAATAATTTGCGTTGCAAATCAGCCTCAGTGGCCGCCAGCGACGCCAGCCAGGTGCTGTTTCGCCGCATCTGCATGGCGTTACTACCAGGACCGAAGCCGGCCAGCGCGGTGCCGTGGTGCGGCGTGCCGAGCGTGATCACGCGGGCGATATGTTCGTGGCCATGGCGGCGCAGGTACGCGCGCGCCACCAGCCCGCCCATGCTGTGCGCGAGCACGATGACTTGCTCGCTGCCAGTCTCCGCGCACAGGCGCTCGACGGCCGCGCGCACCTGCGGCACGAAGTCGTCGATCGACGCGCCGGGCGGCTCCAGGTCGATGCCGTAATGGCTGATGCGTGCTTGCGTTAGCAGCTTGCTCATCGGAAGCCAATAGCCGCTGTTGCCGGCGTAGCCGTGGATCAGCAGCACCGGCAAGCCGCGCGCGGTCGGTTGCAGGCGCAGGCCGACGGGCCGCAGCATGTAGTAAGACGATGTCAACATCGATGATAAAAATTCATGCGCGAGCAGCTTGATCGCGGTGTGGGGATTGAGCGCGTGGCCGGGCGGCGTGGCGCTGCGCGCGCGCCGGCTCATGCGGAAGTTGTTGGCGTTGATGAGCAGGCGCACCAGCAGCACGATGGCCGCCGCGATGGTCACGCAAACGAGCGCCGCGACGGGTGCGCCGACCGCCGCGCGCCACGCTGGATGCCACCAGCGATACAGCGACAAGGACAGCGCCAGCATCGCGCCAATCTGGACCGCCAAGAGGACGATGAGGAAACGTTTAATCATGGACTCATCATACTCTTGCGATACGAACGGAGATAGCGTCTCAAGCGAACTGAACGATATCTAAAACCTGTCGGCACAACAACCGATTTCGTAGGGGGGATTAGCGCGCAGCGCGTAATCCACCATGAGCCGCCGACGGACCCTGGCGGATTACGCTGCGCTGATCCGCCCTACGTATTTCCCCGTCATTTTCCGCGTCATTTCCAACGCGAGCGTAGTGGCCAGCCTGGCCGTCACGCCATACACCGACAGCTGCGGATTGGCGCCGATCGAGGTCGGGAACAGCGAGCCGTCGTGCACCGACACATTGCGCAGGCCGCGATAGCGGCCGCCGGCATCGGTCACGCCCAGCCGCTCGTCGGCCGACATCGCGCAGCCGCCCATCACATGCGCCGACACCACGCGCGTGGCCAGCAGCTTGAAAGGCAGTGCAGCGATCGCAGCCTTCGCCTGCTGCCAGCTGGTGTATTCGCCGGCAGCCTCGTGCACCGGCATCACCGTCCTGGCGCCGGCCGCGAACTGGATCTCCGCCATGCTCAGCAAGGCGCGCCGGGCGCCGTCCCACAGGTAGTCGCCGATCGGATAATCGAGCACCGGCGCGCCATCATTGGACACGGCCACGCTGCCGCCCGGCGCGTCCGCGTGGAAGCCGTCGCGCAGCAGCGCCAGCAGCGCCTGCGCATGCGGAAACTGCGCCATCAGGCGCGCGTGCTGCGCCCCAAAACCGGCCATCGTGGTCGACATCAGCACCGGATGCAGCGGCGGCGCCTCGAGCTTGTAGCCGACCGGGCCGTCGATGGCTTGCGTGTGCAGGAAGTGGTCGGAATAGACCGACTGCGGCGCGCCCGCATACGCGTCCACGCGCTGCGCGAAAACGGCGGCCGAGACCAGCGTCGGATGCAGGAAGGTGCGCTTGCCCAGCAAGCCGTGCGGATCGGGCGCGACGGAACGCAGCAGCAGCGCCGGCGTGTTGATGGCGCCGCCGGACAGCACGAAGTGCCTGGCGCGCAAGGTGATGCGGCGACCCGCCGGCGCCAGGCCGGCGGCGTCCAGCGCGACGCAATCGAGCTGCGCCACCTGGTCGCCCTTGATCAGCAAGCGCTCGGCGCGGGCGCGCGTGAGCAGGGTCGCACCCAGCGTCAGCGCCGCCGGGATCGTTGTGACCAGCATCGACTGCTTGGCATTGGTCGGGCAGCCCATGCCGCAATAGCCGAGGTTCCAGCAGCCGTTGACATTGCGGTGGATGATGCCGGTTGCTATGTTCAGCTTGCCGGCGCCGCGCCGCAGCACATCGTTGTTTTCGTTCGGCGGCGGCGCCCATTCGGCGATGTTGAGGCGGCGCTCCATCATCGCGAACCACGGCGCCATCGAATCGGGCGTGTAGTCGGCAAGGCCGTAGTGTTTGTTCCAGTACGCCAGCGTGCCGGCCGGCGTGCGGAAGCTGCTGGTCCAGTTGACCGTGGTGCTGCCGCCGACGGTGCGGCCCTGCAGGATGTTGATGCCCTTGTCGCGCGTCTTGCGCGCCGCCGATTCCTGGTACAGCGCCGGATAGGCGTCGGCCTCGCGCATCTTGAAGTCGGTCGACGACTTCAGAGCGCCCTCCTCGACGATCAGCACGCGCAGGCCGGCGCGCGCCAGGATCTCGGCCGTGACGCCGCCGCCGGCGCCGCTGCCGACGATCACCACGTCCGCCTCCATGACCAGGTCTTCGTTGAGCCGCGCGCAGTCGGTCACGCGCCAGCCGGCGGCCAGGCCGGCGTGGATCGGATCGGGGATCGGTCCTTTCTGCACAGCGATGGGGATGTTGGTATTGCTCATCTTGCTCATGCCAGTTCCTTGATCGGGCCGGGATAGCCGATCGCGGACCAGTTGGCCGGCTGCGCGTACCAGGCGCCGATGATCAGGTCGTGCAGCGCGAGGTAGGCGGTTTGCAGGGTTTGCAGACGGTGGTGCCGCCAGCTTTGCAGGAAAGCGTCCACCGCGTCCGGCGAGGCGTGCTCCCAGCCGCCGGAGACGCCGGCCAGCATGCGCCGCACCGGCGCCAGCGACAGCAGGCCGAACAGGTCTTGCAGTTGTTTTTGCGAGGCCGGTGCGAGCCCGGCGATGGCGGTGCCGACGTGGTCGACGGTTTGGTGAATGACGGCGGCACGGGCGGCCGGTTCGGTCGGCAGCACGGGGCCGAGCATGGAGGGGATCACGGCAGTGAGCAGTATCGTCGCGGGGCCGTCGAGCGCGAAGCGATGGCCTCGCATCGGCGCGTAGGCCAGGCGGTAGACGGCGCCGCCGGCGGCGAGTGCGACCGCCCCGGCCACGCCGACCTTGAGAAAAGATCTGCGGTTTGAATCCATGGTCCCCACCCGTTCATATTATTGTCGTTCTAGCCGCCCTTGCCCGCCTTCTGCTTGCCGGTCATGTGGCGGGCGATGCCGCGCAAAATATTCACTTCTTCCTTCTCCAGTTGCGCGCGCGAGAACAAGCGCTTGAGCCTGGGCATCAGCTTGCGCGGGTTGTCCGCGTCCAGAAACCCGATCCCCACCAGCGCCTGCTCCAGATGCTGGTACATGCCCTCGATCTGCGCCAGGCTGGCCGCCTCGCCGTGGAAGCCCACATCGCCGACGTCGCTGGCGTCGCCGGCCGGCTGGCGCGGCGTGTGCGTCACGCCAGCGCCGTCGAGCACCGCCATCCGGCATTCGTAGGCCAGCACCTGCGCCGCCTGTGAGAGGTTCAGCGACGAATACTCCGGATTGGCCGGGATGTTGATCAGCACATTGCATTTCTCGACCAGCTCGTTCGGCAGGCCGAAGCGCTCGTTGCCGAAGATGAGCGCCGCGTGCAGCTCCGGCTGCGCCACCAGTTGCGTGGAGAGCTGGCGCGGCGTCAGCACCGGCGGCGAAAATTCGCGCAGCCGCGCCGAGACGGCGGCGGCGAAGTTGATGCCGTCGAGCGCCTCGGCCATGCTGCCGACAGTCCGCGCGTTGGCCAGGATGTCCTGCGCGCCGCTGGCGAAGGCGACCGCCTCCGGGTCCTGCGCGGCGTTCTCGAACCGGGGCGTGACCAGCACCAGATCGTTGTATCCCATGGTTTTCATGGCCCGCGCGACTGCCCCGATATTGCCGGCCCGGCTGGTTTCGACCAGAATAAATCGCAGTCGCGTGAAAAGATTCGTGTTGATTTCGGGCAGGTTCATTTAAAATAGCGCTATTGCGCGGTATCGATACAATAACTTCAACCTTGCGGCCAGGCCAACAGCCAGCCCGCAAACCCGGATTTTACCCTGTCGGCGCCGCTCCGCTCTTTAATTCACTCTTGTTCTCTAACGCGCCGCCGCGGCCCCTGTCCGCCGGTGGGCGTTAGCGTTCTTTTAACGGAAAAGCTTAACATGCACCCAATGCTCAACACGGCGATCAAAGCCGCCCGCCGCGCCGCCGCCGTCATCAACCGCGCCTCGTTCGACCTCGACCGCGTCATCGTGACCGAGAAAAACCACAAGGATTTCGTCACCGATGTCGACCAGGCCGCCGAACAGGCGATCATCGAGGTACTGTCCAAAGCCTATCCCGACCACGCCTTCCTGGCCGAGGAATCGGGTCCATCGAAGAACGCCAACGACGAGACTGAATACACCTGGATCATCGACCCGCTCGATGGCACCACCAACTTCATGCACGGCTTCCCGCAGTACTGCATCTCGATCGCGCTGTCGCAGCGCGGCGTGATCACCCAGGGCGTCATCTACGACCCGGTGCGCAACGACCTGTTCACCGCCACCAAGGGCGCCGGCGCCTACCTGAACGACAAGCGCATCCGCGTCACCAAGCTCGACCGCATTGCCAACGCCCTGCTTTCGACCGGCTACCAGGCCGGCAACGCCAAGGCGCTCGACGAATACCTGAAAATGTACGGCATCATGGCCGAACGCTCGCACGGCGTGCGCCGTCCGGGCAGCGCCGCGCTGGACCTGGCCTACGTGGCCGCCGGCCGCCTCGACGGTTTCTATGAAAAAGGCCTGAAGCCTTGGGACATCGCCGCCGGTTCGCTGATGGTGACCGAGTCGGGCGGCATCGTCGGCGAATTCAACGGCGAGTCGGACTACCTGTACAAGGGCGACATCATCGCCGCCAGCCCGAAAATCTTCGGCCAGATGGTCGGCCTGCTGACGCCGTTCGCTTAATCGACCGCGCTGCGCCCCATAGCGGCGCGTCAATAGACAATCTGTTACAAAAAAGGGAGCGTATGCTCCCTTTTTCATTTCCCAATTGAAACATCAAGCGGACTTAGCTGTTATACTAATAGCTGCGGCATCTGACCAGTCCTTTGCGCCGCAATCCAAAAATCCGATTGCCTGCGACTGGCGCCCTCCGCGGCGACAGGCCGATCTTCATATAAAGTTACCATGTCATTCTCTTCCCTCGGTTTGTCCGACGCTATTGTCCGTGCTGTCACCGAAACCGGTTACACCACGCCGACCCCGATCCAACTGCAGGCGATCCCCGCAGTCCTGAACGGCGGCGATTTGCTGGCGGGCGCGCAAACCGGCACCGGTAAGACCGCCGGTTTCACCTTGCCGCTGCTGCAACGCCTGTCGACCGACGCCGCCGGCGCGGCGCAGACGAGCAACACCACCACGCGTCCGATCCGCGCGCTGATCCTGACCCCGACCCGCGAACTGGCGGCCCAGGTCGAGGAAAGCGTGCGCACCTACGGCAAGTACACCAAGCTGAACTCGACCGTGATCTTCGGCGGCGTCGGCATCAATCCGCAGATCAAGCAGCTCAAGCATGGCGTCGACATCCTGGTCGCCACGCCGGGCCGCCTGCTCGACCACATGGAACAGCGCACCGTCAACCTGTCGAAGGTCGAGATCCTGATCCTGGACGAAGCCGACCGTATGCTCGACATGGGCTTCATCCGCGACATCAAGAAAGTGCTGGCCGCGCTGCCGGCCAAGCGCCAGAACCTGCTGTTCTCGGCCACCTTCTCGGACGAGATCAAGGCGCTGGCCGACGGCCTGCTGAACAAGCCGGCGACGATCGAAGTGGCGCGCCGCAACTCGACCGTGGAAGTGATCGCGCAAAAGATCCACCCGGTCGACCGCGACAAGAAGCACCCGATGCTGGCGCACCTGATCAAGGCTAACGACTGGTCGCAGGTGCTGGTGTTCACCCGCACCAAGCACGGCGCCAACAAGCTGGTCGAACAGCTGGGCGCGGACGGCATCGGCGCGATGGCGATCCACGGCAACAAGAGCCAGTCGGCGCGCACCAAGGCGCTGTCCGAGTTCAAGGACAACAAGTTGCAAGTGCTGGTCGCCACCGACATCGCCGCGCGCGGCATCGACATCGACCAGCTGCCGCACGTGGTCAACTACGACCTGCCGAACATTCCGGAAGACTATGTGCACCGCATCGGCCGCACCGGCCGCGCCGGCGCCACCGGCGAAGCGGTATCGCTGGTCTGCGTGGACGAGCACGACATGTTGAAGGACATCGAAAAGCTCATCAAGCAAACGCTGCCGCGCGAAGTAATCCCGGGCTTCGAGCCGGACCTGAACGCGCGCGCCCAACCTGTGCAGCTGCGCAGCGCCGGCCATCGTCCAGGTGGCGGGCGTAGCGGCGGCGGTGGCGGCGGCCAGGGCCGTGGCAAGCCAGGCGGTGGTGGCGGTGGCGCCAAGACCGGCGGCGGTGGCGGCGGTGGCAGCAAGCCGCGCGCTCCTGGCGCTTCTGCCGGCGGCAACGGCGGCGGCCCGCGCACGGCCACCAGCGCCCCGCGTCCGGCGTCCCCGCACCGCTCGGGCGGTCGCGGCCGCTAAGCCGACCCAGCTCTGATGAAATGCCGTTCAATGCAAGCTGAACGGCATTTTTTTCGCCCGGACCGAGGGTCGCCAATCCTGGGCACGCCAATCCAGGGTCAGGTCCACCATTTCTACACGGCCTCGTGAGTGGGAGGCTTCAACAGCGGAGCTCGTGTAGAAATGGTGGACCTGACCCCGGAGTGAAAGCTTTTTTATGTGGTCGGGCGAATATCGTTTACGATATCGGATTGCTAACGATTATCGGAACGTTGATGCCCCGCTTCGCCGCCAACCTGTCGATGCTTTTTACCGAAGTGCCATTCCTCGACCGCTTTGCCTTGGCGCGCGAGGCCGGCTTCGATGGCGTCGAATTTCTCTTTCCGTATGCCTATGATGCCGGGCAGATCGCCGAGCGCTTGCGCCGCCATGACTTACAGCTGATGCTGTTCAACCTGCCCTGCGGCGATTGGGACGCGGGCGACCGCGGCATGGCCTGCAATCCGCTGCGCGTGGAGGAGTTCCGCGCCGGCGTGCGGCCGGCGCTGGACTACGCGCTGGCGCTGGGCGTGAGCCGGCTGCACTGCATGGCGGGCAAGGTGCCGGCCGGCCTGGCGCCGGAGGCGGCGCGCGCCGCCTATGTCGACAACCTGCGCCACGCCGCCGACTTGGCGCTGCCGCATGGCATCGACCTGCTGATCGAGCCGATCAACCACTTCGACATGCCCGGCTATTTCCTCAACCGCAGCGCGCAGGCGCTCGATATCATCGCCGAGGCGGGCCGCCCCAACCTGTTCCTGCAGTACGACATTTATCACATGCAACGCATGGAGGGCGAGTTGAGCAACACCATCCGCGCCAACCTGCCGATGATCAAGCACATGCAGATCGCCGACACCCCGGGCCGCCACGAGCCGGGCACCGGCGAGATCAACTATCGCCACCTGTTCGCCCTGATCGACGAGCTCGGCTACACGGGCTGGCTCGGCTGCGAATATCTCCCCGCCGGCGACACCATCGCGGGCCTGGACTGGCGCCGCAGCCTGACGTCGTAAGCTGCGCATTCGCAAAGCAACCGTAAACACCCAGCGCAACAATAGTCCCAACCCCAAAGGAGCACCCATGAAACTGCCGCGTCTTTTCCTGCTACTCGGATTGCTGGCCCTGCTCGGCGGTTGCGCCAGCAGCACGCCGCGCATGGCCGAGGTGCGCGCCTTCGCCGCCCAGGCGCCCAAGCTCAACGCCTATCACGAACTAACCGAGCGCTACCGCATGACCTACCAGCGCGAGCAGCCGTTCCTGACGGCGGCAGCCGACGCCCGCGAGGCCGAGCTCGACGCGAAGCGCCGGCAGGCGTGCGACGATTTCGTCAAGCTGCAATACGGCGTGCAGGCGTACATGCAGACGCTCGGCGTGCTGGCCGGCGACGAGCAGTACGAACTGCGCGACCAGATCAAGACGATTAGCGGCGGCATCAACGCCTGGCCCGACTCCGGCATCGAGGAGAAACACGTCAACGCCTTCGCCCGGCTGACGACGCTGATCGCGCGCGCCATCACGGCGCCGGCGCAGGAGCGCGCCGTCAACCAGGTCATGCGCGACGCCGCGCAACCGGTAAAGGATCTGCTCGAGGCCATGACCACGCTGCTGAGGCTGTACGACAAGTCCAGCGAGAACGAGGAGCGTATCGTCATCGGCATGCTGGAGTCGGAGATTCCCTTCCTCGACCCGGCCCGCGACCGCTTGCTGACGGCGCTGGCCAAAAGCGCGCAGCAGAGCAAACAAGCCGAGTACCGCCTGATCGGCCAGCGCCAGACCCTGGCGCAGAAAAACCTGGCGGCGATCGAACAGAGCCACCGCGCGCTGCTCGACCAGATCCCGTCCAACTAAGCCAATATCAGCCAATACAGGAGCAGCGATGACTACCAATCCCATCCAACTGGAGATCGAAGCGCTGGCCGACAGCCTGTCCGCCAGCGCCGACGCCCTTCACACGCGCCTGATGCGCGAACTCCGCCAGAAACCGCCGGGCATCGCGCAGGCCACCGCGCAGGCGCTGTTCGAAAACGAAGTGGCGCTGCGCCAGCACGCCAACGGCCTGTACCTGGAGGCGGCGGTGCTGGCCGCCAGCGGATTGGCCGGCGCCCAACAGCAGTTGCTCGACGTGACCGCCCGCGCGCAGGAGAAAATCCGCAAAATCCAGCACACCAAGGATTTGATCGCGCTGACCGGCGAGCTGCTGTCGCTGGCGGCGGCCATTGCTACCGGCAAGCCGGACAAACTGGCCAAGCCGTTCGAGACCATCAAGCATCATCTGGAGGCGATGGACAAGCCTGCGGGTTGACGCCAGTTGGGCCGAACAAACCGCGCGATCTCCGGTCAAACGACGTAAGGAGCGCGCGGGATGAACGGACTGGAAGAACACCAATGGCAGACCTTGCAGGCGCGGCTGGAGCGCGCGCGCAAGGCGCTGCTCAGCCAACTCGCGGACGATCTGGACCGCACCACCGACGTGCGCCTGCCGCTGCCGCACGAGGCCGAAGCCTCGCCGGCCGACAACGCCAGCCAGCGCACCCTCAACGCCCTGGTCCACGAGACGGCCGCCCACACCACCAAACAGTTGTCCACGGTCAGGCAGGCGCTGGCCAAGTTTGACGACCAAAGCTATGGGCTATGCGAGAACTGTGGCGAGGAAATCGGCTTCTCGCGGCTCGACGCGCGGCCGGAGGCGCGCCTGTGCATCGGTTGCCAGACGAGGACGGAGCAGCGCCGGCGTTGACGCCGCCGAGCGCTCGATTGGAGCAACGACTCCGGCGGAAATCGCGGTTGCGCTGACTCAGTCTCGCATTCGCAACAATGCCGAATTACGCTGGCACCGGCCTTGAAGTGGGGTCGAAGTCGCGCCAATCGCCGGCGCTGATGGTGCCTTCGGCGCGTTCAACATCCTCTGCGCCGAGACCGCGCAACACCTCGAGCGCCTTCTGCTCCTGGCCGCTGTCGACCACCTCGACGGCGATCATCATGCCCGACTTGCGCGGCGCAACCTGGTTCTCTGAACTGCCCTCCTCCGGTTCGCCGGCATCCTTCATCTTCGAAAAACTGAACAGCGAACCGACGTGGGCGCCGACCAGCGCGCCGACCACCGGACCCAATGGGCCGGCCACCGGAATCGCGGCGGACCCGGCCACGGCACCGGCGACCGCACCGGTGGCGCCGCCCTGCACCACGCCGTCGTCGGTCTCCTTGGCGCCGGGCGACTTGTCGTGGTCACCGCCGAGCTCGTACGTATCGTGCTGTCCCTGCGGATTGACGTAGAACGCGCTGATGCGCTCGGCTGCGAAGCCCGCGCGCAGCAAGGCGATACGCGCATCCGCGATTTCATCCTGTAACTGGAAATGCCCCGCAATAATATTGCTCATGGTGTTCTCCCTGGTTTCGGCCGTAGCCCGGTCAGCGCAATATGCGCCCGTCAGGGCCGCGTTTCCGTGCGCTCACGCACTGTCGCGGTGTGTTATCGCGGTCAATGCGACCAGGTGGGCGTCCAGCCGTAGGACGGCTCGGCCGGCGGTTCGGGCGGTGGCGGTGGCGGCAGCCACTCGCGCGGATCGACGCGGTAGTACTTGAGGAACTCTGCGAACAGCTCGCCGTGGTGCTCGGCCATCTGGTATGGCTTTTCAAAGAAGGTTTCGGTGGCCACGGCGAAGAATTCGGCCGGATTGGTGGCGCCGTAGTGGTCCATCACGCTGTGCTGGCGGTACATCGCACTGTGCCGCAGGTTCTGGAAGTTGCGCGACAAGACCTCGGCCCACTCATTGTAGCTGTCCGGGCTGCCCAGATACGGGGCGCCGTTGGCGCGGCCGGACTCGCTGTCGAGCTGGTGCGCGAACTCGTGCAGCACGATGTTGTGGCCGTCAGTCCAGTCGTCGGCGCCGCGCCGCACGTTGTCCCACGACAGGACGACGCGGCCGTCGTCCCACGATTCTCCGAGCATGCTCTGGTGGCCCGGCGTGACGACGCCGCCCGGGCCGACGTCGGCGCGGCGCGCCACGAACTCGCTCGGATACACCAGGATGGTGTGCAGCGCCGGATACACCTTGGTCGGACGGTTGAGCAGCAACAGGCACGCCTGGCCGGCAATGATGACGGCCATCTCGTCGGTCACTTCCACGCCTTCGCAGCCGATGAATTTTTTCTGATGTAAAAACTGCACGACCAGCCGTTGCAGCTGTTGCTGCAATTCCGGGGCCATACGGCGGTAGACGGGGATGTTGCGGTGTAAAACGGTTTGCGCCTCGGCCGGCAACGGCCTGGCCAGCACCCGTTGCAGGCGCCAGCGGGGCACATAAAAAGGCAGCGCTATCGCCAGCGCCGTCAGGCCGATCCAGATCAAAGCTTCCATGTGCCGCGCGTCCGTGTAATGTCCATTGCTGGCTAAGTGGGGCGGCTTGTCTGCTTTTCAATATGCAAACAGCCGGGCATGCCCGGCTGTCGATGATACTCTTGTGCGCTGGCGCAGCGCGGCCGGCGGCTTAGTCGGCGGCTTTTTGCTCCGAAGGCGCCGAACCGAACAGCGCGGCGACCAATGGATCGCGCATCACCGGACCACGGTTGACGCGGATCGCGTAGTGGGTGTCGTCGGCCAGGATGTGGAAGTGGCGGCCGCTGCCGGCCATGGCTTGCTCACGGATGCCCGGACGTTCCTTGCGCGGCGGCGCGCCTTCGCGCTTCGGCTGGACGATCGCGGCCAGGAAGGCGGCGACGCGCTCCGGGTCGGGAGTCAGCTGGTAGACGGCCTTGCCCAGATAGGTGGCGGTGCCTTCGACATAGCGCGCCAGCTCGATGACGCCGGCTTCGCGCAGGTCGCGGATGTATTTGCGGGCGCCGGACGGCGAGAACTTGAGGAACCAGGCGATTTCGTCGGCCAGCATCTCGTGCATGGACAGCTCGCCGATCAATTTTTGCATATTTTCAATGCGACGCAGGGTCGCAGAGGTCGAACGCACACGCTCGATCGACGCCATCGACAGCGCCGGTTTGCGGTCCAGAGGAGCCGGGGCCGGACGTTCCACCAGCATCAGCTTGGTGGTCGCCTGCATTTCCGGCGAAGCTTTCATCTCGTTCTGAACCAGATGTTGAGGTTGTCTAACTGCATGCATTTGAACACTCCTTATAACAATTTGCCGAGATTAGTGGCAGCGAGAGGGGGTGGCCTACGGTGTGAAACGCCACAGTCTCTGCATCTGACTCAAGAATGCCTTGTCGTGGCGCACCAGTCTGTGCGGCAACGAACATTAGTGGCAGAACCGCAGACTTATTGATCTGTGAACCCTGTTCAAGGGCGTATGTGGCGTATTTACCAACCTGAATTCCGGCCCAATAGTCTTCGGACCCGCTCAATCAAGCAAAAGTTTCAACTTTTGTGTACGATTTGATACAGCACAAGCTTTTGTGCGGTAGCGAACCGACCACATCATGAAAGTTACCTATTCTTCGGTCCAACAGCGGTAAAACACTGCACTGCTGCTGATGAAGCAACAAATGACCATATTTATCAATCGGGAGCATACTTTGAATAAAACTAAGAAAATCGTCCTCGCCGTCGCAGCCCTCTGCGCGTCGTTCTCCGCTGTCGCTCAAGACGCGGTCATCAACCCATCGTGGTACATCCAGCCGAGCATCAACGGCATGAAGCCGGACAACGACGCTTTCGGCGTTGACAAAAAGGGTTACGGTGGCGGCCTGAAGTTCGGTAAAGCCCTGAACCAGAACTGGGATGTGCAGCTGGGCGGCACCTACGCCCGCTCGAAGGAAAACGGCGAGCGCTATCAGCAGCAGAGCCTGGGTGCGGACGCCCTGTATATGTTCTCCCGTAAATCGTTCCGTCCATTCATCCTGGTCGGCGCCGGCGTCGAGCGCGACAAGTCGAACCTGAACACCTTCGGCGAAATCGCCAAGAACTCGCCGTACGTCAGCGCCGGTCTGGGTTTCCAGGCCGACCTGAACGAGCGCACCAGCTTCCAGGCGGACATCCGCAACCAGCACGGCTTCCTGCGCGGCGATGCCTTCCCGCCTAGCAAAGCGGACAACGTCTACGTGACCGTCGGCCTGAACTTCGCCTTCGCCGCGCCACCGCGCCCTGCCCCACCGGCACCGCCGCCTGCGCCGGAAGCCGTGCAGCCGCCACCGCCGCCAGCACCGGTCGCGCCACCGCCGCCACCGCCAGCGCGCTTTGAAAAAGTGACGATGTCGTCGACCGAGCTGTTCAGCTTCGACAGCGCCAAGCTGAACCCGAACCAGCCTAAGCTGGACGAGATCGCCACCGTGCTGAACGCCAACCCGACCGTCGACAACGTCGTCATCACCGGCTACGCCGACCGTCTGGGCAGCGACAAGTACAACCAGAAGCTGTCCGAGCAGCGCGCCAACACCGTCAAGGGCTACCTGGTCGGTAAAGGCGTCGCCGCCAACCGCCTGGTCGCCGAAGGCAAGGGCGAAGCCAATCCTGTTGTCACCTGCGACAACAAGAAGCGTGCTGACCTGATCAAGTGCCTGGAACCTAACCGTCGCGTCGAGGTCGAACAGATCACGATCGAACGCCGCGTCAATTAATTAATTAATTGGGGAGCCCCGCGACGAAAGTTGCGGGGCTTTTTTTTTATATGAACAAAAATATAGTCTCGGTGCTGAAATGCACCGTCTACGAATGGCTCGACCACCGCGGCGGCAGCATGGGCGCGGCGCTGGCCTTCTACACCCTGTTTTCGCTGGCGCCCATCCTGGTGCTGGTGCTGGCGATCGCCGGCTGGTTCTACGGTCCGCAGGCGGCCCAGGGCGAGCTGTTCGCGCAATTGCGCGGCCTGGTCGGCAACCAGGGCGCCGAGGCGATCCAGCTGGTGCTGGCCGGCGCCCGCAGCAAGGAGGAAGGCCGTTTGGCCACCTTGATCGCCGGCGCCCTGCTGCTGTTCGGCGCCACCACCGTGTTCGCCGAACTCAAGGCGAGCCTGGACGCGATCTGGCAGGTGCCGCCGCTCAAAACGGGCACGGTGTGGGACGTCGTCCGCACCCGGCTGCTGTCGTTCGGCATGGTGCTGGTGCTGGCGTTCCTGTTGATGGTGTCGCTGGTGGTCAGCGCGGTGTTGACGGTACTGGAAAAATACGTGCACAGCGTCTGGATCGACGCCGGCGATCTGCTGACCGGCATCAACTACGCGATCAGCTTTGCCGTGATCGCCGCGCTGTTCGGCGTGATCTTCAAGATGCTGCCGAGGGTGAAGCTGTCGTGGCACGACGTCACCATCGGCGCGCTGGGCACGGCGGCCTTGTTCTCGTTGGGGAAGTATGCGATCGGCGCCTACATCGGCAACAGCGGCATTGCCAGCAGCTATGGCGCCGCCGGCTCGGTGATCGCGCTGCTGCTGTGGGTATATTACTCGGCGCAAATCTTCTTCCTGGGCGCCGAGTTCGCGCGTCAATATGCGTTGCAGCTGGGTAGTTTGCGCCACCGGCCACCGCCCCAAACCACCACCGTCACCAAGCAGAACCCCTGAACACCGACGACTCATCATTCCCGTGACAAAAAAAGGCCGGCGCATCGCCGGCCTTTCGCCATGGTCACTGCCCGGCTACTCGCCCAGCAACTCCGCAACCACTTCCATCCCCTCGACCCGCTCGGCGACGACCTTGACGATGACGATCACCGGCACGCCCAGCAGCAAGCCCCAGACGCCCCACAGCCAGCCCCAGAACAACAGGCTGACAAACACGGCCGCCGCGTTCATGCGCGCGAAGCGCCCGGTCATCCAGGTCGTGATCACCGTGCCCACCAGCGTGGCGATGGCCAGCGAACTGCCCATCACCAGCAAACTCATTTGCAGCGATTCAAATTGCAGGAAGGCGACGATGCCGGTGGCCAGCATGATCAGCAAGGGGCCGAAATACGGCATCAAGTGCAGCAAGCCGGCGACGATGGCCCAGGCGCCGGCGTTCTCCAGCCCGATCCAGCGCAACGCCACCCACATCAGCAGCGCCAACATGCCGTTCGTCACCAGCAGCATCAGCATGTATTTCTGGATCGAGGTGTTGATGTCCTCGAGAATATGCACGGTGATTTTTTTCTTCGACAGCGACGGCCCGGTCAGCTTGACCAGCTTGCGCTTGAACGTGTCCCCGGATAGCAGCAGGAAAAACACCAGGAAGATCACCATCGTGGCCTGGCTCAGGAAACCCATCAGCCCCATCGATCCGGCCCACACCCAATCCATCAACGGAAAATCGGAGGCCGGGGCCGGCGCGGCGCGGCGCGCGGCGCGCCGTTCCTGGGCGCCGGCCGTGGCCTGCTGTAATTCGGTGGCGACCGCCTGGATGCGCTGCAACGTGCTGGAGCCGCCGTGCAAGCGCTCGGAGACCAAGCGCGATAATTTATGCCCGGCGCTGGGCAGCTCTTCAACGATCGATTCGAACTGGCCGTGCAACTTGTCGACCACCATCGCCGAGCCGCCGACCATGGCAACGGTGATCAAGGTGGCGCCGACGATGCGCGGAATGCGGCGGCGTTCCAGCCAGCCCATCAATGGACTGAGCGTGTAACTGATCAGAATGCCGAGCAGAAGGGGAACCAGGAAGCCGCGCGACCATTGCAGCGCGTAGATAAAGGCAACCGTGGCGATGATGCCGAGCGCGAGGCCTCGGGCGTTCACATGTAGGGGGATGCGGGGAAGATGACTGGGATCGGGTTCGGCGACGGAGGCCGCACCGGTGGCCACATTGCTGGCCGGAGTTGGAGGAAGGGAAATCTCTACAGGCGGCTGGCTCATGATGACTCACAAAAAAATCCCGGCGCGGCATGCTCGAAAGGACGAGCACGGCGCGCCGGCAGATAATGCTTACTTGACGCGGATGTCGTTCTTGACCGAGGTCACGCCTTTGACGCCGCGGGCGACTTCGCCTGCTTTGGCGATGTCAGCTGGCTGGGCAACGAAGCCGCTCAGCTGCACGGTGCCTTTGAAGGTCTCGACATTGATTTCGGTCGACTTCAGGGTCGGCTCGTTAAAGATGCTGGCTTTCACTTTGGTGGTGATGACCGAATCGTCAACAAACTCGCCGGTGCCTTCTTTGGTGGACGTCGAAGCGCAGCCAGCGGTGGCCAGCAGCGAAACGGTGAACAGGGCGGTGGCGATTTTATGTGCGATTTTCATGGCGGTTCTCCTTGGAGTTATTAACTAATGAGTTTGTCAGCGAGCGGGACGTTTAGACATCTCTGCTACCGATGTAGACGTTTTACGTGGTTTCCAAATGGACATCTGTACGGTACCGTACACAGATAAAAATTTGACCCGGGACAGGCGGTTTCGCCCTCCCCGCCGACTTGACAACCTTCGTGCGAAACCGCACAGACCCACTTTTGCCGTGTGACTATTCTGGAATCACATTTTCAGGAGAACAACATGAACCACACAAAAACCCTGGCAGCATTGATGATCGCCGGCACCGCCGTTTTAAGCGGTTGCGCCAGCACCAACAACGCGCCGCAACAAGTGTCGTACCAAAATCAGAATGAATCGGCCAGCTACGGCACGATCGAATCGATCCAGATGAAGCAAGCCAAGGAAGGCACCAGTGGCGCCGGCGCCGTCGCAGGCGGCCTGGTTGGCGCACTGCTGGGTAACCAGGTCGGTTCCGGCAGCGGCCGCGCTGCGGCCACCGTGGCCGGCGCGGTCGGCGGCGCCGTGGTCGGCAACACCGTCGAGGGCAACCGCAACGAAGCGAAACAGGAATATCAGATCAGCGTTCGCATGGACAACGGCGACTACCGCATGGTGAACCAGGACAGCGTGTACGACCTGCGCGTCGGCAACCGCGTGCGCCTGGTCGACGGCCGCGTGTACCGCTACTAATCCGATTGAACCGCCGTTAAACCGCATCCAAAAACAACTACCAAATTAAGGGGAACACCATGGGCACCATCATTCTGATTATTCTGGTCCTGGCGCTGATCGGCGCGCTGCCGACCTGGCCGCACAGCCGCAACTGGGGCTACGCACCGAGCGGTATCACCGGCTTGATCGTGCTGATCCTGCTGATCATGCTGCTGACGGGCCGCTTGTAAGCACAAGGAGGACATCATGACGCGTTTCCATCACATTGCATGCGGCCTGGCGCTGGCTTGCGCGGCGCTGACCGCGCAGGCGCAGGACAACACGCCGCCGCAGAACGTCCAGCTGCAACAGCAGGAAATCGCCAAGGGCGATCCGGCGCGATGGTACAAGGAAGACGCCACCAGCGCCGAGCAGACCCGCACCTTGCGCAAGGAAATCGGCGCCGCGCTGGCCGAATCCACCAACGCCTGCAAGAAAGGCCCGGCCAGCGAACGCGATGCCTGCGTCCGCGAAGCGCGCGAAACCTACAAGCGCGACATGCAGAAGGTGCCGCAGGTTCTCGCAGAGAACAAACGGCAGTAATCGTCGGGATGAAGTTGGTACAGAAAACCGCCTGAGCGATCAGGCGGCTTTTTCACGTGCGCCGGCCGGCTTGGCGGCGGGCAGCGGCGGCAGTTCGTGCACGACCAGCGGCGTGTCTTCGGACACAAAGGTCAGCCACCCTGCGGCCTCGACGGCACGCAGCCCGTCCTGGTAGCCCTGGTCCCAGCGCCACTCGGTCGAGCCCTTGGAAAAATTGATGTCCTTGGCCGCCATATTCCAGTCCCGGCCCGCGTATTCGAGGCGCACCACGTGCAGGGTGGTGCCGCAGCCGAGCTCGGCCAGATCCTGCTCGCCCTGCTCCGTCTGCGCATGCTCCGGCAACGCGGCGTACAGGCCGCGCAGCTTTTGCTGCAGCTTGTGGCGGGCGACATAATCGTCCAGATGGCGCTTGGAACGCGAAGCGAAGGTGACATCCTTCTGCCGCGTCTGCACCTCGTCCAGGGTGGTGGGTTCGCGGCCGTCGGCGCTCCACAGGTCGACCATGAAGCACAGGGTATCGACCGGCTGGGCGTCGTCCAGCACGGTCTCGAGCGGGGTGTTGGAGTACAGGCCGCCATCCCAATACAGCTCGCCATCGATGCGCACCGCCGGAAAGCCGGGCGGCAAGGCGCCGCTGGCGCGGATGTGGTCGGCGTTGATGTCGAGGTCGCGGTTGTCGAAGCTGCGCAGCGTGCCGCAAGTGACCTTGAGCGCGTTGACGGTCAGGCGCATGCCTTCGGGACCGTTGAGGTAATCGAAATCGATGAGGGAATTCAGGGTCTCGCCCAACTCGGCGGTATCGTAGAAGCTGGCTTCCTCGGGCGCGACGGCCATGCCGGCGGCAAACGGGCTGAACAGCCGTGGCTTGAAAAAGCCCGGCACGCCGCGCAGCAAGGTATCCCAGGTTTGCAGAAAAATATTGGAGCGCCGCTGGGCATCGGCCACGCGGCGCATGTCGAAGGAGTCGCGGTGGGAAATGCCTTCCCAAAACTGGCGCAAGCGCGCCAGCCGGGTTTCGTGCGGGTTGCCGGCCAAAATGGCGGCGTTGATGGCACCGATCGAGGTGCCGACGATCCAGTCGGGCGCCAGGCCATGCTCGTGCAGTGCCTGGAACACGCCGGCCTGGTAGGCGCCCAACGCCCCGCCCCCTTGCAGCACCAGCACAATGCGCATGCCCGCAGGGTTGAGTTTGTTGGACGACGAACTCAAGACACTAGTCCGTGATGCGCTTGCGGCGCATCAGCCAGGCGGCGCCCAGCCCCAGCACCGCTACCACGCCAAGCGCCGGTTTGACCAGCTTCTTGCGGGCGATGAAGGACCCCACCGTCAGCGCGTACGGCATCAGCGCCTTGTAGTTAAAGCCGCTCATGCCACCCGGCTGCAGCAGGCCGCCGAGACGGGCTTGCGCCAGTCCGACGGCGTGGTCGACCGCGCCATGAAACAGCGCATCCGGATGCAACGCGTTGGCCACCAGCGCCTTCGAGTGCACAACCTTGATGCGATACAGCTCGCCTTCACGGATCAAGCGCTGTTTGTCAGCGTCGAATAACTTGCTTTCCGCGTCTTTCGTCATATGCGCTCCTCTTACAACAGCATGTCGCGGTCGGATTTCAGTTCAGCCATGGTTGCGGGCATGCCCAGCTTGCCGCTGCGGATCAAACCGCGCGCGTACACCATGAGGCCGATAGCGAGCAGCAGGAAGACGCCGGTCATAATGGGCAGGATCGTCCAGCCCAGCGCATCCCACGCCAGATAAGCAATCGTGACAGTGGCGTAGGCGAGTGCGAAGCACCCCGCCACCACCGCCAGCGCGAAAGCCAGCACCAGATGCATCAGGTGATTGCGCACCTGAGACAGTTCCAGCGCGGCCAGCTCCAGCCGCGTCAGCAGCAGGCCGATGCTGTTGCGGGCGATATTGCCCAGCGACGCGATCAGGCCTGGCGGACGTGTCAACTCGTCAGCTTGCGCCATGGATTACTTGCGGCCGATGATGACACCGATCAGCAGGCCCACGGCTGCCGCGCCGGCGATCGAACGCCATGGGTTTTCCTTGACGTAGACGTCGGCTTGCTTGGCAGCTTCCTTGCTGGCTGCCAGGGCGCTGATTTGCGCGTCGTGGGCTTTGGCCAGGGCGGTGTCCAGCGCGCGCATGCCGCGGCCGCGCAGTTCTTCAGCCTTCTCACCGGTCAGGGCGGTGGCGGCGGTAAACAATGCTTGCGCATCTTTGACCAGAGTTTTCACGTCGTTATTCACGGTAGAGATATTTTGTTCCAGCATGATGGAGCTCCTATTATGGTTGTGAGGTGTGAAAACTTTACAGCAAAATCAAAATGTTAGTCGTTATTCAAGCAAATCGCGCATATCATCGGCGTGTTCTTCTTCCACGGCCATGATGCTGATCAAAAGATGACGCGTTGTCGGATCGGTATCGCCGATCTGTTCGATCATCTGGCGGTACGATTCGATGGCCACGCGCTCGGCGATCAGGTTCGAGCGGATCATCGCTTGCACGTCTTCCGAAGCATCATACTCGGCATGGCTACGGTCGAGCAATGTTGCCGGATTGAAATCAGGTTGGCCGTTCAGCTGAACGATACGCTCGGCCAGCGAGTCGGCATGCTCCTGCTCTTGCTGGGCGTGCTCGAGGAACTCGGCCTTGATCGGACCGTTCTGCAAACCGCTGACCGTGTAGTAGTGACGCTTGTAACGCAGCACGCAGACCAGTTCGGTCGCCAGCGCCTCGTTGAGCATCTTGATGACGGCGGTGCGGTCACCCTTGTAGCCGGCGGTTACCGGGCCGTCCTCCAGATTGCGGGCGGCGGCGCGGATGGCTTCTCTATCGATGCCTGCCGGTTGGGTGGGGTTTGATTCAGCCATGATATTTTCCTTAAAATAAAGTACAGAAAGTCTTGCTAGCGGAGCCCTTCAGGCGTCACGCCGGAAATATCCGGCGTGACGCCCGAGGCTCCGGTTCCGCCATTAACGGCGGTTGGCGATCGGCGCGCCGTTTTGCGACAGCACGATTTCAACGCGACGGTTCAGCTGGCGGCTGCCGGCATCGGAGTTGCTGGCGACCGGGAACGCTTCGCCGTAGCCACGGGTGGACACCTTGTCGGCTTTCACGCCCAGGCCGATCAGCGCGTTACGCACCGATTCGGCACGGCGCTGCGACAGTTGCATGTTGTGCGCCGACGAACCGGTGGAGTCGGTAAACCCTTCGATCAAAACGGCGCTCTGTGGTTCCTGCAACAGCACATCGGCCATCTTTTGCGCGGTGCGCATGCCTTCAGCGCTGAGCTCGGCCTTGTCGACATTGAACAGCACGTCGCTCAGGGTGATCACCAGGCCGCGGTCGGTTTGCTTGGCTTGCAGGTCGGCCAGCTGCTGTTGCAGCGCGGCGCTCTTCGATTGCTCTTCGCGGGCGCTGGCGGTGGCCGCCTCGGCCTGGCGGCGGGCGGCGTCGGCGTCGGCCTTGGCTTGCTCGGCGCTCATCTTGGCCTTGTCGGCTTCCTGGGTGCGCTGCTGCAGGCGGATCTCGTCGCGCTGGCGGCCGGCGTTGGCTACATCGGACTCGGCTTGCTTGGATTTCGCCACTTCCTGGGCGACGGCGATCTTCTGCTTGGCCAGATAAGCCAGCTTGTCGATCGCTTCGACGCTTTCCTTCTTGTCGGCGGCGGCGTTGGCGCGGTCCAGCGCGTCGGCGGCGGCCTTGAACTCGACCGGGGCGTTGGCCGCGACCGACGGATTGCTTTGCGCGGCCGAGAAGTCGCCACGGGTCTGGTCGAGCAGGCTGGTGGTGGTCGGCGCGGAGCTGCAAGCTGCCAGCATGATCGACATCGCCAGCACGGTAGGCATGACGCTCAGTTTTTTCAGGTTCAGTTGTTTCATGATGATTCCCTCGTCTCTATTATTGGGTGGTGGTGCTATTGCGGTTCAACTCTTCACGCAGCACGCGAATGCTTTGTTGCAGCTCGTCGGCGGCGGCGGTGGCCTTGGTCGAGTTAGCCTTGCTCTGCGCCAGCTGGGCGTCGGCCTGGGCCTGCGCCGCCAGATCCTGGGCGGCCTTGTAATCCTTGTTGGCCAGCGCCTGGTTGGCGCGCGCCATCTTTTCGCGTGCCGATTGCATTTCGGCCGGCGCCAGCTCGGCGGCGCCGGCGGAGGTGGCGTTGGCCACGGCGGCGCGCGAGACGGCGACGTCGGCGGTGGCAGGGGTTTTGTTGCTAGCGCAAGCGGTCAGACCGAGCAGCACTGCGGCGCCGCAAATCATGGTCAATCTTTGGTGTAAGGTCGTCGTCATTATTGTTCTCCTTGAAAGTTTGTGTGGACAGGTAACGTTATAGGCTGTTGCCTGCGGTGCTTCAGTACGCTGCCGCACATTGAACAAGGGGAGCCGCCCGGGCCGCCACACAGGGTGCGCCAGCGCACAACCGGGCCCGCCTGCGTTGCTTAGGGTGTGTAAAATGCCATTACCAATAAGAAAGGCCAACCGATGACCCCGCAGGACCAGAACCGCAGCGCCCCCGCCCCCGCCCCCGCCACTTCCGGCCCACGCCGCCTCCCGAGCCGAACCCGGATTGCCATTGCCGTCGCCGGCGTGCTGGTGGCCGTTCCCGTGATCGCGGCCATCGTGCTGGCGACCTACGACTGGAACAAGGCGCGGCCCTGGCTCAACGACAAGATCAGCGAATCGATCGACCGCCCGTTCGAGATTCGCGGCGACCTGTCGCTGACCTGGCAACAGCAGGGACTGTCGGGCGCGGACCGCACCTGGCGCGACTACCTGCCGCTGCCGCATCTGGTCGCCAAGGACGTCCACGTCGGCAATCCGGCCGGCATGCGGGCGCCGGCCGAAATGGCCAGCGTCGGCCAGTTCGCCTTCGGCGTCGAGCTGCTGCCGCTGCTGCAACACAAGATCGCCATCCCGGTGCTGCGCTTCGACAATCCCAGCGTGCTGCTGCAGCGCGACGCCGATGGCAAGAACAACTGGACCTTCAAGCAGGCCGACAAGCCGTCGCCGTGGAAGCTCGACCTGCAGCGCGTGGTCTTCTCCAAAGGCGCGGTGCACTATATCGACGCCATGACGCATGTGGACGCCACCGCAGCGGTCGACACCATCAACGCCGATCGGACCTACGGCGTGTCGTGGAAGCTGAGCGGCAAGTGGAATAATCAAACCATCACCGGCAGCGGCAAGTCGGGCGCGGTGCTGTCGTTGCAGCAGCAGACGATACCCTTCCCGCTGGCCGCCAGCCTGGACGTGGGCGGCACCCGCATCGCCGTCGAGGGCACCCTGACCAAGCCGACCGCGCTGACCGCGCTCGACATGCGCCTGAAGATTTCCGGCCCCAGCATGGCGCGCCTGTACGGCATCACCGGCGTGCTGCTGCCGGAGACGCCCGCCTTCGCCACCGAGGGGCATCTGACCGGCAACATCGGCGCCAACGCCAGCCACTGGATTTACGACAAATTCACCGGCCGCGTCGGCAACAGCGATATCCACGGCAAGCTCGACTACCGGTCCGGCCAGCCGCGTCCGGTGTTGACGGGCGCCGTGGAATCGACGCTGCTGCAGTTCTCCGACCTTGGGCCGCTGGTCGGCGCCGACTCCAACGCCAGCAAGCAGGCGCGCGGCGTCGATGCCGTCCAGCCGGGCAACCGGGTGCTGCCGGTGGAGACCTTCAAGACCGAACGCTGGACCGCGCTCGACGCCGACGTCAGCTTCAAGGCCCAGCGCATCACGCGCGACGGCGGCCTGCCGATCCACAACCTCGACACCCTGATCCACATGAAGGATGGCGTACTGTCGCTGACGCCGATGAACTTCGACATCGCCGGCGGCCGCTTCACCTCCAACATCATGCTCGACGGCAGCGGCAAGATCAATCCGAACGCCATCCGCGCCGAGCTCAAGGCCGGCGCGCGCAAGCTGCAGCTCAAGCAGCTGTTCCCCACCATCGACGGCATGCAGGCCACCGTGGGCCAGGTCAATGCGGACATATCGCTGTCGGCCACGGGCAACTCGGTGGCGGGCCTGCTGGGTTCGTCGAACGGCGAGCTCAAAGGCGTGATCAACGAGGGCAGCGTCAGCAAGCTGCTGCTGGAGGAAATGGGACTCAACCTCGGCAACGTCGTGCTGACCAAGCTGATCGGCGACAAGCAGGTCAAGCTCAACTGCATGGTGACCGACTTCAGCGTCACCAACGGCTTGATGCGCTCGCGCCTGTTCGTGGTCGACACGTCCGACGCCAAGATCGATGTCGCCGGCACCGTCAATCTCGAAAACGAAAAGCTGGACCTGACCTTGCGGCCGGACGCCAAGGGCGTGCGCGTGATTTCGCTGCGGGCGCCGATTTATGTGCGCGGCACCTTCAAGGACCCGGACGTCAGCATCGACAAGGGCGTGCTGGCGATGCGCGCCGGCGGTGCGCTGGCGCTGGCGGTGGTGGCGCCGATCGCGGCGATCCTGCCGCTGGTCAACGCCGGGCCGGGCGAGACGACCGGCTGCGAAGCCTTGCTGGCCCAGGGCGGCGGCAAGCCGGTGGCGCCGCCGCCGGGCCAGACCTTGCGGGAAAAGCCGGGCAAGAACGCGCAAAACGTCAAGCCGCAACCTAAAGGGTAACAAGGTGTTTCAATGTGCGCTGTCGTACGGAAATTGGTGACGCAGAGACGTACTCTGTAGTCATTGGAGCGGGCCAGACGCCGCGCCTTAACAGCGTAAGGAGAAGATCATGAACATCAAACGTATCGCATCGACCGCGGCAATTCTGGCCGCCACCCTGGGCCTGAGCGCTTGCGCCGGCATGTCTTCGCAAGATAAAAGCACGGCTGTGGGCGCCGGCGTCGGCGCGGTTGCCGGCTCGGTGCTGACCGGCGGCAGCGCGGTGGGCACGGTCGGCGGCGCGGCTGTCGGCGGCGTGATCGGTAACCAGGTCAACAAGCCACCGCGTTAATCGCCGGCCTTCATACGCCGCAAATAAACCGCCCCGTTCAAGCCGCAGACCGGCTTGAACGGGGCGGTTTTGCATTCGCGCCGGATTAATCCAATGAAGCAAAGGTTCTTACTAGACAGCCTTACAAGATGCCATAAGGAAATTATGTTAAGATAGTTGTTTTCTTTTAATTAAATTTTCAACAATGCGCCTGCACTCATCTTTATTTTTGCTTTGCTTTTCAGCTTTAACGGCGTGCGGCGGCGGCGGCGGCGGTAGCAACACCGCCGCATCGACGCCTCAACCACCTGCCCCAACCGTACAATCCGGTAACATGATCTTCATCGGAGACAGGGGCAACCAGAAAATGGCTGCCATCGATACGCTGACGCCTGCGCCTGGCGCCTTGGCCGCGAAGGTATTTTCCACCAACGAAGCGTCCTGGTTCGATGCTGCGTTCGATAGCACTCGCAATGAACTTTATGTTGCTGCGTTCGACTACATCACCGTGTACGCCAATGCGAGCAAACTGGACGGGAATATTACCGCCTCCCGCACCATCACCCCGGCAATCAGTGGCTACAATAGTCTCAAGCGCGTGTTCCTGGACAAGGCCAATGACCGCCTCTACGTCGGCTTCAAAGCACCGTTCAGTGGCGGCCTGGCCGTGTTTGAGCAGGCCAGCAAGCTCAACGGAACGGTGGCGCCTTCGCGCATTATTTCGGGCAACATATCCATAGACCGTTGGGCCCTGGATTTGAAGCGCAACCTGCTGTACACCAGCGCGACCGACACCGCCGTGGCGGACGTGTACGTCTACGAGCACATCGACACCTTTAAGGGCGAGGCAACGATCGCTCGCCGCATCAGCGTGCCAAAGGTCGTAGAAAGGCTGTCCATCGACAGTAGCCGTGATCGGCTTTATATGGTCGCGGGCACGGGCGGCGCCATGATACTGGACGGTGCAAGCAAGGCGACCGGGACCTCTGCTGTCACCACGCTCTCGCTACCGACCTCAAGCTACGCCAGCGCGGTGACAATCGATGCCGCAAATGACCGCTTGTACCTGGGCTTCGGCCAGCAAGCCTTCGTACTCAGTGACGCAAGCAAACTGACCAACAGCAGCGGCGCGGCACAAGCGGTGGCCATCATGGGTCCGCCCAACACCACCATCTCCTATTTCGCCGTGGGCCAATAGAGGGCGTCGGCGCGGACGCCGGTTCGGTGCTGGCGCCGGATTAGTATCCGACGGTGCTGGTGTAGGCGAACAGACTGGTGCCGTAGCTGCCGCCCCACTCGTAACCGTAGCGGCGCTCGGCCTCGACATTCATGATGTCGTATTGCTTGCCGGTGCCGGGAGGGTTATCGGTCGGCAAGCGGCCGCTAAAGAAACCGGTGTCGGCGTTCAGATCGTAGAAGCGATACCACGTGGTCGACCCGGCCTTCGTGATGAACGGCGAGGTGTTGGTCGCTTTGGAATTGGTCTTCTCATACGCCGTGTTCACCAGCTTGACCTGGCTGCTGTTGTACCAGGCGATCGCCGCTTTGGCCGACGCCGCAACGGCTGCCGATTGCGGGCGTGTCATCAGGAACGCCACGATCTGCGCGGACTCCTTGCCGCTCTTCGACGGCAACTCGTACGACCGTGCGCCGCGCGGCGCAAAATTGACGGGATCGTGCTGCGCGCACCAGACCGTCTTGACGCCGTTCTGCACGATCTGCGCGTTGAGGATGTAACCCACCGCCAGATTGAGGGCGTTTGTCATTCGGGTGCGCTGCGCCGAGGTGAAGAAGTCACCGGTGAACGGTGCTTTTTGCTTCACCGCGTGGTCCAGCAACACCAGCGCGCGCACCATGGCGTTGTCGTTGAAGGTGACGTAGTTGGAATACGAAGTGCCGGTGCGCGCCGGATAGACCTGCGGCAGGCCGCCGGACGAATACTGCATGTTCAAGATGAAGTCCATCGCCTTGCGGGCGCTATCGCGGTACGCGACTGTGCCGCTGCGCGCGTACACATCGCCCAGGAACATGATTTCCGTGACGGTGCCGTCATTGTCGATGGTGCCCAGTTCGACGCCATTGGCGCCGAACCATTCGGAGCGCGAAGCAGAGCCGTTCCACGGGGCGTTGTACCAGGCCGGCAACTTGTAGAAGCCGCCATGCGGCATCTGCCATGACACGATGTTGGTGGCCTTGGTCTTGTCGGCCGCCAGCGCGGCGTCACTGTTGCTGTTAGTGCTCAGCCAGCTTTTATAGCGCTCGATCTCTTTGTAGGCCGGGTTGCCTGCCTGGTTCAGTATGGGGTCGGCGGCGGCAGCGGCTGCGCTGATACTCACCTCCGCCGCGGTGCTGATGGAACTGGCGCCGGCGGACGCCGTGTCGGCGGAACCGCCGCCGCCGCAACCTGCGAGCGCAGCGCCGGCGACCAGAAGTGATGCAAAATGTTTGTGAATAGCCATGTGTGTCATCTCCCTTAGAGTTATTGTCAAAGACTTGGTACTGCGAGTCGATGCTAACTGTAATGAATCTTATTTACATGACCAAATACATACACTTGCGGAATAGTCAACATGTTGACTAATTACAATCCGGAAAGAAGACTGCACAGAGCAAGACGCAGGGCGCTACAGTTTTAATCTGTCCAATCACGTAGTATTTGGACCAAATCTTGTTTTGTGGCGCGCTTGGCCTTCAAAATATTAGTAAGCTCCTCTTTGCTGACAGGGTATTCCGTCAGCAGCTTGGGCAAGTCATCGCTGTCTACTGTGCGCAACCAAATAGGATCAATGCCGCTCCCATCGGTAGGTGCCGACTTGAACTCACCTTTAAAATGGAAATAGACGTGGTAGGTGCTATGCCCCTCAGCCCAGCTCTTATCGTAGTAAAGTACCGTTCCTGTCGGCAGAAGCGAGTAGCTGTTTTGTTTTTCACCCTCGATGAGAAGCGGCTCCTCCAGACGAACTGCTTTTTTATCACTCATATGAATAACTCCTTTTTCTGAAAGAAAAAATCCGAAAACTGCGGCAACGATTGCAACACAAAAAAACTGAATCGGAGACGGAATTTTCATTGCATGCCTTTGCCATAGATTGCCATTTTCTTTGGAATATACCGTTTTTCTTTTTCCAACATAACCTGTACATCAGCGGGCATAAATATCTTAGACGGCCAAAATCCGAAGTTCGTTCCACGCGCAGCAACCTTCTCCAAATCGCCCATCCCTCTTCCAGCATTATATGCTGAGCCGTTCGCGTCAATGCTTGGCAGAGCAAGGCGGGCTCCCGAAAGCGTCATAGTCGCACAATTATTGGTTATTCCATGATAATCCTTGGCGAGCTTGTACTCTTCGGAATTGGGATGCTTCGCCCGACGCTTGGTGCCATCAGAAACCAATAATGAGAAGTGAGAAAAAACCTTTTCAGCCTGTGCTTCATTAATAATATAAGAAAAGCCCTTGGTCGCGCGGCCATACGCGTTCTCCCCAGCGATGTATGAGTTAAAACTGGTCCAGACTCGAAGAATTCCCTCACCCTCCGCGCTAAATTCCCCGCCCGTGGCACCATAGCGGCCAAAATCATAAATTTTCTCTTGTTTCGAGGTAGTCACTCGTAACGCCATGTGCCCGTAGGTATGCATTCCGTCAGCCGCTTTGTACGGACCGCCGACAAGAATTTCGATTGAAGGCGATATCAGCTGAATAGTCGTTAGTTTTTCAGCTGATACCTTGATGCCTTCTTTTAGCCTTTCAGGGGTTTGCTCTGTTTTAGGCATATTGTCTCCAAATCAGGCCAATACTTCGCTAATTTGTCCCACATCTGGGAATTCCAACTTACAGTGTCCGGGCACGATCGATTCGATCCGTGCCAGGCCTCCAGCATCAAGAGAGCCTTCGTGAATATTGCCGTCTGCATCTGTAAGTCGATATTTCTCACCACTTAGCGGAGTTGAGCCATCGGCCAAACCGATCTCGATCCAAGTTTTCTCAGTGAGCAATTTCGAAAGCTCCGGAAAGTCGTGATGAAGATTCGATGAAGCGGCCTTGGGTCCGAAAGACTGATGAACACTCGCGTGCATCTCGTTTTTCCCATTCGTTTGACCCCGTATCCCCTGCCCATCTATTACGATTTCACTGCCGCCGCCGCTAATGCGGACGCCTTGCTTCGCTCGTATGTTTATCCAGTCACTTGTACTGATGATCTCTAGTACACTTTTAGCTAAAAGCTCCATTCCTTCGCGCTGCGCCTGTATCTGCACTTTTCCTGCAACGGAGATGAGCTTTGCGCCGCCTTCGTTCGCGAATAGACTTATCCCATTCGCCGCGCGAAGCGAGGTCATACCTGAACTTCCGATACGGGCGTGAGCGCCGCTCAAAATATCCACTCCCTTCAACCCTTCTACCAGCAAAGCTTGGCCACTACCGACAAAAGCTCCATCTGGGCCGAAAATGGCAACAACTTGGGCGGCCTGCTTTTCCAGATGCGCTAGTTTGCGTATTAGTTCCGAGGCATTAGGGCCATCTGCTGCGTCCTGGGAGTGAGTTGCCGCGAGCTTCGCGAGTTGATCCGCGATCTTTTGCAGGTTTTGGGCCAAGCTGATCATCTCATTGCGATCTAGATGCTGCCCGTCGTGTGAAGACGCCTCTGCGGTAACAAGTACGCCCCCAGCACCGCGAACAGCAATGCCCATATCGCTGCGTAACTCTGCCCCCTCGCCGCGCGCGTCACCAAACCCCATGGTTTTCGGTTGAGTGAGAAAACCTAAATTGAGCTGGCTGGCCCCGTGCTCACTAGATAACTGCGCGCTGATCTCGCCATGTGTATCATCAAATCGCAACTGATTAGCCCGCGCGCCTTTAACTTCTCGGCTCTTAATTCCCGAAAGGTGGCGGTTACCAGGCAAGTCCCCCCTATCGCTCAACGCCGGCGGCTGCGCCTGTTGGTTGTAAAGCTGCCCCACAATTACCGGCTTGTCCGGATCTGCACCCAGGAAGTTGACCAGCACCTCCGTCCCCACGCGCGGTAGGCCGATGGTTCCGCACTGATCCACGCTACCCGGCCCGTTCCCCGCCCAATTCGACGCCACGCGCACCCAGGCCGAGTCGCTATCGTCATTCGACGCCCCCGATCCATCCGCATGCTTGTGATCCGCCGCACGCGTGCCCGGAAAGCGAATCTTCACCCTCCCCATCTGATCGCAGTACACCTCCTCGCCCTTCGGCCCGACGACGATCGCGCTTTGCATCAGCGCCTGTGGCAGGTCGGTGCGCGCGTCGTACGCCGGCACGATCTTCACGCCGCGCCGCACCGCCGTGAACTGGACGTGCATGCGCAGCGCGCCCGACGCCATCCTGTCCGCGACCTCCTTTTGCGTCTGCGGCTCCTGCGCGCCCTGCGTCCAGCGGCTGCGTGAGAACAGGCGTTCCACGCGTTCGGCCAGCGCCTTGGGCAGGTTGTTCTGCGCGTTCACCTGCAAGGCCGTGACGACGAAGTCGCGTTCCTCGCGCGGGTGCTGGTCCACCTCCGGATGCCCGGTCAAGGTGAAGTACTCGCCTGCGCACAGATCGCGCACGCTGCCTTCGCCGTGGAAGCACTTAGATTCGAAATCGTGGCGCGTCATGTGCAGCCTCCCGAGGCGGCACAAGTCGTCGACGTCGTCGCCCGCGTGCGGCATCATCACCTGGTAGTCATCCAGGCTGGCGGCCAGCTCGTTGCCGCTGACGCCCTGATCGACGCCGCTGCTGGTCTGCGCCATCATGTAGTCCGATCCTTGCGGGTGGCGGTAGTCCCAGCTATGCCGCGTCACCACGCCCGGTTGCAGGGTGCGCACCGCGCCCCAGGAGGTGATCGTGTCGCGCTGCTCGGTGCCGGCGTCGCGGTGGTAGCGGATGGTGCCGGCGACGTTCTGGCGCAGGCTGTCGGCGCTGTTGAACAGCACCAGCGTGTGCGTCGGCACTTGGCCATTGGCCTCGGCGCGCACGTACCAGCCGATGCCGCTGCGCTTGAGCAGGCGCCGGATGAACGCGGCGTCCGATTCGTTGTGCTGCATGGTGAATTCGCGCTTGGGGTATTGCTGGAGATGGAAAGCCTCGTCTACTTCGTCATTGAAGCAGACACCGAGCGTGGAGCTTTTTTGCCGCCATTCCTGGAGAATCTGCCGCACGATCTCCACTTCATCCATCTGGCGGAACACGCGCGTGTTGATGCGCTTTTCCAGGATCACCAGGGCGTCCCGCAGCACCAGCTGGTAGCTGGCCAGGCCGCCGTCGCTGTCGCCGGAGCTCGCTTCGGTGACGATGCCGCAGACGCTGCGCAAATCCCCCTGGTCGGTGACGAATTGCAGCGCGGCCGGCACGGCGATCAGCTGCTTCAATGGCAGCGTGGCGTTGGACGAGACGCACAGCACCCGGTAGTCGATGCCGCCGCACAGCGTCTCGGTGCCGAACACGCGCTGCGGCAGCAGCATGTCGTCGTTGACGCCACCCGGCAGATCGAGCTTGAGCCGGATCGGCCGGTTGAAGGTGACCAGCTCCTTGGGCATGCTCATGAAGCTGAAAAAATCTTTATCGCGTTCCACGGTTGCTCCTCAACATCCATCGCAGACCGCGCGGCACCGATGCCTCTTAGCAACGGTAGGGCCGCGCGGCATGTCGATCATGGCATGCCGTGGAGATGATATTTTGAGCTATAGCAAGGTCAACATAACTTGCTAGATGGAGTACTTGAGGAAATCGCTTTACCGAATGCCTTGTCCCGTATCGCTACAAGAAAACGTTGCCCATGCCGATGGCGCCGTCGTCCTTGACCAGCTCGTAGCAGCGGCACGATACCGCTTCCAGCCCGGCCGAATCGAGGATCTCGATATTGCCCCGGCTGTAGGAAATCAGTTTCTGGTTTTGCAGCGCACTGGCGGCCTTGGTCACGCCGACGCGGCGCACGCCTAGCGCATGCGCCAGGAACTCGTGCGTGAGATGGAATTTTTCCGATTGCAACCGGTCGCGGGTGATCAGCAGCGACCGCGCCAGACGCGCCTCCAGCACATGGAAGCGGCTGCACACGGCGATCTGGATCGCCTGCGCCAGCAAGGTGTCCGTGTAGCGGTACAGCAACCGCTGCAACGCCTCCATGCGCGTGAACTCCGCGGCGAACTCGGCCGCATCGATGCGGGTGGCGCGGCCGGCGCGCTGCACCACCGCGCGCACTTGCGCCATTTCGTGACCAAGCACCACCGAGGCGCCGATCATGCCTTCGCGGCCGACGGCGCCCACTTCAAGCGTCATGCGGCCCTCGGCCACGGCAAGCAGCGAGATCAGACTGTCGATGGGAAAATAGATATAACGGATGCTCTGGCCGGGTTCGTATAACACGTCGCCGACTTCGACTCTGACGGGTTCGCTGAGCCTGGCGAGCTGGCCTTGTTCTTCCTCTGGCAAGCTCGACAGTAAGCGATTGACCGCCGGTCGTGGCTGGCTCCTGTCTTCTTCGGATAGGTGTGAGAGATGGGTATGCATGAATTGAGCGTAAGGGTAATCATTTACCATGTATGTACGCTGACGCACGGAAGCTAAACATGTCCTATAGGAAAATTCCGCGCGTACGATCACTGCATGCGAACACGCGCACCAACACGAAAAAAGGACACCATCATGACTACTCCGAACACCCCGACCAAACAGACTTTGCACCCGCTGATGATCATCGCCGCCGTCGCGGTGGTGCTGTTCTGCGGTGTCGGCACCGCCGCCATCATGGGCTGGCTGCCGACCTCGAACGCCAACGGCAGCGTGCCCGGCGCGGCGCCGATGCCGGGCCAGTTGTCATCGGTGCCACCGGCGGAGCAGCAGCCCGCCCCGGCCTATAACAACGGCGCCAACAACGGCAACAGTCTCGCGGCCAACAACAATGCCGGGCGCAATGCCGACAACAACGCCTCGGGCCGCGACCAGGACCGCGCGCCGGAACCGGAAGTCAAACAAGCGGCAGTGTGCAAGAGCTGCGGCGTGGTCGAGTCGGTACGCTCGATCGAACACCGCCCGCAAGGTAGCGGCGTCGGCGCGGCGGGCGGAGCCATCCTTGGCGGCCTGCTGGGCAACCAGGTCGGCGGCGGCCATGGCCGCCAACTGGCGACGGTCGCGGGTGCCGTGGGCGGCGCGGTGGCCGGCAACCAGGTCGAAACCCATATGAAGACCACGCACACCTGGCGCATCGTGGTTCGCATGGACAACGGCACCACCCGCACCTTCAACCAGTCGGCGCAGCCGGCCTGGGGCTCGGGTGACGCCGTTCGTGTGGTAAACGGACAGTTGCGCTCGGCCAATTGATACCGACAGTAAAATTATGCGGCGGAAATCGCTGTTACGTACGGCACCGTACAGAAGCTTAAGCTGGTTTTAAAGATAATAGATTCCAAGATACGAACAAACAGTTCGACATCGCATTCGATGCCCACAGTGGACGTCGCAATAACAACCTTAGGAGAGAATCATGCTCTATACCATCGCTGTAGTTCTGCTTATCCTGTGGCTGCTGGGCCTGGTCACTTCGTACACCATTGGCGGCTTCATCCACGTACTGCTGGTCGTTGCGATCATTATGGTGCTGCTGCGCCTGATTAGTGGACGCGGCGTGTAGCACACCGCGACCTGATCGAAGCGGCGCCCCACCCTCGCGGTGGTGCGCCGTTTTTTCGTTTATGCTGTGCGCTGGCTTTTCCATGGAGTGACTATGAAACGTTTTTTGATCGCGCTGGCCATGCTGCCCATGGCTGCGGCGCAGGCGCAAACCATCAAGCCAGGCTTGTGGGAACTGAATAACACGGTCAAGACCGGCGATATACAAACCGACGCCGCCATCCAGATGGCGATGCAGCAGTTGGCCAACATGCCGCCGGCGCAACGCGCGCAGATGGAAGCGATGCTGGCGCAGAACGGCGTGTCGGTGCCCAAGGTGGGCGGCGACGGCAGCATGACGGTGACCGCGTGCGTGACGCCGGAGATGGCGGCCAAGAAAGAACTGCCGCTGAACCAGAAGGGGAATTGCACCTCGAAGACGGTGCCGGCGGCGGGCGGGCTGGACGTGTCGTTCAGCTGCACCAATCCGACCTCCAGCGGCCAGGGCCAGATCCGCTTCAGCGACGACAGCCATTACACGATGATTATGGATGTCAACACCGAGGCGACCGGCGCGCCGCAGAAGGTCAAGGTCAATTCAGCCGGACGCTGGGTGGGCGCCAGCTGCCCGGCCAAGCCGAAGGGCTAAAAGTGCTTAGTGAGTGTCTGAGAACGCCATGTAGCGCTCGCGCGCCAGGGTGGCGATAGGACCAACCGCCAGATCGCGTGTTTCATAGCGGATGCACGGCATGACCTTGCCGTAGTTGCCGGTGTTGAAGATCTCGACCGCGCTCTCCAATTCCTCCGGCGCCACCGCCCGCTGCTCGACCATGATGCCCTCCTCCGCCAGCAGCGCGATCACGCGCGCACGGGTGATGCCGGACAAGAAAGTGCCGTTGGCGGCCGGCGTCACCACCTTGGCGTCCGGCGTAACGAAGAACAGGTTGGCCGACGCGAACTCGGCCACCTTGCCGGTGCTGTCGCAGACGACGGCGTTGTCGAAGCCGCGCTTTTGCGCTTCGCGGATGGCCTTGGCGGTGTTGACGTACAGCGAAGACGCCTTGGCGTCGGTCGGCGCCATCAAGGCGTCCGGACGCAGCTGCGCCGACAGGCAGGCGGAAAAACCGGTAAAGGCCGGCATCGGCGCGTCGAACAGGGTCAGCGCGAACGCGCTCTTCTCGGGAATGGGCACCAGGAAACCGTCGGTGCCGAACACCAGCGGGCGGACGTAAAGCTCGGCGTCGGCCGGGAACTTCGCCACGCCTTCGCGCACCAATTTTTCCATTTCATCGACGCTCAACGGGCAAGCCAGCCCCACCCGCTCCGCCGAGGTGATGACGCGCTGCAAGTGCAGCCGCAAGTCCGGCAGATGGCCGCGTATGGCGCGCGCGCCATCGAATACGGACGAGCCAAGCCATACGCTGTGGTCCATCGCGCCAAACAGTGGAGTGTTGCCCTCGGCCCATTCGCCGTTGAAGTAAGTCAGATGCATGCTTGTTCCGAATTCAGAAAAACAAGCAATTTATCACGTTTGGGCAGGCAACCTTAAATGCAGCATGGAACGGGCCGCTCAGAACGCATGGCGCATGCCGACGTTGAAGGCCTTGTCGCCGCGCCCCTGGCTGGTGGCGTTGCCGACGGTATAGGCGCCGCCGTTGCGGTTTTTGATGCGGGCCAGCGAGGCGTAGAAATCGGTGCGCTTGGACAGCGCGTAGCTGGCGCCGATGGCGATCTGGTCGGCGTCGCGGTCGAGCATGGTGCGGTCGTCCTTGCGGATGAACGAGGCCAGCAGAGTGGTCGCGCCCATCGGCACGGCAACACCGAACAGCGCGTCGCGGCTCTTGTCGGTAGGCAAGGTCTGGGCGACCGCGCCGTAAGGATTGGACATGTCCCAGTGCGAGCTGCCCTCGCCACGGCTCTGGCCGTATGCGGCGTAGCCGACGAAGCGGCCGAAGTCGATATTGGCGGCCACCAGGGTGTTGCGCGCCGACTGGTCGACCGCCGGCGTGGTGCCGGTGGCGTCGAGCAGGTTGTCCTTGCGCTGGTGCGTGATGCCGATCTTGATCGGTCCCTTGTCGTAGCCCAGGCTGCCGCCGTATGCGCGGTTGACCTTGCTGTTGAACGGCGATTCGCCAAAGCTGTACTGGACTGCGCCGATCAGGCCGCTGCGGGCGCGTTTGGTCTTGTACTTGACGGTGTTGTCATAGCGTTTGGTGGTGTAACCCACCAGGTTGGACGCCGCACCCGCCATGCCGCCATGGAAGGGGTCGGCCACATCGGTCAAGGTCTCGTAGACCAGATTGTATTGACGACCCATGGTCACCAGTCCCATCGGCCCGTCGATGCCGACATAGGCCTGGCGGTTGAACAGCTTGCCGTTTTGTTCCGACGCGCCGGTATCGTTCAGCACGCCGGCTTCGAGGGTATACACGGCCGAGGTGCCGCCGCCAAGCTGCTCGCGGCCACGTACGCCGAGCCGGGAGCCGGAAGCGATGCCGCTGTCGACCTTGGTACGGGCGCAATCGGTCTTGCAACCCTGTTCCACGACAACACCAGCGTCCAGCAACCCGTAGACCTCGGCGGAGGACGACTCTTGCGCTCCCGCGGCCAGCGGCGCGATCAGGGACAGCGCGGTAACGAGAAGGTTCGGTTTCATGATGAGCAGGGAACTTGAGTGAATTGTTAAGTTCATCATAGGTCGCCCTTCGCCACCGCTCTGTGCGGCTCAACACGTTTACGTCAAATTCTTCGCGACTTGGTTTATAGTGGGATTTCATTATGTGAAAGGCAGACGCCATGCATGTTGAATACGCCAGCAAACGTTGCTCCCCCGATCAGGCCCTGGAACTGCTGAGGAATGGCGACACCGTCATCGTGCCGACCGGCGCCGGCGAGCCTCCCTCGCTGCTGCACGCGCTGTCGGCCAGGCGCACCAGCTTCCAGGACATCAGGGTGGCGCAGATCCTAGCCATGCGTAAATATGCCTATTTCGACTGCGACACGGTCAACCATGTGCGCCACGTCGCGCTGTTCTTCGGCGGCGCCTCGCGCTCGGCGGGACAAGCCGGCTGGGCAGATTTCATCCCCGCCTACTTTTCCGAGCTCCCCGGCCTGATCCAGCGCGACCTGATCCCGGCCGACGTGGTCTTTTCGATGGCCTCGCCGATGGACGAGCACGGCAACTTCGCGCTCAGCCTGGCGGCCGACTACACGATGGCGGCGGTCCGCAAGGCCCGCGTGGTGGTGCTGGAGGTCAATCCGAACGTGCCGGTGGCAAATGGCGAATGCATCGTGCACCTGTCGCAAGTGACGGCCATCGTCGAAAGCGACGAGCCGGTGATCGAGGTCGGCCTGCCGGCCATCGGCGCCGTGCAGGAGGCCATCGGGAGACACGTGGCCGCCATGATCGAGGACGGCTCGACCCTGCAGATCGGCTATGGCGGCATTCCGGACGCGGTGGTCCAGCAGCTGACCTCCAAGCGCGACCTCGGCGTGCACACCGAGATGATCGGCGACGGCATCCTCAAGCTGGTCGAATCCGGCGCGGTCAACAACAGCCGCAAGACCTTCATGCCGGGCAAGATGGTGGCGACTTTCGCGCTGGGCTCGCGCAAGCTGTACGACTTCATGCACCAGAACCCGATGCTGGAGATGCATCCGGTCAGCTTCACCAACGATCCCTACCTGGCCGGCCAGAACGACAAACTGGTGGCCATCAACGCCAGCCTGCAGGTCGATCTGCTGGGGCAATGCGGCTCGGAGAGCCTGGCCCACCTGCCCTATTCCGGCACCGGCGGCCAGGTCGACTTCGTGCGCGCGGCCAACCGCTCGAACGGCGGCAAGGCCTTCATCGTGCTGCCGTCGACCGCCAGGGAAGGCGCGATCTCGCGCATCGTGCCGACGCTCACGCCCGGCACCCATGTCACCACGGGCAAGAACGACGTCAACTACGTGGTCACCGAATACGGCGTGGCACAGTTGCGCGGCAAATCGGCACACCAGCGGGCCGAGGCGCTGATCGCCATCGCCCATCCGGACTTCCGCGCGGAGCTGCGCGACGCGGCCAAACGAATCTTGCTATGCTGAGCAGGGGAATTTCCTGACAGATAGAAATATGTACGGCAGCGTACATACTGGGTAATGCTGACTGGATATACTGCGTTTTTTAGTCAAAACTGCGGTCATTCCGCCCTGTGCATGCTCGAAATATTACAACGTATAGACGCGGAAAGCACGGACATCGGCCTCATGGTCGAGCTGTTCGATACACTGCGTCCCCAGCGCCCCAACGATGGCGTCCGCGCCACCGCCAACGTGCGCACGCTCGCCCAATTGTTGAAAGGCAGTCCCGCGCACGCGCTCGCGTTGCGCGGCTACGCCTGCAGTCTGCTGTCCAGCCGTCGCCACTCCAGCCTGTACACCGAGATCGGCGTACTGTCGAACGATGGCTTTTTCACCGAACTCAAACGCCGCATCGCCTTCCGCATCCTGCCGCCGGCGCTGGGCAACGAGTACCTGAGCGAAGCGCTCGACCAGGTGATCTACAAGCGCACCGACCGCCTCTGGATCAGCGCCGTGCCGGCCGCCGACTGGCTGGCGTTGGTCGATGTGATCTGCAATCCGCCCGACCGGCGCGAAGCCAGCCGTGGCGACGCCACTACCCGTTGCACCCCCAACCTGATGCTGCCGGGCCTGCTCGAAGCGATACGCACGCTGTCCTACCGCATCTGCGCGATCGGCCTGGAACCGAAGCTGACCAATTTCCACACCGAGATGGAGACCTACGAATCGCCCTTCATGGGCCAGAATTTCGAGGTCAACGCCTATCTGGACAACTACCAGCGCAACCTGGCCGGCGAGGACGTCGAGGTCGAGGACGCGCGCCACCTGCTGGTGATGCTGGACCAGTGCGACGTGGTGGTCGGCAAGATCCGCAAGAAGGCGCTGCACCAGGGCACCAGCATCGCGCTGACCTACCTGCTGGTGGCGCTCACGCAAAGCATCGCCCGGCTGCGCAAGCTGCTGTTCCTGGTTGACGTCAGCGGCGAACTGAAGGCCGAAGCCATCGCGCCGGCCGCGCTGCTGATCGCACCGGCCGAGCTGCAAGCGCAACATCCGCAACCGGTCGGCCAGCAAGGTCCGCCGAGTCCGCGCCGCGCGGCCGCCGTCGGCCTGGCGCTGGAACTGGTCGATGCCCACAACAACAAATACGCCGTCAGCGATCTGCTGCGCGACAATATCGACCTGTTGGCGCGCAACGTCACCGAGAACGCCAGCCACACCGGCGAGCACTATGTGGCCGACCACCGCAAGGAACTCGGCGGCATGTTCCTGTCGTCGGCCGGCGCCGGCGTCGTCATCGGCTTCATGGCGCTGTTCAAGATCCTGATGTCCTACCTGCGCGCCGCGCCGCTGGTCGAGACCTTCTTGTTCAGCATGAACTATTCGCTCGGCTTCATGTTCATCCACGTGCTGCACTTCACGGTCGCCACCAAGCAGCCGGCGATGACGGCCTCGCGCATTGCCGCCGGCCTGCACAGCCGGGACGGCCGCAACATCGATATCGAAAGCATGGCCGAGCTATGCAACAAGGTCATCCGCACGCAGAACATGGCGGTACTGGGCAACCTGGCCACCGCGATCCCGACCGCCTGGCTGATCGCCATGGCCTGGCCCTACCTGACCGGCCACCATCTGGTCGCGCCCGGAAAAGCCATGCACCTGCTGGCCGACATCGATCCCTTCGGCGGTCCGGCGCTGGTGTACGCGGCCATCGCCGGCGTCTGCCTGTTCGTGGCCGGCCTGATCTCGGGCTACTACGACAACAAGGCGCTCTACACGCGCTGGGCGCAGCGCATCGCGCAATTGCGCGGCCTGCGCTGGCTGCTGGGCAAGGAACGCCTGGACCGCTTCGGCGTCTACATGGAAAACAACCTCGGCGGCCTGATGGGGAATTTCTTCTTCGGCATCCTGCTCGGCGTCATGCCGCTGCTGGGCTTCCTGCTCGGCATGCCGCTGGACATCCGCCACGTGACGTTCTCGTCGGCCAACTTCGCCACCGCCATGGTCGGGCTCGACTACAACGTCAGCTGGCAGCTGGTGGTCACCTCGGTGGCCGGTTTCGTGCTGATCGGCACGGTGAATCTGCTGGTCAGCTTTGGACTGGCGTTGTGGGTGGCGCTGCGCTCGCGCCAGGTACGTTTCAAGCACGGCTGGCAGCTGATGAAGGTGCTGGGCCGCAGGTTTATACAAGGGCCGATCGCGTTCTTTTTCGGCTCGTCAGCAGAAGAGGCGGCGCCGCTGGCGTTGTCCGATGAATCGAAATCACCCCTAAAGGCAAACCGATGAAATCCTCAAGCATGCGTATCTGGCTTCCCATGTTCCTGATGTGCTGGGGCTTGCTGGGCGCATGCGCCTCGCTGCCCGATGTCGCCGCCATGGGCGACAAACTCGAACCGGCGGCGGCCACGCCCACCGTCAAGGGCAAGAACGGCGACCTCGGCACGGCGCGCACCAAGGCGCTGCTGGCCAAGCGCTGGCCCAAGGGCTCGCTCGACCTGAAGCAGCAGGCGGTGCTGGAGGAAGCGGCCACCGGCGTGCCGCTGATCGACGGCAACAAGGTCACTCTGCTGTTCGACGGCCCGCAAACGATGGGCGAAATGCTCAAGGCCATCAACGGCGCGAAGAACAACATCAACCTGGAAACCTACATCTTCGACCAGGACGAACTCGGCATGCAGTTCGCCGACGCGCTGATCGCCAAGCGTCAATCGGGCGTGGTGGTCAACATCCTGTACGACAGCGTCGGCACCATCGGCGTGCCGGCCGAGTTCTTCGACCGCATGCGCAAGGCCGGCGTCAACCTGCTCGAATACAACCCCGTCAATCCGGCCAAGGTCAAGGGCGACGACTGGAAAGTAAACAACCGCGACCACCGCAAGGTCTTGATCGTCGACGGCAAGACCGCCTTCACCGGCGGCATCAACATCAGCGCCGACTACTCCAAGGGCTCGCTGTTCCGCTCCAGCGCCAAGCAGACCAAGCAGAAGGAAGACGTCGGCTGGCGCGACACCCACATCAAGCTCGAAGGGCCGGCGGTGCACGCGTTCCAGTGGTTGTTCGTGCGCCAGTGGGCCACGCAGGACCGCACCGACCTGCCCGAGGCGGAGTACTTCCCGCAACAGGTGATCGCCGGCGACAAGGTGGTGCGCGTGCTCGCGAGCGACCCGGGCGGACAGTTTGAAATCTTCAAGGCTTACAGCCTGGCGATCCAGGAAGCGAAGAAGAGCATCCACCTGACGTCGGCATATTTCGTACCGGACCGCCAGACGATCGACGCGCTGATCGCCGCCGCCAAGCGCGGCGTGGACGTCAAGATCGTGTTGCCGGGGGTATCGGACAGCGGACTGGTATTCCACGCCAGCCACGCGCTGTATGACGAGTTGCTATCGAACGGCATCAAGATCTACCACCTCAAGCTGGCCGTACTGCACGCCAAGACCGCCGTCATCGACGGCACCTGGTCGACGGTGGGCTCGACCAACATCGACACGCGCAGCTTCCTGCACAACAGCGAGCTCAATGTGGTGGTGCTGGGCGCCGCGTTCGGCAACGAAATGGAAAAGGCGTTCCAGGAAGACATGCGCGACTCGAAGCAGATCACGCTGGCGGACTGGCGCAACCGGCCGCTGACGGACCGCATGAAGGAATGGGCCGCCCGCATGATGAACTACTGGCTATAAACTCCCCGGATTGGTATCAAGCCTTTGCGGCCAGGTGCCACGCTTCGCCGATGCGCTGGAAGCACTCGGTCATCACGCGCTCGAAGCTGCCGGTGCCGTCGACCCAACTATAGCGGTCCACCTCGATCCGCTCCGCATCCACACGGATCACATTGAACGAATTCGATTCCCCGCGGCCGCGCGTGGACGTGGCCGTGCCGGCCTGCACCACCAGCGCGGCGTATCCGCTGAGCTTGTAGCGCTTTTCGCTGTTGCCCGCGTGGCTCGCATGCAAATGCCCCGCCAGCAGCAGATCCACACCGCATTCGGAAAACGCCCGCATCGCCATCGGTGCGCGGTCGACCAGGTCGTCCTTGTCGAACGTCTCGGGCAAATCGAACGGATGGTGCGTGACGATGATGCGCGTAAGGTTGGGATTGACCGCACTCATGCGCTGGCGCATCTGCGCCACCTGCTCATCGTTGATACGCCCGTCCTTGAACGTCAACGAGCGCGCGGTATTGATGCCGAGGATGGCGATCTCGTCGTCGATATACTCCGGCGCCAGATCCAGGGTCACGTAGCGCGTGTACTTGCGCAGCGGCGTGAGGAACCGCGTGGCGACGTTGTACAAGGGGATGTCGTGATTGCCCGGCACCACGATCTGCGGCCCCGGCAAGGTGTCGAGGAAGGCGCGCGCGGCCTTGAACTCCTCGGTCTTGGCGCGCTGCGTCAGGTCGCCGGAGACGACCACCACATCGGGCGCCAGCCTGGCGGTCAGTTCCTGCAGCGGCGCCAGCAAGGCGTGGTCGACCCTGCCAAAATGCAGGTCCGATAAATGGACGATGGTTCGCATGCTTCCCCTCCTACGTGGCCGGCACGACAGGGACGATCACGTTCAGTGCCTTGGCCCTGGAACGATAGCATAATGGCGGAGTCATCACGGTCACTTCACCGTCCGTGGCGACACGTATTTGGCGGTGGCGCGTTTCGATCACCAGATCGCTGGACGAAAGCACGTCGAAATCCTTGGCCTCCGACAGCCGCCCGAACAAGGCGTGGATGGCGTAGCGAAGCAGGCCCAGCCTTGTGGGCTTTTGCGCGACGTACAAATACATCTTGCCGCTGTCGAGCCGTTCGCGTTCGCCCATGGTCAGGCCTTGCATGTATTCGTTGTTGCCGATGAAGACGAACGGCGTGCGGCGCAGATGCTCGCTGCCGTTGATCTTGAGCCGCACGCTCATGAACGGAAACCGCCGCGCCGCCACGAACACGGCGCGCGCGAACGCGTGCCACTTGCTGCGTCCCAGACGCTTTTGCTGCTTTTCGCGGTCGCGCACGATGTCGGGGTAGATGCCGAGGCTGGAGTTGTTGAGGAAGATGCGACCGTTGACCTCGCCCACGTCGACCTGCGCCAGCACGCCATGCACCGCATTGGCGACCGCCTCGTCGAGGTCCAGCGGGATGTTCAAATCCTTGGCGAAGTGATTCAAGGTGCCGAGCGGCAGCACTCCCAGGCGGGTCTGGCTGCCCACCAGCGCGGACGCGACCGCGTTGATGGTGCCGTCGCCGCCACCGGCCACGACGACCGGGGCGCCGTCGGCCACGGCGCGCCTGGCGCGGGCGATCATTTCCTCGCCGCTTTTGGCCAATGTGATATCCGCTTCGGCGCCCTGCGCACGGAATTTTTCCGCCAGCGCGGCGGACCAGCCGCCGCAGTAGCCTTGTCCGGCGCTGGCGTTGACGATGACTACAATACTGTTCAGAGCATTCCCCCGGAATTGTTCGATAAGCTTTTGGCCTCGCGCCGGCGGCGCAGCGTGGAGATCCCCGTAATGCAAATCGTCAGCCACGCCGCGCTGCCCGCCATGCCGGCAAGCACGTCGCTCAGATAGTGTGCGCCAAGATAGACGCGACTGAAGGCCACCAACAGTATCATCACTGTACAGGCCGCGGCTGTGCCTAAACGCACACTCCAGCCCTTGCGGGCGATCATCACATAGCACGCAACCAAGCCGTAGAACAGGGTCGCGGCCGACGCGTGCCCGCTGGGGAAGCTGTACGTCGCCAATGTGACCAGGGGTTCCTCGAACACGGGCCGGCTGCGCTGGAAGGTGACCTTGAGCAGCACGTTCAGCAGCATGCCGCAGGGTACGCTGAGCACCAGCGCCCAGATCCAATAAATCTGGCCCCGCTTCCACAAAAAGTAGCCGAACGCGGACGCCATCAGGATCACGCCCGGCATCGTGTGGACAGTCGTTATCGCCATCATGATGCTGGTCATCGGCTCGAAATGGTTGGCGTTGAACCAGTTGGCGATGTGCAGGTCGAGCACGGTGATCTCTTCCTGCCCCATGACCTCGGACGCCAGGTGGCCGAAAATGGAGACGGCGAACACCATCAAAAGCACGCCAACGGTCAGGTGCAGGCCGAACTCGCCCTCTGGCGACAGTCTTGCCTCAATGAAACGCTTGGATTTGCTGAAAATTTGGTGCTCCCGGATAGGTGGCCGTTGAAGTTGGCGGAAAAACTACGAAACAACGAATTTACTGTTTATTTACACAGTACCTGTTTATTCATACAGTACTTATGCTATTCTGAACTCCTCGTTAAACGCTTCTCCCAAAAGGAAAATGTCATGACAACAGTTAATAACAGCTTCAGCTCCCGCTTCGGCCTGGAATATATGCCTACTTCCTTCCTGGTCCGCATGGGCAAACGCGAATTGCTGGTTTGCCGTGATTTCCGTAAGCGCTACTACGCGGTCAATCCTGTCATCGAATGCGACACCGGCGTGCAAGCCGGTCACCTTGAGGTTCTGCTGTGCCGCCGCTGGCTGTTGATCCTGTCGAAGGCGCACTAATGGTTGCCGGTGCCAGCTGCCCTATCCAGTCGCAAGACAGGCCGGCCGATGCCGCGACCTCGCTCGCGCTCCTCACCTGGATCTGGCAGCTGGCGAGCCGTCATCAGACAGATGCATCTTGCCGCAGCCCCGCCGTCGAACGCGCCCAGCCAGCTGTTGAGGCGCAGTTCAATGACAAGCAACATTGCACGCCATGAAGCTATGTTAAGGGGTTTTGCTATCACTACAAGTGTGCGCGCTGTTGCTTTAATGACTTTTTAAGCGAATTTTTAAGTCCTGCCACGCCTGCGGAGATGCACCGCATTACGCTTATTACGCTTTTTCACACTGCGCGCGCAGAAAATCCCGCAGTTGCAGCACCGTCGGCGTGATCTGCGAGCGGTGCATGCACAGCATATTCAATGGCGTCGGCTCCCCCAGCACGTCCGGCATCAGGATATGCAGGCGCCCGCTACGGATATCGTCGCGCAGATCGAGCCGCGATTTGTAGGCCACGCCAAGTCCCGCCACCGCCCAGCGCCGCACCACGTCGGCATCGTCGGCGCTGCGGTTGCCGTTGACGTGGATAGCCATCGCTTCGCTGTCGGCATGCGCGTAAAAACTCCAGCGGTCATGGATCACATCCTCCAGCATGAAGCGCAGGCAGTTGTGCCGCGCCAGATCCTTTAGCTCGGTCAGCCTGCCATGCTGCTTGATGTAGTCGGGCGAGGCCACCAGCACGCGACGGTTGTCCGGCGCCAGCGGCAGCGCGATCAGACTGGAATCCTCCTGCCGGCCGTATCGGATGGCGATGTCGACCGGCTGCCGGTACATGTCCGAGACCCTGTCGCTGATGCTCAGCTGAAAGCTCACTTTGGGATACTGCGCCTGGAACTGGTCCAGCCAGCCGACCAGCATATTGCGCCCCAGATCCGACGGCATCGAAATCTTCAGCGTTCCACCCAGGCTCTCCTGCCCCTGTATCAGTGCGTCGTGGCCATCCTTCAACAAGCGCAGCGCTTCGCGCGCGTGCCGCAGATAGTGCTCGCCCTCCTCCGTCAGCCGCAGCGAGCGCGTGGTGCGGGCGAACAGACGCAGGCCGAGCTCCCGCTCGAGTCGCTTTACCCCTGCGCTGGCCAGCGCCGGGGAAATCTCCAGTTCGCGCGCCGCCGCCGACAAGCTGCCACGGTCGGCGGTGCGGACAAAAACGGTCAAATCATCAAGTCGCAGCATTTTCTTCGTTTTTTTGAAAGTGTTTCGCTGAGGCGCCCCTTTTCCGCACCACGAAATAAATGATGATACTCCCATACCATTTATAGGAGAAGTTCATGAAAGCCGTTGCCTACCGCAAGCCCCTCCCCATCGACGATGCCGATTCGCTGATCGACATCGAGCTGCCAACGCCGCAAGCCCGGGGCCGCGACCTGCTGGTCGAAGTCAAAGCCATTTCGGTCAATCCGGTCGACGTCAAGATTCGCGCCAACGTGGCGCCGGCGGACGGCGAGGACAAGGTCATCGGCTGGGACGCGGCCGGCGTGGTCAAGGCGGTCGGTCCGGACGTCACATTGTTCAAGCCGGGCGACGAAGTCTGGTACGCCGGCGACCTGACCCGTGCGGGCACCAATAGCGAACTGCATCTGGTGGACGAGCGCATCGTCGGCCACAAGCCGAAGAATATCGACTTCGCCCAGGCTGCCGCGCTGCCGCTGACCGCGATCACCGCGTGGGAGTTGTTGTTCGACCGTCTGGAAGTGAGCCGGGACAAAGGCGTGCAAGGACAATCGCTGCTGGTGACCGGCGCGGCGGGCGGCGTCGGTTCGATCCTGGTGCAGCTGGCGCGCCAGTTGACGGGCCTGACGATCATCGGCACCGCCTCGCGTCCGGACACGGCGGCCTGGGTAAAGGAGTTGGGTGCCCACCATGTGATCGACCACAGCAAGCCGCTGAACGAAGAAATCGCCCGTCTGGGCCTGCCGCCGGTGACCTATGTCGCCAGCCTGACTCACACCGACGACCATTGGGCCGCGATCGTCGAAGTTCTGGCGCCGCAAGGCAAGGTCGCGGTGATCGACGATCCGGCCGCGATCGACGTGCGCCTGCTCAAGCGCAAGAGCGCCTCGTTGCATTGGGAGTTCATGTTCGCTCGCTCGATGTTCAACACGGCCGACATCCAGAAGCAGCATGAACTGCTGAACGATGTGTCCAAGCTGGTCGACACCGGCGTCCTCAAAACGACCTTGGCGGAACGTTTCGGCACGATCAATGCCGCCAACCTGAAGCGGGCGCACGCCCTGCTCGCGAGCAATCGCGCCAAGGGCAAGATTGTGCTGGAAGGGTTTTAAAGGGCTTTAAAACTCAAGACACGGACCCGGCCGCCGCACGCTCCCGCTCGTGCGTCTGCTGGGCCCGCAAAACGGCCAGCACCGCGGTGTCATGCGCCACCAGCGCTTCCTGCATGGTGCTGGCCGATACGCAAGACGTCTCCAGCACTTGCAGGAAAATGGCCTGGCGGCGTTTCAGTCCCTGCGACTGGTAGCCGAGCTGCTCGAACATGCGGCCCACGTCGATGCAATAACCGCGCAGTTCCCACATCGTCTTCTTGGTCACTTCTATATCGTCGCGCATGCTGTGATCGACATCGATCAATTCCAGCTGCGCCGGCCCTTCCTTGCCGAAGTCGCGTATCGTCGGCAGCCACTGCTCGAACTTGCCGGCGATGCGGCGGATACGGACGATTTTCTGGTCCAGCGTGCGGCAGTAGTGCCAGCACAGCCAGCATACGGGCAAGCGCGCCACGAAACGGGGCAGGCCGACCGTGTTCAAGGTGTTCTCGAGTTTTTTAACGGCGGCGATCAAGCGCCGCGTGCTGTCACCGATAGGCAGTGGGGGCATAATGGAGCTCCTGTGTTGGTTCAGGAGCTACATTAGCTGCCGCATCGGATCACGCATTTGATGCGGCTTAAAGAGCGCGCAGATTTATTCCATCATTTTGCGCAACATGGCTTTGATGCCACGCAATCCTTGGCGTATGCGTGCCTCGTTTTCAATCAAGGCGAAGCGAACATATTCATCGCCGTAGTCGCCGAAGCCGATGCCCGGCGACACGCACACCTTGGCCTCGGCCAGCAGCAACTTGGAGAACTCCAGCGAACCGAGGTGGCGGTAGGCTTCCGGTATGCGCGCCCAGATATACATCGACGCCTTCGGCTTGTCGACCGGCCAGCCCGCTTCGCACAGTCCTTTGTGCAGGACATCGCGACGGCTCTGGTACATCGCGCAGATCTCGCTGACGCTGCTCTGGTCGCCTTCGAGCGCGGCGATCGCGGCCACCTGCACCGGCGTGAAGCTGCCGTAGTCGTGGTAGCTCTTGATGCGCGCCAGCGCCGCGACCAATTCCTTGTTACCGACCATGAAACCGATGCGCCAGCCGGCCATGTTGTAGCTCTTCGACATGGTGAAAAACTCCACCGCCACGTCGCGCGCGCCCGGCACTTGCATGATCGACGGCGCTTTCCAGCCGTCGAAGGTGATGTCTGCGTAAGCCAGGTCGTGCACCACCAGGATGTCGTGCTGCTTGGCCAGCGCCACCACCCGTTCGAAAAACTCCAGCTCCACGCACTGCGCGGTCGGGTTCGACGGGAAGCCGAGGATCATCATCTTCGGCTTCGGGTAGCTTTCGCGCACCGCGCGTTCCAGTTCGTCAAAGAAGTCGACGCCGGGCGTCATGCGCACCGAGCGGATGTTGGCGCCGGCGATGACCGCGCCCCAGATGTGGATCGGATAGCTCGGGTTCGGCACCAGCACGGTGTCGCCGGCGTCCAGGGTCGCGAGCATCAGGTGCGCCAGGCCCTCCTTGGAACCGATCGTGACGATCGCTTCCGAGTCCGGATCGAAGTCGACCTCGTAGCGGGTCTTGTACCATTTGGTGATCGCGCGCCGCAGCCTTGGGATGCCTTTGGAGGCGGAGTAGCCGTGCGTGTCGGGACGGCGGACGGTGTCGACCAGCTTGTCGACGATGTGCGACGGCGTGGCGCCGTCGGGATTGCCCATCGACATATCGATGATGTCTTCGCCGCGACGGCGCGCCGCCAGCTTGAGCTCGGCGGTGACATTGAAAACGTAGGGAGGCAGGCGATCGATGCGCGAAAATCTGCGCGGAGTTTGGGTGTCAGTCATGGAAATCTCACGTAAGCGCCCGGAACCGTCCGAGCGACGTCGATGCAATGTTGCATCGGGATCCATACTAGCCCATCAGTTCCGATGTTGGCAAGCGCCTTGGCAAGCACGCTGGCAACGACTCATGCGGGCGACTGGTTTTTCTCGTCGCTGAACCATTCGAACAGGATAAGGCCGATGATCGACGCGATCGGAAAGCCGCACAGCGCGATCACCACCCACAAGGCGGGCGAGCGGCCCAGGCGTTTGGCGGCGACGCCGACAAAAATCAGGTGCAGGATGGCGCTGACCGCGATGCCGAGTCCAGCCAGGATCATCAGCGGAACCGAGCTCGTCGTGTACTTGCTGAGCGGCGGCAAAAACGACGCGATGCAGCCGATCCAGACGACCAGCGTGACGGCGGCGGCGGCGATGGGTTGTTGGGCGCGGGCGACTTGCATGGCTCCTCCTGGATGAAGCGACCATGCTGCCACGATCTAGCATGAAAAGCAACGCTATCGGTAAGGTGGCATCTGGATGATGATTGGCGCCGGCGTCTGCGGAGGTGTTGGCGGTACTTTAGGCACCGCGTTGTTCATCACAAACGTCATGACCGTGACAGCCGCAACACTCATGCCAACCGCCATGCCGACGATCCATTTGACCAGCGTAGCGCTAAGCTCGGCAAGATCAGCTTTAGTCGCCATTTGCTCCAAACGTGCCTCAATTTTTGCAAGCCGTTCGCGCGTCTCGATGGCAAACTCTTCAAGCTTGTCGAGTCTGCTTTCTATCTTTGCCAGTCTGAGGTCGAGGTCCATACGACCATGGTAGGCTTACGCTGCGGCCTCTGGCAAGCTGAGCCAATTTGAGTTATCTCAACGTGGTCAACGCCGACGCCATCACGATAGCCGCAATCGCGAGCCACTGCGTCAACGTCAGATGTTCGCCGAGCAGCAGCATGCCCGCCAAGGCGCTGAGCGCCGGCGCGGCGCTGCTGAACATGCTGAAGGTGCGCGACGACAGATTGCGCATCGATAGCATCTCCAGCGTGTACGGCAACGCGCTGGACATCACCGCGATCGCCAGACCGATCGCCATGTACGACGGCGTCAACAACACGGAACCCGAGTACCACGCGCCGACCGGCAAGATGAACAGCGACGCGGCCGTCATACCCCACGCCACCGACTGCCCGCCGTGCATGACCGAAACCCGCTTGCCGAACACAATGTACAGCGCCCAGCACACCGCCGCCCCCGCAGCATAAGCGACGCCGACCGGATCGAGCTGATCGACATGGCCGTGGATCGGCAGCAGAAAATACAGCCCCGCCACCGCCAGCGCGATCGCCACCACATCGCGCGGCCGGCGCGACGACAGCACCGCCACCGTCAAGGGACCCGCCACCTCGATCGCCACCGCAATCCCCAGCGGTATCAGATTGAACGAGCGGTAGATCATCAGGTTCATCAACCCGATCACGCTGCCGTAGACGGCGACGTTGCACGCCTGCGGCCACGTCAACGGCGTGCGCCACGGCCGGAACACGGCCATCATCAGCAACGCGGCGAAGCCCACGCGGTAAGCCGTCACACCCTCGACACCGATCAACGGAAACAGATGCTTGGCGACGGCCGCGCCGACGTTCAGCGACAGCTGGCTGCACAGCAGCGCGAATCCGGCCAGCAGCGCGCCGCCGCCAACGTGGGATTTGTCAGCGGTCATCTATTTCGCCGCCAATCCCAGCTTGAGCGCGACAGGCTTGCCGATGGCGGCATCGGTCTTCTCCGGCGCGCCCGCCTGTATTGCGGCGGTGTTGACGCCCGCCTCTTTCAGCGCCGCCACGATTGCGGCGGCGCGTTTGGCCCCCAGCTCCGGCAGGGCGCCGTCGGGCAACGGCTGGCTTTGCTCCAGGCGTTCCTGTAATTTACCGTAGAAGGCGCTGGGGTCGGCCACCTGCGGTTCGCCCTGCACGATCTTGCCCAGCCGCTGCAATACCGGCAGCTTCTTCTGCGCCACGGCATCGGCACCCTTGGCCTCGTCGTCTAGGTCCGCAGCCGCCGGCTTGGCGGCGGCCGCGCCCTCGGCCGCCTTTTTCTGCTTATCCAGCTCGGCAGCCCCGAAGCGTTCGGCATACAGGTCGCGCAAGGCGCCGCGCACTTTACGCTGGCCGATATCGAGCGGCCCTGGCTGTTCGTCCGGCGCCAGCTTGATCTCCGCCCGCGTCACCACCAGGCGGCGCAGCGCCTGCATGCGCAGCGCGGCGCCATCGGCCGTCTCGTTGTATTGTCCCGGCACCGACAGCTTCAACTGCGGTTTGCTCGCCAAAATCTTTGCCACCTGGTGCAGCTTCTCGCGCTCGGGCGGCAGCACGGTGTCGCTGCCGGCATCGAAGTCGACAGCGTCCAGCTTGTCGCCGCTGACGCCGAACAGATTGCCCAACGCGCGGAACGGCGACAGCGCGACCTTGCTCAATAGGTTGCCGATGGCTTTCCACACCAGGGCGCCGTAGCTGAATTGCGGATCGTTCATATTGCCCGACACGGGCACGCCCAGGTCGATGCGGCCGTTGCTGTCCTTGAGGATGGCCAGCGCCAGCTCCAGCGGCAGCTTGATCGCGTCCGGACTGTCGATGCGTTCCCCCAAGGTCAGGTTGTCGAGCACGATCTGATTGTTGCCTTCCAGCTGGCTGTTGCGCACCTTGTATTGCAGGTCGAGCGAGATTTTCCCCTGCGCGATCTTGTAGCCGGCAAACTTCATTGAGTACGGCGATGCCGACACCATGTCGACGTTCTTGAACACGACATTGACGTCGGTGTTGTCCGCCGGGACGAACGGATTCAACTGCCCGCGGATGCGCGCCAGGCCGAAATCGTCGACGCGGCCGTCGAGCTCGATCTGGCTGCGCGCGTCGGCCTTCGACGAGAGGCCGGTGATCAGACCGCTAAGCTCATAAATCTTCGCGCCGAACTGCGGACGCAGGCTCAAATCGGTGAAGTCCAGCTTGGCGTTCTGGAAGCGCACACGGCGGATGCGCATCGGGAACGGCTCGCTGACGGCGGGCGCGGACGACGCGGACGACGGCGTCGCCGCGACCGGTGCCGGTTCGGACTTTTTCACCAGCAGCCGCTGCGCATTCAAGCTGCGATCGTCCTCGATGATCAGGATCGCGTTCGGCTCGACCACGCGCAACTCGGCGACATCCAGCAGATTCGGCGAGACGCTCAGCGCCAGCTTGTCGGCGCGCACCGACTTCCAGCGCGCGAAGTGGTCGTTGTCTTCTTCGTCAAGCGCCAGCTGGGCGACTTCAAACGAACCATCGTAGCGCATGGCGGGATTGGCCCTGCTGCCACCGGCGCCGGTGCGCAGGCGGCCCTCCCCGGAAACGCTGCCGTCGGCAAGCTTGAGCTTGACGTACTTGCTCAGCAACGGCTGCAACGGCGACAGCGCCAGCTTGGTCAGCTTCAGTTCGGTATCGACGGCGCCGGTGGCCGGCACGACTTTGCCTTTGGCGGTCAGTTGGCCGCCTTCCCGCAAGCCGACGCCGCCCTCAAACGCCAGCGGTTTTTTCAGGTCGCTGCCGACATCGGTCAGCGTCAGATTGAAGTCCTGCAGATTGGCCTTGATGCCGGTGCTGGCGTCGTCATAGCGCGCGCCGAATTTACTCAGATCGACAGTCTTGACGGAAACTGCCCATGGCAAACCCGCAGGGCCAGGCGGGGTCGGACCCCGTCGGGGTCCGACCCCTAAGTGGTCCGGCGAGCCTATCGCTAAAGGCTCGACGGGTTTGTCTTGGGCCGGCGTTACGGCGGCGGCAGCCGAACCCGAGCCCGGCAAGCGGTCCAGGAAAAGGAACCGGCCCGCGCTATCGCGCGACAGATCCAGCAAGCCGCCATCCGCGTACAGGCGCCCCAGGCTGACACGGCGCGCGGCCAGATCGAGCGTGCCCTCATCGAAACCCAGCTGCCCGAGCTTCAACGGCGTCATCGCGCCGCCGACCAGCGCCAGATTATCCATCGAGAACGCGGCATCGTCGATATTCAGCTTGAGCCCGCTTGCAGCGGTTTCCAGCTGCAATTGCAACTTCAGCTTCAGTTTGTCGGTGCTGATCTTGAGCGCGGGACTGGCGGTTTCATCGAGCGCGTTGATGGCGATGTCATCCAGGCCGATCTGCTTGAAGCGCACCTTCCAGCCGCCCTCCTCCTTCGGCGCCGGCTTGGTCACAGGCGTCGGCGCCGGCGTCCCAGCGGAAGCGGACGCCGGCACCATCAAATTCGCCAGGTCGATCCGGCCTTGCGCATCGCGCCGCAGCGCCAATGCGCCGCCCTGCAAATCCAGCCCGCCGACCTCCACCGAACGTTTATTCAGATCGACACCGACGCCGCTGACCGCCAGCGACTTCAGCTTGACGAACGGGGCAGCCACGCCGGCATGCTGGATCGCCAGATCGTTCAACGCCAGGCTGGCACCGATCAGACTCGCGTCCAGCTTGCCGTCCTTGTAGGCGAATTGATAGGGCAACTTAGCCGACAGCCGGCCGTCGCCGACGACCACCCGCATGAACGACTTCAGATACGTCGACATGCCCGGCAACGCGACATTCTCCAGCGACAGCACGCCGCTGCCGCCGATCGGATTGAGCGCGGCCGCGCCCTTCCAGCGCAGCTTGCCGCCCAGGCCGGCGTCGGCGCTCAAGCTGTAGTTGCCGTTCTCGTCCGGCAGCGTGCTCAGATGGTTCAGCTCGAAAGCGATGGGGGTGAGCGTGTCGTTGTAGCCGGCATGGCGGTCGTGCATCTCGACCTTGCCCTGCTCGAGCGCGAAATGTTCGACGATCAGGCGCGGCATGCCGCTGTCGCTGTCGTCCTTCTTGCGCTTGTCCAGCGTCTCCATCAGTTGCGCGATGTTGAACTTGCCGTCGGGCGAAATGGCCAGCTGCAGCGACGGCGCGGTGACGCGGATCTCGGCCAGGCTCCACGCACGGCGCACCAGAGAACGCCACTGCATCTCCACCGCCAGCGCGCCGACGCCGAACAGCGGCGCGCCGTTGGCCTCGGTGAGGCGCACGTCCTTCGCTTCCAGGCGCAAGGTGAATGGATTGAAACTGACGTCGCCGATGCTGGCTTTACGCTCCAACTCGGCTTCGACAAATTGTGGAATCTGACGCTTGATCAACCACGGCAACGCCCAGCCGCCCGCCAACGCATACACCCCCACCGCGCCGGCCACGCCCAAGCCCCACCGTCTCCATCGTATCGTCATCGCCCGCAAAACTGGTTCCCATAATCTGTGTTCAACAGGTAACAGTATAGCAATTGCAAAGCTTACTTACTACCAGCCCAGCCCGACGCCGACGGGCTGCGTTTTGCCTTACACTATCGGACCTTCCCGACCATCGGACATCCATGCAAGCGCAACTCGACCCGTTTCACGCCGTCGGCATCAGCCGCCTCGCCCACGCCTTGAAGGCGCAGGGGCGCTCGATCATCCACATGGAATTCGGCCAGCCGTCGACCGGCGCGCCGAAGGCGGCCATCGCCAAGGCCCATCAGGTGCTCGACGCCGACAACATGGGCTATTGGGAAAGCACGCCGTTGAAGGAGCGCCTGGCGCGCTTCTATGAAGAGCGCTACGGCATCAAAGTCGATGCCAGCCGCTTTGTCATGACGTGCGGCGCCTCGCCGGCGCTGGTGCTGGCGTTGAACTCGCTGTTCTCGCCGGGCGACCGCATCGCGCTGGCGCGGCCGGGCTACGTCGCCTACCGCAACACGCTCAAGGCGCTGCACATGGAGCCGGTGGAAATCGCCTGCGGCGCCGAGGTCCGCTTCCAGCTCACCGCCGCCGCGCTGGAGGCGATCGAACCGGCCCCGGCCGGCGTGATCATCGCCAGCCCGGCCAATCCGACCGGCACCATCATCGCCGCCGACGAGCTGGAGGCCATCGCCAGGGTGTGCCAGGCGCGCGGCATCCGCATCATCTCGGACGAGATCTATCACGGCCTGAGCTACGTGGAACCGGCGCAGACCATCCTCGCCTACGCGCCGGACGCGCTGGTCGTCAGCAGCTTCTCCAAATACTTCAGCATGGCCGGCTGGCGCCTGGGCTGGCTACTGGTGCCGGCCGAACACATCGACCGGACCTGGACCTACTGCGGCAATATGTTCCTGACGGCGCCGTCGCTGAGCCAGCACGCGGCGCTGGCCGCCTTCGACGCGCTCGACGAACTCGAAGGCCATTTGACGGTGTACAAGGAAAACCGCCGCCTGCTGCTGGACGCGTTGCCGGGGCTCGGCCTGAACGCCATCGCGCCGCCGGACGGCGCGTTCTACATCTACGCCAGCATCGCGCACTTGACGGACGACAGCCTGGACTTTTGCAAGCGTTTGCTCAACGACACGGGCGTGGCGACAGCGCCGGGCATCGATTTCGATCCGGTCGAAGGCAAGCGTTTCATCCGCTTCAGCTTTGCGGTATCGACGCAGGAAATCGCCGAGGCGATCCGCCGCATGCAGCCATGGTTCGCCGCCCAGGCCGGTGCGATGGTGGCCGGCCAGTGATTCAGCAGCTGCGGCCTTAGCGGCTAGTGTTCAGGCATTCCGCGCAGGAATTCGATATCGGACACGGCACGCGACCATGCCGCGTCCGGATCGAGCGCGGGCGTGTTGTGGATATCGAGTTGAATGTCTTTCAGCACTCTGCCGTCCAGGGAAATCCGGTAGCGCAGCGCCGTGTATTCGACGTCATAAGTGTTTTTCAACCCTTGCTGACGGGTGTAGGTGTCGTGGGAAGCGGGCATGATGTCCTCCTTACGAAAGTGAGGAAAAGCATAGCACGAAGCGATTCGGCGTGTACTTGCCGCATGACAAGCGAAGCGGGCTGAGCGGTCGATGTGCATGGCGGTAAGGTGTCGTGGCGACTTGCGCATTTCCGGTATCGTAAAGCTTCGCACTGAACACAATCAGGAGGCCCTATGCTGACCGGACAATGTTTTTGCGGCGCCGTCCGCTACGAGACCGCCGAGCGCATCCGCAACCAGGCGCTATGCCATTGCACCATCTGCCGCCGCACCACCGGCGCGCCGGCGGTGGCGTGGTTCACGGTGGCGAGCGACGACTTCCGCGTGACCGCCGGCCAGCCGTCCAGCTTCCGCTCGTCGTCGCACGCCACGCGCACGTTCTGCCCGCACTGCGGCACCCAGCTCACGTTCGCCGACGACAATAGTCCCGACGAAATCGATGTCACCACAAGCAGCCTGGATGCGCCAGAAAAGGCGCTGCCACAGGCTGAGATCTTCGTGGCCGATGCATTGCATTGGCCCGATGATTTGCCGCGCTATCAGCAAAGCAGAACGACGTCACAGGGCAACTCCTGAGTGCGCAGACCTGCACTGCAAGCCGTCGATGCGCTGGTCGATATCGGCCAGCTTGCGTTCCAATGCGACGCGCAATTGTCCGGCGGACACATCGGGCGCGGCCAGCAGCGGCAGATCGGCCTCGATCTCGCCCAGCGTAAATCCCAGCGACTGCGCCAGTCGAAGATAGCGTAACCAGTCCACCGCCTCGGGTGAATAGTCGCGGTAGCCGTTGGCGCTGCGCCGCGCGCGCAGCAGGCCGCGCTTTTCGTAAAAGCGCGGGGTGTCGCGGCTCAGGCCTGTGGCGGCTGCTATCTCTCCGATCTGCATCAACTTCCCTCATTATCGCTTGACCATGGAGTGTACTCCAGGCTTTAGCATGTCACATCGCTAATGGACAAATAGGGAGGGACTCCATGCATTTCTCGACAAACACTTTCCGCCGCGTCGTGCGCGCCAGCGCCGTCTACGACCTGGTCGTGACGGCACCGTTCGCCACGCCGTGGACATTCGCGCTGGCGTATGCGCAGCTCGACGCGGTCAATCAGGCGCTGGGCGGCGCCGCCCTGCCCGCGTTCGCACCGCTTCATGTGCTGTTCGCCTGTCTGCTCGGCAGCGTGGTGTTGATCTGGTCGGTGCTGCGCATCAGCGATCCGCAGCAACGCTTCGGGCGCTACGACGGCGTGGCCGTTTTCTATTTACCATCTGGATGCTATGGGCGCTGCGTGCGACAGGTCAACCGCTGCTTTGGCTGTTCATTGTGCCCGAGCTGCTTTGGGGCGTGATCCAGTGGTTGCCGGTGCAGCCGATACGCCCGAGCGTCAGACTCCAGTTCACCCAGCCCGAGCGGCGAGCGATCTGAACGTCGCGCGCACCTCCGCTACAAATGCGGTCGGCTGTTCCATCGCCGCGAAATGTCCGCCCTGCTCCAGCTCATTAAAATGAACCAGGTTGGCAAACCGGCGTTCGGCCCAGCGCCGCGATAACCGCAATTGCTCGCCGGGGAACATGCTGATGCCGGCAGGCGTTTGCATCGGAACGTTCGGCATTCCGCCGCGCTGCATGGACTGCATGCCTTCCCAGTACAGGCGAGCCGCGCTGGCGCCGGTGTTCGGCAGCCAGTACAGCATGATGTCATCGATCATCTCATCCAGCTCGAAGACGCTCTCGGCGTTGCCATCGCTGTCGGAGACGTCCTGGAACAGCGCGTAAATCCACGCCGCCAGTCCCACCGGCGAATCGGCCAAGGCGAAGCCGACCGACTGCGGCCTTGTGCTCTGCAGCTTGTAATAGCCCGAGAATTGTTGCTCGTAACGCGAGGCGTCGGCGAGCATCTTCTGCTCGTCCGGCGTCGCCTCCGCCCGTTCCGTTTCGGTGGGCTGGAACATCACCATGTTCAAATGAATGCCGACCAAACCCGGCGGCGCCTTGTAGCCCAACGTGGTCGTGACGGCTGCGCCCCAGTCGCCACCCTGCGCGGCCCAGCGGTCGTAGCCGAGGCGGCGCATCAATTCGATCCACGCGTCGGCGGTGCGGTTGATGTCCCAGCCCGTGCTCGTCGGCTTGTCGGAAAAACCGAAGCCCGGCAGCGACGGGATGATGACGTGGAAAGCGTCGCCCGCTTGGCCGCCGTGCGCCACCGGATCGGTCAACGGGCCGATCACATCGCGGAACTCCAGCACCGAACCGGGCCAGCCGTGCGTCAGCAACAGCGGCATGGCGCTCGGTTCCGGCGACCGCACATGGAGAAAGTGGATGTTCAAGCCGTCGATCTCGGTGCGATACTGGCCGAAGTCGTTCAGCAACGCCTCGCAGCGGCGCCAGTCGTAGCCGTCCCGCCAGCGCGTGACCAAGGCCTGGAGCTTGGCAAGGCGCGGCCCCTGGCTGTTGTCGGCGACGGTTTCAGCGTCTGGCCAGCGGGTGGCGGCGAGACGTCGGCGAAGGTCGTCGAGCTCGACGTCGGGGATCGCCAGGTGAAAAGGATGGATGGCTGCGGACATGATGATTCCTCGTTGTGCTACGCTGCCGATCAGCGCAAGCGGGGTGGACGGATTAAACTGAACTGACAAGTCTAGTTTAACAGCTTGTTTTCGCATTTGTACAATTAGTTGTATTGAAAAGGACGGGCGTGGAAGAGGAAGTACAAGAAAAACGCGGGCGCGGCGGCCGGCCGCCGGCCGGTCGTGAGGGCGATGTTGAGCAACGGTTACTGGCTGCTGCGACGAAATTGTTCCTGGAACGGGGCTACGAAGGCACTAGTTGTGACCAGGTTGCCCTTGACGCGCGGGCGGGCAAGGCCAGTATTTACTCCCGCTTCGCCAACAAGCAGGCGCTGTTCTCGGCGGTCGTTGACAACATGCTGGCGCGCTCGTTCGCGCAGGATGATGTCGCCATGGAGATGCCATTGCGCGACCGCTTGGCGGCAGTGGGCCTGCGCGTGTTGACCGATGCGCTGCACCCGGATGCGGTGGCGTTGCTGCGGCTAGTCATGGCGGAGCTGCCGCGATTCGCCAATGGCGGGTTGCACGCTGACCAACTTGTCTGGCGGGCGGGCGTGAGGCGGGTGGCGACAGCGATCGCTTTGGGGCAGCCTGACCGGGTCGACGACGCCATCGGCGCGGCCGAATATTTCATCGACATCGCGGTGATGCCTGCGGTGATGCGAGCCATGTTGGGCGAGTCGACGGAGCAACTACAGGCGTCTGGGCCGAAGCGAATTTCCGACGCTGTCGTGTCGCTGGCGGCTAACGGCTGGTTGGAAGGCTGGGGCAGGTAGGGCGGATCCGCGGAGCCGCTTGATGTACAAGTCCGCAGCCTGGTATTTGAGCTAAATGCTCCCGCGTCCCCTTTCATGCGCGCGTACTTTTATCATCTCGAAATCCTTTGGCGGTTGGTGCAAATCGAGCCGGCGTCCTGCCTTGACGACCTGGCTTGGGATATCGTGACCGATCAGCCCGGGCAGGCGTTTCGAGGCGGCGATCAGCGCCTGAAGATCGATACCGGTGTCATATTTCATCAGCTGCAAAGCGTGGACGATATCTTCCGTACACACATTACCCGAGGCGCCAGGCGCGTAGGGACAGCCACCAATACCGCCCAGTGAGGCGTCGAAACGGTCCGCCCCAGCGTCAATCCCGGCGAGCACATTTGCCAACCCCATGCCGCGGGTATTGTGAAAATGAAGGCTGAGTGCAATGCGAGGCCATGTCGCGCGAAAGCGCCGCGTGAGCGATGCCACCTGGCTTGGGTAAGCCATGCCGGTCGTGTCGCACAACGTGATACCCGTAGCGCCGGCCTCGCCCACAAAGCGCGCGCACCAGTCCATCACGACGTCCTCGGCCACCTCGCCCTCGATCGGGCAACCAAAAGCACAGGACAGCGAGATATTGACGGCCAATGAAGCTGTCCTGGCGAGGCCTGCAACTTCGCTCAAGGCCGCAAACGACTGTTCCCGCGTCATCCTAAGATTCGACAGGTTGTGGCTTTCACTGGCCGACATGACGAGATTGAGTTCATCGACACTACTTTCGATGGCGCGCTCCGCGCCGCGCACGTTCGGCACCAGCGCGCTGTAAATCACGCCATGGACCCGCTCGATTCCCAGCATCACCTGCTGCGCGTCGCCCAGTGCGGGAATGGCCTTCGGTGACACGAACGCGGTGACTTCGATTTTGGCCACCCCGGTGCGGGAAAGGCTGTTGACCAGCGCGATTTTCTCGTCCGTGGGTACGAACACCGCTTCCGCTTGCAAACCGTCGCGTGTGCCCACTTCCTGCAGGTAGATGCGGCGCCCTGCGCCGTTCCAGGCGCTCATGCCACCACTCCTTTGCCGCGCAAGACGGCGACATCCTGCTCGGTCAATCCAAGTTCCTGGAGTACGGCGTCGGTGTCCTCGCCGAGCCGCGGCGCCGCCGAGCGCACGCTTCCCGGCGTGCCAAGCAACTTGGGGACGATGCCCGGCACCTCAAGCTCATAACCGTCTCGAGTCGTCTGGGAAAGGATCATGTCGCGGGCGCGGTAGTGCGGATCCTCGGCAATATCCCTGGCGTCGTAGACTTTACCCGCCGGCACGCCAGCCTGCCCGAGCACGGCGAGCACGTCGGCGACCAAGCGCGTTGCCGTCCACGCACCAATGGCCGCATCGAGTTCGGCGACCCGGGCGACACGGCCGGCGTTGTTGGCCAGCGCCGGGTCGTCGGCCAGGTCGGCGCGGCCTATTTCGTGCATCAGACGCCTGAAGATGCTGTCGCCGTTGCCGGCGATGAGCACAAAGCCATCGCCGCAGCGATAGGCATTCGACGGTGCAATGCCAGGCAGGGCACTACCTGCCGCTTCACGCGTCACGCCGAAGGCACTGTATTCCGGAATCAGGCTCTCCATCACGTTGAACACCGCCTCATGCAAGGCCACGTCGATCACCTGCCCCATGCCGCCATTGACCTTGCGATGGTACAGCGCGGTCAGTATGCCGATGGTGCCGTGGAGCGCCGCAAGCGTGTCACCGATGGAGATGCCGCAGCGTACCGGAACCCGATCCGGTTCCCCGGTCAGGTGGCGCAGCCCGCCGAGGGCTTCCCCGATGGCGCCGAAGCCGGGCAAATCGCGGTAAGGACCGGTCTGGCCGTAGCCGGAAATGCGCAGCATGACAAGGCCCGGATTGAGCGCGGACAACGCTTCCCAGCCCATGCCCCAGGCCTCCAGCGTACCGGGCCGGAAATTTTCAATCAGCACATCGGCTTCGGCAATCAACTTGCGCGCGATGTCCTGGCCTTCGGCGCTGCGCAAGTCGAGCGCAACCGAACGTTTATTACGCGATTGAACCTGCCACCATACCGACGTGCCCTCCTTGATCATGCGCCAGTTACGCAGTGGATCGCCAGCGCCGGGCGCCTCGATCTTGATCACGTCGGCGCCAAATTCGCCCAGCGTCTTGCCGGCGAACGGGCCGGCGATCAACTGCCCCATTTCAATCACGCGAACCCCTCGCAACGCACCCGCAGGGATAGCTAGTTCTTTATTCATGACAGACCTCTCATCCTATTTGTGAAAAGGCGCCGCGGCGCCCGCAGTGGTTCAGGCAGTGCGCCGGTCCAGCGGCGCTTCCTTTTCGCGCAGTTTTTCGGGCAATGCAAACATCAACACGGCCACGCAGGCAAGACACAGGCAGCCGATCACGTACAAGGCGGGCGTGGTACTGCCGGTGACGTCCTTGATCCGGCCCACAAGCACCGGACTGACAATGCCGCCCAGTTGGCCCAGGGTATTGATCAACGCGATACCGCCCGCCGCGCCGACGCCGGTCACGATTTTCGGCGGCAGCGCCCAGAAAGCCGGGATTGATGCAATCACACCCGCTCCCATGACCGCCAGCGAGACAATCAACCAGCCGGTGTGCTTGTCGAAGATGCCGGCACTGAAAAAACCGCCTGCCGCGAGCAGCATCAGGCCAATGACAAATTTGCGCCGTTCGCCGGAACCGTCCGACATGCGACCGACCGCCACCATGGTGATCGCACCGCAGAGATACGGGATCGCCGTCAGCAAGCCGATGGTCGTCGGGTTGGTAATGCCAGAGGTGCGAATCAAATGCGGCGCCCAAAAATTGAGTCCGTAGGAACTCATCTGAATCAGGAAGTACACCAGGCCGAGAGTCAAAAACCCCGGGGTTTTCAACGCGCCGAGCAATGAATGGCCATGGCCGCCGATCGAGCGGTTCTGTTCGGCGATGCGCGCCGACAGCACTGTCTGCTCTTCACGGGTAAGCCAGCCAGCATCCTCGATCCGGTCCTTCAACACCCTGAAAACCAGATAGCCGAGAAACACGCACGGAATGCCGCCGACAAGGAATAACCAGTGCCAGCCGCGCATCGCCAGCAAACCATCCATATGCGACAGCACCAGCCCTGCGGCGGGCGCACCAAGCAAGCCGGCGAAAGCCGATGCAAGGAACAGCGTCGAGGTGATGCGGCCGCGGTAGGCGGATGGAAACCAGAGCGTCAGGTAGTACAACACGCCCGGCGCAAAGCCAGCCTCCATCGCGCCGATCAGGAAGCGCAATACATAAAATTGCCACTCGGCGTCGACAAACGCCATCAGTGCGGTGGCGATCCCCCACGACACCATGATCCGGGCAATCCAGCGCCTGGCCCCGACCTTGTAGAGCATCAGATTGCTGGGCACCTCAAACAAGACATAGCCGACCACGAACAGGCCGGCGCCGAAACCGTAAGCGGTATCGCTCAGGCCGAGATCGGTTTGCAGTGCGAACTTGGCAAAGCTGACGTTGATGCGATCGAAAAAAGCGAACAGGTAGCAAACCATGATGAGCGGCATGATGTGCCAGGCCACCTTGCGCACGATGCGCGCCTCCTCGATTGCCGAGGAGGAAACCGCTGATTCAATGGGAATAGTTGATGACTTCGACATGCGTGTCTCCTGCTGATGAGTGTCTTAGCGACCGCACCTGTATGTCCAGGTGTCGGCGCCACGTTGTGACATGCGCTCTTCATGGCGCATAGGGGCATTCTGTTCCCCTTTTTTTGTTCGCAGAAGCCAAAAGGAAAGAAGCCAGCTTTCGCGAACCGCGAAAGCTGGCCGGGATAGCGCAGGCCGATGGGTTTATGCGGGCATGGTCGCCAGCGCGAGGTGGTCGAGCAGCAGCCGCACGTGACGTGACACCGCCTTGGGATTGCGCAGGCCAATCAACAAACTGCGCTCGGCCCAAGGATCGTTCAACGAAATTTGCCGCAGATTGAGCGACCCGATCAGTTCTTTGACCGCTTCGGCCGGCAACACCGCGATGCCCATCCCGGCTGCCACCATTTTGCACATCGCATCAAAGCTGCGCACCCGGATGCGCAGCTTGAGTTTGCGTCCAAGTACCTCGGTTTCCTCTTGCAATCGCCGCGCGAGGGAAGTGCCTTCGGAAAGGCTAACGAAGTCGTACTCCAGTACTTCGTTGAAGCTAAGCGAGGGCTGGTGGGCCAAGACGTGCCACTCGGGCACGACCAGCACCAGGCGATCCTTTTTGTAATTGACCAGGTGCAGACCAAACGCTGGCGTCCGGTCCGCAAAAATACCAAGGTCTGCCCGGCCATCGATGACCGCCATGACGATTTCGCTGCTGTCTTTCTCTTCGAATTCGATCCTGATTCCAGGATTGGCGGATGTAAAGGCTGCAAGGTCGTTGGGTAAAAACTGCGTCACGGCGGAGGTATTCGCCCACAAGCGCACGACGCCGACCAGGCCGGAGGCGTAATCCGACAGATCGGCCGCCAGCGAGTCGACATCTCGCAATATGAGTTGCGCATGGCGATAGAGCGCCTGCCCGGCAGCGGTCAGAATAACGCCGCGTGAATGTCGTTCAAGGAGGGCCGTACCGGTCATCGCCTCCAGGTCGGACATGCGTTTGCTTGCCGCGCCGACGGCAAGGTTAGCCAGCGCGCCACCTTTGCTAATGCTGCCAGTGCGCGCAACGTGGGAGAACAAGGACAAGGAGACCAGGTCGAGGCGGTGGAGGTTCATCGGGTGTCGACTTCTTTCGTCCAGATCGTCCTCTGATTGGAATTTGTGCCGGTCATTTCTACCAAAAGGTTAAGAGACCTCCCGATAATAGGCGAAATCAATCACTTGTAGTGAACTGCGGGGCCGACGATCGGCGCTGTTTGCGACAATGCGGCTGCGTGCACCTTCGGGACTGCGTTGTTGAGGACGAAGGTCATAATTGTGATCGTCACTGCGGCAACCCCGACTACCGTGCCAACAATCCACTTGGTCATATACGCGAAGCCTTTTTGTACTTCTGCACGTAGTTCGGCAAACTTGACATCAACCCCGGAGAACTGGACATTCACCTCAGCAAACTGGGCGTCAACACCTGAGAACTTTCCATCAATCTTGACTTCCAAGGTCGCGATACGACCATCCATCTTGGTGTCGACGGTTTCAAGTCTTGCGTCCAGTATTTCTTTGCTGACGGCGTCCATACAACCATGATCGAACGGTTCATCACCCGTGTCAAGCGCCGCAGGCCCCGCTTTGATGTAGCGCACGAGCGCCAGTCGCGAATCGATAAATCGGGGAAATGACCGCATCACTTTTCGAGAAACAGCAACAAAAAAAACCGGCCTCGGCCGGTTTGATTTATTTTTTGGCGGAAGCGGTGAGATTCGAACTCACGAACGGCTCACACCGTCGGCAGTTTTCAAGACTGCTGCCTTCAACCACTCGGCCACGCTTCCTATGGGGCAGCATTATACAGAATTCAACCCATCCATGGGCAAATCGCGCTTTGCCGCAACCTGGACAAGCATCAAGCAGCCCTGCTGGCCTGCCCCGGCGTCCAGTTCTCGCGCAGCGCCAGCTCGAATGCCGCCGCCTCCAGCGGCTGCGAGAACAGATACCCCTGCACCTCGTCACAGCCGGAATTCTTCAAAAACGCCAACTGCTCCACCGTCTCCACACCCTCGGCGATGACCTTGTGCTTCAGCTGCTGCGCGATACTGATAATAGTATTCGCGATCGCGCAATCGTTAGCGTCGCTCGGTATGCCGATGGTAAACGACCGGTCGATCTTCAACGTATCAATCGGGAACCGCTTCAGATACGACAAGCTCGAATACCCCGTACCGAAGTCATCCAGCGACAACGTCACGCCCAGCGCGGTGATCCGGTCCATGATGCCGATCACGCGGTCGATGTTGTGCATCAGCGTGCTCTCGGTGATCTCCAGTTCCAGCCACGACGGCTCCAGCCCGTAGCGGTTCAGCGTGTCCATCACCCGTCCCGGCAGCGACGCGGTGAACTCGCGCGCCGAGACGTTGACCGCCAGCCGGATCGGCGGCAAGCCGGCGTCCTTCCACAGCTTGGCCTGCGAACAGGCCGCCTCCAGCACCCACTCGCCGACCTGCACCACCAGCCCGGTCGCCTCGGCCAGCGGGATGAATTCGGCCGGCGGCACCAGGCCGCGCTGCGGATGGCGCCAGCGCACCAGCGCTTCGGCGCCGATGATCTTGCCGGTGTCGATGGAGAACTTGGGCTGGTAGTGCAGCAGCAGCTCGCCGTTGCCGAGCGCGTAGCGCAGCCCGGTTTCGATGCGCATGCGCTCCTGCATGCCCTGGTTCATGTCCTGGCTGTAGAAGGCGACGTGGTCGCCGTTGACGCCGCCCTCCTGCTTGGCGCGGTACATGGCGATGTCGGCCAGCCGCAGCAGCGTTTCGGCGTCGTCGCCGTCCTGCGGATAGACACTGATGCCGATGCTGCCGCCGACCCGTAAATCGTGGCCGTCGATCATGATCGGGCTGTTGAGCGTGGCCAGCAGCTTTTGCGCGACCATGCTCGCTTCGAAGTGTTGCCCGAGATCGAAGAGGCCGATGGCGAATTCGTCGCCGCCCAGCCGCGCCACCAGGTCCTGGTCGCGCAGCACCGTGCGGAAGCGGCGCGCCACTTCGCACAGCAACTCGTCGCCGACCTTGCGCCCGAGCGTGTCGTTGATCATCTTGAAGCGATTGAGGTCGATGAACAGGACGCAGCCTTGCAGCTTGCCGCGCTGCGCGACCATCAGCGCCTGGTCGACCAGCTTGGTCAGCAGGGTGCGGTTCGGCAGGTTGGTCAGCGCGTCGTAGTACGCGAGGTGGTGGATGCGCTCTTCGGCCAGCTTGCGCTCGGTGATGTCGGTGAGGTAAGCGATCAGGCCCATCGATCGCTTGTTGAAGTCGCACAGCGGCGACAGCGAGAGGCTGGCCCAGAACACCTCGCCCGATTTTTTCTTGCGCCGAACTTCCATCAGCCGCCCGCCCTGCTCCAGGAACGGATCGTGGGCGTCGATGTCTTCCTCGTCGTACAGGAACAGGATGTTGCGCCCCACCGCTTCCACCGAGGTGTAGCCGAACAGCCGCTCCGCGCCCTTGTTCCAGCTAAGGATGAAGCCGTTCATGTCCATCGTCACCACCGATTCGTGGATGTGGTCGAGGATCTGCGCCTGATGCTGCAGTTGCGATTCGACCTGCACATAGGCGTGGGTGCTGCGCTGCGCCAGCGAGTGCACTTGCAGCACGCTGCCGGCCAGGGTGGCGAGGCTGGCCAGGTGCTGGCGGTCGGCGTCGCTGTAGCCGAGCCGTCCGGAGACGATGAAGCGGCCGAAATACCGGTCCTCGAACCAGATGTCCTGCGTCAGGCTGGGGACGGCGGCGTCGTTGGCGGCGACGATTTCTTCCACCGGCGGCGCGACCAGCAGCGAGACGGCGTCGGCCGGCAGGTATTCGCCCAGCGGGCTGTTGGTGACGCTGCGCACGATCCGCCCCAGTTCCTCGGCCATGGCGCTGCCGCGCAGGCGCAGCACGGCGTCGCAGACGGCGGCGCTGTGGTTGAGGAAGTCGGAAACGGGATGGTGGGCCATGGCTTACAGATTCCTGCTGACCTGGATGGCCCAGTGGTAGGCCTGCAGCTGCGCTTGCCAGTAGGTGTCGGCGCCGATGCCGGCCTTGTCGAGCGCGGCGCGGTCGTGGCGTTCGACCAGGCTGAGCAGTTCGCCCAGAGGGCCGCCCCGGTCCAGCAGCGCCATGACGACATCCAGGTCCAGGCTGAGCGCGGCGACGATTTCCGTCATCGACATGCCCAGCAGCACATCGAGCAGCGAGAACACGCCGGCGACGAAGGCCATGTCCTGCTGGTCGCGGTCCCAGCCGAGCGATTTGCTGAGCGCTTCCATGTGGGCCGCGCGCACCGCCGCCAGCGGCAGCAGCGGATTGGCCAGGCCGTCGTCCTGCTGCCGCGCGTAGAGCAGCAATTGCAGCCAGCGTTGCAGCTGGCGCCGCCCCAGCACGTTGATCGCCTGGCCGAAACTGTGGATCGGCGAACTGAGCGCGAAGGCGGCCGAGTTGACCAGTTTTAACAGGTGGTAGGACAGCGCCGGGTCTTGCTTGAGCAGCACTTCGAGCTCGCGCGAATCGGCGTCGCGCGCCAGCATGCCGAGCAGCGCCAGCAGACGCTTGCGCGAGGTGCCGTCGCCGGCGCTCTCTTGCGACGGGTGCAGAGCGTAGTCGCCGCTGAACCAGTGGAAGCCGGCGTGCGCGCATTCGGCGATGCGCAGCTCGCTGTGCATATTGGCGGCCAGGTGCGGACCGGGCTGGCCGATCAACGCGATCACCGGCGGCAACGCGATCGAGGCGTCCACCATCAACGCCGTGGCGCCGCACAAGGTGGCGGCGGAGCCGGCGGTGACGCCTTCGATCATGATGCGGTAGCCGGCGTCGGCGATGGCGGCGAGTTTCTTTTGCACCGGCACGTCGGCGCAGGGCGCCGCCGGCACGCGCAGGATCACGCGGCTGGACGGCAAGGTCGAGAGTTGTGACAGTTCCAGCGATGCCGGATCGGGCACCGGCACGATGCAGTCGAGCGGCGCCAGCGCGGCGAAGGCGTCGGGGGTTCTGAACAAGGTCAGCGTGGACTGGAAGGCGTCGCCCGCGTCGGCGGACAATTCGAAACTCAGCGCCACCCACTCGTTGCGAGCGTTGGACACCGCTTGGAATTCCACCAGGGGGAACGGACTAGTATCTGGCGCGGACATCAATTTCTCATCGAAGGTGGTGCGCGCAGCGATCGTTCAACAATGACGGGGCAAGCAAATACCATGGGGCAGTAGAGTAATTTGCAATATGACCAGTATCGGAACAACTGACTGCACACAAAAACATTTTTCTTTTTACACAATTGCAATTTTCTAAGCACTTAGAATATATCAGATATTGCCGGACAAACACGGAATATTAGAAATTGCTCAACAGTATTAGAGCTCCGACTCGATTTTGTTGCATCCAAACAAAGAATCATGGTGAAAGTGATGTCATTGCGCGTGCTGGACGGCGAAACGGATCAATTCCGCCTGCCCTTCTATCCCCAGCTTGCGCTTGATGTTGAGCCGGTGGGTTTCGACGGTGCGCACGCTGAGGTCCAGCGCGCGGGCGATCTGCTTGTTCGATTCGCCGTTGGCGATGTGGCGCAACACCTCGTGTTCGCGCGAGGTCAGCTGGTTGTCCTGGTTCTGCGGCTGCGCCAGCTGGCGCGCCAGCGCGGCGCTGTAATAAATTCCGCCGGACATGACGGTCTCGATGGCGACGACGATGTCCTTGCCGGGGGCGTCCTTGAGCACGTAGCCGCGCGCGCCCGCCTGGATCGCTTGCGACACATATTCCAGCTTGTCGTGCATCGACAGGATCAGCACGGCGATGCGCGGGAACGCCTGCTTGAACTGGGCGGTCGCCTCGATGCCGTTGGTGCCGCGCATATTGATATCCATCAGCACCAGGTCGACCGTGCACTGGGCCGCCTGCTCCAGCGCCTCGGCCGCGCCGCCGGCCTCGGCCACCACCTCGAACTGCGGCATCGCCTCGAGCCGCGCGCGCAGGCCGTCGCGCACCAGGGGGTGGTCGTCGACCAGCAGGATTTTGATTGTAGAGGTCATGGCGTGCTTCTTCCCGGTACTATTTTAATGCTGCGATGATTCATATTAGCCGTTGTCGTGGCTTTGTTCAGCTATTGTTGGCGGCGTAGGCGCTCAGCACCGTGCCGTCCGACGAGGAGACGATCTCGAAACGCCCGCCGATGGCGTCCATCCGCTCCATCATGTTGCGCAGACCGATGCCGTGCTTGGGATGCAGCGCGATGCCCTCGGCGTCGAAGCCGACGCCGTCGTCGCTGATGCGCAAGTTCACGCCCTTGCCGTCGCCGGTCAGGCCGATCTCGATGGCGCTGGCGCCGGCGTGGCGCTCGATGTTGGTCAGCGCCTCCTGGGCGATGCGGAACAGCACCGTGTTGGCGACGTCGGCCAGCCCGTCGGTGATGCCGCTGGCCTCGAAGCGCACCGGCGTGCCGCTGCTGAGCGTGTATTCCTGCCCCAGGTGGTGCAGCGCGGCCGCCAGCCCCAAGTCGTCGAGGATGGCCGGGCGCAGGTTGTGCGAGATGCGGCGCACCTCGCCCATCACATTGCTCAGCTGCCCGGCCGCGTGCTCGAACACCGCGTGCGCGGCCTGCCGCTGCTCCGGCTTGTCCGACGACAACCGGATCATCCCCGCCTCGATCTGCAATTTGATCGACACCAGCCACTGGCTGATACCGTCGTGCAAGTCGCGCGAGAGCCGCGCCCGCTCCTCCTCCTGCGATTCGACCACCCGTTGCGCCAGCACCTTGAGCTTGGCGTCGGCGACGCGGAACTCGCTGATGTTGAGCGCCAGCCCGCTGCTGGCCACCGTCACCGAGGCGGCGATGGCGATGGCGGCGATCCACAGCATGGTGTTGTGGATGTTGCCCGATTGCTGGATGTCGATCTTGGCCAGCGCGCGGTCGACGTCGTCGAGATAGATGCCGGTGCCCATCATCCAGCCCCAGTTCGGCATCGCGATCACGTAGCCGAGCTTGGCGACCGGCTTGCGGGTCGACGGCTTGATCCACATGTAGCGCTCCAGCCCGCCTCCGGCCCTGGCCCGTTGCAGCAGGTTCTGGATCGTCGGCCTCCCCAGCGCGTCGCGCAGCTCGAACAAATTCTTGCCCACCAGCTCGGGCTGGCGCGGATGCATCAGGGTGTTGCCGTTCATATCGTACAGAAAGAAATACCCGTCGTCGCCGTAGCTCAGCGACGACAGGATGCGCTTGGCCTCCTCCAGGGTCGCCGGATCGCTGCGGCCGGAATGATACAGGTGCGAGATCGAATGCGACGCCAGCGCGACATAATGCTTGAGCTCGGCCTCCTTGCTGCTGAGATACGCTTGCTGGATGGTGTCGCGCTGCTGCTGCGCCAGCAACACCGACTGATGCCGCACCGCCAGCGCGATCGCGCACAGCGCCAGGATCAGCGGCGTGATGGCCAGGAATATGACTTTTTGCCGCAACTTCATGAGAGACCGCCCATCCAATTATCCGAACCTCGCGATTTTACGCCCCCGCGCGCACCCGGCCGTACGTAGTAATACTTAACGCGCCTGCGTAGTGCTGCGCTTGCGCCGATTATCAGCTTCGTGAATACTCGCCATAAGCTGCCACGATGCCGGATTAACAAGGCCAAGGCAGCCTCAGACGAAGTTCGGAATTACCTTGGAGGAAGCATGAAATCACTACCCACTCATACACCCCAGACCCTGGCCAGCAAGCTCGGCTGGGCGGCGCTGGCCCTGTGCGGCGCCGCCGCGCTGGGCGTGGTGGCGCTCAAGCGCGGCGAATCCGTCAGCGCGATCTGGATCGTCATCGCCGCCGTCTGCGTCTATCTGATCGCCTACCGCTATTACAGCCTGTACATCGCCGACAAGGTGCTGGGGCTGGACGACAAGCGCATGACGCCGGCCGCCAAGCTGAACGACGGCCTCGACTACGTGCCGACCAATAAATACGTGCTGTTCGGCCACCACTTCGCCGCCATCGCCGGCGCCGGTCCGCTGGTCGGGCCGGTGCTGGCCGCGCAGATGGGTTACCTGCCCGGCATGCTGTGGATCCTGGCCGGCGTGGTGTTCGCCGGCGCCGTGCAGGACTTCATCGTGCTGTTCATCTCGATGCGGCGCGACGGCCGCTCGCTGGGCGACCTGATCAAATCCGAACTGGGCCAGATCCCCGGCATGATCGCGCTGTTGGGCACCTTCATGATCATGGTCATCATCCTGGCGGTGCTGGCGCTGATCGTCGTGAAGGCGCTGACCGGCTCGCCCTGGGGCAGCTTCACCGTCATGATGACGATCCCGATCGCGCTGTTCATGGGCGTGTATTCGCGCTACATCCGCGTCGGCCGCATCGGCGAGGTGTCGATCATCGGCTTCGTACTGCTGATGGCGGCCATCTTCGGCGGCCAGTACGTGCAGGAAAATCCGGCGCTGGCGCCGATGTTCAACTTCACCGGCACCGAGCTGACCTGGATGCTGATCGGCTACGGCTTCGTCGCCTCGGTGCTGCCGGTGTGGCTGCTGCTGGCGCCGCGCGACTACCTGTCGACCTTCCTCAAGATCGGCACCATCGTCGGCCTGGCGCTGGGCATCCTGTTTGTCGCGCCCTACCTGAAAATGCCGGCGTTCACCCAATTCATCGACGGCACCGGCCCGGTGTGGTCGGGTTCGATGTTCCCCTTCCTGTTCATCACCATCGCCTGCGGCGCAGTGTCCGGCTTCCACGCGCTGATCTCGTCGGGCACCACGCCCAAGATGATCGAGAATGAAAGCCACGCCCGCTTCATCGGCTACGGCGCCATGCTGATGGAATCGTTTGTCGCCATCATGGCGCTGGTGGCCGCCTCGACTATCGAACCGGGCATCTACTTCGCCATGAACTCTCCGGCCGCGCTGATCGGCACCACGGCCGAGTCCGCCGCTGCGGCGATCTCGCAGTGGGGCTTTTATGTCACGCCGGAAATGCTGACCCAGACCGCCAAGGATGTCGGCGAGCACAGCATCATCTCGCGCGCCGGCGGCGCCCCGACCCTGGCGGTGGGCATGGCCCACATCCTGTCGAACGTCATCGGCGGCCAGGCCATGATGGCCTTCTGGTACCACTTCGCCATCCTGTTCGAGGCGCTGTTCATCCTCACCGCCGTCGACGCCGGCACCCGCGCCGGCCGCTTCATGCTGCAGGATTTGCTGGGCGCCTTCGTGCCGTCGATGAAAAAGACCGAGAACGTGTTCGCCAACCTGACCGCGACCGCGCTGTGCGTGGCGGCCTGGGGCTACTTCCTGTACCAGGGCGTGGTCGATCCGCTGGGCGGCATCAACACCTTGTGGCCGCTGTTCGGCATTGCCAACCAGATGCTGGCGGCGATCGCGCTGATGCTGGGCACCTGCGTGCTGTTCAAGATGAAGCGCGGCAAGTTCGCCTGGGTCACCATCGTGCCGACCATCTGGCTGCTGCTGTGCACCCTGACGGCCGGCTGGCAGAAGATCTTCGACGCCAATCCGAAAATCGGTTTCCTGTCGCACGCGGCCAAGTACCAGGCCGCACTTGACGAAGGCAAGCTGCTGGCGCCGGCCAAGTCGGTGGCGCAGATGCACCAGATCGTGTTCAACGATTACCTGGACGCGTCGCTGGCCGGCTTCTTCGTCATCGTCGTGCTCAGCGTGCTGGTGTTCGGCATCCGCACCGTGATGGTCGCGCGCGCCAACAGCAAGCCGACCGCCATGGAAAGCCCGATGGTGCTGGCGCCCAAGGTGCAATGATGTTGGGCGACATCGCCAAGGCGGGCCGCTATCTCGGGCAAAGCATGCGCCTGATGATGGGCCTGCCGGACTACGACACCTATGTCAGCCATCGGGAAGCCACCCATCCCGATGAGCCGATGATGACGTACGAGGAATTCTTCCGCGAGCGCCAGGAGGCGCGCTACGGCGGCGCCGGCAAGCGCGGCGGTTGTTGTTGATGGCTTGAGTGGCAATGGCCGGTTCCCCCGAACCGGCTTTTTTTCGCCGGTCGCACGCTTTTTTACACTTTTTGCGGAACTTTTGATCTAGCTCATCTGTCGAATTTCCCTTGAGCCGCATGGCGGCTGTTCCCTGGGAAACACATGGCACAGACCTTCTCTTACCACCACGCCTTCGCGCGCAATCTCGGCTGGGTGACGCCGGCCGAACAGTCCTTGCTCAAGGACAAGCGCATCGCCATCGCCGGGCTGGGCGGCGTGGGTGGCTTTCATCTGCTGACCTTGGCGCGGCTGGGCGTGGGCGCGTTCCACATCGCCGATTTCGACACCTTCGACATCGCCAACTTCAACCGCCAGATCGGCGCCAACATGTCGACCCTGGGCTTGCCCAAGGTCGAGGTGCTGGAGGCGATGGCGCGCGATATCAATCCGGAACTGCAGATCACCAGCTTTCCCACCGGCGTGGACGACGTCAACATGCGCCGGTTCTTCAAGGGCGTCGACCTGTATGTCGACGGCCTGGACTTCTTCGCCTTCGGTGCGCGCCAGGCCACCTTCGCCGCCTGCGACCGGCTCGGCATTCCGGCGATCACGGCCGCGCCGCTGGGCATGGGCACGGCCGTGCTCAATTTCATGCCGGGGGAGATGACGTTCGAGCAGTACTTCGGCTGGGGCGACCTGCCGGACGACGAGAAAGCGCTGCGCTTCCTGGTCGGGCTGGCGCCGGCCGGGCTGCACCGGGGCTACCTGGTCGATCCGTCCAGCATCAATTTGAAGGAGAAGCGCGGTCCCTCCACCATCATGGGCTGCGAGTTGTGCGCCGGCGCCGCCGCCACCGAGGCGCTCAAGATCATGCTCAACCGCGGCAAGATATTGGCCGCGCCGCGCGGCTATCAATACGACGGCTATCGCAACAAGCTGGTGCGCACCTGGCGTCCCGGCGGCCACCGCCACCCGCTGCAACGGCTGGCGATGCTGCTGGCCAAACGGCGCCGTCCCGGAGACCAATCATGAGCAAGATGGAACAACACTTGGATTCCACGCTGGAACAGATACTCGAGCTGGCGCGCTGGGCGCCCAGCGGCGACAACACCCAGCCGTGGCGCTTCGAGATCCTCGACGCGCGCCGCCTGATCGTGCACGGGCGCGACACGCGCGACCACTGCGTCTACGACCTGGACGGCCACCCCAGCCAGATATCGCTGGGCGCGCTGCTGGAAACGATGGCCGTTGCCGCCAGCACCTTCGGCCTCGAGATGCAAGCGGCGCGCCGGCCGGAGGCGCCCGAGGCGCGCCCCACCTTCATCGTCGATTTCGTGCCGGCGCCGCAGCGCGAAGCCGACCCGCTGGCCGATGTCATCCTGGTGCGCAGCGTGCAGCGCCGCCCGCTGAACCGGCGTCCGCTGACGCCGGCCGAGAAGGCCGCGCTGGCCGCCGCCCTGCCGCCGGGCTTCGGCGTGAGCTGGCTCGAAGGCCGCCAGCGCACGGCGGCGGCGCGTTTGATGTACCGCAACGCCAAGCTGCGGTTGACGATGCCGGAGGCGTACCAGGTGCACCAGGCAGTCATCGAATGGAACGCCCGCTACAGCGAGGACCGCATGCCGGACCAGGCGCTGGGCGTGGACGCGGTGACCGCCAGGCTGATGCGCTGGATCATGCACGACTGGCGCCGCGTGGAATTTTTCAACACCTGGCTGGCCGGCACGGTGGCGCCGCGCCTGCAGATGGACCTGATCCCCGGCCTGGCCTGCGCCGCACACTTCGTGCTGACGGCGCAGCGCCGCCCGCAGCGCGTCGACGATTACGTCGCGGCGGGCCGGGCCATGCAGCGCTTATGGCTGACGGCCACGGCGCTCGGCCTGCAACTGCAGCCGGAGCTGACGCCGCTGATCTTTTCCCGCTACGTGCGCGAGGGCCGGGTGTTTTCCGGCACGCCGGGCATGCAGCAGCGCGCGGCCGACCTGGCCCGACAGGGCGAGCAGCTGGTCGGCCGGCAGGCGTGGGAGACGGCCGTGTTCATGGGCCGCATCGGCGCCGGCGAGCCGGCCGCGGCGCGCTCGATCCGCAAGCCGCTGAGCGAACTGCTAATCGGCCCGCCGGCGGGGAGCCGCTGATGCGCGCCATCAAACCGTTGCAGATCGCCGTCTTCCTGGGCTTGCTGGCCGTGATCCTGGCGCTGGGCGTGGGCGCCACCGCGCTGTTGCTCGGCGGCCTGCCGCTGGGCGACTTTCGCGGCGTGGCGCTGCTGCTGGCGGCGGTGCTGCTGACCTACCTGGCGGCCATTGCCGTGTACCGCGGCTTCCTGTTGTTCATGCCGCTGCGCGAGGGCGAGGTGGCCGAGAACTCGCGCCACGAACTGGCCGCCAACGTCAACATCCTTTTTTACCTCTTGCTGTTCAATTCGCTGATCCGCACGCACTTCATCCCGGTGCCGGTGGTGCGGCTGATCTACCTCGCGCTCGGCGCAAAGCTGGGCGTCAACACCTACAGCGCCGGCGCCCTGCTCGATCCGCCGCTCACGCGCATCGGCAGCAACACCATCATCGGCCACGACGCGGTGATCTTCGCGCACGTGATCGAAGGCAGCAAGCTGGAACTGAAAGCGGTCGTCATCGGCGACACCGTCACCATCGGCGCCAAGGCGGTGGTGATGGCGGGTGTGCGCATCGGCGACCACGCCATCGTCTCGGCCGGCGCGGTGGTGACCAAGGACACCCACATCGGCGCCGGCGAAATCTGGGGCGGCATTCCGGCGCGCAAAATCAAAACGGCCTCGACACTCAAAGCAAGCGGGCTGGGCTAGAGCAACGAACTACAGTCGACAAGTGCCGGAATTTTTTACGCCCTTTTCGACGCGCAACACACATCGCGACGCAAGCCTTTGAATACACAGGCTTCGTCCAGGCTGGCAGGGGTTTTGCTGAAGAGGTGGAGCGACCTTGATTTCCAGGGTCTTCTATTTCTTGGGGAACAGCTATGAACTATTACAAACCCGGCGCCGCCGGCCTCCTCGCCGCCGCGCTGGCAACACCGTTCGGCGCGCTCGCCGCCCCCGTGGTCGGCCTCGACCCCACCGGCACCGGCACCTACACCACCTACGCCGACCTGTGGACCAACATCACCGACACCGCCGTGGTCACCGGCTTCGTTCCCGGCGCCACCGTCGGCGGCCCCGGCGGCATCGCGCCGTACGTGACCGAGCTGCACACGCAGACCGTCATCGGCACAATGAGCAACAGCAATGCCGGCGCCATCGTCACCCCGGCCGGCCTCAACACCAGCTTCGAGATGACCAAGATCGTGCGCTTCGAGGAACTGGTCACGTCGCAAAACGCGACCACCGCGACCTTCGGGCTGGCGCCCAGCCAGTCGGCGGCGATGGACGTCGATCCCACCCGCGCCGGCGTGCAGAACTTCGCCGTGTTCTTCGACCGCATCACCCCGGGCGGCGCCAGCCAGGCCGTGCCCGGCAACGGCGTCGACACGGTGCGCTGCTACGGCGCCGGCGTCACCGGCGGCGCCGCCAACGGTTGCGGCGGCGGCGCGGGCGACCCGGACGGCGACGGCATCATGGTCCTGTCGGGCCACCTGGTCTTCAACACCGCCAGCTTCGTCGCCAGCGGCGCCGTCGGCACCGGCTCGTTCGACACCCGCTTCGTGATCGATTATGTCGATCCCGCCTACCTCGACGTCGTCACCGGCTCGGTGTTCCGGGACCGCTTCACCGGCACCACCAATGTGCCGACATTCTTTACACCGACCTCGATGTGGGACGGCGCCACGCCAACCACCGTGCCGTTCCTGAAAGTGGACTCCTCGCAGTCCTTCGCCGCCGTGCCGGAACCCGGCACCGTGGCCATCATCGGGCTGGGCCTGGCCGGACTGGCCCTGAGCAAACGCCGCAAAACCAACGCTGCTTGCTGATGGGCCGTTTGCCGTAGGCGGTGGCAAAGACGGCATCCTCTTCGGCGCTTTTCAACGGACCCCGGCGCCATGCCCGCGGTCCGTTTTTTTAGTGACGGCTTTTTTTACAATAGTTGCAAAAGCGTAGTATGGGTGTTGCGCAAGTGCTTGATTTCTTTCAGTTCACATTGCTTGGCAAGGGTTTTGCTCTATAGGCATACGACCCCGATTTCCGGGTGCCGCCAACTCCAGGGAGCACACATATGAACATCCTCAAACCCGCACTGGCCGCCGCCGCAATCGCCACCGCCCTGGCCGCGCCGCTCAGCGCCAGCGCCGGCCCCACCGTGGGCCTCGATGTCACCGGCAGCGGCAACTACAGCACCTATGCGGATCTGTGGACCAACGTCACCGACACCGGCCTGGCCACCGGCTTCATCCCCGGGCGCACCGTCGGCACCGGCCCCGGCGCCAGCCTGCCCTACCTGACCGAGCTGCGGTCGCAGATGGTCATCGGCACCATGTCCAACAGCAACACCCCTGCCATCGTCACGCCGGCCGGCATGAACACCACCTTCGAAATCAGCAAGGTGGTGCGCTTCCAGGAGCTGGTCGACGTCCAGACGCCGACCACCGCCCATTTCACCCTGCCGCCCTCGCAGTCGGCCGCGATGGACGTCGACCCGCTGCGCGCCGGCGTGCAAAACATCGCCATCTACTTCGACCGGATCACCAACGGCGCCGGCAGCAGCCGCGCCGTGCCGGGCAACGGTAACGGCACCGTGCGCTGCTACGGCACCGGTTCGACCTCGACCGGCTGCGGCACCTCGCCCGGCGACACCGACGGCGACGGCATCATCATCCTGTCGGGCCACCTGGTGTTCAACGACGCCAGCTTCACCGCCAGCGGCGCGGTCGGCACCGGCTCGTTCGATTCGCGCTTCATGATCGATTATGTCGATTCCGCCTACCTGGACATCGTCACCGGTTCCATCTTCCAGGACAAGATCACCGGCACCACCAACGTGCCCTCGTTCTTCTCGCCGACGATGATGTGGGACGGCGCCACGCCCACCACGGTGCCGTTCCTGAAGGTCGATTCGTCGCAGTCCTTCGCCGCCGTGGCGGTGCCCGAACCCGGCACCCTGGCCATCATGGGCCTGGGCTTCGCCGGCCTGGCCATGGGCAGCCGCCGGAAAAGCAACGCCGGAAGCAAATCCTGACACTTCGGCTGTGTAACTTTGGCGGACCCTGGCGGCGTACCTCGGTCCGTTTTTTTTCGTCCGGACTGGACTCACAACGGCAACAGCTCGCGCAGCAAAGCCGACTGCCGCGCGCCGGCGTCGTACAGCGCGAACTGCCCGGCCACCTTGCGCGCCGCCGCCCTGGCGCCCGGTTGCTCGAGCAAATCGACGGCGGTGCGGCGCAAGGCGTCCTCGCTCAAACGGTCCGAGCGCAGCAAGGCGCCGGCGCCGCTGGCCACCACCCCATGCATGTTCAAATACTGGTCGAGGTTGCCTGCGATGCCGAGCACCGGCACGCCGGCGCCCAGGGCCTGCTGGCTGGTCGGACTGCCGCCATTGCAGACGACCAGGCTGGCGCGCCGCGCCGCCTCGATGCCCGGCAGATAGGCGGCCACGCGCGCGTTCGGTGGGACCGCTCCCATGGCCACCTTGCCGGCGGTCGCGGCGATCACGCCGACCGGCAACGGCGCCAGCGCCTGCAACACCCGTGGCAGCAACGCGCCCTGGCCCGAACTGCCCAAGGTCACATACACGATCGGCCTGTCCGCCGGCAACGCGTCCCACCAGTCCGGCAAGCCGGTGGGCGGCGACCACGCGACCGGCCCCAGATAAGAATGTGTGGAAGGCAAATTCGTCGCCGGAAACATCTCGGGGATGTCGGCGTACAACACATGGTCGGCGTCGGTGTAGACGCGGCGCAAATCGTGGCCCAGCGGCGGCAAGCCGTAGGTGCGCCGCACCTGGTTGAGCGGCACGCTGTGCAAGGCGAACGCCAGCGGGCGCGCCAGCTTGAACAGCCGGTCGGCGATGGTGATCGGCAACACGCGCGACAGGCCGATCGCCGGCACGCGGTAGTGCTGTCGCACCCAGGGACTCCAGTAGGCGTTGATCAAGCCCACATACGGCACGCCGGCCAACCGCGCGCTGACCGACAGCGACAGGCGGAAGTCGCCGATCACAAGATCCGGCCGCACTTGCTTGAACACGCGCAGGTCGTCCTCGACATAGCGGTGCAGGGTGGCCGCGTCGTAGACCGGCTTGCCGGCGACCAGCGCGGCCAGGAAGCGCGCGCTGGAAATGCTGGTGAGGCCCCAGCTGCGCACGTTGCTGCCCTTGAAGAACATTTCGTAGCCGGGTGCGCAGGCGATGTGGACGTCGTAACGTCCGCGATCGAGCGTCGCGGCCAGCGCCAGCGGGCGCCCCACGTGCGCCAACGTCACGGCCTCGGCCATAAACAAAATCTTTTTGCGTTCCATATCGCCAGCTTGAAGTGTGGTATCCGGCGTCGCTTGAGAATGCGCAAACGTGCAGCCTTAGACCTAGATCAACATCGCCCTTGCCACATGCATATATTTTTCCTAGTGGCACCCACGAATCCACGCACCAAGCGTGTGCCGCGCACCGCCCGCGTCGACGCCTTCGGCGCCCACTGTATCGTTGGGAACCGCTAAGCGATGTTCAATTTCGAACGTTCCGGCCTGAGCCAGAAACTGACCATCATTTCCGTGCTGTCGACGGGCAGTGCCTTGATGCTGGTATTCATTGCCTTCGCCGTCACCTCCGTGCTCAGCCACACCGACGACGAGCGCAAGCAGCTGTCGGCGCTGGCCGGCGTGATCGGCAACAACAGCATGATCGCGCTATCGCGCGGCGACCGCAAGCAAGCTGAGCAGACGCTGGCGACGCTGGTGGCGGAGGACGACATCCTGCAGGCGGCGCTGTACGACGACGATGGCAAATTGCTGGCGCGCTACGCGTCCGCCGATCTGGCGGACGACCAGCAGGCGCCGCCCCTGCTCGAGGTTCCCGCGGCCGGCCCGGAGGTGCGCAGCGAGCGCACCGGTCCGCCGTGGGCGCCGGCCATGCGGCTGCAACGGGACGTGCCCGGCCGCGACGCGCCGGCCGGCACCGTGCTGATCGAGCGCTCGCAGACGCGCATGTGGGTCGACATCCTGAAAAACCTGGGCGCGGCGGCCGTCGCGGCGGTGCTGTCGTTCATGACGGCGCTGCTGATGGCGGCGCGCTTCAAGGGCAGCGTGGCCGAGCCGGTCGGCAAGCTGATCGCGGCGGCCCAGCAGGTCAGCCGCGGCCAGCCCACCGAACGCATCAGCCACCAGCGCAGCGACGAGCTTGGCGCGTTGATCGACAGCTTCAACGACATGCTGGCCCAGGTCGAGGCGCGCGACGGCGCGCTGGCGCAGTACCGCGACCAGCTCGAACGCCAGGTCGGCGTGCGCACCGAGCAACTGGAAAAGGCCAAGAACGCGGCCGAGGCGGCCAGCCAGGCCAAGAGCGCGTTCCTGGCCACCATGAGCCATGAAATCCGCACGCCGATGAACGGCGTGCTGGGCATGACCGAGTTGCTGCTGGCCACGCGGCTGAGCGAGCAGCAACGCCACTACACCAGCATGGTCAAGCGTTCCGGCGAGCATTTACTGGTGATCATCAACGACATCCTCGACTTCTCCAAGATCGAGGCCGGCAAGCTGACGGTCGAATATATCCACTTCAACTTCCGCGATTTGCTCGACGATATAGACAATGTTTTTTCGCCGCAGGCGCAGGCCAAGGGCATACGGCTCGAATTGGCCATCGCCAACGACATTCCGGTGGCCATCCACGGCGACCCGAACCGCTTGCGTCAGGTGATCTTCAATCTGCTGGGCAATGCCGTCAAGTTCACCGAGAGCGGCAAGATCACCGTCAAGGTCGCGGTGGTGCAGGAGGATCCGCAAACCGTCGGCCTGCGCTTCGAGGTGCACGACACCGGCATCGGCGTGTCGAGCGAGGCGCGCTCCCGGATTTTCGATTCCTTCTCGCAAGCGGACGGCTCGACCACGCGCAAACACGGCGGCACCGGCCTCGGACTGGCGATCTCAAAACAACTGGTGGAGCTCATGGGAGGCACGATAGGCGTCGATCATGCGTTAACTCAAGGGTCGATCTTTTGGTTTGCCGTAAATTTCGATAAACCACGCGTCGATTTTGACGATCCTTCCAACACCAACTTGGGAATACGCGCTTTGATTGTTGACGAAAACCCCACCAGCCGCGCCGAGCTGGAACGGCGGCTGACGGCCTGGCGCGTGCTCAGCACCAGCGCCTCGGCCACGCAGGCGTTGCAACAGCTGCGCCACGCAGCGTCGGCCGGGCAACCCTTCGACGTCGTGCTGCTCGACATGGAGCTGCCACGCACCAGCGGCCTTGCGCTGGCCGCGGCGATCCACGCCGACGCCGGCCTGGCCGCGACCCGGCTGTTGTTGCTGAGCACGGAACGCAACGCCGCCGACCGGGTCCAGCAGCGCGAGGCCGGGGTCGCCTTCCAACTGATCAAGCCGCCGCGCGAGTGCGACCTCTACGACTGCGTCGTCACGCAGACGCAGATGCGCAGCGCCGAACCGGCGCGCCTGCCGCCGTTGCAATCGCTGCAATCGTTGACAAATGGCGACGAGCGGCCGATCCGCCTGCCGCATACGGGCGCGGCCTCGCCGGCGGCGCCGCCGTTGTCAAGCTTCAGCTCGAGCACGGCGCTGCCGGCCCAGCGCGCGCGCAAGGGACGCAAGGTGTTGCTGGCGGAAGACAATCCGGTCAATGTCGAAGTGGCCAGCGCCATGCTCGAAGGCCTGGGCCTGGACGTCAGCCGCGCCTGCAACGGCCAGGAAGCGTTGCGCTCGGTGCAGGCCGGCGACTTCGACCTGATTCTGATGGACTGCCAGATGCCGGTGATGGACGGCTTTGCCGCCACCACCGAGATCCGCCGCCACGAGCAACAGCGCGGCCGCTCGCGCAGCCTGCCGATCATCGCCATCACCGCCAACGCGTTGCAGGGCGACCGCGAATCGTGCCTGGCCGCCGGCATGGACGACTACCTGAGCAAGCCGTTCACGCAGCAGGCGCTGGGACTAACCATCGGCCGCTGGATCACGCTGCCACGGGTGGCGCCGGTGCCGCAGGACGGCCCGGCCGACGCGCCGCTGGCGGACCTTGCGTCAAGCCCGCCCCGGCAGTCGGAAACGTCCAGCGCCACAGCTGCGGCCGCGCCCGTCGCGGCCACGGTCCCGCCGGTGCAGGAATCGCTGATCAACCGGCAAGCGCTGGAAAACATCCGCGCGCTCAGCGCCAGCAACGGCGACGCGCTGCTCGAGCGGGTGCTGCAGGCGTATCTGGAAGACACGCCCAACCATTTGCGCATCATCAAGTCCGCCATCGACAGCGGCAGCACCGTGCAAATACGCAAGGCGGCGCACAGCCTCAAATCCAGCAGCGCCAACGTTGGCGCCGACGCGCTGGCGCAGCGCTGCCGGGAAATGGAACAGCTGGGCCGCAACGATACCACCGCAGGCGCCGCTGCCCTGCTCGATGATATGGAACGATCTTTCCAGGCCGTACGGCAGGCATTGGGAGCTATCCTGGAAAAGGAAATTTAACATGGCAACGCCCTTCTCCCCCAAGCGCGGTCTGGTGCTGGTCGCCGACGACGATCCCGTGATGCGCCTGCTGATGCTGGAAATGCTGGCCCAGGTCGGCCTCGACGCCGTCGAGGCCGAGGACGGCGTGCAAGCGCTGGCCAGCTACCAGAGCATGGCGCCGGACCTGGTGTTGCTCGACGTCGAAATGCCCGGCATGGACGGCTTTGCCGTCTGCCGCGAAATCCGCCGGCTGGAAACGCATTCGGTGGTGCCGATCATCATGGTCACCGGCGGCGACGAGCTCGAATCGGTGACCAAGGCCTACGAGGCGGGCGCCACCGATTTCGTCTCCAAACCGATCAACTGGCCCATCCTCGGCCACCGCGTGCTCTACGTGCTGCGCGCCAGCGACGCCATCACCCGCCTGCGCATCGCCGACGCCCACCACCGCGCCGTGCTGGCGGCGATTCCGGACACCTTTTTCCGCATGAACAAGGACGGCTTCTATCTGGACTACGAGCAAGGCCACGAAGCGAGCAGCGTATTCTCCAGCGACAATTGCGTCGGCCGCCACCTGAACCAGGTGCTGCCGGTGGAGATCGCCCAGCACATGCTCGAGGAGGTGCGCACGGTGCTGGACACCCAGCACATCCGCTCGCTCGACTACGAACTGCCGATCCCCGGGCCGGCGCCGCGCGTGCGTCACGGCGAGCACGCGGTGCCGCTGCCGGTGCGGCATTTCGAGGCGCGGCTGGTGGCTACCGGTCCCGACGAGGTGCTGGGCCTGGTGCGCGATATCAGCGAGCGCAAGCGCACCGAGGAACAGATCCGCCGCCTGGCCTATTGCGACAGCCTGACCGGCATTCCGAACCGTCAAGCTTTCCTGGAAACCCTGGAAGCCGAGCTGACCCGCTCGCGCAAGGGCAACAAGAAGTTCGCCGTGCTGTTCATGGACCTGGACGCCTTCAAGCGCATCAACGATACCCTGGGCCACGACGTCGGCGACCATTTGCTGATGGCCGTGTCCGAACGCCTGCGGGAGACCACGCGCCCGAGCGACCTGGTGTCGCGCACCGAGGTGGGCGGCAACAACCTGGCGCGGCTCGGCGGCGACGAATTCACCATCCTGATCCCCGACCTGGAGCGGGTGGAAAACGCGCTCAACGTCGCGCACCGGGTCAAGGAAGCGATGCGGCGCCCGTTCCTGATCGACGCGCACGAAATCTTCGTCACGGCCAGCATCGGCATTTCCCTGTATCCGGAGGACGGCGAGGATTGCAACTCCCTGCTCAAGTACGCGGACACGGCGATGTACCACGCCAAGAATTGCGGCAAGAACAACGCCAAGCTGTACAGCTCCTCGCTGACGATGCAAATCATGAGCCACGTCAAGCTCGAGGTCGGCCTGCGCAAGGCCTTGCAGAACGACGAACTGTATTTGCTGTACCAGCCGCAGATCGACGTCGCCAGCGCGCAGATCGTCGGCGTCGAGGCGCTGGTGCGCTGGCGCCATCCGGAGCGCGGCGTGATCTCGCCCACCGAGTTCATCCCGCTGGCCGAGGAGACCGGCCTGATTGTTCCGATCGGCGAGTGGGTGCTGCGCACCGCGTGCCAGCAGGCCATGGCCTGGCAGTCGGTCGGCAAGCAGCCGCTGCGGGTGGCGGTCAATCTGTCGGCCAAGCAGTTCAAGGATGAGAACTTGACGCAGATCGTCATGTCGGCGCTGGACGACACCGGCCTGCCGGCCGAGCTGCTGGAACTGGAGCTGACCGAGGGCACCTTGATGGACGACGCCCGCGCGACCATGGTCACACTGGAGCAGTTACGCACCATCGGCGTGTACCTGTCGATAGACGACTTCGGCACCGGGTATTCGTCGATGAACTATCTCAAGCGCTTCGATGTGCGGGCGCTCAAGATCGACAAGAGTTTTATCTGTGGGTTGCCGCAGGATTCGGAGAACGCGGCGATCACGCGGGCGATCATCGCGATGGCGCACGGGCTGAAAATGGCGGTGGTGGCCGAAGGCGTGGAGACCGACGCGCAGCTGGTGCTGCTGGAGGAATACGGTTGCGACGTGGTGCAAGGCTATTACCTGGGCCACCCGTCGCCGCCGGAATCGATCACGCTCATGCTGAGCAACCAGTGCGCGCTGGCGACGCCGTTATAGACGTTTCTCCGCGGGTCCTCGCTTTTAGAGGACCCCGTCCTTCTTCATCGCGGCGATCTCGTCGTCGCTATAGCCCAGCGAACGCAACACCTCGCCGTTGTGCTGCCCCAGCGCCGGCCCTATCCATTGCGTGCGGCCGGGCGTGGCCGACAGCTTCGGTGAAATCGCCGGCAGCTTGACCGGCGTGCCATCGGCAAATTGATGCTGCTCGAACATCTCGCGCGCCAAAAACTGCGGATCGGTCATCATGTCCCGCACCGAATAAATTTTACCGGCCGGCACATCGGCCGCCTTCAACACCGTCAGCGCGCTGTCGATATCCTGCGTATCGCACCACGCCTGGATCGCGTCGTCGATTTCCTGCGTGCGCTGCACGCGTCCGTCGTTGCGCTCCAGCTGCGCATCGCCGGCCAAATCGAAGCGCCCCATGGCCAGCATGAGGCGCTTGAAGATCGCGTCGCCATTGCCGGCGATGACGATGTTCTCGCCATCTTTCGTCGTATAGGTATTGGAAGGCACGATCCCGGGCAACGCCCCGCCGGTACGCTCGCGCACCACGCCCGCGTGATCGAACTCGGGCACCAGCGACTCCATCAGATTGAAGACGGATTCATACAGCGCCACATCGACCATCTGGCCCTCGCCTTCGAGCCTGCCGCCGGTGGCGTCGCGGTGCCGCAACGCCATCATCGCGCCGATCACGCCGTGCAGGGCCGCGACCGAGTCGCCGATCGACACGCCCACGCGCACCGGCGGCCGGTCCGCGTGGCCGGACACATAGCGCAAGCCGCCCATCGATTCGCCGATCGCACCGAAACCCGGCAAATCCTTCATCGGCCCGGTCTGTCCGAAGCCGGACAGTCGCACCATGATCGTGGCGGGGTTGAGCGCCTTCAATTGTTCGTAGCCGATGTCCCATTTTTCCAGCACGCCGGGACGGTAGTTTTCGACGATGATATCGGCTTTCAGCGCCAGTTGACGGGCGATGGCGCGGCCACGCTCGCTCTTCATGTTGAGCGTCAACGATTTCTTGTTGCGCGACTGCACCGACCACCACAGCGACGTGCCATCCTTCAGCACCCGCCATTTGCGGATCGGGTCGCCGCCATCGGGCGATTCGATCTTGATCACCTCGGCGCCGAACTCGGCCAGCATGCGCGCGCAGAACGGCCCGGCGATGAGTGTGCCCAGCTCCAGCACCTTGATGCCCGCCAGCGGACCGGAGGATTTGGGATCGGTCATGTCGACCTGCGGTCCAGCATCGCGCGGGCGATCGTGCCGGCGTCGACGTATTCGAGCTCACCGCCGACCGGCACGCCACGCGCCAGGCGGCTGACGTTCAGCCCGCGCGCCTTCAGCAGCTCGCTGATGTAGTGCGCGGTGGCCTCGCCCTCGTTGGTGAAATTGGTGGCCAGCACCACTTCGGTGACCAGCCCGTCGGCGGCGCGCGCCACCAGCTTTTCCAAGTGGATATCTTTCGGGCCGATGCCGTCGAGCGGCGAGAGCCGTCCCATCAGGACAAAGTACAAGCCCTTGTAGGTCAGCGTCTGCTCGATCATCAGCTGATCGGCCGGCGTCTCCACCACGCACAGCAGGCGGCGGTCGCGCTGCTCGTCGGTGCACATGTCGCACACCTCTTCCTCGGTGAAGGTATTGCACAGCGCGCAGTGGTGCACGGCGCTGACGGCCTGGTGCAACGCGCGCGACAGCATGTCCGCGCCTTCGCGGTCATGCTGCAGCAAGTGGAACGCCATCCGTTGCGCCGACTTGGGGCCGACGCCGGGCAGACGGCGCAACGCTTCCGTCAGAAACTCCAGCGACTTGGACATATGCCCGGACCGTAGCCTTCCTTAGAACGGCATCTTGAAACCGGCCGGCAGATTCATGCCGGAGGTCAAGCCGCCCATCTTTTCGGCGGCGGTCGCCTCGGCCTTGCGCACGGCGTCGTTGAAGGCGGCAGCGACCAGGTCTTCCAGCATGTCCTTGTCGTCGGCCAGCAGCGACGGATCGATCGACACGCGCTTGACGTCATTCTTGCAGCTCATGACAACCTTGACCAGGCCGGCACCGGACTGGCCTTCGACTTCGATCAGGGCCAGCGCTTCCTGCGCCTTCTTCATGTTGTCCTGCATTGCTTGCGCTTGCTTCATCAAGCCTGCCAGTTGGTTCTTCATCATGATGGAGTTCTCCGTGTTTGAAATTGTAAAGTTGTGATCGACGATGTGATCAGCTCGGCGACGCGGCCAGGGCCGCCGCCGGCGGCACGATGGAGCCCGGCACCACCCAGGCGTCGAACTCGCGAATCATGCTGTTCACAAAGGGATCGTTGGCGATGGTCTCTTCGGCGGCCCGCTGGCAGGCTGCGCGGTGCGCCTGCGCCTCGGCGCTGGCGGTGTACCAGACGGCGCCCAGTTCGGTATCGACGCGCACGGCGCGGCCGAAACGCTCGGTCAGCGCCACGGTCAGCTTTTCCACGTTGCCCTGCGTGCGCCAGGTTTCGATCGGCACGCGGACCTTGAAGACGACGGCGTTGCCGTCGATGCCGCACTCGATCAGCTCGGCCTGCATGGCCAGTTGCTGGGCCACGCCGCGCAATGGCAGCGCGGCGGCGACGGCCGGCCAGTTGCCGTCCCAGCCCAGCTCCGGCACCGGGGTGATGACGTAGGCATACGGCGCCTTGGCGGGCGCCGGCGCGGCGCGGGCCGGCGCGACGAACGCCTGCACGCCATCGCCCATGGCGTTGGCGGCCGGGGCCGGGGCGGCCGATGGGCTGTGCGACGGTGCATACGACTGGTTCTGCGCGGGCGGCGCGTAGCCCGTGGCGTGCTCAGCTCGCGCTGGCGCCGCTTGCGCTATCGCGCTGTCGTCGGAAAATTCGGTGACCCATGGCGGCAGGTCGTCCTCGTCGTCGGCTTGCTGTTGTGCAGGCTGGGCGGCGGGCGCAGCGTATTGCGGCGCGGCGGCGGCAGGCGCTGCTTGCTGAACCGGCTGCACGGCCTGACGCACCGGCGCTTCCAACACGGCGGCGTCGCCACCCGAGGCCGCGTTTGGCGGCATATCTTCCCATGGCGCAGGACGCGACGGTGCGGCGGCCTGCGCGGCATTAAAATTTGCGGATGCCCCCGGCGGCGTATGGGCAGCGCTCGGCGCCTGCGGCTGCGATGGCGGCGGTGGAGCGGCCATCGTTGGCGTCGGGGCCGGCTCGGCAGCGGCTGGCGCTGGCGCCGATGCGGCGGGTCCGCCGCCATAGGCGCGCGACCCGGGCTTGGAACCGGCGCGCGCCGCTTCCAGCGCGGCGTTCAACGCCGCACGGGCCGGACTGATCGGGCCAGAAGGCGCGGCGGCTGCGGCGGCAGCCTGTGGTGCCGGTGCCGGTGCCGGTGCCGCCATCGGCGCGGCCACTGGAGCCGGGGCCGGCACAGGCGCAGGTGGCGCCATTGCCGGCGACGGCGCCGTATTCACCGGTGGACTTGCCGGCGCGACAGCTGCGGGAGCCATCGTCGGTGCTGGCGCTGGGACGGGCGCACGCGCGGAAGCGAAGGCGGCCGCAGGCGGCTGCAGCTCGCCACGCGCCATCGCGGCGGCGGCGCCGGCAACGACCGCAGGCGGCGTCATGCTGGCGTGGTTGGCCTGCACATGCGAAGCCGCGCGCGCAGGCGGCGCGGCGGCGGCGCGGGCGGCCGCCACAGCTGCCGGACGCGACATCGCCGGCGCGCCCGCCGGTTGTCCTTCGGCCCCGCCTACGCCGGGCCGAAAGGCCAGCATGCGCAGCAAGGTCATCGAGAAACCGGCATATTCATCCGGCGCCAGGCCCAGTTCATTGCGGCCATGCACGGCAATCTGGTAATACAGTTGCACTTCTTCCGCGTCGAACGCGTCGGCCAGACGCACGACGTCGGCGTATTCGGGCAAATCCTCCGGCAGCGCGGCCGGCACCGTCTGCGCCAGCGCGATCCGGTGCAGCAACGTGCCCAGATCCTGCAGCGCGCCGTTGTACGACAGGCTGCGCGTGGCCATCTCGTCGGCCACGGCCAGCAAGTCGGCGCCGTCCTGCGCCGCCAACGCGTCGAGCAGGCGGATCAGATAGGACTGGTCGAGCGCGCCGAGCATGCCCTGCACGGCGTCGAGCGTCACCTCGCCGGCCGCATAGGCGATCGCCTGGTCGGTCAGCGACAGCGCGTCGCGCATCGAACCGTGGGCGCCGGCGGCCAGCAGGCGCAAGGCCGGCTGTTCGAAGGCAATGCCCTCCTGCCCCAGGATATTTTCCAGGTGGCCGATGATGTGGCCAGGCGGCATCTGCTTCAAATTAAATTGCAGGCAGCGCGACAGCACCGTCACGGGAATCTTTTGCGGATCGGTCGTCGCCAGGATGAACTTGACGTGCTCGGGCGGCTCCTCCAGCGTCTTCAGCATCGAGTTGAAGGCGTGGTTGGTCAGCATGTGCACCTCATCGATCATATAGACCTTGAAGCGCGCATTACTCGGCGCATATACCGCCTGTTCGAGCAGCTGCGCCATCTCGTCCACGCCCCGGTTCGACGCCGCGTCCATCTCTATATAGTCGACAAAGCGGCCCGCGTCGATCGCGGTGCACGCCTCGCACACGCCGCACGGTGTCGGCGTGATGCCGCCGTTGCCGTCAGGGCCGACGCAATTGAGCGACTTGGCCAGGATGCGCGACAACGTGGTCTTGCCGACGCCCCGCGTACCGGTGAACAGGTAGGCGTGGTGCAGCCGTCCGCTGTGCAGCGCGTGCGTGAGCGCGCGCACGACGTGCTCCTGGCCGACGAGCGTTTCGAAGTTCTTGGGGCGGTATTTACGGGCGAGGACTTGATAGGACATGCTGGATTTTACCGTAGATAGCAGGAGCAAAGGGGCTGCGTTGGGCGCGCCAAAGCGGCAATTGTAACAACTCGGCGCGATAATAGGTACGGCAACAATTCTGCCCTACAATTTGTTTTTGCTTCAACCTGTGAAAAATGAAAAAAATCGCCCTGCTCTCCCTGCTGATGTTGTCCCTGAACCTGCACGCCGCCGAACGTGAGTGGACACCGTACAAAAAACTGGTCGAAGGTCTGCGCCTGGACCGGTTCTACGCGCTGCCGCCGGCCGAGCGCGACCGGGTCAACCTGTTCCTCAAGGTACAACCGGTCAACAAAGCCTACAAACCATCGGACGTGGTGCTGACCGTCGTCGACGGCGCCGAACGCACGCCGCTGCCCGCGCTCACGCCGGACTTCCGGCTGGCGATCGGCGCACCCAATCCGAAATGGATGCGCGACGACGTCAAGATCATGACCAGCCTGCCGAAGGAAGACAAGACCGCCGTCAACTACGAGGCGGTGACGCCGCTGCCGGAAGGCCTGCAATGGTCGTACGCCACCGTGATGGGCAGCGTCGGACAAATGAACAAGGCGATCAAGAAGATGGCTGGCGCGATGAGCCTGTTCGCGCCGAGCGTGGATGCGGTGCTGTTCAAGTTCGACAAGCCGGCGCAGCTGAAGGTGGGCGCCAAGGTCTACAACACCAACGCGAAACACGAGATCGCGCTCAAGCCGGAATCGGACTTGATGAAGTCCAACCCGATGATCGTCGCCTCGGAACGTCCGTTCGAAGCGGAACTGCGCGGCGACTAAGCCGGCCGTAAGTTCGGTAGACATAAAAAAAGCTGCCTGATGGCAGCTTTTTAATATTCCCGAAGGATTCCCGAAGGAGGCGAGCCTGATCTGCGGCACTTATGGTTAACAGCCGTGGCTGCTTCGTTCCCGACCTGACCAGGTTAGCCGTGCCACAATGCGCAGGGGCCCGCCGGGATCAATTATACCCTACAGGCCCAACTCCTGCCAAATCTGATCGACACGCGTTTTCACCTCGGGCGTCATGGTGATCGTCGTGCCCCACTCGCGGGTGGTTTCCCCCGGCCACTTGTTGGTCGCGTCGATGCCCATCTTGCTGCCCAGGCCGCTCACCGGCGAAGCGAAGTCGAGGTAATCGATCGGCGTGTTGTCGACCAGGGTGGTGTCGCGGGTCGGATCGACGCGGGTGGTGATCGCCCAGATCACTTCCTTCCAGTCGCGCACGTTCACATCCTCGTCCACCACCACGATGAACTTGGTATACATAAACTGGCGCAGGAAGCTCCACACGCCGAACATCACCCGCTTGGCGTGGCCGGCGTACTGTTTCTTAATCTGCACCACCGCCATGCGGTAGCTGCAACCTTCCGGCGGCAGATAGAAATCGGTGATCTCGGTGAACTGCTTTTGCAGCAGCGGAATGAACACCTCGTTCAGCGCCAGGCCCAGCACGGCCGGCTCGTCCGGCGGCTTGCCTGTATAAGTAGAGTGGTAGATCGGATCGCGGCGCATCGTGATGCGGTCGATCGTAAACACCGGGAAGGAATCCTGCTCATTATAGTAGCCGGTGTGGTCGCCGTACGGCCCCTCCAGCGCGTGCTCGTAGCCGGACGGATGGTTCTCGTCCGGATAGATATGGCCTTCGAGCACGATCTCGGCCGACGCCGGCACGCGCAGCTCGCTGCCGATGGCCTTGACCAGCTCGGTACGGCTGCCGCGCAGCAGGCCGGCGAACTGGTATTCCGACAAGCTGTCGGGCACCGGCGTGACCGCGCCTAATATAGTAGCGGGATCGGCGCCCAGCGCGACGCAGATCGGATAAGGCTTACCCTTGTTCTGTATGGCGTGCTCGCGGAAATCGAGCGCGCCGCCGCGATGCGCCAGCCAGCGCATGATGACCTTGTTCGGTCCCAGCACTTGCTGGCGGTAGATGCCCAGGTTCTGGCGCTTCTTATTAGGCCCCTTGGTGATCACCAGGCCCCAGGTGATCAGCGGCGCGATATCGCCCGGCCAGCAATGTTGAATCGGCAGCTTGGCCAAATCGACATCGGCGCCCTCCCATACGATTTCGTGGCACGGCGCGCCGCGCAATTCCTTCGGCGCCATGTCCCAGACCGCCTTGACCAGCGAACCCAGGCCCAGCAGGTCCTTGAAATCCTTTGGCGGCTCCGGCTCCTTCAGGCGCGCCAGCACGTGGCCGATTTTGCGCAACTCGCCGACCTCCTCCGCCCCCATGCCGAGCGCGACGCGGCGCGGCGTGCCGAACAGATTGGTCAGCACCGGCATGCTGTGTCCGGTCGGATTTTTGAACAGCAACGCTGGCCCACCGGCCCGCAATGTGCGGTCGGATACCTCGGTCATCTCTAAATGCGGCGAAACGGGCAATAAAATGGGCCTAAGTTCGTCCATTCGTTGCAACTGAGAAATAAAATCTCGCAAATCTGAATATTTCATCGTTTTTTAATTTTTTCTTACGGTGAAGCCTACTGTTTAAAAATACAGGTCAAGTAGTTGATTTTATTGGTTTTCCAGCGAACACAAGCAAAAATGTCAGACTTAAAAGTAATAGCTTTCAATTGCGTTAGTATTGACTTGATATAAAACGGCTTCTACAATTTGCCCTACTTGAAGAGGACAAGGTCTCAGGACCACATGGAAGCACATGTTGATGTTGCTCATTCATTCACGGAGTCGGGGCTCCACATGACATTTTAAGGAGTGTTTTCAAAAGGCGTCTGCCTTACCCCCGAAAGAAGTTGTATTGCGACTGATCGAATACCACAGGGAAAGATCAGCTCAGGCAAGCAATGACGGCGTCCAACGCGCGCACCCATAGCGGCGACGGACGATGATATTTCTGATGCATGGCATTAGCACCCCGTTAGCTGCGTTCAACGCTGGCAGGGACCCGCTTTTACGGCATTTCAGGGGAACTCTATGATTAATCGCTTCACTAGTGCGTCGGCTGCGGCCCGCACTTACCTGGCCGGCCAGCCAGCGACGTCGTTTTTGACGGCCCGCGTATCGGCAAAGGGCATTTTCACCACCGCCCAGCACACTCTGACCATTCTTGGTGTGACCGCTTTAGTTGTGATGGCAGTATTTTTTGTTCGTCCGGACCTGGCCAAAGCCCTGAGCGACAGCCTGAACCCGGCTCCAGAAGTCCCAGCCGTCGCCGCCGTCGTGGCGCCGCCGCTGTCGGCTCTGATGCAAACCCAAGCCTCCGCTCCGGTAACCGCCTCGGCCAACGCCAAGGACGCACCGCTGAGCGCCGACGAAAAAGCCCTGATGGGTACCCAGAAGCAGCAGCAATGGGTCACCTCGTGGCTGTCGAAGCGTTACCGCGTGGCTGGCGACGCCGCCAACATGCTCGTTTCCACCGCCTACCTGACGGCCCGTGAGATCAAACTCGATCCGCTGCTGATCCTGGCGGTGATGGCGATCGAATCCGGCCTCAATCCGTTCGCGGAAAGCCCGGTCGGCGCGCAAGGCCTGATGCAAGTCATGTCGAAGATCCACCACGACAAGTTCCAGGAAATGGGCGGCCTGCAAGCAGCGCTCAATCCGGTCGCCAACATCCGCGTCGGCTCGCTGATCCTCAAGGATTACGTCCAGCGTGGCGGTTCGGTCGAAGCCGGCCTGAAAATCTACGTCGGCGCGGCAGCGTTCGAACATGACGACGGCTACGGCTCGAAAGTCATGGCCGAGTACAACCGCCTGAAGCAGGTTTCGGCAGGCAAGAAAGTACCGACGATCACGCCGATGCTGGCAGCCGCCAAGCCACAACCGCAGCAGCAACCGCAAACCGCGCCGATCGCGGCCGCGCCAAGCGCGAACCACGACACGCAAATCGCCGGCCTCTGATATATATAGAGGGCGTCGCAAAAAAGGCCGTTCAGTGCATGCACTGAACGGCCTTTTTTCGTTGCGCTACGCTCACGGGCAACTGGTGACTTTGGTTTTGACGCCGTCGCGGAAAGGATCGCGGCCGCCGGTCAGGGCATTGTTTTCCTTGTACGCGCAGTAGGTGCCGCCGCCCGCAGTGCGCACCTTGGTCATCAGGCGGCCGTCGGGCGTGACCACCTCCTCCGTCGTCGTGCCGCTGTCGTTGCCGACGTAGGCGCCGCCGATCTTGGCCGCCAGCGAGGTCGTATCGTTGGCGATCCGCTTGTCGCGCGGATTCCAGGCCTCCTTGCGCAACTGCTTGTCGACCAGGGCGGCGCTTTTCAGCGAACGCTGGCGCAGGTCGTCAACAGGCTTGGCGGGCTGCTCGGCAAACGGGTCCGGCGGCGGCGTGGGCTGGGTGATCGCTTGCGGCTGTGTCACTGCCACCGGAGTGGGCTCGGCCGGAGCCTCGGTCTCCGAACGGGCAGTGAGAGCCTGGGGTGGTTGCCGCGTAGCGACCTTGGGCGGCGTTGGCGCAGCCGGCTGAAGCCGTTTGACCGGTGCAAGGATATAAGTAATGGCCGCGTGGGGCGCCATGAAAGCCGCCAGAGGCCGCTCAGGCGTCTGCCACACAAAGAAGCCCAGCACGTGGGCGCCGCCGATCAGCGCCAGCCAGCCGCGCCGGCGCCATGCTTGTCGGCCTCGAGCAGGATAGAGTTCGATAATGCGCCCTCAAAATTAGTCGAATATCAATTGATTCTGCGGTGCAAGCTGAGCAGGGTCAACAAGGATATAAAAAAAGCCACCGCAAGATACCTTGGGTGGCTTCTGACGATACCGGCAGCGGCTTAACGCTTCTTGTCGGCCGCCACTTCGTCCGGACGCAGGCGCGCAGCCAGCTTGTCCAGCACGCCGTTGACGTATTTGTGGCCGTCGATACCGCCGAACGACTTGGTCAACTCCACCGCTTCGTTGATGACGACGCGGTAAGGGATTTCCAGGTTGTTCTTCAGTTCGAACGCGCCGATCAGCAGCACCGCGTGCTCGATCGGGGACAGTTCGGAGATGCCGCGGTCGACCAGCGGCGCGAACGTCTCGCGCAACGCCACCGAATCCTTGATCGCGCCGTACAGCAGCACGGTGAAATGGTCGCCGTCGGCCTTGTCGAAGCCGTGCGCGCCACGGATATTGTTCACCACGGTGGCGGCGTCTTCATTGTTCAGCAGCCACTGATACAAACCCTGCAACGCGAACTCGCGTGCGCGGTGACGCGGCGTGCGACTCTTGCTAGGGTTGGCGTGCAAAATTTTATCTGTCATGGTTGTACCCGTTTCTAATTACTTACTTTAATTACTTGGTGCTATTTCAAAAATGCGGTGTTCGGGTCGCCGACGGAGCTTGGCGGATTACGCTGCGCTAATCCGCCCTACGTGATTCCGTAGTTTACACGCGTCGTGGCCGGGATTACTCGTCGTCGCCCTGATCCTGGCTCAGCTCTTCGAGCGCGATGGTCAGGTTGGCCATCTCGACGGCCACGCGGGCGGCGTCGGCGCCTTTGACGGCCATGCGTGCTTCCGCCTGCTCGTCGTTCTCGGTGGTCAGAATCGCGTTGGCGATAGGAATACCATAATCGAGGCCGATACGGGTGATGCCCGCGCCCGACTCGTTCGAGACCAGCTCGAAGTGATACGTTTCGCCGCGGATGACCGCGCCCAGCGCGATCAGCGCGTCGAACTGTTGCGACTCGGCCATCTTCTGCAGCACCAGCGGCACTTCCAGCGCGCCGGGAACGGCCACGTGCAGCACGTCCTCGTCTGCCACGCCCAGGCGTTTCAGTTCGGCCAGGCAGGCGGACAGCAAGCCGTGGCAGACGTCCTCGTTAAAACGCGCCTGAACGATGCCGACGCGCAAACCGTCGCCGGACAAATTGGTTTCGTAGCTTCCTACCGTCATGATGGACCTCTTTAATATGTGTGTTGTTAGTGTGGTTTGGCCAGGTAGCCGGTCACTTCCAGATCGAAGCCTGTCATCGACGGCATCTTGCGCGGGCTGGCCAGCAGCTGCATCTTGCACACGCCGACTTCCTTCAAGATTTGCGCGCCGATGCCGTAGCTGCGCAGGTCCATGCTGGCCGCGCGGCCTTTCGGTTTCGTCTCGGGCTTGTCGAGCGCCTGGAACTGGGAGAAGAACTGCTCGGCCGTCTCCTCGCAATTGAGCAGCACGATCACGCCGCTATCGGCGGCCTGGACCGCCGCCAGCGACGACGACAGGTTCCACGAGTGGGTGGTCGCCTCCGACTCGAGGATGTCGAGGATGGAGACCGGCTGGTGCACGCGCACCAGGGTTTCCTTGTTCTTTTCGATCTGGCCGTGGATCAGCGCCAGGTGGGCCGAGCCGCTCGGCTTGTCGCGGTAGGCGATCATGCGGAACTCGCCCTGCGCCGTCTTCAGCTGGCGCTCGCCGATCTGCTCGACCAGCGACTCGTTGCGGCTGCGATAGTGGATCAGGTCGGCGATGGTGCCGATCTTCAAGTTGTGTTCCTTGGCAAATTCCATCAGGTCCGGCAGACGCGCCATCGTGCCGTCGTCCTTCATGATCTCGCAGATCACCGAGGCCGGGGTCAGGCCCGCCATCGCGGTCAGGTCGCAACCGGCTTCGGTATGGCCGGCGCGCATCAGCACGCCGCCCTTTTGCGCCTTCAGCGGGAAGATGTGGCCCGGCTGGACGATATCGGTCGGCTGCGTATCCTTGGCCACGGCCACCTGGATGGTCTTGGCGCGGTCGGCGGCCGAGATACCGGTGGTCACGCCCTCCGCCGCCTCGATCGAGACGGTGAAGTTGGTGCCGAAAGCGGTGCCGTTGCGGGTCGACATCATCGACAGGTTCAACTGGTCGCAGCGCTCTTCGGTCAGGGTCAGGCAGACCAGGCCGCGCGCGTGCTTGACCATGAAATTGATGGCTTCCGGCGTGACGAAATCCGCCGCGAGCACCAGGTCACCTTCGTTTTCCCGGTCTTCTTCATCGACCAGGATCACCATGCGGCCAGCGCGCAATTCGGCGACGATTTCTTCGGTGCTGGAAATTGACATTTTTAATCCTTGGGAACTATGCGAGAACAGGCCGCTATTTTAAAGGATTTACGCCTTCCCTACCGTAAACAGCCGCTTTTATCCGGCAAAAGACGGACTTTCCGGTCCGCGCTCTTTGTTTATTGCAAACATTACCGACTGGTAAGGCGCGCGGCATGCTTAAGGGCGAAGCGGCGGGTACAATCGGGGCCGGAATCAAAACGACAACCAGGAGAACTTTGGATGACGCGACAAACCTCGGTGCCGGCCGCAAAACTGCTGATTGCGCTGGCAATGGGAGCGCTGGCAGTGCCGGCGATTGCGCAGGATGGGCCGCCCATCACGCCCTATCGCCCCTCGGTCTCGAGCCCGGCACAATTGCCCGCGCCCGGCCAGCTGGAATTCGAGCTCGGCGGCCTGAGCACTAAAACGGACGACGACCGGCGCGCGAGTTTGCCGTACACCTTCAAGCTGGGGTTCAACGAGCAATGGGGCGTGGTGGTCGGCGGCGAAGCCTATGTCTCGGCGCGCACGGACGGAGAGCCCCGCCAGCGCGGCGTCGGGGATACGACCTTGGAGCTCAAGCGCGCCTTCCTCATCGACGATCACACGGCGTTCGGCCTGGAGCTGGGCGTGAAATTGCCGACCGCCAAAGACAGCATCGGCAGCGGCCGCAGCGATGTCGTCCTCAACGGCATCTACAGCCAGGACATGGGCATCGTCCACATGGACGCCAATCTGAACGCGACACGGCTGGGGGCCTACGAGGCCGGCAGCGGACGGGTTCAAAAAGGCTGGTCGGCCTCGTTCTCCGCGCCCGTGTCGGAAAAATGGGGCCTGACCACGGAACTGTCGGGCACGCACCGCAGCGGGCAGGACAATACCGCCCAGCTGCTGGTGGCCGCCACCTACAGCCCGACCAAGCGCCTGACCATCGACTGGGGTGTCGCCCGGGGACTCACCTCGGCCTCGCCTGACTGGTCGCTGTTCAGCGGGATCGTGCTGCCATTGGCCAAGTTCTGGTAAGACTGCCGCTTAAGGCATGGTCGCCGCGCCGATCGAGACCATGCGCTCGACATAGCGGGCGATCAGGTCGATTTCCAGGTTGACCTGCTTGCCGACGCTCAGGTGCTTCAGGGTCGTTACAGCGATGGTGTGGGGAATCAGATTGATCGAGAACTGGCACACCAGATCGGCGCCGGTGCCGATGTCGGTCACGCGGTTGACGGTCAGCGACACGCCGTTGACCACGATCGAACCCTTGAATGCCAAAAACTTGGCCAGATGGTGCGGGGCTTCGACAACCAATTCCCACGACTCGCCCACCGCCTCGAACTTGCGCACCACGCCCAGGCCGTCGACGTGACCGGTCACCAGATGGCCGCCGAGGCGCTCGCTCAGGGTCACGGCCTTTTCCAGGTTCACTTCGGTCAGGGTATCGAGGCCGACGGTGCAATTGAGGCTTTCGCGCGAGACGTCGACGCTGAAGTTGGTGTCGGTCTTTTCGATCACGGTCATGCAGGCGCCGTTGAGGGCGATGGAATCGCCCAGCGCGACATCGGCCAGCGGCAAGCCGCCGGCGTTGACGTCCAGGCGCACGCCCGCATACGAGCCGCCTTCCAAAGGTTGGACCGATTCAATTTTGCCGACAGCGGCGACGATTCCAGTAAACATGTGAGTGCAATCTTAAAGATGGGTGAATCGTGCAAGGATACGCAAATCTTCGCCGATCTGCTTAACCTCGTGAAATTTTAGGCGCTGCTGCAGCGACAGGTCGGTCAGCGCCGGCAGCGCGAACATGCCCTGCGCGTCGCCGATCAGGCTCGGCGCCAGGTACAGCAGCAGCTCGTCGACGCAACCCTCGCGGATCAGCGAACCATTGAGCTTGCCACCGGCCTCGACGTGCAATTCATTGATCTGCCGGCGGCCCAGCTCGCGCATCAGTTCCGGCAAGTCCACCTTGCCGGCGGCGTTGGGCAGCATGATGACGTCGGCGCCGACGGCGCGCAAAGCCGCCTCCTTCTCCGGATTGGCGACCGCCGCCACGATCCAGGTGCCGCCGCCCTCCAGTACCTTGGCGGAAAGGTTGATATCGAGCTTGCTGTCGATTACGATGCGGCGCGGCTGGCGCGGCGTCTCGACCGCCCGCACGGTCAACTGCGGATCGTCGGCCTTGACGGTGCCGATACCGGTCAGGATGGCGCAGGCACGGGCGCGCCAGGCGTGGCCGTCGGCCCGCGCCTCCGGCCCGGTGATCCACTGGCTCACGCCGTTGTGCAGCGCCGTCATGCCGTCCAGGCTGGCGGCGCTCTTCATGCGCACCCACGGCAGGCCGCGCGTCATGCGCGAGAAAAAGCCGATGTTCAATTCATACGCTTGCTCGGCCAGCAGGCCGGTGCTGGTCTCGATGCCGGCGGCGCGCAGCTTGGCAAGCCCCTGCCCCGCGACCAGTGGATTCGGGTCTTCCATCGCCGCCACCACGCGGCCGAGGCCGGCGCGCACCAATGCGTCGGAGCATGGCGGCGTGCGGCCGAAGTGATTGCACGGCTCCAGGGTGACATAGGCGGTGGCGCCGCGCACGTCGTGGCCGCGCGCCTGCGCATCCTTGAGCGCCTGGATTTCCGCATGGTCGCCGCCGGCTTGCTGCGTCACCCCGGCGCCGATGACTTGCCCGTCGCGCACGATCACGCAGCCGATGTGCGGATTGGGCGACGTCGTGTACAGCCCCTTCGCGGCCCATTCCAGGGCCAGGGTCATGCCTTCGAGATCGTTGCTGATGTTCACATTGTCCTTAGTCGTTGACGCCGCCCGCGACAATTGCCGGCTGCGCCATTATAAGCAAACGGAAATCCTGGTGCCTCAATGACCACAGACTGCCGAGATCTAGCAAATAGCTCCAACGATCCTCGGCAGGTTTAAATTTGTCGAGAAAAGTCAGGGTGTTCGTCCGAAATTTAGCCAGTATAGATGTATTGTTGTGCGCCTCGCTCGCCCCCCGGCAGGCGGCAACTGTCTATAGATAACTCGATTGCTTTTAACGGTCCCATGACCTATATTTTGTATAGGCTTCCGATGAGCACGAAAAGAACAAGACTATCGCAACAGCAACTTGAAGCGCTGATCAGAGCTGAGTCCCTAGACTCGTCGAAGGTTAGCTTCACGTTGCATGCTCAAAAACAAATGGCGGCTCGCAAAATCACGCACGCGTGTGTGTTTTCGACATTACGGAACGGAAGAATCAGAAGGCGCCCGGAGCCAAATCCGGCTAGGGGATCGCTAGAGTGCCGTATGGAATATTTCTGCATCGGACGCAACGTAGCAGCGATAGTTGCAGTGAGCGACGATGATCCAGACTTGGTTCTCGTAACAGCGATGTACACTTAGGAGAAAATATTATGTACCACTTTACCGATGGTGGACTGCGCAATGTGTGGCTCAAAAATGGCTATGTTGAAAAAAACACTCCATACGGGAAGGCGGTGTCGTTCCACGATCTCCCAGGCTTAACAAAGACGATCTGCAATGCACTTATAAAGAAGCCTGGGAAGCTGAACAGCGCGGAATTTCGTTATATTCGGAACGCCATGGAGTTGTCTCAACGCTCACTTGGCAAGCTACTCGGCTGTTCAGAGCAAGCGGTCGCTAAATGGGAAAAGCACGGACGCATTCCGAAAGCTGAGGATTTCCTAATTAGGCGCATTTATGCCGATAAGGTGGGTGGTGACGGGAAAGTGGGAGCCGTCGTCGAGATGCTCAATGCCATCGATAGGATTTCGCATTCAAAAATCATAGTCTCCGAGGATCACGAGAAATGGACATCGCAGATAGAGATACCTGAAGACGACGCAATCCAAGTTGAACAAGCATGAAGAGAACGACATCCGAGACGACGTCGGTAAGTCATTGAGGAGTTTAATTGCCCGCCCCGTCGCAATTGGCAGTGTCTTTGACCGGGTCGCACACGCGCAGCCTGCCCAGCATGTTGATTTTGATGTTGCGCGCGTCGTCGCCCCGCGCCAGCGACAGCGTGCCCCAGCGCGCTGATAAGCTGTTACTGGCATTGCAACTGCGGCCCGCGCCATTGTAGGCCAGGTAGAGCGGCGTTCCGCCGGACGAGAATGCGGAGACGACCGTCATCCCGTCCGGCAGCGGTCCGTGCTGGAAGAGGCGCTGTTCACCGGCGTCCGGCCGGCGGTTGCCGTTGTCGTCGACGAACACCACCCAGCCCTTGGCCCAATCCCTGCCGCTCGGCTCCAGCGGCCCCAGCATCACCTGACCGCCGCGCGCGATCGCATGCGAGCGGGTCAGGTCGATGGCCGCGACCAGATCGTTGACGGCCGCCCGCAGTTGCTGCCGCCGCATCACGTCATGGTAGGCGGACGCGGCGGCGCCAAGCAGTATGCCTGCCAACACCAGCACGACCAGCAATTCCACCAGCGACACTCCCGCGTTATCACGCTTCATGGCAGCCCCGTTCAGCGCCAGCACTTGGCGAGCGTGCCTTTCGACAGCCGCTCGCCGATGCTGCTGAGCGTCATTTCGCGGCATTCGTGGTCGTGGTAGTCGGCGTCCACCACGGCGGTGCCAGCGGTGGCGACCAGTTGCACGCATTGCTCGATCGGCTCGTCGTCGCAGGCCTTGCCTTCGATTTCGTAGCCGCTGCCCGGCGCGCGGCTGCCGCTCCACCACTGAAACTGGCGCGCCTCGAAATCTGTCGAGCCGGAGGAGAATGCGATGTACGTGCCGTGCTGCGTGAAATAACGCTCCTGCTGCAACATCAACTTCAACATCATCGCCTGCGCCTCGTTGCGGCGGGTACTGATCACATGCTGCTGCCAGGCGGGCATGGCGGCAGCGGCCAGCACGGCCAGGATCACCATGACGATCAGCATTTCGATCATGCTGAAGCCGGCGTGTGCGCGGCGGCTCATTTGAAGGCCTCGTGCAATTGACGCCAATTGCCCACCTCGCGCCAACTCAGGCGCCCGGCGCGCAGTTGCACCTTGACGCGGCCAACGACCACGTTTCCCTGCGGCGTGAGGTTGGTAACGGCCAACTCTTTGAGCAGGCGCGTGCTGCCGGTCGGGTCGCGCGGCGTCTTGCTCGACGTGACGGGCAACAGCGACGGCGTCGCCCTGTATGCGTCCGATACCTGCCCGACAATCGGCTGCTCCGTGGACGGCGGTGTCGGCAGCGTTGCAACGCTATCCTTGGTCAGGCCAGTGAGCACATTGAGCGCATAAGTTCTACTGCGGGCCTTATCACACGGATCGCTGCGCGGTAGCAAAGTATTGAAAAAGACCTCGCCACCGGCCAGCACGCCGCTATCGATGCTGCGTTCTCCCGTCGTCTGCGCCTGCAAGAAATCGACATACCAGCCCATGCTGTCGAATGCCATTTTGGCGCCGCTGATGCTGAACGGCGCCGTGCCGGCATTGCCGCTCAGTACGCGCTGCGTCAACTGGCTGCGGCTGGTTACGACCTCGGCGGGATCATGCAAACTGTCGCGAATCGCGTAATAGGACTGCGGCGCGAAACTGGCCGACGTACGGTCGGCTTTTTCGATCAACTTGCCGGTCCCGAATAAAACCAGATAGCCGCCGCCATCGGCATACGCCAGCAAAGGCTGCTGGATGATAGGCTGACGCCTGCCGCTGTCGTCGCGCGCGACAAACAGCGGTGTGCCTCCGGCGCCGGGACCGACCGCGCCCGCCCAAGGCGCGCCGCCGTCGAAATCGAAACGCCACAGGTTGCCCTGCAAGTCGCCTGCGTAGCCATAGCGAACAGCACCCATGCGGTCGGCCACCAGCACCGGCGCGTTGAGCCCGTTGGCCAGCGCCGCGTCGGAAATGGGCGTGATGAGTCGGTAGTAGTTGACGTTGAGCCGCCATGCCGCGCCACGTGGCTTGTCGAGCGCCAGCAGGAACAACGCGCCCTTGCCCGTCGGGCTGGCGTTGCCGTCCGCAGCGTAGTTGTTCAAGCCGCTCGCGACAACCGCAAAATGTTTGTAGATCGGCACGCCCGCCACATCCCGGCTGCGCAATTTGGCAATTTGCGGCCGTGTGGTGACATTGCCCATCAGCGCGTCGTCGCGGTCGGTAAATTCCCACAGAACACCTCCGCCGTCGGCGAAGCGCAGCGGGTCGGTAACGTCCAGCGCGAAAACGCCTTGCGCCCCGGCGCCCATCCCGGAGACCAGGACGGTCTTGCTGCTGCCATTGATCGTCGCCTCGCCAAAGCTGGCCGGCCCGTCCACATAGGCTTGGTGCACATAGTCGGGACTGGACAGGTGGTTCAACTTGGCCATCAACGCGTTAGGCACATAGGCGAAGAGTTCGCTGCCGTCGGCGGCGTTGAAGGCGTGCAGCATGCCGTCGTTGGCGCCGATGTAGATGACGTTCGGCCGCGTGGCGGACGCCGCGCCGGACGCTGGCCCGACATACACCGGCGTGCTGTTAATGGAATCGCCCAGCACGCTGCTGCGCGCGCGGAAGAGCATGCCTTCCTGCGTGCGATCGCCGCGCAGGAAAGCCAGGCGTTGCTCGCCCATGGCATCGGCGCCGGTGGCGGGCGGCGGCGCCTGATTCAGTTGCTGCCGCTGCTCTGCCGACAAGGCGCTCCATTCAAAAGGGACCATCTCCAGCGCGCCGCCAGACTGCACGATAGCGGTGAAGATTTTACGCGCGGCCGGGGCTGGCGATGGCGCACGCGCGCCGTCGCCCGTCAGCAGCACGCCGGCGTCCCACATCGCCGTTGGCGTCGAGGAAAATCCCGCGCCGCCGGGAGACAAAGCGTAACGGGAAAAGTGTCCACTCCAGTCGGCCATATTCATACTCGCCTGAAACAGGTCGCCGGCACTGGCGCTTGCCGGCGGCGGCGCCACGAGCAGCAGGGAGGCGCCGTCGAATTCGGCAGCACCGGCCGGCGGCGTGGCGACGCAGCATGCCGCCGTCAACGGCTCGCTGGCGATATCGAGCACGGGCGGAGCAGCGACCGCGCAAGAGGTGATCGTGATGGCCAGCACCGCCGACCTTTTCAGCATTCGCATTAACCAGCGCCGACCGTTCTTTGCAGACATACGCCCTCCTCCTCACTCCGGCTTGCGGAACACACTTTGCAACACCACCTCGGTTGCCGGTTTCGCCCCGAAACCGATCGCCGTCACCCGATAGCAATAGCTGGGTGTGGCGACGGCGGACGCATCTTCTCCAGGATGATGGCACTCGGTACGTTCGATCAGGTAACGCGGCTTCTTAAACGGCAGGAAGCCTTGCCCGGTCTGCATCGCCGCCCCGGTCGCCGCGCCATACGCGACCGTGCAGCCGGCATCCACCTTGCCCGAAAGGTCGACCCGCTGCCACACCGGCGCTTCGCCGCAGGCCGGATCGACGACCTCGCCGCCGCCCGCCTGGATGTCACGTTCCGCATCCGCCAACGCATCCTCCGCCGCCTGAAACGCCACTTCCCGATCGCGCTCGCCGCGCGCGGCCTTCTCGCCCTGCAAACTCAGCTGCGCCGCCGACACGCCCAGCAGCATCACCAATATCAGCATGAGCAGGCACACCAGCAACGCCACGCCGCGCTCTTGCCGCAGCGAGGCGCCACCCCTTAAGCGCGCCCTCATATCAACCGCTCCTGTTGCGCAGCGCGACCGTCATTCCGAACACCCGCCGCGCTCGCCATCGCTGCGATTCGGGAAATAATCGCTCCGTAATCCGCACGCCCTGGTCGTCGCCGTGGCCATCGGAATAAGCCGGCCCGAACAGGTCGAACCGGCGCACCACGGTATCGGCCCGCGTGTTGTTATCGCCGTGCAAAAGCAACGCGAGCTTCACGCTGCAGACGCGCTTCCAGTTGGTCTTGCGGTGCAGATCGCGCTGGAGTTCCTCAGGCGTGGCGCCGACCAGCACCAGCGCCGCGTCCATGCCGTTGATCGCGGTCGCATTGACGAAGGTATTGGGAATGCCATCGGCCGGCTCGTCGCTATCGAGGCCGTACAGCACCTGAAAAGAATCGACGCCGCGCACGATGGCGTCCGCGCCCCAGCCCGCCGCGCTGCGATATTTGCAGCGCAATTCCGGCTCGCCGCCGGCATCGGCGGCGACATAAAAGATGCTCCAGCCGCGCTCGTTCACGGCCGAGGGCGCGCCCACGCCGAAGCCGGCACAGTTAAGGCTGGAGCCGTCGCCGTTCGCGCCGTCCCCATAACCGGAGAAACGCAACGCCAGCACGTCGCTGCCGTTGGCCGCGTCCGGCGCCACGCCGGAGATACCGTCGCTGGCCTTGCTGATGCTGCTGGCGTCAAGACCGGCGATGGCGGCCGGCTCGTGCGCGGCAAGCTCGGCCGGCGCCTCCTTGCTGTCCCAGTTGACATACGCGCCCTGCCGTATCGCCTGCGACATAATCTCCAGCGCATAGCGCCCGCCGTCGTTGATCCACATGTTCTCGCTGTGATTGCGGTAGCTGCCGCTAGTCGCCAGCAACAATCCACTGGCCAGCAACGTCAGCACCAGGCCCAGACCGGTGGCAATGACGAGCTCGATGATGGTCCAGCCCTGCTGGCGCGCCCGCATCATGGCGCCCCCACGGTCAACGCCACGCCGGGCATGTACTCGCCGGCCTCGTCCTTGCGCGGCGTGCCGTCGGGGTTCTTGCCGCGCCAACCGACCTTGATCACCAAAGGCGCGCCGGCCCCACCGCTGCACGCCCAGCGCAGCTTGCCGCCCGACCACAAGCCGGCGTCGCGGCAGACCACGGCGCGGCCCGCCGGCAAGTTCTCGCGCATCAGCGTCTTCATTTCATACAGATCGAACGCGGCCAGCTGGACGCCGTCGCAATCGCCGCCATAGCACAGCGCGGACGGCGCCGGCGGGTCGGGCTCGGCCAGCACATCGTAATCGAGGGTGAGATACAGGTTGGCGCCATCGGCCAGCCGCATATGTTCGGCATTGGCGCGCATGCGTTCGGCCATGCCGACGGCCAGCCAGGACGCCTGTGCCAGCAAGGTCGACTGGTGACGGGCTCGCAGCGCCGCCAGTTGCATCGAAACGCCGCCGACGATGCCCAAGGCCAGCACGAGCACGGCGATCATGACTTCGACCAGGGTAAAGCCGGCAACAGCACGGGCCGTGAGCATGCACACCTCCGCAAGTCGACAGGGACAGTCAGCGACTGTCGGGGACTAGCTAGACGGTAGCAGCGGCCAATGGCCGAGGTATGAGGTGGATCAACTGTGCGCTAGCAGGATGCTAGCTTTTGCGCGGCTTGCGGTCCTGTCCGACTTCGGCGATGGCGTCCTGGAACTCGGCCAGGTCTTCGAAGTTTTTATAAACCGATGCGAAGCGGATATACGCAATCTTGTCGAGGCGCTGCAACTCCTGCATCACCAGCTCGCCGATGTAGCCGGTGTCGACTTCGCGCTTGCCGCTGGTGAGCAATTTTTCCTCGATCGACAACACGGCCGCGTCGACGGCGGGCGCCGCGACCGGACGCTTGCGCAGGGCCAAGGTCAGGCTGCCGCGCAACTTGGCGGCCGAGTACTCGGTGCGGCTGCCGTTCTTCTTGACCACATACGGCATGACCAGCTCGATGCGCTCATACGTGGTAAATCGTTTATCGCATTTGCCGCAACGCCGGCGCCGGCGGATGGAATCCCCTTCCTCGGATACACGCGTATCGAGAACCTGGGTATCGTCATGCTGGCAGAACGGACATTTCATATGAGCCATGGGCAAACTTACATTGAACTACTTAACGGGACGCCAGCCAGGCCGGCGCCCCGCCTTACTACTGAAGCAAATTACTTGGCGTAGACCGGATATTTATCGGCCAGCACCTTCACCGCCGCTTTGACGCGCTCGATGGTGGCGGCGTCGTGCGGATTGTCCAGCACGTCGGCGATCAGGTTGCCGACTTCTTCCGCTTCGGCTTCCTTGAAACCGCGCGTGGTCATCGCCGGGCTGCCCAGGCGAATGCCGGAAGTCACGAATGGCTTCTGCGGATCGTTCGGGATGCCGTTTTTGTTGGTGGTGATGTGCGCGGTGCCCAGGATCGCTTCGGCTTCCTTGCCGGTCAGGTTCTTCGGACGCAGGTCCACCAGCATCACGTGCGACTCGGTGCCGCCGGACACGATGCGCAGGCCGCGCTTGATCAGGGTCTTGGCCAGCACGTCGGCGTTGATGACGACTTGTTGCTGGTAGGCCTTGAATTCTGGCGTGAGCGCTTCCTTGAAGGCGACGGCCTTGCCGGCGATCACGTGCATCAGCGGGCCGCCCTGGATGCCAGGGAAGATAGCCGAGTTGATGATCTTCTCGTGCTCGGCCTTCATCAGGATGATGCCGCCGCGCGGGCCGCGCAGCGATTTGTGCGTGGTCGAGGTGACGAAGTCGGCGTGCGGCACCGGGTTCGGGTACAGGCCGGCGGCGATCAGGCCGGCGTAGTGCGCCATGTCGACCATGAAGTAGGCGCCAACGGCCTTGGCGACGGCGGCGAAACGCTCGAAATCGATTTTCTTGGAGAAGGCCGACGCGCCGGCGATGATCAGCTTAGGCTTGTGTTCCTTCGCCAGCGCTTCCATGGCGGCGTAGTCGATGTCCTCTTCCGGGGTCAGGCCGTAGGACACAACGTTGAACCACTTGCCGGACATGTTGAGCGGCATGCCGTGGGTCAGGTGGCCGCCTTCGGCCAGCGACATGCCCATGATGGTGTCGCCCGGTTTGAGGACGGCGAAGAACACGCCCTGGTTCGCCTGCGAGCCGGAGTTCGGCTGCACGTTGGCCGCTTCCGCGCCGAACAGTTGCTTGACGCGATCGATCGCCAGTTGCTCGACGACGTCGACGTATTCGCAGCCACCGTAGTAGCGCTTTCCTGGATAGCCTTCGGCATATTTATTGGTCAGCTGCGAGCCTTGCGCTTCCATCACGGCCGGCGAGGTGTAGTTCTCCGACGCGATCAGCTCGATGTGGTCGTGCTGGCGGGTATTTTCTTTTTGGATGGCGCCGAACAATTCCGGGTCAACGCTGGCGAGGGTGTGATCTTTTGCGAACATGAAAAACTCCAATCGAATGAGTAACTGTAGTACTTGGCAGGCTGGATCGAATGAGGGACGCCGATAGCGGACAGGCAGCCTCTTTCGTGCTTTCCATCGATGGGCTGCCCAGGCGAACGGCTAATGAAATCTCACGTTTCCCGGTGGATGCCCACCTTTCGCCGACGGATCGACGCACCATTTTGGGGCCGACCGCAGCTTTTCGCCAGTTACGTGAGACGTAATGGAACCCGGATTGTAATTTATGCGCCAGATTTGAGCAAGGAAGCGGCTTGCATAACTGGCAAGATTGTGCGTTTTACCGGCGGGCCTCGAGGGATACTGCCATTTCGGCTACAATTTTGTCCAGCCTTCCGCCCTCTTACCTCATCGACAAGGATAAAACATGATCGTCTTCATCACTGGCGCCACCGCCGGCTTCGGCGCCGCCATGGCCCGCACTTTCGTTCAAAACGGTCACAAAGTGCTGATCAGCGGACGCCGCGAGGACCGCCTGCAGACCTTGTCGGCCGAACTGGGCGACGCCGTGCTGCCGGTAGTGCTGGACGTCACCGACAAGGCATCGATCAAAACGGCGCTGGACGGCCTGCCTGCCGAATGGAAGCAGATCGACGTACTGATTAACAATGCCGGCCTGGCGCTGGGCGTCACCCCGGCCCACGAATCGTCGCTGGACGACTGGGACACGATGATCGCCACCAACTGCAGCGGCCTGGTCGCCATGACCCGCGCGATCCTGCCGGACATGGTCAAGCGCGGCAGCGGCACCGTCATCAACCTCGGTTCCGTCGCCGGCGCCACGCCCTACCCGGGCGGCAACGTCTATGGCGCCACCAAGGCGTTTGTCGAACAGTTCACCTTGAACCTGCGGGCGGACCTGATCGGCACCGGCGTGCGCGCCACGAATCTGGCGCCGGGCTTGTGCGGCGGCACCGAATTCTCGAACGTGCGCATGAAGGGCAACGACGAAGCCGCCGCCAAGGTGTATGAAGGCACCGTGCCGCTGACGGCCGAAGACATCGCCAACACCGCGTTCTGGATCGCGACCTTGCCGCCGCACATCAACATCAACCGCATCGAGATGATGCCGACGTGCCAGGGTTACGGTCCGCTGGCGATCAAGCGCAACCCTTAAACCCGAGGACGGAGGGGCCGTACCCCGTACGGGGTACGACCCCGGCGGTGCGTCGCCGTTCGGGTGAAAGCATGCGTCCCTGCAATTCGTAAGCGGTTGTTACAATCCTTGGCAAGTTGCCTGTAAACCGCTTAACTGTCACCAGTGCAATCTTTGCGCCCCAAGTTGAAATCCCGCACAAGTGGCGGGATGGACGTGCATTCAACCGTCCAAACTTCAACCAAAAGAACAAAATCGCGTAGAATGTTGCTCAACACAACTTGCAATCCTAACAACATGCCAGCAGAGTTCATCTGGAACGTCCGGGTCTACTACGAAGACACCGACGCCGGCGGTATCGTCTATTACGCGAACTATCTGAAGTTCTTCGAGCGCGCCCGCACCGAATGGCTGCGGCAGATCAATGTGAGCCAGCACGCTTTATTGCAGGAACACGACGCTATGTTCGTCGTCAAAAGCGTCAGCGCGGAGTATCATGCGCCTGCTAAGCTTGACGACGTAATAAAATTAACATTAAGTATCGAAAAATTAGGACGCGCCTCGATCTCCTTTGTCCAGGAGGCATGGTGCGGCGAGCAACTGCTGAACACGGCGCGGGTCAGGGTCGGCTGCGTCGATTCGACGCTGCGCCCGCGCGCGGTGCCGCCAGCGGTCGCGGACAAAATGCGCAGCACCACCAACATCACGAAAACAGACTGATCAGACTGATAAATAATGAACGTCACCCAAGACCTCTCTTTCCTGTCCCTCATCTCCAACGCCCACCTGATCGTGCAACTGATCATGGCGTTGTTGTTCATCATCTCGCTGACCAGCTGGACCTACATCTTCAGTAAATTGTTCGCGGTGCGCTCGGCGCGCCGCCTGACGATCGACTTCGAAAAAACCTTCTGGGCCGGCGGCAACCTGCACGCGCTGCACCAGAACGCCGGCAAGGACCGCGCCAACAGCGGCCCGCTGGCGCGCATCTTCGAAGCCGGGATGGGTGAGTTCATCAAAAGCAAGGCCGCCTACGCCGCCAGCCGCGATCCCGTCGACCACGGCGCCATCCTCGACGGCGCGCGCCGCGCCATGCGCGCCGCCTTCCAGCGCGAAATGGACGTGCTTGAATCGCACCTGGCCTTCCTGGCCTCGGTCGGCTCGGTGTCGCCGTACATCGGCCTGCTGGGCACCGTCTGGGGCATCATGAACGCCTTCCGCGGCCTGGCCAACGTGCAGCAAGCCACCCTGGCCGCCGTCGCGCCCGGCATCGCCGAAGCGCTGATCGCCACCGCCATCGGCCTGTTCGCGGCGATTCCGGCGGTTGTCGCCTACAACCGCTTCTCGCACGACATCGATCGTCTGGCGATCCGCTTCGAAAGTTTCGTCGAAGAGTTCTCCAATATCCTGCAACGTCAATCGCGTTAATAAGGCAGAGAGACCATGGCTTCCTCTTTCTCCAGCAGCATGCGCGGCGGTCGCGGCCGCAAGTTCAAGTCCGAAATCAACGTGGTGCCGTACATCGACGTCATGCTGGTTTTGCTGATCATCTTCATGGTCATGCCGTCGGCCACCGACCCGAGCATCGTCGACTTGCCGAACGCTGAAAAATCGACCAAGCCGCCAAGCGACTACGTGCAAATCGTCATCAAGCCGAACGGCGCGCTGTCGATCGGCGTCAAGGGCAAAGACGAGGACGCGCCGGAAACGGCGCCGAACCGCGACGCGCTGGTCAAGAAACTGCGCACGCTGCACGAAACGCATCCGGAATACCCGGTGCTGATCGCCGGCGACAAGGAAAGCAAGTACGACGACGTGATCCAGCTGATCTCGGAAGCGAAAAAGATGGGCATTAACCGGGTCGGCTTGTCCACCAAATAACTAGTGCAGACGATGAAACCCGCAACCGCAGGCGGTCCGTACAAGGTTCCGCGACATAACGAAGGCTGGCGCTCCGTGGTGCTGGCCGTGGCGATGCACGCGGTGCTGCTGCTGTTCCTGTGGGTCGGCGTGAGCTGGCAGAACAATGAACCGACCGAAGTGCAGGCCGAGATCTGGGACATGAAGGTGCAGGACGCCGCGCCGGCCGAGCCGACGCCGGAGCCTAAACCAGCGCCCGAACCGGAGCCGGAACCGGAGCCGGCGCCCGTCGTCAAGGCCCCGCCGCCGCCACCGGTGGAGGCGCCGCCCGCGCCGAAGGAACCCGATATCGCCCTCGAACGCCTGAAGGCCAAGAAAAAACTCGAAGAGAAGAAGCTGGCCGAAGCCAAGGAAGCCAAGCTGAAACAGGAAGCCGAAGAGAAGCAGGCCAAGCTGGAAGCGAAGAAGCTGGCTGACAAGAAACTCGCCGAGCAAAAGCTGAAGGAAGAAAAGCTGAAAGAGGAAAAAGAGCAAGCCGAGAAAGAGAAGAAGGAACTGGCCGAAAAAGACAAGAAAAAAGCCGTCGCCGACAAACTGGCCAAGGAAAAAGCCGAGAAAGCCGACAAGGCCGCCAAGGACAAGGCCTTCGCCGCCGAAATGAGCCGCATCACGGGCTCGGCGGCCAAGGGCTCGACCGGCACGGCCGCGCAATCGACCGGCGGCAAGGTCGACGGCGGTTATTCGGCGGCCGTCCGCGCCAAGATCAAGAGCAATCTGGCTTACGGCGGCGAAGACGACAGCCTGACAGCCACTTACCTGATCACCCAGTTGCCGTCCGGTGAAATCATCAACAAACGCAAGATCAAAGGCAGCGGTTCGCCGGCCTACGACCAAGCGATCGAGAACGCGATTGACAAGTCGTCACCACTGCCAAAGAAGAAAGATGGTACGGTAGAACGCGAACTTACAGCCGTCTTCAACCTGAAGGAAATGCATTGATATGAAAAAACTGACCCTCCTTTACGCCGGCCTGACCATTGCGGCCACCATGGGCGCGGCCCAGGCGCAGATGCGCATCGAAATTTCCGGTGTCGGCAGCAACCAGATCCCGGTCGCCGTGGCCGGTTTCGCCAACGAAGGCGTATCGCCGCAAAAAATCTCCGAGATCATCAAGGCCGACCTCGAGCGCAGCGGCGCCTTCAAAGTGATCGACGCCGGCGTCATCAGTGACGTCAACAACATCGACTACAGCGCCTGGAAATCCAAGGGCGCCGATGCGCTCGTCGTCGGCACGGTCGATGCGCTGGCCGATGGCCGCTACGACGTGCGCTACAAGCTGCTCGACACCGTCAAGCAAGCCAAGATCTCCAATTTAGACAAAGCCGTCACGGCGCAGTTCACCCGCCTGTCGGCGCACCTGATCGCCGACGACGTCTACTTCAAGCTCACCGGCATCCGTGGCGCTTTCGCCACCCGCATCTCCTACGTCAAGCAGGAAGGCCGCAACTATCAACTGCTGGTGGCCGACGCCGACGGCGAAGGCGAGCAACTGGCGCTGCGCTCGAACGAACCGATCATCTCGCCATCGTGGTCGCCGGACGGCACCAAGGTCGCCTACGTCTCGTTCGAGCAGAAAAAGCCGGTGGTCTACGTGCAAAACCTGGTCACCCGCGCCCGCACCGTGGTCGCCAACGAAAAGGGCAGCAACTCGGCGCCGTCGTGGTCGCCGGCCGGCAATAAACTGGCCGTGGCGCTGTCGAAGGACGGCCACACCCAGGTCTACACGGTCAACACCGACGGCAGCGGCCTGCGCCGCGTCTCCAACAGCAACGGCATCGACACCGAGCCGCAATTCTCGGCCGACGGCCAGAGCATCTACTTCACCAGCGACCGCAGCGGCGGCCCGCAGATCTACCGCATGAGCGCCGACGGCGGCGAAGCCAAGCGCGTGACCTTCAGCGGCACCTACAACACCAGCCCGCGCATCTCGTCGGACGGCAAGACCCTGGCCTACATTTCGCGCCGCGACGGCAACTTCCAGCTGTACGTGCTGGACCTGGCCAGCGGCCAGGAGCAGCGCCTGTCGGACACCACCAGCGACGAATCGCCGAGCTTCGCCCCCAACGGCAAATACATCATGTACGCCACGCAAGCCGGTGGCCGCAAATCGCTGGCCGTGGTGTCCGTCGACGGACGTGTCAAGCAACGCCTGACCACGCAGGCGGGCAACATCAAGGAGCCCACCTGGGGTCCATTCATGCAGTAAATAAATCTGGTCTTTACTATTATTACTAGGAGAATCAAATGCGCAAACTCAGCAGCTTAGCTTTCGTCATCACCACCGCCGCCATCCTGTCCGCCTGCTCGACCCCGGTCAAAGTATCGGAGCCGGCACCAGTCGTCGAGCGTCCAGCCGACAAGGCCGCGCCGTCGCAATCGGACACCCGCACCGTCGCCCCGGTGGAAACCAAATCGCTGGATCCGCTGGACGATCCAAAAGGCGTGCTGGCCAACCGTAGCATCTACTTCGACCTGGACAGCTACGTCGTGCGCGCCGACGGCAAGCCAGTGGTGGAAAACCACTCCGCTTACCTGACCAAAAACAAATCGCGTTCGATCCTGGTTCAAGGCAATACCGATGAGCGCGGCAGCTCCGAGTACAACCTGGCGCTGGGCCAGAAGCGCGCCGAAGCCGTGCGCAAAGCCATGACCACGCTGGGCGTGCCGGAATCGCAGATCGAAGCCGTCTCGCTGGGCAAAGAGAAGCCAAAAGCGACCGGTTCGAACGAAGAGGCATGGGCACAGAACCGTCGTGCTGACATCGTCTACAAGTAATCGAAAGCACTACCCTTTTGCCGGGTCACAGGCATAATACGGGGCGGCGCGCGGTATTCAACCGCGCCCTGCCCCGTTTCCATTTTGATTTGCTGAAAGCGCCCGACATGAAGAAACTCACCAAATCCGGCCTCGCCGCCGCCCTGCTGGCCGCGCTGACGTGGCTGCCGATGCAAGCCCACGCCGGCCTGTTCGACGACGACGAAGCCCGTAAAGCCCTGCTCGACCTGCGCGCCAAGGTCGAAGCGATGCGCATCGAAATGAACGCCCGACTGGACACCAAGTCCGACAAGTCCAGCGCGCTGGATCTGGTCGCGCAAAACGATAACACGATGCAGGAGCTCAACAAACTGCGCGGCCAGATCGAAGTGCTGCAAAACGAGCTGTCGAACGCGCAAAAGCGCCAGAAGGATTTCTACGTCGACCTCGACACCCGCCTGCGCAAGCTCGAGCCGCGCGAAGTGACGGTCGACGGCAAGGCCGCCCAGGTCGATCCGAACGAGGAGAAGAACTACGGCGCGGCCATGGAACTGTTCAAGGCCGGCGACTACAAGGCGGCGGGCACGGCCCTGTCCGACTTCGTGCGCCAGTACCCCGCCTCCGTGTACACGCCCAACGCGCAGTACTGGCTCGGCAACGCCTTCTATGCCCAGCGCGACTGCAAGAGCGCCATCAGCGCGCAGCTGCAAGTGCTGAAGAACTACCCGGACAGCCCGAAGGCGCCGGACGCCATGCTCAACATCGCCAGCTGCCAGACCGAGCTGAAGGACAAGGCCGCCAAGAAGACGCTGCAGGACCTGATCAAGCAATATCCGGAGTCCTCGGCCGCCGTCACGGCCAAACAGCGCCTCGGCGGAAAATAATGTCCTGAGGGCATTTGACAGGTTGGGCCGATACCCCCTATAATCTCGCTTCTTCGGGGGTCGTTAGCTCAGCTGGTAGAGCAGCGGACTTTTAATCCGTTGGTCGCAGGTTCGAATCCCGCACGGCCTACCACCGAAGCACCCTTGGGTCGTTAGCTCAGCTGGTAGAGCAGCGGACTTTTAATCCGTTGGTCGCAGGTTCGAATCCCGCACGGCCTACCAAGAATAATCAAGGAAGCCCACGAATTTCGGTTCGTGGGCTTTTTTGTGTCTGGTCGCTCTCTGTTTTTGCTTTTTTTCCTCCATCACCATCAACGCACAAATAGTCTGCCCTCATCAAGCAATTACCCGATAGCAAAGCTTTGATTTTCTAAACATCCGTCGGAAATCAAACAACACAACCGCTCCTCGGTTCCGACCAAATTGTCGAATTTCTCTAACTTAGGCATTGGCTCTCTTCATCGAGCAGTTGCGCTCCTTCAAATGCCGTCGCTCTACGACGCAGTAGTCTTGTCAAACACCACTGACAGGAATTCACCATGCAACGATCCGACGAAGAAGAGTTCGAAAACGCGATCAAATCGCTCGAAGTGACAACTGCCAGCGCAGGGATGCATCTAGAGCTCGATTCCACAGCCCGCCGGATCTACGCACGCGAAATAAAAGCCATGTCAGACAGTCTGCGCCGCGAAGTCGTCAGCGGCAAGATGAGTTGGGCGCAAGCGGCGGAACAGGCCCACGACACCCGAAACGTCGTCATGCAACTTATCAGATCACGCACCACTCCTGCCGCCCGCGCTTACGCAGAGTACAGAAAGGCGGAGGGTCGTAGTCTGAATGCGCTAATCGCTGAAAAAACTTCGAAGCTGTTCGGGAATGGTGCGATCTTCGCAAAACTCACCCCGTCACAGCAGAATCGCGTCTTTGCCGAAGTTGTGGCGTCAGCCGGTAGATCTCATCCTTCGGTCACACGCAATGCGATGCGATTGTCTTACTTGGGCCGTGGCGTCATTCTGCTGTAACTAGCACTATCGACGTATAACATCCTCAACGCTTCCAACAAAGCCACTGCGGTCAAACGCGAGCTTATTACCACGGCGGCAGGAATCGGTGGGAGCATCGCCGCAGGGGCGCTCGCGGGTTTGGCGTGCTGCCCTGGTGCCCCGGTATGTGTGACAATAGGTGCGTTTGCTGGAGGAGCTCTGGCCGCCTTCAGTGCTGGCTTTATTTGGTAGACCACGCTCGTGAGATTACTCCCGACCTCAAAGTTTGCGGCGCGATTGGCGTCACCTCCGTCCGACACGGAACTGCCGTCATCTGAATTGCTTTTAGACGGTAGGCCAAGTGGATTGATCGTGACCGGTGCCGTGCTGGAAACGGCCTTGGAATGGCAAGGCTGCAGCGTCGTCTTCTTCACTGATGACATCCCCTACGAAGACATGCTGCGAATTTACATGTTCGACGCTAATTTGACATTGGTCGATTCGGCAGTGCTCGGCTCGAGGTACTCCACCGGCACGTTTGCTGAGCTGAATCTACTGCCGCCGAATTCACTGACGTTTCGCTTTTTTGGTGGCAACGTTTGGCGCCTGATATTGCTCGACAAACAGGAATTTGCCCTGCCCTTCCTTTCCGACCCTGGAGGTGTGAGTCGAAAGTTCAAATTCTTCCGGCATTTCCGCATCGAAGGCAAACCACAACCGGAAGGGGTGTGCGAGACTTCAAATCAGCATTACAAGACTCCCCGAACGCAAGTCGCCACATCGCTACCACGCCGCGCTTCAAGAAGCGAAGCGCAACACTCGTTCATCGCCTCGGCGTCATCCTTCTAACCCTTGGGTTGGTCGCGGTTCGCATCCCCCACGGTCGCCACGCTCAAACCGGAAAATCCGTTGGCGCCGCCTTCGCGTGAGTTTTTCCGCATATCCTGAAGGAGGAGAAATCCGACTCAGGGAACACATCGCCGAAGCAGAACACAAGCCCATGAATTAATTCATGGACTTGTTTACATCCGACCTGTCAGCGCGCGCCCCTAGCGGTAGATCAAATAATACTTCGCCCCACTCGCGTTCTGAATCGGACTCGTGGTCTGCACCAGGGCCACATGGTTACCGCCCGCACTGTGGAAAATGCTGCGACCATAACTTTGCAGCCCGTCGATCATCGGGAAGCTCAAATCTGCGTCGTACATCAACAGGTCGCCGGTGTAACGGCGGTAAGCCTGCGGGTAGGTCAACGCGTAGTCGGGATAGCTACCCTGGGTGGCGGCGATCGCCAGCGTCTCCTTCGTGTCGGACTGGCTGATCGACGCGAGCGTGCCCGTCAGCGCCAGCCTGCCGCCGTAAGTCAACGTATCGGTACGGAAGTACGTGCCGGCCGAGGTAAACACCAGGTCTTCCTTGGCCGAGAGGAACAAGGTCGAGCCGATCGCATAATCGCCATGGTAGGGCGAGTCACCGTACAGGACGACCGCGTTACTTGCCGCGTCCGTGGTGAAGTACGAGATATCCACCGGCGACAAACCCTCGGACACCGAGAACCCCTTGCGGTTGACGGCGGAATACACGCCATGCACGGTGCCGTAGAAGTAACCGAAGCCGGTGGCCACGGTTGCGATCGTCGCGCCGGTGCGTGCGTTGAGCGCGACCACGGAGGGCGAATACCACTGCCCGCCCGTCTGGCCGGACAGATACGCGAGGCCGCTGTCGGTGAGCGCGACCTCGGTATGCGAGCCGCCCGTAGGACTGCTGCGCACGACGCTGGCCGTCTGCAGGTCCACCAGCGTCACCACGCCCTCATGCAGCACGGCGGCCAATTTGCCGTCGGCGCTCAGGCTCATCGCCTTGAACGAAGCAGGCAGCAGCACCGACTTGATCAGACCCGAGAACGGATCGACGATCTTCAGCACGTCCGGCCCGCTTGACACCATGATCACTTTATCCAGCGATTTGCTGTAGCGCGCGGCGAGCGGCGTGAACGGCAACGCGACGGAACCGCTCTGCTGCGCAAGCACTTTGACCTCCAGGCGCGTGGTGACGGCACGCTTGCCATCGCTGATCTTCAGCAACAGCGTGTAGGTGCCAGCGACGTCCGGCGTGAAGGCCAAGCCAGCCGAGGCGACGTCGGCCAGCACCACGGCCGAGCCGTTCGGCTTGGCATCCAGTGTCCAGTTGTAGGTGAGCGCATCGGCGTCCTCGTCGTAGCTGAGGGCGCCGGACACCTTGACCACCGCGCCGGCGAGCACCGTCAGCGCGTTCTTGTCGAGCACCGCGACAGGCGAATGATTGGTGGCGGTCACGGTCAGATCCTGCTCGGACGATGCGCCGGCGGCGTCGGTCACGCGCAGGCGAACCACGTAATTGCCGCCGACATCCGGCGTGAACTTCACGGACGCCGTGGTCGACGCGGGTAGCGCGACATTGCTGCCGGCAGGCTTGGACTGCAACGTCCAGGCGTACGTCAGCGCGCCCGACTCCGGATCGGTGCTCCCGGCACCGCTAAGGGCCACCTCGGCGCCGATCGAAGGGGTTCCGGCATCGGCCGCCAGCGCCAGCACCGCCTTCGGCGCGACGTTCGGCGGCGGGGCACTTGTTCCGCCCCCGCCCCCGCCACAGCCGGCCAAGGCCAGCAAGGCTATTAATGCTGCGGACGAGGTCAGCTTTTGTGCGGGCGAGACTACAACTTTCATATCGTGATCCTGTGGTTTTCGTATGGCAATTATATTGTTTATCTTGCAAATAAGCGAATTTATTATTCCTTTAACTCTTTTATGCAACGTTTCAGACCGGCACGTAAAACAAAGGGCGAAGATGGGAGCAATGCCACCAGCACATCGGTCGCGCGCCGGGTGACGAAGTCTGGTGTACCCCGCAAATATTCGACGGTCCGGGCAGCTATGCCGAGTACCACGTCGCTGCGGAAAGCATCATCGGGAAGAAGCATGCCTCGCTGAGCCATCTGGAGGCAGCGAGCCTGACACTGGTTGGCGGCACCGCGTATGAGGCCTCGTTGTGCGCGCGGGGTTCAGGGTCGGCGAAAGCATTCTGATCCACGGGGACGCCGGGGTCCTCGGCCACGTTTTGAACGCTTACCGCCCCTTGCCGACAGTACGGCGGATCGGGTCTCGTTCGCTCTCTTTTGATGTCGATCAACGGATTTGAGTGTCACGGCATAGCGCAATCTATCTGCCGTATAATCGTCAAATCATGAGTGAAAAACCATCTCCAATTGAGTCCAAGTTCGCAACACCTGAAGAGGCTGCAGCCTACGACCAGTGGTTTCGTGCGAAGGTTCAGGCATCGCTTGACGATCAGCGCCCCACCCGCTCTCACGAACAAGTAATGGCGACAGTTCGCAAGATCATCGAAGCGAAGCGCGACGACAATGCTTCCGATCCGATGGCAAGCTGAAGCGGAATCAGATTTGGCGACGATTCTCGCCTACATCGCGCAACGTAGCCGGCAAGCAGCCACTGACTTGTTCAACAAGATCAATCAGGCCATCTCAACACTCCCACAGCATCCACACCTCTATCGTCTTGGAAGGGTAGCGGGCACCCGTGAAATGGTTGTCCATTCAAACTACGTTGTTGTATATCGTGTTGGCGTAACCGAGATAGAAATCCTTTCTATCGTGCATATGCGCCAGCGGTATCCCTGATTCAAAGCCCGGTTACATGGTGCCCGTCGTCGACCGCGCGCGCAGGTCCGTGCTGATGCCGAAGTCGATACAGAACAAGTTCGGCTATGAATTGGAATTTGATGAGCACGGCTCGCTGGACGATTTGCAGATCGACAAAAGCCGGGATCTATTTTTGAGGCCTGATGACCGCGTCAAAGCTTCCGGCATCATTCAAACCGCAGCTCCGGGGTCAGGTCCACCATTTCCACACGAGCCCATGCATACCCCCGTCCTGTTGCCCTGCCGCGCAACGCAAGCGGTGCTAACATGGAAATAAATCATCAACCACGGAGGGCATCATGGCTTTGGAACATGCGAAACCCGGAGAAGTCATTGCATTGAAACATGCGGGCGAAGACGTCTCGACTTTTTCTTCCATCGCGCTCACCAAGACCGAGCAGATCGAATTGATCCGGCTGGTGCTGCCAGCCGGAAAAGAGATGCCGGAGCACCACGTCAAGGGCGAGATCACCTTCCAGTGCCTCTCGGGGGAAATCGCGTTCAGCACGCGCGGCCAGCCCACCACGCTCAAGGCCGGCGAGATGTTGTACCTCGAAGGCGGCGCTCCGCACGCGGTCCGCGCGCTGGTCGAATCTGTGGCGCTGCTGACCATCGTCCTGCGCCACTGAGCCATCGTACCGGCAGGAGATGTCGCGTTGACCTGCGAGCCTGCGGGCAGCAACGGCGCCAGGCGGACTACGCTACGCGCATCCGCCTGTAGTGATGTGGACGAGCTTCAAAACTATCGGCGTCTAGGCATCGCCCCTCACGCACGCCGCCGCTTGAGCAGGTACCAACCAATCCCCACCACCGCTGCGCCGATCGCCGCCTTCTTCGCCACGCCGGCCTTGTTGTAGCGCCACTCCGCAGCCATGCCCATTTCGCCGAGCACATTTGGCACCCTGCCTTGACGCAAGTCATCACCGATGCCTTCGACAGCGTCGACGCGGTCGGCCAGCAACAGCATCAGCCAATGCCGAATATCGTTCTCGGTGGTTTTGAAGGCGGCGCGGCGCAGCATGCCGCTCAGGCCACGCGGCGGCGCGCTGGTGCCGTACAGCGGCGTGATACCGGGCCGTTCGGGCGATACCAGCACTTCGACGGCGCTATGCTGCTGTTCGGGCGGCCGCAGCGGGCCGTCGAGCCGGGGCGGCGTCCGCTCCATCGGCACGCCGGGCCGGTTGGCGCGGTCGAGATCACTGCCCCAGCCGGGGATCTGCTCGCGCGGCGTCACACCTTGGCGCGCCGCGACGTCGCCGTGCGGCCCGTGCGCGTGGCCGTGCCGGTGGATGTGACTGGCGTCGTTTTCACCGTACTCTTTATCGTCGTTTTGCATGATGCCTCCTAGTGCAAGATGACGCCGGCGGGCGTCGTGGCGATCCGGGGAGTGGCGTTGGGCGGAATCAACACCGTCTTGATGCACTGATCCAGCTTCTTGGCGAAGATGTGATACGCATCGGACACCTCTTCAAGCGGCACCCGATGGGTGATGATCTGTTTCGGGTCGATGTGGCCGGCGCGGATGTGCTCGATGAGGCGCGGCAAGTGGCGCTTGACGCTGGCCTGGTTCATGCGCAACGTCAGGCCCTTGTTGAGGGCGTTGCCGATCGGCACCGCGTTGAAGGTCGGGCCATAGACGCCGACGATGGACACGTTGCCGCCCTTGCGCACCGAGTTGATGGCCCAGTGCAGGGCCGTGGCCGAGCCGCCCTGCAGTTTCATGTAGCGCCCGGTCAGGCGTTGCGCCGCGCTGCCGGCCGCCTCGCAGCCGACCGCGTCGATGCAGACGTCGGCGCCGAGCCAGTCGGTCATCTTCTTGATATGCAGCGCCATATCGCCCACCTCGCGGAAGTTGACCACCTCGCACTGCGCGTAGCGGCGCACGAAGTCGAGCCGGTACTCCACATGGTCGACCACGATCACCCGCCCGGCGCCCATCAACCACGCCGACTTGGCGGCGAAAATGCCGACCGGTCCGGCGCCAAACACCACCACCGTGTCGCCTTCGCTGATATCGCCCATTTCGGCGGCCTGATAGCCGGTCGGCAAGGCGTCGGTCAGCAACACCGCGTCGTCCTCATGGATGTCTGAAGGTATCACGGTGGGACCGATGTCGGCCATCGGCACGCGCACCAGTTCGGCCTGCCCGCCATCGTAGCCGCCGGCCGTGTGCGAGTAGCCGTAGATGCCGCCCACGGCGGTCGCTTCTGGATTGGTGTTGTGGCAATTGCCGAAAAGTTCGCGGTCGCAAAAGAAACACGAGCCGCAGAACACGTTGAACGGGACCAGCACCCGATCCCCCACCTTGAGCCGCTGCACGCCAGTGCCGACGTCGACCACCTCGCCGACGAATTCATGGCCGAAGGTGCTGCCGACGCGGGTGTCCGGCACCATGCCGTGATACAAATGTAGGTCCGATCCACAGATACACGAGCGTGTGACGCGAACAATCGCGTCGCCGGGATGCTCGATCTCGGGGTCAGGTTTTTGCACCGCGCGGACGCGGTAAGGGCCACGATAGTCCATTGCAAGCATGAAATCCTCCTCGGTATAGGCGCGCGGCGACCGCCTTTCGGCCACCGCTGCGTACATGGTAGGCGCCGCCGCGTTGGCCAACGTAGGCCGTGATATAGCGATCCTGTAGGAGTTTGACCAATCAACCGGCAATGCCCTGGAGCACCCAAGTTCGTTCCAGGTCAAAGGACCAGGGTCGAAACCCGCATAAGATGCCAAAGCCCCCTCGAACCTGCCGCCGCGTCCATGCGGACAACCTGAAATGAACGCGATTAAAAGTTCCCTGCTGATGTCGTTCGCCGAGAAGTACACCGTGCTGGTGATCGGCATGGCCGGCGGCATGGTCATCGCGCGCCTGCTGACACCAGGCCAGATCGGCATCTTTTCGATCGGCGCCGTGGTCGTCGGCATCACCCAGCTGGTGCGCGATTTCGGCGTCGGCCAATACCTGATCCAGGAAAAAGACCTCAGCACCGAGCACCTGCGCGCCGCCTACACCTTGACGATGCTGATCTCCTGGAGCATGGCCGCCCTGCTCGCGCTGGCCGGCGCTCCGGCCGCGGCTTTCTACGACGAGCCCGGTGTCGGCGACGTCCTGCGCGTGCTGGCCCTCAACGTCCTGCTGATCCCGTTCGGCTCCATCACGCTGCCGGTGCTGCGCCGCCAGCTGCGCTTCCGCGCGCTCTACTGCATCAACGTGGCCAACGCACTGACCAACCTGCTTGTCTGCCTGATGCTGATCGAACTGGGCTTCGGCTACCTGAGCCTGGCGTGGGCGGCGGTCGCCAGCAGCCTGGCGACGGTGCTGGTGAGCCTGCCATTCCGCCCGGCCGACATCCCCTGGCTGCCCGGCCTCACCGGCATGCGCCAGCTGCTGCGCTTCGGCGCTTATGCGACAGGCTCGAACGTGATCGACGAGTGCGGCGTCGCCGCGCCGGACATGATCATCGGCAAGCTCATCGATGTCGAGGCGGTGGGCCTGTTCGGCAAGGCCCAGGCCACCCTGAACATCTTCAACATGCTCATCACGCGCGCGGTCACGCCGGTGATCCTGCCACTGTTCGCCGCCAATGTCCGTGAGGGCCACGACGTCAAACGGCTGTATCTGCGCACGGTCGCCTGCATGGCCGGGCTGGCGTGGCCGTTCTTCGCCGTGCTGGCCGTGCTGGCCACGCCGCTGACTCGGCTGCTGTACGGGCCGCAGTGGGATGCCAGCGCGCCCTTGGTGCGCATCATGTGCGTCTCGACCGCCACGTTCTGCCTTTTCAGCATGGCGCGCGACCTGTTCGTCGCCATGGGACAGGTACGGCTGCGCGCACAGCTGGAGGCCGTCGGCGTGTCGGCACGCATTGCCGGCATCGTCGTGGCGGCGCCGTTCGGGCTGGAGGCGGTGGCCTGGAGCATCGCGGCGACGTCGCTGCTGCGTTCCGCGCTGCTGTACCGCAGCCTGGCGGCGCTGACCGGCATGCGCATCGCCGAGCTCGCAAGCGGCGTGGCGCGCTCGGCCGCCCTGACGGCGCTGACGGTGGCCGGTCCGGCGCTGCTGATGCTGTCGGCCGGCCTCGACGGCGCCAGCCCGATGGTGCTGCTCGCGCTTGCCGGTACGGCCGCGCTGGCCTGCTGGGTGGCGGGGATAATCTTGCTGAACCACGAGATCAAGCCGGACCTGATGGCGGCGGCGCGCCCGCTGCTGCGCCGACTGCTGTCGAAACCGGCGCGGCGCTAGGAACGATATGCCACAACACTCCATCATCATGCCCGTCTACAACGGCCAGGCCTATCTGGCCGAGGCGATCGACAGCATCCTCGGCCAGACCTGCGCGGACCTTGAACTGATCATCGTCAACGATTGCGCCACCGACGCCTCGGCTGAGATCGCGGCCGGCTATGCCGCGCGCGACACCCGGGTGCGCGTCGTCTCGACGGCGGTCAACTCCGGCGCGCCCGCACTGCCGAAGAACGTCGGGCTGTCGCTGGCGAGGGGGCGCTACATTTCCTTCTGCGACCAGGACGACGTGATGCTGCCGGACAAACTGGAACACGCCACGCGCGTGTTCGAACAGCATCCCGAGCTCGACATCCTCTTCGCCGACTTCGAACCGTTCGGCGAGGCGCTGCGCGGGCAGCGCGGCTACCTCGCGCACAAGGAGTTCACCTCGAAGGCGCGCGACTACCTGGAGCCGCTGGGCGGCGAGCTGTACCGCTGCCGTAACTTCTGGGGCTGCATGGCCGGCCTGCAGACCGGCATGAGCACGCAAACCATCCTGTGCCGGCGCGAAGTCATCGTCGGCGAGCGCTTCGACGTCCGCTACCGCATCCTGGACGACATCGCGATGTGGTACCGGTTCGGGGAGACGGCGCAGATCGGCTTCCTCAACCGCACCGTGGCCCGCTACCGACACCACGACTACGCGCTCACGACAAACGAAGCCCTGCTCGCGCGCGAAACGCTCGCTTTCCACAAAGAAAATTATTTCCGTCAATCGCATTTGTTCAACGCCGCCGAGAACCAGCGCTACCGCCGCATGCTGGCCGGATTCCTGATCCGCGTCGCCTCGTGTCCCAACGTCACAAAGCTGGAGCAGCGCGCCAATCTGGCGCAGGCGCTGATTTTCGAGGTCAGCCTGAGCACCATGCGCTGGCTGCTGCAAACATTCGCGTGACGGCGATGCGCGGTGTTAAACTTTCCCTCATGCATTCATCATTCACGTCCCACCTTTCAACCGGCACAGCGCCCAGCACGTCACGCAGAACCGCGCTACTGGCCTTGACCGCGCTGGCCTTGCGTCCGCGCGACGCGCTGGCGTCAGCGGAACCGATGGACTACCGCTACTGGGACTGGGGCAAGACCCCGAAGCGCGATCAATACCAGACCGCCGTGCTCAATCTGGCCCTGCAAAAGACGATACCGGCCTACGGCCCCTTCACGGTCGAGCGCGTGACGGACACGATGAGCACCTCGCGCGTCCGGCGCGAAATCCATTCCGGCAAGCGCATGAACGTCCAGGCCTCGCCGTGGCGCGATCTGGATGCCGACGATCCGCAGGAACGCGCCATCATGATCGGCACGCCCGTCCTGAGCGGCTTGCTGGGCTACCGCCGATTGATCGTGCGCCGCGACGACCTGCCGAAATTCAAAGCCATCAACACCGCCGCGCAATTAAAACAACTGGTGGCCGGACAAGGCCGCGGCTGGGTCGACAACGCCGTGCTGCGCCACAACGGCTACCAGGTCGTCGACAGCGGCAACATCGCCACCTTGCTCGACATGCTGGTCAGCCGCCGCTTCGACTACTTGCCGATCAGCGTCGTCGAGGCGGATTTCCTGATGAAGGAGCACGCGCAACTGGTCGACACCTTGGCGCTGGCGCCGGGTCTGATGCTGTATTACCCGTTGCCGGTGGTGTACTACGTCAGCGCCAACGCGCCGCGCCTGGCGCAGCGGCTCGAAGCGGGCCTGTCGATGGCCAAACGCGACGGTTCGCTGGAGGCGCTGACCGCGCGCTACTTCGCCAAGGAAATCGCGCTGGTGAAAGCCAGCGCCGGCCGCTGCTTCACGCTGGCCCATCCGCTACTGCCGAAAACCTATGCGATGGAGCCGCCGCGATTGCTAAGCCGCTAGCGCCGCATCGGCCATGAAAAAACGGCCGGGTCCCGCATGCGATGCGGAACCCGGCCGTTCTGTTTGGAGCGGACTTTAGAAGGCCATGCGCACGCCGACGTTCACACGGCGGCCGACATCTTCCAGGGTCAGGAACTGGCTCTCGTTGTTGGCGTACTCGCGCATTCTCGCGTTGTTCAAATTGATCGCGTCGAGGTAGAGCGCGATCTTCGGCGTGATGTTGTAGCGCAAGCTGGCATCGGTCTGTCCATACGCGGCGCGGTTGCGGGGCATGGTGCTGCCGCCGCCGCAATCGACCGAGAAGTGGTTGCGCCAGTTGTAGCTCACGCGCGCCGAGAACTGGGTGTTCTCGAAGAACAGCGAACCGTTGTACGACTGCGGCGACAGGCCTGGATAGCCGCACGCCGGCGCGCCGCCCGCGCGCTCGGCGCTGGCGTCCACGTAGGTGTAGTTGGCGGCCACGCCGAAGCCCTGCAGCCAAGGCATGATCGAGTCGTCGAAGGCGTACTGGCCGGCGATCTCGATCCCCTTGATCTTGCCTTTCTGGCCGTTGCGCACGCGGGAGTCATGCACCACTTCGTCGAACTGCGGTATCCGCATGTCCTGCAAGGTGGTCTCCAGGAAGTCGGACACCTTCTTCATGAACACCGCGGTGCTGACGTAGTTGGTCTTCGACAGATACCATTCATACGACACGTCGAAGTTCTTCGACTGCATCGGCTTCAGGTAAGGATTGCCGCCGCCGGTCTGCACGTCGCCGAAGCGGCCGCCGTACGAATTGTCCACGCTCATCTGGCTCAACGTCGGCCGGGTCTCGGTCTTGGAGGCGGCAAAGCGCAGCAGCATGTCCTTGGTCAGGTCGAACTTCACATTGGCCGACGGCAGGTAGCTGTTATAGCTGTTGTCGACGGTGATGATCTGGTACGGTCCCCACTGCGAAATGAAGGTCGTGTCGTTCGGGCTCTTGACCGCCGACAGCAGCACGCGGCTGGTGCCGGTGGAGCTCGAGTTTACGCGCACCATGCGCATGCCGGCGTTGGCCGACCAGCCGCTGCCCTCCCAGCGCGTGTCGAGGAACAGACTCTTGACCTTCTCCTCCACGGCCCACGACGACGGCTTGGTGTAGTCGATCGCCATCGGGCCGTTCGGATACTTGGTCTTGTCCGAATACAGCGCCGGATCGTTCGACTGCGGCAGCAGCGACGGCTGGTTCAGGTAATTGATGTAGGCGTGCGGGTCGAAGCGCAGATACGCCGACGGCACCTGGGCGCCGCCGCCGATGAAGTTTTCCAGCGGCGTCACCGTGAACAGGCTGGCCGGCAGGCCCACGTGGTAGCCGCTGAAGGCGTTCCACGAGTCGCTGCTGTAGGTCAGGCGGCCGACCTCGCGCTGCGAGTACGCGACGCCGGTGTCGGCGCCCTTGAAGAAGCCGATATCGTGGTCCCACGACAGATTCATGCGGCCTTCCTTCAACTTGTCGTGCAGGTTGACCTGGCCGTTGGAGACGGCGTGCGCGCGCACCGCCGTCGGGTCGGCGATGCCGTCGCCGAAGGTGATGCTGGGCGTGCCGTTAAAGCTGAGCACGTCGCCGTTTTTCGGCACCATGCCGGCCACCACCCACATGTCCGGCGTGGCCGACGTCGAGCGCGAGGTCGACACGTCGCCCTCCAGGCGCCATTCGTCGCCCAGCTTCCATTTCGAATTCAGGCCGAAGGCGCGGGTGATCGACAGGCGGTCGCCACCCTTGACGATCATGTCGTTGGAGGCCGCTTCGCCAAGCAGCTTGCCGGGGCCGGCGATGGCGGGGTTGTTGGCGAAGAAGTTGGAACCGGGACGCAGGAAGCTGGTCACCTGGTCGTTGTTGTCGTACTTCACCCCCAGCTGGACCGGGTTGTTCCAGTCGCTGACGGCGATCACATCGTTTTTCTGGTCCAGACGCGAGTACAGGGCGTCGGCGCTGAGCTTCCACGTCGGCGACGGATTGTATTGCACGGCCAGGTTACCGACCAGGCGCTTGCGGCTTTCCTCCTCCTGCTGGAAGCCGTAGCTCTGCGGCATATACAGCTTGCGGGTGGTAACGTCGGCCATCGTCAAGCCGCGCGAGTTGAGGTCGCCGTTGATCATCGACACGTCGCGGTAGTTCCAGGCGTCGGTGATGGCCTTGTTCTGCTTGGACGCGCGGTCGGTGTACGACACCGAGCCGGCCACGCCGAAGGTGCGCGCCTCGTTGGCGAACGAGTACATGCCGCTGGCGTTGGGCGTGTACTTTTTCGAATTGTCGTCGTAGGAGCTCGATGCGTTGAACACCGTCGAATGCCCCACCTTGCCCGACAGCGGACGCGCGGTCTGGATATCCACGGTCGAGCCGATGCCGCCCTCGGGCAGGAAGGCCTGCGAGGTCTTGTAGACCAGCACCTTGGAAATCAGGTCGGACGACAGCATGTCGAACGAGAACTCGCGCCCGCCGGTGTCGCTGGTCATCGTGCGGCCGTTGACCAGCACGTTGTTGAATTCCGGTCCCAGGCCGCGTACCGAGATGTAGCGGCCTTCGCCGCCATTGCGCTGGATTTGCACGCCGGTCACGCGTTGCAAGGATTCTGCGATATTGGTGTCGGGGAACTTGCCGGCGTCCTCGGCCGACACGGCGTCGACCACGCCGTCCTGCATGCGTTTGGTGTTGAGCGAGGAACTGAGGGAAGCGCGAATGCCGCTAACGACGACTGTCGCAGAAGGATCGATCACCGGCTGATCGGCCGTTTGCGCCGAGGCGCTGAGGGAAATCACCATTTCGGCGATGAGTGCGGCCAATACAGTCTTCCGCATACGGGTCTGAGGCGTTGTCATTGTTGTCTCCAGTGTTGTGGTTGCAGTCCTTTTTTGTATTGCCATGGCTGCATGACTTTTATATTACGCCCCCCTCAACAATGCCAATCTATCATTTATTTGCAAATTCATATTCCAAAATCATATAACTGGCAACGGTGGATTTTTGTCCTGAACAACAAAATGAAAAAAGCCAACCGTTGATCGATTGGCTTTTGTAACTGCGGCGGAAGTTGACGGCGCTTAGGCGGACGACGGGCGCGCGGCGCTCTGGCCCGCCGTGCGTTGTACCAGACGGGCCAGCGGCGCCTCTACGCAGCTGAAGAACACGGCCCCGGCGGCCAGGCTGGCGGCCCACGCCACGAGCATGCCGAACGCTTGCAATTCGGGCTCGGGCGGCACGAAACGGGTGAACATCGCGTTCACCAGCAGGCATACCGGAAAATGTATCAGAAACACGGAATACGATATCCGCGCCAAGCCATTGACGAGCGACCATCCCTGGCCGCTGGATGTTGTTTTCGCGCGACCAAACAGCACCAACACGCAGGCAACCGCCATCGCCAGCGCGATGCGGCTGCGAAAATCGAGGGCCTGGGCGGCGATTACCGGCAAAAATGCCATTCCCACGAGCAACGCGGCGGCGCCCGGCTTGCGGCGCGGATCGCTGGCCCACCAGGCCATCAGTCCCAGGCCGTAGCTGCCGAAGAAATAAGGCGCCCAGTTGTCCCAGTCGGCATCGAGGTTGAAGTACACCAGGGACAGCGTGACGGCCAGCGCGATCATGCTCGGCATCAACCACGCGGGGCGGCGCTCGGCGGCGAGGCGACCGCCAAACCACAGCATCAACGCCATCAGCGCGTACAGCTGGAAGTCGATGGCGACGTACCAGGCGCCCGCCGACAAGGATGGATAGCCCAGTACGCCGTGCAACAACAGCGCGTGCGCGGCTAGCTGGCTGAAGGTGGCAGGCTCGGAGATCGAATCGTGCGCCATCAACTTGCCTGCCAGCATGGACGCCGCGGCGGCCAGCAACGTGGCGACGATGAACGGCGGCGCCAGCTTGGCGTAGCGGCGCCAGATCGCGCCGATGGGGTCGGCCAGGCCGGCGTGGCCCGTGGGCGCGAGCGATTTGGCGGCCAAAAAGCCACCGATGACGAGGAAGGCCTGCACCGCGATGCGCGCGCTGTCACCCAGCCAACCGATCAGGGCCGGCAACATCGGTCGCACGTGATCGGCCATCGGACCATAGAAGGCGAGATGATGCAGCACGATCAGCTGCGCCGCGCCCGCCTTCAACAGATTGATCAAGCCGAATTGCGATGGCGGACGTTTCTCCGCCCCAATCGCTCCTTTTAACGCTAACGTCATGCCATTCCTTGCCATGCTAAAACCATTCAACAACATGTCGAGGAGCAATTAAATTGCTGTCAATGTTGTCAACCGGTCGCTATCATAGCTGAGGCTGGCATATAGGTGGCGCGCGCATTGCCGAGTTGGGTGAGGGAATTAACGTTTCTTCATGATCGAGCCGAGCACGCCGCGGATGATTTCCCGGCCGACCTGGGAGCCGATGCTGCGCACGGCCGACTTGACCATCGCCTGCACCGCCGTGTCGCGCTTGCCGCTTTGGCCGAACAAACCGCCCAGCACGTCGCCGAACATCGAGCCGCCGGCGGTCTCTGCCGGCTGCGGCGGTTGCCCCGGTGACTGTTGAGGTTGCTGCGCTCCCGGCGCCGTCCCGCGTCCGGCGGCCGCGTCGGGAGCCTCCCGCGCCGTGCGGGCGCCGGCCGCCACGCGGCCGTTCAACTTTTCATACGCCGATTCGCGGTCGATCGTCTTTTCATAGACGCCCGCCACGATGGAGCCGTCGATGGCGGCCTTGCGCTCGGCCGCGTCGAGCGGACCGAGCTGGCTGGCCGGCGGCAGGATGAAGACGCGTTCCACCATGCGCGGCGCGCCCTTTTCGTCGAGGAAGGACACCAGCGCCTCGCCCACGCCCAGTTCCGTGATCACCTGCGAGACATCCAGCGCCGGATTGGGACGGAACGTCTCGGCGGCCGCCTTGACCGCCTTCTGGTCGCGCGGCGTGTAGGCGCGCAGCGCGTGCTGGACGCGGTTGCCGAGCTGGCCCAGCACCGTGTCCGGAATGTCGATCGGATTTTGCGTCACGAAAAACACGCCCACGCCCTTGGAGCGGATCAATCGCACCACCTGCTCTATCTTTTGCAGCAGGGCCTTGGGCGCGTCGGTGAACAGCAGGTGCGCCTCGTCGAAGAAAAACACCAGCTTCGGCTTGTCGAGATCGCCCACCTCGGGCAGGTTCTCGAACAGCTCGGACAGCATCCACAATAGGAACACCGCGTACAGGCGCGGCGCGTTCATCAGCTTGTCCGCGCTGAGGATGTTGATCACGCCCTTGCCGCGCGCATCGGTCTGCAGCAGGTCGTCGATGTTGAGCATCGGTTCGCCGAAGAACCGGTCGCCGCCCTGCTCCTCGATGGCGATCAGGCCGCGCTGGATGGCGCCGATGCTGGCCGCGCTGATGTTGCCGTAACTGGTCTTGAAGTCGGCCGCGTTGTCGCCGACGTGTTGCAGCATGGCGCGCAGGTCCTTGCTATCGAGCAGCAGCAACCCGTTGTCGTCGGCAATACGGAACACCAGTTGCAGCACGCCCTCCTGCGTATCGTTCAGATTGAGCATGCGCGCCAGCAGCAGCGGGCCGAGGTCGGAAACGGTCGCGCGCACCGGGTGGCCCTTTTCGCCGAACACGTCCCAGAAGGTGACCGGGCAGCCGGCCCACTGCGGCGTCTCCAGCTTGAGCGCGGCAAGGCGCGCGCCCATCTTCTCGCTTGGCGCGCCGGCTTTGGCGATGCCGGACAGGTCGCCCTTGACGTCGGCCATGAAGACCGGCACGCCGATCTCCGACAGCGACTGCGCGATCTTCTGCAAGGTCACGGTCTTGCCGGTGCCGGTGGCGCCGGTGATGCAGCCATGGCGGTTGACCAGGTTGGACAGCATGTCCAGGGAGATGGTGTCGTTCTTCGCGATGGTAATCGGGGTAGGCATGGTCGTCCTGCTGCGGGATGATAGGAAAAACCATCATACCTCAACCGTTCCCGCTGGTGGCCTTAGCCCGTGCGGCGCAGCGCCAGCACGCGCGCGTCGTGGTGGACATTGATGGCGTAACCATTGCGCCCGGCGCTTTTGACGCCGTACAGCGCCTGGTCGGCCGCATGCATCAAGCCCTCCGGCGTGGCGCTCGGGTCGTTGCTGATGGCGATGCCGACGCTGGCGGTCACGCGCAGCCCCGGGCCGCCGACCTCGCCGAAATGGAAGGGCGCGACCATCGCCTCGACGATCTTGTCGCCGAGCGGCGCGCCCTCCGCGGCCGAGCCGAGCTGCTCGAACACGATGACGAACTCGTCGCCGGCCAGCCGCGCCACCGTGTCGCTGCGGCGCACCACGCCGTTCAGCCGGCGGGAGAACTCGATCAGCACGGCGTCGCCGACGCCATGGCCGTAGGTGTCGTTGATCTGCTTGAATTTATCGATATCCAGGAAGGCCAGGCCAACATAGCTGCCGGCGCGCCCGGCGCGCGCGATCGCCGCCGGCAGCAACTGGTCGAACATGCGCCGGTTGTTGGCGCCGGTGAGCGGGTCGGTGCTGGCCAGGCGCTGCATCGCGTCCTGCGCCTCCTGACGCTGGCGCGACAGCAAGTGCAGCGCGCGGCTCAGCGTGCCGAACTCGTCGCGCCGTTCGCTGGCGAACACGTCGATATCGGCGACGCCGGAATTGACCGACTCGACTTGTTTGTGCAAGTGCGCCAGCGGCTGCATCAAGGCCTTCGTCAAGACCCAGCCGAAGAACGCGGCCAGCGCGGTGATCATCGACGCCGCCGCCAGCGCACGCCCGCGCACCGCCGCCATCGGCGCAAAGGCGTTGCGGATCGGGTAGACGGCGGCGATGGTCCAATCGACCTTGCGCAGCAGCGTGTGCGCCACCAGCACCGGGGTGTCGTCGTCGAGGACGTCGTCGCGCCAGCCCTCGGGACGGTGCAGCACGGCCTGGCCGAGCGCGCCGTCCGGATCCAGCCGGGTCAGCACGCGGGCCTTGTCGGGATGATGGATGATGGTGCCGTCGGCGCCGACGATGAACAGATAACCCTGGCCGCGGTTCAGCGAGTCGAGATAGTCGGAGAAAGACGGGCGCAGCAGGTCGATCGCGCCGAGCAGCACCATGATGACGTTGCCCTGCTCGTCCTCGATCGGCTGGGTGACGGCTATCACCGGCTTGCCCGACAGCGCGCTGACGAACGGCGCCGAGACCACGCCCTCGCGCGCGGCCAGCGTATCCTTGAAATACTGCCGTCCGGCGACGTTGATGCGGCGCGTATTGCGGCTGTTCAGGCTGGCGATGAGATTGCCCTGCACGTCGAACGCGGTCACGTTGAAGAACTCGCCGCGCAGGCTCTCGCGCGACTCGAGCAAGCGCTGCACCTGCCCCGGCGCCGTGCCACGCTCGCGCATCTCTTCCATCAGCGAGAACAGCAACAGCTTTTTCGCCTTGAGATCGTTGTCGATGTGGCCGGCCGCGCTGGTCAGCAGCGACAGTTGCTGTCTGGCGACACCCTCGCGCATTTCGGTCTCAGCGATCAGCAGCGACACGCCGCCGGCGCCGAGCGCGGCGAGCATCACCATCGCCGTCACCAGCATGGCGATCTTGAAATTAAAACTCTGGATGATGCGGGCCACTGGTTTCATGTCGGTCTCTGCCGCACCATGCGCGGAGAGCGCGTGGCTACGAGTGTCCGGCACGGTCTGGGCCAGGGGAAGGACGTGGGCAGGAATCGGGCTCCGACGTCAATCGCACGAGTCTATCCCATTTTCATAAGTTCCACAAAGTAATTAAGTTGCATATCAACCACAATGCACGTGGCAACGGCCAGCGCCGAGGTTTCCAGCATTTAATTGAATTCGCACTGTCGCGTGTGCGCCCTTCATGTATGCAACAAATACATCAAATCCTCGCGATCCTGACCAGGCGGCTGGCTGTAGAGACAGGTATCCACGCCCAGCCGCGCGCCGTTGGCCTCGTCCAGGCTGAAGCCGCGCACATCCTGCGCGCGCTGGATCAGGTGCACTTCGTAGCACATGTCCACGCCACATTGCAGCGCCAGCATCGCCGCCAGTCGCAGCGCGCCGCTGTTTCCGGGCAGGAAGCGGTCGTACGCTTCACGGTCCAGCGGTCCGATCCGCAACCGCACGCGCGCGTCGCAACGATACAGCCGTTGACCCAGCAACACGCCGCCGCCGAGATCGACATTCGCCATGCCCAGCCGGGCCTGGTCGCCTGCCGGCAAGTCCTGCCACTCGCCCACCAGTTGCTCCACGGCGAACGGCACGTCGAAGTACTCCGCATACATGCCGGCCATCAGCGGCGCGGAGACCGCCCTGCTGCGGATCTGCATGGCATAGAACGCCACCGTTTCGCGCTCGATGGTGTCGCCGGCGGCGGCGCAAGGCGCGCCCGACAGCGAAGTCAGCATGCGCAGGAAGGCGTCGTCGCCGTCGGGCGTGGTCATGCACTCCGGCCGATGCCGGGCCCACGCCTCGTAGAACATGTCCAGCGCGCGATGCGAGAACATGTCGAGAAACGCCCTCGGTCCGCCGTCGCTGTTGCCTTTCTCGTGGCGGTTGATGCGCTCCGAATAGTGCAGCGGCAAGCTGCCCTGGCTACCCAGCAAGCCCATGAACGCGGGCGTTATACGGATGCCCTTGTCGTCGCTGCTGACGTTGTCGATCTGGCTGGGCGGAAAGCCCAAGGACAGCCGGTTGCGGAAGCGCACGTCGCTCAAACCGGCGCCGCCTTCCTGTTGCCGCGCCAGCGCGATCAACCGCACCGCCTGGAAGAATTCGAAGCGGTGGGGTTCGGCCAGCAGCTCGCCGATCAGGCCAGGCTCAACGCGCCGTTGCGGGGCAGGCATCGCAGCAACTCCTTTCCATTGACGCTGGAGACTATCACCAGCTGGGTGTAACTGTTCAGATGAACGTGCAGGCCAAACAGATAATCGAGCAGCTGCGCGAACATATGCAGCCCGGTGCCGGCGTACGCCTCCTCGTCCAGGGTGACGGTCACCTCGGTGCCGCGCAGGGTCGCGCTGCCTTGCGCTTGCCGCACCAGCCTGGTCGCGGGCCGGTGCGACAGGCCGGCGATGCCGTCGATCTGCCGCTGGGAGACGGCGTTGTCCCGCCGCGCGTACAGCCGCAGCATCTGCGTCAGCGCCGGCAAGCCTTCGTGCGTCAGCGTGCGGTGGTTGAGCGCCAGATAGCTGATCAATCCCCACTGGCCATTGCCGTTCGCGCTCAGCCGGTACGAGGTGGTCGGGCGGCGCAGCACGCGGACCGGCAAGCCGCCGGCGGCCGCCTCCATGGCCAGGTCGCCCCGTGGCCGTCCGTATTCCATGTGGTGCGGCAGGTCGCGGTTGGTGCAGGTGACGCGCACCGACGCCGTGGCCGGCTGGTTGCGCAACGGCGAAAAGTCATGGTCGATCAAGGTCAGCGAAAAGTCGTGGCCGGCGCCGCTGGCGGCCAGCGCCTCATCGCGGCCGGCCAGCCAGTAGCGGCCCTTGCGGCTGGGCGCGCCGCCATGGCGCAGCGAGTAGTAGGGAAAGAACTCGGTCACGCTGTCCCCTTGTGGCGCCGTCCGCACCAAGTGCACCGAGTCGACGCTGTAGATCTCGCTGCCGCTGCCGGGCAGTTGGTCGGGCATCAAGGGATAGCTGCTGAGCGCATGGGTGACGCGGACCGGCGTGGCCGGCTGCGCGTACAGGTTGACGATCGGCGTGCAGCCGAGCACCAGGTTGTCCGCCAGCAGCGCGCGCAGGATGCGCGCGGCGGGCATGTCGGGCCGGCAGCCGGTTAGCGCCAGCCGCAAGGTCAGCCGGGCGCAGCCGGCGGGAACATCGGCCAGTACCGCGTCCAGGTCGATGTCGAAGAAGTCGAATTTTTCGGGAAAGGCGAAGTACTCGGCAAGCAGGCGGTAGCCGGCGTGCTCGGAGGCGGCGGCGGGCAACAGCGCTTCGGCGTCGGCAAAGCCGACCGGCGCGACGGGCGATCCGGACAGCACGTGCCATTGCCCGTCCGCCTCCACGCAAGCGCCCGCGGCGCGCATGAACAGGGTGTCGCGCAAGACCGCGCGCAGCGACGCTTCGCCGTCGATGAACACCCTCAGCGTCGACAGTCCATGCAACGCCGGGCGCAGCGCGGCGCCGACGCCTTCCAGCGCAATGCAAATCGCCGCGCCGGCGTCCGCCGGTAGCGGCAAGCCCGGCGGCACCTCGATGTGCGGCTCGAACCACGCGGCACTGATCGCCACCGGCGCCACCGCGACGTCGTAGACCGTGCGGAAGCGGCACGCCACCTTCGCCTGGCCCAACGCCGTCATCGCCGTGCCGCGCGGCACGGTAGTCCTCAGCAGACCGACGCCGGCGGGCTCGCCGGCCCTGGCGCCGCCGTGGTCGATGCGCGCGACCGAGCACGACGGCATCGGCCTCAGGTAATGCGGGTACAGCATGCCGAGCAGCGCTTCGGTGAAGCCGGCATAGCCGTCGTCGAGCAGCTTGCCGACGCGCGCGTTGAGCACGGCGCCGCCCTGGATCAGCCGGTCGACGTGCGGATCGGCGCCGCCCTCGCCGCCCGCCCCCAGGCTGCCGGCCAGCTTGGGATAGCGTCCGGCAAACTCGGCGCCGGCCTGCCGCAGCAGGCCCAGTTCACGTTCGACATACGGCAGCAATTTTTCCATCGTGGCATCCGTGACAACCCGTGCGCCCCCAGCCGTGATGGCGATGGTCGAACCGCACAGGCTGTCGATCATCGCATTGCTGCGGATGAACTTATTGACATGCAGCAATAACGAGGCGCCATGTCGCTAGTCGCGCAACACTTAGCGCAGTCGCTTGCGCGGCCACAATTCGCCCGCCCCGGATAGCTCTACTCTGTGAATTCCTCTTTATTTTTCACCATATTTTTTCACCATAACTAGACAGGGATGAGCGACATGGCGACAGCGACGAAAGATGAGAACCAGGAACTCTTTGAGCAGACAATCCGTTCGCTCGAGGCGCAGCTTGCCAACGCCGGCGCCCATTTGACCATCGACGCCTCCGCCCGCATCGCCTACGCGCGCGAAATCAAGCTCATGGCGGACCGGCTGCGCACCGAGGCCTTCACCGGCAGGATCACCTGGGCCCAGGCGGCCGCGCAAGCCCAGCTAACCCGCAATACCGTCATGACCATCATCCGTTCGCGCAGCACCTCGGTGGGCCGCGCGGTGGCGCAGCGCATCAAGGCGCGCGGCTACACGCTCAACGAACTGGTGGCCCGCCAGACCACCCGCATGTACGGCCCCGGCGCGATCTTCTCCCGCCTGACCGCCTCGCAGCGCAACATCGTCTACGCCTCCATCGTCAGTTCCGCCGGCAAGTCCAATCCGGCCGTCACGCAAACGATGTCACGGCTCTCGTACGTGGGGCGCGGCGTGATCTTCGTGTCGCTGGGATTGTCGATCTACAACGTGACGACCTCCACCAACAAAGTGGGGGCGGCCGGCAAGGAAATCGCCATCAACGGCGCCGGCATCGCCGGTGGCATGGCCGGCGGCGCGCTGGCCGGCCTGGCATGCGGCCCCGGCGCGCCGGTTTGCGTTACAGTGGGCGCTTTCGTCGGGGGCGCGCTGGCGGCCTTCGGCGTCAGCTCGATCTGGTGACCATCATGAAACTGTTTTCGACAGACGACCTCTCGATCCGCCCCCGGCAGACCGCCGACGACCTGCCGCGCAGCGAACTCATACTCTATGGCGAAACCACGGGGAAAATCGTCGAGGGCGCGGTGCTGGAAGCAGCCGTGTGCTGGAAAGGCCACTTCCTGATCTTCCTGACCGACGACATCATCCACGAAGACACGTTGCGCATCTATCTGCTCGACCCCCAGCTCGACATCGTCGACGCCGCGCGGCTGGGCGCGATGTACTCGACCGGCGCCTTCACTGCCTTGGAATTGGTCGAGCCCAACCTCATCCACTTCGACTTCTTCGGCGCCACCACCTGGACCCTGGAGCTGCTCGACGAACAATCCTTCGCCTTGCCGATGGTGTCCGACCCCAAAGGCGTGACCCGGCCGTTTAAACTGTCCTGCCGCTTCAAGCTGCACGGCGACCCGCAACCGGGTGATTGATCAGCGGCGGAATTTCTTCGGCTGACGCTTGCGGGCGGCCGAGTTCTGATCCTGCAAGATCGCATCGACGCGTTCCGACGCTTCGCGCGACAGCTTTTGCGCCAATTCCGTGTCCGGGAAGTACTCCGGCTGGCGATAGGCCAGCCAGGCGTAGGCCGAATACAGCCGGCAAGCGTCCTCCACCTCCTGCAAATTCATAAAGTGCAGCGGATTCTGCTCCGGCATGAGGCGCGTGATTTTCTTGTGCGCCAGCGCGGTGGCCCAGCCTTCCCACGCGTGCTGCAAGGTATGCACCTTGGACGAGATCGGCACCAGCGACAGCGCGAACTTCTCCGCCACCGTCAACTGCAAGGTATCGAGCCAGGCGGCCCGCTCGAACTGGTCCTCGGTGATGCGCGGATAAAAGAACCCGTCCGGCACATCGATGTTGTGCACGAAGCGCTTGAGCAGCTTGGCCAGCCCGTGTTCGTTGGTCACCGATGAAATCCGGTGCAAATGTTCCAACGTTGGCGCCACGGCAAAGCCGGTGGTTTTCAGCGGCACCGGCTTCTCCTGCAGCAGCGAGCGCATCACATTGTGCGTCTCGTTGTCGTAGCCGGCCACCAGGCCCTCCTCGTGCACGCCGAAGCGCCCGGCCCGGCCGGCGATCTGCCGCGCCAGCGCGGCGGGGATCTCTTCCTCTTCATATCCATTGTATTTAACCGACGTAGTCATCACGATGCGCGCAATTGGCATATTCAAGCCCATGGCGATGGCATCCGTTCCCACCACCACGTCGGCCGCGCCTTCGCGGAAGCGCTGGGCCTGCGCGCGCCGCACTTCCGGCGACAAATTGCCATAGACGGTGGCCACCGACAGGCCGACCTCGGTCACCATGTCGCGCCACATCAGCACTTCCCGGCGCGAGAAGCAGATGACAGCGTCGCCGCGCCGCAGGTTGGTCAGCTTGCGCACGGCGGACGGCTCCATCGACAGCGGCCCCTTGCGCTTCAACACATGCACTTCCAGCTCGCATTCCAGCCGCGCGGCCAGCACTTCGATGGCGCGCCGCGCTTCCGGCGCCCCTACCAGGTAGACGGTGTGGGCCGGGGCGCCGCAGACGGCGGCGGTCCAGGCCGAGCCGCGATCGCGGTCGGCCAGCATCTGGATCTCGTCGATCACCGCCACATCGACCGGCGTGCGCGTATCGAGCATCTCGACCGTGCTGGCGACGTGGGTGGCGCCGGCCACCAGGCGCCGCTCCTCGCCGGTGACCAGACTGACGGCCAGCGGCCTGCCATGCTGCTCCATGCCCTGCAGCCGTTCGTAGTTTTCCAGCGCCAGCAGCCGCAACGGCGCCAGATAGACGCCGCTGGGCGCCTTGGCCAGCGCCTCGATGGCCTGGTGGGTCTTGCCGGAATTGGTGGGGCCCAGCAGCGCGATAAACTTGCGCTTGATGCGGCGGGCGACGTCGAACGACGCCGGATATTCGGCCAGGTTGATGCTTTGCCGGGTGCGCTCGGCGTGCTGCTCCTCCATCTCGCGCTCGACGGCGTGCTCCAGCCGCTGGCGGATGCGGTCGAACACGGTGCCGGCCGGCTCGGAGATTTGCATGTCGGCCAGCGCTTGCAGGAAAGGCTGCGGGTCCAGGTCGCAATCGTCGCAGGCATCGGCCATTTCGCGGACGAAGTCGCCGACGTAACCGTGCAGTTCGGCGACGACGGCGTCGCTGGCGCGCTCGCGCAGCAACGCCGAGCGCGCGTCGCCATCCATCTTGCGCCACTTCGACGGCTTGGCCAGCACGCCCTGCGCCGGCACCAGGTCGTAGGGGTAATGTGTGCCGTTATACTCGACAATGCCGGTCAGGCGCAGAAACACACGCCCTACCATCCGGGACAACATAAACCCCTTGGCCGTCAGGCCGAGTTGGCGCATCAGTTCGTCGTCGTTTTCTTGATCTGCAATGTCTGTCATGGTGCTGGTCCGTCCAGGTTTGAGCGATACCGCGAGATTATATCGCGCCGCTCCGGCGCCCGTTTTTTGTATTTCCCAATGATATCTGGCACCATACGCGGTTCCGACCGCCCCGCCAGCCCTGAAACCACCGCAATGCCTCAAACCATTACCGCCCCCGTCCAGCATGAATTGCTGATTAAAAAGAGCCGTTTTATTGCCTGCGTGCAGCCAATGACGGACCGGGCGGCCGCGCAAAAAGTGGTGGCGGAATTATGGGCGCAACATCCCCAAGCGGCCCACGTATGCTGGGCATTATTAGCGGGCGGACAATCGGCGGCGGTCGATGATGGTGAACCCAGCGGAACGGCCGGACGGCCGATGCTGGATGTTTTAAGGCATCAGGATCTGGAGGGCGTATTGGCCACTGTCGTGCGTTATTTCGGCGGGATTAAATTGGGCGCGGGCGGTTTGGTGCGGGCTTATACCGACAGCGTAGCGCAGGCTTTATTAAGCGCCGAGAAAATCGCCATTATCAAGCTGCGCCATTTAATCTGCACCGTACCGTACGCGATGGAAGGAATGATACGGCGCGAAATCGAAACGGCCGGCGCCAGCCTGGATAATGTATTCCACGCGGACGACGTCCGGTTCGAATTCAGCCTGGCGGACATTGCCGCCACGCCGTTTATCATCCGCCTTAATGAGGCGGGTCACGGACGCATCCTCTGGACCGATCCCGACGACGAGTAGCCCGAAGAATAAGGAAACCCTCCTGCCACCCGCCGCAAGCTCTATTTTGGTCTATTCGCGCCAATAACTGGCACGCCCTACCTGGGAGAACCCACCCAGGTGGCGCGGTGCCACAGGGTTTCAAGCGGCCCTTGCTTATGGCTCTTCAGCCACCACACGCTGAACTGCCGCTGCAGCAGGGCCAGCACGATACCTATCGCCAGCGCATAACTGGCGCCGGTATGCTGATACATGCCCAAGCCGAAGCCATAATAAATCGACGTGCCGACCAGCGATTGCACGACATAGCTGGTCAAACTCATTCTTCCCAACGGCGAGAAAAATGCCAGCCAGCGCCAGAAATAAAATAGCAGCGTAAAGGCGGATACCAGCACCACCATAAACGCGAGATTCGACCACGACGTCACAATGACCAACAGCGGCCGTTGCATCGCCTGGCCGACATTCCACGATTCCGGATAAGACTTCAGCAAATAGAATGGAATAAACGCCAGCACGGCGATGCACAACGTCCGCGACCAAAAACGCTGGTTTTCCGGGGTGCTTTTAAATACACCTTTTCTGCCCGCGAGCATACCCAGCATAAACAACGCGGGAATCTGGAACACGCGGCCGTTTTCCCAACTCCAGCGAATAACCCCAACTTTACCGTTGGTCAGGTTTCCCCACCATACCGTCGCCGCCGAGCCATGCGCCATATATTCATTTGCCCTGCCAAAATAAGCCCACGACGCCGGGTCGACAAGTTTCTCGTCAGGATTTGGTAATGCCTGGAAAAACTCAAGCCATGCATAAGGTTGCAGCAGCAATAGCACGGCGATCGCCAGCACCGTGCCGCTCCGCAATCGCGCGACGGGGATCAACGCCAGACCCAGCACCGCATAAATGCTCAGAATATCGCCGTGGTAAAACATTGAATTGACCAGACCGAACGCCAGCAGCAACGCCAGGCGCCACGCGAAGCGGGGGCGGAAGTCCTCGCCGCGCTGCTCGCGGCTATGCCACTGGATGTAAAAGGTCATTCCGAACAGCAGCGCGAAGATGGCGTAGGACTTGCCGCCGAACAGGAAAAACATGCTGTCCCAGATCATTTTGTCGACCAGCTTCAGCCAATCGGGTATGCCCGCCGGCGAGAAGTAGAGGTCGAAATGCTCGATATTGTGGAGCAGCATGATCGAGACGATGGCGAAGCCGCGCAACGCATCGATCACATCCAGACGAGAAGAAGTGGTGTTCATCGGTTCCATTTACCTTGGCAAAATGAGCAGAATGCAAAGTTTATATAGAAACGATCCCATCGCCTACAACCGCACAGCCCGGCAGGTTGATCAGCGATGAGTAGTACATTGCGAAACAAGTTGCCATGTGGAAAATTGTCGCGTATATTTCTGGTCATCCCACGCTGCACCGATCGCCCAACCCTCCCGCGATCTCCCCCTTTTCTCCGGCCCCATTCCCGCCACCGTCTCCGCACCTGTCATTCCGGTGCGGCGCGCGAGTTCGACCTCTCGACCATTGGACAAGTGAAATGAAAAACGCGAACATCAAGGTAAGCACACGGCTGCGCATAGGCTTCGGTGTGATCCTGGCAATGCTGGCCGTCATGATCGGCCTGAGCATCCATCACCTCGGCACGCTCAACGCTGGCACCAACGCCATCGTCACCGAAAACTATCCGAAGGTGCTGGCAGCCCAGAACCTGATGAATATCAATAACAAGATCGCCCGCTCGCTGCGCAACGGCCTGCTGATCCGCGATAACGCCAAGGCCGAGACGGAACTGCTGATCGTCACCGACAAGCTCAAGGAAATGGTCGTCGCCAGCGAAAAACTCGACGTTATGGTCAAGTCCGGCACCGGCCAAGGCCTGTTCGACGCGCTGAAGGCCGCCTATCCGCCGTACGCCGCCTCGATCGGCGAAGTGATGCGCTTGCGCCGCGACGGCGGCGTCGACCAGGCCGTCGAATTCATGCTGACCAACACGCGTGAACTGCAGATGACCTATATGAAACGCCTGGACGCGATGATCGCGCACCAGAGCGATGCGATGGAAAAAGCCCGCGCCGACGCCGAGGAAACCTATCAAAATTCCCGCAACATGATGCTGGTGCTGGGGCTGGCGGCGATGGGACTGGGCATGGGCGGCGCGTGGCTCATCTCGCGACAGTTGCTGAGCCAGCTCGGCGGCGAACCGGCCTATGTCGCCGGCATCGCCGCCAGCATCGCCGACGGCGACCTGGCGGTGGCGATCGCGCTGCCGCGCGGCGACGCGCACAGCCTGCTGTTCGCGATCCAGTCGATGCGCGACAGCTTGTCCGGCATCGTGCGCCAGGTGCGTGGCGGCGCCGAGTCCATCGTCACGGCGGCCACCGAAATCGCCAGCGGCAACCAGGACCTGTCGTCGCGCACCGAGCAGCAGGCCGGCTCGCTGGAAGAGACCGCCTCGTCGATGGAGGAACTGACCGCCACCGTCAAACAAAATTCGGAAAACGCCCGCCAGGCCAACACCATGGCGCGCTCGGCGTCGGCCATCGCGGTCGAGGGCGGCGCCGTGGTGTCGAACGTGATCGGCACCATGGCCGAGATCAACGGCTCGGCCAGGAAAATCGTCGACATCATCAGCGTCATCGACGGCATCGCCTTCCAGACCAACATCCTGGCCTTGAACGCGGCGGTCGAGGCGGCGCGCGCCGGCGAACAGGGGCGCGGCTTTGCCGTGGTCGCCTCCGAGGTGCGCACGCTGGCGCAGCGCTCGGCGGCCGCCGCCAAGGAAATCAAAACGCTGATCGACGACTCGGTCGCCAAGGTCGACGCCGGCACGGAACTGGTCGGGCAGGCCGGCGCGACGATGGAGCGCATCGTCGGCGCCGTCAAATCGGTGACCGACATCATGGGCGAGATCAGCATGGCCAGCCAGGAGCAGGAAGCCGGCATCGCGCAAATCAACCACGCGATCGCCGAAATGGACACCGTCACGCAGCAAAACGCCGCGCTGGTCGAGGAAGCGGCGGCCGCCGCCGAAGCACAGCAAGACCAGGCGCAGCAGCTCTCGCAGCTGGTGGGCGTCTTCAAGCTGGCGCCATTACAGACGGCCGCGCCCGCCACCGGTCGCGCCAACGTTCCTGCCCGCCGCCACGCAGCGCCACGCCTGCGTGACAACAACGAGCACCTCGCGCGGATCGGCGCCGCGTGATCGACCAGGCGGCGCCGCCCGGCGCCGCCGCCCCGGCGTGCCCACCTGCACGCCGGACTGCCGTGAAGCCGCAGCGATTGTGTCTGGAATTCCGGGATCCCCTTGCCGTCTGTCATTGAGCCGTAACAGTTGCGACCTAAAGTAGCGGGGCCGCACAGCAAAACGGTAACACGAAGACAACAAAGCAACGCGCCTCCCCGGCGCGTGTCCCCCAACGTCCGCACACCAAGCCTATGACCTCACGACGCAGCTTCCTCCTCAACAGCGCCCGCGCGGGTATCGCTGCCGGCGCCTACGCAGCCTTTCCGCCGTCGATACAGCGCGCGCTCGCCATCCCGGCCAACAATGCGACCGGCACCATCCGGGACGTCGAGCATGTGGTGATCCTGATGCAGGAGAACCGCGCCTTCGACCATTATTTCGGCACGCTCGCCGGCGTACGCGGCTTCGGCGACCGTTTCCCGATCCCCTTGCCCGAGGGCCGCAACGTCTGGCAACAGCGCGCGGCAAACGGCACCGTCATGTCGCCCTTCCATCTGGACGGCAGCACCGGCAACGCGCAGCGCGCCAGCGGCACGCCGCACGACTGGCTCGACAGCCAGCTGGCGTGGGACCACGGCCGCATGGACCAGTGGCCGCGCTACAAAAACCCGATTTCGATGGGCTTTTTCAAGGAAGCCGAGATTCCGTTCCAGTTCGCGCTGGCCAATGCGTTCACCTTGTGCGACGCCTACCACTGCGCGATGCACACGGGGACCGATGCCAACCGCTCGTTCTTCCTGACCGGCACCAATGGCGCGGTGCCCACCGGCACCGCCTTCGTCAGCAACGAATGGGACGCGATCGACGGCCTGCCTGGCGGCGTCAACACCGGCTACACCTGGACCACCTACGCCGAGCGCCTCGAAACCGCCGGCGTGCGCTGGATGAGCTACCAGAACATGCCGGACGAATGGGGCGACAATATGCTGGGCGCGTTCCGGCAATTCCGGCGCGCCAACATCGCGTCCGGCTACCCCGTCTCCAGCGGCGGCGCGCCCGGCCGCCCCTACACCGACACCGGCCAGGCACTGCCTTACCGCGCCTACGATGCCGCCACCGACAACGCCGGCAACCCGCTGTACAAGGGCGTCGCCAACACCCTGCCCGGCACCCAGCCCGAGCAGTACCTGGACGCGTTCAAGCGCGACATACGCGAAGGCAAGCTGCCGCAGGTATCGTGGGTCAACGCGCCGTCGATTTATTGCGAGCATCCCGGCCCGTCGAGCCCGGTGCAAGGCGCGTGGTTCGTCCAGGAGGTGCTGGACGCCCTGACGGCCAACCCCGAGGTCTGGAGCAAGACCGTGCTGATCGTCACCTACGACGAGAACGACGGCTATTTCGACCATGCGCCCTCGCCGTCCGCGCCGTCGCCCGACGGCCAGGGCGGGTACGCCGGCAAGACCACGCTGCCCCAGGCGCAGTTGTCGCCCGAATACCATAACTATCCGAAACCGGCCGGCAGCGCGGGCCAGCCCGCCCCGGACGGCCGCGTCTACGGCCCCGGTCCGAGGGTGCCGCTGTTCGTGATTTCGCCGTGGAGCCGTGGCGGCTGGGTCAACTCCCAGGTGTTCGACCACACCTCGGTGCTGCGTTTCCTGGAAGCGCGTTTCGGCGTGCAGGAGCCGAACATCAGCGCCTACCGCCGCGCCGTCTGCGGCGATTTGACGAGCGCCTTCAACTTTGCCACGCCCAATTCCGAGGCGCTGCCGCAGCTGTCGGGTAAAAAGAACAAAAGCCAGGCCGACGCCCTGCGCGCCGCGCAACAGCGGCTGTCGCAGATCCGGCCCCCGGCCTCGCCGAGCATGCCGGCGCAGGCCGCCGGCACCCGGCCGTCGCGCGCGCTGCCCTACGAGCTGGCCACTACCTGCGAGGTGCAGCCCGGCGCCACGATGAACGCCGTGCGGGTCGCCCTGGGCTTCGTCAATACCGGCCGCCAGGCTGCGGTCTTCCATGTGTACGACCGCAAGAACCTGGCTGCGGTGCCGCGCCGCTACGCCGTCGAGCCGGGCAAATCGCTGTCGGATACCTGGACGCCGGCGGTCGGCGGCGCCTATGACCTGTGGGTGCTGGGGCCGAACGGCTACCACCGCCACTTCACCGGCAGCGCGCTGCGCGCCGTCGCGGCCGGCCAGCCGCGCCCGGACGTGCAGGTGCGCTGCGACGCCACCACGGCGGAGCTGGTGGTCCGCCTTGTCAATGCGGGCGCCGCCGCCTGCACGTTCAACCTGAACGCGAACGCCTATGCGTCGCTGAGGCAGCTCCACACGGTTGCGCCGCGCGGCGAACTCGTGCTGCGCATTCCGGTGGCGGGCAACGGCTGCTGGTATGACTTCAGCGCCACGGTGTCGGGCCAGCCCGACTACCTGCGACGCTTCGCCGGCCGCGTCGAAACCGGCCGGCACACGGTCAGCGATCCGGCCCTGGGCCAGGCTTAAGCAGTCGGCGCGGCCGGCCGCGCTGTTTTCTAACTTACTTCAACAGGACATTCATGCATTCCATCATCCGCAAATTGGCCTTCAGCGCCGTCATCGCGCTGTCCACATCCCTGGCCTCGGCCGGTGTGCTCACCTTCGACGACATCGTCGGTCCCGACGGCTACGCCCACGTACCCGACAACTACGGCGGACTGGACTGGTCGGCATCCGGCCTGTCGGTGTTCACCGGCGAGCAGGCGCCGTTCACCCCGCATTCGGGCACTGGCAGGGTGACGACGGACTGGATCGACGGCGGGCCGGTCGCCAGCACCATCCGCTTCCTGGCGCCAACCGTTTTCAACGGCGCCTGGTTCTCGGGATACGGCGACAGCAGCGTGCGCTTTGATTTATATAAGGGAAACCAGCTGGTCGCCAGCTCGGCGCTGCTGCAACTGTCGGACGTGCCGGCCTACCTGGACGCCGGCTGGAATGGCACCATCGATGCGATCGTGGTCTCGAGCGGCTTTCAAGGGTCGTACGTGATGGACGACCTGAGCTTCCAGAGCGCGTCGCCGGTGCCCGAGCCTGGCCCGCTCACGCTGCTGCTGGCCGGAATGGGACTCATCGGCGTCGTGCGGCTGCGCCGGTCCTAACGCGACAGCCGGAAGACCTTCACCGCTTCGGCCAGCTGGTCGGCCTGCGCCTGCAGGGCGCCGGCCGCCGCCGCGGCCTGTTCCACCAGCGCGGCGTTCTGCTGCGTGGTGCTGTCGATGCTGCCGATGGCTTGATTGATCTGCTCGATCCCCAGTTCCTGCTCGCGGCTGGCGGTGGCGATCTCGCCGACGATGGTGCTGACGCGGCCGATGCCGTTGACGATCTCGTCCATCGTGCCGCCGGCCTGGCCGACCAGCACGCTGCCCGCCCCCACCTGCGCCACCGACGCGTCGATCAACTGCTTGATCTCCTTGGCGGCCGAATCGGACCGGTGCGCCAGGCTGCGCACCTCGGAGGCGACCACCGCGAAGCCACGGCCCTGCTCGCCCGCGCGCGCCGCTTCCACGGCTGCGTTCAAGGCCAGGATATTGGTCTGGAACGCGATACCCTCGATCACGCCGATGATGTCGACGATCTTCTGCGACGAGGCGTTGATGGCGCCCATCGTCTCGACCACCTGCGTCATCACCGCCCCGCCCTTGCTGGCCACGCTGGCCGCCGACGACGCCAGATCGTTGGCCTGGCCCGCGTTGCTGGAATTTTGCTTCACCGCCGACGTCAACTCCTCCATCGACGATGCCGTCTCCTCGAGCGAGCTGGCCTGCGACTCGGTGCGCGACGACAGATCCATATTGCCGGTGGCGATTTCGCTCGACGCCAGCGCGATGGCGTCGGTGCCGCTGCGCACCTGGCTGACGATGGTGTGCAGGCTCGCGTTCATATTGGACAGCGCGCGCTTGAGCAAGCCCGTCTCAGAGATATCCGCCGCGTCGAGCGTCATGCTGCCGGACAGATCCCCTTTCGACACGCGCTCCGCGAACCGGACCGCCTCGTTCAAGGGCTGCATGATCGAGCGGGTGATCAGTTGGCCGATCACCAGCGCCACGATCACCGCCAGCAGTGAAAACCCGATGATCTGGTAGCGCGAGTTGGCCACCGCGCTGTCGCCGACCTCCTTGGCCGACTCCGAGTTCTTCTCGATCAGGTCGCTCAGCGTCGACATGCTTTTTTCCAGCACCCGGAAGCTGTCCATGAAGCCGCCGAACTTGGCCTGCGCCGCATCCTTGTTGGTCAGCGACAGCTCGACCATTTCCTCGGTGTTCTTCAGGTAACGCTCGACGTCTGGCCTTACCGTCGCGATCGCGGCGCGGACCTCGGCATCGATGTCGGCCGCCTCCATATCCTTGATGCCCTTGCGGAACAGGGCCATGTGCTCGGCCAGGTCTTCGCGCACGCCCTTGACCTCGGCCGGATCGTTCTTCTCGGCGGCAAGACGCGCGGCCAGCACATCGGCGCGCAGCGCGTCATGCATCATATCGGCCTGCAATTGATCTTTCATCGCCGCGCTGTTGGTGCTGATGGAACTGATCGCCCCGTCCAGCACGTGCACCGCCACGTAACCGACCACCCCAACCAGGCTGACAAACGCCAGCGTGACCACATTGGATACCAGCAAGCGCTGCCTGATCGTCAACCGCATGGGAACTCCTGCTTAAAATTTCATGGAAAGGCCGACGGTCCAGCTCCAGTCGGGCGTTCGGCTGTTGAGTCCGCGCGACAGTGCCGTATCGATTTGCACAGTCTTCGTCAGCAGATAGGCCACGCCGACGTCAAGCGTGCTGATGGTCCCGCCGTCGCGCGCCCGGGCGATCTTCTCATCGGAGTACTCGACAAACGTACGCAGCTGATCGGTCCACCCTTTGCCCAGCACGATGCCGAAAATGCCGGTGGTGTGGCGGTCGCCGTTGTCGTTGGGCAGCCAGGCCAGGCCGGGCATGACGCCGAGCGACCAGTCGTCGGCGAATTCCCACTCGGCGGCCAGCCGTAGCGAACCGCCCTTGCCTTGCGCGCGAAACGGCGCCGAGCCGGTGTCGAGGTCCACGTGGGCGAGCACGCCCATCGACGGCGACGCGCCGTTCTCGTCGGCGATATGCCATTTAACGCCGAGCGAGACGTCGCCATAACCGCTGTCGGTCGAGCGCGCGCCACTGGCGAGGTCGGTGGTGGTGGCGCGCATGCGCCCGTCCGTCTCCAGACGGATTTCCCACGTGTCGGAGATGCCATAGCGCAGCAAGGTCGGTGTCGAGTATGCTTTATCCTTGACGCCGTCGGCCTTGTTGCGATCGGCGGCGAAGCTGGTTTCGATCTGAAAGCGGCCCTTGCCGACGACGTTGCTCGACTCGACGAAATCCGGCCGGTCGGTGGCGATCTCATCATCGGCCGCGATGGCGAACGCAGGCAACATAAGCAGTGCGACAACAATTTTTTTGATAGTCATGACGGCTCTCCAACAAAGACATTCCGAGCACAACCGTAACACATTGATTTACATCAACGGTTGGTAAATTTCCACACGCACACACTTACGCCATGACTTCAATCGCGTAACTCACTTGCGTGAAATAGGGTGTCCGTTTCCGGACGATGGTGGGCGAAGCCGGGCAAGGGGCGCCGCGCCCGCAGCCCGGCAGGCGTCGCTATCGCATTGATTTATATGATTTAATCACCAATCAACCCGGTGGCACGGCGATTGCAATAGTGAGGGCGACACAACCACACTCACGCAGTCACGCATCACTATGGACCAGGCCCTCAGCCCCACGATCATCGCCAACCGCCGCCGCAACACCGTGCTCGCCATCGCCGCGCTGCTCGCGACGCTGTGCGTCGGCGCCTGGGGCATCAACCACGCCGTCAGTCCCAGCGTGGCGGCAGACAGCGCCAGCATCGCCGAAGTGCGCGTTGGCGATATCGCCAACACCATCAACGCCTCCGGCATCGTCATCCCGATTCACGAAGCGCTGGTCGCCAGCCCGATCCAGACGCGCGTCGCCAAGGTCCAGGCCAAGCTCGGCCAGCAAGTGCAGGCCGGCGAGCTGCTGCTGGAACTCGACAACCGCACCGTGCTGCTGGCGCAGCTCGACCTGCTGCCGCTGGGCGATAGCCAGTTGCTGACCGACGCCGACGGCCGCCGTTACCGGGCCCAGCGCGGCCACTTCCACGATCGCGGCTTCGCCCGCCACTTTCTGTTGATCGAGGAGCTGACCGAGGAACTGGAAAGCTCGGAAAAGGATACCTACGACAAGCTGATCCGCGTGTTGGCGCATGAGGTCAACAATACCGTGGCCGCCACCGGCTCGGTGCTCGACTCGCTGCTGTACTACCGCGGCCAGCTGAACGATCGCGACGGCGACGACTTCAGCACCGCCATCGTCGCCGTCAAGCGGCGCAATGTCAGCCTCGGCGAGTTCATCGAGCGCTTCACGCGCGTGGTCAAGATGCCGGCGCCGGAGCTGCGTCCCAGCGCCGTGCGCGACATCATGGACGACATCTTGTATCTGTACCGCGAGCCGTGCCGCGCCCGTGGCATCCGCATCGGCTGGGAACGCTGCGACGAGGTGCCGGCCGTAGGGCTGGACCGGCATTTGATCGAGCAGGCGCTGCTAAACGTGGTCAAGAACGCGATGGAGGCGGTGGAGGAAGCGGCGCTCGGCGAGCGGTTTATCGCGTTCGCGCTGAAAAATGAAGCGGATGGCGTGGGGTTGTCGGTCACTGATTCGGGCAACCTCCTGGGCAAGATACCGGCGCGGCAGTTGTTCACGCCGTTTTTCACCACCAAGAAGGGTGGCCAGGGGATCGGGTTGTTGTTCGTGCGCGAGGTGATGAACCGGCACGGCTTCGCTTATCGGCTGGCGGCGACCGGGGATGGGACGACGCGGTTTGATATCTGGTTCAAATCCTGAATGAGTCGATTTCTCGAAGAGCTTGGCATGGATCGTGCTCGCCGTTGCGCTACGGGTAACAGACGCGGCCGACGGGCACCGGGGCCGCTTATGAAAAAAACGTATAGCCATATAGCTAAATATTCGCTTTATGCGGGATAACGGCCTCGTTTATATCGAGAAACGCATATAAAATGACCGACCGCTCAGCATTTTCTGCTTGATGCAAGGGAATGTGTGGTGGCGGGTAATCTGTCTAATTTGTGGCAAAGGGTGGGCAATGGCGATAAACGTGGGGTTGAACTTGCTGGCGGCGGTGGTTTTGCTGGGTGTGCTCTACGCGCAGCAGCGCAAGCACGCGTCCTTTTCGGTGCGCGTGTTCACCGGCATGGGGCTGGGCATCGTGCTGGGCGCGGCGCTGCAGGCGATCTACGGGGCCGGCTCGGCCGAGTTGAAAACCACCGGCGAATACCTCGACATCATCGGCTCGGGCTACGTCAAGCTGCTGCAAATGATCATCATGCCGCTGATCATGGTCTCGATCATCGCCGCCATCCTCAAATTAAAGGGCATGGATTCGCTGAGCAAGATCAGCGCGCTGACCATCGGCACCCTGATGGTCACCACCCTGATCGCGGCCGGCATCGGCATCCTGATGGCCAAGCTGTTCCACCTGACGGCCGTCGGCCTGACCGCCTCGGCGGCCGACATCGCGCGCGGCGTCTACCTGCAAGGCAAGGTCGAAGCGGCGCAGGCGATCTCGCTGCCGAGCATGCTGCTCAGCTTCATCCCCGCCAATCCCTTCCTCGACCTGACCGGCGCCCGCAAGACCTCGACCATCGCCGTGGTGATCTTCGCCGTCTTCATCGGCATCGCCGCCACCGGCATCCACGACAAGAAGCCGGACATCTTTGCCTCCTTCGACAACTTCATCAAGGTCGCGCACGCCATCGTCATGCGCATCGTCACCCTGGTGCTGCGTCTGACGCCGTACGGCGTGTTCGCGCTGATGGCGCAGGTGGTGTCGACCTCCAGCTATACCGACATCCTGCACCTGATCGACTTCGTGCTGGCCTCGTACAGCGCGCTGTTGCTGATGTTCGTGGTGCACCTGCTGATCGTCACCGGCGCCGGCTTGAACCCGGTGCGCTTCGTCAAGAAAATCCTGCCGGTGCTGACCTTCGCCTTCACCTCGCGCAGCAGCGCCGGCGCCATCCCGATGAGCGTGCAGACGCAAACGCTGCGCCTGGGCACGTCGGAAGGCATCGCCAACTTCGCCGCCTCGTTCGGCGCCACCATCGGCCAGAACGGCTGCGCCGGCATCTACCCGGCCATGCTGGCTGTCATGATCGCCCCCACCGTCGGCATCGACCCGTTTACCGTCCACTTCATCCTGCCGCTGCTGGCCATCATCACCATCGGCTCGGTGGGCGTAGCCGGGGTCGGCGGCGGTGCGACGTTCGCCGCGCTGATCGTGCTATCCTCGATGAACCTGCCGGTGGCGCTGGCCGGACTGCTGATTTCGATCGAACCGCTGATCGACATGGGCCGCACCGCGCTAAACGTCAGTGGTTCAATTACCGCTGGCACCGTCACCAGCCGGGTGCTTGGCGAGACCGACCTTGGCGTCTTCAACAGCGACGCCGACTTGCCGGTCGACAGCGACAGCGAGCGCAAAACAGCCTGACCGAAAATCGCGGGAACCGCCCGCGCGCACGCGCTGTCTAAATTTTTCCCTGACGTTTTTTTTGAAAGGAAAGAATGATGACTTCTCTGCACACAACCACCAAAGTAGTTTTGGGCGCGGCCTTCGCGGTCGCGCTGCTGGCCGGCTGCAACAAGCGCCCGGCCGACCAGCCACAAACCCCGTCGGCGACACCGGAAAGCACGACCCCGGCAACGCCATCGACCACCCCCAGCCCGACACCGGACGCCACCACACCGGGCGCCACCGGCGCCGGCTCGGGTGGAACGGGTAGTGGCAGCGGCACCAGCGGCGGTGCCGGCAGCACGGGCGCCGGCGGCACCAGCAGCGGCGGCAGCGGCGCCGGAACCGGCGGCGCAGGCAGCAGCGGCGGCACCGGCGGCACCGGCAGCGGCGGCTCCACCACGCCACCGGGCCAGTAAGCTCAGCGTCGGCGCAAGCCATGCGGCATGAGCGGGTGGCAATTGTGAAGTGTTGCGTATGGATCATACGTAACAATTGGGGAGATTTCTCCAGGCAAATAGTCCTAGAATGGCGCGAGACACCTCACCGCCAATCAGGCAAAGGCCAACATGTCGCTCCTTCACCGCGCGCTTCGCACGATTTTCTACATCAAGGCGCGCACACACCGCCACGGCCAGGTATCCGACGACAACGTGACCTTGTGCAAGCCGGCGCTCCGAGCGCCGGCACTGGCGCTGGGTCTGTTTTTCGTCCCACTGGCATGCGCCGGCTGTATTGTCATGCTTTACAGCCTGGTCTTTCCCACTGCCGAAAAGACCAGGAAAGTGATGATGGAAAAGGCGCTCGTCTCCTGCCGTGCGGCGCTGATCGCCAGCACCTACGCCCCGGCGATTGATTGGCGTGTGCTAACGCGCGCGCCAAACCAGGCCATTGTCACCAGCGATCACGTTTCTTTGTCGTGGCATGACGAGGTGGCCGACGCGCCGCATCGCCGGGCGCCGGCCACTTGCGAAGGCACGTTGTACATCGGCATGCTCACCGACTTAAAAATCAACGGCCACGCACGCCCCTGACGGCGCCGAGCGGTTCCAGCCGTTTCGGCTGGCCTAAAAGCAAAAATGCCGTCCAAGCTGAGCTGGACGGCATTGTTGTTGACGGCAAACACACCGTCGTGAGGGCTAGGTGTTGATCAGAACTTGTAGTTGTACGAAATGCCGATCAGCGACAGGTGCGTATTGTAGGTGCCGCGCGTGGTCTCGCCATTGCCGGTGCAGGTGCGCGACAAGGTGTTGCACTGGTTCGTGTAGTTCACCTGCGCGTCCTTGAAGTCCACATAGCTGTACGCCAGGTCGATCGACGAACGCTGGTCCAGCTTCCAGTTCATGCCCAGCGAATACTGCATGCGGTCGCTGTCCGGCAGCGCCGGGTGGCGCAGCTCGGCGTTTTGCACCGGCGACTCGTCGAACGCCACACCGGCGCGCAAGGTCACGTTCTCGTTGTAGGCGTAGTTGCCGCCCAGCGCCACGCGCACCGTGTTTTTCCACTGCTGACGGATCACCTCGGCGCCTTCGGTCGTGCCCGGGAACTCGATGTCCAGGTTGCCCAGACGGTTATGACGCGACCAGGTCACGTCGGCCATACCGGCCCATTTGGAATCGAACTGGTGGAAGACGTTGGCCGACAAGGTCTCCGGCGTGCGCAGCGACACCAACGCGGCCGAGTTCACGCGGTTCGACGCACTGGCCAGCACGCCATTGACAACGCGGTCGGTGGTCACGTTCGAGAAGTCCCAGATGGTGCTGCCCTTCATCTTGTGGCTGATCGACGAACGATAGCTCAGACCGAAGCGGGTGTTCTCGTCCAGCGTGAACATGTAGCCCAGGTTGAAGCCGAAGCCCCAATCCTTGACCTCGTTCTCGCCACGGCCGTCGCCGGCGGTCGCCAGCAGCGCAGGATTGCCGCCCAGCGCGGTGATCTGACGGATCAGCGCGGCGCCTTGCGCGGCGTTGGCCGGTGTGCGCAGCGCGGCGATGGTGCCCGGCACGTCGACGGCTTGGCCCAGTTCGGCCTTCATGTGTTCCGCGTCGATGCCGAAGCCGAACGAGTGCTGCTGGTTCAGCTTGAACGACACCGATGGATTGAGCGTGATCGCCTCGACCAGCACGTCGGTCAGCGCGTAGCGGCCGTTCCAGGTGCTGCCGTAGTTCAGCTTGGCGCCGTACGGCACGAACAGGCCCAGGCCGACCGCCCATTGGTCGTTCAACTTCCTGGTCGCATACAGCGACGGCGCGGTCACGGAATCAGGCGCGTAGTCGTTGGCCTGGGTGCCGCCGGTGCGCGAGCCGGTGAAACGGGTCGAGCCGCTATCGGTATAGGTCGAATGCGGCACCACGACGGTGGCGCCGGCGCTGATCTGCGTGCCTTCCAGGCGCGACATGCCGGCAGGATTGTAGAAGATGGTCGACGGGTCGTTGGCTTCGGCGCCGCTGGCGTCGGCGGTGCCTTGGGCGGACACGCTCTGCGAACCGAAACGGTAGCCGGAAGCGTTGGCGCCGGTGGTCATCAGGCTCAGGGCGGCGGCGATAATCAGGGGAAGGTGTTTGCGTTGCATGGTGGAGTCTCTCATTGTAGTCGGCGACTTTGCGCCAGGTTTTTTCTGGTCCGACAGCAAATCAACCCGGTCGGGACGGATTTGGTGCAGGAAGGCCAGCAGCTTACTACATTAATAAACTTTGCCGTAAGGTGTGTTACTAGAGGGCAAACACTAATTTTCACCTTGAAACCGAGCACCTGCTCTGCATTCCAGACGAAAAAAAGGGCCGAAGCCCTTTTTTCAACTCCAACTCCGGGGTCAAGTCTGTCATTCGGACACGAACTGGTCCGTAGCGTGACCTTACGGCGGAGACCGTGTCCGAATGTCAGACTTGACCCCCGCAGTTATTGCGGATCGAAGGCGCTCTTGTTGAGCGACACGTTCGGCGCCACGGTCGGCGGCGTGCCGCCGCGCTTGCCGGTGACCTTGCCGACCACCCACATCAGCGAGCGGTAGACGAAGCGGATCAAGGTCAGGAACAGCAGCACCTCGATCGCCGTCTGAACGAACGCGAGCGCCGTGCCCCATACGCCGAAGCGGCCGGTCCAGTGGTCGACCCGGCGGTGATACTTGACCGCCAGGCTATCCTTGTTGATCTCGATGCTGTCGTAGAAGGTCGGCACCATCAGCAAGGTCAGCACGGTCGAGGTGATCGTGCCGCCGATGATGGCGATCGCCATTGGACGGTAGAACTCGCCGCCCTCGCCCAACGCCAGCGCCACCGGGAACATGCCGGCGATCAGCGCGAAGGTCGTCATCAGGATCGGACGCAGGCGCATGCGGCCGGCGTACATCAACGCGTCCTCGCGGCTGTAGCCCTCCTCCTCGCGCTTGCGGGCGGCGTCGAGCAGCAGGATGGCATTCTTCGCCACCAGACCCATCAGCATGATCACCCCGATCAAACTCATCAGGTTAATCGTGCCCTTGGTCATCAGCAAGCCCAGCACCACGCCGATCAGGGACAGCGGCAGCGACAGCATGACGGCGATCGGCGCCGTGAACGAACCGAACTGCATCACCAGGATCAAATACATCAGGCCGATACCGGCCAGCAGCGAGATCATCATCTGGCTGAACACTTCGTTCATGTCCTTGCCGGCGCCGCCCAGCGACAGGCCATAGCCCGGCGGGAAGTCGATTTCCTTGGCCAGTTTCATGGCGTCGTTGGTCACCTCGCCCGGCGAACGGCCCTGGGCGTTGGCGCTCACCGAGATGATGCGCTTGCCATCCTTGTGCTTGATGGTCGACGGGCCCTTGCCCATCGTCACGCTGGCGATCTGGTCGAGCGGCACCATCTGGTTGGTGCCGGCCACGCTGATCGGCAGGCGCTCGATGTTCTCGGCGCTGGTGCGGTCCTCCGGCGCCAGGCGCACGGCGACGTCGCGCGATTCGCCGGTCGGGTCGACCCAGTCGCCCACTTCGATGCCGGCGAAGGCCACCCGCAACGCCTGGGCGGCGTCGCCGGCGGCGATGCCCATCGAGTTCGCCAAGCCACGGTTCAGTTCGATCTGCAGCTCGTCCTTCGGATCCTGCTCGGACAGGCTGACGTCGACCGCGCCCGGCACCTTGCGCAACCGCTCCATATAAGCGTTGGTAATTTCCATCAGTTTGCGCGAGTCGGCGCCGGTGAACTGGATCTCCACCGGTTTGCTGGCGTTGTTGCTCAAATCTTCCAGCACCGTGAACTCGGCGCCGACCAGCCCGGCCAGCTTCTCGCGCAATTCCTTGGCGATCTCGTTGGCCGAACGCTTGCGCTCGGTCTTCTTGCCGATGTCAACGTAAATGCGTCCGCCGGTCGGGTTGACATAGGCGTTGGTCTGCTTGGTTTCCTTGATGGTGAAGGCGACCTTGGCGGCACGGTCCAGCTTCAGGCGCGAGTATTCCAGGCTGGCCGACGACGGCGCCCGCACGTCGATGGCGATGGTGCCGAAATCCGACGCCGGCAGGAAGCTGAAGCCGCCCAGCTTGGCCTGCAGCGCCAGCGCGCCGGCGAAGGTGAGCACGGCCAGCACGGCCATCGCTTTGCGGTGGTGTAATGCCCAGGCGATGACGTTGCCGTAGCGATCGGCCTGATGGTCGAACCAGTTGTTAAAGCGTTCCAGCACACGGCCCAGGCCCTTGCGCGGCGCCGTGTGGTGGTCCGGCGGGTCGCCCCAGAAGGCCGACAGCATCGGATCCAGCGTGAACGAGATCAGCAGCGAGACCGCGACCGAGCACGTCACCGTCAAGGCGAACGGACGGAACCACTCGCCGGTGATGCCGGGCATGAAGGCCACCGGAATGAACACGGCCATGATGGAGAAGGTCGTGGCGGCCACGGCCATGCCGATCTCGGCCGTGCCGTTGAGCGCGGCGGTGCGGCGGTCGGCGCCCATCTGCATGTGGCGCACGATGTTTTCCCGCACCACGATGGCGTCGTCGATCAGCACGCCGATCGCCAGCGACAGGCCCAATAACGTCATGAAGTTCAGGGTGAAGCCGCACAGCCAGACGCCGATGAAGGCGGCGATCACCGAGGTCGGCAGGCTGAGCGCGGTGATCATCGTCGAACGCCACGAATTCAAAAACGCGTAGACCACGAAAATGGTCAGGCCGGCGCCGAACACCAGCGCCTCGATCACGTTGTTAAGGCTGTTCTCGGCGTCCTCGCCGCCATCTTCCGTCACTTCCAGGGTGGCGCCGGTCGGCAGCTCCTTGCGCATTTCCTCGACCATCGCCTTGACTTTGCGCGCCACCGTGACGGTCGACGCGTCCTTGGAACGGGTGATCGAAATACCGACGTTGGGCTTGCCCGAGCGCACGCTAAGCGAGCTCATCTCGGCGAAGCCGTCCTCGATCGTCGCCACTTGGGCCAGGCGCACCAGCTCGTCGCCATTGCGCTTGACCACCACCTGCTGGAAGTCCTCGGGACGCTCGATGCGGCCGACCAGGCGGATGCTCTTCTCGTCGAGCTCGCCCTTGACCTTGCCCACCGGCGCATTGGTGTTCTGGTTGCGCAAGGCGTTGACGACATCACCCACGGAAACATTATACTCACGCAGCTTCTCGGCCTTGAGCAGCACGCTCAGCTCGCGCTTGAGCGAACCGTCGATGTTGACCGAGGCCACGCCGTCGATGCCGCGGAAGCGGTCGGCCAGCTTGTCCTCGGCCAGGCGCGAGATGACGGCGTGGCTTTGCACGCTCGACGACAGCGCCAGTTGCATGACCGGCTGGGCCGAGGTGTCGATGCGTTGCAGAATCGGCTCGCGCATCTCGATCGGCAGCTTGTAGCGCACCGAAGCGATCGAATTGCGGATCTCGTCGGACGCCTCGATCAGGTTCTTGCTGAAGGCGAACTTGATGAACACGCGCGCCTGGCCCTCGGACGCGGTCGAATTGACCTCGGTCACGCCGGTGATCGACTGGAACGACTTTTCCAGCCGGTTGACGATCTCGCGCTCGACCGTCTCCGGCGACGCGCCCGGATACGGGATCATGACGACGATGAACGGCACTTCGACGTCGGGATTCTGGTTGACCCGCAATTTGCTCAGGGCCATCAGGCCCAGGCACATCATGGCGACGATCAGGACGATGGTCGCGACCGGCCGTTTAATACTGAAATCGGATAAGAACATGGCGGTGATTCCTTATTTTTCTACCGCGGTGGACGCCGAGGCCGACGCGGTGGCCGAAGTCGCCGGCTTCGGCGCGCTGAGCACGACCTTCTGGCCATCCTTGAAGCCCGAGCCGGGCACGCGCACGATGGTGTCGCCGGCGGCCAGGCCGGAGAGCACCTGCCAGCGGCCGCTGCGCTCGTCGCGGGCGCCGATGGTCAGCTGTGCCTTGTTCAAGGTGCCGCCCTTGACGCGCCACACATAATTGCTGTCGCCGGCCTGCACCAGCGCCGACGGCGGCACCATCAGCGACGACGACGATTTCGACTCGACCCGGCCTTCGGCGTACAGGCCGGCCACGCGGGGCTGCGCCGATTCGGCGAATTCGACCAGCACCTCGACCTGGCGGGTGACGGCGTTGGCGGCCGGATCGACGCGCTTGATCTTGCCGCTGAAGTTCTGGCCCGGATAGCCGTTGACGCGGAACAGCACCGGCTGGCCGACCTTGACCTCGCCGATCTTGTCGGCCGAGACCAGGCCCTCGAAACGCATGCTCGACGGATCGATCACTTTGATCAACTCTTTGCCGACCTGGGCGGTGTCGCCGTTGGACACCTTGCGTTCGCTGACGATGCCGTCGAACGGCGCGCGCACGGTGGTGCGGCTCAGCTGCTGGCGCGCCGCCACCAGGCGCGAGCGGGCCGCCGACAGGTCGCTGAGGGCGTTGTTGCGGCGGATTTCGGCGTCTTCCAGCGCCTGGGTCGAGACCATGCCGGAGGCGCGCAGGGTGGTGTTACGTTCGTGCATGCGTTCGGCCTGGGCCAGCGACTGCTGGGCCGCGCGCGAGGCTTCCTCGGCCGAGGTCAGGCTGTCGCGGATCGAGGTCTCGTCCAGGCGCACCAGCACGTCGCCCTTTTTGACGGCCTCGCCGTTTTCCTTGAGTACTTGAATTACGACGGCGCCGACTTCGGCGCGCAGGTCGGCGCGGCGCTCTGGCTGGATCGAGCCGGTGATCACCGGGCCGGAAGCGAGCGCGTTCGATTCGACGGCCAGGATATCTTCCTGCGCCATCTGCAACACCACCTCGGGCTCTTTCTTGGCATCCTTGTCGCCCTTGCCTTCCGCCTTGGCGGTGGCCGAGGCCGCCGCCCCTTTCTCGGGCTCCTTGGCAGACTTGCCGCATGCAACCAAGGCTGCAGCGACGGCGAGAGCGAGTAGGGTTTTGCGCAACATAAAGTTCTCCGAGATAGTGGACGTGGTGCTATTAGTATTTTAGCCAGACTACAGCGCGCAGAGTATCCCCGAGTGGCTCGCAGAGGTCAATCGACGTGCGACGGACGGCAGAATTTGTGGCTGAAATGCCGAATTGGGGGATGAACGGTAAGTGGACGGAAAAATACGGCCCGGGCTACCGGCAAACCCGGGAGACACGTAGGGCGGATTAGCGCCCGGCGCGTAATCCGCCATGAGCCGCCGACGGAGCCTGGCGGATTACGCTGCGCTAATCCTCCCTACGTGCCTCCGAGGTATCTCAACGGTCCCGGATGGAATCAACCCCGCCCGAAGATGGCGTGGATGGCGTGCGCGATCGCGATGCCGGTGCACAGGCCGCCGATGATCTCGACCACCGTGTGGCCCATGCGTTCGCGCAGCCAGGTGTGGCCGGAGGCAACGGCGGCGGGCCGCCCCTCCTCCGACGCCAGTCGATTAATTGCGGCGGCCTGCTTGCCGACGTGCTGGCGCAGGCTGTTGGCGTCGATCACGACGATGAAGCACAACGTCACGGCAACGCCGAACGCCGGATGCCCGATGCCCTCGCGCAGCGCGATCAGGGTCGCCATGCTCGACACCACCGCGCTGTGATTGCTTGGAAAGCCGCCGTTGCCGACCAAATTAAAGGCCCATTTGCGCGCCTTTGCGCTATTAATTAGAAACTTGATCGGGCCGACGGTGACCCAGGTAATCAGGGGCGTGACGAGGTAAGCGATGTCCATCCGGAATTCCTTTGCATTTTTGTGGCGCAATTATCGCAGATGGGTTCACAGTGGCGGAAGCAAGTCAGCTAAAATTCGGTACATCACATCATTTCAATAAAGACAATCATGCGACATTTTGGCATTTCCTTCATCGTCACCTTCATCCTCCTGGCCCTGGCCGGCTGGTGGGGCTTCAACCACGGCGGCAGTTCCGGCCTGCTGCAAGCGTTGTGGATTTGCACAGTGCTGGGCATCATGGAAGTGTCGCTGTCGTTCGACAATGCCGTGGTCAACGCCTCCGTGCTGCGCCACTGGAACGAATTCTGGCGCAAGCTGTTCCTGACGGTCGGCATCCTGGTGGCCGTGTTCGGCATGCGGCTGGTGTTTCCATTGCTGATCGTATCCATGGCCACCGGCCTGGGCCTGATGGACGTGTGGACCATGGCAACCAAGAATCCCGACGAATACTCGCGCTACCTGACCGGCGCGCATGCCCAGGTGGCGGCCTTCGGCGGCGCTTTCCTGTTGCTGGTGTTCCTCAATTTCCTGTTCGACGAGGAAAAAGAGCTGCATTGGCTGGGCTGGATCGAGGCCAAGCTGGGCGAGCACGGCACCGAGAGCCTGGCCGTGCTGCTGGCCCTGGCGGCGGTGTTCGGCTGCGTCTACCTGGTGCCGGAAACGGAGAAGTTCAGTGTATTGACGGCCGGCGTGGTCGGCGTGCTGGTGTATCTGGCGGTGGGCTGGATCAGCAGCCTGCTGGAGGAAGACCCGCCTGCCGAGGACGGCGACACCACCGAGGCCGGCGTCGGCGCCGTGGTCTCGGCCGTCTCGCGCGGCAGCATCGGCGGCTTCCTGTATCTGGAGGTGCTGGACGCGTCGTTCAGCTTTGACGGCGTGATCGGCGCGTTCGCCATCACCAAGGATGTCGTCATCATCATGCTGGGCCTGGCTATTGGCGCCATGTTCGTGCGCTCGCTGACGGTGTTCCTGGTCCACAAGGGCACTTTGGACGAATACGTCTATCTGGAGCACGGCGCGCACTACGCGATCGGTATTTTGGCACTGATCATGCTGGCCAGTGTCAAATACCATATTCCGGAGTGGTTTACGGGCTTGTCCGGGGTGGCGTTCATCGCCGTATCGCTGTGGTCATCGATCCGTCACAAGCGACTGCACCCCGCATGATAAGATTGAAAACATTGCGGACTTACCTGGATATTCAACCGGCTTACTTATGACAAAATCATCGCGTATCGTTCTGTATTTCATCGCCCTGGTGGCTGCCACCCTGCTGGTCTTCGTCGCCTATACGTGGGCGATGTTGCATATTTCCTATTCGGATGGCGAGCGCGCGGGCTACCTGCAAAAGTTTTCCACCCGTGGCTGGATTTGCAAGACGTGGGAAGGGGAGATTTTGCTGACCTCGATGCCGGGGGCGATACCGGAGAAGTTCGAGTTCAGCGTGCGCGATGAGAACGTGGCCAAGCAATTGACCGACGCCACCGGCAAGCGTGTGATTTTGAGCTACGCGCAGCACAAGGGCGTGCCGACGCAGTGTTTCGGCGAGACCGAGTATTACATCACCAAGGTGCAGGTGCAGCAGTAAAACACGATTTGGTTCAGCATGTTTGACAAGCATCCCCGCGCACACTGCGATCAGCGTGCGCGCCACACCGGCTGGGCCTGACGCGCTTCCTTGCGGGCGCGGGCCGCGTCCAGCGTTTCCACCACGGCGCCTTCGGCCGCTTCCACCCTGGCCTGCACGCCATCCAGCGCCTTCTGCACCGCGCCGTGACGGCGGGTTTCCAAATCCAACAACTTCTGCTTGGCGGCGGTCATCGCGGCCGTCGTGTCGGCCACTTTGCGCTGCATGTTGGCGTACGCCTTGGCCGTTTCCAGCAACGCCTGCTGGCCTGCGGCCTTGTCGACCGCCGCTTGCGCCGCAGCCTGCTCAGCCTGCGCGCGCTGCGCCATCGCATCCGCTTCCGCCTGCTCCGCGTCGGCGCGCCGACGTGCCGCCTCGGCGATCTGCTGCTCCGCCTCCAGACGCCCGGCGATCGCCTTCGAAGCGCGCACTTCCGACGCCGTCGTCAAGCGTTGTTGCGCCAGCTTCTGCTCGATCAGCGCCAGCGATTCGCGCTCGGTCTCGATGAATTCACGCTCGGCCTGCAGCAGCGCTTCGGCGGCGGCGGCCTTGTCCTGCTCGATCCGGGCGCGCTCGGCATGCACCGCGCCCAACTCCACGGCCAGTCGCGCTTGCGCGGCCAGCGCCTGGGCTGCGGCGGCTTGCTGCCCGGCTTCCAGCGCCACTTGCGCGGCGATCATGCTTGCCGCTTCGGCTTGCTTGTCGGCGGCGGCGGCCAGGCGCTGCTCGGCTTCCTGCTGCTGACGCAATGCCTCGGTCTGCGCACGCTCGGCGGCAACGCGATGCTTGGCGGCGGCGCTGGCGCCCTCCTCGGCCGCCAACTTCTCCTTCAGCGCCGCGATGGCTTGCTGCTCGTCGGCGGCGCGGGCCTGTTCGGCTTGCAGCAATACCTCGGCCTGCTCGGCCTTTTGCTTGGCCAGCGCGTCGGACTGGTGTTGCGTCTCGACCTGGCGCGCGATCGTGGCCACTTCGGCTTGCTCGGCGGCGTTGACGCTGGCGGCCAGTTCGGCGGCCGTGCGCGACAGCGCGGCGCGTTCCTCGGCCAGCGCGGCGGCGCGCTGCTGTTCCTGCATCTCGACACGGGCCGCCTCGGCGGCGAGCTCGTCCGCCACCTGGCGCTGCTTGGCTTGCGCCATCGCCAGCGATTCGGCTTCGACCCTGGCGTGGGTGCTCAGCTCGGCTTCCTGCTCGGCCTGCACGCGGGCCAGCGCGACGGCGCGCAGCTGGCTATCGACTTCGATGCGCGCCTCTGTCGCGGCCATGATGCTGGCGTCGGCGTCGCGGCGCGCCTTGGCGCTGGCGGCGGCGACCATTTCCAGGCGTTCGCGGTGGATGGCGGCGTCACGGATTTCTTTTTCGGTTTGCAGGCGCAGGTGCAGCGACTGCGCGGCGCTGCGTTCGGATTCGGCCTTCGCCAGCGCGATCTGCTCACGCTCCTGCTCCAGATGGGCCAGCGCGCGGGCTTCTTCCAGCGCGCGCACTTCGGCGGCGGCGCGGTTGAAGGCCGATTCGAGCGCGATCTGGTCGGCGCGTTCGCGCTGCACGGTCAGGTCCAGTGCTTCGGCCTCGGCCTGGGCCAGCATCTGCGCGGTCTGGCGCGCGGCGTAGGCCTGGCGCTCGCGTTCGCGCGCCAGGGTGGCGACGCGGGCGTCGGCGCTGGCGATGCCGACCACTTCATCCTTGGCGGCCTGCACGGCGGCGACGCGCTCGACCGCCTGCAGGCGGGCTTGTTCGGTCTGGGCTTGCAGCTCCTCGGCGGCGCGCGCGGCCTGCTCGGCCAGCTCGGACTCGGCGGCGATCTGCTCGAAGGCGCGCTGGCGGCTTTCGTTCTCGGCCTTGGCGCGCGTTTCGGCGGCAAGGCGGATTTGCGTGTCGGCCTCGACGCGGGCGCGCAATTCGGCGGTTTCCTGTTTGACGGCGTCCAGGCGGGCGACGCTGGCCTGGGCGGCGGCGCGCAGCGATTCGAGGCGGTCGCGGTTGGCGGCGATGGCCTCTTCCGAGGCCTGGGCGTTTTGCTGGGCCACGGCGGCGGCGGCGGCGTCGATGGCGGCGCGGTCCTCGGCCAGCGAGCGGGCGCGGGCTTCGGCGTGGGCGCGGTTTTCGGCGGCGCAGGCGGCCTTGGCCTCGGCCTCGACGCGGGCGATGGCTTCCTGGATGGCCTTCATTTCCATCGCCGCGCGCGGGGTGGGCTCCTTGGAGGCGGGTTCGTCGGGGTCATGCAAGACGACGGTGGGAACGGTATCGGCGGAAAAAGCCACGCCCAATTGGACGTCTTCGATTGCGCTTTCGCGTTGAGCCAGTTCTGCTTGCATGAGATTTCTCGCTAGAGGTACGTCCCGGCACACGACGGGACTTCTGAACGCTCATTATCAAACAGGGAACAGCCGGGCCGAACGGCAAGCAGAGGGGGGAAAACCCGTTAATTCCGGTTTAGTACCCGCCGCCGCTGGCGCCGCTCAATTTGCTTGCGAAGACGACAACAGCGCGGCGTCGCCCCAGCTCACCGGCAACTGCTCGTTGACGCCCGTGGCGCTGCGCGCCACCAGTTCGATCACCTTGACGCCGGCCACGTCGGCGCTCATCGCCTGCGCCGCCTGGCCCCAGCGCAGCGGCTTGCTCTTTGCCAGCAGCTTGCCGTCGCCGTAAATGATGAAGGTGACATCGTGCTTGCGGTCCTGGGCGGTATCGTCGACGCCGACCCGCGCGCTGAGTAGCCGATAGCCGCCGTTGCGCACCTCCAGCCGGGAATTGGCCAACACGCCGATACCGGCCGCATAGGTCTTGCCGGCGATGCGCAGCGTCTGGCCGTAAGGCGTGCTGTCGGCGCGCGCGCCGCCCCAGCCGGCATACATCGGACGTTCGCCGGCGCCCCTGGTTCCGGACCAGGCGGCCGATGAGCGGTAGATCATCGGATCGGCCTGCGGCCTGACCACGCCGTCCACGGCCGGATTGACGCTGCCCGGCTGCTCCGACAGATAGCGGCCGCCCGCCAGCAGCGGCGCGCCGCCGACACGGAAGATCCGCGTCTCGCGCGGCGCCACGCGCATTTTGGTGGTGTCGGTGAAGGTGGTGTCCGCCTTGGTCCACAGATCGGTCAGCGTGATTGGCGCGTCCTTGCGGAACTTCAGGTGGTCGGCGTTCAGGTCGACGTCGATGGTCGCCACGCCGCGGTTGAACACCGCCACCGCCTTTTGCCCCGAGGCCAGCGGCTTGACCAGGATCTGCAGATCGTCGGCGTCGTAGGCGAGCGTGGCCTGGTTGCCGGCCGGGTCTTGATTGACCGCGATGATGTCGGCGTTGCCGACCACCTCCATCAGCGCCTGCGGCATGGTGCGCAGGTCGGCGCCGATCATCAGCGGCGCGTTCAACATGGCCCACAGCGCGAAATGCGATCTCGCTTCCACCAGATGGCCGGCGTCAAAATCGCCCTTGCCGATGTAGAGCATGTCGGGATCGTTCCAGCTGCCCGGATGGGCGTACAGCTCGCGCCTGGCCGCGCTGTCGAAATTGGTCAGCATGCGCGCCCACGATGGCGTGATGTCGTCGCTGGTGCGGGAGATGTTGCCGTAGTTTTTGCCCCACGCCCGCACATCGGCGGCGCCCCACACGCACAGCGACAGCAGGAAATCGCCATCCGGATTACTGCGCGCGAGCGCCGCGTTAATCTGGGTAAATTCCGCCTGCACCGCCGGAATGTCGGAGCGGGACACCGATTCCAGGTTCAGCACCGGCGCCAGCGCGCGGTATTGGCCCGAGCGCACTTTCGGGCTGTCGGCGCCATAGGCGCGCAGGCCGCAGCCGTCGACTTTGATGAAGTCGAAGCCCCAATCGGCGAAATACAGCGCAATGTCCCGATCGATATGGCCGTACAGGCCGACTTCGCGCTCGAGCACGCTCCCCTTGGGCAGGTCGGCGTCGCTGTCGGAATACGCCTGCGAACAGGTGTTGCGGCCCAGGTCGGAATAAATACCGGCCTTCAGTCCCATCGCATGCACCTTGTCGGTGAATGGACGGAAGCTGCCGCCCGCCACCGAGGACGGGAAGCGGTCGGGCCGTATCTCCAGCTTGCCATCGGGGATCCGGCGTCGCAGCGCCCAGCCGTCGTCGATGTTGATGTATCGGTAGCCTTTGGCGGCCAGTCCGCTGTCGACGATACGTTGCGCCGAGCCCAGTATCTTCGCCTCGTCGATATCGGTGCCGAACGCGTTCCAGCTGCTCCACCCCATCGGTGGCAAGGCCGCGCGGCCGGCGGTGTAGGCGCTCCAGCGCGCGGTCGGCGCCAACGGCCCGGTCGCGGCGTGCGCTCCGCCCGCCGCGCAGCACAAGGCGACCAAGGCCAGGCGGGGCAGCCAGCGGGAAGTCGTTCGGTCCGGCATTGCGGTCTCCAATGTAGTGAACTTCAATGTGGTGTCACCGGATTGGCGAACAGCCCCTCAGACAGGCAACGGCGGCTCTTCCATCAGCGCGACCTGCTCGCGCAATTCGAGGATGCGGTCTTGCCAGTAACGTTGCGTATTAAACCACGGGAACGCCGCCGGGAACGCCGGGTCGTCCCAGCGCCGCGCCAGCCAGGCCGAGTAATGAATCAACCGCAACGTACGCAGCGCCTCGACCAGATGCAGCTGGCGCGGGTTGAATTCGCAGAAATCCTCGTAGCCGGCCAGGATGTCGGACATCTGGCGTACCTGCTCGCCCCGGTCGCCGGACAGCATCATCCACAGGTCCTGGATCGCCGGCCCCATGCGGCTGTCGTCGAAGTCGACGAAGTGCGGCCCGGCATCCGTCCACAGCACGTTGCCGCCATGGCAATCACCATGCAGACGCAATTGCGGCAAGTCCCCCGCCCTGTCGTACGAACGGCGCACACCGTCGAGCGCCTGCTGCGAGACGCTGGCATACGCCTCTTGCAAATCCGCCGGAATGAATTGATTCGTTTGCAGGAATTCGCACGGCTCGGTGCCGAAGGTGGCGATATCCAGCGCCGGCCGCTCCAGATACGGCTTGACCGCGCCGACCGCGTGGATGCGGGCGATGAAACGCCCCGTCCACTCCAGCACCGACGGATCGCTCAGCTCGGGCGCGCGGCCGCCGTGGCGGGTGAAGACGGCAAAGCGGAAGCCGTTAAAGTGATGCAAGGTCCGGCCGTCCAGCGCCAGCGCCGGCACCACCGGGATCTCGCGCGCGGTCAACTCCTCGGTGAAGGCGTGCTCCTCGAGGATGGCGGCGTCGCTCCAGCGTCCCGGACGATAAAACTTGACCACCAGCGGCAGCGCGTCCTCGATGCCGACCTGGTAGACCCGGTTTTCATAGCTGTTCAGCGCCAGCAGGCGGCCGTCGCCGCGCAGGCCGATGCTGTCGAGCGCGTCGAGCACGCATTCGGGATTGAGCGCGGAATACGGATGCGGCACGCGCGCCGGGGCCACGGCGCCTACGTCGTCGGCGGCAATGTCGCCGTCGTCGGCTCCGCCCTGCGGCCCGGCCATGGCGGCGGCCAGCGCGGCGGCGCGGGCGTCTTCTTCTTCGTCGTCTAAATGATCTTGGTTATCTTGGTTCATCCCCGCATTGTAAGGGGCGCGGCGTGTATACTGTCGCCTTCAACCCAATAAAAAGAGCAAGCCATGCAACTCGACCAGCCACTGAGCGACAAAGAATTCGACGAATTAGACAATTTCCTGTTATCGGAGCGCAGCCCCGAGGACGCGATGACGATGGACATGCTGCACGGTTACCTGACCGCCATCGCCATCGGCCCGGAAACCATCATGCCGGCCGAGTGGCTCAAGCGCGTATGGGGCCAGGAAGAAGCCGACGTTCCGAAGTTCAAGAACCCGAAGGAAGAGGAACGCATCCTCAACCTGATCATGCGCTTCATGAACGAAGTGCTGGTCACGTTCGAAGTGGCGCCGAAGGAATTCGAGCCGCTGTTCGTCGAGCACGAGCACGAAGGCCAGACGCTGATCGACGCCGAGGCTTGGTGCTGGGGCTTCTGGGAAGGCATGGAGCTGCGCCCGGGCTCGTGGCAGGAAATCTGGGATTCGGACGTGCAGGAACTGATGAAGCCGATCTATCTGCTGGGCGCCGACGAGATCGAGGAAGACGAACTGCCGCTGGTCGAAGATCCGGTCAAGGCCCACAAGCTGGCCCAGGACCTGGAAGCGAACCTGCCGCTGATCTACAAATTCTGGGTGCCGCGCCGCAAAGCGCCGGTGGCCACCGTCAAGCGCGACGAGCCTAAAGTCGGCCGCAACGACGACTGCCCTTGCGGCAGCGGCAAGAAGTACAAGAAGTGCCACGGCGACGAAGCGGCCAACGACGCGGCCGAATAAGCCGTCGTTTGCGTGGTTAAGTCCCTATTCGCTGCGCAAGGGATAGGGACAAAGTTGCACCAACTCAAGTAGAATTTGGGCATTCATTATCAGGATGCCCATGTTCTCACTGCCTTTCAAGCTCCCCACCACCGCCACCGCGCCGTTCTGCCCGTCTGAAGTGGCCGGCACCGTCCACGTGCCGGAGGGCGATCCGTTCTGGAAAAAAGTGCTGCGCTTCGCCGGTCCCGGGCTGCTGGTCTCGGTCGGCTACATGGACCCGGGCAACTGGGCCACGGCGATCCAGGGCGGCTCGCAGTTCGGCTATCAGCTCTTGTTCGTGGTCGTGCTGTCGAGCCTGGCCGCCATCGTGCTGCAATGCCTGAGCATGCGCCTGGGCATCGTCACCGGCAAGGACCTGGCCGTGCACTGCCGCGAGCAGTACAAGCCGCCGGTGGCCAAGACCTTGTGGGGCTTCGCCGAAATTTCCATCATCGCCTGCGACCTGGCCGAGGTGCTCGGCTGCGCGCTGGCGTTCAAGCTGCTGCTGGGCGTATCGCTGCCGACCGGCGTCGCGCTCACCGCGCTCGACACGCTGCTCATCCTGGGCCTGAAAGGCAAGGGGTTCCGCCAGATCGAAGCGATCGTGCTGGCGTTGATCCTGACGGTGGCCACCTGCCTGTTCACCGAGCTCATTTTCGTCAAGCCGGACTGGAACGCCGTCGTGGCGGGACTGGTGCCGTCGCTGTCGACCCTGTCGTCGCGCGAGCCGCTGTACTTGGCCATCGGCATTCTCGGCGCGACCGTGATGCCGCACAATCTGTACCTGCACTCGTCGGTGGTGCAGACGCGCGTGGTGTCGCAAAAGGCCAGCGCCAAGCGCGAGGCGATCGGTTTGTCGCGCATCGACACCGTCGTCTCGCTGCTGCTGGCGTTGCTGATCAACGGTTCCATCCTGGTGCTGGCGGCGGCCGCCTTCCACGAGCCGGGCAACACCCGCGTGCTCGACATCGACGACGCCTATCTGCTGCTCGCGCCGGTGGCCGGCACGGCGCTGGCGGCGACCTTGTTCGCGCTGGCGCTGCTGGCGTCCGGACAAAGTTCCACCTTCACCGGCACCATCGCCGGCCAGGTCATCATGGAAGGTTTTCTGAAAATGAAGATTCCGTGTTGGCAGCGGCGCGCCCTCACGCGCGGGCTGGCGCTGATCCCGGCCATGATCGGCGTGCTGACGTTGGGCGAACATTCCGTCGGCAAGCTGCTGGTGCTGAGCCAGGTCGTGCTGAGCATGCAACTGCCGTTCGCCATGTATCCGCTGATCAGCCTGACGTCGCAACGCCGCATCATGGGCGACTTCGTCAACGCCTGGTGGACCACGGCGTTGTCGTGGTTCCTGTTCGCGGTCATCTCCAGCGCGAATGCCTGGCTGGTGTGGCAAGCGTTCGCGGGATAACGAGGCGGGGATATAACCTTGGAGACACGTAGGGCGGATTAGGCGGAACGCCGTAATCCGCCATGCACGAGCCGCCGACGGAGCTTGGCGGATTACGCTTCGCTCTTAAGTCCTCCGGCAGGAGGACGCTCCTTCGATGGGCCCCCGGCGGATTGGCGGGCCTCGCCCGCTAATCCGCCCTACGTGGTTCAGATGGGTTCTGGCGTCCCGAATCATCGTCGTCGCGCAGCACAAACGCGGCCACATCATCCAACGTCGGCGCCAGCCAGCGTAGCGGTGCGGCGATCGAGCCGACCAGCGTGGTGTGGCTGACCTTGTCGTAGTAAAGCTCTGCGACGTCAACGTGATTGGCGCGCAGCCGTTCCGCCAGATGGCCGGTGTTACGCTGCGGGTCCACCAGCTTGTCGCTGCGCGCCGCGATCAGCAACGCCGGCGGCGAGGCGGCCGACACATGCCGCACCGGCTGCGATTCCGGCGGCGAATCCGGGAAATGAAACACCGGCTTGGTGGTCGGATTTTCGATCGGCAAAAAGTCATACGGCCCGGCCAGTCCGATCCATCCGCGCAGATCCCCGATAGACATGCCCTGCTTTTTAAGCCAACGCTCGTCGAGCGCCACCATCGCCGCGTTGTACGCGCCGGCGCTGTGACCCATCACATACAAGCGCTTGGGATCGCCGCCGTAACGGCCGGCCTGCCTGGCGGCCCACGCCACCGCCTGCGCCGCGTCGTCCAGAAAATCGGGATAGCTCACCTCGGGATAGAGCCGGTAATCGGCGACCACGGTGACGATGCCGCGCGACGCCAGCGCCCGGCCGACGAACGCATAGTCTGCACGCTCACCCGCCACCCAGTTGCCACCGTAGAAGAACACCACCACCGGCGCCTTGCCGTTGGCGTCTTTCGGACGGTAGACGTCGAGCATGCGGCGCGGCCCCTCGCCATACGACAGATTGGCGGTGCGCTCGGAGGCGCCGCCGGGCGACAGCGCGTTAAGCGCCGTCAGCGGCGAACAGGCCGCCAGCGCCAGCAAAACCGGCACGGCGACCGCAAGCGCGAGGTAGGAACGAGGGATGCGGGTCATGGCAATGGATGAGTTCGTTGGAATTCGGCCAGTGTAGAAGCGTTACGCACCGCCCACATTCGGTTTCATTAACGAACGGTGCGTTCAATCACTTATGGAGCCGCCCTATTTGACCTGCGCGCTCCATTCGCTCAGCATGTAACCACCCGGCACGCCACGGCACAGGCGCGCCGATGACGCCGACGCCAGCTTGAAGCCTTCCGCCGTCCACAGCCAGGTCGCCTGCATGTTGCAGTCCCCAGCCCGCGCCCTTTCGCGAAGCTACCCAGCTCGCCCTTGTCGAACGATACATTGAGCAACTCGTTGTCCGGCGCGCCGTCGGCGTCCGTCAACCGCGCCCGCTGGGCCGCGTACGGCGCCTTGTCATTGGCCGTCCAGACTGCAAAGCTGGACTGGTAGGCGCCGCGCCCGCATTCAATCAGCAGCAACACCTTCGACGCCGACAAACGATAAATTTCGCTCTGCGACTCACCGCCGCCAATCAGATCCGGCTGCTCGTCACAACCACCTTTCGGCAACTTCTTGACGATCACCGGCAGCAAGGCCGCGTCCTGCTTGCGCTCCGCCACCGGCGGCAGGCCAAGCAGCACCGGCACGGGCACAGCCGGCAATACCGCGCTGGCGGGTTTGGTACCCGGCTTCACCAGTGCAGTCACCGTGCCCACCCGCCCCTGCAAATCGTCCATCTTCAGCAATGCCGCCTTCATGCCCGCCAGAGACAACCGCCACTTGGTTTTGCCATCGGTGACATCCGCATACCCCGCATCCAGCAGCGCCGGCAGCAACTGGGCAATCTGCGCCGGTTTCAACTCGGCCTCCGAGGTCAAACCGGGCAAAGCCAGCTTCCCAACCCGCAAGGTCAGCGGGCCGACGGCGGTCTCATCCTGATTGATCGCGGTCAGCTTCGCCGCCACGGCCCCGTTCGGACCGGCCGCACGCCCCAGCCACAACGCCACCGGCGCACTATCGCCCTCATCGGCCTGATACCCGACCGCCTCGCAAGCGCGCGTGTTGTCGCAAGCAACCTCCCAATCCTTGATCGTGAAATGGGCGGCGCTGGCCATCGAGCCAACCAGCGCCAGCGCTGCGGCGACAAAACATTGCAAAATCTTCATGACTTACCTTTCAGACGAAAAAAAACAGGTTCAACCGAACCTGTTCCGATGGACGCGCGCGTCCCTTACAGCTTGATGAAATGCTCGCGGTAGTACTTGAGCTCTTCGATCGATTCGATGATGTCGGCCATGGCCGTGTGCATCTGGTGCTTTTTGAAGCCGGCCACCATCTCCGGCTTCCAGCGCTTGCCCAGCTCTTTCAACGTCGACACGTCGATGTTGCGATAATGGAAATATGCCTCCAGCTTCGGCATGTAGCGCACCATGAAGCGGCGGTCCTGGCCGATGGTGTTGCCGCACATCGGCGCTTTGCCCTTCGGTACCCACAGCTTCATGAACTTGATCAGCTCTTCCTCGGCCTGCGCCTCGGTCACGGTCGACGCCTTGACCTTCTCGATCAGACCGGAGCGGCCGTGCGTGCCCTTGTTCCAGGCGTCCATGCCGTCGAGCACCGCGTCGCTCTGGTGCACCACCATCACCGGGCCCTCGGCCAGCACGTTCAGGTGCATGTCGGTGACGACCACGGCGACTTCGATGATGCGGTCGGTGTCCGGCTCCAGACCGGTCATCTCCATATCGACCCAGACCAGATTCATTTCATTCTGGCGCGGGGTAATGACCGCCGGAGCGGAACCTTCTGGCAAATCGTTAGCTTGTGACATAATTCTCTCTTGGCTCGCGTGAGCCCACGTTAATCCGAATCCGCCATTTTCTCACAGGCATAGAATGTATTCACTCGCGTTTTCGATTTTGTTCGTATCTTTCATCATTTTGACCTTGATCGTGCGCTTCTGGCTGGCCTCGCGCCATATCCGTCATGTGCTGACCCATCGCGGCGCAGTGCCGGCCGAATTCGCCGAGAAGATCCCCCTCGCCGCCCACCAGAAGGCGGCCGATTACACCGTCGCGCGCACCAAGTTCGGCCTGTTCACCTTGTTGATCAACACCTTGGTGCTGGTCGGTTTCACCTTGCTTGGCGGCCTGCAGTGGCTGTCGGTGGATATCTTTAAACTGACCGGCGGCGGCATGGGCTACCAACTGGCGCTGCTGGCCGCGTTCGCGCTGATCTCGGGCGTCATCGACCTGCCGTTCGACTATTACAAGCAGTTCGGCCTTGAACAGCGTTTCGGTTTCAACAAGATGACGCGCGGCCTGTTCTTCGCCGACATGGTCAAGGGCGCCTTGCTGGGCGCGGCCATCGGCCTGCCGCTGATGTGGGTCATGCTGACCCTGATGGAGAAATCGGGCGACCTGTGGTGGTTCTACGCGTGGCTGGTGTGGAGCGGCTTCCAGTTGCTGATGATGGTGCTGTTCCCGACCGTCATCGCACCGATGTTCAACAAGTTCACGCCGCTGGCAGACCAGTCGCTCAAGTCGCGCATCGAAGGCTTGATGAAGCGCGTCGGCTTCGCCTCGAAGGGCCTGTTCGTGATGGACGGCTCCAAGCGCAGCGCCCACGGCAACGCCTACTTCTCCGGCTTCGGCGCCAACAAGCGCATCGTGTTCTTCGACACCCTGCTCTCGCGCCTGCAACCGCAGGAGATCGAGGCGGTGCTGGCGCACGAGCTGGGCCACTTCAAGCTCAAGCACATCATCAAGCGCATCGTCATGATGTTCGCCATCTCGCTGGGCTTCCTGGCGCTGCTGGGCTACCTGAAGAACCAAGTGTGGTTCTACACCGGCCTCGGCGTCGATCCGCTGCTGCTGCCGGGCCAGAACAACGACGCCATGGTGCTGCTGCTGTTCATGCTGGCGCTGCCGGTGTTCACCTTCCTGTTCAGCCCCCTGACGTCGATCGGCTCGCGCAAGCACGAGTTCGAAGCCGACGCCTTTGCCGCCAAGCACACCGATTCGCGCGACCTGGTGTCGGCGCTGGTCAAAATGTACGAGGACAACGCCTCGACCCTGACGCCCGACCCGCTGCACTCGGCGTTCTACGATTCCCACCCGCCGGCGAGCGTGCGCATCCGGCACCTGAACGCGGCGGCCGCAGCATGAACACTTCCCGCACCACGCTCCCCGACCTGCTCGCGGGCCATAGCCGGCCCGCCAAGCAGGCGCTGACCGCCGACGAGGCCGCGCGTCTTGCAACGCTCGTGCCCGACTGGTCGCTGGAAGACGGCAAACTGTGCCGCACCTTCGGCTTTCTCAATTACTATCGCACCATGGCCTTCGTCAATGCGTTGGCCTACCTGAGCCACGCCGAAGACCACCACCCGGAAATGACCGTGACTTACAAAAACTGCACCGTGCGCTACGATACCCATTCGGTCAACGATGGCCGTGGCGGCCTGTCGGACAACGACTTCATCTGCGCGGCCAAGGCCGACGCGCTGTTCGCCCAACTGGCCAAGGCGTCCGCATGAGCCAGCAAGCGCCAACCAAGCTCAAGGCGACAATCATCGCCGCCCACGGCCGCCACTATCTGGCCGAGGCCGGCGGCGTCAAGCTGCAATGCGTCACGCGCGGCAAGAAGACCAACGTCGCCGTCGGCGACATCGTCGATGTGACGATGACCTCGCCCGACCAGGGCGTGATCGACAAGATCGAAGAACGCAAGACCTTGCTGTACCGCTCGGACCAGTACAAATCCAAGCTGCTGGCGGCCAACCTGACGCAGCTGTTCATCGTCGTCGCGACCGAGCCCGGCTTCGCCGACGACCTGGTGTCACGCTCGCTGGTGGCGGCCGAGGCGGCCGGCATCCAGGCCCGCCTGATCCTCAACAAGACCGACGTCACCGAATCGCTGGCGCGCACCCGCGAGCGGCTGCAACCGTACGCCTCGCTCGGCTACCCGGTGCACGAGGTGTCGGCCAAGGCGCACCCGGACGAGGCGCTGGCGGTCCTCAAACCGCTGCTGGCGGGGCAATCGTCGATCCTGATCGGCCAGTCGGGCATGGGCAAGTCCTCGCTGATCAACCTCCTGGTGCCGGACGCCGACATCGCCGTGCGGGAAATTTCCGCCGCGCTCGACACCGGCAAGCACACCACCACCTTCACGCGGCTGTACCAGTTGCCCGAACTGGGTGAGGGTTCGTCCATCATCGATTCGCCCGGTTTCCAGGAGTTCGGCCTGTACCACCTCAGCGAAGGCATGCTCGAACGCGCCTTCGTCGATTTTGCGCCCTACCTTGGACATTGCAAGTATTACAATTGCCGGCACCTGATCGAGCCGCAATGCGCCATCCTGGCGGCGGTCGCCGAGGGCAAGATCACCAAGATGCGCCACACGCTGTACGGCCAACTGTTGCATGAATCGTCGCAAACGCTGTATTAAATAGTACTCTTGCATCATAGGAGCCACCTTTTGCGTGGCCCGCGCACACAGTATCCGGTTTGGCGATTATAATTCCCAAGGGAAATTATACGTGCGTTTCCATCAACACATTTAGATGCGCGGTTCGAGGACATCGATGGACATGTTTGCGCTCGACGACGAAGTATCGCAGTGGGAAACCGCCCTGCCGACCTTGCGCGGGCCGGCCCGCCTGCCGGTGCTGGTGCCGCTGGCCTGGCACCTGCGCCAGCGCGACAGCGCGCGCGCCGTCGCCCTCGCCCGTGAGGGCCTGGATCTGCTGCCGGCCACCGCGCTGGGTCCGCAGGCGCAAACCGTGACGGCGGCCCGGCTGCGGCTGGTGGAAACCGAGGCCGACTGGCTCGAAGGCCGCCTGCCGGAGGCCGAGGCCAAGGCCGCCGCCATCGCCGCGCAATTGCACGCGCAGGGCGACCAGCGCGGCTGCGCCGACACCCACTGGCTGCGCGCCTGGGTCGCCATCGACGGCGGCGACCATCCGGGCGGCATCGCCCATCTCGAACGCATGGCCGCCATTGCCGGCGAGGCCGGCGACACCGAACGCGTCGCCATCGCCGAAGCGACCATCGCGCGCTGGGCAGTCATCGAGGACATGCGCGCCGCCGAACGGCGATGGGGCACCCACTTCCAGCACTTCCAGCACCATCTGGTGGCCGACGCCGGCGCCACGGTGGAACCGGCCGCGCCGATCGCGCCGATGGAACAAGGCGTGGCCGCGTGGATCGGCGACTTTTTCGGCACCCGCGCCAGCCAGGGCGGCCACTACGGCGCCGCCGCCGGCCACTTCATCCGCGCCTACGAGGCCGCGCGCGCCACCGGCCAGCTGCGCGCGGCCATCACCGCCGCCGTCAACGTCGGCCTCGATTTCGCCATCCTGCACGACCACCACGCCGCGCTCGACTGGCTGCAGCGCGCGCTCGACCTGGCCCGTCCGACCGGCTGGCCGCGCAGCGTCGGCGCCTGCCTGTCGCACACGGCCGACACCATGCGCCGCCTGGGCCGGCTCGACGCCAGCGCCGAACTGCTGGCCGAAGCCCTGTCGGTGCTGGCGCCGCTGCCGGCCGGCCGCAGCTACGCCTCGGCGCTGCACTTCCTGGGCGACCTCTCGCTCGACCGCGCCGACTACGCCGCCGCGCTCGACGCCTTCAGCGGCCTGGAACAACGCGCCGCCGCGCTGCGCCAGGTCGACCTGCACAGCGTGGCCCGCCGCGGCCAGGCCCACGCGCTGTGCTACCTCGACCGCCCGCAGGAGGCGCTGGCCGCCGCCGGGCACGCGATCGAACTGGCCACCGCCCAGGACCACCTGGACAACCACGTCGCCGCGCTGCGGGTGCTGTCGGAAATCCACGCGCGCCACCCGCTGCCGGCACCGCCCGGCATGACCAAGCCCAACGCCACCCTGCACTACCTGCACCGGGCGCTGGCGGTGGCTTCGCGCATCGACGGCTACACCCTGCCGGGCGACCTGCTCGACGCGCTCGGCGCCCAGTACGCCCGCATCGGCGACCACGCCCAGGCCTACGCCTCGGCCTTGGCGGCGGCCGCCGCGCGCGACAAGACCCACGGCCAGGAGGCCACCAACCGCGCCATCGCCATGCAGGTGCACCACCAGACCGAGCGCGCCCGCGCCGAGGGCCTGCACCACCGGCTGCTGGCAGCGTCCGAGGCCCACCGCGCCAAGCTGCTGCTGCAAACCACCGCCACGCTCGAGCGGCTGTCGGTGATCGGCCGCGAGATCACCACCCACCTGGACGCCGCCGCCATCTTCGCCGCGCTCAACGCCCACGTGCAGGCGCTGCTGCCGGCCAACACCTTCGCCATCTACCTGTGCGACCCCGGCTTCGACACCCTGAGCCGCGTGTTCGGCGTCGAGAACGGCGCGCCGCTGGCGAGCAACACCATCGCCGTCGACAACCCGCGCGCCAATGCCGCGCGCAGCCTGCGCGAGCGCGTCGAGATCTATGTCGACGACGCCGGCCCGGACGACATCTTCCTGGCACCCGGCACGCAACTGATGTCGTGCGCGCTGTACGTGCCGCTGCTGGTCGGCGAGCGCACCCTGGGCGTGATGACGGTGCAGGCGGCCCGCGCGCGCGCCTACGGCGAGCGCGAACGGCTGATCTTCCGCACCTTGTGCGCCTACGGCGCCATCGCGCTCGACAACGCCCAGGCCTACCGCCAGTTGCAGGACGCGCAGACGCAGCTGGTGTCGCAGCAAAAGCTGGCGGCGCTCGGCGCGCTGATGGCCGGCGTCGCCCATGAACTCAACACGCCGATCGGCAACAGCCTGCTGATCGCCAGCACCTTGCACCAGAAGACCGAGGAGCTGGCCAAACGCCTGGACGGTCCCGGCCTGCGCCGCTCCGACCTGTCCACCTACCTGAGGGACGCCGTCGCCGCGCACGCGCTGGTCATGCGCGGGCTCACCAGCGCGGCCGACCTGGTCAACAGCTTCAAGCAGGTGGCGGTCGACCGCACCACCGAGCAGCGCCGCCGCTTCGACCTGCAGCAGGTGGCCACCGAGGTGATCGCCACGATGATGAACCGGGTGCGCGCCAGTGGCCACCGCATCGACGTCGAGGTGCCGGCCGACATCGCCATGGACAGCTATCCCGGTCCGCTGGGCCAGGTCATCGCCAATTTCATCAACAACGCCCTGCTGCACGCGTTCGGCGGCGCCGACGCATCTGGCGGCAACGGCGACGGCGCCGGCGGCGGGCGCATGTGGCTGCGCGCGGCCGCGCCGGCCGACGGCAAGGTGACGCTGGTGTTCGGCGACGATGGCGCCGGCATCGCGCCGGAGCACATGTCGCGCATCTTCGATCCCTTCTTCACCACCAAGCTGGGCCAGGGCGGCAGCGGGCTGGGATTGTCGATCAGTTACAATATTGTCACGTCGGTGTTGGGCGGGCAGATCACGGTCCACAGCGCGCCCGGCGGCACCACGTTCACCCTGGAGCTGCCGCTGACCGCGCCGGCGCCGGCCCCCGGGGCGGCCGCCGAGCGGATCTACCATTAAATTCGCCCCCGCCGACAGCACAATCTGCGGCAATTCGCCCCTTTGGCCGAATTGCCTTTATAATTGTTCGGCTCAGCCGGCCGCGCATCCAGTCACGGGCCAGTTCACCTGTCAGTTGTCATTATGCCTATCCAAAAACCGATCAAGCATTACCTGCAGTTTTCCGACTTCACGTTGGCCGAATACGAATACGTCATCGAGCGCGCGCACCTGATCAAGCGAAAGTTCAAAAACTACGAGATTTACCACCCGCTGATCGACCGCACGCTGGTGATGGTGTTCGAGAAGAACTCCACCCGCACCCGCCTGTCGTTCGAGGCCGGCATGCACCAGCTGGGCGGCGCCGCCATCTACCTGAACACGCGCGACTCGCAGCTGGGACGCGGCGAGCCGGTGGAAGACGCCGGCCAGGTGATGAGCCGCATGTGCGACATCATCATGGTGCGCACCTTCGGCCAGGACATCATCGAGCGCTTCGCCGCCCATTCGCGCGTGCCGGTGATTAACGGCCTGACCAACGAGCACCACCCATGCCAGGTGTTCGCCGACATCTTCACCTTCTACGAGCACCGCGGCCCGATCGCCGGCAAGACCGTGGCCTGGATCGGCGACGCCAACAACATGCTGTATTCGTGGCTGCAGGCGGCCGAAGTGTTCGGCTTCCACGTCAACGTCTCCACGCCCAAGGGCTACGACATGGACATGTCGCTGGTGTCGACCGACCGCTACACCTTCTTCGCCAACCCGGCCGACGCCTGCGAGGGCGCGCACCTGGTCAACACCGACGTGTGGACCAGCATGGGCTACGAAGAGGAAAACGCCGCCCGCATCAAAGCCTTCGACGGCTGGATCGTCGACGGCGCCAAGATGGCGCGCGCCGCGCCGGACGCGCTGTTCATGCACTGCCTGCCCGCCCACCGCGGCGAGGAAGTGGCGGCCGAAGTGATCGACGGCCCGCAGTCGGTGGTCTGGGACGAGGCGGAAAACCGCCTGCACATCCAGAAGGCGCTGATCGAATACCTGCTGCTCGGCCGCCTCGACGCGCAGTGATCTTCATATAAAAATACATTTCACCTCCATTGGAACTAGCATGAGCGATATTAAAAAAGTAGTCCTCGCCTACTCGGGCGGCCTCGATACCTCCGTCATCCTCAAATGGCTGCAGGATAACTACCAGTGCGAAATCGTCACCTTCACCGCCGACCTGGGTCAGGGCGAAGAGCTGGAGCCGGCGCGCGCCAAGGCGATCAAGTTCGGCATCAAGCCGGAGAATATCTACATCGACGACGTGCGCGAGGAATTCGTGCGCGACTTCGTGTTCCCGATGTTCCGCGCCAATACGGTGTATGAAGGCGAGTACCTGCTGGGCACTTCGATCGCCCGTCCGCTGATCGCCAAGCGCCTGATCGAAATCGCCAACGAGACCGGCGCCGACGCCATCTCGCACGGCGCCACCGGCAAGGGCAACGACCAGGTGCGCTTCGAACTGGGCGCCTACGCGCTCAAACCGGGCGTCAAAGTGATCGCCCCATGGCGCGAGTGGGACCTGCTGTCGCGCGAAAAACTGCTGAAGTACGCCGAAGACGCGGGTATCGCCATCGACATGAAGCACAAGAACGGCGGCGCGCCGTACTCGATGGACGCCAACCTGCTGCACATCTCCTTCGAAGGCCGCCATCTGGAAAACCCGAGCGCCGAAGCCGAGGAAAGCATGTGGCGCTGGAGCGTGAGCCCGGAGAACGCGCCCGACCAGGCCGAGTACCTGGACCTGGAATACGAGCGTGGCGACATCGTCGCCGTCAACGGCGTGCGCATGTCGCCGGCCACCGTGCTGACGGAATTGAACCGCCTGGGCGGCAAGCATGGCATCGGCCGTCTGGACCTGGTGGAAAACCGCTACGTCGGCATGAAGTCGCGCGGCTGCTACGAAACCCCGGGCGGCACCATCATGCTCAAGGGCCACCGCGCCATCGAGTCGATCACCCTGGACCGCGAAGTGGCCCACCTGAAGGACGACCTGATGCCGCGCTACGCGTCGATGATCTACAACGGCTACTGGTGGGCGCCGGAGCGCGTCGCGCTGCAAACCCTGATCGACCACACGCAGGCGACCGTCAACGGCTGGGTGAGGATCAAGCTTTACAAGGGCAACGTGATCGTCGTCTCGCGCGATTCGAAGACCGACTCCCTGTTTGATATGAACATCGCCACCTTCGACGAAGACGGCGGCGCCTACAACCAGGCCGACGCGGGCGGCTTCATCAAACTGAACGCGCTGCGCATGCGCATCGCCGCCAACGCGCGCCTCAAGCGCGGGCAGTAAAAAGTCAACCAGCAGGCCGGTGCGCAGCTTATACGCCACGCTTGATGACGAAACGGGCCGCTGAATCAGCGGCCCGTTTTTTGTCCTCCACAAAGGGCGGCAAGATGATACATTGCTCCCACCGCATCATCGTAGTGGAGCATGCATGTTAAAAGACCTCGGTATCAAGACAAAACTCGCCATCGGCTTCGGCGCCATCGTCGCCGTCATTCTGGTGCTGCTGCTGGTGGCGTTCGCCAATTTCATCAAGCTGTCCACCGCCGGCGACTGGGACCGCCACACGCAGGAGGTGCTGATCGAGGTAGCCGCTATCGACAACGCGCTGCTGCAGGTGCAAAGCGCCAATCGAGGCTTCATGCTGACCGGCGTCGAAACCATCGCCGCGCCGATCACCGCCGCCGACGCGCTGGCGCGCAAGCAGATGGACAAGGTCGCCCTGCTCACGCGCGACAATCCGGCGCAGCAGGCGCGCATGGCCAAACTGCGGCCGCTGTTCGACAACTGGATGCACAACGTCATCGAGCCGCTGGTGGCCAGGCGGCGCGCGCTGAACAAGACGGTCGGCATGTCGATGCAGGCGGCGTCGATCGCCGACATCCAGGGCGGGACCGCCACCATGATCGCCATGCGCCAACTGATCCGCGACATGTCGGCCGAGGAGACGCGCCTGCTGGCGCTGCGCTCGAACGCGTCGAACGAGCTGCAGCAAACCATGCGCCTGCTGCTGACCATCGGCGGCGCCGCCTGCGTGCTGCTGGCCGTCGTCGTCGGCGTGGTCCTGACGCGCGCGCTGCTAACGCCGCTGAACAATCTGACCCACGCGGTCGGGCGCATCGCCGGCGGCGACCAGTCGGCGCGCGCGCCGGTGCTGTCGGCCGATGAACTGGGCAAGGTCACCGTCGAATTCAACCGCATGGCGCAGGCCATCCAGGACAGCCAGGCCAACGAGCTGGCGGCCACCAACCTGCTCAAGTCCAAGGTCGATTCGCTGCTCGGCGTGGTGTCGAAGGCCGCCTCGGGCGATCTGACCGGCAGGATCGAGGTGACCGGCGCCGACGCCATCGGCCAGTTGGGCCATGGGCTCGACCGCATGTTCGACAACCTGCGCGGACTGCTCAACAACGTGCAGCGGGCCGGCATCCAGGTCACCACCTCGGCCACCGAAATCGCCGCCTCGGCCAAGCAGCAGGAGGCCACCGGCATCGAGCAGGCGCAGACCAGCGTCGAGATCCTCAGCACCACCAAGCAAATCTCGGCCAACACGGCCGAACTGCTCAGGACAATGGAGGACGCCACCGCCGTCGCCGACTACACCACCAGCGCCACCGCCGAGGCCCAGAACAACCTGCAACGCATGGACGGCACCATGCAGCACATGGTCGCGGCCACCGATTCGATCAACGCCAAGCTGGCCGCGCTGTCGGAGAAGGCATCCAACATCAACAGCGTTTTGATCACCATCACCAAGGTTGCCGACCAGACCAACATCCTGTCGCTCAACGCCGCCATCGAGGCCGAGAAGGCCGGCGACGCCGGCCGCGGCTTCTCGGTCGTGGCCACCGAAATCCGCCGCCTGGCCGACCAGACGTCGGTGTCGACCTGGGACATCGAACAAATGCTCAAGGAGATGCAGTCGGCCGTTTCGGCCAGCGTGATGGGCATGGACAAATTCTCCGAGGAGATCCGCCGCAGCGTCGGCGAGGTGCGCCAGGTGACCGACCAGCTCTCCGGCGTGATGGACCAGGTGCAGAAACTGGCGCCGCAGTTCGACGCCGTGCTGCAGGGGATGCAGTCGCAGGCGGTCGGCGCGCAGCAGATTTCCGAGACGATGATGCAGCTGAACGACGCCACCCAGCAGACGGTCGAATCGCTCAAGTCCACCAGCGAGGCGGTACACCAGTTGCAGTATGCCGCCGGCGATCTGCAAACGAGCGTCGCCAACTTTGCCGTAGCGGCCTAAGCGTGGGACAATGCCGCGACCAACGCGGCCATCGGAGAAGACATGTTGAAGCACGCAAGCATCAAGACCAAACTGTATCTGGGCTTCGGCGCCATCCTGGCCATCATCCTGCTGCTGCTGACGATCGCCTACAACCGGTTTAACAGCCTGTCGGACGCCAACGGGTGGGACCGGCATTCGATGGAGGTGATCCAGGCCATCGACAACTTGCGCAACGACCTGCTGCAAGTGCAGGTCGAGGCGCGCGGCTACTACCTGACCGGCGCGCCGGTGCGGCTCGACCGGGCGCGCAAGGAGCTGCTCGACATCCCCGCCTCGGTCCGGCAACTGCAAAAGCTGGTGGCCGACAACCCGGAGCAGCTGGCGCGCTTCAAACAACTCGAATCGATGACCGATGGCTGGGCCAGGGACGTCATCGCCTCGCAACTGGCGATGCGCGAGCAGATGGGCGACAAGCCCGGCGCCGCCGACGCCATGGGGCGCACGCCGCAACTGGCCGGCACCAATTCGGTCATCGGCGGCATCTACAAATTCATGAACGATGCGACCGCCGAGGAAAATCGGCTGCTGGCCGAGCGCACCGCCGCCGCCGAGAGCCTGCAGGCGAGCATGCGGCTGGTGCTGTCGGCCGGCGGCGTGGTCTGCGTGGCGCTGGCCGCGCTGGTGGCCTGGCTGCTGGTGCGCACGCTCACAGCACCGATCAACAACCTGACCCACGCGGTCGGGCGCATCGCCGCCGGCGACCAGTCGGCGCGCGCGCCGGTGCTGTCGGCCGATGAACTGGGCAAGGTCACCGTCGAATTCAACCGCATGGCGCAGTCGATCCAGGACAGCCAGGCCAACGAGCTGGCCGCCACCAACCTGCTCAAGTCCAAGGTCGATTCGCTGCTCGGCGTGGTGTCGAAGGCCGCCTCGGGCGACCTGACCGGCCGCATCGAGATCACCGGCGCCGACGCCATCGGCCAGTTGGGCCATGGGCTCGACCGCATGTTCGACAACCTGCGCGGACTGCTCAACAACGTGCAGAAGGCCGGCATCCAGGTCACCACCTCGGCCACCGAGATCGCCGCCTCGGCCAAGCAGCAGGAGGCGACCGGCATCGAACAGGCGCAGACCAGCGTCGAGATCCTCAGCACCACCAAGGAGATCTCGGCCAACACCATCCATCTGCTCAAGACGATGGAGGACGCCACCGCCGTCGCCGACTACACCACCAGCGCCACCGCCGAGGCGCAAAACAACCTGCAACGCATGGACGGCACCATGCAGCACATGGTCGCGGCCACCGATTCGATCAACGCCAAGCTGGCCGCGCTGTCGGAAAAGGCGTCCAACATCAACAGCGTTTTGATCACCATCACCAAGGTTGCCGACCAGACCAACATCCTGTCGCTCAACGCCGCCATCGAGGCCGAGAAGGCCGGCGACGCCGGCCGCGGCTTCTCGGTCGTGGCAACCGAAATACGCCGCCTGGCCGACCAGACGTCGGTGTCGACCTGGGACATCGAACAAATGCTCAAGGAGATGCAGTCGGCCGTTTCGGCCAGCGTGATGGGCATGGACAAATTCTCCGAGGAGATCCGCCGCAGCGTCGGCGAGGTGCGCCAGGTGACCGACCAGCTCTCCGGCGTGATGGACCAGGTGCAGAAACTGGCGCCGCAGTTCGACGCCGTGCTGCAGGGGATGCAATCGCAGGCGGTCGGCGCGCAGCAGATCTCCGAGACGATGATGCAGCTGAACGACGCCACTCAGCAGACGGTCGAATCGCTCAAGGCCACCAGCGAGGCGGTGCACCAGTTGCAGTACGCGGCCGGCGACCTGCAAACGAGCGTGGCCAACTTCGCCGTCGCGGTCTAGGAACGGGCGGGCGCGATGAAACTGCTCGTCTTCCACATCGGCGCCGACCGCTATGGCCTGCGCCTGCGCGACGTGGTGCGCGTGGTGCCGCTGATCGAGCTCAAACACCTGCCGCTGGCGCCCGACGCCGTGGCCGGCCTGATGGATTACCACGGCCAGTCGGTGCCGGTGATCGATTTATGCCGCATCAGCGGCCTGCCCGCCGGCGCGGATTATTTCGACACCCGCATCATCGTGGTCGACTACCACACGCCGGAGGGAGGCAGCCATCCGCTTGGCCTGCGCGCCGAGCGCGTGCTGGGCGTACAGGAAGTCGGTGAGGCGCGCCTGACCGACAGCGGCGTGCTGGCCGCGCCGTTCCTCGGCCAGGTGGCCGGCGATGCCGACGGCATGCTGCAACTGGTCGAACTGGAGCAGCTGCTGCCCGCATCGCTGCGCGCCATGCTGTTCCAGACTGCGGCGGACCCTCTGCCATGACCCCGGGCCAAGCCATGCTGCACGCCGCGACCGGCTTGAGCCTGTCCAAGGCCGTGGTCGACCGCGCCATCCGCCAGCGGGTGGAGGTGACCGGCGCGCGCGACGCCGGCGCCTACCTGGAGGGCATCGCGCCGGCGGAACTGGAGGCGCTGGTGGAGCTGGTGGTGGTGCCGGAATCGTGGTTCTACCGCGACCAGCAAGCCTTCCATGCGGCGGCAGACTACCTCTCCACGCGGCTCGCATCCACGCCGGAGCGCATGCTGCGCATCCTGACGGTGCCGTGCGCAGGCGGCGAGGAACCCTACACGATGGCGATGGTGCTGTTGGATGCCGGCATTCCGCAAGACCGCTTCATCATCGACGCCGTCGACATCAGCAAGGGCTGCATCGAGCGCGCCAGGACCGGCCTGTATGGCCGCAACGCCTTCCGCAACCAAGACCTGGGCTTCCGCGAGCGCCATTTCACAGCCTGCGAGGGCGACGAGTTCCGCATCAACGACGATATCCGCAAACAGGTGCGCTTCAAGCAAGGCAACATACTGGAAGCGGACCTGGACGCACGCACCGGCTCCTACGACGTGATCTTCTGCCGCAACCTGCTGATCTACTTCGACAAGCCGACCACCAAAGCGGCCATCGCCAAGCTCGATCAGCTGCTGCGGCGCGACGGCCTGCTGTTCGTCGGCTATGCGGAAGTGCCGTCGCTGTGCCAGAACGGCTTTGCGCCGCTGCCCTACGCACAGGCTTTCGGCTTGACCAGGGAAGCGGAGGTTGAGCGGCGCAAGGTGGCGCGCCCGGCGATGCCGCCTCCACCCCGGCCGACGCCGCGCTCCGCGCCGGCGGCCGTGTCGACGCCAGCGCGCCCGCCGACGCCCCCGCCCTCTTCCGCGCGCCTCCCGAGCGCCGCGCCGGCCGCCACGGCGGCGCCGAAGCTCGATCTGCTGGCCGACGCGCGCCGCCTGGCCGACCTGGGTCAACTCAAGGAAGCCGAGGGCAAGTGCCGCGATTATCTGGCGCAAGTGCCCGATTCTGCCGAGGCGTATTTCATACTGGGACTGCTCAACGAATTGACCAAGAAGCTGCAGCTGGCCGAAGACTACTGGAAGCGTTGCATCTATCTGCAGCCGGACCACTACGAAGCGCTATGCCATCTGGCCCTGCTGGCCGAAACCAAAAGCGACACGGCCACCGCCGCCGCGCTGAAGGCACGCGCGGCGCGCATCTACAAACGCCATCAGGCATCATAAGGGCGCCCACACATGACGATCACCACCCATCCCACCCTGCCCGCCCCGCCGGTCGCCATCGAAGACTGCTGGAACCGCATCGGCGTGGTCGGCGACCAGAGTTGCGAAAAGCTGGAGCAGTACGTCCACTGCCGCAATTGCGACGTCTACGCCGGCGCCGCGCAGCGCAACCTGCAACGGCTCGTCGGCGACGACTACAAAAAGGACTGGGCCACGCACTTCCGCCAGGCCGCCACCGACACGCAAGCGCTGGACACGTCGTGCCTGGTGTTCCGCGTCGGCCGCGAATGGTTGTCGTTGCCGACCAAATTGTTCGTCTCGGTGGCGCCGCAGGCGAAGCCGCACCGGCTGCCGCACCGCGCCGCGCGGGGACTGATCGGCATCGTCAACGTCGGCGGCACGCTGCACCCCTGCATGTCGCTGGCGGCGCTGCTGGGCATCGACGACAGCGAAGGCGAGGCCGCGACCCACCGCCACACCTTCGCGCGTTTGCTGTTGATCCGCTGGGAGGACCAGTCGTACGCGCTGCCGGTCGCAGACCTGCACGGCATCATGCGCTACGCCTCCGCCACCGTGCAGGCGCCGGCCGCCACCATCAACAAGGGCCTGAGCCGCTTCCTGTCCGGCGTGCTGTCGCATCAGGACATGCATATCGGGATGCTCGATGCGGCCCTGATCGGCTACCAGCTTGCGAGGACGCTGCGATGAGCCAGGATAACAACGGAGACCTGAGCCAGTTCTCCATGATGGACCTGTTCCGCATGGAGGCGGACAGCCAGACCCAGATCCTGACCGACGGCCTGCTGGCCATGGAGCGCCTGAAGGACGCCGGCACGGTCGAATCGATGATGCGCGCCGCCCACTCGATCAAGGGCGCCGCCGCCATCGTCGGCCTGGAAGTGGTGGTGCAGCTGGCGCACCGCATGGAGGACGCCTTCGTCGCCGCCCAACACGGCAAGCTGGCCCTGACGCCCAACCGGGTCGACGTGCTGCTGGCCGGCGTCGACCTCATATTGCAGCTGTCACGCCTCCAGGACAGCGGCCTTGACCCCTGGCTGGCCGCCAACGCCGCGCACGTCACGAGCACGCTCGACGCCATCACCACCATCGCCTTCCTTCCCGAGCCGGTCAACCTGCAAATGGAGGCGGGCCTGCTGCCGCCCATCTCGGCGCCGGTGACCGCGGCGCCGCACTTCCCGCCCGGCGAGCTGCCGGTGGCGGCGTTCCCGCCTGCTCCGGCGCCAGTCCCCGCCCCGCTTGCGGCACAGATTCCCGCGCCACCGCCGGACGAGCCGCCCGCCGCGCCGGCCGCGCGCGCGCACGCCGCGCCCAAGGCGGCCCAAAACTTCGACAAGCTGCTCTCGCTGGCCAGCGAGTCGCGCATCAACGCGCACCAGATGCATCCGTTCGTGCAGAGCATGCAGCGCTTCAAGCGCAACCAAAGCAGCCTTTTCTCCGTCATCGAGCAGCTGCACGAGGCGATCTCCAACAGCACCGACGCCAAGCTGAAGGAACAGTCGCTGGTGGCGCTGCAAAAGACCCATCCGCTCAAGCAGTTCGTGCTCGAGCACATCGCCGACATCGAAGCCTACGAGCGCCGCCTGCTGGCCGTCTCGCAAGGGATGGTGGACGAGGTGCTGACCATGCGCATGCGGCCGTTTCGCGACGGCGTGCAGTCCTTCCCGCGCATGGTGCGCGACCTTGCGCGTACCTTGGGCAAAGATGTGCGGCTGGAGATCGTCGGCGAGGACACGCTGGTCGACCGCGACATCCTGGCCAGGATCGAAAGTCCGCTCAACCACATGCTGCGCAACGCCATCGACCACGGCATGGACACGGCGTCGGCGCGCATCGCGGCCGGCAAGCCGGGCACCGGCACCATCGTGCTGGAGGCGAAGCACCGCGCCGGCATGCTCAGTATCGAGATCAGCGACGACGGCCGGGGCGTCGACCTGGAGAAAATCCGCCGCCGGGTGATCGAGCGCAAGATGGCCAGTGCGCAGATGGCCGGCTCGCTGTCGTCGGCCGAGCTGCTGGAATTCCTGTTCCTGCCGGCCTTCAGCCTGAAGGAAAGCACCACCGAAATTTCCGGGCGCGGCGTAGGCCTCGACATCGTCCACGAAACCATCCGCTCGCAAAACGGCACCGTGCGCATCGAATCGGAGCTCGGCGTCGGCTTCCGCACCTTCATCACGCTGCCGCTGACCCAGTCCATCGTGCGGGCGCTGGTGGTCGACGTCAAGGGCGAAGCCTACGCCATGCCGATCGCCCAGGTCGAACGGGTGGTCAAGATACCGCAATCGGCCATCCACACGCTGGAGAACAAGCAGTTCTTCGACTACGGCGGCGAGCATCTGGGCCTGGTCTCGGCCTCGCAGGTGCTGGAACTGGGCGACACCGACGCCGGCAGCGGCGAGTTGGCGGTGGTTGTCATCGGCACCGGCGCGCGCCGCTACGCGCTGGTGGTCGACACCATCCGCGGCGAACAAAGCCTGGCGGTGCAAAGCATCGATCCGATCTTCGGCAAGATGCGCGACATCTCGGCCGCCGCCCTGCTCGACGACGGCGAACCGGTGCTGATACTGGATGTGCCGGACCTGCTGCTGTCGATCGACAAACTGCTGCACGAGGGCGGCCTGCATCAACTGACCAAGTCCGACCACGCCGAACGGCGCAAGACCAAGCGCATCCTGGTGGTCGACGATTCGCTGACGGTGCGCGAAATGGAGCGCAAACTGCTGCTTGGCAGGGGCTTCCAGGTCGACATCGCGATCGACGGCATCGACGGCTGGAACGTGGTGCGCAGCGGCGACTACGACCTGGTGATCACCGACGTCGACATGCCGCGCATGGACGGTATCGAACTTGTCACGCTTATTAAGAAGGACATTCACCTCCATAAGCTGCCAGTCATGATAGTCTCCTATAAAGACAGACCCGAAGACCGGGCGCGCGGGCTTTCGGCCGGCGCAGACTACTACCTGACCAAGGGCAGCTTCCACGACGAGACGCTGCTTGACGCGGTCAGCGATTTGATTGGAGATGCCCGTAGATGAAGATCGCCATCGCCAACGATGTCGCCATGGCAGCGGAAGCGCTGCGGCGCGTGGTGGCCAGCACCGCCGAACACCAGGTGCTGTGGATCGCCCGCACCGGCGCGGAGGCGGTGCGCATGTGCGCCGACAACCGGCCCGACCTGATCCTGATGGATTTGAACATGCCGGAGCTGGACGGCGTCGAGGCCACCCGGCAGATCATGGAACACAGCCCGTGCGCGATCCTGGTGGTGACCGGCCGCCCGCAGGACAACGTCAACCAGGTGTTCCGCGCGCTCGGCGCCGGCGCGCTGGACGTGACGGCGACGCCGGTGTTGCAGGGCCAGCCCGGCGGCGACAGCGAATTACTGGCCAAGATCCGCACCATGGACAAGCTGATACGCCATAGCGGCGGCACCCAGGCGATGGCGCCGCGAACCTCGCCGAACGGCGCGGCCAATGGCCAGGCCCAGGGCTGGCACCACAGCGCCGACGGTCCGGGCGTGCCGGTGCAGGTGACGTCGCTGCTGGCGATCGGCGCCTCGACCGGCGGCCCGATGGCCGTCTCCAAGCTGCTGGCCGGCTGGACGCCGCCGCGCGGCTGCGCCATCGTGGTGGTGCAGCACATCGACCAGCACTTCGCCGACAACTTCGCGCGCTGGCTCGGCGAGCAGCTCGACATGCCGGTGCGCGCAGCCGAGGAAGGCGACGAACTGGCCGCCGGCACCGTCCTTATCGCCAAGAGTAACGATCACTTAACGCTGGATCAAAATTATCGGTTACGGTACGATGCCAATCCGAAGGAGTACGCCTACCGGCCGTCGGTCGACGTGTTTTTCCATTGCGTCGCCCAGCATTGGAAGGGCGAAGCGATCGGCGTGCTGCTGACCGGCATGGGCCGCGACGGCGCCGAGGGCCTGCTGGCCATGCGCCGCGCCGGCCACACCACGATCGCGCAGGACCAGGCCAGCAGCGCCGTCTACGGCATGCCGCGCGCCGCCGCCGAACTGGATGCGGCGCAGATGGTTTTACCGCTGACGAAGATCGGCCCCGTTTTACGCAGCACCCTGGGCAGCCGCTGATCCGCACCGGCGCCGACACTTAAAGAGAACACCGATGTCAGAAGCAAACGCATTCGCAGCAGATCCAGAAGCGGCGCTGACCGCCTTCAAAGTGCGGGTACTCCTGGTGGACGACCAGTTGATCATCGTCGAAGCGGTGCGCCGCATGCTCAGCGACCAGCCGGATATCGAGTTCCATTACACGACCGACGCCGGACAGGCGTTGCAGACAGCCCTGCAGCTGCAGCCGACGGTGATCCTGCAGGATCTGGTGATGCCGACCATCGACGGTTTCGGCTTGATCAAGATCTACCGCGACGAGGAAGCGCTGCGCCATGTGCCGGTGATCGTGCTGTCGGCAAAGGAAGACCCCAAGCTCAAGGCGCACAGCTTCTCCATGGGCGCCAACGACTACATGGTCAAGCTGCCCGACAAGCTGGAGCTGCTGGCTCGGGTGCGCTATCACTCCGGCGCGCATATCAGCCGCCTGCAGCGGGACCAGGCGTTCCGCTTCCTGCGAGAGAGCCAGAAGAACCTCGCCGACGCCAACATCGAGCTGCAAAAGCTGGCGGCGCTCGACGCGCTGACCGGCATCGCCAACCGGCGCCGCTTCGACGAGACCATGGCGGTCGAATGGCAGCGCGCGCAGCGCGACAAGAAGCCACTGACCCTGCTGCTGTGCGACGTGGATTTCTTCAAACTGTACAACGACAGCTTCGGCCACCTGGCGGGCGATTTGTGCCTGAAGAAGGTGGCGGCCGTCCTGACCGAACATTTGAAGCGCCCCGCCGATCTGGCGGCGCGCTACGGCGGCGAGGAATTCGTCATTATCCTGCCTGAGACACCGCTGACCGGGGCACTGATCGTGGCCGAGTCATGCCGCCGCCACCTGGAACACCTGGCCATCGAAAATCCCCAGGCGAACACCGAGCTGTCATCGGTGACGATGTCGATCGGCGTGGCGAGCGTGATACCTTCGCCGCAGTCGAGTATCGAGGATCTGATCGAGATGGCCGACCAGGCGCTGTACGCCGCGAAGAACGCAGGCCGCAACCGCGTCATGAGCGCGGACGACCTGCCCGGCGCCACCACCCCATCATCCCAACAAGGAAAAACCGCAGCATGAGTGCTCAATTTGATCAAGTCAGCGTCGTCAAGAAATCGAACATCTACTTCGACGGCAAATGCGTGTCGCACAATATCATCCTCGCCGACGGCAGCAAGAAGAGCGTCGGCGTGATCTTCCCATCGAGCCTGACCTTTAACACCGGCGCGCCGGAGACCATGGAGATCACCGGCGGCGTGTGCAAGGTGCGCCAGGCCGGCGCCACGGAATGGCAGACTTACGGCGCAGGGCAGGAATTCAAAGTGCCCGCGAATTCGCACTTCGACATCGAGACCGTGGAGACGGTCGATTACGTTTGCCATTTCGGCTAAACCGTAACCCCCGCACGGCGATCCGTCGCGGGGTCGTACCCTGTACGGGGTACGACCCCTCTGTCCTGCGGGTTTAAACGAACACCGGCTCCGGCTCCAGCAACACACCGTACTTCGCCTGCACATCCGCCTGGATCGCCCGCGCCAGCGCCACCACATCGGCGCCGGTCGCGCCGCCGTTATTGACCAGCACCAGCGCCTGTTTTGGATACACGCCGGCCGCGCCGAGGTTCCTGCCCTTCCACCCGCATTGATCGATCAACCAGCCGGCCGCCAGCTTCTCCGTGCCGTCGGGCTGCACGTGATGCACCAAAGCCGGAAAACGCTCCAGCAGCGCCGCGCACTGCGCGCCCGTCACCACTGGATTTTTAAAGAAGCTGCCGGCGTTGCCGATCACCGCCGGATCGGGCAGTTTGCGGCGGCGGATCGCCACCACCGTATCGGCCACTTGCTGTGCGCTTGGCGTGGCATGTCCCTGCTCGGCCACCGCCTGCGCCAGTTCCGCATACCGCAAATTCGGCTGCCACTGCTTCGGCAGCGCGAACGTCACATCCAGAATAATCAAATGGCGCCCGGCGTCCTGTTTGAAGATGCTGTCGCGATAACCAAACCGGCAGGCGCCGGCATCCATCGCATACGTCGTCGCGCTGACCGGATCGAACACCGTCACGCTGTGGAAGACGTCCTTGGTCTCCAACCCATACGCGCCGATATTCTGGATCGGCGCCGCGCCGACGGTGCCGGGTATCAGCGAGAGGTTTTCCAACCCACCCATGCCCTGCGCCAGGGTCCATTGCACGAAGCCGTGCCAGTTCTCGCCGGCGGCCGCGCGCACGAAATGGCTGCGCTCATCGCCGCCGGCGACCTGCTTGCCCTCGAGCGCGATGTGCAGCACCAGCCCGGGAAAATCCCCGGTGAGCAGCAGATTGCTGCCGCCGCCTAACACCAGCCGCGGCAAAGCAGCCCAGGCGGCATCGGCAAGAGCACCGAGCAATTGCTCTGTTTTCGTCACGCGCAAATACGCGTGCGCAGTCGCGGCGATGCCGAAGGTATTGAGGGACTGTAGGGGAAACTGATGCTGGATGGGAGACTGTGGATGCATGAAGGAAAAACCGATTAATTTAGTCGATTATAGAGCGAAACAAGTAAAAAACCAGCGCCCGTATGGGGGTGACCGGCCGGTTGTCCGTTAAAATGTCAGACTTTGATGGGGAGCGGTAGCGCCCCATGCCACACGAAAAGGAAATAGCCATGCCGTCGTTTGATGTAGTGTCCGAAGCAGATATGATCGAAGTGAAGAATGCCGTCGAGCAATCTCAAAAGGAAATCGCCACCCGCTTTGACTTCAAGGGGACCGGCGCATCCGTCGAGCACAAGGAAAACGAACTGACCGTTGTCGCCGATTCCGAGTTCCAGCTGCAGCAAGTGCGCGACGTGTTGACCAACAAACTGTCCAAGCGCAAGGTCGACGTGCGCTTCCTCGAGGACGGCGACATCAAGAAGGTCGGCGGCGACAAGGTCAAGCAAGTCATCAAGATCAAGAACGGCATCGAGGCCGATGCCGCCAAGAAAATCGTGCGCGTCATCAAGGACAGCAAAATGAAGGTGCAGGCCAGCATCCAGGGAGAAGCCGTGCGCGTGACCGGCGCCAAGCGCGACGATCTGCAAGCCGCGATGGCCATGCTGCGCAAGGACGTCCCCGACATGCCGCTCGAGTTCAACAACTTCCGCGACTGATCCCGCCCGCGCGGCGTTGCCGCGCCGTCACAGAGCGGTAGCACACTTGGAGTAGAATTACTTGAGCCTCCATCGACGATGCTGCCGCGCGACCTGCATACCGCCGGGCCACGCCCGGCAAACAACCTCGGTAGTCTAAGGATAGCAATGAAACGTGTTGATGATTTCCGCCTGCGATTTGGCAAAAACGAGTACGTGCCCATCATGGTCGGCGGAATGGGTGTGGACATTTCGACCTCGGAACTGGCGCTGGAAGCGGCCCGCCTGGGCGGCATCGGCCACATCTCCGATGCAATGGTCGAAGACGTGTCCGACCGCAAGTTCGATACGAGCTTCGTCAAGGATAAAACCAAGCTCTACAAGTTCAACATCAACAATTCGGACAAGTCGGTGGTGCAGTTCGACCTCGAGCGCCTGGCCGACGCCCAGCGCCGCCACATCGGCGCCACCATGGCGGCGAAAAAAGGCGATGGCCTGATCTTCGTGAACTGCATGGAAAAGCTGACCATGAACGGTCCGCGCGAAACCTTGCGCACGCGCCTGAACGCGGCGCTGGACGCCGGCATCGACGGCATCACCTTGTCGGCCGGCCTGCACTTCGGCTCGTTCGCCTTGATGGCCGACCATCCGCGCTTCCGCGAAGCCAAGCTGGGCATCATCGTTTCGTCGGTGCGCGCGCTGCAGATCTTCCTGCGCAAGAACGCCAAGCTGAACCGCCTGCCCGACTTCATCATCGTCGAAGGCCCGCTGGCCGGCGGCCACCTGGGCTTCGGCATGGACTGGGCCGAATACGACCTGATGGCGATCACCAAGGAACTGCTGGCCTACCTGAAAACCGAGAACCTCGACATTCCGCTGATCGCGGCCGGTGGCATCTTCACCGGCAGCGACGCCGTGAGCTTCCTCGAAGCGGGCGCGGCGGGCGTGCAGGTGGCGACCCGCTTTACCATCACCAACGAATGCGGCCTGCCGGCCAAGGTGAAACAGGAATACGTCAAGGCCACCGAGGACGACATCATCGTCAACGGCATCTCGCCGACCGGCTATCCGATGCGCATGCTCAAAAGCACGCCGGCGATCGGCGGCGGCATCCGTCCGGGCTGCGAATCCTACGGCTACCTGCTGGACGCGACCGGCAATTGCGCCTACATCAACTCGTACAACCGCGAAGTGGCGGCGCATCCGAACGAGAAAAACATCGTCGTGATGGACAAGACCTGCCTGTGCACGCACATGCGCAACTTCAACTGCTGGACCTGCGGCCACTACACCTACCGCCTGAAGGACACCACGCACAAGAAGCCGGACGGCGAGTACCAGCTGCTGTCGGCCGAGCACGTGTTCAAGGACTACCAGTTCAGCACCGACAACCAGATCGCGCTGCCGGAAAAAGAGTTCTGACCGGCGACGGATCGCGGACATGAAAAACGGCGCCTCGGCGCCGTTTTTTTATCCTTCGGAATTGATCCGGTGGATCAGCGCCCCCAGTACTTCCTCGGAACGCTCGTTGTCGACCTGGCAGGTGCCGGCGTTCTCGTGCCCGCCGCCGCCGTACTCCAGCATCAGGGCGCCGATGTTGGTTTTCGACGTGCGGTTCAAGATCGATTTGCCGGTGGCGAACACGGTGTTCTGGTTCTTCAGCCCCCACAGCACGTGGATCGAGATGTTCGTCTGCGGGAACAGCGCATAGATGATGAAGCGATTGCCGGCGAAGATGATTTCCTCGTTGCGCAGATCCAGCACCACCAGGTTTTTGTGCACCTGCGCGCAGCGGCGGATCTGGTCCTTGCACTTTTCCGCATGCTCGAAATACAGGTCCTTGCGCTCCTTCACGTCCGGCAAAGCCATGATCTGCTCGATCGTATGGTTCTTGCACGCGTCGATCAAGTCCATCATCAGGTTGTAGTTGGAGATGCGGAACTCGCGGAAGCGGCCCAGGCCGGTGCGCGCGTCCATCAGGAAGTTCAGCAGGTCCCAGCCTTCCGGATTGAGCACTTCCTGTTCGTTGAAGCGCGCGGCGTCGCCCTTGTCGACCGCCGCCATCATGTCGCCCCATGAGACCGGGAAAGCTTTCTCGGCGCCGTAGTAATCGTAGACCACCCGCGCGGCCGACGGCGCCTCCGGGTGGATCACGTGGTTGGCGCGCTCGCCGGTGTTGCGGATGGTTTCCGACAGATGGTGGTCGAAGGCGATGTGCACGCCCGGCACGTAGGGAAGATTGGTCGTGATGTCGTTGTCGGTGATCGCGATCTTCCCGTCTTGCATGTCCTTCGGATGCACGAACAGGATGTCGTCGATCATGTCCAGGTGTTTCAGCAGCACGGCGCAGACGAGGCCGTCGAAATCGCTGCGGGTGACCAGACGGAATTTATTTGCCATGAATACACCTCAAAAGTTGAACAGTGCGATCGTCCATCATACATGCCCCAAGGCACAAAAAGCGCAAAAGGCAACGCTTATAGTTGCGTCGAATCATTTCTACATCAAGTGTTCAATAGGATCGCGTTTGACATGCGACATTCCGGGCAGTACGATAAATTTCTTTAACTGGGTTTGAACGGGCGATGTCGGCCCGAGCTCCGTGGCAAGGCATTCTCCGCCTCCACGATACGGTTCAGTTCGAACCCCTCTGATCACCCGCAGGCCGCCGCTTTCAAGGAACAAGGCGCCGCGCAACAAGGAGGGGCATGATTCATTTGCTTTCATTAGCCGGCAAACGGGCACTCGCGGAACTTGTCGCGACCGAGCCGGTACTTGCATTCACTTTCGACGGCACCCTGGCGCCGCCAGTCGTGCTGCCCAGCCAGGCACGCATGCAGCCGGCGCTGGAGCGTTGCTTCCGCGACCTGTGCGCTTTGCTGCCGGTCGCCGTCATTACCGGTCGCGGCCTGGACGATGTCGAGGCGCGGTTGCCGGTGCGTCCCGCTTATCTCGTTGGAAATCATGGCTCGGGTTGCTTGCCCGGCCAGGAGGATGACGCGCCGCGTGCGCGGGATATCTGCGCGGCCTGGTTGCGGCAGATGATCGACGAGCATGGCTTGCACAAAGTCGATCCTGGATTGCTGATCGCCGATCACGGCTGTTCCCTGTGGCTGCATTACCGGCTGCTGCGCGACCGGCCGCACACGATGCGGGAGATTGAACGAGTGCTGGCTGCGCTGGAGCCGGCGCCGGTGGTGGTCGGAGCGCGCAGCGGCATCAATTTGCTGCCGCCGGACGCGCCGGGCAAGCGCATGACGTTGAATACGGTGCTGGATCATGCCTCGCGACATACGGCGCTGTACATCGGCGAGGATGAGGCGGATGAGCAGATCTTCCGCGATGCGCCGGAGTCCTGGCTGACGGTGCGTATCGGGCGCAGCAAGGACAGCGCGGCGCGGTATTTCTTACACCATCAGTTCGAGGTGCTGGAGTGTCTGCAGTATTTGCTTGGCAGAATACGCCGGCATGAGGCGATCGCTCATGCCTGAGCTGCGGGCGGATTATCAATGGCGGATTACGCTTCGCTAATCCGCCCTACGTCTCCGGAACGTCATTAACGTTTCGTCCAGACGAAAAAAAGCCCCGACCAAATCATTGGAAGGGGCTTTTTAATATAACTAGCCTGACAATAACCTACTTTCACACTGGTTGCAGCACTATCATCGGCGCAGAGTTGTTTCACGGTCCTGTTCGGGATGGGAAGGGGTGGGACCAACTTGCTATGGTCATCAGGCATTGACTTGTACGAGCCGCGTTCTTGTGAACGTTGCTCAGAATCTGGAGAAGTAAGTAAATGGGGTAATGAAGTTGTGTATCAACGAACGCCTCAACGCACTTCTTATTCACCATAACCTGCTAAGGTTATAGGGACAAGCCGTACGGGCAATTAGTATCAGTTAGCTTAATGCATTACTGCACTTCCACACCTGACCTATCAACGTCCTGGTCTCGAACGACCCTTCAAAGAGCTCAAGGCTCTGGGAAATCTCATCTTAAGGCAAGTTTCCCGCTTAGATGCTTTCAGCGGTTATCTCTTCCAGACTTAGCTACCCGGCAATGCCACTGGCGTGACAACCGGTACACCAGAGGTCTGTCCACTCCGGTCCTCTCGTACTAGGAGCAGCCCCCTTCAAATTTCCAACGCCCACGGCAGATAGGGACCAAACTGTCTCACGACGTTTTAAACCCAGCTCACGTACCACTTTAAATGGCGAACAGCCATACCCTTGGGACCGGCTACAGCCCCAGGATGTGATGAGCCGACATCGAGGTGCCAAACTCCCCCGTCGATATGAACTCTTGGGAGGAATCAGCCTGTTATCCCCAGAGTACCTTTTATCCGTTGAGCGATGGCCCTTCCATACAGAACCACCGGATCACTATGTCCTACTTTCGTACCTGCTCGACTTGTCAGTCTCGCAGTTAAGCACGCTTATGCCATTGCACTATTAGCACGATGTCCGACCGTACCTAGCGTACCTTCGAACTCCTCCGTTACACTTTAGGAGGAGACCGCCCCAGTCAAACTGCCTACCATGCACTGTCCCCGACCCGGATAACGGGCCAAGGTTAGAACCTCAAATGAACCAGGGTGGTATTTCAAGGTTGGCTCCACGAGAACTGGCGTCCCCGCTTCAAAGCCTCCCACCTATCCTACACAGATTGATTCAAAGTCCAATGCAAAGCTACAGTAAAGGTTCATGGGGTCTTTCCGTCTAGCCGCGGGTAGATTGCATCATCACAAACACTTCAACTTCGCTGAGTCTCGGGAGGAGACAGTGTGGCCATCGTTACGCCATTCGTGCAGGTCGGAACTTACCCGACAAGGAATTTCGCTACCTTAGGACCGTTATAGTTACGGCCGCCGTTTACTGGGACTTCAATCAAGAGCTTGCACCCCATCATTTAATCTTCCAGCACCGGGCAGGCGTCACACCCTATACGTCCACTTTCGTGTTTGCAGAGTGCTGTGTTTTTATTAAACAGTCGCAGCCACCAGTTTATTGCAACCCGTTCACCCTACTGAAGTAAATCAGCCAAGCTACAAGGGCGTACCTTTTCCCGAAGTTACGGTACCAATTTGCCGAGTTCCTTCTCCCGAGTTCTCTCAAGCGCCTTAGAATACTCATCTCGCCCACCTGTGTCGGTTTGCGGTACGGTCTCGTATGACTGAAGCTTAGAGGCTTTTCTTGGAACCACTTCCGATTGCTTCGAGACCTAAGTCTCTCGTCCCACTCCCTTGAATTACGCGCCCGGATTTGCCTAAGCGCCTTCTATGAAGCAGCAACCAACTATTCCAACAGTTGGACAACCTTCCGCGATCCGTCCCCCCATCGCATCATACGACGGTGCAGGAATATTAACCTGCTTCCCATCAGCTACGCATCTCTGCCTCGCCTTAGGGGCCGACTCACCCTGCTCCGATGAACGTTGAACAGGAAACCTTGGGCTTACGGCGTGGGGGCTTTTCACCCCCATTATCGCTACTCATGTCAGCATTCGCACTTCTGATACCTCCAGCATCCTTTACAAGACACCTTCGCAGGCTTACAGAACGCTCTCCTACCATATGCTTACGCATATCCGCAGCTTCGGTGACTGGCTTAGCCCCGTTACATCTTCCGCGCAGGACGACTCGATCAGTGAGCTATTACGCTTTCTTTAAATGATGGCTGCTTCTAAGCCAACATCCTGACTGTTTTAGCCTTCCCACTTCGTTTTCCACTTAGCCAATCTTTGGGACCTTAGCTGGCGGTCTGGGTTGTTTCCCTCTTGACGCCGGACGTTAGCACCCGACGTCTGTCTCCCAAGCTCGCACTCATCGGTATTCGGAGTTTGCAATGGTTTGGTAAGTCGCGATGACCCCCTAGCCATAACAGTGCTCTACCCCCGATGGTGATACTTGAGGCACTACCTAAATAGTTTTCGGAGAGAACCAGCTATTTCCAAGTTTGTTTAGCCTTTCACCCCTACCCACAGCTCATCCCCTAATTTTTCAACATTAGTGGGTTCGGACCTCCAGTGCGTGTTACCGCACCTTCATCCTGGCCATGAGTAGATCACTTGGTTTCGGGTCTACACCCAGCGACTATCGCCCTGTTCGGACTCGATTTCTCTACGGCTTCCCTATATGGTTAACCTTGCCACTGAATGTAAGTCGCTGACCCATTATACAAAAGGTACGCAGTCACGGAACAAGTCCGCTCCTACTGTTTGTATGCACACGGTTTCAGGATCTATTTCACTCCCCTCCCGGGGTTCTTTTCGCCTTTCCCTCACGGTACTGGTTCACTATCGGTCGATTACGAGTATTTAGCCTTGGAGGATGGTCCCCCCATATTCAGACAGGATTTCTCGTGTCCCGCCCTACTTGTCGCACGCTTAGTTCCACACATCGCATTTCACATACGGGGCTATCACCCGCTATGGCTCCTATTTCCAGAGGATTCTGTTATGCGTCATGCTAAAACGTGCAGGCTCTTCCCATTTCGCTCGCCACTACTTTGGGAATCTCGGTTGATTTATTTTCCTGCAGCTACTTAGATGTTTCAGTTCGCCGCGTTCGCTTTGCATACCTATGTATTCAGTATGCAATGACCTAAAAGGCCGGGTTTCCCCATTCGGAAATCTGCGGATCAAAGCTTGTTTGCTAGCTCCCCGCAGCTTATCGCAAGCTACTACGTCCTTCATCGCCTGTAATCGCCAAGGCATCCACCATGTGCACTTATTCACTTGTCCCTATAACGTTAGCCCCTGCGCCGCTGACCGCGCGTCTACAAGGAGCGTTTATAGGAATAAGAAGTACTACGTTGTTGCGTTTGTTGATACATACAATCATTACCCATCGCGTCACCTGTCGGTGTCGCGATCAATAAAAATTTACTTACTTCTTCCAGATTGTTAAAGAACGTACAGCACTTGATCTCTAAAAGATCAAATCTAAAGGCTTACCCTTACATTTGAACTCTTGGTGGAGGATGACGGGATCGAACCGACGACCCCCTGCTTGCAAAGCAGGTGCTCTCCCAGCTGAGCTAATCCCCCTGAGATTTACTACTAGGGTAAAACTGGTAGGGCTGGTTGGACTCGAACCAACGACCCCCGCGTTATCAACACGGTGCTCTAACCAGCTGAGCTACAGCCCCAAATGCTGTTCTTTATATTGACAGTCGATAAGTGTGAACGCTTGATGAGTGAATCATTTACATGATTCGTGCCACTCTAGAAAGGAGGTGATCCAGCCGCACCTTCCGATACGGCTACCTTGTTACGACTTCACCCCAGTCACGAATCCTACCGTGGTAAGCGCCCTCCTTGCGGTTAAGCTACCTACTTCTGGTAAAACCCGCTCCCATGGTGTGACGGGCGGTGTGTACAAGACCCGGGAACGTATTCACCGCGACATGCTGATCCGCGATTACTAGCGATTCCAACTTCATGCAGTCGAGTTGCAGACTACAATCCGGACTACGATACACTTTCTGCGATTAGCTCCCCCTCGCGGGTTGGCGGCGCTCTGTATGTACCATTGTATGACGTGTGAAGCCCTACCCATAAGGGCCATGAGGACTTGACGTCATCCCCACCTTCCTCCGGTTTGTCACCGGCAGTCTCATTAAGAGTGCCCTTTCGTAGCAACTAATGACAAGGGTTGCGCTCGTTGCGGGACTTAACCCAACATCTCACGACACGAGCTGACGACAGCCATGCAGCACCTGTGTGATGGTTCTCTTTCGAGCACTCCCAAATCTCTCCGGGATTCCATCCATGTCAAGGGTAGGTAAGGTTTTTCGCGTTGCATCGAATTAATCCACATCATCCACCGCTTGTGCGGGTCCCCGTCAATTCCTTTGAGTTTTAATCTTGCGACCGTACTCCCCAGGCGGTCTACTTCACGCGTTAGCTGCGTTACCAAGTCAATTAAGACCCGACAACTAGTAGACATCGTTTAGGGCGTGGACTACCAGGGTATCTAATCCTGTTTGCTCCCCACGCTTTCGTGCATGAGCGTCAGTTTTGACCCAGGGGGCTGCCTTCGCCATCGGTGTTCCTCCACATATCTACGCATTTCACTGCTACACGTGGAATTCTACCCCCTCTGCCAAACTCTAGCCTTGCAGTCTCCATTGCCATTCCCAGGTTGAGCCCGGGGATTTCACAACAGACTTACAAAACCGCCTGCGCACGCTTTACGCCCAGTAATTCCGATTAACGCTTGCACCCTACGTATTACCGCGGCTGCTGGCACGTAGTTAGCCGGTGCTTATTCTTCAGGTACCGTCATTAGGCCTCTGTATTAGAAAGACCCGTTTCTTCCCTGACAAAAGAGCTTTACAACCCGAAGGCCTTCTTCACTCACGCGGCATTGCTGGATCAGGCTTGCGCCCATTGTCCAAAATTCCCCACTGCTGCCTCCCGTAGGAGTCTGGACCGTGTCTCAGTTCCAGTGTGGCTGGTCGTCCTCTCAGACCAGCTACTGATCGATGCCTTGGTAGGCTTTTACCCTACCAACTAGCTAATCAGATATCGGCCGCTCCAGGAGCATGAGGTCTTGCGATCCCCCACTTTCATCCTTAGATCGTATGCGGTATTAGCGTAACTTTCGCTACGTTATCCCCCACTCCAGGGTACGTTCCGATATATTACTCACCCGTTCGCCACTCGCCGCCAGGTTGCCCCGCGCTGCCGTTCGACTTGCATGTGTAAGGCATGCCGCCAGCGTTCAATCTGAGCCAGGATCAAACTCTTCAGTTTAATCTCTGTTACTTTTGCCGTTTTACCGGCACTCTTATTACTAAGAGGTCGCTCACTCAAAATACTGACAGGCCACTACTTTCGTAGCGCCTATTTCATTACTTCTTGTGAACATTTGATATTTTAAGTATCGCGGAACCGAGGTTCCGCGTGCACTTTCATCAAACGTCCACACTTATCGACTGTTAATTTTTAAAGAACTTTGTTTGGTACTGCGTCGCTAACAAATCGTTTTGTCTGTCAGCGAAGAAGGAAGAGTATGAATCGTTTAGACCGTTTCGTCAACCTTCTTTTTCTTCTCGTTTCACTCTGCAACACCTTGTTTTGTGTGCGTCGTTTTGCGAGGAGGCGAACTATAGCAAAGCCCCTCCGGGCTTGGCAAGAACTTTCTTCACACCATCCGCAAGTGCCGCCACCAACAACGCCACGGCCCCAATTCCCATCAACAAACGGTGGTCGCCGCCGCTCTGCGCGAACAGGTAGGAATAGCCATACCCGGCCAACGCCTGGAACAACGCAAACACCGTCGTGGCGCGACTCCACACGGCGCTCTGGCGATGCGCATCGCCGGGCAGTAGCTGATGGACGCGGCCAAGCACAATCGGCACGATGCCGGGCGGGAAGGAGCCGACGACAACGGTCGCCGCGATCAGCACAAAATGATTGTGGGACAACATCATCAACCCGATCACTGCCGCCTGCAGACACAGCGCCAACTGGCCGGTGCGCGTAGGGCCGATGCGATCGGTCAATGCCCCATACACCATCGGGCCGGCAATCGCGCCGATGCCGTAAGCGACCCAGAACAGGGCCGCCGTATGCGTCCCCCATCCCAAACCGCGCGCCACATAGTCGACCAGGAACACCATCAGCGGAACCAGACCAATCGCCATCAAGGCATACTGGACGTATAGTACGTTCAGATCGAAGCGCGCGCTGGCTATGGGCGCGGCCGGCTCCGCGCCTTGAGCAGCGGCGGCATGGGCGTGCCCGGCATGCGGCCAGCAAAACCAGCTTGCGATACTCAGCACCAGCGCCAGCGCACCCAGTCCCAACCACGTCTCGCGCAGGCCGACACCCAGCAACATCGGCACCACCGTGCCCGACGCCGCGATGCCGACGCCCACACCCAGGAATATTGCCCCGCTCGCCATACCCCTGCGCTCGACCGGCACATGCGGCAACACGGTCGACGCCACCAGCACCATGATGATGCCGCCCGATACCCCCGACAACAGGCGCCAGACAAAGAACCAGCTCACCGACAATGGAAACGCGCAGGCAAAGAACGCCAGCGAAGCCAGCATCATCATCACACGCAGCGTCGACCGCGCCGTCAACCGCGCAGCCAGCGGGCGCCCGATCAATGCACCCACCAGATAACCGACCAGATTGGCCGCACCGAGATAGACCACGTCCTGCGCGGCAAACCAGTGCGCCTCGATCAGCGGCGGTATCAGCGGCGTATAGCCGAAGCGTGCCAGGCCGATACCCACCAGGCTGGCGCACAAGCCGGCGAATATAGCGCGGCCGGCGGCGCCCTTGTCTTCTGCGTGATTCATCAACGATCCTTAGTCGTCCATCATGTTTGACAGCATAGTCAAACTTGACACCACTGTCAAGAATGGCGATAATCCGCTCCATGTCAGGCATAAAACAATTCAACGAAGAAGAAACGCTGGAGCGCGCGATGCACGTTTTCTGGCGACAGGGCTACGCCTCGACCTCGATGCAGGACTTGGCGCAGGCCACCGGCGTGCTGCGCGGGTCGCTTTATAACGCTTATGGCGACAAGCAATCGATCTTTTTGCTGGCGTTCGCCCGTTACAAGCAACGCTATCTGGCGGCGGCGCGGGAACGGATGCTGGCGGACGATCCCGTCGAGGCGCTGCGCGATTTCTTCGGTTACGTCATCGGTTCGATGTCGCAACCCATCCCCCAACATGACGATACGCCCTCCTCGTCCACGCGCGGCTGCCTGACGACCAAAATAGCCACCGACGAAACAGCGATGGACGACGCGGTGCGCCAGGCCTTGCGCGGCATGCTGGAAGGATTGGGGGAGGTATTGGAGGAACGGCTGTCGGCGCCCGACGCCGTCGCGCGGCTGCGCCTGCCGCCTAAGGACGCCACACGTTTGCTGGTCACGTTCACACGCGGCAATGTGGTGATGGAACGCATCTACCACGCGCCCGAAGAACTTCAGGCCACGGCCGACACGCTGTTGCAAATACTGTTTACGCCGAAAGCTGCCTAGGCGAGCGGCACCACGTCCTCAGCAATTATTGATGACGACGTCGATACGCTTGTGGACGTCTTCGGCAAACGCCAGGAATTCGCGCATTTCCTCCGGCCGCGAGACGTCCAGTGCGAACCACTCCGCCGAACCGCCGGCGCTGCGGATCTCCGTCACCAGCGCATGCAACTTGGCGGAGCGCCGCGCCCCCAGCACCACGTGATGGCCCTCGCCGGCCAACTGGCGCGCGGTGGCAGGACCGCTGCCCCGGCTGGCGCCAGCAATCAGTATCACCTTTCGATTGGTGTGTGTAGCAGTCATGATGCGGTCCTTTCAATGGCAATAAAACCAGACTGCATCATACGAACATCCGGCGATGCTGCGAATGCACATGCCTATGTGTTTCTTGCCTAATCCTATACATCGTCAATAGTCCCGTAGCCACGGCCGCCGGTTTGATGGATCATTCCTATTCATTACTGTACGCTTGGAGAAATTAATTGGAACGCATGATCGCTCTGCACACCAGTCTGGCAAAGCACGACGGCTACACCGAGACGGCGCTCGAAGACGTGCGCCTGACCCGCGCCACGGAAAGCGTGACCAAGGCGCCGGCCATGTCCGACCCGTGCATCGCCATCGTGCTGCAGGGCCGCAAGCGCGCCCACTTCGGCGACGACGTGCTGCAGTTCGACGCCGAACATTACCTGGTGGTGGCCATTCCCACGCCGTTCCTCAGCGCCACCGAGGCGTCGGTCGAGGAACCGTTCATGGGTCTGGTCATCCGCGTCGACCGCACCACGCTGGCCGACCTGATGTTTGCCATCGACCAGACGGCCAACGAAGTGCCGGCCATGCCCAAGGGAATGATGACCACGCGGATGGACCAACGCCTGCGCGAAACCGTGTTGCGCCTGATGGAGGCGCTGAACTCGCCGCTGGAGGCACGCGTGCTCGGTCCCGCCATCGTGCGTGAAATCTGCTTCCGCGTGCTGATGGGCGAGCAAGGCGCGGCGATGCGCGCCGCGCTGACCAGCCAGGGCCAGTTTGGCCGGATCGCCAAGGCGCTGCGCCGCATCCACGCCGATTGCGCGGCGGACATGGATGTCGGCATGCTGGCGGCCGAGGCCAGCATGAGCGTGCCGGCATTCCACGTGCACTTCAAATCGGTGACGCACTGCTCACCGATCCAGTATCTGAAGTCGGCCCGGCTGCACCAGGCGCGGCTGCTGATGGCGCGCAGCGACATCACGGCGCAGGCGGCGTCGGCCAAGGTCGGCTACGAAAGTCCGTCGCAGTTCAGCCGCGAATTCAAACGCTACTTCGGCCGCAGTCCCGGCGAGGAAGCCGAGGCGATGCGCCGCATGCTGGCGCCCCAGCCGGCGGAAACGGCAAGGTTGCCGTAAAGATAATTTGAGGGTAGGATGCGGGGCGGATGGCATTGCAAATAAACCAATGCCGCCATTTACAGTCTCACCTTTAAGGAACTATATGCGACTCTTGATCATCGCGGCGGCCGCGCTTGCCGTTGCCGGCCCATCGTTTGCGGCCCCGTTCGAACCCGGCGTCTATCTCGGCGTCTCCGGCGGACGCGCCTCGGTCTCGTCCAAATACGTGGACAACAGCAGTGACTTTTCGGTCGGCGGCGCGATCGGCTACCAGTACAGCCCCAACTTCGGCTTTGACGTCTATACCCGGGGCCTGAGCCTTAATCCGTTCCGCGGCATGTTCACCGAGGCAGGCTACTACCCGGATCGCACCTACGGCATCGCCGTCCAGGGCACCGTGCCCCTCAACGAGCGCGTCAGCCTGTTCGGCCGCGCCGGCATCGGCCGCACCTCGATGCAGGGCAACCGCAGCGACCTGCCCGACCGCGATGAAACCGATCCGATGGTTGGCGTCGGCGTCAGCTACGCCTTCAGCCGCCAATGGTCGATTGGCGTGGACGCCAGCTACTTGACCAAAACCGAAGTGTCGCTGTTCTCGTTCGGCGCGCGCTTCAATTTCTAGGCGCAACCGCGCACGATCCACTCGCTCAGGCTGTCGAGCGCTTCCCACGGCTCGCGGCCGTGGGGGCGCACCAGGAAGTAGCCGCGCGGTGTGCTCAGTGCCGGCGCCGGCAGCGTGACCAACTGGCCGTCGCGCACCAGCTCATCCACGAGTGGGCGCCAGCCCAGCGCCACCCGGCGTCCAGCGACCGCCGCCTGGATCAGCAACGGGTAATTGCCCAGGGTCAGGCTCGGAATATCCACACGATGGCGCGACGCCGCCAGCCGGCGCCTCCTTCCCGCGCTACATCGCCGGCCGCAGCCTGCTCACGCGCCAGCGCCAGGGGCTGAGATGTTCGAACAACTCCATCAATATTTGCCGCTGGGAGATGCGGTCAACGCGGCGGTCCGTTTGCTCATCGATCACAACCTGGCGCTTCGCGGTTTTTGCGGGATTGTCCTTGTTGTTGATCGCGGTGCTGGGCTATTGGCCGCAGATGATCGTCACCTTGGGACTGACCTTGTCGGCTACATTGATCAGCCTGGCCTTGGGCGTGCCGCTTGGAATTTTAGCGGCGAGGAACTGGCATGTGCACGCGGTGCTGTGCCCGGTGCTGGATTTCATGCAGACCATGCCGGCCTTTATTTATCTGATCCCGGCGGTGATGCTGTTCGGTCTCGGTCGCGTGCCGTGCATCATCGCCACTGTGATTTTCGCGATGCCGCCGGCGGTGCGGCTGACCACCATCGGGATTTTGCAGGTGGACAGGAACAACTGGAGGCCGGGCAGGCGTTTGGCGCCAGTGGCTGGCAGTTGCTGGTCAAGGTGCAATTGCCGCTGGCCTTGCCGGCGCCGATGGGCGGCATCAATCAAACCATCATAATGGCCTTGTCGATGGTGATCGTCACGTCGATGGTCGGCGCCGGTGGCTTGGGCAGGGAGGTATTAAGCGGCATCCAGCAGCTGGACGCCGGATTGGGATTCGAAAGCGGCTTATGCGTGGTGTTGTTGGCGATCATATTGGACCGCATCACACAAAGTCGGGAACGATAAGGATTTGCGCGTCGTATGGACGAAAAAAAGCCCCGACCAGATCACTGGAAGGGGCTTTTTAATATAACTAGCCTGACGATAACCTACTTTCACACTGGTTGCAGCACTATCATCGGCGCAGAGTTGTTTCACGGTCCTGTTCGGGATGGGAAGGGGTGGGACCAACTTGCTATGGTCATCAGGCATTGACTTGTACGAGCCGCGTTCTTGTGAACGTTGCTCAGAATCTGGAGAAGTAAGTAAATGGGGTAATGAAGTTGTGTATCAACGAACGCCTCAACGCACTTCTTATTCACCATAACCTGCTAAGGTTATAGGGACAAGCCGTACGGGCAATTAGTATCAGTTAGCTTAATGCATTACTGCACTTCCACACCTGACCTATCAACGTCCTGGTCTCGAACGACCCTTCAAAGAGCTCAAGGCTCTGGGAAATCTCATCTTAAGGCAAGTTTCCCGCTTAGATGCTTTCAGCGGTTATCTCTTCCAGACTTAGCTACCCGGCAATGCCACTGGCGTGACAACCGGTACACCAGAGGTCTGTCCACTCCGGTCCTCTCGTACTAGGAGCAGCCCCCTTCAAATTTCCAACGCCCACGGCAGATAGGGACCAAACTGTCTCACGACGTTTTAAACCCAGCTCACGTACCACTTTAAATGGCGAACAGCCATACCCTTGGGACCGGCTACAGCCCCAGGATGTGATGAGCCGACATCGAGGTGCCAAACTCCCCCGTCGATATGAACTCTTGGGAGGAATCAGCCTGTTATCCCCAGAGTACCTTTTATCCGTTGAGCGATGGCCCTTCCATACAGAACCACCGGATCACTATGTCCTACTTTCGTACCTGCTCGACTTGTCAGTCTCGCAGTTAAGCACGCTTATGCCATTGCACTATTAGCACGATGTCCGACCGTACCTAGCGTACCTTCGAACTCCTCCGTTACACTTTAGGAGGAGACCGCCCCAGTCAAACTGCCTACCATGCACTGTCCCCGACCCGGATAACGGGCCAAGGTTAGAACCTCAAATGAACCAGGGTGGTATTTCAAGGTTGGCTCCACGAGAACTGGCGTCCCCGCTTCAAAGCCTCCCACCTATCCTACACAGATTGATTCAAAGTCCAATGCAAAGCTACAGTAAAGGTTCATGGGGTCTTTCCGTCTAGCCGCGGGTAGATTGCATCATCACAAACACTTCAACTTCGCTGAGTCTCGGGAGGAGACAGTGTGGCCATCGTTACGCCATTCGTGCAGGTCGGAACTTACCCGACAAGGAATTTCGCTACCTTAGGACCGTTATAGTTACGGCCGCCGTTTACTGGGACTTCAATCAAGAGCTTGCACCCCATCATTTAATCTTCCAGCACCGGGCAGGCGTCACACCCTATACGTCCACTTTCGTGTTTGCAGAGTGCTGTGTTTTTATTAAACAGTCGCAGCCACCAGTTTATTGCAACCCGTTCACCCTACTGAAGTAAATCAGCCAAGCTACAAGGGCGTACCTTTTCCCGAAGTTACGGTACCAATTTGCCGAGTTCCTTCTCCCGAGTTCTCTCAAGCGCCTTAGAATACTCATCTCGCCCACCTGTGTCGGTTTGCGGTACGGTCTCGTATGACTGAAGCTTAGAGGCTTTTCTTGGAACCACTTCCGATTGCTTCGAGACCTAAGTCTCTCGTCCCACTCCCTTGAATTACGCGCCCGGATTTGCCTAAGCGCCTTCTATGAAGCAGCAACCAACTATTCCAACAGTTGGACAACCTTCCGCGATCCGTCCCCCCATCGCATCATACGACGGTGCAGGAATATTAACCTGCTTCCCATCAGCTACGCATCTCTGCCTCGCCTTAGGGGCCGACTCACCCTGCTCCGATGAACGTTGAACAGGAAACCTTGGGCTTACGGCGTGGGGGCTTTTCACCCCCATTATCGCTACTCATGTCAGCATTCGCACTTCTGATACCTCCAGCATCCTTTACAAGACACCTTCGCAGGCTTACAGAACGCTCTCCTACCATATGCTTACGCATATCCGCAGCTTCGGTGACTGGCTTAGCCCCGTTACATCTTCCGCGCAGGACGACTCGATCAGTGAGCTATTACGCTTTCTTTAAATGATGGCTGCTTCTAAGCCAACATCCTGACTGTTTTAGCCTTCCCACTTCGTTTTCCACTTAGCCAATCTTTGGGACCTTAGCTGGCGGTCTGGGTTGTTTCCCTCTTGACGCCGGACGTTAGCACCCGACGTCTGTCTCCCAAGCTCGCACTCATCGGTATTCGGAGTTTGCAATGGTTTGGTAAGTCGCGATGACCCCCTAGCCATAACAGTGCTCTACCCCCGATGGTGATACTTGAGGCACTACCTAAATAGTTTTCGGAGAGAACCAGCTATTTCCAAGTTTGTTTAGCCTTTCACCCCTACCCACAGCTCATCCCCTAATTTTTCAACATTAGTGGGTTCGGACCTCCAGTGCGTGTTACCGCACCTTCATCCTGGCCATGAGTAGATCACTTGGTTTCGGGTCTACACCCAGCGACTATCGCCCTGTTCGGACTCGATTTCTCTACGGCTTCCCTATATGGTTAACCTTGCCACTGAATGTAAGTCGCTGACCCATTATACAAAAGGTACGCAGTCACGGAACAAGTCCGCTCCTACTGTTTGTATGCACACGGTTTCAGGATCTATTTCACTCCCCTCCCGGGGTTCTTTTCGCCTTTCCCTCACGGTACTGGTTCACTATCGGTCGATTACGAGTATTTAGCCTTGGAGGATGGTCCCCCCATATTCAGACAGGATTTCTCGTGTCCCGCCCTACTTGTCGCACGCTTAGTTCCACACATCGCATTTCACATACGGGGCTATCACCCGCTATGGCTCCTATTTCCAGAGGATTCTGTTATGCGTCATGCTAAAACGTGCAGGCTCTTCCCATTTCGCTCGCCACTACTTTGGGAATCTCGGTTGATTTATTTTCCTGCAGCTACTTAGATGTTTCAGTTCGCCGCGTTCGCTTTGCATACCTATGTATTCAGTATGCAATGACCTAAAAGGCCGGGTTTCCCCATTCGGAAATCTGCGGATCAAAGCTTGTTTGCTAGCTCCCCGCAGCTTATCGCAAGCTACTACGTCCTTCATCGCCTGTAATCGCCAAGGCATCCACCATGTGCACTTATTCACTTGTCCCTATAACGTTAGCCCCTGCGCCGCTGACCGCGCGTCTACAAGGAGCGTTTATAGGAATAAGAAGTACTACGTTGTTGCGTTTGTTGATACATACAATCATTACCCATCGCGTCACCTGTCGGTGTCGCGATCAATAAAAATTTACTTACTTCTTCCAGATTGTTAAAGAACGTACAGCACTTGATCTCTAAAAGATCAAATCTAAAGGCTTACCCTTACATTTGAACTCTTGGTGGAGGATGACGGGATCGAACCGACGACCCCCTGCTTGCAAAGCAGGTGCTCTCCCAGCTGAGCTAATCCCCCTGAGATTTACTACTAGGGTAAAACTGGTAGGGCTGGTTGGACTCGAACCAACGACCCCCGCGTTATCAACACGGTGCTCTAACCAGCTGAGCTACAGCCCCAAATGCTGTTCTTTATATTGACAGTCGATAAGTGTGAACGCTTGATGAGTGAGTTATTGCTAACTCAGTGCCACTCTAGAAAGGAGGTGATCCAGCCGCACCTTCCGATACGGCTACCTTGTTACGACTTCACCCCAGTCACGAATCCTACCGTGGTAAGCGCCCTCCTTGCGGTTAAGCTACCTACTTCTGGTAAAACCCGCTCCCATGGTGTGACGGGCGGTGTGTACAAGACCCGGGAACGTATTCACCGCGACATGCTGATCCGCGATTACTAGCGATTCCAACTTCATGCAGTCGAGTTGCAGACTACAATCCGGACTACGATACACTTTCTGCGATTAGCTCCCCCTCGCGGGTTGGCGGCGCTCTGTATGTACCATTGTATGACGTGTGAAGCCCTACCCATAAGGGCCATGAGGACTTGACGTCATCCCCACCTTCCTCCGGTTTGTCACCGGCAGTCTCATTAGAGTGCCCTTTCGTAGCAACTAATGACAAGGGTTGCGCTCGTTGCGGGACTTAACCCAACATCTCACGACACGAGCTGACGACAGCCATGCAGCACCTGTGTGATGGTTCTCTTTCGAGCACTCCCAAATCTCTCCGGGATTCCATCCATGTCAAGGGTAGGTAAGGTTTTTCGCGTTGCATCGAATTAATCCACATCATCCACCGCTTGTGCGGGTCCCCGTCAATTCCTTTGAGTTTTAATCTTGCGACCGTACTCCCCAGGCGGTCTACTTCACGCGTTAGCTGCGTTACCAAGTCAATTAAGACCCGACAACTAGTAGACATCGTTTAGGGCGTGGACTACCAGGGTATCTAATCCTGTTTGCTCCCCACGCTTTCGTGCATGAGCGTCAGTTTTGACCCAGGGGGCTGCCTTCGCCATCGGTGTTCCTCCACATATCTACGCATTTCACTGCTACACGTGGAATTCTACCCCCCTCTGCCAAACTCTAGCCTTGCAGTCTCCATTGCCATTCCCAGGTTGAGCCCGGGGATTTCACAACAGACTTACAAAACCGCCTGCGCACGCTTTACGCCCAGTAATTCCGATTAACGCTTGCACCCTACGTATTACCGCGGCTGCTGGCACGTAGTTAGCCGGTGCTTATTCTTCAGGTACCGTCATTAGGCCTCTGTATTAGAAAGACCCGTTTCTTCCCTGACAAAAGAGCTTTACAACCCGAAGGCCTTCTTCACTCACGCGGCATTGCTGGATCAGGCTTGCGCCCATTGTCCAAAATTCCCCACTGCTGCCTCCCGTAGGAGTCTGGACCGTGTCTCAGTTCCAGTGTGGCTGGTCGTCCTCTCAGACCAGCTACTGATCGATGCCTTGGTAGGCTTTTACCCTACCAACTAGCTAATCAGATATCGGCCGCTCCAGGAGCATGAGGTCTTGCGATCCCCCACTTTCATCCTTAGATCGTATGCGGTATTAGCGTAACTTTCGCTACGTTATCCCCCACTCCAGGGTACGTTCCGATATATTACTCACCCGTTCGCCACTCGCCGCCAGGTTGCCCCGCGCTGCCGTTCGACTTGCATGTGTAAGGCATGCCGCCAGCGTTCAATCTGAGCCAGGATCAAACTCTTCAGTTTAATCTCTGTTACTTTTGCCGTTTTACCGGCACTCTTATTACTAAGAGGTCGCTCACTCAAAATACTGACAGGCCACTACTTTCGTAGCGCCTATTTCATTACTTCTTGTGAACATTTGATATTTTAAGTATCGCGGAACCGAAGCTCCGCGTGCACTTTCATCAAACGTCCACACTTATCGACTGTTAATTTTTAAAGAACGTGTATTCGGTGATACTGGTACTGCTTGCACGCTTGACAAATCGTTTTGTTCGTCAGCGCAGAAGAAAGAGTATGAAGCGTTTCGCTTATTTCGTCAACCCCTCAGCCACTTCTTCTTTTCTCGTTTCACTCTGCATTTGCATGCGTCGTTTTGCGAGGAGGCGAACTATAGCAAAGCGCCCACAGGCTTGGCAAGCGCTTTTTCTGTTCCCCTCTCCACGCCGTCCAGTCCCTATTTCTTGCAGACTGTCGCATGGGCATGGCGCATCGCCGCCATCACCGTTACAGTTGCATCGTCACAAAACTCATACTCCAGAGTGAAAGCCTTACATGTTTCCTATGCCCAAAACGCAAGACACCCTGAAGACCGCCGCCGCCTGGCTGCATCGCGGCTTCGATGCGACCGCCACCTGGGTGACCCAGCTGTCGTGGTGGAAGTTCCTGGTGTTCGCCGTATTGATGCTGATCGCCGGCTCGATTCTGCAAGATGAGCTATTTTCGTCGAGCCCGGTTCAAGAGGAAGTGGTCCGCAGTGACAAAAAACGCAAAGGCGCCGACACCAATATCGTGATCGACGACAGCGGCATTCGCTTCAATATGCGCGGCAAGCGCAACAAAGATGCCGACAAAGCCGACAGCAGTGTCGACGAGAACGGCGTTCCGCGCGCCGAACCGGCACCCGCGACCGAGCCGGCACCTCCCGCCGAGCCCGAGGCGCCCGCCGAACCTGCTCCGCCAGCCACGCCGAATGTCAAACCCGGCAAGCCCGACAAAACGATCACCCCGGCCGTCCCCGCCCTGCCCACCCTGCCTGGCGAAGAGGTCCACATCGACCTGCCGCCACAAATCGGCGAAGAATTATCCAACGCCATTGAAGAAGCGGTCGACGACGCGGCCGAACAAAAAGTCGCCCGCTACCACGGTCAGGCATCGACCTGGTTCCGCAGCTTCGTCACGTTGCTGGTGCTGGCCCTGTTCGGCATCAAGGCGCTGATGGGCAGCAAAAAACGCGCCGAAGCGGAAACCCAGACCGCCAACGCGGCGGTCGAGCGCGAATCCATGCAGCGCCAGCTGAGCGAAGCGAAGATGCAGATGATGCAGGCGCAAGTCGAGCCGCACTTCTTGTTCAATACGCTGGCGTCGGTCGAGCACCTGATCGAGACAGACCCGCCGCGCGCCTCCGCCATGCAGCGCAGCCTGATCAAATACCTGCGCGCGGTGCTGCCGCAAATGCGCGACAACGCGCTGATCACCAACCTCGGCCGCGAAGCCGACATGGTGGTGGCCTATCTGAACCTGCTGAAAATGCGCATGGAAGAGCGGCTGACGGTCGACTTCGACATCCCCGACGGCCTGCGCAGCGCCGCGTTCCCGCCGATGATGTTGCAGTCGATGGTGGAAAACGCCATCAAGCACGGCCTCGAAGCCAAGCCCCAGGGCGGCACGCTCAAAGTACGCGCCGACGTGGCCCATAATAAACTGCGCGTCATCGTCAGCGACGACGGGCTGGGCTTTGGCGCGGTGCCCAGCGACGGCACCGGACTGGGCCTGATGACCATCCGCGAGCGTCTGAAACTGCTGCACGGCGACCAGGGACAGCTGCTCATCGCGGCCAACAGCCCGAGCGGGGTCGTCGCCACCATCGAGGTGCCGTATCAGCTGGCCAATAAAGAACCCAAGCACGAACCAAAATAAGAGCAATTGATTATTGCGCGGATTCGTTGAATAATTAACCAAATAACCATTCACACTTAATAAGCTGAAACCACCCATGCCTACAGCAATCATTGCCGATGACGAACGTTTGATGCGCGACCAACTGCGCATGCGCCTGGGCCAGGTCTGGCCCGAACTGGAGATCATCGGCGAGGCCAAGAACGGCGACGAGGCGATCGAACTGGTCGACCAGCTCAAGCCGGACTTCACCTTCCTCGATATCCGCATGCCCGGCAAGACCGGCATGGAAGCGGCCACCGTGATCGGCAACAAAAGCCACATCGTGTTCGTGACCGCCTACGACGCCTACGCGGTCGAGGCGTTCGAGCGCGGCGCCGTCGACTACGTGCTCAAGCCGCCCGAGCCCGAGCGTTTGCAGATCACCGTCGACCGCCTCAAGACGCGCCTGAGCAAGCCGGCGGCCGACGTCAACGCCAGCGTGACGGCGATGCTGTCGCAACTGGCCGAGAAAATCACCGCGCCCAAGCCGGCTTATTTGCAGTGGATACAGGCCAGCATCGGCCAGGACCTGCGCATGATTCCGGTCGAGGAAATCCTGTTCTTCCGCTCCGACGAAAAATACACCTGCGTGCAGACCGAGCGCTACGAGGCGCTGATCCGCAAGCCGGTGCGCGACCTGGCCGAGGAGCTCGATCCGGCGCTGTTCTGGCAAATCCACCGCGCTACCCTGGTCAACGTCAACGCCATCGAAGGCGTAACGCGCGACATCCGCGGCCGTCATCTCGTTATGATTAAGGGTAAGTCGGACAAGCTTGAAGTAAGCCGCAGTTTCCTGCATTTGTTCAAGCAGATGTGACGACGATCCATGGACGCCGGCGCCCGGCGTCCGCTTGAGACACGTCAACAGGATTGAAAAGAGATTGCGCTACTGTATCGGTTGCAGCCGCCCTCTCCGGCTGAGGGATGCCGCATGAAAACGCCCGGCCAAGCCAGATCGTTATTCAAGCTGCCCGCCATCAGCGTCGGCGCAGCCTTGTTCGCCCGCTTGTCGTGGCGCCTCGGCTGGTTCTGTTCCAGCGCCGCCTCCGCTGCGCACAAGCGCAGCCGGGGCATTATCCAGCACGCCAGCGACGCCATCATCATCACCGACGAGCACCAGCACATTTTGCAGGCCAACCCATCGGCCGCGGCCATGTTCGGCACCACGGTGCAAGCCATGGAAGGCGTACCGCTCCAGCAATTCATTCCGCGCGACCAGCGCCAGACCGGCGGCAACGCATCCCCGCATTACTTCGGCTCGACCGGCATCCGCCTGCGCATGAAGGGGCGGCGCGCAAGCGACTACGCGGTCACCGGCACGAAGGCCAACGGCCAGCACTTCCCGCTCGAGGGCTCGATCTCATCGCTGTCGGAAAACGGCCACCAGATCTACACCATCATCCTGCGCGACATCACCGAGCGCAAGCAGGTGCAAGAACAGCTCGAACAGTCGTACTCGCAGTTGCGCGAACTGTCGGCGGCGCTGCAAACGATACGGGAAGAGGAACGCAAGCACATCGCCCGCGAACTGCACGACGATCTGGGCCAGTTGCTGGCGACGTTGCGGGTCGATCTGGCGCTGCTGCAACAGAAGTCGAGCGGCGATCCGGCCGCGCGCAAGCTGCAGGCGGGCATGGACGATCTGCTGATGTCGGCCATCACATCGCTGCGGCGCATCGCCAGCAATCTAAGGCCGCGCGCGCTCGACGAGGGTGGTTTGTATTTTGCGCTCGAAAGCCTGCGCCAGGAATTCGTGTCGCGCTACGGCATCTCTTGCCGGTTGCACGCGAATGAAGAGGATCTGATACTCGATGACGCCTACAGCACGGCCATCTTCCGCATCGCGCAGGAAGCGCTGACCAACATCACGCGCCACGCGGAGGCGCAAAACGTCGAGCTGTCGCTGCGACGCTCGGATTCGTCGCTGCAAATTTCGATCCACGACGACGGTCGCGGCATCGCCGAACAGGACATGGACAAGGCATCGTCCTTCGGCCTGATCGGGATGCGCGAACGGGTCTGGGCACTGCAAGGCGACATTTCCATCCTCAGCGACGGCGGCACCCGGATCATCATCCGGTTGCCGCTGCGGTCTCAGGAAAGCGCCTTCGATCCTGCTTAGAACGAGTGACGCACGCCAACGTTGAAGGCTTTGTCGCCCGTACCGGCTTCGTTGTTGTTACCCACGGTGTAGCCGGCGCCGTTCTTGTTCTTGATCTTGGCGTAGGCGATGTACGCGCCGGTACGCTTCGACAGCGCATGCAGGTAACCCACGGCCCACTGATCGGCATCCTGGTTGAAGCGGGTCTTGTCGTTCTTGCGGATCGCCGACGCCATGATGGTGCCGCTGCCAACCGGCACTTGTACGCCGATCAGAATGTCGTTGCTGTCCAGGCTGGCGCGTGGCGCGACAGCGTAGCCATAGGCGTTGGCCACCGGCAGCGCGGCGCTGTTCAGGCCCTTGTCGGCGCCGTAGGCGAAGTAAGCCTTGACGACTTTGAAGTCGTAATTGGCGGCGAACAGGGTGTTGCGGCCCGAGTCGCGGTTCGCTGCCGGGGTGGTGCCGACGGCGACGGTGTCGTTGTTACGGTTGTTGTAGACCAGACGCGCGTTCAGCGGGCCTTGTCCGTAGTTCAGGCCCAGACCGAACTGACGGCCCGCTTCGTTGCTGCCGGCCTGCTCGCCCAGCGCGTACAGCGCTTCGGCGCTGAAGCCCGCGAACACCGGGGTGGCGTAGACGACGGCGTTGCTGACGCGGGTGTTGGCGCCGGCGGCCGGGAACAAGTTCTTGATCGAGCCAGCGTAGCCGGCGCCGAACGGGTCGGCCACCTGGCTCATGGCGTTGTACAGCATGGTGTACTGGCGGCCCAGGGTCAGGGTACCGGCTTCCTTGCTGCGCAGACCGACGAAGGCCTGACGGTTGAACAGTGCGTTGTTGGCATTGTCCAGGGTGCCATCATCGACTTTCAGGCCGGTTTCGATCTGGAAGATCGCCGACAGGCCATTGCCCAGGTCTTCGGTGCCGCGGAAACCCAGACGCGACTGGCTGCCGATACCGCTGGTGACTTTGGTCACGCTGCCGGCCGAGCCGCCGCGCTCGCTGACGATACCGGCATCGACGATACCGTAGATCGTGACGTTCGATTGAGCTTGCGCCTGCGCTGCGAAACCGCCGATGATCATTGCTGCCAGAGTAAGTTTTTTCACTTGATGTTCTCTACTGAAGGTTGAAAGAAAGCTGCACGGGGCGAATCATGCCTATCAATTACTTCAACAATGTGACAACACCAATTTGTTGTAAATCAACATCACTCATGAGAAAAAAGGTAACGCGGCAGCGTTGATCCTCTATCAACCTTCGAACCGCTTATTTTAGCTTGCAGCTCAGCAGGTAGTAGTACTGCAGACGCTCGATGCGAATCTGCTTGGCCGACGCCGCGAAGCGCTTGCGCAGGGTGCTGTCGGTCAGGTAATTGTGCATCACCTCGTAGCGCTGGCCGTCGTCCGCCGTCAGGATCTGGAAAGTGTTGCCTTCCAGGTCGGTGCGGGCGAACACCATCGTATCGCCATCGACATACGATTCGTCGAGCAATACCAGCATCACATCCTTGCCCAGCTTGGCGCGCAGGGTCTTCAGGTACTTCTCCTGGTCCTCGCGCTTGACGTGGGTCCACAGCCCGGCGGCGAACACGGCGGTATATTTTCCTTCCAGGTCGTCGGGCAAATTGAACGCGTCCATCACGCCGAAGGTCACGACGTCCTCGTCCAGGCCGCGCGTCTCGGCCAGCGCGATCATTTCCGGCAGCAGATCGGTGGCGTGGACGGAATCGGCCACCTCGGCGATCAAATCGGTCCAATAGGCGGTGCCGCAGGCCAGTTCCAGCACCTTGTGACCCTGGAACAGCTCGGCGACCATTTCCTGCAGGTCGTCCAGATCGTCGAAGCGCTCTTCGCGCGCGTAGACCTGGTCGTAGTTGTCGGCATTGACGGCATAGAATTGTGCCAACTGATTGGTAATCATGGTAGTGCTTTCTAGTTACAGTTCGTAGTGCTCTTTTTCACCGCTCATGGCTTGCTCGATCAACTTGCGGTTGAGCGTGGGGGCCAGCAGTTCAATAAAGGTATATATATAGCTGCGCAGATAGGCGCCCTGCTTGACCGCCACCCGCGACACATTCATGCCGAACAGATGGCCGACAGGGATGGCGCGCAGGTTCTTGTCGCGCTCGGCGTCATAGGCCATCCCCGCTATGATACCAATCCCCATGCCCAACTCCACATAGGTCTTGATCACATCGGCGTCTATGGCTTCCAGCAACACGTCCAGCTTCAGCCCGCGCAGGGAAAACGCGTGGTCTATCTTGCTGCGGCCGGCGAAGGCGCCATCGTACGTGATGATCGGGAATGCGGCAATTTCTTCCAGGGTCACCTGCTTCGATTTAAGCAAAGGATGGTCCGGCGCCACCACCACCACGTGCTCCCATTGATAACAAGGCAACGTTATCAGGCCGGCAATGCCGGCGATGGATTCGGTGGCGATCGCCAGGTCGGCCTGGTCGCGCTGGACCATTTCGGCGATCTGCTGCGGATTGCCTTGCAATAAAGACAAGCGCACCTTGGGAAACTTCAGCATGAAGGCTTGCACCACCTTCGGCAAGGTGTAGCGCGCCTGCGTGTGCGTGGTGGCGATGGTGAAGCTGCCGCTGTCCTGGGCCGCGTATTCCTTGCCGATTCGCTTGAGGCTGTCGATTTCCTGCATAATCAACTCCACCGACTGCAACACCAGCCTTCCCGGCTCGGTCAGGCCGCGTATGCGCTTGCCGTGGCGGGTGAAGATATCGACGCCGAGCTCCTCCTCCAGTTCGATAATCGCCTTCGAGACGCCCGGCTGCGACGTAAAAAGGGCCTTGGCGGCGTCGGTCAGGTTGTAGTTCTGGCGCACGGCCTCGCGCACGAAGCGCAGTTGGTGGAGATTCATCTAGTCTTGGCCCATCTTAAAATTATTAGCGTCCATGCTTATGCCCAATCCTTATATAAGCAAATAAAGACTAAGTCGTTTGGAATAAAGACGAAGTTTATTACTATTAGCGCTAGTGTGGGGATTCTAGCAAGCTACTATCTAGGAAGAATATGTATCAATACGACCAGTACGACCATCTTATCGTGCGTGAACGCATCGCACAGTACCGCGACCAGGTACGGCGCCGCCTCTCCGATGAGCTGACGGAAGCCGAATTCGTGCCGCTGCGCCTGCAGAACGGCCTGTACATGCAACGTCACGCCTACATGCTGCGCATCGCCGTGCCTTACGGTTTGTTGTCGTCCAAGCAAATGCGCATGTTCGCCCACATTGCCCGCAAGTACGACCGCGGCTATGGCCACTTCACCACCCGCCAGAACATCCAGTTTAACTGGGTCGAGCTGGAACAGACCCCGGACATCCTCAGCGACCTGGCCTCGGTGGAGATGCACGCCATCCAGACCTCGGGCAACTGCATCCGCAACACCACGTCCGATCCGTACGCCGGCGTCGCCGCCGACGAGATCATCGATCCGCGCCCCTACGCGGAAGTGCTGCGCCAGTGGTCGACCTTCCACCCCGAATTCATCGCCCTGCCCCGTAAGTTCAAGGTCGCCATCAACGGCGCCGTCGAAGACCGCGCCGCCATCGCCGTGCACGACATCGGCCTGACCGTGGTGCGCAACGAGGCCGGCGAGATCGGCTTCAAGTTCATGGCCGGCGGCGGCATGGGCCGCACCCCGATTCTGGGCAGCGTGATCCGCGAATTCCTGCCGTGGCAGCACCTGCTGACCTACACCGAAGCCGTGATGCGCGTGTATAACCAGTACGGCCGCCGCGACAACAAGTACAAGGCCCGCATCAAGATCCTGCTGAAAGCCATCGGCGTCGAGGAATTCACGCGCCAGGTCGAAGCCGAATGGGTCGATCTCAAAGACGGTCCGGAAACCTTGACCGTCGAAGAGATGCAGCGCGTGATCGACTACTTCCAGCCGCCGGCCTACAAGCAGCTGGACGACAGCGACGTCACCGCCGCGCCGGAAGCGGCCGGCAACAAGGCCTTCGCCAACTGGGTCAACCGCAACGTCAAGCCGCACAAGCAGCCCGGCTACGCGGCCGTGGTGCTGTCGCTGAAAAAGACCGGCGTTCCGCCTGGCGACGCCACCGCCGAACAGATCGACTTCATGGCCGACCTGTCGGACAAATACAGCTTCGGCGAACTGCGCGTCACGCACGAGCAGAACATCGTGCTGGCCGACGTCGAGCAGTCGCAGTTGTTCACCCTGTGGCAGCAAGTGAAGGCCAAGGGCCTGGCGACGCCGAACATCGGCCTGCTGACCGACATGATCTGCTGCCCGGGCGGCGACTTCTGCTCGCTGGCCAACGCCAAGTCGATCCCGATCGCCGCCGCCATCGCCGAGCGCTTCGACGACATCGACTACCAGCACGACATCGGCGAGATCGAACTGAATATCTCCGGCTGCATCAACGCCTGCGGCCACCACCACGTTGGCAGCATCGGCGTGCTCGGTGTCGACAAGGACGGCAGCGAATGGTATCAGGTGTCGATCGGCGGCTCGCAGGGCAACCACTCGGCCATCGGCAAGATCATCGGACCGTCGTTCTCTGCGCTGCAAATGCCGGAAGTGATCGCCCGCCTGCTGCAGGTCTATGTGCGCGAGCGCTTCGAGGACGAATCGTTCGCCGCCTGCGCGCAGCGACTGGGCGTCGCACCGTTCAAGGAATTTGTATACGCCACGCCGATCCCCGAAAAGTCGGGTCGCCTGGTAGGAGAGGATGAATATGTCTGACGCTGTTTCTAAAAATCTGATCATCAAGGGCCGTGAAGTCGTGGAAGACGACTGGCTGGTGCTGCGCCTGGCCGAGCCGGTCGAAGGCGCGCCGCAGATCGACCCGGCCACCGTGGAAGTCCCGGCAGGCAAAATAATCGTGCCGCAAAGCCTGTGGCTGGTGCAGCGCGAGCTGCTGGCCGCGCGCGCCGCCGCCGGCGAGATCGGCGTCTGGATCGCCAGCGATGAACGTCCGGAAGCGATCAAGGACGACCTGTCGCAGTTCGCCGTCATCGCCGTCGACTTCCCGAAATTCACCGACGGCCGCGGCTACTCGATCGCCTACAACCTGCGCATCCGCCTGGGCTGGACCGGCGAACTGCGCGCCATCGGCGACGTGCTGCGCGACCAGCTGTTCCAGATGCAGCGCGTCGGCTTCAACGCCTACGCCACGCGTCCGGACCGCAGCATCCACGATGCGCTCAAGGGCCTGTCCGATTTCTCGGAAACCTACCAGGCGTCCGTGGACCAGAAGCTGCCGCTGTACCGCCGCCACGCCCGTACCTCGGGCGCCGCCGCGCCGGCGGCCAACAACGACGGCGCCGGTATCTGATTGCATGATTGGAGTTTGAATGTCTGACCTGAGCAAGCTGATTGCCGACAGCAGCGCCACGCTGTCGCGCATCGCCAGCGATTTTTCCCCGGCGGTCTTCGCCTCCAGCCTGGCGGCCGAAGACATGGTGCTGACCGATTTGATCCTGAAATCCAAACTGGATATCGGGATCTTCTCGCTCGAAACCGGCCGCCTGCATGACGAAACACTGGCAATGCTCGACAAGGTGAAGTCGCACTATGACGGCTACGAGATCGCCCTGTACAAGCCGCAGCCGGAAGCGGTCGATGCCTACGTCGCGCAGAATGGCCTCAACGCCTTCTACGACAGCATTGAAATGCGCCGCGAGTGCTGCCGCATCCGCAAGGTCGAGCCGCTGGGCCGCGCCCTGGCCGGCAAAAAAGCCTGGGTGACCGGCCAGCGCCGCGCGCAGTCGGCCACCCGCGCCGAGCTGCACGTGCAGGAGGACGATCCGGCGCACGGCATGACCAAGTTCAATCCGCTGGCCGATTGGTCGGAGGAAGACGTGTGGAACTACATCCGCGACAACGGCGTACCGTACAATGCGCTGCACGATCAAGGCTATCCGTCGATCGGCTGCGCGCCATGCACCCGCGCGGTGGAACCGGGCGAGGACGTGCGGGCCGGCCGCTGGTGGTGGGAAAACCCGGACTCCAAGGAATGCGGCCTGCATATGGTCGATGGTAAGCTCATACGTATTAAATCCGTGGCAGCAGAAGATGACTTCATGCGCGCCACAAAAATAATAGGCTAGTCCAATGAACGCTTTAGTTGAAAACAACGTACACGTGAATGCGCGCCACCTCGACGCCCTGGAATCGGAAGCGATCCACATCCTGCGCGAAGTGGCGGCCGAATGCAGCAACCCCGCCCTGCTGTTCTCGGGCGGTAAAGACTCGGTGGTCTTGCTGCGTTTGGCGGAGAAGGCCTTCCGCCCCGGTAAATTCCCGTTCCCGCTGGTGCACGTCGATACCGGCCACAATTTCGCCGAGGTGATCACCTTCCGCGACAAGCGCGTGGCCGAACTGGGCGAGCGACTGATCGTCGGCTCGGTCGAGGACTCGATCAAAAAAGGCACGGTGCGCCTGCGTAATCCGCAAACCGATTCGCGCAACGCCGCGCAAGCGGTCACCCTGCTCGAGACGATCGCCGAACATGGCTTCGACGCCTGCATCGGCGGGGCGCGCCGCGACGAGGAAAAGGCCCGCGCCAAGGAGCGCATCTTCTCCTTCCGCGACGAATTCGGCCAGTGGGACCCGAAATCGCAGCGCCCGGAACTGTGGGACCTGTATAACACCCGCGTGCACCCGGGCGAAAACATGCGCGTGTTCCCGATCTCGAATTGGACCGAACTCGATGTGTGGCAGTACATCGCCCGCGAAAAGCTGGAACTGCCGCCGATCTACTTCGCCCACGAGCGCCAGGTCATTCCGCGCAACGGCCTGCTGGTGCCGCTGACCGACCTGACCCCGCCGCGCGAAGGCGAGACCGTCGAGACCCAGGTGGTGCGCTTCCGCACCGTGGGCGACATTTCCTGCACCTGCCCCGTATCGTCGGACGCGGCGACGGTCGAGGCGATCATCGCCGAAACCGCCATCACCCAGATCACCGAACGCGGCGCCACCCGGATGGACGACCAGACCTCCGAGGCTTCGATGGAAAAACGTAAAAAAGCAGGATACTTCTGATGAACGCTAGCACCACCAATGTAGAAACCCAGACCGAGCGCGGACTTTTACGCTTCATCACCGCCGGTTCCGTCGACGACGGCAAATCCACCTTGATCGGCCGCCTGCTGTTCGACAGCAAAGGCATCTTCGCCGACCAGCTGGACGCGATGTCGCGCTCCAAGCACAAGCGCACCGTCGGCGACGCCGTCGACCTGTCGCTGCTGACCGACGGGCTGGAAGCCGAACGCGAACAAGGCATCACCATCGACGTGGCCTACCGCTACTTCGCCACGCCGAAGCGCAAGTTCATCATCGCCGACACCCCGGGCCACGAGCAGTACACCCGCAACATGGTGACGGGCGCCTCGACCGCCGATGCCGTCATCATCCTGATCGACGTCTCGAAAGTGAAGCTGCGCGAGGACGGCGGCGTCGATCTTCTGATCCAGACCAAGCGCCACTCGACCATCGCCCACCTGCTGCAGATCGAGCACGTGGTCGTCGCCGTCAACAAGATGGACCTGGTGAACTACGACCAGGCGATCTACGACCGCATCGTCAAGGCCTACGGCGAATTCGCCGCCACCCTGGGCCTGAAGGACATCACGCCGATTCCGCTGTCGGCCCTGAGCGGCGACAACGTCGTCGACGCCAGCGAAAAACTGAGCTGGTACAAAGGCCCTACCCTGATCGAGCTGCTCGAATCGCTGTCGGTCTACGATGAATCGCACAACGCGCCGTTCCGCTTCCCGGTGCAGCTGGTGGCGCGCCACAACGGCCACGAAGCCAACGACTTCCGCGGCTACATGGGCCGCATCGAGGCCGGCAAGGTCAGCGTCGGCGACAAGCTGGTGGTGCAACCATCCGGACAGAGCGCCACCGTCAAGGACATCGTCACGCTGGAAGGCTCGCACCAGTCGGCGGTGGTCGGGCAGTCGATCACCTTGCTGCTGAACGAGTACCTGGACATCTCGCGCGGCGACCTGCTGGTCAATGTCGAACAGCCGGCGACCCTGCTCAAGACCTTGAAGGCGGACGTCTGCTGGATGTCCGACGAGCCGCTCGACCAGCGCCGCAAGTACTGGATCAAACACGGCACCAAGCAAACCTCGGCCAAGATCACCGGCATCGAGTCGCTGTTGGACATCAACACGCAGCAGCGACATGACGCCGATGGCCTGAAGCTGAACGACATCGCCCGCATCGGCCTGACCGTCCAGCAGCCGCTGGCGGCCGATGCCTACGCCGACATCCGTGCCACCGGCGCCTTTATCCTGATCGACGAAGTGACCCACCAGACCGTCGCGGCGGGTATGATTCGCCTTTCGGAATAAAGCGGTAATAACGGTATGGCAATGGCATCTCTCGGAAAAGTCTATTTGATCGGCGCCGGCCCCGGCGCCCAGGACCTGATCACCATGCGCGGCGCGCGTCTGCTGGCGCAAGCCGACGTCGTACTGCACGACGCGCTGGTGACCCCGGAGATGCTCGAGCTATGCCCGCAGGCCGAGAAAATCTCGGTCGGCAAACGCAGTGGCCAGCGCTCCACCGCGCAGCAGGTCATCAACCAACAGTTGGTCGACAACGCGCAACGCCATGCGCTGGTGGTGCGCCTCAAAGGCGGCGATCCGATGCTGTTCGGCCGCGCCGACGAGGAATTGCGCGCGCTGGAGGAAGCCGGCATCGAGGTCGAAATCGTCCCCGGCATCACCACCGCCGTCGCCGCCGCCGCCGCCAGCAAGCAACCGCTGACCAAGCGCGGCGTGGCCCGCAGCGTGGCCTTTTTCACCTCGTCGACGGCGCCCGACGAAGCGCACCACGACGCCATCCCCGACACCGACACCCTGGTGCAGTACATGGGCGGGCGCGAAGCCATTGCCACCGCCGAACGCCTGCTGGCGCACGGACACCGTCCCGACACCCCGGTCGTCGTCATCGAAAACTGCAGCCGTCCGGACCAGCGCATCCGCCGCCTGACCATCGCAGCGCTGGCCCTGGGCCTGGGCGAAGCCCACGGTCCGGTGCTGGTGATGCTGGGGGATGCCATGCAAAGCCGCTCGCACCAACGCCTCGAAGCGGAGATCAGCGGCGCAATAGCCCCCCAGCTTGGCGCCTGATTCCCCGAAATCCGTAATAGAATGTCCATTCATCTCATAAGAGGTAGTAATGGATAATGTTCATGAAGTTCTGGAGCGCGCCTGGGGTGCCCATTCCGCCGGCGAGTTCGATGCGGCCCTGAAGGACTATATCTGGCTGTTCGACGCCACGTCCGTGCGCGACACGGAAGTCGCTCCGCTGCGGCTGTCCTATGTGCTGAGCGCCTGGGCCAAACTGGCCGAGGAACACCTGCCTGCGCGGCAAGCGCTGGTCGAACTGCGCCAGCGCCTCACGGACCGCCTGTTGGCCGACGGCGGCGACGCTATCCTCTTCAACGACATCCGCGCCATCAACGACAAGCTGGGTGACTTGCAAAATACCTGGCTGCTGTTCAAGCAGCTGCCGGCCGAATTGGCGGCGGAATGCGCCAACTCGGCGCTGACATCGATGATGGCCTGCGGCGACTATCCGCTGGCGCGCAGCTATCTGCCCGAACCGGAAAAGCACCTCGCGGCCTACGCGGGCGAAGTCAACGCCCACGTCGCCCAGCTCCAGCTGCTCACCGACGAAGGCATGTCCGACCTGCTGGCGACGGTCTACAACTACATGGCCGAAGTGCGCCTGCTGCTCGAACTGCTGGCCGGTTGCGGGGAAGTGGACGCGGCGGAAGCGATGCGCCGCAACGCGGTCGACATGATCGTCTCGCCGGAGGCGCGCGCCTGCGTCGAGGCGGAATTCGCAACGCCCGGCACCACCCTCGACGCGATGGTCGAATTACAGAGTTCAACGGTAGCCTGATAGTGAAACGAATTGTGCAAATAAACAGTATTAAAACCCCGCTCCTGCTTTCCCTGCTGCTTTCCCTGGTGTCGGCCGCCGGCGCGCTAGCCGCGCCCTCGATACCGACCTATGACTTCAAGGTCGTGCACAGCTATCCTCACGACCCGCAGGCGTTTACCCAGGGCCTGCTGTACCGCGACGGTTTTCTGTATGAGAGTACGGGCCTGAACGGCAAATCATCGATCCGCAAGGTGAATCTGGAGACCGGCAAGGTCCTGCAAAGCAAGGACATCCCGCCGCAGTACTTCGGCGAAGGCCTGACCGTCTGGAAGGACACGCTGGTCGGCATCACCTGGCAATCGCAGACCGGCTTCGTGTTCGACCTCGCCACCTTCGACCTGCGCAACCAGTTCGCCTATCCGGGCGAAGGCTGGGGCCTGGCGCAAAACGGCAAGGAGCTGGTGCTCAGCGACGGCAGCGCGACGCTACGCTTCCTCGATCCGAAGACCTTCCTCGAAGTGCGCCGCGTGAAGGTGACGGCCGACGGCATCGCGGTCGACCAGATCAACGAGCTGGAAGTGGTGGGCGACGAGATTTTCGCCAATATCTGGCATACCAACACCATCGCCCGCATCGATCAACAGACCGGCAAGATCGTCGGCTGGATCGATCTGGGCAAGCTGTATCCGGACGCGGGCAGAGGCCCCAACAACGAAAACGTCTTGAACGGCATCGCCTGGGACGGCGACAAGAAACGTCTGTTCGTCACCGGCAAACTGTGGCCCAAGCTTTACGAGATCAAGCTGGTGCCGAGGAAGTAGAAGGTGGGGTTGCCAACGAAGATACGCAGTAGTCGGACAGCGCGTTGAGCACCGCCGCGTTCTCGCCGGCCGCTTCGACCACGTTGATCGTGGTTTGCGGATAATCGATGCGCAATTGATCGACCATCAGCGGCAGGTCGCGCAGCACATGGCCGCCCTGCCCCAAAAACACCGGCACCACCGTGATGTGCGTAACGCCGCTCGCCGTCAGCGCCGCGACCTGCTCCGGCAGGCGCGGCTCCATCAACTCCAGAAACGCCAACGACACCGGTACATCCGGCATGCGCGCCTGCGTCAGGTCGCGCAGGCGCTCGAACGGCGCCGCCCAAGACGCTGCACGGGCGCCGTGCGCGAAGAGGACGAGGGCTCGTTTATTCAAAATACTATTCATCTAATGTCGCTCCACCCACCACAAGGCGCTCAGCGCCAGCAGCAGGAAAATTAAACTTGGGGCGATCGCCGTCAGGGCCGCCGGCCAGGTGCTCAACACACCGAGGTGCGAGAACAGGGTATTGACCAGCAGGTAGCTGACGCCGATCATGATGCCAACGAAAATCTTCAGACTGACGCCGCCGCTGCGGGTGTGCAGGTAGCCGAACGGCAGCGCCAATGCCATCAGCACGAAGATCGCCAGCGGATCGAACAGTTTTTTCCAGAACGCGATTTTGAAGCGCTCCGTCTCCTGCTTGTTTTCCTGCAGGTGGCGGGTGTACAGCGCCAGCTCGCTGGCCGACATGCGCTCGGGGTCCGAGCGTGACACCGACAGGATGCGCGGCGTGATCTCCGAAATCAGCTCCCTGGTGGCGCTGGTGCGGGTCTCGATCATGCTGCTGCCCTGGGCGTAGTTATTCGCCAGATTGGCTTCGCTGCCCGGCTTGACCAGCGCCGGATTGGTGAAGATGTTCTCCTTCACATCCGACAGCATCCATTTGTTCGTGCCCTGGTACGTGCCGGTCTTGGCGACCGTGATGGAGCGCAGGCGGAAGTTGTTATCGAATTCGTACAGCTTGACGTCGACCAGTTTGCCGTCCGGGCGCACCTCGCGCACGTTGAAGAAGCGCGACCCGATCACCTCTCCGCTCATGCCTTCGGACTTGACGATATCCTTGGTCCACAAGCCGGAGCGGAACTCGGTCGAAATCGTCGTGCCGCGTCCACTGAGTTTGATTTTTTCGGCCAGCGGCGCGGTGCGCGGGGTGATCAGCTCACCGAAGATGAAGGTGATAATCACCAGCACGACGCCGATCTTGGCCAGCATCCACGCCACCATGCCGGTGGTCATGCTGGAAGCCCGCATGATAGTGAACTCGGACGTCGACGCAAACTGCGCCATCGTATAAATGGTGCCGATCAGCGCAGCGAGCGGCATCACCTCGTACACGTGCCCCGGCAGCTTGACCGCCACAAACAGCAGCACATACTGGATCGCATAGCCGTTCTTGCCGACGCGCGGCAGTTCGCCGGTGAGGTCCATGAAGGCTTGCAGCGCCAGGAAGGCGACCAGCACGAAGGCCACCGCCTGGAAAATGGTGACGGCGAAGTAGCGTTGCAGGATCTTCATGGCGCCACCGTCTTCTTGTTTGCCGCATTTGCGCTACGCGAGCGCTTCATCGCCGCCAGCACTGCCAGCGGGTGGTAACGGTGATTCAGATTGAGCCTCCATGCGAACAGGCCGAGCACCGTCAGCGCCGCCATCAGGTGCAGCGGCCACCACGACAGCGCGAACGAGAACTTGCCCAGCCTGACGCTGCCCTCGACCAGCTTGACCGCGTTGGTGTACGAGAAAAAGATCAGCAGCGCGATAATCAGGTTGGCCGAACTGCCGGCGCGCGGATTGACGAAGCCCAGCGGGATCGCCAGCAGCACCAGCACCAGGCAGGTCAGCGGCGAGGCGATCCGCCACAGCAGCTCGGCGCGGCCGGAATTGGTAGTGTCGGTCAGCAGCGTCATGGTCGGCACGGAATCGGTGTCACGCTCCGTGTCGAGGTCCTGGGCCTGGCTGGTCACGCGCATGCTGTAGGTGTCGAACTCCATGGTCTGGAAGTCGGACTGTCCCGGCATGCCCTGGTAGCGGCGGCCGTTCTTGAGCACCAGATAGCGCTCGCCTTTGGGGCCGTTGCTGATCACACCCTCGCGCGCGACGATGACCGCCGTGCCGTTTTTATCGACCGTGTTGACGAACACGTTCTGCACCACCGAGGTGTCGCCGGCGACGCCTTCGACGAAGAAGATGCGGTTGGCCGACGACGATTCGCGGAACTGGCCGGGCGATACCTTCTGCAGGTCTTCGCGTTTGGCGAAGCGCTCGACGTATTCCGCGCTCTTTTCCTTGGCCCACGGCGCGGCGACGAAGCTCAGGCCCGCCGTCAGCAGCACCATCGGCAAGCCGAAGCTCAGCACCGGCGCGATCCAGCGCGTCAGGCTCAAGCCGGAGGCGAACCACACCACCATCTCGGAATCGCGGTAGCTGCGCGTGACCACCATCAGCACCGAAATAAAGCTGGTGAGGATGAGGATAGTTGGCAGATAATTCACCGTTGCGAAAAGGATCAGCGCGACCACGTCGCTGGAGGCGACCTTGCCGCCGGCGGCCTTGCCGAGGATGCCGATCAAGGTCCAGGTAACGCAAACGCTGAACAGAATCGTGAAGCTGGCGAAGGCGGTGCTGGCCATTTCACGTCGTAGGGTGCGTTGAAAGATCATTCGAAAGTTATAATTCGGTAGTTAAGGGCTCGTCACGGGGCCACAAGTTAATAACAGCCCGGCCAATCAGGCCAGGGGCTGGCAATTCGTACACGACACGGAGAATCAAATGGACTTTAGCATAAAAGCATTCGACACAAAAAACACCATCAACTCGGCCAAAACGGGCGTCGTCGCCGTGGCGGTGTTCGAGAATAAAAAGCTGTCGCAAGCTGCCAAAGCACTGGACGGTTCCGGTGACATCACGGCCGCGCTCAAGTCCGGCGACATCAGCGGCAAAGCCGGCAGCACCTTGCTGCTGCGCGGCGTCAAGGGCGCCAGCGCCGAGCGGGTGCTGCTGGTCGGCCTGGGCAGCGACGACGCCGTCAGCGAGAAAAGCTTCGCCAGCGGCGTTTCCGCGGCATTGAAGGCTTTCTCGGCCCTGGGCACGAGCGACGCTATTATCGCACTGCCGATGACCGAAGTGAAAGAGCGCGACGTCAATTGGGCGATCCGCTGCGTGGTGCAAAGCGCCCACGAAGCCGCGTTCCGCACCGACGGCCAGAAAAGCAAGAAGGACCCGGCACCGGCCGGCGTCAAGAAGATCGCCCTGGCGGTGCCGAACACGCCCGCCACCAAGCTGGCGCTGGCGCAAGCCGTGTCCATCGCCAACGGCATGGACCTGACCAAGGAACTGGGCAACCTGTCGGCCAACGTCTGCACCCCGACCTACCTGGCCAACACCGCCAAGAAGCTGGCCAAGGACTACAAGTTCGACGTCGAGATCCTGGACCGCAAACAGCTCGAAGCGCTGAAGATGAACAGCTTCCTGTCGGTCACCAACGGCAGCGAGCAGCCGCCGAAGTTCATCATCCTCAAGCACATGGGCGGCAAGTCCAAGGATGCGCCGGTGGTGTTGGTCGGTAAGGGCATCACCTTCGACACCGGCGGCATCTCGCTCAAGGCGGGTCCGGGCATGGACGAAATGAAGTACGACATGGGCGGCGCCGCCTCGGTGCTGGGCACCTTCCGCGCCATCGGCGAGATGGATTTGAAATTGAACGTGATCGGCGTGATCGCCAGCTGCGAGAACATGCCGTCGGGCCGCGCCACCAAGCCGGGCGACATCGTCACGTCGATGAACGGCTTGACCATCGAGATCCTCAACACCGACGCCGAAGGCCGCCTGGTGCTGTGCGACGCGCTGACCTACGCAGAGCGCTTCAACCCGGCCGCCGTGATCGACATTGCCACCCTGACGGGCGCGTGCATCGTCGCGCTGGGCCACCACAAGAGCGGTTTGTTCACGCGCGACGACGACGTCCACAACCAGCTGGCCGACGAGATCATGGCCGCCGGCAAAGCCTCCAGCGACACCGCGTGGCGCCTGCCGATCGGCGAGGAGTACAACGAGCAGCTGAAGTCCAACTTCGCCGACCTGGCCAACATCGGCACGCCGGGCGGCGCCTCGTGCACGGCGGCGGCGTTCCTGGAGAACTTCACGCGCAAGTACACCTGGGCGCATCTGGACATCGCCGGCACCGCATGGAAATCGGGCGGCGCGAAGGGCGCGACCGGCCGTCCGGTGCCGCTGCTGTCTAACTTCCTGATCAACCGCGCCGGTTCGTAAGCGCCGCGATCCGCCGCCGGGGTCCCCGGCGGCGCCTGGCGGATTAGGCGGAACGCCGTAATCCGCCATTTCTGCGCCGCCACCCAGTGCGCTCAATACAACGTCACGCCGGCCGCCGGCGGCGGCCCCTCGTCCCTGCCCTCGGCCGGACGCATCACCACCGTCAACGTCGACGGATAATCATAGCCGGCGCCGGTGTTGCGGTCGATGACATAGCCGACACCCGCCGTCAACATCACATTGCCCCACAAATTGCCATTGGCCTTCGGATCGACCTTCTCGTACGCCCAGGCCGCGCCCTCCTTCTGGCAATCGATGCGCAGCGGGGCCGCGCTCTTGCGCAGGGTCACGCGGGCCGGCGTGGTGACGAACCACTTGCCGACATCGTTATACAACACGCAGCCAACGCCGCCGATCTCGCGGTGATCGAGCACGGTCTGCACCAGCACATTCTGTTGGGTCGATTCAGTCAGGGACGCGCAGCCGGCGCTTGCCAGCATGGCCAGCAAGACCGGCAGTGCGCGGCACGCGGCGACGGGACGGAGAAACATGGTCTGCCTCTAAAGTAGATACAGACACAGTGTAGCAAGCCGGGCGCGGATTGATTCGCTCAATCAAGAGGCGTAAAGCGTTGCACTTTTACGCCATCGACCTCGATGAGTTGAAAAAACACGTCTTTCGGCCGCGCCCAGATGGACCCGTCGGGCGCGCGGTAAACGATCATGGTGCTCAGGTCGGACTCCAGGGTGGCCTCGCACACCAACTCGTAGAGGCCGCCCTTGTAGTGCCGGAAGCGGGTCATCGCAGCCTTGGCGTCAGGCGTTCTGACGAACTTGCGCCGACTGGGCCACACGTTCCTCGACTTTGTCCTTGCCCTGTTCCTGCTCCAGCTGCTTCTTCTTCAAGCCCTGCACCACTTTCAGGATGTCATCCATGCCGCGCTCGCCACCAAGGGTGGAGAAAGCGTCGAGGACTTCGTTCAACACCTGATTGCGCACCGCGGCTTCGTCGGAATTAATAACCGGGGGACGTTGCAGCGCTTCGGCTGCGCGCTTTTCGGCGGCGGCTGCCTCCTTTTGCGCAGCGGTCTTGCGACCGCCCGGCGTTTTGCCATGTTCCAGTGCCGCTTGCCAGATTACCCAGCGGCGCTGCGTTTCAAAGACCAGATACTCTTCTGGCTTATCTTCACGGCGGCGAACGATATGTCCGTCGCGCTGTGCCCATGCCTCAAATGCAGTTCGCATTTCAATTCCTTTGTAAATGCGCTACGCGCAATTCACTGTTAAAACTACAAGTTATTTCCGTATAGTATCACTTATTGCGGCATCACAATGATTAATATACACGGCTCTTGCTATTTTGTGGTTGCTGATAGGAAACACTAGTTTTCCCACTAATTTGCATCAGTATATTTCTCTTTTGCCATTCTGTCTCCTACTGAAGTACAATTCTGACAACTATGAGACAAAAGTAGCAATTAAATTTTTATTTCACACTTTTTGCAACATTTTATGCCTTACCACCACACTTGCGAAGTTCTATTTCGTGTTTTTTTATAAAACACGACAAATCGACAAGCTCATCTGTTAAATGAAGTTACGGTAAGATGCGTTTCATAGGCGTATCGCCTCCACCAAACCCGCAAGGACACTGATCCCCCGATGAAACTAGCCACATGGAATGTTAACTCACTGAACGTAAGACTGCCGCACGTTATGAATTGGCTGGTGGAAAATCCAACAGACGTGCTCTGTCTGCAAGAAACAAAATTAACCGATGACAAGTTTCCGGCTAGTATTATTGAAGCCGCTGGCTATCATGTCGTGTACAGCGGGCAAAAAACTTACAACGGCGTCGCGATTATTTCCAAGTTGCCGATCACCGACGTGGTCAAAAACAACCCGCTCTTGGATGACCCACAGCAACGTATCCTCGCTGCGACCATCGACGGCGTACGGGTCGTCTGCGCCTATGTGCCGAATGGTCAGAGCGTTGGTTCTGAGAAATACGAATACAAAATGGGCTGGCTGTCTGCCTTTCACGACTGGATCAAGCAGGAAGCCGCCCTCCATCCCCAACTGGCCGTGGTCGGCGATTACAACATCGCCCCCGAGGACCGCGACGTCCACGATCCGGCCGCCTGGGAAGGCATGGTGCATGTTTCCGAAAAGGAACGCGCCGCGCTCACCCGCCTGCTCGACATCGGCCTCACCGATGCCTACCGCCTGTTCGAGCAACCTGAAAAATCGTTCAGTTGGTGGGACTACCGTGGCCTCGGCTTCCGCCTGAACAAAGGCCTGCGCATCGACCACATCCTGCTGTCGCCGGCATTGGTGGCACGCTGCAGCGCCTGCGTCATCGACCGCGCGCCGCGCAAGCTGGAGCAGCCGTCCGACCACGCGCCGGTGATCGCCACACTCGACTGATCCGCCACCCCGGCTCTCTGCTCCGTCTAAACGGCCACGATCGGAGGCCGCGGCAGCAGCAGCTGCGCGGTCGCATGCGGCACCGGCGGCGAAAACAGATAGCCCTGCGCGAACTGGCACCCGTTGCGCTGCAGGAGCGCGTACTGGCCCTCCGTCTCCACCCCCTCCGCCACCACCGACAGTTGCAGGCTGTCCGACAGCGCGATGATCGCCGCCACGATGGCGCGATCCTCGGCGCTATCCTCCAGATCCTTGATGAAGGCGCGGTCGATCTTGATCTTCTTGACCGGGAAGCGCTTCAGGTAGGCCAGGCTCGAATAACCGGTGCCGAAATCGTCGATCGACAGGCGGATGCCCATCGCGTTGATCTGCCCCAGGACGTCCAGCGTATGCTCGCCGTGCTGCATCAGCGCCGTCTCGGTGATCTCGAATTCCAGCAGCGCCGGATCGATGCCGGTTTCGTCGAGGATGCGCCGTATCGATTCGACCAGCCCCCGGTGCATGAACTGGCGCGGCGACAGGTTCACCGCCAGCGGCACCGGGACCAGGCCTTCACGCTGCCATGTCATGCTCTGCACGCACGCCTGGCGGATCACCCATTCGCCGACCGGCACGATCAAGCCGTTTTCCTCGATCAGCGGAATGAAACTGTCCGGCATCACCAGTTCCTCGTTATCGCGGCGCCAGCGCAGCAGCACCTCCATCGCATGCAGGCGGCGCGTGCCGATATCCATGATCGGCTGGAAGTGCAAGGTGAATTCGTCCAGCGCCAGCGCGCTGCGCAGGCTCGACTCCAGCTCGAAGTGGCGCGCCGCAGACTGGTTCATCGCCTCCTTGAAATACTGGTAATTATTCCTGCCGCTCGCCTTGGCGTGATACATGGCCGCGTCGGCGTGGCGCATCAGGGTCGCCACGTCGGCGCCGTCGTCCGGATACACACAAATGCCGATGGACGGCGTGATGTGCAGGTTGCGCCCTTCCAGCGGAAAGCCTTCGGACAGCGCCAGGATGATCTTCTCGGCCACCTGGCTGGCCTCGTCCGCGCTGGAGATGCCCGGCACCAGCACCACGAACTCGTCGCCGCCCAAACGGGCCACGGTATCGCTGGCGCGCACTGCGCGGCACAAGCGGCTCGCCACTTCCTTCAGCAGCTGGTCGCCGGTCATGTGGCCCAGCGAATCGTTGATGGTCTTGAAGCGGTCAAGGTCGATGAACATCACCGCCAGCTGGCGCTGCGAACGCCGCGCCGCCAGCATGGCGCGGTCCAGCCGGTCAGACAGCAAGGCGCGGTTCGGCAAACCGGTCAGGCTGTCGTGGTAGGCCATGTGATGCACGCGCGCCTCGGCCTGGCGGCGTTCGACGATCTCGCCTTGCAGCAGCGCGTTGGCGCCCGCCAGTTCGGCCGTGCGTTCGAGCACGCGCACTTCCAGCTCGTCGCGCGCGCGGCTGACCGCTTCGGCCGCCTCGCGCCGCGCGGTGATGTCGTCCACCAGCCACACCGAGCGCCCGTAGGGCTGCGCCAGGTCGAACGGCCGGCCCGATAGGCGCGCCCAGAACCGGCTGCCGTCCTTGCGCACCAGTTGATACTCGGCGACGTTGACGCGGCCGGTGCGGAAATCCTGCGCCGTCGCCGCGCGCGCCTCCCGCCACGCGGCCTTGTCGGCATAAAAAGCCTGCACGCTGAGGTGGTTCATCTCGCCGGGCGCGTAGCCGAACAATTCCTCCATCTTGGTATTGCAGCGCAGGTTGAGCCCCTGCTCCACCACCGAGATGCCCAATACCGCGCTGTCGAGGATGGCCTGGTTTTCCAGCAGCGCGTTGCGCAGCGCCTCCTCGGCGCGTTTTTGCTCGGTGCGGTCCTCGATCACCCAGATCGTGCCCTGGCCCGGATCGGCAGGATTGACCACGTAGCCGATCAGTTGCGCCCACAGGCGCGTATCGTCGGCGCGGCGCATTTCTATCTCGGTCTGGAAAGGCTTTGCCACCGACAGATAGGGCGCGGCCTCTGCGCCCAGCCGCTCGTAGGCTTCCTGCGACGGATACAGCGCGCGGCCCGGGACACCCAGGCCGGTGTCGCCGGGATAGCCGAACATGTCGCCGAAGCCCCGGTTGTAGCGCGTGATGATGCGGTTTTTGGTGAACAGGATGCTCATCGAGGCGTTGGTCATGATCGCCTCCACTTCCATCTGCGTCTGGCGCGTGGTGGTCACGTCCTCGATGATCCAGATGGCGCCGCCCTCGGTGTTCACCTCATTCATCGCGTTGGCGCGCACGCGGCACCAGATCACGGTGCCGTCCTTGCGTTTGAATTCGAACGCGGAGCTTTCGTAAGGCTTGCCGTTGTCGAGCCGTGCCCGCGCCTCCAGCGCGAAGACCTGATACTTTTCCTGCGACGGAAATATGTCGGATGCCGGCATGCCGACCATATCCTCGACGGCGTAGCCGAACATCTCCGCCATGCGCCGGTTGCAGTTGCGGACGACCTGGCCTTTACTAAACAGGATGCCGATCGACGCGTTGTCCAGGATCGCCTTCTGCTCGATCAGCGCGCGGCGCAGCTTTTCCTCGTCGATGCGGTGCTCGTTGATGTCTTCGACGATCCACACCGTGCCTTCGCTGGTGTGGATGGTATCGATGGCGCGGCCGAACAGCCGCGCCCAGAATGTGCTGCCATCCTTGCGCCGCAAGACCAGTTCCGTCTTGAACGGCAAGCCTTGCGCCAGCGGCGGCCCGGCCTCGCGTCCCAGCTCGAGGAAATCCTGCTCGCTGGGATAGACGATCACGCTGGGCGCGCCCTCGAGCTCCTCGCGGCTGTAGCCCAGCATCTCGGCGCAGCGGATATTACATTCGGCGATGCGGCCATCCTTGCTGAACAGGATGCCGACGGCGGCGTTCTCCAGGATGGCCTGCTGTTCGAGCAGCGTTTTACGCAACGCGCGCTGCGAGCGCTGTACGTCGCTGATATCGTGGAAGACGATGGTGCCGCCATCTGTTTCGGCGCCGGCCGGCAGCGGTTTGGTCCAGGCCTGCACGGCGATGTACTTGCCGCTGGCCGAAGCGAGGCAGCTGTCCCAGGACTGCGCCGTCTGCGCGTCGTTCAGGCGCGCGACGCTGGCGGCGCGCAGATGGCGCGCGAACAGACTCGCCACGGTTTGGCCGCAGGGATCGGATTCGAGCAGGGAGATCAACTCCGCGTTTGCGGCCAGCACCAGGCCCTCGGCGCTGTACGCGCACGCGGGAACGCCGATCAGCGCCAGGGCGTCCGCGACGAAATCAGTATGGGATGAAACGCGATTCATGAACACCAGGAGCACCCGAAAAAAATGCCGCCTTGATCGTTACATATTGGCAGCATTGTTGGCAGATGATAAACCACATTGGTATCATTAGCCATCCGCCTGCCGATTTCGCGTTCTTAAAAACGACACTGCGCGGTGTCCTAAGACGCCGCGCAGCGGGGCCGCGCACTGACTCGCATCATGCCAGCGTCACGCGGCGGGCGCCCTCACCCAGCCTTCCATCAGCACGCGCGCGCTGCGGCTCATGACCGCCTTGGTCACGCGCCACTCGCCGTTTTGTTGTGTCGCCTGCGCGCCGACGCGCAAGGTGCCGGATGGGTGGCCGAAGCGCACCGCGTCCAGCGCACCGCCGCCCGCGGCCAGGTTGACCAGCGTGCCGGGAATGGCGGCGGCGGTGCCGATCGCCACGGCGGCCGTGCCCATCATCGCGTGATGCAGCTTGCCCATCGAGAGCGCGCGCACCAGCAGGTCGATATCGCCGGCGTGAATGCGCTTGCCGCTGGAGGCGATGTAGCTCGAAGGCTTCGCCACAAACGCCACCTTCGGCGTGTGCTGGCGCTGCGCCGCCTCGTCCAGGTGCTTGATGAGACCCATGCGCAGCGCGCCATGCGCGCGGATCGACTCGAACATCGCCAGCGCGGCCACGTCGCCATTCACCGCGTCCTGCAGTTCAATGCCGGTGTAGCCGATGGCATCGGCGTCGACGAAAATGGTCGGGATGCCGGCGTTGATCATGGTCGCCTTGAGCGTACCGATGCCCGGCACCTCAAGGTCGTCGATCAGTTGGCCGGTCGGGAACATCGAGCCCCCGCTGCCCTCCTCGTCCGCCGCCGGGTCCATGAATTCAAGCTGCACTTCGGCCGCCGGGAAAGTGACGCCATCGAGCTCGAAGTCGCCGGTTTCCTGCACTTCGCCATTCGTCATCGGCACGTGGGCGATGATGGTCTTGCCGATATTGGCCTGCCACACGCGCACCACGGCCATGCCGTTTTGTGGAACGCGCGCCGGGTCCAGCAGGCCGGCGCTGATGGCGAACGCGCCGACGGCGGCCGACAGGTTGCCGCAATTGCCGCTCCAATCGACAAACGCCTTGTCGATGGAGACCTGGCCGAACAAATAATCAATATCGTGATCGGGTTTGTCGCTTTTGGAGACGATCACCGTCTTGCTGGTGCTGGACGAGCCGCCGCCCATGCCGTCGATTTGCTTGCCGTAGGGGTCGGGGCTACCGATCACGCGCAGCAGCAGCGCGTCGCGCGCGGCGCCCGGCGTCTGCGCGGCCTCCGGCAAATCGCCCAGCCGGAAGAAAACGCCCTTGCTGGTGCCGCCGCGCATATACACGGCGGGGATCTTGATTTGCGGCGGGTGGATGGTGTAGTTCGTCATGGTCAGGCCGCCTTCACGGATTCGAGGAAATCCTGGGCGAAGCGCTGCAGCACGCCGCCTGCCTCGTAGATCGACACTTCTTCCGCCGTATCGAGACGGCAGATCACCGGCACCTCCACCTGCGCGCCGCTGAGGCGATTGATCACCAGGCTCAGCGTCGAACGCGGGGTGCGCGCGCCGATCACGTCATAGGTCTCGGTGCCGTCCAGCGCCAGGGTCAAACGGTTCACGCCGGGCATGAACTCCAGCGGCAGCACGCCCATGCCGACCAGATTGGTGCGGTGGATGCGCTCGAAGCCCTCGGCCACGATCGCCTCCACGCCGGCCAGCCGCACGCCCTTGGCCGCCCAGTCGCGCGACGAGCCCTGCCCGTAGTCGGCGCCGGCGATCACGATCAGCGGCTGCTTGCGCTCCATGTAGGTCTCGATGGCTTCCCACATGCGCGTGACGCGCCCTTCCGGCTCGATGCGCGCCAGCGAACCGGCCATCACCTTGCCGTCCTGCCCGCGCACCATCTCGTTCTTCAGGGTCGGATTGGCGAAGGTCGCGCGCTGCGCGGTCAGGTGGTCGCCACGGTGCGTGGCATAGGAGTTGAAGTCCTCCTCCGGCAGGCCCATTTTGGCCAGGTACTCGCCGGCCGCGCTGTCGAGCATGATGGCGTTCGACGGCGACAGATGGTCGGTGGTGATGTTATCGCCCAGCAGCGCCAGCGGACGCATGCCCTTCAGCGGCCGGGCACCGGCCAGCGCGCCTTCCCAGTATGGCGGACGGCGGATATAGGTGGTCTGCGGACGCCAGTCGTACAAAGGGCTCACTTTCAGGCCGTCGTCGGCCTGTTTGGCGAACATCGGGATATAGACCTTGCGGAACTGCTCCGGCTTGACGCTGGCGGCGACAATGCTGTCGATCTCCTCGTCGGACGGCCAGATGTCCTTCAGGGTGACCGGCTGGCCATTGGCGTCGTGGCCCAGTACATCCTTCTCGATGTCGAAGCGGATGGTGCCGGCGATCGCGTACGCCACCACCAGCGGCGGCGACGCCAGGAAGGCCTGCTTCGCATACGGGTGGATGCGGCCATCGAAATTGCGGTTGCCCGACAGGACGGCGGTCGCATACAAGTCACGCTCCACCACCTCTTTTTGTATCGCCGGATCTAGCGCGCCGGACATGCCGTTGCACGACGTGCAGGCATAGGCGACCACGCCGAAGCCGAGCTTCTCCAGCTCCGCCATCAGCCCCGCCTCCTCCAGATACAGGGTGACGGTCTTGGAGCCGGGGGCGAGCGAGCTTTTCACCCACGGCTTGCGGGTCAGGCCGCGCGCGTTGGCGTTGCGCGCCAGCAGACCGGCGGCGATCATGTTGCGCGGGTTGTTGGTATTGGTGCAGCTGGTGATGGCGGCGATGATGCAGGCGCCATCCGGCATCAGGCCAGGCTCGTTTTCCACCACGCCGCTGATGCCGCGCGCGGCCAGCTCGGAAGTCGGCACGCGGCTGTGCGGATTGGACGGCCCGGCGATATTGCGCACCACCGACGACAGGTCGAACGTCAATACGCGCTCGTATTCGGCGGTTTTGAGCGCGTCGGCCCACAGGCCGGTTTCTTTCGCGTAAAGCTCCACCAGCTTGACCAGTTCATCATCGCGGCCGGTCAGCTTCAGGTACTTGATGGTTTGCTCGTCGATGTAGAACATGGCGGCGGTGGAGCCGTATTCCGGCGCCATGTTGGAGATGGTCGCGCGGTCGCCCAGGGTCAGGTGGGCCGCGCCCTCGCCGAAGAACTCCAGATACGACGACACGACCTTTTGCTTGCGCAGGAATTCGGTCAGCGCCAGCACCGTGTCGGTGGCGGTGATGCCCTCTTGCGGCTTGCCGGTCAGCTCGACGCCGATGATATCCGGCAGCCGCATCCATGATGCGCGGCCCAGCATCACGCTCTCCGCTTCCAGTCCGCCGACGCCGATGGCGATCACGCCCAGCGCGTCGACCATCGGCGTGTGCGAGTCGGTGCCGACCAGCGTATCCGGGAAGGCCACGCCATCCACGGTCTGGATCACCGGCGACATGCGCTCCAGATTAATCTGGTGCAGGATGCCGTTCCCCGGCGGGATCACGTCGACATTCTTGAACGCCTTCTTGGTCCAGTTGATGAAATCGAAGCGGTCCTCATTGCGGCGGTCCTCGATTACGCGGTTCTTGTCGAAGGCGTCGGGATCGAAGCCGCCGCATTCGACCGCCAGCGAATGGTCGACCACCAGTTGCGTCGGTACCACGGGGTTGACCAGCGCCGGATCGCCGCCCTGCAACGCGATGGCGTCGCGCAGGCCGGCCAGGTCAACCAGCGCGGTCTGGCCCAGAATGTCGTGGCACACCACGCGCGCCGGGAACCAGGGGAAATCCAGGTCGCGGCGGCGTTCGATGAATTGGCTAAGCGAAGCGTTCAAGGTCGCCGGGTCGCAGCGGCGCACCAGGTTCTCCGCCAGTACGCGCGAGGTGTACGGCAGTTTGGCCCAGGCGCCGGGCTGGATCGCGTCGACGGCGGCACGCGCGTCGAAGTAGTCCAGCTGGGTGCCCGGCAAGGGTTTGCGGAATAAGGTATTCATTTATTTCCTGTCCTTGATTGGCACGAATTGCAGGTCCTCCGGGCCGACGTAGTTCGCGCTCGGACGAATGATCTTGTTGTCGATGCGCTGCTCGATGATGTGCGCGGCCCAGCCGGAGGTGCGCGAAATGACGAACAACGGCGTGAACATCGCCGTCGGCACGCCCATCATGTGGTACGACACGGCCGAGAACCAGTCCAGGTTGGGGAACATCTTCTTGGCGTCCCACATCACCGTCTCCAGGCGTTCGGCGATGTCGAACATCTTCATCGAGCCACCCTCGCGAGACAGCTTGCGTGCCACCTCCTTGATGACGACGTTGCGCGGATCGGAGATCGTGTACACCGGGTGGCCGAAACCGATCACCACTTCCTTGTTGGCGACGCGGTTGCGGATGTCCGCTTCCGCCTCGTCCGGATTTTCGTAGCGCTTCTGGATCTCGAACGCGAATTCGTTGGCGCCGCCGTGTTTCGGACCGCGCAGCGCGCCGATCGCGCCGGTGATGGCCGAGTGGATGTCGGACCCCGTGCCGGCGATCACGCGGCCGGTGAAGGTCGACGCGTTGAATTCGTGTTCCGCATACAGGATCAACGACGTGTGCATCGCCTGCACCCAGCTCTCGGATGGCTTGAAACCGTGCAGCAGGTGCAGGAAATGGCCGCCGATGGAATCGTCGTCGGTTTCCACTTCGATGCGCTTGCCATTGTGGCTGAAGTGATACCAATACAGCAGCATGGAACCGAAAGACGCCATCAGGCGGTCGGCGATGTCGCGCGCGCCCGGCACATTGTGGTCATCCTTCTCGGGCAGCACGCAGCCCAGCACCGAGACGCCGGTGCGCATCACGTCCATCGGATGCGCCGATGCCGGCAGCGCCTCAAGCGCCGACTTCAGCGCCTGCGGCAGGCCGCGCAAGGAACGCAGCTTGGCCTTGTAGCCGCGCAGCTCCGCCTCGTTGGGCAGTTTGCCGTGCACCAGCAGATAGGCGATTTCCTCGAACTCGCAGGAATTGGCCACATCAAGGATGTCGTAACCACGGTAATGCAGGTCGTTACCGGTTTTTCCGACGGAGCACAGCCCCGTGTTACCTGCGGTGACGCCCGACAGCGCGACGGATTTTTTTGGTTTGAAGGTGGTCTCGGTCATGTCTGGTCTCCTGTTATTTTTTGTGTACAGCGTTTTGAGCGGAATTTTGTGCCGCAAACAAGGCATCGAGCTTTTGCTCGAAGCTGTGATAGTTGATGCGTTCATACAGCTCGGCACGGGTCTGCATCGACTCGAGCACGTTCTGCTGCGTGCCGTCGCGGCGGATCGCGCCGTAGACGTTTTCGGCGGCCTTGTTCATGGCGCGGAAAGCGGACAGCGGATACAGCACCAGGCCGACATCGGCGCCGCGCAGTTCATCGACGGTGAACAGCGGCGTCGAACCGAATTCGGTGATATTAGCCAGCACCGGCACTTTGACGGCGGCCGCGAACTGTTTATACATATCGAGGCTGATCATCGCCTCCGGGAAGATCATGTCGGCGCCCGCCTCCACGCAGGCGACGGCGCGTTCGATGGCCGCATCCAGTCCCTCGACGGCCAGCGCGTCGGTGCGCGCCATGATGACGAAGTTCTCGTCGGTGCGCGCGTCGACTGCGGCGCTGATGCGGTCGACCATCTCCTGCTTCGAGACGATCTCCTTGCCCGGACGGTGGCCGCAGCGCTTGGCGCCGACCTGGTCTTCGATATGCATGGCGGCGGCGCCGAACTTGATCATCGATTTGACGGTACGCCCCACATTGAACGCGGAGGCGCCGAACCCCGTGTCCACGTCGACCAGCAGCGGCAGATCGCAAACGTCGGTGATGCGGCGCACGTCGGTCAGCACGTCGTCGAGATTCGAGATGCCAAGGTCCGGCAGTCCGAGCGAACCCGCCGCCACGCCGCCGCCCGACAAATAAATCGCCTTGAAGCCGGCGCGTTTGGCCAGCAAGGCGTGGTTGGCGTTGATCGCGCCGACCACTTGCAACGGGGATTCTTCCTGAACAGCTTTGCGGAAGGCGGCGCCTGCGGAATATTGACTCATGTTCTGACCTTTCAGTATTGCATTGAAGTTGCAATGTTATTGCAAGGGGCGTGCCACCCGCTCACGCTATAGAAATCAACCACTTAGCTTTTACAAACGTTTCACTGGCGTTTCATTTTGAAACATCGAAACGTACCATGCAACGAGTACGCTACAATTGAACCATGCGCCATTCCATGCCCCTGCCGTTCGATCCCGACGATAAACCGGTCATTTGGACCGTTTCCGTGTCGCGCCTCTACGACCTGTTCCGCGACATCACGCTCGAATATGACAATCTCGCCACGATAGAACCGATTAACCTCGGTTTCGACGAGGCGGCGCGCCACATCCGCGAGCGCATGGCCACCGAGCGTTGCGACGCCGTCATCGCCGCCGGTTCAAACGCGGCGTATCTGAAAGGTCGCCTGTCGGTGCCGGTGGTGATCGCAAAATTCAGCGGCTTCGACGTGATGCAGGCGCTGGCCCGCGCGCGACGGGTATCGGACAGAATCGGGGTCATCACGTATCAGGAGCGTTTGCCGGAACTGGCGGAATTCGCCGGCACCTTCGGCTTCGATGTCGCGCAGCGCACCTACGCCACCGAGGAAGACGCGCGGGCGCAGATCAACGACCTGAAAGCGGCAGGCATCAAGGCCATCGTCGGCGCGGGCCTTATCACCGACCTGGCCGAGGAAGCGGGACTGACCGGGGTGTTCGTCTACTCGGCCGCCTCGATCCGCCACGCCTTCGACGATGCGCTGGAAATGGCGCGCCTGACGCAACTGGAATCGAACCGCGCTCGCACGCGCGGCGCGGTGGTGACCGATACTCTGCGCGCCAGGCATGGGCTCAACCATCTGCGCGGCGAATCGGCTGCGATGGAGACGCTGCGGCAGTCCGTCGTGCTGTACGCGAAATCTCCGGCCACGGTACTGATACAAGGGGAAACCGGCACCGGCAAGGAGCTGGTGGCGCAAGCGATCCACCGCGAAAGCCCGCGCAGCCTGGGACAAAACCGGCCGTTCGTCGCCGTCAACTGCGGCGCGATCGCCGAATCGCTGCTGGAATCCGAACTTTTCGGCCACGAGGAAGGCGCGTTCACCGGCGCCCGGCGCGGAGGCCATGCCGGCTTGTTTGAAGCAGCCAATCGCGGCACGCTCTTCCTCGATGAAATCGGCGAGATGCCGCTGGCGCTGCAAACCCGCCTGCTGCGGGTTCTGGAGGAACGGGAAGTGGTGCGCGTGGGCGGCACGCGGCCGATTCCGGTCAACGTACGCATCGTCAGCGCCACCCACTGCGACTTGGAACAGCGCGTGCGCGAAGGCCGCTTCCGCGCCGACCTGTTTTATCGGCTGGCGGTGCTGCGGCTTTCGCTGCCGCCGTTGCGCGCCCGCCCGGACGATGTCATGACGCTGGCCGAGTGGTCGCTGAAAAACGCGCTGGCGTCGCTGGGCGCCCGCCCGCACCCGAACCTGCATGCGGAGATGAACGCCTGCGCAGCGCTGCTGCGCCGCTACAACTGGCCGGGGAACGTGCGCGAGCTGCGCAACCTGACGGAGCGTCTGGCGCTGTATCTTGCGGCCGAGCCGTTGCAGGCATTGACGCCAGCCTTTGTTCTTAGCGTAGCGCCGGAATTGGGCGTCGAGACGGTCGCTGCGGCGACGATGACAGATCGAGCCGGGTCCACGTCCCCAGCCGGCACACAGCATATCGAAACGGCAACCGAAGCACTGGCCCGGTTTGGCGGACGCCGCGATGCAGCCGCCGCCTACCTGGGAATCAGCCGCACCACCCTGTGGCGGCGGCTGAAGGAAGAGACTGATTCCAGAGGACAATGACAGAAGTCATAAACAATTCGAATATCAAATATCGGAATTTAAAATTATATTTATATCTGGAGAGCGGCTAGACTGTAGTTATTGCAAAAACGCCGTACAAAGGAGTTTATATGATCACCTACATCGCCACCCCACAGACCATGACCTCGCCGGCAGCTAAAGGCCGCGACTGGAAAGCGCTGATCCGCCGCGCATTTGAATTGGCAGGCGCCCCGTACGCCAACAGCCCGTACCAGCCACTGTAAGCAATCGCCGGGTAGAGGCGGCGCGCTCACATGCGCAATGCCCGCACCGGCACCATGCGCATCGCGATCCAGGTATGGCGCGCGATCGCGATCAGCGCAATCGCCCACGTCAGCGAAAGCGCCAGCACCAACGTCCAGTACCCGATCGGCGCGTGTTCGGCATAGCCGGCGAGATAGCGGTTGATCGCCACCGCCGCGATGGGCAGCGCCAGCACGGCCGCCGCCAGCAGCAGTGCCCCGACCTCCCGCAGCACCAGCATGCCGATGTCGGTTCGGCGCGCGCCGTGCAGCCTTCGCAGCACAATCTCGCGCGCCCGCCGCTGCACGGTGTTCGCCGACAAGACGTAGGTCCCGAATGCCGCGATCACCAACGCGATGCCCGTGGCCACCGCCAGCAACCGCGCGAGGCGTGCATCCTCTTCATAATTGACGGCCAGGATGTCGGCCGCGCGATAGGTGCGCGCAATCGCATCGGGAAAATAGCTCGGCCAGAGCTCACGCGCAGCGCGTTCGATATCGGCCGGCTTACCGGACGCGCGCAAACTCAGCACCGTTCCGGTGGTTCCGAGGTCATACGCGACAGCGTTCGGCTTGTCCCGCAGTGAACGGAAACGCAGCTCCGGCGCAATGCCGACAATTCGCTTCGTCGTCACGACGTTGTCGAAACCGGTGAATATCACCGACTGCCCCACCGCCTCCTCCGCGCTGGCGAAGCCAAGTTCGCGCGCTGCGACGGCGTTCAGCACCACCGGCACGCTGTCGTTCTCGGCGTCGATGCCTTCCTTGAACAGCCGCCCCGCCCTTGGCGCGATGTCGTGCACCTCGAAGAAATTCGCGCTGACCGATTTCATCTCCATCGTCGCCGCCTGTCCGCCGGGTCGCTTGAGCGCCCGCGTCCATATGTAGTCGAGCCGCCCCACCGGGTCTTCGGAGATCACCACTGCGGCCACGCCGGGCTGCGCTTTCAACGCCGAGTAAAAGCGCCGTGCCTTCTCGCTTTCCTTGACGCGCTCCGGCATATCCACGATCACCATCGGCGCGGGATCGAAACCGGGAGACGCGTGCATCGCGAAGTCGGTTTGCCACGCCACGGCGATGGTGACGCTGGCGAAGCCCATGGCGACCGCGACCTGCAACACGGTCAGCGCGCGGCGCCATTGCATGCTGCCGACCGACTCCGTATCCGGCCGCCCCTCGAGCGCCTGGCGCGGTGGCACCCGCAGCGCGATCCAGACCGGATACGCGGCGGTGGCCAATCCCAACAGCGCCCCGATGCCGAATGCGGCGGCGACGTTTTGTAGCGAGAACAAGCCTTCCAGCTGGCGGTTGACCAGGTGGGAAAATGCCGGCAACGCCAGCCACGCCAACAGCAAGGCAAGTACGGTCGCCACCATCGTCACCAGCAGCGATTCGAGTACGAACTGCAGCGCGATGCGCCGCGCGCCGGCGCCCAACACCTTGCGCATCGCGACCTCGCGCTGCCGGCGCAGTACGCGCACCATCGCCAGGTTGACATAGTTGATCCCGGCCAGCAGCAGGATCAGTACCGCGATCGCTGCCAGGCCGGCGGTGACAACGGGGCTGGCCCGGTCGCCGGGCAGCGCGATAAAGCTGTTCTTTATCGTGTGGTCGAAGTAAGCGTCGCGCAGCGGCGACATCGACAATTCAATCGCCTTGCGCTTGCCGAGCCGCTCGCGCACCTCCGGCGGCCATTGATTCACGCTGGGCGTGACGTCCACCACTTGCTGCAAGCGGCTGACGATTTCGGGGACCGAGGCGCCCGGCTTCACACGCAGCAGCATCTTGGTCATCCAGCCGCCTTCGCCGGTCAGCATTTCGTGCCGAATGGCTTTTTCCACCACGCCCGCATGAACGCCGAACAGGACCTCGAACGGAATCGTCGTGTTGGCCGGAGGCGCCGGCACGACGGCGCCGACCTGCATGGTCGCGCCTTCGGACAGCATGGTCCGCCCCAACGCGTTGCGCGTGCCGAACATGCGCAGCGCCGCCGTTTCGGTGACGACAAACAGGTCGGGCCGCTCCAGCGCCTGCGCCAGATCGCCCTGCACCGCCCGCAGGCCGAGCATCGACGGGAAACCGGGCAGCACGATCAGGCCTCGCACCGTCATCAGGTTGCGATCGACGCGCACGGTCAGCGGCGTGATCTCCGGGCGTGCCGGAATATAGCTGGTGGCGTCGACGACGCCGGGGATCTTGAGCGCGGTCTCGCGCAGGAACATCGGCGCCAGATCGAACAGCGGCGACGATTGTTCGACATTGAAGTGGTGTTTAACGACGTAGATTTGATCCGCGTCGGGCAGGTGCGTGTCGTACTCCATCGAATAGCGTACGTAACCAAGCAGCAGCAGGCAGGCGGCCAAGCCCATGCCGAGACCCAGCACGGAGGCCAGGCTGTATGCAGGCTCCTGGATCAGGGTGCGCCAACCGATGCGCAAGTCGCGTAGCTTCATTGGGTAAGTCCGTGGATGGAAGATAAAGGAGCATTGCAACTACCATGCCACGGCTTTTTACACCCTGTTTTACCCCGCCGCGCACGGAATCGGCGATATTTGTTCGGAAGTGGACGTTGGCGCTGTTCACTTCCGAACACTTTACTTCGACTTCACCGGGAAGGCCGGACGCGGAGGACGCACCGGCGGATTCTTCGCCAGTTCCGCCTTGATGACCTCAATCGCCTTTTCCAGCTGCGGATCGCGTCCGGCGATGACGTCCGCCGGCGTTTGATCGACCTCGATGTCCGGCGCCACGCCCTCGTTTTCCACGCCCCAGCCGCCCTCGCGCGTCCAGAAGGCCAGGTTCGGCGCGGTGATCGTGCCGCCATCGAGCAGCACCGGGAAGCCAAGCACGCCCACCAATCCGCCCCAGGTTCGCTTGCCGATCAAAGGCCCCATTTGGTTTTTGCGGAACATCCACGGCAGCAGGTCCCCGCCCGAGCCGGCCGTCTCGTCGATCAGCATCGCGCGCGGTCCCTGGATCGAGGCCGATGGCGTTTTCATGTCCGCGCCGTAGCGCATGGTCCACCAGGCGATTTCCTTCTTCTGCAAAATCTCCAGATAGTAGTCGGCCACGCTGCCACCGCCATTGAAGCGTTCATCGATGATGACGGCATCCTTGTCGGCCTGCGGGAAGAAGTAGCGCTTGAAATAGGTATGCCCCAAACCTGCGGTGTTCGGCACGTACACATAGGCTACCTTGCCGCCGGTGGCCGCGTTGACCTTGCGGATATTCCCCTCGATCCAGTCGCGGTTGCGCAGCGCGTCCTCGGTCGGCACCGGCACCACGGTGATGGTGCGCGACTTGCTGCCGTCCGCGTTCGGGCCGACCGTGATGTCGATCGCCTTGTTGGCGGTGTTTTCGAAGGCGCTATACAGATTGGTCGGCGCCACCAGTTGGCGGCCATCGACCGCCAGCAAATACTCGCCGGCCTTGACGTTCAGCCCCGGCTCCGTCAGCGGCGCGCGCAGCGCCGGATTCCAGTTCAAGCCGCCATACACTTTCTTGAAGCGGTAGCGGCCGTCGCTGATTTCGTAGTCCGCCCCCAGCAGGCCGCCCGGCACCGCTTTGCTGTCGGTGAAGAAGTCGCCGCCGCCGCCGCGGTGATGGCCGACACCCAGCTCGCTGCACAGCCACTGGATCAGGCGATTCAGATCGGCGCGCGATGACAGCTCCGGCAGGAACTGCGCATACTTCTCGCGCATCTTGTTCCAGTTCGCGCCGTGCATGCCAGGGTCGTAGAAGAAGTCGCGATTAATCCGCCACGCCTCATTGAAAATCTGCGTCCACTCGGCGCGCGGTTCGGCGCGCACTTCGATCGCCTCGACCTTGATCTTGCCTTCGCCCGGCGTCAATGTCTTGGCGCTGGCGCTACCCATGGCCCACGCTTCCTTGAGGCGGTAGACGATCTTCTTGCCATCGGAAGACACCTCGAATTCATCGGCCTCCGCCAGCAGCGTTTCGGCCTTGCGGTCCTTCAGGTCGAAGCGCTGGATCGCTTTCTTGCCGTCGTTCTCGCGCAGGAAGAATATCTGCCCGTCCTGCCCCGCTTCCAGGTCCGACAGCGACGCCGCCGGTATCGGCAAATCGACGATGCGCGTTTCGATGCCCTCGAAATCGATAGTCATCGGCGCGACCGGCGCCACCGTGACCTTCGGATCGTCGCGCCCCGTCTTCGGATCGATCTTCGGCGTCTCCGGCTTGGCCGGTTCCTTCTTCTCCGACACCGGTGGCGTGGCCGGGGCTGTTTTTTCCTCGTCGCTCTCCTTGATCAGCGGCGACGGCAGGTCGCGCCGCAGCACCGCCATCCAGACGGTGCGCGTGACGCGGTTGTCCTCGTTCTGCTGGGAGAACCAGTTATTGCTAGGTCCCGCGTTGGTGGAGGCGAAGAAGTACAGATACTTGCCGCTCTTGTCGAACACCGGATTGACCACATCCGACAGGCCGTCCGTCACCGGCCAGGATTTTTTCTGCTCCAGCGAATAGATATAGGCGCTGCGCGTGTAGGTCATCGAATTGAGCGCGTAGGCGATCCAGCGCGAATCCGGCGCCCATGCCGCGCGCAAGGTCTTGTTCACGCCATACAGCGGTTCGGACGCGATCTTGCTGATCGTGCCTGAGGCGACATCCATCACGTACAAGGTCCAGGAGTTGTCGGTGTAGGCGATTTTTTTACTGTCCGGCGACCAGACGGGATTGTCGTAGAAGCCGGAACCGGTCAGCTTGAACTTGCGCGGTTCGCCCTTGCCGTCCTGCGCGCGGATATGCAGCGCATACTCTCCCGATTCATCCGAGAAGTAGGCGACCGAGCGGCCATCCGGCGACCATGCGGGCGAGCGCTCGTTGGCGGCCGTGGTCTGCGTCAGGTTGCGCACATCGCCTTTGTCGGCGGGGATGGTGACGATCTCGCCACGGAATTCATACGCCACCCGCGCACCCGACGGCGACACCGAGAAATTGCGGATGTACTTGGCGCCACTGACCCAGCGCGGACGCGACATACCGAGGTCGCTACTGACGCCGATGGTCAGCTTGCGCGCCTGGCCGCTGCCCAGGTCCAGCGCGTGCAGATAGCCGGCCTGCTCGTAGACGATGCCGTTGCCCGACGCGGAAGCGTTCAGCACCGGGAAGTCGGTATGCTTCGTCAGCGCGCGCACGGCCTTGGACTTCACATCGTAGGCATACAGATTGAATTCGCCGTCGCGGTCGGAGCGGAAGTAGACGGTGTCGCCGATCCATATCGGATCGACGTCGTTCGAATGCGTGGCCGGTTGCGGTATCTTGACCACCGATTTGTCGCCCCGGTTGAACAGCCACAGAATCGAGTTGGTGCCGCCCCGGTAGTGCTTCCACTGCAGGAAGGCTGGCGAGAACGGGTTGTAGACGATGCTCTTGCCATCGGGCGACCAGGCGGCGCGCGCGGCGTTCGGCACTTCCAGCTGCGTCTCCACGCCGCCGGTCACCGGCACGGTGAACAGTTTGCGATAGCGGTTGTTGAACGCCGCGCGCGGCGAAGTAAACATCACCGACTTTCCGTCGGGCGCAAAGCCCTGCACCACGTCGGCGCCAGGATGATACGTCAACCGCTTCGGCACCCCGCCCTCGATCGGCAGCAGATAGACGTCGGTGTTGCCGTCGACTTGCGCGCTGTAGGCGATCAGTTTGCCGTCCGGCGAGAATTGCGGATTCGATTTCTCGCCCGGGTCGGACGTCAGGCGACGCGGTGCGCCACCGTCCGGATTCGCCAGCCACACATCGCCCGCATAGATGAAGGCCAGGTGGGTGGCCGATAACGCCGGCTCGGTCAGCATGCGGGTATCGCTGGTGCTGGGCAGTGCCTGCGCGGATTGGGCCATGGTGATGGCCGCACCGGCGACGGCGACGGATACGAGGCGCTTCAAGTGCATCAAGGTCTCCTTATTTCAACGCGGGGATCACCTGCGGTTGATATGGTTTGATCGGATTGTCCTTCAACTTTTTGTCCAGCAGTTCCAACGCCACTTCCAGCTGCCGGTCCTGTCCCATGAAGGTCGCATGCGGCAGGTTGTCCACTTCCACATCCGGCGTCACGCCCACGCCTTCGATCAGCCAATGGCCGTCGACGGTGTTGAACTGGCCGTTCTCGGCGACGCGCGCCATGCCGTTGTCGCTCAGGCGGTTGTTATCGCTCAGCCAGACGCCGGCGCCGGCGGTGCGCTTGCCGACCAGCGGCGCCAGCCCCAGGGCCTTGACGCCGGCCGCAAAGGTTTCGCCGTCCGAATAGGTCAGTTCATCGACCAGCACCACCAGATGCCCGCGGAAGGTGTTCTGCATGTTCGGCGCCGGCTGCGCGCCCGGGGACGACCAGAAGGCCCAAGCCTTGCGCAGCAGTTTTTCGATGATCCAGCTATCGATATTGCCGCCGTTGTTGCGGCGCACGTCGATGATCAACCCTTCGCGGTTGACGTTGGCGTAGAAGTCGCGCGCGAACGAGGCGATGTCGCGCGGTCCCATGGCACGCAGGTGCAGGTAACCGATGCGTCCCTTCGACGCCGTCTCCACCTGGCGCGCGCGGCTCTGCTCCCAGTCGCTGTAGCGCAGGCCGGCCTGCTTGAACATATTCACCGGCATCACGATGACGGGGCCGGCGCCGCCGGCCTTGCGCTTGATCTGCAGCAGCACCTGCCGGTCGGCCTGGTTCAGCAGCAGGTCGGCGATGTCGCGCGACTCGAGCACCGGCTTGCCGTTGACGGCGGTGATGATGTCGCCCTCCTTCACGTTGACGTCAGCCTGCGCCAGCGGTCCGCGCTCGGACGGCAGCTCCGGCTCGCTGCGGTAGATGTGATCGACGCGGTAGCCTTCGGCGGTGCGCGTGAGCAGCGCGCCCAGCCCTGCCGGCACGCCCTCCGGTGCGGAGCGGCGAATGTCGCCGGGCGCGATCTGCGAGTGCAGCGCGCCGACCTCGCTGATCATCATGCCCAGGATGTCGTTGAGCTCCGCGCGGTCGGTCACGCGTTCGACCAGCGGCGTGTATTTATCGCGCACGGCGGTCCAGTCCACGCCGCGCATCTTGGCGTCGTACAGGAAGTCGCGGTGCATGCGCCAGGCGTCGTTGAACATCTGCTTCCACTCCAGGCGCGGATTGGAGGTGAAGCTCCAGTCGTCGATCTTGACCCTGGACTTGGAGATGTCGCCCGGCGCCTTGGCGGCCGCGTCGACGATGATCATGTCGCCCGGCCCGCCGCTGAAGGTGCGGTAATAAATGTGCTTCTTGTCGGCGGCCAGGTCGAATTCGCGCACGCCGGCGGCGAAGGTTTCCGGCTGCGGTCCGTTGGCGGCGATCGCCAGCGTTTTCAGATTCGCCTTGCCATCGCCGGACTCCACATCCAGGAAGTACAGTCGCTTGTCGTCCATGTTCAGGCCACGGTAGTTACCGGGCGCCAGCGGCACTTCATACAGGCGGTCCTGCAGGCCGGCGAAGACGATCTCCGGCAGCGACTTGTCCGATTTCTTGACCGGCGGCGCAGTTTTGGTGACGGCTTTTTCGACCGCTTTAGCGACTGCTTTCTCAGCCGCCTTCTCCGCCGCCTGCTCTACCGCCTTGTCGGCCGTGCCCTCGGCGACCTTCTCGCCCGGCTTGCCCAGTTCATCGTCCGGCTTGAACGGGAAGCGGTTGCCCGGCTGGAGCGCCAGCGCATAGACGCCGGTGCGCTTGTCGAACACCGGTCCCATATTGCGGTCGCCCCACGGCGAACCGTTCGCCAGCTGGAAGTTGCGGGCAGAGAGGAAGTACAGCCATTTTCCGTCCGGCGAAAACACCGGCGCGCGCGAGGTGTAACGGTCGCTGGTAACGAAGGCCAGCTGCTTCGACGCCAGGTTGTACAAGCCGATTTGCTCGCGCTGCTCGGTGGTTGCGGAGCGCACCAGCGCCAGGTTCTTGCTGTCGCCCGACCACAGGATTTCGTCGTGCTTGTCGACGCCGGCCTTGCCCGCGTCGTCGATGACGATATTCGATTTGGTGGCCAGGTCCAGCAGCCAGAAACGGCCCTTCTTGTCCGTGTGCCCCAGCCAGCGGCCATCGGGCGATGGATACAGCTGCCAGCGGTGGCTGATGCCGTCGCGGGTCAGTTGCTGGCCGGGGCCGGAACCGTCGGCGGCGAACTTCCAGATTTCGTTTTCGCCGGTGGTGTCGACGATCGCGTAGACCCACTTGTCGTCCGGGCTGAAGACCGCCTCGCGCGCCCGCGCGCCTTCCGGCACCGCGATCTCGACGCGGCGCTGGGCGCCGGTGCCGGCCAGGCTGACGCGCCCGCGCGCCGTCAACACCAGCCGCTCGGACTTGGCGGACAGCTGCACATTCGTCAACTGATCCAGCGGCGAGCGAATTTGACGCGCGCGTTGCTGGTCGAAGTCCGAGACCAGGCCGATCGAAAGCTGGCGGTCGGCCGACGCGGCCAGGTCGAACACGCGCAGGTCGGCGCCCAGTTGGTAGACGACGCGGCCGTCGCCCATCGCCGCGTTGCGCACATCCCAGTCGGTATGTTTGGTGAGCTGGCGCGGATCGCTGCCATCGGGCGCCATCGACCACAGGTTGTCGGAGCCGGCACGGTCGCTGATGAAGTAAATCCGGCCCTGCCACCACATCGGACGCTTGTTGTTGCCGGCATCGTCGGCCAGCAGCGGCCTGGCTTCCGCCCCGGCGCCCGCGTTCAAGTCGTAGCGCCACAACTGCGCGTGGGCGCCGCCGCGATAATTCTTGACGTTGTCGTTGGTCAGGGCCAGGCCGTAGCGCGTGAAGTACAGGGTCTTGCCGGCGTCGTCGAGCACCGCGTCGTTGGCGTCGGCGACGGCGAACACGCGGCGCTGCAACGTCGATGGCTGCACGGCGGCGACGATGCGGTGCGCCGAGGGCCCCTTGGAATCCTGGGTGCTGACCAGCACCTCGCCCTGCGCCGTCCAGCCTAGCACCGTCACCGCGCCGTTCTCGAACGTCAGCCGCTTCGGCAGGCCGCCAGCGACCGGCATGACATACGCTTCCTGTGCGCCCTCGTAGGAAGCGGAGAACGCGATCCATTTGCCGTCGTACGAGATGGCGGCGTTGGTTTCGGCGGCGGGATGCGTGGTCAGGCGCTGCGCCTGCCCGCCCTGGGCGCCGGTGCGCCACAAGTCGCCTTCGGCGGTGAAGACGACGGCGTCGCCACGGATGGCGGGGAAACGGTAGTAGGATTCGGCGGCGGAAGCCGCCTGGCCGGCCAACAGGCCGGCGGACATCAGGATCAAGGCAACGGGGCGGAGGCGGAAACGAAGGCGGAGCGGTGACATGGACAGGCTTTGCAAGTTGTCGATAGGAACGACGATTCTGTCATACCTTGACCGCTTGACGCAAAGAAAAACTGCCCCGCAGCCGCGCCACTGTTACTCCGTTTTCAAGCTGACATTGTCCAACATGAACCAGCTTGACTGATCGCCATCCGAGCTGGACGCGAACCGCAGCCGCACCGTCTTGCCGCGAAACGCGCTCAAGTCGAAGCTGTGGGTGACAAAGCCGGGCGCCGCGTCCAGGTTGCTGAACGCCTTGACCAGCGCCAGCGGCTGGTTGAACAGGCCGCGCACCTCGACCCGGAAGTGGTCCTGCGCCACGGCCGCGTTGCCGGTGGTGCTCACGCTCAGCGCGAACGACAGCTTGGCGGTGGCGGTGTTAGCCGGGATTGTCAGCGCCTGGTAGATCGCCGCGCCGGCGCCGGTTTCATAGTTGCCGAACCACGCCATGTACTTGCCCGCTTGGGCCGGGTACTGGATCCAGGTGCTGATCTTGTTCAGATGGCCAGCCCAGTCCAGTTCGCCATCCTCGAAGCCGCCGTTGGCGATGCGTTCGTACAAGGTGCCGGGCGGGTTGATGCTCAGCACGGCCGTCTGGCTGGTGGCCGTGGTCGGCAGGTTGGCGCTGTCGGTCACGCGCACAGTGATCCTGGCGCCGGCGTCGGCCGCCGTCGCGATGAAGCTGTAGGCCGGACCCGTAGCGTTGCGCACCCGCGCGCCGTTCTTGTACCAGGCGTAGAAATACGGCGCCGTGCCGGCCTCCGCGTAGGCCGTGAAAACCGCCGGCCGACCGATGGTAGCGCCGGTGCTGGCGGGCTGGGTCAGCAAGGCCACCGGCGATTTGTAACCAGGCTCGTCGATGTCGTAGCCGACGTTGATGGCGGCGTAGGCGCGCTGCACGGCGATCGCCTCGGCGCTGTCGTCGCCGTATAGCTGGCGCGCCACGTCGATCATGTGCTGGCGCGCCGCCGCATAGTTGGTGCCGGCGGCAAACTTGGTGGTGTTGGCGGTGAACCAGATGCGGTAGGCCTTGTCGTTGCCGATTCCGGTCATGGCCCTGGGTGTGCGCTTGAGGTAGGCGCTGTGGCCCTCCGCGCCGGCCTTGGCGTCCGAACCCTGCGACAGGAAGTAGAACATGCGGTTGTTGGCGCCGCTGCTGTAATGCGGATCGAGCTTGCCGATGTCGGCACTCCAGGCATCGCGGCTCTTGCCGTCCCTGGACGGCTTGCGCAGATAGCGCAGCGCCTGGCCGGGAAACCATGCCTCCTTGGCCATCATCCAGTCGTTGCCCGCCGGGACCGTCTTGCCGACGCCGCCATTGTGCGCGTAGGCCTCGGCCATCTCGCCGTTGATGTCCGCGCCCGATTCGTTCAGGCCGCCCGCCTCGCCGTACATCGGCAGCTTGGAGGTGCGCGCCGTGACGCCGTGGCCCATCTCGTGGCCGAGCACATCGACCACGCCCAGATTTTTATAGTCGACGCCGTTGCTGTCGCCCACCCGGATGCAGCGGCAGTCCTCGCCGTAGTAGGCGTTGGTGTGGGCCTGTCCATAGTGCACGGTGGCGTAGGTGGCGGTATTGTTACCATCCAGGCTATGCCAGCCCATGACGTTTTTCATCATGTCGTACGTGCTTGCCAGCCCGAACATGGCGTTGACGGCGGCGGTCTGGCCGTTGACGCCGGTGGTGCTGGCGCCGGCGATGTATTGCAAGCCGTCGCCCCACTGGTTGTCGGCGTCGGTGTAGAGCTTGCCGGTGGGGATGTAGTCGTTATTGGCGTTGGTGACCGCCAACCCGCCGAACTTGCCGCCGACGCCGCGGCTGGTGTCTTTCATCTGGTACAGCGCGCCACTCTTGGTCGTGTTGAGCTTGACGACGCCGTTGTACTGGCTGTGGCCGGTGCCGGCGACGTCGGTGCGGGCGTTGTGGCGGTCGATCAGGTGGCCATCCTCGGCGCTGACGATGTGATCCCAGAACTGCAAGTCGTTGCGGATCAGCATGCGCGTCCTGACCACGTAGGCCAGGCGGTAATCGGTGACCACGTCGTCCACATCGAGCGCGTTCAGTTGCGCCAGCGGCTTTCCCTCGCCGGTGCGATTGCGGGTTCTTGCCATCAGCGGATAGACGACCAGCTCGGCGGTGGTCTCCTCCAGCGGCCGCGCGCCGCGTTCGACACCGGCGAGCACCAGGTTAATCGCTTCCTGCGCGCTCACCGGCGGACGCTCCGGTAGCGCATTGGCGCCCTCTTCCGTCGCCGTCGCCAGCGCGCCGCGCCGGTCACTCAGGGTTTCGCCGATGACGGCGCCATCGTCGGCCAGCGTCACCACGGATTCCGATTGCCAGATGCGTACGCCGCGGTAGGTGTGATGCAGGCGCGCGATGCGCGTGCCGGCGACGCCGGGGTGGATGGTGTCGAGGGCCAGCGCGAACGGTTCCGGCTGGGCGTGGGCGGCCACCAGTTGCTCGACGAGGGATGGCGCGGCGTCGCGCGCGGCTGCCGCCAGCGGACCGGCCATGGTGTTGTCGGCGGCCGTTGTGCCAGCGGCGCTGGCGGTGCCCACGCACAGCGCCGCGGAAAACACGGTCAGGCATCGCGGTATCGAGGGACGTGTCGCGCCCTTGAGGCCGCTGCGCCGGCGACGGCGCACCAGCGCCAGCATGGCCAACCCGGCGCCGAACATCGCATACGTTTCCGGTTCCGGCACGACCGCCACCTCGGCCACGCCGACCTTGGCCGCGCCCACGCTGAAGAAGGCCGCGTTGTAGTTGGCATAGCCGTTTTCCAGTTCGCCCACCACGAACCGCGCGCGCATGCCGGTGAAGGTGATGGCGGTGTCGGCCGGCAAGTAAGGTCCACCGAACAAGGCGCCGAGGTGGGACGTGCCGCCGCTCTGGTTAAAGCCGTGCAGCGTCGCCAGCGATGCCCCGGCCACGCCGGACAGCGACATCTGCAGGCCTTCAACCGAGAAGTTGCTGGTGTTCAGTGAATCGCTGGCATCCTGGTAGAGGCCAAGGTTGAACAGCTGGTAGCCGTTGGCGCTGGCCATGCTCACGGCTTGGCCGGGCAGGAAGGAATAGTCGAGTTCGACGACGTCGCCCTGGTGGATCGTCAGCGGCGCGAATTCGTCGCTGGAATAGCGCAGTTGCGTGGGGGTGACGGTGTCGGGCAGGCCGAGATCGAAGGTGTGTTGGATGAAGACGGTGCCGGCCCAAGCGGGCAGGCACAAAAAACCGGCAGCGAGTGCCGGCACGAGAAACTTGAACATGACGATCCCTGGTGATGATGTTTTATTGATAATATGAAGTATTTCAAGTATCAGTTAAAAGCCAGAAAGTGTCAAATTGTATTTTTATTTTTACATGATTGCGGGTGCGCTTGCGGACGAAAAAAACCCCGCCGGCGCAAAGCGGGCGGGGTTTTCGATACTGCGATCCAGCTGGCCTGGCCGACTTAGTCGACTTCCACAGTCTCCGGCGGCGTGGTTGGCGCCGCATCCGGCGGTTCCGGGAACTCCAGCTTGACGACATCCTTCTCGTCCAGATCCACGGTCACGCGGCCACCGGTCACCAGACGGCCGAACAGCAGCTCGTCGGCCAGCGCCTTGCGGATCATGTCCTGGATCAGGCGTGACATCGGCCGTGCGCCCATCAGCGGATCGAAACCTTTCTTCGCGAGGAACTTGCGCAGTTTCTCGGTGAAGATCGCCTCGACCTTTTTCTCGTGCAGCTGCTCTTCCAGCTGCATCAGGAACTTGTCGACCACGCGCAGGATGATTTCCTCGTCCAGCGCGCGGAAGCTGATGGTCGCGTCGATACGGTTGCGGAACTCCGGCGTGAACATGCGCTTGATGTCGGCCATCTCGTCGCCTGCCTGCTTGGAATTCGTAAAGCCGATCGACGACTTCTGCAAGCTTTCGGCGCCCGCGTTGGTGGTCATGATGATGATCACGTTGCGGAAGTCGGCCTTGCGTCCGTTGTTGTCGGTCAGCGTGCCATGGTCCATCACCTGCAGCAGGATGTTGAAAATGTCCGGATGGGCTTTTTCAATCTCATCGAGCAGCAGCACCGCGTGCGGCTTCTTGGTGATGGCTTCAGTCAGCAAACCGCCCTGGTCGAAACCGACGTAACCCGGCGGCGCGCCGATCAGGCGCGACACGGCGTGACGCTCCATGTACTCGGACATGTCGAAACGAATCAGCTCGATGCCCAGGATGAAGGCCAGCTGCTTTGCCACCTCGGTCTTGCCGACGCCGGTAGGACCGGAGAACAGGAAGGAGCCGATCGGCTTGTCGGTCTTGCCCAGACCGGCACGCGCCATCTTGATCGCCGACGCCAGCGCTTCGATCGCAGGATCCTGGCCGAACACCACGTTGCGCAGATCGCGGTCGATGGTCTGCAGCTTGCTGCGGTCGTCCTGGTTGACGGTCTGCGGCGGGATACGGGCGATCTTGGCGATGATGTCCTCGATCTCGGTCTTGCCGATGGTTTTCTTCTGCTTCGACTTCGGCAGGATGCGCTGCGCAGCACCGGCCTCGTCGATGACGTCGATCGCCTTGTCGGGCAGATGGCGGTCGTTGATGAAGCGCGCTGCCAGTTCGGCGGCGGTCGACAGCGCCGACGACGAATACTTCACGCCATGGTGCTCTTCGAAGCGCGACTTCAGGCCGCGCAGGATCTGCACGGTCTGCTCGACGGTCGGCTCGTTGACGTCCACTTTCTGGAAGCGGCGCGAGAGCGCGTGATCCTTCTCGAACACGCCACGGAACTCCGTGTAGGTGGTCGCGCCGATGCACTTGAGCTGGCCGTTGGCCAACGCAGGCTTCAGCAGGTTCGATGCGTCCAGGGTGCCGCCCGAGGCGGAACCGGCGCCGATGATCGTATGGATCTCGTCGATGAACAGGATGCCGTTCGGGTTGTCCTTCAATTGCTTGAGGACGGCCTTGAGGCGCTGTTCGAAGTCACCGCGGTACTTGGTGCCGGCCAGCAGCGCGCCCATGTCGAGCGAATACACGACGGCGTTTTGCAGGATTTCAGGCACATCGCTTTGCGTGATGCGGTAGGCCAGGCCTTCGGCGATGGCGGTTTTACCGACGCCGGCCTCGCCGACCAGCAACGGATTGTTTTTGCGGCGACGGCACAGGATCTGGATCACACGGTCGACCTCGTCCTCGCGGCCGATCAGCGGATCGATCTTGCCTTCGGCGGCGGACTTGTTCAGATTCTGCGTGAACTGGTCCAGCGGGCTTTCCTTGGTCTGGCCTTCGCCGCCCGGAGCGCCCTCTTCCACGCCTTCGGATGCCTTGGCGGCATCGGTCTGCTGGTCCTTGCGCACGCCGTGCGAGATGAAGTTGACCACGTCCAGACGCGTCACGCCCTGCTGATGCAGGTAGTAGACCGCGTGCGAATCCTTTTCGCCGAAGATCGCCACCAGCACGTTGGCGCCGGTCACTTCCTTCTTGCCATTGGACGCCGACTGCACGTGCATGATGGCGCGCTGGATCACGCGTTGGAAACCGAGCGTCGGCTGGGTATCGACCTCACCGGTGCCTGGCACGGTCGGCGTGTTATCGCCGATGAAATTGGTCAGGGTTTTGCGCAGATCTTCAATGTTGACGGCGCATGCGCGCAACACTTCGGCAGCCGAAGGGTTGTCCAGCAAGGCCAGCAGCAAGTGCTCCACCGTGATGAATTCGTGCCGGGCCTGTCGCGCTTCGACAAACGCCATGTGCAAACTTACTTCTAATTCCTGCGCAATCATACTTCCTCCATCACGCACTGCAGGGGATGACCTGCCTTGCGCGCATGCGTTAAAACGAACTCCACTTTGGTACAGGCTATATCTTTAGAGAACACGCCGCACACTCCTTTGCCGTAGCGATGAACACTGAGCATTATTTGCGTGGCTGTTTCACGGTCTTTGTTGAAATACTCCTGGATGATAGCGACTACAAATTCCATCGGTGTGTAGTCATCGTTGAGCAACGCCACCTGGTACAACGGTGGCGGCTTCAGCGCTTGCCGCTCCAAAAGGGTTTCGGTGTCATGCTTGGTTGCCATACGCTTATATTCTAATGCTTTCGGGGTTGATGCAATGTGCATTTCACTATGCACATCCAATTGTTTTCCATCTTACGCGTTTTCTTAACATGGCGCAGATGGCGACCCATTTGTTAAAATCAAGAGTTGCTTTTTCGCCAAGCAGATCAAAAGTAGCAAAATGCATACAAATCTGCTTGACTTTAAAAATCGGTCCGCTAACAATGCGTTATCGGCTTCGTGCAGAAATGTACATGTTGATAAGAAGTGAGGCGTGAGGAGGGGGCAAGAAGCTTCTTGCTTTTATGGCTCGTGTGATCCGTTTTAATTTTGAAAGTTCTTTTTATGGCAACAGGTACAGTTAAGTGGTTCAATGATTCCAAAGGTTTTGGCTTCATCACTCCAGATGACGGCGGCGAGGATTTGTTCGCTCACTTCTCCGCAATCAACATGAACGGTTTCAAGACCCTCAAAGAAGGTCAAAAAGTTCAATTCGAAGTCACGCAAGGCCCTAAAGGCAAGCAAGCTTCCAACATCCAAGCTGCCTAAGTTACACGGCACAGATGTGAAAAACCCCGTCTGCGGGGTTTTTTTTCGTCCAGCGGCCGGCCCGGGCCACGGGGATAGCCAAACGAAAGTGTTGTAGAAGTCCGACGTTCCCCTCTCCCCCTATGACTCATCTGATAACGCTGGCGATGGCTGCCCTGGTGGTGCTGTCGATCCCGATGCCGGGCCGCGCCGCGCCGTCGCTGGCGACGGAAATACAACGCACTCTGCAGCAAGAACAACTGACCGGCGCCGTTTGGGTTCACCAACCGCTGGCAGGACACCGACCCGATCCGCGTGCGGCATTTGCTCTCGCACACGGCGGGGCTGGAAAACTTCCGGCTGTGGCACATCTTCAGCCTGTCGGCCCGGGCCGACACGCCGCTCGGCGCCGCCTTCGCCAACGCATTCGATCCCGCGCTGCTGACCGTGCAAGCGCGGCCGGGCAGCCGCTTCGCCTATTCCAACATCGGCTACGCGCTGCTCGGCATGATCATCGAAACGGTCAGCGGCCAGCGCTACGACCGCTATCTGGACGCGCAATTGCTGCAACCGTTGGGGATGCGCGACAGCACCTTCGGCTTCGTCACCCAGACCGGGCCGGAGGCGGACCCGCGTCTGGCGATGGGCCACTTCGAGCGCGGCGTCACGCAGCCCGCCGTGCGCGGCTACCTGCCCTCGGCCGATCGGCTCACCACCACCGCCGCCGACATGGCGCGCTTCGCCGTCTTCCTGATGGGCGACGGCGGCATCGACGGCCGCCCCTTCATCGCCCCCAGGCTGATGGCGCAACTGGGCACGCCCAGCGGCACCGAGGCCGTGCGGGCCGGCTTGACGACCGGCCACGGCCACGCGCTGGTCGGCCGCGACCGCCATGGACAGCTTGGCTACTGCCATCCCGGCACCTCGGTCGGCTTCAACGCCATGCTGTGCGTGTATCCGGCGCAGCGCAAGGCGTTCTTTGTTGCCATGAACACGGACAGCGAAACGGCGAACTACGACCGCTTCAACAAATTGCTGATCTACAAGCTGCATCTCCAGCCGGCCGCGCCTGCGGTCAAGCCCGCCACGCCAGCCGGCGACATCGGCGACTGGCTGGGAATTTACGTGCCGGCGATGCACAGGGTCGGCAACCTGGCCTGGACCGACATCGTCTTCAACTTTGTGCGGGTGGGCCGGGAGGGTGGCGTCGTGCGGCTGGCGCCGTTCCAGGGCGAGCCGACGGTATTGACGCCGACCGGCGGCCACTTGTTCACGCAGGCCGGCCGCCTGGACAACACGCACGCGATGCTGGTCGGCGACGACGGCCGGCGCATCGTCACCGACGGCATCCGCAACTACGCCAAGGCCGACATGGTGCTGTTCACAGGCCTGTGGCTGAGCCTGGGGATCGGGCTGCCGGGGCTGGCCTATATTGTGACTGTCGGTTGCTGGCGGCTGCTGCGGCGGCGGCTGCGCACCCGCGATCCGTTGTTCGCGCCGTTGATGGGTGTGCTCGCGCTGACGCTGCCCGCGCCGCTGTTTTACATGCAGTCGTTCTTGCGGATGGGGGAATTGACGATGGCCAGCGGCATGCTGGCGGTGGTAACAGCGGCGTTGCCGCTAACGTTGACGGCGGGCCTTGCGATGCAGTGGCGCGACGGACGGCGACATGTCGGCGATACGTTGGCGCTGATCGCAAGCCTGCAATGCATGCTGGTGCTGGCCGCGTGGGGCATGCTGCCCTTCATGCTCTGGAAATAAACCAAAAGCAACTCCGGGGTCAGGTCCACCATTTCTACACGTGCTGATCTATTTGGTGAAAATCGTTTGCCGAAAAGCAGATTTGGGCGATACGCGCATGTGAAATAGCCCTCGCCCACGCCCCAAGGTCGGGCCCGTGTAGAAATGGTGGACCTGACCCCGGAGTATTACAGACTTAGTCCTGCATCTGCTCGATCATCACTTCGCCGAAGCCGGAGCACGATACCTGCGTCGCGCCTTCCATCAGGCGCGCGAAGTCGTAGGTGACCTTCTTCGAGTCGATGGCTTTTTCCATCGACTTGATGATCAAGTCGGCCGCTTCGGTCCAGCCCATGTGGCGCAGCATCATCTCGGCCGACAGGATCAGCGAGCCCGGATTCACATAGTCCTTGCCCGCATATTTAGGCGCGGTGCCGTGCGTCGCTTCGAACATCGCCACCGAATCCGACAGGTTGGCGCCCGGCGCGATGCCGATTCCGCCAACCTGGGCCGCCAGCGCGTCCGAGATGTAGTCGCCGTTGAGGTTCAACGTGGCGATGACGCTGTATTCCGCCGGACGCAGCAGTATCTGCTGCAGGAAGGCGTCGGCGATCGAATCCTTGATCGTGATGTCGCGCCCGGTCTTCGGATTCTTCACCTTGCACCACGGGCCGCCGTCGATCAGCTCCGCGCCGAATTCCTTCAGCGCCAGCTCGTAGGCCCAGTCACGGAAGCCACCCTCGGTGTACTTCATGATGTTGCCCTTGTGGACGATGGTCACCGACGGCTTGTCGTTGTCGATCGCGTACTGGATCGCCTTGCGCACCAGGCGCTGCGTGCCTTCGATCGACACCGGCTTGATGCCCAGGCCCGACGTTTCCGGGAAGCGGATCTTGGTCACGCCCATTTCCTTGACCAGGAAGTCCAGCAATTTCTTGGCGCCTTCCGAACCCTGCTGGTATTCGATACCGGCGTAGATGTCTTCCGAGTTCTCGCGGAAGATGACCATGTTGGTTTTCTCAGGCTCTTTGACCGGCGACGGCACGCCGGTGAAGTAACGCACCGGACGCAGGCAAACGTACAGGTCCAACTGCTGGCGCAGCGCCACGTTGAGCGAGCGGATGCCGCCGCCGACCGGCGTCGTCAGCGGGCCCTTGATCGACACCACGTACTCTTTCACCGCCGCCAGGGTCTCCTCCGGCAGCCACACGTCGGGGCCGTACACGGTGGTCGACTTTTCGCCGGCAAAAATTTCCATCCAGTTGATCTTGCGCTTGCCGCCGTAGGACTTGGCCACCGCCGCGTCGACCACCTTGAGCATGACCGGGGTGATGTCCGCGCCGGTGCCGTCGCCTTCGATGTAGGGCACGATCGGGTTATCTGGTACATTCAGGGAAAAATCGGCGTTGACGGTGATTTTCTGGCCGTCGGCGGGTACGTTGATATGTTGGTACATCGTGTTCTCCGAAATGGACGCTCGGCAAGCGGCATACAATACAGCTACCGGGGCAAGGATTCTTTGTTTTATTGCCAAGTTAGTACAAATACCTAGGTCTTCTATAAGACATAAGACAGGCGTTTTGCATTATGCACCAGTATTTTAGTGGGCGCTACGATTTTACGACACCGGCCTTCAAGCCTACACCAATTCCATCCTCACACAAGCATGCCCCTCATTCTATTTAATAAACCTTTCCAAGTGCTGTGCCAGTTCTCGCCGCAGGACGACAAGGCCACCCTGGCCGACTATCTGAAGATCCCCAACATCTACCCGGCCGGCCGCCTCGACGCCGACAGCGAAGGCTTGATGCTGCTGACCGACGACGGCAAGCTGCAGCACCAGATTGCCCATCCGGACCATAAGGAGGCCAAGGTGTACCTGGTGCAGGTAGAAGGCGTGGCCGATGCCGACAGCTTGGCCAAGTTGCAGGCGCCGATCGACCTGGGCGATTTCGTCACCAAACCCTGCAAGGCGGTCCGGATCGCCGAGCCGGAGTGGCTGTGGCCGCGCAATCCGCCGATCCGCGAACGCGCCGGACAGCCGACCAGCTGGCTGGCGATCACGTTACAAGAGGGAAAGAACCGCCAAGTCAGGCGCATGACGGCGGCGGTCGGGCTGCCGACCTTGCGGCTGGTGCGCACCGCCATCGGCGCCATCTCGCTGGCGAGCCACCCGCTGATGCCAGGCGAATCGATGCCGGTGCAGCCACACGAACTGCTAAAGGCAGAGTGAACTGAGCAGTCAAAATGATGCAAAACTGCTATGATGCAAGATGGAAGCCTTTGCCTTCCGCAAACATCGTCAATAGGTAATCAAATGAACAACCATTCCGCCCTGGCCACAGGGCAAAACCAGGGCAATTTGCCCTGGCTGGACGGCCTGCGCGGGTTGGCCTCCATTTGGGTACTGCTTACCCACATTCAGATCCTTACCGGCATGCGCCACATCCCGATACTGTCATGGGGCGAACTGGCCGTCGATTTGTTCATGTTGCTGTCCGGTTTTCTGATGGCGCATAACTATATCGCCCGCCAGCAGACCGAACCCTGGGAATCGACGCGCACCATCGGCCATTTCTGGGTGCGCCGCTTCTTCCGCATCGCGCCGCTGTACTACGTCGTACTGGTGGTGGCGCTGGTGGCCGGTCCGCAGATGGGTCACTTCCGCGAAGTCATCGCGCAGGCTTGGCCGGCGACGGCCACTGCGCCGGAGCGCTATCTGGACCAGAGCCTGACCAATATCGTCATGCACGTGAGTTTCCTGTTCGGGTTCTCGCCGACCTATGCGTTCCGCACCGCGTTGCCGGATTGGTCGATCGGACTGGAAATGCAGTTCTACCTGTTCTTCCCGTTCATCATGATCCTGATGGCGCGCCTGTCGCCGATCGTCGCCAGCGGCCTGCTGATCGGCATCTGCCTGGCCATCCGCCTTTTCTTCCGCGACTACTTCCACTCTTTCCCGATGCCGGCATTCCTCGCCATCAAGTTCTACGTGTTCCTGATCGGTATGTGGATCGCGCAGGCGCGCGCCGAACGCACCATGCATCGCGGCTTGCTGGCCGGCGTCGGTCTTGCGATAGTGTGGCTCTACTTCGAGCGCAGCGAGGTAGCCGTGGCCCGCGTGCTCCTGGTCGTCGGCATGTTCTATCTGATGAATAACGGCACCCTCCCCGGCAGCAACGCGCTGGCCGGCGCCACCATCGGCCTGCGCAAACTCCTGTCCAACCGCATCGCCATGTTCCTCGGCGAGACCTCGTACAGCGTCTACCTTGTGCATTTGCTGATCGTGCTGCCCGTGGGCGGCCTGCTGGCGCGCCAGGCCGCCTATGTGCAACTGCCGGCCGTGGTGCGCTTCGGCGTCGTCATCGCCATCGCCCTGCCGATCAGCTATGCGATCGGATGGCTGCTGTTCAATTCGGTGGAAAAGAAGGGAATACAGATGGGCAAGCAGGTACTGCTGAGGTTCAAGCCGAAGCTGGCCACCTGAGTCTCACCTTATCCGCCGGCAGGGCCCGGCGGATGCCCCACCCCTACACCTACCATCAAACCATCCAGCTTTTCCTCGCCACAAACGAAAAAACCCGCGCCGACCGAAGTCAGCGCGGGTTTCTGCTTGGACTCCCGGTGAGGGGAATTAAGCGGACAGTGCCTTCAGGGCAGCTGCCAGACGGCTCTTGTGACGAGCTGCCTTGTTTTTGTGGATGATCTTCTTGTCCGCAATGCTGTCGATTTTCGACACGGACGATTGGAAGATTGCGGTCGCAGCAGCTTTGTCGCCGCCCTGGATCGCCTTACGCACTGCTTTGATAGCGGTGCGCAGGGTCGAGCGCTGGGACGAGTTGTGAGCGTTTTGCTTGACTGCTTGACGAGCACGTTTGCGCGCTTGTGCGGTATTTGCCATGGAATTTCCTAAATCAGGGTAAAGGTGCGTTTGCAAACATTATTGTTTGCCAAACAGGTGCGTTCAGTAGCGTCTGCCGAACCATGTGAGTCAAACTGCTGCCTGCCAAACATTAGTGTCTGCGTAACAGAATTCTGTACAGCCTGCGATTATAGCGATCTTTTTCGGCGGGAGCAACTATAATCATGCCCCATGAACTTGCTAAAAACTCTAGCCGCCCTGAGCAGCATGACCATGCTGTCCCGTATCACCGGATTGTTGCGCGAAATCCTCATCGCCCGGGCCTTCGGCGCCGGGGGCATGACCGATGCCTACAACGTCGCCTTCCGCATCCCCAACCTGTTGCGCCGACTATTTGCCGAGGGGGCGTTCTCGCAAGCGTTCGTACCCATTTTATCCGAATACAAGAATAAGCAGACCGGGGAAGACACGCGCAACCTGGCGGACCATGTCGGCACCACCCTGGTCTGGGCCACCGTCGTCATCAGCGCGCTGGGCATCATCGGCGCCCCGCTGCTGTTGATGCTGGTCGCCAGCGGCCTGCAGCCGGACGATTTCGACGCCGCCGTGTGGATGACGCGTTTGATGTTTCCCTATATCGCCTTCATGTCGTTCGTGGCGCTGGCCGGCGGCATCCTCAACACCTGGAGCCAGTTCAAGATTCCGGCCTTCACGCCGGTGTTGCTCAACATCGCGTCCATCCTGGCGTCGCTGTTCCTGCAGCAGCACCTGGAGCGGCCCATCTACGCGATGGCGATCGCGGTCTTCGTCGGCGGCCTGCTGCAGGTCGCGATCCAGATCCCGGCGCTGCTGAAGATCCGCATGCTGCCGCGCATCTCGCTCAATCCGCTGTCGGGACTGCGCGACGAAGGCGTGCGCCGCGTACTGAAAAAAATGGGGCCGGCGGTGTTTGCCGTCGCCGCCGCGCAAATCAGCTTGCTGATCAATACCAGCATCGCCTCCAACCTGGCCGAGGGCAGCATCTCCTTCCTGACCTACGCCGACCGCCTGATGGAATTCCCGACCGCCATGCTGGGTGTGGCCCTGGGAACGATTTTGCTGCCCAGCCTGTCCAAGGCGAACGTCGGCGGCGACACGGAAGAATACTCGTCGCTGCTCGATTGGGGCTTGCGGCTGACCTTTTTGCTGGCGATGCCGGCCGCCGTGGGCTTGGCCACCCTGGCCATGCCGCTGATTTCCACCCTGTTCCAGAATGGCGCGTTCACGGCGGAGGCGGCGCACGCGTCGGCCGAGCCGCTGGTCGCCTACAGCGTCGGCCTGCTCGGCATCATCCTGGTCAAGATCCTGGCGCCGGCGTTTTTCGCGCGCCAGGACATCCGCACGCCGGTACGCATCGCGGTCGGCGTGCTGGTCGCCACGCAGCTGATGAACATGGTTTTCGTGCCACAGCTGGCGGTGGCGGGACTGGCGCTGTCGATCAGCCTGGGCGCCTGCCTGAACGCGGGCTTGCTGTTCACCGGCCTGCGCCGGCGCGGCATCTACACGCCCAAGCCGGGCTGGCTGCTGTTTTTCACCAAGCTGGTGATCGCCTGCGCGCTGATGGGCGCCACCGCGTGGTACAGCGCGGCGCAGGTGGATTGGACCGGCATGGCGCATCAGACGCTGTTGCGCATCGTGGCGCTGTTCGCGGTGGTCGGGGTGTCCGCGCTGGTGTATTTCGGCGCGTTGATGGCGATGGGGTTCCGGTTCCGGGATTTCAAACGCACGGCGCGCTAGGCACGAACCCGCACGGCCAACCGGGGTCGGACCCCGCCGGGTCCGACCCCTGGTGGCGACGCCGGCGTTTCGCCAAAAGAGTGCGTGGAGTTAGCGCTGCGCCGGCTCGACCGGCGGCTCCGGCTGCGGCTCCATTGCAGGCTTTTCCTCCGCCGGCTCTGGCGAAGGCTCTGGCGGCGGAGCCGGTTCGGGCTCCGGCTGCGGTGTTTGCGCCGGGGGAGCTGGCGGCGCCGGCGGAATCGGGGTGAGCAGGCCGCCGGGCATGGGCGTGCCGGGTTTCACTTCCACCGCGCCGGGCTGCTGGTTCTGTCCCGGCACCGGCAGCGTGCCGCCGGTCGCGGCGAAGCGCCACTCCGAGATTTTCTGCTTGCCGGCCAGGCCCTGGAACCGCTGCGGGAAGTTACCGATCTTGACCGGCTTCGCATCCGACAAACTGTACACCGCCAGCACGCCGGCCTTGTCGCCCAGGTAGGTGATGCCCCATTCCGCCTTGCCCGTCATCGGATCGACAAACACCTTGCGCAGGTGGCGCCGCACGGTCGGAAAGCGCGGGTCCTTGAGCAGCTCCTTCAACGACGGCGGCTGCGGCGGAAAGCCGGCGGGCGTGGCGTTGGCATAGCTTTGCAGCGCGTCGCTGAAGGCGGCGCCGATATCGAGCAGTTCCTGCTCGGCCCTGCTCCGCTGCAGCACCGATCCCAGTTTCAGCGCCGACGCCGACACCAAACCGATGATCGCCACCAGGATGATCAGGCTCAGATAAGTGAAGCCGCCGTTGCGGCGCTTGCGCGGCCGCCGCATCACCAGTCGGCGTAAGGCTTGCCGCTACGGTCGTTGCCGGGCGCGCCGCTCTTGATGTTGTAGACGCCGCCCTTGGCGCCGTCTTCCGGCGGAATGATGACCCATGTCGTTTCGCTGTCGGTGACCGGATCGACCGGCAGCGCGCGCAGGTATTTTTTCTCCACCAGCTGCTCCAGCGAGTCCGGATAGCGGCCCGTGTCGCCGTAGTACTGGTTGATCACGTTGCGCACATTGCGCAGGTTATCGGCCAACACCACTTCCTTCGACTTGTCGATGCTGGGGAAGTAGCGCGGCACCGCGAGCGTCAGCATCAGGGCGACGATGCCCAGCACCACCAACAGCTCGATCAGCGTAAAACCTTTGGTCTTCATGGTCACCATTTATTGAACGGAACGCCATTCAGGCCGCTCTTCTCGCTCGTGCTGAACACATCGTAGACATCCTCGCCCTCTTTCGGCTGGTCCGCTTCGCTGGCGTAACTGCGCTTGCCCCAGGATTGCGACTCGCTCAGCGTGGTGTCGGAATTGAACGGATCGCGCGGCACGCGGCGCAGGAAGTAGATCTTCGCCTGCTTGGGATTTTGCAGATCCGGCACGCCCTCGACCAGCAGCTCCAGCGTCTTCGGATAACCGGTCGAGGTCAGCGACTTGGTGATGCGGCCCTGGTCATAAGCCAGCTTGTAGGCGTCGATGCCCTGGCGGATCTGATGCAGCGCCTCGCGCAGGTCCTGCTCCTGGCGGCGCTGCACCACCACCTGCGCGGTCGGTATCACCAGTACGCTGAGCAGGCCGAGGATGGTCAAGGTCACCAGCAACTCGATCAGTGTGAAACCGCGCGCGCGCATCATTGCCACCCTGGCGTCACTGCTGCGGCGACGGCGAGATTTCGACCGCCGGTTGTACCGGTTGCGGCTGCACCCCTTGCGTCGGCGGCAGCGGCGCCGGCTGGCCGGTCGACAGCGGCATGGCCTGCACCGGCGGCGGCAGGATCGCCTGTGTGGTCGCGCCCTGCGCTTCGGCCGGCGCCGGCGCGTTGGCCGGGTTGGTTGGCGCGGCTGGCGCAGCTGGCGCCGGTGGCGCCGACAATGCGCCCGGCGGGGCCGGCAACTGCACCGGCGTGCGCACGGTCAGGTCCGGACGGCGGCGGAAGCTGGCCTCCGTGCCGGCCGAGAATTCGGAAGCGCTGGCCTCCGGCCGCTGCACGTTGCGGATCAGGCGCGGCGTGATCGACAGCACGATCTCGGTCTTCTGGTTGTCGTCACGCTTGCTGCCGAACAGACGGCCGATGATCGGCAGGTCGCCGGCGCCGGGCAGCTTGCTGGCGGTGCCGCGCTCCTCGTTGTTGATCAGGCCCGCCAGCACCTGGTTCTCGCCATCCTTCAACTGCAGCATGGTGGTGGCCTGGCGCGTGCCGATCTGGTAGGCGGTGCCGCCGTTGCGGGTGGTGATGGTGTTGGTCAGGTTGCTCACTTCCAGCTGCACGCGGATCGCCACCTCGTTATTCAAATAGATGGTCGGTTCGACGTTGAGCGTCAGGCCGACATCGACGTAGGTGACGTTGTCGCTGGCGAAGCCGCCGATGCCCGACGATACCGTCGCCGTGATCACCGGCAGCTTGTCGCCGATGACGATCTTGGCCTTTTCCTTGTTGCGCACGCGGATGCGCGGATTGGCCAGCAGGTTGGAATCGGTATCGGTCTTGTTGGCGTTGATGGCGGCGGAAATGCCGCTCACGCCGATGGTGTCCGAATTCAGGCGGCGCAGGTCGCGCAAGGTGATGCCGGTGCCGCCGGCGGTCGACAGCGGCGTCAATCCCACGCTGGTCGGCCACTCCACGCCGAGGTTCATCAGCGTGCCGCGCTTGACCTCCAGGATCTCCACCTCCAGCATCACCTCCGCCTCGGGCGCGTCCTGCACCGCGATCAGGCGTTCGGCCAGGCGGATCGCCTCCGGGTTGTCGCGCACGATCAGCAGATTGAGTTTTTCATCAACCACCACGTCGCGCGACTTGAGGATGGTCTTGAGCGTGTTGGCCACCAGCTTCGCTTCGGCATTCGCCAGGAAGAAGGTCTTGACCGTCATCTCCTGGTATTCCTTCAGCTTGGCCGCCACGTTCGGGTAGATCAGGATCGTGTTGGCGTCCATGACCTGCTGCTCCAGCTGATTGGTCAGCAGCAGGAAGTAGATCGCCGATTCGACGGTACTGTTCTTCAGCATGACGGTGGTGCGCTGGTCGGTCTTGACGTCCTTGTCGAACACGAAGTTCAGGCCGGAGCGGCGCGCGATCACCTCGAACACCTGCTTCAGCGGGGCGTCGCGGAACTCGATCGTGATCGGCTGCTTGTACGACTTCGCCAGCCCCGACTCCACCACCGGCTGCGCGCTTTTCTCGGTCACTTCGCGCAGCAGCAGCCGCGCCTTCTCGTTCGACGGCGTCTCGGTCAGCAGCGCGTTGAGGCGCAGCTTGGCCAGATCGTATTCCTTCTTGTTCGCGTGCTCGATGGCGGCGGCCAGCAGTTTGTCCTGGCGGCTGTCGCGTTCTATCGCGCGCAGGCCGCTGCGCGCGCGCTCGTTCATCTGGTCCAGTCCCAGCACGCGGCGGAAGCCCTGCTCCGCCAGATCGGGACGGCCTTCCGACAACTGGCGCTCGGACTGCTCCAGCAGGCGCTGGGCGGCGCGGTCGCGCGCCATCAGATAGGCGGTGCGGTACTCGGCGTTGCCCGGTTCGGCCCGAACCGCCTCTTGGTACTTGAGCAGGCCAGCTTCCACCTGGTCCTTGGCGACCAGCTGGTTGGCTTCGCGGAAGGCCATTTGTCCGGCGCAGCCGCTCACGCCGACGGCGATCGCCAGCATGGCGGGCAGCGCGGCGCGGCGGCGCCATGTGTTCAGATGACTAGCCATCAGTCGAATGCTCCAATATTAATCTGTTGTACCTGGTTCAAAGGCAGATAGGTCACGGTCATCAGCGGCGGCGCGATCCGGTCGACGCGGTAGGCGCCATCGATCACGGTCTTGTTGCGCACCACATAGGTCTTGTCGCCGCGCGCCAGATAGACTTCCCACTGGCCGTCTGCGACGGCTTTGCCGAAGTAATTAAAGGGAACGGGGGGCGCCATCGGCGGCGGTGGCGGCGCGTTCGATTGCGACTGCGGCGGCGGTGGCGGCGGTGGCGGATTCCAGTTCTGGCCCAGGAACACACCCTCGCCGGCGCCGAAGCTGGCGTCGGCCGAACCGCCGACCAACGCCGCGCGCGGCAGCAGCCGCAGGATCATCGCGTCCGCCGCGGCCTTACCGTCCTTGCCGGAGCGCTCCACCGGTGCCGCGGCCACCGCGCCCGGCGCCTTGGCGGAGCGCGCAACCGGCTCGGCGATGTCCGACGCCGGCGAGTTATCGCCGAAGATCACCAGTGCGGCGGCGCCGGCCAGCGCCACGCCCATCGCGATGTGATAGGGCTTCATGGCTCGCCGTCCTTGAGGTACAGCGTGAAGCGCAGGCGCGCCTCCACCGTCGCCTCGGCGATGGTATCGCGGCGGAAGCCGATTTCGTCCAGCGAGGCAAACGGCATCTCGCGCAACCCCTGCATGGCGAACTGCCAGATCGCCTGGTACGGCCCCTTGACCGGCAGGATAATCTGATAGGTGCTGACGCGGCTGGCCTTGTCGTAGGCCGATTTGTACTCGCCCTGGCTCAAAACGAGATTGGATTTCGCGGCCAGGTCGAACAGCACCTTGACCTGCTGTTCCGCGTAGCGCTTCTCGCCCAGCACCTGGTAGAAGTCGGCCAGATTCTGGTTGGCCGATGGCGGCGGCGGCGCGGTCACCAGCGACGACGGCGCCGGCAACGGCTTGGCCATCACCCTCGCCTGCGCCGCGCGCTGCGGCAGCAGCCATGCCCACGCCGCCACGCCGGCCACGCACAAGGCGGTCGCCACGCAAGCCGGCGCGCCGAGACGCAGCAAGGCCAGACGCGCGCGCAGCGCCAGCGCGCGGATGTTCACAGCGTTCAACGTGTGATCCATGTGGCCTCCAGCTGGAAGCGCAAGGGCCGCAACGGGTCCTGGTCGTTGATCTCGTGGCGCGTCAGCACGACGCCACTGAAGGTTTCCTGCTGCTTGAGTTCGGCCACGTAGGCCACCATATCGTCGCTGGTCCTGGTTTCGGCGGTGATCTTGAGCACCTGCTTGCGCGGGTCCGGCTCCATCGCCACCAGCGCCACGTTGCGCGGCGTGGCGGCGGCCACGGCGTCCTGCAGCTCGCGCCATGGCAGGTTCAATTGCAGGATGGCGCCGTTGACGAAGGCAGCCTGCCCTTCCGGTATCACCACCCGCGCCACCTCCACCGGGCGCGCCGACATGGCCGCCGCGCGCTGCTGGATATGGCGCAGCTGCTGTTCGCGCTCGCGCTGTTGCCCGACCAGCTTCCAGCCGCCGAGGGCCGCGCCCATGCACAGCAGCAGTCCGCCGGCGCCCAGCGCCAGCAGCGCCGGATGCGTGTGGAACAAGGTGCGGCGCAGGCTGCGCGGCGCGAAGTCGATGTGCATCGCGTTCTTGGTCATGCCACGCTCCCGCCGCGCGCCAGCAGCGCCGCCGTCGACAGCCCGGCGCCGCCGGCCTGCTGCGCCTGATCGAGCGCCTCGCATGGAATCTGCGAGGCGGTGGCGGCGGCGCGCGTCCACGCGGCGACGCCGGCCGGGCTGGCCGCGCTGGCCGATGCCGCGCCGCACAGCTGCAGCAGTTCCGGCGGCGGCATATCGAGCAGCAGCGCCTCGCGCTTCAAGGTCTGCGTCAGCCATGCCGCATCGGCGCCGGGCGGCACCGGCAGCGCGCGGATCGCGCGCATCGCCTGCGCCCCTTTGCCGTTGCCGGTTTCGATCGCCGCCAACGTCAGCAGATTGTCGTGCAGCAGGCCAAACCAGGCGCCCCGCCTGATGCCGCGCCGCCAACGGTTCCACGCGCTGACGAAATGCGGCTCGACACCGACGATGGACAGTTTGAATTCCGTCGCCACCAGCTCCAGCACCGCCAGCAGCGCGCGCGGCATGGCGGCGGCGAAGAACGGCTCGGTGGTGTTCCAGTCGGCCGCGATCTTCCAGGCCGACGGCGCCTCGCCGTACAGCGACTGGAAGCGCAGGCCGGCCGCCGCCTCCATGTCGTCCAGGCGCGTGGCGCCGGGCGGCGGCGTGACGCGCCACATGCGCGTCAATTCCTCGGCCAGCACGATGCTGGCGGGCCAGCCGCCCACGTCCTGCTCGCCCAGAAGCGCGCGCAAGGCGTTGGCGATGGCATCGAACGGATGCGCGGCCGATGGCGCGAACGCGTGCTCCGCCAGCACGGTAAATCGCTCTCCGCGCCAGCGGCTCACGCGCGCCAGGCTGACGGCGTGGCCGGCCACGCCGATGCGCAACGATTGTCCGATGGCTCTACGCATGCAAGGTCACCCGTTTGATTTCGCCCAAGGTGGTGCCGCCTCGCTTGACCAGTTCCAGCGCGGCCTGGCGCAGGCTGCGCGTGCCGTTGTCGTAGGCCGCCTGCTTGATCTGGCGGATCGGCCGCTTGTCGACGATCAGCTCGCGGATCTCGTCGTTCAGGGTCAGGATCTCGGCGATCGAGCGCCGCCCCTTGTAGCCGGTGCCCCGGCAGTCGCCGCAGCCCGGTCCCTGCATGAAGCGGTAGTCATGGACATCGGCGCGGCGCAGGCCGACGCTGGCCAGTTCGTGGTCGTCCGGCGTGTAGTCCACCGCGCAGTGCGGGCAGTTGATGCGCACCAGGCGCTGCGCCCAGATGCCGTTCAGCGCCGACACGAAGGCATACGGATCGATGCCCATGTGGGTGAAGCGGCCGAACACGTCGAACACGTTATTGGCGTGCACGGTGGTGAGCACCAGGTGGCCCGTCAGCGCCGACTGCACGGCGATTTCCGCCGTCTCGCGGTCGCGGATCTCGCCCACCATGATCTTGTCCGGATCGTGGCGCAGGATCGAGCGCAGTCCCTTGGCGAAGGTCAGGCCCTTCTTCTCGTTGACGGGAATCTGCAGGATGCCCGGCAGCTGGTACTCGACCGGGTCCTCGATGGTGATGATCTTTTCGCGGCCGTTGTGGATCTCGGTCAGCGCCGCGTACAAGGTGGTGGTCTTGCCAGAGCCGGTCGGCCCGGTCACCAGCAGCATGCCGTAGGCCTCCTGCGCCAGCACCCGCAAGGTCGCCAGCGACGGCGCGTCGAAGCCCAGCGCCTCCAGCGTGAGCGAGCCGTAGGCTTCGATCATGGCGCGCTTGTCGAGAATACGGATGACGGCGTCCTCGCCGTGGATGCTCGGCATGATGGACACGCGCAGATCGATCTCGCGGCCGTTGGCCTCGACCCGGAAGCTGCCGTCCTGCGGCACGCGGCGCTCGGCGATATCGAGTTCGGCCAGCACCTTCAGGCGCGAGATGATTTGTTCGGCGACCTCGATGCCGTTGACGGCGGTGGCGTGATCGAGCACGCCGTCGACCCGGTATTTGACGGCCAGGCCGCCGGAGGTGCTCTCGAGGTGGATGTCGGAGGCGCCGGCCTTCAAGGCATCGTACAAGGTGGAGTTGACCAGCCGGACCGCCGGACTGGCCGCCTCCGACACCGACGCGAACGACAGCACGGCGGCGGTCTTGCCGTCGCGCCGGCCCTCGCTGGCGCCGGGCAGCAGCGAGTCGGTGGCGCGCGCCGATTCCTCCTGCTTGGACAAATAGGCCTGGATGTCGGCCTGCAGCGCCAGGCGCACCGGCAGCGGCAGGTGCGGCGTGGCGCGCGCCTGGGTGCCGAGCCAGGTTTGCAGATCGAGGTCGAACGGATCGGCGATCACGCCCACCACCACGCCGTCGAAGCCGCGCAGCAGCACGCAGTGGCGCGCCATCGCCTGCGACAGCGGCAGCAGGTCGAAGGCCGGCACGAAGGCCAGCATGTCGACCGTCTCCAGCACCGTCATGCCGAACGGCTGCGCCAGCGCTTGCACCACCAGGCGCGGCACCATGCCGCTGAGCGCTTCGAGCTCCTCGACCAAGGTGCGTTTCGATTGCTGGCGCAGATGGCGCGCGCGCGCCACCAGCGCGGTGTCGAGGGCCGGCACGGGGGAAACCGGGACGCCGGTATCAACGGGATTGGCCTGGGCCGTCATGACATGTCTCCGGCCAGATCGAAGATCGGCATGTAAAGCAGCACCACGATGGCGCCGACGATCAAGCCGATGGCGGCCATCAGCAGCGGTTCGAAGGTGCGGGTGAAACGGTCGATCCAGCGGGTGATCTCGCCGTCGTAGAAGGCCGCCGACTGCGTCAGCATCGGCCCCATGTCGCCGGTGCGCTCGCCCACGCGCAGCATGCGCAGCGAGATCGGCGTGGTCAGTTGATTGGCCTCGAAGGCGGTCGACAGCGGCAGGCCCGCCTCGATGGACGCGCGCGCCGCCTGCAGGTTCTGGCGGATGCCGGCCGAGACCATGCCCTGCACCGTCTCGATGGCGTGGACGATGGTGATGCCGCCCTCGCTGAGCATGCCCAGCGTCAGGTACAGCCGCGACAATTCGTAGATGCGCACACGCTCGCCGATGCCCGGCAGGCGGCTGAGCAGGCGGACGATGCCGCCGCTGCCCATCAGGTGGCGCACCGTCAGCACCAGCGCCGCCAGCGCCGCCGCGATGCCGCCCAACAGCAGCACCGTGTGCTGGCTGGCGAACTGGCCCCAGTTGAGCATTTGCTGCGACAGCCATGGCAGGTCGCGCCCGGCGCCCTGGTAGACCTCGGCGAAGCGCGGCACCACGTAGCCGATCAAAAACAGGCTGACGCCGCCGCCGACGAGCAGCAGGATGCATGGATAAATGGCGGCCGACACCAGCTTGCCGCGCACCAGGTCGATGCGCTGCTGGTAGTCGATGAAGCGCGACAGCGAGCGCGGCAGGTCGGACGTGCCCTCGGCCGCCTTGACGATGCCGATGTACAGCGGCGGAAACAGTTCCGGCTGCTCGGCCAGCACGGCCGAAAAGCGCTGGCCCTCGCGCAGGCCGGCCAGCAGCCGCTCGAGCACGCCGCGCGTGGCCGGATTGGCCTCTTTTTCCAGCAGCGCCTCGAGTCCCTCGACGATGCCCAGGCCGGCCGTCAGCAGCGCCAGCAACTCCTGGCTGAACAGCACCAGGGACAGCGCCGGGCGCTTGCCGGCGCGGCCGCGACCGGTCAGGCCGCCGCGCGCCGGCGCGATGGCGCTGACGAACAGGCCGCGCGCCTCGACCTGGCGGCGCGCGTCGGCCTCATCGCGGCCATCGATCAACAGATGGGCGATGACCATATCGGCCGACAAGGTGCGGACATCGAACTGCATGGCGAATGCGGCTTTCGTTGACGGTGGCGGTGGCGCGTGGGGTGGCGTGAATCCGGACGCTGGCTGCGTTACTGCGAGCTGATCTCGGCGTCCTCGCCGGTGCCGCCGGGCTGGCCGTCGCGTCCCAGCGAGGTGATCTCGAACTCGGCCTTGGTGCCGGGCGCCTTGTACTGGTAAGGATGGCCCCACGGATCGGGCGGCACGCCCTTCTTCAGGTACGGGCCGTTCCACTTGGCGCCCGCCGTGGCCGGCGCCACCACCAGCGCGCCGAGCCCCTCTTCGGTGGTCGGATAGCGGCCGACGTCGAGACGGTAGGTGTCGAGCGATTTTTCGAACGCGTCGATCTGCGCCTTGGCGATGGTCACCTCGGACTTGCCCAGCTGGGCGAAATATTTGGGGCCGACATAGGCCGCCAACAGGCCAATGATGACGATCACCACCAGCAATTCCAACAACGTGAAGCCGCCGGCCTTGCGGGCCGCCGTCCAACCGCGATTCTTCGCCACTTCCATCCGACCAACTCCTTAAATCCACCCGAAACAGTCCGCCGCGTGCCGGGCGCCGCGACGGCGCCCTCAGCGCTACCAAAGGCTACCATGCGCTTTGCCAGTCATACAATCTTTTCTTCGGACGCGCGGTCCACCCGGCGACCGCGCGCGCCGTGGCGGCCGCGCGCCGGCCCATTTTGGGGCTCAATACTCTACCGTAAAACACGGCGGCCGCGCGCATGTTCTCTGTGCTTCCTCAACAATGTTGCAAATTATTCACAGGCAATAACAATCACGGTTCAACGCCGCTCCCAGCGGAAACCGAATTTCGCACTGCAAAAATGCTAGTTACCCGAATTTTCATTCCTAAACTTTTCGCCTTTTTATTGTCGCCGTTGCTACACTTCTTGACATCTCCCGCGCAGACGGGAGCACACGCTTGTCCCGGCGCGTCAAGGGGCATCAACGTCATCGTCGCTTCACTCACAAAAGGGTAGATCCATGAAACGCAGCTCGTTCCCCACCGATGCGCCACGCGCCGCGTCGAGCCTCCGACTGACACAATTGGTCCGTGCAACCATCCTCGCCGGCCTGACCATGGCCGCGCTGTCGTCCGCCCACGCCGCCGACGTCACCATCGACTTCGAGGGCCTGCCGCCGGTGGGCCTGACCCATCAGGACGCCATCGTCAGCCAGGGCTTCAACGCCGGCTTCTACTCCAACGACATCCAGGCGCAAGCGGGCGACGCGGTCGGCGCCATCATCGACGGCACCGATTCGGTCGCCGCGTGCGGCTTTCTGCAGTGCCCGGCCAGCAGCGGCAACTATGCGACCATCATCAACGATGGCTACCTCGAACTGACCAGCACCGCCCCGGGCGCCACGTTCGGCCTGAAATCGTTCGACGCCGCCTTCCTCGGCTCGAACGCCTACGACTACCCGCCAACGCCGGGCTTCCTGCGCGTGCAGGGCTTCCGCGCCGACAACAGCACCGTGTATGAAGACTACGCGTTCTACGCGCCCGGCAGCGAAGGCTTCGAGTTCGGCAGCTACACCTCGTCGTCGCTGTTCAGCAACGCCCAGTTCACCAGCCTGGCCTTCTTCGCCTTCGTCTGCGACGCCAACGGCATATGCTCGGCCTTCAGCACCGGCCGCGGCCAGTTCGCCATCGACAACATCACCACCTCGCTGGTGGCCGCGCCCGTGCCCGAGCCGTCGACCTGGCTGATGATGGGCGCCGGCCTGCTCGGCGTGGCCGGCGCCGCGCGCCGCCGCAAGCTAGCCCCAGCATCGACACCCGCCGTCTGAGCCACCCATCGAGGAATAACACAATGAAATTACGCCCTGTTTCCGCAGCGGTCCTGCTGCTGCTCTCCGGCCTGAGCCTGGCCGCGCACGCCGACGACACGCGCCGTCCGTACATCGTGCAACTGGCCGACAAGCCGCTCTCGTCCTATACCGGCGGCGTGGCCGGCATCGCCGCCACCAAGCCGGCCGCCGGCGCGCGGCTCGACCTCAACACCGGCGCCGCCCAGGCCTATAGCGGCTACCTGATCCAGAAGCAGCAATCGGTCAAGGCGGTCGTGGCCGGCGCGCCGATGCTGTACGACTACAAGGTGGTGCTCAACGGCTTCTCGGCCATGCTCACCGACGACGAGGTGCGCGCGCTCAAGGCCAACAGCGCCGTGGTCAACATCACCGCCGACACCCCGCGCCAGATGCTGACCAATTACACCCCCACCTTCCTCGGCCTGGACGGCGCCAACGGCCTGTGGAGCCAACTCGGCGGCAAGGAAGGCGCCGGCGAAGGCATCGTGGTCGGCATCATCGACGGCGGCATCTGGCCCGAGAGCCCGTCCTACGCCGACCGCGTCGACGCCAACGGCAAGCCGACCTTCGACAACAGCGGCACGCTGGCCTACACTCCGCTGCCCGGCTGGCAGGGCGGCTGCGACACCGGCGAAGGCTTCACCGCGGGCCATTGCAACAACAAGCTGATCGGCGCGCGCTACTTCATCGACGGCTTCAAGGCCAGCGGCCGCCAGCTGCACTGGACCGAGTTCGTCTCGCCGCGCGATTCGATCGGCGGCACCGTCGGCCACGGCGGCCACGGCACCCACACCTCGACCACGTCGGCCGGCAACAACGGCGTTTCGGCCACCCTGGGCGACAACATCCAGATGGGCCAGACCTCGGGCATCGCCCCGCGCGCGCGCATCGCCTCGTACAAGATTTGCTGGACCTTCAACGACACGACCGACCCGACCGGCGGCAAGAACAGCTGCTGGGGCGCGGACGCGGTGGCCGCCGTCGAACAGGCCGTCACCGACGGCGTCGACGTGCTGAACTACTCGATCAGCGGCGGCACCGTCATCAACGACGCCGTCGAACAAGCCTTCCTGCACGCGACCAACGCCGGCGTGTTCGTGGCCGCCTCGGCCGGCAACGACGGCCCCGCCAATGAGGTCAACCACGTCAGCCCGTGGCTGGCCACGATCGCCGCCGCCGTCAACAACCGCGTGTTCCAGGGCACCGTCACGCTGGGCAACGGCGCCAGCTACAAGGGCGTCTCGCTCAACAACCATGCCCTGCCCAACACCGCGCTGATCCGCTCCGAAGACGCGGTGCGCGCCGGCGCCAGCGCCGCCGAGGCGCGCCTGTGCTACAGCGTCGGCAGCAACGGCGCCCCGACGCTCGACCCGGCCAAGGTGGCCGGCAAGGTCGTCACCTGCGTGCGCGGCACCAACGCCCGCGTCGACAAGAGCCTGGCCGTCAAGCAGGCCGGCGGCGTCGGCATGATCATGGTCGACAACGGTTCGGGCCTGGTGGCCGAGGTCCATTCGGTGCCGACGGTGCACGTGACCAAGCCCGACGGCGACGCCATCAAGGCGTATGCGGCGGCGCAAAACGCGGTCGCCGCGCTGAGCGTGTTCAGCAACGTGATCGTCCAGAACGCGCCGGTCTCGGCCGGCTTCTCGTCGCGTGGCCCGAACCGCTACGACGGCAACGTGCTCAAACCGGACGTCACCGCCCCCGGCGTCGACATCCTGGCCGGCGTCACGCCGGAGCTGACCGCGGCCCAGCGCGCCGACGTCGTCAACGGCACCCTGACGCCGAAGCCGGCCTGGGCGCTGTACCAAGGCACGTCGATGTCGTCGCCGCACGTGGCCGGCGTGGCCGCGCTGCTCAAGCAACTGCATCCGACCTGGTCGCCGGCGGCGATCAAGTCGGCGCTGATGACCAGCGCCACGCCGACCTTCCCCGACGGCCTGGCAGCGCTGCAGCAGGGTGTGCTGCCGTGGGCCCAGGGCGCCGGCCACATCAATCCGTACGGCACCGTGCCGCATCCGGCCGACGGCCGCGCCTACAACGCCAAGGGCGCCAGCGACCCGGGCCTGGTCTACGAGCTGGGCGCGCGCGACTACAAGCGCTACCAGTGCGGCGCCGGCTTCAGCAACGAGTGCACCGAAGGCTCGATCATCGGCTACAACCTGAACCTGCCGTCGATCACCGTCAACAACGCGCTCGGCACGGTCGAGGTCACCCGCACCGTCACCAACGTCGGCACCAGCGCCGCCACCTACAGCGGCAGCGCCAGCCTGCCGGGCTTCACCACCGTGCTGACGCCGGCCACCCTGACCTTGGCGCCCAACGCCAGCGCCAGCTACACGGTCAAGCTGACCCGCACCAACGCCGTGTTCAACGAGTGGCAATACGGCGACGTCACGTGGACCGACGCCAACCACGTGGTGCGCGTGCCGTTGACGGCGCGCAGCGGCCGGGCCATCTCGTCGCCGGCGCTGACGGCCAGCACCCGCGCCTCCAGCACGGTGCTGCTGAGCGTACTGGCCGGCTTCAACGGCCGCATGGGCGCGGCCGTCGGCGGCTTCAAGGAAGTCAACCGCGGCGCCACGCAAACGGTGCCGGCCATCCTGGAGCCGCTCGACACGGCCGCCGACGTGGCCGCCGCCTGCGTGGCCAACACGGTCGGCGTGCGCGCCATTCCGGTGACGATCCCGGCCAACACCGTGGCCGCCGCGTTCGAACTGTTCGACCGCGACACCGCGTCCAACGGCGGTGACGACCTCGACCTGGTGGTGCTCAATCCGGACGGCAGCGTGGCCGGCGCCAGCCTGCGCGGCGGCTCGACCGAGTGGGTGCGCCTGAACAGCCCGGCGGCCGGCAACTACCGCGTCTGCGTGGTCGGCTACGCGCCGGCCGACGGCGTCGCGACCGACTTCAACCTGTCGTCGGCCGTGGTCACCCGTGGCGACATGGCCGGCGCCCTGAAGGCGGCCGTGCCTAGCCGGGTCTACGAGGGCAACGTGGCCACGGTCACGGCCAGCTGGAGCGGCCTGGCGACGGGCAAGCGCTACTACGGCGGGGTGCAATACCTCGACCTGAACGGCGCCGTCGCCTCGTCGACCACCTTGCTGGTGGAGACCAACAATCCGGTGCCGCTGGCCGAGGGCGCGGCCAAGACCCGCAAGCTGAGCGCGCGCTAGGCGCATCGCGCGCCTTCGCGGGCGCGACGTTCCATCGAAACCGCCGTGCCCGCAAGGGTGCGGCGGTTTTTTTTATCCCGCGCGGCCGGGCAAAAAAAAACGACACATGCGCATGTGCCGTCTTTACCTGCCCGGGCGCGGCGTTGGCGCCGCGCCCCCTTCCCTGCCGCCGGATCGACGTTTTACGCCGCCAGCTTGCGGCGGCGGGCCACGCCGCCGACCAGCGCCAGCCCGGCGCCCAGCATCAGCCAGGTCTCCGCCTCCGGCACGGCGCTGACCGCCGTGACGCTGGTGTCGATCGTGTTGCTGAGCATGGTCGGCACGACGGTGCCGGCCGGGGTCCAGTCCAGCAGCACCAGCGAGCCGGACAGGTCGTTCGTGCCCAGCAGGGTGTCCTGCGCCTGGTTGTACAGCGCCACCGTGAAGACCGAGGCGGCATTGGCGCCCGGATCGGCGGCGCCGCTGAAGGTCACGTTAAAACCGACTTTGCCGCCGAAGTTGACGGCGTGGAACAAGCCGTTCAAGCCGCCCGCGCCATCGTTGACGAAGGTGTAGCCGGTCGCCAGCGAGCCTGCGGCATTGCCGCTCAGCTGCGCGGTGCTCGAATCGCCGAAGCCGGTGAAGCCGCTCAGCGCGGCCTGCGCCAACGGGCTCGACGCGCCGCCCGGGTTGAATTGCAGGTCGATCCAGCCGGTGGACGCGAACGACGACGTGTCGAGTTCGACGTGGAAGGTCGACGCGGCCGAGGCCAGGCTGGCGCAGGCGCCCAGGGCCAGGGCCAACAGCGCGCGGCGCAGGGATGCTACGGGGAGTTTGACGATCATCTGAGGTTTCCTTAGAAATTACCGCTGTAAATTTTTGCCGTGTAGCTGATGCCGGCCGCGCCGGTCTTGGTAAAGCTCAGCGGGACGGTGATGGTGGCGCCGGGCGCCAGCGAACCGACGTTGGCGGTGATATACGGCGCGTCGTTGTGGCTGCCGCTGGCGTTGAGCACGGTCACGCCGGCCGCCAGGCCGCCCAGTTCGATCTGCAGCGGGCCGTTGATCGGGCTGGTGCCGGTGTTGGTCACCGCGTAGTTGCCGCTCCAGCGTCCGGTCAGGCGCGTAAATACCAGCCCCGAGCCGACGCCGCGCACGCCGGCGGTGACGTCGAGCGCGGCCGCAGGCAGGTTCAGGCTGACGACCACCGGATCGTGGTCCGAGGCGCGGTACGGCGCGGCCGTGTACTTGTCCTGCGGCTTGCCGTCGAGGTTGTAGTCGACGACGGTCGGCTCGTCGGCGTTGTTGTGCCACTCGGCCGCGTCCACCACCGAGGCGTTGAGCGCGGCGCTGGCCAGCGCGTGGTCCAGGTAGCCGGCCTCGCCGTTGAAGACGTAGGAATACGGCATCGCGCCGGCGCCGCGGATGAAGCGCTCGAGCTGGTTGACATAGCCCTTGTTGACGATGGCCTGCACCGGGTCTTCGTGGCCGTAGGCGTTGAAGTCGCCGATCAGCAGCACCTTGGCGTCGCCGGCGGCGGCCACCACCTGCGGCACGAACACGTCCACCAGGCGCCGCGCCTGTTGCACGCGGGTCGCGTTCCAGCAGCTCTGGCCGTCGCCCTTGTCGCCGTCGATGTTCGACGGCGCCGGGCAGCTGCCCTTGGACTTCAGGTGGTTGACCACCAGCGAGAACTTGCCGCCGTTGGCGGCCTTGAAGGTCTGCGCCATCGGCGGCCGGTTGTTGATCGCGTCGGCGTCCGACAGCGCGTTGCCGACCAGGGTCAACGTGGCCGGCTTGTAGATCATCGCCACGCGGATGGCGTCGGTGCCGGTGGCCGGCGGCTGCGGCACCACGGCGTAGGTCTTCAGGCCGGTGCCCGGCGAGATCGCCTCGTTGAGCGCGTCGACCAGCTTGGTGACCGAGTAGTCGCCGCTGTTCTGGATCTCCATCAGGCCGTAGACGTCGGCGTCGAGCGCCTTGAGCTCGCCGACGATCTTGACGCTCTGGCGGTTGAACTCGGTGATGTTGTCGGCGCCGCGGCAGTTCGAGCGCGACGGCGCGCCGCCGCCGATCACGCAGCCTTGGCCGCTGGCGCCGGTGATGTCGGTGCCGTTGGTGAAGGTGGTGAAGTAGTTCAGCACGTTGGCGCTGGCGACCTTGACGTTGCCGGCGGCCAGCAGCGGCGCGGCCGGACGCGGGTTGTCCTGCGAGAACACCGGCGCGACCGTCGGCTGCAGCTTGAAGCCCGCCCCGCCGCCGCCCTTGGCGCCGAAGTCGACCACGCCGGTCAGGTTGTCGACCGTGTCGCCGGCGCGCAGCGAACCGTCCGTGCCCAGGTAGGGAATCACGCTTGGCGTGGTGAAGATGCCGTCGTCGAGGATGATCTGGTTGCGGGCGTTGGCGGTGGCCATCGCGATCGCCTCGGCGCTGCCGGCGGGGAATTTATTGGTGGCCGTCTCCAGGCGGCCCGATGCCAGGGTCACTTCGCCGCGGTCGCCCACGTATTGCAGCTGGTTGACGGTCAGCGGCGAAGTGAAGCGCACCAGCATGCCTTCGAGCTGGCCCAGGTTCGGGTGCGGCAGGGTGACATTTGTCGGCGTGATGGCGATGCCGCCGGCCAGCTTGACGATGGCGGTGATGGCGGTCAGCTCGGTATAGACGCGGCCGCCGGCCACCGGCGCGTAGTCGGTGACGGTGCCGCTGATGCGCACGCGGTCGCCGATCTGCACGGTGCCGGTGTTGGCGGCGGTGGTAAACACGAACAGGCCGTCCGACGTCGACGGATCGCCGTCGCCGTGCTCGTCCTGGATGAAGAAGCTGGTGCCGACCTTGGCGGTGACGACGCCCTCGGTGGTCTGGACGGTGCCGGCGTACGGGCTGGTGTCGCCGCTGCCCTGGATTTGCGGAATCGTGTGGGTCAAGGTGGCCGGCGCGGCGACCGTGACGTTGATGTTGCAGATGGCTTGCTGGGCCTGGTCGTTGCCGAAGGTGACCACCACCGGGTAGCTGCCGGCCTGCACGCTGGCGGCCACGTTCAGGCTGGCGCTGGCGGTGCCGCCGGCGGCGCCGGCCGCCAGGAAGTTGGCCAGGCTGATGCCGGGCACGGCGCCGACCGTGATGGCGGCGCTGTTGACGATGCCGTCGGCGTCGGTGGCGCTCAGCTCGGCGATGCCGTCGACGCCGAAGGCCAGCGCCAGGTTGGCCGGGCAGCTGGCGACAATCGGCGGCGCCTGCGGCACGCCGCACGGACGCAGCGCGCTGGCGCTGTTGCGCGGGACCGGCGCGCCGGTGGCGAAGTCGCTGGCGTTGTTGTCGGTGTCGGTGCAACCGCCGGCGGCGCGCAGCGCGGCGGTGGTGTTGCTCAGGCCCGGGCCGTTGGCGCCTTCGAAAAAGCCGGCGTTATAGCCCAGCAAGTCCATCAGCGACGCGCTGGCCGGCGCGGCGCCGCTCAGCGGCGTGCTGTTGTTGACCAGCGCGACCTTGCCGGCGCTGCCGCCCATCGCCAGCGAGCCCAGGGTGTCGGGGGTCGGCAGGTTTTCGCTGCCGCCGGTGCCGGCCGACTGTTGCAACAGGAAGTATTGGCCGGGCTGCAGGCTGACGTTGCCGGTGACCTTGCTGACCGCCCACGTGCCGCCGGCGGCGCTGGCGTACTGCACGCTCCAGCCGGTGATGTCGACCGCCGCGTCGCCGCGGTTGAACAATTCGATGAAATCATTTTTGAAGGTGGCGCCGGAATTGCCGCCGCCCCCGTAGACCTGGCTGATGACGACCGGCGAGGCGGCCAGCGCCGGCGCCGACAGGGCCGCCGCCAGGGCAGCGGCGATCAGGGTGCGGGGCCCGGGCGCGGCGGCGCGGGCGGTAGAGGAGACTATCGTGGGCATGAATGGATCCTGTCGGGGAAAGGTTGGCGGAATGGCTCTGTTCCATGATAGGCCACCCCAATGACAGGATCATGACGCATGCCTGGTCCGATTGGGCCGATTCCGCGCCAATGCCGCGAAACAGCATAAAAAAAACTAAAAAGAGTGAAGAAAAAGCAACAAGTCATGGCGGCAAGGACATTGCACACGCCGCCAGGGCAAAAAAAAACCGCCCCTGACCAGGGCGGTTTCTTTTATTCACGGGCGGCGCGTGCGTAGCGCGTCACCCGGCGCGGCCTGATGAATTAGGCTGCTTTTTTTGCTTTGCGACGGCTAGCGAAGCCGATCAGACCCAGGCCGGCTGCCAGCATGGCGTAGGTTTCTGGTTCTGGCACGGCCAGCACTTGCACGTCGGCGGCGTACGAACCACCACGGTTACCGGTGACAATGCCGGTCACTTCCAGGTAGTAGTTACCGGCCGACAGGTTGGCGGTGTCCAGTTTCCACAGGTCGTTGGTGCCGGCGCCGGTCGTGGCCAGGCCGTTATAACCGGTCACTTGGTACAGGATGTCGGCTTGGGTGGCGCCGTAGCGGACCAGGTTGAAACCGGTGATGGTGATGTCCTTGACATTGCTACCGAACTTGGTGAACGACGAGGTCACCGACGCTGCGCTGACGAAATCGGTGCTCAGCGCGAACAGGAAGTGGTCGTCGAACGCGCCGACGGCGCTGGTGAAGCCGTTGCCTGCGGTGCCGCTGAAGCCACCGGCGCCGTCTTCGTAGATGTCAAACGAAGCAGCTTGGGCCGAACCCATGAAACCGGCGGTGGCCAGCATTGCTGCGAATACTACATTCTTGAAATTCTTTTTGATCATGATCAATTATCCTAATAGATACCGCGTGGAAAACACCCTTGGCAGAACGCCACTTTTTTTACTTACTAGACAACAAACTTCCGATGGAAGAATAGTACCATAAAAATAAATAAGAGTTGCATTATCTTTATGCAGAATGTTCTTTTCATAATAAATCGTTTGCTTGTTTCCTGACTGAAATGCCCAGCAGGCCACTGTAGCCGTCTGCGGCATGGTTGACTTAGCGCCGATACGGAGCCGCCAACGGGTTACCAATGAACACACCCTGTGTCGGCCATGCCACGCTCTTCCAATACGCCTCGAGCGCGGTGTCGCCGGCGAGGTAGCTGCGCAGCAAAACCTTACCGTGGGGAAATTTCTGCCAATAATTGCATGGTTCGGAGACGCTGCCGTAGCTGGCCGTCGCACCCGCCTCCAACCAGCGCAGGCTGCTCATCTGGGCGTCGCCCAGCAGATCGCCGCCGGTCGAGGTCAGGTGGTCGGCCAGCGCGCCCGGCAGAAAGCGCAGCGTCTCGAGTTTGTCCACCCGCGCCAGCCCCGTCTGGTACAGCATGACATCGGTCTTGTCTTCGAGGACGTCGGCAAACAGCGTGCGCACGGCCAGGTTCTTTTGCGGCACCTGGCCGGACGGCGGAAACGTCGAGGCACGACTGCTGCGCGCCTTGTCACTGGTGACGAGAAAATACGCCGTGGCCTGCGGCAGCTGGAAATTGCGCGCCGTGCCGCGCGCGATCAGCGCCTTGGCCAGCGGCACCGATTGCGTCGGCAACAGCATGCTCAGACGCCGTCCCGGCTCGATGCGCGGCAAGCCGGCCGGCCGGTCGAAATACGGGCTCGGTTTGCCCGGCCCGCACGGCGTCTCGCACTGCGCCGCATCGAATCCCAGGGTGAACGCCGACGTAATGGCATTGCATTCCACCGCGTAGGGCGCCGTCCACACCATCAGCACCGCATCGACGTCCGCGCCCAACTGCGCATCGATGCGCTCTTTGAGGGCCGCAAATTGCTTGGCGCTGAGCCGGCGCGGGCTGTTGGGGATGCTGACGTGGGCGATGTTTTGCCCGGGCACCTGGTGCGCCAGCCGGTAGGCTTCGGCCACGGCCACACTGTTGGGGTCGTCATCGTTGACGACCAGCGCCAGGCGGGCGGCCGTCAGCGGCGCGGCGGCGGCGGGCGCGGCCCGCAGCAACAGCGGCAAAGACAGCGACAAAATCAGGGAAACGGCCAGCGCGGGCCGGAGGGTAAACAGGAAGGGAACGCGCACGGAAAGCCTCGAAAAGCGGCGCGCGGGCGGGCGGCGCCGTGTTAACAACAAATCTTCCGCGAGTCTAGCAAAGAAACGGGCGGCCCGGTGAAAACCGGGCCGCCGGGGCGCCGGTCAGGCGCGCTGGTAGACGTCCTCGAAGCGGACGATGTCGTCCTCGCCGAGGTAGCTGCCGGACTGCACTTCGATGAGGTGCAGCGGCAACTTGCCCGGGTTTTCCAAGCGGTGGTTCATGCCGATCGGGATGTAGGTCGACTGGTTTTCCGACAACAAGGTGACGGTGTCGCCGCAGGTGACCTTGGCGGTGCCGCTGACGACGATCCAGTGCTCGGCGCGGTGGTGGTGCATCTGCAGCGACAGCTTGCCGCCCGGATTGACCGTGATGCGCTTGACCTGGAAACGCTCGCCGATGTCGATGCCCTCGTACGCGCCCCACGGGCGGTAGACCTTGGTGTGGTGCACGTGCTCGGTGCGCTCGGCCGTTTTAAGGTGCTCGACGATCTGCTTGACGCGCTGGACCTGGTCCTTGTGCGCGACCAGCACCGCGTCGGCGGTCTCGACGACAACGAGGTCTTGCACGCCGACAACTGCGACGATGCGGCTTTCGGCGCGCACCAGCGTGTTCTTGACGCCGTCGAGGTAGACGTCGCCGCGCTGGGCGTTGCCGTCGGCGTCGTGCGGCTGCACTTCCCATAGGGCCGACCACGAGCCGACATCGCTCCAGCCGATGTCGGCCGGCACGACGACCGCGCGTTTGGTGTGTTCCATGACCGCGTAGTCGATCGAATCGGACGGCGAGGCGGAGAACTGTTTCTCGTCCAGGCGCAGGAAGTCGAGGTCGCGGTACCCTTGCGAGACGGCGCCCTCGACGGCGGCGCCGATGGCCGGCGCGTAGGCGCGCAACTCGTCGAGGTAACTTTCGGCGCGGAACAGGAACATGCCGCTGTTCCAATAGTAGCCGCCGTCGGCCAAGAAGGCCTGGGCGGTGTCGCGGTCCGGCTTCTCGACGAAGCGGTCGACGCTGTAGCAGGTGCCGCCGGCGGCCGCGCCGCGGTGGATATAGCCGTAGCCGGTCTCCGGCGCGGTGGGCACCACGCCAAAGGTGACCAGCGCGCCCTCGGCCGCCTGCGCGGCCGCGGCGGCGACCGCGGCCAGGAAGGCGGCGCGGTCCTCGATCACGTGGTCGGCCGGCAGCACCAGCATCAGCGCGGTCGGATCGATGGCACGCAGCACGTGCGCGGCCGCCGCCACCGCCGGCGCGGTGTTGCGCCCGGCCGATTCAAGCACGATGGCCAGCGGCTCGACGCCGATCTCGCGCATCTGCTCGGCCACCAGGAACCGGTGTTCGTTGCCGCACACGATCAGTGGCGCCTGCATCTGCGGCGCGCCGCTGACGCGGCGCACCGTTTCCTGCAGCATCGTCTGCTCCGACACCAGCGGCAGCAACTGCTTGGGCAGCACCGCGCGCGAGAGCGGCCACAGACGGGTGCCGGCGCCGCCGGACAGGATCACCGGATAAATTTTCATACCACTTCCTCACTCTTATTGATATCGCTTGCCGCGGCGGCCTCGCCGGACGGCTTGGCCTCGCCCTCGGCGCGGCGCTTGTTGCGGCGGTCGCGCGCGTTGGTCCACTCGCCGGTGGCGTACTCGGACACGTGGCGCATCTCGCCGGCGCGGTTGACACTGTAATCCTTAAAGACAATCATTTCCTCAAGGCTTACATCGTGTAACACGCGGGTGTACTCGAACAGCACGCTGCGCACGACGGTGGCGCCGGCGCAGATGTGACTGCCGTGGCCGATCCAGGTCGGGCCGATGATGGTCGCGCCGGCCTCGATCTTGCAGCCCGAGCCGATATACACCGGGCCCTCGATGGTGGTGCCTTCCCAGTCGATGCGGGTGTTGAGGCCGACCCACAGGCCGTCGGCCAGCTGGATGCCCGGCACGTCCATGTGGGCCACCTCGCCCATCATCACGCTTTGCGACACTTCCCAGTAATCCTTGACGCTGCCGATGTCGATCCAGTTGAAGGTGCGGTTCTGCGCGTAGAACGGCAAACCCTTTTCGGCCAGCAGCGGGAACAGTTGCGAGCCGATGTCGAACACCTCGCCGGCCGGGATCAGGTCGAGTACCTCCGGTTCGAAGATGTAGATGCCGGTGCTGACGAAGTTCGACAGCGCCTCCTCCTGGGTCGGCTTTTCCTGGAACTGCTTGATGCGCCCGTCCTTGTCGCTGACGACCACGCCGTAGCTCTCGACCTTGTCCCACGGCACCTCGCGGCAGATGACGCTGGCCAGCGCGCCCTTGCGGCGGTGCTCGAACAGCGCCGACTTGAGGTCGAGGTTGATGACGGCGTCGCCGCACAGCACGATCGTGGTGTCGTCGAAGAAGCCGCCGAACTCCTGGATCTTCTTCATGCCGCCGGCCGAACCGAGCGCCTGCGGCACGACCTCGCCGTTGTCGGTGGTGTAGCCCTCGAACGAGTAGCCGATCTGCACGCCGTACTGGTGGCCTTCGCCGAAGTAGTCTTCAATCTTCTCGTGAAGATAGCTGACGTTGACCATGATCTCGTTAATGCCATACTTGGCCAGGTGTTCGACCAGATAGGCCATCACCGGCTTGCCCAGGATCGGTATCATCGGTTTTGGCAAGTCGTAAGTGAGCGGGCGCACCCGGGTACCTTTGCCTGCCGCCAGGATCATCGCTTTCATCTTCATCCCTTATCTATATATATAAATGAGTGTCACCGCCCCGCCAACGCCCGACGTGCTGCGGCGCAGCGCGTTTGAGCGTAACATCGGTATTGTGCACGCAAAGCGGCGCAAGTGACGCACCCTAGGCGCATCCGGCACTGCCGGCCGCGCCGTGCTGCATTGCCGCATCGCCTGCCCCGGATAGCGCATAATACAAGCTTTCCTGTAGCGAACTATAACAGCAATTCAACGAATTCGATAGCATTTGTACAATGGCGATCATAGCACGAGCGCTACTTGCTAGTCACTTTGGCCGCTGCGGGCACCGTTTCGCCGCAGCGCCGCATTGCGACGGCAAAAAAACAACAAAATATTTCGATTTCATAAAAGATAAGTCCGAGATGAAATTGGCAACGCTGGCGCACGGCGCCTCGCCGGCATAGTGATTGAGTTTTATTTTGACAAGTTATATTGCACTAGAGTAGGATTTGCCCCGGGATGCCCGGCACCGGGAACGCCGCGCGGGCCCGCAACGCCACCGCCGCTCTGCTTTATCGACAACAAGCTTATAACGGCGTCTAGTCGAAGTGGCATCATGCGCGGCCGGGCGCGTGCAGGCAGACCCGCGAGAGCGGCCTGCGGCGCGGGTTGCGGCGGATCGACGCGGTGTCAAATTGCGTTGACGGGCCGCTTGCGGAGCCGAACGCTGTGTATAATTATTCCCATGGGCCAACTTTTTTGCCTGTCATCCACACTAAGGAGCACATCCATGTCCGCACAGCCAATCCAGCGCCGACAGCTTTACACGTCTTGCGCCATCCTTGCCATTCCCCTTGCGCTGGCAGGCATGGCAGCCCACGCCCAGACCACGTCGAGCACCGCGGGCGTGCTGCGCACCAGCACTGTCGGCACGGCCGCCACCGGCGCCAACAGCACCGTGACCGTGGCGGCGGCCGCCAGCACCGTGACGACGGGCAAGACCGCTGCCGCCACCACCACCACCACCACCGCCAGCACCGGCGCGACGGCCAAGCCGGCGACCACCACCACCGTTAGCAGCAGCACCACGCCGACCGTGAAGCCGGCGTCGACCGGCACCGCCACGACCAGCGCCGCGCCGGTGACGGCCTATAGTAACACCAGCAAATTCGGCAACTTCCTGCGCCCGTTCGCCGCCAACTCGATGTGGAACGCGCGCCCGGTCAACCCGAAGTTCGGCACGTTCGCGATCCCGACCTCTGATTACTATCCGGTGGTCGGCTCCGGCGCCTACTCGGCCGGCGTGTTCGAAGGCATGCCGACCGATCCGCCGATGGAGATCTTCGGCCCGGCCGGCGGCAAGGGCCTGTGGAACGCCGACGCGGAAGAGTACACCCCGTCGATCACGATCCCGCATTTCCCCACCGCGACCACGCCTTCGACGAGCGGCGACGGCCACGCCGATATCATCGACTCGGCCACCGGCATCGTCCACTCATTCTGGCAACTCAAGCAAGTCAATGGCAAATGGCAGGCCACCACCTATGGCTGGACCAGGGTCGACGGCCGCGGCTGGGGCGACCCGGCGCGCTATTACCAGGGCGCGCGCGCGGCCGGCGTGCCGCCGCTGGCCGGCCTGATCCGCAAACAAGAGATCGATGACGGCGCCGATTCCTTCTCGCACGCGCTGGCCATGTCGCTGACCTTCAACGCGCTGGGCGGCAAACCGAGCTACGTCTACCCGGCCACCTCGGCCGACACGCACGCGGCGACCCTGAATTCGGGACAAATCCCGGAGGGCTCGCTGGTGATGCTGCCGCCGTCGTTCGATGTCAGCAAGCTGACGTCGCCCAAACTGCGCAAGATCGCCAATACGCTGAAAAAATACGGCGCCTATATCGTCGACCAGAACGAAGGCACCCCATACTACATCTACGTCGAAAACAACAGCGGCTACTGCATGCACTGCATGCCATGGAACGCCGTGGTGGCCGCCGAGCTGCAAACGGTGCGCGCGGCGCTGCGTCAGGTGGTGGCGGCCGACGGCTGGATCGATGGCGAGGGCAAGGCCATGGTGCCGCAGACCAATTTTAACCTGCTGTCGATGCGCGGTCCGTGGACGCGCCAGTCGGGCACCGGCACCGGCAAGTTCAACACTTACAGCGAGTCCGTTGAATTCGGCCCGACCACCAACGCCACCACCTTGGTCAACGGCACCGGCCGCGGCTTGGGCGGCGTCACCTGGGCCAAGACCCCGGCCGGCACAACGATGAAGCTGACCGCCATCACCACCGGCGGCGGCAAGTTCCGCGCCCAGGTCTACACCGGCTCGAAGATGACCTTCGACACCGGCGCGATGGTCAACGGCGCCACGGCCCGCTTCGTGCTGCCGACCGGCGGCTGGTATGTGTTCTATGCCATCAGTGGCGTCGGCGCAAGCTCGACGGTCCGGGCGACCCTGGAGACCGTCACGCCTTGATAACTTTTCAATGAGTATCAAAAAAACACCCGATTTAGTGTAAACTACATCGGGTGTTTTTTATTTTTTCAAGGAATCGATATGATCTTCATGGTAGCGCTGCTGCTTACCATCGTGCTTGCCATCATCCTGATTCCGATCTTCGTACTGTTGTTACAGTCTTTCCTCGCCCTGACCGCCAAGCGCGGTGACACCGTCGCGCCCGGCCCGCGGCCGCGGGTGGCGGTGCTGGTGCCGGCACACAACGAAGAAGCGGGACTGGCGGCGACGCTGGCCAGCCTGATGCCCCAATTACAGCCCGGCGACCGCCTGCTGGTGGTGGCCGACAACTGCGACGACGACACCGCCGGCGTGGCACGCCGCGCCGGGGCCGAGGTGCGCGAACGCTCCCACGCCACCGAGCGCGGCAAGGGTTACGCGCTCGACTTCGGCGTGCGCAGCCTGGCCGACGCCCCGCCCGAGGTGCTCATCATCGTCGACGCCGACTGCCTGGCCGCCGACGGCGCGCTGGCCAAACTGGCGCACGAGGCGGCCGCGCTGCAGCGCCCGGTGCAGGCGCTGTACCTGATGTACGCGCCCGGCGGCAGCTTGATGAAAAAAATCGCCGAGTTCGCCTGGGTGGTGAAGAACCAGGTGCGTCCGCTCGGCTTCCACCGCCTCGGCCTGCCCTGCCAGCTGATGGGCACAGGCATGGCGTTCCCGTGGTCCATCATCAGCCGGGCCGCGCTGGCCAACGGCCACATCGTCGAGGACATGAAGCTGGGCCTGGACCTGGCGCTGGCCGGCCAGCCGCCGCGCTTTTGCCCGGGCGCGCTGGTGTCGAGCACCTTCCCCACCAGCCAGGCCGGCACCGACTCGCAGCGCACGCGCTGGGAGCACGGCCACCTGAGCATGATCGTGGCCGAGGCGCCACGCCTGCTGTGGCGCGGCCTGGCCAAGGGCAGCGTGAAGTCGGTGGCGATGGCGCTGGACCTGTGCGTGCCGCCGATCGCGCTGCTGTGCCTGCTTACCCTGGCGGTGTCGGCGCTCGCCGCGCTGTTTGCCGCGTTCACCGGCGCGCTCGCCCCGCTGCTGCTGGCCGCCGTCGCGCTCGGCGCGCTGGGCCTGGCCGTGGTGCTGGCATGGGCCGGCTTCGGCCGCGCCATCCTCAGCGCCGGCGACCTGCTCACCGCCGTGCTGTACATGTTCGCCAAGATACCGCTGTATCTGCGCTTTTTGATCAACCGCCAAGTCGAATGGGTAAGGTCCAAACGTGACAATGAATAAACCAGAGGGCCCGCCGGCCGGCGGCACCGACTACCACCGCCGCGTCTACGCCGTGCTGGGCCTGCCGTTCGACGCCGTCACCATGGACCAGGCCGAGGCCAAGCTGCTGGCCGACCTGGCGCAGCGCCGCCGCAATTTCTTTTCGACGCCCAACCTCAACTTCCTCGTCGCCGCGCTCGACGACGTGCCATTCCGCGACTCCGTGCTGCGCTCGGACCTGTCGATCGCCGACGGCATGCCGATCATCTGGATCGCCCGCCTGCTGGGCATTCCGCTGCGCGAGCGCGTGGCCGGCTCGACCCTGTTCGAGCGCCTGCGCGCGCAGCGCCAGGTGCCCGTGACGGTGTTCTTCTTCGGCGGCCCGGACGGGGTGGCGCGGCGCGCCGGCGACGTCCTCAACGCCGAGCACGGCACGATGCGCTGCGTCGGCGCCCGCTCGCCCGGCTTCGGCAGCATCGAACAAATGAGCACGCCCGAACTGATCGCCGAGATCAACGACGCCAACGCCGACCTGCTGGTGGTGGCGCTGGGCGCCAAGCGCGGCCAGAGCTGGATCGAGCACAACCTGGCCGCGCTGCGCCCGCCGCTGGTGAGCCACCTGGGGGCGGTGGTCAACTTCGTCGCCGGCACCGTCTCGCGCGCGCCCGGCCTGGTCGGCCGGCTCGGGCTCGAATGGCTGTGGCGCATCAAGGAAGAGCCGGCGCTATGGCGGCGCTACTGGCGCGACGGCGTCGCGCTGCTGGGCCTGGTCACCGGATCGGTGCTGCCCGGCGCGCTGGCGGCCGCCCGCCAGCGCCGCGCCGGCGGCGCCCGCACCGCGCCGGTGCTGCACGCCGCGCAGGGCCCCCGCCTGACCCGGCTGACCCTGGCCGGCGACTGGCTCGAGCCGGACCTGGCGCCGCTGCGCGCGGCGCTGGCCGCCGCCGGCGCCGCGCCGGGCGACCTCGAATTCGACCTGGCCGCCGTCACGCGCGTCGACAGCGCACTGATCGGCCTGCTGATGCTGGCGTTCGGCCACCACGCCAAGGCCGGCACGGCCTTCAGCGTGACGGCCTGCTCGGCCGCCGCCGCCCGCGCGCTGCGCCTGGCGCGCGCCGAGTACCTGCTGCAGGGGGCGGTGCGCGCCCCCGCCTCCGCCCCCGTTCCCAACACCCTTCAAAAGGAATTGTCATGAAGATCCTGGTCACCGGCGGCGCCGGCTATATCGGCTCGCACACCTGCATCGAACTGCTCGCAGGCGGCCACGACGTGGTTGTGGTCGACGACCTGTCCAACAGCGAAGCCGACGTCATCGACCGGATCGGCCGCATCGCCGGGCGCGCGCCGGCCTTCGTCGAGGGCGACATCCGCGACGCCGCCGCCATGGCGGCGCTGTTCGGCGCCCACCGCTTCGACGCCGTGATCCACTTCGCCGGCTTGAAGGCCGTCGGCGAGTCGGTGGCCGCGCCGCTGCGCTATTACGACGTCAACGTGCACGGCAGCGTGGTGCTGTTCCAGACCATGCAACAGCACAACGTCAAGACCCTGATCTTCAGCTCCTCGGCCACCGTCTACGGCGACCCGGCCACCACCCCGATCGTCGAGGACTTCCCGCTGCAGACGACCAATCCGTACGGCGCCTCGAAGCTGATGATCGAAAACATCCTGCGCGACCTGGCCGTGGCCGAGCCGGACTGGCGCATCGGCCTGCTGCGCTACTTCAACCCGGTGGGCGCCCACGAGAGCGGCCTGATCGGCGAGAACCCGCGCGGCATCCCCAACAACCTGCTGCCGTTCATCGCCCAGGTGGCCGAGGGCCGGCGCGAGCGCCTGTCGGTGTTCGGCGACGACTACCCGACCCCGGACGGCACCGGCATGCGCGACTATATCCACGTGGTCGACCTGGCCGTCGGCCACGTCAAGGCGCTCGAGCGCCTGGCCGCCGCGCCCGGCGTGCTGACGTACAACCTGGGCACCGGCAAGGCCAGCAGCGTGCTCGACATGGTGCGCGCGTTCGAGCGCGCCTCCGGCCGCCCGATTCCCTACGCCATCATGCCGCGGCGCGCCGGCGACATCCCGATTTGCTACGCCGCCACCGGCCTGGCCGAGCGCGAGCTGGGCTGGAAGGCCGAGCGCGACGTCAACCAGATGTGCGTCGACACCTGGCGCTGGCAGAGCAGCCTGATCAAATAGCGCGGGCGCCGTCCCGCGGCCGCCTGCCCGGCGCCCGCCCCCGCCCCGCCCTGCGCTGTCCCGTATCCACCGTTTCCCCTCCACGCCGCCGATGATCCTCACCTCCAACGACTTTTCCCCCTCCAGCCCCGACGCCAGCACCGGCGTGTGCATCGTCGGCGCCGGCGCGGCCGGCATCACGCTGGCCTGCGAGCTCGACCGCAGCGGCATCCCGGTGCTGCTGTTCGAGGCCGGCGGCTACGACCTCGACGCCGACACCGCCAGCGATTATGTCGGCAGCGCCAACAAGCCCCATCCCGAGACCACCGAGTTCCGCCGCTCCAGGCTGGGCGGCACCACCGGCATCTGGGGCGGGCGCTGCGTGCCGTACGATCCGATCGACTTCGAGCGGCGCGACTACATCGCCGACAGCGGCTGGCCGATCCCTTATGAAGAAGTGGCGCGCCACTACCGGCGCGCGATGGAATACTGCGACGCCGGCCGCGACGACTTCTCGGTGGGCGGCTCGCTGCCGGCCGGCGCCGGCGCCACCATCGCCGACCTGGCGCCGAACGATGTGCTGCTCGGCGACCGCATCGAGCGCTACAGCCTGCCGACCGACTTCGGCAAGCGCTACCGCAAGCAGTTGCAGGACTCGGCCAACGTCACCGCCGTGCTGCACGCGCGCTGCACGGCCATCGTGCGCGCGCCCGGCGAGGACCGCGTGGCCGCCATCGAGGTCACCGACCGCGGCGGGCGCAAGATCACCGTCAGCGCGCGCGCCTTCGTGCTGGCCGGCGGCGGCATCGAGGTCGCGCGCCTGCTGCTGAACTCGGACCGCGCCAACGGCGGCCTGGGCAACCGCAACGACCTGGTCGGACGCTACTACGCCTGCCACTTTGAAAACACGGTCGGCCGCATCCGCCCGGGCGCCGCGCCGATCCCGTTCCAGTTCGAAAAAACCACCGACGGCGTGTACGCGCGGCGCAAGCTGCAGTTCTCGGCCGCCGCCCAGCGCGAACATCAACTGCTCAACACGGCGTTCCGCTTCCACTTCCCGGAATACTCCGACGCCAGCCACGGCAGCGCCGTCATGTCGACCATCTTCCTGGCCAAGTCGGTGCTGATCCCGGAATACCGCGCGATCCTGCAGCACAGCGCCGCGTCGAGCGCCGACTCGCCCGCCTCGGCCCACATCAAGAACGTGCTCACCGGCCTGCCGCAGCTGGCCAAGTTCGGCTACCAGTGGCTGTTCCTGCGCCAGCTCGCCGAGCGCAAGCTGCCCTACACCCTGGTGGCCAACGCCGACGGCAGCTTCCCGCTCGAGTTCAACTGCGAGCAGACGCCGCTGGCCGACAGCCGGGTCAGCCTCACGGACGCCGACGACCGCCACGGCATGAAGCGCGTCGACGTCGCCTGGAAGGTGGCGCCGGACGACATCGACGCCGCCTTCCGCGGCTTCCAGCTGCTGCGCGAGACCTTGCGCGCGCACTCGGGCGCGCGCCTCGAGTTCGACGACGACGGCCTGCGCGCGCGCCTGGCCGGTTCGGTGCCGCTGGGCGGGCACCACATCGGCACCACGCGCATGGGCGCGAGCGCGCGCGACGGCGTGGTCGACCGCGATTGCGCCGTGTTCAACCTGCCCAACCTGTTCGTCGCCAGCTCGGCCGTGTTCCCCACCAGCAGCCACGCCAACCCGACCCTGACCATCGTGGCGCTGGCGCTGCGCCTGGCCGCCCACCTGAAGTCGGCGTACGCGCCGTGACGGCAACGGCCACGGCCGCCGCCTGTCCCGGCGGTCTTTTTTTGTAGCTTACTTGTAGACTCGACATGCAAATCAACGGTATTCAATTCCTGCGCTTCGTCGCGGTGTTCCTGGTCCTCGGCTCGCACGCGGTGCTGGAGATGTGGCGCCGCCTCGGCAACGACGGCAGCTACCACTTCTGGCACGAGTACGGCGGCAGCGGCGTCGACCTGTTCTTCGTCATCAGCGGCTTCGTCATCACCATCTCGACCATCAAGGCGGCCGGCAGCGGCGGCGCGGCCGCCGCCTGGCTGTTCTGCAAGCGGCGCATCATCCGCATCGTGCCGATGTACTGGTTTTATACGGGCGTGAAGGTGGTGCTGATCCTGGCGCTGGGCTCGAAGGCCTTCGCCGGCGGCCTGGCGCCGGGCTTCGTGATCAGCTCGCTGCTGTTCTGGCCGACCACCAATCCGGCGGGCTATCACCTGCCGGTGCTCGAATCGGGCTGGACGCTGAGCTACGAGATGCTGTTCTACGCCAGCTTCGCGCTGGCGATCTGGCGCCGCTGGCCGCCGCTGCGCTTCAGCCTGGTGGCCTTGGGCGCCATCTTCGTGCTCGGCCAGATCGACGGCAGCCCGCTGTTCCTGAACTTTTTCGCCCGCACCCTGCTGTTTGAATTCCTGCTCGGCGGCCTGATCGCGCGCCTGTGGGTGCGCCAGGCGCCGGTGCCGGCGCTGCTGGCGCCGGCGCTGCTGGCGCTGGCGCTGTTGATGCTGTTCGTCTTGCCGCTGCCGGCCGGCACCGACCGCCTGATCAGCGTCGGCCTGCCGTGCGCGCTGCTTGTCGCCAGCGCCGTCTGGCTCGAGCGGCACCCGTGGATCAGCCGCGCGGCGGCCCGCTTCAAGCTGCTCGGCGACGCCTCGTATTCGGTGTATTTGTCGCACGGGCTGGTGATCCCGCCGATCGCCCTGGTCTTGATCAAGCTGGGCGTGCAGGACCGGCTGGTGGTGTTCTGCGCCACCGTTTTCGGCGCGCTGGCGGTGGGCTGCGTGCTGTATCTGTGGCTGGAAAAACCCGTCACCGACCGCCTCAACCGCCGCTTCAGCCCGGCGAAGGCGCCTAAACCGACCGCCACGGCGGCCTGACCGGGCGCATCGCGCCCAGCCTCAGCGTGCCACGGCGCCCAGCACGCCGCCGTGGGCGCGGATCCACAGCGGATTGAAGTGGTCGCGGTCCTTGAAGATCGACAGTCCGGCGGACTGGTCGTAGGTCAGGCAGCGCTGGCGCTCGCACAAGGCCGGGCGCATCGACAGCAGCGAGAAACCCGGTTCGGCCTGCAACGCGCGGAACAAGTCGTCGTACTCGCGGTTTTCGGCAAAGAACCAGGCCGAATCCAGACGGGCATCGATGCGGCCGTGCCAGAAGTAGTCGCGCTCGAGCTTTTTCGGCGCGCTGGTGGTGAACCACGGCGTCGAATCGAGCACGGCCACCTGCACGCCGCGGTCGAGCACACCCTGGATGGAACGGCGCACGCTGGTCAGCACGGCGGCCGGATCGGCCTGCTCGCGCACCGGCACGCAGCGCGCGCCGCGCATCGCGCAAATGCCCTCGGCGCGCGGGGTGAAGAAGGTCCAGTTCTGCGAGATCAACACGCTCTGATAGGTGCCCGAGGCGGCCAGCGCGAAGGCGCGCTTGCTGAAGGCGCCGCAGTCCTTGTCGGCGCCGACCCGTTCATAGCCCTCGATCAGCGGGCAGCCGGATTTGACCAGGAAGGTGGTGTTGACCTTGCTGTGCGCGGCGAACCAGGCGTACAGATGGCCGGCGTGCGAGTCGCCCATGACCAGCACTTTCTTGCCCGGCACGTTGGCGTTGATGACGCACAGCTTGTCGGCGCCGCGGCCATCGTTTTCGCAGGCCGGATCGAAGGTGGGCGCCCGCGCGGCCTGGCGCAAGCCTTGGTAGAAAGCGGGCTGGTCGACGCGGAACAGCAAGCCGCCGGTCTGCACGGACGCGAACGCGGCCACCGCCAGCACCGCGCCGGCGCCGCCCAGGGCGGCGTAGGCGCGCGGGCGCGACAGCGCCTTCAGGTAGCGCGCCGGTTCGATGTGGCGGAACGACAGGTAGCCCAGCAGCAGCGACAGGATGACACCGCCCACCTTGGTCAGGCGCGGCTGGTCCGTCATCAGGCCGGTCACCATGGCCGCCATCACCAGCGGCATGTGCCACAGGTAAATCGAATACGACCACGCGCCGAGCTTTTGTACCACCGGATTGTTGAGCAGGACATTGCCCTCGTAGCGGGCCAGCAGGATCAGGCAGGCGCCGGCCACCGGCAGCAGCGCGAAATAGCCGGGCCAGACCGCCTCGAGCGCGTAGTGGCGCACCACGTACAGCGACACGAGCACCACGGCGCAGCCGCCATAGCTGAGCAGCGCGGCGTGGCGCGTGGGGCCGGCGCGCGGCGCCAGCACCATGTAGACCAGGCCGCCGGCGATCATTTGCCAGGCGCGCGCGGCCACCGAGAAGAAGGCGCGCTGGCTGTCGGCGCCGACGCAGTACGCCAGCGAGGCGGCCGCCACGGCCGTCAGCAGCAGGCCCAGCGCGAAGTGGGCGCGCGCCGGCGCCAGCCGTCCGGCCAGCGCGCGCAGCACCCACACCAGCGGCGGATAGAGCATGTAGAACTGCCACTCGACCGACAGCGACCAGGTGTGCAGCAGCCAGTTGTCGTCGGCGCCCAGGGTGAAATAACCCTGCTTGGCGGCGAAATAATTGTTGGAATTGAAGTAGACGGCCTGCAGCGCCTGCTCGCCCAGGCTTTGCATGTCCGACGGCGGCAGCAGGAAATAGCCCAGCGCCAGCAGCGCCAGCACCAATGCGAACAGGCCCGGGACGATGCGCGCGCCGCGCCGCAGCACGAAGTCGAGGTAGTCGAAGCGGCCGGCGGCCATGCCGCCGACGACGATCTTGGTCATCAGGTAGCCGGAGATGACAAAGAAAATGTCGACGCCGACGAAGCCGCCGCTGAACACGCTCAGGTTGAAGTGGTACAGCACCACCATGAGCACGCTCAAGCCGCGCATGCCGTTGATATCGTTCTGGAAGCCGTTTTGGGCTGCTGGTTTCATGCTCACTCGCTAAAAAAAGGGGGCGCGCCTCAGGCGCCGGGGCGCACCGGCAGCGTCATGGCGGCGGCCGGCGCGGGCGGGCGGTGCAGCGGCACCAGCTTGCTCCAACGCAGCCCGGCGCGCTCGAACACCAGGTAAAACAGCCAGGCGAACACGCAGCAGGCCACGGTCACCAGCGCCAACCACAGCGCCTCGGTGGCCACGCTGCGGCCGGTGAGGCGGTAACCGATGCGGAAGGCGGCGCCGGTGACGGTGTTGTGGGTCAGGTAGAGGCTGTACGAGATCAAGCCCAGCCATTGCATCGGCGGGCCGCCGCCGATGCGCACCAGCCAGCCGGTGCGTCCGCACACCAGGATCAGCACCACGGTGGCCAGGCCGACCAGGTCGGGGACCGGCGCGGCCAGCATGCCGAGCACGCCGAACAGCAGCGCAACGTACACCAGCGCGGCGGCCAGCTGGCGCGGCGCGCCGCCGTGCACCGCGCGCCAGGCCAGCACGCCGGCCAGGAACAGATACCAGCGTTCGAGGAACAGGCCGTGCACGTGGAACGGCGCCCACGGGGTCAGCCACAGCGCGGCGATCGCCGCGCACGGCCACAGCACCAGGTCGAGGCCGCGCTCGGCGCCGTAGCGGCGGCGCGCGCCGGCCGCCGCCCACATCAGCAGCACAAAGGTGAAGTAAAACTGGATCTCGATGCACAGCGTCCAGTAGACGGGATTGATCAGCGGCTGGCGCGCCAGGTCCACCAGATAGGTGATGTGCAGCAGCACATTGCCGGCCGACGGCAAGACGAACGCGCGGTCCGGCACGGCGCGCGAGGCCACCCACGCGCCCAGCAGGGCCAGCGCGATGGCGGCCCAGTATGGCGGATCGAGCCGCAGCGAGCGGCGCAGCATGAAGCGTCCGACATAGCCGGCGCCTATCTCGTCGCGCAACATCGAATGGGCGATGACGAAACCGCTGATGGCGAAGAAGATCGAGACGCCGGCGTCGCCGTGCCGCAGCAGGCTGTGGAACCACGGCGGCGCGGCCGCCACCAGCGCGCCGATGTGGCCGCCCTCCAGGGCGTGGTACCACACCACCGCCAGGCAGGCGATGCCGCGCAGCATGTCGATCATGCGGTAGCGCACCGAGGTGGGCGCGCTCATGGGGCGATCCGCGCAGGGTGGGCCCCCGCCGCGCCGGCCACCATCAGGGCCTCGAGCTTGTCGATCTCGGTGTCGAGATCATGCAGCTTGGCCACGGCCGCGGCGCCGCGGCGGCCCATCCCGGCCAGCGTCTCGGCCGGGGCCTCGGTCACCGCGCGCAGCGCCACCACCAGCTCGTCGATCGAGCCGGCCGCCACCAGCCAGCCGTTGTCGCCGTCGGCGACCAGCTCCGGAATGCCGGCGATGCGCGTGGTCACCACCGGCCGGCCCAGCGCCAGCGCCTCCATGATCACGATCGGCAAGCCTTCGGCAAAACTCGGCAGCACCAGCGCGCGGCTGGCCTCGATCTCGGCGCGCACCACGTCGCTGCCCTGCCAGCCCAGCAGGCGCACCGCGTCCTGCAGGCCGTGCTCGGCGATCAGGCGCTCGATCGGCTGGCGCGACGGGCCGTCGCCGATGAAGCGCAGCTCGCAGCGGCCGCCGACGGCCACGTGGCGCGCCACCGCCTGCACCAGCAGCAACATGCCTTTCTCCGGACACAGGCGGCCGACGCACACCAGCCGTGGCGCCTGCGGAATCGGCAACGGCGCCACGCCGGTGAATTCCGGGGTGACGCTGCAACGCACCACATGCAGCTTGCCGAAGTCGGCCTGGTCGGCGAACACCATGCATTGGCTCTTGCAGAACGAGGTGATGCAGACGGTAAAGGCGGAGCGCTTGATCTTGGCCGCCAGCGACCATTTGCGCGGATCGTAAAAGATGCCAGGCCCGTGCACCGTCATGCTGTACGGAATGCCCGACAGGCACGAGGCCAGCATGGCCACCGTGGCCGAGTTTTCGGCGATGTGGTTGTGCAAGAGCTGGACGCCGCGCTGGCGCAGGCTGCGCGCCAGATAGGCCGCCTCGGCCAGGTAGGCCAGCGCCAGCACGGTGCCGCGCAGGCCCGGCACGCGCACCGACCACGCCAGGCGCGCCGTGCGCAGCAAGGCGCCCGGGCTGCCGACGGTGGCCGCCAGCAGCGCGCCGAGCAGCGGCGGGGCGCCATGGCTCAGAATGTAGTCGGTCGAGGCCTGCTCGCGCCGCACCTCGTCGCTGACATGCTGGTCCTCCTCGGCCTTGCGGATCGAATAGGTGTGCACCGTGTGCCCGCGCCGGCGCAGCGCGATCACCTCGTTGCGGATGAAAGTGTCGCTGGCGCGCGCGTAAATGCTGGTGATGTAGGCTATGTTCATCTGTCGGAAGGAAAAAGTTAATCAAAAACGACACAGGACGGCCGACGCGTCCATGCCGGCCGGCACCGTCGCGACCGTGCGGCCCCGGGCCGCACACTCAACCGGCGCGCAGGCAGGCCTCGTAAGACAGCGGCGGTTGCCAGTCCAGCACCCGCGTCAGCGCGCCGTGACCGGCCCGGGCGCCGTGGAAGCGCGCGCACAGGCGCGCCGGCACCAGCAGGCCTGGCAGCTCGCGCCCGCGGCGCAGCGGGCGCAGCAGCGCCCCGCCCACCGCGGCGCCCAGCCGCGCCAGCCCGTACGGCAGCGGCAGGCGCACCGCGGCGCCCTGCTGCCGCGCGTACTCCCAGGCCGTGACCGCATAGCCGTCGTCGACGTTAAAAGTGTGGCCGGCCGCGCGCGGATCGAGCGCGGCGACGAAGGCGTCGGCGCAATTGTCCACATGCGTCAGGCGCAGCAGGCGGCCGGCGCCGACCACCACGGCGGCCTTGCCGGCCTTGATGCCGACACCGTCGAGGTTCCTGCGGCTGGCCGACCAGATGGCGGCCGGGCGCAGCACCGCCAGCGGCATCGCGCGGGCGGCGCAATCGGCGCGGGCGGCCAGCTCCTGGCGCCACTTGGCCTGCGCATAAGCGTCCTGGCGCCCGGCGGCGGCGGCGTCGAGCAGCGGGCCGTCCTCGTCGAGCACGGCGCCCACGCGTTCCCAGTCGTAGACTGAAAAACTGCTCGCCAGCACCAGCCGGGTGCTATTGGGACCGATGGCGGCGATCAGGTTGCGGGTGCCGGCGACGGCGGTGGCAATCTTGCGTTCGGCCGGGCCGCTCATGTCGGCCGCCAGGTGGATCACGGCGTCGACCCCCTCGCAGGCTTGGCGCAGGCCGTCGCCGCTGAGCAGGTCGCAGCGCGGCGCTTCGACGGCGCCGTTCCACCCCAGCGCGGCGGCGCCTTCGGGCGTCGGCACGGTGCGCACGGCGGCGCGCACCTGGTGGCCGGCGCGCAGCAGGCGCAGCACCACGCGCTGGCCGACGAAACCGGTGGCGCCGGTGACCAGCACCCGGCTCATGCCAGTCCTCCCACGCCCTTGGCGGCGGCGGGCGTCGGCGCGGGCGCGTCGTGCAGGCGGCGGCGCAGGCGCGCGAACGGCAGCTCGACCACCTGGTAGACGGCGGTGGAGAACAGCACCGAGGCGATGAAGCCGAGCGCGGCGACGAGGTAGCGCTCGCGCGTCACGTATTGCTCGATCAGGTGCAGGAAGAAGAAATGGCACAGGTAGAACACGTATGAAATATTGCCCATCAGCCGCAGCGCACGCCAGTTGAGCGGCTTGAACACCGCCCAGTCCGGATAGCGCACCGCCAGCCAGAACAGCGGAAACAGCGCCATGCCCTGCAGGGTGTAGCGCACGGTGTCGCGGAAGAAGGCGTCGCGCACCAGGAAGGTGGCGCCCAGCACGGCCAGCGCCAGTGCCATGGCGCCGATCTGCAGCGGGCGCGACGTCCAGCGCGCGCCCGGCGTGTCGGCCGCCGGATTCATCCACAGGCCCATGATACAGCCGAACAGCATGTTGTCGAGACGGGTGTCGGAGGCCATGTAGGTGCGGTCGGACGGGGCGCCGCCATGGGCCAGCACCGCGCGCCAGGCCAGCTCCAGCGCGCACAGCGCCAGCAGGATCAGCGCCACCCGGGCGTAGCTCCAGCGCCGCACGCAGAACAGGAACAGCAGCGGGAACACCAGGTAGAAATGCTCCTCGACCGCCAGCGACCAGAACGTGCCGGTGAACGGCACCAGCGACGAACTGTCGCCGTATAAAATGTAGTAGTTGGTGCTTTGCAGCACCTGCGCCAGCACGGCCGGCCAGCGCACGGCGCCGTCAAGCACCCCGACGGCCCACAGCGCCAGCAACAGGAACAGCACCAGATACATCGGCGGCAGGATGCGGTAGACGCGCCGCAGATAAAAGTGTTTGAGCCCGAGCGTGCCGGTGCGCTCGTACTCGGCGCGCATCAGGGTGGTGATCAGATAGCCGCTCAAAAAGAAGAAGATGGTCACGCCAAAGCCGCCGGGCACCACCGTCCCCCAGCCGGCATGGCTGACGAAGACGATCATGACCGCGACCGCGCGCAGGCCGTCGAGCGACGGCAGGTAATTGGATTTCGGGGAACTCATCGATTATGCATCACAGTTGTACCGCATCAAACCGGTGCCGCGCCGGCGGCGGGCACCGTCACAAAGGCTAAGGTGTCGGCGGCCGGCGCGCGGCGGCCTCCACCGCCGGATGGTAGTTGTTTTTGCGCACCAGCACGGGCGCGATCGAACAGGCGGCGCCGACGATGAACCAGAAATACCAGTTAAACACCAGGTAGGCGAAGACATTGTCGGAAAACGAGATGATCAGGTGGGCGATGACGGTGGCGATCAACAGCACCGCCGCCAGGCGGTCGACCGGGTACAGGCCGCGCAGGCGGCCGATCAGGCGCCAAAAGGTCAGCAGGTAGGCGCCCAGCCCGACCAGGCCGATGTCGAACAGGAACTGCACCAGCAGGTTATGCGGGCTCCAATCGATGCCGCCGGCCAAGGTGAAGAAGCTCTGCGAGTGGAACCGGAACGCCTCCAGGCCGTAGCCGAACAGGTAACGGGACGGCTCCATCCAGCGCAGGCCGGCCTCCCACAGCAACACGCGCCAAGCGAACGAGTTCAGGCGCGCGTAGGCGTAGGCATCGTTGCCGTTGCCGCCGGCCAGATCCATGATCCGGTCGCGTACGCTCGGGATCAACATCGCCACCAGCGGCGTCAGCAGCAAGTACAGCAGGTATTTGCGCTCGAACATGATGGCGTAGATGACGAAGATGGCGGCGCAGCCGATCCAGGCGCTGCGCGTCTGCGTCAGCAGCAACAGGCCCATCTCGAGCAGCATATAGGCGGTGGCGGCCACGCGCGCCCCCCGGCCGAGCGAAAACGTCGCACTTTTAAGCGTGTACAACAGCAGCGAAATGATCAGGGTCAGATAGAACGCCAGGATGTTGGCGTGGCCAAAGGTGCTCTGCAGCCGGAAGCTGCTGTCGCGCATGTGCAGGGCGACGTCGACCAACGCGTACAGCGTCGGCAAAATCGACGACCAGATCACCACCTTGACGGCGAAGCGGAAATCATCCTTGGTGCGCACCAGGTAGGTGGCGGCGATGAACATCGCGAAATACGAGCACGCCGCCAGCAACACGCGGATCCCCTCGGACTTGTTGGGGGTGATCGCAAAACCGAACACGGCGATAATGATGAACGGCCACCAGGCGTTGGCCAGCGCGCGCGGAAACTCCCGGGGGCGTTCGAGCACGAACAGGGCGGCGATGAAGATCACCAGCAGGTTGACCGCCAGGCCCAGGCCCAGCTGCATGCCGCCCAGCGAGACCTTGGTCGCTTCGAGGATCGGGTCGCCGATCGAGCGCAGCAGCAAAATGGTGATCATCAGCGCCCGCTTGTCGTACAGCAGGAACAGGCATAGCGCCAGCAGCGCCGGCAAGGCCAGCAGCTTGCCGGGGCTGGTGCCCATCAGCGCGACATAGGTCGGCGTGGCCACGCCCAGGAACAGCGCCAGCAACAACGCCGCAGCGGTGACCAGGAAGGGTGGACGGGTGACCGCCTCGACCAGCCGCCACGCCAGGATGCGGCCGTCGTGCCAGGTGGCCGGCAATTTCATGCCGTCCCCTCGGCGGCCACGCGCACGCTGGCGCGCCCCGGCAGATGGCGCAGCATCCAGGCGCGCACGGCCAGCCACTCGCCGGTCTCGGGCACGTGTTTCTTTTGGAACGACCAGTAGCGCCCGGCCAGGCCCAGCTCGCGCCGGGTGCTGGCGACCCAGCGGAACGCCAGCTCGCGGTCGAGCTCTTCGGACTGCCCCAGCACCTGGCGCAGGGTGGCGGCCATGACCTCGAAGGCGCGGTCGAAATTGCCGCGGCCGTCGACGTCGAAGAACTTGGCGCCGTGGTTGCAGAACGGCGCCGGGTCGAAGTACGGCACGCCGTGGTGCAGGCAAAACGCGCGCGTGAGGTAGCGCGACACCAGCAGCGAGACGTCCATCTGCTCGGCGAAGCGGGTCACGCTGACGTTGCTGGTGTGCCAGCGGTAGCGGATCAGGCGGTCCGGCAGGTTGTTGACCTTGCCGAGCGCGGCAAGCTGGCCGAACATGAAGTAATCCTCGGCCAGGTGCGGCACCTCGATGCGCTCGCCCTCGGGCAGCACGCCGATGAAGTCGGTGCCGTAGCGCACGCCCATGCGGCGCACGGCGGCGAAGTCCATCATCGCCGTCGGGTGGGTGATGGGATTGCGGAACAGGCTGGCGGCGGTGACGCGGTCGCGCCCGACCGGCATCAGTTGCTCGGTGACGTGCTCGCCGGCGGCGTTGATCAACTCGGACTGGCCACCCATCGCCACGCAGCCGGGCTGGTCGCGGAAACCGGCCAGCTGCAGCGCGAAGCGGTCGGGGAAGCACACGTCGTCGGCGTCGTGGCGCACCACGTAGTCGCAGTCGGCCTGCTCGAGGCCGCGGTTGAGCAGGCCCGACAGGCCTTTGGCCTCGGGGAAGCTATGCACCTCGACCCGCTTGTCGCGCGCGTGGTAGGCCTCGGCCATCTCGCGGCTGCCGTCGGTCGAGCCGTGGTCGAGCACCAGCAGGCGCCAGTCGGTGAAGGTTTGCGCGATCACGCTGTCGATGGCCTCGGCCAGGAAGTCCTTGCCGTTCTTGACAGGAAGCAGGATGTCTATTTTTGCCACAGGGTCGTCCTCAAGTCAGCGGTGGGCGGCGCCGGCGCCGCGATGGTTCGTGCCGTTCACGCGCTGCGCTCGGCGGCCAGCAACGTCACCAGGCGGCTGCGCGCGGTCCACACCGAGGCGTAGCGGCTGTTCTTGCCATAGCTGTTGTCGAGCACCAGGGTCGGCATGTCCATCAGCACGGCCAGGATGTGGCCGTGCAGGCGGTCGGTGATGATCAGGTTGTGGCGCGCGAACATGGCGATGGCGTCGGCCACCAGGCGCTTGGAATACCAGATCCACAGCGGCGACATGAAGCGGTTGGCCAGCCGGCCCATGCCGCGCCGGGCCATGGCGTCGACCACGCGGCGGAACTTGTTGATGGTGCGCTCGCGCTCGCCGACGAACTGCGGCCAGTCGGTGTGGGTATCGACGCGCACGTCGGGCAACGTGCCGTGCTCGACCTTCTCGTCGTCGACGCGGGTGATGAGCATGGCGCCGCCGTTGCGGTCGTAGCCGTGGCCGACCGGATAGAGCTGGTGCGCCATGTCCGGCAGCAGGTAGACCTTGTCGGTGAAGGCGCGCGCCTGCTCGTAGGAGACGCGGTCGCGCACGCACAGGTGCAGGTCCGGGTGGCGGCGGAAGATCGCCGCCGACTCGGCCGCCTTCTCGGGCGAGGAGAAGTGGATCGACTGCGGCAGGATGATGATGCGGTTGCCCGGCTTGGCCGCAGCGACGCGCTCGCGCAGCGACTGGAAGTACGGATAGAGGTCGCCGAAGTTGCCGCCGCCGTGGAACACCACCGTCTCGTCGGCGCCGATCCAGTCCGGGCTGAACGAGAAGAACGGCGAGATCAGCCGCGGCGTGAGTGCGTGCTTGCGGAAGAACTCGACCGTGCCGAGCATGATCAGCAGGTCGCCGATGTTGCCGTGCATCGGAATGTCGACATAATGGAACGGGCGCTTGCCGATCAGTTCGAGCAGCACCGCGTGGTGGGTCATCAGTTCGGCGTTGAGCCTGGAGGATTCGAGTTTGTCAGATTCCATGGGTATCCTAGTGAGGCGTCAAGGTAGGGTCGCGCGCGGCCGGGGCAGGAAACTGCGCACCATGGCCAGGTCCGCGCGCGTGGGGAGCAAAGCGGGCATCGGTTCTTTGAGCGTGACGCGGTACATGGCCAGGGTCACCCCCAGGCGCAGCACGGCGCCGAGCAGCATGAGCAGCGCCAGGTAGACGTAGGCGTTCTCGACGGGCAGGAACGGCAGCGCCAGGAACACCGGCACCACCGAGATCAGCTGGCGCACCAGCACCAGGCCGGGACGCCCGCCGGCCGTGAAGCGCTGCGCCAGGGTCCAGCTGGCGCCGCCGCACACGCATTCGAACAGCAAAATGGCGAACGGCAGCGCCATGGCGGCGAACTTGGGTCCGTACACCAGCACGATCAGCCACGGCGAGAGCAGCGCGCCGATCGTCGCCAGCGCCAGCAGCGGCACGAACGTCAGGCGGAACGCGGTGCGCACCTTCTCGCCGAGCTGCTCAAGGTCGCGTCCGGCAAAGCGCGCGTACAGCGCCACGGCGACCGCCTCCTGCACCGCGCCGATCAGGCGCGAGGTGGTGAAGGCCAGCGCGTAGTAGCCGTACTCCTCGATGTCGCCGCGGTTGAGCAAGATGATCTTGTCGAAATTGAGCAGCAGCAGGCTCAGCAACACCGTGCCGTGCTGGTGCAGGCCGTAGCGCAGCACCTGGCGCGCCGGCACCGGTTCCTTGGGCGCGGCCAGGGCCCAGACGCGGTGGCGCAGCGACCAGTACAGGCCGGCGACGGTGAGCCCGGCCACCACCGCCAGCTGACAGTACAGCAGCTGCATGAAGTGCACCGTGTGGTACATCAGCATCAACGGCAACAGCAGCAGCAGGTTGCCCAGCACCAGGCTCAGGCGCATGCCGTTGAAGAACTTCAGGTCCGAGCGCAGCTGGGCCAGCAGGAAGAAATAGTTTTGTGTGCCCATGCAGGCGGCCAGCGCCATGATCCACGGCAGCGCTTGGCGCAACTGGGCGTCGCTGCGCAACTGGCCGCCGAGCCAGCCGACGGCGGCGGCCACGCCGGCCACCAGCAGCAGCGAATAGCCCATCAGCTTGAGGTAGGGGAAGCGGCGCGACGCGCCCACGTGGTAGACATAGCTCGACGCCAGGCCGAGCTGGGCCACGCCGGCCGCCAGCGTGCCGATCATCAGCGCCGCCGACAGCAGGCCGCGGCCCTCGGGGCCGAGCATGCGCGCCGTCAGCACCGACGAAATGAAGCTGATGGCGGTGATGCCGACCGTGGTCATCAGCGTTTTGCCGAAGGCGCCGGTCAAACCGCTCAGGCGGGTACTCATGGGACGATCCTCAATGACATCGACACGGGCGCCACTTATGGCGCCACCAGCGCGCGCGCGCCGGGACGCACCGCGCCAACGAGGTCACGCAAGAACCGTTCCTGGGCCGCGTAGGCGGCCGGCGCCTCGGCCGGGTCGCGCACCGCGATCGAGGCGCGCACCAGGATGCCGTCGCTGACCTGGCCGCGCAAGCCGTCGCGGAAGATCTTGGTGCGCATGGCCAGGCCGGCGTTCGGATAGCCGTCGCCGACGCGGGTCCAATAAGTCACCGCCTCGGTGCGGCCATTGCCGCGCGCCAGCATGTGCTTGCCGGGCACGACGGCGCCGCCATGGCCGACGGCCAGCGCCGCCGGCGCCAGGCCCATCACCTTGTAGCCCTGGGCCGGATAGCAGATCTCGGGCAGGTGCAGCTTGACGTCCTGGCGTTGCTCCTTGGCCGTGGCCAGCGCCAGCATCAGTTGCACCCCTTCCGGATTGACGTAGGTACGCATGACCACCTCGTCGTAGACCTGGTCGGTCAGCGAACCGCCCTCGTCGTTGGTGGCCAGGTTGGCCTGGGCGATGGCGCCGGGCAGCAAGGTCCACTGGCCGATGCGCTCGGGCACGGCCTGTTCGAGCGTGGCGCTCGGCGCCGCCGCCGTCAGCTTGGGCGCGAGCGCGTGGGCCGCGGCCACGCCAGCCAGGGTGCAGGCGAGAAACACGATGGCCGGGCGCAGCGCCACGCCGTCGGTCAGCGCGCGCCAGGCGCCCGGCGCCATCGGCGGCAACTGCAACCCGGCGCCCTCGGCCTTGACGCGGCGGCCGTCGACCCGCTTGGCGACCATCCAGCTGAGCATGCCGTCGACGCTGATGATGAGCATGAGCGCCGACAGGAACAACACCAGGCCGGAGAAACCGTGCAGGAAGCCCTGGCCGGCGGCGTCGCCGAGGTAAAAGGTGATGAGCGAGAGGAACACGATGCGGATGGTGTTGGCGGTAAACGAGATCGGAATGATCAACGCGGCCAGCGCGGCGTTGCGCAACACCGACGGATGGCGCACCAGGTTCATGTACAGCAGCCCGAGCGCCTCGAGCGTAAACAGCGAGTTCAGGCCGGCGCAGGCGTCGGCCACCAGCAACTGGTAGGGACCGATGTTGAGGATGACGCCGCTGCGCGAGACCGGATAGCCCAGCCAGTACAGCAGGTGTTCGGTGGCGTACGACACGCCGATCTTCATCGGCAGGGTGAGCACGTCGACGATCGACGGCGGCAGCGGGATCATGAAGAACATGAAGAAGAACGCGAACCACATGCGCGACCAGGTGCGCGCGCCGTAGAACGCCACCAGCAGGCCGCTGAGCACGAACAGCAGCGAGCCGACCTCGAAGATCTCCACGCTTTGCGAGCGCCCCAGCACGTACAGCACCAGGCCGGCGGCGAGCATGGCGCCGCCCAGCAGCGGCGCCGGCGCCCGTTCGAACTGCCCGTCCGAGATCACCTGGCGCAGGCGGAAATACAGGAACACGAAAGCGACCACCATGACGATGGGGCCGTGCGCGTTCTTCTCCGAACTCCAGGCGCCGTTGAACAGGTCGATGAAGCTGGGCAGGTACATGGCGGCCAGCCCCGCGGCCAGCAGGAACCAGGGGAGCAGGCGCGGCGGTGTGAGCGCTGCGCCGGGCGCTTTGAGCGGGGGGGACATTGAGCCGGCCATATCGGGAGTGGTCAGAAGTTGTTGAGCGCGGTGCCAACCAAGTGGGTGCGCGATTCGGCCAAGGTGGCGATGGCGTCGTGGACGTCGCGCACATGGCTGGTGTTTTGGCGGGCCACGACCAGCGCGCCGCCGGCGCGCCCGCCGATCATCTGCGCGTCCGAGCAGTCGCCGGTGGCCGGGGTGTCGATCAGGATCACGTCGAACTGCTGGGCCAGCTCGCGCAGCACCTGGCCGAAGGCCGGGCGCCCCAGCAGCTCGGACGGGTTCGGCGGCGGCGCGCCGGCCGTCAGCACCGACAGGTCCAGCAGCGGCGCGACCCGCTGCACCACTTCGACGCCGTTGCGCCCCGACAGGATCGACGACAGGCCGGCGCGGTTCTCGAGCCCGAACAACTGGTGCTGGCTGGGGTTGCGCAGGTCGGCGTCGATCAGCAAGGTGCGCTGGCCCTGCTGGGAGAACACCACCGCCAGGTTGGCGGCAAAGAAACTGCGCCCGTCGCCGCGCTCGGCGCTGGCGATGGCCAGCGCCTTGCGCTCGGCGCCGGCGTCGAACCAGCGCCACATGAGCTGGTTGCGCAGCGCGCGGAACGCCTCGACGCGCGCGGTGAACGGCTCGTAGGCGGCCACCACGCTCTCGCTGATGGCGCTCTCGCCGCGCAGCAGGTAGGGATAGTCGTACTGACGCGACAGCGCGAACTCGATGTCGGCCTCGGTGAGCAGGCCGAGCGCGAGCGCGGCGTCGCCGAAGCGCAGGTTGTACTCGACCTGGTGGCGGATCACTTTTTCAGCGTCGGCGGCCGACAGCCGGCCGATCTTGATGAGGATGGCGCCGATCGAGCGGTCCGGCGGCGGCGCCGCCTTCTCGCGCAGGTCGGGGACGGCGAACGCTTGCACGGTAGGGGTGGGATTCATGCTTGGGGCTCCAAATGGTTGGCGCAGGCGCTCACGCCTGCAAGGCCGGGGCGTCGTCGCCCGGGGGCGGCAGCGCCTGACGTGGCTTGTTCTTCACACGGGCGCGCCCGCGCGGCTTGTCGATCACGCCCAGCACCGGCAGGCCGAACGCCTCGCCCAGGTGGGACACGGAGCGCACGCGCTGGTCGAGCAGTTCGAGCACCAGCACCGCGCCCAGGCCGAGCACCAGGCCGATGACGACGGCCAGGGCGACGTTGAGCAGCACCCGCGGACCGGACGGCGACAGCGGCGCCGTCGCGGCGGTGAGCACGGCGATGTCGGCCTGCTTGGACTGGCCTTCGAGGCTGGTCTGGTTGAAGCGCTGGCCGGCCATTTCGTAGGCGCGGCGGGCGTTTTCCATCTCGTTGGTGAGCACGCTGAACTCGTCGCGCGCGCCGTTGAGCGCCTGGACCTTGGCCTTTTGCGCCGCCAGCGCGGCGCGCAGTTCGTTCTCGCGCGCCTGCAGGATGCTGGCGTTGGCCGACACGCCGCTCGAGGTCAGGCGCACCTGGTCCTCGAGGTTGCTGCGCAGTTTGTCGACCTCGGACTTGGCGGCGATGTATTGCGGGTGGTTCGGCGCCAGGCGCTGCGAGGTGTCGGCGAACTTGGCCTCGGCCGCGGCCAGGCTGCTGCGCAGGCCCTGCACCAGCGGGTTGGCCTGCACGTCCGGCGAGGTGGTGGCGCTGCCTTCGGCCTGGCGGCGGCGCGAGGACGCATCCATCACCTGGCTTTGCACGGCCACCAGCTGACTCGACAGTTCGTTGAGGCGCGCGGTCTCGACGTCGACCCGGTTGTCGGCGCTGTAGATGTTGTTCTCGCTCTGGTACTTCGACAGGCGCGACTGGGCCCGCTCGTACTGGTCGCGCAGCAGCTTGATCTGGGTGGTGATGTAGCCCGACGCCTGCTGCACCGGGTCGGTGCGCAGCTGCACGCTCAGGCCCAGGTAGGCGGTGGCGAAGCTGTTGGCCACGGCCGCGACGAACTGCGGGTCGGTGCCCTTGAAGGTGATGTTGATGACGCTGCTCTCGCGCGAGGGCACCGCGTCGACCTTGCTCAGCAGCAGGTCGGCGAGCCAGTCGCGCACGTTGCCGCGCCCGTCGGTGGCGTCGGTGAACTGCTGGCGCACGGCCGGGCTGTCGGCCAGCTTGAGGTCGTCGACCACGCGCAGCGCCGTGCTGCGGCTTTTGATGATGTCGACCTGGGTGGCGATATAGCCGGGCATCATCTGGGTGGGCTGGCTCAGGCCGGTGACCGGGTCGACGCCCTTGTAGTTGACCACCAGCGCCACGCCGGCCATGTAGGTTTTCGGCAGCAGCAGGCTGATGATGACGGCGGCGGCCACCGTCACGGCCAGGGTCAGCAGGACGATGCGGTAGCGGGCGCGCAGGGCTAGAAGAAGTTGGCTCAGGCTCATGATAGGGCTTTCAGTACGGGGGCGGTAAAAACGGCGGGGCGCGGCGTCATCAGAACAGGCTTTCCTTGACGTAGACGACATCGTCCGGACGCACCAAGTCGTCGTGCTGGGCCTCCATGATCTGCAGCTTGCCGGCCGCGTCGCGGCGCTTGATGCGCAGGCCGCGCTCGGTGCCGCGGGCGGTCAGGCCGCCGCCGGCGGCCAGCGCCTGCAGCACCGTCATGTTGCGCTCGAGGCGGAACAGCCCCGGACGCTGCACTTCGCCATAGATGAAAAAGCGCGGCGCGCGTTCGACATAGAGGACGTCGCCACCGGCCAGGTCGAGCTCGCCGAGGTTGCCGGTGCGCATGATCTGCTCGAGGTCGATGCTGTCCTTGGTGGTGGCGCCGTTGCGCTTGCGCAGCACCGAAATGACGTCGCCGCCGTCGGCGTTGACGCCGCCGGCCAGCGCCAGCACGTCGAGCAAGCTGCGGCTGGCGTCGATCGGGAAGCGCCCCGGGCGGTTGACCTGGCCCAGCACCGACACCTGCTGGCTCTGGATCAAGGTCACCAGGATGTTGACCTGTGGATTTTTGACGAAGCCGCCGCTGTCGAGCAGCGCGGCGATCTTCTTCTCGGCGGCGGCCGGCGCCATGCCGGCCACGGCCACCTGGCCGAGCAGCGGGAAGGTGACGAAGCCGCCGTCGCTCACGCGCGCCTCGGTGGTCAGGTCGGGGTTGTTGTAGACGGAAATTTTCATCACGTCGGCCGTGCCCAGCGGCAGGTCGGCGCCGTGGGCGGCGCCGGCGGCGGCCAGGGCCAGCGCCGCCAGCCAGAGGGAGAATCGTTTGATCATGTTTTATATCCTGCGTTGTATGCTATCGAATCGATGGCGCGCCGCGAAGGCGCGCCGCGTCACTTCAGGCCGGCCACGCCGCGGGCGTGGGCGTCGTCGTCGGACGTCGCAGCCGGGGCCGCAGCCGCCGGGACGCCGGCCGCCGCGGCCGCCGGGGCAGTCCCGGGCGCGAACGCCTTGTTCAGGTACTCGATCTTGGCGGCGGCGCGCAAGCGCTTGATCTCGGCCGCAGCCGCCTCCTTGTTCTTGGCGTTGACCAGGAATTGCTCGATCTGCGGCGCGACCGCATCGAACGTCACGGGCGCGTCCTTGATGTCGGTGATCACGCTCAGCACGCTGCGCTCGCCTTCGCGCACGATGAACAACTGCCCCTTGGGCATGGCCAACAGCTTCGTGGTCAGCTGCGGCGGCAAGTCGGCGCTGGTACGCGCGAGCTGGTTGCGCGCGAACTTGACGTTGCGCGCGCCGAGCTGCTCGGCGACTTCGTCAAGCGACTTGGCGCTGTCGATGAGCTTGGTCACCTCGGGCGTGACATCGGCCGTGGCCAGGATCAGCTGACGCATCTCGAACTGCTTGCGGGCGCTGAAAAAGCCCGGGTTCTTGTCGAAATAGTCCTGCTGCTCCTGGCGGCTCGGGCGCGTCCCCTGGCCCACGTGCTTTTGCATATAGGCCTGGGCGATGATCAGCGCCTTGGCGCGTTCGATCGCCTGCACCGTCTTCGGATCGCGGTCGAGCTTTTCCTCGGCCGCGGCGCTTTGCAGCAACTGGCGGTCGATCAGGCTCTCAAGCACCTGCTTCTTGGCGGTTTCCTGCTGGGCCGGCGCGACGTTGGCGCGCTGCAGCTCGTCGTTGAGCTGGAGCATCGTGATCTCGGTGCCGGCGACGCTCGCGAGCGCCTGGCCGGAACTTTTTTCCTTCTTGTCGCCGCAGCCGACCAGCCCGGCGGCGGCGGCGAGCAGGACGACGGCGCAGCCGCCGCGGTAAAACGCGTCGCGCGCGCGCGCTGTTCGCGCTGTTGGGTGATAGCTCAAAATTACTCCTTGAAAATCATTTACACGGTCAGCGATGGGCCGCTGTCGCCAGCGAATGCCGCACCGCACCAATTTACAGGAAACTTGTATCGGATGCAACGGCCGATACAAAAAACCCGGCAACGGCATAGATACCCATACGACAATCTTAGTTGCTGCGATTGTAACGCTTCCCAGCGCGGCGCGGCCGGAATTTTCGTACCGGGACGCCCTCTTTTCGTGCCGGCCGGCCGTCAGTGGGCATTCTCGCGCTTGGCCACCACGTGCACCGTGCGCAAAATGATCCACAAGTCGAGCCACAACGACCATTTGCGCAGATAGTCGAGATCGTAATTGATGCGTGCCTCCATCTTGTCGAGCGTCTCGGTCTCGCCGCGCAAGCCGTTGACCTGGGCCCAGCCGGTGATGCCCGGCTTGACCTTATGGCGCAGCATATACCCCTTGATCAGTTTGCGATATTGCTCGTTGTGCGCCACCGCGTGCGGGCGCGGGCCGACAATGCTCATGCGCCCCTGCAGCACGTTGATGAACTGCGGCAATTCGTCCAGCGAGCTTTTGCGCAGGAAAGCGCCGACCTTGGTCACCCGCTGGTCGCCCTTCTTGGCCTGCACCACCTTGGCGCCGTCCTCGGCCACGGTCATCGAGCGGAATTTGTAGACCAGGATCTCCTCGCCGTTCAAGCCGTAACGGCGCTGGCGGAAGATGATCGGCCCGGGCGAGGACATTTTGACGGCCACGGCGATGACGGCCATGATCGGCAGCAACATGACCTGGATCAGCGCGGCGATGACGATGTCGCTGATGCGCTTGAGGATGCCGTTCAGGCCGGTGAACGGCGACTCGCAGATGGCGATCACCGGCATGCCGCCGACGGTGTCGAAGCGCGCCTGCATCAGGTCGAACACATAGATGTCGGGCAGGAAGTAGACCGACGCCGTGGTGTCCTGCAGCTCGTCGAGCAGCTTGCGGATGCGCGGCTGGGCCGACACCGGCTGGCTGATCATGATGATCTTGATGCTGTGCTCGCGCACGTAGCCGGCGATGTCGGCCATGCCGCCGAGCATCGGCTCCTTCATGTCCTCCGGCCAGCGGTTTTGCGCGCGGTCGTCGAAGTAGCCGGCCACCTTCATGAACAGGTTGGGGTTGCGTCCGACCGAGGCGGCGAACTTCAGGCTCATGGCGTTGGCGCCGATCAGCACCACCGAGCGCATCTCGCCCGGGGCGTTGGGATCGGCGCCGACGCGGCGCCCGGCCAGGTGGATCAGCAGCAGGGCCAGCGGCGTGACGATGAACCACAGCAGCACCACTTGCCGGTTGTAATGGCGCGTCATGTCGCCGACGGCGCCGAGGAACACCAGGAAGCCGACCGTGATGAGCCAGCCGACGCAGACGTCGCGCGCGTACGCCAGCATGCGCCCGGCGCGCCAGGTACGGTACGGATCGACATACTGGTAGGCGGCGGCGGCGATGAAATGCCCCAGAATCATGAGCACCAGCTCGTAGCCGGAGAACGGCGCGCCCAGCGCCATCGTGCACAGGTACAGGCTGCCCATGATGATGAGCGGGTCGAGCACGCGCTGGAAGAACGAGATCAAAGGTATATCGTTGGCCGTCATGGTCAGAACTGCAGCGTGGCGTTGATGGCGGCCCCGTTGGCCGTGTAGGAGTTGGTGCCGGCCGCCAGGCTGCCACTGCGGCGGTCACGGAACACGCTCGCCTGCAGCGACAGGTTGCGCCACGGCCGATAGGCCACGCCGGCCGAGAGCCGGTTGCTGGTGTCGCTCAGCTGCGATGGCGGCAACTGCACCCCGGACAGCGAGTACGGCGAGAAGTCGCGTTTTTCGTGCTTGTAGTTGGCCGTCGCGTCGATCTTGGACGTGACCGCCCAGGACGCGCCCAGCGCGATGCCCTTGATCAGCGCGCTATTGACGAAGGCGCCCTCGATGGCGCCGTATTCGCGGTACAGCTGGGCGTTGAGTTTGACCTGCTCGGTCGGCGCGGTGCTCACGATCAGCCGGCCGTTGGTGCCGCGGTCGTCGCGCGCGCTGAAGAAGTCGTGCTTGCGCTGCACGAAGCCGCCCAGGAAATTGACCTGGGTGGCGCCCGAGACGAGCCACAGGATGCTGATCTTTTGCTCGTCCTGGGTGTAGCCGTTGTCGGTGAAGCCGAGCGACTCCTGGAATGGATAGCTGCCCTTGAGGCGGCGCAGCTGCACTCCGATGGTGCTGCCGCTGGCGGCCAGGTAGTCGACGCCGGACATCACCGACGTTTCGGTACGGTCGTTCTGGCGCTGCGAGAGCAGCTCGTAGGTGTAGCGCTCGCGGTTGTAGCCGGCGCGCAAGCGCCAGCTCGGGTGGAAACCCCAGTTGCCGTCGGCGTACTCACGCCGCACCTTGCGCAGGTTGCGCTCGGAAGTGCCGTTGAAGTCGGAGAACGGCGCCAGCACCTCGCTGTAGGCGGCGCCAACATGGCCGTCGAAGTGGTTGCCGAGGAACCAGCCCCAGTCACCGCTGAGGTCCTTGCCCGTGTAGTCGAGCTGGTCGTTGTGCTCGAAGCTCACGCGCGAGAACTTGGCCTGGCCGGTCAGCAGCTGGCGCCCGACGGGACGCTCGAACGACGCGCCGGCGATCAGGCTGCGCATGGTGTCGGACCGGCTTTCGACGGCCCTGGCGCTATCGTCGGACAAGCGGAACAGGTTGTCGTCGCGGTTGAGCGCGACGCTGACGAACGGATGCACCGTATCGGACAACTGGGCCCAGGCGGGCGCGTTCAACAGCGCGCCGGACAGCAATACCGTGCCAACTCGCAACACCTGAAGGGGCCGCGAACCGCCCGCGATCCGGCGTGCGGGACAGACCGGGGGAACGCCGAATGTGTCTTGATCGTTTCGCAAATTTTTCAACATTATTCTTCTTAGGTTAGAGTCACCGACGGTCGGCGAAGTCGCGCGGACCTGCCAGAGATAGCCATACGGCACATCGACCGGTGAAAATTATCCAAGCGCCCAATGGCCCCATTGGTCACCCCGTGTGCAACAATTGCCGACTCTTATCGCTGCGCGGATACAACAAAAAGCGGACCGCGCCGGCGGCCGCGCTGGCCGCCCAGCGATTATGTTCGACACCGAATAATAACACCGCAACAACAGTCTCCAGCTTTTTCACGCGTATCGTGTTGACGTTAAGAAAGTCAAGATTCTGTGCTTGCCGCAACAAAAATAATCGCCGAACAACTCCACCCGCGCGGCGCCGCTTCCCCGCCGCACATTTGACCGCGCGCGGCCCGCGTGGTTCCAGCGCCTGCCACCGAGCGGGCCGGTTTACAGCCCTGGAGCGGTGACGGGACGATGGGCGGCGGCGGAATGCTGCGGCGCGGCGCGGCGCCAAGAACCCACCGCGCGCCCCGCTCGCCGTGCAAGACGCAACTAGTATAATAAAATCATTGTAATCTGACTACACCGATACCAACTTTTTTATTGCCCTGCACAAAATCAGCCCTGGCGCGCTTCAATCTGCTCCCATTTCTCCAGCGCGGCCAGCAGCAAGCCCTCGATCTCCTCGACGCGGGCGTGCACCCGCTTGGCCTCGGCCGCGTTCTTCTTGTAGAAATCGGGGTCCGACAGCTGCAAGGTCAGCGCGCTCTGCTCGTCCTCGAGCGCGGCGATCTGCTTGGGCAGCTCGTCGAGCTCGCGCTGCTCCTTGAAGCTGAGCTTTTTGGCCTTGGCCACGGGCGCCGCCATGGTCGAGACCGGCTCGGCCGCCTTCACGGCGGCGGCCGGCCTGGCCTTGGGCGCGGCGGCCACGGTGTCGCGCACCCGCTCCCAGTCGCTGTAGCCGCCGACGAACTCGCGCCACTGGCCCTGCCCTTCGGCGACGATGACCTGGGTGACGACGTTGTCGAGGAAGGTGCGGTCGTGGCTGACCAGGAACACGGTGCCGGTGTATTCCTCAAGCAACTCCTCCAGCAGCTCCAAGGTGTCGATGTCCAGATCGTTGGTCGGTTCGTCGAGCACCAGGCAGTTGGCCGGCTTGGCGAACAGGCGCGCCAGCAGCAGGCGGTTGCGCTCGCCGCCGGAGAGCGACTTGACCGGCGAACGCGAGCGCTCGGGCGAGAACAGGAAGTCGTTCAGATAGCTCATCGAGTGCTTGCGCTGGCCGTTGACCTCGACCCAGTCGCTGCCCGGCGAAATGGTGTCGATCAGGCTGGCCTCCTCGTTGAGCTGGGTGCGCATCTGGTCGAAGTACGCCACCTGCAGCTTGGTGCCCAGGCGGGCGCTGCCCTCGTCCGGCGTCAGTTCGCCCAGGATCATCTTGAGCAGGGTGGTCTTGCCGGCGCCGTTGGCGCCGATCAGGCCGACCTTGTCGCCGCGCAGGATGGTACCGGTGAAGTTGTCGACGATGACCCGGTCGCCGAAGCGCTTGCTGACGTTTTCGAGCTCGGCGACGATCTTGCCCGAGCGCTCGCCCGAACCGACCTCCAGCTTGACCTGGCCCTGCTGTTCGCGGCGCGCCGAGCGCTGCAGGCGCAGCGCCTCGAGGCGGCGCACGCGGCCCTCGTCGCGCACGCGGCGCGCCTTGACGCCCTTGCGTATCCACACCTCCTCCTGCGCCAGGAACTTGTCGAACTTGGCGTTCTCGACTTCCTCGTTCTCCAGTTGCTCGGCCTTGCGGCTCTGGTAGGTGGTGAAGTTGCCCGGGTACGACAGCAGGCGGCCGCGGTCGAGCTCGATGATGCGGGTGGCGACGTTGTCGAGGAAGGAGCGGTCGTGGGTGATGAACAGCACGCTGCCCTTGAAGTCGCGCAGCAGGCCCTCGAGCCACAGGATGGAGCTGAAATCGAGATGGTTGGTCGGTTCGTCGAGCAGCAGCACGTCCGGCGCCGACACCAGCGCGCGCGCCAGCGCCACGCGCTTTTGCATGCCGCCCGAGAGCGTCTTCATGAGCATGTCGCCGGTCAGGTTTAGCTTGTCGAGCACGGTTTCGACCTTGTTCGACAGGTTCCAGGCATCGCCGGCGTCGAGCTTGACCTGGATGTCGTGCATGCGCTCCATGACGGCGTCGTCGTTGCCCTGGCCGAACTGACCGGTGAGCGCGTCGTATTCCTTCAGCAGCGCCGGCAGTTCGCCCATGCCGGCGGCCACGGCGTCGTGCACGTTCATTTCGGGATCGAACACCGGTTCCTGCTCGACGTAGGCGATCTGGAGGTTTTGTTGCATCACCAGCAAGCCGTCGTCGAGCTTGAAGCGGCCCGAGATCACCTTCAGCAGCGACGACTTGCCGGTGCCGTTGCGGCCGATCAGGCCGACGCGCTCGCCGGACTCCAAAGAAAATTCCGCATGGTCGAGCAGCGCGACGTGGCCGAACGCCAGTTGCGCCGATGAAAGAGAGATGACTGCCATATAAGTAATAGATGATCGGCGGCCGGCGCGTGGCGCCGGGCGAGCCGGTGGTTTGGATGGAAAGCAGCATTGTACCCATACTGGACGGCCAGCAGGCGGATTCCGCGCCCAAATTCCGCCGGCCGCGCCGGCGCTGGGCTATAATGGCGCTCGCTTCACGGCGTCCTCCCCGTAGCACAATGGATAGTGCACATGCCTCCTAAGCGTGGGATACTGGTTCGATTCCAGTCGGGGGGACCAGCACACTACTCTTAATATGAATCAAATCGTCGCACACAATCTCAAGACCCGCATGCCCTCTAGGCAGGGCGGGTTTTTTGTTATGTCGTGGCGTCTCATGAAATCTTATCCCAGCTCAACACTTGGGCGGTACCTCTGGCGGTACCTCTCAACCCTACGGATTAAGTACCGTCACTCCGACTGGTACAGCTTTAGGCTCCGTAGAGCTTTTGCAAAGGATAAGATTTATGGCTTTGACCGATACCTTTGTTCGCCAAGTTAAACCTATTGGTGACAGTAATAAGAAGTATCAAGATGGTGACGGCATGTACTTGCTCGTCAAATCTGCTGGCAAATACTGGCGCTATGATTACCGTTTCAACGGTAGCCGGAAAACTGCTGCGTTTGGCACCTACCCGGAGGTGACCTTGGCGAAGGCCCGTCAGCGCCTTCAAGAAGCTCGGGCACTGCTGGCCGATGGCGTCGATCCATCCAGTGCCAAACGCGCCAAAAAGCAGGAGCAAATTCTGCTTGAGCAACAGACGTTTGAATCTGTCGCGCGGGAATGGCTCGTCAAGACCGCCGTGCTCCGCGCAGAGACGACGCAGATTAAGGTAGAAAGCTGGCTGACCCGCAATATCTTTTCTCAAATCGGCAGCTTGGCCATTTCGCAGATCAAACCGCGTGACGTACTGCTTGCAGTCCAGCGTATGGAGGCCAGGGGCGCCATCGAATCGGCGCACCGCGTGAAACAGTTGTGCGGCCAAGTGTTCCGTTATGCCGTCGCTTTGGGCTTGGCCGAACGCGACGTTACGCAAGACCTCCGTGGCGCGCTTTCACCCGTGCCACAAAACCACTACCCCGCCATTACTGACCCCATTGAGGTGGGCAGGCTCATGCGAGCAATTCACGGTTATTCCGGTCACCAATATGCGGCAGCCGCCCTAAAGTTGTCGCCCCTCCTCTTCGTCCGTCCTGGCGAATTGCGCAGCGCTGAATGGTCCGAAATTGACCTCGTAGCTGGCGAGTGGCGCATCCCCGGCGTCAAAATGAAGATGAAAAATGACCATATCGTCCCGTTAGCAACCCAAGCCATTGTGATTTTGACGCGCCTGCATACGATGACCGGGCACGGCAGGTACGTTTTCCCGAGTATTCGCACTGAAGATCGATGCATGAGCGAAAACACCATCAATGCCTGCCTACGCGGCTTGGGTTACGCGAAAGAGGTCATGACGGCACACGGCTTTCGGGCCACTGCTCGTACGATCCTCGATGAGGTGCTGGAGGAGCGTGTGGATTTGATCGAACACCAGCTCGCGCACGCTGTGAAAGACGTCAACGGCCGAGCGTACAACCGCACGGCCCACCTCCCTGCGCGTCGGCTGATGATGCAGCGGTGGGCTGATTACCTGGATGAATTGCGGCAGCAAGTTCCAAACTAAACATATGGCGCCTTGGCGCCTTTTTGTTTTTTGCTCATTAACGTTGAGCTATGTCGCTTTTGGTTTTTTTCGGTCTTTTTTTGTTCATTTACGTCGTTTTTAGTCGAGCTTTGTCGCCTTCGGTTTTTTTCGGTCTATTTTTGTGCATTTTCGTCGAAAATGGTCGCTTCATGCGGTGTTCATCTTTCAACTTCGCCTAAAGAAGAAATTTATTTTGACGGCCGTCGGCATTGCGGTTATGATTTCGCTTCTTCAACACGAAAGGCAAGAAATGTTATTAAATTTTAAATAAATAAGGATAAGAAATGAATAAAGTAATTGTACGGATTGCCGATATTGCATCCACTCCCAAGCGGGCCGGGATGTTGCCGGTCAGTCCAGCCACGATCTGGCGTTGGGTTCGCGACGGGAAATTCCCACAACCGTTTAAGCTCGGTTCGAGCGTCACCGGGTGGTACGCCGCCGATATCGAAGCTTTTGTCGCGCAGTGTGCAACGGAGGCAGCATGAGTGGGGATCTGACGGCCTCGTCCGTCAAAGTTGCACTGACGCATGCCCATGCGGCGGCACTCAAGATGGCAGCCTTGGGCTTCCCCGTATTCCCTCTTCATGGCATCAACGAGAAAGGCCAGTGCACCTGCGGTGCAGCGCACGGCCGTTGCAAGGCGGGCAAGCATCCGCGCCGATTGGGCAGCTTCAAAGAAGCAACTACGGATGCGGGGCTGATCAACATGTGGTTCATGGAGAAAGACATTAATTACGGCATTCGCACTGGCGTCGAGATCAAAGACAGCGGCAAAATGCTGGTTGTCGTCGATGTGGACAGCTATAAAGAAGGCGGCGAACACGCATTGGAAAGCCTTATCAGTCAGTACGGGGCGTTGCCGGACACGGCGGAAGTAATGAGTGGTGCCGGTGGCCGTCACATGTTCTTTCTGACCGAGATCGGCAACAACTTTTCCAACAAGCTGTGCGAGAACGTAGACTTCAAAGGAAGTGGCGGCTATACCGTCGGCCCCGGCTCCATGCACGCATCCGGCAAGCGGTACGATTGGGAGGGTTCCAGTGACCTGTTTGAAGGCCACGAAGTCGCAGAACTGCCGAAGTGGATTGTCGAACAGATCCGCAAGCCAAGCATTCAAGAGCGCGAGCAGGCCAACCCGCCAGCAACCGCCAGTTCGCTGACCGACATCGAAGTAGCGAGCGTGAAACGTAATCTGTCGGACATTCCCGCCGACGACTACGATATCTGGATCAGCGTCCTGATGGCACTGAAAAGCCTGCGCGCAGACCAGCAAGCTTACGAACTGGCAGTTGAGTGGAGCAGCAAGAGCGCGAAGTATGATGGGGGCCAGTTGCGGGCGACGTGGCTCAGTCTGAAAGCAGAAGGCGGGATTGGCATCGGCACGATTGAGCGCTTAGCAGGCGAAGAGCGCATCAAGGGCATCGATATCAGCAAACTGCTGGCGAACCTCATGGCTGGCCTCGACTCTTCTGAATGGCGCACGCCCGAAATCCTTAAACACCCAGGCGTTGCGACTGCATACCCCTTGCATGCGCTGCCTCTGATTGTTCGTGATGCTGTCGTGGAGGTCCAGCAGTTCGTCCAGGCGCCGATGCCAATGGTGGGGTGCTCGGCCTTGGCGACCCTCTCGCTGGCTGCACAAAGTCAGTTTGATGTCGAACGCGCGTCTAGCCTGCATGGTCCGCTGAGCCTGTACTTCTTGGTGGTGGCCGATTCCGGCGAGCGTAAGTCCAGCCTGGACAACTACTTCGCCAAGCCAGTGGCCGAGTATGAGAAAGAGCAAGCAAGGCTCGCCGAGACGCTGGTGTCGAATTATGCCGCTGACATGGCGGCGTGGGACGCTGTGAAACAAGGTTTGACGGACCGTATCAAACAGAAGACTAAGGCAAGCGAGAACACGGACTCTACCAAAGCGCAACTCCGCGAGCATGAGGCCGCCAAACCTGCTCGTCCTGTCGTCGCGCGCTTGATTTATAGCGACACGACTCCAGAGGCGTTGGTGCGTGGCATCGCGACTGAATGGCCGTCCGCCGGCCTGATCTCGTCCGAGGGCGGCGCGGTTTTTGGTGGCCACGGTATGAGCAAGGACGCGCAAGTGCGGAACATGGCAACGATCAATCAATTATGGGATGGCAAGCCGATCCGCACTGACCGTAGCACGACCGCGTCGTTTACGGCCGAGGGGCGCTTGACAGTCGCGATCCAGGTCCAGGCCCCCACGCTGAAAGCCTTCTTCGACGGATCGAATGGCTTGGCTCGCGGTACGGGTTTCCTGGCTCGCTTCCTCATCACCTGCCCGCAGTCCACGCAAGGAACGCGTCGATATATTGAACCTCCGACTGAGTGGCCGCTGCTGGAGCGTTTCCGTGAGCGCTTGGCGGACATTTTGAAGCTGCCACAGCCAATCCAAAACGGCCGCTTGCAACCGCCCATGCTGCACCTGTCGCCCGAGGCAAAAGATGCTTGGGTGGGGTTCTACAACGAACTCGAGCTGCAACTTGGAGATGGCGGTGAACTCCATGATGTGCGCGACGTAGCCAGCAAAACGGCGGACAATGCTGTTCGTCTGGCCGCCTTGTTCCACGTCGCAGAGGACAGCAGCGGAGACATCAGCAAGGAACACATGGTCGGCGCTGCGGAAATTCTGCGTTGGCACCTGAACGAGTCCCAGCGTGTCTTGAACGGCGTGGCCGTGCCATTGGAAGTGGAGAACGCGGCGAAGTTGGGTAGCTGGCTGCGTGCGAAGTGCGTCGAGCAGGATGTGCGTGAATTCTCCATGCTTGACCTGATGCAGCGCGGCCCCAAGCCGTTGCGCAAGAAGGCCGTTCTGGAACCTGTCCTGGAAACACTGACGTCGCTGGGTCACGTTAAGGTCGTAGGCGAAAATCCGCGCTTGGTGAAGGTAAACCCCGCCCTGTTGCCGCAGTAGCGACCGGTGATACCTCTGCTACAGCTATTGCTGCGATTGAGCTAATCTTGTCCTGACATCGCTGTTTGCATCAAATAGCAGAATAGCTCGAATAGCAGTAGCAAATTACGTCAAACTGATCGGCCCCGTCGCAAACGGGGCCGACATACGGGCCTGTCGGCGATAACCACTGTCAACAAGGGCCACTGACATCTGCATCACCATGGAAAAAATCCACCACGATGGCTGGCGGCACACTGCTCTCGCTGCGTCTACGTTTGGACGTTTTCGCCGCATTCCGCTCAACCGAGTCAATATCGGCGTTACATCAAAGCTGACCTTTAGCACGATCTACAACTCGTCCTCCGAATGCAATCTCTCAAACGTATCGATTATTACCCCCCAGCAACATTTGAAATCAGTAGCCGAATAGCAGAAATAGCAGTAGCACGGGCTGGCGCTTACAGACGGTTATTTAATCGGTGGCTTGCCTGCGGTGGCAAGTTTCGCGTTGAGCGCCGCGATTTTCGCGTTAGCCAAGGCCGGCTGCACATAGAAAAAATCGAACAGCTCTTCCAGCACATCCAAATTCCATTCCGCTTCCTCAGGTTCAACGGGTAGTATGCTGCCGCTGGCCTTATCTTTCATGGGATGTGCCGCAAAATTCCCGATATTGCGTATAGCGTCCAGACTAGTTGCCAGCGCACTCGGCAGCACCTTTGAAGCCAGCACCGCCTGAATGGCCGGGGCTAAATCATGTTGGGTAAAGCCCTGCTCGCGTAGTACCCCTTGCAAGCATCGGCGGCTCAATGCGGCTGAAGCCTTAGGACTATCTGTAATGACCAAGCAACTTTCGTTGAAATCTTCGGCGATTTCTGCTGGAACCATCGTCGGCGCTTTCGCGCGCGCCGCACTCTTCGGAACGATGAGACGGGTGGTGTCTGCATTAACGCCTACTCCCACTTCTCTTAAGAATAGAATTGCTCTCGCACACGCCGGGCAGGTCATGGAGTTCACGTACCAGTTACATACAACATCGGCTGCGCTTTTCGCTCTGAAGATTTCGCGCCCATCCGTCACGATTGTTCCGCCAAATGCTGGGTGAATTTCGATTGTGCAATGCGGGCATTTCATAATATTGTCCTCTGGGCTAAGCGAACTTGCGGTGCGAGATTGTAAGCTAGTAGGTGGGGGTAGGAGAAGTGGAGAAGGTAATATATTTATATATATATTATCCTTATATATCAATGACTTAACCATCATCCAACTTTGTGCAAAGCAGGGAGAAGTCTGGTGACAAAGAGAGAAAGAACGTGGCGGGTGTGGAGCAGCGGTTCTCGGCGCTAGGACCGGTGGAGAGGGTGCTGACTGGCCTTCACGCGCGCGAGCTTGGCGTCCGCTCTAATGGGCCGTAGCCTTTACGTTTCTTGGCCCCCGCCTAGCCCGTCTTGGCGCGTCTTTGAAAGCCGTCGCCCTGTCCTTGAGGCCGCGTTTGAGATCAACTTGGCCAAAATCCTGCGCGCCGCCAAGGCGTCTAGCAGCTCGTTGGTGACGCTGGACGATGGCGATGTGCGCACCGTCGTGGCGCTGACCGAAACCCGCCTGGCGGTCCATCTGGGCCGCCGGGTGTGGATGGCCGACATCGTGGCCGTGCCGTGCCTCGGAGGCCGGCTACGCCCCTTCCTCAAGTCCTCGCGCGCACGAGGGGAATTTTCATTCGCTTTACTTCCGAGGTGGCGCGTTAGCGTGCCGCCACTGCCTCGCACTACGGTATCGCAGCACGCTGACTCCGTCATCGATGGAGCGCGCGCAACCGGCCCGGTGCAAGCTCATAGGCCGCATCGGCGGGTGCGCAGACGATGCCGTGCCAGCGCGACCGCCTCGGGCATGGCGCAAGCGGTACGGGCGCTTGGCGGGCCGCCTGGCGAACTTAACAGGCATGCACCACGGACGGTCCAGTCAGTCTGTCGTGGAAGCGCCGGCAGTATTATGCGACGGTGGTCACCGTACAAAATTGGACTGCGGTCGTGAGTGCCACCATTTTTCAATCGCGGTCATCTCCTTACGGAGCACCATCTTCAATATCGCTCGGCCATGCTGTTCAACAATGTGGTCGCCGGGATTGATCGTTGATTGCTTTCCGTGCACGAGGCTTGAGCGTAACTTATAGAAATTACGCATTTGATCACGTAGCTCCTTGCGATTTTCGGGGTTGGTTCCAATCAGATAGCCCACTCTGTCGGCAATTCTCTCGGTGATGCCTCGCTCTTCAGAGTCTTCGCCGAGTGCTGCTTCGAGGGCGATGCAAGTTTTGATGCAGCCACCGATGGCCTCATCGTCCGCAGCGGCGTCAAAAGCCCACTCAAATGCGCTTCTCAAGCCAGCAGAGTCAGCCGCCGCCGACGGTTCTGAGAGGGCACTGATCGAAAGGCACAAAGCAGTCTTGATGTATCGATCAACTGTGTAATTAACGTTGGGTAGTGCCGTTTCCGGCGGCCAATTGGGCACCACGATATCATTCAAATAGCTGGACATACCCAAGCCGAGCTTGAGCTGCTTGGGGTTTTCGACGCCTGCTGTCATGTCATACACCAACGCCTCAAGCGTAGGTTGAGCTTCTTTTTCTCGGAGAGCAAATGCAAGCAGGCCAAGTCGGTCTCGTCTGCGTTCAAAAATCCGCTTTTCGACGCCAACTTGGATGGTTCGTTTCATTAGTGCCATGGCATCATGCATTGCAGAGGCAGCACGCGTAGCTCGGATAAAGCCTGTCGCGCTGACTTTGAGATACATGCGTCTGGGCGAGGGTGGCGAGGGCATACTTGCCGGCAAGGCAAGCCCTTCTCTCGCAACCAGTTCCGCCAATGTCGTGTGAGACGGACCTGAAAAACACGCGCTTAGCGGTCTCGATACGAACGAAATCGGCCCCGACAAAACGAAGTCGCTGGCAAGCTGAAGCTGGGGAAGAGGAAACAAAATATCGTAGCTACGCGGAATTGTTCTTAAAAATGAAACTATGTCGTCAGCCGTCTCGGCGATTTGCGCGGCGGTCAATTGGGAGGATAGTTCTTGTGCCTGGCTGGCTGCGTCTAAGCTGTGGAGGCGATGAAAGACGTTATCAATAATGATCCCGTTCACGTCGTAATCGCTTAGCCAGCGGCCGTAATATTTGGCGACGGTGCACTTTACGCTTTTAAACCGATCGTCAGTCCAAACGTCTACGATGCCTCCTTCTATTGTGGCGCTTGCCAGCGAGGAAAGCAGATCCTTCTTCAACGCTGGCGCGGCGCTGTCGAACCCGCTCTTTTTATTCGGTTGCTTATGCTTAGTGCTCAATGGCCGCCCTCAAAAAGTTGCAAAAATGAAATTAGCAAGGCATTTCGCGCCTTGAAAGGAATTGCTTTACACACCTTTTTGGAAAGCCCTATAAACGCGCACGTTCAGGATACCGATATTGAAATCGTGGGCGCCTACGGAGGCGCAGCGAGCGGGCCTTAAAAATGAGCAAACACATAGACAGGCAGGCTGGGTTTGAGGAGACGCGACTCCAGAATGGCTTGCAGCATGGCGCACCCGATACGGGCGTTTAGCGGGGCGCTTGGCTGGCGTATGGCCCCGAAAAACTATCCGTGGGGCGCCGCTGGCCAAGCTCGTCGCATACAATGTTTGGCTGCTGTTAAAAATCGGGAGGAGTCATACCCTTTAATGCCCTCTTCATTGCGTCCTGTTCGTCCAACGCCTTCCTTATGACGTCGACGCCGTGGCCGCCCAGCGCTCTCTTCATTGCATCCTGTTCGTCCAGCACCTTCCTTATGACGTCCACGTCATGACCACCCAGCGCTTTTTTGATCGCGTCCTGCTCCTCCAACACTTTCACCGCCGCACCAACTTGACTTATCTCTGTAAACGAGCGAGCGGCGACATTCCGCTCCTCCATCGCCTTCACCACTGCACCGACCTGATTGATGTTGTCAAGCGCCTTCATGGCCGCGTTGTGCTCGCCCAGCACCTTAAACGAGCGAGCGGCTACGTTCCGCTCCTCCATCGCCCTTACCACCGCACCGACCTGATTGATGTTCTTGAGCGCTTCCATGGCCGCATTGTGTTTCTCCAGGGTCTGCTGCGCTACAGCAAATGTTGAGGGCTGATACCCGGTCGCCGACGAAGGAAACATGGCCGCTTGGCGTTCAGTTAACGCGGAGATGGAACCGCCGCCAATCGTTGACAAGCCGGCCGTGGACTGCTCATCCTGAGCCTGACCGAGCACAGGCTGCTCTCCATCCGTCGATTGCTTGCCGCCCGGGACAGGAGGGTCGCCGGGCAGTGACTCGGCCGCGCTACTACCGGCCTCTTCTTGCGCCAAATCGCTTTTTTCGCCCGTCTCATCAAATTGGGCGTTATCGTGATCCTCACGCACCGCTGACTGCAGTTCCTTGCTCAGTTTATGGATTAGCCCACCCGTATCGTCGGCCTGCCCAGTCATCCCATTTAGAATGTTCAGCATGCCCCTCAACTGTTGATTGTTGGGAAAATTCGGGTAACGTACCGTGTGATCGATCTCACTCCAGCCTTCTTCAAAGATAGTGCGCACTTGAAGCTCAATATTGACAACGCGAAGCGTGGGCCTTGTTGTCAGAATGTAATGTATTGACCGGTAGTTGTCTTTGTGCTTATTAACGCCCATACCCGCTTTTTCATACTGCGCTGTAAGCTCAGGATTGTCGCCTTCGCGAATATGCGCCATGGGGTTCTCTTTTAACGGAAATATTGCACGTACCTCGCGGTCGATCTCTAAGCAGTCCTCTTTAAACAGGTGCAGGGCGCGGAGGCCGACCAGATCATCGACTACTTCGATGTAATTTGTCGCCGATATGTCCATGTACTTTGGCTCTTTCGCGACCCGTTTTCGTATAATCTTTGCCATGAGGTGGCTTGAATCCTTGACGCGCCATCGAACAGAATGTACGCCTTTAAATCGTTGTATGACACTGGCATTCGATATAGCGCTGGCTTCCAGAGCTGCTTGTTGATTCTCGTGATCCTGCCCGATTAGGAGCAACTGTTCCCAAGAGATATTGCTGGATTGCCAATCACCCGGCTCGATCCTGTTCTCCTTTAAGAACACATCAAGATTGCACTGCAACATAAAATGCCCTTCGTTAATTAGTTGTCTTTATTCTATCCGCATTTGAGTACGCTGTCCGATCCGCTGATTTTTTTATACAGGTCATCCGCTCGGACGCACGACGCAGGATCCACGCCTCCGGCTCAGTAATGCAATTGGTTCCCGCGCAACGCATTATCTGCCGCCGTTGCTACTATCACGGGCCTTGCCCCACTGATCGGCAGGCAATGGTGAAAAAAATCGATCAGTAGGGTTGTAAACGAGTCCGATAATCAGTATTATCAATGCATCTAGACCCTATTGATAAACGGAATGCGAACATGACCATATACGGATATGCCCGAACCTCAACCTTCGACCAGCAGTACGGGCTTGCTGACCAAGTCGAGCAGTTGAAGCGTGCCGGGTGCGATAAGATCGTTTCGGAACAGGTCAGCGCCACGGACATGGCTGGGCGCGCCCAATGGGCGACGATGATGAAGGAGCTGGAGCGTGGCGATGTGGTGACGATCACCAAGATCGACCGAGCTGCCCGCAATATCGCCGACATGGTCGATATCACCAAGCGCTTAGCCGAGATCGGCGCGTCGATCCGCATTCTGGACATGAACATTGACACGACGACGGCGACCGGCACGCTCATGTTGAATATCTTCGCCAGCGTCGCCCAGTTTGAGCGCGATCAGATGCTGGTGCGCCAGCGTATCGGTATCGAGGCGGCAAAGGCCAAGGACAAGACATTGCCACTTGAACAGCGGACCTACAAAGGCGCGGCGCCCACGGCTCGCGCAAAAGCCGCAGAGGTGCATGCGCTGCTGGCTGCGGGCCGAAGTAAGGAGCAGGTCGCCAAAGCCTTGAGCATCGGTGTCGCAAGCGTGTACCGCATCGTTCAGGCCAAGCGGAAAGAGGCGCAGAATGGTATGCACGTGCTGACAGCCCAACCGCATGAGGCAGCTACCGGTGCATCGACGGATTGAGTCCAACGGCGGCGGACGGGGTGAGGTGGAGCAAGCCTACCGCCAGGGCGGCGCACATCGCATGAACTCCCAGCGGCGAGGGTCAAATAGTCGGTCGAATAGCTAGGCGCCTGACATGATGTTGACTTCACCCTCACGCGGCTCGGCCGACTACCGTATGTTCAAATTTCCCTTCCGCAGCGTGCTGTGCCCGCATCCGCTGGTCTCGACGGCTGACGCCTCGAAAGACGCCGTACCAAGCAAACGGCCTGACCAGCTTAGCGACATCGTACAGGCACTCCTCTTGCGTTTTGATGACGTATTGGTCAAGCTGGACCGTATCGAAGCAAAGGTCGAGTTGCTCCCCCCAAGCATCTCATTCGCGCGGTTCGCCGAAGCATCTGTAGTTCAGAACTAACGGAGCCACTGTCTTTCGCTTGGAGTCCAAGTATGGACACAAGCGCGTCAGGCGAAGCTTTGTTTCCACAAAGGCAATCATTGCGTTACACTGGCCGAACTTCCGCTTTGGGCCAGGAGCAGACGTAAGATTTTAGTTGGCGGTATCAATGTTGCTTACTTTGAAGCAAAACATACTTTGGCAATTTTTTGGAATCCAGGATTGCAGTCGCTGGCCTCATCCAACGATAAATCGAGGCCAAATTGAGAGATGAGTATAAGCTTAAGGGATTTTTATGGATTCTCCGCAACCAAATGGCCGTACGCTTTGGGATTTCATGGCCAAGTTGATTGAATCAAGGTTAGCATTATTTGGTTTGCTGGTGGCGGCCATCTTTGTTCCCCTCCTGATTTGGCTATGTGTTCATATTTCCTCCGAGCCAGGTACCAAGGTGGCGCTATTCAACGGTGTGATTAGCTACGAAAAGGCTAAAGTTCCTATTCCGCTCCCTAGATTGGACGCGTGTCTTACAGAGATGAAAGCGGTAGAAAGCCTACGGACGCAAGTTGCGGCGTGTGGAAAAGTGAATGAAGAACTGAGCGGCCCACCAGCCATCTATATCATTCAGTTCGAATACAAATATAGCTCAAAATCGGAATGTAAAAAAGATATGGAAAAGGCGTTTCGTGCGATGAAATTAGGTGGGGAAATTGAGGTGGGCGACGGCGCCGTTTCGGTTTCAGATGGAAATTATGTACTGTTTGCAAATTGCCGGGAGCCTAATGCTGCTTTCCTTGTTATAGCTGGCCCGTCGGATGATAAGGCAAAAGACTACGGTGGTAGATTTGAAAAAGTTTACGAGTAGTAAATTTTATTTTGCAGTGCGTAGGCTTGTAATATTCTTGGGCAGGCAATTGGGGCGTCTGAATTTGCGTTATATGTCATTGACGGCGTTGGGGCGGGAGTAGCCCTTCTATTAGGCTTGTGCGCCTATGACGCCAACGATTTGGCCAACGTGCTGGCAAACGTCCACGAGGTAGTGCCGGACTGGGGGCGCGTCGTCAGCCGGTGCACCGAAATCTGTCAGCAACGTATCGCGGGAAATCGATCTGCTGGAGGCGCCGATGCACGTAGCCCTAAAAAACCGACGCGCTGGCTGCATGGCGCGGCACCTCCGGCTGCTTGAGAAGACCGCCAGCGCGGCTTTGAACAACAAGGTGGGGGAAGTGATCAAAGCGGGTCTGATCGACCGCCACGGCCTCGCTGATGCGGTCGTGAAGCGCAACGAAGAGATGATGCGCATCAAGATGATTGCCGGCGTGCGCAAAACTGTGACCTTCCTGACCCGCCTGTCTGGCCTGACCGGCAAGGAGTACGCCGTGCTGTACACGGCCGCCAATGCCGATCTGGTCAACGTCAACGCCTCGTTGTGCCGCCCTACGCCGCTGGGAAGGTCGGCGGGTTGCCGCCGTTCGTGATTGCTGACCAGGGGGGGGGGGGAGGCAAAGCCCCCTCCCCGCCTGCTCGCTCGCACCGGTCGATCCCTCAAAATTTTTCGCGCACAGAATATAAAAAAGTATTTTGGTGCTGCGCTCGGCCCATTGATCGGCGTCCTCGACAATGTGGCTTTCCCCAACAAGCCCAAACCAATGCAGACATTTTTCGACACGCTTGCAGTTTTCAATGCGATCTCTTTGACCGTGCTCGCATTCAAGTTGGCGAGCGCCAGTCGGCGGTCCGAACGGCTCGACGTGGACATCGGCAAGGCCAAAGCGTCCGTCTACCGGACAGGCTATTTCAAATCATATGGGTCTGCTCGACCGCTACGGCCTCGTTGGGCGGCGAGCAAGCCGCTCCAATAAAATGGCTTATACTTCTCCTACATTCAACCGGAGAACACCGTGTACGACCGATTAGCACACGCATGTGACGAAATGAAGAATGCAGTGATACGGGCGATTCTGGTAATGGCTTTGTTTCAAACAGCCGGTGTCGCCTGCGCCCTGGTCTGGTTTAGGTGAGCCGGCGCCAGAAGCTGCTAGCTCGCCTTGCATAGCGCCGCCTTTTGAGGGGGGGGGAGCCGAAGCCCCCCCCGGCCTACACGCAGCACACCGGTCGATCCCTCAAATTTTTCGCGCATAGAATATGAAAATTTTCTGGTGCCAATGGGTCGAATTGATCTGCGTCCTCGACAATGTGATTTTCCCTAACGAGATCGACCCATGCAGACATTTTTCGACACGCTTGGCTTTTTCAACCTTATTATTCTCGCCGTACTCACATACAAGATCGCAGGCGCCCGCCAGCGAACCGAACGGCTCGGCGTAGCAAGCGGCGAAGCCAAAGCGTCCATCCGGCAAACGGGCTAACCTTCGCCTCGCTCCAGCCCGAACATCGATTCCAATACGGCGTGCCGGTATTCAGCTACGCGTTGCGGCGCCTCTTCGCAGATGGTCATCTTTCGTAAGCCGACCAGCGCCACCGGAAAGAGAAAGTATGCAGCTGGAGCGTTGTTTTCTGGGTTGAGCTGGACCGCGATGACGAAGTCCACTTTTTGTGCACTGGGCATATCGACGTGCCAGCGCAGGGGCCGGCCTTCATGATACCGGCGGCTCCGGGCGACAACCATTTTCACGATCAGGTTGTCGTTGATGGAGATCGTGTTCTTCCCATGTGTTGGCGAGCTGGCGGCACCTGCCTGCGCGATCAGGCCGGTAAGGCTGGCCATGGTCGCATTCCGCACCGTTTCTATCCGTCGCCACGATTCGACGTACTTAGCCGCCCGCGTTGTCGGCGGGACGCCGGCCAGCGTGTACGCGTTTGTCAGGGTGCCGAAGCGCGTAACGAAAACTTTGTGCGGCGGCAGGCCGGGAGTAAGGTCGATCAATCGGGTGCTGACCTCGCCATGCGCCCTATGCACCAGGCGCAGCATTTCAAGCAGATCAGGCGTGGCAATTCGCTGTCCCCGCGCCTGGCGTTCCTGCTGGGCGGCATGGAACGTGGACAACGGAACCAGCGCTTCAAACGCGTCTCGCTTCAATACCCAGCTTTCCGGCGGATTCAGGCTCGGCGGAGTATGCATGGCGTAACTGGTACGGTTGTAGACAACGGAGCCGGCATATTTTTCATGAGTGAGTATCGTGTGCACGACAGGAGCGGTCCAGAGGCGCCCCGACTCGCTCGGGTATGTTCCTTGTTCATCAGCCTGGCAATTGCGGCGTCACCCAAGCGATGATGCAGGTACAGGTCGTAAATGCGCCGCAGTACGGCGACCTCATTCGGCGGTCCCGGCACAAACACCACACGGTTTGTAAGGGCGCCTTTGCGGTCGCCCGCCCGCAGCGTACGCCGCACGCGCCCATCCTTGTCCAGCACCGCACGACGAAGCGCATAGCCGGCCGATCCGCCTTGCTTAAACCCCATGAGCGCGAACCTGCTCTGCGCCGCAAACACCTTGCCCGACAGCTCACGGCTGTATTCGGCAGCCATGGTGCGCTTGAGGTTCTTAAGTATCGATGACATCGTAGAGCCGTCGTTTTGAAACGGCTCCGCGCAATAGACGATATCGATCCCGGCGCGACGGCACAGGAATTCGTAGTGCGCGCTTTCGTCCACGTCCTGAAAACGCCCCCAGCGGCTGACGTCGTAGACCAGTATTACGCTGAAATTGGCTGCGCCGGCCAGGACGTCGTCGATCAGTTTTATCATTCCATCGCGCCCGTTTATTCGCAACCCGCTCTTGCCCGCGTCCGCATACATGGCGACGATCTCAATCCCGTGGGCGGCGGCATACTCGTTTAGCTTTTCACACTGGTGCTGGATCGAGTAGTTCTGCGGATCTGTCGACATGCGGACGTACACCGCCGCGCGTCGAGCCGGCGCGCCGACGGGAGTCGATTTGCAGGTCATCAGCGGCCGCCTATGCCTCGATTGGGCGGTCGGCAAGGGCTTGGGCTGCGGCCAGTACTTGCGCTTCTGTGCGCCCGCATAGCCGCTTACTTACCGCTCGTTGAATGGCTTCAGCATGCTCTGCGACAAAGCACAGGGCGTATTCGTTGCCATGGACTTCCGCAAGTGCGCCCTTGACCGCCTTGCCGGCCGCGCGCAGCGCGGCGAAGCGGCGCTTCGTCAAGTAGCCTGAATGAACTTCCTCTTGTACAGTAGACGTTCATCTTCGTCCGCTTTCGCCGGAAGTGGACGTAGACTAAGAAATAATTAAATAAATGTGGTTTTTCTCGTACCATTGTCAGTGCAAACGTCTTAGACGTAGGCATTTGTCTTCGCGGGGGCTAGCTTACGCGCGTTTTTTTATTCACTTTCTTTCAGCGGTAGCCCAGTCCGGCTGAGTTTATCGGAGTAGTGTGCCGTTGTCGGGCGGCTACCTCTTGACAACTCGATAAAAGAAATAGGTTATGATAAAATTTCTTTTATAACAGCGTCAAACATACCCGTACAACTACAACATCTCAAGCTAAATTAGGCTTTAAATGACTCCCGTGGCAATTCCGAAATTATTTATATCTTATAGCTGGTCAACCCCCGCTCATGAGCAATGGGTCTTGGACCTTGCGAATGCTCTGACCGAAAACGGAATACATGTGATACTGGATAAGTGGGATCTTCGCGAGGGGAACGACTCATTGGCGTTCATGGAAAGTATGGTGACCGACCCCACTGTAACGAAAGTAATTCTCGTTTGCGATAAAATTTACGCGAATAAGGCTGATGGCCGTGCAGGTGGAGTTGGCACCGAGGCCCAAATTATTTCGCCAAATATATATGCAAAAAAGGATCAAAGCAAATTCGTTGCGGTGGTAGCTGAAAAGGACGAGAAGGGGAAGCCATATCTACCGACATATTACACCGCAAATATGTATGTGGATCTGAGTGAAAGCGACCGCTATGCGGACAATTTCGAAAAGCTCATTCGATGGGTCTTCGATAAACCACTGCATAAGCGACCAGAAATTGGTAGACCGCCAGCATTTTTGCTGGCCGACAGCCCGACGGTTATGGGTACCTCAACAGCAGCATCGCGAACCATCGACGCGTTCAAGACGGACAAAGGATATCGACACGGTGCGTTGGAGGAATATTTGGCGCTGTTCAGTCAGCAGATCGAGCGGTTTCGGATCACTGATCGGGAAAACGAATTCGATGACTTACTCATCAAATCAATTGAGGACTTTATCCCGGCCCGCAGCGAATTTATCCGCGTCGTCACCACCGCAGTTCAATATGATCGCCAAGACGAAAGTACGCCGACTATTCATCGCTTCTTTGAGTCAGTAATTCCATATATGTTTTGCCCTGCGCAAACCAGCAATTATCGCGAGCCTGACTTCGATAACTATAGATTCATAGTCCATGAGATTTTTCTATATTATTTAGCAATACTTTTGCGGGCTGAACATTTTAACGCTGCTACGAATATGCTCTCTCGACCGTTTTATATTGCCGCTAGGTCTGAAAACGGGCAAGAACCATCAAGTTTATTCACTATTTTTCGACAACACACTATGAGCCTCGAAATCAGGAATAAGCGCCTTGGTTTGCGGCGCCTATCTCTTCGCGCGGATTTATTAAAACAACGTGCTGAATCCTCAGGAATTGCGTTTAGGGACATTATGCAGGCTGATTTCGTATGTTTCCTGCGAACCGAGATTGCTAATGATCGGCACCACGGCAATTGGTGGCCCGAAACTCTGGTGTACGCTACGCATCAGTACGGTCCACTCGAAATATTTGCCCGAGCTTCCTCTAAGGGTTACCTCTCGCGCCTCCTCCCACTTCTAGGAATTGAAGAAATAACCCCCCTAGCCACACTAATGGAGGGCTACCGTACGCAAAAGAAAAACCCGCCCCGATGGCAATATGATTCAATCGACCCGGCTATTATGGTGGGTTTGGATAAGCTTGGTAGCAGAATTTAGATTGGCGCATCTTATGAGTGACAGGTTTGTCGCGTCACCTCCACGGCTACCGCCCCCTGGGAGGTCGACCAAACAGGTTTAGGTCTAAGCCGCTCTTTTATGCTTCGGGGTGTCACTGTAGACAATATGGCGGAGAGTACCCGTCACCAGCGACGCGGCGACTAGCTATCGACCACCACCCGCGCTCGAGCCGCGAGTGGAACACCATTTATCCGCCCCTATGAAACGATAGCACCCTTAGAGCGCATGTCAGTCATCGGCCTTGTCCAGCTTGTACGCCAGAACACGGAGGAGCTTGCAACCCCAATCCCCGTCGAGGGCATCGAGCGCATTCAGGCGCTTGATATGATCGAACCGAAGCGGGCCGATGGCAATGCGGCGAAGAAGTTCCTCGCGCTCAACGGCTCGTTCTGCCGGCGTTGGAATTGGCGGCCCTATACTACCAATACGCGCAGTCAGCTTTTTAAGGAAGTGCTTCATTGGCAGGTCCGCGCTATATGGGCTGGAGCAGCGTCGTACGCAGCCGCGCAAACTGCTCGATCTTGCTCGCCTTGACCTCCGAGTACCCATCCGGCACGACGGCCGCCAAGACCGCCACAGCCTCGTCAAAACGCCCCAGTTGGCGCAGCAGTTCGCCGCGCGCTACCTGCTCCTTGGGATCGTGCTCAAGCAGCTCCACGAGCCTCTGCGCGTTCGCGCGAGCAATCTCTTCCGCAACGGCTGGCTGACGCATGGCGCTTGCCTCGCTGGCGGTCACGCGGAGGTGATCGTTCGACGCCCACCACAATCGCTGGCGCAGGTGTTTTTCGCGGTCGGCCACATCCGACGGCAACGCTGCCAGCGCTTCAATGAAGTCGTCGGCGCATTTGAGGCCGTCAATCTGCTCGGCGTTCCTAATGCCAGCGGGCAGCGAATCCCATACCCGCTCATCCCGTAGGCATCCACCACGGTCACCAGTAAGTCGATGCCACGCGCGGCTCATTGGGCCAATCGGACGGGGCTTGTAAGGCGCCCGCATGATCTCGTCGGCGTCGGCGAGCCAGACAATGCCCGTGCACGCTGGGCAGCGTCCGACCGAACCGCTGGCATTGGCCCACCACTGACCGTTCTTTCCATCTGACCACTCGATTACGGTGTCGAAGAACAACGAAATCATCGCATGGCGCATGAAGTATCCGGCGCATGCCGGACATTGGTGGATGATGGGGGGCGAGAAGCGTGTCATTGTTTAGCGGTTTATCGTGTGGTGTCCGGCGCGGCCGAGTTACCGACGTCAATCAATAATCTCTATGTCTGCGAGCAGGTATCGACCCGGTGCTGATGTTGGCACGATAAGGTCGAGTTCTAATAGGCCGGCAGCAATTGTAGCTTCCGCAATATTTACGGAATCTTCCCCTGGCTGAGCGTCGCTGAGTGCAATGACCAACGCATGGCTAAGGGATTTATCAGCCTTGAGTAGTACATCCAAAGTCGAACGTGGCATTGCGAAGACGGGTTCGCTGCGCCCCTTTATCGAGCACAGGAGGAAGGCAAATTGCGGCTCCTGTCGCTGCATCGGCTGACCGTCGCAGCGAGCCACATGCCACGTATAGTGCTCCGAACGCAGATGATCAAAATTGCCCTTCTTCTCGTCTACCTCAAATTTTTCACTTTGTGGCATTGGACTTGAACTCAAGACAATAAATGCCCGAGGTGTGTTTTGCATTAAGGTGTCCCACTCGAAGCCCGTGGGTTTGCCAGCATCGCCGTCCAAAGTAATGTTGTAACGTGCAGCCGGATCGAAAGCCTCGTCGGAATCGTTTTCGGCCAGTTGGTAGTTGAAAGAAAATGTCGTCATCGAGCTTAACCTTCCTTTTTAATTTCGACCAAAACATCGGCCTTCGGTTTCAACTTGGGCCGTACCAGTTCGGCATCGGCTGCCGTCAAACACATGAACTGGACCTCCGCCTTCGGATAGTTTCCAACACGAACGGCGGCTGCGCCTCGTTGGTGCTGACGACTTGTAGCGTTCGGCCTTGGCTTCGGCAGTAGGCGTTCGCCTCTTGGAACGCTTCTGCTTTCAGCACGCCTGAGCCGCTGAAGCAGGTGGCCGCCTGGCGACTGACCATGTATGTGTCGGTACCGATGGGGATGATGCCGGAGTTGCTGGCGCAGCCGGTGAGAACGATGGTCAAAACTGACAAAATACGTTTCAAAGTGCTCTTTCAAATAAAGATAATTTAATCGGCGAAAATAAACCGAATGGGGAAGATCACCCGTGGAGTGGCGGTTATATTACCCCGAAGATTGGCACTATGCCAAACACTTCTCCCTACTCGAAAGAACCCGCTCTGGTGGCGTTCGGCACTGCGGTTCGTGCCGCGCGTACGGGTGGAGGGGTGTCCCAAGAAGACTTGGCCCATCGCAGCGGCATAGACCGCTCTTACCTCGGGGCGATTGAGCGAGGTGAGCAGAATGCCGGCATTCTGCACTTGGTACGGATTGCGGCCGCGCTGGACACCACCGTCGCAGAATTATTTGCCACGGCTGGTTTATAACCGCGAGGGCCGCTGTCAGGAGGATATGATGCAAAGCACAAGTCCGTTTTTGTATGGTGACGGAATAGCCAAGGTGCTGGACGTGCTCGAATCCTATTTTATACGCGGTTGACGACAAGTCCGCTTGGCTGCTGATATGGTTCCATCGTCTGCCGGGCGAGGCACGGGGCCGCGCGCTGCAAAGTGCATCCGATGCCGCTGACGAGTAAGGGTATCCTTCGGCTCCCTATCGTCGCCATGCTACACTCCCCCTGCGTTGGGTTGAGACTGATTGAGCCACGCGACGATTTGACGGTACTTTTGACGGTATGAAAGTGTGCCCCCGGCGCTAGAACAAGACTTCATGCGGGGTTCAAGACACTATTCGATTCCAGTCGGGGGGACCAGCGCCGGCCATGCCGTGCCGGTCCTAGCACCTTCGCTTTCCCCCCAGCCTTGCCCTTGCCCCCCGTCTGCGTCCTGCCAATCCCGCCGCAGCACCAGCGAAACACGGTGTTTGCTGCCGGCACCTCGCCATACGCCAGCGACTTTCATGCTATTTGTAAATTCCACCGAGAAATATCTTGCAATTAGAAAATAGTTCGGTATAATTTGTTTCACAACAGCAAAATATTTCTCAGGGTTAGTTACAGCCACTTGTCAAAAGGACTGTAATGAGAATTCGCACCGCACGTTTTCAATCTTTCTTCGTAGCAGCAAGCTTACTACTTTCGACCACACTCACATTCTCCCCCGTCCCTGCCCACGCTGCGACCGATTTCGCAGCCACCACAGGTTTCGGCACTTTTTACAAGCCGTTCGCGCCGGATTCCCCATGGAACAAACGGCCCATTAATCCCGTGCTGGGTGCCGGTGAAATCAAAAAGCCGCTGTACAACCCGACCTGGATTCCGGTCGTCGACGACGGTGTGCTGTCGCTGCGGGTATTTCTCGCCAAGGCGAGCGATCCCGCCGTCACTGTCTATGGCAAGCCAAACACGTCCGGGGTCGCCGATCCCGATACCGGCGTTTATCGCACCATCACGGTGCCGCACTGGCCGGCTAACGTGGTGCCCGCCAGCGGCGCCGACGGCCACGCCGACGTGGTCGACACTGTCACCGGCATCGTCCACTCCTTCTACCAGCTCAAATACGTCAATGGAAAATGGACCGCCGGCATGTACTCATGGACCCGGCTCGATGGTCGCGGTTTTGGCGAGGGCGGGCATTGGAGCCAAGGCGCACGCGCCAGCGGCGTGCCCAATATGGGCGGCCTGATCCGCATCCACGAGATCGACGACGGCCAACCGTACTACCGTCATGCGCTGGCGATGACCTTGCCGCGCCATACGCTCTCGGGCGGCACCAGCGTGCCGTCCTACATCCGACCGGTTACTAGCACCGACGGCAACGCCAGTCAGAACACCGGCACCGTGCCAATGGGCGCACTCATCATGCTGCCGTCGGGGTTTGACGTTAACAAGCTCAGTTCGCCCAAACTGCGCAAGATCGCCGCCACCCTCAAACTGTGGGGCGCCTACGTGGTCGACAGCAACTACGATACCGCGTACGGCATCTACGTGGAAAATGGCGCCAATTTTAACTTGATGCCAGCCGGCACTTGGGATACCAAAGTGGTGGCCGACCTCGAGCTTATCCGCGCAGCGCTGCGGCCGGTCGCCGGCGCCCAACAGTGGGTTGACGGCAACGTCGTCACGCGCAATAAAGAGGCGCCGATGGAATTGCTGTCGATGCGCGGCACCTGGCTGTTCCACGAGACCAGCGTCAAGGGTCCGGCCAGCTTCGATACCTGGAGCCAGTCGCTGGTGTTCCCGTCGACGAACACCAAGATCACGCTGGTCAACTATAACAACGAAGTGAGCAAGGTGGCCTGGGCCAAGCCGGTGCCGGGTGGGCGCATGCGGTTCGAATCACAGTCCACCGGCGGGGCCACGATCCGCCTGCAGGTGCTCCTGGCCGGCAAGGTGATCTTCGATAGCGGATTCCTTGAAAACGGCGCGGTGGCCAACTTTACCTGGCCGAACGCCGCCGCCGGTTCGGTGACCGTCACCCTGCGTGCCGAAAGCGGCGTCAACCAGGCTTCCTCGACCCGCGGCGTATTGACCAACGTGTTCTAGCCGGGCCCGCCGGCGCGTCACGGCACGATCGCCGTGACTTCGATCTCGACCCGGGCGCGGTCCTCGACCAGCCCGGCCACCTGTACCGCCGTCATCGCCGGGTAGTGCGCGCCGATGACGGCGCGGTAGGCCTGCCCCACCTCCTTGTAGGCGGCCACATACTCCTTGCGGTCGATCACGTACCACGTCATGCGCACGATGTGCTCGGGCCGCGCGTTCGCCTCGGCCAGCACGGCGACGATGTTTTCCAGCGCCTGGCGCGCCTGGCCGGCGAAATCGTCGGTATGGAACACGCCCTGCCCGTCCCACCCGATCATGCCGCTGACGCACACGGTGCGTCCGCTGGCGGCCACGCCGTTCGAATAGCCGCGCGGTTTGGCCCAGTGCGGCGGTTGAAGTATCTCCATCATGCGTCCTTGTCGGTCTGCTCGCGCAGCAGCTCGCGCGCGATGATCAATTGCTGCACCTCGGTGGCGCCCTCGTAGATGCGCAGCGCGCGGATCTCGCGGTACAGGCGCTCGACCGGCTGCCCGCTGACCACACCGAGGCCGCCGAACATCTGCAGCGCCGCGTCGATCACCTGCTGCGCCGTCTCGGTGGCGGTCATCTTGGCCATCGCCGCTTCCTTGGTCACCCGCTGGTTACCGCCGCCCTGGTCGCGCTGCCACGCGGCGCGGTAGGTCAGCAAGGCGGCGGCGTCGACGCCGGTCGCCATCTGCGCCAGCCTGGCCTGCGTCAGCTGGAAGTCCGACAGCATCTGGCCGAACATCGGCCGCTGCATGGCGTGGGCCAGCGCCTCGTCGAGCGCGCGCCGTGCGAAGCCCAGCGCGGCGGCGGCCACCGAGGTGCGGAACACATCGAGCGTGGCCATCGCCACCTTGAAGCCCTGCCCCGCCTCGCCGATGCGGTTGGCGGCCGGCACGCGGCAGCCGTTGAACACCAGGCGCGCCAGCGGATGCGGCGCGATCACCTGGATGCGCTCGGCGATCTCGAAGCCCGGCGTGCCGGCATCGACGATGAAGGCGCTGATGCCGCGCGCGCCGGGCTGCTCGCCGGTGCGGGCGAACACCACGTAGAAGTCGGCGATGCCGCCGTTGGAGATCCAGGTCTTTTCGCCGTCGAGCACATAGTGGTCGCCGTCGCGCACTGCGGCGCATTGCATGGCGGCGACGTCGGAGCCGGCCTGTGGCTCCGACAGCGCGAAGGCGGCGATGGCCTCGCCGCGCGCCACGCGCGGCAGGTAGCCCCCGCGCTGCGCGGCGCTGCCGTGCAGGCTGATGGCGCCGGCGCCCAGCCCCTGCATGGCGAAGGCGAAATCGGCCAGGCCGTCGTGGCGCGCCAGGGTCTCGCGGATCAGGCAGATGGCGCGGGTGTCGATGACGTCGGCCTCGCCGCCGTGCGCGGCGCCGGCGACCGCGTGCCGCAGCCAGCCACCCTCGCCCAGTTGGCGCACCAGCCGGCGGCAGGCGCCGTCGACGTCGGTATCGTGATGCTGACCGACGTGGCGCGCGGCCCATGCCTCCAGCCGCTGTTCCAGCGCCGCGTGGCGCTCCTCAAAAAACGGCCACGCCAGATAGGTTTTGTCGGTCATTCTCTAATCGCCTTCGAATTCGGGTTTTTGCTTCGCCACGAAGGCGTGGTAGGCACGGTGGAAGTCGTTGGTTGCCATGCAGATGGCCTGCGCCTGCGCCTCCGCCTCGATGGCCTGGTCGACGCCCATGTTCCACTCCTGCTGCAGCATGGTCTTGGTCATGCCGTGCGCGAAGGTCGGACCGTCGGCCAGCCCTTGCGCGAAGGCGCGGGCGGCTTCCGCCAGTTCCTCCGGCGCCTCGAGGCTGTTGAAAAATCCCCAGCGCTCCGCCTCCGCGCCGGACATCGAGCGCCCGGTGTACAGCAGTTCGGCGGCGCGGCCCTGGCCGATCACGCGCGGCAGCAGCGCGCAGGCGCCCATGTCGCAACCGGCCAGGCCCACGCGGGTGAACAGGAAGGCGGTCTTGCTGCGCTCCGTGCCGATGCGGATGTCGGACGCCAGCGCCAGCATCGCGCCGGCGCCGGCGCAGATGCCGTCGATCGCCGCCACGATGGGCTGCGGGCAGGCCAGCATGGCTTTCACCAAATCGCCGGTCATGCGGGTGAAGGCCAGCAGGCCTGGCATATCGAGCTTGGTCAGCGGGCCGATGATGTCGTGCACGTCGCCGCCGGAGCAGAAGTTGTCGCCGGCGCCGGTGATCACCACGGCCTTGATGTCGTCCGCCCGCGCCAGCGCGCGGAACAGGTCGCGCAGCTCGGCGTAGGAGTCGAAGGTCAGCGGATTTTTGCGGTCCGGCCGGTTCAGCGTCAGCGTGGCCACGCCGCCGTGGGCGTCGAACAGAAAATGGCTGGCGCGGTACCCGGCAAGCGTGGCGCGGTTGCCGGGCAGCTGGTGGGCATCGCCTTGAAGATATCGCATGGGTTTTCCTTAATTCTTGTTCCTATTTTCCGTCGGCGTTGCGGTCAGCGGAGTACAGATGCTGCTTCATCTGCGACAGCAGGTCGATCAGCTGGCCCTTGTCGGCGCCGGACATGTCCTGCAGCAGTTCGGCGATCCAGCCCTCGTGCACCACCGCCATTTCGGTGAAGGCGCGGCGTCCCTCCGCCGTCAGCTTGACGCTGTAGGCGCGGCCGTCCTTGGGATCGGGCACGCGCACCACCAGCTTTTCCTGTTCCAGCTGGTCGGTGATGCCGGTGATGTTACCGCCGGTGACCATCATCCGCTTCGACAGCTCGCCCATGCGCAGTCCGTGCGGATAACGCTCCAGCTGCGCCATCAGGTCGAAGCGCGGCAAGGTGATGCCGAAGGTCGCGCGCAGCCGGGTGCGGATTTCGGTTTCGATCTTGACGGTGCACGACAACATGCGCAGCCACAGCTTGAGCGACTGGTGGTGGTCCTGCGTCAGGCGGCTGGCCAGGTCGAGCACCGGCTCCGCGTCCGTCGCTTGTTCGTCCGGTGCGGACGGATCTTCGTCTGGTTTTTCTCGATCGTTGTCGGATAGGGGCATAGCGTCCTTGTACGTCACATGACTTCACCGCCGGCGACGGCGATGGACTGTCCATTCATGGCGGCCGATTCGGCCAGGCATAGCCAGGCCACGGCGTTGGCCACTTCGGCGCTTTGGACCAGCCGCTTTTGCGGATTGCCGGCGGCCAGTTCGGCGCGGGCCTCGTCTTCGCTGCGGCCGGTCTTGGCGACGATGTTGGCGACGGCGTCGCGCACGATATCGGTCTCAGTATAGCCCGGGCAGACGGCGTTGACGGTCACGCCCTTGGTGGCCACCTCCAGCGCCAGCGCGCGCGTCAGGCCGACCACGCCGTGTTTCGCGGCCGTGTAGGCGGCGGTGTAGCGGTAGCCGGTCAGGCCGGCGGTCGACGCGACGTTGACGATGCGGCCCCATTTCGCCTCCAGCATCGCGGGCAGCGCGGCCTGGGTGCAGTGGAAGGTGCCGGTGAGGTTCACGTCCAGCATGCGTCGCCACAGCGCGGCGTCGGTTTTGCCGAACGGCGCGGCGGCGGCCTGGCCGGCATTGTTGACCAGGATATCGATGCGGCCGAAGCGCTCGGCGGCGGCGGCGAAACCGGCGCGCACCGAGTCCTCGTCGGCGACGTCCAGCACTTGCGTGGCGATCTCCGCCCCCGGCGGCGACATTGCGCGCATCGACGCCTCGGCGGCGGCCAGCGCGTCGGCGGCGCGGCCGGCCAGCGTCACGCGCGCGCCGCGCGCCAGCAAGGCCTGCGCGCAGGCGGCGCCGATGCCGCGTGAACCGCCCGTGACCAGCGCGTGTTTGCCGGCCAAAGGCAGTGTGCCTTGCGAATTCAATTGGTCGTTCATTCATCCGTCCCGCGTGGTTCAACCTTGTTCGCCGAGGCCGACTGGCGCTCGCGCGCCATATTGCGCTCCATCTGCTGCTTGGCCGGCAAATACTGCCTGGGCCAGCTCACCGCCGTATAACCCAGCTTCGCCGCCTCGCACAGCGTCCACGCCGGATTGGCCAGGTGCGGCCGCCCCACCGCGCACAAATCGGCGCGGCCCGCCGCGATGATGCCGTTGGCATGGTCCGCCTCGAAGATCGAGCCCACCGCGATCGCGCCGATGCCGGCCTCGTTGCGTATCCGGTCCGCGAACGGCGCCTGGAACATGCGCCCGTACACCGGCTTTTCCAGCTTGCTCACCTGCCCCGACGAACAATCGATCATATCGGCGCCGGCGGCTTTGAACAAGCGCGCGATGCGCACCGCGTCGTCCGGCGTGATGCCGCCTTCGACCCAGTCGTGGGCCGAAATGCGCACGCTCATCGGCTTGTGGCGCGGCCACGCGGCGCGCATGGCCGCGAACACCCGCAGCGGATAACGGCAGCGATTTTCCAGGCTGCCGCCATACTCGTCGCCACGCTCGTTGGTCAGCGGCGAGATGAAGGACGACAGCAGATAGCCGTGGGCGCAGTGCAGCTCCACCCAGTCGAAGCCCGCGTCGTCCGCCGCCCGCGTGGCGCGCACGAAATCGTCTTCGATGCGGCTCATGTCGGCCAGGGTCATCGCCCGCGCCGTCTGCGAAACGCCGGCCAGGTACTGCTGCGGCGAGGCCGACACCAGCGGCCAGTTGCCCTTCTCGAGCGGCTGGTCGATGCCGTCCCACATGACGCGGGTCGAACCCTTGGCGCCGGCGTGGCCCAGCTGCACGGCGATGTGCGCGTCGCTGTTCTGGTGGACGAAATCGACAATGCGCCGCCAGGCCTGCGTGTGTTCGGGCGCATACAGCCCCGGACAGGCCGGCGTGATGCGGGCGTCGGCCGACACGCAGGTCATCTCGGCGAACACCATCGCCGCCCCGCCCATGGCCCGCGCGCCGAGGTGCGCCAGGTGGTAGTCGCCGACAACCCCGTCGACGGCGCTGTACTGCGCCATCGGCGACACCACGATGCGGTTCTTCAGCACCAGCTTGCGCACCTTGAACGGTGTGAACATCGGCGGCACGTGGATTGCGGCGGTGCCGGCCGGCGCCGGCAAGCCCGCCTGTTCAAAGGCGCGCGCCGCGAACCAGTCCTCATAGCCGGCCACATAGGCCGCGTCGCGCAGGCGCAGGTTTTCGTGCGACAGCCGCTGGCTGCGCGTCAGCATCGAATAGGCGAATTGCGGCGCCTCCATCGCCGAATAGCGCTCGACGTTCTCGAACCATTCCATCGAGTTGCGCGCCGCGCTTTGCAGCTTGGTCACCTCGACCGCGCGCGCCTCCTGGTAGGCCGCCAGCGCAGCCTCGCTATCCGCCTCCCGCCCGAAGCAGCGCGCCAGCTCGATCGCGTCCTCCAGCGCCAGCTTGGTACCGGAGCCGATCGAATAATGCGCCGAGTGGGCGGCGTCGCCCATCAACACCACCGGCACCCGTTTGCCGCCGGCGTCGTTCCAGTGCACCCACTGGTCGCAGACGATGCGCGGAAACTTGATCCACATGTTCGCCCCTTGCAGGTGGGGTGAATTCGACATCAATTCATGGCCGTCGAGCTGCTCGGCGAACAGCTGTTCGCAATAGGCGATCGCCCTGGCCTGGCTCATTTCCTCCAGCCCGGCCGCGCGCCACACCGATTCCGGCGTCTCGACGATGAAGGTCGATGTCTCGCCGTCGTACTGGTAGATGTGCGCCTGGAACCAGCCATGCGCCGTTTGCTTGAAGGCGAAGGTGAAGGCGTCGAACTTCTTGCGCGTGCCCAGCCAGACAAAGCGGCATTGGCGCGCCTCGATCCGCGGCTGGTAGCTGTCGGCGTAGCGCGTGCGTATGCGGCTGTTCAGGCCATCGGAGGCGATCACCAGATCGGCAACATGGCGCGCGGCCAGTTCCTGGTCGTCGCGCACCTCGGTCTCGAACACCAGCGACACGCCCAGCTCCTCGCAGCGCTTCTGCAAGATGTTGAGCAGGTGCTTGCGGCCGATGCCGCAGAATCCGTGGCCGCCCGACGTCACCTTGCTGCCTTTGAAGAAGACGTCGATGTCGTCCCAGTGGTTGAACGAGCGCAGGATGTCGCGCGCGGTCGGCTCGTCGGCGTTCATCAGGTTACCCAGCGTCTGGTCGGAAAACACCACGCCCCAGCCGAAGGTGTCGTAGGGCCGGTTGCGTTCCACCACGGTGATCTGGTGGGAGGCATTCTGCTTTTTCATCAGCAGGCTGAAATACAGGCCGGCGGGGCCGCCGCCTATGCAAAGGATGTTCATGGATTTTCCGTACGCAGTTTGAAGCGCTGCAGCTTGCCCGTCTCGGTGCGCGGCAGCGCCTTGAGGAAACGGATCGAACGTGGATACTTGTAAGGCGCGATTTGCTGCTTGACGAATTCCTGCAGCTGCGCCGCCAGTTGCGGCGACGGCACGGCGTCCGGCTTGAGCACCACGTGCGCTTCGACGATCTGTCCGCGCTCGTCGTCGGCCCTGCCGATCACGCCGCATTCGGCCACGGCGGGATGGCGCAGCAAGGCATCCTCCACTTCGGGGCCGGCGATGTTGTAGCCGGCCGAGATGATCATGTCGTCGGTGCGCGAGCGGTAGTAGAAATAGCCGTCGGCGTCCATCTCGTAGGCGTCGCCGGTCAGGTTCCAGCCATTGAGCACGTAATCGCGCTGGCGCGCGTCGGCCAGGTAGCGGCAGCCGGTCGGGCCCTTTACCGCCAGCCGACCGATCACGCCGGGACCGACAGGCTTGCCGTCATGATCGAGGACGCAGGCCTGGTAGCCCGGCACCGGCTTGCCGGTGGCGCCCGCGCGCACCTGGCCGTCCGCCGCCGAAATGAAGATGTGCAGCAGCTCCGTCGCGCCGATGCCGTCGATCATTTCCAGCCCGGTGACGCGGCGCCAGGCCTCGCGCGTGGCCGCCGGCAGCGCCTCGCCGGCCGACACGGTCGCGCGCAGGCTGGCCAGGTCGTGGACGCCTGCCATCTGCGCCATCTGCCGGTAGAACGTCGGCGCCGTGAAGCACACGGTGGCGCGGTATTTTTCCATCGCCTTGAGCAGCGTTTCCGGCGTCAGCTTCTCCAGCAGCACCGCCGCCGCGCCCACCCGCAGCGGAAACAGCAGCAGGCCGCCAAGGCCGAAGGTGAAGGCCAGCGGCGGCGTGCCGATGAACACATCGCCGGGCCGCGAGCGCAGCACCGAGCGCGGGAAGCAATCGCAGACCGCCATCACGTCGCGATGGAAATGCATGGTGCCCTTGGGGATGCCGGTGGTGCCGGAGGTGAAGCTGATCAGGCACACATCGTCTGCCGCCGTGTCGACCGCCTCGAAGCTGGCCGGCTGCGCGGCCATCAGCGCCTCCAGCGGGCTGTCCTCGCCGCCGAACCACAAGGTCTTGTCGCGCACCGCTTGCGGCAAAGGCGGATCGACCGCCTCCAGTTCGGCGCGCAGCGCTTCGGCGCACAGCACCGCGTTGATCTCGGACTTGCCGGCGATGGCGGCCAGCTCGCGCGCGCGCAGCAGCGGCATGGTCGGCACGGCGATGCAGCCGCACTTGATCACCGCCAGGATGCAGGCGGCCATCATGGGATTGTTGGCGCCGCGCAGCAGCACGCGGTTGCCGGCTTCGAGCCCCATCGGCCCGCGCAGCACGTGGGCGATGCGGTCGACCCGCTCGCGCAGGCCGGCGTAGGTCCAGCTTCCGTGTTCGCACAGGATCGCGGTGCGGTCATCCAGATCGGCGGCGCCGTTCAGCAGCTCGCGGACGCAATTGAGGCGCGGCGGGTAGTGCAGTTCCGGCAGGTCGAAGCGAAGCTCGGGCCACAGCGCGCGCGGCGGCAAGTGATCGCGCGCGAAATGATCCGTGTAAGCGCTGGCTGACGCGCCGGCGGAACTGTCGGTAGGTTGGTTCATGGTCGCCCTGGAGTGGCAATGTCGAAGATACTTTAAACCTAAACTATATCAACATCAAGCCAAATATGCGGAACAACCCCGGAGCAAAATCAACACGCGGGTCAGGCGGAGGTGCTCTTGCGGACCGATTCGGCCTGTTGATCGACCGCGCGTATCACGTCCGACAACACCGCCTGAACCGCCTCGTTGGACAAGCGGCCCGGCGCAAAACCCTTCAGCGCGGCGGCGGCGCCGTCCAGGCCCAGGGTGACGCAACCGGCGTGCAGCCGGTCGATGCGTGCCTGCGCTTCGTGCTGGCCGCCACCGGCCAGCAGCGCTTCGAGATCGCCGCCGGCGGCGGCCAGCTGGTTGTGAAACCCGCTCAGGTACACCAGCAGGCGCTCGGCGTTGATGCCCAGGCGGCGCAATGTCTCCACCGGGTCCTCGGCCTGGTGTCCGGAACCGCTGGCCGCCTGGTCGAGGAAGCCGGCCAGGTGCACGCGCACCTGCTCCGCCTGGAACGGCTTGACGATGTAGCCGGCGGCGCCGGCATGGGTGGCTTCCTGCAAGGTGTCCTTGTCGGACGCCGAAGTCACCAGCACGAACGGCATGCCTTCAAGGTCTGCATCGCCTTTGACGTGCTGCAGCAACTCCATGCCCGACATATTGGGCATGCGCAGGTCGCAAAAGCAGATAGCAGGCCGCAAGCCGTCCCGCAGCTGCCGCCATGCGTCGGCGCCATCCTCCGCTTCCACGATGTCGAACTTGCCGCAGCTGTCGATCAAATGCATCAACACCATGCGCGAGACGACGTCGTCGTCGACCACCAGAACTTTCATGTCATTCCCTGTGCCTTTGATCCTGCATTATAAACAGGGCATCAATCCCGGTGTCGCCAACTTAAGCGGCTTACAGCGTGCTAGTCGCTCCCGCCTGTTCCAGCAGTATGCGCAGCTTCGGCATGGCATCGGCGATGCGCCGCCAGTCGGCGTGGTCGGCGCACAGTTCCAGTTCGCCGCACAGGGCCTGCAGCTCCTGCTCCTCCAGATAGCCCGCGCTGCCCTTCATGCCGTGCAGCAGGCGGCTGGCGGTGTCGCCGTCGCCGCCGGCCAAGGCCTGCTCCAGCTCCGCCAGGCGCAGCGGCGCGTCCAGGTTGAAGGCGATGCGCAGGCGCGCTTTCAGATCGCCGCCGGCGCCGCTGTGCTGCGCCAGCCTGGCCGGCTCCGAGGCGGCCGGCTCGACGCCGAACATCGCGTCCAGTTCCGTCGTGCCGATGGCGGGATGGCGGCGCGGCTCCATGCGCGGCAGGCTGACGCCGCGCTGCAGCTGGCGCTCGATCGCGCGGCTCAACTGGAAGTGCAGCTTGTCCTCGTCGATCGGCTTGGTGAGGAAATCATCCATGCCGGCGGCCAGGTAGCGGCTGCGGTCCTCCTCGCTGGCGTTGGCGGTCAGCGCGATGATCATCAGCTCCTGGTCGCGCACCGGCGACGCTTCGGTGCCGCCCGAGCGGATCAGCCGCGTGGCGCTGGCGCCGTCCATCTCCGGCATGCGGCCGTCCATCAGGATCAAATCGTAGCGCGTCAGCGCACAGGCCTTGACCGCCAGCACGCCGTTGGCGGCGATGTCCACCTTGTGTCCCAGGTCCTCGAGCATCATGCGGATGATGATCTGGTTGGTGGGGAAGTCCTCGGCGCACAGCACCTTGAGCTGGTGGCTGTGCGGCTCGCGCGGCACATGCGGCACCAGCGGCGGCGGCACGCCGTTCGCCAGCGGCAGCTCGAACGAAAACACGCTGCCCTGCCCCGGCGTGCTGACGGCGCTGATGCTGCCGCCCATCAGCTCCACCAGTTGGCGGCAGATCGCCAGCCCAAGGCCGGTGCCGCCGTAGCGGCGGGTGGTGGAGGCGTCGGCCTGCTCGAACTGCTGGAACAGGCGCGGGATGGCATCGGCCTCGATGCCGATGCCGGTGTCGGCGACCGAGAAGCGGATGCGGTTGACCGCCCCCTTGCGGCCGGCCCGCGCATCCCGATTTCCGTGCACATCGTCGGGCAGGCGCTCGATGCGCATCATGACCGAACCGTGCTGGGTGAACTTGAAGGCGTTGCCGACCAGGTTGACCAGCACCTGGCGCAGCCGCGTCGGATCGCCGACGACGAACTGCGGCAGGCCGTCGCCGAACTCCAGGCGGAAGCCGACGCTGTGCGCCGCCGCCTGCTCCTCGAACAGGCCGACCACGTTCTGCACCGCCGCCGACAGCGAGAAGTCGATGTTCTCGATGGTCAGCTTGCCCGCCTCGATCTTGGAGAAGTCCAGCAGGTCGTTGATGATCGACAGCAGCGACTGCGCATTGGCCTGGCCGCGCAGGATCTGCTCGCGGGTGCCGTCCTGCAGCCGGCCGTCGCGCAGCGCGAAGTTCAGCATGCCGATCACGCCGGCCAGCGGGGTGCGCATCTCGTGGCTCATATTGGCCAGGAACTCGGATTTCTGCCGGGTCGCGTCCTCCGCCTTCCGCTTGGCCAGGCGCAGCCGCTCGTCGTTGTCCTGCAAGGCGCGGTTGGCCAGCGCCAGCTCCTCGGTGTGCAGGCGCACCTGCTTTTCCTGCAGCAGCAGCTGGTCCTGGGTCTGGCGCAACGTCTGCAGCGCCTCCTCCAGCTGCTGGTAGGCGCGCGCGTTTTCCAGCCCCGCCACCGCGTGCGACGCCAGCGTCTGCAGGATGTCCATGTGCACCCGCTGGTAGCTGTCCTTATGCGTGCTCTGTACGCAAATCAGGCCGACCACCCTGTCGCCGGCGATCAGCGGCGCGTACAGGGTGGACTGCGCGGCGGCCAGCTGCACGCCATCCTCGCGCACGCACAGCATCACCGACTCCAGGCCGGAATCGTCCATGTAATCGCGGTACTCGGCGCGCATGTCGTTGATGAAAATCGGCTGCCGGTGGGTGACGCACCACACCGCCAGCTGGTTCGGATCATCGAGCCGCCGCTGGTAGGGCCGCGTGCGCACGCCGCCCTCGATCGCGAACGGGAAATCGATCACGCCGTCGTCCTCGCGCACGAAGCCGATGCCGAAGATCTGGGCGCTCATCAGATGATGCACGTGGCGGTACAGCGTCAGCATCGACGTTTCCATGTCCAGGGTGGCGCTCAACTCCCGACCCAGCTCGCTCAGCACCGAGATGTTGCGGTGAGCCTGCTCGACGTTTTCCTTCTGCAGCTCGACTTCCTTCTTCTGCCGTTCGGTGTCGAGGCGGCGCTGTTCGGCCTCGGCGCGCTGGGCTTCGGCCTCCAGCCGGCGCAGCTCCAGCTCCTGCTTCTGCTGCTGCAGCAGCAGGTTCTTATGCTCGACTTCCGCCGTGCGCGAGCCGACCAGCTGCTCGAGCCGCTGCTGCTGGCGGCGCAGGCTGCGCACGCGCGCGTGGTAGGCCGCGTAGGCGGCGCTCAGCAACAGGAACGCGATCACGCTGCGGAACCACCAGGTTTTCCAGAACGGCGGCAGGATGGTGATTGCCAGCGTGGCCGCGTTGTCGTTCCAGATGCCGTCCTTGTTGGCGGCCTTGACGCGGAAGGTGTAGGTGCCCGGATCGAGATTGGTGTAGGTGGCGAAGCGTTTGGTGGCGTCGGTCACCACCCAGTCCTCGTCGAAGCCTTGCAGCTGATAGGCGAAGCGGTTGCGCTGGGGCGCGGCGTAGTGCAGCGCCGCGAACTCCAGCGAGAACACGGAATCGTTCTCGCTCAGGGTCAGCGCGCTGGTGTGCTCGATGGCGGTTGTCAGCACCTTCGGATGGTCGCCCTGCCCGGCCTTGAGCGACTTGTTAAAGATCTGGAAGTCGGTGATCGCCACCGTCGGCGCCACGCTGTTTTCGCGCACGTCCCCGGGCGAAAAGGCGGTGATGCCGTTAAAGCCGCCGAAGTACAGCGTGCCGTCCGGCGTGCGCAGCGCGGCACCGTCGAAGTAGGCGCCCTCGATGGTGCCGTCGGCGCCGCTGTAATTGCGCACCAGGCCAGAATCGATGTTCAGCCGCGACAAGCCGCTGTTGGTGCTCAGCCAAAGGTTGCCGGCGTTGTCGGGCAGGATGGAGGCGATGGCGTCGTCGGCGATGCCGTCCTTGCGCAGGTAGCGCCGGAAGCGGATGCTGCCGTCCGAGGCCACGTCCATCCGGTTCAGGCCCGCCGCCGTGCCGACCCAGATCGTGCCGCGCGCGTCCTCGTACAGGCAGTGCACCTCGTCGTGACTGAGGCTGGACGGATCGGCGGCGTCGCGGCGGAAGTGGCGGAAGCGCCCCGTCTTGCGGTCCAGCAGATCGAGGCCGTTGAAGGTGCCCACCCACAGCTGGCCGCGGCGGTCCTCCAGGATCGGCCGCACCACGTTGTCGGCCAGGCTGTTTCCGTCGGCCGGGTTGTGGCGGAAGGTGCGCACGTCCATGGTGCGTGGATCGAGCCGGTGCAGGCCGCCCCGGCTCGCGACCCACAGCATGCCGCCGCGGTCGGCGACGATGTTGCGCACCGTGTCGCTGCCGACGTCCGCGCTCATGAACGACACCGCGCGGATCGCGCCGGTGGCCGGATTGAGGTAGTTGACGCCGGCCCGTCCGCCGATCCACAGGTTGCCGTTTTTTTCGCGCAGCAGCGCGGTGACCTGGTCGTCGCTCAGGCTATTGGGGTCGCGCGGATCGTGGCGCCACACCCGGCTCTCGCCGGTGACGGGATCGTACAGGTTCAAGCCGCCGCCGCTGCCCAGCCACAGCTTGGTGCCGCCCTCGGCGACGATCGCCCGCACCTTGTTGTCGGACACGGAGTTGAGCATGTCTGACTGGCGCACGATGCGCGCGAAACCGCCGCTGCCCATGTCGACGCGGCTGACGCCATCGTTCCAGGTGCCGACCCAGAAGGTGCCGACGCGGTCGCGGAACAAGGCCGATATCTGGTTGTCCGCCACGCTGTGGCTATCGCTGAACTGGTGGCGGTACTGCGTCAGCCGGTTCTCCGCCGGCAGCCAGCGGAACAAGCCGTCGGCCTGGGTGCCGACCCAGATCTGGTTTTCGACATCTTCGTACAAGGTGGTGACGCTGACCCCGGGGTTGATGCCTTCGCGCGCGCCCAGCCGGCGGCGCTGCGGCTCGACCCCGAGCAGGCGCCATTGTTCCAGTCCGCCCATGGTGCCGATCCACAGCGTCTGCGCGCTGTCGACCTGCAGCGACAGCACGGCGTTGAAGCGGCTGTCGCCGCCGGCGTCCATCGTGTAGTGGCGGAAGTGCGCCGCGCCCGGCGCCAGCATATCGAGGCCGGTGGCGGTGGCCACCCACAGCCGCCCGGCGGCGTCGCGCGCCAGCGCGTTGACCTGGTCGTTGGCCAGGCTGCCCGCATCGGCCGCGTCGTGGTGCCAGCTGGTGAAGCGCCTGGTGGAGGGGTTGAAGTGGTGCAGGCCGTCGGCGCTGCCCACCCACAGGCCGCCCAGGCCATCGTCGACGATGGCGCGCACGTGGCGGTTGCCGTTGCCGCGCTGCCCCGGTTCCTGTGGCGCGAAATGGGTGAAACGGCGCGTGGCCGGATCGAACAGATCCAGGCCGCCGTCGGTGCCCACCCACATGCGGCCGGTGCCGTCGACGTGCAGCACCCGCACCCAGTTGTCGACCAGGCTATTGGGGTCGGAGACGGCGCTCTTGTAGGTGACGGTGCGGTAGCCGTCGAAGCGGGTCAGGCCGGCCTGGGTGCCGAGCCAGATGAAGCCCTGCGTGTCCTGGGCGATGGCCAGCACCGATTCCTGCGCCAGCCCGTTCTCGACGCCGAGCTGCTCGAAACGCAGGGTGCGCGGCGGCGCGCCGGCCCATGCGGCGGCCATGCCGAGTCCCCACAGCAGCAGGAGCGGCACCAGCAAGTGTGCGAACAAGCGTCGAAATTGGCGTCTAAAACACGGCAAAACGGTCCCGCAGTCGGTGGTCAGGATTCAAATTCAGGATTCAAAGAAGGCCAGCACGTCCTCTTTACGCGCCTGGGTGTCGCGCTGACCGAGGCGGATCAACTCGCAAGTATAAGTCGATTCGAACAATAAATACGAGGCCAATGCGGCGCCGCGCGTTTCGGTCGCGCCGATTCCCGACAACATGGTGCGTATCGGCGCCGGCAAACTGGCGATATGGCGGCTGGCGATATCGTCCAGCCGTTCGGACGGCGCGATCACCAGCAGCTTGACCGGCTTGAGGGGAGTTTGTTCGAGCAGCTCCGGCGGCAGCATCGACAAGGTCTTGTTGACGCGCTCGAGGCGCTCGATGTCGACCGCCAGCGAATCGAGGAAGATCGACGACATCGCGTGGCCGGCGATCTGCGCCAGGCTGGGATAGCGCGCCGAACTTTTTTCGGCGGCGCTGCGCGTCGGCTCGGTCAGGCGCCCCGCCCCCACCACCAGCACCTTGCTGGCGCCGAGGTGGATCGCCGGCGAGATCGGCGCCAGCTGGCGCATCGAGCCGTCGCCGCAGTATTCGCGGTGGCCGCCCATGTACAGCGGCGTGGCCGGGAAGATGAACGGGATCGCCGACGACGCCAGCAGGTGCTCGACGCCGATCTGGTCCTGCAGCGCCACGCGCTGCATGCGTATCCACGGCGCGATGTCGGCGGCGGTCTGGTAGAACGTCAGGTGGTTGCCGGCGGTGTAGGACGAGGCGGTGACGGCCAGCGCGTGCAGCAGGCCCTCGGACAGCGCCGCGTCGAGGCGCGGCAGGTCGAGCATGCGGTGCAGCAGGCCGACCAGCGGCGTGTTGTCGAGCAGGGACGCCGGCGGCGCGGCGCGCCATTTGCGCAGCAGCCAGCCGAACGACAGCAACGACAGCCAGCGCGCGCCGGAGCGGATCACGCCCAGCGAATCGGCGCGGTAGACCTGTTCGACCTCGATATGCTGCCAGACGTCGAGCAGCTTTTGCACGCCCTCGCCGAAGTTGTCGGCACGGCAGGCCAGCGCGGTGGCGTTGATCGCGCCGGCCGACGTGCCGCAAATGATGTCGAAAGGATTACGCGCCGGCGGCCAGCCCGCTTCCCATAGTATCTCCGAGATCGCCTGTAGAACGCCGACCTGGTAGGCCGCGCGGGCACCGCCTCCCGTCAGGATCAAGCCTGTTTTCTTTTGAATTCCCATGCGCCAAGGTTAGCAGGGTATGCAGCGTTTGGGGAAGGCGCCTGCGGCTTTTCGGCGACGTTTGCCACAAACTCAATCCCCCAGCACGATCCCCTCGCGACGCGGATCGGCGCCGCCGAACCACTGCGCCTTGCCGTCGACGACGCGGCGCTGGATGCCCTGCAGGCCAGAGTTTTGATCCCCCTCGCGCACCTGATGGCCGCGCGCCTTGAGCTCCTCGATCACCGCCGGCGCCACCCTCTTGGCCTCGATCTCGGTGGGTCCGTTGCGGCTGCCCATGTTCGGCAGGCTGATGGCCTGCTGCACGTCGAGCTTCCAGTCCAGCGTCCCGACCAGCACCTTGGCCACGTAATTGATGATGGCCGAGCCGCCGGGCGAACCGGTGGCCAGCACCAGCCGGTGCGTGCCTTTGTCGAACACCAGGGTCGGCGACATCGCGCTGCGCGGGCGTTTGCCGGCCTGCACCCGGTTGGCGATCGGGCCGTCGGCGTCCTGCGAATCGAACGAGAAGTCGGTCAGCTGGTTATTGAGCATGAAACCGTCGACCATCTGGCGTGCGCCAAAGGCGTCTTCGACCGAGGTGGTCATCGACAGCCCGCCGCCGAAGGCGTCGACCGCCACGAAGTGCGACGTCGACGGCTTGTCGATCGCGGTGTCGGCGCCCCACGCCACCTGCATGGTGGCCGGCGTGCCGTAGTTGGCGCGGCCCATCGAGCGCTCGCCGATCAGCGACGCGCGCTGCGCCAGATAGGCCTTGTCGAGCATGGCGCTGACGCCCTTGCCCGGCAACGGCACGAAATCGGTGTCGGCCACGTAGCGGTTGCGGTCCGCATAGGCCAGCCGGCCCGCTTCCGAGAACAGGTGGATGCCTTCGGCGGTCGGCATGCCGTCGACCGGTTTGTACGGGCTGATGTCCTTGACCTCCAGGATGCCCAGCATCTGGGCGATGGCGATGCCGCCGGACGACGGCGGCGGCGCGCCGCACACGGTCCACGCCTTGTAGTCGCTGCAGACCGGCGCGCGCTCCTTGGCCTGGTAACCGGCGATGTCGGCGGCGGTCAGCTTGCCCGGATTGGTCGGATGCGAGGCTACCTTGGCGGCGATGTCGCGCGCGATGCGGCCTTTGTAAAAGGCGTCGGCGCCGCCGGCGGCGATCTCGCGCAGGGTGCGCGCCAGTTCCGGGTTTTTCAGGAGGTAGCCGACGGGGCGCGGCTTGCCGTCGTCGTCGAAGAAGTATTTTTTGGCGACCGGATCGCGGGCGAGGTAGCGGTCGTAGGAAATCAGCGCGTTCAGGCGCGGGCTGACGGCGAAGCCCTCCTCGGCCAGCTTGATGGCCGGCGCGAACAGGGTTTTCCACGGCAGCTTGCCATGCTGCTTGTGCGCCAGCTCCAGCATGCGCAGCACGCCGGGCGCGCCCACCGAGCGGCCGCCGATCACGCCGATCTCGCGCGAGACAGCCTTGCCGTCGGCGTCCTGGAACAGGTGTTCATCGGCCGCCGCCGGCGCCGTTTCGCGGCCGTCGTACGACTGCACGCGCTTGCCGTCCGAGTAAAGCATGAAGGAGCCGCCGCCGATGCCGGACGATTGCGGCTCGACCAGTGTCAGTACCAGCTGGGTGGCGACGGCCGCGTCGATCGCCGAACCGCCCTGCTTCAGCATCTGGTAGCCGGCCTGCGTGGCCAGCGGGTTGGCCGCGGCGACCATGAATTTTTGCGAGGACTTGCCGGCCTTCTCGGCGTAGCCGGTGGCGATTTCCGGTGCGGCATCCGCGGTCGCGCGTTGCGCGTAAACCGGCGCGTGCAAAACGGCCAGCAGCGGTATGGCCAGTGCGGCGCTGCGCGCCAGTGTCTTCAAACGAATCATGGGCTCTCCAAATAGAGGGCGCGCCTGCCGGGAAAGGCTCCCTTAGCCGCGCCCGATCATTCTGGCATCCTACACGAAATCGTTTAAACCGTTTTACTTGGCTTGCATGCGGATAGCGCCGTCGAGGCGGATGGTCTCGCCGTTCAGCATCGTGTTCTCGATGATGGCCTTGGCCAGATGGGCGTATTCGTGCGGCTTCCCAAGGCGCGGCGGGAACGGCACCATGGCGCCGAGCGCGTCGCGCACCTCGGCCGGCATGCCCATCAACATCGGCGTCTCGAAGATGCCCGGCGCGATGGCCATCACGCGGATGCCGGTGCGGGCCAGGTCGCGCGCCATCGGCAGGGTCAATCCGGCGACGGCGGCTTTGGACGACGCGTAGGCCGCCTGCCCCATCTGGCCGTCGAAGGCCGCCACCGAGGCGGTGTTGATGATGACGCCGCGCTCGCCGGTTTCGATGGCGGCGTTCCTGGCCATCGCCTCGGCCGCCAGACGCGCCATGTTGAAGGTGCCGACCAGGTTGATATTGATGGTGCGCTGGAACAGTTCGAGCGGATGGGCGCCCTCCTTGCCGACGGTCTTAGCGGCCGGCGCGATGCCGGCGCAGTTGACCAGGCCGCGCAAGGTGCCCAGCGCCACGGCCGCCGCGACCGCGCGGACCGCATCGGCCTCGGCGGTCACGTCGGTCTTGACGAAGACGCCACCCAGTTCGGCCGCCAATGCCTGGCCGGCCTCGGCCTGCACATCGGCCAGCACGACCTTGCCGCCGGCCTCGACGATCATTCGCGCCGTGGCCGCGCCCAGTCCGGAGGCGCCGCCGGTGATGAGGAATACATTGTCCTGGATCTGCATAAATCTCCCTGTACGAATGACGTTTACGTAAACGTCAATCATAACCGATTACAGCGCCAAATCCCACCCACGTCCGGGGGTCAGTGCCGACATTCGTACACGAACCGGACCACATCACGGTTGAGCTCGTGTCCGAATGTCGGCACTGACCCTACGGTGGGTACGTCAAGGCCCAGGCCGTGTAGAAATGGCGGACCTGACCCTGGAGTGTCAGCACTGCAACCAGGCGCCGTTTCGTTGGCACATTTTGCCGGCCGGTGTGATCGTGGTGTTGCCAGCGCCGGTGTTGTGACGCGCGCCGCTGGGGTCGTAGCAGCCGCCGCCGGTGCAGCCGATCGCGGGAATCGGGTTTCCGGGCGGTTGCATCAGCGTTTCGATCGGAGTGGACGGCTGCGGCCTGGGCATGGCGACCTGCGGCGCGAGCTTGTTGCTCGGCATCGGCTGTATCGTCAGCGGCACCGGCCGGCGCGGCATCGGCGCGGCGGCCGGCGCCGTGCGGCAAGGCTCTTCCGCGAGCCGCTTGCCGTCCTCGCTGAGCTTGCACACGGGAAGCTTGGCGTAGGCGTCCTCACTCATCTTCGCCGCCCGGGGCGTATCACCCCAGGCATTGGCGCAAAGTAACGATCCAAGGAAAAACGCCGCCGTCAACCCGTCTGGTTTGAGAGAGTTCATTTCATCACCTTCCAAGTGCTGCTACCTATTTATATTATTAGCAGGCATGGCGGCGCACGAAAGGCCCTGAAACAATTCGTAACTTCTGGCGCCCGCTTACCTGGCCGGCGCCGGTTCGGAGGCCGGCGGCGGCGGTGGCGGCATGCCCGGCGCCAGCGGCGCGCCTTCCGTCAACGGCGAGGCCGGGCGTGGCGGCGGCGGCGCGTCGGCAGGCAAGGTCCGCACCGGCGCCGGCGCGTGCGCGGCCATCACCGACGCGCTCACCGCCAGCCAGCCCGAGGCCGGCAGCAAGGGCACCAGCAGCAAGGCGACGATGTTGATGATCTTGATCAGCGGATTGACCGCCGGGCCGGCCGTGTCCTTGTACGGGTCGCCGACCGTGTCGCCGGTGACCGCCGCCTTGTGCGCCTCCGAGCCCTTGCCGCCGAAGTGGCCGTCCTCGATGTATTTCTTGGCGTTGTCCCAAGCGCCGCCGCCGGTGGTCATCGAGATGGCGACGAACAGGCCGGTGACGATGGTGCCCATCAGCATGCCGCCCAGCGCGGCCGATCCCAGCAGCATGCCGACCACCACCGGCACCACCACCGGCAGCAGCGACGGCACGATCATTTCCTTGATGGCCGAGGCGGTCAGCATGTCGACCGCCTTGTCGTACTCCGGCTTGCCGGTGCCGTCCATGATGCCCTTGATGTCGCGGAACTGGCGGCGCACCTCCACCACCACCGCGCCGGCCGCCCGCCCCACCGCTTCCATGGCCATCGCGGCGAACAGGTAGGGAATCAGGCCGCCGATGATCAGGCCGACGATCACCATCGGGTTGGACAGGTCGAAGGTAATGCTCTTGCCGGCCGATTCGAGCGCATGCGTGTAGTCGGCGAACAGCACCAGCGCGGCCAGCCCGGCCGAGCCGATGGCGTAGCCCTTGGTGACGGCCTTGGTGGTGTTCCCCACCGCGTCGAGCGGGTCGGTGATGGCGCGCACCGATTCCGGCATGCCGGCCATTTCGGCGATGCCGCCGGCGTTGTCGGTGATCGGGCCGTAGGCGTCGAGCGCGACGACGATGCCGGCCATCGACAGCATGGAGGTGGCGGCGATGGCCACGCCATATAGTTGCCCCAGCTGGTAGGAGACCAAAATCGCCGCGCACACGGCCAGCACCGGCCAGGCGGTCGACTTCATCGACACACCCAGCCCGGCGATGATATTGGTGCCGTGGCCGGTGGTGGAGGCTTCGGCGATATGTTTGACGGGATAGAAGTCGGTGCCGGTGTAGTACTCGGTGATGTAGACCATCAGCCCGGTCAGCACGATGCCGACGACGGTGCAGCCGAGCATGCGCATGCGCATCGCCTCGTCCGGCCAGACCTGCCAGGTGACGACCGCAAAGCCGATCAGCGACAGCCCGGCGGCCCACCACAGGCCGGTGTACAGCGCCGACATGATCTTCTTGCCCGGCTTGGCCTTGACCATCGAGCAGCCGATGATGGAGGCGATGATGGAGACCGCCCCCAGCAGCAGCGGATAGACCACCGCCGTGCTCGACGTGGTCATCAACAGCGCGCCCAGCAGCATGGTGGCGATCAAGGTGACGACGTAGGTTTCAAACAGATCGGCGGCCATGCCGGCACAATCGCCGACGTTGTCGCCGACGTTGTCCGCAATCACGGCCGGGTTGCGCGGGTCGTCCTCGGGGATGCCGGCCTCGACCTTGCCGACCAGGTCGGCGCCGACGTCCGCGCCTTTGGTGAAGATCCCGCCGCCGAGCCGCGCGAAGATCGAGATCAGCGAGGCGCCGAACGCCAGCCCGATCAGCGGTTCGATGACCTTGTGCAAATTAGGCCCAAGCTCGGCCGGCAGGCCGGCGATCAGGTACATATAAAACAGCACCACGCCCAGCAGGCCGAGGCCGACCACCAGCATGCCGGTGATGGCGCCGCCCTTGAAGGCGACGTCGAGCGCCTCGTTCATGCCCTTGGTGGCGGCCTGCGCGGTGCGCACGTTGGCGCGCACCGAGACGTTCATGCCGATGAAGCCGCATGCGCCGGACAGCACCGCGCCGATCAGGAAGCCGATCGCGGTGTTGATGTCGAGTAGTACGCCGATGAGGATGAGCAGCACCACGCCGACAATGCCGATGGTGCGGTACTGGCGCGCCAGGTAGGCGGCGGCGCCTTGCTGAATCGCCAGGGATATTTCCTGCATGCGCGGGTTGCCCGCGTCCTGGCGCAAAATCCAACTACGTGACCATAAACCGTAAACCACGGCGATAACGCCGCAACCGACTGCTAACCAAAGACTGGCTGCCATAGATGTCCCCTTATTTTTATTGAACGAGCCTACAAACCACACTTCAGTAGCTGTCCGGTGGGGACAGCCGACTAACCTGCGAACTGCAAAACGTCAAATCGGGAGGGCATCCAGCCTTAAAAAAAAGCGGACACTCGGTCCGCTCTACTTTACCGCTTATTCGGCGAGCGCGGCAAACGCGCTGTCGCGAATTTGTTCAACCGGACCGACCCCGGCGATGCGGCGGTATTTCGGCGCGCCAGGCTCGCCCGACTGTGCCCAGGTATTGTAGTAACCCAGCAGCACCTCGGTTTGATTGTGATACACGTCCAGACGTTTCTTGACGGTTTCCGCCTTGTCGTCGTCGCGCTGCACCAGGTCTTCGCCAGTGACGTCGTCCTTGTTGTCCACCTTGGGCGGATTGAACTTGACGTGGTAGACGCGGCCCGAACCCGGGTGCACGCGGCGGCCGTCCATGCGCTCGATGATCGAGTCGTCCGGCACGTCGATTTCCAGCACATAGTCGACCGCCACGCCATTGTCCTTCATCGAGTCGGCTTGCGCGACGGTGCGCGGGAAGCCGTCGAACAGGTAGCCGTTGGCGCAGTCGGGCTGCTGCAAACGCTCTTGCACCAGGCCGATGATGATGTCGTCGGAAACCAGGCCACCCGCATCCATCACCTTTTTGGCGGCTACGCCCAACTCCGTCCCGGCCTTGATCGCGGCGCGCAACATGTCGCCGGTCGAGATCTGCGGGATGTTGTATTTTTCTTTGATGAAATTAGCCTGGGTGCCCTTGCCTGCACCTGGTGCCCCTAAAAGAATAAGACGCATGAAAAAATTCCTAAAAACAGATTTTGGATGTGGTGAGTGTTTGCGTGGAGACAGTAGAAATACTGTAAGTCCGACTATGTTGGTACGAAACTTACCACAAAACTTCGTCTAAACGCCAATTTGTGACAGCTTGCGCCGCCCTTCGCTGGCAAAACGGGAGCATACAGAGATATTCCGTATGAATATCGCACTTGCTCCCTGTTTATGATTGATTTATGGCGATAAGTTGATCTATATCAATACAGCAGCCGAACCCTGGCCAGGTCTTCCGGCGTATCCACACCGGCGGCCGGCGCCGAGTCGGTGACATGGACGGCGATCGGATAGCCGTGCCACAGCACGCGCAGCTGCTCCAGCGCTTCGATCGATTCCAGCGGCGAGACGTCCAGCGCCGGGTAGGCTTGCAGGAAATCATTGCGGTAGGCGTACAGTCCGATGTGACGGAGCGGTACGTAGCCGGCTGGCAGTGCTTCTTTGGACTGTGCAAAGGCGTCCCGGTTCCACGGTATGGTCGCGCGGGAAAAATACAGGGCCCGGCCGGCCTTGTCCAACACAACCTTGACCACGTTGGGGTTGAAGGCGTCGGCGGCGTCGTGCAGCGGATGGGCGCAGGTCGCCATCGGCACGTCGGCGCCGATGCGGGCGGCCGCCGCCTGCAGCAGCGCCGGGTCGATCAGCGGCTCGTCGCCCTGCAGGTTGACGACGACGGCGTCGGCCGGCAGGTTCAGGGAGCGCGCCACTTCGGCGATGCGGTCGGTGCCGGACGGATGGTCGGCGCGGGTCATGCACACTTCCACGCCGTGCAGTTCGCAGGCGGCGCGGATGTCTTCATGGTCGGTGGCGACGATGATGCGCGCGGCGCCCGCCGAGGCGGCGCGCTCGGCCACGCGGACCACCATCGGCTTGCCGCCGAGGTCGGCCAGCGGCTTGTTCGGCAAGCGGGTCGAGGCCAGGCGCGCCGGAATGATGACGATGAACGGGGACACCGGGTGGGAGACGGACTGCACCGCTCAATCCACCTTATCGTGCAGTTTATCTTGCAAAGTACGCGCCTCATCGGCCCACATGATCGGGATGCCGTCGCGGATCGGAAACGCCAGGCGGTCGCCCTTGCAGATCATTTCCTGGGCTTTCTTATCGTACTCAAGGGGGCCTTTGCAGACCGGGCATACCAGGATATCAAGCAATCTAGCGTCCACGACATTTCTCCACGATTTGGTCGGCCAGCGCCGCGTCAATGCGCGCCGTTACCGGGACGACCCATAGTCGCGGGTCGTCTCTGAGTTCTTCAATTTGCGCACATTTTACTGCATCCTTCTCGGTCATCAAGATGATATCGGCCTCCAGCCGCGCGAACGGACGGTCGGTGTAGTCGTGATGATCGGGCAAAGGCAGCTCGGCGATGGACAGGCCGGCGGCCTTGAGCATGCCGAAGAAGCGCGACGGATTGCCGATGCCGGCGGCGGCGGCCAGCCGCAAGCCCGGCTGGTTCAGGGTTGCCAGCTCGCGGCGCTGCGAACGGTCGCGCAGTTGTTCGGCATACTCGCCCACCAACGTCATTTGAATTGGCTGTCCGCTTGAACCCGCACGGCCGACCGGGGTCGTACCCCGTACGGGGTACGACCCCTGGCTTACGGGTTGGCAGCCGACGGCGCGTATCAGCTCGTCCGTCAGCAGCGGCGCGTTGATGACGGTAAAGTCGCGCCGGCGCGAGACCGGCTCGCGCAGTGGCCCGGCCGGCAGCAGCCAGCCATTGCCGGCGCCGCGGCCGTCGAACAGGATGATCTCGATATCGCGTTGCAGCGCGTAATGCTGCAAGCCGTCGTCGGTCAGGATGATGTCCACGTCGGGATGGGCCGCCAGCAGCGCCCGCCCGGTGGCGGCGCGGTCGCGCCCTACCATGACCGGACAGCCGGTGCGCTGCTTGATCAGCAACGGCTCGTCGCCGACCTCGGCCGGCGTCGACAAGTCGCCCACTTCGCGCGCGCCGTCGCTGCCTTGCCCGCTGCCATGGCCGCGCGAAACCACCCCCGGGCGCATGCCGGCCGCCTGCAAGGCTTGCACCAGCCAGATCGTCAGCGGTGTCTTACCGGTGCCGCCGATGTAGATATTGCCAACCACCACCACCGGCACCGGCAGCCTCGACGACTTGAGCAGGCCGGCGCGGTACAGCCGCGCGCGCAAACCGCTCAACGCGCGGAACAGCAAGGACAGCGGCCACAGCGCGCAGGCGAGCGGACCGCGCCGCAGCCAGTTGCGCGTCAGCGTCGTTTCCAGCGCGGACGATGTATGAGGACTAGGCGGCGACACTTATTTGGCGGCACCGGTCTGCGCGGCGAAGGTCAGCTTCTCATAACCGGCGATGCGGGCCGCCTCCATCACGTTGATGACCATCTGGTGCATCGCGAACTGGTCGGCGTTGACCACCACCACCGGCGACTTGCCAGGCTGGCCACCCTTGTCGGCCACGGTTTTCATCGACTGCGCCAGGCCGGCCACGTCGCGGAACGACACCGGTTCGCCGTTGATCGTGTAGTTGCCCTTGGCGTCGACGGTCACGTTCAGTTCGAACGGCTTTTCTTCCTGCTTCTGCGCGTCGGCGGTCGGCAAGGTGATCTGCAGCTCGGTGAATTTGCTGTAGGTGGTCGAGACCATCAGGAAAATCAAAATCACCAGCAACACGTCGATGAACGGGATCAGGTTGATCTCGGGGTCCTCGCGGTGCCGGCCTTTGCGGAAATTCATGCGGACGTCCTTACTTGCGCTTGCTGTGCACGATGTCGACAAACTTCACCGCCTGCTGCTCCATCTCGATGACGAAGCTGTCCACCAGCGCGCGGAAGTGGCGGTAGAACACCAGGGTCGGCATGGCGATCGCGAGGCCGAAGCCGGTGTTATACAGCGCCACGGAAATGCCGTGCGCCAGTTGCGCCGGGTTGGAGCCGGTGGCGTTTTGCGAACCGAAAATCTCGATCATGCCGACCACCGTGCCGAACAGCCCCATCAGCGGCGCCAGGGTCGCGATGGTGCCCAGGGTGGTGAGGAAGCGTTCAAGCGTATGGGCCACGCCGCTGCCGGCCTCTTCGATCGATTCCTTCATCACGTCACGCTGGGCGTCGACATTGCGCAGCGCGGCCGACAGCACCACGCCCAACGGGGAACTTTTTTCCAGCTTGTCGATGACGCCGGGGCTGGCATTGCCGCCGCGATAAACCTGCACCACCTCGTCCAGCAGCTTCTTCGGCAGGATTTTGCTGCGGCGCAGGTACAGCAAGCGTTCGATGATCAGGGCCGTGGCGACGATCGAGGCGATCAACAACAACCAGATGGGCCAACCTGCGGCTTGGAAAATAGCGAGCAAAACGAACTCCTGTAGTGATGTGAAACCCGAAGGCGCAATGTATCGTGTTGGACGACGCTCGGCAAGTAGCGAATGGCTGGACAGCAGCGCACCGCGCGAGGCGGCCGTGGAGTTCTGCACATTTTCTGTGGACAACGATGTGCGCAAGGCCGCCCAACAACGCCCAAGCCCTTGATTTTACAGGGAATTAAACCAGAGATTAAAAACCTCGCAGGCGCAGATGTCCGGGCCTGCATTTTGCCCAGCAAAAGTTGTGCCCACTTATGCCCACATTCTGTTGATAAGATTGTGTGCAAGCCGGGTGATGCCTACCGATGTCCTTGATTTTAATCAATATTGTTATCCTGCATAAAAATCCGGCATATCATGGCTCGATGGAAGATCCGGCTTAAAAAATTATTTTTAAGGCAACTTAAAGCGCACCGTTGGCTCAAGCGGGAACTTCTGCACACTTTATGTGGATAAGATTGTTAGCAATACCCGTCATGCCTTATCAAGCCCTTGATTTTAAAAGGTAATTACTCCATGCGTAAAAATGACGCATGCAAAACACCCGTCGGCATGCGTGTTCGCCGATTGGTATGGCACGCGACTTCTGCACATTAAATGTGGATAAGATTGTGCGCAACGGTTCCCGCCTTGTGCAAGATCGTTGATTTAAAAGGGATTTTTTGCCATGAGTAAAAATATGGCAGAGCGGCATTTCGATGACGCTTTCAGAGGTCAACGGGAGTTTTCCACTGAACTGGTCGCCAATGCTCGCGATAATGCCGGCCTATCGCGGCAAAACGCTCACTTCTGCACATTTTGTGTGGATAAGATTGTTAGCAAGGCCGCCTGCCCATTCCCATGTCATTGATTTACAACGAATAAGTTGCCATGCACAAAAACGATGCATACCGTTTCCTCGCAACGGGCCTTCACCGCACGCCGCCGGGGCGAACCCGGGCCGCCATCACGTCGCCCGTTCGGCCCGGGAATACTGCTCAAGTTCTGCACAAGTTCTGTGGATAAAATTGTGCGCAATACCATGTTTGTCGCCCTAACCCTTTGATTTCGCTCAACTTACTTTCCTTGCGTAAATTTTAGGCATATAAAATCAGCAATAAGAAAACAACTATCGGTCACAAAAGTTTCACACAGCATTTGTGGATAACTTTGTGCGTAATCACCCTGCCTTACGGCAAAGTGCTTGATCCGTAAGGCTTTTTCGTCGCTGCACGCAAATACGGCAGAAAAGTTTAACCTTTAAAATCAAATACCTACCTATAATACCTCCTGCTTTTTGTGGCATATGACCGCTGTGTGACCAAACGCACATTGTGTGGATAGTTTATTTTTTTGAAATCTATGATGTTCGACGACCGCTCCGATTCCGCCCCCGCCGCCGCCCCCGTGATGACCGTGACCGCGCTCAACCAGGCGGTCGCGCGGCTGCTCGAGCGCTCCTTCCCGCTGGCCTGGATCGGCGGCGAGGTGTCCAATTTCACCCGAGCCAGTTCCGGCCACTGGTACTTCACGCTCAAGGACAACGCCGCGCAGGTGCGGGCGGTGATGTTCCGCGGGCGGGCGCAGTACGCCGACTTCATCCCGCGCGATGGCGACAAGGTCGAGGTGCGGGCGCTGGTCACCTTGTACGGCGCGCGCGGCGACTACCAGATCAACGTCGAGGCGATCCGCCGCGCCGGCGTCGGATCGCTGTTCGAAGCGTTCCAGCGGCTGAAGGAAAAGCTGGACGCGGCGGGCCTGTTCCACGCCGACCGCAAACGCGCGCTGCCGATGTTTCCGCGCGCGATCGGCATCGTCACCAGCCCGCAGGCGGCGGCGCTGCGCGACGTGCTGACGGCGCTCAAGCGGCGCGCGCCGCACGTGCGCGTGGTGCTGTATCCGACGCCGGTGCAGGGACAACTGGCCGCCGAGAAGATCGCCAACGCCATCGACACCGCCTCGCTGCGCAACGAATGCGATGTGCTGATCGTCTGCCGGGGCGGCGGCAGCATCGAGGATCTGTGGTCGTTCAACGACGAGGATGTGGCGTACGCGGTCGCCAATTGCCGCATGCCGGTGATTTCCGGCGTCGGCCACGAGACCGATTTCACGATCTGCGACTTCGCCGCCGACCTGCGCGCGGCCACGCCGACGGCGGCGGCCGAACTGGCGGCCACGCCGCGCGCCGACTGGCTGGCGTCGCTGCGCGCCGACGCCACCGACTTGCGCCGGGCCATGCGCCGCAGCGTCAGCGAGGCGACGCAAACGCTGGACAGCCACGCGCGCCGCCTGCTGAATCCGGGCGCGCAGATCAAGCAGCAGCGTTTGAAGCTGCTGGCGTTGGCGACGGCGATGATGCACGCCAACCGCATGCCGCTGTCGCAATCGCGTTACCAGCTCGATCGCTTGAGCGGCCGGATGGCCGCGCACAAGCCGGATGTGCGGGCGGCGCGTTCGGCGCTGGCGGGCTTGCGCCATCGGGCCGAGATCAGCGTGGCGACGCAGCTGGGCCGGCGCCGCCATGCGCTGGCGGCGCTGTCGTCGCAGCTGGAGTTATTGAATCCGCAGCGCACCCTGGAGCGCGGCTACGCCATCGTCACCGACGACAAGGGTGCCATCGTGCGCGCGCCGGCGCAACTGCGCCCGCGCAGCACGTTGACGTTGCGGCTGGCCGAAGGCAGCGCGCAAGTCGCCGTCGATTCCGTGCAACCGACCTTGGACTAAGTAGCCGAATGACTACGGAGACACGTAGGGCGGATTAGCGCAGCGTAATCCGCCAGGCTCCGTCGACGGCTCATGACTACCCAGCCGACAGCATCGCCGACATCCCGATCAAGGTCGGATAGTCTTCGGTGATGACGTAGGTCGGGATATGCGACAGATAATCCGAAAACCGCCCCTTCTGCTCGAAGCGGGCGCGGAAGCCGGAATGCTCGAAGAACTCGCTCATGCGCGGCACGATGCGCCCGCCGATATAGATGCCGCCCTTGGCCCCCAGGGTCAGTGCCACGTTGCCCGCCACCGTCCCGAGCATTTCGCAGAACGCCTCCAGCGTTTCCTCGCAAACAGGGCACAATCGGTGCAGGCCCTGCTCCATGATCTCGTTGGTATTCAGGTTGCGCGGCTCCACGCGCGCGCGTTCGCACAGCGCGCGGTACACCAGCCCCAGGCCGATGCCCGACACCAGCCGCTCGCTCGATACGTGCTCGTGATAGCGGCGCGCATAGCGCAGGATATCGATCTCGCGCTCGTTCATCGGCGCGAAGGTGCTGTGCCCTCCCTCGCTGTCGATGGCGATCCAGCGGCCATCGACGCCGGACGGCACCAGTCCGGACACGCCCAAGCCCGCGTCCGCGCCGACCAGGCCGATGGTCGCGCCGGCGCGCGCCACGCCGCCGCCGATCTGGCGCTTGTGGTCCGCCGCCAGGTACGGCAGCGCGCTGGCCAGCGCGGTGAAGTCGTTCACCACCACCAGCGATTTCAAACTGAATTGCGAGCACACCGCCTCGATCGAGAACGACCAGTGGTGGTTCGTCATCGTGACCCAGTCGCCGTCGATCGGATTGGCGATGGCGATGCCGGCGAAGCGCGCCTGGTAGCCGCCAGCCGCCACCGTGGCCGGCTGCGACAGGTAGGCCACCAGCGCGGCGCCCAGGGTGGGATACGTGGCGCAGTCGGTGACCCAGATGGCGTCGATTTGATTGGGGGCCGTCTCCAGGCCGAAGCTGGCGCTGGTGCCGCCGATGTCGGCCAGCAGGCGCGGGCCGTTCGCCAGATGCGAAAAGTTTGCGCGATCCATGTCTCTTCCTTTTTTATTGTTGGTGCCGATGTTTGTTATGCGGATTATACGGCAGCACCCTTATGAAATCGTTTTCAAAAACTGTTTTCATTAAATACCCGCCGCCGCGTAAAGTCAATCCGCCGGCGAAACTGGCCGAAAGGATAGTGAATATGGTAACCTTGGGTGAAAAGGTTTTCATAACATTTAAATAACAGGAATTCCCCTTGGCAGATCTCCCCTCCCATTCCGGCCCATCGACCTTGATGGATGTTGCACGCCAGGCGGGAGTGTCGCCCAGTACGGTTTCCCGCATTCTCAACGGCACCGCCAAGGTGTCGGACGACAAGCGCGAGGCCGTGCTGGCCGCCATCACCAAGATGAATTTCGCCCCCAACCAGATGGCCCAGGGCCTGAAAAAAGGCCGCTCGCTGACCATCGGCATCGTGGTGCAGGATATCTCCTCCCCTTTCTTCGATGAAACGCTGCGCGGCGTCGACGACGGCCTCAAGGGCACCGGCTACGCGTCGGTCATCGTCAGCGGCCACTGGAACGCCGACGAGGAGGCCGAGCGCATCCGCCTGCTGCTCGCGCGCAAGGTCGACGGCATCATCCTGCTGTCGGGCCGCATCTCGGACGAGACGGTGCTCGGCTTTTCGACCCAGCGGCCGATCGTCTCGACCGGGCGCGAACTGCAGACCCGCACCGCGCTGGGCTTCAAGATCAACAACGAATACGGCGCCTATCTTGCCGTGCGCCATCTGATCGAGCTGGGCCACCGCCGCATCGCCTTCATCTCCGGCCCCGCCAACAACATGGACGCCGACGAGCGCCTGGCCGGCTACAAGCGCGCGCTGGAGGAGTCCGGCGTCGAGGCCGACCCGCACCTGATCGTCGAGGGCAATTACCACGAAGCCAGCGGCATGATGGCAATGAACCGGCTGTTCGATACACACCAGCAATTCACGGCCGTGTTCGCGGCCAACGACCTGAGCGCCTACGGCGCGCGGCTGGCCCTGTACCGCAAGGGCATCCGCGTGCCGGACGACATCTCGCTGGTCGGCTTCGATGACCTGCCCGGCTCGTCGTACACCACGCCGCCGCTGACCACCATCCGCCAGCCGCTGTACGACATCGGCCGCATCGCCACCCACGCGCTGCTGCGCGTGATCAACGGCGAGGACGCCCAGGGCGAGATTCCGCCGCTGGAACTGATCGTGCGCGAGACCACGCGCAGGGTGCGCTGAGCCCGCCGCTGAGTATCCACACGGAAAGCGGGCCTTTTGAGCATGGAAGGCGCATCCGCTTTACAATGATGAACGTTTCGCCATAATTCACTCTCGGTTTTAACACCCCAAACAAAGGAACAACAATGGAACATACCCTGCCAGCACTGCCATATGCCATCGACGCCCTGGCGCCGCACATCTCGCAAGAAACCCTGGAATACCACTACGGTAAGCACCACCAGACGTATGTCACCAACCTGAACAACCTGATCAAAGGCACCGAGTTCGAGAACCTGTCGCTCGAAGAGATCATCAAGAAATCGTCCGGCGGCGTGTTCAACAACTCCGCCCAGGTGTGGAACCACACCTTCTACTGGAACAGCCTGACGCCAAACGGCAAAGGCGCACCGGACGGCGCGCTGGCCGAAGCGATCAACGCCAAATGGGGTTCGTTCGACAAGTTCAAGGAAGAGTTCACCAAGTCGGCCGTCGGCAACTTCGGTTCGAGCTGGACCTGGCTGGTGAAAAAAGCCGACGGTTCGCTGGACATCGTCAACACCTCGAACGCCGCCACCCCGCTGACCACCGATGCCAAAGCGCTCATCACCTGCGACCTGTGGGAGCACGCTTACTACATCGACTACCGCAACGTGCGTCCTAAGTACCTGGAGACCTTCTTCAAGCTGGCCAACTGGGACTTCGCGGCGGCCAATTTCGCCTGAATGAACTAGTATCGCTGAAAAAGCCCGGCCCTCTTTGCGAGGTCCGGGCTTTTTTTTAATCCGCATGGAGACACACATGACCTACCTCGCCTCACCCCACCGTTACGAAGAAATGCAGTACCGCACCTGCGGCCGCAGCGGCTTGAAGCTGCCGGCGATGTCGCTCGGCCTGTGGCACAACTTCGGCGACACCAACAACCTCGCCTCGCAGCGCGACATGCTGCGCACCGCCTTCGACCTGGGCATCACGCACTTCGACCTGGCCAACAACTACGGCCCGCCGTACGGCTCCGCCGAATCGAATTTCGGCCACCTGTTCAAGTCCGACTTCCAGCCCTACCGCGATGAACTGATCATCTCCACCAAGGCCGGCTGGGACATGTGGCCCGGCCCCTACGGCCAGGGTGGCGGCTCGCGCAAGTACGTGCTGGCCAGCCTCGATCAAAGCCTGAAGCGCATGGGCCTCGACTACGTCGACATCTTCTACTCGCACCGCTTCGATCCGGCCACGCCGCTGGAGGAAACCATGGGCGCGCTGGCGCACGCGGTCCAGCAGGGCAAGGCCTTATACGTGGGGGTGTCGTCCTACTCGGCCGAGAAAACCGCCGAAGCCGCGCGTCTGCTGCACGAGTGGAAGGTGCCGTGCCTGATCCACCAGCCGTCCTACAATATGCTGAACCGCTGGATCGAGGAAGACCTGCTCGACACCCTGGGCAAGCAGGGCATCGGCTGCATCACCTTTACCGCGCTGGCGCAGGGCATCCTGAGCGACAAATATTTGAACGGGATTCCGGCCGACGCGCGCATCAACCGTCCGGGCGGGGGCTCGCTGATGGCGTCGCACCTGAGCGAGGAAAACCTGGCCCGGGTGCGTGCGCTCAACGAGATCGCCAAGGCGCGCGGACAAACGCTGGCGCAGATGGCGCTGGCCTGGGTGCTGCGCGACGCGCGCATCACATCGACCTTGATCGGCGCCAGCAGCAGCGCGCAGATCCGCGAGAATGTCGCCGCGCTGAAAAATCTGCACTTCAGCGCCGACGAACTGGCCGCCATCGACCAGCAAGCCAAGGAGGGCGACATTAACCTGTGGGCGGTATCGTCCGTCCACAAGTAAACCAGGCCGCTAACTGGCGAGAAGATCTGAACCACGTAGGGCGGATTAGCGTAGCGTAATCCGCCACGCTCCGCCTGCGGCTTTAGATTACTGACGCGGCGCCGGCTGCCCGTTAAGCCGCGACTTCTCCGTGCGCTCCAGCGGCACGTCGTCATCCGGCACGCTGCCGTCGTCCTCCAGCGGCACCACGTCGTGGAAATCGCCGTCCACCATCGCATCGCCGCCAGGGATGGTTTCGATATGGTCGTAACCGATGTCGGCGCCCGCCGCCACCCTATCCATCGCAACATCGCCACGCTCGCCGGTACCTTCGGCATCGGTGTCGCTGTCGAGCGCCAGATCCGGATTGCCGGCCACGTCGCTGCCGCTGTCGGAGTTATCGCTTGGGCCGAGCGAACGCGTGCCATGGCCGCGCCCCAGCACGCGATCGTTACCTGCCGGGATGTTATCGGGGTCGAGTGTACTGTCAGACATGATCTGCTCCTTCCAATGAAAACTCGATTGGACCACTGCGGCGGCGGCCGGTCCGTGCGCCCACTCGCATATAAGGGAGACGCATCCAGTGGCGCCCTATCGCCCCGATAGGAATTTTTTACTTTACAAATGTACTATTCATAGATATAGTTACTCCATACACACACGAAGGAGTCCATCATGAGCACCGTCACCAACAATCTGCTGCGCGCCGCCACCATCGTTTTCGCCATCGCCTCGGGCAGCGCGGCCGTCGCCCAAACCACGTCGCCGGCCACCGGCACGACCGGCTCCGCCGCCGCAGCCACCGGCGCCAGCACCAGCGCCACCAAGGCAGCAACCAGCAGCACCGCCGCCGCGCAGAACGCCGTCGCCGCCAGCGCTGTCGCCGCGAGCAAAGCCCAGCAGCCAACGGGCCTGACCCGCGCCCAGGTGCAAGCCGAATTCCTCGAAGCGCGCAAGAACGGCACGCTGCTGCAAACGGAAGCCGACTTCGACGTCGCGCAAACCCGCAAACACGTCGCCAACTAATCGCCCTTGAGCCGATCACCATGACCACGCATCCTTCACCACGCCCCCTCGCCGCCGCCATGCTGGCGTGCGTGGTCGCGGCGCTGGGCGGATGCGCGGACATGGGCCACATCCAGCCGCAAGCCGTCGCGCTCAAGCCCGCGCAACTGAACCCCGGCAAAGCCATCGCCGCCGCCAGCGCGGACGTAGCCTGGCCCGGGGAGCATTGGTGGGAAGCGCTGCATGACGAACAGTTGAACGGGCTTGTGAGCGCGGCGCTGGCCGACAATCCGGGTCTGCGCGCGACAGAAGCGCGCGTGCGCCAGGCCGAATCGCTGGCGGGCGTCGCCAGGGCCGCCACCTTGCCGCGCGTGGACGCCTCGGCGAGCATCGACCGCGAGCTGTATTCCGCGCACAGCACCGTGCCCGCGCCTTTGGCCGGCAACTACGCGTGGAAGAACACCGCCACCCTGTCCGGCTCCTACGACCTGGATCTGTGGGGCCGCAACCGCGACGCGCTGGCCGCCGCGCTCGACGAGGCGCGCATGGCGTCGGCCGAAGCGCAGATGGCGCGGCTGACACTGGAGACGGCCATCGTGCGCAGCTACATCCAGCTGTCGCTCGATTATGCGCTGCGCGACAGCGTGGCCGACAACCTGGCGCAGCGCCAGCGCATCCTCGAGATCACCCGCAAACGCCACGCGGCGGGACTGGTGAGCGACATCGACGTCACCAACATTGAAACGACACTGCCGGCGGGACGGCGCGACCATGAGCAGATCGACGAATCGATCGCCCTGTTGCGCAACCAGCTGGCGGCACTGATCGGCAAAGGACCGGGCGACGGTGAAACCATCGCCCGGCCGAAGCTGGCCCTCGAAGCGGGACACGGCGAAGCGGTGCCCGATACCTTGCCGGCGGAACTGGTCGGCCGGCGGCCCGACATCGTCGCCCAGCGTTGGCGCGTGGAGGCGGCCGGCGCGCGCATCGCCGGCGCGAAGGCCGACTTCTACCCGAACATCAACCTGGCCGCCTTCGTCGGCGTGCAGTCGCTGGGCTTCTCGCGCTTCCTCGACAGCCACTCGCAGATGCGCGGCATCACACCGGCCATCAGCCTGCCGATCTTCGACGGCGGCCGGCTGCGCTCCCAGCTTGGCAACCAGACCGCTATTTATGATGGCGCGGTCGAGCAGTACAACGCCGCCGTGGTGCAGGCGATGGCCGATGTGGCCAACGCGGTGGTGCGTATCGCCTCCGTCAGGCAGCAGGACCTGTTGGCGCAACGCGCGCTGGCGTCGGCGCGCCGCCAGCAGCAGCTGGCCGAACGGGCCTACAACGCCGGCATGACCGACTCGCTGAACGTCATCAACGCGCAGCTGACTTTGTTAAACGAGCAGCAGCAAATGGCACAAGTGGCGAGCAAACAACTGGATAACTACGCTTTGTTGATGTCGGCGCTAGGCGGGGGCATAAAAGTGGATTAACCGGGGAGCTTCCAAGTACAATCAATCCTTTAAAAATTATAAGAGGAGCAAGGCAATGAGCAGTTTTGAAGCGACTAAAAAACGCCTGAAAAACATCCATGCCCGCATGCCGGACTTCCCCGAGGATCTGATGCGCCTGATGCGCATGACCTACCACATCCAAAAACGGATGAAAGATTTGAGCAACGCCGCGCTGCGCAAATATGACCTGGTGGACGCCAGCTACATGGTGCTGGCGGTGTTGTATGGCTCGGACGACGAGACCTCCACCGCCTCCACGCTGGGCGAGGCTTGCATGGAGAAGCCGGCCAACCTGACGCGCGTGTGCAACGACCTGGAAGCCCAGGGACTGATCACGCGCGGCAACCGCCCGGGCGACCGCAGGTGCGTGATGATTTCGTTGACCGACAGCGGCCGCGCGCTGATCGCCAAGGTGCTGCCGGAAGTATGGGCGGCGACCACCCACGCCTATGACGGCTACGACGCGGAAGAAGTCAAACAGCTGGAAGCGCTGCTGAAACGGCAGTTGAACAATCTAGAAGCACTTACATAGACGAACCCACACCATGAACCCTCCCTCCGCCGCCGCTCCAACACAGGAAAACAAAGCGGCGGGGGGAGCGGTGAACCAGGGAGCCGCGTGGTTGCGCCCCGAGAGCGCCGACTGGTTCAACACCGAAGGCCAGCGCTGGGTCTTCGTCGCCAAGGCCATGCTGGCCGCCTTCTCCGCCTTGTGGCTGGCCTTCCGCCTCGGCCTGGACTCTCCCTCCACCGCGCTCGCCACCACCGTCATCCTCGCGCTGCCCAGCAGCGGCATGGTGCTGGAAAAAGCCTTCTACCGTTTTCTCGGCACGCTGGTCGGGTGCGCCGCCTCGCTGCTGCTGGTGGCGCTATTCCCGCAATCGCCGCCGGTGCTGTTCATCGGCGTGGCGCTGTGGGTCGCGCTGTGCACCGGCGGCGCCGCCATGCACCGCAACCAGCAATCCTATAGCTTTGTGCTGGCCGGCTACACGGCCTGCATGATCGTCGTTCCCGCGATCGACGCGCCGGCGCATGTGTTCACCTTGGCCGTCACCCGTGTGACCGAGGTCGGACTGGGCATCATCTGCGCGGCAGTGGTGCATGACGTGATTTTCCCGCGCCGCCATTCGCGCGCCGTCATGCGCACAGTGCAGACGCGCTACGCCGGCTTCATCACCTTTTGCCAGCAGGTGCTGGAGCGGCGCCTGTCGCCGGCGGACGCGGAGTTGAACCACCTGAAGTTCGCCGCCGATATCGCGGCGCTGGAATCGGGCCGCGCCGCCGCCTTCTTCGAGGCGGACCACGCGCGCTCCCAGACGCGCCAACTGCATGCCTTCAACGCCGCTTTCATGACGGTGCTGACGACTTTCTACACGCTGCACCGCCTGATCCACCGCCTGCGCGTCAATGCCGCAGATCCGGTGCTGGGGCTGGTGGAGCCGATGCACGCGCATCTGGCGCAGGCAATGAAGCCGGATCTGAGCGCCGGCCAGCTGGCGCGAATGCGCGTGGAACTGGCGGAAGATATTGCGGCGGCGCGCGCGCGGCTGGCGTCCGCCCCGTTGGACGGGCGCGCGCAGCAGATCGACTTCGACACGGCCGCCGAACTGCTGGACCGCTTCGTGCGCGACCTGGAGGAGTTCGCGGCGCTGTATCACGGCCTGGCGCGTGAGGAGCGCCAGCAGGTCAGCGATCCCGGCGCCTACACGCCGAAGACGCCGCCGGCCATCGTCATCGCCAGTGGCTTGCGCGCCGGCGCCACCTTGCTAATCACGGCCGCCGCCTGGTACTGGCTGGCCTGGCCCTACGCCAGCAACGCCATTCTGATGGCGACGATCTTCTGCGCGCTAGCGTCGTCGTCGCCGCGACCGACGGCGCTGGTGCAGCAGGTGCTGACGGGCTTCCTGATCGCCATGCCGCTGGCGTTCCTCACGGAATTCCTGCTGATGACGCGGGCCGACGACTTCGGGCCGATGGTGCTGGCGGCCTTGCCGCTGCTGGCGCTGGGCTCCTACCTGGGCACCGGTCCCAAATGGGCCGGCGTGGGCATCGGCATCGGTATGTTCTCCGCCACCTTGCTGGTGCCGGCCAACCAGATGCACTACGACGTCGAGGCGTTCATCAGCAGCGAACTGTCGCTGGCGATGGGCGTGGCGGTCGCCTACGTGATGTTCAAGGTGGTGCTGCCGGAGCACACGATGGGCCACAAGGGCCATGTCGCCGCAGCGCTGTGGCGCGAAGCGCTGGACGCCTGCACGGCGCCGCTGCACCGGCTCAAGCGCCGCTTCGACAACCGCGTGCGCGACCTTCTGAGCCAGTTGAACGCCGCCTCGGGGCCGGCGCCAGGCGACGCGGCGCGCTCGGTGGTGCGCCAGGGCCTGACCTTGCTGGAACTGGGGCACGCCGTCATCGAGCTGCGGCAGTTGATCGCCGCCTCGCCGCCCGGCCCCGCGCGACAAGGCTTGCAGCAGGTGGTGCGGCACTTGGCCGGCTATCTGCGCGCGCCGACGCCGATGCATGGCGCGACCACGCTGGAATCTCTGCTGTACGCAGGCACGGCGGTGCGTGCGGTGCTGGCCGACGCCGCGCCCGAACGCCGCCCGGCGCTGCACACCGCGCTAACCGACCTGCATTCAATCTACACGTCCTTGCTGGACCAGCTATCAACAGGAGAACCCCGTCATGCCGCGTGAAATCGAATTTTTCGGCATATTGCTACCCGGCGTGCTGCCGCTGTTCCTCGTCAGCCTGCTGCTGCAGGTCGCGTTGGACAGCGTGTTAAGCCACGTCGGCGCCTACCGCCAAAGCTGGCATCCGGCGCTGGTGCGCCTTTGCCTGTTCGTCTGCATCTTCGGCGCCCTGCTTCTGACCCTATACAAATAATCCAAACCATCTTCGAGAGCTAACGTGAGCGCATCTAAAATCTTCCGCTTTTTCCTGACCATGCTGTTGCTGGCGGCGGCCCTGTGGATCGGGCGCACCGCCTGGGACCACTACATGGAATCGGCATGGACCCGCGACGGCCGCATCAAGGCCGACGTGGTCACCATCAGCGCCGACGTCGCCGGCACCGTGACCGACGTGATGGTGCGCGATAACCAGATGGTCAAGCAAGGCGACGTGCTGTTCGTCGTCGACAAGGCGCGCTACCAGAACGCGCTGGCACAGGCCAACGCCATGCTGGCGTCGCAGCAGGTCGAGAAGGGCCGCCGTAGCAAGGAAGCCAGCCGCCGCGCGGCGCTGGACAGCTCCATCATCTCCGCCGAGAGCATGGAGACGGCCCAATTCGCGGTCGGCACCGCGTCGGCGCAATACCAGGCCGCACTGGCCGCGCGCAACCTGGCGCAGCTCAATCTGGAGCGCACCGTGGTGCGGGCGCCGGTGGCCGGCTATGTCACCAACCTGAATGTGCACGCGGGTGATTTCGCCGCCGTCGGCGCGGCCAAGCTGGCCGTCATCGGCAGCGAGTCGTTCTATGTGGTCGGCTATTTCGAGGAAACCAAACTGCCGCTGTTGAAGGTGAACGACCAGGTGGAGGTGCATCTGATGAGCGGCGCGGCGCAGCTGAACGGCCATATCGAGAGCGTCGCCCACGGCATCACCGACCGCGACGCCAGCGTGGGACGGGAGCTGCTGGCCGACGTCAACCCGACCTTCAACTGGGTGCGACTGGCGCAGCGGGTGCCCGTGCGCATCCATATCGACCAGAAGCCGAAAGACCTGGCGCTGGTGGCCGGCACCACCTGCACGGTGGTGATCCACAGTTAATCGAGTTAGCGCGAACCGGCGACGTCCAGTATCGCGCCGCTGACGTAGGACGACTGCGGCGACAGCAACCACATAATGGACTCGGCGACTTCCTCCGACGTGGCCGCGCGCCCCATCGGCAAGCTTGATGCCATCCGCGCCACGCGATCGGGCATGCCGCCGCTGGCGTGGATCTCGGTGTCGGTGACGCCGGGCCGCACGCAATTGACGCGGATGCCCTCCTCCGCCACTTCCTTCGACAAGCCAAGCGTCATCACATCGATGGCGCCTTTGGAGGACGCATAGTCGATGTAGGTATTGGCGCCGCCGTGCCGGGCCGCGCCGGAGGAGATGTTGACGATGCCGCCACCCTGCCCGCCGCTGCGCGTCGACATCCGCTTGACCGCTTCCCTGGCGCACAGGAACGCGCTCATGATGTTGGTGGCGAAAACGCGCTGCATCCGCTCGGCCGACATTTCCATCAGCTTGCACTGTTGTTCCAGCACGCCGACGTTGTTGACCAGCGCAGTGATCGGCCCCAATTGGGCGTCGACCGCCGCGAACAGGCGCAGCACGTCGGCTTCCACGCTCATATTGCCCTGCACGACGATCGCCTCGCCGCCCTCGCCGGCAATTTGCGCGCGCAGCTGTTCGGCCGCCTCGCCGTTGCTGACGTAGTTGATGCAGACGGCGTAGCCACGGCGGCTCGCCATCAAGGCCGTCGCCGCGCCTATGCCCCGGCTGCTGCCGGTCACCACCATCACTTGTTTCATCGCTCGCCTTGTAAAAAAGCCCGCTGGCGCGGGCTTGTAATCAGGGTTACTTCTCCGGACTGGTGTTTTTCAGCGCGTAGGCCACGTGCTGCCACCAATGGTCGCGCGAATCGACGCTGCGCAGGCACTTTTTGTCGATCTCGCCCTTGAACATCGGATCTTCGCACTTTTTGGTCATCAGCGCATAGCGCTGGTTTTCCGCGTTGGCCAAGGCGACCACCAGCCAGAAGACCAAGCCCGCCAACACCACCACCAGGCTCCAGGCGACATGGTTGATATACGCCCACTCGAACAGCGTCTCGATGGCCGGTGATGACTCTTTATAGAGGTGCATCACCTTGCCTTCGGCGGCCTTGCGTTCGTCGCTGATTTCTTTCATTTTCGTACCCGTTCCAAATTAAAGCGCATCTTTGCGCGGCGGGTGACACGTCCAACCACGCCACGAGCGGAGATTACCACTTTTCAGGCGCGAGGTGGCTGTTCGCGCCTGATCGGCGATTAAAACCCGCTTAAAACTCGTAGCGCGCCGACAGCTTGAGCTGGCGGCCGTCGGCCGCATAGATGCCGGCCTTGCAGGAAAACGCTTGCGAGTAGTACTGCTTGTCCGTCAGGTTGAGGCCGGACACCGCGAACTCCCACTGGCCGATCTTGCGGGCATAGCGGGCGTCGACGGTGGCGAAGCCGGGAATTTTTCCTGCGCAGCTGTTGTCGAAGTCCGAGCCGTAGCGCTGGCTGTCGACCCACTGCGTGCCGATGTCGGCGGACTGACCATCGGCCGGGGTCCAGCTCAGGCGCGCGCTCAGCGTATTCTCCGGCACCAGCACCATTTGCTTGCCGCTGTTGGCGCCTTCGCGGAACTTGGCATCGACATGCTGGTAATGCGCGCTGACGGTCCAGTCGGTGGCGATGCGTTGCTCCGCATCGAGTTCGACGCCGCGGCGTTTGGTCGGGTCGAGGTTGATGTTGGCGAAGTTGGTTGGATCGTAGAAGATCTCGTTGCTCAGGTTATGGCGGAACACGCGCGCCGTCACTTTGTGCACGGCGTTGGCGAAGCTGGCACCGAACTCCAGATCGTGCGACTTCTGCGGCAGCAGCGCGGCATTGATCACCCGCGTGGCCGCGTTTTCGTCCGAATTGGCGACGCGGTAGCTTAGTCCCGCCTTGCCGAATACCGTCAAACCATTCAGCGGCATATAGCTCGCTTGCAGCTCCCACGCGTTCAGCCCCTGCGCGACGTCATAGCCAGTGGTGGCGAAACCTTTCGGGTCACTGAAGTCCTTGTCGAAGACCTCGCGCCGCACGCCGGCCGAGACGCGGCCCTGGTGGGCTGCGTCGAATCGCAACTCGTCTCGCACGTAGATCGCTTTCGATTTTTGGTTCGCGTCCGCCGCCGAGAACGACGCCTCGGTGGTGCGCTCCCACTTGGTCAGGTCGATACCGGCCACCACTTCATTGAGCATGCCGCCAATCTGGCCCAGGCGACGCACGCGCGGCGAGAACTGAATCTGCTTGCTGTCGTAGGTGCTGGGCGAGGGGAAACCGCCGAAGAAATAGGTCGTGTCGACGGTCTTCTTGCGGTAGGACAGATCGGCCGCCAGATCGTAGTCGGCCACCCGGTACTGACTGAAAATGGTGAAGCGGTCGCTGTCAAGCGAGCCGTGATCGTCGGGTGAACTGTCCTGGCGCGGATTGGCCATGTATTGCGCCTCCGTCAGCGATCCCGGCAAACGCATGTCCTGGCGCGCGCCTTCATAACGGAAGCCCACGCGCCCGACATCGTTGAACCACTGCGCGCCGCCGCTGAACTGCGTCTGTTTGAATTCGTTGTTGTCGCGGTAGTTGTCGGTGCGCTGGTGGCCCAGGGTCGCATCGGCCGCGAAGCCTTCCCACGCCTGCGCCGCCGACACGCGGGCCTCGCCGGCGTTGAAGCGGCCACCCTCGACAAACACGCTGCCACGGCGGGTGTTCTTGCCCGGATTCTTGGTGACGATATTGATAACGCCACCGGTGGCGCCGTCGCCGTACAACACGCTGGCGCCGCCGCGTGTGATTTCGATGCGGTCCACGGTATCGACCGGAATGGTCGACAGAATCGCGGTGCTCAACTCATTTTCCGACAGGCGCACGCCATCGAGAACGATCACCAGATTCTGGCTGCTGTTGGTGCCGAAGCCGCGCAGGTCGAGATCGAAGTCCGGGCTGCCGTTCAGGCTTTGACGGCCGTAGACGCCGCCGATTTTGCGGATCGCCGAATTGACGTCGCTGACGCCGGCGCGGCGGATATCCTCGGCAGAGATCACCGTGGCGCCGATCGGGGCCAGCGCCGGATCGGCGTCGAAGCGCGAACCGGTGATGACGACCGGCGCCAGCACCTGGGCGACCTGCGCGCCGACCGCGTCTTGCGCGATGGCGGTGGCCGGCACGATAGCGGCGGCGGTAAAGCAAAGGGAAACGGCGGCAGCCAGCAAACGTGGCGCCGAAGGCGGAACAAACGCGAAGGAATTCATGGTAAATCGTTTTCAAAAGAGACATCCGCGCCTGCGTCCCCGCAAGTCGGAAGTGTACGGAAGCCGCGCACCGGTCGACGGCGCGCGCTCCCCCTGGTCTGGCCGATATCCGGGCTGGCCGGCGCGGTCGGAGCGACTCTCGACAAAGCGCGGGCGTTACCGTTGCGGGGGCAGCACACCTTGGCCGGTTCGCGGAATGCGGAAGCGGCCCTGTGTTTCCCGTTTAACCGCGCACGTGAACACATGCGCAGGCACCAGAACCCCGGCATTATACGCCTGCCAACACCGCCGCGCCCCGACAGGGGCCGGGTCCGGCATCATTCAGCATTTCGATAGGACCTATCTACATTTCATGCATTGATTGCCGGGCATTACATCCCCATAGTAGATATAACAACGATACCGGAGCAATGCCATGAGCACCACCCAAACCCTTCCCACCTACTTCCTGTCCCACGGCGGCGGCCCGTGGCCCTTCATGATGGACACCGTCGGCCACCTGTACGCAAAGCTGGACGCTTCGCTGCGCGATATCCCGCGCCAGCTGGGCGTCACACCGAAAGCGGTGCTGGTCGTTACCTCGCACTGGGAAGGCCGCGACTTCATGCTGTCCTCGTCGGCCAAGCCGCCGATGTTGTACGACTACGGCGGCTTCCCGCCGCACACCTACGAGGTGCAGTACAGCGCCCCGGGCGCGCCGGAACTGGCGGCGCAGGTCAAACAACTGCTCGACGCGGGCGGCCATCCGGCGCAACTGGACGGGCAGCGCGGATTCGACCACGGCACCTTCAGCGCCATGTATCCGGTGTATCCGGACGCCGACGTGCCGATCGTGCAGCTGTCGCTCAAGCACGGACTCGATCCGAAGACGCACCTGGAGGTGGGACGTCTGCTGGCGCCATTGCGCAAGGAGGGAGTGCTGATCATCGGCAGCGGGCTGAGTTACCACAATCTGCGGGCGTTCAACGCGCAGGGCGCGGCGGCGTCGCATCAATTCGACGGCTGGCTGCGGGCGGCCATGGCGCTGCCGCCGGCGGAGCGCACGGCGGCGTTGGTCGAGTGGGAGAAGGCGCCGGCCGCGCGCGTGGCGCATCCGCGCGAGGAGCATTTGCTGCCGCTGATGGTGGCGTTGGGGGCGGCCGAGGACGAGCCGGCATCCGTGCCGTATCACGAGGATGCGTTTATGGGGTCGTTGGCGGTGAGTAGTTTCCGCTTCGGCGGCGCGTAGAGCGTTAGGAATTACGTTCCGCGTTTACCCTTGGCGTATTCGGCGGCCTTGGCTTCGGCGATCGCTGCCTTCTCGGCCGCTTTGGCCGCGGCTTCCACCGCGTAAGTGTCCAGCCGCTCCTTGCGCGACGCCGGCGTCTCCAGCGAGATGCGGCCCAACGTGCCGCTGCGGTAGTCGCCAAGGAAGGTGTGCGACGCCTTCTCGAAATCCAGGTCGCCACCCTTCTGGCGGAAGCCGCGCTTGGCCGCCACGCCCTCCACCACCGCGATGCCGTCGAAGGTTTCGATGTCCTTGAAGCCGTAACGCGCCACCAGCAGCTGCGGGTAGTACTTCAGCATTTCGTCGGCCAGGAACACCGCCACCTCCTCCTCGATCAAGGCGTTCGAGCCGATGGCGTGGCTGGCGGCCAGCATCAAACCGTCGCTGGGCAGCGCGATCTTCGGCCACAGCATGCCGGGCGTGTCGACCAGGATGGTGTTCTTGTCCAGGTAAAGCTTTTGCTGCTGCTTGGTCACCGCCGGCTCGTCGCCGACCTTGGCCACTTTCCGCTTGAGCAGCGCGTTCATCAGCGTCGACTTGCCGACGTTGGGGATCCCCATGATCATGATGCGCAGCGGCTTGGTCGGCACGCCACGGTGCGGCGCCAGCTGCTTGGCCAGTTCCGGCACGCGCGTGACGTCGGCCGGCTTCTTGGTCGTCATCGCGAACGCCGTCACGCCCTCCTGCGCGTTGTAATACTGAACCCACGCCGCCGTGGCGGCGGGATCGGCCAGATCGATCTTGTTGAGGATTTTCAGGCACGGACGCTGGCGGAACTTGCGCAGCTCCTCCACCATCGGATTGGTGCTGGCCTCCGGCAGGCGCGCGTCGACCACCTCGATCACCAGATCGGTGTTCTCCATCTGCTCCGCCGCCTTCTTCTTGGCGGCGTTCATGTGCCCCGGGTACCATTGTATCGACATGCTCTGACCTTCAAAATCGTTCTGACAATCCGCTATTTTACCTGCTGGCCCGGCCGGGATTCGGATATCATGGGGCGCTTTTCCTTTTTTCTGACCATATAAACAATATTATTTTCACCGGAGTGCTGAAGATGAGCATAGCTGCACCGTCCAACCCGAGGGAGATCACCCTCCGCGGCATTATCCTGGGCATCCTGATTACGCTGGTATTCACCGCGGCGCAGGTCTACCTGGGCCTGAAAGTGGGCCTGACCTTCGCCACGTCGATTCCGGCGGCGGTGATCTCGATGGCGCTGTTGAGCGCCTTCAAGAACGCCACCATCCAGGAAAACAACATCGTCCAGACGATCGCCTCGGCCGCCGGCACCCTTGCTTCGGTGATCTTCGTGCTGCCAGGCCTGCTGATGATCGGCTGGTGGGCGCACGTGCCGTTCTGGCCGACCTTCGGCGCCTGCGCCATCGGCGGCGTGTTGGGGGTGATGTACACGGTGCCGCTGCGCCGCGCGCTGGTGTCGCAATCGAACCTGCCGTATCCGGAAGGCGTCGCCGCCGCCGAGGTGCTCAAGGTCGGCACGGCTTCGCGCGCCGGCGCGGCCGAAGGCAAGGCCGGTTTGCGCGCGGTGGTGCTGGGCGCCGTCAGCTCGGCGCTGTTCGCCGCCGGCGCCGCCGTCAAGGTGATGGCCGGTGAATTGTCGTTCTACTTCCGCACGGGCGCGGGCGCCACCGGCATCGGCGCTTCCGGTTCGCTGGCGCTGATCGGCGCCGGCCACCTGATGGGCATCACGGTCGGCCTGGCGATGCTCGCCGGCCTGGTCATCGCCTGGGGCATCATGGTGCCGCTGATGACGTCACTGTCGCCGGCCGCCGCCGGCGTGGAAGCCAGCGCCCACGCGCTGTCGATCTGGTCGAAGGAAGTGCGCATGATGGGCGCCGGCGTGATCGGCATCGCAGCCATCATCACCTTGGCCGGCCTGGCCAAGCCGATCTTCGCCGGCCTGAAATCGGCGATGGACACCGCGCGCCGCGCCAAGCTCGATGGCGCCGTGCTCGATCGCACCGAGATGGATATGCCGATCTTTATCGTCGGCCTGGTCACCCTGATCTCGCTGGTACCGGCAGGCTGGCTGCTCTCGAGCTTCCTGCAGGGCGGCCCGCTGTCGTCGATCGCGTTCCCGCTGGTGGCGGTCGGAATCGGCTACATCCTGGTCGCCGGTATCTTCGCCGCCGCCGTCTGCGGCTACATGGCGGGCCTGATCGGTTCCTCCAACTCGCCGGTGTCGGGCATCGCCATCTTGACGATCCTGGGCGCGGCGCTGAGCGTGGGCATGGTCGGCCGCAGCATCATGGGACCGGAAGTGGCGCAGGCGCTGATCGCCTTCGCGCTGTTCGTCACCACCGTCGTGCTGGCGGTGGCCGTCATCGGCAACGACAACCTGCAGGATCTGAAGACCGGCCAACTGGTCGATGCCACACCGTGGAAACAGCAGGTCGCGCTGCTGATCGGCGTGTTCGCCGGTTCGTGCGTGGTGCCGCCGGTGCTGGAGCTGCTCAACCACGCCAACGGCTTCGTCGGCGCGCCCAACCTCGATTCGATCTCGGACCAGCCGCTGGCCGCGCCGCAGGCGTTGCTGATCTCGACGCTGGCCAAGGGCGTCATCGGCGGCAACCTGCAATGGAACCTGCTCGGCTACGGCGTGATGGTCGGACTGGTGCTGGTGGCGATCAACTTCGTGCTGAAAAAATCCAGCAACGACAAATACAGCCTGCCGCCGCTGGGCGTGGGCCTGGCGATCTACCTGCCCAGCGCGGTGATCACGCCGGTGGTCATCGGCGCGGTGGCCGGCTACTTCTTCGAGCGCGCGTGCGGCAAATCGGCCGGCGGCGAAACGGCCAAGCGCCTCGCGGTGCTGATCATGTCGGGCTTCATCGTCGGCGAGAGCTTGTTCAACGTCGCGCTGGCCGGCCTGATCGTGCTGTCGGGCGAAGGCGAGCCGCTGGCCATCCACACCTCGCTGAGCGAAGCGCACACGATGATCATCTCGCTGATCGTCGCCACGTTCGTGGTCGTGGGCCTGTACCGCTGGTCGTCCAGGAACGGCAAAGCCGTCAACGCCTGATCACTCCGGGGTCAGGTCCACCATTTCTACACAAGCTGAACCGTAGCGGGCAAATCGCCCGCCCAACGGCACAGCACGTGTAGAATTCGTGGACCTGACCCCGGAGTTGTTTTGGGCTGCGGCCGAGTCATCGTGGAGATCTTGCGTGTTCGCATGGACAAATAGTTCCATCCGGCATAAGATTATCAAATCCTTAACCACCATGATCCTCCCATGCGCCGCTTCCGTTTCCATTTGCCGGCCGCCGCGCTGTGCGCCGCCACGCTGACGCTGCACCACGCCGCCGCCAGCGATCTGGCCGCCATCGCCAGCTTTTTCCAGACCGCGCAAGTGGGCTTGGTGACGCTTTCCCCCAAGGGCAATTATGTGGCGCAGGCCAGTATCCTGGCCGACGGCACCCAGGCCCTGGTGGTCCGCGACACCGCCGACCCGTCCAACTACACGGTCCTGAGCCGGGTCGATCCGACGATGGTGAGCATTTACGCCATCCACTGGATCAACGAGAACCGCCTCGGCTACACGCTCAAGAACATGCACCTGGGCGCCAGGACCAATCTGGACGAGTTCGCGATCGACCGGGACGGCAAGAACCAGCGGCACCTGATCAACGGCAACTGGGCGCACAATCGCGAGCCCAGCACCGGCAGCATGATCGCCAGCCGCACGCTGACCGCCGACTATGCCTTCCACAGCGCGCCGCACGACGGTTCCGACGACATCCTGGTGGAGAAATACACGTGGAATAACGTCGATGCCGCGCCGGCGTCGTCGCGCCTGTTCCGCCTCAACACGCGCACCACGCAACTGAGCTCGACCTTCGAGGGCGCGCAGCCGCAGGCCACCGGGCGCTGGATCACCGACGCCAACGGCGTGCCGCGCGTGGTCCAGTCGCGCGTCAAGGGCCATTGCATCGTTTCCTACCGCAAACCGGACGCCACCAACTGGACCGAGATCGACAACGGCACCTGCTACGAGCACCAGCGCTTCGCGCCGCTGTTCATGGATGGCCTCAACACGCTGTACGTGCGCGCCGACTACAAGGGCTACAGCGCGCCGTTCCGCTTCGACCTGACAACCATGAAGCTGGACCCGGAACCGATCATCGAAACGCCCGGCTTCGATTTCCTCGGCTCGCCCGTGATCGACGTTCCCAGCAAACGCATGCTGGGCATCCATCTCGAAACCGACGCCGAAACCAGCGTCTGGTTCAACCCCGTCATGAAGGCCGAGCAGGCCAAGATCGACGCCGCCCTGCCCGGCAACATCAACACCGTCGAATGCGCCAGCGACTGCCTCGGCTCGCCGGTGTTGCTGATCAAGTCCGAGACCGACCGCCGGCCCGCCGACTACGTGCTCTACACCCGCGCCACCGGCAAGCTCGTCGGCCTGGGCAACATCCATCCAGGCATCGTGCCGGCGCAGATGGGCGCGCGCAGCTTCCACCACTACACGGCGCGCGACGGCCGCGCCATTCCGGCCTATGTCACGCTGCCGGCCGGCAAGGCCGACGGCCCGCGTCCGGCCATCGTGCTGGTGCACGGCGGACCGCACGCGCGCGGCGCCTCGTGGGCCTGGGAGCCGGAGGCGGCCTTCCTGGCCTCGCGCGGCTATGTGGTGATCCAGCCCGAGTTCCGTGGCGGCACCGGTTTCGGCTTCGCGCACTTCAAGGCCGGCTGGAAGCAATGGGGCGGCGCCATGCAGGACGACCTGGCCGACGCCGCCCAGTGGGCCGCCAAGCAGGGCTGGGCCGATCCCAAGCGGGTGGCCATCATGGGCGCGAGCTACGGCGGCTACGCCACCCTGATGGGTTTGATCAAGCATCCGCAGGTGTTCCGCGCCGGCGTCGAGTGGGCGGGCGTGACCGATATCGGGCTGATGTTTACGTCGATCGAATCGGACGCGTCGGAGGAAAACCTGGGCTATTCGATGCGCACCCTGATCGGCGATCCGGACAACGCGGCCGACGCCGAAATGTTCCGCAAGAATTCGCCGCTGCTGCGCGCCGCCGAGCTGAAGCAGCCGCTGCTGATGGCGCACGGCGTCGACGACCGGCGCGTGCCGCTGGAGCACGGCAGGCGCTTCGGCAACGCCGTCAAGGCCAACAACGCCAACGTCACGGCCATCTACTACGACAACGAAAGCCACGGCTGGCGCAACGAGAAAAACCGCGTCGACTTCTGGAAACAGGTCGAGGCCTTCCTCGATAAAAACCTCAAGCAAGCCCCGTGAGCGCGGGCGCCCGGCCGGGACCTAAATCTCGGCCAGCGCCTTCAAATGCGCGACCACGCTGCGGCCCAGCGCCGACAGGTTGTAGCCGCCCTCCAGGCAGCTGACGATGCGGCCCTTGCCATACAGCCGCGCCACCTCCATCACCTGTTCCGTCATCCACGCGTAGTCGGCTTCGACCAGCCCCATGCCGCCGATATCGTCCTCGCGGTGGGCGTCGAAGCCGGCCGAGATGAAGATCATCTCTGGCTTGAACGCGTGCAGCGCCGGCAGCCACTGCTCGGTGACGATCTTGCGCACCGCGTCGCCCTTGGTGGCAAGCGGCACCGGCACGTTGACCAGGTTGGCGGTGATCGGCTCCGGCTCGCTGTACGGATAGAACGGGTGCTGGAAAAAGCTCACCATCAGCGCGCGCGGCTCGTTGAGGAAGGCTTCCTCGGTGCCGTTGCCGTGGTGGACGTCGAAGTCGACGATGGCCACCCGCGCCAGGCCGCGCGCGTCGAGCGCGTGCTTGGCCGCCACGGCGACGTTGTTGAACAGGCAGAAGCCCATCGGCTCGACCGGCCGCGCGTGGTGGCCGGGCGGACGCACCGAGCAGAAGGCGTTGTCGATCTCGCCATCGATGACGGCGTCGGTCGCGGCCACGGCGGCGCCGGCGGCGCGCTGCGCGGCCAGCCAGCTCCAGGCGTTGAGCGAGGTGTCGCCGTCGATCGGATAGGTGTCGCCCGGCGCCGGCACGTTGTCGCGCACGATGGCGATGGCGTTGCGGCTGTGGTTGCGCTCGAGGTCGGCCAGCGCCACCAGCGGCGCCTCGCGGTGCTCGAGCAGGTCGCTGATGTGCGATCCGATCAGCTGGTCCGCGATGGCTTGCAGGCGCGCCGGCGATTCGGGGTGCCAGTCGCCCATGTCGTGGCGCTGGCAATCGGGATGGCTGTAAATGGCTGTGGTCATGTGTGTTTTTTGCGGGGCCGCGAATGCCCTCTCACTACGCTATATCCGCTGCGCGGTTTCTCGCATAGAATCGTTCAAACGCCGCGCCTGATTCTGCTGATGCCAGACGCTAATCTACCATACATATCATGTACACAAAATTGCACGCGGTGGCACGCCAGGTCGGAGACATCATTGTCGGCAAGGACTTGCAGATACGTCAAGCGCTGACCTGCCTTTTGGCCGGCGGCCACCTGCTGGTCGAGGACGTGCCTGGTGTGGGCAAGACCACGCTGGCGCACGCGCTGGCGATCTCGCTGGGGCTGCGTTTCAACCGCATCCAGTTCACCAGCGACCTGCTGCCGGCCGACGTCAACGGCATCTCGATCTACGAGCGCGAAAAGAATGGCTTCGTGTTCCATCCGGGCCCGATCTTCACGCAAGTGCTGCTGGCCGACGAGATCAACCGCGCCACGCCGAAGACCCAATCGGGCCTGCTGGAGGCGATGGAGGAGCGCCAGGTCAGCGCCGACGGCGTCACGCGCCCGCTGCCGCTGCCGTTCTTCGTCATCGCCACGCAAAATCCGACCCACCAGATCGGCACCTTCCCGCTGCCCGAGTCGCAGCTGGACCGCTTCCTGATGTGCCTGTCGCTGGGCTATCCGGACGCCGCCGCCGAACGCGCACTGCTGCTGGGCGAGGACCGCCGCGTGCTGCTCAAGACGCTGCCGGCGGCGATGACGCCGCCCGAGCTGGCCGCCGCCCAGCTGGCGCTCAAGCAGATCCACGTGTCGACGTCGCTGGTCGACTATGTGCAGGCGCTGGCGGCCGCCTCGCGCCAGAACGGCATGTTCGCCGAGGGCATGAGTCCGCGCGCGGCCATCGCGCTGCTGCAGGCGGCGCGCGCCTGGGCCGCGCTGGAGGGACGCAACCACGTGCTGCCGGAAGATGTGCAGGCGGTGCTGGTGCCGGTCTGCGCGCACCGCCTGCGTCCGCTCAAGGCGGCGCACGGCGTGGCGTTGGCCAGCCGCGACCTGGTGCTGCAGTTGCAGAAATCGGTGCCGCTGTAGTGAAATCCGGCGTGAATTCCGGCGTGAATTCCGGCCTGCAAGCGTTGTACCGCAAAGGCAGGCGGGTTGGCAACCGGTGGGTGTTCCAGCTGCGCGACAATGAACCGGGCGAGGTCACCTTGACGTCGCGCCGCGTGTTCATCCTGCCCACACGCGCCGGCCTGTCGTTCACATTGCTGTTGCTGATCATGCTGATTGGCGCGCTCAACTACAACCTCGGCCTGGGCTTCGCGCTGACCTTCTTCACCGGCGCCTGTGCGGTGGCCGACATGTTCCTGACGGCGCGCAACCTGGCTATGCTGAAGCTAAAACCGGGCCGCGCGCCGCCGGTGTTCGCCGGCGAGGAGGCGCAGTTCGAGCTGCATTTGGCCAATCCCACCAAGCTGGACCGCTACGCCATCTGGCTCGGCTTCCAGGAGCACGGCGCGCCGCGCCAGGTGACGGATGTGGCGGCCGGCGGCGCCAGCGCGGTGGCGCTGTCGCTGCCGACGCGCGGACGCGGCTGGCTGGCCGCGCCGCGCATCCAGCTGACGACGCGTTTCCCGCTCGGCCTGTTCAAGGCGTGGAGCTACTGGCAACCGGACTTGCGCGTGCTTGTGTATCCGGCGCCGGAAACACCGGCTCAGCCATTGCCGTCGCAGGGCGCCGCCAGCGAGGACGGCCACGGCACCGTGGGGCTGGACAATTTCGCCGGCATCCGCAGCTACCAGCAGGGCGATCCGATGCGCCATCTGGCCTGGCGCCAGATCGCCCGCCACGATCCGGCGCTGGGCGGACAGCTGGTGACCAAACATTTCGAGGGCGGCGCGGTGGCCGAGCTCGCGCTGGACTTCGCCGACCTGCCGCTGCAAATGGACCTGGAGCTGAAACTGTCGCGCATGACGCAATGGGTGCTGGAGGCGGAGCAGCGCGCCCTGCCCTACACCTTCCGACTGGCGCAGCACGCCTACGGTCCGGCGCTGGGCGACGCCCACCGCGCCGCCTGCCTGCGCGCGCTGGCGCTGTTCGGACGCGAGGGCGGCGCATGAGCGACACATCGCCACGCGGCCCGGTGCAGCGCCTGGCGGCCCTGCCGCGCGACAAGGCCGACACCCTGCTGCTGCTCACCGCCGCGCTGATGGTGCTGGCGCCGCACTTCGCCCACCTGCCGTTGTGGGTCAGCCTGGCCGTCTGCGCCACGCTGCTGTGGCGCGCCGCCATCACCTGGCGCGGCAAGCGCATGCCGCCGCTGTGGCTGCTGGTGCCGGTCGCGGTGGCGTCGATGGCCGGCGTCTACTTCACCTACCGCACCTTGCTGGGCCGCGACGCCGGCGTCGCCATGCTGACCCTGCTGCTGGCGTTCAAGCTGCTGGAGATGCGCGCCAAGCGCGACCTGTTCGTCGTCATCTTCCTCAGCTTCTTCGTGCTGCTGACCAGCTTTTTCTATTCGCAGACGATGCCGGCCGCGCTGTTCATGGCCGCCACCATCATCGTGCTGCTGACGGCGCAGCAATCGTTCCAGTACACCGGCGCCGTGCCGTCGCTGGCGCGGCGCCTGCGCACCTCGGCCAAGCTGTTCCTGCTGCCCGCGCCGCTGGCGCTGCTGATGTTCATCGGCTTTCCGCGCGTGCAGGGGCCGCTGTGGGGCATGCCGGGCGACGCCCACAGCGGCCGCAGCGGCATCTCCGACAGCATGGCGCCGGGCACGCTGTCGTCGCTGGCGCAGTCGGACGACGTCGCCTTCCGCGTGCGCTTCCTGGACCAGGCGCCGCCGCAGAACCAGCTGTACTGGCGCAGCATCGTGCTGGGCGACTACGACGGCCGCACCTGGACCCGCGTGCCGCGCCGGCGCGGCGCGCGAGGCTTGCAACCCCGCGACATCGCCATCAGCGTGCGCGGCGAGGCCATCCGCCACGAGGTGACGATGGAGCCGACCGGCAAGCGCTGGCTGGCGCTGCTGGAACTGACCGGCCCGCAATTCAGCGTGCCGGGCTTCAACGTGCGCGAGTCGGAAGAGATGGAGCAGTTCACGATGGAGCCGGTGGCGCGCCGGGTGCGCTACGCCGCCAGCGCCTACGTCGATTTCGATTTGCAAGCCAATGAGGCGCCGGAAAACCTGCGGCGCTGGCTGGAGCTGCCGGACGGTTTCAACCCGCGCACGCTCGCGCTGGCGCAACAGCTAAAGCAAGCCGCGCAGTCGGCGGACGCCCGCCAGCTATCGCAGCAAGTGCTGTCGATGTTCCGCCGCGACACCTTCAGCTACACCTTGCAGCCGCCGTTGGCCGGACGCGACATGGTCGACGACTTCCTGTTCATCACCAAGGCCGGCTTTTGCGAACACTATTCGGGCGCCTACGTGGTGCTGATGCGCGCCATGGGTGTGCCGGCGCGCGTGGTCACCGGCTACCAGGGGGAGAAATGAACCCGCTCGACGGCTACCTGACGGTGCGCCAGTCCGACGCCCACGCCTGGGCCGAGATCTGGGTGCCGTCGCAGGGCTGGCGCCGGGTCGATCCCACCGGCGCGGTCGCGCCCGAGCGCATCGCCCGCAACCTGGCGCGGGCATTGCCGACGCCGGCCGGGTTCGGCTTCGGCCAGTTCATCGAACTGCAAAACGATCCCGATTCGTGGCTGGCGCAACTCAGATTCCGCTATGCCGCGTTGAATAATTCTTGGAATCAATGGGTCCTGGATTACAATCCAGACAGGCAGCGAAGTTTCCTTGCGGAACTAGGTTCGGTGTTCGGCAACTGGCGCAGCGCACTTGGCGCGGCCCTGGTCTGCGCGTTGGCCTGGCTGCTGCATTGGCGGCGGCAACGCCGGCCGGCCGCGCCGCTCGACGGACTGTACCAGGCCTTCTGTCGGCTGCAGGCGCGTCACGGTTATGCGCGGCGCCCCGATGAGGGCCCGCTCAGCTATGCTGCCCGTCTGCGGGACATGCCCGCCAGCGCGGACAAACACGCGGCGATGGAGACATTTTTAACCCTGTACGGCGCGCTCAAATACGGCGGCGCCGGGGCCGAACAACGAACGGCGTCGCTCAAGACGCTGAAAACACTGTTACCTTTATGCCGATGAAGACTTTGATCACCCCCCTGCTGGCCGCCGCGCTGCTGGCCGCCACCGGCGCCAGCCACGCACAGGTCGACCGCTACGGCTACAAGCTGCCGCCCAGCATGCAGCAAAAAGCCAAGAAGAAGGCCGCTCCCGTCAAAAAGAAAGCCGTGCCGGCCATCGACTACGTCGGCGAATACGTCAACTTCGGCGAATGGAAGGAAGTGCGCGCCTTCCTTGACGATGTCGCCACCCGCAACGGCTTCGACCGCAAGGAGCTGGACAGCTTGATGGCCCAGGTGCGCTATGTCGACGCCACGGTGCAGCTGGTGAAGCCGGCGCCGCCGGGCAAGCCGAAAAACTGGAACGCCTACCGGGCGCTGACGATCGAGTCGACGCGGATCGACGGCGGCGTCAAGTTCTGGAACGACAACGCCGACGCGCTCAACCGCGCCGAGGCGCTGTACGGCATCCCGGCCGAGATTATTGTCGGCATCATCGGCGTCGAGACCGTGTACGGCCGCGTCACCGGCCGTTTCCGCGTCGTCGACGCGCTCACCACCTTGGCGTTCTCGTATCCGGAGGCGCCGCAGCGCGCCGCCCGGATGGAATTCTTCCGTGGCGAGCTGGAGGCGACGCTGGTATTCGCGCGCCGCGACGGCGTCGACCCGTTGTCGCTGCGCGGCTCGTTCGCCGGCGCGATGGGCATGCCGCAGTTCATGCCGAGCAGCCTGATCAAATATGCGGTCGACTTCGACGGCAGCGGCCACATCGACCTGCTCGGCTCCAGCACCGACGCCATCGGCAGCGTGGCCGCCTTCCTGGCGGCGCATGGCTGGGAGCGCGAGAACGGCGGACCGCTGGTGTATGCGGCCACGGCCTCGCCCAACAAGGCCTGGGAACCGATGCTGCAACAGGGCCTGACGGCAAAATATTCGCCGCAGGACTTGATAGCGGCGGGAGTCACCACCACTGTACCGGTGCCGGAGCAACAGACCTATGGTCTCGTTGATCTGCAAAACGGCGCCGACCCAACCGAATACTGGTTGGCCAACAGTAATTTCTTTGCAATTACGCAGTACAACCGCAGCTATTTCTACGCAATGTCGGTCATCGAGCTGGGCCGCGCGGTGCGGCTGGCGCGTGGCGGACTGTAGAAAAGGCGCACGTTAAAGGCGCGCGGACGCGTGTAAGGACGGCGATGAGGGATGTAAGCAACCGTAACGGCTGTTGTAGCCCTAACTTGCACGCGGTATTGTTTAGTTGACACTTGGAAATTAATCATCCAAACTGGCCGCTAAAGCATGAAATTATAAGCATCTATACAACGGAATTGCCTTATAATTAACTTTAGTTGCTAAATAATAGCGTGCGCCATAGGCTAGCACAAGACTCGGTGTATAATTCTCACACAATGTTGCATCGGGACAACAATATACGACTATGCAGTTTTTTTCTATTGCTGTCGGGTATTACATTGCGAGATGTTGTATAATTGTGTATATATTATGAAACTTGTTATCCCGGAATCGGTCCGTGTGTAAATTCGTTCCTTGGTAAGGATGAACATTAACGCAGCAAAGCGAGCTCCGAGTGTTGTACTTTGCAGGACAACTTTACAGAAGGAAAAGACGAAATCATGACAAACCAAGTCGGCATAGATATGAACAACGATGCGGATGGCGATGACCTGCTGCAATACAATCCCAACCGTCTGCTCGATACCCTGATCGAAAACCTGCGGTTGAAAAACGACGCGGCCCTGTCGCGCGCGTTGGAAGTGGCACCGCCAGTGATCAGTAAAATTCGCCACCACCGCCTGCCGGTGGGCGCTTCGCTGCTGATCCGCATGCACGAAGTAAGCGATCTGAGCATCCGTGACCTGCGTTACTTGATGGGCGACCGCCGCAACAAGTTCCGCATCAGCGATAAGCAGTTCAAACCAAAGGAAGGCGAACCAGGCCAGGGCCAGGGTTAAGTTTTAACCCGGCGCTGACCTGTAGCGTTTTACCCTTGTATCCCTCCCCCCTCTTGCAGGGGCGAGGGATACATCTTTTTGCGCGCCCGTTTTATGCTGGAAACACGCCGGTCGACAGATAGCGATCGCCGCGGTCGCAGACGATGAACACGATGGTCGCATTTTCGACCGTTTGCGAAATGCGCAACGCGATCTCACAGGCGCCCGCCGCCGAAATACCACAGAAAATACCCTCTTCCGCGGCCAGCCGCCGCGCCATGCGTTCGGCCGACGCCTGCGACACCGCCTCGACCTTGTCGACGCGCGTGCGGTCGTAGATCTTCGGCAAGTAGGCTTCCGGCCATTTGCGGATGCCGGGAATCGACGAGCCCTCTTCCGGCTCGGCGCCGATGACCTGCACGTCCGGATTCTGCTCCTTCAGATAACGCGACACGCCCATGATGGTGCCGGTGGTGCCCATGGCGCTGACGAAATGGGTGACGCGGCCGTCGGTGTCGCGCCAGATTTCCGGACCGGTGCCCTCGTAGTGCGCGCGCGCGTTGTCCTGGTTGCCGAACTGGTCGAGGATGATGCCCTTGCCATCTTTTTGCAGTTGCTCGGCCATGTCGCGCGCGTATTCCATGCCGCCGGTCTTGGGCGTGAGCATGATCTGCGCGCCGTAGGCGGCCATGCTCTGGCGCCGCTCGATGCTCAGGTTCTCAGGCATTAGCAGCAACATTTTGTAGCCGCGCAACGCCGCCGCCATCGCCAGCGCGATGCCGGTGTTGCCGCTGGTCGCTTCGATCAGCGTATCGCCGGGTTTGATGTCGCCGCGCTCCTCGGCGCGCTTGAGCATCGACATGGCGGCGCGGTCCTTGACCGAACCAGCCGGGTTGTTACCTTCGAGCTTGCCGAGAATAATATTGTTGCGGGCGACCGCATCCGCGCCGGGCAGGCGGGTCAGCTGCACCAGCGGTGTATTGCCGATCGTATCTTCCAGAGTCTTGTAAGCCATCGTGTTCAATCTTCAGTGGGTTTCGCCAAAACATGCATTTTAATCCGACTTGCCGTTGCGCGTATTGCAAGACCTGGCCGCGCCCCTGCCTGAGGAGGTAAAGTGCCGGAAGTCTTTGGACTGGAGCGGCCGCATGCGCTAGACTTGCATCATCGCTGCATCGCACCACGCCGTGCCGACCACTCTTACACCACTCGACCGCCATGTCCACCTCACCGCTTGAAATGCTGCCCGACACCACCCCGGAACCGCACGCCGCCGCGCTGCCGGCCGACCTGGAAAGCCGCCGCCACCAGATGTTCCCCACGTTGTCCGACAGCGACATCAAGCACATGCTGCGCTTCGGCCACGTGCGCCATTTCAGCGACGGTGAAAAAATCGCCGAGGCGGGCAAGAGCAGCTACGGCATGCTGCTGGTGCTCAAGGGCGGCGTCGCCATTACCCGCTTCGACGGGCTGGGCAACACTTCCTATATCACCACGCACACGCCGGGCCAGTTCTCCGGCGAAGTGGCGCAGCTGTCGGGCCGCCCGGCGCTGGGCAACGCCAACGCCGTCGGCGAGGTCGAGGTGCTGGTGGTGCCGCCCGAATCGCTGCGCGCGCTGCTGGTCGCGCACGCCGACTTGGGCGAGCGCATCGTGCGCGCGCTGATCCTGCGCCGCGTCGGCCTGATCGAACAGAACTCGGGCGGCCCGGTCATCGTCGGCCCGCGCGGCCACGGCCGCATCCACACCCTGCAAAGCTTCCTGGCCGCCAACGGCCATCCGTACAGCGTGCTCGATCCGGAGGTGGACCAGCAGGCGACGGAATTGATGGAACACTACCAGCCAAAACCCGATGAACTGCCGCTGGTGGTCTGCCCGGATGGCGTGGTGAAGAAAAATCCGACCACGGTCGATATCGGCCGCTGCCTCGGCATGCTGCCGGAACTGCCCGCCGACAAGGTGTGGGACGTGATCGTGGTCGGGGCCGGCCCATCCGGACTGGCGACGGCGGTGTACGCCGCGTCCGAAGGCCTGTCGGTGCTGGCGCTGGAGACCCGCGCCTTCGGCGGGCAGGCGGCGGCCAGCGCCCGCATCGAAAATTACCTCGGCTTCCCGACCGGCGTCTCCGGCCGCGCGCTGGCCGGCCGGGCCTACGTGCAGGCGCAGAAATTCGGCGTCGAAATCGCCATCCCGGCCCCCGCTGGCCGACTGATTTGCGATACCTATCCGCTGCAGGTGGAAATGTGCGGCAGCCTGCAGAAACTGCAGGCCAGGACCGTGGTGCTGTCGTGCGGCGCGCGCTACCGCCGGCCGTCGCTGGCCAACCTCAAGCAGTTCGAGGGCAAGGGGATTTATTACTGGGCCTCGCCGATCGAGGCCAAGCTTTGCAAGAGCGAGGAGATCGTGCTGGTCGGCGGCGGCAACTCGGCCGGCCAGGCGGCGGTGTTCCTGGCGGCGCACGCCTCCAAGGTACATATGCTGATCCGCAAGGACAGCCTGTCGTCGACGATGTCGAGCTATCTGATCGAACGCATCCAGGCCACGCCGAACATCGAACTGCACACGCACTCGGAAATCATCGCGCTCGAAGGCGACGAGGATGGCTTGAAGCAGGTGCGCATCCGCAATTCGAAAAGCGAGGAGGAATGCGATTACGATGTCTGCCGCGTGTTCCTGTTCATCGGCGCCGATCCGAACACCGGCTGGCTGGAGGAATGCGGCGTCGACGTCGACGGCCACGGTTTTATCCGCACCGGTTTCGACGTCACCAAGGCGCAGTGCAAGGCCAACTTCGACAAGGGCGTGTACCCGCGCGAGATGCCGGCCCGCGCCGCGCTCGAGACCAGCGTGCCGGGCGTGTTCGCCATCGGCGACGTGCGCGCCAGTTCCACCAAACGCGTCGCGGCGGCGGTGGGCGAAGGCGCGGCGGTGGTGTCGCAAATCCACGCCTTCCTGGCCAATCTGCCGGCCGATAAACGCTAGCGGATTGGCGGATCGAGCACAGGGCTTCCCGGCCAGTTAAACCACGGCGGCGCTGAACGACTCGGGCCGCCGCGCTAGCAGGAGGGACAGCCGTTGAAGACCCGCCCGCAAACGTCCACGGTCCTTGATGCTACCCAGCGAGATCCGGATCGCGTTCACGGATACGCCGCCCGTGGCGAATGCCTCCGCCGGCGTGACCGCGATGCCTTCGCTGTCGGCGGCACGCGCCAGCTGCGAGGAGTTCCAATACGCCGGCAATTCGAGCCAGACATGCAGGCCGTCTCCGGCGCCGCTGTACCGCCCCGCCAGAATATCCCGCGCCATCCGGTGGCGCAGGCGCGTCGGGCGTCCAGTATTCCGAACATCGGCTCGAGCCATTTGGCGCCGGCGTTACGGTCGGAGTCGCTCCCTCCGCCCAAGTGGTACGTCATCAGCATTTGATTATCCGCCCTCATCAAGACCTGAGACAAACCTTGTTTCAGCATGTCGTCGAAGTCCACGCCGTCCGGCGGTGGCGGGGTATTCATGCCCAGGTCGAGGATCGAGGTCCATTCGACTTTCGGCGCCGCCACATACGTGCCCCGGGCGCCGCGCCCCTCCAGCAAGTTGCGGCGCCTGGCTTCGTCGTAGGCGCGCGTGATCGTCGTCAGGTCGACGCCCAGCTGCGCCGCCAACTGGCGCTGCGGAGGGAGGCGGTCACCCGGTTTCAGCGATCCGTCCACCACCGCCGCCTGCAACGCATCCGCAATCTGCAAAAACCGTGGCCCTTTGTTCCCGGCCAGACGCGGCAACCAGATTGGCAAACTTTCATCTTGTATGGTTTTCGGCTGGGACATTTTGCCTCTATGTATGGATATTGTTTTTAGGTAGTATGCCTTACGATAGATAGTGGCATAGCCTGGAAATACCCAAAATGATCGATTGGATCCCTGTAGTCTTCGTTATCTTCAAGTTTCTCGTGCTCGGTATCGGCATGTACTTCGCCATCAAGTGGCATTACGACCAAGGGAAAAAGAACAAAGAGAAGCGCGCGGTGCTGCGCGCGGGCGGCAAGGTGGCCGCCATCTTCTTGCTATCGCTGCTGGCACTGGGGTTGGTCATCTTCGCCCTTATCAAGATGCTCGGCATGGACTTGAACTTCCCATGAAGGGAAGTCCAGGCGAATAGCATTAGCGGACGCCGGCCTTCTCCAACTGCTCGATCTCGACATCGCCGTCGTCCACCAGCCGCTCCCACCCTTCGAACTTGCCCATGCCGCGCGTGCGGGCAATCGACAGCAGCAGGCTTTGTCCCGGCGCCTGGCGCTCCGGCTGCAACTGGTACACCTGATCGGCGAACGCCTGCGCCGGCGTGACGATCGTCCATCCCATATCGACGAACTGCTGGATCACATCCTTCAACCACAGCGCGTTGATCAGGTTGTGATGCTGTAGCAGCACCTGCGGAATATCCCGCCCTTCCAGCTTGCGCGACAAATCACGATAGGCGATCGCCCGCTGTTTAACGTGCGCCAGGTAGGCCCGCTTGACCGGCTCGATGTCCGCCTTGGGATTGGCCCGCAATACTTCGTTGAGCTTCGCGTCCAGGCGCCAGTCGCTGGTGTCCAGGCTCACATAGCCATTGCGGTAGCCCTGCTCCTTGAGGAAGCTTCGCATGCCGTCGCGCTTCTCCGGCGTGTTCCCCTCGCGCAGATAGGTGAAGCGGAACCACTGTCGATATCCCGGCAAGGTGGACGTGATGCGGTCGCAGTCGAGGATCTCACGCTGGTACTGCGCCAACGTCACTTTGGCTGAATTCAAATCCGGATGCGTCATCGTGTGGTTGCCCAGCACATGGCCGGCATCGCCCCAGGCCTTGGCCAGCGCATAGCCGGCCGGCTTGGTGGCGCCGAAGTCGCAGGTGACAAACAACGCCGCCGATACCTTGTGCGCGGCCAGCGCGTCGAGCATGGCCTGGTTGCGCTGCTGCGGCGACATCAACGGCGTGTCCTCCAGCTGCGGCCCGTCGTCGAAGGTGAATGCCACCGACTGCGCTTGCGCCGCGCAGATGCCAGCGAGTGCCATTATCGCGGCCACGGCGGTTAAGCGAATCCGATGACGAAGTGTTACCAGCATATTTTCTCCTTAAGGGCGATTTAATCGAACGCCGAGCTCATCCATGCCAGAATGAAAGCCGAGGTAACACGTATGGCCTCAACGTCCCATTTGTTTCCTCGACATCATACTTCAACCATCCGAGGACAAAATGCGACTTCCACTCATCCCCCCGAACGAACTGAGCCCCGAACAAAAAGACCTGTACGACAGCATGCGCAAAGGCATCGCCAGCAACTTCAACGCCTTCAAGGTCGAACGCGAAGACGGCGCCCTGATGGGCCCCTGGAATCCGTGGCTGCACGAGCCGGGCATCGGCAAGGCGATCTGGGACCTGACCCTGGCCATGACCGCGAACGCCGTCCTGCCGGACAATGTGCGCCAGATCGCGATTCTCGTGGTTGGCGCCCGCTATAACGCCGCCTATGAACTGTACGCGCACGTCGCCGTCGCCGAGAAGGCCGGCATGTCGGCCGAGCGCCTGGCAGCGCTGGTGGCGGACCTGAAGCCGGTCGACCTGTCGAAGCAGGAGAACGTCGCCTTCGATTTCTCGTACGCGCTCAGTCGCGGCGGCACGCTGCCGGAGCCCCTGTACCGGCTCGCGATCGACACCTTCGGCCAGCATGGCACCAACGAGTTGATCTACCTGGTGGGCCTGTACGCGCTGGTATCGACGACGCTGAACGGCTTCAACGTGCCGGTGCCGGAACGTGAATAAGCGCGATACCGGCACGCTGCCCGACAGCCGGCTCAAGCCCGCCAGCGCGGGTCCATCGGAGTTCGGCAGCGTCGCCCTGGTGCTGCAAGGCGGCGGCGCGCTGGGCGCCTACCAGGCCGGCGTCTACGAACGCCTGCTGGAGAGTGACATCGAGCCGCATTGGCTGTCGGGCATTTCGATTGGCGCCATCAACAGCGCCATCATCGCCGGCAACGCCCGGGAAAACCGGGTCGCGCGACTGCGCGAATTTTGGGAGCTGGTCAGCGATGGCGGCCCTCCCGGCGCCAGCTGGAGCGGGCTGGCGCTGGCCGACGCGACGCGGGCCTGGGTCAACCAGCTCGCCGCAGGCAGCGCGTTCGTGCGCGGTGTGCCGGGCTTTTTCGAGCCGCGCATGCCGTCCTTCGGGTTTGGCAGCGGCAGCGGCGCCACCAGCTTCTATGACACCTCGCCGTTGCGCGCCACCCTCGAACGCCTGGTGGACTTCGATCGCATCAACGCGCGCGAGACACGGCTCAGCGTCGGCGCGGTGAACGTCCGCACCGGGAACTTCGCCTACTTCGACAACGCCACCGAGCACATACGGGTCGAGCACATCATGGCAAGCGGTGCGCTGCCGCCGGCCTTCGACTCAGTGGAGATCGATGGCGAAAAGTACTGGGATGGCGGCATGGTGTCGAACACGCCGCTGGAATGGGTGCTGTCCAACAGCTCGGGCCTCGACACGCTGGTCTGGCAAGTCGATTTGTGGAGCGCCCATGGCGAACTGCCACGCGACATGGCCAGCGTCGCCACGCGCATGAAGGAGATCCAGTATTCCAGCCGCACCCGCATGGCGACCGACTCACTGCGCAGGGTGAAAAAACTGCACACCGCGCTGAGCGAACTGTTGGCCGTCATCCCGGCGGACATGGCGGCCAGCCCGCAAGCAAAGCTGCTGGCGGCGGCAGGCGATCCAGCCCTCTACAACATCGTCGAACTGGTCTACCGTTCGGCGACTTACGAAGGCCAGTACAAGGATGTGGAGTTTTCCCGCAGGACGATGAACGAGCATTGGCAGGCCGGCTACAAGGACGCCGACACCACGCTCACGCACAAGGAAATCCTTCAGCTGCCCAGCATCGACGACAATCCGGCCGTCTTCGATTTCCTCACGAAGCCGGCTTAGCTTCCTTGAGGCGCCGCAGTTGCGCCGCCTGGTAGGCGCCGAAGGCGTCGTTGAACAGGCAGCGTATCAGCGGATCGTCGACGATGTCCGCGTCGGCCGGCGCACCCGTGATCCGCATATACATCGACGTCAGCGATTCCCCCAGTGCCAGGCCGGCGTACAGCTTGGCGATGGGGATTTCGGTCTGCCATGACGGTGCTTCCCCGTGCCCCGCCGCAGCGATGCTGTCGCCATGGATGCGGTAGCGGTACTGCCGTACACCACCGGCGTGATCGTAGACCGACAGTTGCCAGACGCATGGCGTCTCGAAGTAGCTGTCGGGTGGTAGTTCCATCTCCCGGTATTTGTCGAGCAAGCCCACGCCGCAGTAGTCCAGCACCAGCGCGGTTTGTGCGTCTGTCAGCGGCGCGAAATGACTGGCGATTTCGGAAGTCGGCGGCGGCGTGATATCGGCGTCGTATTGATAGTCGACGTCCTGTTCGCCGACCGGCAGCACCCATGGCAGCGGTGCGGCTGGCGTTAGCGCTTGCGACGTCAATTCCATCGCGACGGAGGGATTGAGGCGGACGATGCGTGCATCCGGCAGCCAGGCGCTGATTTCTTGTTCAAACTGGCGGTAAGTGATCGGGAACAGCGCGTGGTTGTACCAGGACCATGGCTCCTGAACGAACTGGCAGGAGCTGGGAACGACGTAGCGCGGTGCGAGTGCGCGCAGCTGCCCGGGCCATTCCTCCGGAAGCTCCGGCTGGCCGCCCCCGGCGCGCGATGGCGCGATCACGTCGATTTCGCGCATGGTCTGGAAGGGCCACAGCACCATGTCCCAAGGCGCGAAGGCCGTGAGCTGTTCCAGCGTCTCCGGGTCCATCCACGAATCGACGACGTTCAGCACATTCAAGCCGCCGGCGCGGATGTGAAACATCGAATCGACATCGGCGTCGAGCGCCCTGCGCGGAATCACTTCGATCGCGCCAACCTGCACCGGCACATCCACCGCCAGCGCGCGCACGTCGCTGAAACCCAGCTCGCGTATCATCGCGAACAGTTCATCGAACAGGCAGTAAAGATAGATCGGCGTGGCGCGCGGCAGCAGGTCCAGGCTCTCCATCGAACAATGGTCGTCGTGGAAGTGCGAGATGAACACCGCGTCCGGCGTGAGCTTCCTGATCTGTTCAAGGTCGAAGCGCACGGCGGGAAAGGCGTGGCAGTTGCGGCTGAACGGGTTTTCGAAAATCGGATCGAACAGTATCTGCGTGCCTTCGTGCTCGAAGACATAACCCGCGTGGAGTATCCTGGAAATCTTCAGGGGCGACATGTGCGGACTCCAATCAAAATGTCGCGCTATCTTACCAGACATAAAAACGCAAAAGCCCGCAGCGCGGGGCTGCGGGCTTTTGCTGGCGTGACAGATTTATTTGCCGGCTGCGGCGACTGGCGTGGAGCTCGCTTTGGGAGCGGCTTTGTCGGCTTTGGGTTTGGCGGCGGCGGCCGTGGCGCCCTCTTTCGACTTGCCGTTCACCAGCAAACCGGCCTCGGACAGCTTGGCGGCGTTCTTGCCGCCGACGCCTTTGACGCGCTGTTCAAAGTCGGCCCAGTCCTTGAACTCGCCTTTTTTTCGTTCTTCGAGAATGGCGGTGGACTTGGCGGGGCCGATCCCCTTGATCGAATCGAGCGCGGCTGCGTCTGCTTTGTTGGCATCGACTTGTGCGAACGCAAAGCTCATCGTGGCGGCCAGCGTGGCAATACCCAGCATTAGTTTTTTGAACATGTCTGTCTCCGTGGTTGGTGTCGAGCAAGGGCGGAAATCGCACCTTGAATACCCTTAACGGGTGGGGACCCAATCCCGGTTGACGCTGTTCGTATGAGCTAGATCAAACGCCGAGGCCCGCGTCGAACAATTCTTCGCGCGTAACTGTTGCCGTGCCGAGCTTGCCGACGACGATGCCGCCGGCGCGGTTGGCCGTTTGCACCGCTTCGTTCCAGCCCGCGCCCGCGCCCAGCATGCACGCCATCGTGGCGATGACGGTGTCGCCCGCGCCCGAAACGTCGAACACTTCGCGCGCCTGCGCCGGCATGTGGAACTGGTCGTTCTCGGTGTACAAGGTCATGCCCTCTTCCGAGCGCGTGAGCAGCAAGGCGTCCAGCTTCAATTCCGCGCGCAGTTGCTGCGCCTTGGCCGTCAGTTGCTCTTCGCTGTTCCAGCTGCCGACGATGCGCTTCATCTCCGATTTGTTCGGCGTGAGCACGGTGGCGCCGCTGTAGCGCGAGAAGTCGTCGCCCTTCGGATCGACCATCACCACTTTGCCGGCAGCGCGCGCGGAGGCGATCATGTCGGCCACGTTCACCAGGCTGCCCTTGGCGTAGTCCGACAGGACAATGACGTCGTAGTCGGCCAGCAGCGCCTTGAACTGCAGCAGTTTGTCGCGCAGGACGGTGTCGGTCGGCGCTTCTTCAAAATCGATGCGCACCATTTGCTGTTGGCGGCCGATCACGCGCAGCTTGATGATGGTGGAAATGGCGCTGTCGCGTTTCAGGTAGCTGTGGATGCCGCCGCCTTGCAGCAGCTGTTCCACTTCGGTGCCCGCTTCGTCGGCGCCGACCACGCCCAGCAAGCCGGCGTGCGCGCCCAGCGCGGCGGCGTTGCGCGCCACGTTGGCGGCGCCGCCCAGGCGCGCTTCGCGCTTTTCGATGCGCACGATGGGGACCGGCGCCTCCGGCGAAATGCGGCTGACGTCACCGAACCAGTAGCGGTCAAGCATGACGTCGCCGACGACCAGGATGCGCACCTTGTCCAGTGCGGGGGATTGAAAAGCGGTGACGGAAGTACTCACATGGTCCTCTGATTTATTCTTAATTCATGACGTTCAGTTCTTCGGTGCGGCGCGGCGGGTAGGTCTCCCACCGGCTGCATCCAGGGCACTGCCAGTAGAACTGGCGCGCCTTGAAGCCGCAATGGCTGCACTGGTAGCGCGCCAGCTTTTGCGTGTAGCCATGCACCAGGTTCTTCACCATCGACAGTTCCGACACCACGCTCGCCGGCGCATCGACCAGGCGCGCTTCCAGCAGCTTGTCCAGTCCCAGCAACGTCGGCGTGCGGCGCAGCTCATTGACCACCAGGTCCTTGGCGGCATCGAGGCCGTCCAGCTCCAGCACCGCCTTGTACACGACCTCCAGCAAGTCGATCGACGACGCCTGCTCCAGGTAGGACTTGATCAGATTGACGCCTTCGAGCGGGCGGCCGACCTTGCGGTAGCCGTCCATCATGCGCTGCGCCACCAGCGCGGTGTGCGGCACGCTGATTTGCTCGACGCGGCGCCACGTCATCAACGCGCCCTCGACATCGTCCTTGGCCAGCTGCGCGTCGCCGATCAACAGGGTCGCGCGCACGTTGACACGGTCGGCCTGCAGCGATTTTTCCAGCAGCGGCAGCGCATCCTCGGGATGCAGGTGCACCAGCGCGTCCTGCGCCAGCTCGCAGTAGAACTGCGCGATTTCCTTCTGGCGCGATCCCGCGCCCGATTCCTGCAGGCCGATGGCCGCTTCGATGGCGCGCGGCCATTCCTTCTCGCGCTGGAAAATCTCCAGCAGCGCGCGCCGCGCCGGCACCGCGTACTGGCTGTGGATCAGGCGATTGAAGGTTTCCTCGGCGCGGTCCAGCAGGCCGGCCTTCAGGTAGTCCATACCCAGCTCGTATTCCGCGTGCTCCTTCTGCTCCTGCGGCAGGTCGGGACGCGACAGCAAATTCTGGTGGACGCGGATGGCGCGTTCGGTCTCGCCACGGCGGCGGAACAGGTTACCGAGGGCGAAGTGCATGTCGGCCGTTTCCGGGTCCATGCGCACGATCTCGATGAACGCGTCGACCGCCTTGTCCGGCTGGTCGTTGAGCAGGAAGTTCAATCCCTTGAAATAACCGCGCGGCAGCGAGCGCGATTCGGACACCAGCTGGCGGATGTCGACGCGCGCGGCGATCCATCCCATGCCGAAGAAGAGCGGGATGCCCAATAACATCCAGAGTTCAAATTCCATGCTTGTTCTTGTCGTTGGTAGTGGTGCTTATTGTGTGGTGACGCCATCGGGCTGCGGCTGCGCGTTGACCTGCTGCGCCGACGATTGCAGCGTCGTGATGGTGGTTTTGTGTTTGTTCGTTTCGCGGCGGTGGCGGAACACGGTCGGCGTGAGCGCCAGCACGCCAAGGACGGCGCCGGCGACGAAGAAGCCGAGCAGCATCAGCACCAGGGGTCCGCGCAGGTCATAGTGGAGGAAAAAGTGCAGATCGACTTCCTGCGTATTTTTCAGGGCAAAGCCAAAAAACAAGACGAATAGGACGATTCCAATGAGGGTGGATACGAATTTCATCAGCCTGGTTCCTGTTCTCAATTTCTAAGAGCGCCAGTATGGCACTAGTCACCAAATACTACAAAAAAAGCGCAAAAAAAGCGCGTAAAAAAAAGCGGCATCCGAGGACGCCGCTTTCTTGTCAAACCATCAGACGCTTCAGTCCTCGATGATCGGTTGCCCGACCATCGCGTCGACCCGCTCGCGCAATTGCTTGCCCGGCTTGAAGTGGGGTACCCGTTTTTCGGGCACCATCACTTTATCGCCCGACTTCGGATTACGTCCGATACGCGGTGGCCGGCTATTCAGAGCAAAACTGCCAAAACCGCGGATCTCGATGCGCTGACCGGTCGCCAAAGCGTTGGTCATCGCATCCAGAATGGTCTTGACGGCATACTCCGCATCTTTGGCCACCAGCTGAGAATAACGCTCAGCCAGGCGGTTGATCAACTCGGACTTAGTCATCGACTAGTTCTTAGTTCTTGTTATCGAACTTGGCTTTCAACAGCGCGCCCAGGCTGGTGGTGCCCGAAGCTGCGTTGTTGTCGGTAGCGGCCATTTTCTGCATCGCTTCCTGGGTCTCGACGTTGTCTTTGGCTTTGATCGACAGCTGGATCGAACGCGCTTTGCGGTCGATGTTGATGACCAGGGCTTCGACGGAGTCGCCAACCTTCAGGTGCGTACCGGCATCTTCCACGCGGTCGCGGGAGATTTCGGAAGCGCGCAGGTAGCCTTCGACTTCTTCGGACAGTTGGATCACGGCGCCTTTAGGCTCAACCGATTTCACGGTGCCGGTGACCAGCGCGCCCTTGTCGTTCATGGCTGCGAAGTTGTTGAACGGATCGCCTTCCAGTTGCTTGACGCCCAGGGAAACGCGCTCGCGCTCAACGTCGATGGCCAGAACGATGGCTTCCAGCTCGTCACCTTTCTTAAAGCGACGAACAGCTTCTTCGCCGGTTTCGGTCCAGGACAGGTCCGACAGGTGTACCAGGCCGTCGATGTTGCCGGCCAGGCCGATGAACACGCCGAAGTCGGTGATCGATTTGATCGCGCCACGGACTTTGTCGCCCTTCTTGTGGGTCACGCCGAAGTCATCCCATGGGTTCGCTTTGCACTGCTTCATGCCCAGCGAAATACGGCGACGCTCTTCGTCGATTTCCAGAACCATGACTTCAACTTCGTCGCCCAGTTGGACAACTTTGTTTGGAGCGACGTTCTTGTTGGTCCAGTCCATTTCCGACACGTGGACCAGGCCTTCGATACCCTGCTCGACTTCAACGAACGCGCCGTAGTCGGTGAGGTTGGTGACTTTACCGAACAGACGGGTGCTTTGTGGGTAACGACGGGACAGACCGGTCCATGGGTCGTCGCCCAGTTGCTTCACGCCCAGCGAAACGCGGTTCTTTTCCTGATCGTACTTCAGGACTTTGGCGGTGATTTCCTGGCCAACGGTCAGCACTTCCGATGGGTGACGCACACGACGCCATGCCAGGTCCGTGATGTGCAGCAGGCCGTCGATACCGCCCAGATCCACGAACGCGCCGTAGTCGGTGATGTTTTTGACGACGCCGGTCACGACCGTGCCTTCTTTCAGCGTTTCCATCAGTTTCTGACGCTCTTCGCCCATCGAAGCTTCGATGACGGCGCGGCGGGACAGAACGACGTTGTTACGCTTGCGGTCCAGTTTGATGACCTTGAATTCGAGGGTCTTGCCTTCGAACGGGGTGGTGTCCTTGACTGGACGGGTGTCGACCAGCGAACCCGGCAGGAACGCGCGGATGCCGTTGGTCAGAACGGTCAGGCCGCCCTTGACTTTGCCGTTGACGGTACCGACGACGATTTCGCCCGATTCCATCGCTTTTTCCAGTGCCAGCCACGAAGCCAGACGCTTGGCTTTGTCGCGCGACAGGATGGTGTCGCCGAAACCGTTTTCGAGCGACTCGATCGCCACGGAAACGAAGTCGCCTACTTTGACTTCCAGTTCGCCGTGGTCGTTTTTGAATTCTTCAACTGGGATGAATGCTTCCGATTTCAGGCCGGCGTTGACGATCACGAAGTTGTGATCCAGACGAACGACTTCAGCCGAGATCACTTCGCCCGAACGCATGTCTTGACGCGACAGGGATTCTTCGAAGAGGGCTGCAAAACTTTCCATATTAGACATTGTGACTTCCAGGTTGCCAACAAGGCTCGCGAATGCGACTTCAGTTGGGTTAAGGTTGATCAAAGTCCCGCAAGTGAATTAGTGAGTAACTACTAACTCTTCCTGCCGGACCCGCCTTTGCTACATTTTCAGTGAGGCTTGCCCACTGCCGCATACCACTGCAACACCTGTTCGACCGCTTGATCAGCGGTCATATTGGATGTATCCAGCACATGCGCCCCTTCCGCTGGCACCAGCGGCGCGATGGCCCGGTGGGTATCCCGGTCGTCCCGCGCCTGCAAATCCATCAGTAGGTCTTCCATCTTAGCAGAAATTCCCTTGCCAATCAATTGCTTATAACGACGATCGGCCCGAGCAGCTACCGAGGCGGTCAAAAACACCTTCAACACCGCGTGCGGGAAGATCACCGAGCCCATGTCGCGCCCGTCCGCCACCACGCCGGGCGCCTTGCGGAAGCCCAGTTGCAGCCCCACCAGCGCATGGCGCACGGTCGGGAATGTTGCAATTTTGGAAGCGGTATTGCCCACCTCTTCCGCCCGGATGGCGTCGGTGACGTTTTCCTGCGACAAAATAATGTCCCCGCCCTGAAAACTGCATTGCAGGTGTTCGGCCAGCTTGGCCAGCGCGTGTTCGTCGTTCAGGTCGGTGCCACGGCGCAGGGCCGACAGCGCCGTCAAGCGGTACAGGGCGCCCGAATCCAGGTAATGGAAGCCGAGCTTATCGGCAACGCGGTGCGCGACGGTGCCCTTGCCGGATGCGGTGGGGCCGTCGATGGTGATGACTGGGATTTGGGGTGTGACCATTTTATTCAGTTATTTATTTTGCAATCGCGGCAAACGCCGAGAAGTATTCAGGGAAAGTCTTGCCGACGCACTTGGGATCGTTGATGCGCATCACGTTGCCCTTGCGCGCGGCCCCGTCCAGCGACACCAGCGAGAAGCACATCGCCATGCGGTGGTCGTCGTAGGTGTCGATGGTGGCGGCCGTGATGGTCGACGGCGGCGTCACCTTTATATAGTCAGGCCCCTCCTCGACGATGGCGCCGACCTTGCGCAGCTCGGCCGCCATGGCCGCGATGCGGTCGGTCTCCTTCACCCTCCAGCTGGCGATGTTGCGCAGGGTGCTGGTGCCGTCGGCGTACAGCGCCGCCACCGCGATGGTCATGGCGGCATCGGGAATGTGGTTGAAATCGGCGTCGATGGCTTTGAGCACGCCGTTCGACTTCGCTTCGATCCAGTTGTCGCCCATGGTGATCTGCGCGCCCATCTGCTCCAGCGCGGCGACGAAACGCACGTCACCCTGAATACTATCGCGGCCCACGCCTTCGACGCGCACGGGACCGCCGGCGATGGCGCCGGCCGCCAGGAAGTACGACGCCGACGAGGCGTCGCCCTCGACGTGGATGGTGCCGGGCGACTGGTAGACCTGGCCCGGCTGCACGGTGAACGCGCTCCAGCCGTCCTGCTCGACCTTCACGCCGAAGCGGCGCATCAGGTTCAGGGTGATCTCGATGTAGGGCTTGGAGATCAGTTCACCTTCGACGGCTATGGTGATCGCGTGCTCTTTGGCCATCAGCGGCGCCACCATCAGCAGCGCGGTCAGGAACTGGCTCGAGACGTTGCCGCGCACCGACAGGCGCTGCGCGTGGATCTTGCCCTGCTTGATGTGCAGCGGCGGGAAGCCGGGATTGCCGGTGTATTCGACGTCGGTGCCGGCGGCGTTGAGCGCGTCGACCAGGTCGCCGATCGGACGCTCGTGCATGCGCGGCACGCCATGCAGTGTGTAATCGCCGCCGATGACGGCCAGCGCGGCGGTCAGCGGACGGATCGCGGTGCCGGCGTTGCCCATGAACAGATCGGCCGATTTATTCGGCAGCACGCCCGCCACGCCCTTGACGTGGTGGATGGTGCCGTTGGCGGTTTTCTCCTCGGTCCACTGCACGCCCAGCGAGCGCAAGGCCGCCAGCATGACGGCCGTGTCGTCGGAGGCCAGCAGGTCGACGATGGCGACGTCGCCCTGCGACAGCGCCGCCAGCAGCAGGATGCGGTTGGAGATCGACTTCGAGCCTGGCAGGCGCACCGCGCCCTCCACATGCGCGACCGTCGCCAGGTCGATATATTCGTGGGTCATACTGTTCCTTGTTCTGCTGTCTAATCAGCTTTATTCTGCTTTGTCTTTTGACGGCGGCGCTTCGGCCGCCTCGATCGCGGTGATCCACTGATGGCGGGCGCGCTGGGCGTTGCCGTACACGCTTTCCAGCGCGGCGCCGTCACCGGCGGCCAGACGGGCGCGCAGTCCCGTCAATTGTGCCAGATAGGCGTCCAGCTCCGTCAGCAGCGCCGACTGGTTGGCCAGGCTGATGTCACGCCACATTTCCGGCGACGATCCCGCGATCCTTGTGAAATCGCGAAAACCGCTGGCCGCATACTGGAACAGTAAATCCGCATGCGGCTTGTTGGCGATGTCGTCCACCAGGGCGTATGCCAGCAAATGCGGCAGATGGCTCACGGCGGCGAACACCTTGTCATGTTCTTGCGGCGACAGGCGATGGATGACGGCACCGCAGGCGCGCCAGGCGGCGGCCACGCGTTCCACATCTTCCGCCGCGTTTTCGTCGAGCGCCGTCAGCACCACCTTCTTGCCGACATACAGATCGTCGATGGCCGCCTCGGGACCATTGGTTTCGCGGCCGGCGATGGGATGACCCGGCACGAACTGCGCCACCTTGCCACCCAAAGCGCGGCGCGCGGCCGCCACCACGTCGGACTTGGTGCTGCCGGCGTCGGTGACCACGGTGCCCGCTTGCAGGTGCGGCGCGATGGACGACAGGATCGCTTCGGTCTGCGCAACCGGCGCGGCCAGCAGCACCAGGTCCGCGCCCCTCAATGCCTCGGCCATGCCCTCGTCGCCGGCACCACCGATGACGTCGATGATGCCCAATTCCCTGGCGCGCGCCAGCGAGGCCGCCGAACGGCCCATGCCGACCACGCTACCGACGGCGCCGGCCTTCTTCAGCGAACGCGCGAACGATCCGCCGATCAGGCCCACGCCGAAAATGACGACTTTGTTCAACATGCCCTACTCCGCCAGCGCCTTGGTCAGCGCGGCGATCAGGACCGCGTTTTCCTGCGGCAGGCCGATGGAGACGCGCAGCCATTCCGGCAGCCCGTAGTTGCCGACCGGGCGCACGATCACGCCCTGCTTCAGCAACGACAGGTTGACGCGCGAGCCGGCCGCCGGATCGTTGCCGACCTTGACCAGCACGAAGTTACCGTACGACGGCACGAACTCCAGTCCCAGCTGCGTGAACGCCTCGGTGAACTGCTGGTAGCCGGCGGCGTTGTTGGCCGCGCTGCGCTTGAGGAAGTCCTTGTCGTTCAGCGCCGCGATGGCCGCCGCCTGCGCCATCGAGTTGACGTTGAATGGTTGGCGGATGCGGTTCATCAGGTCCGTCAGCGCCGGCTGCGCGATGCCGAAACCGACGCGCAGGCCCGCCAGGCCGTAGGCCTTGGAGAACGTGCGCGACACCAGCAGGTTGGGATACTTCTTGACCCACTCGGCCGATTCGAACTGGTTTTCCTCGGCCAGGAATTCGTTGTACGCCTCGTCCAGCACCACGACCACATTGGCCGGCACCTTGTCCAGGAAGGCCTGGATGTCGGCGGCCGGGATGAAGGTGCCGGTCGGGTTGTTCGGGTTGGCGATGAAGACCAGGCGCGTCTCGGCGTCGATGGCGGCCAGCATGGCCGGCAGGTCATGGCCGTAGGCCTGGGCCGGCACCACGATGTGGCGCGCGCCGACGCCCTGGGTCGCCAGCGCGTACACGGCAAACGAGTACTGCGAATAGACGATGGCCTGGCCGCGCTCGACGAAGGCGTGGGCGGCGATTTCCAGGATGTCGTTGGAGCCGTTGCCCAGCGTGATCCAGTCGGCCGGCACGTCGTAGCGCTTGGACAGCGCCGCCTTCAGCTCGAAGCCGTTGGCGTCCGGGTAGCGACCCAGGTCGGTGGCGGCGGCGGTCATCGCCTGCACCGCCGATTCGGGCACGCCGAACGGGTTTTCGTTCGACGCCAGTTTGACGATCGACGCTTCATCGAGGCCGAATTCGCGCGCCACTTCGGCGATCGGTTTGCCGGCCTGGTAAGGGGCGATGGCTCTGACGTATTCTGGTCCGTAGTTCTTGGTCATGTTCTGTCTCTGTTTTAGTTAGGTCAGGCTCACGGGATACGATCCCAGCACCTTGAAGAAAGCGGCGTTGCTCTGTAACTCGTCCAGCGCCTTGGCCACGGATTCGTTCTGGATGTGGCCTTCGACGTCGACGTAGAAATAGTATTCCCAGTTGCCGTTACGGGCCGGACGCGATTCGAAGCGGGTCATCGACACGTTGTTCTGCGCCAGCGATCCAAGCAGGCGATACACCGAACCGGCGCGGTGTGGCGCGGCCAGCGCCATCGAGGTGCGGTCCTTGCCCGACGGGCCGGTTTGTAGGTGACCGATGACGGCGAAGCGCGTGCGGTTGTGCGGGTCGTCCTGGATGTTGGCCTTGACGGTGCCGAGGCTGTAGCGCACGCCGGCGCGCTCGCCGGCGATGGCGGCGATCGAGTGGTCGTCGCGCGCCATGCGGGCCGCTTCGGCGTTGGACGATACGGCGCGGCGTTCGACGTCCGGGTAGTTATTGTTCAACCAGATCTGGCACTGCGCCAGCGCCTGCGCATGGGCGCAAATGGCGGTGACGCCGTCCATGTTGCCGGTGCCGGTCAGCAGGCTGTGACGCACGGCGATGGCCACTTCGCCGCTGATCGTCAGCGGGGTGTGCAGCAGCAGGTCGAGCGTGCGGCCGATCGCGCCCTCGGTAGAATTCTCGACCGGGACCACGCCAAATTCAGCGGTGCCGGCCTCGGTGGCGCGGAACACTTCGTCGATCGACGAGCAGGCCAGCACGTCGACGGCGGTGCCGAACTGCTGGTAGACCGCCTGTTCGCTGTAGGTGCCGGCCGGGCCGAGGAAGGCGACGGTGACGCGCTTTTCCAGGGAACGGCAGGCGGACATGATCTCGCGGAAGATGGTTTGCATCTCCGTGTTGCCCATCGGGCCGGGATTGCGGTCGGCCACGCCGCGCAGCACCTGCGCTTCGCGCTCGGGGCGGAACACCGGGGCGTTGGTTTCGGCTTTGACGTGGCCGACTTCCTGCGCCACCTTGGCGCGGCGGTTCAGCAGGTCGAGGATTTGCGCGTCGATGGCGTCGATTTGTTCACGCAGGGGTGTGAGTTTGTCTGTCATGGCGTTTTCAGGTCATTGCAGGCGGCAGCAGATTTCCTGCCGGCGAATTCGTTCAAGTAATCCACGAGCGCCTGTACGCCCTCGATCGGCATCGCGTTATAGATCGATGCGCGCATGCCGCCGACGGACTTGTGGCCCTTGAGCTGCAGCAGGCCCCGCGCCTTGGCGCCGGCCAGGAATGCCTCGTTCTGGCTTTCGTCCTTCAGGTAGAACGGGATGTTCATGCGCGAGCGGCTTTCCTTCGCCACCCTGGTCTGGTAAAAATCGTCGACGTCGAGCGCCTTGTACAGCAGCTCCGCCTTGGCGATATTGACCTTTTCCATGGCGGCGACGCCGCCGTTCTTCTTTAGCCACTGGAACACCAGGCCGGCGATGTAAATGCCGTAAGTGGGCGGCGTGTTGTACATCGAGTCGTTGTCGGCGACCAGCTTGAAGTCGAACGCCGACGGGCATGCCGGCAGCGCCTTGCCCAGCAAATCCTCGCGCACGATGACGATGGTCACGCCGGCCGGGCCGATGTTCTTTTGCGCGCCGGCGAAAATCACTCCGTACTTGGAGACGTCGATCCGGCGCGACAAAATATGCGACGACATGTCGGCCACCAACAGCACGTCCGGCTGCGCCGCCGGCACGCCGGCATCGAAGTCGAACTCGATGCCGTCGATGGTCTCGTTGGTGCACATGTGGACGTAGGCCGCGCCGGGGGTGAGCTTCCACTCCGACTGCGGCGGCACGCCGGTGGTCGACGATGCGGCGATGTTGACGTTGGCGTATTTGGCGGCTTCCTTGATGGATTTGCCCGACCACGAACCGGTATGGATGAAATCGATGGTTGCTGGTTGTGGCTTGTGGCCAACCAGATTCAACGGAATGATGGCGTTCTGGGACAAGCCCCCGCCCTGCATGAACAAGATCTTGTAATTGTCCGGTACTGCCAGCAGCTCGCGCAGGTCGCGCTCGGCCGCCTTGTAAATCGAGATAAACTCCGGTCCGCGGTGGCTCATCTCCATTACCGACATGCCGCTGCCATGCCAGTCCAGCATTTCGGCGGCGGCTTGTGCCAGCACTTCCTTCGGAAGTACGGCAGGGCCGGCGGAGAAGTTATAGATGTGAGTCACTGTGGATCCTTTTGTATCGCTTTAAAAATGACAACGGGGCCAGTCTTATTGTCGCATTAATCCGCGAAATAAACCCTGGCCCCGCCGGCCCCGGTCCGATACTGCGGCCGGGGCTTTGTTTGCTGCGCTTATTCCGCCGGATTGTCGTCCGCCGGGGTGTCGTCGGCCGCCGGAGCGTCTGCCGGCGCGTCGGCCACCGGTGCATCGACAGGCTTGCCGTCCGGACCAGGTTCCAGCTCTACTTCGTCGATGTCGGTTTCGACCACGCGCTGCAGGCCGGACAGCTTGGTGCCATCCTCCACCGCGATCAAGGTCACGCCTTGCGTGGCGCGGCCCATCTCGCGGATCTCCGCCACGCGGGTGCGAATCAGCACGCCGCCGGTGGTGATCAGCATGATCTCGTCGGTCGGCGTGACCAGGGTCGCCGCCACCACCTTGCCGTTACGCTCGGAGGTCTGGATCGCGATCATGCCCTTGGTGCCGCGGCCGTGACGGGTGTACTCGATGATCGGCGTACGCTTGCCGAAGCCGTTCTCGGTTGCCGTCAGCACCGACTGCTGCTCGTTTTCCGCCACCAGCAGCGCGATCACGCGCTGGCCTTCGTCCAGGTTCATACCGCGCACGCCGCGGGCGTTGCGGCCCATCGGACGCACGTCGTTCTCGTCGAAGCGCACCGCCTTGCCGGAGTCGGAGAACAGCATCACATCGTGCTCGCCGTCGGTCAGCGCGGCGCCGATCAGGAAGTCGCCCTCGTCCAGGTCGACCGCGATGATGCCGGCCTTGCGTGGATTGCTGAAGTCCTTCAGCGGCGTCTTCTTCACGGTACCGAGGCTGGTCGACATGAAGACGTAGTGGTCTTCCGGGAAGGTCCGGTTCTCGCCCGACAGCGGCAGGATGACGGTGATCTTCTCGTTGTCGGCCAACGGGAACATGTTGACGATCGGCTTGCCGCGCGAGTTGCGCGAGCCTTGCGGCACTTCCCACACCTTGAGCCAGTACATGCGGCCACGGTTGGAGAAGCACAGGATGTAATCGTGCGTGTTGGCGATGAACAGCTGGTCGATCCAGTCTTCCTCTTTGGTCGCCATGGCCTGCTTGCCGCGTCCACCGCGCTTTTGCGAGCGGTATTCGCTGATCGGCTGCGCCTTCATGTACCCGGTGTGCGACAGGGTCACCACCATGTCCTGCGGCGTGATCAGGTCTTCGGTGCCCAGATCGGTGGCGTTCATCTCGATGTTGGAGCGGCGCGGATCCTTGGCGCGATCGCCGAATTCGTTGACCACGTGGGTCATCTCGTCGGTGATGATGGTGGTGACGCGTTCCGGCTTGGCCAGGATGTCCAGCAGGTCGGCGATTTCGGCCATCACGTCTTTGTATTCGTTGACGATCTTGTCCTGTTCCAGGCCGGTCAGGCGCTGCAGGCGCATTTGCAGAATTTCCTGCGCCTGGTCGTCGGACAGCTTGTACATGCCGTCGGCTTGCATGCCGTAGTGCTTCGGCAGGTGCTCCGGACGGAAGGCGTCGATGCCGCCGATGGTGTCACCCTCGCCGGTACGGGCCAGCATCTCGCGCACCAGGGACGAATCCCACGAACGGTCCATCAGGCCCGTCTTCGCGACCGGCGGCGTTGGCGCGGCCTTGATGATGGCGATGAAATCGTCGATGTTGGCCAGTGCGACCGCCAGGCCTTCGAGCACGTGGCCGCGTTCGCGCGCCTTGCGCAGTTCGAACACGGTGCGGCGCGTGACCACTTCGCGGCGGTGCGACAGGAAGCACTGCAGCATCTCTTTCAGGTTCAGCAGGCGCGGCTGGCCGTCGACCAGCGCCACCATGTTCATGCCGAAGGTGTCCTGCAACTGGGTCTGCTTGTACAGGTTATTCAGCACCACTTCCGGCACTTCGCCGCGCTTGAGCTCGATGACCACGCGCATGCCCGACTTGTCGGACTCGTCGCGGATGTCGGAAATGCCTTCGAGCTTCTTGTCGCGCACGTTCTCGGCGATACGCTCGAGCAGCGACTTCTTGTTGACCTGGTACGGCAGCTCGTCGACGATGATGGCCGTGCGGCCGCCGTCCTTGCCGTACTCTTCATAGTGGGTCTTGGCGCGCATCACCACGCGGCCGCGGCCGGTGCGGTAACCGTCGCGCACGCCCGACACGCCGTAGATGGTGCCGCCGGTCGGGAAGTCCGGCGCCGGGATCAGCTCGATCAGCTCGTCGATCGAGCAGGTCGGGTTGCGCAGCACGTGCAGCGCGCCGGCGATCACTTCGTGCAGGTTGTGCGGCGGAATGTTGGTGGCCATGCCGACCGCGATGCCGGACGAGCCGTTGATCAGCAGGTTCGGGATGCGGGTCGGCAGGACGGTCGGCTCTTTTTCCTTGCCGTCGTAGTTGGGCTGGAAGTCGACGGTGTCCTTGTCGATATCAGCAAGCAACTCGGCGGAGATCTTGTCGAGGCGGCACTCGGTGTAGCGCATCGCCGCCGCGCCGTCGCCGTCGACGGAGCCGAAGTTACCCTGGCCGTCGACCAGCATATAGCGCAGCGAAAAGTCCTGCGCCATGCGGACCAGCGTGTCGTAAATCGAGGCGTCGCCGTGCGGGTGGTACTTACCCATCGTCTCGCCGACCACGCGGGCGCACTTGACGTAGGGACGGTTCCACACGTTGTTCATTTCATGCATCGCGAACAGAACCCGGCGGTGCACCGGCTTCAAGCCGTCGCGCACGTCCGGCAAGGCGCGGCCCACGATCACGCTCATCGCGTAATCGAGGTAGCTCTTGCGCATCTCTTCTTCGAGGGAAATAGGGATTGTTTCTTTTGCGAATTGATCCATTGGCGGGTCGACTGATCTTTGACTGTGGGTTATCTTTTAAGCAATGTATGCCGCACTTACTGCACTCCTGCCCTCCCTTTCCTAATTGGAAGGGCAAGCGTGCGATTTTAGCATGCGGGCCGCGCAACTAACACAAATTGGCCGCCGGCCCAGCACCCATGCCTTGTGTGCGCTACTTCACGCGTTGTAACACCATGTAATATTGATGACACATTACTCAATTATTATCGACAATCACGTTGCAACAAAACAACATTTTGGTCGGACGCGACTCGGCGCCATGTTGGCGCCTTTTCACGCCCCCGGATCGCTTGTGGCAAAATGATTTAGAAGTTAATTGCTCGTTTCGCAATCGGGAGACAGGCGTGACGCCCCTGCGTGGTAGAATTCGGCCCACGTAATATACGTCGCGCAGTTTTTCTGCGGATATCACCCCCGAAAGGAAGAAAAATATGAAAAAACTTATTTCGATGTTGGCCGTGTCGGCAGCTTTCGCCGGCTCGGCAATCGCCCAGACCCCAACCCCTACCGCGCCACCATACGCGCCAGTCACCCAAGACATCAAGGCTGCTACGCCTAAGAGCGCCTACGTTCAGGATTCGCGCGGCGTGATCGCCCGTGACCCGTTCGGCCTGTGCTGGCGCACCGGCTACTGGACCCCGGCCGATGCCGTGCCAGGTTGCGACCTGCCACTGTGCGTTGAGCCAGAGAAACTGGAAAACGGCAAGTGCGTAGCACCGCCGCCACCACCGGTTGAAGCGCCTGCGCCGGCCCAGCCAGCTCCGGCCCCAGTGCCAGTGCCAGTGCCAACCGCGCAAAAAGTAAGCTTCGCCGCTGACGCGTTCTTCGATTTCGACAAAGCCGTGCTGAAGCCAGAAGGCAAGTCGAAACTGGACGACGTCACCTCGAAACTGAGCTCGATCAACCTGGAAGTCATCATCGCCGTCGGTCACACCGACTCGGTCGGTTCGGATGAGTACAACCAGAAGCTGTCGATCCGTCGCGCTGAAGCCGTTAAAGCCTACATCATCTCCAAAGGCGTCGACGCTAACCGCGTGTACACCGAAGGCAAAGGCGAGAAACAGCCAGTTGCAGACAACAAAACTGCAGAAGGCCGCGCTAAAAACCGTCGCGTAGAGATCGAAGTCGTCGGTACCAGCAAGTAATAAATTGCTGATGCACGTCGCCGAGCCGGCGCCCATGCGTTAAGAAATTAACGCTACGGTGCCCTCGCCGCACAGAAACCCCGCCCCGGCGGGGTTTTTTTATGCCCGCTGCTTTAGAATAGCGAATACTTTTGTCACGGAACACCGAGCCCATGAACGCCGATCCATTAGAACTACAGAAATTCTCCGACCTGGCCCACCGCTGGTGGGATCCGACCTCGGAGTTCCGCCCGCTGCACGAGATCAACCCGCTGCGCCTGGAATGGATCAACGCGCGCGTGCCGCTGGCCGGCAAGAACGTCATCGACATCGGCTGCGGCGGCGGCATCCTGAGCGAATCGATGGCGCGCAAGGGCGCCACCGTCACCGGCATCGACCTGTCGGAAAAAGCTTTGAAGGTAGCCGACCTGCACAGCCTGGAGTCCGGCGTGCAAGTGCGCTACAAGCTGGTCGCGGCCGAGGAGATGGCGGCGCAGGAGCCTGGCCAGTTCGACGTCGTCACCTGCATGGAGATGCTCGAGCACGTGCCGGACCCGGCAGCCATCGTGCGCGCCGCCGCCGCGCTGGTCAAACCGGGCGGCCATGTATTCTTCTCGACCCTGAACCGCAATCCGAAGTCATACCTGTTTGCCATCATCGGCGCCGAATACGTGCTGCGCATGCTGCCGCGCGGCACCCACGACTACGATAAATTCATCACGCCGTCCGAACTGTCGCAGTTCGTCCGCAGCGCCGGTCTCGATCTCAAGGGTTTCAAGGGCCTGGGCTACAATCCGCTGACCAAGATTTATTCCCTGAACGAAGACACCAGCGTCAACTACCTGGTTGCCACCACCCGTCCGCTCTGATCGATCCGCCCATGACTACCGCACTGCCGGCGCCGCGCGCCATCCTGTTCGACCTCGACGGCACCCTGGCCGACACCGCCCCCGACCTGGCCGCTGCCGTCAACCTGCTGCGCACGGCGCGCGGGCTGGAACCGACCGCCTATGAACTGTTGCGCCCGACCGCTTCGGCCGGCGCGCGCGGCATGATCGGCGCCGCCTTCGGACTGAAGCCGGGCGACGATGGCTTTGCCGAATTGCGCGAAGGTTTTTTCGACAACTACCAGGCGGCCATGGCGGTGCACAGCACCTTGTTCCCGGGCATCGTCGATCTGCTGGCCGGCATCGAGGACGCGGGGCTGCAGTGGGGCATCGTCACCAACAAGCCGGCGCGGTTCACCGATCCGCTGCTGCCGCAGATCGGGCTCGGGCACGCGGCCTGCATCGTTTCCGGCGATACCACGGCGCACGCCAAGCCGCATCCGGCGCCGTTGCTGGAAGCGGCGACGCGCCTCGGCCTGCCGCCGCAGCAGTGCTGGTACGTGGGCGACGACTTGCGCGACATCCAGGCCGGCCAGGCCGCCGGCATGCCGAGCATCGGCTGCGGCTGGGGCTATTGCGGCCCGGTCGAGCCGCTCGGCTGGAAGGCCGACCTGGTGCTGGACACGCCGGAACAACTGCTGGCGTTGATGCGCTCGGCCATGGCCGATAAGGCCCAATTGGCGGCGTAATGCCGTATGGCCGCTTCCATGAATCCATTTAAATAAACTTGTTGCTCAAATCGCTTGACAGGTATAGTCTTCGAGTTACTGCGTAGAAATACTTATTTCCATTAAACCAATCAACGCTTGATGGAAAGAGGAGCAGCGGACACTTCTCCACTCTTCGTCAGGCCATCATGATCAACCCTGAACAGGCTGCCCCATACCCGCAGCCCTACCCCGAACAGTTCGCCGATTTCGACGTCCACCAGTTGCCGGAGCATACCAACGCGCCGCAAAGCTGGATGGTCACCGTGGCCGACGCCCGCTACCACTGGTACGACCTGATCGCGGGCTTCCCGGAACGCCCCGACATCCGCGACCCGGTCGGCCGCTACCAGCGCCGCATGCAGTTCGAACTGGAGGCGGTGGCCGAAAAACACCATCTGTTCTTTGCCGTCACCCGCCCGCGCGTGCGCTTCGATACCGCCGCCGCCGTGCAATGGGGATTCTTTTCGCTCAAGCTGACATTGCCGCTGCTGGTCGGCGGCGGGCAGGCCAAAGACAGCCTGACGATCGAGCTGACGGTGCCGTTTGCCGCCACGCTGAAAAAGCCCACGGTGACGATGACGCCGACCTTCGTCACCCTCAACTGGGGCGGCCTGATCGAGGCGTTCTCGATCCATGACATCCTGCAGACCTATCCCAACCACCTGTCCGCGCCCAGCCGCGTGTTCCACGTCGGCCAGACCCGCGACCCCGATGCGCGCCTGTCCAGGGCCAGGCTGCCGGCGCTGCAAAAACTGCACGCCCAGCTCGGCGACGACGTCGACACCCTGCTGCTGGTGCAGAGCATGAACGTGCACGTGATTTGCGACGAGGGCGACGCCGCCGACCTGCCCTGCAACGCCGATCCCCGCGCCGCCGAGGCGCTGCGGGCCGAACGCATGGACATCGTCGAGGCGGCGCTGATCCGCCATTTCGAGGCTGCCGGCGCGCGCGGGCTGACTTTGGCGCAGCGCAAGCTGGGCTGCGAACGGTTGGCAGAAGTGCAGCAAATGAATAATCTTGTGCAATTCACCATCGACCTTGAACTGCCCGAGGTTGGCAACTACGACAAGCTGTGCTCGGACCAGGTGGCGCCGGCGCCGTCCCACCTGCTGAGCTGCTTCATCGCCGACGGCGAGGCCAGGGTGGCCGCGATGCCGGTGCCGCCGGCGAATGGCAAACGCTAGGACGGCGGGCCAGCCCCACCTGCGGGGTGTGAGAATGTGTGACTATTTAGCCGTTTTCCGGAATTGCCAGGTGGAAATGTCACCGGGAACGACTATACTATAGTCATTAAAAGTCCCAACAAACGACCGATTAAACGAGACCCTGGAGTGCGCATCATGACGAGCGATTACCCGACCCTAATCGCCGACGACTATCCCGACCCTAGCCCGGAAGAACTGGGCATAGGCGAACTGTTTGCCGAATCGCCGGAACCATTCCACGATCTGGTGGCGCCCCCGGCCGACGCGCTGGACGACTTGCTGCCGTTGCTGCCCCAGCGCAGCGCGTCGCCGCAAACCTGGGTGGTCACTGTCGCCGACGCGAAATATCACTGGTACGACCTGGTGGCCGGCTTTCCCGAACGGCCCGATATCCGCGACCCGGTCGGACGCCAGCTGCGCCGCATCCAGTTCGACCTGGAAGCGACGATGGAAAAGCGGCTGATCTATTTCGCCGTCAACCGTCCGCGCGTGCGCTTCGATGTCAACGGCAAAACCAGCTGGGGCTTTTTCTCCCTCAAGCTGACCGTGCCGATCGTGGTCGGCGCCGAGGAAAAACGCGACAGCATCACCATCGAACTGACCGTGCCGTTCGCGGCCACGCTGAAGAAGCCGACCGTGGTCATGACCGACCGCTTCATCACGCTCAACTGGGGCGGCCTGATCGAGGCGCTGTCGATTCACGACGTGCTGCAACAGTATGAGAACGACTTGCGCTTCCAAAGCAAGGTGCAATATGTCGGCCAGACCAAGGACGCGGCCGGCCGGCTGGCGCGCGGGCGCCTGGCGGCGGTGCAGAAGATCCACCAGATCAACAACGAAGACAACGACATGCTGCTGTTGATACAGCGCATGAACGTCGAGGTGCTGTCCGACGACGGCGATCCGGTCGACATGCCGGTCAACCAGAACGCCATCGCGGCCGACCTGCTGCTCAAGGACCGCGTCGACATCATCGAATGCGCGCTGATCCGCTACTTCGAGGGGCCGCAGATGCACGGCCGCAGCGCCAAGGAGGCGGAAGTGCGCAAGCAGCGGGTGCGCGAGGTGCACGCGACCAACCATCTGGAGAGCTTCCGCATCGACCTGCGCCTGGAGGAGACCGGGCCCTACCACGACCTGTTCTCGCAGCACGCGCCGGTGTCGCGCAGCCATGTCCTCGACTGCGCCATCGTCGACGGCGAGGTGATCGTCACGCGCGTGCCCGACAAGGTCAAGCCGGACAAGAAATAGCGCCTCCGCCGGCGCTTCAGACGGCGGCCAGCGCCTGCTCCAGATCGGCCAGCAGATCGTCGATGTGCTCGATGCCGATCGACAGGCGCACCGTATCGACCGTCACGCCGGCCTTGGCGAATTCCTCCTCGTTGAGCTGGCGGTGCGTCGTCGAGGCCGGGTGGCAGGCCAGCGATTTGGCGTCGCCGATGTTGACCAGGCGCGTGAACAATTGCAGCGCATCCTGGAAGCGCGCCCCGCCCTCCACACCGCCCTCGACGCCGAAGGTGAGCACGCCGGACGGCCTGCCGCCCAGATACTTGAGCGCCAGCGCATGGTCGCGATGCTGCTCCAGCCCGGCGTAATTGACCCACTTGACCTTGGCGTGGCCGCTGAGGAATTCAGCCACCGCGCGGGCGTTGTCGACGATGCGCTCCATGCGCAGCGCCAAGGTTTCTATCCCCTGCAAGATCAGGAACGCGTTGAACGGCGAAATCGCCGCGCCGGTGTTGCGCAGCGGGACCACACGCGCTCGGCCGATGTAGGCGGCCGGCCCCAGCGCCTCGGTGTAGACCACGCCGTGGTAGGACACGTCCGGCTCGTTGAGCCGCCGGAAGCGCTGCTTGTGCTCGGCCCACGGGAACTTGCCGGAATCGACGATGGCGCCGCCGATCGAATTGCCGTGCCCGCCCAAGTACTTGGTCAACGAGTGGATCACGATGTCGGCGCCGTGCTCGAACGGGCGCAGCAGGTACGGCGTGGCCACGGTGTTGTCGACGATCAGTGGCACGCCATGCTTGTGGGCGATCGCGGCGATCTGTTCGATATCGGTGATGTTGCCCAGCGGGTTGCCGATCGACTCGATGAACACGGCCTTGGTGCGCTCGTCGATCAAACCCTCGAACGAGGCCGGGTCGCGGGCGTCGGCAAAGCGGGTGGTGATGCCGAACTGCGGCAAGGTGTGTGCGAACAGGTTATAGGTACCGCCGTACAAGGTGGCGGCCGAGACGATGTTATCGCCGGCCTCGGCGATGGTCTGGATCGCGTAGGTGACGGCGGCCTGCCCGGAAGCCAGCGCCAGCGCCGCCACCCCGCCCTCGAGCGCGGCGATGCGCTGCTCGAGCACGTCCTGGGTGGGATTCATGATGCGCGTGTAGATGTTGCCGGGTACCTTGAGGTCGAACAGGTCGGCGCCGTGCTGGGTGTCGTCGAACGCGTAGGCGACGGTTTGATAGATCGGCACCGCTACCGCGCGCGTGGTGGGGTCCGGTTTATAGCCGCCGTGGACGGCCAGGGTTTCCAGTTTCATCGCTCCTCCATGTGAATGATCGTGCAAGCCTAAGTTGAATAGAGTGCCACGCCCACGAATCATTCCGCATTTATAAATGCATATTTTGCATTCTTGCCGGCTATGGGCGCGCTTTGAGAGTTCATTTTCCGCCAGATGACTTTGCCATATAGCAATCAAAGTATCTTTAAAGCAGCTAACGTGATAAGCTTTGGCAAATAGCATGACACTTGCTCAAAGAAACCCAACCAATTGTTTCCGGCGCGCAATTACACCGTAATCGTTTACTCTTTTTTGGGACAATTTGACATGAAATTCAAGACTCTTTCGACGGCCGCAACCTTGGTACTGTTGATGTCTGGAGGCGCCGCCATGGCTGCCGCCGGCGGTAACGGCAAGGGCAACAATGGCAACGGCAAAGGCAACGGCGGCAGCACCACGCCGGTGGTGACCAAGCCGGCGACCGACAAGCCAGCCACCACGCCTGTGATCACCCTTCCACCGTCATCGACATCGTGCGCCGGTGCCAGCATTTCCGTGGCCGGCGCCAGCTGCATCGGCTTCGTCAGCGGCAATCTGAACGGCAACAAGCCGAGCCTGACCGAGATCAACAGCAACCTGGGCGTGTGGGGCGTGCACCTGACGGAAGCCGTGGCATCGACGTCGATGCTGTCCGGCCTGACCGGCAACACCATCAACTTCGCTCAACAGCTGTACGGCGACACCATCGTCAGCATCCACTACGGCAACGTCACGGATGTCCTGGGTAACAAACAGAACAACGTCACCGCCTTCTACCGCTTTGACGCTGGCCAGGGCGCCGGTGTGGACAGCTTCACGACCGCGTTCAACTCGCTGTCGAACGCCACGCTGTACTCCACGGGCAAGGCGCCCGTGTCGGCGGTTCCGGAAGCGGAAACCTACGCAATGATGCTCGCCGGCCTGGGCTTGATGGGCGTGGTCGCGCGTCGCCGCAAGCAGAAATAATCGTCGCTTCGGCGGACGGAAAATCAAAGGCCCGGTGCTAGCGCATCGGGCCTTTTTCATTGGTTGTTCGGTTCGCCTAGATCCATACGTCATTGATGGCGGTACGGTCGCTGGTTTCCTCCTCGCCTGTATTGAGCACGCCGCGCGGCTCGATCAACAGCAGTTTCACCTCGCCTTCGGCCGACGGCTTGTGCTCCACGCCCTTTGGCACCACCACCATTTCGCCCTGCGACACCAGCACGTGGCCGTCGCGGAAATCGATGCGCAAGCGCCCTTCCAGCACGATAAACGTCTCGTCGGTGGCGGCATGGGCGTGCCAGATAAAGTCCCCCTGCAGCCTGACGATCTTGAATTGGTAGTCATTCATTTCCGCGACCACCTTGGGTGCCCACTGCTCGGAAAATAAACTGAATTTCTCCGCGAAATTAATGGTGTGGATGGCGTGCGCCGCCGTCTGCTCGGTATGCATTGGATTCGTCCTGTTGCTGATTGGGGAGTGCCCAGCGTACGCAAAACGGGACGTCATTTCTTGTACGATTGTGCAAACGTCAGCCGGCGCGCATTTTCAGCCAGCGCGCTGGCGACAAGCCATAGGTCTTGCCGAAATGGCGGGTCATGTGGCTTTGATCGGTAAAGCCGGCAAGCAATGCCGCGCCCACCAGCGGCTGGCCTTGAAGCAGCAATGAGCGCACCAGGTCGAGGCGGCGCATGGTCAGGTAGCGGTACGGCGAGGTGCCGAACAGCAGCCGGAAATCGCGCGACAGGCTCCAGCGGTCCCGCCCGCTGTGGCGCTCCAATTGCTCCAATGTCACGCTGCGTTCCAGGGAACCATGGAGGAACTCGCGCGCCAGCTCGGCGGCGCGGTAGTCGAATGGCTGCTTCGAGCTGGGCGGCGCCGACACCGCGCTCAGCGCATGGGCCAGATCGAACAATGCGTCGTCTTCCTCAAGCGCGTCGAGCGGCGCGTCCAGACTGCGCAACAACATTTCGCTGGCCGCGTACAGCCTGGGATCGGCGCTGATGCCGTGCTGGATGAAAGGCAGCGCGCGCCCGCCAAGGATCTGCTGGATCAGCGAGGGTTCAATGTACAGCATGCGGTAGCGGAAGCCGGCGTCGGTCCCCGCCTCGCCGTCGTGCAACTCGTCGGGGTGCAGAACGATGGTGGCGCCCGGGACGCTGTGTCGCTGCCCGCCCCGGTAGTGGAAACTTTGCACCCCGGCCAGGGTGCGACCGATGGCATAGGTGTCGTGGCGGTGCGGCTCGTAGCCGTGGCCCGAGAAGAACGCTTCGATGCGCTCCGTGCGGCCCGTCTGCGGCGCGCGCACGATCCAGTCGCCGGCCCGTTTGGTCTTGCTCACGGCGCAGGCTTTGAGAAAGTGGCGACGTTCATTCGCGGTCCATCGTCGGGTTGGGAGGAACCCGGAATTCTACTCTTTTCCGATATTGTGATCGAGCTACAATCGACCTTTACGCTTTCCCAGATCTGGAGCAACACTATGCAAGTAAGCACGGCGGCACTGATCATCATCGATATGCAAAAAGGCATGGCCGATCCGGCGGCCGGCACGCGCAACAACCCCGAGGCGGAACAGAATATCGAGGCCTTGCTTGGCGCTTGGCGGACGGCGGGTTCCACGGTTATCCATGTCAGCCACATTTCGAGAACGGTTGGTTCGCTGTTTTGGCCCGGGCAAGTTGGGGTCGAGTTTCAGGAACGATTGGCTCCTTTGCCGGACGCCTACGTGATCGAGAAAAATGTACCCGACGCCTTCATCAACACCGGGTTGGAGCGCTGGCTGCGCGTGCGCGGCATCAGCGAACTCGTCATCGTCGGCGTGAGCACCAACAACTCGGTGGAGGCCAGCGCGCGGACGGCGGGCAACCTCGGCTTCGCGACCCATGTCGTGGCGGATGCGTGTTTCGCGTTTGCCAAAGCCGATTACGCGGGCACGCCACGCAGCGCCGAGGACGTGCGCGCCATGGCGTTGTCCAACCTGGACGGCGAATACGCGACCATCGTCCAGACCCGGGATGTGCTCGATGCGTTTGAAACCGCTGCGTGATGCGCATCGCCCTCGGCGGGGCGGGAGCGATACGTTTGTACATGCGCAGTTGACGTCGAGGGGGCTGGAATGGATTGCTGCGAATCCGCAGGCCCTCCCAACACCGCCCCTAGCGGTTAGGTCCCCGGATTGGTGGCTTTGCCGGTATCGGCAAGCACTGATTCCCCGATCGCATAGAACTGGCCGCCGGCGATGTAATGCAAACTGCGCAGGGTCGGATCGGCTTTGTCGAATTCCCAATGGCCGTTGCGGAACACGCGGTCGTCGGCCCAGGCTTCCACTACTTCCCCAATGAACAAGTCGTAGGTCTGCTGGATGTGCGGCTCGGGGATCACCTTGCAGATCAGCCAGGCCGAGCATCCGGAGACCAGTGGCATACCGTGTTCACCGGCGCGAAATAATTCGATCCCGCATGTTTTCAGCTTGTCCGGCGCGTCGGCCAGGCTCAGATTGCCAACGTCGTAGGTCAGCTGGACTTGGCCCACGTTGGGCACCTGTAGCGCGAAGTAGCCGCTGCCCTCCACCAGACCGCGCGTGCTGGTCGCCTTGTCCAACACCAGCGTCACCTTGGGCGGAGCGAAATCCAGCGCGCAAGACCAGGCCGCCGCCATGATGTTATCCACACCATCGTGCGAGGCCGACACCAGCACCGTCGGCCCGTGATTGAGCAGCCGATATGCCTTTTCCAGTTCAACTGCCACCATATGTTCGTTCATTTTTACTCCCGCTAATACTCAGCAGGAGATTATGCATCGGATCGGAACTGGCTGCTCACGCCAGCGTCTGCAACTCACCTTTGACGACAGCACTCAACGTCCGCGCCGCGAAGACAGCGATGCAAACGGTCGTCGTTGCCAGCAACAGCAGAGCGAGGCCATCTGCAACAATATGATGCGCGTGGCCCGCGTATCGCAAGGCGGCCAAGGTGGCGGCCGCCAGCGGGAAGCTGGCCGCCCACCACGACAGCCGGAACGGCTGTTCCGCAACCAGCACCCGCAACCGGCCGGCGACGATCGCGAGCGCGAAGAACATCACCATGACCAAGCCTTCGGCAAACAGATCGACCTGCCCGGTTGTCGCGATGTAGGCCGAGAAGCCGACACTGAACGGCGCGCTGAGCAGCAGCAACGTCGGCTGCAGCGGCGCGGGCATCGCATCCTCGCGCATCAAGCGGGTCAGCACCATGCCCAGCAGCGGCAACCCGAACACAAGACCGACCGCGACCGAAAACACCATCACGCCGTGCATCGACGATTGCCAGCCGAGCGCGGGCAAGGCCAGCGGCACGTCGAGCAGGCCGACGACAGGAATCAGGAGCGCGGGCGTGATCACGGCTTGCTTTTCCCTCAGCCAGCGGCCGGTGATCGATAGCGAAAACACCGCCATGCCGACGGCGCCGGCCACCCACAGCATGCGCGCGGCGGCGAGCTGGAACGGCGCCAGCAGAATCGGCAGCAACAGCAAGGTGATCAGCGGTGTGCCGAACAGGTTGCCGGCGACGGGGTGGGCGAATTCGCGGCGTACCGCGTCGAAGCCGTTCCAGGCCTTGATCGCATAGCCCGCGCCCACCGCAACAAAGGCCAATAGCGCAGCCACCGCCAGGCCGTCGCCGATCCAGGCCGGCACGCCGAAGCGCTCGGCGGCCAGACGCCAGGCCGCCGCCAAGCCGATGCTGCCCATGACGGCGCCAAACAGCCCGACCGGTATATAGTGAAGCGTACTGCTTGGGACGGCATCGGCCGCCGGATGTGTTGCGTTCATGGTCGTGCTCCTTAAAGGTCTAGTTCGAGCGTGTCGCCGCTGGCGCGCGAGACGCAAATGCACATGTGATCGGCGCGATCCTCGTCGCTCAGCGCGTTGTCGCGGTGTTCCGGCGTGCCGGCCAGTACCTTGACGCGGCAGGTGCCGCAGTTGCCGATCCGGCAGGAGGCTGGCGCATCGACGCCGGCGGCCTCCACCGCCTCGAGAATGCTGGCGCTGGCCGGTACTTCGATCACCTTGCGGCTGCGCTTCAAGGTCACGATGACGGGCCGGTTGACGGCGCGCGCATCGGCCGCGAAGCGTTCGATCAGGACGCGCACGCCCAGGCGCTTGGCGGTTTCGGTCACTGCGTCGAGCAGGCGCGCCGGGCCGCAGGCGACGGTGACGCCCTCGCCTGCCATGACCGTCTCGAGCGACAGGCGCCGGCCTTCGTCGGCGGCGTACACGACCAGGCGTGGTCCCAGTTCGCGTTCGAGCTGGTCGAGGAACGGCGCTTGCCGGCGCGACCGCACGGCGTAGTGCAGCACGAAGTCGCGATGTTCGGCGATCAAGGTATGCGCCATCGCCTTGATCGGTGTGACGCCGATGCCGCCGGCGATCAGCACCACCGCGCCGTCGGCCGGCAAGGCGAAATCGTTGCGTGGCAGCGAGCAGCGCAGCAGCATGCCAAGGTGGTATTCCGCATGCACGCTGGCCGAGCCGCCCTTGCCTTCTTCCTCGCGCAGCACGGCGATCTCATAGACGCCGGGCTGCGCGGGATCGGAGGCGATCGAATAGCTGCGCGTGGCGGCGCTACCATCGGCCAGCAGTACCGGCACGTCGATGTGGGCGCCAGCTTGGACCGCCGGCAAGTGGCCTCCATCGAAGCTTTTCAGTTCGTAGGCGCGCACCTGCGGCGTCAGCTGCCGCACGCCGCTGACCACCAGCGCCAGCGGGCCATCGCCCAATTCGCTCAAAGGTTGCTTGGCGGCGCTCGCGGCCAGTTGCTCCTTGAGACGCTTGACTTGCGCGTACAGCGGCGCCGTCATGGTGTTGATTTCGGTTTCGGTGAAGCGCGGTGTGATGTGCTGCGGGCAGTTCCAGTCGTAGCCTTCGACGGTGATCACGAAGGCGCGTTCGATGCGCGCCGCATAGCCGGGCGTGCGCAGCCGTTCTATCAACTCGGCATCGTCGGCGGCTTCGACCAGCCGCACGCGGCCAATAATCTTCAGGCGCATCTGGTTGGCGTAATCCATCACGATGATGGAAATGCGGTCGTCCTTTTGCAGGTTGCCCACGCTGAGGTATTGCACATTGCCGCGAAAGTCGGCGAAGGCGACGGTCTTCGGATCGAGGACTTTCAGGAAGCCGGCCGGGCCACCGCGATGCTGCACATACGGCCAGCCCGTCTCGCTCACCGTGGCCTGGTAAAAATGGTCGGCCTGGGCGATGAACTCGGCCTCCATGCGGCCCAGGCGGTCGGCCCGGTTGGTCATCAGGTCGAAGCCTTCGTACTGCTCGCGGCTTCCCATGCGTTCCTGCATGGCGCGCACGTTCGGGGTAAAGGTGATGTCGGAAAATGCGCGGCCCATGATGGCTCCTGATAAAAGTGAGGTTTAGCGTTTGACGTTGCGGCCGAGGAACTCGCGCATCAGCTTCGCGATCTTGTCGCCTTCTTCTTCGAGGGCAAAGTGGCCGGTGTCGAGCAGGTGCAGCTCGGCTTTCGGCAGGTCGCGCAGGTAAGGCGTGGCCCCGGCCGCCGGGAAGATCTTGTCGCCCTTGCCCCAGACGATCAGCATCGGCGGCTGGTGTTTGCGGAAATACGCTTGCCACTCGGGATAGCGCGGCGGATTGGTGCCGTAGCTGTAGAACATTTCTATCTGAACGTCCTTGTTGCCGGGACGGTCCAGATAAGCCTGGTCGAGCATCCACGCGTCGGGGCTGACGTTGACGTCCGGCTTGCGGAAGCCTTCGGTGTATTGCCACTTGGTGCCGCCGATCTCCAGCAGCGGACGCAGCTTGGCGGCCTTGGCTTCGGTTTTGTCTTTCCAGTACTCCTTGACCGGTTGCCAGAACTCGTTATCCAGCCCTTCGTCGTAGGCGTTACCGTTTTGCACCACGATCGCCGTGACCCGTTCCGGATGGGCGGCGGCCAGGCGGTAGCCGATCGGCGCGCCATAGTCCTGCACGTAGAGCGCATATTTCGTCAGGCCGAGCTGGCTGGTCAGTTTGTCGATCACCTTGGCCTGGTTGTCAAAGCTGTAGGTGAACTTGTCCATTGGCGGCTGGTCGCTCTGGCCATAGCCCGGATAGTCCGGCGCGATCACATGATAGCGGTCGGCCAGTTGCGGAATCAGGTTGCGGAACATCTGCGACGAGGTCGGGAAACCGTGCAGCAGCAACAAGGTCGGCGCGTTTTTCGGGCCGGCTTCGCGGTAAAACACTTTCACGCCGTCGATGCTGGCCGTGTGGTAGCTCACGGCGGTCGAGGCGGCGGGTGTGGCAGGCGCGGCGCTGGCGGCGGCGGTGACGGCAACGAAGCCGGCGGTGACGGCCAGGCGGGCCCAGACGGAAGAGGACGAGTTCATGGCGATGCTCCTAGAGATGGAATGGGTGGGGGAATCAGGCGGCCAGTTTCAGGTCCACTTGCGGGAAGTCGATGTCGACTTTGCTGGCCTTGCCAAGGATGTTGGTCAGGAAGTTCATACCGACGTGGGTAATGATTTCCACGATGTCGGCATCGGTGAAGCCGGCGCTGCGCAGTTGGGCGATTTCGATGGCGCTCACATCGCCCTTCTTCTCCATCAAGCTGGTCGCGAATTGGACGGCCAGGGCCGCTTGCGCGTCTTCGCTGGTGCCGTGCCGGGCGGCGTTGATTTCGTCGCCGGTCAGTCCGCTCTTGCGGCCGATGGCGGTGTGCGCCGAGACGCAGTATTCGCAGCCGTTTTGCTGGGCCAGCGCCAGGGCGATGCGTTCGCGGGTTTGATGGTCCAGGCTGCCGGCGCCAGCCACGCCGTACAGGCCCAGGAAGGCGCGCAGGGCTACGGGCGAGTTGGCGAATACTTTAAGGAAGTTCGGCACCATGCCGAGTTGGGCCTGGATGGTGTCCAGCAGGGCTTGTTGTTCGGCGTTGGCGTTGCTGCTGTCGATGATGGTGATGCGGCTCATGGTGTTCTCCTTGGGTGGTTGACGAAGTGTTATCCAGCGAATACAGTTTGATTGTTTTGTCATCCAATTAGAATCCTTAGAACCCGCAATGAACCATTCCTGAAAGTGGAATAATATGGATCGGCTCTACACCATGTCGATATTCCTGGCCGTGGTCGACGAAGGCGGCTTCGCCCCGGCCGCGCGCAAGTTGCGGATCTCGCCGCCGGTGGTGACACGGGCGGTGACGGAGCTCGAGGAAACGATGGGCGTGCGCCTGCTGACGCGCACCACGCGGATGGTGCGCTTGACCGATGTGGGCGCGCGGTATGCGGCGGACTGTCGCCGCATCCTGGCCGACGTGTCCGATTCCGAGCAGGCGGCGACCGGCACGCACGGGGAGCCGCGCGGTAGGCTGGTGATCACGGCGCCGGTGTTGTTCGGCGCCATGTATGTGACGCCGGTGGTGACCGAGTATCTGCGCCGCTATCCGGAAACCGAGGTTGAATGCCGCTTCGTTGATCGCGTGGTCAACATGATGGATGAAGGGATCGATGTGGCGATCCGCATCGGCCAGTTGCCCGATTCGAGCTATCAGGCGGTTCGGGTGGGCCAGGTGCGGCAGGTGGTGTGCGCGTCGCCGGCTTACCTTGAGGCGCGCGGATTACCGCTGACGCCGGAGGAGCTGGGCGGACATGACATCGTGCTGGCTAACGCCGTCACCGCATCGCCCGACTGGCGCTTCGAGTTCAAGCGCCAACCGGTGGTCGTGCGAGTGCGTCCGCGCCTTACCAGTACCAGCAATGACGCGGCCATCGGGGCGGTGGTGCGGGGATTTGGCATGACGAGGGTGATTTCCTATATGGTCGCGCCGCATCTGGCGGCGGGACGACTCAAGACTGTGCTGACGCAGTATGAGTCGGCACCGGTGCCGGTTAGCGTGGTGCACCATGAGGGGCGCCGTTCGACGACCAAGGTGAGGGCCTTTATCGACCTCGCGGTGTCGTTGTTGCGCGCCGAGGGTGCTTTCAACTAATTGGCGCAACTCGCGTATCAGAACAGGTCTGATATGTTCTGATGCGATCGGAAATGCGGCCGTGGCTTCTCATGCAGTCATTTGCAATCGATTTTGATATCGTTCTGCCCGACATGTTTGCCTTTACGGGAGGTGATGACGCAGGCATTCGTGTCATCCGGAAGTTGTCGAGCAAGTGTCACTTGGTCGGACTCACCATAAGTGCATGATAGCCATTTGCCATGAGGAAATTTACCATCAAGTTGATAGGTGTAAACCAGTTCATGTTTGCGGCTTGACTGCTTGTAGTCAGAGAGCTCACCCAATTTTTCAGGCGGACCATCCATCAGAGCGGCGCCATGCAAGTACAGGGGTGAACCCGTGAACGTAATCCAACCTTTGGGGGTGTCCACCAGCTGTATGGACTTTTTGGCGATGAAGGCAAACGAGGGCCACACATTGATGACTACCGACCAGCGGTTGGTCTTTGAGGTCTGCTGCATTGGGATAAACGTACGACATTCCATCCTCCTGAGAAGAATCGGGAAAGTCCAAACGTACGTTCTGTTGACCATCAGCTCTTTGAACATTGGCAAACTCAACGCTACCGGAGCGGTGGAGCTTGAGCCGCCTCAATCGAGGTATTGGGGAAGCATGTGAGTGCGTCGGCATGGCGATGCATAAAAAAGCCCCTGCGCTTTCGCGTCGGGGCTTCCTAGTATTCAGTGGGACGGCGTCAATAGAATCGGCACCTCGCGTCATAGGGGAAAGCGCGAAAAACGGTGCCATTGGCTAGCCCAGTTACCCCGAAAACGCACCCACTACGTCGCGGGTACCGTGAGCGCTGACTATGCATGAGCCAGCTCATGCATAGTCCAGCTGTGCGGCATGGCGACGCACGACCAGTCTGCGGGGCAGGTCGATGCGTACAGGCTACGGTGCAGTCGGCCGGTCAGCGCGCAGTTAGGAGCAAGCCATGTTTTCGCTTCGCTCAAACGTGGCTTGCCCTGCGGGGCTTGTCTCGCTGCGCTCGCCCAACTGCAACTCGCTACGCTCGCCAAAGGCTCTTAAATCATCGTTCCGGATTGCCTTGTCCGAAAAACGTGCTATATTTTCTGACATGCGCACCAATTCCCCCTCCGACGGCCGAAGCCGAACCGCTCAGCAAACGCCGCCTTCTCACGGCAGCGTGGATGCGGCTATCCGGGCCGAGATAGCGGCAAGCGAAGCGGGGAAAGTCTTCAGTCCCGTTGATTTTCTCCACTTGGGTAGCCGTGCGGCCGTCGATAAGGTGCTCTCGCGTTTAACAGCCACTGGGAGACTTCGTCGAGTGGCCCGAGGACTGTACGACGTGCCACGCACGCACGCGATTCTGGGACCGCTATTACCGTCGGCCGACGATATCGCGAAGGCGATCGCCGGCAAAGGAAGTCTGCGCCTGCAGCCCTCTGGCGCGTACGCCGCCAATCTACTGGGGCTTACGGAGCAAGTGCCGATGAAGCTGGCCTTCCTGACCGATGGCGTCTCGCGCACCGTGCATATCGGCAATCAGAGCATTCTGCTGAAGCACACTACACCTCGCAATATGGCGACTGCCGGTCGCATCAGCGGACTAGTGATCCAGGCATTGCGACATTTCAAACAGACGCATATCGATGACGAGGTAGTCGCTAAGCTCAGAGCCAGATTAACCGCCGAGGACAAGGCCGTGCTGCTGGCCGATGCATCGCTGGCCCCCGTATGGATTGCAGATGTCATGCGACGGATAGCGCAGGACAAGGATTGAGCCATGCAAGAGTTTTTGAAATTGCCCAAGGAAGACCAGAAGCTGGCCATTGAGCAGACCGCTGCCCGCAATGGCTGGGTGGCCTCCGGTGCGGAAAAGGACTTCTGGGCGTGCTGGACTTTGGAACAGCTGTTTGCGCTGCCAGAGCTCATGAGCCATTTAACCTTCAAAGGCGGAACATCGCTGTCAAAGGCATGGGGTCTGATCGACAGATTCTCCGAGGATATCGACTTAACCATCGGGCGCGATGCGCTCGGTTTTGGCGGCGAGAATAGCCCTGAGCGGGCACCGAGCGCAAAACAGCAAGCGAAACGGCTCAAGGCGCTACGTGACGCATGCGGGACGTTCGTAAGAAACACGTTGCTGCCTAGGTTGAGCGATTGCTTCATTACGCGACTCGACGGCGAGGGTTGGCAACTTACCTTGGACTTAGATGACCCTGATGGCCAGACGCTGCTCTTCTTTTACCCTACTCACTTCGGCGGACAGCAGGTGCGTTATGTTCGCCCCATCGTCAAGATCGAGTTCGGCGCCAGATCTGATCCGTGGCCTGCACATGAGCGGCCAGTACGTCCTGTCATCGCCGAGGTATTCCCGCAGCTGTTCACCCAGCCAGAAACGATCGTCCACGCCCTGGCCCCAGAGAGGACTTTCTGGGAAAAGGTAATGCTGCTGCACGAGGAAACGTACAGACCAGCGGACAAGCAAAGACGGCCTAGGATGGCGAGGCATTACTATGACGTGTACCGACTGATCCAAGGCGGTATAGCGGCTAAGGCGGTCGAGGACGTCGATCTGTTCAAACAGGTACTGGCGCATCGAAGCGTCTTTTTTGCGCAGAGCTGGGTCGACTACCACGCAATGGCACCGGAAACATTACGTCTATTACCATTGCCAAATCAAGAACAAAGCTGGCGGCTGGACTACGTAGCGATGCAAGCGGAAATGTTTACAGAGGAGCCGCCGGAGTTCGATGCAGTGCTTGATCTCATACGTCGATTCGAACATGCGACGCGCGGATCGCACAACACAGAGTAAGTGATAACGGCCGGGTTCGGCCAGAAGCAGCCGCACACCTCATCAATATTTGGAGAGATTGGACATGAAGTTCGATTGGCATGGCGGAGAAATTTCGCGTACAACGGAAATCGATTCTGAGTACAAGAACACGCAAAACGTTCGGCGTTTTCTTTCCCACCAGTGTGGGCCAGATTTCAAGTTCGACCGCGAACTCATGGCGTGGGTGCGCAACGGCATTGCGAAGAACATGGGCGACGTGGCGGACGAATGGACGCGTCGTATAAAGCGCGGCTGAGTTAGCGCAAGGATTGGAAGACCAGGTACGTATCGAATTGCCACCTGGGCATATTTTATATGGGCTTACCTTAAAGCTTTTAGCGCGCGGTAATGGCGATGATGCCCTGTTTGAGCTTCTGGATGGCAGCGGTCGAGTTGCAGACGTCCATCTCACTTGGTCAAAAAGTCAGGAGCGCTTGCCATGGCCAGGGACAGACATTTATAGCAATCTAAAAGAATGGTGCGAACAAGTTATGGTCCCTGAGCACACGGAGTGGCAGGATTAAGAGCGCAACGGTTTCTGACAGAATCCGGCCAAGAGCAGCCATTTGAGTTTTTTGGAGAAATGTATGAAGTTTTTCCTGATAGTGATAATTCTAGTTCTATCTTTAATCTTGGTTACACAAGTCGCGCTTTGGTTGCAAATGAAAAAAATGCGTCATGCTGGCAATTATCCACGGCGGGGCAATGCTGTGATGGCCGACGTGGTACGTTTGCTAGATGACAATAAGCGCATCTGGGCTATTCGCTGTTATCGTGAGGTCCACACGTGTAGTCTTCGTGAAGCGAAGGATGCGGTGAAGGCTCTTTCCAAAATGTGATAGCTCATTGGCCTCGCCTTCGCCTCCAAATAAAAAGACTCTTACCGGGTGTTCGTTTGCTGGCCGGATTGACCCACGCGTTTGCCACGAACACAGGGCTTCGAAAACTGGCCTCTTGGCTTGAATCGGCAGCTGACGAGCCGTTTTAACACTCGAAAAGGAGCGCCGCTTGATGCACATCATGCCCGTAGAGATCGCCTCCCCCGGGGAAGGGGCAGCTGCGCGACGACCGGGGTAATTGGGGTAACTCCAACCCACCGGCGGCCATTACCCCAAGCCCCTACCCCATATTGCCGCCGGATGTTGGAGGACCTCCCCGGACGTTCCCGGACGGCCGCTCATAGTAAAAAACCCGCTCGGAGGCGGGTTTTTGTACTACTTGAGGCTGCTTGAAACAAATAGGTGGTGGAGACGGCGGGAATCGAACCCGCGTCCGCAAGCACTCCACAGACAGTTCTACATACTTAGCACTATCATTTAATTTAACCAGTACAACACGGACGTGCACGTTTTGGACTAGCGATTCACCTTAGATTTAGCGCTGATCGAAGTGACCCCTCACAGCGCGAGTCCCTGTAAATGACTCCACAGCTTTTAACGGCCCACCCCAGGGACGAGGTGTTGTGGAGCTAACAGCAATTAAGCTGCCAGTGCGTACGAGTTATCGTTTGCAGTTAAGTTTTTCTGGGTGTATTTACGAGAGCCTGTAAGAATTTCTGTGTGAACCGGGGTCATGAAATAATACCGAAAGGGATGTTCCATGACCGACACGATGACCACGAAGAAACCTCGCAAAAAGAAAGAGCCATATCCATTCCCAGTTGAGCTGATCGACCAACTGCTGGCCCAGGTTCAGGACAAGAACGCCGAGTCGATCCTCGGTGAGACTGGCTTAGCTGGCCAGCTCAAGAAGATGCTGGCGGAGCGAATGCTGGCGGCCGAATTGACGCATCACTTGGCCAACGAGGACGCGACCAGCAAGAATCATAGAAACGGCACCACGCCCAAGAAGGTGCTGGCACCGGGCGGAGAGCTGCACCTCGACATTCCACGTGACCGGCTGTCCAGCTTTGAGCCGCAATTGGTGGCCAAAGGCCAGCGGCGCATGCCGGGCTTCGATGATCATGTGATCAGCATGTATGCGCGCGGCATGAGCGTGCGCGAGATCCAGGGACATCTGCTGGAGTTGTACGGCACCGAGGTGTCGCCGATGCTGATCTCGACCATCACGGACGAGGTCATTGAGGAAGTGACCCAGTGGCAGCAGCGTCCGTTGGAGCCGATGTATCCCATCGTCTACTTCGACGCGCTGCGCTTGAAAATCCGCGACGAAGGCACAGTCAAGAATAAGGCGGTCTACCTGGCGTTGGGCATACGCGCTGACGGCCGCAAGGAAGTGCTGGGGCTGTGGATCGAGCAGACCGAGGGCGCCAAGTTCTGGTTGAAGGTGTTTAACGAGCTCAAGAACCGTGGGCTGGACGATATCCTGATCGCCGTCGTTGACGGCCTGCGCGGCTTCCCTGAGGCCATAGAGGCCGTCTATCCTCAGGCACAAATCCAGACCTGCATCGTGCACCTGATCCGCAACTCGACCACGTTGGCGTCGTGGAAGGACCGCAAAGAACTGGCGGCGGCTCTGAAGCCGGTCTACCAAGCCGCCAATGCCGACTTGGCTGCAGCGGCGCTGGACGAGTTTGAGGCGGGGCCGTGGGGGATGAAATTCCCGACCGTCGCAGCCATGTGGCGGCGCCAGTGGCAGCAGGTGATTCCGTTCTTTGCCTACCCGCCGGAGGTGCGCACCATTATCTATACCACCAACGCCATCGAGAGCCTGCATATGCGTCTGAGGAAGATCGTCAAGAACCGTGGGCACTTCCCCAGCGACGAGGCAGCGACCAAACTGCTGTTCCTGGCCTTGCGCAATATCGAAAAAGATTGGAAGATGCCGCAGCGGACTTGGAAGCTGGCGGCCAATCAGTTTGCCATCATGTTTGGCGAACGCTTCACGAACGCGATTAACTAAAACCCGGCCCCGCACACACAGAATTTCTTACACGTCCATTTACGAGGTAACCAGCCCTCGGTATGCCCTGCTCTGCTTTGCAACCCACGTCGAAACCAGGTCGTCCCCACAGACCTCCATTCTAGCGCACTTTGCCTCTGCACGCATGCTCATTCGGAACCCGGTCAAACGCCTGTCACATTCGCCCGATATGATGGCTCCAGTTCTCACACAGAACGACCAATTAGCGCCTCCCGGAGGCGGCTACTACCGGCGCCGGCGGTCGGGAAATATACCGGCACCAATTTCCTTCAATTACACAATGTGCGCAGCGCGGGCGAACAGCCCAGCGGTCGCCAGCAGGCTGGTGATCATCAGACCTACCAGCCAGCGGAACTGCGTGTGACTTTCGGCCTTAAATGCATCGATACGAGCTGTCGTCTCCCGATGAAAATCGAAAATGCGCGCATTTTGCGCCGTGAGATTATCAGATGCTTCCCTGCGCGAGTCATCAATCCGCGCCAGCGTCTCCTTGTGCAACATATCCATTCGAAGATGCAATGCGTCTATACGGGCGCTCGTATCTCTACGTTCTTCGAGAATTCGGTCCGTGGTCTCCTGACGCAATCGATCAATACGCTCGGTCGTCTCCCGTCGCAACTCGTCGATGCGCGCGTTCACCCCGGCAAAACCTTCGCCGACCTCACGCCTCAACATTTGCATCTCGCTTTCCATCTCACTATCCTCGTCGGCGCGATCGCCGGTGTCAAGCACAGCCATTGCTGCAGATGTCTTGGTCATCGCTCGCTCCCTCTCCATCCACCAGCCTATGCCGCCTACTCGTTAATCCTTTGATCACGCTCAATCCGACAGCGAACTAAAGTGTTGCGTTGCAGCACAAAAGCCGTTGACTTCTAGACAGAAAGTAACAATTTCAAACACTTTTTCGATTTCGCAGCCGAACGCTGCATTAGAATGGGATGTACCAAAACTACTGTTCAGACACCTTTTCATGCCTAACGCCGCCACAATCGACTCCCCAAGCCCCAAGCGACGCGGGCGCCCCCTGAAAGGGGAAAGCGGTGGACTGCGTGCGGAATTGATCGAGAAATCGGCAGAATTGTTTCGTACCAAAGGTTACGAGAACACCACCGTGCGCGATATCGCCGCCGCCGCCGGCATCCAGGCCGGCAGCTGGTTCTATCACTTCAAGACCAAGCAGGACATTCTGGCCGCCATCATGGAGCAAGGCCTGGAGCGCTCACTGGCCGAGATCGAGGCCATCGGCAGCCAGCAGCTGCCGCCGTGCGAGATTCTGCGCCAGCTGGTCGAGGCCCATCTGCATACGCTGCTGGCGCCCGACCACCATTACATCGCCGTGCTGCTGTACGAGTGGCGCTCGCTCGACGAGCCGTCGCGCTCGCGCGTGGTGGCGTTGAAGGACCGCTACGAGGCCGTGTGGGACCGCGCCATCGCCGAGCTGCACCTGTCCGGCGACTGGGCGATGCCGTCGTCGTTCGACCGCCTGCTGATCTTCGGCGCGCTCAACTGGACCGTGCAGTGGTACAAACCCGGCAGCGGTGCCGACGTCAAGGAGTTGGCCCGCCAGGCGATGCGCTTCATCCTGCGCACGCCCGCCGCAGTTGAGGCACAATAGGGGCATACTTTCAAAAGGATGCCCATGATTTACGAGATCGCCGAGATATACGTGAAGCCGGATGACCACGACGCCTTCCAGGCCGGCGTGGCCGAGGCGGTGCCTCTGTTCAAGGCGGCCACCGGTTGCCTGTCGATGCGCCTCGACCGCGACATCGAAACGCCCGACACCTATCATCTGGTGATCGGCTGGCAAACCCTTGAAAACCATACCGTCGATTTCCGTGGCAGTCCGGCATTCCAGTCTTGGCGCGGACTGGTCGGCAGCTATTTCGCTACACCGCCCAAGGTGGAGCATTTCGAAACCGTGGTGGCCGGCTTCTAAGCCGCACTGCCCGGTTCAATCAAGGAGGTCGTCATGACACGCACAATACACCGCAATTTCGAACAGGTGACCGACGCCGAAAGCGCCCGCAGCGCCTTGCTGGCTAAGGGTTTTCCTCCGTCCACCGTTAAACTGACCAAGCACACGGCTTTGCCGCCGAGCGTGGCGACCAGCACCGTCGGTAACATCTTCGACGCGCTGACGCCGGGCGGCCCGGCCGCCGCAGCGCACGCGCGCGAACGCAGCGGCGCCATGCTGTCGGTCGATATCTACGACGAGGACGAAGGTGGCAACGCCGACGCCATCATGAGCGGCTTCGGCGCGCGACCGGCGTAAAAATAGCGCCGGCCCGCTCGGCCGGCGTTTCCCGTGCCTTAAACGGCCGGATGGTGGAAGACCTGGCGCAGATAAGCCAGGAAAGTCTCGTCCTTGCACAGCGTTTTACCCGGCGAGTCCGACAGCTTGGCCACCGATTGGCCGTTGCAGTTGACCAGCTTCATGACGATGTTGAGCGGCTTCAGGCCGACGTCGTTGGTCAGGTGCGTGCCGATGCCGAAGCCGGTCATGATGCGGTCGGCGAAGTGGCGGTACAGCTCGAAGGCCTTCTCCAGATTCAGCCCGTCCGAGAACACCAGCCGCTTGGTCTTGGGGTCGATGCGCAGCGCGGCGTAGTGCGCCAGCGCCTTCTCTCCCCACACCACCGGGTCGCCCGAATCGTGGCGCAGCCCGTCGAACAGCTTGGCGAAATACAGGTCGAAGTCGTCGAGGAAGGCGTCCATACCCACCACGTCGGTCAGCGCGACTCCGAGGTCGCCACGGTATTCCTGCACCCACGCCTCCAGCGAGGCTTTCTGAAAATCGCGCAGCCGCACGCCGAAGGCCTGGAACGATTGCATGTATTCGTGCGCCATCGTGCCGATCGGCACCAGGCCGAACTTCATCGCCTGGTAGACGTTGGACGTGCCCTTGAAGTACTCGGGCACCTCGCGCGACAGCCGCTGCACCACCTCGTCGTGCCAGGCGCCGGAAAAGCGCCGGCGCGTGCCGAAGTCGGAGAACTCGAACGGGTTGCGGCGCGTCGGCTCGGCGCCGAAGGCCTTGAGCGCGGCGATCTTGGCGCTGAGGCGCTCGCGCCCCTCGGCCAGCGCGGCGGCCTGGTCGAAGCGGCGGAAGTACAGTTCATTGACGATGTAAAGCACGTAGATCTCAAAGCCCATCACGTGCACCTGCGGGCCGGTGGCGCGGATCGCCAAGGTGTCGCCGTCGACGCGCACGTCGATGAATTTGCGCTGGAAGCGGAACACCGTCAGGAAATCGACAAAGTCGCTTTTGATGTACCGCAGCGAGCGCAGGAAGTTCAGTTCCTCGTCCGAAAAGCCCATCGAGCACAGATGATCGAGTTCGCGCTCGACCGCCTCATGCAGCTCGGCCAGCGGATACTCGGGCGTGTTGCGGCAGACGAATTCGTATTCGGTGTGCGAGTTGGGGTGGCCATGCAGCAGCGCTTGCCACATGGTGAATTTGTATAGATCCGTCTCCAGCAGGCTGCGGACGATGGGCTGACTCATGGACTCTCCAGATTGCATATTGCCATGATCTTACGCCATGCGAGCCGGACGCGTGGATCAGGGCCGCGCTTGCTTGTACGCGGACAGGCTCTCCATCAGGTAACGCTTGACCGTGCCCTGGCGCTTCAGCAGCGCCAGCCCGGCCGCCAGTTGCGGCGCCAGCGCCGCGTGCGCACTGCGCAGGTAGGCGTGGCCGGTGGTGCTGCGCACCACGCCGGCCTGGTGCAGGGAGCCCAGACCGCTGCGCCGCTGTTCGGGGTCGCCCAGGAAAAACAGAAAATCGCCGACCGCCTCTTCGACATCGAAATACAGATCGGTGCGCCCCAGGCGCAGCTTCTGCAGGCCCTGGTCGATGGTCTGCACATACGAGTACTCGCCGGCGGCCAGCTCGCGCGACAGCATGTCGCGCAATTCGCTGATGCCGTGCCGGTATACGCAGCGCAGGCTGCGCGCGCGCACCGCCTGCCAGCTGTCGAACACCAGGCCGGGCCGCGTCGCGTAGGCGGCAAAGCGCACGGCGTTGTTCGGCTCGGGCACCCGCACCAGCGCCGGAAACAGGTTTTGATAATCGAAGGTGCGTCCCAGTTCGCCGTCGGCCTCGCCCGACAGCACCATGGCGGTGGCGCGCAGTGGCGGCACGTCGATATAAACGAAGCGCTTGCCCAGGTCCTCAAGCAGATGGGTGTAGACCCGGATCAGCCATTGCGTGCGCGGATTGTCGAACGGGCGAGAAAACACGAAACGCAGCGTGTGCACCCCGTCGGCCGGACCGGCGCCGGCACCGAGGCCAGGGCGGGATTGCGCGGCAGCGGCCGCGGCGTACGTCAACGGCAGCGCGGCGGCCGCCTCCAGCAGTTGACGTCGGGTGAGCGCCACAGCCGTCCCCCTCTGGCCGCCGGGATCAGCGGGCGGCGTTGGCCAGCAGTTCGGGCAGCACGTCGCCAGCCTGCATTAGCTGCACGCCGCGCGCTTGCATGGCCTTCAGGAAGCCGTGGTACTGCGCCTCGAAGCCGGTAACGGGACTCATGCAGTCGGTGATCAGCACCAGCTTGGACGCGGCCTGGTCGCCGAAGTGGTCGACAATATGCTCGACGGTCGCCTTGACGCAGTGGCTGCCGGCCTCCCCCGCCACGTAGATCTGGTCGGCCTCGGCCAAGGTGTTGACGAACTTGGTGTTGAACTGGGTGTCCGGATCGTCGGCGTACGGCACCTCGGCCATGACGGCCGAATAGTGCTCGGTCCACGGATTGGAACCCTTGGCCAGCTTGGCGACGATGCCGAGCGAGGCTTCCTCCCAGGCGGCATAGGCGGCACGCACGTCGTCATGGACGTTGTTGCCCCAGCTGCCGATTTCGCAATGCACCGGCCACACCATCAACTGATAGCGGCCCGCCGCCTCAAGCTTGTCGAGATAGTTCAAAGCCAGCGGCAAGCCGGCAGGATGGCGCGGCAGGTATTTTTCGGCGCGCACGTCGTCGGCCGTGATCTGCGTGAACGGCGCCACCGGCGCGCCGTCGCGGGCAACCCAGAACGTCGGGTGGGCGATGTCGAAACGGTGGTGCGAGTCGAGCGTGATGCTGATGGCCGTCAGGCCGGAGCGGCCCCGGTTGATCAGGCCGGCCAGGCGCTGCATGTCCTGATGCGCGCCGGGCACCGGCAGCGCCGGCGCGCGCGGCTGGCGCGTGACCGGATCGATCGGCAGATAGCCGGCCGGCAGATCGCAAAAGTCGTTTTGCGGGTCGATGATCAGCAGGTGCAAGTTACGTTTCATAGGGGCTCCGTGACGGGTATGCCTTCCATGATACGCAGCAAAGAACAAGCCCCGCAAGCGGGGCTTCGTTCACGACCGATTGTGTGGCGTATTTAGCGCGGAACTCAGACCAGGATGGCGTTGATGTCGGCGCGGCTCTTGGCGACCGCCGTGGCGACGGCCTCTTCACCCTTCGACACGCCTTCGGCGACGATGAAGGTGATGTCGGTCATGCCCAGGAAGCCCAAGGTGGCGCGCAGGTAGGTGGTCAGGTGGTCGTAGACGGCCGCCGGGCCTTCGCTGTAGACGCCGCCGCTGGCGACGAACACATACACTTTTTTGCCGGTCACCAGGCCCTGGGGACCGTTGGCGCCATAGCTGAAGGTGCGGCCGACGCGCGCGATGTGGTCGATCCACGCCTTCAGGCCGGAGGTAACGGAGAAGTTGTACATCGGCGCGCCGATGACGATGGTGTCGGCGGCCAGCAGCTCGTCGACCAGCGCGTCGGACAGCTTGATCGTGTGGGCCTGGTCGGCGTTGCGCTGGTCCGGCGGGGTGAAGTACGCGCCGATCAGCTGTTCGGTCAGGTGCGGCAGCGGCGCGGCGGCCAGGTCGCGGGTGACGATGGTGTCGGAAGGGTTGGCTGCCTTCCATTTTGCGATGAATTCGCCGCCGAGCTGGCGCGAAACGGAACCGGTGTGACGAACACTGCTATCGATGTGGAGGACGGTTGCCATGATGTGCTTCCTTTAAGTGGTAGGGTTGCATGCATCATAGATCGGGATTACTATCGATGAAATACAGTAAATTTAAATCTTACTGATCGATTTTATCGATATCTAATGATTAACCACCGCATCAACCATAGGCAATCACCATGCGAGACCCCGGCCTCCCCTCCCTCGACCAGCTGCGCGTGTTCATCGCCGTCATCGACCACGGCGGCTTCGCGCACGCGGCGCGGGCGCTGCACCGCACGCAGTCCGTCATCAGCTACACCATCGCCAATCTGGAGGAGCAGCTCAACATCGAACTGCTCGACCGCAGCAAGCGCAAACCGGTGCTCACCGAGGCCGGCAAGGCGCTGCTGGCCGACGCCCGCGCCGTTTCGCTCAAGGTCGACGGCATGCGGGCGCGCGCCAAGGCGCTGTCTGCCGGGCTGGAGGCGGAGGTATCGCTGGTGGTCGACGTGATGTATTCGACCTGCAAGCTGGTGCGTATTCTGCACGGCTTCCAGAAGGAGTTCCCGACCGTGTCGATGCGGCTGCGCACCGAGGCGCTGGGCGCGGTCACGCAACTGGTCATGGACCGCACCTGCCATGTCGGCCTGAGCGCCTGGATGCCCGGCTCGGCGGACACCATCGAACGGCAGAGCTGCGGCTTCGTCACGATGGTGCCGGTGGTGTCGCCCAACCATCCGCTGGCGCAGATCAAGGGCAAGATCCCGAACGAGGTCCTGCGCGAGCACACGCAGCTGGTGCTGACCGACCGCAGCACCTTGACCAAGGGCCAGGATTTCGGCGTGGTGGCGCTGCGCGACTGGCGCCTGGGCGACCTGAGCTCCAAGCACGCGCTGCTGCGCAGCGGCATCGGCTGGGGCAATATGCCGGTCGAATTCATCCAGTGGGACCTGGACGCGGGGCGCCTGGTGCAGCTTGAAGTCGCCGAAGGGCCGGCATTCAGCGCGCCGCTGTACGTGATCCGGCGCGCCGACGAAGAACCGGGACCGGCCACGCGCTGGGTCATGCAGCAGTTTCTGGAGATGGACAAGCAAATCGCCGACGAATACGGCGGCACCGAACACGCCGGCGCGGCGGCCAGGCACCACCCGCCGATCCACATGCCCTTCCATCAGCGTTCGAACGACGCGCCGTCGGCCGCATCGCTGCCGGTGATCACAGCCACGCCGGTCAAGCGGGCGCCTGCGGCTACTTCACGCCGGCCGCGCTGAGCTTGCGGCGCAGGCGGCAGATCTCTTCCGACAGATCGACCACCAGCGCGGCGACGTCGTCGTTGGCCTCGAAGTCGCGCTCGATCTGGCACAGGCGGCGCGCCCGCACCAGGTCGGCGCTGGTGAAGCGCCAGCTGACGCAATCCTCCGAATCGCACTCCATCAGGATGCCGGTGCGCACGCGCTGCACCACCCAGTCGCGCTCGACGGCGCAGGCGCGCGCCAGCTCCTCGAGCGTCAGCGCGGTCTCATCGATCAACACGGCGGTCAGGGGCGGCTGCCCCACCGCTGCTTCCATTGTCTGTCCCATAGCTCATCCTCCCGCGCGCGGATTGAACGCCATCTCGCGCGCCATCGTTTGATACAGCTCGCGTGCCTTGTCGGTGTTCGCCGGCGGCAGCACCACTTCCAAAATCAGGTATAAATCGCCGGCTTCCTTGCCGGGGATGCCGCGTCCGCGCAGGCGCAGCTTGCGGCCGCTTTGCGAGCCGACCGGCACCGACACGGTGACCTTGCCCGACGGCGTGGTCACGTCGATGTCGGCGCCCAAGGCGAGCTCCCACGGCGCCACCGGCACCGTCTCGAAGACGTCGCGGCCATCGACGCGGTAGCGCGCATCGGGCCGGAACTGGATTTCCAGATACAGGTCTCCCGGCCCGCCGTCGCCGCGCTGGCCCTGGCCGGACAGGCGCAACTGCTGGCCGGCCGTTACGCCTTTGGGAATGTTGACGCTGAGCGTGCGCTCGCGCGTGACGATGCGGTCGGCCGCGTCGCGCTCGGCCACCATCATGCTGACGTTGCGCGTGGCGCCTTGATAGGTGTCGACCAGGTCGATGGTGATGGTGGCGTGGCTGTCGTCGCCGCGCTGCGGCTCGTAGGCGTACTGCTGGCGCCGGCGTCCGCCCAGGTTGGCGAACAGGTCGGCGAAGAAGTCGCTCGAATCGGTGTCGCCGAAACCGCCGCCCGGGGCGCCGCCACCGGCGCCCGGATTGCCCGTGCCGCCGCCGAAGCCGCGCCCCCAGTCCGGCGGCGGACGGAATTCCTGGCCGGCGCGGAACTGGCGTCCGCGTCCCAGGTCGTCGTAGGCGGCGCGTTTTTCGGCGTCGCCCAGCACGCCGTAGGCCTCGTTGAGTTCCTGGGTTTTCTTTTGCGCGTCGGCTTCCTTGCTGACGTCCGGATGGTATTTGCGGACCAGCTTGCGGTAAGCCTTCTTGATCTCGTCTTCCGAGGCGGTTTTCGACACGCCCAGGGTCTGGTAGTAGTCCTTGTATTCCACGTTGCGCACTCCGTCCGGTTGCTTATTGCGTTACCCGTAGTCTACCCGCAAACCGGGTCGGAGCGCGCCTCCCAGAAGAGCCGTTAGCGTACGCGGCGCACCGACGAAATGCGGTCGCCCATGTCGCGCAGGTTGTCGTAGCGGCCCGGCGACAGCACGATGCACTTGCCGCGGAAATCGGCGTCGTCGCACAGCTGCCAGCTGCCTTCGCGGATGATCACCGAGCCGGCCTGGTCGTTGAAGTCGAGGCGATCGAGCTTGCGGGTATCATCGCGTAACTCGAGCTCGCTCCCGTTGAAGCGCGACTGCGAATACAGCACGATCGGGGCGCCGCCACGGCCACCGCCGCCGTAGCCGTTTTCGCCGCGCCGGCCATGTCCACGATCGCCCCGGTCGCCGCGATCACCGCGATCACCGCGATCACCATCGCCGCCCACTTCGCGCAGCGACGACAGCACATCGTTAAATCCTTCCAGCTTGCGGTACTCGCCCGGCCCCAGCACGATGCAATGACCGTCGAAATTGGCGTTCTCGCACAGCTGCCAGCGGCCCGAGCGCACCCGCACGCTCGAGGCGCGGTCGTTGAAGCCTTCGGAGGACAGGTCCGGGACCTGGTCGCGCACCGTGACCGCCGGTCCGCCGAAATTGTCGTGGGTATAAAGAGTGACTTCACCGGCGTGCGCGGCGGCGGCGAAGACAACGGGAGCGGCCAGCGCGAGGGCGGCGTTCAGCAAGCGGGGCAGGAATTTTTTCATGTTTTTGGCCTGAATAGTAATTTAGCGACAATGTTGAACATCCGGGCTGGATGCCTTGCACCTATAACGCGCATGTTATTAGTTTCGCATACGCAGCACTCCAACTAAATTGCAACCAAATGCAATCGTGTTCAAAGTAGCCGTTAGAATGGCGGACCCCAGTCATATCAGCTTGCCGCTCCGGTCACCGTATGCCCCACTCTTTCACTCTGTCGTCCATCCGTCTCGAAGCCGCAGCGCTGTGGCGCCTGTCCTGGCCCATGCTGATCGGCCAGCTGGCCACCGTCGGCATGGGGGTGGCCGACGTCGCCATGACCGGCCACACCAGCGCCGACGAGCTGGCGGCGGTGTCGCTGGGCGCGTCGATCTGGTCGATCATCCTGGTCACCGTCAGCGGCGTCATGATGGCGATCAACAGCATTGTCGCGCACGACGTCGGCGCGGGTGACCTGCGCAAAATCCCGCACACGGTGAGGCAATCGTTATGGAAGGCGCTCGGCGTCGGCCTGGTGGCCGCCGCGCTGGCCAACGTCGCCACCCTGCTGTTCGCGCATTTATACCTGACGCCGCATGTGCAGCGCCAGGCCGAGCTGTTCGTCCACATCATCAGCATCGGCCTGCTGCCGTTCGCCGCCTACCGCGCGCTGTACGGTTACAGCACCAGCATCAACCAGACCTTGCCGGTGATGCTGATCGCCATCATGGGCCTGTGCATCAACGTCTTCGTCAACTGGCTGCTGGTGTTCGGCAACTGGGGCTTCCCGGCGCTGGGCGGGGTCGGCTGCGCCGTCTCGACCGCGCTGTGCATGTGGATGATGCTGTTCGCCATGCTGGCGTGGATACGCTACGCGCCGGCCTACCGCGCCACCTACCCGTTCACGCACTGGGAATGGCCGCACTGGCCCGAGATCGGCACGATGCTGCGGCTCGGCGTGCCGATCGGTATCAGCTACTTCGCCTAGGTCAGCGCGTTCGGCGCGGTCAGCCTGCTGGTGGCGCGCTACGGCGTGGTGCAGATTTCTGCGCACCAGATCGCGCTCAACTTCACGTCGCTGGTGTTCATGGTGCCGCTCAGCTTTGGCATCGCACTGATCACCCGCGTCGGCCAGTCGCTGGGCGAAGGCAATGCGCTCAAGGCGCGCTTCGTGGCCTGGGTCGGCGTGTGGATGTCGCTGGCGTTCGCCGTGTTGTCGGCCGCGTTCATCGTCGTGTTCCGCTACCAGATCGCGCGCGCCTACACGTCCGATCCGGCGGTGCAGGAGCTGTGCGCGCACCTGCTGCTGTTTGCCGCGCTGTTCCAGCTGTCGGACTCGACCCAGGTCGCGGCCGCCTGCGCGCTGCGCGGCTACAAGGTCTCGCGCCAGCCGATGCAGATCCAGCTGCTGGCGTTCTGGGGCTTCGCGCTGCCGCTGGGCTGCTGGCTGGGCCTGGCGCCGCAATGGATGCCGTGGTCGCCGGCCGCGCCGATGGCGGCGTCCGGCTTCTGGATCGGGCTGGTGGTGGGGCTGACGGTGGCCGCAGTGCTGCTGAGCTGGTCCCTGCGCAACCTGGCGCTGCGGCGCGTGCGCGGCGCCTGAAATAAAGCGACACGAAACAAAGCGATACATAAGGCCGAAGGAAAGACGGTTTTGCGGGATGGATTCAGAACATTGCCATCTCGCCACATAAACACGACTCTGGTATCGTCTTGGATTGCCCACCAAGAGACCTTCCATGCGCTTTATCCTTTGCTTTCTCGCACTGCTGGCTGGCGGCAACGCCGCCGCCGAAAAACTGACCCTGGACCGTATTCATGCCGACCCGTCGCTGAGCGGTCCCGGCGTGCGCAGCCTGAAAGTGTCGCCCGACGGCGCCCGCGTCACCTTCCTGCGCGGCCGCGACGACAACCAGTTCCAGCTCGACCTGTGGGAATACAACCTCAAGGACAAGTCCACGCACCGCCTGGTCGACTCCAAGATCCTGGTGCCGGAAGAGAACCTGTCGGACGCCGAAAAGGCCCGCCGCGAGCGCGCCCGCACCGCCAGCCTCAAGGGCATCCTCAGCTATAGCTGGTCGCCGGACGGCAAGCAGCTGCTGGTGCCGATCGCCGGCAACCTGTACCTGATCGACGTCAGCAAGCCCGACGCCGCGCGCATGGTCGCCAGCGGCAACGTGCTCGATCCGAAGATCTCGCCCAAGGGACGTTATGTGTCGTTCGTGCGCGACCAGAACCTGTTCGTCATCGACCTGAGCACCAACAAGGAACGCCAGCTGACCACCGACGGCAAGGGCACCATCCACAACGGCGAAGCCGAATTCGTGGCGCAGGAAGAAATGGGCCAGACCAGCGGCTACTACTGGGCGCCGGACGACTCCGCCATCGCCTACAAGCGCTACGACGAGGCCCCGGTGCCGGTGGTCAAGCGCTTTGAAATCTACGCCGACCGCACCGACGTGATCGAGCAGCGCTACCCGGCCGCCGGCGATCCGAACGTGCTGGTGCAGTTGAAGATCGTCTCGCCTGTCAGCGGCGAGATCCGCAACGTCGAGCTCGGCGCGGAACAGGATATTTACCTGGTGCGCGCCGACTGGAGCGCCAACAGCAAGGCCCTGCTGTTCCAGCGCCAGAGCCGCGACCAGAAGAAGCTGGAGCTGGTATCGGTCGACGCCGCCACGTTGGCGCAGCGCGTGCTGATCACCGAAACGTCGCCGACGTGGGTCAGCATCTTCGACGACCTGCGCTTCCTGGGCAACGACAAGTTCATCTGGCCTTCCGAGCGCAGCGGCCGCAAGCACCTCTACCTGTACGACCTGAACGGCAAACTGCTGCACCCGATTTCCAGCGGCGAATGGGGCATCGACAAGCTGCTCGCGGTCGATGAGAAAAATGGCCGCGTATTTGTGCAATCGAACCGCGACGCCGTCATCGACAGCCAGACCTACGCGCTCAAGCTCGACGGCAGCGGCGCCGACAAGCCGACCCGCATCACCGACGGCGACGGCTGGCACGACTCGTCGTTCTCGCGCAATGGCGAAGTGTTCGTCGACACCTTCTCCGATCCGGACACCCCGCCGCAAGTGAGCATCCGCCGTCCGGACGGCAAGATGATCAGCTGGCTCGAGCACAATGAACTGAACGCCAGCCACCCATACGGCAAGTACAAGGATGCGCACCTGCGCACCGAATACGGCACCTTGAAGGCCAACGACGGCCAGACCTTGTACTACTCGATGATCAAGCCGAGCGGCTTTAGCCCGGTGAAGAAATATCCGGTCTACCTGTCGACCTACGGCGGCCCGCACGCGCAGCACGTCGCGCGCAAATGGGGCAACTTCTTCGACCAATACATGGCGCAGCAAGGCTTCGTGGTGTGGCGGCTGGACAACCGCGGCTCGTTCCGCCGCGAGCGCGCCTTCACCGACGCCAACTATCTGAACCTGGGCAAGGTGGAAGTCGAAGACCAGCTGACCGGCATCGAATGGCTGGGCAAGCAAAGCTACGTCGACGCCAAGCGCATCGGCGTGTTCGGCTGGAGCTACGGCGGCTTCATGACGTTGCGCCTGCTGGCGCAAGCGTCGGACAAGATCGCCATGGGCGTCTCGGTCGCGCCGGTGACGGACTGGGCCTTGTACGACACCCACTACACCGAGCAGTTCATGAGCACGCCGAAAGCGAACGCCGCTGGCTACGTGTCGGCTGGTGTCTACTCGCACCTGGACGGCCTGAAATCGCCGCTGCTGCTGATGCACGGCATGGCCGACGACAACGTGCTGTTCACCAACACCACGCGCATGATCGACGCGCTGGTCAGCCGCAACGTCCGCTTCGAACTGATGACCTACCCCGGCGGCAAGCACGGCATCGCCGGCCGCGCGCCACAGCGCCACGTCTACGGCAACATCGAAGCCTTCTTCAAAAAGAACCTGATGCCCGACGCAAAATAAACCCGCTCCGGGGTCAGGTCCACCATTTCTACACGAACTGATGCGTAGGCGGATAAAAGCCGCGTAAATCGTTGTTAGCGCCGAGGCCGTGTAGCATTGGTGGACCTGACCCCGGAGGTTTTTGGGGGTGGCTTGAGCAGCCACAAGAGGAGATTTGTTGATTATTCGATAATGCCCGCTGCGGCGCGTTTCGCGCCGTTTCACTTATTCCAGGAGGAATTATGGCTATCGATGTCTATCTGCAGATCGACGGAATCCGGGGCGAGTCGGCGGATGAAAAACACAAGGATTGGATTGAATGCAAGTCGGTCAGCTGGGCGGTGAGCCAGCCGAAATCGGCGACCGCCTCGACCAGCGGCGGCCATACCGCCGAGCGTTGCGAACACCAGGACATCACCCTGCTGAAAATGGCCGACCTGGCGTCGCCCGTGCTGCTGCAAACGTGCTCATCCGGTAAGACCATTCCCAAGGCGAAGTTCGAATTCATGCGCGCCGATGGCCAGGGCGAGCGCATCAAGTACTTCGAAATCGAACTGGAAAATGTATTGGTCGGCACCGTGTCTCCCAGCGTGACGGAAGGCGATGTGCTGTCGGAGCAAGTGTCACTGAAGTTTTCCAAAGTGAAGTGGCGCTATACGCAGCAGAAAATCTCCGGCGGCTCCGGTGGCAATACCGCCGGCGGCTGGGATTTGTCTTCCAATCGCATCGCGGCCTGACTGCAACGCCCGTAAACGAAAACAGCCGCTGATGCGGCTGTTTTTCTATGCGGCGAATGATCGCCTGCGATGCGCTCTTGGCGCTGGATCGTGCTATTAGTTGCGGTTGCCTTTGACGACGTCGTCGATTGCTTCCTTGGCATCGCCCACGCCTTTTTGCACTTTGCCTTCGGCTTGCTTGTTCAGGCCCTTGGCCTGCTGTTCGGAGCTGCCCACCAGTTCGCCAGCTTTTTCCTGGATTTTGCCGCCGATGTCTTTCGCCGTACCCTTAACTTGATCCTTGTTCATGATGAACTCCTTTATCGTTGTTGAAGCTACAGGACACACAACGTGGCGCTGTGTGCATGGATTCACTATAGGCTTCAGCGGCTGAGCTCTCTGTGCGTTCGCGAACGCTGCCACCAATCAAATTTTCCGCCAAACACTAGCCAGCCAGGGCTGCTGATCGCGCGGCAATCCGGTCGGCCGATAGTAATGTTGGACAGCGCTAAAACCTGCTGCGACAAGGTAACGTTCCCAGGTTTCGTAATCGTAGTAACTGCCGTAGCGCGGGCCGTTCCAGCCTTCGCGGTTGTCGCCGCGCGGATTCGAGCTGAACAAAACGCCGCCCGGTTTCAGGGCCGCTTGCAGGCGCCGCAACACGTCCGGCAATGCCGCGCTCGGCACGTGGAACAGCGAGGCGTTGGCGTACACGCCATCGAAATAGTCGGCCGGTAAATCGAGCTGGACGAAGTCCTGCTGCCACGCCTCGCAACCGCTGTAGGCGCGCGCCATCTCCACGAAGCGGGCCGAGCCGTCGACGCCGATCGGCTCGTGTCCCATCTCGCGGAAAGTTTTCAAATCGCGGCCCGGACCGCAGCCCAGGTCGAGCAACCGGAACGGCGCCGGCGCTTCGATCGCGTCGAGCAGCGCGGCAATATTTTGGCTGACATCGTGATCGATGGTGCCGGCGAAAAATTGCTGCGCCCTCTGCTCGTAGTGTTGCAGGGTTTTCTGCGTGATTGCTTCAATGTGATCGGGTTCCATGACGCCAGTGTAGCGTATCGACACGGCAGAAAAGATACGCTCAGGTATCAAAACGCTTCTGTCATTCGGGGAATCGCTATATAGTTAGCCCATAGCAATGCCCCTATGAAAAGTATCGAGGAGATAAAAATGAAACTTGACGCCTTGTTCCAGAATCCGACCGCGCTGCCCACCGCGCCCAAGGTCGTCGAGGAATTGATCAGCAGTTTCGACAAGGCCAGCGTCTCGACTGAAGAGATCGCGAAAAAACTGGCGACCGATCCAGTGCTCAGCGCCAAGTTGCTGCGCCTGGCCAACTCGGCCTACTATCACGTCTCGCGCAGCATCGGCACCGTCGAGGACGCCGTGCTGATGCTCGGCTTCGTCACCGTGCGCACCCTGGTCATCAGCTCGGGCCTGGTGAGCGGCTTCAAGACCGTTCCCGGCCTCGACCTTAAACAATTCTGGCGCTACAGCCTGCACACCGCCGTGTCGGCGAAGTGGATCGCCAAGAAGACCAAGGAAAACACCGACCTCGCCTTTACCATCGGCATGATGCACGCGATCGGCCAGTTGGTGATGCATTCGGCCATGCCGGAAAAATCGATGGAAATCGACAAGATCGCCGGGCCGATGGACGCGCGCCGTCTCGATGCCGAGACCGCTTCGTTCGGCTATACCTTCGCCGATGTCGGCGCCGAGCTGGCCAAGCGCTGGAAGTTCCCGGTCGCCTTCTCGGAAACCATCGAAGCCTTCCCGGAGCCGCATCACAATGGCGAGCTCAATCGCCTGGCGGCCGTCGTCTCGCTGGCCGCTTGGCGCGCCCGCGTCGAGCATGCCGAACTGAGCGACGAGGAAATCGCCGCCTGCTACCCGACCGAACTGGCAGAGGAGCTGGGCCTGGACGACAACGCACTGATTGACGATATGCCATCGCCGGACGAGCTCAGCGCTGGTCTGGAGGAGCTGGTCAAGTAACAACGCAAGCTTGCCTTAACGGCAACCAAAGCCGCCTGCTTTTAAGCACGGCGGTTTTTTTTCGACTTTTTCAAATATTTTTTCAAAATACCCTAAAGTTCCCGTTTAAGGCGACGTTAATCAGGACATGCGGTAATCCGTTTTGCCGAAGATAACTAGCCTGGGTGGGTATATGATCGCTACCGAAGTCCTCTCGATGTACGAAAACATTGCCGGTTTGAGCAACCAGATGGCCGCCGCCGCGCGCATGGGCGACTGGGATGGTTTGAGCAAGCTGGAAACCCAGTGCGCCACCGAGGCCCGCGCGGTCGCGACCGGCGTGCCGGCCCTGAGCGGCGCGCCGCGACTGCGCAAGATCGACCTGCTCAAGCAGATCCTGGCGAACGACCGCGAAATCCGCGACATCGCCGATCCATGGATGAACCAGGTACCCGGCATGGCGCGTCAATAAACGCCCGCCAAATAACAAAGCGCCTCATCGAGGCGCTTTTTTATGCCCAAACACCGTCGACGAACCGCCGACAACGCCTCCAAAGGTCGAGCCCGTGTAGAAATGGCGGACCTGACCCCGGAGTTGCTTTTTTAGCTAGCCAGCGCGACGCGCAACGACAGCGCGATCCCTTGCGCGGCCTTGGTGATCTCGTCCAGCGACGGGAAGCTCGGAGCGATGCGGATGTGGCTGTCCTTCGGGTCGTTCCCGTACGGGAAGGCGGCGCCGGCCGGCGTCAAGGTGATGCCGGCCTCCTTCGCCAACGCCACGGTGCGCTTGGCCGAACCGTCCGGCGTCACCAGGTCGATGAAGTAACCACCCAGCGGACGCGTCCACGATACGCCGGGCACGTCGCCCAGGTAGGCGTCAAACTGCGCCAGCACCGCTTCGAATTTCGGCTGCAGCAGCGCGCGATGCTGTTCCATCAACGCTTCAACGGTGGCCACGTCCTTCAACAGGCGCACGTGACGCAGCTGGTTGATCTTGTCCGGGCCGATGCTGCGGATGCCGGCGTGCTTGGTCCACCAGGCGATGTTGGCCGGCGATGCGGCCAGCGCGGCAATGCCCGAACCGGCCCAGGTTACCTTCGACGATGACGCGAACACGATCGCGCGGTCCGGATTGCCGGCCTTGGCGCACGCTTCGAGGATGTTGGCCACGTCGAGCTTTTTCGCGCTCAGGTGGTGGAAGCGGTAGGCGTCGTCCCACATCAGGCGGAAGTCCGGCGCGGCGGTTTTCATCGCGGCCAGGCGGTTGACGACCTCGTCCGAGTAGACCACGCCACCCGGGTTGCTGTACTTCGGCACACACCACATACCCTTGATGCTGGCGTCCTCGGCCACCAGTTTTTCGACCAAGTCCATGTCCGGACCGGCTTCGGTCATCGGAATGTTGATCATCTTGATGCCGCGCGCTTCGCAGATGGAGAAGTGACGGTCGTAGCCCGGCACCGGGCACAGGAAGGTCACCGGCTCGCGCACCCACGGGGCGTTGCCCGGCGTGCCGTTGAGCAGGCTGTAGATGATGACGTCATGCATCAGGGACAGGCTGGCGCTGCTGTCGACGACGACTTGCGCGGCCGGCACGTCCAGCAGTTTGCCGAACAGCTCGCGCGCTTCCGGCAGGCCGATGGTGCCGCCGTAGTTGCGGCCGTCGGTGCCATCGGCGGCTTTGAAGCCACCCAGCGCTTCGGTCAGCGCGTTGGACAAGTCGAGTTGCTCGGGCGCTGGCTTGCCACGCGACATATCCAGTTTAAGGCCGAGTTGTTTGAAGGCTTGGTACTGTTCCTGATATTGCGACGTTGCGGTCATATGCTCTTTCAAAATGGGTATGGCGTGCAAAAAGCGTCGAATACTATAACCCAGATCGAGGCACCGCAGGCAAAGCTGAGGTAATAAGCTTATTACTATTGCATTATTGATTCGGGCGTCACTTCGTGCAGCGGCTGTGCCTCCTGGGGCTTGCCCCCCGCCTCGTCCGGCTTCTTCTTGCGGAAGCCCTGCCAGATTTTCAGCGGCCCGGCGCCCGACTTTTTGCGGCGCCAATAGATGAGGCCAGCGCCAGCGAGCAGCAACGCGCCGACCACGCCGGCACCCCAGGCGACATAGTTGGTCGGACGTTCGACCGGCTTTTCCTTCTTGTATTTCAGTTTGGGCAGCACGCGCTTGAGCGGCACCGGCGCGGACGCCGAGGCGGAAGCGCCGGCCGCCGAGGCCGACGCCTTGGCGCCGTGCTCGCCGGCGGACGCCGATGCGGACGCGGAAGCCGCTCCTGCGGAGGCCGACGCGGAGGCGCCATCCATCGTCGCCGCCTGCGCTTCGCCGGCTTTGCCCGGTTTGCCGGCCTTGCCGGCGTTGTCCCCTGCCGCCTTGGCCGATGCCGCTTCCGGGCCGGCCACCGCCCCAGGTGCCGCCGATGCTACCGAGGCGGCTTTCGGCGCCTCCTTAGCCGTCGCCGGCGCCGCCACAGCGGCCGCCACGCTGCTGCCAGCCGCCGCCAACACCGCCGTCCCCGCCTGCCCCACCTTGGGCGCGGCGGCAGGAGCAGCCGTTGCGGCAGTTGTTGCCGCCGGCGTTGCAGCCGGCGTTGCAGCCGAATTCTTGATCGCGCCCTGCAGCGCCTTCATTTTGCCCTCCAGCTCCACCAGCTTGCTGGACAAAGCCTGGCTATGCGTATCGAGCGCCTTGCATTCGCTGGCGCTGGTCCCGGACGGCGCGCACGCGGCGGGCACGGCCGCGCGTTTGACCCCGGCTGGCAATGGCAACGGACCCAACGGCAGCAAAGCCTGCGCCACCGGCAACGGCACCGCGCTGTCGGCCGTGGCAGCTTCCCGCTTCGCCGCCGGCTTGGCCGCTGCCGGAGGGGATGCGGGCGTGGCCGCCGACGCGTTACGCGGCGTGCCCATCGCTTCGGCTATGCGCGATGGCAAATCCCGCACCGCCACCGATGATGTCGGCCGAGCCGGCGCCGCGGCCGCTGCGGCGGCCTTGAGCGCCCCCGCTGTACCAGTCTCGGATTCATGCAACGACGGCAACGGCGCCGGGCGCGACCGGTCCCGCACCGGCGGCGCGGCAGCCACGGGCGGCGCTGCGGCAACCCGCTCCGCCCTGGCCTGCGCCCCGATGCGCTCGGCGTCGGCCGACGTCATCGCGCTGGGCGCCGGCACGGACGCCACCACCGGCGCCGGCGGAGGCGGCGGATTGGGATCCGCCTGCAACCACACCGTTGCCAAACGAACATCCTGCCGGCCCGCCGCGCCCAGCTCCACATACATATGGACGTAGTCGGCGTCGATCGGGCGCGTGGTGGTCACATGCAAAAACTGCTTCTGGTCGCGCTTGACCACCGACATGCGCACCGACGACAGCGCCGGATTCATCGTGATGTTCGCGCCACGGAACACGTCCGGCCGCGCCAGGCGCACCTGCAAGGCGTTCACTTCGTCCGGCGCCAGCGCCACCAGTTCGATGTCGGCCGACAGCGGCTGGCCGATGTACGAGCGCGCGGAAACGTCGCCCAGCTCGGCAGCGCCGGCCACGTTGGCCACGATAGCTGTCGGCGCCAGCAATACGGCGCAGGCCAGGGAGCGGAGCAAATCTGTAGGTGTGAAACGCTGCATAAAGGGTCGCCGGTAACGCGCAATCTTGAGGTATACGGCTATAACGGCAGAATTTCCCGATTTTGTAGCCCCAGGATAATTTTTCCAAACTGCGCTACACTGAAAAGCCCCCAAGTGATGACTTCCGAACAAGGATGAATTATGAGCAACAGAAGCGAACGTGACAGTTTTGGCCCGATCGATGTCCCCGACGACAAGCTGTGGGGCGCGCAGACCCAGCGCTCACTGGAACACTTCCACATCTCCACCGAGCGCATGCCGCCGGAACTGATCCACGCGCTGGCCAGCGTCAAGCGCGCCGCCGCCCGCGTCAACCTGGACCTGGGCCTGCTGGACGGCGCAAAAGCGATCGCCATCACCCAGGCCGCCGACGAGGTGTTGGCCGACAAGCACACCGGCGAGTTTCCGCTGGCGGTGTGGCAGACCGGCTCCGGCACCCAGTCCAACATGAACATGAACGAAGTGCTGGCCAATCGCGGCTCCGAGCTGATGGGCGGCGTGCGCGGCGAGAGCCGCAAGCTGCACCCGAACGACGACGTCAACAAGGGCCAATCGTCGAACGATATCTTCCCGACCGCGATCCACGTGGCCGCCGCGCAGGCGCTGGCCAACACGGTGCTGCCGTCGCTGCGCCAGCTGCGCGACAGCCTGCACGCCAAGTCCGAGGCCTTCGCCGACATCGTCAAGATCGGCCGCACCCACCTGCAGGACGCCACGCCGCTGACCCTGGGCCAGGAATTCTCCGGCTACGTCGCCCACCTGGATTTCGCCGAACACGCGATCAGCGCCGCGCTGCCCGGCGTGCTGCGGCTGGCCGCCGGCGGCACGGCGGTCGGCACCGGCCTCAACGCGCATCCGGAATACGCGGTGCGCATCGCCGCCGAGCTCGAACATACCTTGTCGCTGCCGTTCCGCACCGCCGACAACAAGTTCGCCGCGCTCGCCGGCCACGACGCGCTGCTGTCGGCGCATGGCGCGCTCAAAACCCTGGCGGCCGCGCTGATGAAGATCGCCAACGACGTGCGCTGGATGGCCTCCGGTCCGCGCTCGGGCCTGGGCGAGATCACCATCCCCGAGAACGAGCCGGGCAGCTCTATCATGCCGGGAAAAGTCAACCCGACCCAGTGCGAGGCGGTCACCATGCTGTGCTGCCAGGTGTTTGGCAACGATGTCGCCATCACGATGGGCGGGGCTTCCGGCAATTTCGAGCTGAACGTCTACAAGCCGCTGATCGCGCACAACTTCCTGCAAAGCGCGCGCCTGCTGGCCGACGGCATGCGCAGCTTCGAGGAACATTGCGTCCATGGGGTAGAGCCGAATCGCGGCCGCATCGCCGAACTGATGGAGCGTTCGCTGATGCTGGTGACGGCGCTGGCGCCGCACATCGGCTACGACAAGGCGGCGTCGATCGCCAAAAAGGCGCAGCATGAAGGGACCACGTTGAAGGAAGCGTCGCTGGCGCTGGGTTACGTGACGGCTACGCAATTCGACGAGTGGATCGTACCGCTGGACATGACGCGTCCGAACGCCAAGGGCTAGTCAAAAATCCACGGATACACGCAGGGCGGATTAGCGCAGCGTAATCCGCCAAGCTCCGCTAGCGGCCTGATCAGAAACCGTACGAGTAGCGCACGCCGGTCAACACATCCGGCGCGGCGTTCGCATCGTGCCCTGGATTCACGCGCAGCATCACCGCGCCGGTCAGCTTGCCCATCTTGCCGGCCTTGCCGACCATGGTGGTGTAGCCGAACTCCAGATCCCGCTCGGTGGCGGTGGGCCGCAGATTCAGGGTCGGCGCGCCGAACTCCTGTGCGCCGGCGTAGCTGACGCGGGTGTCGCCGTCGGCGTTCTGCATCGAACCGGTGCGCACCTTGGCAGGTACCGACAATGTCACCGCCAAGCGGTCCCGGGTCGAAAAAATCTGCCTTGTCGCCACGCCGACGCTATACGCCATCGTCCGTACCGACGATACCTGCGCCATCAAACTATCCGGCGCGCCAAAGCCTTCGGTTTTGCCATACGAGGCCATCGCCATGACCGAGCTGCGCGGCGTCAGCGCGTACCCGAGCGACAAGGATGTGAATTTGGTGGTGGGACGGCTGTTCATGCCCCATGACGTGCCGGGCTGGCCACCGCCCAGTGTCGAGCCGGTCTCGCGCAGCAAGCCGAAGGTCACGATGCCGACCGCGCGCCCGGTCTTCTTTTCGAACTCGGCGCTGCTCAGGTAGCGCCGGCTGCGCTCGTTCAACATCGGACCGAGCGGATCGAGCAGGGACAGGTTCTCCGGCAAGGCGCCAAAGTGCAGGCGCGGCGCACCAGCGAACGCGGCATAACGGCGCGCGCCATCGGTCTGCAATTGGTCGATCATTGCCGACTGCCGGTCGGCGGCGTCGAACAGCAGCGTGGAATTGGCGCGCGCTTCGAACGCCGGAGTGGCTTGCTGCTGCGTAAAAGGATCGGATGCAGCCGCGCCAGCCGCTGTCGAGAGCGGGGAGACGATTACCAGCATGGTCAGGGAAAGCTTATTCATGATGCTGCTCGGTAAGACATCCGTAAGACACATCGCACTGCTCAAATATTCGGCAGTCACTTCAGGATAACATTTTTTTTCGGGGTGACAACCCGATTCGTTGGGGTAAACTGCGCGGCTGTCGGAATGCCGCTACACTATCAGAAGTGACGTCGGCGCCGGGTTTATATCATGGCAACAGAGGATAAAATGCAAAAAGTAAGCTTTGAATTGAACGGTGAATTTGTGGAACTGAACCAGCTCTTGAAGCTGGTCGGATTGTGCGACAGCGGCGGCGCCGGCAAGATGATGGTGGCCAGCGGCGCGGTCAAAGTCGATGGCAAGCAAGAGTTGCGCAAGACCGCCAAAATCCGCGCCGGCCAGCGGGTCAGCGTCGGCGACGTCAACATCAGCATTGACGCGGTGTAATTTCCTCTTGCTTTTAAGCAATAACGTACTAATCTGTAAGCGCAGCCGAGAAAACGCTGCAGACGGGGGTGAGCGTGTTTGATTACGCGCAAACCGACTGGCGATATCGTAGTTATATTGGGATTGCTTGCCACCCGGCTTTTTCAACTAGTTTCTTTTCGATCATGGGGGACGTCATGGACGGTCCTGAACCACATAGCCCAACTCAGGAAAAACTGCTCGACGATCTGCGCCAGGTGATAGAAAACGCCGAGGAGCTGCTCAAGAACACGAATCAATACCACGGTTCGCTGTACCAGGGCGCCCGCGCCAAGCTGGCGCAGGCGTTGTTGACCGCGACCGAGGAACTGGCCAGGTTCGAAGACGTCCAGATCGGCCGCATGATCGAGCTGACCGCCGCGGCCAACAAACTGCACCGCGATTTGACGGGCGAAGCCAAGCTGCTGCGCGCGTTCAAGCCCGGCAACTGATATTGCTCAGGCCGTTTCGGCCGTCCCCTCTATCCCCTCTATTTCGACGATCAGCGCGTGCGCCAGCCATAGTTGTAGATTGCCGGCCACGTCGAAGGCTTCGTCGATGTCGAACGCGGCGTCCAGCGCGGCGCCGAAATCCCTCCCCTCCCCCAGTGCCCGCAGCGCCGCGTGACCGGCGCCGCCGAGCGGAACCACCTGTGTTTTCCAGGCCGGACGCGCGACCACGCCATGACTTGGCGCCGCCATTTGTTCGGGGAAACCGATCCCGCTGTCTGGCTGGTGCGCCTGCCACAGCGGAATCACGGCCCACTCGGACGACACCAGCCGGCAGGCCGGATGCAATGTCATCCGCGCCGTCTCCATCTGTTCGGGCGACAAGGCGGCCAGCCGCTGCGCGGTGACGCCCCGGGCCGCCGGCGCGTAGTGCGCGCGGTGCAGCGCCCACTCCAGCGCCGCCATGTCGGGCAGGTAGGGATAGTCGGCCACATGCGGAAAGTGGCGCAGGAACGTGTCGAAGTCGGCGCCAAAACGGTTGAGGTCGCCGCTGGTGGAGGGATGGGCAAGTCCATAGGCCTTGCTCAGACCGCTAAAGAACTCCTCCCCCACCAGCATCCGCACCACCGGATACGCGGACGACAAGGTCTTGTCCCAGGTCGCGCTCAGGTTGCCGCGATAGAGCGCGAAGCGGTGCGCGTTGTCGCCGCCCTTGAATTGCGATAACGCGTGCGGCGCCTGGGCGGAGTCGAGCAGCGCACCGGCGAACCGCTGCTGGCTCGCGGCAAGTTCGGGGGCATCCGCCTCCGCAGCGCCCGGCGCCGCCACGCGCGACGGCGCCGCAGGCTTGGCGACATAGCGGCGGTGCAGCGCCTCGGCCTTGGCGGCCTCTTCCAGCAGCACCTCGACAGGCGGGATATCGGTATCCCACTCGATCAGCGTCGGGACGGCGCCGAAGCGTTCCAGCGCCGCCTCGTACAGCCGCCAGACGGGGTCGGCCACCGCCGCGCCGTGGTGATCGATGACGGCCCCGGGCGTCACCAGGTGGCCGGCCAGATGCATTTCGCCGACGGTGCCGGGCGCGATCGCGGCCATGGCGGCCAGCGCGTCCTCGCCGTGGTTGCACTGATTGACATAGAGGTTGTTGATATCGAGCAGCAGGCCGCAACCGGTGCGCGCCGCCAGCGCCGCCATGAACTCCGCCTCGCTCATCGCATCGCGGTGAAACCGTACATAGGTAGAAACGTTTTCCAGCAGCAGCTGCCGTTTGAGCGTGTCCTGCACGCGGCTCACGCGCGCGCTCAGCAGGTCGAGCGCGGCATGGTCCAGCATCAGCGGCAAGAGATCGTTGAGATGGCGGTCGCCGACGGCTCCCCAGCACAGGTGTTCGGACACCAGCACCGGTTCGACCCGTTCCACCAGGCTGCGCACGCCCTCCAGATGATGGTCTGAAAAGCCGCGCGCCGAGCCCAGTCCCAGGCCGACGCCGTGCAGGCTGATCGGATAATCGCGCCGCAGTTGCTCCAGCACGTGGTTATCCCAGCCGGCTTGATCGAGGTAATTTTCAGTATGGACCTCGAGCCAGGCGGCGCGCGGCCGCTGCTCGAGAAACTGGCGATAGTGCGGCGCCCGCAAGCCGACGCCGACGCCGGGCTTCGGCTCCGGCAGGCGTGGTGGCGGCATGGCTCCGCTGTTTGCCACGATTGCTATGCGCGTCCCGCCGAGATTACTTGGCTGGTGGCGTGGTTTTGCCGCCGGCTTTTTCGCAGGTGCCTTTTGCCACGTATTTCCACTCGGTCGCCGCGTTGTCGACCTTGGACTGGCCGGCGCACGAGTGCGTGCCATTGGCGGCGGCGCAATCGTTTTGGCCGGCCTTGGCGATGCCGAAGCACTTCTCTTTCGGCGTATCTTGGTCGACGGCGGCGGCCGTGACGCAGACGGTGGCCAGGGCGGCGGCGATCAGGGCTTGACGTTTGTTCATGGTAAGTCTCCTCGAATGGATGGTTAAATTCAGAATCGCAGCGTACCAGCAATAACGTCTATACGCTTGTTTCTGTTGACCGGATTCAAATCGAGGAGAGGCACAACCGCCGCTCAGGCGGTTGTATTGATGGTGTTACCCAGGTTGGAAGGCAATCTCGGCGCCGACGGCACCGGAGGAATGGCTTCAATCAATGCTTGCGCGCTGGAAGCCTGGATATCCTGGGCCTTTTTCAGCACAGCAACGCCGACTGCCTGCTTGGTGCCGGTGTCCGCGATCGAGGTTGCGGCTTGAGCAATACTTGAAACGTCCATATCATCCTCCTTTAAGGGGTATCCCTTGTTTTACGGACGATTCGAAAAGAACTTTAGCCTTCCGTCGATTTATTTTGACGTTTTTTCTCGACGTGGGCCAGCAGCCAGGCCAACACCTCGGCCGGCGCGTTCAGGTCCAGCCATACGGTGCCGGGCAACAAATCGGCGGGCCGGGGCAAGTCCGACGCAACCGCGAGGACATGCGGATCGAGCGGATACAGCGGCGCGCGGCCCTGCTCGGCACGGTAGACTTCCAGCTTGTCGATCGGATAAGTCTTGAACCCTTCGAGCAGCGTCAGGTCGGCCGGAGACAGGCGGTCCAGCTGTTCCTGCAAGGTCGGTTCGGGCGCGCCGCGCAGTTCGCGGATGATCGCCACGCGGAACGGCGACGCCACCATCACTTCGGCGGCGCCGGCCATGCGCAGGCGGGCGCTGTCCTTCCGCGGCGGCTCCAGTTCCAGGTCGTGGTGGCTGTGCTTGATCACATTGACCTTCAGCCCCTGCGCCGCCAGCCGGGCGATCAGGAATTCCAGCAACGTGGTCTTACCGCTGCCGGACGTCCCGACGACGCCCAGAACATTGCGCAGATGCGCGGAACTCTCGTGCTGCATTGATCGACCTCTCCCTACCCCAAGCTGTTACCGCCATTATACGCAGCAACATTTAAGGACGTAGCGAGGCTTTCGGCCAGGTGTTACTTGTCGCTCTTCTGGTTGAAGACGTCGTTGCGCGAACGGCCGTTGGCCAGCAGGACCAGGCCCAGGCATATCAGCCCGGCGCCGTAGCCCAGCGGTTCGGGCTGGGTATCGATTTGCGCCGCCTGGGCGCGTGGCATGGCGAAGGCGGCGGCTATCAGGAAAGGCAACAGTTTGAGATGTTTCATGATATTCCCCATGCATTGTTTTCAATGATAAGAAAATATCACTACGAAGTGACAAGTTGATGACAGATCAATACGGAACGCGGTAGCGATAGCCTTTGAAATTGAACACGGCTTCCTTGGGATTCAGCTTTTCCAGTTTCAAGCCGGGGGCGACCTCATCCCCCTCGCGGCGCAGCACTTTGTCGATCAGCAGCAGGCGATCGGACGGATTCTTGGAATAGATGTAACCGCCGACGGCGACCTGTGGAATCGAGCGCTGGATGGGTTCGGGCAAATCGCGCAGGTTCTGGACCGGCTCCTCGAACGCGACGGCCGGCTTGGACGCAGCGGCCGGCGCGGCCGAGGGGTTGGCGTTGGCGGCTGGCGCAGGCGCGGCGGGCATCGTCTGCGGCTCCGCGTGCGTGCGCGGCGCCGGCGTAAGCGTGGCGACAGGCGGCGGCAGCGCGGCGACGGGCGCCGGCAATGGCGCGGAATTGTCGGCGACAACCTGGACCGGAGTTTGCGTGGCGAAGACCGGAACCGCCGGAGCGTCGGCTGGCGCGGCGGCCGGTTTCAAGACAATGAACAACAACGCGGCAATCACAACGCCCATGGCCACTATCACCAGCAGCAACGGCTTTTTAAGACGCGCGCCCGCCGACGAGCGGTCCATCGATTGCAGCGTCGGCGCGTGCAGGGTCGGCGAGTTGCCGAGTTGACGCTCCGCCTGCGCTTTTTTCAGCGCTTCCAAAATATAGGACATATTATTTCCCTGCCACGACGTCGGCCTTGCCGGCACGGGCCAGCAAACGTGGCTCCTGTACGCCACCCAACTGATACAGTCGGATGAAAGTTTTTGGACCGGCCACGCCGTCCGCCTTGAGATGCTGCTCGGTCTGGAACTCGGTCAGGCGGCTGCGCAATGCCGCGTCCAGCGGCTGATTTTCCTGCGGCTTTTTCAGCTCGTACAGCTGCGACAAGCGCTTGGCGAGCCAGTCCACATCGGGACCGTGATCGCCGACGGACACCTCGTCGCGCCAACTGCGCGGCGCGCGCCAGAAGGTGGTGAACTCGCCGCCGAAGCGCGCGGCCAGCGCATCCAGGCTGATCGTCTGCGGCGCGCCGCCGGGTGGCGTGATGATCGCGTTGCGTTTGTCCAGCGCGGTCAGCAGCACGTAGTTGGGCGCGACGGGATCGTCGCGCAAGGTCAGCACCGCCGGACGGTCCAGCAGGCGCAGATCCTCGATGACACCTTTGGTTTGCAGGCAACGCAGATTCAGCCGCGCCGCCGTCGGACAAGGATCGCCGTCAACCAGCGCCAGCCCCCACATGCCGGCCAGCTGGCGCAACGCCGCCGCCTTGCCGCCGCCATCCCCGGCCGCTGCGACCGCTGCGGCCGGTGCCGCGGGAGCCATCGCGGGCGCGGGCGCCGGCATGCCGGCCGCCGGCGCCGTCTTCGGCGCGGCCACAGCGGCCCTGGCGGCTGCCGGAGGTGCAGAAGCCGCCTGTGCACTCTGCATGCCCGGCTTGGCATCATGCGCCGCCAACTGCCACAGCACCGCGCTGATGATCACGCCGCCGAGCGCGCCGGCGGCCACCAGCGGCCAACGCGAACCCGAGGCCAGCAAAGCACCCTGCCCCGGCGCCACTTCCTGCCCGGAAAACACTTCCGACGCGGCGCGCCGCAAAATGACCCGCGTCACCTGCGGCTGGTTCTCCACATACGCGCCCAGCAGCGCGCGGTCGCACAGCAGATTGATACGGCGCGGCACGCCCTTCGCCAAGGTGTGCACCAGTCCCATCAACCGACGCGGAAACGGCGCGATCGCCGACGCGCCCGCCACCGCCAGGCGATGCTCGATATAGGCGCCGGTTTCGGCCTCGGTCAGCGAGCCCAGGTGATAGCGGGCGATGACGCGCTGCGCCAACTGCTCCAGCTCCGGCCGCGCCAGCATCGTGCGCAGCTCGGGCTGGCCGATCAGGATGATTTGCAGCAGCTTGCGCTCGCTCGTTTCCAGGTTGGTCAGCAAGCGCAGCTGCTCCAGCACCTCGGCCGACAGGTTCTGCGCCTCGTCGATGATCAGCACATTGTTCTTGGCCTGCGCGTGGCTGGCCAGCAAATAGGCGTTGATCGCGTCGACATAGCCCTTGACGCTGACGGCGCCGCCACCCTGCGGCGGCAGCTCGATGCCGAACTCGTCGCAGATAGACAGCAGCAACTCCTCCACCGACAGCTTCGGATTGAAGATATAGCCCAGCTTGCAGTTCTCGGGGATCTGCTCCATGAAGCAGCGGCACACGGTGGTCTTGCCGGCGCCGATCTCCCCCGTCAGCAGCACGAACCCGCCGCCGCTGCCGATGCCGTACAGCAGATGGGCCAGCGCCTCGCGGTGGCGCTCGCTCATGAACAGGTAGCGCGGATCGGGCGCGATGGAAAACGGCGATTGCTTCAGATTGAAAAAGTGGGTGTACATGAAGACCTTGGGAGTGCGCGTGCCCTATTTTAGCCGCTGGCGCACGGCAGGCGGCTGCACCGGCGGCAAGGGCTTGTACTTCGCGCAGTAAATCTTGGATTTGGTATCGAAATAAACGATGCGGCTGGCCGGCTTGGCCTCGCGCACCGGAAAGGCCGACGTGTCGATTCTCGCATAATGCAAGCCGACCTGGGCGATGATCGCCTTCTCCAGCTCCTCGGGCGTGGCCTCGGCCACGGCGCCGACGAAGATATAGGTGCTGGTGTCGTCGCTGACCATCACCTCGGAGACCGGCGTGCCCCACAGGTTGGCGCCCTCGGTCTTGAACCAGAAGGCGCCGCCCTCGTGCTTGTAGGCCGGGCCGAAGGCCTTGAGCAGGTAATCGTAGTAATAGAAATTGGCGGTCTGGTCGCGGCACAGCAGGCCATTGCCGATGACGGTGCCGAAGGTGGTGGGCACCGCTTGGGCCACGGCGGCGCCGGAAACCAGCATGGCGGATGCCGCCAGCGCGCAAAAACCGGCGCGGCGCGGCAGTGAAGAAGACATCATCATTAAAGTTTCGATAACCAGGAGCGGTTGGCGCTGATACGCGCCTTGGCGGTGGCCGGCAACGCCTCGTAGCATCCCGGGTACTGCTTCAAGGCCGCCTCCCGGATTTCCTTCTGTAAGCCATTGATTAAGAACACATATAGCACCGAACCGTCGTCCGTGTTTTTTGTCCCCATGTATTTAATCATATGCGCCCCCGCTTCCTTTTCCCCGCTCGAGCATCAATAACCCGATTATGACATTATCGGCGCCCGCGACGGCAAGTTGAATCGCAGTTCAGCGCCGCTTTTTTGCCGTTGATCCCATTATTCCGCGCATCCGTCCCATTCCGCGCGCCGCATGCTTGCTTTTGTCATATCGTTCATTCCTCGCCACTTCCACCATCGAGATAAAAAAATGACGCAGACGATCAAACACCAGGCGCTGGCCTGCACCATCCTGGCGGCCGCCATCGCCGGCGGCTACGCCCAGGCCGACAGCAAGTCCGAGAGCAAGGCTGACAGCAGGTCTGACAACGGCAGCGCCACCGAGACCCGCACTGTCGCGCCGTTCACCAGCATCAACCTGAGCGGACCGTTCCGCGTGATCGTCACCAACCAGGCCGGCAACGGCATCGAACTGTCCGGCCCGCGCAAGAAATTCGCCGACATCGAAACCACGGTCAGCGGCGACACGCTCACCGTGCGGCAGCCGCGCAAAAAGAGCAGCGGCTGGGTCTTCAACTTTAACTGGAACAGCGACTACAAGTCGCAGGTCACGATACGAATCAACGCCGCCACCCTGAAAAGCCTGCGCAGCGGCGGCAGCGGCGACGTCGATCTGCAACAATTCCAGGGCCAGGCGCTCAGTTTGACGTCGGACGGCGCCGGCGACATCCACGCCAGCGGCACGGTGACGGACCTGACGGTCACCTCCTCCGGCAGCGGCGACCTCGACTTGCGCAGCTTGAAGGCGGGCAGCCTGAACGTGGTCTCGAACGGTCCCGGCGACATCAACGCGGCCGGCGTCACGCAGGATCTGAACATCTCGGTCAACGGGCCGGGCGACCTCGACATCGGCGACATCAACGCCGGCAAGATCAACACCGCGATGCACGGGCCGGGTTCGGTCACGTTGCGCGGCAACGCCCGCGAAATCCGCGCCGAGGTGGCCGGGCCGGGCGACCTCGACGCCTGCGCGCTGAACACGGAAGCGGCCAGCGCCATGCTGCACGGACCGGGCGACGCCTGCATCGCCGGCAACATCAAGAAACTCGACGCCGAAGTGCACGGCTCGGGCGACCTGACGGTGCGCGGCCTGCAGGCGCAAACGGTGCGCGCCATCCTCAGCGGACCGGGCAACATGACCTTGTCGGGGGCGACGGCAATGCTGAGCGCGGAAGTGAGCGGCCCCGGCGACCTGGACGCAAAAACGCTGCAGGTCGGCCGCGCGGTGGCGCGCAGCCGCGGGCCGGGCAATATTCATTTGAACAGGGTCAGCGAAACGCTGGAAGCGGAAGTGGGCGGCCCGGGCGACCTGACGGCGACGGCAGACTGCAAGAGCGTGCGGCTGAACATGCACGGCCCGGGCGAGGTCAAGCTCGACGGCAAAACCGCGACCCTGACCGCGCAGCTGAGCGGCTCGGGCAACCTGAATGCACGCCAGTTGTGGACCGGCCAAGCCGACGTCATCGTGCGCGGCCCCGGCAACGCGGTGGTCAACGTCAACGGCAAAACGGCGGAACCATCGCGGCTGGTGACGTACGAGCGCACCGGCACCCGCGACAAAGCCAACAATTAGCCCAAGGCTTTAATCGAAGCAGAGCCGCTTCTTGGTGGCGGCAATCAGCTTGTCGTCGTACGGATGCAGGTTCTCGACGAACAGCAGCTCCGTCTCGTCCGGCTCTTCCAGGCACATTTCAATCATCATCGGCCCGTCTTCCATGCGGCCCAAAAAGTGCGATGGCCAGCGATTCTTGCGGTGCGTCTTCAGCACTTCCATTCCCAGCTTGGCCAACGGCGCCTTCACGCCCGCAGCCAACGCTTCGCGCTGCCAGTCGTCCCAATAGTCAGTCATTTGTCTTACCTTTAAATATCTTAACAAAGCGGAATTGTACTCCTTCCGCCATCCTTCCTACCAAAACCAGACCAAAGTGGCATGCACTGCCGCCCAGCTTGCCAGCTTACCCCGGCTCGTCAATTCCCATTAAAAACAAATAGTTACCGATAAATACCAACTCGACAACCCCAGTCCACTTCAATATTTTATAATACCAGTTAAATACCTGTTGACAAGCTGGTTGGGCAACCATATAGTGCCCTCAACCACCCCGGCCCGGCCGGATTTCCCAGCGACAGCGTTTTCGGATACCCATGATCGAATTTTTAATCGGCGTCGACGGCGGCGGCAGCGGCACCAGGGTTCGCCTGGCGCGCACCGACGGCGTCGAACTGGCCAACGGCACCAGCGGCCCCTCGGCCCTGTCGCACGGCATCGCCGGCGCCTGGGCCGCCGTCGAGGACGCCTCAGCGCAAGCGTTCGCCGCCGCCGGCCTGGATTTCCCGGCCAGATCGTCCATCGCGATCGGCCTCGGCATGGCCGGCGTGCATAACCGCCAGTGGGCCGCCGAATTCGTCGCCGCCAATCCCGGCTATGCGCGCCTGGCGCTGGAGTCGGACGGCCACACCACCGTGCTGGGCGCCCACGCTGGCCAGCCGGGCGCCATCATCGCGCTGGGCACCGGCAGCGTCGGCGAGGTCAAACCGGTCCGCGGCCCGCATGTCGAAGTGAGCGGCTGGGGCTTCCCGGCCGGCGACGAGGCCAGCGGCGCCTGGATGGGACTGCGCGCGGCCAACCACCTGCAGCAAGTGCTCGACGGCCGCAAGCCGGACGACGCCTTCGCCGCCGATGTCGCGCAGGCCTGCGGCGCGGCCGAAGGCGCGGACCTCGCGCAGACGCGCCTGTCGGTCCAGCAATGGCTGGCCAAGGCCACGCAGACCCAATACGCGCAGTTGGCGCGCGCGGTGCTGCGCCATGGCGAATCGAATCCCACTGCGCGCGCCATCCTGCTCGAAGCGGGACGCGAAGTGGAACGCATGGCCGACGCGCTCGATCCGGGCGGCACGCTGCCGATCGCGCTGTGCGGCGGTCTCGGTGCGCCGCTGCGCCCCTACCTGCCGGCGGCGGTCCTGGCGCGCAGCGTGACGCCGCAAGGCGATTCGGCGGCCGGTGCGCTGCGGCTGATCCAACAACGATTGAAGGAGTAGCCCGTGCTGGCCCAGTCGAGCGAACAGCTGAAAGACTTCGAACCGGACGCCGGCAGCGACACGCCGTTGTACATGCAGCTGGCGAACAAGCTGTCGGACGGTATCGTCAACGGCGAGTGGCGCGCCAACGAGGCGCTGCCCTCCGAGCGCGTGCTGTCGGAGATGCTGAATATCTCGCGCGTCACCGCCCGCAAGGCGATCGACATGCTGTGCGAGCGCGGCATGCTGACCCGCAAACGCGGCTCGGGCACCTACATCACGCCGAAACTGGAACAGCCCTTGTCGCGCCTGACCAGCTTTTCCGAGGAACTGCGCGAGCGCGGTTTCAATGCCGGCTCGCGCTGGCTACAACGCGACATCGGCGTGGCCTCGCCGGTGGAGGTGCTGTCGCTCGGCCTCTCGCCCAACATGCCGGTGGCGCGACTGAAGCGATTGCGCACCGCCGACGACGTGGTGATGGCGATCGAAACGACCACCATCCCGGCCCAGTACATGCCCAATCCGCACAGCGTGACCGATTCGCTGTACGGCTACCTGGAATCGAAGGGCACGATCCCGATGCGCGCGCTGCAGCATATCCGCGCCGTCAACGCCAGCGCGGAACAGGCGCGCCTGGCCAACATACCTGCGGGTGCCGCGATGCTGCACATCACCCGCGTCAGTTATCTCGACAACGGCGCAGCGGTGGAACTGACCCACTCGTATTGCCGAAGTGATTATTATGAATTCGTAGCGGAGTCGCGCAGATGAGCAGTGCAATCAAAGGTAATATCCTCACGTCGGCGGGCTGGATCCGTGGCGAAGTCACATTCGACCAGCGCGTGCTCGCCATCACCGGCGGCGGCATCGATCCGGCCCTCAACGCCGACGACTACATCATCCCCGGCTTCATCGACCTGCACGTGCACGGAGGCGGCGGCAGGGACGTGATGGAAGGCGGCGACGCGGTCCGCACCATCGCCGCCATCCACGCGCGGCACGGCACCACCAGCATGCTGGCGACCACCATGACGGCGCCGCCGGAGGATATCGACCTCGCCCTGGCCGGCATCGGCAAGGCAGCCGGCCAGCGCGGCAAAGGCGAAGCGCGGGTGCTAGGCGCCCACCTCGAAGGCCCGTACATCAACTCCGGCAAGCTCGGTGCGCAGCCCAACTACGCGCGCTCGGCCAAGCTGGCCGACGTCGAACGCCTCGAAACGCTGGCGCCCTTAAAACTGATCACCGTGGCGCCGGAAATCGACGGCCACCTGGAACTGGTCAAGGAATTGTCGGACGCCGGCATGCGGGTGCAGATCGGCCACACGCTGGGCTCCTACGAGGACGGCAAGGCGGCGCTGGAAAACGGCGCCCACGGCTTCACCCACCTGTTCAACGCCATGACCGGCCTGCACCATCGCGAGCCCGGGATGGTCGGCGCGGCGCTGGCACACGCGCAGTACGCCGAACTGATACCCGACCTGCTGCACGTGCACCCGGGCGCCATCAAGACCGCGCTGCGCTGCATTCCGCGCCTGTACTGCGTCACCGATTCCACCTCCGCCACCGGCATGCCGGACGGCGAATATATGCTGGGCCGCCAGGTCGTCCACAAGTGCATGGGCGGCGTGCGCCTGCCTGATGGCACCCTTGCCGGCAGCACCCTCACCATGGACCAGGCGCTGCGCAACCTGGTCGGACTCGGCCTCGATCTGGCGGATGCCTCGGCACGGGTCTCGACGTATGCGGCCGACTATCTCGGCCTGCAAGAGCGGGGCCGCGTGGCCCCCGGCGCCTACGCCGACCTCGTGGTGCTCGACCGTGACCTGAACCTCAAAGCCGTTTATATCGAAGGAGAACTGTTGTGACCTCAATGATGTTGAAAGAAGCCTTGTCCGCCGCTGATTGCGTGGCCCTGCAACTGGCCCACGATGGCGACCGTTACGCGGAGCTGGGCGAAAAATTGAGGAGCACCTCGTTCACGACCGCGCTGACCATCGCGCGCGGTTCGTCGGACCACGCCTGCGCCTACGCCGCTTACCTGATCATGGCGCGCCTGGGCCGCGTGGTGGCGTCGCTGCCGATGTCGCTGGTGACGTTGAACAAATCGCCGCTGATCACCCGCGACACCCTGGCGATCTCGATCTCGCAATCGGGCCAGAGCCCGGACGTGGTCGAGCCGATCAAATACTTCCGCGACGGCGGCGCCACCACCATCGCGCTGGTCAACGACATCGATTCGCCGCTGGCGCACGCCGCCGAATGGGCGATGCCGCTGCGCGCCGGCAAAGAGCAAAGCGTGGCCGCGACCAAGAGCTTCATCACCAGCCTGGTGGCCGGCGCGCGCCTGGTGGCCGCGTGGCAGAACGATCCGGAGCTGCAAGCCGGCCTGGAAGCGCTGCCCGATTCGCTGTGCCCCGCTACCACCGAGGACTGGTCCGCAGCGCTGGAAGTGCTGGCCCCGGCCCGCAACATCATGGTGGTCGGCCGCGGCATCAGCTTCCCGGTGGCGCTGGAAGCGTCGCTGAAGTTCAAGGAAACCTCGGCGCTGCAGGCGGAAGCCTTCAGCGGCGCGGAAATCAAGCACGGCCCGATGGCGCTGATCGAGGACGGCTACCCGCTGGTGATCTTCGCCACGCGCGGCCCGACCCAGGCAAGCCTGCTGCAACTGGCCAGCGAGATGCGCGGGCGTGGCGCGCGCGTGCTGCTGGCCGCGCCGGCCGACGTGGCCGAGCGCGACCTGACCTTGCCGGTGGCGGCGACGCCGGACCTCGATCCGATCGTGGCGATCCAGGCCTTCTACGTGATGGCGGCAAAACTGTCGGCCGCGCGCGGCATGGACCCGGACGCACCGCGCCATCTGAGCAAAGTCACCAAAACAAATTAAGCACGCCGGAGCACCCCAATGACCGACCAAACAAACAAGACTCACGACGAGTTGCGGAAAATCGCGGGCCAACTGATCATGATCCGCTTCCCCGGCACGGTGCTGGACGCGGCCACCGCCGACTTCCTGAAGGCGAACAGCATCCGCGCCGTCTGCCTTTTCCGGGGCAACATGACCGACTCGGAACAATTGGGCAAGCTAACCGCCGACCTGCGCGCGGTCATGGGCCCGGAATCGCTGATCGCCATCGACCAGGAAGGCGGCGCCGTGGTCCGCTCGACCTGGGTGCCGGCGCCGCCGGCGGCGATGGGCCTGGGCGCGGCCGACGACACCGACCTGGCCCACCGCACCGGCGCCGCCGTGGCGCGCGCCGTCAAGGCGCTCGGCTTCAATTGGAACTTCGCGCCGGTGCTGGACCTGAACAACAATCCGCACAACCCGGTCATCGCCGAGCGCTCCTTCGGCGCCGAGCCGCAACGCGCCGCCGAACTGGCGATGGCCTGGATGGCCGGCAGCCACGCGGAAGGCGTGGCCTGCTGCGTCAAGCACTTCCCCGGCCACGGCGACACCAACGTCGATTCGCACCGCGACCTGCCGACCGTGGACAAGCCGGTGGAGGAACTGGACCGCCTGGAACTGGCGCCGTTCCGCATCGCCTCGGCCTCGGCCCCGGCGATGATGACCGCGCACATCGTCTATCCGACCCTGGACCCGGACAATCCGGCCACGATGTCGCGCCGCATCCTCACCGGCCTGCTGCGCGACGAATGGCAGTACAAGGGCATCGTCATCACCGACGGCATGGACATGCACGCGATCGCCGGGCGCTATGGCGTGGGCAACGCGGCGGTGCGCGCGCTCACCGCCGGCGCCGACATGGTGATGGCGCTCGGCACCCCGGAAACCCAGGACGAGACGCTCAATTCCATCGCGGCGGCGCTGGCCTCGGGCAAGCTGACCGCGCAAGACGTTCAGCAACGCCTCGACCGCCTGTCGGCGCTGGCGCTGGCCTATCCATGCAAACCGCGCTCGTACAAGGAAGACGCGGCCGACCGCGACGTGATGGCCGAAGGCTGGTGCCGCGCGCTGACGGCCTACGGCCAGCCGGATCGTCCGGCCAACGGCGCAAAGGTGCGCCTGGTGGTTCGCCAGGACGTGGTCAGCGACGGCGTCTCGGAAGCCGGCGTGCCGGCGGAAACGGTGGCCGCGTCGTTACGCCGCCTGTACGACGTCGAACTGGTGACCTTCGCCGACGCCGAAGCCTTCGACTGGAGCGCCCTGCCCAACGACGGCCGCTTCACGATGCTGGCGTCGACCTCGCGCCTGCGCTACGGCGAGCATGCGCGCGCCACCTGGCGCCCGGACCTGCACCTGGCGCTGTGGAATCCGTACCAGGCGCTCGACATCCAGGCGCCGGCGCTGATGACCTACGGCTTCGCCAAGCCGGCGCTGGACGCGGTCAACCTGTGGCTGGCCGACCAGCTGCCCGCGACCGGTCGCGCGCCGGTGCCGGGCTTCGAGTAAAAATCATCCGGGGACGACGTGGACAACAACAAAGAAGACACCCGCAAGCAAACCATCCGCAACCCGAAGTTCTGGGTGCCCAGCCTCTATCTGGCGCAAGGCCTGCCGTTCTTCGCGGTGGCCATCGTCGCCAACCAGATGTTAAAGAGCATGGGCATGCCCAATAGCGAAATCAATCGCTGGACCGCGTTGATCGGCTTCGCGTGGGTCTTCAAACCGTTGTGGAGTCCCTTCCTGGAGCTGGCCAGCAGCAAAAAACTGATCGTGGTCACCTTCCAGATTTTCGGCGGCGTATGCCTCGGCGGCGTCGCGCTGGCGCTGCACGCGCCCTTCTGGTTCGCCGCGTGCATGTCGATGCTTGCGCTGGTGGCCATTTCGGCGGCAACGCACGATATCGCCTGCGACGGTTTGTATATCACCAGCCTCGATGAAAAAGGCCAGGCGCAATACGCCGGCTGGACCGGCACCTTCTTCAACGCCGGCAAATTCCTCACCACCGGCGGGCTGCTGGTGCTGGCCGGGCACTTCGAGCAAACCATCGGCGTGGTGCCCGCGTGGACCATCTGCTTCCTCATCCTGGCCGCGGTCATGGTCGGCCTAGGGCTTTACAACAGCTGGGCGCTGCCGCAGTCGAAAAACGCGGTGAGCACCGGCACCAACGCCGCCGCCGTCGCCCGCACGCTGTGGGAAGTGATCGTCGAATTCTTCAAGAAGCCCGGCATCTGGGTCTCGATCCTGTTCATCATCCTGTTCCGCGCCGGCGAGGCGCAGGTGCAATCGATCGGTCCCTTGTTTCTGCGCGAGGCGCGCCACCTCGGCGGCCTTGGCCTCAGCACGGCCGAAGTGGGCGCCGTCTACGGCACCGTGGGCACGGTGGCCTTCCTGGTCGGCAGCATCGCCGGCGGCTACTTCACCTCTTGGCTAAGCCTCAAGCGCGCCATCCTGTGGCTGATCCTCGCGGTCAACCTGCCCAACGCCGCCTTCTACCTGCTGTCCTACTTCCAGCCGACCGACCTGGCGGTGATCGGCGCGGCGCTCAGCGTCGAGATGTTCGGCTACGGCTTCGGTTTCGTCGGCCTCATTCTCTACATGATGCAGGTGGTCGCGCCGGGCAAATACCAGACCGCGCACTACGCCTTCGCGACCGGCATCATGCAGCTCGGGTTTGTCTTGTTTAAACTATTCAGCGGCGACATCCAGATCGCGCTCGGCTACCAGCACTTCTTCATCTGGGTGATGCTGTGCGCGATCCCTGTCGCCGTCCTGTCGCAGATCATTCCGATGGCCGCGCGCGCGCAGCCGGAGCCGGAGCCGGTGGTTGCGCGACCAGCGCACGGTTGACGCACCCTTGAATTAAGCGCATCAACCATGATTTATGTAACAATACGTTGGTTTGACCGGCAGGCTCTTTTACTTCCCATAAAGGGATCGTAGAATGTGCGGTTTGCCGGATCGCGCGCAGCGCGGCCCTGAACATAACTCCAATAGCGACGGCATGGCGTTTCTGCGCCGGCCATCTTATGTCTTTGATTGAAGGATTAAACATGTCCCATATTCGTCTCGCTCGTATTAGTCTGATCCTGGCCGCCATCGGCCTGAACGCGGTACCGGCCATGCTGGGCGTGACCGCAGCCCACGCGCAGGACAAGGAAAAAGCCGCCGCCGAAGCGCCGAAGGATACGGTTCGTCCGGAGATCTTCAAGTTGATCGACCCGGCGCAAACCAAGCCGCTGCTCGATGCCAAGAACTACCAGGAATACCAGACCCGCATCGACACCGCCGCCGCCGCGCCCAACCTGACTCCATACGAGACGTTTGTGCTGAACCAGATGCGCGTACAACTGGGCCAGGCCTCCGGCAACAATGAACTGACCCTGAAGGCGCTGGAGGCGATGATCGATTCGGGCCGCCTGAAGCAGGAAGACAAACTGCGCTTCATCGACGCCGTCGCCGGCATCTACTACAGCTCCATCAAGGACTACGACAAGGCGATCACCTGGTTCAACCGCTACGGCACCGAATCGGGCGACAACGCCAAGCAGCGCCAGTACATCGTGCGTTCGTACTTCCTGAAGAACGACTTCGCCACCGCCAAGACCGAAGTGCTGAAGGATATCGAAGCGGCGAAAAAAGCCGGCACCCCGCCGACCAAGGACGAACTCAATTTGCTGGGTAACGTCGGCATCAAGCTGAAAGACACCGAACTGTATCTGACGGCGATCGAAGAGCTGGTGCGCTACTACCCTTCGGAAGACTACTGGTTCGACCTGCTGAACCGCACGCGCGGCAAGAAGACCTACGCCCCGCGCCTGGACCTGGACATGGCGCGTCTGAAAGGCGTCGCCGCGCCATCGAAGATGGAACCTGAAGACTACCTGGAACAGGCCGAACTGGCCGTGCTGGGCGGCTTCTTCACCGAAGGTAAAATCGCGATGGACAAGGCTTATCCTGGCGCCATCCCGGCCGGCAAAGACAAAGCCGCGATCCAGAAGATCCGCGACAGCGCCAACAAGGGCGCCGCCGACGATGCGAAGAACATCGATTCGGGCGTCGCCGCCGCGCAGAAGTCGAAGGACGGCGTCGGCCTGGTCAACCTGGGCTACAACTACATCACCCTGGGCCAGTTCGACAAGGGTATCGACCTGATGAAGCAAGGTATCGCCAAAGGCGTGTCGAAGAATCCTGAAGATGCGAAGCTCCGTCTGGGCTACGCGCTGGCGATGGCCGGCAAGAAGGACGAATCGATCAAGGTACTGGAAACCGTCACCGGCAACGACGGCCGTGGCGACCTGGCGCGCTACTGGATCATGTATCAGAACAAACCTGCGGCAGCCGCAGCCAAGTAATCCACACAAACACGTAGGGCGGATTAGGCGGAACGCCGTAATCCGCCATTGCATGCTCCGCTTGTGACGCACGCAATGGCGGATTACGCTTCGCTAATCCGCCCTACGTGTTTCAGAATAAATCACACGGTCCAGGCCATTATCGCATCGCGGACCACAACGTCTCGATGAGCTGGTGCTCACCATCGGCGCTCAACTCCCAGAACATCGCTCCGCGCAGCTTCTTCGACTTGATGAAACGCGCCTTCCCCTTCAGCGATTCCTGGTCCTCGTAGGTGATCCAGATCTTCTCCCTGGCGTTATGCAGGTAAGGCACTTTGGCAGAGGCGTTCCAATACCGCTTATAGCCGTTGCCACCTTCGAATGAAGGCGTCAGTATCCCCTGCTTCAGCAGATGGCTGAAGCCATACGCGTTGCCGCCACCGGCGCCGCCGGTCGCGCCGCCTTCGCATAGCTGATACTGCCCATCGCCCGCAGGACCCGGCGCGCAACCCTTCCACCCATACCCGTAAAATGGCACTCCCATCACCAGCTTGTCCGCCGGGATGCCGGCGTCCAGATAGCGCTGCACCGACGCCTCCGCGTACAACCCCTTGTCGACCACCGGATCTTTCGGATCGCCGCCCAGCGCAGCCAGGTGCCCGGTGGTTTTCTCCCACGGCGCGTGGTAGTCGTAGGTCATGATGTTGATCCAGTCGAGGCTTTGCGCCAGCTCCTTCATCCATCCGCTGCCCGCCGCGCCGTCGTTGACGAAGTTGGCGTTGGCGCCCGACGCGATAGTGATGCTGTAATGCTTGCCGTCCTTCCTGCCCGCCGCGTCGAAGGCGGTGCGCAGCTCGCGCACCAGCTTGACGTAGTTCGGCTTGTCCTGCGGCCGCGCGCACACCCTGCCCGCCACGCACGGCACGCCAACCTCGGTCGGGTACTCCCAGTCGATGTCGATGCCGTCCAGAGCGAAGCGGCGCATCAGCTTCACCGACGAGGCGACAAAGTTGGCGCGGGCGGCGGGCGAATCGGCGACGTCGGAAAACCGGTTCGACCAGTTCCAGCCGCCGACCGACACCACCACCTTGAACTTGGGATGCTGCTTCTTCAGTGCCACCAATGCGCGCAGGTTGGCGCCGTCCGAGACGGCGTCGCCGAACACCAGCGCGCCGTTGGCAGACACCGGATCGCCGGCCGCGTCCTGGCAAGATGCCTCGTCATTGATGGACGGTTCGGGGTTGCCATGTTTTCCGTCCCAGCATACGTCGATGAACGCGTACAGCGCCATCGTCAATTTGTCGGCGCCGACGTTGACGGCGGTGACAGGATACGTCGCCGATTTCCAGCCGGGGTAGTAGCCGATCACTTCATCGGCCATTGCGGACGATGACGAAAAAGCTGCGATGACAGCTGCGGCGAACACTGCGCCGGCGTGTAGTTTCATGGTGTCTCCAGTAGGATTATTTTTGTAGCTGCGCGATCAAGACGTCCTTGAAGCGGCGCACCTCTTCGGGCGACATCGCGCCCAGTGCCCCGCGCCGCTGTTCGGGAATATGTTCCAGCCGCTGCGGATCGGGATTGAAAACAAAATGCTCGAAGACTGCCCGCCAGGCCTGCAGCACTTGCGGCTCCAGATCCTTCATGTTCAGCAGGCAGTGCATCAACGCGTTCGATGGCGACATGCTGCGGTCGTTGGCGGTGTGCGAGCCGCCCCACCAGTAGTTGACCAGGATGTTCAGTTGGCCGATCGATTCGACCTGATGCCACCAGATCGCTGGAATGTAGATCGCATCGCCCGGCTCCAGCTCGGCCACCTGGGCCGCCGCCAGCGCATCGCGAAAGCGCGGGTACTTGTCGAAATCCGGTTGCGCGCGCGAGGCCATGCTGATCGGCGCACCGGCCGGCGTGTAATCGAGCGGGCCGACATACAGGTTGGCGACCTGCTCGGGCGGGAACAAGGTGAAACGCCGCCGGCCGCTGACGCAGGCCGCGATGTTCTGCGCCTCGTCGAAGTGGGCCGGCACCGTGATTTGATTGCCCAGCCAGATGCGCGGCTGCACTTCCGCCCCCAGCAACGGCAGCCGGTTATCCGCTAAAAAGCCCGGCAGGCATTCGGCGATGACCGCGCTCTGCGCCGCCAGCGCCGGAGCGCGTGCGCCGGCCGGCAGATAGCGCATCAACTGATCGATGATGCTCGATATCGGCAGGCGGTTGCGCACGAAGCTGAAAGCGCTGACGTCGTCGCTGTACGTCACCAGCCCTTGCGCGGCGGGCGGCGTCATGATGGCGTTGACATCGACGCCGCTATCGAAGGATTTGAGGTAACCGCCCACCGCCTGCGGCGACGCAAGCGCCTTGGCGACGACGGGCCAGTCGCGCACCACGCCGCGCATCACGGCGGGGCGGTGCAGCGGCAGTATCTGCTCATGGAAGACGCGGGCGTCGACATCGCGCCACTCGGGTATCGGTTGCGGAATTGGGTGCATCGGCAAAGTATAGCGTTGAAATCCCCTGATGCAGCACCGCGCCCGCCCCTTTAACGGGGTGGACGCGGTGCGACCGGCTTAGTACTTCACGCGCATCGTCAGGAAGAACTGGCGACCGTTTTTGTAGACCGAACGTGGCTGGTCTTCGTTGAGCGCATAGTACTTCAGCTTCGGATCGTTCAGGTTACGCATGTCCAGCGAGAAGCCGATCTTCTCGCTGAATTTGTAACCCAGCGACGCGTTCAGGTAACCCATGCCGACCTGGTTGAACTCCGTGCCGCGATCCAGGCCCACGTACGAATCCGAACGGTAGCTGTACGTCAGGCGGGCGTTGAAACGCTCGTCCTCGTAGAACGCGCTGGCGTTGTACGTGCGCTTCGACGAACCGAGCACCTTGGCGCCGCTGCTGTCGCTGGCGTTGGTGAAGGTGGCGTTACCGTCGATACCGAAGTAGCCGAACAGCGGCTGCTGATACGACAGCTCGATGCCCTTGACCTTGCCCGTGCTGTTGATCGGCGACGAGATCAGGTACTGGGCGTCGAAGCCGTTAGGATCGGTGATCTTGGTCGCCTCGGTGTAGGTGCGGTAGGTGCCCACACGGGTGCCCTGGCCGATGTAATTGGTCAGGTCCATGTAGTAAACACTGGCCGACACCAGCGAGCGCGGCGCGAAGTAGTACTCCAGCGAGGCGTCGAAGTTGTTCGACGTGATCGGCTTCAGATCCGGATTACCGCCCGAACCGGAACCGACGCCGCCCTTGGCCGCCGGTGGCGTCAGGGTGAAGGTGCCGACCAGCGACGAGAAGTCCGGACGCGTCATGGTGCGCGACAGCGCGAAGCGGGCCACCAGATCCTTGCTCAGTTCCAGACGCAGGTTGGCGCTCGGCAGGTAGTCGTTGTAGGTGTGTTCGACGGTGGTCGGCTTGAAGATGCCGAACGCCGACGTGTAGACCACGCCCGGCTGGCCGGCCGGCGTATCGCCCGGCATGCCGACATTGCTGACGGCGCGTTCCTTGGTCTGCACATAGCGCACGCCGACGTTGCCGCTCCAGCCTTCGCCTTCGAAGTTACCCTGCACGTAGGCGGCGCGGTTCTTTTCCTTCAGGTTGAACTCATTGCCGAAGTCTTCACGCGTGCCGTCGGTGGCGCGGTTGGCGAACAGCTTGGAGAACGCCGCCAGCTGCTCGGCGGTGTAGCGGAAGATCCCGCGCGGGAAATTGCCACCCAGGCCGCTGGCGTAATTCGATGGATACGACGCGCCCGCGGCAGGCCAGTTGGCCGGGTTGTACGGCGAGTTGGCGCCGTTGATGCAGCTGTACTGGGTCGGCAGCGGCGCGGCCCAGAAGAAGCCAGGGCCGCCGGCGGCGTCGGTGCGGGTCGAGCAGGTCGGGCCCTGGCCGACGACGTTGTCCGAATAGCGATCGTGGTCGGCGCCGCGCACGCCGAACTTCAGCAGCTTGAGCGGACCGGCTTCGAGCTGGAAGTCGCTGTCCAGCTGCAGCCATTTTTCCTTGTCGGTGACGGTGACGTTCTGGTCGCCGAACATCCAGCTGAAGCCACTGGTGGCGTCGGTGCCGGGGGTGGCGGCCGGATTGTTATTGAAGGAGAAGTCGGCCGCCGTGCCGGTGCCGTTCAACTTGTACGAGGCGCCGGTGCCGGTGGCGCCGTTCCAGGCGATGACGTCCTGGACCGGGGTCTTGCCCTCGCCCTTCGAGCTGCCGGCCTTGCCGTAGAAGGTCAGGCTCTCGGAGGCTCGCCATTTGCCGTCCAGCGCGACAAACTTGGCGGTCGCTTCCGCGCCGGGACGCGAGATCTGGTCGTACTCGTTGTAGTTGGTGCCTGCCACCGGCGCGAAGTTCGCGCTGACCAGGGTCTTGACGCCGTTCTGGGTCTTGACCACATAGCCCGGCAGCGGCGCCTGGCCGTTGCCCTGGTTGATGATGGCGCCGCCGTTGAGCAGGTAGTTGTCGTTGGTGTTCGAGGCCTTCAAGGTCGAGCTGAAACCGGTCAGGTCGAAGTTCAGGTCGCGGCTCGGCTTGAATTGCAGGTCGATCAAACCGCCCTGGCGCTTACGCTCCTGCTGGAACAGCGAGGCGCCCAGGAAGCCGGGATAGTAGGCGTTGGCCAGGTCCGGATGGGCGAGCGCCATCGGGCTGCCGGGCAGAATCTTGTCGTAGGACAGCGCTTCCTGGCCATCGCGGCGCAGGTGGCGTTCTTCCGAGAACACTTGCAGCAAGGCGCCGAAGGTTTTCTGCTCGTTCTTCCAGTTCAGCAAAGCGCTGAATTGCGGATCGGTCTTTTTCGGCAGATCGGCGTACACCGCGCCCAGCGACACTTCGCCGGTGAAGTTCTCTTTGAATTCGAGCGGCTTGCGGCTGATGATGTTGACCGAGCCGGCCACGCCGCCCTCGACCAGGTTCGCTTCCGAGCTCTTGTGCACGACCACCGAACCGACCAGCTCCGACGGCACCAGCGTGTAGCTGACGCTGCGGCCGACCTGGGTGGTCTGGTTCAGGATGAACCAGTCGCCGGAGGCCACGTTGTGGCCGTTGAACAGGGTTTGGGTCAGGTTGGGATTGGTGCCGCGCATCGACACACGGTCGTTCTCGTCGAAGCCGCCTTCGCTGGCGCCGGCGTTGCTGACGTTGACGCCGGGCACGCGCTGCAGGGAGTCGGCGACGTTTTTATCGGGCATCTTGCCGATGTCTTCGGCCGTGATCACCTCAAGGTGCGACTCCGCATTTTTCTTTTGGTTCAGCGACTGTTGCAGGGCCGCACGAATGCCCTGCACCTGGACGGTTTGCATTTCCTCGCCGTCCTTCTTGCCGGCGTCGGCCTGAGCCTGCGCCTGGGCCTGCGCTTGGGCCGACCACGACATGCCCAGCACCATCAGGCCCACCGCTGCGGCGATCGGCGTCAACTGCTCGACCGCGCTGCGTGGCATGTTCGTCTTACCTGGCAGATTCTCTTTCATTTACTCCCCCTTGATTGCGGCCTGTTTTTTTGGAAAGGCCCGTGCTGTTTTAACGTCGATCGTTTCGCCGGTCATCGCCGCCGCGATGTCATGCAGATCCCTTTTTACAACCTTATACAAAACCAATTCAACGCCAATATACCGCAGTACCAATACCAGAATACTACCAATTGCCATATTTTTTTCATATGTTGTGCGAAGTACACATACCAATTCCCTCTTCGTTGCAGGGGAGCATCTATAGGGCCGTGCGGTCCACAGTAAAACCAGTGTGATACCAGCGCGCTGGTTCTTTTTGGTATTATCAAAACAGGTAAGACAACTACCGGGTAGAGACCAATTCACGGCGGCCCGGCCCGGGATGAGGGGAGACGAAACGGATGACACCGCTTGCAGAGATCATGCACACGCTGGGACAAGGCAGCAGCCAGCCGCTCTACCAGCGCCTTCAACGGGCGCTGCGCACAGCCATCGACCAGCGGGTGTTCGGGCCCGACGAAGCGCTGCCGGCCGAGCGGCACCTGGCGGCCGATCTGTCGATCTCTCGCATCACGGTCAGGAAAGCGATCGACGGCCTGGTCGACGAGGGACTGCTGGTGCGGCGGCCCGGTTCGGGCAACTTCATCAACACGCGGATCGAGAAGAATTTCGCCAAGCTGACATCGTTTTCGGAGGACATGCGGGCGCGCGGACGGACGCCGCGCAGCGTGTGGCTCAAGCGGTCCGAGGGGACGGTGACGCCGGAGGAGGCGCTCAGGCTGCGGCTCAGCCCCGGGGCTGCCGTGTACCGGTTTCACCGTATCCGGTATGCGGACGACATCCCGATGTGCATCGAGTACGCCACCGTCGTCGCGACCTGTTTGCCGTCGCTGGAGTCGGTGCAGGTGTCGATGTACGAGGCGCTGGAGCACGCGCACAACCGGCCGGTGCGCGCGCTGCAGCGATTGAGCGCGCTGCTGCTCGACGAGGAGCAGGCGGCGCTGCTCCAGGCCCGGGCGGGAGATGCGGGGTTGGCCGTGGAACGCTTGGGTTTTCTGCGCGACGGCCGCGCGGTGGAGTTTTGCCGCTCGTATTTTCGCGGCGATCTATACGATTTTGTGGCGGAGCTTAACGCGGCTTAGGCGATCTACGCCGCTGCGGCGGTCGCACCGAAGATCAGCGACTGGTGCGCCGACACGCCGGCGAGCGTTCCGTCGGCCGCCGCCAACGCCACATTGCCCGCCATGCGCGCCGCGTCGCCGCACGCGTACACGCCGGCCACGCTGGTCGCCTTCATCGCGTCGGTGCGCACGTACATACCCATCGGACCCTGCTCCAGTTCACAGCCCAACTGCTCGGCCATCGGACTGCCGCTATGCATGCGGCTGACGACGAACAGACCCGCCATCTCCAACGCCCGCCCATCCTGCAATTCAACCGTCGCCTGCCCGGTGATCGCCTTGACCGGCGTGCGCTCGATTGCCACGCCGCGCTGCTCCAACGACGCCAACTGCTCCGCGTCCGGTTCGAAAGCGCCATTGAGTATCAACGTCACCTGCCCCCAATCGGGCAGCATCATCGCATGATGCATCGACAGCGGCCCGGTGGCCAGCACGCCGATGCGTCCCTCCATCAGCTCATAGCCATGGCAGTAGGGGCAGTGGAACACGGTGCCGCCCCAGCGCTCCGCCAAACCCGGCACCGGCGGCAGTTCGTCGACCACGCCGGTGGCCAGCACCAGACGCTGCGCGTTGTAGGCGGCGCCGTCCTGCAAGGTCACGCGGAAGCCCTGCTCCACCTTCTCCGCCCGCTGCGCCGAGCCTTCGATCCAGCGCACGGTCGGATACTTCATCACCTGCTCGCGGCCGTCGTTGGCGATGGCCGCCGCCTCGCGGCCATCGTGGCCGAGGAAGCCGTGCGAATGCCGCGCATACCGGTTGCGGCGCTGGCCGGCGTCGATCACGAGGACGCGGCGGCGGGCGCGCGCCAGCTGCATCGCGGCGGACAGGCCGGCATAGCTGCCGCCGATGACGATGACGTCGAATTCAGTGCTCGGATGTGGGATGTGCATGGGAGGCTCCTTTGTGCTTGGCGTATTCGTCGTTGAAGCGGGCCGACAAATCGGCCAGCGTGACGTCCTTGAAACGCTCGATCAGCAAAGCCTCGGCCTCGTCGAAGGCGCTGGAAAGCGCGTCGTTGACGGCGCGCTCCACCAGGCACTCGGGCTGCTCGCTGCGGTTCCCCATCGCGAACACAGTGGGCGAACCGACCGCCTCGTAGATGTCGCGCAGGGTCACCTGGCGCAGGTTGCAGGTAATGGTCCAGCCGCCGCCGTGGCCCTTGTCCGAACCGACATAGCCACGCTCGCGCAGGCCCGCCAGCACACGGCGCACCAGCACCGGATTGGTGCCCAGGAAGCCGGCCAGCTCGTCCGAGGTGAACGGCCGGTCGGCGTGCGCCATGTGCAGCAGCAAGTGCAGGATGGAGGATAGTTTGCTGTCTCGTCTCATGTAACTAATGATAGTACATAATTGGAAATCGTGCAGAACTGCCCTTATTTTTTGGCTTTGGACTCGTCGCCGGCCACAATCACCGTCAGCTTGGCCGGGTCGATGGCTTTGCGGAAGGCGGCGTTGACTTGCGCCAGGGTGGCGGCGCGCAGCTTGTCCTCGTATTCCTTGCTCCAGCTGTAGGTGCGGTTCAGGTACAGGTTGCGCGTCCAGCCGGCGGCCAGCACCGCGTCCTTGGAGCGGTTCTGGATGCGCTGCTGCAGCAGCCCGGATTTGGCGCCCGCCAGTTCCGTCGCCGTGAAGCCTTCCTTCACCGCCCGGTCCAGTTCTTCCCTGATCGCCGCCCGCAGTTTTTTCAGGTTCTGCGGCGCGGCGATGGCGCTGACCTCGAAGCTGCCGGCGCGGTCGATTTCGCCCGCCTGCAAGCCGGTGCCGCCGCCGTACGACAAGCCGTCCTTCTGGCGGATGCGGTCCATCAGCCGCGATTTCAAACCGCCGTCGCCGAAGATGTAGTTGGCCAGGTCCAGCAGCGGATAGTCAGGATCGTTGACATTCAAGTCGAGGTTCAGGCGCGCGGTGTAGAAGCCGTTTTCCTTTTCCGGCGCGTTGATCATTTTGACGATCGGCGCCTTGTCGGCGTTGACGCGCGTGATCGGCGCGTAGGAGACCTTGCTGTCCCAGCCCGAGAACACATCCTCGATGGTCTTGCCGATCACGGCTTTGTCGAAGTCGCCGACGACGGCGATCTCGCCGTGATTGGCGCCGTAGTATTTGCGGTGGAAGGCCACCACGTCTTCCAGCTTGAGCGCCTTGACCTGCGCCAGTTGCTCGTCCACCGACACCGCCGCGCGCACGTCGCCTTTCGGATAGGGGTTGAAGTAGAGGTCCATTTCCGTGCTGGCCAGCGACTGCGGTTCGTTGCGCGACGCTTCGATACCGACCAGCCATTGCTGGCGCAGCTGCTCGAACTCCGCCGCCGGGAAGCTGGCGTCCTTCACCACGTGCGCGGCCAGCCGCAGCGCCGCGTCCAGATTCGGTCCGGTGGTCTCGAAGTTGAACGGCCCTCCGGAGATTTTCAGCTTGGCGAAGGCGTCGGACAATTGCTCGCGCGTGAACTTGTCGGTGCCGCGCATCAGCATCGCGCTGGTGGCGGCGGAGACGGCGTTGGTGTCGAACAGATTCTTCTCGTCGCCCCAGTGCAGCGACATATTGACCGACACCGCTTCGCCGCGATTCTTCTTCGGCAGCAGCGCCACCCGCAGGCCGCCGATGGTCTTGATCTCGGTGCGGGCGTTGATGTTGTCCTGGCTCGGATCGAACACCTCCGACGTCAGCACGCTGTCCTTGCCCTTGAAGTCTTTCATCACCTCGGCCACGGTGGGCGCGGCCGGGATCTCGGCGCGCTGCGGATTGTCCTCGGGGATGAAGGTGCCGACGGTGCGGTTGTCGCGTTTCAGGTAGCGCGCGGCGGCGGCGCTGACCTGCTCCGCCGTGATCGTCGGCAGCTTGTCGCGGTCAAGGAACAGCAGGCGCCAGTCGCCCAGCGCGATCTCCTCGGACAAGGTCACGCCGACCTTTTGCGGATCGTTGAGCGACTTCTCGATGCCGTTGGCGACGTTGCGGCGCACGCGCTCCATTTCCTCGGCCGTCGGCGGCGTCTTGGCGAAGCCCTCCACCGTCGCGATCAGCGCGTCGCGCACCGGTTCCAGCGGCTCGCCGGCCTTGACCATGGCGCCGATCAATTGCAGCCCGGGCGCGTAGCCGGTCTGGGGGAAGCTGAACACCTGCGCCGCCTTGCCGGTTTCCACCAGCGCCTTGTGCAGGCGGCCGGTCGGGGTGTCGCCGAGGATCTCGGACATGAAACTGAGGGCGTCGCTATCCTCCTGCAGCGCTGAAGGGATCTTGTAGCCGAGGACCACCAGCTGCATGTCGCCCTTGCGGCGCACGACGAAACTGCGCTCGCCGTCCTGGGTCGGTTCGACCGTCCAGAATGGCGGCAGCACGCGCTTGGGTTTCGGGATCGCGCCGAACGATTTGCCGATCCACGCCAGCGTTTGCGCCGGATCGAATTTACCGGCCACCAGCAGCACCGCGTTGTCCGGCTGGTAGTAGGTGCGGTAGAACTTCTGCAGATTGTCGATCTTGACGTTTTCGATGTCGCTGCGGTTGCCGATGGTGTCGCGGCCGTAGCTGTGCCAGTCGTAGGCGACGCTCTCCATGCGCTTGAGCAGCACGCCGGACGGGCTGTTCTCGCCGCTCTCGTACTCGTTGCGCACGACCGTCATTTCCGAGTCCAGGTCCTTGCGGGCGACGAAGGAGTTCACCATGCGGTCGGCTTCCATGTCGAGCGCCCACTTCAGGTTCTCGGGGCTGGCCTGGAACACCTCATAGTAGTTGGTGCGGTCGAAGGAGGTGGTGCCGTTGAAGTCCATGCCGCGGTTGGCGAATTCCTGCGGGATGCTGCCGTTCTTCGGCGAGCCTTTGAACAGCATGTGTTCGAGCAGGTGGGCCATGCCGGTTTCGCCATAGTTCTCGTGGCGCGAGCCGACCAGGTAGGTGACATTGACGGTGACCGTCGGCTTGGACGCGTCCGGGAACAGCAGCACTTTCAAGCCGTTGGGCAGCCGGTATTCGGTGATGCCTTCCACCGACGGTCCCTTGACCACGCCAGCCGGCAGTTTGATCGCGGCGGCGTTGGCCGGCGCGTTCGAGGTGGCGTTGGCCGTGGCAACTGCGGGCGCGCCCCAGGCGGTGCCGGTGGCGGCGAAGGACAGGCCGCACAGCATCATGCTGGCGACGGCTGCGTGTTTCAAACGGCTGTTGTTCATGGTGTCTCGCTAAAAACGAATGAACAGGCAGCATAGCCCCACCCCGCCGACGTGGGTAGTGGCAAAAACGAAATTTTTCTGAGGGGAGACTTAAGTGCTTACTTCTCGGGGACCAGACAAGCGTCGACCATTTGCAGGTCGTTATCCTTGGCGAACGAGATCACGAAGTGGTACGCCAGCGGCTCCAGGCCGCGCAGCTTGCCGTTGACGACCACCGACTTGACGCCGTTGACCACCGTCGGCGTGACGTACGGCGAGAACTGCAGATGGGAGTCGCGTCCGCCGCCGTAGCCTTCCGGCTTGAAGCAGGACATCACGCCGCACAGGCGCTCGGCCCAGTCGCTGGGACGGAACTGCCTGCCATTGCTGGTGAGGCCAAGGATGAAGAACGATTCCTGCTGTTCTGCCGGTTTTTGAACTGACTCTGCCATGAGCGGGGGCTTGTGGGTAGATACTTGTTGGTAACAAGAATGCGTGGAAAGTCCCGGCGAGGTGCGCCGGGCGGATATCATTCTAGAAGAATCTTACGTATTATATCTTATAGAAGACCTAAATACGTAAGTCGTTGATTTCAATCGACCTTTCCTCACAGATGACCAAATTGGTGCAGAAAACTCATCATTCCGCACCAAGGCAATACCGCTATTGTACCCTGCTCCGCGTCCTTTTACGGCGTCCCGCCGAGCCAGGCCGCGCCCGAGCACAGCAATAACAACATCATCCACAGCAACAATGCGCGCCACACCAGCCCCACCGTGCTTTGCAGCGCGCGGATACCCGGCTCCTCGCCCGGCAGCATGTCCGGCTCCATGTCGCTGACGTCGACGGTCGAAGCGTCCACCAGCACCACCTTGGCCGCGTTCTCGGCCGGGGTACCCAGGCGCACGCCCATGGCGCCGCCGCCGGCCGACAGGATGATGCCGATCGCCTTGTCGTTCCAGCGGTGCGCGAAATTGCGCCAGGCGTAGATCGCGTCCTCGAAGTTGCCGACCACGGCGAAGGCCACGGCGGTCAAGCGCACCGGTATCCAGTCGATCCAGTAGAAGGCGCGCGCGGCGAACTGGCCGAACGCCTCATTGCGCATGTGTTCCGGTTCATTCCAGGCGCGCGCCAGGTATTCGGAGACGCGGTACATGACGGCGGCGGCCGGGCCGAGCGGCATCAGGAACCAGAAGAACACGCCAAACACGCTGCGGTGCGTGGTGATCAGCGCCTTTTCGACGGCGACGCGGGAGATTTCGCTGACATCCATGCCGACGGTGTCCTGCTTGGTCCATTCTGCCAGCAAGGCGCGCGCGGCGGCGTCGTCGCCGGCGCTCAGGTGCAGCTGGATCGAGGTGAAATAGTGGCTGTAATGGCGGAAGCCGAGGGTCAGGTAGACCACCAGCACGTTCCAGGCGAAGGCGGCCAGGAACCAGTCGTAGTACTTCAGTACCCAGTAAATCAGCGCGGTCGGCACCATCAGGATGGCCATCATCAGGAACCAGCCGAGGCGGCCGTGGCTCGAGTGGCCGGCGTTGAACCATGTCTCCATCCGCAACGCCAGACTTTTGATCTCGGCGTAAATCGGGTTGTCCGCGCGCAGCGGCTTCATTTGCTCGAGCAGCAGCGCGCACAAAATGGAAAGAAATGTCATTAATGGTCCTTTTTAGGTCGGCGACGCCTTGATGCCCGCTACGATAACCCACCGTGGTGGGAGAATCAAACTTATTAGTTCGGACATCAAGCACGCAGGAAGTGGAACAGGTTGCGCAGCATGCCGGCGGTGGCGCCCCAGATATAGTAGTCGCCATAGGGCATGGCGTAGAAACTGCGCACGCCGCCGGCGATTTGGGCCGACAGGCGCTGGTGGTTCAGGCCGTCCATCAGGAAGGCCAGCGGCACTTCGAAGATCTCGGCCACCTCGGACGGGTCGGCCCGCAGCTCGAACGGCGGCGCGATCAGGCCGACGACGGGGGTGACGCGGTAGCCGGTGCCGGTGTAATAGTCGGGCATGGTGCCGATGACGTCGACGTGGGCGCGGTCCAGGCCGATCTCCTCCTCGCACTCGCGCAGCGCGGTGTCGACCGGGCCGCTGTCGTAGGATTCGGCGCGGCCGCCGGGAAAGCTGACCTGGCCGGGATGGTCGGTCAGGTCGGGATTGCGTTGGGTTAGCAGGATGGTCAGGCCGGTCTCGCGCAGCACCAGCGGGATCAGCACGGAGGCGGCCGTGGCCGGCGTGCCGTCGGGACGCTGCAGGTGGCGCTCGTCGGTGCTCTCCGGCGTCCAGAGCGGCTGCTCGGCGAAGCGGCTGCGCAGCCATTGCGGCACCAGGCGCTCGCGGGCGACGGCCGGCTCGCCGGCGATGGCGTCGATCGGCAGCAGTTTCGGATCAAAGAGCGGTTTGGCCAAACGGACCTCCATATAAAAAAGGGCACCCCTTGATGTGGTGCCCTTTCCTCCAAACACAAGCGCGGCTATTAAGCTGCGGTTGCTTTCGCCGCTGGGCGACGGTTTGGCAGTTTTTCCTTGATACGTGCCGATTTACCGGAACGATCACGCAGGTAGTACAGTTTAGCGCGACGTACGTCACCGCGGCGTTTCACTTCGATCGAAGCGATCAGCGGGGAGTACAGCTGGAACGTACGCTCGACGCCTTCGCCGGACGAGATCTTACGAACGATGAAGTTCGAGTTCAGGCCACGGTTACGACGGGAGATGACGACGCCTTCGTATGCCTGGGCGCGCTTGCGGGTGCCTTCGACGACGTTGACGTTGACGATCACGGTATCGCCAGGGGCGAAATCAGGGATCTTCTTGCCCAGACGAGCGATTTCTTCTTGCTCGAGTTGTTGAATCAGATTCATTTTAAGACTCCAAAAACCATCGTGCTGGCGCGCAATGAGTGCTGTTCAAACACTCGCCCAGTAGAGGATGGGGTTAAACAGGCGGACAACATGTCCGCAAGCTTCTACAACAACAGGTTTTTATAAACCTGCCAAAAATTTCTCGTCATGCTTGGTCAGCAGGCCGCCCTCGCGCGCCTTGACCAGCAGATCGGGGCGCTTGCGCGCGGTCGCTTCCAGCATGCGCTGGCGGCGCCATTTTTCGATCTCGGCGTGGTTGCCGCCCATCAGTACCGGCGGCACACCCACTCCTTCGTACGTTTCCGGCCGCGTGTAGTGCGGCGAATCGAGCAGACCGTTGACGAAACTGTCTTCGATCGCCGACGCATCCGTGTTCAGCACGCCGGGAATCTGGCGGATCACGGCATCCATCAAGGCCATCGCCGGCAGCTCGCCGCCGGACAGCACGAAGTCGCCGAGGCTGATTTCCTCGTCGATGCAGCGGTCCAGCAAACGCTGGTCCACCGCCTCGTAGCGGCCGCACAGGATCACCAGACCGGGTTCCTGCTTGAGCGCCATGACACGTTCGTGCGTCAACTGCTTGCCCTGGGGCGACATGAACAGTACGCGGGGCGCGGCCAGACCGGCGTCGGTCTGGCGCTGCTTCGCCGCGTTGAGCGTCGCTTCCAGGGGTTTGGCCAGCATCACCATGCCGGGGCCGCCGCCATAGGGGCGGTCATCCACGGTGCGGTGATTGTCGGTGGTGAAATCACGCGGATTCCACAACGACAAGCCACATTTATTCTGTTCGAACGCGCGCCGGGTGACCCCCGACTGCGTCAGTGCGGCGAACATTTCGGGGAACAGGGTCACGACATCGAATTGCACGGCGGGCCGCCCTTATGTTCTTTAGTAATCAAGGCCCCAGTCGACGGTGATCTTTTTCGCCGCCTTGTCCACCTTGATGATGAACGCTTCGACAAATGGGATCAGGCGCTCTTGCGCCGCAATTTCTGGGTCAGTGCCTTCAGCGACGGCTGCCGTAATGCGCAAGATCGACTGCGGACCGTTGCTCATCATGTCAGTCACCGTACCGAGGTGCTCACCTTGCAAATTCTCTACATCCAGACCAATCAGCTCGGTCCAGTAAAACTCATCATCGGACAAGGCCGGGAACGAACTGCGCGGAACCGAAACAGCGGCGCCCTTGAGCGCTTCTGCGACGTCCCGATCGGTCACTCCCACCAGCTGTGCGACCACGTCGCCGCCATGCAGTTTGGACTGCTTGACTTCGACATTGTGCAAGCTTGGCTTGTCGATCCACCAGGTTTTCACCGAGAGGAGCGCATCCGCATCTTCCGAGAAAGGACGTATCCTCACCCAGCCAGCGACGCCGTAAGCACCGAAGACAAAGCCTACCTGTGCCAGATCGTCGGGGACTTGCACCCCGGATGCATTCTTATCGGTCAAACCAGCAGCCAGACTTAAACGGCTTTGTTCGACGCTACCAGGCGAGCGACGGTAGGCGACAATTGTGCGCCAACCGATTGCCAGTGAGCCAGACGGTCAGCGGTGATGCGCAGTGGCACTTCGCCGCCTTGCGCCATCGGGTTGTAGAAACCGATGCGTTCGATGAAACGGCCATCGCGGCGATTGCGCGAGTCGGTTGCAACGATGTTGAAGAACGGACGCTTCTTGGCGCCTCCACGAGCTAAACGAATAACGACCATAATATTTCCAAAAAGTGTGCTAGGACGGAAAAAGCCGCAAATTATAGCGCGCTTTGCCGCGAAGCAGCAAGCGTTAATGAAATAATCGGGCGAATTGGGGTAATCGAAGATTATCCCCCGTTCCGGCGCACGGGGCAATAGCCACAGCGATAAAAAGGTGGGCCGGGCCGGTATTATGACCGATACTGCATGCTTTCCGGCTATTTAATCGATAACCATGATGAATCCGCACCACACCGCGCATCCCACCGCCCCTTCCGCACGCCACAAGAACAAGACCGTCGCCGCCCTGCTGGCCTTCCTGTTCGGCGGGCTCGGCCTGCACCGTTTGTACCTGCGCGGTCCGCGCGATCCGTGGCTGTGGGCGCATCTGGCCTGCCTCCCTCTGGCCTGGATCATCGCCAAGGGGGCGCCGGATGTGGACGGCTTCTATAAAGTACTGCCGATCATGATCTCCGGACTGGTCGGTTTCTTGGAGGCGCTGGTGCTGGGATTGATGGCCGACGAGAAGTGGGATGCGCGCTTCAACCCGGCATCGGGCAAGCAATCGGAGTCGCGCTGGCCGCTGGCCATCATCCTGGTCGCCAGCATGATGGTAGGGGCCGCCAGCTTGATTGCCACAATCTCACGATTATTTGACTTACTGTACACTGGGGGCGCTTATGGCTAAGCCAACAATAGGAGACATACTGATGAATAAACGTTCAATTGTGCTGGCGATTACGCTGGCCGCCCTGACGTCCGCCGCGCAAGCCCAGACTCCAAAGCAGCACTACAACGCCGAAACCAAGCGCATCGCCACCCGCTACGCGGAAGACAAGAAGCTGTGCGCCGAGGAAACCGAATCGAGCGCCCGCATGCAATGTCTGCGCGACGCCAAGTCCGAATTCAACAAGTCCAACACGCAAGCGAAGGCCGACTATAAAAGTGCCGGTACGGCCAAGCCGGCCGCCAACTGCATCGACTGCGGCCGGGTCACCTCGGTCGTGCTGGGCGAAAAGAAGGGTGAAGGCAGCGCGGTCGGTCTGATCGCCGGTGGCGTCGCCGGCGCCCTGCTGGGCAACCAGGTCGGCAGCGGCGGCGGCCGCAAGCTCGCCACCGTGGCGGGCGCCGCCGGTGGCGCCTACGCCGGCAAAAAGGTCGAGGAACACGCGCGTTCGAGCAAGCAATGGACCGTCAACGTCGAATACGAAGACGGCAAGCACGACAGCTACGTCTTCGAAGAAGACCCGGGCATGATGAAGGGCGACCAGGTCAAGCGCTCGAACGGCAGCATCGTCCGCCGCTAACCCCCACCTGGGGTCAAGTCTAACATTCATACACGAGCTGAACTACCTGATGGTTGTGTTCGTGTACGAATGTTAGACTTGACCCCGGGGGGTTTGGTTAGTTGGCGTGCGACCAGATGAATCGCACGCCATCGCTGCCGTCCGGCAAAGGTCCCGGGCTGTTTGCCACCACCTCCCCTGTCTTCGGATCGATGCGCAGGTAGCGATTGTTCGCGATCGACATCAGCAGCAACTCCCCCGTCGGCGTTTCCATCCACTGGAAACTGTGCGCCGCGCCAGGTTTTCCGGCCTGCAGGCTGACAACACCCTCCTTGTCCACCGCCAGATAACGCATACCGGATGCCAACGCGACCCGGCCCAGCCCCATATCCTTCACCTTGAAGCTTGTCGGTACGGAAGCGCTCAGCTTGTCTCCGGTGATGGTCAGACCGGTCTCGGCTTGATAAGAGGCCAGTCGAATGGTTTTGCCGAACGGAATCGCACGCATCAAGCCACGCGGCATCGGCTCCGCGATATCGACGCTGTCGAAATCGGCGTATCCACCTTCCGCTCCGGTAACATTGTAATTAAATAGCGCATAGCGCACGCCCTGGAATGTCTTGAGCTGAAACACCATAGTCCAGAGGCCGCCGATGTCGACGAAACGCTTGCCGTCCACCGAATAGCTGAAGCTCGCCTGCTCCGTCAGGAAATCACAGTCGGCGCGCAGCCAGATTCGATGCGCGGCCAGCGGAATCCGCGTGGTCTGCCCACTGATCTGGTCGAATAGCGCGACATTCAGGCCTTCGGTGGTTTTTTCGACGCCTAGCGTGGCGTAGGGCAGATTCAGCAAACCAAGGCCGGCGATGTCGCCCTCTTTCATCCCCGTAAGGTCCAGCGCGACCGTCGGTGACGATACCGGCCCAATGGCGCGCTGGGTCAGGCTATTGCGCGCGTCCCAAAACGATGTCGCCGGCAGCGAGTGCAGGCGCAGGAACCCCGGCCGCTGCGTCAGCGACCATTTATCGTCGACCGGCACGTGGTTCCATTGCCAGATCGGCTTTAACTTATCGCCGGAAAAGTCGTCGCTGCGCTCGTACGGTACTCGGGTCGGCTGGGGAGCGGCGGTCTTCGGCTTGACCCACGTGCGCGGACTGCGCCCCGGATTGCCCGGCAGGCCAAAATAAGGCCAACCGTCTTTCCATGTCACCGGCGACAGACCGGTCAGGCGTCCGACCGAGTTGTAGTCCATCATGGAAAAGGCCCACCACTCGCCCGCCGGCGTGAGCACGATGCCGCCCTGGTGCAGTGTCGTCGCGTCGCCGGACCCCGGCTTGGGCCGGTCGATGACGAACGGCGGCCTGGCTTCCTTCATGCGGTTGCCGCGCGCCAAACCAAAGCCCTCGTCCTTGCTGATCGCGCGGTTGACCTCGTAGGGACCGTAGACGTTGTCGGCACGCGCGGCCGGCATGCGGAACCCGCCGGCGTAGTTGGCACTGAGGATGAAGTACTTGCCGTCGATTTTATAAAAGTGTGCGCCCTCCCCCATGCCGTCATCCTTGTCGAACAAGGTCGTTTCCGAGCCGGGCACGATGTCGGTCAGGTCGTCGTTGAGGCGGGCGACCTGGAGGGTCTGGTGCCCCCAGACGGCATACGCTTTGCCGTCGTCGTCGAACAGCACCGACAGGTCGTGCAGGCTGCGCCGCATTTCGTGATGTTTCCACGGTCCGCGCGGGTCGGTTGCGGAGTAGACCTGCGTCGCCCGGCGGTTGATGTTGGTGAAGATATAGAACGTGCCGTTATGGAAGCGCAGGCTGGGCGCCCAGATCCCCTGCCCATAGATCTCCTTGCCCTCCTCCAGCCGGAACTGCGGACCGAAATCCAGCTTCGGCGCGGCGTAGCTGAGGAATTCCCAGTTGACGAGATCCCTGGACCGCATCACCGGCAAGCCTGGCATCGCGTGCATGGTGGTGCCGGTCATATAGAACCAGTCGCCGACGCGGATCAGATCCGGATCGGAAAACTCGTCGTAGAACAAGGGATTGCTGAAGGTGCCATTGCCGTTGTCTGCGGTCCAGGTCCTGGGCTGGGCCGGCGCCTTGGCCTGCGCCTTGGCCTGCGCCTTGGCCTGCTTTCCGGCTTGCGCCGGAGGCAGGCCCGGCGCGGCCGCCAGCAACGCCGCGCAAACGATGCGCGCGACGAGCCGATGGTGCGTGAGCCGGGCCATCTTCATCAGAAAGTCGTCCGCAGCGACAAGGTGTACGCCGCGCCGGGCTTGTACTCGTCGGCCACGGCGTTGCTGAACTGCGTGTAGGTGCGGCTGATGGCCTTGTTCGCGTTCCACACGCTCAACGTCAGATCGGTGTTGTAGCGGAAATTGAACAGCTGCTTCAGATTCGCGCCCACCGACAGATCGACCTGCGACCGCTCCGTCGTGTACGCATAGGCGCCGCCGGGAACGGTCAGGCCGGTGCCGGTGTTGACCACGTGCGAGGCCGTGTACTGCCGCGCGACACGTACGTTCAAGCCGTTACGCTCGTAGTACAAGGTCAGGTTGTTGGTGCGCGGCGGCACGCCGGCCACCGGCGGCGCATCCTTCGCCTCGTCCTTTTGCTTGGCGTAAGTGAAGTTGGCGGCGAGGCCGAAGCCCTTGACCGGCAACATATCCAGCGGTTGCTGCCACGTGAATTCCAGCCCGCGCACCTTGAGCTTGGTGTCGATGTTGTAGGGTTCGGAAATCTCGACCAGATGCTTGTCGCGCCCGCCGCTGGCGTTGACCGACTGCTGCTGCGCGTCGGTCAAGCCGACGGTGCCGAAGCGCGCGTCGAGCTGCGCCAGCGAGTACTGGGTGACGCGCTGGCCGGGGCGGCTGATGATGTCCTTGGCAAAGCCGCTGACCGAGACGTAAGCCTCGCGGGTGATGTAATACTCCAGCCCCAGATCGAGGTTGTTGGCCTCGAACGGCTTGAGGTTGGGATTGGTCAGGTTACCCTGGCGCAGCCCCTGGTCGCCGATCGTCAACTGGGTCTGGCGCAGGTCGGCGGGGTTGGCGCGCGTCAGCGATTTCGAGCCCGACAGGCGCGCGATCAGCGACGGCGTGAGGTTGTAGGCCATCGTCGCCGACGGCAGCGTATTGCTGTAGGTGGTCGATTCATAGGCCCACACGCTGAGGTTATCGTACAGGCCGCCGTTGCGCAGGTTGGCGTTGCGCGGATCGGCGCCCACCGTCAGCGCGCCGATGGTCTGCTTGGTGCGCGCGTAGCGCACGCCGGCGTTGTAGCGCAAGGTGCGGCCGAACACCTGGTTGCGGCCATTGACTTCGGTATAGAACGCGCTCACCGCCTCGCGGATGTAACCGCCGCTGCCGTTGCCGAAGCCGCGGTAGATATTGTCGCGGAAGTATTGATAGTCGGTGTCCTTCGCGAACTTCGGCCAGTCGACCGTGATGAAGCCGTTGCCCGAAGGCTGGGCGTAATTGGGCACGGCGGCATTCGGCACCACCGAACCGAGGTAGGTCAGCGGCGCGGTCATGCCGCTGGTCGAACCGGTGCCATAGCCCGGATAGGCGGTGGCGGCGTCGGTGACCGGACCCGGCGCGCTGCGGCCATCACATCCTTGCGGCGAGCGCAGCTGCGGGTTGGGCGCGAAGTAGCGCACGCTCACGTTGTTGCCGCAAGCGACATTCATCCAGGCGTCGGCCACCGAGAAGCCACGGTAGCGGCGCTTGATGTCGTCGTAGGCGCCGCCGACTTTGATGTTGAAGTCGTTGTCGCCCCAGGCCACGTTCAGGCGCGTGCCGCGGGTGGTGTTGGTGCGCTCGTACAGGTCCATGCGCAGGCCCGACAGGCCCTGGCCGCCCTGGTTCCAGCCGAAGTTGGACGGATCGTTGATGTCCAGGTTGCCGGTGTAGACGGGCGGCAGGCCGGGACGGCTGTTGTCGTAATTAATCACCGAGTTGGGCGAGCGCGTGGCGAACAGCACCGTCGGCATGTCGCGGTAGAAAGTGCTGTTGGTGGCGTTGAAGTGGGCGTCGATGGTCAGCTTGTCGGTCGGCCGGAATTCGAAGCCTGGATTGATGCTGTGGAACTTGGTCTTCTCCTCCATCGGACGGTATTCGAGCGACCAGAAGGTGTTGGCCAGGACCGCCTTGTTGACCACGCACCCATAGGTGCAATCGCTGCGGTCGAACTCCATGCCGATCGGGATGACCGTGTTGGCGCGGGTGCCGACGTTCATCGCCTGGTAGGTCATCTGGTTGCGCTTCTGCGCCGCGACCAGGTCCAGGTACACGTCCCACTTGTCGTTCGGCTGCCACTGCATGCTGAGCACTTCGCCGACGCGCTTGCGCTCGCCCTCGTACACCAGATGGCGGCCCAGGCGGGCCATCAGCGCGTTGTCGATTTGCTGGATGGTGGCGCCGGGATTGAGCGCGAGCAGCATGGCGCGGTCGATCTGCTTGCCCGGCACCAGGATGGAGCGGGCGTACTCGGGCAAATCGTTCAGCGCCATTCCGGACGGCACCGTGTCCGGCGTCGACTGCGAGCCGCCGCCAGTGCTGTTGGGCTTGTCGGCGGCGTTGGCCTGGAACGACTTGAGCTGCAAGTTGCGCATGTCGACCGACTGGAAGCCGTCGGTTTTGTACTTGGTGTCGCCGAAGGCCACGCCGCCGAGCAGGCCGAACTTGCCCCAGGTGTTGCTGGTCCAGGTGTTGCTGATCAGGCCCGACCCGGTGGTGCCCATCTTGCCGTTCTGCTCGCGGTAGTTGCCGCTGAGCGTGAAGGCCGAGCGGAAACCGCTTTTATCGAACGGACGCACGCTGCGCATGTTGACCGTGCCGGCGATGCCGCCCTCGATCAGGCTGGCCTGCTGGCTTTTGTAGACGCTGGCGCTGCGGAACAGCTCGGATGGCAGGAAGTCCATGTCCACTTCGCGGTTGGCGCTGATGTTGCCGCCCCAGCTGCCGGCCGAGGCCGACGCCATCGGCGCGCCGTTGAGCAGCACCCGGGTAAAGGCCGCGCCCATGCCGCGAATGGAAATGTTCAGGCCCTCGCCGTCGATCTCGGCGCGACGCACGGTCACGCCGGGCACGCGGGCCAGCGCGTCGGCGATGTTGGGGTCGGGGAATTTGCCGATGTCTTCGGAAAACACGGTGTCGCTCAGGCCGACGTTCTCGCGTTTTTCGTTGGCCGACAGCGCCAGCGAGCTGCGGTAACCGTTGACGACCACGGTCGGCTTGACGGGCTGCTGCGCGTCTTTGTCCTCGGTCGCCTCGGAAGCCTGGGCCGGAGTCTGCGACGAGGCCGGCACGGTTGCCGGTGCAGGAGTGGTCTGCGCGTGCGCGCTTGAAATGATGCCTGCGACGAAGGTGGCGGCAATGCGCCCGCCCATACCTGGTCCGCGCCGTGGCGCGTCGATCAACTTACTGTCCATACTGTCTCCTCTACCAGGCATTGTTGCCTGTGTGGTCAGCGCCTTGGGCGCATTATTTTTTGTTTTTCTCTACCAATCTTTATTACCTTTATAGCCTCCGCACCTCCTAACACGAAAAATGTTATACGCAATCATTTTTGGATATTCTGCCTTTATGACAACGCCGTCAACCGTTTAATTTGCGGTAAGTTGCCAAAAAAATACAGTATTCCGGGTATTTTTCGGCGTATATTCACGCGCCTGAGATTGCGCAATCATCGGGCGCGGCATCGGCGAGGCCGTCGGCGGCGGCTTGGACGAGCCGGCCTCGCTGTGACACAATGTGTTGTTTATTCCATCATTTCAGGAGACACCGTGTCCGCACCCAGCTTCCCTGCCCAATGGCAAGCCCTCGTCGATCAAGCCGCGACGGCGCTGCGCGCATTGGCGCTCGACGAATCGGCCAAGGAAAAATTCTGCAACGACCCGCTGCTGCGCGCCTACATGCACAAGGTCTCGCATCGCTACGTGGCGGGCCAGACGGTCGCGGAAGCGCTGGCGCGCGTCGAGAGCATCATCGCCCAGGGCCACGCGGCCTCGGTCGAATACATGGGCGAGAGCGTGCGCGACGAAGCCTTCGCGATGGCGGAGACGGAAGTGTTCATGGAACTGACACGCGCGGTCGGCCAGCGCAACCTGAACTGCTCGATCTCGCTGGACCTGTCGCACGTCGGGTCGATGGTGGACCTGGAGCTGGGCTACCGGAACCTGCGCCGCGTGGCGTTGGCGGCCGCCGAAATCAACCGCGAAGTGATGATCTCGATGGAAGGCGCGGACCGCGCCGACGACATCTACGCCATCTACGCGCGGCTGCACCAGGAGGACGGCTTGCATAATGTCGGCATCACGGTGCCGGCCAAGCGCCACCGCACCGCGCGCGACCTGCCGGAGTTGATGAAGATTCCCGGCCGCATCCGGCTGGTCAAAGGCGCGTTTCTGGAGTCGGCGGAGATTTCCTACGACCGCAACAGCCCGGAGCTGGCGGCGGCGTATCGCACGTACGCCGGAGAGCTGCTGCTAAGCGGCCACAAGTGCTCTATCGCCACGCACGACCGTTCGATCCAGGCGGACCTCGGCGAACTGATTCTGAAGGAGCGCATCGATCCGCGCTGGTATGAATTCGAATCCTTGATCGGCCTGGGCGCCGAAAACATCGCCGGACTCAAGGCGCGCGGCTTCACCACCCGCGAATACGTGGTCTTCGGCGAGGAGCATTTCCTCTACGTGCTCAACCGCATCGCCGAGGAACCGGTGCGGGTGTATCAGGCGATTGTGGATGTGATGGGTACGCCCGCAATGGCGGCGATTCAATAAGGAGACACCGATGGCAGATTTCACCAATGTCAGATTCACGCTGGGCGTGCTTGATCTCGCCAGGTCCACGAACTACTACACGTCGGTTCTCGGTCTGGAGATAGACTTCACGGCGCCCGGCTGGACGTTTCTGTCGCGCGGAAGCTTTCGCGTGATGCTCGGCGAGTGCATCGACGCCACCCCGCCGGCGCAGCTGGGCGACCATTCCTGGTATGGGTATGTGACGGTATCGGACGCCGCCGCCGTGTTTGCCGAGTATCAGGCCGCCGGCGCCGAGTTCACGCAAACGCTGGCGGACAAGCCGTGGGGCATGCGCGAGTTTGGCGTTCGCACCATCGACGGCCATCGCATCATGTTCGGACAGGAACTCTAGTCAATGAAGTCGGAATTCGACCAGTGTCGAAATGGCTGCCTCGGCCTCGCGTACCGAGCGGGCTGATGGGCGCGCCCCAGCGGCGACGGCCCAGGCCAGAACCCAGTGGCCGGCCGTGATTTCCTCGGACGCAGTTTTTGCTTGCAGCATGCGGCGGGCAGCCTCGTTCATGCGTTGCACGGCATAGGCTTTGCGGGTATTTTTGATGGGAGCGATAACGATGGATTTCATGGCAAACCTCACTGTGAACATCCTCGTTTTACGCAACGCGCACGAAAATGGATTCAACTCCAGTAAAGAAACCGTTGCCACGGTTCCACGCAGGGCGGATTAGGCGGGACGCCGTAATCCGCCATGGATGAGCCGTCGGCGGCGCATGCATGGCGGATTACGCTTCGCTAATCCGCCCTACGTGTCTCAACGTCAGTTTTAACGTCAACGCCTGATGCGAGCTTAGAACTGGTCCTCGCTCAACGCCAGCACGCCGGCGCTGCCGTCAATGATCGCCGTGCGCAGGCCCGACGATTGCGACAGGATGTGATCGGCGAAGAAGCGCGCGGTGGCGATCTTGGCTTTGTAGAAGCCGGCGTCACCGTCATTGGCGTCCAGCTTCTGCTGCGCGATCACGGCGGCACGCGCCATCTGCCAGCCACCCAGCACGATGCCGGCCAGTTTCAGGTACAGCACGCTGCCCGAGAACACGCCCTTGATGTCGCTCTTCATGTTGGCGACCACGTACTCCACCACCGCCTCCAGATCCTTGCTGCCGGCCGACAGCTGCGCCAGGATCGCCTTGAAGTCGGCCGAGCCGCCTGCGGCCAGCTCCGCTTCGGTCGCGCGCACCTGGGCGATGATGCCCTTGGCGACAGCGCCGCCGTCGCGCACGGTCTTGCGGCCGACCAGATCGTTGGCCTGGATCGCCGTCGTGCCCTCGTAAATCGTCAAAATCTTCGCATCGCGATAGTGCTGCGCGGCGCCGGTTTCTTCGATGAAGCCCATGCCGCCATGCACCTGCACGCCATCACGGGAGACGTCCTGCGACATCTCGGTCGACCAGCCCTTGATGATCGGCACCAGATACTCGTACACCGCCAGATTGGCCTTGCGCGTTTCCGCGTCGGCGTGGCTGTGGGCGACATCGCTGATGCCGGCGCCGACGTAGGCCAGCGCGCGCGCCGCCTCGGTTTGCGAACGCATATTCATCAACATGCGGCGCACGTCCGGATGATGGATGATCGCCACCGGACCGGCCGAGCCGGCCAGATCGCGCGACTGCACGCGGTCCTTGGCGAACGCCACAGCCTTTTGATACGCGCGCTCGGCCAGGCCGATGCCCTGCAGGCCGACGCCGAAACGCGCCGCGTTCATCATGATGAACATGTATTCCAGGCCGCGATTTTCCTCGCCGACCAGGGTGCCGATGGCGCCGCCGTGGTCGCCGAATTGCAGCACGGCGGTCGGACTGGCCTTGATGCCCAGCTTGTGTTCGACCGAGACGCAGTGCGCGTCGTTGCGCTCACCGATGGAGCCGTCCGCGTTGACCAGGAACTTCGGTACGATGAACAGCGAGATACCTTTAACGCCAGCCGGTGCATCCGGCGTGCGCGCCAGCACCAGGTGGACGATGTTCTCGGAGAAATCGTGCTCGCCGTAGGTGATGTAGATCTTGGTGCCGAACACCTTGTAGGTGCCGTCGCCCTGCGGCACGGCGCGGGTGCGCACGGCGGCCAGGTCGGAGCCGGCTTGCGGCTCGGTCAGGTTCATGGTGCCGGTCCACTTGCCCGACACCAGGTTTTCCAGATAGATGGCTTTCTGCTCGTCGCTGCCGGCCGTCAGCAACGCTTCGATCGCGCCATCCGACAACAACGGGCACAGCGCGAACGAGATGCTGCCCGCGTTGAGCATTTCGATGCACGGCGTCGCCAGCAGCTTGGGCAAGCCCTGGCCGCCGAACTCCACCGGATGCTGCACACCCTGCCAGCCAGCCTCGCCGAACGCCTTGAAGGCTTCCTTGAAGCCCTTGGACGTGGTCACCTGGCCGTCGTGCCAATAGCTCGGCTCCTTGTCGCTCGGATGGTTCAACGGCGCGATGACGTTGCTGACGAATTTCGCGTTCTCTTCCAGGATGGCTTCGGCCGTGTCCGGGGTCGCGTCTTCATTGCCCGGCAGCGCGTTGACGCCGGCCAGGTCCGCCAGTTCGTTCATGACGAACAGCATGTCTTTCAGGGGTGCTTGATAGGGCATCTTATGTCTCCAAGAAAAAAGCCACGGCAATCCGGCGGTGCCGGATCAGCGTGGCTCGGGTGCGCTCAGGCTGTCAGCCCAGTTCTGCGACCAGTTGCGGCACGATTTCGAACAGATCGCCAACGATGCCGTAGTCGGCCACGGAGAAGATCGGTGCTTCCGGATCTTTGTTGATCGCGACGATGGTCTTCGAATCCTTCATGCCGGCCAAGTGCTGGATCGCGCCGGAGATACCGACGGCGATGTACAGGGTCGGCGCGACGATCTTGCCGGTCTGGCCAACTTGCCAGTCGTTCGGCACGTAGCCGGCATCAACCGCTGCGCGCGAGGCGCCCATGGCGGCGTTGAGCTTGTCGGCCAGCGGTTCCAGGATCTTGAAGGCGTCGCCCGAACCCATGCCGCGGCCACCGGAAACGATGACTTTGGCGGCGGTCAGCTCAGGGCGGTCCGATTTGGCCAGCTCGCGGCCGACAAAGCTCGACTTGCCCGAATCGCCGACGGCGGTGACGGTCTCGGTCGCGGCCGAACCACCGGTGGCGGCGGCGTCGAAGCCGGTCGAGCGCACGGTGATGACCTTGATCTTGTCCGACGATTGCACGTAGGCGATGGCGTTACCGGCATAGATCGGACGCTCGAAGGTGTCGGGCGAATCGACTTTGGTGATTTCAGAAATCTGCGCGACGTCCAGCTTGGCGGCCACGCGCGGCAGGATGTTCTTGCCGTAGGCGGTGGCCGGGGCCAGGATGTGGCTGTACGAGCCTGCCAGCGCCAGCACCTGCTCGGCGACGTTCTCGGCCAGGCCGTCGGCAAAGTGCGCGGCGTCGGCCACGATGACTTTCGACACGCCGGCGATTTGCGCGGCGGCGGCTGCTGCGGCGCCGGCGTTGGAACCTGCGACCAGCACGTGCACGTCGCCGCCGCACTGGGCGGCCGCGGTCACGGTGTGGAGGGTGCTGCCCTTCAGGCTGGCGTTGTCGTGTTCTGCGATGACTAATGCGACCATGATTGTTCCTTTAGATGACTTTGGCTTCGGTGCGCAGTTTTGCGACCAGGGTGGCGACGTCCGGGACCTTGATGCCGGCCGAGCGCTTGGCAGGCTCGACGACTTTCAGGGTTTTCAGGCGCGGGGTCACATCGACGCCCAGGTCTTCCGGCTTGGTCACGTCCAGCGGCTTTTTCTTCGCCTTCATGATGTTCGGCAGGGTCACATAGCGCGGCTCGTTCAGGCGCAAGTCGGTGGTGACGATCGCCGGCAGGGTCAGCGCCAGGGTTTCCAGGCCGCCGTCCACTTCGCGGGTGACGGTCACTTTGCCATCCTCCAGCACCACTTTCGACGCGAACGTCGCTTGCGGCCAACCCAGCAGGGCCGCCAGCATCTGGCCGGTCTGGTTGGAGTCGTCGTCGATCGCCTGCTTGCCCAGGATGATCAGCTGTGGCTGTTCCTTGTCGGCCAGCGCCTTGAGCAGCTTGGCGACGGCCAGCGGCTCCAGCTCGACCGAAGTCTCGACCAGGATGCCGCGATCGGCACCGATCGCCATGCCGGTACGCAGGGTTTCCTGGCACTGGGTCACGCCGCACGACACCGCCACCACTTCGGTGACCTTGCCGGCTTCCTTCAGGCGCATCGCCTCTTCCAGCGCGATCTCATCGAAAGGGTTCATCGACATTTTGACGTTGGCGATATCGACGCCAGTGCCGTCGGACTTGACGCGAACCTTGACGTTATAGTCGACCACGCGTTTGACGGGTACCAAGACTTTCATAGCTGTGCCTTTGGGAAAATGTATAAATGTTCGGGACTAAATGTGGGCTAGATTATATGAGAAATCCGCCGCGCACAAGAAATTAAAGCACGATCGTGCGATTTTTCGCTAGTAGAAACCGTCTAAAAACTATTTCCTTAGACGGCGGTTCTACGAGGGAAGAGTGACGCAGGGATGGCAGGCGCTTATTTGCGCTGCATCAAAAAGACGAATTCGCGTCCGGTTTGCACGTGGGACAGCAGCGCGTTGCCGGTTTGTTTGGCGAACGCCTGGAAGTCGCGCACGGAACCGGGGTCGGTTGCCATGATGCGCAGCACTTCGCCGCTTTGCAGCTCGGATAAGGCTTTTTTAGCCTTAAGAATCGGCAGCGGGCAATTCAGGCCGCGCGCGTCGAGTTCTTTATGGAATTCCATGATTTCGTTTTCAAGTATCGTGTCGGTCATCAAGAACCCGCTAGTTTGTTGAGCACTTTCGCCATAGTACTCCAATTTGCAGCCGTTGACGCGCTGCACCAAAATAGTTCATTGCGCGTTGCAAGTTCGCAACGGGAACTTGCGATTTTACAATAAGTCTGCTTAAACAACAGCGGCCCGCGCTTGACACGCGGGCCGCTCAGGTGGTGCGTTAGCGCCGTGGTTGCAGGCTGATAGCTACCGCACTTATTTCGAAGCGCGCTCGCCCACCCAGGCCGCCACACCGGCGAGCGCCGCCGGCAAGCCGCTCGGATCGGTACCGCCGGCCTGCGCCATATCGGGGCGACCACCGCCTTTTCCGCCCACTTGTTGTGCAACGAAGTTCACCAGCTCGCCGGCCTTGACCTTGGAGGTGGCGTCCGCCGTCACGCCGGCGATCAGGCTGACCTTGCCGTCGGCAACGCTTGCCAGCACGATGGCCGCGGTCTTCAGCTTGTCCTTGAGCTTGTCCATGGTCTCGCGCAGGCGGGCCACGTCGGCGCCGTCCAGCGTGGCCGCCAGCACCTTGATGCCGTTGACGTCCACCGCTTGCGTGACCAGCTCGTCGCCCTGCCCGGAAGCCAGCTTCGACTTCAGCGCGGCCAGTTCCTTCTCCAGCGCCTTGACATGGTCCTGCACCTGGCCGATACGCGCGGTCAGTTCCTCAGGATTCGACTTCAGCGCGGCGGCCGCTTCCAGCAGGCGGCGGTTCATCGACTGCACCAGCGCCAGCGCGCCCTCGCCGGTCACCGCTTCGACGCGGCGGATACCGGCGGCGACGCCGCTTTCCGAAATGATCTTGAACAGGCCGATGTCGCCGGTGCGCTGCACGTGGACGCCGCCGCACAGCTCTTTCGAGGTGCCGATGTCGAGCACGCGCACTTCGTCGCCGTACTTCTCGCCGAACAGCGCCATCGCGCCATGCTTGACGGCGTCGTCGAACGACATGTGCTGCGCCTTGGTCGCGTGGTTTTCCAGGATCTCTTTATTGACCTTGGCTTCCACTTCGGCGATCTGCTCGGCCGTCAGCGGCGCGTTGTGGCTGAAGTCGAAACGGGTTTTGTCCGCGTCGACCAGCGAGCCCTTTTGCGCCACGTGGCCGCCCAGTACTTCGCGCAGGGCTTTGTGCATCAGGTGGGTCGCCGAGTGGTTGCGGATGGTGCGCGCGCGCTTGCCCTGGTCGACGTCGGCGCTGACCGCGCCGCCCACTTTCAGCGAACCGGCGGACAAGGTGCCGTGGTGGCCGAACACGTCGGCCTGGATTTTCAGCGTGTCGTCGACGCTGAAGGCGGCGGCGCCGGCAGTGATCGTGCCCTGGTCACCGACCTGGCCGCCCGATTCGGCGTAGAACGGCGTGGTGTCCAGCACCACGATGCCCGACTGGCCGGCCGTCAGTTCCTGCACCGAGGTGCCGCCCGCGTACAGCGCGACGATCTTGGCGGTGGCATGGCTCAGGTTGTCGTAACCGACGAACTTGTTCTTCTCGCCCGCGTATTCGACCTTGCTGTCCTTGATGGACTTGCCGCCTTTGCGCGACAGCTCCTGGCTTTCCTTCAGGGCGGCGTCATAGCCTTCCTGGTCGAAGCTGATGTTACGCTCGCGGCAGATGTCTGCCGTCAGGTCCGGCGGGAAGCCGTAGGTTTCGTACAGGGTGAAGGCGGTGGCGCCGTCGATGCCGGTGCTGTCCTTGGCCAGTTGGGCTTCCAATACTTTCATGCCGGTTTCCAGCGTCTCGCCGAAACGCTCTTCCTCGGCCTTCAACATCTGGGCGACGCGCTCCTTGGCTTCTTCCAGCTCCGGATAGGCGCCGCCCATCTCGATCGCCAGGTCGGCCACCAGCTTGTAGAAGAACGGCTTGGTCTGGCCCAGCTTGTGGCCGTGGCGCAGCGCGCGGCGGATGATGCGGCGCAGGACGTAGGCGCGGCCTTCGCTGCCCGGAATCACGCCGTCGACGATCATGAACGCCGAAGCGCGGATGTGGTCGGCGATCACGCGCAGCGACTTGTTTTCCAGGTCGGTGGCGCCGGTTTCGCGCGCGGCGGCCTTGATCAGGGCCTGGAACAGGTCGATCTCGTAGTTCGAATGCACGTGCTGCAGCACGGCGGCCAGGCGCTCCATGCCCATGCCGGTGTCGACGCACGGCTTCGGCAGCTTGTGCATCACGCCCGCTTCGTCGCGGTTGAACTGCATGAACACCAGGTTCCAGATTTCGATGAAACGGTCGCCGTCTTCGTCCGGCGAGCCCGGCGGGCCGCCTGGAATGTCGGCGCCGTGGTCGTAGAAGATCTCGGTGCACGGGCCGCATGGGCCGGTGTCGGCCATCTGCCAGAAGTTATCCGAAGCGTAACGCGAACCCTTGTTGTCGCCGATGCGGATGATGCGCTCTTTCGGCACGCCCACTTCGTTGGCCCAGATATCGTAGGCCTCGTCATCTTCCATGTAGACGGTGACGGTCAGCTTCTCTGCCGGCAGGCCGTAAACCTTGGTCAGCAGTTCCCAGGCGAAGTTGATGGCGTCGCGCTTGAAATAGTCGCCGAAGCTGAAGTTGCCCAGCATTTCGAAGAAGGTGTGGTGGCGCGCGGTGTAGCCGACGTTTTCCAGATCGTTGTGCTTGCCGCCGGCGCGGACGCAGCGCTGCACGGAGGTGGCGCGGGTGTACGGACGGCTGTCGGTGCCGGTGAACACGTCCTTGAATTGCACCATGCCGCTGTTGGTCAGCAGCAAGGTCGGGTCGTTGCCAGGTACCAGGGAGCTGGAACGGACAATCGAATGACCCTTGGATTCAAAAAACTTGAGGAATTTGTCGCGGATTTCAGATGATTTCATGTCGTGAGCAGAGGTAGCTGGCAAATGCAAAGGGTTGATTATATATGACCCCGCCAGGGGAAGGGTTGCCAGGCTGGCTGTCAGGCAAACGTTGGCCCGATCAGATCGATGCGGTCGGTGCAAAAGCCGTCCACGCCCCAGGACAGGATCTCCCTGCCCCGCTCGGGCTCGTTGACGGTATAGCAAAACAAGCCATAGCCGGCGGCCTTGATCGCCCGCGCCAGGTCGCTGGTCAGATGCTTGTGGTTGGTATGGATGGCGACCGCGCCCAACTCCCGCGCCTGCGCCTGCCAGTCGTCGGGAATCCGGTCCAGCAAGTAGCCGCGCGGCAGGTCGGGGGCGGCGTCGCGGGCGGCCGCCAAGGCGGCAAAGCTGAACGATGACAACAAGGGGACGGCGGCCGGGTCGCCGGCGGCGATCTCGACGGCGTAGCTGTCGCGGGTTACCTTGGCCACCCAGCGGCCCGTTTCCACCTCAAAACCGTCGGCCGGCTTGATTTCCACGTTCATCCAGATACGCTGGGCCTTGCAGTAATCGATGAATTGCGTGTAGTACGGCACCGGTTCGTCCTTGAACTGCTGGCCGAACCAGGCGCCCGCGTCCATGGCAGCCAGGTCGATGGCGTCGGTGTCCGGCACGCTGCCCCGGCCCGCCACCGTGCGGCCGAAGTCGGGGTCGTGCATGACCATGCCGATGCCGTCGCGCGACAGCATCACGTCGAACTCGACGGCATGGAAGCCGTAAGCCAGGCCCGCGCGCAGGCCGGCGACGGTGTTTTCAGGCGCCAGGGTCCCGCCGCCGCGATGTGCAACAATTTTAGGATACGGCCACATAGCTCTGCCTCCCACGCAAATATTTGTTATAAAACCAACGCCCACCCTATCACGAATGCTGCGCAGACACTACACTGGCGGCCTGATAGGATTACTCAAAAGGTTAGACATATCATGACAGCTCAAAAAGCGTTAAGCCACATCCGCGTGCTCGACCTGAGCCGGGTGCTGGCCGGACCATGGTGCTCGCAGAACCTGGCCGACCTGGGCGCCGACGTCATCAAGATCGAACGTCCCGGCGGCGGCGACGACACCCGCGCCTGGGGTCCTCCCTACGCCAAGGACGCCGACGGCAACGACACCACCGAGGCCGCCTACTACCTGGCCGCCAACCGCGGCAAGCGCTCGGTCACGATGGACATCGCCAGCGCCGAAGGCCAGGCGCTGCTGCGCGAGCTGGTCAAGCATTGCGACGTGGTGCTGGAAAACTACAAGGTCGGCCAACTGAAACGCTACGGCCTCGATTACGAATCGCTCAAGGCGATCAAGCCCGACCTGGTCTATTGCTCGGTGACCGGCTTCGGCCAGGACGGCCCGTACGCGCACCGCGCCGGCTACGATTTCCTGATCCAGGGCATGGGCGGCTTGATGTCGGTGACCGGCGAGCGCGACGACCTGCCCGGCGGCGGCCCGCAAAAAGCCGGCGTCGCGCTGACCGACCTGATGACCGGCATGTACGCCACCATCGCCATCCTGGCCGCGCTGACCCAGCGCGACCGCGACGGCGGCGGCCAGTACATCGACATGGCGCTGCTGGACGTGCAGGTGGCGATGCTGGCCAACATGGGCAGCAATTACCTGAACAGCGGCAAGCCGCCCAAGCGCTGGGGCAACGCGCATCCGAACATCGTGCCGTATCAAACCTTCGCCTGCTCGGACGGCTACATCATCGTCGCCACCGGCAACGACGGCCAGTATCAAAAATTTGTCGAAGCGGGCGGACGCGGCGACCTGGCCTTCCACGAACGCTACGCCACCAATCCGCTGCGCGTGAAAAACCGCGAGGAGCTGGTGCCGCTGCTGGCCGCCATGGTGCTGACGCAACCCCGCGATTTCTGGATCGACAAGCTGGAGGCGGTCGGCGTGCCGTGCGGCCCGATCAACAACCTCGACGATGTCTATAAAAATCCGCAGGTGCTGGCGCGCGAACTGGTGATGGAAGTGCCGCACCCGACCGCCGGCAAGGTCAGGCTGGTGCGCAGCCCGATGCGCATGTCCGGCGCGCCGGCCGACGACGCGTCGACCCTGCCACCGCCGCTGCTGGGCCAGCACACCGACGAAGTACTGCGCGATTTGCTCGGCCACAGCGAAGCCGACATCGCCACCCTGCGCAACAAAGGAGTCCTTTAAGTATGAGCAGCAACGTATCGTTGGAAGAAATTACCGGTCACAACTTCGAGGCGTTCATGGAGATGGAGCTGCCCGAGCACCAGCGCGACTTCATCGCCAGCAATGCCTTTTCGATCGCGCAAGCCAAGTTTTACGCCGATTACATCCCGCGCGGTATCTATTGCGACGGCGAGCCGGCCGGCTTCCTGCTGTACGACCGCCAGTCGAACGACAATCCGGGCGAGTACGGCATCTACCGCTTCATGGTGGACTTCCCGCAACAAGGCAAAGGCATCGGCCGGCGCGCGATGGCGCTGCTGCTGGACGAGCTCAAGGCCAAGCCGGACGTCAAGCTGATCACGATCTGCTACAAGCCGGGCAACGTCGCCGCGCGGACGTTCTACCAAAGCTTCGGCTTCGAGGAAACCGGCCTCGACGAGATCGGCGAGATGATCGCGGTGATCAAGGTGGCGGATTAACACGGCGCATCCGCCGGTGCCGCCTCACCTTAAAACATCGCGCTTCAACTCGATGATCTGACTGTGCATCTGGGTGACCGAGCCCTTCATCTGCGCGGACAACTGCGGAATGTTGACGCACACCCGTTTGGCGCGCTCGGCCATCAATTCCATATCGCGGATCAGCTTGTTGATGCGCGGCGCGTCCTGCGACAGCAAGATCTCGCGCGCCGTGTCCGACAGCCGGTCGACGCGCTGGATGCTGTCGCGCAGCTCGCTCGGCAGATTGGGCTCGGCGGAACTGGCCTGCGCCGCCTGCCCTATCGCTTGCTCAAGTAAATGGAACCGGTGCTCGATGTCGTTCATTTGCAGCATGGTGACTCCTCCCCTGTAGAATCAGGCACAGGCGTGCCAGTGCAGATTCGACCCTCGGCCATACAAGCAGTTTCAGCCTCCGCGCCCGCTCATTGACGCAGGTCAGACCGCCAGCGAAATCGCCTTCACTTTCACATGGGCCAGCTGTGCTACGCAGGCCCAGCCGCATCTGTTAGTATTAATTAACAAAGCCCGCACCTCCAGAACGGACATGGACAGCCACCAGTATTCCGCACACCTCCGCAACACCGAACAGCAGCCGTTGGAGCAGTTTTTCGCCCATAGTCCTTATTTCGCTTTTTCGATCGACGAAGGCGGCAAGCTGCTGTGGCTCAACGGCCACACGCGCTCGGCCCTCGGCCCCGTCGCAGACGGGACGCAGGCCGCCGCGCTGTATGCGACCTGGTCGGTGCCCATGTTCAAGGACGAAGCGCTGCCGACGGCGCGCGCGCGCGGCTACTGGCGCGGCGAGCTCGAGCTTGTCGGCGCCGGCGGCGTGCCGCACATGGTCACGCAAACGGTCGAATGGCGCCGCGCCACGCCGCACCAGCCCGGACACTACCTGTGCCTGTCGTATCCGCTCGACGACTACGACGTGTTCGAGTCGCGGCTGCGCTTCAAGCACCTGTTCGAAGCCCACCCGCAACCGATGTGGGTGTATGACTTGCATACGCTGCAGTTCCTGGTCGTCAACGCCGCCGCCGTCGCCCACTACGGCTACACGGAGGCCGAATTCCTGCAGATGACGATCAAGGACATCCGTCCGCCCGAACAGCACGCACGGCTGGAAAGCAACCTGGCCAGCGCCCCGGTCAAGGGTGCCGAGCGCGCCGGCAGCTGGACCCACATCAAGCGCGACGGCAGCCATATCGAAGTGGAAATCTCGTCGCATTCGGTGACCATCGCCGGCCATCCGTCGCGCTTCGTCGTCGCGCACGACGTCACCGAACAATTGCGGATGGCGGCCGCGCTGCACGCCTCGCGCGAACTGAAGAACCTGGTCATCAACCAGATCCCGCACCAGATTTTCTGGAAGGGACTCGACGGCAACTACCTCGGCGGCAACCAAGTCTTCGCCCATGCGGCCGGGCTCGCCAGCACCACGCAAGTGCCCGGCAAGCGCGACGAGCAAATGCCGTGGGCGCACAACGCCGAGGCCATCCGCGCCGAGGATGCCGCCATCGTCGCCACCGGCCGGCCACAGCTGGACTACCAGGACCACATGACCCTGGCCGATGGCTCGGTGCACTGGTTCCTGATCAGCAAGCTGCCGTTCCACGACCAGTACGGCAACATCATCGGCGTGCTCGGCATGATCGAGGACATCACCGAGCGCAAACAAAACGAAATGATGCTGCAACTGCGGGGGCGCGCGCTCGACGCCAGCGTCAACGCCATCGTCATCACCGCGCACGGCGCGGACGGCGACGTGATCGACTACGCCAATCCCGCCTTCGCCCGGCTGTTCGGCCACAGCGGCGCCGAAGCCAATGGCCGGCGCCTGGAACTGATGCTCGGCCACGAGCAGCACAACGACGACGGCGAGGCCCTGCGCGCGGCTCTGCAGTCGCGCCAGGAGGTGACGTTGCTGATGGGCGCGCGCCATCGCGACGGCACCCCGCTGTGGACCCAGCTGCACCTGGCGCCGGTGCACACCGGCGCCGAGATCACCCACCACGTCTGCGTGCTGACCGACCTGACCGAAACCATCAACTACCAGGCACAGCTGGAGCACCAGGCCAGCCACGACGCGCTGACCGGCCTGCCCAACCGGGCGCTGTTCGGCGACCGCATGGCGCAGGCGATCAGCTACGCCCAGCGCTACGGCCACAGCGTGTGGGTCGCGTTCATCGACCTCGACAACTTCAAGCTGGTCAACGACAGCGAAGGCCACCAGGCCGGCGACGAGCTGCTGTGCACCATCGGCGCGCGCCTGAGCGCCTGCCTCGACACCAGCGACACCGTCGCCCGGCTCGGCGGCGACGAATTCCTGCTGCTGATGCCGGACGCCGACGGCCGCGCCATGTCCCTCCTGCTCGAGCAAGTGCTCGACGCCGTCGGCGCGCCGGTGGCGCTGGGCAAGCAGCTGTTCACCGTCACCTGCAGCATCGGCGTCAGCGTCTACCCCAACGACGGCGCCGAACCGCAGCAACTGCTCAAGCATGCCGACATCGCCATGTACCGCGCCAAGGAGGCCGGCCGCAACCAGATCCAGTTCTACGAGGCGGCCATGCACACCCGCATCGCCGAGCGCACGATGATCGAGGCCGAGCTGCGCCACGCGCTGCCGCGCAACGAGCTTAGTTTGCAGTACCAGCCCAAGGTGGATTTGCGCAGCGGCGCCGTGGTGGGCATGGAAGCGCTGCTGCGCTGGCGCCATCCGGCCATGGGCATGGTGTCGCCGGCGCGCTTCATCGGCGTGGCCGAGGAGACCGGCATGATCGTGGCGATCGGCCGCTGGGTGCTGCGCGCCGCCTGCGCGCAGAACAAGGCCTGGCAAGCGGCCGGGCTGACGCCGCTGCGGGTGGCCGTCAACCTCTCGGCGCGCCAGTTCCGCGATCCGGCGCTGGCCGGCGAGATCCTGGCGGCCCTGTCCGACAGCGGCCTGGAGGCGCAATACCTGGAGCTGGAGCTGACCGAGAGCCTGATGATGCACAACGTCGGCGAGGCGGTGGCGGTGGTCGAGCAGCTCAAGCGGCTCGGCATCGCGCTGTCGATCGACGACTTCGGCACCGGCTACTCGAGCCTGGCCTATCTGAAGCAGTTCCCGGTCGATTACCTGAAGATCGACCAATCCTTCACGCGCGAGATGCTGACCGAGCCGAAGGTGGCCGCGATCGTGCGCTCGGTGCTGGCGCTCGGCCACAGCCTGGGCTTCAAGGTGATCGCCGAAGGCGTCGAAACCGAGGCGCAGCTGGCCTACCTGCGGCGTCATGGCTGCGACGAGATGCAAGGCTACTTCTTCAGCCGGCCGCTGCCGCCGGACGACTTCGCCGAACTGCTGCGGCAGGAGCGTGGGCTGGCGCCGCAACCGAGCGTGGCGCCGCGGCCGCAGCAAACCTTGCTGCTGCTGGACGACGAACCGTCGATCCGCGCGTCGCTCAAGCGCCTGTTCCGGGTCGACGGCTACCATATCGTCAGCGCCGAGACGCCCGAGCAAGCGTTCGACCTGCTTGCCATGAATGAAGTGCAAGTGGTCATCAGCGACCAGCAGATGCCCGGCATGAACGGCACTGAATTCCTCAGCCGGGTCAAGAACCTGTACCCGGGCACGATACGCATCATCCTGTCCGGCTCCGCCGATCTGGAATCGGTGCTCAACGCCATCAACCGTGGCGAGATCTACCGCTTCTACACGAAGCCGTGGGACGACCAGACCTTGCGAGAAAACATACAGGAAGCTTTCGCATACCACCGGCTGCTGCATGCCGATCAGGGGAAGGTATGATAAGGTATTACTTATCACAAACGCACAGGGAGCGCTCTTATGGCCGCTACAATTGCCCGCCCCATGTCGGTCAAGCTTGACCCCGATACTCGCGCCCGTCTTGAGCAACTAGCGCAGTCGCGCCGCAGGACTCCGCACTGGATGCTTCGCGAGGCCGTCGCACAATATGTCGAGCGGGAGGAGAAGCGTGAAGCATTCAAACAGGATACGCTTAAGGCGTGGGAGGAGTATCAAACCTCCGGATTGCATGTCACAGCGGACGAGGCCGACGCTTGGCTGGCGCAGCTGGCCGATGGCAACGACATCGAACCACCTGAATGTCACGACTGATCTGGTCGCCCCGCGCGTTGCGTGACGTGCAGCGCCTTTACCGATTTCTGGCGAATAAAAATCCGGGCGCCGCGACACGCGCAGTGCACGCCGTCAGGCAAGGCGTCACGATGCTTGGGCATCGTCCAGAAATTGGGCGGCCCACTGAGGACATGGAGGAGGTGTTCCGGGAATGGTCAATTGATGTTGGCGACAGTGGCTATGTAGCGCGCTACCGAATTGACCCCGATACCAATACGGTCGTCATTTTAGCGGTACGTCACCAGAAAGAATCGGGCGGGTAAACGCGGCATAGCCGTGTGCGAAGCGCCGGATTAGACCATCGGGACCGCGCGGCGATACTTGCGATTGAGTTGCAATTAAGATAAATCGCGGCCAGCGGCGCGGCTACAATGCCGGCCATGAGAATACAACGCCAAAACCGTTGGTCCGGCCTACTTGTGACGGGTGTGGCGCACCTCGTGGTTCTTTACTTCCTTTTGCAAAGCCAGCTTGTGAAGGACGCCCCACGTGCGCGGCACGACGCGATTCAATGGTTGCTGCCTTTGCCGAAGGCGATAGCGCCGAGCGTGGAGAGACCGCCGGCGGCCCGTGTCAAAACGCCGACCGCCGCGCCTCGACAAATTTCCCCAGTTGCCAAATCCGCGTCGGCAGCGCCCATCGCGGCAAGCGCTAACGAAGCGGCGCCAACGCCAACGCCCTACGATCCCTTCGCACAAACACCGGCCGAGCCGCAGCCGCCCACCAACACCGCCAGCATGCTGGCGCAGGCCAGGCGCGACGCCGGCAAGATCGACAAGGAACTCCGCAAGACGTTTCCCATCGCCGAGGCGCTGCCGCCGCCCGACAGCAAGCAGGCCCGGCTGCAACGCGGCTTCGACGCCGCCCACGAGGCGGTCCCGCCAAAATGGTATCAAGCGGCCAGGATGGTGGAGCTGAGCACGCCGGACGGCGAGAACAAGACCCGTACCTACAAAATCGTCACCGCCCTGCTGACCTATTGCATCAACATCTATCCGGATGGCAGGAAGAGCTACACCGACTGCCCCCGCTGATTATTTTTCCGCCGCGCCCAGCGGCGCCAGACGGCGCAGCCGCAACGCCACCAGCATCGCCAGCGACAGCGCCAGGCCCAGCACCATCACCACGCCGGGCCAGCCGCCGCGGCCCCACATGACGCCGGTGGCCGAACCGATCACGCTCGAACCGAGGTAGTAGAAGAACAGGTACAGCGCCGACGCCAGCGCCTTGCTGGTTGTCGCGCGCCGGCCGACCCAGCTGCTGGCGACCGACTGCGTGGCGAAGAAACCGTAGGTGAACAGCGCCACGCCGGCCACGATCAGCGGCAGCCAGTTGGACAAGGTCAGCAGCAAGCCGACGATCATGATGGCCATCACCGCCCACAACACGTGGCGGCGGCCGAATCGATCGGCCAGGCGCCCGGCCCAGACCGAACTGTAGATCCCCAGCAGATACAGGAACGACACGGCGCCGACCAGGCTATGGTTCAAGCCGAACGGCGCGCCCAGCAGGCGATAGCCGATATAGTTGTACAGGCTGACGAACGCGCCCATCAGCAGGAAAGCCAGCGCGAACAGCCACGGCATGCCCCGATCGGAAAGATGCAGTTTGAAACCCGAGGCCATCGAGCGCAGGCCGCCGCCGGACGGCACGAAGTGACGCGAAGCCGGCAGGCTGCGCCAGAATTCCCACGCCGCCAGCACGCCGGCGACGCCCACCGCGCCCACCGCCAGGCGCCACGAAAAATGGTCGCTCAGCACAGAGGTGATGACCCGCCCCGCCATGCCGCCGAAAGCGCTGCCGCTGATGTACAGGCCCATCGACAGCCCGAGCGAGGTCGGCTCGATCTCCTCGCCAAGGTAAGCCATGGCAATGGCCGGCATGCCGCCCAGCGCGATGCCCAGCAGCGCGCGCATCGCCAGCAGTTGCGGATAGTTGTGGGCGAACGCGCACAGTATCGTCATCAGCGCGGCGATCGCCATCGCCGCTACCATCAGCGGCTTGCGGCCCAGGCGCTCGGACATGGCGCTCGACGCCACCAGCGACAAGGCCAGCGCGGCGGTCGATACCGACAGCACCATGCTGCTCTGCGCGGCGCTCAAGGCGAATTCGTGGGATAGCAAGGGCATCAGCGGCTGCACGCAGTACAGCAGCGCGAAACAGGAAAAGCCGCCGAAGAACATGGCGCGGTTGCTGCGTTTGAATTCGGCGCTGCCGGCGGCGATGCGTGGCGCCGGCCCGTAGGGCGTCGGCGCTACGGGTAAAGAGGATGCTGAAGCTATGCTTGAAGACATGTTGGTGTTCCGATGCAAATCTCGATGAATGCATCTTAGGATTGCACTGTACGACTGTCCAATATATATTTAATTCGTTAGTCATACTTTAAAAAGATAACAAAAAAGGAGCTTCGGCTTGGAACTACGTCATTTGCGCTACTTCGTCGCCGTCGCCGAGGAGCTGAGCTTTACCCGCGCGGCCGAGCGCCTGCACATCGGCCAGCCGCCGCTGAGCCATCAGATCCAGATGCTGGAAGCCGAAGTGGGCGCGCAGTTACTGGAGCGTAGCAAACGCTGGGTGCGCCTGACTGAGGCGGGAAAACTATTTCTGGACGATGCGCGGCGCGTGCTGGCGCTGTCGGAGCAGGCGGTGCAGACGGCGCGCCGTGCCGAGCGCGGCGAGGCCGGGGAATTGCGGGTCGGCTTCACGTTTTCTACGCCGCTGACGCCGCTGTTCGCGACCGTCATCAACCGCTACCGCCAGCGCTATCCCGGCGTTACCTTGACCCTGCACGAGCGATCGACCCTGGCGCAGATCAACGCGCTAGCCAGCCGCGAGCTCGATCTGGGGCTGGTGCGGCCGCCGGAGTCGGCACTGCCCGAGGCGGTGATGACGACCGAGTTGCGGCGCGATCCGCTGGTGATGGTGCTGCCGGAGGAGCATCCGCTGGCGGCCAGGGAAACGTTGCGGATCAGCGATCTGGAGGGGCAGCCGCTGGTGATGTATCCGAAGACGGCCGGCACCGGCATTCATCCGCAGATTTTCCGGCTGTGCCGCGCGGCGGGCTTCGAGCCGACCATCGCTATGGAAGCCGGCGAGGCGTCGACGATGGCGGGACTGGTGGCGGCGGGTTTCGGGATCGCGGTGCTGCCGAGTTCGTTCGACATCATCCGCTTGAGCGGGGTGCTGTACCGGCCGCTGGCCGACCAGGACGCCACCACGGCGCTGCTGCTGGCGCAGCGAAAAGATGAGATATCGCCGCTGGTGGCGGCGTTCAGGGCGATCGCGCTGGAGGCGGCGCTGGAAAATCAACCCCCCACCCCATGAGAGGGGTCGTACCCCGTACGGGGTACGACCCCGCGGCATCTCGGGTTGCGGGGTGCAGGTTGAACCTAGGAATAATCCGCATCCAGTTCGGACCCGGCATAATTCTCCAACTCGGCAAACAAGGTCTTCATCGCCGTGCGTCCCTTAATATGCTGGATCACGGTACAGGTCTGTCGATAACTCTCGATCCGGTCCAACAGCACCGGATGGTGCTGCACCGGCACCTTGGCCACCAGCGCCGCCCAGCCCTCCTCGTAATCGGGCTTGTTCTTGCGCACCGATTTGACGAAACGCTCGAACTCCTTCTGCCCGGTGCGCGCCACCACCCTGCCCCCGCCCTCGATGGCGAAGATGATCGCCAGCGCGATCACGCCCTCGGCGTTCAAATCCGTATCGCTGACCGGACCCTCGGTGTTGTGCCTGCGCAGCCAGCCGGCCAGGCGCACAATCGCCTGCACCTCCTTGCGCTGCTTCAGCATCACCGAATAGCGGTCGCCGCCGTTCCAGTTCTGGTTCGGGTCGGTCTGGCACAGCTCGATGAACAGGTCGCGCAAGCGGCGCGCCGAATACACCGGATCGGTATCGTACTCGCCGACCAGGGTATCCTCCGGCAACGCCGACAATTCCTTGATCATCCTGAAGCCGATCTGGAACGCGTGCTCCGCGCCGTGCTCGATCAGGTAGTCGAGCGCCGCCAGGTCCGTCTCGTTCGGAATCACGTGATCGAGTCCCAACGACACCCCGCCCACCGTCAACTGCAGCGCCTTCTGGATGCCCTCGGCGGTGCGGTCGTTGGTGAACTTTTCGGCCACCATCGCCGTGATGCCTGTCAGTTCATCGGCCAACGCATAGGCGGCATCATCGTCCGGATGGGTCGCCAGTTGCTGGATCGCGCGCGTCAGGCGCGGCAAATTCTCTACTACTAATGCTGGCAGCATCGCTTCGGCGTCCTTCGAAATTTCCATCAAGAGAAAATGCCGGTGCCGACGCTGCGGCGCGAACCGGCCTTGGCGCTGCGGGTCGACGGTACCTGCTTGCGCAAGCGGTACAGCAATTCCTTGGTCGAACGCTGCAGGAAGGTCGGCTCGTCGTCCGGGTCGTCGCTGAACTCGGCGTCGGCCAGGTCGGCGCTGTGGCGGAACTCCGGGAACAGCTCGAACAAGGAGCGGTCCCAGCCGTCTTCCGAGGCCTGCGCCAGCGCGATCGCCAGCGGCACGACGTCGTTGTCCGACGAGGTCTGGCCGGTCAGGTACGGGCCCTTGGCGATGATCTCGCCGGCCACTTCCAGGATTTCCTTCGGCGCCATCGAGAACAGGATGGCGAAGATGGTGGCGCCGTGGTCGGTCGCCGACGCGGCCTGCAGCAATTCGCTGCGGCGCTCCTCGTCGTCGGTCGAGAACACCACGCCGTGCACGTGCGCGAACAGCGATTCGGCGATGCGCTCCGGGTCGTCCTCGATCAGGTCGTCCTGCCAGGTCGCGGCGAAGAAGGCCAGGCTGTCGGCCCAGGCCTTGGGCGGCACCAGCAAGGTCGCCAGCGACATCTTGCCGCCGTCGAAGCCGGCCATGTGCAGCGCGGTCACTTGCGGCGGGATGTTGCTCAACACTTCCACCACCGCCAGGTCGCCGAACTGGTCGGCCGCTTCGGCGAAGGCTTGCTCGGCGTGGCCCAGCGAGCCGGCCAGCACCAGTTCGGTCACTTGCTTGCTCAGCGCGGGCAAATTGCTTTTGTTGTCGTCGGACATGGTTTAATCCTCCTTGTCGAACATTTGGGCGAAGTCGTCGGTCGCGTTGTCCTCGTCCTCGATATCGTCGCCGTCGTCGTTGGCCGACAGTTGTTCCAGCGATTGGTCGTCGTCGTCCCACTTGCGCGGATGCTTGAACAGGAAGGCGGTGATGATGGCCTGGCGCGCCAGTTCCGGCAGGTTTTCTTCCAGCGCCGCGTACATCTGTTGCGCCGCCTCGCCTTTGCACGAGGCCATCGCGAAGACGCGCGCCGGGTCGCCGAACTCGTAGTCCTGGGCTTCGGCCAGCAAGCCTTTCGGGTCGCTGAACTCGAGGTGGTCGACCAGGGCGAAGGCCAGCATATTGACATCCTCGATGCCGCCGCCGCTGGCGTACTCGGACACCAGCGCGTCGATCATGCGCTGGTAGTTCTTGCGGTCGGGCGGGTCGCCCAGAATGCCTTCGATCTGGCCTTCCAGTTCGCGCGATTGATAGGCGAATTCGGGGTGTACTTTTCTCATTGCTTGCTTTCGTTTTAATGTATTACGCTGGCGGCAGCACGGTGCCGTGCAGGTTGAAGACCGAGCGCCATAACTGGTACGCTTCCGCTTCGGAATCGATGATGATGCGGTGGTTGACGCTCTGGTTGTATTCCTCGCGCTTGACCGGATCGGACAGTATCTCGTAGGCCTTGGTGATGCTTTTGAAGCGCGCCTCGGCGCCGGGCGCCTGGTTGCGGTCCGGGTGGAAGCGCATCGCCAGCGAGCGGTATATCTTTTTGATCTCGTCTTCGGTGGCGTTGGGCGCGATCCCCAGCGTGTTGTAGTGATTTTCCATTTTGGAAACTCCGCGGCCATGTGCCGAAACAATTAAAGGCGAATTATACCCGTCGCACCAGCGCCCATCCCGGCCCGGCCGCCGCGACGCAGCATTTCCCCTCAGCCCACGGAGGGGATACGGTAAAATGCCCTTTACACGAACTCTTGCAAAGCCCACTTTTCAGATGAGCAACGATAAAAACAGCCCCGCACCCGCCCTGCCTTCGAATTTCCTGCGCGCGATCGTGGAACACGATCTGGCCGCCGGCGCCCACGTGCGCGAAGGCATGCCCAGCGTGATCACCCGCTTCCCGCCGGAGCCGAACGGCTACCTGCACATCGGCCACGCCAAGTCGATCTGCCTGAACTTCGGTTTGGCGCGCGACTACCAGGGCCGCTGCAACCTGCGCTTCGACGACACCAACCCGGCCAAGGAAGAGCAGGAATACGTCGACACCATCATCGACAGCGTCAAGTGGCTGGGGTTCGACTACGACTATCCGAAGGCCGACGGCGGCGTCGAGCACCACCTGCACTACGCCAGCGACTACTTCGACCAGCTGTACGCGATGGCCGAGTACCTGATCGGCAAGGGCTATGCCTACGTCGACAGCCAGTCGGCCGACGATATGGCGGCCAATCGCGGCAATTTCAACACGCCGGGCAAGAATTCGCCGTTCCGCGACCGTCCGCAAGAGGAATCGCTGCAAATCTTCCGCGACATGAAAGCCGGCAAATATGCCGACGGCGAGCACATCCTGCGCGCCAAGATCAGCGAGGACGCGATGTCGTCGCCGAACATGAACATGCGCGACCCGGCCATCTACCGCATCCGCCACGCCCACCACGTGCGCACCGGCGACGCCTGGTGCATTTACCCGATGTACGACTACACGCACCCGATCTCGGACGCGCTGGAAAACATCACGCATTCGCTGTGCACCCTGGAATTCCAGGATCACCGGCCGTTCTACGACTGGCTGCTGGAAACCCTGGCCGAGGGCGGATTCTTCAAGCTGCCGCTGCCGCGCCAGTACGAATTCTCGCGCCTGAACCTGACCTACGTGGTCACCAGCAAGCGCAAGCTGCGCCAGCTGGTCGAGGACGGCATCGTCAGCGGCTGGGACGATCCGCGCATGCCGACCATCGTCGGCCTGCGCCGGCGCGGCTACACGCCGGAAGCGATCCAGCTGTTCTGCGAGCGCATCGGCGTGACCAAGTCAGACGGCTGGATCGACATGAGCACGCTGGAAGGCTGCCTGCGCGAGGATCTCGATCCGAAGGCGCCGCGCGCCACCGCCGTGCTGCGCCCGCTCAAGCTGATCATCGACAACTATCCTGAAGGCCAGAGCGAGGAATGCACGTCGCCGGTCCACCCGCACCACCCGGAAATGGGCGTGCGCACCTTCCCGATCACGCGCGAGCTGTGGATCGAGGAAGAGGACTTCATGGAAGTGCCGAGCAAAGGCTATTTCCGCTACTACCCTCCGATCGACGACAAGCCGGGCAGCCGCGTGCGCCTGCGCCACGGCTACGTGACCGAATGCACCGGTGTCGACAAGGATGACAACGGCAAAGTCGTCGCTGTCCATGTCAATTACTTCCCGGACTCCAAGTCGGGTACGCCGGGCTCGGACAATTACAAGGTCAAGGGCAACATCCACTGGGTCTCCGCCGCCACCGCGCTGGAAGCCGAAGTGCGCCTGTTCGACCGCCTGTTCACCGATGCCCAGCCGGACGCCGGCGGCAAGGAATTCCTGTCGCTGCTCAATCCAAACGCCAAGGAAGTGGTGACCGCCTACCTTGAGCCGGGCATGAGCGCCGCCCTGCCCGACCAGCGCTTCCAGTTCGAACGGCACGGCTACTTTGTCGCCGACCGCGTCGACTCGAGCGCGGGCAAACCTGTGTTCAACCGCATCGTGACGCTAAAAGACAGCTTCGTCGCCAAATAACACGACGAAGCCCTGAGAAACCGGCGCCCTTCGCAAGGAGGCGCCGGTTTTTTCGTCCCCGCGCGCGGGCAACGCTCAGGATAAATGGCATTATTTATAAATTTACTTGACTAGCATTAGTAATATTTTCTATATTCAAGTAAAGTGGCGACCACTGAAGTTGCTTGAAAGGCAATCGCAATGGAGGTACTTCTCGCGCAGCGACAAATGTTTTCCCCGCCAAAATCCGTCTGGTGGGCGGGGGTCATGCTGTCCCTGGGCGTGGGCGCGCTGTGCTATGTGGCCGCCTATAAAATGGTCGAATACGACGCCGGCGAGCGCTTCATGCACCAGGCGCGCAACGCCCAGTACCACATCAGCTCGCGCATCGACACCTATGCCGACGTGCTGCGCGCCACGGCCAGCTACTTCGACGCCAGCGGCAAGGTCGAGCGCGAAGACTTCCACCGCTTCGTGCGCGGACTGAAACTGGCGACCCAGTTTCCCGCGCTGGTCAGCATCAATTACGCGGAGTACATCACCGAAGCGCAGCGCGGGGATTTCGAAAAGGTCGCGCGCCGCAGCGGCGACGGCACCGCCAACGGCTATCCCGACTACGTGATCCAGCCGACCGGCCGCCGCGCCGACTATTCCGTCATCACCATGATCGAGCCGATCGCGGCGTTCCGCTGGCGGGTCGGTCTCGATATCACGCACAAGCCGGCGGTGGCCCAGGCGCTGGCCAACGCGCGCGACACCGGCGACATCAGCACCTCCGGCAAGCAGATCGACATGGACAGCTTCGGCCAGGGCGGCGGCATGGCGATCCGGCTGCCGCTGTACCACAAGGATATGCCGCTGACCACCACCCGGGAGCGCCGCGCCGCCTACCGGGGTTCGGTCGGGATCGGCTTCAGCGTGCCGCGCCTGGTGCAACTGGCGATGGACCAGATGCAAGTGCGCGACGTGCGCCTGCGCCTGTACGACGGCGGCGAAAGCAACGACCGCTCCTCGGCCGCGTCGGCCCCCTCCCTGTTGTTCGACAACAAGGTCAACGGCGGCGAGAACGTGCGCTCGGCCGACCAGTTCGGCATAGTGCTGCCGCTGACGTTCAACGGCCGCCAGTGGCATGCCCACTTCAGCGCGCCCAAGGCAGCCTGGTCCAGCCGCTTCGACCTGTTCCTGCCGTGGCTGGCCATGTTGAGCGGTTTTATCGGCTCGCTGCTGTTCTACCTGCTGATCCACACGCTGTCGTCGTCGCGCATGCGGGCGATCAAGATGGCCAAAGTCATGACCAAGGAATTGCGCGACAGCCAGGCCAAGCTGCAGCAATCGCACCACAAGCTGCGCCGGCTGGCCGCGCACGCGGACCAGATCAAGGAGCAGGAGCGCAAGCGCATCGCGCGCGAAATCCATGACGACCTCGGCCAGAACCTGCTGGTGCTGCGCATCGAGGCGGACATGCTGGCCACCCGTACCCGCCACCGCCATCCGCGCCTGCACGCCCGCGCGAAAAGCACGCTCAGCCAGATCGACAGCACCATCAAAAGCGTGCGCCATATCATCAACGACCTGCGGCCGAACGTGCTGGACCTGGGCCTGAACGCCGCCGTCGAATGGCAGATCGCCCAGTTCCGCCAGCGCTCCGGCATGGTGTGCGAGCTGATCGAACACCAGCGCGACATCCGCATCGACGACCATTGCGCCACCGCCTTCTTCCGCGTGCTGCAGGAATCGCTGAGCAACATCGTCCAGCACGCGCACGCCAGCCTGGTCCGGGTGGAATTGCGGCAGGCCGGCGGCATGCTGAGCATGACCATCACCGACAATGGGGTCGGCATGCGGGCGAGCAATCGCAACAAGGTCGGTTCGTTCGGCCTGGTCGGCATCGAGGAGCGCATCAGCCTGCTCGGAGGCGTGTGCTCCATCATCGGCAGTCCCAACGCCGGCACCACGGTCGCCATCTCGGTGCCGATCGACCACGTCCCACCGCCTTCCAACGACGATCTGACCGACATCAACGACACCGGCCACTTGACCGCCAACGTCATCGCTTGACCCCTTCCGGTTTACCCCGTCGCTGGCTAGGAGAAGTCAGCGGATTGTAGGAATTTCCTCAGAAACATTGATAAATATCAAACGTGACGAGCCAAAGTTAAGCAAAAATCAATTGCTTCGTAACGTTTTTTTAACCCGTATCAATCAAGAGGAGATGTCCATGAACGTCATCAACGCCCTGGATCTGGACCCAATCAAGGTCAAGCTGATGCATAAAGAATCCGGCGAAGGTTGGTCGCTGGAACATGTTAACGCTATCGAGCTGGAATACCGCCGCTTCCTGACGCTGATGAAAAAATACCCCCACGAACAGACCGCGCCGCTGGTCGACGTGGACACGTTCTGGCACTACCATATTCTCGATACGATGAAATACGCCGCCGATTGCGAGGCCGTGTTCGGCTACTTCCTGCACCATTTCCCATACGTCGGCATGCGCGGTGAGGAAGACGAAGCGGCGCTGGCGCGCATCGGGCAGCGCATGAAGGAATTGTACGAAGCGGAATTCGGCGAGGACTATGTGCGTCCGGCAAAGCGTGCTTTCGAAGGCGCGACCCAAGCCAACGCCTTCTGCGGTTCGCCCGAAATGCAGGCCAACGCATTCTGCGGCTCGCCCGAGAAACAAGCAAACGCCTTCTGCGGCTCGCCAGAAAAGCACGCCAACGCCTTCTGCGGCTCGCCAGAAAAGCAAGCAAATGCCTTCTGTGGCTCGCCTGAAATACAAGCCAACGCCTTCTGCGGCTCGCCGGAAAAGCAGGCGAACGCCTTCTGCGGTTCCCCAGAGAAACAAGCGAACGCGTTTTGCGGCTCTCCTGAAGAGAAAGTCGCTTTTTGCGGCAGCCCGGAAAAGGCAATAGCCGCCAAGGTCCCGAACCAGCCTGGCCTGTTCAGCGGCCGTCCGACCCTGAGCTAAAAAGCCACCGGCGGCCGGAGCACCAAGCGTGATCTGAACCAGGTAGGGCGGATTAGCGAAGCGTAATCCGCCATCTCCGGTCCGCCAACAACCTACGCGCTGCCGGCGTTGCCATCAACATAAGCAACACCAACCGGCGGCATGATTAAAAAAGTGGCATACTCTGAACTCCAACGTCCCGGGAGCTCATCATGGCCATCAATTCAGTCGCCTCAAACAGCGCCGCAGTCCAATCAACGCCGCCACCGCGCCAGGCGGAGCCGGTCCAGGCCGCGCCCAAGCCTGCCGAGCAAGCGGCGCCACCGCCACCGCCGCCTCAGCAGGCAGCAACCGCGCCCACCGTCAACAGCAACGGCCAGCGCATCGGCACGACGATCAGTACGTCAGCGTAAAAGAACCCCGGCGGGGCCGATCAAAACCGGACCCACCTAAGACAACGGCGCGTTACCGTGAGGTGCGCGCCGTTGTCTTTTTTGTTGGTCGCCTATCAGGCCGCCATCAGTTCGCGCAGCTCGCGGATGCTGAAATCGCTGATCTCGTGCATACGGATCAGGATGGTTGCACCAATCGGGAGGGTATTGTGGCGAATTTTGCTGATGACTGGAGGTGCCACTTCCAGGGCGCGCGACAACGCAGCATCGTTTTTCAGTTGCAGCTTTTCGATGATGGCGTCGAGGACGCGGTTCGGATTGTAGGTCGGGGAGGCGGTGATTTCTTTGATAGACATAATGTTTAAGTAGGTTCGTGGCCGCTTTCGCAAAAAAACGACACATGGGTAAATAAAATTTTTAGCTCAATTACCAGTGAAGCACTACAAAACGCGAACTTTTATGCCGGTTTTTAGTGCCTAGCCGCGATAATACACGTTTTTGTTAACGAACGGCTAACCCGAGCCATTTTTGTGTGAGATTTTGATAGATTTTACACCCATTTCTTATGCTAGGAAGAAATTTGTTGCAAGAAAGGGTATAAAACATTGTAAAGTTTTGTAGCAACTCAGTTAGAGCGGCTGAGGCCGGAGGCCAGAAAACACCATTCGACGGCCATCAAGGCGGCCAGTTGCGCAATGGTGCTTGGCAGGAAAATGGTCGACGCCGACCCGAAACCCGGATTGCTGGACGAGCAGCCCCAGCCCAGTTGCCGGCGAATTTCTTCGGGCGTTGGCGGAGGACGGCGGGCGCACTCACGCAGCTGCATGTAAGCACGGACCTGCTCTTTCGTCGGATGCAAAGTGGCTGGCATACGCGAGCTCCTCTTAGTAATAACAACGATATCGCATCAAGCCCTGCTTTGTTTGATGCGCGTCAAGCAAGTCATCTTAATAGTTTGACACAGAAAGCTGACATAGGGCTTGCACTGGTATAAGTCTCCCTATCTTTTTACACCTTTTCGCCGGGCAACTACAAGCGGCACACAGCTACTATGTGCGGGTAGCAACGCTCGACATGATCTGGTCGTTTAAAATGACGTTTTTCCCGCCTCCGGCCGGACCGACAACCGCAATTCAACAACACTAAGGCGCTCATGACCTACGAAGAATTCCTCGATGAGGTAACCACCCTGCTGCACGAGATCTACGACCTCGACGATGCGGCGGCGATCAAGCTGGTGGTTGACGCCCAGGACGCCGATTATTTTGTCGCGCACGACGACAAAGAAGAGATGCGCACGCTGGAACAGGCGAAGAAAGACGCCACCGCGCTCTACGAAGCGAAACAGAACCGCAATCAGACGCAACGCAAGCAGCAGTTGCGCAAGGTCCAGCAAAAGAAATAAACGGTAACCGGGCGGCCCGCCTTACACTCCTGCCGCCCGCCACCATCACATGTGCGCCAGCATTCCCGCCACCGTCGGATAGCGCAGCCGCACGCCCAATTCCCGCTTGATGCGTCCATTGCTCAGCCTGCGCGATTCGGACATGAACGACAGCAGCGCCGGCGTGATCACCTGTTGCAATTCCGCACGCGGCAAACGCGGCGGCCGTTGCATGCCGAAAGCGTCCGCCACCGCGTCGAAGTACTCCGCCATCTTCATGTCGCTGTCGTCCACCGCATGGTAGGTACGGTTTGGCAAGCCACCAAACAGCGCGCTGACGATGATCGTGGCCAGGTCGTCGGCATGGATATGGTTGGTATAAACGTCCTCGGCGGCCAGCAAGGCCGGCGTACCCTGTTGCAAGCGCTTGATCGGCAGCCGCTCGGCCCCATAAATCCCCGGCACGCGCAGGATGGACAAGTTCGAACCGGCACGCACCGCCCAACGCCGCAGCACGCCCTCCGCGTCGACACGGCGCGTGGCCCGGGGGTTGCGCGGCGCCACCGGACGGCTCTCGTCAAACAACGCGCCGCCACAGTCGCCGTACACCCCCGTGGTGCTGACATAAACCATGCGGCCTTGCTCAGGTAAAATGGCGGTCAGGTTACGCGTTCGCCGGTCCAGCGCGCCCTCGGCGGGCGGCGGCGCCAGGTGCACCACGTATTGCGCCAGTCCGGCCAGGCGCCGCAGGCTGGCGGGATGGTCGAGATCGGCCACCAGCGGCACGGCGCCCAGCGCGCGCAGTTCGGCGCGCCGCTCGGGCTGGCTGGTGGTGGCGAACACGCGGAAATGGCGCCGCAGCAGCGGCACCAGGCGCATGCCGACGTCGCCGCAGCCGACGATCAAAAGACGCGGCCGGTTGAATGCCTGGGAATGGTGTTTGTGATTGATTAGCTTGATGTTTTTCATCTGAAGGATTGTATGACGTTTCAAATTACTGTACAGCCTAGCGGCCACCAATTCAGCTGCGAGGAAGACGAAACCGTCCTGGCGGCCGCCATCCGCGCCGGCGTCGGCTTGCCCTACGGCTGCAAGAACGGCGCCTGCAGTTCCTGCCGCGGCAAGGTCCTGTCGGGCTCGGTGACGCACAAGGCCCACCAGGAACGCGCGCTGAGCAAGGAAGACGAAGCGGCCGGCTACTCGCTGTTCTGCTGCGCCACCGCGCACGCAGACCTGGTGATCGAGGCGCGCGAAGTAGCCGGCAGCGACGACTATCCTATCCGCAAGATGCCATCGCGCGTCGCGACCCTGGAAAAAGTGGCGCCGGACGTGGTCGTCATGACCTTGCAATTGCCGGCCAACGAGACGCTGAAATTCCGCGCCGGCCAGTATATCGAATTCATGCTGCGCGACGGCAAGCGCCGCAGCTACAGCCTGGCGTCGCCGCCGGACCAGGACCAGCCGCTGGCCCTGCACATCCGCCACCTGCCGGGCGGCCTGTTCACCGACCAGGTGTTCACCACGATGAAGGAGCGCGACATCCTGCGCTTCGAAGGCCCGATGGGCACCTTCTTCGTGCGCGAGGATACCGACAAGCCGATGGTGCTGCTGGCCTCCGGCACCGGCTTCGCGCCGATCAAGGCCATCGTCGAGCACCTGCGCGCGCAGGACTCGCAGCGCCAGATGACGCTGTACTGGGGCGGGCGCCGGCCGCAGGACCTCTACATGGACGCGCTGTGCCGCCAGTGGGAAGCGATCCTGCCCAACTTCACCTACGTGCCGGTGATCTCGGCCGCGCTGCCGGAAGACAACTGGAGCGGCCGCACCGGCTACGTGCACGCGGCCGTCATGGCCGACCTGCCCGACCTGTCCGGCCACCAGGTGTACGCCTGCGGCGCGCCGGTGATGGTCGACTCGGCCAAGCAGGACTTTGTCGCGCAATGCCGCCTGCCGGAGGAGGAATTCTACGCCGACGCCTTCACTACAGAAGCCGACATCAACAAACCGTAACAGCATCCAACCGGGAGCGGACTGGGATGCGGAGTCCCAGGACCCCGCTCCCAGAAAGCCCCAATGTCCGACAGTTCCGCCCCTTCAAGCGCTGGCAATGGCTTCAGCGTTCTGCGTCACCGCAACTTCGCCCTCTACCTCAGCGCCCGCACCCTCGCCACCCTTGCCGTCCAGATGCAAAACGTCGCCATCGGCTGGCAGGTGTATTCGATGACGCACAATCTGTTCGACCTCGGCCTGATCGGCCTGGCGCAGTTCGCGCCCTTCCTGCTGCTGATCCTGATCGCCGGCCACGCCGCCGACCGCTACGACCGCCGCAACCTGATCGCCATCGCGCTCGCCGCCCAGCTGCTGTGCGGCCTGACCTTGCTGGCCTTTACCATGGCCGGCCTCAGTACCGTGTGGCCCGTGTTTGCCGTGCTGGTGCTGTTCGGCAGCGCGCGCGCCTTCATGGGGCCGGCCACGCAGGCGATCCTGGTCAACCTGGTGCCGCCGGAAAGCTTCAGCAAGGCCGTCGCGCTGAGCTCGTCGAGCTTCCACGTGGCCGTGATCCTCGGGCCGACCCTGGGCGGCCTGTTCTATCTGGCCGGGCCGAAAACGGTATATATCATTTCCTCGGCGCTACTGGTGGCCGCCGTGGTCATGATGTGCATGGTCAAATCGGTCAAGCAGCCGAGCAACCGCGAACCGGCCACCTGGCACACGGTGCTCGAGGGCCTGCGCTTCGTGCGCTCGCGGCCCGTGGTGCTGGGCGCCATCTCGCTCGACCTGTTCGCGGTGCTGTTCGGCGGCGCCACCGCGCTGCTGCCGGCGCTGGCCCACGACGTGCTGCACGTCGGCCCGACCGGCCTGGGCATGCTGCGCACCGCGCCGGGCGCCGGCGCCGCGCTGTGCTCGATCGCACTGGCCTTCTTCCCGATCACGCGCCGGGTCGGCATGTGGATGTTCGGCGGCGTGGCCGTGTTCGGCATCGGTACGCTGGTGCTGGGCGCCACCTCCACCTTCATTGTCGCGCTGGTGGCCTTGTTCCTGATGGGCGCCGGCGACATGATCAGCGTCTACGTGCGCCACCTGCTGGTGCAATACGAAACGCCGGACGCGATACGCGGACGCGTGAGCGCCGTCAACTCGGTGTTCATCGGCGCCTCCAACGAACTGGGCGAGTTCGAATCGGGCGTCACCGCCGGCTGGATGGGGCTGACGCGCGCCATCCTGTTCGGCGGCGCCGCCACCCTGGCCGTGACGGGACTGTGGGCCTGGCTGTTCCCGGTCCTGTCGCGCATGGACCGCTTCCCGCACGAGGATAAAAAATGACGCTCCTGTCGAAGTTCCTGCCCAAGATCGCACACAGCCGCCCGCACCTGACCCTGGCCGTCGTGATCGGGGCGGTGGTGCTGCCCTTGCTGCCCGGCCACTGGCGCTGGCTCAGCCGCGTACTGACCGCGTGGGATGTGACGGTCTGGATCTACCTGGCGACGATGGGCTGGATGATGCTGCGCGCCGACCAGCACGACATCAAACGCGCCGCCTGCCGCCAGGACGAGAAGGGGCCGGTGATCCTGGCGACCTTGTCGATCGCCGTGATGATCAGCCTGGCCGCCATCGTTTCGCAGCTGACCACGCTCAAGGACGCCCCGCATGCCGATCTGGCGATGCACTACGGCTTCGTCGTGCTGACGTTGACGGGCTCCTGGTTCATGGTGGGCGTGATGTTCTGCTCCCATTATGCGCACCTGTATTACACCCACCCCGGCGGCGAGCCGGCGCTCGGCTTCCCGGACCGCCACCTGAAGCCGAACTATTGGGACTTCCTGTATTTCTCGTTCACGATCTCGGTGGCGGTGCAGACCTCGGACGTGACGGTGCGCTGCCGGCGCCTGCGCAAGGTGGTGCTGGGCCAATCGGTGCTGTGCTTCTTCTACAACCTGGCGATTCTCGGTCTTTCCATCAATATTGCAGCGTCTCTCATCAACGGTTAGCTACTTAACGAGAACCTAAGGCAAAAAGGAGTAATATGGATTCGCAGTTCAACAACACAGGAGCAAGCATATGCAGATCAATATTAATTCCGACAAAACCATCGATCGCAACGCAGGTCTGGACGAGCATGTGCAATCAGTCGTGAGCAACGCGCTGCATCGCTTTGGTGAGCAGATCACCAGCGTGGAAGTGCACTTGAGCGACAACGTGGGTCAAAAATCAGTGGATGGCGACAACCGCGTCCTGATGGAAGCCCGGGTTACCGGATACAAGCCGATCGCCGTGAGCGATCACGCCGCCACCTTGCACCAGTCGATCGGCGGCGCCGCCGACAAACTCAAACGCGCGCTCGACAGCGCCCTGGGCCGCCTGCACGACAAGGACAAGCGCCACGCGGCCGATCCGGTCGTGGCCACGGCCGATACGGACGAAGACGAGTAATTCGGGCTTCGTACCGAGTAGCCCTCGAGGAGACACGTAGGGCGGATTAGCGCAGCGTAATCCGCCATGCATGCGCCGTCGGCGGCTCAACGATGGCGGATTACGCGCTTCGCGCTAATCCGCCCTACGTAGTTCAGATTGGTTCACAGTGCATCGGCTATGCCTGGCTTAGCTCGCGCAAATACCGCAGCCCCTGCACCGACCGGCTGCCATACCACGACATCATTTCCCCATCGACCAGCAGCACCGGTTTGCCCAGCTGCTTTTCCAGCGCAAACGCATGAGCCTCCGTGAATCGATACGGTTCGCTCGACAGCAGCACGCCGTCGACGCCGGCCACCAGCTCCGAAGACCACGCGAATTGCGGATACCGCACCTCGCCCAGATCCGGCACGCTCCAGCCGATCTCCTCGAGCATGCGCGCGATGTAGGTGTCGCGCGAAATCGTCATCCACGGGTCCTGCCAGATGCAGTACAACATCGTCTGCGGCGGCCCTTTCGGCGCAGCCTGCAACAACGCATATTCCGCCTCGAAGGCCGCGCACCAGCGCTCCGCCGCCTCGACTTTGCCGAACACGCCTCCCATCAAACGCGCCAGCGCCAGGTTATCGCGCGGCCGCATCGGATGGGTCACGACGATATTGGGAATAAACTCAGCCAAGGCCTCGACGGTCGGCTTTTCGTTCTCGTCGATGTTGACCACCAGATGCGTCGGCGCCAGCTTGCGTATCTTTTCAATGTTGACATCCTTGGTGCCACCCACCTTGGGAATGGCTTGCACAACATCGGCCGGATGGATGCAGAAACCGGTGCGTCCCACCAGCTGCTGCGCCAACCCGAGATCGCACAGCAGCTCGGTAATCGACGGCACCAGCGAGACGATGCGCGTATTCGGTTCCGCCGGGTGCTCGGTGCCGAGCGCATCGATATAAGTCATAAGGTTTTCCGTCTTGATAGCAATGGCAATATTGAAGCACTCCACACCACAACGCGCAACAACTACGTGACCCGGCCCCCTCGTTTGGGTATGATGTTTGAGTGTCATAAGAATGCCTGCCAGCACAAATCGCTGCGCCATTGAAAGATTATCTTGAAACAAATCAGCACCTTCGGCGCCTCCAGCCACCAGATCGGCGACTTGCAGTTGTTACGCAACGCGAATGACGACGCCGCCATCGCCAAATTGCTGGCGCACTGCCCCGTCATGCGGCTGGAAGCGGACGAAGCGGTCACGGACTCGAGCAAGGCGCGGCTCTACATTGTGCTGCGCGGCGCGCTGTCGGTGGCCACCGACACCCGCACCGGCATGGCCGACGGCACGGTCAGCAAGATCCTGCCGGGCGAAAGCGTGGGCGAGCAATCGGTGCTCGACGAGGAAGCCAATTTGTCGAGCATCACCGCGCTGGAGGAAAGCGACGTGCTGGTGATCGAAGCGGAAATCGTCTGGCAATTGATCGACGAATCGAACGTGCTGGCGCGCAATCTGCTGCGCCTGTTGTCGTTCCGCATACGCGCCGCCAACGCGCAGTTGCGCCGGCGCCAGAAACTGGGCGAGTTCTACCGTCAGCTATCGATGATCGACGGCCTGACGGGCCTGTACAACCGCGCCTGGCTCAACGATTTGCTGCCGACGATGATCACCACCGCGCACGGCTCGAATTCGCCGCTGGCGCTGATCATGATCGATCTGGACCACTTTAAACGTTTCAATGACAGCCATGGCCACCTGGCCGGCGACCAGGCGCTGCGCTCGGCCGCGCAGGTGCTCAGCGGCGCGCTGCGCCCGACCGATTTCGCCGTGCGCTACGGCGGCGAGGAAATGATGGTGCTGCTGCCGGACACGCAGCGCAAGGTAGCGCTGGCGGTCGCCGAACGCTTGTGCGAGCGGATGCAGCAAGCGGTGGTGTTCAGCGACATGCGCGCGCCGCTGCCGCACATCACCGCCTCGTTCGGCGTCGCGATATTGCAGCCCCACCAGAACGAACAAGACCTGATCGCCGCCGCCGACGCCGCGCTGTACCGTGCCAAGGAGCTGGGCCGCAATCAGGTGGTGCAGGAAGAGCTGGCGTAATCCGCCAGGCTCCGCCTACTGCGCCGGAGCGATCAACTCCACGTACTCGTAGAGCTCGGCCAGAATCTGCTCGGCCCGCTCATCCGCATCCTGCTGCAGGTGATCGATCTCGCCGAAGAACTGATCGATGCTGCGCGCACCGCCGGCCCCATCGTAAAACCGCGCCGCCCGATGCTGCTCCCAATGCTCCATCTCCGGCTCCGACAAAGTCTCCGGGAAATTGCGTGCGCGATACCGGAACAGCAATTCCACCAGGCGCGGATCGTCGAACGAAGGCGAAGCGACCGCCAACTTCGCCGGCGCCTCCTTGCGCAGGGACTCCAGCAGACGGCGATCTTCCTTGCCGATAAAACCGTTATACAAATCCTCGTCGACATCGAGTTCCGCGCCGGGCGGACGATAAAACACTTGCTCCCACTCGATATCCATATTGCGTCCGGCGGCAGCCAGCGCGGCGAACGCCTTGCCCTGCTCCAGATCGATACCCCACTGCGCGGCCATGGCCGGCGAGAGCGTCTTCAGGTTGGACACCAGCATCGGCGATTTGTTCAGATGGATGCTCTTGACCGGCAAACGCGACATGCCTTCCGGCAGCGCATCGGCGCGCGTGAAGATGCGGGTGCGGATCGTGTCCGCATCCAGCGTGAACAACTCGGTCGGATCGTAGGTGCAATCCCAGACGATGACTTCGTTCTTGTTGGTCGGATGCGTCGCCAGCGGCCACACCAGCGCGATGCAGCCGCGCTCGGCCGGGAACATGCCCGAGACGTGCAGGAACGGCGCGCGCAGCTGCGGCGCCAGATGCATGCCGATCTCGTCGGCCACGCGGTCCTTCTTGTGCAGCGCGAAGCAAAAGTCGAACAGTTTCGGCTGTTTCTGCTTGATCAGGCGCGCCAGCGCGATGGTGGCGCGCACGTCGGACAGCGCGTCGTGCGCCGCCTCGTGCAGCAGGCCGTTGGCCTTGGCCAAATCTTCCAGGCGGAAGCTGGGCTTGCCGTCGGCCTTCTTCGGCCACTCGATGCCTTCCGGACGCAGCGCATAGGTCATCCGCACCACATCCAGCAGGTCCCAGCGGCCGCACTGGTTCTGCCATTCGCGCGCGTACGGGTCGATCAGGTTGCGCCAGAACATGAAGCGGGTGATTTCATCGTCGAAACGGATCGTGTTGTAACCGACGCCGACGGTGCCCGGCTTGGAAAACGCCTGCTCGATGGTGGCGGCGAACTGATGCTCGGGCACGCCCCATTCCAGGCACTGCTGCGGCGTGATGCCGGTGATCAGGCAAGATTGCGGATCAGGCAAGAAGTCATTGGCTGGCTTGCAATACAACATGATCGGATCGCCGATCTCGTTGAGGTCGGCGTCGGTGCGGATCGCGGCGAATTGCGCCGGGCGGTCGCGACGCGTCTGCGCGCCAAAAGTTTCGTAGTCGTGCCAGAGAAAAGTCTGTGTGGTCATAGAGGCGCATTCAGGGGTGCTACAGTTATTCTAAAAACTGCCGATAATTCAATGGTATTCCAACCGGAGCAACATCATGGCTACTCCCGTCTCAGTCACATCAGGCAGCACGGCCGCCAAGGCCGCACCACTCCAGGCGAAGGACGTCCAGGCCAAGGACGAGAGCACGATGTCGGTCGGCGCCAAGGCCAAGGCGCAACTCAACGCTTCCATCGTACAAGCTTCTTTGACGGTATCGTTGAAATCTTCCAACGACCCGATGTCGGTCGTGCTGAAAACGGCGCTGACCGGCATCGACGAGGCGCTCAAGGACCAGTTCGGCGACAACGCCATCCAGAACGCCGTGTCGCAGGACAATACCCCGGAAGGCACCGCGAGCCGCATTGTATCGTTGTCGACGGCATTTTACGACGCGTTCAAGCAGCAGAACCCCGGTGTGGATGAGGAGACCTTGCTCAACAAGTTCGTCGACACCCTGAAAAAGGGTGTCGACCAGGGCTTCGGCGAAGCGCGCGACGTGCTGGAGGGATTGAAGGTGTTGGGTGGCGAGGTCGCCGGCAACATCGACAAGACCTACGAATTGGTGCAGAAAGGGTTTGAGGATTTCATCGCCTCGCGCCTGGCGAAGCCGGCCGAGGAACCAGTAACCACGTAAAAAACCGTAGGGCGGATTAGGCGGAACGCCGTAATCCGCCATTGCATGCGTCTCGGCGGCGCACGCAATGGCGGATTACGCTGCGCTAATCCGCCCTACGTGTCTCCCCGAACTGCACGCTCCATGGCCTCAACCGCGATGCAAATTGATCGCGTCCCGCGTCTCCAGCGCCACGCGGCGCGCTTCGGCCGCAAAATCCTCACCCGCCTGCGGGGCCGCATACAAAATCGCGCGCGACGAGTTGATCATCATGCCGGCGCCAGCCGCCGTCTTACCGGACTTGACCGTGGCCGCGATGTCGCCGCCCTGGGCGCCGATACCCGGCACAAGCAATGGCATATCGCCAACGATCGCCCTCACCTGCGCCAGTTCCTCGGGGAAGGTCGCGCCCACCACCAGCGCGCATTGACCGTTGGCATTCCACTTTTCCGCCACCAGCCGCGCCACGTGCTGATACAGCGGCTTGCCGTCGACGTTCAGGAACTGCAGATCCGAACCGCCCGCATTCGAGGTACGGCACAGCACGATAATGCCGCGATCGGCCCACTCCATATACGGCTCCACCGAATCCGAACCCATATACGGGCTGACGGTGACGGCGTCGGCGCCGTAGCGGTCGTACGCTTCGCGGGCATACTGGCGCGCCGTGGCGCCGATGTCGCCGCGCTTGGCGTCCAGGATCACGGGGATATGCGGATAGTTCTCGCGCGCATAGGCGCAGATTTTTTCCAGCTGGTCTTCCGCGCTGAGCGCCGCGAAATAAGCGATCTGCGGCTTGAACGAGCAGGCCAGGTCGGCTGTCGCGTCGATGATCTCGCGGCAGAAATGATAAATACCTTGCGGGTCGTTCTGGAACTGGACCGGCAGCTTGGCCATGTCCGGGTCCAGGCCCACGCACAGCAGGGAGTCGTTGGCCGTCCACGCGGCAGACAATTTGTTGATGAAATTCACGACGCACCTTTTAATCTGTTGCAAACCCTCTATTGTAACGCGCCCCCACCGGGCTGTTAGAATTTGCGCTCCATCCCAGAACGCTCAGAAAGCACTCCTATGAAATTATCCCAAAAAGTCGCGATCGTGACCGGCGCCACCCAAGGCATAGGCTTGGCGTGCGCCCAACGCCTGATCACCGAAGGCGCGAAAGTCATGCTGGTCGATATCAAACCGGAGGGCGAGCAAGCCGCCGCCGCGTTGGGCGAACAGGCCCGCTTCTTCGCCGCCGACGTCAGCCAGAAGGCCGATGTGGACGCGCTGGTCGCCGCCACCATGGCCGCTTTTGGCCGTATCGACATTTTGATCAACAACGCCGGCGTCACCCACGCCGCCGACTTCCTCGACGTCACCGAGGACGATTTCGACCGTGTCATGCGCATCAACCTGAAATCGATGTTCCTGTGCGGCCAGGCGGTCGCGCGCGAGATGGTCAAGCAGCAAAGCGGCTGCATCATCAACATGTCCAGCGTCAACGCCGAATTGGCGATCCCGAACCAGGTGCCGTATGTGGTATCCAAGGGCGCGATCAATCAGTTGACCAAGGTAATGTCGCTCAACCTGATCCCGCACGGCATCCGCGTCAACGGCATCGGTCCCGGCACCATCCTGACGGAACTGGCAAAGAAGGCAGTGATGTCCAGCCCGGAAGCGCGCAACACCATTTTGTCGCGCACGCCGATGGGCCGCTGCGGCGAGCCGGAGGAAGTCGCATCGATCGCCGCCTTCCTCGCCAGCGACGACGCCAGCTATATGACCGGGCAAACCCTGTATGTGGACGGCGGCCGGCTGGCCCTGAATTACACCGTTCCCGTCAAATAAATGGCGATAAATAAAGAGTTATGCGCCTGCCTGATGTCTGGTATCTGAAACAACAATTAGACACATATCTGGTGGAGTCCCATAATTACACCTGTCTCCACTATTCTCCTCCAAGAAAATAGTTTTAAGCCCGCTTTAACCAGCGGGCTTTTTTTTGCCCTTTTTTCGCTGGTATTGTTTTTTGTCATAGCCGCGTCATATTGCCGCCCTATACTCATTACATCTTAAGTACATGCAACCGATAGGCATGACTGAAGAAAGGTGCACCGGGAACCCGGTGCACCACTCCCCATTTCTCGCAGTGCGTGGTATTGTCTGGTTTATGATCAAGCAACTACTTCTGACTTCATCGCACGCCAAACTGCGCTACCGAACCGCCATCTTCCTGTATCTGCTGATTCTGATCTTCGGCTCGATTCCCGGCGCCCGCAAGGATATCGGCGAGGTCGCATCCGGCGTCATCCTGCACTCGATGGCGTACGCCGGCCTGGCCTTCCTGATCTTTACCGGCGGCACGGGCAGCCCGATGCAGCGTGCGGGCAAAGCCGTGCTCACCATCGCGGCCATGGGCGCCGTGGACGAGGTCGTGCAAAGCTTCCTGCCCTACCGCCACGGCGCCATTTCCGATTGGCTGGTCGATTGCAACGCCGCCATCCTGACTTCGCTGGTCATGTGGGCCTTGTGGACGCGTTTCCGTATCCAGACGCAAACTTAAGGTTGGCGCTGACATCAGCAGGGCTGACATCGGCGGAAAAGCTTCTCCCGCACCCGGTCGCCGATTCCACATCCAAACGCATTTGCTGCAATTGCTCGGCTTGGGCCACGCGTACCAATCCGTGCAATGCATGAGTGAGCAAATGCCTGCAGCGGGGATCCTGCTTTTCCCCACAGGCTAGAGTGATTAACTCTTCGATAATAGTGTCTGTCACGCGCGTCAACATATCGATGTCCTTTAAAGTGATACCGAACAATTATTGTCTGCGGGTAGCATGTTTCAATTGATGTACATCAATTGTGACGGGATAGGCAGGAACAAATAAGCATCGCGTCGCTCTCACCCAAGTGGCTGGCCCACTTTGATTAACCAACGGGGAGGCGAAAAATGTACATCACTAAGCAAAATAAATGGGTTGCAGTTTTATGCATGGCGGCGTTGGCCGGGTGCGCTTCGGACGGGACGTCCGACAGTTCGTCGAGTGCCAACACTGGCTATACGGCGCCGGGCACCACGGCAGCGTCCAGCACCGCTGGAACCAGCAGTCCAAGCAGTACCGGAACCGGGGAAACCGGCAGCAGCACTGCGGGAACCGGGACCGGCAGCATGGGGGCGATGGGCAGCGCCGGCACGACGGGCGGCATCGCGAGTGCCGGAGACGCCAGCTCCGCGCAAACCTCGTATGGAACGGTGCAATCCATTGACCAGATGCAGCGTCAGGATGTTGGCGCTGGCGCTGTGGGCGCGGCGGCGGCGGGTGGCACCATGGGCGGTTCGCCAACCGACCGCGTATACCGCGTCACCGTAAAGATGGACGACGGCAGCAGCCAACTGGTGGTGGTCGACTCCATGCCTGGCTACAAAATAGGTGACCGGGTCCGCTACAACAACGGCACCCTCACGCCGTATTAATACAGTTGCTTAATACAGCTGTTCGACCTGATAGCCGCGCCGCTTGAGTAACTGCGGCAGGCCATCATCACCCACCAGATGCAGCAGGCCAACGCCGACAAAGGCGACTTTGTCCTGCTGCATGATGCGCTCGATATTGGCGGCCATTTCAGGGTTCCGTTTGCCCAGCAGCACGCGCTGCATGAAGCCGGCGGAGATCGAATCGCCGGTGGTGGCCGATTGCCACGCGGCCTTGATGCCTGGCGCGTCGGCTGAACTCCATGCGTCGATCAACGCCTTCGATTTTTTCAGCGACGAACCGCTCGCCAGATCGGCCAGGCTTTCCACCAAATACTGCTCTTGCTGGCGCGCGTCCAGCATGTCGAACAGGCCCAGTTGATACTCCGCGCTCTCCAGTTCCTGCACGCTCTTGTCCTGCTTCTGCGCGGCGGCCAGCAGCGCGTATTCCACCGCCTGGCTGCGCTGGAATCCATGCGTATCCAACTCCGTCCCGACCAGCAGATTGGCGATCAGCCATGGCTTGTAGTGCTGCACCGATTGCAGCGACAAGCCAGCCTTGGCCAAGGCGGCGACCATGTTGTTCAAGGTAGCCGGGCTCAGGTGGTTCTGCACGATGTCGCCGTCCGGATAACGGCCATGACGCGCCAACGCCTTCTGGAAAGGCAAATCCTGACGAATATCGAGCTCGAGGACCAAGGTATTAGAATCGAGCAACGCCCGCGATGCCTCGGCATCGAGCGGATAAAAACCGTCCTTGCCGACATGAATGGTGCCAAACAAATAACTGACTTTGCCTTCATGGGTGATGCGGTACAGTTGGCCACGGCGCTGCGAACTCGTCTCGCTCACGCCGGCGGCAAATGCCGCCTGGCTGACAAGGCTGAGCAACAACGCAAACATGATGACAAGTTTCTTAGGCATGCGAATTCCCGACGATAGCAGGAGATGCCATCGAAATAACATTATTTAAGAGGGATGGGAGCAGCTCGGCGTGGCGCTTTACTGTTTCCTATGGTAAATCAGGAAAGCGCTGGAGAAAACTTTTTTGTGACATTTGGCGCCCGTGTCGGCAAATTAAACACACTTAAATAGCAGGGGAATAATAAAAAAGCTGTGCAAATATAAATATATTGGCGCTTTAACACGGTAAAACCACATGCGCGCCAAGGGCTTCATTGAAACCTGTGGGGTTGGCCCGATATATTATTCATGATTCCATTTTCCATACTCGACCTCGCCCCGATCGCCGAAGGCAGCAGCGCTTCCGCATCGTTCCGCAACACACTCGACCTCGCCCAGCACGGCGAGCGTTGGGGTTATCAGCGCTACTGGCTGGCCGAACACCACGGCATGCCGGGCATCGCCAGCGCGGCGACCGCGGTGGTGATAGCGCATGTGGCCGGCGGCACATCGACCATCCGCGTCGGCGCCGGCGGCATCATGCTGCCCAACCACGCGCCGCTGGTGATCGCCGAGCAGTTCGGCACGCTGGAAGCGCTCTACCCCGGCCGCATCGACCTTGGACTGGGCCGCGCGCCCGGTTCCGACCAGATCACGGCGCGCGCACTGCGCCGCACCCTGGAAACGGACGCGGACGCCTTCCCGCAGGACGTGCTGGAGTTGCAAGATTACATGTCCGATGCGCCGCGCCAGCGCGTGCTGGCCGTGCCCGGCAAAGGCGCCAAGGTGCCGCTGTGGATACTGGGCTCCAGCACCTTCGGCGCGCAATTGGCCGCGCACATGGGTTTGCCGTTCGCCTTCGCCTCGCACTTCGCGCCACAGATGATGATGCAAGCGCTGACCTTGTACCGCGCCAACTTCCAGCCGTCGGCGCAACTGGCCAAGCCGTATGTCATGCTCGGCTTCAACGTCTTCGCCGCCGACACGGACGAGGAGGCACGCCTGCGCGCCACCTCGATGCAGCAAGCCTTTGTCAACCTGCGCACCGGCAAGCCGTCACGGCTGCAGCCACCGCAACCTGGCTATCTCGAGTCGATGGGCCTGCCCGAACGCGCGATGCTGGACTCCGTGCTGTCGTGCAGCGCGATCGGCGCGCCGGAGACGGTTGGCCGCCAGTTACAGGAGTTCATCAACCGCACCGGCGCCGATGAGCTGATGATCACCTCGCAGATCTTCGAGCACGAGCACCGACTCCGTTCATACGAAATCACGGCCGAGGTGCACCAGTCCCTCAAGCGCGCCGAAGCTGGTTTGTAAGGCCACCGTCGAGAGGGATGCCACGGGGGCACCCGTGGCCCGAAATTTCCCGCGCTCAGCAGCATTTTGCAATCGCCGGTAAAATCGCGGCCTGCAAAATGAAGGAGCGTCACGTGAGCCAGTCCCACGCCCAGCAAGATCTTTCCCCCGGCATGGTCTGGCTATTCGCCGTCGCGACCGGTTTGATCGTCGCCAATCTGTACTACGCGCAAACCCTGATCGGCCCGATCGGCCGCGCCACCGGCCTCGCCCCCAGCGCGGCCGGCCTGATCGTCACCCTCACGCAAGTCGGCTATTGCGTCGGACTGCTGTTTATCGCCCCGCTCGGCGACCTGGTGGAAAACCGGCGCCTGATCTTCATCGCTTTGCTGACCAGCGCGGTCGCCTTGCTGGCCACCTCCGCCATCAGCGATCCGACACTGTTCCTGCTGGCCGCCTTCTGCATCGGCCTCGGCACCGTCGCCGCGCAAATCGTCGTCCCGTTCGCCGCCCACATGTCGCGGCCCGAAACGCGCGGCCAAACAGTCGGCAAGGTCATGAGCGGCCTGATGATGGGCATCATGCTTGCCCGTCCCGTCGCCAGCCTGATCGCCGACGCCTTGAACTGGCATGCCGTGTTCCTCATCTCCGCCGTCACCACCACCGCCCTCGCCTTCCTGCTAAGGGCCCGGCTGCCGCAGCGCCATCCGAACTCCGGCCTGCGCTACTTTGAGCTGCTGGGTTCGATGTGGCACCTGCTCAAGAGCACCCCGATCCTGTGCCGGCGCGCCGCCTACCAAGCCTGCATGTTCGGCGCCTTCAGCCTGTTCTGGACCAGCGTATCGCTCGAGCTGACGGGGCCGTACTTCCACCTCAGCCAAACAGGCGTCGCCATTTTCGCGCTGGTCGGGGTCGCCGGCGCGGTTGCCTCGCCGATCGCGGGCAAGCGTGCCGACCAGGGTAAAAGCCTGTCGACCACGTTCATCGCGTTTGCGCTGGCGGCCATGGCGTTCCTGCTGCCGCTGGCGATACACGCCGACCGCATCGTCGACCTGGGCGTGCTGGTGCTCACTTCGATCTTGCTGGACATGGGCGTCTCGGCCAGTCTGGTGACGGGGCAGCGGGCGATCTTCGCGCTGCCGGCGGAGATCCGCGCGCGCCTGAACGGGCTCTACATAGCGTTGTTCTTCATGGGCGGCGCGATCGGCTCGTCGCTGGGCGGCTGGATGTTCGCCGCGCACGGCTGGCGCGGCGTATTGTGGGCGGGCTTGGTGTTCCCGCTGGTGGCGCTGTGCGTGTTCGCCAGCGAACCCGGGGTCAGGTCCACTTTTTCTACACGGGCTGATCGCTAACGGCCCGCGCGGGCTCTATTTACGGTGCATTTTGCCGTCGGCGCTGTAGTCGATCTCCTGCAACAGGATCGAGCGCCGATGGTCGCCGCCGCCCGGCAATACGTTGTCGTGGTAGAACAGCAGCGTCTTGCCGTCATGCTCCAGGATCGCCTGGTGATTGGTCGAGATCTTCAGGAAGTCGATCAGCACGCCCCGATATTCAAACGGCCCCAGCGGCGACTTGCCGGTCGCGTAGACGATCTGCCCCGGCCAGCCGGTCGAGAACGAGAAGTAATACACGCCCTTGTGCTGATGCAGGAACGGCGCCTCGCCATAGGCGGTCTTGGCCGGAAACTTGTCCACCGCCACATTCTTGATGCCGCCCACCGCGCTCCTCAAGTCGGCCGACAGCTCGACCACCTTCGGCACCCGCGTGCCGAAGTACAAATAGATATGCTTGTCCTTGTCGATAAACACCGCCGGATCGATCGGTTCGTCGCCCGCGTTGGCGTCGCGCGGCGTTTCGACCAGGGGCTTGCCGATCAGGTCGACAAACGGCCCCATCGGGCTATCGCTGACGGCCACGCCGATTTGCTTGCCACCCACCGGCGCGAAGAAATAGTATTTTCCGCCATGCTCGACCGCTTCCGGCGCCCACGCCTTGGCGTCCGCACTGGTCCACTTGAAGATACTGGCCGGCAAAATCGGGCCATGATCCTTCCAGCTCTTCAAATCGGGAGACGTCAGCACCCGCCATGACGTCGAGTCCCAATACTTGCCCGAATTGTTTTGATCGTCGGTCGCGTAGACGACATACTGCCCGGCAAAAAAGTGCGGCGATGGATCGGCTGCGAAATTTTTCGTCAGCAAAGTTTGCGCGCCTGCGCAGGCGCCCGCTGTCAGCAGCAAGGTGGCCAAAATCGTTTTCATGAAGTCTCCAATATTTTTATTGCGACAATGGTAAAACTGATAATGACCGCCAAGATATAACTTTATTGGGTTCAGCCATAAAAAAAGCAGCCACGAAGGCTGCTTTCCGGCAGAACAAGCAGCGCTTACTTGACGTTGCGCGGCTTGGCGAACGCGTCGCCGGCCTTCCATTCAGGCAGCTTAGGGCTGTCGGCGACCATGCGGCCCAGGTTCAGCGTGTACTGCGCCATCTGCACCATGCCCGACAGATCCCAGCCGGCGTCGTACTCGTCGCTGACTTGGTGATAGCGCTTGCCGTAAGCGTCCGCCTTCAGCTTGGAACCGGCCGGGTCCTTGATGTACTCGCGGCCACCGTCGATCGAGAACGCCGGCACACCCTGCTTGGCAAAGCTGAAGTGGTCGCTGCGGAAGTAGCCGCCGGCCAGATCCGGTTCGGCCTTAGCGATGTGCATGCCCATCTTCTTGGCGGTGGCCTCGGCCATCTTGCCCAGTTCGGTGCGCTCGCTACCCTGGGTGCCGATATCGCGCGTGGCGCCGACAAAGTTCAGGCTGTCCAGGTTCAGGTTGGCGGCGGTCTTCGCCAGCGGCCACAGCGGCGCCGTGGCGTAGGCCGCGCTGCCCAGCAGGCCCTGCTCCTCGGCAGCGACCCACAGGAACATCTGGCTGCGCTTGGCCGGTGCGCGCACCGCCTGTTGCGCCATCGCCAGCAACCCGGCCGTGCCGGAAGCGTTGTCGACCGCGCCATTGAAGATGGTATCCCCACTATCGCCTTGCTTGCCCAGGTGATCGTAATGCGCGCTGTAAATGACGACTTCATCTTTCAGCTTGGGATCGGTGCCCGGCACCACGGCGGCGACGTTGAACTGCTCGACCTTGCGCACGGCCGCTTTCATCTCACCGCTCAGTTTGGCGGCCAGCGGCACCGGTTTGAAGTCTTTGCCCTCGGCGGCGGTGCGCAACGCGTCCAGGTCCTGGCCGGCTGCCTTGAACAAGGTGCGGGCCGTGTCGTCCGTCATCCAGCCCTGCAGCTCGGTGCCGAGGGTGCCGGCCGCCAACTGGAAGCGCTCCACACCAGACCAGCTGTTCTGGATCACGCTCCAGCCATACGACGCGGTCGGCGTGGTATGGATCAGCAACACGCCGGCGGCGCCCTGGCGCTTGGCTTCCTCGAACTTGTAGGTCCAGCGGCCATAATAAGTCAGGCCTTTGCCGTTGAAGCGGTTCGGCTGCTCGGCGCTCGGCTGCGGATCGTTGACCATCATGACCAGGATCTTGCCTTTGAGGTCGGCGCCCTTGAAATCGTCCCACTGCTCGTCCTGCGCGGTGATGCCATAACCGACGAACACCAGGTCGGCGTTGAAACTGTGCGCGGCGGTCGCGTCGCCCGGCGCGAACACCCAGTCCTTGCCAAAGCTGATCGGCAGCGCCTGGCCGCCCGCTTCCAGCTTCAGCGTGCTCTCGGCCGGCAGCGTTTTGACGCCGGCGATCTGCACCGCCTGGCGATAGCTATCGCCGTTGCCGGGTTTCAAACCCAGCGCCAGCGACTGCGTTTCCAGGTAGGAGACGGTCAGGTCGGCGCCGCGCTGACCGGTGCCACGCCCTTCCAGCAAATCGCTGGACAGGAACGCGAGGTGCGCGCGCAGCGGCGCTTCCTGCACCACGGCAGCGGTTTTGCCGCTGGCCGCGAGGGCGGGGAAAGCCAGCGCCAGGCTGATGGCCAAGGCGGAGGCAACAAAGGATGGGGTCATTTTTTGCATGATGTCCTGAAGGCGTGGATGATGAAGTCGGCTGAATTCAGCGCGCGCACATTGTAAGACATTTGCCGGGGCCGCCGGCCGCCATCCATTGCGCAGCGCAGCATCCGCCCGCCGCGTTAAAATGGCGCCATGACCGATCGCATCGCTACCGCAGACAACTACGTAGGCCGCTTCGCGCCGTCCCCAACCGGACCGCTGCACATCGGCTCGCTGGTGGCGGCCATGGCCAGCTATCTGGACGCCAAGGTGCACCACGGCCGGTGGCTGGTGCGCATCGAAGACGTCGACGGCGACCGCAACGTGGCCGGCGCCGACCAGCACATCCTGGCCTCGCTGCAACGCTGCGGCATGGACTGGGACGGCGATGTCACCTGGCAAAGCCGCCGCACCGGTCTGTATGAGCAAGCGCTGCTGCGGCTCGGCGACCTGGCCTACCCCTGCGGCTGCTCCCGCAAGGAAATCGCCGATTCGCAACTGAGCCTGACCGGCAGGCAGGCGCAAGCGCTGATCTATCCCGGCACCTGCCGTCACGGCCTGGCGCCGGGCAAAAGCGCCCGCGCGCTGCGTCTGAAAGTGCCGCAAGCGCCGCACTGCCTGATCGGCTTCGACGACCGCTGGGCCGGTCACGTCAGCCAGGATTTGACCGACGAAGCGGGCGACTTCGTCATCAAACGCGCCGACGGCTTCTGGGCCTATCAACTGGCGGTGGTGGTGGACGACGGCGACCAGCGCGTGACCGATATCGTGCGCGGCGCCGACCTGCTCGACTCGACCCCGCGCCAAATCTATTTGCAACAAGCGCTGGGCCTGCCGCAACCGCGCTACCTGCACGTACCGGTGGTGGTCAACGAGCTGGGCGAAAAATTATCCAAACAGACCGGCGCCATGGCCTTCGACAACGGCGCGCCGCCGGAGCTGCTGCTGCAACAAGCGCTGCTGCCGGCGGCGCGCTTCCTCGGCATGGATTTCCAGGCCGACACGATCGAAAGCTTCTGGCGGACCGCCACACCGGCCTGGGCACAAGTTCTGCGGAATCTGCCTATTTCGCAGTAGTCTCGACATCGCTCAAGCCCGGCAGAGCCGTGCGCCGCCCGCCCGGATTTTTCATCTACACTGGCGCCATGGAAGTCGAACTCAAACTATTACTTGCCCCCGCCGACAACGAGGCGCTAATGCGCCACCCGCTGATCGCCGCCCACGCCAGCGGTCCCGCGCGCGCGCAACAAATGACGGCGCGCTACTTCGACACGCCGGACCTGCATTTCCTGCACCACGGCGCCGGCCTGCGCGTGCGCAAGGTCGGCGAAGAATGGAGTCAGACGATGAAGGCCGGTGGCAGCGTGCAAAGCGGCTTGCATAGCCGCAATGAGTGGGAGTGCCCGGTGGACCGGGCCTGGCCGCGCCTCGGCCGCTTGCGCAAACTGATCGGCAACGATCCGCAATGGCGCGACATGCTGGACCTGCCGGATCTGAAGGAGCGGCTGGAACCGCTGTTTTTGGTGGAAGTGGAGCGCCACACGTGGGATCTGGAGATCGAAGGCAATTCGATCGAGCTGGTGCTCGACCACGGCCACATCGAACGCCACGGCCGCAAAATCGACATCAACGAAATCGAACTGGAACTGAAGGAAGGCGAACCCGCAGCGCTGTATTCCTTCGCGCTGGAACTGCACCAGCAGATTCCGCTGCGGCTCAGCAACATCAGCAAGGCCGAACGGGGCTACCTGCTGTGCCGCCAAACCGGCACCGCGCCCTACCGCGCCCAGGCGCTGACCCTCGACCCGGACGCCACGGTCGGCGAGGCGCTCAAAACCGTCCTCGATAACTGCCTGCAACACATCCAGCGCAACGAGGAAGCCGTCATCCATGGCGACGATCCCGAAACCCTGCACCAGATGCGCGTCGGCCTGCGCCGCCTGCGTTCGGCCTTGAAACTGTTCGACAACGCCGCTCCCTGTCCGGAAGCGCTGGCGGCCGACATCGCGTGGCTGGGCACGGAGCTGGGCGCCGCGCGCGACGCCGACGTGCTGTTGATGTCGACCTTGCCGCGCATCCAGTCCAATCCCGGTGGCAAGAACGGGCTGCTGGAACTGCAAGCGCTGGCCTTGGCCGCCGCGCGCGGCTACCGCAAAACGGCCGCGAAAGCGCTGCTGTCGCCCCGCTACACGCAACTATTATTATCGATGGGGGTGTGGATGCAGCACATCGCCACGGACGTGCCCGACAGCCCGCTGCCGAAATTCGTACATTCGACAATGCAACGGCTGCACAAGCAACTGATCAAGCGCGCCAACCGCATGGACGACGATGACGCCGCTTCCATCCACCGCACCCGCATCGCCGCCAAGCGCGCCCGCTACGCGCTGGAATTTTTCCACTCGCTATACCGGCAGAAGGGCTCGCGCCAGTATCTGAAGACGCTGGCGGCGATCCAGTCGGAGCTGGGCCAGCACAACGACCTGATCACAGCCGACCGGCTATTGCAGGAAATGGCGGAGCAGCATCCGGACGCGGCCGACACCATCGGCTACGCGCGCGGCTATCTGCAGGCGCTGCAGTCGCAACAGCCGGTCGACCTGGACCAGCTCCGCGACACCTTGCACCACCTCAAGCTGCCGCGCTGACTACGACCTCAGTCTACCGCGCCGCGCCGCTCGCGGCCGGCACCGGCTTCGACGTCACCGTCCAGGCCAGCGTGCCGGTGCATTTGGCGCGCACCAGCGCCGACAAGATGTCGTCGGCCTCCTCGCTCGCCAGCGGATACTCCCTGGTCCCCTCGATCTTGAAATGCAAATCGGGCATGGTGGAGCTGGCGGTCTTCGACAGCACCGGCACATAACCACGCTCGGCAAGGATCAGCCGGCAAGGCTCCATGCCCTTCAAATCGAACGATTCCAGCTTGATGCTGAACACCCAGCGCTCCGCGACGCCGCGCGCGGCCAGCACGGGGTCGGGCAGCATCAGGTTCGACGGCAAGGTGGCGGCGCCGGCATGGGCGGCGAACACGGCGGCGGCCAGCAAAGCGGCGCGGGCGGCGGAGGAAACAAGACGGCGGGACATGGGCATTCCTCAAAATCAATCAAGCCGCCATGGTATCAGCCCACGAGTATCGGATACAGCGTGGCCACCAGCAGCAGCGCCATCACCACATTAAAGATGCGCACCGAGCGCGGGTCCTGCAACAGGCGGCGCATGGCCACGCCGAACATCGCCCACGCGCCGACGCCGAACGTGCCGACCGCGTTGAACACCAGCGCCAGCTGCGCCACGTCAACGGCGCCGAACCCCTGCGGCAGATAGGTCGTGATCGCGCTGATGGCCATGACCCAGGCCTTGGGATTAATCCACTGGAAAGCCGCCGCGCCGACAAACCCCATCGGTTTGGACCGCGCCGCCTGCTCGGCGTTCATCGGCGCCGCGTTGGCCAGCTTCCACGCCAGCCACAGCAGGTAAATCGCGCCCACATACTTCAGTATCAGCTGCAACATCGGAAACCGGACGAACACCGCGTGCAGCCCCAGCCCGGTGGCGAAGATCATGAAGGCGAAACCGAAGGTGATGCCGAACAAATGCGGCAGCGAGCGCTTGAACCCGTAGTTCAGCCCGGAAGCCATGATCATCGCGTTGTTGGGTCCGGGCGTGATCGACGTGACGGCGGCGAAGGTGCACAAGGGCAGCAAGAGTTCGGGCGACATGATTTATCCAGTGGTGGTAACCGGTCCATTGTAGTCACAACTGTGCTGGCGCGTACCGGTACACTTCTGCACACTATGCACCCACGTGTATTGGTCACTTGGCCGGTACGACCTTCGGCGCCCTCGGTTTGGCCGAGGATTGCGCCGGTTTGCGCTGGCGGCCCAGCAGCTTGTAGAAGCTCTCCAGCTCGCGCCGCACCAGGTCCTGGCCGTTCTCGATGACGAAATCCTGGAACGACGCGGCCACCTTGGGAATCGGCTGGCCGCTCAGGTGCATTATGTGCCAGTCCGCCTCCACCGGATTTTCCTGCATCGGCAGGATCGCCAGCAGGCCGGCCTCGAACTCCAGCCCGCAGGCGTGCACCGACAGGAATCCCAGCCCCAGCCCGGCCGACACCATGCGCTTGATCGCCTCGTTGCTGGACACCTCGGAGCCGAATTCGGCCGGGTGTCCCGCCTCGCGCAACAGCTTTTCGACCGCCGTGCGGGTACCGGAGCCGCGCTCGCGCACCATCAGGTTGGCGGCCATGACGTCGTTGAGCGTGATTTTTTTCTTCTTCATCAGCGGATGCGCGGGACTGGCCACGAACGCCATCGGATGGCGCGCGAACCTGGCCGCGTTGGTGCGCAGCTCGCGCGGCGGCGTGCCCATGATGGCCAGGTCGATCTCCTGGCGTGCCAGCATGTTGACGATCTCCGAGCGGTTCCCGACCTGCAGCTTGAGGCGCACGTCCGGCCGCTCGAGCGTGAACGGCACCAGCATCGGCGGCAGCAAATGCTCGGCGGTGGTGACGGCGCCGATGCGCAAGGTGCCGCTGGTGACGCCCTGCAGCGCGGCCAGTTCGTCGCCGGCCTGCTCCAGCAGGCGCAGGATGCGCTCCGAGAAGGTGGCCATCACCTCGCCGGCGGCGGTGAGCTGGATGTTGCGTCCCACCTTGCGCGTGAGCGCGATGCCGGCGATGTCCTCCAGCGTGCGCAGTTGCAGCGAGACGGCCGGCTGCGTGACGTGCATCGCCTCGGCCGCGCGCGACACGCTCTCGTGGCGGGCCACCAACACCAGCGATTGCAGCTGGCGGAAACTGGCGTGATACATAAGCTCTCCCTTATCAACTATCGAATATCTTTAATTTTTCTTTTGTAGATTCTACCGTTATATTTACGTCAATGCGATAGATCAAATTTTGAGGAAACGATATGAGCATAGACGTGATCTTCCTCGGCCTCGACGGCGTATTGTTCGACACCGAAGCGCTGCACCTAGCGGCCTGCAACGCGGCCTTCGCCAACGCCGGCCTGTCGATACGCTGGACCCTGCCGGCCCTGCGCGCGGCCGCCGCCACCCACGGCTATGCGCGCGCCATCGGCACGGTCATCCCCCGCGAGCTTTTCGGCCGTGACAAAAGCCGCGCGGCGGAACTGCACGCCGACAAGCACCGCCAGTTCCATCAGGCGATCGTCGCCAACCCGCCGGCTGCGCTGCCGGCAGCCCTCGCGCTGATCGACGACGCGATCGCCGCCGGCTGCAAGATCTGCATCCTGACCGACCTGCCGGCGCCCGCCACCTCGGCGCTGCTGGCACACAGCTTCGGCGCGCACGTCAACAGCGTATTCACCGTCGTCACCGGCGGCGCCGCTTTCGACGGCCCGTCCGGCACCGGCCCTTATGCCAGGGCGCTGCACGCGATGGGCGTGACGCCCGGCGACGCCATCGCCATCGACACCGCCGTCCCAAGCCTGCGCGCCGCCGGGGAAGCCGGCCTGTGGACGGTATCGGTCGCCCCCTACGGCGCCGACGTGGTCCGCCCGCGCCAATTCATCACCTTCGAAGCGCTGAACGAACTGCGCTCCAGCCCCTACACCCCCGACCAGCAGCAAGAGCAAGACCGCCAACACCTGGCCGCATAGGACGCAAACGCGGAATGACTACGGAAACACGTAGGGCGGATTAGCGCAAAGCGCGTAATCCGCCAAGCTCCGCCACCAGCACCAATCGACTCACCAACCTGGAGAAAAAAAATGGAAACGATCGTCATCGTAGGGGGAGGTGCGGGCGGACTGGAACTCGCCACCCGTCTTGGAGACACACTGGGCGCCGGCAAGCGCGCCCGCATCCTGCTGGTGGACCGCTCCCCGGGCCACTTCTGGAAACCGCTGCTGCACACCGTCGCCTCCGGAAAATGCGACCCGCAGGTCACGGAACTGGCCTTTACCGCGCAAGCCCTGGACCACGACTTCGAATTCATGCAAGGCGAAGTGCTGTGCGTGGACCGCGCCCACCAAACCATCACCCTCACCCCGCGCGGCGGCCGCCAGGACGATGGCGTGTGCCGCACCATAGGCTACGACAAGCTGGTGCTGGCCCTGGGCGCGGTCACCAACTTCTACAGCGTCCCGGGCGCCGCCCGCCACGCGATGACCCTGGACAGCGTGGCCGACGCCGAAGCCTTCCGCCGCCGCTTCGTCGACGGCTGCATCCGCGCCGGCGAGCGCAAGGAGCAGCTCAATGTCGTCATCGTCGGCGGCGGCGCCACCGGCGTCGAACTGGCGGCGGAACTGAGCAACAGCGCCCGCGCGCTGGCCGACTACCGGGTCCAAACGCTCGATCCGGAACGCGACATCCGCATCACCGTCATCGAGCGTGGCGACAACCTGCTGCCCCACCTGCACCCGCTGCAATCGCAGCGCGCCTGCAACCACCTGCGCTCGCTCGGCATCGACGTGCGCACCGCGACGGCCGTCGCCCACGTCACCGACAACGCGGTGATCGACAGCACCGGAGTGGCCCATCGCGCCGACCTGACCTTGTGGGCGGCCGGCGTCGAAGCGCCGGAGCTGTGCGCCACGCTCGGCCTGACGCTCAACCACATCCGCCAGATCGTGGTCGATTCCAGCCTGCGCGCGGCCTGCGACAGCCGCATTCATGCCTTCGGCGACTGCGCCAGTTACGTTTGCCCGATCAAGGGCGCGGCCCCGCCGCGCGCCCAGGTCGCACACCAGCAAGCCATGTTCCTGGCCGCGCTGCTGGCGCGCCGCGACGACGGGCCGCGCCCCGAGTTCCGCTACCACGACTACGGCTCGCTGGTTTCGCTCGGACCGCAGGCGGCGGTCGGCGTGCTGACCGGCGCCCTCACCGGCAAGAGCATCCGCGTCGGCGGCGCCGCGGCCAGCCTGCTGTATACGTTGATGTACCAAAAACACCTACTGCAGCTACATGGCAGCTTGCGCATGGCGGCCCACACGCTGATCGACTGGCTGCGCGCGAAAATCCTGCCACCCGTGCGATTGCATTAGCGCCAGACCCGCACTGCCATACGGGGACGTACCCCCCGGGGTACGTCCCCTAAGTGGTGACGCTAGCGTATCGCTAAAGGCATACCGGGTTGAGGCTACCCGGTGTCCAGCGCCGGGGAACCGTTCTATAATGGGTCCATGACCACCATCACTCCATTAAGCCGGGACACGGCCGCCAACCCGGCGGCCGGCGCCACCACATCGACCTCCCGCGCCGCATCCCCGACCGCCAGCGGCCAGGGCTCCGCCACCCGTGTCGACGGCGCATCGACCATGGTATCGCTTAGCGGCGGCCAGGATAGCCGACAGCCCAAAGCCGTGGTCTGGGAGAACCGCACTCGCAGCACGTCCAGCACGATGATGGCGCGGAACTTCGGCGAGCAGCCGGTTGCGGGACGCCTCAAAGGCCTCGGCGGCGAACTGCTGAAACAAGTCGCCTACGACGGCGGGGATTTCTCGCAGTCGATCCAGCAAGCCCCTACCGGCGTGCAAGCTGACACCTACGACATGCTGGTATCGCCGTCGCAGGTGTCGCAGCACGGCATGGGCGACAACCGCATCGGGCTGACCATCACCACCCGCAGCGGCGTCACGGTCGAACTGTCGCTGGACGCCGGCGACAACAGCATCGCGGTCGAAGCGAAAAGTAGCGGCAAGCTCACCGAAGTGGAACGCAAGGCGCTGGGAAAATTGTCGGAAGCCTTCCAGAAAGCGGTCGACGGCCTGACCGAAGACCCGCCGCGCGTCGATCTGGCCGGCCTGACGCAGTTCGACAGCGCGGTCCTGTCATCGGTCGATCTGAAGGGCGAGATCAAGCTCAGTCCCAAGGAAACGCAGCGCCTCGAATTTCATGCCGACAGCAGCAAGCGCACCGTCAGTTTCAGCGGGCCGGATGGCGTGGCCAAGATCGGCGTGGACCTCAGCCAGCCGGCCAGCTGGGGCAGCAAGGAGCAGCAGACAAAGGCGCTCAACCGCTATCTGCAACAGGTCGACCAGGCCGGCATGCGCGGCCAGGGCAACGCCGCCATGCTCACCATGTTCAAGGACGCGATGGTCGACATGAACAGCGACTACGGCACGCCGCCGGTGGCGCCGCGCGACATGCTGCTCACCGACCGCGATCGCGCCACGACCACCGGCCTGGCCGACTTCACCGCCTCCGTCACGCAGACCGAGGTGGCGTCCAATCCCGCCAAGTCCACCGAGAAGGACAGCTTCGCCTACGAGCTGTCGCAAAAGACCAAGATCTCCGGCCGCTCGCAGATGGACCTGGCGCTCTCGCAGCAGCAACAGTCGCACCTGAAGGCGCGCTACCATGCGCCGGTTTCCCCGACGGCGACGTTGGCGCTGGACCTGGAGCCGCAGTCGCAGAACTACAAATACATGATGATCGACGAATCGGCCAGCAGCACCACCAGCATCGAATACGACAAGGGCAAGCTGGTGAAGGCCTCGCTGGAGATGCAGGCCAGCCGTTCGACGCGGGTTCTGGAATACATGTTCGGAAAACTCAAGGACGACCACACCACCCCGTCCGGCAAGGCGATGACACGCGACCTGCTGCCGACGCTGGACCCGCAAGACGGCGGCCAATCCATGGACGACTATGACCGCGCGCAAATGCTGTCCAAGGTGAACGACGCCATCTTCCTGCAATCGGATCCCGACGCGCTGCCGGCGAATTGAACCACTCAATGAGCGATTGAATGAGCACACCCGAGCACTTCGTCCTGCTGGCGGCCTACAACGCCGACATGAACCGCAACCTCTACGCTGCGGCGGCCAAACTGACGCCGGACGAATTGACGGCGGACCGCAAGGCCTTCTTCGGCTCCGTCGCCGGCACCATGAACCACCTGCTGGCCGGCGACACCATCTGGCTCAAGCGCTTCGCCACGCACCCGGCCAATTTCCCGGCGCTGTCCGCGATGAGCGGGATGCCGCAACCCGGTGGCCTGGCCCACAGCTTCAGCGATGATCTGGCCACCCTGCGCCGCCACCGCGAGCAACTGGACGCCATCATCAGCGCCTGGGTGCCGCAGCTTACCGCCGCCGATCTGGCTTATGCCTTCGAATACCGCAGCACTAAAGGGGATCTCTACCGCAAGCATTTCGGCAGCGTGCTGGCGCACTTTTTCAACCACCAGACCCACCACCGGGGCCAGGCCAGCACCTTGCTGACCCAAGCGGGCGTCGACATCGGCGTCACCGACCTGTTGTTGTGGGTACCCGACCTGGAACCGGCAACCCCATGAAAATCGCCGTCTACAGCGCCCAACCGTATGACCGCCGCTTCCTCGACGAGGCGCGGCTCGAGGCGGTGGACACCACGCCGGCGTCGCCGATCGACGCCGTCTACTTCGCCAACCGCCTGACCATCGACACGGTGCCGCTGGCCCACGGCTGCGCCGTGGTCTGCGTCTTCGTCAACGACATTCTCGATGCGCAGGTGTTGGAAGCCTTGCACGCGCTGGGCGTGCGCGCCGTGCTGCTGCGCTGCGCCGGCTTTAACAACGTCGATGTGCAGGCCGGCGAGCGGCTAGGCATGTTCATGGCCCGCGTGCCCACCTACGCGCCGGAAGCGGTGGCCGAACACGCGCTGGCGCTGGTGATGACGCTCAACCGCCGCACCCACCGCGCCTACGCGCGCGTCCGGGAAGGCAATTTCGCGCTCGACGGCCTGCTCGGCATGACCTTGCACGGCAAGACCGTCGGCATCGTCGGCGCCGGCCAGATCGGCACCGCCGCCGCCCAGATCTTCAAGGGCATCGGCTGCACGGTGCTGGTCAGCGATCCGGCGCCGCAGCTCCAGCTGCAACTGGGCGCCATCGCCGCGCGCGTCACGCTGGAACAGCTGCTGGCGCAATCGGACATCGTCTCCCTGCATTGCCCGCTGGTGGACGCCACGCGCCACCTGATCAATGCCGGCAGCCTGGCGCTGATGAAGCCGGGCGCGATGCTGGTCAACACCTCGCGCGGCGCGCTGATCGACACCATGGCCGTCATCGCCGCGCTCAAGTCCAAGCAACTGGGCGCGCTGGCGATCGACGTCTACGAACAGGAAAGCGACCTGTTTTTCCACGATCATTCGAGCGACATCATCGACGACGACGTTTTCCAGCGGCTGATGACGTTCCCGAATGTGCTGGTCACCGGCCACCAGGGCTTTTTCACCATCGAAGCGATGCGCGAAATCGCCGCCGTCACCTTCGCCAACCTGGCGGCCTTCATGCGCGGCGAGCCGACCGCTAACGCATTGGCGCCCGGCGCGCCGGCCGACTTAGCATCGCAATCCTCAAAAAAGTGATCACCCGGCGGCGTTTTCCCCGGTAACATCACCTTTACGCACAATACCGATCCACCGGAGAAGGTCATGTCCCTCGCTTACCGCGCCACCGCCGATTTCGCCAAGTTGAACCACCCGATGCGGGTGCCGCTGTCGGCCGAGATCCACTCACGCCCCTTCCTGCAATTGCAGGCGCCGGAAAGCCTGACCCACTTCGCGCTCTACCTGCAGCAGGACCAGCCTTCGCAAAAATACCATCGCGGCACGCAGCACCAGATTTTGCAGCAGCTGTGCACCCATTACGGCGTGGCGGGACCGCATCCGCAGGCGCGCTACTTCTTCCACGACTTCGGACGTTTTCGCCTGAAGTGGGAATGCCACACCGAATTCGCCACTTACACCTTCGTCGAACGCGGCGAGCCGGGACTGGACTTCCGCACGGCGTTCGACCGCATGCCGCTGCAGCAGGTGCCGCAGGAATGGCTGGCGGGCCTGCATGGAAAAATCATCGTCGCCTCGCACGTGGTGCTGCGCAACGGCGACAGCGCCGGCGCCGACGAACAAGCCATCGCCGAACTGTTTCAAGGTAAATCGATGGTCGGCAGCAGCGTGGGCAGCGGCGCCGAGGTCTGGACCGATTTCCTGATCCAGCCCGATGGCTTCAGCCGCTTCATCGTGCGCGACTTGGGCCTGCGCGAATTCCAGGCCGGCCGCCTGGTCGGGCGCCTGCTGGAAATCGAGAACTACCGCATGATGGCCCTCCTCGGCCTGCCGCACGCCGAAGCCTCGCAGCCGCTGTTGAACGGTATTGAAAACGAACTGGCCGACCTGACGGCCACCCTGGTGCAGGCCGACATGCCGCAGTCGCTGGACGCGCGCGGCCCGGACGCGCACGAGGAACAGAACCTGCTGCACCGTATCACCAGCCTGGCCGCGCGGCTGGAAAAGCTCTCGGTCAACAACAGCTACCGCTTCGCCGCGTCGCAAGCGTATTTCAGCCTGGTGCAGGCGCGCATCCACGAGCTGCGCGAGGTGCGCATGACCGGCATTCCGACGCTGGCCGAATTCATGGGCCGCAGGCTGGCGCCGGCGATCCACACCTGTACCTCGGTCTCGCAGCGGCAGGAAGCGCTGGCCAAGCGTATCGCCCGCAGCAACGACCTGCTGCGCACCCGCGTCGGCATCGAGCAGGAACGCCAGAACCGTAAGATCCTGCAATCGCTGGACGCGCGCGCGGCCCAGCAACTGCGGCTGCAACAGGCGGTCGAGGGATTGTCGGCGGTGGCGATCTCGTACTACACGCTGGGATTGATCGGCTATGCGGGCAAGGCGATGAAGGCCGGCGGACTGCCGGTCAATCCGGACATCCTGCAGGGTGTGGCCGTGCCGGTGGTGATCCTGGCGGTGTGGATGGGACTACGGCGGGTGCACAAGCAGCTGACGGCGCGCGGCACCGCCGCCCAGCGCCATCCGGCCTGAAGACACCCGGCTAACAAACACTCGTAGGGCGGATTAGCGCGCAGCGCGTAATCCGCCATGAGCCGCCAACAGCGCCTGACAAATCACGAAAGTCGCAGCCGCGTCGACAGCCTGCCGGCGCCGGCGCCACCCTCCACCGTGAACCGCCCCACCTGCGACAGCAAGGCCTGCGCCTGTTCGCGCATGCTCGCGGCGGCGGCGGCGGCCTGCTCGACCAGCGCCGCGTTCTGCTGCGTCATCTCGTCCATCTGACCGATCGCGCGGTTGACCTGCTCGATGCCGGAGCTTTGCTGCTCGCTCGCCTGCGTGATCTCGCCCATGATCTCGGCCACCTTCTGCACGCTGGCCACCACCTCGCTCATGGTCTGGCCGGCACGATCCACCAGCCGCCCGCCCTCGTCGACCTTGCCGACGGAATCGTCGATCAAGCCCTTGATCTCCTTGGCCGCCGACGCCGAGCGCTGCGCCAGGTTGCGCACTTCGGACGCCACCACCGCGAAGCCGCGTCCCTGCTCGCCGGCGCGCGCCGCTTCCACGGCCGCGTTGAGCGCCAGGATGTTGGTCTGGAAGGCGATACCGTCGATGACGCCGATGATGTCGACGATTTTGCTGGAGCTGGCCTTGATCGACCCCATGGTCTCGACCACCTGCCCGACCACGTCGCCGCCGCGCACGGCGATGCCGCTCGCCGTCACCACCAGCTCATTGGCATGGCGCGCGCTGTCGGCGTTCTGCCGCACGGTGCTGGTCAACTCCTCCATCGAGCTGGCGGTTTCCTCCAGCGCGCCGGCCTGCGCCTCGGTGCGCGCCGACAAATCGGCGTTGCCGGCCGCGATCTCCTGCGCCGCCACGGTGATGGTGTCGGTCGACAGGCGCACGTCGCCAACCAGCTGCGACAGGCTGCCGTTCATCTTGCCCAGCGCGTCGAGCAGCTGGCCGGTCTCGTCGCGCGCCTGGTTCTCCAGGCGCGAGGTCAGGTCGCCCTCGGCCACGCGGCGCGCCAGCGCCACCGCGCGCTCCAGCGGCTCCGCGATCGAGCGGCCCAGCGCATAGGCCAGCGTCCCGCCCAGCAGCAGGATAACAACCGCCAGCGCGATCATCAGGTTGCGGCTGGCGACATTGATGTCTTCGATTTCCGCGGTGGCCTCGTCGATCTGGCGGCGCTGTTCCTTCAATAGCGCTTCGGCCGTGGCCAGATACGTCACGCTGGCAGGTGTGTAGACCTCGCGCATTTGCTGTTGCGCCTCGTCGACCTTGCCGGCCTTCTTGAGCGCCAGGGTGGCGTCGCGGGAGGCGAGGAACGCCTTGCGCCGCGCGCCCAGCTCCGCAAACAGGGACTTTTCGGCGTCGCTGTCCATGCGCGCCTCGACCTGCTTTTGCAGCGCGCTGGAAGCGTCCGACGATGCCTTGATGTTTGCGGCGAAGTAGTCGCCCAGGCTGGCGTCGGTGCTGACAATGATGGCGGTGGTGCGCGGCACCGCCGCGAACATGTAGCGATACCAGTCCTGCAGATAGCGCTCGGTGGCCATCGGCTCGTCGATCATGTGGCGGGTGGCGGCCGCCACGCTGTTCAAGCGGGTGATGCTGATCACGATGGCGATCAGCGCCAACAGCAGGATGCTGGCGAAGCCCAGGACGAGACGACGTTTAACACTAATGTTGTTTAGCAATTGGAACATTCGGCCCATCCTGTGAGGAAAACACTGCGATTGTGCAGCAACCGAAACATGATAGCCCCAAACTAAGGCGTAAACTTCACATTGTTACCCTTAAACAACAATCGCCACCGACGGCAAGTCACCCGCCTAGCCCGCCATGGCCGGGGGCAGGACAGGCAGGTCGGCCTCGCTGCGCTGAACCGGCTGGCTAAAGCGTTCGGTCAGGAAGCTGGCGATGCGCTGCTGCGTCGATTCCAGATAGGGGATGTTCATATGGTCGGAATCGGGCACGATTTCGTCCGCGTGCAAAGTGCCGAGTTTTTGCACCAGCAAATCGGTATGCGAATGCGGCACCACATCGTCGAACGCCGCGCGCAGCACATAGGTCGGCGCCTTCAACTGGTGCGCATATTTAACCGACTCGAATTTATGCCGCAGCACATACTCCACCGGCAGCGTCCTGAATTTGCGTTTGGCGATCGCCAGGATCGAATCGTAGGGCGTAATCAGCACGATGGCGCTGGCCTCGCGCTCCATCGCCACCTGCACCGCCACGCCGGAACCGAGGCTGCGGCCGACGACGGCGATGCGGGCCGGATCGACGTGATGACGCTCGCTGAGCCAGTCGAACAGCATGCGCCCGTCCTCGACGAAATGCGCCTCGGCCGGATCGCCGTGCGAATCGCCGTAGCCGCGATAATTCACCGCCAGCACCGCCATGCCGGGGAATAGCTTGCCGGCGTCGCGCGCCACCCATGACACCTCCTCCGAGCGGCCGCCGAAATAGATTACGCCCGGCGTCTGTCCCGCCACCAGCGGCGTCATAAGCCACCCGGACAAACGCGTGCCGTCCTTCGCGCGGATCACGATGGGGCGGGTGCGATGGCCGGTGCTGTAAGGTTTGAGCACCTCTCGGCGGCTGCCGAGAGGATTAAACAGCAGCCGTTTTTGGTTGGCCGCGACCGCCGCCGTCAATCCCATCCACAGCACGCTGACGATGCCGGCCAAACCGGCGACTTTTTTTGAATTGTCCATCCCTCTACTTTACCCTCGTCTTGACTCTCTGCTGTACGCCAGCGTACAAATACATTTGCCCGTGGCAAACATCAAATGCGGGCAGGCCGCCTGTTTCTCAAGATAACAGGGGCGAACCGGTATAATCTGCGCTTCGTTTTGCTCTCCGCCTCTTATGAAACCGGCCACCGTCCTGCTGCACAGCTCCATGAGTTCCAAGGCCCAGTGGGCGGCACTTGTCGAACAGCTCACGCCCGATTTCCGCTGCATCCCGCTCGATTTGCTCGGCTACGGCGCCGCGCCCTATCCGCAGGGCGCCGGCCAGGGCGAAGCATACACCCACACGCTGGCCCACGAAGCGGACGCCATCGCCGAAGCCATCGCCGCGCAGCTGGCGCCGGACCAAGCGTTCCACCTGGTCGGCCACTCGTTCGGCGGCGCCTCCGCGCTGCACCTGGCGCGCCGCATGCCGGGGCGCGTACGCACATTGACATTGTTCGAACCGGTCGCCTTCCACCTGCTGCCGGAGCAGGACGCGGCGCGGGTGGAAATCGTCACCGTCGTCGGCGGCATCATGGCATGCGCCTCCGACCGCGACGCCACCCGCATCTTCATCGACTACTGGAACCGCCCGGGCGCGTTCGACGCCGCGCCGGCTTCGGCCCAGGACAAGATGATCGCGCAAATCGCCAAGGTCAAGCTGGATTTCCAGGCGCTGCTGGGCGAGCCGGTCTCCTTTGCCGACCTGGCCGTGCTGACGATGCCGGCGCTGGTGCTGTCCGGCCAGCACAGTCCCGCCTCGACCCGGTCGCTGGCGGCGCAACTGGCGGCCGCGTTGCCCAACGCGCGGGCGCTGCAAACACGCGGCGGCCATATGGGACCGATCACCCATGGCGACGCGATCAACCCCACCATCGCCGCGTTTCTGCGCGGTGAAGACCTGGCCCAAGGCTAACATGCAAAATAACCTCCCATCGCGCGGCGTGGCCTCGCTCCTTCAACGCGGCCTGCTGGCACTGGCGTTCAGCGCCGCTGCCGCCCTGTCGCACGCCGCTGTCAAGCCGGTGACGGTGGCGCCCGAGGTCACCGGCGAATGGGTCACGCCCGACGGCGCATGGGACGGCCGGACCGTGTTGCTGCTGCACGGCTTCGCCGACGACCTGAATGGCGCCGGGGACCTGAGCAAACGCATGTCGACCAAGCTGGCGCAGGTGGGTATCGCCTCGCTGCGCATCAACTTCCGTGGCGAAGGCGCGCGCATGCGCAGCGAAATCGACTCGACGCTCGACACCCGGATCGCCGACACCGAGGCCGCTTATGCGTTCCTGCAAAAGCAGCCCGGCGTCAAGATCGCGCACAGCGCGGTGCTGGGCTGGAGTCTGGGTGGCGCCACAGCGATGGTCGTGGGTGGAAAGCATCCCGAATGGTTCCGCAGCATGGTGCTGTGGTCCACGCCGAGCGGGGATATTTACAAGTACATGATGTCGAAGCCGGCGGCGCAGAAGGCGGTGCGGGACGGCGTGGCATCGGAGGTGGTGCCAGGCTGGAAAACCATCACCACCAAGCGCGAGTTCTACGAAAGCTTCAAAGGCGTGGACCTGGACAAATCGCTGGCCAGGTATCCGGGCGCGTTTTTGACGGTCCGTGGCAGCAAGGACTACCTGCCCCAGCGGGATTTCGACTTGATCCGCATCGCCCCGGGCAAGCCCGCGCAAGCGGAAATGATCGACGGCGCGGATCACGTATTCAACGTGTTCGAAGCCGGAAGCCCGGCGGCTCAGCGCCTGATCGATCTCACCGCCGCGTGGCTCGCAAAAACCCTGTAACGACGGCGGGGGTCAAGTCTGACATTCGGACACGAGCACATCCTTGAGCGCCCCGCATCCTTCATGCCTGGAGCCTTACCTATCAGCTCGTGTCCGAATGTCAGACTTGACCCCGATCGGTTTTCTAGTCACCTACGACGATATCGATCGTATTTTCCAGCCAGATCCCCAGGTTCGGCGTGCGGCCGCGCTGCGCCGACGGTCCCAGTTCATGCGGCGGGTGGAACTTGGTCCCGATCGGCAGGATCGCGTTCAGGAACGAGATATCCCCCGGCGGAAAATCCATGTGCGTGGCCTTCGGCTCGAAGCCTTCGCCGCTGGCCTCCCTTGGCGTGAAGAGCCGCAGCGCGATGTCGTCGCTGTGATTGATGAACGTGATCGGCAGTGTGTTGGTCGCCAGCTTCGCCCAGTAGACCTTGTCGTGGAAGCCCTTGAACTCCGGATAGTTCCACGACAGGCCGGTGATCGTGTCGTTGTAGTCCTTCTGCCATACGTCGAACTCCACGCCCTGCGTGCGATTTTTCCACACGCGATAAGGACCGCGCCCCAGCCAGCGCATCGAATTCACCTGCGCGTCCGGATAATCGAAGGTCACGCCCAACGCATCGGCCGGTTTGCCACCTTCCATGTTGTACGCGTAGTTGACGCTCAAGGTGCCGGCGGCATTGAGGCGCCAGTTCACCTTGCGCAGATTGCCCGTATATTCGGCTTGGACAACGACGTCGTTGCCATCGCGCCGCGCGGCGATGCCCTTCAACGTCGCGGCGCCCGCCACCAGGCGCGGGCCGTTCGTCAGCGGCACAATCGTATCGCCCTTCTTCAGCGCACGCAGATAGCCCGTGCTCTTGTCGATGACGGCGCTTAGCGCGCCGGCCTTCAGCTCGAAGCCGTCGCCCGCTTCCGTCAAGGTGGCCGCGCTTGACGCCGCAGCCACCGGTTGCATGCGCTGCGCCACCTGCTGCGCGCTGGCGATCATCCACGACCATGTATAGATCTCGCGGCCGTCGCGGTCCGTCGCCGTGAAGTACAAGGCATCCTGCTGCGCCCAGTCGGCCGGCAAGGCGATGCTGGTGGTGCCGCGCATGCCGGCGGCGACATCGGGCGCCTTTGCACTGCCCTTGGCTACAACCTTATGGCCTGTCTCGCTGCCGAACTTCACCAATTGCCAACTCAACTTCACCTGATTCAGATTGGAGATATCGTAGCGATTCTCCAGCGTGATCTTGCCGTCGAAGGTAGGTGGCAAGAAGGCCATCTCCGACAACGGCAGGTACACCGGCGTCCAGATCTTCTTCACGGCGAAGAAGCTGCCCTCCTTCTCGCGGTAAGGCCCGACGATGCCGTCCGGCGCCAGATTGCCGGCGACGTCGATGGCGCCATTCTTATCGTCGCGAACGATACCCTCGTCGGCGAATGCCCAGATAAAGCCCCCGGCGCTCAGCGGATTGGCCAGCATATCCTTCCACCAGTCGTCCAGGCTCGCGCCGGCGCCGCCGTCGTACAGCCCATGCAGGAACTCCGTCGGCATGAAGACATCGCGTCCATGGAACAGCGAGGTGGCGCAGCAGTCATAGGTCGGATAGTGCGCGGTATCGATGCCGCCGTAATTCGCCCATGGATGGATGACGGGACGCTTTTGCGTGTCCCACTCCGGATACAGCTTGTCCAGATCCAGATTGAACCCGCCCTCGTTACCGTTGGCCCAAAAGACGATCGACGGGTGGTGCTGGTCGCGCGTGACCAGTTCCTTCACCAGCGGCGTCGAGACATCGGTGTCGTAGAATTTCTGCCAGCCGGTCAACTCGTCGATCACATACAAACCCACTTCATCGGCGACATCGAGGAAATGCGGGTCCGGCGGATAATGGGACATCCGCACCGCGTTCATATTCATTTCCTTCATCAGCTTCGCGTCCTGGTAGCTCAGCGCCTTGCTGCTGGCGCGGCCCGACGTCGGCCAGATCGTGTGCCGGTTCGATCCTTTGAAACGCACCTTGTAGCCGTTGACATACACGCCATCGCGCGGCCGCAGTTCGATGGTGCGGAAGCCGATGGTCTTGCTCACTTCATGCACCACCTTCCTGCCGCTGACCAGCTGGAAGTTGACCTTGTAGCGTTGTGGATTCTCGGCCGACCAGGGCGTCACCTTCGCCACGTTGCCGCTGACGTGGGCCTTGCCGCCGACGACATGCGCGCTCATTTCCTTGCCAAGCGCCTTGCCATCCAAAGTGGTCACGCGCGCGACCACCTTGCCGTCCGGCTGGCCGGCCAGGAAGACATCGGCACTGAAATCGCCGTTGTGGCGCGCATCGAGGCTGATGCGGTCGATATTTTCCAGGGGTTTGGCCTCCAGCCACACGGGCCTGTAGATCCCGCTAAACAGCCAGTAGTCCGAGCTACGCTCCGCGCGGTTGACCGATTTATTGGCGGAGTAGCGGTTGACCGTCACCTCCAGCTGGTTGCCCTGCCCCGGCTTCAGCAACTTGGAGATATCGTAGCGGAATTCATAAAAGCCGCCCTGATGGACGGCGCCCGCAGGCTGTCCGTTGATCTTCACCAGCGTATCGGTCATCGAGGCGCCGAACACGATATCGATTTGCTTGCCCTGCCAGTTGGCCGGCACCTCGAACTGGTGGCGGTAGATGCCGGTGGTGTCCGGCGCCGGGTCTTTTTCCCAGTCGTTGAAATAGCGGTAGGTGCCGAAGCCCTCCATCTCCCAGTTCGACGGCACCGGTATGGTCTTCCACGCGCCGCTATTGCGCCCGCCGTTGACCATGAACTCCCAGTCGACACGATGGTCCTTGTCGGTGCCGCTCAAATACCTTATCTGCGTACCTTCCGCAAAAGCCAGTCCGCTCAATGCCAGCAGCAGCGTTCCAAGGACCTGTCGCATCATAGTTTTTCTCCCAGACGTTTGCTCTCCCCGGCCTTGAGGTTGAGCGGAATAACCTTGTCGCCGTAACGTACCTTGCCGGCGCCCTCGCCCGCCGTGCGGCGTATCGTCGCCGAGGCCAGCTTGCCGTTCTTCCATGCCAGATCGACCTCGTAGCCGCCGCGCGCGCGCAAGCCCTTGACCGAGCCGGTGCCCCATGCCGACGGCAGCGCCGGCAGCAAGTGCAGCTCGCCCGTCTGCGATTGCAGCAGCATCTCGCAAATCGCCGCGGTCGCGCCGAAGTTGCCGTCGATCTGGAACGGCGGATGCGCATCGAACATGTTGGCGTAGGTGCCGCCGGCGTTGTTCGACTCCGTGCCCTGGCCGCTCTGTTGCGCGGCGCGCGCGCCGGGTTTCGCCAGCTGCCCGCGCAGCATCTTGTACGCCCGATCGCCATCCAGCAGGCGCGCCCAGAAAGCCGTCTTCCACGCCATCGACCAGCCGGTGCCGGCGTCGCCACGGCTCTCCAGCGACTTGCGGGCGGCGGCCGCCAGCTCGGGCGTTTTGGTCGGCGAGATCTGACGGCCCGGGAAGACGCCGAACAAGTGCGACACGTGGCGATGCGTGTCGCCCGGTTTATCCAGTACCGGATCGCTCTTCTTCTCCTCCATCCATTCCAGCAGCTGCCCCCAGCTGCCGATGCGCGGCGCGGCCAGCCTGTCGCGCCAGCCCGCTATCTCATCGCGGAACTGGACGTCGCCCAGAACATCCGCCGCATCGACGGTATTGTTGAACAGATCCCAGATGATAGCCTGGTCGTAGGTCACGCCGTCCTCGATCGGGCCATGCTCCGGCGACCAGCCCAGCGGCGCGACCAGGCGGCCGTCGGGCAACACCTTCAGATAGTCCTGCCAGAACGCGACCGCCTCCTTCATCACCGGATACGCCACCTCGCGCAGATACGTCTTGTCCTGCGTGTACGCGTAGTGTTCCCAGAAGTGCTGGGCATACCAGGCGTTGCCGGTCTTGTTCCAGATGTAGCCCATGGCGCCGAACGGATTGGACTCGGTGCGCAAGGTCCAGCCGCGCACCGGCTTGCCGGCCGCGCTGACAAAGGTTTCCTCCTTCTGCACCGCCTCGCCGCTCAGGTCCGGCACGGCCATCACCACCGAGGACGGATCGGCGATCGCCTTGGCCGCCGTGTCGGCGATCAACTGGCGGTACACCGGCGCCACCCCCTGCACGAAGTTCAGGAACGGCAGCGCGTGTTCCGACAGGTTGGCCGGTTCCGCCGGCCAGTAGTTCATCTGGACGTTGATGTTGGTGTGGTAGTCCGAGCGCCATGGCGGCGTCGGGTTGTTGTTCCACAGCCCTTGCAGATTGGCCGGCAGCGAACCGCGGGAGCTGGAGATCAGCAGGTAGCGGCCGTACTGGAAGAACTGCGCCTCCAGCTCCGGGTCCCTGCCCTCGGTGGTGTAGGTCGCGATGCGCTGGTCGGTCGGCAGCGCGCGCCGCGCCGCCGTGGCCGCGCCGAAGTCAACGTCGACGCGGTTGAACTGCGCCTGGAAATCCTTGCGGTGTTCCGCCAGCAGCGAAGGCCACGGACGCGCCGCCGCGCCCACCTGCGCCGACACGCGCGCCAGCGGATGCCCGCCCTGGAACTTCTTCGCCGCATCGAGCACGTAGCTGGTACCGGCGCCGAGTATCAGGGTCACCGCGTCGCAGCCGGTAAAGGTGATCTTGTTGCCGTCGATGGCGATGGCGCCGCCCTCGTTTTGCACCTGCACCTGGCTGGCGTAGTCCATCGCGTTCGACGACGGATCGCCCTTGCCGCGCATCGACCCGGTGGCGACGATGCGGTTGCCCAGCGCGTTGATCTGCGCGCCGTGCGCGTCGGTCAGTTCGATCGAGCCGGTGTACTGCCCGCGCTTGTCGGCCGTCAGCCGCACCGCGATCACCTGTGCCGGATAGCTGGCGAAGGCTTCGCGCTTGAACTTCACGCCCTTGTGCGTGTAGCTGACGCTGTGCAGGCTCTGGCCGATATCGAGCCGGCGCGAATAATCGGTGGTGGCCTGGTCATGCCCCGGCAGGTTCACATACACGTCGCCGAACGGCTGGTAGGAACCCATCACCTTGTCGTCGCCGGTCCATAGCGTGATGTCGTTGAACTGGATGCGCTCGCGCGCCAGCTGGCCGAAGATCATTGCGCCGATACGGCCGTTACCGATCGGCAGCGCTTCGCGCTCCCAACCCTCCGGCGTATCGGGCGCCGGCTGTTTGTAGCGCAGCGTCAGATCCGGGGCCGCCGCCGCCGCGACGACGACCAGGGCCGAGGAGAAAAACAATGTGGAGCGCAGCAGAATTTTCATGAATATTGTCTTGTGAAGCGAAACAAAAACGGCGGAGGCGGCATGTACCGCCCCCGCCGTCATCGAGGAACCATCGTCAGCGCGGAAATCAGCGTTTGACGGTGACCGCCTTGCCTTCGTAGCTCACCGTCTTGTCGGCGGCATCAAAGTTATCCGAGCTCGATACGCCGGCCTTGATGAAGCGTACCTTGAACTCACGCTTGGCGACCATGCCCTTGTACTGGCCAACGCGCTCGCCGATGGTGACGGTGCCGGTCTTGTCGTTGTAGCTCAGCGGAATACGCGAGAACTCGTTGCGCAGGTACGCATTCGACACGCCGTCATCCTCGTACAGGCTGAATTTGCCGTCCGCGCCGGTGTAGATGTTCAGTGTGATCGGCGCGTCCGGTTTCTCGTCGACGTACTGCGTCACAGGACCCATCGGCAGGATCGCGCCGGCTTTCACCAGCAGCGGCATACGGGTTTCAGGCGCCTTGATCGAGGTCCTGGTGCCGCCCTTGTGCACTTCGCCGGTATAGAAGTCATACCAGTTCGCGCCCTTCGGCATGTAGACGTCGCGCTCGCGGCCACCGTACACATATACCGGAGCGACCATCAGGTTGTGGCCGAACAGGTATTGGTCCTTGATGTTCTTGACCGCGTCGTCCTTCGGGAAGTCCATCACCAGACCGCGCATGATGGTGCCCGAGTCGTAGTGGGTGGTCGCCGCCGTCGAGTAAATATAAGGCATCAGGCGATAACGCAGCTTGTCGTACCAGACCATCGAGTCGCGCATCGGCGAGCCTTCAGGCGAGATCTCGTGGATTTCGCGCTTGACCACTTCGCCGTGGGAGCGGAACAGCGGCGACAACGCGCCGAACTGCCACCAGCGCAGATTCAGCTCGCGCCATTCCTTCATGTCCTCCGGATTGGCGACGGCCGCACCGACCACGCGGTTTTCCTGCGCGGTGCCGGTGGCGCCGACCTGGTAACGCGCTTCCTGCGCGTAGCCGCCGATATCGTGCGTCCAGTTCGGGATCCCCGACATCGAGATGCTCACGCCGGCCGAGATCTGGTCGTACAGGTTGTTCCAGCGGCTGACGGTGTCGCCGCTCCACAGCGCGGTGGCGTTGCGCTGGATACCCGCGAAACCGGAACGCGACAGGATGAACTGGCGCTTGTCCGGCTGGTCGCCCTTCAGGCCCTGGTAGAAGCCCTCGGTATGCACCAGGCTATACGGATTGAAGGTGATTTCGCCGGCGCCGTAGACGGTCGGTCCGATCAGCTTCTTGAAGTCCTCCAGGCGGGTGTTCGACAGCACGTCAGGCTCGGTATTGTCCATCCACCAGGCGTCGAAGCCCAGGTCGACCAGCTTGGACTTCATCTGGCGATAGTACATCTCGCGCGCGCCCTTGGTGTACGGATCGTAGTGGCTGTTCTTGTAGCCAGGGCCAACCCAGTCAAGATCGCCGTTTTCGACGTTCTTGGTCCACATGTAGCCCTTCGATTCGAGCTCCTTGTAGTTGGCGGTGTTCGAGTAGAACTTGCCCCATATCGAAATCATGATGCGGGCGTTGTTCTTATGGACCTCGTCGACCAAACCTTTAGGATCGGGGAAGCGCTGTTTGTCGAAGTCGTGCGAGCCCCAGCCGTCTTGCGGCCAGTAGAACCAGTCCTGCACCATGTTATCGACCGGCCAGCCCTGCTTGCGGTACTCCTTCAACACGCCGAGCAGCTGCTCCTGCGTCTCGTAGCGCTGGCGCGACTGCCACAGGCCGTAGGCCCACTTCGGCATCATCGGCGCCTGGCCGGTCAGGTGACGGTAGCCGGCGATGACATTGTCGATGCTGGTCTCGCCGTTGACGACGTAGTAGTTGATGCTCTGCGCGACTTCCGACGAGAAGGTCAGCGAATGACGCTCAGGCGCAGGCAGCGGATCGTTGTGGGTCATGGCGATCATGCCGCCCGACGGTTTCCATTCCAGTTGCAGCTTGACCGGTTTGCCCGCTTCGAACTTCTGCTCGAAGTTGTGGTACCACGGATTCCAGCCCTGGCGCCACACGTCCATGACTTCCTTGCCGTCCATGGTCAGCTTGGCGTAGTCCGACGAATACATCTGCATCTTGTGCACGCCGGCCTTGTCGGACGTCAGCGTACCTTCCCACACCACCTTGACGCCAGTGGCCTTCTTCGGATCGCCCAGTTCCTTCGGCCAGTTCTCGGCCACGTCCTTCAGGTACTGGTAATCGATGTCCTTTTCCTGGCGCGTCAGCACCAGTTTGTCGTCGACGTAGTAGCGCGCGGTCAGGCCGCCGGCCTTGCCTTCGGCGTCGACCAGTTTCAGGTCGCGGCTCAGGAAGCCATATGGCTTGGCGTCGCCGAAGCGCGAGATCGAATTGTTATCCCACAAAACGCCGTAGTTCTTGTCCGAGACGACGAACGGCACGGCGATGACCATATTGTGCTGCATCAGCAGCACGTCTTCGCCGTTCAGGTTCATCTGGCCGTTCTGGTGCTGGCCCAAGCCGTAGTAGGCGTCCTTGGTGCCGTGGTTGAAGCCCTGCTTGACCGCCATGAACGGCTTGCCGCCGACATCGACCGGGTCCATGCTTTCCGAGGCCTGGCTCAGGAAAGCCTTGCCGGCCGCGTTGAAGAACTGCACCTGGCCGGTCGCCAGCGACACCGCCACGGAGATTTTCTTGGCCTTGAGCGTGACCTTGTCCTTGCCGGACGACGTGACGCTGAAGATACCGCTAACAGGTGCGGCCACCGTCATCAGCGATGGCGTGAGCTCCTTGCCTTCCTTGTCGGTCTTGACGACGTGGATGATATTGTCGCTCATGACTTCCAGGCGCACTTCCTTGGCGCCGGAATCGGGCTTGACCACCACGCCGGTGGAGGTTTTTTCAAACGTGCCGGCCAGGGCCTGGCCGGACATCATCACCGCCAGGCACGAAGCCGCCGGTACTATCGCTTTGAATCGCATGTTCTCTATCTCCTGTTTTTATACTCAGTACGTTCCGACTTTAACCTTCAACACCACCGGCTTGCCGGTCAGATTGAGGCCGTAGTCCGTCTGGTCGCCGTTCCAGTTGCGCTCCATGATCCATTTACCGGATGGATCATAGTACCCTTCCTCGACGCGCGCCCACATGGTTGGTTTGCCGTCCGCGTTGTCGATCTTCACGCGCGCATGCTGGCCGACGATGATGAACTCATTGTCGGCGATCTGCGCGATCGCCACGCCACCGTTGGGCTTCTCGGTGCCGGCCGGCAGGTCCTTCACTTCCTTGAAATACTCACGTTCGCCGAACTGCCATTCGCGGAACGAGATCGTGCCCTTCCAACCCTTCATCGCGATGGTCTGCGGCGCGCGGTCGTCGCCCTCGGCCACGCCATAGGTGCGGCCCTCGAAGGCCCACTTGGACCACTGGCGCTCCATCGGCCGGAAGGCCGAATAAATGCGACCATATGGCTCGACCATCGTTTTGTCGGTGGCCTTGTGACCGAGCGGGAAATTGCTGTAGTCCGCGTAGTCGATGCCGAACGGCGAGAAGTTGATCGCGCCGCGGCCCAGCACGAGATAGGCATAGCGCACGTATTCGGCGGCGTTGCTCATCTCCGGCACGGCAAGCGGATTGTCCGGACGCTGGAACTTGTCGAGCGTGGCCACGAACTTCTTCGAATCCGGGCTGTAGATGTCCGGCGCGGCGAAGTCGATCGCCGGCGCGGCGGCCTTGTAGATATCGATCACGTCGAAGGTCGGGCCGCCGCTGGCGAAGTTCTTGTTCCACGGCTTGACCGGCTCCTCGAGCGAATCGCGGATCGAGTTATTGACGTACATCGGCAAGTTGTACACCGCGCGGCCGGCCTTGGCGATGTCGCCGATGTAGCTGGCGATCGAATACGCGTGGAAGTACTCGTCGGCGTAGTCGCCGTAGACCTGTTTCCAGGTGCCGCTGGCGGCCAGCGCCACCGGCGATTTCTTACGCTTCAATACCGCCTCGGGCACCGGCGAATTGAACGCCGCTTCGGCTTTCGGGCCGTAGTCGCGCGCGTAACCGTAGGTGCCCACTTCGTTCTGAACCTGCATCATGATGACGGTGCGGTGCGCCTCGTCGATCTTTTTGATGTGCGTCATCAGCGCGACAAACGCCTTCTTGTCGGCCTTCAGCGTCTCCTCGCCTTGCGGCGACAGGCAGTAAATCGGCTTGCCTTCCTTGTCCAGCATGCGCGGGAAGCGTGCGTTGTTAAACTTGACCCACTCCGGCGCGTAATTGGCGCCGGTGTTCTTCCAGGTGCCGAACCACAGCAGCACCAGGCGCACCTTGTTCTTGCGCGCCTCGGCCACAAGCGTATCAACGTAGCTGAAATCGAACTTGCCTTCCACCTGCTCGATCTGCTCCCATGCGACCGGGATCTCGAGGGTGTTGGCGTTCATGTCCTTGATCGCCGCCCACACCTTGTTCAGTGCCAGCGGATAGTTACTCGAATTCTGCGCCTGCCCGCCGAACATGACAAAAGGCGCGCCGTCCACCATCAAGGCGTGACGGCCATCCTTTTGCACCAGTTCGGGGATAGGCGCGGCCGCCGCGCCAGCTGCGGCCAACATAACAAAACTAAAGGAGCTTACAAGCTGGCGGGCGGTAATCTTCATGCGGTCTAGCCTTTCCTCGTATTAGAACGTGTAGCGCAGTTGCGCGGTGTAGCGGCGGCCGGTGACGAACCACGCGCGGCCGTTCATGCCGGTCGTCTGCTGCATCAACTGCTTGAACTGCGCGTTGGTCAGATTCTGCGCTTCGAAGCCCAGCGACAGGTTGTCGTTGATCTTGTAGTTGATCGAACCGTCGAGCTGACCGTAGGCGTCGGCCCAGGTAGGCAGACCCCATACGATGTTACGCGCACCCGGCGTGGCGCTGGCCGGATTGGTGTCCACGCCATCGGTGCCCTTGGTGCCGTTGACGTTCACGCCTTGCAAGCTCTTCGAACGCCAGTTGTACGCCAGGCGGCTCGAGAACGGGCCCTGATCGTAGATCACCGCGATGTTATACGACTGGCGCGACAGGTTCTCCAGCGGCAGGTTGCCGAAGGTGCGGCCGTTGGTGTCGCAACCGTTGATGTTCAGGTTGACGTTGGCGGCCGACGAATCGCTGCTGCAGTACTCCGAGAAGACGTTCTTGTACAGATCGCGCTTGCTGTCGACGAACGTGAAGTTCGCCTGCACGCCCAGGCCGGACAACAGGCCTGGCAGCTTGTCGAAGGTCTGCTGGTAGGCCAGCTCGAAACCGCGCGCATGGCCGCGGGCGCCGTTGATAGGACCGGTGGCCGCGAAGTTCTGCAGGTTGCCATTGATGTCCGGCAGCGCGAAGTTGTAGGTCTGGTTGACGATGATGTCTTTCAGCCGCTTGTTGAACACCGCCAGCGTGAGCGAGCCGACCGGCGAGAAGTACCATTCGGCGGTCAGGTCGAGCTGCTTGGACGTGGTCGGACGCAGGTTCGGGTTGCCCGAGGCGGTGCCGCTCAGGCTAACGTTCGAAACGTTGGTCGCGCCGCCGATGGTGGTGGTGTTGTAGCCGGTCGACAGCGAAGTGTATGCCTGCAGCTGATCGAAGTCGGGACGCGACATCGCCGAAGCGAAGGCGAAGCGGAACTGCAGCGCGTCGGTGGCCTTCAGGCGCAGGTTCAGGCTAGGCAGGAAGTTGTGATAACGGTTCTCGAAGGTCTGCGCCTGCGCGTACGCGGCGATCACGGGGATCGTCTCGCCGGTGTAGCTGCCCGGCGCCGGCTGGCCCGACGGCGGGTTGTACACGGTGTAGCCGGCGGCTTTCGAATCGGTCTTCACGTAGCGCAGACCGACGTTGCCGTCGATCGGGAACTTCAGCTCGTCCCAACCGAAGCGCAGCTGGCCGTAGGCGGCCTGGGTCTTCTCGCTTTGCTGGTTGGTGCCTGCCGGATCGGTGCCGAAGGTGGCCGCTTTCCACGGAGTGCAGGTGCCTGGCTGCGCGCACAGCAGGTCGTGGTAGGCGTGCAAGGCGGCGTAGCTGTTCGGATAACCCGCCGACGTCGAACTGGCCGGGATGATCAGCGACGGCATGCTCATTCTGCCGTTGAAGAAATTATCGAAGTTCTTGATGGTGGTGTTGCCGGCGAAGCGCGGATCGCTCAGGAACGCCTCGGACGTGATCTGGCCGGCGCCGGTGCCGACCTGCCATGGCGCCGAGATGGCGGCCCAGTTGTAGTCCGGGTTGGACTTTTGCGTCACCGCGTCGCGGTCGGTCAGGCGCACGCCGAAACGCAAGTCGCGCAGCACCGGATTGTCGAACGAGTAGGTGGCGTCGGTGCGCCATGCGGTTTCCTTGCCCTTGCTGCGGTCCAGGTGCTCCTGGGTGAAGTTCCAGTAGTTGTTGGCCGGGTTGAGCAGCGCGGCGCGGTCGGCGTCGTTGAAGATCAGGTTGGGCAGCGATCCGGTCAGGTCGAGCTTCTGCGACGGCATCTTGACGGCGGTGGCCACGGTCGAATCGAGGCTGTCGGTGTTGGCGCGAATGCGCTGCACATCGGTGGTGACGGTCCAGGCGTCGCTTGGACGCCAACGCAGGTTCCACGAGATGTCGGTGGTGTCCGAATTGCGGGTCGCCGTGCGGTTGTCGTTGCCGAAATCGATGCCACCGGTGGAGGTCAGGGTGCCGGACATGAAGCGGCCGTTCGCATCATAGACGCCGTTGCTCACGCCCAGGCTCGAAACGTTCGCCGCCGAGAAGATCGCCTGCTCGTCCCAGGTCATCTTGTACTTCGATTTGAAGTACGTCAGCGAGCTGCTTAAAGTGCTGTCGAGTTTCCACTGCAATGCGCCGTACGCGCCTTCGCGCTTGCGGTCGAATTGCAAGGTGCGCCACTGCGCGCCCTTCGGCACATAGGTGGTCTTGCCGTTGGCGTCGACGAACGGGTAGTACGGCTCGACCTGCAGCGCGTCGGTGCGGGTACCGCTTTCCGAGTAGGCCAGGTCGACCAGCGCACCGATTTCGCCGAACGGGGTTTTCCAGCGGTTCGACACCAGGCCGGAATACGACGGCGACTTCTTACCCTTCTTCAGCTCCGAATAGGTGGTCTCTCCGGAGACGGCGCCATGGAAGCCCTTGTAATCGAAGGGCATAGCGGTGCGCAGGTTGACCAGGCCACCGATGCCGCCTTCGGTCTGTTCGGCCGACGGATTCTTGTAAATGTCGACGCCTGCCAGCAGCTCCGGCGGCACATCGCCGAAGTTGAGCGAGCGGCCGCCGTTGGCGGAGAACGAGTCGCGGCCGTTCAATTCGGAGCGCACATAGCTCAGGCCACGGATCGATACGCCCGAGCCTTCGACCGAGAAATGCTCCGGATCGCTCTTGGACATGGTGCGGTCGATGGTCACGCCGGCAACGCGTTGCAGCACCTCGGTCACCGAGCGGTCCGGCAGCTTGCCGATGTCGTCGGCGGCGATCGAATCGACCACCTCGTCGGAGTTCTGTTTGATTTTCTGGGCCGACTGCAGCGCCGCGCGCTGGCCGGTGATCACCACCGCCACCGGCTCGGCGGCCGGCGTGGTGGTCGGGGCGGCGGGCGCCGGGGCGGTCTGCGCGTGCGAAGCACTGCTGGCCATCATCGCCATTTGGGCCAGGCCCAAAGCGATTGCTGTTTTTTTAAACTGTTTCATGTTATGCTCTCCAAAAGGTATATGAATTTTTCATAGCTCTCAGGCTATTTGTTATTGGTGCTTTTCAGGGGCACTTGGGACTGGCCTGGGGTGGGTGATACCGGACGCGGGACGAACGACGCCCGCAGGCGCCACAAGGCGCGGTTTTTCGATCTTCATGGATACGTCTCGCTCTTTGATATTTTTTTTCGTTCTGGCTGAACTGGCGGGGTGCCAAGGCCACACGATGATATGCAAACATTTTGCAAGTTACGTAAAAGCGTGGCAATTGCGAAATTCACCAAGCGGCGGAATGATAATCCGCAAGCGTCTCGTACTTTAAACAAACTCTTACAAAAACTCGCAGGCAAAAAACGGCTGTAAACGACAACGCGGCCCGTCGTTGCGGGCCGCGTGTTATTGCTGAAACCGGACTCAGCTATCCGGCTTGGTATTCAAATTCAACGGCGGCCCGAACGCGTCGCCACATCGACCCACACCGCCAAGGTCAGGATGCAGCCCTTGACGATCATCTGCCAGTAGGTGTCGACGTCGAGCATCGACATGCCGTTATCCAGGCTGGCCATCACCAGCGCGCCGATCAAGGCGCCGTACACGGTGCCCGAGCCGCCGCGCATCGAGGTGCCGCCGATGAAGCAGGCCGCGATCGCATCGAGTTCGCCCGAGGTGCCGGCCGACGGCGAACCTGCCGCCAGGCGGGCCGTGTTGATCAAGCCGGCCAGCGCGCACATCAAACCCATGATCCCGAAGATCCACAGCTTCACCGCTTGCACGTTGACGCCGGAAAGACGGGTCGCCTCCATGTTGCTGCCCACCGCGTAGATGCGGCGACCGAACACCGTTTGCGTGGCGACGTAGCTGAAGATCCCCAGCAACGCCAGCAACAACAGCACCGGCAGCGGAATGCCCTCGTAGCTGTTCAAGGTGCGCACGAAAGCGAACAACACCACACCGATGGCCGCAAGGCGCAAACCGTCGCGCCACATCGCCGGCACCGGCAGGCCATGGCGGGCCAGGCTCGCGCGCTGGCGCCAGGTCAGCACCGCGCCCAGAATGAACAGGCCGACACCCAGCACCACGCCCATTTGCGGCGACAGGTAGCCCTGGCCCAGGTGCACCAGCGGTTCGGACACCGGCGCCACCGTCACGCCGTCGGTCACGCCCAGCACGATGCCGCGGTAGGCCAGCATGCCGCCCAGGCCCACGATGAACGACGGTATGTGCTTATAGGCCGTCAGGTAGCCGTTGAACAGGCCAAGCACCAGGCCGCAGGCCAGCACCACCGCGACGGTGGCAGGCAGCGGCAGGTGGTGGGTGACGTCGAGCACCGCCGCCACGCCGCCCAAAAGGCCGAGCAGCGAGCCGACCGACAGGTCGATCTCGCCGGCGATGATGACGAACGCCATGCCGCAGGCGACGATGCCGGTGACGGCCATCTGGCGCATCAGGTTCGACAGGTTGCGCGGCGAGATGAAGCCGCCCTCCGTCTTCCAGCTGAAGAAGGCCCAGATGATGGCGATGGCGATCAGCAGCGCGAGGATCTTGTACTGCGTGAAGAGCTGTTTGAGATTTATGGTTTTCATGGAGTTCACAGATAAGTCATCACGAATGATCGAGTGCCGCCGACAGCAGCGTTTCCTGGGTCAGGTCCTGGTTGACGAAATCGCCGCGCAGTTTGCCCTCGCCCATCACCAGCACGCGGTCGGACACGCCCAGCACTTCGGCCAGTTCGGACGACACCATGATGATGGAGACGCCCTGGCTGGCCAATTCCAGCATCAGTTTGTAGATTTCGAACTTGGCGCCGACGTCGACGCCGCGCGTCGGCTCGTCGAGGATCAGCACCTTGGGGCGCGTCAGCAGCATCTTCGACAGCACCGCCTTCTGCTGGTTGCCGCCCGAGAGCGACGTAATCGACAGGAACGGGCTGGCCGTCTTCAGGCCCAGTCGCGCGATCTCCTCGCTGACCACCTTGAGTTCAGCCTCGCGGTCGATGCGGGTGAAGTTCGAGAAGCGTCCCAACACCGACAAGGTGATGTTCTGGCCGACGTCCAGGTCGCGCACGATGCCGTGCTGCTTGCGGTCCTCCGGCACCAGCGCCAGGCCGGCGCGGATCGCCTTGAGCGGCGTGCTGGTGTCGATCTTTGCGCCGTTGAGCCAGACCTCGGCTTCCGAGCGGCCCGGATAGGCTCCGAACAGCGCCGACACCAGCTCCGTGCGGCCGGCGCCGACCAGGCCCGCGATGCCGAGGATCTCGCCCTTGCGCAGCGCGAAGGAGACGTTGTCGACCTTCCTGCGTTCCGGCTTCTCGACGTCGTAGCAAATCACATTGCGCGCCTCGAACACGACTTCCTCGCTGGGCGTACGCTCCAGGGTCGGATACAGCTGGTTCATTTCGCGGCCGACCATCTGCGCGATGATCTGCTTGACGTCCATCTTGTCCATCGGCGTGGTGGCGATGTGCTGGCCGTCGCGAATCACGACGATGGTGTCGCAGATCGCCTCGACCTCGTCGAGCTTGTGCGAGATGTAGACGCAGGCCACGCCCTTGGCCTTCAGGCCGCGGATAATATTGAGCAGCACCTGGATCTCGGACGTCGTCAGCGACGACGACGGCTCGTCCAGGATCAGCAGGCGCGCATTCTTGTTCAGCGCCTTGGCGATCTCGATCAATTGCTGGTGGCCGCCGCCGTAGTTCGACACCGGCAGCACCACGTTGACGTCGTTCAGGTTCAATTCTTTCAGCAGCGCCTCGGCGCGCTGGTTCATGGCCGAATAATCCATGCGGCCGCCCGGCAGGGTGATCTCGTTGCCGAGGAACAGATTCTCGGTGACGGACAGCTCGGGCACCAGCATCAGTTCCTGGTGGATGATGACGACGCCGGCGGCCTCGCTCTCGCGGATCGACTGTGCCCGCAGCGGCTTGCCGTCGAACAGGATCTCGCCGTCCCAGGTGCCGTGCGGGTAGACGGCGGACAGCACTTTCATCAGGGTCGACTTGCCGGCGCCATTCTCGCCGCACAAGCCGATGCACTCACCGGCCCTGACTTGCAGGTCGATGCCGTCGAGCGCCGGAACACCGCCAAATTTTTTGACGATGCCCTTCATTTCTAGCAAATAGCCGGACATACTGGTTCTCGCAGAGGTGGTGGAACTCGCCACGCGCAAGCCGCTGCACAATCAGCGGAACGGGGCGTGGCGAAAGACAGTGCGAACGCACGGCGGGGCGTGGACGACGCCCCGGTCTTCATGAAGCGGCGATTATTTCGCGGTCGCGAGTTGGGCCTTGGTATAGAAGCCGTCGGCAACGATGACATCCATATTCGCCTTGGTCAGCATGGTCGGCTTCAGCAGCAGCGTATCGACTTCTTTGAACCCGTTCTGGTACTTCGAGTTGAAGCCCGGCTTTTCGCCGCGCACCAGTTGAACCGACAGCTTGGCCGCCTCGGTGGCGATCAGCTTGAGCGGCTTGTAGACGGTCATGGTCTGGGTGCCGGCGATGACGCGGCGCACGCCGGCCAGATCGGCGTCCTGGCCGGAGACGGCTACTTTGCCGTCCAGCTTTTGCGAAGCCAGCGCCTGGATCGCGCCGCCGGCGGTGGCGTCGTTGGAGGCGACCACCGCATCGAGCTTGTTGCCGTTGGCGGTCAGCGCGTTTTCCACGATGGACATCGCCTCGGCCGGATTCCAGTCCTTGACCCACTGCTTGCCGACGACCTTGATGTCGCCCTTATCGATCAGCGGCTGCAGCACTTTCAGCTGGCCTTCGCGCAGCATCTTGGCGTTGTTGTCGGTTGGCGCGCCGCCGAGCAGGTAGTAGTTACCCTTCGGTTTGACGGCGACCACGCCCTGCGCCTGCATTTCGCCCACGGCCTTGTTATCGAAGGAGATGTAGGCGTCGATGTCGGCGTTGAGGATCAGGCGGTCGTACGAGACGACCTTGATCTTGGCCTTCTTCGCTTCCTTGACGGCGTTGTTCAGCACCGTGGCGTTGTAGGGAACGATGACCAGCACGTCGACGCCGCGCGAGATCAGGTTTTCGATCTGGGCGATCTGGCGCTGCTCGCTGGCGTCGGCCGACTGCACGAAGACTTTGGCGCCCTGCTTTTCAGCGGCGGCGACGAAGTAGTCGCGATCGCGCGCCCAGCGCTCGAGGCGCAGGTCGTCGATGGAAAAGCCGATTTTAGGATTCTTGGCGTCCGCCATGGCGTTACCGCCGGCGCACACCATCATGACCGCGATGGCGGCCGCACTCAGTAATTTCTTCATTTGTTTCGTCTCCTGATTCGAATGCCGTTTTGCCTGACACAGGCCCTACATTTCTAGCTCGTTACCGTACAGGTCTATGCCTGTTTTTACAGATAGTGTTCCTAATGATTATGCCGGGCCGGATTATCCGCCACGCCCCGGTATGGTACAGCCAGTTCCATGCATGCGCCGTTTTCCATTTGGCCCACGGTGCTGCGATAAATCTCCTGCCAAGGCGTCTGGCTGGCCGGGATGGCCGGCAGCGCGCCCTTCTTGCGTTCTTCCCATTCCGCTTCCGGCACCAGCGCGTTGCAGGTGCCGGCGTTCAGGTCGACGCGGATCATGTCACCGGTGCGCAGCCACGCCAGGCCACCGCCGACGGCGCTTTCCGGCGACGCGTTCAGGATCGACGGGCTGTCCGAGGTGCCGGACTGGCGGCCGTCGCCGAGCGTCGGCAGCCAGTTGATGCCGCGCTTGACCAGCGCATCGGGCGGTTGCATGTTCACCACCTCGGCCGAACCGGGCCAGCCCACCGGGCCTGCGCCACGGATGACCAGGATGCAGTCCTCGTCGATGTTCAGCGCCGGATCGTTGATGCGGTTGTGGTAATCGGTCGAGCCGTCGAACACCACGGCGCGAGACTCGAACACATTCTCCTGGCCCGGCTTGCTCAGATAGCGCTCGCGGAAGGCCGGCGAAATCACGCTGGTCTTCATGATGGCGAAGTCGAACAGGTTGCCCTTCAAGACGAAGAAACCGGCATCCTCCTTGAGCGGCGCGTTGAACGGGAAGATCACTTCGCGGTCCTGCGTCTCTTTGCCCGTGAGGTTGTCGCGCATGGTGCGGCCGGTGACGGTGGCGCGGTCCGAGCGCAACATGCCCTGCTGCTCCAGCTCCCACATCACGGCCGGCACGCCGCCCGCGCGGTGGAAACGCTCGCCGAGGAATTTACCGGCCGGCTGCATGTTCAGCAGCAGCGGCACCTTGTGGCCGTATTCCATCCAGTCGCTCGAATGCAGCTCGACGCCGGCGTGGCGCGCCATCGCGACGATGTGCTGCTGCGCGTTGGTCGAACCGCCGATGGCGGCATTGACCACGATCGCGTCGAGGAAGGCGTCGCGGTTCAGGATCGAAGAAGGCTTGATGTCCAGCTTTGCCATCTCGACGATGCGGCGGCCGGTTTCGTACGCCATCTGGCCGCGTTCGCGGTAAGGCGCCGGAATCGCCGAGCAACCGGTCAGCGACATGCCCAGCGCCTCGGCGATGGCGTTCATCGTCGACGCCGTGCCCATGGTGTTGCAGTGTCCCGCCGACGGCGCCGAAGCGGCGGCGATCTGCAGGAACTTTTCGTTGTCGATGGTGCCGGCGGCCAGCTGGCGGCGGCCTTTCCAGATCGCCGCGCCGGAACCTGCCAGTTCGCCTTCGAACCAGCCGTCCAGCATCGGACCGCCGGACAGCACGATGGCGGGAATATCCACGGTCGATGCGGCCATGATCTGCGACGGCGTGGTTTTGTCGCAGCCGGTGGTCAGGACCACGGCGTCGATCGGATAGCCGTGCAGGATCTCGACCAGGCCCATATAGGCCAGGTTGCGGTCGATCGCCGCCGTCGGACGACGGCAGTTTTCGAAGATCGGATGCAGCGGGAATTCCATCGCGATACCGCCGGCATCACGGATGCCGTCGCGCACGCGCTTGGCCAGTTCCAGGTGGATGCGGTTGCACGGGCTGATATCGCTGCCGCTTTGGGCGATGCCGATGATCGGCCGGCCCGAGCGCAGCTCTTCCGGCGTGATCCCGTAGTTCATGAAGCGCTCGAGATACAGCGCGGTCATGTCGATGTGGTCCGGGTTGTCGAACCAGTCTTGCGAGCGGTAGCGGCGTGGCTGCTGGTTGTTCATGTCATTACCCATATCTTTATGCGCCGTACCAGCCGGCGTCGACGAAGTATTCACGACCGGAGCACGCCGAGGCGCTGTCCGAGGAAAGGAACAGCGTTATCGCCGCCACGTCGTCCACTTGCACGCGCTTTTTCAGGCACTGGCCGGCCAGGATGCGAGCTTCCTCGTCCGGCGTGTGCCACAGCGCTTCCTGGCGCGGCGTGCGTACGCCACCAGGAATAATGCAATTGACACGGATATTATCAGGTCCAAGATCACGCGCAAGGCCGCGGGTCATGCCCTCGATGGCGGCTTTGGCCATCATGTACAGGGTCAGGTCCGGCAGCGCCAGGTGCCACGAGATCGAACCGAAGTTCAGGATCACGCCGCCGCCCTGCTCGCGCATGCCCTGCGCCACGGCCTTGGCGCAGAAGTATTGGTGGCGCAGGTTGACCGCCATGCGGCCTTCCCAGTATTCAGGGGTGACGTTTTCCAGGTTGTGGCGGTCGTCGTTGGCGGCGTTGTTGATCAGGATATCGACGGTGCCGATGTCGGCGAAGGTCTTGGCCAGCACGTCGAGATTGGTCAGGTCGCAGTGCAGGTACTTCGGCGGCACGGCGAGGGTCGACAAGGTCGCCTCCAGCGCGCGCGAATCGGCTTCCGCGATATCGAGGAAGGTCACGCGAGCGCCCTGGCGAGCGTATGCCTCGACGATGCCGGCGCCGATGCCGCTGCCGCCACCGGTGACGACCACGCGCTTGCCGGCCAGGCTGGGATAGATCGCCTGTTCCGGCTTGGTCTGCGTAGCCGGTTTCGCGGCCACTGGAGCGGAAGCGCGGGCACGGTTCATCAGCGCGCGCACGCCGTAGGTCCACGGTGCGATCTGGTCGCTGCGCTGCACGTGGTTGACCAGGGCGCCCAGCGAAGGCGTCGAGATGCTGACACGGTCGCCCAGGTGGTGGGTGAAACCGCCGCCGACGGCGTCGCGGTCTTTAATCGGCGAGAACATCGTACCGAGGAACAGCATGAAGCCGTCCGGGTACTGGTGGTGGCGGCCGCACACCTGGCTGACCAGGTCCAGCGGATCGCGGCTGATTTCGCGCATGCGGCTGGCGCCGGCCAGACGGAAGTCGTCGTCCTGGCCTTCGATCAGCATGCTCACTTCCGCGTTGCGGATGGTGTCGATGGTGAAGTGTTCGTCGAACAGGCGGATGAACGGGCCGATCGAGCACGAACCGTTGTTGTCTTTCGCTTTACCCAGCAACAGCGCGCTGCGGCCTTCGATGTCGCGCAGGTTGACGTCGTTGCCCAGCGTCGCGCCGAGCACCTTGGCCTGGCTGTTGACGGCCAGGACGATCTCCGGCTCCGGGTTGTTCCACTTCGAATCAGGGTGCAGGCCGACGTCGGCGCCCACGCCGACAGCGGACATCGGCTGCGACTTGGAGAACACCTCGGCGTCCGGGCCGATACCGACTTCCATGTACGGCGACCACAGGCCGCGCTCGATCAGGTCCGACTTCAGCTTGGCCGCTTCCGGCGAACCCGGACGGATGGCCGACAGGTCGGAACCGATGATGGTCTGGATTTCGGCGCGCAGGGCGTTGGCGCGCGACGGGTCGCCGGCGGCCTGCTCTTCGATCACGCGTTCCAGCAGGCTGACCGCGAAGGTCACGCCGCAGGCCTTGATCGCCTGCAGGTCGCATGGCGCCAGCAGGCGCGGGATGCCGTCGCCGGCGGCGCCGATGGCGTTTTCCAGCAAGGCCTGCACGGGGCCGAGCGATTCGCCGGGAGCGGAACGGGCCACTTCCAGCGCGTCGTCGCGCTCCAGCAAATCGGACATGGTCGGGGCGTGGCCGGTGATGTCGAACACCTCGCCGTTGCGTACGGCGACCACACAAGGACCATTGATGACGCCATCACGCCATACACGTCCCACCAGCACTGCGCGGCTCACATCGTCCGGCAGCATCGAATTTATATTATTTTCCAAGGTCTCTCTCTCCAGGCAGGCTAGCAAACTGCGTGGGAGATTTTCACCTTATTCAGGGGTGGGGGCAATTACGAAAACCACCAAGCACGGTCATGATTTACGCGTATTTTGGTCAAATACGTTAAACCCGCACGGCGATCCGCGGCGGGGTCGTACCCCAAGGGGTACGACCCCTCTCATGGGGTGCGGGTTTCAGGCGACGCTGCGCAACGGTGGTTCGACAGCTTCAGCCGCCTCCGGACATTTGAGCATGCGGTCCTGGTAGGCGCGTGGCGTGCAGCCCAGCTCCCGCTTGAACACCGCGTGCATGTACTGGACAGACGTGAAGCCGCAAGTCAGCGCCACCTCGGCGATGCTGCTGTCGCCGCGCGCCAGGCGCTCGGTGGCGGCGTCCAGCTTGAAGCGCAGGATCACGTCGTGCACGCTGCAATCGAGCTCCTGGCGGAAGTACGACTCCAGCGACGAGCGCGAAATGCCGACATACTCCGCCACCTGGTGGGTCTTGATGCCCTGGCAGGCGTACTGGCGGATGAAATGGCGCGCGCGCATCACGTGCGGATGCTTGGGCGCCTCGTGGCGGGTGGAGGTCTGGACGTTGATGCCGACCGGCGGCACCATCACGCGCGTGCCCTGCAAGCGCACGCCGTGCAGCATCTGGTCCAGTAGGTGGGCGGCGGTGCGGCCCATCTCCTGGGCGCCCTGGATCACGGAACTGAGCGGAATGCGGGTGAGCATGCGCGCCAGTGGATCGTTGTCGATGCCGATCAGCGCCACTTGCTCCGGCACCTCGATATTGGCCATGATGCAGGCCTGCAGCAGCTGGCGCGCGCGGGCGTCGGTGACGGCGATGATACCGACCGGCTTGGGCAGGCTATGCAGCCATTTGATCTGCTGTTCGACCGCCTCGTCCCACGAGGCGGCGCTGGTGCCCAGGCCGCGATAAATCTGCGGCTCCATCTTGTCGTCGGCCATCAGTTTGCGGAAGGCGTTCTCGCGCTCCTGCGCCCAGCGGTTTTCCTGCGCTTCGGGCAGGCTGAACATGGCGAAATGGCGCAGCCCGGCCTCGATTAGATGATCGTGGGCAAGTTTAATCAGTTTGAAGTTGTCGGTCGCGACATAGGGCACGCCGGTCGGGTAGTTGGTTTCGCTGGCGTAGGAGCCGCCCACGGCCACCACCGGGATGCGGGTGCGCGCCAGCGCGGCGGCCACGGCCGGATCGTCGAAGTCGGCGATGATGCCGTCGCCCTGCCAGTGTTCGATGCCCGGCAGGCGCAGGCGGAAGTCTTCCTCCAGGAACAGATCCCAGGACGCGCGGGTGCTGCTTAAATGCGCGGCAATACCGGCGATGACTTCGCGGTCAAAAATCTTGTTTGCGTTAAATAACAGCGCAATACGGTGGGACTTCATCGGCATCTTCAACTACCTCAATCGGAAACGGCTCGTCTCATCGCACCCTCTCTGGGATGCGATTTGTATTGTGGCATGATTCCGTCACGATTTAGATGAAAAAGACGTTCCCGTCTGTAAATGAAGCCATCTATTCGGCTATTTTTCTCCTGTCAGAGGGGTAGGTTTCCCAAATACAATGCCTCGGCCGGCCGTACTCATGAAAACGATGCCAAAAGTATTCATGTCACCGATAACGAATTGGGCATCGCCCGGACCGCCGTATTGATGATCATCATCATTTATACGTAGCCACGTGGCGCCGCTATCGGTCGAACGGAACACGCCGCGCACGCCGCCGACGGTGCCCCAGATATACACGGCGGGATAATTGGCGCCCGGCGCGGCCTTGCCGAAACCTACCGCCGCCGCGTAGCCGACGCCCGGCAGACTGCTAAAGCTCTTGCCGGAATCGGTCGAGCGGGCCAGGCCGGCGTCGTATTGCGGCACCCAGATGTCGCCCTCGCGCCCCGGCGCCGCGCGCAGCACCGCGCGGGTGCGCTTGGCCGACGCCAGCGCGCCGGCGGGGGCGAAACTGGCGCCGCCGTCGCTGCTCACCAGCACACGGTCGCCGCCGATGGCGTAAAACTTCTTCGCGTCGACCGGATCGGCCACCGGACGGGCGCCGCCCAGGCCCTTGACCGGATTCCAGCTATCGCCGCCGTTGGTGCTGACGTAGCTGGTGTCCGATTTTTCAGGACTGTGCACGATCGTCTTGCCGTCGGCGCTCAGCGCCAGCTGGCCTTTGGTGCCGTGCATGGCCGCGGTCTTCTTCCAGCTCACGCCCATGTCGTGGGAGATGTACATGGCGCTGCCGGCGCGGGCCACCACGTTGGGATTGCCGGCCGCGTAGTCCAGGCCCCAGGTGGTGCCCATGGTCGGCGTGTGGATCGGCGAATATTTGGTCGGATCGGTGTGGCGGAAGCCGTCATAGTCGCCGATCGCCGAAATCACCGGGCCGCCAGGGATGCTGACCAGGTTGAGCGGCACCGACTCCTCCAGGCCCTCGTCCTCGAACTTCCAGATCGCCGGCGAGGCGTTGATGTCGGTCGAATTGAAGATGCCGTTGCCGGAGACGACCATCAGCTTCTTCGTGTCGAAGGGATCGAATTCCACGCTGGCCGCCCAGTGTATGAAGCTGCCGGCGATCCAGCTCACGCCATTGGCGTCGATCTTCACGCCCTGGTCGACGATGCTCTTCCAGCTTTTGCCGCCGTCCAGCGTCTCGAAGAACTGGTCGCGGATCGCGTTGGTCTGGTTGCGGTAGTAGCTGATGGTGGTGACCACCATGCGTTTGGGATTGCCGGGATCGACGGTGATGCCGGCGTAGGCGCGGTTCAGCGGCGGCGAGATATCGGTCCACATCTTCGCGGCGACATCGTACTGCCACACGCCGCCCTCCTCCAGGCCCTCGCCATGGGCGACATCGCCCCAGGGACCGGCGCCTTTGGCGAACGTCACCACCAACTTGCCGCCGGCCAGCACCGCGCGGTGCGGCATCAGCTTGGACGGGCCGCCGGTCATTGCGCTGAAGGTCTTGCCGGCGTCCTCGGACACATACATATTGGCGCCGTCCTTGCCGAAGCGCGAGACGCCCGCGAACAGGCGCTGCGTGGCGCCATCCTTCACGCTGGACAGATCGAGGACGACAAGACTGACGCCGTTCTTGTTGACCGGCGTGGTGGTCACGTCCAGGCCATCGAGACGGCGCCAGGTCAGGCCCTCGTCCACGCTCTTGAACATGCCGTTGGCGCGGGTGCCGATGTAGAGGATCTTGCCGTTGGCCGGATCGACCTGCAGCTTCTCGCCGTTGCCGCGCCCCATGCCGTTGCCATGCACCTTGAACTGCCGGGTGACGTCGATCTTGGTGAAGGTTTTGCCGTAGTCGGACGATTTCAGGATCGCGCTGGCGCCGCCGTTCAGATATTCGATACCGGTCGACATGTACACCCGGCCCGGCGTGCCCGGATCGATGGCGATCGACTCCACGCCCAACAGGCCGGTCTCGCGGTCCGACACCCAGTCCATCAGCGCGATCCAGCGCTTGTTCGGCGCGTCCCAGCGGTAGGCGCCGCCGACGTCGGTGCGCAGATAAATCAGCCCCTTCTCGGTTTTACTGGTGATGATGCCGGAGACGAAACCGCTGCCGCCAATGGCCACCGGCTGCCATGCATACGGTTGCGCGGAACCCTCGCCCGCCGGCATCAGCTTTTTCAGCTCCGGCGCCAGCGCCCTGGCCCAGATTTCATAGCCCTTTTCGTTCGGATGCAACAGGTCCGGCATGATGTCGGTCGACAGCGTGCCGTCCGGCGCCAGGAACTGCTGATTGAAATCGGCGAAAAAAACCTTCTCGTTGTCGGCGTAGCCGGCGATGATGGCGTTGACCTGGTTGTTGATCCGGCGCAGCGGGTCGTTCGGCTTTTCACCGCGCGGGAAGATCGCCAGCAGCAGGATTTTGGTCTCCGGCAGGCGGCGGCGCAACTCCTCGATATTGCGCTTGATGCCGGCGGCCGTGGTGTTCGGATCCTCCTGGCGGTGGCCGGTGTTATTGGTGCCGAACATCAGCACCGCGACCTTGGGCGCGATGCCATCGACCTCGCCATGCTGCAGGCGCCACAGCACGTTCTCGGTGCGGTCGCCGCCGAAACCCAGCGCCAGCCCGTTCATCTGTTTGTAATAGCGCTCCCACACGGGCGCGCCGCTCTTTTCCCAACCCTCGGTGATGGAGTCGCCGATGAAAACGATCTGGTTCTTTTTGCCCAGCGCCTTGGCCTCCTCCAGCTTCTTCTCGTGGCGCGGCGTCCACCAACCGATCGACCACGATTCGTTCAACTTTTCCGGCGTGACCGATACAGTCTTGTAGTCCGGGCAGCTGGCGTTCGGTTTTCCGCTCCTGAGGATCTTGATATTGGCGACAGCGATTTCGCCGGTGCCGGTACCCTCGACCGCGAACGGCCGCGCCACCCTGCTGAAATCGTCGCCGTCGCGCGCGAAGCAGCTCATCGCAAACACCAGATGCCGCCAGCCCTTGCCCGCCGCCTCGCGCCCCGGCAGCACGTATGGCACGCCGCGCTCGCAATTTTCGCCGCAGCCGACCTTGAAATTGATGCCGCCGTTGGCCAATTCCTTGACGTTGACGTCCAGCGCCAGCACGCCCTTGGCCATGTAGGGACGCAGGTCGAGCGGCTGCTTGCCGCCATCGATGCGCAGGCTGGCATACCAGGTGTCCTTCCATTGCAAGGTCAGCGCGTCATCGGCCTTCTTCATGCCGGACTTGCTGACAGTTACGCTACCGTTCGGCGACTTGTTGGCGGGCGCGATGACGGCACTGGCGCCCTCAAGCGTTTTTTGCGTATCGGAATCGGCGACGGCGGCCTGTAAGGAGCCGAGCGGGCGGGCGCTGTAAATATTGAGTTCGTTGGTCGGCGCGGCTGCGCCTGCCTGGGCGGCCCAGGCGAGCGCGATGGCGGCAAAGGTCCGCCGATGGGTGATCGTCATTAAGCTGTCTCGTAGCGATAGTATTTTCACCTATTCTGCGAGCAGCAAAGAGCCGCCGCAATTGCGAAAATCACCAAGCGAACGAATGATATTGGCCGCGCCGGTGGCGGCGCCTCACTCTTTCGGGTGTAGGCCGGCGCCGCGCGCCGGCATACGCTGTGCCGTCTCAGCGCCGCGGCGACGCAATCCGTCACGGCATCCATCCACCCGCCGCCGGCATCCAGAACCGTCGGCATTCCAGGAGCCCACCATGAACCGCCTCTTCCCCCACTACAGCCTCGCCCTGCGCGGCGCGGCCGCCGCCGTGCTGGTCCTCGCCGCCCAAGCATCCCTGGCCGCCGCGCCCATCGACACGCCGGTGCCCGGCTTCAGCGACAAGTACGCCACCGTCAACGGCGTGCGCCTGCACTACAAGATCGGCGGCCAGGGCACGCCGGTGGTCCTGCTGCACGGCTACGCGCAAACGGGCCACATGTGGGGACCGGCCATGCGCGAGCTGGTCAAGAAGCATACGGTCATCGTGCCGGACCTGCGCGGCGCCGGCGGCTCGGACAAGCCGGCCGGCGGCTACGACAAAAAAACCATGGCGGTCGACATCCATGAACTGGTCAAATCGGTCAGCAGCGGGCCGGCGGCGGTGGTCGGCCACGACATCGGCTTGATGGTGGCCTACGGCTACGCCGCGCAGTTCCCGGCCGACACCAGCCGCCTGGTCGTCATGGACGCATTCGTGCCGGGCGTCGGCGAGTGGCGCACCGCCTTCCCGGCGCAGGCGGTATGGCATTTCCACTTCTACGGCGACACGCCGCTGGCGCTCGTCAAGGGACGCGAGCGCATCTACTTCGAACACTTCTGGAACGACTTCTCGGCCGACAAGGGCAAGTCGATCAAGGAGGCCGACCGCAAGCTGTACACGGCCGCGTACGCGCAGCCGGACGGCATGCGCGCCGGCTTCTCCTATTTCAGCGACTTCGAAAAGGACGCCGCCGATTTCGGTCCGATGAGCCAGACCAAGCTGACCATGCCGGTGCTGGCCATCGGCGGCGAGAAGTCGGCCGGCGCCTTCGTCGGCAACCAGGCCAAGCTCTACGCCACCAACGTGCAAAGCCTGATCATCAAGGGCTCCGGCCACTGGCTGATCGACGAGGCGCCGGAACAGGTGGTGCCGGCGCTGGTGTCGTTCATCGACTAAGCGTTGCGGGGCGCGTCGGGGCGACGCAATATGGCCGCTCCCGATAGTCGAAATAATCGAAATCCGCGTGCATGCCGCTGCCGGCCATGTCCTGGCACGCCATGCCGACAAACGCCCCGGTGAAGTTGGGCTGGCCTGGCGCGTTGGCCTCGTCCGACAAGATGCTTGCGTCGAACTGCTGCGGCAGCCACTGCCAGTCGCCATCCGCGATCCGGTAGCCGAAATACAGCCGCTCCTCGTCGACCTCCACCCGCAGCCGCACCGGCACGCCCGCAGGCAGCGCGATCGGCGCGGTGAAGGTATCCGTCTGCACATGGTTGGGCAGGCTCGTCATCACACGCAAATGCTTGCCGACCGCCTCGTCGTGCGTAATGTACAGATAGTGGAACTTGGCGCCGCCGTAATAACAGACCAGCCCGGCCTGCTGCTGGTAATGCTCCGGCTCGAAATCGACCACGGTGGAGGCGCTGTAACAGTGAGACTGCTGGCGGCGCGCCACCAGCGCCTGCCGGAACTGGCTGCCCAGGCTCTCGCGGCCATACAAACGCAAATGGCCGGGCCGCGCGGTCAGGCTGAACAGCTCCTCCGGCCAAGGCGTGCGCAGCCACTGGAAGGCCAGCGGCAATTGCGGCGCATCGAATTCCTCGCGGACCGGCTCCACGGGCCACGGATGCGGCGGCAAGCCCGGCGCGGCGGCCTCAAGCTGCGCCGTCCCCTGCCCGTCCGCCGTGCGCAGCCAGCCATCGTCGCCCCACACCGCCGGCTGGATCGCGGTCTCGCGCCCCAGCGTGCAGGTGCCGCGATTGCGCAGCGGCCGGCCGCACAGATACACCATATACGTCTGGCCATCCTGCGTCTCGACCAGGTCGGCGTGGCCGGCGCGCTGCAGCCCGGCATCGGGCCGGTGGCGCGAACTGAGGATGGTCTGGTCGGGATGCAGCTCATACGGGCCGTGCAGCTCGCGCGCCCGCGCCATCGTCACGCCATGGTTCCAGCCGGTGCCGCCCTCGGCGGTCAGCAAATAGTAATAACCGTCGCGCTTGTACAGGTGCGGCGCTTCGGTCAGCCCGTGCGCCGTGCCTTTGAAGATGTTCTCGCGGCGGCCGACCAAACGCCCTTCCGCCACCGAATACTCCTGCGCGACGATGCCGGCGAAACGGTTGCCGCCCGGCCGGTGGTCCCACAGCTGGTTCAGCAGATACTTGCGGCCGTCGTCGTCATGTAACAGCGACGGATCGAAGCCGCTGCTGTTGAGATAAACCGGATCGGACCACGGACCGTCGATGGCCGGACTGGTCACCAGATAATTATGGAAGTCCCGCAGCGAAGCGCTGCCCGCCGCGCCACCGGTGGAGGTGCGGCCGTAGCGCTTGACGTCGGTGTAGATCAGCCAGAACAAGCCGTCCGCATAGGTCAGGCATGGCGCCCAAACGCCGCAGGAATCGGGCGCGCCCAGCATGTTGAGCTGGCTCGCGCGCGAGAGCGGGCGGCACAGCAGGCGCCAGTTGACCAGGTCGCGCGAATGGTGGATCTGTACGCCCGGATACCATTCGAAGGTGGACGTGGCGATGTAATAGTCGTCCCCCACCCGCACGATGGACGGGTCGGGATTGAAGCCGGGCAGGATGGGATTCTGGATCATGCTGATTTGATGATGAGGGGTTCTGGGATCGTCGCCGCCGGTTCACGCACCAGCGTCCACAGCAGCACGGCGGCCACCAGGTCGAGCACGGCCAGGCTGACAAAAAATGGCGTGTAGCCGACGGTGGCCATCAGGCCGCCGATCAGCAACGAGAAGATCAGCAGACCGAGGTTGCCGAAGGTGCCGCACATGCCGGCGACCGTGGCCACCTCGTTGCGCCGGAACAGATCGGACGACATCGTGATGACGGTGACGGACAAGGTCTGGTGCGCGAAGCCGGCCAGGCTGAGCAAGGCGATCGCGGCGTAGGGACTGTCGACGAAGCCGACGAACGCCACACCCATCATCATACAGGCGCCCAGGGTGAAGGCGCCACGCCGCGCGTTGATCAGGCGCACGCCGCGCTTTTGCAGCGCCAGCACCACCACCGGCCCGAACATGCAGCCCAGGTCGGCGGCCAGGAACGGCAGCCAGGCGAACATGGCGATTTGCGCCAGGTCGAAATGGCGCACCGTCGTCAGGTACAGCGGCACCCAAAACGACAGCGTGCCCCAGGCCGGATCGGCCAGGAAACGCGGCAGTGCGATGCCCCAGAAATTGCGCATTTTCAGGATACTGACGATGGACGGGCGCTTGCCGTCGCCTTCCAGGTGTTTTTCCTGGCCGGCGGCGATGTGCTCCCGCTCGGCGGACGACAGGCGGCGGTGGCGCGCCGGCGCGTCGTACAGCAGCAGCCAGGCCGCCACCCACACCAGGCCCAGCGCGCCGGTGATGACGAAAGCGGACTGCCAGTTGTAATACAGGATCGCCCACACCACCAGCGGCGGCGCCAGCATGGAGCCGAACGAGGCGCCGACGTTGTAGATGCCGCCCGCCAGGCCCCGCTCCTTGGCCGGGAACCATTCGGACACGGCCTTCATGCCGGCGGGATTGGCCGAACCCTCCGCCAACCCCAGCAGGGCGCGCAGCGCGGCCAGCGTCTGCCAGTTGGTGGCCATGCCGTGCATCATGCAGATGACCGACCAGGCGGCGGCGAACATGGCGAAGCCCCATTTCAAGCCGATCACGTCGAGGATGTAGCCGCACAAAGGCTGCAACATGATGGTGCCCTGGAAGGCGGCCGTGATGTACGAGTATTCCTTGGTGGTGATACCCAACTCGGTGAGCAAGGTGGGCGCGGCGACGGCCAAGGTGCTGCGCGTCAGGTAGTTGATGACCGCGCCCAGCATGATCAGACTGATCATCCACCAGCGTAATCCCTTGATCTTCGAGACGGACATGTTTGCGCAATCATTGAGATGAGAGCGGCAACATTACCACAGTTTGCGGGCCGGATGATAGCGCAATCTTCGCGCTCGGGAGCGAGTCACGGCCGGCATGGGCATGGCCGCGCGCCGCAAGCATGGAGGCGACAAGGTCTAACGCCCCCCCGGCATCATGACTGCTCCACGGCTCGCACTAGCCTCTCCGGCGCGAGCTGTCATCACATCACCGTCTCGCTGAAGTGGCCAGCCACTTCACTCAGGACGGGCAAGATGCGCCGCATGTCACAACGATCGCCCGCCAGATGTTTTAGCAATGAAATGTAACGCGCAAAAACGATGGTATCTTGAAGCCGTAGTACGGATGAATGCCTACTTCGCGTGAAAGGATTCCACAATGAACAAGATCTCCCTGTACGTCATCGTTGCCGTGCTGGTGGCAATCATCGGCTACTTCGCCTTTGATCGCAGCAACGCCAGCAAGTTGACCGGAACCCAGACGTCCCAGCATCAAGATTTCGATAAACGACCAACCCCAACGTGACGCGCCCCCTAAGGCACCACCTCGTTTGAAACCGTTCAGGCCATCACCGCGTATATCTCTCCAGCACAGAGGCATTTCTGCTGATATGCACGGGAGGTGGCGCCATGAGAAAAGTTGTTCTTGCAGCTCAATTCGCTGCGCACTGGAATGCCGTCATCACGCTTGTCGATGCGGAAAAGCTGGTTTACGAGGCTTTCCTTTCCACGCACTCGGAAGCTGAGTTTTGCCGCTGGAATACCTCTCTCAATCCGACATGGGCGCAGTCCTTCTTCCTGACCTTCAGAGACGAGCCGGGGATCGATCTTGCTTGGGTTATCGAGGCGTTGTATGAGATTCGCTAGCGCTAGTAAGCGCACTAGTCGCAGCGGATGCTAGCTGCGGCTAGCCGTTGGCCGGTGCGCTTTTCGCCAGTCTCGCAGAACCTGATTCTAACCGGTACGGCATACATTAGGCGAAGATCTGAACCGCCATTTTCGTAGTTGCAGAAGACCCATTTCTCGCCGTCCTCATCTGTGCCGTGAAAATGAAATCGGCGCCCTCTTCCGTTCGGCAGGTCGTCGCCACGAAGCTCACCGTTCGCTTCGGCCAGTCCTGTTAGCGCCCCCGCTTGATTGAGTGGCAGACCGGCCCTGTCGGTCACTGGCGCGTACCAGCCCTTGTTGCGCATTTCCAGCAACCGCTGCTCGTCAGGGTAGCGCAACGGGCACTGAAGAACGAGCGGCGCAGCCACCGCTGCTTGGGTGAGGTAGAGCGCGATCAAACTAAAAAACAACCCAGAAGGTTTCGGCATTATCGGAGTCTTCATTATTCGCCACCGTCCTCTTTCAGTTTCGCTCTTGGATAGATTTCCCGCATGCCGATCATCCGTTTGTCTTTCCACTGATCCATGACAAGAATGTATCTCGGACGGCCAGTCTTGGGATCGATTGGCCCCATGCCCATGAAGAACGCCGCGTGATTCCCCTTCTTCTGATTAGCGTAGCGCTTCTTTTTGTATTGGATCGAAGGCTGTGCTATTTTCGTATTTTTCCCCGAGAATATACGATGACGATAATCCGCTGGTTGGCTGGATGGGCGCTGCTGGTTTGCAGCTTTACTGCGCAGGCGGAAGGACAGACCTTCAAGCTGCCCACCCGCCCCGGCGTTGAAACCAGCGTCTATTGGGAAGCACAGGAAGGCGCCAAGGCGACAGTGCTCCTGTTCACAGGCGGGAATGGCGGCTACGGCAAAGTGGTCGACGGCAAGCCGACCAGCCGCAACTTTCTCGCCCGCAGCGTCGCGCTGTTCCTGGCGGATGGCTTCAACGTCGCCATCTTCGGGCTGCCCAGCGATACACCGGCGCTGGATTACGGCGACCGCGTCAATGAAAAACACCTGGCCGATGTTCACGCCGCGCTGGAATTCGTGCGCACCAAGAGTCCGGCGCCGATCTGGCTGGTCGGCACCAGTCGCGGCACCATCTCGGCGACCTATGCGGCCATCGGCAGCACTGGCGACGCCGGTATCGCCGGCCTGGTACTGACCTCCAGCGTGACCGCTTACAAAAAACAGGGCGCTGTGCCATCGCAAAATCTGGCCGTGCTCAAGCTGCCCGTGCTGGTGGTGCATCATGCCAGCGACGCCTGCCCGATCTGCCAGCCGTACGACCTGGACTGGATCATGAAGGGGCTGAAAAATACACCCATCAAGAAATTGGTAATGGTCACGGGCGGAGTCAACCCGAGCGGAGATGTGTGTGAGGCCATGCACTACCACGGCTTCATCGGCCAGGAAAAAGAAGTGGTGGATTTGATGGCGAACTGGATGAAAAATCCGGTGAACTGATGGCCTATGTGGAAGGAGACCTCATGGCCGAGCTCGATTTGCGCGCCGCGCGCCCGGACGACGCGAGCGCGATGCTTGCGCTGTTTCATTCGGTAATGTCCGAAGGCGATACGCTTCCGTTCCGCGATGAAGTCAATCTCGACTTCATCGAAAGCCAATGGCTTGGCGCACATGGATGTGTCGTCGCCTATCGCGAAGGCTTTTTGCTCGGCATGTATCGCTACGGCCCCAATATGCCGGGCCGAGGTTCGCACATTGCCACAGCCACTTTTTTAGTCGCCGGACAGGCCCGAGGCCAAGGCATTGGCCGCATGCTCGTCAAGCACTGCCTCGCAGAAGCAAGAGCAGCGGGATTTCGGGCAATGCAATTTAACCAGGTTGTGGCCACCAATCTCGCGGCGATCTCCTTGTATCGGTCGCTGGATTTCAAGACGGTGGGTACGATCCCTGGAGCATTCGCGCATCCCCAACTTGGCTACGTCGCAGCTTATGTCATGTACCTTGATTTATGCGGGCCACTGTGAAAATCGCGCGTCGCGGTATAGCTGTTCAGCCGAAGCTCCGGCGGTCATGTGTACCTCAAATAGAAAAGGGCCGCTCAAGGCGGCCCAAATGGTTCTGCGCAATTGTTTCCGATTAATGTCTGATGTAGTCGATGCCGCCGGCAGCGTGCCGAGTCATGCACTCGGCATGGGCTCGGTCGGCGCGGGCGCCCATTCATGTATCGAGGGAGCCATCCACCACTGCAGGTTCAAACGGCTGGACCCTCGCATCCATCAAATCAGCGATTCCTGAAGACAATCATCAACCCCAAGCGTGTTACTGCTTGATCAAGGTGCCTCGAATGCTGCCTTTTTGATTGGCGGCGCTTTTGACAAAGATGGAGGTCCAGCCGCCTTTAGGCCAGATAAAATTCGACACCGCGCCATCGGCGAGGTATCCAGAGTCATGCACCACCGTCGAGCTTCCCGTATAAATGAGGATACGGATGGCCGCTCCGCCGGTTGCCACGCTCGTAAACTGGTAGTGCTCCCCTTCTCCGGGCTGGGCCCACGTAACGCCGGCCGAGCCGCCGGCGATGCCAGTGGAGTTGCCGTTGAACTGCGTCACCTGTGGGCCTGCAGGGAATTCGATGGCTTGCGTTACGGTATTAAAGGGCTGGGCCACACCCGAACCGTAAACGGTCCAAGGCCCGCGCATCGAGAGGATATTCTCGCCGCCCGGTTGTCCGTTGTTGCTCGGTTGGCCGTCGCCGTTCAGATAGCCGTCGGCCGTTACCACCTGTGAAAGCGAGGCGCGAATCGAACGCAATTCGGTCAGCACATCGAAAGCGGTTGAGCCGGCCTGAAGATTGAAGTTCGCGCCACTTTCCACATAGATGGCATAAGCCGTGCCCCGATTGGTATCGACTACCCGCGCGCCATAGGTCTTTAGCGTATTAACGATTTTCAGCAATTGCGGATTTTTGATGCGCATCTGGTAGTTCGGCGGCAGCATCATCAGCGCACCCTGCGGGATGGTCCCGCTATGCTTGTAAGCGTCTTCATCCGTGGCGGTTGCCGGGTAAACGTAGCCTTTGCTCAAAAATTCGTAGGGCAGCGACATCGTCAACGCGTGCTCGTAATTCGCTTTTCCATCATTGATTTCGTGGGCGCGAATCAGCCCGGCCATCGCCGGCACCCCAGCTGCCCGCGAACCCTGCCGAATGTGCGATGGGTCTCCCCAACCGGTGCCGTCGATACGGGTCCAGGAATGCTGCACTGCGCGCCATTTGCCGTCGACAGATTGCAATTTCCAGAAGCTGTGTACGATGCCGGTGACGTGATCGACGATATCGGCATGGCCGTCGGTGCCACTCGCCGGGACCACCCCGACAGGCCACCGGGGCAGGCTGACGGACTGTACATTACCAGCGTCAGGCTCGGCAATACCAGCGGTGCCAGCAAAAGGATACACTACCATCGGCAAATCGGTATCGCTTGTTAAGGCCGGCTTTAATGACAGCTGGGCCGATTCAATCACTGGATCATTCAGTGCCGTCAACACTGGCGCCGCTAACACCGGATTGACTGGACGAGAGTTCCACAGCGAATCCGCATCAAAAGGTTTAAGGAATGTCCCGAACGCCGGCGCCGGAGCGGTCTGCGCAATCCCGTTTATGCTGATCGCAGCAAATACGGTCAATGCTAAAAGTTTTTTCATGACAATTCCAGTTATTAACGGAATTGAATTTTTGCATATTTAATTATGTTAAATTATATCCAATTGTCACGTTAATCTCGCGGCCCGCCAGTTCGCCCTATGTCGTCACCGTCGGGCTGGCGGTTGTGCGGCAGCAGATCCTGGACATGGCTGCCTCGCGAAAGTGGCGCCCCAATAGAAAAAGCCACCCCTGAGGTGGCTTGCTCCCGCGACAATCGGTGCGCGATGAACGTAATTCAAGGCGAACGAGGTCCGCCTGTGCGTGTTCTGCACATAGAACTATAAAAATGGGCAAGCATAGGCGCGCCGATCTCGAACGGCCACTAAAAGTCAAAGACCTTCTTTGCAGCGCGACTTCGCGCCTGCGCAACGAGGGTCACGCAACGAGGGTCAAGTCTGACAATCAGCCAAATGAACGCGAGAAACAGTGTTGGCAGGAATTTTTGCGCTATGCGCTGCGCCTGTCGGCGCGCCACCGCTTACGCGGCGGCAGGCAGCCGATTCCGAGAGGCACGCCCCTGCAGGGGCGAGGCCTTCGAACCGGCCGCCTTGGCGACCTCGGAGGGCGCGCAGGCGCCCTCCTTCTCTCCGCCACGAAAGAAATGCAAAAAGGCCACCCGAAGGTGGCCTTTTTCACATTTCTATTCTTGGCGGAGAGAGGGGGATTCGAACCCCCGATAGGTTTGACCCTATACACGCTTTCCAGGCGTGCGACTTCAACCGCTCATCCACCTCTCCTGCATTCCTTCCCCTCTCGGAGAAGCCGCGAATTATAGCAAACATTCCCCATACCACCAACTTTATTTCCCCGCCCACATGCAACCCACCGGGTCAATTCCTACGCTACAATAACCCGCGTCCCCCACGCAGCCGCAAAGCGGCCCGCTAAACCCGTGGTGGCGACCCGATTTCCCTCCGCCTGGCCCCCGACCGCGCCCCGGCAAAAGCACCACAGCTCCAAACACAACAGCACCAGTACAACACCCAAAAACCGTCCACGAGACCACGCCGGACAGCAAAAAAGCCACACCAAAAGACACTATGACGACTTCGCTTTCTTTCATGGACAACGGTGGCGAAATGGGCGCCCGCATGCGCAGCCACGATTGGTCGACGTCATCGCTGGGCGATCCCCACACCTGGCCGCAATCGCTGCGCTCGGTCGTGTCCGCCTGCCTGAACTCGCCCATCCTCGGCGCCATCCTGTGGGGGCCCGACATGTGCATGCTCTACAACGACGCCTATATCCCTTCGATGGCCGACCGCCATCCCGCCGCCCTCGGCAGACCTGTGGCCGAGGTGTGGGGCAGCGCTTGGGAGCAAGTCGCGCCGCAATTCCATGAAGCCATGGCGACCGGCATCGGCTTCTCCAGCACCAACGTCGAGCTGATGATCCTGCGTAACGGCCAGATGGAACAAACCATCTGGAACTTTTCTGCCGCACCCATCACCGGAGAAGACGGCACGATCACCGGCCTGTTTAACCAAGGCATCGAGATCACTGATCAGGTGCGCAAGGAAGAGGCGATCCACCGCGCCCAGCAGACGCTGGAACGCACCGTCGATGAAACCACGCGCGACCGCAACCGCCTGTGGGAGCTGTCCGCCGACATCATGCTGCGTTGCGGCTTCGACGGCCAGATCAAGACCGCCAATCCGGCATGGAAAGACGTGCTGGGCTGGGACGAGGCCGATCTGGTCGGCGTGAGCCTGCTGAAACTGATCCACCCCGACGATATCGACCGTACCATCGCCGGCGCCCAGCTCCTGGCCGACGGCGGCTACCATACCCGCTTCGATAACCGCTATCGCCACAAGGACGGCAGCTACCGCTGGATCTCGTGGTCCACCCAGCCCGACGCCGATAGCATCTATGCCGTCGGCCGCGATTTCACGTCGGAGCGCGAGAGCGCCGAGGCGCTGCGCTCGGCCGAGGATGCCCTGCGCCAGGCCCAGAAGATGGAGGCGGTGGGACAACTCACCGGCGGCCTGGCCCATGACTTCAACAACTTGTTGGCCGGTATCACCGGCAGCCTGGAAATGCTGGAGCTGCGCGCCAGCCAGGGCCGCTTCGGCGATATCGCCCGCTATATCGATGTCGCCAGCGACGCGGCCAAGCGCGCGGCGTCGCTGACCCATCGCTTGCTGGCCTTCTCGCGCCAGCAGACCCTTGACCCGAAGCCGACCGACGTCAACCGCCTGGTGCGGGGCATGGAGGATTTGCTGCGCCGTACCGTCGGCCCGGCCGTGGCGATCGAGGTCATTGGCGCGACGAACTTGTGGACCGCCCTGGTCGATGCGTCCCAGCTGGAAAATTCGCTGCTGAACCTGTGCATCAACGCGCGCGATGCGATGCCCGATGGCGGCCATATCCGTATCGCGACGGCCAACCAGCGCCTGAACCAGCGGGCCGCCGCCGCCCAGCAAATGCCGGAGGGCGAATATCTGTCGCTGAGCATCACCGACTCCGGCACCGGGATTCCGCCGGAGGTGATGAGCCGGGTGTTCGAGCCCTTCTTCACGACCAAGCAGCCCGGCGAAGGCACCGGACTGGGCTTGTCGATGGTGTACGGCTTCGCCAAGCAGTCCGGCGGCCTGGTGCGCATCTATTCGGAGGTGGGACGCGGTACGACCGTGTGCATCTATCTGCCCCGCCATCATGGCGTGGCGGAGCCGGCGCCGGTGCCGACCTTGCCGTCGCTTCCGGTTCATCATGCCACGCACGAGACCGTGCTGGTGGTCGATGACGAGCCGAGCGTGCGCTTGCTGATCGTCGATATCCTGGAGGACATGGGCTACAAGGTGATCGAGGCGGCCGATAGCGCGAGCGGCCTGGCCGTGCTGCAGTCCGACGTGCATATCGATTTGCTGATCAGCGATGTGGGCTTGCCCGGCGGGATGAACGGACGCCAGATGGCGGAGGCCGGCCGCGTGAACCGGCCCGCAATGCGCGTGCTGTTTTTGACCGGCTACGCGCAAACGGCCGTGTTCGGCGGCGGCCAGCTCGACGAGGGCATCGAGGTGATGACCAAGCCGTTTAATATCGATGCGCTGTCCGAACGCGTGGACCGGATGCTGGCGCCACGCTAAACCGGCGGCGCGGCCGGACTGGCCGGCGCGCGCCGCCGTTTCAGTCGATCAGGACGATTCCTTGAGCTGCTCGAGGATGGCCGGATTTTCCAGGGTGGAGACGTCCTGCGTGATCGTCTCGCCCTTGGCCAGCACACGCAGCAGGCGCCGCATGATCTTGCCCGAGCGCGTCTTCGGCAGATTGTCGCCGAAGCGAATTTCCTTCGGCTTGGCGATCGGGCCGATCTCCTTGGCAACCCAGTTGCGCAGCTCCAGCGCCAGTTTCTTGGCTTCGTCGCCGGTCGGACGCGCTTGCTTGAGCACGACAAAGGCGCAGATCGATTCGCCGGTGGTGTCGTCCGGCTTGCCGACCACCGCCGCTTCCGCCACTAGCGGGTTGGCCACCAGCGCCGATTCGATTTCCATCGTGCCCATGCGGTGACCCGAGACGTTGAGCACGTCGTCGATGCGGCCGGTGATGGTGAAGTAGCCGGTGTCCTTGTTGCGGATCGCGCCGTCGCCCGCCAGATACATCTTGCCGCCCAGTTCTTCCGGGAAGTAGCTGGTCTTGAAGCGCTCGGGGTTGTTCCAGATGGTGCGGATCATCGACGGCCATGGACGCTTGACGACCAAAATGCCGCCCTGCCCGTTCGGCACGTCGACACCGGCTTCATCGACGATGGCGGTCATGATGCCCGGCAGCGGCAAGGTGCACGAGCCCGGCACCATCGGCGTGGCGCCCGGCAGCGGCGTGATCATGTGGCCGCCCGTTTCCGTTTGCCAGAAGGTGTCGACGATCGGGCATTTTTCGCCGCCCACTTGCGTGTAGTACCACATCCACGCTTCTGGATTGATCGGCTCGCCCACGGTGCCCAGCAGGCGCAGCGACGTCAGGTCGTAGTTTTTCGGGTGCACTTTCGGGTCGACGTCCGAGGCCTTGATCAGCGAGCGGATCGCCGTCGGCGCCGTGTAGAAGATGCTGACCTTGTGCTTGGCGATAGTGTCCCAGAAGCGCCCGGCGTTCGGGAACGTCGGGATGCCTTCGAACACCACTTGCGTGGCGCCGACCGCCGTCGGGCCGTAGGCGATGTAGCTGTGGCCGGTCACCCAGCCGATGTCGGCGGTGCACCAGTAGACGTCGCTCGGCTTGATGTCGAAGCTCCATTTCATCGTCAGCGCGGCCCACAGCAGGTAGCCCCCGCTCGAGTGCTGCACGCCTTTCGGGGTGCCGGTGGAGCCGGACGTGTAGAGGATGAACAGCGGATGCTCGGCGTCGACCCATTCCGGTTCGCATTCGGCCGGCTGGTTGGCGACCAGTTCGTGCAGCCAGGTGTCGCGCCCTTCCCTGAAGGCGATCGTGCCGCCCGTGCGGCGGTAGACGATGACGTCCTTGATGGTGTCGCAGCCGCCCAGCGCCAGCGCTTCGTCGACGATGGCTTTCAACGGCAAGTGCTTGCCGCCGCGCAGTTGCTCGTCGGCGGTGATGACGGCCACCGCGCCGGCGTCGATGATGCGCTCCTGCAGCGATTTGGCCGAGAAGCCGCCAAACACGACCGAGTGCGTGGCGCCGATGCGGGCGCACGCTTGCATCGCGGCCACGCCTTCGACCGACATCGACATGTAGATAATGACGCGGTCACCCTTCTTGATGCCGCGCGATTTGAGGCCGTTGGCGAATTTGCAGACTTTTTCATGCAACTCGCGGTAGCTGACGTTTGTCGACATGCCGTCGTCCGCCTCGAAGATGATGGCGGTCTTGTCGGCGTTGCCATTCTGCAGGTTGCGGTCGAGGCAGTTGTACGAGACGTTCAGGTGGCCGTCTTCGAACCATTTGTAGAACGGGGCGTTGTCTTCGTTGAGGGTCTTGGTGAACGGCTTTTGCCAGACCAGGTGTTCTTTCGCCAGGCGCGACCAGAAGCCTTCGTAGTCGGCTTCCGCTTCGGCGCACAGGGCGTTGTAGGCTTCCATGCCGGCGACGGTGGCTTGGGCCGTGAACGCCGCCGGTGGATTGAAGATGCGGGATTCCTGTGGGCCTTGCTGCGTGGTTGTGCTGCTCATACGTGTCTCCATTGTTGTAGTGTTTTGCACCAACATAAACTTTGTCGCTTACTGAGCCCTTACAGACTGCTAGCCGCCCCGGTCGCTGTGTAACCGATGCTGCGCTGTTCAATTTTACCAATATTTCCACGGCACTATGCTTCGGCGTTGCGCCGCAACACGGCGGTGCGATTGCTGAGCAGCACGTGTAAAATGTCGGCAACCTTTATCTAGTCTGCCTCATTTTCAGGAGCTCCGCTTTAATGACCGATCCTAAACCCAAGCTGCGTCCCCTGCCAGCGTTTATCTTCATGTCGCGCTGGCTGCAGTTGCCGCTGTATCTGGGCTTGATCCTGGCGCAGTGCGTGTACGTATTCCACTTTTGGGTCGAGCTGAAAGACCTGATCGGCGCGGCCATGGGCAACGAGGCGGCACTGCAGCACATCTTCCAGGCCGTGGCCGTGCCCAACAGCGGCTCCATGCCGACCAAACTCAATGAAACCACCATCATGCTGGTGGTGCTGGGCCTGATCGACGTGGTCATGATTTCCAATCTGCTGGTCATGGTCATCATCGGCGGCTACGAGACCTTCGTCTCCCGCATGAACCTGGAGAGCCATCCCGACCAGCCAGAATGGCTGTCGCACGTCAACGCCTCGGTGCTGAAAACCAAGCTGGCCATGGCCATCATCGGCATCTCGTCGATCCACCTGTTGAAGACCTTCATCAACGCTGCTTCCTACGACGCCAAGGTGCTGATCGCGCAAACCGTGATCCATATCGCTTTCCTGGTGTCGGCGCTGGCGATCGCCTACACCGACCGTCTCACCACCATGACGCACCAAGATTCCAAATCTCACTAGTCCACCAAGTATCACCCTTCCCTCGCGAGAACATCATGACCATCATAAAGCAAGAAGACCTGATCGAATCCGTTGCCGCCGCGCTCCAGTACATCAGCTACTACCATCCCGCCGACTACATCGAGCACCTGGCGCGCGCCTACGAGCACGAGCAGAGCCCGGCGGCCAAGGACGCGATCGCGCAGATCCTGACGAACTCGCGCATGTGCGCGGAAGGCAAGCGTCCGATCTGCCAGGACACCGGCATCGTCAACGTCTTCCTGAAAATCGGCATGGGCGTGCGCTTCGAGGGCTTCAGCGGCACCGTCACCGACGCCGTCAACGAGGGCGTGCGCCGCGCGTACAACTTCGACGACAACAAACTGCGCGCCTCGATCGTCGCCGACCCGCATTTCGACCGCAAGAACACCAAGGACAATACGCCAGCCGTGGTCCATATGGAACTGGTCGAAGGGAATACGGTCGACGTCAAGGTCGCGGCCAAGGGCGGTGGCTCGGAAAACAAATCCAAGATGATCATGATGAATCCGTCCGATTCGCTGATCGACTGGGTCATGAAGACCGTGCCGACCATGGGCGCCGGCTGGTGCCCGCCGGGCATGCTTGGCATCGGCATCGGCGGCACCGCCGAGAAGGCCATGCTGATGGCCAAGGAAGTGCTGATGGAAGACATCGACATGTTCGAACTGAAGCAGCGCGGCCCGCAGAACAAGCTGGAAGAGCTGCGCATCGAACTGTGCGACAAGATCAACTCGCTGGGCATCGGCGCCCAGGGCCTGGGCGGCCTGACGACCGTGCTCGACGTGAAAATCATGATGCATCCGACCCACGCGGCCTCAAAGCCGGTGGCGATGATCCCGAACTGCGCGGCCACCCGTCACGGCCACTTCGTGCTGGACGGCTCCGGTCCTGCCTACATGACGCCGCCTCCGCTGTCGACCTGGCCGGACGTCTCGTGGGCGCCGGACACCGAAAAATCGAAGCGCGTCGACCTCAACACCCTGACCAAGGAAGAAGTCGCCTCGTGGAAGCCGGGCCAAACCCTGCTGCTGAACGGCAAAATGCTGACCGGCCGCGACGCCGCGCACAAGCGCATCCAGGACATGCTGGCCAAGGGCGAGCCATTGCCGGTCGACTTCAAGAACCGCGTGATCTACTACGTCGGCCCGGTCGATCCGGTGCGTGACGAAGTCGTCGGCCCGGCCGGCCCGACCACCGCCACCCGCATGGACAAGTTCACCGACATGATGCTCGAGCAAACCGGCCTGATCGCCATGATCGGCAAGGCCGAGCGCGGCCCGGTCGCGATCGAATCGATCAAGAAGCACCAGTCGGCCTACCTGATGGCGGTGGGCGGCTCGGCCTACCTGGTCTCAAAGGCGATCAAGGGCGCCAAGGTGCTGGGCTTTGCCGACATGGGCATGGAAGCGATCTACGAGTTCGACGTGGTCGACATGCCGGTCACGGTGGCCGTCGACGCGGCCGGCACCTCGGTGCACAACACCGGCCCGGCGGAGTGGAAAGCCAAGATCGAGCAGTTGAACATCCCGGTCGTCACCGCCTGATGACCAGCGCCCGCCCGCATCCGGCCGGAAGTCTGGCCGACGCTTTGGCCGACTCTTCGGCTGAAGCGCCCATCGGCGTTTTCGATTCCGGCGTGGGCGGGCTGTCGGTGCTGCGCCATATTCGCGCGCAGCTGCCGCACGAACACCTGATGTACTTCGCCGATTCCGGCCACGCGCCGTATGGCGACAAGACCGAACAGTTTGTCGTCGACCGCGCGCTGGCCGTGACGGATTTCCTGCTGGAGCACGGCGCCAAGGCGCTGGTGGTGGCCTGCAATACCGCCACCGTGGCCGCCATCAAGGCAGTACGCGCGCGCTATCCGGAGTTGCCGGTGGTCGGTGTGGAGCCGGGTCTCAAACCCGCCGTCAGCGCCACGCGCAGCGGCAAGGTCGGCGTGCTGGCGACGGCGCGCACGCTTCAGGGTGAAAAGTTCCTGCAACTGCGCGAGCAGATTTCCGCCGCCAGCAATACCGAATTCCTGCTGCAACCGGCCGTCGGGCTGGTCGACCTGATCGAACAGGGCGATCTGGAAACGCCGGCCATCGGCGCGATGCTGGAGCGCTATGTCGCCCCGCTGCTGGACCAGGGCGCCGATACGCTGGTGCTCGGTTGCACACACTATCCGTTCATCAAGACCGGCATCGAACGCGTGCTGCGCGATCACGCCCGCACCGATGTGACCTTGATCGATACCGGCGACGCGGTGGCGCGTCAGCTGGTGCGTCTGCTGGAGGCGGCTCGCCTGCTGCGCGTGCTGCAGGATGACAGTACCGCCGAGCCCACGCTGCGTGGCTTTACTACGGCCGACGTCAGCGCCCTGGCGCCCGCCTTCGACAAGCTGCTGGAGCTGCGTCCGCCGGTCGAGAAAGTTGATGTCTGAGCAAAACTTCATCTTTCGCGGGAAACTTTGCATTTAGATTTGCAGGATTCAAATCAGGCTTGTATAATTCGGCACCTGTTCAGCGAATAGCTGGATAGTTGAAGTAAGACAGTGGTGGCTGTAGCTCAGTTGGTAGAGTCCAGGATTGTGATTCCTGTTGTCGTGGGTTCGAGCCCCATCAGCCACCCCAAAATCTTCCTTAATAATCAACCGCCTATAGGGCGGTTTTTTATTGTCCAAAATAACTTTCAACGTCGTCTGCGGCTCTTGACGCTGCACAGGAAACACAGCATAGAAGTAAAGCCGCGCCAGCGCATCGGCGAAATCGGGCGCAGCTTGCATGTGACAATTGGATAGATTGCAATACTTTCAATCGGATAAACTTTGGCTCTGCCCAATATTATCTTGAAAGCAAAAAATGAAGAAACTTCTCATGCTGACAGCGGCTGCGCTGTTCGTGTCGCAAGCATTCGCTCAGGTCACACCTCCGTTCGGCAGTTTCGAAAAGCCGTTCGCCGCTGATTCGTTGTGGAATTCGCGGCCGCTGAACCCGGTCCTGGGCACATATGAAATTCCAAAAGTGCTAAACCCGATGGTTTCACAAGGTATATATTCGACGAAAGCCTTCAAGGCGACTGCGTCCGACGGCCCGATGACCGTCTATCCGATAGAAGGACAATCCGGCATTGCAGACCCGGAGGCAAGGTTCCCAACGGCGACGGTGACGCTTCCCCGCTGGCCTGCGCTCGTGACACCGGCAGCTGGGGGTGACGGGCACGCCGATATCTTCGACGAAGTGTCCGGCAAAATTCACAGCTTCTGGCAACTCAAGTTCGTCAATGGTAAATGGACGGCAAAACAACATGCTTGGTCGTTGGTGGACGGGCGGGGATGGCCAGATCCAAGCCATAGCTATCAAGGTGCGCGCGCGGTCGGCGTACCCAGCGTAGCCGGGATAATCAGGCTGCATGAGTTCGATGATGGCGAAGACCATTTTAAGCACGCGCTCGCCATGTCTATCGAGAGGCAGGGTCTTGCCGGCAAGTCCGGTGATCCAACCTACGTTTTCCCCGCCACAGCTGCAGATGTCGATTCAAAATACATACACGTAGGGACTCCCGGCGTGCCGGAGGGAGCCCTGATGATGCTTCCAGCTGATTATCGGATGCTGATCGATAATCCGAGGTTGGAGAAAGTGGTGAACACCCTCAAACTTTTCGGTGCTCGAGTGGTCGATGAGAATGGCGACACACCCTTCTATATTTATGTCGAGAACGATGCAGATCAGACCAATCCTACCTACGGCTTATCCACAGGCAACTACAACGATGTCATCCCTGAATTGCATCGGATTCGCGCCGCGCTTCGACAAGTTGTGTCCGCATCTAGCTGGATCGATGGTAATGGGCAGCCCACGAATGCCGACAAAGTTGGAAATCCGAACATCCTTTCAATGAGGGGCGATTGGACGACGATGCCGGGCGGCAATTATGCTCCAGCTGTTCGGTACGACTCCAACTCGCCAAGTATTGTTTTGCCCGCCCGCTCATTGCCAACCTTTCAACAGGCCGCTACCAACGGTGTTGCGAGTACTGGCCTCGGCGCAATTACTTGGGCATATCCCAAGGCTGGCGAGAAATTCCTTTTCACCTCGGTAGCTGAAGGAAACGCAAAGATTGCTTTCGAGATGTACGTCGGCTCGACGTTGAAGTCAAGCATTCCTTTCTTGACCAACGGACAAACCGGCACATTGACTTGGGAAAAAGATGCATGGCTGATCATTAAAATCTGGAACCCCGCGAATCAAACTGGCAGCATCCGCGCCACAATGGTTCGGGCACCAGCGCAGTAAAGTAGTCGTGCAAAGCCCAGTGTTTGACTGGGCTTTTTTCGTTCTGCATGCTCGAGCTAAAAATGGGCGCCCATCCGTCCCCGCGCGTGACACAACGCCCGGCTTCGCGACCACGTCCGGGGCAGTGGTCCTCGAGCATCCCACCCAACCTACTCCGGCACCGCGACCAACGTTCCGCCGACACTCGACGGCCCGCCGGTGCCACTTGTTGCGTACAGCACATACCAAGCGCCGCTCGGCCAGACGAACCGGGCGGAGCCCTCGTTGCCGAGCGAGCCACTGTCGTAGACCGCCTTGGAGCCGCTGTACACAACAATGCGTAGCTTGGCGCCGCCGGTGGCCGTGACGGTCAACTGTTGCGTGGTGCCGACCAGCGGCGCGCCCCACGCGACCTTACTGATCCCGCTCGAATTGCCGTTGGTCATGATCGTCGGCGTGGCGCTGGTGGTAAATTGGAGCGCCTGCGACCAGGTATCGAAGCTGCCGCTGCCGGTGCCCGACAGACGCGACCACGGGCCGCGCATCGACAGAGCGTTGCTCACCGCAGGTTTCGGCGTCATCGCTTTGCCGTTGCCGTCGATCCACGTCGGCGCCGAGATCACCTGGCGCAGGTTGGCGCGGATGCGGTCCAGCTCGGCGGCCACGGCGTTGTCCCAGCCGCCCTTGTGCAGGTCGAACGGTGCGCCACTCTCCACATAGATGGCAAACGGTGTGCCGTCGTTGCGGTCGACCACGTAGGCGCCGTAGGTCTTGAGCGTCTCAGCCAACTTGCGCAGATCGTCATTGGCGATCTTGCTGGTGTCGTAGCTCTTCGGCAGCATCAGCAGCGCGCCCTCCGGGATCTGGCCGCTGTTGGTGGTGGCGGCATCGACATCGGCCGACGTGGCCGGGTAGATATACGGGGTCTTGGCCGACAAGCCGTTAAAGGTCAGCGACATGGCCAGGGCGTGGCGGTAATGCGGCAAGCCGTCCTTGATTTCGCCGGCGCGGATCAGGCCGGCCGAGGCCGCCACGCCGACGGCGCGCGCGCCACGATAGTGATGGGCCGGATCGCCCCAGCCGCTGCCGTCGGCGGGCGACCAGGCATACAGTGCGGCGTTCCATTTGCCGTTGACCTTTTTGAGCTTCCAGAACGAGTGGATGATATTGGTCACCGGATCGTAGATATCCATGTGGCCGTCCGTGCCCGACGCGGGCACAGCGGTCGCGGGCCATCGCGGCAAGGTCACCGAACGCGAGACTTGGCTGTCGGGGTCGACCACGCCGGCGGTGCCAGCGAAACCGGTGACGGTCATTGGAGTGTCGCTCGGCTTGGCCAGATACAGGCCTGTCGAGAACGACCCCGACGTCATCGCGGGGTAGTAGCGCGATTTGGGTATCTCGTAGGTCCCAGCACCGGATCGACCGGGCGCGAGTTCCACAGGGAGTCGGCTGCGTAGGGGCGCAGGTAAGTGCCGAATGCTGGCGCTGCGGTCTGCGCAAGCGCGGGGAACATGGCGAAGATGAAGGCTGCTGCGGCTGCGAGGTGGCGAAATTGCATGTGTTGTTCCTATGGTTACTTCGGCCAGGCGTCGACCGTATTCGGTGCAGGATGGCGCAATCGGCGTAGATTTTAAACAAATGCTCTCGCACCCAAGCGTCCAGTACGTCGAAATCATCGTCAGCCGGAACGGTGCAGACGGGCTCTCAATCACTTGCGAGGCACCGGTCGAACATCCGCCCACGAAAACCGATTTGCCACAGTCGGAATATTTTGCAAGCCATTGCCCGATGGCACTAGATTAACGCTACAATAAGGCTGCTTTTCGGCACCGATCAGCGTCCACATCGCTCCCCGAATCACGTCATCCACGTCTCACCTACCGCGCAGCCATGTCTGAACCAAAATCACTCTCAGAAGTTAGTACCTATAGCAAAGACACGCCCGTTGGCCGTCCGGATATCGACGGCCGCGCCGGCGTGTTCGTCCCATCGGAAATGTTCGACCCCGGCAACAACGCGGCCATCCGCAGCGGTTCGGGCATTGTCGGCTTCGGCAACCCGGACGGCTCGCTGACCGTCTACTTTGAATCCAACCGCTTCGAGGACAGCAGCCTGCACAAATGGGAAAACAAGGCGCGCAAAGCCTACGACCGCATGGTCATGGGCGCGCCCACCGTGTCCAAAGCGAAGATCGACGCCAAGATGCTCGATCTGGTCGGCCTGATCGACGGCATGGGCATCCACCTGAAGACGCCCGACAGTCTGCAGCGCTGGCTCGAAGTCTCCAACGCCGCAGACACCGCCCCTGCCGGCCCCGTGGTACTGTGGAAAATTAAATAAAGTGTTGACGAAAAGATAGAGACGGCGTGTTGTCCTACACGACCTCGGACATTATGCTGATGTTCTTAATGTGGCCTTAAGACTATTCTGGAGACATCAACAACCCTCACCCACCTCCGGGAGTCTGTCATGGCACGCTATCTCCATTTCGCATACGGCGCTTTACTGCTCAGTCTTGCTTGCGCTTCGACCTATGTGTTGGTAGAGGGTAATGCGCTGGGCCAGGCATCGGTTTACGTGCTGCGCTAACGTCGTGATATGCCGGCGCCTAGGCGCAGCATAGATTCCCGGACGAATGTAAAAATCCCGCCAGGCCTTACGAGGCATGGCGGGATTTTTTATGTCCGCAGCTAGGTCAGCGACCGGCCATCACCGGCGATAACCGCCACGACCCCAGCCACCGCGTCCCCAGCCGCCACGATGGCCGCCCGAGAAGCGGCTGAACGAGAAGTCCAGGCCGATGGAGACCGGCGGGTAGTAATACGACGGGGCCGGCTGGTAATACACAGGCGCGGGCGCGTAATAGACCGGAGGCGCGACCACATAGGTGGTGCTGCTCACCGGTTCGGCGTAGACCACGCGCGAGCTCGGCGCCGGCAATTCCTCGGTCGTGTAGACGGTCGTCGGCGCGCTGCCAGGAGCGCGGTTCGACGGCGTCACGGAGACGGTGCGCCACTGGTAGGGATCCTGTACCTGGGCGGTGGTGTAATACGGCTGCTGCACGGCGCACCCGGTCAGCGCAACCATCGCGCCGATAACGGCAAAGATAATCTTCATGGCAATCTCCTTGTTCCAGAATCGTACTATATAAGGAAGTTTAGCGCGTTCGCAGCCAGATTACAGCTTGTTACACGTAATAGTACAGGCGAAAAAAAAGGAGCCGAATGCGGCTCCTTCTGGTATTGCCTTGCGGGACTATGCTTAGTCCAGTTTCCAGGCGTAGTCGACCTTGGTCCAGGTCTCGGCCGGCGCGCCGTCCTTGGTACCGGGCTTGAATTTGCAGGCGCTCAGGGCCTTGATGGCGGCCTTGTCCAGGTTCTTGAAGCCGCTCGTCTTGTCCAGCTTGGAATCGGACACCGAGCCGTCAGCCTTGACCAGGAACGACATCGATACCGTGCCCTGCTCTTCATTCATCAGCGACGCTTTCGGATATTCCGCTTTGCAGTTCTTGGCATCGAAACTGGCCGGCACTTCGGCGGCGAACGCCGCTGGAACGCTCGACACGAGCACTGCTGCAACCACACTCAACCAACGCTTATTTGTAGACATCTGATTTCCCCTAGTATATGGATTCGGCAATCGGCCACGCCACCGCGGCATGGCCACTTGAGACAGGTGTTACAGCTTCCAGCTATAGTCGACCTTGGTCCAGGTCTGTGCTACCGCGCCGTCCTTGGTGCCCGGCTTGAACTTGCAACCGCTCAGCGCTTTGAGCGCCGCTTTGTCGAGGTTCTTGAAACCGCTCGATTTTTCCAGCTTCGACTCGACGACGTTGCCATCGGCGCCGACCAGGAAGGCCATCTTGACGTCGCCCTGCTCTTCATTCATCAGCGATGCCTTCGGGTATTCGGCTTTGCAGTTCTTGGCGTCGACCGAGGCCGGCACTTCGGCGGCGATGGTGACGGCGGAGACGGCGGACAGAACGACGGCGGCGATGATCGAAAACTTGTTCATTTGTATTTCCCAACAATTATTTTTAGACACTGATTAGATAGACGCCAAGGCCCGCACACGTGTCGCAAAGGGCGACAGCAGGCCGAGGCAAGCTTTTAAAACTCTTCCCACTCGTCGGCGGCGCTGCTGCTCGGGCCGTTGACGACTTTCTTCGGTTTGGCGATCGCTGCGGCCGGCTTGGACGGCAATTTCTTTACAGGAGCGCGGGCGGCGGTGATCGGCTTGACCACTGCCTTCGGGGCTGGCGTAAATACCGGAGCGGCAACGCGCTCCTCGCCTTCCACCAGCTTGAAGATGCTGACCACCCGGGACAACTCGGAGGCCTGGTCTTGCAAGCTTTGTGCTGCGGCGGCGGACTCTTCCACCAGCGCGGCATTTTGCTGGGTCATGCTGTCCATCTCGATGATGGACAGGTTGACCTGTTCGATACCAGCGCTTTGTTCCTGGCTGGCGTTGGCGATTTCGCTCATGATGTCGGTCACGCGGCGTACCGAGGCGACCACCTCATCCATCGTGACGCCGGCCTGGCCGACCAGCTTGGTGCCGGCGCCGACCTTCTCGACCGAGTCGTCGATCAGCATCTTGATTTCCTTGGCGGCGCCAGCGGAGCGCTGGGCCAGGTTGCGCACTTCCGACGCCACCACGGCGAAGCCGCGGCCCTGTTCGCCGGCACGGGCCGCTTCGACGGCGGCGTTCAGCGCCAGGATGTTGGTCTGGAAGGCGATACCGTCGATCACACCGATAATGTCGACGATCTTCTTGGCCGATGCGTCGATCGAGCTCATGGTGTTGACCACTTCCGACACCACTTTGCCGCCCTTGATCGCCACGTCCGACGCCACCGACGCCAGCTGGTTGGCTTCACGGGCGTTGTCGGCGTTCTGTTTCACGGTCGAGGTCAACTCTTCCATCGCCGAGGCGGTTTTTTCCAGCGAGCTCGCTTGCATTTCGGTACGGGCCGACAGGTCGATATTGCCGGCTGCGATCTCGCGCGAGGCGGTGCCGATGGTTTCGGTGCCCGAACGGACTTGGCCGACGATGTCCACCAGGCTGTTGCGCATTTCTTTCATTTCGAACAGCAGGCTGTCCTTGTCGTTGCCGGTGGTGTCGATGGACACGGCCAGGTCGCCGTTGGCGATGCTGCTGGCGATCGAGGCGGTGTAGTCCGGCTCGCCACCCAGCTGCTTGAGCAGGCCACGGGTGATCATCAGCGCGGCGACGATCGAGATACCGACCGCGAGCAGGCCCATGATGATCATGAAGTTGCGGCCGCTGGAGAAGCCGTTGGCGGCGTCGACCTGCATCTGCGCGTTCAGTTTGTCTTCCAGCGTGGCCAGTTGATCGAGCGCGGCCATCCATTTTTTCTGGGCCGGACGGATTTCCTTGATCAGCACGCGGGTCGCGCCTTCGGCATTGCTTGCCAACCACAGCTCGGTCGCCTTGGCGATCGCCGGCATGGCCAGGCCTTCCTGTTCCTTGATGGTGGCCAGCAGGGCCTTCTCTTCAGGGGTGGCTTCGATGGCGAATTGCGCGCCCAGCTTGTTCTGTGCTTCGGTGTATTTGCCGGCCAGTTCCTTGACGCGGTTCAGTTCCGGTTCCATGTCGGCCGGGTCGGTCATCAGGGTCAGCACGCGCAGCGAGCTGATACGGTCGTTGACGTTGGTGCGCATGTCCAGCACCAGGCGCGAGACGACGTTGTTGACGCTGATGACGTGGTCCAGGCGATCCTGGATCTGCGCCATGCGGAAGATGCCGACCGTGGTCACGGCGATCAGGAACACCAGTACCAGGGCGAATCCGAGGCCCAGGCGCGTTCCGACTTTCATTTTTGCTAAATTCATTTCGTCTTCTTCTTAAGTGACACTGTTGATAAGAATTTGCCCTGGACTGACTCGTTGCTACGAGAACACTATCCGCACGCTCATTGCCGTGAATCAATAAAACATGACATTAGCAAACAATGACTGCGAATGCAAAATTAAGCGCTACACAGAGGCTTGGGTGTAGTTTTTGCGCCGCAATATGCGATGAATGGTGTTGGAAATGTGTGGTGTTTGATGAATTATAGATGCAAATTTTTCCTCAAAGCAAGAAAAAAATGCCACTATTTTACGCATCTCGAATTTCTGCGTGGAAATACCAACACATTGGTGAAATCAGTGCCAGATAGGCAAGACTTAAGCGGCGGTACGCAGCCGGGCGGCCGCTTCGAGGAGGAGATTGGCGTCGCCGGCGGCGAGCTTTTTTGAATCGGACAACACTTGGCGGAACTGGCGGGCGCCAGGCAGGCCGGTCATCAGGCCCAGCATGTGGCGGGTGACGCTGTTGAGCTTGAGGCTCTTCTCGCCCAGTGCCAGCTGGGCACGGATGTAGGGAATCATCGCCTCGATCACCTGCTCGCGCGACTTGACGACGGCGTTGTCGTCGCCATAGTAGCGCTGGTCGAACGTGGCCATCACAAACGGATTGTGATACGCCTCGCGGCCCAGCATGACGCCGTCCAGATGTTGCAGGTGCTCGTCAATCTCGCCCTCGGTCTTGATGCCGCCGTTGATGATGATTTCGAAGTCGGGAAAATCGCGCTTGAGGCGGTAGGCGTAATCGTATTTCAGCGGCGGCACCTCGCGGTTTTCCTTCGGCGACAGGCCCTTGAGGATGGCGTTGCGGGCGTGGACGATGAAGGTTTTGCAGCCGGCATCGGCCACGGTGCCGACGAAATCGCGGACGAAATCGTAGCTTTCGGTTTGGTCGATGCCGATCCGGTGCTTGACGGTGACGTCGATGCTGACGGCATCGCGCATGGCCTTGACGCAGTCGGCCACCAGTTGCGGCTCGGCCATCAGGCAGGCGCCGAAAGCGCCCTTCTGCACGCGCTCGGACGGGCAACCGCAGTTCAGGTTGATCTCATCGTAGCCCCATTTTTCGCCCAGTTTGGCGCTGGTGGCCAGGTCGGTCGGGTCGCTGCCGCCCAGTTGCAGCGCAACCGGGTGCTCTTCCTCGTTGAAGCGCAGGTGGCGCTCGACGTCGCCGTAGACCAGCGCGCCGGTGGTGACCATCTCCGTGTACAGCCACGTGTGGCGGCTGATGTGGCGGTGGAACACGCGGCAGTGGCGATCGGTCCAGTCCATCATCGGCGCGACCGACAGGCGGCGGCTCGGCTTGATGCCAGGCGCTGCGGCTGTATCGGTGGTTGGCTGGTCGATGATGGTCATGGCGGTTGCTACGGGAAACGGATGAGGGTCGTCATTATATCGCCAAACCCCGCAGCGGGCCAACGGACCGCTCCGCTGGAGCGAACGGCAAGGTCACCAGACCGACCAGGTAGCGCGCCGGGGCGCTGGCGGGATTGGCGTAGACGATCTGCTGATCTTCGCGCATCGCCACGCAATCGCCGGCTTCCAGACGCCACTGTTGGTCGCCGCACGAGATATCCATGACGCCTTCGAGCATCCACATCTGATGGTGGATGTCCGACGCCCGCGCCATGCGCTCATAGACAACGCGCTGGCCGGGCGGGAACACCACCTCGACCAGTTGCAGCGGAGAACGCGCCGCCGGCGACAAGTGCCGCCGCACGTAGCCGGAGGCCGGGTCGGTCCATACCTGCTGATCAGCCGCGCGGCGCAGCGGCGACGGCGCGGCAGAGCTTTCGTCGGCTTCGAACAGCGAGGCCAACGTCACGCCGAGGGCGCCGGCCAGCTTGTCGAGCACGGTGGCGGTGGCGCTGCTCTCGCCTCTTTCGATCAACGAAATGTTGGAACGGCTGACGCCGCTCAGTTCCGCCAAAGCCGTCAACGACAATTGGCGCGCTTCGCGCAAGGCCAGCACGCGGCCTGCAATTAATTTGTTTATATCCATGCCATCCATTATACTGGATTTGCCATCCAACAAAATGACCGATCATCCATGATGCATATCACCTTTGAAACCCCGAACCAGCCTGAAGTCATTTCCCTGATCGCCGATCTCGATGCGTATCAGCTGTCGCTATATCCGCCGGAGCTCGTCTATGCGCTGGATTTGCCGTCGTTGATGGCGCCGCACGTGAAGTTTGCCGTGGCGCGCGAAGGCGATGCCGCCGGCAAGATCGTCGGTTGCTGCGCGATCGTACTGTCGCCGGAGTTTGGCGAGATCAAGCGGTTGTATGTGGACCCCGCCGGACGCGGCAAAGGCACTGGGCGAGGCTTGCTGAGCTTGCTGGAAGCGGCGGCGGTGGAAGCCGGTTGCGCGCAGATGGTGCTGGAGACCGGGCCATCGCAGCCGGAGGCGATGGGGCTGTATGAGCGGCATGGGTTCCAGCGCTGCGGTGCGTTCGGCGATTATCCGGAGGACCCAATGAGTGTGTTCATGCGGAAGGACCTCGCAAATACGTAGGGCGGATTAGCGCAGCGTAATCCGCCAATGTGTGCGTCGCGGGGGCGCATGCATTGGCGGATTACGGCGTTCCGCCTCTTAAGGCCTACGGCAGTAGGCCGCCTCTTCGATGGGCCCCCAGGGCGGGTTAGCGGGCCTCGCCCGCTAACCCGCCCTACGTGTCTCTTCGTGTCTCATCGGGCTGCGTTCATCGGCGCCGCCCTCCCTTACGCTTCCTTTTTCTTCTTGCGCACCACCGCCAGCTTCGGCGCCTGCGGACCGAACATCTCGGCCACGCGCTCGAGCCGCACCGCGCCGTCGCCGACCAGGGTACCGGTCGCGCCCGCCACCTGCCGCACGATGCCCAGAGCCGCCGCGCGTGCTTCCGGCTCCTCCGGCAGCAGCAGCGGCAGGTCGCGCATCGCCGCCTCTTCATCGACCTGCAACATCAGATACTGGTCGCGCACGATGGTCTTGAACTGCGTCACGCTCAACTCCTCGTCGTCCGAGGTGCGCAGGCGCAGCTGGCGTATCGTCGCAAACGCGCGCTCATCGGCCGCGCTCATCTCCGGACTGCGATAGATGTAGAGCAAGCCGCGGATAATCGCCTCCGTCACCCCGCCCTCGGCGGTCTTGGTAGCGGCCGCCGCGCGGAACGCGTTCAACGCCGCCTCGTGCGCCAGGTCGCGGCCGATGCGGCGCGGCGCGCCGGCGTCGGATCGCAAGCCCACCAGCGCCTGCAACACCGGCGAACCGTACACGCTGAGGAAGAACTTCTCCGTCGCCTCGTCGCGGGCATCGCGATAGGCATCCAGCGTGGCGACGATCTGCTTCGACATGTGCTCCTGCATCTGCAGGAAGACGTTGCTCTTATCGACCGGACGGCGCTGCACGCGCACCTTCTCGGCCAGCGCCGGGATGCCGTCGAGCAGCTTGTTTTTGCTGGAGAACGCCGTGTAGCGCAAGCGCAGCGGGTGCGATTCGCGCAGCCGTTCGGCGCTCTCTTCCGTCACCATGCTTTTAACGATCGGGCTGACGAACTGGCGGTACAGGCCCTGGTTGATTTCCGACACCCGCGCCACGGTCGCAAAGCGGCGCTCGTCCTCGGCGTCGTTGCCGCCCAGCGCGCGCAGCGTATCCAGGCCGCGCCGCTCGAAACGCATGACGAAGTCGCCGCCCATCATGTCGCCTGCGGCGATCTCGGCCTGCAGCATTTCCTCGTCCTTGTCGAGGAACACCGCCTCGTACAAGCCAGGCGGCATGATGTCGATCATGTCCATGGCGGCCGTGAATTCCTCGTGCTCCTTGTTGGCCACGGAGGCCGAAACGAAGATGCCCAGGTGACCTATGCTTTGGTGCATGGTGTAGATGATGGTCTGGCCGCCGGCGACCAGCGCATCGTCGTCCTCGTACAAATCCAGCACCCAGCCGAGCGCTTGCTGCGGCGGCGTGATGTCGTCGCCCCACGAGCAGAACACCACGATCGGCGACTTGATGTTGCGCAGGTCGATGCGGTGGCCTTCGCTGTCGAGCAGCTCGGCCGCGCTCAGCTTGTTGCCGACGAATAGCGAGTCGGCGATGTATTGCATCTCGCCGGCGTTGAGCAGCACCGGGTTGCCCCACCAGCGTTCGAATTCCAGGAAGCGCGCCGCCTCGGTGTCGATCTTCGAATACACGTTGTAGTTCTTGCTCCACATCGTGTTCGCCGGGTTCATTTTCTCGAAATTCTCGACCAGCTGCGCGCCGTCGAAAGTGCCGTTGCCCAGGTCGCCCGCCAGCGACGTCGTCCACGTCCCGCCGAGCGCGCCGCCCAGGTAGCGCATCGGGTTCTTGCCGCGCACGCCGGCCCAATACGACAGCGGCGCCCCGGCCAGCACCAGCGGACCGACCAGGTCCGGCTGCAGCGCGGCCGTCATCATGATTTGCCAACCGGCCTGGCAATTGCCGATCAGCGCAGGCTTGCCGTCAGCCTGCGGATGCAGTTCGGCCACATGGGCGATGAATTTCGCCTCGGCCCGGCAGACGTCTTCGATGGTCTGGCCCGGCACCGGCTTGGGCAGGAAGCCGACGAAATAGCACGGATGGCCGGCCTTGAGCACGACACCGATCTCGCTATCCTGTTTCATGCCGGCGATGCCTGGCCCGTGGCCGGCGCGCGGATCGAACACGATGAATGGGCGCTTGGTGGGGTCGGGGGTCACGCCGTCCGGCGGAGCGATGTAGCACAGGCCGTAGTTGACCGGGCGCTCGAGGTCGCGGCCGTCCATGATGACTTTGAAGGCAAAACTGAGCACGTGCGGCGCGGTCTCCTCGGTACGCAGGTTGCGCTCGTCGCCGCGCTGGCGCAGCACATCCATGAACAACACGCTGCGCTGGCAGGCATCGACCCAATAGTCGGTCGCCTGCTGCGCGAGGGAGAAAGGATTGGTCGGCCAACCGGACCACGGATTCAACTTTTCGTCACTCACCTTGATGCTCCTCAATACTGATTTATGCTGCCATGCGTCAAATTACTCCAGCACTGGTAAAAAGGCAATTGAATCCGTTGCCGCAAAAAAAAACCCCGGCGCTCCGTGGAGGTCGGGGTTTTTTATCGTGCGGCGAAACCGATCAGGATTCGCGCGATGCTTTTTTACGCTCGTGCTCTTTCAGGAAGCGCTTGCGCAGACGGATCGATTTCGGGGTGATTTCCACCAGTTCGTCGTCGTCGATGAATTCAACCGCGTATTCCAGCGACATCTGAACCGGCGGCACCAGGCGCACCGCTTCGTCGGTACCCGACGAACGCACGTTGGTCAGCTGCTTGCCCTTGATCGGGTTGACGACCAGATCGTTGTCGCGCGAGTGGATACCGATGATCATGCCTTCGTACACCGGGTCGTTGTGGACCACGAACATACGGCCGCGATCCTGCAGTTTCCAGATCGCGTAGGCCACGGCGGCGCCGTCGTCCTGCGAGATCAGCACGCCGTTGCGACGGCCGCCCAGTTCGCCCTTGGTGTTGTCGACCGGAGCGTACGCGTCGAACACGTGGCTCATCAGGCCGGTACCACGGGTCAGGGTCATGAACTCGCCCTGGAAGCCGATCAGGCCACGCGCAGGAATACGGTATTCCAGACGCACACGGCCTTTGCCGTCCGATTCCATGTTTTGCAGGTCGCCACGACGACGGCCCAGTTCTTCCATGACGCCGCCCTGGTTGGCTTCTTCAACGTCGACCGACAGTTGCTCGAACGGCTCGTGGCGTACGCCATCGACCATTTTGAACACCACGCGTGGACGCGACACGGCCATCTCGAAACCTTCGCGACGCATGTTTTCGATCAGGATGGTCAGGTGCAGCTCGCCGCGGCCCGATACTTCGAAGATCGTGTCGTCGTCGGTTGGTGCAACGCGCAGCGCGACGTTGGCTTTCAGTTCCTTGTCCAGACGGTCGCGCAGCTGGCGCGAGGTCACGAACTTGCCTTCGCGGCCGGCCAGTGGCGAGTTGTTGACCATGAAGTTCATGGTCAGCGTCGGCTCGTCGACGGTCAGCATCGGCAGCGGTTCCGGGGTGTCCAGCGCGCACAGCGTCGAACCGATACCGATTTCATCGATACCGTTGATCAGGCAGATGTCGCCGGCAACAGCTTCGTCGACCAGCACGCGCTCCAGGCCCTTGAAATTCAGCACCTGGTTGATGCGGCCCTTGATCGGGGTGGCGCCTGGGCCGTTGATGACCAGAACGTCCTGGCCGACCTTGACGGTGCCGCGATTGACGCGGCCAATGCCGATCTTGCCGACGTAGGACGAGTAGTCCAGCGACGTGATTTGCATCTGCAGCGGGCCTTCCGGATTGTCGTCGCGCACTGGAACGTGTTCCAGGATGGCGTCGAACAGCGGCTTCATGTCGCCCGAGCGGACATCTTCGGTCAGGCCGGCGTAGCCGTTCAGGCCCGAGGCGTAGACGATAGGGAAGTCCAGCTGCTCATCGTTCGCGCCCAGCTTGTCGAACAGTTCGAAGGTCTGGTTGATCGCCCACTCAGGACGTGCGCCCGGACGGTCGACCTTGTTGACGACGACGATAGGCTTCAGGCCCAGCGCCAGCGCCTTGCGGGTCACGAAGCGGGTCTGTGGCATCGGGCCTTCCTGCGCATCGATCAGCAGCAGAACGGAGTCGACCATCGACAGAACACGTTCCACTTCGCCGCCGAAGTCGGCGTGGCCTGGGGTGTCGACGATGTTGATGTGGGTGCCTTCGTACTCAACCGCGCAGTTCTTCGACAGAATCGTAATGCCGCGTTCCTTTTCGAGGTCGTTCGAGTCCATGATGCGAGTATCGACCGCTTGGTTTTCACGGAAGGTGCCGGACTGGCGCAGCAGCTGATCCACGAGGGTGGTTTTGCCGTGGTCAACGTGGGCGATAATGGCGATGTTGCGAATTGCGCGTTTTGTAGTAGACATGGTCGTTATATTTGCTGAAAAACTGCGGGTGCGTACAAACTGTACGGGGGGTATTCCGGGATGTTCGTGGGCTACAACTGCTTAGCCAATTTCTGGAACCGCGTAGTATAGCATGGTGCGTTGCAACTCCTTAAAAAAATCGAGTATTTTCAAAGAGTTGCTTTCCAAACCCGCCGGGGTCAAGTCTGTCATTCGGACACAAGCCCGGCAGTAAAGCCCCTCTACGGTCAAGCCCGTGTCCGAATGACAGACTTGACCCCGAGGGTTTAGGTCGCTGCCTCTGGCGCGGTGAAAGCGATCAATCGTTCCGGGGCGAGGATGCTGTATTCGCCTAGCATTGCCGTGCCGAGCAGCTTGTCGTCCAGGTAGACGCGCACCCTGCCCTGCTCAGCCGGCACACTTATCGGCTCTTTGCCCAACGCCAGGCGCTGGCCGTTGAGGAAGCGCTTGGCCAGCTCGGCGTTCAATTGCACGGCCGGGAAACTGGCCAGCAAGGCGTCGACCGGAGCCAGCAGACTCAACGGTTCGGCGTGCGCGATCAGCGCTTCCAGCGTGATCATGTTGTCCATCGTCAGCGGGCCGACCTGCGTGCGGCGCAGCGCGTTCAAATGCGCGCCGCAGCCGAGCGCTTCGCCGATGTCCTGGCCCAGCACGCGAATGTACGTGCCCTTGCTGCACGTGACCGACAATTTCAGGAACGGCGCCTCGTACGACACCAGCTCCAGCTTGTGGATGATGACATTGCGCGCCTCGCGCTCCAGGGTGATGCCGGCGCGCGCGTATTCGTACAGCGGCTTGCCGTCGCGCTTCAACGCCGAATACATCGGCGGCACTTGCGCGATCGGGCCGCGGAATTTTTCCAGCACCGCGTGGATCTGCTCCAACGTGACGTCGACGTCGCGCGTGTCGATCACTTCGCCTTCGGTGTCGCCGGTGTCGGTGGTCTGGCCCAGGTGCACCGTGGTGTCGTAGGTCTTGTCCGCTTCCAGCAAGTCCTGCGAAAACTTGGTCGCCTCGCCAAAGCACAGCGGCAGCAAGCCGGTGGCGAACGGGTCGAGCGTGCCGGTATGGCCGGCCTTCTTAGCATTGAGCACGCGCTTGGCTTTGATCAGTGCATCGTTGCTCGAGAAGCCAACCGGCTTGTCGAGCAGCAGCACGCCGTCGACCAGGTCGCGGACTTTTTTAGGATGATTTTGCTTCATGGATGCAGCCAAAACGGCTTATTCGGCGCCGTCTTTTTTCTCGTCGGCCGGCTTGGCCTGGTCGTCGTCCAGCGAACGCGTGGCGTTGGCCTGGTCGATCAGCAGCGACAATTCCATGCCGCGCGAGGTGGACGTGTCGTGCACGAAGTGCAACGCCGGCAGCGTATGGATGTGCAGACGCTTGCCCAGCTGGCCGCGCATGTAGCCGGCGGCGGCCGACAGGCCTTCGACGGTCTGCTTGACCTGCTCCGGGCTATCCTTGAGCATCGTGAAGAAGATCTTCGCGTGCGCATAGTCCGGCGTGACCTGCACTTCGGTGATGGTGATCATGCCGACCCGTGGGTCTTTCAACTCGTAGGCGATGATTTCGGACAGATCGCGCTGGATCTGGTCCGCGACGCGCTGACCGCGCTGCGGGATGGTTTTACTGTGTTTTGCCATGATTCGGTACTGCTTTCCATAAACGGCAAGTGGACGGGAGCTGCTGCTTCCGTCCACTTTACCTAGTACTACTGTCTATTACTACTGTCCGTAACGATTACAAGGTACGGGCGATTTCCTGAACTTCGAACACTTCCAGGGTGTCGCCAACCTGGATGTCGTTGTAGTTCTTCAGCGACAGGCCGCACTCCAGACCGGCGCGGACTTCCTTCGCGTCGTCCTTGAAGCGTTTGAGCGAGTCGATCTCGCCGGTCCACACCACGATGTTGTTGCGCAGCAGGCGGACCGAGGAAGCGCGCTTGACCACGCCATCGGTGACCAGGCAACCGGCAACCGCGCCGACTTTCGAGACCAGGATAACCTGGCGAATCTCGACCTGGCCGATAACGGTTTCGCGCTTCTCTGGCGCCAACATGCCCGACAACGCCGCTTTGATCTCGTCGATCGCATCGTAAATGATGTTGTAGTAGCGAATGTCCACGCCGTTCGACTCGGCCAGCTTGCGCGCCTGTGCATCGGCACGGGCGTTGAAGCCGATGATGACCGCTTTCGAGGCCACCGCCAGGTTGACGTCCGACTCGGTGATGCCGCCGACTGCGGCGTGCACGACTTGTACGCGCACTTCCGAGGTCGACAACTTCTGCAACGAGCTGACCAGTGCTTCCTGCGAACCCTGCACGTCGGTCTTGATGATCATCGGCAGGTTTTTGACTTCGCCTTCGGCCATCTGGTCGAACATGTTTTCCAGCTTCGCGGCTTGCTGCTTGGCCAGTTTCACGTCGCGGAACTTACCTTGACGGAACAGACCGATCTCACGGGCTTTACGCTCGTCAGCCATGACCATGACTTCTTCACCGGCTTGCGGCACTTCCGTCAGACCCTGGATTTCGACCGGGATCGAAGGACCTGCTTCGTTGATCGGCTTGCCGTTCTCGTCCAGCATCGCGCGAACGCGGCCATACGAGGAGCCCGCCAGAATCACGTCGCCGCGCTTCAGGGTACCGGACTGCACCAGGATCGTCGCGACCGGGCCCTTGCCCTTGTCCAGACGGCCTTCGACCACCAGGCCGCGCGCTGGCGCGTCGACCGGGGCTTTCAGTTCCAGCACTTCGGCCTGCAACAGCACCTGTTCCAGCAGCGCATCGATACCGGCGCCGGTTTTTGCCGAGACCGGCACGAATGGCGATTCGCCACCGTATTCTTCCGGCACAACTTGTTCGGCAACCAGTTCCTGCGTCACACGGTCGACGTTGCCGCCCGGTTTGTCGATCTTGTTGATCGCCACAACCAGCGGCACGCCGGCCGCTTTCGCGTGGGCGATCGCTTCCTTCGTTTGCGGCATCACGCCGTCGTCGGCCGCCACCACCAGAATCACGATGTCGGTCGCTTTCGCGCCACGGGCACGCATTGCCGTAAAGGCTTCGTGACCCGGGGTATCGAGGAAGGTGATCATGCCGCGCGGGGTGTCCACGTGGTATGCACCGATGTGCTGGGTAATGCCGCCGGCTTCGCCCGACGCCACTTTGGCGCGGCGGATGTAATCCAGCAGCGAGGTTTTACCGTGGTCGACGTGACCCATGACGGTCACCACCGGTGCGCGCGAGACGGACTCGAAGTGAGCGTGCTCACCCTGGTCTGCCAGCAGCGCTTCCGGATCGTCCTGCTCGGCGGCGAAGGCTTTGTGGCCCATCTCCTCGACCAGGATCATCGCGGTTTCCTGATCCAGCACCTGGTTGATGGTGCACATCTGGCCCAGCTTCATCAGCTGCTTGATGACCTCGGATGCCTTGACGGACATCTTGTGCGCCAGTTCGGCCACGGTGATGGTTTCAGGGACGTACACGTCCTTGATGACCGCCTCGGTCGGCGCCTGGAAGTTGGTTTCGCGGTCGTCCGAGTGCGAGCCGCGACGGCCGCCACTCTTGCCACCACTGCGCCAGCCGTCACGCCCGCCGGTGCCGGTGTTGCCACGGCCCTTGTTGGCGGTGTTGCCCGGCGCGCCACGTTTCTTGGCGTCGTCCGACCAGGTCGACGAGACATTGGCCGATTTGATCGACTTCTTGTCGGCGGTGACCGGCTTCTTGTCGCCCGGCTTGTCGCCAGGCTTGGCGACGGCGCCAGTCGCAGGCTTGTGCAGGGTGCCTTCGGCAACCTTGGCCTTGACGGGGACAGGTGCCGGCTCAGGGGCTTTGATGGCGCGGCGTGGCGCGTTCATCATGGCCTTGATCTGGGCGACCTCGTCCGCCACGGCCTTGCGGGCGCGGTCGGTGGCTTCGGCTTTTTCAGCGGCTTCCTTGGCGGCGGCGGCGGCCTTCTTCTTGGCCTCTTCCGCTGCGGCTTTTTTCTTCTCTTCGGCTGCGACGTCGACGGCCGGCGCAGGCGCTGCGGCGCCGGCGTTGGTTGCAGCGGCCGCTGCCTTGGCGGCGGCTTTCTTCGCCTCGGCGTCGGCTTCCTTCTTCGCTTCGGCTTCGGCGGCGGCCGTGGCTTTGGCCTGGGCTTCCTTCTCGGCATCCAGCTTGGCCAGGCGGTCTTGCTTCTCGCGCAGCTCGGCTTCTTGGCGCGCGATCAGTTCGGCCTGTTTGCGGGCGTCTTCTTCACGGCGGGCCACCTCGGCAGCATCCACCACCGGCGCCACGGGGGCGGGGGCGGGAGCGGCGACCGGCTCGTCGCGCTGGACGAAGGTGCGAACCTTCTTCACAGCGACCTGAATCGTGCGGGCCTTGCCATTGGCGTCGGCCTGCTTGATTTCAGTGGTTTCTTTGCGCGTCAGCGTGATCTTCTTCTTTTCGGTATCAGCCGATGCGCCGTGGGTACGACGCAAGTGATCAAGCAGCTTATCCTTATCATCTTTCGACAATGGATCTGACGTCGAACTTTTTTCGACGCCGGCAGAACGCAGCTGCGTCAGCAGCAAATCTGCAGGCATCTTCAGTTCGGTGGCAAATTGGGCTACGTTGTTACTCGCCATTCAGTCCTCTTTTCTATGTGTCGCGGAGATGATAAAGATACTCAAATTATGCCTTTGCAGATTCGGCAAGACTCCATGCCTTGGCCTGGAGGCCCTTGGCACGATCGTCGTACTTCGAGTCAACCAACTTCATCTCATCGTCGGTCACATCTTCAAATTCACTTGTAATCAGTGCGCGTGCACGGTCGGCGGACAGGGCCAGAATGGCGCCAAATTCGTCGTAGGCCAGTGCAGCAAATGCATCGACAGTCTTGATACCAGCCAGGCCCAGCTTGCCGGCGGTGATGCGGTCCATGCCTTCCAGACCGACCAGCGCCTCGTCCATGCCTTCCAGGCCTTCTTCCGAAGCGATCGCTTCGGTGACCAGGGCGTCACGGGCGCGGGTGCGCAGTTCGTTGACGGTATCTTCGTCAAACGATTCGATTTCCAGCATTTCGGAGATCGGCACGTAAGCGATTTCTTCCAGGCTGGCAAAGCCCTCTTCCACCAGGATGTCGGCGACTTCCTGATCGACGTCCAGTTTTTCCATGAACAGTGCGCGCACCGCCGCGGTTTCCTGGGCTGCCTTGTCGGCCGATTCCTCGGCCGTCATGATGTTGATCTTCCAGCCGGTCAGGTCGGAAGCCAAGCGCACGTTCTGGCCGGAACGGCCGATCGCGATCGCCAGGTTTTCCTCGTCGACAACGACGTCCATCGCGTGCTTCTCTTCATCGACCATGATCGACGACACGTTGGCCGGGGCCAATGCGCCGATGACGAACTGGGCCGGATCTTCCGACCACAACACGATGTCGACGCGTTCGCCACCCAGCTCGCCGGTGACGGCCTGCACGCGCGAACCGCGCATGCCGACGCAAGTACCGATCGGGTCGATGCGCTTGTCGGCCGTGTAGACGGCGATCTTGGCGCGGACACCTGCATCGCGGGCGGCCGATTTAATTTCCAGCATGCCTTGTTCGATTTCCGGCACTTCCAGCTCGAACAGCTTCATGATGAAGTCCGGCGCGGTGCGCGACAGGATCACTTGCGGGCCGCGCATATTGCGGTCGATACGCAGGATGAAGGCGCGGACGCGGTCGCCAATACGCAGGTTTTCCTTCGGAATCATCTGGTCGCGCGGCAGGCGGGCTTCGATCTTGCCCGACTCGACGATCGCGTCGCCGCGTTCCATGCGCTTGATGGTGCCGGTCACGAGCGAGTCGCCGCGTTCGAGGAAGTCGACCAGGATCTGTTCGCGCTCGGCGTCGCGCACACGCTGCAGGACCACCTGTTTGGTGTCTTGCGCGAAGCGGCGGCCGAATTCGACGGACTCGATCGGTTCTTCGATGTGGTCGTCCACTTCGATGTCAGGGATCTGTTCCTTGGCTTCGAAGTGCAGGATTTCCTGGTCCGGCAGTTGCAGGCCCGCTTCATCGGGGACGACGTGCCAGCGGCGGAAGGATTCGAACTCACCCGACTCGCGGTCGATCGAAACGCGGATATCGACTTCACCTTCATAGCGTTTCTTCGTGGCTTGCGCCAACGCGAATTCCAGCGCGCCGAAAACGACATCTTTATCGACGTTTTTCTCACGCGCCAGCGCGTCTACCAATAACAAAACTTCGCGACTCATGCTTTGCGTCCCTTAAAATCCACCTGCGGCACCAAGCGTGCCTTATCCACGTCGGCGAGCGTAAACTCCAACAGCGCCGGACCATCATTGCTATCAAATTCCAACGACAAATTATCGCCCTGGGGTTCTTGCAGAACGCCCTGGAACGATTTCCGGTTGTTCGTACCCGGCATTGCGGTGCGCAGTTTGACGATTACCTCGTAACCGGCAAAACGCACGAAGTCTTCCAGCTTGCGCACCGGACGATCCAGACCCGGCGACGAGATTTCGAGGCGTTCGTAGTTGACGTTCTCGACTGTCAGCACGTGCGACAGCTGGTGGCTGACCGTGGCGCAATCTTCCACGGTGATCGGGCCTTTTTCTTCCGCGTCGGCTGCGCTGAAATCGATAAACACGCGCAAGACTCCGCGCTCGGCCCGTTCGACATCAACCAGCTCGTAGCCCAGACCCATGACGGTCTTTTCAATTAGTTCCGGCAGCTGCAAGAAATTCTCCAAATCAAGGCCTGTTTGCAATTATTCAAAAACAGGCCGTACAAAACGCTTTAACAAAAAAAAAATGGGCATCTGCCCATCTTCTTGTAATACCTAGCCAGATGAAAGGATTCCTGTGGGAGCTACCCGCGAAGAACTTTTACTAGGCTGGTTATTATAACCTTATCTGGTCTTCGCTGCAATCAGCGCATAACACAAATAAGGTCGATGGACCAGAAAACAAGCGCTTAAACCCCCAACGTAAGAGGGGTCGGACCCCAAGGGGTCCGACCCCGCAGCGTCATCGCCTTGCGGGGTATTGCTGACGATTAACCCTTGCGGCGACGTGGCATGCCGTGGTCGATCGCACCGCCGCGTGGCGGCTGGTTGCGACGCGGCGCGCCGGCGTTGCCGAAGCCAAAAGTCGTCTGCAGCGGATCGGGCTGGCGCGGACCACGGCTTGGACCTTTGGCCGACTGGCCGCCGCCCATACCGCCGCCCTGGCCGCCTTGACCACCCTGGCCTTGCGGACGGCCTTGACCCTGCGGACGGCCCTGGCCACCACCGGCGCTGCGTGCCGGACCTTCGCCCAGCGGACGGCCACCGGCGTAACCGCCGATACCTTGCGGACGACCACCCGGACGGCCCGAACCCTGGGCGCCGCCTGGACGGCCCTGTCCGCCACCTTGGCCGCCTTGGCCATTGCCACCCGGACGACCCGAGCCCTGCGCGCCACGACCATTACCACCACCGTTTGGACCGCCAGCGCCACCGGCGCCATTGCCCGGACGACCCTGGTTACCGAAACGCGGACCGCGTTGCTGCTTGGCGAAAGGCATCGCGTTGTCGTTGCTGACATCGGCGCGGTTGAAGTTTGGCTCGTCGCCATCATCCTCGTCGTCGTCATCGTCGCGGTCGTCGAAGTCGGCGCGGCCGCGCTGCGGACGCTTTTCCGGACCTTTATTCTGTGCGGTCGGCTTGGCTTGCTGCGGGCCTTTGCCGCGCGGCGCGGCAGCCGCCGGCGTATCGCTGCCTTTTTTGTCGACGCCGTACGCGGCCAGCAGGTCGCGCACGGTGTTTTCTTCCATCTCTTCCCAACGACCACGCTTCAAGCTGCTTGGCAGGGTCATCGCGCCGTAGCGGGTACGGATCAGGCGCGACACGGTCAGGCCGATCGCCTCGAACATGCGGCGCACTTCGCGGTTGCGGCCCTCGCCGATGATCACGCGGTACCACTTGTTGATGCCCTCGCCGCCACCGTCGGCGATCTTGGAGAACTGCGCCAAGCCGTCTTCCAGCTCGACGCCGGCCAGCAGTTTCTGGCGCATGCCCTCTTCCAGCAGGCCCAGCGTCCGCACCGCGTACTCGCGGTCGATGCTGTAGCGAGGGTGCATCAGGCGATTCGCCAGGTCACCGGAAGTCGTGAACAGCAGCAAGCCTTCGGTGTTGAAGTCGAGGCGGCCGATGGCCAGCCATTTGCCTGCCTTCATCGTCGGCAGGCGGTCGAACACCGACGGACGGCCGTCCGGGTCGTCATGGCTGACGATCTCGCCGGCCGGCTTGTGGTACACCAGCACGCGCGGCGGCTTCTTGCTGACGCGGCGCTGCAACAGTTTGCCGTTGATGCGCACGGCATCGGCCGGCAGGATGCGCTGGCCGATGTGGGCCGGCTCGCCGTTGACCGACACGCGGCCGGCAACAATCAGCTCTTCCATGTCGCGGCGCGAGCCCAGACCGGCTTCGGCCAGCACCTTGTGCAGCTTCGGCGCGTCGTCTTCCGACGTCAGGTCGCGGCGCACGGCTTTCGGCGCGTTGCGGCCCTTGCCGGTTTCTTCGCTGTCGAAGGCGTCGGAGGTGACGTACGAGAACGCGGCGTCGGCATCGTTGCCCTTGCCCACATTACCGAAGGCGCCATGCACGCGCTGCGGCTTCGGACCCTTGCCGCGACCGCCCTTGCCATTGCGCTGCTGACCGTCGGGACGCGGACCACGCTCATTGCGCGGCTTGCCGTTCGGCTCGGCGCCCTCTTCAGTTGGCGCCGCTTCGCCTTCGGCCGCGACCACCGGCTCCGGACGTGGCATCGTCGCTTCGCGCAGCGCGCGTTGCTCGCGCATCTGGCGCGGACCGCGTGGGCCGCGTGGACCACGGTCGCTGCGCTCGCGCTGGGCGGCCGGCTGGCCGTCCTGGCCTTCGGCACCCGAAGCGGCTGCGGCAGGAGCGGCTGGCGCTTCCACTGCCACGGCTGGCGCGGACGATTCGGCCGACGCCGTCACGGCGGCGGCTGGCTTCTTGGCGCGCGGCGCCTTGGCCGGCGCCTTGGCCGCTTCTGCAACTGGCGCGGCTTGCGGCGCCGATTCAACAGCCTGGACAGCCTCGACGGCAACCTTGGCGACCGGTTTGGCGCGCGGCTTCTTCACCGGCGCGGGTGCGTCGGCGGCGGCAATTGGAGCTGGGGCAACTGGAGCGGCAGCGGCAGGCGCGGCGCCTTCAACGGCGGCGTCAGCCTTCGGCTTGCGCTTGGCCTTGACGGCAGGGGCCGCTTCGGCGGCACCGGAGGCAGCCGCATCGGCTTCGATCTGTGCTTTGGTGCGGCGTTTTGGCTTGGCGACCACTTCTGCGGTGGCGTCGTTGACTGTCTCGGGGGTATTAGATTTGTTCATTATTCGTTTCTTGGTTGTGCTCAGCGTCAACCGTTAAATCTGGCGCATGGTCGTGATTGATTGCTTGCTGGCCGGCTTCCGGGCTAGTCGCGGCGTCTACTGCTTCGTCGGCCACTTGCAACTCGCTATCCGTACCATCTCGTTGTTGCGCGACGCTTTCGCTGTGCGCGGCTTTATCAAAGTTCTCTTGCAGGGCCGCCTCCAGCGCTTCCATATCCGGACCGCCGCCCTGCACATCGCTCAATTGCTGCAACGGCGGCAGCTGGGACAGCGAATTCAATCCCAAATCATCCAAAAACTGCTTGGTCGTGCCCAGCAACGCCGGGCGGCCCACGACGTCGCGGTAACCGATGGCATCTACCCAGCCACGGTCTTCCAGCATTTTGATCGTCTGTGAATTGACGGCGACGCCGCGTATTTCTTCGATATCGCCCCGCGTGACCGGCTGCCGGTACGCGATGATCGCCAGGGTTTCCAGCGTCGCCCGCGAATACTTGGGCGGTTTTTCCGGATTCATCCGGTCCAGGTACAGCTTCATCTCGGGGCGGCTCTGGAAGCGCCAGCCGGTCGACAGGCTGACCACTTCGATACCCTTGCCGGCCCAATCGAGCCGTAGTTCTTCCAGCAATTCCTTGATCGTATCGGAACCTACTCCGGGACCGCGCGGCCTGCCCTGGTCATCGACATCGACATACAGCTTCTTCAGACTGTGGATCGACAACGGCTCATGGGCGCATAGCAAGGCGGTTTCGAGGACTCTTTTAGCCTCAGCTGTATCCATAGCAATCTTGTGGTTGCATTGTCATGCAAAGAAAGAAATCAATCACATTCAGTGAGGCAGTGGCCGCATTCAAAATGCCGCCTGCCGGAGTACTCGCTGAAGCTGTTTTCCGAGCCCGGGCGATACGCGCCGGGCGGGAGAGAGAGGCATGCCGACGACGACCGAGGCCGCCGCTTTTCTACGTGAAACGCGACTGCGAAACGCGATTTTCGGGCGAAAACATGCGAGACCAATCAATGACGTTTCATCCTACAAGCCGAATTGTACCCGATAAAAGCGCAAAACGCGCATTTCGGCCACATCGAAGTGTAACTTGCCTTATGCAGCAGCAAGGCGTTCCGACAAGATTGCGGATACGCCAACAAAGGCCGGGTACTCGGCGGTGATGACCCAGGTCGGCACCTGGCACAGGTATTTATTGAAGCGGCCCTTCTGCTCGAAGCGGGCGCGGAAGCCGGATTTATCGAAACGCTCGCCCAGGCGCGGCACGATCCCGCCGCCTATATAGATACCGCCCTGCGCGCCCAGGGTGATGGCGATATTGCTGGCGATGGTGCCCAGCATGCGGCAGAAGGTCTCGATGACGTCGTCGCACAGCGGGCATGCGCCGGCCAGCGCGCGGGTGGAGATGTCGGCCGCGCTCAGCGGCTCGGCGGTGACGCCTTGCTGGTCGGCCAGCGCGCGGTAGATCAGTTCGATGCCCGCGCCGGACATCAGGCGCTCTGCGGACACGTGTTCGAATTCTTTCCAGGCGAACTGCAGGATCGCCACTTCTTTCGCATTGACCGGCGAGAAGCTGACGTGGCCGCCCTCGCTCAGCAGCGCGGTCCAGCCGTCCTTGCCCGGGATCAGTCCCGAAACACCGAGGCCGGTGCCGGCGCCGATCAGGCCCAGCGGCGTGCCGGGAACGGCCACGCCGCCGCCGACCTGGTGCTTCTGCGTCGCCGACAGTTGCGGCAGCGAGCTGGCCAGCGCGGTGAAATCGTTGACGACCACCAGGATGTCGAAGTTCACCTCGCGGCGCAGCGCCTCGATCGAGAACTGCCAGTGGTGGTTGGTCATGCGCACCATGTCGCTGGTCACCGGGTTGGCGATGGCGATGGCGCCATTGCGGATACCGGTGACGCCCTTGCCGGCCACGGCCGGCGAGCCGAGGTAGGCCACCAGCGCGTCGGCGATGGTCGGGTAGGCCGCGCAAGGCAGCACTTCGATCGCCTCAATCTTGCCCGGGGCGGTCTCCAGCGCGAAGCGCGCATTGGTGCCGCCGATATCCGCTAGCAGACGCGGGCCGCCGATGTAGTCGGTGGTCGGGGAGGATGGCGATTGAAGGGACTGGGCTGTCATGGTCGGCGCAAAATAGTTGAGGCCTAAGCTTAAGGTATTTTCACTATTTCAGGCAAGCGGAGTTTGTAGTTTTAGTACAGTTAAGTACCGTTTGCCACAGCAAATTACTTTTGAGAATTTATTTTGAGTAGTATGACTACCCGGCGCTGCGCTGCCAGGGAGGTTTGCCAGCCGCTTACGCTGCCGGCGCGGTATCGATCACCTCGTTGTCCGCCGGCTCGCGCGTGCCGAACCTCGCGTTCCACGCGTCGAGGCCACCATGCAACGGCCGAGCCATCGTGAACCCGTGCGCCTTCAACTCCTTGGCCACCTGCGCCGCCGTCACGTCGTTGGGGCAGCTGCAATACACAACAATATGCCGCCGCTTATCCAGCGCGATGATTTCCGTGCTCGGTTCGCCGCCCTTGAACAACAAGGCGCCCGGAATCGCCGGCTCCAGCATCTGCGCCGTCACGCTGCGCGCATCGACCAGCACCGGCTCATGCCCCTCTTCCATCAACTGCTTGAAGTCGTCCACCGTCACCCGGTCGATCTGCACCGACTGGCGGAAACGCTTGCGCTCCACATACTTATACGCGACAAACAGCGCCAGCAGCGCCACCAGCACCATCAGCGCCGTCGAACCCAGGTCGCTCAAGGTGGTCAGCACCGAATCGATACTCGAGTGGAAGAAGGCGCCGATGGCGATGCCGGTGCCGCTCCACAATGCCCCGCCGAGCACGCTGTAGCCGAGAAACACCTGGTACCGCGTGCCCATGGCCCCCGCCAGCGGCGAGGCGATGGTGTTAAATCCGGGAATGAACTTGGCCACGATCAGCATCTTCGGCCCCCACTTGGTAAAGCTGTCCTCGGTCTGACTGACGCAATAATCGGGCGAGAGCGAAATCCTGCACAACAGCTTGAGGATGCGCTTGCCATAATAGCGCCCCATGCGGAACCAGAAACCGTCGCTGATCAAACAGGCGCAGATGGCCGCCGCCAGCACGGCGGGCCAGCTGAAGTCGCCATCGACGGACAAAGCGCCGGCGACGATCAGGATGGGATAGGCAGGAATCGGCATGCCGATCTGCTCGATCAATACGATCGCGAACACGATCAGTACGCCATATTCTTGCAGCAGGTGGATTAAGTTCGGCATTCTTATATCTTAACTTAAAAATCGCTTAACCGTCCCGCGCGCGCCCCGCGATGGACGCCAGCAGAGTCCGCGTGTAAGGGTGCTTGGGATCGCGATACAGCTCGTCGGAACCGGCCATCTCCACCACTGCGCCCTGCCGCATCACCATCACCTGGTCGGCGATGTATTTCACCACCGACAGGTCATGCGAGATAAAGATGTACGACAGCCCGAACTCGTCTTGCAGATCCTGCAACAGGTTGAGCACCTGCGCCTGCACCGACACATCCAGCGCGGAGACCGACTCGTCGCACACCAGGATCTCCGGCTTCATCGTCAGGCAACGCGCGATGGCGATGCGTTGCCGCTGCCCGCCGGAAAACTCGTGCGGATAGCGCTGGAACGCGGACGCCGGCAGCCCCACCTTTTCCAGCAACGCATAGGCGGCGGCGGTCCGCTCGCGGTCGTCGGCGCCGATGCGGTGGATGCGCATCGGCTCCAGCAAGATTTGGCCGACGGTGAAGCGCGGGTTCAGCGACGCGTAGGGATTCTGAAAAATGATCTGGATGCGGCGCTTGTAGGCCTGGAACTCGCGCGCCGTCATGGACAGCAAGTCGCGCCCTTCGAACATGGCGCTGCCGCCGGTCGCCCGGTGCAGCCGCAGCAAGGTCAGCCCGACCGTGGTCTTGCCGGAACCGGATTCCCCGACCACGCCCAGGGTCCTGCCGCGCGCCAGGGTGAACGATACACCGTCGACCGCCTTGAACTCGCGCTTGCCGAACCAGCCCTCGCGCAGATAAAAGCTCTTGCTCAGGTTGTTGACCACCAGCACCGGCTGGTCGTCGGGCCGGTAGCCGCGTTCGCGCTCCGGCGGATGCAACAACGTCACGCCGCGCTCCTCCGCTTCCTTCATATAATCGGCGATCACCGGCAAGCGCCAGGGCCGTTGGTCCAGCCTCGGCCGGCAATGCAACAGCGCCTTCGTATACGCGTCGGCCGGTTCCGTCAGCACCTGCCGCGCCGCGCCGGCCTCGCGCACCTCGCCGTGGCGCATCACCACCACATGGTCGGCGATCTCCGCCACCAGCGCCAGGTCGTGCGTGATCAGCAACACCGCCATCGCGCGGCGCTTCTGCAAGCTGGCGATCAGCGCCATGATCTGTTTCTGGATCGTCACGTCGAGCGCCGTAGTCGGTTCGTCGGCGATCAGTAGCTTCGGTTCGCAGGCGATCGCCATGGCGATCATCACGCGCTGCTGCTGGCCGCCGGACAGCTGGCTCGGATAGGCGTCGATCTTGACCGCCGGATCGGGGATGCCCACCTCGTCGAGCAACTCGAGCGTGCGGCGGCGCGCCTGCGCCCGGCCCATGCCCAGATGCAGGCGCAGCACTTCGCCGATCTGCGCCCCCACCGTGAACACCGGATTGAGCGAGGACATCGGCTCCTGGAAGATCATCGCGATCTCCCTGCCGCACAGCGCGCGCCGCTGCGCCGCCGGCAGCGACAGCAACTCGCGGCCGCCGAAGCGGATGCTGCTCGACGGCCCGATCACCGTTGTGTCCGGCGCCAGCAGCCCCATCACCGCCAGCGAACTGACCGACTTGCCGCTGCCCGACTCGCCCACCAGCGCCACCGTGCCGTTGCGCGGCACGCTGAACGACACGCCCTTGACCGCTTCGACGAGCGTATTGCGGTCGACACGGAAGGCGATCCGCAACTGGCTGACTTCCAACAAGATGTCGTCGGCCATCATTTCACCTTGGGATCGAGGGCGTCGCGCAGCGCGTCGGTCAGCAGCGAGAACGCCGTCACCAGCACCGCCATGGCGAGGGCGGCGGCCGTCAACTGCCACCAGCGGCCGAGGATCAATTCGTTCTGCGCCTCGTTCAGCATGCTGCCCCAGGACACTACGCCGACCGGCACGCCGAAGCCAAGGAAGCTGAGGATGACCTCGGCCTTGATAAAGCCCACCACCAGGATCGACAACTGCACCAGCGCCACATGGCTCACATTAGGAAAGATGTGCGAAAACATCTTGCGCCAGTGCGAGGCGCCGATGGCGTCTGCAGCCAGCACGTATTCGCGGCCCTTGTGCTTGATGTACTCGGCGCGGATCAGACGGTACGGACCGGTCCAGCCGGTCAGACCGAGGATCAGCACGATGGTGGCCACGCCGCGCTGCTGCAGCACGGCGGCCACCGCCAGTATCATCAGCACTGACGGAATGGCGGTGAAGATGCTGTAGAACCAGTTGAAGACATCATCCACCACGCCGCCCCAGTACCCCGACAGCGCACCGAACAGGGTGCCGATGCCGACCGCCAGCGCGGCCGCCGCCAGCCCGACCACGATCGAGGTTTCGCCGCCCTTGATGGTCTTCTTGATGATGTCGTGCCCCCATTTGTCGCCACCGAAAGGCAGGGTCGCGCGGCGCGACGGCTCGGGCGCGGCATCGCCACGGGCGGCAAGTTGCGCCTTCAACGCGCGGATGTCGTCGGCCAGCGGATCGAACGGATTGTCCGGCAACGCGGCCCGCTCCGCCGGGACCGGGGACGGCGCTCCGCCGGCCCTGGCGCCGACGAACCCCGGCGGCGCGTAATTGACCCCGACCTCGTCCTCCCAGTCGGCCGCCACCAGCCCGCCGGCCGACAACACCAGCATCAGCAGGAAACCCGCCACCACCGCCAGCGACAACATCGCCACACGGTCCGCGCGCAGCCGCCGCCACGCCAGCGTCCACAGGCCCGCAGGCGGCGCCGCCAGCATCGCGGCCGTCATGCGAGCTTCACCCGGGGATCGAGCGCTTGGTACATCAGATCCGTCAACAGGTTGAAGACCATCGTCGCCACCGCCACGTACACGGTGATGGCCTTAATGACCGGAAAATCGCTGCGCTCGACCGCCAGGATCACCTCGCGCCCGATGCCGGGAATGCCGAAGAAACGCTCCAGCAGGAAGGCGCCGATCAGCAACGCCGGCAGGCTGGCCATCACATGCGTGACGATCGGAATCGCGGCGTTGCGCAGCACATGCACCCACATCACGCGCCGCTCGGACAGCCCCTTGGCGCGCGCGGTGCGCACATAATCCTGGCCGATCTCGTCGAGCACGAAGCTGCGATAGAGCCGCAACGTCGGCGCGATCGACACCGCCAGCCCGATCAGGATCGGCAGCGCCGCGTAGCGCAGCAGGTTCTCGCGCAAGCCCTGGCCCCAGCCCTGCACCGGGAACAGCCCGAGTTTGTAGGCCAGCCCGTACTGCAGCACGATGATGTACACCAGGATGCTGATCGACATGCCGACCGTGCAGGCGATCATCACCGCGCGGTCGGTCCGCGAGCCGCGCACGAAGGCGACCGCCAGCGCCAGCGCGACACCGATCAGGGTTTCCAGCAAGGTCAGCGGAATCAGCACCGTCAGCGACGGCCCCAGCCGCGTGGCGATGATGCGCGACACAGGCTCGCCGGTCGCCCAACTGAGGCCGAAGTCGAAGGTGACGATCTGGCGGATGAAAATCCACAGCTGCGCCGGATAGGACTGGTCGACGCCGAGCTGGTGGCGGATGTTGGTGATGGCCTCGGCATTGGCCATCTTGCCGGCCAATAAATACGCCGGATCGCCGCCGACCCAGTTAAACAACATAAACACCAGCAACACCACGCCCAGCATCGTCGGCAGCATCTGCCACACGCGGCGCACCACAAAAGCCCCCATCCCGCGCCTCTCCCCATTGCCGACGTTATGCCACCGATTTTTCCACCCGGGCAGTTATACCCGATCCCGCAGCCGCTGACTACGCCGGCGCCGCGCGCAAGCTCCAGTAGTCGAAAATTCCGCAAGCAGCCGAATTATAAGCAGCTTCAACCGAACAAACATTCATTTGGAAATCCGCATTCTGTCGTCTAAAAGTAACACATGACAGCATTGTTACAGTTTAATTTCCGGCGAAAACGGTCCTTTCCGAAATTTTGTTAACGTTTTTATGGTTGGCAAAACACCAAATATTTCGTGCATGTTGATAGAACTTAGCTGCCAGTTAGCGCCATTTCGGTACCGGCTCTTACTTTTGGACCGCCGCGCGGCAGCCCCCCGGCTGCCTGAAGAAACAAATTCGATACGTTTGGGCCACGTTGACACCCCGGCAATACCGATGCTCTTATAAAAAACAGAGGAAAGAAAATTTCTCGCACGAGAGCGCCGCCATGTCGCTATCAGCCTCATGGCCGGCGGCTCATTTCAGGGTAGTCCCAGTTCAGTTGGAGAGTGTCAGCATGATGATGGAAACAGTTTTGTCCCGTTCAGTACGCCTGATTTTTTCGGGTGGTATCGCCGCCGCCGGTTTGATGTCCGTGCCGGCCATGGCGCAAACGACCGACGCGCCGATCCAGCGCGTTGAGATCACCGGTTCGAGCATCAAGCGCGCGACCGCCGAAACCGCGTCGCCGGTGCAAGTGATCACCAGCGAGGACTTGCTGAAATCGGGCAAGGGCACCGTCTCCGAATACCTGCAAACCTTGACCGCCGACGGCGCCGGCTCCCTGCCGACCGGCTTCGGCAACGGCTTCGCGGCCGGCTCGACGGCGATCTCGCTGCGCGGCCTGGGCGCCACCTCGACCCTGGTGCTGCTCAACGGCCGCCGCATGGCGCCGTTCGCGCGCGCCGACGACGGCCAGAAAAGCTTCACCGACCTGTCGACCATTCCGATGCAGATCGTCGAACGCATCGAGATCCTCAAGGACGGCGCCTCGTCGACCTACGGCGCCGACGCCATCGCCGGCGTGGTCAACATCATCCTGCGCAAGGACTTCGAAGGCCTGCAGATCAAGGGCGACACCGGCTGGTCGCGCTACGACGACGGCAAGCAGAACAAAGCCTCGCTGACCTACGGCAAGGGCAACCTCGACGAGGACAAGTACAACTTCGTCTTCAACGCCGAGTACTTCCAGTCCGACAGCATCAAAAACAGCGACCGCAAGGACCGCGCGCACATCGGCAAGGCCGACCTGCGTCCGTATGGCTACCCGGTCGGTACCCAGTTCGCCAACGGCTACATCGCCGGCAACAACAACGCCAGCCCGAGCCCGGCCGGTTCGATCCGCAATCCGGCCACCAACGACTACGTGTCCCTGCCCGGCTGCTCGACCCTGTCGGCCACCAAGGACCAGACCGGCGCGAACGGCGGTTGCCTGTGGCACCACGACCAGTTCCGCGACATGCAGCCGGAGATCGAATCGGTCAACCTGTACACGCGCGGCACCTGGCAAATCAACGAGAACACCCAAGCCTACGCCGAAGCGGGCTACTCCAAGCGCAACACCTCGTTCATGATGATTCCGCCGACCATCACGCCGACGATCGCCTTCCCGCCGAATGCCACCAATCCGCTAGGCTTCGTCAACTATGGCAACATCGCGCTGCTGGGCGCGACGCACCCGCAAAACCCGTACGGCGTGGCCACCCGCCTGCGCTACTCGGCGTTCGACGTCGGCCCGAGCACCCGCAGCGCCGACAACGAATTCACGCGCGCCGTGATCGGCATCAAGGGCTCGGCCATGGGCTGGGACTACGACACCGGCTACACCCATTCCGAGTCCACCTTGGACCTGGAATACACCAACATGCTCAACATGACGGTGCTGCGCGCGGCGCTGGGCAACCCGGCCTCGCAGTACTTCCCGTACTACATCGGCGACCAGGCCTACCGCAATCCGGCCTCGCTGTACGCGGCGCTGCGCGTGAACGCCACGTCGAAATCGACCACCAAGCTCGACATCATCGACTTCAAGGCCTCGCGTGAACTGTTCGCCCTGCCCGGCGGCAACCTGGGTCTGGCATTCGGCGGCGAATACCGCAAAGAACAATTGTCGAACCCGTCCCTGTCGGGCTCGGAGAACGGCACCATCAACTCGAGCTATGTGGCCGCCTTCGGCGACACCAAGGTCAAGGCGGTGTACGCCGAGATCCTGGCGCCGGTGATCAAGACCGTCGAGCTGTCGGCGGCGATTCGTTACGACAAATACGACAACTTCAGCTCGTCGACGCCGAAAGCCGGCATCAAGTGGACCCCGGTCAAGAGCTTCGCGCTGCGCGGCACCTACACCGAGGGCTTCCGCGCCCCCGGCCCGGCCGAGGGCAACGCCACCTCGCAATCGACCGGCTCGGCGCCGGTGCGCGATCCGATCCGTTGCCCGGGCGGCGTGCCGGCCGCCGGCGGCGCCACTTCGACCGACTGCGCCATCACCGTGGCCGCCGTCAAGGTCGGCGATCCGAAGCTGCAGCCGGAGGAATCGAAGGGCAAGACGCTGGGCCTGGTCTGGGATCCGCTCGACGGCACCAGCCTGTCGCTCGACGGCTGGACCATCAAGCGCAGCAACGAGATCAACTCGCTGCCGTACGACCAGGCGGCGGCGTTGCCGACCGCAGTTCGTAACGACAACAACCTGGTCGTCGGCGGCGTCGCCCAGCCCAACACCGGCACGCTGGTGCTGACCCAGGCGCCGTACCGCAACTCGAGCTACACCAAGGTCAGCGGTGTGGACTTCGACATCAAGCAGCGCCTGCGCCTGGGCGCCTACGGCCGCGCGGTCGTCGGCTTGACCTGGACTCACGTCGCCTCGTGGCTGCGGGCCGAGTCGGCCACCAAAACGTACCAGTACGCCGGCACCCACGGCAACTGCGATACGTCGAACTGCGCCGGCACCCCGAAGAACAAGGTCAGCCTGATGGCCTCGTGGGACCTGGGCAACCTGAACGTGACGGGCAACGTCAACTACCGCGACAAGATGCGTAACACGGCCGATGCCGCGTCGCTGTGCGCCAACACCTTCGTCGGCGGCGCCAACGCGCCGAACGCCAAGTGCGAAATCGCCTCGTTCACGACCCTTGACCTGTCGACCCGCTACGCGGTCAACAAGCAGCTGACCCTGTACGCGTCGATGAACAACGTGCTCGACAAGATCGCGCCGCTGGATCCACAGACCTACGGCGGGATGAGCTACAACCCGATGGACGCTTCCGGCGCCATCGGCCGCTACATGAAAATCGGCGCAAGCTACAAGTTCTTCTGATCGCCTGACGGCGGTGTGAAGCGACCCTGAAGGGCGGCGCCGCGGCGCCGCCCTTTTTTTGTGGTGTAAATGTAACGTTGTAAGTCTGCCTAAACCCGAATGTACGAGTGTTGGTCACGCACCAAGGTGTGGCACACCGGCCACACCGCACCAAGATATTCGCTAAATTTATGCCGGTACGCCAATGTTTCTCAGCAGCGGATCGGCTCCCGCACCAAATTAGAGCGTTTTTTGGCGCCTTAATGGCGCAATGTTGCTTGCACGAAATCCCGTCTTTTACGTCCTTTTACAAAACTTTGTACGTTGACAGCCGCCATCCGTGAATGATCTGATGGCGAATGCGAAAAACGTTACGTTTTTCTCATTGGCACGCGCCGCTCAAAAACAGCGACCACCTGGTGGTCATCGATAGAAGAATTGGGAGAACAACAGAATGATGGTTGAAACAACTTTGGCACGATCCGTACGCCTGGTGTGCGCCGGCGGCCTGCTGGGCCTGGGCCTGATCGCTCCGGTCGGCCAAGCGCTGGCGCAAACGGCCGACCAGCCGATGCAGCGCGTCGAAGTGACCGGCTCGTCGATCAAACGCCTGGTGTCGGAGACGGCCAACCCGCTGACCGTGTTCAAGGCCGACGACTTCGTCAAGCAAGGCCTGACCACCGCGCAGGAAGTGCTGGACCGGATCCCGTCGAACAGCTCGAGCTTCGGCGCCGGCAACGTCGTCGGCGGCAACAGCAGCGGCCTGCCGACCGGCGGCGCGGCCAGCGCCGACTTGCGCGGCCTGGGCGGCGACAAGACCCTGGTGCTGCTCAACGGCCGGCGCATCGCCAACCATCCGTACGACGGCGCCAGCGTCGACCTCAACATCATTCCGGTCTCCGCCCTCGAACGCGTCGAAGTGCTGCGCGACGGCGCCTCGGCCATCTACGGTACCGACGCCATCGGCGGCGTGATCAACTTCATCACCAAACGCTCGGTCAACGCCACCACCATCACCGCCGAGGCGGTGCTGCCGCGCGCCCCGGGCGCCGACGAGAAGCGCGTCAACATCTCCAGCGGCTTCGGCGACCTGGAAAAAGACGGCTACAACGTCTTTGGCGTGTTCGACCACCACAAGATCGACATCCTGACTTCGCAGCAGCGCGAGTTCTCGAAAACCGGCGTGATTCCGGAGCGCGGCCTGAACCTGACCTCCGGCACCACCTTCCCCGGTAACTATTTCGACCCGGTCTCCGGCGCCACCGGCAACCCCGGCTTCGCCAGCGGCTGCGACGCGCCGCTGTCGGTGCCGCGCGCCAGCAACGGCACCTGCCGCCAGGATTACACCCGCCAGATCGACGATCTGCCGGAGCAGAAACAAACCGCCTTCTTCGGCAAGGCCACCTTCAAGCTCAACAACGACCACCTGGCCTCGATCGAGTACCTGCATTCGGAAAACGATGTGGTCTCGCACACGGCGCCGCCGCCGCAGACCGGCCTGATCCTGCCGATCACCAGCAAATACTACCCGGGCAACGCGGGTGGCGTGCCGGCCATGCCGGGCCTGTCCGGCCAGCCGCTGTCGGTCAACTGGCGTCCGACCGAAGCCGGTCCGCGTGAAATCAACTCCAAGGGCGCCGCCGACCGCCTGGTGTTCTCGGTCGAAGGCCTGCTGGCCGGCTGGGACTACAAAACCGGCTTCAACCTGTCGGAAAGCCGTTCGGCCGAATACTTCACCGGCGGCTATGTGCGCGACGAAAGCTTCGCCGCAGGCGTCGCCAACGGCATCCTCAATCCGTTCGGCAAGCAGGACGCCGCCGGCAAGACCTACCTCGACAGCACCGCGCTGCGCGGCCAGGTGCAGAAGGGCAAGACCCGCAACACCGGCATCGACGCCAAGGCCAGCCGCGAGCTGATGGACCTGCCGGGCGGCAAGCTGGCAGTGGCCATCGGCGGCGAACTGCGCCGCGAAGAGGCCGACTTCAACGTCAACCGCGACATCGCCGGCCAGGCGACCAGCTCCGGCCTGTCCGGTTCGCAGTCGACCTCCGGCGCGCGCACCATCAAGGCCGTGTTCGGCGAAGTCAATATGCCGCTGATCAAGGACCTGGAGGTGCAGCTGGCCGCCCGTTTCGATGACTACAGCGACGTCGGCAACACCACCAATCCGAAACTGGGCCTGCGCTACCAGCCGACCAAGGAAATCGTGCTGCGCGGTTCGGCCTCGACCGGCTTCCGCGCCCCGACCCTGTTCGAGAAAAACGCGCCGCAGTCGAAGAACGACACCAACAACTCGTACAACGACCCGATCCTGTGCCCGGGCGGCAAGCTGTCGACCAATCCGATCGCCAACCCGCTGCGCGACTGCGACCTGCAACAGTACAAACTGCAGGGCGGCAACCAGAACCTGAATCCGGAAAAATCGAAAACCTTCGCCTTCGGCGTGGTGGTCGAGCCGATCCCGCAAGCGACCTTGTCGGTCGACTACTGGAACATCAAGCTCAAGGACAAGATCAACGCGCTGCCGGAAGAAGCCATCTACGGCGACTACGCCAAGTACCAGGCGCGCTTCATCCGCAACCCGGACGGCTCGCCGTACGCGATCCTGGACTTGAAGGAAAACCTGGGCAAGGTCAACACCGACGGCCTGGACGTGAGCCTGACGATGCGTTCCGGCGCCACCCCGTACGGCAACTTCACGCTGACGGTCGACGGCACCTATGTCCACAAGTATGAGTACCAGGACGAGCGCGGCGGCCCTTACACCCAGAACGTCGGCCGCTACGCCGCCAACAATCCGGTGTTCCGCTGGAAGCACAACGCCGCGCTGAACTGGCGCCAGGGCGTGTGGGCCGCGACGTTGGCGCAGTCGTTCAAGTCCGGCTATACCGACCAGAACCTGGACATCGACGACCAGTACCTGAACAAGGTGCCGTCGTATAGCCTGTGGAACCTGTCGGGCACCTACACCGGCTTCAAGGGCGTGAGCCTGACCGCCGGCGTGAAAAACCTGCTGGACAAGGACCCGCCGTTCTCCAACCAGGGCACGCTGTTCCAGAAGGGTTACGATCCACGCTACACCGACGCCGTCGGCCGTGCGATCTACCTGCGCGGCAGCTACACCTTCTAAGCCGTCCAGGCGGCTGTAACGCCTGTCCAACCCGGACCCGCCGCCAGGCGCGTCCGGGTTTTTCACGTCCGCGCGCCGCGGTGGGAGGACGCTGTTGTGGAAATCCCACGCCCGGTTCGATATTGATCCAGTTTCATGATGATTAGTTTCGCACAAACATCGCACCATGGATCAGCGCGCTTCGCCGCAGAATCACTTCCATTTCGATAGCAATGCGGATTTTCCATTTGCGCTTCCCCTCCCCTCACCAAATTAGCGCGTTTTTCCGCGCGAAACTGGCGCGCGCCGGCGCCGCACGGCCATGCGCAGCTTTGGCTAACACGCCCCGGCTTGCGGATTGACAGCGATTTGCGCCAGGTGATTTGATGAGTCAAGGGACCCGTCCGTGTGTCCCGTTCAAATCGGGAGTTAAACAATGATGGTTGAAACAGTATTGTCACGATCGGTACGGCTGATCTGCGCCGGCGGCCTGGCCTTCGGCATGCACGCGGCCGTGGCGCAAACCGGCGACGCGCCGGTCCAGCGCGTCGAGATCACCGGCTCGAGCATCAAACGCATCAGCGCCGAGGGCGCGCTGCCGGTGCAGACGCTGACCAAGGCGCAGATCGAACAAAGCGGCGCGGCCAGCGTGGCCGACCTGATCGCCACCTTGCCGTCGATGCAGGGTTTCACCACCTCGTCGATGTCGGTCAACGGCGGCGGCGGCGGCCTGCAATCGGCGTCGATCCACTCGATCGGCGAAGGCTACACCCTGGTGCTGCTCAACGGACGGCGCCTGGCGCCGGCCACCTCCGGTTCCACCGTCAACCTGGCCAGCATCCCGCTGGCGGCGGTCGAGCGCGTCGAGATTCTGACCGACGGCGCCAACACCTTGTACGGCTCGGACGCGATCGCCGGCGTGGTCAACTTCATCCTCAAGAAAAACCAGACCGACGCCATCATCGAGGGCTCGTACAGCCAGCCGCGCAGCCGCGGCGGGCGCACCCAGACGGCGTCGATCTCCAAGGGCTGGGGCGATATCGACACGGACGGCTTCAACATCCTGGTGTCGGCCTCGCACGACGAGACCAAGGCCTCCTGGGCGCGCGACCGCGACTTTTCCAAGAGCGGCGTGATCCCGTTCTCGTCGAACGGCAAGAACTACAGCCTCTACCAGTTGAGCTCGAACTCGATGCCGGGCACCGCCACCGTCCAGTACACCAATCCGGACAAATCGGCGGGCAGCGTCCTGTTCAGCCCCAACCTGCTGGCCACCGGCGCCTGCAACGGCAGCAACCTGTTCCGCATCAGCCCGACCCGCTGCCAGTACGACTACGCGGCCACGGTGCAAAACACCCCGGCCATCAAGCGCGACAGCGTGTTCGCCTCGCTCAACTATAAAATCAACGACAGCGCCAACTTCTTCGCCGAAGCGCTCGGCTCGTCGTTCACCAACACCGCGCAATACGCGCCGCCGGCCCAGCCGCTGGGCGTGCCGCTCAACAGCGCGCTGTACGCGCGCTCGATCGCGCCGTACCTGGCGCGGGTCGGCGTGCCGGCCGGCGCCACCGTCGACAGCGCGACGATGAGCCTGCGCCTGGTCGACGCCGGCGGCCGCGCCGACAACTACAAAACCGTCGCCAAGCACCTGGCCTTCGGCGTCGACGGCACCGTCAAGGGCTTCGACTACCGCGCCGCGTTCACGCACTCGGAAAACAAGCAGACCGACACCGCCGCCGGTGGCTACATGAGCCTGAACGCCTTCGACGCCCTCGTCACGTCCGGCCAGTTCGACCCGTTCGCGCCGCCGGGCAGCTCGCAGGGCATCCTGGCGCCGGCCGTGCTGGACGTCCAGTTCGGCGAGACCAAGTCCACGCTCGACCAGATCCAGGCCAGCGCGACGACCGAACTGTTCAAGATGCCGGCCGGCGCGGCCCAGCTGGCCGTCGGCGCCGACTTCACCCGCCAGAAATATTCGGAGGCGCCGAGCGCCTACAACCAGGGCCCCAACAAGCAGCAGCCGGACTTCGACGACGCCGCCGTCGGCGGCACCTCCGGCGCGTTGCCGATCGACGCCAGCCGCAAGAACTGGGGCGCCTACGGCGAGCTGCTGCTGCCGGTGCTCAAGAACATGGACCTGACCGCCTCGACCCGCTACGACGATTTCGGCGCCGTCACCAACGACAAGAACTTCGACACCGACGGCAATCTGCTCGGCTCGGGCAAGCAGGGCAAGACCGCCAGCAAGGCCACCTACAAGCTGGCGCTGCGCTGGAATCCGGTCGACATGCTGCTGGTGCGCGCCTCCTACGGCACCGGCTTCAAGGCGCCGGTGCTGACCGACATCGTCAAGCCGCTGGTCAACGGCGGCTCGTCGCAATTCCATAACTGCCCGATCACCTCGCCGACCGATCCGCGCTTCCGCCTGTGCCACGGCCCGGCCGAATACGCGCTGCTCAGCGGCGGCAACGCCGCCACCGGCGAAGGCGCGCTGTTGCCGGAGGAATCGAAGCAGGCCACGCTGGGCTTCCGTCTGGAGCCGATTCCCAGCCTGTCGCTCGGCTTCGACTTCTGGGACGTCAAGCTGACCAACCAGATCGCCACCTTGTCGGAAAACCTGGTGTTCGAAAATCCGGCCGTGTACGACAGCCTGCTGCGCAGCTACTTCGACCCGATCCAGAAGCAGGACGTGCTGGTGGCGGCGCTGACGCCGTTCAACCTCTCCACCGCGCACTACCAAGGCATCGACTGGGACCACACCTACCGCACCAGCACCGCGCTGGGCAAGGTGGCGCTGCAATGGACCGGCACCTTCATGACCAAGGCCGAACAGGACAACCCCGGCACGGGCCTTGAGAAGAACATCGGCCGCTTCAACTCGTACGCCGACGTCACCTTCCGCGTGATCTCCAAGCTGACCGCGTCGCTGCGCACCAATATGTTCATGCACTCGCTGACGGCCAATTACCACTCGGGCTATACCGACCAGGAGTACAACGAGGACAACTCGGTGGTGCGCGAGGTGCTGGCCGACGGCAGCCTGGGCGGCAACGTGCCGCTGACGCGGCGGGTCAGCTCGTACACCACCTTCGACTGGCAGACCAAGGCGCAGCTGACCAAGCAGTTCACGCTGACGGCCGGCATCAAGAACCTGGCCGACATCGACCCGCCGTTCACCATGCGCAACGCCGGCGGCGGCAACCAGTCCGGTTACGACGGCCGCTACACCGACCCGCTGGGCCGCACCTTCTACCTGACGGGCAATTACAAGTTCTAAGCCGGGCTGGCATGATCGAAAGGGCTCCCCGGAGCCCTTTTTTGTACAGCGTCAGAACCGGTAACTACCGGTGAGGTAGAACGACCGACCGCGTGGATCGCTGTAGCGCGCGTCGTACCCGAGCTGGTTGCCGCCCCCGGCGTTCTGCAACGTCAACGGCGGATCGCGGTCGAACAGGTTCCTGATTCCGGCCGTGAGCGCAAACGCGCCGAAATCATACTTGCCCTGCCAATCGAACGTGGTGTACGACGCGGTGCGCAAGCCCTCGAACGCCACCGATTCCCCAATGCCGCCGTCCGGCGCCACCGCGAAAATCGCCGTGTCGAGCGGATATGGCTGGTCGTGATACCCGGAGCGGTAATTGGCCGTCAACGTATTGGTCAGCTTCCCCGTGACCAGGCTCAGATTCAAATGGCTCTGCACGCGGAACACCACCGCGTTGTCCGGCCCGAACCTGCCCAGGTCCGACTGCACCTCGCCGCCGGCCGTGGTGGTGTAGTTCTGCTTGAGCATATAGGTACCATTCCACGCCGCGCGCAGATCGCCGACGCGCGAGCGCAGGCGGTAGGTGAAGTCCCAGTCGACGCCGCGGTAATTGGCCACGCCGCCGTTGATAGGCGCCAGGATATAGCCGATCGTCGTATAACCGGCCGGGTCCGGATAGGGATTGACGAACAGCCGCTGGTACGCCTGCGGATTGGCAAAGCCCACTTGCTCGGGCACGCCCGCCGACAACACCTGGTTGCGGATCTGCACGTTCCACAAATCCAGGCCCAACGACAGGCCCGCCAGCGGCTCGAGCCGCCCGCCCAGCGTCCATTGCCTGGACTTCTCGGGCTGCAGCCCCTCCGCGCCGCTGGCGCCGTTCGGGCCGGTCAGCAGGTCGTACTGCGCCGAGCCGACCTGGCAACCGCGCGAGCCGGGGAAAGGGCAGGCGTAGCTGCCGGCGGTGCTGCCGAAGAAGGTCGGCGAGCCGGCGATGTCGTTGATGTTGGGCGCCTTGAAGCCGGTGCCGTACGAGGCGCGCACCAACACCGTGTCGAGCGGCGTCCAGCGTGTGCTGAGCTTGTAGGTGGCCTTGCTGAAGTCGTTGCCGACGTCGCCGCCGGGCAAGCGCTGGCGCACGCCGCTGGCGTCGGCCAGCCGCTCGAAGATGTAGCCGCTGCGGGTCTTGTCGTAGCTGTCGTAGCGCGCCGCCAGGGTCGCCTCCAGCGTTTTGGTGGCCGGCAGCAGCATCTCGGTAAACGCGCCCAATTGTCGCGCCTGGCGTCGAACGGCACCTGGCCGTAGCTGCCGCCGACGGGGTAGTTGGGCGACGCCGGCTGGGTCGAATAGCCGGAGCCGGACAGGATGGTCGGGTCGTAAGCGGTCTGGTAGCGCGTCTTCGAATAATCGCCGCCCAGAGAGACGATGGCCGTGCCGCCCGGCAGGCCGAACAGGTCGTGCTGCGCCGCCCCGTGCAAGGTGTTGAGTTTGGAGTCGGTCCGGGAGAACACGGTGCCGTTGACCAGCGCGCCGCGCAGCTGGTCGGCGCCGGCGCCGGTGACCGGATCGTAGGCGCCGGAGGCGACCAGCGCGGACAGCTTGTCGTAGTCGGAATAACCGCCGGCCGCGATATCCTTGAGCTTGGTCTTCGACAGGATCAGGCTGGCGTTCCAGGTCCAGCCGAAATGGTTGCCGTCGATGCCGGCGGCGAAGTGGCGGGCGTCGGTCTGGTACTTGTCGGCGCGTCCGCCGATCAGCACCGAGCGGTAGCCCAGGGTCGCCTCGCCACTGGGGTTTTCCAGGTTGTTGGCGTCCAGGTAGGGCTGCACATAGCGCGCGTACAACTGCGGGAAGCGGTCGGTGGTGTTGACGCCCATCGGCTGCGCCGACGGCGCGAACTGCGCGGTCATCGCATAGCTCGACAGGATCAGCTCGCTCCAGACCGACAGCGTGTCGTTGAGCTTCAGGGTGCCTTTGAGCAGGCCGCTGTCGCGGTTCGAGCCGGGAATGTTTTCCACCGTCGCGCCGTAGTTGAAGCGGCATTGCGTGCCCTGCGGTCCGGCCAGCGGGCTGCCGCAATTGCCGTTGGCGGCCAGGTAGGGATTGATCGCCACGCCGCTGGTCTCGACCGTGCCGGCCGAGCCGCGCGGGCGCACGTTGAAGGTGATGTTGGCCGGCTCGGTGTTGCCGGTGCGCTGGTCGAAGTAGTACTGGCGCCCGCCGCTGCCGAAGCGGAAAAAGGCGCCGCGCGCCGAGAAGTCGCGTTGCAGCGCCGTCAGCCGCTCCTGCTCGTCGTGGCTGTACGAGGCCAGGACGTTCCAGCCGTCCTTCTCCAGATCGCCCCAGCCCTTGGAGATGCCGGCGCTGGACCACGACCCGGCCGACGACTTGCTAGGCTGGCCGTAGGTGGCGAAGACCTCGCCCTTGGTCAAATCCTTTTTCAGGATGAAGTTGACCACACCGCCGATGGCGTCCGAGCCGTACAGCGCGGAGGCGCCGTCGGCCAGGATCTCGACGCGCTCGACCGCCGCCAGCGGGATGCTTTCGATGTTGACCGCGTAGCCGCCGCCCTGGCTGGAGCCGAGCGCGCTGGGCGCCATGCGCTGGCCGTCGACCAGCACCAGGGTGTACTTCGACGGCAGCGAGTGCAGCGCGGCCGTGGTGACGCCGGCGCCGCCGCCGTTGACCGAGCTCGACGCCGGCACGAAGCCCTGCATCGACGGCTGCATCTGGATCAGTTCGGTCGCGGTGGTGGCGCCGCTCTGCTGGATCTCGGCCGCGCTCAGCACGTGCACCGGGAGCGCTCCCTCGCGGGCGATGCGCTTGATCGACGAGCCGGTGATCTCGACCCGGGGGATGACCGGATTGCCGGTCGCCGCCTCCTGCGCCAGCAGCGGCGCCGGCACGGCCAGCAGGCCGAACGCGCAACACGCGCCGCCGGTGAACATCAAGCGCAACGAACGGCACAACACTGTTTCCTGCATCATGGCAAACCTCCGCAATTGTTTTGGAAAACACCGGTCCAACGCCCGTTGCCGGGGCGGCAACGGGTCGCGGTCATGATTGGCGTTTATTGATTTACTTCAGGAAGGTGTCCATCGACACCTGGCGTGGTTGATATAAAAACATGCCAAGGAATTAAGTGTCAATCGATCTTGAGCTCGATTCGGGGTTCTTACAACAGCGCGCCGCGCGCGATGCAAAAACAAACGGCCCCATATGGCGACTGGGGCCGTTTGTGTTTCCGGGGTGAAGTCTTCTACGGTTTTACTTCGAAGCCGCTTCCGCCGCTTGCGTGGCCAGGCGGCGCTGGCGCACGGCGGCGGCCAGGCCTTGCAGCACCTGCACGCTGCTGTCCCAATCGATGCAGCCGTCGGTCACCGACTGGCCGTAGGTCAGTTCTTTCCCCGGCACCAGATCCTGGCGGCCCGCCACCAGGTGCGACTCGACCATCACGCCGACGATGCGGCTGTCGCCGCCGGCCACTTGTTGCGCGATGTCCGCGCACACCGGCACCTGGTTCTCCGGCTTCTTCGAGCTGTTGGCGTGCGAGGCGTCGATCATCAGGCGCGCGGCCAGGCCTTGCGCGGCGATCGCCTTGCAGGCCTCTTCCACGCTGGCGGCGTCGTAGTTGGGCGCCTTGCCGCCGCGCAGGATGATGTGGCAATCCTCGTTGCCGGCGGTCGAAACGATGGCCGAGTGGCCGCCCTTGGTGACCGACAGGAAATGGTGCGGCTGCGACGCGGCCTTGATCGCCTCGACGGCGATCTTGACGTTGCCGTCGGTGCCGTTCTTGAAGCCGACCGGACACGACAGGCCGGACGCCAGCTCGCGGTGCACCTGCGATTCGGTGGTACGGGCGCCGATCGCGCCCCAGCTGATCAGGTCGGCGATGTATTGCGGGCTGATGACGTCGAGGTATTCGGTGCCGGCCGGCAGGCCCAGTTCGTTGATGTCGCGCAGCAGTTCGCGCGCCATGCGCAAGCCGTCGTTGATGCGGAAGCTGCTGTCCATGTACGGGTCGTTGATCATGCCCTTCCAGCCGACGGTGGTGCGCGGCTTCTCGAAGTACACGCGCATGACGATCTCCAGGTCGCCGGCCAGTTCGCGGCGCAGGTGGATCAGGCGGTTGGCGTATTCCATGGCCGCCTTCGGATCGTGGATCGAGCACGGGCCGATGACCACCATCAGGCGGTCGTCCTGGCCGTGCAGGATGCGGTGCAGCGCGATGCGGGCATTGGCGGCGGTGTGCTCGGCCGCCTCGCTGCAGGCGAATTCGCGGATCAGGTGCGACGGTGGGACCAATTCCTTCATCTCGCGGATGCGCAAATCGTCGGTACGGGGCATGCTGTTCTCCAGGTATTCAAAAATGTCGGGGTAAAAAAAAACCGCCTCATCAGGCGGTTTTTTCAGGATTTGCGGGAACTCGTTTTTACTTCTACGTGCACCGGCCGCTACTCCACCGCCTTGGGGTTGGAATCGCTAAAGTAAAAGTAGCCGGTAAAGAAGAAGTGGGTCATGAACGTGTTCGACAGGTATTGGGTAAATATCGTGGAATGACTATAACGCCAACGCGCAAGGCTTGGCAAGCTATTTCTTGACTAGCTTCAATGCCGTCCCTACAAAAATTTACACCTGAGCATTCCTCTTTACATCTTATCGGCTGTGACCAATTGTAATCGCCGCCCGGCCAGCACCACTGCCCGCCTTGGTGCTTTATACAGAAATCCCTCTTTACAGGTGTGAGGGTTTGCCACTGTTGGTTATCAGCACTGTTATTGAATGGTCATTGTCCGCCTGCCACGTGAAATGTTTTGATGGCTCGCCCCGCTTGTGCCAAGAGCCCAGGCCGGGCAGCAGATGAAAACCCACCCATCCCCATAGCAGGAGTAAATAATAATGATGATTGAAAGAGCGATGTCCCGTACCTTGCGCCTGATGTTCGCCGGCGGCCTGGCCGTATCCATGCAAGCGCATGCCCAAGCGCAGGCCGACGGCGAACAAGCCGGCATCCAGCGCGTCGAAGTGACCGGTTCCAGCATCAAGCGCCTGGCATCGGAAACGGCGCTGCCGATCACCACCATCAAGGCCAGCGACTTCGTCAAGCAGGGCCTGACGACGGCGGCCGAAGTGCTCAACACCATTTCGATGAACCAGAGCTCCACCGGCAGCAGCCAGTCGGTCGGCTCCGGCACCGGCGGCGTCGCCAGCGCCGACCTGCGCGGCCTGGGCGCCAACAAAACGCTGGTGCTATTGAACGGGCGCCGCATCGCCAGCCATCCGTTCAACGGCTCCAGCGTCGACCTCAACATCATTCCGCTGTCGGCCCTCGAGCGCGTTGAAGTGCTGCGCGACGGCGCCTCCGCCATCTACGGCACCGACGCCATCGGCGGCGTGATCAACTTCATCACCAAGCGCGAAGTGCAAGGCCTGACCGTCAGCGTCGAGCGCTTCCAGCCGCAGGCCAGCGGCGCCGGCGGCGAATCGCGCCTGAACCTGTCGGGCGGCATCGGCGACCTGAACAAGGACGGCTACAACTTCTTCGGCGTGGTCGACCTGCACAAGCAGACCGCGCTGGCCGCCGCCGACCGCGACTTCGCCAGCACCAGCGTGCGTCCCGACCGGGGCGTCAACAACAGCAGTGGCACCTCGCAGCCGGGCAACTTCTTCTCCGACAACGGCATCACCGGCAATCCGTACTACGCCGGCGGCTGCGTCGGCAAGGGCTTAATTGCCACCCCCGTCGCCAACAGCGCCAACGGCACCTGCCGCACGGATACCACTCAGTACATCCAGGCGATTCCGAAGACGCAGCAGGAATCCTTCCTCGGCAAGGCGACCTTCAAACTGGGCGGCGACAACCTCGCCACGGTGGAATACCTGCACAGCCGCAGCACCAACACCAGCGCCATCGCACCGTCGCCGCTGACGGGGTTGACCTTGACCTCGGCCAGCCCCTACTACCCGGGCGGCAGCGCCGGCGTGCCGGCCGTCGCCGGCCTGACCGGCGAGGACCTCAGCGTCAACTGGCGCACCGTGGCGGCCGGCAACCGCATGGGCTACGACACCAGCATCTCCGACCGCCTCGTGCTCGGCTCGGAAGGCCTGGTGGCCGGCTGGGACTACAACGTCGGCCTGACCTGGGCCGTCAGCAAGGCCAGCAGCGCCTTCGTCGGCGGCTACACCAACGACTCGCTGATGCAGGCGGGTGTGCTCAACGGCACGCTCAATCCGTTCGGCGAGCAGTCGGCCGCAGGCCAGGCCTATATCGATGCGGCGCAACTTCGCGGCGAATACCTGTCGGCCAAGATGACCAGCGTCGGCGTCGACGCAAAGGTCAGCCGGGAAATCTACCGCCTGCCGGCGGGCGCGGTCGGCTTCGCCATCGGCACCGAGTTCCGTCACGATAAGGCCAGCTACGACGTCAACACCGAGCTGGCCTCGCAGGCATCGAGCTCGGGCTACGCCGATGCCCAGGACCAGGCCGGCCAGCGCAACATCGCCGCGCTGTACTCGGAGCTGAGCGTGCCGCTGGCCAAGGATGTGGAACTGTCGATGGCCGCGCGCTACGACCACTATAACGATGTCGGCGGAAGCTTCAATCCGAAGATCGGCCTGCGCTGGCAGCCTGTCAAGGAACTGATGCTGCGCACCTCGTACAATACCGGCTTCCGCGCGCCGACCTTGTACGACCTGCACGGGCCGGCGACGTCGACCTTCACCAGCAACTCGTATGACGATCCGGTACTGTGCCCCGGAGGCACGGCGGCTGCCGGCGCCAATCCTAACCTGGCGTGCAACCAGCAGCAGTACATCCGCAGCGGCGGCAACATCGGCCTGAAGCCGGAAAAGTCGAAGACCTTCAGCCTCGGCGCGGTGTTCGAGCCAACCAGCGCGGTCAGCATGTCGCTCGACTATTTCAACATCAGGATCAAGGACAAGATCGGCACGGTGTCGGAGACCACCATCTTCGACAACTACGACAAGTACGCCAGCTATTTCGTGTACTCGGCCGACGGCAAGACCTTGCAGTACGTGAACGCGGTGCTGGATAACCTGGGCGAAGTGCACACGTCGGGCATCGACGCCAGCCTGCGCTGGAAGCTGCCGCGCAGCGCGGCCGGCGATTTCAGTTTCGTGGTCGATGGCACCTGGGTGCACAGCTACGAATATCAGAACGAACCGGGCGGCGCCTATGTGGAAAACGTCGGCGTGTATGCGGAGAATTCACCGGTGTTCCGCTGGAAGCACAACGCGGCGATCAACTGGAAGAAAGGGTCGTGGAGCGCGAGTTTCGCCAACAAGTATATGAGCGGCTATGTCGATCAGAACGATGTGGCGGACGCTTATTATCACAAGGTGCGCGCCTATTCGACGTATTCGCTGTCGGCCAGTTATGCCGGCATCAGGAATACGGATTTGACGGTGGGGGTCAAGAATCTGTTCGATACCAATCCGCCTTATACCAATCAGGGGACGACGTTCCAGAGTGGTTACGATCCGCGTTATACGGACCCGCTGGGCCGGACGTTTTATGTGAAGGCGACCTATAAGTTTTAAAAGGTCGATTAAGACCTAGACCCGCACCCCGGATGCAGGGGTCGTACCCAACCGGGTACGACCCCATGTGGCCGCAGTGCGGGTTAGCGATTAAGCCGTGCCGCCTACTGTGACGCCATCGATGCGCAAGGTCGGCTGACCCACGCCGACCGGCACGCTCTGGCCTTCCTTGCCGCACACGCCGACGCCCGGATCCAGCCGCATGTCGTTGCCGATCATCGACACGCGGTTCAACACTTCCGGTCCGTTGCCGATCAAGGTCGCGCCCTTGACCGGATACGTGATCTTGCCGTTCTCCACCATATACGCCTCGCTGGCCGAGAACACGAACTTGCCGTTGGTGATGTCGACCTGGCCGCCGCCGAAATTGACCGCGTACAAACCGTTCTTGACCGACGCCAGGATTTCGCCGGGGTCTTTGTCGCCGCCGAGCATGTAGGTGTTGGTCATCCGCGGCATCGGCAGGTGCGCGAACGATTCGCGCCGCGCGTTGCCCGTCACCGGCATCTTCATCAGGCGCGCGTTCATCGTGTCCTGGATGTAGCCTTTCAAAATGCCGTCCTCGATCAGCGTGGTGCACTGCGTCGGATTGCCTTCGTCGTCGATGTTCAGCGAACCACGGCGATCGGCCAGCGTTCCATCGTCAACCACCGTCACGCCCTTGGCCGCGACGCGCTCGCCGATGCGACCGGAGAACGTCGACGAACCCTTGCGGTTGAAGTCGCCCTCAAGGCCGTGACCGATGGCCTCGTGCAGCAGGATGCCGGGCCAGCCCGGCCCCAGCACGACCGTCATCGGACCGGCCGGCGCCGGGCGCGCATCCAGGTTGACCACCGCCGACTTGACCGCCTCGGTGGCGTAGAAGTCCAGCAAGGTGTCGCTGAAGTAACCGTAATCGTAGCGGCCGCCGCCGCCGGACGAACCCATCTCGCGCCGGCCGTTCTGTTCGACGATAACCGTCAGCGAGACGCGCACCAGCGGCCGGATATCGGCCGCCAGCACGCCGTCGCTGCGCACCACCAGCACCACGTCGTATTCGCCGGCCAGGCCCGCCATCACCTGCACCACGCGCGGATCTTTCGCGCGCGCCATCTTCTCGATGCGCTCGAGCAGCTTGACCTTGGCGGTGGCGTCAAGCGAAGCGAGCGGGTCGTTCGGCATGTACAGCGAGCGGCCGCCGGTCGGCGTCATCGCGCCGGCCACCTTGATCTTGCCGGCGCCGGCGCGGGCGATGGTGCGGGTCGCGGTGGCCGCGTCCAGCAACGCCGCTTCGGAGATCTCGTCCGAATAGGCGAAGGCGGTCTTGTCGCCGGAAATGGCGCGCACGCCGACGCCCTGGTCGATCGAAAAACTACCGGTTTTGACGATGCCCTCTTCCAGGCTCCAGCCCTCGTTTTTGGTGAACTGGAAATACAGGTCGGCGTAGTCGACCTTGTGGGTGAACATCGCGCCCAGCGTCTTGAGCAGCTTGCCCTCGTCGAGTCCGAACGGCGTCAGCAAAATATCGCGCGCGACGGCCAGGGTGGACAGGTTCGGTTCAAAAGGCTTCATGGTGGTGCTCCGGTTCGGGATTGTTGTGCAACTGTCTTGGGTTCACATCGTGCGGTGCTTGAGCGCCGGCAGGCTCTGGCGCACGCCGTCGATGAACAGCGGATCGATGTCGCCCTTGACCACGCCCTCGCCCTCGGCCAACACGTCCTTGATCGCGCCCCACGGGTCGATCAGCATGCTGTGGCCCCAGGTGCGGCGGCCGTTCGGGTGGGTGCCGCCCTGCGCCGCCGCCAGCACGTAGCACTGGTTTTCGATGGCGCGCGCGCGCAACAGGATTTCCCAATGGGCCTGGCCGGTGGTGTAGGTGAACGCGGCCGGCACGACGATCAGCGACACCGGTCCCATCGCGCGGTACAGCTCGGGGAAGCGCAGGTCGTAGCAGACCGACATGCCGACCTTGCCGAACGGCGCCTCGACCACGCCGACGTGCTTGCCCGGCACGATGGTCTTCGATTCGTTGTACGACTCCGTGCCCTTGGTGAAGCCGAACAGGTGGATCTTGTCGTAGCGGCCGACGTGCTCGCCCTGGGCGTTGTAGACCAGGGTGGTGTTGACGACTTTTTCCGGATCGTCGGACGCCAGCGGCAAGGTGCCGCCGATCAGCCAGATCTCCAGCTCGCGCGCCAGCGAGGACATGAAGTCCTGGATCGGCCCCTCCCCCAGCGGCTCGGCCACGGCGACCTTGTCGCTGTCGCTCAGGCCCATGATGGCCCAGTACTCCGGCAGCAGCACCAGGGTGGCGCCACCGTCGGCGGCCTGTTTCACCAGCCGGCGCGCGGTGGCGATATTCTCCGTCACGGACGGCGAGGAAATCATTTGTACTGCGGCGACTTGAGTCATGGCGGTTCCAATCGTGGCTGAAGCGGAAGGTTAGTACAGATTAATGCGCGCCCTTGGCGGCCGGCGGCGGGTCCGCCCTGGCTCCGTCGAGCTTGGTGACCACGGGCGCCTTCCACGGCCCGGTGACCTGCATATGATAGGTCAGCGCCCGCATCACCGGCGCGCTGAGGAACAGCTGCGCCAGGAAACTGCCCAGGCCGATGACCGGGTTGACGGCCAGCGCGTAGACCAGCGGGGCCGTTCCCAAATTCACTTCCGGTATCACCACCACGTGCAGGTTGGCCGTTTCGTTGGCGATGTCGGCGGTGCCGTCCATCAACACGGTGGCGGCCACGCCGTGCATTTTCAGGTTGTCGGTCTTGGCGATGCCCTGGTGGATGCTGGCGTTGGCGGTGATGCCGTCGAACGCCAGGCCCTCGGAGAAGACGTCGTGGAAATCGAGCTTGAGCAGGCGCGGCAAGGCTTGCAGGCTGAGCACGCCCAGCAGCTTGGCCGCGCCCGGGTCCTGCTTGAGGAACTGGCCTTTTTCCACGTTCATCGTGATCTGGCCTTCCAGGCTCGGCAGGTCCAGCGAATACGGCAGGCCCTTCCAGGCGATGTCGCCGCCAAGCGAGCCCTTGCCGTTCTTGACCGTGCCGACGAAGCCGAACCGGTCCAGCAGCTTGCCGGCGTCGGCGATGTCCAGCTTGAAATTGAGGCTGGTGTTGTGCGCGCCCTCGCGCGTGACCCACTTGCCGGTGCCGGTCAGCTCGCCGTCGGCGTTGGTCAGCGACAGCTTGTTGATGCGCCATTCGCGCGCCTTCTCGCTCGGCAATTGCGCGTTGCTGGCCTGCAGCTCCAGCATTCCCAGCGGCTTGTTGAACAATTCGAGGCGTTCGACCACGACATCGAGCGCCGGAATCGACGCCGCCGCGCTCTTGCCGTCGGACAGCAGGTCCTGCACCTCCTTCGACGCCGACGCCGGGATCACCAGCGACGACAGGCGCGCCGTCACCTTGCCCAGGCCGTGGCCGGTGGATGGTTCGCTCCAGGTCAGATAGCCGTTGGCCTGGGTCGAATCGATGCTGGCCTGCCACACGGTCTTCTGGCGGCTGACGCCGACGACCACGTTCTCCAGCTTGCGGTCGCCGATGATCAGTTCGATGCTGCGGGCGGCGATGGTGTCCGGCACCACGTATTGGGCGAAGTCGGCGGCGTCGGCGGCCGGCGTGGCGGCGGCGTCGGTCGCGGTCGCAGGCTCGTTCTTGCCGGCCACGCTGCCGCCGAAGTCCAGCCAGGAATCGACGTTCAGCGCCGGCAGGCTGATGTTGACCGCCAGACCGCTGTCCGGTTCCGGCGCCGGCGTGTTGACGCCGATGCCGCCGCGCACCAGTTTCCATGGCGTCTTGCCGGTCTTCTGGCGCTGGTAGCGCGCCGCGATGCTGGAGCCCAGCGCGATGCGGATCTCGTCGTGCAGCGCGCTGTTGGCGTCCGGCGTCAAGGTGCTGGTCAGCAGGAAGCGCAGCGGCATCGCGTCCGCCGCCGCCTTGTTGACCGGCGCCGGCAAGTCCAGTCCCAGACCGGCCAGGTTCGAATCGACCGCCACCGTCAGCTGGTGGTCGCGCACCGTCACCGTGCCGTTGTAGCGCGTGGCGCCGGAGAAATGGCTGCCGAGGCGCTGCATCACCGGCATCGGGTACTGCTTGCGGAAACCGTCGGCCGTCAGCATGCCGCCCAGCTTGATGACAATGGCGTTGTCGCGCTGGCTGCCGCCGGTGATCGAAATCGGCCCGTCCAGGAATATGCCCGACAACTGGTTCAGGTTGACGCCGTGCTCGTTGAATTCAATCTTGCCCTGCGCCGCCTGCACCGGCGGCAAATCGTTCATCAAGGTGATGTCGTTGTTATTGAGCTGCAAGGCGCCCTGCACCTTGGCGTCGATCATGTGCGACAGCGGCAATTGCAGCTTGAGCGCCAGGGTGGCGTTGCCGCTGGCCTGGGTGTCCTCGGTAAAGTGCGAGATCCAGTTCAATACGGGGCTGTTGGCGACATACTTGAGGAATTCCTGCATAGGCGCGGCGGCGTTGCCGTCGATTTCCAGTATCGCATCGTGGATGGTCAGGTCGGGGATCACCGCCTTGACCCTGGTCAGCGCGGCGCCGCCGGTGGTGGCCGTATCGCCATGGATTTCCATGCGGGCGCGGTCGAACACGAAGCTGCCCTTGATGTGCTCGGCCTGCGGCCACAGCGGCAGCGGCTTGCCGTCCTTGCCCAGCACCTTGCCGTCTTGCAGATAGTGGTTCGGCGAATAATTGAGCTTGCCCTCGGTCAGCTTGCCGGCCACGCGGAACTCGCCGTGCGCGGCGTGCTCGCCGTGGAAGGGAAAATGCGCCAGGTCGCCGCGCAGGCGCACGCTGACGTCGCTGGCAACGCCGCCTTCGAGCGCGCCGGTCAGCCAGGCGCGCAGGTCGTGCGGGGTCTGCATCGGCAGGAAGCGGTCGATGCGGTTCAGCTCGAAGTTGTTCAAGGTGCCGGTCAGGTCGGCCTTGCCCACCCCCTTGCCGGCCAGCGGCATCGTGTGCGTGCCGCGCAGGGTGCCGCTCAGCCCCTGCTGCAGGAAGGCCATCTCGTCGATCTGCAACAGCAATTGATTGTCCGCTTCGAACGACCAGCGCGCCTTCAGGTTCAGGCTGTCGAACGGCATGGCCGCGTCGCTGAACTGGTCCGGCATCTGCAATACCAGATCCCGCGAATCCAGGCTGAAGCGGCCGCCCTTGTCGGTGGCGTCGATCGATCCGGTCAGGTTGTCAAACCCCGGAATGCCCGGCACGGCGGCGGTGGCCGGCGTCTTGCCCGTCTTCGGCTGCGCCGGACGCGGCGGCTGCGGCTGCAATCCCACGCCCACCAGGTCGCCCTTGATCCGGTACGACTGCACGGCCGGGAAGGCGCCGGTCCACTCGGCGGAGAAATCGCGCAACAGGCCGCGCGGGGCGGCGTCGGCCAGCAGCTTGCGCCGCCCGGCGCTCAGCGGCAAGCGTTCGGCCAGGCCGGCCACCGTGCGCAGGTCCAGCTGGGGCGCTCGCAGCTGGAATTTCTGCGGCTTCGATCCGGTGGCCGCGACATAGGTTTCCGAAAGCGAGGTCGGCGCCATCACCAGGCCGTCGCTGGTGGTCAGGGTCAGATTGGTCAGTTCGATGCTGTGGCCGCGCTCGCCGAATTTTTGCCCTGCCGCGCCCGTGGCGACCGGGGACGCCAACGGCGGGCTGTCTTCGCGGGCGGCGATGCGGCCGGTCAGTTCGCGCAGCTCGAGCTGCGGCAAATCCTTGCCCAGCACCGCCGAGAGGTCGCGCAAGCCGACGTCGGCGGTCACGGCGGTCAGGCGCGACTGGTCGAAACCGAGCCAGGTGCGCAGCGAGCCGCCGCCGCTGTTGAGCACGAAGGGGAAATCGATCCAGGCTTTCCAGGCAGCGACGTCGGTGTCGCGGATGTCGGCGTACAGCTCGCCCTTCCACATCGACACATTGGACACGCGGCTGGCGAAGGCGGGATGGGTGAAGTCGGCGCGCACGTCGAGCGGCGCGGCCAGCGCGCTCGGCGGCGTGGCCTTGAGCGCGAGCTGGTGGCGCAGCCACTTGTTGCGCAGCACTAGGGTGACGCCTTCCAGCGCCAGCGGCGCCGGCTGACTTGCGCGCTGCCGGTCGGTCCAGCGCACGCGGCCGTCGCGGATAACGATCTCGCGCTGCGACAGCAGCCAGTCGGCGGCCTTGCCGTCGCTCGGTTTGTTGGGGTCGAGATACATGCCGGCCGCATACAGGCGGCCGTCGGCTTCGCGGCGCAGGTCGAGGTCGGGACGGGTCAGCACCAGCGAGTCGAAACGCGGTCCGCCGGCCAGCACGCTCCACCACGACAGGGTGGCCGAGACGCCGGGCAGCGTCAGCGCCTGCCGGCCCTGGCTGTCGTGCAGCACGACATCGCCCAGGTACAGGCTGGGACGCAAGCCGTTCCAGGAAGCGTAAATGCGGGAAATGGTGACCTGGTTGCCGGCCGCGCGGCTCGCGGCGCGTTCGATATCGCCCTTGTAGTGGTCGATATTCGGCAGCACGGCGTAGCGCAGCACCAGGAACAGGATGGTGAAGGCGAAATACAGCAGCAACAGAAGCTTGACCGAAAATCCCAGCACATGGTGGGTGGCCAGATTACAGAAGCGGTAGGCCGCACGAAGCCGATGCCAGCGGGCAGCCAATGGCCCCTCGTCTGTCACGGTCTCCTCTTCTTGTTTTTGCATCAATAAGCTAATAAATCAGGCCATGCGTCAAATAAAATCGCTACACTCGGTTTTTTCAAGCTTCCCAGTCTGCGCATTCTACCGCATCGCACCGCTAACACAGCGCCTGTTAGCCCTTGTTGCGCCGGTTTTACGCGTCCGGCGGGGGCCAACTTATTCGTATCGGGAAAATAGCAGCCAATGAACGCCTCCGCCGTTAAATCTTCTGTCCCCCCATCCGCGTCGCGCTTCTATCAACGCTGGCTGGCCGCCGCGCCCGACCGCGCCGCCAAAGCCGATGAAATTGCGCAAATCCCGCTGGCCCAGATCGACCTCGACGCCTATCTGGCCCGGGAAGCGGCGGCCGTGCCGGCGGTCGCCCCGCCGCTGCCGTTGCAGCGCGCGATGCGCCGGTTGCGCAATCTGCTGGTGTGCGGACTGATACGGCGCGACCTGGAAGGCCAGGCCAATCTGGCCGAAGTGGTGGAAACCATGACCCGCTTCGCCGATTTCGCCATCCAGCGCCATCTGCATGAACTGAGCGTCGAGATGAGCGCCGCCCACGGCATCCCGACCGGGCGCGAATCGGGCCTGCCGCAGGAATTGATTGTGCTGGCGATGGGCAAACAGGGCGGCCGCGAGCTTAACGTCTCGTCAGACATCGACCTGATCTTCGTCTATCCCGAGGACGGCGACACGGCGGTCGTCGCGCCGGGCCAGCGCAGCCTGTCCAACCATGAGTATTTCATCCGGCTCGGCAAGAAGCTGATCGCCGCCATCGCGGAGATCACGGAAGATGGCTACACGTTCCGCGTCGATATGGCCTTGCGGCCCAACGGCGGCTCCGGCCCGCTGGCGGCCAGCTTCAACATGGTGGAGCAATATCTGATCGTCCAGGGCCGTGAATGGGAGCGTTACGCCTGGGTCAAGGCGCGCGCCGTCACCGGCCAGGCCGAGGAAATCACCGCGCTCGACGCCATCGTGCGGCCGTTCGTGTTCCGCCGCTACCTGGACTTCGGCGTCATCGACGCCATCCGCAACATGCACGCGCAAATTCGCGCCGAGGTCAACCGCCAGGAGCGGCTGCATCCGGACCGCAGCAACAACGTCAAGCTGGGCCGGGGCGGCATCCGCGAAATCGAGTTCCTGGCGCAAGTGTTCCAGTTGATACGGGGCGGGCGCGATGCCGCGCTGCGCGACCGCTCGACCCGCACCACCCTGCGTACCATCGCCGAAAAAGGTTTGCTAAGCCACGCCATCGTCTACCAACTGCTGGCTTCCTACACCTTCCTGCGCAATCTTGAACACCGTCTGCAATACCTCGACGACGCCCAAACGCACACCCTGCCGGCCAACGAGGCCGACCGGCTGCTGGTGGCCCAGATGATGGGACTGCCCGACGCGGCCACCCTGCTGGCCCAGCTGGAGGCGCATCGCCAGTTCGTCGCCGGGCAGTTCGACGAAATGTTCTCCGACAAGACCAGCGGCAGCGAGAACGACATCAATCCGCAGTCGAGCAACGAATGCGCCGATCCCGACAATCGCGACGCCATGATCGCCCGCTTCGCCGAACTCGGCTTCGACGCCCCCGAGGTCGCCACCAAGCGCCTGATCGCGACCTGGCAGGCGCCGCGCCTGCAATCGCTGCCGGAAGCAAGCCGCAACCGGCTGCTGGCCCTGGTCAACGCGGCGCTGCCGCTGATTATCGAGTGCTCGGCCGAATCGAGCGGCGGCAACCAGCAGGCCACGCTGGGCCGCCTGCTCGACTTTCTTGAAGCGGTGGCGCGCCGCTCGGCCTATTTGTCGCTGCTGACCGAATATCCGCACACCCTGGCGCGCGTGATCCGCATGGTGCACGCCAGCGGCTGGGCCGCGCAATTTCTCAGCCTGCACCCCATCCTGCTCGACGAGCTGCTCGACGACCGCGTGCGCAACGCCGTGTTCGACCCGGCCTCGCTGGCGCAGGATCTTGAGCTGCAGCTGGCCGCCGCGCCCGGCGACACCGAGCGCCAGATGGACATCCTGCGCGAAATCCACCATGCCCAGCTGTTCCACCTGCTGGCGCAGGACCTGGCCGGCGACCTGACGGTGGAAAGGCTGGCCGACCACCTGTCGGCGCTGGCCGACAAGATTGTCGATGCCGCCATCAAGGCGATCTGGCAGACCATCGCCACCCGCCACCGTGAGGTGCCGCAATTCGCCGTCATCGCCTATGGCAAGCTGGGCGGCAAGGAGCTGGGCTACGTGTCCGATCTGGACGTGATCTTCCTGTATGACGACACCGACCAGGACGCCCCGGCCCAGTACGCCAAGCTGGCGCAGCGTTTTATTACCTGGATGACATCACAAACCCCGGCCGGCACGCTGTTCGACATCGACACCGCGCTGCGCCCGGACGGCGCCAGCGGCATGATGGTGTCGAGCGTGGCCTCGTTCGAAAAGTACCAGAACACCTCGGCGTGGGTATGGGAGCACCAGGCGCTGACGCGCGCGCGCTTTTGCGCTGGCGACGCCGCCATCGGCGAGCGCTTCGAGCAGATCCGCGAGTCGGTGCTGCGCAAGGAACGTCCTGTCGACGGCCCGCTGAAGCGCGAAGTGGTTGCCATGCGCAAGCGGATGGTGGACGCCAAGCCTAACCACACCCAGATGTTCGACCTGAAAAACGACGCGGGCGGCATGATCGATATCGAATTCATGGTCCAATACCTGGTGCTGCGGCACGCCTCGACCTATCCGCAACTGACGATCAATATCGGCAATATCACCTTGCTGAAGATGTTCGGCGAGCTCGGTTTGATTCCGGCCGATCTGGCCGCCAAGGTCGGCGACGCCTACCGGCAGTTACGCAAGCTGCAGCACCAGTTGCGTTTGCAGGGCCAGGATATGGCCCGGGTCGACCCGGGATCGATGGCCGCCCACGTGCCCAACGTATTAGCTCTCTGGCAACTCATCTTTGGACAAAATGTTGCCGACTAACAACGGGATACCCGATTAAGTGCAGTACTATGGAGAGTCGGAAAATGAGAGCGCGATATAGAACACCGCGCCCCGCTGCCGCCTCACTTAACCTGGATAACCTGGAGAATTGACATGAAAACATTAATGGGTGCCGTGGCATTCAGCCTGCTGGCGATGTCCACGACCGTTTATGCCGCCGACAAAGGCAGCAAGGAAGAAGCCGTCGCCATGGTCAAGCGGGCGGTCGCGCTGATTAAATCGGACGGCAAGGAAAAAGCCTTTGCCGCCATTTCCGATCCGGCCAACGCGACGTTTCACGACCGCGATTTATATGTTTACGTTTATGATCTGAATGGCGTCGCTTTAGCCCACGGGAATAATCCTAAAATGGTCGGCAAGCCTTTAATCGGCCTGAAAGATAACGAGGGAAAACCGATGATCAAGGAAATGGTGGAACTCGCCAAGACCAAAGGCAGCGGCTGGGTTGATTTCAAATGGCCCAATCCGGTGACAAAGGCGGTCGAATCCAAGGCGGGGTATGTGGAAAAGGTCGACGATATGTTTGTGGGGTCCGGGATTTATAAATGAGCTTATAACTCATTCGTCTTCAAATGGCTGCCGCCGGGATGCTTCCCGGCTTTTTTTCGCCCGTTTTTTTGTTCCAGAGGTCGTTTCGGCCGGGCATCATGCTTGAAATTGGCACGTAAAAGCCAAAAACGAGCTTGGCTTGCAGGGGAACTCCTCGACCGCCACTCCTGTCTATTCAACGGTGACATCACGTTGATAATCAAAAAGGAGTCGGATAATGACAACAGAAAGATCGCTCGCCCGCTCGGTCCGCATGATCTGCGCCAGCGGTGTGATATTCGGCACGACCATCGCCGATGCCCAGGAATCTGCTGAATCTATGCAGAAAGTTCTGATTACCGGCTCACGCATCGCCTCCCCCGCCGCCGAATCGCCGTCGCCATTGCAGATATTAAGCTCAGCCGATATAGCGGCATCCGGCGCAACAAATCTGCAAGAATTACTTCAAAAAAATCCGACCATGGGAACGCCCAGCGTCAGCAGAACCAATTCCAATTTCCTGACATCGAGCGCGGGTGTGACCACGGTCAATCTGCGCAATCTCGGCGATTCCCGTACCTTGGTCCTGGTGAATGGGCGGCGTTTTGTTTCCGGCGTACCCGGCGATACCGCTGTCGATCTCAATACTATTCCCACCGACTTTATCGAGCGGGTCGAGTTATTGACCGGCGGCGCCTCCGCCACCTACGGATCGGATGCGGTCGCCGGGGTGGTAAATATTATCTTGAAGAAAAACTTCAACGGCGTGCTGCTCGATTCGCTGGTGGGGCAAAGCGAGGAAGGCGACGACTACAGAAAGAAACTGGGATTGACTTTCGGTATCACCAGCGCCGACGGCGCAAGCAACCTGATGGGCCATTTCGGCTACTCCAAACAGGGCGAGGTATTTTCGCGCGACCGCGAGCGTTCGGCCGTGGACCAATTCTCGTCGATCACCCAGGGACGCCCCGACCTGGCGTTCGTGCCGCGCCGGCCGAACTTTTCCGGCTATGCCCCCCAGGGCCACTTCTTCGGCGACGCTGAAGATTTCACGTATGACGCAAACAACAACATTATTCCCTGGAATCAAAATGGCGCGCCGGGCACAGGGGTCGGCGCGACAGGCTACAACCGTTCCGAATACCGCCTGATCGCCGTGCCCATCGAGCGCTATCTGTTCGCCGCCAACGGCACCTGGGCCTTCAACCCCGACCATAGCGCGTTTTTCGAAGGCACCTATGCCTCCACCAGCGTTAATAGCAACATCGAACCGTTCGCGCTGGGATCGGACAATGTTTACAAGCCCGGCGGCCAGGTGCCCGCCGCCTCGCTGGTCAACGGCGCGCTGGTGCGCAATCCGCTGGTGCCGCAGTATTTGTACGACCGCATCAGTGACACCGATGGCGACGGCGTGCCCGACTACTTCTTCACCCGCCGCCTGTCGGAATTCGGCCCGCGCCGGTCCAACGTCGAGCGCGACACCTTTCGCCTGTCCACCGGACTCAAGGGTACGGTGCGCGACTGGAACTACGAGGCCTATCTGACCTACGGCAAGACCAAGGAAGCGCAAAGCTCCACCGGGCAGGTCAACGTCATGAGCCTGCGCAACGCGCTGGAGGCGGTCCCCGACGTCGACGGCACGCCGGTCTGCCGCGACGTCAACGCCCGCCAGGAGGGTTGCGTGCCGATCAACCTGTTCGGCTACAACAGCATCAGCCCCGACGCGCTGCGCTATGTGACCGCGCCGGGCTCGCTGCTGACCACCATCACGCAGCGGCTGGTCGGCGCCTCCGCCACCGGCGAGGTGCCGGGCCTGCCGGCCGGCCGCATCGGCATCGCCGCCGGCTTCGAATGGCGCTCGGAGGAATCGAGCGCCATTCCCGATCCGCTGACCCAGTCCGGCCTGAACGCCGGCAACGCCACGCCGCCCACCTTCGGCCAGTTCACCGTGCGCGAGGTGTTCGTCGAAACCCGCGTGCCCTTGCTGAAGGAGCGCCCCTGGGTGCGCGAGCTCAGCGCGCTGGCGACCTTCCGCCACGGCGACTATTCGACCGTCGGCGCCACCAACAGCTGGAACGCCGGCCTTGAATGGACCGTCACGCCGGACATCAAGCTGCGGGCGACGCGCGCGCAATCGACCCGGGCGCCCAACATCAACGAGCTGTACCAGGCGCCCAGCCAGGACTTCCCCACCGGACTGGTCGATCCGTGCCAGGGCGTATCGGTCGGCGACGCCAGTCCGCTGGCGGTCAATTGCCGCAACGCGCCCGGAGTTACCGCCAACATGGCGGCAAACGGCGGCATCTTCACGTTAAATCAAGCCGACCAGCAAGGCATCAGCGGCTATAACCGGGGCAACCCCAACCTCGAGGCCGAGACCGGCCGTTCGACCACGGTCGGCCTGGTCGTCACGCCGCGTGCAATTCCGCTGCTGAGGCGCGCGGTGTTCACGCTTGATTACTTCAAGATCAAGATCGCCGACGCCATCGTCTTCACCGACCGCCAGTACGCGCTCGACCAGTGCTACAACCAGAACAACCTGGACTTTTGCTCCTTCATCACGCGCCGCCCCGCCGCCGTGGGCAACCTCAGCGCCGGTTCGATCCGCTATAGCGACATCGCCTCCACCAACAGCGGCGGCTACGGCACCGAGGGCATCGACCTGACCGCCTCCTGGGCCGGGCGCGTCGGGCCGGGCAACCTGAGCGCCCGGCTGGCCCATACCTGGCTGCGCAAGCTGTGGCAACAGGCCACGCCGGACGCCGAGAAAAACCACGACGTCGCCGAGGTCACGGCCAACAATGTCAACGCGCCGCGCAACCGCGCGACCCTGAACCTGGCCTACAAATGGGGACCGTACGGCGCCAACTGGACCACCACCTACACCGGACCGGTGTCGCTGGACGATCAGTTCCTCAAAAGCCTGAGCATCGCGCCCGGCACAGTGGGCGTCGGCTCACGCACCTACAACGATGTCCAGCTCACTTATGACGTGCGCAAATCGGTGCAGCTCTACCTCGGCATCGACAACCTGTTCAACGCCAACCCGCCGCCGATCATCAGCGGCCTGCCCGGCAACCAGACCGGCACCGAAACCGATGCCTCGACCTACGACCCCATCGGCCGCCGTTTCTATGTCGGGCTGCGCGTCCAGCTGTAATATCGTTGCCAAAGTCAACTGTGTTGACGTGTTTGTGGCTGCACCACAACGGTGCAGCGCAACTATCATTTTGCTATTGTTGGTTTTTTGATTTTCTAGAGTGTTCGTATTTACAGTGCCAATAACGACTGAGTACAGTGGCTGGTCGAAAAAATAATGTTTCGACAATCAGACCACCAATCATAATACTCAGGGAGTTGCAAATGATGAAAGAGACCACACTATCCCGGTCCGTGCGCATGATCTGCGTCACCGGTCTGGCGTTAGGGATGCAAGCGGCCCATGCGCAGGAAGCCGCATCCGAGCCGATCCAGAAAGTGCAAATCACCGGTTCGCGCATCTCGTCGCCGAACGCCGATTCGCCGTCGCCGCTGCAAATCCTCAGCTCGGCCGACATCGCCGCCTCCGGCGCCGTCAACCTGCAGGAACTGATGCAGAAGAACCCGACCATGGGCACCCCGACCTTGAGCCGCACCAACTCCAACTTCCTGACTTCAGGCGGCGGCGTCTCCACCGTCAACTTGCGCAACCTGGGCGACTCGCGCACGCTGGTGCTGGTCAACGGCCGCCGCTTCGTCTCCGGCGTGCCGGGCGACACCGCCGTCGACCTGAACACCATTCCGATCGACTTCATCGAACGCGTCGAACTGCTGACCGGCGGCGCCTCGGCGACCTACGGTTCGGACGCGGTCGCCGGTGTGGTCAACATCATCCTCAAGCGCAACTTCAACGGCATCCTGATCGACGGCTCGGCCGGCCGCGCCTGGGAGAAGAACGACGACCAGAAGCGCAAACTGGGGCTGACCTTCGGCACCAGCAGCGCCGACGGCGCCAGCAACATCATGGGCCACTTCGGCTACTCCAAGCAGGGCGCCGTGATGTCCAAGGACCGTGCCCGCCTGGGCGCGGCCATCGACCAGACCTCGCTGGGTGCGAGCGATACCGGCGACGCCAGGGATTTGTTCACGCCACTGGCGCCGTTCTATTCCAGCATCCCGCCGCAGGGCCGCTTTTTCCGCGGCGACGGCACCAGCTTCACCTACGACCGCAACGGCAACGTGATCCCGTGGTCGACCAACGGCAGCGCAACCCTGGCCGCCACCGGTTTCAACCGCTCGGAATACCGCACCATCGCCGTGCCGACCGAGCGCTTCCTGTTCGCCACCAATGGCAACCTGAAGATCAACGACAACAACAACGCGTTCTTCGAAGGTACCTACGCCCAGACCAAGGTCGACACCAACATTGAGCCGTACCCGATGACGTCGGGCGACATCTACAAGAACAACGGCGGCCAGGTGCCGGCCGAATCGCTGATCAACGGCATCAAGGTGCGTAATCCGCTGGTGCCGCAATACCTGTTCGACAACAGCATCGACAACAACGACGACGGCCTGCGCGACTACAACTTCAGCCGCCGGCTGGCCGAATTCGGCCCGCGCCACAGCACCGTCGACCGCAGCACCCTGCGCCTGGCGACCGGCCTGAAAGGCAGCTTCCTGCCGGGCTTGCTCACCGACTGGAACTACGACGCCTTCGTCAGCTACGGCCGCACCACCGAATCGCAGAATTCCACCGGCCAGATCAACACGCTGACGGCCCGCTCGGCGCTTGAAGCCATTCCGAATCCGGATGGCGGCGTCATGTGCGCCGACCCGGTCGCGCGCGCCCAGGGCTGCGTGCCGCTCAATGTGTTCGGCTACAACACCATCACCCAGGAGGCGCTCAAGTATGTGACCGCGCCGGGCTCGCTGGCCACCAGCATCACCCAGAAGATCGCCGGCGGCACCATCAGCGGCGAGCTGTTCGAACTGCCGGCCGGTAAAATCGGCTTGGCGGCGGGCTATGAATGGCGCAGCGAGGAATCGAGCAGCGTGGCCGATCCGCTGACCCAGGCCGGCCTGAACGCCGGCAACGCGACGCCGCCCACCTACGGCAAGTTCAACGTGCGCGAGGTATTTGCCGAAACGCGCGTGCCGCTGCTCAAGGACAAGCCGTTCGTCCAGGCACTGGACTTCCGCGGCTCGTTCCGCCACGGCGACTATTCCACCGTCGGCAGCACCAACAGCTGGAACGCGGGTTTCGAATGGACGCCGGTGTCGGACGTCAAATTCCGCGGCACGCGCGCGGTCTCGACCCGCGCGCCCAACATCAACGAGCTGTACCAGGCGCCCAGCCAGGATTTCCCGAGCGGTCTGGTCGATCCTTGCATCGGCGTCACCGCCACCAGCAGCGACCCTACCAGCGTGGCCTGCCGCGCGGCGCCCGGTGTGAACGCCAACATCGCCGCCAACGGTGGCGTGTTCACCCAGTCGCAATCGGACCAGCAGGGTATTAGCGGCTACAACCGCGGCAATCCCCAACTGGCCGCCGAGAAGGGCCGTTCGAGCACGATCGGCGTGGTCGTCACGCCGCGGTCGATTCCGGTATTGAGCAAGTTCACCTTCACGGCCGACTACTTCAAGATCAATATCTCGGACGCCATCGTCAGCACGCCGCGCCAGTATTCGCTGCAGCAGTGCTACGGCGGCAATGCCAACTATTGCAGCTTCATCACGCGCCGTCCCGTGTCGGAAGGCTCGTACAGCGCCGGCTCGATCAAGTACAGCGATACGGCGGTGTCGAACAGTGGCGGCAAGGGCACCGAGGGCATCGACTTGACCGCCTCGTGGGCGGACCGTGTCGGCCCGGGCCGTCTCGCGGTGCAAACCTCCTACACCTACCTGAAAACTTTGTGGGACGTCCCGCTGCAAGGCGAAGAGAGGGACGAGTCGGCTGGCGAACTGGAGTCGCCACGCAACAAGGCCGTGCTGGGCCTGGCGTACAAGTGGGGACCGGTTGGCATCAGCACCACCACCACCTACACCGGCCGCTCCAAGCTGGACGACCAGTTCCTGAACACCTTCGAGAATGGCAACGAAGCGCCGAAGATCGGTTCCTACACCACCACCGACTTCCAGGTAACGTATGACGTCAAGAAAGCCTTCCAGGTCTACTTCGGCATGGACAACGCGTTCGACCGCAAGCCGGCGCGCATCATCAGCGGCCTGCCGGGCAACACCACCGGCACGGAAACCGACGCCTCGGTCTACGATCCGATCGGCCGCCGCTACTACCTGGGCCTGCGCGTGACGTTGTAAGGCGCCGTCGCAGCCTCCGACAAAAGCCTTCCCGGTTCGCGCCGGGAAGGCTTTTTTACTGCTGGCGGCTAGAACGCGTAACGCGCGTTGACATAGGCATAGCGGCCCACGACGTCGTTCAATCCCTGGACGAAGGTGTCGTTGTAGACGCTGTTCGAATACACCATCGCCTTGTCGAACACGTTGTTGACGCCGACGTTCACGCTCAGCGTCTTGCTGGCCTTGAGCGAGTAGTTCAGGTCCCACACCGTGTACGACGGAATGCGCGCGTTAGTGACCGCCGCGTCCTGGGTATAGGTCGGATCGGTGATGTTCAACGTGCCGGCGGCGGTGCGCGCCGTCAGACCGACCTCGTGTGCGCCGAACTCATACGCGGTCAGGAACGAGTTGTTCCAGCGCGGATGGTAGGTGCCGCCCAGCCGGCTTTGCGTCGCCTCGCCGGGGGCGATGCTCTGGTCGTATTTGAAGGTATGGTTGTTGACCTCGTGGAAGTGCAGCGCGCCGTAGCCGCCCAGCGACAGGTCATACTTCACGTCCAGGTCGGCGCCGGCGATCTTGGTCTTGCCGAGATTGCTGAACGGCGTCGTGATGCTCTTGATGCGGCCTTTGTTCAGCCCGGGATGGGCGGCCTCCAGCGCCGGATTGCGCGGGTCGCGGCCGATCAGCGCGGCGTAACCGGGAATGCTGTCCTCGTGGTCGACGATGTACTGCGGGTCCAGCGCCTGGATCGTGTCGCGCTGGTCGATGCCGTACCAGTCGAGCGACATCGACAGGTTTTTCACCGGCTGCAAAACAATCCCGAGCGAATAGTTGTTGGCCTTTTCCGCCTTCAAATCGGGATTGCCCTGCAGGTAGATTTTCGGGCTGTAGGAACACTGCGCGCCGACGTAGCCCAGCGGCCCGCAACGGGCGTAGTCCGCCACGGTATTATAGGCGGTGGTGGTCGAACCGATCTCCGGCAAGGTCGGCGCCTTGAACGAGGTGGTGGCCGAACCGCGCAGCAGCACCGCGTCCGTCGGCCGCCAGGCCAGCGCCACCTTCGGATTCCAGCTGGTGCCGAAATCATTGTAACGGTCGCCCCGCAGCGCCAACTGGGCATCGAGCTTGGACAGCACCGGCACGGCCAGCTCGCCGTACACCGAATAGACGCTGCGCGAGGCCTTGCTGCTCGTGGCGCCGTAATCGACCACATTGCCCAGCAAGGTCTGCGGATCGGCGACATCGTCGATCGATTCATGGCTGGCCTGCGCGCCCCAGGCGAAGCCGACCGGACGCCCCTGCAGCGAGAACAACTCGGCCTTGCTCATTTTCCATTCGGCCATTTCCAGCTTGGAGGTGGCGCTATGGTGCATGTTGTAGAGCATCGGCGAGACCACGCTCATCGGATTGGCCGGATTGAATGGATCGTAGCCGCCGCTGCCCATGATGCCATCGTTGAGCAGCCGGGTCGACGCGTCCAGCAACACGGTGTTGGTGGTGTCGTCGTCGAGCTTGCTACGGTTCAGATTGACGGCGAATTCGCTGTCCCAGCCCTGCAAGGTGCCGCGCCAGCCGCCCACCACGCGCGCGGTGTCGTTCTTGATGGTCTCGATTTTATGGCCGGCTTCGGTGATCGCGTGAAATACCTGCAAGCGGTCGCCGGGCGTGAAACCGTAGGTGGTATCGGTGGGGCCCGGCAGCGCCAGCACGCCCGGATTGGTGGTGCCGTCGGTCGGCACCAGCTGCGCGCTGCTAAAGCCTGGATAACCTTGCTCATAGGTCGACTTGTTATGGTTAAAACCGAGCTCGGCGAACAGCTCGTCGCCACCGCCCAGTCGCTTGGTGACGATGGTCGACACCCCGACCCGCTCGATGCGCGGCGTCAGCTGGCCGCGCGGCGTGGTGAAGCAAACCTGGTCCAGCGTACCGGCGGCGATCCCCACCGTGCCCCTGCAACCTGGAATGACATAACCCGGCTCGCCGTTGTCGTAGTCGCGCACATACCCCTGGAACTGGCTCGTCGTGTGTTTATCGGTGCCACCGAAGCGGGTGTAGTCGGGATTGGCCAACGCCGAATGTTTGTCGTCGTAGAGCGAATTGCGCTTGAGCGCGTCGACGGTCATCAGGACGTTGTAGCCGTCCTGGTCGAGGTCGCCCCAGCCCTTGGTCAGGCTGGCGTTGAAGGTCGAGCCGTCGCCCTTGACGTTGGCGCCGAGGTTGCCGCTCACCTCCATGCCCTGGTAGTTGCTGCGGGTCTTGAAGTTGATCACCCCGGCCACCGCGTCCGAGCCGTAGATGGCCGAGGCGCCGTCGCGCAGGATCTCGACGCTCTCGAGCGCCGCCAGCGGGATATTGTTCAGATCGACGAAACTGTTCTCGGCACCGTTGGCGAAGCCATAGTTGGCCAGGCGCCGGCCGTTGAGAAGAATTAACGTGTACTTCGCGTCCAGCCCGCGCAAGGCCACCGAGCTGGCGCCGCCGGCAAACGAGTTGTAGCTGTTGCCATCGAGCGCGACACCCACCGACGGCAGCTTGCTCAGCATTTCAACCACGGTGCTGGCGCCGCTTTTCTGGATATCCTCGCGGGTGATGATTTCCACCGGGGTCGCGCCCTCGCCGGCGATGCGAGCGATGTTGGAACCGGTGATGATGACCTTCGGCGGCTCGGCGGCGGCGCCCGCCACGGCGGTCTGCGCGTGGGCGGTCGACAACAGCACCGTAACGCCGGCCAGCGCCCCCAGTGCCAGGCGGACGGACAAAACTCCCTGCTTTTCTTTTAAGCTCATTCAATAACTCCCGATGATTGGCGACAGTCGCGGTTCGACTGCATGACGAACGCCGGCCAGCTTGTCGCGGGCCGACGGTTCAGTCTCGCATGAGCGCGTTTCATGGGTGAAGGGTGTGGCCGGGTGGATTTGTATCAAAATTTACAAATCGCACTTTTTACAACAGTGAGCGATTACTAACCTTTCCTATGCGTTAGGAATGGCCGCAATTTCGGCGCACGAAACAAAAAAGCCCTCCCGGATCGCGCCGGGAGGGCTTTCTATTGAATGAAACGAATTACTTCGCGGTCATCAGCGCCACGGTGGTGTCCAGCATGCGGTTCGAGAAGCCCCACTCGTTGTCGTACCACGACGATACCTTGACCAGGCGGCCCGACACTTTAGTCAGCGTCGAGTCGAAGTTCGACGACGCCGGGTTGTGGTTGAAGTCGATCGACACCAGCGGTTCGGTCTGATAGGTCAGCACTTCCTTCAGGGCGCCTTCGGAGGCGGCCTTCATCAGCGCGTTGACTTCTTCGACGGTCGTGTCGCGCTTGGCGATGAACGACAGGTCGACCAGCGAAACGTTAATGGTCGGCACACGGATCGCGAAGCCGTCCAGCTTGCCGTTCAGCTCCGGCAGCACCAGGCCGACCGCGGCGGCGGCGCCGGTCTTGGTCGGAATCATGCTCATCGTGGCCGAACGGGCGCGGCGCAGATCTTCGTGCATCACGTCCGACAGCACCTGGTCGTTGGTGTAGGCGTGGACGGTGGTCATCAGGCCGGTTTCCAGGCCGATGGCGTCGTTCAGCGGCTTGACCAGCGGGGCCAGGCAGTTGGTGGTGCACGATGCGTTCGAGATGACGGTGTCGGTCGACTTCAGCACGTTCTGGTTGACGCCGTACACGATGGTGGCGTCGACGTCCTTGCCGCCCGGTGCCGAGATGATGACTTTCTTGGCGCCGCCCTTCAGGTGGGCCGAAGCCTTTTCCTTGGTGGTGAAGAAGCCGGTGCACTCGAGCACCACGTCCACGCCCAGGTCGCCCCATGGGATTTCAGCCGGGTTGCGCTGCGCGAACACGCGGATGACGTCGCCGTTGACGATCATGTTGTCGCCGTCGACTTCCACCGTGCCAGGGAACTTGCCGTGGGCGGTGTCGTAGCGGGTCAGGTGGGCGTTCGACTTGGCGTCGCCCAGGTCGTTGATCGCCACGATCTGGATGTCTTGCTTCTTGCCACCTTCGTAGAAAGCGCGCAATACATTGCGGCCGATACGGCCATAGCCGTTGATTGCAACTTTGATCGTCATACTCTGCTCCTGATTAAAAAAATAAGGTAGTCCGGTCTGCAATTATAGATTATGCAATGACCAGTTTGACTTTCGCCACGACGTTTTCCACCGTGAAGCCGAAATGCTTGAACAGCACGCCCGCCGGGGCCGATTCACCGAAGGTATCGATGCCGACCACGGCGCCTTCCAGGCCGACATATTTGTACCAGAAATCGGTCACGCCGGCTTCGATGGCCACACGTGGTATGCCCTTGGTCAAGACGGCTGCCTTGTAGGCGGCGTCCTGGCGGTCGAACACGTCGGTCGACGGCATCGACACCACGCGCGCGGTGATGCCTTCGGCCTTGAGCGCGGAGGCGGCGGCGACGGCCAGCTCGACTTCCGAACCGGTGGCGATCAGGGTCACTTTGGCGTCGGCCGCTTCGCTCAGCACGTAGCCGCCACGGGCGACGTCGGCGATCTGCTCGGCGCTGCGCTCCTGGTACGGCAGGTTCTGGCGCGAGAAGATCAGGGTCGACGGGCCGTTCTTGCGCTTGACCGCCTCGCCCCACGCCACCGCCGATTCGACGGTGTCGCACGGACGCCAGTTGTCCAGGTTGGGGATCAGGCGCATCGACGAGATGTGCTCGACCGACTGGTGGGTCGGGCCGTCTTCGCCCAGGCCGATCGAGTCGTGCGTGAACACGAAGATCGAACGCAGCTTCATCAGCGCGGCCATGCGCAGCGCGTTGCGGCTGTAGTCGGAGAAGGTCAGGAAGGTCGCGCCGAACGGAATGAAACCGCCGTGCAGGGTGATGCCGTTCATGATCGCGCTCATGCCGAATTCGCGCACGCCGTAGTTGACGTGGTTGCCGGGCTTGCCGGAGCGGACGGCGATCGATTCCTTCCAGTTGGTCAGGTTCGAGCTGGTCAGGTCGGCGGAGCCGCCCAGGAATTCCGGCAGCACCGGCGCCAGCGCCTGGATGGCGTTCTGGCTGGCCTTGCGGGTGGCGATGTTTTCCTTTTTCTCGACACACGAGGCGATGGCGGCGGCCAGCGCGCCGTCGAAGGCGGCCGGCAGTTCGCCGTTCATGCGGCGGGTCAGTTCGGCCGCTTCGGCCGGGAACTGGGCGGTGTACTCGGCGAACTTGGCGTTCCATTCGGACTCGACCTTGGCGCCGGACGCTTTCGCGTCCCACGCCGTGTACAGCTCGGCCGGGATCTCGAACGGCACCGACGTCCAGACCAGGTGTTCGCGCACGGCGGCGATTTCCTTGTCGCCCAGCGCGGCGCCGTGGACCTTGTCGCCGCCCTGCAGGTTCGGCGAACCCTTGCCGATAATGGTTTTGCAGCAGATCAGGGTCGGCTTGTCCGAGGTCTTGGCGGCGGCGATCGCGGCCGACACGGCGCCCACGTCATGGCCGTCGACCGCGCGGATGACGTTCCAGCCGTACGCTTCGAAGCGGCCCGGGGTGTCGTCGGTGAACCAGCCTTCGACCTTGCCGTCGATCGAGATGCCGTTGTCGTCGTACAGGGCGATCAGCTTGCTCAGGCCCAGGGTGCCGGCCAGCGCGCACACCTCGTGCGAGATGCCTTCCATCAGGCAGCCGTCGCCGACGAAGGCGTACGTGTAGTGGTCGACGACTTCCAGGCCCGGCTTGTTGAATTCGCTGGCCAGCAAGTATTCGGACAGCGCCATGCCGACCGCGTTGGCCAAGCCCTGGCCCAGCGGACCGGTGGTCGTTTCCACACCAGGCGTGACGTCCACTTCCGGGTGGCCCGGGGTCTTCGAGTGCATCTGGCGGAACGCCTTGATGTCGTCCATCGTCACCGCGTAACCGGAGAGGTGCAACAGCGCGTAGTGCAGCATCGAGCCGTGGCCGTTCGACAACAGGAAGCGGTCGCGGTTCGCCCATTTCGGGTTGGCCGGGTTGTGGCTGTAATGGCCACTCCACAGCGCAACGGCGATCTCGGCCATGCCCATCGGCATGCCTGGGTGGCCGGAATTGGCCTTCTGGACGGCGTCCATTGCCAGCGCGCGGATCGCGTTAGCCATTTGGGTGTGCGGGAGCGTAGTGTTCATGGTGTAAGTAAGTGCGGGAGGTTTGGAATCCTGGAGCTGCCAACTGCCGTGCTGCTGAACGCAGTATTCTACCAGAGCCCACCCCGGCGGCCTAAAATTGGCGGATTTGCAACGGCCCAAACGCCAAATGCCGCCCGGTCGTCAACCGGGCGGCATTATCAAACCAACAAGCAGAGGTTTGGAACTTGTTTTAGAACTTGTAGCTGTACTCGGCGGTCAGCTTGACCGAGCGCGGCGCGGTATAGCTGATCACGTTGCCGTACAGGGCGTTCGGACCCCGCCCGGTGTTGTACGACTCGGTCTGGTTCTGGGCGGTCTTGCGGTCGAAGACGTTGAAGACGTCGGCGCGCAGGATCAAGCCTTTCAGGAAACTCGGGCTATAGGCCAGGTTCAGGTCGAGGCGGGTGTCCCAGGGCATGCGGCCCCGGCTGCCGCGCGCCGCCGCCTGGTCGTTACAGAAGAAGAACTCCGAACCGTAGCCGGTGGCGTCGTTTTTGGCGATGTAGTACGAATCGGGCAAGTTGCCGATGCAGTTTTTGGGCCGTCCCGAAGCGAGCAGCAGGTTGCCGCCGACGGTGAACTGGTCGGTGAACTGGTAGAACCCGTAGGCCTTTATCTGGTGCTTGCGGTCGTTCGGCAGCAAGCCATCCGAGTTCAGCGACAACTCCGGATAGTCGAACACCGCTGTGGTCGAGACGTCGGCCTGGCCCGAATCGGAACGGGTCTGGCCTTCGGTGTTGCCCTTGTTGCGCGACAAGGTGTAGTTGATCTTGCCGTACCAGCCGTTGCGCAGCGGGTGTTCGGCGAACAGGTCCAGCGCCGCGTAGCTGCGCTTGACCTCCGGATAGCCCAGCTCGGCAGCCGTCAGGTGCACCGGCGTCAGCTTGGAACCGTCGCCGGCGTAATCGACCAGGAAGTCGTTGTCCTTGCCCGGATTGAACAGCGCGCAATTGAATACGAAGTTGTTCTCGATACCATTGTCGGCCGCGTACTTGTCGAACGGACGCTGGTCGCAGAAGTCGTCGATGGTCGATTTCAGTTTGCGGTACGTGACTTTGGCGCCGAAGTTCAGGCTGGGCGAGCAGGCCCGCTCGAAGCCCAGGATCAGCTCGTCCTGGTACAGCGAGTCCATGTTTTGGGCGGCCACGCCGCGCGGGTCCTTCGACTGGCCGAACTCGTTGTTGGCCGAGTACAGCGCGCCCAGCGCGCGCAGACCGGTCGGCGCGCCGGTGGCCGGATCGCCCCCCGTGTAGGTATAGAACTCCGACGTGTTGAGCGAGGCGCCGGCAGCGCGCACGGCGACGTTGGTCGGCATTTGCAGATGGTAGCGGCCGGCGTTGGCGAACACCTTGAGCGACGAGTCGCCGAACGCGTCCCAGGTGGCGCCGAAGCGCGGCGCCAATTGGTGGCGCATCGACACGTAAGGCTGGCCGTCGCCGTTGTAGTTGGTGAACTGCTCGTTGCGCAGGCCGGCCTTGAGGATGATCTTGGCGGTTGCCTGCCAGGTGTCCTCGATGTACTGGGCGTCCTGGTCGACCGACGGTGTCGACACGCCCGACGACAGCACCCGGCTGACGTAGTAACCCTGGCTGCCGAAGCCGCCGTTGGTGGCCGGCGCCGGGATGGCCGAGTTGATCGGCACGTTCGGGTCCTTGGCGAAGGCGTAGACCCAGGTGCCGCCGCCGGCGCGGCTGTTGCCGGCCTTCGAGCTGATCTTGTTCTGGTCGGCGCCGAGGCGGATGGTGTGGTCCCCCACCTTGTACTGCAGGTTCAGGTTCATCACCTTCTGCTCGTCGAAGGCGCCCGGCGCCAGGATGTTGCCGGTGGTGGTCTGCGGGCTGTTGTAGCTGAAGCCGGGGATGCGCGCCGTTTCCGGCGCGGTGACCTGGAACATGGTCGGGTTATAGCCGACCGGATCGTACACGTGCTCGGTCCGGCTTTTGCCCACCATGGCCGTCAGGGTCACGTCGTCGGACAGGTTGCCGGTGTAGTTGAGGATCTTGATCTCGGCGCCGACGCGGGCGGCCACCGGCGTCGGGCCATAGCTTTCGTAGTGGGCGCCGCCGGTCTTGGCACCATGCGCCAGGGTGTTGTAGTCGTAGCTGTAGTAGGTGCGGTCCGACTTCGGATCGTCGTTGATGTAGGTCCCTTCCAGGCGGTGGTTGTCGTTGATGTTCCAGTCGACCTTGACCAGGCCGCGATTGATGGTGTCGCGCCGCTCCTCCCAGCCGGTGTTGAGCGCCGTGCTGTCGGCGTTGGCGCGGCTGTTGTCGATGTCGGTCTTGGTGCGCTCAATATTGGCGTACAAGAACAGCGTGTCCTTGATGATCGGGCCGCTGACATAGACGTTGGCGATGGTGTTGTCGCGGGTGTTGTCCTGGTTATACCGGTACAGTTTGCCGTCGGTCGCCAGACCGTTGTTGCCGTAATAGATGTTCTTTTCGGTCGCGCGCAACGAGTTCGGCTCGATGCTGACGCTGCCGCCCGCCTCCCAGGTGTTGGTGCCGCTCTTGGTCGAGATGTTGATCACGCCGCCGGTCGAACGGCCGAATTCGGCGCCGAAGCCGCCGGTGAGGATTTGCGCGCCGCCGATGGCGCCGAACGGCAGTTCGGAGGTGCCGACCTGGAACAGCACGTTGGTGACGGGGAAGCCGTTGATATAGAAGGCGTTTTCGGATGCGGCCGAACCGCCGAAGCTCGGCGCGTTGCCGTCGCCGTAGCGCGAGTCGCCGCGCGTGGTGTTGGGCGCGAGCTGGATGATCGACGCCACCGACGGCGTGATCGGCAGCTTGGCCAGCTCGCTGGCGGTAAACGACACGCCGCTGTTGGTGTTGGAAATGTCGATGCGGCTGCGGCGGCCGGTCACCTGCACCGCCTGCACGGCGCCGGTGAAGGAAGCGTTGACGCCCTGGCCGATTTGCACCTCGACTTCATTGCTGCCGACCACTTTGCCGTCGCGCACCAACTGGACCGTGTAGCGGCCCACCGGCAACGCGGTAAGCTGGTAGCGCCCACCCGCTTCCGGTAGCGCCGTCCGCTTTAAGCCGGTTTGCTTGTTCTCCACCACGATCGAGGCGCCGGACGGCGATTCGACCTGGCCGAAAATATTACCCGAGGCGTTGGATTGCGCCATCGCCGGCTGGGTCACTGCCACCGTCAACGCCGCCGTGCCGAAGGCGATCGACAGCGCATTCACTAAGACTGTTTTCCTGAACATGTGTTTTCCCGATTAAGAAGATTTGCCTTGTGGGCACCATTGCCCGTTGTCTCTCTGACGGAGATCTGTTTACCAATAATCACAGTTCGCAAAATTTCACGGCCTGCGCAACCGATAACACCATGGACAGAATTGCACTGTCAATGAAGGCACTTTCATAATGCAAGAAAACAACGATATGACTAAAAAACAGGCAAATCCGAACGAATTGTATACAGTATCCAATAATATTACTTTACGATGAAGCCACACATTCCCCCTACAATAAAGGCCGGTTACATTTTTTATTCAGCCTAAAATGCCATTATCGATATGAAGTTTTATATTTAAGACCTTTTCAGAATTTTAGTTAAAGCGTGAAAACGTCGTTCACGCCAACTTCCCATCTTGGTGCGGATTTTAATCACGAACCCGACCTTTGCACAAATATCGCGCCACCTCGCACCACAATCGCGCCAATTTTGTAACTTCCAGTCATAACCATAAGTAAGTCACCAAGACGCTTGCACAGCGATTAAAATTGTCGGTCACCACCGACCGGACTTTTGCATGCCCCGCTTTCACATTCCCCAGCCGCTGGCCGTCGGCCAGCTCGTCACCCTGCCCGACACCGTGGCCCATCACATCCAGGTGCTGCGGCTGGCCCAGGGCGAGCTGATCACGCTGTTCAACGGCGAAGGGGGCGAATACAGCGCCACCTTGGTTCAGATCGAACGCCGCAGCGCCACCGTCGAGATCAAGGCCCACCATGCGCGCGACGTCGAACTGCCGTTCGCCGTCACCCTGGCGCAGGCGCTGCCGGAAGGGACCAAGATGGACTGGATCATCGAGAAGGCCATCGAGCTGGGCGTGTCGGGCTTCCAGCCGCTCGCGGCGCAGCGCTGCGTGGTGCGCCTGTCGGCCGAGCGCGCGGAAAAAAAGATGGGGCACTGGCGCGGCATCATCGAATCGGCGTCCGAGCAGAGCGGGCGCAACCGGCTGGCCCGGCTGGCGCCGCTACAGGACTACAAGCAATGGATCACGCAGCAGGACATGCACCGCCGCATCATCCTGACGCCGCGCGCGCAGCAGTCGCTGCCGGACTGGGCGCGCCACCAGGGAGCGCAGGCGGTCACCCTGGTGATCGGCCCCGAGGGCGGCCTGAGCGAGCAGGAGGAAGAACTGGCGCTGCGTCACGGCGCGCTGCCGCTGTCGATGGGCCCGCGCATCCTGCGCACCGAGACGGCGGCGCTGGCGGCCGTCGGCGCGCTGAGCGCGATCTGGGGCGGGATGTAGTTACACGCCGCACACGTAGGGCGGATTAGCGCGCAGCGCGTAATTTGCCAAGCGCCGCCAAGCGCCGCCAGCAGCGCCTGCCCTCCCCCTACCTTCGGGTTAGTATTGTCGAACCGCCATCCGTGCTCTACTCTATAGATTCCCACACACTTTCTATTGAAGAGGCCACATGAGCAAAATCGTCATCGTCTATCACTCCGGTTATGGACATACCAAACGTGTCGCCGAGTACGTCAGTGAGGGCGCCGGTGGCGAACTGCTGGCCATCGACGCCGAGGGCAACCTGCCCGACGGCGCCTGGGAAACGCTGGCGGCGGCCGACGCCATCATCTTCGGCACGCCGACCTATATGGGCGGCCCGAGCTGGCAGTTCAAGAAATTCGCCGACGCCAGCTCCAAGGTCTGGTTCGGCAGCGGCTGGAAGGACAAGGTCTTCGGCGGCTTCACCAACAGCGCCAGCTTCAGCGGCGACAAGCAAAACACCCTGGTCTACCTGAACACGCTCGCTTCGCAGCACGGCGGCATCTGGGTCAGCCTGGGCATGCTGCCGTCGAACACCAAGGCCGCCCAGCGCACCGACCTCAACAACATCGGCGGCTCGGTCGGTGCCATGGCGCAGTCGCCGTCGGACGCCGGTGTCGATGAAATCCCGCAAGGCGACCTCGACACCGCCAAGGCCTACGGCGCGCGCGTCGCCGCCATCGCCGCGCGCCTGAAATAAGCCCGCGACCGCAGCCACAACTCCCCGCGAAAACCCGCGCGCGCCGCCAGGCCGCGCGGGTTTTTTTTGTCGGCGCGCCCCGGCAGGCACGCTATAATTTTTCTTCTGGCAACCGCCAGTTTCCACCATAAAAGAAAAGAGTCCGTTCATGGCTGACCCCGAAATCGCGATCCTGGAAGCCGCCGCCGTCCAGGCCGCCAAAGCCGGCAAGGAAGAAGACGCCGCCCGCCTGTGGGCGCGCATGCTGGAACTGGCGCCGGCCCATCCGCTGGCGCTGGCCGCGCTGGGCAAGCGCGCCTTCCGCTACGGCGACCACGCCACCGCCCGCCTTGCGTTCGAGCGCCTGGTGCAGGCCACCCCGGACGATCCGCAAGCCTGGATCAACCTGGCGCTGGCCTGCCAGGCGCAAAAGGACGAAGCGGCCGAGCAGACCGCGATCCACAACGCCCTGGTGGCCGACCCTTCCAATATGGTGGCGCTGATCCTGCGCGCCAACCTGCTCGAGCGCCAGGGCAAGACCCACCAGTCGGCGTCGGTCTACGGCGCGGTGACCCAGGTCGCCCCGCCGCTGGAGCAGCTCGACCCGGGCATGCGCGACGCGGTCGAGCACGCGAGGAAATACGTCGGCGACTACCAGGCCGGCTACGGCCGCTTCCTCGATCAGTTCCTCGAGCAGCAATACCAGCGCCACGCCGGCGAAGACCTGCGCCGCTTCCGCGAATCGGTCGACATCATGGTCGGGCGCAAGCGCCGCTACGAGTCCGAGTCGATGCTGTACCACTACCCGGGCCTGGTGCCGACGCCGTTCCTGGCGCGCGCCGACTTCCCGTGGCTCGACGCGATCGAGGCCGGCACCGACACCATCCGCGACGAGTTCCTGGCGGTGCTGCAACAGGAGGACGGCTTCACGCCCTACCTGACCTACGCCGACGACGTGCCGCACAACCAGTTCGCAGAGTTGAACAACTCACCGCGCTGGAGCGCCTTCCATTTAATCAAGGACGGCGCGCCGGTCGCGGCGAACGCGGCGCAATGTCCGCGCACCATGGCCCTGCTGGGCGGCGCGCCGCAGCCCGAGCAGGCCGGGCGCACGCCAACCGCGATGTTCTCGCTACTCAAGCCCAAGACCCGCATCCCGCCGCACGTGGGCGTGAGCAATGCGCGCCTGGTGACCCACCTGCCGCTGATCGTGCCGCCCGGTTGCGGCTTCCGCGTGGCCAACGAGACGCGCCAGTGGGTGCCGGGCCAGGCCTGGGTGTTCGACGACACCATCGAGCACGAGGCGTGGAACGACAGCGACAAGCTGCGCGTGGTGCTGATCTTCGACATCTGGCACCCGCACCTGTCGCCTGCCGAGCGCGACATGATCAGCGCCATGACCGTGGCCATGAACGCCTTCAAGAAGGGCGACGATCCGGTCGACTATTCGTAGGCAGCGCCGGCGCCAACGGCGCCGGCATAAAAAAGGCGCTCAGCCGAAGCTGAGCGCCTTTGTCACATCCGGATCCGATCGGCTTAGAAGCGCGCGGTCAGGTTCATGTAGATGTAACGGCCCATCGAGTCATACACCTGTGGGTAGGTGTTGCCGTTGGCGAAGCCGGCGGCGGCGGTCACGTTGGTCGACACGATCGGTGGATCTTTATCGAGCAAGTTGTTCACGCCGAAGCTCAGACTGATCTTCTTGGTGATTGGATACTGAACGTTCAGATCCAGGTAGTTGCGTGCGTCGATGTGATCTTCGATCGATGCCGGGATGTTATCTTCGTCGGCAGCCAGCAATGGGCTCGGGTTCAAGCCTTCCTGCTTGGTGCCCTTGATGTAGCGCCAGGTCGCCGACACGTCGAAGTCCCAAGGCGTCGACCAGGTGGTGCGGAACTTGTGACGCCATTTCGGGGTCGGGGTGCCGCAGGTCGCGCCGAAGTAACCAGCGCAATCGTAGTCGCCCAGGCCTGGAACGTTCTCGGTGGTAAATTTCTTGGTGTAGGTACCGGCCAGATTGAAGCTAAGCGAGCCGGCTGTGCCGAGACGCAGGGCGTAGTTACCGGCCAGATCCAGACCCGAGGTTGCAACCTTGCCGATATTGGCGTTGGTGGCGACGATGAAGCCGGCTGGGCCGTTAGGCGACTGCCACAACGAGCCACGCGAGTCACGCTGCACCAGCGAACAGAACACTGGGTTGCCGGTCTGCAGACACTGGTTCAGAGCGATGGTCGGATCAACCGTGCTGATCGTGTCCTCGATCTTGATGTTGAAGTAATCAACAGTCATCGTCAGGTTTTTGACAGGCGTGAGGACGATACCGGCGGTGTAGGTGGTGCCGCGTTCAGGCGCCACGTTCGGATTGCCGCCGGTCTGGCTCGAGTACTGGTTGGCCGGGTTGCTCTCCAGGTTGCCGTACTGCGCCGCGGTAACGCCGGTGCGTGCGCACTGCGCCGCGGTGGCGGTCGGACCAGTCGAAGAACCGAAGGCGCCGATACCGGCGCACGGATCGTTGGACGGGCCGTTGTTGCCGATCGTTTGCGGGTTGAACAATTCCGGAATGGTCGCTGCACGCACCGCGCGCTGGTAGCTGCCGCGGACGCGGAGGGTGTCGACCGGAGCCCAGTCGATACCGGCGCCGTAGGTGTTGGCGGTGTGATTGGTGCTGTACTCGGAGCGACGGAACGAACCGTTCACATCGAGCGACTTGGCCAGGAACTTGTTTTCAAGCAGCGGCAGGCGGAATTCGCCGAACACTTCCTTGACCGAGTAACCATCGGTCAGCGGTGGCGAGGCGCCGCCCGAACCGGCCAGGTCGCCCGACAGCGAGGTTTCATCCGGCGAGAACACCAGCTTCTCGGCACGGCGCTCGGCGCCGAACGACACGCCTACGCCAGCGCTCGACCATGGGCTCTTGATGCCGTACACGCCCAGATCGGCGCCGATGTTACCGCCGTAGATCAGTTGCTGGGTGTAGCCGGTGATGATGCCGGAGGTGTTCAGGTACGCCAGTTGCTCAGCGGTGATCGGACCGCCGAACAGGTTGTACGGTACGCACTTGTCGTCGGCGCCGCTGACCTTCGAGGCGCAAGTGGCCACGCCATTGACGTTGACCACGTCAAACGCGCGCGCGGTACGCTGGGCCGAGAAGTAGTTGCTGTTTTTCTCGCTGTGGCTGACGCGGCCGTATTGGCCGAAGACGTCATAGCTCCAGTTGCCGACTTCGCCCTTGAGGCCCAACACTTCGCGGAACGAGGTATCGTTGATCGAGTTGATACGCGGGCCGCCCTCGACGTTACGCTTGCCGATGGTGACGTCGACGTTGTCGACCGTGTTCAGACCCAGCGCGTTGCGCCAGGCCGGGGTCAACATCGGGTTGTCGGAGCGGATGTTGGCCTGGATGCCGTAGAAGATGCCGCCCGGCGCCACTTGGGCGTCGGTCGAATAATTGTGGAACGCGAACTGCTGGTAGACGCGCATCTTGTCGGTGATGTCCAAATGCGCGGTGGCGTTGAAGCCGTAGATTTTCGACGGACGCTGCAGATAGTTCAACGGACCGAAGTTATACGCATCGGCGCCGGTGTAAGGCTTCACGCCGCCATTGCCGTCGTTGGTAAAGCCGTTGCCGGTGATGCGGATGCGGCCGCTGGCCTGCGTGCCCGAACCGGAGCAAGCGAAGCCGTCGTCACTGCCCGCCAGCGCGCACGAGGTGAAGTCGCGCGCCGATTGCAGCACGGCGTCGGTTTCCTTGTAATTGAAGAACAGCGTGGCGTTACCGCGATTGTCGGCGAAGTTGCCACCGATCAAAATACTGGCATCCTTGGTCTTGCCGTCGAACTTGGCGTCGCCCGGCAGAGGGAAGTTGCGGTCGGACACGGCCTTGGCCACGCCATTACCCTGCTGGTGGTTGTAGCCAGACAGGTTGGCCTGCACTTCGACGCCTTCGAAATTGTCGCGCAGGATGAAGTTGACCACACCGGCCACGGCGCCGGCGCCGTAGACCGCACCGGCACCGCCGGTCAGCACTTCGACGCGCTTGATCAGGGCAGCGGGAATTTCGTTCAGATCGGGAGCGGAATCCTGCACGCTACCGGCAGGCAGGCGCTTGCCGTTGACCAGCACCAGCGTGCGGTCCGAACCGAGGTTGCGCAAGTTGACCGTCGCGGTACCGGTCGCGCCGTTCGACACGGCCGAGCCTTGGCCGGCGAACACCTGTGGCAGGTTGTTGAGGATGTCTTCCGTGTTGCGCACGCCATCGACCTTGATGTCCTTGGCGCTCACCACCGTGATCGGGCTCGATCCTTCGGTGTTGAGGGTCGGGATGCGCGAACCGGTCACTTCCACTTTTTGCATCGGTTCGGCCGCGTTCTGCGCGGACGCGACATGCGCACCCAGCGCGATACCGCCGATGAACATCACGCGGATCGAGCGAGACAATACTGTTTCCTTGATCATTATATTGAATTCCCTTGGTGTGTTTATTAGACGTTTCACTGCATCTTTTGAACGACGAGTAAAACGACCCTCTTCTTTTATAAGCTCATCGGAAGTTTTGATAAAACCACCCGATTGCTGCCCTGCTCTTTCAAAACTTGTTGTTACCGGTGGCGAAGTCCGGGAATGGATCATGGGCGAAATAATCCAGAACTTTGCCGCCATTCATAAAAACATAGCACCTCGACCATTGTCAATAAACCTGATGGCCGGTCCGGTCGGCGGAGAGGGTATCAATACGTGACGCACCATTTTGGGGCGCAGGGTTGGGCGGCAATCCTTCCCACCGCAGTGATATTAATTTGACATTATTTTTATTTGTCTCGTCTTGACAACAAGATGCACCGGAATCGGGAGAAATATTTTCAGTTCAACATTTTTCATGTCCTACATGACAACAATCTCCGCCTGAAAAAACAACAAAACGACAACATGGCCATGCTTTCCGCTCGGAAGTAACGTTGCTCGGGGGATTTGCATCAAAACCCGCTGCCGTCAAGGAGCAACCACAGAAAATCAACGTCCGCCACGCCATCCGCAAAACAAAGAACATTGAAACCCGGGCATCGCAGAGGTCGCCGAAGCAGGATTTCAGCTCCGGCCGGCGCGCCGCGTTAGGCGAACTGGAGCTTGGGCCGTAGAAAACCCGGACGCGACCCAATCTGGTGCAAGTCGTGTTTTAACAACAAACACATCCGTTGCCGGCATACAAACCATTTCTTATATGCAATATTTTGTCTTTGGCAAAGCGGCGCGGCGCCGATGAGGCGGGATGATCGGTGCGCTCAGCCGGCCTAAGGAGGGCGTACCGGCGGCAAAATTCAGACGAATAACCGACATATAAATCCGGGAATAAGAGCTACGCCGATAAAACATCGCCGGAGAATAAGCGCATATTATCCGTGGCGCGGCGCAAGCGGTCGCCGATTAATAATGGTAGCGCCGCGCCGCGCTGCGGCAGGCTGAACGCGCCCAGGCCGCTGAACTTAATATTCTATAAATGCCGCCGCGGCGTTTAATATTTTTCCGACGGACGATCGGCCGCATTTCAACAGGCGGGCCGGCCGGGAAAGCTGCGTCCGGCCGGCAATATTGGTAAAATACGGCCTTTGCCGGGCCGGACCCGGGCCGGCGGCCCGCGCGTCGGGTCCGACCGCCATGGCGCCTAGACAGCGCCCTCTCAGGAATCGATCATGCTGCGTTTAAATGAAGTCAAGCTCCCACTGAACCATGCCGAGGACGAATTGCCGGCCGCCATCCTGGCCCGCCTCGACATCCCCGCCGCCGACCTGCTCGGCTTTACCGTGTTCAAGCGCAGCTACGACGCCCGCAAGAAAACCGCGATCGTGCTGATCTACTCGCTCGACGTCGACGTCCGCGACGAGGCCGCGCTGCTCAAACGCCTCAAGCACGACGCCCACCTGATGCCGTCGCCGGACACCTCCTATAAGTACGTCGCCGCCGGCGAGCAGCTGGCCGGACACGACCGGAACCCGCGCCCGGTGGTCATCGGCACCGGGCCGTGCGGCCTGTTCGCCGCGCTGATCCTGGCGCAGATGGGCCTGCGGCCCATCATCCTCGAACGCGGCAAGCAGGTGCGCGAGCGCACCGTCGATACCTTCGGCTTCTGGCGCAAGCGCGAGCTGAACCCGGAGTCGAACGTGCAGTTCGGCGAAGGCGGCGCCGGCACCTTCTCGGACGGCAAGCTCTACAGCCAGATCAAGGACCCGAAACACTACGGCCGCAAGGTGCTGACCGAGTTCGTCAAGGCCGGCGCGCCGGCGGAGATCATCTACGTCAGCAAGCCGCACATCGGCACCTTCCGCCTGGTCAAGATGGTCGAGCAGATGCGCGCCAACATCGAGGCCATGGGCGGCGAATACCGCTTCGGAAACAAGGTGGTCGACATCGAGATCGAGCAACTCGGTGACGGCGGCCAGGTGCGCGGTTTGACCCTCGAGAGCGGTGAAAAAATCGTCACCAACCACGTGGTGCTGGCGATCGGCCACAGCGCACGCGACACCTTCGAAATGCTGTACGAGCGCGGCGTCTACATCGAGGCCAAGCCGTTCTCGATCGGCTTCCGCGTCGAGCACCCGCAGTCGCTGATCGACACCTGTCGCTTCGGCCCCAACGCCGGCCACCCGATCCTTGGCGCGGCCGACTACAAGCTGGTGCACCACGCCTCCAACGGCCGCGCCGTCTACAGCTTCTGCATGTGCCCGGGCGGCACGGTGGTGGCGGCCGCGTCCGAACCGGGCCGCGTGGTCACCAACGGCATGAGCCAGTATTCGCGCAACGAGCGCAACGCCAACAGCGCCATCGTGGTGAGCATCTCGCCGGAAGTCGATTATCCGGGCCACCCGCTGGCCGGCATCGAGTTCCAGCGCCGGCTGGAGGAAAAAGCGTTTGAATTGGGCGGGAGCACCTATAACGCCCCGGGCCAGTTGATGGGAGACTTCGTCGCCGGCCGCGCCTCGACCGCGTTCGGCGCCGTGGTGCCGTCGTACAAGCCGGGCGTGCACCTGACCGACCTGGCGCAAATCCTGCCGGAGTTCGCCGTGACGGCGCTGCGCGAAGCCTTCCCGGCGTTCGACAAGCAGGTGCGCGGCTACTTCAAGCACGACGCCGTGCTGACCGGGCTCGAGACGCGCACCTCGTCGCCGATCCGCATCAAGCGCCGCGACGACACCTTGCAAAGCCTGAACACGCGCGGCCTGTTCCCGGCCGGCGAAGGCGCCGGCTATGCCGGCGGCATCCTGTCGGCCGGCGTCGACGGCATCAAGGTGGCCGAGGCGGTGGCCTTGTCGATGGCCGCGGACAACCAGCGGCCGTAGGACGCCTGTGCCACCGCGGGCGGGCGGATGTGGATGCGGCACCCCGGTGCACAAGTCGAGCCGCTGTTAACTGTTACGTCATTGGCCACCATGAACGTGGTTGAATTTTCCAGCGATCCATAGCACAAAATTGCCATAACTTTTCAAAAACTTTGTATTTTTGTGTAAAAAACGCGATTTTTTATGCAAAAACCGTAGGAAGTGTTGTTTATGTCAAACTTGTTACAGACACGCAATTGACCATCGCCGCGCCAGATGGTCTCATGCCACCCTTGAATAATGTAAGCACATTATTTAACTTGTAACAATTAGCCTAGTCCAACAAGAATCCTTCCGGGAGTTGAAGCAATGATGATGGAAACTGTAATTTCGCGTTCACTGCGTTTGATGTTTGCGGGCAGTGCCGCGTTCGCGCTGGCACAACCAGCAATGGCCCAACAAGCCGACGCGCCGATCCAGCGCGTGGAAATCACCGGTTCGTCAATCAAGCGTGTTGACGCGGAAACCGCACTGCCTGTGCAAATCGTCGGCAAGGCGGAAATCGCCCGCACCGGCGCCACCAGCACCCAGGAACTGCTGCAGTCGATCGCCGCCTTCTCGTCGGCCGGCGGCACCACCAACGCCACCGGCGCCGGCACCTCGACCGGCGGCCTGTCGTCGATCTCGCTGCGCGGCCTGGGCTCGACCCGCACCCTGGTGCTGGTCAACGGCCGCCGCCTGGCAGCCTTCGCCGGCAGCGACGGCGCCTCCGTCAACGTCAACGCCATTCCGCTGGCCGCCATCGAGCGCGTCGAGATCTTGAAGGACGGCGCCTCCGGCCTGTACGGCAGCGACGCCATGGCCGGCGTGGTCAACTTCATCCTGTCCAAGCGCGTCGACGGCATCGAAATTACCGGCGGCTACGGCTCCCCGACCGAAAGCGGCGGCGGACAGAACGCCAAGACCTCGATCACCGGCGGCTACAACACCGACAAGCTGAGCATCGTCGCTTCGGCGGCGTTCGAAAAAGAAAAAGAACTGTTCGGCCGCGACCGCGACTACGCCAAATCGGCCACCCGCCTGCCGTACTACAACAGCACCGCGACCGGCCAGGGCAACATCCAGGGCGCGTTCGTGCCGGGCAAAGGTCCGAGCGACAACTACATCGACGGCGGCGCCGGTTACGGCAACCCTCTGGCCATCGGCAACAAGTGCAGCAGCATCCGCATGGTCGGCGTGACCACCGGCGGCGGCACCCCGTACTGCGCCTACGACAGCGGCCCGGACGTCGGCCTGACGCCGAAACGCGAACTGTACAACTTCACCAGCAACCTGAGCTACAAGCTCAACGAGAACCACGAGCTGTTCGCCGACCTGCTGTACTCGCAAAGCAAGATCACCCAGACCTACCAGCCATCGCCGGCCCGCTCGGACTTCTTCGAGAGCGACGGCGAGTTCGCCAAGCAAGGCGTGGACACCGCGCTGCTGCTGTTCCCGTCGAACCCGGCCTACCAGTCGATCGCCGTGCCATACCTGCAAAGCCGCGGCCAGAACGCGCTGATCGGCCAGCCGCTGGCGATCACCTCGCGCGTGTTCGACTACGGTCCGCGCCAGAACGTCGACACCGCCAAGCAATCGCGCGTGGTGATGGGCGCCAAGGGCAACGTGGGCTTCGGCGACTATGAAATCGCCTACAACCACAACGAATCGAAGCTGGAAAGCGCGGTCACCACCGGTTACTTCTCGCAAGTGGCCTACGCCAAGATCATCAACGGCAGCAGCTGGAATCCGTGGGCCGAAGGCGGCGTGCAGAGCGGCGCCCTGGCCGACCAGCTCAAAGGCGCGACCTTCAGCGGCACGTTCCTGAACGCCAAGTCGACCAGCGACGCCATCGACGCCAAACTGAGCGGCGAAGTGCCGACCATCGCCGGCATCACCCCGCTGTACTCGGTGGGCCTGCAGTCGCGCCAGGAAAAATACATCACCGACCCGAGCGCCGCCTACCAGTCCGGCGACATCTCCGGCCTGGGCGGTTCGGTCGTGCCGATCAACCGCAAGCGCAAGGTCAACTCGGCCTTCGCCGAACTGAGCATCCCTGTGCTCAAGTCGGTGGAAGTGAACCTGTCCGGCCGCGACGACAAATATGACGACGTCGGCAACACCTTCAACTGGAAGAGCAACGTGCGTTGGCAACCGGTCAAGCAGCTGGTGCTGCGCGCCTCCTATGGCACCGGCTTCCGCGCGCCGTCGCTGGTCGACCTGTGGACCCCGCAAACCCTGGGCACGTCCGAGCAGTTCACCGATCCGGTCACCGGCGAAACCGGCCGCCAGGTCAATTCGCTCACCGGCGGCAACCCGAACCTGAAGCCTGAAGAGTCGAAGCAGTACTCGTTCGGCGCCGTATGGCAGCCGGCCAGCACCACCAGCATCGGTGTCGACTTCTTCAACATCAAGATCACCGACATCCTGGCCACGCCGTCGGCCCAGGAAGTGGTATCGCGCTTCCGCGCCGGCGACCCGGCCTACGCCGGCCTGGTGACCCTGCGCGGCAACAACATCGCCAGCATTCGCCAGACCCTGGCCAATACCGGCGACGCCACCGTGCAAGGCCTGGACGTGTTCGGTAACTGGAAGGACAACTTCAGCTTCGGTAAGCTGGAAGTCAACCTGAACGGCACCTACATGGACAAGTTCGACCAGACCAGCCCTGGCGGCCAGGTGTCGCATAAGGTCGGCACCATCGTCGACTCGACCGGCACCCCGGTGATCGGCGCCCAGAACGGCGGCGTGATCCTGAACTGGAAACACCAGCTGTCGGCGACCTGGAGCCAGGGCCCATGGGCCACCACCCTGATCCAGAACTACCGCGACGGCTACGAAGTCGGCCACGACCTGAACGACAATCCGGTGCACATCCGCTCGGAAGCGATCTACGACGCCAATGTGACCTACAAAGGCTTCAAGAACGTGACCCTGGCGCTGGGCGTGAAGAACATGTTCGACAAGCAGCCAGATCCGATCGGCTCGCCGGTGACCAACCAGTTCCAGGCCGGCTACGACATCAACCAGTACGATCCACGCGGACGCTTTGTCTACGTGACCGCCGGCTACAAGTTCTAATCAGCCAGGCGTAAAAAAGCCCACCCTGCGTGCGTGTGACGGCCAAGGCCGCCACATCGCCGCAGGGTGGGCTTTTTTTTGCCCCCCGCCTCCGGCCGCTACAGCCAGCCGGAGCGCTTGAAGCGCCGGTACAGCCCCAGGCACACCAGCACCATGATCGAGATGGCCATCGGATAGCCGTACTTCCACTCCAGCTCGGGCATGTACTTGAAATTCATGCCCCACAGGCCGGCGAACGCGGTGACGATGGCGAAGATCGCCGCCCACGCCGCCAGCCGCTTGTTCACTTCGCTCTCCTCGATCGCCGTCATCGACAGGTTGACCTGGATCGCGGTGCCGATGGTGTCGCGGATCGACTCGAGCGAGGCGGTGATGCGGTGCAAATGGTCGTGCACGTCGCGGAAGTATTCCTGGGTGTCCATGCACATCGACGGCACCCGGCCGCCATGCAACCGTCCGACCGCCTCCATCAGCGGGGCGACCACGTGGCGCACCGTCGTCACCTTGCTTTTGAGCTCGTACAAGCGCTCGATGTTGTCGCGCTGCTTGCCCTGGCTGAAGATCAACTCCTCGATTTTTTCCAGTTCCGTTTCCAGCATGTCGAGCACCGGGAAGTAGCGGTCGACCACCGCATCCATCAGCGCGTACAGCACGAACGCCGGGCCCAGGCGCAACATATGCGGCTCCTTCTCGGCGCGCGCGCGCACGCCCAGGAAGCCCTGCTGGCTTTCGGCGTCGCGCGACGACAGGATATAGTTCTGGCCGACGAACATGTCGACCTCGCCGATGGCGACGTCGCCGTCGCGGCACTCGATGGTCTTGACCACCACGAACAGCGAATCGCCGTATTCCTCGATCTTCGGGCGCTGGTGGCCGCGGCTGGCGTCCTCGACGGCCAGTTCGTGCAGGCCGAACTCGTGCTGCATCGTCTTCAGTTCGTCGGGTTCGGCGTCGCGCAGCGCGACCCAGACGAACGTCTCCGGCCGCTCCATGTAATCGCTGATTTCCTCGACCGGGATATCCGCCAGCTTCTGGCCGTCCTGATAGGCCACACAATTAATCAACATACAGTTTCCATAAAAAAAAAAGCCCTTGGCTTTGTCAGCCAAGAGCTTACCTTAAAGTACAACCAACCATCGGGGTCAAGTCTGTCATTAGGACACGAAGTCGGCCGTAATCCGCCGATACGGTTGGGCTAGTGTCCGAATGCCAGACTTGACCCCGGCGTTGGGCGTTGCTAGTCGTCCTTGGCGCCGTCGATGCCCAGTTCGGCGATCTTGCGGGTGATGGTGTTGCGGCCGATGCCGAGCCTGACGGCGGCGTCGTTCTTGCGGCCGTGCGTGTGCTTGAGCGCCGTGCGGATCAGCGCCGATTCGAATTGCCGTCCCAGCACCGCCATCACTTCCTGCTGTCCGCCGCTGAGCATCGAGGCGGCCTGCACTTCCAACAGGCTGAGCCAGGCGTCCGGCGAGCCGGCCGCACCATTGGCGCCGCCCGCTTCCGCCGTCGCCACCGGCACCACCGTGCCGTGGTGCTGGATCGCGCCGTAACTTTCCGACGGCGCCGCCAGGCCCGCGCCGGTGCCGGTGCTTAACGCCGCCGCACCTCCGCCGGCCTGCTCCTGCGTCAGCTCCAGCGGCAAATCCTTGACTTCGACCGTCTGCCCCGGCGCCATCACCGTGATCCAGTTGCACAGGTTTTCCAGCTGGCGCACATTGCCCGGCAGGTCCAGGCTGCTGAGGAACTGCACCGTGGCGTCGCTCATGCGCTTGGCTTCCACGCCCAGCTGCTTGGCGCTTTGCACCAGGAAGTGGCGCACCAAAATAGGGATATCCTCGCGCCGCTCCCTCAAACTGGGCAAACGCAGCCGGATCACGTTGAGGCGGTGATACAAATCCTCGCGGAACAATCCTTCGCGCACCCGCTGCTCCAGATTTTGGTGCGTCGCGGTGATCACGCGTACGTTGGCCTTGAGCGGCTGATGCCCGCCGACGCGGTAGAAGTGCCCGTCCGACAGCACCCGCAACAAGCGCGTTTGCAGGTCGAACGGCATGTCGCCGATCTCGTCGAGGAACAAGGTGCCGTTTTCGGCCTGCTCGAAGCGGCCGCGCCGCGTCGTTTGCGCGCCGGTGAAGGCGCCCCGCTCGTGGCCGAACAGCTCGGACTCGAGCAAATCCTTGGGAATCGCCGCCGTGTTGAGCGCGATGAACGGCTGCTGCGCGCGCGGGCTGTGCTTGTGCAGCGCGCGCGCCACCAGCTCCTTGCCCGAGCCCGATTCACCGGTGATCAAGACCGTCACGTTCGATTGCGACAGGCGGCCGATGGCGCGGAACACTTCCTGCATTGCCGGCGCCTGGCCGAGGATTTCCGGCGTTTCCGACGGCCCCGATTCGACGCTGGTCTCGCGCAGGCTCTCGTCGAGCGCGCGGCGTATCAGTTCGACGGCCTTGTCGATGTCGAACGGCTTGGCCAGGTATTCGAAGGCGCCGCCCTGGAACGCGGCGACGGCCGAGTCCAGGTCCGAGAAGGCTGTGATGATGATGACCGGCAGCCCCGGAAAGCGCGATTTGACCAGTTGCAGCAGGTCGAGGCCGGAGTCGCCCGGCATGCGGATGTCGGACACCAGCACCTGCGGCGTCTCGAACTCCAGCGCGGCGATGGCGTCGCGCGCGTTGGCAAAACTCTTGGTGGCCAGGTTTTCCCGCGCCAGCGCTTTTTCCAGTACCCAGCGGATCGATTCGTCGTCGTCTACTATCCAGATTGGCTTCATGTGTTTGTGTTATCCCGCAATATGGATCGTCAATCAAGGGACTCGGCACCCGCCCCTGCTTGCCTCGGCTTATGGCAACGGCAGCAGGATACGGAAATCCGTATATCCAGGCCGGCTCTCGCACTCGATCACGCCCATGTGCTGCTGCACGAAGGTCTGCGCCAAGGTCAGCCCGAGGCCGCTGCCGCCTTCCCTGCCCGACACCAGCGGATAGAAAATTCGGTCGCGGATCTGGGGTGCGATGCCCGGTCCATTGTCAATGATATGCAAGTCTAATGCCAGCCCGTAGCGGACCTTGGCCAGGGTCACTTGACGGGCCACGCGGGTCTTCAAAACGATCTGCGCGCCGCCCGCTTCGATTTGTGAAGCGAGCGCTTGCGCGGCGTTGTGGGCGATGTTGAGCACCGTCTGGATCAGTTGCTCCTTGTCGCCCCGGAACTCGGGGATGGAGGCGTCGTAGTCGCGCAGGATCGTCAGGCCGGACGGGAATTCGGCCAGCATCAGGCTGCGCACGCGCTCAAGCACTTCGTGGATGTTGACGTCGCCGACGATGTGCGGCCGGCGGTGCGGCGCCAGCAGGCGGTCGACCAGCGTTTGCAGGCGGTCGGCCTCCTTGATGATCACCTGCGTGTATTCGCGCAGTTGCACCGCGTGCAGCGCCGGCAGTTCCATCTCCAGCAGCTGGGCGGCGCCACGGATGCCGCCCAGCGGATTTTTGATCTCGTGCGCGAGGTTGCGGATCAGCTCCTTGTTGACCTGGCTCTGGTCGAGGATGCGTTCCTCGCGGTCGAGCTTGAGATGCTGCAGGTGCTCGCGCAGTTCGATCAGGATGTGGTCGACCGGATCGTCGAGCGCCGAGACGATGCTGTGCACGTGCAGCGGATCGCGCCCGGCCCGCTCCAGGGTCAAGTCCTGGCGCAGGTCGGAGAACTTGTGCTCGCGCGCCTGGGCGCAGATGTGGTCGAGCTCCTCGGGGTTGAGGAACTGCGCGGTCAGCTTCTGGCGCGACAGCGCTTTCAGCGAACTTTCCAGCAGGTTCTCGGCGGCCGCGTTGGCGTAGGCGATGTGGCCCTCGCCGTCGAGCAGCACCACGGCCGAGGCCAGCAGTTCGAGGCCGGCCAAGGCCGGTGGACGGTTCATGGCGGCCACGGCGCGGGCGGCGATATTACTTACAATGCTCATCTGATATTCGCGATCTCACGTTTCAAGGCGTCGACATTCTTTTCCGAGCGGCTGATGCTGTCACGCATGGCGGCCACCCGTTCCTGGTATTTGGCGTAGTTGCGTTCGTCGCCGCGCCGTTCCGGCTCGCCGCCGTTGAACTCCTTGCGCAACGCCGTCAGCTTCTGCGTTTCGTTCTTCAGTTCGTCTTCTAGTATCGCGCGGCGGTCGGCGTCGCGCGCGCGCTGCTCGGCGCTGTCGACGCGGGGAAAGTCGCCCGGCGTGGCAGCTGGCGCCGACGGCGTCGGCGCCGCTCCCGCCGCGCGCGCCGGCGCGCCCTGCCGCTTGGCCGGCGCCGGAATCGCCAGGCCGGGCAAGTCCATCGCCTTGCAATAGTTACCGCGATAAACGTCGGTGTATTCCGTGCTGCCGTTTGGGGGCGTGCATTTGTAGATCACGCCCTGCGCCCGCGCGGCGCCGCCGGCGGCCAGCGCCAGCGCTAACAGCGCGCCAACATTGGCGTAACCGCATCGTTTGAAACTCATTGTCATTCGTAATCCGTGGGTGGAACGCTCCATCCTGAATATACAACATCCAAACAAAAACGCGGGGAAAGCCATGGCTCGCCCCGCGTTTTTTGCTTCACCACAAGCACCGGCAAGCCGATGCGTTGCAATTACAGCGAGTAGTACATGTCGAACTCGGCTGGGTGGGTCGTCATGCGCATGCGCTGGACGTCCTGCATTTTCAGTTCGATGTAAGCGTCGATCATCGAATCGCTGAACACCCCGCCACGGGTCAGGAACTCGCGGTCTTTGTTCAGGTTGTCCAGTGCCTCTTCCAGCGACGAGCACACGGTCGGGATCAGCGCGTCTTCTTCCGGCGGCAGGTGGTACAGGTCTTTCGATGCCGCTTCGCCCGGATGGATCTTGTTGGCGATACCGTCCAGACCGGCCATCAGCAGCGCGGCGAAGCACAGGTACACGTTGGCCAGTGGATCAGGGAAACGGGTTTCGATGCGGCGGCCTTTTGGATTGGCCACGTGTGGAATGCGGATCGAAGCCGAACGGTTTTTAGCCGAGTAAGCCAGTTTCACCGGCGCCTCGAAGCCTGGCACCAGACGCTTGTACGAGTTGGTGCCCGGGTTGGTGATCGCATTGAGCGCCTTGGCGTGCTTGATGATGCCGCCGATGTAGTACAGCGCGGTGTCCGACAGGCCGGCATAGCCGTCGCCGGCGAACAGGTTGACGCCGTCCTTCCAGATCGACTGGTGCACGTGCATGCCCGAACCGTTGTCGCCAACGATAGGCTTCGGCATGAAGGTGGCGGTTTTGCCATAGCTGTGGGCCACGTTCCAGACCACGTATTTCAGGTTCTGGGTCCAGTCGGCGCGCTCGACCAGGGTCGAGAACTTGGTGCCGATTTCGTTCTGGCCGGCGCCGGCCACTTCGTGGTGGTGCACTTCGACCGGGATGCCCAGCGATTCGAGGATCAGGCACATTTCCGAACGCATGTCCTGGAAGCTGTCGACCGGTGGGACCGGGAAGTAGCCGCCCTTGACGGTAGGACGATGGCCGCTGTTGCCGCCTTCGAGCTTCTCGCCGGTGGTCCACGACGCTTCGTCGGAATCGATCTTGACGAAGCAGCCCGACATGTCGATCTTCCAGCGCACGCTGTCGAAGATGAAGAATTCCGGCTCAGGGCCGAAGTAGGCGGTGTCGCCCATGCCCGACGATTTCAGGTAGGCTTCGGCGCGCTTGGCGATCGAGCGCGGGTCGCGGTCGTAGCCTTTGCCGTCGGCCGGCTCGATGACGTCGCACTGCATGAACAGCGTGGTCTCTTCCATGAATGGATCGATGTTCGCGGTGTTTGGATCTGGCAGCAGTATCATGTCCGATGCTTCAATGCCCTTCCAGCCGGCGATCGAGGAACCGTCGAATGCGTGACCCGATTCGAACTTGTCCATGTCGAAGTGCGACACGGGCACGGTGACGTGCTGTTCTTTACCACGGGTATCGGCGAAACGGAAATCAACGAATTTGACTTCGTTTTCCTGGACCATTTTCAAGACTTCTGCGGCTGTCATTGCCATGCGTATCTCCTAAAGGAATGTGTATAACTGGTGCGCTCTCTATAAGCAGTATCTATGCCAGCCTGAAACTCATAACGATATGTTCATAGCGTCTTGGAACTCGCCGACAAAAGGGACTAAAACGGGGCGAAGCACCAAAATGCCACTATTTACACCGGATCAATGCAGCACCAACTTGGTGCAAATCAAACAAATCGCACCGTCATCGTGCAATTTTCGTTTTTCACGGAAAATTGCACGACTTTGGTGCGCCATTGTCTCCGGCATGCATAGGACGCCTATAATAAACTCAATCTTATTTGGAGGGACATCCCATGAGCAAAATAGACGAGATCCTGGCCGTGGCCCGTGGACGCAGCAAGGACTGGCCGTATGCCGGAGCGGTCACGCCGGAGGAGGCTTACGAGCTGATCGGCGCCGACAACGCCGTCAAGATCGTGGATGTGCGCACCAATGCCGAGCGCGACTGGGTCGGCCGGGTCGCCATTCCGGAAGCCCAACATGGTGCGGTGCAGTGGAGTATTTATCCGGGCGGCATCGCCAACCACGAATTCATCGAGCAATTGAACTCGGTGGCGCGCAAGGACCAGGTGCTGTTGTTCCTGTGCCGCTCGGGCGTGCGCTCGCGTGGTGCGGCCAAGCTGGCCACCGAGCACGGCTACCAGCACTGCTACGACATCCTGGAAGGCTTCGAGGGCGACAAAGACGAGCACAGCCACCGCAAGAATATCGGCGGCTGGTGCAAGGCCGGCCTGCCGTGGACCGGCGCGTGATTGTTTAAACAGGCACCGCCTGCGTCGCCGCCGGCGTGCCCTCCCCCATCAAAAACTGTATCCGCTTGCGCACGAACTGGATGTGGCTGCGCAAGCCATACAAGCCATCGGCAAACGACAGCGGAATCGAGATCTGGTTGACCAGCTCCTCGATCTCGTCGAGCCGCTTGAGCTGCGCCTCGTACACCTGCATCCGCGACGCCTCCGGCGCGCTCTCGACCTGCTGCTCCACCGTGCGCAACTGCCCGTACCAGCGATACACGCGCGAGCGGATGCGCCACACGTACAGCGGCGGAATAATCCGCGACAGCGGAATGATCAAGGCGCTCAGCGCCAGCACCACCACCCACATGCGGTCGAAGAAATTGGCCAGCCAGAACGTCATGTAGCGCTGCAGCAGCGGCGGGCCGTTCTTGTAGAACTTGGCCGCCTCGGCATCCACGGGAATCTCGCTGTACTTGGCCGACGGGAACTGTCCCTGCTGCTGGAACCAGCCGGCGCCGTTGTGGATGCCGCTGGCCGCCTGCACGAACAAATCGACCAGCGCCGGATGCAGATCGTCGCGCGCCACCAGGGTGGCGGTCGGCGCGATGAGGTTGTAATTCTCCTTGGGAATATCGCGGCCCAGGTCGACGATGCCCTGCGGCAGCACCACGTGCGTGAGGAACGGCAGCTTGCGCGCGTAAGCCTCGGCCTGGCTGAAGTTGAACAGCTTGATGCCCGGCGTTTGCAGCAGCATCTGGATCAGCGGCGCTTCGGGCGCCGAGGTGAACACCAGGCCGTCGATGCGCCCTTCCAGCAGTTCCACCGTGGCGGGCGTGTTGGCCAGCGAGTAGCGCTCGACGTCTTCCTTCTCCAGGCCGTTGAGCGACAGCACCTGGCGGAACAGGCGCGGCGCACCGGCGCCCTTGGGGCCGAAGTTGATCTTCTTGCCTTTTAACTGGCTCAGTTGGGTGATCGGCGGCTGGCCCTTGGCTTCGCGCAGGAACAGCCACAGCGGCTCGACGAACAGGCTGCCCAGCGACGACAAGCCTTCGCGTTCGGCCGCTTCCTCGTTGGTGGAGCCGCTTTGGACGAAGGCGATGTCGACTTCGCCGGCGCGCAGGCGGCGCAGGTTTTCGCCGGAGCCGGCCGAGGGGACCAGCGTGACCTTGACGCCGTGCTTGGCGAGGGCGGCGGCGTATTTCTTGCCGAATTCCTCGTAGGCGCTGTTTTCCTGGCCGGTGGCCAGGCGCACGCTGCGCGGCGGGGCGGGATCGACCAGCCAATAGGCCAGCAGGCAGACGCCGACGATCAGCGCGATGGTGGGGGCCGAGGCGACAAACAAGTCCCGCACCGAGAATTGCGTGAACTTGAGGATTTTGGACATGTGATGGCGCATTGGTTTCATGGGCTGATACCATGCCAACAAATGAGCAATTATGCAAGGGGAATACGGGCTCATCCAAGGGAACACGTGTCAAGCACGTGTTCCCTTATTGACTAGCCGCCGCAGGCTTGCAACTGAACGGCTGTCGCGGCGTTGGCCGGCACGCCACCCGTCTTGACCACCACCGGCGGCGGCAACGCGCCCGGCTTGGCCACCGGATTCGGCTCGATCAGCGGCATCAAGCTTGGCGCCAGCACCACCAGCAACTGCACCGGCAACGCGCTGGTGAAATCGTAATTCTTCGATTCCGGCCCGTGCACGTATGCCGTCATGCTGCCGAAGAAGCGCTCGCCGATATTGAACACGAACGTCGCCGAGCGGTTCACATAGCGCGACTCGATCAAGCGCCCGCCGCCGCCATACACATCGAAACGCTGGTCGCCGGTACCGGTCTTGCCGCCGACCGGCAGCACCGTGCCGTCCGACTGCACGAACGCCATGCGCGCCCGCTTGGCCGTGCCGTCCGACACCACGCCACGGATCGCGTCGGCGACCACGCGCGCCACTTCCGGCGACAGCACTTGTTCGTTGGTGGTGGCAGGGGCCTTGGTGACCACGGTCTCATACGGCGTGCCCTTGGCGAAGTGCAGCGACGAGATGCGCTGGCTGCTCTTGCGCACGCCGCCGTTGACGATAATGCCCATCATCTCGGCCAGCGCGGCCGGCCGGTCGGCGGACGCGCCCAAGGTCGTCGCATACGACGGCACCAGCGATTCGAACGGATAGCCCATCTTCTTCCACTGCTTGTGGATTTCCATGAAGCCTTCGACCTCGATCAGGCCGGCGATGCGGCGGTCCTGCGCGTGCTTGCGGTGCGTCTTGAACAGCCACGAATAGACTTCCTGGCGTTCCTTCTCGCTGGCCGCCGTCATCTGCGACAAGGTCGCGCCCGGATGCGTGCGCATATACGCCGCCATCCACAGCTCCAGCGGGTGGATGCTGGCCAGGTAGCCGCGGTCCGGCAGCGACCACTTGTCGATCGCGTACTGGTCGTACAGCTTCTCGACGCGCTCGTCCGACACCTCGTTCTGCGACGGCAGGTACTCGTGCAGGAAGTCGCCGAACTGCTTGATGCTGGCGGCCGGATACACGGTGCGGTGGATCACCGCCAGCCGGGTCGGCGTGCTGCGGATATTGGCCAGCAGGATCTTGTCCAGGTCGGCCGCCGGCTTGCCCTTGTACTTGGCATAGAAGCGGTTCAGGAACTCCTTGCCCTCCTTGTCGGCGAAGCGCGCCAGGTAGACGGCGCGGCGCGGATCGTCGGCGTCGGCCAGCAGCGAGGCCGACGAGCCCGGCGTCTGGAACATGTAGAACTTGGCCACGTCGCGCATCAGGCGCACGAACACCAGGTTGGTCGAGCGGCGCAGCGCCTCGGTCACGGTCAGTATTCTGCCGTTGTCTTCCTTGGAGAAGTTGCCGAAGTAATGCAGGCCGCCGCCGGTGAAGAAGCCCTCGCCCGGATTGCCCGAGTATTTGCGCTCCATGGCCGCGTTGAGCATCGGCGTGATCTCGCGCCCGGCGCTGCCGACCGGAAGCGCCGTCAGGTACTCGATCGCCCAGCGCGACAGCTTGTCCTGCGGATCGACCGGGATCATGCTCAGCGTTTCGGCGTTCATGCCCTTGTACTTCTTGTTGAGCTGGTCGACGATGTCCAGGTAGGACACCAGGGTGCGCAGCTTGGCGGTCGAACCCAGGTCGAGCTTGGCGCCCTCGTTGATGTCGAGCGGCTGGTCGTAGTTGTCGGTCTGCAGGCGCAGCAGGTTGTTGTCCTTGCCCTTCTCCAGCAAGGTGAAGCTGTACACCACATTGGCCGGATCGCCGTTGCCCAGCATGCCCTTGCCGGTCAGGCCGGCGGCGGCGGCGCGCTCGGGGTCCCGCAGGTCGCGCAGCACCTGCGTGACCGCCTTCTGCGCCTGCGCGTCGAGCGTGCTGACCACGTTCAGGTCCAGGCGGTCGAGGTTGTACATGCGGTTGTCGCCCAGCAGGTTGGCCAGGTGGTTGCGGATCGCGTTCGAGGCCTTGCGCGTGACAAAGGTCATCTCCGGCGCCGCCTGCAGGCCGTTGCCCTTGGCCGGATGCAGCGGCTGCTTGAGCGCGACGTCGCGCATCGCGGCCGTGATGATGCCTTCCTGCGCCAGCACCCGCAGGTGGCTGTCGGCCAGCACTTCGAGGTCGTCGGCGCCGTCGCCCAGGTAGTGGCTCGGACGGCGCTGCGCGATCATCAGGCTGAGCGCTTCCTTGAAGACCAGCGCGGTCTCCGGATCGGGATTGTCGAGATTGCCGCTGAGGCGGCGGTTGACGTCGGCGAACTCGCGGCCGTACCAGACCCACATGCCGTCGCCGATGCCGTTGACCTCGCCGTAGCCGGGCTTGGCCGACAGCGGCACCGTGTTCAGGTAATCGATGACGATGCGGCGCCGCGCCTTGGTCGTGTCCGGCCCGTCCTGGTAGGAGCGCAGGCTGGCCGAGACCATCTGCTGCAGCTTGTCCTTCATCGAGCCGGTGCGGCCCTCCGGCGAGTGGCGGTATTTCTCGATCTGCGTGGCCAGGGTGCTGCCGCCGGCCGCGCGGTGGCCGCCGGCCACCGCGTTGACGCTTTTCTCGATGACGGCCTTGCCCAGGCGGTCCCATTCGACGGCCGGGTTGCGTTTCGGGTATTTGTTGTCGAGCAGTTCGCGGTTCTCGATGAACAGCAGGCTGTAGATCAGCGCCATCGGCGCCTGCTCGAACTTGTTGTAGATGCGTTCCGGGTAGCTGGCCGCGAACAGTTCCTGCGCGCGGCAGTCGTAGATCGTCAGGCCGGTCTTGGTCTTCTCGTGATACGTCGCGAAGATGCCCATGTCGGCCAGCTCCGCCATCTTCGGCGAAATGCGGGCTTGCGCGCTGACCTGGTAGTCGCGCGTGCGCAGCTTGGCCAGGTAGTCGGGCAGGCTGGCGTAGCCGAGCCGCTCGTCGTACGGGCTGTCGTGCGGGAAGCGGATCGCATTGCTCGGCCCCGGCTGCACCTTGTACGTCATCTTGCCGGCCAGGTCGGTGAAAATGCGCGCCTGCACGGTCGAGGTGCGGCTCTCGTGCACGCCCCACCACACCGCAAACGAGGCGCCCACCAGCAGCACCACGATCAGGGCGTTGCGCGAACGCTTGCTCTTGGTCGGCTCGCCAGGCGGCGGCGCGTCCATCTGCGCTTGCGCCAAATGCGCCTCGCTTTCTTCGGGGTTAAGGGGTGGCACGACATGCAGATGCCGGGTGCGACGATAGCCTAGTGCTGCCGCGCCTGCGCGCAACTTGCGCACTGCTTTGACTAGGGGCCGGCGGAAACGACGATTGCTTAACATATGATTCAAACCGGTCAGCTGTTTCAGTAAAACCTACTAGCCACCATTGCACCACATCGGCACGGTAGCAACCGGTGATGACGCACAATAATTTGCAACCGTAGTTTATTTTTCGCAAAAAAACAACGGCGTTTCTCCCCTATGGAGGAACGCCGTGAATGCATGTGACCGCTAAGTGACAAGCCCGTGACAGCGGGGCACCGTCGGGCCGCCGCCGAGGCCGATGTCGAAGCGCTATCGAGCGATAGCGGCGCGACATCACCCGATACCGGGGCGCATTAAGTGTTGTTGAACTCCACCTGGAGCTTCTTCAATTCCGAGCACATGTGCTCGAACGCGGTGAGCGTCTGCGCCGGCTCGCCCTTGACGCCGAGCTCGATGTGGCGGCGAGTGTTGGCGTCGCCCACGCTCGGCAGGCTGAACACCTTCACGCGCGGATACAGCGACTCGATCTCTACCATCAGCGGCGTCAGCGCAGATTCGGCCGTCTCGTACACCAGCACCGACTGCTCCAGGTGCGGCTCGCGGTTGAACAGGTCGGCGTAGTGGTGGTCGAGCACCCACTCGATCATCGGCCAGGCCATCACCGGGAAGCCCGGCACGAAGTAATGCTTATGCAGCGCGAAGCCCGCGATGTTGTTGTAGGGATTGGGGATCAGCGCCGCGCCCTGCGCGAACTCGGCCATCTTGAGGCGGTGCAGGTTCTCGGCCGAATTGAGGTCGACGGCGTGGCCGGCCTCTTGCCCCATCTGCACGATGCGCTGCTGGATGTTGGCCTTGCCCTGTTCGTGCAGCACCAGCGGCAGGCCCAGCGCGTCGGCGGCGGCCAGGCGGGTGTGGTCGTCAGGCGTGGCGCCGATGCCACCGCAGCAAAACACGATGTCCTCGCTGGCGAAGGTGCGCTTGAGCGTGGCCGTGATGCGGGCCGGATCGTCGGCCAGGATTTCCGCCCACGCCAGTTGCAGGCCGCGCGCGGCCAGCATTTGCACCACTTTCGGGAAATGCTGGTCGACGCGCCTGCCGGACAGGATTTCGTCGCCGATGATGATGAGTCCGATCGCCATATTGGTTCCGCTTTCTTAGTTATCTCAAAATTCCGCCGCCGGCGGCGCGGCCTTCACGGCCTCGGCGGCGCGCATGCGCGCCAGCGCTTCGAGGCAATAATAGGCGAACCACAACGCGGTGAAGATAAATACCAGCACATACAGCCAGATCGACGCGGCTGCCAGGAAGGGGAAGAATACCACTGCCATCACGCCGCCCAGCCAGATCGCGCTCGGCAGCGCCCCGGCCGTGCCGGACACCACGCCGATGGCGATCAGCGGCCAGCGGTGCTCGGCCAGCAGTTGACGGCGCTCGTCGGCGCTGGCGTAGTCGGCCAGCACGTCGTAGACCATCATGCGGCTGGTCAGCCAGCCCCACAGCAGCGCCTGCACGAACACGGCCAGCGGCGGGAACACGTACAGCGGCAACGTCAGCAGCCACAGGCCGATAAAGGCGGCCATGCCGCCCAACGCCACGCCCACGCTGCCAAGCACGCTGCCGCCGTTGCGCTGCTCCAGCTGCGGATAATTGCGCGCGCCGACGTGGCGCAGGATCACCGGCATGGCGATGACGCCGATGAAGATCAGCGCCGTCAGTATCATCAGCGGCAAGAGCAGCAGCATCGCTATCAACGGCACAACGACTGTTTTCAAAGCGCCAAGACCGAGCGAGCTCAGGAAGCTTCCGCTGTAGCTGAACACGCCATACTGCGAAAATGTCGCGTGGACGAAATCGATCAGCGGCTGCAGGCCCAGATACAGCAGCACCGCCCACACGCCCACCGCCAGCAGGAACGGCGCCACGCTCATCAACAGCAATTTGCCGTGCCATTGCGAGGCGAAGGCGCGGCCCCAGGCGCGCACCACTCCGGACAATCCGCCCGCCATCAGACGGTGTCCTTGCGCGCGTACTCGACCATGCGCTTGAGGGCCAGCCAGTGCTGCGAAAAGAAGCCTTTGCCGTATTCGCGGCCCGGCCTGACGGCGCCGTCCGCCACGGTCTGCGGCAACTGGTCGCGGATGCCGGTGGCGACGAACTGCGGCGTGAAATTGGCGGTGCGGAAAATGATGTCCCAGATCGGCAGCAGCACGGCGAAATTGCAGCCGCCCAGGGTACCCTGGCCGTTCGACTCGTGGCCGACGCCGATCGCGTGGTGCATGCGGTGGTAGCGCGGCGACACCAGCAGCCACTCGCCGACCTTGCCGAAGTGGATGCGCACATTGGCGTGTTGCAGGCTTTGCAGGATGCGCGACACCGACACCAGCATCACATATTGCGACGGCTCGACGCCGATGCCCAGCGCGATCACGCCCATGTAAATGTCGCGCATCATGTCGTCGAGCAGATGGTTGCGGTTATCGCTCCACAGGTTCATGTTTTGCTGGCTGTGGTGCAGGCCGTGCAGCGCCCACCACCAATTAAAGTGGTGCGAGGCGCGGTGGTACCAGTAATCGAAGAAATCGAGCACGACGAAGTAGACCAGGAAGGCGCCCAGCGGCGAGATGCCTGGTATCAGCGACTCGAGGTTGAACGGCTGGAAGCTCTCGAAGCGCAGCATGCCGGCCACGCTGTCGAGCAGCGGATCGAGCGTGAAGAAAACCAGTATCGGGAACAGGCCGATCCGGTGCAGCACGGTGTAGATGAAATCGTTCCAGCGGGCGCGCGGATCGTTGAACTTATGGACCGGGATCATCGCCTCGAGCGGGCGCAGCACCAGGAACAGCAAGGTCAGCTCCAGCACGCCGATCAGCAGCCACTCGGTGCCCTCGAAGGCTTCCTCGATGAATTCGCCGAATCCGAGCTGGAACACCAACGGCTGGATCACCGTCTCGAACAACCAGCCCTGGGCCAGGCCCAGCCAGTCAGAAAATAGTTGGATCATTTAGTGGTGCGATGTGAAAGAAGTTTTGTACCCGGGATGCTCGCGCAGCGTGGCGAAACAAAAGCCTTTTTGCTCCAGGCCGCTGATCAAAGGCTCCAGGTTGGCCGGCGCCCAAGGCTCCTTGCGCGACCAGATGCCCATGTGCGCGACGAAGATATCGCCGTCGCGCAAATCCCTCAGCGACTTCTGCAACAATACCGCATTCGGGTAAGCCGTGCTCGACAGCTCATCGCCGGAGAAGCCGGCCGGCGCCCAGCCCACATGCGCGTAGCCGCAGGCCTTGGCCGCCGCCAGTGTGCCGGGCGAGGTGCGCCCGGCCGGCGCGCGCCAGATCGGATCGAGGTGCTTGCCGGTCAGCTCGACGAAGCGCTGGTCGACCCGCTTGATTTCCTCGCAATATTGCGCCGGCGTCAGCGTGCGGAGCTTGCCGGCCGACGCGCCGAAACCAGGTTTGACCTTGAAGCCGTCGCCGACATCCTTGACCAGCACATCATGGTCGAAGGTGTGCGAGCCGATCGCATGGCCCTCGGCCACGCGCGCCTTCCAGTACGCCGACCACGCCGGATCGAGCGAATAGTCGCCGCGCACGGTTTTCTCGTTGGCGAGGAAGAAGGTTGCCTTGATGCTGTGGCGCTTGAGCGTATCGGCGATTAGTTCGGCCTGCGACTGGCTGCCGGTATCGAACGTCAGATAAATCGTGCCTTTGCAGGCCGCCGGCGCCGCCACGGCAGGCGCCGCCGCTACCGCCAGCGCCACCAACAGCGCCCACCCCGGGGTCAAGTCTGTCATTCGGACACGGGCTGAACTACGCGATGGTTGTGTTCGTGTCCGAATGACAGACTTGACCCTCGCAGTGGGGCGTTTCATCAGCGCTGGGCGGAGTTGTTGAAGAACACGCCGTGCGGCGAGCGCCCCACCGGTATCGTCTTGACCAGCTTGCGCGTGGCCAAGTCGATCACCGCCACCTTTTTAATCCAGCGCAAGGTGACCCACATCATCTTGCCGTCGGCCGTCACTTCCATGCAGTCCGGGCCGCCCGGCACGTTGATCATGCCGACGTTTTCCAATGTCTTCTGATCAATGATGTTGATCGAATTGGAAACACGATTCGACACATACGTGTAGCGGCCATCGCCGGCCGAACGGAAGTTGTGCGCGCCCTGCCCGGTCTTGATGCGCTTGACGGTTTTCTGCGCCTTCCAGTCGATCACCTCGACGTAGTCGCTGCCCATGATGCCCACCAGCAGATACTTGTCGTCCGGCGTCATCGCGATACCGGCCGGCAGCTTACCGACCGGCAGCGTCCACTTGACGGTCTGCGTGACCAGGTCGATCGCGCTGACCTGGTCGCTGCCCTGCTGCGTGATGAAGACCATGTTGCTGGCGGCGTTGAAGGCCATGTGGCTCGGCAGCTTCGGCAGCGGGATGCGCTTGGCCAAGGTCATGTTGGTGCCGTCGTAGCGGTACAGGTCGACGCGGTCCAGCCGCAGCGAGGCCGACACGAACCACTTCTGGTCCGGCGAGAAGCCGATCTGGTACGGGTCGAGGATGTCCTTGACGGTGCGCTGGATCTGCCCGCTCTTCGGATCGAGGAAGATCAGTTCATTGCCGACCGAGCTGGCAACGATCAGCGACTTGTTGTCCGGCGTCGCCATCAGGTGGTGCGGCTCCTTGCCGACCGGGAAAGTGGACAAGTCCTTGTAGGTTGCCTGGTCCAGCAACTGCACGGTAGCATCACGCGAGTTGAGCACAACGACAACATTGGCCTGCGCGCTGCCGATGGCAATCGCGGCGCAAACACAGGAGAAAACCAGACGGCGGACACTGCGGAGCATGAAGAAATCGCTTAGAAGGACTAAACGTTTATTTTACGTGCAAACCGGGCCGTCACAAGTTAAAACCGGACAATTATTCCTATCCGTAATGAAGCGCGGCGGCTGAACCACAACGCCCTGCTACAATTGCCGGCTGTGTTCAACGAATCTAGAAGGAATAACCATGACCACCATCACGACCGAATCGGGCCTGCAGTACATCGAACTGACCGTTGGCGAGGGCGATGAAGCCAAAGCCGGCCAGAACGTCACCGTCCATTACACCGGCTGGCTGCGCAACGACGACGGCACCAAGGGTCCGAAATTCGACTCGAGCAAAGACCGCAACGACCCGTTCGAATTCGCACTGGGCGCCGGCATGGTCATCCGCGGTTGGGATGAAGGCGTGCAAGGCATGAAGGTCGGCGGCGCGCGCCAGCTGATCATTCCAGCCGAACTGGGCTACGGCTCGCGCGGCGCCGGCGGCGTGATTCCGCCAAACGCCACGTTGATCTTCGACGTCGAACTGCTGGGCGTTTAAGCGCCTGAACGTGTAAACGTTCAGCGCTGCCAGTTGCGCCGCAGGGCCTCGAGCTCTGCGCGCGTATCGAGCATGCCGCCGACGATGCGCTGGTCGATCGCCTCCAGCACCGCCGCCGGCATCTCCGTCCCCGCCATCCGGGTCGCGGTCATCTGCGCCGACGGCCGCACGCTCTGCACCATCACCGGTATCCGCCACTCCGCGCTGGCGCGGCAGGCCACCCCCACCAGATCCTGGCTCAGTCCCACCACCGTGAAGGTGCGGCAATAGCCTCCCTCGTTCGACAGAAAACTCAGCCCGACCCGCACATCGCCCTCGGACGGCGCCGCGCCGCCCATCTGCTGGCTCAGGACGGCATCGAGCCGGCCCTGCGCCACCAGCATGCCGTTGCGGCTGATGACCGTGGTGGGCGCCTTGGCCGGATCGGCCAGGAATGCGGGCTGCCAGTGCGCCAGGCCGAACTTGCCGACCGCCAGCCCCACCACCAGCACCGCGCCCAGCGCGCTCCACTCGCGCCAGCCGAGCTGCCGCCTGACCGCCTTGCGGGCCGCCTGCTGCGTGGCCACGCGCTGCGCCCGCACCGCCGCCAGCTGCACCACCTTGGCCTGCTGCGAACGCATCGCCGCGGGCTCGGCGAACACGCCGTCGCGCGCGGCGCGCAACCGCGCCACGCGGCGGGCGATGCTGCTGTCGCGCCGCATGGCGTCCTCGACGGCGTGGCGGGTCGCGTCGTCCAGTTCGCCGACCATATAGGCAATCAGTGTCTCGTCCGAAAAGCTCATGTTCACGTCCCCAGTCGCACCATCATAAACCTTTTTTTCACCGAAGGCCGCGCTGTCAGGATCGCGTAAGCCCTTTATATACAAGGGTTTTATTGCGTCGCAGCGTCGCACGGCAACTACCGTAAGGCCTACTTCGTACAGAAACCATTACATTTGACAATATTTATGCTAATCTGCGCGCTCTAATAACCAAGGAGGTAGTAATGAAAAAAGGCGAATTGATTGCAGAATTTGCGAAACGCACGGAGATGTCTGCTGCTGCCGCCAACGGTGCGGTGAACACTCTGATCGCGATCGTGACCGAGCGTCTGAAAAAAGGCGACACGGTTGGCATCACCGGCTTCGGCACCTTCTCCGTCGCCAAACGTGCCGCACGCAAAGGCCGCAATCCTGCAACCGGCGAAGCGATCAAGATCGCCGCGTCGAAGACCCCGAAATTCTCGGCTGGCGCAACCCTGAAGTCGGCTGTCAACCCGACCAAGAAGAAGTAATTCTTGCGCTAAGCAGGCTGTGTTCGTGCCCGCGAGGGCACCGGAAACGGCGGCGCATGGCCAGGTCCCCGACCTGCCATGGCCGCCGTTCTGTTTTGGGGAGGCCGTTTTTGAGGATGCCCTCTAGCGGCTTTCGGCGCCGCGCCGGTTATGATGTCGCACACCCACCAGCCACCATACCAAGGAGATGTAAATGAGCTTACAAGAGCAATTTGAACAAGCCCAGGCGGACTCGAAGAACCTGCCGGAACGTCCCGACAACATGACCCTGCTGAAAATCTACGCGCTGTTCAAGCAGGCGTCGGTGGGCGACGCCAGCGGCGAGCGTCCGGGTTTCACCGACATGGTCGGCCGCGCCAAGTTCGACGCCTGGGATGCGCTCAAGGGCACCAGCGCCGACGAGGCCAAGCAGCAGTACATCGACCTGATCGAAGACCTGAAATAAAATTTGCCCGACCAAAAAAAAGCCCCTGACGGGGCTTTTTTGCGTTCAGACCGGCGCGAACACCTTGCGCATCTTGTCGACCACCTTGCTCTCGATCTGCGACGAGAACGCGCTGAACAGGAAACCGAGGGCGATCTGCAGCCGCGCCTGGGTCGGCTCCAGGGTCAGGCTGCCGTCGACGCCACTGCGCTCGAAGCGCAGCACATTGCCGTCCCAGCGGCATTCCAGCTCGAATTGCTCGGCCAGTTTGTCGGCCACCTGCTGCGCCGCCGCCCGGGCCTGCTCCGGCGCAAGGTTGTGTTCCTGAACGATGTTAATGTCCGCCATGCGGCTTCCTTAATAATCAACAAAGCCGACATGATGCCAGTTGGCCCGGCGTCACGCTAGTCCGCAAGGGCGCCTGCGCATTTGCTTATATGTATTGTATATAAGCGCAATTTGTGAGAAATAGCGAATTACCTTAAAATACAGTGCTTTGCTGAGGATAGCCGGGCCATCCCACCGCCGCCGACGCCGCTGCACACCAACATTGATAGGACTGTTATGACCCACGTTGTCACCGAATCTTGCATCAGCTGCCGTTATACGGACTGCGTCGATGTTTGCCCGGTAGATTGTTTCCGCCAAGGCCCGAACTTCCTCGCCATCGACCCGGACGAGTGCATCGACTGCGCTGTGTGCGTGGCCGAATGCCCGGTCAACGCCATTTTCGCCGAGGAAGACATCCCGAGCGACCAGCAGCAGTTCATCAAGATCAACGTCGATCTCGCGCGCCACTGGCCTTCGATCACCAAGACCATCGCGCCGCTGCCGGAAGCCGACCAGTTCAAGGACGTCAAAGAAAAACTGCACCTGCTGGTACGCTAAGACGAGTTTGTCTGGCCGGGCAGCACCGGGCAGCGTCATCCGCGGGCGCCAAAGTCGAGCGCCGCACAGCCTTGTGTTCGCCCAACCACCATTGAAATCACAGGAATATACGAATGAATAGCACTGTCACCCCTCCAGGCGTCATCGAAGCCGATGCCGTCATCATTGGCGCCGGCCCGGTCGGCCTGTTCCAGGTCTTCGAACTGGGCCTGCTGGAAATCAAAGCCCACGTCATCGATTCGCTGGGCGCGGTGGGCGGGCAGTGCGTGGAACTGTACCCGGACAAGCCGATCTACGACATCCCGGCCGTGCCGTCGTGCACCGGCCAGGAACTGACCGACAACCTGCTCAAGCAGATCGAGCCGTTCGAGCCGACCTTCCACCTGGGCCAGGAAGTGACCAAGGTCGAGCGCCGCGACGACGGCCGTTTCGACGTTGAAACCAGCGCCGGCACCCGTTTCACCACCAAGACCATCTTCATCGCCGCCGGCGTCGGCTCGTTCCAGGCGCGCACCCTGAAGGTCGACGGCATCGAAGTGTTCGAGGGCTCGCAGCTGCACTACAAGGTCAAGGACCCGGCCATCTTCGAAGGCAAGAACATCGTCATCTGCGGCGGCGGCGACTCCGCGCTGGACTGGGCGCTGAACTTCGTCGGCAAGGCCGAATCGGTTGTTTTGCTGCATCGCCGCGAAGACTTCCGCGCCGCGCCGGCATCGGTCGCCAAGATGAAAGCCCTGTGCGACGACTACGAAATGCAGCTCATCATCGGCCAGGCCACCGGTTTCGAGTCGAAAGACGACAAACTGAGCGAACTCAAGGTGACCGGCGCCGACGGCGTGACCCGCCGCGTGCCGCTCGACATGCTGCTGGTCTTCTTCGGCCTGTCGCCGAAGCTGGGTCCGATCGCCGAATGGGGCCTGGACATCGAACGCCGCCAGCTGAAGGTGCAAAACACCGAGAAGTTCGAGACCAACGTGCCGGGCATCTTCGCGGTGGGCGACATCAACACCTATCCGGGCAAGAAAAAGCTGATACTGTCGGGCTTCCACGAGGCTGCGCTGGCCGCGTTCGGCGCCGCGCCGTACATCTTCCCGGACAAAAAGATCCACATGCAGTACACCACGACCTCGCCGAAACTGCACAAAGTGCTGGGCGTGGAGACTCCCGTCTTCGATTAAGGTCGCGCAAACGCCGGTTCCGCGCCACGGAAACAACGGCAAGGCGGTGCGTAGGATAGTGTCCTACACAAAAGCAGCGGAAACGCTGCTTTTTTTATGGGTTCGGCGGTACTATTATCGGTGCAGGAGGCTGTTGCGCTAGATCATCGCGCTTTCTCCTGGGTATTTAGAAATGCTTGGCGCCACGAACAATTAATCTATAATTGGCTTATGATGAGATGTATTGGTGCACCGCACCATGCTTTGACCGGGAAGACCTATGCTCTACCAACTGCACGAAATGCAACGCACACTCCTTTCGCCCCTGATGCAATGGGCGGACGCGACGTCTAAAATTCTGACCAATCCGGTCTCGCCGCTGGCGCACACACCGTTTTCGCAACGGATCGCCGCCGGTTACGAGCTGATGTACAGGCTCGGCAAGGACTACGAAAAGCCGGCGTTCGAGATCGACTCGACGGTCATCAACGGCGAGACCATCGGCATCATCGAACAGGTGGTGGTCAACAAAGCCTTCTGCCGCCTGATCCACTTCAAGAAAGACCTCGGCGACGAGCGCGCCAAGGCGCTGAACCAGCCGACCGTGCTGCTGGTGGCGCCGCTGTCGGGCCACCACTCGACCCTGCTGCGCGACACCGTGCGCGGTCTGCTGGTCGACCACGACGTCTACATCACCGACTGGACCGACGCCCGCATGGTGCCGCTGTCGGAGGGCGCATTCCACCTGGACGACTACATCTACTATGTGCAGGACTTCATCCGCCTGCTGGGCCCGGACCTGCACGTGATCTCCGTGTGCCAGCCGACGGTGCCGGTGCTGGCGGCCATCGCGCTGATGGCCACCGACAAGGACCCCAAGTTGCCGAAGACGATGACGATGATGGGCGGCCCGATCGACCCGCGCCGCTCGCCGACGGCGGTCAACAACCTGGCCACCGAAAAGAAGTTCTCGTGGTTCGAAAACACCGTGATCTACGCGGTGCCGCCGAACTATCCGGGCTTTGGCCGCAAGGTCTATCCGGGTTTCCTGCAGCACGCCGGCTTCATCGCGATGAATCCGGGCCGCCACGCGCAAAGCCACCGCGAGTTCTACAGCCATCTGGTGGAAGGCGACGACGAGCCGGCGGAAAGCCACCGCAAATTCTACGACGAGTACAACGCCGTGCTCGACATGCCGGCCGAATACTATCTGGACACGATCAAAACCGTGTTCCAGGAGTTCGCGCTGCCGATGGGTACGTGGGAGGTCGGCGGCAAGCTGGTGCGTCCCCAGGACATCACCACGGTCGCGCTGTTCACCGTCGAGGGCGAGCTGGACGACATCTCCGGCGCCGGCCAGACGCAAGCGGCGCACGACCTGTGCACCGGCATTCCGGCCGAGATGCAGCAGGACTACGTCGCCCCGGGCGCCGGCCACTACGGCATCTTCTCCGGCCGGCGCTGGCGCGAGATGGTCTGCCCGAAAATCACCGAGTTCATCAAAAAACACGGTTAAGCGAGCCGGCCCCGACAAGATCCCTGCCCAGCGCAGGGATTTTTTTTCGCCCATTGCAGAAGTTCAGCGCTGCGGAAATATATCATCTTGTGATATATTTGCGCTTTTCCTTCTTTGCTATCGCTTTATGCCATCCCGCTCCCCGCCCGCGCTCGTCAAGGACGATTTCGCCGCGCTGTCCGAATTTCGTTACCAGATGCGCCGCTTCGAGCGCTTTTCCGAGGACGCCGTCCAGGCCAAGGGCATCACGCCGTTGCAGTATCTGCTGCTGCTGCACATCAAGGGCTATCCCGGCCGCGATTGGGCCACCGTCGGCGAACTGGCCGAGCGGCTGCAAGCCAAGCCGCACGGCGTGGTGGCGCTGGTCACCCGCTGCGAGGCCGGCGGCCTGGTCGAGCGCAGGATCAGCGACATCGACCGCCGCCGCGTCGAAGTCCACCTGCTGCCGGCCGGCGAGGCGCTGCTCGCCCAGCTGGCCGAACTGCACCGCGCCGAACTGCTGTCGCTCGACGGCGTCTTCACCATCCCCAAACTCCTGCGCGACGACCATGAATAAAGACATTTACGACAGCCGCCGCGATTTCGACGGCAGCGCCAGGCTGCTGATGATCGGCGCCCTGGCCGCCGTGGTCGGCGCGCTGAGCACAGTCACGGCCGACCTGCTGCTGCACGCGATCCGCCTCTTCACCAACCTGTTTTTCTTCCAAAAGCTGTCGAGCGCCTTCACCTCGCCAGCCACCAACGCCTTGGGCGCCTGGGTGATCGCGGTGCCGGTGATCGGCGGCCTGATCATCGGCCTGATCGCCCGCTACGGCGCCGAACAGATACGCGGCCATGGCATCCCGGAGGCGATCGAGGCCATCCTGTTCAAGAACAGCACGATGTCGCCCAAGGTGGCCGTGCTCAAGCCGCTCGCCTCCGGCATCGCCATCGGCAGCGGCGGCCCGTTCGGCGCCGAGGGACCGATCATCATGACCGGCGGCGCGGTCGGCTCCTTGCTGGCACAGCACTTCCACCTGAGCGGCGCCGAGCGCAAGACACTGCTGGTGGCCGGCGCCGTGGCCGGCATGACGGCGGTGTTCGGCACGCCGATCGCCGCCCTGCTGCTGGCGGTCGAACTGCTGTTGTTCGAACTGCGTCCGCGCAGCCTGGCGCCGGTCGCCGTCGCCTGCGCGGTGGCCGGCTTCCTGCGCCCGCTGCTGATCGAAAGCGGCCCGCTGTTCCCGCTGCACACGGCGGCGCTGCCGCCGTCGGCGCTGATCTCATGCCTGATCGGCGGCGTGCTGTGCGGCGCGCTGGCGTGGCTGTTGTCGACCGCGCTGTACCGGGTCGAGGACGGTTTTCACAAATTGCCGCTGCATTGGATGTGGTGGCCGGCGATCGGCGGCCTGGCGGTCGGCATCGGCGGCTACCTGCAACCGCGCGCGCTGGGCGTGGGCTACGACGTCATCGCCGACCTGCTCAACAACCACCTGCCCGCCGGCGTGATCGCCAGCCTGCTGATCGTCAAGGCCGTGATCTGGCTGCTGGCGCTCGGTTCGGGCACCTCGGGCGGCGTGCTGGCGCCGCTGCTGATGCTTGGCGCCGGCCTGGGCGCGCTGGTCGGTCCCTACCTGCCGGGCGGCGAGCCCGCGGTCTGGCCGCTGGTGTTCATGGCCGCCACCCTCGGCGGCATGATGCGCGCGCCGGTGATGGCGGTGGTGTTCGCCTTCGAGCTGACGCACGACGTCAACGCCCTGCTGCCGGTGCTGGCCACCGCCACGGTGGCGTATGGCTTCACGGTGATCACCATGCACCGCTCGATCCTGACCGAAAAGATCGCCCGCCGGGGCCACCACATCTACCGCGAATACGGCGTCGATCCGATGGAGCGCCACAGCGTGGCCGAGGTGATGACGCCGGCGCCGGCCAGCATCGACGCCGGCCTGACCATCGCCGCGGTGCTCGACAGCCACTTCGGCGCGTCGCAGCGCCACCGCGCCTATCCCGTCACGCGCAACGGCGCCCTGCTCGGCATGCTGGACCGCGCCGCCGTCGCCAACGCGCGCGCGGACGCCGTGCGCGTCGGCGACCTGTTCGGCGTCAACCTGCCGATCTTCGCGCTGGCCGACGAAACCTGCCGCGCGCTGGCCACGCGCCTGGCCGTGCACCAGCTGGAGCGCCTGCCGGTGGTCGACGACGCGGCCAGCCGCCGCCTGATCGGCATCGTCAGCCGCAGCGACTTGATCAAACCGGCGCTCAGCCTGCACGCGGAGGAGCTGACGCGGCAAACGGTGCGCCAGGTTTGGCAGCCGAAACAGCGTCCGCGATAAGGTTTTTCGGCCCGTCCGGCGCAGATATCGGATAATGGCGCTTTATCGCTTTCCCGCGCCATTTACCGCCGTGCCCACCAATAAAACACTCGCCGACCGCATCGAAGACGTTCTGCCGCAGACGCAATGCACCAAATGCGGCTACGACGGCTGCCGTCCGTACGCCGAGGCGATCGCCGAAGGCGCGGCCGACATCAACCAATGCCCGCCCGGCGGCGCCGAGGGCATTGTGCGGCTGTCGGCCGTCACCGGCCGCAAGGTCATACCGCTCAATCCCGTCAACGGCCTTGAGCGCCCGCGCGCGGTCGCCTACATCGACGAAGCGCTGTGCATCGGCTGCACCCTGTGCATCCAGGCCTGCCCGGTGGACGCCATCGTCGGCGCGGCAAAGCTGATGCACACCATCGTGCCGGAACTATGCACCGGCTGCGACTTGTGCGTCCATCCCTGCCCGGTCGATTGCATCGTCATGTATCCCGTCACCGAAAGCACCGGCTGGGCCGCGTGGAGCCAGTTCGAGGCCGACGCCGCGCGCGAGCGGCACGACTTCCGCACGCTGCGCCTCAAGCGCGAGAAGGACGAAAACGACGCTCGTCTCGCAGCGAAAGCCAGCGCCAAGCTGGCGGCGGTCGAAGCGCTCGACCCGGCCACCGACGCCGACGCCGCCGAGAAGGAACGCAAGCGCGCCATCATCGCCGCCGCGATGGAACGCGCGCGCCTCAAAAAGGAGGAAGCCGCGCGAGCGGCCGCCGACGCCAAGCCCCACGACGAAAACCCGCCTGAATGAATCCAGCCAAACGCCAAGAAATGTTCGAGCGCTTCCGCGCCGCCAATCCCAGTCCCAAGACCGAACTCGACTACACAACGCCCTTCGAATTGCTGATCGCCGTGCTGCTGTCGGCGCAGTCCACCGACGTCGGCGTCAACAAGGTCACGCGCAAGCTGTACCCGGTTGCGAACACGCCTGCCAAGATTCTGGCACTGGGCGAGGAGGAGCTGAAATCCTATATCCAGACCATCGGGCTGTACAAGACCAAGGCCAAGAACGTCGTCGCCACCTGCAAGATCCTGCTGGAGCAGCACGGCGGCGAAGTGCCGAATGACCGTGCATCGCTGGAGGCCCTGCCGGGCGTGGGCCGCAAGACCGCCAACGTGGTGATGAACACCGCGTTCGGCGAACTGACGATGGCGGTGGACACGCACATCTTCCGCGTCTCGAACCGCACCGGCCTGGCGCCGGGGAAGAACGTCGACATCGTCGAGCAGAAGCTGCTGCGGTTCGTGCCGAAAGAGTTTTTGCAGGACGCGCACCACTGGCTGATCCTGCACGGGCGCTACACATGCAAGGCGCGCAAGCCGGAGTGCTGGAACTGCATCCAGCAAGACCTGTGCGACTACCGCCAGAAAACCCCGATGCCGGACGGGTTGTAACGCAAGGCTTGACGCGATTGCGACAGATGTCGCACAATGGCGTCATCTGTCGCCACCAAGGAATTCGCGTGCCCATCCCGTCCAAACTCCGCGCCACATTTGCCGCGGCAGCGCTCTGCGCCTGCCTCCCCGCGCCGACCCACGCCGCCGATGACGCAGCCAGGCTGCGCGCCATCGTCGATCAGGCGATCCGTCCCGTCGTCGCCGAATACGACCTGCCCGGCGTGGCGGTGGCCGTCATCATCGGCGGCCAGGCCAGCTTCTTCAACTATGGACTAGCCTCGCGCGAGCAGCACGTGCCCGTCACCGAAAACACCTTATTCGAGTTGGGTTCGATCAGTAAGACCTTTACCGCCACGCTGGCCTCGTACGCTATGGCGACGGGCAAGCTCTCGCTCGACGACCACCCCGGCAAATACCTGCCCGCGCTGAAGGGCGCCGCTATCGACAAGGCCAGCGTGCGCCATCTCGGCACCTACACGGCGGGCGGCCTGCCGCTGCAGTTCCCCGACGACGTGCCGGACGACGGCATGCTCGCCTATTTCAAGCAATGGAAAGCCGACGCGGCGCCGGGCACGCAGCGCCGCTATTCGAATCCCAGCCTTGGGCTGTTCGGTCATGTGGCCGCGCTATCGATGGGAACCGGTTACGCCGACGCGATGGAGGGCCGAATCCTGCCGGGCCTGGGCTTGAAGCACAGCTACGTGCGCGTGCCGGCCGGCGCGATGGCCGATTACGCCTGGGGCTACAGCGAAGCGAACAAACCGGGCCGCATGAACCCGGGACCGCTCGCGGCGGAAACCTACGGCATACGCTCGTCGGCGGCGGACATGATCCGCTACCTGCAGGCGAACATCGACCCGGGCGGACTGGACACACCGCTGCGGCGCGCCATCGAGGGCACGCATGTCGGCTACTTCAAGATCGATGGCATGGTGCAGGGCCTGGGATGGGAACAGTATCCCTATCCGGTTTCGCTGAAGGACCTGCAAGCCGGGAACTCGCAAACGATGATTTGGGAGGCGAATCCGGCGCGGGCGCTGGTGCCGCCGCAAACGCCGGCGCCGGATACGCTGTTTAACAAAACCGGTTCGACATCGAACTTCGGCGCCTACGTGGCGTTCGTGCCGGCAAAGAAGATCGGCATCGTCATCCTCGCCAACAAAAACTATCCGATACCGGCGCGCGTCAAGGCCGCGCACGAGATCATTCAACAGCTGTCGCCGTAGCCGGCGACCCGCGCCGGTTCAAAACTGGAAATAGATGAACGGGTTGAAGCCGCCCTCCACCACCGACAGGCAGGACAGTACGTACAGCACCAGGCTGTAGGCGGCGACTAGCATCGGCCGGCGGAAACTCATGTTGCGCAGCCGGTGGAACAGGCGGTCGCCCACCAGGCAGATCAAGGCCGACAGCGCCAGCAGGAAAATCACCTTCGGATCGGCCAGCATCACGTTGGCGTGCGTCCACAGCGGCGCCGACGGTTCGGCGCCGACCATCACGCGCAGCATCTTGTTGCTCTGTTCCATGTTCTCGGCGCGGAACGGCACCCACAGCACGGTGGCGAAGACGAACACCGGCAAGCTGCCAAGACGCCATTTCGCGCTGTTGAGCACGCCGGCGCGCTCCAGCGCGATCAGCATGCCATGGCCGATGCCCCAGACCAGGAAGGTGTAGGCGGCGCCGTGCCACAGCGCGCACAGGCCGAAGACGATGAACAGGTTGCGGTAGGTTTTGAAGGTCGAGCCGCGGTTGCCGCCCAGGGGGATGTACACGTAGTCGCGGAAGAAGCGCGACAGCGTCATGTGCCAGCGCTGCCAGAACTCGGTGACGCTATGGGCCGCGTAGGGACGGTTGAAGTTGCGCGGGAAGCGGAAACCCATCATGCGCGCCATGCCGATCGCCATGTCGGTGTAGCCGGAGAAGTCGAAATAGATCTGGAACGAATAGCAGAACGCCGCCAGCCACGCCGAGTAGGTGGTCAGCGCGGCGTCCGGGCGATGCATGATGTCGACCACCGCGCCCAACGGATCGGCGATCAGCAGCTTCTTCGACAGGCCGATGATGAATAAATTCATGCCCCAGAACACGTCGCTGCCGACCAGCGCGCGCCGCTTGATGTCGAGCTGCTCCTTCACTTCGGCGAAACGCACCACCGGACCGGCGATCAGATGCGGGAACAGGAAGATGTAGATGGCAAATTTGTGCAGGCTGCGCTCGGGCGCGATGCGGCGCGCGTAGACGTCGGCCTGGTAGGACAGGAAGTGGAACACGTAGAACGAAATGCCGAGCGGCAGCACCAGCCCCAGCTTGGCGACCTCGCCCAGCAGGGCCACGCCGCTGATGTCGGCCACCAGTTGCGCCAGGAACCCGAGGTACTTGTAGGCGATCAAGGGCGCCAGGTTGAGCACCAGCGCCAGCCCCATGAGCAGGCGCGCGCGCGGCCGGTCCGCCTCGCTGCGGCGCAAGGCGCCGATGACGCCGGCCAGCAGATAGTTGGCCACCAACAGCAGCAGCGCGACGATCGTCAGCGCGCCCGCCCCCAGCATGTAGAAACCGAGGCTGGCCAGCAGGATGAAGCCGTTGCGCCAGGTATTGGGCAGCAGGAAGTACAGCGCGTAAAAACAGGGGAAGAACAGGAACAGAAATCCCGGCGACGAAAAAACCATGACACTCCAGTGATAGGGATTATTGGGACAGACTGAGCCAGGCGCCCGCTTCGTTGTCGAGCACCTGCACGATCAGGTATTTGCAGCGTCCCTTGGTCAGCGCCGGCAACCGCCACAGCGTCGCCGCCCGATCGAGCTTGACGAACTGCTCGAAATGGTCGGCCAGGCCGGCGCGCACCATGCCGTCGCCGAAGCTGTTGCCGAACATGCAGGTGGCCGGCAGCAGTCCCTGTCCGGCGACCGTGTCGGTGATGAACTCATAGCCGGTCTGCTTGGCGTTCATCTCGGTCACGCGGTGCACATCCTGCCAGGTCTTGGTCAGCTGCGGCGATGGTTCCGCCTCCACTGCGTCGAGTCGCGCGGCGAAACGCGCCTCCGAGCCGAAAAATGGCGCTTCATGGACGGTCATCGGGTGGCGCCACCCGGCGCTCGACTGCTCCAGGCGCGCGATGCTGTCGGTGGCTTCGGCCGCCACCCGCATGGCCGACAGGTCGGTCCAATGGAAATCCTGATGATAGAAAATCTGGAACTTGTCCTGCGATTGCTGGAGGATGCCGTAGACATCGACAAAATGGAATGCCGGCGTGGCCTGGAAACGGCGGTACAGCTGCATGAAGTGCGATTCCATCTTCAGGCGCGGCAGGAAGAATGGAATCCGGTCCTGCGTGAAGTATTGCTTGGACACGGGCGTGACCAGCACCATGGTGGTGCCCTGCGCGCGCAATTGCGCCGATAGCCGCGCCATGCCTTGGTAGACGGCGTCGGCGGCGGCCGGGTTGGCCAGCAAATTTTCCGTCGCCGGCAGTTCGATGTCGGAAATGGAACGGCCGTACAGCTCGCCCTTTTTACCGAAATACACCCGCCGCGAGGAACCGAACAGGCGGAAGTCGATCTCGTTTTTGGCGCGCACCATCACACTGCGCAGTCCCAGCTGGTCGGAAAAACCTTTTTCGAAGCGGTGATAGTTCTTGTCGAAGTCGTACCAGCTGCCTTCCCAGGCGACCGGCCACGATGCCAGCGGGCGCATCTCGACCAGCGGTGAATAGCGCGACGCCAGTGTCGGAAAGGTCTGCTGCAGACGGCTCGCCAGGGGCGCATAGCTCAGGATGGCGGGAACGACGCTGATGGCGAAGATGAGCAGGACAAACAACGTGCGCGGCAGCCGCGTCCTGCCAGACCGCGGCGCCACACTGGCAGTGGCCCGCGGGAATGGAAGTGAACTCATTGGTATGCTTTTTGATCGGTGTTTGCCGGACAGCGGCGCCATGATAGCCTAAAAGCAATAGGCAATCAATTCGCCGGACCCGGCCCCGGTCACACCAGCACCAGGTTATCCCGGTGCACCAGCTCGCGGCCCTCGACAAAGCCCAGAATGGATTCGATCTCGCTCGACGGCTTGCGCATGATGCGCCGCGTCTCCGCGCTGGTGTAGTTGGACAGTCCGCGCGCCACCGGCAACCCGCTCTCGTTCACGCACGTGATCACCGCGCCGCGTCCGAACTCCCCCTTCACCTCGACCACGCCGATCGGCAGCAGCGACTTGCCCTCGCCGGTCAGCTTCTGCACCGCGCCGGCGTCGAGCACCACCTGCCCCGCCGTGTGCAGGTGATCGGCCATCCACTGCTTGCGCGCCGTCAGATGCCCGGTCTGCGCCGCCAGCTCGGTGCCGATCGATTCGCCACCGGCCAGGCGCTCCAGCACATTATCCTCGCGCCCATAGGCGATCACCGTATGGGCGCCCGACTTGGCGGCCCGCTTGGCCGCCAGGATCTTGGTCAGCATGCCGCCGCGTCCCAGACTGCTGCCGGCGCCACCGGCCATCGCCTCCAGCGCCAGGTCGCCCGCGCGGCCCTGCTGGATCAGCACCGCCGCCGGGTCCTTGCGCGGATCGGCGCTGTACAAACCCTTCTGGTCGGTCAGGATGATCAGCGCGTCGGCCTCGATCAGGTTCGCCACCAGCGCGCCTAATGTATCGTTGTCGCCGAATTTGATTTCGTCGGTGACGACCGTGTCGTTCTCGTTGATGATCGGGACCACGCCCAGGCGCAGCAAGGTGGTCAAGGTCGACCGCGCGTTCAGATAGCGTTCGCGGTCGGCCAGGTCGGCGTGCGTGAGCAGCACCTGCGCGGTGCGCAGCTGGTGCGCGCGGAAGCTGGTTTCGTAGATTTGCGCGAGCCCCATCTGGCCGACGGCGGCGCAGGCCTGCAGTTCGTGGATATCGGTGGGCCGCTGCTCGAAGCCCAAACGCAGCATGCCCTCGGCGATGGCGCCGGAACTGACCAGCACCACCTGCTTGCCCATGCCGCGCAAGGCGGCGATCTGCGCGGCCCAGCGCGCGATGGCGGCGTGATCGAGGCCGCGGCCGTCGTTGGTGACTAAAGACGATCCTACCTTGATGATGATGCGCGTAGCTTTTTGTATGACGGAATTCATGGGTGCGACAGTCTCTTAACAGTCTTGTTACCTGCGGGACGTGAGTCCGGATCCCCGGCGCGAGCCAGGACGTACATTGCTGTTTTGCTGTGAAGTGCCGGGTGGATGACCCGTTCTTGCCGAAGCAGACGCCCGTCCCGGGGTGCGGGACGGCGCTGTTGTGGAAAGCATAAGCAGCGAATAGCTGATTATGCCGGTGATGCGGATTTTTATCGAGGACTAGTCGAGCTTAATCAGGAACTTAATCGAGAATTTTGAAACGGGGATCGTCCGGATCGATCGACGAAATGCCGCGCGCCTCCTCCGTCATTTGCGTTTCTTCCGAACGTTGTTCGGAATGACGCTTCTCTTCCAGGTGCATCTGGATCGCGTTGACCAGTTCCTGGGTGCCGTCGTGGCTCAGCGCGGAGATCTCGAACACGGGACCCTTCCAGCCGAACTTCTTGACGAAATCCTTGACGGTTTTCTTGCGGTCCTCTTCCGGCACCATATCGAGCTTGTTGAGCACCAGCCAGCGCGGCTTGTCGACCAGCGACTCGTCGTACTTTTTCAGTTCGTTGACCAGGGCCTTGGCTTCCTTGACCGGATCGACATTGGTCTCGAACGGCGCCAGGTCGACGATGTGCAGCAGAAGGCCGGTACGCTGCAGGTGGCGCAGGAACTGGTGACCCAGGCCGGCGCCTTCCGAAGCGCCTTCGATCAAGCCGGGAATGTCGGCGATCACAAAGCTCTTCTCGTGCGAGACGCGGACCACGCCCAGGTTCGGGTGCAAGGTGGTGAACGGGTAGTCGGCGATCTTCGGGCGCGCGTTCGACACGGCCGAAATAAAGGTCGACTTGCCGGCGTTCGGCATGCCCAGCAGGCCGACGTCGGCCAGCACCTTCAGTTCCAGGCGGATTTCGCGGCGTTCGCCTTCCTTGCCCTCGGTCTTTTGACGCGGTGCGCGGTTGGTCGAGGTCTTGAAGTGGATGTTGCCCCAGCCGCCCTCGCCGCCCTTGGCCAGCAGTTCCATCTGGCCGTGTTCGGTCAAATCGGCCAGGATTTCGCCGGAGGCGTCGTCGATGATCAGGGTGCCGACCGGCATGCGCAGGTGGATGTCGTCCGCGCCCTTGCCGTAGCAATCGGCGCCACGGCCGGCTTCGCCGTCTTTGCCGCGGTGCATCTTGGAGAAGCGGAAATCGACCAAGGTGTTGATGTTACGGTCCGCTACGGCCCAGATCGAGCCACCCTTGCCGCCGTCGCCGCCGTCAGGGCCGCCGAACGGGCGGAATTTTTCACGGCAAAACGAGGCACAACCATTGCCGCCGTCACCACCGATCACTTCAATTTTTGCTTCGTCGATAAACTTCATGATGTACCGCCATAAAACTAAAAAGGCTCTACCGTGGGCAGAGCCTTTCGATTGAAGGCTTGCGCCTTACAAAGGGGACAGCCGGGCGCGAACGCCTGGCCGTGAGCGTGATTTACGCTGGTACTGCAGCTGCTGGAGCGTTTGGTACGACGGTGACGAATTGCTTCGAACCTTCGCCCTTGACTACGAACTTGACCTTGCCGTCCACCAGAGCGAACAGGGTGTGGTCTTTGCCCATGCCAACACCTTCACCAGCGCGCACCGGGGTGCCGCGTTGACGAATGATGATGCCGCCAGCATTGATCGATTGACCGCCGTAGACTTTTACGCCCAGACGCTTTGACTCTGAGTCACGACCATTTCGCGTTGTGCCGCCGCCTTTTTTGTGTGCCATTTAAGACTCCTTGGATACTAATTCTCGGGCAAACGGTATTAACCGTTGATCGATACGATTTGGATTTCGGTGTAATTTTGGCGATGGCCTTGATGCTTCTGGTAGTGCTTACGACGACGCATCTTGAAAATCTTCACTTTATCGTGACGACCGTGTGCCACAACAGTAACCAGTACCTTTGCACCCTCAACCAGGGGAGCACCAAACTTGATGCTTTCGCCTTCGCCAACGGCGAGGACCTGATCGATGGTGAGTTCGGAACCAATGTCTGCCGGTATCTGTTCTACTTTAAGTTTTTCGCCAGCGACAACTTTGTATTGTTTGCCACCGGTTTTTATGACCGCGTACATGATTTGAAACCTCATCAAATGTTAAGAAAATTCCCTCCGCCGCCAGCGCAACAACATGCATGGTGATCGGGGAACCGCTGATTATACATGGGATGCCAATTGACGTCAAAAACTATTCACAAATGGCCGATGGCGTGGTATGTCGACAAGCTTGCATGATGGCGGGTGTTATCCGATTAACAAAGTAGTTGCCACAAACAAGGTGGCGCGCCCCTGCGGGCGGGGGCATGTCGTATAATCTCGGCACCAATAGTCCACTGCACAGGTTCGTCTTGTCTGCCGCCACCCACACCGCAACACAAAACAATATCGCCCACTCGATCGCCGCCGACATGGACGCGGTCAACTCGGTGATCCGCCGCAAGCTGCATTCCGAGGTCAGCCTCGTCAATCAGATCGCTGAATACATCATCAGCGCCGGCGGCAAGCGCATCCGCCCGGTCCTCGTGCTGCTGGTGGCGAACGCCTATTCCTACAAGGGCACCGGGCACCACGAACTGGCCGCCGTGGTCGAATTCATCCACACCGCCACCCTGCTGCACGACGACGTCGTCGACGAATCGTCGCTGCGCCGTGGCCGCGCCACCGCCAACGCGCTGTTCGGCAACGCCGCCTCGGTGCTGGTGGGCGACTTCCTGTACTCGCGCTCGTTCCAGATGATGGTCGGCCTCAACAACATGCGCGTCATGCAGATTTTGTCGGACGCCACCAACGTCATCGCCGAGGGCGAAGTGTTGCAGTTGCTTAACATGCACGATCCCGACGTCAGCCAGGAGCGTTATCTGCAGGTGATCCGCTCCAAGACGGCCAAGCTGTTCGAAGCGGCGGCCGAGCTGGGCGCCTTGATCGCCGGCGCCAACGACGCGCAAATCGCCGCCGCCGGCGAATACGGCCGCTCGCTGGGCACGGCCTTCCAGCTGATCGACGACGTGCTCGACTACGCCGGCGACGCCAATGAAATCGGCAAGAACGTCGGCGACGACCTGCGCGAAGGCAAGCCGACCCTGCCGCTGATCTACCTGATGGAAAACGGCACGCCGGAGCAGCGCGAGCTGGTGCGCACCTGCATCGAGCAGGGCGACGAGCAGCACTTCGACACGATCCTGGCCGCCATCACCAGCAGCGGCGCGCTCGACTACACGCGCCAGCAGGCCGAAACGGCCGCCCGGCGCGCCGCCGAAGCGATCGCCGACCTGCCCGACAGCGTCTACAAGGAATCGCTGCTGCAGCTGGCCGATTTCTCGGTCCACCGCACGCATTAAACGCCGCGTCGGCTACACTGGATGGGCCGCTGACGGCGCTTGGCGGATTACGGCGTTCCGCCTAATCCGCCCTACGTGTCTCCGTGGCGGCACACCTGGTCACGATGGCGGATGGATCCAGGAGTCACGTAGGGCGGATTAGCGCAGCGTAATCCGCCATAGGGCCGCCACCAGCATCATTAAAGCAGCTCCGACACCAGCTCCGACGGCCGGCACAAGCGCACGCCCTTCTCCGTCACCACAAACGGCCGATTGATCAATATCGGATGCGCGATCATCGCGTCGAGCAGCGCATCGTCGGACAACGACGCATCGGCCAGCTCCAACTCCAGATACAAATCCCCCTTGTCGCGCATCGCCTGACGCGCGGTCAATCCGGCCCTGGCGATCATCGCCTTCAACGCAGCGCGCGACGGCGGGTTCTTGATGTAATCGATGATCTCCGGCTCGATGCCGGCGGCGCGTATCGCCTCCAGCGTTTTGCGCGAAGTCCCGCAAGCGGTGTTGTGATAAATGGTGACGGTCATATGCTGCCTTCGAGCGTAAATTCAGAGGCAGCATTATCGCTTAAAACTTCGCCGCCAAACTGACACCGATCGCACGCGGCATCAAACGATAACCCTGCACGATCGACGCCACCTGCGGATGCTGGATCACCTTGTCGTTGTCGAACGCGTTCTTGACGAACACGCTGACGTTGTAACGGTCGAAGCCCATGCCTGCGCTGAAGTCGGCCGTGTGATACGCCGGACGCTCGTAATCCGTCAGCTCCGGATTGAGCGAACCCTTGCTCGATCCGACCCACTGCACGCCGCCCATGACGAACGCGCTGCGGTCCCCCAGCGCGAAGTTATAGCGCGCATTGAGCGCCGCGTTATATTTCGGTACGCCCTGGATCTGCGCCCCCGCCACCGCGCCGACCACGCCATTCTGGATGCCCTGGTCGTTCGACAGCTCGGCCTTCACATATCCGCCCGACGCGCTCAAGGTCAAGCCGGCGATCGGCTTGGCCTTGATGTCGAATTCGAAGCCCTTGCTGGTGGCGTCGCCGGCGTTGGCGTTATACGTGTACGCGCAGGTCGGCAGATAAACGCCCTGCTGGATGTTCTTCCACTTGATGTAGAAGACGTCGGCGTTGATCGTCAAGCGGTTGTTGAGGAAGCGCGACTTGCTGCCCACTTCGTAATTCCACAGGCTGTCCGACGCGTAGTTCGGCGGACCCTCGGTCAGGCCGTTCAACTCCAGGTCGGGACCGCAGGTGGTCGGCGGCACGAAGATGTTCGATCCACCGAGACGGAAGCCCTTCGACACGCTGGTGTACAAGGTATGGCGCGGATCGACTTCCCACGTCAACGCATACTTCGGCGTGAACGCGGTCGACTTCAGGCTCGCGCCGCTGTTGTTGCCGGCGCCAGCGAGGTAGTTGCCGTTGCGCTGTTCCAGATTCGAGCTGGCGCGCAGGTAGCGCGCGCCCACCGTGGCGTGCACGGTCGGCGTGAAGTAGTAATTGACCTCGCCGAAGATGGAAGACTGCTTCTCCTTGTAGTGGAAGGTGCCGGCGAACGAGTTATCGTTCGGGAAGGAGCCGGGACGCACATCGGGCAGCAGCTCGGGATCGTAAATGTCGAAGCCAAACTGCTTGAAGGTGTCGGTCACGCCGAAGATCGGATCGTTCTCGGTGATGTTGGTGTGCTGGCGCGAGAAGTACGTCCCCGCCAGCCAGGTCCAGGGCGACACCGCCGCGTCGTACGGACGCGAAGCCAGGCGGAACTCCTGCGACACCTGCCGCACCTGGTTGTTCAGATACACGGCCGACGGCAGCGCCGCGATGGCGTCGATCAGCTCCGGCGGCGCCTTGCCGCCATCGTTGGTCGACGTCAGGAAGGTCGACAGCGAATAGCTGTTATAGGCCGAGCCGTTCTGCGTGCGGTCGAACTTGCGCGAAAAGTAGCTGGTGGCCGACGTCAGGTCGACCGCGCCAAGATCCCAGTTGACGGTCACGCTGGGCGTGAGCAGCTTGTCGATGGAAGGCTCGCGCACCTGCTTCTGCGCCTGGTAGTTCGGCAGCTCGATGTTGAAGGCCGAGATGTCCTTCGCGTCCAGGCGCTGGTAGTAGATCGACGGCGTGATCGTCAGCGCGCGCGTCGGCTTCCATTTCAGCGCCAGGCGCAGTTCCTGGTCGCTGTACTTGTTGATGTCCTTGGCGAGCACCGCGCCGTCGCCGTCCACCTGGTTGATGTAGCCGCCGGTGTGCTGGGCCTGCACGCCGATACGCAGCGCCAATTCGTCCGCAATCAGCGGGATGTTGCCGACCACGTTGGCAGAGTAGCTTGGGCTGCCTTCCCTGGTGTGCGAGGCCTCGGTGTAGGTGGTGAACTCGCGCTCCTTCAGATCCGGCTCGTTCGGCACGAACTTGATGGTGCCGCCCATCGAGCTGGCGCCGTACAAGGTCACCTGCGGGCCGCGCAGCACCTCCACCCGGTCGATATCGAAGAACCTCGGTTCGACGTTCCCCATCGTGTAGACGTTGCCGACGGTGACAGGCGTATCGCCCAGGTAGACGCCGACGGTGGCCGCGCCGGCCGTGGAACTGATGCCGCGTATCTCGATGTTGGACGTGCCCGGCCCGGCGCCCCCGTTGCCGCTGGCGGCGGTGAAGGAGATGTTGGGCACCACGCGTGTCAGGTCGGTGATGTCGCGGATGTGCTCTTCCTGCAGCTGCTTGCCGGTGACGGCCGAAATACTCATCGCCACCTTCGCCGGATCTTCCTTGCGCTTTTGCGCGGTGACGGTAACGACCTCGATTTCGTCGGACTGCTTGACCGGCGCCTGCTGCGCGCCTACCGGACCGGCCAGCGCGGCCAAGGCGGCGGCGATGGAACTGCACATTATTTTTCGAGTGATCTTCATGCCTGCGCTTCTCCAGTCAATAGGGACGTGCCCCAGAATGATGCATTTTTATATATTAATCATCTTGTGATTTTTAACAAGCAAGAAACTTGCCAAAATCTTGTTGGCGGTGTCGTTGATCAGCCAGTCGGGCTATTTCGTAGCGTTCAGCTTCATGAAGGCGTGTCCCATCGTCCAGCCAGCGACTTGCTTCCCAAGGGTGTAGCCGGCTGTGGTGGCGTAACGGAAGTGCATGCCGCCGTAGATGCGCGCCTGGACACTCTCGCGCGCCAACGCGTCCACGTCGGCATAGTCGCGGGTCACATTGGTCACGATGCTATCCAGAGTAAAGCTGACATTGCCGGTGCCGAAATACAGGCGCAACAGCTCGCCCACGGCGCCGGCCGTGCACGAGTGCGCGGCCGGGTATTCAGGATGCGGCGGCGTCGGCAGGACCGGTTTCCAGTCCGGATCGCTCGCCGTGGCCGGATTGTCGTCCGTCTGCGCCAACGGGATGGCGCTGAGCGGGCGCCAGGCGTTGTAGTGGTATTTGGCGTCGAAACACGCGCCGATCGCATCGGTGTAACCGGAATAAAGGATCGCCATCAAGCGCGCAGCGTCGCCAACGTCGCCGGTGCTGCGCGCAAATCGTCCGAAATTTCTTGTGATGAACGTTTGCGGCGCTTCGGTGTGGAAGCGCGCCAGCTCCAGCTGCTCGGGGGTGCGCCGGCTGCTGAGTGTGCCGCCGTAGTCCTTCGTCTCATTGAAATCGGCCGCGTATTCGGCGCTGTCCAGGGCCGGTGGAGGCGGCGGCCGGAACTGGTCCATGCTGTTCAGTGTGAACGGGCGGATATGGGGAAAATAGCGGACCACCGGATTGCGCCCGCGATACTCCCCGGGTGCCGTGCCGGGGACGTATTCCGCCAGGACTATCGCCCGCCCGTCCGCCGCGCGCCGGGCAAGGACGGCGGTAGCGACTTCACTTCCCAATGCAATGCCGCGCGTCTTCGCAGCGCCGTCCGGCAACAAGGCCATGAAACTGTCGTACGCAGGACGATAATGGGCCGCGCGGTCGGGAAACAGCGCCCGCAGCACGCCGTATGCCGCCGCGCCGGTCGCCGCGTCCGGGGAGGCGCCGGAAAAATCGCCCTGAGGGAAAGCGTAGAGCGGCTGATAACGTCCCGTGATGGCGGACACCGCATCGTAGATCGCCACATGCATGGTCGCCATGTCGACCGAGAAAGCGGGATATTTCTCCGCTTCGGTGGTGGCTGTTGGAACGGTCGCGTTAACGTTAACGATCGCCGCACCAACCGCGTGCCAGTACGCGACCGCGTTGGATTTGTCCGGCGTCACGGTGACGTGGGGCGCACTTGCGCATCCGGCCAGGGCGCACACCAGCGCCAGCACAATACACCGCGACAGCTCAAACATGGGGCCTCCGACATTAGCGGGCGGCCGGGCGGCCACCGACCCCAAGGCTAATGTCTTTTTGATAATTTCGCAAGCCAATTATGCGAAACCCATGCCGGATGGCGGGCGTTTACGCCCGAGGTTCGGGCTGCGGTTTAATCAAGGAAGTCGGAATACTCGCGCTGCGCATAGCCTTGCAGTTTCTTCCACGGCGCCTCGGCGACGCCGGCCTGCGCCGTCACGTCCATGCGGCGGTAGAAGGTGCCGGCCTTGTCGCCGCTTTCGATCACCAGCGGAATCTGGCGCTGCTCGTCCCACAGCACGCGCTGGTAGACGCCGCCCTCCTCGCGCTCGCGCCAGCGCGCGCCGGCCACGCTGGAGGCGCGCGCGGTCACCGGCATGGCGCCCAGCAGGCGCGGATCGAGCAAATAGAAAGCGCGATCCCACGAACCGTCGAAATTGACGTTCTCGAATTCGGACGGCGGAATAGCGACCACCGCGCGTTCCTTGGCGTCGACGTATTCCACGCGCGGCGTCTTGCCGGCCAACGTCAGATGGCGCGGCAGCACGATGTGGTTGAAGCCATGGTGATGGCCTTCCTGCGGCGCGGCGCGCGCCGGCAGCACGCGCGCGCTCCACACATGGCCGGGGCGGCGCAGCATTTTTTCCTCGTAGCGCGATTCGCGCGTCACGCCGTCGGGCGTGACGGTTTTGCTGTAATAGGCGACCGTGAGGTCGAGGTCAGGGGCGACTGCCGGCGCGGCGGCCGGCGTGGCGGCCTGGCCGATCGCGGCGGTGGCCGCATAAGCGGCAACGGCCGCGCAAACGGCGGCCAGCGGCATGGCGAAACGAAAAATCTTCATGAAGCTCGATCAAAAAGCGCCGGCGCTGAACGCCGGCGCGGTTGCGTTGCGATTACAGGCCGAAAGCCGACTTGAGCAAGCCGAACACCTTGGTGTTGTCCAGCGTACCCTTGAACGGCTTGGCGCCGGCGCCGGTGGCGAACAGCTTGACGTCGCCGCCGCCGTGGGTTTCGCTCGACAGGCGCACGCCGGTCTCCTGCAGATAGTTGTCGGCCAGCACGGTGCTGCTGTCGAGGTCCGCGCGCGTGTTCACGCGGTTCGGACCGTTACCGAACACCAGGGTCGTGTAGGTCTTGCCGTCCGCATCCTTGGCCGGCTGGCCGTCGCGGTAGCCACGGTTGATGTCGAGGATAGGATTGCCGCGCTTGCCGTAGCCGTTGAACGCCAAGGTATGGTCGTGGTCGGCGGTGACGACGATCAAGGTATTGGCCAGCGTTGGATCGGTCAGCTTGGCCTTGGCCAGCGCAGCCTTGATGGCGTCGTCGAAGGCGATGGTGTCGGTCAGCGCGCGCTTGGCGTTGGTGCCGTGCAGCGCGTGGTCGATGCGGCCGCCCTCGACCATCAGGAAGTAGCCGTTGGTGTTTTGCGCCAGCAGGTCCATCGCCTTGACGGTCATCTCGGCCAGGCTCGGCTGGGTCGCGCCCTCGCCCAGCGGTGGCGTCGCCGTGCGGTCCAGCTCATATTCCAGATGGCTCTTGGTGCTGTACAGGCCGATGAATTTCTTGCCGCTGGCGGCGTTCATCTCGGCCTTGTTGGCGGCCACGGTGTAACCCTTGGCTTGCAGCTCGGTGAGCAGGTTGCGCCCATCCGCGCGGCCGGTGGTGTTGGCCGTGCCGAACGGCGTGAAGTGGTTGCGGCCGCCGCCCATGAGCACGTCGACGCCGTCGCCCAGCGCGCTGTTGAAGCCGGCGCCGCCGGGCACCAGCTGCGCCGCGATGTGGTACTGCGCGTTGCGGTTGCAGATGTGCGAATAGGTCGCCGCCGGCGTCGCGTGGGTCAGCTCGGTGGTGGTGATGGCGCCGACCGCCTTGCCCTTGGCCTTGGCCAGTTCCAGGATGGTGGTGGCCGGCGTGCCGTTGCCGGCGGCGCAGTTGTTCACGCCGAGGTTGCCGTTGGCGTCGCGGCCGGGATTGGTGGCGACGGTTTCGGGCGACATCGAGATGACCTCGTTGTTCATCTTCACGCCGGTCATGTAGGCGGCCATCGACGGCGCGCTGTCGGTGGTTTGGGCGTCGGCCGAGAAGGTCTTGATGCGGGCGGTGCGCTCGAGCGTGTCCATGGTCAGGCTGCCGTCTTCGCCGTACTTGTAGATGCGTGCGGCGGTGACGGTGGTCGGCCCCATGCCGTCGCCGAGGAAGAAGATGATGTTCTTGGCTTCGCCGGCGGCGTGGGCCGCCTGCGCGCTGGCCAGGGTCAGGGCCAGCGCGGCCGCGATTTTTGTGGGTTTCATGATCTGGTATCCGTTCAATGTGCGTTACAGGCCGGCGGCGGCCTTGACCAGGCTGTAGACCTTGGTGTTGTCGATGGTGCCGGTGAAGGTGTCGGCGCCCTTGCCGGTGGCGGCCAGGAACACATCGGTGCCGCCGTGGGTCTCGCCCCCGGCCGGCATGCGCACCACCGCTTCCTGGTGGTAGGTGTTGGAACCGGTGACGCTGTCGTCCAGGCTGGCCATGCTGCTGCGGCTGCCCTGGGTGCGGTTCTCGCCGTTGCCGAAGCCGATGATCGAATACGGCGCGCCGTCCAGATCCTTGTCGACCGCGCCGGTGACGTAGTTCTTCACCACGCCCAGCACGCCCGCGTTGCCGGCGGTGGTCTTGCCGGTGCGTTTGGCGTAGCCGTTCAGCACCAGGGTGTGGTCGTGGTCGGCGGTGACCACCACCAGCGTGTTTTTCAGCTCCGGATCGGTGACGCGGGCCTTGGCCAGCGCCGCCTTGATGGCGTTGTCGAACGCGACCATGTCCTGCAGCGCCTTCTTGGCGGTGGTTTCGTGCAGCGCATGGTCGATGCGGCCGCCCTCGACCATCAGGAAATAGCCCTTGCTGTTCTTTGCCAGCATGTCCATCGCCTTGGTGGTCATCTCGGCCAGGCTCGGCTCCTTGGCCGGATCGCGATCCAGGTCGTAGCTCATGTGGCTCGACGTGAACAGGCCCAGCAGGCGCTCGGTCTTGCTGGCGTCGATGGCGTTCAGTTCGGTCACGTTGCTGACGAAGGCGGCGTTCTTTGCTTTCATCTCGGTGATCAGGTTGCGGCCGTCGCTGCGCTTGCCGCCGTCCTTGACGGGGGTAAAGAACTGACTGCCGCCGCCCAGCAGCACGTCCAGGCCGGTGCCCAGGGCGCTGTTGTAACCGGTGCCGCCCGGGACCGAGGCGGCGGCGATATCGTTCTCCAGGTCGCGGTGGCAGATGTGCGAATAGGTCGCCGCCGGCGTGGCATGGGTGACGCGGGTGGTGGTGACCACGCCGGTGCCCAGGCCCTGCGCCTTGGCCAGTTCCAGCAAGGTGGTGGCCGGCGTACCGTTGTTGGCGCCGCAGTTGTTGCCCAGCTTGTTGCCGTTGGCGTCGGCCACCGGATCGACCGCCTTGGTGTTGGACGACATCGAGATCACCTCGTTGTTCATCTTCACGCCGGTCATGTAAGCCGCCATCGACGGCGCGCTGTCGGTGACCTGGGCGTCGTTCGAGTAGGTTTTGACGAAAGCCGTTTCCGGCAAGGTGTCGACGGTCAGCTCGCCGTCCTCGCCGACGGCGTAGATGCGCGCGGCGGTCATGGTGGTCATGCCCATGCCGTCGCCGAGGAAGAAGATCACGTTCTTCGGCGCGGCGGCCACCGGCGGGGTCACGGGCGTGTTGATCGGCGTGGAATCGCTGCTGCAGCCGGCGATCAGCGCCGCGCTCAGGCCGGCAAGGAGTATGGACGTGCGTTTCATGGTATCTATCCAGCTTCGTTTTAAAGCTTTGCAAGATAACAAGTTCGTGTGACACGCTGATGACGCGGTTGAAGCTCGTTTAAAAATCTGCTGTAATAACACCATGAGTCGGGGTGTGGCTCAGCCCGGTAGAGCGCTGCGTTCGGGACGCAGAGGCCGGAGGTTCGAATCCTCTCACCCCGACCAAAAATCCCTTTATAAAGCAAAGGGTTCTCGTCCCAGGCGAATGTGGCTTTGACAGATTTCTGCGCGTTAGTGGCAAATTAGTCGCTAAGCTTGTGGTCTCCCCGCAATACATATAATGCCGCCGCGTTCTCGGCGGGCAAAGCGGACGTACTTCGACGCGCCATGGTCGCGTGGCGGGGCAAGGGCAACTTGGCGCAGTTCGAGGAAGACTACTGACCGACATGCTTGGCCGGAGATACAACGAAGCGTTCGCAAACAACATTATCGGTCAGCTGCAGGGATTTGCAGCATATGTCTTGGCACCATTCATTCACGATGACCAAGGAAAGAGGAAAGACCTTCTAGGATCGTACGGCTTCGTACCCCAGCGGCATCGTCCGTTCAAGAAGCTAACGGCTGAAAAAAAACGAAGTTCGACGCGAAGGTGCAGAAAACCCAAGTACAAGGAAAGCCCTTGCCGGAGGCGCCGCGCGTAAGAATGGATACGATGAATGCGCGTGCAGAGGAAGTCGGAAGCAAGGTCATCATCTTCAGTCAGTCTATATGTTGACCGTGAATACGGCGGACGTCACGGAGCAATCCTAAGCTCGCCAACCTAATCGTAGCTGCAGCCCGCGACACGCCGTAATATGACATTAACTCCCACGTCACCTGCCGATAGCTTTGATAGTTGCAGAGCTGGTCGTCCAGGTAAAGTTCGCCGAACCCCCTGTTGGCAATATCAAGCGATTCGGTTATCTGTTTGAAGTTCGAGATGAACGCACACTTAGGCATCAGCAAGCAAGACGCAAACAGATTTGCCTGAGATTCCAGGCGTGCGACATCGAGCGTCATGCCGCTTCCATATCTTTCTAGTGAGAAGTCGCCTTCGTCACATGACTCTCTGGACATATACTTATGATGCGATAGGAAGTGATGGGCAAGTTCATGAGCTAGCGTAAATCTATCCCGCCCGCTGTTTGCGATGGCCTGCTCGTACAAGGTAATCTCCAGAGGCGAGAATGAGATTTGCCCCAGCGGCGGAAATCTGCCAGAAAACGCATTCCCAGATACACCGGTCTTAAGCACTAAACCGCATCGTGCCGTTTCGCGCTCGCAAATCGCCTCCAGCGGTATCGCATCTCCGCTATAGCTAATGTCGCGCAGAATCGAGAGGCTCATCTCCTCAAGATATTCTTGACTTAGAAATGGCACTAGTCTCTGCGGCCGCCCTCGACGGTTCCGTAGCGTAGCCAGTTCATCGGATGCTAGACCGGAGTCAGTAAGCATGCCATCAAAAAAATCCCAAACGGAATTGGTTAGTCCACCTGGCGACTGCATGTACATATCGAAGGTAGTGCTTACAAATCTCTCCGACGATAACCCCTCGAGGACATGCTCATCGATGGAGTGATGCCGCTTAAATGCAGTAACAGACGGCGAGCGATAAAGCTCCCATTTGAAATTCGAAGCATCAAAATAACGAAGAAGCGCAATTCCTTGGGCTTTGGCGTATTTCACAGTACCTTCTTGGAAAGGCGCGGTACTAGCTAATACACCTTTGGCATTCGCAGGCGCCACCTGCTGCACTTTCGCGAAAAACTCTTCGACATCGTCCACAGGAACAGAGTGTGTATAATTTTTACACTCAATAAGCGTTACCTGGGAAAACCGGTCGGCGCCGGGCAGACGAACCTCAACGGCGACATCAAAGATGATGTCCTTTTCCCTGGCTCTCGAATAGTACCCCTTCTTCCGAAAGACCTGACTCATACTGGAGTTTCCCCAAAACTGGCCGCTCTCAACAAACGAAGTAAAAAGGTCGAAAATCGATTTTTCGAGAATGTCGCCTTTAGTGGTTGTATTCTTGGTTATCATGAGTTCGTTCTTTGGTTGAGCAATTAGGTCCGTGCCAAGGAGTCTTCTACCAGGTGCAAATTAATCGACTGAGTTGGGCTGACGTCGTGCAAAAGCACAGGCGCCGGAGGCATGCTGCAAGCGAACTCTCGAGCCCAACTCTAATCCGTCGCAACTTGAAGAATCCGCCCCACACTCGATTGAAGGTTTTCTCTACTTAGGCCACGGTAGACGTAATAATCGGCCAAAACTTTGCGCCCGCGTCGACTAACTGGCAACAACTCACAGAGCAGCCTCGCTGCTTCGTAACGCATCAAACCGTAAAAACGGGATGGAATTTCTGTCAGCCGCTCAGGTCCATTCCACCCATCGATGCAAGATGGTTCTGGAAGCCGAGAAGCCCAATTAAGATCGAGAGCATCAATCTCCTGCCCGGCCGAAGAGTCCGCCTTCCTCCGCTTAGTCCCGGTCACTAAAGCCCTAAGGCTGAGCGCGGCGAGCAGAGGCTGCAAATCCCCTCGGCTTGACGGATGGGCTACATCCGTTATTAAACGAAGTACCGCTTGACCTGGCACCATATGCTCATGGGTGAAAAGGCTCCATTGTCTAAGACTGCCGGTAGTCACCCTCTTCGACGCGCTGCGCGCGGCTTTGATGTGCTCAAGGGCCGCACGGGTCACGAAATCCACGGTCGCATGAAAGTCTGTGGATTCCCCTGCGTGCCTGATGAGATGACCAGCTAAGCCGATTTGCTCGCGCGTCCAAGGCCCTTCGACCACGTCCTCACTCCGACGCCGCGGTGCTCGGCGCCGCTCATCCTTCGGATAGTCCCACCACAGGTTTCCCATATCACTCCGCAGCAATTCCAAATGTCGAGCACAAAGTCGGGCTTGACCGTCATGGTCGAAATTTTGGCGAAACAAAGTCAGTACCTCTTGCATCGCAGCCACCTATAAAAAGAGACCTTGGCATGATACCAACAAATGATCCGAGGAAGTCGACCCCACAATGCGCGCCTAAGCACACGCTGTCAGCGGCACAAAACGCTTTGTGCCTCAGAGAGGTGTAGAACAACTTGCAGTTGGCCAGTTCTGGAGCGGGGTAGGCTTGCCGCTGCAAATCTTTACCCAAACGAAAAATAGTTTGACTGCAACCAACTTTCCGTCTAAGTTATCATAAATTTAATTCGAAAATCCCGCTGCGGTCCCGAGTCAGGATGAGCGAGAGGTCCCCGCGCACGAACTACGGCTGATAGCAAATGATTTCTTTCAAGCAGGCAACAACCTTAAATGACATAGAGGGCGCCTACAAAAAACTGTTGGAAGAACCGTGCGCTTCGATACGCGTTCCAGGCGGACTGCGACACGGTGGAGGCTTTGGGATCCCTGCGGCGTTCATCCAGTTCTTGGCGGCTTGGTCTAGAGCCTGCGAAAACCCGCTTTTGAAGCTTTACGCATCGGATGCGCCCGAAGCGAACTTGGAAGCATTTGCGCAAGAACCCCAAGGTATGGCTGCGCTCTACTTCACGCCAAACATCGAATATTCCAATGCCGGTCCAGTACCTTCGAGGGTCGGTTTGGCTCATGCCATTCCCCGCATCGAAGCTATGCAACGTGGGAAATACCGTGAGACGATGCACGGCCGCGGAGCCTTTCTGGCCTGCTTCGCAGGCGCAACAAATGAATACCTGATGCCGTTGTACTCGACCGGAAAAAAGGGCTCACTTCGAGGACGTGAAGACTTCACACATCTTGCGGAACGGTTGATTGACTCATGCGCTCCGTCGGCTATGCGCAGCATCTCACCTGTTCAATTCCAAGCAATTTCAAACTTAATTTACGAACTATTTCGCAATACCGATGAGCACGCGCAGACTGATGAAAATGCTAAACGCTATCGCCGAAACATAAGGGGCGTGATGGCGAAGTTTGTATCACAGAGCAAGTCAACAATTGCTGCTGATAGCGCGGGCAAAGATGTGCCCCAAAACATTTTCATGCTAAGGACGTTATCAAATGCCCGCCTGGCAAAATCAGTAGATGGAGCTAGGGCGCGAGCAGTTGCCGATGCCACGTTTCTCGAACTGACAGTCTTCGATACGGGGCCTGGACTCGTTCGACGTTGGATGAGTAAGCATGCTCCTAACCAATCATTGGAAAACATAGATATCGACTCCGAAATGCAATACGTAAAAGAGTGTTTCGAGCGACACGCAACGACCAAGGATAGCGAAGAGAGTGGACATGGCCTAAGCTTGGTTGTTACTGCGCTTCGGGAGGTGAATGCGTTCCTTAGACTTCGTACTGGCCGTGTGTGCTTATACCAAGACTTTTCCTCCACATCTGCGACTTCGTTTTCACCAAGACACTGGCTACGCGAGCGCCCTGAATTAGAAATAGTGCCAGGCGCGGCATACTCAATAATCATCCCACTGTCGAGGGGTGAACAGTGAAAAACTATTTCGCATTCAGCTGCAACATCGCCCCGACCGGCAGCCGACGAAACTACCAATTTCTGTTCAAGTCACCAGGAACTTTGAAAGAGGGAGACCTCGCCGACGCTATAGAAAGTAGCGCCGGCCAGGGACTTTGGCCAGACGGTATCGCTATAGTTTGCGTTCAGTCAGAGGTAGCAGCGCTAACGAGCGCGCTACAAAGTTCTTCCGGACTCAAGCAGGCCATTGCTCGACTATCAAATAAAATTTCACTGTGCGTGTGCAGCGTCGATAGCGCCGGTAAAATACTGTTCAACAAAGCAGTTCACAATGCGATCAACGAAGACAAGGGCCACTTGCGCTCTGCGTCGAGCCGAATATTTTCCGCAGGCCTGCGAACGCTTTTCTCCGCGCATCATGTGCTCGTCAATGCTCCGCCCGGTTTCACCTTCGTAAAACCATCGGGTGAACGCTCCACACAGTTTCTCCGAGCGGAAGATGCCCTCAACGAAATTGAAAATGTTCAATTCCTGAGCTTAGCCCTGATGTCAAAGGTCAAGAGGCGTGAAGCTGACGTTAAAAGCCCCATCGAGGTGATATACATAGACTCAATGGCTATCGCATCAGTGGCGTACGCGCTCAGGGACCTGTACTGCGCTTTCTTTAACGTTCCCAGCCCTAGAGTTGTTAGCTTCCACTCACACGATGGTCTTAAAGACGTAGACTTCCCTCAGCTGGGAACTTCGTTGTGCATAATATCGGCCTCGTCGTCGATGCGGCTGCAGCAGCGATGGCTGGAGAAGTCACGTTGCCACCCCTCTGAGGTGGTCACATTACTGACAATGTCCAACGCAGAAAATTCATCTGACGCGCTCTACGCGATCGCTAACGGGTCGGCAGCCGCTAGCCTTCCGGACGGCTTAAGGGACATTCGAATGGCTGGCGAACGTTTCGCGCCGGAAGAGCTACTGCCTAAAAAGATTCTTCTTAGGAAGAAAATCCACTTTATCAACGAGGACGCAGATAATTGCTCTGAACTTTTCACGGGCGGCGTGGCCCTTACAGTTCAAGGACGAGGTCCAATCCCGACTTCCAAAGTCCGCCCACTTTTTATCAACGGCGCAGCACTGGGCGAACATCCGAAGTTCGAGGAATTTTTAGTCAAGCATCTTGAACAAAGCGTCCCGGCTTCGACTAAGGCAATCGTGCATCAAGACGATGCACCTTCTCTCGCCATTGCACAACGGTGTGCAGTAGAACTGCAGCGTATCACTGGGGCGTCCACCAAATTGCCGTTAATTGCGCAATCTCGGATTGACCATGCAGACCAAGAAATACACAAAACAGGCGCGCTGTTGATAATTGCTGCGGTAGTTGGAAGGGGAACTAAACTGCTGTCAATCAGCCGCGATTTGAGACCTAAACATACTGGCGCGCGCGTGTACATAATCGGCGCACAGATATCGGAGACCAAAGCGCAAGCGGTCACGCTAAAACGAAATTTAGAATTCTCAGCGACGCAGTCTTCAATACAAATTGTCGCTTTCGCCAGCGCGGCCATCGGTGCGTCGTTGCCCCTAGCCTATCGGGCGGAAGCTGACGCATTTGCCAAGCTGAGATTGGAATCCGTTGGTGCAGGCATATCTGGACGCTTGGCGCTCGTTTCAGGGACGCCTGAGGGTGTGGCCGCAGACGCAGTCCTCCCATCCGGTAGCGGTCTTGAGACCAAGCAGAGCCTCAGACCTGATTTCGCGTTCTGGAGTTTCGAGTATGACGAACGTACGCAGCATGCGCCCGCAGTCCTGCTCACCGTCGCGGCGATACTACAAAACGCTCGAGAGTCAGCCACAATTGAAAATGTTCACAGGCTAGGAACAGCGGCGTTCCAACAAGTCGTTCTGGACCCTGAAAATTTTGGACGGTACAACGACGGCATTATCCAGGCTGCTATCTTAAGAGCGGCGCTGCCCGGTGAACTGGACTACTCATCGGAGGCCGAGTCCAGCAAATACATGCTGGACCTCCTTACAAAGGTTTTCGTACAGAGCGCGCTCCCACAGGGGGAAGCAGCCGCAGACTTTGCATTAGCCTATTATTTGGACCGACTCAAGTTGACCCGAGAACACTCGAAGAAGCTTGTGGAACAGGTACGAGATGCGTTAACTGCCGACACGCCCCTCAACACGCTGCTGCGATTGCTATTGAAAATTGATTCCCCGGCTGCCGATGCAGATCTTCCCTCAGGTTTTTAATCTGTCGCCCTGATAAATCGGCCGGTCAATACAATCTGGACAAACCTGAGAAACCGAAAAAGACCGCCATGCCACTCCTACATTACACTGACCTAAACGCGGTCGTTTCAATCCTGAACAAGCCGGTGCTTCGATGTACCGACCTGAGATACCTCAACGACAAGACAGAATTTAAGCATGGTATAGAGCGACTACGGGAAATCTTCAAAACGGTCGGACCTGGCTTCTTTATAAACGAGGACCGAGTAAAAGATGCCGAACTCTACATAGCGAACGCGCTTGACCGCGCTGTCTCAGAGTTTTCACAATACAACCCATATTTCGTAATGTCACTTAGCCGCAGCACCGATTTATTGAGCCAATGGCGGGGCTACGGGTCGTACGCAATCGAGTTCCACGAAGATGAACTGATTCGACAGGTTCCGTCACTTAGTGAGTGCGTTTACGATGCTGGTGCCCAACGCCGGGTTGCGTTCGCTGCACTTACAGAATCACTGGCAACCGTTAGTCATGACTTCCAGCCGAACGATATCGTGGGCATAAAGGGGGCTGATGCAGTTGCAGAGCTTTACAGGGTGGCGTCCACGTTTAAAGATTTGGGCTTCGCAGAAGAGCAGGAAGCGCGACTGATTATCGACAAATTACCTGAGGCGGGAACTCAGTATCGGATACGGGGGCAAGTGCTCATCCCATACATAGAAATTCCTATCTCCTTAGACTGCATTAAAGCGATTCATGTCGGCCCAATGCCCGCGCAAGATGAGGCGATTTTATCCATGACCGGATTCTGTGAACGAGTCGAGAGGGATTGGCAGAGCGAATCCGCGAACATTGAGTTCTGGATAGAGATAATCAGCTCGAAAATCCCTTTCCGTGCTGGGTAAGCGACAGGTTAGAAGCCGCTATTGGTCGTCACCAGGAATCGTTGACAGCCACCTCCGAGCGGTCGTATCTCGACGTTTTACCGTCCCGTATTGTCGCTTCGAAAACTGGCGACATATCGCCCGGCGGCGCCACATACCATTTCGCACATACGTCCGCCAACCTACCGTTGATAGGCCGGGAAAGGAAGTCACTCATCAACGTGAGCGTGAGCATCTTGTCGTGCCGGTGTAGATAGGCGCCGGGAATATTTAAATCATTGATTTCAGTGACGGAGTCCTGGTGCCGCTTCATGAACATCAAAGGCGGCACTACAGAGCCATACACACTAGGCGCTAGTGCTTGTCCAAACAAGGGAGCACTGAAGTCAATCGTCCATCCATCTACTTCTACCCAACAATGAAATCCTTCTCCCGCAGCGACCACCTTTCCATCGATTTTCCGGCCATAGATTGCCACGAAGTTGGTCGGAGTACGGAGATTGTATCCAGCCACTCCAAGTAACGGACGGGCAGATTTCAGTCCGTGATGCTTGTCGAGCAAATACGCCCCCAGCATCCCAAAGTATGTGCAGGACTTCGTCTCGTCGCGGCATTCCACTTTCACGATGCCGTGGATGGTCTGAAATATACGCTGATAAGCTTCCGCAGAAATCGGCGGCGAATCTGGTCTGGAGTTGGATATCATGGTCAAGAATTTGAGAAGGTTAGAACTGGAAACCCTAGATTTAATTAATGTTCTTTGCGCGCTCGCCTAGTAGAAGCGCATACGCAGCGTTCGCGCGCTCGGCTTCGACCATCATTTGCTCTCGCTCTTCGCTGTCTAATTCGAATGTGTTTTCCGGACTGGCCCGCTGGACAATGGTTCTGCGCTTTTCTTCTATTGATTCCCAAGTCGAACTGGCGGTGGCTTGAAGAAGGCCATATGCAGCCTGGGCCGTCAGGTCGAACGCTTTCTTCGAAGATTTCAATTTCACAGGACCTGATTGGCGCGGCCCCAATTGCGACGCGACGACTGCATCTTGTGTTCCGCTAGATTGACGGAACAATTTAGGACCTGGCGTCGACTGCAAATCCAACTGAGCCTCTGGAGTTTCTAGAACTACTTCGATTCCCTTTGAATCGACGGCGGGAGCCAATGCTGTTAGTGCCAAGTTCACTTTAGCTAAAAGTGCTACGGCGCGGGGAACCTGCCGAAATCCAAGTTCCTGTTTCAAGGCACGCAGCGTTTTCGGGTCCTGCGACGCGCCGGCAAATGTGGTTTCAAGGTCGGCGATGGGACGTGTAAGAAATTTTGTGTGTGCGGGGCCGGGTTTTAGTTAATCGCGTTCGTGAAGCGTTCGCCAAACATGATGGCAAACTGGTTGGCCGCCAGCTTCCAATTCCGCTGCGGCATCTTCCAATCTTTTTCGATATTGCGCAAGGCCAGGAACAGCAGTTTGGTCGCTGCCTCGTCGCTGGGGAAGTGCCCGCGGTTCTTGACGATCTTCCTCAGACGCATATGCAGACTCTCGATAGCGTTGGTGGTATAGATAATGGTGCGCACCTCCGGCGGGTAGGCAAAGAACGGAATCACCTGCTGCCACTGGCGCCGCCACATGGCTGCGACGGTCGGGAATTTCATACCCCACGGCCCCGCCGCAAACTCGTCCAGCGCGCATACATGCTGATCACATGATCATCGAAGCCCGGCATGCGCCGCTGGCCTTTGGCCACCAATTGCGGCTCAAAGCTGGACAGGCGGTCACGTGGAATGTCGAGGTGCAGCTCTCCGCCCGGTGCCAGCACCTTCTTGGGCGTGGTGCCGTTTCTATGATTCTTGCTGGTCGCGTCCTCGTTGGCCAAGTGATGCGTCAATTCGGCCGCCAGCATTCACTCCGCCAGCATCTTCTTGAGCTGGCCGGCTAAGCCAGTCTCACCGAGGATCGACTCGGCGTTCTTGTCCTGAACCTGGGCCAGCAGTTGGTCGATCAGCTCAACTGGGAATGGATACGGCTCTTTCTTTTTGCGAGGTTTCTTCGTGGTCATCGTGTCGGTCATGGAACATCCCTTTCGGTATTATTTCATGACCCCGGTTCACACAGAAATTCTTACAGGCTCGAATGGTCAGCGCAGTACAATGTCTATTCCGATCTGACGTCGAAGGAAAATATGTTCGCCCAAGCCGAAGCATTCCAACAAGTTATTGTCTGCCTCTCCGTCCTCAGATATGCCATCGCTTCAAACTGCAAGAGGGGGAGAACTGACATCGCAATCGAAGCAGAAGATTTCTTTTGCGCGCTGCTAAACATTACACTCGGCTATGGGCTGAAGAACCTCAACCATCAAACACCAAATCATCCTGCAATCGATCTCGGATGCGAAACCCACCGTATCGCGATTCAAGTAACGGCAGAAAACACTTCCGGGAAAATCAAAGAGACCTTGACGACATTTTTTGCGGAAGGGTTCGAGGAAAAATACAGTCGTTTGGTCGTTCTAATACTGACCAGCAAAAAGAACTATAAATCGGACTTTACCAATGACAGCCAAGGCATACGTGAATTCGACATATGGGATATCGACGACCTTTTGGGGCTTATAGAACTCAGACGCAATGAGTTCGATTTCAAGGAAGTCGAAACACTGGTACGCCAGCAACTACCAAGAATCGTTCGCGCAGTCAGCCCGCCCGACAGCCTGCTGGACCGGCTAAATATGCTGGAAGGAACGCCAGCAACGCATGCATCGTCCTTCATGAAGCATGTAAGCGCAAGGTCCGAAGAAGAAGTAGCGATCAGGGTAGACATAGGCAGGCTATTCGAAGTCCTGAGGTGTGGGACATACTTGGCCATACGTGAGTATCTCTACATTCTACTTTCCAATGCGAAGGAAAGCTGGAGGTACGGGGAAACTTGGGAGGACTGCCCCCGCTATATCTCTCGCAACTGCCTGATCGCAGACACGCGCCGCTTCGGAACTGCGTACTATCTAAGCGATTTGGAAAGGGATTATATGATCGAAGACCTGTATGCTGCCGAGCTGCTAGTTCCACTGGAGGGCTATCCGAACTACGTGATGCCCAATTTCTCCAGTCGAGCCTTAGATGGAAATCTCCTTGAGTTTATCCGAGCGTATGTTCAGAATGATCCTTCGATACTGCGAAGAATAATTGTTGGGTTAGACTTTGGCTTACTGGACACGGTTCAATAGCATTGAGTGTGGCAGGAACGGGGCAATGGACCTCTGCGCTGGATAGCGACAATCGCCCATGCGGCCTAAGAATAAGGTGAGAACCGAAACGAGAGCAACGAAGGGGAAAACGCAATGTGCGTCAACTACATAACCGTAAGCCGGCAAATGTGTTTCGACTGGTTCCGCACACCTCTCGAAGTCACCGACGAATGGCGTGACGAAATCTACCGCGATTACAACGCGCCCTTCATCTTTCGTTATGAGCACGGGCGCCGAGCGCTCAAGGTCGGCGGGTACGGGTTTATCCCCCAACGCCACCGACCGCTCAAGAAGCTAACGAAGGAAGAGCAAGCGAAGGCCGATATGGCGATGGCCGCCGGGAACAAAATCCCAAAGCCGAAGCGCATCGCGATGGACACCATGAGGTGTACTGTCAGTAGTGGACACGTCCGCTTCAAGCAGCCAGCGCCTGTTTTCTGAAATTCTCGGCGAACGACGCCGGCGATACGTAGCCAAGGCGTGAATGGCGCCGCTGGCGGTTGTAGAAAATCTCGATGTACTCCTTGATTGCCGCTTCCGCGTTGGCCCGTGTGGCATACCCCTGATGATGAATCATTTCGTTCTTCAAGCTGCCCCAGAAGCTCTCCATCGGCGCGTTGTCGTAACAGTTCCCCTTGCGCGACATCGATGCCTGCATGCCAAACTGCGCGACCAGTTTGCGATAGTCGTCGGCGCAATATTGGCTGCCACGATCCGAGTGCAGAATCAGCCCTGGCGCCGGCCGCTTTGCGCGAACCGCGCGCCACAGCGCTTGCGCGGTCAACTCCTGCGTCATCCTCGGGCCGAGCGCGTAGCCCACCATCTCGCACGTGAAGACGTCCTTGATGCCTGCCAGGTAGAGCCATCCTTCGTCGGTGGCGACATAGGTGATGTCGCTGACCCAAGCTTCGTTCGGGCGCGTCGGGGCGAAGGTCTGTTCCAACAGGTTCGGCGCCACCGGGAAGCTGTGGTTCGAGTTTGTCGTGGCCTTGAACTTGCGCTTTTGCTTGCAGTGCAGGCCAAGCTCGCGCCGCAGTCGAACGATGCGATCACGGCCGGTGTCGAATCCTTGGGCGGCGAGCTCCGGCTGCAGGCGCAAAGGCCCGTAGGTTTCACGGGTCTGCAGGTGGGCCGCCTTGATGGCCACCTTCAATCGTTCATCGTCCTGTGCCCGCCGCGACGGCGGGCGAGCGAGCGCCGCATAAAAGCCGCTGCGCGACACATCGAAGACGCGGCACAACAGGCCAAGCGGGTATTCAAGTCGCACCGATTTCATGAACGCGTACCGGGCAGCGACTCCCTGGCAAAGTACGCGGTGGCCTTTTTTAACACGTCCTTTTCCATCCGCTCGACAGCAAGCTCCTTAAGCAGCTTGGCTACCTCGGCCTCCAGCTCCGCGACGCTGCGGCTCCCTGGTGGCGCCTTAGGGTCCGTGCCGCGCTTCGCCGCGCTCACCCAGTTGGCCAACGTCCCTTTGGGCATCGCGATGCGCTGCGCCGCTTCCTCTATCGTCAATCCCTGCGCCAGTACCAGTTTGACCGCTTCGGCCCGGAACTCCGGCGTGTATGTTGGTGATTTCATGTTTTCACTCCCTCTGACAAGTTTATCAAATGGAAGTGTCCATTAATGTCAGAGTAGCTCAGTCGAGGTTGACCAGGTGCTAGAAGACCGCGTCTCTAAGCGCGACGTTCCATATCGGATGTGGAAAGCTCGGAGACACCGGACTACTCCCCTCCCCTCGACCCGGCAGCTCTCTCCCAGCAAGCGAAGGAGGTCATGCGTGCCATGAAGAGCGTAAAGCTTGAGGAAGGCGCCTTCAGCTCGTTGGGCGTGACCTGGGCCGATATCTCGGTCTCTCCAGACCGGAAGGAACGTGCGCTTCTGCTGGTCGATAGATTCGCTCATGAGCTTCACGTCTTGGACGCAATATTCGAGAACGCCCACCCGCCCTTGCCTACGCTCCGCCGCAACACGCCGCGAAGCCGGTAGTAAGCGGAACTGTTTTACTTTGCATGGGCAACGCTACTTCGTCCGCATCCAAGAACGGATCACGCAAGAGCTGGTGCCACCACCTCTACCAAAGCCCCTGCGCGCCTGGGCGCGCCAGCCAGCGTGGGAATACCGTTCGCCTGAGTATCGCTACATCCCTACGGGGAAATTATACGCATCTATCGTTGACGCTGCGACCTACTACGAAAGTTACAAGGTCGAGGACACCGTCCGCGGGACGATTCAGATCAAGGTACGAAAGACGGTTCGTTGGGTCGCGGATGCGGCCCTCCGTCGGAACGTCGAAACGAGGTGCGAGCGGAGCGCGAGCTTGCCCGCCATAAGAAAGCGCAAGAGTGCGACGCTGCCAAAGCAAACAAGGACGCACTTCTGGCCAAGCTCGCCGCGTTCGAGAAAATGGCAAAGGACCTGGACCGTGCCAGGTCGCTTCGCCGCTTTATGGAAGAGGTCGCTGCGAGCAAAATGGCGCCGGCTGACCTCGTTGACGCCTTGGAGCTCATGGCTCTTATGGCCGACTGGCTTGACCCGCTTGTGAAGGCACCATGGCCAGAGATCGATGCATCGGCGACAGGAATCCACACGGTAGTTTTTAGTGACTGCGTCTATCTCCTGTTCTCGTGCTTAGTATCCAATGCGGTCATGCAGTTGACGTGGCAATCGCACCATCGACAAGTTGCGAAACGGTCGAACACACATTTATCGCTTCGGCGGCTACGTCCGCCCTGGCTGAATTCGCACGCAGCCGCACTTCAAGACACTAGAAATGGCAGATCAGTGGCAGGTCGAGCAGTTCAAAAATCAGTGGGAAATCAGTGGCAGTTTTCCTTCGCCACTGATTTTAATTTCTAAGAAGAAAAATCATATACTGATAAGTCTTTGATTTATAATGAATAACCCACAACCCGGGGTACGGTAAAAGTAGTGCAAAGCGCGTTCGGGACGCAGAGGCCGGAGGTTCGAATCCTCTCACCCCGACCAGCCCGAAAAACAACGCCCCCCGGCCGCCGCATCGCCAGCACCTTACGAGGCGCTAACGATGCCAGATTGCAAGCCCTTATTTCTCCATGTTAAGACGCTTGGCCACCGCCACCCCGGTCGCCGGCGTGACATCGCGCGTGTCGATATTGAGCTCGGTGACCGCCGTGATGCCGCCGGCCGGATTGGCCATCCGCACGCCGCCCAGGTAATGCGCGCCCAGCGCCAAGCCGCTCCAGCTGACGACGACCGGGCTCGTGCCGCCGACCTGGACCGACGCCGGCACCGTGACTTTCATATTGCCCTTGGTGTCGTTCGGAATGGCGGTAGCGTAGGACAGCGTGTAGTTGGTGCTCGCGCCATTCTTCAGCTTGTAGCCCAGCACGCAAGCCTTGAACACGCCCATCGGCGGCGACACCAGGCTCACGCTTTCGTTGGAGTCGCTATGGGCGCTGAACGCGACCACATTATTCCATTGATCCAGCACCATCAGATCGAGGTCATCGTCGGCGCCGCCCGCCGTCTCCTGATTGCTGATTTCAAACCGCGCCAGGATGGTCTTGGCCGGAATGGCCAGCGTGACCGCCTTGACACCAGGACCGCGCGCCACGCAGGCTTGCTTGACGTCCTCCAGTGATTCCAGCGAGCCTGGCGCGGCCTGTGTGACCGTATGGGCCAGGCGCGTGTACTCGCGCAAGCCGGCCCGTTCGACCGTCAATTTCCCGGCGAACCCTGTCTGCACATCGATCTGCCGGCTGCCGCTGACGGTGGTGGCGGAAACAACTTCCGGTGCGGACACGCCGTCGTTGTAGCGCGCCTGCAGCGGGCTGCGCACCGTGTGCTCGCTATCGTTCCACACCAGTTCACCTGTGCTCCAGACGCCCGGCACGGCGCTGGTGCGCGTCAATTTGACCGTGTAAGCCTGTTTTTCGCCCGGAGCGAGTTGCAGGGAGGACGGCGTCACGACGACGTCAAAACCGTCGAGCGTGCTGGTGGCGGTGTAGATCGCTGGCTTGTCGCCGACGTTGGTGACGCTGCGGGTGATGCTTTGGACGCCGACCACGCCGGCCAGCGAGATCGAGGCCAGGTTCAGCGCCGGGCCTTTGATCGCGCCGGTGTTGCAGTCGGCGGGATCGCCGGTGATGTCGCACACGTATTTCAGGTAATCGCCGGCGGCGATGTCGTACACCAGCCCAGGATCGGCGGCGAGGTTCGGCACCACCAGGCCGGCGCCCTGCCCCCAGGGCAGCGTGCCGTCCTGATCGCCGGTGAGGGCGGTCGGCAGCACGGTGCGGGTGGTGGTCATCAGCGCGGACTTGATGGCTGCGGGCGACCAGCCGGGATGGCGCTGCTTGAGCAGCGCGGCCAGGCCGGCCACGTGCGGGGTCGCCATCGAGGTGCCCGACATGAACGCCGAGTAGCTGTAGGAAGGTGCGGTGCCGGCGATGACCGCGGCGCGCTGGGCGGCGCTCAGGCTCGGCGAGATGCCGGCTAGCGTATCGACGCCGGGCGCGGCCATGTCCGGTTTAAGCACGCCGGGATCGAAGCGGTTCGGACCGCGCGACGAGAACTCGGCCAGCGTCGGTCCGTAGATGTCGGTCAGCGTGCTGGCCGACATGGCGGCGGTGGCGCCGATGCCTGCGGCGTAAGCGTCGATGGCGGCGGCGTCTTCCTGGCGCACATGCACCGTCGGCAGGCTGTACATGTCGATCACGGGACCGTTGCCGTCGTCCAGCATGATCATGCCGACGCCGCCCGCGGCGCGCACCGCTTCGGCCTTGGCGGTGCGGGCGTTGCTGCCGCGCTGGCAGACCACCACCTTGCCGGCGACCTTGGCCGGGTTGAGCTGGGCGCTGCCGACGTCCGCGGCGCTCATGCACAGCCTGGCGAATTCGGCGGTGGCGCCCGGCGCCGCAGCGTCGACGCTGCGAATCAAGGCAGTCGCCGGCAACGGCTTGCCGATGATCGAGACGCCGCTGTAGGTCTTGCCGTTGCCCAGCTTGACGGTGGCGGTGTGGGTCTTGTCGTGGGCCGCTGCGGCCACGGTGGCCAGCCATGGACCGGTGTGGTTGACCTGGTTGGCAGGGCCATCGTTGCCGCCGGCGGCGGCAACGAACACGCCAGCTTCAACGGCGTGGCGGAACGCCTGCTCCACCGGATCGACCGGCGTTTCGCCGCCACTGATCGAGAAGTTCAGGACATCGACGCCGTCCGCGACCGCCGCTTCGATCGCCGCCACGCTATCGCTCGAGAAGCAGGTGTTGTCGGGATCGCCATTGGTGGGCTTGAAGCTCCAGCAAACCTTGTAGATCGCCAGCCGCGCGCGCGGCGCCATCCCGGTGCGCACGCCAAGCGGGGTGCCGTCGGCGGCCACCGCCTGAACCTGGTCGTTGCCCGCCGCCGTGCTCGATGTGTGCGTGCCATGGCCGCCGAAGCCGGCCGGTCCGCTCAGCGAATCGCGCGGCGAGCGGAATTCGCTCGGGTGGATCGGCAAGCCGCTGGCGCGGAAGCCGGCGTCGAAATAGCGCGCCCCGATCAGCTTGTTGTTGCAGTCGGCGCTCGTGAAGCCTTCACCGGTCTGGCACGCGCCTTTCCAGCGCGCCGGCGGCGCGCCGTAGGCGGAGGTGCCGCTGACGTCAAAGGTGGGCCGGCCACCGCTGTCGATGCGATCGGCATAGGACAGGTTTTCCGGCCAGGCGCCGGTATCGATCACGCCGACGATGACGTCCTCGCCCGCATGCTGCCTGCCCCCCAGCTGTTCCCACAGCCCGCCCGGCTGGTCCAGGCCGAGGAAAGTCGGCGTATAGCTGGTGACGACGCGGTTTCTTTCATCGGGTGTGATGCTGACCACCTTGCCGCTGGCCTTCAGGGTGCGCACCTCGGCGTCCGTCAGCCGCGCCGCGAAGCCGTTGAACACCACCTGGTACTGGTGCGTGATGCTGGCGGCCGGCAGTAGCGCCCTGGCCTGGGCCTGCCGGGTGCCAAGGTAGCTTCGGTACTGGCGCGCTTCATTGGTCGACAAGTCGAGCCGCTGGCCGGGCGCGACCTTGGTGGCGCGCATGGTGCCGATGTTGCCGCCATAGTTGGCCACCGGCTGATCGGACAGCTGCACGATGTAAGACCGCCGACCGTCATCGGCGGATGCCGGCTGGGCAATTGCGATTAACGAAGTTAGCGCTAACAAGATCTGCGCGGGAAGACGATGTGGCGATAGTTGTTTCTTTGCCATGTGAAACGCTCCGGTTTGTGGGATGGGTTTGCTGAAGAATTGAGCTCTAGACTATACCCAGACCGTTGACGGTGTAACCATGAATTTTATTAAAGTTATTACTTGGTTACATTAATACAACAGGAAAATCACACTTTTTTTGATGTTATATCTGCAACATTACGCTATAAGTTTCAGAGCGAAACCAACCATGCCGAACGGTCGAAAATGGCCAATATTTTTGCCGTTTGTAAAAATAAAAAAAATCTTTATCGTATAGACGTTTCCCCAGTGCTGTGGGCATACTTGGCCACTTCTTAACTGAGGGGGGGAATAATGAAATTCGCACGCAAAGCAATGGTTGCCGCCTGCCTGGTGGCCGCCACCAGTCCTGTTTTTGCGGACGCTTACAGCACGGCCACTTTCGGCAATCTCACCATCACATTAATCGATCTGAATGTCGACGACGGTGTGGCCGCCAGTATCCAGTTCCTTCCCCGCACGACCAAATTCACCGACGGCGCCTCGATCAGGGGCGAAGTCGAGACCTGGCGTGAAGTGGGCAGCTTTGTCGATCTGCACGACGAAAAGATGAATAAATCAGCCGCTTGGGGTAGCGCTAACATTGCTGGCGGCGCACAAACTGAGACAGCGTCGATGTCGGCCAGCGTCAACGCATCGGCCGATGGCAACGGCTTCACGTCCCTCAACTTGTCCGGCAGCGCACTGTCGACGCCGGGACACCTGAGCTATTTCAACGGCGCGGCTAACGTGCCAGCCGTCAATCTGCGCGAGTTCATGCTATCGGCAAATACCCAGGTGGTGTTTTCGGTGGCCGGCTCCATGAGTGTGAGCACCAATCCCGGCACCTATCCCGGCGAACTGCGCAACGAATTGGCTTTCGCGCGGCTGGGGCTGCAGGTGAGCGGACTGGACCTGGATGGAAACGTGCTGGTGGACCAGCATGAGCAAACGCTGAGCGTGGGCTATCCCGGCGATCTCATCCCGAGCGGTGGCGGCGATAGCTGGAGCGGGATGATTTCGTCCAGTTACAGCAACCTGAGCGCTGAGAGCGCCGGCGGCGGCTTCTGGGCGTACGGCGGTATCGAGGGCGCCTCGATGCTCACGGCCGTGCCGGAGCCCGAGACCTACGGCATGCTGCTTGGCGGCCTGGGACTGATCGGTGCCGTCGCGCGCCGCCGCCGCCGCGCTGGCGCGTAAAACAAGTTTGCTCAATCAAGGAAAATTTATGAAGCGTCTTGCACTGCATACCCTGGCGGCTGTCTGCCTGACGGCCGCGATCACTCCGGCGTTCGCGACGGCCACCAGCAGCGCCACCATGGGCAACCTGATCATCACGTTGACCGACCTGAACCCCACCGACGGCATATCGCCATGGCTGTCGTTCACGCCCAACAGCGTGTCCGGATTGCACAATGAAGCCAAGGGCTGGGGCGATGTCTACGAATCCTACACCCGCGACGACTACGCCACCGCTCCCCATCAGAATGGCCTGTTGACGAAACAAATCGACACCGCTTGGTCAACCTCGAGCGCCAGTGTGGCCACGGCGGCCAACGCGGCGGGATTCACGGCGATGTCGGCGCACGGCGCGGCGCAAAGCGGCACCGATGGGTACGGCAAATATTTCAGCCAGGCGTATAACGGCAACGGCGTCAGCTCGTTCATCCTGTCGCCCATGACACAGGTCACCTTCAGCGTCGTCGCCAATGTAAAAGCAAGCACCAGCATGGGCTACAACCTGGACGCCGACATGGCCGAATACGGCTATGCCCGCGTCTTGCTGAACGCCGGTGGCACCGTCAACGGCCAGTGGCAGAACGACGGGCAAGAGTACGCCGCGCTGGCCGAGTACTTCGTCAACGACGATAACACCGTGTCGGGCGTCAGCGATAGCTGGTCGGGCATGCTGACCTCCTCGTTCATCAATTACGGTTCGACCGTTGCCGATGCATGGCTGCAAGGGGTCGCACTGAGCGAAGGCCAGTCGGCCGTCTGGGACGGCGTGTCGCCGGTGCCCGAACCGGAAAACTACGGCATGATGCTGGCCGGACTTGCGCTGATCGCCGCAGTGCGTCGCAAGGCAGGCAAGCAAGCACAGGCCGCGAAGTAATCCCCGGGGTCGCCCGTCAGGCGACCTCGTCCAAAAAATAGCCCATGCCGCGCACCGTCTGCACCAGCTTGACGGGAAATGGATCGTCGACCTTGGCCCGCAAGCGGCCGATGGCGACATCGAACGCGAACGGCTTGACCAGATAATCATCCGCCCCCAATTCCAGCCCTTTCACCCGGTCGGCGACGTCGTCGCGCGCGGTGAGGAACATCACCGGCGTCTCCTTGTATTCGCGCAATTTGCGCAGCACGGTCCAGCCATCCATCTTCGGCAGCATCACCTCGGGCAGCACCAGCGCGTAGTCATTCCCCAGCGCCAGCGCCAGACCCTCCTCGCCATCGCGCGCGAGATCGACCGCATAGCCGGATTCGCGCAGGGCCTTGACCAGATAGTCGCCTGCTTTGGGCTCGTCCTCGACAACCAGAATTTTCATGATTACAAATTTGTCATGCGCACGTCATCGTGCCGTTAATGTCAGCGCCCTACACTGGAGTCATCCCACTCAAGCACCGAAAGGACCACCATGATTCGACCGCTGCGCGCAGCACTCATCGCCACGATCCTGGCCGCCCTGGGCGCCACGGCGATGGCGCAGGAACACCACCACGGCGCCGTCGCGCAGGCCACAACGTCGTCACCGCCGCCGGCCTTCGTCGCCAGCACCGCCAAGCCGTTCGCCGCCCTGATGGACGACGCCATGTCGGTGATGGACGACGGCATGAAGCGGGCGCCGATGAACGGCGTGCCGGACCACGACTTCATCACGATGATGATCCCGCACCACCAGGGCGCGGTCGACATGGCCAAGGCCGTCCTGCTCCACACCACGGACCCGGAAATCCGCAATCTTGCGCTGGGCATCATCGCCGAACAGCAGGTCGAGATCGACGTCATGAAAGCCTGGCTGCACAACCACCCCACCAAGGAGATCGACAAATGAAGACACTCGCCATCGCCGCCGGCGCCATGCTGTGCGCCCAAGCTTGGGCCGCCCCCATTTCACCGCGGGACCGCGTCTACACGGCGGACCAGAACACCAACACCATCTCCGTTTTCAGTCCCGCCACCAACACGCTGCTGGGACAGATCAAGCTGGGCAACTCCCGCCCGGACATCCTCTCGCCGCTGTACCGGGGCGAGGTCAATGTGCACGGCATGGGCTTCTCGCCCGACCACAAAACGCTGCTGGCCATCTCCAACGGCTCGAATTCGGTGACCTTCATCGACACCGCCACCAACAAGGTCAAAGGCAAAACCTATGTCGGGCGCTCGCCGCACGAAGGCTTCTTCAGCGCCGACGGCAAGGAGGTCTGGGTCGTGGTGCGCGGCGAGGACTACATCTACGTCATCGACCCGGCCACGTTCAAGGAAACGCGCCGCATCCAGACCGCGATCGGCCCGGGCATGGTGCAGTTCCACCCGAACGGCAAGCTGGCCTTTGCCGTTTCCAGCTTCACGCCGGTCGTCGATGTGATCGACATGGCGACCCACACCGTCATCAAGAAGATCAGCGTGGTCAGCCCGTTCTCGCCGTTCCTGCAGTTCACGCCGGACTTCGGCGAGATCTGGATGACGCACAAGGACGTCGGCAAGGTCACGCGCATCAGCACCTCGACGCTGGAAGTGACCGGCGTGATCGACACCGGCTTCATCACCAACCACCTGGCCTTCGCCAAGGTCGGCGGCGAGGTGCGCGCCTACGTCACCATCGGCGGCGAGAACGCGGTCAAGGTCTACAGCACCGGCAAACAGGCCAGGCTGCTGGCGACCATCGCCACCGGCGCGCTGCCGCACGGCGCCTGGACCTCCGACGACGGCTCGCGCGTGTACGTCGGCTTGGAAAACGGCGACGGCGTCCAGGTGATCGACACCGCCAGCAACAAGGTCGTCGCCACGATGGGCGGCGGCCAGGCGCCGCAGGCGCTGGTCTACCTGTCCAACGTGGCGCCGTCGGCCGACGACAAGTCCAACCTCGTGCCCCGCGTGAACCAGGACTCGGAGAATATCCAGCTCAAAGCCGTCGCCGGCGACGCCAAGGGCTTCGTCGTGGTGCGCCCGATGGGCGTGGTGGAAGGCATCGAAGCCTTCCTTTACAAGCTTAAACCGGACACGCAATACGACATCTACGCCGGTGCGGAGAAAAACCCGGTCGGCAGCTTCCGCACCAACGCCATGGGCATGGCCAACGGCACGATGATCGGTCCGGGCCACGTCGACGGCGCCATCGTCGTCAAGGAAAGCGGCGGCGCGACGGTGCTGAAGTCGGCGCCGGTGGTTTAACTCAGGCAGGGAACGTCGGGCGCGCCGAGCGAATTGGCCCACCCGGCGGCGTGGCCGTCCGCCTGGCGCGGCGCCTGCAGGAACTCCAGGGTCACCCCTTCCGGGCTGCGCACGTAAACGATGCGCAGCCCGTCGCGCGCGCCGCCGCGCACCGTCTGCGGCGCGCCGAGCCTCGGCCAGCCCGCCGCCTCCACTTTGGCCAGCAGGACGTCGAGGTCGTCGACCATGTAGGCCAGGTGCACCGAGCCGACATCGCAGGCGCGCGGCATCATCACCTGGCGCCCGGTCGGCGCGTGGTATTCGAGCAGTTCGACCAGGTGGCCGTCCGGCCCCTCGACTATGGCCAGCGTGACGTCGGCGCCCGGCACGCCGACCACGTTTTCAAGGAATACGCTCGGTTCGTAGCGGGTCTGCGAGACGAAGCGGAATCCCAGCACGTCGACCCAGAACCGCAGCGAGTCGGCCAGTGAAACGACGGTCACGCCGGTGTGGTCCGCCCTGCGGAACATCGCATTCATGGGTGAAGCGCCCAAAACGCGGCCAGCTCGCCGCGAATGAAGTCGGGCTTTTCCTCGAACACCCAGTGGCCGCATTCCTCGATCACGCCGCCCTGCGCCGACTCCGCGATCGCCCGCGCGCTGGCGTGGCAATGCTCGCCGAACGAAGCGCGGCCGGCCCACGCCATCATCGGCACCTTCAGCTTTTCCCTGGTCAGCTGCGCCGTCTGTTCGGCCATCTGCGGGATGTAGCCGTAGTGGTTCAGGCTCGCGCGCAGGTTGCCCGGCTGGCGCATCTGCATCGCGTAGGCCTGCACGTCCTCCTCCGGCATCGCCGTGGGGTTGTAGGCGAAGTCGCGGAAGAAGTGGCGCAGGTATTGCTCCTCCTTGCCCTCGATCAGGAAGCGCGTGACGTCCATGTTCATGTGCATGCTCAAATGCCAGTAGGCCACGCGCGGGTCCACATAGCCGGGGTAATCCAGGCCGAAGAACGGCGTTTCGATGGTGGACAACGACAGCGCGCGGTCCTGCGCCAGGTAGGCCAGCGCCACCGACGGCGGACCGCCCAGGTCATGGCTGAGGATATGGAACTTGTCCACACCCTCGACCGCCAGCAGGTCGAGCATGTCGCGCGCGATGGTTAGCGGCTCGTAGCCGTCGTAGGGTTTGTCGCTGTCGGCGAAGCCGCGCAAGTCGGGCGCGATGAAGGTGTAGCGGTCGAGCAGGCCCTCCATCACCGGCAGGAATTCACGGTGATTCTGCGGCCAGCCGTGCATGCACAACACGACCGGCCCCTCGCCCGCCGTGACGTAGTGCAAAGTAATGCCGTTGACCTTCGCGCGCTTGTGGCTGAGCTTTACCATGATTTTTCCCTATTGTTGGATGACGTGTCCACGCAAGGTACCGTGCGCGGTCGTGGTCAACAATAAGGTGGCGCTCGCAATAGTTGTGCCGCGACGGCACAAATGCCCGCAACGCCGCCGGGACTGCGGAACGTCAGGCGCGCGGGCGCGCGCGCAAATCGATGATGCCGCGCTCGACGGCCAGCATGACCGCGTGCGTGCGGTCGTTGGCGTCCATTTTGGACAGGATGCTTTTCATGTGCACCTTGACGGTCGATTCCGAAATACCCAGTTGCACGCCGATCAGCCGGTTGGTCTTGCCCAGCGACGCCAGTTCCAGCACCTGAATTTCGCGCTCCGTCAGCGCGTCGATGTGCAGGTGCGACGCCATCGCGATGGCCGCCTCCGAAGCGATGCAGCGCCCGCCCGAATGGACCGAACGGATCGCATGCGCCAGATCGCCCTGCACATTGCTCTTCAACATGTAACCCGCCGCGCCGGCCTTGATGGCTCGCACCGCATGGACGTCGCCTTCGAAGGTGGTCAGCACGATGACCCGGGTCGATGGATACTGCCGGCGAATGAGCGCGGTGGCGTCGATGCCGTTCACCTCCGGCATCTGGATGTCCATGATCACCACATTGGGACGCAGCGCGGCGCACCGCTCCACCGCCTCGCGGCCGTTGCACGCAGCGCCCACCAGCCCGATGCCCTCCTCGTCCTCGAGAATGCTGGCCAGTCCCTGGCGGAACACCGGGTGGTCATCCACGATGAGAACGGTAATTAAATTTGTCGACATGCTTGTTAATCCTGCGAAATCATCTACTACTGAATATTACAAAAGGGGACGCGACTTCCCGTACTTTAGATAGTTTACCCACGGACTCTACTTTCTGGGTAGAGCGCAACCGCCCGGCCTACTGATGCGGCGTTCGCGATTCGCCACTACGATGGGTTATCTCAACAACAGAGCGCTTTCGACCGATCGCGCGACAAGTCAACCGTGAACTCCTTCTCTGAAGAACGCATCTGCTCGGCGCTGGACCTGCACGGCATGCTCCGTTGCAATGCTCCGCTCCACCCGCAAATGCTGGCGGACATGTTCGCCCTGGGCTGCCTGCTGCACTTCCAGGGCGAACGCAGCGCCGGCACCGCGCTCATCGGCCAAGTCTTCGAACAGGTCAACGGCCCGGCGGAAACCCGCTATCTCGCATCGCTGGTGGACAACCTGTCCGGCAATGAACTGCGCTTCGCCCGGGAAATCGAACCCAGCGCGGCGCTGCGGACGCTGTGCGACCGGGCGCTGCCGGGGCCGCGAAAAGAAGCGGCCTGCGCGCGCTAAACTCCCCGCAGCCGCCCGCAGGGGCGCGCGCTCAGTGCCGCGCCGCCTGGCCTTGGTCCTGGTCCCGGCTCTGGTCCGGTTTCCGTTGGGCCGATCCTTCGCCCTGGGCGGCGGCGATGACCAGATCCCACGGCGCCGGGCTGGGAAATATCTCAAGCAGGAACTCGACGAATGCCTTGACGGTAGGACTGCCCCGGCGGCTTTCCGGCCACAGCGCGGTGACGGTGAAGCGCTCGACCGCCAGCTCGGGCAGGATCGGCACGAGCAAGCCGCGCGCCACGTAATCGGCCGCCGCATAGGTCGGCGCGATGCCGATGCCCCCGCCGGAGACCAGCGCCGCCAGCACGCCATCGGTGGCGTCGATGATGATGCCGGCGTCCGGCGTCATCTCGACGATGCGCTCGCCGATCTGGAAAGGCCAGCGCAACGATTGCCCGGAGCCCTGGTAGCGGAAGTTCACACAGTCGTGGGCGGCCAGCTCGTCGAGCGCCAGCGGCGTGCCGCGCCGGGCGAGGTAGGCCGGGGCGGCGAAGGCGCACAGCCGGTGCGGCGCCAGCGCCCTGGCGATCAGACGCGAGTCGCCCACCTCGCCGACGCGCAGGGCGACGTCGATGCCCTCCTCGATCAGGTCGGCGTGACGGTCACCCATGCGCAGGTCGATTTTGACTTTGGGATGGCGCTCGCGGAAACGGTGCAGCGCGGGCGCGAGAATGTGCACACCCACCGGCAGCGGCGCGCTCACGCGCAGCAGGCCGGCCGGCTCGGTGCGCGAATTGGCTGCGGCCTGCTCGATCTGCTCGACCTCGAGCAACAGGCGCGCGGTGCGCTCCTGCATGTCACGCCCTTCCGGCGACAGCGCCAGTGAGCGCGTGGTGCGCGTGAACAGTTTGACGGACAGTTGCTCTTCGAGCCGCTGCACGCTCTTGCTCACGGCGGACGGCGACACCCCGAGCGACTGGGCGGCGGCGGTATAGCTGCCCAGCGACGCGGTGCGCGCAAAAGCGATGAGCCCGGTAAGGCTTTCCAATCCTATTTTTGCCATCATGGAACAATTAAACCAATTTACTAACCCATTGTCAAGATTTTATCCTAAACAACGGGTCCACTTGCCGGATTAACCCCAGCCGCCCCCCAATGCGCGGATCAGCGCGACGGTCGTCAGCGCCCTGTCGCCGCGCAGCTGGACGGCGCTGCGCTCGACGGTGGCCAGATTGCGCTGGGCGTCGAGCAACTCCAGATACGTGCCGCGTCCGGCGTCATACAGCTTTTGCGCCAGCTCGGCGGAGCGGCGCGCCGACACCACGGCCGACTCGGTCTGCTCGCTCTGCCCCGCCAGTACCCGCAGCCCGGCCAGGTTGTCCTCGACCTCGGCGAACGCCACCAGCACGCTCTGCCGATAGGTGGCGACGGCCTCCTCCAGCGCCGCCTCGCTGCGCAGCACGTTGTTGCGATTGCGGCCGCCATCGATCACCGGCATGCCCAACGCGGCGCCCAGCAGCCACGAACGGCTGCTCCAGCGGAACACGTCGGCGAACGCGCCGCCGACGCCGCCGCCATCTGCGCTGAGGTTAAGCGCCGGGAACATCGCCGAGCGCGCCACACCGATGCGGCCGTTGGCAGCCTCCATCGCCCGCTGGGCGCCGACAATATCGGGACGGCGCGCCAGCAGCGCCGAAGGCAGTCCGGCCGGGATCACCGGCAACGGCGCCGCCGCTGTCGACGCGCTGGCAGATGCCGCATCCCCGACCAGCGGCCGCGGCGCGGCGGTGAAGGCGGCGGCGGGCTTGCCGAGCAGCACAGCCAGCGCGTGTTCGGACGTCGCCCGCTGGCGTTGCAGGCCGATCGCCTCGGCGCGCGCGGTCGCCAGCTCGGTCCTGGCCCGCGACAGGTCGAATTCGCCGATGTCGCCCAGCTCGAAGCGCCTGCCGGTGACGCGCACGCTCTCCTCGCGCAGGCGCACCGTGCGCTCGACGGTGGCCAGCTCCGCGTCCAGCGCGCGCAGACGGAGATAGGTTTGGGCCACATCGGCTTGCAGCGCCATCAGCACGGCGCGATAAGTCGCTTCGACGGCGGCGGCGTCGCCGCGCGCGGCGGCCACGCCCGACGACACCCGGCCGAACAGGTCGACCTCGTAACTGGCCGACAGCCGCGCCGAATACGCCGACCTCGCCGGAACGGCGCTGCCCGGCGGCTGGTTGGCTTCCAGCGGCGACAGGCGCTGGCGCTGCGCGCCGACGCCGGCGGACACCTGCGGAATCCGGTCGGCCTCGGCGATGCCTGCGATCGCACGCGCCTGCCGGACCCGCGCGGCGGCGGCCGACAGCGTCTGGTTGGCGCCGCTCGCCTCGGCGATCAGCGCATCGAGCGCCGGATCGTTGAACGCGCGCCACCATTCGCCGCGCGCCGGCGGGTCGGCCGGACGGGCCACGGTCCAGGTGCTGCCATCGGCGGCGCGCCGCACCTCGTCCTGAGCGGACGGAATCCGGGCCCGATCGAGGCCCTGGCCCTGATGCTCCTTGAACGCCTCCGGCGTCGCCACGTCGGGCTGTTTGAAATCGGGCGCCGCGCAAGCGCTCAGCAACAGCGCGGCAATGGTCATGGTGTTGGTCTTGTTGATCATGCTAGTGATTGCCTTCCAGTGCGGGTTTCGGTTCCTTGCGGTCGTCCGGCGACGTCGTCGCCGGCGCCTTGTCCAGCCACTTGGCCAACGTGCGCAGCAGTACGTAGAACACCGGCGTCAGGAACAGCCCGAAGAAAGTCACGCCCAGCATGCCGGCAAACACCGCCACGCCCATCGCGTGGCGCATTTCCGCACCGGCGCCATGGGAGAACACCAGCGGCACCACGCCCATGATGAAGGCGACCGACGTCATCAGGATCGGCCGCAGGCGCAGGCGGCAAGCCTCCAGCGCCGCCTCGACGGTGGTCCGTCCGCGCTGCTCCAGCTCCACCGCGAACTCGACGATCAGGATGGCGTTTTTCGACGCCAGCCCGACCAGCACGAACAGCGCGATCTGCGTGAAGACGTTGTTGTCGCCACCGGTCAGCTTGACGCCCGTCAGCGCGCACAGGATCGACATCGGCACGATCAGGATGACGGCCAGCGGCAGGGTCCAGCTTTCGTATTGCGCGGCCAGCACCAGGAACACCAGCAGCACGCACAGCGGGAACACATAAATCATCGTGTTACCGGCCAGGATGTCCTGATAGGTCAGGTCGGTCCACTCGTAGCCTATCCCCTTCGGCAAGTTGGCCTTGACGATCGCCTCCATCGCCGCCTGCGCCTGGCCGGACGACACGCCCGGCGCCGGCCCGCCGTTCAACTCGGCCGACACGAAATTGTTATAGCGCTGCACGCGATCGGGGCCGTAGGTATCCTCGATCCGCATCAGCGACGACAGCGGAATCATCTCGCCCTTGTCGTTGCGCACCTTCATCTGCGCGACCTGCTCGCGCTGCGAACGGAACGGCGCGTCGGCCTGCACCCGCACCTGGTAGGTGCGGCCGAACTGGTTGAAGTCGTTCACGTACAGCGCGCCCAGATTGATCTGCAATGTCTGGTTGATCTCCGCCAGCGACACGCCCAGCTGCTTGGCCTTGACCCGGTCGACGTTGGCGAACAGCTGCGGCACATTGATCTGGAAACCGGAGAACACGCCTTGCAAGCGCTTGTCGGCCCAGGCCTTGCCCTGGATCGCCTGCAGCGCCTTGTACAGTTCGTCGTAGCCGACGTTGCCCCGGTCCTCGATCATCATCTTGAAGCCACCCGTCGTGCCCAGCCCGTTCACCGGCGGCGGCGACAGCACCAGCACGAAGGCGTCCTCGATCGCGCCCATGCGCTTGTTGATCTCGGCGGCGATGGCGTCGGCGCTCTGGCTCTTGCCATGACGCTCATCGAACGATTTGAGCGTAACGAACACGATGCCGGCGTTCGGCGCGTTGGTAAAACCGTTGATCGACAGGCCGGGGAACGCCACCGACGAACCGACGCCGGGAATCTGCCCGGCGATGTCGGACATCTTGCGGATAACGGCGTCGGTGCGGTCGAGCGAGGCGGCGTCCGGCAGCTGCGCAAAGCCGATCAGGTAAGCCTTGTCCTGCGACGGCACGAAGCCCGGCGGCACCGCCTTGAACATGAACACGCCGGCCACGCCCAGCAGCAGATAGACTGCGAGCGCTGCCGTCTTGCGCTTCAACACGCCCTGCACGCCGGCCTCGTAGCGCTGCGACGAGCGCGCGAAGAAACGGTTGAACAGCGCAAAGAAGCGGCCCAGCACGGCGTCGATCCAGCGGGTCAGGCGGTCCTTCGGCGCGTCGTGCGGCTTGAGCAGCACCGCCGACAGCGCCGGCGCCAGGGTCAGCGAGCAAAACGCCGAAATCACGGTGGAAATCGCGATTGTCAACGCGAACTGGCGATAGAACTGGCCGGTCAGGCCGGACACGAAGGCGATCGGCACGAACACCGCGCACAGCACCAGCGCGATGGCGATGATCGGCCCGGACACCTCCTTCATCGCCTGGATGGTGGCGTCGTGCGGGGTAAGGCCTTCGGCGATGTTGCGCTCGACGTTTTCCACCACCACGATGGCGTCGTCGACGACGATGCCGATCGCCAGCACCAGTCCAAACAACGACAGCGTGTTGATCGAAAAACCGAAGGCCAGCATGACGGCGAACGTGCCTACCACCGACACCGGCACCGCCACCAGCGGAATGACCGAGGCGCGCCAGGTTTGCAAGAACACGATGACCACCAGCGCCACCAGCGCGATCGCCTCGAACAAGGTGTGGATGACGGAGCGGATCGATTCGCGCACGAACTGGGTCGGATCGTAGACGATGTCGTACTCCATCCCCTGCGGGAAATCCTTGCACAACTCGGCCATCAAGGCCCGTACGTCCGCCGACAGTTGCAGCGCGTTGGCGTTGGGCGCCTGGAAGACGGGAATCGCCACCGCCGATTTATTGTCCAGCAGCGCGCGCAGCGCGTAGGAATTGGACCCCATTTCGAGCCGCGCCAGATCCTTGAGCAGGGTGACGGCGCCGTCGGCGTTGGTCTTGACCACGATGTCGCCGAACTGCTCCTCGGTCTGCAAGCGCCCCTGCGTGTTGACCGACATCTGGAAGTCGGCGCCCTTGCTCGGCCCCTGCCCGACGACGCCGGCGGCGACCTGCACGTTCTGCTCGCGGATGGCGTTGACCACATCGGTCGCGGTCAGCCCGCGCGCCGCGATCTTCTGCGGATTGAGCCAGACGCGCATCGCGTAGTCGCCCGAGCCGAACAGCTGGACCTCGCCGGCGCCCTTCAAGCGCGCCAGCTGGTCCTTGACGTTCAGCACCGCATAGTTGCGCAGGTACAGGTCGTCATAGCGGCCGCTGGGCGACTTCAGGTGCACCAGCAAGGTGATGTTGGGCGAGCTCTTGGCGGTGGTCACGCCGATCTGGCGCACTTCCTCGGGCAGGCGCGGCAGCGCGCGCTGGACGCGGTTCTGCACGGCGGTCTCGGCCTGCTCGACATTGGTGCCGATCTTGAACGTCACCGTCAGCTGCAGCGCGCCGTCGGAGGTGTTTTGCGACGTCATGTACAGCATGTCCTCGACGCCGATGATCTCCTGTTCGATCGGCGTGGCGACCGTCTCGGCGATCACTTTCGGATTGGCGCCGGGATACTGCGCCCGCACCACCACCGAAGGCGGCACCACCTCGGGATACTCCGAGATCGGCAGCTGGAAAATCGAAATCAGGCCGGCCACGAACACGATAATGGACAGCACCGCCGCGAAGATCGGCTTGTCGACAAAAAAGCGGGAGATGTTCATCCGTTATTCCTTCGCGCCGGTATCGGCGGCCGCCAGCTTCGGCGCCGCCGCCTTGGCGGGCGCGCCGTCCGCCGTCATCGGCACGATCTGCGGCGCCACCACGGCGCCCGGCTGCACGCGCTGCAAGCCGTTGACGACGACCTTCTCGCCGGACTTGAGGCCGGAACGCACCACGCGCAAGCCGTCGACCAGCGGTCCCAGCTTGACTTCGCGGTACTCGGCCTTGTTGTCCGCGCTGACGACGAACACGAATTTGCGGCTTTGGTCGGTGCCGACGGCGCGGTCGGTGATCAACAGCGCGCGCTGCTCGTCGCCGCCGCCGATTTGCACGCGGGCGAACAGCCCCGGCGCCATGCTGCGGTCGCTATTGGCGAAGACCGCCCGCATGCGTACGCTGCCGGTCCGCGTGTCGAGCTGGTTGTCAACGAATTCGAGCTTGCCTTCGTGCGGGAAGCCTTCCTCGTTGACCAGCCCCACCCTGACGTTGACCGAACGGCCGGCGTAGGCGCGCGCGGCGACGCGCTGGTAGGTCGCCTCGTCGCCGTCGAAGCTGGCGTAGACGCGGTCGAGCGAGACCACCGAGGTCAGGATCGCGTTGGAGTCCACCAGGTTGCCAAGCGTGATTTCCGCCTTCGATACGCGACCGTTGATCGGCGACACCACCTTGGTGTATTCCAGGTTCAGGCGCGCGGCCTGGGACTGCGCTTCGGCCGCGCCGGCGTCCGCTTCCAGCTGCTTCTGGCCGGAAGCGCGTTCATCGTATTCGCGCTGGGCGATGGCCTTGTCGCCGAGCAGGCGTTCGGCGCGGGTCAGTTCCAGGCGCGCCAGTTCGGCTTTCGCGCGCGCCGACCTGGCGGCCGCCTCGGCCCGGTTGGCTTCGGCCTGGTAGGGGCGCTGGTCGATGATAAACAGCACATCGCCCTTCTTCACCTCGGTGCCGGGCGCCACATTGACGGCGGTGATGAAGCCGGACACCCGCGGGCGTATCTCGACGCGCTCGATGGCCTCCAGCCGCCCCGAGAATTCCTGCACATCGCTGACGGCCTTCTCGACGCCGACGGCGGCGGCCACGGCCGGCGCGGCCGGCGCCGGCGCGGCCGGCGCCGGCGCCGCCGCATTGGTGTTCTTGCCGCATCCCGACAGCAGCGCGGCGCCGCCGGCGCCCGCGACCAGCGCGATCAACAGCGCCCGTCGGGCGGTGGTGTCCTTTATCTTCATCTCTGTTTCCTTTGTGATTTTCAACCAAGCTATCTGGCAGCTTATAGGTTTGTAGTCACACCGAAAATCCACGGCCGAGGCATTTTAGATGTGCCTCCACGGCACAAATCAGGGCGTTGAAGAGATGAGGCCGGGCCGGACCGCTAAGTGGCTGGGGCTACGGCTGTGGCGCGGCGCGGCCTTTCACGGCTGCCAGCTGGCGGTCGAAATCGGCCGGATCGAAGTAGTCGCGCCAGACGGTGATCTCGCCGTTCTCGACCGTGATGGTGCCCATCACCGGCAGCGTGATGACGCCGCCATTGACATGCCGGAACACATCGATCCTCTCGTTGAGCACCACGTTGCCGGCCGCCGCGATATGGGTCACCTTCCAGTCCAGCAGGAAGTCGGTGCCGATGCCGAAGCCGCGGTGAAATTTCTCGACCTCGGCGCGGCCGACGATGTCGGGGAACGGCACGTTATCGTAAGGCACGTCAGCGGACAGCATCGCCAGCGCGGCCTCAATGCGGTTGTTGCTCCAGTGAGAGAAGAAGACTTCGGCGATCTGCACCGGGGTGGCGGTCGGAATGGATGACATGTGAGCCTTTCGTTTGGGTTGGATCGACGGTTAAGAACGGGCAAACAGGTTATGCACGATGGCGCGCAGCCAGCGGCCGATATTGAACTCCTCGGGCATCATGTAGGCGCGGCTGGCGGGGACAGTCAGCACGATGCGCGTGCCGCCGCCCGCCTGATTGGCGATGTCCAGCGAGCCGCCGAGGGCGGCGGCGCGCTCGCGCATGCCGGTCAGGCCCCAGTGCCCCTCGCGCCCGCCCGCGTCCAGCACCGCGCCGGGCATGCCGACGCCGTCATCGACGATCGACAACATGAAGTGCTCGCTGCCGTAGGCCAGCGCCACCTCGACGTGGCTGGCCGCCGCGTGGCGGTAGGCATTGAACAGCGCCTCGCGGCCGATACAATAGATCGCCGGCCGGGCGATGGCGTCGAGCGGCCGGAAGCCCTCCGGCACGACGATGCCGAAGCGCGGGCCGAAATCGCGTTCCAGCGACTGGCCGAAGCCGGACAGCGCGGCGACGATGTCGTCGCCAGCCGCCGGCGCCGTGCGAAGGTTCATCAGTTCGTCGCGGCCCTGCGCCATCACGGTGCCGGCCTGGTCGAGGATGGCGGCGATGCGCCCGCGCTCCTGGCTCTCGGGCGGCAGCCGCTTGGCCACGCTGGCCACGCGCAGCACCACGCCGTGCAGGCCTTGCAGCAGGGTGTCGTGCAGCGCCCGGGCGATGCGCTCGCGCTCGGCGAGTCGCTCCTGCATCAACTCGCCGTAACGGCGCGCCAGCAGGCGGGCCTTGAACACGTAAAGCCGCCACAGCAGCAGCAAGGCGGCGACCACGCACAGCGCCCGGAACGACATGGTCTGCATGATTTCCGGCTCGATATAGAAGGATACGGACGCGCCTTGCAGGTTCCACACACCGTCGTTGTTGGAGGCGATGACGCGGAAGGTGTACTTTCCCGGCCCCAGGTTGGTGTAACTGGCCGAACGGCGGCTGCCGCCGTCGCGCCAGGCGCCGTCGACGCCCTCCAGCCGGTACTGGAAACGCATACGCTCCGGGTCCTGGTACGACAGCGCGGTGAAATCGATCTCCAGCGCACGGGTGCCCGCAGGCAGGCGCGCGCCGCCGGTTGTCGCGTAGGCGGCTTCGCCTGCGTGCAGCGAAGTGACGACCACGGGCGGCACCATCGCGTTGCGCGGCAGCTTTTCGGGCTGGAAGGCGTAGACGCCGCCGGTGGTCGAGAACCACAAGGTGCCATCGTCGCTGCGCGCGGCCGACGGCAGCGGGAACAAGGGACTGGTCGAGCCGGTCAAGCCGTCGCGGTAGTCGAGCCGGTCGAACCGCACCGCGTAGCGCGGCTCGCGCATCACCCGCGCCAGTTCCTTCGGGCCGATGCTGGTGATGCCGCTTCCGCCGTTGATCCACAAGGTACCGTCGCGGCCGAATATCAGGCCGGTGATGCCCGCCAACGGATCGCCCTCGGCGCCGACGATGGGATGGAAACGGCTGCCGTCGAAATAAGCCAGGCCGTTCTCGCCGCCGATCCACGCGCCGCCGGCCACCGGCAGGATCTGCATGACCGTGCCGACGGTCAGCCCGTCGGCCTTGCCGTAGTGGCGCACGCGGCCGTCGGCAACCACGGCCAGGTGGTTGTTGACCGAACCGAGCCATACAGGCCCGCGCGGGTCGGCGGCGATCACGGAAGCGGCGAACGTTGCCATTCCGGCGATGCCGCCACCAAGCGCCCACTGGCCGGCGCGCAGCGTATAAAATCCGGCGCGCCCGAAACTGATCCACAAGGCCCCGGCCCGGTCTTCCGTCAGCGAATAGACGAACCGGTTGACGTTGATGCCCGGCGGCAGCGCGACGCGCTGGCGCACGCCGTCGCGCAGGACAAACAACGGCCCCTCGTCGCCACCCATCCAGACGTTGCCGTCGGCAGCCCGGTAGAGCGCGGTATTGACCATGCCCATCTCGAGTTCCGGGGCGAACGGCCTGGCGGGCGCGTTCGGGGCGAGCAAATAGGAACGGTCGACCCAGGCGCTGGCGCCGGGACCGCCGGCGATCGGCCGCGCGGTGATACCGGCGTTCTTGGGCAGCTTCACCGTTTCCAGGCGCGGCGCGCGGAAACGGTCCAGGCCGTTCTCGGTGCCGACCCAGACGTTTTGCTCGCGGTCTTGGAACAGAGCGTACGCTTCGACCCCGCTCAGGCCACGCTCCGGCCAGGTGCGCTGCGACGGTTTTTGTAGTCCGGCGTGCGCGGTGCGCACCAGGTCCGGTGCGGAGACGAACCACGTATAACCGTCGTGGTCGAAGAAAAAGCGGCCGACGAGATCGTCGATGTTCCAGCGCAGCGGTTTACCCTGAGCCGGGCCGGCCAGCATCTGCAGCCCGCGCGTGCGTCCATCGCTGGTCCACACGCTGCCGTCCGGATGACGGGCCAGCCAGCCAACGCTGTCGGTATTGCGTTGAACGAATTTGTCGGCGCCCCGAGCCAGCGAATAGATCCCCTGGCTGCTGCGCACCCACAACACGCCACGGTCGAACAGCAACGCCAGCGCATATTCCTGTGGCGCATCCGACGACCGCTCAGGATGATGCCAGCGCGCGTCGCCATCCAGATAGAACAGGCCGCCGGACGTCGCCACCCACAGACGGCCATCGTCGTCCTCGGCGGCGTCGAAAATCGTTCCACGCGGCGTGTCCGGCTGCTCCAGCCGGAAATGCTTCATCCGGCCCTTGGTCATCATACTGAAGCCGCCGTATTTGTAGCCTACCCACAAAGTACCATCGCGCAGCAGGCCGATGGCGGAGACGGCCGACGTCAGCGGTCCATCCTCTCCGCTTGCGCGCAGGAAGCGCACGCCGTCGAACTTGTACAGGCCCGAGGAGCTGCCGATCCAGATCCAGCCGTCGGGCGTCTGCGTGATGCCGCTGATGCCGGCCGGCGCGCCGTCACGCGCGGTCCAGCCGGTGTGCAGCAGCTCGATGACCGGCGACATGCGCCGGCCGATCTCGGTGGCCGAGGCGAACGGCGCCAGGCCGGCCGCCATCCACAGCAGCAAGGCCAGCAGGGCGCGTGCCGGCGGGCCGGACAAACTGGCGCGGCGGGGCCGCGAACGGAAGTGGAAGATGGGGCCGATCATAAAGTGCCGTGGAAGAGACGCGATTCGAATTCGGCCTGGGTCCAAACCGATGGACGCGGCCCTGCCAGTCACGTTGATCGGCGTGGCGCAGAATACTGTCACCGCGCGGCGCGGGCAAGGCGCGATGGTGTCGTTTCACTTTTTCCACGAAGGCACAAATCACCGTGCCCCCGGCGTGGCCGCCGCTTGGTCGGTGCCCACGATCACGTCCCACGGCGCCGGCGAAGGGAACAGCTCGATCAAAAATTCAATGAAGGCTTTGACGTTGGGGCTGCCCCGGCGGCTTTCCGGCCACACCGCCGAGATGGTGAAGCGCTCGACCGCCAGCGCGGGCAGGATGGGCACCAGCAGCCCTCGATCGACAAAGGAGGCGGCCGCGTAGGTCGGCGAAATGCCGATGCCGCCGCCGGCGACCACGGCCGCCATCACGCCGTCGGTGGTGTCGATGATGATGCCGGCGCTCGGCGTCATCTCCACCAGCCGGTCGCCGACCTGGAACGGCCAGCGCAGCGCCTGGCCGGAGCTCTGATAGCGGAAGTTCACGCACTCGTGCTCGAGCAGGTCGTCGATCGCCAGCGGGATGCCGTGCCGCGCCAGATAGCTGGGCGCCGCGAACGCGCACAGGCGATGAGGGGCGAGCGGGCGCGAAATCATGCGCGAGTCGCCCGGCGCGCCGACCCGGATGGCGACGTCGATGCCCTCCTCGACCAGGTCGTTGTACAGGTCGCCCATGCGCAGGTCGATCGTGACCTTCGGGTAGCGCTGGCGAAAGCGCGGCAGCGCGCCGGCCAGGATGTGCGTGCCGATGGGCAGCGGCGCGGTCACCCGCAGCAGCCCCGACGGCTCGGCGCGCGCGCTGGCGGCCGCCTGTTCGATCTGCTCGACTTCCTGCAGCAGGCGGCTGGTGCGCTCCTGCAGATCGAGTCCCTCGGGCGTGAGCGTGAGGGAACGCGTGGTGCGCACGAACAGTTTGAGCTTGAGTTGCTCCTCGAGGCGCAGCACGCTTTTACTGACGGCCGAGGGCGACACCCCCAGCGAACGCGCCGCCGCCGTATAACTGCCAAGTGAGGCGGTACGGGCGAAGGCGATGAGCCCGGTAAGGCTTTCTAATCCGATTTTTGCTGACATGGCACAATTAAATCAACCTCAAGCGCTATTGTCAATCCGGAGGAAGTAACAACAAAGAAACAACCGGGCGGCGCGGCCGCCATTTGTGCCATTTGGGAACTTCTAAAACGATGCCCGCCTCTCTTGTTGGCGTTGCCGCACGGCGCTAACGTGCAGTCCTCGGAAACGATAACCCAACCAGAAGGTACAAAATGAATCTCCCTACCAAAACCGTGGCTGCATCCCTCCTGTCGCTGGCCAGCCAGGCCGCCCTCGCCGCCGATGTGCCGCCCGTCCCGGAACGCAACGTCCAGGCCTTCCTCAAGGTGCTCAACAGCGGCACCGGCAAGCCGATCGAGCAACTCAGCCCGAAGGACGCGCGTCAGGTGCTGGTCGGCGCCCAGGCCAGCGTGCCGACCGATCTGTCGTCGGTTGAAGTGAGCAACAAGACCGTCACCCAGGACGGCCAAAAGATCGACCTCACCATCGTCCGTCCCAAGAACGCCAAGGGCGACACGCCGGTGTTCATGTTCTTCCACGGCGGCGGCTGGGTGCTGGGCGACTTCCCGACCCACTCGCGCATGGTGCGCGACCTGGTCGACAATTCCGGCGCCACCGCCGTCTTCGTCAACTACACGCCGTCGCCGGAAGCCAAGTATGGCGTCGCGATCAAGCAAGCCTACGCGGCCACCAAGTGGGTCGCCGCGAACGGCAAGGAAATCAAGGTCGACGGCAAGCGCTTGGCCGTGGCCGGCAACAGCGTCGGCGGCAACATGGCGACGGTGGTCAGCATCATGGCCAAGCAGCAGGGCCAGCCGAAAATCAGCGCGCAGGTGCTGTTCTGGCCGGTGACCGACGCCAACTTCGACACCGCCTCCTACAACCAGTTCAGCAATGGCTACTTCCTCAGCAAGGGCATGATGCAGTGGTTCTGGGACAACTACACCACCGACGCCAAGCAACGCGCCGAAATCACCGCCTCGCCGCTGCGCGCGGCGACCGAACAGCTCAAGGGCTTGCCGCCGACCCTGATCCAGACGGCTGAACTCGACGTGCTGCGCGACGAGGGCGAAGCCTACGGCCGCAAGCTCGACGCCGCCGGCGTCGACGTCACCGTCACGCGCTATCCCGGCCTGATCCACGACTACGGCCTGCTGAACGCGCTGGCCACCGTGCCGGCGGTCAAGGCGGCGATGCGCCAGGCCGGCAATGAGCTCAAGAACCATCTGAAGTAACCGCCCGCCAATCTACGCATCATCCAGGAGGAAGCTATGCAATACGCAATTATCGGTTCGGGCGCCATCGGCACGGCCATCGCGCGCCAGTTCGCCCGCCAAGAGCTGCCGGTGCTGGTGGCCAATACCCGTGGTCCTGGCAGCCTGGCGGCGCTGGTCGACGAACTCGGCCCGGCCATCGTGCCCACCGCCCTGCACGAGGCGCTCGCCGCCGACATCGTCTTCCTGGCCGTGCCGTTCACCGCGGTCCCGGACGCGCTGAAAGACGCGCCGGCCTGGAACAACCGCATCATCGTCGACACCACCAACGCCATCGACTTCATCGATTTTTCGCCCGCCAACCTGGGCGGCCGCCCGTCCTCGGACATCGTCGCCGAGGCGGCGCCCGGCGCGCGGCTGGTGAAAGCGTTCAACACGCTGTTCGCCACTATCCTTGGGCGCCAGCCCGGCGAGGCCGGCGGCAGGCGCGTGTTGTTCCTGTCCGGCGACGATCCGGCCGCCAATCGCACCCTGGCCGAACTGATCGAGCGCTTCGGCTACGCGGCCATCGATCTCGGTCCGATCGCGGCCGGCGGTATGCTGCAGCAATTCGGCGGACCGCTGACCACCCACAGCATGCTGCTGCAAAAGCAAGGCGGCGCCTCGCTGCCGGAGATGGATGTCATCGACGGCTAAGCTGTCATCACTAGAAAGAGAGCCGCCATGCTGTCACTTTTCGATCCGATTCAACTCGGTGCGATCGCCGCGCCCAACCGCGTGCTGATGGCCGCACTTACGCGCGGGCGCAATACCCGGGAGCACGTCCCCACGGCGATGATGGTGGAATACTATCGTCAGCGCGCCAGCGCGGGCCTGATCATTTCCGAGGCGACCGGCATCAGCCGCCAGGCATTGGGCTGGCCTTACGCGCCGGGATTGTGGAGCGACGAGCAAGTGGCGGCGTGGCGCCCGGTCACCGACGCGGTGCACGCGGCGGGCGGGCGCATCTTCTCCCAACTGTGGCATATGGGACGGGTGGTCCATCCGTCCTTCCTCGGCGGGCAGGCGCCGGTTTCCGCCTCGGCGAGCACGGCGCCCGGCCTGGCCCACACCTATGACGGCAAAGTCCCCTACACTGAGGCGCGGGCCCTTCGCACCGACGAAATCACGGACATCGTGCGCGACTTCCGTGTGGCCGCGCGCCACGCGCGCGCCGCCGGTTTCGACGGCATACAGCTGCACGCCGCGAACGGCTACCTGCTCGACCAGTTCCTGCGCGACGGCGCCAACCGGCGTAACGACGCCTACGGCGGCGGCATCGACAATCGCATCCGCCTGCTGCGCGAGGTGACCGAAGCGGTGGCGCTGGAAATCGGCGCCGACCGGACAGCGGTGCGCCTGTCGCCCAACGGCGAGATCCAGGGCGTCGACGACAGCGATCCCGCGTCGCTGTTCTGCGCCGCCGCCAAAGCGCTGTCAGACCTCGGCATCGCCTTCCTCGAAATCCGCGAGCCGAGCGCCCCGCGCATCGACGCTATGCACCCGACCATCCTGCGCCCGCCCATCGCGCCGTTGATGCGCGCGGCGTTCAAAGGGCCGGTTGTGCTCAATACCGGATACGATGGCCGAAGCGGCCAAGCCGCCCTCGACGCCGGCCTGGCCGACGCGATCGCGTACGGCAGGCCATTCCTGGCCAATCCGGATCTGCCACACAGGCTGGCGACCGGCGCGGCGCTGAACCTGGACCAGGAGGCGACCTGGTACAGCCGTGGTGAGCAAGGCTACCTCGATTACCCAAGGCTCGACAAGTAGCAGCGTTGCGCACGCCGGTTCTACACGACGGACTTCGGTCTGCGTGAGGCACATAGCGTACCGACTGGTTGCTAACCTACATCCCAACGACACGGCCCCGGCATCGGGTGGAAGAACTGACGTTGACTAACTCGCCAACCGGATGGCGACGTCGATATTCCCGCGCGTCGCCGTCGCGGCCGCCGGACGTGGTGTGTGTGCCGCCGGTGTACAGCGTTTTTTCAGTGTGGTTCATGATCGTTTCCTCTGTGTGTGAATAATATGTGTGAGGTTCAGTTCAATTTCGCCACATCGAGAATGGCCCGGGCGAAGGCCTGCGGCGCTTCCTGCGGCAGGTTGTGGCCAATACCGCCGGTCACCAACCTGTGTTCATACTTGCCCGTGAATTTTTTCGCGTAGTTCTTCGGATCGGGATGCGGCGCGCCGTTGGCGTCGCCTTCCATCGTAATGGTGGGCACGCCGATGTCGGGAAAACGCGCCAGTTGGCGCTCAAGATCATCATAGCGGGCCTCGCCCGGCGCCAGTCCCAGCCGCCAGCGGTAGTTGCCGATCGAGATGGCGACGTGGTCCGGGTTGTCGAGCGACGCCGCAGACCGGGCGAATGTGGCGTCGTCGAATTTCCATTGCGGCGAGGCCAGCTCCCAAATTAGGCGCGCAAACGCGTGGGTGTTGGCGCGGTAGCCCTGTTCCCCGCGCTCGGTGGCGAAGTAGTACTGGTACCACCATTGCAGCTCCGCCTTGGGCGACAGCGGCGCGCGGTTCGCCTCCTGGCTGCCGATCAGGTAACCGCTGACCGACACCAGCGCCGTGAAGCGTCGCGGCCACAACGCCGCCAGGGTGCCGGCGATCCTGGCGCCCCAGTCGAAGCCGGCGACGATGGCCTGGTCGATCTTCAGCGCATCCATGAAGGCGACGGCGTCGGCGGTGAAGGTCGCCTGCTGGCCGTTGCGCGGCGTGTGCGGCGACAGAAACCGCGTGCTGCCATAGCCGCGCAGATGCGGAACGATGACGCGGTATCCCGCCCCCACCAGGATCGGCGCCACGTCGACGAAGGCATGGATGTCGTAGGGCCAGCCGTGCAGCAGCAGTATCGGCATGCCGTCGGCTGGCCCCATGTCGACGTACCCGACGTCGAGCAGGCCGGCGTTGATCTGCCGGAGCGCGGGGAAGGCGTTCGCCGGCGACAGCGTAGCGGCAAAGGCGCCTCCCACATAGCCGATCTGGCTCACGGCCAGCCCCAGCGCAGCGGTGTTCAAAAAGCTGCGGCGTTTCATGTTGGTGAGTTCACTCATGATGATTCCTTTCGATAGTATGAAAACGGATTACTGGGGCATTACCGCCGGTTCGGCCAGCAAGGTGCGGATCTTCGCCTCGGTCGCCGCGTACTCGCCTTCGCCGAAGTGCTGGTAGACCACCCTGCCCTGCTTGTCGATCAAATAGAAGGCGGGCCAATACTGGTTGTTGTACGCGCTCCAGGTGGCGTACTTGTTGTCCTGCGCGACCGGGTACGTGATGCCGAAACGCTTGATCGCGGTCTTGACGTTGTCGGTCGAGCGCTCGAACGGATATTCCGGAGTGTGGACGCCCACCACCACCAGGCCCTGGTCCTTGTACTTCTCGTGCCAGCTTTTCACATAGGGCAGCGTGCGGATGCAGTTGATGCAGGTGTAGGTCCAAAAATCGACCAGCACCACCTTGCCGCGCAGCTGGCGCATGGTCAGCGGCTCGCTATTGAGCCATTGCTGGATGCCGGTGAATTCCGGCGCCGTCATCGGAGCGACCGTCGCTGCCGTTGCCACTGCGGTGAAGGCGGCGGTCGACAAGACGACGGCGGCCAAGGTGGTTTGCAAAACGGATTTCATGTTTAATATCCTTTCAGGGTAGGGGAAAAGTCCGCAAGGGCCGCGTAGATCACAACGTCGTACTGGAAGTAGATGGCAAGGCCGGTCAGCAGGATCAGCGCACCGAATACCTGGATCAGGCGATGGGAGTGGCGCGCCAGCATCCGGACCCGCGTCGCCATGAACTGGCCGCCGTAGGCGATCACCAGCATCGGTATGCCGGCGCCGAGGGCGTACATCACCAGCAGGGTGGCCGACCAGCCGATGTCCTGTGCCTTGGCGACCAGCACCAGGATCGACGCCAGCACCGGACCGGCGCACGGCGTCCACACGGCGCCGAGGGACATGCCAAGCACGAAGCCGCCGGCATTTCCGCTACTACCATCCGCCGACGGGCCGGCGCGGTTCAGGAAGCCGCCCATGCGGGCCATCAGCCATTCGTAGGGCTGGCGCCACAGCATCAGCAAGCCGGTCAACATCAGCATGGCGATGCCGGCCAGGCGCAGCGTCTCGTGGGCGACGACGACGTGCTGCGATGCGCTGGCCAGCAGCATGCCCAGCGCGGCGAAGGTCAGCACGAAGCCCGCCACGATGAACAGCGGTCGGCTGCGGTTTCTACGCTGGTTCGTACCCTGCAACGTGCTGCCCAATACGATCGGCAGGATCGGCAGCACGCAGGGAGAGGCGATGGTCAGCACGCCGGCGAGCGTCGCCAGCGGCAGTTCGATAAGGTTGTTCATGGCTTGCCCTCCTGTTTTGGAAGACTCCATTTAACCGGTGCGGTGTGTATCGGCTGTGTCCAAAACCACGGCTTTTGCAATGTTGTGTGTACAGCGTCGATCCGGATACACTGGGATACAAAGCGGGCGATGGCGCCCTCTTTCACGGGTTAAGATGCGTCCATGGAAAATACAGACCACATCCTCATCGTCGACGACGACCGCGAAATCCGCGAGCTGCTGGCCGCTTATCTGGAAAAGAACGGCATGCGTGCCACCGTCGCGGCAAACGGGCGCCAGATGCGCGCGCTGCTGGAACAACAAAACTTCGATCTGCTGGTGCTGGACCTGATGCTGCCCGGCGAGGACGGCCTGACCCTGTGCCGCGAACTGCGCGCCAGCAAATGGCGCGCCCTGCCCGTGCTGATGCTGACCGCGCGCGGCGAGGAGACCGACCGCATCGTCGGGCTGGAAATGGGCGCCGACGATTACCTGACCAAGCCTTTCGCGGTGCGCGAGCTGTTCGCCCGCATCCGCTCGGTGCTGCGCCGCGCGCGCATGCTGCCGCCGAATATGCAGGTCGACGAGCCGGGGCAGTTCATCACCTTCGGCGACTGGAAGCTGGACACCGTCGGCCGCCACCTGCTCGACCGGGCCGGCACGATCGTTTCGCTGAGCGGCGCCGAATACCGGCTGCTGCGCGTATTCCTCGACCATCCGCGCCGAGTGCTCACGCGCGACCAGCTGCTCAACCTCACGCAAGGGCGCGACGCCGACAGTTTCGACCGCTCGATCGACCTGCTGGTGAGCCGCCTGCGCCAGCGACTGTTGGACGACGCGCGCGAGCCGCGCTACATCAAAACCCTGCGCAGCGAAGGCTATGTGTTCTCCTCCGAGGTCGATCTCGGAGGCGCGGCATGACCTGGCTGCATTGGCCACGCACGCTGTTCACGCGCCTGACGCTGATCCTGTTCATCGGCCTGGCTGCGGCCCATGCGATGTCGTACTGGCTGATCGTCAGCGAACGGCGCGAAGCGACCACCGGTTTGATGCTCGGCTACCTGGAGCAGGACGTCGCCAGTTCGGTGGCGTTGCTGGATCGTCTGCCCGCCAGCGAACGGTCCGAATGGTTGCCACGGCTGGAGCGCCGCAGCTATAGATTTTCACTGGGACCGGGCGACACTGGCCATGCGCCGGACACCGAGCTGTCGAAGCGGGCCGCCGCCTCGTTCGTCAAGTCCATCGGCAAACAGTACCCCGTCACCGCAAGCGCCGTGCCGGGGCACCCTAACCGCGTGCAGGCGCATGTGACGCTAAGCGATGGGACAAAGCTGATCATCGACATGCGTCCGAACGGCCTGCCGATTCCGGCGTGGCTGCCGGCGGTGCTCCTGTTACAGCTGGCGTTGCTGGCAGTGGTCACGTGGTATGGCGTGCGGCTGGCGACACGCCCGCTGGCGCAACTCGCCGACGCGGCAGACCGTCTGGGACCGGATCTCAAAGCCGCCCCGGTCGCGGAAAACGGACCGCTGGAGGTGGCGCGCGCGGCGCGCGCTTTCAACGCCATGCAGGACCGCATCGGCGCGCACCTGAACGAGCGCACGCAGATCCTGGCGGCGATCTCGCACGACCTGCAAACGCCGATCACGCGCATGCGCATGCGCGCCGACATGATGGATGACGACATCCAGCGCGAGAAAATGAACCGCGATCTGATCGAGATGGAGATACTGGTGCGCGACGGCGTGGCTTATGCGCGCACGCTGCACGGCACGTCGGAAGCGGCGTGCCGTGTCGATCTGGACTCGCTGCTGGGTAGCCTGGTTGGGGACTATCTGGATGGCGGCCATCCAGTCAAACTAGAAGGCCAAGCCGGCGCGCCGGTGGTCACCCGCCCGCACGCGCTACGCCGGGTGCTGGGCAACTTGATCGACAACGCACTGAAATACGCCGGATCGGCGGACCTGCATGTCGATAGCGCCGATGGACAATTGACGATCCGCGTGCGCGATCACGGCCCCGGCATCCCCCACGATGAATTGGACAACGTCATGCAGCCGTTCTACCGCCTCGAAGCTTCTCGTAATCGCGACACCGGCGGCACCGGGCTGGGATTGGCGATCGGGCGGCAGTTGGCGCAAGCCATCGGCGCCACGCTAACCCTGCGCAACCATCCCGAAGGCGGCCTCGAAGCCACCCTCACCGGGGTCAAGTCTGACATTCAGACACGACCTCTTCCCTGAAGGCGCCCTGCTCATGGGCTCGTGTCCAAATGACAGACTTGACCCCGGGGTTTAGTCGCGACCTCTTCCCTGAAGGCGCCCTGCTCATGGGCTCGTGTCCAAATGACAGACTTGACCCCGGGGTTTAGTCGGCCAGCTTGACCATTTCGCGGTACAGGTCGGCCTTGCCTTCGAAACCGATGCCCGGCAACTCCGGCAACATGATGTGGCCGTTCTCGACCTTGACGCCATCCGGGAAGCCGCCGTACGGCTGGAACAGGTCCGGGTACGATTCGTTGCCGCCCAGGCCCAGCCCGGCGGCGATGTTGAGCGACATCTGGTGGCCGCCGTGCGGGATGCAGCGCTTTGGCGACCAGCCGTGCTCGCGCAGCATGTCGAGCGTGCGCAGGTATTCGACCAGGCCGTAGCTGAGCGCGCAGTCGAACTGCAGCCAGTCGCGGTCGGCGCGCATGCCGCCATAGCGGATCAGGTTGCGCGCGTCCTGCATCGAGAACAGGTCCTCGCCGGTCGCCATCGGGTTCTTGTAGTAGTTGCGCAAGGTCGCCTGCAGTTCGAAGTCGAGCGGGTCGCCCGGCTCCTCATACCAGAACAGGTCGTACTGCGACAGCGCCTTGGCGTACTGGACAGCGGTGTCGAGGTCGAAGCGGCCGTTGGCGTCGACCGCCAGCTTTTGGCCATCCTGCAGCACGCTCAGCACCGAATCGATGCGGCGCAGATCCTCGTCCAGCGAGGCTCCGCCGATCTTCTTCTTGACCACCGTGTAGCCGCGGTCGATGTAGCTGCGCATCTCGTCCTTGAGCTTGTTGTGGTCCTGGCCCGGGTAGTAGTAGCCGCCGGCAGCGTAGACGAAGATGTTGCGGTCGGCCTTGCCGTCGCCATAGCGGTCGGCCAGCAGCTGGAACAGCGGCTTGCCTTCGATCTTGGCGACCGCGTCCCACACGGCCATGTCGATGGTGCCGATCGCCACCGAACGCTCGCCGTGCCCGCCCGGCTTTTCGTTGGTGAACATGCAGTTCCAGATTTTGTGCGGGTCCAGATTGTTGCCGCTGTCGTCGACCAGGCTCTGCGGATCGGCTTCAAGGATGCGCGGGATGAAGCGCTCACGCATCAGCTTGCCTTGGCCGTAGCGGCCGTTCGAATTGAAGCCGTAGCCGATCACCGGCTTGCCGTCGCGGATGACGTCGGTGACCACCGCTACCAGGCTCAAGGTCATCTTGCTGAAGTCGATGTAGGCATTGCGGATCGGGGAGCTGATCGGGACGGTTTTTTCGCGGATTTCAACAATTTTCATGGTAAGTCTCCTGGGTGGGGCGCTGTACTGAGCCAATAACCGCAGCTTACTCTTGAATTTAACTGATAATATTCACTTCAATTTAATCCTTTATTCACTTTAAATGAAAATTGAGACCGCACCGGATTTGGCGTTTTTCGTACTGCTGGCGAAATTGGGCAGCATGTCGGCCACCGCCCGCGAGCTGGGCGTCACGCCGCCGGCCATCACCAAGCGCCTCAGCTTGATGGAGCAAAAGCTCGGCGTGCGGCTGGTCAACCGCACCACGCGGCGCATCAGCCTGACCAACGAGGGCGAGACGTACTTGGCGCAGTCGACGCAGATCCTGCACCAGATACGCGAGATGGAGGAATCGATTTCCAGCGGCCGCGCCGCGCCCAAGGGACTGCTACGCGTGAACGCCACGCCAGGCTTCGGCCGCACGCGCATTGCGCCTATCGTCTCGCGCTTCGCGCACGCGTATCCCGACGTTGAAGTAGAACTGCATCTGACCGATCGCCCTATCAGCCTGGTGGAGGAGGCCTACGATCTGGCGATCCGCTTCGGCGAACTGCCGGACACGCGCCTGACCGCGCGCAAGCTGATGTCGAATAAGCGGTTTTTGTGCGCGTCGCCGGCGTATCTGAAAAAAGCCGGCGAGCCGCAAACCCCGGCCGAACTGCACCAGCACCGCTGCATCCTGCACCGCCAAAACGACGACGTGTACGGCACCTGGCGGCTACAGAAAGGCAAAGCGGTGGAGCTGGTGAAGGTGCGCGGCGCGGTATCGAGCAATGACGGCGACATCGTCATGAACTGGGCGCTGGACGGGCACGGGATCGTCCAGCGCTCCGAGTGGGATGTCGCGAAATACCTGGAGAGCGGCCGCCTGAAGGAAATCATGAAGGACTACAGGCTGCCGGACGCGGATCTTTATCTGTACTACCTTAGCCGCAGCAATCTGCCGGCCAAGGTACGGGCATTCATCGACTTTATCGCGGAAGAATTCCGCTGAGCGGGAGGCGCCACCGCGACATCAAAACGCGTAACGTATGCCGGTGGCGACGCCCGACTGGTTCAGCCCCTGCCCTACCGTGCCGCCGACATCGAGCGGGATCGCGGCCCGGCCGGAGTTGTTCATCCGTCCAAGCAGGCAGTAGACCGCGGTGCGCTTCGACAGCGAGTACGTCAGGCGAAGCGAGGCCAGGGTCGAGTCGCTGTCGCTACCCTTGACCGCCAACCGCGATAGCTGCGCATCCAGCGTGAACCTCGGCGTCAGCGGATAGCTGCCGCCCAGGTAGTACAAGTTCGATTCGAGGTCGTTGACGCGCGTGGCGGCCACCCGCTTGCGCGCGATGATGCCGCTGCCAAGGCGCAGCTTCCCCACCATCGCATAGCCGTTCAAGGTGATGCGGCGATCGTTGCTGTCGCTGGTGGTCAATCCCGCCGCCGCACCGGTGTTACCGTACATGATGTCGTAGCTGACGGTGGCGCCCAGACGATCGTTGTCGTAGCCCAGCATGGCGGTCGCCTGGCGGCAGGCCTTCGCGTCGCCGGCCACCTCGCCGGGACAATTGGTGGCCGGCGGCCCGCCGGCGGCCGAGCCGTCGCGCCCGAAACTGTAGGTGGCGCCGGCCGTGAAATCGCCGAAATTACCGAGATAACCGATCGCATTGTCGCTGCGGGCGTTAGGAATATAGGGATCGATGCTCCCCAGGCTGAACAGGTTGGGGCCAAGCACGTCCGACTTGGCGACCGCGACGGACGTCATGTTCACTTGCCGGCCGAGCGTCAGCGTGCCGTAGGCGCCCCTCAGGCCGACGGAGGCCTGGCGGCCGAACAGCCGGTCGCCCTGCCCCATCAATCCGTTGTCGACATGCAGGCCCGCCTCCAGCGTGAACACCGCCTGCAAGCCGCCGCCGAGGTCTTCGACGCCACGGAAACCGACCCGCGACGGCATGCTGCCCGTCAGCGTGGGCATCTTGGCGATGGCGTCGCCAGCCGCGTTGGCGTTGGTGGTGTAGACCACGCCGCTATCGAGCAAGCCATAGATATTCACGCTGCTTTGCGCCATCGCCCCGTGGGTGGAGAGGCTGCCGAAGCAGGCGATGGCGCAAGCGTATGCTGTCTTGTTCATTACATCGTATCCAATATCGTTGGTGTGGGCCTCCTTGCACATTTCGCGACGAGTGGCGAAATAATTGTACAGTACAAACAATGACTTGGATACAAAACATGAACCTAGGATAACTCAAGTTATCCAAAAGACATCTGCGTGATTATTCCGGCGACACGGGTGCCTTACACAACATTACGATCCTCATATACTTTCAACCCTGCATGCGACCGCCACGCATGCATGGCGGCCGCTGGTGCATCCACTAGTTTTTAGTGAACGAAAAGTCGTCGACATTGATCCAGTTGCCGGCGTTCGCCACCTGGTACATGCCGATGGTGGCCTTGCCGTTGGTGACCTGGATGTTGGGTATCGTGACCTGCGTCCAGTTCGGAATCGCGGTGTTGATGCTCGACACGAGCTCGGCACCGCCGAAGTTTTTCACATAGATGCGGGCGACGCTCTGCCCGCCGCTGCTTTTCACCCAGGCGCTGAGCGTATAGGTCCCGTTCGGCAACCCCGTCAAATCCTGGTAGCGGCTGGCCGAGTACGCGGCGGTGTGATATTGCTCGGCGTTCCAGCGCCCGGTATGCCCGCGCAGCAAATTGTTATTCGGATCGGCGTCGGTCAGATTGGTCCACGTGGTCCAGCCGGCCAGCGCGTTCTGGCGCACCCGGTCCGCTTCGAAGCTCGGATTGATGGCGTAGTTGTTGCCCGCGCCGACAGTCCACGTCCCCGTCGCCGCGTCCAGGTTGAACTGGCTCAGCGAATTGAAGCGCGGCGTGGCGCCGTTGAACGACAGCGGCACCCACTGGTTGTAGCCGATGCCGTTGCCGGCGAAATCGCTCCAGCGGTCGCCCGCGTACAGCACCGTGCTGGCCGCGCTGCCGTTTACCTGAATGAAGAAGCCGTTCTGCGACACATGCGAGAAGTCGCCCTGCGAACCGTCCAGTACGAATTCGGCCGTGTAGGGACCATTGATCGCGTTGGCGGAGCGGCAGTAGGTTTGCGACGCGTTCCATCCGTGCAAATCGGACGAGCAGAAGTAGTACACGCCGGCATGCTTGAACAAGGCGTTGCCCTCGCGGCCGGCGCTGTTGAGTGCGATATTGACGGCGGGCTCGATATACAACGAATCGGACGCGCGTATCCGCGCCACGTATGAGCGCGCGCGGCCGTTGGCGTTGCTGAAGATCAGATACGACGAGCCGTCGTCATCCGTGTAGATCGTCTGGTCGCCGGTGGCAGGCGTGACCACGTTGGTGATCTGCGGCTGGATGTGGTCGAACACGAAGGGGCCGACCGGCGTGCTGCTGGTGGCGAACAGCACGCCGCTGCCCAGGGTCGGCGACCAGATCTGCGAAAGCAGCACGTATTTATTGGTGTTCTTGTTGTAGACCACGCCCAGGCGGCCGATCCAGTTGCCCGATTCCCACGGCCCGCCGACCGGCCCGGTGGATGCGGCGTTGCCCTCGAACTTCCAGCTGGCGAGATCGGTCGATGAATAGACGGTAATCGCGTTGAAGCCGGTGTTGCTGTTGGAGGACACCGGATTGGCCGCGTACGTCACCGCCCCGTCGTATTTGACGCCGTACCAGTAATAAGTCGCGCCGACCTTGAGGATGCCGCCGCCCTGCGAATAGATCGGGTTGTTGTTGGTGTCACGCCAGAACGTATCGTTCTTGATCAGTTTGGGCGCGGCCTGCGCCGGTGAAATTAACATTGCCGCCACGGCGGCGACCGCCATGCAGCGGCCCATCAAAGCCAGAAAAGTCGTCATTGTCGTTCTCCAAGAAATAAAACAGTTCGAAATGCACGACCCGGCTACGCGGGCTTTGAACGCCCATCGTTCAGTGCATTGACCGACTGTAATAGTTCGACAACGGGTTCCTGCTCAATCTTGTGATTTTTTGTCGATTGCCGCCAGCTCAATACCGCGCGAACGCGGCCGCGAACGCCTGCGCCGCGCCGGCCACGCGCGCCGCGCCCACGTCGAAGGTGCAATGACCCAGCGCCGGTGCCGGCGCCAGCTCCGCCTTGGCCAATGCCAGCTCGGCGCGCAAGGCGCTCAGCATGCCGTCCAACATCACCGCCGGCATGTCGAGCGCGGCGTTGTCGGTGTGGCCGGCGTCGAGCACGCTGGGCGCGAAGGCCATCGAGCGGGCGCCATTGCGGATCGCCTCGCGCATGGCGACGCGGGTGGCCTGGCGCAGCCGTTCCGCGTCCAGCGTGGCCGGATCGCCCAACCCGATCACCAGCACCGCGCGCGGCAGCATGCCCGGCGGCGGCGACGCGATCAACATGGTTTCCATCGGCTGCGCGCGGAAGGCGCCGGCGGCGCGCATGCGTGTCAGGTGACCGCCCAGCGCCTGGTCCAGTCCCAGCAGTCCGCCGGCAATGGGCGCGCCATCGACTTCGTGCTCGAACATGCAAGCGACGCTGAAGTCGACATCGGCATAGGCCGGCCCCCAGGCGACCACGTCGAAGACGACGCCGTCGGTGGTGCCGATCTGCAGGCGTACGGGAGCGAAAGTTGCGGCGTGGTCGGTGGCGGTCATGGTTCGGTCCCTCGGTATTGGCGAAAGGCCGATCTTACCGCCCAGAGGCGCCGCAACGAACCCGCCAAAAGGCAGGGAGACTTTTACCGGACGCTGAAACGGCCTTCGCTCTCTACGTCTGCAACCCTGATCACGATCTTGCCGAACGGGCCGCGCGCCAGGTGCTCGAAAGCCTGCACGGCGTCCTCAAACGCATACACCTTGTCGATGACGGGCATCGTTTTACCCTACCGTCAGAACACCTGGCGCGTCGGCCGCAGCACGATCTCATTGATGTCGACATCGGCCGGCTGCTCGATCGCGTAGGCAACCGCGCGCGCCACCGACGATGCGGGAATGGCTTGCTTGTAAAAGTCCATCACCGTTTCCGCCGCCGTGCCCGAGGTGCTGTGTTTCAGATCGCTGTCGACGGCGCCCGGCGCGATCGACGTCACGCGGATCTGGTCGCCCACTTCCTGGCGCAGTCCTTCGGTAATGGCCGAAACGGCGAACTTGGTGCCGGAGTAGACGGTACCGCCCGGCGCGAAGACCTTGATGCCCGCCACCGAGCTGAGGTTGATGATGTGGCCGCCCTGCTGCGCGAGGAAGCGTGGCAGCACGGCGGCGATGCCGTACAACGTCCCCTTGAGGTTGACGTCGATCATCGCGTCCCACTCGTCGGTATTGACCTCGGACATGGGCCGGATCGGCATCAGTCCCGCGTTGTTGATCAGCACGTCCAGCTTGCCGAAATCGGCGACTGCGGCTGCCACCACGGCCTCGACCTGTTTCTTGTCGGTGACGTCGAGGCTGTAGGCTTTGGCGGTGCCGCCAGCCGCTTCAATTTCGGCTACGACCTGGTCCAGCTTGTCCTTGCGGCGCGCGGCGATCGCCACTTTGGCGCCACGGCTCGCCAGCAGGCGCGCCACCTCGGCGCCGATGCCGGTGCTGCCGCCGGTGATCAGCACTACTTTGTTTGCGATATTGTCGTTCATGATTATTCCTTGTTGGTTGTGATGGAGGTTGTTTCGGCAAACGCCGGGTAGTCTGTGTAGCCCTGCTCCGCACCGCCGTACATCGTGGCCGGATCGACCGCGTTGAGCGGCCAGCCGTTGGCGATGCGCGCCGGCAGATCGGGATTGGCGATGAACGGCCGGCCGAACGCGATCAAATCAGCCAGTCCTGTTTCCAGCAAGCGCTCGCCGCGCTCCGCCGTATAGCGGCCGGCGTAGACGATGCGGCCACTGAAGGCTTTCCGCACATCGCGCCGGAACTGCTCAGGCAGGTCGGGCGCGTGGTCCCAGTCCGCCTCGGCGATCGACAGGTAGCCAACGCCGGCCTGCTCCAGCACCTTGATGGCCTCGATGTAGGTGGCGTGCGGATCGTCTTCGACGAAGCCGATATAGACGCGGTCCTCGTCGGTGCTGGTGAACAGTGGCGTGAAGCGCACGCCCATGCGTTCCGGCCCCACGACGGCGGCGACGGCATCCACGACTTCGCGCAGGAAGCGCAAGCGCTTCTCCAGCGAGCCGCCGTATTCGTCGGTGCGCGTGTTGGCGTGGCCGGAAATGAACTGGTTGACCAGGTAGCCGTTGGCGGCGTGGATCTCGACGCCGTCGAAGCCTGCTTCGAGCGCGTTGCGCGCGGCCTGGGCGTACAACTTGACCAGCTCCGCGATCTCGGCCACGCTCAATTCGCGCGGCACGGAAGGCGCCACCAGCGTGCCGGCGCCGGGACCGGTTTCGATGAAGGCTTTGGCATTCAGCGCCGGCAAGGCGGACGGCGCGACAGGCGCGGCGCCGCCGGGTTGCAGCGCCGTGTGCGAGACGCGTCCGACATGCCACAGCTGCGCGTAGATCACGCCGCCTTCGGCATGGACCGCGCGGGTCACCTTGCGCCAGCCGGCGATTTGCGCCGGGCTATAGATGCCCGGCGTCCAGGCATAGCCCTGGCCGCGCGGTTCGATCTGCGTGCCTTCGGTGACCATGAAACCGGCGCTCGCGCGCTGGCTGTAGTACTGCGCCATCAGGTCGGTGGGAACGTCGCCGGGTTGGGCGGCGCGCTGGCGCGTCAGCGGCGGCAAGACGATGCGGTTTGCCAGCTGGTGGCGCCCCAATGTGACGGGTTCGAGGAGTTTTTTGTTATTCACTGTGTGCCTTTGATTAGATGTTGTTCGGTTACAGGCCGCCGAGGCTGACATATTTGAGATGGAGGTATTCCTCGATGCCCTGGGTCGCGCCTTCGCGGCCGATGCCGCTGTCCTTGACGCCGCCGAACGGCGCCACCTCGGTCGTCACCAGTCCTTCGTTGACGCCGACCATGCCGCTCTCCAGCGCCCGCGACAGGCGGAATACCCGTGACAGGTTCTGGCTGTAGAAATAGGCGGCCAGGCCGAACGGGGCGGCGTTGGCCGCGTCGACCGCTTCCTGCTCATGCTCGAAGCGGAACAAGGCGGCCACCGGGCCGAAGGTCTCCTCGTGCGCAATCAGCATGTCGGCGCTGGCATCGGCGATGACGGTCGGTTCGAAGAAGGTGCCGCCGAGCGCGTGGCGCTGGCCGCCGGACAGAATCCGTCCACCCTTGGCCACCGCGTCGGCGATATGCGCCTCGACCTTTGCAACCGCCGCCTCATTGATCAGCGGCCCCTGCTGGACGTCGGCGCTGAAGCCGTTGCCGACCTTGAGCGCGGCGACCCGTTCTGTCAGCCGGCGCGCGAATTCGTCATAGACGCCGTCCTGCACATAGAAGCGATTAACGCAGATGCAGGTTTGCCCGCTGTTGCGGAACTTGGCCGCGACGGCGCCGTCAACCGCACGGTCGATGTCGGCGTCGTCGAAGACGATAAACGGCGCGTTGCCACCCAGCTCCAGCGACAACTTCTTCATCGTCGCTGCCGATTGCTGGTACAGCAGTTTGCCGATCCGGGTCGAACCGGTGAAGGTAAGCTTGCGCACCCGCGCATCGGCCACCAGTTCGCCGCCGATGGCCGCCGCGTCGCCGGTGACGACGTTGACCACCCCGGCCGGCACCCCGGCCGCCTCGGCCAGCACGCCCCACAGCAAACCGCAATACGGCGTCAGCTCCGACGGCTTGACGACGATGGTGCAGCCGGCCGCGAGCGCCGGGGCGACTTTTCGCGCCAGCATGGAGAACGGGAAATTCCAGGGCGAGATGGCGCCCACCACGCCGACCGGTTCGCGCGTCACCAGGATTTGCCGGCCCTGCCACGGCGACGGGATGATCTCACCGTTGATGCGGCGCGCCTGCTCGGCGAACCACTGGATGTAGTCGGCGCCGAGCTTGATTTCCGCGCGCGCCTCGGCCAGCGGCTTGCCCTGCTCCAGGGTCAGCATGGCCGCCAAGTCGTCCAGATTGGTGCGCACCGTGGCGGCCATTTTCTGGAGCACATCGGCCCGTTCATTGGCGGTGGTCATCGACCATGACGCGAAAGCCGAGTGTGCGGCGTCGATGGCGCGCCGGGTGTCGGCCGCGCCCGACCAGGCGATCGAGCCGAGCGCCGTCCCGGTGGCGGGATCGTTGACGCCGTGCACGGCGCTGTCGGCGGCGGCGACCCATGCGCCGCCGATGAAGTTGGTCTCACGCAGCCAACCCGAGGACTTGATATGTTCCAGCATCGCATAACCTTTCTGTGTTCAAGAATGTTAGTAGACTAGTCGTCTAGTAAGCTGTCAAAAAAAAGCATTTCAAATGAAATGCCTTGTAACTGCCCCGCTCAAACAGGGGGTAAATGCAAAATCTGCTTTGTCGTCCGCAGCGCGGACTCGAACGGGGTGGTGTCCCGGACGATCTTCACCATCACGCTGGCGCCCAGCCACAGTTGATACAGGCTGCTCGCCGTATCCTGGACGTCGCCGTCGATGGACAGCGATCCCTCGGCCACGCCGGCCTCGATCGCGCCGGCCAGCCTGCCGACGATGCCTGCGGTGCCGCGTTTCATCGACAAGCGCATCGCCTCCGACAAGTCCGCCACTTCCGCGCCCAGCTTCACGGCCAGGCACTTGCCCTGGCAATCGAAAAACGACTGCGAGTTCTGCCACGCCTGCCAGTAATTCATCAGGCGCTGCGCCATCGTCAAACCGGACTGGCCGAGCGTCGCGTCCATGTCGGCCAGATAGTCTTCGAAGTACGCTTCGAGCATCGCCTCGCCGAACGCGTCCTTCGAACCGAAGTAATGATAGAAGGAACCCTTGGGCACGCCGGCCGTGGCCAGGATCTCGTTCAGGCCGACGGCCGAAAAGCCCTTGCCCGCCATGATGCGCTGGCCGGTGGCCAGGATGTTCCCGCGAACATCGACGTTTTCGGAGGTAGTTGTTGTGCCCATGGACGCCACTATAGCACAACTAGACCAGTCGTCTACAGTTTTTTTGAGCGGTAACGTACGTGGCGATGAGACGAACCATGATCCAATCGGCGGACACTCAAACAGGGAGGCGATATGGCGAACGATTTGAAGGCGGGCGACAAGGTGCAGTGGAACTCGCCGCAGGGCGTGGTGCATGGCAAGGTCAAGAAGAAGCTGACCTCTCCCACCCACATCAAGGGGCACGAGGTGGTGGCGTCGAAGGAACATCCCGAGTATCTGGTCGTGAGCGACAAGACCGGCGCCGAAGCCGCGCACAAGGCGGACGCGCTGAAAAAAGTATGATTTGCTTTCCTCGCCGGCTCAGCATGGTGCCATAATCTGGCACCATGGCGCTCTACACTGGATCTCTTTACACCAAACAAGAGATTCCACCATGAGCACGATGAAACGACTTCAATATCACCAGTACGGCGGCCCGGAGCTGATGCGGCTTGAACACTTCGACCTTGGTACGCCGGGCAAGGGCGAAGTGGGGATTCGGGTCCAGTTCGCCGCAATCAACCCGATCGACTGGAAACTGCGCCAGGGCGTGATGAAGATGATGACAGGACAAAAATTCCCGCGCGCCATGGGCTTCGACTTTTCGGGCACGGTCATCGCCGTGGGTCCGGACGTGACGCGTCTGCAGCCCGGCGACGCCGTCTTCGGCCTGGCCCGCTTCAAGGAGAGCGGCGCGCTGGGCCAGGCGCTGATCACCAAGGAACTATTCGTGGCCAAGAAGCCCGAGGGCGTCTCCTTCGAGGACGCCGCCTGCCTCGGCACGCCGGGCATGACGGCCTGGAGCAGCGTGATGGACAAGGCCAAGCTGGCCGCCGGCCAGCGCGTGTTCATCAACGGTTGCGCCGGCGCCGTGGGCGAAGCGGCCGTGCAGGTGGCGCGCATGCACGGCGCGACGGTGGCCGGCAGTTGCGGCGCGGCGGACATCGAGCGCATGCGCGCGCTCGGCGTGCAAACCGTGTACGACTACCGCACCATCGACCTGTCGGCGATCAGGGGGCGCTACGATGTCGTCATCGACACCGCCGAGAAATTGACCGTCGAGCAAGCCATGGGCCTGCTGAACAAAACCGGTGTCTTCCTGGACCTGCATCCGACGCCGGGAAAATTTATCCGCGCGCTGTTCAACCGCCGGCTCAAGCCGGTCGTCGGCGCGCCAAGGTTCGAGACGCTCGACAAGCTGGCGCGCGCCGCCAGCGAGGGCAAGCTCCGCCTGCCGATCGGCCGCGTTGTGCCGCTGGACGCGGCGGCCGGGTTGATCGCCGAGCTGGAGGCAGGTTTGAAGGCCGGCGGCAAATGCCTCGTTAAAATGGAGTAACCGTGTCCCGCAGCGAAAGACTATTCGACCTCATGCAGGTTTTACGCCGCCATCGCGGCACGGTGGCCGGCGCCGTGCTGGCGCGCGAGGTCGGCATATCGATCCGCACCTTGCGGCGCGACATCGTGACCTTGCAAAGCATGGGCGCCGATATCGACGGCGAACCCGGCGTCGGCTACATCCTGCGGCCGGGATTTTTGCTGCCGCCGCTGTCGTTCACGGCCGAAGAGATCCAAGCCCTGGTGGCCGGCGCCCAGTGGGTCAGCCGCCAGACCGACGACGGCCTGGCGCACGCGGTGCAAAACGCGCTGGCCAAGATCGACGCGGTGCTGCCGCCGGACATGCGGCGCGCCCTGAACGACAACACACTGTATATCAGCCGCCAGCCGGACAATCCCGCAGGCCTCGACCTGGCCCGCGTGCGCGCGGCGATCCGCGAGCAGCGCAAAATGCGCGTGCTCTACACCGACGATGACGGCAACGCATCGGAGCGCGTCATCTGGCCCATCATCCTCGGTTTCATCGACGCGCAACGCTTCATCGCCGCATGGTGCGAGGCGCTGGGCGACTTCCACATGTTCCACGCCGCGCGCGTGGTGAAGGCGCAATTCCTGGACGAGCCCTACGAGGCCAGCCGCCGGCAGCTGGTCAAGGAATGGCACACGCGGGCCAAACTGCATTGCAACCGGTCCGATTGCGCCTGATGGCGCCGGCCGCCACGCCTACAGCGCGCCGCCCTGGTCGCGCAGCGCGCGCACGTCGCGCATGGGCGACAGCCCGAACACGCGGCTGTATTCCCGATTGAACTGGCTGGCGCTCTCGTAGCCCACCTCGAAGGCGGCGCTGGCGGCGTCCAGGCCGTCGATCAGCATGCGGCGACGCGCTTCCTGCAAGCGCAGCTGCTTTTGATATTGCAGCGGGCTCATCGACGTCAGCCGGCGGAAATGGTAGTGCAAGGTCGACACCCCCATGCCGGCCAACGCCGCCAGGTTTTCCACCCGCAAGGCCATGGTGAAGTTGGCGCGGACCCAGGCCACCGCCTTGGCGGTCCGGTGGCTGTGGTCGCCGCTGGTGGCGATCGCGCGCAGCCGGCTACCCGCCTCGCTTTGCAGCACCCGGTAAATGATTTCCCGCTGGAGCAGTTCACCCAGGAAAGCCGCGTCGCGCGGCGCATACAGCGCGTCGACCAGCCGGCCAAAAGCGCCGATGAGGTCGGCGGTCGCCTCGCCTGTTTCCATGCCGAAGGAATCGCTCCCCGTGCGTGCAGCGGCGGGCTCGGTGCCGGCGATCACCTCTGCCACCAACCGCATGTCCAGCGCCAGCCGCAGGCACATGTACGGCACCGCCTCGCTGGCCTCGATCACCTGGCTGGTGACCGGCAGTTCGATCGAGGTCAGCAAAAAACGCGAGCGGTCGTAGACGAAGGTGTTGGTCCCCAGATGCACCTGCTTGCGGCCCTGCACCACCAGCGCGACGCTGGGCGTGTAGGTGATCGGCAGCGGCTGCGTGGCGGCCGTATGGCGATACAGGGTCAGCGGCGAAATGACGGTGGGGTTTTCCATCGACGACGCGAACGGCGCGCACTTGCGCGCCAGCTCGTCGCACAGCGCGTCGAGCGATTTTTCCACTGATGAGTCAGATGACAAAGTGAGCCTCCCTGTTTTCGTTTCGATGATACCGAGTGCGGCTGGCAACTGGCTAGCGGAACCTGCGCAAGCAGAGTATCAGGCAATCAATCTAGAGGAACGGGATACCGTCGAGCCCGGCAAGCCATCACACTGATCCCGACGCTCAAGGCCACCCTGGCAAACCGCACGCTGCACTCGATCCCCGCCGATGGCGGAAAGGCCACCTCATGAAATTCGATAAACCCGCCGCCACCAACCCGATCGACCAGTTGCGCGTGGTCGGCAAGCCGGTCGACCGCGTCGAAGGCCTGCTCAAGGTCACCGGCACCGCCACCTACGCCTACGAGCAGCACGCGGCGGCGCCCGGCGCGGCCTACGGCTACGTGCTGGGCGCGGCGATCGCCAAGGGCCGCATCGACGGCATCGACACCGCCCGCGCCAAGGCCGCGCCGGGCGTGCTGGCGGTGGTCACCGCCGACAATGCCGGCAAGCTCGACAGGGGTGAATTCTATGCCGACCGCGCGCTGGCCGGTCCCGCCGTCGACCACTACCACCAGGCGGTCGCGCTGGTGGTAGCCGAGACCTTCGAGCAGGCGCGCGCGGCGGCCGGCTTGATCGATGTGCGCTACACGCGCAGTCCCGGCGCCTTCGACCTGGAGGCCGCGAAGGACGGCGCGCAGCCGCCGAAGCCGGGCAAGTTCATGCCACCGGCGCAAACCGGCATCGGCGATTTCGCCGGCGCCTACGCCGGCGCGGCGGTCAAGCTCGACGCCACCTACACCACGCCCGACCAGGCCCACGCGATGATGGAGCCGCACGCCACCATCGCCGCTTGGGACGGCGACCAGCTGACGTTGTGGACCGCAATCCAGCAGGTCAACTGGGGCAGGCGCGACCTGGCCAAGACGCTCGGCATCGCCGTCGAAAATGTGCGTTTGGTGTCGCCGTACATCGGCGGCGGCTTCGGCGGCAAGGGCACGGTCTTGTGCGACGCCGTGCTGGCGTCGCTGGGCGCGCGCGCCGCCAAACGCCCAGTCAAGGTGGCGCTGCAGCGTCCCCTCATGTTCAACAACGTCACCCACCGGCCGGCGACGATACAGCGCATCCGCATCGGCGCCACGGCGGCGGGCGACATCGTCGCCATCGGCCACGAAAGCTGGTCGGGCAATATCGCCGGCGGACGTCCGGAGGCCGCCACCGCCCCCACCCGATTGCTGTACGCGGGCGCCAACCGCATGACGCAACTGAAACTGGCGCAGCTGGACCTTGCCGAAGGCAGCGCGATGCGCGCGCCGGGCGAGGCGCCGGGCATGATGGCGCTGGAAATCGCCATGGATGAAATGGCGGAAAAGCTCAAGATCGACCCGGTCGAATTCAGGGTCCGCAACGATACGCAGGTCGACCCGGAAGACCCGAAGCGGCCATTTTCGCAGCGCCAGCTGATCGCCTGCCTGACCACCGGCGCGGAGCGTTTCGGCTGGAGCCGGCGTCCCGAGCATCCGGCCAGCCGGCGCGACGGCCGCTGGCTGATCGGCTACGGCGTGGCCGCCGCCATCCGGGGCGCGCCGGTCATGGCCTCGGGCGCACGCGTGCGCCTGGACAAGCGCGGCGTAGTGACGGTGGAAACCGACATGACCGACATCGGCACCGGCAGCTACACCATCATCGCGCAGACCGCCGCCGAGATGATGGGCGTGGCGCTGGACCAGGTGGTGGTGCGCCTGGGCGACTCGCGCTTTCCGGAGTCGGCCGGTTCCGGCGGCCAGTGGGGCGCGGCCTCGTCGACGGCCGGCGTCTACGCAGCCTGCGTCCAGCTGCGGGAGGCGGTGGCCAGACAGTTCGGCTTCAACGTCGCCGACGCCACCTTCGCGCAAGGCCAGGTCACATGGGGCGGGCGCAGCGTGGCCCTGCAGTCGGCCGCGCGCGAGCGCGAGCTGGTGGGAGAGGACAAGATGGAGTACGGCGACCTCGCCAAACGCTTCGCCCAGCAAACCTTCGGCGCGCACTTCACCGAGGTGGCGGTGGACGCGTACACCGGCGAGATCCGCATCCGGCGCATGCTGGCCGTATGCGCGGCGGGACGCATCATCAACCCGAAGACGGCGCGCAGCCAGATCATCGGCGGCATGACGATGGGCGCCGGCGCCGCGCTGATGGAGGACATGGTGGTCGACAAGCGCGTCGGCTACTTCGTCAACCATGACCTGGCCGGCTACGAGGTGCCGGTGCATGCCGACATCCCGCACCTGGACGCCATCTTCCTCGACGAAGCCGACGCCACCGCCGGGCCATTGAAGGCCAAGGGCGTGGGCGAACTGGGAATCAGCGGCGTGGCGGCGGCCATCGCCAACGCCGTGTACAACGCCACCGGGATACGGGTGCGAGAATATCCGATCACGCTGGACAAGTTGATCGGCGAGTTACCGAAGGTGGCTTAAAAGAAGGCTTAAAACGCGGGCTACACGCCCTCGCCGGCCCGGCCGCGCATCTCCATGATGTCGCGCTTGGGCGATAGCCCGTAAAGGCGGCTGTACTCGCGGCTGAATTGCGACGGGCTTTCGTAGCCCACCTTGTAGGCAGCGCTGGCCGCGTCCAGGTGCTCGTTGAGCATCAGGCGCTTGGCCTCGTTCAACCTGAGCCACTTCTGGTACTGCAAGGGACTCATCGCGGTCAGCTGCCGAAAATGCTGGTGGAACGTCGTCGCGCTCATCTGCACCCGCGCGGCCAGTTCCTCGACCCGCAGCGACTGCGTGAAATTCGATTTCAGCCAGTCGATCGCCTTGGTGATGCGGTGCCCCTGGCTGTCCACCGCCGTGATGCGCCGCAGGCGCGCGGCCTGGTCGCCACGCAGCAGGCGGTAGTAAATCTCGCGCTGTATCAACGGCGCGATGACGGGAATGGCCTGCGGATCGTCCAGCAGCGCCAGCAGCCGTTCGAGCGGCGCCAGGATATCGGTCGTCACCGCGCCGATGCCGACACCGCCGCCGGCGCTCGCCACATCCGGGGCCGGCAAGCCGCCCTGGGCGATCAGTTCCGCCAGCGCGCGCATATCGAGCTTCAACATCAGCCCCACGCAAGGCTGCTCCGCGCTGGCCGTCAGCACCTCCGATCCGCCGGGCAAATCGAGCGACGTCACCAGCAGCCGCGAACTGTCATATAAATATCCTTCGCCGCCGACCCACAATCGCTTGGCCCCCTGCGCGACGAACACGATGCACGGCTCGATCATGCAGACCGTCGGCGGCGCGACCTCGTCACGCCGGAAAAACCGCAGGTGCGGAATCGCCGTCTCGAAGTCTCCGGTGCCGCTTAGCCGGCTTTTAATCATGCGGGCCACCGCCTGTTGATGCGCGCCGCGCGGCGCCGCCATGTCGTCTGTCGATCTCATTCCGCTCACTTCCTCCTGGTGTGGATTCTAGCTTCCGGGCCGGCCATTGCCTATCAAAACACCGGGTCAACGCTGGATCGGGCAAGAATTCCGGCGGAACGGGCTACCGATTGAACGCCCGGACACGGAAAATGTCCATCTGTTCAAACGCACCAAGGAGTCATACCATGCAAGTACAAGCCTACGGCGCCCACGCCGCCGACAAGCCGCTCGAATCGCTGGCCATCACCCGCCGCGCGCCGGGCGCGCACGACGTCCTGATCGACATCGCCTTTTGCGGCATCTGCCACTCGGACCTGCACCAGGTGCGCTCCGAATGGGCCGGCACCCAGTACCCGTGCGTGCCGGGCCACGAGATCGTCGGCCGGGTGTCGGCGGTCGGCGCCCACGTCACCGGCCACCAGGTCGGCGACCTGGTCGGCGTCGGCTGCCTGGTCGACAGCTGCCAGCATTGCGCCGAGTGCGACGACGGCCTGGAAAACTATTGCGACGGCATGGTCGGCACCTACAACGGTCCGACGCCGGACGCGCCGGGTTGGACCCTGGGCGGCTACTCGGAAAAGATCGTCGTGCACGAGCGCTACGTGCTGAAGGTGCGCCATCCGGAGGAACAACTGGCCGCCGTCGCGCCGCTGCTGTGCGCCGGCATCACCACTTACTCGCCGCTGCGCCACTGGAACGCCGGCCCCGGCAAAAAAGTCGGCGTGGTCGGCATCGGGGGGCTTGGCCACATGGGCATCAAGCTGGCCCACGCGATGGGCGCCCACGTGGTGGCCTTCACCACCTCCGACGCCAAACGCGAGGCGGCGATCCAGCTGGGCGCCGACGAAGTGGTGGTGTCGAAAAACGCGGATGAAATGGCGGCCCACGCCAAAAGTTTCGACTTCATCCTCAACACGGTGGCGGCGCCGCACGACCTCGACGCCCTGCTGGTGCTGCTCAAGCGCGACGGCACCATGGCCCTGGTGGGCGCGCCGGCGACGCCGCATCCGTCGCCCAACGTCTTCAACCTGATCATGAAACGGCGCTCGATCGCCGGCTCGATGATCGGCGGCATCCCGGAAACCCAGGAGATGCTGGACTTCTGCGCCGAGCACGGCATCGTCGCCGATATCGAACTGGTGCGGGCCGACCAGATCAACGACGCCTACGAGCGCATGCTTCAGGGCGACGTGCGCTACCGCTTCGTGATCGATACCGCCACCCTGGCGGCCTGATCCATGAATCCCTCCCGGAAGGGAGGTTGTCCCGCCAATCTTTCAATCTTTTAAGCAATCTCATGCGAACCGGAATATGATGGCGTGGCCATTCCCCAACCGATCAGGAGTCCCCCGCATGAGCAACGATAATCACGCCGCCAAATGTCCATTCAGCCAGGCCACCGGCGCCGGCACCGCCAACGCCGACTGGTGGCCCGACCAGCTGCGGCTGGACCTGCTGCTGCAGCACTCGGCCAAGTCCGACCCGATGGGAGCGAATTTCGACTACGCCAAGGAATTCAACAGCCTCGACCTGGCCGCCGTCAAGCAGGACCTGGCCGCGCTGATGACCGACTCGCAGGACTGGTGGCCGGCCGATTTCGGCCACTACGGCGGCCTGTTCATCCGCATGGCCTGGCACAGCGCCGGCACCTACCGCACCGGCGACGGTCGCGGCGGCGCGCGCCGGGGCCAGCAACGTTTCGCGCCGCTCAACAGCTGGCCCGACAACGTCAGCCTGGACAAGGCGCGCCGCCTGATCTGGCCGATTAAACAAAAATACGGCCGCAAGATCTCGTGGGCCGACCTGATGATTTTGACCGGCAACGTCGCGCTCGAAACGATGGGCTTCAAGACGCTCGGTTTCGGCGGCGGCCGGGTCGACACGTGGGAACCGGACCAGGACGTCTACTGGGGCCGCGAGACCACCTGGCTGGCCGGCGACGTGCGCTACGCCCACGGCAGCGACGGCGTGGCCAAGGCCGGCGGCGTGCTGGTGACCGACGACGACGCCGATGGCGAAGTCCACAGCCGCAACTTGGAGAACCCGCTCGGCGCGGTGCAGATGGGCCTGATCTACGTGAATCCCGAAGGCCCGGACGGCAATCCCGATCCGGTGCTGGCGGCGCGCGACATCCGCGAAACCTTCGCCCGCATGGCCATGAACGACGAGGAAACCGTGGCCCTGATTGCCGGCGGCCACAGCTTCGGCAAAACGCACGGCGCGGCCCCGGCCGACAACGTCGGCGCAGAACCGGAAGGCGCGGACATCGCCGCCCAGGGCTTCGGCTGGCACAACAAGTTCGGCACCGGCAACGCCGGCGACACAATCACCAGCGGCCTGGAAGTGACCTGGACCAAGACGCCGGCCCAGTGGAGCAACGACTTCTTCGAGCACCTGTTCGGTTTTGAATGGGAGCTGACCAAGAGCCCGGCCGGCGCGCACCAGTGGGTCGCCAAGGGCACCGAGGCGACCATCCCGCACGCGCACGATCCGTCGAAGAAACTGCTGCCGACGATGCTGACGACCGACCTGTCGCTGCGCTTCGATCCCGCCTACGAAAAAATCTCGCGCCGCTTCCTGGCCAACCCGGCCGAATTCGCCGACGCCTTCGCGCGCGCCTGGTTCAAGCTGACCCACCGCGACATGGGACCGAAGGCGCGCTACCTGGGACCGGAAGTGCCGGCCGAAGACTTCATCTGGCAGGATCCGGTGCCGGCGGTCGACCATCCGCTGGTCGACGCGCAGGACATCGCCGCGCTCAAGGCGCAGGTCCTGGCCTCGGGCCTGACCGTGCCGGAGCTGGTGTCGACGGCCTGGGCGTCCGCCTCGACCTATCGCGGCTCGGACCTGCGCGGCGGCTCGAACGGCGCGCGCGTGCGCCTGGCGCCGCAGAAGGACTGGCCGGTCAACCAACCGCAACAACTGGCCAAGGTGCTGGCCAGGCTGGAGGGCATTCAAAGCGCGTTCAACGCCGGCGGCAAGCGCGTGTCGCTGGCCGATCTGATCGTGCTGGCCGGCGCGGCCGGCATCGAGCAGGCGGCCAAACAGGCCGGCGCCGCCGTGGTGGTGCCGTTCACGCCGGGCCGCACCGACGCCACGCAGGAGCAGACCGACGCCGAGTCGTTCGAAGCGATGGAGCCGTTCGCCGACGGCTTCCGCAACTTCCAGAAGGAGCGCTATGCGGTGCCGGCCGAGGTGATGCTGGTCGACCGCGCGCAGTTGCTGACCTTGACCGTGCCGGAACTGACCGCCCTGGTCGGCGGCCTGCGCGTGCTGGGCGCGAACGTGGACTCCTCCAAGCAGGGCGAGTTCACCACGCGCATCGGCACCTTGAGCAACGACTTCTTCGTCAATCTGCTCGACATGGCCACGGTGTGGGCGCCGACCTCGCGCGCGGCGGATGCCTTCGAGGGCCGCGACCGTAAAACCGGCGCCGTCAAGTGGAGCGCCAGCCGCGCCGACCTGGTGTTCGGGTCGAACGCGCAACTGCGCGCCGTCGCCGAAGTCTATGGCAGCGCCGACGGCCAGCAGCAGTTCATCGGCGATTTCGTGGCCGCCTGGACCAAGGTGATGAACCTGGGCACCGGCCTGGCCTGACCCCGCCGGAACCGGAGCGGCCGCGATACCTAAAACGCATCACGAAAATGGTATTGGCGGCCCCTCCGGTGCTTGCCTACACTGCCCGGGGTAACCAACCGAGGGAGTGTATTCATGAGTAATGAACGTTATGAGCGGGGCTTGGCCAAGCTCAAGGAGATCGATGGCCTGGCCGGTGTGAAAGTCATCGACAGCCTCAAGGACATCGCCCCCGATTTCGCCCGCCTGCTGATCGAGTTTCCGTTCGGCGACATCTATTCGCGACCGGGCCTGGACCTGAAGGTGCGCGAGCTGGCCGTGGTGGCCGGCCTGACCGCCCTGGGCAACGCGGCGCCGCAGCTGAAGGTGCATATCCACGGCGCCCGCAACGTCGGCTGCACGCAGGACGAGATCGTCGAAATCATCATGCAGATGGCCGTCTACGCCGGCTTTCCCGCCGCGCTCAACGGCCTGTTCGCGGCCAAGGAAGTCTTCGCCCAGGAGGCCGCGTCATGTGGCCAGGAATGATGTTTCTTACATTACAATTGCCAATCCAAACTTTCCCTTTCCCATATGGCGCTGCGATTCAAATTGAGACAGCTGGAGATGTTCCTCGCGCTGGCAGAGACGTTGAATTTCAGGGAAGCGGCCGTGCGCCTGCACATGACGCAGCCGCCGTTGAGCCGCCAGATCCAGGAATTGGAGACCGCGCTGGGGGTGCAATTGCTGCACCGCTCCAATCACGGCGTGACCTTGACGCAAGCCGGGGAAACGCTGGTGAAAGAGGCGTCGGAACTGCTGCGCGCCTGCGAGAAAATGGCGCAGCGCTTCCACGCGGAGGTGGACAAGCCGGAGGGCCGTTTGGATATCGGCCTGACAACGGTGGTCGATACGGAAAGGTTCACCCAGATCCTGCCGCTGTTGCAGTCGGACATACCGAATCTGGAGATCGACTTCAAGCGGCAAACCTCGATTAAATCGGTGCGGGATATACACCATAATCGGCTCGACGCCGCCGTCATTGGAATGCCGTCGAAAATCAGCGATTTGACCGTTCAGCACCTTTACCGCGATCGCTTTTGCGTGGCGCTGGCCAAAGGACACCGCCTGGCCAATAAAAAGGCGGTATCGCTGGCGGACTTGAATGAAGAGGTTTTATTCTGGTTCAGGCGCGAACTGAATGCCGGCTTTTACGACTATTGCGAAGAATTATTTAAAAAAATCCAATTCTCGCCGCAGCGCATTCCGGAGCCGGCCGATCATCATGTCCTGTTGAGTATGGTCGCCAATCATGGCGGTATCGGCCTGATCCCGCAATCGCTGCAAAAGATCCGTCATCGCGGCGTGGTGTTTCGGGAGTTGAAGGAAAACGACCTGCTGTACATCGATATCGGCATCGCTTACAAAGCGGCGTCCGCCAATCCGATGCTGCTGTTACTGATACGGAAACTGGTGGGATATTTCCAGAGCGAGGCCGCCACCGCCCCGGCCATCGCGTGACGCCGGCGGCTTGACGGGCGGTGTCGCTAGGACCGCGCCGCCGACAAGCTGCGCGCCCAGCCCTCGCGTTCGAACGCCGCCACCACGAAATCGACAAACGCCCGCGTCTTGGCCGGCAATTGCGTGCGGCTGGGGTAATACAGCGAGATCATGCCGGCATCGACGTACCACTCCGGCAGCAGCCGCACCAGCGTGCCTTGCCGCAGCGCCTCCAGCACGTCCGACATCGCCAGCACCGCCACGCCGACACCCATGACCGCCGCCGCGCACACGGCCTGCGGATCGCTCAGCACCGCCAGCGGGCGCAATTCCAGCCCGGCCTCCTCCCCGGCGCCGTTACGCATGGTCCAGTCGCGCAAGCGGCCGCTTTGCAGGAAGCGCATGCCGATGGCGTCGGCGTCAGCCAGCTCGCCCGGGTGGGACGGGACGGCGCGCCCGGCCAGCCACGACGGCGCGGCCACCGCCACCAGATGCGCCGGCGCCAGCGCGCGCGCCACCACGCCGGGATTGAGGTGGAAGCCGCCGCCGATGGCGGCATCGTAGCCTTCGCCGATCAGGTCGACCTGGCGGTTCTCCAGATGCCATTCCGGCCGTATGCCGGGATAGCGCGCCAGAAACGCCGGCAGCTGCGGCAGCACGTAACCGATGCCGAAGTTGGGGGCCAGGCTCACCTTCAGAATGCCGGTTGGCGCCTGCTGTTCGGTCGAGACGTCGGCCAGCGCCGCTTGCAGGCCGTCGAGGTTGGCGCCGATGCCGGTCAGCAGGCGCTCGCCGGCCTCGGTCAGGTGCAGCCGCCGCGTCGAGCGCTGGAACAGGCGCGCGCCCAGATTCTTTTCCAGCATGGCGACATTGCGGCTGACCGCCGCCGGCGTCAGGCCGAGCCGCCGCGCCGCTTCCGAAAAGCTGGCCGCTTCGGCCGCCCGCACAAAACATTCGAGATTGCTGAGAGTTTCCATGCTTTCATCTTATACCAATACTTGAAGATATTTAAAGTCATTCAGCACTAATCAAGGGGAAATAAAAAGCGGATAGTAGACCCATCGACAAACCACTTCAAGGAAGAACACCATGAACACCAACACCGTCTCCCACCTGCCGCTGCAAGGCAAAGTCGCCATCGTCACCGGCGGTTCGCGCGGCATCGGCGCGGCCATCGTCAAGCGCCTGGCCCGCGACGGCGCCAAGGTCGCCTTCAGCTATGCCGCTTCGCCGGACCGCGCCAACCAGGTGGTGGGCGAAGTCGAGGCGCTGGGCGGCCAGGCGCTGGCCATCCGCGCCGACCAGGCCAAGGCTGGCGAGGTGTCCGCGATGGTCAAACAGGCGCACGCCCACTTCGGCCGCCTCGACATCCTGGTCAATTCGGCCGGCGTGTTCGTCACCGGCAAGGTGGACGATCCGGAGGCCGACCTGGCCGGCTTCGAGCGCCAGATCGACGTCAACGTCAAGGGCGTGGCCGCGGCCGTGCGCGCCGCCGCGCCGTTGATGGCCGACGGCGGCCGCGTGGTCTCGATCGGCACCACCGGCGCCGACCGCATCGCCTTCCCAGGCGTGGCGGACTATGTCGCCTCGAAGGCGGCGGTGGCGGCCTACACCCGGGGCTGGGCACGCGACCTCGGTGCGCGCCAGATCACCGTCAACGTGATCCAGCCCGGCGCCATCGACACCGAAATGAATCCGGATAGCGGCGCCTTCGCGGAGACGCTGAAAACCATGGCCGCGCTGGGCCGCTACGGCCGGCCGGAAGAAATCGCCGCCGCCGTCGCCTTCCTGGCCGGCCCGGACGCCAGCTACATCACCGGCGCGACCCTGAACGTCGACGGCGGCCAGATCGCCTAAGGAGAAGAACATGAACACCAACCAAACCAACGGCCCGGTGCAGATCGCCGAAACCTTCTTTGCGCACTGGAGCGCCAACCGCATCGACGAGGCGCTGGCGATGTTGTCCGAGGACGTCCTGTACGACAATGTGCCCTTCCCCGACATCGTCGGCCGCGCCGGTGTCGAAGCCTTCCATCGCGGGTTCGGCATCGGCACCGACTTCCTGGTCGACTGGCAGGTGACGCATATCGCGGCGACCGACAATGTCGTCCTCAACGAGCGGATCGACATCTTCCGCCACAAGAACGGCGGCACCATCACCTTGCCGGTCATGGGCACGGTGACGGTCGAAAACGGCGAGATCACCGTCTGGCGCGACTACTTCGATCCGGCCGATTTCGACCGCCAGCTCAAACACGCCACGCAGAGTAAGACCTGACTTAAAGGCACGTAGGGCGGATTAGCGCAACGTAATCCGCCATGCTTCCCCAGCGGCTCATAGATGGCGGATTACGCCTTCGGCTAATCCGCCCTACGTGCCTCATGGGTCTATAGCGGTGGCAGGCACGCGAGAAACGGGGCGGCGCTAATCGGCCAGCTCGATTCTTACTTTGAGGTCGCCCGCGCGCTTGAACGCGGCCAGGCCGCTATCGATGCGTCCCAGCGGGATCAGTCCCGGCGAGTAGGGGAAATCCTTGTAGTAGAAGGCCAGGTTGCCCCAAGGCGCGTAGTAGGCGATGGTTCCCACCGTCGGCGTGACGCCGGCCGGCGCGCCCGCAGTCGATAATTTCCAATCCAGATAGACGATTTTCTCGGTGCTGGCGTAGTCGCCGAGCGTCAGCGTCAGCGGCAACCTGGTGATGAAGTCGCGTGTGGTCGGGTTGTCCACCAGGGTCGCGGCGACGACCTGCCCGTCCACGGTCATCCTGATTTTTTGGGCATGCGCGGAGCGGCCCGCCATAAGAGCCATAGTCATGGTTATCGAAGAAAAGAATAGGGTGTGCGATCGCATCAGGCATTCCCGCGTGGTTTCAGACGTCCCCCATCGCCGACAACGATCGACGAAGCCGCGAGCATCGCGGCGCCGCCGATCAGGGTGGCCATGATCGACAGGTGGTCCAGCAGCACGCCGCCAAGCGCGGCGCCGAGCATGATCGCCAGCTGGATCGCCGCGACCAGCAGGCCGCCGCCGCTCTCCGGTTCGTCAGCGATGCCCTTGCTCAGCCAGGTCGACCACGCCACCGGAATGGCCGCGTTCAGCGCGCCCCAGGCGATCAGCGCGATCGCCACCGCCCACAACACATGGCCGACGGCCAGCAGCGCCAGCGTGACGGCGCCCAGCGCCAGCGGCAACCAGCGCAGCAAGCCATACAGGTGGCTGCCCAGCATCACCGTCGCGGCGTAGGTGCCGAAAAAACCGGCCGCGCCCAGGCCCAGCAACAGCATCGACAGCTGCGGCACGGTCACGCCCGTGTAGGCCTCCAGGAAGGGCCGCAGGTAGGTGAACGTGGCGAAGGCGCCGGCGAACGACAGCATCACCCCGGCCATGCCGAACGCCACATTCGGGCTCTTCAGCAGGCCGAGGACCCTGCCGACCGGATTGGCGTCCTGCGGCGGCATGGACGGCAAGCTGATCCACTGCCACACCAGGTTGGCGACGACGAACGGCGTCAACGCCCAGAACGTGCCGCGCCAGCCGATGATGGCGCCAAAATAGCTGCCGATGGGCGCGGCGAACGCCGCCGCGACGGCGTTACCCGTGTACATCAAGCCGAGTGCCTTGGGAATTGACTCGGCTGGAACCAGGCGCATCACCGTGGCCGTGGCCAGCGCCCAGAATCCGCCCACGGTGATGCCCAACAGGGAGCGCGCCACCATCAGCACGGCAAAGTTCGGCGCGCAGGCGATCAGCACCAGCGAGGCGAGCATCACGCCGGTCAGCGCCATGAGCACGTGGCGGCGGTCGAAGTGGCTGGCGATCGAAGGAATAAGCAGGCTGGTCACCACCGCGAACAGGCCGGAGATCGAAATCGCCTGGCCGGCCATGCCTTGCGTGGCGCCCAGGTCGCTGGCGATGGGCGTCAGCAGGCTGACGGGCATGAACTCGGAGGCGATCAGCAGCGCCACGCACATGGCCATGGCGCCGACCGCGCTCCAGGCGGGCTGGCCGGTGAAAGTCTGCTTCGGTAGGGAGCTGCTGGCGATGTTCATAGTTCTTGTCCTTCCAAACCCAATCGGGCATGGTAGCGGCATTGACGGGCCCGCGCGCGATGCGGTTTTGCTAGGGTTTATGCAGGAAAATCATCAATCGCGCCCATCCAGGCGACGTCGTGCAACTGCTAGAATGCAAGATCACCCCACCCGGAAGCGACCCCATGGCCCGCGAAAACATCAACGACATTCTTGTGTTTCTCGAGGTGGCGCGCGAGCGCAGTTTCACGCGCGCGGCCGCCAAACTGGGCATGTCGCAGTCGGGGCTGAGCCACATAGTGCGCGGGCTGGAGGCGCGCATGGGCGTGCAGCTGCTGGCGCGCACCACCCGCAGCGTCGCCCCGACCGAGGCCGGCGAACGGCTGATGGAGACCGTGGCGCCGCGCTTCGCCGAGATCGAGGCGGAGATCGCCGCCATCAGCGACCTGGGTGGCAGTCCGGCGGGCCTGATCCGCATCACCGCGATTGACCACATCATCGACAGCGTGCTGTGGCCGCGCGTGGCCTACCTGCTGCCGCAATACCCGGACCTGCGCATCGAGATCAACTCCGACTACCGGATGCACGACATCGTGGCAGAGCGATTCGACATCGGCGTGCGCTGGGGCGACCAGGTGGAGCAGGACATGATCGCCGTGCGCCTGACGGCCGACGCGCCGATGGCGATCGTCGGATCGCCGGACTACTTCAAGCGCCGCGCGATACCCACCTCGCCGCAGGAGCTGTTACAGCACAACTGCGTCACCTTGCGGCTGTCGTCCAACGGCGGCGTGTACGCCTGGGAGCTGTGCGACGGCGACAAACCGATCGAAGTAAAGGTTGGCGGCCAGGCCACCTTCAACAGCGCGTATCAAATGCTCAACGCGGCGGTGAGCGGCGTCGGCCTGGCTTTTGTGACGGCGGAAATCGCCGAGCCATACGTCAGGGACGGACGGCTGCTCAGCGTGATGCAGGAGTGGTGCCGGCCGTTTCCGGGTTTGCACGCCTACTATTTGTCGAGACGCCATCCATCACGCGCCTTCACGCTGGTCATCGACGCGCTGCGCTACCAGGGTTAAGTGAACGACGGATCACGCATTGGCGGATTACGCTGCGCTAATCCGCCCTACGTGGATCCTCCTTTATTTCAGCTACCAGGGCCCTGCCACGGCGACACGTAGGGCGGATTAGGCGGAACGCCGTAATCCGCCGTGTTAGCGCCGCCGGTGACTCCGCTATTCAGGTGAAGCGTAAAGAAGTTGGCCAGCTCATTGAACGGAATCAGCTTGGTCCGGTCATACGGATCGACGCAGCAGATTAATCCAGAGGCATATCGGCTTCGGGATAAAGGTTTGGGAAAAGTATGCAGAGCGCGTCCAACGGCAGACCGAAACGCACCGGCCCGTAGGGGGAGTCGCTGACGATCAAGCCGTCGGAAAGTAGCTTCGAGAGCAGTGAGCGGGCGTTGCGCTCCCCCAGGCCGGTCATCTGTGCGAACTCGCCCCGGGAGACCGGCCCAAGCGCAAAAACATGACAGAGCGGAAGGATAGCTTCGCGCCTGATGCGCTTATCCTGTGCGGATCGCAGCGTGACCAGTGCCTCGATCCGCTGCTTTATTCCGTCGAGGGCGAGCATCTTGGCCATGAACGAAACCTGGTCCTCACAAATCCCAAGGAAGTACTGCACCCATTCCAGCAAACCCAGTGCGCTGAGATTTCCGCGCCCATCCAACGCGCCCATTCGTGGAGAGTCCGCATTATGCAGCGCTGCGTAATAAGCTTTGGTCGATCTGGCGAAACCGCGGCTCGGTGACCACAGGCCTGCGGAGAGCTCCCACAGCGCGCAGTGCGTTTGCAGCCGAGCCGCACGTCCATTTCCGTCCAAAAAGGGGTGGACCCAGGCCACGCGATGATGGGCACATGCCGCGCTGATCAGAACACCGTCCCAACTCCGCGATGATCCGTACACGTCGTCCAGCCTCTTTAGAAACGCCGACAGCGATGCCGCAGTGGGGGCGACGTGCATCCCAAGGAGCAACCTCCTCCAGTTGGCGAGTGCTGAGCAACAGAGGCTCGAACTGATGTGGCGAATGGTACATTTCTGCCGCTTTTTTTGCCGCTTTAGTTTTACTGCAACCCTTTGATTATAGGAGTAATTTTAGAAGTTTCCACTATTTTTTGATATTTTTTCTACCGCTTTTTTGCCGCGTCATTTCTTCGTGGTTTTAGCGGATCGCCACCGGATTAACGTTGACCTGCGTCGAGCCGACATACAGCGGCTGGCCCAGCACGAACATGAATTCCCAAGCCTGGTCGCGCACCAGGGCGCGGCTGTCGATCAGCTCCAGATTGTAGATGCCGCGCTTGGCCAGCATGAACTGGTTGACGGGGAACTCTTCTCCGCTCTTGTTCGGATACACCTCCGACCCCCACGTATCGCCGCCGAAGGCGACGATACCCTGGTCGGCCAGCCACTGCGCCGCCTTCATGCCGATGCCCGGTTCCGTTTCGAGGAACTGCTTGTTGTCCTTGCCGATCAGTTCCAGCCAGCCGGTGTTGAACAGCACGACATCGCCCTTGCGCAAGGCGATGCCCTGCCGCTTGAGCACCGCCTGCAGGTCGGCCACGGTGAACTCGGTGCCGCCGGGGACGATCTCCTTGCCGTAGTGCTTGGTCATGTCCAGCACCACGCCGCGCGTGACCATCGGCGGCACCTTCTCGACGCCGAGCTTCTTGACGCCTTCGACGGTGACGAAGTCCGCCGCGCGGTTGCCGTTGTAGTAGACGTTGTCGATGCCGATATGGCCGATGCCGTTGAGCTGCGTGCCGACGCCGGTCCAGGCCACCGCCAGCTCGTCGTTGAAGGTGAACTTGTTCGGTCCCATCGTCAAGCCGGCCTGCTCGCCCGGCTGGATGTTGTAGAGCTTGAAGCTGCGGTGGCGGAAGGCCGGCAAGTCTTTGCTGACCGGTACCGCCAGCGGATAGGTCTTGCCGGTTTTGACCAGCGTCGCGGCCTGACGCACCACTTCCGGCGTCAGCAGGTTGGCGGCGCCGATTTCGTCCTTGGGGCCGTAGGTGGAGGGATACCAGTCGGCTGCGGTAGCGGCGCTTGCCGCCAGCGTGACGGCGGCGGCGAGTGCGATGTGTTTGAGGTCATTCATGGACGTGTCCTTTAAGAGGTGTTTGGAGCGAAACCGGTCGACTTAGTCCCAGGCTGGCGCCAGGCCATCCGGGCTGACTTCACGGCCATTGCGTTCCAGTGCGGCGATGCGCGCCAGGTCGTCGTCGGTCAGGCGCAGATCGCGCGCCAGCAGATTGCTCACCAGGTTCTCGCGCCTGGTCGACGACGGGATCAACGAATAGCCCTGGCCCAGCGCCCACGCCAGCGCGACCTGCGCCGGCGTGGCGCCATGACGTTGCGCGATGTCGTCGATGACAGGGTCCTTCAGTACCTTGCCGTAAGCGAGCGTCATGTACGAGGTGACGTGGATGCCCTGCTCCTGGAGGAAAGCGGTCAGCTGCCGGCTTTGCAGGTAGGGGCTCAATTCGATCTGATTGGTGGCGATCGCCTCCTTTCCCACCGCCGCGATGGCCTCGCGGGTCAGCGCGATGTTGAAGTTGGAGATGCCGATTTGCCCCGTCAGACCTTGCGCCCTGGCCTCGGCCAGCGCTTGCATCGTTTCCGCCAGCGGCACGCCGTTGCCGGGCGCGGGCCAGTGGATCAAAGTCAGGTCGACATGGTCCGTGCGCAGCTTGGCGAGACTGTCCTTCAGGCTCGGAATCAGTTTGTCGGCGGCGTAGTTCGCGGTCCAGATCTTGGTGGTGACGAACAGCTGGTCGCGCGCGACGCCGGACTCCTCGATCGCTTGCCCGACAGCGGCTTCGTTGCCGTAGATTTGCGCGGTGTCGATGGCGCGATACCCTACCTCAAGGGCGCTGCGCACCGAATCGACGGCAACCTGGCCCTGCAGGCGGAAAGTGCCGACGCCGAAAGATGGAATACTCATGTGGATCTCCTTGCGTGATAAATCGAAGACCCGAGTGTGCGCGCTTTATTCTCCTCGAAAAAGCCGCTAATCCGGGAAAGATATTTGATAATATGTAAAATATGAAAACGACCCTCGATGAAATGCAGCTGTTCCTGGCCGTGGTGGACAACGGGTCGATCACGGGCGCCGCGGAGCAGTTGGGCCAGACCACCTCCGCCGCCAGCCGCACGCTCGGCAGGCTGGAGGAAAAGCTCCAAACCACCTTGCTGCGGCGGACCACGCGGCGCATGGAGCTGACCGAGGAGGGGTCGGCCTACCTGGACCGGGTGCGCGAGATCGTAGCGTCGGTGGAGGCGACCGAGGAGCAGATGTCGGTGCGGCGCGATACGCCGGCCGGGCTGCTGCGCGTGGATGCGGCGTCGCCGTTCATGCTGCACGTGGTGGTGCCGCTGGTGCGCGGCTACCGCGAGCGCTATCCGCAGGTGGAATTGGAATTCAACAGCAACGAAGGCATCATCGATCTGCTGGAGCGGCGCACGGATGTCGCCATCCGCATCGGCGCGCTCAAGGACTCGACCTTGCATGCGACGCCGATCGGCAGCAGCAGGATACGGGTGCTGGCCACGCCGGACTATCTGGCGGCGCATGGCACGCCGAGGAAGGCGTCCGACCTGGCGCGCCATGCGCTGCTGGGGTTCAACCAGCCCGAGTCGCTGAACGACTGGCCGCTGCTGGACCACAACGGACAGCAGCTCCACATCCAGCCAACCATCCGCTCGTCGAGCGGCGAGACCTTGCGGCAGCTGGCGCTCGAGGGCGCGGGCATCGTCTGCCTGTCCGACTTCATGACGCGCGAGGACCGAAAAACCAAGCGGTTCAAGCAGGTGTTGGCGCAGCAGACCTTCGAGGTCCGCCAACCGATCAACGCGGTCTACTACCGCAATACCGCCCTGTCGTCGCGCATCAAGTCCTTCGTCGACTACCTGAAGCGCGCCTTGGGCGGCGGCTTCGAGTAGATCACTTCCCTGTAGCGAACAGGTTTTTGTACGCCGAGGGCTGCGAACGCCAATACTGCTTGGGCGCCTTGACCTGCGCGCCAAGCGTAGCGGCCGCGTGCCACGGCCAGCGCGGGTCGTACAGGATGCCGCGCGCCAGCGCCACCAGATCGGCGCTGCCGTCGCGGATCGCCGTCTCGGCCTGTTCCGGCGTGGTGATCATGCCGACGCCGATGACCGGCACCTCGACGTGGCGCTTGATCTCCTGCGCGAACGGCAGCTGGTAGCCCGGCCCCACGTCGATTTTCTGCTGCGCCGACAAGCCGCCGCTCGACACGTGCACATAGGCGCTGCCGCGCGCCACCAGCGCCTTGGAAAAGGCCACGCTTTGCTCGACATCCCATCCGCCCTCGACCCAGTCGGTGGCGGAGATGCGCACGCCGACCGGCTTATCGGCCGGGAAGGCGGCGCGCACGGCGTCGAACACCTCCAGCGGGAAGCGCATGCGGTTCTCCAGCGAGCCGCCATATTGGTCGGTGCGCTGATTCGACAGCGGCGACAGGAACTGGTGCAGCAGATAGCCGTGGGCGGCGTGCACCTCGACCATGTCCAGGCCCAGGCGGGCGGCGCGGCGCGCGGTCTGCGCGAACGCTTCGCGCACGCGCGCCAGGCCGGCGTCGTCCAGCGCCACGGGTGGACGGTCCGTGGCCGCGTACGGCACCGCGGAGGGCGCCTCGGTGGTCCATCCGCCCGCGTCCGCCGTCACTTGCCCGCCGCCGTCCCACGGCGCGGCGCAGGACGCCTTGCGTCCGGCATGCCCGAGCTGCATGCCGACCGGCATGTCCGAGTGCTTGCGGACCGCCTGGAGCACGCGGGCCAGCGCCTGCTCGTTATCGTCGGAATACAAGCCCAGATCGGCCGGCGAAATGCGCGCCTCGGCCGAGACGGCGGTCGCTTCGAGGATCAGCAGGCCGGCGCCGGACAGCGCCAGATTGCCCAAATGAATCAGATGCCAGTCGGTGGCGCTGCCCTGCTCGGCCGAATACTGGCACATCGGCGCAATGACGATGCGGTTGGCCAGCTCCAGCGGCCCGATCTTGATAGGAGAAAAGAGTTTGCTCACGCCGTGCCCTTCGGTAGTGGAGATCCCTCGATTATGTCATGACTGAAAATTTCATCTTCAACCGGCCGACTTCCCGAACGCCGGCCTTGGAAGGGAAGCATCTTGTAGAATCGTGCAATCGGAAAGCGGGGCCCCACTCTCCGATTCAATGTTTTAAACCCCGGCGTTTAAGCCGCTTTCGCCGACGAGGCCGCGCGCGACTTGCGGCGCTTCATCCAGCCGACCATGCCCAGACCGCCGAACATCATTGCGTAGGTCGATGGCTCCGGCACGGCGCTGACGGAGATGTTGTCGACCGCGACGTCATAATCCGTGAAACCGTACATATAGCCGGGAACGTAGGTGGTGAAGACCAGCTCGTCGACGCTGGACAGCACGTCGGCGAAGCTGCGGCCCGGCGGTAGGCCCGGACCGGCGGCATCGTCGGAGGAGCCGTAACCACCCCAGCCGGTCGGCAGAGCAGTCGACGTCGTATCACCGATAGTTACAGAAAGGTGCTGCCAGCCCTTGGTGTAGTCGATGGCGCCCAGGTCGTACCAAACGCTGGTGTAAGGCATGCCCTGCGAGGTGTTGCCGTAGTCGCGCAGTTCGACAACCATGTTGCGCGACACTTCCTGTCCAAAGTAACGGATCGAGTTGGCGATGACGTCGAGGCCGATGGTGACGCTACCAAGTTTGCCGTAATCGCCCAGGTAGGACTGGTTGGTGCTGTTACTGAAGCTGATACCGAAGTTTTCCATCACGGTGTGCAAGGCCGGCGCGCCATTCCCCAGGTTGGGGTTGATGCCGGAACCGCCGTTGCCGTCCATCGGCTGCATGCCTTCCCACCCTTGCGCCCCATTGGAGAAATCGACGAACGAGGAGCTTGGGGCGGCCATCGCCAGGCCGCCGGCCAACGACAACGTCAATGCCATCATTGCTTTATTCAAAGTCATGAGTCTTCCTTTTTATCAGACAGTTAGAGAGATAGCGCTAACACCACACCCACTTTTCCGGTGACCGACGGTTGGCCGGACGCCGGGCTTGAATCACGTCAGAATTAACGTTTTCTTAAGTGGTGTGGGGTCGATTCTGTTGTTGACGACCTCGACTGTCAAAGCTTGCACGAAACTATTTTGTAAGGGAAATGTAACCAAGTTTCTGTGAACATAAGTGACATTCCATCAAGAAACTGTAACAAAAAGTTTCAACAAGCGATTAATAGTATCAACTTCGCTATGAGGAAATATTGGCCGCGGCGAGCAAATTTGTCCGATTGGAAAAACTGAAAATGACACATTTTGTCGATGACTGACTATCTTTGAGAATGTTTCTATTTCGCTACAAGCTGGCTCAATGCTCAGCGTGGTGAATTTGGAGGATCAGGCAAGGTCCAGAGACGATCCGATATGTTCGAGACGTGCCTATTTCCGCATACTGACTCCATCGCATCTCAACCAAAAGGAGCAGAAAATGAATAACCCATCGAAAAAAGTCGTCCTCATCACCGGTGCCAGCAGCGGCATCGGCGAAGCAACCGCCAGGCATTTGGCGGCCCAGGGCATGCACGTGGTGCTGGGCGCGCGCCGCACCGATCGCCTGGAGGCGTTGGCTGTCGAGATCGGCTCGGCGGGCGGCTCGGCCAGCGTGTGCGCGCTCGACGTGACCAATCAGGAAAGCATGCAGCGCTTTGTCGACGCCGCCGTCGACCGCCACGGCCGTGTCGATGTGATCATCAACAACGCCGGCGTGATGCCGCTGTCGAAGCTGGAGGCGCTCAAGGTCGACGAATGGAACCGCATGATCGACGTGAACATTCGCGGCGTGTTGCACGGCATCGCGGCCACCCTGCCGCTGATGCAGAAACAGCGCAGCGGCCAGATCATCAACCTGGCGTCGATCGGCGCCTACACGGTGAGCCCGACGGCGGCCGTCTACTGCGCCACCAAGTTCGCGGTGGCGGCGATTTCCGAGGGCCTGCGGCAGGAGGTGGGCGGCGACATCCGCGTGACGGTGGTGTCGCCGGGCGTGGTGGAGTCCGAACTGGCCGAGTCGATCTCCGACGCCGGCGGGCGCGAGGAAATGCGCGCCTTCCGCCAGGTCTCGATCAAGCCGGAGGCGATCGCCCGCGCGATCCAGTTCGCCATCGACCAGCCGGCCGACGTCGACGTGAGCGAGATCATCGTGCGGCCGACGGCCAGCATGTTCTAAAGCCGGGCTGCTAGATCTTCAGCTGGTTGACGAACCATCTGCCGGCGGGGCCGGGCGGGAACTCCTTCATGTGCAGCGCGTGCATGGAGAAACCCGCCCCGACGGCGGGCTGGCCCTCCAGGCGGATCTCGACCAGCTTGCCGTCGCGCAGCTCCTCCTCCACCATGTGCAGCGGCATATAGCCCCAGCCCAGTCCCGCCCGCAGGAAGGCGTGCTTGGCGCCCAAGTCGCCAAGGCGCCAGGTCTTGGACGACATCACCCCGAAGTTGCGTCCCGCCGTCAGGCTGGAGCGGTCCGTCAGCACCAGTTGCACTTGTTCGGCGGCGACCGCGCGCGGTATCGGCCCCTTGGTGGCCGCCAGCGGATGGCCGGGTGCGACCACGCAGACGGCCGCCACGCTGAGCAGGAATTCCGACGCGCAGCCATCCGGGATGTCCGGCAAGCTGCCGATGACCGCCACCCGGCAGTTGCCGTCCAGCAGAGGCTGCAGCACCGCGCCCAACGCTTCCACATACAGCCGCAGCGGCGTGCCGGGAAAGGCTTGATGAAACGCCTGCACGGCGGCCGTCAGAGTCTCGATCGGAAACATCACATCCACCGCCACCACCAGTTCCGGCTCCAGCCCCTCGGCCAGGGTCCGCGCCCGCGCCTTGAAGGCGTCCATGCTGTCGACCGCCTGCCGCGCCTGCGACAGCAGCGCCCGGCCCGCCTCCGTCAATTGCGGATAGCGGCCGGTGCGCTCGAACAGCGGGAAGCCGACCTGCTGCTCCAGATTGGCAAGGGTGGTGCTGACCACCGACTGCGCCCGGCGCAGCTTGCGCCCGGCGGCCGAAAAACTCCCCTCCTCCGCTGCGGCGATAAAGGTCCGCAGCTGGTCCAGCGACATGGCGTCCAGCATGTATCTACTCCTTGGATACTATACATCTAATTATATAGGCTTCTCAGATGGGTCGGCGATATCTATGATTCATCCCATGCACTGACATGTGCCGCAAACAAAACAAGGGAGCCGTACCATGAACCAGTCAATTCAACGCGCTTTGATTCACCGCACCGCCGGCCGCAGCCGCGGCGGCATCACCCGCCTGGTGAGCCCTGGCGATGTCGGCCAGCTGATCAAGCCCTTCGTCTTCCTCGACCTGTTCCATATGGAAGCGACGAGCGGCCACATGATGGGCATGCACCCGCATTCGGGCATCGCCACCGTCACGGTGGTCATGGACGGCGCCATCCAGTACCGCGAAACCACCGGCAGCGAAGGCCAGTTGACGGCCGGCGGTGTCGAATGGATGAACGCCGGCGGCGGCGTCTGGCACGACGGCGGCCCGGTGGCCGGCGCCAGCGTGACCGGCTTCCAGCTGTGGCTCGCACTGTCGTCCGAAGATGAAAACGGCCCGGCACACAGCCAGTACCTGGCGCCCGAGCAGGTGCAAAGCGTGGGTCCGGCGCGCGTGATCATCGGCAGCTATGGTGGCGCCGTCAGTGCCATCCGGCCGCGCGCCTCGATCAATTATCTGCATGTGAAATTGGCCGATGGCGAGCGCTGGACCTACACGCCGCCCGCCGGCCATGACGTGGCCTGGGCATCGGTCGCCAGCGGCGCGCTGCGCACCGGCCGCACCACGATCGGCAAGGAGGTCGCGGTGTTCGCCGAAGGGAACGAGGCGATTGATTTCGTCGCCGAAGGCGCCACCGAATTCGTTCTCGGTTCGGCCGTGAAGCATCCGTATGACCTGGTGACCGGCTACTACTCGGTGCACACCAGCGAGGCCGCTCTGGCCAAGGGCGAGGACGAAATTGAACGTATCGGCGCGCAGCTGCGCTCCGCGAAATTGATGTAAGCCGTGCAGTAAAAACTTAATTAAACCTCGAAAGGAAATACCATGAACACCATCAATCCAAACACCTCCGTCATTCCTGTCATCGGCCGCGTACTGCTGGCGGCGATCTTTATCCTGAGCGGCTTCGGCAAGCTGGCCGCGCCCGCCGCGACGATGGGTTACATCGCTTCGACCGGCCTCCCGTTCGCGCCGCTGGCACTGGCGATCTCCATCGGCGTTGAACTGGGCGGCGGCCTGCTGCTGGTCCTGGGTGTCAAGACGCGCCTTGTGGCGGCGGGGCTGGCGGTGTTCTCGATCGTCACCGGCCTGGCCTTCCACAACGCGGTGGGCGACCAGAATCAAATGATCCATCTGCTGAAAAACTTCGCGATGGCCGGTGGTTTGCTGCAAGTGGTGGCGTTCGGCGCCGGCGCGTACAGCTTCGATAACCGGTCGAAGGCGCTGGTCCCTGCGACCCGCTAAGCCTTGATGAATAAAGCCTGCAACTCACCATACGGCATCGCCTTGTCCATCAAAGGACCGGCGGTGCCGGTGGCCAGAAAACCCTTCGCCATGTCGGCGGCAACGGCCCACAAGGCCTGCGGTATGCCGGAACCGGCACTCAAGCGGCACACACCCAGCTGATGCAATTCGTCGGCGGACGGCACGCCCGGCCAGTCCATCACATTCACCGGCAGCCCTGCGCCTGCAACGACGGCCTTGATCTCGTCGACCTTGCAGATACCCGGCACGAACAGACCATCCGCACCAGCGGCCTTATAGATCGCGGCGCGCTTCAACACCTCCGCCACACGCTCCCCTTCCGGCGCCAGCCCTTTCAGATACACGTCGGTACGGGTATTGATGAAGAGTTCCTTGCCCGATGCCGCAACCGCCTTCTTGATCGCGACGATCTTCGCGGCCAGCGCCTCGGGCGCGCCATGGCCATCCTCCAGATTGATGCCCGCCACACCGGCATGGACCAGCTTCATCACATTTTGCGCCACGGTGTTCGCATCATCCGAGTAGCCGTTTTCCAGGTCGACCGACAACGGCACCGTCAGCACGCGCGCCATGTTGATGGCGACGGCAATGGCCACGTCGGCCGGCATGTTGTCGCCATCGGCGTAACCGGCGGCCCATGCCACACCGGCGCTGGTGGTGGCGAGGGCCGGCGCGCCGAGGCTCTCGAACAAGCGCGCACTGCCAGCATCCCAGGCGTTGGGCAGGCGCAGCAGCTGGCTACCGTCGTGCAGTTTCTTGAAATCGTTCATGGTCGCTCCGTTAAAAAAGACTGGCTTGTAAGGTGGTCAGGCTGGAAAAACTGTCCTTCATCGGCAGCAGGATCGAATCGGCGATCGGCTGCAACTGCTTGGTCAGATAATGGTCGTAGTCGATATTCGAGCGCATCGCCTCCAGCGGCTCGGGTCCGCCGGTGGTCATCACGTAGCTGATCCAGCCGCCGTTCTGATAACGCAGCGGGCGCCGATGCGACTGGTTGTATTCATCGGCCAGGCGCGCGGCGCGCACCTGCGGGGGCACGTTGACCTTGTACTCGTCCAGCCGGTGGCGCAGTCGCTTGCGGTACACCAGCAGCTCGTCGAAATCACCGGACACCGTCTTGCGCGCGTAGTCGCGCACGAAGTCCTGATAAGGCTCGTCCTTGAAGATGCGCAGGAACAGCCCTTTCTGGAACTGCTGCGCCAACGGCGTCCAGTCGCTGCGCGCCACTTCCAGTCCGCGATAAATCACTTCTTCCTCGCCCTTGGCGTTGACCGTCAGCCCGGCGTAGCGCTTCTTGCTGCCCATTTCCGTGCCGCGTATCGTCGGCATGAAAAACTTCTGGAAGTGCGTGTCGAACTCGATCTCGAGATGGCATTCCAGGCCATGCTTATCCTTCAACATGCTGCGCCACCAGGCGTTGATCTTGTTCGCAAGCTGCTGGCCGATGTCCAGCGCGTCGGCGTTCTTGTACTCTTTTTTAAGCCAGATGAAGATCGAATCGGTGTCGCCGTAGATGACGTCGTAGCCTTCCGCCTCGACCAGCTCGCGGGTCTGTTTCATCATCTGGTGTCCGCGCAAGGTGACAGAGGAGACCAGGCGAGGATTGAAGAAACGGCATTCGGTCGCGCCCAGCACGCCGCAGAAGGAATTCATCAGCAGCTTGAGCGCCTGCGACAGCGGCTCGTTCTTCGCCCGCTTGGCGGCGTCGCGCTGCTTCCAGATTTGCGTGGTGATCTCGGGCAGGCAATGCTTCTCGCGCGAAAACACCGTGCCGTTGACGCCCTCCACGATCGACGCCGGATCTTCGGCGATCTCGCCCTCGATCAGGCCGACCGGATCGACCAGGAAGGTGCGGATGATCGACGGGTACAGGCTTTTGTAGTCCAGCACCACCACCGAGTCGTACAGGCCAGGTTTGGAATCCATGACGAAGCCGCCCGGCGACGCGCCGCCGGAGATATCGCCCACGCTCGGCGCCACATAGCCTTCGCGGTGCATGCGCGGCAGATAGTGGTGGCCGAAGGCGGCGATCGAGCCGCCCAGATGATCGGCCTGCAAACCGGTCACCGTCGCGCGCTCGATCATGAAGGCCAGCAGATTGGCTTTGTCGAAGATGCGCGTGACCAGTTCGCAGTCCTTCAGGTTGTAATGGGCCAGCGCCGGCTTGTCTTCCTGGAAGCGGCGTTCGATTTCCGCCATCTTGTCGTAGACGTCGCCGATGTCCTTGCCCTCGCCCAGCATCGCCTGCGACACGTTCTCCAGGCTAAAGGAGGGGAACATCCACGACGCCGCCTTGAGCGCGTCGATGCCATCGAGGACGACGCGGCCGACCACCGGCGCAAACATGTATCCCTGCTTGCCGGGATGCTCGCGCCATTCGATGGTCTTGCCCTCGCGGCCCAGGGTCAGCGCGATCTTGTGCTTGTCGGCGTTCTTCTGCAGCACGCGCAGGTCGAACTGCACCACGTTCCAGCCCACCAGCACATCGGGGTCGTGGCGCGCCATCCAGGCGTTGAGCCTTTCGATCAGCTGGCGCGGCGTGGCGCAGTATTCCAGATCGAAGTCTATCCCGGCTGGCGCCTCGGCGGGCGGCGCGCCTAGCATGTACACCTGGCGCTGGCCGCAGCCTTCGAGCGCGATCGAATACAGGTCCTCGTAGGCACTGGTTTCGATATCGAGCGATACCATCTTGAGCTTGGGGCGGTAGTCGGGAGCAGGTTTAAGTTTGCAATCGCGGATGGTGGCACCGTCGACGCGGCCGCCCTCCACCTGCACGCCGGCCGTGATAAAGCGCTCCATCAGATAGCGCTCGGGCGGGCGGATATCGGCCTCGTACATCTTGATGCCGTGGTCGCGCAGCGTACGCTCCAGCGCCATCAGTTGTTTGTAGCGGGACGAGTAGACGCCGAGGACCGGCTCCTGCTCGAAGGTCTTGAGCTTTAGCTCGCGCAGCTCGATGCCATCCGACTTGTCCAGCAGCGCCTCGATGGCCGAGCGCTCCCGCGCCTCGGCGAAGGCCACCGAGGTCTGCATCGTCAGGCGGATTTTCCTGGGGCCGTCGTCGGTCGCCAGCCAAAACTCGATCTCCGTCCCATTGGGCGCGTCGCGCCAATGGCGGGTCAGGATAAATCCTTGCTGTGAAGGTGGATCTGCGGGGGTAGGCATACTTAATTATACTGTATGCTCATACAGTCAACATCAGGCGATACGATCGTGATTTAGCGGTACGTCACGGCGTCGGGCCGCCCGGGTTGCTCAAGGTGCGAATAATTGTTCAGATAACTCAGACCGAATTCGCCCGGACGGTGCAGCAGCCGGGTGACGGCGCAATTGGCCACCTTCCACGTCATCTCCATCACCTGAAAATCCTGAAACCCCAGCACATGCTGGATCACCGTCGCGATCACGCCGCTGGAGGTAAAAACGATGGTGGTACGCTTGCTGTCCGGCGTATCGAGCCGCTCCAGCGCGGACACCACGCGGCGGCGGAAATCCGGCCAGGCTTCGACGTATTGGTCGTCGTGCCACCCCGTCATCCAGCGTTGCATGGCGCCCCGGAACAACTGCTCCGCCGCCCGCTGCGGGTCGGCTGAACGGGACAGCAATTGCTGGAAGGCGGCGGGATCGGCGAATTCCGGACAATGCCGCAGCATCACCTCATGATGATCGAATTCGGCGAAGCCCGCGTCGGTCAGGCAGTCGGCGCCCTCCACCTGCGGCTTGGTGAGCTCCGCCATGCAGGCGTCGGCGGTCTGGTGGTGCCGCGCCATGCCGCCGGTGATCATACGGTGGAACGGCTGCGCGCTTTTGGCGAACCACTTTCCCAGCAGGCGCGCCTGCTCGTAGCCCATGTCCGACAGCTGATCGTAATTGGCGCTGCCGAAGGATGCTTGTCCGCTGCGCACCAGGTAAATTTGTCCCATATATTCTTGGAGTCCTAGTTCAAGAGTGCTGTCAGCAGCCCGCGTTGCCGCCGGCGGCGAGCGCGCGCACGGCCTTGGAGATATCGGCGCCGATGCGCACGACGGCGCGGCGATGGCCCGCCACCAGCGCGTCGTTGCCCGGACCGACGTCCTCGTTGGCGACGCTGCGGCAGGTGAGCACCTTGGTGCCGCCCACCAGCCGCACGCTCCACACCGCATCGATCAGCGCGTACTTGCCGGGCGCCGATTCGAAGCGCTGCACGTTGGTGCTGATGCGGTAGACCGGCGTGCCGTCCGGCGAGGGCGTACGGAACACGTCGATGGTACCCAGCTCGCCGGAAATCGCCAGCGACAGCGCCTGCCCGATCTCCGCGGCCGGAGGCGACGCCCAGCGTTCGTACTCCAGCAGATCGATGCTGCCGGCGCCCGTCGTGACCACCATCTGGTTGCGCGCGACCTGCTGCGGCACCGTCACCGCCGGCACTTCGATGTAGTAGCCGGCGGACGGCGTGTCAGCCTTCTGCGCCACGCCCATGCCGTTACTAAGACTGTAGAAATGCTCGGGCGGCGTGCTGGCGCAGCCGGCCAACGCCAGCGCAAGCGCCGCCGCCGATATCGCCAGGGCCGACCGAGTCAGGCGGGTGCATCGATTGATCGTCTGCGTCATTTCTTCTCTCCCAGTTTATCCTGCTTGCTGCCTTTGCCACGCAACAACGATTCCGGATGGCGTTCCAGATAATCGGACAGCGCGTTCAGCGATTGCATCGTCTGCGTCAGCTGCTGCAAGGCCTCGCGCAAATCGGACTGCACCGGCGAGTCCTTTTGCAATATCTGGTCGGCGGTGCTGAAGGTCTTGCGCGCCGCGCCCAGGGTGTCCTTCATTTCCGGCACCACCTGCGCATCGAGCTGCTTCAGCAGCACGTTGGCGCTCTTCAGCGTATCGCGCAGATTGACGCCGATCTCGTCGAACGGCACCTTATCGAGCTTGCGCGCGACGCTGGCGAGCTGCGTTTGCAGTTCGTCCAGGCTGTTCGGGACCGTCGGCAATTCCACCGTCTCCTTGCTCATATCCAGCTTGACCGGCGCGGCGTTCGGGAAGAAGTCCAGCGCCACGTACAACTGGCCGGTCAGCAGATTGCCGGTGCGTAGCTGGCCGCGCAAGCCGCGCGCCACCATCCGCTCCAGCACCTGCGAGCCGGCGCTATTGCGCTGATCCTCGTCGACGGTTTTCTGGAAGGCGCGCCCCAGGCGTGCCGGATACATATCCACCGTCACCGGCATGCGGAACGACTTCTTGACCGGATCGAACTCCACGCCCACCGACCGGACCTCGCCCAGCACAATGCCGCGGAAGTCCACCGTGGCGCCCTGCGACAGGCCGCGCAGCGACTGGTCGAAGTACAGCACCGTGGTGATCGGCGCGCCATCGGGCTCGCGCAGTGCGCTGGCCTGGTCGGCCGCCAGCAGGAATTCGCTGCCGGTCGGCGCCGCGGCGGCGGGCTTTTGCCCGTTCATGCTCTCGAAGGCGATGCCGCCGACCAGCAAGGCCGCCAGCGACTGCGTGTTGACCTTGAAGCCGTTGGAATCGAGCCGCACGTCGACGCCGCTGGCATGCCACCAGCGCGTGCCCTTGCCGACGTACTGGTCGTAGGGCGACTTGACGAACACCTTCATGTTGATGCCGCGCCCCTTCGCCTCCAGATCGTAGGCCGCGACCTGCCCGACCGGGATGCGGCGATAGAAGATCGGCGAACCGACGTCGATCGAACCGAGGGTCTCGCCGTGCAGCGTGAAATAGCTGCCCTTCTCGTCGAACGCCACTTGCGGCGCCTGTTCAAGGCCGGTGAATTCGCTCTTGGTCTCCTCCGACTTGCCGGCGTCGACGCCGATGTAGGACCCTGACAGCAGGGTATTGAGTCCTGACACCCCGCTGGCGCCAATGCGCGGGCGCACCACCCAGTAACGGGTATCGATGGCGGTAAAGCGCGCCGCCTCCTTGCTCATGTCGATGGTGACCAGCACCTTGGTCAGATCGGGCGCCAGCGAAATCGACTTCACCAGGCCGATGTCCACATCCTTGAACTTGACCTTGGTCTTGCCGGGTTCCAGGCCGTCACCGCTGCGGAAGCTCACCGTCACGGTGGGTCCCCGGTCGATGAAGGACTTGACCACCAGGCCGGCGCCGATCAACGCCGCCAGCAAGGGAATCAGCCATACCAGCGAAGGCAGCCAGCTGCTGGCCTTCTCCACATGGGGCTCGTGCAGCGGCGGCTGGCCGCCTTCGTTTTCAGGCATGTTTTTCTCCATTTGAATCGGTTGCATCCCATATCAGGCGCGGGTCGAACTGCATCGACGCCAGCATCGTCAGCACCACCACCGCGCAAAACGCCAGCGCGCCGGGTCCGGCGGTGATCACCGCCAGCGTCTGGAAGCGCACCAGCGCCACCGTCAGCGTGATGACGAAAATATCGAGCATCGACCAGCGGCCGACGAATTCCACGATCCGGTACAGCACCGTGCGTTGCTGCGGACGCCAGCGCGAGCGGGTCTGCGCCGTCAGCGCCAGCAGCGACAGCGCGGCCAATTTCAGCACCGGCACCACGATACTGGCGATGAAAATGATGATCGCCAGCGCCTGCGAGCCGCTGTTCCAGAACAGCATGACGCCGCTGATGATGGTATCGTCTTCTTTGCCGAACAGCGAGTCGGTGTACATCACCGGCAGCAGCATGGCGGGGATGTACAGAATCGTGGCCGCCAGCAGAAAAGCCCACGTGCGGCCGACGCTGTCGGGACGGCGCCGGTGCAGCGCCGCGCCGCAACGCTCGCAGCGCTGATGGCGCGCCTTGCGCGGCACCGACGCCACCAGGCCGCAGCTGTGACAGGCCTCGAGGTGGGCGCCGCCGGGCGCCGCCTTGTAATGGAACTGACGTTGCGACGCGCGCGGGCCGCCGGGACCCGGCAAATGCTCGCCGATATTCCACAGGTGTTTGGGATCGAAGGAGACCACGATGGCCAACATCAACGTCAGCGCGCCAAAGGCGAACAGGCCCGGTTGCAGCAAAACCTGCGCGAGGCTGGTCATCTTGACGATGGTGATCAGGATACCGATCATCAGCACCTCGGTCATGCCCCAGCGCCGGGCCGCGCCGATGGCGCGCAGCAGATGGTCGAAGCCGGGAGGACGGCGGCCGGCACGCAGCGCCATCGTCACATAGAACAGCGCCCCCAGCTCCACCGCCGGCAGCAGCATCGTAAACAGGAACACCACCGCCGCCACCAGCTGCATCTGCTCGTGCCAAAGCACGCGGATGGAACCGAGCAAAGTCGCGCTGGTGCTATAGCCGCCGATTTGCAGTTCGACGATGGGGAAGAACTGCGCGATCAGGAAGGTAACGATGGCGCCGAGGGTGATGGCGGCCATGCGGTTGGGGTCCGAATGGATGCCGCGATAGAGAACGGAGCCGCAGCGCACGCAGCGCGCCTTTTCGCGCGGCCGCACGGGGCGGTACTGGTGCAGCACCCCGCAGTCATGGCAACTGATTAACTCGTATCGCAGCACAGGCTAGCCGTATGGACAATAATTTCCATATCATACGGCAATCTTGATTGCACCTGCCGTGCGCTACACCACACCCCAGCTCCGGGGTCAAGTCTGTCATTCGGACACGGCTTCGGCTGTGGTGCGTCGTAGCGTTCAGCTCGTGTCCGAATGTCAGACTTGACCCCGGAGTTTAGCCAAGGAAATCGAGCAGGGTTGCGGCGACCACCTTGGTGGCTTTGCGCAGGTCTTCGAGGTTGAGGCGCTCGTCCGCCTTCTTGGCATTCGATTCGGGAACCGTGCGCGGACCGGCGCCGTACAGCACCGCCGGGATACCGTGTTCGCCGTACAGGCGCGCGTCCGCGTACAGCGGCGTACCCTGCGCCGGAATCAGCTCTCCGATATAGGTTTGGGCGTTTTGCTGCAGGCTGGCGACCAGCTTTTCCGTTCCCGGCTGCTCGCGCAGCGCGTGCGACAGCAGCAGGCGCTTGACTTCCAGGCTAATGCCGGGAATGCCGCGCACCGCGTTTTCGATCATCGCGCGCACCTGCGCCTCGACCTCCGCCGGCTCCTCTTCCGGAATCATGCGACGGTCCATCTTCAGCACCACCTTGCCCGGTACGACGTTGGTGTTGGTGCCGCCGTCGATGCGGCCCACCAGCATCGTCGGCGAGTCGATACCGGCGATCTTGGACTTGATCTTCTTTAGCTCCGGCAGCTGGTCGTAGATGGCATTCAGGATTTTCGTCGCCGCCTGCAGCGCGTCGTGGCCCGTTTCCGGCATCGCGCCGTGGCCGGATTTGCCGTTGACCGTGATCTCCAGTTGCAGGCAGGCGTTGTGCGCGGTGACGATGTTGTAACTGAAGCCCGCCGCGATGACGTAATCGGGCTTGGTCAGCTTTTGCTCCAGCAGCCATCCGGGGCCGAGCAGGCCGCCGAATTCCTCGTCATAGGTGAAATGCAGTTCCAGGCCACCCTTGAGCGGTACGCCCAGCGCTTCCAGCGCGCGGGTGGCGAAGATGTAGGTGGCGAAGTCGCACTTGGAGACGGCGGCCGCGCGCCCGTAGATATAGCCGTTTTCCACCACGCCGCCGTAGGGCGGATAGGTCCAGTTGTCGCCCGGCGGGACCACGTCGCCGTGCGCGTTCAGCGCCACCGTCGGACCGCCCGCCTCGTACGGACGGCGGACGATCAGGTTGGTGATCGTCTCCATGCCGTAGTCGCGCACCACCTGTTGCGGCACCGCGTGCTTCTCGGCGCTCCAGCCATAGGCCTTGACCAGATCAGCCACCATGTCCGCGTGCGGCGCGTTGTTGCCGGGCGGCGTATCGGTCGGCACGCGCAATAACTGCTGCAAAACGCCGACCTCCTCGTCGAAGTGGTCATCGATCCATTTGGCCAGTTGCTCCTTGATGCCGTTCATAGTCGCTTCCTTTATTTTGCACCGGCTTCGTACCAGGCGGCGATTTGCGCCCGTTCCGCATCGGTCATTTGGGTCAGGTTCGCCAACGGCATGGCTTTGAGCTGGACCGTCTGCTTGTAGATTTTCTCGGCATTCTGATGGATTTCGGCGTCGTTCTCAAGCATCACCCCCAAAGGCGCCGCCGCGAAGCCGGGTTGTGTCGGCCGTTCGGCATGGCAGGAGGCGCAGCGGTGCGCGATGATGGCCTTCACTTTGGCGAATTCCGCCGCCGGATCGGCCGCCGGCGCCACCGCCACCGGATGGGCCGGAGCGATCGCCACGGCCACTGCCATCAGCAGCGCGACGCCGATCGCCGGATAGCGCCACTCGACGCGGCCCTTGTGGCGCAGATTGAAGAAGTGGCGAATGAAGACGCCAGCCGCCATGATAAACGCCAGCACCAGCCACGCATGATCGTGACGATAAGTCATCGCGTAATGGTTACTGATCATGATGAACAGCACCGGCAACGTGAAGTAGTTATTGTGGACGCTGCGCTGCTTGGCCTTCTGACCATGGACAGGATCGGGCATGCGGCCAGCCGACATGGCCTCGACCATCTTGCGCTGGCCCGGGATGATCAGCATCAGCACATTGCCGACCATGATGGTGCCGATCAGCGCGCCGACGTGGATGTAGGCGGCGCGCCCGCTCAGCACATGCGTCAACCCATAGGCCGCCGCCACGATCAGCACAAATACCACGATGCCGAACCACAGGTCATGCTTGCCCAGCGGGGAGCGGCACAGCAGGTCGTACACCGTCCAGCCGACGACCAGGGTGCCTACGCCGATGCCGATCGCCTGCAGGCTGCTGATGTCCGCCACGGATTTATCGATCATCATCGCCTGGGCGTTGAAGTAGTAGGCGATGGTCAGCAGCGCGATACCGGACAGCCAGGTCGAATAGGCTTCCCATTTGAACCAGTGCAGTTCCTTCGGCAGCTCCGCCGGGGCGACCAGGTATTTTTGCGGGTTATAGAAGCCGCCGCCGTGCACCGCCCACAGTTCGCCCGACACGCCCTTCTTCGCCAGCTCGGAACCCGGCGCGGGCGGACGGATCGAGTTATCCAGCCAGACGAAGTAGAACGAGGCGCCGATCCAGGCGATGCCGGTGATGACGTGCAGCCAGCGGACGATCAGGTTCAGCCACTCAAGGCCGTACGGGATCAGATAGGCGAATAATTCCATGGATTCTTTCCGGTCGAGGATGTGGCTAATTTACAGAAGATAAACGGATTTGATACCGGCCACATGAAGATTAGAGTATATTGAACATATCGATTTTCGTATAAACCTTCAATTCAAGCGCTTATAGTTCATGGCCGCCCTGCCGCAACACCTGGACCTCCACCTGATCCGCATCCTCTACCTGCTGCTGGTGGAGAAAAACGTCTCCCGCGTCGCCCTCAAACTGAATCAGCCGCAGCCCTCGATCTCCGCCTCGCTGCGCAAGCTGCGCGAGCTGACCGGCGATCCGCTGCTGGTGCGCGGCGCGCGCGGCATGGTGCCCACCCAGCACGGCGAAAGCCTGCTGATCCCGGCCAAGCGCATTCTCGACGAAACCGAAAGCCTGTTCCTCAAGAAGTCGCCCTTCGTCCCGCAGGAGGAGGCGCGCACCTTCCACATCGCCGCGCCGGATTACCTGGACAGCCAGTTCCTGCCCAACCTGGTGGCGCTGCTGCGACGCGGTTCGCCCAACAGTCGCGTGAAAATCCACAGCCTGGGGCCTGGTGTCGACTACGTGCGCCTGCTCTCCGACGGCGACATGGACCTGGTCATCGCCAACTGGGACGAGCCGCCCGAGCACCTGCACATGTCCAAGCTGTTCGAAGACCCGATCATCTGCGTGATGCGCGCCGACTGCCCGTACGCGCTGCGCACCGCCAACGACGCCATGACGCTCAACGAGTACCTGGCCCTGCCCCACGTGGCGCCGACCCAGATCCTGCCCGGATATCACGGCGTCATCGACGACTATCTGGAGCGCCAGGATTTGCAGCGCAACGTTGTCGTCGAATCGGCCTACTTCGGCCTGATCCCCTACATGCTGACCCAGACAGACCTGGTGCTGACCACCGGCCGCCAGTTCGTCCGCTACTACGAAAAACAGATGGCGCTGAAAACCTATACGGTGCCGGTCAAGTTCCCGGCGATGCGCTTCTACCAGCTGTGGCACGAACGCGTGCACCAGGCGCCCGAGCACAAATGGCTGCGCGAGCAGGTAGCCGCCGCCGCCAAGGCGCTGATCCAGAAGTAAGCCACGCGAAGTACGCCGTACGATATACATCTTACGGCATACCGCGTATATCGCGCGAGCGCCGACGCGGTTATGATAAGGGTTCGATACCGGATACCACGCCATGACCACACTCTCCGATTTAAACAGCTGCGACGCCGCTACCTTCGTCGAGCACCTGCGCGGCATCTATGAGCACTCGCCCTGGATACCGCAGCGGGCGGCGGCGCAACGTCCCTTCGCCAACGCCACCGCGCTGAAGCTGGCGTTACAGGACGTGGTCAGCGCCGCTACCCTGGACGAGCAACTCGGTTTGATCCGCGAACACCCGGAACTGGCCGGCAAAGCCGCAGTCGCCGGCCAGCTGACCGCCGAATCGACCAGCGAACAGGCCAGGTCCGGGCTGCACCTGTGCAGCGCCGAGGAATTCGCCACGCTGCACCGGCTCAACGCCGACTACAACGCCAAATTCGGCTTTCCGTTCATCCTGGCGGTCAAAGGACCGGACGGACAGGGGCTGACGCGGCGCCACATCATCGCCACCTTCACGCGGCGTTTGAAGAACCAGCGCGCCGACGAAATCGCCGAGTGCCTGCGGCAGATCAAGCGCATCGCCGAGATCCGCCTAAACGACCTGCTGGGAGTGGCCCTGGACTTCGGCCCGGCGATCATGCAGTGGTCCGAGATCATCGGCGCCTGGAGCGACGCGGACAACGGGGGCGACGCGGACTTCGACCTGACTTGCGCCTATATGACGCCGGCGCATCGCCGCACCGCCGCGCAACTGGCGGAATGGATGCGCGAAGCCGGCATGGAGGCGCATATCGACAACGTCGGCAATGTGGTCGGCGTATACCGCTCCGACGTTCCGGGCGCCAAAACGCTGATGACCGGCTCGCACTACGACACGGTGCGCAATGGCGGCAAATACGATGGCCGGCTCGGTATCCTGCTGCCGATCGCCATCGTGCGCCATCTGCACCAGCGCGGCGAGAAGCTGCCGTATCACTTCGAGATCGTCGGTTTCGCCGAGGAGGAAGGAGTGCGTTTCAAGAGCACTTTCCTGGGCAGCAACGCGGTGACCGGTCGTTTCGATCTGTCGCTGCTGGACCAGACCGACGCCGACGGCATCGCGATGCGCGACGCGCTGCTGGCGGCCGGCCATGACGTATCGCGCATTCCCGCGATCGCGCGCGATCCGGCGCAGTTGCTTGGCTTTGTCGAAGTGCATATCGAGCAGGGGCCGGTGCTGCTGGAACGGGATCTGGCGCTGGGCGTGGTGACGGCCATCGCCGGCAGCTCGCGTTACCTCGTCGAGCTGACCGGATTGGCCAGCCACGCAGGCACCACGCCGATGACGATGCGTAAGGACGCTGCCGCAGCGGCGGCGGAGATCGTGCTGCTGGTGGAGCGGCGTTGCGGGCAAGGTGTGGCGTTGGTTGGAACCGTTGGGCAGTTGCAGGTGCCGGGTGGTTCGGTCAACGTGGTGCCTGGGGCGTGCAAATTGTCGCTGGACATCCGCGCGGCCGACGACGCGGTCAGGCAGGCCGCCGTCAAGGATGTATTGGATGGCATCGCAAAGATTTGCGCGCGGCGCCAGGTTGAATTCAGTTTGCAGCGGATCGTCGATGCGGCGGCGGCGCCGTGTGCACCGAGGTTGATGGACCAGTTGGGGGCGGCGATCGAGCGGGCGGGTTTGCCGCGCTTTGATTTGCTGTCCGGCGCCGGGCATGATGCGATGGCGATGGCGGCGATAACGGATGTGGCGATGCTGTTCACGCGCTGCGGCAATGGTGGCATCAGCCACAATCCGCTGGAGACGATGACGGCCGACGATGCCGATATCGCGGCGCAGGTGCTGCTGGATTTCTTGCGCAGCTACGGTTCCACGTAGGGCGGATTAGGCGGAACGCCGTAATCCGCCATGGTTGGGCCGTCGGCGGCGTATGCATGGCGGATTACGCGCTTCGCGCTAATCCGCCCTACGTGGATCTGAGGTGACTTTAAGCCGCAATTCTGACGCCATTTCCGCGATCACTGTGGCCCAGCCACCGCCCGGCGGCTGCCGGAACAATCGCATCGACGGATACCACGGCGTATCGCTGCGCTCCGTCAGCCAGCGCCAGTCGCAGCGATGATCCGGCAGCAGCAGCCAGCACGGCTTGCCCAGCGCGCCCGCCAGGTGCGCCACCGCCGTATCGACACTGATCACCAAATCCAGATTGGCGATGACGCCGGCCGTATCGGCAAAGTCCTGTAGACGCGGCGCAATCGCTTGCAGCGTCATCCCCGCTGGTGGCGTCAGCGCCTCCGCCTCGCTATCACCCTTCTGCAGGCTGACCAAATGCAGCGCTCCATGGTGAGAGATGTCCGCCAGCGGCAATAGCGTATGCAACGAGGGCAGCGAACGCTCGGCGTCATTCTCAAACTGAGGATTGCCTTTCCAAACCAAACCAACCCGCAATCCCTTTTGAGGCAGCATGCCGGCCCAGTAGCGCACCAGCTCAGGATCGGGCGTGATATAGGGCGCCGAAGGTATGTTGGATAAGTCGGTGCTGAACATCGCCGGCAACCGCATAGGATGCGTCCAAAAATCCCAACCGCTGCCGGGCACCGCACCCTGCTGGACGTAGACCTCATCGACGCCATCCAACCCAGCCATCAGGCGCCGCAGCGCCGGCGGACATGCCACCGCGACGCGGACCGCGCCCGCCCCCTTCAACTTCGCGGCGTACCGACTGAAATGGATCATGTCGCCCTGCCCGGCCTCGGACACGATCACCACCGCTTTGCCTGACAGCGATTCGCCTTCCCACGGCGGGCAATTAAAGGGCTGCGCGAGACTGTCGAAGTGCCAGCGCGACTCCAGCAGCGGCCAGCCCTCGGAAAACCGGCCTTGTCGCAACAGGATGTAAGCGAGATTGAACTGCGCCCTGGGATAGTCCTCGTCCAGTTCCAGCGCGCGGCGGTAGCACGCCTCCGCCTCCTGCTCGCGCTGCAAGCACGCTAGCAGCACGCCCAACTGGCTCCATGCGGACGGCGACTCGGGTGCGATATCGAGCGCCATGCGCACGGCAGCTTCCGACTCGTCGAAGCGCTTGGACTTCTGCAAAAGTACGCCGAGATTTTGATATAGCTGCGCGTTATCGGGCAGCAGCGCGAGCGCTTGCAGATAGTGGAACTCGGCCTCCAGCAAGTCCCCGCGCAGCTCTTTCAGATAACCGAGATTGGCGCGCGCGCCGGCGTGCTCCGGCTGTAGCGCTATGGCCTGCCAAAAGCACTCTTCGGCGCCGAGCGCGTCGCCGACGGCCATACGCCGGTTGCCATCGAGGTAGGCTTGCTGTGGGTCTGTATACTCTCACACTACCCGCGCGCGCTCCAGCATCGCGTGCAGCAGCACGTTGCAGCCGGCTTCCAGATGCTCGGACTTGGCGTCCTCGATCTCGTTGTGGCTGATGCCGTCCTTGCATGGCACGAAGATCATGCCGGACGGCGCCAGACGCGCGGCGTAGATCGCATCGTGGCCGGCCCCGGACACCACGTCCATCGTCGAATATCCCAGCTTGGCGGTGGCGTTGCGCACGGCGTCAACGCAGTCCGGATGGAACGGGCAAGGCGGATAGTAGGACACGCGCTCGATCGAAATCCCCAAGCCACTGTCGGCGCGGGTCTTGTCGATAAAGGCCAGCATCTCCTCGTGCATGGTATTGAGCAGTTCATCGTTCACGTTGCGCAAGTCGATGCTGAATTTGACTTCGCCCGGAATCACATTGCGGCTGTTCGGGAACACCTGCACCATGCCTACCGTGCCGCGGCCATAAGGCGGATAGCGGTTGGCGATGGCCACCACCTCCTGCATGATGCGCGTCGATACCTGCAGCGCGTCCTTGCGCAATCCCATCGGCGTCGGGCCGGCATGCGCCTCCATGCCGCTGACCACGCAGTCGTACCACGAAAGACCCATCACAGCCGGCACCACGCCGATCACCTTGTCGGCGTCTTCCAGCACCGGACCCTGTTCGATATGGGTCTCGAAGTAGGCGCCGATCGGATGCTGGCCCGGCACCTGGTCACCCTTGTAGCCGATGCGCGCCAGTTCCTCGCCCACCGTCTTGCCTTCGGTGTCCTTGGCCGCGTAGGCCGTCTCCAGGCTGAAGGCGCCGCAGAACACGCCGGAACCCATCATCACAGGGACGAAGCGCGAGCCTTCTTCGTTGGTCCAAAAGGCCACTTCGATCGGCGCCTCGGTCTTGATCTTCAGATCGTTCAATGTGCGCACCACCTCCAGGCCGGCCAGCACGCCGTAGTTACCGTCGAACTTCCCGCCGGTGGGCTGGGTGTCGATATGGCTGCCGGTCATAATCGGCGGCAGCGCGTTGTTGGTGCCGTCGCGGCGCATGAAGACGTTGCCGATCTGGTCGATCGTGATCGACATGCCGGCGTCCTTGGCCCAGCCGACCACCAGGTCGCGGCCCTGCTTGTCCAGGTCCGTCAACGCCAGGCGTTTGACGCCGCCTTTCGGCGTTGCGCCGATCCGGGCCAGTTCCATCAGCGCCGCCCACAGACGGTCGCCATTGATGCGCATTTCACTCATAACCTGCTCCTGTGTTGATTAACGCGCCGACGTGGCTTTGAATGCGGGACGATCGATGTGGCGGCCGGCGCCCTCCACCGCCATCAGCACGCCGCGATGGAAAACGACGTTACCGGCGGCCAGCGTGGTGCTGGGGATGCCGCGCACGGTGCGGCCTTCGAAGACGTTAAAGCCGCCCTTGGCGAACTGGGTCAGCGACGAAATCGTGCGGGTGCCTTCCGGGTCCCAGACGACGATGTCGGCATCGGAACCGACCGCGATCAGTCCTTTGCGCGGATACATATTAAAAATCTGCGCGGTATTGGTCGACGTGACCTTGACGAATTCCGAAGGCGTCAGCATGCCGCTGTTGACACCCGCATCCCAGATCACCGACATGCGGTCCTCGACGCCACCGCAACCGTTCGGAATCTTGGTGAAGTCGTCCTTGCCGGCCGCCTTCTGCTCCGCGCAGAAGGTGCAGTGGTCGGTGGCCGTGGTGTGCAGGTTGCCGCTTTGCAGACCATGCCACAGCGCGGCCTGGTGATGCTTGCTGCGAAAAGGTGGGCTCATGACGTGGGCGGCGGCGTATTCAAGGTCATCGCTCTGGTAGACGCTTTCGTCGATAAGAAGATGGCCGGCCAGCGCCTCGCCGTAGACCCGCTGGCCGTTGGCGCGCGCGCGCGTGATCGCATCCAGCGATTCGGCGCAGGATACGTGCACGATGTAGACCGGCGTGTTGAGCACATTGGCGATGGCGATGGCGCGGTTGGCCGCTTCCGCCTCCACTGCCGGAGGGCGCGACAGCGGATGCGAACTCGGTCCGGTCAAGCCCTTCTTCAGCAAATCCTGCTGCAACTGATAAACCAGTTCGCCGTTCTCCGCGTGCACCGTGGGAATGGCGCCCAACTCCAGCGAGCGGCGGAAGCTCTTTACCAGCGTTTCGTCGTCGGCCATGATGGCGTTTTTGTACGCCATGAAGTGCTTGAAACTGTTGACGCCATGGTCGCGCACCAGGATTTCCATGTCGCGGTGCACGGTCTCGTCCCACCACGTGATCGCCACGTGGAAGGTGTAGTCGCCGGCGGCCTTTTGGGCCCAACCGCGCCACTGGTGATAGGCCTCGATCAGGTTCTGACCGGGCGCCGGAATCACGAAGTCGATGATGGTGGTGGTGCCGCCAGCCAGCCCGGCGGCGGTGCCGGTATAAAAGTCGTCCTGCGTGACGGTGCCCATGAAGGGCAGGTTCATATGGGTGTGCGGATCTATCCCGCCAGGCATGACGTACTGCCCGGTGGCGTCGATCACGCGCGCCGACGCCGGCGCATCCAGATTTTCGCCGACGGCGACGATCTTGTCGCCATAGCACAGCACATCGGCACGAAAGGCGCGGTCGGCGTTGACGACGGTACCGCCGCGGATGATAGTAGTCATTTACATCTCCTGAATCCTGGGAATCTTAGGGGTGGGCGGGCGCCCTCACCACGGGCACTGTCTTCCCCTTCATCATAACCCCATACACGATTGCGGAGATCACGATTCCGACGAACCATGCGTAGGTATAAATCGTTTTGAAACCCGCGCCCACGCCGGGGAACGACGCCGGGAAGGCGGCGTTGAGGAACCCTGGGATGTTCGGCACCACGCCGATGACGAAGGCCACCAGCGCGGCCACGTTCCAGCCGTTTCCGTACGAGTAGACGCCGTCCTCGCGATACAGCTCCGCCACATGCAGTTCGGTCTTGCGCACCATGTAGTAGTCGATGATCAGGATGCCGGCGATGGGCCCGAGCAGCGCCGAATAGCCGATCAACCAGGTGAAGACGTAGCCCTGGGTCGATTCGAGTATCTTCCACGGCATCATAAGGATGGCGATACCGGCGGTGATGTAGCCACCGGTCTTGTAGGAGATTTTTTTGGGCGAGAGCGCCGAAAAATCATACGCCGGTCCGACCAGATTGGCCGCCAGATTGACCGAGACGGTGTCGATCAACAAAATCAGCAGTGCCACCAGCACGGCGACGCCGGTCATGCGGCTCGCCAGGTCGACCGGGTCCCAGATCGCTTTGCCGTACAGGACGACAGTGGCCGAGGTGACGATCACCGCCATCGCCGCCAGCAGACCCATAGGAACAGGCAGGCCGACCGACTGCCCAATCACCTGGTCGCGTTGCGACTTGGCGAAGCGCGTGAAGTCGGGAATGTTCAACGCCAGGGTGGCCCAGAAGCCGACCATCGCCGTCAGCGAAGGCCAGAACACGGACCAGAACTGGCCTTCCTTCTTGCCGCCAGCGACAAACTGCGAAGGCGCCGACAACAGCTCGCCAAAGCCGCCGGCCTTGTTGTGCACCCACGCCAGCAGCACAAAGCAGATAGCGATCTTCAGCGGCGCGGTGTAGGTCTCCAGTTTGCGGATCGCGTCCATGCCGTGCACGATGTACCAGAACTGGATGGCCCAAAAGGCCAGGAAGCAAAGCAGCTGCGCGCCATTGATGCCGAGGAAGCCGAGTTTGGCCCCGCCGATTTCGCCGCCCATCATCACGCCGAGCAGCGTGTAGATCATCGAACCGCCGAACCAGGTCTGGATGCCGTACCAGCCGCAGGCGACGATAGCGCGCATCAGCGCCGGCAGCTTCGCACCGGCGGTGCCGAACGAGGCGCGCGCCAACACCGCATAAGGAATGCCGTACTTGGTGCCGGCGTGGCCGATCAGCAGCATCGGCAGCAGCACGATGGCGTTGGCGATGAACACCGTCAGCACCGCCTGGTAACCCGACATGCCCCCTTCGATCAAACTCGCCGACAGCGTGTACGCCGGAATGCACATCACCATGCCGACCCACAGCGACGCGAAGTGATACCAGCGCCAGGTGCGTTGCGCTTCGGTGGTCGGCGCAAGGTCTTCGTTCCAGAGTTGTGTGCTGCCAGAGAGTTCTTTGCTCACAGGGCGTTCTCCAAGGGTTGATCGTATGCGCTCACTACTGCAAGTTCCGTACCTTGATGCCGGCTTCCAACCCGCACGGCGCTCCGCCGGGGTCGTACCCCTTGGGGTACGACCCCTTTTTGCCTAGGGTTGGGTGCCGCGTCCACTCATACCGTCTCCGCAACCTTATCGGCGCGCGGGTTGCGCGGGTCCTGCGTCCAGTTCATGTAAGGCTTGCCGGTGTGCTGCGGCACCATCGTGATGCAACCCTGCACCGGGCAGGTGATCTCGCACAGGTTGCAGCCGACGCATTCCTCCTTGATCACCTCATAGGTGCGCACGCCCGCCGCGTCGATCAGCTGCGCGATCGACTGGTGCGACGTGTCCTCGCATGCCACATAACAGCGGCCGCACTTGATGCAGTCGTCCTGGTTGATGTGTGCGATCACCTGATAGTTCATGTTCAGGTACTTCCAGTCGGTGGTGTTGGGCACCGCCTTGCCGACGAACTGGCTGACGCTCGTGTAGCCCTTCTCGTCCATCCAGCGCGACAGGCCGTCCTTCATCTCTTCGACGATGCGGAAGCCGTGCAGCATGGCGGCCGTGCAGACCTGCACGCAGCCGGAACCGAGCGCCATGAATTCGGCCGCGTCGCGCCAGTTGCCGATGCCGCCGATGCCGGAGATCGGCAGGCCCTTGGTGGCCGGGTCGCGCGCGATCTCGGCGACCATGTTCAATGCGATCGGCTTGACCGCCGAACCGCAGTAGCCGCCATGCGTGCTGGCACCGCCGACGATGGGGAACGCCACCATCTGGTCCAGATCGAGATGCGTTATCGAGTTGATGGTGTTGATCAGCGAGACGGCGTCGGCGCCGCCGGCCTTGGCGGCGCGTGCCGGCGCGCGTACGTCGGTGATGTTGGGCGTCAGCTTGACGATGACCGGCAGCTTGCTGTGCGTCTTGCACCAACGCGTGACCATTTCCACGTATTCGGGAACCTGACCCACCGCGGCGCCCATGCCGCGTTCCGGCATGCCGTGCGGGCAGCCAAAATTCAATTCGATGCCGTCGGCGCCCGTGGCCTCCACCAGCGGCAGGATATCGGCCCACAGCTTTTCTTCGCACGGCAGCATCAGCGAGACGATGATCACGCGGTCGGGCCAATCCTTCTTGACCTGGGTGATCTCGCGCAGGTTGATGTCCAGCGAACGGTCGGTGATCAACTCAATGTTATTGAAGCCGAGGACCTCGCGGTTCTTGCCGTAATGCGCGGAGTAGCGCGACGAGACATTGACGGCAGCCGGATCTTCGCCGAGCGTCTTCCACACCACGCCGCCCCATCCCGCCTCGAAGGCGCGCACCACGTTGTAGGCCTTGTCGGTCGGTGGCGCGGAGGCCAGCCAGAATGGATTGATCGACTTGATGCCGCAGAATTCTATGCTCAGGTCAGCCATTATGCAGCCTCCACTTTCGATGCTTCGGTCATTGATGCTGTCATTGATTTGAGGTCTTCATGGATCGCGTGCGCCGCCAGCTTGCCATGCTGGACCGCCTGCACGGTCAGATCCTGGCCCGGCGCCACACAGTCGCCGCCGGCGTAGATCCCCGGCAGCACCGTGCGGAACTGATCGTCGACATAAATTTTGTCACCGTCGCGTTTCAGCGTTTTCGCCAGTGGATCGCTGATGCTCGTTTGGTCCATGCTCTGGCCGATGGCCTTGAAGATGGCGTCGGCCGCGATCTCGAAGGTCTCGCCGGTCCCGCCGAAGCGGCCGTCGACGATGGCGGTTTTCTCGAAGCGCATGCCGCGCACGCGGCCCGCTTCGTCCAGCAGCACCTGCTGCGGTTGCGCCCAGGTGCGCATGCGGACCTGGTTTTCCTTGGCGATGTGCTGTTCGTGTTCGGTGGCGCTCATCGCCTCGAAGCCGCGCCGGTACACCAGAGTGACCTCCTCCGCGCCGAGGCGCTGGATCTGCACCGCCATGTCGATGGCGGTATTGCCGGCGCCGATGACGATGGCACGGGATGGCAGCGGCAACTGGCTCAAATCATCCGCCTGGCGCAGCGCGGCGATGTAGTCGACGGCGGCCAGCAGGCCGGGGGCATCCTCGCCGGTCAACCCGAGCTGCTTGCTGGCGCCAAGGCCAAGGCCAAGGAACACCGCGTCGAACTGCGCGTGCAGGTCCTTCAGCTGCACGTTGCCGCCCAGGGTCTGGCCGTGGCGGATTTCGATGCCACCGATCGCCAGCAGGAAGTCCACTTCCTTCTGCGCGAAATTATCGGTCAGCTTGTACTTGGCGATGCCGTATTCATTGAGGCCACCCGATTTCTCGCGCGATTCGTAGATCACCACGTCGTTGCCCAACATCGCCAGCCGATGCGCGCACGACAGACCCGCCGGGCCGGCGCCGACAACAGCGATCTTTTTGCCGGTCGACGGGAAGCGTTTGAATGGATGCTCGTCGAGCGACATGTTGTCGATGGCGTAGCGCTGCAACAGGCCGATCTTCACCGGCTGGCCTTCGGCGTCGTGATTGCGCACGCAGGCGTCCTCGCACAGGATCTCGGTCGGGCAAACGCGGGCGCAACTGCCCCCCAAGATATTCTGCTTGAGGATACCGACCGCCGCGCCGTTGATATTACCGTCGTGGATATTGCGGATGAAGCTGGCGACGTCGATGTCCGACGGGCAGATGCGCGTGCACGGCGCATCGTAGCAGTACAGGCAGCGCGAACTCTCGATTGCGGCCTTGCGCGCGTTGAGTGCCGGCGCGAGATCGGTGAAGTGTTCCGCCAGCGCCGCATTGGCTTCCTTCGGATGCGGCATGTATTTCAGGGATTCGATCATCATTCATTTTCCTGGCTAATGGCTCGGTAGAATCGGACACCCCGGACGACGAATTCGTCCGACTACTTCATCTGAGGGAATGCAAATTCCGCGCCAGCACTCGCGGTGTTCGGCCAGCGCTGCATGACAGCCTTGTGGCGCGTGTAGAAACGCACGCCTTCGGGACCGTAGGCGTGATGGTCGCCGAACAGGCTGCGCTTCCAGCCGCCGAAACTGTTGAACGCCATTGGCACAGGCAGCGGCACGTTCACACCCACCATGCCGACCTGGATCTGGCGCACGAACTCGCGCGCCACGCCACCATCGCGCGTGTAGATCGCCACGCCGTTGCCGTACTCGTTGCGGTTGATCAGCTCCACCGCGCTGCCCACATCGGGCGAGCGCAGCATGCACAGCACGGGGCCGAAAATCTCTTCCTTGTAGATCGTCATATCGGGCGTGACGTGGTCGAACAAAGTACCGCCGACGAAGAAGCCGTTCTCGCGTCCCGGCACGATGTGGTTGCGGCCATCGACCACCAGTTTTGCGCCCTGCTCCACGCCTTCTCCGATCAAGCGCTCTATGCGCTGCTTGGCCGCGCTTGAAACGACAGGCCCCATTTCAGCGTCGTGCTCCATACCGTCGCGCACTTTCAGTGCGGCCGTGCGCTTTGCCAGTGCGTCGACGATTTTATCGCCCGCGTCGCCGACGGCGACCACCACCGAAATGGCCATGCAACGCTCGCCGGCCGAACCGTATGCGGCGCCCATCAACGCGTCGACCGTCATCTCCATATCGGCATCGGGCATCACCACCATGTGGTTCTTGGCGCCACCCAAAGCCTGCACGCGCTTGCCCGCAGCGCAGCCGCGCGCGTAGATATATTCGGCGATCGGCGTGGAGCCGACAAAGCTCAATGCCTGCACCACCGGATGATCGAGCAGCGCGTCGACAGTGGTTTTATCGCCTTGCACAACGTTGAATACCCCGTCCGGCAGACCGGCATCCTTCAGCAGCTTGGCGTGCAGGAGCGACGGCGACGGATCGCGTTCGGAAGGTTTGAGCACAAAGGTGTTACCGCAGGCGATAGCAACCGGGAACATCCACATCGGCACCATCACCGGGAAGTTAAACGGCGTGATGCCGGCGACCACGCCCAGCGCCTGGCGCATCGACCACGCGTCGATACCGCGCGAAATCTGATCGGTGAATTCGCCCTTCAGCATCTGCGGAATGCCGACCGCGAACTCCACCATCTCGATGCCGCGAGCGACTTCGCCCTGCGCATCGGCGAAGGTCTTGCCGTGTTCACGCGTCAGCATCGCCGCGAATTCGTCGACGTGCTGCTGGCACAGCTGCAGATACTTGAACAGAACGCGCGCGCGCGTCAGCGGCGGCGTCGCCGACCAGGCGGGGAAAGCCGCTTCTGCCGCGCGCACGGCGACGTCGACTTCTTCGACGGTGCCCAGCGCAACGCGTGCCACCGGTTCGCCCAGCGCCGGATTGAACACGTCCGCATAGCGGCCGCTTTGGGTGTCGACTTTGGCGCCGTTGATGAAGTGGGTGATGGTGTCAAGGTTGCTCATGGTGTTCTTCTTTCGTTATATCGTCTTATGGTCAGCCCAGCAGGCCGTCCGCGTCTACATAGGGGTAGCCCAGCGCATGCGCCACCGCTGCATAGGTGACGTGGCCCTGGCATACATTCAAGCCGTTCTTCAGATGGGCATTGGCTTTCAGCGCTTTTTGCCAGCCTTTGTCGGCCAGCGCCAGCGCGTGGGTGATCGTCGCGTTGTTCAACGCGAAGGTCGAGGTGCGGGCCACCGCGCCGGGCATGTTGGCCACGCAGTAGTGCACCACGCCGTCGACCACGAAGGTCGGGTCCTGGTGCGTGGTGGCGCGCGAGGTTTCGAAGCATCCTCCCTGGTCGATGGCGACGTCCACCACCACCGCGCCGGGCTTCATGCGCGAGATCATATTGCGCGTAACCAGCTTGGGCGCGGCAGCGCCGGGCACCAGCACCCCGCCGACGACTAGGTCCGCGTCCAGCACCGCCTGTTCGATCGAATGGGCGCTGGAGAACATCGTCGAGATGCGGTTGCCGTACACCAGATCGAGCTGGCGCAGGCGGTCGATGTTCTTGTCGAGGACCGTCACGCGCGCGCCGATGCCCACCGCCATCTGCAAGGCGTTGGTGCCGACCACGCCGGCGCCGATGATGGCGATATGGCCGGGCGCCACGCCGGGCACGCCGCCCAGCAAAAGCCCCATGCCGCCCTTGGATTTTTCCAGGTGCGCGGCACCGGCCTGGATCGACATGCGCCCCGCCACTTCGCTCATCGGCGCCAGCAACGGCAGGCCGCCGTTGTCACCGGTGATGGTTTCGTAGGCGATGCACACCGCGCCCGATTCGACCAGCGCCTTGGTTTGTTCGGCGTCCGGCGCCAGGTGCAGATAGGTGTAGAGGATCTGGTCCTTGCGCAGCATCGCGCATTCGTTCGGCTGCGGCTCCTTGACTTTGACGATCATGCCGGCGCGCGCGAAGATGTCCGGCGCGTTGTCGACGATTTCGGCGCCGGCGCCTTCATACATCGCGTCGGTCAGTCCGATGGCGGCGCCCGCGTCCTTTTGTACAAGGACTTGGTGGCCGCGCAGTACGAGTTCCTTCACGCTGGCCGGGGTAAGGCCAACGCGGGACTCATGGTTCTTGATTTCTTTTGGAACGCCTACCAGCATGATGGTCTCCTCGTTTTAATACCGCTCATTCCAGGTTTTTTAGTACCGTGGTCAGTTTCCCAAACAATTCATCGATATGTTTTTTCTCCAGCACCAGCGGCGGCGACAAGGCGATTGTGTCGCCCGTCGTGCGGATCAGGATGCCGTCGGCGAAGGCCTGCTTGAACGCGGTGAACGCGCGCACGCCCGGCTTGCCGGCGATGGGCGCCAGCTCGATGCCGGCGATCAGGCCAATGGTGCGGATGTCGATCACGTGCGGCAGGCCCTTGAGCGAATGCACGGCGTCGGCCCAGTACTCGGCCATGCCGGCCGCGTGCTCCAGGATGTTCTGCTCCTTGAACACCTCCAGGGTCGCCAGCGAAGCCGCGCATGCCACCGGATGGCCCGAATAGGTATAACCGTGGAACAGCTCAATGCCCGCTGGCGCATCCATGAAGGCGTCGTGGATATGCTGTTTGCTGAACACCGCGCCCATCGGAATCACGCCGTTGGTCAGCCCTTTGGCGGTGGTCATCATGTCTGGCTCGACGTCGAAATAGTCCGACGCGAACGGCGTCGTCAAACGTCCGAAGCCGGTGATCACCTCGTCGAAGATCAGCAGGATGCCGTGCTTGGTGCACAGCTCGCGCAGGCGCTTCAGATAGCCCTTGGGCGGTATCAGCACGCCGGTCGATCCGGCCACCGGTTCGACGATGACGGCGGCCACGGTGGAGGCGTCGTGCAGCGCGACGATGCGCTCCAGTTCATCGGCCAGCTCGGTGCCGTATTCCGGCTCGCCGCGGGTGTAGGCGTTCTTTTCGAGGTTGTGCGTGTGCGGCAGGTGGTCCACGCCGGGCAGCATGACGGTGTACTGTTTGCGGTTGCCGGCGATGCCGCCGACCGAGATGCCGCCGAAGCCGACGCCGTGGTAGCCGCGTTCACGGCCGATCAGCCGCGTGCGCGACGCCTCGCCGCGCGCCTTGTGGTACGCCAGCGCCATCTTCAGCGCGGTGTCCACGGCTTCGGAGCCGGAGTTGGTATAGAAGACGTGGCCGAAGCGGTGGTTGGTGTAGTCCATCAGCTTTTCGGCCAGGTCGAAGGCGGCCGGGTGGCCCATCTGGAAGGTCGGCGCGAAATCGAGCTGGCCGACCATCTCGCGCACGGCGGCGACGATCTTCGGCTGGGCGTGGCCGCACGGGACGCACCACAGGCCCGCCGTGCCATCGAGGATGCTGTTGCCGTCGACGTCCTTGTAGTACATGCCCTCGGCCGATACCAGCAGGCGGGGATGGGCTTTGAAGTCGCGGTTGTTCGTGAACGGCATCCAGAAGGACGCCATCGATTCTGGTCGTGATTCGTTCATGCATATCTCCTGTGGCGCCAAGCGGATTTTTTGACGAACCGTAAAAAAATTTACCAGTTGGCAAAATGATGATGCAATAATAGACAGCGCTACAACTATGGCACAGATACACAAATATCAAAACTGTCCAACCGTATTGGTAGTAAAAACAGTACAGTTTTGCTTTATGCCGCCTTTGGAGTCAAGGATGGAACAAGCGTCTGCTGCGATCGATCAATCCGCCAACGAACCATCTCAGCCGCCCGGCGCGGCCGGCTGGCCCGTCGTCGTCATAGAGCGCAGCGGCAAAGGCAGCCTCGTGGATCAGATCGTCTCTGCGATCAGCGCCATGGTCGGTGCGCGGGAGTTGCGCATCGGAACCAAAATGCCGTCCGTGCGGCAATTCGCCAAGTGTAATGGCGTCAGCACCTTTACAGTTGTGGAATCCTACGACCGCCTCGTCACCTTGGGGCTGCTGTCGTCGCGGCGCGGTTCCGGCTACTTCGTGGCGCGCCAGGACCTGCCGGCGGCGCTGCTGCCGCTGGCCGGCGAAGCCACGCCGACCGCCATCGACGCCCTCACCGCCCACCTGTACTCCGGCATGTCCGACGCGCTGGCGGTGGGCGCCGGCTGGCTGCCGCCGGAGTGGTACGGCGAGGACACCATCCTCGACGCCGTGCGCCACGCCATGCGCATCCCGGCCAACCGCCTGCGCGGCTACGGCCATCCGCTTGGCTTCCCGACCCTGCGCCAGCACCTTGCCGCCTGCCTGACCGAAGACCTGTTCCCGGTGGAGCCGGAGCAGATCCTGCTCACGCACGGCGCCACCCACGCGTTCGATCTGATCCTGCGCACGCTCACCCGGCCGGGCGACACCGTCTTGGTCGAGGACCCGGGCTACAGCAATCTGCTGTCGCTGATCCGCCACCACGGCTGCGTGGCGGTCGGCATCCCGCGCGGCGACCAGGGGCTGGACTTCGAGGCGCTGGCCAGGCAGGCCGCGCACACCCAGCCCAAACTCATGTTCGTCAACACGGTGCTGCAAAACCCGCTCGGCACCTCGCTCAGCGCGGCGCAGGCGCACCGCCTGCTGGGCCTCGCGGAGCAGTTCGACTTCTGGCTGGTGGAGGACGACATCTACCGCGAGCTGGCGCCGCGCGGCGAGGCCTCGCTGGCGGCGATGGACGGCCTGCGGCGCGTGATCCGCGTCGGCAGCTTCTCCAAAACCTTGTCGCCGGTGCTGCGGGTCGGCTCAATCTGCGCCTCGGCCTCGCTGCTGCCGGAGCTGGTGCGGGTCAAGATGCTGGCCGGGCTGACCACCTCCGAGATCAACGAGCGCGCCGTCTACCACGCCATCAGCGCGCGGCCCTACAAGCGCATGGTCGACAAGTTGATCGCCCAGCTGGAGGCGGGCCGCGAGCGCACCATCGAGAGCCTGCGCGGCGCCGGCATGACGCCGCTGGCCAAGCCGCGCGGCGGCATGTTCGTCAGCGCCGGCTGGCAGCAGGCGCCCAGCGCCGAATGGAACGGCCAGGTCATCGCCGATATGGCGCTGAAGGCCGGCATCCTGCTGTCGCCGTGCGAGTTCTTCATGCTGCGCCAGCCGGAGACGATCTGGTTCCGCTTCAACGTCGCCTACACCGACCACCCGCAACTACTGACCTTCCTGAGCCACATATGTCGACAGCCAAACTGACCGCAGCGCCCCCGCCGAAGATCAAACGGCGCGTCCTGAACCGCGACAAGCTCGAAGCGGAAATCGCCGCCGAGGCGGTGCGGGTGTTCGCCGAATGCGGCTACGAGGGCACGTCGATCGCCACCGTGGCGGAGAACGCCGGCCTGTCGAAACAGAACCTGATGTACTACTTCCCCACCAAGCAGTCGCTGTACCAGCGCGTGCTGGACGAGGTGCTCGACGAATGGCTGGAGCGCATGGAGAATCTGGCCGCCGAGGACCAGGAGCCGCGCGAAGTGCTGCGCACCTACGTGCAGGCCAAGTTGAAGTTCTCGCGCGAGCAGCCGTGGGCGTCGCGCGTTTACGCGATGGAGGTGATCAGCGGCGCGCAGCTGTACGGCGCGCAGATCCAAAGCCGCGTGGTGCCGCTGCTGCGCAGGGATATCGAGGTGTTTGAAAAATGGATCAGCGCCGGCAAGATCGCGCCGATCAACGCCACGCACCTGCTGTTCGCCATCTGGGCGATGACGCAGTCCTACGCCGACTTCTCGGCGCAGATGGCGCTGGTGTTAAACCGCAAGCAGCTGAACAAAAAAGACTTCGAGGATGCTGAAAAAGTCATCGTCGACATGGTGCTGGCGGCGATCAGCGTGCCGGCGCCATGATTTTTCCACGGCGTGCCATCATCACGCCGATCAACGCTACACCGGCCAGCCTCATCGCGCAGGTGGGCCGGCCGAAAAGGTCCGCTGCTCCTTGAGACGAAAAAAAATCAACGATGCCCGGAAGACATCGTTGATTTCTCAGTGGTCGGGCCGCGTGGCCCGGATGCCTGCTTTATGCCTGCTTGCGGCGGCGCGCCATGAAGCCGAGCAGACCCAGGCCGGCCATCAGCATGGCGTAGGTTTCCGGTTCCGGCACGGCGCCGGCGAAGGTGTTGATATGGATCTCGGCGCGCGAATCGAGGTTGTTGACGTAGACGCCACCTTCGATGTTGGCGTTGTTGATCAGATCGGCGTTGACGGCCAGGATCGAGCCGCCGAACTCGGCGTTGATGGTCAGGTCGGTCGCGTTGTAGAAGTTCCAGATGACCTTCTGGCCGGCTTCACGTGCGCTACCGCCCAGGAAGTTATCGTTGATCACGGCCGAGGTGATGCCGGTGTTCATGTAGACCGAGGTGGCGCCGTTGAAGTTGAAGCTGAATTCGTGCACCAGATTCTGGTTGAACAGCGTGCTTTCGATGCCGGTCAAATCAAACACCGCCGCGCCCTGGCTGTTGACCTTGGCGTTGAAAGTGGCCTTGCCCGAATCGATGACGACACTGCTGCCGGTCGACGTAAACGTTTTCATCGTATTGGACAGATGGCCCAGCACCTGGCCCATGTCGGTCGACGTCGCGGCGGCCGAGTTGGTCGCCTGCAGGCTGCCGGCCGCTACGGAGTTGAGCTTGGTCACGTTGACGTTGCCGCCGTTGGTGCTGCCCTGGACGTAGACGCTGCCGTTGCCGTTGTAGCTGGTGTTGATCGAGTTGCCGTAGATCGCGCTGCTGCCGTTGTTGACGATGGAATCGACAACGTTGCCGTAGACCACGGCGCCCTTGTCGGTGACCTGGGTGTTGCTCATGGCTGGCTGGCCGGCGGTGACGCCGACGCCCCTGACCGTCACCGCTGCGTAATCGGACGCGCGGATGTCTTGCGGATGCATGCCCAGCACGGCACCATTGCCCTGCATCGAACCGGTCACATAGGTGCGGCCGTCGACGTGCGAGCTGGACTTCATGTTGCCCAAGGTAACAACGTTGAACTGTTCAAAAATCTGCTGCTGGCTCAGCGAACCGGCCTGTGCGGGAGCGGCGAAGATGGCGGCGATGGCCAGCGTGCTCAGTGCGAAATAACGGGACATTAAATTTCCTTAGTTTAAGAATAAATGGCCGCTTGGCGGCACGCATATTACCGATGAACAATTCAGTTGCACGGAGTATACCACTCTTAATTGCCAATATCACATATGTTTTTGTTTTTTCTTAACAAATTTTTGTTGTGATCAGATCCATGTTTGATGTTCCACAACACCGGCGCCGTCGAAACCTGCGCCTGCTCCCGCCCGCCGTTCGTCGGCGGTTAGCGCCGGTCAAGCCGCCCAAACCGCAGTTGATCGGAATCCCTCCCGGCGCCGGCGCCCTTTTGCTACAGTGGTCATATCGCAACACACTATGGAGACCCAGCATGCGCAAGCCGACCACCGATTCCCTGTCCCACCTGCTCGACGAGATTTTCGCCACCAGCATGCACATGCTGCGCCGCGCGGTGCGCCTGATCGGCGCCATGCCGCCGTCCGCGCTGCTGGGCGCGGCGCTCGCGCTGGCGCTGATCCTGGCCATCCTGCCGATGGCGATCGTGCTGTTCGCCGCCTTCATGCTGGTCAAGCTGGCGGTGCTGGGCTGCGTGATGGCCAAGCGCCGCCAACGGCTGCGCAAGGAGCGCCTGCAATGAAAAAATCGCGGCTGGCCAAGGCCGGCTACGACAATGCCAAAAGCCTGCTCGACATCGTGCGCGAGATCGGCGAAACGGCCGCCACCCTGTGGTGGCGCTTCTTCGACTGGCTGGCGCAGGTCGAGTGGCGCAAGCTGATCATCATCTGGCTGCTGCTGTTGATCCTCGGCCTGACGCCGTTCGGCCTGCCCAAGCAGACGGTCGGCTTCATCCTGCTGTCGCTGGGCCTGAAGGTGCTGGCCGGCGGCAAGCGCAAGGCCGAGCTGGAGGCGCGCGACGCCACCAGCCACGCCGACGAGGAAGGCCTGGAGCGGCGGCTGGTGGAAGCGCGCATGGCAGCGCTGCAGGCGCAGGTCGAGCCGCACTTTTTGTTCAACACCCTGGCACTGATCGGCCAGTTGATCGAGACCGATCCGCCGCAGGCGGCGCGCATCCACCAGAACCTGATCGACTACCTGCGCGCCACCCTGCCGCAGATGCGCGCCAAGGGCGCCGGCACGCTGGGACGGCAGATCGAGATGTCGCGCGCCTATCTGGCCATCATGCAGGCGCGCATGCGCGCGCGGCTGGCCGTCTCGGTCGACGTGCCGGACCACATGCTCAGCGCCACCTTCCCGGTGATGATGCTGCAGATCCTGATCGAGAACGCCATCAAGCACGGCCTGGAGCCCAAGATCGACGGCGGCCGCATCGACATCCGCGCCAACGTCGACGGCCAGATGCTGCAGGTCGACGTCATCGACGATGGCATCGGCTTCAACGTCCACGCCGGCGACGGCCTGGGACTGGCGAACGTGCGCGAACGCCTGCGCATCCTGTACGGCCAACGCGCGCAATTGGTGATCGAGGCGCCGCTGACGGGCGGCACCCGCGCCAGCATCCGGGTGCCATACGCGCCCGACATTTTTGCCGGCGGGGTCAAATGAACCTTCCCATGAATCCGCACACGAATTTTTCAACGACTGCGCCGCCGCGCCGCGCCACCGCGCTGATCGCCGACGACGAGGAACCGATGCGCGACCAACTGCGCAGCCGCCTGCGCGAAGCGTGGCCGGGGCTGGAGATCGTGGCCGAAGCGGCCAACGGCATCGAGGCCGTGGCGCTGGCCGGCCAGCACCAGCCGGACATCGTCTTCCTCGACATCCGCATGCCCGGCCTGTCCGGCATCGAGGCGGCGCGCATGCTGTTCAACCGCTGCCACCTGGTGTTCGTGACGGCCTACGACCAGTACGCGATCGAGGCGTTCGAACAGGGCGCGCTCGACTACCTGCTCAAACCGGCCGGCGGCGAGCGGCTCAAGACCACCTGCGCGCGGCTGCAAACGCTGATCGGCCGGCAGCCGTCCAGCATAGAGCGCCAGCTGGGCGCGCTGCTGGCGGCCCAGGGCAAACCGGCACGCCCCGATCCGGCCAAGCCCGCATACCTGCGCTGGATCCAGGCGGTGGTCGGCGCCAACCTGCGCATGATCAGCACGCGCGAAGTGCTGTTCTTCCGCGCCGACGAAAAATACACCCGCGTCCAGACCGAGCAGTCCGAGGTATTGATACGCAAGACACTCAAGGAGCTGGCCGACGAGCTGGACCCGGACGAATTCTGGCGCATCCACCGCTCGACGCTGGTGCGGGTGGACGCCATCGAGGGCGTCACGCGCGACCTGCGCGGCCGGCAGATGGTCAAGATCAGGAACTTCTCCGAGCAGTTGGAGGTCAGCCGGGGCAACACCCACCTGTTCCAGCAGATGTGAGGATTTGTGATTTTCCCCTGAGCGCTATCAAAATATACTTTCTTTTCCCGGCCTGTTTGCATCAGCACGGCGAACCGACCGCGCGGAAAATCGATCGAATCTGTTCCATCGACAGAACGGGGAGAAAAGAATGTCCAGCATACCCAAGCAAACCCTCTGCACCGTAGTACCCTGCATGCGCTACCGCGACGCGCCGGCCGCCATCACCTGGCTGTGCGACACCTTCGGCTTCGAACCGCAACTGGTCGTCCCCAACGAGGACGGCACCATCGCCCACGCCCAGCTCTCGTTCGGCAACAGCATGATCATGCTCGGTTCGGTGTTCGACACCGAATTCGGCAGGTTGATGAAGCAGCCCGCCGAAGTCGGCCACTTCGTCACGCAAAGCACCTACCTGGTGGTCAACGACGCCGACCTGGTGTACGGCCGCGCGCTGGAAGCCGGCGCCAAAATCCTGTTGGATATCAAAGACGAAGATTACGGCGGCCGGGGCTTCACCTGCCGCGACCCCGAAGGCCACGTATGGAGCATCGGCACCTACGATCCACAAGGCTGAGCGCCCGCCCCGGCCACGCCGTCAGCCCTGCGTCAACGCGTCGATCAGCGCCCGGTCGGCGACCTGCGTGGGATGAATGCGGATGATGTCGCTGTACAGCGGCGGCATCGCGGCGCAGATGGCATCGAGCTCCGCCTGCGCGATGGCCGGAACCACATACTGTAACTGCCTCGGATTGTTGGCCGGCAGCGGCCCTTCCATCGTCGAGCCGTAGGCGCCGAGATTCATGAAGCTGACCGCGCCGGCGTCCGGCCCCCTGGCGAAAACCAGGGTGCCGTCCTTCGGGTGGCCCAGATAGCGGCGCACCTCCTCCTGCCGTTCCGGCGCGGCGCCCGCCATCAACTTGTAGCGCAGTTGCGCGTAGGCGCGCGTGGCTTCCATGAAGGCGCTACGGATGCCCGATTGCGTCATCCTGCCGTGCATGCACAGCAGCAGATTGCCGAACGAATCGAGCAGCGCGACGGCGTCGCCTTCGCCACCGCCGCCATGTTCGCGGTCGCGCGCCATCGTCTGTAACAGGAACGGCGCCAGGCCCGCGTCGGGCTTGAGCGGCGCGCAGCGGTAGGTCAGCGCGTCCGGATAGACCTGCTTCAGGGCCAGCGCGATGGCGTGGTCGGGCGCCAAGGTGGCGGGATCGCGCAGCTGTTCCGCAGGCGGATCGGTCTGGAACAAACGCATCACCTCATCGGATGTCGCCTCGAACACCAGCGCGCACAAGGCCTGCGTCGGTTCCGATATGGTCTTACCGATGAAGAAGGACTTGGGCGTGGCGCCGGAAGCGGCGCGCGCATACAGCGACGAGCCCAAAATCGCCGGATAGCTGAAGGTGGATGCGGCTTGCGCGCGCAGCGCCTGCGGCAGCGCGCCGAAGCCGGCGCTGATATCGTGGTCGATGCCGGCTTCGCGGTCAGGCGCGGCCACCACCACATTAAAGCCGCCGGCCAGTATCGCGCCGCTGCACATGCAGCACGGATCGAGCGAAGTGACGATGGTGATGTCCTGCGGCGGCGGCAGGTCGCGGCCCTTGGCCCGTTCGGCGTAGTACCAGTCGATCAACTGGCGCTCGCCGTGGGCGGTGGGATCGAAAATCAAACCCTGCTTGACGACGTTGTTGTGCAGCGATTGCAGCACGTTACCATGCTGGTCCAGCATCAGGCCACCGACGCCGAAGGTGCCCTGCGTCTTGGCGGCGATCGCCTCGGCCGCCGCGATCGCGACGGCCGCCTGCACGTCGATCGTCTTCTTGAGGGCCAAAGCGATTACTTCTTCAGATCGGCGCGGCCGAAACCGTTCGGCAGCTGGGCGGCGGCCGTGGTCTCGAAGATGTCGCCTTTCAGGTTGGTCAACAACACCGGCAGCTCGTCGCCGCCCAGTTCCAGGATCACCTGGCGGCAGGCGCCGCACGGGGCGATCGGGCCGTCGGTCTCGCCGATGACGACCAGCTGGTCGAAATCACCCGGCTTGTAGCCGTGCGCGAAGGCGCTGAAGAAGGCGGTGCGCTCGGCGCAGTTGCACAAGCCGTAGGCCGCGTTCTCCACGTTACAGCCGTGGAAAACCTTGCCGTCGCTGGTCAGCAACGCGGCGCCGACCTTGAAGTTGGAGTAAGGCGTGTAAGCCTTCAGCCGCGCGGCGGCGGCTTCGGCGATCAGTTCGTTTTTGTTCATCAGTGTCTCCGCTTATGGACGAATTGTGCGATAGACTACAGGGTTGGCCGTCGGCGCGATGTCGCCGATCCGGTAAGCCGCCTGGATCTCGCGCACCGCCTGCTCGGCCGCTTCCTGGCTGCGCGCATGCACCATCGCCAGCGGCTGGCCGGCTTCGATCTTGTCGCCCAGGCCCGCCAGTTGCGTCAGACCGACGGCGAAGTCGATCGGATCGGCCGCGCGGCGACGTCCGCCGCCCAGGCTCACCACCGCCAGGCCGATGCCGCGGCAGTCGGTGGTCGAGGCGTAGCCGGACTTCAGGGACGGCACCGGGATGACGATCGGCGCCTGCTCCAGATGCTTGTCCGGATTTTCCATCAAGTCGGCCGGGCCGCCCAGCGCCACCACCATGCGCGCGAAGCGCTCGGCGGCCGAACCGTTGTCCAGGCAAGCCTGCAGCTTGGCGCGCGCTTCGGTTTCGTTGGCGGCCAGTTTGCCCAACACCAGCATCTCGGCGCACAGCGCCATCGTCACTTCGTGCAGACGCGCCGGACGCGACACGCCCGTCAGGTAATCCATTGCGCCGCGCACTTCCAGGGCATTGCCGGCGTATGGCGCCAGCGATTCGTTCATGTCGGTCAGGATGGCCGACGTCATCATGCCGGCGCCGTTGCCGACCTTGACGATGCTGTCCGCCAGCTCGACCGACTTGTCGTAGGTCGGCATGAAGGCGCCGCTACCGGCCTTCACGTCCATGACCAGCGCGTCCAGGCCGGCCGACAGCTTCTTCGACAGGATGGAGCCGGTGATCATCGCCACCGATTCCACGGTGGCGGTGACATCGCGCACGCCGTAGAAGATCTTGTCCGACGGCGCCAGCGACGAGGTCTGGCCGATGATGGCGACGCCGACTTCCTTGACGACCTTGCGGAACAGGGTGTTGTCCGGCACCGTGGTGTAGCCGGGGATGGAATCGAATTTGTCCAGCGTGCCGCCGGTGTGGCCCAGGCCACGGCCGGAGATCATCGGCACGAAACCGCCGCACGCAGCGATCATGGGGCCGAGCAGCAGCGAGACGACGTCGCCGACGCCGCCGGTCGAATGCTTGTCGACCACGGGGCCCGGCAGGTCCAGCGAGCGCCAGTCCAGCACTTCGCCGGAGTCGCGCATGGCCAGCGTGAAGGCCACGCGTTCGTCCATGGTCATATCGTTGAAGAACACGGCCATCGCCAGCGCCGCGATCTGGCCTTCGGTCACGCGATTGCTGGTGATGCCACCGACGAAGAACTGGATCTCTTCGGCGCTCAGCACGCCGCCGTCACGCTTTTTGCGTATGATCTCTTGAGGTAAAAACATGCGATTCTCCGCGTTGAGTATTAGGTATTAAGAAGGACGCCGGCGGCTCACAAATGGCGGATTACGGCGTTACGCTTAATCCGCCCTACGTCTATCCATGGCATGGCCGCGTCCCGTTCGCAGATACACGTAGGGCGGATTAGCGAAGCGTAATCCGCCATCTGCGCGCTGTCGGCGCTCAATTAAACGCCGTAAGGTATCCAGACATTCTTGACTTGCGAGGCATGCGCCAGCACCGCGCGGCCGCCGCTTTGGGCCGTACTATACCAGTCGCGCCCTTTCGCGCCGCCCACCCAGGTGCGCTTCAGCGAACCGGCCGACAGGCGTTCCACCTCGGCGCAACCCTCGGCCGAACCGTCATGACGCCACACCGCATCGATATCCGAATGCGTCGCCAGCGTGCGCGCCAACTCGTCGGCCGAACCGGTGACGATATTGATCACGCCATCCGGCAGATCCGACGTATCGAGCACCTGATACAAATCGGTGGCCGACAGCGGATGCGCTTCCGACGGCACCACGACCACGCGGTTGCCCAGCGCGATCGCCGGCGCCACCAGCGAGATGAAGCCCAACAAAGGCGCCTCGTTCGGGCAGACGATGCCGATCACGCCAACCGGCTCGTTCAACGCGACGGTCACGCCGTGCATCGGCGGCTGGTGCGCCAGGCCATCGTACTTGTCGGCCCATGCGGCGTAGTAGAACAGACGCTCGATCGACGCTTGCACTTCCTTCTCGGCGTTCTTGGTGCCGGTCATCGCGGCGATACGCGCCGCGAATTCCTCGCCGCGCGCGGCCAGGTTCTCGGCGATGTAGTACAGCACCTGCGCGCGGTTGTGGGATGTGGCCTCCGACCAGCCGCCGGCCTTGTGCGCCGCTTCCACCGCGTTGCGGATGTCCTTGCGGCTGCCCTCGCCCACTTCGGCGATGAAGGCGCCGTCGGCGCCATGCACCGGACGGCTGTAGGCGCCGTCGGGGCGCGCCTGCTTGCCGCCGATGTACATCTTGGCGGTGCGGTCGATGGCGAATGCACCTGCGGCCGGCGCTGCCGCCTTGGCCTTCTGTTTCGCCTCGACCAGCGGCGCGGCCGGACGCGCATCCTCCGACAGCGCGGTCATGTACTCGTACATGCCTTCACGGCCGCCCTCGCGGCCGAAGCCCGATTCGCGGTAGCCGCCGAAGCCGCAAGCGGCGTCGAACTGGTTGGCGGTGTTAATCCACACCACGCCAGCCTTGATCTGCGGCGCGACGTCCAGCGCCAGCGAGATGTTCTCGGTCCACACGCAGGCGGCCAGGCCGTAGACGGTGTTGTTCGCCAGTTGCACGGCTTCCGGCGGAGTGCGGAAGCTCATCGCCACCAGCACCGGGCCGAAGATCTCGGCCTGCGCCACGGCCGCGGAAGTGGACGCGCCGGTGATCAGGGTCGGCGGGTACCACGAACCGTTGGCCGGAATCTCGCATGCAGGCTGATAGACCTCGCAACCTTCGGCGCGGGCCGATTCCACCAGGCCGGCGATGCGCTGCTGCTGCACCGGATCGACCAGCGCGCCGATGTCGATCGACTTGTCCAGCGGCGAACCGAGGGTCAGCTTGTCCATGCGCGCGCGCAGCTTGGCGAGAAACTTGTCCTGCACCGATTCCTGCACCAGCAGGCGCGAACCGGCACAGCAAACCTGTCCCTGGTTGAACCAGATCGAATCGACCAAGCCTTCGACGGCGGCATCCAGATCGGCGTCGTCGAACACGATGAACGGCGACTTGCCGCCCAACTCCAGCGACAGCTTCTTGCCGCTGCCGGCGGTGGCGATGCGGATCAGGCGCCCCACTTCGGTCGAACCGGTGAAGGCGACTTTGTCGATGCCCGCATGGTTGACGATCGCCTCGCCCACACGGCCATCGCCGGTGACGATATTGACCACGCCGGCGGGCACGCCGGCCTGCACGCAGATCTCGGCGAACAGCATCGCCGTCAGCGACGTGAACTCGGCCGGCTTGAAGACGATGGTGTTACCGGCCGCCATGGCGGGAGCGATTTTCCACGACAGCATCAGCAGCGGGAAATTCCACGGCACGATCTGACCGACCACGCCAACGGCGCGGTAGTCGGCGAATTCCTCTGCCTGCAATTGCGCCCAGCCGGCGTGATAGTAGAAGTGGCGCGCGGCCAGCGGCAGATCGACATCGCGCGTTTCGCGGATGGTCTTGCCGTTGTCCAGCGTCTCGAGCACCGCGAACAGGCGCGCGTGCTTTTGCAGCAGGCGCGCCAGCGAGTACATGACTTTTGCGCGGCCGTGGCCACCCAAGGCCTGCCAGCCCGGCTGCGCGCGGCGCGCGGCTTCAACGGCGCGATCGACGTCGGCGCCGGTGGCCTGCGTCAGGTCGGCCAGCTTGCCGGCGTCGGCCGGATTGGTCGAGGCGAAAAGTTCGCCCGGCTCGCTCCACGCGTTGTCGATGAACAGACCGAAGGTGCGGCCGTGCTGCTCCAACCACGCTTGCGCTTCTTTTTGGCTTTCGGGTGCTGGGCCGTATTCCATGGTATTCAGGATCTCTTTGATAGATGGCATGACGTGGTCCGTATTAAGGTTGTGCGTGGCGATGAGCGGCCGAGTAGTTCCCGGTCACATAGTGCTCAAGCTGACGCTCGATGTCGGTCAGCAGGCTGGATGCGCCGATGCGGAACAGGTGCGGCTCCAGCCACTCGTTGCCCAGCTCCTCCTTCATCAGGGTCAGGTACTGCAGCGCGGCCTTGGCCGTGCCGACGCCGCCCGCCGGCTTGTAGCCGATCTTGAAGCCGGTCTGCTCGTAATAGTCGCGGATCGCCCGCACCATCGTCAGCGAGACGGGAATCGTCGCGTTGACCGGCTCCTTGCCGGTCGAGGTCTTGATGAAGTCCGCGCCGGCCATCATGCAGACCCACGACGCCTTGGCCACGTTTTCCAGGGTGACCAGTTCACCGGTCGCCAGGATCGCCTTCACGTGCGCTTCGCCGCAAGCCTGGCGGTACGCCACCATCTCGTCATACAGCGCCTGCCAGTTACCCGTCAACACGTGTTGGCGGGTGATGACGATATCGATTTCGCTGGCGCCGGCGGCGACCGACAATTCGATCTCGCGCACCTTGGTTTCCATGCTGGTCAAACCGGCCGGGAAGCCGGTCGACACGGCGGCGATCGGCAGGCGGCCTTGCAGCACCTGCAACGCCGGCTTGATCATCTCGTGGTACACGCAGACGGCGCCGGTGGCCAGCTTGACGTCCTGCAGGCCCAATGCCTCGACCAGGTCCGAACGCAGCGGACGCATGGCCTTCATGCACAGGCGCTCGACGCGGCCCGGGGTATCGTCGCCGGACAAGGTGGTCAGGTCGATCAGGCCGATGGCCTTGACCAGCCACGCGGCCTGGTATTCCTTCTTGACGGTGCGGCGGTTGGCCAGACTGACGGCGCGACGGTCGGCCGCGCTCTTGTTGATATGGATATGGTTGATCCAGCCCAGGTCCAGCGGGACCGCTTCATTACGTTTGAAATCAGTAATTACGTTCATAACAGATTGCTTCCGTGGGAAAGTGGTTTCACGCCGAGGTGATGGGCCAGCGTCTGGCCGATGTCGGAGAAGGTTTCGGAGATAGGCAGCTGCTGCGCCTTCACGCCCGGACCGAAGAAGATCATCGGAATGTGCTCGCGGGTGTGGTCGGAGCCAGGCCAGGTCGGATCGCAGCCATGGTCGGCGGTGATCACCACCAGGTCGCCCTCTTTGAGCTGGGAGATGAATTCCGGCAGGCGCGCGTCCATCTCGTGCAGCGCGTTCGAGTAGCCGGTAACGTCGCGGCGGTGGCCGAAGGCCTGGTCGAAGTCGACGAAGTTCACGAACGTCAGCGACTTGTCGCCGGCTTCCTGTTCGACCTTCATCAGCGCGTCGAACAGCGCCATGTTGTCCTTGCCCTTGACCACGCGCGATACGCCCTGGGTGGCGAAGATATCGCTGATCTTGCCGAGGGCGATGACTTCGCCGCCATCGTTCTTGACGTGGTCCAGCAAGGTCGGCGCCGGCGGCGCCACGGCGTAATCATGACGGTTGGTGGTGCGGGTGTAGTTGCCGTTGGCGCCCGTGAACGGACGCGCGATCACGCGGCCGATGTTGTAAGGCTCGACCAGTTTGAAGGCGATCTCGCACACTTCGTACAGGCGCTCCAGGCCGAACGACTCCTCGTGCGCGGCGATCTGCAGCACCGAGTCGGCCGAGGTGTAGATAATCAGCTTGCCGGTGGCGACGTGTTCATCGCCATGCTTGTTGATGATTTCCGTGCCGGAGGCGTGGCAGTCGCCCAGGAAGCCCGGCACGCCGGTCAGCTCCTGCAGCTTTTGGGTCAGCTCGGCGGGGAACGACGGCACCGTCTTCGGGAAGTAGCCCCAGTCGAATTCCACCGGCACGCCGGCGATTTCCCAGTGGCCGGACTGCGTGTCCTTGCCGGTCGAGCGCTCGCGCGCGGCGCCGTAGGCGGCGGTGAAGCCGTCGCGCTGCGCGAAGCCCTCGGCCCACTGGCCGCTGGCGGCATGGGCGGCGGCGGCCAGGCCCAGTTTTTCCATCGTCGGCAACGACATCGGCTTGCCGGCCTTGGCGGCCCAGGCGGCGATGTGGCCGAAGGTATTGGCGCCGACATCATTGTATTTGGCTGCGTCGGGCGTGGCGCCCAGACCGAAGGAGTCAAGCAGCAGGATAAATGCGCGTTTCATAGTGTGCTCCAAAAAGCAAAAAAGGCGGCTTAGCCGCCCTTCGGGTTCTTACGCCTGCGGTGTTTTGGCCACGTTGGCCAGGAAGCCGAGGATGACTTCAATCAGCGACGTCGCGGCGATGGCCGCATACTTCAAGGTCTGCTCGTGCGACAGCGGGAACGGCGACAAGCCCTCGGCCAGATTGGTGACAGCCGAAACGCCAACCACCTTCAAACCGCAATGACGCGCCGACACTACTTCCGGCACCACCGACATGCCGACGACATCGGCGCCCAGCATCTTGAAGGCGCGGATTTCTGCCGGGGTTTCGAAGTTCGGACCGGCGTAGGCGATGTAAACGCCCTGGTGCAGGGTCACATTCTTCTCTTCGGCGGACTTCAACAGCAGCGCGCGCAGGTCGGCGTCGTAGGCGTTGGCCATGCTGAAGAAACGCGGACCGAAACGTTCGTCGTTGGGGCCCATCATCGGCGTGCCGGGCATGAAGTTGATATGGTCGGTCAGCGCGACCAGCGCGCCGGCGTCGACTTCGGTGCGCAGCGAACCGGCGGCGTTGGTCACGAACAGCATCTCGCAGCCCAGCAGCTTCATGGTGCGCACGGCGCTCGTCATCACGCCCAGGCCATAGCCTTCGTAAACGTGGCCACGGCCCTTCATGCACACCACCGCCACCCCGGACAAGGTGCCGATCACCAGTTCACCGGCGTGACCGTGCACGGTGCTGATCGGGAAGCCAGGCAATTCGTTGAAGCTGATGGTGACCGCGTCGGTCATCTGCTCGGCCAGCACGCCCAGGCCGGAACCCAGGATCATGGCGACGCGCGGCTTGAAATCGGCGGGAATGCGCGCGCGGATGATTTCGGCGGCCTGGAATGGGGAGTTATTCGACATGGTTATCCTCTGTTTTTATAGATGACGCGCTGCGGGCCGTAGGTTGGCCGATTGAAGTTTTACTGCGGATACTGACACTATGCATCATTCCCTATATGTATGGCAAATACCATTTTTCTTCCGCATTTATACAAAACCCGTATAAATCAGGGGTATTATCAGTGCCTGTCAACTGAGCAGGCGCAGCCTCTTACGCCTTGATTGACCATTAACAACCAAATGTTTATTATATCGGACAAATGTTTTAAGGCCGACCGTGAACGATATTTCTAAAAAAGAACAGCTCTACGAGTTGATCCGCGCCAACCCATTCATCTCCCAGCAGGATCTGGCGGTCGGGCTGCGCCTGTCGCGCTCGGCCGTGGCCGGCCACATCGCCAGCCTGATCCGCGAGCGCCGTCTGCTGGGCCGCGCCTACGTGCTGCCCGATAAACGCCCCGTGCTGTGCATCGGCGCGGCCAACCTGGACCGCAAACTGCGCAGCATCGCCGCCATGCAGCTGGGGACGTCCAATCCGGCCACCGCCGAGGAAGTCTACGGCGGCGTGGCACGCAACATCGCCGAGAACCTGGCGCGCCTGAATCTGCCGACCGCGCTGCTGACCGCCCTGGGCGACGACGGCGCCGGGCGCGCGCTGCGCGACCACGCGGAAACCGCCGGCATCGACATGCGCGGCTCGCTGAACCTGACCGACACCGCCACCGGCACCTACACCGCCATCCTCGACGAGCGCGGAGAGCTGGTGGTGGCGCTGGCCGACATGGCGCTGTACGACCGCATGACACCGGAGTTCCTGGCCAACCGGCTGCCGCAGCGCGCCGCCGCGTCGATGACGGTGGCGGACCTGAACCTGCCGGCCGACAGCGTCAGCGCGCTGCTCGATGGCGCCCGCGCCGACAATGTGCCGCTGATATTGGTGGCCGTGTCGCAGCCGAAGATGGCGCGCCTGCCGGCCGACCTGACCGGCCTGCGCCTGCTGATACTCAATCGCGGCGAACTCGAAACGCTGGCCGACCGCGCGCTGCCGACGGAGGCCGACGTGCGCGTGGCCTGCCGCGCGGTGCTGGCGCGCGGCGCCCGGGATGTCATCGTCACCTGCGGCGGCCAGGGCGTGTTCCACACCCGCGACGGGGAGCTGGTATGGCTGGCCGCCCAGGAGGTGGACGTGGTCGACGTCACCGGCGCCGGCGACGCCTTTTCGGCCGCGGTCTGCTGGTCGCTGTACCAGGGCAGCCAGGATCTGACCCTGGCCTGCCGGCGCGGCCTGAAGGTGGCCGCGATGACGCTGGAAAGCCACGAGACGGTATCGCCCATGCTGGCCGCCGACATCCTCGACGAGATCCAGGATTTCTATCCCACGCCGACCGCCCCGATGCCGCCGGTTTATTCGAGCTTCGAGCCTCCCCTCTTCCCCCATAAGGACTGACCCATGCACCAATTCCTCCTGTTCTCGCCCGAAGTGGCCGCCGCCCGCGCCGCCGGCAAACCGATCGTCGCGCTGGAGTCGACCATCATCTCGCACGGCATGCCGTACCCGCAAAACGTACAGATGGCGCGCGAAGTCGAGCAAATCATCCGCGACGGCGGCGCCGTGCCGGCCACCATCGCCGTCATGGGCGGCAAGATCTGCATCGGCCTGTCGGACGAGCAGCTCGAATTGCTGGGCACCTCACCCGAGGCGATGAAGGTCAGCCGCCGCGACCTGGCCTACGTGCTGGCGCAATCGAAACTGGGCGCCACCACCGTGGCGGCGACGATGATCTGCGCGGCACTGGCGGACATCCAGGTGTTTGTCACCGGCGGCATCGGCGGCGTGCACCGGGGTGCGGAAACCAGCTTCGATATCTCGGCCGACCTGCAGGAACTGGCGCGTACCTCGGTGGCGGTGGTATGCGCGGGCGTCAAATCGATCCTCGACATCGGCCTGACGCTGGAATACCTGGAGACGCACGGCGTGCCGGTGGTCAGCGTCGGCCAGCGCGGCTTCCCCGCCTTCTTCACGCGCGAGAGCGGCTTCAACGCCGACTTCCAGCTCGATACCCCGGCCGAACAGGCGGCCTTCATCCAGACCAAGTGGCAGCTGGGCCTGGCGGGCGGCATCGTCGTCAGCAATCCGGTGCCGGAAGCGGAAGCGATGCCGAACGCGGAGATCGACGCCATCACCCTCCAGGCGCTGGGCGAAGCGGACGCGCAAGGCGTCACCGGCAAGAACGTCACGCCGTTCCTGCTCGGCCGCATCAAGCAGCTGACGGAGGGCCGCAGCCTGGCCACCAACATCGCGCTGGTGAAGAACAACGCCCGCTGCGGCGCCGCGCTGGCCTGCGCCATGCAGTCGCACTAATCGAGATTCCCGACACCAGGCCCGCCATGTCCATCGATCTGAAACAACTGAGGTACTTCCTGGCCGTCGCCGAGGAAAAGAGCTTTAGCCGCGCCGCCGAACGCCTGCACATCTCGCAGCCGCCACTGAGCCAGCAGATCATGAAACTGGAGAGCGAGCTCGGTGTCAAACTGTTCGCCCGCACCACCCGCACCTTCGAGCTGACGGTGGCCGGCAAGGCGCTCATGAGCGAGGCGTCCGAGCTGCTGGCGAAGATGCGCATGACGATCGACACCATCCGCCAGATCGACCGCGGCGAAGTGGGACGCCTGCGGGTGGGCATCGTCGGCTCGGCGATGTGGGGACCGATCCCCAGTTTGCTGGAAGAATTCCAGACCAAGTTCCCGCGCGTGACGTGGACCCTGCACGAACTGGGGCCGACCTTGCAGTACGAGGCGCTGCGCGCCAAGCAGGTGGACGTCGGTTTCTGGCGAGAGCCCAAGCTCGACGAGGATGACCTGAAGCAGGACAACCTGCGCCAGGAGCCGTGCTTCCGCGAGGACGTGTGCGTGGCCATCAACGAGCACCACCCGCTGGCGAAAGAGGAGTCGATCGAGTTGATGGACATCGCCGACGAACCGATGCTCACGCTGGCGCTCGACAAATCCTCGTTCCCCCGCTATCTGATCCAGTGCTGCGTGAAGGCAGGCTTCCAGCCGACGATTTTCCAGGAAGCGTCCGAGCCGCAAACCTTGCTGGCGATGGTGGGCGCGGGCCTGGGCGTGGCGCTGCTGCCCGAGACCACCAGCCGTATCGGCTGGCCTGGTGTGGTGTTCCTGCCGATCCGCAGCAACCCGCCGTCGGCCAATCTGTACATCACCTACACCACGCTGGACGACGCGCCGGTGGTGCGGGCGTTCCTGAACATCCTCAATCCTTCGAAGCCGGCTTAGTTGATCGGCCTAGTTGATCGTATCGAACGACGCGACGACGTCGACAAGCTGCTGCCGCACCCAGATATGGGCGGGGTCGCGTTGAAAGCGCTCGTGCCAGATCATCGCCGGCGACAAAGGCACAACCTCCAGCGGCAGATCGAGCAACGCGAGCGGCAGCCTTTGCGCGAGCAGGCGCGCCAGGCGGCTTGGCAGGGTGAGTATCATGTCGCTGTCGGCCACCAGCATCGCACCGGCCAGAAAGTGCGGAACGCGCAGCGCGACGTGGCGGCCGAGCCCCAGCGCCGACAGCGCGACGTCGACCGCGCTTTCCCCAGTCCCTGAAATGGTCACGGCAATGTGGCGCAAGGTCGCATAACGCTCCAGACGAAGTCCGTCCGCCACCGTCGGGTGGCCAGACCTGACCACGCACACCAGCCGATCGGCGTAAAGGCCGCGCCGATGCAAACTGCCGGGCAGCGCCTGGAAAACGCCCAGCGCCAAATCCGCGCCGCCCTGCTCGATCAGCCGAACGTTGTCCCCGGCCGGCGGCGCGATATGGAGGCTGAGCGCAGGCGCATCACGCTCGAAGCGGGCGGTCAACCCGGCGAGGACCGTCATGCTCAGATGGTCGTGGGCGGCGATTGTGATGCGCCCTGTCGCGGAGGCGGGATTGAAGACGGCAGGCGAGACGATGCCCCGGGCATCCTCGAGGAGCTTGGCCACCGGCCCCGCCAGCGTCGCGCCGCGCGGCGTCAGCTCCAGTCCCAGCCTGCCGCGCACCACCAGGCGATCGCCCAGCATCGTGCGCAGCCGGCCCAGCGCGCGGCTGGCGGCCGGTTGGCTCAATCCCAGGTGCAGGCCCGCCTGGGTCACGCTCCGCTCCCGAACCAGCGCCTCGAACAGCTTTAACAGATTGAGATCGACCGTCGATAAATCCAGTTGGTGCATGTTGACCATGACTTTCATGCCATTGATGTATGTCGGGGCATCATCCACCATTCCGGTTCATCTGAATAGGAGATTTTTATATGACTGCTTCCACCCCTCTTCCCTACGTGGTATTCGGCGTGACGGGCCGCACCGGCGCCGCCACCGCCGATGCGCTGTTGCGCGCCGGCGATCCGGTGCGCGTGGTGGTGCGCGACCCGGCCAAGGGCCGGCCGTGGGCCGAACGCGGCGCGGAGGTTGCCGTGGCCGACCTGACAGACCTGGCATCGATGACCAGGGCGCTCAGCCGGGCGCGGGGCGCCTATGTCGTCAGTCCACAGCAGTACGGCCGTGAAGACCTGTTCGAGAGGGCCGCCTTGATCGCCGATACCACGGCGCGCGCCGCTGTGGCGGCGGACGTGCCCAGGCTAGTGGCGCTGTCCTCGGTGGGTGCCGACCGTGAAAGTGGAACCGGATGGATCGGGATGAACCGCATGTTCGAGCAGCGGTTGGGCGACGCCGGAGTGGCCGCGATCTTCCTGCGCGCGGCCTACTTCATGGAGAATTGGATGCCTATGGTGGGACAGGCCATGCGCAGCGGCACCCTGCCGACGTTCCTGTCGCCCCCAGAGCGCGCGCTACCGATGGTGGCGACGGCCGATGTGGGTAGCACTGCGGCGGCATTGCTAAGACAAGACAGCACTGGAACGTCCGTCGCCACCCTCGCGGGTCCAAAAGACTACACGCCGAATGAAGTCGCGACCATTATTTCAGCCACGCTTCGGAAGCCTGTCGGCGTGGCGGCCCTGCCCCAGGCAGAATGGCCCAAAGCGCTGGCGGATGCCGGATTCTCAGCGGCCGCCCTGGCCGGTTTCACCGAAATGACCCGTGGCCTGAATAGCGCGCATATCGACATCAAGAGCGATCCCACCGCGCTCGCATGGACAGGAACGACGGCGCTCGAACAAGTCATCGTCGAACTGGTACAGCGTCAGCGATAAAGCTTGCTGCGGTTAGTGCGTCACGCCACCCGCCGCGCGCACATCGACAGTGTGCGCGAGCGTGGTGCGGATGGCGATGCGCAGGCCTTCGACCATGTCGTCGAGCCGCATGCTGGCCGAACCCGGATGCGAAGCCGCCTGCTGCGGCAGATAAGGAATATGGATAAAGCCGGCGCGCATGGTCGTGCCCCACTCGCTGGCCTGGTGCATCAAGCCGTAGAACACGTGGTTGCAAACGAAGGTGCCGGCGCTTTGCGACACCGACGACGGCAGGCCGGCATCGCGCAGCGCCTGCACGATCGCCTTGATCGGCAACGTGGAGAAGTAGGCGGCGGGACCGCCGGTGACGATGGGCTGGTCGACGATCTGGCGCATCTGGTTGTCCGCGATGGGCGCGTCGTCAACGTTGATGGCGACGCGTTCGATCGACAGGTCGACGCGGCCGCCGGCCTGGCCGACTGCGATCACGATACTCGGCTGCAGTTCCTCCACCGCCTGGTGCATCGCCTTCTTCGCCTGTCCGAACACGCAAGGCAATTGGCGCGCATGCACGACGAAGTCCCCTTCATGCCAGCCCTGCAGGGCGCGTACCGCTTCCCAGGAAGGGTTGATCGTCTCCTGATTGAAGGGTTCGAAACCCGTCAACAATATGATCTTTTTCATCCGCTTTGACTCCCAACTTCACTACCAGATCGCTACTCTAACCTAAATGATTGTCGTTTACATGTTCAGAAGAAAATACAGTAGTGCAATATTAGCAAGCAATAGCGGCAGCGCCGTCGCCACCTGGATTTTGACCACCGCGTTTTTGTCGGGCAGCTCCAGCAACGCCGCCGGCACGATGTTGAAGTTCGCCGCCATTGGCGTCATCAAGGTGCCGCAGTAGGCGCTGAACATGCCGATAGCCGCCATAACTGCGGGGTTAGCGTGGTACACCCCCACCAGCACCGGGATGCCGACGCCGCCGGCGATCACCGGGAAGGCGGCGAAGCCGTTGCCCATGATGATGGTGAACAGCGCCATGCCGATGCAGTACACCGCCACCGCCACCAGCTTCACATCCATGTTGATGTACGACGTCACCACGTGCGCCACGGCCTTGCCCATGCCCGCCTCGGTGAACAACAAGCCAAGCACCGCCAGCATGTGCGGCAGCACAACCGCCCAGCCCAGATGGTCGACCAGCCGGCGCGACTCGCGCATCGCCTGCAGCGGCGTGGCGCGCGTCAGCCAGCACGCGGTGGCGACGGCGAACAGCGAACCGCATCCGAGGCTGACCAGGGTCGTGTTCTTCGGGTCGAGCAGGAACAGGCCGTCGAATTTTACGTCCTTCAGCAAGGTCGAACCGATCATCGTCGTGATTGGGATGACCAGCGCGGGGATCAGCAGCTTGTGGCCGAGCCGCTGCGCGCTGTCGCGGCGCTGCTCGGGCGAGCGCTCGCCGTAACGTCCCAGCGTGACGCCGCCGAAGCCTGCGATCAGCGCCATCACCACCATCAGCGCGCCCGCCGCCACCGGCGACAGCCAATCGCCGGCGAGATACACCACCGCGTACAAGGCCCAGAACAGCGCGCTGGAATAGCGCTTGGGATTGTGGGGGTCGCGCAGCGCCATGACGGCGATCATCAGCAGCATCGCGCCCAGCACCAGGTAGAAAAAGTCGAGCTTGAGTATCATGGCTGGCCCTTCATCATCGCGCGGGCGATGTGGGCGTCGAGCCGGTGCAGCCGCCAGGAGTGGATGATGAAGGCCGTCACCGCCGTCGGGATGCCCCACATCGCGATATGCAGCGGATCGACCTCGATGCCCTCGCCGCGCAGGATGGTTTGCATCAGCACGATGGCGCCGAAGGCCACGAACACGTCCTCGCCGAAGAACAGGCCGACGTTGTCGGTGGCGGCGGACATGGCGCGGATGCGGTGGCGCAGCGCGTCGGTCAGCGCCGGGTAGCGGTTCTCGGCCGCGCCCTCGGCCATCGGCGCGATCAGCGGGCGCACCATGTTCGGATGGCCGCCGATGCTGGTCAGGCCGAAGGCCGCGGTGATCTCGCGGATCGCCAGATAGACGATCAGCAGGCGTCCGGTGGTGGCCGACTTGATGCGCGCGATCGACGCCTGCGCGTGCTCCTTCAAACCGTAGCGTTCCAGCAGGCCGATGGCCGCCAGCGGCAGCAGCAAAATCAGCGGCAGGTTGCGCGTCTTGATGAAGGCCGCGCCGAGTACCGCCAGCAGATGCTCGACGTCCATCGACGCGGCCAGGCCGGTGACGAAGCAGGCGGCGATCACCACCAGCACCGGGTGCGCGCGCAGCGCGAAACCAAGAATGATAACGGCCACGCCAAGCAGCGGCCAAAGATTGACGGTTTGATTCAAGGCAGGCTCCGGGACAAAACGAATCGCAGCATATTAACCTGTGACGGGCCCGGCTAGTTCGTTAGTGTCTTCAGGAACCGGGCTCGTTGCCATTCAACTTCCGCAACAACCCCGCAAGCAGGCCGATCTCGTCAACAGTCCAGGCCGCCAGGCGCTGCTCATAGCGGACGCCCTTGTTGACCAAGGCCTTGCTCATCCTGGACCGGGTCAGGGCCGTCAGGGCATAAACGGTCGCCCTGGCATCCAGCGGATCGGCATGGGAAGCAAGAAGTCCGCCCTGCTCGAGCTGCTTCAACGACCGGCTCAACGCACTGCGGTCCATCGCCAGTCCCGCCGCGATGTGGGTCGAGCGCGTGGCGCCTGCGCCGTGCAGCCACTGAACGATTTGAAAACCGGTACTGGAAAGCGGCGGATCGAACAGCGCGGCGGTTTCATTGGCGAACGCGCGCGCCTCCGCCAGCAGACAGTTGAGTTCCTTGCCTAGCGCCTCAAGCTTGCGGGCCCGGGCTTCGGCGCCCCCGGCACTGCCGTCATTTTTAATCATTATTTAGTGTGCAAAAGTCCATTAAAATGCTACCATAAATTTTTGTATGCACTGGAACCAGCTTGTTCAACACCATCATTCTAACCGGGGGCACCAATGGCCTTGGCCGTCTTGCGGCGCGCTCCCTCGCGTCGCCGGGCCTGCGGCTTGTGCTGGTAGCGCGCGACGAATCGAAAGCCGCCGCCTTATGCCGCGAGTTGTCCATGGCGCAGCCAGAGGGGCGCTACGACTATGTGATCGCCGACTTCTCACGCCTGGAAACCGTGGCCGCCGCCGGGCTGGAGATATCGCGCCGCTATCCGTGTATCGACGTCTTGATCAACAACGCCGGCATCCATGCCTTCTCCCAGCGCGTGACGGCCGACGGCTTTTCCGAAATGGTATCGGCGAACTATCTGGCGCCATGGCTGCTGACGGCCCACTTGCGCCATGCGCTGATCGCGGGCGGTCCGGCGCGCATCGTGACGGTCGGCTCACAAGCCTCGCGCGGTGTGCGGCGCCTCGATCCCCCGCAGGACTTGCGCGATACCCGGCCGTTTTCACGCCGTGGCTCCTCCACCATTTACGCGAAGACCAAGCTGATGAACATCATGTTCAGCGCGGAACTGGCGCGCCATCTTGCCGGAACGGGCGTGGTCGCGAATTGCCTTGATCCCGGCTTCAACGTCACGGGCCTCGGTCGCGAGCTGCCTGGCGCGGCTTTGCTGGAGCGCGCGTTGATGTTTCTTAAAATCGGCGATCCCCGGCGGGGTGCCGCGATCATCGTGCGGCTGGCGACGCAACCGGCGTTCCAGCAGCTCACCGGCGGCTACTTCTCCCGCGATGGCCTGTCCCTGCCGATACCGGCCGCCGGCAACGAGCGAACACAAGCCGAACTGTGGGACGCGACCGAGCGCCTGCTGACGCCGTTCGACCGGACGCTTGAGATCGGCCGTTCCCCATGACGCCGGAACGGCTTGCCCGGCCTACTCGATCGGCACGCTCAGCCCGACCTTCACGCGGTCCATGGCGACCAACGTCTTGAAGCGCTTGACGTTGTTACTCCCGAAGAACAGCGTGCGCGTCAGCTGGTTGTACTGGTCCATGTCCTTCACGGCAAGCACCAGCACGAAGTCCCATTCGCCGGCCACGTAATAGCACTGCTGCACTTGGGGACATCCGGCGTACGTACGCTTCATCCCGTCCAGCATATCGATCTGTTCGCTTTCGACTTCCACGGTGGCGATGATCGACAGCCCGTAACCGACCGCGCCCGGGGCCACGATGGCGGTGGGCGGCAGGATGGCGCCGATGTCGGTGAGCCGCCGTAGGCGCCGGTTGACTGCCGCCGCCGATAGATTGACGCGCGCGCCAAGTTCGTTTTGCGGCAGCGCCGCGTCGAGTTGGATCTCCGCAAGGATCTTGCGGTCGTAGGCGTCGAGTTTTACCGTCATGGATTTTTCGTTAATCGGCACTTAATTTGCAATGACATTGCGTCTTAACCTCAAATACTAAGCCACTTTTCCACTCCTTTGTGAATAAAATTCCATACACGCCGCGCCGCATCCGACGCGCCCCTTCACGAACACCATGGTGAGCAGCCTATGTATGTAGCAAATCAAAATGCCGTGCGCGCGCCCTACCCCTCCCACCTCGCGCATGTCCTCAATATCGAGGCGGCCGAGGAGAGCCGCGCCTGGCTCCGGCAATGGGACCAGATAAGCCGGGGGGAACACCGCTCCGGTCGTTGCCCGGCACAGCGAGGAGACTGGGTGTCGCGCGGATCGCGGTCAAGGACGAATCGGTCCGCTCGCCGCTGGGCAGTTTCAAAGCCCTTGGGGCCCCGATCGCGCTGGTCCGGCTGGTTCAACGCCTGTGGCCGGCCGAAAAACTCGACGCTGCCGCCCTGTTCGGTGGGCGTCACCATGCACTGCTAAAAGATCTCACCGTCATCAGCGCGACCGATGGCAACCACGGCCGCGCGCTGGCGGCGGCGGCGCGCTCGCTGGGCTGCCGCTGCGTCGTCGTGCTGCATGCCCACGTCAGCGGGGAGCGGGAACAGGCCATCGCGGCCTGCGGCGCGCACATCATCCGCATCGCAGGCAACTACGACCAGTCCGTCAACGAGGCCGCGCGGCTGGCGACGCAAAACAAGTGGTTCGTCGTTTCCGACACCTCCTACGACGGCTACGAAGACATCCCGCGCGATGTGATGCAAGGGTATGGCACGATCGCCGCCGAGGTCATCGAACAAACCCGCTCTCCCCGCGCAATCCCCGCATTCACCCACGTGTTCATTCAGGGCGGGGTCGGCGGCTTGGCGGCGGGGGTGGCCAGCTATTTTTGGCAGTATCACGGCGCCGACCGCCCCAAGTTCGTCGTCGTCGAACCGGAGCAGGCGGACTGCCTGTGTCAAAGCGCGCTCAGGAATGTCGCGTCGCGGGCCACCGGAACCGTCGATTCCGTCATGGCCGGGCTTGCTTGCGGCGAGGCCTCCCCGCTGGCCTGGCGCATTCTTCAGCCATGCATCGACGCGTTCCTGACCATCGCCGATAGCGACGCGGTCGACGCGATGCGCTTGCTGGCGGCCGGCGGCGGTGACGACGTGCCGATCGTGGCCGGCGAATCCGGGGCGGCCGGCATGGCAGGACTGGCCGTCCTGCTCAACGACCGCAAGAACGCGGAGATGCTCGGCTTGAACGGCGATGCCGGTATCCTGCTCCTCAACACGGAAGGCGCGACAGCCCCGTCGGTGTATGCCGACCTCGCCAGCGTCACGGCGGCCGCTGTGCTGCAACGCCAAGCCGAGCGCTTGTCGCGCGACAGCGCCTGAACCCCATCACAAGGAACCAACATGAATCACACGCTACACGAGGAACTCGTCACCTGGCGCCACCACCTGCACCGGCATCCCGAGACGGGCTTCGAGGAATTCCAGACCGCCGACTACGTCGCGGCCGTGCTGGGCCGCATGGGCATGGAAGTACACCGTTGCATCGGCGGTACCGGGCTGGTGGCCAGCCTGCAGGCCGGCACGAGCGGCCGGGTGATCGGTGTGCGGGCGGACATGGACGCGCTCCATATCGCGGAACAAGCCGACCGGCGCGCACACGCCTCGTGCGAGGCGGGCAAGATGCACGCGTGCGGTCACGACGGCCACATGGCCATGGTGCTCGGCGCGGCCAGGATGCTCTCGGAAACCCGCGACTTCAACGGCACCGTGCGCTTCATTTTCCAACCGGCCGAAGAGCACGGTCGCGGGGCCAAGGCCATGATCGCGGACGGCTTGTTCGAGCGCTTTCCGGTCGACGCCATCTTCGGCACCCACAACATGCCCGGCATTGCCGCAGGCAATTTCGCCACGCGCCCGGCGGGCATCATGGCCAGCGAAGACAATTTCGTGGTCCGCATCAAGGGGCGGGGCACCCACGCGGCAAGGCCGCACATGGGCGCCGATCCAATCGTCGCCGGTGCGCAAGTCGTGCTAGCGCTGCAAACCGTCGTATCCCGCAACGTCGATCCCGGCCTGCAAGCGGTCGTCTCGTGCACCGAATTCATCACCGATGGCATTCGCAATGTGATCCCGTCGAATGTCACCATCAAGGGGGACACCCGCAGCTACGACGTGGAGGTGCAATCCTTGCTGGAACAGCGCATGCGGGAGATCTGCCAGGGCGTCTGCCAGGCCCACGGCGTGGACTGCGAATTCGCGTACACCCACGAGTTCGCCCCGACCGTCAATTCCCCCGAGTATGTCCAGTTGGCGGTCGATGCGGCGACGCGCGTGGTCGGGGCGGCGCGCGTGGACGCGAACGTCAAGCCGATGATGATCTCGGAAGATTTCGGCGCCTTCCTGCGGGTGGTCCCCGGCAATTTTGTATTTATCGGCAACGGCGCCACCGGAGAGGACGGCGGCGTGCCATTGCATAACGCCACTTACGATTTCAACGACCACATCCTCGAAACGGGCGCGCGGTACTTCGCCGAACTAACCCGGCTGGCCCTGCCGCTCGGCTGAGCCGCCTGTTTCCACGACCTATGGAGCTTCTTTGTCAGTCTATCTACACACACCGTTTATTTTCACGCTGGGGGCGCTTGGAGCCGGTTGCCCCATGGCTTTGCTGTTCTGGATCCGCTGTCGCCATGCCTATCGCCGCCATCAGCGCCTGACATTGGCGCTGGCCGAGCAGCAGCGCGCCGCCGCCAGCGCCCATGACGCGTTTTTACAGTCGATGCAAGGACTGCTGCTGGGCTTCCACCACATCGGCCAGCGCCTGCCGGCGGACAACGCGCAGCGCGCCGCCATCGAACGTTTGCTCGACCGGGGCGAGGCCGTCATCGCGGAGTTGAACGACCGGAATTACCCGCCGCCGCAGCGCTGACGACGACCGGGATCGGGATGAAAAAATCCCCGCGCACCTTGCGATGCGCGGGGATCCGGTCATGGCTTCGGGTTAGAAGTTGACTTTGAACGTGGCGCCCCACGTGCGCGGTTCGTTGAGCATGCCGGTCAGGTTGTCGAACTCGATGGCGCTGAGCAGGACGATCTTGTTGGTGATGTTGCGGCCGAAGGCGGCCACTTCATACTTGCCGTCGCCCCATTTGTAGCCGACCCGCACGCCACCTTCAACCAGCGACTTGGCGCGGTATTCCGGCGCGGTGTAGAGGAAGAAGTTGTAGCCGCTGCGATAGCTCCAGTCCGTCAGCGCATACAGTTCGCCGTTGGCGACGTCGGTGCTGTACTTGAGCGTGAAGTTGGCCTGGTGGCGCGGCGCGCGCGGCAGGTCGTTGCCGTCGATCAGGACGTTGCCAGGGAAGCCGACGGCCACCGGATCGGTCGGGGTGCAACCGAGGCCGGCGTTGTTGGCCAGGTTGCCGCAATATTGCACGCGCACCCGCGGGTCCTTGATCTCGGTGTCGTTGAAGCTGTAGCCGGCGGTGGTGCTGAAGCCGTAGCCCAGGTTGGCCTGGAAGTCGAGCTCGACACCCTGGCCGGTGACCTTGTCGGCGTTGAGCAGCTGGTTCATGTTGATGGTGCCGCTGCCGGCGGTCAGCTGCTTGTCCTTGACGCGATACTGGAACACGGCCGCGCTCAGGCGGGCGCGCCTGTCGAACAGGTCCTGCTTGACGCCGGCCTCGAACGACAGCGCCTTTTCGGCGCCGGCCATCGACGGCACGTCGGCCAGGCCGTTGAGGCGCCCCTGCATCGACGGCGCGCGGTAGCCGGTGGCCACGCGGGCGAACAGGTTGGTGTTCTTGTCCAGTTCGTAAGTGCCGCTGGCGTCCCAGCTGATGTTGCTCGAGTCGCTGTTCAACGCGTGCGAGGCCGTCACCAGCGCGTTGGCGGCGTTGAAGTCGGTGCGCGAGGCGCTGAAGTCCTTCTTGTCGCTGGTGTAGCGAACGCCGCCGCGCACTTTCAGTTTCTCGGACACCGTGTAGTTGAGCGAACCGAACGCGGCCCACGACTTCGAATCCTGGAACTGGCGCGCGAAGGCGGTGTTCTGCGGATTGCCAGCAGCGAACGAGTCGAAGCTGATACTGTCGATCTGGATGTTTTCCTTGAAATAGAACAGCCCACCGATCCATTGCAGCGGGCCGGCGTAGTTGGACTCGGCGCGGAACTCTTGCGTGAACTGCTTGTGGTCCGGCAACAAGTCGGCGGTCTCGACCGGGAACGGAATACGGCCCGGGCCGTATGGCGGCGCGAACACGGCGCCATAACCGCCGTCGACGTCGGCGCGGCTGTTGAACTTGAGTTTTTCGTAGCCGGTGATCGAGTGCAGCGTAATATCGCCCGCGTTGTACTTCAGGCGCATGCTGCCGCCCTTGGTTTCCAGCTTCTGGTAGTTGACGCCGTCGGTCGGGTAGGAACCGTAGTCGAAACCGTCAACGATGTCGTTGGTGCCCTGCTTGATGATGTTGGCGCGGAATAGCGTGGCGCTGCCATGGTAGTTGCGCTGGTGGTAGTTAAACAGCGCGCTGAAATCCTTGTTCGGCTGCACCAGCGCCTGAAGGCGGAAGGCGTTGTCGCCGTAGCCTTCGAAGTCCTGGGTGCCCTTGCCCGGGGTCGGGTTGGTGTTGTGCACGCGGTCGTCGCGGTGCTGACTGGTGCCGGAGAAGCGCAACGCAACGGTGTCGCTGACCGGGAAGTTGAACGCGCCTTCGACATTCTTGGCCGAGTAGTTGCCGATGCCCAGCTGCAAATAGCCTTCCTGCTTGAAGACCGGCTTGGCCGAGTCGAACTTGATCACGCCGGCCGGGGAGTTACGGCCGAACAGCGTGCCCTGCGGGCCGCGCAGCACTTCGACCTGGTCGACGTCGAATACCGGGAAGCCCTTGAGCATGGCGTTTTCCTGGACGATGTCGTCCATCACGTAGCCGACCGGCTGCGAGGCGTTCAGGTCGAAGTCGGTGTTGCCCAGGCCGCGAATGTAGAAGCGCGGGAAGGCGCGGCCGTAGTCCGATTCGATGTTCAGGGAGGGCGAGCGGCCCGACAGCACGCGGATGTCGCCGGCGCCGGAGGTCAGCACGTCGAGCTTGTCGCCTTTGATGGTGGCGATCGACATCGGCACGTCCTTGATGTTCTCGGCGCGGCGCTGCGCGGTCACGATCACGGTTTCCAGCTGGTTGCCGGTGCTGCCGGTGGCGGCGGGCGCAGCCGCAGCGTCTTGTCCCTCAGCGGCTGCCGGCTGGGCGTTCGCGCCCGCTTCGGTGGCCAGGGCCATGTGCAGCGGGAAGGCGCTCGCCACGGCCAGGGCGATCAACGACCGCGCTGCGAAACCACTACTGTTCTTGCTCATAAATGCTGCTCCCGGTTGTATAAGTTTGGATGGTATTTGTAGTTATTCCGATCATCCTAGCATGGAAAAAAATGACATAAACCTACTTTTTCCATGGTTCGATTCATATCTATTTTATATAAATGACTAAATAAAATCGAATTTGTCGTACATATCCACGGTGATGCATAGTGACGGATTGCCTAAAAAATAGCCGATTCCCCAGCGGAAACGCTGGTGGCTTGCAGCAATGAAGGGTATTTGAGAATGACAGGGGGCCGCTGGCACAGCCCGCTTGATGCGTGGCGCCCGGCTTATCCGAACGGCAGGAAGTTTTTCCAATAGGACAAAAAGCAACAATACAAAAATATTTAATTTGGCGCCGACTGTTGCGGCAGTGCGACATAGGCGGCGGGGACGGACCTGACCGGCGCGCAAGACGGGTTGACGCGCGCTGCAATTTAAACAAGCTTTCGACGCGCCGTGGTGGCGGGAAGCGGCCAAGTCAGAGGTAACGCTCTAAAAATCAGGGGTTTGCCGCTATAAAACGGCACCGGATTATATGTTTCGTCCAATAAAAATATACAATATCGATCTTCCAGGAGCCTACTCATGAAACTTTCACAACTTAGTTTGACGGTTGCAGCCATCTGTATCGCTGCCAGCGCGTCCGCGGCGGATCCAAAACTGGCCATCGTGTATGACGCGGGCGGCAAGTTCGACAAATCGTTCAACCAGTCCGCTTTTGAAGGCGCCTCGCGCTTCAAGAAGGAAACCAATATCAATTTCACCGAGGTGCAAGCCTCCAGCGACACCCAGGCCGAGCAAGTGCTGCGCGGCCTCGCGCGCAAGAACATGGACTTGATCGCCTCGATCGGCTTCGCCCAGCAGTCGGCCGTGCAGAAGGTCGCCAAGGAATTCCCGAAGGTGCGTTTCGTGCTGATCGACGGCGTGGCGCAAGGCGCCAACATCAATTCGATCACCTTCAAGGAAGAAGAAGGCTCGTACCTGGTCGGCGTGGCCGCCGCGATGGCGTCCAAAACCAAAAAACTCGGCTTCATCGGCGGCGTCGACATCCCGCTGATCCGCACCTTCGCCTGCGGCTACACCCAGGGCGCGAAGGCGGTCGACAAAAAGGTCGACGTCACCTCCAACATGGTCGGCACCACCGCCGACTCGTGGAACAACCCTGCCAAGGGCGGTGAGCTGGCCCGCTCGCAGTTCGACCGCGGCGTCGACGTGGTATTCGCGGTGGCCGGCGGTTCGGGCCTGGGCACGCTGCAGACGGCCAAGGAAAAAGGCAAGCTGGCCATCGGCGTCGACTCCAACCAGAACCACCTGTATCCGGGTGCGATCCTGACTTCGATGGTCAAGCGCGTCGACAACGCCGTCTACGACTCCTTCATGCAGGTCAAGGCCGGCACCTGGAAGGCCGGCGTGACCGCCAAGGGCATCAAGGAAGGCGGCGTCGATTGGGCGCTGGACGCCAACAATCGTTCGCTGATCACGCCGGAGATCGAAAAGCGCGTGCTGGGCGCGCGCAAGGACATCATCGACGGCAAAGTGAAGGTCTTCGATATCCGTTCCGGCGCGGCCTGCCCGGTCTGACACCAGTTTGAACACGAGCGCGCCGCCGGGGTTGTCCCCCGAGCGGCGCGTTTAACGTTTTAAGCGTTTAGTGTTTTACGCGTTTACTATCTAACCGAACCGAAAACGACCCTATGCAGCCAGCAGTAGAATTTCGCGGCATCTCCAAGCATTTCGGAGCTGTCAAGGCGAACACGGATGTCAGCTTCGCCATCGCCAAGGGATCGATCCACGGCCTAGTGGGCGAGAACGGCGCCGGCAAATCGACCCTGATGAGTATCCTGTACGGCTACTACCGCGCCGACGGCGGGGAGATCCTGCTCGATGGCCAGGCGCGTCGCATCCACAACAGCCAGGAGGCGATCGCGCTCGGCATCGGCATGGTGCACCAGCACTTCATGCTGGTCGAGAACATGACGGTGCTCGACAACGTCATGCTGGGCAGCGAGGGCGGGTTCAAGCTCCAATCGAAGCGCGCCGCCGTCGAGGCAAAGCTGCGCGAGATCTGCGCGCGCTACCAGCTCGACGTCGATCCGCTGGCCACCATCCACGACCTGTCGGTGGGCGCGCAGCAGCGCGTCGAGATCCTCAAGCAGATCTACCGCAGCGCCAACATCCTGATCCTCGACGAGCCGACCGCCGTGCTGACGGCGCAGGAAACCGCGTCGCTGTTCGAGATCCTGCGCCTGTTCAAGGAACAGGGCAAGACCATCATCCTGATCACCCACAAGCTGCAGGAAATCCTCGACATCACCGACACCGTCACCGTGATGCGCGGCGGCCGCGTGATCGGCGCCTTGCCGACCGCCGGCACCACCAAGGAAGACCTGGCCAACATGATGGTCGGCCGTCCGATCGAGAACAACCTGCCGCGCGCGCCCTACAATCCCGGCGCGCCGGTGCTGCGCGTCGAGAACCTTCAGCTCAGCGATGACCAGCAGGTCAAGCTGCTGGCCGATATCGGCTTCACCCTGCGCGCCGGCGAGATCGTCGCCATCGCCGGCGTCTCCGGAAACGGCCAAAGCGAATTGATGGAGATCCTGTCGGGCATGCGCCTGCCGACCTCCGGCAAGCTGGAATTCCTCGGCAAGGACCTGCCGTACGCCGGCCGCTCGGATCCGGACGGCCTGCCGCGCACTTTCCGCGAACTGGGCATCGCCCACGTGCCGGAGGACCGCCTGCGCGACGGCGTCGTCAAGGCCTTCTCGGTCATGCACAACACCATCCTCGGCTACCAGGACAAGCTGAAAAACAAATGGGGCCTGCTTAACTTCAAGGCCATCGCGGCGCGCTGCGACGCGCTGATGAAAAGCTTCGACGTACGGCCCGACAACCACGACCTGCGTATCGGCCTGCTCTCCGGCGGCAACCAGCAGAAAGTGGTGATCGCGCGCGAAGTGCTGGCGCAGCCCAAGCTGATGCTGGTGGGCCAGCCCACGCGCGGCGTCGACATCGGCACCATCGAGAGCATCCACAAACAGCTGCTGGCCCTGCGCGACTCCGGCGTGGCCATCCTGCTGGTGTCGGTCGAACTGGAGGAAGTGCGCGCGCTGGCGGACCGCATCCTCGTCATGTGCGGCGGCCGCATCACCGGCGAACTGAAAATTGAAGAATTCGACACGACCCGTATCGGCTTGCTGATGGGCGGAATGCACAAATCATGAACAAAGACCTGCCACGCTGGGCGACCGCGTTTGCCCTGCCCCTTCTGAACCTGGTGTCCGCACTGCTGGTGACCGCGCTGGTGATCCACCTGCTGGGCGAAAGTCCGACCGAATCGCTGGCGATCCTGATCAACAGCGCCGTCGTCAATCCGGAAGGCTTGAGCTACACGCTGTTCTACGCTTCCACTTTCATCTTCACCGGTCTGGCCGTGTCGATCGCCATGGAAGCGGGCCTGTTCAACATCGGCGCCGAAGGCCAGATGTACTTCGCCGGCCTTGGCCTGACACTGGCGATGCTGACCTTCGACATCACCTTGCCGGCGTTGGTGCTGATCCCGGTCGGCATGATCGGCTCCGCGCTGTTCGGCGCGCTGTGGGCCTTCGTGCCCGGCTATCTGCAAGCGAAGCGCGGCAGCCACGTGGTGGTCACCACCATCATGTTCAACTACATCGCCGCCGCGCTGATGAACACCGTGATCGTCAAGCTGGTGCCGGCGGGCGAGCAAAATCCTGCCAGCCGCTCGTTCGCGGCCGCCGCCGAAATGCCGCGCCTGAACCAATGGTTCCCGGTGCTGGGCGAGACGCCGCTCAACATCAGCTTCTTCCTGGCGATCATCGCGCTGGTGATCTACGGCGTGGTGGTGTCGCGCTCCTCGTGGGGCTTCAAGCTGCGCGCCACGGGCTTGAACAAGCACGCCGCCCACTACGCGGGCATCCGCATCAGCAAGATGATCATCATCGTTATGCTGATCTCGGGCGCGCTGGCCGGTCTCGGATCGGTCAATTCCATCATGGGTTCGACCCACTACCTGTCGCTCAACTTCGTCGGCGGCGCGGGCTTCATCGGCATCGCCATCGCGCTGATGGGCCGCCAGCATCCGGTCGGCATCTTCCTGTCGGCGGTGCTGTTCGGCGCGCTGACCCAGGGCGGCTTCGACCTGTCGCTGGAGAAGCAGAACATCCCGCCGGAGACGGTGATCCTGGTGCAGGGATTGATCATCCTGTTCTGCGGCGCGATGGAAAACCTGTACGCGCCGGTGATCGCCAAAATGCTCAAACTGAAGAAGTGAGGACACTATGACTTTTGACGACCTCCATATCGGCAGTATCCTGGTATCGACCGTGCGCAACGCGCCGGTGCTGATTTTCGCCGGCATGGCCGGCCTGTTCGCCGAGCGCTCGGGCGTGATCGACATCGGCCTGGAAGGCAAAATCCTGGCGTCGGCGTTCGTCTCGGCGGCCGTCGCCTTCACCACGCAGAACCCGTGGTACGGCGTCATGGCCGGCATCGTGGTGTCGATGCTGCTGGCCAGCCTGCAGGCCTACATCGCCATCACCCAGAAGGGCAACCAGCTGGTGGCCGGCATCGCCATCAACATCGCCATGAGCGGCCTGACCTTCGTCGTCGCGCAGTACATCTTCCAGCAGGGCGGCCGCACGCCGGACCTCGGGTCCGCGCGGCTGTTCGACGTGGTGCTGCCCGGAACGGCGGCGGTCGAGGGCATCCCGGTCATCGGCTGGGTGTACGCGCATCTGATCGGCGGCCATTCGGTGCTGGTGTACATGGCCTTCGCGCTGGTGCCGCTGGTGCACTGGATCGTTTATCACAGCCGCTTCGGCCTGCGCCTGCGCGCCTGTGGCGAGAACCCGCACGCGGCCGACGCGGCGGGCGTGAGCGTCGAGCGCCAGCGCTACATGGCGATGCTGATTGCCGGTTTCCTGTGCTCGTTCGCTGGCGCCTACCTGTCGATCGTGCAGAGTGGCTTCTTCCTGCGCGACATGTCGGCCGGCGCCGGCTACCTGGCGCTGACCGCGATGGTGTTCGGTAACTGGCGTCCGCTGTACACCTTCCTGGGCTGCCTGATGTTCGGCTTCTTCGGCGCGGTGCAAATCCAGATCGAAGGCGTGGAACTGCCTGGCATCGGCCGCCTGCCGGGCGCGATGATCCAGATGGTGCCGTACGTGCTGACCGTGATCGTGCTGGCCGGCTTGATGGCCAAGTCGGTGGCGCCGAAATCGCTCGGCATCCCGTTCGTCAAGTCGCGCTAAGCGCGCGCTCCCCTAGCGGAACTCCCGCATATACACCAGCAGATCGGCGATCTGCTGGTCGTCGCTGATGCCCCAGAACCGCATGCTGGTCCCCGGCACCACGTCGTGCGGCGCGCGCATGTAGGCGGCCAGCTTTTGCTCGGTCCAGACGATGCCTGATTTCTTCATCGCTTCGGAATATTTGAAATCTGGCGTGGCAGCGGCTTTGCGGCCGATGATACCGTTCAGCTGCGGGCCATAGCCGGCCTGCGCGTAGGGGCCGACCTGATGGCACGAGGCGCACTTGCGGAACGCCGCTTGGCCTGCCTTGGCGTTGCCGACGTAACTGGCGGCGCCAGCGTGGCTTGAGAGGAGCAAGGCCGCTATCGCAGCGACGAGTATCCTACTAATGAAGTGCATTGATACTTTCTATAATTGCTCCAACGGATAATGTATCTTGTCGTAGCTGCTAACCATTTCCGCTAACAATTCCAATAATCCCGCCAAGGTATGGTGTTCATCTTCCCCCATCACATCCAGTACCCGGTTCATCAATGCGACAGTGTGATCATAGTCTGTTTCGGTTTTGATCGGCCTCAGCCTCGCGATGTGGTCGAACTCCTGCCATGCCGCAGCCAGGGCCATGCCATCGATTTTCTCAACGCTGGTTTTCATGATTAGAACTTTAAACCTTTTCTGTCGATCGAGCATTCGGAAACTCCAATGAGGCTCACATTGCTACAGAGATACGTAGGGCGGATTAGGCGGAACGCCGTAATCCGCCATTGCGTGCATCAGAGGTCATATCGAGTGCGCGATCCAAATTTAGCGCAGCAGGTGCAGCGCGGCGTATTGCAGCAGCATGATGGTTTTGCCGTCGGCGATTTCTCCGGAGGCCATCATCGCCATCGCCTGCTCCATCGTCAGCTCCAGAACTTCGATGTCCTCACCCTCTTCCGCCACCCCGCCGCCGGCGCCGGGACGCGAGGCCGGATCGTATTCGGCGACGAAGAAGTGCAGCCGCTCGGTGACCGATCCGGGACTCATGAACGCTTCGAACACTTTGTGCACTTCGCCGATGCGGTAGCCCGTCTCCTCCTCCACCTCCGCCTTGATGCGCACTTCCGGCGTGGCCTGGTCCAGCAGCCCGGCCGGCGCCTCGATCAAAAAGCCGGGGTGCCCCTCGACATACGCCGGAAAGCGGAACTGCCGCACCAGCACCACGGTGCGCCGCTCGCGGTTGTAAAGCAGGATCGTGGCGCCATGGCCGCGATCATAGGTTTCGCGCGACTGGCGCTGCCACGTGCCGTCGCTACGGCGATAGTCGAACGTCGTCTTTTTCAGCACGAACCAGTCGTCGGACAAAGTTTCGACTTTGTGAATGCGGATGCGGTCTTCGGGCATGGCGGCCTTCCTTTTTTTGATTGCGTATTTTTAAGATATCATGCAATATCGTGCAATATCAAGATAATTCATGCAAACCATGCTAACACGTCAACGCAAGGAACTACTGCTCTCCCGCCTGAAACAGGATGGTCAGATTGTCGCCAAATCGCTGAGCGAGGAATTGGGATTGTCGGAGGATACGATACGCCGCGACCTGCGGGAGCTGGCAGGCGAAGGTTTGCTGCAGCGGGTGCACGGCGGCGCCCTGCCGTTGGCGGCGCCGCTGCCCGCATCGCCGGCGATGGGCAACTTCGCCGAGCGCCAGCAAATATCGAGCGACGCCAAACCGGCCATCGCGCGCGCGGCCGCCGCCATGATCAAGCCGGGGCAAGTGGTATTTATCGACGGCGGCACGACAGCGGTCCAGCTGGCGCGCCATTTGCCAGCCGACCTGAAATGCACCGTCGTCACCCACAGTCCCAGCATCGCGGTCGAACTGACGGAGCATCCGCTGATCGCGGTGATCATCATCGGCGGCCACCTGTTCAAGCATTCGATCGTCGCCATGGGACCGGCCGCGCTGGAGGCCATCGCGCAGATTCGCACCGACATCTACTTCATGGGCGTGTGCAGCCTGCATCCGGAGCAAGGCATCAGTACCGGCGACTACGACGAAGCGGGCGTCAAACGCGCGATCGCGGCAGCGGCGCAAAAAACGGTGGTGCTGGCGTCGCCGGAAAAACTGGACACCGCATCACCGTTCCAGATCGCGCCGATGCAAAGCGTGGGCGCGATCATCGTCAACGCCGGCGTATCCGACGCCCTGCTGGCGCCCTACCGCGCCATGGGTATCGAGGTGGTGCTGGCCGGCTGACCACTCAAGGCCAGATGGCTTTGAGGACCGCGGCCAAACGATAGCCGCCCAGTGTCAGCTGCGTCCTGGCGTCGGCCGATGTCGGCACCGGATAGTCATCGGGCACCGACACAGGCCACACGCCGTACACCGCGCCACTGCTCTTGCTGGTCTGCCTGGATATCGCACCCGGAACCACGCCGTTGTAAGCGCGCTTGGACACCACCAACGCTTGTTCGGCCCACCGGTACGGCCAGTTCACCGGATCGCCGCCGTCGACGGCCACAGTCGGATTGGCCGCGATGACCGCTTCCGCGAACTGCTGCGGCGAGCGCGCATCGATGCGGCGGAAGGCGTAGTTCACCGTCGTGCCATCCCAATACGAATGCAACGGACGGGTGGCCCTCGGCGGGCGCGGCGGCCCTGGTGGGTCGACGTTTTCAGCCTCCGGCGGCGGAATCAGGCGTCCGCTGCTCTCGCCCAGTTTGACCTCATCGAGCAGCAGATTATTGCCGCCTTGCGTGGCGAACGCCTCGCCGGCATCCAACTGCGCCTGCCCCGCCGGCACGACGAAACCGCCGTCCTTGCCGACATACGCTTCGCCTACGTGCAGCGGTTGCGCGATATCGCCCGTCAGGTGAGCCAGCATCAGCAAGGCCTGGCGCGGCGTGAAGTTGTGCGGATTGGTGGCCTTGTCGCCCTTGCCCTGCAAAATGGCGATGCACTGCTTGAGCGTTTGCACGATGTCGTCGTCGGCGGTGCCGAGCGCGTGGTCGTGGTACTCCGTCAGCTGGAACGGCACGTTGGTGTAGTGATACTCGGTATGCCGGGGATTGGCTGCGACGTAGGCTTCCATCTCGGTAGTCTGCGGGCCGCAATAAGTCCCCTTGACGCAGTCGGCCCAGATGGCGACCTTCTCCAGGGTCTCGCCGGGCAGCAGCAAGGCCTGCACGCGCTTTTCGGCGTTGCTACCCTTGATCAGCTGATCGGCGATGGCGCCGACCGCACGGTGGCCGTCATTACCCCACGCCTGCGCGTTCAACGAGACGAGTGCGCAGGCGCCGCCAAGCGCCGTCACCAACAATAGCTTCTTCATTCCGCTTTGCCTTTTACAGGTTTGGGATACTGCTTGTTGATGTCGAGCGCCTGCGCGTACTGCGAGCTCCAGATCTGCTCCTGCGTCGCCGCCAGGCGCTGCGCCATTTTCTCGTTGCGCATCACCACTTCCATATTACGCGACAAATCCATGTAGCCGCCTGCCCAGTTGCTGGTGCCGACCCACGCGATCTGATTATCGATCACCATGGTCTTGCTGTGGATGACGCGCGCGAACGGAATGAAGCCGTCCGACGCCACCGGTATCGTCACCACGCGGATCTCCACGTTCGGCAGCATCGCCAGGCTTTTCAGGTAGGCTTGCGCCGGCTGTTCCAGGTTCCAATTGGATACCATCAGCTTGATCTTGACGCCGCGGTTGGCGGCGGCGCGCACCGCGTTGTCGATCACGGCGTAGTAGGGCCGCGTGCCCTTCGGACCATAACTGAGCGGCGCGTAGTCGAGCAGCTGGATGCGCACTTCGCTCTTGGCGTCGGCCAGCAGCGCCGGCAAGCCGGACTCGGAGTCGCCGATGCCGGCCGGGTTGTAACGGTTGGGACTCGCCAGGAGGAAGGTCTCCTGGCGATAGTTGGGCGCGGCGGCGGGTGTACTGGCAGCCGCGTTCAGCGCCGGCACCGCCGTGCCCTGCTCCGTCAGCGCCTGCGCGCGCCAGTCCTGGTTGAACACCGCCAGCACCTGGCCGACGAGCTTCGGATCGGTGATGCGCAGTCCCGTCTCGTGGATATGCTCGAAGGAGCGCCAGTCGAAGTTCTGGCTGCCGATAAACGCGGTGGCGCCATCGACCACCATGTACTTGGCGTGGATGATGCCGTTGCCGGTCAACTTGCTGAAATCGAGGATGCGCAGTTCCAGGTTCGGAATCGCCCGCAACTGGTCCAGGGTTGGCTTCTCCGACAGGCCGATGCCTTTCTGTTCAAGCAGGAAGCGGATCTTGACGCCGCGCTTGCCGGCCGCCGCCAGGCGCTCGACCACCTTGTCGAACACGCTGCCCGGCTTGTTGACCGCGTAGAACTGGCCGATCACGATCTCGGTCTTGGCGTTGTCGAACATCTCGCTCCACACCGTCGCGGGATCGCGCAGGTCGTCGCTGCGCAGCGGTGTTTCGACGGGCGCAGTCTGCACCAGTTCAAAGCCGGGCATGGAAAACTCGGCACGGGCCGGCGCGGCCGATGCCAGCAGCGCGGGCACGACAACGGAAAGTAAAATACGACGCATAGCGGTAACTCCAATGAATATGTTTAGTCTTGACTACCGCAGGCGCCTGATGCGCTGCTGCGTTTCGGCCTTGCCGGCCGGCTTGCCCGCCTCTTCGCGCTTGACCAGATAAGCGGTCAGCGCATCGACGGCGAGGATGCCCGTTTCGGCGCGGTTCGCGCCATTGGCGAACATCGGAAAAGCATCTCCGCCTTCGGCCAGGAAGTTATTCACCATCACCCGGTACGACGACTCCCTCTGCAGCGGTACGCCGTTCAACGTCACGCTGTCAGGCACCACTTTGCTGCCCTCGCCGCGCTTCGCATCCCACTGGTAGGTGAAGCCCTCGGACACCTGCAACAGCCCGCGCCAAGAGTCGCGCCCGCCGAGCCACTGCTGCTCCAGCAGCTCGTGGATCTGCCACCCTTTCAGGTTCATCGCCACCAGCTTGTTCGCGAACGGCAGGACCACCTGCGCCTGGCCGACGGTGACGCGGTTGCCCGCGCCACTTTCCAGATCCTTGCGGATGCCGCCGTTGTTCATGAAAGCGATCTGCACGCCGAAGGGACGGCCCGCCGCCAGCACCGAGTCGGCCACCAGATCGCCCAGCGGCGACTCGCCGTTGTCATCGAGACCGCGTTCCACGCTGGGCACGGCCAGCGCCGCCACCGGACGCGCAAGTTGCGCCGCGCTGCGCTCGCGCGCCGTCTTGAGATACGCATCGAGCGCCGGATCGGCGGGCCAGGTGCCGGGCACCATCACCTCCTGCGTGGCGCTGACGTCGCGCAGCGTGTTGGTGGCGGTATCGACCCGCAGCTTGATGCGCGCCATCACATGGCCCGCCGAATCGGACTGCGTCACCAGACGGCCGTCCACCCGGCACAGATAGCCCTTGTGCGAGTGGCCGCTGACCACCACCCGGATCGCCGGATCGAGGCGTTTGACGACATCGACGACCGGCCCTTTCAGCTGACTGCAATCCTGCTGGTCGAACTTCTCGACGGTGGTGCCGCCCTGGTGCAGCAGCACGACGAACACGCCGACGCCCTGCTGGCGCAGTTCCGGCAGTTGGCGGTTGATGGCGTCCGCCTCGTCGATGAATTGGAGGCCGGCGATGCCCGAGGCCAGCGAGGTTTCGGCGGTCTCGCGCAACACGGTGCCGATGAAGGCCACCTTGACGCCATGCGCCGTCTCGATCCTGTAGGCCGGCAGGATCGGCTTGCGGGTGACCATGTCGATCACGTTCGCCGCCAGATAACTGAATTTCGCGCCGGCGTAGTCCGGGTCGAACTTGCAGGCCTTGTCGGCGCGCGGCGATTTGCAGCCGCCCTTCTGCTGGCGCAGCAGCTCGACACGGCCGGCGTCGAATTCGTGATTGCCGACGGTGCTCGCGCGCAGCCCCAATAAATCCATCGCGGCCATGGTCGGCTCGTCGGCCCACATCGACGAAATGGCCGGACTGGCGCCGATCAAATCGCCGGCGCCCACCAGCAGCAGTTCCGGGTCCTGCTTGCGCCAGGCCTGCAACGCCGCGCCCAGCGTATCGATACCGCCCGCCATCACCGTGCGCGCGTCGCGGTTTCGCACGCTATCCCACACGTATTTGCTCGGTTCGAGGTTGCCGTGGAAGTCGTTGAGCGTGACCAGTTGCACCTCGACGACGCCGGGCGGCAACGGCGGCGACAAAAACGCGCAGCCGCCGGACAAGGCCGCCAGCGCGCCCACCAACACGGCGCGGGCGACGGAACTCAATGGTTTAGTCATTACTGATCAACTCGGAAATAATCAAATATTGTACAGCCCGGGCCGGGCGAAAAACGCCGCCGGGCCCGGTGAAAATATTACGTTACAAACCGTCCCGGCATAAAAAAACGGCTGATGTCGCCACCAGCCGTTTTCGGATCAGAGACGTGCTACGAACTTAGAATTCGTAACGTACCGTTGCCTGGATTGCCCACTGCGACTCGCCCTTGACTTGGCGGACATCGACGCTTTCGACATCGCGCACGCGGTACACGTACTTGCCGGCCGCATCCAAACCTTGGTAGTCGACGAAGCTGCGCGCCACACCGCCATTGCTCTGGAAGCCGACTTCATTGATACGGCCCCACTTCTTGTTCAGCAGGTTGCCGAAGTTGAAGATGTCGAGCGAGAACGTCGCCTTATTGTTGAAGAAGCCAGGAATTTCCTGGGCGATGCGAACGTCGAAGCTGTTGGTCCAAGGCGCGAAGTCGCTGTTGCGATCGACAACGCGGCCTTTCGAATTACGCAGCACGCCATTGGAATTGACGATGCTCCAGAACTTGTCTTCGTTGGCGTGGTTGGTGGCCGTGTCGCCATAGAACACCACCTGGCCCGAACCCGGCGCCGAAGGGATGAACATCAGGTCGTTGCCGGCCAGGCCGTCACCGTTCAAGTCGTTGTTGACGGTCCAGCTGTAAGGCTTGCCCGAACGACCTTCGTAGAACACGCCCAAGGTGGTGTTGTAGCTGCCGAAGAAGCGCTTGCGGAAGTTGAGCAGCGCGCTGATACGGTCTTTCACCAGATAGGTCGAGTTGGCGTTGACTTCCTCGTTCGGATTGAACGTGGCGCGGCTCGAGTAGTTCGACGCCGAGGTCGACGACGTCAGCGGCGATACTTCCTTGGCCGAGGTGTAGCTGTACGCGGCCGACCAGCTCCAGCCGTTCATCATCGGACGGGTCAGCGAGACGGTGGCGACATTGCTGTAGCCCTGGTCGGTCTTGGTGGCGACCAGCACGTTGTTGAACGACGAGTTGCTCAAGGCCTTGGCGACGAAGCCCGAGCAAACGCCGTTGGAGATCGAGGCGCCGGTTGGCGACCAGCAAGCCTGGTTGTAACCTTGCGGGCTGTAATACAGCGCGCGGCCGTCGGTGCCGGTGCGGGTAGCAACGCCCAAGTTGGCGTTCTGGTAGTAGATCGCGTCGTTGGCCTTGGTCTTCAGGAACTCGGCGCTCAGCACCAGACCGTACCATGGCAGTTCCGTTTCAACCGCGATATTCGCTTTCCATACCGAAGGCTGCTTCAGACCTGGGGCCAGGATATCGACGTTGGCGGCCGGGACCGAACCGGTGAAGCTGGTCACCTGGTTGTTGATGTCCGTACGGAACAAGCCGTCGGTGCTCGGGCACGCCGCGTAACCGGCAATACCGCAACCCACGGTGCGGGTCTGCACGCCGGTGTTGGAGAACGGATTGGACAGCCAGACGGTCAGGGCGGAGCCCTGGAACAGGCCGGCGCCACCGCGGATTTGCGTCTGACGGGCGGTGTCGAGCTTGTAGTTAAAGCCGGCGCGCGGCTGGAACAACTTCTGGCCGTCGAAGGTGTTGGTGTTGTCCATGCCAAAACCACCGGTGGCGCGGGTGTTGGTGGCCGGGTTGCCGGCGATGGCCGCCTGCGCCACGCGGTCGTTGCGCAGCGGACGCTCGGCGACATCGGTGCCGTCGACGCGCACGCCGAAGCTCACGTTCAGGTTCGAGCTGACCGCCCAGGTGTCCTGGATGAAGGCACCATAGTTCTTCATCGTGAACTGCGATACGGCGTCGTCCAGGGTCAGGCCTGGATTGGCGACCTGCACGCTGTAGCTGCTTGGACGGCCGCGGCGGAAGTTCTCCAGCACGGCCGCTTCGATCTGGGCGTTGCTGCCGGTGCCGCAGTTGAAGTTGGCGTTGTTGTTGAACTGGTAGGCGACGTTGGTGATGCAACCGAAGGTGTAGTTGCCCCAGACGTTTTGCAGGAACGCGTTGTAGATCTTGTTGCGGCTGTAATCGCTGCCGAACTTGATTTCATGGTCGCCCAGCGACCAGTTGGCGCCGGCGTAGGCGTCGATGGTCTTGGTGCCCAGGATGTTGCGTTGACGGCTGTTGTCGGTACCGAAGAACAGCGTGCGGTTGGCCGACGAAACGGTCGACGGCGTGCCCGGTGGCAGCGCGCCGGAGAATTGCAGGCCGATCAACGGCAGCTGCGTATTCAGTTTAGGCACAGAATCGTAGTCGCGCGAGGACAGTTTGAACTCGGTCGAGAACGTCGGCGTCCAGTCCGACAGTACCTGGGCGACCTTGGTTTCGATGGTCTTGCCCTGCTGGTACCATTCGCTGTTGAGCGACAGGCCGGTGGCCGACAGGCCGCTGAAGATAGGCTCGGTCTGGTCCGTCTTCGAGTAACGGAACATGGCGCGGTGATTGTCGCTGATGTTCCAGTCGAACTTGACCAGCTTGTCGGTGACATCGAGCGCGGCGCCCGACGGCACATTGCTGTTGCCGATATCGACGCCATAGGCGCTCTGCGCGATCGACTGCGCCGAGGCGATGGCCGACGGGGTGATGCCGACGTTGGTCACCGAGCTGCCCAGCGGGCCGAAGGCCGGCGCGGCGCGGGTCGATTCCAGCTTTTCCCAGCCGGCGAACAGGAACAGCTTGTCCTGGATCAGCGGCAGGCCGATGGTGCCGCCCTTGGTGGTTTCCTTGAACGGCGCGGGCGCCGCGTAGGTGTTGTTGGTGGCGTTGAAGCGGTCGCCGGCCATGCTGTCGTTACGGAACACGTAGTAGACGCTGCCCTTGACGGTGTTGGTGCCGGACTTGGTCACGGCGTTGATGTTGCCGCCGGTGTAGCCCTTCTGCGTGACGTCGTAGTTAGCGACGTTGACCTGCACCGACTGGATCGCGTCGATCGAGATCGGCTGCTTGGCGGTCGGCGAACCGCTCGCCTCCAGGCCGAAGGTGTCGTTGACGGACACGCCGTCGATGGTCAGCGAGTTGTAGCGCGAGTTCTGGCCGGCCACGGACATTTCGCCGCGCTCTTTATCGGTCTGCGACACGCGCGGGTCGGCACGGGCGTAATCCTGCAGGTTGCGGTTGATCGAGCCCTGGATCGCCAGTTCGGTCGCGCTGATGCTGGTGCCGGCGCCCATCGACGATTTGTTGAACTTGTCCGAGCGGCCGCCGGTGCCGGCGATGGTCACGGTCTGCATGGCAGGCGCGCCCAGGGTGGCGTCGACGCTGGCCGTTTCAGCCAGCTGGATGTAGACGTCCTTGCGCGTTTCGGTGACGCCGTCTTTGGTGATGGTAATCGTGTACGGCCCACCGGTACGCAAGCCACGCTGCACATAACGGCCTTCGGCGTCCGTCACCACATTGGTGACCGAACCCGATTCGGTGTGGAGGATGGACACCACGGCACCCGCCGCAGGCTTGCCGTCCGCCACCGAGACGCGGCCGCCGATGGCCGACGTCGTGTTCTGTGCAAAGGCCGGTGCCGCCGCGAGCGCGATGGACAGGCTGAGCGCGATTTGCGTCAGCTTGAGCCGTTTATGATTGATCATTGTATAACCCCAAAAAAGACTAATAGTTATGTGGAAATCCCGCTGATGGCGGAACTCCTCTTTACGTTTGCTGCAACTGGTCGAGCCGCCCAAATCCCGGCGTGCCAACGGCAGCGGGTGAGTGTAACGGCTTAATATGTCAGGGCTGTGACGTCCGTAGGTGACGCTTCCGCCTGGTTTGCCACTTATCTACTGAACTGTGAGAAAGCAATAATCTTGCTTTTTTGGATCATTTGATCCAACTATGCAGGATCGAAAAAAGCATGACAAATACGATTTATTTTACGAATTCAGATGAAAAATATATAAATAAGGCTAGATTCACAGGCAAGTGCAACGACGACGTGCAATAAGCCGGAATTATAAATCAGCCATTCTCACGTGAAATCTTTTCATTGGTATAAATGCACAAAGCAACACTACCGGTAGCGCTTATGTCGTATCGCGGCCACAAGCGTTAAAAAAAGACCGCGGCGTCTGCCACAGAGAGGAATTTATGACAACAGTCGGATGCTGCTGTGCGGAAGGATATTTTGTAACAAACCGCAGGGTGGTGTGGGTTGCGCACCACACCACCCTGCTGTTGAGCCAGCTTGTCGCCGGTGACGTTCGTTGAACTAGCGCGCGGCCTTGCTTTGCGACGCAGCAATTTCCGCCTCGAACTTGCTGAACTTGCCATCCAATCCCTTCAACAGCCGCTGCTTGTCGGCCTCGGCCAGGAAGGAATAACGGATGCTGTCGTAGGACAGCTTTTTAACTTCGGCATAAGTCGGCTGGTAACGGGCCGCGTACAGCACGTATTCGCCGGACAGGTTATTGCGCGACACGCCGGCATCGTCGGTTGACAGCACGAACGGCACGCCGTATTTGCGGTACAAGGTGACCGGATGCGCGGCCCCCTTCACACCCAAAATAAAGTCGTTACTACTCAGATTGACCTCGACGGGAATCTGCCGATCACGCATTTTTTTCATAATGCCCAGCGGATCGGTCTCGTGGGCGATGTCCATGCCGTGGCCGATGCGGCTGGCGCCGGCGACGTCGATGGCGTCGCGGATATGGAAGGTCAGGCCCTCCGGCGGCACCATGCCCAGCGCCAGCTCGCCGGCGTGCAGCGCCAGTTTCACTTTCGGGTATTTCGCCTTCAGGAATTTGAACATCTGCATGTGCATCGCGTAGTCGCGCATCGACACGTGGACGCTCTCCTGGCCGACGATGTTCACGCCGACGATCATCGGGCTGGAGGACGCCAGCTTAAAGCTCGACACCATCTGCGAGAACACCTGCGACGGCGACAGGAAGCGCAGCGCGAACGGCTGGTAGCGCATCGTGAAATTTGCATCGTCGATGCCGGCGCCGGAGGTCTTGACGTTTTCCAGGTAGGCGCCGATCCAGCCCTGGAAGGCCTTGTCGCCTTCCAGTTTGGTGCTGTAGGCGGCCAGGTCGGCGTCGGTCACGCCGCCGGCCAGCGCTTTTTCGTCGAAGGCCGGGTCCTGCGCGATCGGCGCGATCTCGTAGATGGTCTCGATGTAGCTCAGGTTTTCCTGGATGGCGCGCTGCTTGAGCGTCTTCAGGCCTTCGGCGGCGTTGGTCGACGCCACCGGCGTAAAGTAGCCGAAGGTGTCGAAGAACTGGCGGTCCGGCGGCGACTGGATGGCGCTATGGTTGTAAAAATCCTTGTCCGACCATTTTTGCAGCAGGTTGGCCAGCACCGTGTTGTCTTGCAAAATGTCCTGGCCGGACAGGCACGCGCGCTCGGCCAGCGGCTTGGCGCGCTCGCCGGCGACGGTCTCCTTGGTCTTGTCGATCATGAAGCTGGTCTTGTTGACGCAGTAGCCCTCCTTGTCCACCCACTCCAGATACTGCTCGGCGTAGATCGCGCCGGAATAGTGGTGGTGCAGATCGCCGCCTTTGGGCATCATCGTGAAGAACATCGTCAGCTCGGCCAGTTTCGGCTCCTGGCCGGAGACCAGCGAGGCGAAGTGGCGCTTGACGATGTCCTCGTTGCTGGCGGCGTGCGCGCCTTGCGGCATGGCGCAGAACACGGCGGCGGCCAGGGCGACGGCCTTCAGGCTGGCGATATTTTTTTGCATGTGGCTTCCAATGTGAATAGAGTCAAGTCGAGCTGCGGGCGTGCACCTTGCGGCCGGCGGAATACGTCGCCGCGATGGCGCGGTCGTCGCCGAGCAGCGCCAGTGCGAACAGCAGCTCCTCCAGGCTTTCGACACGGTCGGTGCGCCGCTGCAGCAGCGGCGTGGCCTGCGGGTCGACGACGATGAAGTCCGCCTCCGCGCCGGCGCTGAAATTGCCGATCGTGCCTTCGAGCTGCATGCTGCGCGCCGCGCCCAGCGTGGCCAGGTAGAACATCCGCAAAGCCGGCAGATAACTGCCGCCCAAGCGCGCTACTTTATAGGCTTCATTCATGGTTTGCAACATCGAGAACGAAGTGCCGCCGCCGACATCCGTCGCCAGCGACAGCAGCACGCCCGCCTGGTCGGCCCGCTCGAAGTCGAACAATCCGCTGCCGAGGAACAGGTTCGATGTGGGGCAGATGGCGGCGGCGGAACGAGTTTCGGCCATGCGCTCGCGGTCGCGCGCATCGAGCCAGATGCAGTGGCCGTACATCGCGCGCGGACGCATCATGCCGTAGCTGTCGTAGACGTCGATGTAGCTGCGAGACTTGGGGAACAGTTCACGCACCCAGGCGCATTCGGCTTCGTTCTCCGATACGTGGGTCTGGATGAAGGTGTCCGGGTAGGCGCGCGCCAGTTCGCCGGCCAGGTGCAGCTGCTGCTCGGTGGAGGTGGGCGCGAAGCGCGGCGTGATCGCGTACAGCGAGCGGCCGTGGTTGTGCCAGCGCTGGATCAGCGCCTCGGTGTCGCGCGCGCTCGATTCGGCGGTGTCGCGCAGGTAGTCGGGGCAGTTCCGGTCCATCATCACCTTGCCGGCGACCATGCGCAGGCCGCGCTGCTCGCTGGCGGTGAAGAAGGCGTCCACCGATTGCGGATGCACGCTGCAATAGACCATGGCGGTGGTGGTGCCGCAGCGCAGCAGCTCGTCGAGGAAGAAGTCGGCCACGCCGGCGGCATGCGCGGGGTCGCCGAATTTACTCTCGACCGGGAAGGTATAGGTTTCCAGCCAGGGCAGCAGGCCTTCGGCCGGCGAGGCGATCATATCGGTTTGCGGATAGTGGACGTGGGTGTCGATGAAGCCTGGCATCAGCAGCTTGCCGCTGTAGTCGTGCACTTCGGTTTCCGGCGGCAGGGTCGCGTGCAGCGTGGCGTAGTCGCCCGCCGCCTGGACCTTGCCGTCGGCGACGATCAGCAGGCCGTCTTCGTGCCAGTCGTAGGACTGGTCGCTGAAGGCCGGATCGGCGAGGAAGTGGAGCAAGCTGCCTCGGTAGGCTTGCAGATTTGGGTTCGACATGAGGTTCTTTCAAAATTTTCGTGGTGCCATCGATGGGCCGTCGGCGGCGCATGCATGGCGGATTACGCTGCGCTAATCCGCCCTACGTGATCCTGATTCAACGCGACGCTCTGCCGGGCCTCCCACACGATCAGCAACTGCGCGCATACAGAAGCCGCGATCGCTGCGGGCAGCTTGTTTGTGATGCCGGCCAGGCCGATCGGGCAGACCATGGCGCCGATGCGGTCCTTCGGCAGGCCGCGCGCGGCCATCCGGCGCTCGAACTGCACACGCTTGGTCTTGGAGCCGATCAAACCAAACCAGCCGACATCCGCGCGCGCCAATATCGCTTCGCTCAAGCGCTGGTCGAGCGCGTGGCTGTGGGTCATCACAAGGTAACTGGCATTGGCCGGCGCGCCGGCAACCAGCGCCTCCGGCATGTCGGTCGCTTCGACAGTGACGTTGGCGGGTATCATCGACGGGAACATGTCCTCGCGCTCGTCGATCCAGGTGACGGTGCACGGCAACTCGCCCAGCATGCGGACAATGGCGGCGCCGACATGGCCCGCGCCGAACAATAGCAGATGCGCGCGCGGAGCCAGGCACGGATCGGCGAACCAGCGGCGGCCGGCGGCATCTTTGATCACATGCGTACCGCGCTTGCGGTCAACCAATGGCGGGCTATCGCCCTCCCCCGCGACCGTCCTGCCATCGACATCGAGCAGCAGCGAGACAGACGGGCCGTCGATGGCGCTCAAGCGCCAGCTGTCTTCGCGATGGCGTAGTCTCAAGCTATCGAACACGGACAGCAGCGCGGCATCGACCAGCTCGAACGCCAGGTGAACCACGCCGCCGCAGCACTGGCCCAACGTCGGGCCTAGCGCATAGCGCTCCAGCCGCGCCGCGTGCGCGCCGTCCAGCATCCCGCGCGCCACCTCGACCGCGCACATCTCCAGATGTCCGCCACCGATCGTGTCGACCTGCCCTTGCGTCGTCACCAGCATCTTGGCTCCCGGCTCGCGCGGGCCGGAGCCTTCGACGATGGCCACCGTCACCAGCACCGCCGGCTCCGTGATCCGCGTTGTCAGCCACTCGTTCACTTAAGCCGCCATTTCCACTGCGGACACCGCGCGCAGTATCTCTTCGCTGGTCGCGGGCGCGTTCAGCGGCGGGTTGACGCGATGGCCGCCGACGCTGGAAATCGCATCGCGGATCGCGAAGAACACCGAGAACGGCAGCAGCAGCGGCGGCTCGCCCACCGCCTTGGAGCGGTGGATGCTGTCCTCCACGTTGCCGTTGTCATAGAGCTTGACGCGGAAGTCCTCCGGGCAATCGGACACGCCGGGAATCTTGTACGTGGACGGCGCGTGCGTCATCAGTTTGCCGGCCGGGTTCCACCACAGCTGCTCGGTAGTGAGCCAGCCCATGCCCTGGATGAAGGCGCCCTCCACCTGGCCGATGTCGATCGCCGGATTGAGCGAGCGGCCGGCGTCGTACAGCGCGTCCGCGCGCAGCAGCTTCCACTCGCCGGTCAGCGTGTCGACCACCACTTCGGAAACTGCGGCGCCGTAAGCGTAATACGAGAACGGATGGCCGTTCATCGTCTTCGGGTCCCAGTGCAGGCCGGGCGTGGCGTAAAAACCGTCGGACCACAGCTGCACCCGCGCCAGGTACGCCTTCTGCACCAGCTCCGGGAACGGCACGGTATGACCGTTGACGTGAACGGCGTTGTCGAAGAAGCGCACCGGCTGGCCGTCCTCGTCGCCATACAGTTTGACCGCGTAGGCGGACAGGCGCTCGCGGATCTGGCGCGCGGCGTCCTGCGCCGCCTTGCCGTTCAAATCCGCGCCGGTCGATGCGGCCGTCGCCGACGTGTTCGACACCTTGCTGGTGTCGGTCGCCGTCGCGCGCACGTGCTCCATATCCAGGCCCAGTTCATGCGCGACCACCTGTATCACCTTGGTGTTAATGCCCTGCCCCATCTCCGTGCCGCCGTGATTGACCAGCACCGAGCCGTCCACATACACGTGCACCAGCGCGCCGGCCTGGTTCAAGTGGGTGACGTTGAAGGCGATGCCGAACTTGAGCGGCGTGAGCGCCAGTCCTTTCTTCAGCACCGGGCTATTCGCGTTGTAGGCGTCGATGGCCTTGCGGCGCGCACGGTACTCGCTGGTTTGTTCAAGCTCCGTTGTCAGCGCCTCGATCACGTTGTCGACGATCTCCTGGCCGTATGGCGTGACATTGCGCTCGGTCTTGCCGTAGAAATTCAGGCGGCGGATGTCGAGCGCGTCGCGGCCCAGGTTGCGCGCGATCTCGTCGATCACGTACTCGATGGCGATGGCGCCCTGCGGCCCGCCGAAACCCCGGAAGGCGGTGTTCGATTGCGTGTTGGTCTTGCCGCAGGCGGCGCGAATGTCCACGTCCGACAGATAGTAGGTATTGTCGAAGTGGCAAACGGCGCGCGTGGCCACGGGGCCGGACAAGTCGGCCGAGTAGCCGGCGCGCAGTGTCATGTCGACCTTGGCGGCAAGTATCTTGCCGCTGTCGTCGTAGCCCACTTCATATTCGTAGAAGAAGCAATGGCGCTTGCCGGTGACAAGCATGTCGTCGTCCCGGTCGGCGCGCAGCTTGACCGGCCGGCGCAGCTTGGCGGCGGCGATGCCCGCAGCGGCGGCCCACAGCGCCGATTGCGATTCCTTGCCGCCGAAACCACCGCCCATGCGGCGGCACTCGACCTGCACCTTGTGCGAATGGACGCCGATCGCATGGGCGACCACATGCTGCATCTCGCTCGGGTGCTGGGTGGAGCACTGCACCAGCATGCCGTTGTCCTCCTTCGGGATCGCGTAGGCGATCTGGCCCTCCAGGTAAAACTGCTCCTGGCCGCCGACGAACAACTGTCCCTTGACCACGCGCGGCGCCGTGTCGAAGGTGGTCTGGAACTCTCCGCGCTTGAGCTGCATCGGCGGCAGCACATACGATTGCGCGGCCTTGGCCTCCTGCGGCGTAAAAATGGCCGGCAGCTCGTCATAGTCGACGACGGCGCGACGGGCGGCGCGACGGGCGTTGTCGTGCGTGTCGGCGACGACGATAAAGATCGGCTGGCCGACATACATCACCTCCTCCACGCAGAAGATCGGATCGTCGTGGATGATCGGGCCGCAGTCGTTGGTGCCGACGATATCGCCGGCGGAATAGACCGCCACCACGCCGGCCGAGGCGCGCACCGGCGCCAGGTCGATCGCGGTGATGCGCGCATGCGCCTTCGACGACAGGCCCAGCGCGGCATGCAAGGTGCCTTGCTCGGGTATATCGTCGGTGTAGGTGGCCTGGCCAAGCACGTGCAGCTCGGCCGATTCATGCGGACGGGCGACGCCGACGGCTTTCCACGCCTCGGCGGCGGCGGCCTTGGCGGCGTCTAAAGATACAGGAGCGGCTGGATGGTTCATGGTGGCTCCTTTCAGGCGCGGCAGGCGAAGGCGTTGACGGCATCGGCCGCGAGCGGTGCATCCGCGCGCGTTTCGAACCAGAAGCGGCGCAGCAGGTTTTGCGCCGTCTGCATGCGGTAGGAACTGGAGGCACGCATGTCCGACAGCGGCGCGAAGTCCTGCGCCAGCATGTCCATCGCCACGCGCAGATTGGCCTCGTTCCAGCGCAGACCAATCAGCGAGGCCTCGGCGCGGGGCGCGCGGCGCGGCGTCGCGGCCATGCCGCCGAAAGCGATGCGGGCGTCAACCACGACGTCGCCATCGAGCTTGAACGCGAACGCCGCGCAAACGGCGGAGATATCCTGGTCGAAGCGCTTGGCCAGTTTATAGGTGCGGAATGCGATACCGGTGCGCGGCAGCGGCACGCGCACGGCGACGACGAATTCGTCCGCCCGCATATCCTTTTTCTGATAATCGAGGTAGAACGCCTCCAGCGGCAGCACGCGCCGGCCCGATGCGCTTTGCAGCACCACTTCGCTGCCGAGGGCGATCATCCACGGCATCGAATCGCCGATCGGCGAGCCGTTGGCGACGTTGCCGCCCAGCGTGCCGGCGTTACGAATCGGCAGGGATGCGAAGCGCTGGCGCATTTCGCTCAATTGGGAAGGATACAGTTCGGCCAAGGCGCGATACGCATCGTCGAGTGACACGCCGGCGCCGATTTCCAGCATGCCATCCTTCTCATTCATGGTTTGCAGCGCGGCGACGTGGCCGAGGTAGATGATGTCGCCCAGCTCGCGCATTTGCTTGGTGACCCACAGGCCAATGTCGGTGGAACCGGCCAGCAGCGTCGCCTCCGGATGCGCGGCGCGCAGCGCCACCAATTCATCGAGCGTGCGCGGCGCCTGGAAGGTCTGGCCATTGGCGGTATAACTCGCGCCGGCGTCGCGCCGCAGTCCGCGCAGTTGCTCCGCCAGGGCTTCGCGGTCGAAACCGACCTTGGGCAGCTCCGTCATGCGGTGCGCGGCGTCGATGATGGGACGGTAGCCGGTGCAGCGGCACAGGTTACCGGAAAGGCAGTCATCGATTTCCTTGCGCTGCGCCGGCTGGCCGTCCTTGTCCAGGTACATGCCCCACAACGACATCACGAAACCGGGCGTACAGAAGCCGCATTGCGAACCATGGCATTCGACCATCGCCTGCTGCACCGGATGCAGCGCGCCGTCGGCCTGCTGCAAATCTTCGACCGTGAACAGCGCCTTGCCGTCCAGGGTCGGCGCGAACTGAATGCAGGAGTTCACCGACTTCATCTCCAGCTGGCCGCCTGCGTTCAAGCTGCCGATGACGACCGTGCAGGCGCCGCAATCGCCTTCGGCGCAGCCTTCCTTGGTGCCGGTGCAATGCAAGTCCTCGCGCAAGTGCTGGAGCACGGTGCGCGTTGGCGCGGCGGTGGTGATCTCCTGGACCGCGCCACGGAAGTAAAAACGAATCGGTTCGGACATCGTGGTCTCAATCTGCAAATGGATGTGTGGCACGCCAATGATCGGCGATATCGATGCGGCGCGTGATCCAGACCTTGTCGTGCCCCTGCACGTAGTCGAGGAAGCGCGCCAGCGACGCCGCCCGCGCAGGCCGGCCGGCGATGCGGCAGTGCAGGCCGATCGACAGCATCTTCGGCTGGTTCAAACCATTGGGGTCGCCTTCCGCGTACAGCACGTCGAAGGCGTCCTTCAGATAGTCGAAGAACTGCGTGCCGGAGTTGAAGCCCTGCGCGGCGGCGAAACGCATGTCGTTGGTGTCGAGCGTGTACGGCACGATCAGTTGCGGCGCCGTGGCGGCCTTGCCGTCGGCGTCGGTGTAGTCGACCTTTTGCCAGAACGGCAAGTCGTCGCCGTAGTGGTCGGAATCGTAGCGGAAGCCGCCGTGCTCCATCACCAGCCGGCGCGTATTGGGCGAATCGCGGCCCGTGTACCAGCCTTGCGGCGCGCTTCCCGTCAGTTCGCGGATGATATCGACCGCCTCCTTCATGTGCGCGCGCTCGGTGGCCTCGTCCATGTTTTGGTACGTGATCCAGCGCAGGCCATGGCAGGCGATTTCGTGCCCCAGCGACTGGAAGGCGGCCACCGCCTCCGGATGCCGCTTGAGCGCCATCGACACGCCGAACACCGTCAGCGGCAGCTTGCGCTCCTCGAACATGCGCAGCAGGCGCCACAAACCGGCGCGCGAACCGTACTCGTACAGCGATTCCATGCTCATGTGGCGGTTGCTGAACGAGGCCGCGCCGATGATCTCGGACAGGAATGTTTCCGATCCGGCATCACCGTGCAGGACGTTGTTCTCGCCGCCCTCCTCGTAGTTCAGCACGAACTGCAAGGCCACCCGGGCCTCATTGGGCCAGTGGGCGTGGGGCGGTTTCGGCCCGTAGCCGATCATGTCGCGCGGATAGTTGTCGTAAGTGGTCATGGGCGCCGGCAAGTCGATGGGGAATATATCTGTAATCATATATGCGCAGACCTCCATCGGTATATGATTTGTACAATAGATACTTATGACGTACACATATAGGACAACCATGGGCAAGCTCAGTACGCACGTTCTCGACATCACGCAGGGCAAGCCTGGGGCCGGCGTGAAGGTGGCGCTGTACGCCGTCGGCGCGCAGGGGCGCATCCTCATCAAAACCGACGTCACCAATGCCGACGGCCGCTGTTCGGCGCCGCTGCTGGAGGGCGAGACGATGAAAGCCGGGAAGTATGAACTGGTGTTCGGCGCCGGCGATTATTTCGCCGCGCAGGGGGTGGAGCTGCCGGAGCCGCGCTTTATCGACGAGGTGACGATCGCCTTTGGCGTGGCCGGCGCGGAGCAGAATTATCACGTGCCGCTGGTGGTGTCTCCCTGGGCTTATTCGACGTATAGGGGCAGTTGAATCTACAATGCGCCCACTATGACCGAATCCCATTCCGCCCTCGAGGCGTCCTTCCTCCAACAGGCCGTTGAACTGCACCAGCAGGGTCGTCTCCATTCCGCGCAAGCGCTGTACCGCCAGGTGCTCAACCTCAATCCACGCCAGTTCGACGCGCTGCATCTGCTGGGCGTGATCGCCCGCCAGCAGGGCGACGCGGCAACCGCCATCGCGCTGATCTCGCAGGCGATCGGCATCGACGGCCAGCAAGCCAAGGCCCACGCCAACCTCGGCGCGGCGCTGCTCGACGCCGGACGCGCCGACGAAGCGCTGGCGAGCCACGAACGCGCCATCGCCCTGCTGCCCGACTACGCCATGGCCTGGAGTAATCGCGGCAACGCGCTGCGCAAGCTTGGACGACTCGAGGACGCGCTACTCAGCTACCAGCGCGCGATCGAGCTTCAACCGCATTACGCCGAGGCGCACTGCAACCGCGCCATCGTGCTGCAGGACCAAGCCCGCTACCTGGAGGCGCTGGGCGCGGCGGAAGATGCGCTGAACATCAAGGACCGCTACGCCGACGCCTGGTTCGCGCGCGGCAACGCGCTGCACTGCCTGCGCCTGCTGCCGGATGCGGTGGAGAGCTTCGACCGCGCCATCCATCTGCGGCCAGAATGGGCGGAGGCCTACAGCGCGCAGGGTTCGAGCCTGTTCCGGCTGGGCGAATTCGAAGCGGCGCTAGACAGCTACGACCACGCGCTCAAACTGAAACCGGACCACGCGCTGGCGCACTACCATCGCGGCAACGCCCTTCGCTCGCTGGCGCGCAACGACGAGGCGATCGCCGCCTACCGCGCCGCTCTCGCCCATGGCGACAATCCGGAAACCATCGCTTTCGCGCTGGCGTCGCTGGGCGTCGGCGAGACGCCGGCCGCGCTGCCGGCCGAATATGTGCGCTCCCTGTTCGACCAATACGCCAACCACTTCGACGAGCATCTGGTGCAAGTGCTGGACTACCAGACCCCGGCCTATCTCGACGGGATGCTGCGGCGGGTGGCGCCATCGACCGGCCTTGACACGCTGGACATCGGCTGCGGCACCGGTCTGTGCGCGCCGTATCTGACGGAATACTCGCGTCGACTCGACGGCGTCGACCTGTCGCAGCAGATGCTGGACAAGGCGGCCGAACGCGGCGGCTACGACACGCTGGCCTGCGCCGATCTACTGAGCTATCTGGACGGTTACGACAACCATTGGGACCTGGCGGTTGCCGCCGACGTCTTCGTCTACATCGGCGACCTGCAACCCGTGTTCGAGCGGGTGCGGCGCGCGTTGAGGCCCGGCGGACGCTTTTGCTTCTCCGTCGAAGCCGGCGACGGCGCCGACTTCACCTTGCGCCCCACCAATCGCTATGCCCACACGGTGAGCTATCTGGAACGACTGGCCAAGGCGACGGGTTTTGAAATGCTGGCGGCCGAACCACTTGCCGCGCGACAGGAAAACGGCGCGACCATCGCCGGCCACGCCTTGATCCTGCGCTGCTCGAAGTAAACCCGCCGGCCTTTAGCGATACGCTTGCCGTACCGCTTAGGGGTCGTACCCAGCAGGGTACGACCCCGTGTGGCCGTGCGGGTTGCGCTTATTTGCTGTAGTCCTGGATCAAGCGCGCCAGCAGATACAGGCGCGGCGCAATGCTGTCGACTTCGATATATTCCTCCGGCGTGTGGATGCCGCCGCCGACGATGCCCAGGCCGTCGATGGTGGGCACGCCGGCCGCCGCGATCAGGCTCGAATCGGCCGCGCCGCCGCTGCCTTCCAAGGTCAGCTTCTTGCCCAACTCGGCGTAGATGGCCTGCGCGCGCGCCGCCATGCCGTCGGTGGCGGCGTTTTGCGGCATCGGCGGGAAGCCACGGCGCAGCTTCGCGTTCACCTGCGTGTCCGGGATCAGCTTGTTGGCGGAAATGCGCGCCATATCCTTTTCGACGCGGTCGAACTCCTCCGCCACCGCCACGCGCACATCGGCCTCGGCGTGCGCGGCGTCCGGTATGACGTTGCTGCGCTCGCCCGCCTTGATCACCGTGAAGTTGACGGTGGTCTGCTTGCCGGCGTCGCCCAGTTTGCTCAGTTGCAGCACCTGGTGCGCCGCCTCCATGGCGGCGTTGCGGCCCGCATCCGGCGCCACGCCCGCGTGCGCCGCCTTGCCTTTGACATCAAGCTCGATGCCGCCGCTGCCCTTGCGCCAGATCACCAGGCCATCGGCCGGACGGCCCGGTTCCAGGTTGAAGGCCACGTCATGTTCGCGCGCCTGCTTGTTGATCAGCGCCAGCGTGCCGGCCGAGCCGGTTTCCTCGTTGGTGTTGAGGATCAGCGTCACCTTGGCGTAGTCGTCGAATTTGGCCTCGCGCAGCAGCTTCATCGCATACAGCGCCATGACGATGCCGCCCTTGTCATCCATGATGCCCGGACCGTAGGCACGCTTGCCGTCCACGCGGAAGGGCCGCGCGGCGGCAGCGCCATCGCCGAACACGGTGTCCATGTGCGCCACCAGCAGGATGCGGCCCTTGCCCTTGCCGGTCCACGTGGCGACGATATTGCTCGACTTGGCCGGCGCAGCCGGCTGCACCTCGATGCGGGCGCCGAGCTTCTTTAATTCCTCCTGCGCGATCGCGCCGACCTTGTCCAGCCCTGCCTCGTTGTAGGTGCCCGAGTCGATGTTGACGAGCCGCTCGAGCAGCGCCAGCGCGTCCGGTCTGGCCCTTTCGGCCTGCGTCAATAAGGCCTTGTTCAGCGGCGCGGCTTGTACCGCCGCGCCGCCCAACCCCAACATCAAGCCAAGCAAAACAAAGTTCTTACGCATGATCGATGAGCCTTATCGTTATATGGAAGTAAGCTCCATAGTAACGCCTGGTCAACGCAATGACCACAAGGCATGCACCTCAACCGCGCGAACCCAGGACCTGGCTGAATTGCTGCTTCTCTTCGGCCGACGCGGTCGGGCGTTTAACGGCCGTGGTCAACGCCGCCCGCAGGTTGGGCGTGAGCTCCACATCGCCACTGGTCACCGAGCTCAGAGTTTCCCGCACCAGATCGCTGGAGGCGCCTTTCGACAACTGCGTGATGGCGATATTGGATGCCTCCCCGGGAGAGCTCAGCCGGTAGAGCTTCTGCACGGCCAGCGCCCGCACCATCTCGCTGCCCTGGCCTTCCGCCGCCTGATTCAGGAGCTGGACGGCATCGCTGCGCAGATTGGCGGTATCGCCGGTTTTCTGCTCCGCCAAGGTGCCGATGAAATTGAGCCGCGCCACGGCGGTTCGTTCATCGGCAGGCTTGCCGGCCTTCAAATCGGCCAGCGCCGCCACGAGGACATCCTGCGGCACCTGGCCGGGCAGATTGAAGTAGGTCTCGTACATCTCCGCGAACTTGCTTTCGTTCTTGCCTTCCCAGATGGCGTTCGCCTCTTGCAATACCACGCTGCGGCCAGCCGGCGACGCCACCAGCAGCGCCCGCAGCATGTCGCGCTCCATGGCCTGTTCGTCCGGCATGCCGTGATAGAACTGTTCCACGGCTTTGCCGACGCCAGGATCGGTTTCGATCCCGGCCAGCAGCCGCGTCTGGAGTTCTTCAATTTCCTGCGCGGTCAGGTTTTGCCGCTTCAGGATCTTGTCGACAAAGTGACGAAGACTGGCTGCCGCCTCGTCGGCAGTGAATGGCTTGACGGCTGCGGCGCCCTCCTCCCCGGCGCCGGATGCCACGTGGACGGCGTCCGCCTTGGCGAACAACGTCGCTGGCGCGGCGGAGCCCGCCGGAGCGCGCGCCAATAGCGCGTCCATGCCGTTGACGTGCGGCGCGCCGGCCTTGTCCGCACGCGGCTCGCCGCGGGACAGGTAGTAGCTGCCGGCGGCGATCAACAGACACGCACCGATCACCGCTGCCGCAGCCAGCCGGCGCGAGGAGAAATGAATATTGGAAGGCATCGCAGTAAGCCCTCCTTAAATTTTCTCGTACTGGCAGCTGCTGCCACGCCACTCGGGCAAATAGCCATCGACGTTGTAGGTGCCGCCGACGTAGGTGCAACGCCAGCTGGTGCCGCCCATCCAGTCGTTGCGGAACCCGGCCGGGCAGTCATTGTCAATCGAGAAGTAGTTTTGGGCGCCAAGCACCCGCACCCTGCCCATCCGTTCGCTGAAGTTGATCACCGCCCGGCCTTTGTAACCCTTGTTGGGGCTGCAGGTGATGGTCTCGCTTCGAATGTTGCAGGCCGTCCAGGACCGGTTGGCCGACGCGTTGACTTCCATGCCACCGATACGGGTCGGTATCGCCCACTTTCCACCGATGTTGAAGCCGGTCGTCCTGCAGCTGGAATGGCCGGTCGTCAACGCCACGCTACCGCAGCTGCCACCGCGATTGCCGAAGCAATAGTGCCATTCCGAACCGTCGAGGTAGTACCCGTGCTGGTTCTTGCCCAGCCAGCCTTCGAAACGCGTATCCAGCGCCTGGGCTCCTGCCATGCCGCTGAAAACGGACATCAAAACGAACAACAAAACTATCTTTATGGATTTCATCATGGGTTCCTAAGTGAGGTTTGCACGGTGCTGCGTGGCGATGGATGTAGTGATGTTCAAGACTTTTTTTCTAATGAACGACCATGCGCAGCTTACAAATCTTTTGTTACGACATTGTTACGACATGAAACTAGTACAACTTGCACCTGACTCATCCATGCCTTAAAATTCCAAGCTGATAACGCTCTGGGCCTGCAACCGCTGCACGGCGACCAGTTTTCCAGACTCTTTACGGTGACAATTGGATACCGTGCCCCTATGGGTGCAACTGCTTGCACTCGCCCTCCTGATTTTGTGCTCGGCCTTTTTCGCCATGGCCGAAACCGCCCTGATGGCGGCCAACCGCTATCGCTTGCGCCACGAGGCCAAACGCGGCAGCCGCGCCGCGATCACCACCTTGTGGCTGCTCGACCGCACCGATAAGCTGCTGTCGCTGATCCTGATCGCCAACACGCTGGTCAACGCCATGGCCACGGCGCTGGTGACGTCGATCGCCATCGAATACTTCGGCCACGACGACAACGTCATCATCATCTCAACCGGCGTGGTGGCGTTCCTGCTGATCGTGTTCGCCGAGATCTCGCCGAAGATGATCGGCGCCACCTATCCGGAGCGCATCGCGCTGCCCACCAGCGTCGTGCTGCGGCCGCTTATGGCGCTGTTCAAGCCGGTGCTGTGGTTCGTCAACCTGTTCGTCACGCAAGTGCTGCGGCTGTTCCGCACCAAGGCCGGCGCCCACCTGCAGGACGAGCGCGTGTCGCCGGAGGAGCTGCGCTCGATCGTGCTCGAGGGCGGCAACTTCATTCCGCAAAAGCACAAGAGCATCCTGCTCAACCTGTTCGACCTGGAAACCATCGTCGTCGAGGACATCATGACGCCGCGCTCGCAGATCGAGGCGCTCGACCTGGAACAGTCGGTCGAGGGGATCAAGCGCGAGCTGACCACCTGCTACCACAACAAGCTGCCGGTCTACGAAGGCGAGATCAACCGCATCGTCGGCATCCTGCACGTGCGCAAGGCGGTGGCGCTGCTGAACCAGGAAGAAGAACTGACGGTCGAACATTTCCGCGCGCTGCTGACCACGCCCTACTTCATTCCGCAGGACACCGGCGTCTTCACCCAGCTGCAGTACTTCCAGGAGCGCAAGGAGCGCTTGGGCATCATCGTCGACGAATACGGCGAAGTGCAGGGACTGGTGACGCTGGACGACATCATCGAGGAAATGATCGGCGAATTCACGACGTCGATGCCGGGCGACGCCCGCGCCGACAGCTTCGCCTGGAACGAGCAGGGCGAGTGCCTGCTCGAGGGCGCCACCGCGCTGCGCGACGTCAACAAACGCCTGGGCCTGAACTTCCCGCTCGACGGCCCCAAAACGCTGAACGGCATGCTGCTCGAACTGTTGCAGGAAATTCCAGAGGCGCCGATCAGTATCAAAATCGGCAACTGCATCATCGAGGTGATCCAGGCGCATGATCAATCGATCAAGGTCGTCAAATTGATACGTCCGGGCACGAAACGCGGTTAAACGCGGTGTCTGATTGCCAAGCCCATGTGGCTAACGCAACACCCGGGCGTACAATCGTTTCTTGGCAGCGACAAATAGACGACAAGGCTTTACAAAATTAATGCTCAAGAGCATGATTCTTTGACCGCCCGCCCCCTATCAAGATAGATGCTTCTATGGCAGCAGTCCTCCCCAACGCCGCGCCAGGCGCCCCGATGCCGGGACTGGCGCGCGCGTTGCTGCAAGCCGGACGGCTCTCCGCCATGCAAGCCGAGGCATTGCAAAAAAAGGCCGTGCTCGACAAGCAGGCCTTCATCGACGTGCTGCTCTCTAGCGGCGTCATCGACGCCCGCGCCCTCGCCGCCTTTTGCTCCGAAACGTTCGCCTACCCGCTGATCGATGTGGCCACGCTCAACGTCGACGCGTTGCCGGCCAAGGCCATCGACAACAAGCTGATGCAGGCCCAGCGCGTCATCGCCCTGGCCAAGCGCGGCAACAAGATGTCGGTGGCCATTTCCGATCCCACCAATCTGCAAGCGCTCGACCAGATCAAGTTCCAGACCGAGTCCACGGTCGAGCCGGTCATCGTGGCGCACGATGCGCTGCTGCAGTTGTTGGCCCGGCTCAACAAGAGCAGCGAACAAAGCATCTCCGACCTCGCCGGCGACGACGCGGACATCCAGTTCGCCGAGGAGGAAAGCGCGGCGGCGGCGGTGACGGCGGCGGCCGAGTCGGCCACCAACGATGTCGAGGACGCGCCGGTGGTGCGCTTCCTCAACAAGATGCTGATGGACGCCGTCAACATGGGCGCGTCGGACTTGCACTTCGAACCGTTCGAGAAATTCTACCGGGTGCGCTTCCGCGTCGACGGCGTGCTGATGGAACACGCCCAGCCGCCGATCTCGATCAAGGAAAAGCTGGTCTCGCGCATCAAGGTGCTCGCCAAGCTCGACATCTCGGAGAAGCGCGTGCCGCAGGACGGCCGCATGCGCCTGATCGTTTCGCCGACCAAGACCGTCGACTTGCGCATCTCGACCCTGCCCACCTTGTTCGGCGAGAAGACCGTCATGCGTATCCTCGACGCCACGCAGGCGCAGATGGGCATCGACGCGCTCGGCTACGACCCGGACCAGAAGGAACTGCTGCTCGACGCCATCCAGCGCCCGTACGGCATGGTGCTGGTGACCGGCCCGACCGGCTCGGGCAAGACGGTGTCGCTGTACACCTGCCTGAACGTCATCAACAAGCCCGGCATCAACATTTCCACCGCCGAGGACCCGGCCGAGATCAACCTGCCGGGCGTGAACCAGGTCAACGTCAACGACAAGGCCGGCTTGACGTTCCCGGTGGCGCTGAAGTCCTTCCTGCGCCAGGATCCGGACATCATCATGGTCGGCGAGATCCGCGACCTGGAGACGGCCGACATCGCCATCAAGGCGGCGCAGACCGGGCACATGGTCTTTTCCACCTTGCACACCAACGATGCGCCATCGACCTTGACGCGCCTCATGAACATGGGCGTGGCGCCGTTTAACATCGCCTCGTCGGTGATACTGATCACGGCGCAGCGGCTGGCACGGCGGCTGTGCAACTGCAAGCAGCCGGTCGAGATCTCGCATGACCTGCTGCTCAAGGCCGGCTTCAGGCCGCACGAGCTGGACGGCAGCTGGAAGCCGTACGGTCCGGTCGGCTGCGAGCGCTGCAACGGCGGCGGCTACAAGGGCCGGGTCGGCATCTACCAGATCATGCCGATCACGCCGGCCATCGAAAGCATCATCCTCGCGCACGGCAACTCGATGGAAATCGCCGCCAAGTCCGAGGAGGAAGGCGTGAAGTCGCTGCGCCAGTCGGGGCTGGTGAAGGTCAGGAACGGCCTGACCAGCCTGGAAGAAGTGCTCGGCTGTACCAACGAATAAGCAGTGAACAAGGGGGACAACGATCATGGCGACTTCGGGCAACGCGGGCAACCAGGTCAAGGAAATGATCTTCGCCTGGGAAGGCAAGGACAAGACCGGCAAGACGGTGCGCGGCGAGATGCGCGCCGGCGGCGAAGCGGTGGTCAACGTCACGTTGCGCCGGCAAGGCATCATGGTCACCAAGGTCAAGAAGAAGGCCTACCGCAGCGGCAAGCGCATCACCGACAAGGACATCTCGCTGTTCACGCGCCAGCTGGCGACGATGATGAAGGCCGGCGTGCCGCTGCTGCAATCGTTCGACATCGTCGGCAAGGGCCACGCCAACCCGTCCGTCTCCAAGCTGGTGATGGACCTGCGCGCCGACATCGAAACCGGCACCAGCCTGAACCAGGCTTTCCGCAAATTCCCGCTGTACTTCGACCCGCTGTTCTGCAACCTGGTCGGCGCCGGCGAACAGGCCGGCATCCTGGAGGACCTGCTGACGCGGCTGGCGATTTACAAGGAAAAGACCTTGGCCATGAAGGCCAAGATCAAGTCGGCGCTGATGTATCCGGTGTCCATCCTCGCGGTGGCGTTCGTTGTCACGGCGGTGATCATGATCTGGGTGGTGCCGGCCTTTAAGGAAGTGTTCGCCAGCTTCGGCGCCAACCTGCCGGCGCCGACCTTGTTCGTCATGGCGCTGTCGGAGTTCTTCGTGACGTGGTGGCACGTGATCTTCTTTACCATCGGCATGGGGCTGTATCTGTTCTTCCGGGCGTGGCAGCGCTCCTTGCAAATGCAGCGCTTCATGGACAAGCTGCTGCTCAAACTGCCGGTGTTCGGCGAGGTCATTCGCAAAGCCACGATCGCCCGCTGGACCCGCACCTTGGCGACGATGTTTGCCGCCGGCGTGCCGCTGGTCGAATCGCTCGACTCGGTCGGCGGCGCCGCCGGCAACGCGGTGTACCTGGACGCCACGCGCAAGATCCAAAACGAAGTCAGCACCGGCACCAGCCTGACGGTGGCGATGCAGAACGTCGAGGTGTTTCCCAACATGGTCACGCAGATGGTCGCCATCGGCGAGGAATCGGGCTCGCTCGACGCCATGCTGGGCAAGGTCGCCGATTTCTATGAAGAGGAAGTGGACGAGGCCGTGGCGTCGCTGTCGAGTTTGATGGAGCCGGCGATCATGGTGATCCTGGGCGTGCTGATCGGCGGGCTGGTGGTGGCGATGTATTTACCGATATTCAAGTTGGGGTCGGTGGTTTAAGGCGAGAACCGCGCAAACTCGGATGCCGGCCTCAATCGAGTTTCGGCATCAACGCTGAAGCTACGCAGCCGCGTGGCAGTTTGAGGTATCCCCCGCACTGTAGCTCATCTGAAATTGTCAGTCAGATTATGTTTGGGGCTCTGCAATTTAGGGGATCGCTCAGACTGCCGCTGAAGTTGGCCAGCGATCAGGCCGTATCGCTTGTGGCCAGCCCCAGGATCGGAAACAACTTGCGACAGACTGACCGCTACCTAAACGGAGCTTAGTCCTGATAAATATCTTCCCTACTACGGCACAGTTGCTGACATGACCATATAGACTATTCTTCACTTTCAAAGAGCTTGCTCATCATCCGAATTTGCACTTCAGTGAATTGTCCTTGAATACGCTTTAACTTCCATTCATCAGGTAGTCCGGCGATGGCGCGAAATCTCGGATAAAAATCGTGTCGACTATCTGGGCTGAGGGTCGCAATCGCTTTTTTCGCGTGGGCACTAAGGCCACGCGGTACCCAGATTTCTCCATCCTCATTTACGATAATCAATAAGGAACGGTAACTAAAAGAACCACTATCCCCATTACGCGCCCCTGACTTGGCACTGTAATATTTCCGAAGCTGAATTGATATGACTAGCTTGCGTCTGCATGATTGAAGCAGCGCGAGCAAAGCACCTCTGCTGACGAACAACCGAGAACCGGTCTTGCTCCAGGCAGAATCACCACGTCCGCCTTCAGCTCCCCAAGCCTGCGCGCAGTAGGCCGGACTGCCATCGCGTCGCCAAGATCTTACAACTGGGTCCTCTTGGATTAAGCCTAGCTTTTTTTGTGTCCACCGCGCCGGAAATGGCCGGTCTAATGCGCTACTCGCCCCATAGATATCATGCTGATCAAGGCGGTACTCGGCATTTTCCATCTCATCGAGCCAAGGTCTCACGGTATGGCCGCGACGCCCGAAGTGACGAGCGATCTCAGACCTATCGTGTGGCAACCAGCGAAATATCTGATCGGCAGACAGCCATGTCATGGCTGTGGCCTTCGCATCATGCGCGTTAGCTATTACGCTTTGGACTGTCAACGTTAGATCGGCTCCAAGCGAACAACGGCCCGAGACCAAAAGATTTTCACCAATCGCAACGCCATCTGACACGCCAAGCAAAGGCAATAAAAGCTTACGGTCCTCTCGCAGAGTACCGGATTGTCCGCACTCCGGCATAGACAAATCAGAGAACTCCGCAAGATCCAAGGGGAACAGATCGGTTAGATCCGAAATCCATGCCCCATCATCTCGTGACAATATATAAGCCTGCAAGAAATGATTCCAGGCATCGGTATCCCATGCCTCCTCAACGACTGCCCGAGTTGAAAGGAGCTCCCCCGCTACCAGCATTAAGGCGTGCCATCCGAGATAACCGCCATATCGATCGCGTGCCGGCACGTAGGATGATGACGTACCCTCGTAATCGTAATCACCAGATCGCGGGCAGTCGTTCATTGTGCCGATTTTGGTATCCCAACGTCTTACCCAAGAGTTAATTCGATCACTAATTTCCCAACCAGGGCAGGCAAACACTCTACACAAGCGATCGACTTGGTATTTGTTGAAATCGTAGTCGAGGCGAAACGCGCCATCTTCTGTCGGGCAAGAACCGGGTCTGGGTTTATAGCAGAGCTCGCCCAGCTCCTTCCGAGTGACCATAGCGAAAGCTGATCGATTGGCAGTCGCTAATTTTGATCGGAGCGCTGCACGCTCATCGCCCCCTAGCAACGACTCCAACTCTTTGAGGATGTCGATCGCAAAAGAGCGTACTACAACATGTGGGAACGTCGTAGAAAATGCAATCTCCTCAAATATGGTGAGGTGCTTAACCAGGCCCTGAGCTGAATCCTTGGCAATACGAGCACAAGAGATCAGTAGCCAGAGTTGGGCATGCATTGAATAAAATGGAAGCTTTGCATCGGCGCATGGCAGGCCTGACCTAAAATTAAAGCGCATCAAGAGTGCATCTACAACATCAAAGCGGTCTATGGCCACCAACCGGCGAACTGTATGTGCGGCGCGCCAACGCATTGTCGCGACAGGGTGTCCCAATCTTGCCCACAACAATGATGCGAGAAACATCGCTTCATTCGCAGCCACTTGGAAACCAACCTGCCAAGGTCCGTCCCCAACTTCGTTGGGAAGCTTTTCCCCGGTACTATTTAAAAAGCGTTCCAGTCCTCCAGCAAATGCTGGTAGATTTACTTCAGGCGCAAGCTTCGACGCTAGTAGTAGCCAGCTGTCGCCGCTGAGGTTTTCAGCCGTATTACGCAATGCTATTACTGCATGCTGGACAAGTAATCGCCGATTGGAATGAAAATATTGCTCTATCCCAGCCCAGCCAATCGACGCCTCGTAATCAGAGCCAGCGAGTTCAAGCGCGTGCTTCTTGGCTAAGCGAAGTCCAAGCGTTGGCAACTCGTCCCGCATTGCTCGGGACGATCTCTCCCACTCTGGAAGATAGTCGTCCAATGCTCGGATCTTATCGGCAAGCGTGGCAGCATTGGTTTCGACAACCGCACGTACGTAGCGGAGACGGTCAGAGGGGCTGCTGACCTGTTGGGCCATCCGCGTCAATGTCAAAGATGGCCACCGACGTTCGTTGTCGTCTTCTCCATCATTGAGAATCTGGCGGTCAATCTCATCCGGATCACCGATATCTACTGAGTAAAGCGCAGACGCCGGTCCCGTCTTTACAGGGTTTATCGCAGTTCCTGACTCTGAATCGGATCGGAGCCGTTTTTGCAGTGCTTCAATCCTTGACCGCGCTGGGGAACCTGTTGTAAGACTTTCTTTGGCGAGTCTCGCAAGCACATCAATCGTATTCTTTGATGGAGACAATTGATCCAACCGATCGATTTCGATCAACAACAAGTTGAAGAACCATTCTTTGCGCGCTGGACTTAAACGGCTAGCAATCTCTGAAGCGAAATCCGAGATATGCCACGTCCACGTCTCAATAGGTGCCGCTAATCCAAATAATGCGACGGCAGTCTCGGCTGACAACTTGGAATTGCGAACAAGAATTGTCAACGCAGGTCCCAGCGAAAGCCCAAATCGCGCGGCGCCTCGATCATCTTGCCGCGCAAGCTTCGCTAATGTTTCCAAGCCCGCAGTGGACACCATTGCTTGAGCATATTCGGTCCAAGGAAATTTGCTGTCCTCATGCTGATTTAGCTCCAGAATCCGAGCAAGTGTATGCGACGCCTCACTCGGAAGCTCAGGGCCTGAATAGTGGCCGGCGATCGCCAGTAAATGGTTGGTACGGTTGAAGTCATCCGACCCAATCGCACCCGCGAGATCGAGCGCCAGCCTAAAATAGGCAGCGGCCTCCTCGACGCTGACACGCCAGACCGCACGGGCAAGATCACCGTATGAAGTAATCCTGGCGCTGATATCCGTACCGAGCTGTATCTGACGATCCGCATGTGCCGCAAGATCCAACGCCGCATCATGGCATTTCTGATGACGTGAAAGGCGCGTGACCAAATAAATAAGCTCGGGAGTATGAATCCCTGGCAGGCTGATCACCCATTCAACTAAACTCTTGGTGACAATTTCATCGAGCGCTCCTACGGCATCGGCGACATCGAAAATTATCCGTAAGCCAGTTCTAGCAACATATGCCTTTCCATCCCGATACGGATAACTTGATGCCTTATCAACGTCATGCCTGAGCTGATCGACCGCCGCAACGAGCATCTCGCGGCGTTTTTTTCCTGCTGGCGGTCGAACGATAAATGCAACATATTGTGCGTAGCTCAATAGCGGAAAAATGCGATTGTCGAATGCTCGGGAATAGTTCGACCTTTTTTCCTCATCCACGGCGTGCCGTTTGCGCCGCGAGTGCCCACCGTTATAAGTCGGTGCCGCGAGCTTCTGCTTGAGGGCTGCGATGAATACCCCGTTCCCACGAGACCTGACACTCACTGATGCCAATTCCGCTAATTCGTTGGGCACGAAATCGATCAATGCCGCCCGCCTTTTAGACAGCACAGCATTGATGCCGGCAGCTAAAACCGATACATGGATCGAACTATCCAATAGGTATGGACTGGAAAAATCATAGACCGATTTTAATTTAAGAACAGTTCCAGAAAGGATGCCTCTTGCCTCTGCATCCATGCCAAGTCCCGCCGCGCGAGCAGCAGCGAAGACAGCCGCAGCGTTAAGTCCTTCACCTTTCTCCGCAGCGGAAGGAGCGGTAGCAAGCGCCTTCAATATATTTTTCGTGTGAGGGCCGGCCGGGTGGGTGAACCAAAGCGCGGCTGCGTATAGTGATCGGGCAGACGAGCGGCATCTTGCAAGGCGGGCTTCGATTTGTATATTGGGAGGGTGCGGAGACTGTCGATGCCGCTCCAGAAGATCAAACAAATCTCGGAACTTCGAGCCTGTAAGAATTTCTGTGTGAACCGGGGTCATGAAATAATACCGAAAGGGATGTTCCATGACCGACACGATGACCACGAAGAAACCTCGCAAAAAGAAAGAGCCATATCCATTCCCAGTTGAGCTGATCGACCAACTGCTGGCCCAGGTTCAGGACAAGAACGCCGAGTCGATCCTCGGTGAGACTGGCTTAGCTGGCCAGCTCAAGAAGATGCTGGCGGAGCGAATGCTGGCGGCCGAATTGACGCATCACTTGGCCAACGAGGACGCGACCAGCAAGAATCATAGAAACGGCACCACGCCCAAGAAGGTGCTGGCACCGGGCGGAGAGCTGCACCTCGACATTCCACGTGACCGGCTGTCCAGCTTTGAGCCGCAATTGGTGGCCAAAGGCCAGCGGCGCATGCCGGGCTTCGATGATCATGTGATCAGCATGTATGCGCGCGGCATGAGCGTGCGCGAGATCCAGGGACATCTGCTGGAGTTGTACGGCACCGAGGTGTCGCCGATGCTGATCTCGACCATCACGGACGAGGTCATTGAGGAAGTGACCCAGTGGCAGCAGCGTCCGTTGGAGCCGATGTATCCCATCGTCTACTTCGACGCGCTGCGCTTGAAAATCCGCGACGAAGGCACAGTCAAGAATAAGGCGGTCTACCTGGCGTTGGGCATACGCGCTGACGGCCGCAAGGAAGTGCTGGGGCTGTGGATCGAGCAGACCGAGGGCGCCAAGTTCTGGTTGAAGGTGTTTAACGAGCTCAAGAACCGTGGGCTGGACGATATCCTGATCGCCGTCGTTGACGGCCTGCGCGGCTTCCCTGAGGCCATAGAGGCCGTCTATCCTCAGGCACAAATCCAGACCTGCATCGTGCACCTGATCCGCAACTCGACCACGTTGGCGTCGTGGAAGGACCGCAAAGAACTGGCGGCGGCTCTGAAGCCGGTCTACCAAGCCGCCAATGCCGACTTGGCTGCAGCGGCGCTGGACGAGTTTGAGGCGGGGCCGTGGGGGATGAAATTCCCGACCGTCGCAGCCATGTGGCGGCGCCAGTGGCAGCAGGTGATTCCGTTCTTTGCCTACCCGCCGGAGGTGCGCACCATTATCTATACCACCAACGCCATCGAGAGCCTGCATATGCGTCTGAGGAAGATCGTCAAGAACCGTGGGCACTTCCCCAGCGACGAGGCAGCGACCAAACTGCTGTTCCTGGCCTTGCGCAATATCGAAAAAGATTGGAAGATGCCGCAGCGGACTTGGAAGCTGGCGGCCAATCAGTTTGCCATCATGTTTGGCGAACGCTTCACGAACGCGATTAACTAAAACCCGGCCCCGCACACACAGAATTTCTTACACGTCCGGAACTTCAAAAAGCTTGCTTCTTCCCCCCGTGAAATGAAAAACTCTGCCACTTTAACATCGCTACCGGTCAGCATTGAGACATATGCGAAGCCGATATCATCCCAATTGTTCGATACATTGCTTTGTCTTAACCCAGTGTTACGTTTCTTTTGTACCGACCAATTAAACCAATCAATTGATCGACGAGAATGGCGACGAGCCTCCTCGTAGTTGCCGGAAAAAGACGCCGCAAGCGCCAGTGCGGCATGCTTCCCACCAGGCCATCCGATCTTGGTCGCGGACAGCCGCCGCAAAGCGTCGGCATCATCAGATATTGCGGCTAGATCTGGGTATTCATACAGCAGTCGATCCGATCTCTCATGTCCAGCTGCCACTAAAGACGCCTCCATGAATAGACGCCACAGATCGTCGTACTTCTCCCTTTTAGCAGCCAATGCGATTGCCGCAGTAATTCGTGACAAGCGGATCTCTCGTATGCTGACAAGCGAGGCTCCTCGCGGCACGCGGAGGTCATATGCCAGTTCGGTCAGCTGCTCTGCATAGCGCAGTGAAGTCAGTAACCCCGGCAACGCCCTCGATGCATAGTTTGATTCGAGCTGTCGCTCCTGAAGCACCTTTACGATCTGATCTCGTGCAGCTTGATCATTGCCATAATTTTTTCGAATTAATGTCTCGGTTGGTTCATCCCGAAACATTAGGCCATGCGGCGTTCGTTCAATTAGTGGATAAAGGTCAGCTACAAAACTTTCCACCTGTGCCGTAACCATGCCATTCGCAGCTGCAAGCTCCTCTATTGGAACAGGTGGCGACAGCAACGCCACCCCAGCGAGCAACATATCAATTTCCTGATCACTCGCACCTCGAATACGCGCCGTTTCACGTGCGTCGGCAAGACGCTTTTGCAGCAAGGTATCAAGCAATTCGCTAGGCTCAACGGGCTCATCGGGCGACATCCAAGGATCGAAAGGTCGACCTGTTGTGATCAGACTATCGAGACACCGGGGATTCTGGCCTGATCGCATCGATAGCGACGCGATCTCGACCGATGAAGCGTCAGCAACGCGCTTGGTGACGAGGGCATTTATTTCTGCTTCCGTGAACAGAGGAATGGAAAAAGACCGATGCAATATATTGCCAACTGCAAGCTCCAACCGTTCGGTTCGACACGATACAACGACGCGAACACCATCAATCGGATCGGCTGTCAGACTGCGCAATAGTAGATGCGCGAAGGACACTGTAGCAGTATCGATCGCCGCAATGGCCGCATGATCAATAGCGTCCAATAGCAATGAAACTGTTGCGTTGACATCAACCGACCGAGCTGTCGCAACAGCTTGAGTGATCCTTCGCCTGAATGCTCTCACCAACCCCGTTATATCAGTGAAAGGGAGCAAAATATCACACAGGCCGTAGCCCGCAAGAAGGTTTGCCAAATGCACCAGTGTTCGCTCTGGCAAATGTCGGCCGTCGGCGGGATCTCGCCAACGACCCGCACCGAAGCCATCAAATAGGACGACAGAGCCGTCAACGCTTAAGCGCTCAGCCAGTCCCTGCATCAGGACCGTCTTTCCCATCCCACCAGCTGCGTGAACTACAACCGGCGCCTCCGCAGTTCGAGCACAAACAACAAGATCGTCGAGGATGGCGCGCTGGACGACTACAGCAACATGTGGGAACGCATCTGGTGTTGGGTAAAGCAGATCCTCGTGGTCTACGCCTAGTTCAGCTAAAACAGCGACACGATCAATTCGCTTATCCGTCTCGCTTCCCGGGCCAGCTTTCCCCCTTACGAGACTTTGTAGCTTGAGCAAGCGCTTCTCCGCATCAGGGTCGCTAGGCTCGCTCCAAGATGCCAACATTGTCGCAACCGAATGCTCTGCCTGCTTCAGACTCCCTTTCCCACCGACTAAATCAACTCGTTGTAATAGCTCAGCAATTGGGAAGGAATAACCCGCTAACGCAAGCTGAATGCGGTCAGCTTGACTTTTCACGTCGCCGGACATTAAGCCGCCACTTATCAACGTGCATACCGCCCTATCCAAGTTCTCATGAATTGGTCGATTTGTGGCGAACTCGTATTTGACAACAGAAAGGACATGTTCATCGCCATGCTGTGTCCGTAATTGAGTATCAGTAATGGAAAATTTTTTTAGTGTCTGTTCAAAATCCGCAGCACGTACTGCGGTATCTGCTTTAGCAATAGAATACTTAAACTGAACAACTGCAACTCGACGAGAGTGGGCGATATCAGTGGCACCATAGTAGCGAACGAGATCTGCAATTTCAACCGCATCATCGCCGAGCGACTCCTCGTCCTGTATATCGAAACCTTCCAGCGTAATGGCGGTCAAGCTTGTCGACGGCGGGAGAAGTTCCAGCGCTGTTCGCGCTGCCCAAGCTTCATGAAAAGCATGGCCTGCTTTTGAGGCCCGCAATTTATCAATTTTAATTGCTTGGGATGGTTCATCTTGATCTTTGGCAGTGCTCATATTTGGAGTAAGTTCCATAACTGGAGGCCGACGTAATTTGGTCAGGATATCAGTTACGCGCTGTTTGGTCAGCATACGGTGAACATAGTCCGAGCCCGCTGCCAACGTTAGTGGATATTTCGGGACTTTGTCGGGATTTTACCGAGCAGATGACTAAGGCGGAGCATTCGTTTTCTGACCAAGTGCGTAGCGCCTGTCGCTACGCCAGATGCAATAAACGCCAAGAGGCTCGCCTATCATCTAACTAAGGCCCGACCAGTAGATCACGTTCAGAGTACCAACCTCGTCTTCGAGCGTGATGAATTACATGCGCTTGGCAGTATCAATCCGCTGCCGTACCGTTACGCTACCGCAGCCTCGGGCAAGCTGACATTCCTGATCTAAATCCGCCTTACTCGTTTCCGAGTTGTTCCTTGGGTAGCGCCGAGTTCATTGGTCATAGTCATCCGCGCGACTCGGTGCGGCCCAGCCAGGCCGCGAGCCTTTGCCGCCAGCGCCCTCCGCGCCCGCCATGCGGCACGTAGCACACTTTGCCCGGCACCTTGAGAATCACTTCCGTCCCGCGCTCGGGCAAGCTCAACACCTCAACGCCCCCGCCCATGCGCTCGGCCCGACTGCGCATGCCAGCCAGGCCGCGATAGCCCGCGTCAGGCACCGGCGCCGCGTCGATGCCCTTGCCGTCGTCGCGCACGAACAGCGAAAAGTATTCGCAGCCATACGCCAGCTCCAGCTCGATGTGACCTGCCTGCGCGTGTTGAAACGCATTGAACAGCGCCTCGCGCCCGATCCGGAAAATCTCCTCGCCGAATTCGCCATCGAGCGGCAGCGCCCGGCCGGTGACGATCATCCGAAAGGGCGTCTTGAAACTGTCCCGCAGCGAATGCCCGACCTGCGCGAACGCCTGGCTCACATTGTCCCCGTAGATCAGCGGCGTGCGCAGGGTCAATACCTGATGGCGGCCGTCGGCCAGCACTTCGTCGGCCTGGTCGAGTATCGCTTCAATGGTGTCGCGCTCGGCGCTGCCATCGGGTAGCCGCTGGCCGACGCTCTGCACTCGCAGCAGGACGCCTTGCATGTTTTGCAGCAGCGTGTCGTGCAGAGCGAAGGCTGCGTGCTCGCGCTCCTCCAGTTGCTTGAGGCGGGACTCGTAGCGGCGCCCGAAGTTGCGCAGGCAAATCCGGAATAAAACGCCCAGCAGCAAGCATTCAAGGATCAGTCCAAGCATCACAAATAAAGGTGTCTGTAGGAACAACAGCAAGAACGGCTCCGTGCGGCGTAGGTGGTAATATTAATTTCGATATGCGGTCCCCGCACATTGCCATCATTTCAATATCCTTCCCATATCCCCAACGAGGGAGGCGCCGCGCGGACCGTCCGGCGCCGCACGTCCAGAAAAACGCCCCGCGATGTTGCCGTGATGCTTTAATATGGGCCTGTGACCACCTACCCGCCCGCCCAGGGCCGCTGACCCCGTATGCTCGACACGATGCCGCAATCGCCGCTGCTGTTCGCCCCCGCCGCCGACCTGGCCATCAGCCTGATCGCAGGCCTGTTCGGCCTGCTGATCGGCAGCTTCCTCAACGTCGTCATCCACCGCCTGCCGAGGATGATGCAGAACGAGTCGGACAACTATTGCGCCGTCGAAGCCGGCAAGCCGGAAGTCCACACCGAACGCTACAACCTGATGGTGCCACGCTCGGCCTGTCCGCATTGCCACCACCAGATCACCGCGCTGGAAAACATCCCGGTCGTCAGCTATCTGGTCCTGCGCGGCAAGTGCAGCAACTGCAAGGCGCCGATCTCGCCGCGCTACCCGGCCATCGAGCTGCTGACCGGCGTGCTGTCGGCGCTGGTGGTGTGGAAGCTCGGCACCGGCTGGCAGGGCCTCGGCGGCCTGTGCTTCCTGTATTTCCTGGTCGCGCTGACCTTCATCGACGCCGACACCCAATTGCTGCCGGACGACCTGACTTATCCGCTGATCTGGGCCGGCCTGCTGATCAACATCAAAGGCACCTACGTGTCGCTGCACGATGCGGTGGTCGGCGCGGCGGCGGGCTATCTGGCGCTGTGGACCATTTATTGGGTGTATAAACTGGTGCGTCACCGCGAAGGCATGGGATACGGCGACTTCAAGCTGCTGGCCGCGCTGGGCGCGTGGATGGGCTGGGCGACCTTGCCCGCCATCGTGCTGATGGCCTCGCTGGTCGGTGCGGTGACCGGCATCGTGCTGATGGTGGCGAACCGGCGCGGCTTCGATTACCAGATTCCGTTCGGCCCGTATCTGGCGGCCGCCGGCCTGATCACCTTCCTGTACCGGGAGCCGCTGACCGCCTTCACCCGCGTCGTCTATCCTTACTATTAAGAGCAAAGCCACAGCATGAGCGCCCCTTTCTCCATCGGCCTGACCGGCGGCATCGGCAGCGGCAAGACCACGGTGGCCAATATGTTCGCCGAGCGCGGCGCCAGCATCGTCGACACCGACCTCATCGCCCACGGCCTGACGGCGCCCGGCGGCCCGGCCATGCCGGCCATCGTCGCCGAATTCGGCCCGGAGTTCGCCGACGCGACCGGCGCGCTCGACCGCGCGCGCATGCGCCAGCTGGTGTTTGCCGACGCCGGCGCCAAGGCGCGCCTGGAAGCCATCCTCCATCCCCGCATCCGCGACGGCGCGCTGGCGGCCGGCGCGGCCGCGACCGGCAGCTACGTCATCTACGCGGTGCCGCTGCTGGTCGAGTCCGACACGTGGCGGTCCCGCGTGGCGCGCGTGCTGGTGATCGACTGCCGCGAGGAAGTGCAAATTGCCCGCGTAATGGCGCGTAACAATTTGCCGGAACCGCAGGTACTGGCCATCATGGCGGCCCAGGCGAGCCGCGCGCAACGGTTGGCCGCCGCCGACGACATTATCGAGAATAACGACGGAATCGCCGCTTTGGGGCCGCAAATCGACCGTTTACACGCTCTCTACATGAAAATTCGCTAGCATTTTCAAAAAGAACGGTAACAATACCTCTGCAACGTTTGTATTTTTGCTTGGCTTGCTTCAGAATCACGTGAATTCACCGCAGGTCCACCAATAGAGGGATGTTATTTTGATTGTCTACGAATATCCTTTCAACGAGCGCATCCGCACGTTGTTGCGATTAGAGGATCTGTACGAGAAATTCAAATTCTTTGTGCATCAGGAACATCCGATGCAGCATCACGTCGCGCTGTCGACGATCTTCGATATGCTGGAAGTGGCCGGCCGCGCCGACCTGAAATCCGACCTGCTGCAAGAGCTGGAACGCCAGCGTCAAAGCCTGCTGGGCTACCGCATGAATCCGAATGTCCAGACCGAAACCCTGGACGCCATCCTTGCCGAGCTCGACGGTGTGAGCAGCGCGCTGGTCGCGGCCCAGGGCAAGACCGGCCAGAACGTGCGCGACAACGAATGGCTGATGAGCATCCGTGGCCGCACCATCATTCCCGGCGGCGCCTGCGAATTCGATTTGCCTTCGTATTACGCCTGGCAAAAGCGCCCGGCCGAGCAGCGCTTCAACGACATCGCCATCTGGTTCGCGCCGCTGGCGCCGTTGTTCGACGCGCTGGCGCTGGTGCTGCGCCTGCTGCGCGACTCCGGCGGCCCGGTCAAGATGATCGCCGTCGCCGGCAGTTATCAGCAAATGTTGCAGGGCAAGGTCTATCAGATGCTGCGTTTGACGCTGGACGAATCGATGGGCGCTATCCCCGAGATCTCGGCCAACAAGTACATGCTGTGGGTGCGCTTTACCACCCAGGGCGGCGACCTGAAACCCAAGGCGCTGGAAGATGATGTACCATTCGAGCTCACACTCTGTAACTTCTGAAGAATTATCATGGCCACCGTAGTTGACTGCCCTACCTGCTCCGCCAAAGTGGAGTGGAAGGAAGAGAATAAGTATCGCCCGTTCTGTTCGGAACGCTGCAAACAGATCGATCTCGGCGCCTGGGCCGAGGAAAAGTACGCCATCCCCGCCGCGCCGCCCAAAGATCCGTTGGAAGAAGAGTAAACTGGTTCGTTCAACGCGATGGGCTACGGTTACACGTAGGGCGGATTAGCGCAGCGTAATCCGCCATGCCTGCTCTGCAGGCGGCTCGAAGATGGCGGATTACGGCGTTCCGCCTAATCCGCCCTACGTAGAACGCGGGTTTGCTTGCATCACCTTGACGGCCCTACCGATGTACAGGATCGGACCGGTTGGACGGCCGGTCGGCGAACCGGCTTCCGGCTCCAGCGTGATTTCAAACAGCTGTCCGGCTTCGACCTGCGGCAGCTTGCCCAGCGCTACCTTCAGCGGCTGGTTCGGCGTCACCAATCCCAGCGATTCCGGCTTGCCCCAGTTTTTTCCCTTGGTCCAGAACTGCAGCGATTTCTGGCTCGGCACTGGCGTGCCTTCGAGCGGCGTCAAGGTCAGTTGATTGTTCAGACTGGCCTGCACCACATAGCCGGCGTTGCGTTCCTGCGGCGACACCAGCACCACCATATAGGCGGGCTGCGCCGGATCGGGACGCACCAGCACGATGCTGGCCAACACGAAGGTCGCGACCATCGCCAGGCCCGCAAGCGAGCGCCACAGCCGCAGATCGTCCCACCAGCGGCGCCAGCCGCCGGCATCGGTCACCGCTTGCGGACGCAGATTGCCGACGATGCGCGGCCACAGTTTCGGCGACGGCTCGACCGGCTCGGCCAGCGCCGTCAGCGGCAGCAGGCGGCGCTCCCATGCATCGACTTCTGCGCGCAGCAGCGGCTCGTCCTGCATGCGGCGCTCCACTTGCAGGCGTGCCGCCAGCGGCAAGGTGCCCAGCACGTACTCGCCGGCCAGCTGCTGCAATTGCTCCAGTGATTCGTTCATCCCATGCACTCCCGCAATGCGGCCAGGCCGCGCTTGAGCCAGGCCTTGACCGTGCCCAGCGGCGCGTTCAGCCGCGTCGCGATTTCGCTGTGGCTGCAGCCGTCGACATAGGCGCAGACGATGCTGTTGCGCTTGGCGCTATCCAGATGGCTCAGGCAATCGTTCAAGCGGCCCATGCTGGCCTGCAGTTCAAATTGTTCGGCCACGGTATCGGTCCGGTCTTCCTGCAAGGCGTCGAGCGTGTCAGCCTCGACATACACTTCCCGCTCGCGCGAACGCAGCGTGTTGAGCGCCTGATGCCGCACGACGGTAAAAATCCAGCCGCGCGCCGCGCCGCGTTGCGGATCGAAGCTGGCGGCTTTTTGCCAGATGCTGACGAAGGCGTCGTGCAGCACGTCCTCGGCCACGTCGCGGCGGCGCACGATGCGCAGCGCCACGCCCAACAAATGGCGGCCGTCCTGTTCATACAGGCGCTGCAAGGCACGCTGGTCGCCTTTGGCACAGGCGTGCAGCGCGGCGTCGTAGTCAAAACCGTCCGGGGCGTTCGGCATCAGCAATCAGGAAAAAAAGGGTGGGCGCGGCCCGGCGGTGTTCTGCTGAGTGTCGGCCGATTATAGCCGATCACATCCGCCCAACCGCCGGCTCCGCAACGGAATTACGCGGCTTTCCAGAAGATGTAGTCGGCCTGGTACTTCACGGTTTCCTTGGCGCCCAGGTTGGCGGCGGCGCAAGCGCTGGCCGGCGCCACGCCGCCCTTGGTGGCGACGCGCTGGATGTAGGTGACGCCGGTCATGGCGCCGCTGCCCATGGCCGGGTTGGCCTTGACCAGTTGCGATGGAATATTGCCGGCGCCGGCCGGAGCGACCGCGACCTGGGTGGCGGTGAGCTTGGAGCCATCGTTGTTCTGCCACGTGGCCGGCGGGCCGAAGTATTTGCCGACGCTCATGCCGCTGCGGTCGTTCAGGACGGCGTCGGGGCCGACGAAGGTCCATTCGAACTGGCCGGCGGCGTCCTTCTTGGCCTTGCATTCGTAGGTGATATCGCCGGCGCCCACCGTTTCCATGGCAACCTTATTACCTGCTGGCACCTGTACGGCGGCCGGCAAAGCCTGTTGGTCGAAGGTCGGGGCGCTGGCGCAAGCGGACAGCAGGACGGCGGCGGCGAGGATGGCGGCGGATTGTTGGATTTGCATGGCAGGCTCCTGAGTAGTAGTGAGAACCAGCGGGATTGTCCCGTTGATGTCAGTACTACACGCGAGCGCAGAGTTTGGATGCAGCCGGATGCAAATATATTTTGCAGCAGCAAATCCGGAGTGTACGGAAGTTAAGTTTGCTCGGCGCGGACGACGTCGAGCCATTCGAGCAGCGGGATCGTCGCCGGCAGCAGCGGTTCGACACCCACCGTACCCTGCCACGCGAACGCCTGCCCTTCCAGGCTTTGCGGCTCGCCTTCCCAATCGCGGCTGATGTAGAAATGCAGTCGCACGTGCGCGTGCGGGTACACGTATTCGACGCCGCACCATTCGTCGGCGCTGTTGATCGTGAGGCCCAGCTCTTCGACGAACTCGCGCTTGAGCGCCTCCAGTATCGTTTCGCCCGGATCGACTTTGCCGCCGGGGAATTCCCAGTAGCCGTCGTACGGCTTGCCGGCCGGACGCTGACCCAGCAGCACGTCACCATTCGGCTTCATCAGGATGCCCACGGCGACATCGACCGGTTTGATCTTCGCTTCGCCGCCGCTCATGCCTTGCCGTCCTGCGGCAGCTTGCCGGCGTAATCCTTGGCGAACTGCCACGCCACCCGGCCCGAACGCGATCCGCGCTGCAAGGCCCAGCGCAGGGCGTCGCCGCGCGCCGCCTCGATCTGCGCCTCGGTGCAGCCCAGCGACGACAACCAGTGGCCAACGATGGCCAGGTAGTCATCCTGCTTGAACGGGTAGAACGACAGCCACAGACCGAAGCGCTCCGACAGCGAAATCTTCTCCTCCACCGTTTCGCCGGGATGCAGGTCGCCATCCTCGTCATGCTTGTAGCTGGTGTTGTCCGACATCCGCTCCGGCATCAGGTGGCGGCGGTTGGAGGTGGCGTAGATCAGCACATTGTCCGACTGCGCCGAGATGCTGCCGTCGAGTGCCACCTTCAGCGCCTTGTAGCCGCTCTCGCCCTCTTCGAACGACAGGTCGTCGCAGAAGATGATGAAGCGCTCCGGCCGTCCGGCGACAATGTCGACGATGTCCGGCAGCTCGGCCAGATCGGCCTTGTCCACTTCGATCAGGCGCAGGCCGTCCTTGCCGAACTGGTTCAGGCACGCCTTGATCAACGACGATTTGCCGGTGCCGCGCGCGCCCGTCAGGAGCACGTTGTTGGCCGGCCTGCCTTGCACGAACTGGCGCGTGTTCTGCTCGATCTGCTCTTTCTGCGGGCCGATATGCTGCAAGTCGTCCAGCGCGATCGGCGACACGTGCGCCACCGCCTGCAGGTAGCTGGCGCCGCCGCCGCTGCGTTTGCGCCAGCGGAAGGCGAAGCCCAGCTTCCAGTCGGGTTCACGCGGCGCCTGGGGCAGCACCGCCTCCACGCGCGCCAGCAGGGCCTCCGCGCGCACCAGGAATTGTTCGAGGGGCGTCGCCATCTCAGGAGCGGTAGTCGGCGTTGATGCTCACGTAGTCGTGCGACAGGTCGCAGGTATAGACGGTGGCCGCCGCCGCGCCGCGCGCCAGCTTGACGCGCACCGTGATTTCGCTTTGCTTCATCACGCGCTGGCCGTCTTCTTCCTTGTAGTCCGGATTGCGGCCGCCGTTCTTGGCGACCCAGACATCGTCCAGGTACAGATTCAGTTTGCCGACGTCCAGATCCACGCCGGCATAGCCGATGGCGGCCAGGATGCGGCCCAGGTTAGGATCGGAGGCGAAGAACGCGGTCTTGACCAGCGGCGAGTGGCCGATCGAGTAGGCGATCTTGCGGCACTCCTCGACGCTTTCGCCTTCTTCAACCGTGATGGTGATGAATTTGGTGGCGCCTTCGCCGTCGCGCACGATGGCCTGCGCCAGGAACAGCGACAGCTCGGTGACGGCGGCGGCCAGTTCGGCGTATGCCGGCGAGTCGACCGAGTTCACTTCCAGGGTGCCGGCGCCGGTGGCGATCAGCATGAAGGAGTCGTTGGTCGAGGTGTCGCCGTCGATGGTGATGCAGTTGAAGCTTTGGTCGGCGACCTGCTTGACCAGCACGTCGAGCACCGGCTGCGCGACCTTGGCGTCCAGCGCCAGATAGCCCAGCATGGTGGCCATGTTCGGCTTGATCATGCCGGCGCCCTTGCTGATGCCGCTCATGGTGACCGTGTGGCCGCCGATGGTGACGGTGCGCGAGCCGGCCTTGGGCTGGGTGTCGGTGGTCATGATGGCTTCGGCCGCGTTGTACCAGTTGTCGGCCTTCAGGCCGGCGATCGCTTGCGGCAGGCCGGCGATCACTTTGGCGGCCGGCAGCGGCTCGAGGATCACGCCGGTGGAAAACGGCAGGATCTGCGACGGTTCGCAGCCCAGTTGCGCGGCCAGCGCGGCGCAGGTTTCGTTGGCCAGCGACAGACCCAGTTCGCCGGTGCCGGCGTTGGCGTTGCCGGTGTTGATCAGCAGCGCGGCGATCGGCTTGCCGCTTTCCTTGGCGGCGGCCAGGTGGGCCTTGGCGATCTGCACCGGCGCGGCGCAGAAGCGGTTCAGCGTGAACACGCCCGCCACGGTGGCCGTCGGCGCGACCTTCAACACCAGCACGTCCTTGCGGTTCGGCTTCTTGATGCCGGCTTCGGCGAAACCGATTTCGACACCGGCGACAGGCTTGAGTGCGGAGGCAAGGGGCAGAGGGGAATTGACGGCCATATAAGTGATCTCGTGGGTGGAAAGTGGGAGCCGCTATTGTAATCCCTGACAGGCAAAACGGCGCATGCCTTCGCGCCGGTACCGGCGAACCCGTCAGGCGCGTGAGTAACTATTGGTCACACACTCTCAAAGTTGTCGGATCACTGGCGAAATTGATAAATATGCGTAAAAAGTATCTTAACGTTGCAACACAAGCCCATGATTCCATGGGAGTTTTTGCGGAAAAACCACATCTTTTTAGCACGGTCGTACATTTTGTTACTTTCGCTTTCATGCATTTGAGAAATTAGTTTAACGTGAGCAACGAATGCCCCACCCCCGCATTGTCATACACCAAGCTAACTAAAAATCGAACACGACCAAGGATTTTGATCACATGAAAAAGCAACTTTTAGTAGCGGCAGTATTGTCCGCCCTCGCCGCCACCGCCAGCGCGGGCGCGCTGGACGACGGCAACCTGACCATCAGTGGCTTCGGCACCTTGGGCGTCGCCAAGAGCAACACCGACGACGCGCAATTCGCCCGCTACAACCAGGCCGAAGGCGTCGGCGACAAGGCCCGCATCGGCCTCGATACCAACCTGGGTCTGCAAGCGACCTACAAAATGAACGACTGGCTGTCCGGCACTGTGCAGGTGCTGACCCGCAAAACCACCAGCGACAGCTACTCCACCGACCTGACCTGGGGCTTCCTGAAGGCGCGCGTGAACGATGAGGTGAGCGTGCGCGTGGGCCGCATCGTCATGCCGATCTTCCTGATCTCGGACTACCAGAACGTCGGCTACGCCAACACCATGATGCGTCCACCGATCGAGATGTACGGCCAGGAACCGATGGAAAACGCCGACGGCGCCGACATCAACTACCAGCGCGCCTTCGGCGACTTCAATTTCACCGGACAGGCCTTCGTCGGCCGCAGCCGCGGCAAGCTGTTCGTGCCGACCGGCGCCGGCTCGGTGGCCAACTACCGCGCGCCCGCAGCAGGTATCAGCCTGGGTGGCGAATACGGTCCGTTCACGGTGCGCATCGGCCATGCCCGCGCCGACTTGAAGATCAAGGATCTGGCGCCAATCAACAGCCTGGGCGCGACCCTGCGCCAGGTCGGCTTCGCGCAACTGGCCAGCGACATCAATCTGACCGACGGCAAGAAGATCGCCTTCACGTCGCTCGGCGCGACCATGGACTGGAATAACATCCTGGTGCAGACCGAGTACGCGCAGCGCCGCGCCAAGGACCCGGTCTACATCCCGGACACCAACGCCTGGTACTTCATGACCGGCTACCGCTTCGGCAAATTCCTGCCGTACTACTCGCACGCGGCCACCAAGGACGCCGGCAGCTCGGTGAACCTGCCGGCCAACTTCCCGCGCGCGGGCGTGCTGTCGTCGACCGTGCGCAGCACCTTGACGTCGGCCGAACAGAGCTCCGACCTGGTCGGTGTGCGCTGGGACTTCGCCAAATCGCTGGCGCTCAAGGTGCAAGTGGACCGCGTCAAGCCCAAGACCAAATCGGGCATGCTGATCTTCGCGCCGGCCGCCGGCTACCGCAATAGCGTCACCGTCGTCGGCGCCTCGCTCGACTTCGTATTCTGATTGGAGAGCGCACATGAAAAAAATCGTTATCTCGCTCGCACTGTCCGCCGTGACCATGGCCTGCTTCGCGCTGTCGGCGTCGGCGGAAACCGTGGTCATCGTCAGCCAGAAAAACCCGGCCACCCGCATGTTCTCGGAACAGGCGTCGCAATTCTTCCTCGGTAAATCGACGCTGTTCACGCCTGTCGACCAGGCCGAGGGTTCGCCGATCCGCGCCGACTTTTACCGCAAGGTTGCCGACAAGGACGCCGCGCAGGTCAAGGCGCTGTGGTCCAAGCTGGTGTTCACCGGCAAGGGCTCGCCGCCGAAGGAATACAACGGCAACGCCGAAGTAAAGAAGGCGGTTGCCGCCGATCCCAAGGCGATCGGTTATATTGACAAGTCCGCGGTGGACGATACCGTCAAGGTGATTCTGACGCTGCCTTAAACCTTCATTCGTTGTGAGCCGACCACTGTGAGCCTATCGCTGCGCGCCAAATTCCTTTTGCTCAGTGCCGTGATCCAGGCGCTGGTGGTCGGCCTGCTGATATGGAATAGCATCCGCCTGATGAACCATGCGGTAGGCACCAACGCCGAGCGGGTCGCGCAGGAATACGCGGTCACGCTCAACCTCTCCCTCAGTCCTTATGCCACGCGCGGCCGCCTGCCGGAGCTGAACGGCTATCTGGCCGAAATGCTGGCCGACCCGGACGACAGCCTGCTGCGCTATCTGCTGATACTGGACGAAAACGAACAACCGATCATCGAAGTGGGCAAGCGCGACGAGGCGCTGCCAGCGATCCTCAAACAAGGTGGCGGCACCAGTTTCAAGGGTGTCCACACCATCATCAGCGACACGACGCTCCATGCGCGTTCGCCCTTGCTGCTACGGGATAACCGCATCGGCAGCATCAACTTCGGCCTTGCCACGGAAGACCTGAAGCACGCGCGCGACAAGGTCATGCTGCAGGGCGGCGTGATCTCGCTGGCCGGCCTGGCCTTCGGGCTGCTGCTGTTCTACGCCTTCACCCACGGCATCGGGCGCAGGCTGCACGCCTTGATGGGGCAATCCGCGCAGATGGAACTGGGCGACTACAGCAAGGCGCTGGCGGTCGACGGCGACGACGAAATCGCCGCCTTCGCGCGCGCCCTCAACACCATGAGCGCGGCGCTGCGCGAACGCATCGCGCAGCTGGAGCACTCGGAGCTGCGCCTGTCCGAGGCCAAGCGCGATCTGAAAGACCTCAACATCTCGCTGGAAAGCCGCGTGACCGAGCGCTCGGCCGCGCTGGAACGCGCCAACGCCGACTTGAGCGCCGCCCTGGCCACCTTGCAGCGCACGCAGGTCGAGCTGCTGGCGTCGGAAAAAATGGCGTCGCTCGGATCGCTGGTGGCGGGCATCGCGCACGAACTCAATACGCCGATCGGCAACAGCCTGCTGGCCTCGACCTCGCTGCGCGACCGCGTCGAGGATTTCGAAAGCCATGTCGCCGCCGGCGCGCTGCGCCGTTCGGAATTGATCGTGCACCTGGAGGAGGTGCGCATGGCCAGCGAGCTGATATCTAACTCGCTGCACAAGGCGGCGGAGCTGATTTCATCGTTCAAGCAGATCGCCGTCGACCAGACCAACGACCAGCGGCGCGAGTTCGACCTTCAGGAAGCGGTGCGCGACACCATCGCCACCTATACGCCACGTTTGCGCCGGGCCGGTTGCGAGGTGGTGCTGGAAGTCCAGGAGGGATTGCGCTTCGACTCCTATCCGGGCGGGCTGTATCAGGTGCTCAATAACTTGATGAACAACGCGCTCAATCACGCGTTCGAGGCCGGCCAGGGCGGGACCATCACCGTGCACGCGGAAGCGGCGGCCGACGGCATGGTGGCGCTGACGTTCGGCGACGACGGCGTCGGCATGACGGACGAGGTGTTGCGGCGGGTGTTCGATCCCTTCTTCACCACGCGCATGGGACAGGGCGGCACGGGGCTGGGCATGCACATCGTGTACAACATCGTCAACGCGGTGCTGGGCGGGCGCATTACGGTATCGTCGGCGCCGGGTGCGGGAACGTCGGTGCGAATGCTATTGCCCCGTTCCGCGCCGCAGCGCGACCCCGCCCGTTAGCAAGAACGAAAAAAAACCGGAGCTGGCTCCGGTTTTTTTATTTTACGCCAGCTTGCCGTGGCAAGCCTTGTACTTCTTGCCGCTGCCGCATGGGCAAGGGTCGTTGCGTCCGACCTTCAGGCCCAGCTCCATCAGTTGCTCGCCGCTCAGGCCTTGCAGCTCCGGCGGCAAGCCGCCGAAGTTGGTCGGCGCCTGTGGCGCCAGCAACTCCTCCGGCGCCGCGTTCGGGTTGAAGTCCGCGTGCTGGTAGCTGACGTTCTCCACGTGCGATTGCTGCATCGCCGCTTCGGCCGCGTCGATCTCGTCGCGCGACTGGATCCGTACCGTCATGATCAACTTGACCACTTCGTTCTTGATCATTTCGAGCATCTGGCCGAACAGCTCAAACGCTTCGCGCTTGTATTCCTGCTTCGGATTCTTCTGCGCATAACCGCGCAGGTGGATACCCTGGCGCAGGTGGTCCAGCGCCGCCAGGTGCTCGCGCCAGTGGCTGTCGACGCTTTGCAGCATGACGTTGCGCTCGAAGCCGCCGAACGATTCCTTGCCGACGATATCGATCTTGGCCTGGTACACCGCATCGGCCGCGGCCAACACGCGTTCCAGGATGTCTTCATCGTTCAGGTTCTGCTCCGACTCCAGCATCGCCGTCAGCGGCACGTCGATCTGCCATTCGGCCGCCAGCGCCGCTTCCAGGCCCTTGACGTTCCACTGCTCCTCGACCGATTCGGCCGGCACGTATTCGCGTACCAGGTCGGTGAAGGCGCCGTGGCGCAGCGATTCGATCAGTTCCGAGATGTCGGTGGTTTCCAGCAGCTCGTTACGCTGCTGGTAGATCACTTTACGCTGATCGTTGGCGACGTCGTCGTACTCAAGCAGCTGCTTACGGATGTCGAAGTTGCGCGCCTCGACCTTGCGCTGCGCCGATTCGATCGAGCGCGAGACGATGCCCGCTTCAATCGGTTCGCCTTCCGGCATTTTCAGACGGTCCATCACGGCGCGTACGCGGTCGCCCGCGAAGATGCGCAGCAACTGGTCGTCGAGCGACAGGAAGAAGCGCGACATGCCCGGGTCACCCTGGCGCGCTGCGCGGCCACGCAGCTGGTTGTCGACGCGGCGCGATTCGTGACGCTCGGTGCCGACGATATGCAGGCCGCCGGCGGCGACCACCTGCTCGTGCAAGGCTTGCCAGCCTTCGCGCATCGCCTTCGCTTGCGCCGCCTTGTCGGCGTCGCTCAGGTCCGGATTGGCTTCGATGAACTGGATCTGCTTCTCGACGTTGCCACCCAAGACGATGTCGGTACCGCGACCGGCCATGTTGGTGGCGATGGTGATCGCCTTCGGGCTACCCGCCTGCGCGATGATTTCGGCTTCGCGGGCGTGCTGCTTGGCGTTCAGGACGTTGTGCGGCAGGCCGCCCTTGGTCAGGATGCCGGACAACAGCTCCGAGTTTTCGATCGAGGTGGTACCGACCAGCACCGGTTGGCCGCGGTCGTAGCATTCGCGGATTTCCAGCATCATGGCGTTGTACTTCTCGGCCGCCGATTTGTACACCTGGTCCTGGCGGTCCTTGCGCTGCGAAGGGCGGTTCGGCGGGATGACGACGGTTTCGAGGCCGTAGATTTCCTGGAACTCGTACGCTTCGGTGTCGGCGGTACCGGTCATGCCGGCCAGCTTGGCGTACATGCGGAAGTAGTTCTGGAAGGTGATCGAGGCCAGCGTCTGGTTCTCGTTCTGGATCTTGACGCCCTCTTTCGCCTCGACCGCCTGGTGCAGGCCGTCGGACCAGCGGCGACCCGTCATCAGGCGGCCGGTGAACTCATCGACGATGACCACTTCATTGTTCTGCACCACGTAGTGCTGATCCTTGAAGTACAGCGCGTGCGCGCGCAGCGCCGCGTACAGGTGGTGCACCAGCGTGATGTTGGCGGAGTCGTACAGCGAGGCGCCTTCCGGCAGCAGACCCATTTTGGTCAGGATGCCTTCGGCTTTTTCGTGGCCGGCTTCGGTCAGCAGCACCGAGTGGGCTTTTTCGTCCTTGACGTAATCGCCCGGCACTTCAACCTTGCCCTTGCCGTCCGAGGTCTCTTCGCCGATCTGCTGCGTCAGCAGCGGCGGCAGCTCGTTGATCTTGTGGTACAGGTCCGTGTGGTTCTCGGCCTGGCCGGAAATGATCAGCGGGGTGCGGGCTTCGTCGATCAGGATCGAGTCGACTTCATCGACGATGCCGAAATTGAGCGCGCGCTGGACCCGGTCGCTGGCCTCGAACACCATGTTGTCGCGCAGGTAGTCGAAACCGAATTCGTTGTTGGTGCCGTAGGTGATGTCCGACGCGTAGGCCGCCTGCTTGGTGGCGTGCTCCATCTGCGACAGGTTGATGCCGGTGGTCAAACCGAGCCAGGCGTACAGCTTGCCCATGGTCTCGGCGTCGCGCTGGGCCAGATAGTCGTTGACGGTGACGATGTGCACGCCCTTGCCCGACAGCGCGTTCAGATAGGCCGGCAGGGTCGCGGTCAGGGTTTTACCCTCGCCCGTGCCCATTTCAGCGATCTTGCCGAAGTGCAGAACCATACCGCCCAGCAATTGAACGTCGAAATGGCGCATCTTGAAGACGCGCTTGCTCGCTTCGCGGCAAACGGCGAAGGCCTCGGGCAACAGCGCGTCGAGCGCCTCGCCATTGGCGATGCGCGCCTTGAAGGCGGGCGTCTTCGCTTGCAGCTCGGCATCCGACAGTTTTTCCATCGCCGGCTCGAGCGCATTGATCTCGCGTACCGTTTTTTGGTATTGCTTGAGCAGACGCTGGTTGCGGCTGCCGAAAATCTGGGTCAGTAATGACATGCTTGAATTCTTGAAAAAACGCCGTTAAAAAAAGCTCTGTAGGTGAAAAACGCCTTACCGCACGGAGTTCGACTATGGCAAAAGACGGTGATTTTATCATGCGCCCGTGCCAAGGTTGGGTTATTGGCCTATATAACAATACCCCAAGCGTAAACAATGTCACTCAATCAATCAAATTTCCCCGCTGGAGACGCGCGCGGGCGCGGAGGCAAAGCGGGCTGATGACGGAAATCCGGCGCCGTGCTATGGTTCGCCGCATGCGATTTAATTCCTCCAACGTATCGATCAACCGCCGCAACCCGGTCGGGGCCACCGACTTCCTGCGCCGCGACGACAAGCTGGCGGCCATGATGCCGGCCATCGAGCGCATGGCGGCGCTGCAAAAAGATTGTGCAACGGCCTTGCCTGCGATGTTCAAGTATTGCGAAATCCTGGCGTTCGACGACGGCCAGCTGACCTTGTCGCTGCCGAACGCATCGCTGGCGGCCAAGCTCAAGCAGCAAATCCCCAAGCTGCAGGAAACGCTGGCGCGGCGCGGCTGGCAGGTCAACGGCGTCAAACTGCGGGTGCAGATGACCAAGCCGGCCGAGATCAAGGAGCAGATGCGGGCGCTGTCGCTGCCGGAAGCGGCCGTGACGGCCTTCGACGCCTTGGGTGATACGCTGGAAGATACGCCACAAAACGCCACCCTGATCGCCGCGTTAAAGGCGATGGTGGCGCGGCGCCGTCCGGCTTAAGTTAGCGCCCACTCACGCGCCATCTGGCGCAGATACGACGGCGGCGCCGATTCGTTGGTCTCGAACGAGACGATCTCATACGCATCCGGATGCTTGAGCAACTCCAGCAACAGCTGGTTGTTCAGCGCGTGGCCGGACTTGTGCGCCTCGTAGCTGGCCAGCAGCGGGTGCCCGACCAGATACAAATCGCCGATGGCGTCCAGAATCTTGTGACGCACAAACTCGTCGTCGTAGCGCAGTCCGTCCGAATTGAGGATGCGGTACTCGTCCATGACGATGGCGTTCTCGAGCGAACCGCCGCGCGCCAGGCCAATGCCGCGCAACATCTCCACGTCCTGCATGAAGCCGAAAGTGCGGGCGCGCGCCACGTCGTGCACATACGAGACGTCGCCGAAGTCGACATTGGCGCGCTGCTGCGTGCCGTCGACTGCCGGATGGTTGAATTCGATGAAGAAGTCCAGCTTGAAGCCGTTGTGCGGGGTCAGGCGCGCCCATTTTTCCTTGTCGCCCTTGCCTTCTCGCACTTCCACCGGCTTGAGCACGCGGATGAATTTCTTTGCAACCGGCTGCTCGAGCACGCCGGCTTGCTGCAGCAGGAACACGAACGACGAGGCCGAGCCGTCCATGATCGGAATTTCCTCGGCGCTGACCTCGATGTACAGGTTGTCGATGCCGAGGCCGGCGCAGGCCGACATCAGGTGCTCGACGGTCGAGACCCGGGCGCCGTCCTTGACCAGCACCGACGCCATGCGCGTGTCGCCGACGGCCATGGCGCTGGCGGGGAATTCCACGACAGGCGTCAGGTCCACGCGGCGGAAAACGATGCCCACGTCGGGCTCGGCCGGACGCAAGGTCAGCTCGACCTTGGTGCCGGAGTGCAGGCCGACACCCGTGGTGCGGACCAGTTCTTTGATGGTGCGTTGTTTTAACATGGTCCGATTATAACGAAGTTGAGATCGCCGCGCTGCGCCCCGGGTTTCCTCGGGTCAAGGATGCTCGGCCTCGACGTGCACCGCCTCGCGCCGCACCAGGTAAATGCCGCTGGCGATGATGATGCCGGCGCCGAGCAAGGTATAGCCGTCCGGCAGCGTCTGCCACAGCAGCCAGTCGATCGCCACGCCCCAGGCCAGCGCCGAGTATTCGAACGGCGCCACCACCGACGCCTTGCCGGTGCTGAAGGCCTTGGTGATGGCCAACTGGCCGAAAAAGCCCGACAGCGCCAGCGCCAGCAGCACCCAGCTATCGTCGGCGCGCACAGGCACCCAGCTGCGGTACGACAGCGCCACGGCGCCGGCGGCCATCATGGTCAGCAACCAGAACATCATGGATTCGGTGCTGTCGGAGCGCGCCAGCACGCGGGCGGCGATGGCCGACATCGCATAGCAGGCGGCTGCGGCCAGCACGGCCAGGCCGCCGATGGTCAGGAAGCCGGTGCCCTCCGGACGCAGCACAACCAGCACGCCGACCAGGCCGACGACGATGGCGGCCCACTGCCCCGGGCCGACCTTCTCCTTCAACACGAACACCGACAGCGCCGTGATCAGCGACGGCGCGATGAAAAAGATCGAATACGCCTCGGCCAGCGACAGCGACTTGAGGCCGAAGGCGAAGGTGGTCAGCATGGCGATGCCGAGGACGGCGCGGAAAATCTGCATCGACCAGCGGACCTTGAAAATGCCACGGAAGGCGCCGCGATAAATGATGTAGCCGCATAGCAGCGGCAGCGAGCTCAGCGCGCGCAAGGCCGTCACCTGCATGGCGGGATAATGGGCGGACAGCAGCTTCATGGCCGTGTCCATGAACGAGAACATGGCCACCGCGATCAGCATCGCGTAGATGCTGTGCAGGTTTTCTTTGCGGGAAATAGGAGTGGATGCGGAAGACAGAGGAAGCCCCTTGCTGCGGGCCCGGCTCGGGCCACTGGGAACGTCATCATGGCGACGTCCGGAGCCAGGATCTCGGACGGCAACGAAGGGTCATCGGCGGCGCGATCGGCAGCAATTATAGCAAGTTGACAATTGCTTTGCAGTTGGCCATGGGGCCGGCGGTTGTCGAGCGAATTTCGGGCAATGGAAATTTCGCGAGAATTCTTACCCTTTTTTGATGAAGGCGTTGCAAAATACATATCCCCTCTATTTCCTCTTCAAGAAAAGATGAGCGCATGTGCATGAATAACCGATCAAAACCATGTTTTTTCAACGTCGCATCATCCTTCTCGCCGCAAGCTTCGCAGCATTGTGCGGTCTGTCATCCCCAATTCTCGCGACGCCTACCCCTATGAATGAAAAAGATTTTTGGCACCTGATTGAAGCGGTAAAACTCGAGGCCGGTACAGACTTCCTGTCCAGACCCGCGCTCTTGCAAAGGCAGCTTTCGTCACTTGAGCCCAAACAGATTCAACGCTTCCAGCAGCGATACGAGTCCCTGCTACTTGAAGCCAACAGTTGGAGCCTCTGGGGCGCGGCTTCCCTCATGAACGGAGGATGTTCGGATGATGGATTTAAGTACTTTCGTGACTGGTTGATTTCCGAGGGGGAGAAAACCTTTAAGAACGCGGTTAAGACTCCCGATTCGCTGACCTCGGTTGCGCGGATAGAGTATTTCGAACTGGAGCTATTCGGCTACGCCGCCCTCAAAGCCTACGCCGCGAAGGGCGCCGGGGAATTGGAACGAGATTTCAAAGTGGAATATGCAGTCACGGCAGGCGAGGAATGGGCCGAATCGGATTTACCTCGCCTGCTACCCGCGCTGGCCGCGAAGTACCTTGCAAAATAAGGAACACGGGTGCAATTCCGACCTCGATTCCCGTTACAGAACCCAGTTGCCGTTCAATCGAGATAAATATGCGTAGTTCGTGGACCAGATTTGAAACGTGGCTGTCCGAACATTGGCCTGAAGGGTTTGAAAGCCTTAATCCTCCCGCGACCGATGAACAGATAGCCAGCCTTCAGAAGACGCTCGGCGTCACGCTGCCGGACGATTATGTGACTTGCCTGAAGATCCACAACGGGCAGTCTCCCGATGTCGGCGGTTTGTTCGATGGTTCGGAATTTCTTTCAACCGATGAGATCCTGTCCCAGTGGAGTGTGTGGAAGGAACTGCTTGATGCCGGCGAATTTTCGGGTATCGAATCCGATCCAGCAAGTGGGATTCGGGGCGATTGGTGGAATGCCGCCTGGATTCCGTTCACCCACGACGGCAGCGGCAATCACCTTTGCCTTGATCTTTCGCCTGACGCCTCCGGCTCCCCGGGGCAAATAATCACCATGTGGCATGATTCCGGCGAGCGGGAACTCGTTGCGCCTAATTTCGGCGCCTGGTTCAAGTCCTATGCGAAGGGCGTATTTTCTGGCGAGTTCGTCTACTCGGACGCGTACGGCGGTTTGATCAATCGTGAGGACGCCGAGTTGTCTTAAGCCCCGACCGCGTTGATCAAAAAAAATTGCGCAGGGCTGTCGAATTCACCGCGTCTTGTTCGTCGTCACCATGAAATACCTTTTATCATCCGGTTATCCCCATGGAGGCATCATGAACAAACAAGTTATCTTTAACCTCGCGGTCAAGGACCTCGACAAATCCAAGGCCTTCTTTTCCGCGCTGGGTTTTAGCTTCAAGCCCGAATTCAGCAACGACGACGCGGCCTTCATGCTGATCGTGGACGACACCATTTGCGCCATGCTCATGACCGAAAACTTTTTCCGGTCCCTGACCGACAAGCCGCTCGCGCAGGCGAAAGACGCCAATGAGGTCATCATCTGCCTCACTTGCGAAAGCCGCGACGAGGTGGACAGCCTGATCGCCAAAGCGGTCGCCGCCGGCGGGCGCACTCCACACCCGCCGGAGGATCACGGCTTCATGTACGACCAGGGCTTCGAGGATCTGGACGGCCACCTGTGGAACCTGGTGTGGGCGGCGCCCCAGGCCTGAGCGAGTTATTTCTCCTTGCGGCCGGCGCCGCCCAGCGACTCGTCCACCGCCTTGTCCACGGCCGGCGCGGCGGGCGGCTGCTCCGGCGGATGGCCGGTCTTGCGCGCCTGTTCCGACTGTTGGTCGGTGCTGACCTCCTCGGCCACTTCGTCATCGGCCGGCAGCAGGGTATCTGATCGTTGCTGAGATTTCATCGCTCACTCCTTCAAAAATAGATAGACCAATGGCGGGCGCGCAAGTTGCTCGGACGCCCCCGCCCCGCTTCAGAATTTTCTGAAAAAATTATAGCGCCGACGCCTACGAGCATGCGGCACGCTTGGCGCTGGCGAGCGCGCTCTGCCCGTCATAAGCTGGCCTGACTCACGGAGAACGACGATGGCCATCAAAACAATCGACGAAGCATTCACACCCACCGCTAAAACCAGTCCAGATGGATACGTCCACGCCGACGACCCGGCGCACGCCCACCACGACCATCCGCACGGCTGGCGCCGCTGGCTGTACGCGACCAACCACAAGGACATCGGCACGCTTTACCTGTGGTTCTCGCTGGCGATGCTGATGAGCGGCGGCCTGCTGGCCATGCTCATCCGCGTTGAACTGTTCCAGCCCGGCCTGCAGTATTTTTATCCCGAGTTCTACAATCAAATGGTCACTCTGCACGGCCTGGTGATGATCTTCGGCGCCATCATGCCGGCGTTCGTCGGCTTCGCCAACTGGATGATCCCGTTGCAGGTCGGCGCCTCCGACATGGCATTCGCGCGCATGAACAACTTCTCGTTCTGGCTGCTGCCGCCGGCCGCGCTGCTGCTGATAGGATCGTTCTTCAGCGCGGGCGGCGCCACCGCCGCCGGCTGGACCATGTACCCGCCGCTGTCGACGCAAATGGGCGTCGGCATGGACATGGCGATCTTCGCCATCCACCTGATGGGCATTTCGTCGATCATGGGCGCCATCAACATCATCACCACCATCCTCAACCTGCGCGCCAAGGGCATGACCTTGATGCGCATGCCGATGTTCTGCTGGACCTGGCTGATCACCGCCTATCTGCTCATCGCCGTCATGCCCGTGCTGGCCGCCGCCATCACCATGATCCTGACCGACCGCCACTTCGGCACCACGTTCTTCAATGCGGCCGGTGGCGGCGATCCCGTCATGTACCAGCACATTTTCTGGTTCTTCGGCCACCCGGAGGTCTATATTTTGATCCTGCCCGCGTTCGGGATAATCTCGGAGATCATCCCGGCGTTTTCGCGCAAGCGGCTGTTCGGCTACGCCTCCATGGTGTACGCGGCCGGTTCGATCGCCATCATCTCCTTCATCGTCTGGGCGCACCACATGTTCGCCACCGGCATGCCGATCACCGGCCAGCTTTTCTTCATGTACGCGACCATGCTGGTGGCCGTGCCCACCGGCGTCAAGGTCTTCAACTGGATCGCCACGATGTGGCGGGGCGCCATGACGTTCGAGGCGCCGATGCTGTTCTCGGTGGGCTTCCTGTGGGTGTTCACGATCGGCGGCTTCTCCGGCCTGATCCTGGCGGTCGCGCCGATCGACATCCAGGTGCACGACACCTATTATGTCGTCGCCCACTTCCACTACGTGCTGGTGGCCGGCTCGCTGTTCGCGCTGTTCGCCGGCTACTATTACTGGGTGCCGAAGTGGACCGGGCACATGTTCAATGAACGGCGCGCCGCCTTCCACTTCTGGAACTCGCTCATCTGGCTCAACGTCACCTTCTTCCCGATGCACTTCCTCGGGCTGGCCGGCATGCCGCGCCGCTACGCGGACTACTCGACCCAGTTCACCGACTACAACCAGGTGGCCACCGTGGGCGCGTTGCTGTTCGGGCTGACGCAGGTGTACTTCCTGTTCGCCATCGTGCTGCCGACCATACGCGGCGGCAAGCCGGCCCCCGCCAAGCCGTGGGAAGGCGCCGACGGCCTGGAATGGACGGTGCCGAGTCCGGCGCCGTTCCACACCTTCGAAAAACCGCCGACCGTGATCTGAGCGGGAGCGAACGATGCCACGTGATGTGCCTTCGGAGCGACGCAGCTGGCTGGTGCGGCGCCGCGCGTTGCTGCAGCGGCCGCAGTTGACCGTGCTGTTTGCCACGCTGTGCTGTCCCACACTGGGCGTCGCGGCCGGCTTTGCGTATCTGGGCTACTGGCACATGCTGGCGTATGCGCTGCTGGAGATGGCCGCGCTGGCGGCCTGCCTCTGGTACTACGGACGCCACCTCGACGACTACGACCGGATCGAAATCTCGGAGAGTGCCATTGTTGTTGAACAGCGCAGGGGCGGACGGTGCAGCTATCGCCATCTCGACTTGTGGAGCGCCCGCCTGCTGTCGCCGGTACGTGATGGCGACCCGATACGAATCAACGACAAACGGAATCGCCTCGTTGTCCTCGGGCGTTTTCTCGCGGAGGAGGAGCGCCGCCACCTCGCCAATGAACTAGGTCAATGTCTGCGCCGCGCCAACAGATAAACGCTCACTTGCATTGCTCAACGTCAATTTTTAACACGTCTGCCGGTGACATGATGAAGCTCCCTCTCAAGGAGTCACTCATGTCGACGTGCCAGCACTGCGGTATCGGAAATTCACCCATTCGTTCACTCTGTACAACCTGCGGAAAAGATCTTCCCAAACCAGTTGCCGGCACGGATGCCGATCTATCGGCGCTGTGGCGCATCCGATTCGACTTGATCGAAAAAGCTGGCGGGCCAACGCGGCCTCTGTTCAAGCAGCTCAGCGTGAGCGAGCGCTATCGACTCATATTCAACCCGTCGGCCTTACTTTTGGGACCCTTCTTCTACCTTGCCAAAGGCATGTGGCGCAAAGCGATTACCATCCTGATCCTCACGGTAGCCGTGGTCGTGCTCAACCACATTTTGGCGCCAGACGGCAGCCTCGATTTTCTTGAGAACATGCTGACGACGATGATCAGTTTTTGGTTTTCCCTCAACGGCAACATCAACTACTACAAGAAGATAGTATTGGGTGACAACGGCTGGTGGTAGCGCCGCACGAAGCGAGCGCTTTCTAAATCACGTAGGGCGGATTAGCGTAGCGTAATCCGCCAATGCCTGCGTTTCGACGAATCGTAGATTGGCGGATTACGGCGTTCCGCCTAATCCGCCCTACGTGGATCCGTGGTTTTTAGATTGCGCAGGCCTCCGCGAGGTTAGGTCGGCAGCAGCATGACCAGTTTCAGGTCGTGGCGCTTGGCCAGATGCAGCGTCACTTGGTTGAAGCGCAATTCGCTGCCGTCGAGCGACTGGAAACTGCGCAATCCGCCCTCCCTGCCCACCACGTCCTGCAAACGCCACAACTGCCGGAACTCGGCGCTGTCACGCGCCACGTCTGCGATCAGCTCCCGCACGGCCGGATGTTCCGCGTGCTTGCCGATGTCGGCGCGGAACTCGGCCACCAAGCGGCGCGCGCGTTCCGGCCAATCAACGATCAACCCACGCGCGGCCGCCGACTGGAACATGAAGCGCAACAGGTTCGGCGACGGCCCGTCAAGCCAGCCGGCGAACAACCGCGCCGCAGCGCCGTTCCATGCCACCGCGTCCCAGCGCAGATCGAGGATATAGGCCGGCGCATCCACCGCCGCCACGATCGCGTCCAGCGCCGCCTCGGCCGGCGCGCCGTCGGCCTCGCCGTGCGGATCGAGCCGCTCGGCCAGGCTGAACAAATAACCGCGCTCGGCACCGCTCAATTGCAGCACCTCGGCCAGCCGCGCCAACATCTTGCCCGACGCAGACACCGGCCTGCCCTGCTCAAGCCACGTCAGCCACGTCGGGCTGACCTCGCACAACTGCGCCAACTCCTCGCGCCGCAGCCCCGGCGTGCGCCGCCTCCCCCCGCCGGGCAGCCCGACGCTGGCTGGCGTCGTGCGCTCCCGGTGGGCGCGGATAAAATCGCCTAACTTGTTATGCATGGTGGTTTTTATACCAGGATAAGTACTTGTCTTGTTACAGGATACGAACACGCCTATTCTGCCCTGACCAGCCCATTTCAGGAGAAATAAAATGCAACAGCAAGCCGTCGTCGCCCAGCAATTCGGCCAAACCGCCAGCGCCTACCTGACCAGCACCGTCCACGCCCAAGGGGCCGACCTGGCCGCGCTGCGCGATCTGGCTGCCGGCCTGGGCAAACCCATGGTGCTCGATCTCGGCTGCGGCGCCGGCCACGCCAGCTTCGCCATCGCTCCGGTTGCGCGTTCGGTCACCGCGTTCGACCTGTCTTCCGAGATGCTGGCCGTGGTGGCAGCCACAGCGCAGGAACGCGGCCTGCACAACATCGTCACCGAACAAGGCAACGTCGCCAGCCTGCCGTTCGCCGACGCCTCGTTCTGCATGGTCGTCACGCGCTTCTCGGCACACCACTGGCTCGACGTGCCGGCCGCGCTGCGCGAAGTCAAGCGCGTGCTCAAGCCCAACGGCCTGCTTGTGGTCATCGACATCACCGCCCCCGAAGCACCGCTGCACGACACGACTCTGCAGGCGGTCGAACTGCTGCGCGACGGCTCGCACGTGCGCGACTACCGCCCGGCCGAATGGACCGCGATGCTGCAAGCGGCCGGCTTCCAGCCCGAGCGCGCCGGCGACTGGAAGCTGCAGATGGTCTTCGACGAGTGGACCGCGCGCATGCGCACGCCGCCCGGGCGGGTGGACGCGATCCGCAGCCTGTTCGCCAGCGCGCCGGAGGAAACGCTGAAACACTTCGAGGTGCAGCCCGATGGCTCGTTCACGATCGCCTCGACGCTGTTCACAGCCACCCACGATGCCGACGACATCAGCAAGTAGATCGCGGCGGCGCGTTCGCCGCCGCTATGTACGCTCAACTAACGCCTTGCATCACCAAGGAAGCGGGCCATCCGGCCCTGTAAAACTTCCACTCGGACTTTCCGTGTCGAGGGCTGCAAGTACCAGGGCGCGGGCGCCGACTTCCACGGAGTCCGTCCCCATGAAGTCGTTGATTGCGGTGGCAGTGAAGCTAGGACTCGCGGCACGGACCTTGATGTTGGTATCCTCAAGTTCGACGGCAAGCGCGAGGGTAATGGCATTGAGTGCGGTCTTGGATGCGGGGTAGGTCGCACCAAAATAAGGGCGATACGGGAAATTCGGGTCCGAGTTGAGCGTCAGGGAACCGGCCGCGCTGGAGACGTTCAAAATGCGACCTGTATCGGACATGCGAATTAAAGGCAGCATTGCCTGCGTTACGGCAAGTACACCGATAACGTTGGTTTCGAACAGGACACGTAATTCGTCCAGCGGCGCGACGCTGGCTTTGCTCGCTGCCAGGACTTCCTGCCCCGATGCAAAGCGCCCCGACTGGCCGATTGCAGCATTGTTCACTAACAAGTCGAGCCGTCCTGCCTCCGAACGAATGCGCTGCGCCGCCACTGCGATGCTCTCAGCGTTGGTCACGTCGAGCTGAATAGCGACAGCGCCATCGCCCATTTCCATCACCGCCCTCTGCCCGTTGGCGAAGTTTCGTGAACCGACAAACACGATGTAACCGTGGGCGACCAGCTCCTTGGCAATTTGCTTGCCTAGTCCCTTATTGGCTCCTGTGACGAGGGCGACTTTTTTCTCTTGCATAAGATTACTCCTGGATGAAAGCCGCGCTGGCGAAAAGTGCGGGCGGCAAATTTCATCTTAGGCAGCTTGGTGACGGTGGGGAAGATAGGCGCGCCGATTAGCTTCCATTCTTCAATGGAATAGATGTTAGAGACGCAGATTGGGCTGGCATTGAATGCATTGCTCGAGAAAATCGCTGACGACTCGCACCCGATGCGAAATGCGCGGCCCGACATAGAGCATATGAATAGGAAGGGGATCCGGAACGAAGTCACTCAACACTTCCCTTACCTGTCCCGAGCGCAGCTCATTCTCGAAAAGGCCCCGTGCGCTTTGCGCGATACCCAGTCCGGCAAGTACGGCGGCATGCATGTCCGATGGATTGTTGCAGCTGAATTGACCGGCGGCGGGTTTCAATAGCGCAGGTGCGCTGCCGCCAAAGCGCCAGTTGCTGATCTCACCGAGATGGCGATTGGTGACGAGCTGGTGCCCGACCAGGTCTGACGGATGTAACGGCACGCCGTGTTTCGCGAAATAAGAGGGACTACCGACGGCCGCGAACTGCATATGCCCAATTTGACGGGCGACCAGGTTCGAATCATCAAGACTGCCAATACGCAGCGCCAGGTCCAGACCTTCCTTTATTAAATCAGCGTAGCGTTCGGATACGACAAGCTCAATAGAAACATCGGGAAACTCGTCAAAAAATTTAGGCAGCTCGGGAACGATCATCATGCTGGTCAAAACCGGGGGCGCTGCGACCCTCACGCTGCCTTTAGGGCGCTGCTGTGCGTTCGCCACACGGCTCTCGGCATCATCGAGATATCTCAGAACAAGAATGGCATCCTCGTAGAGTTCGATACCTGAAGGCGTGGGGCGTAGCCCTCGCGATGTTCGGTTCAATAATTGTGCGCCCAGCCGCTTCTCAAGTGCAGCAATCTGCTTGCTGACAGCGGGCTGCCCGACGCCAAGTTCTCGGGCAGCTTGCGAGAAGCTGCCACTCTCGACGACACGAACAAAAAATTGTAAAGCGCTGATACGGTCCATTACTCGGCAGAATACCGTAATCCTGCGTTACTGTGTATTTTTCACGCGCTTTGAAGCACCAGCCGTGCAGGGCCGGCGCTTACAAAAAAGGCGCCGTCCCCGGCGCCTCTTCACTGCATCAAATCAAGCCGGCTTACGCCTGACCCAGCAGGGTCTCGGCGTTCGACACTTCGAACTTGCCGCCTTGTTCCACGTTCAGCTGCTTGACGACGCCGTCTTCGACCAGCATCGAATAGCGCTGCGAGCGCGTGCCCATGCCGTGCTTGCTGAAGTCGGCATCCAGGCCCAGCGCCTTGCTGTAGGCGGCGTTGCCGTCGGCCATCATGCGCACGGTGCCGGTGGCCTTCTGGTCGCGGCCCCACGCGCCCATGACGAACGCGTCATTGACCGAGATGCACCAGATTTCATCGACGCCCTTGGCCTTCAGGTCGGCGGCGTGCTTGACGTAGCCTGGCACGTGCTGTGCCGAGCAGGTCGGGGTGTAGGCACCCGGCAGGCCGAAGATCGCGATCTTCTTGCCCTTAACCAAGTCTTGCACGTTGAACGTGTTCGGGCCGAGCGAGCAGCCTTCGGTTTCGGTTTCGACGAATTCGGACAGGGTGCCTTCCGGCAGGGTATCGCCAATCTTGATGGTCATGTGTGACTCCTTTTGTTTGGGTATTGAACGTAAAAAAGCCGCGACAAGCGCGGCTTTTCCCGGCATAGAACGCACAGTATGCCTGAACCCAGGCCATCCTGCACGATCGTGCAGAATGGCCTAATCGACTCTTAGTCGGCCTGCTTGCGCAGGAAGGCTGGAATATCGTACGTCTCCATGCCGTTTTTTTCCATCGCGCGTACTTGCTCGGAAGCCGACTCGCGACGCCATACCGCCGGCGCCTTCATGCCGTCGAAGGCGGGCGCGCCACCGCCGCCCATGCCGCTGGTCGCACCCATCGACACGCCGGCCGACGCCGCGCCGCCCATCGCGCCCGAAGGCATCATCGGGCTGTTGTGGGTACCGGTGCGCAGCAGCTGCTGCGGCACCAGTTGCACGTGCTTTTTGCCCTTGCCCAGGCCAGTCGCCACCACGGTCACGCGGATCTCGTCGCCCATCGTGTCGTCGTAGGCGATACCTTGGGCGATCGAAGCGTCCGGCGCCGCGAACGCGCGCACCGCCGCCATGACTTCCTTGATCTCTTTACCCTTCAGGCCACGGCTTGCGGTCACGTTGACCAGCACACCGCGCGCGCCCGACAGGTCGACGCCGTCCAGCAGCGGCGAAGCCACCGCCTGTTCGGCCGCGATGCGCGCGCGGTCGATGCCCGACGCGGTCGCGGTACCCATCATGGCCTTGCCCTGCTCGCCCATGATGGTCTTGACGTCGTTGAAGTCGACGTTGATGTGGCCCGGCACGTTGATGATCTCGGCGATACCGGCGACGGCGTTGTTCAGCACATCGTCGGCGTGCTGCAGCCATTCGATCAGCGATTCATCTTCGTAGATCTCTTCGAGCTTCTCGTTCAGGATCACGATCAGCGAGTCGACGTGCTCCGACAACTGCTCCAGGCCTTCGTCGGCGATGTCCATGCACTTCTGGCCTTCGTGCGAGAACGGCTTCGATACCACCGCCACGGTCAGCGCGCCCAGCGACTTGGCCACTTCGGCCACGATCGGTGCGGCGCCGGTGCCGGTGCCGCCACCCATGCCGGCGGCGATGAACACCATGTGCGCGCCGCGCAGCGCGTCCTCGATGCGCGAGCGCGATTCCTCGGCCAGCTTGCGGCCGACGTCCGGCTTCATGCCCGCACCCAGGCCGGTCTCGCCGATCTGGATGACGTTGTGCGCGCGCGAGGTGGACAGCGCCTGCGCGTCGGTGTTTGCGGCGATGAACTCCACGCCGGACATGCCTTTAACGATCATGTGTTGAACTGCATTGCCACCTGCTCCGCCGACGCCGACGACCTTGATGACGGTGCCCAAAGCTGCGTTATCGACCATATCAAACTCCATGATGTGCTCCCTATCAGAATGCGGTTTCCAAGCGCCAGTCCTCATATTTGTAGGAGAACTGGGGATTGAAAACTGCTGTTTCAATTTAAAAAAAAGTTTAGTGAAAAAACCACCCGTGTTTTTGCTGCAAATTCGCTGCGTATCTTTTACTCGTGCTGCCTTAAAAATTACCTAAGAACCATTCCTTCATGCGCTGCCACACTGCCTTCACCGACCCATCCTGCCGCGTGACGATGTGACCACGCAGGTACTGCTTTTTCGCTTCCAACAACAGGCCAAGCACGGTCGCGTAGCGCGGGCTGCGCACCACGTCGGCCAACTGGCCCCGATAGTCCGGCGTGCCAAGGCGCGCCGGCTTGAGGAATATGTCCTCCGCCATTTCGACCATGCCCGGCATGATCGCCGTGCCGCCGGTGAGCACGATGCCCGACGAGAGCACGCCCTCGTAGCCGGATTCGCGCACCACCTGGTGCACCATCGCGAACAGCTCCTCGACGCGCGGCTCGATCACCGCCGCCAGCGCCTGGCGCGACAGGTTGCGCGGACCACGGTCGCCCAAGCCCGGCACCTCCAGGCTCTCGCCCGGATCGGCCAGCACCTGTTTGGCCACGCCGTAGCGGATCTTGATCTCTTCGGCTTCCGAGGTCGGCGTGCGCAGCGCCATCGCGATGTCGTTGGTGATCTGGTCGCCGGCGATCGGAATCACGGCGGTATGGCGGATCGCGCCGTCCGAGAACACCGCCACGTCGGTGGTGCCGCCGCCGATATCGATCAACACAACGCCGAGTTCTTTTTCGTCCGGCGTCAGCACCGCGTCGGCCGATGCCATCGGCTGCAAAATCAGGTCCGACACTTCCAGTCCGCAGCGGCGCACGCACTTGACGATGTTCTGCACCGCCGACACGGCGCCGGTGACGATATGGACTTTCACTTCAAGGCGGATGCCGCTCATGCCGATCGGTTCGCGCACATCTTCCTGGCTGTCGACGATGAATTCCTGCGGCACCGTGTGCAGCAACTGCTGGTCCGTCGGAATGTTAACCGCCTTTGCCGTTTCGATGACGCGCGCCACGTCGGTCGCCGTCACTTCCTTTTCCTTGATCGCCACCATGCCGCTCGAATTGAAGCTGCGGATATGGCTGCCCGCGATGCCCGCGTAGACATTGCGGATCTTGCAGTCGGCCATCAGCTCCGCTTCTTCCAGCGCGCGCTGGATCGATTCGACGGTCGCTTCGATGTTGACCACCACGCCCTTCTTCAGGCCTCTCGATTCGTGCTGACCCAGCCCGATCACCTCGTGGCGTCCATCGCCCATCACCTCGGCCACCACGGCCACCACTTTCGAGGTGCCGATGTCGAGACCGACGATCAGGTTTTTAGCGTCTTTTGTCATGTCTGTTGCTACCTAGTGTTGGGGTTTAACGCTTATCGTTTTTTTTGCTGCCGCTTTTGGCTTGGCGCCCTCTTTCGGAATCTTCAATCCCGCCGCGCTCAGGGCCAAACCGTTCTGGTACCGCATATCGATCGTCTCTATATCGGGCAAGTGCTCCACCAGCTGCGGATAAATCCCCGTCAACCGGTCCACCCTCTCCTTCAACGTGGTGCTGGTCTGCTCGCGCCCCAGCGCCACGCTCATGCCGTTATCCAGCCGCACCGTCCACGCATAGCGGCTCGACAGCGACAGCGCCTGCGGCACCAGCTTGAGCGGCGCGAACCAGTTACGCAGTTCGGCGAACCGCGACATCACTTCCTTCTCGCTGCCATCCGGCCCGTCGAACGACGGCAACTCATGGTCCTCCTCCGCCTCGGCCAGGTTGGCGGTGAACACATCGCCCTTGACCGACAGCAGCCGGCCGTCCTCGCCCCACGTGCCCAGCGCCTCATGCTCCTCCAGCGCCACGATCAACTGGTCCGGCCACTCGCGGCGCACGGTTGCGCGGCGTACCCAGGGTACCGATTCAAACGCCTGGCGCACCGCGTCCAGGTTCGTCGTGAAGAAGTTGCCCTTGATGCGGCCCAGCGCGTTGTTCCGCAAGGTCAGGTGGTTCACATGCTGTAACTCGTCATGCCCGATGCTCTCGATACGAATCGTGCGCAGGTTGAACGCCGGGCGCTGCGCCACCCACCACACGCCGGCGGCGATGCATGCCAACAGCACCAGGGCGAAAATGCCGTTGGCGGTTGCATTCAAGGCTTTAGCGTCTTGCCACATCTGATACTTATCCCTTCATCTTCAAACGGGCCGTGCGCAAAATCTCCACGCACAGGTCTTCATAGCTGATGCCCGTCGCGCGCGCCGCCATCGGCACCAGCGAGTGCGTCGTCATGCCCGGCGAAGTGTTCACCTCCAGCAGGAACGGCTTCTGATCGCGCTCGCGCAGCAGCACGTCGACCCGTCCCCAGCCCTCGCAACCGAGCGCGCGGTATGCTTCCACGGCGATGCGCTGCATCTCGGCGGCCAGCGCGTCCGGCAGCACTGCGGGACAAACGTATTTGACGTCGTCGGTGAAGTACTTGTTCTGGTAGTCGTAATTACCGGCCGGCGCGATGATCTCGACGATCGGCAGCGGGCGCGCGTCGGCGCCGCCGCCGCCCAGCATCGCGACCGTGAACTCGCGGCCGGTGACGAATTCCTCCGCCAGCACCGAGTCGTCCAGCGCGGCGGCGATGTCGTAGGCGGCCTTGAATTCCCCGGCGGCGTTGACCTTGGTGATGCCGATGGTCGAGCCCTCGTGCGGCGGCTTGACGATCAGCGGCAGTCCCAGACCGGCGGCGATCTTGTCCAGATCCGATTTCGCGTCGAGCACCGCGTAGTTCGGCGTCGGCAGGCCGGCGGCCAGCCACACGATCTTGGTGGTGATCTTGTCCATGCCCACCGAGCTGGCCATCACGCCGCTGCCGGTGTACGGAATGCCCAGCAGTTCCAGCGCGCCCTGCAGGCTGCCGTCCTCGCCGTAGCGGCCGTGCAGCGCGATGAACACGCGGTCGAATTTTTCCGCCGCCAGTTCGGCCAGCGTGCGTTCGCCGGTGTCGAAGCCGTGGGCGTCGACACCCTTGCTTTGCAGCGCGGCCAGCACGCCGGTGCCGGACATCAGGGACACTTCGCGCTCGGCCGAGCGGCCGCCGAACAGCACGCCGACCTTGCCGAAAGTTTTTACATCAATAGAAGTAAGCTGGTTCACGATCAGACCTTTGGATAATTAGTCAGTTTCGCCGGGACGCCGCTGATCGAGCCTGCGCCCATGGTCATGACGACGTCGCCGTCGCGCACCACGTTCATGATGGTTTCCGGCATATCGCCGATCGCCTCTACAAAAATCGGTTCCGTCTTGCCGCGTGCGCGCAAGGCGTGCGCCAGCGCGCGGCCGTCGGCGGCCACGATAGGCGCTTCGCCGGCGGCGTAGACTTCGGCCAGCACCAGCACGTCGGGCGTGCCCAATACCTTGACGAAGTCCTCGAACAGGTCGCGCGTGCGGCTAAAGCGGTGCGGCTGGAAGGCCAGCACCAGGCGGCGGCCCGGATAGGCGGCGCGCGCGGCGCCGGTGGTTACTTCCATCTCCAGCGGGTGGTGGCCGAAGTCGTCCACCAGCGTGAAGCTGCCGCCGCCGGGAATCGCAACCTCGCCATACTTGGTGAAGCGGCGCCCGACGCCGGCGAAACCGGCCAGGCCGGCCTGGGTGGCGCTGTCCTCGATGCCGATCTCGCGGGCGATGGCGATCGCCGAGCAGGCGTTCTGCACGTTGTGCATGCCCGGCTGGTTCAGCACCACGTCCAGGTCCGGATAACCTTCCTGGATCACGGTGAAGTGCATCTCCACGCCGACGGCGCGGGCGTTCACGGCGCGCACTTCGGCGTCCTCGTGGAAGCCATAGGTGGTGACCGGCTTGGTCACATGCGGAATGATCGAGCGCACGTTGGCGTCGTCGATGCACAGCATGGCGCGGCCGTAGAACGGCAGGCGGTGCGTGAAGTGGACGAAGGCCTGCTTGAGCTTTTCGAAATCGTGCTCGTAGGTTTCCATGTGGTCGGCGTCGATGTTCGTGATTACTTCGATCATCGGCGTCAGGTTCAGGAACGATGCATCCGATTCATCGGCTTCCGCCACCAGATACTCACCGCTGCCCAGTTTGGCGTTGGCGCCGGCGGAAGTCAGGCGCCCGCCGATGACGAAGGTCGGATCCAGGCCGCCCTGCGCCAGCACCGACGCCACCAGGCTGGTGGTGGTGGTTTTGCCATGCGTGCCGGCGATGGCGATGCCGCGTTTAAGGCGCATCAACTCGCCCAGCATCACCGCGCGCGGGACGATCGGGATCTTGCGGCTGCGCGCCGCGACGATTTCAGGATTGTCCTGTTGTACAGCTGTCGAGGTCACGACGGCGTCGGCGTCGCCGATGTTTTCGGTCGCGTGGCCCTGGAACACTTTCGCGCCCATGTCCGCCAGGCGCTGGGTGACAGCGTTGCTGCCCAGGTCCGAGCCGGAGACGGTGTAGCCGAGCGTGAGCAGCACTTCGGCGATGCCGCTCATGCCGCTGCCGCCGATGCCGACGAAGTGTATGTTCTGTACTTTATGCTTCACTGCTTAACCTTTTGCCTGTTTCAGTTGTAATGCTGATTGTTCCAATACCTGCGCGATCGATTCGTTCGCATCGCGTTTGCCGACCTTGTGCGCCGCCGTCGCCATCGTCAGGCAGGCGTTGCGGGTCAGCGTTTCCAGCAGCGTCGCCACACTTTGCGCGCTCATTTCCGTCTGCGGCATGTGGATCGCCGCGTTCTGCTTCGCCATCCACTGCGCGTTGTCGCGCTGGTGGCTGGTGGTCGACGCCACCAGCGGCACCAGCACGCTGGCCACGCCGGCGGCGGTCAATTCCGACACGGTGATCGCGCCGGCGCGGCAAATCACCACGTCGGCGGCGCTGTACGCGCCGGCCATGTCGTCGATGAAGTCGACCACGTTGGCCTGCACGCCGGCCTGCGCGTACGACGCGCGCAGCGCATCGATGTTCTTCTTGCCCGACTGGTGCGTCACCAGCGGACGTTGATCGGCCGGGATCAGCGCCAGCGCCGCCGGCAGGTTGTCGTTGAGCGCCTTGGCGCCCAAGCTGCCGCCCACCACCAGGATTCGCAACGGACCTTCACGGCCGGCGAAACGCTGCGCCGGCGCCGGCATGTCCAGAATCTCCTTGCGCACCGGGTTACCGGTGACGACAGCCTTGTCGGCGGCCTTGCCGAAATCGGCCGGGAAGCCGAAGCACACGCGGTCCGCGAACGGCACCAGCGTCTTGTTCGACAACAGCAGCGCTGCGTCTGCGTTGACCAGCACCAGCGGCACGCCGCCCATGCGCGCCATCAAGCCGCCGGGCACCGTCACGTAGCCGCCCATGCCCAGCACCACGTCCGGTTTGCGGCTGCCGATGTAGCCACGGCAGGCGATGAACGCCTTGACCATCTTCAGGGCGCCGCCGAGCGAGTGCTTCAAGCCCTTGCCGCGCATGCCGGTGAAGTCGATGCTGTCCATCGCGATGCCGTGTTTCGGCACCAGTTCCTGCTCCATGCCGGTGGAGGTACCCAGCCAGGTCACCTCCCAGCCGCGCGCGCGCATCGTCTGCGCGATGGCCAGGCCGGGGAAAATGTGGCCGCCGGTGCCGGCCGCCATGATCATCAGCTTCTTCATATTCCCCGTCATAGTCTGCCACCACGCATCAGGACCCGGTTCTCGTAATCGATCCGGAGCAGGATCGCGAGTCCGACGCAGTTAATCACAACACCCGTGCCGCCATAGCTCATCAGCGGCAGGGTCAGGCCCTTGGTCGGCAGCAGGCCAAGGTTCACGCCCATGTTAATAAACGTCTGCACACCGATCCAGATGCCGATGCCCTTGGCCGTCAGGCCGGCAAAGGTCTGGTCGATGGCGATCGCCTGGCGGCCGATATCGAAGGCGCGCTTGACGATCCAGTAGAAGCAGCCGATCACCACCAGCACGCCCACCAGGCCCAGTTCCTCGCCGATCACCGCCATCAGGAAGTCGGTATGCGCCTCCGGCAGGTAGTGCAGCTTCTCGACGCTGCCGCCCAGGCCCACGCCGAAGATCTCCCCGCGACCGAAGGCGATCAATGAGTGGGTCAACTGGTAAGCCTTGTTCAAGGCGTTGTCCTCTTCCCACGGATTCAGGTAGGCGAAGTAGCGCTCGCGGCGGAACTTCGACAGCGCAATGATGGAGCCGAAGATCGCCACCAGCATGACGCCGATGCCGCCGAACCAGATGACGTTGATCCCGCCCAGGAACAGGATGCCCATGGCGATGCAGACGATCACGCCGAAGGCGCCCAGATCGGGTTCCAGCAGCAGCAAGAGGCCGACAAAGCCGACCGCCGCCGCCATCGGCATGAAACCCTTGGTCAGCTTGTGCATGTATTCCTGCTTGCGCACCGTGTAGTCGGCGGCGTACAGCACCGCCACGACCTTCATCAATTCCGACGGCTGAAGCTTGATCACCACCAGCGACAGCCAGCGGCGGCTGCCGTTGACGACGGAGCCGAGACCAGGAATCAGCACCATCACCAGCAGCACCAGGGTGGCGATGAACAGGTAGGGCGCGGCCTTCTGCAACGTCGATATGCGGGTGCGGAACACGAACAGGCCGATGATCAGCGAGACGACGACGAACATCGCCTGCCGCTGCAGGAAGTAGGTGTTCTGCCAGCGGATGTAGTTGGCGAACTTGGGCGAATCCGGCAGCGAGATCGAGGCCGAATACACCATCACCATCCCCAGCAGCATCAGCAACAGGGTGACCCAGACCAGCGGCTGGTCGTACTCCATCATCTTGGATTGCCGCGCGCGGCTGTCTATCGACGGTACCGTCGATTTCGCGCCAAAACGGAACGGCATCTGGAGCGCCATCAGATCTCCTGTCCGTTGTCGAGGGCGATATCGCGCACGGTGTCGATAAACACCTGGGCGCGATGCGCGTAGTTCTTGAACATGTCCATGCTGGCGCAGGCCGGCGACAGCAGCACGGCATCGCCGCCCTTGGCCAGTTCGCTGGCGCGCTTGACGGCCAACGGCAGGTCGGTGCCGCAATCAATCAATTCATAAGTCAACTGCGCGCCCGAAGCTTCCAGCGCGGCGCGCAGCAGCGGCGCGTCGCGGCCGATCAGCAGCACGGCGCGCGCGTAGCGCGACACCGGCTCTGCCAGCGGCCCGAAGTCCTGGCCCTTGCCGTCGCCGCCCATGATCACCAGCAGGCGCTGGTCGGCGCCGGTGAAGGCCTTGCCCAGGCCATTGAGCGCGGCCACGGTGGCGCCGACGTTGGTGCCCTTGCTGTCGTCGTAGTACTCGATCTCGTTGATCGCGCCGACCAGTTCCACCCGGTGCGGCTGGCCGCGATACTCGCGCAGGCCGTGCAGCAGCGGCGCCAAAGGCAGGTCGATGGCGCGGCACAGCGCCAGCGCGGCCAGCGCGTTTGCGGCGTTGTGCACGCCGCGAATCTGCAACGCGTCGGCGGGCATCAGGTTCTTGACCATGCATTCGACCGGTGGCGGCGGCGGATCGCTCTTCTTGCGTTTTTTCGGCTCGGCCTCTTCTTCCGACGGAATCGCCGTCGCCAGCCACAACACGCCACGCTCGCTGTTCAGGCCGAAATCGTCGCGCAAGACCGGCGCGTCGGTGCCGAAGGTGACGTTCTGACCGGTGGCGCTGGCCATGCGCATGACGGTGGCGTCCTCCCGATTGAGCACGCGCACGGTATCGGCCGCGAAGATGCGGTGCTTGGCGGCGGCGTAGGACGGCATGTCGCCGTGCCAGTCCAGATGGTCCTGGGTTACGTTCAGCACCGTGGCGGCATCCGCCTCCAGCGTGAAGGTGGTTTGCAGCTGGAAGCTGGACAGCTCCAGCACCCAAATCTCCGGTAACGCGTCTTCGTCGATCACCTGGCGCAGCACGTCCAGCGCCGCCGGGCTGATATTGCCGGCCACGCGCACGCTCTTGCCCGCGCGCTCGCACAGCTGGCCGACCAGGGTGGTGACGGTGGTCTTGCCGTTGGTGCCGGTGATGGCGATGATCTTCGGCGCGTAGGCGCGTTCCTTCTCCAGCGATTCGAGCGCCTGCGCGAACAGTTCGATCTCGCCCCAGACGGGAATGCCGGCGGCGCTTGCGGCCGGTCCGATCTCGGCCAGCTCGCGATACGGCGCCAGGCCGGGACTGACGGCGACGAAATCCACGCCCTCCAGTAGCGAGGCAGTGAACGAACCGGCGACGAATTCGACGTCGGCGATCGCCTCCTTCAGTGCTGGCAAACGCTCCGGCGACTCACGGGTATCGGCAACGCGCGGGCGCGCGCCGCTGCGGGCGAGCCACAGCGCCATCGCCAAGCCCGATTCTCCGAGCCCCAGTACCAGTGCGTTTTTGCCTTCGTAGATCATCAGCGCAGTTTCAAAGTAGAGAGTCCAACCAGCACCAGCATCATCGTGATAATCCAGAAGCGCACGACAACCTGAGTCTCTTTCCAGCCTTTTTGTTCAAAGTGGTGGTGCAAGGGCGCCATCAGGAACACGCGGCGGCCGACGCCGAAACGCTTCTTGGTGTACTTGAACCAGCCCACCTGCATAATCACCGACACCGTCTCGGCGACGAAGATACCGCCCATGATGAACAACACGATTTCCTGGCGCACGATCACGGCGATGGTGCCCAGCGCGCCGCCCAGGGCCAGCGCGCCGACGTCGCCCATGAACACTTGCGCCGGATGCGTGTTAAACCACAGGAAGGCCAGACCGGCGCCGGCCAGCGCGCCGCAGAAGATAATCAGTTCGCCCGCGCCGGGAATGTGCGGAATGAACAGGTACTTCGAATACGTCGCGCTGCCGGTCAGGTAAGCGAACAGGCCGAGCGCCGAACCGACCATAATCGTCGGCATGATCGCCAGGCCGTCCAGGCCATCGGTGAAGTTAACGGCGTTGCTGGTGCCGACGATGACACAATATGTCAATGCGATGAAACCCCACACGCCCAGCGGATAGCTGATGGTCTTCACGAACGGGACGATCAAGTCGGCCTTCGGCGGCAGATCCATCGAAAAGCCCGACTGCACCCAGGCGAAGAACAGTTCGAACACCTTGCCGGCATTGGGCGCCGACACCGAAAACGCCAGGTACAGCGCGGCGGCCAGGCCGACCAGCGACTGCCAGAAGTATTTTTCCGCAGAGCGCATGCCTTCCGGGTCCTGGCGCACCACCTTGCGGTAGTCGTCGACCCAGCCGACGGCACCGAAGCCCAAGGTGACGACCAGCACCGGCCAGATCAAACGGTTCGACAGGTCGCACCACAGCAGGGTCGAGACGCCGATGGCGATCAGGATCAACAAGCCGCCCATGGTCGGCGTCCCGTGTTTTTTCAGGTGGGTCTGCGGACCGTCGGTGCGTACGGCCTGGCCGTACTTCATCGCGGTCAGCATGCGGATCACGGCCGGACCGGCGCACAGGCCGATCAACAAGGCGGTGGCGGCGGCGAACACCGCGCGGAAGGTGATGAAGTTGAAGACCCGCAGGGGGCCGATCTCGTCCTGGAAAAACTGTGCGAGCCAGAGCAGCATGATTAGTGACTTTCCTTGTTAGCTTGTTGCGATCCAATCAAATGCTGCACGACCCGTTCCATTTTCATGAAGCGGGAGCCCTTGATTAATACGGTTGCATTCGGTGCGACGGCTGCCTCCACGGCAGCCAGCAAGTCGCCGAACTGTTCAAAATGGCGAATGGCGCCCCCCTTCATGTGGGATGCCAGTTCGCCGGTGGCCAGCACCTGTTCGATGCCTTTACTGTGCGCGTAAGCGCCTATCTCTTCGTGGAACTCGCGGCCCTGCGTGCCGACTTCGCCCATGTCGCCCAGCACCAGCACGCGCGGCGCGGCCGCTTTCGACAGCACGTCGATGGCGGCGCGCACCGAATCCGGGTTGGCGTTGTAGGTGTCGTCGATGACGACGGCGCCGTTGGCGGCGGCCTTCTTTTGCAGACGGCCACTAACCGGCGCGAAGGTGTCGAGTCCCAGCTTGATCTTTTCCAGCGCGATGCCGGCGGCGTAGGTGCATGCCACCGCGGCCAGCGCGTTGCGCACATTGTGTTCGCCCGCCGCCAGAAGGTTGACGAAGAACTGCTCCGGCTCGACGCCATCGGCGGAACGGATGGTGATGAACATCTCGCTGCCGAAGCCTCCGGCGCGGAAGGTGCAGCTCACTTCAGCGTCCTTGGTCAGGCCGAAACGGATCATGCGGCGACCGGCCGACAGTTCTTCCCAGATCGGTGTGAACTCGTCGCCATGCGGGAACACCGCCACGCCGTCGGCTGGCAGGCCGGCCAACACGGCGCCGTTCTCGCGCGCCACCGCTTCGACCGTGTGCATGAATTCCTGGTGTTCGCGCTGGGCGTTGTTGACCATGGCGATGGTCGGCTCGGCGATGGCGACCAGGCGGCCGATTTCGCCTGGATGGTTCATGCCCATCTCGATGACGGCCGACTGCTGCTTCGCTTCCATGCGGAACAGCGTCAGCGGCACGCCGATTTCGTTATTCAGGTTGCCGCGCGTGGCCAGGCGGCCTTCCTCGCCATGGGCGGCGGCCAGGATCGCCGCGATCATTTCCTTGACCGTGGTCTTGCCGTTGCTGCCGGTTACGCCGATGACAGGCATGGCGAACTGGCGGCGCCAGTGGTTGGCGATCTGCCCCAGTGCCGTCAAAGTATTTGGCACCACGATCGCAGGCAGTGAAAAACCTTCCGGCACTTCCTCGACTACGACTGCGGCGACGCCCTTCTCCGCGACCTGCGCGAGGAAGTTATGGGCGTCGAATACTTCGCCGCGCAAGGCCACGAACAAAGAACCTGCGGAGACATTGCGGCTGTCGGTCGACACGCCCGCAAATACAACTTCACCCGAATCGGCGGCGGCATTGACCAGCCGCGCGCCCGGGAGGGAAGGCAGAATCTGTGCGAGTGCTGCACGCATCAATTCGTCCTCATCATGGTTAAACGGGCCGACAACGCCAGCTGCGCGTGATCGACATCGGAGAATGGCAGTTTCTTGCCCTTGATTTCCTGGTACGGCTCATGGCCTTTGCCGGCCAACAGAATCACATCCGGCTTGGCGGCGTGCTTGATCGCCGACAGGATCGCGGCGGCGCGGTCGTCCAGCGTCTGCACCGTCGACGCCGGATTGTTCCGGTCCATGCCGGCGACGATCTGCTCGATGATCGAATGCGGGTCTTCGCTGCGCGGATTGTCGCTGGTGACCAGCACATGGTCGGCCATCTGCGCGATCTTGCCCATCTGCGGACGCTTGCCCGGATCGCGGTCGCCGCCGCAGCCGAACACGCACCACAGCTGGCCGCCACGGTCGCTCGCGACGGCGCGCAGCGCCGCCAGGGTTTTTTCCAGCGCGTCCGGGGTGTGCGCGTAGTCGATGACGATCATCGGCGCGTCCTGGCCGCCCACCTGCTGCATGCGGCCCGGGGCCGGCCGCAGCGCCTCGACCGCCTCGATGGCGGCGCGCAGGCCCAGGCCCTTGGCCAGCATCGCGCCCATCACGCCGAGCGCATTGCTGATGTTGAAGTGGCCGACCAGTTTCGTTTTGATCAGCGCTACGCCCAGCGCCGACTCCAGGTGGAATTCGGTGCCGGCGCTGCGGGTGCTGCGGAACTGGCTGGCGCGCAGCATCAGCACGCCGTCGATGTCAGGCTGCGTGGCGGCGCCGCGCAGGGTATAGCCGATCAGCGGAATGACGCCGGAAAGTGCGCCCGCCAATGGCGCCTTCGATTTCAGATGCGCGATCAGGCGCAGGCCCATCGGATCGTCCAGGTTGACGACGGCGGTCTTCAGGCCTGGCCAGTCGAACAGTTTGGTCTTGGCCGCTTCGTACGCCGCCATGTCGCCGTGGTAGTCCAGGTGGTCGCGGGTCAGGTTGGTGAACAGCGCGACGTCGAAATGCATGCCCGCCAGGCGGCCCTGTTCCAGACCGATCGACGACGCTTCGATCGCCAGCGACTTGGCGCCCTGGTCACGCAGGTCGGCCAGGGTGCGCGCCAGCAGCACCGCGTCCGGCGTCGTGTAGCCGGTGACGTCGTATTCGACTTCGCCGCGCGCGCGGAACACGCCCACGCCGAGGGTGCCGATGACCGCGGCCGGTTCGGCCCCGCGCGACAAGGCCTGCCCCAGCCACACCGCGCTGGAGGTCTTGCCGTTGGTGCCCGTGACGGCGACGGTGAACATCGCCTCATCCGGCTGCTGGTAATAAGCGTGGGCGATCAGGCCCGCATGCTGTTTCAGATTGTCGACGGTGATATACGGCACGCTCCAGCTGTCGTTCCAGGTGAAGCCGGCCGGGTCCACCACGACCAGTGCCGCGCCCTGCTCGATGGCGCCGTCGATGAAGCCACGGCCGTCCACGGCGTTTGCCGCGTCGGCTGCGAAAGCAAAAAACACATCGCCCAGCTTGATGCGGCGCGAGTCCGACGCAAGCTGCGCGCCAGGCGCCAGCTTGCGGATCGCCGCCGCGATGGCCACGAAATCGGCCGATGAATCGAAGTTAAAAGTCGTCACATGTTCCCCTGTGCTGCGGACTCTGGAATGATGATATGGGTCAGGTCGGAATCCGGCGCCACGTTCTTGGCGCGCAGGGCCTGCGCCGCCAGGGCGGAAAACACCGGACCGGCGACGTCGCCGCCGTATTTGAGCGGGCCGCTTGGTTCATCGATCATGACGGCGATAATGAAGCGCGGGTCCGACATCGGCGCCATGCCGACGAAGTTGCCGATGTATTTGGTATGCGAGTAGCGCCCGCCGATAAACTTCTGCGCGGTACCGGTCTTGCCGCCCACGCGGTAGCCAGGCACCTGCGCCTTGACGGCGGAGCCGCCCGGCAGCGTGACCATTTCCAGCATCTCGCGCATTTCGGCGGCGGTTTTCGGGCTGATGACCTGGGTGCCGTGCGGCGCCTCGTGCACCTTCTGGAACGACAGCGGAATGATGTCGCCGTCGCGCGCCAGCACCAGGTAGGCGCGCGCCAACTGGATCAGCGACACCGAGACACCCTGGCCAAAGCTCATGTTGGCGTGTTCGATCGGACGCCACGATTTGTAGGGCCTCAAGCGGCCGGCGACGGCGCCCGGGAAGCCCCATTTGGGCTGCTGCCCGAAACCGAGCTTGGTGTACATCTCCCACAGATCCTGTGGCGTCATCAACATGGCGATCTTGGTGGTGCCGATGTTGGACGACTTCTGGATGACGGTCTGCACGTCGATAGTGTGGTTGGCGTGGGTATCGTGGATCACGCGGTCGGCGATCACCATGGCGCCGTTACCGGTGTCGAACATGGTGTGCGGCGTGATTTTTTTCGCTTCCAGCGCCATCACCACCGGGAACGGCTTCATCGACGATCCCGGCTCGAAGGTGTCGGTCATCACGCGGTTGCGCAGCTGTTCGCCGGTCAGCTTGGAGCGGTCGTTCGGATTGTAGGTCGGGTAGTTGGCCAGCGCCAGCACCTCGCCGGTGTGCACGTCCAGCACCACGGCGGCGCCGGCCTTGGCGTTGAACTTCTCGACCGCTTCCTTGATCTGGGTGAAGGCGATGTACTGGATCTTGCTGTCGATCGACAGCGTCAGGTCCTTGCCGTCGTGCGGCTCGCGGATCGACTCGATGTCCTCGACGATGTGGCCCAGGCGGTCCTTGATCACGCGGCGGCTGCCCGGCTGGCCGACCAGCGTTTTCTGCTGCGCCAGTTCCATCGATTCCTGGCCCACGTCTTCGACGTTGGTGAAGCCCACCACGTGGGTCGTCACTTCGCCCTGCGGATAGAAGCGCTTGTATTCTTTACGGGTCTGCACGCCCTCGATGCCCAGCTTGACGATCTTGTCGGCCACGTCCTGCTCGACCTGGCGCTTCAGATAGACGAAGCCACGGTCCGAATCGAGTTTTTTCTGAAGCTCGGCGTTGCTCATGCCGAGCAGCTGCGCCAGTTGTTTCAGCTTGTCGGCCGGTGCGTTCTGCACGTCGTCCGGGATCGCCCAGATGGCCTTGACCGGCACCGACGATGCCAGCACCTGGCCATCGCGGTCGGTGATTTTGCCGCGCGTGGCCGGCAGGTCCAGCGTGCGCGCGTAGCGGATCTCGCCCTGCTTTTGCAGGAACTGGGTCGACACGCCCTGCAGCCACGCGGCGCGCGCGGCCAGCGCGAAGAAGGCGAAGAACAGCACGAACAGCACCACGCGCGAACGCCACACCGGCAGGCGCACCGCCAGCACGGGGTTCTTCGAGAACGGCACGCCCTTGGAGCGTGCCACGCGCGAGGTGTTCACGTTGGAGCCGCGGCTCATTTCGATCCTTCCGGCGTCAGGTACTGCGTGCGCGCGGCCGTCAGCGGCGTCATGGTCAGGTCGCGGCGCGCGATCTCCTCGATGCGCGCGTGCTTGCCCAGGGTCGACTGGTCGAGCTGCAGCTGCGCCCACTCGATATCGAGCTGGCGCGCCTTCGACTGCGAGCGTTCCAGTTCGATGAACAGGTGGCGCGCCTGGTACTGGGCGTTAACGACCGACAGGCCGCAGCCCACCAGCAGCGCCGCCAGCACCAGGTTGATCTTCCCGCTCATTGCGCCTCCGCCGGAATGGGAAGGCGGCGCGCCACCCGCATCACCGCCGAGCGGGAACGGGGATTGGCGTCGACTTCGGCGTCGGAGGGCTTCATCTTGAACAGCAGCTTGAGCTCCGGCTGCGGCAGATCGACCGCGCGGATCGGCAGGCGCCGGTCCGGTTGTTCGACGTTGGCCTTGGACGCGAAGAAGCGCTTGACCATGCGGTCTTCCAGCGAATGGAAGCTGATGATGGCGATGATGCCGCCCGGCGCCAGACTGGCGTAGGCCTGGTTTAAACCGACCTCGAGGTCTTCAAGCTCTTTATTGATGAAAATCCGGATAGCTTGAAATGTGCGGGTTGCCGGATCCTTGCCCTTTTCCCGAGTCTTGACCGCGCCTGCCACGATGCCGGCAAGCTGTCGTGTGGTTGAAATTGGTTCGACTGCCCGGCGAGCAACAATCGCCTTTGCAATCTGAAAAGCAAACCGTTCTTCCCCATATTCTTTGATCACCTTTTCCAGTGTCTGTTCGGTTTCTGTGGCGAGCCACGCCGCCGCCGACATGCCGCGCGTGGTATCCATGCGCATGTCGAGCGGACCATCGTTACGGAAGCTGAAGCCGCGCGCGGCGTCGTCCACCTGCGGCGACGAGATGCCCAGGTCGAGCAGGATGCCGTCGACCTGGCCCACGCCGCGTTCGGCCAGCGCCGCCGTCATCGTGGCAAAGCTGTCGTGGACGATCGTGAAGCGCGGATCGTCGATTTGTTCGGCGGTGGCGATGGCCTGCAAGTCCTTGTCGAAGGCGATCAGGCGCGCGTTGGCGCCCAGCTTCGACAGGATCAGGCGCGAATGGCCGCCGCGGCCGAACGTGCCGTCGACGTAGACGCCGTCGGCGCGCGCGCCGTCCAGCGCGAGGGCGTCGACCGCTTCGTCAAGCAGCACCGTGCGATGCTGAAATTCAGGCACCGATGTGGATGTCATCACGGGACCTTAGAAAGAGAAATTGGCGAGTACATCGGGGGTGCCGGCTTCAATCGCCTGCTGCTCTTTTTCCGCCTGCTTGGCGGCATCCCAGATTTCGAAGTGGGAGCCCATGCCCATCATCATGACTTCGCGCTCCAGGCCAACGGCGGCCCGCAGCTCCGGCGAAATCAGGATGCGGCCGGCCGTGTCCATTTCGACGTCGGTGGCGTAACCGAGGAATATCCGTTGCCACGCGCGCGCCTGCATCGGCCACTGGGCAATCTGTTGACGGTGTTGTTCCCACACCGGGCGGGGGAACAACATGACGCAGCCATCGGGGTGGCGGGTCAGGGTGAGGCGGCCTTCGCATTGGATCGAGAGCGCGTCACGATGCTTGGCGGGGATAGACATCCTGCCTTTTGCATCGAGATTGATTGCGGACGCGCCTTGAAACACGGGATTACCTTTTGACCTCAGTATGGTTAGCGGAGCATGAACGGCGACTTTCCAGTTTCATCTCCCCCGCCGCTAAGTCAGGACAAATTTCCCACAAAAAGACACTTTTTCACACAGATGCCCACTTTAGTGGATGGGAGAATAGCGGTCAAGCGCTTTCAGGCAAACGAAACAGGGATTTTCGTAATGAAATTAAGGACTTAGCGCAATTCCTTGAAGCCAGCTAGAAATAAAATAACTCGACAAATTAAGTACTTATCGAAGACTGTGAATGTGCTACCTCATCTACACACATGTGTATGCATGCACTAAAGCGGTGAAAATGAATTCCCAAAATAATTGAAATATTTACATATAGTTGCAAAGCGCCAACATTGACGTATCATATTGACAACTGGTCAATAGATCGCCCGATGGCGCTGAAAGTCGCGTGGTTTGATAGGGGAATGGTCGGATGTCGCGCCAGAAGCGCGATTACGGGGAGTATGAAACCTTTTAATAACTGCAACTTCGTTTTTGCTAATCAACAGCGGCCCGACCGCCGATATATTTTCGACAAGCAATTTGTATAGGCAAATTTTTGACTGCCGCACTGCACCAAAAACGTCATTATACGCCTGCGCCGGGAGACAATTCCAGCGCGAATTGCCGCAAAAACTGTCAACTTCCGTGACAAAAGCATAATTTATATTACTTACAGCTCAGGCCGCCCAACCCTTGGAGCGATCGACGGCGCGCGCCCAGCCTTCCATCAGCGCACCGCGCCGGTCGGCGCCCATGACGGGGTCGAAGCGGCGTTCGCAGGTCCATTGGGCGGCGACCTCCTCGCGGGTTTGCCAGAAGCCCACCGCCAGGCCGGCCAGGTGGGCGGCGCCCAGCGCCGTGGTCTCGGTCACGCGCGGACGCACCACCGGCACGCCCAGCAAATCGGCCTGGAACTGCATCAGCAGGTCATTGCGGGCGGCCCCGCCGTCGGCCCGCACCTCGGTCAGCGGAATGTCCCGGCTCGACGCCGCCACATCCTTCTGCATGGCGGCCATCAGCTCCGCGCTTTGATAGGCGATCGCCTCCAGCGCCGCGCGGGCGATGTGGGCGCGGTTGCTGCCCCGGCTCAGCCCCACCAGCGCGCCGCGCGCGTACGGGTCCCAGTGCGGCGCCCCCAGGCCGACGAAGGCCGGCACCATGAACACGCCGCCGCTGTCGGGCACACTGGCGGCCAGCGGCTCGACGTCGGACGATTTCTCGATGATGCCAAGGCCGTCGCGCAGCCACTGCACCGTAGCGCCGCCCATGAAGACGCTGCCCTCCATCAGATACTCGGTGGCGCCGTCGACCCGCCAGCCGACGGTGGTCAGCAGGCGGTTGTGCGACACCACGGGATGCTCGCCCAGCTGCATCAGCATGAAGCATCCGGTGCCATAGGTATTCTTGGCCATGCCCGGCGCGTGGCAGGCCTGGCCGAAGGTGGCGGCCTGCTGGTCGCCGGCGATGCCGGCCACCGCGATCGGCGCGCCGAACAGCGAGGCCTTGGTCATGCCGACTTCCTCGCTGGACGACACCACCTGCGGAAGCATCGACGCCGGAATATCGAACAGCTGCAGCAAATCATGGTCCCAGCGCATCAGGTGGATATTAAACAGCAGCGTGCGCGAGGCGTTGCCCACGTCCGTCACGTGGCGCCCAGTCAGCTTGTACACCAGCCAGCTGTCGACGGTGCCGAACGCCAGCCCGCCCTGGCGCGCCCGGTCGCGCGCGCCGGGCACGTGGTCGAGCAGCCATTTCAGTTTGGTGGCGGAGAAGTAGGAATCGAGTTCGAGGCCGGTGATGCCGGCGATGCGACCGGCCTTGCCGTCGGCGCGCAGCGCGTCGCAGGTATCCGCGGTGCGGCGGTCCTGCCAGACGATGGCCGGCGCGATCGGCTCGCCCGTCTTGCGGTCCCACACCAGGGTGGTCTCGCGCTGGTTGGCGATGCCGATGGCGAGGATCTGGCGGCTCTCGACTTGATTGTCGTGCAAGACCTTGCGGGCGACGGCCAACTGGCTGTTCCAGATGTCGTTGGGGTCGTGCTCGACCCAGCCGGGCTGCGGGAAATGCTGGGGATATTCGGCCGCCGCGCTGCCGCAGATCTGTCCCTGGTGGTCGAACAGGATGGCGCGCGAACTGGTGGTGCCTTGATCCAAGGCCAGTATGTATGTTTTCATCGGCACGTCCCCAGGTCGACGCGGTATGCGCGTCGGTCCCGCGGCAGCCGCGAATGTCTATATTAGTTGAAGCAAGCCGATAGGCCGGATTTTGTTACGGCGCGGGCGAACCCGCGCTATGACAGCCATTCCTCTAGGCGCTGGATTACTCCAGCGCTCAAGCTTCCTACCCGCACGCTCCGCGAGCAGCATCATCGCGTGCCTATTTGGAATTGCACCAGGTGGAGGTTACCGCGTTTCACCGTAACTTAATACGCTCGTCTCTGTGGCCCTATTCCTCGCCTTATACCTTGGGCTTGCGCTTGCGGCTTTCAGCGGACGGCCGTTAACCGTCACCCCGCTCTATGGAGTCCGGACCTTCCTCCCGCCAGGCATTACGCGCTGGCCAGCGGCTGTCTGGCTTGCTTCAGGCGGTATTGTACCAGCCGGGCCGCCGATTCTATAATTTGATGTCGCCATTTGAAAAGCGCCGCCCCCTGCCCGGCCTTAGAATCATGCTACCTATCCCCCTTGAGGCCAGAACATGACGCACCCAACCCGCACCGGCGGCCAGATCCTGGTCGACGCCCTGAAGATCCACGGCGTCGACACCGCTTTCGGCGTACCCGGCGAAAGCTACCTGGACGTGCTCGACGCGCTGCACGACTCCGACATCCGCTTCATCATCAACCGCCAGGAGGGCGGCGCCGCCTTCATGGCCGACGCCTACGGCAAGATGACGGGCAAGCCGGGTATCTGCTTCGTCACGCGCGGCCCGGGCGCGACCAACGCCTCGATCGGCGTGCACACCGCCTACCAGGATTCGACGCCGATGATCCTGTTCATCGGCCAGGTCGGCAACGACTTCATCGACCGCGAAGCCTTCCAGGAGATCGACTACCGCCGCATGTACGGCCAGATGGCCAAGTGGGTGGCGCAGATCGACCGCGCCGAGCGCATTCCCGAATACCTCGCGCGCGCCTTCCAGGTTGCCACCAGCGGCCGTCCGGGCCCGGTGGTGCTGGCGCTGCCCGAGGACATGCTGATCGATACGGCCGCGGTGGCCGATACGCGCGCGTATCAGGCGGTGCAAGCCTCGCCGTCGGCGGCGCAGATCGACGTGCTGCGCGCCATGCTCGCCAGCGCCAAAAAGCCGCTGGTCCTGCTGGGCGGCGGCGGCTGGAACGCGCAAGCGTGCGCCGACCTGCAGCGCTTCGCCGAAGCCAACCACCTGCCGGTGGGCTGCGCCTTCCGCTTCCAGGATTTGCTCGACAACGCCCACCCCAACTACGTCGGCGATGTCGGCATCGGCATCAACCCGAAACTGGCGGCGCGCGTGCGCGAGGCCGACGTGATCCTCGCCATCGGCCCGCGCCTGGGCGAGATGACCACCGGCGGCTACGCGCTGATTTCCGCGCCGGTGCCGGCGCAGCGGCTGATCCACGTCCACGCCGACGCGCAAGAACTGGGCAGCGTCTACCAGGCGGAATTGATGATCAACAGCGGCATGCCGCAGATCGCGGCCATGCTGGCGGCGATGGCGCCGGTCGACGCCGGCGCATGGAGCGACTCCGTGGCCGAGGCCAAGGCGGATCTGGCGGCATGGCAGCAGCAGCCGGCGATTTTCCAGGACGGCCAGGCGCCGCTGGACTTGTGGCAGGTGGTGCAGCAGATCGACAAGATCGCGCCGCACGACACCATCATCACCAACGGCGCCGGCAACTACGCCACCTGGGCGCACCGTTTCCACAGCTACGGCGGCATGCGCACGCAATTGGCGCCGACCAGCGGCGCGATGGGCTACAGCGTGCCGGCCGGCGTCGCCGCCAAGATCATCGACCCGAAACGCACGGTGATCACCTTCGCCGGCGACGGCGAATACATGATGAACGGCCAGGAGCTGGCCACGGCGGTGCAGTACAAGGCGGGGGTGGTGGTCATCGTCTTCAACAACGGCATGTTCGGCACCATCCGCATGCACCAGGAGCGCGACTATCCGGGACGCGTATCGGGCACGGAGCTGCACAATCCCGATTTTGCCGCGCTGGCGGTGGCGTATGGCGCGCATGGGGAAGTGGTCGACAAGACGGCCGATTTCGGCCCGGCGCTGGAGCGCGCGCTGGCGCATGCCAACGGCCGCAACCTGCCGGCGCTGATCGAGTTGCGCTACGACGGCAACCTGATCACGCCCGGCGCCACACTGGAAACGATCCGCAAAAACGCCGAAGCGGCCAAAAAAACTTGACTGGACGAGGAGATACGTAGGGCGAATTAGGCGACACGCCGTAATCCGCCAAGCGCCGCCGACGGCTCATGGCGGATTACGCTGCGCTAATCCGCCCTACGTGTCTCCACGACTCGCATGCATCGCTAGGCTTAAGAAGGCGCCTGGTTCGACGGCGCCTCTTCCACCTTCTCTTTATCCTTCTTCGCCTGCGGACAAACCTTGCAGGTGCCGGCCTTGCGTCCGAAATCGGTCACCAGCGGCAACCGCATCGGCACCGCCTCGTCGCCGCAATAGCCGCCATCGAGCACCAGGGTCCTGCCGCCGTCGGCGATCTTGCCGCTGATGGTGCGCTCCTCCTCGTCGGGCGGGCGCACGGTGAAATACATCTGACGCCCACGCGGATCGATATTGACGTCGCTGGCCACCACCGGCCAGCTCAAGCCGCCCGCCGTGTACTCGTACAGCACCGTATCGACTTCCGCGAAGCGCTGCAAAGTGATGCGCTGGCCGCCGAATTCGCCGCTCTCGCCGTTGATGCACAAATCGGAAAACACCACCATGCCGTAACGCGGCAGGCCGGCATTGGCGGACGGCTTGCGCGCCGCCTTGGGCGCGGCCAGCACGGCGCACGAGGCGATCAGCATGGCGCCGGCGAATACGGCGCGTCGTTTCATCATCATGGTCGTCGTCATCAATAAAACCGCTTTCAGAAAAGAACAACGGCTGCACCAGGCAGCCGTTGTTGATACTAACTCTGAATGAACAGATTAGAAGCTGTGTTTCACGCCGATGTTGAAGGCTTTGTCGCCCGAACCAACTTCGGTGTTGTTGCCAACGGTGTAAGCTGCGCCGTTTTTGTTTTTGATCTTAGCGTACGCCAGGTAAGCGCTGGTGCGCTTCGACAGGTTGTACGAGTAGCCAACGCCCCACTGGCTAGCGTCGTTGTTAGCGGCTTCTTTATCGTTTTTACGGATGTACGAAGCCATGACAACGCCGTTACCGGCTGGAACGGTTACGCCGACCAGTGCGTCAGCGCTGTCTTGCGACGCGACTGGAGCAACGGTGTAGCCGAATGGGTTGGTGGTGTTAGCCAGAGGCGCGCTGTTCTGGCCCTTGTCTTGACCGTAGGCTGCGAAAACTTTAACAACTTTGAAGTCGTAGTTCGCGGCGATCAGGCTGTTGTGGCCGATGCTGTTGGTTTTAACGGTAGCGGTGTCGTTGTTACGGTTGTTGTAAGCGGCAGCGATGTTCAGCGGACCGTTGGTGTAACCGATCGACGCGCCCAGTTGACGCTGTGCAGCCGAATCGCCGGCGGTTTCGCCCAGGCTGTACGAAGCAGCAGCCGAGAAACCGTACAGCGATGGGGTTTTGTACACAACGCCGTTGTCGGCGCGGGTCATGTTGCCGGCAACCGGGAACAGGTTTTTAGCGGTACCAGCGTAGCCCATTGCGAACGGGTCAGCCACGTCGCGCAGGGTTTCGTAGTAAGGGGTGTACTGACGACCGATGGTCAGGGTACCGGCGGTCTTCGAGCTCAGGCCAACATAGGCTTCGCGGTTGAACAGGCGGTTGTTGGCGTTGTCCAGCGAACCGTCGTCGATTTTAACGCCGGCTTCCAGCTTGAAGATTGCGCTCAGACCGCTGCCCAGGTCTTCGGTGCCTTTGAAACCGATACGCGAAGCCGAAGCCACGCCGCTTTGTACTGCAGTCTTGTTACCAGCAGCACCGCCACGCTCGGAGGTCAGGCCGGCATCGACGATACCGTACATGGTGACGTTCGATTGCGCCATAGCTACGTTGCTCAGGGCGCCCAGGATGGCGATGGAGATCAGGGATTTTTTCATTACGTGTTTCCTTCAGTTGTGTTGCTGTAAAAAGGTATAGCTAGTAGTGCGGCTAAATACGGTGCTTATCGGCGTCACCAGCAGGCGCCGTATGTGCGTGAGGGCAAACTCCCCAGCTGCCACTGTGCGGTCCCATCAGGCGGAACGCGCTCACTTAAGTTGCGGCCGATTTAATCGACGCTCGCAGGTTCGCGGTGCGCAAACGCACCGGAGGCGGCACTATACTGATGCTTGACGACTCCATCAAGTGCAAAAACGTTCATAGTCCAACGTCCCTGTCCTTGTCAGATTTTCAAAACACCCGTATTTTAACGCATCGCAATATTTCATGCCGAGCAAGCGAACTAGCCCAGTTTTTCCGCACGATGAACTTCATGCAGCAACCCGTTTTGCGGGCCGCCCTAGTGACAAATGCAAGATCAATGCATGCGTACTACATCGTTGTCGGACCAAGTAAAAATAGCCACTTTGCTATTTCTGGCGCTATTTTATACTGAAGCCCCTGCGCGGACCTGCGCACTCCATGGTAATAAGCTAACAACCAGCGACATCGTTTGGCTTGGAAATACAGCAAAATAGCCTCCAAACCAACGATGATCGTAGTGTTACAGGAGTAAACTCGTCATAAATTCTGTCCGTAGGGCAACTATTGCGGTGCATCAGGAATTTGTAAGAAATTGCTACGTGTTGCACAGAAACGACACATCACGCACCAATTCGACACGTTATCGCCCCAAAGCGGGGCGATCGTGCTTGCGCCAGCGCTCTTTTATGCATGAGCAAAACTCATATCCGGCGCCGTAGTGGACGGCGCGACTAGCGGGACGCCGAGCGTTTTAGATAGCGCATCAGCGCGCCCAGCACCGGCAGCTTCTCGTACAACTCCTCGGCCGCGTCCCAGTAATCCCGGTGTAGCGCAACTTTGCCATCGGCATCGAACCGCACATGCGTGGCGCCGCGAATGACCTGCGGCTGTTCCGGCCAGCGCACGAAGCGGAATTGCATTTCCCACGTCAAAAACGCCTGGTCGCCCCGGCCCATATGCTCGATGACGACAAAACGCGGTTCGCGCAGGCGCACGAACATATGCTCGAAGACCTTGACGATGGCCGCATGTCCGCGAATCTCATTGAACGGATCCTTGAACAATGCATCGGCCGCGTAAACCTCCGCGATCCCCGACACCGCCGCCGGCGTCAGCGTCTCGTAAAACACGATCAGGCGGCGCAAAGCCGCTTGCATATCGCTCATAAGCGCGTCACCCTGGCGATCAGCCAGAAGTAAAGTCGATACGGCAGCAGCCGGGCGAAGCGCAGCGTATTGGTGAACTTGCGCGGAAAGTGAATGTGGAATGCCCCCCGCTCGACACCGCGCACCAGTTCCCGCGCGGCGTCGGCCGGCTGCATCAGTCCCGGCATCGGAAAATCATTCCCCTTGGTCAGCGGCGTATCGACGAAACCCGGATTGATCAGATGCACGGCGATGCCCTTCGGGTGCAGATCGAAGTACAGCGACTCGGCCAGATTGATCAGCGCCGCCTTGGTCGGACCGTAGACCAGCGCCTTCGGCAAGCCGCTGTAGCCGGCCACGGAGCTGACAATGCCGATGCCGCCGCTGCCCTGCCGGATCAGCATCGGCAACACCGGCGCCAGGCAATTGAACACGCCGCGCAGATTCAGATCGATCAGCTGATTCGCTTTTTCCAGATCGAAGCTGTCGGCGCGCATTTCGTTATACCCGCCGGCCACCAGCAGCACCAGGTCGATGCGCGGCCAGCTGGCCAGGATCTCGTCGCGCGCGCGCGCCACGCTGGCGTGATTGGTGACATCCAGCGCCACCGCGAGGGTCCTGGGCATGGCATCGGCATCGGCGGCCGCCAGCTCGTCCAGCGCATCCTGCCGGCGCGCCGACAACGCCACGTGCGCGCCCTTCGCCAACAGCAGCCGTGCCGTGGCGGCGCCGATGCCGGTGGAAGCGCCGACGATCCACACATATTGATCGGCCCAGTCGTCGATGACATGGTTCATCGCCATCACCGCACCTGCTCGGAACGGCGGTTGAACACCACCGTCAGGCTGCCCAGGCCGACATTGAACTTGCTCATTTGCGCCCGGTTGAGCATCACTCGGTCGTCGATCAGATACATCCAGTCGTCGAAGTCGACGTTATAAACCTTGTCGCCGACCGGCAGCGCCAGCACGTACTGCAAGCGCATCGCGTTACCCGACACCTCCACCTTCGCCTCGCCCACGACATCGGGCGCGGTGCCGATGTAGCGGCCCTCGGCGGTCTTGCGCAAGGTCCAGACCCGCCGTTGCTTGGTGCCGTCCGAATAGACGAATTCCTCGTCGAGCGTGCCGACGTCGCCGTTCCAGCTGCAGCGCATCAGCACCGTGAAGCGTTTCTCCACCGTGCCGGCGCGGTTCTGGAACATGCCGTGGACGTCGAGCGTGCCGTTGAAGTAGCGCTGGATATCAAGCTTGGGCGCCTCCTGCGCGTAGTGGTCCGGCTGCACCGGCAGCGAGCAGCCGTTCAGCAAAAACGCGCAGGTGATCGCGGCGGCGGCGCAAAGGCGGGTAATTTTCATTGTGTGGTCTCCAATTCAGCAATCGCGTAGCGGCGCGCGCCACAACAGCGCGGCCGCAATCAGTTTTAAACAGCAAGGCAGCAACGCATAGGCGAATGACAGCGCGCCCAGGCCCTGCCCCGTGCCAGGCGTGTAGCCCAGTAATTCGAGCGCCGGCAAGGCGACACCGGCCGCTAGCGCCAGGGTCATTTGCACGCCCCAGTTCCATACGCCGAAATACGCCGCCTCGCGCCGGCCGCTGTCGCCGGCGCCGGCGATGACGCCGGCCAGCAACGCAGGCGGCAACGCCAGGTCGGCGCCCAGCGCCAGGCCGGAAATGGCGCAGATGACGCCAAACGAAACGACATCGCCGGGCCCCAGCCAATACGCCCAGACGAAGACGGCGGCCGTCAGCAGCATGCTGGCGACCCAGGCCCGCGCCTCGCCAAGGCGCCGCGCAGCCACCGGCCACGCCGCCATCGAAGCGGCCGCGCTGGCGAAGTACAGCAACAGGAACAGGCCGGCGTTGGAACCGAGCTTGAGGCGGTCCTCGGCGAAGAACAGGAACAGCGTGGCGGGTATCGAGGCGGCGACGCCGTTCACCATCAGCACCAGGAACAGCGCGCGGAAACGGCGCTGCCGGAACGGCGCGGACAGCTCGGCAAAGCGCAAGGGAGCTACCGCTGCCGCGTCCCGCATGGCCCGGGGTGGCTGGGGAGCCCTATATAACAGACAAACGGCGCCCGCCAGCAGCGTGGCGGCAAAGGCATAGCTCAACGCGTCGTAATCGAAGACGGCGGGCAGCACGGCGGCCATCATCACGCCGAACAGACCGCAGCTCTCGCGCACCGCCGCCAGCTTCGAGCGCTCGCCCGGCAGCTGGGTCAATGCGGCGCCCCAGCTTTGATGGGCGATGGTGGCGAGGCTGAAGCCGGTGTACACCAGCATCAGCGACAGCAGGAACCAGCATAGCGCCGGCACGCCGGTCAGCGCCGGCGGGTGGAACAGCATGGCGTAGCCGGCAATCAGCAGCGGCAGCGCGATCAGCACCGCGCGCCGATAGGCGCCGCCCGCCCGCGTGATCCACCAGCCCAGCAGCGGATCGATGAACGCCGCGACCGTGCGCGCCGCCAGCAGCGCGGCGCCGATGACGGCCAGCGTCAACGCGCCGCGCTGCGCGTAAAACTGCGGCACGTACACATAAATGGGCAGCGCCAGCATCGCCAGCGGCAGGCCGAACAAGCCGTAATACAGCATCGCCATCAACGACAGCGATGGCGCACGCGTGGCGGCGGCAACGACGGCGGGCGCGGAATCGCGATTCACGGTTTCGGCGCGGCGTCGCGCAGCAGCGCCTCGCGCAGCTTGGGCGCGGTGGTGGCGGAATCGAGCCAGATGCCGAAGAAGGCCTGGGCGAAGGCCGGATCGGCCACCGTCGCCAGCGGCTTGCCGTCGCGGTAGAAGCGCACGCCCTCACCGGGCAGGAATAGACCGCTCAAGCGGCTGCCTTCCTTCACGTCCGGGAAGATCGCCTGCATCTTTTCCAGCCATGCGGCACGCTGCGCCGCGCTGCCCGCGCCTGTCTTCTCCATCTGGGCGGCGCTGGCCTCGGCGATCCTGCGGCCGTCCAGCGCACGCGCGTAGCGCAGATCCAGCACGTAGGGCGCGGCGTCCTTTGCCGCCGGCCGGTATCCCTGGGGGCCTACCCACAATTCGGCTGTGTAGATCGACAGCCCGAAATAAGTGAACACGCCCTGCCCCGCCAGCCGCGCGGCGCCCAGCTCACGCTCGACGTGGGCCGGCGCTTCCGCCGCACGGGAGGACGGCCCGGCCGCCAGCATCAGCGCGCACAGCGCCGCCATGGCAAAACACCGGGCCCGCGACGCCGTGGGCACCCTCAATCCTTCACCAGCGTGAACTGCATCACGTCGGTGTTCCCGGCGCGGAAGGCGGCTTCGCAATAGGCCAGGTAAAACTCCCAGGTCAGCATGAAGCGCTGGTCGAAGCCCTGCGCTTCCACCTCCGCGCGGCGGGCCAGGAAGCTGGCGCGCCACTGCCGCAGCGTATCGGCGTAATCGATGCCGAAGCAGAATTCGTCCACCACCCGCAAACCATGCAGGCCCGCCTGGCGCCGGAACTCCGACGGCGACGGCAGCATCCCGCCGGGGAAAATGTACTGCTGAATGAAGTCGGTCCCTTTGCGATAACGCTCGAACAAACCGTCGTCGATGGTGATGGTCTGGATGCAGGCGCGCCCGCCCTGCTTCAGATTGCGCGCCACGCAGGCAAAGTAGCTGGGCCAATAGCTCTCGCCGACCGCCTCGAACATCTCGATCGAGGCGATGGCGTCGAACTGGCCGTCGCAATCGCGGTAATCGCACAAGCGCAAATCGGCCGACGCGGCCAGTCCGGCCCCGGCCAGCCGCTGCTTTGCGTACCCCAGCTGCTCGGTCGACAAGGTCAGTCCGGTGACGTGCGCCCGCGCCTCGCGCGCAGCCGTCTCGGCGAAACCGCCCCAGCCACAACCGATTTCCAGCACGCGCGCGCCCGGCCCCAGGTTCAAGGCGCCGACGATGCGACGGTATTTGGCCAGCTGCGCGGTGGCCAGGTCGCCGCCGTCGCCGTCGCGGAAGATCGCGCTCGAATACGTCATCGTCGGGTCCAACCATAGCTGATAGAACGCGTTGCCGATATCGTAATGGGCGTGGATGTTCTTGCGGCTGCCGGCGCGCGAATTGCGGTTCATCAGGTGCTTGATCCGGTACAGCAGGCTGCCCCACCAGCTGCCATAGACCAGCTGCTCGAACTCGTCGCGGTTGCGTATCAACAGTTCGATCAAGCCGCTCAGGTTATCGGTCTTCCAGTCGCCGTCGATGAACGCCTCGGCGAAGCCGATATCGCCGGAGCGCATGGCGGCGCCGCACAGATTCCAGTTCTTCAGCTCCAGCGCGATCGGAAAGGAGCCGTCGCCGAACACCTCGAAGCCGCCGTCTGGCCGCTGCAGCAACAGCGCGCCGTGCTTCAGGCGCCGCAGCATCTTGAGGATCACACGGGCGGCCGCCGGGATGGCGCCACCATGCGCGGGCGCCTGGATGGACAAGGGCGCCGGCAATGGCGCCGACAGCGGCGCGGCCGCGGTGGCGAGGGATTCTGTACTCATCGTGATACTTTCTGTTGAGGCGGTAGTGGTTTTGAAAAGAATGGCACGCGCTTGAGCCAAAGCCTGGCGGCCTGCCAATGGATGCGGACGATCACACCGATGGTCATCAGCGGATACGTGAAGAAGGCGCGCGCCGTATTGCGGTTGTCCAGCGGACCGGCGCGGCCGGACAGGCTGGTTTCGATCAGCGGTCCGGCCTCGTCGTCGTGATCGATGCTGGCCAGCGTGTGTTCCTGGCCGGCATAAGGGCCGGAGGCACGCCGGCCCCAAAAAAAGCGGAAGCGGTAGCCGCCCCGCACATCGCAAAACGGCGAGACGTGGAAGATCTTGCGCGCCGCCAGTTCCTCGCCTGCGCCGATGGCGCCGCCGTTCTCCAGCAGGTAGCAATGGCGCTCGCCGAAGGTGTTGTGCACGTCGGCGACGATGGCGCGCAGCGTGCCGTCGCGGCGATGGCAGAACCAGAACGAGACGGGATTGAACACGTAGCCCAGCACGCGCGGCATGGTTTGCAGCCAGACCTCGCCGTCGGCATCGTGCACGCCCTCCGCCGCCAGCAGGCCATCGATCCACGCCAACAAGGGCTGGCGGCCGTCGCCATGGTCAGCGTCGTGGAACGACAGCAGATTAAAACGGTTGCGCGCGAACAGGCGGCAGCCGAATTCATGTTGGCCCAGCGTCCGCAGCGGCAAGCGCACGAAGTACATCCCGTACTGAAAACCATGGCGCACCGGCCGCAAACGCTGGTGCCGCACCTGGCCGAAGCAAAGCTGCGGCGCGGCCGGGGCTGTCGACAGGTCAGGCGGCATGGGAGCCAAAGGTGAGCTGCTGCGCGCGGGCGGCAATGGCTGACGCCACCGACAATCCCGATTTGAGGCCGTCTTCATGGAAGCCGTAACCGGTCCAGGCGCCGGCGAACCACACGCGGTTGCGACCCTGGATGCGCGGCAGCCGCCGTTGCGCCTCGACCGCCGCCGCGTCGAACACCGGGTGGGCGTAATCGAATTCGCGCAGCACTTTGCGCGGATCCGGCGGCGTCAGGGGATTGAGCGAGACGATCACCGGCTGCTCGAACGGCAACGGCTGCAGTTTGTTCAACAGGTAGTGCACGCAAACGCGCGCAGGCCCGCCGCCCGCCTGCCCGTCCCCGCTGCCCTGGTAGTTCCACGCCGACCAGGCCTTGCGGTTCTGCGGCAGGCAGCTGGTGTCGGTGTGCAGCACCGCGCGATTGGCCTGGTAGCCCACCGCTGACAGCACGCCGCGCTCCTCGTCGCTGGCGTCGGTCAGCAGCGCCAGCGACTGGTCGCTATGCGTGGCCAGCACCACTTCGTCGAACAGCGCATTGCCCTGGGCCGAGCGCAGCGCTACCCCGTGCGCGGTGCGCGCGATCGCCGTCACCGGCATATTCAAATGCCGCTCGGGGATGCCGGCCAGCAGGCGCTCGACATACTGGCGCGAGCCGCCGCGCACCGTGCGCCATTGCGGCCGGTCGTTCACCTGCAGCAGCCCGTGGTTGTGGCAAAACTGGACGAAACTGGCCAGCGGGAAGGCGAGCATCTGCTCGGACGGGCACGACCAGATGCACGCCGCCATCGGCAACAAGTACCAATCGCAAAACTGTGCGCTGTAACCCTGCGCATCAAGGTATGATCCAAGGGAAATCTGCGGCGTCGATTGCGGCGTTTGCGCCAGCGCCGTGGCGGCTTTGTTAAAACGCAGTATGTCGCGCAGCATGCGCAGGAAAGCCGGACGCAACAAGTTGCTTCGCTGACAAAAAACCTGGTCCAGATTGCCGCCGGCCCACTCCAGCAGACGGCCGCCGACCGGCAATTTGATGGAAAAGCCCATGTCGCTGGCGGCGGTGTCGACCTGCAGCTCGGCGAACAGCGCGGTCAGATGAGGATAGGTACGGTGATTGAAAACGAGGAAACCGGTGTCGACACCATGGGTTTCACCATCAAAAGTCACATCCACGGTATTACTATGGCCGCCGAAATACCCGCCGGCCTCGTACAGCACCGCCTCGTGACCAGCTTGCACCAGACGATAAGCGCAGGAGAGCCCGGAAATTCCGCTGCCAACAACAGCTATTTTCATTATTTTCCACCGTTACAAAATATTTTGTCCAGGACAACTCATGGGCAAAGGCGATAATCAGTTAATTAGTTCTCAATGTCAACTGCATGTCGTGGACAAGCTCTTTAGTACTGCTTATACGCACGCAGATGAGCTTTGGATGTGGAAACTTTTGAGGCAAAACGAAGGTAAAATGCAGGTCGCGCCGGATCAGAACCGCTTCCAGCGCCGTGCACCCCGACCCTGTGCCAACACTCGCGACTGTCGAACGACGGCAGACGCTTAAGATTCTCTAATGACAACTACCGTTTCTTCACAACCAGTTCCGAGCACGATCAGCGACGTCGAGCGAGACACCGGCGTTGCCAAGGAAACCCTGCGGGTATGGGAACGTCGCTACGACTTTCCCCAGCCGCTGCGCGACCCCAACGGCGAGCGCGTCTACCCGATTGAACAGGTGCAAAAGCTGCGTCTGGTCAAGCGCTTGATCGACCTCGGCTTCCGTCCGGGCAAGGTGATCCAGTTCAGCGCCGAGGAATTGCAGACCTTGACCGGCCAGGCCACCGGCGGCGTCAACGGCCCGTCGCTGCCGCCGCCCGAGCTGCAGCGCTATCTCGACTTGTGCAAAACCCATCAGATGGAAGCGCTGCGCCGCCAGTTGTCGCAGGCCTTGCTGATGATGGGCTTGAAAAGTTTCGTCATCGACCTGGTCGCCCCGCTGACCACCCTGGTCGGCGACGCCTGGGCCAGCGGCCAGCTGGCCACGTTCGAGGAACACTTGTATACGGAGTCGCTGACGGTGGTGATGCGCAGCGCCATCTTCGCCATGCCGCAGGCGGCCGCCAGCAACCTGGGCGCGCCGCGCATCATGCTGACCACCCTGCCGCAGGAGCGCCACGGGCTGGGCTTGCTGATGGCCGAGGCCATGTGCGTGGCCGAAGGGGCGCACTGCATCTCGCTGGGCGTGCAAACGCCGCTGCTCGACATCGTCGAGGCGGCGCGAGTGCAGCGGGTCGACATCATCGCGCTGTCGTTCTCGGCGGCGATGAATCCGCGCCAGGCGCTCGACGGCCTGGCCGAGCTGCATACCCGCCTCAACGGCAGCGTCGAACTGTGGGCCGGCGGCGGCAACGCCGCGCTCAAACGGCGCCGTCCGTCTTATGTGCGGGTGTTCGCGCTGGCCGACATCAGCGCCGCCATCACCGAATGGCGCATGCGCAACGCCAACGTCGCCACGGGCTGAAAAGTTGTCATTCCGGTAGCGGCCCACGGCCGCCCGGCCGCGCTCTGGTAAAATAGCCGCATTTCCCCGTGTCCGGCGCTGCCGGGCATCAGCTTGAAGCGCCCCCAACCACATATCCATGTTTAGTTTCTTCAAGAAAAAACCTGTCGCCCCCGAGGCGCCAGAGGTCCAGATCCCCGCGCCGGCGCCCGTTGGTAGCGCTATTTCCAGCCCTGCCCCCAGCACCACTTCCGCCGTCGACGCTTATTTACCCGAGCCGCTGATGCCGATCGAGGAGCCGGCGCAGAAGCAGTCCTGGATGACGCGCCTGAGGGCCGGCCTGTCCAAAACCTCCAATAACCTGTCGCTGCTGTTCGTCGGCGCCAAGATCGACGACGACCTGTACGACGAGCTCGAAGCGGCGCTGCTGATGTCCGACGCCGGCGTCGACGCCACCGAATACCTGCTCGACGCCCTCAAGCAAAAGGTCAAGGACGACAAGCTGCTCGACGCCGCCGCCGTCAAGACCGCGCTCAAGCAGCTGATGGTCGAGTTGCTGACCCCGCTTCAGCGTCCGTTCGAGCTGGGCCGCCACCAGCCGATGGTGATGATGATCGCCGGCGTCAACGGCGCCGGCAAGACCACCACCATCGGCAAACTGGCCAAGCACATGCAATCGAACGGCCAGTCGGTGCTGCTGGCCGCCGGCGACACCTTTCGCGCGGCCGCCCGCGAGCAATTGATGGTCTGGGGCCAGCGCAACAACATCACCGTCATCTCGCAAGCGTCGGGCGACCCGGCGGCCGTCTCGTTTGACGCCGTGCAGTCCGGCAAGGCGCGCGGCCTCGACGTGGTCATGATCGACACCGCCGGCCGTCTGCCGACCCAGTTGCACCTGATGGAAGAGTTGAAGAAGGTCCAGCGCGTCATCGGCAAGGGCATGGACGGCGCACCGCACGAAACGCTGCTGGTTATCGACGGCAATACCGGGCAAAATGCGTTGGCGCAAGTGAAAGCTTTCGACGACGCCCTGAAGCTGACCGGCCTGGTGATCACCAAACTGGACGGCACGGCCAAGGGCGGCGTGCTGGCGGCGATCGCCCGCGTGCGTCCGGTGCCGGTGTATTTCATCGGCATCGGCGAAAAAATCGAAGACCTGCAGCCGTTCGTGGCCGCCGAGTTCGTCGACGCCTTGCTGCCGTAGTTTGCCACCGCGGTTGCCACGATAGTTGCCCACATAATTGCTCGGATAACCCCCCATTACATGATCGAATTCCGGAACGTCTCGAAACAATACTCCCCCGACGCGATGGCGCTGCGCGACATCTCGCTCACGGTAGAAAAAGGCGAACTGGTGTTTCTTGCCGGCCCTTCGGGCGCCGGCAAATCCACGCTGTTGAAGATGATCGCCGCCATCGAGCGGCCCACCGCCGGCCACGTCATCGTCAACGGCCAGGACATCGCCCGCATCAAGCCGGCCGCCGTGCCGTTTCTGCGCCGCAATCTCGGACTGATCTTCCAGCAACAACGCCTGCTCAACGATCGCACCATCCTCGCCAACGTGATGTTGCCGCTGCTGGTGACGGGCGCCTCGCACCACCAGGCCGAGCAACGCGCCCGCGCCGCCCTCGACAAGGTCGGCCTGGCCGACCGCGCCAGCTCGCACCCGCTGGCCCTGTCCGGCGGCGAGCAGCAGCGCGTGTCGATCGCGCGCGCCATCGTCAACCGGCCGCAGGTGATCCTGGCCGACGAACCGACCGCCAACCTCGACCGTGCCAGCGCCAACAAGGTGCTCGACGCGCTCAAGGCCTTCCACTCGGTCGGCGTCACCTGCCTCATTTCCAGCCACGACGAGCAAATGCTCGACGCCGCCGCGCGCGTCATCCATCTCAACCAGGGTCAACTGGAGGTGGCGGCATGACGTACTGGTTCCGCCAACACCGTTACGCGCTGTCCGCCGCGCTGGTGCATCTGCGCCGCTCGCCGGGCAGTTTCCTGTTCAATATCATTGTCGTGGCGATCGCACTGGCGCTGCCCTTCACCGGCGTGACGCTGCTCGACAACGTGCGCCCCATGTCGGAGCAATTGTCCGTCGATCCGGAAATCAGCGTCTTCGTCAAGCAGGACACGCCGCGCGACCAGGCCGAGGCGCTGGCCGTGCAGCTGCGCCAGACCTTGCCGGACAAGCAAGCCAAGATCATCTTCACCTCGCGTGAAAAAGCGCTCGAAGGCATGAAGGAAAAGAGCGGCCTGGCCGACGTGCTGACCACGCTCGGCGAAAACCCGCTGCCGGACAGCTATGTGCTCAAGCTCGACGCCTTCCGCCTGGCCCAGTCCGGCGGCGACGTCGACCAGTTGGCCGAGCAGATCCGCGCCCTGCCCGGCGTCGATACGGTGCAGGTCGACTCGGCCTGGGTCAAGCGGCTGGCCGCGCTGCTGAATATCCTGCATCTGGGACTGCTGTTGCTGGCGGTTACCCTTGGCACCGTGGTGGTGGCCGTCATCTTCAACACCATCCGCCTGCAGGTGATGACGCAGCGCGAGGAAATCCTGGTATCCAAGCTGATCGGCGCGACCGACAGCTTCATCCACCGGCCCTTCTATTACACCGGCGCGCTGCTGGGCCTGTGCGCCGGCGGACTGGCGCTGGGCGCGGTGGCATTGGCGCTGCGCCCGTTGAACGTCGCGATTGCCGAATTCGCAAGATTGTACGCCTCCGAGTTCCAGCTCACCCCGCTGCAACCGATGATGATGGCTTTTCTGCTGGCCCTCTCGGCCGGCCTGGGCCTGATCGCCGCGCTGCTGTCGGTGCAGCGTCACCTGTCCCGCCTGAATTAATTGCTGAGTTAATTCTGTCCGCCTTTCCGTGCGCCCGCGCACGGAAACGGCCGCCGCACCCGCCTACCATTGATACATCTCCCCCCGATCTCCCATTAAGTCAGGCCTAAGCTCCATGGCGCATGCTGTGTTTATCAAAAGCCATTGTTCAGACCTACCCGATAGTATTTTCCCTATCGTGGCGATAAAAATAAGGTGATTGGCACTCAATCGAGGAGAGTGCTAATATATGAAAACTGCAGAGTTCATAACACTCCGCAGAAATGGTAATTAAGCAATATTTTTTGTCTTTGTGGCCCTCTGGGCACTACAAGACTTGGCAATTTCGAGCGAAGGAATGAAAATGACTATGATGTCCGCACCTGCCGCGTTGGTCCCCACCAACAAGGGCGCTTTAGGACTCGGGTTCACTGGCAACCTGGGGAACCTGGACGCCTATATTTCCGCCGTTAATCGCCTGCCGATGTTGACGCATGACGATGAAATCTCGCTCGCCAAGCGCCTCAAGGACAATAACGACCTGGGCGCCGCGCAAGAGCTGGTGTTGTCGCACCTGCGTCTGGTGGTGTCGATCGCCCGTGGCTATCTGGGCTATGGCTTGCCGCACGCCGACCTGATTCAGGAAGGCAATATCGGCCTGATGAAAGCCGTCAAGCGTTTTGACCCGGACCAGGGCGTACGCCTGGTGTCGTACGCGATGCATTGGATCAAAGCCGAGATGCACGAGTACATCCTGAAAAACTGGCGTCTGGTCAAAGTGGCGACGACGAAGGCGCAGCGCAAGCTGTTCTTCAACCTGCGCAGCCACAAGACCGGCCTGGACGCGATGAGCCCAACGCAGATCGACAACCTGGCCAAGCTGCTGGACGTCAAACGCGAAGAAGTGATCGAGATGGAAACCCGTTTGAGCGGTCGCGACATCGCGCTGGAATCGCCGAACGACGACGAGGACGACAAGTTCGCCCCGATCGCCTACCTGTCGTCCGAGCAGAGCGAGCCGACCCGCGTGCTGGAAGCGGAGCAAGTCACCCGTCTGCAATCGGAAGGCTTGGAGCAGGCGCTGGGCAAGCTGGATCCGCGTTCGCGCCGCATCGTCGAAGCGCGCTGGCTGGCCAACGACGACGGCTCCGGCGCGACCCTGCACACGCTGGCTGACGAGTTCGGCGTATCGGCAGAGCGCATTCGCCAGATCGAATCGGCCGCGCTGAAGAAAATGAAGGGCTCGCTGGCCGCCTACGTGTAAAACGTAGAGGGTTGGAGCAAAAAAAGCCGCGTGGTGCGAACCACGCGGCTTTTTCTATATCTTGCTTCGGATAACTACGCGGCGGCCAAACCCTTGGTCAACAACTCAGCCACCAACTGGTTCATGTCAACGCCGCGCTCCCTGGCTTGCGCGTTCAGCTGCGCCACCAGATCACTGTTCAGCTTCACGGCGAACGGCACCAAACCGGCCGCCTGATCGATCCGGCGCTGCTCGCGCTTGTCGACCACCTCGGCCACTTTGCCAAAGGTCGCCGCGCTCGGCCCGGCCATCTTGCCCATCAATTTTTTGGCATCACTCTTCGCCAGGCCAGTTTTTTTCATGTCTTTAATCCAAAAATAATTCAGAGCAGACATTCTACGCAGCTTATCCACCCCGCGTGGCCTTTATTGCGGAAACCACGGCGGCATGCGGTTCGTGCGCCGCCAAAATGATACTTTTGCTAAGCTAATGGCCACTTTGCATTCAAGAGGTCGCACATGATGAAGACACTACTGCGGCAGCTGATCGTCCTGCCCTTGCTATTTGGCGTCATGGCCATGCTGTACGCCTGCGGTACCGCCAACGGCCGCGCCGGCGCCACCGTCAATAAACCGTTCGACGCCACCTACGTGCTGCAACCAGGGGCGAGCGCCGTCATCAGCCAGGCCGCCAGCCAGGGCATCGCTGGCGGCGCCACCGCGCCCACCGTCAAGCTGGAGCGCGTCAACGACAGCCGCTGCCGCGTCGGCGCCGTCTGCGTATGGGCCGGCTACATCAGCTACAGCTTCACACTGACCAAGGCCGATGGCACGACCAGCAACTTCGTGCTGTCGGACAGCATGCCCAACGGCAAACCCAGTATCACCCAGGACGGCCTGACCTTCGCGCTGGCCGGCGTCGAGCCGCAAGCGGTGCCCGCCAAAAATGAACCAGCGCCGGATTATCGGGTAAGCTTGAGAGTGAGCAACACGCCACCCTCAGACCCAACACCGCACCCCTCATGACACCTCACACCCGCCCCGCCCGCACCGTCCTCCTCCACTCGATTATCGTCACCCTCCTCCTGCCGTCCCCGGCATGGACCAAAACCCCGGTCGCCACCGGCACCGGCGGCGCCGTCGCCACCATCAGCGAGCCGGCGTCGAAAGCGGCGCTGTCCATTCTCAACCAGGGCGGCAACGCCATCGACGCCGCCGTCGCGGCGGCCGCCACCCTGGGCGTGACCGATCCATTCAGCTGCGGCATCGGCGGCGGCGGCTTCATGGTCATCTACCTGGCCAAGGACAAGCGCGTCATCACCATCGACCACCGCGAGACCGCGCCGGCCGGCTTCACGCCCACCGTGTTCCAGGAAAACGGCGCGCCGATGAAATTCGAAACGGTGCGCGACAGCGGCATGTCCGTCGGCGTGCCCGGCACGGTGCGCGGCTGGCACGAGGCGCTGGACCGCTACGGCTCGATGTCGTTCAAGCAGGTGCTGGCGCCGGCCATCGCGGTCGCCACCAACGGCTTCGCCATCAGCGAGAATTTCTCGCGCATGGCGGGCGAGAATAAAACCAAATTCGGCATGTTCCCCGCCACCGCCGCGCTGTACTTGAAAAACGGCGAGGCCGTCGCGGCCGGCGGTACCCTGCGCAATCCCGACCTGGCCAAGGCATATCGCGAACTGGCCGCCGGCGGCGTCAAGGCTTTCTACTCGGGCAAAATGGCGCGCGCCGTGGTCGACGCGGTCAACCACCCGGCCACCGCGCCGGGCGTGCAGGTCCGGGGCGGCAACATGACCCTGGCCGACCTGGCCAACTACGAAGCGCGCCTGCGGCAGCCGGTGCACAGCACCTATCGCGGCTACGACATTTACGGCATGCCGCTGCCCGGCTCCGGCGGCATCGCCATCGCCGAGGCGCTCAACATCCTCGAAGGCTACGACCTGAAGGCGATGCCGCGCGCGCAGGCCGAACACCTGTATCTGGAGGCGAGCCGCCTGGCCTTCGCCGACCGCAACGCTTATCTGGCCGATCCGGAGTATGTCGACGCGCCAGTCGCCGGCCTGCTGAGCAAGGACTACGCCGCGCTGCGCCGCCAGCAGATCGATCCGGCGCAGGCGCGCAGGCCGGCGGGGGCCGGCGATCCGTACGCCTTCCAGTCAGACCAGAGCGTGCCGCTGCGGCCCATGACGTCGGTCAAGCTGCTGAAGGAAAGCGCGCACACCACACACCTGACGGTGTCGGACAAGGACGGCAATATCGTCGCCTACACCTACACCATCGAAGACTGGGGCGGCAGCGGCATCGTGGTGCCGGGCTACGGCTTCCTGCTCAATAACGAGATGACCGATTTCGATTTCTCCGGCCCGCGCCCCAACGTGCCGGAGGCGGGCAAGCGTCCGCGCAGCAGCATGTCGCCGACCCTGGCGTTCAGGAACGGCAAGCCGGCGTTCTCCATCGGCAGTCCGGGTGGCGCGACCATCATCACCACCGTGCTGCAAACGATCGTCAACCACATCGACTTCGGGATGACGATGCCCGACGCGCTGAACGCGCCGCGCCTGTCCGAGCGCAACGGCGAAGCGACCGATGTGGAGCCTGGCTTTCCTGGCAGCGCGCAGGCGACCGCGCTGGAAAAGAGCGGTCAACGCTGGAGCGCCGCGCCGGAAGAAATCGGCGCCGCCAATGCGCTGGTCTTCAATCCCGACGGCACCGTCACTGCCGTCAGCGAAGGCCGCCGGCACGGCGTCGGCAGCGCGCTTGTGCAGAAAAAACCACACTAAGCCCGGATTAATTTTTTCACCACATGATGGCGTCTCCCCCACCCCACACCAATCGGAGACGTGATGAACAAATGGCTGCGCGCGAATAAAGGCTTTCTGATGTTCCTGATGCTGTTCGGGATCTTCCGCACCGCCGTCGCGGACTGGAATCCGATCCCTTCCGCATCGATGCGCCCCAACCTGCTCGAGGGCGACGTCGTCTTCGTCAACCGCCTGGCCTACAACGTCAAGGTGCCGCTGACCGACATCGTGCTCGGCGCCACCGGCGAACCGCAACGCGGCGACATCGTCACCTTCTCCTCGCCCAGGAACGGCACGCGGCTGATCAAGCGGATCGTCGCCCTGCCGGGCGACCGCGTCGAGATGCGCAACGAGCGCCTGGTCATCAACGGCAAGCCGGCCGACTATGCGCCGATCGGCACCGCCACCGAAACCCTCGCAGGCATCGGCGACATCGACGCGGTGCGCCTTGGCGAATCGCTGGGCGGCGACAGCCGCAGCCACGCGATCCAGATCCTGCCGCAGGTGATGGCGCGGCGCGACTTCGCAGCCGTCACCGTGCCGCCCGGCCAGTACATGATGTTGGGCGATAACCGCGACAACAGCGAGGACTCGCGCTACATCGGCCTGGTGCCGCGCGCGCTGCTGATCGGCCGCGCCGAGCGCGTGCTGGCCTCCGCCGACATCAAAGGCAACTGGCTGCCGCGCACCGAACGCTTTGGCATGAGCTTATACAAGGCGCCATAGCAGGCTATCTTCGCCGCCGCGACCGATGTTATGATGAATGTCAATTCCTTAACATTGCGGACTGCTTGCCGTGGCCGCGAAGAACCCATGATCGAATTCCAGGGCCTGTCCAAAACCTACGGCGGCTTCGACGCCGTCAAGCCGCTGTCGATGACCGTCCGGCGCGGCGAAGTGTTCGGCTTCCTCGGTCCCAACGGCGCCGGCAAGACCACCACCATCCGCATGATGATGGGCATCCTGGTGCCGAGCGGCGGCAAGGTGCTCATCGACGGCCTCGATTGCCACGCCGACGCGACCGAAGTTAAACGCTGCGTGGGCTACCTGCCCGACACGCCGATCTTCTACGACTACCTGCGCGGGCGCGAGATCCTGCAATTCGTCGGCGAAATGCACGGCTATTCGCGCGCCGAGGCGGCCGGGCGCAGCGCGCGCCTGATCGCCGAATTCGGCCTGCAGGAAGCCGGCGAGGACTACGCCGTCAACTACTCGCTGGGCATGAAGAAGCGCCTCGGCCTGGCCTGCGCGATGATCCACGAACCGGCGGTGCTGATCCTCGATGAACCGATCAACGGCCTCGATCCGCGCGCCTCGCGCGAAGTGCAGGAGCGCCTGCTGGCTGCCGCCGCGCAAGGCGTCACCATCTTCGTCTCCACCCACCTGCTGGACATGGCCGAGAAGCTGTGCGACCGGGTCGGCATCATCCATCGCGGCGAGCTGGCGGCCACCGGCACGCTCGACGAGATCCGCGCCAAGGCCGCCACCAGCGGGTCGCTCGAAGACGTCTTCCTGAAAATCACCGACGAAGCCGGCGCAGAGACTCCGCAATGATGCGGCAACCGACGGCGGCGCGCGCCATTTGGCTGATGGCGAAAATGCGCCTGACGCGCCAGGCCAACCAGATCATGGCCAGCGCCATGTTCAGCCGCTTCAAAAAGAAGAAAGCGCGCGACGGCATCGCCGCCAAGCGCGGCAACATGTGGATACTGACGCTGGTGGTGGCGTTGCTGTTTTCGTTCTCGTTCGGCAGCCTGGCGCGCACGGTGATCGTCAACATGCAGTGCCGGCTGGTCGAGGCCAGCGCCTGCCAGAGCGTGGATAAGCAGGGGCGGCGGCATGTGGACGTCGAGATCGCGGCCGACGAACTGCACGCGGCGCCGTTCGATTCCACGCTGCTCAACGGGCTGACAATGGAGCTGACCATCCTGTTCGCGGTCGCCGTGCTGCTCCCGCTGGGCAGCAAGGAAATGGCGCAGCCGGACTGGGATCTCGAATGGCTGGTGACCTTGCCGATCAAGCGCTCCACCTTGTTGTGGGGACGGCTGCTCGAACGCAGCGCCAGCAACAGCGCCGGCATCGTCGCCCTCACCGCGCCGTATGTGATGATCGCCTGGTACTCCGGCTTCAAATGGGCCGCGCTGCCGATCGCGCTGCTGGCGACCGCGCTGCTGCTGCCGCTGGCGGCGCTGCTGCATACGCTGGCCGACACCGGCCTGCGCATGTGGCTCCCGGCGTCGCAGCTGCGCAATCTGCAGGCGGTTGCCTCGCTGTTCAATATGCCCCTGATTTATCTGGTCATGGCGCTCGGCATGCCGCGTGCCGACGGCTTCGCGATGGAATGGGCGGGGGCATTCCCGTCGTGGATGATCTGGACGCCGCCAGGCGTGGCGCTTCAGGCGATACAGGCGCAGACGTTGGCGCAGTTCGCATCCGCCGCCGCGCTGCTGCTGGCGCAACTGGCCGTATTGTTGTGGAGCGGCGTGGCGCTGATGCGCTACCAGCTGCGCAACGGCGTGGTCGGTTCCAGCTCGCGCGAAAGCACGCGGGGCAAGCGCGTCGCCGTCAAGGCGCCAGCCGGCGCGTTGTCCGCGGTCGGCTCGCTGCTGTCGACGATCCAGCGCCGCGAGCTGCGTCTACTGAGCCGCGACCGCAACTTCCTGGTGCAAACGCTGCTGCTGCCGGTCATCATCGTCGGTAGCCAGGTGGTGTTCAACGGTACGCTGAAGAGCATGGGAGAAATCGGCCAGCACCACACCCTGGCCGCCGCGATCGCGTTCGGCATCGGCGTGTATGTGCTGATGCTGTCGGCCTTTCAGACGCTGAACAACGAAGGCCACGTCCTTTGGTTGCTATACACGGTGCCGCGCCCGATGGAGAGCGTATTGAAGGAAAAGGCCAAGCTGTGGGGCGTGCTGGCGCTGACCTACCCGCTGATTGTGCTGGTCTTCACCGCCATGCATACCGACGTGTGGGACTGGCGCGCGCTGGTCCTGGCGTTGACGGTGCTCGCCGGTATCCCGATCTACTCGATGATCGCCGTCTCGCTCGGCGTCTTCGCCTGCGACCCGACGGCGGTGGAAGTGCGCACCCGCGTGCGGCCGACCTATGCCTATCTGTACATGCTGCTGGCGAGCTTTTACACCTGGTCGATCTACAGCGACAACTGGGCGCAAAAACTGATCACGATGGTGCTGACGGCGTCCTTCGCGCTGGCCCTGTGGCAGAAGGCGCGCGACGCCCTGCCCTACCTGCTCGATCCGGCCGCGGCGCCGCCGGCACGCGTATCGACCTCGGACGGCTTGATCGCCGCCACCGCTTTCTTCATCATGCAGGGCATCCTGGTGCTGGTGCTCGCCGATGACGCCAAGGCGCCGGGGCTGGATGTCATCACGCTGGCCTTCGGTTTGTCCGGCCTGGTGGTCTATGCGCTGGTGCGGCTGATCTACTGGCGCAGCAAAACGGCAAACGTACCGGTGATCTGGCGCGGCATCCGGCTCGGCGCATCGCTGCGGGATGCGGCCATCGCCATCGCCGTCAGCTGCGCCGTCGCTTTTGCATATCTTTACGCGCTCAAGCACTCGTCGCTGGCGGCGCATCTGCCGGCATTGCCGCCGGCCGCCGACACGCGCCTGTGGCTGTTCGCGCTCACCGTGCTGGCGGCGCCACTGTGCGAGGAGTTCATCTTCCGTGGTTTGATTTTCGGCGGCCTGCGACGCTCGATGCCGGCCGCGCAGGCGATCGTCATCAGCGCCGCCGTTTTCGCGGCGGTGCATCCGGCGTTATCGCTGTTGCCGGTGTTTGTGGTGGGATTGTGCACGGCTTGGGTATATGAGCGCAGCAAGACGCTGCTGGCGCCGATGCTGGTGCACGCGGCTTACAATGCCGCGATGGTCGCGATCCAGTTGTAAATCCGGGCGAAAGCGGTGGTGGCAGGAATTGACTGTTTAATGGCATTTCGCCAGACATCCCATCTTCGATAATTCCTGACCAACCACCGTCAGGGACTGTCATGCGCACTTTGTTTGTACTCATCCTGCTGATTGGCCGAGTGGCCGTCGCCGGGGAAATCGCCCCCTACCAAAACCGCTTCGACCGCGCCAAACCGGTCGTCGCCGTCATCGCCGAAAACCACGGCACCGAATTGACCGACTTCGTCATCCCCTACGGCGTCATCGCCCGTTCCGGTTCCGCCGAACTGGTCGCGGTGGCCACGCAGGCCGGCCCGGTGAGGATGCTTCCCGCGCTGAAGATCAATCCACAGGCGACGATCGAAGAATTCGACACCCGCTTCCCGGACGGCGCGGACTATCTGATCGTGCCGGCCGTCGCGAAGTCCAGCGATCCCGTTTTGCTGGCGTGGGTCGCGGCGCAAGGCGCCAAGGGTGCCACCGTGGTCAGTATCTGCGACGGCGCGCTGGTGGTGGCCAACAGCGGCTTGTTCAAGGGACGGCGCGCCACCGGGCACTGGGCCACGGAATCCTACCGAAAGGAGCACTACCCGGATACGCAATGGATCAACAACGTCCGCTACGTGGCCGACGGCAAAATGGTTTCCAGCGCCGGCGTCAGCGCCGCCTTGCCCACCGCGCTGGCACTGGTCGAAGCCATCGCCGGGCGTGAGCGGGCCGGCGACGTGGCGCGCCAGGTCGCCGGCGGCGACTGGAGCACGGCGCACGACAGCGACATGTTCAAGCCGCGCCTCGGCGCCAACCTGGGCGCCTACATCACCGGCTACACCAATCAGTGGTTCCATCCGGTCGACCAGCTAGGCCTGCCGGTGGCGGCGGGCGTCGACGAAATCGCGCTGGCCTATACCGCCGATGCCTGGTCGCGCAGCAAGCGTAGCCGCGTGTACGCGGTCGCGGCGAGCACGGAGGACGGGGCGGCGCTGCTTACCCTGCACGGCCTGACGCTGCTGCCCGACGGCGAGGGTATCGACGGCTTGCGGATGCTGCCGCCCCTGTCGACCGCCACCCCGCCCGGCAGATCGCTGGACGAGTCGCTGGACGCAATCGCCACGCGATATGGATCAAACACCGCCAAGCTGGTCGCCCTTGAATTCGAATACGCCCGCGCGACCGTCCCCTAGCCGCGCAAGCACGATAAACTGGCAGGTATGAACATGACCATCTCAAGACAAACACTGCGCGTCGTGCTGCTGGCCTACGACGACATGAACCTGCTTGACCTGTGCGGCCCCCTGCAGGCGCTGGCGACCGCCAGCAAGCGCCATCCGGGCGATGGACCCGCCCTGTACGAAACCCTCGTCGCTTCCGCCGACGGGGGCCTGATCACCACCAGCGCCGGATTGCCGGTGGCGACGGTGTCCATCGCCACGCTCGACGGCGTCGCCATCGACACCCTGATCGTTCCCGGCGGCTGCAAGGGCCAGGAATTCAACGCCTCGCCGGCGCTGGTGAACTGGATCGTGCGGCGGGCGCCGCTGGTGCGGCGGCTTTGCTCCGTCTGCACCGGCGCGTTTTTGCTGGCCGCCGCCGGCCAGCTCGAAGGCCGGCGCGCGGCGACGCATTGGGAATGGGTGGACCGCTTGCGCGAGCGCCATCCGCGCGTCGACGTCGACGCCGACAAGATTTTCGTCAAGGATGGTTCGATATGGACCTCGGCGGGCGTCAGCGCCGGCATCGACCTGACGCTGGCGCTGATCGAGGAGGATTACGGCCACCATATCGCCATCGAAACGGCGCGCCAGCTGGTAGTGTTCATGAAACGCACCGGCGGACAATCGCAATTCAGCGTGCCGCTGGCGGCGCAGTCGCATGAGGGCGGACGTTTCGACGCGCTGCACGCCTGGGTCGCCACTCACCTGCGCGAGACCTTGACGGTGGAACGCCTCGCCGAGCAAGCCGGCATGTCGGCGCGCACCTTTGCACGGACCTACGCCGCCCAGCTGGGACGCACGCCGGCAAAGATGGTGGAAGCGATGCGGCTGGAAGCCGCCTGCCGCGCGCTGGAGAAAACCGCGCTGCCTTTGAAGACGATCGCGGCCAACACGGGCTATGTGGAAGAGCAGAATTTGCGCCGCGTGTTCCAGCGCCAGCTGGGTGTGAGTCCCGGCCAATACCGCGACCGTTTTTCAGCCTGCGCCGTTTAACAATGCTGCAAAGGTACTCCGTCCCCCGTGAAACGCTGGCTAACTGTCCAAATACGGCGCCAGTATCTGTTCGGCCCATTCCATGAAAACGCCTACCCTGCGCGTCAGGTTCTGGCGATGGGCCACCACAAACGATATCGGCAGGGGTTCAGGCCGCAGCTCCGGCAGCACCTCCACCAATTCGCCGCGCGCCAGATACTCCGTCAGGCTCGAGAATACGGCCTGGATCAATCCCAGCCCGGCCAGCCCCGCCGCGTGGTAGGTCTGCACGCTGTTGACGCTCACGGAGCCGGCCAGCGCCAGCGTTTCGTAGCCGCCGCCATCGGCCTGCGGATACTCCCATCCAAATGGCCGGCTTCCCAAAGTCGGCGCGTAGTGGACCATGCGATGGCCTTGGGCCAGCAGATCATGTAGCGTGCGGGGTACGCCCTGGCGTCGAAGGTAGTCCGGGCTGGCGACATTCACCATGCGCAGTGCCCCGATCCGGCGCGCCACCAGGGTCTCATCGACAATGGGGCCGATGCGTATCGCGCAGTCCATCCCTTCCTGAATCAAATCGATACGCCGGTCTGTGCTCGATATCTCCAGCTGGACGTGCGGATAGGCGGCCATGAACGAAGGAAGCGCGGGCACGATGGTGCCTCGGGCTAATTCTGTCGGCAAGTCGACGCGCAGGCGTCCGCGCATCGTCGCATCGCTTGCCGCAAACATCGCGTCCAGTTCCTCGGCGTCTGCCAGCAATGCCCGCGCACGGGTGTAGAACATGCGCCCGTCCTCGGTGAGCTGGACGCTGCGCGTCGACCGGTGCAACAGCCGCACCCCCACCGACGCCTCGATACGACGAACGACGTTCGACGCCCTGCCCTTTTGAATGCCCAGGCTTTGCGCCGCGTTGGTGAAGCTGGCCATTTCCGCGATGCGCACGAAGATGGCGAGGGACTCGAGATCCTGCATTGTGTCTTTTTGGAGTAACGATGGGTTTTGATTGGCGTACTTTATCGCAAAAGTCGACACGGGCATAGTCAAGTCTTCGGGAGCGGACGGCCGCTCCCATGCAAACTGGAGGCGTTATGCGCTACAACCAACTTGGCAGTACGGGGCTGTTCGTGTCGGAGCTGTGCCTAGGCACGATGACCTTCGGTCCGGCCGGACAGCAAGGGCTTTACCACGATATCGCAGGCATGGACCAGACGACGGCCGACGCCATCGTCGAACGCTGCCTGAGGGCCGGCGTGAACTTCTTCGACACCGCCGACGTGTACACCCATGGCCAGTCCGAGCGCATGCTGGGGCGTGCGTTCAAGAACCTTGGGGTGGCGCGCAAGGACGTGGTCATCGCCACCAAGGTGTTCAACCCGTCGGGCAGCGGACCGAATGATCGCGGCGCCTCGCGCGCCCACATCATGGATGCTGTCGAAGCAAGCCTGGAGCGTTTGCAGATCGATTACATCGATCTCTATCAAGTCCACGCGAACGATCCGGTGACCCCGTTGGAGGAGACGCTGCGCGCGTTCGATGATCTCGTCTCGCGCGGCCTGGTGCGCTACATCGGCGCCTCGAACTGGCCGGCCTGGCGTCTGGCGAAAGCCCAAGGCATCGCCCAGCAGCGGGGCTTTGCGCGCTTTGAGACATTGCAGGCCTACTACTCCATCGCGGGCCGCGACCTGGAGCGAGAGATCGCTCCCATGCTGGTCGAAGAAAAAGTAGGCCTGATGGTCTGGTCGCCGCTCGCTGGCGGCCTGCTGTCCGGTAAATTCGGCCCCGGGGCAGCGAGCCAAGGACGACGCGCGACCTTCGACTTTCCGCCCGTCGACAGGGATCGTGCCTGGGCGTGCGTGGCTGCGATGCGGCCCATCGCGGAAAAACACGGCGCGAGCGTGGCCGCCGTGGCGCTGGTCTACGTGCTGACCAAACCCTTCGTCACGTCCGTCATCACCGGCGCCAAGGGGCTCGACCAGCTGGAACAGAACCTGGCCGCCGTCGAACTTCAGCTCGACGAAGACGACCTTGCGGCGCTCGATGCCGCCGGGGCGCTGCCGCCGGAGTATCCGGGGTGGATGCTTGAGCGCACCGCTCCCACCCGAATGCCCGCAGGTTCGCAGCAAACGCCGGGCGGCTCGGCCGGTGGAGGCGCGCTATGAGAACGTTTGCGTTGCGTACCTGGCTAAGCTGGGGTCTTGTCGCCTTTTTCGTATTTGCAGGCGTGCTGAATATCGTGGCGCCGGTGTCGCTGCAAGAAGACTATGCGCGATGGGGCTATCCAACCTGGTTCCATTTCGCCACCGGCGCGCTTGAGCTGACGAGCGCCTTGCTGCAAAGCCGCCGCGCCACATCGTGGGCGGGCCTCACCCTCGGCATGCTGATCATGGCGTCGGCCGTCGCCACCCTCTCCCTGCACCGCGAGTGGACACACGCAGTGTTCCCCGCGCTGATCCTGGCCGCCCTGACCTTCACGCTGATCGCGCGATCCAGGCGGCTCAAAACCGGTGCCATGGCCAATGGCACATCACCATCACACTAAGGGCTCTATCATGAACGTTACCTCCCCGGCTTTACAAGGCGTCGTCATCTTCCATTCCGGCTACGGCCACACAAAACGGATGGCGGACGCCGTCGCGCAGGGCGCGCAGGCAAGTCTGCTGCAAATCGGTGCCGACGGCAGCTTGCCCGACGAGGACTGGGCCGCCATCGAGACGGCGCACTTCATCATCCTTGGATCGCCGACCTATATGGGAGGACCAAGCTGGCAGTTCAAGAAATTCGCCGACGACTCTTCCAAGCCGTGGTTCGCGGACCAATGGAAGGACAAGATTTTCGGCGGATTCACCAACAGCGCCAGCGTCAATGGCGACAAGCTGGCGACACTGCAGTATTTCACGCTGCTCGCCGCGCAGCACCGTGGCATTTGGGTCGGCGTCGGCGTGAAGTCGTCCAATACCAAAGCGTCCCAACGGGACGACATCAATCGCATGGGATCTTTTTTGGGACCGATGGCGCAAACGCCGGCCGACGCTACGCCCGAAGAGATGTCCCCGGGAGACCTGGAGACCGCGCGGCAGTATGGCGCACGCGTCGCTGAAATCGCCGGCCTGTTCCTGTCGGCGTCGTCGGCGCAGATCGCATAACCGCCGGCGTTGAGCGGCGGTCGATACGCAAGGCCGTCTCCGGGCTTGCGTGTCCGATCAGTCCTGGTAGCGCGGACCGACGGCGGCGAAGCCACCGCCCTGATACACGGTCGCCAGATCGTCCGCTGCCGGATACACGCCGGTGTCCGGGAACTTGTCGGAGAACTGCACCGAGCTATCTTTCGGCACATAGCCCAGGTGCGCGGCCTTGCTGTTGTCCCACCAGCTGGCCGGGTTGGCCGAGGCGCCGAACAAAATCGTATGGCCGACGCGCGGCGTGAACAGCGAGCAGCGCAGCGCCTCTTCCAGATCGTCGTAGCTCAACCAGGTCACCAGCATGCGCGGATTGGCCGGCTCCGGGAAGGAGGAACCGATGCGCAGGCAGACCGTTTCCAGGCCGGTGCGGTCGTAGTAGTAGCGCGACAGCGACTCGCCGAAGCACTTGCTGACGCCATAGAAGCTGTCCGGGCGGGTCGGGCTGTCGGCGTCGATGTAATCGGTCCACTTGTAGTAGCCGATGGTGTGGTTAGAGCTGGCGAAGATGATGCGCTTGGTGCCCTGCTTGTGCGCCGCCTCGTACAGGTTGTAGGTGCCGAGGATATTCGCCTGCATGATGTTTTCAAACGTGTTCTCGGTCGAGATGCCGCCGAAGTGCAGTACCGCCTCCACGCCCTCCAGCAGCTTCATGACGGCTGCCTTGTCGGCCAGGTCGCACTGGATGATTTCCTCGCCCTCGCGCGCTTCGCCCATGTCGGCGATATCGGACAGCACCACCACATCGGCCCAAGGCTTGATGCGCTCGCGCAGGACTTTACCCAGGCCGCCGGCGGCGCCGGTCAGCAGCAATCGTTTGAATGGCTTGCTCATTGTTGTTTGTCTCTCGTTCGGTTTTTATTGAAAAGTGATCGTTGAGGGTAAAGCGCGGACGCCAATCAGGCGTCAGGTCACCGGCGCCGGGTTGAACAGCACAAGCGCGTTATGCAGCTTCCACTTCTCGGCCCAGGTTTCGCGGCCGCTGGCCACGTCCAGCACCAGCTGGAACATCTCCCAGCCGACATCGGCGATGGTGGCCTCGCCGCTGGCGATGCGGCCGGCGTTGATGTCCATCAGATCGTGCCAGCGGTTGGCCAGGTCGTTGCGGGTGGCGACCTTGATCACCGGGACTTCCGCCAGGCCGTACGGGGTGCCGCGGCCGGTGGTGAAGATATGGACGTTCATGCCGGCGGCCAGCTGCAAGGTGCCGCAAATGAAATCGCTGGCCGGCGTGGCGGCGTAGATCAAGCCTTTTTGCGTCAGCTTCTCGCCCGGCGACAGCACGCCGGAAATGGCGCTGCTGCCGGATTTGACGATCGAGCCCATGGCCTTCTCGACGATGTTGGACAGGCCGCCCTTCTTGTTGCCCGGCGTGGTGTTGGCGCTACGGTCTACGCCGCCGCGCTGCAGGTAGTTGTCGTACCAGGCCATCTCGCGGATCATCGCGTCGGCCACTTCCGGCGTCGCCGCGCGCGACGTCAACTGGTCGATGCCGTCGCGGACCTCGGTGGTTTCGGAGAACATCACGGTGGCGCCGGCACGCACCAGCAGATCGGTGGCGAAACCGACTGCCGGATTGGCGGTCACGCCGGAGAAGGCGTCGCTGCCGCCGCACTGCACGCCGACCACCAGCTCGGAGGCCGGCACGGTCTCGCGCTGGCGCTTGTTCAGGTTGACCAGGTTGGCCTCGGCCTGCCTCATGATCGAGTCGATCATCGACATGAAGCCGACGTGCTGCGCGTCCTGCAGGCACACCAGCGCCGGCTCGGTGCCGCCGCCGTTCTGGATCGGGATCGAACCCTTGGGGAACAGGCGCGTCGGCTGCAGCTTCTCGCAACCGAGGCTGACGACCATGGCCTGTCCGCCGAAGTTCGGATTGAGTGTGATGTTGCGCAAGGTGCGGATCGGGATCATCGCGCCCGGCGCGTCGATCGCCACGCCGCAGCCGTAGGTATGCTCCAGGCCCACCACGTCGTCGACGTTCGGATACTTGGGCAGCAGTTCTTCCTTGATGCGCTTGACGGCGAATTCCACCACGCCCGATACGCATTGCACCGTGGTGGTGATGGCCAGGATGTTGCGCGTGCCGACGCTGCCGTCCGGATTGCGGAAGCCCTGGAAGGTGTAGCCCTCGAGCGGTTCGGCCGGTGGCTGCAAACGGGTCGAAATCGGCAGGTTGACCAGTTCGCGCGCGTCCGGCATCTGCACATTCTGCTCGTTGAGCCAACTGCCGGCCGGCAGGTCGTCGGCGGCGAAGCCGATGGTGACGTTGTAGCGGATCACGGCCTCGCCCTTGGCGACGTCGCGCAACGCGACCTTGTGGCCTTGCGGGACCGCTTCCAGCAAGGTCAAGCCGCTGTCGAACACCGCGCCGGCGGGCAGGCCGCCGTCGTTGACAACGATGGCGACGTTGTCGTTGTCATGCATGAGGATGTAGCGCGGCGTGGCGGCGCTAGTCGGTGGCATCATTCTGGCTTCCTTTCCGGGAGTCTCTGCCCGGCTAACGTTGTTTTTTGGTAGCATAAATTGGTCAGACCAATTTGCATATTGGCCGGCCAGCGTTCTGTGTGTATCCGGGGCGCCACAACCTTACAGCCCTGATTCTACCGTGTTTTTAGAGGTTCTTCATCTGGAAAACACGGTCGGAAAGCGGTTACCTGACGAATTTAGTATGACAGCTAAAAATAAATTTGGCTAGTCCACGTTGCCCTTTTGGTCAGACCACCTTAGAATGGCCTGACCAGATGGCCATATCAAAAACGCCACGACCATAACATTAAGAGACAAGAACGATGCTGAAGAGAACTTTAGCGGCCAATGACGGCACCACTCCGGAGACGCGCTTATACCGTCTCGTGGCCGACCGTATCCAGGAACTGATCCGCGACGAACACATCGCCCCCGGCGAGCGCCTGCCGTCGGAACGCGACCTGGCGACCAAGCTCAGCGTCAGCCGCGCCTCGCTGCGCGAAGCGCTGATCGCGCTGGAACTGGGCGGTGTGATCGAGGTGCGCGGCGGCTCCGGCGTCTACGTCAGCGAGCGCCCCACCCCGGCCGACCTGCCCGAAGCCGGCCCAGGTCCGTTCGAAGTACTGTCCGCGCGCCGCCTGATCGAATCGGAAATCGCCGCCATCGCCGCCCGCGTCGCCACCGACAGCGCGATCGACGCCATCCTCAAGGCGGTCGTCGAGATGGAACAGAACCACTCCAACTATTCAAGCAACGAAGCGGCCGACCGCAACTTCCATATCGCTATCGCGCGCGCCACCGGCAACAGCGCGCTGGTGGGATCCCTCGATTACCTGTGGGACCAGCGCGGCCGCCTGTGGCACAAGCTCAAAGAACACTTCCAGACCGAGGAACTGCGCCAGGAAACGCTGAAGGACCACCGCCGCATCCTGGAGGCGATCGCCGCCCACGATCCGGCGGCCGCGCGCAAGGCGATGCGCGCCCACCTGGAACGCGTCACGCGCACCTTCTCGCGCGGTTGACCACCAAAGATTTGCAGTACCCGCAGTAAAGCAGGAGCGGCCTCGAAGCCGCCCGCTAAAAAAAGTAATCAAGTTATTGACCGTTTGCGACCCCGGACTGTGCCCGCACAGCGCCCCTCGTCTCAACGGCACGGAGTACGCGAGGTGCTCCACACACGTTCAATGCCGCCTCGGCGGTTAAGCGTTTAACTTTATTCAAAAAACGAAGGAGACTAGAATGTACAAGCCCGAGCAACCGGTCCAAAGCCGCTCCGCACAACCAAGGCTGATGTTGTCGGCCATTACCCTGGCCGTGCTGACGCTGGCCAACCAGACCGCCGCGCTGGCGCAGGAAGCCGAGGCGCCGATGCAGCGCGTCGAGGTGACCGGTTCGAGCATCAAACGCCTGGCCACCGAGGCCTCGCTGCCGGTCAGCACCGTCAAGGCCGAAGACCTGGTCAAGCAGGGCATGACCACGCTGGCCGACCTGATGATGGCGCTGCCGCAATCGGCTTCGCTGGCGCCGTCCAACGCCGGCTCGGGCACCAACATCAATCTGCGCGGCCTGGGCGTGAACCGCACCCTGGTGCTGTTGAACGGCCGCCGCCTGGCCAACGAGGCGATCGCCGACGGCTACGCCAACCTGGATGTGATTCCAATGAGCGCGATCGCGCGCGTCGAGATCCTGCGCGACGGCGCCTCGTCGATCTACGGCTCCGACGCCATCGGCGGCGTGGTCAACTTCATCACCCGCACGCAGTACGAGGGCCTGGAAGCGACCTTGCAGCACGTGGAAGTGGGCCGTCGCGGCGGCGGCGAAGAGGAACGCGGCACCCTGACCTGGGGTAAGGGCAATCTGGAACGCGACGGCTGGAGCGTTTGGGGCACGGTCGACGCGCACAAGCGCTCGGCCCTGGCCGCGAGCGACCGCGCCAGTCTGAGCTCCCCGGAGCTGCTGACCAGCATCGGCCGTTCGCCATCGCTGGGCACCGGCGGCAACGCCACCCCGGCCAACTTCACCACCGCCACCAACCGCACCGCGCGCAATCCGTACGCCGCCACCGGCTGCGTGGCCCCGTACTCGCTGCCGGGCCGCTCCAACACCTGCGTGCTCGACGCGAGCGCCTACGGCAACGCGCTGTATGAAAACCAGCAGGTGACGTTCTACGCCCGCGCCTCGAAAAAACTCGGCGAAGACCATGTCGTCTCGATCGACTACTCGCGCGGCGAAGAGCACATCATCGGCACCCGCAATCCGACCAATGCGCTGGCGGTCAACGGCGTCCAGCCGCAACTGCCGTCGACCAGCAAATGGTATCCGGGTAACAGCGGCGGCGTGCCGGCGATGTCGGGCCTGAACGGCGCCACCCTGATCCCCACCTGGGCCGTCGCCGACTACGGCGCCGCCGCCACCAAGGACGTGCAGCTGAACCAGCGCGTGGCCATCACCGCCGAAGGCACCATCAAGGGCTGGGACTACAAGACCGGCCTGGTGGTCGGCATCTCGAATCGCGACAACTACTACGACAACGGCTACTTCACCGGCCAGGGCCTGCTCGACGGCCTGCGCAACGGCCAGCTCAATCCATTCGGCCTGCAGGACGCGGCCGGCCGCGCCTATCTGGAAAGCATCAACGTCGACGGCCAGAAGAACCGCGAATCGAAGAGCACCTACAAGGGCGTCGATTTCACCGCCAGCCGCGCCGTGATGGAACTGGGCGGCGGCGACCTGGCGCTGGCCGTCGGCACGAGCTTCAGCCGCGACACCAACGAGGACACGCGCCTCGACATCGTGCGCCAGGTGACCTATGCCAACGCCAGCCCGTCGCACGGCGAAGGTGGCCGCAACGTCGCCGCGCTGTTCGCCGAGCTGGATATGCCGTTCACCAAAAAGCTGAATGTCAACGTCGCCGTACGCGACGACCATTTCAGCGACTTCGGCAACACCATCAATCCGAAGGTCAGCTTCCGCTACGAGGCGACCAAGCAGCTGATGTTCCGCGGCTCGGCCAACACCGGCTTCCGCGCTCCAACGCTGTTCGACCGCTACGGCTACCGCCTGCCCGGCGCCACCGGCCTGACCTCGGCGCGCTGGGACGATCCGGTGCTGTGCCCTGGTGGCCGTCCAGGCGTGGCCGGCACCGGTACCGCACTGCCGGGCTACGTCTCGGCCAACGTCTGCAACGTGCAGCTTCCTAAACAGACCGGCAGCAACGCCGACGTCCAGCCGGAAAAATCGAAGGGCTTCACGCTGGGTACCGTGTTCGAGCCGACCGCCACCTCGATGGTGTCGATCGACTACTGGAACATCCGCATGACCGACATGCTGGCGAATCTGCCGGAACAGGTCTTCTTCCTCGACCCGACCAAGTACGCGTCGGACTTCGTGCGCAACCCGGACGGCACCATCAACTTCATCCGCAACACCATCATGAATTTGGGGGACAGAAGGCGGCCGGTATCGACATCTCGGCATCGTACGCTTTCCCTCGTACCTCGTTCGGCGACTTCAAGGTATCGATCGACGGCACCTACCTGACGAAGTTCGACAACCAGCTTGACAACGGCAGCCCGTACGTATCGAACGTCGGCCGCTTCGGCCTGGCGTCGAACGGCACCACCAGCAGCTTCCCGATCGTCACCTATCGCTGGAAGCACGTGGCCAAGTTCAACTGGGCGATGGGCAACTGGAACAGCACCCTGACCCAGAACTACAATTCGAAGTACGAAGACCAGAACCTGGTGGCGCAGCAGTACTGGCGCGACATCAACTCGTACAAGAACTGGCAGTGGACGACCACCTACACCGGCTTCAAAAACCTGTCGCTCACCGCCGGCATCACCAATCTGTTCGATGCCAAGCCGCCGGTCACCAACAGCAGCCTGTATAGCAATGGTTATCTGAGCAGCGCCGCCAGCCCGATCGGCCGCGCCTTCAACTTCCGCGCCACCTACAAGTTCTATTAATAGACCCTGATGATGTCGATGGATGCTTGATCAACGGCGCCGGACCGCAGCGATTGCGGCCGGCGCCTTTTTTTATTCGAGAAGCCCATGAAACTCCCGACCAGCTTTTTCGCCGCCATCGCCTTGTCGATGTGCGCCCACTCAGCCCAAGCCGCCGACCCCGCGCCGCCACCACCGGCCAAGCCGGTGCGCGTCATCCTCGTCGGCGATTCGACGATGGCCAACAACAGCGGCTACGGCGACGCCTTCTGCGCCCGCGTGCAACGTTCGAACACCTGCATCAACCTGGCCCGGGGCGGTCGCAGCTCGGGCAGCTTCCGCGCCGAGGGCCGCTGGGACGAGGTCGAGGGACTGCTGCGCGGCAGCGCCGCCTATCGCGCCACCTATGTGCTGATCCAGTTCGGCCATAACGACCAGCCGGGAAAACCCGGCCGCTCGACCGATCTCAAAACCGAATTCCCGGTCAATATGGCCCGCTACGCGCAGGAAGTGAAAGCGCTCGGCGGCTTTCCCGTGCTGGTCACGCCGCTGACGCGCCGTACTTTCAAGGACAACGTCCTGGAGAACAATCTGCAGCCATGGGCCGACGTGATCCGCGCCACCGCCGCCGCCCAGCGTGTGCCGCTGCTGGACCTCAACGCCGACAGCTACGCCGCCGTGCAGGCGATGGGCCAGGACGAAGCCGACACGCTGGCGATGGCCCCGCGTCCTGAGAAAACCGCCGAAGCCGCACCGGCACCGGCCGCCGGCAAGGTGGAAGTCGCCGGCGCCGCCAAATCCGCCTTCGACCGCACCCACGTCGGCCCGAAAGGCGCCGCGTTTTTCTCCAACATGGTGGTGGAGGAGATGAAGCGCGCCGTGCCGGAAAGCGCGGGCATGTTCAAGCGCGAGGGCGAACAGTGAAGCTGGGGCATTCGGTTTTTGCCGCCGCAGCGCTGATGGTTGCCAGCGGCGCGTGGGCGCGGCAGCCGCAGGCCGTGGCCTCGAGCACCCGCCCACAACTGAGCGCCGCGCAAGCCAGACAATTCGCTTACGGCGAAGTGCTCAAGTACGTCGGCGCCGCCGGCAAGGAAATCGTCGATCCCTGGGACCCGCTGGCCGATCCGCTGGCCAGGGGCGCCGCGTTCACGCCCGACTACATCGTCGACCATGCCGCGAAGGCGGACGGCGTCAGAACATTCAACACCATCCAGCAGGCGGTCGACCGCGCGGTGCTCGACAGCGCCACGCATCCGGCCAAGCGCCTGTACATGCTGGTCAAACCCGGCACCTATCATGAGCTGGTGTATGTCCCCGCCAACACCGCGCCGCTGACGATGTATGGCGACGGCAAGGACCCCGCCGCCACCAAAGTCACCGCCAAACTGGACGCCTCGGTGACCGGCGCCGCCTACGCCGCGCAATACGGCGCGCAGTTCGCCAAAGCGGCGCCGGACGCGCAGGCGATGTACGCGACGATCAAGGACCGCGCGGTCATCGGCACCTTCGGCACCGCCACCGTCTGGGTACAAAACAACGGCTTCCAGGCGCGCAACCTGACATTCGAAAACGGCTACAACAAGGACATCGGCAATGCCAGGGCGGAATCGCTCCCGAACGTCAACAACGTGCACCACCAGGCCCTGGCGTTGCAGGTGGACGGCGCGGACAAGGCGCAATTCGAGAACATCCGCCTGATCGGCTTCCAGGACACGCTGTACCTCAAGTCGCCGCGCATCGGCAGCACTTCGCGCAGCTTCTTCAACAAGTCCTATATCGAAGGCGACGTCGATTTCATTTTCGGCGACAGCACCGCCTACTTTTACCAAACCGAGATCAAATCGATCGGCGACCGTGGCCTGTCGTATGTCGCGGCGCCGGACACGCATTTGAAAACCAAATACGGCTTCGTCTTCGACAACTGCCGCTTCACGCACGACGGCTCGGCCAACGCGCGGCGAGGCACGTTCTACCTGCTGCGCCAGTGGTTCCACAGCTCCCGCTGCACGCCGTACGCACCGGTGCCGGTCGAGGGTTATGCCTGCCTTCTGGGCGATACCAACGGCTACCAGGCGCCGACCGGCACCATCGCCCGCGTATCCCTGGAGGCGGTCGGCAAGATGGCCGTGCTCAATTCGCGCATCGGCGCCCATATCAACCGCGGCAAGCCGTGGTCGGACTGGAACAAGCCAGGTGCCCTGTCTTACCGTCCGGCGCAATACAACTCGGACGACTACTGGAACAATTTGATCAAGGCCGGCATCGACCCGGTCAGGGATCTCGGCTACAACGCAAAACCTACTCCCGCCGATATCTTCATCGGTGAATTCAACAATCAGGACGAATAAGGAATACAGCATGTCTATCAATACCCAGCGCCGCAGTTTGATGAAAGCCCTGCCGGCCGCCGGCCTGACGCTCGGCCTTCCCGTTACCGCCAGCGCCGCTACCGCGCCCGATCCATGGCTGCAGGCGCAGGCGATCGTCGACCACGTCTCCAGGCCGCTCAAGTTCCGCAAACAGGATTTCGACATCACCGCCTACGGCGCCAAGACCTGCAAGCTGTCCAAGGTCAAGGCCTGGATCTCGTTCGAGGAACAGGACACCATCGACACCCCGGTGGCCGGATCGCCCGACTGCTACGCCGCCATCCGCGACGCCATCAAGGCCTGCAGCGAAGCCGGCGGCGGCCGCGTCGTCATCCCGGCCGGCGACTGGTACTGCGCCGGGCCGATCGTGCTGCTGTCGAACGTGAACGTGCACTTGAGCGCAAAGGCCCACGTCTACTTCAGCCACAAGCCGGAGGACTACGTCAAGTACGGCGACATCGATTGCGGCAAGCATGGCAAGCTGTCGATCTCGCGCTGGCAGAGCAACGACGTGCTGAATTACTCGTCGATGATCTACGCCTACAACCAGCACAACATCGCGCTGACCGGCGACGACTGGACCAGCACCCTGGACGGCCAGGGCGGCGTGCCGTTCAACGACGACGGCGACTGCTGGTGGACCTGGAAGGGCAAGCAAAAAACCATCAACTCCATTGGCCAGGGCACCACGCCCAACTTCAAGGCCGGCAAAATGTCGGAGAATACGGAGAACCCGCTCAACGCCATGTCGCTGGCGACGGTCGCGCCTAACCTGACCGAGGCCGAACGCCTGCTGATCCAGGGTGAAGGCCAGCGCTGGCGCGCCGACGCGCAGTATCTCCCGGCGTTGTCCGAAGCGGGCGTGCCGCTGTCGAAGCGCGTGTTCGGCGTCGGCCACTATCTGCGTCCGCCGATGATCCAGCTGATCGGCTGCACCAACGTGCTGCTGCAGGGTTATCACGTGACGCGCACGCCGTTCTGGATGCACCACCCGGTCCACTGCCGCAATATCGTCATCCGCAAGGTGCACTGCGAAAGCCATGGCCCCAACAGCGACGGCTTCGATCCGGAAGCCTGCGACCACGTGCTGGTCGATGGCTGCACCTTCGACACCGGCGACGACTGCATCGCCATCAAGGCCGGCAAGGACCTGGACACGCAATTCGGCCCCTCGCAAAACATCGTGATCCAGAACTGCATCATGCACAGCGGCCATGGCGGCGTGACCCTGGGCAGCGAGATGGCCGGCGGCATCCAGAACGTGTTCGCGCAAAAGCTGGTGTTCGAAAACGCCAACTGGAAGACCAACCCGCTCAACACCGCGATCCGCATGAAGACCAACATGAATCGCGGCGGCTACCTGCGCAATTTCTACGTGCGCGATTGCACGGTACCGAATGGCGTGCAGCTGTCGCCATCGTTCTACGCGTCGCTGCCAGGGTCGCCGATCCAGTCGAAGACCGTGGCGACGGCGGCCGGCGCCATCGTCACCTTCGATTGCGACTACACGCCGATCAGCGACAACGTGCGTACCCGCCCGCCGGTGGTGTCGAACATCCATATCTCCAACATCAAGGTCGGCAACGTGACCAAGGATGGCAAGACCGCGTCGTGCTTCCAGGCGATCGTGATACTGGGACCTGTAGCGTCGGACTACAACGGTCCGGGCCCGATGCCGCCGGTGGTGCCGGTGACCGACGTGACCATCACCGACTGCGATTTCGGCGCCCCGGTCAACGCCGCGCAGCCTTGGTTCCTGTACAACGTCAAAGGCCTGACCTTGAAAAACGTCACCATCGGCGGCAAGGTCCACAACACCACGCTCAACGCCTGAGGATAGCCATGGCAATCGACCGGCGCGCTGTACTAAGGAGGCTGCCGGCGCTGCTGGCCGCCATGACGTTGCCGGCCGCCGTGGCGCCCGCCCTGGCGCTGGAAGTGGCGCCACTGGCCTCACCAGCCAGCGGCGCGCGCAACGTCAATCCGGATACCCACCTGGTGCTGCGTTTCACGCAGCCGCCGGTGCTCGGCAAGTCCGGCCGCATCCGCATTTACGATGCGGCGGACGACCGGCTTGTCGATACGCTGGACCTGGCCATTCCGGCCGGTCCGACCGAACGCACCAAGCTGCCGGCCGCGCCATATCTGGCAACGCCCTACCCTTATCCGGACGGGCCGCGCCGCACCAATGCCAACACCAGGGCGGGCAAGCCTTCGGCCGGCGCCGAGCCCACGCCGGACAGCTACCAGTTGACCATCATCGGGGGCTTTACGGACGGCTTCCACTTCCATCCCGTGATCGTCAGGGGGAACACCGCGACCATCTACCCGCATCACAATCTGCTTGAATACGGCAAGCGCTATTACGTGCAGATCGATCCGGGCGTGATCGTCGGCTTCAAGGGCATCAGCGGAAAGAAGGCATGGGGTTTTAGCACCAAGGCCAGGCCGCCCCGCCCGGACATCGAACGCGTGACGGTCAACCCCGATGGCAGCGGCGATTTCAATACCGTGCAAGGCGCGTTGGACTTCGTTCCGGACCATCCCGCGCGGCGCACCACGATCTTCGTGCACAACGGCGACTACGAGGAGATCGTCTATTTCCGGCGCAAGTCGAACCTGACGATCGAGGGCGAGCATCGCAGCAAGGTGCGGGTCCACTATGCCAACAACGAGATATTCAATCCGCATCGGGCCAATATCAGCACCAACGAGGCGCCCGGTACTTTTCCGTCCCGCCGCGCGGCCTTCGCCGCCGACAACGTCAAAGGCGTCCATCTAAAGAACATGACGCTGCAGACGACATTGGAGGGGCAGGCGGAAGGCTTGCTGATCACGGGTGAGGAGAACATGGTCAGCGACGTCACCGTCATCGGCTCCGGCGACGCGTTGCAGGTCAACGGCAGCACCTATCTCGAGGGCGTGAAGATCGTCGGTCACGGCGATACCATACTCGGACGCGGGCCCGCCTTCTTCCGTCGATGCGAGATTGAATCGCGTGGGCCGTTTATGTGGATACGCAACACGTCCGCCAACCATGGGAATGTGTTCGTCGATTGCCGCTTCAGCGCGATTGGCGATGGGCTGCAGCACCTTGCCCGCTCGCCGGTCAACAAGGGCAAGGGTTATCCGCATGCGGAGGCGGTGCTGATCAACGCCACGTTGAGCGGCGTGAGTCCGCAAGGCTGGGGCGAGATCGGCGGCGACGCTTCCAACGTGCGCTTCTGGGAATACAACAGCCGCAATGTGGATGGCACGCCGGTCGATGTGAGCAAGCGCCATCCGGCGTCGCGTCAACTGACGATGGAGCGGGATGCGGAGCTGATCAATAACTACAGCACCCCGTCGTGGGTGTTGGGCGGCTGGGCGCCGCCAACAACAGACGGGCCCGTGTCCGAATGACAGACTTGACCCCGATCTGACCGTGCAGAACCGTACCGACACACTGCAAGGTTGGTGTGTAACATCAAGCTAGTTTTTCAACTTTGTTTGATGGACACATGGAGAATTATATGAAAATCGGAATCATTGGCGCAGGTAATATCGGCAGCGCCCTTGCCATGCAGCTGACCAAGCTTGGTCACTCGGTACACATCGCCAACTCGCGCGGGCCAGAAACGTTGAACGACGTGGCGCAAAAAACCGGAGCGAAGCCAGTCACGATCCAGGAAGCCGCCAGTTATGGCGAAATTCTCGTGGTCACCATTCCTCTCAAAAACATTCCTGATTTACCACAGGACCTGTTTACCGGTGTTGCAGCCGACGTGCCGATTATTGACACGAGTAACTATTACCCTATCCTTCGCGACGGCCGTATTCCGGAGCTGGAAACCGGTGAGCTCACCGAAAGCGAATGGGTGCAGCAGCACTTGGGCCGTAAGGTGGTGAAGGTGTTTAACAATATCCACGCCGAACACATTCCAACCAAGGGTCTGCCCAAAGGCGCGGCAGGCCGTGTTGCACTGCCGGTCGCCAGCGACGACGCCGCGGCGAAGCAAAAAGTCATGGCGCTGGTCGAGGAACTGGGCTTTGACGCCGTCGATGACGGCAGCCTGCACGAGTCGTGGCGTCAGCAACCGGGTACGCCAGCTTACGGCGCCGATCTGACCGCCGACAAACTGACTGAGCTTTTCAACAAGCTGGGGCCACAACGCACCGAAGCGCAACACGCTGAGTACCTGGCCAATCACGCCAAACTGGAACGTGAGATGGCGGCAAACGGCTCGAACTAAAGTAACTTGCCGCAGTGCTCACAACGCGGATTGAAAAGGGCAGACGCTTAAGGCGTCTGCCCTTTTATCATGATGCGAACGGCGTTTCCGCCAGCCCTTTGACGCCGGGCCGCAGCAGCAGCACCGCCCCGCCCCACTCCGCGTCCTCCGGCTTGCCGGACGGGATGGACGTGACGATCATCGTGTCCAGATCCTTGCCGCCGAAGGAGCACATCGACGGCTTCTTCATCGGCACCTCGAGGCGGCGATCGAGCTTGCCGTCCGGGGTGAAACGCAGCAGGCAGCCGCCGTCGTTGCCGGCGACCCAGTAGCAGCTGTCGGCGTCGACCGCCGCGCCGTCCGGGCGACCGACTTCCTTCGTCAGGTCGGCAAACACGCGCTGGTTCGACGGCACGCCGTCGGCGATGTCGTAGTCGAACGCCCACACCATGCGCCGCAGCGGATGCGAATCCGACAGGTACATCGTGCGTCCGTCGGCCGAAAACGCGGTGCCGTTCTGCGTCAGCAGCTCCACCACCAGCGGCGCCGAAATACCGTGCGCCGCGTCGTAGCGGAACAGCTTGCCGACCGGACGATTGGCCGACATGTCCATGAACATGGTGCCCGCCACAAAACGACCCTGACGGTCGCAGCGGCCGTCGTTGAAGCGCTTGCCCTCGCCGAGTGCCCCCGACTCGACCGACGGTGTCGCCACCTTGGTTGCGACGGCGGCCGGTCCTTCGCCCAGATCGAGCTTGAACACGCCCGTCTCCATGCCGGCGATCAGGCCACCATCGGCCCGGGTCGCGACGCAGCCGGCCATTTCATCCAGGGTCCAGAAACGCGTGGCGCCGGACGCGAGGTCCAAACGCCAGACACGCTTGGCGGGGATATCGGTCCAGTAAAAGGCCGATTCCGCCGCACTCCACGTCGGGCTTTCGCCCACCGCGCATTGGATGTCGCTTACGCGTTCCATACCAGGTCACCGTTGACGATGCGCGGCAGCTTTTGCGGGTTTTCGTCAGCCAGCGATTCCGGCAGCAGGTAGGAAGGCACGTCCTGGTAGCAAACAGGGCGCAGGAAGCGGTCGATGGCGCCGGCGCCTACCGACGTCGAACGGCTGTCCGAGGTCGATGGGAACGGGCCGCCGTGCACCATGGCGTGCGAAACTTCCACGCCGGTGCCGAAGCCGTTGAACAGGATGCGGCCCACTTTGCGTTCCAGCACCGGCATCAGGCGCGCGGCCAGTTGACGGTCGTCGGCGGTGGCGTGAACGGCGGCGGTCAGCTGACCTTCGACGTGTTCGGCCACGGCCAGCAGTTCGGCTTCGTCGTTGGCGACGACCAGCAGCGAGGTTGGTCCGAAGATTTCGCCTTCCAGCGCTGGGTTGCCCAGGAAGGTTTTAGCGTCGACCTGGTACAGGAAGGCTTGCGCGGCGCATGGCGCTTCGGTGGTCAGGCCGGCGGCTTCTTGCGAAACGCCTTCGATGCTTGCCAGGCCCTTGACGCCGTTGACGTAGGCTTTGTGGATGCCCGGGGTCAGCATGGTGGCGGCAGGCTTGGCGCCCAGCGAGCCGGCGGCGGCGGCGACGAACGCTTGCAGCTTGTCGCTTTTCAGGCCGATCAGCAGGCCAGGGTTGGTGCAGAACTGGCCGGCGCCCATCGTCAGCGAGTCGGCGAAAGCTTGCGGCAGTTTGACGTTGTCCAGCGCGCCCGGCAGCAGGAACACAGGATTGATCGAGCTCATTTCGGCGTACACAGGGATCGGTTCCTTGCGTTCTGCGGCGGTTTTCATCAGGGCGATACCGCCGGCGCGCGAGCCGGTGAAGCCTACCGCCTTGATGGCCGGGTGGCTCACCAGGGCCTGGCCGATGGTCTGGCCGGAGCCGATCAGCATCGAGAACACGCCTTCCGGCATACCGCATTCTTCAGCGGCCTTGGCGACGGCTTTGCCGACCAGTTCCGAGGTACCCAGGTGGGCCGAGTGGGCCTTGACGACAACCGGGCAACCGGCAGCCAGTGCCGAGGCGGTGTCGCCGCCGGCCACCGAGAACGCCAGCGGGAAGTTCGAGGCACCGAACACCGCGACCGGGCCCAGGCCGATTTTGCGCAGGCGCAGGTCGCTGCGCGGCGGGGTGCGTTCCGGCAGCGCGCTGTCCAAGGTGGCGGACTGGAAGCGGCCGTCGCGCACGACTTTGGCGAACAAACGCAGTTGATTGCAGGTGCGACCGCGCTCGCCTTCCAGACGGGCTTGCGGCAGGCCGGTTTCCGTCATCGCACGCTCGATCAGCGTCGGACCCAGATCCATGATGCGGTCGGCGATGGTTTCGAGGAACTTGGCGCGTGCTTCCAGGCCGGTGGCGCGGTAGACGTCGAAGGCGGCATCGGCCAGTTCGCAGGCGCGCGCCAGGTCGGCGGCGCCGGCCAGGCCGAACGCCGGTTCGATTTCAACGTTGCGCGATGGATCGATCGCCTTCATCGTGCCTTCTTTACCCACAACGGCGCTGCGGCCAATGATCATTTCGCCAGCTACTTGCATATCGACTCCTTAGATGTGTGAAAAGCGCGGACCAGCCGCGCTTTATGTTGTATGACGTTGTATGACGCTAGCTTACCGGATTATTGCGCGCCTTGCTTGCGAATCAGCTTGTCGAGCATGTCGCATTCTTCGGCGGTCAGGTCGGTCAGCGGTGCGCGCACCGGACCGCCGTCGTGGCCGACCAGGCGGGCGCCGGCCTTGACGATGCTGACGGCGTAGCCGGCCTTGCGGTTGCGGATCTCCAGGTACGGCAGGAAGAACTCGTCCAGCATGCGGTTTTGTTCGGCGTGGTTGTCCGAGGCGACCGCGTGGTAAAAGTCCATCGCCAGCTTCGGCATGAAGTTGAACACCGCCGACGAGTATACCGGAGTGCCGAGCGCCTTGTAGGCCGCCGCGTACACTTCGGCCGTTGGCAGGCCGCCCAGGTAGCTGAAACGGTCGCCCATCTTGCGCCAGATCGAGACCATCAGTTCGATGTCGCCGACGCCGTCCTTGAAGCCGATCAGGTTAGGGCAACGGTCGGCCAGCTTGGCCAGCGAATCGGCGGTCAGGCGGCAGTTGGCGCGGTTGTACACCACAACGCCCAGCTTGGTGGCCTTGCAGACTTCGGCGACGTGCTCGATCAGGCCGTCCTGCGACGCTTCGGTCAGGTAGTGCGGCAGCAGCAGCAGGCCGGCGGCGCCAACGCGCTCGGCTTCCTTGGCGTAGGCGGCGGCGACGCGGGTCGGACCGCCGACACCGGCCAGGATAGGCACTTGGCCGGCGCAGGTGTCGACGGCGGTCTTGATGATGTCGGTGTATTCGTTCGGAGTCAGCGAGAAGAACTCGCCGGTGCCGCCGGCGGCGAACAGCGCGGTCGCGCCGTACGGTGCCAGCCATTCCAGGCGCTCGATGTAGGTCGACTTACGGAAGTTGCCTTCGGCATCGAAGTCGGTGATCGGGAACGACAGCAGGCCAGAGGAAAGGATTTTTTTCAGGTCATTCGGTTGCATAAGGTCTCCAATAATCGACGTCTATTGTGTGAAGGGGAAGTTCGACGGGCTTCCCGTCGGTTGTTGTATGACATCGTACAACCATATTCGGAAGGGAGCAAGCGATTTAGCGAAAACTCGCCGATCGCCGGCACTAGCGTTGCTCCCGCGGCGCCGGAGCCGGCCGTAACCCCGGCCGCAACAGCGGCCGGAGCCGGGCAAAGGCCACGGCCCCCCCTTTCGCCCGTCAGCCGTTCTTGGCGGCGATATCCTCTTGCGCGCGGCGCAGGCGCTCGCGGCTGTTGCTCAGGTGGGTGCGCATGGCGGCGCGGGCCGCCTCGGCATCCTTGCGCAGGATGGCGTTGTAAATATCGTCATGCTCGCGGTTGACGCGCTCCTGGTACACCACCGGATCGTCGTGCGCCAGCGACGCCGAATCGACGCGCGTGCGCGGGATGATGGTGTTGCCCAGGTCGCTCAGGATATCGACGAAATACCGGTTGCCGGTGGCTTGCGCGATCAGCTGATGGAATTTGACGTCCGACTCGACCGAGCCGGGACGGGTTTGCGACTCCTGGATGCGCCTGAGCACCACGCCCATTTCCTGCATCTGCTCTTCGCTGCGGCGGCTGGCCGCCAGCCACGCGGCCTCGGTTTCCAGGCTGATGCGCAGTTCCAGGATGGCCAGCACGTCGCCCAGGGTGCGGATGGTGTCGGACGAGATGCGCAGGTTGGCCGGTTGCGGTTCCAGCACGAAGGTGCCGATGCCGTGGCGGGTTTGCACCAGTCCGGCCGCCTGCAGATGGGAGATGGCCTCGCGCACCACCGTGCGGCTGACGCCGTGCATTTCCATGATCACCGATTCGGTCGGCAGTTTCTCGCCCGGTTTCAGGGTGCCGGCCTGGATGCTGTGGGTGAAGCTCTCCACCACGCCTTGGGCGAGGTTGCGGTGCTTCTTCTTGGGCAAGGGCGCCGGCGCGGCGGGCGATGGGACTGCTGCGGTTTGACTCATGGCTGATGGCTTGTTGTATGACGACTATTCGGCATTATCGCCTATGAGGGTCGTGCGATGTGCATATTGCCAGAGTTTCGACAAAAATGATTGCTTACACATCGTTTTTGCCACAAGGCGCCGTGGCGGTTGGTGGCGGTCGGCGAACGGAATGCGACGATATATCCGTCACGGAGACACGTAGGGCGGATTAGCGCAGCGTAATCCGCCATGGTTGCGTTGCCGACGGCTCATGCATGGCGGATTACGGCGTTCCGCCTAATCCGCCCTACGTGGAACCGTGGCGGACTCACCGCCGCCGGCATTTGACCGGCCACCCGTTTTAAACCAACAACGCCGCGCTCATGGACGCGGCCTCTTCCGCCGATTCGGACAGCATCTGCTCCAGCGCCGCGTTATCGTCGATGAAGCCGGCCAGGCCGGCGTGCTCCTGCATGGGCGAGAACGGCGACGCCACCGGCGCCAGCCCTTTGGCGATCAGCAAGGTGTCGCGCAGGCCCAGCGGCGGCGGCGTCAAGGTTGCCCCGCGCAGCGAGACGATGGCCAGGCTCACCGGTTCGGGGATCGCCATCTTCTTCATCATCTCGCGGGTGATGATTTCGTGCGCGGCGCCCATCCAGTCGGCCGGATCGTCCAGCAGGCCGGGAATCTCATCGGCGCGCGACAGCAGGTAAAAGCCGCCGGCCTCGTGCACGATGCCGGCGAACATCGCCGTGTCGGCGTCGGTGGCGGTCAGCTTGCGGGCGATGACGTGGGACAGCGCCGCCACGTGGGCCGTGTGGCGCCACAGCTGTTCGGCCTTGGCGCGCAGGCCGGGGTCGCGGATGCGGCTGCCGAACTGGCGCACCACCATCGCCGCCGCCATCGTGTACAGGTGGCGGTAGCCCACCCGCGCCACGGCCGAGCGCACGCTGGTGACCGGCACGCCGCCACGGTTGAACACCACCGCGTTGGCCAGCGCCACGGTGCGCGCCGCCAGCAACGGCTCGGCCAGCACCTTGCGGATCACGTCTTCGGTGTCGCAATCGGGATCGGCCAGCGCAAATTGCAGCCGCAACGCGGCGTTGACGCTGGTAGGAAAGACCAACTCGCCGCGTGAGGCTTGCGTAACAATCTGCGAGATGTCTTTTAGTTTTTCCATAGCAAGATTATAGCGTTAAAGGCCACGCCGCTTTGTAACAACTTGTGCGCCTGAGTCCGCTTTGAGGAACATCGCGTCCAGCATGGCCAGCAAACTGACCAGCGCCACCAGCAAAAACGCCAGCCGGTACTCGATGGCCGGCCAGTCGGCGATGCCCAGCCGCTGTGCGCTCCAGTGGCCCAGCCGCACCCCGCCCGCCCCCATCGCGATGCCGAGCCCCACCGCCACCTGGAACGAGGTGCTGAACAAGGTATTGGCGGCGGCCATGCGCTGCTGCGGCACGTCGGCGAAGGCCAGCGTGTTCAGGGCGCTGAACTGCATCGAGCGCGTCAGCCCGCCGACGAACAGCACGGCGGCGATCAGCCACACCGGCGTGGCCGGCGACAGCAGCGCGCACGCCGCCAGCGAGGCGACATTGGCCAGGCCGTTCACCAGCAGCACCGGCTTGAAGCCGAAGCGCCGCAGGATGGGCGTGGTGGCCGGCTTCATCATCAGGTTGCCGGCGAAGACGGCCACCACCAGCAGCCCGGACTGGAAGGCGTCCAGTCCGAAGCCGAGCTGGAACATCAGCGGCAGCAGGAACGGCACGGTGCCGATCGCCATGCGGAACAGCGAGCCGCCGACCAGGGTAATGGCGAAGGTCGGGATGGCGAACGCACCCAGGTCGATCAACGGATGGGCGGCGCGGCGCAGGTGCCAGACCATCGCCGCCAGCATGACGGCGCCGGCGGTCATGCAGGAGAGCGCCTCGACCCAGTCCGGGTTGGCGCCGCCGACCGACTCGGCGCCCCATGTCAGCAACAGCACACCGCCCGCGCTGAGCACGAAGCCGGGCCAATCGAAGGGGCGCCGGGTCTCCGCGCGCTGCTCGGGGATCAGCCACAAGGCCAGCGCCAGCGCGATCACGCCGAGCGGGAGATTGAGATAGAAGATCCAGCGCCACGACAGGTAGCTGGCGATGAAGCCGCCCACCGGCGGCCCCAGCACCGGCGCCACCAACGCTGGCCACGTCAGGGTGGCAATCACGCCGATCAGCTTTTCCTTGGGGGTGTTCTTGAGCACCAGCAGGCGTCCGACCGGCACCATCATCGCCCCGCCCACGCCTTGCAGCACGCGCAGACAGACGAATTCGGTCACGCTGTCGGCCATGCCGCACAGCACCGAGGCCAAGGTGAAGATCGTCAGCGCCGCCGCGAAGACGCGGCGCGCACCGAGCCGCTCGGCCACCCAGCCGCTGATCGGGATGAACACGCCCAAGGTCAGCAGGTAAGCGCTGACGCCGATGTTCAGCGCCAGCGGCGCCACGCCGAACGATTTGGCGATGTCCGGCAGCGCGGTGGTGATGATGGTGCCGTCCAGGTTCTCCATGAAGAAGGCGCCGGCCACGAGCAGCGCGATCCATTTGCCGGCCGCCGGCTGTGCGGCGTGGCCGCTCACGCGCAGGCCTTGGAGAAGCGGCGGGAAGTAAGCATGGAATAAACGGGCGTTGTTTGCGGTACACAAATTATACGCACCGCGCCTTCTTTTAATGACAACTGTGCGTAACACACGGCATGTTGCTCTACACTTAAAACGTCAACACGACCGAGCATATGGTCGGTTTTGATAGCCACTATAAAAAATCTGGAGACAAGAATATGAAACGAACCGCCGCATCCGCAGCATGCCTGTCCGCGCTCGCCTTCCTTGCCATGGGGCACGCTCTCGCGCAATCGTCCGTCACCCTCTACGGTACCCTTGATGTCGGCGTCGACCGCATCGAAAAAGGCGAAGGCAACGTCCAGGGCACCTTGTTCGGACTGCGCGGCACGACGCCGATTCCGAACGCGATCGCCTCGCCGGCCAGCACCTCGGTGCGGGTCAGCCCGTCGCACACGCGGCAGAGTAACTTCGGCATGCGCGGCGTCGAGGACCTGGGCGGCGGCTATCGCGGCCTGTTCGTGCTCGAAGGCGGCCTCACGCTCGACAACGGCGGCGTCGCCAACGACGGCCGCATCTTCGGCCGCCAGGCCTACGTCGGCCTGACCACGCCGGTCGGCGAAGTCAAACTCGGCCGCCAGGCCAGCCCGATGCTGATCGCCTATTACCTGGTGACGCCGGAAGCGATCGGCAGCACCGACCTGTTCAGCGCAGGCCTGGCCGTGAACACCTTGCAAACATTCCAGGACAACCAGGTCAGCTATGCCGTCAAACAGGGTCCATGGACGGCGATCGCCTCGTTCTCGACCAACGCCGGCGTCGGCAGCGGCGTCAGCGCCGCGCGCTCCGTCGCCACCGCCAGCACGCCGGTGGCCACCGCCGCCACCGGACAAATCGTCGGCGGCCTGACCGCCGGCGCCGAAACCACCGACGACCGCGGCCGCGCCGTCGGCGCCATGCTGGCCTGGCGCGGCGAGAGCCTGACCGCGCTTGCCTCCTACCACCGCAACGATTTCGGCGGTGTGCCGCTGGGCGTGGTCTCGGGCACCAACCTGGTGCCGCTGTTCACCGTCGAGAATTATCGCGCCTACATGGCGTCGTTCAAGTACATCTTCGCCGGCACCGGCACCACCGTCGCCTTCGTCGGCCATCAGGGCAAGTTCAACCTGGGCGGCAACACCGATCCGACCGTCAACACCTGGGGCGCGACGATCAAACAGGCCATCGGCCAGGTCGACGTCAGCGCGCACCTGCTCGACACGCGCTTCACCAACTACACGCGCGGACGCGAGCGCGGCCTGATGTTCGGCCTGGACTACAACTTCTCCAAGCGTACCGCGCTGTACACCCGCGTCGGCGGCGTCAAGGACAAGCGCGGCAACATCGTCCGTGGCGCCATCACCCCGCTGCCGATCGCCGGCGGTCCGGGCGCGCTGCTGCTGCCGCTGGGTTCGCAGGAAGTGCCGCTGTTCGCCGGCGCCGGCCAGAACCTCGACGCCAAGACCACCATCGTCAGCCTCGGCATCCGCCACGCGTTTTAAACGTAAAAAAGCGGAGCACCGCCGGTACGGTGCTCCGCTTCAACTGCGGGTACAACTCATTATCGGGACGCATGCGCCCCAATTCATTACAGGTGCGCGGCGATCTGCGGCAGCAGGTCGTCGAAGGTACGGCCGTTGCCGTTTTCGCCGATCGCGTGCATCTTCCACTCACCGTTGTGACGGTACACCTTGGCCATGATCTGCGCCGAGTGCGGACCCTGCACGGACAAATTGAAACGCGCCACTTCCTTGCCGTTGGACGCATCCAGCAGGCGGCAGTACGCGTTCTCGACCTGGGCGAAAGTCTGGCCGGTGAAGCTGTTGACGGTGAATACCAGGCTCTTGACGCTGGCCGGCACGGCGTTCAGGTCGACGTTGATCTGCTCGTCGTCGCCGTCGCCGGCGCCGGTGCGGTTGTCGCCCGTGTGGACGATGCTGCCGTCCTTGCTCTTCAGCTGGCGGAACCAGATCACGTCCACCGGACGCTGGCCTTCATCGAACATGACGACGGAGGCGTCCAGGTCGACCGCCTCGGTCTTGGCGCCGAAGCCCAGGAAACCTTTGCTCTTGATGGCATCCCAGCCCAGGCCCATGGTGACCTTACCCAGTGTGCCGCCGCCTTCTTTTTCCAGAGAGATCTTCTGGCCTTTGCTCAAATTGACTGACATTGTGTGCTCCTTAGTTGGTTTAATTGGCGATCATGGATTACTGCGACCCGGGGCGCTGGGCCCAAGCCCGGAACGCCGCGCCGTTGCGCGAGCACACCAGGATCTTTCCGGTTCCGGAAAAGCGCAGCACCATGCCTTCGCCGCTGGTCTGGCTATTGACCAGATTGCTCAAAAAGCCGCTGTTGCCGCCGGTGGTGACGGAGATTTCATAGCGCAGCCTGTTGTCCCACGCCACCACATGCGAGTTGTCGATCACCACATCGTTGCCGGGCGTGACCTCCAGTTCCGAGATCGAGCCGAAGCCCGACACCGCCACCTGGCCGCTGCCGGCGGTTTCGGTGATGAAGAAACCGCCGCTCTGGGCGAACAGGGCGTTGCCCAGGCTTTGCGTGCGCACCTTCAGTTCCACGTTGGACGTGGCGGCGACAAAGGCGCCGTCGCTCAACATGTACTGCACCTGGCCGACGTCGAGCACCTGCATGGCGCCTGGCAAGGTTGGCGCCAGCAGGCAATCGCCGCCGCCGCGCACCGCTTCGATGTGTTGCTGGAAGAAGGACTCACCGTTGGCGAAGCGCCGCATGATGGCCGCACCGATGCCGCCGGTGACCTTGCCCTTCAAATCGAGCGTCGCCTCCATCATCACCATCGCATCCGATTCGCAGTAGATCTTCTCTCCCTGCGCCAGTGTTACGTGCAGAAACGGGTCGACATCACCGGTGACCGAAAATTTTGGCATGACTGAGTCCTTTCCAGTTAAAAATCAGTTGAATTAAACGCCCACGCCGAACGAGGCGGCGAGCGGGCCGAGACCGCCTTTGAAGCCCTGGCCGACGGCCTTGAACTTCCAATCGGTACCGTTACGATACACCTCGCCGAACACCATCGCCGATTCGGTCGAACCGTCTTCGGACAGGTCGTAGCGGGCGATCTCGGCGTTGCCGCTGGCATTGACCGTGCGGATGTACGCCTTCTGCACCATGCCGAAGTTTTGCTTGCGGGCGTCGCCGTCGTGGATCGTCACGCAGATGGCGATGCGCTCGACATCGGCCGGCACCTTGGTCAGGTCGATAGTGACGGTTTCGTCGTCGCCGTCGCCGGCGCCGGTGCGGTTGTCGCCCGAGTGGGTGACGGCGCCGTCGGACGATTTCAGGTTGTTATAGAAAATGAAGTCGTTGTCGGCGCGGACCTTGCCGTCGACCTTCAACAGGAAGGCCGAGCCGTCCAGGTCGAAGGCGCTGCCATCGGTGGCGCGCGCGTCCCAGCCGAGGCCGACGACGATTTGCGACAGGCCCGGGGCTTCCTTGCTCAGATTAACGTTACCGCCTTTTTGCAGACTGATTGCCATAATGTGATACTCCTTAAAGAAACCGGACTTGGGTACTGCAGGCGGCGGGTCGTGTCCGTATTTAACGACCCGCCGTGTTCTGATACAACTCTAACTTTGTTTGACTACAACCTCGTTACGCCGGGATCGCCGCGGTGGCCGCTTCCTTGCGGCGGTGGCGCACCGACGACCAGACCGAGGCGGCGATGAAGGCGATACCAATCAGACCGGTGAAGATTTCCGGCACGTGGAACTTCATACTTGCCAGCATGATCGCGGCCAGGATACCGATCGCATAGTGCGCGCCGTGCTCCAGGAACACGAACTGGTCCAGCGTGCCCTTCTTGACCAGGTACACCGTCATCGAGCGCACGAACATCGCGCCAATGGCCAGGCCCAGCATGATGATCACGACGTCGGTGGTGATGGCGAACGCGCCGATCACGCCGTCGAAGCTGAACGAAGCATCGAGCACTTCCAGGTACAGGAAACCACCGATACCGCCCTTCTTGACCATGTCGCCGACATCGCTGCCGCCCGACTCTTCCTTCTCCAGCAGGCCGCTGATCGCGTCCACGCCGACGTACACCAGAATGCCCCACAGGCCGGAAATCAGGACCACCAGCTTTTGCGCCTCGGTCACCAGGCCCATACAGGCCATCAGCACGCCCAGCGAAATCATCACCGAGATCGACGAGACCTTGCCCAGCGAGCCGAGCTTTTTCTCGAAGTTGCCCAGCCAGTGCACTTCCTTGTCTTCATCGAGCAGGAAGTTCAGGAACACCAGCAGCAGGAACATGCCGCCGAATGCCGCCACTTCCGCGTGGTGATTGGTCAGGTGCATCGAATACGTCTTGGGATCGTTCAGCGCCAGGGTCCACACATCCATAATGCCGATGTCGGCCGCGACGGCGACGATGACCAGCGGGAACAGCAACCGCATACCGAACACGGCGATGATGATGCCCAGGCCCAGGAACAGCTTTTGCCAGAACTCATCCCAATCCTTCAGCACGGAGGCGTTGACCACCGCGTTATCGAACGACAGCGACACTTCCATCGCCGCCAGAATCAGTGCGACACCGAAAGCGGACAAGGCGCCAGGCCATCCGTTCAGCGTGTATCCCCACCAGCCAGCCGCCGCAAGGCAGATGAAGCTGACCAGGAAGGAAATTCTAAAGTGCTTCATTGATTTTTTCCCCAGTTATAAGTTGATGTAGCGCAGTGTATAGGCGTGCGAACAATTTAAAAATAGAAGATAATTGAAGTATTACTTCGCAAAAACAGAAGATTGATACAATGAAGACCAGTGGATTGAATTTCCGGCACCTGTATTTTTTCTGGATGGTGGCCAAGGAGGGCGGCGTTACGCGCGCGGCCGAGCGCCTGGGGCTGGCGGTGCAGACCATCAGCATGCAATTGGCGTCGCTGGAGCAATCGGTCGGCAAGCAATTGCTCGAGCCGCAAGGGCGGCGTCTGGTGCCGACCGAGGCCGGCAGGCTCGCGCTGAGCTACTGCGACCAGATCTTCCTGCTGGGCGAACAATTGCAGGACGCGCTCGACGAGGCCGAGGCCGGCAAGATGCGGCTGACCGTCGGCATCTCCGACTCGCTGCCCAAGCTGATCGCCTTCCGCCTGCTGCAAGCGACCCAGGAAATGGGCAAGCAGGTGCGGCTGGTATGCATGGAGGCGGAATTCGAGGATTTGCTGGCCGACCTGGCGCTGGGCAAGCTCGACGTCGTGCTGACGGACCGCACCGTGCACGCCGGCGGCAGCCTCAAGGTGTTTAGCCACCTGCTCGGTGAAAGCGACATGAAGCTGTTCGGCGTGCCGCGTCTGGCGGAAAAATACCGCCCCAACTTCCCCGCCAGCCTGAACCACGCGCCGTTGCTCGTGCCCACGCGCAACAACGCGCTGCGCGGACGCATCGACGCCTGGCTGGTGCAGCACGAAGTGCGGCCGGAAATCGTCGGCGAGTTCGAGGACAACGCCATGCTCAACACGTTCGGGCGCAATGGCATGGGTTTGTTCTTCGCCACGTCGGCACTGGCGCAAGATATCGAGGAGCAATTCGGCGCCGTGCTGGTGGGCGACGCGCCGGAGCTGCGCGAGCATTTCTACGCCATCTCCAACGCCCGCAAGATCAAGCATCCCGCAGTGGAGGCGATCCTGTCGGCGGTGCACGGGGGACCATTCGCGGTGGCAAGCTGACAGCCGTTATCGAATCGGTTACAGTTTATCGATGACTGATTAAATCGGAGGACGCGATGTTAAAAGGAAGTTGCTTATGCGGCGGCGTAGCCTACCGCGCGGACGGTCCTGTGTCTCACTCCAGCCATTGCTACTGCACCATGTGCCAGAAGCAGCACGGCGCTGCGGCCGGCACCTATGCCAATGTCGGCACCGCCGGCTTCGCCTTCGAGCGCGGCGCCGACCTGGTGACGGAATACGCCTCGTCGGACGAAGGCCGGCGCGGCTTTTGCAGCGTCTGCGGTTCCACCTTATTCTGGCGCAGCACGCAAAGCCCGGACCGCATCGCAGTCACCCTGGGCACCATGGAACCGGAATACGGCGGCCCGGTGGAACGCGAACTGTTCGTCGATACCAAGCCGCGCTGGCTGCCGACCAGATGAGCCACTCGCCGACGATCAGCCTGAAAAGGCTGAGGCACATCGCCGCAGGCCTGGCGAGTGCTTTCGTCAGTCGCAACAACGATGTGGGCGGCCAGTGGGCGCTTGGATTGCTGTATCGCAACGCGCCGCTGGACCTGCGTGTAGAACTGAACTTGCTTGACCACACATCAATTCCGCCGACCAACATCGCGCAGTTGGTCGCCCGAAATTATGGAGAATTCCTGCGGCGCGCGGCGATCAAGAAGGGCGTGCCGTTGGAGGAGTTGGCCGAAGCCAGGGTCGAGTTGAACTTCGACGCCGATCTGTACATACCCGCCGATGGGCGGGAGATTATCGGCGAAGCGTTCCTGTGCACGGTTACGCTGATGTTGAAAGACGGCCGGTTGGCATCCACGCAACGGGTGTGCCGCTGCCTGCGCTACGAAAAAGGCCGGTTCCGCGGACGCATGCCGGACAATGATTCGATCCTCGAATCGTTGCTGAGTCACGAATCAACGGATCCACGTAGGGCGGATTAGCCGGCACGGCGTAATCCGCCGCGCTCCGCCAACGCCGCATGCGGTTGCACCGAACTCCCGCCAAACACCGCATGCTGCCGCAACGACGGCGTAAACAAGCTATACAACATCGCCTGATCCGGCGCACTGACGGCATCGAGCGCCGCGAGATGCTGCGGCGACAAAACCGACGCCAACGCCCCGACGTTATCGACCAACTGTTCGACCCGGCTCACGCCCAGCAATGTCGACGCCACCCCCGCCCTGCCCGTCACCCAGGCCAGCGCCACCTTCGCCGGGCTCAGCCCCGTCTCCCGCGCCACCGACTTGACCATGTCGACGATCGCCCAATTGCGCTCAGTGAAAAGCGCATCTCCAAACGGATTCGCCCCGTCCAGACGCTTGTCGCCTTCCGGCCGCGCCTCGTCCGCCTGGGCCGCATCGCGCGGCAATCCGCCCGCCCTCGGCGCCGCCCCTTCCACGGCCGCGCGGTCGTACTTCCCCGTCAACAAGCCGAACGCCAGCGGACTCCACGGCACGATGCCCATGCCGAATTCCGCCGCCAGCGGCACAAACTCGTCCTCGATACCGCGATTGGCCAGCGAATAAAAATACTGCAACGCGATCGGCCCCGGCACGCCCCTGACGGCGGCCAACGTCGCCAGCTTGGCGATATACCAGGCCGGCGTGTTGGAAATACCCCAATAGCGGATCTTGCCCGAGCGAACCAGTGCCGCCATCGTCTCCAGCAACTCCTCCGCCGGCGTGACCGAATCCCACACGTGTATCCAGAACATATCGATGTAATCGGTACGCAGGCGCTTGAGCGACGCCTCCAGCGCCGCGCGGAGATGCTTGGCGCCGTTGCCGCCGGCGTGGGGCCCCTGTCCATTCGCGAATCCCGCCTTGGTCGCCAGCACGATCCGCTCGCGCAAAGCGCCATCGGCGATGAAAGCACCCAGCATCTCCTCGCTGCGCCCGCTGGAATACACGTCGGCGGTATCGATGAAGTTGCCACCGGCCTCCACGTAGGCGTTGAACACGGCACGCGATTCGCCTTCGCCCGAACCCCAGCGGGCGGTGCCGAACGTCATGGTACCGAGACAGAACGGGCTGACGACGAGGCCGGAACGTCCAAGGGTGCGATAGTCGGTCAAGGGCATGGCTTTACTTTCCGAGTGATTGATAGGAAAATCATAGCCGAGATACAAAGTCGGCACAACACATTTCCTAGTGATCACTCAAGTATTATGAACGAAACGCACCGCAAGAAGGGACGACCGCTGTCCTTTGACCGTGACCAGGCGCTGCAAAAGGCCATGCTGCTGTTTTGGCGGCATGGCTACGAGGCCACCTCCCTCAACGATCTGACGGCCGCGCTGGAGGTCAAGCCATCGAGCATTTACTCGGCGTTCGGCGACAAGAAGGGCCTGTTTCTTGACGCGGTCGCCTTGTATATGTCCGGACCGGTGACGGCCTTTAGCATCATCGACGATGCGCCCACGGCGCGTGACGCGGCGCGCGAACTGCTCAACGTCTCGGCGGTCGGCTACACCGGCGCCAATACCCCGCCAGGCTGCCTGCTGGCCAGTTCGGCGATCAGTTGCTCCGAGGCCGCCAACGACGTGAAGGAAGAGCTGGCCGCGATCCGGCGCGACATCGAAGCGCGCCTGCGCGACAAGATCGATTGGTCGGTCGGCCAGGGCCATTTGCCCGCTGACACCGACGCCGACGCGCTGGCCGGCCTGACCATGGGCGTCATTCAGGGCATGTCCACCCTCGCGCGGGACGGCGCGGCGCGGGGCAAATTGTTAAAGGTGGCCGAGACCGCGATGCGGGCGTGGCCGTGAAAGGAAGCGCGGCGGCTTCTCATTAGCGAGCGCGCAAGTCGCCGGCGCGCTGTTAGAGCGCATGCTGGATGTGGAGTGGCACAGGGGAAAATTCTATTTAAGCGGCGCCCAGGGAACGTGATACGATTTTCGAATGATAAATATCAGACAAGCCACCCTCCTCGACATTCCAGCGATGTCGACCATTCGTTTAAGCGTCAAGGAAAACATACTGTCCGATCCGAGCCGGGTAACCGGGCAGATGTATCGGGACTATCTGGAACTGCTGGGGCGCGGCTGGGTCGCGGAAGTGGACGGCGCCGTGGTCGGCTTTTCCTACGCCGACAAGACCGACGCATCGATCTGGGCTTTGTTTGTCTCGCAGGACCACGAAGGCAGGGGAATCGCCAAGCGCTTGCTGCAGGAAGCCGTCGATTGGCTGTTCGCGCTCGGCCACGACAGCGTCCATTTGAGCACGTCGAAAGACACGCGGGCCGACAGATTCTATACAGGCCAGGGATGGACCCGAAGCGTGTTGAACGATCGCGATGCGGGGTTCCGTCTTACACGCACGGCGACGACATTTTCACGTAGCTAATGTCAGTGCCGTTGTAGTGTCGATTCTCCATGCCGGTAACGGTGAATCCGCTTCGCTCATAAAATTGTCGCGCGTTTAAATTTGACTCCGCCACATGCAGCGACAGTCCTCCAGGCGCTCGTGCCAGGGCCGCGTTCAGCAGTGCGTGGCCGACACCTCGTCCGCGCGCCTCGCTGTGCACGAATAACGCCCGCAATTGCCCGTCGAACATGGCGGCGAACCCCATCACTCCGCCATGTTCGCAAACGATGACCTCGGACTCGCGAAACGCCGCCAGGATGACGGCGTCGTCTTCAAGCGGAACGATGTCAACCACCTTGCCTTCGTTCGCCAGCTCGTCACGCTTGGCATCGATGTAAATTCGGCAGATATCGGCAAGATCCTCTTGGTTAAACTGTCTGACACGATTCGCCATCGGCACGCCCGCGGCAGGATCAGACATGTTTTTCACGGCCGGAGGGCCTCGAGCATTTTTGCCGCCTGTGGCGCCACGATATCGCCCCCGTCCTCATAGTCATGGTCGTATCGTTTCATTTTTCAGGTTAAGGGAAGAAAGCCTGGCCGGATTGAGCACTAGTTTTTCAGCAGCAGTTTGCCGTAGGTGGTATCCGTCCGTTTCCCTTTGGCGTCCGGGTCTACGGCGAAGCGGCAGCTTTGAACAAATTCCGCAGCGGCATTCAGCACTTCCGGCGACAGCCCGGTTGCCTCCGCCTTCACGTTCCAAGGCGTTCCATCAGGTTTCACTAACATGCGCAGCAGGATGCCGTTGGCATCGCTGGGCGATTTGTCCAGACTTTTAAACGTCTGGAACTGTTCGGATGCTGGACAGCTCCCCTCCACCATCGACGGGTGCAGCATCGATTCGCCGTTCAACCGCCACACAAATTGCGTCGGCTTGGCGGGAGCTTCCGCCTCCGGCTTCGGGAACACGCAACGGGACAGTCCGATCAAGGAGGCCTTATCCAGAATACGCCAGCCAGAACTTTTCTCGACCTTCGCCGACACGGGCTTGCCATCCGGTCCCACGACAAAACTCAACGTGGTCGTGCCTTCGAGCTCATAGCGACGCGCTTCCTGCGGCCACTCTGGTTTGGCGCAGCTAGCCGTTGGTGCGGCGTCACTTCGCACCGACACCAGCAGCAGCGCCGCCGTAAAAAGCACCTGTTGCCATTTTCCTGTGATGCGCATGCCGTCTCCGATTTATTAATTTATCTGAACCTGCGATAAGAATAGCATCTTGCTCAACTGGAAAGTACGCGGACTCTCACAGATCGGGACGGGATGTGTATCGGGCGTTGATTACAAGATCTAAATCGCCGGTTGCCCAAACACTCTCCAGCCCTCCCTGCCATATATATGACCCAGCCCAACCACTTCGACAAAATTTTCTCTAGCCGGCACTAAGATTGATTATGCACAACGCGTTTCTTGGCTATGGACGTAACACTGCCCTGACGTTCCCTCAACCAGTTGGAGAAATCATGGCAATCGATGTATATCTGCAAATTGACGGCATCAAGGGCGAATCGGCGGACTCCACCCACACTGGCTGGATCGAAATCACGTCCGCACAATGGGGCGTGCGGCAGCCAAAAAGCGCGACAGCATCAACGGGGGGAGGACATACAGCGGAGCGATGCGAGCATGAGAGTATCTCCATCACCAAACTGGCAGATATGTCCTCGCCGATTCTGATGCAGACCTGTTCAGCAGGCAGGACGATTCCAAAGGCGCGGCTCGAATTCATGCGTGCCGACGGACAGGGTGAGCGCGTCAAATATTACGAGGTCGAGCTAGAGAACGTATTGATTGGCAACATCAGCCAAGTGGTGCACGAAGGCAACATCCTACACGACTCGATTGGTCTGAAGTTCTCCAAAGTAAAGTGGAAATACTGCCACCAAAAAATCGGCGGCGGCGCCGGTGGAAATACTTCCGGCGGCTGGGATCTCTCCACCAACCGAATCGCTTAGGAGGGGCTATGCTTGAAGTCCAGCCAAAGGATTCACGCGGTTACTTTATGCTTCCGCAAGCGCCTGAAGGAGCCGGATACTATGTGTACGGAACGCCGGGAAACGGCGCGAGCCAGTACGCAAGTTCGCGCTTGCTTAACATTATTCTGGCCGTGGAACGGGAGTGGCAATTGTTCGATGCACGGAAATTTGGAATCGGAAACATCAGTTTAGCCGGGGGGATTACACACCCGGATCACAGCTCTCACGTGAAAGGACTCGAGGTGGACGTGCGTCCGGTAAGGAAGGACGGACTTCATGAATCGGTCCGCTACTATGATTCTCAGTATGACCGTGACGCGACTGCCAGACTAATCAGCATTTTCCGCTCGCAAGCGCCGGGACACATGAATATTTTTTTCAACGACAACAAGATACCCGGAGTGCGACACCGCGAAAAGCACGACAACCACTTCCACTTCGAAATTAATTAATCGGCATACCATCCCGAGGCAAAAAAATGAGAAAACTCTCCCTGCTTATCATGTTGGCGGCGTCATTGTTTTCGCTAGCTTACGCTGCCAGGCAGCCCTGGGATGGCTCCTACAAGTCGTTTAAAGGCAGCTACCTTGTTTACTCGGGCGACTTGGGAGAACAGCAGCCTCCAACACGTGCGGATCGCAAAGCAGCCTTTATGGTGCAAGGCGAGGTTGCGAAGGACCTGTTCGAATCCATAGCCCCCGACCTGAGGGATGCCTGCGGTACCCTGTCGGGCCTGCGTGTGCGTCAAAAAGGCCACGTGGACTGCACTTATGACAAGGATCGCCCCGCCTCGCCGTACACCTGTCACTTTGGAATAGACCTGCGTACAGGGAAAAGTACAACTGGATCAATCTGCTAGCTTGGAAAAACACCCTGCAATAACTACAGGCATCTTGTCGCCATCGCCTGTCGCGGCGCCGTACGGTCCGATGCATATGATGATTGGACCGTCCACTCGTAACGGCAGAGAAATGGCCCGATTTTCGATTGATGAACGGCAATTTGCGCCCCATCTCCTCGCAGTCGTTTAAGATGCATGTTTTAACTACGTCGCCCGCCGCCCGGCCCCTATGCAAAACGTTATGCTTGTCGTGCTCGCCCTGTTCCTGGTCGCGCTCAATGGATTCTTTGTGGCGGCCGAATTCGGCATCGTCACGCTGCGCAAGACGCGCGTTCGCGCCATCGCCAAGACCCAGGGACTACGCGGTCGCATCCTCGGCAAAGTGCACGGCCAGCTTGACGCCTACCTGTCGGCCTGCCAACTCGGCATCACCCTGGCCTCGCTCGGTCTGGGCTGGGTCGGCGAACCGGCCTTCGCCAGCCTGCTCGAACCGTTCCTGGCAGCCATCGGCATCGACTCACCCAAACTCATCCACAGCATCGCCTTCGTGTTCGCCTTCGGCGTCATCTCCTTCCTGCACATCGTCGTCGGCGAGCTGGCGCCGAAATCGCTCGCGATCCGCATGCCGGAGGCGATCGGCCTGTGGTGCGCGCCGCTGCTGTACGCTTTCTATTGGGCCATGTATCCGTTCATCTGGGTGCTCAACGGCAGCGCCAATCTGGTGCTGCGGCTGGCGGGCCTGGCCGGTAAGGGCGGTCACGAAAGCCACTATTCGGTCGAGGAACTGAAGATGATCCTGCGCACCAGCCAGCCTGGTGAGAAGTACAACAAGGACGAACGCAACATCCTGGCCCATTCGCTCGATTTCAGCGATCTGGCCGTGTCGGACCTGATGCGCCCGATCAACGAGGTGATCAGCCTGCACGCGGGCCGCTCGCTGGCCGACAACCTGCAGACCATGCTGCGCAACCGCTTCAGCCGCTATCCGTACTACGACAAGGACGGCGAGACCGTGCTGGGCGTGGTGCACCTGAAGGATTTGTTCTTCGCCCAGCAATCGGGCAAGCCGATCACCGACCTGATGCCGTTCCTGCGGCCGGTGGAGACGATTTCGGCGCGCACGCCGGCGCTGGAGCAGTTCCGCCGCTTCCGCGACGGCGCCCCGCACTTCGCGCTGATCGGCGAAAAGGGCAAGCGCCCGCTGGGCTTCATCACGCTCGATAACCTGCTCGGCGCCATGGTCGGCGAGATCCACGACGAGTTCCGCCTCAACGAGAACGACTGGCTCAAGCAGCCTGACGGCACCTTGATCGGCAAGGCCAGCCTGCCGATCTTCTCGCTCGAACGCACCCTGGGCATCGATATCGAGAACGAGGAATTGGGCATGGACGAGGTGGAATCGGTCGGCGGCCTGATCATGCTGAAGCTGGGCGACATTCCGAAGCAGGGACAGCGCATCAGCTTCCGCCACTTCGATATCGTCGCGAAGAAAATGAACGGCCCGCGCATCCTGCTGGTGAAGGTCATTCCGAAGGACGACACCGAGGACAACGCCGATCTGGATTAAGGATCGGGTGGGCTTGGCGGAGTGACCGGGCTGGGGTATGCAGGATCGGTTACTGTTGGACTCTGACTGGCAGACGTATCACTCACGCCCGCCCTCCTCTCAGCGCCCTGCTGAAGCTCCGCGCTGAACCGGTATCCAAGCAAAAGCGCGCCGAGCACGAAAATCGACACTAGATTGACGATCAGATTGCCCGAAACGTCGCGCACCCAACCAATAATAGTTCGTTTTTCGCGCAGGGTTCCGCTGATTGCCGCCAGTTTCTCCTGAAGGTCCACATTGCCGGATTCGATTCTCCGGTACAGCACACCCTTGCGAGTGGTGGCCTCAATACTTTCAACAAGCTCTTCGACACCCGCACTGATGAAAAATCTCATCAGAGTCTCGCCACGGGCCCTATATACGGCGATGGATGTATCCAACGAAGCGATGACATGAAAGCTGTCCAGTTCTTCCCTCGTAAGTTCGCGCCCACCAAAGGACTTACAGAACTCAATCTTTTGCTGTTTGTAGATGATGTATGCGAACACCCCGATCGCGTCGCTCGGGTCCGCAGTCAATCGCTGATATACGGAACTGTAGGTCACGGCCGCTAACCCTATTTTTCAGAATCAGCCGTCATCAGAGCGGTGCGGAATGCCTCGTTCAGCTTTTCGCGGGAAATTCCAATCTCACGCAGCACTTTCGCGGCTACCGGCGAGGCAGGAACGCGGGGCAAATCAGCCGATGCGAGAGGCGCAGTGGAATAGCGCGCGATCCGAGCATTAATCGCCGCCACGTCGGCATGGGAAAATATAGGTTTCGCGCTCATATTGTCCACCTCGTTAGAACAATTAAACCGCCATCGAACGTCTGCGAACAAAAATTATATACCCACGATATCGAGTACACAGTTCAAACCAGGCGCGCGCGCATTGAGGTAAAACAAACCGGCTCTGGTAGCAATCGGCACGCCGCAGGACATTGTCAGTGACACGATCCACTGTTAATCTTGAAGGCATTGAATCTGCCGGAGAACTCGTGAAAACCTACCGTGGAAGCTGCCATTGCGGTGCCGTGCGCTTTGAAGCGGACATCGATCTAAGCCAGGGAACCTTGCGCTGCAATTGCTCGATCTGCACCAAGGTGCGGTTCTGGCCGGCCATCATCGAGACAGCAGCGTTTCGGCTTCTCTCCGGCGAAGCCGACCTCACCACTTATCAATTCCTGACCAAGCGGGACAAGCATTTGTTTTGCCGCCATTGCGGCGTGCGCTCGTTTGGCATCGGCAGCTCGCCGCGCTGGGGCGAGTTTTATGCCGTCAATGTGACCTGCCTCGACGATGTCATGCCCGAAGAGCTGATCAACGCGCCGATCACCTATCTGGACGGCCGCAACGACAACTGGGAGACCCCGCCGGACGAAGTGCGGCACCTGTAGCCACGGCGCGAAAAACCGGCCGAATCAAACCGGCTGGCCGGTCCAGTTCTTCAGCAAGCCCAGTCCCACCGCCAGCAACGTCGGCCCGATGAACAGGCCGACAAAACCGAACGCCAGCACCCCGCCCATCACGCCCAGCAGCACCAGCACGAACGGCAGGCTGCTGCCCCGGCTGATCAGCAACGGCTTGACGACGTTATCCACCCCGCTGATCAGGAACACGCCCCACACCAGCATGAACACGCCCCACGCCACGCTGCCCTCGTTGAACAGCCACAACGCCGCGCCGCCCCAGATCAGCGGCGGCCCCACAGGTATCAACGAGAACAGGAAGGTCGCCACCGACAGCAGCGCCACGGCCGGCACGCCGGCGATCAGGAAGCCGATCGCCGCCACCACCGACTGCGCCAGCGCCGTGCCCAGCAGCCCGTACATGACGCCGCGCACCGTGCGGCTGACGGTGTCGGACACCGACAGGCTCTGCTCGGCGCCGATCAATTTGTTCATCGCGTTCGACAGCGTGACGATGATGTTCTGGCCATCCCGGTATAGGAAGAAGCTCACGAATACGGCCAGGCTGACCTGCGCCACGCCGCTGCCCAGCACCATGCCGCCGCCCAGCAGGAAGTGGCGCGCCGGCTCCAGCATGCCCTTGGCGGTGTTGACGAGCTCGTCGCGGCTGCCCAGCAGCTTGCGCAGATATGTGTCGATGATGTCGCCGACGATGGGGATATCCTTGAGCCATGCCGGCGGCGACAAGGCGCCCGTGTCGAGGTCGCCCTTGAAGTGGTCGTAGAATTCGGAGGCGTTGTCGGCGATGTTCCAGGTGACCAGCGTCAGCGGCACGACGATCAGCAACGTCAGGCCGACGCTCATGATGATGGCGGCCAGCCAGCGCCGCCCGTTCACGCGGTCAAGCAGGCGCAGGTACAGCGGCCAGCTGGAGATGGCGATGGCGCAAGCGAACAGGATCGCGGCCAGGAACGGTCGCAGCACGAACAGGCAGCCGATCACCAGCAGGATGATGGCGGCGAGCCGGGTGAAAGGCTGGAAGCGCTGGCCCACGCCGTCCCCGCTCATTGCAGCAGTTGTTTGATGTCGTGCACGATCGGCGCCGGCCCCTGGTTATGGCGCACCAGCAGGCGCACTTTGCCATTGCGGTCGAAGATGTAGCTGGCGGCGGTATGGTCGATCGAATAGCTGCCCGGCGTCTTGCCCTCCACCTTGGCGTAGAACACCTTGAATTCCTTGGCGGTGGCGGCGGTCTGCTCTGGCGTGCCGTACAAACCGACGAAGCGCTTGTCGAACGCCGGCACGTACTGCGACAACAACTCCTTGGTATCGCGCTCGGGGTCGACGGTGACGAACAGCACCTGCACCTGCCCGGCCTGCGGGCCCAGTTCCTTCATCACGGCCGACATCTCCGCCATCGTGGTCGGGCACACGTCCGGGCACTGGGTGAAGCCGAAGAACATCACCACCACCTTGCCTTTGTAGTCGGCCAGGGTGCGCGGCTTGCCGGTGTGGTCGGTCAGCGCGAAGTCGCGCGCGAAGGTGGCGCCGGTGATATCGACGTTTTTGAACGTCGGCGCCGGCGCGGTTTTCTCGCCGCAGCCGGCCAACATCAAGGAAACGGCCAGCAGGCCCAGGGCGAGGATTTTCTTCATAGTTTGATGTAGTGGTCCACCAGCAGCGCCGCGAACAGCAGCGACAAATAAATGATCGACCAGGTGAAGGCCTTGCGGGCTACCTGATCGGTGTAGTGACGGTAGATTTTCCACGCGTGGTGCAGGAACACGGCGTTGAGGATGACGGCCGAGACGAGATAAATCAGCCCGCTCATGTGCACTGCGAACGGCAGCAAGGTGGTGGCGGCCAGCGCGATCGAATACAGCCAGACGTGGAACTGCGTGAACTGCATGCCGTGCGTGACCGGCAGCATCGGCAGGCCGGATTTGGCGTAGTCGTCGCGGCGGTACAGCGCCAGCGCCCAGAAATGCGGCGGCGTCCAGACGAAGATGATCAGCACCAGCAGCCACGCTTCCATCGGCACCTCGTTGGCGATGGCGGCCCAGCCCAGCGCAGGCGGCATGGCGCCCGACAGCCCGCCGATGACGATGTTCTGCGGCGTGGAAGGCTTCAGGATCATCGTGTAGATGATGGCGTAGCCGATGAAGGTGACAAAGGTCAGCCACATCGTCAGCGGATTGACCATGGTGTAAAGAATCCACATGCCGGCGCCGCCAATGATGGTAGCAAACACCACCGTCTGCATGACCGTGATATCGCCCAGCGCCATCGGACGGCGCGCGGTGCGGGCCATGCGGGCGTCGATCTCGCGCTCGGCCAGGCAGTTGACGGCGAAGGCGGCGCCCGTCAGCAGCCAGATGCCGATGGTGGCGGCCACCACCACGCGCCAGTCCGGCAGCCCCTCGGTGGCGAGGAACATGCCGATGACGGCGCAGAACACCGCCATCTGGGTGACGCGCGGCTTGGTCAGCGCCCAATATTGCGAGGCGCGGCTGGGTGGTTTGGAAATGGCGGTGTGAGTGGTCATCAGGTGTGCTTATCGTTGCCGGACCGGCAAGATCTGCGAGAAAGCCGAGCCTGAAGCTGCTTTTTTGGCAAGATCGTACTGGTACTTAGCCTTGTAGTTTAACATGGTAAGCAGCAGGACCAGCATGGCCGCCCCGGCGTTGTGCAGCACGGCGATGGTCAGCGGGAAGCTCAGGTAAATGGTGGCAACGCCGCTGGCGATCTGCACCGCCAGCATGACGGCGATGCCGCGCGCCACCTTGTGCAGCGCCGGGTGGTCCCACGCGCGCCAGGCCGTGTAGCCGGCCACCAGCGCCACCAGGAAGCCCATGTTTCGGTGCACCCAGTGGATCGCCGTCAGCGCCGAGAATGGCAAATAATGGCCGGCGGCGGTCTTGCCCAGCTCGCGCCACAGGGTGAAGCCGTGCTCGAAGTCCATCTCCGGCACCAGCTTGCCGCCGCACAGCGGGAAATCGGTGCAGGCCAGGGTCGCGTAGTTGGTGCTGACCCAGCCGCCCAGCGCGATCTGCACCAGCAGGATCAGCGCCGAAGCGCCCGCCAGCAGGCGGATGTTGCGCATCGCCGGCGGCGAGGCCGTCACCGTACGCACCGGCGCGATCAGCTGGTTCTGGCGGCCGCCGTACCACACCAGCAGCGCCAGCAATCCCATGCCCAGCAGCAGGTGGATGGTGACGATCACCGGTTGCAGCTTCAGGGTGACGGTCCAGGCGCCGAACGCGCCCTGCAGGCAGACGAAGAAAAACAGGAAGGTCGGCATCGCCGGCGCGTACTCGATGCGGGTGCGCTGGGACTTGATCCAGCGGTACCACGCCTGCGACATCATCGCCACGATCAGCACGCCGATCGCCATCGCCAGGTAGCGGTGGATCATCTCGATCCAGGCCTTGACCACGGTCACCGGGCCGGTCGGGCGCAAGGTTTCCTCGGCAACGATCTGGGCGTGCGCCAGGAAGGGATTGGCGGCGCCATAGCAGCCCGGCCAGTCCGGGCAGCCCAGGCCGGAATCGGTCAGGCGGGTGAAGGCGCCAAACACGATCAGGTCGAACGTCAGGAACACGCTGACCCACACCAGCTTGCGGTACTTGCTGGCGTCGGACGAGGTGTAGACCAGCGACAGCGGCAGCAGCGCGACCAGCAACGCCGTGACCGCCATTTGGATCAGGGTCATGTGCATGATGGCTATCCGATCGCCGAAGCTTTAAGCAGTTTGTACAGGTCCTTGTGAACCTTGCGCACTTTTTCGGTGTCGCTGGAGACGGCGCCTTTCGGGAAGCGCATCATCAGGTTGCCCAGCGGATCGATCAGGTAGACGTGGTCGGCGACCTTGTCGGCCGGTGCGGACTTGTCCAGCGGCAGCCACTTGTCGACCACGGCCGCCGGCGCGCGCAGCATGCGGGTGCCGTCGTTGACGCGCATCAGCACCGTATCGAGCGGTTCGCTGTCGGTGATCATCCACACGCGCTCGATGCGCTCCATCTCCTTGCCTTGCATGGTGCGCAGCTGGCGCATCGCGAACAGCTGGTCCTGGCATTCCTGCAGGCACTCGGACGGGCCGACCTTGAGCATGATCCACTTGCCCTTGTAGTTGTCCAGGGTGGCCGGCTTGCCGTCCAGGGTGGTGCTGGCCATCGGCGGAATCGGATGCAGGCGCGGATCGATCAGGGTGCCGTAGTTGGTCACGCCGCCCTTGGGCTTGACCACGTAATACATAAAATACGAAGCGATCAGCGGCGCGGCGCACACGGCCAGCACGGCCATCAGCTTCCAGCGGCCACGGGAGGTTTGATTATTTGGCGGGTTTTGCACGTCTGAATCCGTTCACAACAAAGAAGACAACGGCCATCGCCGCCAGCGCGTACCACTGGAAGGCGTAGCCCTGATGTTTTTCGACGCTCATCGCCGGCAGCGCCCAATCGCGCGCCATGCCGGTATCGTCGCCGCCCGGCTTGGCCGGCGCCGTCTGCTGCAGCACGAACGGCTGCATCGTCAGCCCGCTCTGCTCGGCCACGTGCAACGGATCGGCGTTCTGCACGATCGCGTTCGGCGCCAGCGGCGGCGCCGTACCCAGCTGCATCACACGGCCCGGATTCAAGCGCGCCACGCCTTCGAGTGTCACCTCGCCCGTCGGCGTGATGTAGGCCGGCAGTTTGTCGTGCTGCGCCGAATCGCGCGGCAGCCAGCCGCGCTGGACCAGCACATGCATGCCCGATCCGGCGATCTTAAACGGCATCAGCACGTAAAAGCCGGATCGTCCCTGATAGGGCCGATTATCCAGATACAGCGGCCAGTCGGCGACGAACCGGCCGGTCGCGGTCACGCGGCGGAATTCGACGGCGCCGGCGTCGAGCGGCTTACCGTCGAGCAGCAGCGGCCCGGCGAGGTTACCTTGAGCAAGTTTATCCTGTGCGGAGATTTTTTGCGCGGCGCGGCGTTCCTGCCAGTTGCCCAGCTGAATGCCGAGCGTCACCAGCAGCACGGTCGCCACGAAAGGGATCAATTTAAAGCGGAAGCTAATAGGCATTACAATGGAGCCTCAATCATTTCACCGCCCGGTCCTGTCATGAAAATTGCTGTCGCCATCGCGTTCATCCTGATACTGGGCAGCCTGGGATCGGCCTTGTTTTTCCTGATGCGCGACAAGGGCAAAAGCAACAACACCGTCAACGCGCTCGCGCTGCGGGTCGGGCTATCGATCGCCCTGTTCCTGCTGATCCTGCTCTTCTACAAGCTCGGCTACATCCACCCCACCGGCATCCGCACCTAACTCCGGGGTCAGGTCCACCATTTCTACACGAACCCAACCTTGGGGCGGCATTTTCACGACTTACAGTCCAGACCGTGTAGAAAAAGTGGACCTGACCCCGGAGTTGCAGTTAAAAAAATAGCCGCAGCGGGCGTTCCCGTCTGCGGCTTTTTTGCGCCGCGACGAACCCGTCGCGGCATTATAACGCTGCGCCCTTACAGCCAGTACACGACAACGTACAAACCGAGCCAGACCACGTCGACAAAGTGCCAGTACCAGGCCGCGCCTTCGAACGCGAAGTGGTTGTCCGGCGTGAAGTGGCCCTTCAGGACCCGGTACAGCACCACCGACAGCATGATCGCGCCCATCGTGACGTGGAAACCGTGGAAGCCGGTCAGCATGAAGAACGTCGAGCCGTAGATGCCCGAGGTCAGCTTGAGGTTCAGTTCCGAGTACGCGTGCATGTATTCGTAGGCCTGGAAACCCATGAAGATGGCGCCCAGCAGGACGGTGGCGAACAGCCAGATCGCCGTCTGCGCGCGGTGGCCGGCGCGCAGCGCGTGGTGAGAAATCGTCAACGTCAGGCCCGAGGTCAGCAGCAACGCGGTGTTGATGGTCGGAATCGGGAACGGGCCCATCGTGCTGAAGGTTTCCACCGTGCCGGCCGGGCCGGTGTTGCCCCAGTGCGCGGCGAAGTCAGGCCAGATGAACTTGTGGTCGAGGTCGCCCAGCCACGGCATCGTGATCGTGCGCGCGTAGAACAGCGCGCCGAAGAAGGCGGCGAAGAACATCACTTCCGAGAAGATGAACCACGCCATCGACCAGCGGTACGAGTAGTCGATGCGCTGGCTGTATTGCCCGGCTTCGGATTCCTTGATGGCGTCGCCGAACCAGAAATACAGCACGGTGATGATCGCCGCCAGGCCAATAAAGTTGACCGGCATGCCCCACGATGCGTCGTTCACCCAGCCGGAAGCGCCGACCATCGTGATCAACAGCGACAGACCGGCGAACAGCGGCCATCTGGACGGCCCCGGCACAAAGTAGTACGGCGCCGTGGCGTTGTGCGAACCGGCGTGTGAACCGACCTGTGAACTCATCTTCATCTCCCTAAATCATTTATTCGAGGATGCTACTTTTATTGTGCCACTACTAATTTGACTATCGTGATCAGCAGGCCGATGAAAACGGCCACGCCGATCAGGGCGGCGATGACAATGTGCAGCGGATTCAGCTTGGCCGAATCGGTATCGAAATCGCTCTTCCTGCGCAGGCCGAAAAACGACCAGAACACCGCCCGCAACGAGTACAGGAACGACGCGCTTTCCTTTTTATCGGACGGCATTTTGAGCGCCCCCGTTCACCGCGGCGGTCTTGGCCGCGGTTTTATCCATGCCGCCCACCTCGAAGAAGGTGTACGACAACGTGATCGTCTTCACATCCTTCGGCAGCGCCGGATCGATGAAGAACACCACCGGCATCTGCCGCGCCTCGTTCGGTTTCAGCGCCTGCTGCTTGAAGCAGAAGCATTCGACCTTTTTAAAGTGCTGCATCGCGTTTTGCGGCGCGTAGCTTGGAATCGCCTGCGCCGCGACATCGCGGTTCTGCGTGTTGACCACCTCGTACATGACCGTGGCCAGCTCGCCCGGGTGCACCGTCATGTTCGTCACCGTGGGGCGGAAGCGGTACGGCCCCTGCGCGTTGGCGTCGAACTCGATGACGACGTTGCGGGTCTTGTCGACCTGCGTGTTCTTGTCGAACTCGACCGTGCCATCCTTTTGTGTCAGCACGTTCAGCCCCAGCGCTTCGCAGATCTGGCGGTAGAACGGATTGAGCGCGTAGGCGAAGCCGAACATCACCACGGCGATGACGATCAGCTTGCCCAGCAGGGTGCGGTTCAAGCCGCTGGTTTCTTTATCTGTGCTCAACGCTTAACTCAACCACATCCGCTTGACGAACACGGAAAGGAAAAAGAACAGCGCCAGGCCGGCCAGGATCCAGCCGGTGCGCGCGTTGTTCGGCTTCTTATGTTCTGACATGATCTTAATCCAACCGCGTTACTTGAACTGCGGCGGGGTTTCAAAGGTGTGGAACGGCGCCGGCGACGGCACGGTCCACTCCAGCCCTTCGGCGCCATCCCATGGCTTCGCTTCGGCTTTCTTGCCGCCGCGAATGGTCGGGATGATGACGCCGAACAGGAAGAACACCTGCGACAGGCCAAAACCGAAGGCGCCGATGGTGGCGATCATGTTGTAGTCGGTGAACTGCGCCGAGTAGTCGACATAACGGCGCGGCATGCCGGCCAGCCCCAGGAAGTGCATCGGGAAGAAGGTGACGTTGAAGGTGATCAGCGACAGCCAGAAGTGCGCCTTGCCCATCGTCTCGTTATACATGTGGCCGGTCCACTTCGGCGACCAGTAGTAGAAGCCGGCAAACAGCGCGAACAGCGAGCCGGCCACCAGCACGTAGTGGAAGTGCGCCACCACATAGTAGGTGTCCTGCAGCTGGATGTCGATCGGGGTCACGGCCAGGATCAGGCCGGTGAAGCCGCCAATGGTGAACACGAAGATGAAGCCCACCGCGAACAGCATCGGGGTTTCAAACGTCATCGAACCCTTCCACATCGTGGCGATCCAGTTGAAGACCTTCACGCCGGTCGGCACCGCGATCAGCATCGTCGCGTACATGAAGAACAGCTGCGACGTCACCGGCATGCCGGTGGTGAACATGTGGTGGGCCCAGACGATGAACGACAGGATCGCGATCGACGCGGTGGCGTACACCATCGACGCGTAGCCGAACAGCTGCTTGCGGGCGAACGCCGGCAGGATCTGCGAGACGATGCCGAATGCCGGCAGAATCATGATGTACACCTCGGGGTGGCCGAAGAACCAGAAGATGTGCTGGTACATGACCGGGTCGCCGCCGGCGGCCGCGTTGAAGAAGGTGGTGCCGAAGTGGCGGTCGGTCAGGGTCATGGTGATGGCGCCGGCCAGCACAGGCATGACGGCGATCAGCAGGTAGGCGGTGATCAGCCAGGTCCAGCAGAACATCGGCATTTTCATCAGTGTCATGCCGGGCGCGCGCATGTTGAGGATGGTGACGATGATGTTGATCGAGCCCATGATCGACGACGCGCCCATCAGGTGCATCGCGAAGATGGCCATGTCCATGCCCGGTCCCATCTGGGTCGACAGCGGCGCGTACAGGGTCCAGCCGGCGGCGGTGGCGCCGCCCGGGACCAGGAACGAGGTCGCCAGCAGCAGCGCGGCAGGCGGCAGCAGCCAGAACGAGAAGTTGTTCATGCGCGCGAACGCCATGTCCGAGGCGCCGATCTGCAGCGGGATCATCCAGTTGGCGAAGCCGACGAAGGCCGGCATGATGGCGCCGAACACCATCACCAGGCCGTGCATCGTGGTCAGCTGGTTGAAGAACTCAGGCTGGAAGAATTGCAGGCCCGGCTTGAACAGCTCGCTGCGTATCATCAGCGCCAACACGCCGCCCGACAGCAGCATGACAAACGAGAACCACAGGTAAAGCGTGCCGATGTCTTTGTGGTTGGTGGCGAACAACCAGCGCGACAGCCCGTGCGGGTGGTCGTGAGCGTGATCGTGTGCGTGATCGTGTGCGTGATCCAAGGTGCTTGTGCTCATTTGTAACGCTCCTGATTACTTACGTGCAGCCATGACTTCGGCCGGTTGAACGATGTTTTCGGCGGCCTTGTTCGACCAGCTGTTACGGGTGTAGGTGATGACGGCGGCGATGTCGGTGTCCGACAATTGCTTCCAGGCCGGCATCTCGGCCGGGTATTTGCCGCTCTTCTGGCCGTTCAGCAGCACATGGATCTGATCGGCTCTCGGGCCGTTGACCACGGCCGAGCCGTCCAGCGGCGCGAAGGCGTTCGGCACGCCCTTGCCGGTGGCCTGGTGGCAGACCACGCAGTTGGCGGTGTAGACCTTCTCGCCACGGGTTTTCAGTTCGTCGATGGTCCAGGTCTTGGTCGGATCGTCGGCCAGCGCGGCCATTTCCTTTTTCTTGCCGTCGACCCAGGTCTTGTACTCGGCGTCGGTGACGACCTTGACCACGATCGGCATGAACGCGTGCTCCTTGCCGCACAGCTCGGAGCAATAGCCGCGGTAGGTGCCGGTGTGGTCGGCCTTGAACCAGGTGTCGCGCACGAAGCCGGGGATGGCGTCCTGCTTGACGCCGAAGGCAGGGATCGACCACGCGTGGATCACGTCGTTGGCGGTGGTGACGATGCGGATCTTCTTGTTGACCGGCACCACCACTTCGTTGTCGACTTCCATCAGGTAGTTGTCGCCGCGCGCCTCGGTCGGCGCGAAGCCTGGCGCGCCCACTTGTGCGCGCGGGGTTTTCAGGTTCGACAGGAAGGAAATGCCCTCGCCGTCGCCCTTCAGGTAGTCGTAGCCCCACTTCCACTGCATGCCGGTGGCCTTGATGGTGATGTCGGCGTTGGAGGTGTCCTTCATGCCGACCACGGTGCGGGTGGCGGGCAGCGCCATGCCGATGACGATCAGGAACGGCACCACCGTCCAGGCGATTTCAACGGCGGTCGATTCGTGGAAGGTGGCCGGCTTGTGGCCGACCGACTTGCGGTGCTTGAAAATGGAATAGAACATCACGCCGAACACGGCGACGAAGATGACCAGGCAGACCACCATCATCCAGGTGTGCAGGTCGTAGATTTGGGAAGCGATCTGGGTCGCGGGCGGTTGCAGGTTCACCTGCCCGGGCACGGGGCCGCCGGTGCCGCCGGTCGCCGGACCGTAGGTGCCTGCCGCCGTCTCCGCCGCCCACGCTGGGATACTGGCTGCCGTCATCGTCAGCCCGAGCATCAACGATTGAAGTCGCTTCGCATGTGTCATGTTTTCCCCAACCACCCAAGAAATTAAAAAATATTTTTTTAACGACTCCGGATTTCGGTGAACTGAACCGGCGCCGCTCCTTAAACAACTTCAGGCCCCATGCCAGCCACGTTTGAAAAACTTCTTCAACGCGGCCCCGGCGGGACCTTGAGACTTTTATTGTCGTCCCTACATACTGCCTAGGGACAACATAAAAGCCTGATTCTGCTTAATTCAACTGCTTGTTCTTGTTCGTTCTGACTGCTTTCGCCTCGCGTCGGTGGGTGATAGCTGGCGACGTGACATGCTGGCAAAATTAGTCAATGATTATATATAACAACAACGGCGCACATCAACAAATAATCCATTTTGCAACTCTTCCGTGCCTTACAGCGCACTCAGCTTTACCACAGTGCGAAATGTTAAACAAAAGGTGAAACAGCCGCAAACCCGCTACTGGCGCGGCTTGCGGGGCAGATCGAAGCGAATGATGGCTTCACCTTTGGAAGTCACTTTTGGCGCCGGCCGGAAGGCGTGCCCGTAAATCACCTCGAAGGTCAGCCCCAGCTTGCCGTCCGGACGGCGGGTCTTTTCCAGCGCGTCCAGCATGCGTTGCCAGGCGTGTTTGCCCATCAGTCCCCTGCTCACCGTTCCCAGCGGATTGCCGCCCAGGGCGCGCACATCGGCCAGCATCGCGCGCGGGGTGTCGTAGGTCACGGTGATCACTTCCATGTCCAGCACCGGCGTTGAAAAACCGACCTCCACCAGCTGGTCGCCGAAGTCGTGCATATCGACGAACGGCAGCGCGTGCTGGGCCAGATCGGCCTCGGCGAACGCCGCCCGCAACTCGCGGAAGGTATCGGGACCGAAGCAGGAAAACATCAGCAGACTGTTTACACGCAGCACGCGGCGCCATTCGGCGAACACGCGATCCGGCTGGGGATGCCAATGCAGGGCCAGATTAGACCACACGAGGTCGACGGAGTTCGGCGCCAGCGGCAATTCGGCGAAATCCCCGCACATCAGGTCGACGCCTGTCTTGGACGGCAACAGCTTGCTCAGCAGCTGGTTCAGCGACGATTGCCGGGTCGACTGGCCTTGCGCTGCGCGCAACTGCGCCTCGGCCGAATCGAGCCCGAGGATCTGGGCGGCCGGGTAGGATTTCTGCAACAGCGGCAGGTCGGCGCCGGCGCCACAGCCGGCGTCGAGCACGCGCTGCGGCGCGATCTTGATCAGTTCCAATCGGTCGAACATGCGCGACGACACTTCGCGGCGCAGGAAATCGGCCGGTGCGATGCGTTCAGGGCGGGAAAATAGCGCGCGCACACGCTCCAGATCGATAGGCGCACTCAGTTTGGGTGGATTTGCGGGCACATGCATCGTGGGGTGGTCTGTAATGCGATAATGTCGGCAGTGTACATGGTTGAACGCGAATGCGACGCGGATGGCGCGCGTTTTTTGCCGGGAGCGTGGCATGCGAGGCAAGCTGATCGAAGAAACAACGTACGCCGACCGTGGCGCCAGGGCCGGCCCGGGCGGCGGATTGTTGCGGCGCACCAGCGCCGGGGTCTTGCGATCGCTGTTGCCGACATCGTGCGCGCTGTGCGGCCTCGGCAGCGACGAAGCGCTGTGTCCGGATTGCGCGGCGCAATTTTTCGGCGCCAATGTCGCGCTCGCGCGCTGCGTTTGCTGCGCCAATCCGTTGCCCGGCGCGGTGGTGCAGCCGGAGGCGCAACCCCAGCCAGGCAGGCGACCACGCGCCGTGCCCGATCATCGGCTGTGCGGCCTGTGCGCCACGCATCCGCCCGCCTTCGACGTCACCTTGACGGCGGCCGACTACGCGATGCCGGTCGACCAACTCGTGTTGCAACTGAAATTCGGCCACCGGCTGGCGCTGGCCGTGCTGTTTGCCCGCCTGCTGCGCGACGCCGTGTTGCAGCAGCCAGGCTTCGTGCTGCCGGCGCTGATCTGCCCGGTGCCCTTGGGACCGCGCCGGCTGGCCGAGCGCGGCTACAACCAGGCGCTGGAAATCGCCAGGCCGCTGGCGCGCAGCCTCGGCGTCGCGCTGCATCCGCGCCTGACGGCCCGGGTGCGCGACACGACGGCGCAAAGCAGCGTCGCGCCGGAGCAACGCCAGCGCAACATTGCCGGCGCGTTCGCGGTGCCGGACGCGGCGCTGGTGCGCGGCAGGCATATCGGCATCGTCGACGACGTCATGACCAGCGGCGGCACCCTGGACGAACTGGCGGCCACCCTGAAGCGCCACGGCGCCGCGCGCGTGAGCAACCTGGTGTTCGCGCGCACGCCGCCACATTGAATTGCGCATTGAATATTAAGGCTTGAGGAGAACATTTTGTTTCACGTAGTGCTGGTCCATCCCGAAATTCCGCCGAACACCGGCAACGTCATCCGTTTGTGCGCCAACACCGGCGCGCAGCTGCACCTGATCGAACCGCTGGGCTTTCCGCTGGAGGATTCCAAGATGAAGCGTGCCGGGCTGGACTACCACGAATACGCGAAGATGAAGGTGCACGCCGACTGGCAAGCGTTTTTGGCGGACCTGCAGCCGGATCCGGCGCGCATGTTCGCGATGACCACGCACGGCTCGTCGCCGTTCGCGCAGGCCAGCTTCCAGCCGGGCGACGTGTTCGTGTTCGGTTCCGAGACCAGCGGCCTGCCGCCGGCGCTGCGCGAGAATTTTCCGCCGGCCCAGCGCATCAGGTTGCCGATGCGTCCGGACAACCGCAGCCTCAACCTGTCGAACACGGTGGCAGTGGTGGTCTTCGAAGCCTGGCGCCAGAACGGCTACGACGGCGGCGCCTGAAATACATTATCGACGTTTGCGCCTGGCGACATAGCGCGCCAGCGCCAGCGCGCCGGTGCCGACGGCGCTGACGATCACCGTCGAGGCGGCAAACAGCGCCGGCGGATTGCGCATGCCGAGCACATCGGCCGTGAAGGCCAGCGCCACCGCCGCCATCAGCTGCGCCGGCAGCATGAACCGCAGCTGCCGGAACGCGACCGGATCGCCGCGCTGCCACAGCCGCCACGCCACATAGGTCACCGGCCCCCACAGCACGCCGATGAACACCAGCACCGCGACGGCGATCAGCAGCAGCCTCATGCCGGACGCTGCGCGCGCACCTTGGTCAACAATTTGGTGGTCGAGCGGTCATGCTCGAAATCGATCGCGATCGCCTGCCCGCCGTACGCCAGCACCGCCTTACCCTCCGGAATGGCATCCATCTGATAATCGCCGCCCTTGGCGTAGATCTCGGGCCGTGCCTGCTGCACCACCTCCAGCGCCGTGTCCTCGTCGAAATCCACCACCAGGCTGACCGACTCCAGCGCGGCCAGCACCGCCATGCGGTCGGCGCAGTTGTTCAGCGGCCGGTCGTCGCCCTTGCCCAGCCGCTTGACCGACGCGTCGGTGTTGGCGGCGACCACCAGCGACGCCCCCAGCGCGCGCGCCTGCGCCAGATACGTGACGTGGCCCCGGTGCAGGATATCGAATACGCCGTTGGTCAGCACCACCGGTTTGGGCAGCGCGGCCACGCGCGCGGCCAATTGTTCACGGGTGCAGATCTTGTCTTCAAATTGGGGCATGTAAGTCTTTTCGATGTGATTACTTGGGTTCTTCGCGGTCCGAATGTCGTGGACATAACACCCTTCTTTCTCCGGCTTGGTCCGCCAAGGTGCATTATATCGACACCATTCCGCTACAATGACCTTTCTTGCCCCACAATTATTGCATCTGTACATTGCCTGTGTTCAAATAGATTCATGACTCTGACCGAACTGAAATACATAGTTGCCGTTGCGCGCGCGAAACATTTCGGACACGCCGCCGAGGCTTGCTACGTTGCGCAGCCGACGCTGTCGGTCGCCATCAAAAAACTCGAAGACGAACTGGGCGTGGTGCTGTTCGAACGGGGCGGCGCCGAGATCTCGGTCACCCCGCTGGGCGCGCAAATCGTGGCCCAGGCCGAACGCGTGCTGGAGCAGACCGCCGCGATCAAGGAACTGGCCAAACAGAACAAAGACCCGCTGGCCGGCCCGCTGCGCCTGGGCGTGATCTACACCATCGGCCCGTACCTGCTGCCGCCGCTGGTCAAGGGCATGATCGACAAAGTGCCGCAAATGCCGTTGATTTTGCAGGAAAATTTCACCGTGCGGCTGCTGGAGATGCTGCGCCAGGGCGAGCTCGACGCGGCCATCATGGCGCTGCCGCTGCCCGACCACGGCATGGCGATGCAGGCACTGTACGACGAGCCGTTCGTGGTCGCGATGCCGGCCCAGCACCCGTGGACCAAGCGCAAGACCATCCCCGCCGACGACCTCAAGACCGAAAACATGCTGTTGCTCGGTAACGGACACTGCTTCCGCGACCAGGTGCTGGAAGTGTGCCCGGAAATGGCGCGCTTCTCGGCGCCCGGCAACGGCATGCAGCGCACCTTCGAAGGCTCGTCGCTGGAAACCATCCGTCACATGGTCGCCAGCGGCATCGGCCTGACCGTGTTGCCGCGCGCCTCGGTGCCGGACATGAACACCACCGAAGGCATGCTGCAGTTCCGCAACTTCGACGCGCCGCAGCCATCGCGCCGCGTCGTCATCGTCTGGCGCAAGAGCTTCACCCGCAAGGCGGCCATCGACGCCGTCTGCGAAGTCGTCGCCTCCTGCAACCTGCCCGGCATCACCACCCTCTGCGAGGAATAAAGCGGCCGGCCCGGGCCGTCCCGCTCGAAAGATTTGCGATAATGCCAGTCTTTCCCTTCAAGCGACGCAATCGATGAACAAGCTGCAGCTGTATTTCCGCCTGGTCAGACTGGACAAACCCATCGGCACCTTGCTGCTGCTGTGGCCGACGCTATGCGCGCTGTGGCTGGCCTCCGGCGGCATACCGGACTGGAAACTGATCGTGATCTTCTCGCTTGGCACACTGCTGATGCGCTCGGCCGGCTGCGCGATCAACGACTACGCCGACCAGGACTTCGACAAGCACGTCAAACGCACCGCGCAGCGTCCCATCACCAGCGGGCGCATCAGCGGCAAGGAAGCGCTGGCCATCGCCGCCGGGCTGGCGATCGTCTCGTTCTGCCTGACCCTGCCGCTCAACACGCTGACCAAGCAGTTATCGGTGGCGGCGGTCATCATCGCCGGCACCTATCCCTATTTCAAGCGCTTCTTTGCCCTCCCGCAAGCCTACCTGGGCATCGCCTTCGGCTTCGGCATTCCGATGGCGTTCGCCGCGGTCCAGGCCACCGTGCCGCCGCTGGCCTGGGTGCTACTGCTGGGCAACGTGTTCTGGGCGCTGGCCTACGACACCGAATACGCGATGGTCGACCGCGACGACGACCTGAAGATCGGCATCAAAACCTCGGCCATCACCTTCGGCCGCTACGACGTCGCCGCCGTCATGCTGTGCTACGGCGTGCATCTGGCGCTGTTGCTGGTGTGCGGGCTGCAGATGGGATTGGGGTCGTGGTTCCTCGCCGGCCTGGCGGTGGCCACCGGCATCGCGCTGTATCACTACACCTTGATCCGCGCACGGGAGCGCGACGCGTGTTTTTACGCTTTCCGCCATAATAACTGGCTGGGTGCAGCGGTGTTTGCGGGTATTGCCGTCGATTACTCGCTGCGCTGAAACGATAGCCCCGGCGCGATGGCCGCGCGCTACTGGCGCCCGCACCGGCTATCCCCTTTCAACAAGCGACAGACAGGAGGTCATCACCATGGATCAAACTCATCAGAACGGCAACGGCGTCTCCAACGGACAGGCCGCCAGCGGCGCGGCACGCGACAAATTGATGGACGGCTTGAAGACCGCCATCGGCGAAGCGGAACACTATCTCAGCGATGCCGGCGAACAAGTCGGCGACAAGGCCTCCGAGGTCCGCGCCCGCTTCGAGGACACCTTGCGCACCGCCAGGACCGACCTGCGCAAACTCGAGGACAGCGTCATCGCCCGCAGCCACGAGGTGGCGCAAGTGGCCGACGTGTATGTGCGCGACAACCCGTGGAAAGCGGTCGGCGTGGGCGCGGCCGTCGGCGTGCTGCTCGGCATCCTGGTGTCGCGCCGCTAAAACGCGGCCCGTTCGTTCGGGCGCGGCTTGATTAAACGCGACACCGTTGTCCGGGCGCGACCTTAGTTGGCCGCGCCCAGCTCGTCGCCCATTTCCTTGCCGCGCGCGGCGGCGGCCTTCACCGCCTTGACGATGGCCGCCTTCACGCCGCCTTGCTCCATGCTGGTCAGCGCCGCGTAGGTGGTGCCGCCCTTGGACGTGACCCGCTCGCGCAGCAGCGACACCGGCTCGCTCGACTGCTTGGCCAGCTGCGCGGCGCCGGCAAAGGTCGCCAGCGCCAGCTGCGTGCCCTGCTCCGCGCTCAGGCCCATTTCCTCGGCCGCCTGCTGCATCGCTTCGATAAAGTAAAACACATAGGCAGGGCCGCTGCCGGAAACCGCCGTCACCGCGTCGATCTTGGCCTCGTCGCCCAGCCACACGGTCGGACCGACCGCGCGCAGGATGTCGTCGGCAGCCTGCTTTTGCGCGTCGCTGACGCCGGCGGCCGCAAACATGCCGGTGATGCCCATGCCGATCAGCGCGGGCGTGTTCGGCATGCAACGCACGATGGCGCCGTAGCCGCCCAGCCAGCGCGACAGGTCGGCGCTGCGGATGCCCGCCGCCACCGACACGATCAAGGTCTGCTTGGCCTGGCCCAGCAGCGGCAGCAACTGCGCCGCCACTTCGCGCATGCTCTGCGGCTTGATCGCCAGCACGATCACGTCGGCCGCGCCCAGGACGGCGTCGGCGGCGCCGGCGGTGGTCACGCCGTATTGCTGCTTCAGTTTTTCCAGCGAGGCCGGATTCGGATCGACCACATGGATGTTCGCGCCGGCGGTCAGCTTGCCGGCCAGGCCGGCGATCAACGCGGAGGCCATGTTGCCCCCGCCAATAAATGCAATCTTCATATCAAGCCTTGTAAGTTCGTGCTCCAAAAATGGCGCTGCCGACGCGCACGATGGTCGCGCCCTCGAAGATCGCCGCGCGCATGTCGGCCGACATGCCCATCGACAGCGTATCGAGCGCCAGGCCGTCGGCGCGCAGCTGCTCGTACAACTGACGCAAGCGCGCGAACGCGGCGCGCTGCTGGTCGAATTCCACGGCCGGCTCGGGGATCGCCATCAGGCCGCGCAACGTCAGATTCGGCAGCGCCGCGACCTTGTGGGCCAGCGCCGCCACCTCCTCCGGGGCGGCGCCGCTCTTGCTGGCCTCGCCGCTGATATTCACTTGCAAACAGATTTGCAGCGGCGCCATGCCGGCCGGCCGCTGCTCGGACAGGCGCTGCGCGACCTTCTCGCGCTCGACCGTGTGCACCCAATCGAAATGTTCGGCGATGGGCCGCGTCTTGTTGCTTTGGATCGGGCCGATGAAATGCCACTCCAGCGGGGTGGCTGCAACCTCGGGCTGCGCGCTGAGCGCCGCGATCTTGTCGAGCGCTTCCTGCAGATAATTTTCGCCGAAGGCCCGCTGGCCGGCCTGCACCGCCTCCAGCACGGCTTCCGGACCGAAAGTCTTGGACACGGCCAGCAGTTGCACCGTGTCCGGCGCGCGGCCGGATTCTTGAGCGGCGGCAACGATAGTCGCGGTGATTGCTTGCAAGTTTTGGGGGATCGGGGACATAATCATCGAGTAAAAGACAGCGGTAAGCGTCATCACACCAACGCCAGGCAGGGATTATAAATGGACATATCCGAACTTCTCGCATTCTCCGTCAAGAACAAGGCCTCGGATTTGCACTTGTCGGCCGGGCTGCCGCCGATGATACGGGTGCACGGTGACGTGCGGCGCATCAACCTGCCGCCGCTCGAGCACAAGGAAGTGCACGGCATGATCTACGACATCATGAACGACGGCCAGCGCAAGGCGTATGAGGAGATGCTGGAGGTCGACTTCTCGTTCGCGATCCCGGGGCTGGCGCGCTTTCGCGTCAACGCCTACAACCAGGAGCGCGGCGCCTCGGCGGTGCTGCGCACGATTCCGTCGAAGATCCTCAGCCTCGAAGAGCTCAACGCGCCCAAGATCTTCGCCGAATTCGCGTTGAAGCCGCGCGGCCTGGTGCTGGTGACCGGCCCGACCGGCTCGGGCAAATCGACGACGTTGGCGGCAATGGTCAACCACCTCAACGAAAACGAATACGGCCACATCCTCACGATCGAGGACCCGATCGAATTCGTGCACGAATCGAAGAAATGCCTGATCAACCAGCGCGAGGTCGGGCCGCACACGCTATCGTTCAACAACGCGCTGCGCTCGGCGCTGCGGGAAGACCCGGACGCCATCCTGGTCGGCGAGCTGCGCGACCTCGAAACGATCCGCTTGGCGCTGTCGGCGGCCGAGACCGGCCACCTGGTGTTCGGCACATTGCACACCTCGTCGGCGGCCAAGACGATCGACCGCATCGTCGACGTCTTCCCGGCCGACGAAAAGGAAATGGTGCGCGCGATGCTATCGGAATCGCTGCAGGCGGTGATCTCGCAAACGCTGCTCAAGACCAAGGACGGCGCCGGCCGGGTGGCCGCGCACGAGATCATGGTCGCCACGCCGGCGATCCGCAACCTGATCCGCGAATCGAAGATCGCGCAAATGTACTCGGCGATCCAGACCGGCAGCAACGTCGGCATGCAAACCTTGGACCAGAACCTCACGGACCTGGTGCGGCGCAACGTCATCTCCGCCGCCGCCGCCCGCAGCGCCGCCAAAACCCCGGACAACTTCCCCGGCTAAAACTACTGGGGTCAAGTCTGTCATTCGGACACGGACTCGACACGTGGCGGTACAGCTCGTGTCCGAATGACAGACTTGACCCCGTCCTGAAGGAATATCATGGAACGCGACCAGGCCTCCAAATTCATGTTCGATCTGCTGAGGTTGATGACCAGCAAAAAAGGCTCGGACCTGTTCATCACCGCCGGCTTTCCGCCAGCGATCAAGATCGACGGCAAGATGACGCCGGTGTCGTCCCAGGTGCTGACCGCCGCCCATACCGTCGACCTGGCCCGCTCGATCATGAACGATAAGCAGACCGCGTCGTTCGAACTGACCAAGGAGGCCAACTTCGCCATCAGCCCCGGCGACCTGGGCCGCTTCCGGGTGTCGGCGTTCGTGCAGATGAGTTCGGTCGGCATGGTGCTGCGGACCATCACCAGCGAGATTCCCCAGCTCGACGACCTTGGCCTGCCCGAGGTGCTCAAGGACGTCGTCATGGCCAAGCGCGGCCTGGTGATCATGGTCGGCGCCACCGGTTCCGGCAAGTCGACCACCCTGGCGGCCATGGTCAACCACCGCAACGAGAACAGCTACGGCCACATCATCACCATCGAGGACCCGGTCGAGTACGTCCACCCGCACAAGAATTGCGTCATGACCCAGCGCGAGGTCGGCGTCGACACCGACGACTGGGCCGTCGCGCTGAAAAACACGCTGCGCCAGGCGCCCGACGTGATCCAGATCGGCGAGATCCGCGACCGCGAGACCATGGACCATGCGATCGCCTTCGCCGAGACCGGCCACCTGTGCCTGGCCACCTTGCACGCCAACAGCGCCAACCAGGCGCTCGACCGCATCATCAACTTCTTCCCCGAGGAACGCCGCCAGCAGCTGCTGATGGACCTGTCGCTCAACCTCAAGGGCATGATTTCGCAGCGCCTGGTCCCGCGCAAGGAGGCCAAGGGCCGCGCGGTGGCGATCGAGATCATGCTCAACTCGCCGCTGATCTCGGACCTGATCTTCAAGGGCCAGGTCCACGAGATCAAGGAGCTGATGAAGAAGTCGCGCGAGCTGGGCATGCAAACCTTCGATCAGTCGCTGTTCGATTTGCACGAAGCGGATATCATCACGTACGAGGACGCGCTGCGCAACGCCGATTCCGTCAACGACCTGCGGCTGGCCATCAAGCTCGAAGGCAAGGCCGCGAAAAACCGCGACCTGTCCGCCGGCACCGAACACCTGGGCATCATCTAATAGAAGGCATCGCCATGAGCACCATCTTCGACATTTCCGCCGACAGCCTGACGGGCGCGCCCGTCGACCTGCGCCAGTACCAGGGCCAGGTCCTGCTGATCGTCAACACCGCCAGCAAGTGCGGCTTCACGCCGCAGTACAAGGGGCTCGAGCAGGTCTACCAGCAGTTCAAGGACAAGGGCGTGACGGTGCTCGGCTTCCCCTGCAACCAGTTCGGCTCGCAGGAGCCGGGGCAGGCCGACGAGATCGGCGCCTTCTGCGAGAAAAACTACGGCGTCACCTTCCCGCTGTTCGCCAAGATCGACGTCAACGGCGAGCGCGCCCACCCGCTGTTCGTCAAGCTCAAGAAGGACGCCCCCGGCATCCTCGGCACCGAGGCGATCAAGTGGAACTTCACCAAGTTCCTGATCCGCAAGGACGGCACCGTCTTCAACCGCTATGCCCCCGCCACCAAGCCGGAAGAGCTGATCGCCGACATCGAAAAACTGCTGGCAGAATAATATCGTTGTCTAGTACACCACGTAAATTCTGCGATCCCTTCTTCAAAAAACGTGCCTTAGGTTAACTTTTCGGTAATAATGGCCCTTGGCCCCATCGAATCAAGTCCCTATGTCCGTGTTTGGAAAATTATTGTCGCCTTGGCTGCGGATGGGAATGTACTCCCGGCTGTTCGTGCCCATCTTCATCATCATCGCCATGGTGGTGGGCGTGCGCTACACCTTGCTGTTTCAGGGGGAGACCGCCAACGCCAACGCGCGCTATCAAAAGGACGCCAGCGACATCGGCATCTATCTGCACAAGGCGCTGCTGCCTTCGGTGACAGTGCCGGACCGCGCAGCCATCGACGGCGCGCTGGCCGACGCCCTGCTGCTCAGTCCCGACCTGGCCGCCGCCCGCCTCGACTTCGCCGGCGGCCATCTGGAGGCGCTGCGCCAGCCGCCGCCACGCTCCGACGTCCCCGCATGGTTCGCCCGGCTGCATCCACTGGAGCCGATCCGCCGCCACATCTACATCGGCACCGCCAGCCTTGTGCTGGAATTCGATCCGACCTTGCCGGTGGCGAGGGTGTGGGAGTCGGTCTGGAAGCAGATGGTCATCACCGCCCTCAATGTCACCGTGATCTACACGCTGCTGGGCATTATCATCTTCGCCAACAAGCGCATGCTCAAGCGCCTCAACGACGTCACCCGGCGCTTCCAGGGCGGCGAGCATGACGTGCGCCTGCCGGTGCGCGGTACGCTGGAGGCGCGCATGCTGGCGGTTACCTTCAACAACATGGCGCAGCGCGTGCAGGCGCTGGTCGGCAAGCTGCAAACCAGCGAGAAAGAATTGAGCGAACAGCTCCAACGCACGCTGGCCGCGCAGGACCAGTTGCAGGCGCAAAAGGAGCGCATCGAGGTGACCCTGGCGTCGATTGGCGACGCCGTCATCACCACCGACCTGACGGGCAAGATCGAATCCATCAACGAGGTCGCCCAGCGCCTCACCGGCTGGTCCGAGCCTCTCGCGCGCGGCATGGAGCTGCACCAGGTGTTCGTCCTGGCGAATAACTTCGGCCAGCACTCGCTGCTCAAGGCGATGTCGGCGATTTACGACGGCGGCGAAGTGGTCAAGGTCGGCAACCAGAGCCTGCGCCATCGCGGTGGCGAGACATTCACGGTGGAGTACACGGCCAATGGCATCCGCGCCGCCCACGGCGAGGTGCAAGGTTCGGTGCTGGTGTTCCGCGACGTGACCGAACGCCGTCAGTTGATGCAGCAGATCTCGTGGCAAAGCAATCATGACGTCCTCACCGGACTGCCCAACCGCGCGGCACTGGCGGCACGCTTCGAAAACGAGGTCGCGCGCGCGCGCGAGCAGGACTACCTGCTGGCCGTGTGCCTGTTCGACCTGGACCACTTCCAGCGCGTCAACGACACGCTGGGCCACACGGTCGGCGACGAGGTGCTCAAGCAGGTCGCCAGCCGCCTGCACGATTTCGCCGGCCAGCGCCACTACGCCGCGCGCCTGGGCGGCGATGAATTCGTCCTGCTGCTGCCGGAGATGCATTGCCGCGCGGCCGTGGAGGTGGCGATGGACCGGCTGATGTCGGCGCTGTCGCGCGACTACCTGGGCGAAGGCCAGGCGGTGGCGATGTCGGCCAGCGCCGGCATCGCCGTCTACACCGGCAACGAAGTGAGCGCCGACAGCCTGCTGCGCCACGCCGACCAGGCGCTGTACCAGGCCAAGATCATGGGCCGCAACCGCTTTCACTTCTTCGACGCGGACCTCGACGAGCAGGTGCGCACGCACCACAACCGCCGCACCGAGGTGCGCTCGGCCCTGCGCGCCGGCGAGCTGCGGCTGTACTATCAGCCCAAACTGGACATGCGCAAGGGCCGCATCGTCGGCATGGAGGCGCTGCTGCGATGGCAGCATCCGTCGCGCGGCGTGGTCGGCCCGATGGAGTTCCTGCCCATTGTCGAACACAGCGACGTGATCGTCGACATCGGCGAATGGGTGCTGCGCGAGGCCTTGCGCCAGTTGCAGCAATGGCGCGCCTTCGATCCGGCCTGGGTCATCAGCGTCAACATCGCCGCGCGCCATTTCCAGCGCGGCGATTTCGTCGACCGGCTCACCGCCATCCTGTCCGAGTTCCCGGATGTGCCGCCGCATATGCTGGAGCTGGAGATCCTGGAATCGTCGGCGCTGAGCGATATCAACCACGTGCGCGGCATCATGCTCGACTGCCAGGCGCTGGGCATCAGCTTCGCGCTGGACGATTTCGGCACCGGCTATTCGTCGATGTCCTACCTTAAACGGTTGCCGGCGGATTTGCTGAAGATCGATCAAAGCTTCGTGCGCAACATGCTGGTCGACCGCGACGATCTGCACCTGGTCAGCGCGGTCATCGGCCTGGCCAGGTCGTTCGGCCTGGGCGTGATCGCCGAGGGTGTCGAGACGGTCGAACACGGGGCGATGCTGATGCGGCTGGGCTGCGACCTGGTGCAGGGCTACGGGATAGCGCGTCCGATGCCGGCGGAAGAAGTGCTGGCGTGGGTCGACGGCTTCGACCTGGCGCCCATGTGGCAGGCCGCCGCCGCATTGCCGCCGATCGTCAGCCTGCATAGCGACGAGCCGGCCGGCGGCACCGCGCAGATACCGCTGTTCGCGGGGTAGGCTAACGCTGGTGGCGGCTCAGCGCCGCTTGCGCGCCGCCAACGCCCTGTCGATCAATTCGATCCAATGCAGCACCGGCGTCTGCGTCCCCGATTGCAAATGCGCGGTGCAGCCGACGTTCGCCGAGACGATGGTGGTCGCCCCGGTATCGGCCAGATTCGCCAGCTTGCGATCGCGCAGCTGTAACGACAACTCCGGCTGCAGCAGCGAATACGTGCCCGCCGAGCCGCAACACAAATGGCTCTCCGCGCACAAGGTCACGTCGACGCCAACCGCGCGCAGCACGCCCTCCACCTTGCCGCGTATCTGCTGCCCATGCTGCAAAGTACACGGCGGATGATAAGCCACACGCTCCTCGATGACGGCGCCAAGCCGCGCCAGCCCCTCCTCGAACTCCGGCATGACTTCGCTCAGATCGCGCGTCATCATCGAGATGCGCGCCGCCTTGCCGACGTAGTCGCTGTCGTGCGCCAGCAGATGCCCATAATCCTTGACCGTCGAACCGCAGCCGGACGCCGTCATGACGATCGCCTCCACCGCGCCGCTTTCGACATACGGCCACCACGCGTCGATATTGCGGCGCATGTCGTCCAGCGCCGCCTCGTGATCGTTCAAGTGATGCCGTACCGCTCCGCAGCAGCCGGCCTTGGGGGCGACAATCAACTGCACGCCCACCGCATCGAGCACCCGCGCGGTGGCGGCGTTGATGTTGGGCGCCATGGCCGGCTGCGCGCAGCCTTCCAGCACCAGCATCTTGCGCCCATGCTCGCGCGTCGGCCAGGCCCCGGCGCTCTTCATGGCCGGGATCTTGTCCTGCATGGCGGGCGACAGCAGCGGACGGAAAAGCTGCCCGGCGCGCAAGGCCGCCGTGAAGACCGACTTGCGCGGCAAGCCCTCCTTCAATACCTTGCGCTTCAGCCGCTCCATCAGCGGACGCTCGACGCGCTCCTCCACCACCTTGCGGCCGATGTCGATCAAGCGCCCATACTGCACGCCCGACGGACAAGTCGTTTCACAGTTGCGGCAAGTCAGGCAGCGGTCCAGGTGCGTTTGCGTCTTGGCGGTGACCGGCGCGCCCTCCAGCACCTGCTTGATCAGATAGATGCGCCCGCGCGGCCCGTCCAGCTCATCGCCCAGCAACTGGTAGGTGGGACACGTCGCGGTGCAAAAACCGCAGTGGACGCACGAGCGCAGGATGGCGTCGGCCTCTTCGCCTTCGCGGGTATTCTTGATGAAATCGGCCAGATTGGTTTGCATAGGATTCTTGTCAATACATGCGGCCGGGATTGAAGATCCCGGCCGGATCGAAGGACTGCTTCAGCCGGTCATGAATCTTTGCCACCGCCGGTGCCAGGGGATGAAAGACGCCAAGCTGCTTGTCGCCGCCCCGGAATAGCGTCGCGTGCCCGCCCGCCGCCGCCACCGCGCTACGAATACCGGCCGCCTGCGCGGCGTCGCAATCGTCCACCTTGAGCCAGCGCTGGGCGCCGCCCCACTCGATCAACTGCTCGCCGCGCAGGATGATGGCGCTGGCCGCCGGCGGCACCGACAGGCGCCACAAGGCGCCGCCGTTGAAGTAGTCGTGCGTCTGGTCGCGCAGCGATGTCCAGAACGCGACGCCGTCGTCCAGCGCTTCGCCGCCCAGCCTTTGCCGCGCCGCGTCCACCGCAGCCCCCGCGCCGGACAAGCGCACCCAAAGCGCGCCCCGATGCCAGCAACTGGCAGATATCGGCAGCGGCTGGCCCGCCCACTCGTTCAACCGCGTCAACGCGTCGATCTCGCTCATGTCGAACCGCAGGCTGGTTTCGCTCACCGGCAACGGCAGCACCTTGAGCGACACCTCAAGTATCAAACCCAGGGTGCCGAGCGATCCTGCCAGCAGGCGCGAGACGTCATATCCGGCGACGTTTTTCATGACCTGGCCGCCGAAGCGCAGTCCCTCGCCGGCTCCATCCATCAACACCGCGCCCAGCACGAAGTCGCGCACGGCGCCGGCGCTGGCGCGGCGCGGCCCGGACAAGGCGCTGGCGACCACGCCGCCTATCGTCGATTCGGCCCCGAAGCGGGGCGGCTCGAACGCCAGCATTTGATTGTGCCGCGCCAGCAGCGCCTCGATCTCGGCCAGCGGCGTGCCGCAGCGCGCGGTGATCACCAACTCGGTCGGCTCGTACGACACGATGCCGGAATAGGCGCGCGTGTCGAGCACGTCGCCGTCCAACACCTGGCCGTACCAGTCCTTGGTGCCGCCGCCGCGCAGGCGCAAGGGCTTTCCGGCAGCCGTCGCCGCGCGGATGCGGTCACCAAGCTGCGCGGCGATGTCTGTGTATGTATCCTTCGATGCGTCGGACATGTGGCTCCGTTCAAAAACGCGGCAGATGGGCGAACGGCAGCACGCCGCCGCTGACGCGCATCTTGCCGAATTCGGCGCAGCGGTTCAGCGTCGGTATCGCCTTGTCCGGATTGAGCAGGCCGGCCGGGTCGAACGCGCGCTTGACCGAGAAGAACGCCGCCAGCTCGGACGGCGCGAACTGCACGCACATCGAATCGATCTTCTCGATGCCCACGCCATGCTCGCCGGTGATGGTGCCACCCACCGCCACACACAGCGCCAGGATCTCGGCGCCGAAGGCTTCGGCGCGCTCGAATTCGTCGGGAATGTTGGCGTTAAAAAGGATCAGCGGATGCAGGTTGCCGTCGCCGGCGTGGAAGACATTGGCGCAACGCAGGCCGTATCTGGTTTCCATTTGCGCGATGCCGGTCAGGACCTCGCCCAGGCGCTTGCGCGGTATCGTGCCGTCCATGCAGTAGTAGTCAGGCGAGATGCGGCCGGCGGCCGGAAAGGCGTTCTTGCGGCCGGACCAGAACTTCAGGCGCTCCGCCTCCGACTGCGACACGGCGATCGCGCTGGCGCCTGCTGTTTGCAGCACGGCCGACATGCGGGCGATCTCCTCCTCCACCTCTTCGGCGGTGCCATCGGCCTCGCACAGCAAAATCGCGGCGGCGTCGGTGTCGTAGCCCGCCTGGACAAACGGTTCGACCATGCGCGACGAGGTTTGGTCCATCATCTCCAGCCCCGCCGGGATAATACCGGCCGCGATCAGCGCGGCCACCGCCTCGCAGCCGGTCACCACCTCGTTGAACGACGCCATGATCACGCGCGCCGTCGCCGGCTTGGGCACCAGCTTGACCGTCACCTCGGTCACGATGCCGAGCATGCCCTCCGAGCCAATGAAAACCGATAGCAGATCGAGTCCCGGCGCATCCAGCGCTTCGCCGCCCAGTTCCACCACGTCGCCGTCGATGGTCACCATGCGCACGCGCAGCACGTTGTGGACGGTGAGGCCGTACTTCAGACAGTGCACGCCGCCCGAGTTCTCCGCCACGTTGCCGCCGATGGTGCAGGCGATCTGCGACGACGGATCGGGCGCGTAGTACAAGCGGTGCTGCGCCGCCGCCTCTGAGATGGCGAGGTTGCGCACGCCCGGCTGGACCACCGCCGTGCGCGAGTACGCATCCATGCGCACGATGCGGTTCAGGCGCGCGGTCGACAGCACCACGCCATCGGCGATCGGCATGGCGCCGCCGGACAGGCCGGTGCCGGCGCCGCGCGGCACGATCGGCACGTTCAACTCGCGGCACACGCGCAGCACGGCGACGATCTGCGCCTCGCTGTCAGGCAGCGCCACGATCATCGGCAACTGGCGGTAGGCGGCCAGGCCGTCGCACTCGTAAGGCCGGGTATCCTCCGGCGCGGACAAGATGGCGCTCGACGGCAGCACCTGCCGCAGCGCACCGGCGACCTGCTTGCGGCGGGCGGCGATATCGGCTAGTACTTCCGCTTCGGGTATGACAGTGTTCATGGGACCTGCGCCTGAAAACACGAGTGAGCCTCGATTGTAAGCACAAACGTCCCGCCAGGCGATATCTTTGACCGATGTGCGGCGTATAATCTCCCGGCCGTCGCTATATCAACCCATTGGAATAGTATGGAATACAATTTTGAAAAAGAGTGGCTGCTGGCACTGGAGCGGCGCTTCAACATGCAGGCGACGGAAATCGCCCATATCACGCTGAGCGGTCGTCCCCGCATGCTGATCTTCTATTTCGCCGACTTCCCGGCGGCGGGCATGCTGACGGCCGTCACCGCCGGCCTGTCCAATGCCGGCCACCCTGATTGGGTGCACGGCAAGCCGGAGCTGAGTTTTACGCTGAGGACCACCGATCGGGGCTGGGGCAAGGGCGCCGCCTACCTCGCGCAGGAGTTCTTCGGCAAGCGCGCGTTCGCGTACCAGTCGTCGTTCGCCCTGCATATGCCTATGTCGGGCGACAGCGCGATGAACGCCTGCTTCGTCTACCGTCCGCAGTTCATGGACAAGGACCAGGTCAAGTTCGAACTTCAAGACCGCACCATCTACCTGGCCGGCCTGTTCCCGATGTATGACGAGGAAATCGCCATGTACGAGTCCAAGGGCCTCGAGGCATTCTGGAACACGCCCGGCTTCCACCCCTACGATCCCACCCGCGCCAGTATCGCCGGCAAATAATCCACACCAGGAGCCACACATGGGCAACCGACTCTCAAAGATCGCCACCCGCACCGGCGACGGCGGCACCACCGGCCTTGGCGACGGCAGCCGCACCGACAAGGACAGCATACGGATACATTCGATCGGCGAAGTCGACGAACTGAATTCGCACATCGGCCTGCTGCTGTGCGAGGACATGCCGGCCGACCTGCGCGAGGAGCTGGTGACGATCCAGCACGACCTGTTCGATCTGGGCGGCGAATTGTGCATCCCCGGCTACCAGATGATCACCGAGGCGCATGTCGAGCGGCTCGACACGCTGCTTGCCAAATACAACGCGACACTGCCGGCGCTGACGGAATTCATCCTGCCGGCCGGTTCGCGCGCGGCCTCGCAGGCGCACGTGTGCCGCACCGTGTGCCGCCGCGCCGAACGCGCCATCGTCACCCTGGGTAAAACGGAAACCATCCACGAACATCCGCGCCAATACGTCAATCGATTGTCGGACCTGATGTTCGTGCTGTCGCGGGTGCTGAACCGCTTCGGCGGCGGTAGCGATGTGCTGTGGCAGCACGAACGCCGCAGCAAACCCGCAAATCCAGGCGGGGTCTGACCCAACAGGGTCAGACCCCATGGTGGCGGCGCGCGCCTGCCGTTGAAGGATTCCGGGTTGCGGGTTGCGAACTGACGTAGCCCGGCAGCCGCGCGATGTGCGCGGCCAGATGATCGAGCAGCAAGCGCGCGCGCAGCGGCTGGTAGCGGCGCGAGGGCGATAGCAGGTGCAGCGCCTGCGGCTGGCCCTCCCACTCCGGCAGTACGCGCACCAGCACCCCGCTGTCGAGCAAATCCTGCACCAGCCATAGCGGACACAGTCCGATGCCGCCGCCGGCCGCCAGGCTTTCGCGAATCGCCAGCGCGTGGTTGACGCGGTAACGGCCGCGCGTGACCACGCTTTCAACCTTGTCGCCGCTGTGCAGCGTCAGCATGTCGGCATCGGCCAGCCAGGCGAAGCGGATGTAGTCGAAGTCCGCCAGCTCCGCAGGAAGGCACGGATGGCCGCGCAGGCGCAGATAGGACGGCGCCGCCACCAGATGCCTGGGCGAGACGCCGGCCAGGCGCGCCACCGCGTCCGGCGGCAGCTCACGGCCCTGGCGCAGCGCGATGTCGACGCCCTCCTTCACCAGATCGACCATGCGATCGTCCAGTATCAGTTCGATGTCGACCTGCGGATACTGCTCCAGAAAGGACGCCAGCATGGCGTTCAGCCGGAACTGGCCGAAGGCCGCCGGCGCGTTGACGCGTATCAGCCCGGCCGGCGTGTCGGTCTGGCCGCGCGCCTCGGCCACCGCCTCCTGGTATTCCGCCAGCACGCCAAGCGCGCGCTGATAGAAGCGGCTGCCCTGCGGCGTCGGTTGCAGGCTGGTGGTGCTGCGCTCGAGCAGGCGCACGCCCAGTTCACGCTCCAGCGCCGCCATCAATTTGCTGACGGTGGGCTGGGTGGTGCGCTCTTCGCGCGCGACCGCCGACAGGCTGCCCAATTCGACGGCGCGCACGAAGCAGCGTAATGATCGGATGGTATCCATGGCTCGTTTATTCGATATTTGAATGAAGTATAGTCCGATTACGCGTCTTCTCGTGACATTAGGAATGACCTATCGTGCGGTTTTACAGGAGCCCATGATGAAAACTTTGAACCATCTCGCACTTGCCGCCGCACTGACACTGGCGGCGCCTTTGTACGCCGCCGAACGAACGGGCGGCTGGACCACCAGTTGGTACGCCAGTCCGCAAGCCACATGGGGAGCCGATTTTCCGCTGCCGACCGCCGTACCTGCCACGCTGGAGCGGCAAACCGTGCGCGAAACGGTGCGCATCAGCGTCGGCGGAGCGCGCGTACGCATCGTCTTGTCGAACCGCTATGGCGACGCGCCGATCATCATTGGAGAAGCACGCATCGCCCGCGCCGGCGACACAGCCGGTACCGCGCGGGAGCTGACTTTTGGCGGCAAGCGCGCAGCCACCATTCCGGCCGGGGCGCCCCTGGTCAGCGATCCTGTCGATATGCGCGTCGGCACCCTGGAAAAGCTGGCGGTCAGCGTCTACCTGCCGGAGGCGACGCCGTTGAAGACCTTCCACTGGGGCGCGCAGCAAACCGGCCATATCGTCGACGGCAACGCTACCGGAACGGAAACCCCCAAGGATGCGCAAGCGATGCATGGCCGCGCGCTGCTCAGCGCCATCCTGGTCGAAGCGCCAAATGGCAAAGGCATAGTGGTCGCGCTGGGCGACTCCATCACCGATGGCAACGGCTCGACACCGGACCGCGACCGCCGCTGGACGGATTATCTGGCGGCCCGTTTAAGCGCGGACGGCGTCGCCGTGGTCAACGCCGGCATCTCCGGTGCGCGGTTGCTGGGCGATCGCATGGGCGTCAACGCCGCAGCGCGTTTCGAGCAGGATGTACTGAGCCAGCCAGGCGTGAAGACCGTCGTGATTCTTTTGGGGATCAATGACATCGGCTGGCCGCAAAGCGCCTTCGCGCCCGACGAGCCGCCGATGCGGGCGGAGCATATGATCGCCGTGTATCGGCAGTTGATCGCGCAGGCGCGCGTGCGCGGGGTGCGCATCGTCGGCGCCACGTTGCTGCCGTTCGAGGGCGCGCTGCGCGGCACGCCGTTGGAGGGCTATTACACGCCGGCGAAGGATGCGGTACGGCGCGAAGTCAATCAGTGGATACGGGAAAGCGGAGAGTTCGACGCGGTGGTCGATTTTGACAAGGCCCTGCGCGATCCGGCGCGGCCGGCGCGCATGCTGCCGCGTTACGACAGTGGCGACCACCTGCATCCCGGCGATGCGGGATACGAGGCGATGGCCAAAGAGGTGGCGACGGGTGGATTACCGTAAGCGGATCAACCGTTGTTGACCACCAGGCGCGGCTCGTCGCCGGCGCTGTCGAAACGCTTCTTGATCGACGCGGTGATGCCGGCGCCATCCAGGCCCACGCTGGCGAGCAGCTTGACCGGATCGCCGTGGTCGATGAATTTGTCCGGCAAGCCTATCATCAGCACCTGCTTGACGATGCCTTCGGCGGCCAGCGCCTCGGCCACTGCCGAACCTGCGCCGCCCATGATCGAGCCCTCTTCCACCGTCACCAGGTAATCGTGATCGGCGGCCAGCTGCTTGACCAGCTCCACATCCAGCGGCTTGATGAAGCGCATGTTGGCGACGGTCGCGTCGAGCGTTTCGCCCGCAGTCATCGACGGGGAAACCATGGAACCGAACGCCAGGATCGCGATCTTCTGGCCCTTGCGCTTGATCTCGCCCTTGCCGATGTCGATCGTCGTCAGCTCCGGCTTGATGGCCGCGCCGATGCCGGCGCCGCGCGGATAGCGGATCGCCGCCGGTCCCTTGTACTGGTAGCCGGTGGTGAGCATCTGGCGGCATTCGTTTTCGTCCGACGCGGCCATGACCACCATGTTCGGAATGCAGCGCAGATACGCCAGATCGTAATTACCGGCGTGCGTGGCGCCATCGGCGCCGACCAGGCCCGCGCGGTCCAGCGCGAACGTCACGTCCAGGTTTTGCAGCGCGACGTCATGAATCAATTGATCGTAGGCGCGTTGCAGGAAGGTCGAATAAATCGCCACCACCGGCTTCATGTCCTCGCACGCCAGGCCGGCGGCGAAGGTCACCGCGTGCTGCTCGGCGATGCCGACGTCGAAGTAGCGGTCCGGGTATTCCTGCTCGAAGCGCACCATGCCCGAACCCTCGCGCATGGCCGGCGTGATGCCGACCAGCTTCTGGTCGGCGGCCGCCATGTCGCACAGCCAGTTGCCGAACACCTCGGTGTAGGTCATCTTGCCGGGCGCGGTGGCCGGCTTGATGCCCTCGGCCGGATTGAACTTGCCCGGGCCGTGGTACAGGGTCGGCTCGGCCTCGGCCAGCTTGTAGCCCTGGCCCTTCTTGGTCACCACGTGCAGGAACTGCGGTCCCTTGAGCTGCTTGATGTTTTGCAGCGTCGGGATCAGCGAATCCAGATCGTGGCCGTCGATCGGGCCGATGTAGTTGAAGCCGAATTCCTCGAACATCGTGGCCGGCACCACCATGCCCTTGGCATGTTCTTCCAGGCGCTTGGCCAGTTCCAGCACCGGACCTGGCAGCACCGACTTGCCGACATTCTTGGCGGCGGCGTAGAACTGCCCCGACATCAGGCGCGCCAGGTAGCGGTTCAAGGCGCCGACGGGCGGCGAGATCGACATGTCGTTGTCGTTGAGGATGACCAGCAGGTTGATGTCGTCCTGCACGCCGGCGTTGTTCAGCGCTTCGAACGCCATGCCGGCGGTCATCGAGCCGTCGCCGATGACGGCGATCGCGTGGCGCTGCTCGCCCTTGATCTTGGCCGCCTGCGCCATGCCCAGCGCGGCCGAAATCGACGTCGACGAGTGCGCGGTGCCGAAGGTGTCGTACTCGCTCTCGTCGCGCTTGGGGAAGCCGGAGATGCCGTTCAGCTGGCGCAAGGTGTTCATGCGCTCGCGCCGGCCCGTGAGGATCTTGTGCGAATAGGTCTGATGGCCGACGTCCCAGACGATGCGGTCGTGCGGCGTGTTGAACACGTAGTGCAGCGCCACGGTCAGTTCGACGGTGCCGAGGTTGGACGACAAATGGCCGCCGGTCTTGGAGACCGAATCGAGCAGGTAGGCGCGCAGTTCGTGCGCCAGCGGCGTCAGTTGGGTGTACGCCAGTTTGCGCACATCGGCTGGTGAATCTATATTTTGTAGCAAGTTCATTTATGCCTTCCGCTGCACGATCAAATCCGCGAGTTCGCGTAACCGCAGAGCCTTGTCTCCGAACGGCGCGAGCGCTGCGTGCGCATCGAGCCGCAATGTTTGCGCCAGCGCGCGCGACGGTTCCAGACCCAGTATCGAGACGTAGGTCGGCTTGTTGTCGGCGGCGTCCTTGCCGGCGGTCTTGCCCAGGGTGGCCGAATCGGCCGTGGCGTCGAGCACGTCGTCGACCACCTGGAACGCCAGGCCGATGGCGCGCGCGTAGGTGTTCAACGCCGCCAGTTCGGCGTCGTCCAGATCCTTGCCGGCCAGCGCGCCAAGGATCACGGCGGCGCGCAGCAGCGCGCCGGTTTTCAGCTGGTGCATCTGCTCCAGCTGTTCCAAGGTCAGGCTCAGGCCCACGCTGTCCAGATCGATCGCCTGGCCACCGCACATGCCGGCCGAGCCGGAGGCGTGCGCCAGCAGGCGCAGCATCGCCACCTGGCGGGACGGCGGCACGCCGGTCGCCTCGGACAGCACCAGGAAGGCCTGCGATTGCAGCGCGTCGCCAACCAGCAGCGCGGTCGCCTCGTCGTAGGCGACGTGCACGGTCGGCTTGCCGCGGCGCAGCGCGTCGTCGTCCATGCACGGCATGTCGTCGTGGACCAGAGAATAGGCGTGGATCATTTCGACGGCGGCCGCGGCGCGCGCCAAGGTGGCCGGGTCGGCGTCGAACAGCGCGCCGGCCGCGTACACCAGCAGCGGGCGCACGCGCTTGCCGCCGCCGAGCAGCGCGTAGCGCATGGCGTCGTGCAGCTTGGCCGGCACCGTCGTCGCGGTCGGCAGGAAACCGGATAAATCGTTTTCAGACCCGGCCTGCACGGTTTTCATCCAGTCGTCGAAGGCGCCGCTCATTGTTCGGCCTCGCCGGTCTCCGCGAACGGCTTGAGCATGTCGCCCTCCAGCACCTTGACCTGGGATTCGACTTTCTCGAGCTGGGCGGCGCAGAACTTGACCAGCTCCGAGCCGCGCGCGTAGGCGGCCACGGACGCTTCGAGCGGCAGTTGCCCTGCTTCCATTTGCGCGACCAGTGTTGCCAGCTCCGCCATCGCTTCTTCAAACGAGACGGGGGCGGCGGCGGTCGCGTCGGCGGTTAATTTCTTAGACATAGTCACTCAGGCTTCAAGGCAAACTTCAAGGCAAATTCCAGGCGTATTCCAGGCTAACTTGCGGTTAACAATACCCGCCAGCGCAGTGTAGCCCGTTATTTTAGAACAAACCACCTTCTCCGGTGGAACTATAGCGGCCGCACCGTTGGCGAACTATGGATTTTATCGCAATCGACCCCATATACATGATCTGCATGTGTTTGTTACAAGTTTTTGCACAGAAAACAAGCACTGGCGTCTGTCGGCAGGGAATGAAACACGCTATAATCGCCGGTTCTGTCCGAAATACCATTTTCAACGAACTTGAATTCAGGTCTTTACGGATTCTGTCTCTCTTTGGTTTGATGTACATATTAAGGGGGGTTGGGATGTCCGATCTGGGTACCCACGCCAAGCTGGCGCGTCCACACGCGCAACTGCCGGTAAACGTCTACTTCGACGAAGCGCTGTTGCAGCGTGAAATGCAGCAATTATTCCAGGCCGGTCCGCGTTACGTCGGACACGAACTGATGGTGCCGAACGTCGGCGACTTTGCGACCCTTGTTTCCGAAAACGAAGGGCGTATGCTGGTGCGCAACGCAAACGGGCTCGAGCTGCTGTCCAACGTCTGCCGCCACCGCCAGGCGCTGATGTTCAACGGGCGTGGCAATGCCAACAACATCGTCTGCCCGCTGCACCGCTGGACCTACGACCTCAAGGGCGAGCTGATCGGCGCGCCCCATTTCGCCGAGACGCCGTGCCTGAACCTGCCCAAGACCCAGCTGCAAAGCTGGAACGGGCTGCTGTTCGAGCAGAACGGCTACAACGTCATGGACAAGCTCAAGAACCTGTCGGTGACGGGGGACCTGGATTTCTCCGGCTACATGTTCGATCACGCCGAAGTGCAGATCTGCAACTACAACTGGAAGACCTTCATCGAGGTCTATCTGGAGGACTACCACGTCGAACCGTTCCACCCGGGCCTGGGCGGCTTTGTCAGCTGCGACGACCTGCGCTGGGAATTCGGCCGCGACTACAGCGTGCAGACCGTGGGCGTGAACAAGGGCCTGCTCAAGTCGGGTTCCGAGATCTACAAGCGCTGGCAGGAGCAGGTGCTCAAGTTCCGTGGCGGCGAACCGCCGCCGTACGGCGCCATCTGGCTGACCCTGTATCCGAACATCATGGTCGAGTGGTATCCGCACGTGCTGATCGTCTCGACCCTGTGGCCGGACGGCCCGCAGCGCACCCGCAACGTGGTGGAGTTCTACTACCCCGAGGAAATCGTGCTGTTCGAGCGCGAGTTCATCGAGGCCGAACGCGCCGCCTACATGGAAACCGTGGCCGAGGACGACGAGATCGCCCTGCGCATGGACGCCGGCCGCAAGGCCCTGTTCGATCGCGGCACCAGCGACGCCGGCCCCTACCAGTCGCCGATGGAAGACGGCATGCAGCACTTCCACGAGTGGTACCGCGCCAATATAGACATATAAAACCGTTTCACGCAGATGTAAGGAATCAGATGCAGTCACTTTGGATGTTGTTCGCAAGCTTCATGTTCGCCATCATGGGGGTGTGCGTGAAGCTGGCCTCCGAAGAGTTCTCGACGTCTGAAATGGTCATGTACCGGGGCATCGTCGGCGTCATCGTGCTGGCGGTGATCATCCGCGCCCAGGGCGGCAGCTTCCGCACCACCATGCCGATGGCGCACTTCTGGCGCTGCCTGATCGGCGTCATCTCGCTGTGGCTGTGGTACTACTCGATCGCCAACCTGCCGCTGGCCACCGCCATGACGCTCAACTACCTGTCGCCGATCTGGATCGCCGTGTGGCTGTTCGCGATGGGCTGGTGGCACGCCAAGAACCAGGTCAAATGGCCGCTGCTGGTGGCCGTGGCGATGAGTTTTGTCGGCGTCACCCTGCTGCTGCAACCGGCCTTCCACGCCAACCAGCTGGTGCCGGCGCTGATCGCGCTGTTCTCGAGCGTGCTGACGGCGATGGCCTACATGCAGGTGCGCAAGCTGGGCCTGGCCGGCGAACCGGAAAACCGCGTGGTGTTCTACTTCGCGGTGATGAACATCGTCGCCGGCGTGGCCGGCAATTTCCTTTTTGCCGGCGACAAACCGGCCGTGTGGCATCCGATCAACACGGTCCACGGCGCCCTGCTGTTGCTGGGCATCGGCGTGTGCGCCACCAGCGCGCAGATCGCCATGACGCGCGCCTACCGCCTCGGCCAGACCTTGGTCGTCGCCAATCTGCAGTACACCGGCATCGTCTTCTCCAGTATCTGGGGCGTGCTGGTGTTCGGCGACGTGTTCAGCTGGCACAGCTGGGCCGGCATTGCCATCATTCTGGCGTCGGGCGTGGCCGCGACGTTCTACAATACCCGCAACACCGAACGCGGTAAGGCCATCGCCAATACCGACCCGATCGCCAGTGAAGTCTAAGGAGTCCGGAACATGCACACCACGTTAATCAGCGCCGCCGACCTGTCCCAACATCTGAACGATGACAACTGGGTCATCCTCGATTGCCGGCATGACCTGATGAATCCGAACGCGGGCCGCGACGGCTTTGCCATCGGCCATATCCAGAACGCGCAGTTCGCCAACATCGACACCGACCTGTCGGGCGCCAAGGTGGGCGCGGACGGCAAGTTCCACGGCCGCCATCCGCTGCCGGATCGCGCCGCGCTGATCGCGACCTTGCGCGGCTGGGGCATCGACGACGACACGCAAGTGGTGGCCTACGACGCGCACGGCGGCATGTTCGCCGCGCGGCTGTGGTGGCTGCTGCGCTGGGTCGGCCATCCGGCGGTGGCGGTGCTCGACGGCGGCCTGGCCGCGTGGCAATCGCAGGGCTTGCCGCTGGTGACGATGGTGGTCACGCGGTCGGCCGGAACGATCAGCGACAAACCTTCGCTGATGCACACGGTGACGCTGGAGGATGTGGAGTCGAACCTGGTCACGCAGACGCGGGTGGTGGTCGATGCGCGCGCGGCGGACCGCTTCCGTGGCGAGAACGAGACCATCGATCCGGTCGGCGGGCATATCCCCGGCGCCAAGAACCGCTTCTTCAAGGACAATCTGACGCCGGATGGACGCTTCAAGAGCGCCGAGCAGTTGAAACAGGAATTCTCACCGTTGTTCGCGGCGGCGCCGCAAGCGATCATGCAGTGCGGCTCGGGTGTGACGGCTTGCCACAATTTGCTGGCGTTGGAGGTCGCAGGGCTGCCGGGCGCGGCGCTGTATCCCGGCTCCTGGAGCGAGTGGTGCTCGGATCCGGCGCGGCCGGTGGCGACCGGGGGCTAAGGCTTCCGCAGTCTCGCTTGGCGAATCCAGCGGGTAATGACGATTTCACTTGTTGTGGGGCGGTACTCAATCGTGTGCCCGGTCTTAGGGATAGGGAAACGTTTGATATTCTTTTGATGCGTCGGAGTGCCAATCGCTGGCTGCAGCGAGATCACGTCTAGAGCGCTAAGCAAACGCTTGTAGACCAGCGCGCTAGCGTTTGGGTCTTGCGCAGCAATATGATTAAGTGATTTCTCGGCAGCCCTTTGCGCGTTCGGCAGCCATCGAATTGGCAGCTTAACCGGAGCGCTGTTTGCGGCCGGCATGGCTATCCACTATACGCTTCAGCCCTTTCATCACTTCCTCGTTGGAGACCGTCCGACCTGCTGCAATGTCGTCGGCGGCAGCCAGATTCGTCTCGACGCTGTCCTCCGTATCTTCAAACCCGTAGAGCCACACGTCGGACCATATAGCCTCTAGACTTACGTCGGCGCGAGCGGCCAAACGCTCCAGCCGCGCCCGATCTGCTGCCGAGAGAGCAGCCAGTGCCACCGCCTGTTTAGATTTGGCGTCCATCTAAATTCCTCTTGCTGTGATTTGCGATCAAGTCCTTAATGTGCCTCATCACTTCCTCATTGGCGATGCCTGCATTGGACTTAAAATACTCGTCGGCCTCGATGTCGGCGAGAATGCCCTCCTCAACGTCGTCGAAACCGTAACGCCGGACATCCGTCCACAGATCATCGGCGCTCATTTTCGCCATCGCCGCCAGGCGCTCCAGGCGAGCGCGATCGGCGGCCGAAAGGGCCGCTAACGCTTCCGCCTGCTTCTTTTCTCTGGGGTTCATTCCACCATCATACGCCGGGCGGCGCTGGCTGCAAGCTTCAACGCAAGCGAGACGGGTGGATCAATGGTTGCGGGTCAGGAACAGCACGATGGCAACGCCAGTGGCGATCAGCAGCACTTGCGGCACCGATTCGCGCAAGGTGGCGCGGCGTTGCATCTGCGGCATCAGGTCGCTCACGGCGATGTAGATGAAACCGGACGACGCGAACACCAGCACATACGGGATCAGCTCGCTGGCGCGGTCCAGGGTGTAATAACCCAGCAGGCCGCCGGCGATCGCCAGCAAACTGCACAGCAAATTGTAGACATACGCCCGAGTGCGCGAAAAACCGGCGTTGAGCAGCACGATGAAGTCGCCGATTTCCTGCGGGATTTCGTGTGCGATGATGGCCAGCGCCGTCACCAGGCCCAGCTCCGGGTTGGCCATAAACGCGGCGGCGATCAAAATGCCGTCGGTGAAGTTGTGCATGCCGTCGCCGACCAGGATCATCCAGCCGGCCTTGCCCGCCTCATGCTTGTCGTGCCCGTGGTGGTGATGATGGCCGTCGCCCTCGTGGTGGTGCGAGTGCCGCATGATGGCCAGCTTTTCCAGCAGGAAGAACGCCAGCAGGCCGGCCAGCAAGGTGGCGAACAGGCTGCGCGCGCTGGCGTGCGATTCGAACGCTTCCGGCAAGGCGTGCAGCAGCGAGGTCGACAGCATGATGCCGACCGACAGGCTGACCATGCGCTCGACTACCTTCGAGAGCAACGTAAACGAGAACACGGCAGCGGCCGAAATGCTGACGACACCGGCTAGTGTGGTCGCCAGTAATATGGAGATGAGTATGGGATCGATGTTATAGCCTCTTGTACCTGGAGCCGTGCCGCTGCGCAGGCCGGGGGCGTTATTTTACCGCCCGGCACGCTTTCCTGCTCATTTTTGGCTGAAAAGTGGCTAAATCGGCTTTTTTACCCCGTACGGCGGCACACGGGGGTCGTACCCCGTGGGGTACGACCCCGCCTTTCCGGGTTGCCGCGCGGCTCAATCCGCCGACTGCTGTATCACGCCACGCCGTTCTGCCTGAACCACGCCAGCATGCGTCCCCAGCCGTCCTTGGCGTCCGCTTCCACATAGCTGGGACGGTAGTCGGCGTGGAAGGCGTGGCCGGAATTGGGGTAGATGACGAAGGTCGATTTGTTCGGTCCCTTGGCCAGCATGGCCTGCATCGCCTTGATCGAATCCTGGGTGATGCCGGTATCTTTCTCGCCGTACAGGCCGAGTACGGGCACATTCAGCTTGGCCGCGATATCGATCGGATTGGTGGGCGTGTTGGCGTTGGAGGTGCCGACCAGGCGGCCGTACCAGGCCACGCCGGCCTTGATCGACGGATTGTGCGCCGCGTACATCCACGTCACGCGCCCGCCCCAGCAGAAGCCGGTGATGGCGATCTTGTCGGGGTTGCCGCCATTGGCCTTGGCCCAGGCGACCAGCGCGTCCAGGTCGGCCATGACCTGGGTGTCCGGGGTTTTGGAGATGATGTCGCGTTGCAGGTCGGCGATCGAGGCCGATTTTTGCGGATCGCCCTGGCGCACGAACAGGTCCGGCGCCAGCGCCAGATAGCCGAGCTTGGCGAAGCGGCGGGCGACGTCGGCGATGTGTTCGTGCACGCCGAAGATTTCGGAAATCACCAGCACCACCGGCAGATTGCTCTTGCCTTCCGGCTGGGCGCGGTAGACGGGGACGGTCTGGCCATCGACCGTGAGGGTGATGGTGCCGGCGGTCAGGCCGGCGGTGTCGGTTTTGATGACGTTTTGCGCCATCACCGGCATCGCTGCGGCGGCAAAACCGCTGCCCAGCGCCACTTTGAGGAAGTCGCGGCGGTCGACACCGTCCGACAGGCTGGTTTTCGTCAACAAACTCTCCGCGTCCCGCTTCAAATCATCCATGCGACTCCTCCGGTAATGTTAGACCCGGCACACCGGGGTCGTACCCCGTACGGGTACGACCCCAGACTTGCGGGTCGGTTGTTGGCGAAGCGTGCTTTTAGTGCGCTTCATCCCAGTTTTTGCCGACGCCGACTTCGGCCGTCAGCGGCACTTTCAGTTGCGCGACGCCGGCCATCAATTCCGGCAGCTTTTGCTTGACCAGCTCCAGCTCGGCATCCGGCACTTCCAGCACCAGTTCATCGTGCACCTGCATGATCATCTTGGTCTGCAACTTGTCGGTCTCGAGCCAGTTCTGCACCGCCACCATCGCCAGCTTGATCAGGTCGGCCGCCGTGCCTTGCATCGGCGCGTTGATCGCGGCCCGTTCGGCACCCTGGCGGCGCGGACCGTTCGGCGAATTGATCTCCGGCAGCCACAGGCGGCGTCCGAAAACGGTCTCGACATAGCCGCGCGCCTTCGCCTGCAGGCGGGTGTCGTCCATATACTGTTTCACGCCGGAGAAGCGGGCGAAATAACGGTCGATGTAGCTTTGCGCGGCGGCGCGCTCGATGCCCAGGTTGGACGCCAGGCCGAACGCGCTCATCCCGTAAATCAGGCCGAAGTTGATGACCTTGGCATAGCGGCGCTGCTCGCTCGAGACCTCGTCCGGCGCCACGCCGAAGATCTCGGCGGCGGTGGCGCGGTGAATGTCCACGCCTTCGGCGAACGCGCGCAGCATGTTTTCGTCACCCGAAATATGCGCCATGATGCGCAGCTCGATCTGCGAATAGTCGGCCGAGACGATGTGGCTGCCCGGCGGCGCGATGAATGCCTCGCGGATGCGGCGGCCTTCCTTGGTGCGGATCGGAATATTCTGCAAGTTCGGATCGTTCGACGCCAGACGGCCCGTCACCGCCACCGCCTGCGCGTAGTTGGTGTGCACGCGGCCGGTTTCCTTGTTGATGCCCTTCGGCAGCTTGTCGGTGTAGGTCGACTTCAGCTTCGACAGACTGCGGTATTCCAGCAGCACCTTCGGCAACGGATAGTCCTCGGCCAGCTTTTGCAGCACTTCCTCGTCGGTCGACGGCGCACCGCTCGGGGTCTTCTTAACCACCGGCAGCTTCAATTTCTCGAAGAAGATCTCGCCGATCTGCTTTGGCGAACCCAGGTTGAACGGCTGCTCGGCCAGCTCATGCGCCTTCGCCTCCAGCTCGACGATGCGCGCGCCCAGTTCGGCCGATTGCGTGTCGAGCAGCGCGGCGTCGATGTGCACGCCGTTGCGCTCGATCTTTTGCAGCACCACCGCCGTCGGCAGCTCGATGTTGCGGTAGATGTAGCTCAGGCGCTCGTCGTTCTCGACCTCGCCGATCATCGACAGGTGCAGGCGCAGCGTGATGTCGGCGTCCTCGGCCGCGTATTCGGTGGCGCGCTGGATGTCCACCTTGTCGAAGGTGATCATGCTGGCGCCCTTGCCGCAGACGTCGACGAACGGGATCGTCGTGTGGTTCAGGTGGCGCAGCGCCAGGCCGTCCATGTCGTGCGTGCGGTGCGATTCGAACACATACGATTGCAGCAAGGTATCGTGATGGATGCCGCGCAGGGATACGCCGTGGTTGGCGAAGATGTGGCTGTCGTATTTCAGGTTCTGGCCGACCTTGAGCTTTGTTTCGTCCTCCAGCCAGGGCTTGAGTTTTTCCAGCACATGCTCGCGGGTCAACTGCTCCGGCACGCCGGGATAGGCGTGCGCGACCGGAATGTAGCAAGCCACGCCCGGCTGCACCGACAGCGAAATGCCGACCAGCTGCGCCGTCATCGGCTCCAGCGACGTGGTTTCGGTGTCGACGGCGGTCAGCTCGGCGGCGCCGATCAATGCGATCCATTTGTCGAGCTGCTCGTCGGTAAACACGGTCTCGTAGTTGACGTTGACCTTCGGCACTTCGCCAAACAGGTCGCCGTTGGCCGACACCGCGCCGCCGGCGGCGACGGCCGCCGCCGCCTTGCCAGCCGCGCCGATCGGGGCGGCCGGGGTCAGCGCGTTCAGTTCGCGCAGCAAGGTCTTGAAGCCGTACTGGCCGAAGAAGGTCAGCAAGGTTTCCGAGTCCTCGGGGCGCGCGATCAGCGATTCACTGATCGACATCATGTGCTCGGACAGGTTGCAGTCGGTCTTGACGGTGATCAGTTCGCGGCCCTTCGGCAGCCACTCGAGCGCCTTGCGCAGGTTCTCGCCGACGGCGCCGGTGATCTTGTCGGCATTGGCCATCACGCCGTCCAGGCTGTCGTACTGCGTCAGCCACTTCAAGGCCGTCTTCGGTCCGCACTTGGCGACGCCGGGCACATTGTCGACCGTGTCGCCGATCAGGGTCAGGTAATCGATGATGCGGTTCGGCGGCACGCCGAACTTGGCCAGCACGCCGGCCTCGTCCATCTTCTCGTTGGTCATGGTGTTGATCAGCATGACTTGCGGATTGACCAGTTGCGCCAGATCCTTGTCGCCGGTCGACACCACCACCTTCATGCCGGCCCTGGCCGCGTCCACCGACAAGGTGCCGATGACGTCGTCGGCCTCGACGCCGTCGACCATCAGGATCGGCCAGCCCATGGCCTTGACGGCGATGTGGATCGGCTCGATCTGCAGGCGCAGGTCGTCGGGCATCGGCGCGCGCGTGGCCTTATAGTCGGGATACATGTCGTCGCGGAACGTTTTACCCTTGGCGTCGAACACGCAGGCGATGTAGGCGGCCGGGTAATCGGCGCGCAGGCGACGCAGCATATTGACCATGCCGTGCATGGCGCCGGTCGGGTGGCCGTCCGGGCTGCGCAGGTCGGGCAGCGCGTGGAAGGCGCGGTAAAGGTAACTGGAACCGTCAACTAACAGCAGGGTATTTTGCATAGGAACTAAAGAGATGTGAGGGCAAAAGGGCGTGATTTGCCACGAATGCCGCATTATCGCAGGTTTTGGCCGACGTCCGCCTGCCGCGCCCGCATTTCAAGTATGACAATATCTTAAGGAAATTCCACATTCCGTGTGGGGAAATCCTCCGTAAATCAGCGCGAAATCGGCCACGGCGCACAGGGAAGCGTGTCTGTTTGTTACAATGGATCATACATAAAAATTCCACGGCTTTTTACCTACTAAGGCGATCCATCATGACGCGCACCTCACTCCTCTGGCCGGCACTCCTCCTGGCGCTCGGCGCCAACGCGTTCGCGCAGTCGACGCCGAGCCAGGCGCCGCCGAAACTGGAAAAACTGGAGGAAGTGGCCGACGATCCGATCACGGTGACGGCCAAGCCGGCGCCGGAGCGCCAGATCACCGAACGCCGCGACAACAGCGGCAACGTGGTGGAAGCGACCGTCAAAAGCGGTCCGAGCACCTACACCCTGAAACCGACCCATCCGGTGGGCAGTTCCCTGCCGGGCGACGCCATGTCCGGCGCCGCGCGCGGTCCGCAGTGGACCGTGATGACCTTCGGCGGCAAGAAAAAGAAAAATCCGGAAGACGAAGCGGCGGTCGAGGCCGACGCACCGCCACCGCCGCCAGCAGCGCCGGCCGCCAAGTAAACGCGGTAGTATCAACAACAATTATTATTAAAGACGCGCCTGCCTCGGCAGGCATTCCGGACGTCCGCCACGGCGGGCGCCGATACAACGAACCTCATCAAGCTTGCACATGGCAGTGTTTACCCCGGTCACCCTGGACGATGTCACCCAGTGGATCACGCAATTCCCCCTCGGCAAGCCGCTGGCCCTCAAGGGCATCGCCTCCGGCATTGAGAACAGCAATTTCTTCTTGACCACGGAGCGCGGCGAGTTCGTGCTCACGATCTTTGAAAACTTATCGTTCGAGCAACTGCCTTTCTATCTGAACCTGATGCGCCACCTGGCCGATCGCGGCGTGGCCGTGCCGGCGCCGATCGCCACCGACAACGGCGAGCTGATCGTGCCGCTGCACGGCAAGCCGGCGTCCATCGTCACCAAGCTCGAGGGCAGCTCGCAGATGGCCCCGCAGCCGGTCCATTGCGCCGAAGTGGGCGCCATGCTGGCGCGCATGCATCTTGCCGGCCGAGACTATCCGCTGCAACAGCCGAATCTGCGCGGCCTGGACTGGTGGAACGCCACCACGCCGCAAGTGCTGCCCTTCCTGTCGGAAAGCAACGCCCACCTGCTCAAGGCCGAGATGCACTTCCAGGAGGCGTTCGCCGGCTGCGAAACCTACCGCACACTGCAAAGCGGCCCGGTGCACGCGGACCTGTTCCGCAACAACGTCATGTTCGACGGCGAGCGCCTGACCGGCTTCTTCGACTTTTACTTCGCCGGCTGCGACACCTGGCTGTTCGACGTCGCCGTCACCGTCAACGACTGGTGCATCGATCTCGACACCGGCGTGCTCGACACGGCCCGCGTGCGCGCGCTGCTCGACGCCTACCACGCCGTGCGTCCGTTCACCGAGGCCGAACAAACCGCCTGGCAGCCGATGCTGCGGGCGGCGGCGCTGCGCTTCTGGCTGTCGCGCCTGTACGATTACTACCTGCCGCGCGAAGCCGAAATGCTCACCCCGCACGATCCGACCCACTTTGAGCGCATCTTGCGCGAACGCATCGCCACGCTGGCGCCGAAACTTTTCTGATGAATAAATTCCCCGCGCGCGCCGGATGGCAATGGGTCAAGCAGGGCATGATGCTTTTCCGCAAGCAGCCCGGCGGCCTCATGGCGCTGTTCTTTTGCTGCATGTTCGTGTCGTTGTTTTCGATGATCGTGCCGATACTGGGGCAGATCGCGCCATTCATCCTGACGCCGCTGTTCTCGGTCGCGATCCTGGAAGGCTGCGCGCAGGTCGACCAGGGCAAGCGCGCCCTGCCGAATCTGCTGCTGAGCGGTTTCCGCAAGCCGGTGCGCAGTCCGTTGCTGACCGTGGGCGCGCTCAACCTGCTGTTGGTGGCGCTCGCGCTGGGCGTGTTGTACGCCATGGCCGGCGAGACCGTCATGCTGGTCAGCAAGCGTCCACCGCAGATCGAGCAGGGCCAGTTAGACGGTTTGCTGGTCGCGGTGCTCATCGCATCGACGATCTACACGGTGGGCTGGATACTGATGTGCCTGACCGCGCCGCTGATCTACTGGCAACAGATGAAGTTGAACAAGGCGCTGTTTTTCAGCGTGGTTGCGGTGCTGCGTGGCTGGAAAGCCTTTCTGACGGCGGCGGTGACCTTATATCTGCTGAACTTCATCGCCTGCCAGATCGTCGTGCTGATCCTTGGCGCGTCGCAGCTGGCGATGGCGGGCATCTTCACGCTGTTCCTGATCACCATCGTGCTGACGCACTGCACGTTGTACATCGCCTACCGACAAATCTTCGGCCCCACCGACCTCGGCGTTCCAGTCAAAGAAGACAGCCCGGAACCGTTGCTTTAACTCCGGGGTCAGGTCCACCATTTCTACACGGACGGGACCGTACCGATTAAGCCGCGCGCAAAATCACGCTCTAAACCGCCATTTAAGGATCCACGGTTAAGCCCGTGTAGAAATGGTGGACCTGACCCCGGAGTTGCCCTACGTGGAACCGTGGCACCTCATCAATGGGCTAAACGCTCGAGCTTGGCGATGCTGAGGTCGAGCACCTTCATGCCGTTGCTGCCGAAGTTGATCTGGGCGCGGGCGTTGGCGCCGCTGCCTTCGATATTGACAATCACGCCTTCGCCGAACTTGCCGTGCGCGACCGATTCGCCGATGCGCCAGCCAGCGCCCGGCACCTTGTTGGCCATGTTTTGCGCGATCTTTTGCGCGATGGCGTTGTCGGAACCGGCCAGCGGCGCGACGTCGTCCCACGGCGTTTTCTTGTTGGCGAACCAGTGCGATTGCACCTTCGGCGACAGCCACTTGAGCGCGTCCTCCGGCAATTCGTCGAAGAAGCGCGACTTCATGTTGTAGCGTGTTTGTCCGTGCAGCATGCGCGTCTGCGCGAAGCACATGTACAGGCGCTGCCGCGCGCGCGTGATCGCCACGTACATCAGGCGCCGCTCCTCTTCCACGCCGCCATCCTCGCGCGAACTGGTTTCGTGCGGGAACAAGCCCTCCTCCAGCCCGGTGATGAAGACGTTGTTGAACTCGAGCCCCTTGGCCGAGTGCACCGTCATCATCTGCACCGCTTCCTGGCCGGCCGTGGCCTGGTTGTCGCCAGCCTCCAGCGAGGCGTGCGACAGGAACGCCGACAGCGGCGACATCACCGTCGCCAGCGGGGCGTCGGCGTCGAGGATCTCAAAGCCGTCTTCGTTGACCACCGGCAGGCCGGACTGCTCCTGCGAACGCGGACCCAGGTGCGCCGGCGCGCCCTGGCCGAAGCCTTCCTCCGAGACGAATTGCGTCGCCGCGCTGACCATCTGCTCCAGGTTCTCGATGCGGTCGGCGCCTTCTTTTTCGGTTTGATAGTGCGCCAACAGGCCGCTGGCCTCCAGCACCACGCGCACCAGTTCCGGCAACGCCATCTGCTGCGTTTCGAAGCGCGCACCCTCGATCAATTTGACGAAGCCGCCCAGCGACGAGCCGGCCTTGCCCATGACGTATGGCACGGCCGCGTACAGCGACACCCGGTGCTGGTCGGCCGCCGCCTGCAACGCTTCGATCGAGCGCAGGCCGATGCCGCGCGTGGGGAAGTTGACCACGCGCAGGAAGGCAGAGTCGTTGTGCGGGTTGTCCATCAGTTGCAAATACGCGATCGCGTGCTTGACCTCGGCGCGCTGGAAGTAGCGCAGGCCGCCGTAGACGTGGTACGGAATGCCGGCCGAGAACAGCGCGTGCTCGATCACGCGCGATTGCGCGTTGGAGCGGTACAGCACCGCGATCTCGCTGCGCGAGGCGCCATCGGCGATCAGGTTCTTGGTTTCTTCAATGATCCATTGCGCCTCGGCCAGGTCGGAGCTGGCTTCGTACACGCGCACCTGCTCGCCATGGCCGGCGTCGGTGCGCAGGTTCTTGCCCAGGCGCTTGCTGTTGTTGGCGATCAGCACGTTGGCGGCGTCCAGGATGTGGCCGTGCGAGCGGTAGTTCTGCTCCAGCTTGATCAGGTTCTTGACGTGGAACTCGCGCTCGAAGGCGCTCATGTTGCCGACGTTGGCGCCGCGGAAGGCGTAGATGCTCTGGTCGTCGTCGCCGACGGCGAACAGCGCGCCGCCGCCCTGCTCGCCATGGCCGGCCAGCAGCTTGAGCCACTTGTATTGCAGATCGTTGGTGTCCTGGAACTCGTCGACCAGGATGTGCTGGAAGCGCTGCTGGTAATGCTGGCGCAGCGGCTGGTTGCGGCTGAGCAGTTCATAAGTGCGCAGCAACAGCTCGGCGAAGTCGACCACGCCCTCGCGCTGGCATTGGTCGTCGTACATTTGGTACAGCTCGACCTTCTTGCGCTCGTCGGCGTTGTACGGGTCGATCTTGTCGGCGCGCAGACCCTGGTCCTTGGCGCCGTTGATGAAGTACATCACCTCTTTCGGCGGGAACTTCTCGTCGTCGATGTTGTTGGCCTTGATCAGGCGCTTGATCGCCGACAGCTGGTCCTGCGAGTCGAGAATTTGAAAGGTCTGCGGCAGCGCGGCATCGCGGTGATGCGTGCGCAGCAGGCGGTTGCACAATCCGTGGAACGTGCCGATCCACATGCCCCGTGTATTAATCGGCATCATTGCCGACAAACGCGCCGTCATTTCCTTGGCGGCCTTGTTGGTGAAGGTCACGGCCAGGATGCCGGACGGCGACACCTGCCCGGTCTGGATCAGCCAGGCGATGCGGGTCGTCAGGACGCGGGTTTTGCCGGAGCCTGCGCCGGCCAGAATCAGGGCGCTTTGGGCCGGCAGGGTCACGGCAGCGAGTTGTTCGTCGTTAAGATTGTGAAGAAGATTTTGCATGCCGTGATTATACCGGCAGCGGCCTTTCGGGGTCGGTCCATATGTGGCGTTGCGGCATCCGCCGGGATGCGCCGAAGCGGCCCGGCGGCGCACACCACGCCTACATCAAGCCTTGCGCCGGCACCGCCTTGCCGCTGCGGATGGCGTCCTGCACCAGCGCTTTGAAGTTGCGCTCGGCTTCGCGGCTGGCCTTGGCCTGCTCGCGGCCCAGTTCGCCCATGCGCCGCCCCAGTTCGGCCATCGGTTTGCTGGCTTCGGCCATCTGCAGGTTGAGCGCCTTCATCGGCGCCTGGTTACGCTGCAGGCCGGCCATTTTCTCGGCCATGTCGCGCTGCAGTTGCGCCATTTCGCGTTGCGTCGGAGCCATTTCGCGGTGCAGCGCCGCCTCCAGCTCGCGCTGTTTGCGCAGGCTTTCCTTGCCCTGGTCGTGGCTCGGCGGTTCGCTGGCGGCCACCATGCGCTCGGCGATCGCTTCCTGCTTCGCCGCCAGCGCTTCCATCTGGCGCTCCAGCCGCTGGCGCTCTTGCGCCACAGGGCCGTTATCAACGTCGCGGGTCACCGCGTCGATCCGCGCGGCCAGGCCGTCCATGACCTTGGCCTGCAGGTCCATGCGCTTGCCTTGCGCGTCCATTCGCTCGCCGAGCTCGTTGACGGGCTTCCACAGCTGCCGGACCCTGGCGAGGACGGCCGGGTCGTTGATCAGATAGGTTTTGCCGCCTTCGCGGTACCAAACAAAGTCGCCCTTGGCGCTCGAACGCAGTTCGGCGATGCGGCGCATGTCGTCGGACGAGCCGGAAACCTGAACTTGATCGATATCCCGGGTGACGATCGCGTAGGCATGGTCGCCGCTGTTGACAGACAGGTTGACCGCGCTGTTGCCCAACGAGTAAGGAGCGGCCGGCGCGGCGGGAAGCGCTGGCGCTGCCGGGGACGCTGGAATGGCAGGCAAGGCCGCCATCGCCGGCGCGGCGGGCAGCGCAGCCGCGGCGGGTGCGGCTGGCGCGGCCGGTGCCGCAGGCGCCACGCCGGGCCCTCCCGCCACGCCGGGAACCTCCGGCGGTTCCGGTGGCAAAGCCGGCTCCGGCAATTCAGGCAGCGCCGGAAGTTCGGCCATGTCAGCGGCGGGCGCAGCGGCGGCAACCGCGCCAATGGCGGCAGGCAGCGCCGCCGGCGGCTGCGGGGCGGCCTGCACATAAAACACGGCCGTGGCCGCGAACAGGCCGATCAGGGGCACGGCCATTTTCCAGCTGACCGGTTCAACATCGGGACGCAGCAAGCGTTTGATACGAGACATGAGATTTCCTCCGTGAGCCGCGTGGGCTAGTTGTATGGTATCGAACTGGAATTTATCCAGTTCGGACAAGGCCTTTGCCAGCATCTGCGGTTGACCGAGCATGGCGACTGCAAGGTCATCGGCGATTTGTTCTCGCTCTACACGGATACGGCGCGACAAGGCCCAAACACTAGGGTGATAGAACAGCACGATTTCCACCGCGCTTTGAATGAGGTTGATCAGATAGTCCCGGCGCTTGATGTGCGCCAGCTCGTGCGCCAGCAGCGCTTCGAGCAGGTCGGGCGCCATGCCGGTGATGAGCGAGGCCGGCACCAGCACGATGGGGCGCCAGCAGCCGGCCGTGATCGGGCTGTCGAGCAGGTCGGCCACGCCGAGGCGCACGTGTTGCGCAATCCCGAAGCGGCGCGCCATCTCGGACAGGCGGCGCTGCCAGTAGTGGTTGACGGTGTAACGGTCGCTGCGGGTGCGCTCGGCAACCCACTTGAGGCCGATGGCCAGGCGCAACGACATCAGCGCGGCGCCGGCCAGCCACATGCCGACCACCCAGGCCAGTTGGCCACGCAGGGTGGCTTCCCAGCCTGCCAGCGTGCCGTCGTCGATCAGGGCGGCGGTGGCGGCGGCGCCCGACCGGGCGGCGTCGGCGCCGGCCGAGAGGACGGGAATCAGTAAAGCGGCGGCGCCGAGGCCGGCGCCGGCAGGCGAGACGGCATCGGCCGCCCTGAGCTGCACGATGATGCCGGCCAGCGGCAGCGCCGCGCACAGCAGCAAGCCGGCGCAAGCGACCGCATAACGCGTCTGCGGACGGGCTTCGCGCAGCAAAAACAGCGCAATCGACACGCCCCAGCCGACCAGCAGCCCTTGCCAGATGAAGTGCAGCAGCGCCCAGCCGATGGCCGGCACCAGCACGGACAGCGCGCTAACCATGACGGCCTGCCCGCCGCGAATTCATGCTGATGTGTGAACTAGTCATGCCGCGCTCCCCGGTTGATGGATGTAGAATAAATTATCTAGAACGCCGTGTCTAGAACTTTTTTTCTACATCCTTGCCGAAGCGGCGATCGCGTTTTAGTAGATCACGACGGAACGGATCGATTCGCCACTCTTCATCAGGTCGAAGCCTTCGTTGATGCGCTCGAGCGGCAAGCGATGGGTGATCAGGTCGTCGATATTGAGCTTGCCTTCCATGTACCAGTCGACGATCTTCGGCACGTCGGTGCGGCCACGGGCGCCGCCAAAGGCCGACCCCTTCCACACGCGTCCCGTCACCAGCTGGAACGGACGGGTTGAAATCTCCTGCCCGGCCGCCGCCACGCCGATGATGATCGACTGGCCCCAGCCCTTGTGGCAGCACTCGAGCGACTGGCGCATCGTGGTGGTGTTGCCGATGCACTCGAAGCTGTAGTCGGCGCCGCCGTCGGTCAATTGGACGATGGAGTCGACGACGTTTTCCACCTCGCCCGGGTTGATGAAATGGGTCATGCCGAACTTGCGCGCCATGTCCTGGCGGGCCGGATTGATGTCGACGCCGATGATCTTGTCGGCGCCGACCATTTTGGCCGCCTGGATCACGTTCAGGCCGATGCCGCCCAGGCCGAACACGACGACGTTGGCGCCCGCCTCCACCTTGGCGGTAAACAGCACCGCGCCGACGCCGGTGGTCACGCCGCAACCGATGTAGCACACCTTGTCGAACGGGGCGTCCTCGCGGATCTTGGCCAGCGCGATTTCCGGCACCACGATGTAGTTGGAGAAGGTCGACGTGCCCATGTAGTGGTAGATCGGCTTGCCGTCGATGGAGAAGCGGCTGGTGGCGTCGGGCATCAGGCCGCGTCCCTGGGTCGAGCGGATCGACTGGCACAGGTTGGTCTTTTGCGACAGGCAGAATTTGCACTGGCGGCATTCCGGCGTGTACAGCGGAATGACGTGGTCGTCCTTCCTGAGCGACTTGACGCCGGGGCCGACGTCGACCACCACGCCGGCGCCCTCGTGGCCCAGGATGGCGGGGAAGATGCCTTCCGGATCGGCGCCCGACAAGGTGTAGTAATCGGTGTGGCAGATGCCGGTGGCCTTGATCTCGACCAGTACCTCGCCTTCGCGCGGTCCGCCCAGCTCCACTTCCTCGATCGTCAGCGGCTGGCCCGCTTGCCATGCAATGGCGGCTTTGGTTTTCATTGTTCGTCCTCTGGCTGTGTTGTTACGCGAATACGGGAGAGCGGAACGGCAAACCGTTCCGGTGATCCGTCATGATAACAAGCCGGGGAGCCAAACAGGGATAATGCGCGTTCTTTAAAAACTATTGCGGCTCGACCGGCATCGCCGGGCCGATCGCCAGCAGGTCCGACACGGTGCGCCACAGCTGGCGCGGCGAGGTCCACGGCTTGGGCAGGAAGCTGCTGCCGGCCATGTGGCGTTCCGGATGGCGTGCCGAATACAGCAGCACGCGGGCGTCCTGCTGGTGCTGGTGCAAGCCGTGCAGCAGCGCGCCGCCGTCGCCGTCCTGCAGGTCGGGATCGATCACCACCAGCGCGAACTGCTCGCGGCGCAGCAGTTCCTGGGCGGCGGCCATCGTCGCCACGTGGGTCACCTGCGTTTCCGGCACCAGCAGGGTGGCCAGCACCAGCGCGGCGTCGGCGTCGCTGTCGATGTGCAGCACGCGCGGCGCGGCCGCGTAGATGGAAAAGCCGATCGCCGCGCCGTCGTGGTCGCTGAACGCACGCAAGGTGTCGTTGGAAAAATCGTTGGTCATGGTGTTCTCCGCACAAGGCTGAAATCAATGCATGGCCGGCAGCGCTGGTGTGAAAGCTGTCGGGAGCAGGTCGGCGGAGTTGGGCCGAGGGGTTGAGACGGTCGCGGGGAAATGGCGGCCGGAGCGGCGGCAGGCGAAGACGAGGCCCTGCGGCGCGGTGCTTTGTTGCTGATATTCGGTGTTGCTAGTTGATATTGTACAACAAAAATTCCAAAAGGAAATAAAAAGGCAGGAAATTCCTGCCTTGATCTACAACAATCACGCCGCTGTCTATTTTTTCAGACGTTGGTTAAACGCCGCGTGCAGGCCGTTTAACGTTTCCTCGGCGGCCAGCAGCTGGTCGGCCACCTCGTTGACCTTGCGCCGGTTGGAGCGGGCGTGGTCGCGCAGCACCTCGAAGGCGGTGTTGCGGTCGGTCTGGAATTTGCACATCAGCAGGCCGACGGCCAGGCTGGTTTCGCGGCCGGCGGCCAGCGCGGCGTTCAGATTGAGCTCGGTGCGGCGCAGCTGGCGGATCTCGTCGGCGCGCGCCAGGCCGGCGGCAAACGCCGGCATCAGGTGTTTTTCGTCGACCGGTTTGACCAGGAAGCCGACCGCGCCGTACGAGGCGGCCTGCTTGCCGGCGTCGGCGTCGCCGCGCCCGGACAGGAACATGAACGGCACCGAGCTGGTCGCGTGCAGCTGCTTGGCCAGCTCCAGGCCGGTCATGCCGGGCATGTGGATGTCGAGCAGCGCCAGGTCCGGTTCGCGCTGGGCGATCACGGCCAGCGCTTGTTCGGCCGACGACGCCTTGAGGATGTCGTAGCCGGCGTTGCCGAGTACTTCACCGAGAAAGTCGAGCAGCAGTTGGTCGTCGTCGACGATCAGGATCAGACGCTTGGGGCTAGGGGAAACTGGCATGTGGCGGCAACCTTGGGCTATGGCGAACGGCCCAATTATAAAGCGGAAAGACTCTTCCGCTGGAATGATTTGCGGGTGTTGTGTACGACAAACATCGAGGCGAAGTCGCCGACCGCGCCGCGCACGCTTTCAGCTTGATAGACGCTGCTGATGGCGGCGACCATGCCGGCGCCGCGCGCCACCAGCGGCGCGGCGTTCTCCGGCGTCATGCCGCCGATGACGACGGTCGGAATGGTAATCGTTTCGCGCGCCTGGTCGAGGATCTCCGGGCCCGTGGTGACCGCGTACTGTTTAACACGCGACGGGTAGAAGCCGCCGAAGGCGACATAGCTGGCGCCGGCCCGCTGCGCCGCCAGCGCGCGCGGCAAGTCGCCGTAGCACGAGGCGCCGATGAGCTTGTCGGCGCCGAGCCGGCCGCGCACCTGCGCGACGTCGGCGTCGGTGCCGCCGAGGTGGACGCCGTCGGCGCCCGTTTGCAGGCACAGGTCGACGTGGTCGTTGACGATGAACGGCACGCCGTAGCGCCGGCACAGCGCCAGCAGCGCGCCGGCCTGCTCCAGGCGCAACGCGCTTGACGCTTCCTTGTGGCGGTATTGCAGCAGCGCGACGAGGTTGCCAATTCCGTCGTCACCGCCGATGCCGCGGCCCACGCCGGCGTCGAGCGCCTCTTCGCTCGCGGCCAGCAGCCGCGCGGTGTCGTCCCAGTTGGGGGTGACCAGATACAGTCCTTGCATGATGGGTTCTCCTGTTGATGATGCGTGGGTGGGGCTAGCGCAGCGGCATGCGCTGGCCGGCGGCGATGCCGTAGGCGTCGCGCAGCGCGGCGTTGCAGTAGTACTGGGCCTGGTCGAGCGCGCAGCCGGTCGGCATACCCAGCGCCAGCTGGCCGGCGATGGCCGAAGCCAAGGTGCAACCGCTGCCGTGAAAGCCGCCGGCCAGGCGCTGCCAGCGCCATTGCTGCGTGGCCGGCGGCTCTTCCCCTGGCTCGGCGCCCGGTCCGAACCAGCGATTGACGATTTCCTCGCCATCGCCATGGCCGCCGGTGATGAGGACGTGGCGGCAGCCCAGCGCGCGCAGGGCACGCGCCTGCGCACCGGGCGTGGTGGGCGTGGTGGGCGTGGTGGGCGTGGTGGGCGTGGCCTGCGCGCTCAGCGCCAGCGCCTCCGGGCCGTTCGGCGTCAGCACCGTCACCAGCGGCAGCAACGGCGCCAGCGCCGCCACCGCGTCGCCGCGCGAGAGCGTGTCGCCATGGCCGCTGGCCAGCACCGGGTCGAGCACCACCGGCAGTTCCGGTTGCCGCGCGCGCAGTTCACGGATCACCTGCGCGATCGCCAGCGCGTTGGCGGCGCTGCCGGGAATGCCGATCTTGACGGCGGCCACCGCGATCTTTTGCGTCAGCGCGCGCGCCTGGCGCAGCACCAGCTCCGGCTCGACCGGCTGCACCTCATAGGCGCGGTCGTTGTCCTGCACCGTCAGCGCGGTGACCACGCACAGCGCGTGCGCGCCCTGCCCGGCCACCGCCTGCGCGTCGGCGACGATGCCGGCGCCGCCCGAGGGGTCCATGCCGGCAAACACCAGCACGCAGGGCCGCGCGGCCGCGGTGGCCGTCATGCCAGCCGGCCCGCCATCGGCGACGATGGCGAGGCGGCGAACCTGCGCGCGATGCGCCCGGCCAGCCAGGCTTCGCGGCCGGCCTGCACGCCCAGCTTCATGGCGCGCGCCATGCGCACCGGGTCGCGCGCGCCGGCGATGGCGGTGTTCATCAACACGCCGTCGCAGCCCAGTTCCATGGCGATGGCGGCGTCCGACGCCGTGCCGACGCCGGCGTCGACCAGCACCGGCACCTCGGCCTGGTCGATGATCAGCGACAGGTTCCACGGATTGAGGATGCCCATGCCCGAGCCGATCAGCGACGCCAGCGGCATCACCGCCACGCAGCCGATGTCCTCGAGCAGCTTGGCCTGGATCGGGTCGTCGCTGCAGTAGACCATGACGTCGAAGCCGTCCTTGACCAGGGCCTCGGCGGCGACCAGGGTCTCCGGCATGTGCGGGAACAGGGTCTTTTCGTCACCCAGCACTTCGAGCTTGACCAGCTTGTGGCCGCCCAGCAGCTCGCGCGCCATCTGCAAGGTGTACACCGCGTCCCTGGCGTTGTAGCAGCCGGCCGTGTTGGGCAGGATGGTGTACTGCGACGGCGGCAGCACGTCCAGCAGGCTGGGCGCCTTCGGGTCCTGGCCGATGTTGACGCGCCGGATGGCCACGGTGATGATCTGCGCCCCGGCGGCGTCGGTCGCCTCGCGGGTCTGCTGCAGGTCCTTGTATTTGCCGCTGCCGACCAGCAGGCGCGAGGTGTATTGCTTGCCCGCGATCGTCAGGCAGTCTTGATTGCTCATGTCTTTTCCTTTCTTGTTAGCCGCCGCCGATGGCGCGCACGATGTCGACCTTGTCCTGCGGCTGCAGCACGCGCTGCGGCCATTGCTGGCGCGGCACCACCGTGCGGTTGACCGCCAGCGCCAGCGCCTGCCCGGTCAGGGACAGCGCGTCGACCAGCTGGTCCAGCGTCTGTTGCGGCGGCACCTGGTGGGGCGCGCCGTTCAGTTCTATCGCAATCGGCGCTATCGAAATGTTTGCGTCATCCATGCCGGCCTCACAGCTTGCGATACAGTTCGGCGCCGTTCTTGATGAACTCCACCGCCTTGACCTGCATGCCCTGTTCGATCGCCACGCCGTCGCTCATGCCGTTGGCCGCCGCGTACTCGCGCACCTCCTGCGTGATCTTCATCGAGCAGAAATGCGGGCCGCACATCGAACAGAAATGGGCCACCTTGGCCGAATCCTTGGGCAGGGTCTCGTCGTGGAATTCGCGCGCCTTGTCCGGATCGAGGCCGAGGTTGAACTGGTCGTCCCAGCGGAATTCGAAGCGCGCCTTCGACAAGGCGTTGTCGCGGATCTGCGCGCCCGGGTGGCCCTTGGCCAGGTCGGCGGCGTGGGCGGCGATCTTGTACGTGATGATGCCGTCCTTGACGTCGTTCTTGTCCGGCAGGCCAAGGTGCTCCTTGGGCGTGACGTAGCACAGCATGGCGGTGCCGTACCAGCCGATCTGCGCGGCGCCGATGCCGGAGGTGATGTGGTCGTAGCCGGGCGCGATGTCGGTGGTCAACGGCCCCAGGGTGTAGAACGGCGCCTCGTGGCACTGCTCCAGCTGCAGGTCCATGTTCTCCTTGATCAGCTGCATCGGCACGTGGCCCGGGCCTTCGATCATCACCTGCACGTCGTGCTTCCAGGCGATTTGCGTCAGTTCGCCCAGGGTTTTGAGTTCGCCCAGCTGGGCCTCGTCGTTGGCGTCGTAGATCGAGCCGGGACGCAGGCCGTCGCCCAGCGAGAACGAGACGTCGTAGGCTTTCATGATGTCGCAGATCTCTTCGAAGTGCGTGTACAGGAACGATTCCTTGTGGTGCGCCAGGCACCATTTGGCCATGATCGAGCCGCCGCGCGAGACGATGCCGGTCAGGCGCTTGGCCGTCATCGGCACGTAGCGCAGCAGCACGCCGGCGTGGATGGTGAAGTAGTCGACGCCCTGCTCGGCCTGCTCGATGAGGGTGTCGCGGTAGATCTCCCAGGTCAGGTCCTCGGCCTTGCCGTTGACCTTTTCCAGCGCCTGGTAGATCGGCACCGTGCCGATCGGCACCGGGCTGTTGCGGATGATCCATTCGCGCGTTTCGTGGATATGCTTGCCGGTCGACAGGTCCATGACGTTGTCGCCGCCCCAGCGGATCGCCCACGTCATTTTTTCGACTTCCTCGCCGATCGACGAGGTCACGGCCGAATTGCCGATGTTGGCGTTGATCTTGACCAGGAAATTGCGGCCGATGATCATCGGCTCGATCTCCGGGTGGTTGATGTTGGCCGGGATGATGGCGCGGCCGCGGGCGATTTCCTCGCGCACGAATTCGGCGGTGATCTCGGCCGGGATGGCCGCGCCGAACGATAGTCCCGGATGCTGGCGGCCCATCAGGTCGGCCAGGCGCTGGCCCATCGGACCGGCGCCTTTGAGGTGGTCCAGGTACTCCTTGCGGCGCAGGTTTTCGCGGATCGCCACAAATTCCATCTCCGGCGTGACGATGCCCCGGCGCGCGTAGTGCATCTGGGTGACGTTGGCGCCGGCGCGCGCGCGGCGCGGCTGGCGGTGCAGGTTGAAGCGCAATGCGGCCAGCGCCGGATCGGCCAGGCGCGCACGGCCGTACTCGGAGCTCGGGCCGGCCAGCGCCTCGGTGTCGCCGCGCTCGAGGATCCACGGCAAACGGGGCGTGGCGGCCAGGCCGGAGCGGATGTCGATCACCGCCTCCGGATCGGTGTACGGGCCGGAGGTGTCGTAGACGTAGACCGGCGGATTGGCCTCGAAGCCGAACGACGCGGGCGTGTCGGCCTGGGTGATTTCGCGCATCGGCACGCGGATGTCGGGGCGGCTGCCTTCGACGTAGATCTTGCGGGAATTGGGTAAAGGCTGGATCGCTGCCGCGTCCACGGTGGCGGTGGCGGACAGGAATTGGGGATTGGCGTTCATTTGGCTCCTCGGTTGGCTACAGGAGCCAGCAAAGGAGGTGGGACGGCGCCGCGCCCGCAGGTGGCGCGGCGCGGCGTTGTCCTAAGCTTCCCTTCGCTGGCATTATCCAGATCAGGTTCGGAGGGTATTTCTCACCCGCGCCTCGCATTGCATGCGATTTGCAGGACCCCTAGCGTGTGCCGCCTTGCGGCAGCGCGGTGATTATAACAGAGCACCCGGCACAGCGGCCGGCAGCGCCGCCGCGTGGCGAAAATCCGACGCCCGGACGCTTCCCCGTGCCGGGGCGGTCCGCGGCCGGGGGCGGCTGATGTATAGTCGATTTATGCCACAATGCAACTTTCATCGTCTCGTCGTCCCATGCCTGCCCATGCTGCTGTCGCTGCTGTCGCTGCTGTCGCTGCTGCCGGCGCCGGCGCGCGCGGACGGCGCCGAACCGGCGCGCTGGGCGGCGCTGACCCACACCGCGTTCAAGCACCACACCTTTGCCGAGACCGGCGCCGGCCTGGCGTTCGCCCAGGACCGCGCCGGCTTCGTGTGGATCGGCACCCAGACCGGGCTGGTGCGCTGGGACGGCAACCGCCCGCGCAAATTCGTCGCCGATCCGCTGCGCGCGGACGCCCTGCCCGACAACTACATCACCAGCCTGCTGGTCGACCAGGCCGGCCGGCTGTGGGTGGGCACCAGCTCGGGCGGCCTGGCGCGCTATGACGCCGCGCGCGAGCACTTCACCCGCTTGCCGTCCGGCCCGGCCGGCCTGGGCGACGCCCAGGTCACCGCGCTGGCCGACGACGGCGCCGGCGGCATATGGGTGGGCACCGGCGGCGGCCTCGATCATCTCGACGCGCGCGGCGCGCGCACGCGCGGCGCGCGGGCGCTGCCGGCGCGCGCGGTCGGCGCGCTGCTGCGCGACGGCGGCGGCACGCTGTGGATCGGCACGCGCGACGGCTTGCTGCGGCGCGCGCGCGGCGCGGCGGCGCCGGTGGCCGTGGCGCTCCCCGGGCACGGCGCCGGCGCCAACATCAGCGCCCTGATGCAGGACAGCGCGGGACGGATCTGGATCGGCACGCGCCGCGACGGCGCCTTCGTCATCGAGCCCGGCAGCGCCGTGGCGCGCGCCGTGCGCGAGGGCGGCCCGGCGCCGACGCTGGACCGGGAGCGCGTCACCGCCATCGTCGAGGCCGGGCTCGGCGAGGTCTGGCTGGGCACCGACGGCGCCAACGGCGGCATCGTGGCGGTCGATCCGCTGCGCGGCACCACGCGGCGCATCCGCCACCAGCCCGACACGCCCGACAGCCTGTACGAAAACGACGTCATGGCGCTGTTTCGCGAGCGCAGCGGCATCATCTTCGTCGGCGCGATGGGCGCGCTGAGCCAGCACGACCCGCTGCCGCGGGCGGTGACGACGATCCGCTCGACCGGCCCGGCCACCGGCGGCGCCGCCGCCAAGCTCAGCGTGCCGAGCATGCTGGTCCACCCGGACGGCCGGCTGTGGCTGGGCGTGGTCGGCGGCGGCATCGACATCGTCGATCCGCAACGGGGTACCGTCGCCCGCCTGGCGCCGGCGCCGCCCGGCACGCCGGGCACGCTGCCGACCGGCCGGGTGCTGGCCATGGCGCCGGGGCGCGGCGGCAGCGTCTACCTCGGCACCGAGCAGGGCCTGTACCGCGCCGACGCCGACGGCGCCCACGTGCGCCGCCTGGCGCTGCCGGGGCGCCGGCCCGAGGCGTCGGTGTGGAGCCTGGCGCCGGTGGGCGACGTGCTGTGGCTGGGCGGCCTGGACGGCCTGTGGGCGCTGTCGGTGGCCCCCGGCGGGCAGCTGGCGGTGCGGCGCCATGAGCAGCACAGCCTGGGCGACCCGCGCGTGACGGCCCTGCTGCCGGCCGACGGCGGCGTCTGGGTCGGCACCCGGGGCGGCTTGGCACGGGTGGCCGGCGACGGCGCCGTCGAGCGGGTGCCGACGGCGCTGGCCGAGGCCGACCGCATGGCGCCCGGCTATGTGTCGTCGATGCTGATCGACCGCCGCGGGCGCCTGTGGCTGTCGCAGTTCGGCACCGGCGTCGCCATCCTCGAGCGCACCGACGCCGACGGCCGGCGCCGCTTCCGGCGGCTGGGCACGGCCAACGGGCTCGAAGACAGCGGCGCCAACATGCTGCTCGAGGACGCCGCCGGCGCCATCTGGGCCAGCACCGACGCCAACCTGGCGCGCATCGATGCGCGCACCTTCGCGATCCGCACCTTCGGGCCGGCCGACGGCGTCCACATCCCCACCTACTGGACCGCCTCGGGCGCGCGCACGGCCGAAGACGAGCTCGTCTTCGGCGGGCTGTCGGGCGTGACGGTGCTGCGGCCCGGGCGCCTGGGCCGGTGGGACTACCGGGCGCCGGTGGTGGCCACCCGCATCCTGGTCAACGACCGCGAGGTGCCGGCCGGGCGCTACAACCCCGGCAATCCGGGCTACCCGGGCAACCCCGGCGCCAGGCCGGCGCCGATCGCCGTCCCGCCGGAGGCGCGCGGGCGCGGCTTCTCGCTCGAGTTCGCCGCGCTGGACTACTCGGCGCCCGAGCGCAACCGCTACGCCTACCGCCTGGCCGGCTTCGACCCGGACTGGATCAAGGCCGACGCCACGGCGCGCCGGGCCGCCTACACCAACCTGCCGCCGGGCGACTACGTGCTGCAACTGCGCGGCTCGAACCGCAACGGCGACTGGTCGGCGCCGCTCGAGGTGCCGGTGCGGGTGCTGCCGGCGTGGCACCAGCGCCCGCTCGCGCGCGGGGCCGCCGCCGTGCTGGCGGCGGCGCTGCTGGCCGCGCTGGTGCAGGCGCGCACCGCCCTGCTGCGGCGCCGCCAGCGCGAGCTGGTGGCGATGGTCGACACCCGCACGGCCGAGCTGCGCGCGACCCAGTCGCAGCTCGAGCAGCTGGCCTACGGCGATCCGCTCACCGGCCTGGCCAACCGCCGCCTGTTCACCGACGAGCTGCGCCACCTGGTGGCGCGCGCGGCGCGCGGCGGCCCCGGTTTCACCTTGCTGCTGATCGACCTCGACCACTTCAAGCAGGTCAACGACACCCTGGGGCACGACGCCGGCGACGCCCTGCTGGTGGCCGCCGCGGCGCGGCTGCGGGCGGCCGTGCGCGAGGCCGACCGGCCGTTCCGCCTGGGCGGCGACGAGTTCGCCGTGCTGCTGGGCCAGACCACCGACCGCGCCACCATCGCGCCGGTGTGCCTGCGCATCCTCGAGAACCTGGCGCAGCCGCTGGCGCACGGCGCGGCCACGATGCGCGTGAGCGCCAGCGTCGGCGCCGCCGTGCACGAGGGCGGCGGTGGCGGCGGTGACGGCGGTGGCGGCGGGGGCCAGGGCGGCACCCACGAAGAGCTCTACAAGCGCGCCGACGTGGCGCTGTACCGGGCCAAGGCGGCCGGGCGCGACACCTGGCGCCTGGCCGGCGACGATTGATTTTTTGACATGCCGGCGGCGGCGGCGTCCGCGTCCGCCGCCGCGTCCTTTATAATGGGCGTTTTCGCCTACGCTTTTTCGCGGCCGCGCGTTCACCAGATACACTACATACATCAGCCAAATCATGGAATTAGCCAAGTCTTTCGAGCCTGCCGACATTGAACAATTCTGGCGCACCGAGTGGGAAGCGCGCGGATACTACGCCGCCACCCTCGACGCCGGCAAACCGTCGTTCAGCATCCAGCTGCCGCCGCCGAACGTGACCGGCACCCTGCACATGGGCCATGCCTTCAACCAGACCATCATGGACGGCCTGACCCGCTACCACCGCATGCTGGGCCACAACACCGCCTGGATCCCCGGCACCGACCACGCCGGCATCGCCACGCAAATCGTCGTCGAGCGCCAGCTCGACGCGCAAAAGATCTCGCGCCACGACCTCGGCCGCGAAGCCTTCGTCAAGAAGGTCTGGGAATGGAAGGAGAAATCGGGCTCGACCATCACCGGCCAGATGCGCCGCCTGGGCGCCTCGCCCGACTGGCAGCGCGAATACTTCACGATGGACGAGACGCGCTCGCAGGTCGTCACCGACGTCTTCGTGCGCCTGCACGAGCAGGGCCTGATCTACCGCGGCAAGCGCCTGGTCAACTGGGACCCGGTGCTGGGCACGGCCGTCTCCGACCTCGAAGTGGTCTCCGAAGAGGAAGACGGCTCGATGTGGTACATCAAGTACCCGCTGGCCGACGGCAGCGGTTCGCTGACGGTGGCCACCACCCGCCCCGAAACGATGCTCGGCGACGTCGCCGTGGCGGTCGATCCGACCGACGAGCGCTACCAGGCGCTGGTGGGCAAGATGCTGGTGCTGCCGCTGGTCGGCCGCGAAATCCCCATCATCGCCGACGAGTACGTCGACAAGGCCTTCGGCACCGGCTGCGTCAAGATCACGCCGGCGCACGATCTGAACGACTACGCGGTCGGCCAGCGCCACAAGCTGCCGATGCTGTCGATCATGACCCTGGAAGCGAAGATCAACGACGAGGCGCCGGAAGCGTACCGCGGCATGGACCGCTTTGTCGCCCGCAAGCAGATCGTCGCCGACCTCGACGCGCAGGGCTTGCTCGAACAGGTCAAGCCGCACAAGCTGATGGTGCCGCGCGGCGACCGCACCGGCGTCATCATCGAACCGATGCTGACCGACCAGTGGTTCGTCGCCATGAGCCAGCCGGCGCCGGAAGGCACCTTCTTCCCGGGCAAATCGATCGCCGAGGTCGCGCTGGAGAAGGTCGCCAGCGGCGACATCAAGTTCGTGCCGGAAAACTGGAGCACCACCTACAACCAGTGGCTCAACAACATCCAGGACTGGTGCATCTCGCGCCAGCTGTGGTGGGGCCACCAGATCCCGGCCTGGTACGACGAGGCCGGCAACATCTTCGTCGCCAAGACCGAGGCCGAGGCGCAGGCCAAGCAGCAGGCGGCCGGCAGCACCGGTCCGCTGCGCCGCGACAACGACGTGCTCGACACGTGGTTCTCGTCGGCGCTGGTGCCGTTCTCGACCCTCGGCTGGCCCGAAGAAACGCCCGACATCAAGGCCTTCCTGCCGTCGTCGGTGCTGGTGACCGGCTTCGACATCATCTTCTTCTGGGTCGCGCGCATGGTGATGTTCACCCTGCACTTCACGGGAAAAGTGCCGTTTGAAACGGTGTACGTGCACGGCCTGGTGCGCGACTCGCAGGGCCAGAAGATGTCCAAGTCCAAGGGCAACACGCTCGACCCGATCGACCTGATCGACGGCATCGGCATCGACGCGCTGGTGGAAAAACGCACCACCGGGCTGATGAACCCGAAGGCGGCCGAGAAGATCGCCAAGGCCACGCGCAAGGAATTCCCGGAGGGCATCGCCGCCTACGGCACCGACGCGGTGCGCTTCACGATGGCCTCGTACGCCTCGCTGGGCCGCAACATCAACTTCGACCTCGGCCGCGCCGAAGGCTACCGCAACTTCTGCAACAAGCTGTGGAACGCCACCCGCTTCGTGCTGATGAACACGGAGGAGAAGGATTGCTCGGCAAGCCCAACCGATCTGTCGAACGCCGACAAGTGGATCATCTCGCTGCTGCAAAAGGCCGAGCTGGACGTGGCCAAGGGCTTTGCCGACTACCGCTTCGACAATATCGCCTCGACGATCTACAAATTCGTCTGGGACGAGTACTGCGACTGGTACCTGGAAGTGGCCAAGGTGCAGGTGCAAAGCGGCACCGAAGGCCAGCAGCGCGCCACCCGCCACACCCTGCTGCGCGTGCTGGAAGTGGTGCTGCGCCTGGCCCATCCGGTGATCCCGTTCGTCACCGAGGCGCTGTGGCAGGCGGTCGCGCCGTTGGCCGGCAAAGCGGCGGCGGACAGCGGCCAGTCGATCATGACGCAGCCGTACCCGATCGCCAACCCCGCCAACATCGACGAGGCGGCCGAGGCCTGGATGCAGCAACTCAAGACGCTGACCGACGCCACCCGCAACCTGCGCGGCGAAATGCAGCTGGCGCCGTCGCTGCGCGTGCCGCTGATCGTCGAGGCGGAGGCGGGTAATGCGGCCGACAAGGCGGCAATGGAAGGCTTTGCGCCGTACATCCAGTCGCTCGGCAAGCTGTCGGAAGTGCAGATCGTCGACGCGCTGCCGGAATCGCCGGCGGCCGTGTCCATCGTCGGCACAACCAAGCTGATGCTGAAGGTGGAGATCGACGTCAAGGCCGAGCGTGAGCGGCTGTCGAAGGAGATCGCGCGCGTCGAGGGCGAGATCAACAAGGCCAATGGCAAGCTGTCGAACGAAAGTTTCGTCGCCCGCGCGCCGGCCGAGGTGGTGGCGCAGGAGAAGGAACGCGTGGCCAACTTCTCGGCCACGCTGGACAAGATGCGCGAGCAGTTCGCCAAGCTGCCGGCGGCCTGATGAAGTAGCCCCTCCGCAGCAAATCAAGAAAGCCGCCAGGTGAAAACCGCGCGGCTTTTTTCACGCCGGCAGCCGCCGATGGCGAGTGCACGGCGACGCGCGAGATCTCCCCCGGCACGATGAGCAGGAGAGGGATGCCCTCCCATTTTTTCGCGTTTTACTAAAACGTACTAACCCTTACTAAGTCACGATAGAAGGCGCTATTTCGCGCGGGTGCGTACTAATTCTGAACTAAATACTACTAACTGCCTCTAAAGGACATAAACGCTACAAAAATAGTGTGGATTAGCGTTCACTACGGAATTTTTAGTAAGTATTAGCGCGCTTTAGAACAAATGAGCTGCGATTAGTAGTGTCTAGTAAAAGCCGACTTTTCGGGAGCCCCACCATCATGTCTCTCCACTTCCCCATTCGCGTGCCGAGCGAATTGCTCGAAGAACTAGGCGCATTCACCGGCCTTTTCTGGTCGGACTCTCTAGCGCTGGAACCGCACATTTGCAAAGCGATTCGGAGCTACATCGCCGCCCAGCCGGCCCAGTCGACAACGCAGCCGCAGCCGCAGCAGACGGCACCATCCAATCCACAATCCGAGCCGGGCTATCAATGGAAAGAGGTTTTTTTGCCCGAGGGGACCAAACTGCGTGCGAACTTCGGCAAACTACCCTATTTCGCCAGCGTGCAGGGCGCGGAAATTACGTATGAAGAGCAAGCTGTGTCGCCGTCCTGCTTTGCAAATCTTCACGGCAGCGGCAACCGCAACGCGTGGAAAGCAATCTGGCTGCGCTTGCCGGGCAGCGATGCGTGGCTGCTCGCCGATGTGTACCGCGCCGCGCGGAAGGCGTCCATCACGCGCTTGCTGGCGGGCGACCAAGGCGATCGTGCCCGGCACGGGCACGCCGCTGGAAAACGCGCACGCCGCCGTAAACGCCGCGCCAAGAAAAACGACCCCGCAAATTGACGCAATTCGAGGTCGCGGTTCGCGCGATTATCGCAGTTATGCTTGCGCCAGCAACGCGGCGTAGCGTTCGATATCGACGTTACCGCCGCTGATGATCACGCCCACCCGCTTGCCTTGTAGCCGATCCTTCATCGCCCGCGCTGCCGCCAAGCCCAGGCAGCCGGTCGGCTCCACCACGATCTTCATGCGCGCCGCAAAAAAACGCATCTCGGCGCGCAGTTGCTCGTCGCTGACCGTCAAGATATCGTCCACATCGCGCTGGATGATCGGGAACGTCAGGTGGCCCAGATGCTGCGTCTGCGCGCCATCGGCGATCGTCTTTGGCGTGTCGATGTGCACGATGGCGCCGCTGCGGAACGATTGCTGCCCGTCGTTGCCGGCCTCCGGCTCGACGCCGTACAGCGTCGTCTTCGGCGACAAGGCCCGCGTCGCCAGCGCCGAGCCACTGAGCAAACCGCCACCGCCAAGGCAGACAAACAGGTAATCCAGCTCACCCACATCCTCGAACAATTCCTTGGCCGCCGTGCCCTGCCCCGCGATCACGTCGGCGTGGTCGTACGGCGGAATCAACGTCAGTCCATGCCTGGCCGCCAGGTCGCGGCCGATCTGCTCGCGGTCCTCGGTGTAACGATCGTACAGCACCACTTGCGCGCCGTAGCCGCGCGTGGCGGCGATCTTCGACGGCGGCGCGTCGTGCGGCATGACGATGGTCGCGGGTATGCCCATCAACTGCGCCGACAGCGCGATGCCCTGCGCGTGGTTGCCCGACGAGAAAGCCACCACGCCGGCGCGGCGCTGCTGCGCATCGAACTTCGCCAGCGCGTTGTAGCTGCCGCGGAATTTGAACGCGCCCATGCGCTGCAAGTTCTCCGCCTTGAAAAACACCCGGGCGCCCAGTTCGGCGTCGGCCGTGCGCGAGGTCAGCACCGGCGTGCGATGGGCGTGGCCGGCGATGCGCTCGGACGCGGCGACGACGTCGGCATAGGTTGGCAAAAGTTGGTTCATCTTTTGTTCGCTCATCTTGTTCCTTTGTGATTACCAGGGCCAGGCGATACTGGTCCCGGTGCCGTTTGCCAAAGCGCGCTGGTACAGCATGCGCGCGACTGTGAGATCCTGCAGGGCGATGCCCGTCATGTCGAAAATGGTGATGGCGTCGGCGGCGATACCTTCGCGCGCCGACGTTCCGGCGGCCAGCAGCGCCCCCAGTTCCCCGGCCTGCGTGTCAGGCGCCCATTGCAGCTCGCCGATGGCGCGCGCCTGGATCAAGTCGTCGGCCCAAACGCCGGCCAGCGCCAGCAACCCTTCCGGCAGTTCGCGCTTGCCGCGCGTGTCGCTGCCGACGCAGTTCAGGTGCGTGCCCGGTTTAACCGCTTGCGTGGAAAACAACGGACCAGCGCCACGCGTTGCGGTGATGACGATGTCGCTTTCGGCGACGGCGGCATCCGGAGTGGCGCCGGCGGCAACGTCGCAGCGCGCGGCGAACAGCGCCTCGAATCGCGGATCCCGGCGGCCGTCCGATGTCAGGTAGCGCACGCGCCGTATGCCGGGCAGGACGCGCAGCGCGTAGTCGGTATGCGCCACGCCCTGCACGCCGGCGCCGAACACGCACAGGCTCTCGCTGTCGGGCCGCGCCAGCGCCAGCAAGCCCACGGCGCCCGCCGCCGCCGTGCGCGTGGTGGTGACGGCGTTGCCGTCGATCACGCATTGCGGCCGCCCCGTCGCGGGATCGAACAGCATGATCGTCGCCTGATGGCCGTCGGCGCCGTGCGCGCGGTTGCCGGGCCAGAAACCGGCCGCCTTCATGCCGAGCAACTCCCGCTCCGCCACGCCGCCGGACTTGATGCCGAATACGCCGGCCGGCAGCGCCTCGCGCACCAGCGGGAAGATCTTGCCGGCGCCGCTGGCGTGCAGCAGGAAGGCCTCGCGCACGGCCGCCAGCACGTCGTCCGGCAGCAGCAACGCGCCTGCCTGGTCGCGGTCCAGTAAGAGCAGGCTTGCGTTATCTGGCATCGTTGTACACCGTGGCGCGTGAAACGTTCAAATAAGCGGCGACGATTTCCATCGCGCGCCGCACATCGCTTAATCCCGACTCCTTCAACTCGCGCATCAGCGCCTTGCGCTCGTCGGCCTTGAGCGCGCGCGGCGTGGTCGCCAACCGCGCCGCGAACTGGTCGATCCGTGCGCGGATGGCGTCGGCGCCGGCCGGCTCCAGCGTCTCGCTGACGCCGGCGGCGGTGTTGACGCTGCCGAACTGCGTCAGCAAGCTGTTCAGGCTGCGGAACACGGTCAGGTCTACATTCATGCACAGCGCCGCGATGTAGCGCCCCTCGCTGTCCTTGATGCCGATCGAGGTGCTCTTGGCCAGCCGGCCGTCGGCGAAGGTGTTCGGGTAGTTGGCGATCACCTGCGCGAAATCCGGATCGGCGGCGCGCGCCAGTCCCAGCTCGGTGGCCGGCGCGCCGACGCTGCGGCCCGACAGGTTGTTGTGGATGGCGAGGATGGCGTGCTCCGGGTCGAGCAAATCGTGCAGCACGACCTCGCAAAACGGCGCCAGGGTCTGGCCCAGGCCGTCGGCGACCTGCTGCATTTGCGCCAGCAGGTTTTGCTGTTCGGGTGTTTTTTTCATCTATACATATTATCTTGTTTTGGATAATTTGTGTAATTCGATAGAAAATAGTACGACCGGTCATTTATTTGCTACACTCGTCAGACAAAAAAACCCCTTGGAGACCACCATGAAATTTGCCGCATTCGCCACCGCCGCGCTGCTCTCGATCGCCCCCACCTTCTCCTTCGCCGCCGACACCCCGGTCGGCCTGTGGAAGAACATCGACGACGAGACCGGCAAGCCGAAGGCGCTGATCCGCATCACCGAGAACGAAGGCGCGTTCCAGGGCCAGATCGAAAAGCTGTACCGCGAACCGAACGAAGACCAGAACCCGAAATGCGACAAATGCGAAGGCGCCCGCAAGGACCAGCCCATCGTCGGCATGGTGATCCTGTCGGGCCTGAAGAAGGATGGCGAAGAATTCAACGGCGGCGAAATCGTCGACCCGAAAAACGGCAAGGTCTACAAGGCCAAGATGCACATGACCGACGCCGGCAAAAAGCTCAACGTGCGCGGCTACATCGGCATGCCAATGCTGGGCCGTTCGCAGGTGTGGGTGCGCCAGGAATAGATGATGCCACGCTGGCGACCGCCCACTGCCCATCCCTTGCTTAATGTGCAATTCCATGGTTGAATTGACATTCAATTCACAGGGGAATAAATGATGAAAAGAATCACAACCTTGCTCGCCGGACTACTGTTGGCCGGCGCGGCACAGTCGGCGGTGCTGACCTACACCTTCAGCGCCCAAATCGATTATCTGGCGTCCGAATGGGGGGCGGTCGACAGCTCGCACGTCACCGGCCACACCATCAACATCGGCGACACCGTCACCGGCCACTTCCGCTTCGACACCAACACCCACAAGGGCTGGGAATACAACGATGGCAGCGGGTTGGCCGAACATTACTATGAAGAGGGCGACAGCGGGGTCAACGCCATCGTCGCCCACATCGGCACGGACGGACAGACCGTGTCGAGCGATGCCAACTCGTTCGACAACATCGTCATGCACCATGCCCTGAGCGAAAACTACAACGATGCCTACCTGTTGATCCTGTCCCAGCGAACCGATGGCACAATCAACCAGGGCTTCGGATTCGGCTTTGCCGGCATCGACCCGGGGGCGAACACCGGCATTGCCGCCTCGTTCGTCTCGATGCTCGACCCTTACGGGCTTCCCAATCGTTTTTTCTTCAGCTACAGCGATATTTTCGATGCAACTCAGCCGCCGCGCATGGTCTCGCTCGATGCAAAACTGACGTCGCTGACCCTGGTGACGGCGCCGGTACCCGAACCGGCGACCTATGCGATGCTGCTGTCGGGATTGGCGCTACTGGCGTGGCGCCGCGCGCGCTAGCGCGCGATGCCTCTGCCGGTGGCGGTCCAGTAGATGCCGCCCATCAGGTGCGACAGGTATTGCGGGTCCCTGTACATGTCGCCGCTGTGCCCCAGCGCCGTGACGAACACGCGGCCCTTCTCCACCTGGTGGTACCACGCCACCGGGTGCTCCTTGCCCATCCCTTTTGACACCTGCCCCGGCCAGATCTTGGTCGGGTCGTAGGTGCTCTCGTCGACGTTGAGCACCGGGTTGATCTTGATGTTGTGCGGATTGTCGAACACATACCACTCGTCGCTCCAGATCCAGCGCGCAGGCAGGCCGAACGTCGCAGGGAACGTCTTGTCGACGACTTCGGCCACGCCGGTCTGCAGCATCGGATGGTTGCCGACCCGCCGGCCGATCAGCTTCTCGAACCACGGCCACGTATCGGGCGGAATGATCAGCGCGCGGTGCACCAGCATGGCGTTGCCGCCGTTGCGCATGTACTGCTCGAACTTCCTGCGGCGCGGCTCGCTGAGCTCCTCGCCCGGCGTGTTGAGGAACATCACCATCGCATATTGGCTCAGGTCGCCGTCGAACACCTCCGGCCGATGCGTGTACACCATCTCGAACGCGTGCAGCCTGGCCTGCTTCTCCAGGCTTTCGCGGGCGATCGGGATGTACTCGTAGTGGTATTTGCCGGGCATGGCCAGCACCAGGATTTTGTACTGCTCGTCGGCGCGCGCGCCGGCGGTGAACAACAACAAGCCAGCCAAGGCCATGAAGGCCAATATGATTTTTCTCATTCCATGTCTCCACAAAGTTAGCGCTATCATCCGGACCGGTCCAATATACACTTTTTCCCGCCAGTGGTGATACGATTCTCGTCTGGCTTGCACCCCGGCAAGCAACGGAACCCTGATGAAAATAGTACTGAATCTGATCGGCTGCGTGGCGGTGGCGCTAGGCGTGCTGGGCATTTTTTTGCCGCTGCTGCCGACCACGCCATTCCTGCTGCTGGCCTCGGCCTGCTTCGCGCGCGGCTCGTCGCGCCTGCACAACTGGCTGCAAACCAACCGCGTATTCGGCAAATACCTGCGCGACTACGAGAACGGCCGGGGCATTCCGCTGCGCGGCAAGCTCTGGATACTGCTCTTCATGTGGGGCTCGATGAGCTACTCGGTCTGGCGCACGGACGTGCCGTACGTGCGCGTGCTGATCATCCTCGTTGGCTGCTGCGTGACGATCTACCTGACCCGCTTCGTCCCCACCATGCCCGTGCCGGGATCGGGCGAGCGCGCCGACTAGCCCGTGCCCCCCTGCGGTGGACTATTGCTGACCTTGGGCGGCCCCCGGCGGGGTGGCGTATTTGCGCAGGTGCCGGTCCAGGCTGTTGGCGAAGCTCTGGCGGTCGCCCTGGCTGAAGGCGGCCGGGCCGCCGGTATCGACGCCGCTGCCGCGCAATTCGTCCATGAAGGCGCGCATGCTGAGCATTTGCGCGATGTTGTCGTTGGTGTAGAACTCGCCGCGCGGATTGAGCGCGTACCCGCCCTTGTTCAACACGTCCGACGCCAGCGGGATGTCGCCGGTGACGACCAGGTCGCCCGGCGCCAGCAGCCGCACGATTTCCTGGTCGGCCACGTCGGCGCCGGACGGCACCTGCACCGACCGCACAAAGCGCGACGGCGGCACGCGCAGCAGCTGGTTGGCCACCAGGGTGACCTGCATCTGCATGCGCTCGGCCACGCGGTAAAGGATGTCCTTGATGACGGCGGGACAGGCGTCGGCGTCGACCCAGATCTGCATCACAGGTCCCACAGTTCGCCGTTGGGATTGGTGCGCGGCGGCGTCACGCCGAAATGCTTGTACGCGGCCGGCGTGGCCACCCGCCCGCGCGGCGTGCGCTGCAGGAAGCCCTGCTGGATCAGGTACGGCTCGAGCACGTCCTCGATGGTGTCGGCCGCCTCGCCGATGGCCGCCGCCAGGTTGCCGATGCCGACCGGGCCGCCGCCGAATTTGTACAGCACCGCCTCGAGCAGCTTGCGGTCCATGACGTCGAAGCCGACGGTGTCGACGTCGAGCATGACGAGCGCGGCGTCGGCCACGGTCTTGGTGATGTCGCCGTTGGCCTTGACCTCGGCGTAATCGCGCACGCGGCGCAGCAGGCGGTTGGCGATGCGCGGCGTGCCGCGCGCGCGGCGGGCGATCTCGACGGCGCCGTCCGGCGCGATGTTGGCCTTGAGCAGCGCGGCGCTGCGCGTGACGATCTTGGTCAACTCCTCGGTGTTGTAGAACTCCAGGCGGGCGACGATGCCGAAGCGGTCGCGCAGCGGGTTGGTCAGCATGCCGGCGCGGGTGGTGGCGCCGACCAGCGTGAACGGCTGCAGGTCGAGCTTGACCGAGCGCGCGGCCGGGCCCTCGCCGATCATGATGTCGATCTGGTAGTCCTCCAGCGCCGGGTACAGGATCTCCTCGACCACCGGCGACAGGCGGTGGATCTCGTCGATGAACAGCACGTCGTTCGCTTCCAGGTTGGTCAGGATGGCGGCCAGGTCGCCGGGGCGCTCGAGCACCGGGCCGGAGGTCTGGCGCAGGTTGACCCCCATCTCGCGCGCGATGATGTTGGCCAGGGTGGTCTTGCCGAGGCCCGGCGGCCCGAACAGCAAGGTGTGGTCGAGCGCCTCCTTGCGGTTGCGCGCGGCGGCGATGAAGATCTCCAGCTGGTCGCGGATCTTGGCCTGCCCGACATATTCATCGAGATGCTTGGGGCGCAGCGCGCGCTCGATCGCCTCTTCATTGGGCGACGACGGCGCCGCGTCGATGATGCGCTGTTCGGTGAAGCTGTCGGTCTGGATGCTCATTGAGTGCTGGTTGCCTGGTTAAGTCTGGATTTGCTATACGGAACATCCGCCGGTTGCGGGGGGCGATCTATTGTCACCACCTGCGATTCTACCCTGCCTTCATCCCAGCGAATCAGCCTTTGGACAGCGCCTTTAAAGCTTGCTTGATGCCGTCCGAGACGCCGCTGCCGGCCGGCACGGTCTTGAGCGCGAGCAGCGCTTCCTTGTCCGAGTAGCCCAGCGCCAGCAGCGCGTTGAGGATGTCCGACTGCGAATCGGGCACCGCGTGGCCGCCGCCGGCGCCGATGTCCGCGCCCAGCTTGCCCTTCAACTCCAGCAGCAGGCGCTCGGCGGTCTTCTTGCCGATGCCGGGCACCTTGATCAGGCGCCCCGACTCCTGCAGCGTCACCGCCTGCGCCAGGTCGGAAATCGACATGCCCGACAGGATCGACAACGCCGTGCGCGCCCCGACGCCGGTGATCTTGATCAGCTGGCGGAACACGGCGCGCTCCTCGGCGTTGCCAAAGCCGAACAGCAAATGCGCGTCCTCGCGGATCGCCTGGTGCGTAAACAGCACCACCTTTTCGCCGACGTGCGGCAGGTTGTAGAAGGTGCTCATCGGCACATCGACCTCGTAGCCGACACCGGCGCACTCGACCAGCAGTTGCGGCGGATTTTTTTCAAGCAAAATACCGGAGAGACGACCGATCATCGTGTTGTAGCCTTCTTAAATGAGGGGGAGTTAGCCGACCAGGCGGCCGTTTTTCATGCGCAGGCCGGCCAGCGGACCGCTCTTGGCGGTGCTGGTGCCCTTGCCGGCGCCGGCGATCAGGGTCAAGGTCTCGCGGCTGTGGGCGTGGCAAATGGCGATGCCGAGCGCGTCGGCGGCGTCGGTGCCGGGCAGGCCGGGCAAGGACAACAGCCGCGCCACCATGTCCTGCACCTGCGCCTTGACCGCGCGGCCGGTGCCGACGACGGCCTGCTTCACCTGCGTCGGCGAATATTCCGCCACGCTGAGCTCGGCCGACACCAGCGCGCAAATGGCCGCGCCGCGCGCCTGGCCCAGCAGCAGGGTCGATTGCGGATTAACGTTGACAAACACCTGCTCGATGGCCGCGCACTCGGGCTGATAGATGCGGGCGACCTCGGCCACGCCATCGAGGATCACCTTCAAGCGCGCCGGCAAGCCGCCCTCGCCGCTTTTGATGGTGCCCGACGCGACGTAATACAGCTTCGCGCCCTGCTTGCGAATAACGCCAAAGCCGGTCGTGCGCAAGCCGGGGTCGATGCCGAGAATTATCATTAATGGATTGTATGCAGTAAAGAAAGCGCCCGCAAGCTAGCGGGCGCTTTTATGTTCCGGCGGGGTCAAGTCTGTCATTCGGACACGACCCCATCCGCCCTACGGGGAGCGGCGGCTTAGTGACGGAAGTGGCGGATACCGGTGTAGACCATCACCACGCCGCGCTCGTTGGCCGCGTCGATCACTTCCTGGTCGCGCATCGAGCCGCCCGGATGAATCACGCAGGTCGCGCCGGCGTCGACCACCACGTCCAGGCCGTCACGGAACGGGAAGAACGCATCCGACGCCACCACCGAACCGGTCAACGACAGGCCGGCGTTCTGCGCCTTGATCGAAGCGATGCGGGCCGAATCGATACGGCTCATCTGTCCGGCGCCCACACCCAGGGTCATGTTATTGCCGCAGAAGACGATCGCGTTCGACTTCACGTACTTGGCCACGCGCCAGGCGAACATCATGTCCTGCAACTGCTGCGGCGTCGGCTGCAGCTTGCTGACCACTTTCAGGTCCGTCAGCAGCACATTTTTCGCATCGGCCGACTGCACCAGCAGCCCGCCGCCGACACGCTTGAAGTCCATCGCGTTGACGCCGTTGCCCAGCGGGATTTCCAGCAGACGCACATTCTGCTTGGCCGACAGGATCTGCTTGGCCTCGGCCGAATACGACGGCGCGATCAGCACCTCGACGAACAGCTTGGCCAGCTCGGTGGCGGCGGCCGCGTCGATCTCGACGTTGAAGGCGATGATGCCGCCGAAGGCCGACGTCGGATCGGTCTGCAGCGCGCGCTTGTAGGCGTCGGCGGCGTCGAAGCCGAGCGCCACGCCGCACGGATTGGCGTGCTTGACGATGACGCAGGCGGCGCTTTGCTGGAAGCTGCCCATGCTCTTGACGCATTCCCACGCCGCATCGGCGTCGGCGATGTTGTTGAACGACAGTTCCTTGCCCTGCAGCTGGCGGTAGTTGGCCAGCGCGCCGTCGGTGGCGGCGACGTCGCGGTAGAACGCGGCCGACTGGTGCGGATTCTCGCCGTAGCGCATGTCCTGCACTTTTTCAAACGCCACGTTCAAGGTGGTCGGATAGGCGTTGCGGCTGGCGTGCTGGCGGTCGGCGCCCAGGCTGGTCAGGTAGTTGGCGATGGCGCCGTCGTACTGCGCGGTGTGCGCGTAGACCTTGGTGGCCAGCTTGAAACGGGTGTCGTAGCCGACAACGCCCGGCGCGTTGTCGGTGGTCTGCATTTCCGCCAGCACCACGCCGTAGTCCGACGGATCGCAGATGACGATCACGTCCTTGTGGTTCTTGGCCGCCGAGCGCAGCATGGCCGGGCCGCCGATGTCGATGTTCTCGATGGCGTCGTCCAGCGAACAATCCTGCTTGGCGACGGTGGCCTGGAACGGATACAGGTTGACCACCACCATGTCGATGGTCGGAATGGCGTGTTCTTCCAGCTTGGCCACGTGCTCCGGGAAATCGCGGCGCGCCAGGATGCCGCCGTGCACCTTCGGATGCAGGGTTTTGACGCGGCCATCGAGCATCTCCGGGAAGCCGGTGTAGTCGGCGACCTCGGTCACGGCCACGCCGTTGTCGGCCAGCAGTTTGGCGGTGCCGCCGGTCGACAGGATCTTGACGCCCATGGTGGACAGCGCGCGGGCGAAGTCCAGCACACCGGTTTTGTCGGAGACGGAGATGAGAGCTTGTTTAATCATGGCTATGAAAGGCTAGGTGGGTTGATATCGGATTGCGGACCGGCCCAACGGCCGTTCCCAGCCGCCCATGCCGGAAAAATCGCCGCTGTTTACAGCAGGCCGTGTTCTTGCAGTTTCTTGCGCAGGGTGTTGCGGTTGATGCCCAGCATCTGCGCCGCGTGCGACTGGTTGCCGTCGGCGCGCGTCATGACCACTTCCAGTATCGGCTTTTCCACGGTCAGCACGACCATATCGTAGATATTCGATGCCTGCTGCTCGCCCAGGTCGTTGAAGTAATCTTCAAGGCTCTTCTGGACTACTTCCTGGATACTTTCTTTGCTCATTTTGATGTCGTTCGCTCAATAATCTGTTGACGCTGGTAAATCACTCCGGGACTCATGATCCAGGCGCTTACCCTTCTGATATAACTTTTTTAGTACTGGCTAGCTGTTCTTATGCGGCTTGCAAAACTTCAGGGAGGCGGTATTGTAACCGCTCGCCGTAAGTCCACTGGGATTCGAAGAACTGGTCGACGGCGATCAGTTGCTCGTCGGTGGACTCCAGCAGATTCATCTTCTGGCGGAATGCCTCGCCGCCCTCGAGGTCGCGCACATACCAGCCGATGTGTTTGCGCGCGGTGCGCACGCCCAGGTAGTCGCCGTAAAACGCGTAGTGGGCGCGCAGGTGTTCGTCCATCAGCGCCCGCACCTCGTCGACGTACGGCGACGGCAGATGGGTGCCGGTGCGCAGGAAATGCTCGATCTCGCGGAAGATCCACGGCCGGCCCTGCGCCGCGCGGCCGATCATGACGGCGTCGGCGCCGGTGTAATCGAGCACGAATTTGGCTTTTTCCGGGGTCGTGATGTCGCCGTTGGCCACCACGGGAATGGCCACGGACTGCTTGACCGCCGCGATCATGTCGTACTCGGCGTCGCCGGTGTAGCCGTCGGCGCGCGTGCGGCCATGCAAAGTCAGCATGGCGATGCCCGCGTCCTCGGCAATGCGCGCGATCCTCAAGGCGTTCTTGTTTTCGCGGTTCCAGCCGGTGCGGAATTTCAAGGTGACCGGCACGTCGACCGCGCCGACCACCGCCTCGACGATCTCCCTGACCAGCGCCTCGTTCTGCAACAGGGCCGAGCCGCACCAGCTGTTGCACACCTTCTTGACCGGGCAGCCCATATTGATATCGATGATCTGGGCGCCGCGTTCGACGTTGAAGCGGGCGCAGTCGGCCAGGTCCTTGGGATCGGCGCCGGCGATCTGCACCGCCTTCGGCTCCATTTCGCCGGTATGGTCGGTGCGGCGCGAACTCTTTTCCGTCGCCCACAGGCGCGGATTGGAGGCCGCCATTTCGGACACCGCATACCCCGCCCCCAACTGCTTGCACAGCTGGCGGAAAGGCCGATCCGTCACTCCCGCCATGGGAGCGACGAAAACGTTGTTGCGCAGTAAATGAGGGCCGATTTGCACTGGCGATACCTGATGGGGAAGAAGGAACCTTCTATTTTAACCGAAGGGCTGCTCAAATAATAAGCACTATTTTTTATGAAAACTGCAAATGTGCAGCCTGAACGTTATGAGCGGTCAGATCACATCGTCCATCGCGGCCAAGCTCAGGTGCTCTACTTCGCCCCAGCTAGTTAGCGCTAACTTCCCGTCGGCGAAGCTGAAGCGGTTGATGCTGGCGTTCTTGACCTGGAAATCGCGCGGGCTGTCGAGCTGCATGCCGACCGCCTCGCGGTAGGCGCATTCGAGCACGCCGCCGTGGGCGACGATAGCGACGGTTTTGCCCGGATGACGCTCGGCCCATTCCCGAATGGCAGAGATGGCACGCGCGTAAAACTGGCGGAAACTCTCCGCCACGCGCTCTCCCGGCGGCATCACAGCGTCGATATCGCGCGCCTGCCACAGCGCGAAGTCGGCCGGGTATTGCTGCGCGACTTCGGTGTACAACATGCCCTCGAAAACGCCATAGCAGCGCTCGCGCAGCTTGGCGTCGGTGTGCACCTGGGCGCCGTGGTACTGGTCGGCAACAGCCTGGGCCGTCTGGCGGGCGCGCTGCAGGTCGCTCGAGACGATCACGTCGACCGACTCGGCGGCCAACGCCTGCGCCAGCGCGCCGGCCTGACGTTCGCCTTCGGCGTTGAGCGGGATGTCGATATGGCCCTGCAGGCGGCGCACGGCGTTCCAGGCCGTCTCGCCGTGGCGGATCAGCAAAATATTCGTGTTGTTCATGCGGTCTTTTTTCTGGGCTTGCGGGCCGGTTCGGCGGCCAGGGCCGGATTCAAGGTGTACGTGCCGATCAGTTGCGCCTCATCGACGATATGGCCGTGGATGGCGTTGAGCACGTCGATACAAGTGAAGCGCCCATCCAATGCCAGACGCGGCACATCGAGCGCATACATGCGAAAAATATAATGGTGGACGCGCTCATCGTTCCACGGCGGACAGGGGCCATCATACCCGTAATAGTCGCCGGCCATCGCCGGGTCGGCCGAAAACCAGTTGGTGTAATCGTTGACGCCCTGCCGCAGGGCGGCGCCATCCAGGCCCACATCCGGACCGGGCTTGCCGCGCGCCACGACGCCGTCCGACACCGCGCCCTCGGCGATCTGGTGCAGGCCGACCGGGATATCGATCAGGCTCCAGTGGAAAAAATCGTCGCGCGGCATGCTCGCCGGCAAGGTGACGCCGGTGCGGTTGATGCCGGTGGCGTCGGTCGGCACGTCGCCGTCGATGCACAGCAACACCAGCGATTCGGTGCCGGCCGGCACGTCGGTCCAAGTCAGCTGGGGATTGCGGTTGCCCGACAACGCCAACTGGCCATCGGCGCCCAGGGTGGCAAAGGCGCAGGCGGCTGGCATCGCGGTGCCGTCGCGAAAGCTCTCACTCGACAGTTTCATCTCTCGTCTCCCGGGCTGTTTTTATTTAGAGCTGGTTTGCAGCCAAAACGTTACAGGTCCGTCGTTGGTCAGCGTGACTTTCATGTCCGCACCAAACTGGCCCGTTTGCACCACAGTGTGCCGCAAACGCGCTTGCTCGACAAAATAATTGAACAGCCGTAGGCCCTCGGCCGGCGCGGCCGCCGGCGTGAACGACGGACGGGTGCCGGACTTGGTGTCGGCCGCCAGGGTGAACTGCGGCACCAGCAGCAAGCCGCCGGCCACGTCCGTCACGCTGCGGTTCATCTTGCCGGCGTCGTCCGAAAACACGCGGTAGCCCAGCATTTTGGCCAGCAAGGTATCGGCGTCCTTCTCGGTGTCGTTGCGTTCCGCACACACCAGCACCATCAAGCCGGCACCGATGGCGCCGATGGTGGCGCCTTCGACCACCACCTTGGCCTCGCTGACCCGTTGCAGCAGCGCGATCATGCGGACAGGGTCACGCGAGCGAACTTGCGTCGGCCAACTTGCAGCACGAAGGTACCGGCCTCGATCTTGACCGTTTTATCGCTGATAACAACGCTATCCAGGCGCACGCCGCCCTGGTCGATCATGCGCATCGCTTCCGAGGTGGAGGGGCACAGGCCTGCCATCTTCAGCAATTGCGGGATGCCGACCGGCGCGCCGCTCAGCGACACTTCCGGCACATCGTCCGGAATGCCGCCCTTGGAGCGGTTGACGAAGTCGTTGAGCGCCTCGTCGGCCGCCGCCTGCGAGTGGAAACGGGCGACGATTTCCTGCGCCAGCGCCACTTTGGCGTCGCGCGGGTTGGCGCCGCCGTCGATCGCGGCCTTGAGCGCGGCGACGTCGGCGATCGAGCGGAACGACAGCAACTCATAGTATTTCCACATCATCACGTCGGAAATGCTCATGATCTTGGCGAACATGGTATTGCCCGGCTCGGTGATGCCAATATAGTTGTTCTTGGACTTGGACATTTTATCGACGCCGTCCAAACCTTCCAGCAGCGGCATGGTCAAAATGCACTGCGGTTCCTGGTCGTAGTCCTTCTGCAGTTCGCGGCCAACCAGCAAATTGAACTTCTGGTCGGTGCCGCCCAGCTCCAGATCGGACTTCAAGGCGACCGAATCATAGCCCTGCATCAAAGGATAGAGGAACTCATGGACCGCAATCGGTGTCCCACCCTTGAAACGCTTGCTAAAATCATCCCGTTCCATCATGCGCGCCACGGTGTAATGCGAGGCCAGCTTGATCAGGCCACGCGCGCCGAGCGGATCGCACCACTCGGAGTTGTAGCGGATTTCAGTCTTGGCCGGATCGAGCACCAGCGAAGCCTGCTTGAAATAGGTCATGGCGTTTTGTTCGACCTGCTCCTTGGTCAGCGGCGGGCGCGTCATATTGCGGCCCGACGGGTCGCCGATCATCGACGTGAAGTCGCCGATGAGGAAAATGACTTGGTGGCCCAGATCTTGCAACTGACGCATCTTGTTCAGCACGACAGTGTGTCCCAAGTGCAAATCCGGTGCGGTCGGGTCCAGGCCCAGCTTGATGCGCAGCGGCACGCCGCTTTGCTCGGAGCGCGCCAGCTTTTGCGCGAACTCGCTTTCGATCAGCAACTCGTCGACACCCCGTTTGGTGATGGCGAGCGCCTCTTGTACACGGTCGGTCAGGGGCAGCGCTTTAGAGGAGGCCGGCGGTGTGGAAGAAGGGATAGTCATATATTTTGTGCGTTTTTTTTCAAAAAAAGGTAGTCAGCGCCAGGAGTTTGTTATAATCCTCGATCCATCAATCTTGCCGTACGAAAACGAAACCCGACAATAATTAGAAGAAATAAAAGGTTCCTGAATAGTTCAAGCGGCAAATTTTAACTGATTGCATGAACCAAATACATAAATTCACGAGCTCACGCTTGTACAGTCTGATAGCTTCAACGCGCAAAGCGCGCATTGTCAGCGCTTCGGCACTGTTCCTCACAGTGTGTGCGTTCGGTGCCGCCGGCGTCGCGCCGCTGGCCCCGGATCCTGCCGATCTGCCGGTGAAATCCGTGCAGGAAGCCGTCACGATGCCGGATCTTACGCCGCAGATCAACGCACTTGAGGAACAATCGTCCAGCGAACACTTCGTCCACGAAGAACGCATCCGCGCTGGCGACACCCTGGCCACCTTGCTCACCCGCCTGGGTGTGGAAGACGACGCCGCCGAAAACTTCATCAAAAAAGACAAGGTCGCCAAAGGCGTCATGCAGCTGAAGACGGGCAAACGCGTCCAGGCGCAGACCGACGATGAAGGCAATCTGCAATGGCTGCGCGCGGTCGTGGTCGATGGCAAGGATATCCCTGTCAAGAACATCAAGATTTCCCGCAAGAACGACCGCTTTGTCGCGGAAGAAGAGCCGGCCAAGCTGGAACGCCGCGTCGAGATGCATGCCCGCACCATCAACTCGACCCTGTTCGCAGCCACCGATTCGAACGAAGACGGCACCAAGCTGCCGGACACGATCGTCAAGCAAATCGTTGAGATGTTCTCGACCAGCATCGACTTCCGGGGCGACCTGAAGCGCGGCGACCATTTCAACGTGGTGTATGAGACGTTCTGGCAGGATGGGGAATTTGTTCGCGCGGGCCGCATCCTGGCGGGCGAATTCACCAACCGCGGCACGACGTATCAGTCGGTATGGTTTGAAGATCCGCAGACCAAGCAAGGCGGCGGTTATTACAGCTTCGACGGCAAGGCGCTGAAAAAGGCCTTCCTGAAGTCGCCGGTGGAATTCTCGCGGATTTCGTCGGGCTTCTCGATGCGCGTGCATCCGGTCTCGGGCGAGTGGAAAGCCCACAAGGGCATCGACTTCCCTGCGCCGACCGGTACGCCGATTCGCGCCTCTGGCGATGGCGTCGTCGATTTCGCCGGCACGCAAAACGGCTACGGCAATTTCGTCACCATCAAGCACTGGAACAATTATTCGACCGCTTACGCCCACATGAGCCGCTTTGCGCCTGGCGTCAAAAAAGGCACCAAGGTCAGCCAGGGCGACGTGATCGGTTATGTCGGCAGCACCGGCTGGTCGACCGGCGCCCACTTGCACTACGAGTTCCGCGTCGGTGGCGAAGCCAAAGACCCGAGCAAGCTCAACGTGACCGCGCAGGCGCCGTTGACGGCCGCCGAACTGTCGCGCTTCAAGTTGTACGCGGCGGACATGTCGCACCGCTTCGCGCTGCTGCAACCAGGTGGCTCGACCGGCACCCGCGTGGCAGCGAAATAAGCCTTCGCGCTCTACCGTTCCATCCGAAACAGGCCGCCGCACCGGCCTGTTTTTTTCGTCTGTTTCTTTTGCCCTAGACACATAATGCTCCGCCCAGCACGCTTGTTCCGTGCGACACCACACGCAAGCTCAGGCAAAATAGCTTTTTCAGCTTGAGGAAACAACAATGACCCACTATATCGGTTTGATGTCCGGCACCAGCCTGGACGGCGTGGACGGCGCGCTGGCCGATTTCTCCGGCGACGCCATCGACACGCTGGCGGCGGCCTACATCGCCTTTCCTCCGGCGCTGCGCGCCGAGCTGATGGCGCTGCAATCGTCCGGCGACAACGAGATCGAGCGCGAGGCGCTGGCCGCCAACCAGCTGGCGCAGTTCTACGCCCAGTGCGTCACGCAGCTGCTGGACGAAGCCGGCCGCGCGGCCGACACGGTGCGCGCCGTCGCCGTCCACGGCCAAACCATCCGCCACCGCCCCGAATTGGGCTTCACACGCCAGACCAACAACCCCGCCCTGCTGGCCGAGCTGTGCGGCATCGACGTCATCGCCGACTTCCGCAGCCGCGACATCGCCGCCGGCGGCCAGGGCGCGCCGCTGGTGCCGGCCTTCCACCAGGCGCTGTTCGGCAAGCCCGGCCAGGCCCGCGTGGTGGCCAACATCGGCGGCATTTCCAATATCAGCGTGCTGGACGGCGAAGGCGGCGTGATCGGCTTTGACACCGGCCCCGGCAATGTTTTGATGGATGCCTGGATCGGCCGCCACTTGGCCAAGGAATACGACGCCGACGGCGCCTGGGCCGCCAGCGGCAGGGAAATCCCCGAGTTGCTGCAGGAGTTGCTGCACGAACCCTATTTCGCGCTGCCGGCGCCGAAAAGCACCGGCCGCGACCTGTTCCACCTGGAATGGCTCGACACCCGGCTGGCCGTCTACGGCGACGCCGCGCCGGAAGATGTGCAATTCACGCTGACCAAGCTGACGGCGGTCTCGCTGGCGCGGGCCATACAGGCCTACGGCGGCGGCGCGGATGCGGTGTATGTCTGTGGTGGCGGCGCCTACAACGGCGTGCTGATGAGCGAACTGGGCGCCGCGCTGGGCAACAATGTACTGGTGGCGTCGACGCAAGCCCTGGGCGTGGCGCCGAACCGGGTGGAGGCCCTGGCGTTCGCTTGGCTGGGTTACCGCTTCAGCGAGCGCCTGGCAGGGAATTTACCGACGGTGACCGGAGCGAAAGGTGAGCGGGTGCTGGGAGCGCTCTACCCCCGCTAACCCCTCCGGGGTCAAGTCTGTCATTCGGACACGAACCCAGGCGTAAAGACGAGAATACGCCTGAGCCTGTGTCCGAATGACAGACTTGACCCCGATTGACTCGATTGACTGATGTAAACGACAACGGCGGACAACCGAAGTTGTCCGCCGCGTTGTACAGCCAGAACCGGGTTATACCGAGAACGAGGAGCCGCAGCCGCAGGTCGACGTCGCGGTCGGGTTCTTGATGACGAATTGCGCGCCTTCCAGGTCGTCCTTGTAGTCGATCTCGGCGCCCACCAGGTACTGATAGCTCATCGAGTCGATCAACAGCTGGACGCCGTTCTTGACCATCGTGGTGTCGTCTTCGTTGACGATTTCGTCGAACGTGAAGCCGTACTGGAAGCCGGAACAGCCGCCACCCTGAACGAACACACGCAGTTTCAGGTCGGGATTACCCTCTTCCTCGATCAGTTGGGCAACCTTTTCAGCCGCGCTATCGGTGAAGATGATCGGCGACGGGATTACATCTACTAGTGATTCGGCGACAGCATTCATTTCAGACTCCTACATGAAAACATTTAGGTCATTATAGACCGTTGGCGTTGTTTATGCTCCGGACCCCTCGAAAATGGGGAGTCTTGTGGCAAATATCAACGCCTGATTGAGGCTGGTGTTACGGCAGCAACGCGATCTGCGTCAGGCCGGTCGATTCTTCCAGGCCGAACATCAGGTTCATACACTGCACGGCCTGGCCGGATGCGCCCTTGACCAGGTTGTCCTGCACCACCAGCACGATGACGGTGTTGCCGTTGTCCGGACGATGCAGCGCCAGGCGCAGCACGTTGGCGCCGCGCGTCGAACGGGTCTCTGGATGCGAACCGAACGGCATGACGTCGACGAACGGCGCATCCTTGTATTGCTCTTCGAACAAAGCTTGCAGCGCTTCGTTGCTCACTTCCCTGGTCAAACGACCGTACAGGGTCGAGTGCATGCCGCGGATCATTGGCACCAGATGCGGCGTGAACACCAAGCCGACCTTGTCGCCGGCGAACTTTTGCAGTTGCGCCACGGTTTCCGGGGTGTGACGGTGACCCGACACGCCATAGGCCTTGAAGTTGTCGCTCGATTCGGAGAACAGGGTGCCGATCTCGGCCTTGCGGCCGGCGCCGGAGACGCCGGACTTGCAGTCGGCGATCAGCGAGCCGGCGTCGATCACGCCGGCCTTGAGCAGCGGATAGTAGCCCAGCTGCATCGTGGTCGGGTAGCAACCCGGATTGGCGACCAGGCGCGCGCCCTTGATGGCGTCCCGGTTCAGTTCGGCCAGGCCGTAGGCGGCTTCTTCCAGCAGATCCGGGCAGGTGTGCTCGATCTTGTACCATTTTTCAAAGACGGCCTTGTCCTTGATGCGGAAATCGGCCGCCAGGTCGATGACCTTGACGCCGGCCGCCAGCAACTCCGGCGCTTGCGCCATGGCGACGCCGTGCGGGGTGGCGAAGAACACCACGTCGCACTGCTTGAGGTCGGCCTTGTCCGGCGAAGAGAAAGCGATGTCCACGCGCCCGCGCAGCGAAGGGAACATATCGGCAACCGGCAAGCCATCTTCCTTGCGCGACGTGATGGCCGTCAGCTGCACATCAGGGTGGACGGCCAACAGTCGCAGCAATTCCACTCCGGTGTAACCGGTGCCGCCGACGATGCCAACTTTGATCATGTTCGTTCCTTCGATGTATAAGTGCGTGGAGAAATGGAGTCCATTTTATCAGCCATGCGCGACAGGCGCATGACAGTACCGAATGGCAAAAAAGCAAAAAAGCCGCCCGACACAAGGCCGGCGGCTTTTTCGACAGCACGCCGCAAGCGGCGCGCCATAGCGTAAATTAACGCTTCGAGAATTGCTTTGCGCGACGTGCTTTGCGCAGACCAACTTTTTTACGTTCAACTTCACGTGCATCGCGGGTCACGAAGCCGGCGCGTGCCAGATCGCCCTTCAGCGCTGCATCGTAGTCGATCAGGGCGCGGGTGATGCCGTGACGCACAGCACCTGCCTGGCCGGACTCGCCGCCGCCGTGCACGTTGACTTTGATGTCAAAACGCTCGACGTTGCCGGTCAGTTCCAGTGGTTGACGAATAACCATCAGGCCGGTTTCGCGGGAGAAGTACTCAGCCGCTGGCTTGCCGTTAACGATGATTTGGCCAGTGCCAACTTTGATAAACACACGAGCTACTGCACTCTTGCGACGGCCGGTGCCGTAATTGTAGTTACCGATCATGTCAGTTCCTTAGATTTCGAGTGCTTTAGGTTGCTGGGCAGCGTGCGGGTGCGAACCTTCAGCGTACACTTTCAGCTTCTTGATCATTGCGTAGCCCAGTGGGCCCTTCGGCAACATACCCTTGACTGCTTTTTCCAGAGCACGGCCTGGGAAACGCTGTTGCATTTTCAGGAAGTTGGTCTCGTAGATGCCGCCTGGGTAGCCCGAGTGACGGTAGTAGGTCTTCTCGGTGGCTTTGGTGCCGGTCACGCGCAGTTTGCCTGCGTTGATGATGACGATGAAATCGCCGGTATCGACGTGAGGAGTAAATTCTGGCTTGTGTTTGCCGCGCAGTCGGAGTGCCACTTCGCTGGCAACACGTCCGAGGACTTTGTCCGTCGCGTCAATCACGAACCAATCGCGCTGGACTTCATGGCCCTTAGCGGAAAAAGTTTTCATGTTGACTTCCTAAATAGTAAAACACGCTCAAATGGTGGTTCCGCCATTGCTTCAGCGGACTCGGCCTTCTTATTTACTTTCCTGAGCGAACGGAAAGCCGACAAGTATAAGCGGGAATGCTTTGCCGAGTCAAGCCGCCATCGACCTTGTCGACTCCCGACGTTGCCGCGCCGCCTCCTTTACAATATGGACAACCACTTTTAACGGAGAACACGATGGAATGCAAAGTCAGCTGGAACGGCCCGTCGGGCATGAGTTTTTTGGCCCAGACCGGCTCCGGTCATCTGGTCAACATGGATGGCGCGCCTGAAGGTGGCGGTCACAACCTGGCGCCGCGTCCGATGGAAATGGTGCTGCTCGGCACCGGCGGCTGCACGGCGTATGACGTGGTGCTGATTTTGAAGAGGGGCCGCGCGGATATCCGCGGCTGCGAATGCACCCTGAAGGCGGATCGCGCCGACGTCGATCCGAAGGTGTTCACCAAGATTAATTTCCACTTTGTCGTCACCGGCAAGGGCTTGAAGCCGGAGGCGGTGGAACGCGCGATTTCGCTGTCACATGACAAGTATTGCTCGGCGTCGATTATGCTGGGCAAGATGGCCGAGATCACGCACTCGTTCGAGATCGTCGAAGTCGAATAAACCTTTAGATGTAATACGCGGTGCTGGTCATGATCTTGCCCATCACCGACATGACGGCCTGCACCGGCGCCGGCGTTTGTGCGGCGCCCAGCGCCTGCGCGGCGGCGCCGTGTTCGATCTCGTCGATGCGCATCTGCTCGACGATCGCGCGCGACTTGGCGTCCTGCGGCGGCAACTTGTCCAGATGGCTGGCCAGGTGCGCTTCCACCTGGCGCTCGGTCTCGACCACGAAACCCAGGCTGCGGGCGTCGCCCAGCACCGCAGCCACCGTGCCGAGCGCGTACGCGCCGGCGTAGAACAGCGGATTCAACACGCTGGTGTGCGAGCCCAGCTCGTTCAAGCGCTGCGCGGTCCACGCCAGATGGTCTTCCTCTTCCCTGCCCGCCTGCTCGAACTGGGCGCGCATCTCGGCCGTCTTGGCGAAGCGGCCCTGCGAGTTGTACAGCGCCTGCGCGCAGACCTCGCCCACGTGGTTGACCCGCATCAGGCCGGCGCTGTGGCGCTGTTCCGCCTCGCTCAGCTGGCCGTCGTCGGAGCGCAGGCCGGGATTCGGCCGCGACGCCGAGGCGACGCCGGCGATCACGCGCAGCGCCTTGTCGGCGTCGGCGATAAAACGGTCCAGAGGGGTGTGGTGGAAGGCGGCCATGGCGGTTCTTGGTTCGTCAAAACCACCATTATAGGGGCGCGATTTAATTCGCGTCCGTCTCTTCGCGCAGCTGCCGCTGGCGCTCGATGTAGTCGGCCACGGGGCCGCGCACGTCGATCTTCGAAATGTCCTTCGCCACGCCAAGATTCAGCCCCAGCAGGAAGGGAATATTCTCGACCGGCACGTCGTTGCAATGCTCGACGAAGGCCTTGAGGAAGCGCTTGGACTCGACCACCCGCACCACTTTCTCTCCGCTCATGTATTGCAGGATGCTGGTGATGCTGTGGCCCTTGCCGATCGTGTGGTAGATGAAGCGGTTGAACTCGCGGTCCAGCACTTTGAAATCGAGCGTTTCCTTGGTCATCAAACCGGCCAGGTAATACAGTCCCAGTGCAACGCGGAAGAAGCCCGTACATTCCGTGCGGTCGACGCCGCATTGCGTCACCGCCAGTATTTTTTCCTGCAGTTGAGCATTCATATGCGTCTCCATGTCATCACTATAACAAGACATTTGTCGCCACACTTGCTTGCAAGCCAGAATTTTTGCATGCTATTCTTGAAATCTTTAAAAAATAACAGCCAGGGACAGCGAAATGATCGAGGTAAAAGGGCTGGCCAAACGCTTCCGCTTGCCTTCGCGCGCCGGCAAGGCCGCAGCGGCGCTCGATCCGCGCGATCACGACGGCTGGTTCCACGCCGTGCGCGATGTCAGCTTCAGCTGCGCGCCCGGCGAGGTGCTGGGACTGCTCGGTCCCAACGGCGCCGGCAAGACCACCACTTTGCGCCTGCTGTCCACCGCGCTCAAGCCCGACGCCGGCAGCATCCATGCCAACGGCGTCGACCTGCTGCACAACCCGCTTGTGGCGCGCCAGCACATCGGTTTCCTGTCCGGCAGCACCGGCCTGTACGGCCGTCTGACCGCGCGCCAAAACGTCGAATACTTCGGCCGCCTGCACGGCTTGCGCTCCGAGCACCTGAAGCGCCGCTGCGACGAGCTGTTCGACCTGCTGCAAATGCACGAGTACGGCAACAAGCGCGCCGACCAGCTCTCCACCGGCATGAAGCAGAAATGCTCAATCGCCCGCACCGTCGTGCACGAGCCGAAGATCGTCATCCTCGACGAGCCGACCACCGGCCTCGACGTGATGGCCGCCAAGGTGCTGCTCGACTTTATCGCCAGCTACAAGGCGCTGCGGGTGCCGCTGATCTTTTCCACCCACCATTTGCACGAGGTGGAAAAGCTGTGCGACCGGGTCTGCATCATCAACCACGGCAGGACCGCTTTCCACGGCACCGTCGACGCCTTGCGCCACCTCGGCGGCAGCGCCGATCTGTACGACGCGTTCGTCGGCGTCATCAACCGGGGGGACTGAGCCATGTGGACCATCTATCTGAAGGAATTGCTGGAACTGATACGCGACCGCAAGACGTTCTTCTTCACCATCTTCGTGCCGGTCATCGCGATGCCGCTGATTTTCATCGGCTTCGGCATGCTGTCGAGCACGATGTTCAAGCAGGCCAGCCAGGCGCAAATGACCTACGCCATCTTCGGCAAGGACCACGCGCCGCAGCTGGCCGCCCGCTTCGCCGAAGAGAAAGGGCTGCGCGAGGTCGTGCTGTCGGGCCCCGACGAGATCAGGCGCGCCATCGGCGACGACCGCATCAAGTTCGCGTTGGTGATTCCGGCCGATCTGGAAAGCACCTTGGCAAAGCACCAGCAAGGGGTGATTGAGCTGCACTACAACAGCGCCTCGGCGGTCGACATGACGCGCAAGCGCGTGACCGCCGTGCTGGGCAACCACAACAACGTAGTGCGCGAGCTGGCGCTGCCGGCCCTCAACCTCAACAAGGACCAACTGCGCTTCGCGCTCGATCCGATCAAGCTCGAGGACCACTCGACCGCCGACAAGCGCGAGCAGACCGGCGCCATGATCGGCGGCCTGGTGCCCTACATCCTGTTGATGGTGTGCCTGGTGTCGGCGATGTATCCGGCCATCGACACCGGCGCCGGCGAGAAGGAACGCGGCACCATGGAAACCCTGCTGCTGGCGCCGGTCTCGCGCACCAGCATCGTGCTGGCGAAGTTCCTGATGCTGTTCACCGTCGGCCTGACCTCGGCGCTGCTGATGATCGCCAGCCTGGGCGGGCTGCTGATCTTCGGCGAGTCGCTGATGAGCGGCGATGTGGCGCAGATGGCGCGCTCGATCGGCCTGTTCGACCTGGCCATGGTGGCACTGATGCTGGTGCCGACGGCGGCCATGTTCGCCGCCATCCTGCTGTCGATCTCGGTGTACGCGAAAAGCTACAAGGAGGCTTCCGGCCTGATCTCGCCGCTGATGATCGTCACCATCCTGCCGACGTTGGCGGCGCTGCTGCCGGGTGTGGAAATGAACTGGAAGTGGGCTATGGTGCCGCTGACCAATGTCTCGCTAGCAATGAAGGAGCTGGTCAAAGGCACCATGGACTACAGCATGCTGTCGGTGATCATGCTGTCGACAACGGTCACGGCCGGCGCCCTGCTCATGCTGTGCCGCTGGTGGTTCAACCGCGAGGCGGTGCTGTTCAGAAATTGATGCCGAGAATGGTATTGAATCGGGCAAGTTGTCTATTCAAGCAAGTGGTGACGGACGGCGTTCTGGTAGGCCGTTTGCGCAGTCTGGCGCGCAGTTTCCGCCGCCCATCGCAATGGGGCCCCATCTATAGAACAAATTCAATACAATGCCATCATGTGAAAAGTGTATGGCCGTGCAGAAATGCTGGTTGTGCAGCGGCAGAATCATTCGGGAGTCAGCATGGAATTACGCATCAGCAACTTGTCTAAAACCTACGGCAATGGCGTCGTGGCGTTGGACAATATTTCGCTCACCATCCCCACCGGGATGTTCGGCTTGCTCGGCCCCAACGGCGCCGGCAAATCGACCCTGATGCGGACCTTGGCGACGTTGCAGGAATGCGATTCCGGTTCGGTGTTCCTCGACGACATCGACGTGCTCGACGAAAAAGACGAAGTGCGCCGCCTGCTCGGCTACCTGCCGCAGGATTTCGGCGTCTACCCGAAAGTGACGGCCTACGAACTGCTCGACCATTTCGCCGAGCTCAAAGGCTTGTCCAACCGCAACCGCCGGCGCGAGGTGGTCGACGGCCTGCTGCAGCAAACCAATCTGTTCGACGTGCGCCACCAGCGCCTGGGGGGCTTTTCCGGCGGCATGCGCCAGCGCTTCGGCATCGCCCAGGCGCTGCTGGGCGACCCGAAATTGATCATCGTCGACGAGCCGACCGCCGGCCTCGACCCGCAAGAGCGGGTGCGCTTCCACAACCTGCTCTCGGACATCGGCGAGGACAAGACCGTCATCCTTTCGACCCACATCGTCAGCGACGTCGCCGACCTGTGCGCCAACATGGCGATCATCAACAAGGGCCACCTGCTGCTGTGCGGCCCGACCCAGGAGCTGATCCACGAGGTCAGCGACAAGATCTGGGCCCGCTTCATCGACAAGCGCGACCTGCAATCGTTCCAGCTGCGCCACCCGGTCATCTCGTCGCGCCTGCTGTCGGGCCGCACCCTGATCCACGTCTACAGCGAAAACGACCCCGGCGACGGTTTCGAGGAAGCCATCGGCGACCTCGAGGATGTCTACTTCGCCACCATCGCCGGCCGCCACCAGGCCGCCGCCACCTGCGACTAAGGCGGCCGCATGTTCGCCATCGCCTTTTTTGAAGCGCGCCAGCGCCTCAAGCTGCTATCGACCTGGGTCTACTTCGTCGGCTTCCTGGCGCTGTCGCTGCTGTGGATGGCCGCCGCCGGCGGCTTTTTCAAGGAAGCCCAGGTCACCTTCGGCAGCCTGGCGATCAATTCGCCGCGCTCGCTGATGTTCACCGTCAGCGCGCTCGGCTCCTTGGGCGTGGTGGTGATCGCGGCCATGATGGGCCGCTCGGTGCAGCAGGATTTCGAGTACGACATGCAGCACTTCTTCTTCAGCGCGCCGATCAGGAAGCACCAGTACATGTTCGGCCGCTTCCTCGGCGCCTATTTCACCCTGGCGGTGATCTTCACCAGCATCATCCTCGGCGCCTGGCTGGGCAGCATGTTGCCGGGCATCGACCCCGAGCGGCTGGGCTTGCCGGGTCCGCTGGGCTACCTGATCCCCTACTTCATCGTCATCCTGCCCAACATCTTCATCTTCGGCGCCGTGTTCTTCATCCTCGCCGCGCTGACGCGGCGCATGCTGCCGGTCTACATCAGCAGTGTGGTCATGCTCATCGGCTACATCGTCGCCCCCGGCCTGGCGCGCGACCTCGACTATAAAACCCTGGCGGCGCTGATCGACCCCTTCGGCACCACGGCCGTGCTGCGCCTGACCGAATACTGGCCCATCATCGAGCGCAACACGCGCATGGTCTGGCCGGAGGGCGTGTACCTGCTCAACCGCGTGCTGTGGTCGTCGTTCGCGCTGGCCGGCCTGCTGCTGGGTTACTGGCGCTTCCACTTCATCGCCACCGTCGACAACGGCGCCAGCGGCAGCGCCAGCCGCGGCGAGGGCGAACCGCCGCCGCAACTGTCGGCCGTCTCGACCAACACGCAGGAAACGCCGGACTTCAAATCGCGCAGCCTGGCCGGACTGCTCATCAAGATGAGCTGGCTGAACCTGCGCGAAACGACCAAGAACATTTACTTCGTCGTCATCGTGCTGGCCGGTGTGCTGATGATGTTCGCCGGCGCGCTGGACATGGGCTCGATGTTCGGCACCAATACCTATCCGGCCACCTACCTGATCCTCGACTCGGTGACCGAAACGTTCGAGCTGTTCATGCTGGTGATCACCACCTTCTACGCGGGCGAGCTGATATGGCGCGAGCGCGAGGCGCGCATGGCGCAGATGCTCGACGCCCTGCCGATTCCAAGCTGGCTGCCGCTGCTGGCCAAGTTGTTCGCGCTGATCGGCCTGCAGGCACTGCTGATGGGTGTCGTCATGCTGTGCGGGATGACCATCCAGATCTTCAAAGGTTATTTTGTGCTGGAACCGGGGCTGTACCTGCACCAGTTGTTCCTGATCCAGTTGCCCGACTACGCGCTGGCGGCGGTGCTGGCGCTCGCGCTGCAGGTGCTGATCAACCAGCGCTACCTGGCCTACTTCGCGATGATCATGTACTACGTCGCCAACCTGACCATGTCCTCGATGGGCGTGGACGAACCGCTGCTAGCCTACGGCAACATGCCGCACTTCATCTACTCCGCGATGAACGGCTACGGCCACTACCTGCCGCGCGAGCGCTGGTTCGAGGCGTACTGGGGCGGCGCCGCGCTGCTCATGGTGGTCGGCTCGCTACTGTTCTGGGCGCGCGGCACCAACGATGGCTGGCGCCAGCGCATGCAACTCGCCCGCCACGCACTGACCAGGCCTGTGCTCGCCACGATGGCGGCCGGCGCGCTGATCTTCGCCGGCGCCGGCGCGGTGCTGTTCTACAACACGCACATCGTCAACGACTACAAGTCGACCTACGAAAAAGACGCCGCGCGCGCCGGCTACGAACGCAAGTACAAGCAATACGCCGCGCTGCCGCAGCCGCGCATCACCGACGTCAAGCTCGACGTCGCCATCACGCCGGCGCAGCGCAGCCTCTCGGTCAAGGGCCGCTACGTGCTGCAAAACAAGACCACGCAACCGGTCAGCGACATCATCATCCAGCAGGATGCCGACGCCACCGGCTACAAGGTGCGCTTCAGTCAGGAAGTGCGCGCGGGCCTGCGCGACACCGACCTCGGTTTCTACACCTACAAGCTGGTCAAGCCGCTGGCGCCGGGCGCGCGGATGGCGTTCGAGTTCGAGGTCGACTACGTACCGAAAGGCATCTTCGGCATGGGCCAGGACACGCCGGTCGTCCACAACGGCACTTTCTTCAACAACAGCGTGCTGCCGCACATCGGCTACCAGCAAGAGAACGAGTTGAGCGACGCGCGCGACCGCAAGAAGCACAATCTGGCCGTGCGCGAACGCATGTTGCCGCGCGACGATGCACGCGGCCTCGCCAACAATTTCAGCGGCAACGACGCCGACTGGATCAACTTCGACGCCATCGTCAGCACCAGCGCCGACCAGATCGCCATCGCGCCCGGCACGCTGGTCAAGGACTGGAGCAGAAAGGGACGGCATTACTATCACTACAAGATGGACCAGCCGATCCTGAACTTCTACGCCTTCCAGTCGGCGCGCTACCTGGTCAAGCGCGACTGGTGGCAGGACGTCGGCATCGAGATCTACTACCATCCGGGCCACGAGTACAACCTCGAGCGGATGAACAAGGGCATCAAGGAATCGCTCGATTACTACACGCGCAACTTCGGCCCCTACCAGCACAAGCTGGTGCGCATCGTCGAATTCCCGCGCTATGCCACGTTCGCGCAATCGTTCCCGAACACCATTCCGTACGCCGAATCGCTGGGCTTCATCGCCAAGGTCGACGACGGCAATCCGAAGGACATCGACTACCCGTTCTACGTCACCGCGCACGAAATGGCGCACCAGTGGTGGGGCCACCAACTGGTCGCCGGCAACACGCGCGGTGGCAGCGTGCTGAGCGAAACGCTGGCCGAATATTCTGCGTTGATGGTAATGAAAAAAATGTCGGCGCCAGCAAGATGCGCCGTTTCCTGAGCTACGACCTGCACCAATACCTGCTGGGACGCGCGCTGGAGCGCAAGAAGGAACTGCCGCTGGCCGACAATGAAAACCAGAACTACATCCAGTACCGCAAGGGCAGCCTGGCGATGTACCAGTTGCAGGACATCCTGGGCGAAGAAAAGATCAACGGCGCGCTCAAGGAGCTGCTGGCGAAACACGGGCGCAGTGGCGGGCCGTATCCTAGCGTCTCGGTGCTGGTGCAGGCGTTGCGCGGCATCACGCCGCCGGAGCAAGCGTACCTGATCGACGACCTGTTCAACCACATCGTCCTGTACGAAAACCATGGGGTATCGGCGACGGCGCGCAAGCTCAACGACGGCAAATACGAGGTCAGCTTCGTCGTCAGCGCGGCCAAGGTGCGCGCCAACGACCAGGGCGAAGAGCGCGACGTCGCGTTAAAGGACTACATCGACATCGGCATCGACGACAAGGACGGCAACAGCCTGCTGCGCGAGCGCAAGCTCATCGACCGCAAGGACAACAGCTACACGGTCATCGTCAGCGGCCGCCCGGCCAGGGCCGGCATCGACCCCGACAACAAGCTCATCGACCGCAAGCCCGACGACAACATGGTCAACGTCGAACTGCAAGCGCAATAAGCTCCGGGGTCAGGTCCACCATTTCTACACGAGTTGTGCCGTTGACGCCCCATACGGTCGAGCACGTGTAGCATTGGTGGACCTGACCCTAATGCCGCTAAGTTAAGTTTTCTTAGTTAGTCGTTTCTCTGGATATCGCTGCGCCACCGCTTTAACGACCCGGTCGAATTTCCGGCCGGGTCGTTGTGCCTTCAGGTCGAGTACCAGCCTATCGCGCAGGCGTTTGAGTCTGGCCGGAATGGTTCCCGGCGAGGTTGCTCGCCCGATCGTCATCAGTTCGTTCTGAATGGTGGTCAGGGCGAGGAGGAAACTGATCGAGGTGGGCGCGCATTTGGCCTCCAATGCCGCCTTGGCCATTTCAATGCGAATCAAGTTGTAGGCAATCATCGCACCCCAGATCTCTTGCTCGGTGCCTTCGACGCTCATGCTGCGTAAGGTCAGCGCCGATCCCAGCATGGACTGTTTCAATTCCCTGTAGCTGGTCTCGATGCGCCAGCGACGCTGATAACAGGCAGCCAAGTCAGCACGTTTGATCATTTTGCGATCTGTCAGTGAAGTGAGCAGGTGGCGCGGTTTGCCGCCCTCGCCGTCGTCCACCTTCACCGCTCGTGCGCGCCATGTTTTGGGCAACGTGGGGTCGGCCTTTCTGGCCTGCGCCGAGATCGCCATTTCCACCAATGCGTCTTCGTCGGTGCCTTCCACGATGGTCCATTTGGTATTGGTTTTCGCTGGAATAAGGAAGTGGCGGTTGTTGCCGTCCGTGGTTAAATTGGACAACAACTGCGCCGAGAAGAAGCCACGATCGAACACCGTGAGCGAGTCGTCGGGCACGCTGGCGAGCAGGTCATGGGCGTGCGTCATCTAGCTGACGCTGTAGCGGCCAAAGCGGGCATCTCGGATGAGCTGGGTATCGGCCATCATCAAGGTGACGGCCCGCGTTTGCGGATAGCTGGCCACCTTGTCGTTGGGATAATTCTGCGCGCCAAAATGCTCACGGTTGGCCGCGCTGTCGGCCAGGCGCAGCGTCGTGCCATCCATGGCCAGCAGATGCAATCCCTTGAATAAATAATGCGCTTGGTCGTGGCCTATCCACTGCTGGGCCGATTTCTCGAATAGCCATTTGAGTGGCTCGGCCCCAACGCGCTGGCGCGCCTGCGTCGTGGCGCTGGAGGTGATGCAGCGATCAGCCAGTTCCGGCAGCGCCAAGTCGAGGCTGTCGACGATGTCCTTGACCGATAAATGCCGGTACAAAGCCAACAAAATGACGAGCCAAACGACCTGCTGCGCTGGCAGACGCCGTGACCGGATGCTGGCCTTGTCAGTGGCGGCCAGCGCCCCTTCAATCCATTCGTAAGGTAAATGAGCGCCTAGCCGTCTCCAGTCGGGCGGGCTTGGAAGGTCTATAGCGAGGGAAATGGCATCTGATAGCATGGTGCCGGCAAGTTAACACTTTCGGCCGTCGTTTACAAGAAAAATGCCGCTAAGAGCTTAACTTAGCGGCATTAGGACCTGACCCTGGAGTTATGCGGCAACTTTGAAGATGCTGACGATGGCGCGCAGGTCGTCGGCCTGGTCGTTCAGTGAGGCGGCCGCCGCCGCCGCTTCCTCCACCAGTGCGGCGTTCTGTTGCGTGACCTGATCCATCTGGATCACCGCCTGGTTGACCTGCTCAATGCCGGCGCTCTGCTCGTGGCTGGCCGAGCTGATCTCGCCCATGATGTCGGTGACGCGCTGGATGCTGTCGACCACGTCGCTCATCGTCATGCCCGCTTGCGTGACCAGCGTGCTGCCGGCGTCGACCTTCTGCAGCGAGTCGTCGATCAAGGTTTTGATTTCCTTGGCGGCCGTGGCGCTGCGCTGCGCCAGGCTGCGCACCTCGCTGGCGACCACCGCGAAGCCACGGCCCTGCTCGCCGGCGCGCGCCGCTTCCACCGCAGCGTTCAAGGCCAGGATGTTGGTCTGGAAGGCGATGCCGTCGATGACGCTGATGATGTCGACGATCTTGCGCGCCGAGCCGCTGATCGCTTCCATCGTGTCGACCACGTCGGCCACCTCGGTGCCGCCGCGCCGCGCCACTTCCGACGCCTTGACCGCCAGCTGGTTGGCTTGGCGGGCGTTGTCCGAGTTCTGCTTGACGGTCGAGGTCAACTCTTCCATCGAGGCGGCCGTCTCTTCCAGGCTGGAGGCCTGTTCCTCGGTGCGGGCCGACAAGTCCATATTGCCGGCGGCGATCTCGCTCGACGCCGTCGAAATGCTCTCCGTGCCATGGCGTACGTCGTTGACGATGCCGATCAAGCCGTCGTTCATCGAACGCAGCGCTTGCAGCAGGCGTCCGGTCTCATCGGTGGTGCCGACTACGATGGTCGACGTCAAATCCTTGTTGGCCACGGCCACGGCGATATCGACCGCCTGGTTCAAGGGCACGGTGATGCCGCGCGTCAAACGCCAGGCGCAGACGACGCCCAGCGCCAGCACCACCAGACCGAACATGATCATGAAACGGCGGCTGTTCTGATAAATCGTCTCGATCGCGGCGGCGTTGGCGTCGATGCTTTTGCGCTGCATGTCCAGCAGGCCGCTCAGCGAGGCCAGGTAGGCCTTGCCGTCCGGCGTGAAACGCTGGTCGAGCACCTCGGCGGCCTGCTCAATCTGCCCTTCCTTTTTCAGCTTGACGATCGTGTCGCGCGACGCCAGGTAGCGCTTGCGGTTGGCCATCATCTGCTCGAACAGGGCTTTTTCCTGTTCGGTTTCCAGCAGCGGCTCGACCTTCTTCTGCAAGCCGTTGACTTCGGCGGTGGAGGCGACCGTTTCTTCGGCAAAGAACGGGCCGAGCGACGGATCGGAGCTCTTCGAAATTGCCGACGTCCGCCGCACGCTGGTGTGGATCAGCCGGTACCAGTCGCTGATCATGCGTTCCTTGGCCAGAGGCTGCTGCATCATGTCACGGGTGGCCTCGGCCACGTCTTGCATATGCGTGATGCCGATCACTGTCATCAAAGTCATCATGGCGAGAACCAAGCCGAAGCCTGCGGCAAGACGCGTGCCGATTTTCAAATTTTTCATGGTCAAAATCCCGGTCAGGGCAAATATCTGGAAGTTAGAGCGGTGCGAAGTTTGAGAACCGCAAATCGGGCAGAAGGAGTGAATTGCCCCAAAGAATCAATAGTTTAGCACGGCAACTAATTTAGTGCTGTAATAAAGAAATGTGATAACAGGTCGCTAAATATGTCAAAAAATTAATTTCGATAGGCAATGCCGTTGCCTCCGGGCTTGACGCACTACGGGGCGGCGAACTGCTATGATCGGTGGATGACCACATCACGGAGACATATGCACATCTCGGACATCAGCTTCGGCACCACCGACTGGCAGCGGATCGAAGCGACGCCGCATCCCGGCGAAACGGGCACCGCTCATTGGCGCACGCAACAGTTCGGCGCGATCCGCGTCCGCATGGTGGAATACAGCCCCGGCTATCTGGCGGACCACTGGTGCGTCAAAGGCCACATCCTGCTGTGCCTCGAAGGCGAGCTGCACACCGAACTGGAAGACGGCCGGACCTTTAAGCTCACCGCCGGCATGAGCTATCAAGTTGCCGACAACGCCGAACCGCATCGCTCATCGACCCAATCCGGCGCCAAGCTGTTTATCGTGGATTGAGCCGTTCTCCAAATCCAGGGGCATATCCTAGAGATTTTCGTAGGGCGGATTAGGCGGAACGCCGTAATCCGCCATGAGCCGCCGACGGAGCTTGGCGGATTACGCTACGCTAATCCGCCCTACGTGATAGATGAGCGCTTAAGTTAGCGGCATTAGCGGCATCAGGGTCCACCATTGCTACACAAGCCCAGCATTACTTAAGCGCGCGTGATGGTCACTCCGTGCCCTTCCTCGTCATCGAAAACTTGCGCGGGATAAGAGGCTTGACGCCGGTCGCTTTGAGCTTTTCCAGAATTGCACGACGTCGTCGGAAACGTCTACCTTGAGGTCGATTCCCAACTCATCCAATACCTGCAACACACGACCCAATTGCACAGTTTCCTTGCCGCGCTCGACCTCGCGAACAAACACCGGGCCCACCCGAGCGCTACCGGCGACGTCGTCGATCCTTACCTTTTGATGCTTGCGCGTCGCCCGCATCAACAATCCAAGTTCGGCGGGTGATTTAATATTGATGAGCATATGCCCTCCAATCGATGCAGTTACATCGATTATGTATAGCGATTAAACCCAAGTCAAAATAAACGATGCAACTGCATCGATAAAAAAGGACCGCGAAGTTGCCTTCGACGGTCCTTTTTACGCCTGCCAGCCGAAACTTACTCGGCAGTCGCGGCGGCCTTCTTCGGCGCGGCCTTTTTAGCCGGCGCTTTCTTGGCAGCTGCTTTCTTGGCTGGCGCAGCCTTGGCGGCAGCCGCCTTCTTGGCCGGCGCTTTCTTGGCCGGTGCGGCCTCGGCTGCCGCGCCGTCGAGGCCCTCGTCCGCTACGGCTGCCGCTTTGTCAGCCGCACCCTTGCCCTTGGCGGGCGCCTTGGCCTTGCGCTCTTCGAACTCGAAGCTGATCTTGTTGTCCTTGCCCTTGACCAGGAAGGCCTTGAACGGACGACGCGTGCGCTGGGAAACAAAGCCCGGCAGCAGATCGGTCTTGCCTTCGTTGATCAGCTTGGCCATCTGCTCAGGCAAAATCTCCTGCTGCAAGATGATGCGGCCGCTGCGGAAGTCGCACGTCTTCGGCTTGGCGACGCTGTTTTCGCAAACATACGCCAGGCCCATTTCGTACACGCCGCCGGCGCACTTCGGACAAGGCCCCAGCGGGGTCTGGCCGGTGAAGTCGACCGCTTCCGCGTCTTCCGAATCGTCGTTCTGGCCGAAGTCGAACTCCAGCTTGAAGTTTTTGATCTCCTCGTCGCGCACGATGCGCAGGATGGCCGCGAACGGACGTCCCATCTTCGAGCGGAAACCTTGCAGTGGACCGATGGTGCGTTCCTTGAGCAACTGTTCCACTTCCTCGATCTCGAACTGGCGGCTGCCCGGCGTTTTGCTCATCGAGAAATCGCACTTGGTGCAAGCGAAACGGCGATAGTTCTCTTTGACGACGCTGGCGCAGTTCGGGCACGGCGTCGTCAACGTCGCGTAATCGCCCGGAATCGTGTCGTTGTTGTATTCCTTGGCGCGCTTGACGATGATTTGCGTCATCTGGGCGATTTCGCGCATGAATTCCTCGCGCGAGATCTTGCCCTTTTCCATCTGCGACAACTTGTATTCCCACTCGCCGGTCAGTTCCGGCGCGGTCAGTTCGTTGACGCCCAGGCCGCGCAGCAGCGTCATCAGCTGCGACGCTTTGGCGGTCGGCATCAGTTCGCGGCCTTCGCGCAGCAGATAGCGCTCGGTCAGCAAGCCTTCGATGGTGGCGGCGCGCGTCGCTGGCGTGCCCAGGCCCTTGCCGGCCATGGCGTCGCGCAGCTCGTCGTCCTCGACCAGCTTGCCGGCGCCTTCCATGGCCGACAGCAACGTCGCCTCGGTGTAGCGCGCGGGCGGCTTGGTGACCAGGCCGTTGGCGTTGACCTTGTCGGTCAGCACTTTCTCGCCTTTGGCGACCGGCACCAGATTACCGTTGGCGTTGCCTTCCTTGTCGTCGTCGGTCGACGCTTCCTTGCCGTAGATCGCCAGCCAGCCCGGATTGGTCATGACCTTGCCTTCAGTTTTGAACTGATGGCCGGACACTTCCGTATAGCGGGTGGTGACCTGGAACTCGGCAGGCGGGAAGAACACGGCCATGAAGCGGCGCGTGACCAGGTCGTACAGCTTCTGTTCCGGCTCGGACAGGTTCTTCGGCGCGATCGTGGTCGGAATGATCGCGAAGTGATCCGAGATCTTGGTGTTGTCGAAGATGCGCTTGTTCGGCTTGACCCACTTCTTGTCGATGATCTGCTTGGCGAACTGGTGGTAGTTCGGGTTTTCCTTGACCGTCTCCAGCGCCTGCAGCACGGTCGGCATGTAGTCTTCCGGCAGGTGGCGCGAATCGGTACGCGGGTAGGTCAGCACTTTGTGCTTTTCGTACAGCGCCTGCGCCAGGCCCAAGGTGTTCTTCGCCGAGAAACCGAAGCGAGAGTTGGCCTCGCGCTGCAGGCTGGTCAGGTCGAACAGCGCCGGAGCCATCGACGTGGTCGGCTTGGCTTCCTCGGTGACGATGCCCTGCTTGCCGCGGCACGCCATGGCGATCGAGTCGGCGGCGGCCTTGCTCCACAGGCGCTCGGCGCGCTTTTCCGGATCGGTCTCGTCTTTTTTGAACTTAGTGTCGAGCCAGCGGCCTTCGTACACGCCGGCGGCGCACACGAACTCGGCGCGCACTTCCCAGAAGTCGCGGGCGACGAATTTCTTGATCTTTTCTTCGCGCTCGACCACGATCGACAGGGTCGGCGTCTGCACGCGGCCCACGGTGGTCAGGTAGAAGCCGCCCTCTTTCGAGTTGAACGCGGTCATCGCGCGGGTGCCGTTGATGCCGATCAGCCAGTCCGCTTCCGAGCGGCAGCGCGCGGCGTCGGCCAGCGGCAGCATTTCCTCGTCGGTGCGCAAATGGGTGAAGCCTTCGCGGATCGCGCCGGGCGTCATCGATTGCAGCCACAGGCGCTTGACAGGCTGCTTGGCCTTGGCGTTCTGGGCGATCAGACGGAAGATCAGCTCCCCTTCGCGGCCCGCGTCACATGCGTTGATGAGGGTGGTGACGTCTTTACGCTTGATCAGCTTGTTCAGTACCTTGAGGCGCGCCTCGGTCTTGGCGATCGGATTGAGCGCGAAGTACGGCGGGATCATCGGCAGGTGGGCGAAGCTCCATTTGCCGCGTTTGACGTCGTGCTCTTCGGGCACGGCGATTTCCAGCAGGTGGCCGACGGCGGAGGACAGCACGTACTCGTCGGATTCAAAGTACTCATCGTGCTTGGTGAAGCCGCCAAGCGTCTTCGCGATGTCGTTCGCGACAGAAGGCTTCTCGGCGATGATGAGGGTTTTCGTCATATTTCGTATCTCGTTTTTTAACACTTGGGGTGGGGTCAGCATGCGCATCATACATGGATCGCGCCGCAGTCTGCACTTTTGCGCCGCCGATGGCAAGGCCGGTGTGTGACAGTCTTGTCAAAGCGCAAATGATAAGCGGGTTGTCGGCAGGACTGCAAGCAAACCGCGAAATGGCGCAACGTCGACTATCGCCAACGTAGCACGAAGACATGGCTAATGTGTTGCTTTTTGGAACTGGGAACGGTCACCGGCGGCGCGCCGGCTGTTCTTATTAGTGCAGCAGGCGCGGCGCCTGGTCTTCGTCCGAGCCGAACAGGTCGTCGAACATCAGCGCGTCCGGCTCTTTGCCTTGGCTCCAGAGCAACATCAGCACGATGACCTTGAGTTTGCCCAAGGTGACCGGCGCCTCTTCGAGCGCCAGCGCCCGCTCGACAACGATTTCACGTTGCAGCGGAGACAAGACCTTGGCCGATTCGAGGAACTGGATGAAGCCGATCGCGGCGGTGCCGAGCACGTCCTGCTCTTCCTCGACGTAGAAGCGGGTACCGGTCGAGGCGGCCGTCAACGACTGCTCGACGCCGGCCATGGCGGTCAGGTCGTTGAGCCAGACCAATGCCTCGGAAATCTCGACATCGTCAAAACCAACAGCCGACAGCTTCTTGGCCAACGCAGCCGGTTCTGGGCAAGCATCGGGACGGTAATAAGTCTCGTAGAGATAAACAAGGATGTCGAACATGGCTCTACTCTATCAGTTAAAACAGATCGGACACAAGTACCGCACAGCTTGCCTATCGGTTTGCCATCCGTCAGCCGCTTACGAGCGCAACCGTTGAAACATTCCCCCCGGCAAGCGCTCCAGCAAACCGGCCAACTCCAGCGCCAGCAACTGCCCCTGCAGTTCGGCGGCGGACTGGCCCAGCATCACCGCCAGGGCGTCCGCGCGGGCCGGGTGCTCGCCGATCGCCTCGAGCACGCGGTCGACAAAGCTGTCGTCGATCGCCGGCCGGGCGCCGGCCATGCCGTCGGTCGCCATTTGCATATCCTCCAGCACGTCGGCGGCGGTCTCGACCAGCTTGGCGCCCTCGCGTATCAAGCGGTGGCAACCTTTGGCCAGCGCCGCGTGGACCGAACCCGGCATGGCATACACATCGCGCCCTTGGGAAATCGCCAGCCGCGCCGTGATCAGCGAGCCCGACTTGGCGGCCGCCTCCACCACCAGCACCCCGCACACCAGCCCGCTAATCACGCGATTACGGCGCGGAAAGTTGTCGCGCAGCGGCGGTGTGCCCAGCGGGTACTCGCTGACGATACACCCCTCGTGGGCGATGCGGCGCGCGAGGTGGCCGTTGCTGGCGGGATAGATGCGGTCGGCGCCGGTGCCGATCACCGCCAGGGTGCCGCCAGCGCCGCACAGGCCGCCCGCGTGCGCGGCCGCGTCGATGCCCAGCGCCAGCCCGGAGACGATGGTCAATCCCGCGTCCGACAGCGCGTGCGCCATGCGCTCGGCATTGAGCATGCCCTGGACGCTGGCGTTGCGCGAGCCGACCACCGCCAGCGACCGGCGCGCCAGCAGCTCGGCGCGGCCTTTTACGTACAGCATCAGCGGGGCGGCGGCGATCTCGCGCAGCCGAACGGGATAATCGGGATGGTCGAACGTCAGGAACAGGTTGCCCGGCTGCTCGCGCCAGGCCAGCACCGCGTCGGCCTGGGCGATCAGGGCATCGGCGTCGGCCGGCGATGGCGGCCGCAGCAGAGCGTCGGCCTGGTTGGGTTTGACCAGCGCCAGCAGTTGCTGGCGGCTGGCGTCGAAGATGGCTTGCGGCGAGCCCAGCTTGTCGAGCAGCCGGTGCGCGCTCAGCAGGCCGACGCCTTCGGTGCGCTCCAGGCGCAGCCAGGCGATCAGCGCGGGCGCCGTGGGATGGGTGGGGGTTTCCGTGGCTTGCACGGCGGGGGTTACTCCGGCGACTTGGCGACGTCGCCCACTTCCACCGGCGCCGTCACCTGCATGATCAAGCCGTACGAAATATGCTTGAACACGCGGAAGATAAACAGGCTGCCCACTCGCTCGTCCGGCAGCCTGACCTGCTGTTCGCGCATCCCCAGCCAGCTTTTCGGCGCGGTGGAATCGCTCACAGTTCTTCCCGCATGGTACAGCTGCAGCACGGCGCCGACATCGAGTCCGTCAAGCTTTCCGCGATTAATACTGACCACCTGGTTCTGGCCGGCGTGCGTGACGCCGCCGTAGATGGCCATCACGCGCGACGCCACCCGTTGCTCGGGCGGATGCGGCACGTAGTTCTGCATCGGCATCGGCGGAATGGCGCGCAACTGGTCGCCCTTGCCCATTTCCTCCTTGGCGCTGGCGACGACGAAGGTGTGCACATCGCTGCCGGACTGCGCCGCCGCCTGCAATTTGAGCGTGCCCAGATAGAAGGCTTCGTGGCCGATCACCTCTTGGGTGACCGGGTCCCGCAGCGGATTGCCCGGCCGGAACACCTGGAACGAGGTATTGCCGTTGAGCTCGCCACGGACGTAGGCCTTGTCGTCCTTGCCGATGAACACATGGTCGTCCTGCGTGGCGACGATACGCGGCGCGCCTTTGAGTTCGTCGTTTTCGATGATCAGCGGCTGGCTCAGGAACGGCTCGATGACGCCGGCCGGTATCGACGGCACCGCGTCCTTGCCCAGCCCCTCCACGCGCACACCGGGCGAGCGGCGCTCGGTGGCCGGATTGTTGCCGCCGTTGGCGTCGATCCTGTTGCCAAGGCGCAAGCGGCCGGCAGCGCGGTCGAACCAGATGATCTGTCCCGGATAGATCCAATGCGGATTGGCGATTTCGTCCCGGTTCATGCCCCAGACGGTGGGCCAGCACCACGGCTGTTGCAGAAATTTCCCCGAGATATCCCACAAGGTATCGCCCCGGACCACCGTGTGCTGGTCGAGCGCGTCGGCCCGGAACTCGCATGTGAGCGCGGCCGCCGGCGCCGCCGCCACGGCGCAAAATAGCGCCGTCCATACTAAGCGGGTGCCGACTGTGCTAAAATTTTTCATTAGGAGGTCCGGTAGATGCGCCAGAAACCAGCGCCGGCACACAACAGCCAGCAGTGTCCTTATCAAAGGATAAGGTTGCTAATTTGAATCAAATTCTGCCCATAAAACCCTGAACTAGCAAGCGAAACCGCGCTACGGCAAGCAGCGCGGCTGTTGCATTTTTGGTGGAAAAATCGCCGCGGCAACCGCCTTCCAGGACCGCGCGTTATCAAGGCAATCACATAGTTATCAACACAGTACAGACATGGCCATTTTAAATATTCTGCGTTACCCCGATCCGCGCCTGCACAAGGTCGCCAAGCCAGTCACCGTCTTCGACGAGCGCCTGGAACAACTGGTCGCCGACATGGCCGAGACCATGTACGACGCGCCCGGCATCGGCCTGGCCGCCTCGCAAGTCGACGTGCACGAGCAACTGCTGGTCATCGACATCACCGAGACCAAGGACGCATTGGTCGCCTACATCAACCCGGAAATCATCTGGGCCAGCGACGAGAAGCTGGTCTACGACGAAGGCTGCCTGTCGGTCCCCGGCGTCTACGACGGCGTCGAACGCCACGCGAAGGTCAAGGTGCGCGCGCTCGACGTCAAGGGCCAGCCGTTCGAAGTGGAAGCCGACGGCCTGCTGGCCGTCTGCATCCAGCACGAGATGGACCACCTGCTGGGCAAAGTCTTCGTCGAGTACCTGTCGCCGCTCAAGCGCAACCGCATCAAGACCAAGATGATCAAGGAAGAACGCGGCCTCGAGCGCGAAGCGCAACTGCGCGCGCAGGGCCGCCGGTACTAATCATGAAGGTAATCTTCGCCGGCACGCCGGAGTTCGCCGCCGTGGCACTGCAAGCCCTGCACGAGGCCGGCTTCGAAATCCCGCTGGTGCTGACCCAGCCCGACCGCCCCGCCGGTCGCGGCATGCATCTGCAACCGTCGGCCGTCAAGCAATACGCGGTGGCGCACGGCATCGAGGTGCTGCAGCCGCTGTCGCTGCGCACCGACAGCAAGGACCCGCAGCGCGCCGAAGAGGCGCTGGCCGCCCATGCGCGCCTGCTGTCGACGCCGTACGACGTCATGGTGGTGGCCGCTTACGGCCTGATCCTGCCGCGCAGCACGCTCGACATCAAGCCCTGCCTCAACATCCACGGTTCGCTGCTGCCGCGCTGGCGCGGCGCGGCGCCGATCCACCGCGCCATCGAGGCCGGCGACGACGAAACCGGCATCACCATCATGGAGATGGAGGAAGGCCTGGACACGGGCCCGATGCTGCTGATCGAGCGCGTCGCCATCGGCGAGCGCGACACCACCGGCATGGTGCACGACAAGCTGGCCGCGCTCGGCGGCAAGATGATCGTCGACGCGCTGCGCAAGATGGAGCACAACCAGCTCGAAGCGGTTACACAGCCCGAGGAAGGCGTCACCTACGCCGCCAAGATCAGCAAGGAAGAGGCGGCGCTGGACTTCAACATGTCCGCCGTCGAGATCGGCCGCAAGATCCGCGCCTTCAATCCCTTCCCCGGCGCGCACGCCACGGTCAACGGCGTCAACGTCAAGCTGTGGGGCGCCGAAGTGGTCGAAGCCGACAGCAAAAACCCGGCCGGACAGGTGCTGGCGGCCGACGCGCAGCACGGCATCGTGGTCGCCTGCGGCACCGGCGCGCTGCGCCTGACGGAGCTGCAAAAACCGGGCGGCAAGCGCCTGCCGGCCGCCGAGTTCATCAAAGGTTTCCCGCTGGAGAACCTTACTTTCGAGTAGGTTCCGGGCGGTTTCAAGCAAGCTCCCGGATTGCACGTTATCATGGTTCCCCGCTTCCAGCCTCGCCTGGAAGCACTTTTGACAGGAGCCTTACATGACCGATCTGATCGACAAGCTGCACTGGCGCTACGCCACCAAAAACTACAATCCCGCCAAAAAAGTGGATGCCGAGAAGCTCGACCGCATCCTCGAAGCGGTGCGCCTGGCCCCGACCTCCAGCGGCCTGCAGCCGTTTGAAGTGTTCGTCGTTGAAAACCCTGAACTGCGCGCAAAGATCCGCGAAGTCTCGTGGGGCCAGCCGCAGGTGACCCAAGCGTCGCACCTGCTGGTGTTCGCGGCCTGGGACGACATCACCGAAGCGCGCATCGACATAATGTTCGACCTGACCAACGAGCAGCGCGGCACCGTCAACGAAGGCTGGGAAGCCTACCGCGCCAAGTTGAAAGGCATCGTCGCCGCGCGCGGCCAGCAGGGCAATTACGAATCCGCCGCCCGCCAGGCCTACATTGCGCTGGGCGTGGCGCTGGTCGCGGCCGCGATTGAGGGCGTCGACAGCACGCCGATGGAAGGCTTCGATCCGGCCGCCGTCGACAATATCTTGTCGCTCAAGGAGCGCAACCTGCGCAGCGTCGTGATCCTGCCGCTCGGCCACCGCGAGCCGGAAGGCGACTGGCTGGAAGGCCTGAAAAAGGTCCGCCGCCCGCGCGAGAAGCTGGTAACGGTCCTGTAACGCCGGGACACCTTGAAAATCCCCGTACCCCACGGAATTCGAAAAATCTCGGCGACACGTAGGGCGGATTAGGCGGAACGCCGTAATCCGCCATTGCGTGCGTCAACGAGGCGCATGCAATGGCGGATTACGCTTCGCTAATCCGCCCTACGTGATGTAGACGATGTTCAATCCAGCCGCACCACGCGATCGCCCTCTTCCGGCTTGCAGCCATCGGCAATCGGCGTCCAGCCGCGCCGGACGACGATCTGCCGGTCATCATGGCAAAGCTCCACGCGCTCGCTGGCCGGAAAGCGCGCCCGCACAAAAGTCTCGATCGTCGACGGAAGACTGACCCGCAGCTTCATCTCCGCCACATCCTGCTGCGGATGATCGCTTAAATGCACCATCGGCACGAAGTACGACGCCAGCATCAGCAACCGTGAATCGACATCGACCGGCTGCGGCGCATATCCCTGCCCGCGCAGCCAATCCTGCGCCCTCTCGCGCAAATCGCCGCCGTCGGGCAAATCGCCCCAACCTGCGGCCAGCATCTCCATCACCCACTGATTACAGTTCTGATAGCGCGTGCTGTATGCGTAAGCATTGGCGCTGTATTGCGCGGCCAGCATGCTTTGCACGCGCGGGCGGTCCAGCAGGGCCGGACGCAAGGCCAGCACCGATTCCGGCGGCAGCCGCACGATGCTCAGGTAGCCCACTTTGGGATCGTCGGTACCCATGGCGAAACCGGCCAGGCCCTGATCGAAAATACGCGGACGGCTTTCGTCGCAGGCGTAATACAACTGGCGCGCCGACCACACGCCCTCCTCCGAGCGCCACGCCAGCGCGGCGTGCGAATAACGGATGCCGAAGCGCGACAGGTCCAGGCCCGAGCGGCTGACCAATGCCACGCTGTCGCCACCGCCAGCCAGTTCCTCGCGCAGCACGCCGGCAAAGCGCAGCAGGCGATCCTGCTCGGCCGCCGTCAGCGGCTGCGCGCGGTCGCAGAAGCGTGATGAATTGGAAGCGCCGGCATGCGCCATGCCCGATGCGCCCAACACGCAGCACGCCAGCAGCAGCGGCGCCAGCGCGCGCACGATCTTCACAACGATTTAAAGCGTGACCGGACGCGAAGCCAGTTCGCTATACCACTCGTCGGCCAGAACAAGATAGAACGGCTGGCGCGTGTCGCCGCGACCGAACTCGATGCCGTAGACGCGGTTCTGCGCATACATCTTGTCGCCGGCGGCGAGTTGCTGCTGCTCGAAGGTCGTCTGCGGCATGTCCAGCACGATGCGATCGTCCGGATTGTCGGCCTGCAGGGTCAGGCGGGTGCGGTCCGCGCGGTCCGGGGTTTGCGCGATCTGGATGATGCGGTAGTCGCCATCGGCCACCTTGCGGTCGCTCTTGGAGCTGTCGCTCGAACCGGAGAGGGAATCGGAAACGCTGCCGCTCGATGCGGAACCGGCGCTAGAGGCCGAGGACGCGAAACTTTCGGCGTTGGCGCCCAGCGCCAGGCTCAACGCGCCAGCAGCGGCGATGCAACGAAATGCGACGGAGATGGACATCAGGAATTCCTTTATTTTGCGAACGGGAAGTATAAATGCTTCCTTGTGCCCGCAGACACAAAAGTTCAGCGGCACGTTCAAAAGAAAACCGACGTGTACAGTATTTAAGGATCAATAACCCTTGTCAACCGAATTTCTGTTGCTGAGATGCAGCGGTAGCCTGAAGCTTATTCTGGGATGCCGTATAATTTTAGACCGGCGACCGCTCTCGTCCGCCGCGCCCTCCGCTCAAAGAAAGTACTAAATGAATAACACTGTGTCCCATACCGTCATGTCCAAGACCGATGCCCAGCTGCGCGAAATCCTGGCGCGCCGCATCATGATCCTCGATGGCGCGATGGGCACGATCATCCAACAGTACAAACTGGACGAAACGGCCTACCGTGGCGGCCCTGCCGGACGCTTCATCGACTTCGCCGCGCCCGCCGACAGCGGCGCGCGCGAGCTGTTCGTCAAGGGTAACAACGAGCTGCTGACCTTGACGCAGCCGCACGTGATCCAGGAGATCCACGAGCGCTATCTGGCCGCCGGCGCGGACCTGATCGAAACCAACACCTTCGGCGCCACCACGATCGCGCAGGACGACTATCACATGGCCCATCTGGCCTACGAGATGAACCTGCAGGCCGCGAAACTGGCGCGCGCCGCGTGCGACAAGTACAGCAGCGCCGACAAGCCGCGCTTTGTCGCCGGCGCGCTCGGACCGACGCCGAAAACCGCGTCGATCTCGCCGGACGTCAACGACCCGGCCGCACGCAACATCACCTTCGACCAGCTGGTCGACGCCTACCACCAGCAAACCACCGCGCTGATCGAAGGCGGCGTCGATGTGCTGCTGGTCGAAACCATCTTCGATACCCTGAACTGCAAGGCCGCGCTGTTCGCGATCGACAAATTCTATGCCGAGAATCCTGGTGTGCCGCGCCTGCCGCTGATGATCTCCGGCACCGTCACCGACGCGTCGGGCCGCATCCTGTCCGGCCAGACCGTGCCGGCCTTCTGGAACTCGGTGCGCCACGCCAAGCCGCTGACGATCGGCCTCAATTGCGCGCTGGGCGCGGCGCTGATGCGCCCCTACGCGCAGGAGCTCTCGCAAATCGCCGACACCTTCGTCTGCATCTACCCGAACGCCGGCCTGCCCAACCCGATGAGCGACACCGGCTTCGACGAACTGCCGGCCGACACCTCGGCGCTCCTGCGCGAGTTCGCCGACGCCGGCTTCGTCAACATCGCCGGCGGCTGCTGCGGCACCACGCCGGACCACATCAAGGCCATCGGCGAGATGCTCGCCACCACCACGCCGCGCGCGGTGCCGGATGTGCCGGTGGCGCAGCGACTGTCGGGCCTCGAACCGTTCACCATCGACGAGAGCTCGCTGTTCGTCAACGTTGGCGAGCGCACCAACGTCACCGGCTCGAAGGCGTTCGCGCGCATGATCCTGAACGAGCAGTACGACGAGGCGCTGTCGGTGGCGCGCCAGCAGGTGGAAAACGGCGCCCAGGTCATCGACATCAACATGGACGAGGCGATGCTCGATTCGCAAGCGGCGATGACGCGCTTCCTGAACCTGATCGCGTCGGAACCCGACATCTCGCGCGTGCCGATCATGATCGACTCGTCGAAATGGTCGGTGATCGAAGCGGGCCTCAAATGCGTGCAGGGCAAATCGATCGTCAATTCGATCTCGATGAAGGAAGGCGAGGAGGAATTCATCCGCCAGGCGCGCCTGTGCCTGAGCTACGGCGCCGCCGTCATCGTCATGGCCTTCGACGAAAAAGGCCAGGCCGACACCTTCGAGCGCAAGACCGAAATCTGCGAGCGCGCCTACAAGCTGCTGGTCAACACCGTCGGCTTCCCGCCGGAAGACATCATCTTCGACCCGAACATTTTCGCCATCGCCACCGGCATCGAAGAGCACAACAACTACGCGGTGGACTTCATCAACGCCACGCGCTGGATCAAGGACAACCTGCCGCACGCGAAGATCTCAGGCGGCGTCTCCAACGTCTCGTTCTCCTTCCGCGGCAACGACCCGGCGCGCGAGGCGATCCACACCGTGTTCCTGTACCACGCCATCAAGGCTGGCATGACGATGGGTATCGTCAACGCCGGCATGGTCGGCGTCTACGACGACCTGCCGGCCGAACTGCGCGAACGCGTAGAGGATGTGGTGCTGAACCGCCGCGACGACGCCACCGAGCGCATGATCGACATCGCCGGCACCTTGAAGGCCGGCGCCGGCAAGCAGGACGCGCAGAATCTGGAATGGCGCAACGCCCCGGTCGAAAAGCGCCTGGCGCACGCGCTCGTGCACGGCATCACCCAATTCATCACCGACGACACCGAGGAAATGCGCCAGCAGGTCTTGGCCGCCAACGGCCGTCCGATCCACGTGATCGAAGGCCCGCTGATGGACGGCATGAACATCGTCGGCGACCTGTTCGGACAAGGCAAGATGTTCCTGCCGCAGGTGGTCAAATCGGCGCGCGTGATGAAGCAGGCCGTGGCCCACCTGATTCCGTACATCGAAGAGGAAAAGCTGGCCGAGGAAAAGCGCACCGGCATCGTCGCCAAACCGAAGGGCAAGATCGTCATCGCCACCGTCAAGGGCGACGTCCACGACATCGGCAAGAACATCGTCTCGGTGGTCCTGCAATGCAATAACTTCGAAGTGGTGAACATGGGCGTGATGGTGCCCTGCTCCGAGATCCTGGCGCGCGCCAAGCTGGAAAACGCCGACATCATCGGCCTGTCCGGCCTGATCACGCCGTCGCTCGAGGAGATGGCCTACGTGGCGAAAGAGATGCAGCGCGACGAGCATTTCCGCATGCTCAAAATCCCGCTGCTGATCGGCGGCGCGACCACCAGCCGCGCCCACACCGCCGTCAAGATCGCCCACAACTACGAAGGCCCGGTGGTGTACGTGCCGGACGCCTCGCGGTCGGTGTCGGTGGCGCAATCGCTGCTGACGCCGGAGAGCCGCCAGCAGTACATCGACGACATCGCGTCGGACTACGTGCGCATCCGCGAGCAGCACGCCAACAAAAAGGCGCTGCCGATGCTGTCGCTGAAGGACGCGCGCGCCAACAAGATGAAGCTGTCCTTCGACGGCGCCGCCGCGCCGGCCAAACCGAAGTTCATCGGCCGCCGCGAATTCAAGAACGTCGATCTGGCCACCATCGCGCGCTACATCGACTGGGGCCCATTCTTCCAGACCTGGGACCTGGCCGGCCCGTACCCGGCCATCCTGACCGATGAAGTGGTGGGCGAAGCGGCCACCAAGGTGTTCGAGGAAGGCCAGGCGCTGCTCAAGAAAGTCATCGACGGCCGCTGGCTGACCGCCAACGGCGTCATCTCGCTGCTGCCGGCGAACACGGTCAACGACGACGACATCGAAATCTACACCGACGACACACGCGGCACCGTCGACTTCACGTACTACGGCCTGCGCCAGCAAGGCGTCAAGCCGGTGGTCGACGGCGTGCAGCGGCCGAACCAATGCCTGTCCGACTTCATCGCGCCCAAAGAGTCGGGCGTGAAGGATTACATCGGCATGTTCGCCGTCACCGCCGGCCTGGGAATCGAGAAGTACGAAAAGCGCTTCGAGGACGCGCACGACGACTACTCGTCGATCATGCTCAAATCGCTGGCCGACCGCCTGGCCGAAGCCTTCGCCGAATACCTGCACGAGCGTGTACGCAAAGACCTGTGGGGCTACGCCGCCGCCGAGTCGCTGACCAACGACGACATGATCGCCGAGAAGTACGCCGGCATCCGTCCCGCGCCGGGCTACCCGGCCTGTCCGGAGCACACCGTCAAGCGCGACATGTTCAAGACGATGCAGGCCGCAGAAATCGGCATGGAGCTGACCGAATCGTTCGCCATGTATCCTGGCGCGGCCGTCTCCGGCTTCTACTTCGCGCATCCGGAATCGAAGTACTTCGTGGTCGGCAAAATCGGCGAAGACCAGCTGGCCGACATGGCCGCGCGCCGCAAGGTCGACAAGGCCGAACTGGAACGCTGGCTCGCCCCCAACCTGTCTTAAAAGCAACTCCGGGGTCAGGTCCACCATTTCTACACGGGCTGGACATTGACCTCGCGCCGCGCCCTAATCGAGCGGCGGTATGGTGCCCTCGGATAAGGTTTTAAGCAAGCGCGCCCGGCGCCTCTCCAGCTCCGCGATCTGTTCCTCAATCGACGCCAGCCGCTTGCGCTGCGCGTCGGTGGTCTCGCTGCACGCGGCCGCGCCCTCGATCATCAACATACAATCGGGAAACGAACGGATCTCCGCCAAGCTGAATCCGCTCGCGATCATGCGCTGGATCTGTTTCACCTGGGTCACGGCCGCCGGCGAAAACACCCGGTAGCCGTTACTCGCCCGCATTGATTTCAATAACCCGTGTTCGTCGTAGTGGCGAATCGAGCGCACGCTGGCGCCGGTGGCGCTGGCCAGTTTGCCGATGCTGAGCGGCTCGGAATGATTTGCTTTGGTCATGCGAAAAGCATAGCACTTTTCGCTTGACCCTGACACCGGTGTGAGGCTTGACACTACGCGCTCCCGATCAACTTTTGGAGCCGCATCATGTCACCGTCAACCCTCTTCCCATCAATGCTGTTACTGCTGCGCGCCATGCTGCTCGCCTGCACGCTGGCCGCCGCCTCGGCCGCCATGGCCGAAACAAAAAGCTATACCATCACAGCCCCGGACGGCGTCACCTTGGCGGTGCGGGAATCGGGCGATCCGCAAGGCACCCCGGTCATCTTCATCCACGGCCTGCTCGGCAGCACTCTCAACTGGGAAGCGCAAGTCGCCGATCCACGGCTCCAGCGCTACCGTCTGATCAGCTACGACATGCGCGGACACGGCCTGTCCGGCAAGCCGGCCGTAGCCGAAGCGTACAGCGACGGGCGACGCTGGGCCGACGATCTGCGAGCCGTCATCGCATCGTCGCGGGCGGACAGGCCGGTGCTGGTCGGCTGGTCCCTGGGCGGCGCGGTCATCACGAATTATCTGGCGGCGTACGGGGATGGCGCGATCGCCGGCGCGGTCTACGTCGACGGCGTAATCGAACTGAAACAGGAGCAAATCGTCGCCCATCCCGAGGTCTACCGCGACCTGAACGCGCCGGACTTGAAAACGCACCTGGACGCGGTGCGCGCGTTCCTGCGCCTGTGCTTCCATACCCAGCCCGCCGCATCCGACTTCGAGCGCCTGCTGGCCAACGCCGCCGTCGCGTCCTGGGACATGCAGCGCGCGGTCCAGTCGATGAAGGTCGACCTCGCCGGCGGCATGGGCAAGGCCAAGGTGCCGGTGCTGCTGATCTACGGCGCGCAAGATGCGCTGGTCAAGGCGAGGCCGTCGATCGCCAGGGCCGCCGAGGTGAATCCGCGCATCCGCAGCGTGCTGTACGACGCCTCAGGCCATGCGCCGTTCATCGAGGAGACGGACCGCTTCAACCGCGATCTGTCCAGCTTCATCGACGGCTTGAAACGCTGAGCGGCACTTCTGGGCCGTCACGTTCAACCTGCTGGCTGCGCCAATCCGCCCTTGTGATTCCGAGGTGATTGAGTATCCTTCGAGCGTGACCGCCGCACTTCTTACAGCGCGTACCGCACCACGTTATCGCTCCACTCGAACGCGGCCAGCTCCAGCTCCACCAGCTCGTCGGTGGACATCGCCAGATTGCGCAGCGCGGGCACGATATGCTCGTCCATCTCCTCGATGCGCTCGATGCATTCGGCCAGCTTGAGCAGGTCGCCATAGAAACCGTCGCGCGTCAGCAGCGCTTGCGAAACGTCGTCGTTGACCGGTATCTGCGCCAGGATCTCCTCCATCGGCATGCCGAACAAGGTATCCATCAACGACATAATGCCGACCGTGAAGGCGATGTCGGCGACATGCCGCTGGCTCGGCCGCAGCTTGCCGGCCAACAGTTCCAGCAGGCGGCCGCGCGTGGTCGCCAGCATCAGCAACGGCGTCATACTGTGGCCGCGCTTGCTCGGTTCGGCATACAGCATGATCTGCAGCCAGCGCTGTAGCTGGCGCCGGCCCAGCAAGGTCACCGCCTGGCTGAGCGAATCGATGCGCTGGCGGGCGCCCACCGCCGGCGTGTTCACCAGCCGCAGCAGATTAAGCGCCAGCGAAACATCGCGCTTGATCGCGCGCTCGATATCGATATTGTCGGCGTCCGACGTCACCAGGGTCATCAACTCCATCACCGCCAGCTGCGACGGCGACAGCTTCTTGCCGCTCATGATGACCGGCCGCGAGAAGTAATAGCCCTGGAAATAATCGAACTCCAGGTCCAGCGCGTTCTTGAATTCTTCGCGGGTTTCGACCTTCTCGGCCACCAGTTTCTTTTTCTGCTGGCGGAAGCGCGGCGCCAGTTTCATCAAGCTGGACAACGGCGTGCTGCGCATGTCCATTTTGACGTACTCGATCCATGGCAGCAGCGCGCCGACGGTCTCGTTCTCACCGCTGACATCGGCCAGCGCGAAGCGGAAGCCCTGGCGGGCCAGCTCTTCCACGCGCGCCAGCAATGGCGCCGTGACCGGCTCGGTGGCACACACTTCCAGCACCATTTTTTCACGCGGCAAGAAGGAAAAAATGTCGGTCATGATGACGTCGGCGTCGACATTGACGAAACCGAGCGCGTCGCCGACGGTCTTTTCCATGCCCAGCTGCGAGGCGTGGGCGATCACCGCCGCCGTCGCCGACAGCTCGGTGGTGATATGGGCCGGACCAACCGGGGCATTTCGGAAAAGCAATTCATAACCGAACAGGTTCTGGTTGCGGTCGAGGATGGGCTGGCGTCCCAGGTAGAATTCGCGCACGCGCAGATTGCGCGGGCCTGCGTCGTGTTGGGAGAGATCGATCATTGCTTCTGCCATTCTTGTCAGGGAGCGAATATTTCGCTGTACTAAGATTTTGACAGCAATAAACCCGACTGTGTTGACATTTCAATGTTCAATCAAGCTCTTGTGGTACGCCGTCGATAAAGAGCTTCAGTTCGCCGCTGGCGAACGCTGTCCATTGTTCATTGGTCGTTAGCGGCTGGGTAACGATGATCGCCACCCGGTCGTTGGGCGTGGTCACCTGGGAGAAATCGACGCTGACATCCTCGTCGGACAGCTTGGCGGTGTCGAATGGATGCTTGCGCACCAGATAAAACAGGTTGGTCGAGCAGTGGGCGAACAGCTCGCCGCCGGACGAGAGCAGCATGTTGAAGGTGCCGTGGGTGGCGATTTCGTCGACCAGCGCGCCCAACGCCGCGCGCAATTCCGCCAGCGCCGGACGCTGTTCGCCGAATCGGGCGCGCAACTGCTGCAAAATATAGCAAAACGCGCGCTCGCTGTCGGTGTTGCCGACCGGGCGGAAGGCGCCGTTCAGCAGCGGATGGAATTCCTTGAGGTCGCCGTTGTGGGCAAAGACCCAATATTGCCCCCACAGCTCGCGCACGAACGGATGGCAGTTCTCCAGCGCGACCTGGCCCTGGGTGGCCTTGCGGATATGCGCGATGACGTTGGTGGATTTGATCGGATAACGCTTGATCAGCTCGGCGATCGGCGAGGCGATGGCCGCCTGGTGGTCGACGAAGTGACGCACGCCGGCGCCTTCGAAGAAGGCGATGCCCCAGCCGTCATGGTGGGTATCGGTATGGCCGCCGCGCATGGCGAAGCCGGTAAAACTGAACACGATGTCGGTCGGGACATTGCAATTCATGCCGAGTAGCTGACACATTGTTTCTTTTCTCTTCAATTAGTTTGCGGCTGACATCACGACGGACAATATAACAGCCCAAAACGTCGACAGGGCGGATTACCCTAAGGTAATCCGCCCTGTCGATTCAATCCAGCGGTTAAACGGCTCTGGTCGTCAGTGCAGCAGCACCGGATGACTCATGAGTTCGTCATAACTGCCCAAAAATTCATCAATTTCGGCCATGGTCGGCTCGCCGGCGATCAGTTCATTGACGTCGCGGCGGAAATTCTGCGCCAGGATGCCGTTGATAAAAATCTCCCGCTTGCCGCCTTTGTCGACGATTTCATAGCCGCCAAAGCGCAATGCATCCAGACTCCGATCGGCGCCGAATTCGACAACGCTGTACTGCTCGCTGTTATAGATGAGGTTCATTTTGCTTCCTTTCTCCAGGGGCGAAACACTGCTCGGTTTCACTTCACTACCCACATGGGGCTTAAAGTGGACGATTCAAGTCTAAAGAACAGGACCCGATCTGCAGGCAGGGCTTAGGCCGCGATGTCGGATTGCAAGTCTAGCAAGTCGCCGTACGGAGGCTCGGACAGCCATGCACGCAGCAGTTCGAGGTGTTCAGCAGTGGCCAGACTGATGTAGAGCCGCGCCGGTGGATGACGCAGCACACGGTTCAATGTTACCCGCAAAACGAGATTCCCGCTGCAATGGAGACAGCCCGGGGCAATTCGCAACACTTTTGGAACAGGAGCAACACCGGCGGAACCGTCGGCGGGGTTGAAGGCGAGTGCCGAACCGCCGTCCGACAAGCCTTCCAGAATGATAACAGTTGGCAATTCCATGCCGCCGCCGAGACCATCGTCCAGGCCAACACGCGCGGCGATGGCCGCCTCGCGCGCGCCGGCGCGGGCGCCGGTCACCAGCCACGTCGGCACCGGCGCCCGGACGGCCTTGGCTGCGCCGCCGGCTACCTCGACACCGCTCACGGCGTCAGAGGTTTTTTTTGGCCAGCTTGCCCGGCTCAACGCCCAGTTGCTTGAGCTTGCGATACAGGTGGGTTCGCTCGAGGCCGGTCTTCTCGGCCACGCGCGTCATGCTGCCGCCTTCGCGGCCCAGATGGTGCTCGAAGTACATGCGCTCGAAGGCGTCGCGCGCCTCGCGCAGCGGCAGGTCGAACGACAGGTTGAACATGTGGTTGTCGGCGCCGGCGATGGTGGCGCCGCCCCGCACCGCGATCGCGGCCGCGGGGTTGGGCTGGTTGAAGCCGGCGCTGGGCGCCTCTTCCTGCTGGACCGCCGCCGCCGGACGTGGCGCGGCCACCGGCGCGCGCACCGTTTCCTGCGCCCGCGTCAGCCCCTGCTGAACCGCCTTGAGCAGCTTTTGCAGCGCGATCGGTTTCTCGAGGAAATTGAGCGCGCCGATGCGCGTGGCCTCGACTGCCGTATCGATAGTCGCATGGCCGGACATCATGATCACGGGCATGGTCAGCAAGCCGTCGCGCTGCCATTCCTTGAGCAAGGTGACGCCGTCGGTATCCGGCATCCAGATATCGAGCAGCACCAGATCCGGCGCGCCGCCGGCGCGCGCTTCGCGTGCCTGCTGGGCGTTCTCGGCCAGCTGTATTGCGTGTCCCTCGTCGCTCAAGATTTCCGAGAGCAACTCGCGGATACCCATCTCATCGTCCACTACCAGAATGTTTGCCATCTTCCCTTGCCTTCCTCATTTTCGCCATCGATGCGGCAAATGATTTTGTATTGAACTTAACTTTAAGTATTGTGCGTCGTCGGCGCTAACTTTAACAGCAAAATCAGTATAGACGCGCCACTTCCATCGACATGATTCTGGATATCAATCCTGCCCCCATGCTCATCGATAATTTTCTTTACCATCGCCAACCCCAAGCCGGTGCCGCGCGCCTTCGACGTCACGTACGGCTCGAACGCCCGCGCCAGGATCTTGGGCGCGAACCCGGGGCCGTTGTCGACGATTGCCAATCGCACCGCCACGCGCGTGCCGCCGTCCGCACCCTGATAATGGATGGCTTCGCTGACGACGTCAATGCGCGGCTGCACGTCCGGCCGCCCGGCCGCCTGCTCGGCCATCGCATCCTGGGCGTTTTGCAGCAGGTTGTGGATCACCTGGCGCAGCTGCGTGGCGTCGCCCATCACCAGCGGCAGGCCGGCGGCCAGCTGCGGATGGATGATGTCGTCGCCCTCGCCGCTGACGTACAGGTGCAGGATCTCCTCGACCAACGCGTTCAGGTCGAGCGGTTCGAGCACCGCCGGCGGCGTGCGCGCGTAGTCGCGGAAATCGTCGACCATGCGCTTCATCGCCGCCACCTGGTTGACGATGGTCGCGGTTCCCTTGTTGAGCAGCAGCACGTCGTCCGGCGCAAGCTTACCCTCAAGTTTCATTTGCAGGCGTTCGGCTGACAACTGGATCGGCGTCAGCGGATTCTTGATCTCGTGGGCCAGGCGGCGCGCCACTTCGCCCCAGGCGATCGAGCGCTGCGCCGAGATGACGTCGGAGATATCGTCGAACACCACGAGGTAGCCGCTGCCGCCCTCGATCGGCAGGCGCGAGCCGCGCGTCAGCAGGGTCAAATCGTTGTCGTCCAGGCTGGCGGAGCGGCGCGGCACCTCGATCTGGCGCTGCCAGTGCATGCGCTGCAGGTTGCGGCCCGCGGCCGACTGCGCGCTTTGCGCGGCGAACGCGGCGACGATGGCGGCGCCGAATTCCTGCATGCCCTCGACCTCGTTGAGCTTGCGCCCGATCATCGTCACGCCGGCCTGCTGCAGGATGCGCTCGACCGAATCGTTGAAGCTAATCAGATGGAACTCGTGGTCCAGCACCATCACGCCGGCCGACATATTGGCCAGCACCGATTCCAGGTGGGCCTTGGCGTTTTGCAGGGCGGCGCGGTTGCGCTCGACGGCGCTGCGGGCATCCGACAGCTGGCGCGTCATCGTGTTGAACGACTGCGTCAACGTGCCGAGCTCGTCGGAGGTGGCGACGATCGGGCGCGGCGACAGGTCGCCCTCGGCCACCGCGCGCGTGCCCTCGGCCAGCAGCAGCAGCGGCTGCGCCAGGTCGCTGGCGATCAGGAAGGCGCTGGCGATGGCGCCGAACACGGCCAGCAGCAACGTCAGCGTCAAGGTGACGATGTACATTTTGCGCAGGCCGACGCGGGCGACGAAACGTTCCTTGTAATTGGAATAGGCGCTGCGGATGGTCTCGCCGTCGGCCGCCAGTTGCGCCGGCGCCAGCTGGATCAGCTGCAGGTAGCGCGGGGCCAGCTGGGTGCCGTTGGGCCGCACGCGGTCGGGAATGGCCATCACCACCCGCAATCGCAGCTGGCTGAGGCTGTCCTGGGCGTTGACGGGCGCGTCGACCAGGTCGCTGCGCAGCTCGTTGCCGCCCTCGGGCGCGCCGTACGATTCGTCGCTCTTGGCCTTGGCCATCATTTCGCGGGTCGGCAGGTCGGCGCTCAGGTTGCCGCTGCGGCTGGCGCGGGCGCTGACCACCAGCCCGCCCTCGGCGTCGACGATGATGGCGTTCTGCATGCCGGGCTGCTCCTTGACCAGCTGGGCCAGGATCAGGCGCTCGGTGCCGTCGCCCTCGCCGGCCAGGCGCTGCGTGGTGCGGGCGGCGGTGGCGGTCAGCTCGTTGAGCGAGCGGTCCAGGCCTTCGCGGCTCAGGTTGATGCCCGATTCGAGCGCCTCCTCGACCGGCACGTTGAACCACGATTCGATCGAATGGGAGACGAACTGCACCGACACCAGGAAGATCACCAGCCCCGGCAGCACGCCGACGGCGGCGAACAGCAAGACTAACCGCGTCATCAGCTTGGAGCCGAATTTGCCGCTCTTGTAGCGCGCATACAGGCGGAACAGCGACACCGCCACCAGCAGCAGCAACGCCACGGCCACCGCCGCGTTCAGGCCCAGCAGCCAGGCGTAGTAGCGGTCGAAAAAGCCGGAATTGTCGGAGGCCGAGGCGAGCAGGAACAGCAGGATGCTGACGACGGCGCCGCCGATGACGGCAAAGTACCGGAGCGCTGTGCTCACCTACTCGGCCCTGTAGAGGAAGGTTTTCTTATCGGACGCCAGGCGCCATTCATTATTATTGAGGGCGTTGATCTGGATCGGCTTGGGCAGGTAGTTCGGGTCCAGCCCCATGCTCAGCTTGACGCTGTAGGTCTCGCCGACCTTGAGCGCGCCGCGCGGCGCGACGATCCAGCGGTTGGGGCGGCGGATCAGGAACAGCGCGTCGTCGAGCGACGAGAAACTTTGCCGCACGCTGCCGATGACGGCCACGTGGTACTGGCGCGTGAGCACGTTGTACGACAGGCTGATGGTCTGGCGCGCAACAATGGCCTTCTCGTCGAACCAGTACCAGCGCGGACGGGTGAATTCGATGCTGGTGGTGAAATACAGCACCACGCCGTATTGCAGGGTGTCTTCCAGCCCGTGGCTGAGGTCGAAACCGTAATTGGCCGACAGGCGGTAGCCCTCGTCGGTGGCCTCGACATACGCCCGCTTGATCTCGACGCCGTCGGCAGCGCTGGCCGCCTGCGGCAGCGCGCAGGCCAGTATCAGCAGCAAGGGCCCGATCAGCAGGCGAAAAAATCGTTGTATCACGTGTGGGCCGGTGCTCAATAGGTGCGTAATACGCGGGCGTGCGACAGGGAATGCTCTAAATAAACAGGCAAAACGCTTACGCATTTTTCTGGAAAAGCGCGTAGAACAAACCGTCGTGGTCCTGTCCGTCGCCGCCGGCCGGCAGCAATTGACCGGGCGCGTCGAGCCGCACCGCATTGTTGCGCACGGCGAAGGCGGCCGCCTGCGCTTCCGATTCCTGCGGCCACAGGGAACACGTTACGAACAGCAATTTACCATCCGGGGCGAGCATCTGCCAAAGGTTGTCGAGGATTTTGGCCGAAAGTGTTGCAAGTTGGAGCGTGTCGCCCTTGCGGCGCAGCCAGCGGATATCCGGGTGGCGGCGCACGATGCCGGAGGCGGTGCACGGCACGTCGGCCAGGATGCGGTCGAACGGTTTGCCGTTCCACCAGGTCGACGTTTGCGCCTCGGCGGCCTGCAATGCGGCTTCCAGCTGCAATCGCTGCAGATTTTCCTCGACCCGCGCCAGGCGCTTGGGGTCGGCGTCGAGCGCCGTCACATGGACATCCGCGTCGGCGCCGGCCAGCTCCAGGATGTGGCAGGTCTTGCCGCCGGGGGCGGCGCAGGCGTCGAGCACGCGCATGCCGTTTTGCACGTCCAGCAGCGGCGCGGCCAGCTGGGCGGCGGCGTCCTGCACCGACACCAAACCGTCGGCGAAGCCCGGAATCAGGCTCACGCCGACCGGTTTGGCCAGGCGCACGGCGTACGGGCCGATTTGCGTGGCGTCCATGCCGGCTTGCGCCAGGGCCGCCAGATACTGTTCCACCGAGGTTTTGCGGACGTTGACGCGCAACGTCAGCGGCGGCGCGGTGTTGCCGCTCGCCAGCACGGCCTGCCAGTCCTGCGGCCAGGCCGCGCGCACCGCGTCGATCCACCATTGCGGGTAGTTCCACTTGGCCAGCGGCTGCAGCAGCGCCGTCTCCAGCAGCGCCTTGCGCTCGCGCAGGAAGCGGCGCAGCACGGCGTTGACCATGTTTTTGGCGCGCGCGGTGTCCGGGTGGGCGTCGGCCGCCGTCACGGTCTGGTCGACAACCGTGAATTCCTCGTACGGCTTGACGGCGTCCGGCGCCGTCATCAGGGCCAGCGCGCAGGCCAGCAGCGCGCCGACCAGCGGGTCCGGCGCCTTGGGCGCCATCAGCGCGACCAGGGTCTCGCTCTGGCCCAGCTGGCGCATGCAGCGGTAGGCGATGTCCTGCATCGCGCCGCGCGCCTGCGGGGTGGCATCGTTTTTCGCCCACACCTGGGCCAGCGCCTGCGGCAGATTGGTGCCGGTGCGGACCTGTGCCACCGCGTGGGCGGCGCCGATCAGGCTGAAAGCGAGCGAATCAGGCTTCAATCCGGTCTGGAAGCTGGTTTGCAGCGCCGGTTTCAGGTCACGCGCATGGCTGGCGCGCAGCTTGGGCGCTGCCGCCTTGGCGGGTGACTTCAGTGAGAGCGTCGGACGCTGCTTGTTCATATGCTAATTCCAGAGAGCGGCCGGCAGCCGTGATCGCGCAGTATACAGTAGTGCCACAGCAGCGCATATGACAAGTCGCTGACAAGAATGTAAAACTCGGTTAGCCGAAGGTCGCCTGCACTGCGGCGGGGCGCTCGGCTCCCCTCCCCCGCTCCCGGCAAACCAGTATAATGGGCACTGTTTGGCCGGTGCCAGAGCGCCGGCCGTTTTCGCTTTCAGATGATTTTTTTAGCGCGGCCCGGCCGCCATTTCGCTCATGCTCGCCCAACAAAAACAAGATATCACCGCCCTGTTCCAGGCCGCCCTCGCACCGATCCTGGCCGGTTCCGACGTCACAGCCAACGTTGTGCTGGAGCGCCCGCGCGACCCGTCGCACGGTGACGTGGCCTGTAACATCGCCATGCAACTGGCCAAGCAGCTCAAAATGAACCCGCGCGAACTGGCCACCAAGGTGGTCGAGGCGCTGCTGGCCAACCCCGCCGGCAAGGGCCTGGTGGAGTCGGCCGACATCGCCGGCCCGGGCTTCATCAACCTGCGCGTGAGCGCCGCCGCCAAGCAGGCCGTGGTCAAGGCCGTGCTGGCGCAGGGCGCCGCCTACGGCAGCAGCACCGCCGGCGACGGCAAGAGCGTGATCATCGAATTCGTCTCGGCCAACCCGACCGGTCCCCTGCACGTGGGCCACGGCCGCCAGGCCGCGCTGGGCGACGCGCTGTCGTCGCTGTTCGGCTCCCAGGGCTATGCGGTCACCCGCGAGTTCTATTACAACGACGCCGGCGTGCAGATCCAGACGCTGGCCAATTCGGTCCAGGCGCGCCTGCGCGGCTTCAAGCCGGGCGACGCCCAATGGCCCGAATCGGCCTACAACGGCGACTACATCGCCGACATCGCCGAGGACTTCAAGGCCAAAAAGACCGTGTCGGCCTCCGACGGCGCCCCGGCCACCGCCTCCGGCGACATCGACGACATCGACTCGATCCGCGCCTTCGCAGTGACCTACCTGCGCAACGAGCAGGATATCGACCTGCAGGCCTTTGGCGTAAAGTTCGATAACTACTACCTCGAATCGTCGCTGTACGCCGACGGCAAGGTCGACGCGGCCGTCGACATGCTCAATAAATCCGGCAAGACGTACGAAGAGGAAGGCGCGCTGTGGCTGCGCACCGAGGACTACGGCGACGACAAGAACCGCGTAATGCGCAAGAAGGACGGCACCTACACCTACTTCGTGCCGGACGTGGCCTACCACATCGTCAAGTTCCAGCGCGGTTTCGGCCAGGCGATCAACGTCCAGGGTTCCGACCACCACGGCACCATCGCCCGCGTGCGCGCCGGCCTGCAGGCGGTCAACGTCGGCATCCCGCAAGGCTTCCCGGACTATGTGCTGCACAAGATGGTCACCGTGATGAAGGGCGGCGAGGAGGTCAAGATCTCCAAGCGCGCCGGTTCCTACGTCACCGTGCGCGACCTGATCGAATGGTCCGGCGGCGGCGACATCACCAAGGGCCGCGATGCGGTGCGCTTCTTCCTGATCTCGCGCAAGGCCGACACGGAATTCGTCTTCGACGTCGACGTGGCGCTGAAAACCTCGGATGAAAATCCGGTGTATTACGTGCAGTACGCGCACGCGCGCATCTGCCGCATGCTCGAACAGTTCACCGGCGACGTCGCCGCGCTGGCCGATGTCGACCTGTCGCCGCTGACCGCGCCGACCGAGGCGACCCTGCTGGCCACGCTGGCCGCCTACCCGGAGACGCTGGCGCGCGCCCAGGCCGAACTGGGCCCGCACCAGATCGCGTTCTACCTGCGCGACCTGGCCGCCAACCTGCACAGCTTCTATTTCGCCGAGCGCGTGCTGGTCGACGACGAGGCGCTCAAGGCGGCCCGCATCGCGCTGATGGTCGCCACCCGCCAGGTGCTGCAAAACGGCCTGGCGCTGATCGGCGTCTCGGCTCCCAACAAAATGTAATTGCGAAGGATATCCCGCACAATGAATTTCCGTACCCGTCTCACTCCGCGTTCGCGCCAACAGGGCAACACCTTCATCGGCATCGTCATCGGCCTGGTCATCGGCCTGACCGTGGCCGTCGTCGTCGCGCTGGTGATCAACAAGGGGGCCTCCCCGTTCACCGACAAGGGGCGCAGCAACAAGAGTACGGAAACGACCGCGGGCCAGGCGGCCGATCCGAACAAGCCTATGTACGGCAGCAAGGAGGCGGCGCGCGCGGCGGCCAAGGACTTGGGCAGGGATACGCCACCGGCGGCACCCGCCGCCCCGGCACCGGCGCCGGCACCGAAGGCGCCGGCGGCCGATCCGCTGCAGGCGGTGGTCGACCGCATCCAGGGCGCGGCGGCCGACAAGCCGAAAGCCACGCCGTCGGCGTCGAACGTGACGCCAACGCCGGTCGCCAAGACACCGGCCAACACGGCCGCGCCAGCGGCTGGCGCCACCGCCACGCCGGCCACCGGCGGCGACGAAAAGTACATCTATTACCTGCAGGCCGGCGCCTTCCGCGAGGTGGCCGACGCCGAAAGCGCCCGCGCCAAGCTGGCACTGCTCGGCTTCGAGGCCAACCTGTCGGACCGCACCACCGACACCGGCGTGCTGCACCGGGTTCGCATCGGCCCGTTCAACCAGGTCGAGGCGATGAACAAAGTCCGCAGCAAGTTGTCTGAAAACGGCGTCGACGTCGCAGTCGTGCGCAATCAAAAATAACGAAACCCAGCCAGGAGTAATGATGCGAATTCTGAAATACGTTTTGAGCACGCTGATGCTGAGCGCCGTTGCCTTGTCACCGATGTCGGCCTCCGCATCCCCGGCCGAGCCGAAGAACGGCGTCGAATACAAAACCCTGCCGACGCCGCAACCCGTCGACACCGGCAAGAAGGTGGAAGTGATCGAGTTCTTCGACTACGCCTGCCCGCACTGCCACGCGCTGGACCCGTCGCTGAGCGCCTGGGTCAGGAAGCAAGGCGATAACATCGTTTTCAAGCGCACGCACATTTCGCGCACCGGCACCGAGCTGCCGCAGCAAAAAATGTTCTACACGCTGGAGGCCATGGGGCTGATGAACGAAGCGATCAACACCAAGATCTTCAACGAGATGCACGTCAACCGCAACCGCATGAACCGCGACGAGCTGGTATTCGACTTCATCGTCAAGCAGGGCATCGACCGCCAGAAGTTCATCGACACCTATCGCGGTTTCGGCGTGCAGGGCCGCATCCGCAAGGCCACCGCGATGATGGACACCTACGGCGTCGACTCGTGGCCGATGTTCGCCATCGACGGCAAGTACGTGACGTCGCCATCGATGTCCGATGAAGGCTCCAAGAGCGCCACCAGCGAAGCGCAGCTGCACACCCAGGGCCTGCAGGTGATGGATATCCTGGTCGCGAAAGCGAAAGCGGAAAAGAAGTAAGCATGTCCTCCAAAGACGCGTTGACAACGGCTTCGGCGCCACCTGGCGCCCGCGCATGAGCGGTCAGCGCGTCTTCATCACCGGCGCCTCCAGCGGCATCGGCGCCGCGCTCGCGGCGCAATACGCGTCGCAAGGCGCGGTCCTCGGGCTGCTGGGCCGGCGCGGCGACGCCCTCGCCAGCCTGATCGCCTCCTTCCCCAACGGCGAAAAACACCGCGCCTACGTCGTCGATGTGCGCGACCACGCCGCCATCGCGGCCGCCGCGCGCGACTTCCTGGCCCACGCAGGCGGCATCGACGTGGTGATCGCCAACGCCGGCATCTCGGCCGGCACCTTGACCGAGTTCGCCGAGGACATCGCGGTGTTCGACAACATCATCGCCACCAACGTGGTCGCCACCGCCGCCACCTTCGCGCCGTTCATCGCGGCGATGCGGACGCAGCGCACGCCGGCGCGGCTGGTCGGCATCGGCAGCGTCGCCGGCATACGCGGCCTGCCGGGCGCCGAGGCGTACAGCGCCTCCAAGGCGGCCGTGATCAGCTATTGCGAATCGCTGCGGCTGGAGATGAAACCCTACGGCATCAAGGTCGTCACCTTGTGCCCCGGCTACATCGATACGCCGATGACGAAGGTGAACCCGTATCCGATGCCGTTCCTGATGGCGCCCGAAAAATTCGCCGCCAAGGCCGCGCGCACCATCGCCGCCGGCGCCAGCTATGCCGTCATCCCGTGGCAAATGGGCGTGGTCGCCAAGGTGCTGCGCCTGCTGCCGAATGCCGTCTACGATTTCGCCTTCGCCAAGGCGCCGCACAAACCGCGCAAGGCCGCACCATGATCTCTCCCACCTTAACGCCGGACGCCATTGCAGCCCGCTGCGCCACCAGCGCCACCCATGTGGCGATCGAAGTCGTCGCCGAAACCGGCTCCACCAACGCCGATCTGCTGGCCCGCCTCGACACCTTGGACGGCCCGCTGCTGCGCATCGCCGAAAACCAGACCGCCGGCCGTGGCCGCGCCGGGCGCAGCTGGCTGTCCACGCCGGGCGCCGCGCTGATGTTCTCGCTGGCCTGGCGCTTCAAGGGGCCGCTGCACCGCATGACCGGCCTGCCGATGGCGGTCGGCGTGGCGCTGGCCGAAACCATCGCCTCGCTGGGCGTGCCGGTGCAGATCAAGTGGCCGAACGACCTGCTGCGCGACGGTAAAAAACTGGCCGGCATCCTGGTCGAAACGCAGACTTCGCGCAGGGACGGCGACGGCGCCGTCTGGGCCGTCATCGGCGTCGGCATCAACCTGCTGATGCCCGACGAACTGGAAGAACAGATCGGCCGCGCGGTGGCCGCGGCGCCGTGGCTGGCGAAAATGGAGCGCAGCGAATTGATGGCCGCTTTACTGAGCCGCCTGGCCGCGGTACTGGCCGAATTCGACGACACCGGCTTCGCCCCTTTCGCCGAGCGCTGGAACCTGCTGCACGCGTGGCAGGGACAGGACGTGGTCATCCTCGACCACGGGCAGGTGCTGCAGCAGGGCCGCGCGGCCGGTGTCGACGCCATCGGCCGGCTGATGCTCGACACGGAGCACGGCAGGGTCGAGGTGCTGTCCGGCGATGTCTCGCTCCGGCTGTCGTCCACCATTCCCTCATCCATCGGATTACCATGATTTTACTGATCGACGCCGGCAACACCCGCGTCAAATGGGCGCTGGCCGAAATCGGTGACGCGCCCGGCGCGTGGCTGGCGCATGGCGCCGTGGTCCACGCCGACCTGACGCAGCTTGAACTGATCTGGGGCGAAGCCGTCGCCCAGCGACCGGTCGAGCGTATCCTCATCGCCAACGTGGCCGGCAACGCGCTGCGCGTCCACCTTGAGTACGTGCTGCAGCGGACCTTCCCCGCCATGCAGTTGGGGAACTTGATAGACTGGTTCGAATCGCGGCCCTCGCTGGCGGGGCTGACCAACGGCTACCGCAATCCCGCGCAGTTGGGCTGCGACCGTTTTGCCGCCGCCATCGCCGGCCACACCCTGGCGCCGGGACATGCCATCATCGTCGCCAACTGCGGCACCGCCACCACCATCGACGCCATCACCGCCGACGGCGTGTTCCTGGGCGGGATGATCCTGCCCGGACTGGGCCTGATGGCCAGTTCGCTGGCGCGCAACACGGCGCAGTTGCCGCAAATTGCGCAAGACGGTAAGCTGCCTGACGGATTCGCCGACAATACCGACGACGCCATCTTGAGCGGCTGCCTGGCCGCGCAGAGCGGCGCCATCGAGCACGCGTTCGCGCGGCACCAGGCGGCGGAATGCATCATCTCCGGCGGCGCGGCGCCCTACGTCGCGCCGATGCTCAAGGTGCCGCACCGTATCGTCGAGAATATCGTGTTGATAGGCCTGCACGCCGCCGCAGCAGCCGGTGCCGCTGCCGCTGCCGCGCGGGCCCACTGAATCGAATTGGCCCACCGAGGAAGCCCGTGCTGAAGTTTATATTCTGGTCGCTGTTAGCCGTCAACGCCGCACTGTTCGCGTATGGACAGGGCTATCTCGGTCATTTCAGCGGCAACGAGCGCGAACCGGCGCGCCTTGTGAATCAGCTCAACGCCAAGGAGTTGACCATTATTTCGGCGGAGCGGGCCGGCCATGCGCCGGCGGTCGCCTCGGCAGCCGATGACGCCAGCGCGCCCGCCGGCGGCAAGGCCGCGCCGCAGCCGCTGGCGTGCGTGGAGATCGGCAGCTTCATCCTGGCCGACGCGCGCCGCTTCGAAGCCCGTCTGGCCCCATTGAACCTGGGCGACCGCCAGTCGCGCCGCAACCTGCCGGGCACCGAGATATCGAGTTATATCGTGAACATTCCGCCGATGGGCAGCAAGGAAGCCGCCGACAAAAAAGCTGCGGAGTTGCGTGGTCTGGGCGTGAGCAACTTCTTCGTCATGCCCGACAATTCACCGATGCGCTGGGCGATCTCGCTGGGGGTGTTCAAGAGCGAAACGGCGGCGCAGAACCAGCTCGCGACGCTGGTCAAGCAAGGCGTGCGCACCGCGCGCGTCACTCCGCGCATGAGCGGGAGCAAACTGCTGGCGTTCCAGTTCCGCGACGTCGACGCCGAACTGCAAGCCAATCTCGAAAAAATTCGCGCCGATTTCCCGAACACGCAAACCCACAGCTGCAAATAAGTGTAGCTTCAGCGCTGAACCACGATCGGCTTAAGACTGAGCGACGCCGGCAATCCCTGCGCCGCCTGCAAAGCCTCCTGGCGGCTGGCGAACGGCCCGCCGAACAAGCGGTGCACAGGTCCGCTCTGCACCACTTCCAGCATCGAAAAACCACTGCCCGCCAGCTTGCCGCGCACGGCTTCCGCGTTTTCGGCCCGCGTGTAGGCGCCAAGCTGCAAATAGAACCCGCTAGTGGCCGCCGGCACGCTATCGGCCAACATCAGCGCCTCGATCTCCGGCTTCGCGCCGGACGCCGCGGCCGGCGCGGCCGCCAAAGCAACCACCGGCGCCGTGATCGCGGCATTCGCAGCCCCACCTCCGCCCGATACCGCCTTCGGCGTCAACACCAACGGCTGCGGCGCCATCGACGGCTGCTTGCCGCCCTCCCCCGCATACGACGACAACCGCGCCCCGGACTGCGACGCCGCCTGCAAGCGCGGCGCCTTCGTAACCGACACGCCCTCCTTCGTCGCCAGCATGCGGTCGATCTCCTCTGGCAGAATGCGCTCGATCTTCAGTTCATGACTGCCCTTGCCCAGCAATCCCAATTTCAGCGCCGCCGTGTACGACACGTCGATGGCCCGCTTGGCATGGAACGGTCCCCGGTCGTTGATACGCACGATCACCGTCGCCCCGCTGACCATATTCGACACCCGCGCATACGAGGGAATCGGCAGCGTGGGATGCGCCGCCGTCATCTTGTACATGTCGTAAAGCTCGCCCGACGACGTGCGCTGTCCATGGAATTTCTTGCCGTACCAGGTGCCCATTCCGACCTGCGTGAATGGCTCGTTGTCCGTGATCGGCGTGTAGGTCTTGCCGAAGACGACGTAGGGACGATTGGAGCGCGGCAGCAGTGGATCGTTGCGGACATCGGCATCCGGCACGTCGGCCAGATTGTCCGGCGGCGCATCGCCAGGGCCGTCGTCCTGATAGTAACCACCGCGCCCCGAGTTAGCCGGGGGCAGCGTCGGCAGGCCGGTGGCCGGCCTGGTGGTGGACGGCGACTTGATCACAGGTCCCGACGCACGTGGCGTCCTGGAGATCGTCTCGTCCGATGTTGGCACGGTGCCGCAGCCGGCCAGCACTAGCAGGGCCAGTGCCGCGCAGGCGTTCCGAAGTTGGCGTCGGTTCATACACATGGCGTCATCCTCATTGGTTTTTCCGCACCACCGGTGCCGGTTGCGTGACGGGCGCCGGCGCGGCCGGAGCTGGCGCGGGAGCCGGTGCCGGCGCGCCAGGCGCCGCCGGCTGTGCCGGCGCCGTGCCGTTCGCGTCGACGGCAGCGCCGCCGTTCTGAAGCCGAGCCGCCGCGGCCTGCTCTTCCAGGGTCTGACCTTCCACCGGCACGATTTCTTCCGCGTCTTCTTTTTCCACTTTGGTTGTATCCTTTCCGGCCGGGCGTTTGCCCAGCAGGTAATAGTCGAGGGCCTTGCGCGCGATCGGCGCCGCTTCCAGGCCGCCCTTGCCGGCGTTCTCCACCACCAGCGCTATGGCGATGCGCGGCTTCTCGGCCGGCGCGAAGGCGGTGAACAGCGCGTTGTCGCGCAGGCGTTCCGCCAGTTTGGCGGCATTGTACTTGTCGCCCTTCTTAATCGTGATCACCTGTGCGGTGCCGGTCTTGCCGCCGACGCGGTACTGGGCGCCGGCAAACGCCCGCACACCCGTGCCGCCGGCCTCCGTTGTCACACCGACCATCGCGTTCTTGATGAAATCGATGTTCTCCTGCTTGAGTGGAATCCGGTAGCTCTCCTTCGACACGGTCAATGTGCGCACGCGCGTGCCCCCATCCTCCAGTATCTTCACCAGGTGCGGCTTCATCACCACGCCGTCGTTGGCCAGGTTGGCCACGGCGTGCGCGATCTGCAGCGGCGTATAGGCGTTGTAGCCGGAGCCGTTGCTGACCGAGATCGTATCACCACCCACCCAGCGCCCCGCCGCACCCTTGAAGCGCTTGCGCTTCCATTCCTGCGACGGCAGCACGCCAATCTTCTCGTTGAAAAGATCGATGCCGGTCTTCTGGCCGAAACCGAAGGGCTTCATGAAGTCGTGGATCATGTCGATCCCCATGTCGTGACCCAGCTCGTAGTAGTAGGTGTTACAGGAGACCACGATGGACTTGTGCATGGCCACCGAGCCATGGCCGCCGACCAAGTCGTCGTTGAACTTGTGGCCGCCCAGGTAGTAGTAGCCCGGGTCGTAGGTGGCCTGGGTGGTGGTGCGCTTGCCCAGCTCCAGCGCCGCCAGCGCCATGAACGGTTTAAAGGTGGAACCCGGCGCATAAGTGCCCGACAGCGGCCGGTTCACCATCGGCCGGTCCAGCGAGGTATTGAGCTCATTCCAGCTTTGCGAATCGATCCCGTCGACGAACAGGTTGGGATCGTAACCGGGCCGCGACACGTAGGCCAGGATGTCGCCGGTGGACGGCTCGATCGCCACCAGCGCGCCACGGCGGTCGCCGAAGGCGTCTTCCACCACCTTCTGCAATTCGATATCGATCGACAGAATCAGATTGCTGCCCGGGACCGCGGGTTTGCGCGACAAGGTGCGCACCGCGCGGCCGCCGGCCGTCACCTCCACCTCTTCATAGCCGGTGCGGCCGTGCAGCTGCGCCTCGTAGCTTTTTCCAGCCCCTCCTTGCCGATATGGTCGGTGCCCTTGTAGTTGGTGGCGTCCTCGCCTTCATCGATGGCGTTGGCCTCGGCGCGGCTGATGCGGCCGATGTAGCCGATCACGTGCGACGCCGTCTCGCCCAGCGGGTACTGGCGGAACAGGCGCGCCTGCACCTCGACCCCGCGGAAGCGGAAGCGCTGCGCCGAAAAGCGCGCCACTTCCTCGTCGGTCAAGCGGGTGCGCAGCGGCACGCTCTCGAAGCGCTTGGATTCCTCCACCAGCTTCTTGAAGCGCTTGCGGTCCTTGACCTCGACGTTCACCAGCTTGGACAACTCGTCGATCGTTTCGTCGAGCGTGGCCGTCAGCTTGGACGGCGTGATCTCCAGGGTGTAGGCCGAGTAGTTGCGCGCCAGGATAACGCCATTGCGGTCCAAAATCAGCCCCCGATTCGGCGTGATCGGAACGATGGCGATGCGGTTCTCCTCGGCCTTGACCACGAAGTCGTCATGCTTGATCACCTGCAGCCAGATAAAGCGCGCCAGCAGCAATCCAAAGCAGACGAACACCGCCAGGCCCAGCACCGCGATCCGCGTGCGGAACTCTTTCAGTTCGCGCTCGGTGTCTTTAATCTCCATCATGCCGGCGCACCCCAAGCCGGGATGCCGGAACCGCTGCGCACACGGCGGCTATGCCGCTGGATGCTCATTAAAATGCCGGCGCCCAGGCCCAGTGTGAGCAGCGCGGTGCCGCCATAGCTCATGAAGGGCAGCGGCACGCCGACCACCGGCACGATGCCGCTGACCATGCCCATGTTGACGAAAGCGTAGGTAAAATAAATCATCGTAATGGCGCCCGCCAGCAGGCGCGTAAAGAAGGTGGATGCATTGAGGGCGATGGAGAGTCCGCGCCAGATCAGCAGCAGGTACAGCACCATCAGCACCAGATTGCCGGTGAGGCCGAATTCCTCGGAGAAGACGGCGAAGATAAAATCGGTGGTGCGCTCGGGGATGAACTCCAGGTGCGTCTGCGTGCCCTGGGTCCAGCCCTTGCCGGCCGCGCCGCCGGAGCCGATGGCGATCATCGACTGGATGATGTGAAAGCCCTTGCCGAGCGGGTCATGATAAGGATCGATCAAGGTTAGAACGCGCTCGCGCTGGTAGTCGTGCATCGCGGACCACAGCAACGGCATGGCCACGCAGGCGGCCGCACCCAGCGCCGCCAGCGCCCTCCAGGACAAGCCGGCAAGGAAGATCACGCAGGCGCCGGCCGCCACCACCAGCAAGGCCGTGCCGAGATCCGGCTGGCGCGCGATGAGAAGGACGGGGACCACCAGCAGCAGCGCGGCGACAGCATACGCCTGCCAGCGCAACTGGCCGGCCTGGCGCTGGAAGAACCACGCCAGCATCAGCGGCATGGCGATCTTCATGAATTCGGAGGGCTGCAGCTGGATGCCGACAGTGATCCAGCGCCGCGAACCGCCCTTGATCGTGCCCACCAGCGCGACGGCGACCAGCAGCGCCACCGCCAGCGCGTATACCGGCACGGCGATGCGCATCAGCGTTTGCGGCGGCATGTTCGCGGCCAGCCACATGACGAAGAAGGCGGCGGCGATATTGCGCAGCTGGTCGGACACCTTGCCCGGAATGGCGATGCCGGCCGAATACAGCGTCACCAGCCCCACCGACAGCAAGGCGAGGATGATGAGCGCCAGCGGAATGTCGAACACCATGACATGGGGGCGGATGCGCTGCCAAAGCGAGCGCCCGTCGTTGAAATGCATGCGGCGGCCCTTAGTTGGCGCCGGCGGGCGGCTGCCCGGACGGCTGCGCCGCGGCGCGATTCCGTTCGGCCATGACGGCATAGTCGTCATGCCGCACCACCTGCAACCAGACGATGCGCGCCATCAGCAGCCCGAGGCCGATGAGCGCCACCAGCGCCAGTCCCTTGAGGCGGCGCCGGAAGCGGCGCGCATCCGCGTCATCGATCTCCGCGCGCATCACGTCTGCACCAGTTTGCGGTGGCGCTGGATGCTCATCAGGATGCCGCCCGCGATGCCCAAGGTGAGCAGCGCGGTGCCGCCGTAGCTCATATATGGCAGCGGCACGCCGACCACCGGCAGGATGCCGCTGACCATGCCCATGTTGACGAACGCGTAGGTAAAATAGATCATCGTCATGGCGCCGGCCATCAGGCGGCTGAAGAAGTTCGGCGCGTTCCCGGCGATCATCAGGCCACGGCCGATCAGCAGCAGGAACAGCAGCATCAGCACCAGGTTGCCCACCAGGCCGAATTCCTCCGAGTAGACGGCGAAGATAAAGTCGGTGGTGCGCTCCGGGATGAACTCCAGGTGGGCCTGCGTGCCCTGAGTCCAGCCCTTGCCGGTGATGCCGCCCGAGCCGACCGCGATGGTCGACTGGATGATGTGGAAGCCCTTGCCCAGCGGGTCGGAGGTCGGATCGATCAGCGTCATCACGCGTTCGCGCTGGTAGTCGTGCAGCAGCGACCAGATCACCGGCAGGCTGGCGGCGAAGGCCAGCAGCAGCCCGGCCAGCGCCTTCCACGCCAGGCCGGCCAGGAAAATGACGGCGAAACCGGCGGCCACCACCAGCAGCGCGGTGCCCAGGTCGGGCTGGCGCACGATCAGCGCCACCGGCATCATCAGCAGCAGCGCGGCGATGGCGTAGCTTTGCCAGCGTAGCTGGCCGGCGCGATGCTGGAAGAACCACGCCAGCATCATCGGCGTGACGATCTTCATGAACTCGGACGGCTGGATGTCGATCCCGACGTGCAGCCAGCGCCGCGCGCCCAGCTTGATGGTGCCCACCAGCGCCACGGCCACCAGCAGGATCATGCCGACCGTGTAGGCCGGCACGGCGATGCGCATCATCATCTGCGGCGAGATGTTCGCCACGATCCACATCACCAGGAACGACAACAGGATGTTGCGGACGTGGTCTTCCATCTTGCCGGGAATGCCGATGCTGGCCGAGTACAAGGTGACGGAACTGACCGTCAGCAGCATCAGGATGATGAAGACCAGCGGCCCGTCGAAAACGGTGAAGTACGGGCGAAGGCGGCGCCACAGGGAACGCCTTTCGTTGATGCGCATGCAGATCCTTTTATTCGGTGTTGCCCGGGGTTTCAGCACCCGGTTTTTTTTCATCGACCACGCCCTGTTCGGCCTGGAGTTCGGTCACGGAGCGCAGCACCGCGTCCTCCTTCGGCACCGGCGTCGTGTCCTTGTCGCCGGAGCGCTTGCCAAGGATGTAGTAGTCGAGCGCCTTGCGCACGATGGGCGCGGCCACGGCGGCGCCGAAGCCGCCGTTTTCCACCACCACGGCGATGGCGATGCGCGGCTTGTCGGCCGGGGCAAAGGCGGTATAAAGCGCGTTGTCGCGCAGGCGCTCGGACACCAGCGCCGCATTGTACTTCTCGTTCTTCTTGATGGCGAACAGCTGCGCGGTGCCGGTCTTGCCGCCGGAGGTGTAGCCGGCGCCGGCGAAGGCGCGCGCCGCCGTGCCGCCGGTGGTCACGCCCACCATCGCGCTTTTGATGAAATCGATGTTGTCCTGTTTGAGGGCGATGCGGTAGCTTTCCTTGGGCACCGTGAGCCGGCGCGCGCGCGTGGCCGGATCCTCGATGATCTTCACCAGGTGCGGCTTCATCACCACGCCGTTGTTGGCCAGGTTGGCCGTCGCGTGCGCCATCTGCAGCGGCGTGTAGTTGTTGTAGCCGTTGCCGATGCTGATCGAGATGGTGTCGCCACCGACCCACTTCTGCGCGGCGACGTTTTTCTTGAAGCGGCTGCGCTTCCATTCCTTCGACGGCAGCACGCCCTGCTTCTCGTGCTCCAGATCGATGCCGGTCAGCTGGCCGAAGCCGAACGGCTTCATGAAATCGTGGATAGCGTCGATGCCCATGTCGTTGCCGAGCATGTAGTAGTAAGTGTCGCACGAGTCGACGATCGACTTGTACATGTCGACGGTGCCGTGGCCGCCCGGCTTGTCGTCGCGGAAGCGGTGGCCGCCCAGGGTGAAGTGGCCCGGGTCGGAAATGGCCTGGTGCGGCGTGCGCTTGCCCAGCTCCAGCGCGGCCAGCGCCATGAAAGGCTTGAAGGTCGATCCCGGCGGATAGGTGCCCGACAGCGGCCGGTTGACCATCGGCCGGTCCAGCGAGGTATTGAGTTCGTTCCAGTTTTGCGCGTCGATGCCGTCGACGAACAGGTTGGGATCGTAGCCCGGACGCGAGACGTAGGCCAGGATGTCGCCGGTCTCGGGCTCGATCGCCACCAGCGCGCCGCGCCACTCGCCGAAGGCCTCCTCGATCACCTTTTGCAGCTCGATGTCGATCGACAGGATCAGGTTGGCGCCGGGCGTGGCGTTGGTGCGCGACAGCGTGCGGATCGCGCGCCCGCCTGCCGACACCTCCACCTCCTCGTAGCCGGTAGTGCCGTGCAGATGCTTCTCGTAGCTTTTCTCCAGCCCTTCCTTGCCGATCTGGTTGGTGCCGTTGTAGTTGGCCGCGTCGTCGGTGTCGGCGATGGCGCGGGCCTCGGCCTGGTTGACGCGGCCGATGTAGCCGATCACGTGCGAGGCCACCTCGCCCAGCGGATACTGGCGGAACAGGCGCGCCTGGATCTCCACGCCGGGAAAGCGGAAGCGCTGCGCGGAAAAACGCGCCACCTCCTCGTCGGTCAGGCGGGTGCGCAGCGGCACGCTCTCGAAGCGCTTGGAATCCTCCAGCAGCTTTTTAAACCGCTTGCGGTCCTTGACCTCGATGAGCACCAGCTTGGCCAATTCGTCGATTGTCTCGTCGAGCGTCATGGCCAGCTTGGACGGCGTGACTTCGAGCGTATAGGCCGAGTAATTGCGCGCCAGGACCACGCCGTTGCGGTCCAAAATCAGTCCGCGGTTGGGCGCGATCGGCACGATGGCGATGCGGTTGTCCTCCGCCTTGACGGCGTAGTCGGCGTGCTTGACCACCTGCAGCCAGAGGAAGCGCGCCAGCAGCAGCCCGAAACAAATGAACACCAGCCCGCCCAGTACCGTCAGGCGCAGACGGAACTTGTGAAGTTCGCGCTGGTTGTCCTTAAGCTCGGTCATGGCGGGCTGGAATCAGATCGGGCGGGTGTGGTCGCGGTCGACCGCGCGCCGCTGTGGCGCCAGCAGCAGCCAGGTGGCGATCGGCCACAGGGCCACGGCGATCACGCTTTCGACGAAGTAGTACCAGCTCGGGAATTTACCGGAGACGAAGAAGCGGATCACCAGCTGGATCGACTGCGCCATAAGCAGCAGCGGGAACACGTGCATCGCCTGCGTCAGCAGCGGGAACCACAGCACGCGCCGGTGCAGCATGATGGCGAAGTACGACAGCAAGGTATAGGCCAGCGCGTTCTCGCCCAGCAGGGTCGAGTCGTGGACATCCATCAGCAGGCCGAGGAAGAAGGCGGTGCCGATGCCGACCTTGCGCGGCTGGTGCACGCCCCAGAACACCAGCACCAGCGCGACGAAATCGGGCACGCCGACGAACTGCCCCCACGGCAGCAGGTTCAGTAAAAAGGCGCAGAACAGGCTGAAGGCGATGAACAGCGGGCTGACCGGCAGCAGAATATAGTGTGGACGATTCATCGTGCCGGCTCCTTCGGTGTGGTGGCGGCGGCCGGCGCCTGGCCCTGTGCGGCCGGTGCGGCGGGCCTGGTCGCGGCAGGTGCGGGTGTGGGCGCGGCCGTCGCCGGCGTGGCGGCCGTCGGTTTGGTTGCCGCGCCGGTGGCGGTCGGCGTCGCGGCGCCGTCGGCCGGCGCGGCCTTCGGCGCGAGCGGCGGCGGCATCACCGGCATCAGTCCCGGCGCGGCGTTGGCGGCCGGCGCCGCCGTTCCAGTCGCACCGCCGGCGGCCGGCGCGGCTTGGCCGTCGGCGCCCTCCTTCGCAGGGTCCTTGATCGGCGCCATCTTGTTGTTGCCCTTCTTCGGCGTGCGCGCCTCTTCCTCCGGCGGACGCGGAGGCAGCTCCGGCGTCGACATCAGGATCAGCAACTGGGTATTGTTGGCGACGCCGGCCAGCGGCTGGCAGATCACGCCGCCGAAGGAACCGCCGGCGCTGTTTTCCACCTGCGTCACGCGGGCCACGGCCAGGCCGGCCGGATAAATGCCGTCCAGGCCCGAGGTGACGACGATGTCGCCCACCTGGATATCGGCATTGGGGGCGGTGAAGCGCAGCTCCAGCGCGCCGACCTTGCCGCGTCCATACGCGACGCTGCGCAAGCCGTTGCGCAGCAGCTGCACCGGGATGGCCTGCTCCTTGTCGGTCAGCAGCGTGACCTCGGACGTGAACGGGAACACCCGCGTCACCTGCCCGACCACGCCCTGGTTGTCGATCACCGGCATGCCGAGCATGACATCGCTCTTGATGCCGCGGTCGAGGATGATCTTGCGGCTGTTGGCGTCGCGCGCGTCGTACAGCACCTCGGCCAGCATCGACTTGACGGGCAACTGTTCGCGCGCGCCCATCAGCTTGCGCAGCTGGTTGTTCTCGACGGTGCGCAGCTGCGCCTGCTGCAGCGCCTGGGCGTCGGCGATCTGCTGGCGTTTGAGCTCATTGACCTGCTTTTTCATCGACGACAAGGTGGAGAAGTAATCGCCGACGCCGTAAATGGCGTCGCGCGGCAGCAGCGCGACCATCTGCAGCGGATACAGCACGGTACCGGCGACCTGGCGCACGGTCGACAGGGTGCGCATGCGCGCGTCGACCAACAGCAGTGCAATCGATATGCACGCGAACACCGTCATCTTGACCCGGGCCGAAGCGCCTTGCTTGAAAAGTGGCGGAGGACTGTATTCCATGACTTCCAATAATCCGGCGCTCCCGCGCCCACGAGACTGTCAACTCACCCAAAGCACCGGGGCCGCTGTTTCGCGGCCCCGTCTTGGATTATTCGTAGGAGAAGATCGAGCCCAGTTGGTCCATCCGTTCCAGCGCCATGCCCGAGCCACGGACCACGCAGGTCAGCGGGTCTTCGGCCACCAGCACCGGCAGGCCGGTTTCCTCCATCAGCAGGCGATCCAGATCGCGCAGCAGCGCGCCGCCGCCGGTCAGCATCATGCCTTTTTCGGCGATGTCGGCGCCCAGTTCGGGCGGCGTCTGTTCCAGCGCGTTCTTCACGGCCGAGACGATGTTATTGAGCGGATCGGTCAGCGCTTCCAAAATCTCGTTGGACGAAATCGTGAACGAACGCGGAATGCCCTCGGACAGGTTGCGGCCCTTGACTTCCATCTCCTTGACTTCCGACCCCGGGAAGGCCGAACCGATGGCCTTCTTGATCGCCTCGGCGGTCTGCTCGCCGATCAGCATGCCGTAGTTGCGGCGGATGTAGTTGACGATCGCCTCGTCGAACTTGTCGCCGCCGACGCGCACCGAACCTTTATAGACCATGCCGCCCAGCGAGATGATGCCCACCTCGGTGGTGCCGCCGCCGATGTCGACCACCATCGAGCCGGTGGCGTCCGACACCGGCAGGCCGGCGCCGATCGCGGCGGCCATCGGTTCCTCGATCAGGTACACCTGCGAAGCGCCGGCGCCGAGCGCCGATTCGCGGATCGCGCGGCGCTCGACCTGGGTCGAGCCGCACGGCACGCAGATGATGATGCGCGGGGAAGGACGGAAAAATTTGGAGTCGTGCACCATGCGGATGAACTGCTTGAGCATTTGCTCGGTGACGGTGAAGTCGGCGATCACGCCGTCTTTTATCGGGCGGATCGCCTCGATGTTGCCGGGGACTTTGCCCAGCATCTGCTTTGCTTCCTTACCAACTGCCTGTATCGTTTTCTTGCCGTTGGGGCCGCCTTCCTGGCGGATCGCGACGACCGATGGTTCATCCAGAACGATGCCCTGGCCGCGGACGTAAATCAAGGTGTTGGCCGTGCCCAAGTCGATGGCCAGATCGGTGGAAATATACCTGCGTAAAAAACCAAACATGTGTGTCCTGTGGCGCCGCTGCGTGCGCGTAAGCTGTAGAAAGATGTCCTGTGGTGAGCGGCGGTGGCAATGATTCAGCCCCGGCAACGCATCAACCCGCCATTCTACCTTATAATTTGAATGCGATTTGCCGAAAATCCACCCAAAAGTGTATCGGCTCAGCTTGCAAGTTAAGCGGCAATCGTCCGCTTTTGCCAGCGATTAGCCAGAACTTCAAGTTTTTTATCAATGTAACAATTAAACCCCGCGCGGCCCGTCCGCGCCATTCGCTATGTCCCTGACCCTATCCGACGTAACACGCATTGCCAAACTGGCCCAACTTGAGATGAGCGAGCAGCAGAGCGCCACCGCGCTCGAGCAGCTGAATGGCATTTTCGCGCTGGCCGAACAGATGCAAGCGGTCGACACCGACGGCGTCGCCCCGCTGAGCCACCCGCTGGCGGCGCACATGAACAACATCGCGCTGCGCCTGCGCGAGGACGCGGCCACCGAGGCCAATCGCCGCGAGGACTACCAGGCCGTCGCGCCGAAGACACAGGATGGCCTGTACCTGGTGCCGAAAGTGATCGAATAAGCAATCCGCGCAAGCACGCACGGGGTTTTTTGCCCACACCTTCGCCTCGATCATCCCCGAATTGAATTGAAACGCCATGCACACCAAAACCCTTAAAGAGCTGTCCGCGCTCCTGCAAAGCAAAGCCGTCACCGCCACCGAGCTGGCCACGCACTTCCTCGACCGCATCGAGAAGAGCGATTTGAACGCCTTCCTGCACGTGGACCGCGCCTTGACCCTGGCGCAGGCCGCCGAGGCCGACGCCCGCATCGCCGCCGGCACCGCCACCCCGCTGACCGGCGTGCCGATCGCCCACAAGGACATCTTCGTCACGCGCGACTGGCGCTCGACCGCCGGCTCCAAAATGCTGGCCGACTACGTCAGCCCGTTCGACGCCACCGTCGTCGAGAAGTTCCGCAAAGCCGGCATGGTCACCCTGGGCAAATTGAACTGCGACGAATTCGCCATGGGCTCGGCCAACGAGAACTCCGCCTTCGGCCCGGTCAAGAACCCGTGGGACAAGAACGCCGTGCCGGGCGGCTCGTCGGGCGGCTCGGCCGCCGCCGTCGCCGCGCGCCTGGCGCCGGCCGTCACCGGCACCGACACCGGCGGCTCGATCCGCCAGCCGGCCGCCTTCTGCGGCATCACCGGCATCAAGCCGACCTATGGCCGCGTATCGCGCTTCGGCATGATCGCCTTCGCCTCGTCGCTCGACCAGGGCGGCCCGATGGCGCAGACGGCCGAGGACTGCGCGCTGCTGCTCAACGCCATGGCCGGCTTCGACGAACGCGACTCGACCTCGCTGACGCCGGAACTGGGCGGCATCGACGAGGACTTCACCCGTGAACTGGGCCAGCCGCTGACCGGCCTGCGCATCGGCGTGCCGAAGGAATACTTCGGCGAAGGCCTGGCGGCCGACGTCGAAGCCGCCGTGCGCGCCGCGCTGGCGCAGTACGTGGCGCTGGGCGCGACCCTGGTCGATATTTCGCTGCCGAACACCGCGCTGTCGATCCCGGCCTACTACATGATCGCCCCGGCCGAGGCGTCGTCCAACCTGTCGCGCTTTGACGGTGTGCGCTACGGCCACCGCGCCGCGGAGTACAAGGACCTGTCGGACATGTACCGCAAGACCCGCGCCGAAGGCTTCGGCGCCGAAGTCAAACGCCGCATCATGGTCGGCACCTATGTGCTGTGCCACGGTTACTACGACGCCTACTATCTGAAGGCGCAAAAGATCCGCCGCCTCATCGCGCAGGACTTCGAAGCGGTGCTCAACGGCCCGAACGCCGTCTGCGACGTCATCATGGGACCGGTCGCGCCGACCGTCGCCTGGGACCTGGGCGACAAGTCCGACGACCCGGTCGCCGCCTACCTGGCCGACATCTTCACGCTGTCGACCAGCCTGGCCGGCCTGCCCGGCATGTCGATCCCGTGCGGCTTCGGCCAGGGCGAGAAAAACGCCAACCGCCCGGTGGGCCTGCAAATCATCGGTAAGCATTTCGGCGAAGCGAAGCTGCTCAACGTCGCCCACCAGTACCAGCTGGCGACCGACTGGCATACCCGCGCTCCGGCCGGCATCTAACATAGAACAGAGCGAGAATCATATGGAATGGGAAGTCGTCATCGGTCTTGAGAACCACGTGCAGCTCACGACCGAATCAAAAATCTTCAGCGGCTCGCCGATCAAGTTCGGCGCCGAGCCGAACACGCAAGCCAGTCCGGTGGACCTGGCGCTGCCCGGCGTGCTGCCGGTGATGAACAAGCAGGCGGTCGACCGCGCCATCCGCTTCGGCCTGGCCGTCGGCGCAAAGATCGCGCCGGCGTCGATCTTCGCCCGCAAAAACTACTTCTATCCGGACCTGCCGAAGGGCTACCAGATCAGCCAATTCGAAGACCCGGTGGTCATCGGCGGCTCGCTGACGTTCGGCTTCGAGAAGGATGGCGAATTCGTCACCAAGACCGTCAACCTGACGCGCGCGCACCTGGAAGAAGACGCCGGCAAATCGCTGCACGAAGACTACGCCGGCATGAGCGGCATCGACTTGAACCGCGCCGGCACGCCGCTGCTTGAAATCGTCTCCGAGCCGGAGATCCGCAGCGCCGCCGAAGCGGTTGCCTACGCCAAGGCACTGCACTCGCTGGTGATGTGGCTCGGCGTCTGCGACGGCAACATGCAGGAAGGCTCGTTCCGCTGCGACGTCAACGTCTCGGTGCGCCCGAAAGGCCAGAAGGAATACGGCACGCGCTGCGAGATCAAGAACCTGAACTCGTTCCGTTTCATCGAGGAAGCCGTGCACGTCGAAGTGCGCCGCCAGATCGAATTGATCGAAGACGGCGGCAAGGTCGTGCAGGCGACCCGCCTGTACGATCCGGACCGCAAAGAGACGCGTGAAATGCGCAGCAAGGAAGACGCGCAGGACTACCGCTACTTCCCGGACCCGGACCTGCCGCCGCTGGTGATTTCGGACGACTGGATCTCGAGCGTTAAAGCTTCCATGCCCGAACTGCCAGCCGCCATGCGCGCGCGCTTCGTCAGCGAATACGCGCTGCCGGAATACGACTCGCTGGTGCTGACGGCATCCAAATCGATGGCGACCTACTTCGTGGCCGTGGTGGAAAAAGCCGGCAAGGAAAACGCCAAGGCCGCCGCCAACTGGCTGATGGGCGACGTCTCGTCGACTCTGAACCGCGAAGGCGTGGACCTGGACGACTCGCCGGTATCGGCCGCGCAGCTGGCGGCGATGTTGAAGCGCATCGCCGACGGCACGATCTCGAACAAGGCGGCGAAGGAAGTCTTCGCCGGCATGTGGGAAGCCAAATCGGCCGATGACAACCTGGTCGACACCATCATCGAAGCCAAGGGTCTGAAGCAGATCTCGGACACCGGCGCGCTGGAAGCGATTGTCAACGACGTCATCGCCGCCAACGCCAAATCGGTCGAGCAGTACCGCGCAGGCAAGGAAGCGGCGCTCAATGCGCTGATCGGCCAGGCGATGAAAGCGTCGCGCGGCAAGGCCAATCCGGCGCAGCTAACCGAGCTGCTGAAGGCCAAGCTGGCCGAATAAGTACTTTCTCCCGGCTGAAAGAAAAACGCCCCGCCAGCCATCAGGCTCGCGGGGCGTTTTCTTGATCGTCACTGCTTGACGTTACGGTTCAAGAATTCCAGCATCTGCGTGGCGATCTCGTTGCCGTGGGTCTCGATGGCGAAGTGGCCCGCGTCCAGGAAGCGCACTTCGGCTTTAGGATTGTCGCGCTTGAACGCTTCGGCGCCTGCCGGCAGGAAGAACGGATCGTTCTTGCCCCAGATCGCCAACGTCGGCGGGCGGTGGCTGCGGAAAAATTCGTGCAGCTGGCCGTACTGCTTGATGTTCTGACCATAGTCGAGCAGCAGGTCCATCTGCACCTCGACGCCGACGCGCTCGATGGCTGCGTGAGCCAACTGCCAGGTCTCGGGCGCGATCAGCGACGCATCGCGCTCGCCCTCGGTGTACTGCCACTTGGTCATATCCAGCGTATTAAAGCGGCGCAGCGCCTCGCGGTTGGCAGGGGTCGGATCGGCCCAGGCCTTGCGCATGTCGGCCCAGCCTGCGCTCAAGCCCTCTTCGTAGGCATTGCCGTTCTGGCTGACGATCGCCGTGACCTTTTGCGGGTTTTTCACGGCCAGGCGCCAGCCGACCGGCGCGCCATAGTCGAACACATACATCGCGTAGCGCTCCGCCCCCTTGGCCACGGTGAAGGCGTCGATCACGGAGGCCAGGTTGTCGAAAGTGTAAGCGAACTGCTTGCCGGGCATGACGCTGGTCTGGCCGAAGCCGGGCAGATCCGGCGCGATCACGTGGTACCTGGTCGCCAGTTGGGGAATCAGATCGCGGAACATGTACGAAGACGCGCCGAAGCCATGCAGCAGCAACACAACGGGCGCCTTGGCCGGGCCGGCCTCGCGGTAGAAGACGTTGACGCCCTGGACTTCCATTGTACGGTAGTGGACCTGCGTGGCATTGTCGGCGGCGTTGGCGACAAGGGCGGTGGCCAGGCTGGCTGCGGCAAACAGCGATGGTTTGAGGTTCATGATGATTCCTTCGGCTAATAAACGTTGAGCGGCTTGAATAACCGCTATAATTGACTCAAGTTGGTTACTTAAGACGAAGTATCAGGAATTTTAAGTAACCTGTCAAATAAAATTTTAGCGGTTACCAAATCATGAAAGTAGAAAAGCATCCCGCTAGCGGGCAAACGGAAGCGCCGATGGTGGGCGACCATCTGGCGATGGATCTGCTGAACACAGAGGCCAGCGTGGACGGCGTCACGGTCGACTATTGGCACAGTGGCGAGGACGTTCTGACGTGGCTGGCGCGTCACGGCATCGCAGCGGGCGGCACGGAAAGCCCGGTGGACTTGGCCGCGCTGCTGACGCGAGGAAAAACGCTGCGCGCGTTGGTGAGGCGGCTGATCGGCGAACGCAAGGACGACAGGCTCGGCGACATCGCCGAACTGGACGCCTACTTGCACGCCCACATCAGCGCGCTCCACTTGGCGCGCGACAGCGAAGGCGGGTTGACCCTCACCCGCCTGGCGCGCGCCGATCCGGTCGCGTCGATGCTAGGCGCGGTGGCCGAGGCGGCGGCACAACTGCTGGTCGAAGGCGATTTCCACCTCGTCAAGCAATGCGAGCACCCCGAATGCATCCTGTGGTTTTACGACCGCACCAAGGCGCACAAGCGGCGCTGGTGCAGCATGGCCCTGTGCGGCAACCGCTACAAGGCGGCCCAGTTCCGGAAGAAAGCGGGTCGAGGGGCGGATAACGTCGAATGATTAGGTCGGACGATCCCGCACTTGACCCCGTCGAAGTGCCGGTGCCACCCGCATGTGATACGCTTTACTAGACGGAGGCGATCATGAAAATCCACCACATTCAAATTGATCCGGAAATTATGAGCGGCGCCCCCTGCTTCCAGGGGACGCGTGTATTGGTCAAGAATCTCTTCGACTATCTGGAAGGCGAAGCCTCCCTGGACGATTTCTTATCAGATTTCCCCAGTGTGTCGCGCGAGGCTGCGCTCTCCGTGCTTCAGGCGGCAAAGAATCGCTTGCTGACGGATGCGACTTCTACTTGACGAATCTGTACCCGCTGCTCTGCGACATCACTTGACTGGCCACTCAGTCAAGACCGTCAAAGAAAAGGGCTGGGTCGGAATGAAGAACGGCGCGCTGCTATCTCATGCCGCCGCAGAATTCGACGCGCTCATTACAGTCGATAAGAATCTTCCATACCAACAAAACTTAAAAAAACTGCCATTGGCCGTCGTCGTCCTTGACGCACACTCGAATGCGCTCACGGCGCTCCTGCCACTGATGGCGAACCTCATGTCCAAACTATCCACACTCACGCCATGCACCATTGTCAGAGTTACTGCCTGATGACCTCCGGTATTCTCGCAGTAATGAAAAACGACACACGACAATGAACCACAACTCCCTGACCATCCTGGTGGTGGAAGACCACCCGACGATCGCGCGCCAGATCGTGGACTTCCTCGACGGCCTCAAGTGGCAAACCGACCATGCCGCCACCGGCGCGCTCGCCATCGAACTGGCGACGCGCGAAACGTACGACGTCGTCCTGCTCGACCTCAACCTGCCGGACATCGATGGCCTCGACGTCTGCCGCGCGATCAAGGCGCGCGCGCCGCGCAACGTCCCGGTACTGATGCTCACCGCCCGCGACGCGTTCGAAGCCAAGGCGCGCGGCTTCAATGGCGGCGCCGACGATTACCTGACCAAACCGTTCGACCTGCGCGAACTGGCCCTGCGTTGCGAGGCGCTGGCGCGGCGCGCGCAACTGCATGTCGGCCAGGAAGTGCGCGTCGGCCCGCTGACGCTGCTTCCCAGGGAAAAGCGCGCACTCCACAACGACGCCCAGCTTCCGCTGACACACGCCGGTTTCAAGATTCTATCGGCGCTGCGCGCCGCGCACCCGCATGCGGTGTCCCGGTCGGCGCTGACGCACGCGCTGTGGGGTGCGAACCCACCGGACAGCAACGCCCTCAAATCGCACATCTACGCACTGCGCAAGCAGCTGGAACTGGCCGGCGCGCCGGACATGGTCGTCACCATCCCGCAGCTCGGCTATCGGCTCAATGTCGATGCGGCGGACCATGTTTGGGTCGATCCGCCACGGCCTGTTCGCGGCGCTGGCCGGCTTCACGGTGCTGCTGTGCGTTGGCTATACCGGCTTGGCGCTGATCATCTCTTACGTGACCGAGGACATGCTGGTCGACCGCCTGCTGGAGCGGGAAGCGACCGCCGTGACCGCGCAATTCCGCTCGGGCGGCGACATACAATCGACCGGCAACGACCTGATTCACGTCTACCGGGACGCAGGCGCGCTGCCGCCCGTCGTGCGCGCGCAGGTGACCGCCGGCCGCGAGCACGGCGAGATATTTACCGACACCGGCCAGCACTATCACCTGCGCACGCTCGACCTGCACGCGGCGAACGGCCGGCGGCGGCTCTATCTGCTGGCCGACGCCGGCCCGCTGCTGGTGGTGTCCAAACTGTTCCAGGATGTCGGCGGCGTGCTGGTCGCGGTCGCGCTGGGGCTGATCGCCTTGGCGCTGCTGCTCGCCTACATGCTGTCACGGCGCCTGGTGCTGCCGCTGCAGGTATTGGCGGACGAAGTAAAAAGCCTGGCGCCGGAGGGCTCGACCGACTTCAGCGCCCGGCAACGCCCCGATGAAATCGGCTACCTGGCGGATAAGCTCGGCACCATGATCGAAGCGTTGCACGCGGCGCTGCACCGCGAGCAGGCCTTCACGCGCGACGTCGGCCATGAGTTACGCACCCCGCTGACCGTCATGAAAAACGTCCTTGGCCAGGCTGCGTCACGCCCGCTGCAGGCGCATGAGCTATCGCAGCTGCGGGCCGGCGTCGGCGAGCTCAAAGACACCGTCGACGTCCTGTTCGCGCTAGCGCGCGCGGAACACATCCCGAACGAGATGGTCGGCCTGCGCGGCTGTATCGAGGACAGCCTGCTGCGCCTGCTGGAGATGGAGACGGCCGACTGGAACGACGACCGCCTGGCGCTGCAATTCCCGGACCGGCTGGAGGTCACGGGAAACCGCCATCTGTCCATGCTGCTGCTGAACAACTGCCTGGGCAACGCGCTGTTTCATGGCGGCGCCGGCTCGCGACTGCGGTTGTCGTTCGCCGACGGCGTCCTCAGCCTCGCAAACACGATTGATCCGGACCAGGCCGGCACGATGCAGGGCTTGCTGCACGGCCAGCATCTTTTGCGGCGCATCGCCAAGGCCATGGACTGGGAAATCGCCTTCCACGCGGAAGCGGCGGCGTATCGGGTCGACATCGTGCCTCTCATGCCGCCGCATCTGCGCCGAAACCGGCCGGATTTCACCGGGATTTCACCGCCGGTTTTCTATGCTGCGTACTCCTCAACTTCTTCCGGATACGCACCATGAAAATCCTTATCGGTCTGCTGGTCCTGGCCTGCGCTTCGCAGGCCGCTGTCGCGCAAGTGAAATCGCTTCCCTACAAAGAGGAAAAGCGCCGCTACCTGGTCTACACGCCGCCATCCTATGACACCGCGCAGCGCAAGGCCTTTCCGGTGGTGTTCAACTCCCACGGCGGCGGCATGACCATGGCCGAACAAATGCTGTACACGCAAATGAACCGCGCCGCCGACCGCCACCAGTTCATCGTCGTCTACCCGGCGGGGATCAAGCAGGACTGGAACGTCGGTTTCGGCATGTCCTATCGCGACGGCACCGACGACATCGGCTTTACCGAAGCGCTGCTCAACAAGCTGAAACAGGACTATCGGGTCGACGGCGAACGCGTCTACGCGACCGGCCTGTCGCGCGGCGGCTTCTTCGCGCTGCGCGTCGCCGCCGAATTGCCGCAGCTGTTCGCGGCCGTCGCCTCGGTCGGCGGGCCGATGCCCGAACCGGTGCTGAAGCACGACACCAAGCCCGGCAAAGTCGGCGTGCTGCTGCTGCACGGCACCGCCGACCAGGTGGTGGCCTTTGGCGGCAAGCCGACCGGGTATTTGTCGGCCGAGGAGTCCTTCAACTATTGGGCGAAATGGAACGGCGCCGGCGCCGGCAGCGCCAGCGGCCAAGTCATCGACGCCGATCCCGGCGACGGCACCGACGTCACGTGGGTCGAACAGGGCAACGGCCGGCAAAGCGTGGCGCTGGCGACCATCCGCGAGGGCGGCCACACGTGGCCCGGCGCCGACCCGTTCAACGTCGGCCTGCCGATCGGAAAAACCAGCCGCGACATCGACGCCAACGACGTCATCTGGCGCTTCCTCGCACGGCATCGCCGCTAACCCGCCGGCTAGAGCCCGCCGAGGAACGCGAGCAGCCGCTCGAAATAGAACGCCTGGTCGTCCCACATGCACAAATGGCTGCCGTTGGCGCAGATGACCGCCTTGGCGTCGCCCATCGCCGACGCCATATTCGGCATGTCACGCGGGTCCATCTCGTCGTAGGTGGCGCCGATGACCAGCGCTTTGACCTTGATCTCGCCGAGCCGATCCCAACGCTCCCAGTCCTTCAGGTTTCCGGTCATGACGAATTCGCTGCGCCCCTGCATCTGGTGATAGATCTTCAGGTTGGCGTGCGCGAACGTGCGGTTGACTGCGTCCGGCCACGGCGCCAGGCGGCAGATGAATTTGGGGTAGAGTTCCTCCATCAGGATTTGCTCGTAGTCGGGCGAGTCGTAGGCCTCGGCCGCCTCCAGCGCCTCAAGCCGCGCCAGCGCCGCCGGCGGCAGCTGCCGTTTGAGCACGGCGAGATGGCGCTTCAGCGCCTGCATCCCGGCCGTCATGTTCGAGATGACAAGGCCGCGCAAACGGGCTTGATGGCGCAGCGCGTAGTCGATCGCCAGCAGCCCGCCCCACGAGTGGCCGAACAACACAAACGATTCCAGGCCGAGGCCGGCGCGCACTTCCTCCACCTCGTCCAGGTAGCGCGGCAGGGTCCACAGCGCGGGGTCGTCGGGACGGTCCGAGTTGCCGCAGCCGAGCTGATCGTAATAATACATCTCGATGCCCGCCTGCGGCAGGAACGACTCCATCGCCTCGAGGTACTCGTGCGAAAAGCCGGGCCCGCCGTGCAGCAGCAACACCTTGACCGGACCGCTACCGATCTTTTTCGTCCAGACCTTGTACTTGCCGCCCATGACGGGGACCATGCGCACACCGGCTGTCCTGACGCCCGGCGGGTTGAGGCCGTCGGCCTTGGTGATGGTGGGTGGCGGCGGCGGCGGGCGGGACGCGGCGCCGGCCGCCGGGGAGGCCACGGCGATGCCAGTAGCGATAAAGTGTCGACGATCCATTGCATTCCAGGTGGGTTGGGATGACGGCATTTTGCGCAATGCCGGCCGCAACCGGAATGGCCGCGCCGCGCAAGACACTGTTTCTCGCCGCGCGGCAATGGCTGCGCGACCCGCCCTGGGCGCACCGTCCGCGACGCGATGCCCCCATGTCATCAGCCCGTAACACGGACTGCCTAAGCTACGCGTTCTTTCACTTTCGGCAATAGCCCAGTCATGACACAAACGAATTCGCGTCGCAAGTTCATCCGCAACTTCTCGGTCGGCACCGCAGCCATTTCGCTCAGCGCCTGCGGTGGCGGCGACCCGTACTACCAGCCGATCAGCTTTGCGCACGGCGTGGCCAGCGGCGACCCGCTGAGCGACCGCGTGATCCTGTGGACCCGCGTCACCGCGACGCCGGGCGCGGACGACATGGACGTCGGCTGGATGGTGGCCGAGGACAGCGCCTTCACCAAAACCGTCGCCTCCGGCACGGCCCGCGCCGGCGCCGCCGGCGACTACACCGTCAAGGTCGACGCCACCGGCCTGTCGGCCAACCGTGCCTACTACTACCGCTTCCGCTGCCAGGGCGTGGACTCGCCGGTCGGGCGCACCAAGACCTTGCCGACCGGCTCCGTGTCGCGCGCCCGCTTCGCCGTCTTCAGCTGCTCGAACTACCCGGCCGGCTACTTCAACGTCTACGGCGACGCCGCCAAGTTCGACGACATCGACGTCGGCCTGCACCTGGGCGACTACATCTACGAATACGCGGCCGGCGGCTACGCCTCGCAGAACGCCGCCACCCTGAACCGGGTATCGCAGCCGGCCACCGAGATCATCACCCTGACGGACTACCGTCGCCGCTACCAGCAATACCGCACCGATCCGGACCTGCAGGCGGTACACGCGCGCATCCCGTTCATCGCCGTCTGGGACGACCACGAGCTGTCGAACGACACCTGGCGCGACGGCGCGGAAAACCACGACCCGCTCACCGAGGGCCTGTGGTCGGCGCGGCGCAAGATGGCGATCCAGGCGTACCACGAATGGATGCCGATCCGCGTGCCCGACGCCGCGCGGCCGGACCGCATCTACCGCTCCTTCGACTTCGGCAACCTGCTGTCGCTGCACATGCTCGACACGCGCGTGATCGGCCGCGACAAGCAATTGGCGTTCGCCAGCTACGTCGGCGCCGACAAGAGCTTCAACGGCGCCGCCTTCGCCGCCGACGTGTCCAACCCGGCGCGCCAACTGATGGGCGCCGAGCAGACCACCTGGCTGCAAGGCCAGATGAGCAAGTCGACCGCCACCTGGCAGATCCTCGGCCAGCAGGTGCTGATGGCGCGCATGATGCTGCCGGCGCCGATGGTGCTGGGCACGGTCGGCTACCCGACCTACCTCGGCATCGCCGCCAAGGTGCGCGCCGGCGTGGCCCTGACCGAGACCGAAAAGCAGCAGCTGGCCGCGCCGACGGTGCCGTACAACCTCGACGCCTGGGACGGCTATGCGGCCGCGCGCGAGACGGTGCTCAACATGTCGCGCACGCTCAACAAGAACCTGGTGGTGCTGGCCGGCGACACCCACAACGCCTGGGCCAGCGACCTGGCCGATGTCAACGGCCAGGCGGTCGGCGTCGAATTCGGCGTGCCGTCGGTGACCTCGCCCGGCTTCGAGAGCTACTTCCCGGGCGCCGCGCCGGCCACCGTGGCGGGCGGCATGGAACAGCTGATCGGACCACTGCAATATGCGGAAACGTCGTTGCGCGGCTTCGTGGTGCTGACGGTGACGCCGACCGAAACGCGCGCCGAGTACCGCTATGTCGACACCATCCAGTCGAAGACCTACAGCGCGTCGGTCGGCAAGACCTTGCGCATGCTGCCGGGCGCGGCGAACCGCAAGCTCGTGGCGGGCTGACAATGACAAAGCCGCGCGCTGCGCGGCTTTTTGTTCGGGCCGCGCGGCGCCCTACTCCAGCACGGCGCTGATCGCCAGCGGCGTGCTGCTGGTGAGCACCTGGACGCCGCCGGGATGGGCGGTAAAACGATAAACGAAGTTGCGGAAGCCGGCCAGCGCGTCGCCGGCAAAAGCCGAACCGTCCCTACCGGCCAACAGCACCGGGGCCGTGCCCTCACCTTTGACCACCCTCAGTTGCGGCGCCTCGCCCGCCGCGTAGGAGAACTGCACGCCGGCGCAGTTCTTGCCGCCGGCCGCGCCGACGTAGCGCAAATAGGCCGCCATCTGTTCGCACGCGGTCGCCAGGTCGGCGACCGCGTACACGCCATCGGCGCGCGTCACCAGCGACACCCAAGGACCGAAAAAAAACTGCCGCGCCGGACGGTTCAATACCAGCTCCGCGTTCTCGTCATAGGCTGCCTTGGAAAACGGAAAAACCGCCCGCCCCAATGCGTCCAGCGGCAAATCGACGCGCGTCGTCTTGCCGACCAGCGTCAGGCGCAGTCCCTCCCCCTGTGCGCCCGCCTCGCGCTGGCGAAGGCGAAAGTGATTCTGCAAAAACTGCTTCGGCTTGCCGTACTTTTCAAACCAGATCATCTGCCGGTAGACGTCCCGGTAGCTGATCCAGTCCGACGTCTGCTGCGCCCAACAAAGCGTGGGCGCGACGACAAGCCAGAGCAGGAAGAATTTGACCATGACGTTCTAGAACCGGTATGCCAGCCCGCTGGACCACGTCACGACATTGCGTCGCCCGACGATCGGACTGGCGGCCGGTTCATTGCCCAGACGCTGGGCCGACACGGCGGTGTTGATCAACCAACGGCTGCTCAACTCCCAGTTCCAGTTGGCGCCCGCGTTCACCGCCATCACGCCGCCGGACGGGCGGTAGGCGCTGAACACCTCGTAGCGCTCCCGCATGACGGCCCCGCTGCCCAGCGTGGCGCCGGCGGACAACGTAACGGTGTGGTGCGGCGCCACCGATGCCAGCGTCTTTTGCAGCCCCACGCTGCCAGCAAAACCGCCGGCGCTGGTATCGTAGGCTGCGCTGGTCAGCAGGCGCACCCGCCAGCCCAGATAGTAGTTATAGAATCCGCCGGCGTCCCACGAACCCTTGATGGAATGCGTATTGGCCAGCCGGCGGTTGTCGCCCGGTTCGCGGCCGTTGCTATCCAATAGCAGCGGGCCGTACTCCACCCCCGGCGTGTGCGACAGATGCATGCCAACCACGCCGCTGGCGGAAACGAAGATACCGTTGCTCCACTGGACCTGGAGCAGCGGCCGCAGCGCGGTCGACGGCTCGTGGTCGTCGACCGACGACAGGCGGGAGGCGATCGCCAGCCCCACGTACATATCGGTGCTCCCGTCCGGCATCATGCCAACGGCGCCATCGTCGGCCAGCGCCGGCAGCGCGGCCAGGGAAAGTAACGCGAATATCGGGGACAGCTGGTTCATGTTTTCCTTAAAAGCCGAAGCGCGCGCCGAGCGATAACTTGTTCATCTTCGCCGTCAACCCTTCGTATTTGATCTTGCTCGTGTGTTCGAACTCCAGTTGCAGCGACACGTCGCCGGCCACCCTCCAAGCGGCGCCGACGCCCAGGTACGCCCCATTCTTGTGCGCAGTGCGGGCCTCGCTGGTGCCGCCGCCGGTCAGATCGACCTTGAGCCGCCCCTGCGCCACGCCGGACTTGCCGTACAGCGACCAGTCGTCGCCAAGCCGCCAGGTGCTCCGCAAGGCCAGATAGGCCATTTGGGTGCTGACCTCCATCCGCCCGCCGGCCAGCTCGTAACCGGTCGAGCCGCCGAAGCCCTGATAGCCGGTCTCCAGCGCCCAAACGGGCGTCAACACGTAGCCGGCGAACACGCCGACGCGCCGCTGATGCGTAGCGGCGTCGTGCCGGGTCGTCACGCCCCCATTGCGCTCGTTGACGTAGCCGTCGATGCGCGAGCCGATGTTGGCGCCCAAATACAGGTCCTCGGCCTGCGCGGAAAGCGCGAGGGCGGGGGCGAGGACGAGGGTGACGGCGGCACTGGCAAGGATTTTTTTCATGATGGTTTCCGGGTTGAGGTAAGAGCCTCGAATGTTAAAACCGGCCGCCGCTGAAATCCCCCTCGGACTGTCTGCCAATTGTCGTCAATTTGTAGGGCGCATTTGTATAGAAAGTGTACGAATCTGTATGCGATTGTCTGATTTGCCACGCCGGCGCCGCGTGCCGCTACAATGCTGATCCAAAAGGGAGGCCCGATGCAGCGAGTAATGCTGGTGGAAGACGATGCGCGCCTGGCAGCGCTGGTCAAGGAATATCTCGGCGAGTTCGACTACGAGGTCGATGTGGTCACCCGCGGCGACCGCGCGCTCGATCGCTTCAGCGCCACCCGGCCCGACCTGGTGATCCTGGACCTGACGCTGCCCGGCATCGACGGCATGGTCGTCTGCCGCCAGCTGCGCCAGCTAAGCCCCGTGCCGATACTGATCCTGACCGCGCGCGAGGACATGTTCGACGAAGTGTCCGGACTCGAACAAGGCGCCGACGACTACGTCAACAAGCCGATCCAGCCGCGCGTGCTGCTGGCGCGGCTGCGCGCGCTGCAGCGGCGCGGCAGCGCGCCGGTCGACAGCGACGTCGTGGTCGGCGCGCTGCGCATCTCGCGCGCCAACCGCGCGGTGTTCTGGCGCGACGACGAGGTGGCGATGAACGGCGCCGAGTTCAAGCTGTTCCTGATCCTGGCCGAGGCGGCAGGCAAGGTCCTGTCGCGCAACGACATCCTGATCAAAATGCGCGGCATCGAGTTCGACGGCCTTGACCGCAGCATCGACAATTGCATTTCGCGGCTGCGCCGCAAATTCGACGACGGCGCCGCCGAACGCATCAAAACCGTCTGGGGCGAGGGCTATCTGTTCAGCCCATCGGCCTGGGAATGAACCGGATTTTCCCACGCTTCGCGGCGCTGGTGCTGCTGGCCATCAGCGTGGGCACCGTGGTCGTCTACGCCGCCTTCAGCGCCCTGTTCGGCGATCCGGTCGACGAAATCGCACGGCGCCAGGCCACCGGCCAGATCTTCCTGCTCGAACAATATATCGACCAGGCTCCGGCCGACCAATGGCTGGCGCGCCTCAACAAGGTGCGCGAGGTGTCGGAGGCCACCTTCGAGCTGGTGCCGCTGCCGGCCACACTGGCCGCGCTGCCGGCATCGAAACAGGCGCGGCTCAATCAAGGCGCCATCGTCATCGACCCCGGCACCGCATCCTTCTACCGCCGCGTCGACCTGACCGGCGCGCGCTACATCGGCAGCGGGGACGACGTGATCCACGCGCAGCGCCTGCCCATCGACATCGGCCAGGCGCTGGCGATGGAGGTGATCCGCTTCGGCGTGATCGCCCTGTGCCTGCTGGTGCCGATCGGCTGGTGGTCGCGGCGCCACTGGCGCGATTTGCAGGCGCTGTCGCGGGTCGCCGACGATTTCGGCCGTGGCGACCTGAGCGCGCGCGCCGCGCCACGCGCCACCTCGAGCGTCGCCCCGCTGGCCGGCCGCATCAACGACATGGCCGGGCGCATCGCGCTGCTGCTCGAGACGCGCAAGCACTTGCTGCATTCGGTATCGCACGAACTGCGCACGCCGATCGCGCGGCTCGAATTCGCACTCGAGCTGCTGCGCCATCGGCATGGCGCCGCCGATCCCGCGCTGGAGCAACGCGTGCTGGCGATGGAGAGCGATGTCGACGAGCTTAAAACGCTGGTCAACGAACTGCTCGATCTGACCCAACTCGATCACGCCGGCGCCATGTCGACGCGACGCTTCGCGCTGGCGCCGATGCTGCGCCGCTGCGCGCCCTCGTCGGCGCTGCGCTATGACGCCAGCCTTGCGCCCGACCTGGGAGATCTCGATGGCGACGAACGGCTGCTGGCGCGCGCGCTCAACAACCTGCTGGGCAACGCCGTGAAGTACGCCGCCTCGCGCGTCACGCTGCGCGCCGCGCGCGAGCGCGATGGCGCGGGGCCCGTCGTCATCGTGGTCGAAGACGATGGTCCGGGGATTCCGCTGGACGCGCGCGGCAAGGTGTTCGATCCCTTCGTGCGGCTGGCGCGCGAGCAGGACGACGCCGTCGGCGGCTATGGACTCGGGCTGTCGATCGCGCTCAAGGCGGTGCGACTGCACCACGGCGATATCGCGGTCGATGACTCGCCGCTGGGCGGTGCGCGTTTCACGATCAGACTGCCGGCGTAATGGCACGCGGTGCGCGGCAAGCCGGTCGACTCGACCTTGAAAGTGCAATACGTCGGGTCGCTGGAATAGGCAGGCCTCCCGCCCTGTGACGATTGGTTACGGGGCGGGAACCTAGGCGAGCGGCAGCCGCATCCAATCGAGGATGTCGGCGAAGATTTGCTCGCGATTGAGCTCGTTGAAATTCTCGTGATAGTTTTGCGGATGGCGCTGATACGTCAGCAGCGACGCCGGCACCGATTTGAGCATGGCCTCGGACGCGTCGGCGTCGGCCAGCTTGTCGTCCCCCGCCACCACGGCAAACAGACGGTGCCGCCACGACGGCAGCCGCGCCGCCAGTCCCCGCTGCGCGGCCGTCAGCGCGTTGCCGAAGCGGACCGTGATCTCGGTGGCGCGCACGCCGTCGCGCTCGTCGGCGTGATGGCGCGCGGTGATGGCGTTGTCGTGCGTGAGCACATCGGTCAACGGCGCCAGCGGCACCTTCATGCGCGGCGCCAGCGCGCCCAGCACGCCGGCCAGCGCCAGCAGCACCGGCGACACCTTGATCGCGTTGACATAGTACGGCGACGATAAAATGAACCCGTCGATGCCGGCCTCGCCGGCGAAGCGGCCCAGCCCCAGGTGGGTGGCGATCAGCGCGCCCATCGAGTGGCCCATCACGAACACCGGCACGCCGGGATATTCGCGCCTGACCCATTGCAGGAACAGCACGCTGTCGTCGAGGAACACGTCGAAGCCGGGGATGTCGACCCGGCGCGCATCCTGATGCCCGCACAGGTCGCAGGCGACGGTGGCGATGCCGTGTTGGCGGAAGTACAGCGCCGGGGTGACGTAGTCGCCGCCATGCGCCATGCCGCCGTGGATGGCAAGCAGCACGGCACGCGGCGGCGTCGGCGCCGCCGGCTCCCAGATATGAATGCGCCGCTCGGCCCGCCCGCAACACAAGCCGGCAAGCCGCGTTTCGGCGAAGCGCATCAAGCGATGATGCTGAGCGTGATGCCCATTTCGACCAGCAAGGTCAAATCGGCCAGGGTGAAGTCCAGGCTGGGCGTCGCCGCGCCACGCTCGGTGGTGAAGGAGATGCGCAGCTCGGCGGCCACGTCCGAGCGTTCGAAGTGAATGCCGCGCGCCTGGCATTCGGCAAGATACGAGCGGATCTGCTTGAGCAGCTCGTCCGGATTTTGGTCCGTGCCGATGCCGACATAGAAGCCGGAATCGATGCGCACCCGGCCGTCGGGCTTGACGTCGCCCTTTTGCCAGTCGCTATCCGGTTCGGTTGGCAAGCCGTCGCGGACGTCCGCCAGTCCGGCGTCGTCGCCGTGCACCTTCATTGTTGCGATGTTCATGGATCTGCCTTGTTTGTCCACGGTCTGGATGCCGTCTCAAAAGGTTACACCATAGAAATATCAAAGTCTAGCAAGATGGCCGGTTCGACAAGGCATCCGCGCCAGACTGGGCGATAGATCAGGCAATGCCGTAGCGTTCGCGATACGCCGCCACGGCGTCTTTGTGCTGAAGCAACTGCGGATCGGCGCCCTTGCCGTTCAGGTACGCGAACAAATCGTCCAGGTTGCCGATCGAAATGACCGGGATATTGTAGAGGTTGGCCACTTCCTGCACGGCCGAGTTCGGCGACAGCACGCCGTCCGGGCCGCCCGAGCGCTCCATCCGGTCCAGCGCGATGAGCACGGCGCATGGCTCGGCGCCGGCGGCGCGTATCATGTCCACCGATTCGCGCACCGAGGTGCCGGCCGAGATCACGTCGTCGATGATGACGACCTTGCCTTGCAGCTTGGCGCCGACCAGCGAACCGCCCTCGCCGTGGGCCTTGGCTTCCTTGCGGTTGAAGGCGAACGAGGTGTTGCGGCCCTTGCCGGCCAGTGCGACGGCGGTGGCCGACGCCAGGGTGATGCCCTTGTAGGCCGGGCCGAACAGCATGTCGAACTCGACCCCCGAATCGAGCAGGGTCTGGGCGTAGAACTGGGCCAGCTGGGCCAGGGTCGCGCCGTCGTGGAACAGGCCGGCATTGAAGAAGTATGGCGACTGGCGCCCGGCCTTGGTGGTGAACTCGCCGAAGCGCAGCACACCGGTGTCGACCGAAAACTCGATAAATTGCTGACGTAAATTGTTCATGCTGCCTCATTTCTTTAAAGTGGCCGTATTTTACCGCTACACTAATGCATTCTGAAATTTCGTCTCATTTTTAAGCACTCTTTTTTAAGCACTTTTTCTTAAGCACCCCTCCATGCCAAAAATCATCTCCGCCAACCTGAACGGCATTCGTTCGGCATCCTCCAAAGGCTTTTTCAAGTGGATGGCCACGCAGGACGCCGACTTCATCTGCGTACAAGAACTTAAGGCGCAGGCGCCGGACATGACGCCCGAGTTCCTGAATCCAGGCGGCTACCACGGCCATTTCCATTATGCCGAGAAAAAAGGCTACTCCGGCACCGGCGTCTACAGCAAGATCGAACCGGATCGCGTGGTCATCGGTTTCGGCGCGCCGGAATTCGACGCCGAGGGCCGCTATGTCCGTTGCGATTTCGGCAATCTGAGCGTGATTTCTGTGTATTGCCCGTCGGGATCGTCGGGCCCGGAGCGCCAGGAGGCCAAGTTCCGCTTCATGGCGCTGTTCCTGCCGCATCTGCAGCAACTGCACGCCGAAGGGCGCGAAGTGGTTATCTGCGGCGACTGGAACATCGCCCACAAAGAGATTGATTTGAAGAATTGGAAGGGCAACAAGAAAAATTCCGGCTTCCTGCCGGAGGAACGCGAATGGATGACGCGCGTGTTCGACGAGGTGGGCTTTGTCGATGTGCACCGCGGCCTCGACCCGCGCGAGGAGCAGTACACGTGGTGGAGCAACCGCGGGCAGGCGTACGCGAAGAACGTCGGCTGGCGCATCGACTACCATGTGGCGACCCCGGGCATCGCCGCCAAGGCCACCACGGTGGCGGTCTACAAGGAAGAGAAGTTCTCGGACCACGCGCCGTTGATCATCGAGTACGCGCACGACTGAGGCCCGCGTGGGAGGCCCCCTTTGCGTTAATGATTGATCAAGGTCGCTCAATCTGCTAACTTGAAGGAGTTCCCCCTCTTATTTTTAACCAGACATGGATCTTATCGGGACCGGCATTTACCCCTTACATCAAGCAGCAAAGCTGGTTGGTGCGGAGCCGCGCGCGCTGCGTCGCTGGCTGCAAGGGTACTCCCGAAAATATCGGGGTGAGTCCGTACGCTCCGAGCCGCTCTGGGCCACGCAACTCAAAGATGAAGGCCTTCCCGGCGAAGTGATCGGTTTTCGGGATTTGCTCGAACTGCGCATGGTCTCGGCGTTTGTCAGGCATGGCGTCGATCTGAAAGTGATCCGCGCCACCATCGAAGCGGCCACGGAGTCTTTTGGTCAGGGGTACCCACTGACGAACCGTCAGTTCCGAACTGATGGCAAGCGCATTTTTCTGCAGGCGGTGGAAACGGCAACTGGAGAGGAGCGTATGGTAGATGTTCTTCAAAAACAGTTTGTTTTTTCAGACATCATCACGCCTTCCTTGTATGCCGGTATCGAATACGGCGCCGAAGGAGCCGTACGCTGGTTCCCTTTGGGTAAGCGAAAAACTGTTTTACTGGACCCGGCATTGCAATTCGGGACACCAATCGTCGCCCATGCCGGCATTCCGACCGACACGATCTACTCATCATATATCGCCGAGGGCAAAGATCAGCAAATGGTGGCGCGTGTCTTCGACATCACACCGAAGATGGTGATCGATGCGGTGGAGTTTGAAGAGAGACTTACCGCTTGAAATTCTTCTTCGACAATAATTTATCCCCTTACCTTGCCCACGGCATCAGGGAATTGTCGACAGTTACTCCTGGAGTCGAAACAGTCATCCACCTCGCAGACCGCTTTGCGCGCAACGCGCCTGACATTGAATGGATAGGCGAACTGTCAACCGACGGCCCATGGTACATCGTCTCCATCGACCGGTTTAAGAAACAGCATGGTGCCGAGCGCGAAGCGATCCGGCGTGCGGGTCACACCGTATTCGTTCTAGACACCCAATGGTCTAAATACAATTTCTGGACGCAGTCGGAGCGCCTGGTCCGATGGTGGCCGCAAGTCGTCAATTATTCATCGCTCGTCAGCGGTGGCGCATACCGCGTGCCGTGGCAACATTCCCCCGCCACCAAGTTCCAAGCCATCAGTTTTTGAAGCTTTACATCTAAGCTCGCGCCAATCACCGTGAGCACAAATGCCGGTGCTGACCAAGCGGTACGCGTGGGAGCGATCGTGATCGTCGATGCTGGCGCCAGTTTCGATGCAAACGCGGATCCCATCACATATAAATGGGCATTAACAACCCGTCCATCCGCAAGTAACGCCATGCTCGGGCCAGTCCTTGGCGTCCGCCCCACTTTTATCGCAGATGTTGCAGGAACCTACTTAGCCACTCTCGTCGTAAACGATGGCAAGAGCGATAGCAGGGCGGCAACGGTAACCATCACCGCATCGGCGCCTGAGCAGAGCGCGAACATTGCACCAGTAGCGAATGCCGGGGCTAATCAAACCGCATCGGTGGGCGCCACGGTCACGCTGAACGGCACCGCTAGCGCAGATCAAGATGGCGACGCGCTAGGCTACCTGTGGACGGTGGTTTCGAAGCCCGCTGGAAGTGTGAGTGTCGTCTCGTCGTCGAACACGGCCAAGCCATTTCTGACATTGGATATTGCAGGGACTTACGGCGTCACGCTGGTCGTCAATGACAAAAAAGCGGACAGTTTGCCGTCGACCGTCTTCATCACCGCGCTCGCAGCCCCTTCAACAGCAAATATCGCACCCACGGCGAACGCGGGATCGGACCAGACCGTCGTAGCTGGATCGACGGTCAGTCTTGACGCAACGTTCAGCACGGACCTGAACGGAGACCGTCTCACCTATGCTTGGTCGATCAGCGCAAAACCTGCAGGGAGTGGAGCCCAACTCAACTCAGCGACCGAGGTAAAGCCGCAGTTTATCGCCGACGTTGCAGGCATTTACGAAGTCAAACTATCGGTCAATGATGGTAAGGCGAGCAGTCTGATCCCAGACTCCATCAACGTCATCGCCATGGGGATAACAGCGGTTGTTGTCCCGGATAGCGGCATTTATCGATGCTCAAGCATATCAAAGCAAACCGCGCTGCTGCTCTACTCTCAAGGCCACACGTATCTTGATCGTGATCATGACGGGCGCCCGTGCGAAGCCAACGATATTGCGAACGAAATCGCATCACCCTATGTCGCCCCACCGCCACCAACCAGTGGTCAATGCTATGTAAAGGGCTACTATCGCAAGAACGGCACCTATGTAAAAGGATACTATCGTCGCTGCTAACGCTACAAACTTCGGCGGCTGCTGAACTCGCGCCAGTCGTTTGTCAGCGGATCGAGGAACGAGATGCGGCGCGCCAGCAGCTTCAAAGGCTGCGACACGTCGTCCGCCTTGCACGGCAGCGCCACCGGATAAAACGCGTCGTTGATGATCGGGATGCCGAGCGACGACAGGTGCAATCGCAACTGGTGTTTGCGGCCCGTGTGCGGAAACAGCCGGTACAAGGTGCAATCGGCGCGGTGCTCGATGACCTCGATGATGGTCTCGGAATTGGGCTCGCCCGCCTCCTCCTTCATGATGAAGAATTTATCGCCGTCGACCATCCGGCTGCGGTACGTGAAAGGATACTCCACGCCCTGCAACGTTGGCGCCAGCGCCTCGTATTCCTTCTCGATCACCCGCTTCTGGAACATCGATTGATATGCGCCACGGCTGTCCTGCTTGCGGGAGAAGATCACCACGCCGGCCGTCTCGCGGTCGAGCCGGTGGATCGGCGTCAGGGCCTGCTCGCCCAGCGTTCTCTTCAACCGCACCAGCAAGGTCTCGTGCAGGAAGCGCCCGCCCGGCGTCATCGGCAGGAAATGCGGCTTGTCGACCACCACCAGATGCTCGTCCATGAAGAGGATCTCTTCGGTGAACGGTATCGGCGTCTCCGCCTCCAGCTCCCGGTAGTAAAAGATGCGCATGCCGCGCTTGAAGGCGCTGTGCGGCGCCAGCGGCCTGCCGTCGCCGTCGACGACCTCATTGCGCGCCATCCGTTCGTACCAGGTCGATACCTCGACGTCGGGAAAGCGCGCCGCCAGAAAGGTGATCAGGTCCGGCCACTGCCCTTCCGGCAGCCACAGATAGCTGGGCGCGACCCCGTCGCGCATCGGCAACGGCGTCGACGACATCAGGACTTCGGCAGCGCCAGCGAGTGGTACTTGGGCAGGTTGTTCGGGTCCAGCCCTTTGGCGCGGGCGTACACCGGCAGCACCAGCGGCATGTTCTTGTTCATGTTGGCGATGCGGTCCTTGCCGGTCGGGTGGGTCGACAGGAAGCTGATCGGCTGGCTCTTGTTGATCGCGCCCATCTTCTGCCACAACGCCACGCCGGCGCGCGGGTCGAAGCCGGCGCGCGCCGCCAGGTCGATGCCGACCAGATCGGCCTCGCTTTCATCGCCGCGCGAGAACTTCAACGCCGCGCCCTGCGAGACCATGCCGGCCGCCGCGTCGCCGAGACGCGGATCGACACCGAAGTAGGCCGAGCCAAGGGCGCCGAGAATGCGCGAGCCTACCTGCGTGACGGTGTTCTTGCCGGCCTGCTCGCGCGCGTGTTCGCGCAGCGCGTGGGCGATCTCGTGGCCCATCACGGCCGCCACTTCGTCGTCCGTCAGATTCAGTTTGGTGAGGATGCCGTTGTAAAAGGCGATGCGTCCGCCCGGCATGCAGAAGGCGTTGACGGTGTCGGACTTGAGCAGGTTGACTTCCCACTTCCATTGCGCCGCGTCGGGATTCCAGCGCGTGGTGAAGGGAATCAGGCGCTTGGCGATGGCGCGCAAACGAATCAGCTGCGGATTGTTATCGCTGGCGACGGCATCTTTGTCATGCGCCTGCTTCAACATCTGATCGTACTGAAGCTTGGACTGTTGGTCGAACTGCGCGGAATCGCCGCCCAGGCCGCGCATGCGCGACAGCTTCTCGACCGGAATACCGTCGTTTTGCGCGTAAACCGGCAAGGCGCCCATCACGCAGACCAGCGCCAGCGCGGCGCCCTTCAATTTAAGCTTTTTCATTTGCACTATTCCAAGGAGCGATTTTCGGCAGCATCATCATCGCCGGGAAGGCGAGGATGAAGCACACGATAAAGAACCAGAACCAACCCGTTTCGGCAACAATATAACCCACGGAGGAATTAATGAATGTGCGCGGGACCGCAGCCAGACTGGAAAACAACGCGTACTGGGTGGCAGTATAGCGGGGATCGGTGGCCCTTGACATAAATGCCACCAATGCCGCCGATCCCAGCCCCAGGCTGGCGAAGGCCTCGAACCCGAACACGGCGCTCAATAGCACCGGGTCCGGCCCGACGTTGGCCAGCCAGGCGAAGCCCAGAATCGCGATCGCCTGCAGCACGCCGAACACCCACAGCGCGCGGTTGATGCCCAGTTTGATCATCCAGATGCCGCCGACGGCGCCGCCGGCGAGGCTGGCCCACCAGCCGGTGGCGTTGGCCGCCAGCCCGATCTGCTTGGTGGTGAAGCCGAGGTCGAGGAAGAATTTGGTCGACAGCGCGGTGCTCATCGTGTCGCCAATCTTATATAGCAGCACAAAGGCGATGACGAACAAGGCTTGGCGCCAGCCGTCGCGCAGCACGAACTCGCGGAACGGCAGCACCACCGCTTCCTGCAGGTTTTTCGGTGGCTCGCCATACAATACCGGCTCGCGTGCCAGCAGCGTGCAGATGAAGCCCGGCAGCATGAAGGCGGCCACGGTCCAGAACACGATCTGCCACGGCTGGCTGTCGGCCATCACCAGCCCCAGCGCGCTGGGGATCAGGCTGGCGGCCTTGTAGGCGTTCACGATGATGGCCGCACCCAGGCCCTGCTCCTCCTCGGCCAAGATCTCGCGCCGGTAGGCGTCGATCACGACGTCCTGGCTGGCCGACATGAATGCGATCAGGAACACCGCCACCACGATCACCGACAGCTCGAGCTTTGGATCGAGCATGCCGAGCCCGCCGATGAGCAGGAACAGCAACAGCTGCGTGAGCGCCATCCAGCCGCGCCGCCGGCCTAGCGGGCCGATGCTGTAGCGGTCCATCAGCGGCGCCCATAGGAACTTGAAGGTGTAGGGGAACATCGCCAGGCCGAACAGCCCCAGCGCCTTGACGTCCAGCCCTGCCTTGGCCAGCCACGCCTGCATCAGGTAGATCAGCGTGTACAGCGGCAGCCCGGAGCTGAAACCCAGGAACAGGATGGAGACCGTGCGGCCGTTCAGATACGACAGCCAGTGCCGCTTCTGCTCCTGGGCGGCCATCAGTGCGCCGCCTTCGAGGTGACTTTTTTACGCAGGCGGAACACCGCCAGGTCGCCGCGCAGGTTGGGCAGGAACGACACGCGTTGTCCCTCCGCCAGTGCCACGTATTCGATCACTTCCAGCCCACATTCGACGGCCAGGTCGCGGAAGTCGTTGATGGTCGCGCAGCGCAGGTTGGGCGTGTCGTACCACTCGTACGGCAGCGACTCGGACACCGGCATGCGGCCCTTGAGCAGCGACACCCGGTGCGGCCAGTAGGCGAAGTTGGGGAACGAGACGATCGCCTCCTTGCCGACGCGGACGATATCGCGCAGCAGCGCCTCGACATGCTTCATCATCTGCAGCGACGACAGGCACAGCACCGTGTCGAAGGTGTTATCGCCGAACAGCGACAGTCCGTTCTCCATATCCTGCTGGATCACCTGCACGCCGCGCCTGGTGCTGTCGAGGACCTTGTCGTCGGCGATCTCGATGCCGTAGCCGCTGCACTGTTTGTCGCTTTGCAGGTAGTCCATCATCACGCCGTCGCCGCAGCCGACGTCCAGCACGTGCGCGTTGTTCGGCACCCAGTGGGCGATGAAGGCCAAGTCCGGACGGGCCGTACTTAATTGGGTGAAGTTCATACTGGCTCCTTGATATCGTTCCACACCTGGTCGTAGTACGCGCGCACCAGTTTCAGGTAGCGCGGGTCCTCCAGCAGGAAGGCGTCGTGGCCGTGAGGGGCGTCGATTTCGGCGTAGGTCACGCGGCGGCGGTTGCTCACCAGTGCCTGCACGATCTCCTGGCTGCGCTCGGGCGAGAAGCGCCAGTCGGTGGTGAACGAGGCCACGAAAAACTTGGCGCGGGTGCCGGCCAGCGTCTTGGCCAGATCGCCGCCGTGGTGGCGCGCCGGGTCGAAGTAGTCGAGCGCCTTGGTGATCAGCAGATAGGTGTTGGCGTCGAAGTATTCGCTGAATTTGTCGCCCTGGTAGCGCAGGTACGATTCGATCTCGAAGTCGACGCCGAAGCCGAATTTGTAGTTGGCCGGATTGTCGCCCGGGACGCCGGCGATGTCGTCGACCGCCGCGCGCAGCCTGCGGCCGAATTTCTCGGCCATGTCGTCGTCGGACAGGTAGGTGATGTGGCCGACCATGCGCGCCACGCGCAGGCCGTTCTTCGGCACCACGCCGTGCTCATAGAAGTCGCCGCCATGGTAATCCGGATCGGACAGGATGGCCTGGCGGGCGACGTCGTTGAAGGCGATGTTCTGCGCCGACAGCTTGGCCGTCGAGGCGATCACCACGCAGTGGCGCAGCCGCTCCGGGTACATGATGGACCAGGCCAGCGCCTGCATGCCGCCCAGAGAGCCGCCCATGACGGCGGCGAACTGGCTGATGCCCAGCGCGTCGGCCAGGCGCGCCTGCGCGGCCACCCAGTCCTCCACCGTGACGACCGGGAAGGCGGCGCCGTAAGGCTTGCCGGTGGCGGGATTGTTGTGCATCGGGCCCGTCGAGCCGAAGCACGAGCCGAGGTTGTTGATGCCGATGACGAAGAACTTGTCGGTGTCGAGCGATTTGCCGGGACCGACCATGTTGTCCCACCAGCCCAGGCTTTTCGGCACGCCCTCGTATTCGCCGGCGACGTGGTGCGAGGCGTTAAGCGCGTGGCACACCAGCACCGCGTTCGATTTGTCGGCGTTGAGGGTGCCGTAGGTTTCGTACATCAGCATGTAGTCTTGCAGCGCGGCGCCGCTTTGCAGCGGCAGCGGCTCTGCGAAATGCATGGTTTGCGGTTTGACGTATCCCAGGGATGACATATTTTAATTGGAGTTTTGGGGCGGCCCCACGGGCCATGTATCAGGGCGGGACCGCGAGGATGGGTCCCACCGACTTACATCAGTTGCAATTGTTCGACCGCGTCTGCAATTGCACCTGGTTCCATCGAGCGCATGATCTTGCGGGTTTGCGGAACGATCCGCGCAAGGTCGCTGTTCAGGATTTCCTGCTTGACCGACAGCAGCTGCGCCGGGTGCATCGAGAATTCGCGCAGTCCCATGCCCAGCAGCAGGCGTGTCAGCTTGACGTCGCCCGCCATTTCGCCGCACACGGCGACGTCGATCCCGGCTTTATGCCCGGCCGCAATCGTCATCGAGATCAACTGCAGCACAGCCGGATGCAGCGGATTGTAAAGGTGCGCGACCTCATAATCAACCCGGTCGATCGCCAGGGTGTACTGAATCAGGTCGTTGGTGCCGATCGACAGGAAGTTCATGCGCTTGACGAACATCGGCAGCGACAGCGCCGCCGCCGGGATTTCGATCATCGCGCCCACCGGCACGGTGTCGTCGAATTTGATCTTCGCCTCGCGCAGTTCGGCCTTGGCCTGGGCGATCATCGCCAGCGACTGGTCGATCTCGAACGCGTGCGCCAGCATCGGGATCAGAATCTTCACCTTGCCGAACGCCGACGCGCGCAGGATGGCGCGCAGCTGCGTGAGGAAAATCTGCGGCTCGGCGAGGCAATAGCGAATCGCCCGCAGGCCCAGCGCCGGATTGAGCGCCGTGTGCTCGGTCTGGTCGAGCGGCTTGTCGGCACCGATATCGAGCGTGCGGATCGTCACCGGCCGCCCCTTCATCGCCACCACCGCGCGCTTGTACTGCTCGAACTGTTCGTCCTCGGACGGGATCTTGCTGTTGCGGCCCATGAACAGGAACTCGGAGCGGAACAGGCCCACGCCGTTGGCGCCCGCCTCCATCGCCGCCGGACAGTCGTCGGGCAGCTCGATGTTGGCCAGCAGCGTGATCTCGGTGCCGTCCCTGGTGATGGCCGGCGTTTTCTTGAGCTTATTGAGCTTTTTGCGGGCGCGCAGCGCGGCGCCCTGGCGCTCGCGGTACTGCTCCAGCACCAGGGCGCTGGGGTTGGCGATGACCACGCCGGCGTCGCCGTCGATGATCAGCCAGTCGTCCTGCTCGATCAGGGTGGAGGCGCCGGACATGCCGACGGCGGCCGGGATGTCCAGGCTGCGCGCGACGATCGCCGTGTGCGAGTTCTGGCCGCCGACGTCGGTGACGAAGCCGATGAAGGAGCGGTCGCGGAACTGCAGCATGTCGGCCGGCGAGATGTCGTGGGCGACGATGATCATCTGCGCCTGGAATTCATCGCCGCTGCTGGTGGTCGGCGGCAGGATCTGCGCGGTGCCCATCAACACCTTGAGCACGCGCTCGGCCACCTGCTGGATGTCGGCCTTGCGCTCGCGCAGGTACGGGTCTTCGATCTCGTCGAACTGCGCCGACAGCTCGTCGATCTGGGTCAGCAGCGCCCATTCGGCGTTGTAGTGGCGCGCGCGGATGATGTCGAGCGGCGCCTCCGAGATCATCGGGTCCGACAGGATCAGCGCGTGGACGTCGATGAAGGCGCCCAACTCGGTCGGCGCGTCCTTGGGCAGCTCGTTCCACAGCGTTTGCAGTTCCTTGTGCACCTGGGCCAGCGCCTGCTGCAGCCGCACCACTTCCGCTTCCAGATGCTCCTCGGCCACCAGGTAATGCTTGACGTCGAGCGCCGCCGGCGCCAGCTTGTGCGCGCGGCCGATGGCGATGCCGCGGGAGACAGGAATGCCGTGCAGTGTGAAGGAAGCCATGGGTGGACCAGTGAAAATGCGGGAACGGCTACGATCCGAGGGCATTACTCGCCTTCGCCGAACTTGTCGTTGACCAGTGCGGACAAGGCGGCGATACATTCGCTTTCATCGGGGCCGTCGGCCTCCAGCGTGACCTTGGCGCCCTTGCCGGCGGCCAGCATCATCACGCCCATGATGGACTTGGCGTTGATGCGGCGCGCGTTGCGGGTCAGCCATACGTCGCTTTGAAACTTTGCTGCCAGTTGGGTAAATTTGGCGGAAGCCCGGGCATGCAGTCCAAGCTTGTTGATAATCTCAAGTTCTTGTTGAATCATTTTTCTTTTGTCTCAATGAGAAATCGGCGCAAAACAAACCGCGCAAATAAGCCGCACAAAAAATTCCCGCGCCGTCGCTACACGACGCGAATCCGGTTGTCGACGCGCACCGCACCGCTTTGCGCGCCGGCCAGGGCCATCTCGACGACCACGTCGAGCGTGTCGCGCCGGTAGGTGATGGCCCGCAGCAGCATCGGCAAACTGATGCCGGCGATGACCTCCACCCGGCCCGCATCCGCCAACCGGTCGCAACAATTGGCGGGGGTACCGCCCTTGACATCGGTCATGATCAAAACGCCGTCGCCGTCGTCGAGCCGCTTGATCGCCGCCGCCGCCAGGGACTGCACTTCGCCGAGGTCCTGGTCGGCGATCACATCGATCGCCTCGAGCCGCTCGGTCGGACCACGGAACACATGCGCGCAGGCGGCGATGAAAGCCTGTCCCAGCGGTGCGTGCGTCATAAGCAGTATGCCAACCATATTCTTAAACCGCCAGTGAGCGCGGAGGTTTTTGAGGCCGTCCGGCAAAATTATTTTGAATATCCATCATCGGGCCGGGGTCGCCGCTTCCACGGCCGCCTCCACCGCGTCCATGAACATCGCCGCGACCGGGAAACCGGCCTGCTGGGTGATTTCCTGGAAACAGGTCGGGCTGGTAACGTTTACTTCCGTCAGGCAATCCCCGATCACGTCCAATCCTACCAGCAACAAGCCGCGCGCGGCCAGTATCGGACCCAGGGTATTGGCGATTTCGAAGTCGCGTTCGGTCAAAGGTTGGGCCACACCAAGGCCGCCGGCCGCCAAGTTGCCCCGCACCTCGCCGTTTTGCGGGATGCGCGCCAGCGAAAACGGCACCGGCTTGCCGCCGATGACCAGGATGCGCTTGTCGCCCTTGGCGATGTCAGGAATGAAGCGCTGGGCCATGATGGTGCGCTTGCCGTTGTCGGTCAGCGTTTCGATGATGGCGCCCAGGTTCATCGCGTCCGGCTTGACGCGGAAGATGCCGGTGCCGCCCATGCCGTCGAGCGGCTTGAGGATGACGTCGCCATGCTCGGACTGGAAGGCGCGGATGCGCGCCTCGTCGGCCGTCACCAGGGTCGGCGAGGTGAACTCGCTGAACTGGGCGATGGCCAGCTTTTCGTTGTGGTCGCGGATGGTCGACGGCTTGTTGAAGACGCTGGCGCCCTGTTTCTCGGCCAGCTCCAGCATGTAGGTGCCGTAGATGTACTCCATGTCGAACGGCGGGTCCTTGCGCTGGACGATCGCGTCGAACTCGCCGAGGTTGGTTTCCACGGCCGGGGCGGCGCGGAACCAGTCCTTGAGGTCGTCCAGGATGGTGATTTCGGCAACTTTGGCATAGGCCACGCCGCCGTTGACGGCCATGTCTTTTTGCTCGAAGGCGTAGACGGTATGGCCGCGCTTGGCGGCCTCCACCATCATGGCGTAGGTCGAATCCTTGTAGGTCTTGAAACTGGCCAAGGGATCGGCGAGGAAAGCTATTTTCATGGGCGCATCCAATCTGGGTAATGCCTGATTTTAGCCGAGATTCGCCACCCGCACCGGGGAGCGGACGAGGCCGCTAGCCCGGTGGCCCTTGCCAAGCCGATAATGTCGGCTTAATACACTTCCGGATTGGGATCGGTGCGTTCCATTTCCAGCGACGCCGCCAGCAGCGCCAGCCGCGCCACCACGCCGTAGACGTAGAAACGGTTCGGCGCCGCCGTGCCCGGCTTCGCCTTCAAATCGGGCACCGCGTGCTGCTGCGCGAACGCCAGCGGCACGTACTGCGAACCGGGTGCGTTGAGGTTCTGGTCGACACCCTTTTCCGCGTGCACGCGGTAAAAGCCGCCCACCACGTAGCGGTCGATCATGTACACCACCGGCTCGGCGACGTCGTCCTTGATGCTCTCGAAGGTCGGCACGCCCTCCTGGATGATGAAGTCGGTCACTTCCTTGCCATCCTTGATGACGATCATCTTGTCGCGCTGGGCCTGGCTCAAGTCCTTGATTTCACTGGAATCCTTGATCGTCAGGATGCTGGTGCCGTAGGTCCCGGCGTCCGGCTTGACGATCACGAAGGGCTTGTGCTCCTTCATGCCGTATTCCTTGTACTTCTTCTTGATCTTGGCCAGCAGCGCGTCGACATTGGCGGCCAGGCAATCGTAGCCGTCGCCGGTGCGGAAGTTGACCGCGTCGCACTTGGCGTGGAACGGGTTGAGCATCCACGGATCGACGCCGATCAGCTTGCCGAACTTCTTGACCACCTCGTCATACGCGTTCAGGTGGTTGCTCTTGCGGCGCACGGCCCAGCCGGCGTGCAGCGGCGGCAGCAGGCTCTGCTCATGGATGTTCTGCAAAATCTCCGGAATGCCGGCCGAGAGGTCGTTGTTGAGCAAAATCGTGCACGGATCGAAGTCCTTCAGGCCGACGCGGCGGCCGTTGGCCGAGCGCACCAGCGGCTCGACCACCAGCATATTGCCGTCCGGCAGAGCGATCGGCGTCGGCTGCGTCACCTCGGGCGACAGCGAACCGAGGCGCACGTGCAGGCCGGTCTGGCGGAAGATCTGCATCAGCCGCGCGACGTTTTGCCAGTAGGTCGGGTGGCGCTGGTGGATTTCCGGGATCAGCAGCAGATTGCGCGCGTCAGGACAATATTTGTCGATCGCGGCCATCGCGGCCTGCACCGACAGCGGCAGCATTTCCGTGGCCAGGTGGTTGAAACCGCCCGGGAACAGGTTGGTATCGACCGGGGCCAGCTTGTAGCCGGCGTTGCGCATATCGACCGAGCAATAGAACGGCGGCGTGTGTTCCTGCCATTCCAGACGGAACCAGCGCTCAATGGCCGGCGTGGCGGCCAGGATTTTTTCTTCGAGATCGAGCAGCGGACCGGTCAGAGCCGTGACGAGATGGGGAACCATGATTACTTCCTTAAATGTGCGGGAGGACGGCCCTCCAGGCAACAGAACCTCAAATATTACCTTGCAGATAGCCCAAATCAGGGCGAAAACCCTATTTTAAAGGTGGAAATGGCCCGCAAACGAAAAAAGCGCCTCATTCGAGGCGCTTTTGTGGGCACCCGCCGAAGCGGGTTGTTACAACAACAACGATTAAGCGTGGTAAGCGGACTCGCCGTGGGTGGTGATGTCCAGGCCTTCGCGCTCTTCCTCTTCGGGAACGCGCAGGCCGATGACCACGTCGACCAGTTTGTAGGCGATGAACGAGACGACAGCCGACCACAGGATGGTGACGCCGACGGCGGTCGCCTGGGTGGTGACCTGGCCCATGATCGAGTAGTCAGGCGATGCTTTGTTGGCAACGTAGTCGAAGATGCCCTGGCCGCCGAGCGACGGCGCGGCAAACACGCCGGTCAGGATCGCGCCGAGGATACCGCCGACGCCGTGGACGCCGAACACGTCCAGGGAGTCGTCGGCGCCCAGCAGGCGTTTCAGACCGTTCACACCCCACAGGCAGACGACGCCGGCGGCCAGGCCGATGACCAGCGCGCCCATAGGGCCGACGAAACCGCAGGCCGGGGTGATGGCGACCAGACCGGCCACCGCACCCGAGGCGCCACCGAGCATCGATGGCTTGCCTTTGAAGATCCACTCGGCGAACACCCAGGCCACGGTGGCGGCGGCGGTTGCCAGCAAGGTGTTGATGAAGGCCAGCGCGGCGATGTCAGCGGCTTCCAGCGCCGAACCGGCGTTGAAACCGAACCAGCCGACCCACAGCAGCGAGGCGCCGATCATGGTCATGGTGACCGAGTGCGGGGCCATCGATTCGCGGCCGTAGCCGACGCGTTTGCCGATCATGTAGGCACCGACCAGGCCGGCAACCGCGGCGTTGATGTGCACCACGGTGCCGCCGGCGAAGTCCAGCGCGCCTTTTTGGAACAGGAAGCCCGCTTTGGCGCCTTCGGTGGCGGCGGTGGCCGCGTCCTTGATCGCGTCCGGTCCGGTCCAGAACCAGACCATGTGGGCGATCGGCAGGTAGGCGAAGGTGAACCACAGCACGACAAAAGCGAGCACGGCGGTGAACTTGGCGCGCTCGGCGAAGGCGCCGACGATCAGGCCGCAGGTGATGGCGGCAAACGTGGCCTGGAAGGCGACGTAGATAAATTCAGGAATGACCACGCCCTTGCTGAAGGTGGCGGCGTACGAGAACGCGCCCTTGGCCGGATCCCAGATGCCGTTCAGGAAGGCACGGTCGAATTTGCCGTAGAAGGCGTTGCCTTCGGTGAATGCCAGCGAATAGCCGTACACGCACCACAGCACCACGATCAGGGCGAAGACCATGAACACCTGCATCAGGATCGACAGCATGTTTTTGGAACGGACCAGGCCGCCGTAGAACAGCGCCAGGCCGGGAATCGTCATCAGGATCACCAGCAGGGTCGCGACCATCATCCAGGCGGTGTCGCCCTTCTGCGGCGTTGGCGCCGGTGCGGCGGGTGCATCAGGTGCTGCTGCGGCGGCAGGCGCGGCGGCGGCAGGCGCGGCGGCAGGCGCTGCCGGCGCTTCGGGTGCGGCGGCGGCGGGCGCGGTGGCGGCGGCGGCCGGCGAGTCAGCCGGTTTGGCCTCCTGCGCGTGGACCGGCGCGGCGAGTGCGAACAGGATGGAAACCCCAGCGAGCAATGTTGTTATAGTTTTCTTCATCAATCTTCCCCTTAAAGAGCTTCGTGGCCGGTTTCACCGGTACGAATACGGATCACCTGTTCCAGGTTGTACACAAAGATCTTGCCGTCACCGATTTTGCCGGTGCGGGCAGCGCCTTCAATCGCTTCGATCGCCTGTTCGACGATGGCATCGTCCACCGCCGCCTCGATCTTGGTCTTCGGCAGGAAGTCCACGACGTACTCGGCACCGCGATACAGCTCGGTGTGGCCTTTCTGGCGGCCGAAGCCTTTCACCTCGGTCACGGTGATGCCTTGCACGTTGATCGCCGACAAGGCCTCGCGGACCTCGTCGAGCTTGAACGGCTTGATAATGGCGGTAATCATTTTCATGCTAAGCCTCGCTTAGAAGGTTTTGGAAATGGTCAGCACGGCGCCGGTTTTGCCGAGGTTCTTGCCGCGGCCGACATAGGCGTCGGTATCGGTGGAGAACGCGGCCACGGCCACGGTCACGACGCCGAAATCTTTGGTGAAGCCGAGTTTGTAGTCGTTGTAGCTGAAGGCGGAGTTGTTCTTGACGGTCTGGCGGCCCAGGTGGACGTTCAGGATGTAGCCGTCATAGATCTCGGTGTTGAGCTGGGCGTCGACGTAGCCGCTGTCCTTGCTGTCGGCGGTGCCGAACAGATTGGTGGTCGAGCGGGAATACTTGACGGAGAATGGACCGACGCCGAGTTGGGCGTACAGCTCGAAGGTGTTGGCGCTGGTGGCCAGCTTGTTCGACGGGTAGTAGTAATACAGGCCGCCGACATCGTAGGTGACATTCGGGGCGAACTCGCCGCGCTTGCCGCCGTAGACATCGATTTCCATATCGGCGTCGCCGCCACCGTCCTTGACCCACTTGATGGTCGAGGCCCAGGTGCCGACATACAGGCCGGTCGGATTGTTCACGTAATCCACGCCGCCTTGCAGCGCTGGATTGAGACGGGTTTGCGAGATGCCGCGATAACGGTAGTCGGTGGCGACAGCGACGTTGTAGCTGATCTGGTGGTCCGGTGCCGGTTCGGCAGCGGCCGGGGCCGCAGGCGCGGGTTGCGCTTCCTGGGCTTGCGCCGAAGCGCTCATGGTGGCGAATGCGAAGGTCAGTGCTGCGATCAGGGTCAGGTTCGTGCTTTTCATAATTTTGTCCTTGTAGTTATCGAACTTAGTCACAGATAGGGAATACGGTTACGGGTAAAATCCTTGTGAGGCAAAGCAGTGAGCGGCATTCATTGACTTCTATAGCAGAATGCGTGCCAGCTAATGTTGCTCGCCGGATAGCTGCCGTAGCATCCGCGACAACGGACGTACTCCGAAGAAAGTGATAATCTGAAAGCGTCGAACGCGAGAGTCTTTGGTTTTGCACCACAATGACGCATGCATGCACATTTATAGTGCTTACAGAACCCCAACAGATCAAGGAATATTATGGATATGAACACTTTTTTTAACGACTTGCAGAACAAGATCAGCCAAGCCGTCCAAAACTCACCAGCAAAGGACATTGAGAAGAACGTCAAGTCCATGATGACGCAGGGATTCTCCAAACTGGACCTGGTGACGCGCGAGGAGTTTGATGTTCAAACGCAAGTTTTAGCGAAAACCCGCGCGAAGCTGGAAACGCTGGAGACGCGTCTGGCGGAACTGGAAGCGAAAGCGGCGCCGCCCAAGAGCGATATCATCATCTGATCAGGCGCTATTGCGGCGCAACTGCGGCGACACGGAGTTTTGCCCATGGCGCCGCAACGGTCTGGTCGCCTATTTATTCAGAATATCTGGACGCAGGCTTTCGAGGATTGCTTCCAACTCGGATAGGGCTTGGGGGTCCGCCCCTTGACGTAAAAACGCTGTGTGCAGGTAGGCGCCCATGATCCGGAACTCGTCAGCCGTGATCGCCAGCCCCGTGTGGGCAACAGCCATGTTCTCGCCGCTGTACGTGCAGGGCCCGCTGGAAATGACGCACAGATGCTCGGCCACCTTGGCCTTTAATGGTTTCAACGCCACCCCTTCGAATGAACGGCGTGTAAGGGGGTCATGTGAAACGTTCTCGACTATTTCGTTTGCCGCCCGGGTGAGAGCTTCGCCGCCACCGAGTCGTTCGTAGAGTGTCCTCTCTTGCGCGTGGGTGTTTTCGCCGACCGCGAAAGCGAACGCTAGAATTATTACGTTACTGACAAGTTTCACAATTTCTCCTCACGGCGGCCGTGGTTCGTCAGGCCACGCTTATTTCCAGTTGTTCCACGCCGCGAGCACGGCGTTCGGGTATTGCGGCCGGCCCCGGCTGCCGTTGTAGCGGCCCAGCGCAAGGTAGAGGTTGCCGCCCTCCATGTCGATGTACATGCGCAAAATCGCGCAGCCGTAGCGCAGATTCGTCTGCATATTGAACAGCGCGCTGCGGTCGCGGTCGCCGATCACGTTGGTCCAGAACGGCATCACCTGCATATAGCCGCGCGCGCCCACCAGCGAAACAGCGTACTTGCGATACGCCGACTCCACCTGGATCAACCCCAGCACCATGCCCGGCTCCAGCCCGGCGCGACGCGATTCGTACCACACGGTGGCAAGAAACTCATGGCGGGTCTGCTCGTCGGGCAGCTTGCGCTTGAGGCGGGCCGACATCTGCGCCAGCCAGCCCTCATAACGCAGCCGTTCTGCGTCGTTGCGGAAGGTGATCTGCGGCGGGGTCGCATCCTTGATGCTGTTGGCGAGGGCGACGCGGACCGCATCGGCCAGCGCCTCCTCCTTCTGATTGCCGGCTTGCGCCACCGGCGCTATCGTCACCGACAGCGCCAGCGCCAACAAGGCGCCGGCTACAACGCGCTTGCTCACTGCGACATTTTGCCCTGGATGAAGCTGATCACATCGGCCACCGGCACGGCGGTCGCTTCGGTGTCGCGGCGGCCCTGGTATTCCAGGTTGCCTTCCTTCAGGCCACGGTCGCCGATCACCACGCGGTGCGGCACGCCGATCAGCTCCCAGTCCGCGAACATGCCGCCCGGACGCAGGCCGCGGTCGTCGAGGATGACGTCGATGCCGGCCGCCTGCGCGTCGGCGTACAGCTTCTCGGCCGCTTCCTTGACCGCCTCGCTGCGGTCCATGCCCATCGGGCACAGCACCAGTTCGAACGGCGCCAGCGACGTCGGCCAGATGATGCCCTTGTCGTCGAAGTTCTGCTCGATGGCCGCGCCCAGGATACGGGTGATGCCGATACCGTAGCAACCCATCTGCAGCGGCGCAGGCTTGCCGTTCTCGTCGAGGAAGGTGGCCTTCATCGCTTCCGAATACGCGGTGCCGAGCTGGAACACGTGGCCCACTTCGATGCCGCGCTCGATCGCCAGCACGCCCTTGCCGTCCGGCGAGGCGTCGCCTTCGACGACGTTGCGCAGGTCGGCGACGATGGCAGGTTCGGCGACGTCGCGGCCCCAGTTGGCGCCGGTGTAGTGGAAGCCGGCGTCGTTGGCGCCGCAGACGAAATCGGCCATGTTGGCGACGGTGCGGTCGGCCACCACGGTGACCGGGGCCTTGGTGCCGATCGGACCCAAATAGCCGGGCACGCAGCCGTACACTTCCAGGATTTCCGCCTCGGTCGAGAAGCGGTGCTCGGCCAGGCCGGCCACTTTGCCCATCTTCACTTCGTTCAGTTCATGATCGCCGCGCAGCAGCAACATGAAATACTGTTTAGCCACTTTGCCGTCTTTTTCGGTCTCGACGGTGAGCGCCAAGGTCTTGACGGTCTGCGCCAGCGGCAGCTTGAGCTGCTCGGCGACCAGCTCGCACTTGGTGGCGTCCGGCGTGGCGACCTTGGTCAGCGCCTGGGCGGAGGCTGGACGGCTGGCGTTCAGCGGCAACGCTTCGGCCGCTTCCATGTTGGCCGCGTAGTCGGAGGTCGGGCAGTAGACGACCGCGTCCTCGCCGGTGCTGGCGATGACGTGGAATTCGTGCGAACCGGTGCCGCCGATGGCGCCGTTGTCGGCCGCCACGGCGCGGAACTTCAGGCCGAAGCGGTTGAAAATGCGCACATAGGCGTCATACATGATCTGGTACGACGCTTGCATGCCGGCCAGGTCGCGGTCGAACGAGTACGCGTCCTTCATGGTGAATTCGCGGCCGCGCATCAGGCCGAAGCGCGGGCGGCGTTCGTCGCGGAACTTGGTCTGAATGTGGTAAAAATTCAACGGAAGTTGACGGTACGATTTAATTTCCGAGCGGACGACGTCGGTGATGACTTCCTCGGCGGTTGGCTGGAAGGCGAATTCGCGGCCGTGGCGATCCTTGATGCGCAGCAACTCGGCGCCCATCTTGTCCCAGCGGCCCGTTTCCTGCCACAGCTCGGCCGGCTGGATCAGCGGCATCAGCAGCTCAATGGCGGCGGACTTGTTCATCTCTTCGCGTACGATCGCTTCGACTTTGCGGATGACGCGCAGGCCCATCGGCATGTACGTGTAGATGCCCGAGCCCAGGCGCTTGATCATGCCGGCGCGCATCATTAACTGGTGACTGACGATCTCGGCGTCGGAAGGCGCTTCTTTAAGCGTGGAAATAAAAAATCGTGAGGCGCGCATACGGTGAATTCTTTTTAAAAAGAGAGAGTTATAATCAACCTAATTTTAAAGGATTAGCTGGCTGATGCGTCCATACTTTATACAAATGCGTTCAATAGATGGCCCTTCGACCGTTTTCGTACCCCGAAAACCCAGCCGAGGCGTCTTTTTATGGGCAAAAATATAAGCAGGGAGCTCAGTCGCAGAAAGTTTGAGGTGCAATATGCTCGATCGGGAGGGGTTTCGGCCCAACGTCGGCATCATCCTGCTCAACGCGCAGAACGAGGTGTGGTGGGGCAAACGGGTGCGCGAGCATTCGTGGCAGTTTCCGCAAGGTGGCATCAAATATGGAGAAACGCCTGAGCAGGCGATGTACCGGGAGTTGGAGGAAGAGATCGGCCTGCGGGCCGAGCACGTAAAAATCGTCGGTCGCACCCGCGACTGGCTGCGCTATGAGGTGCCGGATCATTTCATCAAGCGGGAAATCCGCGGCCATTACCGTGGCCAGAAGCAGATTTGGTTCCTGCTGCGCATGTGCGCGCGCGACAACGACGTCAACCTGCGCCTGACGGACCATCCGGAATTCGACGCCTGGCGCTGGCACGAGTACTGGGTGCCGCTCGACGTGGTGATCGAGTTCAAGCGCGACGTCTACCAGCGCGCGCTGCAGGAGCTGTCGCGTTTCCTGACGTGGCCGGCCAACGGCCACGACCGGCGCCAGCACGGCTCGCGCTACCTGCGCCAGGCGCACGCGCCGCGTCCGAACCCGGAACCACCGGGCTCGGCCTGCGCGCCGACCGAGGCGGCATCCACTGCCACCGTGGCCACCGTCGCGGCGGGGCCGGCCGAGCCGGTCAAAAGCGGCAGCTGAGCGGTTAGCAAGGCGTCAACAAGAACAGCAACAAGGACTGCAACAAAAAACGCGGGACAGGCACACTGTCCCGCTTTTTTTTCGCCGGAGGTACAATGGCGGCATGTTCAATCCAACATCCGACGACGTCCGCCGCTTCTTCTGCGAGGCCTACCGCAAGCAGCGGGCCAACGAAATCCTCACCCCGCTCGAAGCGATGGCGGCCGACTGGGCGCGCCACCATCCCGAATACCATGATGTGCTGGCCGACGTCGACGCGGCGCTGGCGCGCGATTACTCGGTCGAAGGCGCGCAAGCCAATCCATTCCTGCATTTGTCGATGCACCTGTCGATCGACGAGCAGATCTCGATCGACCAGCCGCGCGGCATCCGCGACGCCGCCACCGCCCTCACCCTCAAGCTCGATTCCGCGCACGAAGCGCAGCACGAGATCATGGAATGCCTGGGCGAGATGATCTGGAACGCCCAGCGCACCGGCACGCCTCCCGACGGCGACGCCTACATCGAAGCCATCAAGCGCCGCATCAAATAAAGCAACGGATGAAAAAAAGACACGCATCAGCGTGGCTTCTTCTTTTTTGTGGCTTGCTTTATTTGGCTGCGGCCTCTGCGGGTGCGGCGGCGACTGCCGGCTCATCCAGCGTGAACGCCTTCAGGCCCAGGATGTCGCTGCTGTAGTGGCGGATCTTGTTCGCCAGTACCGGATCGCCGTTCAGCTTGTGACCGTAGGACGGCACCATGGCCTTCATTTTCGCGTCCCATTCGGGCGTGGCCAGCTTGGCCTTGAACGCGGTCTGCAACACTTTGATCATGATCGGCGGCGCGGTCGAGGCGCCCGGCGAGGCGCCCAGCAGCGCGACGATGCTGCCGTCGGCCGAACCCACCACTTCCGTACCGAACTGCAACAGGCCGCCTTTTTCAGGGTCGTCCTTGACGATCTGCACGCGCTGGCCGGCGTTTTGCAGCGTCCAGTCTTCCAGCTTGGCGGTCGGCAGGTACTCTTTCAGCGCGGCCAGACGGTCTTCAGGCGAATTCATCACTTGGCCGACCAGGTACTTGGTCAGCGGGATGTTGTCGTAGCCGGCTTGCAGCATCGGGCGGACGTTGCCGCTGTCGATCGAGGCCGGCAGGTCGATCCACGAACCGTTTTTCAGGAACTTGGTCGAGAACGTGGCGAACGGGCCGAATAACAGCGCTTTCTTGCCGTCGATGATGCGGGTATCCAGGTGCGGCACCGACATCGGCGGCGAGCCGACCGACGCCTTGCCGTACACCTTGGCGGCGTGCTGGTCGATCAGCGCCTGGTTGGTGGTGACCAGCCATTGGCCGCCGACCGGTACGCCGCCGTAGCCCTTGGCTTCCGGGATGCCCGATTTTTCCAGCAGCGGCAGCGAACCGCCGCCGGCGCCGATGAACACGAACTTGGCGCGCACGGTCTTGACGGAGTCGTCGGCCAGGTTCTTGACGGTGACGTTCCAGTTGCCGTCGGTGCCGCGCTTGATGTCTTCGACCTGGTGGCGCAGGTTCAAGGTGGTGCCGTGGCTGTCGGTCAGGTGCTTTACCAGCGCGCGCGTGAGGTTGCCGAAGTTGACGTCGGTGCCGATTTCCATGCGGGTGGCGGCGACTTTCTGGCCCTTGTCGCGACCGGTCATGATCAGCGGCGCCCATTGCTGGATGACGGCCGGATCTTCCGAGTACAGCATGCCCTTGAACAGGTTTTCCTTCTGCAGCGCGGCGTAGCGCTTGCGCAGGAAGTTGATGTTGTCGTCGCCCCAGACAAAGGCCATGTGCGGCACGTTGTTGATGAAGGTTTGCGGCGCGCCGATGTACTTGTTCTTGACCTGGTAGGCCCAGAATTGCTTGGAAATCTCGAACTGCTCGTTGATTTCGACCGCTTTCTTGGTTTCGATGTGGCCGTCGGCCGCTTCCGGCGTGTAATTCAGTTCGGCGAAGGCCGAGTGGCCGGTGCCGGCATTGTTCATCGCGTCCGAGCTCTCGGCGGCGACCGAATCCACGCGCTCGTAGATGGCCATGGTCAGGCTCGGGTCCATCTCCTTGAGCATGGCGCCCAGGGTGGCGCTCATGGTGCCGGCGCCGACCAGCAGCACGTCGACCGGTTTGTCGTCCGACGGCGCCGGCGATTTGCTACATGCCGCCAGGATCAGGCACGACATCAAAATTAATAATGACTTACGCATACGTAACTCCATTCATAGGTACCGACTGTATTCGGGACTGGCGTTGCCGGCCATCCCGCACGCCGATGGCGCCGGGAAGTGGCATTCGAAGGTGGCTGGTCGTCCTTGGCGATGACTGCGCGCGGACGAAGAGGGTGACGGCTGCCGATGCTTGTTCAATGCCGATTGGCGGCGAAAACCGACAATAGAATTGAACGAGTGTCCATAGATATTATCAAGAAAGAGGATTTTAGCAGCGCAAAGTTGGCGCCAGATGAGGGATAACACTTAAGGAAAGCGGAAGAAACTACGTAGACGGACACAAAAAAACCGGCGAAAAGATACAAAAAAGCCACGCAATGCGTGGCTTTTCGGGGCTGGAGGGAGGCGTCGCCGCCTTGGCCAGACGGTCTAGCGGTGCACCGCCAGACTGCCAGGCAGACTGTGGAAATACGCCGCCAGGTCCTTGATGTCCTGATTCGTCAGCGGCTTGACCTGTCCGGTCATGATGGCGTTGTTGCGGCCATTGGCGCCGTCGCCCCGCTTGTAGGCCGTCAGCGCATGCTGAATGTAATCCTTGTGCTGGCCGGCCAGCTTTGGATAGCTGGGGTCGATCGGGGAGTTGTAATCCTTGCCATGGCAGGTGAAGCAACTGTATTTGTCGGCCACGGCCTTGCCGGCGGCGACATTGCCGCCAGCGACGGCGGAGAACGACAGGGCGGAGCAGAACACTGCGGCGATCAGTTTTTTCATATTGGCGGTCCTCATTTCGCGGCGGTGCGCGTCTGCTGCGCGTAGAACGCGGCGACATCGGCGATATCCTGGTCCGACAGGCTGGCGGCGATGCCCTTCATGGATGGATGCTTGCGATCGCCCTTCTTATAGGCCTGCAGCGCGTTTTCAATATACTTGGCCGACTGTCCGCCGATCATCGGTACCTGAAACACTTCCGGGAAGGTGGCTTTGTAACCCGGAATTCCATGACAACCGATACACATTTCAACCTTGGCCTTGGCGTTCTGGGCGTTGCCCACGATTTCCGCCGCGGCGGCGACCTGGACGGTCTGAGCGAGGCCTGCGAGCACGAGAAGTGCGGTGATTTTTTTCATGGTGTTTGCAAGGTAAGTAATCGGATACTACCGCGGATGCAAAACTTGACTTTTGCACTATTAGCCTGCGATTCTAACTCAAGAAATTTTTCTAAGCTACACAGAATCATTGCCGGAACAACACAGTGCCGAGGCCGCCTGTCGGGGTGATACCGGGCCACAACATCGGCCAATCTCCCCTATACTCGACAAATCCCTTTTTCACCGAGACATCACGCATGCAAGCCACCCAACGCTTTGAGGGTTCCGACCAGTACGTCGCGACCAATGACCTGAAACTGGCCGTGAATGCGGCCTTGACGCTGCAACGCCCGCTGCTGATCAAGGGCGAGCCGGGCACCGGCAAGACCATGCTGGCCGAGGAAGTGGCCGCCGCCTTGAACATGCCGCTGATGCAATGGCATATCAAGTCCACCACCAAGGCGCAACAAGGGTTGTATGAATACGACGCGGTGTCGCGTTTGCGCGACTCCCAGCTGGGCGACGAGCGTGTGCGCGACATCCAGAACTACATCGTCAAGGGGGTGCTGTGGCAGGCTTTCACGGCCCCCGAGCCGGTGGTGCTGCTGATCGACGAAATCGACAAGGCCGACATCGAGTTCCCGAACGACCTGCTGCGCGAGCTCGACCGGATGGAGTTCTACGTCTACGAGACGCGCGAAATGGTGCGGGCGGTGCACCGGCCGCTGGTGATCATCACTTCCAACAACGAGAAGGAGCTGCCGGACGCCTTCCTGCGCCGCTGCTTCTTCCACTATATTAAATTCCCGGACCGCGACACGATGGAGCAGATCGTCGCCGTGCACTACCCGAATTTGAAGAAGGATTTGCTGGCGCAGGCGCTGCAAAGCTTCTACGAGGTGCGCGACGTGCCGGGCCTGAAGAAAAAGCCGTCGACGTCGGAGTTCCTCGACTGGCTCAAGCTGCTGATGGCCGAGGACATCCCGGCCGAGGCGCTGCGCAGCCAGGACGCCAAGGCCATCGTGCCGCCGCTGCACGGCGCGCTGCTCAAGAACGAGCAGGACGTGCACCTGTTCGAGCGCCTGGTGTTCATGTCGAGGACCAACCGCTGATGAAGGCCCCCTCCCCGATCATCCTGGAATTGAACGGCGTGCGCCTCGAGCCGCTCGGGCCGCAGCACGCCGAGGGCCTGCTGGCCGCCGCGCAGGACGGCGAGCTGTGGACCTTGCGCGTCACCTCCGTGCCGGCCCCGAACGAAGTGGACGCCTACATCGACAAGGCGCTGGAGATGCGCCCCACCCGGCTGGCCTTCGCCGTGATCGACACGGTCAGCGGCGCCGTCATCGGCTCGACCAGTTATCACGACATCGTCCCGGGCATCGGCCGCATGGAGATCGGCTACACCTGGTACGCCAAGAGCCGCCAGCGCAGCCACGTCAACTCCACCTGCAAGCTGCTGCTGATGACGCACGCGTTCGAAAAACTGGGCGCGGCGCTGGTCGGCCTGCGCACCGATAACTTCAACCACGCCTCGCAGGCGGCCATCGAGCGCCTGGGCGCGCGCAAGGACGGCGTGCTGCGCCACCACGCGGTGCGGCGCGACGGCACCGTGCGCGACACGGTCATGTACAGCATCACGGCCGGCGAATGGCCCGAGATCAAGGCGCAGCTGCGCTACCGGCTGGAACGGCACGGGAAGGCCTGAGATGCTGATCGATTTCTTCTTCACGCTCAAGGACGCCAAAATCCCGGTCACGATCAAGGAGTTCCTGACCTTGCTCGAAGCGATGCAAAAGAACGTCATCGACGCCTCGCTCGACGACTTCTATTACCTGTCGCGCCTCACGCTGGTGAAGGACGAGGCGCACTTCGACAAGTTCGACCGCGCCTTCGGCATGTACTTCAAGGGCGTCAACGACGTCTTCGAGACCAACAGCGCGATTCCGCTGGACTGGCTGCTGCAGCGCATGAAGCGTGAGCTGAGCGCCGAGCAGAGGGCCGAGCTGGAAAAATTCGGCTACGACAAGCTGATGGACCGTCTGCAGGAGCTGCTCAAGGAGCAGAAGGAGCGCCACGAGGGCGGCAGCAAATGGATAGGCACGGGCGGCACCTCGCCCTTCGGCAACGGCGGCACCAATCCGGAAGGGGTGCGCATCGGCGGCAAGGGCGGCAACCGCACGGCGGTCAAGGTGTGGGAGGCGCGCGCCTACAAGGACTACGACGGCGACAAGGAAATCGGCACGCGCAACATCAAGGTCGCGCTGCGGCGCCTGCGCAAGTTCGCGCGCCAGGGAGCGGAGGACGAGTTGGCGCTCGACGCCACCATCCGCGCCACGGCCAGCAATGCCGGCTACCTGGACATCAAGATGCAGCCCGAGCGCAAGAACAATATCAAGGTGCTGATGCTGTTCGACGTGGGCGGGACCATGGACGACCATATCGAGCGCACCGAGGAGCTGTTCTCGGCGTCGAAGACGGAATTCAAGAACATGGAGTTCTTCTACTTCCACAACTGCGTTTATGACTATATGTGGAAGAACAACCGGCGGCGGCATTCGGAGCGTTTTCCGACGTGGGACATCCTGCGCAAGTACCCGGCCGATACCAAGCTGATTTTTGTCGGCGACGCGACCATGAGCCCCTACGAGGTGCTGCAGCCGGGGGGCTCGGTCGAATATAACAATGCGGAAGCGGGCAGCGAGTGGCTGGCGCGCTTCACTAACGCGTTTCCGAAGTTCGTCTGGCTCAATCCCGAGCCGGAAGGGATTTGGCAGTACCGGCAATCGGTCAGCATCATCCGCCAGTTGATGAACAACCGGATGTTCCCGCTGACGATGGATGGGCTGGAACGGGCCATGCGGACCTTGAGCAAATGAGACGTAGCGCGATCAGGCGGAACGCCGTACCCGCCATGTATGCGCCGTCGACAAAGTCTGGCGGATCAAGCGCTGCGACATCATGACTGCAATTGAAGGCGGTAGCCGACAGCGGTTTCGGTCAGCAGATGGCGCGGCTGAGTGGGATCGGCCTCCAGCTTGTGCCGCAGATGCCCCATGTAGATGCGCAGGTAGTGGCCGTTCTCCCCTTGCGACGGCCCCCAGACCGCGCGCAGCAACTGCGGATTGGTCATCACGCGGCCGGCGTTACCCACCAAAACCGCGAGCAGTCGATACTCGGTGGGCGTCAGGTGGACATTCTCCCCGGCGCGCGTGACGCGGCGGTTCTTCAGGTCCACCGTGACATCGCCGAACACGATCAGGCCATCATTATCCGCGGCGGGCTGGCGCTGGCGCCGCAAGGTGGCGCGCACCCGCGCCAGCAGCTCGCCGACACCGAACGGCTTGGTCAGGTAATCGTCGGCGCCGGCGTCGAGCGCGCGGATCTTGTCGGCCTCGTTGACCCGCGCCGACAGCACGATCACCGGCACCGTCGACCATTTGCGCAAATCGGCGACGAAATCGATGCCGTCGCCGTCGGGCAGGCCCAGATCGAGCACGATCAAATCCGGTTTGCGGGTGCCGGCGTCGATCAGGCCACGCTGCAGGGTCGCCGCCTCGTGCACCTGCCAGCCCTCCTCCTCCAGCGCGGCGCGCACGAAGCGGCGGATTTGCGGCTCGTCCTCGACCAGCAGGGCGATGGGGGCGGTCGCTATGTCATTCATTTACGTCACTCATATCAGCTATCCTGTTCCAGCTCGTGCATCTCCGGCATTTCCGGCGGCGTGCCAAGCGGCAGCGAGATCGCGAAGCCCGCGCCGCCCAACGGCGACTGCGCCGCCGCGATGCGTCCGCCGTGCGCCTCGACGATGGCGCGGCAGATCGCCAGCCCCAGGCCCACGCCAGGCTTGGCCGATTCCCGTTCGCCGCGCGTGAATTTCTCGAAGATGGCTTCCTCGCGTCCGGGCGGCAAACCCGGACCGTCATCATAGACCAGGATATTAATCCAGGCGCCGTGCAACTCGGCGGCGATGACGATTTGCGAGCCGGGCGGCGTATATTTGCCGGCGTTTTCCACCAGGTTGCACAGCACCCGTTCGATCAGCACCGCGTCGTAGCGCAGCAGCGGCAGGTCGGACGGCAGCCGGGTGCGCACCACGTGGCCTTTTAATAGCGACGCGCTGGCGCGCAGCGCGCTGCCCACCACTTCCTCCAGCGGCTGCCATTGCAGGTTGAATTTCACTTCCCCGCTCTGGATGCGCGCCATGTCGAGCAGATTCGAGACCAGGGCGCTCATGCGCAGGGCCTCGTCGTGCAGCGCGGCCGCCATATCCAGTTGCGAGGGCGCCAGCGCCGGTTTTGAGCCGGCCAGCGATTCGGACAGGCCGACCAGGGACGTGAGCGGCGTGCGCAGGTCGTGCGACAACGCCGCCAGCAGCGAATTGCGCAGCCGCTCGGATTCCATGTTGACCAGCGCGTTCTGCGCCACTTCGATGTAGTGCACCCGTTCCAGCGCGATGGCGGCCAGCGCGGCGAAGGTGTCGAGCTGCTGCCGCTGCTCGGGGATCAGTATCCAGCGCGCGTTTGCCGGTTCGATTGCCAGTACGCCGCGCGTGCGCATCGGCGCTTCGAGCGGCAGGTAAAAGATCCGGCTGGCTGGCAGGGTGCCGGTGCCCAGGCCCGCGCTTTCGGCGTGGTCGAACGACCATTGGGCGATGCCGATGTCGAGCGCGGAGCGGTGCCCGATATAGGCGGCATCGACGGCCTGGATAGCGTCGCCACCGTTTCCGGGAGGCGGCATCCGCAGCCTGCCCTCGTCGTCCGGCACCATCAGCGTGGAGCGGGCGCGGAAGGCGCGCTGAATCGCCGCCTGTGTGGTCCCGAAGATTTGCTCGGTTTGCAAAGCGCCGGACAGTTCACGCGCGAACTCATAGAGTGCGCGCGAGCGCTTCTCGCGCTGTGAGGCGATGCGCGCCTCGAAACGCAGGCCGGCGGTCAGGTGGCCGGTGATCAGCCCCACCGCGAGCATGACGACAAAGGTAATCACGTACTGGAAATCCGTCACGGCGAAGGTGAAGCGCGGCGGAACGAAAAAGAAGTCGAAGCAGGCCACGCTGACGCAAGTGCCCAGCACCGACGGTCCGCGACCGAAGCGCACCGCCACCAGCACCACCATCAGCAAAAACAGCATGGCGATGTTGGCCAGGTCGAGCCAGACCGCCAGCGGCGTGGCCACCAGCGCGGTGGCCACGCTGGCCAAGGCGGCAATCAGGTAGCCGGCGGCCCGGCTGCGCAGCCAAGGCACTTTTACCCCGGTGTCATCGGCATCGGCGGGCAAGTCGTCGGCGTCCCGGCCGATGGGAAGCGGCGATGCCGCCTCCGGCTCCTTGCTTGCGCGGCCGATTTCGATCAGGTCGAGGTCCGGCGCGTAGAGCGCCAGGCGCTTGATGTGCGGCGGGCGCCAAGGCCACGTCGGATGGGCGCGGCCGACCACGATCTTCGACAGGTTGCGGCTGCGCGCATATTCCACCGCCGCCATGGCGATGTCGCGCCCGGAAATGACCGCCGTGGTCGCGCCCAGGCTCTCCGCCAGCTTCAGGGTTTTGAGGATCTGCTCGCGCCGCGCGGCGGGCAGCCGGTGCAGCGACGGCGTTTCGACATAGATCGCGTGCCAGCCGGTGCCCAGTTGGCCGGCCAGCCTCGCCGTGCTGCGCACCGTATGCTCGCCGCCGGGACGCGGGCCGACGCAGGCCAGCAGCGCGGCGCCGGTCTTCCAGATGTCGGCAATCGATTGCTCGACGCGGTAGGCGCGCACGTCGTCCTCGACCCGGTCGGCGGTGCGGCGCAGCGCCAGCTCGCGCAACGCGATCAGATTCCCTTTGCGGAAGAAGTTTTTCGACGCGCGCTCGGCCTGCTGCTCCTGATAGACCTTGCCGCTTTTGAGGCGCGCCAACAGTTCGTCGGCCGGGATATCGACCAGCACCACCTCGTCGGCCTGGTCGAACACCGTGTCGGGCACCGTCTCGCCGACGCGGATGCCGGTGATGCCGCCGACGACGTCGTTGAGGCTTTCAAGGTGCTGCACATTGACGGTGGTGAGCACGTCGATGCCGGCGTCGAGCAGTTCCTCGATGTCCTGCCAGCGCTTGGGGTGGCGCGAGCCGGGCGCGTTGGAGTGCGCCAGTTCGTCCATGAGGATCAGCGGCGGGCGCCGGGCCAGCGCGCCATCGAGATCGAATTCGCTCAGGGTTTTGCCGCGATAGTCGATGCGCTTGGGCGGCAGCACGTCCAGGTCCTCCAGCATGGCGGCGGTCTCGCCGCGTCCGTGGGTTTCGACAACGCCGACCAACACCTCCTGCCCTTCGGCCTGCAGCTTGCGGGCGGCGGCCAGCATCGCATAGGTCTTGCCGACGCCGGCGGAGGCGCCGAAGTAGATGCGCAGCTTGCCGCGCGCCGCCTTGCGCTCCTGCGCCTGCACCTGCGCCAGCAGCGCATCGGGGTCGGGTCGTTGGCTCTCGTTGGGGAACATGGACATGCGCTGATTTTACCCCTTGTCGGCGCTTGCCGCGCCGTCCAACGCCAGATTCAGCGCCAGCACGTTGACCCTCGGCTCGCCGAAGAAGCCGAACACCTGGGCGATCCGGTGGCGGTCGATCAGCGCCAGCACCTCCTTGGCAGGCAGCTTGCGGACGGCGGCGATGCGGCCGGCCTGATAGCGCGCGGCGGCCACGCTGATCTCGGGATCGAGGCCGCTGGCGGACGCCGTCACCAGATCGACCGGAATCGGAGCGCTGTTGGACGGATCTGCCGCCTTGAGCGCGTCGATACGGCCCTTGACGGCATCCAGCAGCGCGGGATTGTTCGGTCCCTGATTGGAGCCGCTGGAGCCGGCGGCGTTGTTGGGCATCGGCCCGGTGGCCGACGGACGGCCCCAAAAATACTGCGGCGACGAGAACGACTGGCCGATCAGCGTCGAGCCGACCTGCTTGCCGCCGGCTTCCACCAGGCTGCCGGCCGCCTGGGCGGAAAATGCTGCGGCGCCGATGCCGGTGACGGCGAGTGGATAAATCACGCCGCAGATCAGGGTCAAGGCACTGAAGACGACGACGGCGGGACGAATTGCGGAAAACGACATGATGAACTCCTTAAACCAGGTTGAGCGCCGACAGCAGCAGGTCGATGGCCTTGATGCCGACGAACGGCAGGATTATGCCGCCGACGCCGTACAGCAGCAGGTTGCGGCGCAACAGCGCGACGGCGCCGATGGCGCGGTAACGCACGCCCTTGAGCGCCAGCGGAATCAGCGCGACGATGATCAGCGCGTTGAAGATCACCGCCGACATGATGGCCGACGACGGGCTGGCCAGGTGCATGATGTCGAGCGCCTTCAGTTGCGGGTAAGTGCCGACGAAGGCCGCCGGAATGATGGCGAAGTACTTGGCGATGTCGTTGGAGATGGAGAACGTCGTCAGCGAGCCGCGCGTCATCAACATCTGCTTGCCGATTTCGACGATCTCCAGCAGCTTGGTTGGATTCGAATCCAGATCGACCATGTTGCCCGCCTCCTTGGCCGCCTGCGTGCCCGAGTTCATCGCCACGGCGACATCGGCCTGCGCCAGGGCCGGCGCGTCGTTGGTGCCGTCGCCGGTCATCGCCACCAGACGTCCCTCGGACTGATAGCTGCGTATCAGTTTAAGCTTGTCTTCCGGCGTCGCCTCGGCCAGGAAATCGTCCACGCCTGCCTCGGCGGCGATGGCGGCGGCGGTCAGCTTGTTGTCGCCGGTGATCATGACGGTCTTGATGCCCATGCGGCGCAACTCCGCGAAGCGCTCCTTGATGCCGCCCTTTACGATGTCCTTCAACTCGACGACGCCCATCACGCGGCCGCCGTCGACCACCACCAGCGGCGTGCTGCCGCGACGCGAGATGTCGTCGACGGCGCGGGTCACTTCCGCCGGATACGGCAAGCCGAGCACCTCGACGTACTTGCGCACCGTGTCGGCCGCGCCCTTGCGGATTTCGCGGTCGCCGATATCGACGCCGCTCATGCGGGTTTGCGCGGTGAACGGCACAAACACCGCGTTCAGCGACGCCATCTCGCGCTCGCGCAGGTTGAACTTCTGCTTTGCCAGCACCACGATGCTGCGCCCTTCCGGCGTTTCGTCGGCCAGCGAGGCCAATTGCGCGATATCGGCCAACTGCTGGTCGGTCACGCCGGGCGCCGGCACGAACGATGATGCCTGGCGGTTGCCGAGCGTGATGGTGCCGGTTTTATCGAGCAGCAGCACGTCGACGTCGCCGGCCGCCTCCACGGCGCGGCCGGAGGTGGCGATCACGTTGGCCTGCATCATGCGGCTCATGCCGGCCACGCCGATGGCCGACAGCAGGCCGCCGATGGTGGTTGGGATCAGGCACACCAGCAGCGCGATCAGCACCGTGATGTTGACCGGCGCGCCGCTGCCGCTGGCGGCCACGGAAAACAGCGAAAACGGCAGCAAGGTCACGGTCACGATCAGGAACACGATGGTCAGGGCCACCAGCAGGATCGTCAGCGCGATCTCGTTTGGCGTTTTCTGGCGCTTGGCGCCTTCGACCATCGAGATCATGCGGTCGAGGAAGGTCTCGCCCGGATTGGCGGTGACTTTGACCACCAGCCAGTCCGACAGCACGCGCGTGCCGCCGGTGACGGACGAGAAATCACCGCCGGACTCGCGGATCACCGGCGCCGATTCGCCGGTGATGGCGCTTTCGTCGACCGACGCCACGCCTTCGATCACTTCACCGTCGATCGGGATCACGTCGCCCGCCTCCACCAGGATGTAGTTACCCTTGCGCAGATCGAGCGCGGGCTGCGGCAGCCAGGTGGTGCCGTACTTTGGGCTGGCCAGCTTCTTGGCGACCACGGTTTGCTTCAGGCTGCGCAGCGACGCCGCCTGCGCCTTGCTGCGGCCTTCGGCCATGGCCTCGGCGAAGTTCGCGAACAGCACCGTGAACCACAGCCAGACGGTGATCGCGAGGATGAAACCGGGGCTGGTCTCGCCCTTGCCCAACAGCGCCTGCACATACAGCAAGGTGGTGATGATGCTGCCGACGTAGACCACGAACATCACGGGGCTGCGCACCTGCGTGGCGGGGCTGAGTTTGCGGAACGAGTCGGCGATGGCCGGCATCAGCAACTCGCTATCGAACATGCCCTGCTTTTTGACCGGTGGATTGGTAAAGATGGTCATCTCTTTTTGGATAGTCTGCGACATGGTGATTCCTTATTTTGCAAACAGCTGCAAGTGGTCGACCACTGGGCCGAGCGCGAGCGCCGGAACATAATTGAGCACGCCGACCAGCGCCACCACGCCGCACAGCAGGCCGATGAACATCGGGCCGTGGGTCGGCATGGTGCCGGCATTCGCCTGCAAGCGGTTTTTACCGGCCAGCGAACCGGCGATGGCCAGGATAGGCACGATCATCGCGAAGCGACCGAACCACATCGCCACCGCCAGCATGCTGTTATAAAACGGCGTATTGGCGGACAGGCCGGCAAAGGCGCTGCCGTTGTTGTTGGCGGCGGAGCTGAACGCGTACAGGATCTCGGAGAAGCCGTGGGCGCCGGGATTGGCGATGCCGGCCTTGCCGGCGTCCGTCATGACGGCGATGGCGGTACCGACCAGCACCAGGGTCGGCGTCACCAGGATGGCGATGGAGGTCATCTTCATCTCGTATGCCTGGATCTTCTTGCCCAGGTATTCCGGCGTGCGGCCGATCATCAGGCCTGCGATGAAGACGGCCATGATGGCGAAGATCAGCATGCCGTACAGCCCCGAGCCGACGCCGCCGAAAATCACTTCGCCGAACTGGATCAACAGCATCGGGATCATGCCGCCCAACGGCATGAACGAATCATGCATGGCGTTGACCGCGCCGCAGGAGGCGGCCGTGGTCACGGCGGCGAACAAGGCCGAGGCGCTGATGCCGAAGCGGGTTTCCTTGCCTTCCATATTGCCGCCCGATTGCAGCGCGCTCATGGCCTGGTCGACGTTGAGCGCCTGCAGCGCGGGATGCGCCTGCTGCTCGGCGCCCAGCACCACGACCGTGGTGGCGACGAACAGCAATGTCATCGCGGCCAGGACCGCCCAGCCCTGGCGCGGATCGCCCACCATGCGGCCGAACGCGAAGCACAAGCCGGCAGGGATCAGGAAGATGGCCAGCATCTGCATGAAGTTCGTCAGCGGCGTCGGATTCTCATACGGGTGTGCCGAATTGGCGTTAAAGAAGCCGCCACCGTTCGTACCCAGCATCTTGATCGCCTCCTGCGAGGCGACAGGTCCCATGGCGATGGTTTGCGTTTTGGCGGTCAGCGTTTCGGTGACCGGCTCGCCCTTGGCGTCCTTCAGCGGCTGTCCATCAGCGCCGACTTTGGGCTGCGTGTAGGTGACCGGATCGAGCAGGGTTACTTCTTTATACGCGGAGAAGTTCTGGATCACGCCCTGCCCCATCAGGAATACGGCGAACACCAGCGACAGCGGCAGCAGCACATACAGCGTCGAACGGGTGGCGTCGACCCAGAAGTTACCGATCGATTTGGCCGAACGTGAAGAAAAGCCCCGGATCAGCGCATAGGCGACAGCCATGCCGGTGGCGGCGGAGAAGAAATTCTGGCCGGTCAGCGCCAGCATCTGGGTTAGATAACTCATAGTCTGTTCGCCGCTGTAGCCCTGCCAGTTGGTGTTGGCGACAAAGCTGACGGCGGTGTTGAACGACGAGTCGGGGCTGACGTTGGCAAGGCCCTGGGGATTGAGCGGCAGGAAGGCCTGAACCCGCTGAAGCGCGTAGACAGCTAAGGCGCCGATGCCGTTGAAGGCCAGCAGCGCGATGGCGTATGCTTTCCAGTTCTGGCCTTCGGGCTTGCCATCCTGGCCAGCGATGCCCGCGGCGCGGTACAACAGCGCCTCGATCTTGCCGATCCAGCCCATGCCGGGGATGGCATTGCCGTTGCCGACGCGCGTCAGCAGGATGCCGAGCGGGTAGGCCAATGCGATGACGGCGGCCAGGAACACCACCAGCAGAACGATCGATTGCATGGTCATCACAGTTCCTCCGCTTTCAGCAACGCGACGATCAAATACACCAGCAGGCCGCCGGCGGCGGCGGCGCCGATCACGTAGAAGAGGCTCATGGCTGGCCTCCCAGCTTGTCGCAACCGGCGGCAAACGCCACGGTCACGGCGAAGAACATCACCATCGCACCGATAAATACTATGTCCATCACACCCTCACAGGTCTTGTTTTGATACTGGGAAGGTTAGCGGGAAGGGTCTAAAGATTTTGTAAAGACTTGGAGGGGCGGTGTAAACAAACCGTAAAAATTTGGTGTTCCGGTACGCGCTTATGCCTTGCGCTTCTGCCTTGCGCTTTTGCCTTGTTTACACGCTGTTTACGCCCCCGGCCACACTCTTTAGAGAATTTTTACAAGCCTCGGCATAAGCTTGAAGTGTTACCACTACCCGAAAAGATCATGCTTACCTCCATTCGCGGCATCTGGGTGCCGCTGGCCACACCGCTGCATCATGGCGAAATCGATCTCGCCGCCCTACAAACGCTGGCCGACGGCCTGATCGCCGACGGCGCCCATGGACTGGTGGTGTGCGGCACCACGGGTGAAGCGTCGCAGTTGGACATCGACGAGCAGGACGCCGCGCTCACGGCGGTGCTGGAGGTGGCACACAAGCGCTGCCCGGTTCTGATGGGCATCGGCGGCAGCGACACCTTCGCCGCCGCCGGCAAGGCGCTGCGCTTCGACGACTCCGGCCTGGCCGGCTATCTGGTCTCCACGCCGGCCTATGTGCGGCCATCGCAGGATGGTCTGGTGCGCCACTTCGAGACGATCGCCGACGCCACGGCGCAGCCGATCGTTCTGTATAACGTGCCGGCGCGCACCGGCGTCAATCTGGAGCTGGCCACAGCGCGCCGTTTGGCGGTCAACCCGCAATTCATCGGCATCAAGGAAGCCGGCGGCAGCTTGCAGCAGATGACGGAGCTGGTGCGCCGCACGCCGCTGTCGATGCTGTGCGGCGACGATGCGCTGCTGTTCGCAGCCTTGTGCGGCGGCGGGCATGGCGCCATCTCGGCCGCCGCGCATATCCGCGTCGATTTGTATGTGCGGCTATACGATCTGGTGCGCGCGCAACGCCTGACGGAGGCGCGCGATCTGTTCGACCATCTGCTACCGATTATCCGGCTGCTGTTTTCGGAGCCGAATCCGGCGCCGCTCAAGGCCGCGCTGTCGATCCAGGGCCGGATGAGCGACGAATTACGCCTGCCGATGACACCCGCCAGCACCGAATGCAAGCTTGGCATCGCTGCGGCGCTGGAGGAGCTGGAAGACATTCCAGTCTATCGTTCGGACGCGGCGGCACAAGCAGCCACGCGTGCCTGTACTGCAGCGGCGGAGGTGGCATGATCGTCGCGCTAACGGGCATGGACGGCAATCGGGACGTCTCCGATCTGGCCGAGGAACTGGCGTTGTTGCGGGTGGCGGCCGGCAATCGCGTGCTACTGGTCTGCCCCGATCCCGGCGCATACGATCCGCAGCTATACGATGATTTGGTGGTCGATGCGTCGCAATTTGTGGATTCAGGCGCGTCGCCGACGTCGGGTAGCGCCAAGGCCGATGCGGCCTTGGCGCGTGCAGGCGTGATCGTGGCGCTGCTGCGGCGGGAGGAACTGGAGCGCCCGAACCACGCGCCTTTGCTCGAGCGTCTGCTCGAGGCGCAACGGGCCAATCCAGGTGCGCGCGTGCTGGTGACGGTGGCGCATGGCAGCGTGCCGTTGTCGGCGCATCAGACAGGGTGTGTGCTGGTGTTTGTGGCGCAGTTGCGGGGCGCGCGGCTGGCGGACATGCTGATTCTGGACGAGCAAGGCGCGTATCACTCGCACCATAGCGAGCTGGAACCAGCGATGTACAAGGCTGCTAACGTGCTGTGCGCGCCGGAAGTGCGGCACCTGTACCGGGAAGTATTCCACGCATAATCCGGCACCGCTGGACCCAAAACCATCGCAGGGTCGTACCCCGTGGGGGTACGACCCTTGCCCGGATTTACGGGAGAGTGCTAGAAAAGATCAAAAGACCTTGCTGATCATTAGCTGTAGCGCTGTTTTGCCGAGGAACTTGCCATTGGCTGGCGAGGCGTACGCCGTCTTGTCGGCATTCGTGCCGATCACCGCCAGCGCACCGGTGACCACGCCGAAGTCCTTGGTGGCGCCGACCTTCCAGTCGGTGTAGCTCGAGGCGTCGTTGTGCTTCACCTTCTGGTGTCCGGCGTGCAGGTTGACGGTGAAACCGTCACCCGCGTCGATATTGGCGCCGACGTCCACATAGCCGCTGTTTTTGCTGTCGATGAAGCCGAACAGATTGGTCACCGCGTGCGAGTACTTAATATAGGCGGGGCCAAACCCGAGCTGCCCGTAGATCTCGGTGGTGTCGGCGTTGGCGAAGCCGCGCACGTTTTTCAGGTCGTTGGACGGATACACGTAGGTGAGCACGCCCACGTCGTACGATACCGCCTCGCTGACCTGACCGCGCTTGCCCGCGTAGATATCGACTTCGACATCCCCATCGCCACCCGCATCCTTGGTCCATTTGATGGTCGACATCCAGACGCCGGCATACAAACCGGTCGGATTGTTCACATAGTCGGCGCCGCCCTGCAGCGCGGGCTTGAGGCGCGTCTGCGAAATGCCCCGGTAGCGGTAGTCCGACACGACAGCGGCGTTGAAGCTCGTTTCGTTATCGGCCTTGGCGACGGCGGCCGGCGCGGCATCCTCGGCGCGGGACTGGCAGCAAACGAATGCGGCGCTGACGACGGCGGCGAGTAGTAATTTGTTCATAATGCGGTTCTTTCTTTCAGTGGTTGGAACATCCTGGAATGGTATTCGCCGCGATCAAAGCGCCGGCCGTTCGACAAAGCGTCCGAATTCGGCGCCGGGCAGCGACCGCATCACCGTCTCCATCACCCGCGCCACCATGGCCGTGCCGACGCACAGCCACACTTTCATGCGCGCGCCATGCTCGCAGGCCTCGATGCGCATGAATTCCAGCGAGTCGCCGCACAGGCGCATGACCATTTGGCGCAGCGCCGTCACCGCCTCGGTGTCGACCGTCAGCTGCATCACGCAGGTGCGCGCCGCGGCCGGCGCGAAGCGACGTCCGCGCGCGCCGGCGGACCAGATCGAGCGGCGCTGGGCGCTGCGGGTGTGAGAAAAAGCGTGCATATCGAACTCCTGATTGATCGTTGCGATACGAATCAGCTTATCGAGGCGCCCGTAAAAACGGTCTAAAAAGTCACGCCCCCGTTGTAAACATCGTGTATAAATTGGCCCGCAGCTATTTTTTGTCCCGTTTTAGGCCTCGATCGCGTCCGGTTGAGGATAGAATACGCAAACGAACGTATAAAACTGTACATAAACCCAGTATTAAAATCACAAGCTTGAACGTATGGCCACTAAAAAACCAGTTTCCGATTACAGCGAATCATCCATCCGGGTCCTCAAGGGCCTGGAACCAGTCAAGCAACGTCCGGGCATGTACACCCGCACCGAAAATCCGCTGCACATCATCCAGGAAGTGATCGACAATGCCTCCGACGAGGCGCTGGGCGGCCATTGCAAGAACATCGTCGTCACGCAAAACGCCGATGGCAGCATCACCGTCGAAGACGACGGCCGCGGCATCCCGGTCGGGCTGCACCCTGAAGAAGGCGTGCCGACGGTGGAAATCGTCTTCACCCGCCTGCACGCCGGCGGTAAGTTCGACAAGGGCTCGGGCGGCGCCTACGCCTTCTCGGGCGGCCTGCACGGCGTCGGCGTGTCGGTCACCAACGCGCTGTCCAAGCGCCTGGAGATCACCGTCTGGCGCAAGGAACCAGATGGCACCGGCCTGCACAAGCTGGCCTTCGAGCACGGCGACGTGGTCGAGCCGCTGTCCTCCGTGGTCGCGCCGCGCGACGGCAAAAAGTCCGGTACCCGCGTCACCGCCTGGCCGGACGCCAAATACTTCGACTCGCCCGCGATCTCGCAGACCGAACTTCAGCGCCTGCTGCGCTCCAAGGCGGTGCTGCTGCCCGGCGTGACCGTCACCCTGGCCAACGCCAAGACCGGCGAATCGCAAACCTGGCAGTACAACGACGGCTTGCGCGGCTATCTGACCGAGGCGCTGGCGCAATCGACCGACGGCGAGACCCTGATCCCGCTGTTCGAGGGCGCGCAGTTTGCCGGCCCGGACGCCGAAGGCTTCGCCGAGGGCGAAGGCGCGGCATGGGTGGTGGCGTGGACCGAGCAAGGCGCCGTGGTGCGCGAATCCTACGTCAACCTGATTCCAACGCCGAACGGCGGCACCCACGAATCGGGCCTGCGCGATGGCTTGTATGGCGCGGTTAAGAATTTCGTCGAGATGCACTCGCTGCTGCCGAAGGGCGTCAAGCTGCTGCCGGAGGATGTGTTCGCGCGCGTTTCGTTCGTGTTGTCGGCCAAGGTGCTGGACCCCCAGTTCCAGGGCCAGATCAAGGAACGTCTCAATTCGCGCGACGCCGTGCGCCTTGTGTCGACCTACTCCAAGCCTGCGCTGGAACTGTGGCTGAACCACCATGTCGACTACGGCAAAAAACTGGCGGAGCTGGTCATCAAACAGGCGCAATCGCGCCTGCGCTCCCTGCAAAAAGTCGAAAAGAAGAAATCGTCGGGCGTGGCCGTTTTGCCGGGCAAGCTGACCGACTGCGAATCGACCGACGTCCATCGCACCGAATTGTTCCTGGTCGAGGGTGACTCGGCGGGCGGTTCGGCCAAGATGGGCCGCGACAAGGAGTTCCAGGCCATCCTGCCGCTGCGCGGCAAGGTGCTCAACTCGTGGGAGACGGACCGCGACCGCCTGTTCGCCAACAACGAGATTCACGACATCTCGGTGGCGATCGGCGTCGACCCGCACACGGCCGACAGCACGCCGGATCTTTCCGGTCTGCGCTACGGCAAAATCTGCATCCTCTCCGATGCGGACGTCGACGGCTCGCACATCCAGGTACTGCTGCTGACGCTCTTCTTCAAGCACTTCCCCGGCCTGATCGCCAACGGGAATATCTGCATCGCGCGTCCGCCGCTGTACCGCGTCGACGCGCCGGCGCGCGGCAAGAAGCCGATCCAGAAGCTGTACGCGCTCGATCCGGGCGAACTGGTGGCCATCGAGGACAAGCTGCGCAAGGACGGCCTGAAAGAAGGCGCCTGGTCGATCTCCCGCTTCAAAGGCCTGGGCGAGATGAACGCCGAACAGCTGTGGGAAACGACGATGAATCCGGACACCCGCCGCCTGCTGCCGGTGTCGCTGGGCGCTTTCGCCCACGGCGAATCGGCCGCGCGCTTCAATATGCTGATGGGTAAAGGCGAAGCCGCCGCCCGCCGCGCGTGGATCGAAGAACATGGCAACGAAGCCGAAGCCGATATTTAATTTTGAACGACTATGACTCAAGCAAATCTCTTTGACGAATCCGCGGCAGCGCCGGCCCAAGCCGGCCAGCCGCCGCAGCCCCCCGTGCCTCCCGTTCCGCCGCAAGGCGGCGACGGCGACGGCCCGCCCGATGGCGGCGATGGCGGTGACGGCGGCGAAACGCTGACCCTGTCCACCTTCGCCGAACGCGCCTACCTCGATTACGCCATCTCGGTGGTCAAGGGCCGCGCGCTGCCGGACGTGTGCGACGGCCAGAAGCCGGTACAGCGCCGCATTCTGTACGCAATGAACGAAATGGGCCTGAACCCGACCGCCAAGCCGCGCAAATCGGCCACCGTGGTTGGCGACGTGCTGGGTAAATTGCACCCGCACGGCGACCAGTCGGTGTACGACGCCATGGTGCGCATGGCGCAGGACTTCTCGCTGCGCTATCCGCTGGTCGACGGCCAGGGTAACTTCGGCTCGCGCGACGGCGACGGCGCGGCGGCGATGCGATACACCGAGGCGCGGCTGACGCCAATCGCCAAGGTGCTGCTCGACGAGATCAATCTCGGCACCGTGGAATTCCAGGCCAACTACGACGGCTCCACCGAAGAGCCTTGCCTGCTGCCGGCGCGTCTGCCGATGGTGCTGCTGAACGGCGCCTCCGGCATCGCGGTCGGTCTGGCGACGGAAATCCCGTCGCACAACCTGGGCGAGGTCACGCAGGCGGCCGTCGCCATGATCCGCAATCCGAAGATCTCGCACAGCGAGTTGATGGCGCTGGTGCCGGGTCCGGACTTCCCGGGCGGTGGCCAGATCATCACGCCGGCGGCGCAGATCAGCGAGATGTACGCCAACGGGCGTGGCAGCATGAAGGTGCGCGCGCGCTGGAAAATCGAAGAGCTGGCGCGCGGCCAGTGGCAGGCGGTGGTCACCGAACTGCCACCGGGCACCTCGTCGCAGAAAGTGCTCGAAGAGATCGAGGAGCTGACCAATCCCAAGATCAAGATGGGCAAGAAGGCGCTGTCGCCGGAACAGATGGCGCTCAAGTCGCTGATCCTCAACTCGCTCGACACCATCCGCGACGAATCGGGACGCGCGGCGCCGGTACGCCTGGTATTCGAACCGAAGTCGAAGAATCAGGATCAGACGGAATTCATGCTGATGCTGCTGGCGCATACGTCGCTCGAATCGTCGGCATCGATCAACCTGGTGATGATCGGCGGCGATGGCCGTCCGCGCCAAAAGGGCCTGGGCGAGATTCTGCAGGAATGGATAGACTTCCGCTTCATCACCGTCACCCGCCGCACCAAGTTCAAGCTGGGCAAGGTCGACGCGCGCATCCATATCCTGGAAGGCCGCGAGACCATCCTGCTGAACATCGATGAAGTGATCCACATCATCCGCAATTCGGACGAACCGAAAGCGGCGCTGATGGAGCGCTTCCGCCTGTCGGACATCCAGGCCGAAGACATCCTGGAAATCCGCCTGCGCCAACTGGCACGTCTGGAAGCGATCAAGATTCAGCAGGAACTGGCCGAACTGCGCAAAGAGAAGCAGCTGTTGCAGGACCTGCTCGACAATCCAGCGTCGATGAAGCGCGCCATCATCAAGGAAATCGAAGCCGACACCAAGCAATATGGCGACGCCCGGCGCACCTTGATCGAAGAAGCGCAGAAAGCCGTGGTCGAACAGAAGGTGGTGGACGAACCGGTCACCGTCATCATTTCGGAAAAAGGCTGGATACGCGCCCGCACCGGCATCGGCCACGACGCCACGCAATTCACGTTCAAGGCAGGCGACACGCTGTATGGCGCATTCGAATGCCGCACGGTGGACAACCTGCTCGCCTTCGGCAGCAACGGCAAGGTGTACTCGGTGCCCGTGGCCGCGCTGCCCAACGCACGCGGCGACGGCGTGCCGATCACCACCCTGATCGACCTGGCTTCCGGCGCGCGCATCCAGCATTACTTCGCCGGACCGGCCGCCACGCAACTGATGATGGCCACCAGCGCGGGCTTCGGCTTCATCGCCAAGGCCGGCGACATGGTCAGCCGCATCAAGGGCGGCAAGGCCTTTGTCACCCTGGACGAAGGCGACGTGCCGCTGCCGCCTGCGGTGGTGGCGGACGGCGCCAGCGCTGTCGCTGTGTTGTCGGCCAACGCGCGGGTGCTGGTGTTCGGCATGGACGAAATGAAGGTGCTGACCAACGGCGGCCGTGGCGTCATCCTGATGGAGCTGGACGACAAGGAGACCTTGATCGCGGCCAAGCCGATCAGCCAGAAAGGCGTGATCGTCTCCGGCATCGGACGTGGCGGCAAGGCGCAGGAAGAGCGTCTGTCGGCATCGGCCCTGGCGGTCCACTTCGGCAAGCGCGCACGCAAAGGCAAAGCGCTGGCGACGAAGATCAAACCCACATCGCTGACGCCGATTATCTAGCACTACGGGTTTGGGGTCGGACCCGTAGGGTCCGACCCCGCTTTGCTGTGCGGGTTTGAATGCGATAAAAAGGCGAAAAAAAAGACGAGCATTGCTCGTCTTTTTTATTGCCTAGCTAAGAATTAATGCTTAGCTGCGGCTTCTTTGACTTCGGCAGCCGATTTGGCTTTCACTGCGTCGGTCTTGTTGGCGGCCAGCGCTTTGTCTTCGGTGGCGTCAACGGTTGCCTTGATCGCTTTGGCGTCGGCTTTCACGGCCTTTTTGTTGGCCTTTTCTTCGGCTTTAGCGATGTTCTTTTCGCCTTTGGCGGCGGCTTTGGCTTTGTCTTCTGGATCTGCCTTGGCGATTTTTTCGTTCGCTTTGGCGGCTTCCACATTTACTTTAGCCTGGGCTTCGTCGTGGGTCTGGTTGGCTTTAGCGACGGCCTTGTTGGCTTTCTTGTCGGCTTTGGCATCAACTTTCATCTCTTTCTGTTCAGCCTTGGCGACGTCCTTGTTGGCTTCTTGCTGCGCCTTGGCGACTTCGTTGGTCTGTGCAGGGGTCTGTGCGAAAGCTGCGGTTGCGAACAGGCCGGCGATCAGGGTAGCGATGATTTTGCTCATGATATTTCCTCTCAAGTTTAATTTGGATGCGTTCTTATCTTATTAAGGCAGGGCCTCGGGCCTTGCCTGCGTCGCGCTCTTGTTTAGAAGCGCCAGATCACGTATCCAGAATAGCAACCCAAGCCGATGTGCTCTGTACGGTAGCGTACTAAAACCGATTATTCGCTTTTCGGCCGGGAGTAGAGATCGATGATGGTGCTGATCCCGTCCGCGCACACGGAACAGAATTTGTCGCTGCGGTCGAACATAATGCACTGCATCTCGGGACGGTAATATCCCTTGGCCTCGTAGTTGGCTCCCTCGAAGGCGCCCACCACGTGCCGGTTCGGATCGCGCGAGAACAGTTCGTTGGTGTGCTGAAGGTCCTTGTGGAACAAGGCGCTCATCTCCGACTCCGGCCGGTCTGCCTTGCGCAGCGCGACGCGCTCCTTCTGGTACGCGCGGGACGCCGCCTCGTAGTCGTCCTTCTTCCACGGCGTCGGCAACGGCGTGCCCTCCTTGACGAACTTTTTCCACTTTACGTTGGCCGGATCGTGCAGCGCCGTCGCATTCGGCTCCCAAGGCTCCGGGCGCGTGGCGCCGCCGGTGGCGTAGGCCACCGGCGAGGTGTAGTACTCGTCCGCCAGTCCGGCGAAGTGGTGGCCGAATTCGTGCACGAACAGATAGTTGGCCCAGTCGTTGTTGGCCGCCGCTGTGCTGAACTGGCCGAAGATGCCGCCGCCGCCATAGGTGTCGTTGTTGACGAGGATTTCGATGAATTCATAGGGCGCGTTCTGCGCCAGTTCGCGCAGCGCGCGGTTGTCGGTGGTCAGCACATAACGCTCGCTGCCGAAGATGTCGTAGCGCGTGCCCAGCGGCGAGGCGTGGTGCACGCCGGTCGATGGCCGCGACACGCCCGATTCCTGCGTCGGCAAGGCCAGCGCCCAGACGTTGAAGTCCTTGGCGCGCTCCTTGAACGGCGAGGTATTAAACAGATGGTTGGCCAGGCGGCGCGCGGTCGCCTCGAACTTCTTCATCTCGCCGGCCGTGTAGCCGTCGCCCAAAATCAGCAGGTCGACCTTGTCCTTCGACGGGCCGTTGACGCGGATGCCGATCGGCTTTGCCGGCGCGGGCGCCTGCTTGCGCACCACGTCCATCGCGTCGGTATCGACGCTGGTCGTCCACACCACGGAGAAGGCGCCGCGTTCGTCGCGCTTGAGGATGCGCACCTTCACCGGCTTGTCCGGTTTCGGGAAGCGCACCGACTCCTGGAAGCCGCGATTGGTCTTGCCGGCTTCCTCGGTGCTGGCCCATTCCGCGAACACGGTCAATATTAGGGAGAAGCACTATTATTTCGACATCGGTCCTATGCGCGGCCGCAAGTCAAATAACACGAACAGTTTATTTCCAAAGGAGCAGTACAAACCCATCTACTTATAGCTCGGGTTGAACAGTTGCGCGTCGGCAGGACGTGTATCATCAATTCGGTGGGGAACGGCGGCCGGCCGCCACCCTCGGGGCGCCGGGGGCTGGGCGTGATCGACTGATGCGGCTCGCCCCGCGAAGTCGACATGCTTTTCCGGCCCCCGCAACGAAACGCCAAGCTCGTTGGGCTTCGCTTTGCGTTCCCGGCTGGCAAACAGACTGCGTTGATAACGGAATCAAGTGAGAGTCGGCCTGCTGTAGTGATGCCAGGATCGGGGGAGGTTTTTCAGGGTGTGCTAAAGTCTCGAAAACTCATCCAATCGTACTGCCAACGTCATCTCAATACATTCTGACAGTTTTCGAAATTTCTCAATATAATCAATCAGATCGGCACCAGACGGAGGTGAATCGCCCCGGAAATTTAGGAGGCCGTTTGGTGTGAGTCAGGCGACATGGCCTGGCCGGAAAGTTGTCGGTAGTAGCTTGCCTCAGCTTCGGCCGGCGGTATATCGCTAAGCGGTTCGAGTAAGCGATGATGATTGAACCAGGTCACCCATTCCAGCGTCGCCAATTCGACGGCCTCGCGCGTCTTCCAGGGAGCTCGGCGATGTATCAGCTCTGCCTTGTACAGGCCGTTTATGGTCTCGGCCAACGCGTTGTCGTAGCTGTCGCCCTTACTCCCCACAGAGGGCTCAACCCCGGCTTCGGCCAGGCGCTCGCTGTACCGAATGGAAACGTATTGCGAGCCCTGTCGCTATGATGAATCAAGGCTTCGTCACGCTCGGCTTGGCGGGCGTACAGCGCTTGTTCCAAGGCATCCAAGACGAAGTCGGTGCTCATCGAACTGCTGACGCGCCAGCCCACGATACGCCGGGCAAAGACATCAATCACAAAGGCCACATAGACAATGCCTTGCCAGGTCGAGACGTAGGTGAAATCGGACACCCACAGTTGATCGGGCCGCTGTGCTTTGAACTGACGGTTGACCCGGTCCAGCGGGCAAGGTGCGGCCGCATTGCCGACGGTGGTCTTGACGACCTTGCCCCGCATCACACCGCGCAGACCGGCGCGGCGCATCAAGCGTTCGACAGTGCACCGGGCGGCCTCCATGCCTCCGCGACGCAGCTGGCGCCAGACTTTTTCGGCACCGTAGACCTGCATGTTGGCTTGCCAGATGCGTTCAATTTGAGGGGCCAACACCTCATCACTCTTTGCGCGGGCACAGCGCAAAGCCGGATTGCGCCGCTGCGCGGCGTAATGCCAGTAGCCGGACGGGGCGACCTGCAAGACTTTGCAAATCGACTCGACCCCGTACGCTTGGCGGTGCTGGTCAATGAACGTTCTCACGACTTGAAGCGGCGGTCGAGCTCCGCCTGGGCGAAAAACGCGCTGGCCAAGCGCAGGATTTCATTCGCCTTGCGCAGCTCTTTAACTTCTCGCTCCAGCGCTTTGAGGCGCTCGCTTTCGGCGGTGGTGGTACCCTCACGCTGGCCGGTGTCGCGCTCACGTTGGCGGACCCAGCGACGCAAAGTCTCGGCGGTACAGCCTATCTTGGCTGCGATGGATGTGATGGCGGCCCACTGCGACTCGTACTCGCTGCCGGCCTCTTGGACCATGCGCACGGCGCGCTCCATCACTTCGGGGGAATATCGGACTGATTTTTTCATGGTCGCTCCATTTTCTCAAATGTTGGAGCCCCCTTCAAACCCGGGGCGATTCAGAGAGCCGAGGACGAGTGTGTGTGCGCACGTCGCGCAGGCGTGGGTATAAGGGAAGACGGGATGCTGTTCTACCTTCTCCACTCCCATCACGCCGAGCAGCCGTCACGCTATACTTTACTTATTGCTCGTCAGATCAGTATCACCCAGGCTGAGATACTAAAGTATTTTTCACAGCGAGGGCTATATCAAACCATCAGGGAACGCATGAAAGCTAACATTCACCTACTGGGCGAGCTGCTGGTTGCCGAACTAGAGGACGGCCAACGCCTTGAACACGCTGATGCTATCGAATTAGCTGAAATGCTTTGGGCGCACGGCGTAACCAGTGCCGAAGTCACCGCCGTCGACTGGCACATTGATCCTGTCCGCGCCCCTTTGGGCGGACAGAAGATAGCCATCCACTCACTACTTCGAAGCCGAGAGGCATCAGCAACTCAGCGCCCGCTACCCAAGCATTCAAATGATCTAACGAAAGATCAGCTTGCTAAGCTCATCACCACCGTTCAAGAAAATGATCTCCTCTTGAGTAAATTAAATGCGGAGCGTGTCCAGAAGAAGAGTTGATATCGCACAAACAGCATTTTACAAAGGACCCGCAAATTTTCACGTCCTGCTTTAAGGCAGGCATCGTCCAGGCACCGGCGCCGGTCGACGCCTTCCAACGCGGCAGCGATGGTTTCCGGCTGACCGAAGTCGAAAGGCGTACTTTCCGCTACTTCGACCGATTGGACCAAGCGTGACGCCACCTTGCGGCGCCGAGCAGGCGGTGGCGGTCATCGAATTGCTCGACGATCTGCGCGAGCAATTCCTGCGGCAACGCGCCGCAGGTCCAAGCTCACCATCGGGACAACCGCGTTCCGGATGGGCGCCAATCAAAAGCCCAGTCCGACATTGACGGCGAGCCGTTCTGAAACTAGCGGCAAGCTCGCACGCGCCCAGTACCAAGTAGAAAAGCGCGCGCGAGTCCCATATTTCCGCGCTTTTACAAACCCGCTAACATTGTTTACTAGTTCGTCAGGCGCAACAAACTGCGCAGGGTACTGTCCGCCCACTCGCATTGTCTGACGAGGTCAGCTCTAAGTTTCTCCGCTTCCGGCGGGCCGCTTGTGCGCTATCCTCGCCGTGCGGGGTGCTCTCGCCATAGTCCCCCATGGCCTTCATGTCGTTCGCGCACTTCGCGATCGCAAGAAGAGAGGCCGCTATTTCGGGACTGAAATAGAATTCGCTAAGGTTCGAGCGATCGAAGAAATGCCAGATCGTCTCGTCAGGCAAATGGATGCCGCGAGTTCTAAGCATCAGGTGAAACTCTTGCAGTCCCTTGTAGATATTCAGTCTTTCGTTGTGCAAAGCAATTTTATTGGCGTGCTCGGCGCTTCGCGCGGACCGCTCGGCACTGATAGCAGCACGATGGGCTGACCAGGTTGCTACCGTCGAAATGGTTGCAGCTGCGATAGCGATGCCCTCTGAGATATCCATTTTTCCTTATAAACCGTTTATACAGTATTTTCCTTGGCGTTTAGATAAACACAGCAGCAGGAACCTGAAAGCGTCCGGCCAGTTCTTTAATTTGCCGAACATTAAGTTCACGTTTTCCGCGCAAAATCTCTGATACCACTCCTTGGCTGCCGATTTCTGGAAGGTCAGACTGGGTGAGATGATGCTGCTGCATCAGAAACCACAAAGTCGCCGCAGGCGAAACTTCTTGAGCGGTGTTGTGCGAATCGTCGTAGTCACCAATCACGGCACCCAACGCGTTTGCCAGATCGGCGAGTGGTGAACCCTCGTTGGCAGCACCTGCATCCAGGAGCTGGTTCAAGACCGTACCGGCTTGTTCATAGTCTGCTTCCGTACGGATCGCACACAGTGGAACCAGAGCTGCTAAAGCCTGAAAACCGGTGGTGATGTCGCTAATCGGATGACGGTCCATAAGGCTTCCTTTGTTGTACTCCTTGCGCAATATGGGTGCCATTGAGAACATCACGTGCAAGACATAAGCGTGGCGTGTGCGAGCCCCACATTCAATGCCTATCCACTATTCGTAAGAAACGCATCTCAGGTTAGCTCGATTTTGTCATCGAGGTCGTGACGTCCCCGGAATTCGAGGGCACAACTCCATCCCAATTGCCGCCGGTCGGAAATGTTATGCGACACGTGAGGGTAACGATTTACTTGATCAGATAATCGTCTTTATTTTTCCCATCGAGCCATTTAGGAGCACGACCACGCCCTGTCCACTCTTGGCCAGTCGCGGCATCCCGGTATTTGGCTGCAACGGTTTGACGTACCTTAGGTGCTTTAGTCGCGCCACCCAAATCAGCGATGGTCAAGCCGTAGGTCTGCATGATCTCACGAACTTGGCTCTTCGCAGCCGAAATCTCTCTTTCACGCGCCTGCGCAGCTTGTTTTTCAAGTTCTGCAATTTGGGCTTTCAGCGCGGCGTAAGAACTCGTCATGGCGTTAATCCTTTTGATTTTTGAAACCAAATTGTACCTCTAACCAGGCACATTTGATGTGCACAAAACTTTCGCTGACGAGTGTTGTGATCGACAGGCAGTTATAGCCTGTATGGGAAGCTACATGCAACAGGTACAGATGCCGCTTCCGACCCGCAAAACACGGTAGCGTTAGGACATGCTATTGAGCATGTCATTGCGTTCTCCATACGATGATGAGAGAGCACGCTCCGTGTATCGTATCGTCTCTATACATGGCACATGTCTCTAACCATGGCACCAAAATCTTGTTGACGCCAGGTGCATTCTGAGTCACCTTCAACGCCGGTCAATTTATTTTGGAGCCGGATGATGTGCATCGACGATGAGTATCGGGCAGGGCGAGCGAGAACAATCACGAAAATGATGGACATGTGTGAGTGGATTTCAGCAGAGGAGCTCATGCTGCGTATCGATCAGCCTGACGCGCGCGAACTCTTGGTCAAGTGGGAAGACGAGCGAAAAATCTTCAGCATCCCAAGCCCGCGTGGAGCGCTGTATCCTCGATTTGAATTTGATTCGAAAATGAGACCGTTACCGATCATCAAAGACATCTTGGACCTGTTGGCGGAGGATGACGCTTTCGCGATTAGCAGCTGGTTCATTTTTAAAGATGACTGGATATCTGGTTTGGTTGACGGCAGAGAGGTACCCATCGCGCCAATGTATGTTCTCGACGATCACGATGCTGTCTTAACGGCCGCGCGCAACTCCACAGGGACCTACTACACGTAGCAAAACGGTAGCCCACGACAAGCTCGCATCAGATCGCGCAACCGAAGCTCCAGCTGAAAGATTTGCAAGCCTGGAGGCCGAGGCGGCGCGCGAGATGTCGGCGGCGGATCAGGCGCCACGAACGAAATCGGTGCGCCGGCCTTTGCCCGATCATTTACCACGAGACGAGAAGCCCTACATCCGACGGCCTATGCCTGCCTCGCCTGTGGCGGCGGGCTGAGGCAGCTGGGCTAGAATGTGGCCGAGCAACTGGAGTGGGTACCGGCCTCCTTCCGCGTGATCCGCTATATGCGCCCCACGCTCGCGTGTGCCTGCCGCGACGCCATCGTCCATGCGCCGACGCGGAGCTGACCGATCCAGCGCGGCATCGCCGGCCCCGGCCTGCTGGCGCATAAGCTAGTGACGAAGTTCACGCAGCGCGCGACACCGCCGACCACCGAGTTGCTGCGCCGGATCGCCGAGCATTACGCGATTGAGGCCGAGATCCGGGGCAAGCCACCCGACGAATGAATACAAGTTCGGCAAGCCCGATCGCGCCGGTGCTCGACGACCTGGAACGCTGCGCGCCACCCGCTCAATACGTTGTCGCGCAAGTCCGATACGGCGGCGGCGACCCTGTACGCGCTCAAGCTCTGGCCAGCGCTGCTTCTACTGCGACAACGACTCCATCGAGATTGATAACTCTGCTGCTGAACGCGCCTCGCGCGGTGTCGCCATCGGCCGCCGCAACTACCTTTTCGCCGGCGCCGACAGCAGCGGGGAGCGCGCCGTCACGCTTTACTCGCTGATCGGCACGGCCAAGCTGAGCGGTGTCGGCCCCGAAGCCTGTTTGCGTCACCTACTGACGCATATCGCCGCTAATCCCGTCAACCGGGTCGATGATTTCTTGCCTTGGAATTACAACCTGCACAGTAGCGCTTTGAGATCACGCCGCTTCCCAGCGGTGTTGACGCCATCCTCGATCAAGTTACCCTGGGCATCCCAGACGGTGCGGTCTGACATATTCGTTGTGGGCAGCGACCGATAGTAAGCGTCCAGCCGTCCCATCTATGAATTCTTAATCGGCACCGCCAAACTATCGCCTCGATCAATACAGGAGGTGGAAGGTGTCAAACAAGGACCGGGAAAAAGTGTGGGAAGAACGTGTGGCGCAGTGGCGGGCCAGCGGACTATCGCAGCGCGCATACGCCATCGAGCAAGGCTTTCCGATCCGGCAGGTAGGCTATTGGGTACGGCGACTGACCAAGTCGCCGGCCGTGCCAGGCTTGTTACCGGTGCGGGTGGCGCCGGCGGCGCCGGCACCAGCGGCGATCAGCCTGCGCAACGAGCGTGGCTGGACCCTGAGCCTGCCGGGCGACGTCCCTGCCGGCTGGCTGGCCGAACTGATGCGCGCGCTGTGATGGAGCTGTTGGCCGATGCGATCTGGCTGGCGACGGCGGCGGTGGACATGCGCACCGGCATCGACGGCTTGTCGCTGCACGTGCAGCAGGCGCTGGGGCGCCCGCCGTGCGACGGCGCGGCCTACGTGTTCGCCAACCGCCGCCGCACGCGCCTCAAGCTGGTGTGCTGGGACGGCACCGGCGTGTGGATGTGCTTGCGCCGCCTGCATCACGGCCAGTTCGTCTGGCCGCAGGCGGACGATGCGTGCTGGCAGATGAGCGCGGAACAATGGCGCTGGCTGGTCGCCGGCGTGGACTGGCAGCGCCTGTCGGCACCGGCGCCAGCCCAGTGGCGCTTGTGACGACGTAAACTGTTTTGCTTGTAAACGTGGAAGGCACCCGGTAAACTGTCGCGCCATGGACCTGCTCAACGAACTCGCCCGCACCGACATCGACCCGGCCCTGCTGGCGCAGGTGCAGGCGCTGTTCGCACAGCAGCAGGCCAAGCTGGCCGAGAAAGATTTCAAGATCACGGCGCTGACCCACGAGCTGGCCTACTACCGCCGGATCCGCTTCGGCAAGGCCAGCGAGGCGCTCGTCGGCGAGCAACGCTTGCTGTTCGAGGAAACGGTCGACACCGACCTGGCCGCCATTGAGGAGGAGCTCGAAGGCCAAGCGCCGGCCAAGCGCCAACGCAAGCGCGCCGGCCGCCAGGCGCTGCCGCCTGAACTGCCGCGCATCGAGCACCGCCACGAGCCCGACTCGTGCCAGTGCGGCCAATGCGGCGCCGACCTGGTCAAGATCGGCGAGGACGTCAGCGAGCAACTGGACGTGGAGCCGGCGCGCTTCTTCGTGCATCGCCACATCCGTCCGCAGTACGCCTGCCGTCCGTGCGAGACGGTGACGGCCGCGCCGATCCCGCCGGCCGTCATCGATGGCGGCATGGCCGCCACCGGCCTGCTGGCGTGGGTCGCCGCCAGCAAGTACCTCGACCATCTGCCGCTGTACCGGATCGAGCAAATCGCCGCGCGCCAAGGCGTGCCGCTGGCGCGTTCGACCTTGGCCGAGTGGATCGGACACATCGGCGTGGCCTTGCAGCCGCTGGCCGACCGGCTCGCCGAACTGCTGCGGCAACACGACTGCCTGCACGCCGACGAAACCCCGGTGCGCCAACTCGATCCCGGCAGCGGCAAGACCCGCCACGCCTACCTGTGGGCCTACCGCTCCGGCGCGCATGACGACGGGCCGCCCATCGTCGTGTTCGACTACCAGACCAGCCGCGCCGGCACCCATGCGCGCGCCTTCCTGCATGGCTGGCGCGGCCATCTGATGGTGGACGATTACGTGGGCTACAAGGCCCTGTTCGTCGACGGCCCCACCGAACTGGCCTGCCTGGCCCATATCCGTCGTAAATTCTTCGACGTGCACGCCGCCAGCGGCAGCCCCGTCGCCGAGGAGGCGTTGCGCCGCATCGCGGCGCTATACGCGATCGAGCAGCAAGGCGCGGGGCTCGATCCGCCGCAACGCCGGGCGCTGCGCGAACGATTGGCCATGCCGGCGCTGGCCGAACTGCATGCCTGGTTGCTTGCCACCCAGCGCGCCGTCGCCGCCGGCAGCGGCACGGCCAAGGCCGTCGACCATGCGCTCAAGCGCTGGCCGGCGCTGGAGCGCTATGCCGGCTCGGGCACGCTGCCGATCGACAATAATCCGGTCGAAAACGCCATCCGTCCCATTGCCATCGGCAAAAAGAACTGGTTGTTCACCGGCTCGGAGCGGGCGGGCCATCGTGCCGCCGCCATCCAGAGCCTGTTCGCCACCGCCAAGCTCAACGGACTAGATCCGGCGCGCTGGCTGGCGACTGTTTTGGAACGTCTCCCGACGTGCCCCAACAGCCAGATCGACTCGCTGTTGCCATTTCCGGACTTTATCCAAACCTAAGCACGCTGCATAGGTGGGGCCGCTGGCCGCTTACCCTGTGTCGCCTGCGCCTGTAGGATGCGGGTGTCGAGGGTGGCGCGGATGCCCGACAGACGCAGCTCGCGCAGGGCGCGTTCGATTTCGTTCACGGTCATGCTCATGGTGTCTCCTTGCTTACGTTCAATCTCAATATGCTGGTCAGCCAGGCTTGAACAATTCAATGAGGTCTGCGCGACAATCTAAATATAGTTTTGCGGGTAAATTTTCCGTTCGACGAGCTCGATCAGAATATGGATTATCTTGATGTGCATCTCCTGAACCCTGTCGGCGAAGCGGCCTCCCGGAGCCTCAATGCATACTTCGCATAAGGCCGCCAATTCGGAGCCTGGCTGGCCGGTCATTCCGATCACGTGCATGCCAAGCTGGCTTGCAACTCGAGCGGCATTGACAATCGATGGACTTCTACCGCTAGTGCTGATAGCTAGAAGCACGTCTCCAGGGCGGCCATGTGCCTGAATAAAACGCGAAAATACCTGGTCATAGCCATAATCGTTGGCCACGCAGGACATATAGCTCGGGTCGCTAATGGCAACAGCTGCCATACCTGGACGGTCGAGCCGGAATCTACCGGTGAACTCTTCGGCAAAATGCATGGCGTCACACATCGAGCCCCCGTTGCCGCAAGAGTATGCCCGCCCCGAATTTTCGAATGACGTGATGAGCAAGAGCGCGGCTTGGGCGACAGCTTGCAAAGAACGCGGATCACCGGCAAAAACTTCCAGCGTTGAGTGTGCTTGAGCTAAGCTAGCCTTGATGTGTTCAATCATCGCGAATTTTTCTCCATAAAACTCATATAGGTGAGGTTTGCCGTGTCCGTGCGCATATCATTGTCCCTGCACACTCAGTACACGCGTAATGCGGGCGATGCTCCCAGCCTCGCAGTCGGCGGGCCATAGCTCAATGACGTCGCCGTCCTTAATATCTAAAGTTGGCGGAACTGGCGCTACCGCCGAGCGTATTAGCCGAACATTGCGGTACCGGACTTTCACATACCGATTGGCCGTATATTGATCACGCGGCAAATCGGCCAAACATTTCGGAAGCTGCGTCATTTGGAAATCGGCCATATAGGTACTGACTACATTGCCCCGTCTTGCTCCATGCTTCCAGTCGACCACACCCAACGTCGGGTCGGTCACACAACCCGCGAGGCCATGCAAGGCAGCCGTGGCTAGCATTACTCTCAAACTAAACATACCGTTCTCCCTAAATTGTCGATGCGGTAGATCGAGGCTGGCATGGGGCCCGCCATCGCTTCGGCGGTAGCGGCTCGCCGCTGCAGCCCGCATCCGGCAGGTGCAGGTTGTTCATTTGTTCTCCTCATGTCGCCAAATCTGAGCCATTGGCCACCCTATATCAACTGGAGAGTCAATCACGCGCGAAAATAACTTTATGCGCAAAATCGTTCCACCGAAAAAGCGAAGATACAGCCCGTTGAAGCGACATAGATCGCACCAATCCGTGCCACCGGTTGCGGGGTTGACACGAAACTCACGGTGGTTTCTGCGCCTGCTCTTCGAGAGATTAATCATAATCCCATTGTGCCGTATGCCGTGACGATATTGGAGTGCAACGGTACCATCGCGCATTGGAACAGATCGAATCAGCCGCGCTACGGCCGCTTTCTACACGTTTTCACGCGCAACTAGATGTATAGCGCTTGTCAGAAATCGAAATAGTAAAAATTGTGCGCTTTTACATTTCCCGGCTGTTAAGGAGCTCTGCTACCGCGCCCTGCGTGTTGCCGGCATTGGTCGGCGCAACCTTGTTTGCAGGCGCAGACATTCTAGTTCTCCTGCAAACCTTATCCCGTCATGGACTTGAATAGCGTTCCGATTTCCTTGTATTCGTCGAGTGCCTGTTGCACCAAGAATTCGTATCTGATCGCTTGGTTCGCAAAAGCAGAACGTTCGGTATCCATCTCGACAGTATTGCCATCAACCGCACCTTGACTGGGTATCCGATAAAGTAGCGTTGCCATGAAGGGCGCCTCATTGTTACTCGTCCCAGAAACTTTCAATTTGGCCACTGTTCCTGTTTTGGTAGCGAGCGCCTGTTGTAGGGATGTACGGAAATCGATATCGCGCGCCTTATAGTTGGGCGTATCGGCATTCGCAATATTCGATGCCAGGACGGTGAGTCGCTGCTCGGAAATTTTGAGCGCTTTCGCCCAAAAATCATCGTCGGCTGCATTTGCAGCGGAATTAATGCCGGAACCTTTCAAACTATTCATAACGTTCTCCTGCAAAAATAAAGACCGGAAATAGAAAACCATTGGTCCGTCTACAGACCAATAGGGTTATGTCTTGCTAACGCTCATCCTTCTTGCGCGTCCGTAGTCTCCACCATGGAGAAACCCACCACAACGCTAAAATCATCGACGAGACAAGCGCCGCTACCACACCTCCAAGTGGATGGCCGACGACTTCGGCAGTCACCAGGTTCGCGCAAAGGACCAACGCCAGAGATAGGAATGCCGCGCCGACAAGCATTTGCTTGCTCGCGCCATTCTTAAATTTTTCACGGTCATCAAGCGGCCTGAGAACGCGGTGCTGCACTGCAGGTGTGGTGAACAAAATCAGGCTTGATAACGAACAAACGAACGTGGCCATAAAAATCCATTTCTCCACCTGAACAATCTGCTGGAACCCAGAATTAAATGGCAGCGTTATGAGGAAACCGTTTAGCAGCTGCGCGCCAGGAAGCAAAATTCGCAACTCATTGAGCATCTCCGTCATGTCTGTTTCATCGTGTTCGGATGGGCTCTCTGATGGGTAAGTCATCCTGCCTCCCTAAACGACAACGGCCGCGCATCAAGGACGACATCGAACGCCGCCCGTGCGGTGCAGCCCAGTTCAGCGAGAAGATCTAAAGGATCTGCGTGCTTAGCTTCAGGACGACTAACTCGTTGAGGGGTTTCCTGGATCTGTGACTGCAGGGCGTCACCGCTGGGCGTCAATGCAGATTGGGGCCTCATTGCGTGCTCCCAGGTTGAGCAGCTTGTGGACCAAAGCTGTGATCGCCATCAACGCACGGTGTCGTCTCAAACTGGATCGTTATATGGTGGATGTTGAACTGCTGCGCCATCGACTCGCGTATCTTGCTCAGTAGTACCTGTTGCCCAGCCGTCTCTAACTGCGTCACAACGTGCGCTGTCAGACTGGCTTTGCCACTCGTGATCGCCCAGACGTGAAGCTCATGGATGCTGGACACGCAATGGATTTTACCCAAGGTGTCTGCTATCTTGATGAGGTCTAAGCCGTCCGGTACACCTTCCAAGAGGATATTCATACTTTCCTTGAGAAGAGTCCAGGTACGTGGCAATACCCACAGGCCGATCAGCACCGCAATGGCTGAATCAACCCATGGCCAGCCTGTGACCCGGATGATAATTGCGCCGGCGATGACACCGACCGACCCGAGCATGTCGCTCCACACCTCCAAATAGGCACCTTTGACGTTGAGGCTCTTGTCCTTGTCGTTGGCCAGCAGACGCATGCTGATAAGATTAATTGCCAGGCCCAATGTTGCTACAATTAACATCGCACTGGTCTGAATTTCGGGCGGGTTGTTGATTCGCTGATAGGCTTCGTACAAGATGTACATCGCCACCATGAACAACAGCACTGCATTGAATGCCGCAGCCAGGATCTCAAAGCGGTAATAGCCAAAGGTACGCAAATTATCCGCCGCGCGTTTGCCGATGCGAATGGCCGCCAATGACACCGCCAGTGCGGCGGAATCTGTGAACATATGGGCAGCGTCGGATATTAGCGCAAGACTATTTGTCATTACGCCTCCCACGACCTCGGCTATCAGGAACGTAGTGGTGAGTATCAATGCAATCCACAGGGGGCGTTCGTTTTTCCCTTCGGTGCCGTCGTTCGCGTGACTGGAACTCATTGTCGCTCCTTTACTTTCTAGGTTTCTTGTGGCGCCGGTGGCCGTGAGGCTTCGGCGAAGGGGTGACCAGGTCCAGATGCGGCTTTCTGCTCTTCTTAAGCCGCCGCTTGTAACTGTAGTTAAGCCAGAAAATGAAGCCCGCTAGAACCAGAAGCATCACAATAGAGCCGTATACCAAGTAAGGCTGAAGCTTATCGTGTACCGCCGAATCAGAAGTCATAATGAATATCCTCGTTTGGTGACACGTTTTTTAGGCGTGAGGAACCCCGCCGGCTCGCATTACAGCGAGCCGGTAGAGCCGGCCGATAGTTGCCGGCCGCTTTCAGTCGTGAATTAGTTTGGGTTAGTGAACGGTCTGTGCGTCATCGGCGACTGGCTCCTTCACTTCGTCGTTTCGGTGCATGAGGCGGTATAGCAGAGGAAGTACCAGCAAGGTCAATGCCGTCGACGACAAGATGCCGCCGATAACTACTGTCGCCAACGGGCGCTGTACTTCGGCGCCGGTACCGGTGGCAAGCGCCATTGGTACGAAGCCTAGGGAGGCGACCAGGGCGGTCATCAGTACCGGGCGCAGACGAGTCAGCGCGCCTATCACGACTGCCTTATCCAAAGCCATTCCCTCTTCGCGCAGGGACCGGATGTAGGAGATCATCACCAAGCCGTTCAGCACGGCTACACCTGACAAAGCGATGAAGCCCACTGCCGCAGAGATCGACATCGGGATGCCCCGCATCGACAAGGCGATGATGCCGCCGGTCAGCGCGAATGGAATGCCTGTGAACACCAACAAGCCATCTTTCACGTTATTAAACATGACGAACAACAGGGTGAATACGAGGAACAAGGCCAGCGGCACGACGATTTGCAGGCGCTGGGTTGCCGACTGAAGCTGTTCGAAAGTACCGCCCCACGTGGTCCAGTAGCCTGATGGGATCTTCACGCTCTTGGCGATGGCCTGCTCGGCCTCGGGCACAAAGCTACCGATGTCACGGCCGGATACGTTGGCACTGATGACGATACGCCGCTTGCCGTTCTCGCGACTAATCTGGTTTGGACCAGGCGCGAATTCCAGCATTGCCACTTCGCCCAATGGAATGAACGATGTTGCCGCACCTGCCGGCACAGGCAATGAAATTGGCAGACGACGTAGCGCGTCCAAGTCGCTACGCATGACTTCCGGCATACGCACCAGGATGTCGAACCGGCGATCGCCTTCAAACATGATGCCGGCTTCGCGGCCACCAGTGGCAATGGCCAGCGCTTCCTGCACGTCGCCGATGTTCAGACCGTAACGCGCTGTCTTTTCACGATCGATCTTGACTGTGAGCATCGGGAGCCCGCCAGTTTGCTCAACCTTGACCTCGGTCGCACCTGGCACGCGCTGAAGTACCTCGGCAATTTCCTGACCGGTTTTCGCTAGCACGTCCATGTCGTCGCCGTAAACCTTTACTGCAACGTCACTACGAACACCGGAAATCAGCTCATTGAAACGCAACTGAATTGGCTGTGAAAACTCGTAGGCGTTACCTACATAATTCTCTGCTTCTTCCTTGATTTCTGCGACCAGCTCGTCACGAGTCTTCTTCGGCTTTGGCCATTCTGATTCAGGCTTGAACATGATGTAGCCATCCGAAATGTTCGGCGGCATTGGGTCCGAAGCGATCTCCGCGGTACCGGTACGAGCAAATATACGGTCAATTTCAGGGAATTTCGCTTTCAATCCTGCTTCTAGCTTCTTCTGCATTTCCAGCGACTGAGTGAGGCTGGTGCCAGGGATCCGCAACGCCTGTATGGCTATGTCTCCTTCGTTCAGGTTTGGAATAAACTCACTGCCCATGCGTGTGGCCAGCAAACCGCACAATACGATCAATACCACCGAACCGGTCAGCACCGCAGTACCGCTGCGCATGACTTTTTCCAACAGCGGCTCGTAGGCATTCTTTGCCCACACCATCAGACGATTCTCTTTCTCCGCTACGCGCTTGCCGATGAACAGGGCAACAGCAGCAGGGATGAAGGTCATCGACAGTATCATTGCGCCCAAGAGCGCTGCGACAACAGCGAAAGCCATCGGGTGGAACATCTTGCCCTCTACGCCCGTCAGGGCGAAGATCGGCAGGTACACGACCATAATGATCAGCTGACCAAACAACAGTGGGCGGCGTGCCTCTTTTGCCGCAGCAAACACTTCATCGAATCGCTCACGCAAGGTAAGCTGGCGTTTCAGGTGTTCCTGAGCATGTGCCAGGCGGCGAACGCAGTTTTCGACGATCACGACGGCGCCGTCAATGATGATGCCGAAGTCCAACGCACCGAGACTCATGAGGTTGGCGCTGACCTTGTACTGCACCATACCAGTAAAGGTAAAGAGCATCGCCAATGGGATGACCATCGCGGTGATGAGTGCCGCGCGGATATTACCAAGGAAGAGGAAAAGGATAATGATCACCAGAATCGCACCCTCAAGAAGATTTTTCTTGACGGTGTTGATGGCTTTGTCGACCAACACGGTACGGTCATAAACCGGGATAGCCTTGACGCCCGTCGGCAACGTACGGTTGACCTCTACCATTTTCTTCGAGACAGCCTGCGATACCACACGGCTGTTCTCACCGATCAGCATGAAGACCGTGCCGAGCACGACCTCGCGGCCGTTCTCCGTTGCGGCGCCAGTACGCAGCTCTCGTCCGATTGCCACTTCCGCTACGTCGCGGATACGAATCGGCACACCCTGCACATTATTGAGGATAGTGTTGCGTATGTCTTCCAGTGTACGAACCTGGCCCGGCGCGCGGATCAGGAACTGCTCCCCCTTGCGCTCAATGTAGCCGGCGCCGACGTTATTATTGTTACGGTCGATCGATGCAACCACGTCTTTCAGCGTCAGCCCATAAGAGCTCAGCTTCACAGGATCAGGCGTGATATGGTACTCCTTGGCAAAGCCGCCAATGGAGTTGATCTCGGTAACGCCAGGGACCTGACGCAACTGTGGCTTAATGATCCAGTCTTGGATCTCGCGCAGGTCAGTCGGCGTGTATGGGGTGCCGTCCGCTTTTTTTGCGTTGGGCTCGCTTTCCACGGTCCAGAGATAGATTTCTCCCAAGCCGGTCGAGATCGGGCCCATCATTGGAGCAACCCCAGCAGGCAGCTTGTCCCTTGCTTCTTGTATACGCTGGTTCACTAATTGCCGAGCGAAATAGATATCGGTACCATCCTTAAAGATCACCGTTACCTGGGACAGGCCATAGCGCGACAACGACCGGGTCTGCTCAAGATTCGGCAGGCCGGCCATCACCGTTTCAATTGGGAAGGTTACGCGCTGTTCAACCTCCAACGGCGAATAGCCGCTGGCACTGGTATTAATTTGTACCTGGACGTTGGTGATGTCCGGCACGGCGTCGATTGGCAGCTTCTGATAACTGTAGACACCAATGGCGGCCATGGCGATCACCGCCAGCATGATCAGCCATCTCTGGCCGATGGCAAATTGTATGATACGTTCAAACATGTCTGGTTCCCCGATCAGTGGTCATGGCCTGCAGTGCCTTTGCCCTGTTCGGCTTTCAAGACATAGCTGCTCGATGCGGCATACGTAGTACCAGCGGACAGACCACCAACGATCTCAACTAGCTTCCCGTCGTTGTCGCCGGTCTTCACTGGCTGCATCTTGAAGCCCTTGTCGACCTTGACGAACACCACCGTTTTTCCTTCGACCGTTTGCACCGCATCAGCCGCGACAGCGACCGGCACGTTCTTCTCGCCACGCAGCACCGCTACGTTGACGAAGAGACCTGGGCGCCATGCCAGATTTGGATTGGTGATGACTACCCGCGCCTTGGCAGTACGGGTTTGCTCACCGAGTAGGTTACCCACGTAGCTGACCTTGCCCGTTGCGCTAGTATCGTTCGCTGCGGTAGTAATCCGTACAGTTTCGCCAACACGCACAGTTTCAAGATCCTTTGGCGTCACAATAATTTCAACCCAGACGCTCGACAGGTCCGACAGCAAAAACACATTGGCATCTTCCTTAACAGCTTCACCTTGTGCAATATGCTTTTCCACCACCACGCCGTTGAACGGCGCGCGCAGCACATAGCGGTTGAGTGTGCCATCACCTTCACCCGCACCCAATGCGGAGAGTTTTGATTTCGCACTCTGCGCTTCGATCTCGGCCTCACGCAATGCGGTCTGCGCCTGCAAATAGTCTTGCTCTGCCGAGATTTTGTCTTCCCACAGCTTCTTCTCCCGCTGATAAGTCAGTTGCGCCAGGCCAAGGCGTTTTTGCGCCGCGAGCGAAGCACTGCGCAGGTCAGCCAGCGCAGGGCTGGAGATAACAGCAAGCACCTGCCCTTTTTTGACGGACTGTCCAAGGTCGGCTGATACCGCCTCGGCTACACCTGGTGTGCGCGGTACGATGTGCGCGGTCAGGTCTTCGTTAAAGCGCACTTCACCTGGCAACTGCATTACATTGCCCATAGTTGCCGGCGCGGCCTTCGCAACAGTAATGCCAGCGGTCTGGAGTTGCTGAACGTTGAGCTTGATAACGCCTTCTTCGTCAGCGTGATCTCCTTCCTTACCGCCTTCCTTTTCAGCGTGGCCACCTTCCTTCTCAGCGTGACCACCTTCCTTCTCAGCGTGACCACCTTCCTTCTCAGCGTGACTACTTTCCTTGCCTTCTTCTGCGCGCGGCGCTTCGGTAGCGGCGCCATTACCTGCGTCTTTTTTCCAGAACATGATGATTGCGGCCAAGACGATGCCGATCAGCACGATGACCAGCGCAGGCTTTATAGATTGTTTGTCGATATTAAAATTCATTTTGCATTCCTGTAGGTCGGGATGGAGCCTGCGTTGTCATCCACAGCGGTGTAGCGCTGCAGATCGGCCAGAGAGCGATAGCGAGCCGATAGCGCGCTCAAATACTGAGCGCGACTCTGGAACAGAGTGCGCTGCGCATCGAGCACATCAATAAAACCGAACTTGCCCAACTCGAAGCCGGTCACCGCCGCATCGAAGGCGCTTTGCGCAGCAGGGAGAATTTCCTTTCGCATGCTATCGATCTGCTCTTGCGCGACCGATGCACGCTGATGGGCGTCGGCGATCGCCTGGCTTGCCCTTAGGTATTCGACCTCAGCGTCAGTCCTGGCCTTGTCTACACTGCGTAGGGCAGACAATAAATTGCCCTGGTTGCGGTTGAACAGCGGTAAGGGAATAGCCAGGCCAACCACCGTCTGCGAGACATTTGTCATGCGGTCCTTCTTCTGACCGAGCGTCACGGTCAGATCGGGAATGCGATCAGCTTTGGCGAGATTGACCTGTGATTCTTGGCGTGCGATCTGTATTTTCGCTCGTTGCATCTGTGGCGACGTGTCCAGACGTGACTGCAGTTCCGCCAAAGGCGGAATCGCAGCCAAATCAATGTCGGGGGTCTGTAAAGGCCGCTTCTCAGGCTCGGTGCTCCCCCACAAAGCGGCTAAGCGCCGTTTGGCCAACGTCGCGTCAGCCAGCGCTTGCGACAGCTCCAGCCGCGCGCCCGCCTCGACCACGCTGGAACGGGTTTTCTCAAGTGGAGAGATCTTGCCAGCTGCTACACGACGGCTAGCGGCGCTTGTAGCCTTGCCGGCGAGGCTCAGCGATTCTTTGGCCAGCGTCACGTGCTCTTGCGCCGTGATGGCTTCCAAGAAGGCAGCGATGACATCGGCGCGTAGATCGGCCTTGCCGACAGTGACGTCGCCAAGCGCGAGGATGCGATCCTGGTCTGCCAGCTTGATGCGGGCGCCACGTTTTCCACCCAGTTCAAGGGCCTGGCTTAGTTGATAGGTATCGGTACGCCCGCTGGTCGAGGACATGCCTTCACGCAGCAGGGAAATCTCCGGATTAGGAAACAGGCCGGCCTGTACACGCGCGCCTTCGGCGATCGCCACACTTTGGGCGGCCGAACGCAGTTCAGGGCTGGTGGCCAGAGCCATGGAGATGGCTTGTTCCAACGTTAATGGTGCATTGCTCGTATCAATTGTTTGCATACGCTCGCCGGCAACATACGCGGGGGATTGCTGCCCAACTGCTTGGGCACTAAATGGGATAAGCTGCGCAAATAGTACAGCCGCGCCCATGACTAAATGTCTGGATTGCATGAATAACTCCGAAATTAAGAAACGAAGAAATCCGACGGCGTGCAGCAATCTGCCTAAATTCAGGCAAAGATCACATAACTATAAAGAGAACTACACTAACCGCCGGAGTTAAGCGGCGACTACCCATTGAGGGCGCTCAGGAGGAGCAATGTAGTAAGAGGAAAGGACGATATCGGTAGAAACCGGAGCAGCTTCAGCGAAGTGCGGATGCGATATATCTTCAAAGCTACTGATCGACAAAGTGCCGTGAGCGCAGGAAGAGCAATGTGAATGGACCGACGACTTCTTCGCGTCCGACGGCTTTTCTTTCAGCACCGAAGCCACATCATCCACGGCGCTGGCGTCAGGGTGATGGCCGAAATGATTTGCTGCTCTGCCCGTCTCATGTGTGCAATAGACTGCCACCACGCTCCAGCTGAACTGCAGCGCGAGTAGGGCAATTAGCATGATGAGGGTTCGACGGGCCATGGCTGCACTATAACATGATGAGTGCGTTTTAATTTGTTGTGTGCAGAAAATTTTTAGCTATTCCAACTGTCGTTGCTTAAAGGTTTGCAATTAGTAAAGCACGTACCTAAAGGCAATCTTGCCACATAGTGCCATAGTGGGTTGGATGTGAACTGTCGTACAGTCTTCCGATTTAGCATCATGCTACTATTACTCCATGCGACGAATACTGTTGATTTTCCTGTTAATTATTGTGCCATTCCAGTTCTCCTGGGCGGCTGCAGGGGACTATTGTCGTCATGAGTCGGGAAGCGCCGCAATGCATTTCGGTCATCACGCGCACCAACATCAGGATAGCGCTGAAAAGAGCCAATCCAATGCTAAGTCTGTCAAGTCACACCCCGACTGCGGCGCCTGTCATGGCGCAGGTTTTGCGCTATTTAGTCAGCCCTCGGATGCATTGGGGTTCACCCCAGGTGAAATCGTTGCCCCTGCCGCAGCCGTGAGCTACACATCTCATATCTCTGAGTGCCCTCTACGTCCTGATCGCTTCATCCTGGTTTGAATTGCAATGCCGCAGCCGCGTCCGTCGTGCTGTAAACACACCAGTTTGAATTGATGAAGGATTGCACATGAAACATGATGATAAGGACGGGCATGATCACAGCCATGATAAAAACGATGGCGCGGGCAATGAACACAATCACAACGGCTTTCTAGGAGAGAAGGCAGAGCTTGTTTTCGTTGGATTGACTGGCGCGCTCCTCTTGGCCGGTTGGGTGGCAGAAAAAAATCAGTTCGGCCCAGGATGGCTGGCCCTTTGCCTCTATATAAGCGCCTATTTCTTTGGCGGCTTTTTCACCACCAAGGAGGCAATCCAAAACCTCCTTGCGCGCCGCTTTGAAATTGACACACTCATGCTTGTTGCCGCTGCCGGCGCCGCAGCGCTTGGCGAATGGGCTGAAGGCGCGCTGCTGCTATTTCTCTTTAGCCTCGGCCACGCGCTTGAACATTTTGCGATGGGCCGCGCACGCAGAGCAATCGAGGCGCTGGCTAAACTGGCACCGGAAACCGCTACAGTCAAACGGGGAGACAGTACCGAGGTGGTAGGCGTCGAGACGCTCCGAGCCGGAGATGTCGTCTTGGTGAAACCGAACGAAAGAATGCCGGCCGATGGCGTCGTGACGCAAGGGACGACCAGCGTAGATCAGGCGCCTGTAACAGGAGAAAGCGTCCCCGTCGACAAACAGCCCGTTGACGATGCGACGGCGGCCATCGCCGCATTCGACAAGGTTGCCGCGAACAACCGCGTATTTGCCGGCACGATCAACGGTGCCGGGGCCATCGAGGTGATGGTCGCTCGCTTGGCAAAACAATCTGTCATGGCGCGCGTAGTACAGATGGTGGCAGAAGCTGAAGCCCAGCGCTCACCGACGCAGCAATTCACTGATAAATTCGAACGCATATTCGTACCTTCGGTGCTGGGCATCGTCGCATTGCTGATGTTCGCCTTTGTTGTAGTGGACGAGTCCTTCAGCGAAAGCTTCTATCGTGCAATGGCTGTGCTCGTTGCCGCCAGTCCGTGCGCACTGGCCATCTCCGTTCCCAGTGCCGTACTATCGGGCGTGGCGCGCGCGGGACGCAGCGGTGTGCTGGTTAAAGGCGGCGGCCCTCTGGAAAATCTCGGCACATTGACCTCGATCGCATTTGATAAAACCGGCACTTTAACCGAGGGTAAGCCCAAGCTCACCGATGTCGTACCGGCGGCCGGCGTCACCGAATCGGAGCTGCTTGCATTGGTGTCGGCGGTCGAATCGCATAGCGATCACCCATTGGCGTCGGCACTGGTGGAAGGAGCGCAGGAGCGCCTAGGTAAAAACGCATCGCTCCCCTCCGCCCAGGACGTCAAAAGTATTACGGGCCGCGGTATTCAGGCCATGGTAGACGGTGAAACGGTCTATATCGCCAAGCCTGTCTTCTTCTCCGAGTTTAATGGCGCAAAACTACCTGTCGAGCAAGAGCAAGCAAATACGCAACTCATGATCGAAGGCCGTACCACTATGGTGGTGCTGAAAGGCGATAGGTACCTGGGTGTGATCGGCGTGATGGATACGCCACGGGACGTTGCGGCCAATGTGATGACTAGGCTGCGCTCACTGGGAATTGAACGATTGATTATGATCTCGGGAGACAACCAGAAAGTTGCTGATGCCGTTGCCAAAGTAGTTGGCCTGACAGAGGCTAAAGGCGATCTGATGCCGGAGCAAAAGGTCGACGCCATCAAGCAACTACGTAAAGACCACGGCAAGGTTGCCATGGTAGGTGATGGGGTCAACGATGCACCGGCCATGGCCAATTCGACTGTCGGCATCGCCATGGGCGCCGCCGGCTCTGATGTCGCGTTGGAAGCGGCCGATGTAGCATTGATGGGGGACGATCTGAGCCAGCTGCCATTTGTCGTGGGCCTATCACGACAAACCAGCCGCATCATCAAACAGAATTTGTGGGTCAGCCTGGGCGTGGTGGCAGTTCTCATTCCCGCGACGATCTTCGGGCTCAACATCGGCACAGCAGTGCTATTTCATGAAGGTTCCACTCTCATTGTGGTAGTCAACGCCTTGCGCTTGTTGGCTTATCAGGATAGGACCAGCAATACGTGAAAGTAGACTTATCTTTGATATCTTGAATGATATCGGAAGGAAAACTGCAATTAGATAAACATTGGCAACATCGCGGCGAGCCTTGTAGATATTGGCTTACTTTTTCACTACGCCGAAATTGCCATGTTATACTAGCCCAATGGCCCGTAGATTTCTTTACTTGTTGATGACAGTGATCGCACTTCAGTTGAGCTGGAGTGCGGTCACCGCCTATTGTCTGCACGAAGCAGGACAGGGGCCTCAACACTTCGGTCACCATCAGCATGCAGCCGCGCCCGACAGTAACGAAGACGCTTCCCAAGATAAGCCAAACCTCTCGAAAAAGACTGCCGCTCATACCCATTGTTCGGTCTGCGCCCACGGTGTTCATTCACACGACGGTGTCGCCGAAAGCGTTTTTCATCCTTTATTGGCGAGCATTGCCCCAATGGAGAATGTCGTTCATCCATCCTCCTCCTTTGCCCCCCCTCCAGAGCGCCCACAGTGGCATAACGTCGCCTGATTCCGGCAGCATTCCGTCTTTCTAGCCTTCATTGAAGTCGTGCCGAAGCCCTTGTGGGCAAGAAGAGAGTGCGCCGCCGATTTTCGCTCACAAGTTGATTTAAGCACGCACTCGTTATGGCTGTGGGCTTCAATGCCTGCGCATGGGGATGCGCATACGCGCACAAGTCGCTATTAACATCTCCAGGGCTCTAGGCCCCGGTGCACTGGTTCGTCCATCCCGCCATTGCGGTAGCACGAACTAATCGGGCGCTCATGCCCAGGGATAGGTTTGCACTTTTATATGTTCAAGCGCTTTGTCGTCATGTTGATCATCGCGATCGCCGGCCAGTTGAGCTGGGCGACAGTGACCGCCTATTGCATGCATGAGCAGGGGGTAGGCGCTAACCATTTCGGCCATCATGAACATGAACACAAGACTGACGATGCGAAGTCAATTACGGATAAATCATCGTCCACAAAGAAGTCAGCACAGCACGCCGATTGTGCTACCTGTAGCCACCATGGATCGCTTGGTACAGGCGATGCGCAATGTTCACCATCATTCAATGAATCGCTTCTCTCGCATGTAGAGGCCGCAGAACTTGCTCCTTCCTGTCCATATTTCAGTCTCCCAGAGCGTCCCAAATGGATTCGCGCCGCTTAAGTTCGGCGTCGATCATCACACGTTTATATTCAGCTCAGGCAGCTTTGCGTAGTTAATGTATCCCGCCGAATTCTTCCTTTAATTTAACGGAGAATTCCATGCATCTGTTTCACATTCATACCAGTGCTTCATCTGGGACGCCTCTACATCGCTGCACTTTAGGGCATCGTCTCAACACCTTGCGTCAGCTCATATGCGCTAGGGAGGCGATGCGATGATTCCCGCTATCCAGAATTTTTTTCCGCAAGCGGCTATCGTGCAATTCCGACTTCCCGGCACGCGCCCGTGGCAGCTGACGCTGGCCAGCGCAACGTTGTTGGTGCTGTTGTACAACCAGAGTTTTTGGAGGCTATTTATTGCCGCAACCGGTGGTGCGCAACTGTCCCACGTTCCGCTATATCTTGGTTCGTTTGCTGCACTCGTATTCATTTTCAATGCATTCTTGTGCATGGCCAGCTTTCGTTTTGTGCTCAAGCCGGTATTGATCGTGCTATTCATGCTGGCCGCCTCGGCGAGCTACTTCATTGATCAGTATGGCATCGCCATTGACGCATCGATGCTTCAGAACGTATTCGAGACCGATGTACGTGAAGCCACAGACCTGTTAAGTTTGAACCTTTTTCTGACGATAGGCCTGCTCGGCGTCTTCCCGTCGGTTCTGATCTATTGCATCAAAGTTCAGTACCCGTCGATGGCGCGCGCGGTATTAACCAATACAGGCTTTTTGCTGCTTTCTACGTTCCTCGCTGCAGTCTTGCTCATGTCGTTCTTCAAAACACTGGCGCCTGCCGTGCGGGAGAACCGACAGATGCGCTTCCTGCTCACGCCCACCAACGTACTCCATGCAAGTAAGACGTTCGTTCGACGCAAGTTCGAAAAGCCGCTGGTCGTGATGCCGTTAGGTACCGATGCGTCCAAAGGGAAATTGTGGGCTGGTCAAAAACGCCGCACTGTTACCGTCATCGTGGTCGGGGAGACAGCGCGCGCAATGAACTTTTCGCTCAACGGCTACGAACGCGACACGAACCCATTATTAGCCAAACAAGATGGGCTAATAAATTTCACGCAGGTCCAATCGTGTGGGACGGCTACTGCAGTCTCACTACCATGTGTTTTCTCCGGCTTTACCCGCGAGGATTATTCTGATGGAAAGGCTAGATCTCAGGAGGGCTTACTGGATGTCATCAGCTACGCTGGCATTGATGTCTTGTGGCGTAACAATAACTCCGGCTGCAAGGGTGTATGCGACAGAATCTCTTACGAGGACCTATCTCGTCCTACACCAGGTGAACCGTTCTGCAATACAGATGAATGCTTCGACGAACGGCTTCTGCAAGGTCTGCCCGGGGTTATCCGCAATGCCAAGCGAGACATAGTCATCGTGCTCCACCAGAAAGGCAGTCACGGCCCCGCCTACAGAAACCGGTATCCAGCCGAGTTCCAACGATTTGGCCCGGTATGCACTACCAATGAAGTTGGAAAATGCTCGCGCGAATCCATCGTCGCAGCCTATGACAACACCATTGCATATACCGACTATTTCCTGAGCAAGACCATTGATCTGCTACGCACAGCCGGCGCCGAAGATGACGTCGACACCGCCATGCTGTACTTCTCTGATCACGGCGAGTCGCTGGGGGAGAAAAATATGTACTTGCACGGCGCACCTTACGTCATGTCGCCAGAGGAGCAGCGGCATGTACCGATGATGCTCTGGTTTGACGACGGCTATAGCGAGCGCTTCGGCATCGAGCGAGAATGCCTGGTATCCCGGCGAGGTCAGAAATACTCACATGACAACGTCTTCCATTCGGTGCTCGGGATGATGAACATCAAAACCAAAGTCTATAAACCTGAACTGGATTTGTTCAATGCCTGCACTGTTCCTAAGTAGCGTTAACCGTTTCCAATCCATCCGGCCCGTCCAGAAGCTACTCTTGGTGTCGGCGCTGTTAATCCTATGGATTGGCAACTACACAAACATCGATCTGAACTTGGCTGATGCCATGTTTGATCGGGCTAGTGGAACCTTCCCCTGGCGCCACGCATGGTTTGCAGAGCGCTTCAATCACGTTCTGCTCAAAGGTACATTGATCGTCGCCGCCATCGGTGTGATCGCAGTAGCGACATGGGATCGGATTCGGCCTTTCGTTGCTTGGCGTGCCAGTACACGCATTGGCATGCGCGTGCTGGCGTTGTCGGCGATCAGCGTGCCGTTGGTCATTAGCACACTGAAGCAATTTAGCAGCTCTCACTGCCCTTGGGATTTGCAGCGCTATGGCGGCGACGCTCCCTTCGTCAGGCTTCTGGAACTGGTGCCTGGCGGAGTTTCCGCTGGTAATTGCCTGCCTGCCGGCCATGCATCCAGCGCTCTGTGGCTCGCTGCACTGGCGGTGTTCTGGCTTCCCGATCGACCACGCAAAGCGGCCGCCGTTGCATGCGCGCTGCTGATGTTCGGTTTTGCCGTCGGGTGGATACAGCAACTCCGAGGCGCGCACTTCCTCACCCATACCCTTTGGTCAATGTGGATCACAGTCCTCATCGTCGACTTGCTCTTCCAGTGGATTAGGAAGCGTGTGGCGGTCACCAACCACTCAACCGATTCCAACGCGCCTCTCATATGACAGCCTGATATACGCCTATGACTTTTCGAGGGAGCTCAAGCTGGCCGAGCCTAGCGAGGCTCCATCATTTTTTAACTTCTGCTACTGCTGCCTTTTGTCGCGGGCCAGTTGCTGCGCGGCCCTATGGGCGCATGTCCACGCGTTCGAGGTTCCGTGTAGCGGCTGTCCGAGCCTTCAGCGCGCGGGGCGCGGCAAGCTGACGATATTGTTCGCCATCGCCATCGCTGACGATGTCGATGTCGATGGCTTACGCGACTTCTGTAGCTCGCATCTTTGCTGCGGACTTTCCGTAAGCGGCCAGCGGCCCCACCTATGCAGCGTGCTTAGGTTTGGATAAAGTCCGGAAATGGCAACAGCGAGTCGATCTGGCTGTTGGGGCACGTCGGGAGACGTTCCAAAACAGTCGCCAGCCAGCGCGCCGGATCTAGTCCGTTGAGCTTGGCGGTGGCGAACAGGCTCTGGATGGCGGCGGCACGATGGCCCGCCCGCTCCGAGCCGGTGAACAACCAGTTCTTTTTGCCGATGGCAATGGGACGGATGGCGTTTTCGACCGGATTATTGTCGATCGGCAGCGTGCCCGAGCCGGCATAGCGCTCCAGCGCCGGCCAGCGCTTGAGCGCATGGTCGACGGCCTTGGCCGTGCCGCTGCCGGCGGCGACGGCGCGCTGGGTGGCAAGCAACCAGGCATGCAGTTCGGCCAGCGCCGGCATGGCCAATCGTTCGCGCAGCGCCCGGCGTTGCGGCGGATCGAGCCCCGCGCCTTGCTGCTCGATCGCGTATAGCGCCGCGATGCGGCGCAACGCCTCCTCGGCGACGGGGCTGCCGCTGGCGGCGTGCACGTCGAAGAATTTACGACGGATATGGGCCAGGCAGGCCAGTTCGGTGGGGCCGTCGACGAACAGGGCCTTGTAGCCCACGTAATCGTCCACCATCAGATGGCCGCGCCAGCCATGCAGGAAGGCGCGCGCATGGGTGCCGGCGCGGCTGGTCTGGTAGTCGAACACGACGATGGGCGGCCCGTCGTCATGCGCGCCGGAGCGGTAGGCCCACAGGTAGGCGTGGCGGGTCTTGCCGCTGCCGGGATCGAGTTGGCGCACCGGGGTTTCGTCGGCGTGCAGGCAGTCGTGTTGCCGCAGCAGTTCGGCGAGCCGGTCGGCCAGCGGCTGCAAGGCCACGCCGATGTGTCCGATCCACTCGGCCAAGGTCGAACGCGCCAGCGGCACGCCTTGGCGCGCGGCGATTTGCTCGATCCGGTACAGCGGCAGATGGTCGAGGTACTTGCTGGCGGCGACCCACGCCAGCAGGCCGGTGGCGGCCATGCCGCCATCGATGACGGCCGGCGGGATCGGCGCGGCCGTCACCGTCTCGCACGGACGGCAGGCGTACTGCGGACGGATGTGGCGATGCACGAAGAAGCGCGCCGGCTCCACGTCCAGTTGCTCGCTGACGTCCTCGCCGATCTTGACCAGGTCGGCGCCGCATTGGCCGCACTGGCACGAGTCGGGCTCGTGGCGGTGCTCGATGCGCGGCAGTTCAGGCGGCAGCGCCTGGCGGCCGGCGCGCTTGCGTTGGCGCTTGGCCGGCGCTTGGCCTTCGAGCTCCTCCTCAATGGCGGCCAGGTCGGTGTCGACCGTTTCCTCGAACAGCAAGCGTTGCTCGCCGACGAGCGCCTCGCTGGCCTTGCCGAAGCGGATCCGGCGGTAGTAGGCCAGCTCGTGGGTCAGCGCCGTGATCTTGAAATCTTTCTCGGCCAGCTTGGCCTGCTGCTGTGCGAACAGCGCCTGCACCTGCGCCAGCAGGGCCGGGTCGATGTCGGTGCGGGCGAGTTCGTTGAGCAGGTCCATGGCGCGACAGTTTACCGGGTGCCTTCCACGTTTACAAGCAAAACAGTTTACGTCGTCACAAGCGCCACTGGGCTGGCGCCGGTGCCGACAGGCGCTGCCAGTCCACGCCGGCGACCAGCCAGCGCCATTGTTCCGCGCTCATCTGCCAGCACGCATCGTCCGCCTGCGGCCAGACGAACTGGCCGTGATGCAGGCGGCGCAAGCACATCCACACGCCGGTGCCGTCCCAGCACACCAGCTTGAGGCGCGTGCGGCGGCGGTTGGCGAACACGTAGGCCGCGCCGTCGCACGGCGGGCGCCCCAGCGCCTGCTGCACGTGCAGCGACAAGCCGTCGATGCCGGTGCGCATGTCCACCGCCGCCGTCGCCAGCCAGATCGCATCGGCCAACAGCTCCATCACAGCGCGCGCATCAGTTCGGCCAGCCAGCCGGCAGGGACGTCGCCCGGCAGGCTCAGGGTCCAGCCACGCTCGTTGCGCAGGCTGATCGCCGCTGGTGCCGGCGCCGCCGGCGCCACCCGCACCGGTAACAAGCCTGGCACGGCCGGCGACTTGGTCAGTCGCCGTACCCAATAGCCTACCTGCCGGATCGGAAAGCCTTGCTCGATGGCGTATGCGCGCTGCGATAGTCCGCTGGCCCGCCACTGCGCCACACGTTCTTCCCACACTTTTTCCCGGTCCTTGTTTGACACCTTCCACCTCCTGTATTGATCGAGGCGATAGTTTGGCGGTGCCGATTAAGAATTCATAGATGGGACGGCTGGACGCTTACCCGAGTCCAGCCAACTCTTCGGGTTGAAGTGCCAAAATTGCGTCTGCATCGGGAATAAGCGTATAGAGGGTTGGCATACTCGGAGAAGGGTTCAAGAATGATGGATGAAGGTCGGTTGTGGGGCGTCTAAATATCAACGCTCGGGGCGAGCATTTATGTAATCCTCAACCCGTTTTAGCAACAACGCGCAGCGTATTATCGTTCTCTCGCTATCATTCAGCTCCTGACGCTCGATGACCGCGAATTCCTGAATAACAAAACCAGGTGGAAACTGTTGCCAAGTCAGGTCAATGTGATACCACTTCTCCCCGATGCGAGCCCCATTCCAAAAGTGTACCTCGCGAGTTTTACCGCTCCACACCTGTCCCTTGATAATTTCGGTCTCGGGGTAGTAATGCTGCACTACCCTCGACGTTGGATAGCACTGCCCAAGTGCTGGGTTTCCTATTTCTTCGATTTCAAGATAAGCGGTTTGTTTGTCCCAGGAAGCAGTTAGCGCTTCTCGAAGGCGCAGCATAAAATCTCGACAGTGCGCGTTCATTGTCCATTCCTATCAATGCTCTTGGCCGAAGATGCCATAAAATCGAAATAAGCTGGGTCCGCTTTTGGCCGCTTACTGGCATTGTCCCAAATGGCAGCTCGAGCCAATCGTTGGATGGATATAGTCATAATTTACCAGTACCATCGATAGCTGCCCAGAATGAAATCATCTCATTGTGGATGACTCCAGTAAGCATCTGATAATTTGTTATTGCACGCTCGAGTAGTTCGATAGAGTCTTCTAACAAATCAAATTCTAAATGGTCATCACCAGAGTAATGCTTCAGTTCATTTTTGGTCTGGTTCAGTAAATCACCGACTATTTTCTCGGTTTTTTGATTTTCGTCAACAAGCGTCTGCGACAACGCCATAATTGCACTCTTTATGTTATCGAAAGATGGCTCTTTTCCCTTTTTTCGCAGGCGTTTTCCGAGTATTTCCTCCGCTGCGCCAGCGAGAGTAATCGCAGAAACGTAGTCTCCTTCGTGCCAAAGTCGAATTGCCGCCAGTAGCTGCCGCTCAGCAATTTCTTCAGCTAACAATATTACAGCCGCCATATTTCGCATCTTTCATCAATTTTCGCCACCGGTGGATCCGCTTTTGGCCGTTTTCATCCCCCACCAGCTAGGTCACGAAACCTTCTTCTCCCAAGACTCCAAAATGAACAAGGCTGCTGTATGAGCGCTGTGAATTGCCAAACGGGCATGTCTAGGCTGAAGTTTGTATTGTTTCTTACCGGCACCATGAGCAGAACTGGTATGCGTTCTCAGCGCGCCGATTCCTTCAACGATAGCGAACAGCCCAGTAAGAATTACCTGTAGATCCTTATCTTCAACCACACTAGGATCGAATCCAAGGTCTTTTCTAACTACTGACCAAACGGGCTTCAAGTCTTGTTTTGGCGGCGCCTCAAGACCTCGTTCTGCAATGTAGACCTTGCAAACGCTCTCAAGAATATTGCTTGCGGCCGAAACCGCCTCTCTTGGGCTATGCTCGACATTGGCCAACGCTCTGCTAAATTCATGATCCATTGCAGGCAGGTCGCGGTCGCGAATATAGTCTTCTAGTGCTTTCGAAGGCGTGCCAAGCGTCCCTGAAATCAACCCTCCCCGGACGTACTGAAGATCATAACGAGCAAGCGCTTTTCGAATTTTTTCTTGGTCATCCGTTTCGGTTCGTGGCGGGCCTTCATCAAACGGACTGGGCTCAGGTGGATCCTCTTCCATGTACGTTTCTATTAATCGACCTAAAACACTCAGTGGCTGAACCGTTTCATCTCGGTTGACCCGACGTAGCCATTCCTGCGCCTTAACCCACTTGCTACCTTCAGGGGGTTCACCTGGGGCACCGGCATGCATGAACAAATTGTCCAGTGACGCGTGCGTGGTGCGCTGTGAAAGTATCTCTGCGACGGCGGCAACGACTGGTACCGGAATCAGCTTGCGCATAAACACAGCTCATTAAACAAAAAATATTTAGTGTATTTCATTGACACAATTTTCTTCTGCCAGATTGCTGACGGTGTGTGGTTGAACCTGGAAAGGTGCGACACTTAATTCGCATTTGCGACATTTGGCTCCGCGCCACGTTCTTTAGACCTAATCAAGACCTCCATGTTAGGCACGACATTGATGTCAAGGTGGTCATGCATTCGCTGGCTTAGATGGTGTTCGTTGGGAAGCTCAATGCCCTCTTGACGCGCCCATTCACGCAACAGGCCCAGCAATACCATGCTGACGATGTGACCGTCCTCCATGTACTGGAGCAGGAAATCCTTTAGCCTTCCCCGTCCTTCATCAGAATGCAGGTCTAAACCGCCGGGCACATCATGTAAACGATGCGCGATGACATTGCGATGTTGGAGGAAGCGATCCAGCTGTTCGTCAAAGGTGGGATGCAGATCCACCCGCTTTCGCAGCGTATTGAGCAGTTGCCCCAAAGTGGCTTTCGAATGCCGCTCAAGCATGACTTGGACCTGCTCTACAGTCTGCCGTGTCTCGCCGTGCAATGGGAACGTCAGGCAAGTGCTCATCAGGCGCTCAACACTCTGTCCTGCGATTACCGCAAAGCCCAAAGTCTTCAGCACATCGTCCTGTACGGGCTTATAGCCTGATTGCGCTTTGTCTTTCATTATTTTCCCTCATCTTGAGAATTGCGCCCCGATGGCTGAGTCGCAGCTTAGTTTATATGGATCCTCAGCATAGGGCGACTCAGCAGCAGTAATATGGCGCAGACATGTCCGGCCGACTTAATCACCAATAATCAAGGTACAGACGCCCGTAGTGAAACGATTCCCTGGAAAACCGGTCTTGGCCATAGCAGACATTCGCAAGCAACCGGCGAACGTCCGCTCTTGGCCGCTATCGGTCCGTCTGGTATTGTCTGCGAATTCTGTCTGCGCAGTCACAGAATTCTGAAATGTCTTTGCAATAGTCAGTAGACCAGTCGAACTGGTCCACAATGTGGTGGCGCAGTGCGTGAACAGCGCGCACAATTCCTGCCACGATAGGTTCCAATTCAACTCTGTCGAGAAACGATTTGAAAACGCGGAGCGCATACCATTTTTGGCTTTGCGAAGTCGGCGGTTCCTGAGAGACCAACCAAGCTCTCGACTCTCTAAGCAAATTCTCAAGGTCAGATTTCATGGATGGGCTTAACACATTGAATGGCCGGTTCTGGCCGATTGCAGACGACGTATCTAGCCTAGTGTCGCGTTTACTCGAGTACAAGCCGAGCGGTCCCCGCCAACTCCAATTGCCTAGATTACGCCATTCCATTTCATTAATGTCGTCTTGATTCATGGTGCGCTGCCCCTATTCAGAAGATAATATATTTCACTTGGCCTACTTAACCCGCCTAAAAAAGCGAATCAAGCTCGCGATTAACGGCTGCCATTGGCCGTACCCAGCCAACATCAGAGAGCATAACTAGCAACGTTACATATCACACGGAATGATGGTTGTTCCAGAATCAAAAAGACGCATAATTCCAAAGAATAAATTATTTATCTTTTTCAATATAGGCCAAGGCAATTTTTCTGGGAATTGCAATTATGGCGCCAATTATGATCATCGCCTGAAATAATACGCCAAAATAAAAGACCTTCGGTCCATCATCCATTAAAGCTTCATCTGCCAATCCAATATATTTTTCACGAGCAAAACTATCTACTGGATCAGCAAATAAAAAGTAAATCTGCCCTTTAAGATCAACTATATTAGCAGAAATCTTGTCTTGATTATCATTCATAATTGAAGTCGAGCTCTTCTGTACTAAATAATTAAGCCCCTCACAATTTTTAGTACTTTTGCAAAAACTCGACTTGTCGATTTCAGATTTTATCTCCATAATTGAATTTACTCTGACTTTAATATTGGATCTATCTATGTCGAGCCCTGATTTATATAGAAAGAAAGACAACCCAAATAGAGTTAAAGCAGCCGCAACTTCAGAGCGATATTTCATGAGCTTTGGTTTCGCGTCCTTTTCGCTTAGTTTTTTTACCAAAAAAAACGTGTTGATAAAAATTAAGATAAATAATAAGAGCATTGATCCTATCTGAAAATATCGAGCTTTTCCTTTTTCGAACGAATTGACCTGTGTTAATACTGCTCCAGCGATGACTACCGTACCAACGAGAAATGTCGCACAAGCACCATCCCAATCATCTTCCGAAAGATCAAATCTTTTCTTTATAAATTCTTTCATATAAACCCTGTTGGAAACAATTAGACTTTCGAGGCATTATTATGAGCAACATTCCGATATTTTACTTAAACCGTCTGTTTTTGGCCGCCGCGCCGTCGGCCGGTTCTTCAATAACTCGTCATCGAACCAAACATCTTCATACGCTGGCGCAAGTAAGACTCGCCATCCTGGAGGCAGGACTAGATAAGGAACAATCATAGCGCAGTAGTCTTGGAGGTGGGCAACGCAAAGCGGCTGATAAAAGTTCACGTCCGCAGAAACCTCTCCTCCGTAAATGTACCAGCCACAATCTCCATTCTCTGGCTGAACTCGGACAGCATGAAGGGGGAGATTTTCTAATGTTTGTAGCGCAATTCCCACCCTCCCATTCATATCGGGCGGTGCGTACTCGGCACCAAATCGCTGGCAAATTTGCCTTTGGTCGTCGGACATGGTTTGATTTTAATTTTTTATCGAGTTCGAACGGCGGCTTCTGGCCGCTAGTCGCTATGACGCTCGAATAACGTTTTGCTTCAGGCGTCTGTCCTGTCGAATGGCATCGAGGGTTCAGGCAAGTGTACGTCGCAGCCAGCTCCTCAACCCCGCAACGGTTTCCCGTACACCAGTCCTTGTCGCGCATGCAACTGACAGTACCAGTCCCCAACGGATCGCCACTACATTTCGGGCAGGGCATTTCCTTGTCCATTTTAGTTACGCCATGTTTGTTTGAATTCCTGATCGAACCACATCTCAACTATGTCTTTTACATTGGTTGCAGTCCGAAAAGTAAGATACAGAGGATGGGTATTGCTTAGCCAAGCATGAAATTCGATAAAACTCGGATTATTATTTGGAAAGCCGTTGGGATAATGCTCCTGCGCCCAAGAGTGGCATAGCCGACGGATCACCGATTCGCTTTCGCTTTTTTTCATATGTTCAACTTTCCCATTCTCATTAGCTTCCTTAGGGTATCCGACTGCTTGTGGCCGTACTTGGCAGGAAGTATCAGGATAGCATCTTGTCGACGTGGGAGATCCACTGATTTTCACGCTGGTACAAATACACAGCGCGATGCGCCTTACAACTTGCGTATCATATTGCTGCTTCATATTTCTTTACGGCACGCTTGGCGGCGGGTCTTTGTAATATTCAAATTCTGCAGAGGGATTTGGTATTTCACTCTCGGAAGGGTGTTCGGCTCCACTGGTATAGTCGAAAGTTCCATGACCAATGCCAATCACTGTTTTCCGCGCAAAGCTGCCTGCGTAGGCTTGAACTGGTGATGGAAGCGTCGTTATTGATGTGGCGAGCATAATTGCGTCGTGGACGAGCCGGCCAAGAACATACAGCAATCTATCCCATTCGACTTTCGAGTTCGCGAGCACCGTTTCTGGGTCTTGGCCGTGGGCCAGCCCATTGCGTACATCAAAAAGCTTGGAGTACACGGACTTCGCCTTAGCACCCACGATTCGATTTGCCAGCGCAATGATTTGGTCCTTTGATGACCGCACCAGTGGCGGCGCCATTCCGCAGGCTGCGCAAATTGCATCCTTCTGGCAGTGCCGGCATTTTATTGAGGGGCGCACCACGTCACCGGTTTGATTGACCGCTAATATCTCCAAAGCGAGCCAGAACCGCATGAACTGATCCTCCGGGATCTCTTCAAGCAGCCCATAACGAAAATTTCGTACTGCTTTTCTGACGTATTTCGGCGCATCAATGAAAGCCGTCGGGGCATCAATGAATTGCTGATAAAGCTGCGCTCGTGCGGGATAGCGCGAGTCTGCATGTGCAAACACGCTAAACCTACGAGTTGCTGTGTTAGGCTCCCATTCGAGCTTACGCAAAGGTCGGATGATCTTGAAGCGTGCATGGCTTACAAAGCCCAGTACATCCAACTGCCGCGCAAGTTGGGCACGAAGTTCTTCGTGCGCTTCGTCGTAGCTACTTGTCGGGCCGATGACCGTCACTGCAAGGTGGGCGAGATTCCCTTTGGTATCTGGTGGAGCATTACGATATACGAACTGGTATTCGTTAGCCGCAGCCGGTGCATATTGTTCGACGGCGCTATCGATCACAAGGTCAGACTCGACCAGGAAGTCACATCGCATGACAGGCATACCGCATCTTTCTTCAGGTGAGGATTGTTGATAGGGCCTGTCACTGCGGAAGGCCAGTTGTTAGACTAATGTCTAGGTGTCCGGTATTGGCCGAACGCGGCCGGCGTCTAGGATAGCAGCTTGCCCATCTGCAAAAATTCACTAATGCTCATTGTGTACGCAGGAGCTTACTGCGCCGAGCGAAAGCACGTTGCAAAGCCGGGGACGGTTGCGCCGGCGATAGTAGCGCCAGGGCTAAGCACGCCTGAACGGCCAACGGCAGCGAAATAACTTCGACCTGCTCGGTGGCACGTTGATGGGCATCCTGAATGGTGGGCAAAGCAAAATCGGTCATAGTGCACCCTCAAAGTTCAGCGGCGCTTCCGTAGCGCAGATGCCGCGCTTCCACGTGGAGAATGATTTGAGAAACGGCGCTCTAGTTACGATAATAAACCATCGCCCACCGCCTTCCGTGCCAGTATCGCTGGTCTATCCTCGAAATCGCCAACTATCGCCACGAGTGCGTGTTTTCTTGGCTTGGGCCACACAAGAGTTCGCAACCAAGAATTCACCAATCATCGATTGATACGTATTCGGTTGATCACAGGGTTGGCCTTCTCAGTATGCCCGCCGGCCATTCCCTCACGCACGCTTGGCCCCTGTCGTGAGAGCATTCGAACCGTTCCTTTAGCGTCGATTGCGCGCCGAATTGACAGCTCCATCTGAAGCTCTACCTACTCGTTCTGATGAGTAGGTGCATGTATTAACGTGATCAACTTTCGATGCAAACTATGCAGCTAAATCGACCAGTCTGGAAGCAACCCAACATTGTGGATCTCAGCCGGAGTCGTAGGACACGTCTGGCCGCATGCGCAAGTCGAGGTGGTCAAGAATGGTTCGCACAATACGCGCCGAATGCTGAGCCCAAATTTGATCATGAAGAAGGTACTCAAAGAATCCCGACGTCGCTAGGAAAAAGCATATCGTAGCAGGCGCAATCGCACGTTTAAGCGCATAAGCGTACTGCTCGTCAGCTATGAAGACAGGCACACAACCAACCACGCGACCCAAGCGTGAATCATGTGTCAGAGGCTGTGGCAGGCTTTCTTTTTGCTTTCGGTTTCGGCCCAAATTTCAGCATTTCACTCGGATGGACGCCCAGCGCGTCGGCGATCACGCAGATGTTCACAAGCGAGACATTGCGCTCGCCGCGCTCTATGCCGCCGACATAGCTCCTTGCTAGCCCGCTCTCAAGGGCTAACTTTTCTTGAGACCAGCCTAGGACCTTCCTCAACTCGATTACTCGTTCTCCGAACAGGTCTAGCAATTTCTCATATTTCATAGCTTGGCCCAAGTGGTGGTGACGCCAAAGCATATGAAACTGACCACTATGTTTCCACGTCCTATGATGGCCCGCACTATAAGTACACGCACTATAAGTACCCGCACTATGAGTGACAAAATTGCTTTTGGAAACTATACTTGTTTGAGTTTTCAAAACTCAGGTAAATCTCGTGGGCAAAAAGCACGCCCATTGTTGCCTTTAAAACAACCGCCCCCTGGAAATTATGAGACATTCAGCTTTTACGGTACGAGGGAAGTTGGGACCGCTTCCCGCAGCAATCTGGACGAAAGGCAGTAGCAGATTTTCTTTTCTTGATGTCGGCGACGAACGCTTCGATAACTGCTGGGTCTTGGATTACATAGTCAGTAATGTGGAGAACTCAGTACATGAGGAGGTCGAGTTGTCCTTCTGCCGATTGTACAAGCAGTCCCTTCATCTCTGTGCAATCAAAAAATCAACGGGCAAGATCGAACGTATACCTGATCCTTCCCCCGCCTATTCCGGGATATGTCAGTCACTGCACTGATTGGGGGATTGATAACATTCATGACCACGTGGTTCATCGCTCCTTTCCTGCTAGTGATCCCGTTTTTCGTCCTGCGTTCGTTTATGTCTAATCTGGGGGAAAAATTCTTGGCTCCACTCATGTTTGCCGGATTTTTTTCTATTTGGGCAGCACAACTAGTCTGGGTACTTTTCTTCAGCAAAAGGCTGTCGCCGAAAGTACGTCTAGCCATCGTAAATCAGGCTCGCACAGCATTTGATTGACGGCCTGTACTTCGTTTTACTTAACGGATCTACAAAACCAATGCACAAATTAACTTCATCTATTTTCGTGTCGGCAGCATTTGCGACAATTTTGAGCGCCTGCGGTGGCGGTTCGGCCAGCTCCACCGCGAGTGCACCAACGACCCCAACCAACCCGGTGGGACCCACTGCGCCGCCGACCCTGATCCCTAGCGATACCCAAACCAGCGTCCCGACACTCACCTACGCTGCCAACTCGGAGGAATTCAAGTTCGTGACGGCGCTGAACGCTTTCCGCGCTCAGGTCGGCCTGGGTCTGCTGGCGCAAAACACCAAGCTCGACACCGCCTCTGCCAACCATCTGGGTTACCTGCTGGTGAACGACATCAACAACGGCGGCACCGTCAACCTAAACAGCTTTGATCCGGCCACTGGCCGCTCGATGCTGCACATCGAAAATGGCGCTCTGGCCAAGTTCACTGGAGTGCAGGAAGCTGACCGCGCCAAGTTCGCATCGTATGACGGTTCGTACACCGGCGAAGAAGTAACCTTCGGCGGTGGTCAGGGCGGCGCTGTGGCGCTTGGCACCCTAGTGCAGACCGTCTATCACCGCGTTGGCCTGATGTTGCAAAATGTGCGTGAAATTGGCGTCGCTGTTGGTGCTGACAAGAGCCAAACCGTTGTCATGGAGCTTGGCCTGAAAACCAACCAGTCCGTTGCGTCTGACTACATTGGTGTGTACCCGTCGAACGGCCAGACTGGCGTGGCGCTTCATAGCTATGTCGAAGCACCGAACCCGTTCCCCGAACTGTCGACGGCCAACAGCGACTTCCCAACTAAAACGTCGTTCCCAGTGAGCGTTTCGGTAGTCACCGGCAACACCATCGCTGTAACGACCTTCACAGTCGCTGAAGCCGGCAAGAGCGCTCCGATGGATGCGCGTCTGTTGACTCGTGCGAACGACCCGAACAACTACCTGACCGGCAACGTAGCGTTCCTGGTGGCGAAGGCAGCATTCAAGTCAACCACGACCTACAACGTGAAGTTCACCGGCACCAATAACGGTGCGGCGTTCACCAAGGAATGGTCGTTTACGACCAAGTAGCGAAAAGCAGATCAAGGTCGTGCAAGGTACGGCCTCGTCATTTCGAAATACAAACTTGAGGCGATTGAAAGGTGCAAACCATGCTCGAAGTATCGTTGAAATCACACATCTTCCATCTGGACGTTACGCTACCGAAGCGGTTTTCGAAAGATGAATTTATTAGTCGATATGTCGACGTCGATCTAGCTACGGTAATGGAATTTATCAAGGATACGAATCCCATAAACGCAAGACTGTTCGTTCAAACACCGCATCAAGAAGGTATGCTATACGTGTTGAACGAAGTGTCATCCGTATGGTCGTGCCTTGATTCAACTGGGCAAAAAGTGTTCATCTGCATCGGCAATGACCACGAAACGGTGATCGCAAACAATCATTTCCTCGAACCCTTTAGCGAAATAACGAGGGTGTGGCCGAGAACCTCCCACGCAACCTGGCCTGAGATGAAAGCACGATCTGAGCAGAGATCGTGTCGAGTCAGGAGAGGGGCCACCAGGATTGATCGCCCCATCAATTCACCGACGACTTAGAAAGTCTCGGACGGCCGCCGCGTTCGTTCCTACATGGTCCACTGCGTGTAAAAGTTCGTCCCTATGGATATCTAGCTCCGCAAGCCAATAAACTACGCTTGCGCTGTCACTGATCGTGATCCTGTTTAGATCACGGGGCAGGAATCGAACACTGCCATTAGACGCACGATTTAGCTGCGCTCTGAGATCTTCATTCTCGCGCTTTTGGTCTGCTAACAGGCACAGTGTCTTTTCATAACGAACCTGCGCCAAATAGTACGCATTTCTCACGGCGTCATGCTTCGCCCTAGCCTCATCTAATCGACCCGTGACCTTGCGTCGCACAGACTTCGCGCCGATCTCCATCTTTGCCATGACCTGTGTAAGCCAAGTCTTTACAAACTCCTTGGTCGTGGTCTTATGTACATACCCCTCCAAAACAGCAACGCCGAGGCCGGCACGCCGAAGCAGCTCGGACGTGTTAAGAATGCCTTTGTTGAGCGGATAAATTCCATCGTTCGTATCGATCTCCAGCTCGATCTCGGACATGGCTTTTTTAATACTTTCAACGACACGCTGACTTCTGGCTGCGCCATCGGCCCGCAATCCTGGCGGGATGTCCACTTGTAGAAGTGGTCCCTGTGTTTCTGCGTCCTTACTCTGCCTCACTGGTGACTCCCTCCGCCGAAAGCACTTCTGTCACGACTGGATGATTGATCCAACGATCGCGTACATCTGAAAATCGATTAATGTTCGCGATTAGCTGCCCGGCCCACATTTCGTACTGAATTTCATCCTTGTCAGACTTGGCGCACACTAAGTTTTTTATGCACTCTGCTAGCGTCCTATCAACATCGTCCCTCAGATACGAATGCTCGAATCGATGATCGCAATAGGATTTGCAGTTGCTGTGCTCCGGCACACCAAGTCCACGGCTACAGGCCCCTGCTTGCTGCGGCAACTTAGTGCATATCACTCCTGGCCGTACGATTTGCCAATGCGTGCCGCTCAGCGTCAGAACCTCTGCAAGGTCCTTGAGATTCGATTCTCCAAACCTATTCCCGTTTCGTGCAGCGCTAATGGCACGTACTACCTTTTCGCTTGCTGGACCTCCTGCCAGCTCGACGTCGGCTATGGCCTCTTCAGCTAGCATGACAACTTGTGCTTTAAGAACAAGGCTCATCTCTGCTCGTATAAGCGGGTCCGTCAAAATGTAATGGAGCGTCATCTCAATCGTGGAATGGCCAAACAGGTCCATGAGAATCTTGGGCGCTCCGGCGATGGCAAGCGCAATCAGCCGGGCTACCGTCTTGCGGAACCGATGAGCATGTGGGGTTCCGCCTCCAAGAATGTCAGAGAGCCCCAACAGTTTGATGGCGCTGGAAATGAAGTATCCATACGCGGCGTCAATATCCTCATCCTTGCCAATCCTAGTCCAGAGAGCTGTGTCGCTGATCTCAACATCTTTCTCACCCAAATCAAGCGACGCGAGGCGCATATGAGAAACAAGCTCTTTCTGATTGCAAAGTGCCTCCATCGCGATATCAGGTATAGGCCACTCCTTGCGTCCACCCGCATCGGCAAAAACCAATTTATACGTTCTCCCTGCAACCAAATGCACTCCTTTCACGGTACGAACACTAGAAGGGTCAAGCGATAGCGCTTCACTGATTCGACCTCCTGTACTGATCAAAAAAATGATGAGATGGGCAGATTGCGACAGTCTAACAAAAGACTTTAGCTCGCTCCAAGTCCGAGGTGGCCACGCAAAGTTCTCATCATCTGGGATAGCTTTTCCCACTGCAATTTTTACTTCAAATGGTAGCGCATTGATGATCGAGCCATTTCGATCTCTCCAGACATATGCAGAGAGCAAACCCTGTATCGCTTCCGAACGCTTACGCTTAGCATGTGTACCCACGCCTGGGATACTCTTAAGGACACCGATACATTGTTGCAAGCAATCTATAATCGCGTGATCAAGCTGTTCAACAATCCAATGTGACCGCCATCCCATCTCGCCAACGAATTCATCAGGAAAAGGCTCAAACTTTCCTTTAGGGGATGGAGGCGGTGGCGGTCCTTCGGTGCCCAGAGGAATCGCATCATAAACGCTTCGAGGTAGTCTCTGTTGAAGATAGCCGCGAGATACCAAAACTTCAATCCTATTAGCCTCTTTTGCGAAACGGAGCGTCCTTCGGATCTCAGCAATACCTGCGGGATCCAAACAGTCGAAAATGTTGCCGGTCAATTGAACGGATGTGGACAACACGATTTTTAACATCGAGAGCACCGACTGAACGGAGTCAGCCCACGTGGAACTACTAAGGAAATAACTTCCTTTTCGGCGATCACTCATCGGCGTGAGGAACGCGATGAGCATAAATCGCACAAGAAAAAGCACAGCCGCGTCAAGTTTCGCCTCATCGTTTGAGTACTGCCGAAGGTTCGATCGGAAGTTAAACCGCCTCCGGAAAACGGCTCTACATACCCCCGGAGGGAACCACCCGGCCGGAAACTCTACTGTCCCGAGACTATCGCCAATTCCTAGTTGTCGCTGAATAGCGACGAGGGCTGGCTCATCCAGCGTCTGAATTTTTGCGACATCGATGGTAGCCAAAAACGAGAAACGGAAATCGTCGACGAGCTCTTTCGCAGCAAAGGAATTACGAGCCATATTCGCCTCCGAAATAGATGGGCAAGTGTTCCCCAGATAGAATCTTCGTGCTCCAGGATGCTATCAGCGCAGCAACAACCTCTGGAGGAAAATTGCTATCAAGAGTATTCCCAGTAGCATCTAACTCGTCTGGAAACGTAGACTGATGCCAAGTAATTAGAGGCAACAGAGTTCTAAGGTGCTGGAGCTCTGCCATTCGCCTCGCCAGTAAATTAAGACTGTCTTCAAACACGATCCCATGCTCGCAAAGAGTACAACGTTGACTCCGGCATCCACGGCCGTCGACATGGGATGGATCAATGTACTTCGGTGGCTTCTTGAAGTTTTTGCACCCCATTCCAACGCTCGTTCGATCTTTGAAACCCATCCAACGAAATCTTTGCTCATCCGTGATTTCTCCACGTTGTACCAGCGCATACAAAACAGCGGGATCGACAACACGTCGCTTGCTAATTTCACTCCACAACGATTCCTGCCAACGGCTGACCTTTTTTTCACCGTCCATCTTCCATCTACGTTTTCTAAAATATGCTTTTAAACTCTCTGGGCTCCTATGTCCTGCTGCAAGTTTCGTGACGAGCCAGTCATAGCCGCTTGACTCATAAACATAGGATATCATTCCATCGCGGAAATCAGTGGGCGTAAAATATGGAATCCTTACCGAGCTTTTGCTGGTTCTATTAATCTCGTCGATAATTTTCTCGAGCACCGGCGCACGCGAATCTCCAGGAAATTCCGGATAAGCACGCAGATAAGAAACTTCATTAAGTGCGCCAATTTCTCCACTCGGAAACACAACATATAGCCAAGGTGAACGAATAATTTTGCGTAGTTTTAAGATTTCGCGCTCCACCTCCTTAGTCCAAGGACGAGCCACTTCTACGGCAAGCAGAGCGCGCAATTCACCACGAAGAGGTTCCGTTCGCTGGTAGAGTGTTCTAAGCAAGCCTCCGGCTGAAAATTGGGACTTGGTTAGGCCAATAGCGAACTGCTGGGCACCACCTGCGCGCGCTTTCACGCTGTAAACGATATGGTGTTCTGCTGAACTTGGATGAGGGATAATTGTTTCATCAATATCGTCTACATCGATCGCCAACGTTACTGCTGGATTCCAACCTGTCCTGCCCAGATATAATAAAAAGAAAGCTTGCACGTCTCCAAACAACGGATATAGCCCGCGCGTCGACATCCGGACACCGCGATTGAAAAACTTACACCGCACATATGTAGCATTGATACGATTGATAGTAGGACAAGCCATAGCGAGACTGGTTCGTAAATAACGGAAAGTCGCATGGTGATCTGATTCGGACCATGCCTTCATTTTCGGCAGCCCATCTAATTGATCAAATATCACGTTTCCTTTTTCAGCCAGTTCGTCCGCTTTCGCCCATCCGGCTATCACTTTCTTGACTCGCGTTTTCAATAAACTGTGCACGGCAGCAATATGATGGTGTTCAGGTACATCAGTAAGGTTCACTGGGCGAGACGTGCGAAGCCAATAGAGTTGCGGTAGTCCCATATCTTTTCGCGCATGATTGACCACTAGCATGAAGACGCCAACATACTCTCCAGAGATGTTTTGTCGGTACTGAAGCGCACCGTGAACTTCCGTCAACTTAGATACTTCATCAATCTCACCACTCGGATCTATGCTATCTAAAAAACGCCAGATACCGCGAAAACCCGCGCGCCATCTGCTGAAGGTCGCATATGCTTTATCAGGGAGATAAATCTTAATGTACGGCATGAGCTGTTCGATAAGCTTCGGTCTACCGGAAAACGGGACCCACTTGCCGGCCAAATTTTGGTTGTAAGGCGGCACCGGACATCCGTTGGAGAATTCTCGAAAGTCAACGGTGTTAAGATGTGTAGACGACGACACAATCCATTTTCTCTCCAATGCTGCCTGAGGCGATTCAGGTTCGACCAGCTTAAAATATTTAGATTTCATTTTCTAGCTTCTAAAGAAATTCAAACAATAATAAATCAGAATTGATCGAGTTCAGATTGAACATCAAAGTCATCGAGCGACTTCGCATAGTCCTCGACGCTGTCCCCGTATCTAAGCGCTTTCAGTACCCAAGCAATGTAAGTTTCGGATGTTCTCTGGTCAATATGGCCCAACTGCGGCGTGATATAGATTCGGATTAAATCTGTAACAGTTGCAACCACTACCCCTTCACCGACGTCTGAAAAATGGCGGTTGCCCATTGCTAGAATCAGTCTAGACTCTGATAACAATTTTTTACAAGCCCACCAATGGCGTCCCAAGTGTGGAGAAAACCCAGGGTACGGCAGATAAAGGGATTTGGTCCACGCCTTATATAAGCTGGTTGCGGAAATCGGAGCACCGCTGTCTTCAGACAAAAATAAGTGCCGCGAACACTCTTGCTTTCTCCATTTACGATCTGTTGAATTCATTCCGTCTTTGACGTATTTGGCCATCAACTTGGGGCGAACAAAAGTCCTATATTCGTCAATCTTGTTCGCGAGGCTTAACGGAATATCGACGTTACGAGCAGGTCCAACCTCGTCGCCAGCTGAATCACTATATTTTTTTCCTTTGGCCCCATATTTAATACTAACGACAACTGTTTCATGTTTGGCTTCCCACTCATTGATATCAAAAGGAAGCGTATCTGGCTTCCAACACACCGTTTCTTGGCGTCTGACACCTGTTCCCAAAATTGTTTCACACATTAATCCTTTGACGCGTCCACTCCGGAGCTTCACAGAGCCCAACCATCGTTCTACCTCTGCGTCGGTAGGAATCCTAAGATGCATTGGATCCAATCGAACCGATCCAATGCGTTTTTCCAACATAAGTGGCTTATGACCTCGAGTTGATTGGCCGCTCGGCGCTGCGACCGCCTGTACTGATGTGGCAACTTGAAAATTCTCGCGGTAACCTTTTTGAGCGGACCAAGTAAGATAATCGCAGGCGACACTCAATCTCAGATTTATGGTTCTCGGGCTTAGTTCGTCTCCGTATTTCGACCAAGCTCCCGACAGCATGTCATTTTTATAACCCTGCAATAGATCTTCGGAAAATTTTACCGTTGTCCATGTACGCCCAGTTGCTGAACACCATTCGAGGAAATTCACTAAGCTTTCGCCATATGTTCGATTCGTCTTCGAGGTAAATATCCTTATCTGACGGATAGCGGCGATGTCGGATATATTTTTCTTGAAGCCGCCACAAAGCGATAGGAACTCTGACGGAATCACACATAACTCTCCAAGTGAGTTAAATATTATCGGAAAACGGGGTGAAATTGACTTCCCCGCCGTACGTAGAGTTTCGACGCTAGGAAAAAATAATTCATATCGTAATGGCGCATCCATAAGTGGCGTTTTCTACTATTTCGATTAGGTTGCAGACACTTTATCAACACTGCGACAAAATTGAAAGCGTCAAGATAACCGTAACAATTCCGAAAAGGGAGGGACTCAGTTCTTCGAGACTATGGAATAGAAAATGAGGCACTCCATAAACCATTGAATGGAATACTATATATTTAACAAACTATAAAAATGGAAGATCACTAGCTCATTCATATTGCAGCGTCAAGAAAAAATTTAAAAAAATTTGTTGCCCGCGTCTCTTTTAAGGGACACTCGCACTGCAAAATATAGGATCTCTTGGAAATGGGCCGTCTAATAATATTTTGACTAGCGAAAAAACCCGAGTCTACGAAGTGATTCTGGATGTTTGCGGTTTTAGATATTTGAGATGCAGTCGCTCAAGCATTGAAGCAGTAAAGGATCACTTGAGAGCCAAATACTAAGTAGCCGATCAACCGACATGCGGATTCATCGATCGCAGCTAGAGAGGGAGGGAGGGAGGGAGGGAGGGAGGGAGGGAGGGAGGGAGGGAGGGAGGGAGGGAGGTGTTATCGCTGGAATGCCTGTCGCGATAAAGATCTGAGGAGGTTACCTAATTGAAAAGCCGCGCGAGTACAGCAGCTTGCCGGAGGCGGCGTCGACCACCTCCACCAGGTTGTTGCCGCGATTGGTGTCGTCGATGGTGCGGCGCATGTCGCCGGGCCACGGCAGCGGCTCGATCACCACACGTTCCATCGCATACAGCTCGTTGAGCGCGTTGCCGCTATGGATGTAGTCGAGGCGGATGGTGGCCGGCTGGCCGGCCGGCGCGGGCGCAGCGGCCAATGCGGGAACGGCGCCAGCGGACAGCGCCAATAGCAGCGCAGAGACAAAGCGGCGGGAGTGAACGAAAAGACTCATGGGATTCCTGGCAAGCGGTTGAAAACGTGACCGTTATTTTAGGTTGTCGCCGCGGTGGCGCAGCGAAATTTAGTATGGTTTAGCGTCACGCGCGGCAATTTTAGTAAGGAATAGCACGGGCTAGTAGAGGTTAGCAAAGGTTAGCGGCATTTAGTAAAAGCCGCTTTTTAGCACCCCACCTCCCAGCCTAGTTTTTTTGCGTCGTCAGCGACTGCCCGATGTCGAGCGGGCGGATATCCAGCCGGACGTTGAGGATCGAGTAGCTCTGCACCGGCGCCGCCGTCACCGACGCCGATGTCGATGCATAGCCGACGCTGTCGCGCGTTTTGCTGAAGGTGAACTGGAAGCCCAGTTCCGGCAGCAGCGACTGGGGACCGCTAGTGGCGATGCCGATCGCCTCGACGCGGCGGTTGACGATCAGGCTCTCCATCAGGTCCACCACCGCGTTCCTGCCCAGGATATCGGGCGAGAAAACCGGCTGGTGCAGCACCGCGTGTTCCGCCCGCAGCCGGCCGCCGGCCTTGGCCTCGGACGGCGTAAACACGTGCGAAGCCAGGTCGTAGCGGTCGCCCCGGTCCAGATAGCTGATCACCGCGTTGGAGACGTTGAAGCCGGCGTTGGCGGGGTCGGTGGTGGCGCGCGACAGGTCGATCAGCAGCGCGCCCTTGTGGCCGACGATTTCCACGTTGCGGCGGCTGTCGACCACCATGGCGGTGTTCTCGTCGATGCCCAGCCCGAATTTGTAGCCCTTTTTGAGCATCGCCGGGATCATGCGGGCGAAGCGTCCGCGCACCAGCAGGTGCTGGTCGACGAAGACGTCGTCGCCGATGAAGCCCAGACCGGGCGCGATTTCGCGGCCTTCATTGACGCCGCCGCGCAGGGTGCCGAACACCGAATTCGGCGAGTAAAACATGGTGCTGCTCATGATGGCGGCGCCGGCGCTGTCGCCGGCCACCACGCCGCCGCCGCGGTAGACGTCCCACACCGCCTCCAGCACCGCGCTGCGGCTGCCGTCCTCGCGCACCAGCGCCTGCGTGATGCGGGACTGGTCGCCGCCGGAGAAGAACACGCCGCCGGCGCCGCGCACGGCCGCCGCCAACTCGCCATCCTCGGCCACCCGGCGGAAATCGCTGCCGTCCAGGCGCACCGCCAGCGGCACCATGAAGGCGGCCGCGCCGTAGCCATTGAGTCGCTCGACGATCCTGTCGCCGGTCCGCTGCGGATCGGCCGCCGCCGACGGCAGCACGGCGATGCGCGCGCCCGGCCCGCCGGCCAGCGCGACGATGCGTTGCCAGACGTCGGCGTTGTCGCCCCGCAGGCCGCCGCCGATGATCACCAGCGAACCTTTGGGAGCGGCCGGCGCCGCCAACGCGCCCTCCAGCGGAATGGCCAGCACCAGGATCGCCCCGATCAGGTGCTTCAACATGGTGCCCGGTGTGCGCATGACGGCCGACTCCCGGTTCGCCCGCTACCGGTACCGGTAAAGCGGTTGTTGGAGCTGGATCGGCCGGATGTCCATCCTCAGCTTGAGCACCGAATACGCCTCCACCTCGGTCGAGCTGTAGCCGACGCTGTTGATGGTTTTACTGAAGCGGAATTCAAAGCCGATGTCCGGCGCCGAATCGCGCGGATTGCCGAAGGCGATGCCGATGGCCTCCTGCTGGGCGTTGTCGATCAGGTTCACCATCAGGTCCAGCACCGCGTTGTTGCCCAGGATGTCGTTGGTGAAAACGGTGCCGCGCGTGTCGGGCTGGTTCGGATCGAGCTTGTTGTCCGCCTTGTCGGCCGACGGCGTGAACTCGCGCGAGACCAGGTTGAATTTGTCGCCCCTGTCCAGATAACTGATGGTGGCATTGCTAATATTGAAACCCTTGATGCCACGGTCGGTGATCGCCGCCGACAAATCGAGCAGCAGCGCGCCGCTGTAGCCGATGATTTCCACATCGCGGCGGGCGTTGACCACCATCGCGCTGTTCTCGTCGATGCCCAGGCCGATCTGATAACCTTTTTTCAACATCACCGGAATCATGCGGGCGAAGCGGCCGCGCACCAGCAAATGCTGGTCGACGAAGACGTCGTCGCCGATGAAACCCAGTCCTGGCGCGATCTCGTTGCCGTCGGTGACGCCCTGTTTGAGCATGTCCAGGGTGGCCTTGGCGTCGTAGAACATGGTGGTGCTCATGATCGCGGCGCCGGCGCTGGAACCGGCCACCACGCCGCCGTCGCGGTACACGTCCCATACCGCCTCCAGCGCCAGCGTGCGCGAGCCGTCGGGGCGCACCAGCGCCTTGGTGATGCGGGCCTGGTCGCCGCCGGTGAAGTAGATGCCGGTGGCCGAGTGGATCAGCGCCACCACCTCCGGATCCTCGGCGGCCTTGCGGTAATCGCTGTTGGGCAGGGTCACGCCGAGCGGGATGAAGAACGCCTGGGCGCCATATTGATTGAGTTTGTTAACCGTGTTTTGCGCCGACTTTTCCGGATTGATCGAGGCCGAGCCGAATACGCCGATACGCGCGCCACGGCCGCCGGCCAGCTGCACGATGCGCTGCCAGACTTCGGCGTTGTCGGCGCGCAGGCCGCCGCCGATGATCACCAGGTTGCCCGCCGGCGGCGCCAGCACCGGCTTGGGCGGCGGCACCGCCTTGGCCGGCTTGCTGGCCTTGGTCCCCGACTGCGCCTTGGCCGACGACGTGGCGGCCGCTCCCTGGGCCGCATGCGCACTGACGCCGGCGAACACCAGCAGCCAAAGCAAGCAAAGGCGCTGGAACGTAGAACCTGTAAATTTCATGTTGCCCTTCCAATGATGAAACCGGCGCCGGGGCTTGCGCGCGGCGCCGTGGTAATACAGATGATACCAATCAATTACTTAAGCATGTATTACATTGTGGAGGGCTTTCATTTGAAGGCGTAGCTGGCGCTGGCGAAGAAGCGCCGGCCGCGCGGATCCGTGTAGGTCGGATCATAGCCGGACAGGAAGAAGTACGCCTGGTTGGAGAACGGCGGCGCCTTGTCGAACAGGTTCTGGACCCCGGCGCGCAGCTTGAACGCCTTGCTCACCTGCCAGGCGCCCGACAGGTCCCACAGCGAGTAGGAGCTGACGCGGTTGGGCGCCACCACCGTGCCGTCGTCGGTGTTGATGGCCGAGTTCTGGTCGTGGTAGCCGCTCGAGAAGGTGTTCGACAGCGTTGCCGAATACGGGCCCCGGTCCCAGTCGAAGTTGATGGTATGGCGCCAGCGCTGCACCACGCCGTCGGTGACGAAGCGTCCCAGGTTGCTCACATACGGGTCGCCGACGTCGTTCTGGATCTTCGACGTGAGCACGTAGGTGCCCGACAGGCGGCCGCCGAAATTGCCGGCCCAGGTGCGCACGCCGTTGTAGTCGAGGATCACATCGATGCCCGAGGCCTTTTGCGCGCCGCGGTTTTCCTTGCGCAGCTCGATGTAGTCGATCGCGCCGTCCTCGTCGCGGTGCACCAGGTTGCCGTATTTGGCCAGGTTGCCGAGGATGATGTCGTCGCCGATCTCGCTGATCAAGTCGGTGCGCTCGATGTTCCAGTAATCGATCGTCATCGACGCGTTTTTGGAAGGCTGGATCACCATGCCGGTCGAGAACTGGCGGCTGCGCTCGGGCTTGAGGTTGGCGTTCGAATAGCGGCGCGTGCTCCAGTTGTCGGCGCAATCGGCCAAGGTGGCGTCTTCCACGGCGCAGGCCACGGGATCGGGCAAGGTGGCGGTGACGCTGTAGATGTTGGCGCGATACAGGTCGGTCATCGACGGCGCGCGGAAGCCGCGGCCGGCCGAGGCGCGGAACAGCATGGTCTTGGTCGGCGTGTAGCTCACGCCCACCTTCGGACTGGCGGCGCCGCCGACCACCTGATAATGGTCGTAGCGCGCCGACAGCTGCGCCTCCCACTGCTTGGTGAACGGCAGCAGCAGCTCGCCGTAGACCGCCTTGACCTTGCGGCTGTTGCTGTAGGCACGCTCCTCCTCGGGCGCCGGATCGTTGTTGATGTTGTCGCTCAACAGCAGGTCCGACGGGTTGTAACTGGTGCGTTCGCGGCGGTATTCGCCGCCGACGGCCAGCGCGGCGTCGCCGCCGGCCAGCGCGCCGATCGCGTGCGAGAGCTTGAAGTCGACCGAATCCATGGTGCCGCGCGCGCGCCGCGCCACGTCGTCGACCTGGATGCGGTTGAGCAGGTCGACGCCGGCCTGGCTCGATGGCCCGAACGGGTTGATCAAGCCATCGGCGATCCCCTGCAGCATTTGGTCCTTCAACAGGTAGCCGTGGGTGTCGCGGTCCTTGATCTTGTTGACGCTGTGGTTGACGCCGAAGTCATAGTCCCAGCCGGCGGCGGTGCCGGTCAGGCCGACCACATAGCGCTGGCTTTCGCTGGTCAACTCGGTGGCGCGCCGGCCGGCCTCGTTCATGCGCATGCGCAGGCCGACGGTGACCGGCGCGCCCGGATCGGCGTCTTCCTCCGGCGAGAGCGTGAAGCCGGCGAACGCCGGGATCTTCTTGTAGTCGATTTCGGCGTCGTCGGCGCGCGCGCCCGAGCCGATGTACCAGGTCTTCGAGCGGCTCAGCGCCACCTCGGCGTACAACTGGCTGTTCGGCGTAAGCTGCAACACGCCGCGCGTGAGCAGGTTGCTCTTGTCCGACTTGGGGAACAACTCGGTGTCGCGCATGTAATCGTAGGTGCAGGCGTCGACGCCGCCGATGCCGGCCGGCAGATACAGGTTGGCCGGCGCCGCGCACGTCGGCACCGACGGATTGATGGTGCGGTTGGTGATCGGTTTGCCGTTGATGCGGAAGTTCTGCTCCTGCAGTTCATCGCGCTGGGCGCTGGAGAGGCGGATATTGGCCGGCGAGGTGTAGCCCGACAGCAGGTGCGGCAGGCGCTCGGGCACCCGCAGGTCGCCGATGAAGTCGCGCTGCGAGGTGCTCAAGGCGTTCGATTTCTGCACGTCGGCCACGGCGAAGACGTTGAAGCCGTCCCTGGACAGGTCGCCGAAACCGGCCGTGATGCTGGCCTTGCGCTTGCCGGCGCCGCCCTCCTCGGTCTTGAGGCCATAGGCGTTCAGCTCCACGCCCTGGTAGTCCTTGCGGGTGATGAAGTTGATCACGCCGCCGATGGCGTCGGTGCCGTACAGCGCCGAGGCGCCGTCGAGCAGCACTTCGACGCGCTGGATGGCGGCGGCCGGAATGTTATTGAGGTCGACGCCGGTGTCGTCGCCGGGCGAGGCGAAGTTCGCCATGCGGCGGCCATTGAGCAGCACCAGGGTCGAGGAGGTGCCGATGCCGCGCAGGTTGGCGCTGTTGAAGCCGCGCTGGTCGCCGCCGACGTTGATGCTGGCGCCGTCGGTGAGGCCGCCGACGTTGGCCGACAGGCGGGCCAGGATTTCGGAGGCGGTGGTCACGCCCACCTTGTCGATCTCCTCGCGGGTGATGACCTGCACCGGCAACGCCGTCTCCGACTCGATGCGCTTGATCGCCGAGCCGGTGATCTCGACCCGGGGCATCGGCTTGGCGGCGGCGGGGTCCTGGGCGGGCGCCGACGCGTCCTGGGCCAGCGCCAGGCCCGGTTGGCCGAGCACGCCGATCACCGCGCCCAGACCGATCGCGCGGCGCACCGAGCGCGCCATCGTGGAAATTCGCATACCGTGCAATTCAGCCATAGTTCTCTCTGGTAGTTATGTCATATGTAAATAATTCCAATCGACTAACTGTACGCAGTTCGCGGGGAAAACTCAAGAAAGCGCGTCCCGATTCGGCCCGAACGATTTACTTTGTGAAAATAGTGCTACATACTCAAGCACTAAAGCACGCGTTAAGCATCGTTAAGCACATCGCCGCACCGTCAACCTTCCCTGCCAGCCCATCATGCATGTACAAAAACACCCCCTTTCCGGCCCCCACAGCAGCACCGCTTTCGAACTGACCAGCTTCCACTTCGGCACGCCGGGAGCCGGCAAAAAGGTCTATATCCAGGCCTCGCTGCACGCCGACGAGGTGCCGGGCATGCTGGTGGCCCAGTTCCTGCGCAAGCGCCTGGCCGCGCTGGAGGCGGCCGGCCAGATCGCCGGCGAAGTCATCCTGGTGCCGGCGGCCAACCCGATCGGGCTGGCGCAGGCGATCCACGGCGCCGCCTTCGGCCGCTTCGACCTGACCACCGGCGTCAATTTCAACCGCAACTACAAGCACGTGTTCGAGGACCTGAAAACATCGCTCGACGGCCTGCTCGGCCAGGACGCCGGCGCCAACGTGCGCCTGATCCGCGAACACGCGCGCGCCTCGATCGCCAACTGGCGCCCGTCGACCGACGCCGACACCCTGAAAAAAGCGCTGATGACGATGGCGGTCGACGCCGACATCGTGCTCGACCTGCACTGCGACAACGAGGCGGTGATGCACATCTACGCAGGCACGCCGCTGGCCGGCGCCATCGCGCCGCTGTCGGCGCTGATGGGCGCGCACGCGCTGCTGCTGGCCTACCAGGCCGGCGGCGAACCGTTCGACGAGGCCTGCAGCCGCCTGTGGTGGGACCTGGAGCGCCACTTCGAGGGTAAATATCCGATTCCGCCGGCCTGCCTGTCGACCACCGTGGAGCTGCGCGGCGAGATGGAGGTCAGCTACGAGCTGGCCGAAAAGGACGCCGCCGCCCTGCTGCGCTTCCTGGTCTTGAACGGCGTGCTGCTGAACGACGGCAGCGGCGCCGGCGCCGCCGCCATCGCCGCCGCGCCGCTGCCGGCCGCGCTGTGCGAAGCCACGCCGCTCGAAGGGGTCGAGCCGCTGTACGCGCCGCACGCCGGGGTGCTGGTCTACACCCGCGAGCTGGGCGAGCGCGTCGCGCCTGGCGACGCCATCGCCGACTTGATCGACCCGGTCAGCGGCGAGACGACCACGGTGCGCGCCGGCGTGGCCGGCGTGTTCTTCGCCCGCAGCGCCCACCGCCACGTGCTGCGCGGGATGAACGTCGGCAAAGTGGCGGGCGCCCGGGCCTACCGCGCCGGCGATCTGCTGAGCCAATAAAAACAACGACCACGACGTCCCATGACCACCAAAAAATTCAAGCTGCCGCACACCTTCGTCCTGTTGTTCATCATCCTGGCGCTGATCGCCACCGCCACCTGGCTGGTCCCGGGCGGCAAATACGACACCCACCTGGTCGACGGCAAGCAGCTGATCGTGCCGGACAGCTTCCACTATGTGCCAAGCGCGCCGCAAGGCGTGGTGGCGCTGCTCAAGGCGCCGATCAAGGGCTTCGTCGAGGCGGCGCAGATCATCGGCTTCGTACTGATCGTCGGCGGCGCCTTCGCGGTGCTGCAAAAGACCGAGGCGGTCGACTCGATGATCAAGGCGCTGGCGCGCGCGCACAAGGACTCGGCCTTCATCCAGAAGGCGCTGATCCCGGTGTTCGTCACCTTGTTCTCGCTCGGCGGCGCCACCTTCGGCATGAACGAGGAAGCCATACCGTTTATATTGATTTTCGTGCCGCTGGCGCTGGCGCTGGGCTATGACACCATCACCGGCGTGTCGATCCCCTTCCTCGGTTCGCAGGTGGGCTTCGGCGCCGCCTTCCTCAATCCGTTCAACGTCGGCATCGCGCAGGGCATCGCCGGCGTGCCGGTGTTCTCGGGCTGGGGCTACCGGCTGATCGCCTGGACCATCGCCACCGCCATCACGGCCGCCTTCCTGATGTGGTACGCGGCGCGCGTGAAAAAAAATCCGCAACTGAGCCCGACCTATGCGCTCGACCTGGAAAAGCGCAAGGAGCAGCCCGAGGGACTGGGCGAACTGCACGGCATGACCGCGCGCCACAAGCGCGTGCTGTGGATCTTCGCCGGCTCGCTGGCCATCATGGTGGTGGGCGTGGTGCACTACGGCTGGTACATCGACGAAATCGCCGCGCTGTTCCTGACCATGGGCGTGGTCATCGGCCTGGTGGGGCGGCTCGACTCGGGGCAGATCGTCGACGGCTTCATCCAGGGCGCGCGCGACCTGGTCGGCACGGCGCTGGTGATCGCGCTGGCGCGCGGCACGATGATCCTGGCGCGCGACGCGCAAATCATCGACACCATGCTGCACGGCCTGACGCCGCTGGTGCAATCGTCCAGTCCCATTTTCACGGCGTGGAAGATGTTCGGCATCCAGACGGTGATCAACTTCTTCATCCACTCCGGCACCGGCCAGGCGGCGTTGACGATGCCGATCATGGCGCCACTGGCGGACCTGGTGGGCGTGACCCGCCAGACCGCGATCCTGGCGTTCCAGTTCGGCGAGCTGACCACGCCGATGATCCCGACGTCGGGCATCACGGTGGGCGTGCTGGCGCTGGCGCGGGTGCCGTGGATCACCTGGGCCAAGTGGATGATCCCGTTGCAGCTGATCTACGCGGTGATGGCGCTGGCGCTGCTGGTGCCGCCGGTGCTGATGAACTGGCAGTAAAGCCCGAGGTCAGTTGCGGTAAACGTCGGGACAATACCGCTCCATCAACGTCGCCGGGAGCAGCGGCGGCGTAAACCCGAACTGCGCGTACAACCCGTGCGCGTCGCCGGTCGCCAAGGTGAAGCGCCGCAACCCCTGCAAGTCCGGATGCGCGACGATCGCCTCCATCAGCCGCTTGCTGTGCCCCTGCCCCCGGTGCGCCGGCAGCACGAACACATCGACCAGGTTGGCGAAGGTGGCGCAATCGGTCACCACGCGCGCGAAGCCGATCTGGCGCCCGTCCAGATACACCCCGAAGCACAATGAATTGGCGATGGCCCGCTCCAGCAGCGCGCGCGGCATGCCGACCGCCCACGTCGATTGCTCGCTGAGGAATTGGTAAATCAGGGGCACGTCAAGCCGGCCCTGGTCGGTGCTGATCTGCGCTGTCGTCATGTTTTACGTGGCTAAAATAGCAATAATGACATATTTTTGAGCAGTTGACGGTTTATAATCCGTCCTGCCTATCGACACCAATACCGCGAAAGCCATTCCCACCACTATGACCGCACAACTGTCCAAAAAGAGCGAAGCCTGGTCGGCCCGCTTCAACGAACCTGTTTCCGACCTCGTCAAACGCTACACCGCCTCCGTCTTCTTCGACAAACGCCTGGCCAAGGCCGACATCCAGGGCTCGCTGGCGCACGCCGAAATGCTGGCCGCGCAGGGCATCATCAGCGCCGCCGACCGCGCCGAGATCGAGCGCGGCATGGCGCAAATCGCGTCCGAGATCGACGCCGGCCAGTTCGAGTGGCTGCTCGACCTGGAAGACGTCCACCTGAATATCGAAAAACGCCTGACCGAACTGGTTGGCGACGCCGGCAAGCGCCTGCACACGGGCCGCTCGCGCAACGACCAGGTGGCCACCGACATCCGCCTGTACGTGCGCGCCGCCATCGACGACGTGGTCGAACTGCTCGGCGCCCTGCGCGGCGCGCTGACCGACCTGGCCGAGACGAACGCCGACACCATCATGCCCGGCTTCACCCACATGCAGGTGGCGCAGCCGATCACCTTCGGCCACCACATGCTGGCCTACGTCGAGATGTTCGGGCGCGACGCCGAACGCATGCTCGATTGCCGCAAGCGCGTCAACCGCCTGCCGCTGGGCGCGGCCGCGCTGGCCGGCACCACCTTCCCGATCGACCGCGAACGCGTGGCCAAAACGCTGGGCTTCGACGACGTTTGCCACAACTCGCTCGACGCCGTCTCCGACCGCGACTTCGCCATCGAATTCACCGCCGCCGCCGCGCTGATCATGACGCACGTGTCGCGCATGTCCGAGGAGCTGGTGATCTGGATGAGCCCACGCGTGGGCTTCATCGACATCGCCGACCGCTTCTGCACCGGCTCGTCGATCATGCCGCAAAAGAAAAACCCGGACGTGCCGGAGCTGGCGCGCGGTAAAACGGGTCGCGTCTACGGCCACCTGATGGGCCTGCTGACCCTGATGAAGGGCCAGCCGCTGGCCTACAACAAGGACAACCAGGAAGACAAGGAACCGTTGTTCGACACCGTCGACACCGTGGTCGACACCTTGCGCATCTTTGCCGACATGGCCGGCGGCATCAGCGTCAAGCCGGAGGCGATGCGCGCCGCCGCGCTGCAAGGCTACGCCACCGCGACCGACCTGGCCGACTACCTGGTCAAGAAAGGGCTGCCGTTCCGCGACGCCCACGAAGCCGTGGCGCACGCGGTGCGCGCCTGCGACGATCTGAAAATCGACCTGGCTGAAATGACGCTCGACCAGCTGCGCGCCTACTCGGCCCTGATCGGGGACGACGTGTTCGCCGTGCTGACGCTCGAGGGCTCGGTGGCCGCGCGCGACCACGTCGGCGGCACCGCGCCGAACCAGGTGCGCAAGGCCATCGCCCGGGTGCGCGCACAGTTGGCGCAGTGAGCGGAAATCTGCCAAATTAGTGCATAATTCATAATGTTTTGATCCAGGACATGACGTCACGCTGGCGCACGATCTAGCGTGGCTCATCCGCCTTGGCGGACACGGCGCCCCCGGTCGGAGGCCGCCGGAACGGATTGGAGGACGTTATGAACCTGCACACGCCTGTTTTCGCAGCATGCATCGCCACGGCCGCCATGGCTGCGGCCAACACCGCGCTGGCGCAAGCGCCTGTCCGCATGATGGCCGCGCCGGTCGCGCCGCCGTCGCCGCAGGAGGGCGCCGGCCTGGTGTCGAAACTGACGGCGCTCGAGCGCTCGCGCGGCATCGCCGGCGACTACAGCTTCCGCATCAGCGCGGTCCATCCCGGCGTCGTCGGCCAGAAGATCACGCGCGCGCAGCACACCTACAAGGGACTGCGGGTGTTCGGCTCCGAGTCGGTGGTGGTGACCAACACCGCCGGCGAAATCGTCAGCTCCTCGGTGTCGGACCGCCGTCCCGGCCTGTCCCCCAGCGCGGCCGCCGCGCCGGTGGACATGACACCGGCGCTGACGGCCGAACAAGCCATCGACGTCGCCGTCAAATCGGTCTCGCCGCGCGGCGTGCATCGCTGGACGCCCGGCGCCGAACTGCTGCTTTATCCGATCATGAAAACGGTGCGCGTGGCCTCGGCGGCCAGCAAATCCGAGGCCGAGCTCAATGCGCTCGATGTGCAGGAAGTGGTCGAGCGCCACGAGCTGGCCTACTACGTGCAGACCCGCATGGCGCAGGACGGCAAGCCGTTCTACTACGACACCGTGGTCAACGCCAGGACCGGCGCGATCATCGCCCAATGGCAGGCGCTGCAAACGGCCACCGGCCAGGGCAAGAGCCAGTACAACGGCGTGGTGCCGATCAGTACCACGGAATCGGGCGGCGCCTTCCAGATGCTCGACCCGACGCGCGGCACCGGCGGCAAATTCGGCGGCATGGCCATCACCAACGCCAATCACAGCTCGTCCAACAATCCCAACCCCGGCAGCATCTACACCAACAGCACCAACAACTGGGGCGACGGCCAGCAATACAACGGCGGCAGCACCACCGACGCCAACGGCCAGACCGCCGCCGTCAACGCGTTGTGGGGTCTGATGAACACCTACGACACCAACAAGAACGTGCTCGGATGGCAGTCCCTCGACGGTAACAATACGGCCACCTACATCGCCGTCCACGTCGACAAGAACTACGACAACGCCTTCTACGACGACAGCTGCAAGTGCATGTACATCGGCGATGGCTCGTTCTTCAACAACCTGGGATCGATCGACGTGATCGGCCACGAAATGTCGCACGGGGTCACCGCGTCCACGGCGGACCTGATCTACTCGGGCGAGTCGGGCGGCTTGAACGAATCGAATTCCGACATCGGCGGCGACATGGTGGAAGCCTACGCGCGCGCAGGCGGCACCGGCAACGTGGTGCCGGCGGCCGGCAACGACTGGGTGACAGGCAAGGAGATCAGCAAGAGCGGCGAGCCGCTGCGCTACATGTATAAGCCCAGCAAGGACGGCAGCAGCCCGGACGCGTGGAGCACCTCACTCAAAAACCTGGACGTCCACTATTCGAGCGGACCGAATAACCGCATGTTCTACTTCCTGTCGCAGGGATCGAACGCCGATCCGGCCGACGACCATTACAGTAAATACCTTGTCAAGCAGCCGGCGGCGATGAGCGGCATCGGCAACGACAAGGCCTATCGCATCTGGTTCAAGGCGCTGACCACCAAGTTCACGTCGTCGACCAACTATGCGGACGCCCGCAACAAGGTGCTGGAGTCCGCGCAGGAGCTGTACGGGGCCGACTCCAGGGAGGCCATTGCCGTCAAGCGCGCCTATGCGGCCATCAACGTCGGCGCCGATATCGACGAGGAAGGCGGCGGTGGCGGCGGGGACGCCACCGAGCTTGCGGTCAACGGCGGCTTCGAAGACGGGACCACAGGCTGGCGCGGCACCACCAGCACCATCGGCAGCCTGTCCGGTCAAACCGCGTACGAAGGCACCCGCTTCGCCTGGATGGGCGGCAAGGGGCGGCGCACCAGCCAAACACTGAGCCAGGCGGTGACGATACCGGCGCAAGCGACCAGCGCGGAGCTGAGCTTCGCGCTGCACGTCGACAGCGCCGACACCAGCGGCACCGCGCACGATACGCTGGTGGTCACGGTGCGCGGCAACCTGGGGCGGGTGCTGCGCACCCTGGCCACGTACTCCAACGTCGATGCAGCCGACGGCTACAAGGTCCGCACCTTCGATCTCAGTGAGTTCAAGGGCAAGCAGGTGACGCTGCACTTCGCGATGCGAGAGGGCGCATCGCTGAAGACCTCCTTCGTCGTCGACAAGGTCAGCCTGCTCGCCAGATAGAACCCAACCGGACTAGCGCAGCGTGACGAACACCGGGTTCGAATAGAACCACAGGCTACGGTAGTTACGGTCGTTGATGTCGTTGAAACGCTGGGTGTTGTCGGTGGTGCCGGTGCGCTGGTCGGCCAACGGCTCGCCACCCTGGGTCAGGCCGGCGACATCGGTGCCGAGATTGGTGCCGCGCAGGCGGTAGTATTGGTTCTTGGTGGCGGTGGTCTCGTAGCTGATGGTGAAGTAGCCATCGGCGTCGACCTTCCAGTCGGCGCTGGTGAAGCGTTTGACCACCTTGGCGCTGGCGTTGGTGGCCACGCTGTAGGCCGCGCTGCCCTGCGCCGCTTTGGGTCCGACATCGCCGACGATCAGGTCGACGTGGTCGACCACCGGTTTGACGTTGGCGGCGGTGCCGCTGTCGACCGGCTTCTCGTAGTTGTTCTTCGCCGGGGTCTTGAAGCGGATCGTAACAACCACCTTTTCGCCGCTGGCGACCTTGATCTCTCCGCCCATCTCCTTGCGATCGTCCTTGCTGGCCAGGTTGAAGTCCAGCGCGTTGATCAGATCACCGTAGACCGAGAACATTTTGCCCGAGCGCAGACCTTGCAGCAGGTCCTTCATGGCCGGCGCGCCCTGGGCGGCGTTGAACACATAGTTCTTCGCGTACTCGCCGGGGAAGTAGCCGCTGCTGTTGCCGTTGACGATCTTGAAGTGGGTGTCGGAATCGGTCAGGTTCCAGACGCGGCGTCCCTCGCCCAACAGCGCGTCCCACACGCCGCCGACCTTGGCCACGACGTAATCGACGCCGCCATAGGCGCGCAGCGGCGCGTTTTCAGGCGTGTAGGCGGCGGTGTAGCCGCCACGATCCGGCTCCATCTGGTTGCCGACCATGCCTTCGATCGCGAACATGATGTTGGGCGCGATGTCGTTGAAGCGGCGGAAGTCGTCGACCGTGTAGCTGCCCTTGTTGCGCGACGGGTGGTTGATGACCGCGTAGCTGGTGTCCGGGTAGTTGTCCTTCAACCAGTTGATCGCCTTGAGCGCGTCGTCGGCGGTCTTGTTGTAGCGGGTTTCGCCGTACCTGGCCTTCCACGCGGCGACATCGGCGGCGTCGAACATGGCCGGATCGCGGGTAGTGAACAGGTACTCGAATTCTTTCATGCCCTTGGTGCTGGTGGTCAGCTTATCGGTGCCCTGGAACAGGCCGATGCCGATATGGTCATGGGTCGGCATATCCCACTCGAAGCCGCTGAAAATCAGCTTGTCGGCATAGGTGCCGGCCGCCTGCAAGGCCTGCACGCGCGGGATCTCGTAGCGCTCCGCGCCGATCGACATCGGGATCGAGGTATCGAGTGTCGCACCCTTCTCGTCGCGCGTCGATACGCGCAAGTGGTTGGACACCGCCATCCAGTCCAGGCCAAACGTGGTGAAGGCCTTGCCCAGCACCTTGTCGAGCGTCTGGCTGACATCCGCGTCGGCCGACTGCGTGGTGTGGGTGTGCAGATCGCCGGCGATCCAGCGGCCGCTCGGCAACGGCGGCACGTTGCTGCCGACGGGCTGGTCGCCACCGCCACAGGCGACGGCCGCGACGACGATTGCGACGGCCGTCGGAATCAGCAGGAGACGGGTGGAGAAGGATGTATTGCGCTGCATGCTATTGTCCTGAAAGTGAGTGCGGAGAAGCCGGCACACTAGCATTTGCGTGTGACGGCACGATGACCGGACGGCAAGCGCCGCGCGCAAAACTGCTATCATCGGGGGCTGTCGCGCACCGGCTGCGCGCGCGTTCGAAAACTCAAACAGGGATGTTAAAAAAATGACTATTGGCGGAAAGACCATAGAGCAGGCTTTGTCGACGTTATCCGATATGACCGCGGGCGCGGTCCCGATCGGCAAGGAGGAGCATCTGCAGCGCGTCGAACGCGCCCAGGCCTTCATGCGCCAGCAGGGTATCGCCGCGATCTATGTCAACGCCGGCGCCAACATGACCTACTTCACCGGCACCAAGTGGCATGCCAGCGAACGTATGGTCGGCGCGATCATCCCGGCCAGCGGCGCCGTCGAGTACATCGCCCCGGCGTTCGAGGAAAGCACGCTGAAGGACTTCATGCTGGTCGAAGGCCCGGTCAACTGCTGGCAGGAACATGAAAGCCCGTACCGGCTGTTCGTCGATACGCTCAAGCGCATGGGCATCGCGCCCGCCGCCGGTGCGGCCGCGCCGCGCGTGGGCATTTGCGAAAGCGCCGCCTTCTTCATCTACGACGGCATCCGTCCGCTGGCCGACGGCTATGCGCTGGAAAACGCCAGCACCGTGACGGCGCACTGCCGCACCCGCAAATCGGCCAACGAGATCGCCCTGATGCAGCGCGCCAAGGACATGACGATGGCGGTGCACGTGGCCGCCGCCAGCATTCTGCGCGAGGGCATCACCACCGTCGAAGTGGAGCAGTTCATCGACCGCGCGCACCGCAAGGTCGGCGCGTCGGGTTCGTATTTCGTTATCGTGCTGTTCGGCGAGGCGACCGCGTATCCGCATGGCGTGAGCTACGTGCAGACGCTCAAGCCGGGCGACACGGTGTTGATCGATACGGGCTGCAAACTGCATAACTACATCTCCGACATCACCCGCACCTATGTGTACGGCGAGATCAGCGAGCGTCAGCGTTCGGTATGGAACAGCGAGAAGGCGGCGCAGCTGGCGGCCTTCAACGCGGCGCAACTGGGCGTGCCGTGCGAGGAGGTGGACCAGGCGGCGCGGCGTTCGCTGGAGGCCGACGGTTTCGGTCCCGGCTACAAGCTGCCAGGCCTGCCGCACCGCACCGGTCACGGTATTGGACTGGATATCCACGAGTGGCCGTATCTGGTGGGCGGCAACAAGACGCCGCTGGACGTGGGCATGTGCTTCTCGAACGAGCCGATGATCTGCATCCCCGGCGAATTCGGCGTGCGCCACGAGGACCATTTCTACATGACCGAAAACGGTCCGAAGTGGTTCACCGAGCCGGCGCACAGCATCGACGATCCCTTCGGCCTGGCGCGTTGAGAGTGGCGATGCAGACTGCGACGCTACTCAGCCTGGCCGCCTCGATCACGTGTGTCGGCCTTTTCACGAAACAGAAGAACTGGGTGCTGGCGGCGGCTTTCGCCTTTTCCTCGATCTACACGATCCTGGACAAGGCGATTTACATCGCGGCGGTGCCGGCGTTTGTCATTCCCTGGTGCGCGTATATCTTTTTCGCGCTGGTCGGATACGAGGTTTTCCGGAAGGTCGTTCTCAGCTAAAAAAACGGGGTCAAGTCTAACATTCGTACACGAGCTGAGCAGCATAGTGCTTCAGTCCGTGTACGAATGTTAGACTTGACCCCGAAGTTTTAGGCCTGGATGCGTTTGAGGGCGCGGTGGAAGCGCAGCGGGACGGTGACGGGGAACGCGTTTCCTACCGGCCGGCCGACGATGATCGGGCCGAACATGGCGCGCAGCGGCGAGGCGCTTTTGCGCACGAAGGTGCGGCCTTGCGCCGTTTCCGCCGCCGGGATGTAGCCGAATTGGGCGATCCGGCCCAGGAAGGCGGTGCTGCCCTCGGCCGACACCATGCCGCGTACCGGCAAGTGCTCGATCGCCGCCGATGCGATGTAGCCGGCAAAGCCCAGCAAAACGATCCGCAGCACGCCGACCAGATCCCAGCCGCGCGGCAGCTGCGTCACCACAAACAGACATGCCACCGCCACCGCGATGGTCAGCCAGCTGCGCGGGTTTTCCAGCGGATTGAGAACGATTTTGTGTTGGGTGATGGTGCTCGCCATGACTGCCGCCTGCTTAAAAATAAAGCGCTATTGTGACCGGCGGCGACCAAAAAGGAAAGCACCCTCCCCTATCAAGCGCGCTTCATCACCAGGGTGAGGATGTCGTAACTGGCCACCAGTTCGTCGTTCTGGTTGGTGACCTGCACATCCCACGCGACCACGCCCTGGCCGACGCCCTTGTCGTCGGTGCGGTTGCGGTCGACCTTGCGCTTGCAGGTCAGGCGCGCCCGGATGGTGTCGCCGATGGCCACCGGCGTGATGAAGCGCAGGTTGTCCAGCCCATAGTTTGCCAGCACGGGCCCTGGCGCCGGCGAGACGAACAGGCCGGCCGCCGCCGACAGCACGAAGTAGCCGTGCGCGATGCGCTTGCCGAACTGCGTGTCCTTGGCGGCGATGTCGTCGAAGTGCATGTAGAAATAGTCGCCCGAGACGCCGCCGAAGTTGACGATGTCCGCCTCACTAACGGTACGGCGGTGCGTGAGCAGCGAGTCGCCGATCTTGAGGTCCTCGAAATGCCTGCGGAACGGATGCACTTCGCTCTCCTGCACCCTGGCGCCGCGCACGTACTCGCCGGTCACCGCCGCCAGCATCGTCGGCGAGCCCTGAACCGCCGCGCGTTGCAGGAAGTGGCGCACCGCCCGGATGCCGCCCAGCTCTTCCCCGCCGCCGGCGCGTCCCGGCCCGCCGTGCTTGAGCTGCGGCAGCGGCGAGCCGTGGCCGGTGGAGTCGACCGATGCCTCACGTTCCAGTATCAGCACACGTCCGTGCGAAGCGGCGGCCACCGGCACGGCGTAGGCGGCGATGGCCGGCTCCTTCGTCACCAGGGTCGATACCAGGCTGCCCTTGCCGCGCGCGGCCAGCGCCAGCGCTTCGTCGATGCCGTTGTAGCTGATGATGGTGCTGACCGGGCCGAAGGCTTCGACATCGTGCACGGCGTCGTTGACCATGCCGTCGCGGCACAATAGCAGCGTCGGTGCGAAGAAGGCGCCGTCGGCGACGCCGTCGCCCACCGGCTTGAAGCCATCGCCCTCACCGAACAGCACCTCGTTGCCGCGCGCGAGCATCGCCAGCCGTTCGGCGACGTCGCGCTGCTGGTCCCTGGATGCCAAGGCGCCCATGCGCACACCTTCGACCGACGGGTCGCCGACGCTGACCTTGGCCAGGCGCTCGCGCAGCCGCGTGCCGACCGCGTCGACCAGGTTCTCCGGGACGATGATGCGGCGGATCGCGGTGCACTTCTGCCCCGCCTTGCCGGTCATCTCGCGCGCCACTTCCTTGACGAACAGGTCGAACTCGGGATCGTCCGGCGTCACGTCCGGCGCCAGGATGGCGCAGTTGAGCGAATCCGCCTCGGCGGTGAATGGTACGGAATGAGCGATCAGGTTGCGGTTGACGCGTAGTTTCGCGGCGGTGTCGGCGGAACCGGTGAAGGTGACCACGTCGGCGCCTCCAAGGCGATCCAGCAGGTCGCCGGTGCTGCCGATGACCAGCTGCAGCGCCCCTTCCGGCAGCAGTCCGGATTCGTGCATCATCCGCACCACCGCCTCCGTCAAATAGCTGGTGGCGGTGGCCGGCTTGCCGATGCACGGCATCGCCGCCAGGAAGCTGGGGGCGAACTTCTCCAGCAGGCCCCAGATCGGGAAGTTGAAGGCGTTGATGTGCACCGCCAGGCCGCCGCGCGGCACCAGGATGTGGGTGCCTGAGAAGCCGCCGTTTTTACCCAGCGCCATGGCCGGGCCTTCGTGCAGCACGTTCGACGACGGCAGTTCGCGTCCGCCCATGCTGGCGTAGGCGAAAAGAGTGCCGGTGCCGCCTTCGATGTCCACCCAGCTGTCGGCGCGGGTGGCGCCGGTCAGGTGCGAGATCGCGTACAACTCCTCCTTGCGGCCGACCAGGTACAGCGCCAGCGCCTTCAGGCGCGCGGCGCGCTGCTGGAAGTCGAGCTTCATCAACGCCGGCACCCCGGTCTTGCGGGCGTAGGTGACGGCTTCGTCGAAGTCGATGCGCTCGGCGTGGGTGTGATAGATCAGCGAGTTGTTCAACGCGCTATGCAGCGGCGTCGAGGCTTCGCGGCCGATCCAGCGGCCGCCGATCAAGCTTTGCAGGGTTGATACGGGAGTTGAAATTCGTGCCATGTATATTCTCCGTGATTTACGCCGAGGCGTTCTTCTGCAGGTGCAGCGGCAGCGAGCTTTCCCACTCGATGCGCCTGCGGTCCGCTTCCACTTCGGTCAGCGCGTCGACCTCGCGCATGGTGTGCATGGACCGCACGGCCAGCTCCTGGTATTGGCCGGTGCCTGCGGTCTTCCATTGAATTTCGTCGTCGCGCAGTTCGCGCACCACCTTGGCCGGCGTGCCGACCACCAGGCTGCGGGCAGGCACCTCCATGCCGGCGCGGACGAAGGTCATGGCGGCGACAATGCTGTCGGCGCCAATGACGGCGTTATCCATGATCACGCTGTTCATGCCCACCAACGCGTTGCGGCCGATGCGGCAGCCGTGCAGCACCGCGCCGTGGCCGATATGGCCGTCCTGTTCGACGACGGTGTCGGCGCCGGGGAAGCCATGCATGACGCAGGTGTCCTGCAGATTCGCCCCCTCCTCCAGTATCAGCCGTCCGAAGTCGCCGCGCAGCGCCGCCAGCGGGCCGACGTAGCAGCGCGGCCCGACGATGACGTCGCCGATCAGCACCGCGCTCGGATGCACGTAGGCGGTCGGGTGGACCACCGGGGTAACGCCATTGATTTCGTAAACCTTGACCATGTCCGCTCCTCAGGCGCGGTCGCGCGGCCGCTGGTCGACCACGCGGCGCGCCTTGCCCGTCAGCGTGCGCTCGATGCCGTTGGCAGCCATCACCCGCACCTTGGTGGTGACGCCGACGTTGGTTTTGATACGCTGTTCCAGCTCGCGGGCCAGCGCTTCGATTTCGCCGTCCGGCAGGCCGCCCGCTTCGCCGCGCAGTTCGGCCAGCACATCGAGCTTGTCCAGATGGCCGTCGCGGGAAACGATCAGCTGATATTGCGGCGCCAGTTTCGGCATCTTGAGTATCAGTTCCTCGATCTGCGACGGGAAGACGTTGACGCCCCGGATGATCAGCATGTCGTCCGAGCGGCCCGTGATCTTGCCGATGCGGCGCATCGAGCGCGAGGTCGCCGGCAGCAGCCGCGTAAGGTCGCGCGTGCGGTAGCGGATGATCGGCAGCGCCTCCTTGCTCAGCGAAGTAAATACCAGCTCGCCCTCCTCGCCGTCCGGCAGCACCTCTCCCGTTTCGGGATCGATGATCTCCGGATAGAAGTGGTCTTCCCAGATCACCGGGCCATCTTTGCTTTCGATGCATTCGCTGGCGACACCAGGCCCCATGACTTCGGACAGGCCATAGATGTCGACCGCGTCGATACCGGCGCGCTGCTCGATCTCGGCGCGCATGGCGTCCGTCCACGGCTCGGCGCCGAAGATGCCGACCTTGAGCGAACTGGCGGCCGGATCGAGGCCCTGGCGCTGGTATTCCTCGATGATGTTCAACATGTACGACGGCGTGACCATGATGATCGACGGTTTGAAGTCCTGGATCAGTTGCACCTGCTTCTCGGTCTGCCCGCCGGACATGGGGATGACCGTGCAGCCAAGCCGCTCGGCGCCATAGTGCGCGCCCAAACCGCCGGTGAACAAGCCGTAGCCGTACGAGATGTGTACCATGTCGCCGCGACGTCCCCCGGCCGCCCGGATCGACCGCGCCACCACGTTCGCCCAGGTGTCGATATCGTTCTGGGTGTAGCCGACCACCGTCGGCTTGCCGGTGGTGCCGCTGGAAGCATGCACCCGCACCACCCGGTCCTGCGGCACGGCGAACATGCCGAACGGGTAGTTTTCGCGCAGCTCCTTCTTGCCGGTGAACGGGAACCTGGCGATATCGGCCAAGGTGCGCAGGTCGTCCGGATGCACGCCGGCGGCGTCGAAGGCAGCGCGGTAGTGCGGGACGTTGTCGTAGGCATGCTTCAGCGACCACTGCATGCGCTGCAGCTGCAAGGCCTGAAGCTCGTCCTTGCTGGCGCGCTCGATCGGTTCCAGATCGGACGGCTCGGGGATGCGTTGGACCATCGGTGTCTCCTCCGTATTTATATGACTTCGCCGCCGACGCGCAACGACTTACCCCGGAACAGCGCGATCGTCCGGCCTTCCTGGTTAGTGACCTTGACGTCGTAGACGCCGCTCTTGCCGCTCAGCGCCAGCTCCACCGCTTCGGCGGTGAGGACGTCGTGCAGCCTGCCGGGTGCGAGGTAATCGATGGTGCAGGCCGCGCCGACGGTGTTCAGGTTGTAGCTGTTGCAGGCGAAGGCGAACGCGCTGTCTGCCAGCGTGAAGATAAAGCCGCCGTGGCAGCTCTGGTGGCCGTTGAGCATATCGGGGCGTATGGTCATCGACATGCTGGCGCGGCCAGGACCGACCGCGTTGATCGTCATCCCCAAGCCCTTCGAGGCGGGATCGCGCGAAAACATGGCGTCGGCGACCTTCTCCGCCAACGACTGCGCCTCAGGCTTATGCATGAAAAGCGCCTCCGCCGGCGTGCTTGCGGCGCAGTAGCGGGGAGACGCGATAGCGGTCCTCCCCGTAGCTGGCGGCCAGGTTGTTCAACACGGTCACGATCTGGCCGATGCCGATCGCGTCCGCCCACGCCAGCGGTCCGCGTGGATAGTTGACGCCCTTCTGCATGGCGATGTCCGCCGCCTCGGCGCTGCACACGCCCTGGTTGACGGCGTCGGCCGCCTCGTTGGCGAGCATGGCGACGCTGCGCATGACGGCCATGCCGGGAACGTCGTCCAGCCGGGTGACGGCAAAGCCGGCGGCCTGGAACAGCCCCACCACCGACTGATACGCCGCCGGCGAGCATTGATCGGCGCAGGTGACGGCAATGCGGGTGGCGGTGGCGTAATCCAGCGCCAGGTCGAACAGCACCGTGTCCGGATGCTGGTTGTCGCGCGCCCGCTGGGTGGCGCTGCGGCCGTCGGTCAGATAGACGGCGGCGCCATTGCAGTGAAAGGCAGGCGCGCCGTCCGCACCGGCGGCGTGCCCGCGTGCCTCCGGCGACTGCCGATGGGTGACGGTGATGCCGGCCGCGCGCAGGCGTTCGGCCAGCGCATCGGCGGCCGCGCTGCCCGCGACGCGCGGCGCGCCAGCCTTCGCACCCTGCTCGACGGTGTAGCTGACGAACTCCGGCACCGGCTGCGCGGCCTCGGTTTGCGGTTGCGGCGAACCAGTGGCGCCATCGCCGTAATGATAAAACCCCCGCCCCGATTTACGGCCCAGATATCCGGCGTTGACCATCTCCTGCTGCAGCACCGACGGCGTAAAGCGCGGATCGTTGAAGTAGGCGCTGAACACCGATTGCGTGACCGAGAAGTTGACGTCATGTCCGATCAGGTCCATCAATTCGAATGGCCCCATGCGAAAGCCGCCCGCTTCGCGCATGATGGCGTCGATGGTGGCGGCATCGGCGGCTTGCTCGTTGAGCAGGCGCCAGCCCTCGGCATAAAACGGCCGCGCGACGCGGTTGACGATGAAGCCCGGCGTCGACTTGGCGTGCACCGGATTCTTGCCCCACGCGGCGGCGGTGTCGCACACGGTTTGCGCGACAGCGGCGCCGGTCGCCAGGCCGCTGATCACTTCGACCAGCGCCATCAACGGTACCGGATTAAAGAAATGCATACCGACCAGGCGCTCCGGCTTGCGCAATTTGGCGGCAATGGCGGTGACCGAGATCGATGACGTGTTGGTGGCGAGGATGCAGTCGTCGGCGACGAGTGCTTCCAGCTCCGCGAACAGGCCGCGTTTGGCGTCGAGGTTCTCGACGATGGCCTCCACCACCAGGCCCGCGCCGGCCACGTCGTTAAGCGTGACGGCGGCCCGCAAACGGGCGATGGCCGCCGCTGCTTCAACTGCGCTCATGCGCTCCTTCGCCACCAGCTTGTTGAACACCAGCGCGATATCGGAAATGGCCTTGGCCACCGCTTCGGGGCGGGTATCGTACAACTTGACGGTGTAGCCGGCGACGGCGGCCACCTGCGCGATACCGGCGCCCATCGCGCCGCTGCCGATGACGGCGACCAGACGGTCCTTGCTCAAAGCTGCCATGCTTATTTCCCCTGGAATTGCGGTGCGCGTTTTTCCATAAAGGCGGCGACGCCCTCGCGGTAGTCCTCGGTGCGACCCAGTTCGCTCATCATGCCGCATTCGAGCGCCAGCTGCTGCTGCAAGGTGTTGTGCGGGCTGGCGTACAGCGCCTGCTTGGTGAAGGCCAGGCCCTTGGTCGGCGCGGTGGCGAAGTGGCGCGCCATGGCCATTGTTTCGGCGGCCAGTTCCTCGTCCGGCACCGCCTTCCAGATCAGGCCCCAGGCCTCGGCCTTTTCGGCGCTGAGTTTTTCGCCCAGCATGGTCAGGCCCATGGCGCGGGCGCTGCCGATCAGGCGTGGCAAGAAGTAGGTGCCGCCGGTGTCGGGAATCAGGCCAAGTTTGCAGAACACCTCGACAAACGATGCCGACTTGGCGGCGAGGACGATGTCGCACGCCAGCGCGAGGTTGGCGCCAGCGCCGGCCGCCACGCCGTTGACGGCGCAGATGACGGGCATCGGCAAGCCGCGCAGCGCCAGCACCAGCGGCGCGTAGTTCTTTTCGACCGAGTCGCCCAAATCGACGGCGCGCGCGCCCGGCTCCACCGCGCGGTCGGACAAGTCCTGGCCGGCGCAGAAACCGCGCCCGGCGCCGGTGAGGATCAACACGCGCACGCTCTTGTCGGTGCCGACTTTGTGGACGGCGTGGCGCACCTCGTCGTGCATCGCCTGCGTGAAGCTGTTCAGTTTATCGGGACGGTTCAGCGTGAGCTGGGCGATGCCGTCGTTGATCTCAAATAGGATGTTCTCGTAGTTCATGGCGTCTCCGTATTATTCGGCCTGGTCGAAGTCGATGACGACCTTGTCGGTGATGGGGAAGCTCTGGCAGCTGAGGACATAGCCGCGCGCGATTTCGTAGTCCTCCAGCGCGTAGTTGACGTCCATGTCGACTTTACCTTCGAGCAGTTTGCAGCGGCAGGTGGAGCACACGCCGCCCTTGCAGGAATAGCGCATGTCGATGCCGGCGCGCAGGCCGGCGTCGAGCAGCGACTCCTTGTCCTGGTCCATGGTGAAGCTGCTGGCGCTGCCGTCCATGATGACGGTGACTTCGGTTTCGTGGCGCGCCGCTGCCGGATCGAGCGCGCGTGGCTTGTGCTGGTGTTTGGGGATGCTGGCGGCGAACAATTCGATCTTGATGTCCGACTTCGGCATGCCCGCTTCCTGGAGCGCTTCGGACACGCCCAGCATCATGTCTTCCGGGCCGCAGATGAAGGCGACGTCGATGTCTTCCACACGCACCCAGTGCCGCAAAAACTGCGCGCATTTGTCCTTGGTGATGCGGCCGTTGAACAATTCGATGTCCTGCTGCTCGCGGCTCATGACGTAGGCCAGCTTCAGGCGGTCCATATAAGTGTCTTTGAGGTCCGACAGCTCGTCCTTGAAGATCACCGACGACGAGGCGCGGTTGCCGTAGAAGAGCGTGAAGCGGCTGTGCGGTTCGACCGCCAGCGTGGTCTTGATGATCGACAGGATCGGCGTAATGCCGCTGCCGGCGGCGAAGGCCAGGTAGTGCTTGTGGTTGGCGGCGTCCAGCGGCACGTTGAAGTGGCCCATCGGCGGCATGACGTCGAGCGTCGAACCGGGTTTGATCGACTCGTTGGCCCAGCTGGAGAACAGACCGCCCTGCGTGCGTTTGATGGCCACGCGCAGCGCGCCCTCGTGGACGGCCGAGCAAATCGAGTACGAGCGGCGCACGTCCTCGTCTCCGATGATGGCGCGCAGGGTCAGGTGCTGCCCTTGCTGGAAGCGGAAGCTGTCCCGCAGCTCGGGCGGCACGGCAAAGGTGACGGCGATGGTGTCGCGCGTTTCGTTGCGCACTTGCGAGACGGTCAACGGATGGAATTTGCTCATGGTCGTTAGTGGCACTTGAAGTAGTCGAAAGGCTCGCGGCAGTCCAGGCATTTGTACAGCGCCTTGCATGGCGTGGAGCCGAACTGGCTGGTGATCCCGGTGTGGGAAGAGCCGCAATTGGGGCAGACGATGGCGACGCGCGGTTGCGGGCGGCGCGAAATGGCCGCCAGCGCGCCGCCGCGCGTGCCACCTCCCAAGCCGCTGATGTCGATCACCTGTTCGGCGGGCGGCGCGATGCCGTAGCCCGACAACTTGGCCTTGCCCTCCTCGCTCATCCAATCGGTGGTCCAGGCGGGCGACAGCTGGTTTTGCAGCCGCACATCCACGACGCCATGCCCGTGCAGCGCCTCGGTGATCGCGTCGGCGATGACCTGCAACGCCGGACAGCCGGAATAGGTCGGCGTGATGGTGACCGTGCAGACGCCATCATCGAACCGCACGTCGCGCACGATGCCCAGGTCGACGATCGAGATGACCGGAATTTCAGGATCGGACACCTCGGCCAACCAGGACCAAACCTGGGCTGCGCTCAACGCGGGAGCTTCTAAAACGGCGGCTGTCATCTCGCTACTCCTACCACTCGGCGCCGGGATAGGCGCGTTGCAGGAACTGCATCTCGGCCAGTATGTATCCCAGGTGCTCGGAGTGGCGCCCCTGCTTGCCGCCCTTTTGCATCCAGGCGTCGGCCGGCGGCATGGTCAGCGTCGCCTCGGCGAAGATCTCGGCCACGTGGGCCAGCCACTGCGCACGTAGTTCGTCGGCCGGCGGCGCGATGCCCTCGTCCACCATCGCGTTGTCGATGGCGTCGTAGGCGAACACTTCGCCGCTGTACATCCACAACTCGTCGGCGGCGGTCTGCGTGCGCACGTGCGCCAGCTCGGTGCTGTCGCCCAGGCGCACGATCAAGTCGCCGCTGCGGCGCAGGTGATACGTCACCTCCTTGAGCGACTTCTCGGCGATGGCGGCGATGCGCGGGTCGGCGCTGCGCGTCAGCCCTTCGATCAGGAAGTAGTGCCAGGTGTCGAAGTAAAACTGCCGCATCATGGTGTCGGCGTAATTACCGTTCGGCTGTTCCAGCAGCAGGCAGTTCTTGAAGTCGTGGGCGTCGCGGTGATAGGCCAGCTTGTCCTCATCGCGGCCGGCGCCTTCCAGTTCGGCGGCGTATTCGTACCACAGGCGGGTCTGGCCGAGCAGGTCGAGCGCGACGTTGGTCAGCGCCATGTCCTCCTCCAGCGCCGGGCCTTTGCCGCACAGCTGCGACAGCTGCTGGCTCAGAATCAGCGCGTTGTCGCCCAGGCGCAGCAGGTAATTGACTTTGTTATCCACGATGCGCTCCGCTTACAGGTTCTTGACTTCGGCCGGCATCGGGAAGAAGGTCGGGTGGCGATAGACCTTGCTGTTGGCCGGCTCGAACAGCGCGCCCTTGTCGCTTGGGCTGCTGGCGACGATGTCGGCGGCGCGCACCACCCAGATGCTGACGCCTTCATTGCGGCGCGTGTAGACATCGCGCGCGTTGTTGACGGCCATTTCGGCGTCCGGGGCGTGCAGGCTGCCGACGTGTTTGTGCGCGAGACCGTGCTGGCTGCGGATGAATACTTCCCACAGGGGCCATTCTTTGCTCATGCTTTGCTCCTATTTATCCTAGTGGCGGCGCTTGGCGGATTACGCTTCGCTAATCCGCCCTACAAAATCACTCAGGCGGCTTTTGCTGCCTGTTTGTCGGCGTGGACGACCAGCGCCTCGCGGAACCATGCGCCGTCTTCCCAGGCTTTCACGCGGGTGCGCAGGCGTTCGCGGTTGCATGGCCCGTTGCCCTTCAAGACGTTGTGGAATTCGCTCCAGTCGATGGCGCCGAATTCGTAGTGCCCAGTCTCCGCGTTGAATTTCAGGTCCGGGTCGGGCACCGTCAGGCCGAGGAACTCCGCCTGCGGGACGGTCTGGTCGACCATGCGCTGGCGCAGTTCGTCGTTGGAGAACAGCTTGATGCGCCACTGCGCCGATTGCGCGCTGTTGACCGATTCGGCGTCCGAAGGGCCGAACATCATCAGCGACGGCCACCACCAGCGATTGAGCGCATCCTGCGCCATCGCCTTTTGCTCCGGCGTGCCGCGCGCCAGCGACATCATGATGTCGTAGCCTTGGCGGGCGTGGAACGACTCCTCCTTGCAGACGCGGATCATGGCGCGCGCATACGGCCCGTACGAGCAGCGGCACAGCGGGATCTGGTTGATGATGGCAGAGCCGTCCACCAGCCAGCCGATGGCGCCCATGTCGGCCCACGACAAGGTCGGGTAGTTGAAGATGCTGGAGTATTTGGCTTTGCCGCTGTGCAGGGCCGCCAGCAATTCGTCACGCGACACGCCCAAGGTTTCCGCGGCGCTGTACAGATACAGGCCGTGGCCCGCCTCGTCCTGTATCTTGGCCAGCAGGATGGACTTGCGCTTCAGGGTCGGCGCGCGCGTGACCCAGTTCCCCTCCGGCAGCTGGCCAACGATCTCCGAATGCGCATGCTGCGAGATCTGGCGGATCAGCGTTTTGCGGTAGGCGTCCGGCATCCAGTCCTTGGCCTCGATCTTGACGCCGTCGTCGATGCGGGCCTGGAAGGCGCGCTCGTCGGCGGCCATGTCGTCGGCCGTGCGTACGGTGCTCAGGCCGGTTTCCACCATTTGTGCGTACATAGCTGTCTCCTCGTGTCACGCCATATTACGATACACAATCTGATTTTGCTACGACTTTTTTGAATCATATTAAAATAGAGTATCTCAAGAGAAAGAAGCCACAAGCGGGCGACAAATAAATGCTGCGCCGCAGTCGAGGCAAAGTAAACTATTGTTTCCATGTACAGAACCGACGTTTGCCTATGAATTATTCCGAATGGATAGCGGATTGCCTCGCCGGCGATCCGCCGCGCTCGAAGTCGCTGGTGGTGACCATCTTCGGCGACGCCATCGTCCCGCACGGCGGCATGGTATGGCTGGGCAGCCTGATCGAACTGCTGGCGCCGTTCGGCGTCAACGACCGGCTGCTGCGCACCTCCGTGTTCCGGCTGGCGCAGGAGGGCTGGCTCGGCGCCCAGCGCGACGGCCGGCGCAGCTCCTACGCGATCACGCCCGACGCGATGGCGCGCTTCGTGCACGCCTACCGCCGCATCTATGCGCCGCTCAACGTGCATTGGGACGGCAGCTGGACCCTGGTGCTGAACGGCGACGGCGCGCTCAACGCGGCCGAGCGCAGCGCCGTGCGCAAGGAGCTGCTGTGGGAAGGCTATAGCGTGATCGCGCCGGGCATCATGGGGCATCCGGCGGCCGACGGCGTCGCGCTGAACGAGCTGCTCAAGCGGCTAGGCGTGGTCGGGAAATTGTTCGTGGTGCAAGCCAAATCGATGGAGAACGTCGCCGGCCGGCCGTTGAGCGACCTGGTCGCCAGCGGCTGGGAGGTCAGCGATGTGGCGCTGGGCTACGAAGGATTCATAAAGCGCTTCGAGCCCCTGCTGGCCGCGCTGCGCGCGCAAGCCGGCGAGGTAAAACTGACACCGGAGCAAGCCTTTGTGATCCGCACCCTGCTGATCCACGCATACCGGCGCGTGCAGCTGCACGATCCGCAATTACCGGTGGAATTATTGCCGACGCCGTGGCCGGGCGCGCTGGCCTACGAGCTGGCGCGAGGCATCTATCAGGCGGTGTACGCGGATGCCGAGCAACATGTCGAAGCGGTATTGCGGCGCGAGGATGACGCCGCGCCCGCCGCCGAGCCGGCGTTCTTCGAGCGGTTTGGCGGCCTGACGCAATAACGTCAGGCCTAACGCAACCACGTGCGCCAGATCTGGCGCATTTGCACCACATGGCCGGCGATGAATTGTTCGGCGTCGCGCAGTTGCAGGTTCGACAGCCCGGTGTGCCACGCCAGCGCGACATCCGGCTCGAGCCAGAACTTGGCCGTGCCGTCCGGGTGCGAGACGTGGATGTGCATGCGCTTGTCGCCCCGCGCGAAAAAATAGTAGCGGAAGTCGTCGGCCTGGAATAGCGGCGGGTTCATGGCGGGCTCCTGGGCGGCGTTGAAGTCACTTCAACTTAGCAAACCAGCCGGGCCCCGGCTTGCGCTGGCGCAGGGCCGCTCCGACCAGCGGCCGATCGGCGGGCGCCCGGCCGCGCCGCGAGCCTGTATGATGTCGGCACTGCGCCAAAAGTGCAAAACGACTCTTTACACTGAATCCACCAGGACTTACGCAATGTCTATCAAAATCAGCCAGCAATTCGACGCCGGCGCCATCGAAGTCGTGCGCGCCGACGATCCGGCGGCCATCGACCTGAACATCCGCAAGGATTCCCACGCCGACATCACGCAATGGTTTTATTTCCGCGTGCAGGGCGCCCGGGCGACGCCGTTGAACCTGCGCTTCCTCAACGCCGGTTCGGCCGCCTACCCGGACGGCTGGAAGGACTACCAGGCCGTCGCCAGCTACGACCGCGACAGCTGGTTCCGCGTGCCGACCACCTATGACGGCCAGGTCATGACGATCAACCACACGCCGGAATACGACAGCGTCTACTACGCCTATTTCGAGCCGTACTCGTGGGAACGCCACCTGGCGCTGCTGGACAATGCGCAACTGTCGCCGCTGGTCAAGCAGGTCGACCTGGGCAGCACCATCGACGGGCGCGACCTGAACATGCTCGTCATCGGCGATCCGGAAGCGGAGCAAAAGGTGTGGGTCATCGCGCGCCAGCATCCGGGCGAGACGATGGCCGAGTGGTTCGTCGAAGGCATGGTCGACGCCCTGCTCGATCCGGCCAATCCGTTCGGCCGCCAGTGCCTGAAGGAAGCGGTGTTCTACGTGGTGCCGAACATGAATCCGGACGGCTCGGTGCGCGGCAACCTGCGCACCAACGCGGCCGGCGCCAACCTCAACCGCGAATGGCTCAATCCGACGATGGAGCGCAGCCCGGAAGTGTTCCTGGTCAAGAACAAGATGCTGGAGATCGGCTGCGACCTGTGCCTCGACATCCACGGCGACGAAGGCTTGCCGTATGTGTTTGTGGCCGGCAGCGAATCGTTGCCCGAGTTCACGGCGGACCAGGCTGAGGCGCAACAGTATTTCATCGACAACTTCCTGATCGCCAGCCCGGACTTCCAGGACGAGTATGGCTACGGCGAAACGCCGTACACGCCGGAAACGTTGACGATGGGCTCGCCGCACATCACCCACGCGTTCGGCTGCCTGTCGCTGACGCTGGAAATGCCGTTCAAGGACAACGCCAACGATCCGGACCCGGACACGGGCTGGAACGGCGCCCGCAGCGCCGAGCTGGGCCGCGCGGTGTTGCAGCCGGTGTTGCAGTCGTTGCTGGCGCAGCAGTGATCTGTTAGCAAACCCGCACGTCCATACAGGGTCGTACCCCAAGGGGTACGACCGTTAAGTGGTGTCGCATACGTATAGGCAAAGGCACTCGGGTTGGGTTTGCGTCAGCCGCCCGCCACCACCATGTTCTCGATCAGGATCGAGCCGGTCTCCCTGCTGCCGCGCACCAGCGTATCGGTGCCGACGGCAACGATTTGCGCCAGCATGTCTTTCATATTGCCGGCGATGGTGATTTCCTCCACCGGATACTGGATGATGCCGTTTTCGACCCAGAAGCCCGACGCCCCGCGCGAATAATCGCCGGTCACGTAGTTGGTGCCCTGGCCCATCAACTCGGTCACCAGCAGGCCGGTGCCCATCTTCTTCAGCATCGCCACGAAATCGTCGCCCTTTTTCGTCAACGTCGACGTCAGCGACAGGTTGTGCGCACCGCCGGCGTTGCCGGTCGTCTTCATGCCCAGCTTGCGGCCCGTGTACGTCGACAGGAAGTAGCCCTGCACCACGCCATCCTTGACCACCTCGCGCTTGGCGGTGCGCACGCCCTCGTCGTCGAACGGCGCCGAACCGACACCGCCAATCACGTGCGGATCTTCGTTGATCTGCACATGCTTGGGCAGCACCTGCTTGCCCAGCGAATCGATCAAAAAGCTCGACTTGCGGTACAGCGCCCCGCCGGACGTCGCCTGCACGAAGGCGCCCAGCAGGCCGGCGGCCAACGGCGCCTCGAACAGCACCGGGCAGGTGCGCGTATCGATGGTGCGCGCGTTCAGGCGCGCCAGCGCGCGCTCGGCGGCGTAGCGGCCGATGGCCTCCGGCGACGACATCTTGTTGGCGTCGCGCACCGACGAATACCAGTCGTCGCGCTGCATCTTCGAACCCTTGCCGGCGATCGGCGCCACCGACAGCGTATGGCGCGAGAACGGATAGCCGCCGATGAAGCCGCGCGAGTTGGCCGACACGAAATGCGACTGTTGCACGTGCACGTTCGCGCCTTCGGAATTGGTCACGCGCGGATCGACATCGAACGCCGCCGCCTCGGCGCGCTGGGCCAGCGCCACCGCCGCCTCGGTGCTCACGTGCCACGGATAAAACAGCTTCAGGTCGCGCGGCGACAGTTCCAGCATGTCCTCGTCGGCCAGGCCGGCGCAATCGTCGTCGGCGGTGAAGCGGGCGATGTTGTAGGCCGCTTCCACCGTCGCCTTGAGCGCGGCCGGCGAAAAATCGGAGGTGCTGGCGTTGCCGCGCCGCTGGCCGATGAACACCGTCACGCCCATCCCCTTGTCCTTGTTTTGCTCGATCGTCTCGATCTTGCTCTTGCGGACGGACACCGACAAACCACTGCCCTCGCTGATTTCGACGGCGCAATCGGTGCCGCCCTGCGCCTTGGCAAACGCCAGCACATCGCGCGCGAGCTGCCTTAACTGGTCCTGGGTGTGGGTGAAATGGGTGTCGCTCATGGGCTGTTTTCGTCGGTTGGCCACTAAAACAGTTATCATAGCAGTCGTTTACAGTTTACAGGGGCAGGTACACGCCCCACCGAAAGTTGATATTATGGTAAATCCAAATCGCGGCGCGGTCGGCTTCAGCTCCACCGAATTCGAGCAAGAATACGAACGCCCTTCCAAATCCGAGATGAAGCGCCAGTCCGACGCCCTGCAGAAAATGGGCGAAACGCTGGTCGAAGCGGCGCGTGACCGCGTCAAGCGCGTGCCGATGCCCGAGGACGTGCGCGACGCCATCCTCGAGTGCCAGCAAATCACCAACCACGAGGGCCGCCGCCGCCAGATGCAGTTCGTCGGCAAGAAGATGCGCACCCTCGACGAGGCCGAAGTGGCCGAGATCCAGAAAGCCATCGACAGCTGGAAAGGCGCCTCCAAGTCGGAGACGGCCGCCATGCACGCGCTGGAACGCCGCCGCGACAAGTTGCTTGCCGACGACAAGGCGCTGACCGTGCTGCTCGAAGAGAACCCGGAACTGGACGTGCAGCAGCTGCGCACGCTGATCCGCAACGCGCGCAAGGAACAGGCCGAGAACAAGCCGCCGAAGGCTTACCGCGAAATCTTCCAGATCCTCAAGCAGGTCGAGGGCAAGAAGAAGCAGGCGGCCACCGACGAAGGCGACGACGCCGACGACAGCGAGCAAGATGACGAGTAAAGAATGACGAGCAATACAGCCATGGAAGGCGTCCCCGTTGTCGATCCGGCACAATTGCTGGTCATCGGCCTGGTGTCGGTCTCGGACCGCGCCAGCGGCGGCGTGTACCAGGACCAGGGCATCCCAGCGCTGGAGGATTGGCTGGCGCGCACGCTGACCACCCCCTATCGCCTTGAAACGCGCCTGATCGCCGACGAACGGCCACTGATCGAAGCGACGCTGACCGACCTGGTCGACATCGACCGCTGCCACCTGGTGCTGACCACCGGCGGCACCGGCCCGGCGCGGCGCGACGTCACCCCGGAGGCCACGCTGGCCGTCGGCACCAAGGAAATGCCCGGCTTCGGCGAGCAAATGCGCCAGATCAGCCTGCACTTCGTGCCGACCGCGATCCTGTCGCGCCAGACGGCGGTGATCCGCGAGACGCCGGACCACGCGGCCCTGATCATGAACCTGCCGGGCCAGCCGAAGGCGATCGCCGAAACCCTGGGCGGACTGAAGGACGCCGACGGCGCCATCATTACCGGCGGCATCTTCGCCGCCGTGCCCTACTGCATCGACCTGATCGGCGGTCCCTACATGGAAACCGACCCGGCCGTGTGCAAGGCGTTCCGTCCGAAATCCGCGCTGCGCCCGCAGCCGGCCGCCTAGGCGACATCCGGTGGCGGCAAAAAGCGCCTCGCGCCGCCGCTGGCTGGGCGCCGCCGGCGCCGCCGGCCTGCTATATTTCGCCCAACGACCATCCGCATCCCCAAGGAGCCCCATGAGCACGCTGCTGCAAACGATCGAAAAAGAAACCGGCGCCAATCCGACCGTCGCCATCATCTGGATGCACGGCCTGGGCGCCGACGCCAACGACTTCGCGCCGATGCCGCAGGAGCTCGACCTGCGGGGCCTGCCGTCGATCCGCTTCGTCTTTCCCAACGCGGAGACGATGCCGGTCACCGTCAACGGCGGCTACGTCATGCGCTCGTGGTACGACATCGTCGCCAGCGACTTGGGTCGGCAGGAGGACGAGGCGGGCCTGCGCGCCTCGCAGCTGAAGGTCGAAGCGCTGATCGCGCGCGAGAACGCCCGCGGCATTCCCACCTCGCGCATCATCCTGGCCGGCTTCTCGCAAGGCTCGGCGATGACGTTGCAAACGGGCTTGCGCCACAAGGAAAAGCTGGCGGGCATGATGTGCCTGTCGGGCTACCTGCCGATCGCCGCCAAGGCCGGCGCCGAGCATACCAAGGAAAGCCTGGCCACGCCGATCTTCATGGCGCACGGCCGCATGGACCCGGTGGTGCCGCTGGCGCGGGCCGAGAAATCGCGCGACGCCTTGAAGCAGCTCGGCTACGACGTCGAATGGCACGAATACCCGATGCAGCACTCGCTGTGCCAGCAGGAAATCGTCGACATCAGCGCCTGGCTCAAGCGCATTCTCTGATACAGGCGTCGGCCAGTTGCCCCCACTCCGGCTCGACGCGGTCGGAGTTGGAGAGCAGGATGACCGACAGGCGCTGCTGCGGCAGGCGTAGCAGCAGCGTATGAAAGCCCCATAGCGAGCCGCCGTGGAAGATGACGTCCTGACCGCAGCGCCGGGTCCACTCCAGGCCGAAGCGGTAGTCGGGCACCGTGCCATCGGCCAGCGGCGACGGTTGCAGCATCGCGTGCAGCAGGCTGTCCGGCTGCGCCCACTGCCGGTGCCATTCGCGCTCCCACAACACCAGTTCTCCAATGCTCGCGTACATGCCGCCATCGCCCACCGTGTTGGCGTTGCCCAGGTGCTGACGGTAGCCGCCGGGGCGCGCCTCGTCGATCTCGTAGCTGGACACCCGCTGCGGCAGCACGGCGCCGCGATCGTCGTCGAATCCCATGCGCGTGATGCCCAGCGGTAGCAGCAGCGTCTCGCGCACATGGCGCGCGGCCGTTTGCCCCGTCAGCCGCTCCAGTAACGCCGCCAGCAGGATGTAATTGCTGTTGCTGTAGCGGTGTGCGCTGCCGCTGGGGAAAGCCACCGTATCCATGCGCGCGATCAGCGCCAGGATGTCGGCGTTGCAGAAGTAGTCGTCCTCGTGGCGGTTGGGCTGGCACTGCAGGAACTGGAAATAGTCGGGGATGCCGCTGCTGTGGTTGAGCAGGCCGCGCAACGCGAACGGCTGTTCGAAGCCGGCCAGCTCCGGCAGATGGGGACGGACGTCGTCATCGAGTCCGATCGCGCCCGCCCGCACTTGCGCCAAAATAGCCGCAGCCATGAACTGTTTCGACTCGGACGCGAGGTAGTACGCCGACCGGGCCGACAACGGCACCTCCAGCTCCAGCGACGCCAAACCATGATGCAGCTCAAAGACGACCTCGCCGTCTCGTACTACCACGGCGCTGAAACCGGGGCCGTCGGGCGGCAAGGTGGATTGTAAGCGTGAGAAATAGGCGGATAAAGATGAGGGCATTACGTTCCAGAACTATACGATTTGAAGTGCCATTCTAGCGCTACACCGTGCCTGCCGCCTCCCGCATGTGCGTAAAATTGATGGCGTCGCCCCCAGTTGAGACTGCGGATATGTATAGGTCGAGATCGTCCGTCAACAACAAGGTATTCGTCTGCACCAAGGAAGTCAAACCGGCATCGGTTAATCCTAGTCGCGCGAACAGATTAGCATCGATCGCCGGGCCATCCACATGGCATGACTTGATCAAGCCGGGGCTTTCCAGGCAAAACCATGGATAGAGCCGCAGCGACAGTTCGTGCCTTAAGCCGCCGCCAACAATCTGTCTGGCCAAATTGCTAGTCTCGGTCAACACGTGCTGTGTAGTAAGAATTTGACCAAACCGGCCAACAAACTGGGATACCAGATCCGCATCGTCGATGCCATATTTGGACAAGCGCTTTTGGCCTATCGCCGATGGCAACAACTTCCCGAATAGGTATAACAGCAAGACATTGGTATCGATAAGAATGCCACGAGCGCTATGCTTGCTCACCAACTTGAGCAGTTGTTGCTCCAGGCTGGACATTACGAAACCTGCCGAATATCCATTTTGACAAACTGGCCCGAAGCCGCATCGATAAAGACCGTTTTATAAACGCGATGGTCGATTTGGCTGGGCGCCGGATTAAAGATGGCGCCAATAGTGTTCTGGGTCTGCATGACTACCCCATTGTGTCGTAGAAAGCCCAGCGTTACCGCCCACAGCTGACGCCCGTTGTCCTGGACCTTCTCGATCTCCTCCAAGGCCATTGCCTTCGGAGGATCATCCTCGTATAACTCAAGCAACGCGTCCTTGGCGGCTTTGACCGCCTCCTTCACATTGATTTCCGCCATGACCAACCCCTTGAACGTTAGGCATCAGTATAAAGCTATTCCGGCAGCGGCACGGCGGCCGATGCCGGCACCTCCGTCTGCGCCGCGTTCATCACCATCGCCAAAAACGTGTAGTAGCCGTTGATCCCCATCAAATCGACGACGCCATGCTCGCCGAACAGCGCCAGCGCCGCCGCGTAGGTGTCGTCGTCGATCCGTTGGCGCTGGTGCAGCATCACGCAGAAATCGTGCACCAGCGCTTCGTCCGGCGCCATGTCCTCGGGTCGCCGGCGCGCCGCGATCGCCGCGATCACGCCGTCGGCGATGCCGTGGTCGCGCGCGATCGGCTCGTGGATCGCCCACTCCACCTGCTGGCTCCATTGGCGCGCCGTCACCAGGATCGCCAGCTCCGTCAGCCGCGTGCCGATGGCGCTGCGGTAGCGCAGGTACTCGCCCATGCGCTGCGCCGCCGCCATCAGCTCCGGGCTGCGGATCAGCGGCACGAACGGCCCGTACAACGCGCCGCGCGGGCCGTCGATGACCGCCTGCGCCGCCACCTGCTGGCTCGCGCTCATGTGGGCGAAGGGAATCGGTCCCAGTCGATCGTTCATAACATTCTTCCTTGTGGCTTTGGGAAACAATTCACTTATGTTCCGGCATTTATCAAGGGAATACAAGCCGATCGGCGCTATCTTCTGCTGTCGGTCACACTCTTCCCCACGCCAGAAAGGACGCCATGAGCCACATCATCCACCGCAACCTGCGCCGCCCGCCGCCGCTGGCCGTCAGTGCCTCCGGGCTGACGGTGCGCGACAGCCAAGGCAACAGCTATCTCGATGCCAGCGGCGGCGCCGCCGTCTCGTCGCTGGGCCACGGCCACCCCGACGTGCTGGCCGCGATGCACGACCAGATTGACCGCAACGCCTATGCCCACACCGCGTTCTTCACCTGCGAGCCCGCAGAGGAACTGGCCACGCGCCTGGCCAGCGACGCCCCCGGCGACCTCAATCACGTCTACCTCGTCTCCGGTGGCTCGGAGGCGATGGAGACGGCGCTCAAGCTGGCGCGCCAGTACTTCGTCGAGGCGGGCGACACCGAACGCAGCGTCTTCATCGCCCGCCGCCAGAGCTATCATGGCAACACCCTCGGCGCGCTGGCCATCGGTGGGAACGAGTGGCGCCGCCGTCCGTTCGAGCCGCTGCTGATGAACGTGCCGCGCGTGTCGCCCTGCTACGAATACCGCCACCGCGCCAAGGACCAGAGCGTCGACGCCTACACTGACGGCCTGCTGCGCGAGCTGGAAGCGCGCATCCTTGCCGCCGGACCGTCGCGCGTGATCGCCTTCTGCGCCGAGACGGTGGTCGGCGCCACCTCCGGCGCCGTGCCGCCGACACCGGGCTACTTCCGCGGCGTGCGCCAGCTGTGCGACCAGTACGGCATCCTGTGGATCGCCGATGAAGTCATGTGCGGCATGGGCCGCACCGGCACCTTGTATGCGTTCGAGCAGGAGGGCGCCCTGCCCGACCTGGTGGTGCTGGGCAAAGGCCTCGGCGCCGGCTACCAGCCGATCGGCGCGGTGCTGGCGCGCGACCACATCGTCGAGCGCCTGCGCGACGGCAGCGGGGCCTTCCAGCACGGCCACACCTACATGGGCCATCCGATCGCCGCCGCCGCCGCGCTGGCGGTGCAGAAGGTGATCCAGCGCGACAACCTGCTGGGCGAAGTGACGGTGCGCGGCGCCTGCTTCCGCCGCATGCTGCGCGAAGCGTTCGGCGAGCATCCGCATGTGGGCGATATTCGCGGGCGCGGGCTGTTTATCGGGATGGAGCTGGTCAAGGACCGCGAGAGCAAGGCGCCGTTCGATCCGGAACTCAAGCTGCACGCGGCGATCAAGGAACAGGCGATGGCGGTGGGGTTGATGGTGTACCCGATGGGCGGCACCATCGATGGCCGGCTGGGCGACCATATCTTGCTGGCGCCGCCGTTCACCAGCACCGAGGCGGAGCTGGCGGAGATAACCACGCGGCTTGGGGATGGAGTCACGCAGGCGTTTGCCAGTGTGTTGTGACGCAACGCCGCGCAAAATCGGGGTCAAGTCTGACATTCGGACACGACCCCGTCAGTAAAGCCACCGCGACGGTTCAATCCGTGTCCGATTGTCAGACTTGACCCCGGCGTGCTGAAACGCTCAGCGCGCTTGCCAGGCGATGACGTCCTGCTGCTGTTCGCCCAGGCCGGCGATGCCCAGGCGCAGGGTGTCGCCTTTCTTCAGGAAGCGCTGCGGTTTGCGCGCCTGGCCGACGCCCGGCGGCGTGCCGGTGGCGATCACGTCGCCCGGCTCCAGCGTCATGAACTTCGACAGGTAGCTGATGATCTGCGCCACGGAGAACACCATCGTTTCGGTGCAGCCGGTCTGCATGCGCTTGCCGTTCAGATCCAGGTACAGATCGAGCTTCTGCACATCGTAGATATCCTCCTGCGTCACCAGCCACGGGCCGATCGGACCGAAGGTGTCGCAACCCTTGCCCTTGTCCCACTGCGTGCCCATCTCCAGCTGGAAGGCGCGTTCCGAGACGTCGTTGACCACGCAATAGCCGGCCACGTACTTGAGCGCGTCCGCTTCGCTGACGTATTGCGCGCGCGTGCCGATCACCACGCCCAGCTCCACTTCCCAGTCGGTCTTCTTCGACCCTTGCGGCAGCATCACCGGATCGTCCGGGCCGTTGACGCAGGTGACGGCCTTCATGAACACCACCGGCTCCTTGGGCGCCGGCATGCCGATTTCAGCCGCGTGGTCGGAATAATTGAGGCCGATGCCGATGAATTTGCCGACGCGGGCGATCGGCACGCCGTAGCGCGGATTGCCGCGCACCAGCGGCAGCGAGGCGTGGGCGATTTTCTCCAGCTTGCGCAGCGCCTTGGGCGACAGCTGCTCGGCGCCGATGTCGTCGATCACGCCGGACAGGTCGCGCAGCTTGCCTTCGTCATCGATCAGGCCTGGTTTCTCTTTGCCGGGACGGCCGTAACGCACAAGTCTCATACAGTTCCTTGGTTAAGATGTCTGCGACATTCTAACCGTAGCGTCCCTGTCTCAACCATTTGTTGGCGATGATCTTGGTGCCGCTGACCACCGGCGCGCCGCCGTGCAGCGTTTGCCGGTCCGGCTGGTGGTTGGCGTCGGTGTTGAGGAACCACAGCGCGTTGCCCTTTTTCGGGTACACCTCCAGGCCGATGCCGGGGAAGACGGTGCCGCCGCCCTGCTCGACGTCGCTCAGGTACAGGATGAACGTGGCCAGGCGCTGGCCGCCGCGCTGCAGGTGGCTCTGGTGGCCGCTGCTGTCCGGGTCGAGCCAGTCGAAGTGCGGCCGGTACTCCTGCGTGCTGTTGTACTTCTGCAGCTGGAACGGTTCGCCGCATTCGGCCGGCCAGTGCGCCAGCACCGCCAGGCGCCGTTCGATGCGCTCTGCCACCTCGGCCTCGCCGCGCTGGATGAAGGCCATCTCGCTGGTGCGGCCCTCGTGCACCACGCTGGCGCCGTCGGCCTCGCCGGTGACGGTCGAGCGGGTGTAGCGCGTGCCGCAGTGGGCGACGATGGCGTCGCATTCCTCCATGCTGAGCACATTGCCGAGCAGGATCACCTGTGGCTGTTTGAGCACGAACAGCAGCTCGACCTCGCGGTCCGGGGCGGCGACGCGATTGCGTTCGATGTCGATGAAGGGCATCTGCTGCGGCGCCACGAACACGCTTTGCGGCGGCCCGGGCTCGCCGGCGGCGCCGCCATCGTCCCGCGCCCGCATGCGCAGGGCTTCGTCGATGGCTGCGCTGGCCGCGGCCATGCTGTACTGGCCCGAACGGGCCATGCTGTTGGCCATGTCCAGCGGGCTGCACGCGCGCGCCAGATTCTCCTTGATCCAATCCTGCCAACTGCGCGGCAGGGAGGTGAACGCGTTGTCCGCGCCGTGTCCGTTCTGGGCCTGTTGAAGTTTGGTCATCGCGTCATGAAGGGCTGGTCGCCGGGTTGCCGGAATGGAGGTCCATTCTACCGGAACCGGACGGCCGTCTCCAGCGCCGCCACACGAACCATCCCAATCCGGGCAACTGCAGCAACACCAGCACCGCGAAGCCGACCTGGTAGGCCTGCGCCGGGTACTGCTGCAGCAGGTTGGGCCGCCAGCAGCCGACCACCATGCCGAAGCCGGCCTGCACCGCGAACGCGCCCAGGAAAATGAGCAGGTTCAGACAGGTGGCGGCGCGTCCCGTCAAGCTGCCGGGCAGGTTCTGCGCGACGATCGCGTACTCGATGCCGGTCACCGTGCCCACCAGCGTAAACAGCACCGACAGGGTCTGGTAGCTGGGCGGCCAGTTGAACACAAAGCCCAGTTGCACCAGGATGAACAGGGCCACGCCGGCCGCCGCCACGCGGATCGGCGGCACGCCGCGGCGCCCGGCCCACTCGGTGATCATGCCCACCGCGATGGCTCCAAAGATGATAGCGGCCATGCTCAGATACAGCAGATAGCCGACCGCCTCGTCGGAAAATCGGGCGGCGTCGGTCAGCCAGCGGCTGATCCACAAGCCCTGCATGCCGAAAAATACCGTGTGCGGGATCAGCACCAGCATCGCCACCTCGCGGAAAGCCGGATGGCGGTAGACCTCGCCCATCTTCGCCAGCAGCGATCCTTTACCCGATCCTGGCGGCGACAGCGGCGGCGACGGCGCCAGCATGCGGATCAGCAGGCCGGTGGTCACGGCCGCCACGGCCAGCACGACGAACAGGCCGCGCCAGTCGGTGTAGTGCAAGGCCAGGCGCACCGGCAAGGTGGCCGAGGCCGCACCCAGGCCGCCGACGGCGATCAGGTAGCCCTGCACCGACGGCATGCGCGACGGCGCGATCCAGGTCGAAATTGCCTTCACCGCCGACATGAAGCAGCCGCCCACGCCCAGGCCGATGACGGCGCGCGCCACCAGCAGTTCGGCGAAGGTGTGGCCGCCGGAGAAAGCCAGCGCGCCCAGCGCGGCCACGATCAGCATCGGCAGCTGGACCTTGGCCGGCCCCCAGCGGTCGAGCGCGATGCCGACCGGCAGCTGGACCAGCGCGAAGGCGAAAAAGAAGGCGCTGGTCAGCAGCCCCAGTTGGCCGGGCGTGAGCGCGAGCGACTTCACCAGTTGCGGCGCCACTGTCGCGTTCACGGTGCGCATCAGCGCCGACAGGAAGTGGCCCAGCGCGAACGGCAGGAACACCAGCATGAACACGGCGCTTCCCGACAGTTTGGGCGGCGGCGCCCCCAACCCGCAAACCGGAGGCGCGGGGTCGGACCCCGTACGGGGTCCGACCCCTGTGGCCGCATTGCGGGTCTGGGGTGGCGGCATGCACACCATGTCCTCCCGCGTCCGTTCCCGGGTCAGCATGGCGTCACCCTATGCGGCGTTGGGGGCGCTGCAACCGGCGGACACGGCGGCGGCCGCCGCCTCCTGCCGCGCCGAGATCAGCGGAATCACCTTGCGGTGGCCGGGCGTCTCGATGCCGTACTCGCTGCGGCTGCCGCCCTCCTCCTCGAAGAAGAATTTCTCTTTGCCGAAGGCCGGTTTCAAATGGTCCATCCAGGTCGCGTTCGGATCGTACTTGGCGTAGAACGGACGGCGCACCCAGTTCGGATTGCGCGCCTGCAGGAACTGCAGCGCGAACACCTTTTCGCCGCCGATGGTGGCCACGCCGTCGATCACCACCTTGCCGGGGAAGGCGCTCATCGACGGGCCACGCACGGTGCGCGCCAGGCCCGACACCATCTGATAGGCCTCCTGGAAGATCTCGTGCGCGCGCGCCAGCGGCAGCTCGAAATACTCGCGCGGGCCGGTGTCGCGCTCGACGAACATATAGTAGGGAATCGCGCCCAGGCGCACGCCGGTCTGCCACAGCTCGGCCCAGCTTTTCGGATCTTCGTTGATGTGGCGGATCAGCGGGCCTTGCATGCGCAGGGTGGCGCCGGTGCCGACGATGCGCTTGACGGCGCGCTGGGCGATCTCCGAGCGCAGCTCCACCGCGTGGTTGTAATGGCCCATGATGGCCATGTTCTTGCCGCTGGCGACCACCCGCTCGAACAGGCGCAGCAAATCGTCGGCGTCGCGGTCGGTGACGAAGCGCTGCGGCCAGTAGGCCACCGACTTGGTGCCGATGCGGATGTTCTGGATATGCGCCAGCTCCGGCACCAGCAGCGGCTCGATATAGGCCTCGAGCGAGCGGGTGTTCATGATCAGCGGATCGCCGCCGGTGATCAGCACATCGGTCACCTCCGGATGCAGCTTCAGGTAGGCCGCCAGCTCGTGCGACTCGCGGGCGTCGAACTTCATGTCGTCCATGCCGACGAACTGCGGCCAGCGGAAACAGAAGGTGCAATAGGCGTGGCAGGTCTGGCCGGCGCTGGGGAAGAACAGCACCGTCTCCTTGTACTTGTGCTGCAGGCCCTTGACCGGCGCGTCGTTTACGCGCGGCACGTTGTGCGTCATCTGTCCGGCCGGGTGCGGGTTCATGCGCAGGCGGATCTTGCGCACCAGTTCGGCCATCGCCGGCTGGTTGGCGTGGCCCAGCACCAGTTCGCGCAGCTGGGCGTAGTCGTCCGCCTGCAGCATGTCCTTGTGCGGGAACACCAGGCGGTAGATCGGATCGTCGGGGATGTTGTTCCAGTCGATCAGATGGTCGAGCACGTATTCGTTGGTGCGGAACGGCAGCACATGCGACACCACCTGCACCGCCTCCTGCAACTCGGGCGGTATCCATTCCCACTGGCGCGAATTGGCGATGGTCTGGCGGATGAAGGGTTTGAACTTCGGCGCCTGCGCGGCGCTTGGGGTCCCGGACGAATTCAGGTTGGTGGTCATGGCGGTTTCCTATCGCTTTTGTGGGGTGGCGGAAACTGAATCGTAGGCTGCCCATGGGCCATTGAAATTGCCGAAAATCAAGTGACACTTGGAAATATTTAGAGACGGGGCGCAAGCGGCAATAAAACCACGGTCGTAATTGCCATGCGGCCACACCTTGCGACAGCGCAATCCCGGCGACCGGGGCGGGCGTAAAGTTGACCCGAGCAATCCCCTCACCTGACAAGGAACCGCCATGAAACTGCACTTCGCGCACTTCGCCCTGGCCGCCATCGCCGCGACCGCCCTGTTCAACCTGCCGGCCGCCCACGCCAGCGAGCCGACCGAGAAAGACGCCATCGCCATGGCCGAAAAAGGCGCCGCCTTCATGAAGGCCAACGGCAAGGAAGCGATGATGAAAAAGATCACCGCCAAGGACCCCGACTATGTGCAGGGCTCGCTGTACGTGGACATGCGCGACATCAACACCGGCATCGTGCTGGCCCATCCGATCAACCCGTCCATCGTCGGCAAGGACTTGACCGACGTGCCCGACGCCAGCGGCAAGAAATACCGCCGCGAGATCATCGAGCTGGCCGCCAAGAAAGGCAGCGGCTGGGTCGACTACCAGTACAAGAATCCAACCACCGGCAAGATCGAGCCGAAGACCACCTATATCCTGCGCGTCGGCGACGCCGTGCTGGAGGCGGGCATCTACAAGAAATAATCACGACGCAACCGCCGGAGAGCATCATGTTGAAGAAATTACGGATAGGTCCCAAACTGCTGCTCGCGCCCGGCCTGGTGCTGGTGCTGTTGATCGTCACCGCCGCCGCCGGCTACTACGGCATGGTGCGCCAGAACGCCTCAATGCAGAACCTGGTGCAGGTGCGCGCCGAGCGCCTCAAGGCGGCGGCAGACGTCTCCGGCGAGGCGCGCTACGCCCATGCCCACATCTACCAGTTGCTGGCCTGGGTCAACGGCAGCTTCGCGCAGGCGCGGCTCGACGCGCTGGGCAAACAGATCAAGGCGCGCCACGCCGGCGTCGAGGCCGGTCTGCGCCGGCTGGCCGCCGAAGCCGGCGCCGACGAGGCCGAGCGCAAGCTCGTCGAGCAGTCGCTGCAGTCGCTGGCGGCCTATCGCAAGGCGGTGCTCGAAACGATGGACATGGCGCAGATGGATCAAAGCATCGCCACCAACTCGATGGCCAAGGCGGAAACGCAGTTCCTGCAGCTCAACGACCAGCTGGCGAAAATGTCGGCGCTGCAAAAGCAACTGAGCGAACAGGCGCACGCCCGCGCCACCGGCGACTTCGCCACCCTCACCACCACCATGGCTGTCATCGTGCTGCTGTCGATCGCGCTGTCGCTGGGCGTGACGATGGCGGTGCGCGGCGCCATGCTGCGCGACATCCGCGGCATCGCCGACGTTGTGGTGGCGCTGGCGGCGGGCCGCCTCGGCACCGGGCGGCGCAACGACGGCCGCGATGAAATCGCCGACACCGCGCGCATGCTCGACCAGACCATGAGCAACCTGACGCAGACCCTGGGCACGATCTTGACGGCGGTGCGCTCGATCGACACGGCCGCCCACGAAATCGCCAGCGGCAACCTCGATCTGTCGACCCGCACCGAAATGCAGGCCAGCTCGCTCGAACAGACCGCCAGCGCGATGGACAGCCTGACGCGGGCGGTGCAGCAAAACGCCGCCAACGCCCAGCAGGCCTGCAAGCTGGCCGCCAGCGCCACCGACATGGCGCAGCGCGGCGGCGCCGCCGTGCAGCAGGCGGTGCAGACGATGACGTCGATCCGCGCCAGCTCGCGCCAGATCGTCGACATCATCAGCGTCATCGACAGCATCTCGTTCCAGACCAACATCCTGGCGCTCAACGCGGCGGTCGAGGCGGCGCGCGCCGGCGAGCAGGGGCGCGGCTTCGCTGTGGTGGCGTCGGAGGTGCGCACGCTGGCGCAGCGCTCGGCGGCGGCGGCCAAGGAAATCAAAACCCTGATCGCGGCCTCGGTGGCCACCATCGACAGCGGCAGCGCCTCGGTGCACCAGGCCGGCGAGCGCATGGGCGACATCGTCGACTCGGTGCGCGAGGTCAACGACATCATCGCCCGCATCAGCGACGCCAGCGCCGAGCAGGCGCTGGGCATCGCCGAGGTCAACCAGGCGGTCGGTCAGATGGACGACGTCACCCAGCAGAACGCGGCGCTGGTGGAACAGGCGGCGGCCGCCGCCGAGAGCCTGCAGGACCAGGCGGTGCACCTGTCGCAGGCGGTGTCGGTGTTCAAGGTCGAGCCGCCGGCGGCGCCGGTGGCCGTCGCCGGCGCGGCCTCAGGCGCGCATGGGTTTGCTCAAAAAGCGCGAGCCGGCCACGCCGAAGCGCCACGGCAGCTCCACGGCTTTCGAAATGCCGATGCGCGGGCCGGCTAGCACGACGATCGGCTCAGGCGCCGGCAACCCGTGATCGGGCGGCAGCAGCAGGAACGGCGGCGCGTCGAGCGGCAGATTGTTATGCTCGCGCGTCACGCCCAGCGCCTGGCATAGCCGTCCCGGTCCGGCGCACAGCAGGCGCGCGTCGTCCATGCCGCGCCGCTCGCGCATCCGCTCCAATCCCTGCACCGGTTCGAGCGCGCGGATCAGCACCCCGGCGCCGTGGCCCTCCTCGCGGCAGACGAAATTGAGGCACCAGTGCAGCCCGTGCGAACGGTAGACATAGCTGCGCCCGGGCGGGCCGAACATCGAGAAATTGCGCGGCGTCTCACCGATATAGCAATGCGAAGCCGGCTCATCGCGGTCGTAGGCCTCGGTCTCGACGATGCGCCCGCCGACGCCGTCGACCAGCACCGTCACGCCGATGAGCCGGCGCGCCACCTCGTGCGACGGCGCGGCAAAATTGATCCCTGCGATAACATTGGTCATGGCGATATTGTAAATGCCAATCTGGACCGCGCAACCACGGCCGGGCTATTGAATCGTTATCGAAGCGACATCAAATTTGTGTCACGGGCCAAAATTTGCGACAAATTTGAAGCCTGTGTAGCCCCAAAGCAATAAAATTGGGAGAAATTCGCGCAACCGGCGCGCGCTTGCGGCGATAATGTTGGGTACGCATGCTCATTCGCACGCCCAACATTTGTCCGCGCCGGCCGCCCATCGGGGCCGCGCGCCGCCTTTGACACCTGAAGAACAACATGACGACAGTTGCAGCCCCAGCCATGCCAGTAGAAAACGCGGTGGAAGAAGCGCTGATGCGCTCCATCCGTATTCCTCCACGGCCCAGCCTGCTTGTCGACCTGCAGCGCGAGCTGGCCCAGTCCGACCCGTCGCCGCGCCGCATCGCCCGCATCATCGGCAACGACGTCGGCATGTCCGGCGCCCTGCTCAAGCTGGCCAACTCGCCGTTCTTCGGCGCCGCCCGCAAGGCCAAGTCGGTTGAACAGGGCATCAACTTCCTCGGCGTCGACCAGTGCGCCGCCCTGCTGACCGGGCTGCTCGCGCGCCAGGCCATCGAAGGCAAGGAATCGGACCTGAACGCGTTCTGGGAAGTGTCGGCGCGGCGCGCCCAGGCGCTGGTGTTCATCTCGCGCAAGCTGCGCATCGCCCCGCCCGACATCGCCCACACCTTCGGCCTGTTCTGCGACATCGGCGTGCCGCTGCTGATGAACCGCTTCAGCGACTACGCCGACACCTACGCCGACGCCTGCCACGAGGCCGGGCTGCCGTTCACCGCCGTCGAAGACCAGCGCTACAGCACCAACCACGCCGCCATCGGCTGCCTGCTGGCGCGCAACTGGGGGCTGTCGCCGGACGTCTCCTGGGCCATCCTGCTGCACCACGACTACCGCGTGCTCGACGACCCGGCCACCGACGACGCCGTGCGCTCGCTGGTGGCGCTGGCGCTGCTGGCCGAAAAAGGCATCGAACGCTTCCACGGCCGCCGCATGTCGCACGAATGGGAAAAAGGCGGCGCGCTGGCCTGCCAGCACCTCGGCCTGACCGAGGACGAAACCGCCGACCTGCTCGACGAGCTGCACGAAGCCTTCCACCACGAACGATAAGACGACCCCACCTACATGCCTAAGAACAAGCGCCCCGTACCGCGCAAATCCGCCAACTCGCCGGAACTCAAGGACGAGCAGCAAACCACCGAACTGTGCGCGCTCGCGCTGGACCTGTCGGACGGTGAATTCAACAACGATATCGTGGCCGAGAGCACCCGCGCCGAACTGGCGCAAAAGGCGCTCGACTTCCAGCGCCTGCTGCGCAAGCTGCTCAACCAGGGCAAGGACGAGGTGCTGTACGGCGCCATCGAACTGGCGCGCGACGAATCCGTCGACGGCTACCGCTACCTGCGCGCCGCCGTCGAGGAAGGCGCCGCCAGCCTGCTGCTGCGGCGCGAGGGCGCGCCCGAGATGGAGATCGACGCCTTCGCCATTCCGGTGTTCGTGCACAGCCAGGGCGGGCTCGACCCGGCCGCCGACTTCCAGGACGGCGACGCCTACGACGCGCTGCTCGCCAGCTTCAACGACGCCGGCCTGGAAAGCCCCAAGGCCAAGGTGGTGCTGGTCAGCCACGCCTACGACCTGACCGAGTTCGAGCGGATCAGCTACGGCCAGTTGCACAGCATGGTGCGCGAAGCGGCGCAGACGCTGACGGAGAAGAAAATCACCGCCGCGCCGGCGCTCGAGCGCAGCATGGCGGCCGGCTGGACGCCCGTGGGCTTCGGCCCGGACGACAGCGCCGTCGAGTTGCGCTTCCTGCTCGGCTTTGCGCTCAAGCGCGCCGACGACGCCTTCTACCAGGTGCCGGCCGGCGAGAAGGCGGCCGACGCCTACTTCGCCAAGCGCGCCGAGCGCTACCAGAAATGGACGGAACAGTACGGCGCGCTGGTGGCGCGCTGCCTGGGACGCGGGCGTGGCGCCGATCCGGCCCTGACGCTCAATTTCCTCTACCAGGACCTGTTCTTCGGCGCCCGCGCGCAGGGGCAGTCCGAGTACGACATGCTGCGCATCTTGTCCGAGCTCAACCAGGCGCTGGGATCGCACGCGCCGGACCAGGTCAGCGCCATCATCGCGCCGACCGATGTCGACGATGAAATGCTGCTGCGCGTGCAACTGTCGGCCGGCGCCGAGGTGCTGGCCACGTGCGACAAGCCGCTCGACATCACCGCCGACCTCGAAGTGGAAGTGGACGACCTGCGCGACGCGCTGGCCAGCATCGGCATCGAAGCGGTATCGGTGGCGCTGCGTTTCGACGGCCAGGGACAGCCGGTCGATGCGCGCCCGTTGGGGTAGGTAAAACCGCCCGCGACGCAACATGGATACTCGTTGACAGCACCGGATTAGCGGCCGATACTTTCTCCAAGGCGGAACACAGAGTCCGCTGCCTGGTGCGGCGCCGGCCTTGTGCTCCGCAGCAAAGGGAGACAAGTCATGAAGCCATGGGCCATGCTCTGGTGCGCCGTCGCGTTCTGCGTCGGCGGCTGCGCCAGCCAATCGCCGGCGCAGCGCGCGCCGGTAGCCGAACTATTCCACGACCAGCTGTTCAAAGCTCCCGCCGCACCGATCGACACCACCGCCATCTTCGCCCTCAGCGACCGCATGCGCGACTACCTCAAGCACAACCTGGTGCAGCGCGGCGCCGGCCAGGACCCGCGCCGCGCGCTGTTCGACGCCCTCTACACCCGCGACCAGCTCAAGCTCGAATACGACGCGGCCATGACGCGCAACGCCGCCGAGACCTTCGACGCGCGCGCCGGCAACTGCCTGTCGCTGGTGATCATGACGGCCGCGCTGGCGCGCGAGCTCAACTTCTCCGTGCAATTCCAGCAAATCCAGATGGACGAAAGCTGGAGCCGCTCGGGCAACCTGTACTTCGCCGCCAACCACGTCAACCTGGTGCTCGGCAAGAAGCGCACCTCCTACCTCGACGGCTACCAGGTCAACACCGCGAATGCGCTGACGGTGGACTTCATCCCCATCCCGCCCAAGGCGCGCGAAACCGCCCGCCTGCTCGAGGAACACACCATCGTCGCCATGTACCTCAACAACCGCGCCGCCGAACTGCTGTCGGCCGGCAGCATCGACGACGCCTACTGGGCCGCGCGGCTGGCCGTCCAGGTGGATCCGGCCTTCATGAACGGCTACAACACCTTGGCCGTCATCTACCAGAACCACGGCGACCAGATGCAAGCGGAGCAGACCTTGCGCTACGTCTTGCGGCAAGCGCCCGACAACACCATCTACCTGTCGAACCTGGCGCAGACGCTGGAGTCGCTGCAGCGTCCGATGGAGGCGGCGGCGGTGCGCGAGCGGCTGGCGCGGCTCGAGCCGTTCCCGCCGTTCCACTTCTTCCACCTGGGACTGGAGGCCTTCGATATGGGCGACTACCAGCGCGCGCGCAACCTGTTCGAGCGCGAGCTGGAGCGCTCGCCCGACTACCACGAGTTCCACTACTGGCTGGCGGTAAGCCAATACCAGCTGGGCAACCTGCGCGCCGCCGACAAGCATATGCGCAAGGCGCTGGAGAACAGCACCACGCAAGGGCAGAACGCGCTGTACGCCGCCAAGCTCGACCGTATACGCGCCCATGAAGCGAAAGTGATGAAGTAATGGTAATCTGGAGGCGATGCAAAACAACTCACTACTCGACCACATTTTCTGGCACACGCTGACCGGCGCGCATGCCCAGCACGCCAGCGGCGAAGGCGGCGCGCGCCGCTACACCGCCGGCTTCTCGCCCATCCTCGCCTTCGCCGACAGCGCCGCGCCGGACTTCGCCGCGCTCGCGCCCCACTGCGCGCCGGGCGAACACTTCTATTGCGAAAACTGGACCGGCGCCGCGCCGCCCGGCTGGCGCATCGACGCCGAGACGACGATGTTCCGCATGGTCTTTGCCGGCGCCATGCCGGCCGAAGATCCCGCGCCCGAGGCGCTGCCGCTGCGTGCGCAGCACGCGCAGCAGGCGCTGGAGCTGGCCACCTTGTGCAAGCCGGGGCCGTTCGGCATCCGCACCATCGAGCTGGGCGAGTACTTCGGCTACTTCGACGGCGAGCGGCTGATGGCGATGGCCGGCGAGCGCCTGCGCGCGCCGGGGCTGTGCGAGATCAGCGGCGTGTGCACGCATCCCGACTATCAGGGACGGGGGCTGGCCAAGCGACTGATCGGGAAGCTGATCCGCCGCCACATGCTGCGCGGCGACACGCCCTTCCTGCACGTCATGCGCGCCAACCCGGCACACGATGTCTATCTGCGCATGGGGTTCGAGGATTATCTGGAGACGGTGGTGCGGGTGGTGGTGTGCGAAGGCACCAACTAGGCGAAGAGCATCCACTCGGACCACATAAAATCCCAAGGCGCTCAGACGCCGGTTAATCGCCCCGCCTGGACTTCATGCGATGTTGGGGCACCCATGCGCGCACCATCGCCCGGCCGTCGTTAGTAAAGCCGACGCGGACCCGATGGCGCATTTCGCGGCGGCGGATTAGTGCTAAAGGGGGCGTATAATGCTTGGTGATCACCCACATTCATGATGCGCAAGGAGTCCACATGAAACCAGCCCGCGTAGCTTCGCATGCGTCAAAAACATCGCCAAAGAAGACAACCAACGTCAGCCTGGCTACGGACGTGTACGTGGAGGCGAAAAAGTTCGGCATCAACATTTCCCCAGTTTGCGAGCAACGTTTGCTTGAGGAGATACAGGCGCGCAAGGAACCGCTTTGGAACGAACTGCATGCCGACTTCATCGCAACGTATAACGAACAAGTTGCAGCAGAAGGCGTGGCACTGCAAGAGTGGCGCGGCTTCTAATGGCGCGTTTCGATATCTATGAGAATCCGGGAAGAAACAAAGCAATGTGATCAGCGGGCTGGCGACTAGAATCGTGATACCACTACGTACTTTTGGCCATGTTTTCATCACTGTCGCTACCCGGCGACCTGTTCCCGCTGATAGAAGTTAACGGCATCCGGCATTTTCTCGACACGCCGCAAATGGGTGCCATCCCATTAAGTGAACTCAAAGTCAAAGCGGTTCTGCTGGTCTGCATCAGTTTGAAATCCAGACGGCGTTGGATCGTGTGTTCGGTGCGCATTGACACCGATCTACGCAGACTCCCGCCAATCACAGCAGGCTTCTCCAGCGCTCTAGTTTTTCCGCCAAGGAAAGCGAAGCATGGGCCGGCGATGTCGACGGCAGCACCACAGTACGATAGCCCTCGGCCGCGAACTGCGGCGCGAACTTGCCCGACGTCTGCCCGTTGAAGCCGACCGTTTCCAGCAACGGGCACAGCTCGCGCAGCCGCGCGAAGTCGTTGGCCGCCGGCTTGCGGATCGCCGAATCGAGGCTGCCTTCGCGCTCGCACGCCCCCAGCACATCCCACAGCCCGAACCCATGCGCCAGCAGTCGCGGCAAGCGCTCGGCATACGGCAACTGCGCCAGCGGCTCCCCCGTCAACGCCGACAGGATCGGCCACAGCAAATTGCGCGGATGCGCGTAATACTGCTGAGCGGCCAGCGAGGCGGCGCCGGGAAAACTGCCCAGCACCAGGATGCGCGTGCGCGCGTCGACCACGGGCGCGAGGCCGGTCAGCGCCGGGGAGATCAAATCGGTGTCGTCGGGCATGTCGGCATTTTACCGGAGCCGGCCACGACGCGTCGCCGCAGGAAGCGGCCTCGGCAGCCTCCATGAAAAACGGGTGTAGAATTTACCGGCGGCCAGACCGCGCCATAAAAACAATCGCAGGAGACAACCATGCCGCAACCGCGCACCATCGATATGTTGCTCGCCAAGTACAGCGAGAGCCATCTGAATCCTACGAACGAAGTGATCCACTTCATCTGCGTGCCGGTCATCGTGTTCACCTTGCTGGGGCTGGTATGGGCGATCCATCCGCTGGCCGCCGTCGCGGTCACCGTGGCGTCGCTGGTCTACTACTTCACCTTGTCCAAACCCTTCGCGCTGGGCATGCTGGTGATGGCCGCCGTCATGCTCGCCGTGCTGGCCGCGCTGCCGCAACAGGCGGTGCTGCCGCTGTCGCTGGCGATCTTCGTGCTGGCGTGGATTGGCCAGTTCATCGGCCACAAGATTGAAGGCAAAAAGCCGTCGTTTTTCGACGACCTGCGCTTCCTGCTGATCGGGCCGCTGTTCGTGCTGGGCTTTTTGTACCGCCGCTTCCGGCTTGCCTACTGACGCGCCCCGTCAGCGACGGGACCTCGCCAAAAGGTGGCAGCTAGGCAAGTTGCCATTAAGCCAGCTATACTTGTTCGATGTCCTCGCCACTGCTCTTCGCTATCGCCTGCCTGATCTGGGGCTCCACTTTCTTCGCCATCACCTTGCAGCTGGGCGACGTCGCGCCGGCCGTCTCGGTGGCCTACCGCTTCGGCCTGTCCGCCGCCGCGCTGTTCGCCTGGTGCGCGGTGCGCGGCGACAAATTGATGCTGCCCTGGCGCGCCCAGCGCTGGCTGATGCTGCAGGGCTGCGCGACCTTCGCCCTCAGTTACATCTGCACTTATTCGTCAGAGCAATATCTGGTGTCCGGCCTGGTGGCCGTGCTGTTCGCGCTGATGGTGTTCTGGAGCCCCATCCTCAACCGCGTCGCCTTCGGCACGCCGGTCAGTTGGCGCACCTGGAACGCCGGCATCATCGCCGTCGCCGGCGTCACCTTGCTGTTCTTCCACTCCATCCAGGGCGCGTGGCGCGACATCATGACCGGCGGCGAAGGCCATTTCCTGCTCGGCCTCGGACTGGCGCTGACGGCCACCATCGCCAGCACCGTCGGCAACCTGATGGTCGTCAAGGTGCGCGTGGAGTCGTCCAACGTGCTGCTGACGATGGCCTGGTCGATGATGTGGGGCACGCTGATCGTCGCCGCCGGGGTACTCGCCAGCGGCCAGTCGTTCACCTTGTCGAGCGAACCGAAGTACTGGGGCGGGCTGCTCTACCTGTCGCTGTTCGGCTCGGTCATCGCGTTCGCCGCCTACTTCACCTTGATCCACCGCATCGGTTCGGACAAGGCCGTCTATATCACCGTCGTCACGCCGGTGATCTCGGTACTGTTGTCGATCCAGCTCGAACACTTCCGTCCCGGACCGCTGGAATGGATCGGCATGGTATTGTGCTTGGCAAGCGTCGCCTGGGCGCTCAAATCCGATTCCCCCGTCATAAAAGAAAGTGCAGAAGCAGCCTGATGAACAACTCCGACCTGACCATCCGCCCGGCCGAGCCGGCCGACGTCTCCGCCATTTTCGGCATGATCTTCGAGCTGGCGGTGTTTGAAAAACTCGAACACATGGTCGTGGCCAACGAGTCCATGCTGCACGAAAGCCTGTTCGGCGACAAACCGGGCTGCGAGGCGCTGGTCGGCGAGGCCAACGGCGAGGTCGTCGCCTTCGCGCTGTTCTTCCACAACTTTTCCACCTTCCTGTGCAAAAAGGGCCTGTACCTGGAGGATTTGTACGTCAAGCAAGCCTGTCGCGGCCGGGGCTACGGCAAGCAGATGCTGGTGGCGCTGGCGCGCCTGGCGGTCGAACGCGACTGCGGCCGCTTCGAATGGTCGGTGCTGGACTGGAACACCAACGCCATCAAACTCTACGAGGGCATGGGCGCGACCGTCATGCCGGAGTGGCGCATCTGCCGCGTCACCGGCGAAGCGCTGACCGAGCTGTCGGCGCAGGCGTAACCCCGGCGCGGTCCGCTCCAAGCTACAGTCGCTGTGACCGCGAACGGACGGCAAACCGCTCCAGCAGCTCGAACACCGCCTGCGTCAGCAACGCCAGCACGGCCGCCGGAATGGCGCCGGCCAGCAGCATGTCGTTGTCGTTGAGCGCCAGGCCGATGGTGATGCGCTCGCCGTAGCCGCCGGCGCCGATAAAGGCCGCGATGGTCGCCGTGCCCACGCTCAGCACCGCCGCCGTCTTGACGCCGGCGAGGATTACCGGCAGGGCCAGCGGCAACTCCACCAGCATCATGCGTTGCGACGGCCGCAGGCCCAGCGCCAGCGCCGCCATGCGCAGCCCCGCCGACACCTGCAGCAGGCCGGTGCAGGTGTTACGCACGATCGGCAGCAGCGCGTAGACCACCAGCGCCACCAGCGCCGGCACGGTGCCGATGCGCCCCAACAGCGGGATCAGCAGCGCCAACAGGGCCAGCGACGGCACGGTTTGCAGCACGCCAGTCAATCCCAACACCAGTTGCCGAAGGCGCGGGAACACCGCCGCCATCACGCCCAGCGGAATGCCGATCACGCACGCCATCGCCACCGCGAACAGCACCAGCGTCAGATGCTGGCGCGTGAGCGGCCACAGATTTTTGTCGAAGATCTTGGCCAGCAGGCCGTCGCGCGCGGCCGGCGGCGCTTTGGCATCGGTGGCGGCGGCGGACGTTCCGGCGGCCTTCGCGGCGCGCGCCGCCAGCCAGTCGCGCGCGATATGGGTAAAGCTCTTGCCGTCGATTTCGGCGGCGGCGTTCATGGCGATCATGTCGTCCGCGCTGATGCGTCCCTCCAGCTGGCCGATCGCCTTCCACGCGGCGGGAAAGCGCTGCGCCGCATCGAGCCGGTACAGCAGCACGGCGTCGTAGCGCGGGAAATATGCGCCGTCATCGTCGAGCACCCGCAGCCCGTACTGGCGTATCTTGGCGTCGGTCGAATAGATATCGATGACGTCGACCTGGCGCTGCATCAAGGCCTCGTAGGCGATGCCGTGATCGAGGCCCTCCGGCCGCTGCTTCAAGCCGTAGCGGGCGGCCAGGCCCGGCCAGCCGTCGGCGCGGCCGATGAACTCATGCGACAGCCCGAAACGCAGCTTGTCGCGCGCGGCAAGGTCGCTCAGCTTGTGCAGGCCCTCGGCGTCGCCGCGCGTCGCCAGCGCATAGGTATTGTTGAACCCCAGCGGCACCGCCACGCCCAGCCCCATCGGCGCCAGTTCGCGCCGTATCTGCTCCAGCGGCGCGGGCTTGGTGTGCTTGAGAATCTCCAGATCGATGGTGCCCAGGTATTCCGGATAAACGTCGATGCGGCCTGCCTGCAAGGCCGCCAGCACGATGGCGGTATTACCCAACCCCTGCAGGTGCGTGACCTTGGCGTGCGGCGCGGCCGTCTGCGTGAGCACCTCGCCAAGGATATAAGATTCGGTGAAACGCTTGGAGCCGACGTGCAGCGTGTCCGCTTCCTGCGCGGCGGTCGCGCCGCCGATCATCACTCCAAGTGCGAGGAGCGCCCCGCCCAACCAGCCCCGCATCAGGCCCCCATCCGCGGCATCGGCGTCCCGTAGCTCGCGGTCGAAGGCGCTTTGACGTCGCTGCTGGCCGTGCGCATTGTCGCGCCGAGCAGATCGCGCCGCAGCGCCGGTGCGTCTTCGCGTTGCAGGCTGCGTGCGCCGGCCGGCGTCGACGGCGTGGCGCGCAGCAGCATGACGGCGACGCGCTGGGATTTCAAGGCAAACATGGTGTTCCTGTTACAGGTTGTGGAATCGGGATAATGTAACCGAAAGCCCCGGCAACGGAACGATTTTTTGCAAAGCCGCCGCGCCAACGCCTAACCGTGCGGCGAACGCCATACGCCGGCGTTGACCACGCCCGCGCAGGGATTCATGCCGATGGCATAGGACAGGTCGGCCGGCCGGGCGATGCGCCACAGCGCGAAGTCGGCCCGCTTGCCCGGTTCCAGGGTGCCGATATCCGACTGCCGGCCCAGCGCGCGCGCCGCGTGCGACGTGCAGCCGGACAGCGCCTCGAGCGGCGTCAGTCGCCACAGGGTGCAGGCCATGTTCATCGCCAGCAGCACGGACGTCATCGGCGACGTGCCCGGATTGCAGTCGGTGGCGACGGCCATCGGCACGCCGGCAGCGCGCAAGGCGGCCACCGGCGGCGGCGTGGTATCGCGCAGGAAGTAGTAGGCGCCCGGCAGCAGCACCGCCACCGTGCCGGCGGCGGCCATCGCGGCGATGCCGTCGCCGGTCAAATGTTCGAGGTGGTCGGCCGACAGGCCGCCATAACGCGCCACCAGCTGCGCGCCGCGCTGGTCGGACAGCTGCTCGGCGTGCAGCTTGACCGGCAAGCCATGCGCCTGCGCCGTCTGGAACACGCGCTCCGTCTGATCATGCGAAAACCCTATCCGCTCGCAAAAAGCATCGACCGCGTCGACCAGGCCCTCCTCCGCCAGCGGCGCGATCATGGCGCGGACTTCGTCGATGTAGTCGTCGGCGCGGCCGGCGAATTCCGGCGCCAGCGCATGCGCGCCAAGGAAGGTGGTGACGACATCGACCGGGAATTTGCCCGACTCGTCGCGGCCGATGCGGCGCGCCACGCGCAGCATCTTCGCCTCCGATTCCAACGTCAGGCCGTAACCGGATTTGATTTCGATGGTGGTCACGCCCTCGGCCAGCAGGCTGCGCACGCGCGGCAGGCTTTGCGCCAGCAATTCGTCTTCCGACGCGGCGCGGGTGGCGCGCACGGTGGACATGATGCCGCCGCCGGCGCGCGAAATATCCTCGTAGGTGGCGCCATTCAGGCGCGCCTCGAATTCATCGCTGCGGTTGCCGGCGTGGACGATGTGGGTGTGGCAGTCGATCAGGCCCGGCGTCAGCCAGCAGCCCTCCCCGTCATGCGTGGCGGCCGCCCGCGCGTCAGGCGGCAGCGCCGCGACAGGTCCCAGCCACGCGATGCGGCCGTCCTTGACGGCGATGGCGGCATCGCGGATTTCGCCGTAGCCCCCGTCCATGGTGGCCAGGTGCACATTGGTAAACAACACATCCCACGCGGTCATGCCATGCCTTCGTATTATTTTAGATATCGATGATGTCGACCACGAACACGGTCGCCTGCGCCGCCTCCAGGTTCCATACCTGCTCGGACTCGATCACCAGCATGTCGTAGCGCACCATGGCGATGCGTTCGCGCGCGCTGCTGACGGACAGGCTTTCGCCGTCGGCCAGGAACACCAGCGTGGTGCTGGCGCGCCGGTTCAGCTCCAGCGTGCCGCGCACGACGCACGCTTCCAGCCGGTGGCGGCAACGCCCGCGCCGCGTCATCACATTGAAGTCGGTGGTGTTGGCGCCCGTGACGGTGGCGTGCACCGCATCCTCGCCGGCGAACTCGATCAGCGGCTCGCTGGGGCTGAGCACCACCCGCTCATCGCCGAAATCGAGCAGCACGCCGTCGCCGTCGACCAGCGCCAGGGTGCGGTCGATGCCGGGGAAGGCGGAGAACGGGCCGTCCTGGGTGATGGTCGCCAGGCTCACGCGCCAGTCGAAATCGTCAAAACCGGCGCCGGCGGGAGAGGCGGCGATTTCGGTCGTGCTGCCGCCGCCGTTCTTCCACGGCGCGGGCATCAGGCTTGCATACTGGATCAGCTGGGTCATCTGAACTCCCTCAGTTCGGCCATCGTCTGCTTGAAGCGCGCAGCGATCGCCTGCTGCGCCACGTGCTGCTGGTTGCGTACTACCCACTGGCCGCCGACCATGACGTCCTTGACCAGATTGTCGTTGCCACTGAAGACGAAACTGCCAAGCACCTCGTCCAGCGCCAAGCCATAAAGATTCGGGTGATCGTCATCAAGCACGATCACATCGGCGCGCCGCCCCGGCGCCAAGGCGCCGACCGGCCGTCCCGCCGCCTGCGCGCCGCCGCGCAAGGCGCCCTGCCACAGAAAATCGCCGACATGGCGCTCCTTGGCCGACACCGCGATATTGCGGCGCTGGTGCTGCAGGCGCTGGCCGTATTCCAGCCACCGCAGTTCCTCCACCGGGCTTTGCGAAATATGGCTGTCGCTGCCGATGCCGAAGCGCCCGCCCGCCGCCAGGAAGTCCTCCAGCGGGAACAGGCCGTCGCCCAGGTTCGCCTCGGTGGTCAGGCACAGGCCGGCCACCGCGCCGCTGGCCGCCATGCGATCGACTTCGCCGCGCGTCAGGTGGGTGGCGTGCACCAGGCACCAGCGCTCGTCGACGGCGACGTTATCGAGCAGCCACTCGACCGGCCGGCGCCCGCTCCAGGCCAGCGACTGCCGCACCTCCGGCTGCTGCTCGGCGATGTGGATGTGCACCGGGCGGTCCGGCGGCAAAGCCGCCAGCACCGCGTTGATCTGCCCCACCGACGCCGCGCGCAGCGAATGCGGCGCCACGCCCACCTCGGTTTGCGCGTCGCGCAACGGTTCCAGCGCCTCAAACAAGCGCAGCACATCGGCGACATCGGTCTTGAAACGCTGCTGTTCGGGTTTCAGGGCGCTTTCGCCAAAACCGGAATAACTATACAACACCGGCAGCACCGTCACGCCGATTCCGGCCAACCGTGCGGCGGCGATCACCCGCTCGGCCGTTTCGGCCGGGCGCGGGTACATGGCGCCGTCCGGCGAGCGTTGCACATAGTGGAATTCGCACAGCGAGGTATAGCCATGGCGCAGGCATTCGGAGAACAGCTGGGCCGCGATGGCCTCGATCTGCACCGGGGTGATGTTGCGGGCGAAGCGGTACATCAGGTCGCGCCAGGTCCAGAAGCTGTCCTGGACGCCGCCGGCCTTGTGCGGCCCCGCCTTTTCCGTGCGTCCGCCCAGCGCCCGCTGGAAGCTGTGCGAATGCAGGTTGATCATGCCCGGCAGCGCGTACTCGACGGTTTCAACGCAGTCTTCCCGAGTGGCGCCCGCGCACACGGCCGTGATGGCGCCCGCCGCGTCCCACTCGATCAGCACATCGGTGCGCCAGCCGTCGGGCAGCAGCGCGTGGCGTGCAAAAAGGGCAAAGAGCTTGCTCATCGGCGCACCCAGCCGGCGGCGGCCTGCGTCATCTCGCGCAGCAGCCCCCTCACCTGGTCGGCGCGGTCGGTCCGGTAGCCGTAAGGCGCTTCCTCATCCATATAGGTCGATTGACACATCTCCAGCTGGATCGCGTGCACATTCGCCTCCGGCTTGCCGTAGAAGCGCGTGATATGCCCACCTTTGAAGCGGCCGTTGACGGCCACGCTGAAGCGCTCCTGCGCCAGCGCGCGCGACACCACGGCCTCGCTCAACCCCGGCGCGCAGCTGACGCCATCTGCGGTGCCGAAGTTCAGGTCGGGCAGCTTGCCCTCGAAGAAGCGCGGCACGTGGGAGGCGATTGAATGCGCGTCCCACAGCGCCACCGCGCCGTGCAGCGCCAGCAAGCGGTCCAGCTCCGCGCGCAGCCGCTCGTGATACGGTTTCCAGTAAAGACCCAGGCGGCGCTCGACCTCCGCCTGGTCCGGCGCGCGGCCCTCCAGATACAGCGGCTCGCGGTGGAAGGTATCGACCGGGCACAAACCGGTCGTGTCCTGCCCCGGATACAGGTTGGTGTTCTCCGGCGGCCGGTTCAAATCGATCACATAGCGCGACCAGCGCGCCGACAAGGTCGAAGCTCCCATCTCGCCGAGGAAATCGTACAGGCGCGCCAGATGCCAGTCGGTGTCCTGCTTGTCGACGGCGGCCGGCGTCATCGCCGCCGCCACGTCGTCGGGAATATCCGTGCCGACGTGCGGCATGGACACCAGCAAGGGAATGCTGCCTGCTTTGAACTGATAATCCATGGCGCCCCCGGTTATGGATGCAGCGATGTAAACAACTCCTTGCACGACGCGCTCAACTCGCCGCGCATGACCATGCCCTTGGCGGCCTCGATATCCGGCGCGAAGAAGCGGTCCTGGTCGTAGACGGCCACGTTCCGGCGCAATTGCGCATGCACGTGCTCGAGATGCGGGGACGTGGTCAGCGGACGATGGAAATCGATCCCCTGCGCCGCCGCCAGCAGCTCGATACCGATGATCACCGCCGTATTCTGAGCCATGTCGTCCAGACGGCGCGCCGCGTACGTCGCCATGCTGACGTGGTCCTCCTGGTTGGCGGAGGTCGGGATGGTGTCGACGCTGCCGGGATGGGCCAGCGACTTGTTCTCCGACGCCAGCGCGGCGGCGGTGACGTGGGCGATCATGAAGCCCGAATTCAGGCCCGGCTCGCGCACCAGGAACGGCGGCAGGCCGGACAACGTGGCGTCGATCAGCAGCGCGATGCGGCGCTCCGAGATGCTGCCGATTTCGGCGATCGCCAGCGCCAGCGTGTCGGCGGCGAAGGCCACCGGCTCGGCGTGGAAGTTACCGCCGGAGACCACCACCGACAGTTCGCCGTCCTTGAACAGCAGCGGATTGTCGGTGACGGCGTTGGCCTCGATCAGCAGGGTGCGGGCGGCGTTGCCGATGATGTCCCAGCAGGCGCCCATGACTTGCGGCTGGCAGCGCAGGCAATATGGATCTTGCACACGCTCGTCGCCGACCAGGTGCGAGGCGCGGATCGCGCTGTCGCTCACCAGTTGGCGGTAGATCGACGCGGCGGCGATCTGGCCCGGCTGGCCGCGCACCTCGTGCACGCGGGCGTCGAACGGAGAATCGCTGCCCTTGGCGGCGTCCAGCGACAAGGCGCCGGACACCATGCCCGCCTCCAGCAGTCGTTCGGCCATGAACAGGCCATGCAGCGCCAGCGCGGCCGACACCTGGGTGCCGTTGATCAGCGCCAGGCCCTCCTTGGCCGCCAGCACCACCGGCGCGATACCGGCGGCCTTGAGCGCGTCGGCGGCCGGCGTGATCTCGCCGTTGAAGCGCACGTCGCCCACGCCCAGCATGGCCAGGGTCATGTGCGACAGCGGCGCCAGGTCGCCCGAGGCGCCGACCGAACCCTTGGCCGGAATGGCGGGCATGATGCCGGCGTTGTACAGCGCGATCAGCGTCTCGACGATCAACGGGCGCACGCCGGAGTAGCCGCGCGCCAGGCTGCCGATCTTCATCAGCATGATCAGGCGGCAGACGGCGTCCGACAGCAGCTCGCCGGTGCCGACCGAATGCGACAGGATCAGGTTGCGCTGCAGCTGTTCCAGCTTGTCGTCCGGGATGCGGGTCTTGGCCAGCAGGCCGAAACCGGTGTTGATGCCGTAGGCGGCGTCGCCCTTGGCGACGATGGCGCGCACGGCGGCGGCCGACGCCTCGATCACCGGCCAGGCTTCGGCGGCCAAGGACAGCGGTGCGGCGGCGGTCCATACAGCGCGCAATTCGGACAGCGTCATCGCGCCGGGCTTCAAGGTCAATGCATTGGTGGTCATGGTGGTTCTCTGATTATTTGATCATTGGGAGATTGAGGCCGTTGCGCTTGGCGCAGGCGACCGCCGTCTCGTATCCCGCATCGGCATGGCGCATCACGCCGGTACCGCTGTCGTTGACCAGCACCCGCGCCAGGCGACGCGCGGCGGCGTCGGTGCCGTCGGCAACGATCACCACGCCGGAATGCTGCGAATAGCCCATGCCCACGCCGCCGCCGTGGTGTAGCGACACCCACGTCGCGCCGCCGGCGGTGTTCAACAAGGCGTTCAGCAGCGGCCAGTCGGAGACCGCGTCGGTGCCGTCCTTCATGCTCTCGGTCTCGCGATTCGGGCTGGCGACCGAGCCGGTGTCCAGGTGGTCGCGGCCGATGACGACCGGCGCTTTCAGCTCGCCGCTGCGCACCATCTCATTGAAGGCCAGGCCGGCGATGTGACGCTCGCCCAGTCCCAGCCAGCAGATACGCGCCGGCAGGCCCTGGAAGGCGATGCGCTCGCGCGCCATGTCCAGCCAGCGGTGCACCTGCGCGTGGTGCGGGAACAGCTCCTTGATCTTGGCGTCGGTCTTGTAGATATCCTCCGGATCGCCGGACAGCGCCACCCAGCGGAATGGCCCACGGCCCTCGCAGAACTGCGGACGGATGTAAGCCGGCACGAAACCCGGAAAGTCGAAAGCGTTTTGCACGCCGTGGTCGAACGCCACCTGGCGGATGTTGTTGCCGTAGTCGACCACCTTGGCGCCTAGCGCCTGGAAGTCCAGCATCGCCTGCACGTGAACCGCACACGATGCGGTGGCCGCATCCTTCAGCGCCGCGTGGCGCGCCTCGTCGTGCTGCGCAGCCTTCCACTCCTCCACGCTCCATCCCTGCGGCAGGTAGCCGTTGATCAGGTCATGCGCGGAGGTCTGGTCGGTGACGATGTCCGGCACAATGCCGCCGGCCCTGGCGCGGCGCACCAGCTCCGGCAGCACGTCGGCGGCGTTGCCCAGCAAGCCGATCGAAATCGCGTCGCCATTGGCCTTGTGCAGTTTGATCATCTCCAGCGCCTCGTCGATGCTGGCGGCCTGCTTGTCCAGGTAGCGGGTGCGCAGGCGGAAGTCGATGCTGCTTTGCTGGCACTCGATGGTCAGCGACACCGCGCCGGCCATGGTCGCGGCCAGCGGCTGCGCGCCGCCCATGCCGCCCAGGCCCGCCGTCAGCACCCAGCGGCCTTTGAGGTCGCCGCCGAAATGCTGGCGCCCCGCCTCGGCGAAGGTTTCGTAGGTGCCCTGCACGATGCCCTGGGTGCCGATGTAGATCCAGCTGCCGGCGGTCATCTGCCCGTACATGAACAGGCCTTTGCGGTCCAGTTCATTGAAGTGCTCCCAGTTGGCCCACTTCGGCACCAGGTTCGAATTAGCGATCAGCACGCGCGGCGCGTCCTCGTGGGTCTGGAACACGCCGACCGGCTTGCCGGACTGGATCAACAGGGTTTGATTGTCTTCCAGCTCGCGCAGCGAAGCCAGGATCTGGTCGTAGCATTCCCAGTTGCGGGCGGCGCGGCCAATGCCGCCATAGACCACCAGATGCTTGGGATTTTCCGCCACTTCCTTGTCCAGATTATTCTGGATCATGCGGTAGGCCGCCTCGGCGCCCCAATTCTTGCAAGTCAGTTCCGGACCACGGGGCGCGCGGATCTCGCGGCTGGCGTCGAATCGTGGATCGCTGTCTAAATGGCTGGTCATGGGGCCTCCTCCTGTGGATGATGCCCACAAGGATAAGTTGTATAGACAACCAAGTCAAGCCACTATTTTTGCGCCCGACCCTTTACTTTTTGTACACGCGCTTGCCGCCCATCCAGGTCTGCAGCACCACCGTCTTGCCGATCTGCTCGGGCGCCACCTTGAATATATCGCGGTCGATCAGGATGAAATCGGCCCACTTGCCCGGCTCCAGCGAGCCGATGACGTTTTCCTGGTGGGCCGCGTAAGCCGCGTCCAGGGTGAAGCAGCGGAACGCCTCGTTCATCGTCATCGCCTGGTTCTTGTACCAGCCGCCGGCCGGCACGCCGGCGTTGTTCTGGCGCGTGACGGCGGCGTGCAAGCCCTCGAACGGATTAGGCGACTCCACCGGGAAGTCCGACCCGCAGGCGATCTTCGAGCCCTGGTCGAGGAAGGTGCGCCAGGCGTAGGCGCCCTTGATGCGCTCCGGGCCGACGCGGTGTTCGGCCATGTTCTGGTCGGACGTCGCGTGCGTGGGCTGCATCGACGGGATCACCCCCAGCGCCTTGAAACGCGGGATGTCGTCCAGCGCCACCACCTGCGCATGCTCGATGCGGTGGCGCAGCTGCGCGTTTTTATATTTGGGGATCAGCTGCGCATAGGCGTCGAGGATCTGGCGGTTGCCGGCGTCGCCGATGGCGTGGATATTGACCTGATAGCCGGCCTTCATCGCCTTGTTCATCTTGGCCAGCATCTGGTCGTTCGGATAGAACAGCAGGCCCTTGGTCGACGGCATATCGCTGTAGGGCGACATCAACGCCGCGCCACGGCTGCCCAGCGCGCCGTCCGAATACAGTTTGACCGCCGCCAGCGCGTAGACGTCGTTGGCGTAGGACTTGAGCGGGCCTTCCCTGGACAGTTCGTCGAAGTCGCCGGCGGTGTCGCCGATCATCGCGTACACGCGCGCGGTCAGCTTGCCGTGGTCGGCGTAGTCGCGATACAGGTCGTCCTGCGCCACCTTGATGCCGGCGTCGTGCACGCTCGTCAGTCCCACCTTGGCCAGCGCCGCCAGCGCGTTGTCCAGCGTGCCGCGCGCCTGCGCCGGTGTCGGCAGCGGCACCACCTTGTTGACCAGCTCCATGGCGCTGTCGACCAGCACCCCGGTCGGCTTGCCGTTGGCGTCGCGTTCGATCTTGCCGCCGGCCGGATCGGGCGTGTCCTTGTTGATGCCGGCCATCTCCAGCGCCTTGGTGTTGACCCAGCTGGCATGGGCGTCGACCCGGTGCAGCAGCACCGGACGGTCGCCCACCACGGCGTCCAGTTCGGCGGCGGTCGGGAAGCGGCCCAGCTTCCACACCTCCTGGTTCCAGCCGTAGCCGACGATCCAGGCGTTCTTCGGGTGGCTGCGGCTAAATTCGGCCACCGCCCGCACCGCACCGCCCAGCGACGTCGCGCTGAACAGGTCGACCCCGGAGGCGATCTCGCCCAGCTCGAACACGTGGCCGTGGGCGTCGATCAGCCCTGGCAGCAGGGTTTTGCCCTGGGCGTCGATGTGCTGCGCATCCGGCAGCCTGGCCGCCGTGTCCTTTTCGCCGCCCACAACGATCACCCGTCCCAGATCGTCGAACCCCAGCGACGTGAAACGCTGCAGGGTGCCCGCCGCCGTCAGCGTGTAGCCGTTGGCGTGGTCGATGATAGTGTCGGCGTGGACCGGCGCCAGGAAGGTGGACAGGGCAAAAGTCATTGCCGCTGCCAGCGGGGAAGGTTGCAAAAGGGCGGTGCGCATCAAATCTCTCCATTCGGAAGCAAGTTCAGAGTGTAACCAAGTTTGCGCCGGGGTCAACCGAACTCGCCATGGGTGTCAGGGGTTTTTACACGCTGGCGCCCGGGCGGGAGGGGTACAATGGCGGATTCGCCGCTCTCAGAACGCCACACGTGTCCAGCCGCCTACTCTATATCCGCCTGCTCAACCAGTTCCGCCCCTACGCCGGCATTGTCGCCGTCACCCTGTTCGCGGTCGGCGTGGCCGCGGCCACCGACGTGCTGCTGATTAACCAGCTGAAGAACGTGATCGACGCACTGGCGCCGGCCCACGACGCCACCGGAGCCCCCGCCACCGGCATCCTGGCCTGGGTGCGCGAACTGCTCGCCCCCCTGCTGCCGAGCGACCCGGCGCGCGTGGCGCTGTGGACCATCCCGGCCGTGATCCTCGGCCTGGCGGTGATGCGCATGGTCTCCAGCTTCGTCGGCGAGTACGGCGCCGCGTGGCTCAGCAGCCGCGTGCAGGCCAACCTGCGCGAGCAGATGTTCGCCCGCATCATGCGCCTGCCGAACGGCTATTTCGACCAGTCCTCGACCGGCACCACGCTCTCGCGCGTGGCGTTCGATGCCGCCCAGGTGTCACAGGCGGTGCTCAACGTCGTCAACGTCGCCGTGCGCGACTCGGTGGCCACCATCGGATATTTAATCACGCTGTTCGTCGTCGACTGGCAGCTGGCGGTGTTTTGCCTCGGCCTGCTGCCGCTGGTGGCGGCCATCGTCACCTTTACCGGCCGCCGCATGCGCCACTTGAGCAAAAGCGCGCAGGCGGCCATGGGCGAGTTGACCAATGTGCTCGACGAGAGCATCAGCGGCCAGCGCGTGGTCAAGATCTTCGGCGGCCAGCAATACGAGCAAACCCGCTTCGACAACGTGGTCAAGACCAATCGCCAGCTGGCCGTCAAGCACGCGGCGACGTCGGCGCTCAACTCCGGCATCATCATGCTGCTGATCGGGATCACGCTGTCGTCGGTGATTTATTTCGCGCTGATCCGCAGTCAGGCCGGCGCGCTCTCGCCGGGCGACTTCGTCGCATTCATGTCGGCGCTGATGGCCATGCAATCGCCGATCAAGAACCTCACAAAGATCAATGAACCGATGCAGCGCGGCCTGGCAGCCGCCGAATCGGTGTTCGGCCTGATCGACACCGACACCGAGGCCGACACCGGCACCAAAACGCTGGAACGCGCCGAGGGGCGCCTGCAACTGGAGGAAGTGAGCTTCCATTATCGCGGCGCCGATGGCCAGCCGCTGTCGCCGGACGCGCGCCCGGCGCTCGACCGCGTCTCGCTCGATATCGCCGCCGGCGAAACGGTGGCCCTGGTGGGCAGCTCGGGCAGCGGCAAGACCACCCTGGCCGGCCTGCTGCCGCGCTTCTACGACGTCAGTTCCGGCGCCATCAAGCTCGATGGCGTCGACCTGCGCGAGTACACGCTGGCGTCGCTGCGCAGCCAGATCGCGCTGGTGAGCCAGGATGTGGTGCTGTTCAACGATACGCTGGCGGCCAACATCGCCTACGGCGATCCGGCGCCGTCGATGGAACGCATCGAGGCGGCCGCGCGCGCGGCGCATGCCCACGAATTCATCGAGCGCCAGCCGGGCGGCTACCTCGCGCCGGTGGGAGAAAATGGTTTGCGTTTGTCCGGCGGCCAGCGCCAGCGCCTGGCCATCGCCCGCGCCTTGTACAAGAACGCGCCGATCCTGATCCTCGACGAGGCCACCAGCGCGCTCGACACCGAATCGGAACGGCTGGTGCAGTCGGCGCTGGAAGTGTTGATGAAGGGCCGCACCACGGTGGTCATCGCGCACCGCCTGTCGACCATCGAGAACGCCGACCGCATCGTAGTGCTCGACGGCGGCCGCATCGCCGAAGCGGGCAGCCACGCCGCGCTGCTGGAGCAGAACGGCATTTACTCGCGTTTATATCAAACGCAAAAAAGCGTGCAAATCGCTTAGAGCAGGCGCAGCGTCTGCTGCAGTTCATCGATCGCCGCCGGTTTGACCAGGTGGAAATCGAAGCCGGCGGCGGCGGTTTTCTCGCGGTCCTCGGCCGAGCCGAAACCGGTGTGCGCGATCAGCCGGATGCGCGACAGCGCCGAATCGGCGCGCAGCATGCGCGCCAGCGCGTAGCCGTCCACGTGCGGCATGCCGATGTCGAGGATCATCGCGTGCGGCGCGAAGTCGCGCGCGCTGGCCAACGCGGTCGCCGCGTCGTGCGCCAGCCGCACCTCGTAGCCCAGCAACTGGAGCAGATCGCTCAGCACCTCGCCGGAATCGATGTTGTCGTCGACCACCAGCAGCCGGTTCAGGCCTTTGGCCGACGCCTGCACGGGCGAGCCCGCGCCCGCCAACGTCGCCGAAAGCTCCGTCCCCGGCGCGGCCAGCACCGGCAGCTCGATGACGAAGCTGCTGCCCTGGTCGGTGCCGGCGCTTTCGGCATACACCGTCCCGCCATGCATTTGCACCATTTTCGACACCAGCGACAAGCCGATGCCCAGGCCGTCGTGCGCGCGGTCGTGCGTCGATGCGCCCTGCGCGAACATGTCGAAGATGCGCGGCAGGTTTTCGGTCGAGATGCCGATGCCGTTGTCGCGCACCGCGATGCGCACGCGGTCCGGCGCCGGCAACGTCACCTCCAGCCGGACCTCGCCGCCGACCACGGTGAACTTGGCCGCGTTGTGCAGCAGGTTGCCGACCGCCTGCGCCAACCGGACCGGATCGCCGTGCAGGCGAATCGGCTGCGGGGGCACGTCCACGGTCAAGGTATGGCCGCGTGACTCCATCAGCGGCCGGGCCGTCTCCAGCGCCGGCTCCAGCACCTCTTGCAGCTCCAGGTCCTCCAGCTTCAACGCCAGCTTGCCCTCGGAGATGCGCGCCACGTCGAGCAGGTCGTCCACCAGCCGCGCCAGATGGCCGACCTGGCGCATGATCACCTGGCGCGCCTTGCGATGCACCTCCACCTGGCCGGCGTCGGCCACGCCCATCAGCGCGACCGCATTGCGGATCGGGCTCAGAGGGTTGCGCAGCTCGTGCGCCAGGGTGGCCAGAAAATCGTTCTTGTTCTCGTCGGCCGCGCGCAGAAGGCCTTCCATGGTTTTACGCTGCGTGATGTCGCTGCTGATGCGGGCGATGCGGTACGGCGTGTGGCCGGCGTCGCGCACCTGGAAGGCGCGATCGCGCACCCAGCGCAAGGTGCCGTCGGCCAGCAACAGGCGGTACTCCTCGTCGTAATGCTCGCCGTGCTGCGCCGCCTCCCAGCGGGCGGCGACGGCGATGCGGTCGTCGACGTGGATGGCGTTGAGCCAGTCGCCGTTGTTTTGCTGCAGCTGCGCCGCCACCCGGCCCCAGAAGGTATCGTAGGCGTTGTTCACGTAGAGCAGCGCGCGGCTTTGCAGGTCGAACATCCAGAACACGTCCTCGATGTTCTCGGTCAGCTGGCGGAAGCGTTCCTCGCTGTTGCGCAGCTCCGTCTGGGTGCGCTGAAGCCGCAGCAGCGCGTTGACGTTGGCCACCAGCTCGTCGGCCTCGATCGGCGCGGCCAGGTAGTTGTCGGCGCCGCCCTCCAGGCCGCGGATCTTGTCGTCGCGCCCCGTCAGCGCGGCCGACGTTTGCAGCACCAGCACGCCGGCCGTCAGCGCATCGCCCTTGATTCGGCGGCACACCTCGATGCCGTTGATGTCGGGCAGTTTGACGTCCAGCAGCACCAGCGCCGGCAGCATCTGGCGCGTCAGCGCCAGCCCGTCGGTGCCGTTGGCCGCCTCCACCACCTTGAAGCCGGCGCCGTGCAGGATGCGCGTCTTGACGTAGCGCGCGCCGTCGTTGTCGTCGACATTCAGGATCAATATGCTGTCATTGCTCATGGCTTTGTCTTTCATGGCGCACCGTCGGCGGCGCCCTCGGGACGGCGCGGCAGGTGCAGCGAAAAGGTCGAACCGGTGCCGATCACGCTGGCCACGTCCACCGAACCGCCCAGCAGCTGCGCCAGCTGGCGGCACAGCGGCAGCCCCAGGCCGGTGCCCTTGGCGCCAGCCTGCAGCGGATGGGCGATCTGGCTGAACTCCTCGAAAATCAGTTGCAGGTTGTCGGCCTCGATGCCGATGCCGGTGTCGCTGACGGTGAAGGTGAGCTGGTCGCCGCCGTCGTCGTGCAGCGCCACCGTCACCTGGCCGGTCTGGGTGAACTTGAGCGCGTTGGAGATGAAGTTGCGCAGGATCTGCGCCACCTTGGGCTCGTCCGACAGCAGCAGGCAAGGCGCCGCCGGCGCGACGAACACCAGCTCGACGTCGGGATTGCGCGTCAAGGGCCGCAGCATGCCCTTGAGGGTGCTGAACAAATTGTCGATGTCGATCGGCGCGATCGTCAGTTCGACCTTGCCCGCCTCGATCTTTGCCAGGTCCAGCAGGTCGTTGACCAGCTCCGACAGATCGAAGGCGGCGCTGGCGATGAAGCCGACCTGGCGCTCCTGCTCGGGGGTCAGGTCGCCGTCCATGCGGTCGAGCAGCAGCTTGGCCAGCGCGCGGATCGAGCTCAGTGGCGTGCGCAGTTCGTGGCTGGTGTTGGACAGGAAGCGCGATTTCATTTCGTCGGCCTTGCGCAGGCGCTCGGCCTTTTCCTCGATCTCGGCGTACAGCGCCACCACGCCGCGGTTGGTGTCCTCCAGCTCGCGCGTGAGCGCCAGCAGGTCGTCCTGGCGCTCGCGCAGCTCGGCCAGCGCGGCGCCCAGCTCGCGGTTTTGCTGCTGCATCTCCGAATACGTGTTCTGCACCGGGCTGGCCGCCAGCTCGGCGCCGAGTCCGGCCAGGCCGGCGGCGTCGATGCGCTGGCCGGCCGGCAGGTCCTTGCGCATGACCACCGTCAGGCCGCCGCCGGCCGCGTGTTCGACCTCGCAGTCGTCCATCAGCCGCCGGGCGGTGACGATGGCGTTGTCGAACTGCGCCGCCGCCGATTCCATCTCGACGCCTGCCGCAGACACCAGCGGCGTGAAAGCCGACAGGGAACCCTGCGCCGGCACCGGCCGCGCCTCGGCGCGGATCGACACCGTCAATTGCGCCACCGGCCCGCGCTGGTCGAGCGCGAACTGCCCGCGCCCGCCGGACAACCGGCCGTAGGCGCAGCGCGCCACCTCGGAGACCGCCGTCGCGACCCGCACCTGGTCCTGCACGCCGAAGCCGAGCAGGCCGGAGATCTGGCGCGCGCGCTGGCGCACCAGCACCACGTCAGGCTCGCTGTCGATGCCAACTTGCAGGATGCGGGTAAGCGACATCAACGTTCTCCAGGACAGCGTTGCACCAACACGCAGGCGTCGTCGCGCGCGCGCGCATGATCGCGCAGCAGCACCGCCGCCACGATGGACGGATCGCACGCGGCCAGGCCCGGATACTGAGCCAGGTCCCACTGCGTGGCGATGCCGTCGCTGGCCAGGATCACCAGCGCGCCGGGCGGGCATGGCAGCACGAACTCCTGCACCTTGCGGATGTTATGGCCGACGATGCCATTGTGCGACATCATCTGGCGGCGCTCCTCGCCGTCGATCACACAAGCGCCGATGTTGCCGACGCCGGCGAAGGACAGCTGGCGCGCCTCCAGGTCCAGCAGCGCGATCGCCTGCGCCGCGCCGCGCGTGGGCCGCAGCGCCGCGTGGCATACCTCGATCTGCTGCGCCGGACGCATGCCCGGCTGCAGCGCCATCGCGTCGACGGCGGCGCGGCCGGCCTTGGCCGCCTCCGGCCCGTGTCCCAGGCCGTCGACCACCATCAGCGCGATGGCGTGCCGCTGGCGCGCCACCAGCCAGGCGTCGCCGCTTTCCGTTTCGCCGGCCAGCGGCAGGCAAACGGCGCCCGATAAGGACCGGGACGGCGCCGGCGCCGGCGATATCGCCCCCGCGCCGGCGCGCGGCCACAGCCGCATGCAAAACACCGCGCCCTTGCCCGGCACCGCATACACGTCGAATTCGTCGGCCAGGCGGCGCATCGCCCCCAGGCCGGTGCCGGCGGTGCCGGCGCTGGAGACGCCGTCGCGCAACGCCTGGCCCAGGTTGGCGATGCCGGGTCCCTTGTCGAGCGCCAGAATCTCAACGCCGGCGCTGTCGCCGCTAAACACCGGCAATAGCGCGATGCGCCCTTCGCCGGCGTGCTTGAGGATGTTGGTGGCGGCCTCGCTGATGACGATGGCCACCTGGCCGCTGCGCACATCGTCGAAGCCGGCGTCCTGCGCCATGCGCTGGCCGCAACGGCGGGCGCTGGCGATATCACTCGGATGAACAATTGAAAACCACTGCTGGCCGTCGAACGAACTGGCTATTTTTTCCATTTGACGACCGCCACGGCGGTGCCCTCTCCACTGCGTGAATCGATGTCGAATTCGTCAACAAGTCTTTTGGCGCCGCCCAGGCCGAGGCCCAGGCCGCCGCCGCTGGTGAAACCGTCGCGCAGCGCCTGCGCGATGTCGGCGATGCCGGGACCGTCGTCGGCGAACACCAGCCGCAATCCCTGGCGCACGCCGTCGGTCAGCTCCTGCGCGACAACCATGCCGCCGCCGCCATATTTAATGGTGTTGCGCGCCAGCTCGCTGGCGGCCGTCACCAGCTTGGTCTGCTCGACCAGGCTCAGTTTGAGCGCCAGCGCGTGCTCGCGCACCACCCGGCGCACGGCCACGACATGCTCGTCGGTACGCAACGGCAAGGTCTGGCTGGCGCGCACCATGCGGTCCGCTTCCAGCAACGGCGAGGCGAAGCGGACCGGGTCCGCTGACGACGCACCGTTCATTGATAACTCTTGCCGAGCAGCGCCATGCCTTTTTCGACATTGAGCGCGGTTTTCACGCCCGGCAGGGTCAACCCCAGCTCGACCAGCGTGATGGCGACGGCCGGCTGCATGCCGACGAGCACCGTCTGGGCATCGAGCACGCGCGCCATCGCCGCCGTGTTGCTGATCATGCGGCCGATGAAGGAGTCGACCAGGTCGAGCGCGGAAATATCGATCAGCACGCCCTTGGCCTGGTCCTTGACGATGCGCTCGGTCAGGTCGTCCTGCAGGGTCATGGCCAGGCGGTCATGCATGTCGACCTGGATCGTCACCAGCAGCAGGTCGCCGATACGCAGAATAGGTATGCGTTCCATCGGCGCCTCAGGCTTTGCGGGAGATGGTCGAGCCGACCCGCGCCAGCGCCACGATGAAGGCGTCGGCCAGGGTCGCCTTGGTGACGACGTCGTCCAGGTTCACGCCCAGGTGGACGATGGTTTGGGCGATCTGCGGGCGGATGCCGCTGATGATGCAGTCGGCGCCCATCAGGCGGGCGGCGGCGATGGTCTTCATCAAGTGCTGGGCCACCAGGGTGTCGACGGTCGGCACGCCGGTGATGTCGATGATGGCGATGGCGGCGCCGGTTTCGACGATCTTCTCGAGCAGGCTCTCCATCACCACCTGGGTGCGGGCGCTGTCGAGGGTGCCGATCAGCGGCAGCGCCAGGATGTCGGTCCACAGCTTGACGACCGGGGTCGACAACTCCAGCAGCTCCTGCTGCTGGCGCACGATGATCTGGTCGCGGCTCTTCTGGAACACCTCGATGGTGAAAAGGCCCAACTTGTCGAGCAGGGTGCTAACGTTCCACAGCGCCTCGGCCAGCAGTTCCGGCTCGGACGCCAGCGACTGGCGCAGGCTGCCGAACAGCGACTGCTTGAGCGAGAACACGAAGGTGGCGGTCTCGCTCGGGGTCGAACCCTGCTTGGCGCGCTGGCCGGAGATTTCGGTCAACTGGTCGCGCACCTCGTCCCAGGCGCGGCCTTCGATGCTGTCGAAGCCGCCGTTCAGCGTCGCTTCGGGCAGCAAGGTCAGCAACTGGCGGCAGTGGCGGCGCAGTTGTTCCTGCGAAGCGCTGTCGCTGCGAAATGCCATGCTTTCCAGATTTGCGATCCAGTCGGCGCCGATCTCGGCCTGGTGCTGTTGAATCAGGGCGCTGATACGGCGCGCGTTGTCGTTGGTGGTCATCAAATCCCCGGAGGTTGTCGTGCAAATTAAATAATAGCAACTAATAGTACCAAAGCATTGCGGCTTTTCGATGTTCAATTGACCACGCGCGCGGCCGCTGCGCAGGCAGCATAACAGGCGGACGAGTAGTGCGGCGGGGAAACCGAAGGAATATTCGAATCTTCAGGTGGCGTCGTGAAAGATGACGCCCAAGGTATGGCGCACCGCGATGGTGCGCGCGCCTGCGCCGGCGCCGGCCTCGGTTGCTGCCACCGCGCGCACCCGGCTCACGCCGTGACGCATGGCCACCCGGTAAACGCCGCGCGTGCCTTGCACCGGACGGTGGGTGACCGGGAAAATCACCATGTCGCCGCGCCGCAGCGGCACCACCTCGACCCGCGACTGCATGCGCGGGCGCTGCTCGGTCAGCACGAACTCGCCGCCGTCGAAATCCTTGCCCGGTTCGCTGAGCAAAACCGCCGCCTGCAGCGGGAACACGTGCTCGCCGTACAGGTCCTGGTGCAGGCAGTTGTAGTCCCCCGCCGCGTATTGCAGTAGCAGCGGCGTCGGACGGTTCTGGCCGGCGGCGTGGCAGCGCGCCAGGAAGTCGGCGTGGTCGGCCGGGAAGCGGGTGTCGATGTCCAGCGCCTCGTGCCAGCGGTTGGCGATGGCGGCCAGCGGCCCATACAGCGCCTGCCGCAGCGCCGAGATCATCGACGGCAGCGGGTAGCGGAAGTATTGGTATTCGCCGCTGCCGAAGCCGTGCCGCGCCATCACCACGCGGCTGCGGAACAGCTGCGGCTGCGCGTACTGCGCGGCCATGGCGACGCTTTCGTCGGCGGTCAGCATGCCGGGGACGATGGCGTAGCCATGCGCGGTGAGCTCGTCGGCGATGGCTTGCCAGTCCAGCCCCGCCACGTGCACGGCGATCCCGGCGGCCGCGCCCACGGCGCGGCGGGCGTTGGCCATCGCCAGCGCGCCGGGTGCCGGATCGGTGGCGGCCGCGGGGTCGCTGGCGATGGCCGCCGCCGGCGCGGCTTGGGAGGTTGTTGGTCCGGCCGGCGCCACGCCGACCGGCGGCGCCTTGCGCGGCTGGCGTTCCGGCGCGCCGGCGCTGAAGTCGAATTCGCCGTTATTGCTACTCATTGCCCAGCCTTTCCCGGTCCAACAGCGCCGCCTTGCGGTCCACGCCCCAGCGGTAGCCGGAAATCGCGCCATCGTTGCGCACCACCCGGTGGCAAGGAATCGCCACCGCCAGCGCGTTGGCCGCGCAGGCGCCGGCCACCGCGCGCGCCCCCTTGGGCACGCCCACCAGCTCCGCCAGCTCGGCATAGCTGACCGTGCGCCCGGCAGGTATTTCGCGCAACACCTGCCACACCCGCTGCTGGAACGCCGTCCCGCGCACGTCGAGCGGCAGATCGAGGCCGATCCCGGGCCGTTCGACCATGCCCACCACGCGCGAGACCACCTGCTCGTACTCCGCTTCGGCGCCGATCAGCTCCGCCTTGGGAAAGCGGTCCTGCAGGTCGCGCACCAGGAAATCCGGATCGTCGTCGATCAGGATCGCGCAGATGCCCTGCGCCGTGCTGGCCACCAGGATCGCGCCCAGCGAACAGGCGGCGATGGCGAAGCGGATCACCGTGCCGGCGCCGCCGGCGCGGAAGGCGGTCGGCGTCATGCCCAGCACCGCCGGCGAACTGGCGTAGAAACGGCCGCTGGAATTGAAGCCGGCATCGTAGATCGCCTCGGTGACCGTGGCCTGGCGCGTCAAGCCGTCCTGCACCCGCCGCGCGCGCCGCGCCTGGGCGTAGGCTTTCGGGGTGATCCCGGTGACCGCCTTGAACAGCCGGTGGAAATGGAAGCGGCTGACGCCGACGGCGGCGGCCAGGCGGTCCAGGTCCGGCGCCTCGTCGGCGGCGTCGATCAGGCGGCAGGCCTCGGCCACCAGCGCGGCGCGGCGCTCGGCCAGCGGCGGCTGTTCGGGCTTGCAGCGCAGGCAGGGCCGGAAACCGGCTTGCAGCGCCGCCTCGCGGCTGTCGTGGAACGCCACGTTCTTGCGCAAGGCCGGCCGCGCCCCGCACGACGGCCGGCAGTACACCCCGGTGCTGCGCACCGAATACCAGAACACGCCGTCGGCGCCGGCGTCGCGCCGCTGCACCGCCGTCCAGCGCGACTGCTCGTCGGCGTAGCCCGTCTCGGTCGCCTTGTGTATTAACTTGTCCATCGCGGACTCCATCGTTGAATTGGAATGGTGTCATCCTATCGGGGGACGGACGGGGACGCACTCCAGCTCTTGCTTTTGAATTGTACCCGTGCCGATGCTAAAATGCCCCGCTCCGCCGCCTGCGGAGGCGCGCCAGGAGAACCCGTTTGGACGATCAAAGCGATCAGCAACAACAAGAACATCCCTCGCCGGCCAGCCCGGACGGCATCCCTATCTTCCAGCGCATCAAAGACCATTTGCTGGCGCAGATCGCCGCCGGCGTCTGGAAGGAAGGCGACGTGATCCCGTCCGAACAGGCGCTGGTCAAACAATTCGGCGTCTCCCGCATGACCGTCAACCGCGCCGTGCGCGAACTGACGGCCGAACAGGTGCTCACGCGCCGCCAGGGCTCCGGCACCTACGTCGCCCAGCAAAAATACCAGGCCACGCTGGTGGAGATCAAATCGATCGCCGACGAGGTGCGCGCGCGCGGCCACGTCCACCGCAGCAGCCTGCAGCAGCTCGAGCGCGCCAAGGCCAGCGACCTGATGGCCAAGCAGTTCGACCTGCCGGCCGGCCACCCGCTGTTCCATTCGGTGATCATCCACTTCGAGAACGGCGTGCCGATCCAGGTCGAGGACCGCTGGGTCAACCCGCTGTGCGCGCCCGACTACATGGAGCAGGACTTCGCCAGCACCACCCCCAACGAATACCTGATGAAGGCGGCCCCGCTGCAGGGCGCCACCTACAGCATCGAGGCGCTGGCCACGCCGCGCGACATCGCCGACATGCTGGCCATCGACACCCGGCAAGCCTGCCTGGTGCTCAAGCGCCAGACCCTGTCGGGCGGGCGCATCGCCAGCATCGCCACCATGTGGCACCCCGGCCACCGCTACCAGTTCGCCGGCAGCTTCGCGCAATAGCCGGAGCGTGACTCCCAGTCGGCAAGTCGCGGCACGCGCCGCTTTCTCACCGAATGTCACACGCGCGGGCCGCAACAGGGCGTTTTCATGCCCAAAATGTGTCTTTTTCGGGGTGCGACGCCCCTCGCACGCAGCAATTCCCTTCTTTTCTTATCGATGCGATCACAGCGGTTAAAACTGCTATAGTTGGCTGCCTCCAGGCACCCACTGTCATCGGAAAGGGAAGCTCTTGTCGCACAGCCGTCCCCGCGTTTTCCCGAGTTCCTGGCGCCGTTTGCCGCGCCTGGCGGCGGCGCTCGTCCTGCTGCTTGCCAGCGCGGCGCCGGGCGCGCAGGCGGCCGAGAAAGTCACCATCCAGTTCAAATGGCGGCACCAGTTCCAGTTCGCCGGCTACTACGCCGCGCAGGACCAGGGCTACTACCGCGACGCCGGCCTCGATGTCACCCTGGCCGAGGCGGTGCCGGGCAGCGATCCGCTGCAAAACGTCGCCGGCGGCCGCGCCCAGTACGGCGTCGGCAACACCGGCTTGCTGCTGGCGCGCGGCGCCGGCCAGCCGGTGGTGGTGCTGGCCTCGATCTTCCAGCATTCCGGCGCGGCGCTGCTGGTGCGCCATGGCCCCGACGGCAAGCCGCGGCCCTGGGCCGGCAGCCGCATCATGCTGGCGCCGAACAACGAAGAGTTGACCGTCTACCTGAAAAAACTGGGGGTGCGCAGCGACAGCATGGTCCAGTTGACCCACACCCATGGCTACGACGAACTGCTGCAGGGCCGCGTCGACGCCATGTCGGCCTACACCACGGAGGCGCCGTTCGTGCTCGAACGCGCCAACGTCTCCTACGAGATCCAGTCGCCGCGCGCCATCGGCCTCGATTTCTACGGCGACGTGCTGTACACCACCGAGAGCGAATTGCGCGAACATCCGGCGCGCGCGCGGGCGCTGCGCGAGGCGACCCTGCGCGGCTGGCGCTACGCCATGGCCCACCAGGGCGAAATCGCCGACCTGATACGGGCCCGCTACCCGGAGCGCAACAGCCGCGAGCTGCTGATGTTCGAGGCGCGCCAGATCGCCGCGCTGCTGGAGCAGGACCTGGTCGAACCGGGCTACAGCAACCCGGAACGCTGGAGCGCCATCGCCCGCGCCTACGCCCAGCAAGGCATGCTGCCGGCCGACTTCAAGCTCGAGGGCTTCCTGTACCAGCCGCAGGGGTCGAGCCGGATGCTGCGCTACGGCGGCTTCGCGCTCGGCGCGCTGCTGCTGCTGGTGACTGCGGGCGGCGCCTGGCGCCTGCGCAAGCAAGCGGCCGCGTTGTGCGCCGCGCGCACCGAACAAAACAGCGCCGAACGCCTCGCCGGCCTGGCGCTGGAAGGCTCCGGCGCCGGCATGTGGGAATGGCGCATCGACTCCGGCGCGCTCAAACTGTCGGCGCGCTATTGCGAACTGCTCGGCTACGACGGCGGCCACGGAACGTCCGCCACGACGACACCGGCCCGGCCGCTGGCGCAACCGTTCGCGCAATCGATGGAACAATGGCGCGGCCACGTCCATCCCGACGACCTGCCGCAGGTCGAACGCGGCATCCAGGATTGCCTGGGCGCGGCGCCCGAGGGCAACGTCCAGATCAACAGCGAACACCGCATGCGCTGCAAGAACGGCGCCTGGAAGTGGGTGCTCATGCGCGGCATGGTGGTCGAGCGCGACGGCGCCGGCCGGCCGCTGCGCGCGGTCGGCACCTTGGCCGACATCAGCGACCGCGCCGCCGCCGAGCAGGCGCGCCTGTGCGCGGTGGTCGACGCCACCCCGGGCGCGGTGCTGATCGCCGACAAGAGCGGGCGCGTGCGCCACGCCAACCCGGCCTGCGCCGCCAGCTTCGGCTACGACGGCGACATGGCCGGGCGCTCGGTCGACCACCTGGCGCCGGAGGCGATGCGCAGCAACGGCCGCGGGCGCGAGCTGTTCGCCCGCCCCAACCTGCCGGGGCGTGTGCTGAGCGCGCACCGCGCCGACGGCAGCACCTTCCCGGCCATGGTGCATATCTCGCAGGTGGAGCTGGGCGGCCAGGAGCTGGTGATCATGGCGCTGCGCGACATGACCCAGCGCCAGCGCGCCGAGGAGGCGCTGCAGGCCAGCTCCGAGCGCTACCGCCTGATCGTGCAGACCGCCGCCGAGGGCATCTGGATGAGCGACGCCGACGACCGCACCACCTTCGTCAATCCGACCATGGCGCGCATGCTCGATTACGACGTCGAGCAGATCATGGGCCGCGCCATGACCGACTTCATGGACGCCGACGGCCGTGCGCAGCTGCACCACCACCTGCAACGGCGCCTGGCCGGCGAGGCGATCCAGGGCGACGTCAGCTTCCGCCGCAGCGACGGCACCACCGTCTGGTGCCTGCTGTCGACCACCGTCATCAATTCCGACGCCGGCCACTACGCCGGCACCCTGGCCATGCTGACCGATATCACGGCGCGCCGCCAGGCCGAGGGCGCGCTGCGCGGCTCGAGCCAGCGCCTGGCGTCGATCTTCAACGCCGTCACCAACGGCCTGGTGATGGTCGACGGTAACGGCGCCATCCTCGAACGCAACGCCGCCGCAGCGCGCATGCTGGCGCACGCGCTGCCGATCGAGCCCGGGGGCGCGAACGGCGGCGCCGATGATGGCGGCGGCGGCGGTGGTCTCTGGTGCGGCGTGCGCGAGGACGGCACCCGCTTCGACGCCGCCAGCCACCCGGTGCGCCTGGCCATCGTCACCGGCCTGTCGGTGCGCGACGTGGTGATGGGCATCGCCCAGCCCGACGGCGCGCTGCACTGGCTGTCGATCAACGCCGAACCGATTCCCGACCAGGGCGGCGCCGTGCCGCTGGTGGTGGCCAGCCTGACCGACATCACCGACCGCAAACGCGGTGAGGACGCGCTGCGCGAGTTGAACGAGCACCTGGAGGAGCGCGTGGCCCGGCGCACCCGTGAGCTCGACCAGGCGCGCCAGGTGGCCGAGGAGGCCAGCCAGACCAAGGGCCAGTTCCTGGCCAATATGAGCCACGAGATCCGCACGCCGATGAACGGCGTGATCGGCATGGCCTACCTGGCGCTCAAGACCGACCTCGATCCGCGCCAGCGCGACTATCTGGAGAAGATCCGCTTCGCCGGCGAACACCTGCTGGGCATCATCGACGACATCCTCGACATCTCCAAGATCGAGGCCGGCAAGCTGGCCATCGAGCAGGTCGACTTCGCGCTCGAACACGTGATCCAGACCCTGACCACGGTGGTTGCCCCCAAGGCCGCCAGCCGCGAGCTGGAACTGGTGTTCGACCTCGATCCGAACCTGCCCAAGGTGCTGCGCGGCGACCCGCTGCGGCTCGGCCAGGTGCTGATCAACTACACCAACAACGCCATCAAGTTCAGCGAAAAGGGCCGCATCGACGTGCGCGTGCGCCAGGTCGTCGGCGACGCCACCGGCTGCCTGCTGCGCTTCGAGGTGAGCGATTGCGGCATCGGCCTGTCCGAGGGCGAGATCGACAAGCTGTTCCAGTCGTTCCAGCAGGCCGACACCTCCACCACGCGCGAATACGGCGGCACCGGCCTGGGCCTGTCGATCTGCAAGCAGCTGGCGCAGCTGATGGGCGGCGAGGTCGGGGTGCGCAGCCGGCCCGGCCACGGCAGCACCTTCTGGTTCACCGCGCGCCTGGGCGTGTCGAGCGCCAGCGTGCCGGCGCTGATCGACCGCGTCAAGGACGCCGCCGCCGAGCTGCTGGCGTCCTCGCGCAGCGCGGCGGTGATGGCCGCGCTCAAGAACGCCCGCATCCTGCTGGTCGAGGACAACACCTTCAACCAGCAGATCGCGCTGGAAATGCTCGAGGAGGTAGGCTCGTCGGTGTGCCTGGCCGCCAACGGCATGGAGGCGCTCGAGCTGCTGCGCCAGACCGCCTTCGACTGCGTGCTGATGGACGTGCAGATGCCGCTGATGGACGGCCTGGAGGCGACCCGCCGCATCCGCGCCGACCCGCGCCTGGCCGCCATCCGGGTGCTGGCCATGACGGCCACCGCCACCAGCGAGGACCGGGTGCGCTGCATCGAGGCCGGCATGGACGATTTCATCTCCAAGCCGATCCAGCCGGCGCTGATGTACCAGACCATCGCCAACTGGCTGCCGGAACGCGACGCGGCGCGCGAACGGCCGCCGGCGCCGGCGCGGCCGGCCTTCAAGACCACGCTGGGCGGCGATCCGGCGGTGATCGACCTGTCGATCCTGGCCAAGCTGCTGGGCTACCACCCGCACAAGGTGCGCAAGTTCGCCTTCAAGTTCCTGCAAAACAGCCAGGACGTCATCACCCGCATGGAGGCGGCGCTCAAGCGCGGCGACATGACGACGGTGCGCGACCTGAGCCACCGTTTGAAGTCCCCGGCGCGCACCGTCGGCGCGCTGGGCATGGGCGAGCTGCTGCTCGAGCTGGAGGAGCTGCCGCTGGACGATGCGGCCGGCGCGGCCAGGGCGCAGGCGCTGCTGGCCGAGCTGTGGCCGCTGCTGGAAAAGATCACCGAGCAGATCATGACCAACACCACCTTCGCCGACGACAATTGAGCCCTTTCGACATTCCGCCGCACATTTTTAAAAAATGGGTTATTATTTCAGCCATCCCCGCCTGCCGACCTTGTTGCCATCCCATCCAAGACATTGAATTCGCGCAATTGGCCACCATCTGTTGTCGGTAACCGGCAACGTTGTAGGCGATTGCGGACAACATGGCATAATCTCCAGGCGTTATTGACCCACACAGACCTCGATTGAGGAATATATGAGCGAAAATATCAAACACATCACCGATACTTCTTTTGACGCCGACGTGCTGAAGTCCGACCGCCCCGTGCTGGTCGACTTCTGGGCCGAATGGTGCGGTCCTTGCAAGAGCATCGCCCCGATCCTGGAAGAAGTGGCCAAGGAATACGACGGCAAGATCCTGATCGCCAAGATGGACGTCGATGCGAACCAGGCAGTCCCCGCCAAGTTCGGCATCCGCGGCATCCCGACCCTGATCCTGTTCAAGAACGGCGTTCCCGCCGCTCAAAAAGTCGGCGCGATGGCAAAAGGTCAACTGACTTCTTTCATCGACAGTAATATCTAAGTACGATAGTATTTGCCTGCATCGACGGCGCCGCGCCCGCGGCACCGTCGGTTATCCGGCAGAAAACGATGGCCCGGCCAGACCGCAGCCCGTTTTATAATTAAACAGACAACACCACGCAGTTCCCTCCCCTACCTTTACTTTCCCGTCACGGGACACTCAACACATATGCATCTATCTGAATTAAAGGCCCTACACGTCTCGGCATTGCTGGAGATGGCCATCGGTCTTGATATCGACAACGCGGCGCGTCTGCGCAAACAGGAACTGATGTTCGCGATCCTGAAAAAGCGCGCGAAATCCGGTGAACAGATCTTCGGCGACGGCGCCCTCGAAGTGCTGCCCGACGGCTTCGGCTTCCTGCGCTCGCCGGACGCCAGCTACATGGCCTCCACCGACGATATCTACATTTCCCCTTCCCAGATCCGCCGCTTCAACCTGCACACGGGCGATTCGATCGAGGGCGAAGTGCGTACCCCAAAAGATGGCGAGCGCTACTTCGCGCTGGTCAAGGTCGACAAGGTCAACGGCGAATCGCCGGAAGCCTCGAAGCACCGCATATTGTTCGAGAACCTGACGCCGCTGCATCCGAACGAGCCGCTGCGCCTGGAACGTGACATCAACGGCACCGAAAACATCACCGGCCGCATCGTCGACCTGATCGCGCCGATCGGCAAGGGCCAGCGCGGCCTGCTGGTGGCGTCGCCGAAATCCGGTAAATCGGTCCTGCTGCAACACATCGCCCACGCGATCACCTCCAACCACCCGGATGTGACCCTGATCGTGCTGCTGATCGACGAACGTCCTGAAGAAGTGACCGAGATGCAGCGCTCGGTGCGCGGCGAAGTGGTCGCCTCGACCTTCGACGAACCGGCCACCCGCCACGTGCAGGTCGCCGAGATGGTGCTGGAAAAAGCCAAGCGCCTGGTCGAAATGAAAAAAGACGTGGTCATCCTGCTGGACTCGATCACCCGCCTGGCGCGCGCCTACAACACCGTGATCCCTGCCTCGGGCAAGGTATTGACCGGTGGTGTCGACGCCAACGCGCTGCAGCGTCCGAAGCGTTTCTTCGGCGCGGCCCGTAACATCGAAGAAGGCGGTTCGCTGACCATCGTCGCCACCGCGCTGATCGAAACCGGTTCGCGCATGGATGACGTGATCTACGAGGAATTCAAGGGTACCGGCAACATGGAGGTGCACCTGGAGCGCCGCCTGGCCGAGAAGCGCGTCTACCCGGCGATCAACCTGAACAAATCGGGCACCCGCCGCGAGGAACTGCTGATCAAGCCGGACCAGCTGCAGAAGATCTGGATCCTGCGCAAGTTGCTGTACTCGATGGACGAGATCGAGGCGATGGAGTTCATCCTGGACAAAATGAAGGCAACGAAGAACAATGGAGAATTCTTCGACATGATGAGGCGCGGCGGGTAATACCCCCTCCCCACCATGACAAACAGGCAACCTCGGTTGCCTGTTTCCGTTTACGGCTGTATAATCCCCGGTCGCACTATCCAAACCACTGGCAAGTGATCGGCAATCGGGTCAAGAAGCAGCATCGACCGACGAAGTGCTGTTTGGCTACCAAACCTACCGAGACTTAAACATGAAACCAGAAATCCATCCAGAATACCGCGACGTTGTCTTCCACGACCTGTCGTGCGACTTCAAATTCGTCACCCGTTCGACCATCCAGACCCGCGAAAAAATCCAGCACGAAGGTAAAGAATACCCGCTGGTCAAAATCGAGGTGTCGGCTGAATCGCACCCGTTCTACACCGGTAAGCACAAAATCGTCGACACCGCTGGCCGCGTTGAGAAATTCCGCCAGAAATTCGGCGCCGTCGGTTCGAAGACCCAAGTCGCCCAAGGTTAATTCCTTCCCGCGATCAAAAAAAGCAGCCTCTGGCTGCTTTTTTTGTTTGTCGGCCTCGCCTGCCGCCGGTTTTCCTTCATACTCCCGTCTACCTCAATTTGCACACTGATCGATGAAGCCAGTCCGTCTTCCCGCCGCCGCCACCCTGGCCTTGCCACGCTGGGCCCTGTTCGCCCTCGGCCTGCTCTACATCCTGCCCGGCCTGATCGGCCGCGACCCGTGGAAGAACGACGACGCCGCCAGCTTCGGCATCATGTGGACGATGGCGCACGGCACCTGGCAGGACTGGCTGTGGCCCAATATCGCCGGCCTGTCGATGCCCGACGAGGGCCCGCTGGCGTTCTGGATCGGCGCGCTCGGCATCAAGCTGTTCGGCTGGCTGCTGGGCGACGTCATGGCCGCCCGCGTCGGCACCATCGCCATCTTCCTGATCGGCGTGTCGTCGCTGTGGTTCGCCACCTTCAACCTTGGCCGCCGCCAGGACGCGCAACCGCTGCGCCTGGCCTTCGGCGGCCAGCCCGAGCCGGACGACTTCGGCCGCACCCTTGCCGACGCCGCCGTCCTGATCTACCTCGGCTGCCTGGGCCTGCTGCTGCACAGCCACGAGACCACCTCCGAGGCGCTGCAGGTGTCGCTGACGGCGTTCATGCTGTACCGCACCGTGCGCTACGTGGAGGCGCCGTCGCTGCGCAACGCCGCCCTCAGCGGCCTGGCGATCGGCCTGCTGACGTTGACGCGCGGCTGGGTCACGCCGGTGTTCCTCATGCTGGCCGTGTTCGCCTGCACCCGCCTGCTGGCCCAGCCGGTGCTGCGCGCGCTGCGCGACCTCGGCCTGGCGCTGCTGGTGGCCGCCTTTGTTGCCGCCGTGTGGCTGGTGCCGGCCGAAGTGCTGCGCCCGTACAACCAGCAGCCGCTGCAGGCGTGGATGAACTGGAACCTGAACCAGGTCGCGCTGCCCACCCTCGCCGCCTTCAAATACTTCTTCCGGGTCGGGGTCTGGTTCTTCTGGCCGGCCTGGCCGTTCGCCGGCTGGGCCGTGTGGGCCTGGCGCCGCCAGCGCCTGGCGCTGCACATCGTCGTGCCGCTGGCCTTCGTCACCATGGGTACGCTGCTGAGCTTGTCCACCGAGGTGCCCGAGCAGGGCCAGTTGCTGGTGCTGCTGCCGCCGCTGGCCGTCATGGCCGCCTTCGGCCTGCTGACGATGAAGCGCGGCGCCATCAACGCCATCGACTGGTTCTCGGTGATGGCGCTGACCTTGTGCGGGGCCGTCATCTGGCTGTTCTGGATCGCCAAGCTGACCGGCTGGCCGGCGCAGTTCGCCAAGAACGCGTTGAAACTGGTGCCGGGCTTCACGCCGGAGGTGGGACTGGTCGCCGTGCCGGTGGCGCTGCTGGCCACGGCCGGCTGGTTCGTGCTGGTGCACTGGCGCGTTTCGCGCCGGCCGACGGTGCTGTGGCGCGCCGTGGTGCTGTCGTCCGGCGGCGTGATCCTGATCTGGATCTTGCTGATGACGTTGTTCCTGCCGGACGTCAACTACAGCAAGAGCTACGCCAGCGTGGCGCGCCAGATCGCCGAGAAAATTCCATCGAAGGGGGATTGCATCGAAACCAACGTGGGGCCGGCGCAACGCGCGTCGTTCGCCTACTACGCGCAACTGCCGTTCACCGGTGTTGAAGGCGGGCGCTGCAAACTGCTGCTGCTGCAGGACAGCACCAAGGTGCGCGACAACCGCGAGATTCAGCCGCAGCACCGCGGCAAGCAGTGGGCATTGATCTGGGAAGGTCGCCGTCCGGCGGACCGCTCCGAGCGCTTCAGGCTATACCGCCGGGCCGACTAAGCTGACTAACAACCCGACTGAAAAACCCGGGCGCCGGCGGCCGCCACGCGACCGCCGGCCCACGGCATGCGCGCATCAACGGCGCGCCATCATCATCGTATTGGCAGGCAGCTTGGCGGCCATCGGCAGCTTTTCAAAGTTGCTGATGCCAACCGTTTGGCCCTCTTCGGTGAACACGATGCGGGTGCCCGCCTCGGTGACGAACTCGCTCCGCGAAGCGGCGAAGATACGCACGCGCTGGCCCTTGTCGATCTGCGTGTAATAGTGGTTGCCGTTCTGCGTGAACTGCAGCACCTGGCCGTTGGTCAACTGATAGGCGTTCTTGAAATCGGCGAACTCGCCCGGCGTGACGTAGTAGCGGGCCGGCGTGGCTTTGATCTGCACGCTGCTGTCATCCGCGTGGGCGGCGGACATCGAGGCCAGCGAAGTCATGACGAGGGCGGCTGCGGCTGCAATGCTGAACAGGGATTTTTTCATGGTGTGCTCCGTAAGGTTATCGGTTCAATAAACTGCTCTGGGATCACCGCTGGAATGTGCTGTTCAGCGGCTGACGTGATCACATTAACAAAAGCCGGCGCCGATATCCGGCGTTTGCGACGGGCGGTCAAACGGCGGGCGTCAAAAGCAAAAAACCGCGACGAACGGAATGCGCATCAACCACGCCCGGCGGGCGCCGCCGGCTGTTGCGCGACACGCTTTTTTGTTGAGCAAACGCGAGACAAAACGAAAAAGGACCGCTATAGTTCACCTAGGACGAGTTGCCGCACGGCATGTTAGTTTCACAAGATTCGTCCCAAGTTTAACCCTTAGCAACACCCGGCTGCGCCACACCGCGCACCGGCAACGGCGGCCTCGGCTGCTGCGCCCCACTCCCGCGCACCAGCCCGACACTCAGCTGCCCACTCCAGGTTGGATAGCGCATATGTTTACTCTTCACAAACTTCAATCCGCACTACGCAATAATTACGTCCGCGCCGCGCTGCTGCTGCTGGCGATCGCCGCCGCCGCGCTGTTCAGCTGGCGCAGCGACGTGCCGCAGGACACCGGCCCGATCATGCGCTCGCAGGACATCTCGCAGATCACCGCGCTGGCCACGCAGCGCGACAAGCTCGAATACCTGATGGTGGCCGCCCCGCTGTCGGAGGCGCCGCGCTATATCTTCAAGCTCAAGGGCGACCCGATGCTGCGCGTGATCAAGGTGCCGAGCACCTCGCACCTAAGCCTGGAGCGCGAAGTCCTGCTGCGCAATAACATCCCCTATTCCATCGCGCGCGAGGATTACCTGGCGTCGCACAAGGCCGTACTGGTCGACGAGGACGACAGCAAGCTGGCGCGCGCCGGCGGCTTCCTGCGCCGCCACGCGGTCGACATCCTGCTGATCGGCCTGGTGCTGTTCCTGCTGCGCCACGGCATTCCCGGCACCGGCGTCAGCGCCACCGTGCTCGATCCCGCGCAGCTCAAGGGCAGCATGGACGATCTGATCGGCATGGAAGACATCAAGCAGGAAGTGCTGCACCTGGAAGACATGATCCGCAACCGCGCGGTGTACCGCGAGCACGACATCGACAAGCCGTTCAACGTCATGCTCACCGGCCCGGCCGGCACCGGCAAGACCAAGCTGGCCGGCTACCTGGCCAAGCGCCTCGACGTGCCGCTGATCCAGGCGTCGGCCTCGGCGCTCGAATCGGGTTATATCGGCGGCGGCTCCAAGGCGCTGCACGCGCTGCACCGCAAGGCTTGCGCGCGCGGCAGCTGCATCATCTTCCTCGACGAGGCGCAGGGCTTGTTCATGCCGCGTGGGCGCGGCGAAAAGAAATGGGAAGACGACACCGCCAACACTCTGCTGGGCCTGCTCGACGGCGTGCGCAGCGACCAGGGCGCCGGCGTGATCTGGGTGGTGGCCTCCAACTTCGACGACGCCTCCTCGCAGATGGACGAGGCGATGCTGCGCCGCTTCTCGGTCAAGATCAACTTCCGCCTGCCCAACAAGGGCGAGCGCAGCGAATTGCTGCGCTCCTTCCTGTCGCGCAAGGCGCACGGTTGCGTCGACTGGGACGGGCTCAACCTCGACCACGTGGCCGAGATCACGGCCAACCTCAGCCCGGCGCTGTTGCAGACGGTGGTCGAGCGCGCCAGCATGATCGCGATCCAGGAAAAGACCGTGATCAACACCGACCTGATGTTCCGCGCCTTCGAACGGGCCACCATCGGCCTGACCGACCGCGCCACCACGGCCGAGAAGACCCGCCAGCGCGAACGCGTCGCGCTGCACGAGCTGGGCCACTTCTTCATGCAAATCGATCCGTGGCTGCGCGAGGGGTTGCCGCTGGCCGAGGTGAAGGAACGCTCGCCGCTGCTCAAGATCAGCACCGAGTCGGTGTCCAAGCTCGGCGCGCTCGGCTATGTGTTGTCGGCGTCGGGCGACGTCGCGCTGCGCACGCTCGAGGAACTCGAGCGCGACGTGATCCAGCTATACGGCGGCGTGGCGGCCGAGGAGTTGTTCTACGGGGCGCGCGGCATCTCGGTGGGCAGCCAGAACGACATCCAGAAGGCCACTTCGATGCTTGATATGATGGTCAACAAGCTGTCGATGTACTCGCGCTCCAAGCTGGACTACTCGCAGTTCAAGAACAAGGAAAACGACCTCGACCAGGTTCAGGCCAAGGCGGACGAGCTCTACACGTACACCCTGCAGTCGATCAACGACTACCGCGAGCAGATCAGCGAACTGAAGGAAGTGCTCATGGATCAGTATGTGCTGTCGAAGGACGCCATCTTCGCGCTGCTGGAGCAGCAGCATCAACAGCGCCTGTTGAAGGTCGCGTGACGGTTAGCGGCTGAGGACGAAGATCATCTGTGAGATGTTGGCTGCCGCGAGCAGCCACATCGCGAACTCGACCCGGCCCACGCGTCGCTCAACCCTATCTACCCCTTGGGAAAGGTTGTCGACGTTGACGGACAAATGGTCGACGCTGGCGGACAAATGGTCGACGCTTACGGACAAATGGTCGACCCTGACGGACAAATGGTCGACCCTGACGGACAAAGCGGCCAACTCTGCCGCCAGTAGGGAGACTTGTTGCTCGAGTGTCTGAACTCTTGCAACCAAGGCATTCAACCGTTCCTCCAAAATGGCAACTTTAAAAGTCAGCGCCGCCACTTCCTTGCGCAAGGCAGCCACTTCCTGGCGCACGGAGGCCAGCTGTTCCCCGTGATTGCCAAGCACCCGCTCAAGCGCATCCAAGCGTTCGCCGCACTCAGCCAGCTGCTCGCCATGCGTCTCCAACTGGTCGCCATGGGCCGCTTTGACCAACTCGGTAAGCGCATCGACCCGCGCGGCCAGCATATCTACTCTCTGGGACAATTCCATAGCGCCCTCCGCCCCTTGCGGTGCATGGCTAAAGTTTATACGGTTTACGGGAATATACTGGTCGTTCATGCATCCATTGTGGCGCCAAAAAAAACGAGCTCATCCGACAAAGACAGCACGTTTTGATCTGCGTCCAACGGTGCGCAGGCGACCGCGACGTCCGGCCACTTGCTTAAAAACCAAATAGTGCGCATCAAGGCTTGCGGCTGCGGAGCAAATCAGTGATAATGCGGGTCGCGTTGCCGGGATGGCGGAATAGGTAGACGCACGGGACTCAAAATCCCGCGCCGCAAGGCGTGCCGGTTCGATTCCGGCTCCCGGCACCATGAATAGAATTTGACCACGCAGTATATAGCTTCACCAAACGACAAAACCCGCATCGCCATCAGGCTCTGCGGGTTTTTTGTTGGCTGGCGCCGGCGCGCCAGGCACATCACTGGTAACGGCGGACGGTATCGCTCTTGCGGCGGGTCTCCGGATAGGCCAGCACGCGGCGGATCGCTTCCGCAGGCACCTTGTACGTCTGCATATACGCCCAGGCGATCGCGCTCCCCTGCGACTCGGCCAGCCAAATTCCATGTTCCACCGCCGCGCTGAGCGAAGCGTTGTGTCGTTGTTCTGTTTGCATGTGCTCTCTCCCAATAGACACGCAAGTTATCATAAAAATAAAAACAATGTCGCATGCGAACTAAAGTGTCTCGATTATACTGTATAAATAGACAATTCCCCTGTTGAGTGCCCCACCCTTCGTTAGCCCCCGAACAGACGCCGCCCCGCTTCGCCGCTATGCTGAGGTTTTTAACTCGGGAGCAGTCATGGGCTTTGACCTCGGAAACTTATTGCAGCAATTCGCGGCACATCCTACCGCCACCGATCCGGAAGGCGTCGCGCAAGCGTTCTCGCACGTCGCCGGCGATGCGCCACGCGCGTCGATCGCGCAGGGATTGGCCTCCGCCTTTCTGTCGAGCGAGACGCCGCCGTTCGGCCAACTGGTCAGCCAGTTGTTCGTGCGCAGCGATCCGCAGGTGCAGGCCGGCTTGCTGAATCAGTTGCTCGACGACGTAGGTCCGACGATGCAGGCCGCCTTGGCCGGCAGCGTGGGCGAGCTGTTCACCGCCAACGGCCACGCGACACTGACGCCCCAGCAGGTATCGGACATCACGCCGCCGCAAGTGGCCGAAATCGCCACCACCGCGCAGCAGCACAATCCGGGCGTCGTCGAGCGCGTCGCGTCCTTTTTTGCCGACCATCCACAACTGGTCAATTCGTTGGACAGCGCCAGCTTGAAGGTCGCACTGGGTAAAATGGCCCAGGTGCACTGAAGGACGCTGCCGCAGCGACCCAGTATCGATCAAACTACCGCAGGGTTGTTTTGAGTTTAATGCCAATAAGTTAAGCATGCTATTTTGACCATGACGGCGGGCGCCCGCTCGCCGTTTTCCACTTACTGGAGGTTAAGATGGCTGTTTCTTTCAAATCCGCTTTGATGTCGGCTTTCGCGTTGGCATTGACCCTGGGCCTGAGTACCGGCGCCTCGGCCGATCCGTTGACCGAAAACTTCAACACCGGTGTACCCGCAGGCTGGACCGTCAAAAACCTGAGTGAGCCGCCGGGCACGCTCGCCTGGTTCCAGGGCAACGAGTTCGTCTTCGACGCGCAACAGGGCGCGCCGAACTCCTATCTCGCCGCCAATTTCGAATCGGGCGGTGACTTTTCCACCATCAGCACCTGGCTGATACTGCCGACCTCCACCTACCGCAATGGCGACACGCTGTCCTTCTACAGCCGCACCGCCGACTTGTCGGAATGGCCGGACCGGCTGGAGGTCCGCTTCAGCAACATCGGCGGCAGCGATGTTGGCACCACGGCGACCAGCGTGGGCAGCTTCTCCACGCTTCTCCTCAGCATCAATCCGACCCTGGAGGTGGGTGGCTATCCGGAAGACTGGACCCGTTACAGCGCCACCTTGAACGGCTTGGCCGGCCCGACCACCGGGGCGTTCGCGTTCCGCTACACGGTCGCCGACGCCGGGCTGTTCGGCGCCAATTCGAACTACATCGGTATCGACACGGTGCAAATCAGTGCCGCCGCCGTGCCCGAACCAAGCACGTACGTGATGATGGCGTTCGGATTGGGCATGGTCGGCTACATGCGCAGGCGTCAATCCCGCGCCTAAGCGGGTGGCTGCGGGGCGGGCTTGCCGTCGGGTGGGCCCGCCCCCGGCGTAGAATGTCGCCATGGCTACCAAATCTCCGAAATCCCCCACCTTTCCCGGTCCGTTGACGGCGCGCGGCGCCGTGCTGGCGGTCCTGCTTTCCGATAGCGACCAGTCCGGCAACCCGCCGCTGCAAGGCCGCACCTCGCTCGCGGCCATCATTAAAAGCTTGAAGCGCAAATATCACTGGCCGGTCGAGGCGAGCAGCTTTCCGTCGAACGGCGTCGACGGCCGCGCCACCTGGGCCACCGTCTACAGCCTGCCCGCCGCCGTGGTGGAGCGCGCGCTGGAGCGGGGCGGACGCGAATGGCTGGAGCGCCGCGACGCCGCCAAAAGCGCGCCGTAACATCTGCTTACGCCGGAAACACTTTCCAGGTCACCCTGTGCCCTTCCCGTCCCGTTATAGGGGCAAGCGCCACACACGGCGATATCTGGAGAGAAGAAAATGGAACATACCGTACCTAACCGCATGCATCCCCTGCTGGCCGTCGCCGCGTTTTCCGTGACCATCGTCAGCCTGGTGGGCGCCGCTTCCATCCTCGGCCTGCTGCCGTACTCGCAAGCGAAAGGCAGCATGCAGCCGGAGATCAGCGCCACGGCGCCGGCGCCGCAGGCGAACCAGCCGCTGACCGCGCAAGTACAGTCACCGCAGCCGCAGCCCCGCCAGGTCGTCGAGCACCGCACCGTCGTGCACCACACGTATGCGCCTGGCCGCCAGGCAAGCCGCAACGACGACCGCACCGAGGTCGCGCAAGCGCCGGTGCAGCGCGCTGCGGCACCGGCGCCACAGAACAGCGCGGTGGGGATCGGCCTGGGCGCGGTGGTGGGCGGGCTGCTGGGCAACCAGGTGGGCGACGGCAAAGGCAGGACGCTGGCCACCATCGCCGGCGCGATGGGTGGCGCCTACGCAGGCAACGAAATCGCCAAGCGCAACCAGCAACAGCAGTAATCCAGCGGTGCGTCTTAGTACTTGGCCGGCGCGTTGGGCGCCGGTGTCGCCTGGCGGATGAAGTCACGCAGATCCTCGTTGGCGCTGGCCAAATCCTCCGACCGCAGATACATCATGTGGCCGCTGCGGTAGCCCTCAAAGCGCAGGCGGTCCTTCATCTTGCCACTCGGGTCCAGCTGCCACATCGTGTACTTGGCGTCGAAGTAGGTGCAGGCGCCGTCGTAGTAGCCCGACTGTATCATCACCTTGAGGTAGGGATTGGCCGCCATCGCCAGACGCAGGTTCTCACCGGTCTTCTCGTTCTTGAAGTCCCACGGATGGACGTCGCCGAACAGGTTGTACTTGATGTCGGTCTTGTAGCCCAGCTCCACCCGCAGATACTGGTTGATGGCCGGGGTGAACGAGTGCAGCCACGACGTCAGTTCGGCGTTGTAATCGACTTTGTCGCCGGAATCGGTCTTGTCGATGCCAAGGTAGCGCGAGTCGAGGCGGCCGACGGTCTTGCCCTGCTTGCGCAACAGCTCCTTCCAGAAACTGTCCACCGGCACCGACAGGTTATTCTGCAGCACATAGGCTTCCGACAAGCCGGAGTAGCGCGCGAACCTGGCCGCGATCTGCGCCTTCTTCTGCGGATCGATAAAGCCGCCGCGCGCCGTCGCCGGCAGCAGTTCGTCGATGGTGAAGGCCTCCACCTCCGGCAGCAGATCCTTCAAGTCGCGCGCCTGCAAGTCGGCCGGCAACACCTTTTGATACCAGGCGGTGGCGGCGAAGTACGGCAGCGCCAGCGCGTCGGCGACGACGCCGTCGCGCTTGAGGCCCAGTTCCGTCGGCGACACCAGCACCACACCGTTCAAGTACATCCACTGGGCGTTCTGCAATTCCAGCGCCAGGCCGGCCACGCGCGAGGTGCCGTAGCTCTCGCCGATCAGGTATTTCGGCGAAGTCCAGCGGCCCTCGCGCGAGACGAAGGTGCTGACCCATTCGGCCAGGTAGGAAATGTCGGCGTTCACGCCAAAGAAGCGCGCGCGGTCGCTCTTGCCGTCCAACACACGCGAGAAGCCGGTATTGACCGGATCGATGAAAATGATGTCGGCCACGTCGAGGATCGAGTGCGGATTGTCGCGCACGCCGTAGGGCTGGGTCGGATAGCCTTCGGCGTCGAGGTTGAGCACCTTGGGGCCGGTGTAGGCGACGTGCATCCACACCGACGCCGATCCCGGGCCGCCGTTAAACGACAGCACCAGCGGACGCTTGCTCTTGTCGGCGACGTCGGTGCGCTGGTAGTAGGTGTAGAACAAGGTCGCGCTGACCTTGCCATCCTTGTCCCATACCGGCTGCGTGCCAGCCGTGACCTTGTACGGCACCGCCTTGCCCTTGATGGTGACGGTCGCGGTTTTGCTCACGCGCGAGTCGGCCTTGATGACGCGCTCGTTGGCCAGCAGGTCGGCCGCGCGCTCCTTGCCCAGCGCCGGCGCGGACTGTGCTTTGTCGGTAGGGTTTTCTTGCGCGCAGACGGTCGCGCTGACGGCCAGCAGCATGATGGCAAGCTTGGATTTCATGGGCTACTCTTGACGTTAAAAAATCAATGGTAGTCCAATCGAATACCAGCCGACAACAAAATACGCGATACCGGCGGTATCGATTTGTCACGTATTGTTTCAGCGTGGTTTTAGCGCGGCGGCCGCCAGTCCAGCACCCGCACCGGCCGCGGCGGCACCGCCGCCTGTCCCTCGCCATCGACCTGCTGCACGTCCTGCACGAACAGGCTGAGCACACCGTTGCGCCGCCACAACTCGGTATCGAAACTCGGCTCCCACGCACCGACCGACGCATCGGTCAAATCGCTGACTTGCCACTTGCCGCCGACAAAATCGCTGATGCTGACGACCGACACCTTGCTGCCGCGTTCCTCGTCGCGGAACACCAGCAGGCCGCCCGGGGTGCCCGTGCCGGGACCGGCATCGACCATGATTTGCGGGCGCGCGATCGGGATGCGCTTGGTGCCCTGCCCGCTCAGCGAAAACGTCGTCTTGCGGAAGTCGAGGGCGCGCACCGTCCAGCCGGCGTCGGTGCGGAACACCACGTGGTATTGCGGCACCGCCGAGCCGGCGTCGCGCCAATAGCTGGCGATGTAGGGGTGGCCGTCGCGGTCGGCGGCCATCGAGGTCTGGTTGATCAGCTCGCTGTTTTGCGGGATGCGCAGCGCGTACTCGGCGCTGCCGGCGCTGATCGGCAAGCTGTAGGGCTGGCCGTCCGATTTCTCCCAGGTCACGCCGCCGTCGCGCGAGCGGGCGTAGGCCAGGTCGTGGTTGCTGGCCACGTCCGGCGATTCGCGCCACACCCAGGACAGGTGCAAGGTGCCCTGGTGGTCGAGGAAGGCTTGCCAGTAGGCGTTGCGCTTGCCTTCGCCGGTGATCAGGTTGGTGTGCAGGCGCGACCAGCGCCGCGTCTTCGTGTCGTAGCGGTTGATGACCAGGTCGCCCCGGCCGGAACCTCCCAGCCGGTAAAAGAACAGCAGGTTGCCGTCCGGCAGACGGTAGAACTCGGGATAAGACACCGATTCCTCGTCGACACCGACCATCGCCAGCTTGGCGCGCAATTCCAGCGCGCCCGGCTTGACGCTGCGGGCGTAACGCAGCGCGTTGTTGTGGTGGTCCCAGGACACATGCAGATACCCGGCGCCGTCGAGCATCAGGCTGATGGCGTTATGGGCGTCGGCGGCGTTGCCCCGGTACGGCGTGCGTTGCGTGGTCCACCGCGACGTGCCCAGCTTGCGCTTGCCCAGCACCAGATAGCGCTCGGCGTCGTAGTAGCCGATGTATTGCGTGTGCCGGTCCGAGACCAGGGAATTCTTGCGGAACACCACGGCGTTGACCGAATTGTTGGCCCAGCCGGGGCCGACGACCGATTCTGTCGGCGCCAAGGCCGAGTCGGCCGCCGCCACCGCGCCCGGGGACGCGATGCACACGGCCACGGCCATGGCCAGCAATACGGCCGACAACAAGCTTCTCTTCATCTCAGCGCCCTCATTGATACATATCAATTGCAACTATAGTTTCCCAAGGGAAAATATGACCTATAATATCCTCCGCTCCACCCGCGCCCAAAAAATGCCGCCATGACAACCGAAACGCTTGACACCCTCCCTAACGATGCCCCCCTGGAATTCTGGGAACATCGCATCAAAGCCAGCAGATGGTTGATCACCAAGACCATGGCGCTGGGCGCCTGCGCCGCCGTGCTCGGGATATTGGGCCAGGGCTGGCTGGAGCAAGCGGCGCCGCTGTTTCCCTTCATCAGCCAGAATTATGGCATCTGGCAAGCCGCCTATCTGCTCTCCCTGCTGATCATTTTCTTTATCTGGGCGGCCGCGATGCGGCAAAAAATGGGGCTGCTGGAAAACAGCAAGAGGGGTTTCCAGGTGCAGCAGCGCATCGCCGAGCACAACGAACGCCGCGCGCAGCAGGCGCAAGAGGCGCGCGAGCGGCGCAAGAAGCTGGAAGAAGAGCGCGACCCGGTGTCGTTCTTCAAGAGCGCGGCGCGCAGCAAAAAATTCGACTACTAAATTCGACCCTCACGCGGCGTCACTCATAGCGCAGGCAATCGACCGGCAGCAGCTTCGACGCCCGCCGCGCCGGATAAAAACCAAAGAAAACGCCCACCAGGCTGGAAAACCCGCACGCCACCACCACCGCCTGCAAGGTGATGAACACGTCGAATTTGCCGGTCGCGGTGATCGCCGCCGCCGCCCCCGTGGCCACCAGAATGCCGAACACCCCGCCCACCAGGCAGATGACCACCGCCTCCGTCAGGAACTGCAGCAGCACGTCGCGCGGCTTGGCGCCGATCGCCATGCGGATGCCGATCTCGCGGGTGCGCTCGGTCACCGACACCAGCATGATGTTCATGATGCCGATGCCGCCGACGATCAGCGAGATCGCGCCGATCAGGCCAAGCAGCGCGGCCAGGCCGGCGCTGATGGTCTTTGCCGTCTCCGCGAACGAGGCCAGGTTATCGATGCGGAAGTCGTCCGGCTGCTCGAACTTGATGCGGTGGCGGTCGCGCAGCGTTTCGTTGATGTCCTGGATGGCGTCCTGCAGGTTGCCGCCGGATTTGCCCTGCGCGACCACATAGTGAACGTTGCCGGGGAACTGCATCTTTACCAGGTTGGCGGCGGCGGCGGTGATCGGCACCAGCACGTAGTCGCTCAAATCGCCGCCGTCAACCTGCTTGCCCTCGCCGTACAGCACCCCCACCACCTGGAACGAGACGTTCTCGATGCGGATGTATTTGCCCAGCGGGTCAATCTTGTAGAAGAACTGGTCGGCGATCTTGCGGCCGATGACCACCATGCGCGCGGCCGAACGCACGTCGGCGTCGCTGAAGGCGCTGCCCTTGTCGATTTTCCAGCCACGGATCTTGAACATGTCCGGCGTGACGCCGTGCACCGTCTTCGATGCGTTCTCGTTGCCGACCGCCAGATTGAAGCCGCCTTGCAGGGTCGGCGCGGCGCCGGCCAGCGACGGCAGCCGGTTCAGCGCCGCCGCGTCGAGCATCGTCAGCGCCGGCGCGGCGCCGTTGCGCAGGCGCTGCTGCTGCGCGCGGTCGCCGCCGGGAGAAATGAACAGCATGTTGGTGCCCAGCTGCTCCAGCTGCTTGCCGATGAAGCGTTTCATGCTGTCGCCGACGGCCAGCAGCAGCACCACCGAGGCGATGCCGATGATAATGCCCAGCATCGTCAGCAAGGTGCGCAGGCGGTTCGCCAGCATCGAGCGGAACGCCTCTATCGTGATCTGCAATGGGTTCATGGCGCCGCCACGCTTGTCGGTGAAAGCGGAGGATGGCCGAGGGCCGCCTCCTGGCTTAGCGCCATCTCGCGCAAGCCTTCGGCGGCCGGACCGTCATAGATGACATGGCCGTCCTTGAGGCGCATCAGCCGCTTGCTGTAGGCGGCGATGTCCGGTTCGTGCGTGACCAGCAGGATGGTGATGCCGCGCTCCTGGTTCAATTGCTGGAACGAGCGCATGATCTCCTCGCTGGTCTGCGTATCGAGATTGCCGGTCGGTTCGTCGGCCAGGATCAGCGGCGGATCGCCGACCAGCGCGCGGGCGATCGCCACGCGTTGCTGCTGGCCGCCGGACAGCTGGTTCGGCGTGCGTTTGGCGTACGCCTTCAGCCCGACGCGCTCCAGCTCCACCAGCGCCTTGGCGTGCGCCTTCGCGCGCGAGACGCCGGCGTAGATCAGCGGCAGCGCGACGTTTTCCGCCACGCTCATGCGCTTGATCAGGTTAAAGCTCTGGAACACGAAGCCGATGGTGCGGTTGCGGATGGTGGCCAGCTCCGCGCGCGACAGGGTCAGGGTGTCGACGCCGTTGAGGAAGTAGCTGCCGCCGCTGGCCTGGTCCAGGCAGCCGAAGATATTCATCAAGGTCGACTTGCCGGAGCCCGACTGCCCCATCACCGCCAGGAAGTCGCCGCGCGGCACCGCCAGGTCGATCCCGAACAGCACCCTGGTCTCGACGCCGCCGGAGAAGTAGCTTTTGGTGACGCCGCGTATGTCGATCAAGGCATTGGTCAATGCGCTGCCGGCTGGTGGCGTCATCAACGCACCCCGTCCTTGTTCTCGACGATGGCGCGGGTGACAACCTTGTCGCCCTTCTTCAAGGCGCCGCCCACCACCTCCGTATAGCGGAAGTTCGACAGGCCGATCCTGACGTCGATCGGCTGCGGCTGATTCTTGGCGTCGAGCGTGTAGATCTTGAAGGTGCGCGTCAAGTCGGCCTTGGTGCGGAACGCCGCATCGTCGTCCGGCGGCGGCGCGTCCAGCGCGGCGTCGGCGCCGGCGCCGGTCCCCGCACCCTTGCCCTTGGCCGCCTTGGCCTGCCGCTCGAGTTCCTCGTCGCTGAGGCGGAAGCGCAGCGCGGCGGTGGGAATGCGCAGCACGTTCTCGCGGTTGCCCACCAACAGGCGCACCTGCGCCGTCATGCCCGGCTTGAGCAGCTCGTCCCGGTTGTCGACATCGAGCACCACGTTGTAGGTGACGACGTTCTGCACCACGTTGGCCGCCAGGCGGAACTGCCGCATGCGCGCCTCGAACTCCCGGTCCGGATAGGCGTCGACGACGAAGCGCGCCTGCTGCCCCTCCTTCAGCGCGCCGACGTCCGCCTCCGAAACGCTGGTATCGATCTGCATCTTGGTCAAATCCTGCGCGATCTGGAACAGGGTCGGCGTGGTGAACGACGCGGCGACCGTTTGTCCCAGGTCGACGGTGCGCTTGATGATCACGCCGTCGATCGGCGAGCGGATCACGCTGTTGTTCAGGTCCGCCTGCGCGCGCGCCAGCTGCGCCTGCGTCAGCTGGATGTTCGCCTGCGCCACGTCGACCTCGCGCTTGGACTGGTCCAGCGCCAGCGGCGAGATGAAGCTTTGCGTCACGAGGGTCTGGTTGCGCTGGTGCGTGGCCTGCGCCAGCCGCAGCGAGGCGCGCGCCGATGCCAGTTGCGCCTCGCCCTGGCGGATTTGCGCGTTGAAGATGGTCGGATCGAGCGTCAGCAGGATCTGGCCTTTTTTCACGCGGTCGTTGAAGTCCGCCTTCAGCACGTTGACCGTGCCAGACACCTGCGAACCGATGTTGATCAGGGCGACCGGATTGATGGTGCCGGTGGCCGTCACCGTCTGCGTGATGGTGCCCGTATCGACGGCGGCGACGCGGAACCGTGGCGGCTCCACCACAGGGGTCTGGCTTTTGGAATAGAACGCCAGCGCGGCGCCGCCGATCACGATCGCGCCCACCGCCAGCGCGATCTTTTTCTTGGTGAAAAAGGCCATCGTTTTTTATCTGTCTCATAGTGGAGATCCGGCCATACGCGGATCAACCCGGCAAGTATTGAGCAGTTTTGCAAAAAACGCAATCCAGCGCTTTGCATCGCCGGCCCGCAAAGGGGAATGGAGACGCGTATCACTTAGGGGATGGAAGCCCGCACCCCGATGTCGGGATATGCAATTTTGCAATCCAACTTTGCAGGAATGGCCGTTCCCAGCGACGAAAATCGGCCCTACCATGCACTCCATCGCCAGGCCACAACGGCCTGTCAGCGGCCCACACCACGGAGCAAAAACATGAACGCATCCCTCAAGGAGTCCCTCACCGTCACCGTCGCCGACGGCAGCTTCCAGTGCTACGTCGCGCGTCCGACCGGCAGTGGCAGCGCGCCGGTCATCATTGTTCTGCAGGAGATATTCGGCGTCAACGCCGGCATCCGCAGCATCTGCGACGACTATGCCGCCAAGGGCTACATCGCCGTCGGCCCCGATCTGTTCTGGCGCGCCGCACCTGGCCTGGACATGTCCGAGGCCAGCCCCGGCGACTGGGAGCGCGGCTTCGCGCTGTACAGCGCCTACGACTTCGGCGCCGGCGTCGGCGACATCGCCGCCACCGTGGCCGCCGCCCGCGCGATGACCGGCGCCTCCGGCAAGGTCGGCGTGACCGGCTACTGCCTTGGCGGACTGATGACCTTCCTCACCGCCGCCCGCGCCGACGCCGACGCCTTCGTCGCCTACTACGGCGGCGCCACCGAAAACTACGCGGGCGAAGGCGCCAACGTCAAACGCCCGCTGCTCTACCACCTTGCCGGCGACGACGAATACATCGGCAAGGATGCGCAGGCGGTCATCCACGCCGCCCTCAAGGACAACGCCAACATCGAGATGCATACCTACCCGGGCTGCAACCACGCCTTCGCCCGCCCGGGCGGCGACCACTACGACGCCCAGGCGGCAACGTTGGCCAACGGCCGCACCGACGCTTTCTTCAAGCAGCACCTGAACTGATTTTTAATCCCATCGACAAATAAGGAAAAACCATGTCCAGCAACGATAACAACCAAGTCAATCCATCCCGCCGCTCCGCCATGGTGGGCGGCGCGTTCGCCGCCGCCGCGGCGGTCGCCACCGCGCTGCCGCTGGCCGCCGTCAGCACCGACAGCCAGGCCGCCGCCACCGGCGGCAAAATCCAGAAGACCGCCAGCACCATCACCACCCGCGACGGCGTCGAGATCTATTACAAGGATTGGGGTCCGCGCAACGGTCAACCGGTGATCCTGAGCCACGGCTGGCCGCTCAACGCCGACAGCTGGGAATCGGCCGCCTTCCATCTGGCGAACAACGGCTTCCGCGTCGTCAGCCACGACCGCCGTGGCCACGGCCGTTCGAGCCAACCCTGGGACGGCAACGACATGGACCACTACGCCGACGACCTGGCGCAGCTGATCGAAGCGCTCAACCTGAACAACATCATCCTGGCCGGCTTCTCCACCGGCGGCGGCGAGGTGGCGCGCTACGTCGGCCGCCACGGCACCAAACGCGTCGCCAAGCTGGCGCTGATTTCCGCCGTCACGCCGCTGATGCTCAAGACCGACACCAACCCGGGCGGCCTGCCGCTGTCGGTGTTCGACGGCATCCGCGCCGCGTCCGAGGCCAATCGCGGCCAGTTGTACCTGGACTTCGCCTCCGGCCCGTTCTACAACTACAACCGTCCCGGCGCCAAGCCGTCGCAAGGGCTGATCAACGCGTTTTACAACCAGGGCATGCAGGCCGGACACAAGAACACCTACGATTCGATCGCGGCGTTCGCCCAGACCGACTTCCGCGACGACCTGAAAAAATTCGACAAGCCGACGCTGATCATTCACGGGGAGGACGACCAGGTGGTGCCGATCGACGCCGCCGGCCGCGCCGCCGCCAAGATCGTCAAGCAGGCCAAGTTGATCACCTATCCGGGCGCCCCGCACGGCCTGACCGACACCCACAAAGAGAAGTTCAACGCCGACTTCCTGGCCTTCGCCAAGTCTTGACAGCACGCGGAGCCGCGGGCCGGTAACAGATGCCCGCGCTCCCTGTGATCAAGAAGCGCCGGGCAGAGCATTCAGTAGAAAAAGACCGTCAGGCCACCAGGCGCAACTCGCGCCCCGCCATGCGCGCCATGACGCCGACCACATGGTCGATTTGCGCGCGGGTATGGCCGGCGTTCATCATGAAGCGCAGGCGCGCCTGGCCCACCGGCGCGGCCGGGAACTGGATCGCGTCGACATGGATGCCCTCGCGGCGCAATTCGATCGCGTAGCGCTGGCAGGTCTCGGCGTCGCCGATCAACACCGGCAGGATCGGCGTCTGCGTCGAGATGATGGTGTAGCCCAGCGGCGCCATCTTGTCGATGAAGTAGCGCTGGTTGTCCCACAGGCGCTGGCGGCGCTGCGGCTCCTCCTCCAGCAAATCCAGGGCCGCCAGCAGCGCGGCCGCCTGGTCCGGCGGCGGCGGGCAGGTGAAGCCGTAGGCGGAACTGGTCAGGCGGATCACGTCGGCCACCTCGGGCTCGACGGCGACGAAGCCGCCGATCGACCCGAGCGCCTTGCTCAGGGTCCCCATCTGCATGATGTTCTCGCTGTAGCAGTTGAAATGCTCGGAGGTGCCGCCGCCGTTGGCGCCCAGGATGCCGGTGGCGTGGGCGTCGTCGATGTACAGCAGCGCGCCATAGCGCTCGGCCAGCGCCACCAGCTCCGGCAGCGGCGCGATCGTGCCCTCCATGCTGAACACGCCGTCGCTGACGATCAGCGGCGTGGTGCCCTCCTCGGCGCCGGCCTTGAGCAGTGTCTCCAGGTGGTTCATGTCGCAGTGGCGGTAATTGTAGCGCAGCGCGCCGGACATCTGGATGCCTTCGCGGATGCTGATGTGATTGAACTCGTCCGAGTAATAGGCGTACTTGTGGCGCTTCTTGGTGCGGAAGCCGTGCAGCCGCGCCAGGGTGGCCGCCTTGACGATCGACGACAGCACGCCGATATTGGTCATGTAGCCGGTCACGAAGAGCACCGCGTCGCCCTTGTGCTTGAGCGCCCCGAGGCGCCGTTCCAGCTCGCGGTAGACTTCCAGGTCGCCGCCCAGCAGCCGCGATTCGCAGTTGCCGACGCCGTAGCGGTCGAGGCCCTGCTTGGCCGCCGCCACCAGGCGCGGATGGTTCGCCAGCGCCAGGTAGTTGTTGGTGCTGAAGGAGACCACCGTCTCGCCGCCCGTGACGAAGGTTGGATCGGGCAAGGTGCTGTGCACCAGCGAGTCGTGGTGGATCGGGTGGTGTTGCAGCCAGTGGGCGATGTCGCTTAAATCATGCATGGTGATGGAGAGTCGAGTGAGCGTGAATCCATGATAGGGCCGCGCGCCTCTCCGCAAGATTGCGGTCACATTACGGGTGGGATAGCTTGGCGGCGCATCACCGCCGTCACCCCGGCGCCAGCGGCAGCAGGATGCGCGCGACCAGCCCGGGCGCGCCGTCCTCCAGCGCCAGCGAGCCGCCGTGCGAGGTGGCCGTGGCGCTGACGATGGACAGTCCCAGGCCGTTGCCGGGCAGGTGGCGGCTCTTGTCGAGGCGATAAAACCGCTGCGTCACCTTGTCGCGCTCCGCCGCCGGGATGCCGGGGCCGTTGTCGTGGATGGCGATCGAGGCCCGGCCCTGGTGCACGCCGGCGCGCACGCGGATGGCGGCGCCCGGCCCGGCGTATTTGATGGCGTTGTCGAGCAGGCTGGCGACGGCGCTGGCCAGCAGGTTGCGGTCGCCGTCGACGTACAGCGAGGCCGGCGAATCGACCGTCAGCGCGATGCCCGCATCCTCGGCGATGGCCTCGTACATCTCGCCGATGTCGGCTACCACCCGCCCCAGGTCGAGCCGCTCGAACAGGCGGGCGCGCATGCCCGATTCGGCTTCGGCGATCTGCAGCAGGCGTTCGAACAGGCGTATCAGATCGTCGATGTCGTCGATGGCGTCGTGGGCGGCGCCGGACAGGCGCGGCACCGTCATCTCGTGGCGCAGCGCGTCGTCGAGCCGCCCGCGGATGCGGCTGAGCGGCGTGCGCAGGTCGTGGGCGATGGCGTTGGAGACGTGGCGGATGCCCTCCATCAGCAGCTCGATGCGGTCGAGCATGCGGTTGATGTCGCGGTTGAGCAGCGCGAACTCGTCGCCGCCGGAGACGGGAATGCGGTGACTGAGGTTGCCCGCCTCGATCTGGGCGGCGGTGCGGCGGATCTGGCCCAGCCGCCCCTCGATGCCACGGCGGAACAGCAGCGCGCCGCCCACCGTCAGCAGCAGCGAGACGCCGGCGCCGGCCAGCAGCGCGCGCCAGATCACCTCGCGCACCGCGTGCTGTTCGCTCAGGTCGCGCCCGACGATCAGCAGGCCGCCGTCGGCCATCGGCCGCAGGTACAGGCGCGCCGGCCGGTCATGGCCGGCGCGCTTGACGACGGTGGTGACCATCAGCGCGCGGCGCGGCGGCACGGGTCCGGCACCGGCCGGCACGGCATCGAGGTTGCCGGCGGCGGGCACGCCGTTGCCGGTGAGGAGCTGGAAGATCTCGCGGTCGCTGTCGACGCCGTCGGCCAGCTGGCGCCGCACCTCCTCGACCAGCGCGCCGTGGCCGGGGAAGCGGGCGTGTTCGATCAGGCGCTCCGATTGCATGACGATCTTGCCGTCGAGGTTATCGTCAAGCACGCCGATGGTGCCGGTGTAGAACACCGCCGACACCACCACGATCGAGAAGGTGCCCAGCAGGCCGTAGCCCAGCGCCAGCTTGGCGGCGATCGAGGCCCGCCCGAGCGGCCCGAAAGGCCGCTTGGCCGGCAACCTGGCTGCGGCGCCCGGCAAGGAAGACGGGGTAGACGATCGAGACGAGTTAGACGAATTAGCCAAGCGCCGGCCCCGTGTCGTCGGCCGCGCCGGCGCCCATGCGGTAGCCGACGCCGCGCAGCGTGTGGATCAACATGACCGGGAAATCCTTGTCCACCTTGGCGCGCAGGCGGCTGATCTGGACGTCGATCACGTTGGTCTGCGGGTCGAAGTGGTAATCCCACACCGATTCGAGCAGCATGGTGCGGGTGACGACCTGGTTCTCGTTGCGCATCAGGTATTCGAGCAGCCGGTACTCGCGCGGCTGCAAGGTGATGACCTTGGGGCCGCGCGTGACGCGCATGGTGCGCAGGTCCAGGGTCAGGTCGGCCACCTGCAGCTGGGTGCTGTCGGCGCCCGGGGCGCTGCGCCGCAACAGCGCCTCGACCCGCGCCAGCAGCTCGGAGAAGGCGAAAGGCTTGGACAGGTAGTCGTCGGCGCCGCCGCGCAGGCCCGTGACGCGGGCGTCGATGGTGGTCAGCGCGCTGACGATGATGACGGGGGTCTGCTTGCCCAGCGCGCGCAGCTTGTCGACGATGGACAGGCCGTCGATGCGGCCCGGCAGCATGCGGTCGAGGATGATCAAGTCCCATTGCTCGCCGGTGGCGTAATCGAGTCCGTCCGGACCGGTCGCGCAGGCGGTGACCAGGTAGCCTGCTTCGCGCAGGCCCTTGCAGATGTAGTTCGAGGTTTCTACTTCATCTTCGATGACCAGGCAGCGCACGCGGTTCTCCATCATATTGGGGCGATGGGCGTATTCTACCTGCTTGGAGACAAGGACGACCGGGTGAACCCCCGCCCGGACGACGTCGTTGCGTCGCACAGGGGGTGGCGCCATCTTGGTAGCGCCATCAATGAGGACCGTCGGCAGGACGCGGAGTTCGGTGACGATGATAGCCGCCGGCGCCCGCCGAAGACTTGCGCCAGATCAAACAGCGTGGTCGCGCGGGGCTGCGCGCTTGCCGCTTTGGCGCGCCGCCAGCTCGCGGTACAGCGCGTGGTAATTCTCGGCCATGCGCTCGGCGGTGAACAGCTCCCAGTAGCGCGCCTCGGCACGGCGGCCCATTTCGGCGGCGCGCTCGGGCTGCTCCCACAGCAGGCGCATGGCGCCGCTGAAGGCTTGCGGGTCGCTGGGCGGCACCACCAGGCCGGTCTCGTTGTCGATGTTGATGTAGGTGGTGCCGGTGCCGATCTCGCTCGAGATCATCGGCTTGCCGAACATCGCGCCCTCCAGCAGCGAGATGCCGAACGCCTCCGAGCGCAGGTGCGACGGGAACACCATTGCGTAGCAAAGCCGCAGCAGCGCGATCTTGTCCTCCTCCTCCACCGCGCCGACGAACGTGACGTGGGTCAGCCCCAGGCGGGCGGCGTGCTCCTTGAGCTCCTGCTCGATCGGGCCGGCGCCGACGATCACCACCGGATAATCGATGTTGGCCATGGCGTCGAGCAGGATGTGCAGTCCCTTGTAGTAGCGCAGCACGCCGACGAACAGGAAGAAGCGCTCGCCGCAGCGTTCGCGCCACTTCTCCATCACCGCCGCCGACGGCTGCGGATAAATGCTCTTATCGAGGCCGTAGGTGATCGTGCGGGTCTTGTGGGCGAAGCGCTTGAGCACCGGCGACGAGGCCAGGTAGTTGGGCGAAGTGGCGATGATGGTGTCGACGCTGCGCAGGAAACGGCGCTTGAGCGGGCTATAGACGCGCAGCAGGTTCTTCTGGCGCACGATGTCCGAGTGGTAGGTTACCACGCTCGGTTTGTTGATGCGGGCCATGAAGTGGGCCACGTCCATGAACGGCCACGGGAAATGATAGTGGATCACGTCGGCCTTGCGCGCCAGGCGCGCCAGCGCGCGGATCGCCGCGAACGAGAAGCCGGTCGAGGCGATCTCGAAGTCCATGCGCACGCGGTGCACGGTATGGCCTTCGAACTCGATCTGCGCCGGGCCGCCGTCGCGGGTCAGCGTCAGTACTTCGTTGGTCACGCCGAGGCGTCCGGTGCCCACGCACATCTGGCGGATCACCTGCTCGATGCCGCCCCAGGTGTCGGGATAATAAGTCTTATAGAAATGGAGGACGCGCATGGATGTGGTGGGGGTTGCCGCCCTGCGGCGCCGGCCGGCGTGGCAGGGGTGGGGCGTTATTGTGACAGGACGCCATGATACACGGCGGCGGTGCGGCGGGCCGCTTCGTCCCAGGTGAGTTCGAGCGCGCGGCGCCGGCCGGCGTCGACGCAACGGGCACGCAGCGCGTCGTCGCGCACGATGGCGGTCATCGCCGCGCTCATCTCCGGCACCGACAGCGGGTCGAACTCCAGCGCCGCGCCCTGCGCCACTTCCGGCAGCGAGGTGGCGTTGGAGGTGGCCACCGGCACGCCGCTGGCGAAGGCCTCGACCACCGGCAGGCCGAAACCCTCGTACAGCGAAGGGAAAATAAAGGCGCCGGCGCCGGCGTACAGGTGGCGCAGCTGGCCGTGGTCGGTCAGCTGGTCGAGCCAGACCACGTTCTCGCCGTTCTGGCGCGCCGCCTTCAGGCGCGCCACCAGGTCCTCGCTGCGCCAGCCGGGCGCGCCGACGACGACCAGCTGGCGCGCCGAGCGCAGCACCGGCGGCAGCGCCAGGTAGGCATCCAGCAGGCGCCCGATGTTCTTGCGCGGCTGCAGCGTGCCGACGAACAGGAAGTAGCCGGCGCGCAGGCCGTATTGCGCCAAGGTCGCGTCGCGCTCGGCGGCGGCCGGCGTCTCGAACCATTCGGCGCCGACGCCGTGGTGCACCACGCTGATGCGGCGCTCGTCGACGCCGAAGCAGTCGACCAACTCGCGGATCGAATAGTGCGAGCCGGTGATCACATGCTGGGCCTTGCGGGCCGCCTTGGCCTGCAGCCAGTTCTTCAGGCCGCGCAGGCGCGGACGCACCCATTCCGGATGGCAGATCGGCAGCGCGTCGTGCAGCGTCGCCACCACCGGGCAATCCATGCGCACGATGCGGTAGTCGGTGGCGTGGAACAGGTCCAGCGGTGCCGGCGCCAGCCGGCTGACGTTGAGGTGGACGCTGGACGGCAGGATCAGGTCGCCGAGCGTGGCGAGCGGATACGACAGCGGCAGCGCGCGGCCCACGGTCAGGCGCCCGGCCTGGCCGGGCGGGGCGAACGAAAACGGCAGCACCTCGACGCCGGCGCGCGGCAGGTGCCGCAGCAGGGCGCTGCTGTAGACGCCGATGCCGTCGAGCCGGCCGCCGGTCAGTCCCGGCTCGGCCGTCGTGGTCGACAACCCGACCCGGGGTGCGCCACTCATGCTTCGTACATCCAGCGCAGCGTCTCGGCCAGCGGCGGCGCGGCGATCGGACCGGTGACGGCGACCAGGCGGGTATTGTCGCCGACCAGGCGCACCACCTCGTTGGCGCGCACGAAGGCCGGATTGACGTGGACATTGATTTTATAGCCGGCGATGTCGGCCATCATGTCGAGCGCCTCGCCCAGCGAATAGGCCTGGCCCGAGCAGATGTTGAAGGTTTTGCCGGCGGCGGCGGCCGGCGCGGCCAGCAGGCCGCGGTAGGCGCGGGCGACCGCGCGCACGTCGGAAAAGTCGCGCCACACATGCAGGTTGCCCAGCTCGATGTCGGCCGCGCGGCGGCGGAAGTGCGAGACGATTTTCGGCAGCAGGAAGTTCTCGTGCTGGCCGACGCCGGTGTAGTTAAACGGACGCACCACGATCAGCGGCAGCTTGTCCTGCCACAGGCGCGCCATGTATTCCATGGCCAGCTTGCTGACGGCGTAGTCGTTGGCAGGCGCGGCCGGCACGTCCTCGCCGATGACGCCGACGTCGGTGTTGCCGTAGATGTTGGCGCTCGAGGCCAGCAGCACCGCCGACGGTTTCTTATCGAGGCCGGCCAGCGCCTCGAGCAGGTTGCGGGTGCCCGCGACGTTGACGCGGTAGATTTGCTCGACGTCGCCGTGGCCGACAAAGGCGATGGCGGCCAAATGCGCCACCACATCGGGGCGCACCTGCTGCACCACGGCGGCCAGGCCGGCGCGGTCGTTCAGGTCGACCGGATAGCGCCCTTCGGCCTGCGCGCCGTCCGGCGACACGGTGCCGAAGACTTCATAGCCGGCCGCGCGCAGTTCGCGCTCGACGTACAGGCCGGTGAAGCCGGACAGGCCGGTGATCAAGGCCCGCTTGCCGGTGCCCTCGCTGCCCTCCAGCGCCGCCGTCACCGTGCCCACCTTAGAACGAGAAGCCGGCTTTGTTGCGGCGCAGGTCGGCCTCGACCATCATCTGGCACAGCTGTTCCAGCGTGGTTTGCGGTTTCCAGCCCAGCTTTTCGGTGGCCTTGGCCGGGTCGCCGATCAGCAGTTCGACTTCGGCCGGGCGGTAGAACTTCGGATTGACGCGCACCAGCACCTTGCCGGTTTTCTTGCAGGTGCCGATCTCGTTGTCGGCCTCGCCGCTCCACGCGATCGTCACATCGATCGCCTTGAAGGCCATGCTGACGAAATCGCGCACGGTCTCGGTGCGGTTGGTGGCCAGCACGAAGGTGTCCGGCTCGTCAGCCTGCAGGATGCGCCACATGCCTTCGACGTATTCCTTGGCGAAGCCCCAGTCGCGCTTGGCGTCCATATTGCCCAGCTCAAGCACGTCGAGCAGGCCCAGATGGATCTTGGCCACCGAGTCGGTGATCTTGCGGGTGACGAATTCACGCCCGCGCAGCGGCGACTCGTGGTTGAACAGGATGCCCGACGAGCCGAAGATGCCATACGACTCGCGGTAGTTCACCGTCATCCAGTGCGCGTACAGCTTGGCCACGCCGTACGGGCTGCGCGGGTAGAACGGAGTATCTTCTTTTTGCGGCACGGCCTGCACCTTGCCGAACATTTCCGAGGTCGACGCCTGGTAGAAGCGGATCTTCGGATTGACGATGCGGATCGCCTCGAGCAGGTGGACCGGGCCGACGCCGGTGATCTCGGCGGTGGTCAGCGGCTGGTCGAACGACACGCCGACGAAGCTTTGCGCGGCCAGGTTGTACACCTCGTCCGGTTGCACCGTCTGCATCAGGCGGATGCTCGACGCCAGGTCGGTCAGGTCGTACTCGACCAGGTTGAGCTTGGGGTGCGACTGGATGCCCAGTTCTTCGATCCGCCAAAAGTTGACCGAGCTGGTGCGACGATAAGTGCCGGTGACCTCATAACCCTTTTCCAACAGCAGTTCGGCCAGATAAGCGCCATCTTGCCCGGTGATGCCCGTAATGAGGGCTTTTTTTGTTTTCGTCATGGTGTGTGGCTGCAAATTGTAAGATAAAAATTGTCCGGTATTGTAACAGGACGGTCACACGGGACGGTTCGCGCAAGGCCCGACATTACATAAATTACATCCTGTTACAGCGTGTCGACGCCCCAAAAAAAACCGGCCCGGCTCCTGGCGGAGCGGGACCGGTATCGCCGGCCCGCGCGCGGCGGGCCGTCACGGTTGGGTACTCCGGTTTAGACCTTGCGCTGAGCCACCGAGTCGACCACGCACAGCGCGGTCATGTTGACGATGCGGCGCACCGTTGCCGACGGCGTCAGGATGTGCACCGCCTCGGCGCAGCCAAGCAGGATAGGGCCGACCGCGATGCCGTTGCCGGCCGCCGTCTTGACCAGGTTGTAGGCGATGTTGGCCGAGTCCATGTTCGGCGCCACCAGTAGGTTGGCGTCGCCGGTCAGCGTCGATTCCGGCATGATGGCGTGGCGCAGCTTCGAGTCGAGCGCGGTGTCGCCGTGCATCTCGCCGTCGATCTCCAGGGTCGGATCGAGCTTCTTGACCAGCGCCAGCGCGGCGCGCATCTTCTGCGCCGACTCGCTGTTGGACGAACCGAAGTTCGAATGCGACAGCAGCGCGGCGCGCGGCGACAGGCCGAAACGGCGCATCTCTTCGGCCGCCATGACGGTGATGGCCGCCAGTTCGTTGGCGTTCGGGTTCTCGTTGACGTGGGTGTCGACCATGACGAGCTGGCGCTCCGGCATGATCAACACGTTCATCGCCGCGTACACGCAGGCGCCTTCGCGCTTGCCCAGCACCTGGTCGATGTAGTGCAGGTGCAGCTGGGTGGTGCCGAAGGTGCCGCAGATCATGCCGTCGGCGTCGCCCTTCTTGATCATCATGGCGCCGATCAGGGTGTGGCGGCGGCGCATTTCCAGCTTGGCGTATTCCTGCGTCACGCCCTTGCGGCTGGTCATGTCGTAGTAGGTCTGCCAGTAGTCGCGATAGCGGTCGTCGTGGTCCGGGTTGATGACGTCGAAATCGACGCCGTGCTTCAGGCGCAGGCCGAACTTGGCGATGCGCGTCTCCAGCACGGCCGGACGGCCGACCAGGATCGGGCGCGCCAGCTTTTCATCGACGATGACCTGCACGGCGCGCAGCACGCGCTCCTCTTCGCCCTCGGCGTAGACGATGCGCTTGAGGTTCATATCGGTCTTCTTGGCCACCTGGAACAGCGGCTTCATGAAGGTGCCGCTGCGGTAGACGAATTGCTGCAGGCTGTCGGCGTACGCTTGCAGGTCCTTGATCGGACGGGTGGCGACGCCAGAATCCTCGGCCGCCTTGGCCACGGCAGGCGCGATCTTGATCAGCAGGCGCGGATCGAACGGCATCGGGATCAGGTACTCGGGGCCGAACGACAGGTTGGTGAAGCCGTAGGTGGTGGCGACGATGTCGGACTGTTCGGCGTGCGCCAGTTCGGCGATCGCGTGGACCACGGCGATCTCCATCTCGCGCGTGATGGTGGTGGCGCCGCAATCGAGGGCGCCGCGGAAGATGTACGGGAAGCACAGCACGTTGTTGACCTGGTTCGGATAGTCCGAACGGCCGGTGCAGATGATGGCGTCGCCGCGCACGGCCTTGACGTCGTCCGGCAGGATCTCCGGATTCGGGTTGGCCAGCGCCAGGATCAGCGGGTTCTTGGCCATGGCCTTGACCATGTCCTGTTTGAGCACGCCGCCGGCCGACAGGCCGAGGAAGATGTCGGCGTCGGGGATCACTTCGGCCAGGGTGCGGGCCGAGGTGTCGCGCGCGAAGCGTTCCTTGTCCGGGTCCATCAGCTCGGTGCGGCCCTTGTAGACCACGCCGGCCAGGTCGGTGACGTAGATGTTCTCCAGCGGGAAGCCGAGGTCGACGATCAGGTCCAGGCAGGCCAGCGCGGCCGCGCCGGCGCCGGACACCACCAGTTTGCAGTTTTTAATATCCTTGCCGACGTACTGGATGCCGTTCATGATGGCCGCGCCGACGATGATGGCGGTGCCGTGCTGGTCGTCGTGGAAGACCGGAATCTTCATGCGCTCGCGCAGCTGGCGCTCGATGTAGAAGCACTCGGGCGCCTTGATGTCTTCCAGGTTAACGCCGCCGAAGGTCGGCTCGAGCGAGGCGATGATGTCGACCAGCTTGTCCGGGTCGAGCTCGTTGATCTCGATGTCGAAGACGTCGATGCCGGCGAACTTCTTGAACAGCACGCCCTTGCCTTCCATGACCGGCTTGGCGGCCAGCGGGCCGATGTTGCCCAGGCCCAGCACGGCGGTGCCGTTGGTGATGACGGCCACCAGGTTGCCGCGCGCGGTGTATTTATAAGCGGCGGCCGGGTCGATGACGATTTCTTCGCACGGGGCGGCCACGCCCGGGGAGTAGGCAAGCGCCAGATCGCGCTGGTTGGTCAGTTGCTTGGTCGGCGTAACGCTGATTTTGCCTGGGGTCGGGAACTCGTGGTACTCGAGCGCGGCGACGCGCAATTGTTGACGAATTTCTTCTTTTTTTTCAGATGACGAATCCATGCTGTGCTGCCTTCCTGTTTGTGCGGTCGGAAAGCCTACGATTTTATCAGACCAATTCTTTCATTTAAGTAGGTATTTTCACCAACGGTGATGACGGTTATTGGCAGCTTTAATGATGCCGGAGGGGAAATCGCCGAATTTTTGGTGTTTTTAGCGGCTTTAGGCTATCAATAGCTTCAATATAATCAATTTTGCAAGATCATCGAAATTAACTATCGAATTTTCGGCTTCGATTGCAATTGCAAATATAACGGTGCGTAGCGCCCGTACCTCTCCCCACTAGTCCCCCAGGCCCCAAGCTGTTTGCTTACTCGTGGCTTGCTACGAGCTTTTAGAACCCTCTGAACGTGACAATGTACGCATTTTTCGCCTGAGCAAGATGCTATGCTCGACTGCATCGAATAGCGATAGCATAGGGCGCAGAATAAAAATGAAAATTCACTCAGTCCGAATCAAGAATTTCCGCACCTTGAAGGACGTGATCATCTCCTTCGACTCTGTGACCACATTCATCGGCCCGAACGGGGCGGGTAAATCGACTGTGCTTCGCGCATTAGATTGGTTCTTCAACGGTAAGCTTGGCTTGCTGACTGAAAAGGACTGCTCGTTCGAAGCAATCAACGAAGACATCGAGGTTCAAGTCACATTTCATGAGCTTACTGAGAAGGATAGGATTGAGCTTGGCAAGTATGCTCCCGCAGAAGTCACTACCTTCACAGCATGGAAGCGTCGAGGCCCCGATGGTACTGAAACTCTGTCTGCAAATTCCAAGGGCTACGCGCCCTTCAACACGATTCGCAGCAAGGGATCGGCTGCCGAAAAAAAGATCGCTTACAACGATTTGCGGAGTTCAGATCCTACGCTCAATCTTCCGGCTTGGAGCAATCTGGAGGCTGTCAACCAAGCTATGACAACTTGGGAGGCTGACCACACCGATAAACTAGTAGAAGCGCCCGAGTTCCTGCAGACTAATTTCTTCGGTTTCAACAGCGGCGGGAAGATGAGCGGTCTCTTCGACTTCGTCCTAGTAACTGCTGACCTTCGAGCCAGTGAGGAGTCGGTCGACGGGAAGTCGAGCATCATCGGACGAATCCTTGAACGTTCGGTCGATCGCACGGCGGCCGATGAAGAAATCGCGAAGATCGTCGAGGAATCTCGTGCGAAACAGCAGGAAGTCTACTATGAGAAGTTCAAATCACAGCTAGAAATCATGTCGACTCAGTTAAACGAGGTCGTTGCTTCCTACTCTCCAGGTCGGGCTGTAACGATCGCACCTACTGAAGTCGAGCTCAAGGCCCCGAGGACAACGTTCGAGCTGGCCGTACGTGATGGTGCAACCGAGACCGCTGTAGAGCGCCAAGGGCATGGCTTTCAACGAACTCTTTTAATCTCTGCACTTCAACTCTTGGCGCAGTCTGGCGCGGCCTCGACAGAAGGAGTCATTTGTTTAGCTATCGAGGAACCAGAACTCTATCAGCACCCCATCCAAGCTCAAACCTTCGCAAAAGTGCTTCGGTCGCTCGCGGAGGACACTAACAAACGCATCCAGGTGACCTATGCGACTCACAGTCCTTACTTCCTTGAGGCGCGTCATTTCAGCCAAGTCAGACGGCTCAGCAGGTCGTCCGATGATACTCCCGTAGTGACCGTTCATAGCGCGACACTCGCAGGTATAAAGGCAAAGCTGGTCGGTGTAGTTAGCGCTGAGACAGTTGAGCGACAACTCGATGGTATCGTCGCAAATGAGCTTTCTGTGGCTCTCTTCGCGCATCGCGCGTTCCTAGTCGAGGGCACAACTGAGTCGTCGGTCTTCTACGGCATTGGTGACAAAGCCTATCTTGGTTCACTTGAGGCCGCCGGCATCTCTATCGTGCCGGTGGGTGGAAAAGGTTCAATACCCCTAGCGCACGCCATCCTGACGTCGATTGGTATCCCTGTGTACACACTCTTCGACGCAGACTGCGGTTTTGAGGCCCGAGCGAAAGCGAATGGAAAAACGCAAGGAAAAATAGACTCCGAGAGAATATCTCACGTAGCAGCGAATCGCGCGTTGCTGAGATACTTCGGTTTAGCAGAAGAAGACTTTCCATCCGCTGTTGTCGGCGAGCACACAGCGATATTTGGCGATCATCTTGAAACGTTTTTGTCTGAAAAGTGGGTTGATTGGATGACGTCCTGCGACAATGTGGAAGCCGCTGCCGGTATTAGCCTAGCAAAAAATCAACTTGCCTACAGATCTGCAACCCTTATGGCAGGAGGAGAAGTACCCGAGATGCTTATGCAAATACTAGAAAAAGTCAAGGAAAAGTCACCTTAAACAACTTTATGATCTAGCAAAAAGAAATTTTCGCAGATGTACATATTTTTTTAAAAATTTCGGATTTTTTTTCAAGCCCATATAAATTCTGACAAAAGTGAAACGCCCAAATAGCTCTAAGAATCCCAGTTAATTAGCCGCGCATAGTTAACGCAATTAATAATATATAGCGACCAAACTCGAATTTTATAGATGCTTTACCAATGAAGAAAAAAACAAAACAATTTATTCAGCACTTGGAACACGATGTTTTAGACGAAGACAGGGCACTAGAGCAAATTGAAGAGGCGTTGCCACTTGTTGGATGGATAATATTAGCCTTCAATGCACTCGAAAAAGATGTCGGAGACTGCATCTGCTTTATGCTATGCGACCGGAGCGATGAGCTCGGTTTGGTAGTGTTAGATAAACTGATGTATGGCGCAAAGTTAGATCTCTTCAAAAGGCTTTGCGATCAATTTCATTTAACTCATAACATTATTGACATATACCCCGAATTGATTAAACGAATGGAAGATTCGGGAAAAACAAGAAATTTAGTTGTACATGCCGATTGGAATAATACAGATGAGCACGGATTTACGTTCACTAAACTACGAGTATCAGAGAAAGGAATGATTCAGGAGTACACACTTCTTTCGAAAAATTCGCTAGAAGAAATTCTTGAAAACATGCACCTTTGCAGGGACGTCCTGTCAATTTATTGGGAGAAATACACTGTAGTCCGCGCACTAAAATAATTCCTTGAGCATGAATAATCTCTCCAAATTTAAATTAGCATAACTGCCCCTCCGCTTCGAGTCGCCGTCTGAGCTTGGCGGATTACGCTACGCTAATCCGCCCTACGTGATTTAAATGGCTTGCTTTAACGGCCTCTGTGTCACTTCGCCTAACAGCCACGTTTCTCATTTTTGTGCTCTTCGCCGGCCGGCTGGGTACAATAGGCCATGATCTCCGAATTCGACCTCATCAAGGAATACTTCCAGCGCCCCCAGCACCCAAGCCGGGCGGCGATCGGCATCGGCGACGATTGCGCGCTGCTCACCCCTACCCCCGGCATGCAGACGGCGATTTCGTCCGACATGCTGGTCGAGGGCCGCCATTTCTTCGCCGGCGAGGACGCTTATCGGCTCGGCCACAAAAGCCTGGCCGTCAATCTGTCCGACCTGGCGGCGATGGGTGCGCGACCGGTCGGGTTCACCTTGGCGCTGGCGCTGCCGTCCGCCGACCGCGCCTGGCTGGCCGGCTTCTCGCAAGGGCTGTTCGCGCTGGCCGATGCCTTCAACATCGAGCTGATAGGCGGCGACACCACCAAAGGCCCGCTGACGATCTGCATCACCGTCTTCGGCGAGCTGCGTCCCGGCCAGGCCTTGCGCCGCAACGCCGCGCAGCCGGGTGACGATATCTGGGTGTCCGGCACCTTGGGCGACGCGCGTCTGGCGCTGGCCGGCTACCGTCTCGAACAAACCATGGAAGCGGCGGCGCTGCACACGGCCGCCGTGCGCATGCACACGCCGGTGCCGCGTGTGGAATTGGGCGCCGTGCTGGCCGAACAGGGCATCGCCCGCGCGGCCGTCGATATCTCCGATGGCCTGGTCGGCGATCTCGGTCACATCCTGGCGATGTCGAACGTGGGCGCCACATTGAATGTGGATGCGCTGCCGCCCGGCGAGGCGCTGACGGCCTTCCCGCAGGAGCTGCGGCGCCGATTCACCGCCGCCGGCGGCGACGATTACGAGTTGTGCTTCACCGCGCCGGCGTCGGCCCGCGCGGCCATCATCGCAGCCGCCGGCAGCGTGGCCACGCCGGTCACGCGCGTCGGCAGCATCGAGGCGGCGCCGGGCCTGCGCCTGGTGGACGCCGCCGGCCAGCCGCTAGACCTCAAGCTCGCCGGCTTCGATCACTTCACGTCCTGAAGCGCGGTCACATCCTCGTCCGGCTGGCCGGCGCGCAGGCCGCTGCCGTGCATCAGCCAGTAGTGGTGGAACGCCAGCCGGATGTTGTCGCGCAGTTGGGTGTCGTCCCACGGCTTGGTGTAGAAACGGTAGATGGCGCCCTGGTTGACCGATTCGAGCACGGCGTCGAGCCCCATGTAGCCGGACAGGATGATGCGGATCGTCTCCGGGTACATGTCCTTGACCTGGCCGAGGAACTCGGTGCCGTTCATGCCCGGCAGGCGCTGGTCGCACAGGATCACCTGCACCGGATGCAGCGCCAGCAGCTCGAACGCCTCGCTGGCCGATCCGGCCGTCAAAATCTGGTAGGCGTCGCGCTGGAACAGCTGGTCGAGCGACCATAAGATATCCGGATTGTCGTCGACGATGAGCAGCGTTTGCGCCGGCTGGTTGGGCGCCGACGGATCGACCGGCAGGCAGCGGCCCGATTCGACCAGCACCGCCATGTCGGCCGGCGCCACCGGACGGCTGAAGAAATATCCCTGGATTTCATCGCAGCGGCTGCGCCGCAGGTATTCGAGCTGCGCGCGCGTTTCCACGCCCTCGGCGATCACGCGCAGCTTGAGGCTGTGCGCCATGCTGATGATGGCCGTGGCAATCGCCGCGTCGTTCGGATTGGTGGTGATCTCGCGCACGAAGGCGATGTCGATTTTGAGCTTGTCGATCGGGAAGCGCTGCAGGTACGCCAGCGACGAGTAGCCGGTGCCGAAATCGTCGATCGCGACCTTGATGCCGATCGCCTTCAGATTGGTCAGCACCATGATGGTGCGCTCGGCGTTGGACATCAGCGCGGTTTCGGTCAGCTCCAGTTCCAGCAGCTCCGGCGGCACCTCGTGGCGCACCAGCGCCGAACGCACCACCTGTTCCAGGTCGCCCTCGATGAACTGGCGGCTGGCGACGTTGACGGCCACGCGCACCGGTCCCACGCCGCTGCGCAGCCAGGCGCCGATCTGCTTGCAGGCGGCGTCGATGATCCAGGCGCCGACGCGCACGATCAGGCCCGTGTCCTCCAGCACCGGCACGAACTCGGACGGGAACACCAGGCCGAAGCCGGGCCGCTGCCAGCGCAGCAGCGCCTCGGCGCCGGCGATGGCGCCGGTGTGCAGGTTGACCTTGGGCTGGTAGTACAGCAGCAGTTCGTCGTTGTCGAGCGCGCGGCGCAGCGCCAGCTCCATGTCGAGCCGCGCGAGAACCTGCACGTTCATGCCGGCGGTGAAGAAGCGGTAGCCGTCGCGGCCCGCCTGCTTGGCGCGCTCCATCGCGGTGTCGGCGTATTTCAGCAGCGTTTCCGGATCGGTGGCGTCGTCCGGATACATGGCGATGCCGATGCTGGCGCTGAGCACCGCCGGGTGGCCGTTCAGGTCGAACGGCAGGCGCAGCGCCTCCCTCACCTCGTTGGCCGTGTGGACGGCGTCCTGCTGGTCGCGCGGCATCGACAGGATCAGCGCGAATTCGTCGCCGCCCATGCGCCCGACCGTGTCGCGCAGGCGCACGCATTGCACCAGCCGGTTGCTGAACTGGCGCAGCAACTCGTCGCCCAGCGCGGCGCCAAGCGAATCGTTGATGTTCTTGAAGCGGTCCAGCGCGATGAACAGCACCACGATGCGCCACGATTTTTCCTGCGCCAGCGAGATCGCGTCGGCCAGGGTCTGGAAGAACAAGGTGCGGTTGGGAAGACCCGTCAGGCTGTCGTAATGGGCCATGTGCTGCAGCAGCTCCTCCGAGTGGCGCCGCTCGCTGATGTCGCGCGCCACGCCCAGCATGACGTTCGACTGGCCGGGCCGCGTGAGCAGCTGCCAGTAAATCTCCACCGGCACCGAAATTAGGTCGCGCCGCATCAATTCGAGTTCGGCCAGTTCCGGCGCGCGCGCCTTGCCGACGGCGGCGGCGTAGTCGTCGAGCCGGTGCGCCTGAGCGCGCAGCAGCGCCTGCGTGCCCAGTCCCAGCCGGCTGGCGGTCTGGCCCAGCATCTCGTCGCGCGGGTAGCCGAGCATGCGGCAGGCGCCGTCGTTGACGTCGACCAGTTCGGCGGTGGCCGCGTCGAGCAGGAAAATGGCGTCGGCGGTGGCGTCCATGGCGCTGCGGAAGCGCTGCAGTTCGACCGTCCGTTCGCGCACCGTCTGCTCCAGGCGCACACTGTAGTTGCGCGCCTCGCGGTGCAGCAGGCGCACCTCGAGCATGTTGCGGATGCGCGTGAGCACCTCGACCGGGTCGATCGGCTTGCTCAGGAAATCGCGCGCGCCCGATTCGAGCGCCTTGAGTTTATGGTCCGGCTGGGCCGTGACCACCAGCACCGGCAGCCAGGAATCGGCCTCGAGCGGGCGCAGCGCGTCCATCACCTCGAAGCCATCCATGCCGGGCATCTGCAAGTCGAGGATGATGAGGTCGTACCGGTGTCGGCTGTGCCAGTCGGCCACCACGCGCGAGTCGGTGGTGGACGTGACGGCCTTGTAGCCCGTCGATTTGAGCAGGAATTCCAGCAGCTCCACGTTGACGAGCTGGTCGTCGACGATCAAGATGCGTGCATGAAAAATATCAGTCTGGCTGATCATGGGATGCGCCTCCGTGGGCTCTTGAACCGGCGTTCTGGCCGGATCAGTCCGATTTCTTCCCGCAAGCGACTTCGGCTTGCTTGTCTGGTGCGCGTTCCGCGGTGTTTGGGCAGAGCACGTCACGCAGTGCTATTGAGTGTACGCAAGTTCAAATCGCCGGTCTAATGTTTTTATGCAAAGTTAGGGTTGCCGTTAATCAGCGGTGCATCGCTGGCAACGATTGTGATCTGCATGGTACAGTGGCAGCACGCCCAGCGGGATATCCCAGCCGGCTCCCGAACGCCGCTTCAGAAGGAGAGTTTACATGAGCACCGAGATGACATCCGATAACGCTAGCACCATCCTCGACCTGGCCGCGCAGGTCGGCAAGGCACTGCAGGACAAGGGCCTGATCCTGGCCACCGCCGAGTCGTGCACCGGCGGCGGCGTGGCGCAGGCCATCACCGAGATCGCCGGCTCGACCGCGTGGTTCGACTGCGGCTTCATCGCCTATTCCAACGCCTCCAAGAGCGAGCTGCTGGACGTGTCGGCCGCGCTGATCGCGCAGATGGGCAGCGTCTCCGAGGAGGTGGCGGCGGCGATGGCGAGCGGCGCCCTCGGTTCGAGCAACGCCCATCTGGCCGTCTCGACCACCGGCATCGCCGGCCCGACCGGCGCCGTGCCGGGCAAGCCGGTCGGCACCGTCTGCTTCGGCTGGGCCAACGCCGACACCGTCCACACCGAGCGCCTGGTCTTCAGCGGCGACCGCAAGGCGGTGCGCGAACAAACCGTGATCCACGCCTTGCAGGGCCTGCTGCGCTTTATTGATTAACCTGGTTTCATCCCCCTGATGGCGCCATCGCTTTCGTGATGGTTGCCTTCCTGCCACAAAACAATTACTCTCGATGCGTTCGAGCGCGATGGTGCGCCTATTCCATGCAGATTCAGGGGTGATTTCGATGCAAAACACGGTACATTTTATTCTCCAGGGTAAAGGCGGCATCGGCAAGACGCTGGTGTCGACCATCCTTGCGCAGTGGCTCGCCAGCAAGGACGCCGCGGGCGACCTGGAAGCGCAGCGCCAGCCGCTGCGCTGCTACGACACCGACCAGGAGAACGCCACGTTTTCGCGCTACAAGGCGATGGAGGTCAAGCACGTGCCGGTGATGACCGACAGCCGCACCATCGACCCGAAACGCTTCGACGCGCTGATGATCGACATCCTCGAAGAGGAAGGCAACTGCGTCATCGACAACGGCGCCAACACCTTCTCGCCGCTGATGGGCTATTTGCTTGAAAACGATTGCTTCGCTTTATTGGAAGAATCGGGCCGCAAGGTCTACATCCACACCATCGTCGGCGGCGGCGACACCTTGCACGACACGGCGATGGGCTTCGTCTCGACCGCCAAGGCGACCAAGGTGCCGCTGGTGCTGTGGGAAAACGAACACTTCGGGCTGCTGCAATCGGCGTCCGGCAAGCAGTTCACCGAATCGCAAACCTACGCCGACAACTCGTCGCGCGTGCGCGGGCGCATCGTGCTGTCGGCCCGCAACGCCGACACCTTCGGCGCCGACATCAAGAAGATGAACACGGCGCGCCTGACCGCCAACGAGGTACGCGAAAGCGACAAGTTCAACGTCATGGAAAAGCAGCGCATCAAGGTGGTGTTCCGCGACTTGTTCGAGCAGCTCGACAAGGTCGAGTGGTAAGCGGCCATGGATCAACAAAAGCTGCGGAGTCTGGTATTTGAAAAAACCGGCGTCAAGATCGACATCGACGACCCGATTTTTGCGCTGGTGGCGCTGAACGAGGCGGTGCTGGAGGAAGCGGTCGGGCGGCATATCGCGGCCATCGACGCGGCCTCGCTTGAGCTCACGCAGCATGCGCGGCTGGCGGGCGGGCTGCCGGCGGAGTCGGCGCGCAAAACGGCGGCGCCGGACGCAACCGACGAGGGCCCGGCGCCCTCCCCGTCAGCCGCCAATGCCGGCTACGTGCCGACGCCACCCGGTCCGGTGCGGCCGATCGCCACGCAGTCGCCCGCGATCACGCCGCGCGAGTTGCGGTTGCTGGGGGCGGCCGCCGGTATCGCCATACTCAGTGCGCTGATCGTTGTTGGCGCGCAGGCGGTGTTTTCCAAACCCGCGCCGGCGCCGGTGATCGAGCAGGCCAAGCAGCTCACGCCGGAGCAGACGCTGGCCTTGCGCAATGCTGAAAAACTGACCAAGGCGATCGAGAAGCTCGATCCGAAGGTGCGCAACCAGTTGCAGGCGGAGTTGCAGAAATAGCGGTTTGGAGAGCGATTCCGGCGCCGCAGAAAAACACAACTTTCCCATCTTCGTGCGCCTGAAAGAGCGCGTCGGGAACATCTGGACCAAGATTGGCAAACTGCACGCGGTGCTCACCTTCGAGGATGTTCACATAGAATGACCAGGTGAATCAGCTTTACCCTCATCGTCTATGACTTCAAGGTAGTCGGGATCTAGCACTGCTCGAACGGCGTCGATGATGGACTCTGCAAGTCGAGGATCCTCCAACATTGGAAACGCCTTTCGTAACTTGTTTGAGAGCATCCAGCCATTGTCCCGTATGGAGCGGATTATTTGGTCGATATCACTGTTAGGTCCCTCGAGATAGTCTTTTACATTATGTCTGGCACGTTCGATATCGCGCAGGTAGCTAGCCTCCTTACTCATCTCCACTTCGATGGTCATCCGGACGACGCGGCCAAGGAAGTCCGCCTGTTGTGTGAGATCGGGATAACGCCAAGTTGGTAAGGCATCTTCGTATGCGTCGAAGGTAAAATCACTTTCGATCCCATCGTCATAAGTGTTCCGCGTACCGAAATCACACTGCCTGTGGTACTTAAGCATCAGTGGTTTGGAGAGCACTTCAAGGGCGCGATCATAACCAATGCGCTCGCGTGAGTTGTCAGTGATCGTCGCAGAAATAGGAATGATGAATGGCGCTGGCACTGCCCCATCACGACGTAGCACATCATTTACCAGGAACCTTGAGATGCGTCCGTTCCCGTCCGACATTGGATGGATATAGACAAAACCAAATGAGGCAATTGCCGCCCTTAAAATGGACGGCATTCCTTTTGTTCGACGCATTGTGGTGCGCAAGCCATCGAGCATCTGTTCCGTTTGATGCCAGTGCGGTGCAATGTAATCGACGACATTTGTGAAGCCCGCTGTGTGGCCGACGATTACGGGCGATTTGCGCAATCCATATCGCGTTGCCATCCCAAGGATGTCAGCCTGAAGCTGGCCTAGCGAATCCAGCGTTAGTGGATCTCCGTCCTGACCGCACCGACGGTCCATGACAGCCGCAAACCTCTTTATTCGATCGACGTGGCCATCTTCGTGTTCGATCTTGAAGCTTGCTCGACTTTCCTTTATGGACAACCAAACCACACTACGCATCAGAATATCGGCGCCAAACTCACGTTCAAGCTTTGCAAGCTCCCCGTCGCAATCATAGGTTTCCCATTGTTTGATCGCCTCGGTACGGTGGATAATTGGGCAGAACTCGCGCGTTCCAGGCATGTTGTCCCTCACGCGCCAGCGAGGGACATTGGCTGACCGGCTTGCAACGAGATGGGTGCCTGAGTCAAGGGCGTCAACATAGTTCCCGCCCAAGCCCTCCGGCACGTTAAGCTGTAGATTAGTGAGCCATTCATATAGGAATCCGGCGCGGCGAGCGTACGCGCCCGTCGGCTCGTCTGAAAGCCATGCTTCGAGCTCACTTGCGTCGAGTACGTCAAACAAGCGCGAGAAGAATTCCAAATTAACGACCTCGTGTTTGAGCGCAAACGTGAGTTCTGTGCGTAAGCTAGGTCTGGCATCAACTTTAACGTATGTTTCTTCGCGCGTGCCGTCACTTTCCACCGTTCGGCGAGTGTTGCCTAATTTGCTGACGACAGCAAAAGCTTGAACCGGTTCAAGCTGAAATTTTTCAGCCAGCCATTTTTGCCCCAAGTACTGTGTCATTTTCGATTAACCCGCGTAAGTAACGATTACATTTTAGCCCCCCGCCAAAAAAATGATTAGAAAATTGAGATGCAGGAAATGTATATAACTTTCAGCGGATGAAAAAGTCCTGAGCACGCAAATTATTCGTGCTAACATATGAATAGCTGTTCACATGAAGAGTTATACAAAATACACGAGCTAAATCCATGAGCTGTCAACACGACTACGCCGGCGTCGATCCCGCCATCGCCCAACTCGCCGATCTGTTCCACCTGCTGGGCGACCCGACCCGCTTGCGCATTGTGCTCGCCTGCGTGGCGGCGCCGATCGCCGTCAGCGACATCGCCACCTCCCTTGAACTGAGCAGCTCCCTCGTCAGCCACCACTTGCGCTTGCTGCGCGCGGCGCGCATCGTGAAGTCCGAGCGTCAAGGCAAACAAGTTTTCTACTCCGCCGCCGATGCGCATATCAGCGACGTCCTGAACGATATGCTGGAACATATCGCCGAACCTGCCAACGGGAACGAAGCATGAGCAAGCACCACGACCATCACGACCACGATCACGACCATGAGCACCACGATCATGATCAAGGGCATGGCCACAGCCACGCGCCCGCCAAGCCGGCCGCGAAAGCACACGCCCACGATCATGGCCATGGACACGATCACGCGCACGGCCACGGGCATCACCACCACGGCGATCCCAACACCATGGGCCGCGCCTTCGCCATCGCCATCGTGCTCAACCTGGGTTTTGTCGGCGTCGAATTCTTCTACGGTTTCCTGGCCAACTCCACCGCGCTGATGGCCGACGCCGGCCACAACCTGTCCGACGTGCTGGGCCTGATGCTGGCCTGGGGCGCGGCCATCCTGGCCAAGCGCCTCCCAAACCAGCGCTATACGTACGGCCTGCGCAGCACGTCGATGCTGGCGGCGCTGTTCAACGCCATGCTGCTGATGGTCGCCTGCGGCGGCATCGCCTTCGAGGCGGTGCAGCAACTGGCCCATCCCGAGCCGGTGGGCGGCTTTACGGTGTCGGTGGTGGCCGGCATCGGTATTCTGATCAACGGCTTCTCGGCGTGGCTGTTCATGTCCGGCAGCAAGGACGACATCAATATCCGTGGGGCCTACCTGCACATGGCCGCCGACGCGGCGATCTCGCTGGGCGTGCTGGTGGCCGGCCTGATCGTCCGCTATTCGGGCTGGAACTGGGTCGATCCGGCGGTCAGCATGGTGATCGTGGCGATTATCGTCTACAGCACCTGGTCCCTGCTCAAGCAGTCGCTGCGCATGATGCTGGCGGCGGTGCCGGACAACGTGGATCGCGGCGAGATCGAGCAGTTCTTGCGCGACCGTCCCGGTGTGACCGAGGTGCACGACCTGCACATCTGGGCGATGAGCACCACCGAGACGGCGCTGACCGCGCAGCTGGTCACGCCGGCCGGGTATCCGGGCGACGTGGAGGTCGACGACATTACCCGGCAGCTGCGCGAGGATTTCTCAATCCAGCACAGCACCTTGCAGGTGCGGCTCGGCACCACGGTGCACGAGTGTTGCCTGCAGGAGCCGGCGCACTAATCAGCGTATTGGGCGTATAGGGCGGTGCTCAGGTAGCGCTCACCGAACGACGGGATGATCGTGACGATCATCTTGCCGGCGCTTTCCGGCCGGCGCGCCACTTGCAGCGCGGCCCACAGCGCCGCGCCCGACGATATCCCCACCAGCAAGCCCTCCTGGCTGGCCGCCAGCCGCGCGGTCTCGAAGGCATTGTCGTTGCTGACGCCAATAATCTCGTCGTACACCCGCGTATTGAGCACGGCCGGCACGAAGCCGGCGCCGATGCCCTGCAGCGGGTGCGCTCCCTTGACACCCTTGGCCAGCACCGGCGAGGCTTCCGGCTCGACCGCGATGCAGCGGAACGCCGGCTTGCGCGCCTTGATCACTTCGCCCACGCCGGTGATGGTGCCGCCGGTGCCGACGCCAGCCACCAAAATATCCGCGCGGCCGTCGGTGTCGTCCCATATTTCCTCGGCCGTCGTGCGGCGGTGCACATCCGGATTGGCGGGGTTGTTGAATTGCTGCGGCATCAGGTAGCGGCGGTCGCTCTCGGCCAGCGCCTCGGCGCGGTGGATGGCGCCGAGCATGCCTTCGCTGCCCGGCGTCAGGATCAACTCGGCGCCGTAGGCGCGCAGCAGCATGCGGCGCTCGCGGCTCATGGTGTCCGGCATGACGAGCGTGCAGCGGTAGCCGCGCGCGGCGCAAACCATCGCCAGCGCGATGCCGGTGTTGCCGCTGGTCGGTTCGAGGATGATGGTGGCGGGATGGATCTGGCCAGCCGCTTCGGCCGCTTCGATCATGGACAGGCCGATGCGGTCTTTCACGCTGTGGGCCGGGTTGCAGTATTCCAGCTTGACCAGTACTTCAGCGTTGAGGCCCTTGGTCAATCGATGCAGCCGCACCAGCGGGGTGTGGCCGATCAGTTCAGTTACGTCGTTGGCAATTTTCATGAAAAAAACCTCCGCGCGATAGGGAGTAGCCAGTCTACTCCTGCCGCGCGGACAACGACGTATTGTTTACTTCACATCCATCAGTTCGACGTCGAAGATCAGTGCCGAATTCGGCGGGATGCCGCTGCCCGGCGACGGGCGCGAGCCGTAGGCCAGCTCGGACGGAATGATCAGGGTGCGCTTGCCGCCGACCTTCATGCCCTGGATGCCCTGGTCCCAGCCTTTGATGACGCGGCCGGCGCCGAGCACGAAGTCGAGCGGTTCGCCGCGCGAAATCGACGAGTCGAATTGTTTGCCGTGCATGTTTTTCGCCAGCGGACGATACAGCCAGCCGGTGTAGTGCATGTAGACGGTGGCGCCGGTGCTGGCTTCCTTGCCGGTGCCGACCTTGGTGTCGGTGATGATCAGCTGCTCGGCGGCCGGACCCGGCGTGGCCGAACCGACGACCATCGGCGGCGGTGGCGGCGCGACGGCGGGCGTGGCGGTGGTGGTGGGCGCGGCCGGCGCTGGCTGCGCGGCAGGGGCGGCCGGGGCTGCGGGTGCGGCAGGCGCGGCGGGAGCTTGGGCCTGGGCCACGGAGGCCGCCAGCGCGCACAGCATTGCTACTAAAACGGAACTACGCGTCATGTTTTTTCTTTCAATGAGTTTCTGTGGACGGCACGGCGGCCGGGCCAGCGCGCACAATGATAGCAAACCTGCCTGGCGCACCGGATAAAATCTACGCCGTCTCGTCAGCCGCCACCGCAGGTACCGGCGCCGGCACCGCCTGCGCGCCATTGGCCAGCTGCCGCAGCACGTGGCCGGCGGCGACCATGCCGAACGTGGCCGTGACCACCATCGCCGAGCCGAAGCCGGCGCAGTTCAAGCCGGTCACGCCGCCGGCGCGGTCGTCGCCGTCGACCGCGCACACCTCGCCCGTTTCGGGAAACTTGAGCGGTTCCATCGAGAACACCGCGTCCACGTGGAACTTGGTTTTCTCGCCGCGCGGATAGCCGTACTGGCTGCGCAAGACCTTGCGCACTTTTTTGAGCAGCGGTTCCTGCTCGGTGCGGGCCAGGTCGCGCACGGCGATCTGGGTCGGATCGGTCTGGCCGCCGGCGCTGCCGATGATGACCAGCGGCAGCGCGTGCTGGCGGCAATACGCGATCATCGCCGCCTTGGCCTTGACGCTGTCGATGGCGTCGACCACGTAATCGAACTTGCCGGTGCCGAGCATCTCGTCGAGATTGTCGGCGCTGACGAAATCCTCGATCTGGTTGACCACGCAATACGGATTGATCTGCGCGATGCGCTCGGCCAGCGCGCTGATCTTGGCCTGGCCGACAGTGCCGGTCAGCGCCTGGATCTGGCGGTTGATATTCGACTCGGCGACGTTGTCGAGGTCGATGAGGGTCAGTTGGCCGATGGCGCTGCGGGCCAGCGCCTCGACGATCCACGAGCCGACGCCGCCGACGCCGACCACGCACACGTGGGCGCCGCGGAAGCGCGCCAGCGCGCGTTCGCCATACAATCGGGCGATGCCGCCGAAACGGCGGTCGAAGTCGACGGCGTCCGGGCCTTGGTCGACATTAAGGTCAGAGATACTGTTCATCCCGCCATTTTACCGGACACGGCGACAAGAATTATTCTAGAATGACTTTCCCCCTAGCCTAAGCCCCACGCCATGAGCAACGCAGAGAATAAACCCCTGTTCGACACCGCCCCCGATTTCAGCCAGCCGATAGCATTTTTGAAACATTGCCACGACCGTATCCGCAAGCAATTGTTGACGATGCAAAACCTGCTGACCCACCTGCCCGCCCACGGCGCCGACGCCGAGGCGCAAAAAGCCGCGCAAGCCGTGCTCAAGTATTTCAACAACGCCGCCCACCTGCACCACGACGACGAAGAGCAAAACCTGATGCCGATGTTGCAGGCCACCGCGCGCGACGCCGACGCCGCGCTGCTCGACGAATTGGTGCCGGGCATCCTGGCCGACCACCAGGCCATGGACAAGGACTGGGAGATCGTCCGCGCGCAGCTGGAAAAAATCGCCGCCGGCGACAGCGCCGAGCTGTCGGCGCCGGACGTGCAGCGCTTCTGCGACGCCTACGCCGCCCACATGGCCAAGGAGGAAGCCAACATCGCGCCGATGGCCAAGCGCCTGTTCAGCCCGGAACAGATGGCGCAACTGGGCAGCGCGATGCAATTGCGGCGCGGTATCACGCCCGACCTGCCGCAAAGCCAGGTGCCGGAGCAGCAACAGGTCGCCGTCGCCAACGCCGTGGCAGACGGCGTGGTGCTGGCCGATCTGCGCCTCGACTATGGCCGCGCCAGCCTGACGGAAGCGGACGTGCTCGACGACCCGATCGCCCAGTTCGGCAAATGGTTCGGCGAGGCGCTGCACGCCAAGGTCAACGAACCGAACGCGATGAGCGTGGCCACGGTGGGCGCCGACGGCAAGCCGACCTCGCGCATTGTTTTGATCAAGCAATTCGATCCGCGCGGCTTCACCTGGTACACCAATTACGACAGCCAGAAGGGACAGCAATTGCGCGACAACCCGCACGCGGCGCTGCTATTCTTTTGGAACGAACTCGAGCGCCAAGTGCGCATTGAAGGCAAGGTCGTCAAAACTTCGGCCGAGGAAAGCGATCAATACTTCCATAGCCGGCCGGTGAAAAGCCAGATCGCCGCGATCGCCTCGCGGCAGAGCGCGCCCATCGCCAGCCGGGAACAGATGGAAGCCAATTACGATGCCTCGGCCGCGATCAGCGGCGAGCATCCGGTGCGGCCGGAACACTGGGGCGGTTACCGCCTGGAACCGGTGCGCATCGAATTCTGGCAGGGGCGCCGCTCGCGCTTCCACGACCGGATCGTGTATGTGAAACAGGCAGATGGCAGCTGGATCAAGGAGCGCTTGCAGCCGTAACCGCGGCGCGCGAACGCGATCCGATTCGGAAATCCAGACCATCGCTTGCGGTGGTCTTTTTTATTCTGGACGGGAGGTGCATCGTGTTAGCACAAGTGTTCGTACAAAACCGCTTCAGCGCCTGGATTGCCGGCATCCGGCGACAGATCGCGCTACCGCTGCGGATTGAATTATGGAACGGCCAATGCGTCGACTTTTCCAGCGAGGCGCCGCGCGTGACGATACGCCTGCCCAATGTAGCGGCCGCGCGCTACCTGCTCAAGCCGTCGCTGGCCAACCTCGGCACGGCCTATGTGGAAGGCGTGATCGAGGTCAAGGGGGCGGCGCGCGACATGATCGCCGTCGTCAACGCGCTGGCGCGCACCACGCTCAAGCCGGAGCGCAAGTTCTCGCGCCCGGCGCGCGGCATGAAGCACGACAGGCACAAGGATGCCGAGGCGATCCGCTACCACTACGACGTCTCCAACGATTTCTACGCGCAATTCCTCGATCCGGACATGGTCTATTCCTGCGCCTACTTCGAGAACGGCGACGAGGACCTGGCCGCCGCCCAGCTCAAGAAGATCGACCACATCCTGCGCAAGATCGCGCTGGAGCCGCAGCACACCTTGCTCGACATCGGCTGCGGCTGGGGCGCGCTGGTGATCCGCGCCGCGCAGCAATACGGGGTGCGCTGCATCGGCGTCACCCTGTCTGAAAACCAGTGCGCGCTGGCCCGGCAGCGCGTGCGGCTGGCCGGGCTCGAGCACCTGGTGGAGATCCGGCTGCAGGACTACCGCGACGTGCGCGGCCAATTCGACCGCATCACCAGCGTCGGCATGTTCGAGCATGTCGGCCTGCGGCATTTGCCGGAATACTTCGCCGCCATCGAACGGCTGCTGGCGCCGGACGGGTTGGTGATGAATCACGGCATCACCTCCACCGACGCGGACAACGGCCAGACGCCCTACGGCGGCGGCGAGTTCATCGACAAGTACGTATTCCCGCATGGCGAACTGGCGCACGTCGGCAGCGTGCTCAAGGCGATGCAGCAAGGCGGCCTGGAAGCCTACGACGTGGAAAACCTGCGGCGGCACTACGCGCGCACCTGCGCCATCTGGACCGACAATTTCGAAGCGCACGCCGAGCGCCTGCGCGCGCTCGCCGGCGACAAGCGCTACCGCATCTGGCACGTGTACCTGGCCGGTTGCAGCTACGCGTTCGAGCAGGATTGGATCAGCCTGTATCAAATCGTCGGCCACAAGGCGGGGCAGCGCAGCGGCACCCTGCCGTGGTCGCGCCGGCACATGTACCCGGAGCAAAAGCAACTCCAGGGTCAGGTCCACCAATGCTACACGGGCCCGAGCGTACCGGACCTCGACGGTTGAGATCGTGTAGAAATGGTGGACCTGACCCCGGGCTACGAAGCCGCATGCGATGGCCCCCTGTAACGCAATCGCGCGCCGTCCGCAGCGCGTTTACCGCCCTCCCAAGGGACGCAATCCGTCGCCGCCACAAATCTTTGGCATAATGGCTAAAAGAACCCAGGCCGACCCATGCACACCATTTTCCCCCGCGCTGAAGAACGCGCTTTCGACACCGCCCATTTCCGCCAGGCCCTGGGCCAGTTCGCCACCGGCGTGACCGTGATCACCACCCGGCTGGCCGACGGCACGTTTCGTGGCCTGACGGCCAGTTCCTTCAACTCGGTGTCGCTCGATCCGCCGCTGGTGCTGTGGAGCCTGTCGAACGGCGCCAACAGCATGCCCATCTTCACCGGTAACTCCCACTATGTCATCAACGTGCTCAGCGCCGGCCAGGCCCACCTGGCCAAGCTGTTTGCCACGCGCGGCAGCAATCCGTGGGACAGCGTCGAGTACGACCTGTCGCGCACCGGCCATCCCATCCTCAAGGGTGGCTCGGCCTGGTTCGAATGCCACAACCGCAGCCGCTATCCCGAGGGAGACCACGTGATTTTCGTCGGAGAGGTCGAATTGTGCGAATTTACGCCGGCGCCGCCGTTGATCTTCCACGGCGGCCAGTTCGGCAGCCTGGGCTAAAAACGGAAATTGGTGTCGCCATTTGAAAAGCCGGGGTCTGCGGCGCGGCATAGAATGCTGGCAGCATTCACCATAATGAGAGACCACCATGAGCCAAGCCCGCGCCCAATTCCACTGGGATGACCCCTTGTTGCTGGATCAGCAACTGACCGACGACGAGCGCATGGTGCGCGACGCCGCCGCAGCCTATTGCCAGGACAAGCTGGCTCCGCGCATCCTGGAGGCCTTCCGCCACGAGAAGATGGACACCTCGATCTTCCGCGAAATGGGCGAACTGGGCCTGCTGGGCCCGACCATTCCCGACCAGTACGGCGGCCCCGGCCTGAATTACGTCTCCTACGGCCTGATCGCGCGCGAAGTCGAGCGCGTCGATTCCGGCTACCGTTCGATGATGAGCGTGCAATCGTCGCTGGTGATGGTGCCGATCTTCGAATTCGGCACCGAGGCGCAGCGCCAGAAATACCTGCCGAAACTGGCCACCGGCGAGTGGATCGGCTGCTTCGGCCTGACCGAGCCGAACCACGGTTCCGATCCCGGCTCGATGATCACCCGCGCCAAGAAGGTGCCGGGCGGCTATGCGCTGACCGGCGCCAAGATGTGGATCACCAATTCCCCGGTGGCCGACGTGTTCGTGGTCTGGGCCAAGGACGACGAAGGCGCGATCCGCGGCTTCGTGCTGGAAAAAGGCATGGCCGGCCTGAGCGCGCCCGCCATCCACGGCAAGTTCGGCCTGCGCGCCTCGCTGACCGGCGAGATCGTCATGGATAACGTGTTTTGCCCGGAGGAGAACGCCTTCCCGGACGTGCGCGGCCTGAAAGGTCCGTTCACCTGCCTGAACTCGGCGCGCTACGGCATCGCCTGGGGCGCGCTGGGCGCGGCCGAGGCGTGCTGGCACATCGCCCGCCAGTACGTGCTGGACCGCTCGCAGTTCGGCCGTCCGCTGGCCGCCAACCAGCTGGTGCAAAAGAAACTGGCCGACATGCAGACCGAAATCACCTTGGGCCTGCAGGGCTGTCTGCAACTGGGCCGCATGAAGGACGCCGGCACGGCGGCGGTGGAAATCACCTCGATGATGAAGCGCAATTCCTGCGGCAAGTCGCTGGACATCGCCCGGGTGGCGCGCGATATGCTCGGCGGTAACGGCATCTCGGACGAGTTCGGCGTCATCCGCCACATGGTCAACCTGGAGGTGGTTAATACCTACGAGGGCACGCACGACATCCACGCCCTGATCCTGGGCCGCGCGCAGACCGGCATCCAGGCTTTCCAGTAAGCCGCCGCAAGACGAAAAAAAACCGCTGCAGAACATCGCAGCGGTTTTTTTTATCCGGCCCAAGCGCAATAATCAGAAATTGAAGCCCTTGAAGTTGTAGCCGACGCTGACGCTCACCGCCAGCGGATCGAGGCGGATGTCCTGGGTCTGGCCGGTCGAGAAATGCACCTTGGTCTTGAGCTTGGTCTTGATGACGGTCGCATCGACAAACCACTGCTCGTTGATCTTGACGGTGCCGCCGATCTGGTAGCTGGCCGCCCATTTGTCGTCGACCTTGAAGGTGGCGCCCGGGCCGCCGGTGTTCAGGATCGCCGTCAGCTGGCCCGAACCACGTTCCTTCTGGAAGTGCGCGTAGGTGATGCCCAGGCCGACATACGGACGGAACATCGCGTTCGCCGGCAGGAAGCGGTACTGGATGAAGGCCGTCGGCGGCAGCACTTCCGACGAGCCCAGCTTGCCCGTGCCCTCGATCGATCCCGCGCCGACCAGGTCGTGCTTGTACGGCAGGCCCAGATCGATTTCGCCCGAAATGTTATCGGTGACCATGTACGCGAACGCTACGCGCGGTTTGATGTCCGGATCGATGTCGGCCTTGGTGCCCGGCAGCGCCGGCGCCGACACGTCGCCGGATTTGACCTTTGGCGTGATCTTGTTGATACCGGCGGTGACCAGCCAGGTGCCGGTGGTCTGTTGCGCCGACGCGGCCGTGGCCACCGACATCGCGGCGGCCAGCGCCAGCAGTTTTACGGTGGTGTTGAAACCCTTGTTCATATCGTCTCCTGATTTTTTATGGTGTTGTCCGGGGAGCACCGCCGAAAGCGGCGCTCCCCTGCGACGACAGAATTACAGCCAGCCCTTGGTCACCAGGCTTCTGGACACGAAACGGGCCAGCAGCAGGTTGTTGAACGGGGTTGGGTGGACTTCGTCGGCGAACGAATAGTGGCTGACATCGCCCGATTTGAGGTTGCCGCCGTTGCATACCAGCGAAGTGCCCAGCGGGTTCTTGGCGGCGCTCAGGTCGCAAGCCGGTTCGGCCACGTTGGTCAGGCCGTACGGGCCGGGATTGGTGGCCTGGTCGTGGCTGACGGCGAACACGTCGACAATCACCACCTTCGATTCGGCCGACAGGCCGGCGGTCAGCGCGTTGTTGAAGGCGCTCACCATGGCGTTGATCAGCGCCTGGGTGGCGGCCGACTGGCCACGGCCCGACGGCGTGGTGGCCACGTCCGGCAGGTTGTTCACCGTCACGAAGTTGGCGCCGTTGGCGAGGATTTGCGTCTTGACCAGGTTGGACAGTTCGGTGCCGGCGGTCGCCAGCGCGGCGACCAGTTCCGGGCCCTTGGCGGCGGCGTAGTCCAGTCCGGCCTTGTTGCCGGCGGCGGTGGCGTCGGCGGTGGCCTTGGCGACCATCGGACCGTAGACGGCCTGCCCACCGACCGCCGAATTGCCCGGCTGGACGGCGGCCGCGCCGATGGCGATCTGGGTGATGCTGGCCTGGGTGCTGCCGGCGCGCGCCGCTTCCGTCTGCGCGGCAAAGGCTATCGCCTGCGCAGCGGTCTGCGGATTGGTCGCGCCCGCCGCCAGCTGTGGCACCAGGCTCTGCAAGTATGCGGGACCACCGGCGGCGGTGCCGGCGGCGGTGGCGCCGGCGCTCAGCGCGGCCAACTGGAACAGCACATCGTTACCGCCGGCCATGACGAAGACCATCTCGTCGCCCTTGAACTTGCCGCCGACCGCCTTCAGGTGGTTGGCCACCTGGGTGACGACGGGAACCGTCAACGCGCCCAGCGCGCTGCCGGTCAACTTGTTGCCCGGTCCGACGGGGTTGGTGACGCGGGAGCCGCCCTGGGCGTAGCCGTAGCAGCCGGCGTGCGCGACCTGCGGCACCGAGAAGCCCTTGGTGGCGTCGCCGTCGAGGCCGGTAAGCGCGGCGCATGGCGCCGGCAGACCCAGCTGGGCGGCGACCAGTTCGGTCCAGTTTTTGCCGGTCAGGGTGGAGGCGATGGCGGTATTGTCGCCATTGATGGTGAATTTGCCGCCCTTGAGCGCAGCCACGGTACCGACGGCATACGAACCCACGTCGGACAGGCTATCGCCGAACGACACTTGCGCGCTGTACTTGTTTTTGATGGTCTGATCACCCGGCTTCGGGTCGGCGCTGCCGCCGCAACCCGCGAGGACGGCCAGAGTCATTGCAGCGAGTGCAAATTTGGTGTTGCGCATGTTGTCTCCTGTAAATATTCTTTTATGATTTGACACGAACGAACGTGCTATTCGTAGCCCGACTAATATGCCAGCGTTCGCGTGGCTTGTATAGGAAAACACCCGACAAACGCAATAGTTGTGAGCAAAAAAGAACAGTTGCTCGGCTATTCCGTTGCAAGTTTAATTTTCCTCAAAGGCCAAGTTAGCGGTTTGGGGCAGAATCGAAGAACGCGCGCGCCTCGCGCAGGCAAAACGGCGCGACAAGGCCGGCATGATAACTATCCTTCACCGACTTGTTGGCGAAGCGCAGCGCCTCCTTGGCGGCGGCAAATTGCAACCGCGTGCTCAAGTAAGGCGCCGCCAGCGACGTCTCCTCCAGATCGAGTCCGGTTACGGCCGTCGCTCCCCGGGCAGCGAAGTAAGCCCCGGCCGCCTTCGTATTGGTGAAGGACACCACCGGATCGTCATTGCCGCCGCACAGGAACAACGGCACGGCGGGCGTATAAGTACGCAGATCGTTTTTCAGCAGCCAGCGGCGCAACGGCTGGGCCGGCGCGCAATCGAGCGGGTTGGCCGCGCTGGCGTTGCACGGGTTGGCCTTCAAATCGGCCAGGTAGGCGTTGCGGTAACTCGTCCGTATCAAATGGTCGGCGCCGAAGAAGGAGGCGTAGCCGCTCGCCTGCGGCAACGAATCCTGCGCGAACAGCACGTCGTCGGGCAGCTTGCCGGCGGCCACCAGATCGCCGAAGCCGCGCGTGCCCGGCAGCAGCGTATCGATGCCGGTGGCGTACCTGGCTTCGTAGATATCGGCTGTTGCCGCATAGAGCGCGGCGCCGGCGCGCTGGCCGGCATTGATCACCAACGGCAGGAAGCCGGTCGCGCCCACCGTCGGCGCGCCGCTGAAAATGGTATCTCCCGTCAACAGCAGCGCATACGGACCGGACAGCGGCGCGGCGGCGGTGACGGCGAACTCGCCCGCGTAACCGGTCTGCATCGCGCGCTGCGTGGCCATCGCGACATAGCCTCCCTGCGAATAGCCGGTCAACATCAGCCGGCTCGAGGCGGCAACCTTCATCGATCCGAAGGCGGCGCGGGCGGCGCGCAACGCGTCGACCATATCGCTCGATTGCTGGGCGGCGTCGAGGTAGGCGTGATAGCCCAGTGACGAACCCGCATATCCCGCGTAGTTCGGCGCCACCACGATGTAGCCCTGGGCGGCGAACAAGGCGGCGATCATCAGCGGCTCGCTGGCCGACAGGTCGGCCATATCGGTGCTTTTTTTCACGGAGGTGCCGTGCGCATACACGAGGACGGGCCGGCCGCCCTGGCAGGCGGCGTCCTTGCCGGACGGGACCATGACGGCGGTGCTGGCATCGGTGTCGGCCGCCATCGCGTCGACGGTATGGTATTTGAGGGTATAAGTGGTGACCGCGCACACGGGCGCGCTGGTGACATTGGTTCCCAGCACCACGGACGCATCGACCAACAACTTCAGTTCGCCAGGTTCCAGCGTATTGGCGGGACCGCCGCTGGCCAAGGTGGCCGGCACCAGGGTCGCGCCGCCGATCAGCATGCCGCGCGGCGGCGGCGCCGGTTGCAAGACGGGCGGCTGTACCACCACCGCGCCGCTGCTCTGGCCGTTGGAGCCACCGCCACCGCCGCCACCGCATGATGCCAGCACCAGCGGTAACCACATCACTCTCCATCCAGCCCAGCGCATACGACCTCCAATGCAAGACGGCCGGGCGAGCTTTTCGGCCGGCAACAATTCATCTTAGCACTGGATTTCGGAAATTTCACTCAAACCAGGCGAACCGAACGGCCCAAAAACCTATTGCAACAGGGAGTCGATGATGCCGGTGGAGCCGAACACCGAGCGGCGCAGGCGGTCGTTGACGCCCAGCCATTGCGCATCCTGCGGCGGGGTTTCGACCAGGATCAGATCGGAACCGGTCTGGTCCATGTCCCGCAGGGCGGCGTAGAGGCCGTAAGCGTACCCGGCCGGGTCGGCGGGCAGCATTTGCTGGCTGACGGCCAGCTTTGGCTGCGCGTGGCTGATGATGGCGACCTTGATGCCCTTGGCCTGCAACTGCGCCAGTTTAACGGTCAGGGTGGCGCCGTCGAGCATCGTGACCGGCGTGCGTGGGGCGTAGTGCGATTCCAGCGTGCCCGAGGCGCGCGGCGCGGCCTGGTCCGGCGCGGCCGGCAATTGGCCGATGACGCCGGCGATTTGCTCGGCGCTGATATGGCCGGGACGCAGCAGCACCGGGCCGTGCGTCGCCAGCCGCGACAGGTCGACGATGGTCGATTCGATGCCGACCTGGCTGGGGCCGCCCTCCAGCACCGTATTCAATAACGCGGCCGAACAGGCGTCATCGCCCGTGATCGGGCCTTCATCCTCGTCGTCCAGCGCGAACTCGTCGCGCACGTGCTGGGCCGTGGTCGGGCTGACGTTGCCGAACTTGTTGGCCGACGGCGCCGCCACCCCGCCCTTGCCGCCCTTGAAGGCGCTCAGTAAGGCGATCGCGACCGGATGCGACGGGCAGCGGATGCCGACCGTGTCCTGCCCGCCGGAGACGGCGTCGGGGATGTGGCCGGCACGTTTCAAAATCAGGGTCAGCGGTCCCGGCCAGAAGGCGGCGACCAGTTGCCGCGCTTCGTCGGGGATGTCGGTGACCCAATAGTCCAGGTCGGCGCCGGGCGCCACGTGCACGATCACCGGGTGGTCGTTGGGGCGGCCCTTGGCTTGATAGATGCGGGCGACGGCTGCGGGATTTTCGGCGTCGGCGCCGAGGCCGTAGACGGTCTCGGTCGGGAAGGCGACCAGGCCGCCCTCCTCCAATACGGCGGCCGCGGCCGCGATGTCGGCGGCGTCGGCTACCGCGTGATGCTGTTTCTTCACGGCGCGATACCCAGGATGGCGCACGCGGCGTTCAGCTGGCGCTGCGCCTCGTCCAAGGTCGGCGCAACGATGGTCAGATGGCCCATCTTGCGGGCGCGGCGCGGGTCGTCCTTGCCGTACAGATGCAGGCAGGCGCCCGGCAAGGCCAGGATGCGGTCCCAGGCCGGTTCGCGCACGGTCTCGCTGTCGCCTTCGAACCAGACATCGCCGAGGATGTTGAGCATGACGGCCGGCGAATGCTGGCGCACGTCGCCCAGCGGCAAGCGCGTCATCGCGCGAACCTGCTGCGCGAACTGGCTGGTGACGCAGGCGTCCATCGTGTAGTGGCCGCTGTTGTGCGGACGCGGCGCCATTTCGTTGACCACCAGGCTACCGTCGGTCAGCACGAAGAATTCGATGCACAACACGCCGACGTAGCCGAGCTCGGCCACGATCGCTTGCGCGGCCTGCTGCGCCACTTTGGCGCTGGCGTCGGAAACGTTCGGGCCCGGCACGGTGGTGGTGAACAGAATGCCGTCGCGGTGCACGTTCTCGGCGATCGGATAAACCACCGACGCGCCATCGGCGCCGCGCGCGGTCAGCACCGACACCTCATAGGCCAGCGGCAGCATCTTTTCCAGCAGGCAGGTAACCTTGTCCATGCTCTCGAACGCGGCGCGCACGTCCTCGCGCGACTTCACGCGGACCTGGCCCTTGCCGTCGTAACCCATGCGCACGGTCTTGAGGATGCCCGGCAGCAGATCGTCGGCGATATCGTCGATATCCTGCTGCGATGCGATCACTTTGTGCGGTGCCGGCAGCACGCCCGAACGCGGCGCGCAATCGACGAAGAATTTCTTCTCGGCGATGCGGTCCTGCGCCACCGACACGCCATGCGCGTTGGGGGCGACGAATACGCGCTCGGCCAACCGCGACAGGCTGTCGGCAGGCACGTTCTCGAACTCGGTGGTGACGGCCAGGCATTGCTCGGCCAGCGCGTCCAGTCCGGCGGCATCGCTGTAGCCGGCGTTGACCAGGCGCTGGGCGACCTGGCCTGCGGGACATTCATCGGCAGGCTCCAGCACTGCGACCTGATAACCCATGCTCTGGGCGGCGTGGGCGAACATGCGGCCCAGCTGACCGCCGCCCATCACGCCCAGCCACGCCGGTGGATTGGCGGCGGGCAGAAGTGGAGAAAAATCTTTACTCATCGATGTATTTCAAACGTTATTCAAGCGGCAGCGTCATGGCCTTGGCGGCGTCGGTCTGCGTCACGCGGAAGGCTTCCAGCTTGTCGGCCAGCGCGTCGTCGTTGGCGGCGATCATGGCCACGGCCGTCAACGCGGCGTTGGCGGCGCCAGCCTCGCCGATGGCGAAGGTCGACACCGGCACGCCCTTCGGCATCTGCACGATGGACAACAGCGAATCCTCGCCGCGCAAATACTTCGACGGCACCGGCACACCCAGCACCGGGACGATGGTCATCGCCGCGACCATGCCCGGCAGGTGGGCCGCACCGCCCGCGCCGGCGATAATGGCGCGCAAGCCGCGAGCACGGGCGCTCTTGGCGTACGCATACATTTCGTCGGGCATGCGGTGCGCCGAAATCACTTGCGCTTCGAACGGCACGCCGAACTGCTTGAGGATGGCGACCGCGTTTTGCATCACGTCCCAGTCCGAGGACGAGCCCATGATGACGCCGACCAGCGGCTTGGAGTTGTTAGCGTCCGCCATCTCAGGCCTTCAGCTTCTGGCCGGTCAGGCGCTCGATCGCTTCAAAGTACTTGGCCTGGGTCTTGTCGATGACGTCGGCCGGCAAGGCTGGCGCCGGCGCGGTCTTGCCCCAGTCCAAGGTTTCCAGGTAATCGCGCACGAATTGCTTGTCGAACGACGGCGGCGACATGTCCGGCGCGTACGAATCGGCTGGCCAGAAGCGCGACGAGTCGGCGGTCAGCACTTCGTCCATCAGGTGCATGACGCCGTTTTCGTCGAGGCCGAATTCGAACTTGGTGTCGGCAATGATAATGCCGCGCGTGGCAGCGTAGTCCGCCGCTGCCGTGTACAACTTGATGCTGATATCGCGCATTTTCGCGGCCAGTTCGGCGCCGATGCGGCTTTCCATGTCGGCAAAGCTGATGTTCTCGTCGTGTTCGCCCAGATCGGCTTTCGCGGCCGGGGTGAACAGCGGCTCAGGCAATTTCTCCGCCTGGCGCAGGCCGGCCGGCAATTCGATGCCGCAGATGCTGCCCGTCGCCTGATAATCCTTCCAGCCCGAACCGATGATGTAACCGCGCACCACCGCCTCGACCATGATCGGCTTCAGGCGCTTGGCGACCACGGCGCGGCCTTTTACCTGCTCCACCTCATCGGCGGCCACCACGGACTCCGGCGCGACGCCGGTCAGGTGGTTCGGCACGATGTGGCCCAGTTTCTCGAACCAGAAATCGCTCATCTGGTTCAAAACCATGCCCTTGCCGGGGATCGGCTCGTTCATGACAACGTCGAAGGCGGACAGACGGTCGGTGGTGACGATCAGGATCTTGTCATCGCCGACGGCGTAATTGTCGCGGACTTTGCCATGGCCGAGCAGTGGCAGGGATTTGATGGAGGATTGGTAAAGGCTGTTCATAGCGGAGAATGTATTAACCAAACGTAGAAAAAGCGAAAACCGGCGACAAGGAAACCTTGCCAGCCGGTCAAGAGATTCGGGCAACCATCGCCCGTCCAACCCGAATTTTACTTCACAATCTGTTGCAGCTCGCCGGCCTTGTAACGCTCGGCCATTTTTTCCAGCGTCACTTGCTTGATTTTCGATGCTTGACCGGCACAGCCGAACTGCTCGAAACGGGCGCGAACGATTTGTTCGGCGGCCAGGCGGGCAGGCTTCAGGTAGTCGCGCGGATCGAATTTCGACGGGTTCTGGAACATGAACTGACGGATCGCGGCGGTCATCGCCAGGCGGATGTCGGTGTCGATGTTGATCTTGCGAACGCCGTGGCGGATACCTTCCTGAATTTCTTCAACCGGCACGCCATAGGTTTCCTTCATGTCGCCGCCGAATTCGCGGATGATGGCCAGCAGTTCCTGCGGCACCGACGACGAACCGTGCATCACCAGGTGGGTGTTCGGAATGCGCGCGTGGATTTCCTTGATGCGGTCGATCGCCAGGATGTCGCCGGTAGGCTTGCGGGTGAACTTGTAGGCGCCGTGCGAAGTGCCGATGGCGATGGCCAGCGCGTCGCACTGGGTTTGCTTGACGAAGTCGGCGGCCTGGTTGACGTCGGTCAACAGCTGCTCGCGGGTCATGGTGCCGTCGGCGCCGTGGCCATCTTCCTTGTCGCCCTTCATGGTTTCCAGCGAACCCAGAACGCCCAGCTCGGCTTCCACGGTGACGCCGATGGCGTGCGAGAACTTGACCACTTCGCGCGACACTTCGACGTTGTACTCGTACGATGCGACCGACTTGCCGTCCGCTTCCAGCGAGCCGTCCATCATCACCGACGAGAAGCCGGAGCGGATCGCGGCCATGCAGATCGCCGGCGATTGGCCGTGATCCTGGTGCATAACGACCGGAATATGTGGATAGGCTTCAATCGCGGCGTCGATCAGATGACGCAGGAACGCTTCGCCGGCATACTTGCGGGCGCCGGCCGAGGCTTGCATGATGACCGGGCTGTCGAGCGCGTCGGCGGCGGCCATGATGGCTTGCACTTGTTCCAGATTGTTGACGTTGAAAGCAGGAATGCCATAGCCGTTTTCAGCGGCGTGGTCCAGCAGTTGACGCATGGATACGAGGGACATGATGTGTACTCCAAACAATAAAAAAACTTGGTTGCCGGAGCATTGCGCCCCCGTTCCGCGGGGGCGCGCTATCGGACTTACTTAATACCTACTTTGACGATCTTGAGCGCGTTGGTGCCGCCGGCCTGGCCCATCTGGCCGCCCCACGTCACGACGATCATATCGCCCTTCTTGACGATGCCGTTCTGCACCAGCAAGTCTTCGGCAGCCTGCAGCACGGCGGCGCTATCGCCAGCCTGCGCCAAATTGTATGCCTTCACGTTGCGGTACAGCGCCGCCTTGCGCTGGGTCGTCACGCTCGGCGTCAACGCGTAGATCGGCGTGTCGATGTTGTGACGGCTCATCCACAGCGCGGTCGAACCGGACTCGGTCAGCGCGATGATCGCCTTGACCGCCAGGTGGTGCGCGGTGAACAGCGCGCCGTAGGCGATCGACTGGTCGATGCGGGTAAAGGTCACATTCAGGAAGTCGGCGTCGAGCTTGTTGTACTCGGACTGCTCGGCTTCCACGCAAATGGCGGCCATCATTTCCACGGTCTCGATCGGGTAGCGGCCCGAGGCGGTTTCCGCCGAGGTCATCACCGCGTCGGTACCGTCCAGCACGGCGTTGGCCACGTCGGACACTTCGGCGCGGGTCGGCACGGCGTTGAAGATCATCGACTCCATCATCTGGGTCGCGGTGATCGCCAGCTTGTTCGACTCGCGCGCCATCTTGATCATGCGCTTTTGCAGCGCCGGCACCGCCGCGTTGCCCACCTCAACAGCCAGATCGCCACGGGCGACCATGATGCCGTCGGAGGCGTCGAGGATCTCCTGCAGCACAGGGATCGCTTCGGCGCGCTCGATCTTGGCGATCATCATCGGCTTATGGTTGAACGGCTCGCCGGCGATATTGGCCAGGGTGCGCGCCATTTCCATGTCGGTTGCGCTTTTCGGGAACGAGATCGCCAAGTAATCGCACTGGAAACTCATTGCCGTCTTGATGTCTTCCATGTCCTTGGCGGTCAGCGCCGGCGCGGTCAGGCCGCCACCCTGGCGGTTGATGCCCTTGTTATTGGACAGCTCGCCACCGATTTTCACGGTGGTGAAGATTTCATGGCCGACGATCTTGTCGACCACCAGCACGATCAAGCCATCGTTCAGCAGCAGCTTGTCGTCGGCGCGCAGATCCTGCGGCAGCGCCTTGTAATCCAGACCGACGCGTTCCTGGTTGCCCAGTTCGCCGTTTTCGCCCCATTTGGCGTCCAGGATGAACTTGTCGCCATTGGTCAGATCGATCTTACCATTTTCAAATTTGCCCACGCGGATCTTAGGACCCTGCATGTCCGCCATGATCGCCACTTCGCGCCCGCATTCCGCGGCCGCCTCGCGCACCAGCTTGGCGCGGTCGATATGGTCCTGCGCCTTGCCGTGCGAGAAATTCAAACGCACGACATCCACCCCGGCGCGTATCATTTTTACCAGAACGTTGAAGTCTGTAGAGGCCGGGCCGATCGTTGCGACAATTTTGGTACTACGGGACATAGGATTCCTTAGCGTTGGGTCATGCGGAAAGCCCCCGCGATAGCGGCGGGAACCAGGAAAAAACCAGGAAAGCTGCACTGTAAGCTCGTGTCGAGCTGGGTGTCGCCCGGTTCGAAGTAGGCAAAGTGGCTATTAATGTAGCCAGACTACAAACCTTTGTAGCAAACTTTCACAAACCGGGCTTTTTTCAGCGATTACTCGAATTTTACTGGCAATTTGCTACACCGCACGACCGTGCTTTTTACGTCACATCACGTCTAAAGTTATTGCGCCGCAGCACGCTGCGTCAGGATTTCCACCGCCGGCAAGGTCTTCCCTTCCAGGAATTCGAGGAAAGCGCCGCCGCCCGTCGAGATATAACCGATCTGCTCGGTGATACCGTATTTGGCGATCGCCGCGAGGGTATCGCCACCGCCGGCGATTGAGAACGCCTTGGAGTTGGCGATAGCCAGCGCCAGCGTCTTGGTGCCTTCGCCGAACTGGTCGAACTCGAACACGCCGACCGGGCCGTTCCAGACGATGGTGCCGGCGGCGGCGATCTGCGCGGCCAGGGTGGCGGCGGTCTTGGGACCGATATCCAGAATCATGTCGTCGTCGGCGACATCGGCCACGTCCTTGACGGTGGCGACGGCCGTTGGCGAGAATTCCTTGGCGCACACAACATCGACCGGGATCGGCACTTGCGCGCCGCGCTTGGCCATGATGTCGATGATGGCCTTGGCCTCTTCAACCAGTTCGTTCTCGACCAGCGATTTACCGATGTTCAGGCCGACGGCCTTCATGAAGGTGTTGGCGATGCCACCGCCGACGATCAGGTTGTCGACCTTGTCGGCCAGCGCCTTCAGGATCGACAGCTTGGACGATACCTTGGAACCGGCGACGATCGCCAGCAGCGGACGGGCCGGGGCGCCCAGCGCCTTGCCCAACGCGTCCAGCTCGGCGGCCAGCAGCGGGCCTGCCGACGCGACCGGCGCGAACTTGGCGATGCCGTGGGTCGACGCCTCGGCGCGGTGGGCAGTGCCGAAAGCGTCGTTAACGTAGATATCGCACAACTTGGCCATTTTTTGCGCCAGCTCGTCGTTGTTCTTCTTCTCGCCCTTGTTGACGCGGACGTTTTCCAGCAGCACAACCTGGCCGGCTTGCAGGTTTTCCAGACCGGCGCCCTCGACCCAGTTCTGTTTCAGCTCGACCGCCTGGCCCAGCAACTCGGACAGGCGCGCGGCGACCGGCGCCAGGCTGTCTTCCGGCTTGAACTCGCCCTCGGTCGGACGGCCCAGGTGGGACGTCACCATCACTTTCGCGCCGGCGGCCACGGCCGCCTTGATGGCGGGAACGGAGGCGCGGATGCGTGTATCTTCGGTGATATTGCCCGCATCATCCTGCGGCACGTTCAAGTCGGCACGGATGAAGACGCGCTTGCCTTGCAGCGCATTCTGGGCGATGAGATCTTGCAGACGGATGAAGTTCAAAACAGCGGACATGGCGACCCAAGGGTGAGTTGAAAGAAGAGCGCTATTTTACCGCAAGCGCAGCCGTGTTTTATTGTTATTGAAATACAGGAACAAGGGTGGGCAAGAAGGAGGGAAGCACCCGCAGTGCCGTAAAGAAAGCCATGCCGAAAATGATCGTTTCCAGCATATTGCGCCGCAGCAAATAATAACCCGTCGCGACGATGCCGGCGATTAATTTTAGATTGCTCACATCAAGGACGACGTGGCCGTCCGGGGCCAGCAGCAGATCCGGGAAGATAATCGCCGCCAGTGCGCAGGCCGGCGCATAGCGCAGCATTTCCTGCACCCGTTTGGGGATGGTGATGTGCTGGCCGATTAGCCAAAACGAGCTGCGCGTGGCGGCGGTGGCCAGCGCCAGCACACCGATGACGACCCAAATTTCCCAATCAGCCATTTTTGTTCTCCGAGCGGGTGCGCCACTTTTCGGCGCCCTCTTCCACCGCCATCGCGGTCAACATGCCGACCAGCACCGCCAGCAATAGGCCCAACTTATAAGGCAGCCCCGCCGCGACCACGGACACGCCGCCCGCGACGAGCACGCCGCACAGCGCCGGCCGCCCGACCATCAACGGGATCATCACGCAAATAATGGCCAAGGTGCCGGCAAAACCCAGCCCCCATTCCGGCGGCACTGTGCTGCCGAGGAAGATGCCGGCGATCGAGCCGACCTGCCATGCGCCCCAGTTCGGGTACATCAGGCCCTTCAAATACGACAACTTGCCGACCTGCGGGGCTTCCGACGGATACTTTTTCAAGAACAGCGCCACCGTGATATCGCCGGAGACATAGCCGAGCAAAAACCGGCGCATCCAGGGAAGATGGGCGAAGTGCGGCGCCAGCAAGGCCGCAAAGATAACGAACCGCAAATTGACGACGAACGCCGTCAGGAAGATGACCCAGATCGGCGCGCTGGCAGCGATCAGCGGCAACGCCGCCAGTTGCGCCGAGCCGGCGAACACCAGCAACGTCATGCCCAGCGCCTGCGGCACGCTCAGCCCGGACTTGACCATCGCGATGCCGACCACCAAACCCCAGGCGCCGATGCCGAACAATGTGGGAGTGCCGACCTTCAGGCCTTCCCTCCAGGAAGGCTCATGATGCTCGGCCACATAGCGGGCGGGCGCGGGAGGGGTGCTGCTCGGTTCGGTCATGTGGCTGTAGTGTTGTGTGGCATTCCCGCCACATAGCAGGCCACACCGATATTGTTGAGGCGCTATTTTACCGATGATTTTTGCTCAATGCGCAATTCCGTTAAAATCGTGGTTTTCACGCCTTTCGGAGCATTACAACATGACCAACGCCAACACGTCCGCCGCAGCCGCCCCCAACGCCGTCGAGCTGGATGGCAAGGATTTGCCGGCACACTGCCCGAACCCAGCCATGCCGCTGTGGTCGTCGCACCCACGCGTGTTCCTGGAATTCAACAACGACGGCACCGCCAAGTGCCCGTACTGCGGTACCGCCTACCGCCTCAAGCCGGGCACCGTCGTCGGCCACCATTAATATGCCCACCGCCAGCCGCGTCCTCCGGAGCCCGCATGCCCATTAAACGAGAAAAACAGTTGAACGGCAGCGCCGTCGAGGTGGAAACGGCGTTCTACGCCGCGCTCAACCGCGCCGACCTGGACGCGCTGATGGCCCTGTGGGCCGACGACGAAGAGATCGTCTGCGTCCATCCGGGCGGCACCCGCCTGATCGGCCACGCGGCGATCCGCTCGTCCTGGAGCAAGATCCTCGAACACGGCGGCCTGCACATCATGCCGTCGCAACTGCACGAAACCCACAACCTGATGAGTTCCGTGCACACGGTGGTCGAAGGCACGACCGCCGCCAGCGGCGAAGCGGCGCATCTGGTCGCCACCAACGTCTACGTCAAAACGCCGCGCGGCTGGCGCATCGTGCTGCACCACGTTTCGGTCGCGCCCGGTCCGGTGCCGGCCGACACGTCGACGCAAGTCCTGCACTAACCCCCCGTCCACCGCCGTGAAGTACACCGCTCCGTTCTGGCTGCCTAGCGGTCACCTGCAAACCATCTACCCCGCCGTCGCCATCGCCAAGCCGGCGGTGGCGTTCCGCCGGGAGCGCTGGGACGCGCCGGACGGCGACTTCGTCGATGTCGATTTCGTCGACGGCCAGCCGGGGCAACCGTTCGTGGTGCTGTTCCACGGCCTGGAAGGCTCGTCCGACAGCCACTACGCGCGCGCCCTGATGGCCGACATCGCCGCGCGCGGCTGGTCCGGCGCGGTGCCGCACTTTCGTGGCTGCTCCGGCGAGGCCAACCGCGCGCCGCGCTTCTACCATTCCGGCGACGCGACCGAAGTCGACTGGATTATCCGCCGCCTGCACGCACAGCACGTCGCGCAAGGCGGCGGCAAGTTCTACGCCGCCGGCGTCTCGCTGGGCGGCAACGCGCTGCTGCGCTGGCTGGGCGAATCGCAGCACCAGGCCGACTTCGTCGACGCCGCCTGTTCGGTGTCGGCGCCGCTGGACCTGGCGCAGGGCGGCGCCTCGCTGTCGAGCGGCTTCAACATGATCTACACGCGCATGTTCCTGCAAACGCTCAAGCCCAAGTGCATCGCCAAGCTGCGCGAGTTCCCCGGCCTGTTCGACCTCGACGCCCTGCACGCGGCGCGCGACCTGTACGCCTTCGACAACGTCGTCACCGCGCCGCTGCACGGCTACCGCGACACCGACGACTACTGGGACCGCGCCAGCGCCAAGCATGTACTCAACGACATCACCGTGCCGACCCTGGTGCTCAACGCCAAAAACGATCCCTTCCTGCCCGGCCGCCACCTGCCGCAGCGTGCGGCACCAAACGTGGTATTGGACTATCCTGACCACGGAGGCCATGTCGGCTTCGCGGTCGGCGGTCTGCCGGGCAAGCTGCACTGGCTGCCGCAGCGTCTGATTCACTTTATGGAAGGCGCCAACGACGGTATGGCGCAGAAACGGATCGAGAAGAAACATGGATGACATCGTCAAGCAGGCACTGGCCAAATGGCCGAACGTGCCCCACTGCTACGGCTGGCTGGGTCTGGACGCGCGCGGCAACTGGCGCATGCGCGACGAACGCGCCCAGCAGCAGAATCTGCCCGGCGACAAGCTCGCGCACGAGGCGCTGATCGCCTTCATCGTGCGCAACTACGCCGCCGACGACCGGGGTTGCTGGTACTTCCAGAACGGCCCGCAACGCGTGTACGTGAACCTGGAAGCGACGCCCTACATCGTGCGCACCGATCCGTCCTGCGGCTGGCTGCTGCACACCGGCACCGCGATGGGCGGCATCGACAAGGCCGTGTTGACGGAAGCCGGCGCGCTGGTCTTGCGCAGCGGTGAAATCGTCGCCCAGCTGGACGACCGCGATTTCGCCCAGGTGCTGCCGCTGCTCAGGATGAACGACGAGCCGGTGGCCGACGAAACCTTGCTGGAATGGATGGAGAGCGACGCGCACTCGGTCGCCTCCACATTGACCTTGACCGACCACGAGCGTCAGGTGCCGGTACACCGGGTGGCCGCCGCGCAGGTGGCGGCGCACTTCGGCTTCGTCAGCGAACCGAGCGCCCCGGCGTAAGGTCCGAAGCCCCCTGGCGCAGCCGGTCGAACGGATTGGTCGACTGGTTGGAGAATGGACTGTTCGGGTTTTTGGTACGGTCGTCATCCTCGGCGCGGGAACCGGAGCGCATCTCCGCCTTGAACGCCGGCCGGCTGTCGGCCTCGCGCAAATCCTTCTTGCCCTTGTCGCCCATTTCCTCGCGCCGGCGCGCCTGCAACTCGCGCTCGCGCGCATCGATCACCGCCTGGTCGTAGAACGACGCGTCGGGCGCCTTGCGCGCATAGCCAAGCTGGTCTAGCGCCGAAAGCACCCCACCCTGCAACACATACGACTCGGCCAGCGCCATGTGCTGCAACGCCAGCTTGCCCTGCTTCGAATAGGCCTGCGCCAGCAAATCGTAGGCGTTAGGATCTTCGCGGTAGGACTGCACCTGTTCGCGCAGATAGCTGGCCGCCTCCTCGTACTTGCCGGCGGCGATCAACGCCTCGCCGTACAGGTGCGCGATGCCGCGCGACAGCGGATAACGCTGATGCGCCGCCTCGGCATCGACCACCGCCTGCGCGAGGACGGCCTTGTCGTTGGTCTGCGCCAGCTTGATCTCGATGGCCGTGCTGACGAAAATGGCATCCGACGACGGCTTCGGCGCCGCGCTGAAGGTGCCGGCGGCGGGCGCCTTGCCGAACGTCGCGCGCGCCTTGTCCAGCCACACCTGCGCGTTGGCGGTGTCGCCTTTTTTCAGCGCCAGGAAAGCCATGCCGTACTGCCCCGCCGTCAGTTGATGACGGTTCTCCTGCAACATCTGATTCTCGAAAAACGTCTTCGTCTCGGCATAGCCTTGCGATGTCTGGTCCTGCAGCACGCGCGCGCGCGAACGCACCAGATAGAAATCGAGGCTGTCGACGCGCTGCTTGTACGGCTGGTCGCGGATGCGCGCCTGGATGTCGGCGATGCGCTCGGTCGTCAGCGGGTGGCTCTGCAGATAAGCCGGCACCAGATCGCTGTAGTTGCGCGAAGCGGCCTGCATGCGCTGGAAGAAGCCCACCATGCCGGACGTGTCGAAACCGGCCTCGCCCATGATCTGGAAGCCGATGCGGTCGGCCTCGCGCTCGGCGTCGCGGCCGAAATTCAATTGCCGCTGGATCGCCAGCCCCTGCCCGCCCATGAACACGCCCATGGCCGCGTCGCCGCCGGCGCGCGACGCCAGCGCGGCCAGGATCATCGCCGCCAGCGGGATCAGCGCGTCCTGCTTTTGCTGGCCGATCGAGCGGGCGATGTGGCGCTGCGCCACGTGGCCGATCTCGTGGCCGAGCACGGACGCCAGTTCCGACTCGGACTGCGCCGCCAGCAGCAGCGCCGAGTGCACAGCGATAAAACCGCCCGGCAAGGCGAACGCGTTCAGGTTCGGATCGCGCACGGCGAAGAAGTAATAATCGAAATTGGCCTCGCCGCGCGCATCCGGGCGGGCAGCGACCAGCGCGTTGCCGAAGGTGTTCAGGTATTCGAGGATGGGGCCGTCGTCGAGGAAATCGCGGTCGCGGCGGATATCGCGCATGATTTCCTCGCCCAGCTTGCGCTCCATCAGCGGCGACAAGTCCTGGCGTTCGGTATCGCCCAGCGCCGGCAGGTTGGGAATCCTGGCGGGCGCGAGCGCGTTCTGCGCCATGGCCATCGGCATGGCGACCAGCAGGGCAGCCGCGATCATGCGCATGCGCAGCGGACGGCGGCCATCGTAGGTAGGGGGGCAACGGTTCGATTTCACGGTGCTATGATACCCGCATCTCGGGCGCTTACGCACAGTGCCCGCCACCGAAATATTTTGTTAGCTCTTCAACATGACCGACACCACATCCGCCCCGCCATCCGACCACCTGACCCACTTCGACGCCTCCGGGCAAGCCCACATGGTCGACGTCGGCGCCAAGCAGGAAACCCACCGCATCGCGCTGGCCAGCGGAACCATCCGCATGAAGCCGGAGACGTTGGCGATCATCACCGGCGGCACCGCCAAGAAGGGGGACGTGCTCGGCATCGCCCGCATCGCTGCGATCATGGCGTCCAAGCGCACCAGCGATTTGATTCCGCTGTGCCATCCGCTGGCGCTGACGCGGGTGACGGTGGATTTTGAGACCGATGTGGCCAATTCGAGCGTTCACTGCAAGGCGCAGGTGGAGACTTTCGGTAAGACCGGCGTGGAGATGGAAGCGCTTACGGCGGTGCAGGTGGGGTTGCTGACGGTGTATGACATGTGCAAGGCGGTAGACCGGGGGATGGTGATGAGCGATATCCGGGTGATGGAAAAGCATGGCGGCAAGAGTGGCGACTGGAGCGTGACGAGTTAAGCGCCTTACGTGAACGTGGCGACAATGCACTGGCGGTCTACGTCATCGAACGATGCCGCCACTACAAAAACCCTTCCATCCAGCCCTGCCGTTCGACTCCGCTCAAGCTACCACGGCACCCACTGCTGGTGAGCGCCAGTGATATTGAAGCGCCGTGTTCCATTCGATTGCAGACGAGAACTCCAGAGGTCGGCATCCGCAGCGGTCGCGCCTGCCGTTGCCTGTCCCACGCCGGAACCTGTGGTGAACAGGTAATAGCCGTAAAAAGGCAGGCCGGCTTGCAAAGTGATATTTGCCCGGAACATCTCCCCCTGCTTGGCTCGAATCACGATGAAGTCCATTAAACCGCCGCCGTCCGCATAGACGTTCGAGTTCGAAGTCGCCAACAACGTGTAGGTGGTGCCACCATCATTGGAGACGTAGAGCTGCAATCCATAATCGTTCCAGGCATTCACCGGAACCACGTTGAGCAGCACGAACTGATTGTGCTGGGACGTGAATAAATAACTATCGCCCGTCGTCGTCGGGTCGTTAAACGACGCGTCAACGGCGAACGACGTGTCGTTGACCTCGCAACCGCCGCATCCCGTTCCCATTTGCTGCGCATACTGCTTGGAGTACATCTCGTACAGATCGTAGGTGCGCCAGACAGCGGCGTCCTGGCCATACCGTATCGGCCGGGTTTGGCGCACGATGCTGGAACCGGCCTTATAGACACCATCGGTCGTGGTGGTCATGCCGAGTTGCAGCGATATCCCCAACGGCCCCAAAGGACCCAAGGCGCCGAACGGGCCACTGGGTCCCAACGGTCCCTGGATCCCCCAGACGCCGGTGGAATCGAGATTGTGGTTGTGGTTTCCACGCCAGAAACTGTCTTCCTGCAGGTGGTACATGGTGTAGTAATAGGAGCTTGGGTTGAGCGCGCCAGTCTCCCCCAACGGGCCTTGGGAGCCATAGACGCAGCCGATGTCGCTTTGGTCGCTGGGCACGTTGCACCAGTTGTTATCGTAGGATGCGCCGATCAGCGAGGGCACGGTGCCTCGGAAGCGCTTCGATAAAAATCCCGACCAACTGAGCGGCCCGAAAGCGCCCAACGCTCCGGCTTGACCCAGCGGACCACTGGCGCGTGTGTACTGATAGGCGGACTCGCCGGCTGCATCGGTGGCGGAGATCCAGCGATCCACCGCGTTGCCCAACCTCGGATCATCCACCAAGTCGTATTTCATGATGATCGCGTCGGGACTGTCGGGATTCATGTTGTCGCTTTTCAGGGCGTAGACCTGGTTCGCGGTCACGATCATCCGGCACAGCGCCGGATCGTCATCGCAGACGATGGTCTTCAGAGAGGCGTCGAGCTCCGAGGTTGTAGCGCACCCGCTAAGCGCCATGGCAATCGAGACAAATACAAGATTTTTTATCATGACTGTTTCGCCTCTCGAGGGAATACGTCGAAGATCATCCTGCATCGATGTTACACGTATTTTAAGCTTATTAACTTTATAATTTTTATGGCGATCTCCGATTATCTGGCTATTCACGCCTGTCGTCAAAAACGCAACGCTTTGCGGCCCCGGTGGTTGTCCATGGCAACCTCATCAATTGCTGCTTTGTTACTTTTCATTAACCTGTATATAATAAATAGCACGGAAGTAATTTTTTTGACAGTTACCTTGCCGTGGTCGCCCATGCGTCTGCGAGAAAGAAATTGAATGAGCAGCAACCCTCTCCCGAGCGAAGCCAAGACTCAGGAATACGAATTCGAGCAGATGAACCTGCAGGTGGGCGGCAGGATCCAGTTCATCACGCACCGGACCATCAAGCCGATCCAGCACTTTTCGACCTTGATCGGTTGGGTCAAAGACGAGTACATGATCGTCAAGGTGCCGTTCGAGAACAACGCGCCCATTTCGATCAACGAGGGAGACAAGCTGACCATCCGCGTGTTTTCCGGCGTGAACGTGTGCTCGTTCGCGTGCGTCGTGCAGCGCGTGTTTCCCCGGCCGTTCTTTTACGCCCATCTGTCGTTCCCGGTGTCGATTCAGGGCACCAGCTTGCGGGCGGCGATGCGGGTGAAGGTGGATATTCCGGCGCAGTTGACGACGCCGTTCGGGACGTCGTCTGTGTTCCTGGTGAATTTAAGCGTGTCGGGGGCGCTGATCGAGTCGGCGAAGCGCTTGCCGGAGGATGATGCGCAGGTTGCGCTGTCGTTTTACCTGATCGCACAGCCGGGTAACCGGCAGGTGCGCGTTAATCCGAACGCGACTATCCGGAATATCAATGTGGTAAAGCCGGCGGCGGGTGATAAGCCGGAGGTGTTTACCTATGGCGTGCAGTTTGTCGATTTGGATCCGGTGCATTACACCATGTTGCAGAATTTGACGTACGAGGCATTGATCGCGGACCGGCAGAAGATTGTGTAGGGTCGTGCGTTTTGAGATGGCGAAAAAAAACCGGCCGAGGCCGGTTTTTTTATTCAACATCGATATTAAGGCGCGACGTTGTTTTTCGTCAGGGCTGCCAGGGCCGCCACGTGGGTGACCGTCGTCGCGACAGTCCAGTTCAAATTGGTCGCGCCTGCGGCGATATTGGGTGTGTAGGTAACGGTTTTGCCATCGACGCCATCGCCCAGGCCGGAAGCGGCCAACGTCACGACGATCGTGCCATCCACAACGGTTGCCGAAAGAACTTCTTTGGTCTTGGTCAGCGTAGCTGGAACGCCATTCTGGCCCGCATCGCAACCGGCGAGAACGCCGCCGGCCTCTTGCGCGCACACCGCCACAGCGGTCTTCATCGAATCAGCCGCGCCCTGGATGTTGGCGACCTTGGCTTTGACCGTGTAGTCGCTGTACGCAGGAATCGCGACCGCCGCCAGAATGCCGATAATCGCCACGACGATCATCAGTTCGATCAGGGTGAAGCCGGCCTGTGCTTGTTTCTTCATCATTTTCATGGATTTCATTTTGCGACTCCTGTGGGGTGAAAAAATTGGGTGGTACACCTTTCTTATCGCAAGCGGTGTGCCAGCCTCTTTTTCGACAAAACGGGCCGGAATATTTTCATAAGCGCCATTTCAGCCCCAGCCGCTGCCGTTTTTTGTCAGTTCCGACCGCCGCGTTTTGTCAGCCGGGACAAGGCCTGACAATTATTGTCAGCCGATGCGGAAGGCCATTTGCGTGCCGCCGAGGTCGATCACATCGCCATGACCGAGCCGCCAGCCCTGCTTGCCGAGCGCGACGCCATTGACCAGCGGCGCCTGCGCACCCTCGATATGCGTCAACGTATAAGCATCCGGTTGGCGCGTGATCACCACCACCTGCACGCCAGCACGGCCGAGCGTGGTCTGCGGCTTGGTCAGCGCCATTTGTTTCCCGGCATTGTTGCCGTTTAAGACTTCGATATGGGCCAGCAGTGGTTCGGCGGCCATGCTCGGCCGCACGCCGTCGGCCAGGAATTCGACCTCGAACTTGGCCATCTTGATGACGTCTTGGTGTTGCAGGAAATGCTTGCCGATGCGGTGGCCGTTGACGAAGGTGCCGTTGGTGCTGTGCAGGTCTTCCAGAAAGGAGTCGTCGAGGATGGTGACGATGACGGCGTGCTCGCCGCTGACGGCCGGATGCGTCAGCACGATGTCGTTGCGCGGATGGCGGCCGATGGTCATCCGTTCCTTGCTCAGCTGGACCTGCTGTTCCACCTGGCCGTCGCGCGTGACGATGATCTTCGCCAATCCGGTTCTCCAATAAATAAAGGGGAGCACGAGGCTCCCCTTTATTATTCCACATTCAACCGGGCTGTAATTACAGCATGGCTTTCAGCAGACGCGCCATTTCGGACGGGTTTTTGGTGACGGTGATGCCGCAAGCTTCCATGATTTCCAGTTTGGCTTGTGCGGTGTCCGCGCCGCCGGAGATCAGCGCGCCGGCGTGGCCCATGCGCTTGCCCGGAGGAGCGGTAACACCGGCGATGAAGCCGACGACCGGTTTTTTCATGTTGTCTTTGATCCAATAAGCCGCGTTGGCTTCGTCCGGACCGCCGATTTCGCCGATCATGATGACCGCGTCGGTATCAGGATCGTCGTTGAACATCTTCATGACGTCGATGTGCTTCAGACCGTTGATCGGGTCGCCGCCGATGCCGACTGCCGACGATTGGCCCAGGCCCAGCGCGGTCAGCTGGCCGACTGCTTCATAGGTCAGGGTGCCCGAACGCGACACGACGCCGATACGGCCCTTCTTGTGGATGTGGCCTGGCATGATGCCGATCTTGATTTCATCAGGGGTGATCAGGCCTGGGCAGTTAGGGCCCAGCAGCAGGGTCTTCGAGCCGGCTTTGGCCATGCGGTCCTTCAGGGCCATCATGTCGCGGACAGGAATGCCTTCGGTGATGCAAATTGCCAGGTCCAGCTCGGCTTCTACGGCTTCCCAAATAGCGGCGGCCGCGCCTGCTGGTGGAACGTAGATGACCGACACGTTGGCGCCGGTTTCTTTTTTCGCTTCAGCAACGTTGGCGAAAATTGGAATGCCTTCGAAGTCTTCGCCGGCTTTCTTCGGGTTCACGCCTGCGACGAACGCATTTTTGCCGTTCGCGTAATCGCGGCAGCCACGGGTGTGGAACTGGCCGGTCTTGCCGGTGATCCCTTGGGTAACGACTTTGGTATCTTTATTGATCAGAATGGACATGTTGATTCCTTAATTAAGCTTGACCGGCAGCGGCGGCGACGACGCTCTTCGCTGCATCTTCCATGGTGTCGGCAGCGATGATAGGCAGACCGGAATCGGCCAGCATCTTCTTGCCCAGGTCTTCGTTGGTGCCCTTCATGCGGACCACCAGCGGCACGTTCAGCGAGACAGCTTTCACCGCGGTGATCACGCCTTCGGCGATCACGTCGCAGCGCATGATGCCGCCGAAGATGTTGACCAGGATAGCTTTCAGGCCTGGGTTTTTCAGCATGATCTTGAATGCTTCGGTGACTTTCTCAGCCGTCGCACCGCCGCCCACGTCCAGGAAGTTGGCCGGCTCGCCGCCGAACAGCTTGATGGTGTCCATGGTGGCCATGGCCAGACCGGCGCCGTTGACCAGGCAGCCGATGTTACCGTCGAGGGAGATGTAGGCCAGGTCGAATTTCGATGCTTCGACTTCGGCTGGATCTTCTTCGTCCAGATCGCGGTAAGCGACGATTTCCGGTTGACGGAACAGCGCGTTGGCGTCGAAGTTGAACTTGGCGTCCAGAGCGATAACCTTGCCCGAACCGGTCAAGATCAGCGGGTTGATTTCGGCCAGCGACGAGTCGGTTTCCCAGTAGGCTTTGTACAGGCCTTGCAGGTTGGTGACAGCGTCGGCGATCGACGCTTCCGGCACGCCGATCTTCGCAGCGATGCCAGCGGCTTCAGCGTCGGTCAGGCCGACGGCTGGATCGATGGCGATCGAGTGCAGCAGTTCTGGGTGGGACTCGGCAACTTCTTCGATGTCCATGCCGCCTTCGGAGGAAGCCATCAGGACAACGCGCTGCGAGACGCGGTCGGTGACCAGCGAGACGTACAGTTCTTTCTTGATGTCCGCGCCTTCTTCGATCAGCAGGCGGCGTACTTTTTGGCCTTCAGGGCCGGTCTGGTGCGTGACCAGCTGCATGCCCAGGATCTGCTCGGAGAATTCTTTGACTTGTTCCAGCGATTTCGCAACTTTCACGCCGCCGCCTTTACCACGGCCACCGGCGTGGATTTGTGCTTTCACAACCCAGACCGGGCCGCCCAAGGTTTCCGCAGCTTTAACTGCTTCTTCAACGGACATGCACGGAATACCGCGCGGAACCGTCACTCCGTATTTTCGGAGGATTTCTTTGCCTTGATACTCATGGATTTTCATGCTGGCTTCCCTTCTGATGCTGATGTGTATAAATCGGTTGATACTGCGAAATGTGTGTTGCTAGTAAGCAGATGTTGCTACGCGCTACCCGGTGCTGCTTTGTCCACCCAGCGCGGGTAAAACCGGCCCGTGCGACGGCGTCGTGACGCGGTGCGGGGCAATGTTTTGGAATTGGGGGGTGTGGCGACGATCAGGGGGGTGCTGCCAGCGCGAAGGCCGGAGGTGAAACAGGCGTCAATCTTCCATAGGCAACCGGTATGCGGATATGCTGGGACGACCGTGCGGAACGCACGACAGTGAACTGGTAGTGACAGTGACATAAGAATTACCGCTCTCGCGGCATGAGTTAGTTAGCAGCCTTGCGCATTTCTCTTATCGAAAATGCACGTTGCCGTAGCTTCTACGGACAACCACCGCACCCACGGTGCTGCAAAAACCCTAAAAGTGTAGCACACCCCAGCCCGACTTGCGACGTGCCTGATGCCAACTCGTCATAAAACTGCGCGGCTTTGTTGCGCCGCGGAAGTTATTTGAGGCTTTCGTACGGCGTGGTCGACACGGCGTCGATCATGACGTCGCGGGGGCGCTCTATATATGAGGGGGATGCGAAGCTGTGGCTGGCGTCATTGCCGTCCCAACCGACCGCGCCAATGTCCAGCAAGGTCGGAAACATGGCGGCATGGCTGATCTTCTTTTCAGCGTTGGCCCGCAGCGCTTGCTCGACGGCCGGATGGGCGGCCCGGTATGGTGGGTTCATCCAGACAAGCAAGGGGACGTGCGTATCGTGACGGGTCGGGCCGGTCTGGGCGTGCATGAAGAGGTGGCGCCGGTCGTCGAACAAGTTTTCGCCATGGTCGGAGGTGTACACCATCACGGCCGGGCGCGACTCGGCGCGCAGCACGTCGATCACGCGCGCGAGGAAACGGTCGGTCTCGACCACCGTGTTGTCGTAGGAGTTGATGGCGGCTGTCTTGTCGGCCGGCAGCGGCGCGTCGATGCCGAGCTCGCGCAGCGTCGGCCGGTAGACGCGCGAGGCGGCGCCGTAGCGCTCCTCGTATGGAATGTGGCTGCCGATCATATGCAGCACGACGAACTGGCGCGGTCCGGCCTGGCGGACGAAGGACGTCATCAGCGGCAGCAGGTTGGCGTCCGTGCGCAGATGGAAGTCCTGGGCGTTGACGGCGTGCTCGACGACGTCGGCGCCACGGCTGAACGGCGTCGGCTCCTGATTGGACAGCCAGGCCGTGCGGAAGCCGGCTTCGCTGAAGGTTTGCAGGACGCTGGCGCGTTGCTTGCCCGCAGTGCCGGCCGGCAGCGAGACGATGGCGGGCATTGCGTGGTCGGTCCAGTTGGCGGTGGAGGCGACGTCCGGGAACGTCAGCAGTTCCGGTCCGAGCGCGGCCAGTTGCGGTGTGGTGTTGCGGACGTAGCCGTTGATGCCGAGGTGGTCGGCGCGCAGGCTTTCGCCGATGACCAGCACGACCAGCAGCGGTTGCGGCTCCGCCCCAGTGGCCGGGCGGCCGTGGACGCTGGCGAATTCTTTGGCGCTGGCGTGGTTTTGGTGGCGCGCCAGTCGGGACAGCGACATCGCCAGGCCGCTGGGGAAGGCCAGGTTGAGTGTGGATTGTTCCAGCAGCGGGGGCAGCTTGAGCTGCTGGGGTAGCGCCAGCCGGGCGACCATGGCAATGCTGACACAGGCCAGCACGACGGCCAGCAGGCGTTTGCGGGTCGGCATGCCGAGTTGCCATTGGCGCTTGAGGCTGAGGGCCAGCAGTACGTAGGCCAGCAGGCTGAGCGGCACGAGCCAGACGCGCCAGCCAAACGAGGCGAGCACTTGCATGCTGGTGGCGGGGCTGGTGTGCAGGGCCGACGCCAATATGGCGTCGCCCGGGACGCTGCTGTAGAAGTACGTCAGATAAGTGTATGGCAAGACCAGCAGCGCCAGCGGGGCCCAGAGCAGGAAGTAGAGGCGTACACGCGGTATCAGCGCCAGCGGAAGGGCTAGCACAAGGAGGGAAAACGCCAGCAACGCGAAGATGTCGGCGGCGCTTTGCGGTTGATCCGTTGTCAGCACCGCCAGCGTTGGCAGCCAGAGCCACGCCGCCAGCGTCAGTGCCTTGGCCATATCGCGTCGGGTCATGGCGGTGGATTTCTTGGGAGAAAAATCCATTTTACCCGGTTGCCAGCGGCCCGCAATGGGCCGTCGACAACTTACATTTCCTCGTCGAGATCGACGCCTTTCATCGCGGCTTGCACGGCGCGTTGGGAAAAACCGCGCAGCATCAGAAAACGCATCTGTTTGTTGCGCTCCTTCGGGTCGGTGGCGACGACACCGAACTTGCGCTCCCACACTTCGCAGGCGCGCGCCGTTTCGCTGTCGGCCAGGCCGGCTTTGAGTTCCTGCAACGCTTCGCCTTTGACGCCGTGGCTTTGTAATTCCGCCACGATCCGGCTGTTGCCGAAGCGCGCGGAGCGCCGGTGGATCAGCGATTCCGAAAACCGCTCCTGCGACAGCCAGTTGTTTTTTTCCAGCAGGTCGAGCAGCGCTTCGATGTCGTCGCCCTCCTCCGCGTACTTGGACAGCTTGCGGCCCAGCTCCAGCCGGCTGTGCTCGCGCATCGACAGGAACCGTAGCGCGCGTCCCTTCAGGCTAAGTTGAGGTGCGGCCATAAAACCCTCTGCACAATGAGAAAAACCACCGGCCATGGGAATGGCGCGGTGGCTGCGATTCGGACTACGGGCAAATTACGCCGCGTCGGCCTTGTCGCCTTTGTCCGCTTTATCGACCGACTTCAGCTTGACGACGCTCTCGGCCTTGTCGGCTGCCAGCGGCGGCAAAGTGCGCACGCCCAGCGATTCACGGACCTTGTTTTCGATTTCCCACGCCAGCGCCGGACGCTCCTGCAGGAAGATACGGGCGTTGTCCTTGCCCTGGCCGACGCGCTCGCCGTTGTAGCTGTACCACGAACCGGACTTCTCGACGATCTTCGCTTCCACGCCCAGGTCCAGGATCTCGCCTTCGCGCGAGGTGCCGGCGCCGTACAGGATGTCGAAGTGCGCTTCCTTGAACGGTGGCGCGATCTTGTTCTTGACGACCTTGACCTTGGTTTCGTTACCGATCACCTCGTCGCCCGATTTGATCGAGCCGGTGCGGCGGATGTCCAGGCGCACGGAGGCGTAGAACTTCAACGCGTTACCGCCGGTGGTGGTTTCCGGCGAACCGAACATGACACCGATCTTCATACGGATCTGGTTGATGAAGATGACCAGCGTATTGGTGCGGTTGATCGAGCCGGTCAGCTTGCGCAGCGCTTGCGACATCAGACGGGCTTGCAGGCCCGGCAGCGAATCGCCCATGTCGCCTTCGATCTCGGCGCGTGGCGTCAGCGCGGCCACGGAGTCGATGACGACCAGGTCGACCGAGCCCGAACGCACCAGCGCGTCGCAGATTTCCAGCGCTTGCTCGCCGGTGTCCGGCTGCGAGATCAGCAGTTCATGCAGGTTGACGCCCAATTTTTGGGCATAGCCGACGTCCAGCGCGTGTTCCGCGTCGATGAACGCGCAGGTGCCGCCCAATTTTTGCATTTCCGCGATGGTTTGCAGTGTCAGCGTGGTTTTACCGGACGACTCGGGACCGTAGATTTCCACCACGCGGCCGCGCGGCAAGCCGCCGACGCCCAGCGCGATGTCCAGGCCCAGCGAGCCGGTCGACACCACTTGCACGTCCTCGATCGGCGCGTTGGCGTCCATGCGCATGACGGAGCCTTTGCCGAATTGCTTTTCAATCTGTGCCAGCGCGGCGGCCAGCGCCTTGGCTTTTTCAGATGCGGGAATTACAGCTTTTTTGTCGTCCATAATGTGCTTTCAACCAGTGGGTGGTGGGACAATTCGTCGGTTCAGGCAGTACTGTATAAAAAAACAGTTATCAATGCAAGCGGATTTCTACAGAATCGGCGAAATCGTACAAAAACTCGCCACCTTGCGGGAAATGAAACACAATACAAACTTCTGTAGCCGGAGTGTTCTGACATGCGTATTTTACTAGCCGAAGATGACAGCGTGCTGGCCGACGGGCTGACGCGCTCGCTGCGCCAGTCCGGCTACGCCATCGATTGCGTGCGCAACGGCCAGGAGGCCGACACCGCCCTCTCCACCCAGGAATTCGATCTGCTGATCCTGGACCTGGGCCTGCCCAAGCTGTCCGGGCTGGAGGTGCTGCGCCGGCTGCGCGCGCGCGCGTCGCTGCTGCCGGTGCTGATTTTGACGGCGGCCGACTCGATCGAGCAGCGGGTCAACGGCCTCGACCTGGGCGCCGACGATTACATGGCCAAGCCGTTCGCGCTGTCCGAGCTGGAGGCGCGGGTGCGCGCGCTCACGCGCCGGGGCGCCGGCGGCGGCGCCACCGTCATCAAGCACGGGCCGCTGTCGTACGATCAGGTCGGCCGCAGCGCCTATATCAACGACCAGATGCTGGACCTGTCGGCGCGCGAGCTGGGCCTGCTGGAAATCCTGCTGGCGCGCACCGGCCGCCTGGTGTCGAAAGAACAACTGGTCGACCACCTGTGCGAATGGGGCGAGGAAGTGAGCAACAACGCCATCGAGGTCTATGTGCACCGGCTGCGCAAGAAGATCGAGGTGGGCGGCGTGCGCATCGCCACCGTGCGCGGGCTGGGCTATTGCCTGGAGAAATATTCCGAAGCGGCCCGCGCCAGCGCCAACGCCGACGTCGGCGACGCCGTCAAGTGAACCGCCTGCCGGCGCCCGGGCACTTGCCCGAGCCATTCAAGGACGCGCAGGAGGACGGCCCGGAATACCAGCCGCCCGCCGCCGAGGCCGACGAGGGCATGCAAAATTCCCTGTTCGGCGAAATCCTCGACTGGATGCTGGCGCCGCTGCTGCTGCTGTGGCCGATGAGCATCGCCATCACCTACCTGGTCGCCAAGTCGATCGCCAACCAGCCGTTCGACCATGCGCTGGAGGACAGCGTGACGGTGCTGGCGCAGCAGGTACGCTCGGTCGACGGCAAGATCATTAAAAGCCTGTCCGGCTCGGCGCGCGACATCCTGCGCGCCGACGACGTCGACAATGTGTATTTCCAGATCCACGGCCCGCGCGGCGAGCACATCGACGGCGACCGCGACCTGCCTGCGCCGCAGCTGGAAGAGGACGAGCGCTACCGCGCCGGCAGCGTGCGCTTCCGCAACGACAGCATGCACGGCACGCCGGTGCGCGTGGCCTATTCCTATGTGCGGCTGGAAAGGGTCGGCGACGACGCGCCGCAGCTGGCGCTGGTGCAGGTGGCCGAGACGCTGGAAAAGCGCGGCCAGCTGGCCAACGAGATCATCAAGGGCGTGATCCTGCCGCAGTTCATCATCCTGCCGATCGTGCTGGCCTTGGTCTGGTTCGCGCTGGCGCGCGGCCTGTCGCCGCTGGCGCAGTTGCAGGAGCGCATACGCGCGCGCGGTTCGGACGACCTGAGCCCCATCGAATCGAGCGACGTGCCGGAGGAGATTTCCCCGCTGGTGCGCTCGCTCAACGAAATGCTGGCGCGGCTGTCGCTGTCGATCGAGATGCAAAAACGCTTCATCGCCGACGCCGCGCACCAGATGCGCACGCCGCTGGCGGGCATGCGCATGCAGTCGGAGCTGGCGCTGCGCCAGACCGACGGCGGCGAGATCCACCGCTCGCTGGAACAGCTGGCCAAGAGCTCGCAGGCGGCCACGCGCCTGGTCAACCAGCTGCTGGCCCTGGCGCGCGCCGAAAACCAGCCGCAAACCGGCACCGCGATGCTGCCGCTGGAACTGTCCGAACTGGCGCGCGGCGTGGTACAGGATTGGGTGCAGGCTTCGTTCTCGCACCGCATCGACCTGGGCTACGAGGCGCCGGACGAACCGGTGCAGATCGTCGGCGATCCGACCATGCTGCGCGAGCTGCTGTCCAACCTGATCGACAACGCGCTGCGCTACACGCCGGCCGGCGGCAGCGTGACGGTGCGGGTGCGCGGCCACCACGGCGAGCCCGGTTACCTGGAAGTCGAGGACACCGGGCCCGGCATCGCCAAGGCCGAGCGCGAGCGGGTGTTCGAGCGCTTCTACCGCATCCTCGGCCACACCGCCGAGGGCAGCGGCTTGGGGCTGGCGATCGTGCGCGAAATCGCCCAGCAGCACGGCGCCGAGGTCGACATCTACAGCAATCCGCGCGCCCTGCAACCGAAGCTGCCGGGCTGCCTGTTCCGGGTCGGCTTCCCGCCGCCGCCACCGCCGGAAGAAGAAAGCGAGCCGCCGCATTATGGATGACGCCAAAGTCCCGCCCGCCACGCCGCTGACGCGCCAACAGCACTGGCGCAAGACCCGCGCCATGACCGGCTGGTTGCTGCTGCTGTGGCTGCTCACCGGCTTCTGCGTCGCCTTCTTCGCGCGCGAGTTGACCGGGCTGAGCGTGTTCGGCTGGCCGCTGTCGTTCTACCTGGCCGCGCAGGGCGCGTCGCTGGTGTCGCTGGCCATCCTGGCGTTCTACGCCTGGCGCATGCGCCGCCTGGACCGGGCCGCCGCGGCAGTCAAGCCCTCGGCCATGAAGGAGCCACCCGTTTGAAAGAACCCGGCACCTTCTTCCGGCGCCTGAGCCGCTACTACCTGCTGTTCACGCTCGGCTTCGTCTTCTTCCTGATTTCGCTGGCCGTGCTGGAGCAGGAAGGCATGCCGCGCGTGTGGATCGGCTACCTGTTCATGTTCGCCACCATCGTGCTGTACGCCACGCTCGGCGTGCTCAGCCGCACCTCCAACGTGCTGGAATATTACGTCGCCGGACGCCGCGTGCCCGCCATGTTCAACGGCATGGCCACCGCCGCCGACTGGATCTCGGCCGCCAGCTTCATCAGCCTGGCCGGCGGCCTGTATCTGCACGGCTTCGACGGCCTGGCCTACATCATGGGCTGGACCGGCGGCTATTGCCTGGTGGCGCTGCTGATCGCGCCCTACCTGCGCAAGTTCAGCCAGTACACCATCCCCGACTTCCTGGCCGCGCGCTACGGCGGCGCCAGCGACGAAAACCGCGGCGGCCGCGCCGTGCGCATCATCGCCGTCGCCGCCACCATCATCGTCTCGTTCACCTACGTGGTGGCGCAGATCTACGCGGTGGGACTGATCGCCTCGCGCTTCACCGGCGTCGACTTCTCGGTCGGCATCTTCCTTGGCCTGGCCAGCATCCTGGTGTGCTCCTTCCTGGGCGGCATGCGCGCCATCACCTGGACCCAGGTGGCGCAGTACATCATCATCCTGGTCGCCTTCCTGATACCGGCCATCTGGCTGTCGGCCAAGCACAGCGACAACCCGATTCCGCAGGTGGCCTACGGCAAGCTGCTGCCGCAACTGAGCGCGCGCGAAGCGGTGCTTCAAAACGATCCGAAAGAGGCCGAGGTGCGCGCCATCTTCCGCCAGCGCGCCGACGACTACCAGTTGCGCCTCAACACCCTGCCGTCGTCGTGGGAGGCGGGACGGCTGCAAATGCAGCGCAAGCTCGACGAGGTCAAGCTGCGCAACGCCTCGCTGCTGGAGATCCGCAACGCCGAGCGCGCGCTGATCGCCTATCCGAAAGACGCCGACGAGGCCGCCCGCATGTGGTCGGACGCGCGCACCCAGAACCTGGCCCGCGCCGAGCCGATCACCCCGCACGCCACGCCCTACCCCGGCGATCCGGCCACCTCCGACATCAAGCGCAACAACTTCCTGGCGCTGGTGTTCTGCCTGATGCTGGGCACGGCCGCCTTGCCGCATATCCTGATGCGCTCGTACACCACGCCGTCGGTGCACGACACGCGCGTGTCGGTATTCTGGACCCTGTTCTTCATCCTGCTGATCTACCTGACCATTCCGGCGCTGGCGGTGCTGGTCAAGTACGACATCTACAGCGCGCTGGTCGGCAGCGACTTCGCCCACTTGCCCAACTGGGTCTCGTACTGGAGCAATGTCGACAAGGTCAATCCGCTGTTCAGCATCAGCGACATCAACCGCGACGGCGTGGTGCAGCTGGCCGAGATCACCATCGACGCCGACGTGCTGGTGCTGGCCACGCCCGAGATCGCCGGCCTGCCGTACGTGATCTCCGGCCTGGTGGCGGCCGGCGGGCTGGCGGCGGCGCTGTCGACCGCCGACGGCCTGCTGCTGGCGATTTCCAACGCGCTGTCGCACGACATCTATTACAAGATCGTCGACCGCACCGCCTCCACGCAAAAGCGCGTGACGATCTCCAAGTTGCTGCTGCTGGGGGTGGCCTTCATCGCCGCCTACGCCGCCTCGACCAAGCCCGGCGACATCATCTCGCTGGTGGGCGCGGCGTTCTCGCTGGCCGGCTCGGCGATGTTCCCGGCGCTGGCGCTGGGCGTGTTCTGGAAACGCGCCAACTACCAGGGCGCCGTGGCCGGCATGATCGCCGGCTTCGCCGTCTGCCTTTACTATATGTTGCACACCAATCCGGTGCTCGGGGGCAGCGCGGCCGGCCAGTGGTTCCACATCGCGCCGATCTCGGCCGGCATCTTCGGCGTGCCGGCCGGCCTGCTGACGATGGTGGCCGTCAGCCTGATGACGCCGGCGCCGGACCCCGAGACCGCCGCGCTGGTCGATTACATCCGCGCGGCCGAACGCACGAATATGTAACGTTACATTTCGGGCATCACCGCATGTGGCGGATTTGATAACTTGGTGGTACCCTCGGGCAGTTATCCTACTTTCATACCATCCCATGAGACTCAAGCAATTGCTCGCCCATTCCGCACTGCTCGCCCTCGCCGTCCTGACCGTGCCACGGGTGGCAGCGGCGGCCGAGGCCGGCCAACCCGCCGCCCCGGCGCCGGCCACCACCGCCGCGCGTCCGCCGATCGCCGATTTCTTCAGCAATCCCGAGTTCAGCGGCGCGCTGCTCTCGCCCAGCGGCAAATACCTGGCCGTGCGCCTGGGCAAAAAGGACATGCGCGACGCGCTGGCCGTCATCACGCTGAGCGACAACAGCGTCAAGGGCGTGGGTAATTTCAGCGACGCCGACATCGGCAGCTTCGACTGGGTCAACGACGAGCGGCTGGTGTTCACCGCCACCGACCGCAGCGTCGGCCAGGGCGACGCGCGCTACGCCCCCGGCCTGTACGCGGTCAACCGCGACGGCAGCAAGTTCATGCAACTGGCCAGCCGCGCCGGCAAGCCGTTCATCACGGCGGGCGGCGCCACCGCCATCCGCAGCCGCGAGCTGCTGCCGTGGAATACGTACTTGCTGGGCCAGCCGACGCCGCAGGATTCCGAATTCGTCTACGTGACCAAACCGGCGATACAGCCGACCCGGCAAATCGATTATGTCGAGCTGCAGCGCCTCAACACGCTCACCGGCCGCTACACCTCGTTCAAACGCCCGGGCGACAGCATGTCCTGGCTGCTGGACCTGAACGGCGAGCCGCGCCTGACCACCACCAGCGAGAAAGGCGTCAGCACGATCTACCACCGCGATCCGGCCAAGGACCCCGAGTGGCACAAGCTCGTCAGCTTCAACAGCTTCACCGGCGGCAAGGGCGCGTTCACCCCGCTCACCTTCGGCCCGGACGGCACGCTGTATGTGACCAGCAGCGCCGGCCTGGACAAGTCGGCCGTCTACACCTTCGATTTCGCCGCCAACAAAATCGCCGACAAGCCGCTGATCGTGCTCGACGGTTACGATTTCAACGGCCACCTCATCTTCGCCAACAACAAGCTGATCGGCGTGCGGCGCCTCACCGATGCCTGGGACACGACCTGGCTCGACGACGGCATGAAGGCGATGCAGGCCAAGATCGACCAGATGCTGCCGAACACCATCAACCTGCTGACCCTGCCGACCAAGCCGGAGTCGCCGTGGGTGCTGGTGGAATCGTATTCGGACCTGTTCCCGTCGCGCACGATGCTCTACAACAGCGACACCAAAAAACTGAACCTGATCGGCGGCCTCTTCCCGCAAATCGATCCGGCGCGGATGGCGCAGCAGTCGCTGGTCCACTACAAGGCGCGTGACGGGCTTGTCATTCCCGCGTGGCTGACGATGCCGCGCGGCGCCGCCAAGAACCTGCCGCTGGTGGTGCTGGTGCATGGCGGCCCATACGTGCGCGGCGGCAGCTGGGGCTGGGACGCGGACGCCCAGTTCCTGGCCTCGCGCGGCTACGCGGTGCTGGAGCCGGAATACCGCGGCAGCACCGGCTACGGCAAGCGGCTGTTCCGCGCCGGCTGGAAGCAATGGGGCCTGAAAATGCAGGACGACATCGCCGACGGCGCGCGCTGGGCCATCGCCCAGGGCACCGCCGACGCCAAGCGCATCTGCATTGCCGGGGCCAGCTACGGCGGCTACGCCACGTTGATGGGCCTGGTCAACGATCCCGACCTGTACAAATGCGGCATCGACTGGGCCGGCGTGACCGACATCAACCTGCTGTACGACGGCCAATGGAACTTCAGCTCCGACATGCAGGACGCGTGGAAACAATACGGCATGCCGGCGCTGGTGGGCGACCAGGTCAAGGACGCCGAGCAATTGAAGGCGACATCGCCGTTGCTGCAGGCGTCGCGCATCAAGCAGCCGCTGCTGCTGGCCTACGGCGGCGCCGACGTGCGCGTGCCGCTGCCGCACGGAACCCGGTTCTACAAGGCCGTCAAGGAAGGCAATCCCAACGTCGAATGGATCGAATACGAGGAAGAAGGCCACGGCTGGGCGCTGCCGAAAAACCGCATCGACTTCTGGGGACGGGTGGAGAAATTCCTCGACAAAAATATCGGCCAGGGCGCCGTGCCGTAGGCGGCCAACAACAGCATCGAGGAGGAATGTGGCGGATTTGACAACTTGGTGGTATTGTTCCAGACCTCCAACATTTCACGAGCGCCCCATGCGATTTCACCAGCTGTTCGTCCGCGCCACACTGGCGGCGGCGACCGCGTTCATTGCCCAAGCCCCGACCGCCCGCGCGGCCGACGCGCCGGCGGTGACCGCCGGGGCCAAGGAAGCGCCGCCGCCGATCGCCGCCTTCTATGACAGTCCCCAGTTCAGCGGCGCGCTGCTCTCGCCCAGCGGCAAATACCTGGCCGTACGCGTGGCCGGCAAGGAGAGCCGCGATCGCCTGGGCGTGGTCACGCTGAGCGACTCCAGCGTCAAGGTGGTGGGCTCCTTCACCGACGCCGACATCGGGTCCTTCCAATGGGTCAACGACGAGCGGCTGGTATTCACCGCCACCGACCGCAGCGTCGGCCAGGGCGACAGACGCTACGCGCCGGGGCTGTTCGCGATCGACCGCGACGGCGGCAAGCTGCTGCAACTGGTGAGCCGCAGCGGCAAACCGTTCGTCAACAGCGGCGCCTCGGGCATCCGCAGCCGCGAACTGCTGCCATGGAATACCTATCTGCTCGGCCAAAGGAACGCCCAGAATTCCGACGACATCTACGTCACCTATCGCGCCGCCACCAAGCAGGGCCAGGTCGACTATGTGGACCTGCAACGCCTCAATACGACGACCGGCCGCTATACCTCGTTCACCCGTCCCGGCAACAGCATCAGCTGGCTGCTCGACCACAACGGCGAACCGCGCCTGACCACCACGCTCGAGGGCAGGATCAGCACCATTTATTACCGCGACCCGGCCAGGGACGACGCATGGCGCAAGCTCGTCAGCTACGACGCCTACACCGGCGGCGAGGGGGCCTTCAGCCCGCTGGCCTTCGGGCCGGACGGCACCTTGTACGTCATCAGCAACGCCGGCCAGGACAAGACGGCCGTGTACACCTTCGACTTCGCCACCAACAAGATTTCCGACCAGCCGGTGGTGCGGCTGGCGGACTACGACTTCAGCGGCAGCCTTCTGTTCGGCAAGGGCAAGCTGCTCGGCGTGCGCCGCCTGACCGACGCGCGCGACACCGACTGGTTCGACGACGACATGAAGGCGATGCAGGCCAGGATCAACCAAATGCTGCCCAACACCGTCAACCTGTTGGTGCTGCCGGCGCGGCCGGAATCGCCGTGGGTGATGGTGACGGCCTATTCGGATCAGTTCCCGGCGCGCACGATGATCTACAACAGCGACACCCAAAAACTGAGCCTGCTCGGCAACAGCCATCCGCAGATCGAGCCGGAACGGATGGGCCGGCGAACACTGGTGCGCTACAAGGCGCGCGACGGGCTGGAGATCCCCGCCTGGCTGACCCTGCCCAAGGGCGGCGGCAAGAACCTGCCGCTGGTGGTGCTGGTCCACGGCGGCCCCCACGTGCGCGGCGGCAGCTGGGGCTGGGATGCGAACACCCAGTTCCTGGCCTCGCGCGGCTATGCGGTGCTGGAACCGGAATTTCGCGGCAGCACCGGCTTCGGCAACAAGCACTTCCGCGCCGGCTGGAAGCAGTGGGGCTTGAAGATGCAGGACGACATCGCCGACGGCGCGCGCTGGGCGATCGCCGAAGGCACTGCCGACGCCAGGCGCATCTGCATCGCCGGCGCCAGCTACGGCGGCTACGCAACCTTGATGGGCCTGATCAACGACCCCGACCTGTACAAGTGCGGCGTCAACTGGATCGGCGTGACCGACATCAACCTGCTGTACGACGGCCACTGGAACTTCAGCTCCGACATGCCCGACGGCTGGAAACAGTATGGCATGCCGGATCTGGTCGGCGACCAGGTCAAGGACGCCGAGCAACTCAAGGCCACCTCGCCGCTGCTGCAGGCGGCGCGCATCAAGCAGCCGCTGCTGCTGGCCTACGGCGGCGCCGACCGCCGCGTGCCGCTGCCGCACGGCACCAAGTTCCACCAGGCCGTCAAAGCCGGCAACCCCAACGTCGAGTGGATCGAGTACGAGGAGGAAGGCCACGGCTGGGCACTGCCGAAAAACCGCATCGATTTCTGGGGACGGGTGGAGAAATTCCTGGACAAAAATATCGGACCCAACACGGCCAACCCCTGAGCGTCAACGCCGCTCGCCAATCCAAAACACCAGAACAGCTAACCATAATAACGATGAGACTCAACCAGTTCCTCTTGCGCACCGCCCTGGCGGTTGCCACCATCTTCGCCGCCCACGGCTCCGCGGTCCAGGCCGCCGACGCCCCGGCCACGGCCGCCACCGCGGCGCGACCGCCAATCGCCAGCTTCTTCGCCAATCCATCCTTCAACGGCGCCATGCTGTCGCCCAACGGACGGTATCTGGCCGCCTTCACCGGCGCCAAAGGACGGCGCGACGGCCTGGCGGTGGTCGATCTCGGCGACATGAGCGCGCGCATGGTGGCCCAGTTCTCCGACACCGATATCGGCCATGCGCGCTGGGTCAACAACGAGCGTCTGATGTTCAGCACCACCGACAAGGCCAGCGGCCAGCGCGACCTGCGCTTCGGCCCCGGCCTGTTCGCGGTCAACCGCGACGGCAAGGGTTTTCGCCAGCTGGCCAAGCGCAACTCGCCGTTCGTCACCGACGGCAGCGGCAACGAAATGCTGCCGTGGCATACCTTCATGCTCGACCAGGACGGGCCGCAGACCGGCGAGGACGTCTACGTCAGCGACGCCGGCATCGTCAATCCCGGCATCCTGGTCTCGCTCGACCTGCTGCGCCTGAACACCCGCACCGGCGGCGCCCATTCGGTCGACCATCCGGGCGTGGCGCGCTCGTGGCTGCTCGACCAGAACGGCGAACCGCGCCTGGTCGAAACCTTGGACAAGAACATCCGCTCGATCCGCTACCTGGACCCCGCCACCCGGCAATGGCGCGTGCTGGCAAGCTTCGACGCCTACGTCGGCGGCGACAACGAATTCGCTCCGCTCGCCTTCGGCCCCGACGGCGCGCTCTACGTCACCAGCAACCATGGTGGCGACCGCAGCGCCCTGTACCGCTACGACCTGGCCAACAACAAGTTGGGCGAGTCGCTGGTGGTCCTGGATGGCTTCGATTTCCGGGGCCATCTGATCATCAGCAACAACAAGCTGCTCGGCGTGCGGGTGCATGCCGACGCGCTCGGCACGGCGTGGTTCGATCCGGCCATGAAGGCGCTGCAGCAGACCGTCGACGCCAAGCTGCCCGGCACCATCAACCTGATCACGCCCGCGCGCCGGCCGGAAACGCCGTGGGTGCTGGTGGAATCGTTCTCGGACCAGCAACCGTCGCGTTTTCTGATCTTTAATACCGAGACCAAACGCATGAGCGAGGTCGGCACCGTCGCCCCCGACATCAAGCCGGCCGAGATGGGCACGCGCGAGCAGGTGCGCTACGCCGCGCGCGACGGCCTCGAGATCCCGGCATGGCTGACGCTGCCGCCCGGCGGCCCGCACAAGCATTTGCCGATGGTGGTGCTGGTGCACGGCGGCCCCTTCGTGCGTGGCGGCAGCTGGAACTGGAACGCCGACGCCCAGTTCCTGGCCTCGCGCGGTTACGCGGTGCTGGAGCCGGAGTTTCGCGGCAGCACCGGCTACGGCGAAAAACATTTCCGCGCCGGCTGGAAGCAATGGGGCTTGAAGATGCAGGACGACATCGCCGACGGCACCCGCTGGGCCATCGCCCAGGGCACCGCCGACGCCGGGCGCATCTGCATCGCCGGCGCCAGCTACGGCGGCTACGCCACGTTGATGGGCCTGATCAACGATCCCGACCTGTACAAATGCGGCATCGACTGGGTGGGCGTGACCGACATCGGCCTGATGTACGATGCCGGCTGGCGCTACAGCTCGGACATCTCCGACGACTGGAAGCAGTACGGCATGCCGCAGCTGGTCGGCGACCGGGTCAAGGACGCGGCGCAACTCAAGGCCACCTCGCCGCTGGAGCAGGCGGCCCGCATCAAGCAGCCCTTGCTGCTGGCCTACGGCGGCGCCGACCTGCGCGTGCCGCTGGTGCACGGCGTGAAGTTCTACGACGCCGTCAAGCGCACCAACCCGCACGTCGAGTGGGTCGAATACGCGGAGGAAGGCCACGGCTGGGCGCTGCCGAAAAACCGCATCGATTTTTGGGGACGGGTTGAAAAGTTTCTGGATAAAAACATCGGTGGCAAGTAAAAATTTCGCTGTATAGTCACGGCTCAGTCTTATCCACGATATCCACGATAAGGAGCGGAACATGTCTTCAGGCAAAATCCTGGTCGCCCAGGGCGGCGGCCCGACCGCCGTCATCAACCAGTCGCTGGCCGGCGTGGTGCTGGAGGCGCGCCGCTTCCGCGACGTCACCCGCGTCTATGGCGCCATGCACGGCGTGCGCGGCATCGTCGACGAGGACTTCGTCGACCTCACGCGCGAGACCAGCAACAACCTGGAACTGGTGGCGGCCACGCCATCGTCGGCGCTCGGCTCCACCCGCGACAAGCCTGACCTGGCGTACTGCGAAGAAATCTTCAAAGTGATGCGCGCGCATGAGATCGAGCAGTTCTACTACATCGGCGGCAACGACTCATCCGACACGGTGCGCATCGTCAGCGAGCAGGCGCAGCAGGCGGGCTATCCGCTGCGCTGCATGCACATCCCCAAGACCATCGACAACGACCTGGTCGGCAACGACCACACGCCCGGCTTCCCGTCGGCCGCGCGCTTTGTCGCGCAAGCCTTCGCCGGCGCCAACCTCGACAACGCCGCGCTGCCGGGCGTGTATGTCGGCGTGGTGATGGGCCGGCACGCCGGCTTCCTGACGGCCGCCTCGGCGCTGGGCAAGAAGTTTTCCGACGACGGCCCGCACCTGATCTACCTGCCCGAGCGCGTGTTCTCGCTCGACCAGTTCCTGCTCGACGTCAAAGCCGTGTACGAGCGCCACGGCCGCTGCGTGATCGCCGTCTCCGAAGGCATCCACGACGCCTCCGGCGAAGCGATCGCCAGCCTGCTGGCCAAGGAAGTCGAACGCGACGCGCACGGCAACGTCCAGCTATCGGGCACCGGCGCGCTGGCCGACCTGCTGTGCGACGAGATCAAGGCCAAGCTCGGCATCAAGCGCGTGCGCGGCGACACCTTCGGCTATCTGCAACGCTCGTTCATCGGCTGCGTGTCCGACGTCGACCAGCGCGAGGCGCGCGAGGTGGCCGAAAAGGCCGTGCAATTCGCCATGTGGGGCGACCGCGACGGCTCGGTCGCCATCAAGCGCACCGGCTTTTACTCGGTCGACTACGAACTGCAGGCGCTGCAAGCGGTGGCCGGCAAGACGCGCGTCATGGAGGACGAGTTCATCAGCGCCAGCGGCACCGATGTGACCGACGCCTTCCGCATGTATCTTCGTCCGCTGCTCGGCTCGGGCATGCCGGACGCCTTCCGCCTGCGCCCGGCGCCGGTGCAGAAAATCCTCAAACGCTAGATAGATACAGGTATCGATGGTTATCAGGAGCACGGTTTTAGAGTCGGTGGCGTCGGTCGTGCACGGCTTCGGCGGGCGGCACGACGACATGGCGCAGCACTTTCCGCAGTACTGGGCGCGGCGTCCGATGCAGCACGAGCGGCACGGCACGCACATCGCCGTCGCCGACCGCGCGCACCAGGACTGCGGCGAGGCCGACGGCATGTTCACCGAGCGTCCGGGCCTGCTGCTGGCCATCGCCACCGCCGACTGCGTGCCCGTATTATTGGCGCGCAAGGACGGCAAGGCGGTCGCCGCGCTGCACGTCGGCTGGCGCGGCGCCTACGCCGGCATCATCGCGCGCTTTGCCGACATGCTGGCCGCGCGCGGCGAACATCCCGGCGACTGGCTGGCCGCGACCGGACCGGCGGCCGGCGACTGCTGCTATCAAGTCTCGCCGGAACTGATCGCGCAGTTCGGCGAGCGCTACGCCATGCCGGCGCGGGTCATCGCGTCGGAAGCGGGCAACCTGAACCTGGCCGGCATCGCCGCCTGGCAACTGGAGCGCGCCGGCTTCACCAATTTCTCCGCCGCGCCGGAATGCACGATGTGCCATCCCGGCGACGCCGGCTTCGCCTTTCACAGCTACCGGCGCGACCGCGAAACGCGCACGCCGATCAAGGACGTCCAATGGTCAGTCATCGCCATCTCTCAATAATCCCGGCTTCAGCGTTGTCGCTCGCCATCGGCGCCGCGATGCCGGGCGCGTCGGCCGCCAGCCTGGACCTGACCTTGCAGGATCAGGCGCGGCAGCGCGCGATTCCGATCGAACTGTCGCTGCCGGCCGCGCCATGCACCAAGGCGCCCTGCCCGGTGGCCCTGCTCAGCGCCGGCTACGGCAACGGCTACAAGGAGTATCGCTTCCTGGTCGAGGAGCTGAACCGGGCCGGGTGGCTGGTGGTCAGCGTCGACCACCAATTGCCGACCGACGCCAAGCTCGACAGAAACGAGGATGTCGCACCGCAACTGAAAACCATGCGGCGCCGTGGCGTCGCCAACCTGCGCTTCGTGCAGGATAGTCTGAGCAAATCGCACCCCGGCTACGACTGGCGGCACGTGACGTTGATCGGCCACTCGCTGGGTGGCGACATCTCGGCCGAGCGCGCCAGCGAAGGCGACCCCACGATCACCCGCGTGGTCACCCTGGACAACCGGCGCGGCGCGCTGCCGCGCACGGCGGCGGTCAAGGTGCTCTCGATCCGCGCCAGCGACACGCAGGCCGACCCAGGCGTGCTACCGGACGCGCAAGAGCAAAAACAATACGGCACCTGCATCGTCAAGCCTCCCGGCGCCAGGCACAACGACATGTACGACGGCGGCCCCGCCGAGCTCAAGGCGGCGATCGCCAAGGCCACGCAAGCGTTCCTCGTCAAAGGCGCGTGCGAAGCCGGCCCATAACCAAAAGCAACTCCGGGGTCAGGTCCACCATTTCTACACGGGCGGGTCGGTATGGGTCGTTGGCGGCTCACGCATGGCGGATTACGCTTCGCTAATCCGCCCTACGTGTCACTGCGGTCTGCATGCGGAACTTATTTTTGCTCAGTTCAATAAAAAAAGCGGACGACGCGTTGGCGTGGTCCGCTTTCTTTTTCGCACGTAAACCTTGGCTTACACGACGATGGTCTGGTGCTCGTCGCCGACGCGGGCGCGGATCTTGCCGATGGTGTAGACGATCTCGCCGGCCTCTTCCAGCTGCTCGATGGCGGCGGCGGCATTTTCCTGCGAGACGATGACCGTCATGCCGATGCCGCAGTTAAATACGCGGTGCATCTCGGCGTCAGCCACGCCGCCATGCTGCTGCAGCCACGTGAACAGCGGTGGCAGGGTCCACGATTTCGAGTCCAGCTCGGCCACCAGGCCAGGCTGCAGCACGCGCGGAATGTTTTCAACCAGGCCGCCGCCGGTGATGTGCACCATGCCTTTGACTTCCATCGAGGCCATCAGCGCCAGCAGCGGCTTGACGTAGATGCGGGTCGGCTGCATCAGCACGTCGGCCAGTTTGCGGCCATGGAAGTCGCCTTCCAGGTCCGGCTTGGCCACTTCGATGATCTTGCGCACCAGCGAATACCCGTTCGAGTGCACGCCCGACGAGGCCAGGCCCAGGATGACGTCGCCCGGGGCGATCTTGGTGCCGTCGATGATTTTCGATTTTTCCACCGCGCCGACCGCGAAACCGGCCAGGTCGTACTCGCCGGCCGGATACATGCTCGGCATTTCCGCCGTTTCGCCGCCGATCAGCGCGCAACCGGCCTGCTCGCAACCCTGGGCGATGCCCTTGATGACGTCGGTGGCGATGGCCACATCGAGCTTGCCGCAAGCAAAGTAATCCAGGAAGAACAGCGGCTCGGCGCCCTGCACCAGGATGTCGTTGACGCTCATGGCGACCAGGTCGATGCCGACCGTGTCATGACGGTTGAGCTCGAACGCCAGCTTGAGCTTGGTGCCGACGCCGTCGGTGCCGGACACCAGCACCGGCTCCTTGTACTTCTTGCTGATCTCGAACATGGCGCCGAAACCGCCCAGGCCGCCCATGACACCCTCGCGCATGGTGCGCTTGGCGAAAGGCTTGATTGCTTCGACTAAAGCGTCGCCCGCGTCGATATCGACGCCGGCATCACGGTAGGACAGGGAAACATTTGAAGTTTGGCTCATGGTGTATTTCGCAGCGGAGGCGGTAAAATAGAAGGCGGAGACCGTTTCGTAGCAAAATCGCACGTTTTCAGCGCTTTTCTGCACAAATCCGCGCAAATAAGCCTGCGCGAACCCGGTCAATCCGCTATTTTATCAAAATGCCCCGTCCACCTGCCGTTTTTAACCATCTAAATCACATTCCATGCCATTTCCCCTCGCGCTAGAGCACAAGCACACGGCATTCTGGCTGGCGGCACGGGCGACCCATCCCCTTGGCATTTCGGCACCACGACCCACGGCGCCCCTCTATAATGCGTGACGTATTTAAAAAAAGCGTCAAGAAAAGCGTTATGCAAACGATCAAACCAAGGCGAACGCCATGAAACAGCTGGTGCTCGATTTAGGCGCGGACCAGGCGCACAGCCTCGCATCGTTCGAGGTGGGGCAGAACGCCGAGGCGGCGGCGCTGATGGCGCAATTCGCCGATCGAAGCTCGCGCGAGCACTTCGCCTACCTGTGGGGCCTGGGCGGCGTGGGCAAGACCCACCTGCTCAAGGCCCTGGCCAGCGCCGGCGGCGAGGACGAGCAGCGGCGCGCGCGCTACATCTCGCCGTTTTCGATCGAGTCCGAATTCCAGTATTCGCCCGAGGTGGACCTGTACCTGCTCGACGACTGCGAAAAACTGTCGCCGGTGGCGCAGATCGACGCCTTCGCGCTGTTTAACGAAATCCGCGCCAACAACGCCTTCATGGTGTGCAGCGGCGCCGTCGCCCCGGCCGTGCTGCCGGTGCGCGAGGACCTGCGCACCCGCATGGGCTGGGGCCTGATCTACCAGATCCACGGCCTGACCGACGACGAGAAGGTGGCCGCGCTGTCGGCCGCCGCCACCGCCCGCGGCTTGACGCTGTCGCCCGGCGTGATACCCTACCTGCTGTCCCATTTTCAGCGCGACATGCGATCGTTATCGACGATGCTCGACTCGCTGGACCAGTATTCCCTTGAAACCCAACGCCCGATCACCCTGCCGCTGTTGCGCGAGTGGTTGCAGGCGGAAGCGAAAGAATGACGAATCCCGCATGAAGCTTGCCCTCTTTGACCTTGACCACACGCTGCTGCCGATCGACTCCGACCACGAGTGGGGCGAGTTTTTAGTGCGCATCGGCGCCGTGGACGCGGCCACCTTCAAGCACCGCAACGACGATTTCTACGCGCAGTACCAGGCCGGCACGATCGACCCGGTCGAATACCTGGAGTTCGCGCTCGGCACCCTGGCCGGCTTTTCGCCGGTGCGGCTGGCCGAGATGCGGCTGCAGTTCATGAACGAGGTGATCGCGCCGGCGATCCGCCCGGCCGCGCTGGCGCTGCTGAAAAAACACCAGGACGCCGGCGACCTGGTGGCCATCGTCACGGCCACCAACCACTTCGTGACCGCGCCGATCGCCAAGGCGCTGGGCGTGGAGCACCTGATCGCGGCCATGCCGGAACTCGACGCCGACGGCGTCATGACCGGCCGCCTGCTTGGCACGCCGACCCAGGGCGCCGGCAAGATCGTCCACACCAAGGCCTGGCTGGAAAAGATGGGCAAGACCCTGGAGGACTTCGACACCGTGTACTTCTACAGCGACTCGCACAACGACCTGCCGCTGATGTCGATCGTCTCGCACCCGATCGCGACCAACCCGAACGCCACCCTGAAAACGCACGCCACCGCTCAAGGCTGGGCTTTAATTGAACTATTCAATGATTAAGAAACTGATCCGAAAAATCCTCGGCACCAAAGACAAAACCGCCAAGGCCCGCGACACCAACACGCCCGTGATCCTCGGCCCCGACGCCCACGGCATCGATCCGAAGCTGCTGTCGTCGAACGCGGTGCGCGTCACCAGCACCTTGCAGGAAGCCGGCTTCGAGGCCTTCGTCGTCGGCGGCGCGGTGCGCGACCTGCTGCTGGGCGTGAAGCCGAAAGACTTCGACATCGCCACCAACGCCACGCCGGAGCAGGTGCGCAAGCTGTTCCGCCGCGCCTTCATCATCGGCAAACGCTTCCAGATCGTGCACGTGATGTTCGGCCAGGACCTGCTGGAGGTGACCACCTTCCGCGGCACCACGCTGGACAACGCGCCCAAGGACGACCATGGCCGCGTCCTGCGCGACAACACCTTCGGCTCGCAGGCGGAGGACGCGGTGCGGCGCGACTTCACCATCAACGCCATGTACTACAACCCGGCCAACCAGCAGGTGCTGGACTACCACGGCGGCATCGAGGATATCCGCGCCAAGACCTTGCGCATCATCGGCCAACCGGAGGCGCGCTACCGCGAAGACCCGGTGCGCATGCTGCGCGTGGTGCGCTTCGCCGCCAAGCTCAAATTCACCATCGAGCCGGTCACCGCCGCGCCGATTCCGGTGATGGCGTCGCTGATCGACAACGTGCCGCCGGCGCGCGTGTTCGACGAGATGCTCAAGCTCCTCATGAGCGGCCACGCGCTGGCCTGCCTGCAGCAATTGCGCAAGGAAGGCCTGCACCATGGCCTGCTGCCGCTGCTCGACGTGGTGCTGGAACAGCCGCTGGGCTTCAAGTTCGTCACGTTGGCGCTGGACTCGACCGACTCGCGCATCGCCGCCGGCAAGACGGTGTCGCCGGGCTTCCTGTTCGCGTCCCTGCTGTGGCACCAGGTCCTGGAAAAATGGACCGCCTACCGCGCGGCCGGCGAGCAGACCATCCCGGCGCTGCACCTGGCGGCCGACGACGTGCTCGACTCGCAGACCGAGAAGCTGGCCCTGCAGCGCAAGATCGGCACCGACATGCGCGACATCTGGTCGATGCAGCCGCGCTTCGAGCGCCGCACCGGCAAGTCGCCCTACAAACTGCTGGAGCACCTGCGCTTCCGCGCCGGCTACGACTTCCTGCTGCTGCGCTGCGCCTCCGGCGAGATCGACGCGGAGCTGGGCGAATGGTGGACCGCCTTCTACGAGGGCGACGAAGCCACCCGCGAGGATTTGATCGCGACGGCCGGCCAGTCATCGTCGTCCGGCCCCGGCGGCGCGGCGAGCAAACGCAAACGCGCGCCGCGTCGCGGCGGCCGTAGCAAAGGCCCTGCGGAGGCGGCCGAAGGCGGCGCGTCCGGCGGCGGCGGCACTGGCGGCAGCGGCGAGTAAACCGTCCACGCAACCATGGGCATCATCGGCAAAAAGGATGAAGGCGGCTTCGCCTTCACCATCGCCTACATCGGCATCGGCGCCAACCTCGGCGACGCGCGCGCCAACGTCGCCGACGCCCTCGAGCGCCTGCAACGCCTGCCCGGCTGCACCCTGATGGCCACATCGAGCCTGTACCGCACCGCGCCGATCGACTCCAGTGGCGACGACTACATCAACGCCGTCGCCCGCATCGCCACCACCCTGGACGCCGAGGCGCTATTGCGGGCGCTGCACGACATCGAACAGGCGCACGGGCGCGAACGCCCCTACCGCAACGCCCCGCGCACCCTGGACCTGGACCTGCTGCTGTACGGCGACGCCGTCATCGCCAGCCCCACATTGACGGTGCCGCATCCGCGCATGACCGAACGCGCCTTCGTGCTGGTGCCGCTGCTGGAACTGGCGCCGGCGATCCATATTCCCGGACGCGGCCCGGCGCGCGACTACGCGGCCGGCGTCGCCGGCCAGGGCATCGCCCCGGCCACCTGACCTTCTGCACGCGATAGCATTCAGGACTACACTATCGCGGTCCGACTTCATCTCTAAAGGAACCACCATGTCTGGTTATTTGCAAGGAAACGAACTGGCCGCGAGCCAAAAGCCCGCCGCCACCACCTCACCTGCACCGGCCAAAGCGGCCGCCACCAAGGCTGTCACCGTCCACACGCTGGCCAACCTGCGTTCGACGGGCGAAAAAATCTCCATGCTGACCTGTTACGACGCCAGCTTCGCCTCGCTGATGGACCGCTGCGGCGTCGAGATGCTGCTGATCGGCGACTCGCTCGGCATGGTCTGCAACGGCCACCAGTCGACGTTGCCGGTGACGGTTGCCGAAGTGGCGTACCACACGGCGTCCGTCGCGCGCGGCAGCAAGTCGGCGCTGATCGTCGCCGACTTGCCGTTCGGCGCCTACGGCACGCCGGAAACGGCCTACGCCAACTCGGTGCAGCTGATGCAGGCCGGCGCGCACATGGTCAAGCTGGAAGGGGGCGCATGGCTGGCCGACACGGTGCGCTTCCTGACCGAGCGCGGAATCCCGGTCTGCGCGCACCTGGGCCTGACGCCGCAATCGGTGCACCAGCTGGGCGGCTACAAGGTGCAGGGCAAGACCACCGACAGCGCCGACCTGCTCAAGGCCGACGCATTGAAACTGCAGGCGGCAGGCGCCTCGGTGCTGGTGCTCGAAGCGATACCGTCGGCGCTGGGCAAGGAAGTCACCGACCTGCTGGCGATACCGACGATCGGCATCGGTGCGGGGCCGGACTGCTCCGGCCAGGTGCTGGTGATGCATGATTTGCTGGGCGTCTTCCCGGGCCGCAAAGCGCGCTTCGTCAAGAACTTCATGGAAGGGCAAACCAGCATCGACGCCGCCATCAGCGCGTATGTCGCGGCGGTCAAGGATGGCAGCTTCCCGGCGCTGGAGCACTGCTTCTAAGCGGAGCCGTGGCCTGCGGGGCGCGTGGGATCGCCACCGCCCCCACGCCGGCCATGAAGTCGGCGGCGCCGACCATCGGTAACTCCCCGCACACGGCGCCGAAGAAAGCCTTTTCGCGCCATACATCGGCCGCGCCAACCATGTAGAAGTACTGCTGCGCGCGCGTCAGCGCCACGTTGAGCAAATTCGCCTTGGATGCCGCCCACTGCGCCGACCCGGCATGTTCGGGGTCCACTCCCAACACCATCACCACCACCGCCTGCTCCTTGCCCTGGAAGGTGTGCACCGTTCCGACGCTGGTCTTGCACCACTTCTTCAACGCTGCGGGCTTCGGCGGCTTGTCCGGCCAGTCGACTTCCTGCAAGCGCTTGCGCACCGCGTCCCTGACCGCCTTGAACGGAGAGATCACGTATAGCGCCGGCAGCGCGCCGCTGCGCCGGTACAACTCCACGATCAAGCCGGCGACAAACTCGATCTGCGCCGGCACCACCTGCTTGAACGCGGCCGGGCCGCCGATATCGATCCAGGCGCTTTCCCCCATTGGAATCTCCAGCGGCGCCGGGGTGCGCCGCGACTCCTCGATCACCATCTTGCCGCCATATGCGATCAGGTTCGCCAGCTTGAACATCGGATCGGCGCAGCGCCTGTGCACCCGCAGCGGACTGCCGATCCACAGTCCGGGACCACCCTCCTCCGGCGCCAGCGTACCGTGGCGGTTGGCGTCGTCGGCCAGCCGCTGCACCGAGACCTTGTCCGGCGCATAAGCCTCGCCGGCGGTGTGCGGCGAGCGCCTGGACAGCGCCCGGATCAGCGCCAGCGGAACCGTGAACACCGGCTCGATCTGGCGCGGATCGCCAACCACCACCGCGCGGCGCGCGCGCCACAAGCCGCCCACCGCCGCCTGCGGAACCGCCTGGCCCGCCTCGTCGATGAACAGCCAGCCGATCGAACCAGCCCCCATGCCGCGGAACTGCCGCGCCAGCGAGGCGAACGTGGTCGATACCACCGGCACCACCATGAACAGGCTTTGCCAGATCAAGGCGACGTTGGCGTCATCGTCCGGACGAATATTCGTCAACAGGCGCGGGATCGCGAACAGGTTGCCCCCGAATCCGCCGTCCTTGCGCCCCACCTCCGCCAGCCAGGCCTCGTGCAGCGCCAGCGCGGCGGCAAAGAGCGCCGAGCGCAAACCGGCGACCGCCGGGTCGTGCCACAGTCCCTTGATTTGAAAACCGTCGCATTCCAGCTCCTCGGCGCACGCCGGCAACTCGAAACCGTAGCGCTCCTGCATCGACGCCAGGCGATGCTTCCGCTCCTCCCAGATCCGCAAGCGCTCCGACAGGGCGTCGCGCGCCGCTTGCACGGCGCCGGCCGCCCGCGTTGCGGCATCGGCGCATGCCGCCTGCTCCGCCCTGGCCGCGCTCACCTGCGCCAGCACCTCGCGCTGGGCGGCAGCGTTGGCGGCGCATTCGCGGCGGTGCAGTTGCGCCGCCGGCAGCTGCAGCCAGCGTGACCAGAACACGGGCGACTGCCGGTCCAGCAAGCGCTCCTCCTCGCGCAAATGCTCCTGCCGCTCTAACAGCGCTTGCAGCCGGCGCCCGGCTTCGGCTTCGTCGGCTGCAGCCCGCGCGGCACCCGACGTGGCCGATGCCAGCGCGGCCTCCGCGTCCGCGCAGAACTGCCCACGATCCACGCCCAGCTGCTCACGCCACAGATCGGCGCATTGCGCCAGCCGCGCCACCTCGCCCTCGACGCGGGCTTCCAACTCGCGAAACGCGGAAGCGGCCTGCCGGAACGACGGTCCTTTGTAGGCCGCCAACCACTGGTGGATGTTCTGGCAGCGCGGGTCTGGTTGAACCTTCTCGTTCCAGTTCTTATCGTAGAATTTGGAGACAAAATGCCGGCGATTGGCGCTGTTTCCCAACGCGCAGGAGATCAGGCCCCACGGCGCGATCTCCTGCGATGGATGGAAATAGCCCTTCTTGTCTTCCGCCGCGAGGCGGTAGGCCACCGAGCGCAGATACTCGACATGGCGCCAATCTTCGCCAAGGGATTTGAGCTTGGGCAGATCGCTCGATATGTTTTCGACAGCGGCGTTGTTGGACGAGGCGACCACCATTTCAAACCCGGTCAGCTCCGGCTTCAGGCAGGCGATCCACGTCGAATCGCCGTTGCGGAAATGGACCTGGGTTTTACGCGGCAAGAAGGCGTCCTTCGCCACCTCGCAGCGTGACAACACCGCCGCGCGGCGGACGATATTTTCAGCGAACAGCTCGCGCAGCAACGTGGTCTTGCCCGTGCCGGGCGGGCCGTTGACGGCGAACAGGCCGCCGTCGAGCAGCGCCTGGAGTCCGGTGTTGATCGCAAACTGCTGCATCAGGCTCATACTGTGCGCCGGTTGGCTTAGCCAGTGCCCGCGATTGGCAAGCGCGGGATGCAATTGCCGCAGCAGCGCGGCGCGGCCTTCCGGCGTATAGACGTCGATGCGGCGATCGTGCGCCAGCGGCTCCAGATACGCCGCCAGCATCGGCACCTCATCCTCGCGCAGCGACCGCATCGCGCGCTCAAGGTCTTCGATGTAAAAGCTGTTGAGGATATCGATCACCGGTTCGTCGGCGACCGCGTCATCGTCGTCAGAGGCGTCCTCCGTCACTTCGCCGATGGCCTCATCGCTCCCAGGCTTCTCTTTCGGCTTCGGCCCGATGCGCACTTCGAGCAGCAGCGGTTGCGCGGCGGCGGGCGAAAACCCGGCCCAGTCGGCAAACAGCGCGCACAGGCGCGCCATGTCGATCCCGCTCAACGGCGCGCCCAAGGCACGCTCGGCGTCGAAGTCCGCCAGACGGTCCTTCAGCTCGCACAGCGACAAATTGAAGGCGTCCAGCGTCAGGCCATCGGTCCCGTGCGACGCCATGCGCCCGAGGGCCCACGGCACCGTCGACACCGACAACGGAGCGAACATCGGTTCGCCCCCCGCCCCCAACGCCACCCGGGCGAAGCAGGTGCGTCCCTCGCTGAGGCCGCGTTGCTCGTCCTCGTCCGCTTCCGCCGCCGACAGCGCGGGCAAGGCCCGCTTGCACACCGTGGCGATCTCGGCGCGATCGAACAGCCCGAGATACAGCTGAAAGCCGGTGACGCGCATCGTTGGCGGCGCCTCGAAGCGGGCGAAGTAATCCGCCGGCAGGCTCGCGAGTTGCTCGGGACGGATAAAACGCAACCTCGACTTGTCTTCAACGTCGGTGACTTGATCCAGATCAAACGGAACAAAGAATTCGATCGTATGCCAGTAATCAAGAATGTCGATCAACTTTTGCCGCGATGATTGAGTCATGGAAATCCTTGAATGCGCCGCACGGTATTGAAACAGTATCGCAGCGGGAACTCTCGGTCAACCGCCACGGCAGTGTGGCATGCCGCACAGAGAGGATGTCACGGCAGAGCTAGTCTGGGTGAGGCGGCCGCCCCATTCCGGCGTCGGCCTCCTTTGTAATCCGCTACGAGGAGTCATGCATGAACAACACCGATCAGCTCAGCGTCAACACGCTACGCTTCCTGGCCGTCGACATGGTCCAGCAAGCCAACAGCGGCCACCCCGGCCTGCCGCTCGGCGCCGCCCCCATGGCCTACGTGCTGTGGACGCGCTTCCTGAAACACCACCCCGCCGATCCGCACTGGTTCGACCGTGACCGCTTCGTGCTGTCGGCCGGCCACGGCTCGGCCCTGCTCTATGGCCTGCTGCACCTGAGCGGCTACGACCTGTCGCTGGAAGACCTGCGCCAGTTCCGCCAGTGGGACAGCCGCACGCCCGGCCACCCGGAGCGCGGCCACACGCCCGGCGTGGAGATCACCACCGGCCCGCTGGGCCAGGGCTTCGCCAACGGCGTCGGCATGGCCATCGCCGAGGCCAGCCTGGCCGCGCGCTACAACCGCGAAGGCCACAACGTCATCGACCACCACACCTACGCCATCGTCAGCGATGGCGACTTGATGGAAGGCGTGGCCTCGGAGGCGGCCTCGCTGGCCGGCCATCTCAAACTGGGAAAATTGATCTACCTGTACGACGACAACCAGGTCACGCTGTCGGCCGGCAGCGACATGACCTTCAGCGAAGACCGCGCCGCGCGCTTCGCCGCCTACGGCTGGCATATCCAGACGGTGGACGACGCCAACAATATCGAAGCGATCGAGCAGGCGCTGGCCACCGCGCGCGCCGAGGTGCACAAGCCGTCGCTGATCCTGGTGCGCAGCCATCTGGGATTCGGCTCGCCCAACAAGCAAGACAAGATCGACGCCCACGGCTCGCCGCTGGGCGCCGACGAAGTGGCGTTGACCAAGCGCGCGCTGGGCTGGCCGGAGCAGCCGCCGTTTTTGATTCCCGACGGCTCGGCCAGTCCCTTCACCAACGGCGGCGCGCATGGTGCGCGCCACGAGGCCGAATGGATGGACCGTCTGGCCGCCTACGAGCGCGCCTTCCCCGACGAGGCGCGCGAACTTAAGCATCTGATGCAAGGCGGCGCAGGCCCCGGCGCGCTGCCGGCCGGCTGGGACGCCGACATACCGGTGTTCCCGGCCGACGCCAAGGGCGTGGCCACGCGCACCGCCGCCGGCAAGGTGGCCAACGCCATCGCGGCCAGGCTGCCGGCGCTGATCGGCGGCTCGGCCGACCTCGATCCGTCAACCTTCACCGCGCTCGCCGGCTTCGGCGACTTCCAGCCGGACGGCATGGACGAGAGCACCGGCGACCGTCAGGGATCGAACGGCGGCGGCTGGAGCCGGCGCGGACGCAACCTGCACTTCGGCGTGCGCGAACACGCGATGGCGGCCATCAGCAACGGCATCGCCGCGCATGGCGGCGCGCTGCCGTTCAACGCCACCTTCTTCGTGTTCTCGGACTATATGCGGCCGGCGATACGGTTGTCGGCGATGATGGGATTGCAGGTGGTCTACGTGTTCACGCATGACAGCATCGCGCTGGGCGAGGACGGCGCCACACACCAGCCGATCGAGCATCTGGCCAGCCTGCGGGCGATACCGGGGCTGGTGGTGATACGGCCGGCCGACGCCAACGAGACGGCGGTGGCGTGGAAGGTGGCGGTGGAATCGACGGCACGGCCGGTGGCGCTGGTGCTCACGCGCCAGCATGTGCCGACCCTGGACCGCGAGCGGCATGCGGCGGCGGAGGGCTTGCGGCGCGGCGCGTATGTGGTCAGCGAGGCGGCCGGCGGCAAGCCGGAACTGGTGTTGATCGCGACAGGATCCGAAGTGGATCTGGCGTTGCGGGCGCAGGCGCGGTTGCTCGAGGACGGCGTGTGCGCGCGCGTGGTATCGATGCCGAGCTGGGAGTTGTTCGAGGACCAGCCGCAGGCGTATCGCGACGAGGTGCTGCCGCCGGAGCTCGATGCGCGGCTGGCGATCGAGGCCGGCGTGGCGCAGGGCTGGCATCGCTACGTGGGGCCGCGCGGAAAGGTGCTGTCGATCGAGGGCTATGGCGCCTCCGCGCCGGGTGACCGGCTGCTGAGGGAGTATGGGTTCGGGGTCGAGAATGTGCTGCTGATGGCGCGGCAGGTGCTGGGCTGACGGAATCGTTCAACCCGCACTGCGGCGAATTGGGGTCGTACCCCGTACGGGGTACGACCCCGCCCTGTGCGGGTTGGCGGCCGGCTCAATCGACCGGCGCCGGGTTCCACAACATAGGAGTTACCGACCGCTCTTCTCCGCGATCACCTCTAACAGCTTCGCCCACGACTTGCTGAACGCCTCCGCGCCTTCGCACTGCAAGCGTTCCGCCAACTCATCGCCATCAATGCCGGCATCGGCGAACTTCGCAATCACCTTCTCCGCATCGCCACCTTCCGGCGGCATGCTGCCATTGACGATGCCATGATTGGCAAAGGCCAGCAAGGTCTTCTCCGGCACCGTGTTGATCGTATTCGGCGCCGTCAGCGACGTCACGTACAGCACATCCGATGCCTCCGGGTCCTTGGTTCCGGTGCTGGCCCACAGCAGCCGCTGGGCCAACGCGCCCCGCTCCGCCAACAGCTTCCATCGCTGCGACGCCAGCAACTCGCGATACGCCACATAGGTGCGGCGCGCCATGGCGATCCCCAGCGTGTTGTTCGAGCCCTCGGGCCCCTTATCCTTCACAGCGGAATCCCACCTGCTGACAAACACAGACGCCACCGAGGCCACCTTCGGATCGAGCCCTTTTTCAAGCCGGCGCTCGACGCCGCGAATATACGCCTCGGCCGCCGCCAAATACTGCTCACGCGAGAAAAGTAAAGTCACATTGACCGGAATGCCGGCAAAGATCGCCTCCTCGATCGCCTTCACCCCCTCCGGCGTGCCGGGGATCTTGATGAACGCGTTGGGACGGTCCAGGCGCTTGTGCAGCGTCTTCGCTTCGCGCAGGGTGCCTTCGGCATCGTGCACCAATAGCGGCGAAACCTCCATCGACACCCAGCCGTCATGTCCTTCCGACTCTTCGTACATCGGCAGGAACAGATCGGCGGCGGCGCGCAGATCCTCCAGCGCCAGCTCGAGGAACAGCGCCTCGCCCGATTCGCCGGCGGCGCTGCGTTCCGCGATCGCCTTGTCGTAGAAGTCGGCGCCGTGGATGGCCGCCTCGAAAATGCTCGGATTCGACGTCAATCCTTTCAGGTCGTACTCGTGGATATACTTCTCCAGCGTACCGCTGGTGAGCAATCCGCGCGTGATATTGTCCAGCCACAGGCTTTGCCCGAGCTCATACAGACGCAATGCAGGGTTCATGGTGTGCTCTCCTTTTCACGGCCGGCGAACGCCGGCAACTGGTGCTGCAAAAGATCGCCGATACGTTCGACGGTCAGGTCCGGGTTGGTGAAGCTGGCGACATCGGGCGCGGTGGCGTAGTGCCCCTGGCGCGGGAACACGGTGGTCAAGCGATCGCCCCAGCCGGACTTCATCGCCGCCAGTATCCTCACCTTGTCATCGACCATCACATAGTGGCGCGCCGGGTAGGCCTTCTCGACCTCGCACAGCATGGTCTCCTTGTGGATGTAGATCAGCACCCGCCCGTCGACGGCGTCCCACAGCCCGGAATACTCCACTTTGCGCGGCTGGAAGACCACGTCGCCGTCAGACAGGATCACCACCTTGCCCCACTGGCCCAGGTGCTTGATGACCTCCAGCGCCTGCGGATACAGGCGGTCGGCGAAGCGGTAGTTCATCAGCCAGCCGGCCATCAGCAGCAGCCGCGGTTCGTTGAGCGATTCAACGCGGTAGCGTTGCAGCGCGCCCAGATAGTCGACATAGCCCAGCTCCGAGCGGAGCTCCTCGAAGATCGCCCAGTAGCGGTCGCGCGCCTCGATGCCGAACTCGCGTTCCAGATGGTCGCGCAGGTCGCGCTGGACCGCGTCGTTGTCCATGAGCGTGTTGTCGCAGTCGACCAAAAAGACGATATCGTCCATCATGGCTTGGCCGGTTTCTCGGCATGGCCGCCGAAGCCGGCGCGCATCGCCGACAGCACCTTGCCGGAGAATTCGCCGTTGCCGCGCGAGCTGAATCGCTCGAACAGCGCGGAACTCAGGATCGGCACCGGCACGCCCTCGTCGATGGCGGCGTTGATGGTCCAGCGGCCCTCGCCGGAATCGGAGACGCGGCCGGCGAATTGGTCCAGATGCGGATCCTTGAGCAGCGCGTCGGCGGTCAAATCCAGCAGCCATGAGCTGATCACGCTGCCGCGCCGCCATACTTCCGTGATCTCGCCCAGATCGAGGTCGTACTGGTAATGTTCGGGGTTGCGCAGCGGCGTGGTCTCGGCGTCGACCTCGTGTTCGAGTTTGCCGATGTTGGCGTTGCGCAGGATGTTCAGGCCCTCGGCGTAGGCGCCCATGATGCCGTACTCGATGCCGTTGTGGACCATCTTGACGAAGTGCCCGGCGCCATTCGGCCCGCAATGCAGGTAGCCCTGTTCGGCGCTGCTATTGGGCTTGTCGCGGCCAGGTGTCGGCGTGGCCGCCGCGTGGCCCGGCGACAGCGACACGAACAGCGGCTCGAGATGGCCGACGATCTCCTTCTCGCCACCGATCATCAGGCAGTAGCCCCGCTCCAGGCCATGCGTGCCGCCGCTGGTGCCGACGTCGACGTAGTGCAGCCCGAGCTCCTTGAGCTGCGCGCCGCGCCGGATATCGTCGTGGTAATGCGAATTGCCGCCGTCGATGACGATGTCGCCCGCTTCCAGCAGTGGCTTGAGCGTGTCGAGCGTGGCGTCGACCGATGCCGCCGGCACCATCAGCCAGAGCACGCGCGGCGTCTCCAGCTGCGACACCAGATCCTCCAGCGATGAGGCGCCGGTGACGCCCTCGCGCAGTACTGACTTCACTGTCTCCGCGTGCCGCGCATAGGCGACGCACTGGTGACCGTCCCTGGCGAGCCGCCAGACCATGTTGGCGCCCATGCGCCCCAGACCTACCATGCCGATTTTCATATCATATCCTCGCACTGTCAAAGTGCGCGGGCATGTCGAATGCAGGCCCCGCGCTCTGACGAGGGTAGCCCTGCCGGACCGTCGCATCGGTTCGCTGGAGCACATAGCGGGCTCATCAATAGTCCGATGGTGGGACAATTTGTATCGCGATTGTTTCAGCGGTGGCTTGGTTAAACCAGCTCTCGCAGGCAATCGTCGAAAACGGATAGCAAACGGGCGACATCGGCCCCGGTGGTGTCGGGGCAAACCAGCAGCATGTTGTGGAAAGGTGTGATCAACAGGCCGCGATTGAGCAGGTACAAATGGATGATCTGTTCCAGCTCGCCGTCGAGAATCTTCTGCGCCTCGCCGCCGTTGCGCGGCGCGGCCGGGGCGAACTGGAATTCCGTGCGGGCGCCGACCCGCGTCACGCACCATGCCAGCTTGTGGCGGGCGATGACGTCGGCCAGCCCTTGCGCCAGCGCCGCCGCCAGCGCGAACATGTGCTGATACGCCGCGTCGGTCATCACCTGTTCGAGATTGGCGCGCATCGCGGCCATCGCGAACATGTTGGCGCTCAACGTGGTGCCGACGCCCGAGTGGCCCGGGGGCGCAGCGCGTTTGGCCTGCTCGACCCTTCGCGCCAACTCTTCGGTGAAACCATACACCGCGCAGGGGATTCCACCGCCGACGGGTTTGCCGATGACCAGCGCGTCCGGCCGCATGCCGTGCGCCTGCGCGTAGCCTCCGGGGCCGCTGCTGATGGTGTGCGTCTCGTCGATCACCAGCAGCGTGCCGTGACGCTGGATGATTCGCTGCGCCGCTTCCCAATATCCAGGCTCCGGCAGCACCATGCCGATATTGGTCATCACCGGCTCGGCCAGCACGCAGGCGACATCGCCCGGCGCCAGCGCCGCTTCGAGCGCCGGCAGGTCGTTGAACTCGACGACCACGGTGTGATCCGTCAGCGCGTGAACCTGCCCAAGAAGGCTGTCACGCTGCGTCGGCACGCCGTCGACCAGATCGACGAACACGTCGTCCACCGTGCCGTGATAGCAGCCATTGAAGACCAACACCTTGTCGCGCCCCGTCGCCGCGCGCAGCCAGCGCAGTACAAAGCGGTTGGCGTCCGAAGCAGACAGCGCGAACTGCCAGTAGGGCAACCCGAAACGCCGCGCCAGTTCGGCCGCCACCGGCGCCGCGTCCTCCGACGGCAGCATGGCAGTGTAACCACGCGTGGCCTGCCGCGCGACCGCCTGCGCCACAGCGGGCGGCGCGTGACCGAACATGGCGCCGGTGTCGCCCAAACAGAAATCGACATACTCATGGCCGTCGACATCGCGGAAGCGCGCGCCGGAAGCCTCGGCCACCGTCAGCGCGAACGGCGTCGACCAGTCGTTCATCCAGTGCATCGGCACGCCGAACAGCAGGTGCCGCGCCGCCTCGCCTGCCAGCCGTGCGGATTCGGGATTGCGCGAGATGTAGCTGGCGCTTTCCCGCGCCGCCAGCGCCTGCGCGCGCGGCCAGTTCACTCCATCGCGGGTGTTGTACATCGCGCCCTCCTCACACCAGCAGCATCAGATGCTCGCGCTCCCAGGAACTGATCACGCGGCTGTAGGTGGCGAATTCCAGCTCCTTGACTTCGCAGAACGCCTGCACGAACAACTCGCCCAATATCTCGCTCAGGGGTTTGCATTCACGCAGCCGCAAAATCGCATCCTCCAGATTGCGCGGCAGCTGGTCGTGCACATGCTCGGCGCTGCCCTCGGTGGGCTCGGAAGGCGTCAGGCCATCGACCATGCCCAGGTAGCCGCACGCCAGCGTCGCAGCCATCGCCAGATAGGGATTGACGTCGACGCCGGGCACGCGGTTCTCCACCCGGCGATTGGTCGGCGTGGAGTTGGGGATGCGGAAGCCGCAGGTGCGGTTGTCATAGCCCCAATGCACATTGGTCGGCGCCGACATGAAGCGCGACAGCCGCCGGTAGGAATTGACATGCGGCGCAAACAGCAAGGTGGCCGCCGCCGTGTAACGCTCCAGGCCCGCTATATAGTTGAAGAACAGGGGACTCGCCTCACCTTTTTTATCAGTGAAGATGTTGTTGCCGGTCGCCGCATCGAGGATGCTTTGGTGGATATGCATCGCGCTGCCCGGCTCCGTCTCCATCGGCTTGGCCATGAAGGTGCCGAAGATCCCGTGCCGCAGCGCCGTTTCGCGCACCGCGCGCTTGAACAGGAACACGCGGTCGGCCAGTTCCAGCGCGTCGCCGTGGGTGAAGTTGATTTCCATCTGGCCAGCGCCGGCTTCGTGAATCAGCGTCTCGACACCCAACTGGTGCTGCTTGCAGAACGTGGACAGCTCAAGGAAGAAGGGATCGAAATCGTTGACCGCGTCGATCGAGTACGACTGCCGGCCGGATTCGGTCTTGCCGCTACGGCCCAGCGGTGGCGTCAGCGGCTCGTGCGGATTGCTGCTGCGCGCGACCAGATAGAACTCCATCTCCGGCGCCACCACCGGCTGCCAGCCACGGTCGGCATACAGCTTGAGGACCTTGCGCAGCACCGCGCGCGGCGACAGGCCCACCGGCGTGCCGTCGAAGTTCTGGCAATCGTGGATTACCAGCGCGACGTTTTCCGCCGCCCAGGGCACCTGCCGCAAGGTGGCCAGATCCGGTACGCAGATCATGTCCGGATCGGTGGCGCCGGTGTAGGGCAGATTATTCGGCTGCTCGCCATTGACGGTGTTAAGCAGGACGCTCTTGGGCAGGCGCATCTCGCCTTCGCTGAGGAACAGGTCCTTGGGCAGGATTTTCCCGCGCGCGATGCCGGTCATGTCGGCGATCACGCACTCCACTTCGTGGATATTGCGGTCGCGTAGAAAATCCTTCATTGCCTGGCTCATCGCCGTCTCCCTTTTTCGCTAGCCGATCTGAATCCAGGTGGTTTTCAGTTCGGTGTATTTATCGAACGCGTGCAGCGACTTGTCGCGGCCATTGCCGGACTGCTTGTAGCCGCCGAACGGCACCGTGATGTCGTCGCCGTCGTACTGGTTCACGTGCACGGTGCCGGCCCGCAGCGCGCGCGCCGTTTGTATCGCCTTGGTCATGTCGGACGTCCATACCGCCGCCTGCAAGCCGTAAGGCGTGGAATTGGCCTGCCTGATAGCCTCCTTCAGATCGGTAAAGGCCAGCACCGACAGCACCGGCCCGAAGATCTCTTCGCGCGCAATGGTCATGCCGCTGTCGACCTGGTCGAACAAGGTCGGCTCGACGAAGAAGCCGCCGGTCTCGGTGCGCGCCTGGCGCCCGCCCGACAGCAGCTTGGCGCCATCCGCCTTGCCGGCTTCGATGTATCCCATCACGGTCTTCAGCTGCGTCGCATCGACGATGGCGCCCATCACCGTGTTCTCGTCGAGCGGGTCGCCCGGCTGGAAGTCCGGCATCATCGCCAGCGCCTTCTCGATGAATTGGTCCTTGATCGATGCTTCAACGAACAGGCGCGAAGGCGCGTTGCAGCTCTCGCCCTGATTGAAATAGATCGAGCCGATGGCCGACGCCACCGCCGCATCCAGGTCGGGACAGTCGGCGCAGACGATGTTGGCGGACTTGCCGCCCAATTCGGTCCACGCGCGCTTGAGGTTCGACTGGCCTGCCATCTGGAAAATCTGCTTGCCCACGCGGGTGGAGCCAGTGAAGCCGATGCAGTCGACGTCCATGTGCAGCGCCAGCGCGGCGCCGGCCTCGTGGCCGTATCCGGGCAGCACATTGAATACGCCGGCCGGAATGCCCGCCTCCAGCGCGATGTCGGCCAGCCGCAGCGCCGTCAACGGCGACTTCTCCGACGGCTTGAGCACCACGCTGTTACCGGCGGCGAGGGCCGGTGCGATCTTCCACGCGGCCATGATCATCGGGTAGTTCCACGGTACGATAGCGGCGACCACGCCGACCGGTTCGCGCGTGATCAGCGCCAGGCTGTTCTCCGCGGTCGGCGCGATCTCGTCGTAGATCTTGTCGATCGCCTCGCCGTACCAGCGCAGGCAATTGGCGGTCGCGCCCACGTCCACGCTCTGGCTGTACTTGATCGGTTTTCCCATGTCCAGCGTTTCGAGCAGGGCCAGTTCCGGACCGTACTTTTGCACCAGGTCGGCGAACTTGATCATGATGCGCTTGCGCTGCGCCGGCGACTTGCCCGCCCAGCTGCGCGCCTCGAAGGCCTCGCGCGCGCTGGCGACCGCCGCGTCGACATCGGCGCTGTCGCAGCGCGCGACCATGCCCAGCTTGCGGCCGTCGATCGGCGACAGGTTTTCGAACTGCTGCGCGTTCTTCGCCCACACGCGCTGGCCGCCGATGAAGGCCCGGCCGTCCATCTGCAGGCTCGCCGCCCGCTCATGCCACGATGTTGCAGTCATTTTGCGCTCCAATCCAATTCAGGTTTAGACCCAGCCGCGTTCCTTGATGTCGGCGTAGGTCAGATCCAGGCATTTGCGTATCAGCGCCACCATCTCGTCGATCTGCGCCACGGTCATGACCAGCGGCGGCGCGATGATCATGCGGTCGCCGACGGCGCGCATGATCATGCCATTGTCGAACATGTAGCCACGGCAGACCATGCCCACGCCCAGCGCCTCGTCGAACGTCACGTTATCGTGCGGAACGGCGCCCTTGCTGCGCACCAGATTGAGGCCCGCGACGAAGCCGCAGCTGTCAGCGTATCCAACCAGCGGATGGTCGGACAGTTCCGCGAAGCGCTTCTTCAGATATGGCCCGGTTTCGTTGGCGACGCGCTCCACCAGCTTCTCGTCTTCGATGATGCGGATATTTTCCAGCGCGGCCGCGCAGGCGACCGGGTGGCCGGAATAGGTGAAGCCGTGATTGAACTCGCCGCCCTGCCCGATCAGCACATCGGCCACGCGGTCGCCGACCAGCACACCGCCGAGCGGCACATAGCCGGACGTGACGCCCTTGGCGAAGGTGATCAGGTCGGGCTTCATGCCGAACAGCTCCGACGCGAACCACTTGCCGAGGCGCCCGAAGCCGCAGATCACCTCGTCGGCGATCAGCAGGATGCCGTATTTGTCGCAGATGCGCTGGATCTCGGGCCAGTACGTCGCGGGCGGGATGATCACGCCGCCGGCGCCCTGCACCGGTTCACCGATGAAGGCCGCGACCTTGTCGGCGCCGACCTCCAGGATTTTCTTCTCCAGCCACGACGCGGCCTCGATGCCGAATTCGTCCTCCGTCATGCCGTGCCCCGACTCCAGGTAGTTCGGCTGGCCGATATGGACGATGCCGGGAATCGGCAAACCGCCCTGCGCGTGCATGCCGTCCATGCCGCCCAGCGAGGCGCCGGCCACGGTGCTGCCGTGATAGGCGTTGTGGCGGCTGATGATGGTGTGGCGTTCCTTGTAGCCCAATACGTCCCAGTAGCGGCGCACCATGCGCAGATTGGTGTCGTTGCCTTCCGAGCCGGAGCCGGTGAAGTAGACGTGGTTGAACTGCGGCGGCGATATCTTCGCCAGCTTGGCGGCCAGTTGCACCGCCGGCACGTTGGTGGTGTTGAAGAAGCTGTTATAAAACGGCAGCGTCTCCATCTGCTTGTACACAGCCTCAGAAATGCTGGTGCGGCCGTAGCCGACATTGACGCACCACAGGCCGGACATGCCGTCTAGGACCTTCTTGCCCTGCGAATCCCACAGGTAGATACCCTCGCCGCGCACCATCACGCGCGCGCCCTTTTCGCCCAGCGCCTTGTGGTCGGTGAACGGATGCATGTAGTGGGCCGTGTCCAGCTTCTGGATCGCGGCGGTGTCGTACACCTGCGGCGCGGCCGGATTTTTTACCGACGCGACCAGCGCGGCGCTTGGTGCCAATGAGTTATTTGCCATAGTGATTCCTTGTTGGAGGGTTGGACGGTCAGACGTGCAGCAGCAGGTGTTCGCGTTCCCACGGGCTGATGACGGTCATGAATTCCTGATGCTCCAGGTCCTTGATGGCGGCGTAGACGTCGATAAAGCGGCCACCCAATACGCTGCGCAGTTTGTCCTCGGCGCGCAGATGCTGCAGCGCCTCCGGCAGGCCTTGCGGCAGTTCGACTTTGAGGTCGTAGGCGCTGCCCACGGTCATCGGCGTCGGCTCCAGCTGCTCGGTCATGCCGAGATAGCCGCAGGCTAAGGTAACCGCCAGCGCCAGGTACGGATTGGCATCCGCGCCGATGATGCGGTTTTCGACGCGGCGATCCTGCACGCCCGACTCCGGCACACGGAAACCGACGGTGCGGTTGTCCATGCCCCACTGAATATTGATCGGCGCCGCCGTATGGCGCACCAGGCGGCGGTACGAATTGACATACGGCGCGACGATCGCCATCGCCGACGGCATGTAGCGCTGCAGGCCTGCGATGTATTGCTTGAAGATCGGCGCGGCCGAGCCATCCTCCGCGCTGAAGATATTCTTGCCGGTTTTGACGTCGACCACGCTCTGGTGCACGTGCATCGCCGAACCGGGCTCGCCGGCCATCGGCTTGGCCATGAAGGTGGCGTACATGTCGTGCTTGAGCGCCGCCTCGCGCAAGGTACGCTTAAAGAAGAACACCTTGTCGGCCAGACCCAGCGGATCGCCGTGCAGGAAGTTGATCTCCATCTGGCCGGCGCCGATTTCGTGAATCAGCGTATCGACGTCGAGGTTCATCAGATCACAATAATCGTAAATATCTTCGAACAGCGGATCGAACTCGTTGACTGCGTCGATGCTGTAGACCTGGCGGCTGGTCTCGGCGCGGCCGCTGCGGCCGATCGGCGGTTTCAAAGGCAGATCGGGATCGCTGTTCTTGGCGGTCAGGTAAAACTCCAGTTCCGGCGCGACGACCGGCTTCCATCCTTTGTCCTCATACAGTTTGAGCACCCGGCGCAGCACGGAGCGCGGCGCGAAGTCGACCAAGCGGCCATCCGAAAAATAGCAGTCGTGGATCACCTGCGCGGTCGGATCGCTGGCCCACGGCACCATGGTGATGGTGGTCGGATCGGCCTTCAGAATCATATCGCGGTCGGTGCTGGAGATGGCGCGGTCGTAGCCCGCGTCCTCGGTCGGATAATTGCCGGTCACGGTCATGCCCAGAACCGCTTCCGGGATGCGCATGCCGCGCTCCTGGGTGAACTTACCGCGCGGGAGGATCTTCCCGCGCGCCACGCCCGTCAGATCGGGCACCAGGCATTCAATTTCGGTGACGTGTTTTTCGTTCAGCCACAGATCCATGTCTGTGTACGTAAAGTTCTCGCGGATTGCCATGTAATTCTCTCATTGTTGTTTTGATCGTGCGCGCGGCCGCGTGCGGGCCGCCGTTGCCGTGGTCCTGTGGGATGACGCGAAAAGGGGCACTAAGGGACCCGCCGCGCCCACTGTTCGTAGGTCTTCATGCGTCTCTCCCTTGCTTGTAGATGCGGCAGGCCTCACCGAAGGCCTGGAACAACTTGATCGAGTCGGGGTTCTCTGATAACCGCCACTCGGGGTGCCACTGTACCGCGAGCACGAATCCCGTGTCGCCCGGCAGGCTGTAGGCCTCGACCAGGCCATCGTCGGCGCGGGCTTCCACCACAAGCGACGGCGCCAGTGTGGCGATGCCCTGCCCGTGCAGAGAATTGACCATGATCGTCGGTACCCCATCGAGTATTTGCGCCAAACGGCCGCCCGCATCCAGGGTCACGCTGTGCGACGCGGCGTACTGCTGCTCCAGCGTCAGCGTCTTCTGCTCGCGGTGATCGGACATGCCCGGCACGTTGTGCACCGCCTGGTGCAGCGTGCCGCCCAGCGCCACGTTCATCTCCTGGAAGCCACGGCAGATCGCCAGCAGCGGAATGCCGCGCTCGATCGCGGCGCGTATCAGCGGCAGCGTGGTGGCGTCGCGCGCGGCGTCGCGAGGCAGCAAGGGATCGAGCACCGCTTGCCCATACAGGGCGGCGTCGACATTTGAGGGGGAACCGGTTAGCATGATGCCGTCGGCTAGATCGAGCAGCGCGTCGAAATCGGTGGTCGCGCCCAGTGCCGGCACGATCAGCGGCGTGCAGCGGGCGCCGTCGGCCACGGCGGCGACGTATTTGAGATGCGCGGTGTGGCTGGCGTGGACGCCAACCAGATTGACGCAAGCGGGAACGAGAACGATAGGGCTGCGCATGTTTATCAATTTAGCATGAATTACATGATCATATTCCTATTTCGGTGTTCGCCCCCGCTGGTGAAGTTAAATGAATTGGTGGGTCAACCTTTGGCCGCCGATGAAATCTGCTTCTGGCGCAGCCGCTCGTTGCGGGCGATGTAGAGGCTCGACGCGATCACGCCGATGGTGACCACCAGGATAGTCAGCGCGGCGACCGCGTTCACGCGCGGGTCCAATCCGAGGCGGGCACGCGAGAAGATCACAATCGGCATCGTCGACGATCCGGGGCCGGACAGGAACGCCGACAGCACCACATCGTCAAGCGACAAGGTGAACGTCAGCAGCCACGCGGAGCCCAGCGCCTGTTTGATGTTCGGCAGCGTCACCAGGAAGAACACCTGATACGGCCTGCAACCCAGGTCCATCGCCGCCTCTTCCAGCGACTTGTTCATCTCCTGCAGGCGCGATTGCACCACCACCGCCGCATAGGCCATGCCCAGCAAGGTGTGGCCGATCCAGATCGTCATCATGCCGCGCTCGGGGAAGCCGAACACCTTCTGCACCGACACCAGCATCAGCAGCAGCGACAGGCCGATGATCACCTCCGGCATCACCAGCGGCGCGCTGACCATGCCGGCGAACAGCGTGCGGCCGGTGAAACGGTGATAGCGATTCAGCACGAAGGCGGCGAAGGTGCCCAGCACCACCGACGCGCAAGCCGTCATCAGCGCGATGCGCAGCGACAGTCCGAGGCCGCTGATGATCTCCGCGTCGTTCATCAGCGCAGCGTACCATTGCAGCGAGAAGCCGGTCCACACCATGTCCTGGCGCGAGCTGTTGAACGAGAAGATCACCAGCACGACGATCGGCAGATACAGGAACAGATATCCCATCGACAGCCAGCCGCGCCCGAACCAGCGCTGCATAAAAGTGGTATTGCCTTTCATGAGCGGGCCTCCTGCTCTGCCTTGTATTTATTGAAGATCGCCATCGGCACCAGGATCAGCAGGATCACCACCACCGTCACGGAAGACGCCAGCGGCCAGTCGTTATTGGTGAAGAATTCGTCCCACAGTTGGCGGCCGATCATCAGTGTCTCCGGACCGCCCAGCAGTTCCGGAATCACGTATTCGCCGATGGCCGGAATGAACACCAGCATCGAGCCGGCGATGATGCCGGACTTCGACAGCGGCACGGTGATGCGCCAGAACGCTTGCAGCGGCGTCGCGCCCAAGTCGGCGGCCGCCTCCAGGAAACGGGTATCCATTTTCACCAGGTTGGCGTACAGCGGCAGGATCATGAACGGCAGATAGGCGTAGACCATGCCGATGATCAGCGAGAACTGGGTGTTCATCAGGTGCAGCGGCTCGCTGATGGCGCCGATCCCGATCAGGAAGTTGTTGACGATGCCGTTGGTGGCCAGGATGCCCTTCCACGCGTAGATCCGCAGCAGGAAGGAAGTCCAGAACGGCAGCATCACCAGCATCAGCAGCACCGGCCGGACGGTCGGCTTGGCGCGCGCCATGAAGTAGGCGAACGGGTAGCCGATGACCAGGCATAGCGCGGTGGTGATGGCGGCGAACTTGAGGGAGCTGAGATACGTCAGCACATACAGCTCGTCCTCCGCGATGAACAGGTAGTTCGAGATTTTGACCTTGAACGTGATGATGCCGTCGACGAGTGTCATCAAGGTGCCGAACGGATTGCCCATGTCCGACTCGGTGAAGCTGATGCGAAGGACGATCAGGAACGGTACCAGGAAGGCGAACGTCAGCCACAGGAACGGCACGGCGATGACGACGCGGCGGCCGGTCAGCCATCGCAAGGTCAGTAAATTCTTCAGGAAGTTCATGACGGTTCCGCCTTAGCTGGTCAGCACGACGACGTCGGCGCCGTCCCACCGGGCGTAGACGCGCTGGTCGCGCTTGAGCGCGGCGTCGTCGTGGCGGGCGGCGTTGGTGCGCGAGACCTTGATCTCCATGCCGCTGTCCAGGCGCACGTGGTACAAGGTCTCGTTGCCGAAGTAGGCCATCGCGGTGACCGCGCCCTGCACGCAGTTGTAGCCATGCTCGCCGGCGTTGGCGCGCTGCTCCAGGGTCGGCGCCTCCGTTTGCAGGGCGATCTTCTCGGGCCGCACGGCCACCGCCACCGGCATTCCCATCACCCCGGTGATGCCGTGGGTGACGTAGTGGCGGCCCTCGGGCGTGTCGATGATCACGTGGTCCGGCTCATCGACCGTGACGCTGCCGTTGAACAGGTTGACGCTGCCGATGAAGTCCGCCACGAAGCGGCAGTTCGGCGTTTCGTAGATTTCGCCCGGCGGACCGACCTGCAGGATGCGGCCTTCGCTCATGACGGCGATGCGGGTCGCCATGCTCATCGCCTCGTCCTGGTCGTGGGTGACCATCACGCAAGTGACGCCGACTTCCTCGATGATGCCGACCAGTTCCATCTGGGTGCGCTCGCGCAGCTTCTTGTCCAACGCGCCGAGCGGCTCGTCGAGCAGCAGCAATTGCGGCCGCTTGGCCAGGCTGCGCGCCAGCGCCACGCGCTGCTGCTGGCCGCCGGACAGCTGGTGCGGCTTGCGCTTGCCGTAGGCGGTCAGTTGCACCAGATTGAGCATCTGTTCCACGCGCGCGGCGATTTCGTCCTTCGGCAGGCCATCGCGGCGCAGGCCGAAGGCGATGTTGTCCCACACCGACAGGTGCGGGAACAGCGCGTACGACTGGAACATCATGTTGATCGGGCGCTGATACGGCGGCACGCTGACGATGTCCTTGCCGGCGAGCGTGATCTGACCCTGGGTCGGGGTCTCGAATCCCGCCAGCATCCGCAGCAGGGTCGATTTGCCGCAGCCCGAGCTGCCCAGCAAGGCGAAAATCTCGCCCTTGTTGATGGCGACCGACACGTCGTTGACAGCGCGGACACCGTCGAATTCCTTAACCAGATTGCGGATCAGGAGGAAGGGTTCAGCAGCTCGCTCTATGGTCATGTTATGAAATAATAAATGATTTTAATAATATATTTGAAACGACCATCCGCCGGCCGCCCGATTTTTGGGACACGTGATTATAAATGCTGCCAATTACACGTGCAGCAATAAGTGTTCCCGCTCCCACGGGCTGATGACGGTCATGAACTCCTGGTGCTCGACCTCCTTGATGGCCGTGTAGACGTCGATGAAGCGCTCGCCCAGCACCTCGCGGATGCGGTCCTCGCGGCGCAGCCATTCCAGCGCCTGGGGCAATCCCTGCGGCAGTTCGGAGGCGTGGTCGTAGGCGCTGCCGGAGATCATCGGCGTTGGCTCCAGCTTGTCGACCATGCCCAGATAGCCGCAGGCCAGGGTCACCGCCATCGCCAGATAAGGATTGGCGTCGGCGCCGATGATGCGGTTCTCCACGCGGCGCTGCTCGACGCCGGAGATGGGGATGCGGAATCCGACGGTGCGGTTGTCGTTCCCCCACTGGACGTTGATTGGCGCGGCCGTATGGCGCACGATACGGCGGTACGAATTGACGTAAGGCGCCATGATCGCCATCACCGCCGGCGTATAGCGCTGCAGGCCGCCGATGTAGTGGCGGAAGTCCGCCGATGGCGAGCCATCCGGCGCGCTGAAGATATTGCGGCCGGTAGCGGCGTCACTCACGCTCTGGTGCACATGCATCGCAGACCCGGGTTCGCCGGCCATCGGCTTGGCCATGAAGGTGGCGTACATGTCGTGCTTGAGCGCCGCCTCGCGCAATGTCCGCTTGAAGTAGAAGACGTTATCGGCCAGCGCCAGCGGATCGCCGTGCTGGAAGTTGATGCCCATCTGGCCGGCGCCCGTCTCGTGGATCAGGGTGTCGACGTCGAGGTTCATCAGCGCGCAGTAGTCATAGATATCCTCAAACAGCGGATCGAACTCGTTGACGGCGTCGATGCTGTAGACCTGGCGGCTGGTCTCGGCGCGGCCGCTGCGGCCCACCGGCGCCCGCAAAGGCAGATCGGGATCGATGTTCTTTTCGGTCAGGTAGAACTCCAGCTCCGGCCCCACCACCGGCTTCCAGCCCCGCTCCGCGTACAGCTTCAACACGCGGCGCAGCACGGAGCGCGGCGCGAAGTCGACCAGGGTGCCGTCGGCGAAGTAGCAATCGTGGATCACCTGCGCGGTGGGATCGACCGCCCACGGCACCGCGGTGATGCTGCCGGGGTCCGCGCGCAGGATCATGTCGCGGTCGGTGGAGGAGATGGCGCGGTCGTAGGCCGCGTTCTCGATCGGGTAGTTGCCGGTGACGGTCATGCCCAGCACCGCCTCGGGGATGCGCATGCCGCGCTCCTGGGTGAATTTCGCACGCGGCAGGATTTTGCCGCGCGCGACGCCCGTCAAATCGGGCACCAGGCATTCAATTTCAGTGACTCGGTTCTCGTTGAGCCACTGGTCCATATCGGCGTCGGAGAAGTTTTCACGGATAGACATGTTCGCTCTCTGTAGTCATGATCAAGCGATCGATAGTCTAATTTACCATATTTACAACCTTGCTTCCGCCGCCTCCACGCGCGTTTGCACAAGAATCTTCTTGATTTCGGGGACGCAGGAACCGCAATTGCCACCCGCCTTAAGGCAGGACGTCACCTGCGCGACCGTTTGCAAGTCCTTCTCGATGATCGCGTTGCAGATCGTGTTGCGGCCCACGCCGAAGCACGAGCACACGGTCGGGCCGGTGTCGGCGCCCTTCTCGACCGGCATGCCGACCAGCAGGCCGACGCGGTCGATTTCGCTCAATTGCTCCTTGACGAACAGGCTGGCGAGCCACGCGCGCGACGGCATGTCCTGGCGCGGCGACAGGAAGATGCATTGTTCGATGCGGTCGTTCACCACGTGCACGGCGCGGTACACGCCGGCGGTGCGGTCTTCGTATTCGAGCCAGTCGGCGTCGAGATCCCGCACACCCAGCACGCTGCGCGCCCACTGGCCGAAATCGGAGATGGTGTTGCGGCCGGCCAGCTCGTAGCGCGCGAATTCGCGGCCCTGGATGCGGGTCCAGTGAGCGACGCTGTCCAGATCCACTTCCGTGCGGCTCAGGATGAAGCTGTGCCAGTTGACGCGGAACTGCTCGATGCGCACCGGCGTATGTTTGAATTCCGGCTCGCCCGACACCGGATCGACCACCGGGTTGACCAGCGCGCCGACGCGGGCGTCGGACGACGTCTGGCTGGACCAGTGGATCGGAATGAACACCGTGCCGCGCGGGATGCCGCCGCCGTGCTGCACGCGCGCCACCATCGCGCCCCATTCGGAGCTGACGCGCGCCAGATCGCCCTCGCGCACGCCGTGCAGCAGCGCGTCCTGCGGGTGGATGTCGACGAACGATTCGGAGATATGGTCGGCCAAAGTGAAGGATTTGCCGGTGCGCGTCATCGTATGCCACTGGTCGCGCACGCGGCCGGTGTTGAGCGCCAGCGGGAAGTCCTCGCTGATGGCGTTGGCCGGCGCGCGCGGGACGGTGACGATGAAGCGCGCCTTGCCGTCGGCGTGGGCGAAGCGCTTGTCGGCGAACAGGCGCTCTTCCACCTCCATGCCGCCGTCGGCGCCACGGCGCACCGGCCACTGGACCGGTTCCAGGCCGTCGTACTCGTTCTTGTTCAACTGCGCCAAGCCGGACATGTCGAAGGCGCGCGGCACGTCGGCGGCGCTGTTGCGGAAGCCGCTCAGGCGCGCGTGCTCGTCGAACACCGCGCCCGCACCGTCAAAATCGAAACCGCTGAAGCCCAAGCGCTGCGCGAACAACGCCAAAATCTTCCAGTCGGCCATCGCCTCGCCTGGAGCGGGCAGGAAGGCGCGCTGGCGCGAGATGCGGCGTTCGGAATTGGTGACCGTGCCTTCCTTCTCGCCCCAGCCCAGCGCCGGCAGCAGCACATCGGCATAAGCGTTGGTGTCCGTGTTCTGCATGATGTCGGTGGCGACCACCAATTCGCATTTTTCCAGCGCGCGCCGCACCTGGTCGGCGTCCGGCATGCTGACCACCGGATTGGTGGAGATCACCCACACCGCCTTGACCTTGCCGTCTTCGATCGCCTTGAACAGGTCGACCGCCTTCAGGCCTGGCTTGTCGGCCATCGCCGGCGACTCCCAGAAGGTTTGCACGACTTCGCGATGGTCGGCGCGGTCCAGGTCCATGTGCGCGGCCAGCATGTTGGCCAGGCCGCCCACTTCGCGTCCGCCCATGGCGTTGGGCTGGCCGGTGATCGAGAACGGTCCCATGCCCGGCTGGCCGATGCGGCCGCCGATCAAGTGGCAGTTGATGATGCTGTTGACTTTATCGGTGCCGGACGACGACTGGTTCACGCCCATCGAGTAGGCGGTGATGGTTTTGTGCGTCGCCGCGAACAGTTCGTAGAACTCCATTAGCACCGGCAGCTCGATGCGGCAGATCTTCGCCACGACGGCCGGATCGCTGCAATCGGCGTTGGCGGTGGCGAGCGCCGCCTCGAAGCCGTTGGTGTGATCGGCCACGAAGGCCGGATCAACCGCGCCAATGCGGTTCAAATAACTGAGCAAGCCGTTGAACAGCCAGACGTCGGTACCCGCCTTCACCGGCAGGTGCAGGTCGGCCAGCTCGCAGGTCGCGGTGCGGCGCGGATCGATGACGACGATCCTCATTTCCGGGCGCTTTTCCTTGGCCTTCAGGATGCGCTGGAACAGGATCGGATGGCACCACGCGGTGTTGGAGCCGACCAGCACAACCATGTCGGCCAGCTCCAGGTCGTCGTAGCACAGCGGCACCAGGTCTTCGCCGAAGGCGCGCTTGTAGCCCGCCACCGCCGACGACATGCACAGGCGCGAGTTGGTGTCGATATTGGCGCTGCCGATGTAACCCTTCATCAGCTTATTGGCGACGTAATAATCCTCGGTCAGCAGCTGGCCCGATACGTATAAGGCCACGGCGTCCGGGCCATGTTCGTCGATGATGGCGCGCCAGGTGCCGGCGACCTTGTCCAGCGCCTCGCCCCACGAGACGCGGCGCAGGCCTTCCTCGCCGCGCACCTGCGGGTACAACATACGGCCATCAAGGCTTACCGTCTCACCCAACGCGGAACCCTTGACGCACAGGCGCCCCTTGTTCGCCGGGTGCAGCTTGTCGCCGGCGATGGAGACCGTGCCGTCGCCCTTGGGGGTGGCGCTCACACCGCAACCGACGCCGCAATATGCGCAGGTGGTGCGGACTGACAGATGGTCTTGGGACAGGTTCAAAATTCGCTCGCTTAGACTATTGGATCACGCGGCCCTGGCGCTGAGCGCCTCGCCGAATAACAGGGTTTGCCGGATCGAGGTGATGTCGGTGTTGTTCTGGATCAGGCCGAAATACCACGGGCCGTCTTTTACGTCGCCATACAGCACGGCGCCGGTGACGCGGTTGTTCTTCAATACCAGCCGCTTGTAGACGCCACGGCGCGCATCGCGCAGCACCAGGTCCTCGCTGCCCTCGCCGCCGACAAAATCGCCGACCGAATACAAGTCTACACCGGTGACCTTCAGGCGTGTGGGCGAAGTTTGCTGCACGTAACGGCGCACACCGGCGCCGGCCAGATGGGCGCCACAGACGCGGGCCTGGTCCCAGATCGGCGCGACGAGACCAAAAGTGGCGCTGCGGTGCTGCACGCACTCGCCCACCGCGTAGATGCGCGGATCGTAGGTTTGCAAGGTGTCGTCGACGATGATGGCGCGGTCGCAATGCAGGCCGGCCGCCTTGGCCAGTTCGATATTCGGGCGCACGCCGGCGGTCATCACCACCAGATCGGCCGGGATCTCGCTGCCGTCCTTAAAGCGCACGGCCGTGGCGCGGTCGGTACCGACGATTTCGGCGGTCTGCGCGTTCAGCATGAACGTCAGGCCCTTGTCTTCCAGCGCCCGCTGTAGCAGCTGGGCGGCGGGTTTGTCGAGCTGCTGGTTCATCAGCGCGTCGGTCACGTGGACCACGGTGACGGACATGCCCTGGCGCTGCAGGCCGTTGGCCGCTTCGAGGCCCAGCAGGCCGCCGCCGATCACCACCGCGTGCTTGTGGTTGCGCGCCGCCTCCAGCATCGATTCCACATCCTGGATATCACGGAAGGCCAATACGCCCGGCAACTGGTGGCCCGGCACCGGGATGATGAACGGCTTGGAGCCGGTGGCGATCAGCAGGCGGTCGTAACGTACTTCCAGGCCGGAGCGGGCGCGCACGATGCGCTTGCGGCGGTCGATATGCTCGACCGGATCGCCCGCGTGCAAGGTGATGCCATGCTGGACGTACCACTCACGCGTGTTGAGCATGATGTCGTCCATCGTCTTCTCGCCGGCCAGCACCGGCGACAGCAGGATGCGGTTGTAGTTACCATGCGGCTCGGCGCCGAACACGGTGATGTCGTACATGTCCGGATCGAGCTTGCGCAGCTCCTCGACCGTGCGCATGCCGGCCATGCCGTTGCCGATGACGACCAGCGCAGGCTTCGATTCCACGCGCTCCGGGGGTTTCATAGGCCTACCCAGACTTTGCCGTCTGCGACGCGGGCCGGATAGGTGCCAACCGAGTTGGCCGGCGCCTCCAGGCATTCGCCGGTTTGCAGGTCGAAGTGCTGTTTGTAGATCGGCGAGGCGACCACGATACGCTCGCCCAGGCTGCCCACCAGGCCGCGCGACAGCACGGCCGCTTCCGAATTCGGATCGTAGTTATCGATGGCGAACACGCGCGGACCGCCGTCGTTGACGTGGAAGACCGCGATCTGCGCGTTGTTCAGCAGTGCGCACACGCCGGTGTTGGGCACGATGTCGTCCAGGTTGCAGACGGCGATCCAGTTATCAGTTTGAATATCGCGATGCATTTGTATTCTCCTCAAGCTGCGCTGACGGCGATCGGAATCACGCGTTTGCGTTCTTCCACGGTGGCGGGACGAATCTGGCCGCGTTCTTCCATGAAGACGACGTTGTCGTCGCCCTTCTCGCTGTTGACGAAGGTGCGGAAGCGTTTGCGGGTTTCCGGATTCTCGACGGCTTCTTTCCACTCGCACGCGTAGGTGTTGACGACGTGCTGCATGTCGGCTTCCAGGTCGGCGGCGATACCCAGCTTGTCCTGCACCACGACCTGCTTCAGGTAATCGAGGCCGCCTTCGAGGTTCTCGCGCCAGGTGCTGGTGCGCTGCAGGCGGTCGCCGGTGCGGGTGTAGAACATCAGGAAGCGGTCGATGTACTGAACCAGGGTGGCCTTGTCCAGGTCCGTCGCCAGCAGCTCGGCGTGGCGTGGCTTCATGCCGCCGTTGCCGCAAACGTAGAGGTTCCAGCCCTTTTCGGTGGCGATGATGCCGACGTCCTTGCCCTGCGCTTCAGCGCACTCGCGGGTGCAACCGGAAACGCCGAACTTGATCTTGTGCGGGGTGCGCAAGCCCTTGTAGCGGTTTTCCAGCTCGATGGCCAGGCCGATCGAATCGTCGACGCCATAACGGCACCAGGTCGAACCGACGCAGGATTTGACCGTGCGCAGCGACTTGCCGTAGGCGTGGCCGGATTCGAAGCCTGCGGCGATCAGTTCTTCCCAGATCAGCGGCAGCTGCTCGACGCGGGCGCCGAACAGGTCGACGCGGGCGCCGCCGGTGATCTTGGTGTATAGCTGGTACTTCTTGGCGACCATGCCGACCGCGATCAGGCCATCGGCCGTCACTTCGCCGCCCGGCATGCGCGGCACCACCGAGTAGGTGCCGTCCTTCTGGATGTTACCGAGGAAGTAGTCGTTGGTGTCCTGCAGGCTGGCGTGTTCCTTCTTCAGCACGAAGTCATTCCACACCGATGCCAGGATGCTGGCGGCCAGCGGTTTGCACACGTCACAACCGAGGCCCTTGCCGTGCTTCGCCAGCAGGTCGTCGAAGGATTTGATCTGGCCGACTTTGATCAGGTGGAACATCTCCTGGCGCGAGTAAGCGAAGTGTTCGCACACGTGGTTGTTGACAGCCATGCCGAGCTTTTTCATCTCGGCCTTCATCACCTGCGTCACCAGCGGCACGCAGCCGCCGCACGAGGTGCCGGCGTTGGTGCAGCTTTTCAGATCGCCGATGGTGCAGGCGCCGGCGGCAACCGCCGCGCACAGCGCGCCCTTGGATACGTCGTTGCAGGAACAGATTTGCGCGCTTTCAGGCAGCGCGTCCACGCCCAGGCCTGGCTTGGCGGCGCCGTCCGACTGCGGCAGGATCAGGAACTCCGGCGATTCCGGCAATTCGATTTTGTTCAGCATCATCTGCAGCAGCGTGCCGTATTCGGCGGCGTCGCCGACCATCACGGCGCCTTGCAGGTATTTGCCGCAGTCGGAGACGACGATCTTCTTGTAGACCTGTTTGCGCTCGTCGGTGAACTGGTACGAGCGGCTGCCGGCGGTATTACCATGCGGGTCGCCGATGCTGGCCACGTCCACGCCCATCAGTTTGAGCTTGGTGCTCATGTCGGCACCGGCGAATTCGCCCGCTTCGCCCAGCATGTGCTTTGCCGCGACGCGCGCCATTTCGTAACCTGGCGCGACCAGGCCGAAGATCAAGCCGCCCCACAGCGCGCATTCGCCGATGGCGTAGACGTCCGGGTTGGAGGTGACGCAGTTGTTATTGATTTCGATGCCGCCGCGCGGGCCGACGGCCAGGCCGGATTCGCGCGCCAGCATGTCGCGCGGGCGGATACCGGCCGAGAAGACGATCATGTCGGCGTCCAGGTGGCCGCCGTCGGCGAACTCCATCCGATGGGTTCCATCGACGCCGTCAACGATGGCGGTGGTGTTTTTTCCGGTGTGGACAGTCACGCCCAGTTCTTCGATTTTACGGCGCAGCACGCGCGCGCCGCTGTCGTCGACCTGCACCGCCATCAGGCGCGGCGAAAACTCGACCACGTGGGTGTCGAGCTTCAGGTCGCGCAGCGCCTTGGCGCATTCAAGGCCCAGCAGGCCGCCGCCGATGACGACGCCGGTCTTGGAGCGCTGGCCGCACTCCATCATCGCTTCCAGATCCTCGATGGTGCGGTAGACGAAGCAATCCTTGCGCTCCTTGCCCGGCAGCGGCGGCACGAACGGATAGGAACCGGTGGCGATCACCAGCTTGTCGTATGGGAGCACGTCGCCGTCGCCGGTGGTGACGGTTTTGCCGGCGGTATCGATGGCCGTGGCGGGGGTGTTCAGGCGCAGGACGATGTCGTCGCGCTCGAAGAAGCCCGGCTTTACCAGCGACAGGTCTTCGGCGGTTTTACCGGAAAAGAATTCGGACAGGTGCACGCGGTCGTATGCGGGGCGCACTTCCTCGCACAGCACCGTCACCTGCAGGTTGGTCTTGCCGCTGGCGGCCAGGCTTTCCAGGAATTTGTGGCCGACCATGCCGTGGCCGATAACGATGATTTTCATAGCGGTTCCTTTAAACTTTAAGCTGCCAGTTTGTTGGCGATTGCGGATTCTTCGATGGCGCTGGTGCTGAAGCGCGCCGCCAGTGCGCACAGCGCGGTCGCGGCGACGACGATGCCCAGGATGCTCAAGGTCTGCTGCGTGTCGCCCAGGCCCTTCATCAGGAAGCCTGCGGCCACCGCGCCGACGTTGCCGCCGGCGCCGATGATGCCGGCCACGCCGCCCAGGGCGCGCTTGTCGACGAACGGCACCACGGCGTAGGTCGCGCCGCAAGCCATATGGGTGAACAGGCCGAAGATCAGCATCGCGCCGATCGCCAGGGCGGCGGTACCGGCGTGGGCGAACATCAGCAGGCCGGCGCCCTCGCCCAGCATCAGCACGAACAGCAGGGTGACGCGGTTATTCAGGTTGCCCTTGGCGGCAAATTTGTCCGAGGCCCAGCCGCCCAGTGCACGGGCGAACAGCGCCAGCAAACCGAAGCTGCCGGCGGCCATGCCGGCCTGGCCCAGGGTCAATTTGAAGTGGTCGACGTAGTAGATCGCGGCGATGTTGTGGATGAAGATCTCGATGCCGAAGCAGGCGCCGTAGGTGATGAACAGCAGCCAAACGCGGTAGTTCGCGGCGGCCAGCTTGAAGCTCTCCCAGCCACCCTTCTTGCCGCCTTCGATCGGGATGCCGGCGGCGCGCAGCTCGCTGTAGTTACCTTGCGGGCAGTCCTGGGTATAGCGATAGTAGACGCCGGCCATGATGATCATCAGGATGCCCGGCACGATCAGCGCGGCGCGCCAGCCGAAGGTCTCGGACACGCCCAGCATCACCATCGCCGTCATCAGCAGCGGCATGACAGCCTGCGCGACACCGCCGCCGGCGTTGCCCCAGCCAGCTGCGGCGGCGTTGGCGGTGCCGACGACTTTGGGCGCGAACATCACCGACGTGTGGTACTGCGTGATGACGAAGCTGGCGCCGGCCGCGCCGATCCCGAGGCGGAAGAACAGGAAGCTCTCGTAGCTCTGCGCGAAGGCCACGCCGATCACCGGGATGGAACCGAGCAGCAGCAGGCCGGTGTAGGCCTTGCGCGGGCCGAAGTGGTCGCACAGCGGACCGACGATCAGGCGTACCAGGATCGTGATGGCGACGGCGGCGATGTTGATGTTGGCGATCTGCGAGACGCTCAGACCGAATTCGCCTTTAATGACCGGCATCAGCGGCGCGCAGGCGAACCACGCGAAGAAGCAGACGAAGAACGCCATCCAGGTCAGGTGGAACGCCCGCATTTGCGGCGTTGAGATCGAGAAGAGCTTGATGCTGGTAGCTTTGCTGGCCATTTTTTTATCCCGGTTCAGAAAACAAAAAGGCGTCCGCGCAACCAAGGTGTTCTAAACCAGGTCGGGCGGACGCCGTTGTCCTGCCGGTCCGTCTTTGGACCAGCTGTGTGTATTTGGGAGGGATCGCCATTGATCCCCTGCTCCTTCTAATGCAAGAGGCGTGCCAATGGTCGGGAGAGAGGCGCTACAGAGGGGGAATGCGGTTTTGAGGTTTCAGTAAAGAAATTACAAGCTTACCGTGGTGCGATGTTGCGGTGCACGGCGCACGCTGACGGTGCGCGATGGCGGTGCGTTGTGCTAATCACATCCCACCGGGGGTCAAGTCTAACATTCGTACAGAAGCACATCCTTAAAAGCCGCGATACGGTCGAGCTCGTGCACGAATGTTAGACTTGACCCCAGGGGTTTTTAGCCGGCGGCGGCCAGCGCGGCGGCCACCATTTCGTCGATTTCGCCGCTGATGCTGGACAGGACGCCCGCCACCACCGAGAACTCCTTGCCGGCCGCGCCGGCCCGCGCGGCGACGATGCGTGCGTTGAAGGCCACCATCCGCGCCTGGCGGTTGATGGTCTCTATATCAGTGATCACGCCACGCAGCTGCTTGCGCACCAGCCGCGCGTTTTGCTTGGCCTGCTCCTCGTAGATGCCGGTGATCTGGTTCAGGATTCCCAACGTTGGCGTCGTGATGCGCACCAGCTCCGCCAGCAATTCGGCCGCCTGCCCCGAACCGCGCGCGATCGCGTTCAGCGTGCGCTCGCCCAAGTCGGCGAAGGCAACGATCTGGCGGTCACCGTCCATCTTGCCGTAGTAGGCTTCGCGCAGCTCCGGGCAGAACACGCCCGGCAGACCGTCCGCCTCGCTCAAGAGCGATTTATGGGCGCCACGGAATAGCGCCAGCGCCTCCTGCGCCGTCGCCGCTGCGTCCTCCTGCCCCTGCGACGCCAGCAGCGCGTACAGCACGATGCGCTGCGACGTGAAGCGGCGCCGCCCCGACAGGTTGATCAAGGCGCTGAATACCTCCCCGGTCAAGGCCTTGCCGGCCGGGGCCAGGGCGCCCGTGGACATGTCCATTACGCCGCTTCCCTCGCGGGATGCGCCTGTTTCCGGTACAAGAACTCCAGCACCGCCGTGCGGTACTCGGTGTAGCGCGCGTCCTGCGCCAGCGCCACGCGGTCGCGCGGACGCTCCAGCTGCACGTCGACGATCTCGCCAATGGTGGCGGCCGGGCCGTTGGTCATCATGACAATCCGGTCCGACAGCAGCACCGCCTCGTCGACATCGTGCGTGACCATCACCACGGTGGACTTGGTGGCCGCGACGATCTTGAGCAGCCCATCCTGCAGGTGGGCGCGGGTCAGCGCGTCGAGGGCGCCGAACGGTTCGTCCATCAGCAGCACTTTCGGCTCCATTGCCAGCGCGCGGGCGATGCCGACGCGCTGCTTCATGCCGCCCGAGATCTCGTGCGGACGCTTGGTCTCGGCGGCCGTCAGGCCCACCAGCGCCAGCGCCTGCATGGTGCGCTCGCGCAGCTGCGCCTTCGATTCGGTCTTGCCGAACACCCGTTCGACGCCAAGATGGATGTTTTCATAACAGGTCAGCCATGGCAGCAGGGAGTGGTTCTGGAACACCACCGAGCGCTCCGGCGACGGCCCGGCGATCTCGCGGTTGGCGCACAGCAGCACGCCGTCGGTCGGCTTGAGCAGCCCGGCGATCAGGTTGAGCAGGGTCGATTTGCCGCAGCCCGAGTGCCCGATCAGGGTGATGAATTCCCCCTTGCGCACCGTCAGATCGATTTCACGCAGCGCGTGGAATACACCTTTTTTGGTGTGGAAGACCATCTCCACGCCTTCGACATCGATGAATTTTGGATCGTCCATGACAGTGCTCCTTAGTTGGATACTTGTTCGTAGGTGAAGGCACGGGCCAGCGCCATCAGCGCCTGCTCCAGCAGCAGACCGACGAAACCGATCGCCACGATCGCGATGATGATGTGCGGGACATTCAGGTTGTTCCACTCGTCCCAGACCCAGAAACCGATGCCCACGCCGCCGGTCAGCATTTCCGCCGCGACGATGACCAGCCACGCGGTGCCGATCGACAGGCGCACGCCGGTCAGGATGTACGGCAGCGCCGATGGCAGCAGGATCTTGGTGAGCACCTTCCATTCCGACAGATTAAGCACGCGCGCCACGTTCATGTAATCCTGCGGTACGCGCTGCACGCCGACGGCGGTGTTGATGATCATCGGCCAGATCGAGCAGATGAAGATCGACCAGATCGCGGCCGGATTGGCCGACTGGAACACCAGCAGGCCGATAGGCAGCCAGGCCAGCGGCGACACCGGCTTGAGCAAACTGATAATGGGGCTGAACATATTGCCGATGAACTGCACGCGGCCGATCAGAAAGCCCAGCGGGATGCCCACCAGCGCGGCCAGGCCGAAGCCTATCGCCACCCGCTGCAGGGATGCCAGCAGGTTCCAGCCGATGCCCTGGTCGTTCATGCTGTTGCGGTAAAACGGATCGGAGAACAGCTTGATCGCCTCCTGCAAGGTCACCAGCGGTGTCGGGAAGGAGGTGTTTTTCACGGTGATGATCTGCCACACCAGCACCAGCAGCGCGGCGCCCAGCAACGGAGCGACGATCTTCATGGCGGTGGCGGAGACCTGCTTGCGTACTCGCGCCGTCGAATTGGCGGCGAGCGGGCGGCGTGGACGGCGGGCCGGTTTGGCGTCGAGTGCCGCCGCTACCGGGGCGGCGCTATCGGGTTTGAGCATGGCGTTCATGGCGTTCCTCTATCTGGCGATGTCTGGCTAGGGAAGAAATCAGGCTTTGATCTTGAACGAGGCGGCGAACGCTTTCGGGTCCTTGCCGTCCCACACCGAACCGTCCATCAGTTTCGAGGAACGCAGCGGGCTTTTTGGAATCGGCGTCTTGGTCATCGTCGCCGCGTCCTTGTACAAATCGATCTGGTTGACCGAGGTGGCCACGGCCAGGTAGTTCGGATCGTCCTTCAGCAGGCCCCAGCGGCGGTGCTGCGTCATGAACCACATGCCGTCCGACAGGAACGGGAAGTTCACCAGGCCGTCGTTATAGAACTTCATGTGATTCTGGTCGTCCCAGGTCTTGCCCAGGCCATTCTGGTAGCGGCCCATGATGCGCTGGTCGATCGCATCCTTGCTGGTGTTGACGTAGGATTTGTCGGCGATGACCTCGGCCATCTTGTTCTTGTTGGCCAGCGAGGCGTCGATCCACTTGCTCGCCTCGAGGATGGCGGCCATCATCGCGCGGCAGGTGTTCGGGTTCTTTTTGGCGAATTCCAGCGTCGAGCCGAGCACCTTCTCCGGGTGGTCCTTCCAGATGTCCTGGGTGGTGGTGGCGGTGATGCCGATACCGTCCATGATGGCGCGGTGGCCCCATGGCTCGCCCACGCAGAAGCCGTCCATGTTACCGACCCGCATATTGGCCACCATCTGCGGCGGCGGCACGGTGATGACCTTGGCGTCCTTCATCGGGTTGATGCCGTTAGCGGCCAGCCAGTAGTACAGCCACATGGCGTGGGTACCGGTCGGGAAGGTCTGGGCGAAAGTGTACTCGCGCTTTTCGGAGTTCATCAGCTTCGCCAGCGAGGCGCCATCGACGGCGCCCTTGTCGGCCAGCTTCTTCGACAGCGTGATCGCCTGGCCGTTGTTATTGAGACCCATGAGCACCGCCATGTCCTTCTTCTGGCCACCGATGCCCATCTGGACCCCATACAGCAGGCCATACAGCACATGGGCCGCATCGAGGTCGCCGTTGGCCAGCTTGTCGCGCACACCGGCCCACGAGGCCTCTTTACTGAGCACGAATTTGACGCCGTACTTCTTGTCGAAGCCAAGCACCGAGGCCATGACCACAGACGCGCAATCGGTCAGTGGAATGAAGCCGATCTTGATTTCTTCCTTCTCCGGTTTGTCCGAACCTGCCGCCCACACGCCACCCGTCGATAAACCCAACATACTTCCTCCCGCTACTAAACCCGCACCATGAATCACTTTTTGAATTGCCGCTCTGCGCGACACATTAACGTCGCTGGCGGCTGGTGGCAAGGCGGAATCTGCTGGTAGCTTCTTATCGTTCATGACTATCCCTCTGTATACAGTAAAACCGTTCGGACAAAAAAAACGCCTACCCCGCATGAACGCATTCATGTTCGGTAGACGTCGTTGTCTGGTGTGCCCCACCGCCGTTGGCAGGGCTCATCGGCGCATCATTGCGCTTGCCTACAGACTATGCAATGTCCGTGCCAGCATTGTTCACAGAGGGAGGGAGAAAAAGCGCGATCGGCCCGCGCACCGCTAAATGACTGGCTCGCGGCGAAAAAAGCGCACCGGCGGTGCGCCTCGCATCATTTTGGACGGGGGACTAAAATAAAGTATTAACCTAGCAGGTCTTCGACGTCGAGGATGCGCTGGGCGACCTCGGACAGCTTGAGGTTCTTGCTCATCGCCATACCGCGCAGCTTTTGGTAGGCCTGTTCCTCGGTGAAGCGCTGGCGCTCCATCAGCAGGCCCTTGGCGCGTTCGATGACCTTGCGCTCGGCCAGCTTGCTCTTGGTGTCGGACAGCTCTTCAAGCAGCTTCTGCTCGCGCTTGAAGCGCGCCAGCGCCACCTGCAGCACCGGTTTGATGCGTTCACCCTGCAGGCCGGCCACGATATAGGCAGACACGCCGGCCGCCATCGCCGCCTCCATGCTTTCGGTGTCCGCGCTCTCGGTGAACATGACGATGGGGCGGCGCTCGTCGCGCGTGGCAATGACGATGTGTTCGAGGACGTCGCGCGCGTCCGATTCGGCATCGACGATGATCATATCGGGCTGCAGCTGGGCGATCCGCTCGGGCAGGTACATGTCCGGCGGCAGCGAGGCGACGATGTCGTAGCCCGCCTCCAGCAGGCCGATACGCAGCACCCTGGCCCGTTCGACCTGGGCGCGCAACGACTCATCATCCTCGTCGCCGGCGTGGATGATGGCGTTGACAACCACGATGCGTAAATTACGCATGGTCATAACAATCCGATAATTTTGATGTGCATGGGCAGATTCTAAGGCACAAAGGCCGAATTCTGCCAGCCCTCAAATTAGCGTTGCATGCCCCAGCGCTTGACGGTGACGCTTTCGAGTGGTCGGAATACCACGTTTTCCACCAGCAGTCCGATGAGGATCACGGCGGCCAGTCCGGCGAACACCTTGTCGGTGTAGAGCTCATTGCGGTTCTGGAAAATGTACCATCCCAAGCCACCCTGCCCGCCGGTTGTGCCGAACACCAGCTCGGCGGCGATCAGGGTGCGCCAGGCGAACGCCCAGCCGATCTTGAGGCCCGACAGGATCGACGGCAGCGCGGCCGGCACCAGGATGTGCAGCACCAGCCGCAATCCGCTCAAGCCGTAATTGCGTCCGGCCATGCGCAGCGTCTCCGGCACGCTCTGGAAACCGGCGTAGGCGCCCAGCGCCAGCGGCCACAGGACCGCATGGACGATCACGAAGATCAGGCTACCCTTGCCCAGGCCGAACCACAGCAGCGCCAATGGCAGCAGCGCGATCGCCGGCAGCGGGTTGAACATGGATGTCAGGGTCTCCAGCAGGTCGCGGCCGACGCGGGTGGACGCGGCCAGCGCCGTCAGCACGAAGGCGGCGGCGATGCCGGCCACATAGCCTTGCAGCAGGACGGCCAGCGAGATGCGCACGCGGTCGAGCAGCTCGCCGCTGGCCACACCGCTGACGAAGGCTTGCGCCGTTTGCACGAAGCCGGGCAGCAGCAGGTCGTTGGCCTGCCAGCGGGCGATGGCTTCCCACAGCACCGCCAGCAGGATCAGGATGACGCCCTTGCGCAGCCATGCCTGTTGCCACACCTGCCGGACCAGCGGCAGCGGGATATCGACGGCCCGTGGGGCGGCCGGGTTGGTGGTGTAGACAAACTCCTGGCGCACCGGCGGATCGAGGACGAGGCTCATGACACGCGGCTCCTTTCATGCGGCGCGCCGGTGAAGGCGGGTGCGGTCGCCGGCTCCGCAGCGGGATGGCCCTGCGCGGGAGCACCGAACAGCAGCCCATGGATGCGCTGCGTGGCCGCCTGGAAGTCGGCGCCGCCGGCGCTGTCCAGGCCAAACTGGTGGCTGTTCAATTCCGCCCTCACCTGCCCCGGATGCGGCGACAGCAGCAGGATGCGGTTACCCACCACCAGCGCCTCCTCGATCGAATGGGTGACGAACAACAGCGTGAAACGCAGCTCCTCCCACAGCCGTCCAAGCTCCTCCTGCATATTGCGGCGCGTGAGCGCGTCCAGCGCGGCAAAGGGTTCGTCCATCAGCAGGATCTCCGGCTGCATCGCCAGCGCGCGCGCGATCGCCACGCGCTGCTTCATACCGCCCGACAGCGTGTGCGGATGCGCATCCTCGAAGCCGCCCAGTCCCACCTTGGCGATCCAGTGCCTCGCGCGCTCCTCCGCGTGATGACGGTTCAGGCGTTTGGTCATCAGCAGCGGGAACATGACGTTCTCCTTCACTGTCTTCCAGGGCGGCAGCTGGTCGAACTCCTGGAACACGACGATGCGGTCCGGCCCCGGTCCATCGATCGTCCTGCCGTCGATGCTGATGCTACCGGCGGCGGGCTTGATGAAACCCGCCGCAGCCTTCAGCAGCGAGGACTTGCCGCAGCCCGAAGGCCCCAGCAACACAAACCGGTCGCCGCGATAGACGTTGAAGCTGACGTCGTGCGTGGCGCGCGTGGCGCCATATTCCAGGCTCACGCCATCGGCGATCAGCAGCGGCGCGATACCGGTATTGGGACGGACCACTTGGAAGGCCATGGTGTCAACCGCCTTTCGTGATGACCGGGTCGTCGAAGAAGTAATCGCGCCAGCTGGCCGGCTTCTTCTTGATCGCGCCCACCCGGTGCAGGAACTGCGCCAGGCCGAGCGTATTTTGCGGCTCGACGCTGAAGCGCACTTCGGGGTTCTTGAAAATCTTCAGCAGCAGATCGCGATCGACCTTGCTCTTCGAGACGCGGATGTAGGCGTCGGCCGCGCCCTCCGGATTGGCGCTCGCATACTTCGCCGCCTCGGCCAGCGCGCCGGTGAAGGCGCGGTAGGTCTTCGGATTCTCGGTGCGGAATTTTTCGGTCGCGTACAGCACGGTGGCCGAACTCGGGCCGCCCAGCACATCGTAGGAATTGAGAATGATGTGCGCGTTCGGATTGCCGGCCAGTTCCTGATCCTGGTAAGGCGGGTTGCCGAAGTGGCCGTTGATCTCCGTGCCGCCCGCGATGACGGCGGCCGCCGCATCCGGATGCGGCAAGGTCTGGGTGAATTTATCGAGCCGCGCGAATTCCTTGTCGCCCCACTGCTTGGCCGCCGCGTACTGCAGGATACGCGCCTGCACCGACACTGTCAACGCCGGCAAGCCGATACGATCCTTCTCGGTCAGGTCGGCGATCGTCTTCACCTTGGGATTGGTGCTGACCAGGTAATACGGGAAGCTGCCCAGCGACGCCACGCCTTTGACATTCTGCCGGCCGGCGGTGCGGTCCCAGATCGTCAGCAGCGGGCCGACGCCGGCGCCGGCGATATCGACGGCGCCGGACAGCAGCGCGTCATTGACGGCGGCGCCGCCCGACAACTGCTTCCACTCGACCTTGACGTCGACGCCATGCTTCTTGCCTTCCTTCTCGATCAACTGCTGGTCCTGCGCGACGTTGAGCAGCAGGTAGACCACGCCGAACTGCTGGGCGATGTGCAGCGTGCCTTCGGCGTGCGCGCTCGATGTCATGGCAAGGGTCAGAGCTAGCGTGGATGCAATGGCGGCTGCAAGGGTGCGGGGAGTAAGTCTGGACATCGGATTCCTTAATATATGTGGAGATATCAGAAAGGCGCGTCGCCCTCGATGGTGGTGCGATAGAGCTTGCGGCGCATGTGGTCGGGCGTGCCGCCGGCCAGATGCATCAGCGAGCGGTTGTCCCAGAAGACCAGATCGTGCGGCGCCCACTTGTGGCGGTAGATATGCGCCGGCAGCACGCTGTGCGCGAACAATTCGGTCAGTAGCGCGCGGCTTTCGTCCTCCGGCATGCCGACGATGCGCGTGGTGAAATGCTCGCTGACGAACAACGCCTTGCGGCCCGTTTCGGGATGCGTGCGCACCACCGGATGCGTGACGGGTTTGACCTCGTCGAGCTGCGCCTGCGTCAGCGCCGGGCGGAAGGGACTGCGGCGGCGCAGTTCCTCGTACTGGGTCAGGTAGCTATGTTCGGCGCGCGCGTCCTGCACCGCGTGGCGCAGCGCGGCGGGCAAGGTGTCCCATGCCAGATGCATATTGGCGAACAGCGTATCGCCGCCCTCCGCCGGCAGCTCCTGCGCGTGCAGCAGGGAGCCGAGGCTGGGCTTCTCCTTGTACGACAGGTCCGAGTGCCAGAAGTGGCCGGCGTCGCCCAAGCCGATCGGCAGGCCGCTCTCGATGATGTTGGAGATGATCAGCACCTCGGGATGCGACGGCAGCTGGAAGTTGCGCAGCACGTGGATTTGCAGTGGGCCGAAACGGCGGCTGAAATCAACCTGTTGTTGCGGCGTGATGCGCTGGTCGCGGAACACCAGCAGGTGGTGATCGAGATGCGCTTTGTGGATGCGCTGGAACTGGCGCGGCGACAGCGGACGGCTCAGGTCCAGGCCGAGGATCTCGGCGCCAAGCGGCGCATCGAACAATTCGATGTCAAAGGCAGATTGGAGAACGGCAGACATGGCACACGCCCATTGAATGAGTAGTCGCCAGTCTATGCCGTCCTCCATATTTAGAAAACGAAGCTTATCCGATATCTATATGAGGGAAATGTACAAGATGCATCGTTACTGCTTGACGCCTTCAGCCTGGATACGCAAAGTGACCGGCATGGCGAAGCCGTAATCCTTACCGTAATCGATGCCGAAGTCGGCGCGATTGAACGTGGCCAGAGCATCGGTGCCACATACCTCTTTCTTGATCATCGGATTGGTGAAGCATTTGTACGAGAGGATCTTCAGGTTGACCGGTTTGGTCACGCCATGCAGCGTGAGTTCGCCGATGACTTCAGCAGGCTTTCCGGCAGCGTCGAACTTGACCGAGGTGCCTTTGTAGGCAGCGGTCGGAAACTTGGCGGCGTCGAAAAAATTGTCGCCTTTGAGCTGGGCATCAAGCGCCTCGTTGCCGATGGCCGCCGAGGTCATGTCGATCGTGACAGTCAACGTGCCTTTTTTGGCCACCGAGTCGATCGTAAAGCTGCCCGCGCTTTTGGTGAACTTGCCGCGCCAGACCGAGACGCCACCGAAGTGGTCTGTTTCGAAGCTCGGATAGGTATGGGTAGGATCGAGCTGATAGGTGGACGGGGCGGCGCTGGCGCCCGAAACAACACCAAAGGCCAACATTAGTGCGATCAATAATTTATTTTTCATTTCTCTCTTTCATGGATGGTATGCCGTTCGGCATGGGATAAACGCTACAACCGCCGTCACTGAAGCACGTCGGGACCGGGGGCGACAATGTAAGGAACAACATCGCGGTTCTGGGCCTGCTGGAGGTCCTTGACCAGCTGTTGTATAAGGCCGGCGTCCATAACGCTGTGGAACCGGCCCTGCTCGTCGAAATTCACATTGGCGCCGAACACCGTGAAAATGATTTCCGTGACTTCTGTGTTCTCGGCAGGCGTCTTGAACAAATGGGGGACGCTGCTGGCCGGTTCATAGAGATAGCTACCTGCGGTCTGCGGCTGCTCCGGATGCTCGGCGTAGTACCAATTGCCTGACAGCGTGTACGCATGCACCGGACCGGTGTGCAAATGCGATGGCAACGTGATGCCGGGGCCGAACAGGGCGCGGATGCACCAAATGCCATTGGCGGTATCGAGGAACAGCGGCTGGAAGCCCACACCTGGTCCCAAGGCGTTCTCGAGCACCGGCGATTGGTTGACGTTCAAGGTCAGTAGTTTTCTTGATGCACCTGTCATGGCGTCTCTCCTTCCTCACCGGATGTCGGATCCAAAAACACATACAGCGCAGCGATCTTGCCGTCGCGAACAATGATCACGTCTTCGCCCGTGTAGGCTGGCTGTTCGCCGCGCGGACCGGAACCCCAATGCAGTCGGGCCGCGTGATGGAGAACCTGCGGGGCGCCGTGCGCGGTGTAGGCAAAATGCGGATGCGTTGCCCGCAGCTCACCGGCGAATTTGTCCAGCGCGTCGCGTCCGACAAACACACCGGGAGGCACATACACCTCGCAGTCTTCGGTATAAAGTTCTTCGATCGCGGCACGCCGGCGCGCGCCATCGCCTTCGCCAAAAACCTCTTGGAGGTTGCGATGAAGTAGTTCGTGGATCGGGTCACTCATAAGATTTCTCCTGTAGTTTCGGGGTTTCCGGTCAGACCGGGAAAATGTCAATCAGTCCATCGTCGGGCCGGTGGCCACCATGACCAGCTCGGAATCTTCAAGCGCGATCACGTCGATCGCCGGCATATTCGTCAACACCGCGCCGTCCCGCGCGCCCATCGACTCCACCGCGACGTCGATTCGGCCCGATGTCGAGCTTGTCCAGCGATTCCCAGCTTCGGTGCAAAATCATTTTGTTCTCCCGATAGGGCGCGTTTCTGCTTAAGCGAGCGCCAGGGTTTTGTCGATGGCAGTCGCGACCGCTGGCCGTGCGAGCATCTCGCCGTACCAGCGAGCGACGGAGGGGAACTGTTCAAGCGACGCTCCGACCGCCTGGGAGCGCCAGATCCAGCCGAAATGCGCGATGTCCGCGATGCTGTAGGTGTCGCCCGCGACATATTGGCGAGACCGCAGGGCTTGATCGAGCACGCCCAGCACACGCTCGACCTCGGTGAGCGCCTTCGCCTTGGCTTCAGCCTGCGGCGGCGATTGGATCCCGACCAGGAATGCCTGCAGGTACGCAGGGCTGACGGCGGAGGCATGGAAAAATAGTTGTTCAAACACTTTGCCGCGCTGCGCGGCATCTTCAGGCAAAAGGTGCCCGGTCTTTTCAGCCAGGTAGACCAGAATCGCGGCCGACTCGCTCAGGACAACGCCCGCGTCCTTGTCGGAACTGTCGACGAGCACCGGCACTTTGCCGTTTGGATTCATCTCCTTGAAGGTGTCCGCCCTCTGTGCGCCTTGGCGCAAGTTGACGGAAATGAGGCGGTAGTCGAGCCCCATTTCTTCCAGTGCGATGGGCACTTTGAGGCTGTTGGGTGTGGCGTAGGCGTAGACGTCGATCATGGTTGTTACCTTTGGGAGTGGAGTTGATGAAGCCATCTTAAATTCGCAACGATCGCTTGCATATCTCCTGGCTGGCAATGCATCGTTGCCGCAGGTAGAATGATCTAAGGATATTATCGGAGCCCGATCGCATGGACCAGATCTCAGACCTCAACGATTTGCGCCTTTTCGCCGAGGTGGTCGAACGCAACAGCTTTACCGCGGCCGCGCGCGCACTCGGGCTGCAAACCTCCAAACTGAGCCGGCGCGTTCGGGCTTTGGAGGAAGAGCTCGGGGTTCGCTTGCTCAATCGCACCAGCCGCAGCCTCTCGCTGACCGAAACGGGGCGTCGGTTCTATGAGCACTGCGTGGCACTGGTGGCCGAATCCCGTGCCGCCAGGGAGATCGTGGACCAAACCCTCACCAAGCCACAGGGCACCGTTCGAATCAGCTGTCCGGTGCCATTGCTGAGTTCGGGAGTAGCCGACATCATTTCCCAGTACGCCCTGGACAATCCCGAGGTCAACGTGCTGATCGACGCGACCAACCGCCAAGTCGATGTCATCGAGGAGGGCCTGGATATCGCGCTGCGTGTGCGGCTTCCACCGCTGGAGGACATCGACCTCGCGGTTCGCCACTTGGGGCTGTCGACATTTGCCCTGGTGGCCAGCCCGCGTCTGATAGAACGACTCGGCGCGGTGACGTCGCTGGAAGAGTTGAAGCATTGGCCGACGCTGGCGTCAGCGAGCAAACGGGAACGCTATGTATGGAATCTATTCGACGCGAGTGGGCAAGCGTTCACACTGGAGCATCGGCCCCGCATGGCAACGGACGACTTGTCGAGTCTGAGGGCGGCGGCCATGCGCGGCGTGGGCGTTACGATGCTACCGAGGGAATTTGTCGATGACGCGCTGCGTACCGGCAGGCTTCAGGTGGTGCTGCCGAATCTGACATCCAAGTCCGGCTTGGTGCACGCAGTCTTCCCCACGCGTAGAGGGATGGTGCCAGCCGTGCGCCACTTGTTGGACGCGCTGGTTGTGGGTTATGAAAATCTGAACAAAAAACAACCGCAATAGGGAGCGGAGAACAGCGTCTCCGCTCCCGCTGGAGGTGGATCAGCCCAGCTGCTCCTCATACTTGCCCAGCCTGACGGTGGCGCGCGGCGCCAGCTCATGCGCAGCAGTAACCGTCATGCCCAAATCATGCAGCTTGCCGTCCTCGATACCGTAGACCCAACCATGGACGGTGACGTCCTGGCCGCGATCCCACGCATCCTGCAAAATCGTGGTCTGGCAAACGTTCGACACCTGCTCGACCACATTCAACTCCACCAGCCGTTTCGAGCGCTCCTGGCTTGGCATCACGTCGCCCATATACCGCTCGTGCTTCTGGTTGACGTCCTGCACATGGCGCAGCCAGTTGTCGACCAGGCCGAAACGCTGGCCCGTCATCGCCGCGTGCACGCCCTTGCAGCCGTAGTGGCCGACGATGATCACGTGCTTCACCTTCAGCACATCGATCGCGAACTGCAGCACCGACAGCGCGTTCAAATCCGAATGCACCACCACGTTGGCGATATTGCGGTGGACGAAGACGTCGCCCGGCGCAAGGCCCAGCAGCTCGTTCGCCGGCACCCGGCTGTCCGAACAACCGATCCACAGATATTCGGGCGCCGCCTGCGTGGCGAGCCGGTTGAAGAAGTCCGGATCGCGTTCCACTTCCGATTCGGCCCATTTGCGGTTGTTTTCCAACAGGCCGCGCAGCGGGGATTTGCTGATGTCTTGATCGCTCATGAATGCTCCTCTTGTACATAAGAAGACCGCCGAGCCGCCCAAGATGGGCTGCACGGCGGTCCGATATTACGCGTCCTGTGTGACGACGGGGTTACACAAAACGGTTACTCAAAAAAGTCCTTCACCTTGTCGCGCCAGGTTTTGCTTTGCGGGCTATGCTTGGCGCCGCCCTCGGTGGTGAGCTTCTCGAAATCGCGCAGCATGTCCTTCTGCTTCTCGGTCAGCTTGACCGGGGTCTCGACCGCCACGTGGCAGAACAAGTCGCCCGCGAAGCCGGAACGCACGCCCTTGATGCCCTTGCCCTTGAGGCGGAAGGTCTTGCCCGACTGGGTGCCTTCGGGGATCGTGAACGATACTTTACCAGAGAGCGTCGGCACTTCGATTTCGCCGCCCAGCGCCGCCTTGGCGAAGGAGATCGGCATCTCGCAGTGCAGGTCGTCGCCCTCGCGCTGGAACACCGTGTGCGGCTTGATGTGGATCTCCACATACAAATCGCCCGACGGTCCGCCGTTGGTGCCCGGTTCGCCGTTGCCGGACGAGCGGATGCGCATGCCGTTGTCGATACCGACCGGGATCTTCACTTCCAGCGTTTTGTTACGCTTGATGCGGCCCTGGCCCGCGCACGCGGCGCATGGCTCGGGGATGATCTTGCCGGTGCCGTGGCATTTCGGGCAGGTTTGCTGGATGCTGAAGAAGCCCTGCTGCATGCGCACCTGGCCGTGGCCCGCGCACGTGGTGCAGGTGACCGGCGAGGTGCCCGGCTTGGCGCCGGAACCGTGGCAGGTGTCGCACTTGTCCCACGACGGCACGCGGATGGTGGTGTCGAAGCCGTGGGCCGCCTGCTCGAGCGTGATCTCCAGGTTGTAGCGCAGATCGGCGCCGCGATAGACCTGCGGGCCGGCGCTGCGGCCACCACGGCCGCCGCCACCGAAGATGTCGCCGAAGATGTCGCCGAAGGCGTCGCCGAAACCGCCGGCGCCACCGCCAAAACCGCCACCGCCGCCCATGTTCGGATCGACGCCGGCGTGACCGTAACGGTCATACGCCTCGCGCTTTTCCGGATTGGTCAGCATCTCGTAGGCTTCTTTGACTTCCTTGAATTTTTCTTCCGACTCTTTGCTGTCCGGATTGCGGTCCGGATGGTATTTCATCGCCAGTTTGCGATAGGACTTCTTGATCTCGTCTTCCGACGCGTTTTTTGCGACACCAAGTGTCTCGTAGAAATCACGCTTTGCCATATTGTCGGGACCTTGCTGTATTTATACTGTGTGCTGAATATGCTAAAAAGCCGAGCCGGCACCGCTTACACGGCCGCACGGCTCGGCGCTCGCCGCTCCCCGGGGGAGCGGCGCTTTTACAGACCCATTACTTGGTGTCTTTGACTTCTTTGAAGTCGGCGTCGACGACGTCGTCTTGCGTCTTGGCCTGTTCGGCGCCGGCGCCGGCACCCGGACCACCCTGGCCGCCTTCAGCACCGCCGGCCGCAGCCTGCTGCGCCTGCATGTCGGCATACATCTTCTCGCCCAGCTTCTGCGAAGCGGTCGACAGCGCGGCCACTTTGGCGTCGATGTCGGCCTTGTCGCCCGACTTGATCGAGCCTTCCAGCTCGGTGATCGCCGCTTCGATCGCTTCCTTCTCGCCCGCTTCCAGCTTGTCGCCGTATTCAGTCAGCGACTTGCGGGTCGAGTGCACCAGCGCGTCGGCCTGGTTGCGCGATTCGGCCAGCTCTTTCACTTTCTTGTCTTCTTCGGCGTTGACTTCGGCGTCTTTCACCATCTTCTGGATTTCCGCTTCGGTCAGGCCGGAGTTGGCCTTGATCGTGATCTTGTTCTCTTTGCCGGTGGCCTTGTCTTTCGCGCCGACGTGCAGAATGCCGTTGGCGTCGATGTCGAAGGTCACTTCGATCTGTGGCGTGCCGCGCGATGCCGGCGGGATGCCTTCCAGATTGAATTCGCCCAGGCCCTTGTTACCGGCGGCGATTTCGCGCTCACCCTGATAAACCTTGATGGTCACGGCAGGCTGGTTGTCGTCGGCCGTCGAGAACACTTGCGAGAACTTGGTCGGAATCGTCGTGTTCTTGTGGATCATCTTGGTCATCACGCCGCCAAGGGTTTCGATACCCAGCGACAGAGGCGTCACGTCCAGCAGCAGCAAGTCCTTGCGCTCGCCCGACAGGACCGAACCCTGGATCGCTGCGCCGACGGCGACCGCTTCGTCCGGATTCACGTCTTTGCGTGGATCCTTGCCGAAGAACTCTTTCACTTTTTCCTGCACCTTCGGCATACGGGTCATACCGCCGACCAGGATGATGTCGTCGATGTCGGATACTTTGACGCCGGCGTCCTTGATCGCCATGCGGCATGGCTCGATGGTCGCGTTGATCAATTCCTCGACCAGCGATTCGAGCTTGGCGCGGGTCATCTTCAGCGTCAGGTGGACCGGCGCGCCGTTGGCCATGGCGATGTACGGCTCGTTGATTTCGGTCTGCTGCGACGACGACAGTTCGATCTTCGCGCGCTCGGCCGAAGCCTTGATGCGCTGCAGGGCGATCGGATCTTTTTTCAGATCCAGGCCGTTGATCTTCTTGAACTCGTCGATGATGTAATCGATGACGCGCTGGTCGAAGTCTTCGCCGCCGAGGAAGGTGTCGCCGTTGGTGGCCAGCACTTCGAACTGCTTCTCGCCATCGACGTCGGCGATTTCGATGATCGAGACGTCGAACGTGCCGCCGCCCAGGTCATACACGGCGATCTTGCGGTCGCCCTTTTCGTTCTTGTCCAGGCCGAAGGCCAGCGCGGCCGCGGTCGGCTCGTTGATGATGCGCTTGACGTCCAGGCCGGCGATGCGGCCGGCGTCCTTGGTCGCCTGGCGCTGCGAGTCGTTGAAGTACGCCGGCACGGTGATGACCGCTTCGGTGACTTCTTCGCCGAGGTAGTCTTCGGCGGTTTTCTTCATCTTGCGCAGCACTTCAGCGGAGATTTGCTGTGGCGCCAGCTTCTTGTCGCGCACACCGATCCAGGCGTCGCCGTTGTCGGCCTTGGTGATCGTGTAAGGCATCAGGCCGATGTCCTTCTGTACTTCTTTTTCGTCGAACTTGCGGCCGATCAGACGCTTCACCGCGAACAGGGTGTTCTTCGGATTGGTCACTGCCTGGCGCTTGGCCGGCGAGCCGACGAGAATTTCACCATCTTCTTGGTAAGCAATGATCGATGGCGTCGTGCGCGCGCCTTCGGCGTTTTCGATTACCTTTGGCTGACCATTTTCCATGATGGAAACGCAGGAATTTGTGGTTCCCAGATCGATACCGATAATTCTACCCATGATTTTTCTTCCTCTTTGCTAAGTTCAGATGGTACTAATATGTGGAAAAGCTGTATGTTTTCAAGTGCTTAAGTTCGGGTGACGGTGAAATAATTAAATTCAACCCCGGCCCCGGACATTACTTCGCTTGCGCGGCGGTCACGATGGCGGGACGCAGCAGGCGGTCCGCGATCATATAACCTTTTTGCAGCACGGAAACTACGGTGTTGGCTTCCTGGTCGGCCGGCACCACGGCAACGGCCTGGTGCTTGTTCGGATCGAGCTTGTCGCCCTGCGCCGGCTGGATCTCCAGCAGACGGTTCTTTTCGAACGCGGCGGTCAGCTGCTTGAGCGTCATTTCCACGCCTTCCTTCAGCGACTCGATCGAGGGCGACTCGACCTTCAAGGCCATTTCCAGGCTGTCTTTGACCGGCACCATGGCTTCGGCGAAGCTTTCAACCGCAAACTTATGCGCCTTGGCGACGTCTTCCTGGGCACGGCGGCGGATGTTCTCGCTGTCGGCCTTGGCGCGCATGAACGCGTCATGCATTTCCGCCAGACGCGCTTCGGTGCTGGCCAGCTGTTCTTCCAGGGAAGGCTGCTGGTCAGGAGTCGATGGCGCGGCCGGCTCGGCGGCCGCTTCCGGATTAGGTACTGCTTGATTTTCCTGATCTTGCATCTAAAGACTCCTACTATCGTATTTGTTTGACATTACTTTTGTTACCGCACTGGCTGCAAGTGGGGCGATATCCTATGTTTTCAAGGGTTATTCTGCCCACTAAATAATCAGCTTTGGCGCGGGTCCGTGCCGCGCAGGGCGGGCTCGCGCCGATCCAACAGCTGACTATTTTAACAGGCTGGCACTCAACGACCGCAAGTGCTGATTATCGCGGAACGGGGCGGGTGTGGTGTAGTTGTCACTTTTTCAGCGATTCGGGCGGCTGCGCCCCGGCGCGGCCCTAGTCGGCGGCGCCCAGTTGCAGCGCGGCGGCTCGACCGGTGTCGGCGTCCTTGCGGCGCTCCTCGTGCTGGGCGGGCGACATCTGGGTCGGCCAGCCGATCATGTGCTGCTCGGCGATCTCGCCCAGCGCGGCGATCCAGTCTGGCGATTCGTTCAGGCACGGGATGTAATGGAACTCTTTACCTCCGGCCTGCTCGAAGTCGTGTCGCACCTCCATCGAGATCTCTTCCAAGGTCTCCAGGCAATCGCTGATAAAACCGGGGCACATGATGTCGATGCGCTTGACGCCGTCGCGCGCCAGCTGGGCGACGGTCGGCGCGGTGTACGGCTGCAGCCACTCGGCCTTGCCGAAGCGCGACTGGAAGGTGACCATGTATTGCTCCGGCTTCAGCTTCAAGGCGGTGGCGAGCAGGCGCGCGGTCTTGAGGCACTCGCAGTGGTAGGGGTCGCCCAGCATCAGGGTGCGCTTCGGCACGCCGTGGAAGCTCAGCACCAGCTTGTCGGGACGGCCGTTGGCTTCCCAGTGGCTCAGCACGGAGTTCTGCAACGCGCGGATATAGGCGTCATGGTCGTGATAGTTGCGCACGAAGCGCAGCTCGGGGATGTTGCGCACCGAGCCGTAGTGGTCGAACACGGCGTCGTAGATCGAGCCGGTGGTGGTGCCGGAATACTGCGGATAGGCCGGCAACACCAGGATGCGCTCGCAGCCGTCCGCTTTCAGCTTGGCCAGCACCTCGGGAATCGACGGCGAGCCGTAGCGCATCGCCATGGCGACGGTCAGGTTCTCGTGGCCGCGTTCGCCGAGCGCGCCCAGCAAGTACATCGCCTGGGCGGCGGTGTGCACCTTGAGCGGCGAGCCCTCGCGGGTCCAGATGGTGGCGTACTTCTTGGCCGACTGGCCGGAGCGGAACGGCAGGATGATCAGGTTCAGGATGAACCACCAGACCGCGCGCGGGATTTCCACCACGCGTGGATCGGACAGAAACTCTTTCAGGTAGCGGCGTACGGCCGAGCGGGTCGGGGCGTCGGGCGTGCCCAGGTTGACCAGCACGATCGCGCTGCGGCCGACGGTGCCGTGCTTGTAAGGAGGTTCTTTGGAGAAGGTCATGGGGGCCAATGGCGGTTTGAATAGGACAGGTCGCCATTATAGATAAGAAACCCCAATCACTCCGGGGTCAGGTCCACCAATGCTACACAAGCTGGTCCGTTAAGGCATCAATCGCTCGGTTCGTGTAGAAATGGTGGACCTGACCCCGGAGGTTTATTGCCGCAGCGTGAGCCCGCCGTCCACCACGACGGTGCGGTCGGCGCCGGCCGGCGGCCGCGCCGGCTCGTTGTCGTAATCGACCACTTCGGCACCGGTGGCCGCGTCCGCGTGCGTGACGCGCAGCCGCAGGCGATCGAGCCGCGCGCCTTGCACGGCGCCGCCATCGACGGCCTCGAGCACGAAGCGATAGCCCGCCCGGCCGTCGAGCCGGCCGGTACCGGCCACCCGCGCGCGGCCCTCCCCGGTCCTGGTGGCGCGCGTGACCGCGTCGCTGCGGAAGCGGAACGGGCCGGAGAACCAGGCCACGGGCGCGCCCGCGGCAACCCCGTCGGCGGGCGCCGCGCCGTCGAGCGGCACCCACAGCGCGAACCGCAGCGGCGCGGAGGAATTGCCGCGTTGCCCGGTCCCGGCCGGTGCGACGCCGCCGGCCAGCAAGCCCTCGCCGCCCAGCGCGGCCATACCGGCCGCCTCGACGAAGACGGTGCGCCGCAGCTCGGTGGAGCGGCCGCCCGAATCGGTGACCACCACCGTGACGGCGTAATAGCCGACCGCGCAGAACCGGTGCCGCAGCCGCACCTGGCCGACCCCGCCGGCCTCGGTGACGCCGGGCGCCGGCGACGGGCAGCCGTCGGACCAGGCCGCGCTGGCCTGGTGGGTTTGCGCCCGGGCGTTGTCGACGAAGTTGACGGTCAAGTCCAGCTCCTGGCCGAGCTCGACCACGACCGGCAGGCCGACGACCGGGCCGAGCACCGGCGCGTCGGTGCCGCGCAGGCCGGGGCGCAGCATGACCAGGCCGGCGTTCGATTTCGCCAGGATGGTGCCGTTGTCGTTGATCGCCAGCGCCTCCTGCAACGCCAGGCCGGCCGGCGCGCGGTACAGGCGCGCGGTCAGGTCGACCGGCAGCGCGGTGGACGAGGGCCAGCGCACCGCGCGCTGGATGTAGCCGTCGGCGGTCGTGCGCAGCGTCGATCCGGCGATCTCGCCGCGCTCGTTGATGTCGACCGCGTAGCTGAACAGGCTGGCCTCGACCGGCAGGCGCACCAGGCCGCGCCCCAGGCTCCACTGGAAGGCCTTGCGCTGCGCGCCGACCTCGCCGCTGCCGACCAGTTCGCCACGATTGTTCAAGTCGCCGGGACGGTAGTCGATGCCGGCGTCGATCGACAGCGTGCCCGTGGCGCGGCTCCAGAACAGGACTTTCCACGGAGCGAAAGGCCCATCGTTGATCAGTCCGCCAACTTCGGTGCGGTCGTTGATGTGCACGCCGTAGCCAAAGCCGCCGGTCACCGGACTGATGTCGGTGGCGGCGCCGGCGCGGTCCCACAGGATCGCGTGCGGCACGGTGTTGCCGGTGGTGCCGGTGGAAACGCCGGTCGCAGAACCGGTTTTGTTGACGGCCCGGGCTTCGGAATAGTCGGCCAGCGGCGGCCCCAGGCGCGTGCTGCCGCCGCCCGGATTCCAGCGGATGGCGCGCACCATGCCGCCGGCCTCCGTGACCCGGCCGACGATCTCGCCGCTGTCGTTGATATCGGCCGCCGCCGACGGCGCCATGCCCGGCAGCGCGCGCATGCCGCCGGTCAGCGTCCAGGAGTAGGCGATGCCGCCGGCTTCCGCGGTGCTGGCCGAGGCGCCCACCACCACGCCATGGCTGTTCAACGCGGTCACGTAGGTGAAGCCGCCGCCGAGCGAGCCGATCGGCCGGATGCGGTCGCCGTCGAAGTAGCGGCTGACGGTGTCGGGGAAACCGTCGTCGGTGAACGCCGCCTGGCCGCGCTCGTTGAGCACGGCCGCGGTCGGGTCCGGCCCGAGGTTGATCACCGTGTACAGGCCGAAGGGAAACTGGCCGGCCTGGTCGTTTTTCGGCGCGGCCGGCGTGGTCTGCGCGCCGGCCCAGAACGGCAGCGACGCGCACAGCACGGCGATGGCGCGGCGGCGCATGGCACCGCCGCAAATCGATGGAGTATGCATGATGGAGCTCCTTGCAAAAAATGAGCGCAAGCGGGCGCTTGCGCTGACGGCGCCGGCGCGCGTTGCACAGCGCGCCGGCCCGCACAGCCGCCGCCGTTAGCGGCGCAGCGTCAGCCCACCCTGCGCGACGGCGGCGCGGCGGTCGCCGGCCGCCGCGCCCGGGGCGCCGTTGTCGTAATCGACGACCTCGGCGCCAGCGGCATCGGCGTGCGTCACGCGCACCCGCAGGCGGTCCTGCCCGGCGGCGCCGTCGATCGCTTCGAGCACGAAACGGTAGCCGGCGCCGCCGTTGAGCCGGCCCGTGCCCTCCACCCGCGCCTGCTCGCCGGTCGCGCTCGCGTGCGTCACCGACTCGCCGTCGAACTGGAACGGACCGGACAAGCGCACCACGGGCCGGCCGGCGGCCGCCGACGCGTCGCCCAGCGGCGCCCACAGCGCGAAGCGCAGCGGCGCGTTGCGCAGCCCCGAGCCCGACCCGGCCACCGCCGCGCCGGCCGCGTCGGCCGCCAACGCGCCCTCGCCGCTGAGCGCGGCCAGCGTCGGCGACACCACCAGGAAGTTGCGCCACGTTTCGGTCGAGCGCCCGCCCGCATCGGTGACCATCACCTTGACGCTGTAATAGCCGGCGGCGCAGAAACTATGTTGCAGCCGCAGCCGGCCGCTGCCGCCGCCCTCGCCGCCCTCGCCGACCGACGACGACGACGACGGGCAGCCGTCGCTCCAGACCGCGCTGGCCGTATGGGTTTGCGTGGCGTTGTTGTCGGAGAAGTTGAGCGTCATCGTCAAGTCCTGGCCCAGCTCCACCATGGTCGGCAGTCCGATGATGGGGCCGAGCACCGGCGCGTCGGTGCCGCGCCGGCCGGGTCGCAGCAGCACCAGGCCGGCGTTCGAGTCGGCCAGGAGGTCGCCGCGCTCGTTGATGCGGAACGCCGCCCGCACTTCCAGGCCGGCCGGCACCCCGTACAGTTGCGTGTTCAGGTCGATCGGCACGGCGCTGTACGACGGCCACAGCGCCGCGCGCCAGGCGGCGCCCTCGGCGGCGGCGACCGCGCCGACGATCTCGCCACGGTCGTTGATGTCGTACGCCTGGCTGATGGTGCCGAAGCCGAGCTGCAACGGCACGATGCCGCGCCGCAGGGTCCAATACAAGCCCCGGGGCCGGCCGCCGATCTCGGCGCTGGCGACAATCTCGCCCCGGTTGTTGATGTCGCCCAGGAAGAATCCGGGGCCGGCATCGATGCGCACGGTGCCGCTGTCGCGGCTCCAGAAAAAGCCCTCGGTGCGGCCGGTGGCGGGATAGTTGACCACGCCGGCCACTTCGTTGCGCTCGTTGATGCGCAGGCCGAAACCGTCGCCGCCGTCGAACGGGCCGAGGTCGGTCTGGGCGCCGGCCCGGTCCCAGAAGGTGGCGTGGGCGTGGATGGCGCCGTTGGCGACGGTCGTGTAGCCGGTCGCATAGCCGCGGTCGTTGATGGCGGTGCCTTCCGACGACGAGGCTGGAAGCGGCCCCAACAATGTCGTGCTGCCGTCCGGATTCCAGCGGATGGCGCGCGCCACCACGCCGGGCGCCGACACCCAGCCGACGATCTCGTTGCGCTCGTTGATGTCGAGCGCGGTCGACGGCGCCGCGCCGGGCAGCACGCGGATGCCGCCGGCCGCCGTCCAGGAGAACGCCCGGCCATCGGCCTCGCCGGCGTACCTGATCCCGCCGGCCACCACGCCACGGTCGTTCAGTCCGGTAACGGTTGTGAAGGCGTCGGCCGGGCCGATCGGCACGAGGCGCTCGCCGTCGAAGAAACGGGCGACAGTGTCGCCGGCATTGAACCCGCTGAACGCGACCTGGCCGCGCTCGTTGAGCACGGCGCTGGCGAATTCGGGACCCAGGTTGATCACCGTGTAGAGGCTGGCGCGCTGCTGCTCGGCCGCCTTGGCGTGCGGCTCGGCGGCCCACGACGGCAGCGATGTGAACAATGCTGCGATGGCGGCGGCGATGAAGCGGCGGCGCGCGCCGGTGTTGCGGATCGATTGGAATGGCATGATGGCTTCCCCTTGCAAGAAAATGCGCGCAAGCAGACGCTTGCACTGCGGCCACACGGATCGCGTCGGGAACGCTGGTCCGGTGCTGCCATCCACTCTAGGCGCACGCGGCGGCGGGGGACTGACGAGGCGCAAACGTACCGGCGACAGCGGCGCCGGTCTTTGGGGCAAGGTTGAAGGGGAGAATTTCGTAGGGCGGATGAGGCGGGACGCCGTAATCCGCCCTACGTATTTTAGAACTAGGAGGCGAGCAACTCGCGGGCGTGCTTGCGCGTGGTGGCGGTGATTTCCAGCCCGCCCAGCATGCGCGCCACTTCCTCCACGCGCGCCTTGGCGTCGAGCACGTCGATGCGCGAGGCGGTCTTGCCATTGTCCAGCGTCCCTTTGGCGACCTGGAAGTGCTGGCCCGCCTGGCTGGCCACTTGCGGCAGGTGCGTGACGCACAGCACTTGCCGCTCCTGCCCGAGGCGGCGCAGCAGGCGGCCGACCACTTCGGCCACGCCGCCGCCGATGCCGCTGTCGACCTCGTCGAAGATCAGGGTCGGCGTGGTGGTGGCGTTGGACGTGATGACGGAAATGGCCAGCGAGATGCGCGCCAGTTCGCCGCCCGAGGCCACTTTGGCCAGCGGCCGCGCGGCCACGCCGGCGTGGCCGGCCACCAGGAACTCGACCTGCTCCAGGCCGTGGGCCGTCGGTTCGACGGCGTTCAGCACGACCTCGAAGCGCCCGCCCGTCATGTTCAATTCCTGCATCGCCTTGGTGACCGCCTCGCCCAACTGGCGCGCGGCCTGCGCGCGCGTGGCGCTCAGGCGCCCGGCGACGTCCATGTAGGCCGCCTTGAGTTTTTCCTCCTGCTTGCGCAAGCCCTCGATGTCGCTGGCGTCGGCGATTTGCGTCAGGCGCTCGGCCAGCTTCGCGTGTTCGTCCGGCAGATCCTCCTCGGTGACGCGGAACTTGCGCGCGGCCGAATGAATCGCCTCCATCCGCGACTCCACCTGGCGCAGCCGCTCCGGGTCCAGCTCGACGCGGTCGAGGTAATCGTTGATCGCGTACACCGCCTCCTGCAGCTGGATGCGCGCCGGTTCGATCAGGTCGACGATGGCCTGCAGGCCGGTGTCGATGTTGGCCAGCTTGCCGAGCTTCTGGTTGAGCGACGACAGCTGCGACAGGATCGGATGGTCCTCCGATTCCGACAGCGCGGCCAAGGCCTCCTGCGCGCCTTCGAGCAGGCTGGCGGCGTGCGACAGGCGGCTTTGCTCATTGGTCACCTCGGCCCATTCGCCCGGTTTGACGGCCAGCTTTTCCAGCTCGTTGACCTGCCACTCCAGGCGCTCGCGTTCATACAGCACGTTGGCGGCGTTGGTCTCGAATTCCTGCAATTGTTTGGACAGCGCGCGCCACGCCTTGTGGCTGGCCGCCACCGCCTTGACGTCGGCGCCGGCGCCGGCCTGGCCGTCGAGCAGCACGCGCTGCGCCTCGGTTTTCATCAGCGACTGGTGCGCGTGCTGGCCGTGGATGTCGACCAGCATGTCGCCCAGTTCGCGCAGCTGCGAGGCGGTGGCGGCGATGCCGTTGATGTAGGCCTTGCTGCGGCCGGCGTTGTCGATCACGCGGCGCAGCAGCGCGCCGCCCTCCTCCACCGAGAACTCGTTGGCGGCAAGCCAATCGCGCGCCTGCTCGCTGACGACGAAATCGGCCGTGATGTCGGCCTTGGCCGCGCCTTCGCGCACCACGCTGGCGTCGCCGCGGCCGCCCAGCGCCAGGGTCAGCGCGTCGATCAGGATCGATTTGCCGGCCCCGGTCTCGCCGGTGAAGACGGTGAAGCCGGCGGAAAATTCCAGTTCTATCGAGTCGACGATGACGAAATCACGGATGGACAGGGTACGGAGCATGGATGCCTGGAGAATGGTTAATTGAGTTTGCCTTCGCCCGATGGATACTCGTTCCAGTGGAGCTTGTCGCGCAGCGTATTGAAGTAGTTCCAGCCCTCCGGGTGCAGGAAGGTGATCGCGTGCGGCGAGCGCTGGATCACGATCTGGTCCTGCGACTGCAGGCTGGCGAAGGTTTGCATGTCGAAGTTGACGCTGCAATCGCGTCCGCGCACAATCTCGATGACGATCTGGCTCGACTCGGGCAGCACGATCGGCCGGTTCGACAGCGCGTGCGGCGCGATCGGCACCAGCACCACGCCGCCCAGGCTCGGATGCAGCAGCGGGCCGCCGGCCGACAGCGCGTACGCGGTGGAACCGGTCGGCGTGGAGATGATCAGGCCATCGGAGCGCTGGTTGTACATGAAGTGGCCGTCGACGTCGACCCGCAGTTCGGCCATGCCGGCGCCGGCGCCGCGCGCGACGACAACGTCGTTGACGGCCAGACCGAAGTGGATGTCCTTGCCGTCGCGCCGCACGCGCCCCTCGAGCAGGGTGCGGCGTTCGGCCTTGTAGCTGCCCCCGAGGATCTTGGCCAGCACGTCGAGCATGCCGTCGAGCGGGATGTCGGTCATGAAGCCGAGGCGTCCCTGGTTGATGCCGATCAGCGGCACGTCGAACGGCGCGAGCTGGCGCGCGATGCCGAGCATGGTGCCGTCGCCGCCCATGACGATGGCGGCGTCGCATTCGGCGCCGATCTCGCTGGCGCTCAGCGCGCGCACGCCGTCGAAGCCGCCCGCCAGGTGCTCGGCGGTCTGCTCTTCGAACACCACCGTGTAGCCGCCCCGGCGCAGGAAGTCGACCACGCTGCCCACCGATTCGGCGATGCCGTCGGTGTTGGGGCGCACGACCAGTGCAATGGTATGGAAAACGGCGTGCGTGGCGGTCATAAAAGTCTCGGCAAAAAGGTGGGATCGACGACACGCAGCAGGGTAACCCATAACGCCGGCTTCTGCCATCACCCGTCGGCCCACCCGTTACTGTACGTTTAGACAGTATTTTCCGCAGTATAGTGCGCGGGCCGCCAGACTGCAAGCACCAGCCCGCATTTGAACCGCCGCCGTTTCAGTGCGGCCTCAGTCAGTGCAAGGTCATGATGCCGCTGGCCGCGCTCAGGGCGCTGGCGACGAAGATGCAGATCATGAAGGACGCCATCAGCACCGCCCAGCGCCAGAAGGTGCCGAAGCGGCTGCGATGGTAGACGCGCCGCATCGCCCACGGCAGATACAGCAGCAGCCAGCACCACAGCACGAAGTCGACGATGCCCACATTGATCAGCAACATGGCGCAGAAGACGAAATAGGCGAAAGCGTTGGTGTGCAGTGCGAACAGCACATGCTCGCCGAAGCGCCGCCCCGATCCGAGGTAGAGAATCTTGAGGAACAGCGCGAACACCGGCATCAGGCAGAAAATCGCGTAGGGCGCATATTTGTAGAAGGCCTCGACGAACACTTTTTTCTGCTGCTCCTGCGGCAGCGCGTCGAAGATATGCCACTGGTGCTGAAGCCGCGGCCAGCGTCCCAGGAAGTCGCCGAACGCCTTCGGGCCCGGCTCGTTGTCCGCCTGCGCTGCGTCGCGCTTGGCGGTGCGCGCCACCTCCGCGCTTGCCGGCCGCGCGTTCTCGTCGATCACCGGCTCGAAACCGCCGGTGAACTTGAGCACCGCGAAAAACAGCAGGCTCAAGGTGAGATAGATCCGCAGCGGCTGCACGAAGCGCACGCGGCGGCCCCGGATGTATTCATTGGTCAGCAAGCCCGGACGGAACAGCAGGCGCGACATCGTGCCCCACAGCTTGCCCTCGATCGCCACGTAATGGCCGATGAACTCGTGCAGGAATTCGCGCGTGCTGGCGTGGTGCAGGTGGGCTTCCTGGCCGCAACTGGCGCAAAAAGCGCCGGTGAGCACCGCCTCGCAGTTGGGGCAGCGGCCGGCCGGCGCGTGGCTGTCCGGGACGGAATGTGCGGCAGTGCTCATGCGATCAACCTTGGCGGAGAAAAAGTAGACTAAATGATAAACGAGTTCTCGCCGATGTTGTCGAAATTCAATCTGGCGACTGACGGAAAACCAACTCGCTAAGATCCTTACAACAAAGATACGAAGGAGAACATGATGAAGGACAAACAAATCAACACTACCGAGAAAATAAAGAACGATGACCAGCAGCGCCTGCCGCACGAGCGCGACGAGTCGCCAGACGGCCAGGAGATCGAGCCGCGCAGCGTGGGGAAACAGGCCGCCGCCGACGTCGACAGCGGCATGGTCGACACCGACGCGCGCAACAAGCCCGGCGTCGAGCACGTCAAGACGCCGGTCCCGCGCGACGCCACCGCGCGACCGCAGCCCAACACCACACGCGACTAACAACGCGATTCAAAGCGCGGCCGGGCCTTAGGCTCATCCGCCAACCACAATAAAATTACCAGGGTAACGAACATCACCATGAAAAACACCACCGCAAGCGCACTCCTGATCCTCGGCGCCGTGCTGGCGCCGCAAGCGGTGCTGGCGCAGGGCGCCTCCTATCCGGTCGGCTTCGGCCCTCATCCAACGCTGCCGGAACCGGAAAAATCGCTGATCCCCACCGTTAACGTCGCGCCGGTGGACCGCTGGACCGCGCAGGAAACCCCGCAGCCGGCCGCCGGCTTCGCCGTGACCGCCTACGCGCGCGGGCTGGACCATCCGCGCTGGGTCTACACCCTGCCCAACGGCGACGTGCTGGTGGCCGAAACCAACGCCCCGCCCAAGCCGGACGACAGCAAAGGCATCAAGGGCGCCGTCATGAAACATCAGATGAAAAAGGCCGGCGCGGTGACCGAATCGGCCAACCGCATCACCCTGCTGCGCGGGCTCGACGCCAAGGGCGTGGCGCAGACCCGCACCGTCTTCCTCAAGGGCTTGAATTCGCCGTTCGGCATGGCGCTGGTCGGCAACAACCTGTACGTGGCCAACAGCGACGCCATCGTGCGCTTCCCGTACAAGGAAGGCGAGACCAGCATTAGCGCCGCCGGCGTCAAGGTCATGGACCTGCCGGCCGGCACCATCAACCACCACTGGACCAAGAACATCATCGCCAGTCCCGACGGCAAATTCCTGTACGCGACGGTCGGCTCGAACAGCAACGTCGCCGAGAACGGCATGGAGGCCGAGGAAGGCCGCGCGGCGATCTGGGAGCTGGACCTGGCCACCAACAAGTCGCGCCTGTTCGCCACCGGGCTGCGCAACCCCAACGGCATGGGCTGGGAGCCGCAGACCAAAGCCCTGTGGACCGCCGTCAACGAGCGCGACGAGCTGGGCAACGATCTGGTGCCCGACTATATGACGTCGGTCAAGGACGGCGGCTTCTACGGCTGGCCGTACAGCTACTTCGGCCAGAAGGTTGACGCCCGCGTCAAGCCGCCCAAGCCGGACCTGGTGGCCAAGGCCATCGCGCCCGACTACGCGCTGGGCGGCCACACCGCCTCGCTGGGGCTGACTTTCTACGAGGCCAAGCTGTTCCCGCAGAACTACCAGGGCGGCGTGTTCATCGGCCAGCACGGCTCGTGGAACCGCAAGCCGCACAGTGGCTACAAGGTGGTATTCGTGCCGTTCAGCGGCGGCAAGCCGTCGGGGCCGCCGCAGGACTTCCTGTCCGGCTTCCTCGACAAGGACGGCAAGGCGCAGGGCCGGCCGGTGGGCGTGGCGGTCGACAAGGCCGGCGCGCTGCTGGTGGCCGACGATGTCGGCAACATCATCTGGCGCGTGGCACCGGCCGCCGCCAGGACGGCCGCGCGCTAACGGCCCTGCGCAGTGTGCGGAAGCGAACGGACTGGGCCGCACACTGCCGCCATGATGAGACTCCCGATCGACAGATCCACCACACGGAGAACATCATGAGCAACGAACGCGCAGGATCGGCAGTATGGAGCGGCGCCCTGAAGGACGGCGCCGGCAAGATCTCCACCGAGAGCGGCGCAATGGACGGCGTGCAATACGGTTTCCACACCCGCTTCGAAGACGGTCCCGGCACCAATCCGGAGGAGTTGATCGGCGCGGCCCACGCCGGCTGCTTCACGATGGCGCTGTCCGGCATCCTGGCCGAGGCCGGCATGACGGCCAAGCATCTGGCCACCACGGCGACCGTGACCCTGGACAAGGTCGACGGCGCCTTCGCCATCACCAAGGTGCACCTGAACCTGGTGGCCACGATCCCCGGCGCCGACCAGAAAAAATTCGACGAGGCGGCGTTGAAGGCCAAGCTCAATTGTCCGGTGTCGAAGCTGCTCAACGCCGAGATCACGCTCGACGCCCAGTTGCAGGGCTGATGCCGGGACAAGCACGGATGCGGCAAAACGCATAAAATCCCGGTTTCTCATTTACGAACGAAAGACCACGATGCGTATTTTGCACACCATGCTGCGAGTCGGCGACCTCCAGCGCTCGATCGATTTTTACACCAAAGTGCTGGGCATGAAGCTGCTGCGCACCAGTGACAATCCGGAGTACAAGTACACGCTGGCGTTCCTGGGCTACGGTTCCAACCCCGACCATGCCGAGCTGGAGCTGACGTACAACTACGGCACCACCAGCTACGACATGGGCAACGCCTATGGCCACATCGCCGTCTCGGCCGACGACATCTACGCGGCGGCCGCGGCGGTGCGCGCCAACGGCGGCACCGTCACCCGCGAACCGGGCCCCGTCAAGGGCGGCTCGACGGTGATCGCCTTCGTCACCGACCCGGACGGCTACAAGATCGAATTGATCGAGCGCAGCTTCGACGGCCAGGGTGCGGGGCTGTAACCAGGCTTGAGGTTTAACGCGCCAACAGCGCGTTGACCGGCGCCAGATCCTCTTCCTTCAACGTGCCGGCGGCAGACTTCAGGCGCAGGCCATTCATGATGGTGTCGTAGCGCGCGCGCGACAGGTCGCGCTGGGTCGAGTACAACTGGCGCTGCGCGTTGAGCACGTCGATGTTGATCCGCACGCCGACCTGGTAGCCCAGCTTGTTCGAATCGAGCGACGACTTGCTCGACACTTCGGCCGCCTCCAACGCCTTGACCTGGGCCAGGCCGCTGTTCATGCCGAGGAAAGCCTGGCGCGCAGCTTGCGACGCCTGCCGCTTGGTCGCTTCGAGGTCGTTGCGTGCGCGGTCTTCCAGGGCGATGGTTTCGCGCACCTTGCTGGTGATGGCGAAGCCGTTGAAGATCGGAATATTCCAGGTCACGCCGATGGCGTTGGTCTTCTGCGTGCCGGACGCGGTCTGGCTGCTGTGCTGGGTTGCCGCCGTCAGATTGGCCGTGGGCAGGTGGTTGGCGCGGTTGCGCGAGATTTCGCGCTTGGCGATCTCCAGCGACAATTGGGCCGAAATCACGGCGAAGTTCTGGCCTTCTGCCGAGCTGATCCACGGATCGACCGCGGCCGGCTCCGGCGCGGCGATGGTCACGCCCGCGCGCAGCGGCGCCAGTTCGCCCGGCGCCTGGCCGATGATGACCTGCAGCGCGGTGCGCTTGTTGTCCAGATCGTTAATCGCGGCAAATTCCTGCGCCACCACCAGATCGTAGGCCGCCTGCGCCTCGTGGGTATCGGTGATGGTCTGGGTGCCAACTTCGAAGTTGCGCTTGGCCGAGGCCAGCTGCTCGGTGGTCGCCACCTTCTGCGCCTGGGTCGAGGTCAGGTTGTCCTGCGCCGTGAGCACGTCGAAATAGGCTTGCGCCACGCGGGTGATCAAGTCCAGCCGCGCCTGGGCAAAGGCGGCCTCGGCCTGCGCCTGCGCCAGCTTGCTCTGCTCATAGCTCTGCCACAGGCCCCAGTTGAACAGCGGCTGCGTCAGCGAAACGGTGTAGACGTTGGTGTGGTAATCGGTATTGCGCTTGTTTGAGACGACCGGCACGCCGCCGATGACATCGACGGCGCCGACGTTGAACGGCGTGAAATCACCCGTGTTGCGGGTGTTCGACCCGCTGGCGGCGATCACCGGCAGCAGCCCGGAGCGCCCTTGCGTGATCCGCTCGCGACCAGCTTCAACCGAAGAGCGGGCGCTGGCGTACGTGGCGTCGTTCGCGAGCGCTTGCTGATAGACTTGAAGAAGATCGGCCGCCTGTGCGTTGAGCGTCAAAAAGGCGCTGGTGATCAGCACGGCGATAAGGGGTCTCTGCATTGCATTCTCCGTTGGAGTCATCAAAAAAGTTGATCAAATCAAAAACACTGCCACCTTGGCGCCGCGCCGATTGCGTCGGCCGCGGCTAGTACTTCGGCATCGCCGGGTCCACCTGCAACGCCCAGGCGTGGATGCCGCCGGTCAGGTTGACCGTCTTGCCGAAGCCGTTACGCTCCAGGAAGGCGGCCACCTGCAGGCTGCGCGCGCCGTGGTGGCAGATGCAAACGATCTCGGCGTCCTCATCGAGGTCGTCGATGCGCGCCGGGATCGTGTTCATCGGGATCTGCACCGCGCCGTCGATGCGGCAGGTCTCGAATTCCCAATTCTCGCGCACGTCCAGCAACACCGGCTTGGGACGCGCCTCGTCGGCCAGCCACGCGGCCAGTTCCGGAGCGGTAATATGCTGCATAGGCCGCCCGCCGCTTAGAACTGGAAGGCCGACGGCGTCGTGGCCGAGGCCAGCGGCTTGACGCTGGTTTCGAACAAGGTGCGCGTGTCGTAGCCGGCTTCGCCGGTACGGGTAATCAGTTGCGCCTTCATCGCCGGCGCCTGGCCGATGATGACGGCCAGGCGGCCGCCCACTTTCAACTGCTGCAACAGCGACTCGGGCAACACCGGCAGCGAGCCCGACACGACGATCACGTCGTACGGCGCGCCGCTCGGCCAGCCCTGCGCGCCGTTACCCAGCTCGACCTTCACATTGGTCACGTCGTTGTCGGCCAAATTCTTTTCCGCCAGCGCCTTCAGCTCCGGCGAGATTTCCACCGTCGTCACGTGGCGGCCCTTGTGCGCCAGCAGCGCGGCCATGTAGCCGGAACCGGTGCCGATCTCGAGCACGTTCTCGTGCTTTTTCAGGTTCACGTCCTGCAGCAGGCGCGCCTCGATCTTCGGCATCAGCATCGATTCGCCGCCCGGCAGCGGGATCTCGGCGTCGACGAAGGCCAGCGCCTTGTGCGCGGCGGGGACGAAATTCTCACGTTTAACCACGTGCAACAGCTCCAGAACGTCCGGGTCGAGGACGTCCCACGGACGGATTTGCTGTTCGATCATGTTGAAACGGGCTTGTTCGATATTCATCTTATGACTCGGTCGGGATTAAATAATCCGTCATTTTATCGTTGAACTGGCATGGAGGCACATATTAACGAGTTGACGGCCGTATCGCGGGAAATTGCGACAGTCTGCAGTTTAAGGGGGATGAACCTACCAAATTGGCAACTTGGACGGAAAACGCCCTGGGGCCGCTCACGGCGCGGCCACCTCCAGGCCGCCCAGGGTGGTGCCGATGAAGGCATTCATGAAGGCGTGGGGGTCGATCGCCGGCATCTCGCAGGCCGGCATGAAGGAATTTGTCCACATCATCAGCATCATCACGGGGGCGATCAGCACCGGCGTCATCACGGCCGGATCGACCGGTCGAAACTCGCCCCGGCCGATGCCGCGCACCAGCACGCTGGTGATCAGGTCGCTGCCGCGCTTGACCACCTCTTCGTTGTAAAACTTGGCAAGTTCGGGGAAATTCTGGCCTTCGGAGAGCATCAGCTTCGTGATGCCGGCCAGGTGGGTGGTGCAAATCTCGTCCCACCAGGCCATCAGAATGGTGCGCAGCAACTCGCCGCTATGGCCTTCGAACACCGCCACGTCCTGCTCGGCTTCGCCGATCGCTTGCACGATGGTCTCGCGCACGACGGCCTTGAACAGCTCTTCCTTGTTGGCGAAATACAGGTACAGCGTGCCCTTGGATACGCCGGCGCGCTTGGCTACGTCTTCAAGACGGGTGGCCGCATAGCCACGTTCGACGAACTGCTCCAGTGCGGCGGCCAGCAACTCCTGCGGCCGCGCGTCCTTGCGCCGCTCCCAGCGTGGCTTGGTGTCTTGAGAGGCTTGCATGGGTGGTTTTCATTTTAACTTACTTATAAGTCATTAATATAAGCGCAAGGGTGCGCAGCGTCAAGCGGCCGCGATGCCTAATCCGACTTGTCCAAGCTGTTCCCGGACATCGACGCATATATAAGTGTCCTTTTTGAAAACACCTGCCGGCCCATGCCGAGCGGCTAAAACACCGCACCCGCTCCGTTCTTATCCAACGCAACCCGTATCAAGCGGCCGCCGTAGCGCACCCGCACCTTGTCGTGCGGCTTTCCGCGCAGGCGCAATCGCGTCATCCGGCCGTCCGCCCAGTCAAGGTCGATTTCGACGCCGCCCTTGGCGCGCACGCCGCGCAACGAACCTTCCGGCCATGCCTTGGGCAACGCCGCGAGGATGTGGATCTCACCGCCCCAGGACTGCACCAGCATCTCCAGGATCGCCGCCGCGCCGCCGAAGTTACCGTCGATTTGGAAAGGCGGATGGGAATCGAACATGTTCGGATAGGTGCGCTCCGGCCCCAGTAGTCCTTGCAGGATCGAATAGGCGCGCTCGCCCTCGCCCATGCGCGTCCACAGCGCCAGCCGCCACGCCGTCGCCCAGCCGGTCGATTTGTCGCCGCGCGTGTTGAGCGTCACCTTCGCCGCCGCGATCAGCTCCGGCGTGTCGCGCACGTTGATTTGCTCGCTCGGGTAGACCGCGTACAGGTGCGAGACATGGCGGTGCTGCTGCTCCGGCGCGCCGGCGTCCCAATCCTCCAGCCATTCCTGCAACTGCCCCTGCGCGCCGACGCGGTCGGCCGGCAGACGCGCACGCATGCTCGCCAGGGTGGTGGCGAAGGCGCCGTCGCCGTCCTTGAGCAGCGCATGGGCCTTGAGCGTCCAGCCGAACAGGTCGCGCACGATCTGGCGGTCCATGGCCGGGCCGGCGCAGGTGGCCACGCCTTTGTGATGCTCGTTCTCGGGCGAGATCGACGGCGACGTGACCAGCCCCCTGCCCTGCGGATCCTCCACCAGCGTATCGACGAAGAACAACGCAGCGCCTTTCATTAGCGGGTAGATGCGGCGCAGGTACGCCGGGTCCGGATTGTATTCGTAGTGGTCCCACAACGCCTGGCACAACCACGCGCCGCCGCACGGCCACATGCCCCATTTCGGGCCGTCGATGGGCGCGGCGGCGCGCCACAAATCGGTGTTGTGATGCGCCATCCAGCCGCGCGCGCCGTAGCCCTCGCGCGCGGTGACGGCGCCGGTGACCGACAAATCCTCCACCATGCGCACCAGCGGCTCGACGCACTCGCCCAGGTTGGCCGATTCGGCCGGCCAGTAATTCATCTCGGTGTTGATGTTGATGGTGTACTTGGAACCCCACGGCGGATTGGTCCCCTCGTTCCACAGGCCTTGCAGGTTGGCCGGCTGGCTGCCGGGGCGCGACGACGACATCAGCAGATAGCGGCCGTACTGCACGTACAGCGCCGCCAGCGCGGCATCCGGACGCGTCTCGACGGCGGCGATGCGTTCGTTGGTCGGCGTGGCCGCGGCGGCATTGGAACCGGCGCTGGAACCGATGCGCAGCGACAGCCGCCGGAACAGCTTCTGGTGCGCCGCCAGGTGCGCGGCGCGCAAGCGCGCGTACGGTTTGGCGGCGGCGGCCTCGGTCTGCGCCCGCACGGTCTTGAGCGGGTCGCCACCGACGTCTGCGTAGTTGATGTAGCTGGTCGCCACCGCCACCAGCAGCGTCACCGTGCGCGCGCCGCGCACCTCGATGCGGTCGCCGCGCGGCGTGACCGTGCCGTCGCCAAGAGCCTTCACGCGCACCGCGTAGCGCAGCGCCGCCGGAATGCCGGACGATTCGATGTTGCGCCCTTCGATCAGCAGCGCGTCGGCGCCGTCGGCGCGCACGGACAACGTCGACGGGCGCTCCCCGGCGCGCGGCGGTTCCCGATAATCCCAAGGCGCGCCGATCACCCCCGCCGCCTCGTTCCGCTGGCCGTTGTAGTCGGTGACACCGTACCTGGCGTCGGCCGGATGACGATAGCCAAGATCGAAATCAAGCGTGCCGCCCTGGGCGGTCAGGCGGATCACCAGCACCTGGTCGGGCGCGCTGGCAAACACTTCGCGCACATGCCGCGCCTTGCCGTCATTGAAGCGCGTGGCGGCGATGGCGGTGTCCAGTTCGAGCGAACGCCGGTAACTGTCGGCGCCCGCCACGCCCACGAAGTCGAGCAGCAGGTCGCCGGCCGCCCCGTACGGCATCTGCTTCATCGGCGTGGCCATCATCGAGGAGGAGATCAGGTCCGCCGCCTCGGCGAACTTGCCTTCATCGACCAGCTTCCTGACCTTGGGCAGCGCCTCCAGCGAACGCGGATTGTTCGAGTCATACGGTCCGCCGGCGAACAGCGTGTCCTCGTTCAGCTGGATGCGCTCCTGGGCGACCCGTCCAAAGCACATCGCACCGAGCCGGCCATTCCCCACCGGTAGCGCTTCGACCCACGCGCCGGCTGGGCGCTGGTACCACAATTCCAGGTCTTCGCGATCGCCGGCCGCCGGGGTGGCGACCATCGTGGCGCCGGCAAGTCCGGGAAACGCCATCGCCAGGCCGGCCGATACCAGCAACTGCCGCCGGCCTTCCGAGATACCCTTGCCCACACCGTTCGTATTTTTTTTGTTCAAGTCATCCTCCAGATGGATCTGATTACCCATTCAATATGACGCGGACGAAGCCCGTCGCCGCTTACTTAATCTCCAGTTCGAACGGCGCGGCCGGCAAGTCCTCGGCGCTATACAGATTCACGGAGGGCGCGTCGGCCCAGGCATAGCGGACGTGCGTCGTGCCTGGCAGATTGGCCCCTTTCAAAATCACGGTGTCGCCTTGCGGCGCCGCCAGCACATACCGACAATCGGCGCCGGCGCACGCCTCGAAACCGATCGCGTGGGCCGCGCTGTAGGTGCGTAGTCCGCCGCCGGCGTTTTTGAATTTGACCAGCAGATCCTCGCCCGCCCGCGTCACGCCAACCGCCTCCGGTCCGCCCGGCGCGATCGTCTCGCCGTAGGCCAGCGCGCGCGCCGCCAGGGCCAGCCGCTCGCCCACCAGCGCTTTTTGCGGCGGATGAATATCGGTGCGGTCGCCGGCGTCGATGGTGACGGCCAGGCCGGCATGCGGGTCGTTGCGAACGGTGTTGGCCTGGGCCTCGCGCAACCGCGCCCAATCCGAATCGCCCGGCTTGGTCGCGGCCGCGCCGAACGACGACAGCTGGGCGACCAGGAAGGGCAATTGCGGCTGGCCGAAAGTCTTGCGCCAATCGGCGATCAGCAGCGCCAGCAAAGTCTCGTATTCCTTGGCTTCGCCGGTGTTGGACTCGCCCTGGTACCACGCCGCCAGCTTGAACTTGTAGCCGGCCAGCGGTGCGATCATCGCATTGTGCAAGGTCGACAGGCTGGTCGGAATATCCCACGGCGCCGGCGGTATCGACAGCCCCTTCAAGCGTGTGCCCACCTGGTATTTCCACGGCGCCGACAGGGCGATGAACTTGCCGTCGCCGGTCTTGACGCCGCGATGTTCCGGCTGCCCGGTCAACCCGCCGCCGGTGCCGCCGCTGAGCACGTGAACGGCGATCACGTTGCGGCCCGGCTTGAACACGCCGGCCGGCACCGGATACTCGCGCCACACCCAGGCGGTGCTGCCGCCGCCCACCCGCACGCCGTTGACCCAGGTGCTGTCGTAGGTATCGATGGGGCCGAGCTGCAGCATGTTCGCCGCCCGCGCCTGCGCCGCATCCAGGGTCACGGTGGTGCGGAACCACGCGGCGCCATCGAAGTCCGCCAGCGACGGGATGCCGGCTTCCTTCCACGATCCCTGGGGCGTCAGGCTCGGCCAGGCGGAATCGTCGAAGTCCGGCGCACTCCACCCGCGTTGGGCCCTGGCCTGCGGGTCGTGCGCATCCCACCATTGCTGGTGCCGGCGCGCCTCGCCGGCCATCGCCTTGGGCGGATTCGACGCCATGTCGGCCAGCGCGTCGAGCCGCTGGGCGTAGGCCGGCAAGGTCTTCAGCGACGACGCGCCGATCCAGCCCTGGATGGTGGTGCCGCCCCAGCTCGAATTGATGAAGCCGACCGGCACCTTTTGGCGCTGTTGCAGCGTGCGTGCCATGTAGTAGCACACCGCCGAAGCCTCGCCCGCCGTTTTGGGCGACACCACCTCCCATGCCAGCGGCCGTTTCAGATCGTCCTGGACGGCGGCTTCGCTGACGAGTTGAACATTGACGAAGCGCAGGTTCGGATTGTCGGGAAAGTTTGGCCAGGCGCCGGTGGACAGCCGCGCCGGGAACGCCATGTTCGACTGGCCGCCGCACAGGTAGACGTCGCCGATCATGATGTCCTGGAGCGTGGTGCCGGCACCGTCGGCGGTGACCGACAGGGTGTGCGGTCCGCCGGCCGCCATCGCCGGCAGGCTCGAGCGCCATCGTCCGTTCGCTCCTGCCTGCGCCTCGGCGGTCTTGCTGCCCAGGCTCACCGTCACGCGCTGGCCAGGGCTTGCCGTGCCCCACACGGTCAAGGGCTCACCGCGCTGCAACACGGCGTGGTCGCCGAAAATGGCTGCGAACGCCGGTGGCGTTGTCTGCGCCATCACCGGGGCGGCAATCGAGGACGCAAGCAGCAGCAGGAGCATGCCGGCAACGCGGCGGCGAGGTGGATTTTTCATATTGGCGCCGGAACAGGGCAAAAGTTTTCGCAGCATTAAGTGTGGCCGTATTTCCCTCCTAGCAATAGGCCATTCCAATAACGAAAACCGCCATATGCAGTTATATTTTTCACCATTACGTCGCCCCTCCCGGTGTCGAAGGACTTAACAGTGCTTAGGCTGTATTTCTATATTACAGCTTTTGAACTGTATTCTGTCGAATGCCAACACAAAATAACAGGTTCTATATTGTTTTTACAGCTAACAGGCCATATACTGTAAGAATCGCTTATCAACGCACCTGTTTATGCCATTTCCCCTCCAAACCATCGATCAGTTAAAGCCGCTTATCCAAGGCTTCCGAAAGCGGGCCGGTCTCACCCAAGCGGCGATGGCTGAAAAGCTGGGAATCACCCAGCAAAGCTACGCGCAAATCGAATCGAACCTGGGCTCGACCAGTGTGGAACGCCTATACACCATTCTGCGCTTGCTTAATGTCGAACTCAATTTCTCGCCGCCCGATTCGCCCGCAGGGGAAGGTCACGGTCGCGCGCCGGCGGCGGCACAAAACCCTGCGGCCTACATCGCTAAGAAACCAGAGCTCAACACGCCCACCGGGAGGACGGCAAAGCTTCCGCCACAGGCCATCCAGCAGTCCGACAAGACCAAATGGTGAACCATGGCGCGCGCACGTAACCGGGGAAGTTTGAATGTCTGGCTGAATGGCATTCCAGTAGGGAAGTGGACCAACGCAGCCAACACATCGACTTTCGAGTATTTCCACCAGTGGATCGAGCACGAGCAGGGACGTCCGTTATCCTTGTCCATGCCCTTCCGGGCGGACAACGCAGCCTACTCCGGCGACGTGGTGACGAATTACTTCGACAATCTGTTACCGGATAGCGAACCCATTCGGCGACGCCTGGCACAACGGCATCAAACCGGAGGAACATCACCGTTCGAACTGCTCGCCGCCATCGGCCGCGACTGCGTTGGCGCGGCCCAGCTGTTGCCGGTCGATCAAGTCCCGGACGATCTGTTCAGCATTCGTGGCGATCCGCTCGATGAGCAGCGCGTCGCGAAACTGTTGCGGTCGACCACCGCGCCCGCCGGGGGATTGGCCCGCGCGGAGTCCAACGCCGATCTGCGGCTCTCGATCGCCGGCGCGCAAGAGAAGACCGCCCTGCTCTGGCGCGAAGGCCAATGGCTGCTGCCGCAAGGGAGCACGCCCACCACACACATATTGAAACTTCCGCTCGGCATGGTCGGCGACATGCAGGCGGACTTTCGAACATCGGTGGAAAACGAATGGCTCTGTTCTCAAATTATGGCGCTGTTCGGCTTGCCCGTCGCGCGCTCTGCCATCCTTCAATTTGACGACCAAAAGGTATTGGCCGTCGAACGGTTCGACCGCAAGAATTCCGACGACGGCACCTGGATAGCGCGTCTGCCACAAGAAGACATGTGCCAGGCGGTCGGCTGCTCTCCGCTCGAAAAGTACCAGCGCGAAGGCGGCCCGGGCATCGAGCGGATCATGCAGCTGCTCTTCGGCTCTGAAGCGGCCGAACTCGACCGCCTAAACTTTTACAAGACGCAACTCTTATTCTGGCTACTGATCGCAACGGATGGGCACGCGAAAAACTTCAGCCTTGCGATACTGCCGGGCGGCCGCTACCGCGCTACGCCCTTGTACGACGTGCTGTCCGCACACCCGATCATCGGTACGGGAAGAAACCAGATCCAGCCGCGTGACGCCAAGCTTGCGATGGCGGTCCGGGGCAGCACCAATTACTACGAGGTCTACCGAATCCAGCGCCGGCACTGGTCCGCCATGGCGCGACGGGTGAATCTGGGCGCCCTGGCAGCCGAACGCATCATCGAGGAATTGATTGTGCAGACGCCGCAGGTCATACAAGCCGCTTATCGAAACATTCCCGCAGGGTTTCCGCAAGACTTGGCGGACAGTATTCTGCACGGGATGCTGCGACAACTCGAGGTGTTACGAGGACAGCCGGCAGCCATATAGAAGCGCACGGACGGAAGGGCGAACCTGCTCGAAACGACTCGCTCAACCGCCAAAGCAATTCTTGATGGTGAAATCCGCTAACTGGTATCTGGTCGTGCCGCTCGCGGCCGGCATGACTTTGAAATTGCCAAGCATCTCATCATTGCAGACCATGAAGAAGCTGGCCGCCCTCTCACTGCCTAGCCGGCAAAGGCCACCAAAGCTGTGGTTGCCGTGAGCCGTGCCCACGGCGATATCAACCAGCGTTTCGCAGCCGGATACGGCGCCGAGCTTTCTACGCGACAGGTCTTTGCTGAATGACTGGTTACGGGCGTTCGCATCCCGCATTGTCATGAGGAAGTGATTTTCTCCGTTGGAGGCGTACTCCTCCGACAAGTCGAGGCAAACGCCGTGGCATTCCTGCAGCAACCTGGCTCGTGTTTCATATGAACGGCGCAGGCAGGCGACGTCGTCGCACAGGCTGCGGGAGGATTTCAGCCAGGACTTTTGTTCCGCCACTAGTCGCTTCCTGTTGACGTCGTCCAGCGAGGCCAGCGTTTTCTTATAGCTAGCGGCCAATTCCTCGTCCATCTTCGACAAATCGGCATCCGAACAAATAAGTCGTTCCGTTGCGGTGGCGGCGCCGCCGCAGTCAAAGCTGGCGGAAAAAGCGCCGCCCGAGAACAAGGCGCAAAACAAGCATGCAAGAAGTGCTTTCATCGACAGATCCCATGGTTACGAGCCAAGCCCAAAGCTTCGCTCGTCGTATGCCCGACTGGCAAGGCATCGTAAATTATTATTCTTAACCCGGGGTGAAAGCCATGCCAATCGATTAAAACTCTTCCCAGTCGCCGCCGGCGGCGGAGCTGCCCGTCGATGCCAGTTTCAGCGGCTTGGCGCCGGCCCGGCCTGTGGCGGCAACGACAGCGCGGCCGCTCGCCGGCGCCGCTTTCGCGGGCAGCGCCGGACGGCTCGACGGCGCCGGTTTCAGCGCCGGGGTGTCTGCGCTCTCAGCGGTCTTGAACACGCTGACCAGCTCCGCCAGCCTGGCCGCCTGGTCCTGCAGCGCCTGCGAGGCCGCCGCCGCCTCCTCCACCAGCGCGGCGTTCTGCTGGGTGGTGTTGTCCATCTGGACGATCGCCTGGTTGATCTGCTCGATGCCTTGCGTTTGCTCCTGGTTGGCCGCGCTGATCTCGCTCATGATGTCGGTCACGCTGCGGATGCTGTCGACGATCCCTTGCATCGTCGAGCCGGCCTGGTCGACCAAGGTGGCGCCCGCCTCGACCTGTTCGACCGACGCCCCGATCAAGGCCTTGATCTCCTTGGCGGCGGCGGCCGAGCGTTGCGCCAGGTTGCGCACCTCGCTGGCGACGACGGCGAATCCCCGGCCTTGTTCCCCGGCGCGGGCCGCCTCGACCGCCGCGTTCAGGGCCAGGATGTTGGTCTGGAACGCAATGCCGTCGATCACGCCGATGATGTCGACGATCATGCTGGACGACGCATTGATGGAACCCATGGTTTCGACCACTTGCGCAACCACCGCGCCGCCCTTGGTGGCGATGTCGGAGGCCGTGATCGCCAGTTGGTTGGCCTGCCGGGCATTGTCGGCGTTCTGCTTGACGGTCGAGGTCATCTCTTCCATCGACGACGCCGTTTCCTCCAGCGAGCTGGCCTGCTCCTCGGTGCGCGACGACAGGTCAAGATTGCCCACCGCGATCTGGCGCGTGGCCGCGCCAATGCTGACGGTGCCGGCCCGCACCTGGTTGACGATGCCTTCGAGGCTGGCGCGCATCTCGCCCATGAAGAACAGCAAGCTGTGCTTGTCGTCGTGCGCGACCTCGACATGCACGTTCAGGTCGCCCTCGGCGATGCGGCGCACGATCCCGGCCGCATAGGCGGGATCGCCGCCCAGCTGCGACTGCACGCTGCGGACCACGACCACGACGATGAGCACGCTCAGGGCAATGGCGACCGCGCTCAGGCCGATGATCCACGCGCGGGCGTTGGCATACATCGCGTTGCCATCGGCGCTTGCCTGCCGGCCGCCGCCCACGTTGAGATCGACCAGCCTGCCCAGGTCCGCACTGGCCTCGTCGAACTGCACTTGGGAGTTGCCGCGGGCGAGTTTGGTCGCTTCCTCATTAGCGTTGGCCCGCGACAAAGTCAGCACCTTGTTGTGCTCGGCCAGATACTCCTCCCAGTTTTTCAGGAAGGCTTCGTATATCTTTTTTTCCTCCGGCGAGCTGATCAGCGCGGCGTACTCCTTCTGGTTCTTTTCGAACTGCGCCATGATCTTGGCCATCTCCTGCTCGTAGCGGGCCATGTCTTGGGCGTCGGCCGACAGGATGTGCTGAAGCGCGGCAATGCGGAAGTCTGACGTGTTGGTGTTCATGTCCGAGGTGGCGCGAACACTCGGCATCCAATTGATTTCCATGTCGGTCGACGTTTGGTTGACCCTTGCCAGCTGCACGATGGAAAAGATGGCGACCAGCAACGTCAGCGCCAGCACGGATGCGAATGACACGATCAATTTGGTGGACATTTTCAAGCTGGAAAACCATTGCATGACATTGCTCCCTATTTTTGAGGCTTGCGATGACGAAGTGGATTTGGACGACAGCCGGATGTTGATCCAAATCACTTTAGCCCCAACACTGATGGCAGTCCACAATGAAACTCGGGGTGTGAACGGTGGACAACACCGTCAAGCGAGCTCGTGCATTCACTGCCTTCATATGCCGCCCGGCATACGCCCTCCCCCGGTCGGCAGATTTTAGGTGTCGACAACATCCCCATACTGTGTTCATCGGCAGCAAATCGAATGCTGCCGGCAAACCTGTCCGCACGAATGGACTCAACCGTCGCACAATTTGAAGGAACACCATCATGTTTAAATCGATCCGCACCGCAGCCCTGGTTGCCGCCCTGTTCGCAACGACCGCCACCGCTTTCGCGACCACCGCCGGCACGGCCAAATACGGCACCAGCGCGCCGGCGGCCGGCGCCCACCGCCAAATCGTGATCTCGGAAATGACCAAGCACGTACGCGTGGAAAATGGCGAAACCGTGGAATTCAAGGTCAACGGCGCCAGCTTCACCTGGCACTTCCAGACCTTGCATCAAGAGACGTCGTTCGACTTGGGCAAGATCGCGCCGGCCGGCACCTTCAATAAGAAGGTCACCGTCTACGTCGCCTCCAACCCGCTGTACCGCAGCTAAGCGGCAACATGGGTCCGGCCGCCGGGCCGGACCCATCATCGAACAGATCAGTGCTCGCTGATCTTGGCGCCGCTCTCGCGCGGCATGTAGTGGTAGGTGCGCAGCTTGTGCTGGATGTCGATGGCGGGGTTTTTCAGCAGCTTGACCATCTCGGCGCCGGCCAGCAGCACCGGACCGTAGCCGTGCATCGCGTCGACGCTGACCGGGCGGTTGTAGTAGTACACCTGGTCGCTGGCGAACGTGGTGCCGACGCAGGTGCCTTCCACTTGTCCCTTGGCGTTGATGCGCGTGCTCAGGCCGATCCATCCGGCCTGGGCGATCGAGCCGTAGGTCGTCGGGCTGATCCAGCCCTGGTTGATCGCGTGCGCGTAGACGTAGACGAAGATCGCGGTGGCCGAGGTTTCCAGGTACGAATCGTTACGGTCGAGCATCTGGTGCCACAGGCCGGTGCCCGACTGCAGCTCGGCGATGCCGCGCAGGCTGGCGCGCAGCTGGGCAAGCACCTTCGGATAGGCCGGATGGTCCTTCGGCAGCACGTCGAGCAGGTCGCTCATCGACAACACCGCCCAGCCGTTGGCGCGCGCCCAGTAGAAGCGCGGCGCGTCCGGGTTGTTGGCGTTCCAGCCGTGCGTGAACAAGCCGTTGCGCTCGTTGAACAGGTGCTGGGCCATCGTCAGCACATTGGAGGCGGCGTCGTCGAACCAGGCCTTGTCGCCGGTGAGGTGGCCCATCTCGGCCAGCGCCGGAATGCCCATGTACATGTCGTCGGCCCACAGCGACGAGGCCTGCGGACGCTGGCGCGCGAAGGTGCCGTCGTCGAGGCGGTACTGCTTCTTCTGCACATAGCCGCTGCAGGTGTCGATCATGCCCTTCAGGTCCGGGCCGACCTTGGCGAAGCGCGCGCGCACCAGCGCGGCGCACATCGAGCCGCTGTCGTCGAGCGAGCGCGGTTCCAGGAAGCGGGTGAAGCTGTTGGCGCGGCCCAGCTTGAACTGGTTTTCCTGCGCCTGGAAATACGGCTGCGTGTCCTTGAAGAATTGCAGGTGACGGCGCGTGACGTCGCTGTAGCGCTTGTCGCCGGTGACCTCGGCCGCCTTCAGCAGGCCCGAGTGGATCACGCCCATCTCGTACACCATCAGGCCGAAGTCGCCGGGCGAGTTCTCGAACACGGCGCCGGCTACCGGCTTCTTGAGGTCGGTGATCGGCTTGCCGGTCGCCTTGTCGACGATGCGGGTCGGCGTGATGCTGTCGATGTAGCCGCGCACGCGGTCGAGCGCGCCGACGATCTCGGCCTCGGTCGGCTTTTTGTACGGAACCGGATAGGTGCCCTCGCCGGCGTCGTTGGCGCTTTTATTGTCGGGATTGCGGAACGGGCCGTCGGCGTGAACGGCGCCGGCGGCCAGGACGGCGGCTACCAGCAGGGTCAATCGGCTGGATAAATGCTTCATTGTCAACCTTTCTATTTATATCGGTAATGAGTCTCCGATACGAAGGCTAGGCAAGGTCGACGATTACGTCAAGCACTAATTAAACGTTTACCTATCAGACCACAATTTCAAGTGGTCAGACCGCCTTGGGCGGCCACGCCCCCACCTGATTGAGCATGCCGAACCAGTCTTCCAGGTGCCAGGTGCGGGTGATGCGGTCGGCCGACAGGTGGTGAAATTCGTGGATGGCAATGGCGATCGGCTTGCCCGTCGGCGCGATGCCGAAGAACTCGCCGCTATGCGTGCCGGTGATTTGCGCGCGCACGGCGGCGTGGCCATCGCGGCCGAAAATGTCGAGGATGGTGATCTTCACGTCCGGGAAAGCGGTGGTGAACAGTGCGATCACCGGTTTCATCCCCGCCAGGCCGGGCTGCTGGTCCGGTCCCAGCGGAATGTCTTCCCAATCGACCGCCAGCGCCTGGTCGAGCAGGTCGGGATGCTTGTCGTTGAAGGCGCCGTAAAGGTTTTCGATGGCTTGCTGTTGAGCAAGGGTGAGGCCGTTGTCTTGCATGGTCATGGTGTGCTTTGCGTGTGGTGATGGAGACCTTCACTGTAGCGGCGCGGCGCGCGCAATTCCAATCGATAATGGATATGCAGTAATATCCATGGCATGGATTTACATGGGATCGACCTCAACCTCCTCGTCGCCTTCGACGCGCTGATGTGCGAGCGCAATGTCACGCGCGCCGGCGTGCGCATCGGCCGCACGCAGCCGGCCATGAGCGCGGCGCTGGCCCGCCTGCGGCTGCTGCTGAAGGACGAACTATTCGTGCGCAGCGCGGCCGGACTGCAGCCGACGCCGCGCGCGCTGGAACTGGCCGCGCCGCTGGGGGACGCGCTGGCCAGCATCCAGCGCACGCTGGACTTCACCCAAGCCTTCGACCCGACGACATCGACCTTGCGCCTGACCCTGGGGCTGTCGGACCATCCGGCCTTCGTCGTCCTGCCCCCGCTACTGCGGCATTTGGCGCGCGTGGCGCCGGGCGTGACGCTGCGGGTGCGCGCCTTCAGCGCGCGCGAGGACGCGTTGGCCCTGCTCGACGCCGGCGAGGTCGACGCCGCCATCGGCGTGCCGGGCGGCAGCACGCCGCGCATTCCGACCACGCCCCTGTTCGAGGAGCGCTTCGTCTGCGTGGCGCGCAAGGATCATCCGCTGGCGAACGAAAAGACCGTCCCGCTCGAGGCCTTCCTGGCGCACCGGCACCTGCTGGTGTCGCCGGAGGGGGACGGTGTGGGCCACGTGGACGTGCGGCTGGCGCAGCTGGGCCGCACGCGCGACGTCGCCATCACGCTGCCGCAGATGTACGCCGCGCCGGCGATCGTCGCCGCCAGCGACGTGCTGGCCACCATGATGGCGGGCGTGGTGCGGGCCAGCGGCCTGCGCGCGGCGCTGGCCGTGCTGCCGCTGCCGGCCGAGCTGGACCTGGCGCCGGTGCCGTTCGTGCTGCACTGGCACCGCCGCAACGACGCCCACCCGGCCCAGCGCTGGTTGCGCGCGCAGCTGGTGGCGGTGTGCGCGCCCTTACGCGACTGAAAATATCGTTCCGTGCGGGCACGGCGAAACCGGGCACATCGGCTACACTAGCTGCCATATTCCCACCTGCGTCCGCCCATGCCAGAGAAGAACCTGCCCGAACTGATCACCCTGAAACGTCTGATCGACGAAGGCGGGCGCCATCTGGAAGTGAACGCCCCTTGCACGGTGGCCATGGACGGCCGCCAGTTCCCCGTCTACACGATCGCGCTGGGCAACCCGAGTCCGGACGTGCCGGCGCTGGGCTTTTTCGGCGGCATCCACGGCCTGGAGCGGATCGGCACGCAAGTGATCCTGTCGTTCCTGGAGAGCCTGCTGGCGCGGCTGCGCTGGGACAGCACGCTGCACCAGCAACTCGAATCGATGCGGCTAGTGTTCATGCCGCTGGTCAATCCCGGCGGCATGTGGCAGGCCACGCGCTGCAACCCGCAGGGCGTCGACCTGATGCGCAACGCGCCGCTGAGCGCAGTGGAAAAAGTCCCGTTCATGCTGGGCGGCCAGCGCTACAGCCACCATTTGCCGTGGTATCGCGGCGTCGACGGCGCGCCGATGGAGCCGGAAAGCCAGGCCGTCTGCGACCTGGTCTCGCGCGAGCTGCTCACGCGCCAGTTCAGCATGGCGCTCGACTGCCACTCGGGCTTCGGCCTGCGCGACCGCATCTGGTTTCCGCACGCCCACACGGCCACGCCGATTCCGCACCTGGCCGACATCGGCGCGCTGGAACAGTTGTTCACCCAGAGCTATCCCAATCATAACTACGTGTTCGAGCCGCAAAGCCGCCAGTACCGCACCCATGGCGACCTGTGGGATTACCTGTACCTGAACGGCACCACCGGCAGCGACCGCGCGTTCCTGCCGCTGACCTTGGAGATGGGTTCGTGGCTGTGGGTGAAGAAAAATCCGCGCCAGATCTTCGACCGCGTCGCCTTCTTCAATCCGACGGCGGCGCACCGCTTGCAGCGGGTGCTGCGGCGCCACCTGATCTGGTTCGACTTCCTGATGCGGGCCGCCAACAGCCATGGGCGCTGGATGCCGGAGGGCCTGGCGCGCAAGGTGCAGCACCGGCGCGCGCTGTCGCAGTGGTATCACACATGACCGAGGACGCGGGCACCTGGGTGTTGTTGCGCGGGCTGATGCGCGAGCAGCGCCATTGGGGCCGCTTTCCCAACCAGTTGGCCGAGACGGTGGTGGGCGTGGACGTCGTCACGCCCGACCTGCCGGGCAACGGCACACGGCACGCGCTGCGCAGTCCGACCACGGTGGCGGAGATGGTGGCGTTCTGCCGCCAGGATCTGCTGGCGCGCGGCCTGCCGCCGCCTTATTCGCTGCTGGCGCTGTCGCTGGGTGGCATGGTGGCGGTGGAATGGGCCAGCCGCCATCCGGGCGAGCTGACCCGCTGCGTACTGATCAACACCAGCATGCGTCCCTACAGCCGCTTCCACGAGCGGCTGCGCTGGCAAAACTATGGCGCCATCGTCCGCCAGTTGCTCGACGGCGGCGTCGAGGATCAGGAGCGGCTGATCCTGCGCCTGACCAGCCGCCACGGCGACGCCGCCGAACGCGCCGGCCTGCTGAACCGCTGGCTGGGCTACCAGCGCGAGTTTCCCGTCACGCGCGCCAACGCGCTGCGCCAGTTGTGGTCGGCCGCGCGCTTCCGCGCCCCGGCCGCGCGGCCCGCCGTGCCGCTGCTGGTACTGAGCAGCGCCGGCGACCAGCTGGTTGATCCGCGCTGCTCGCGCCGGCTGGCAGAGGCTTGGCAAGCCGAACACCGCGAGCATCCCGACGCCGGCCACGACCTGCCGCTGGACGACGGCACCTGGGTCGCCGGCCAGGTCGGAAAATGGCTGGCCGCCGGCAAAGCCGGGTAAAATACCGGCCCTATGACCTCGACCACATCGGCGATGGCATGCCGTCCGAACTGTGGCGCCTGCTGTACCGCCCCCTCCATCTCCAGCGCCATCCCCGGTATGCCCAACGGCAAGCCGGCCGGCGTGCGCTGCATCCAGCTTCAGGACGACAACCGCTGCGGCATCTTTGGCAAGCCCGAGCGCCCGGCCTGCTGCGGCGGCTTGCAGCCGTCGGAGGAGATGTGCGGCACCAGCCGCGAGCAGGCGATGCTGTGGCTCGATGCGCTGGAACGCGCCACCGCGCCGGCCTAGCGCGGTGACACTGTCGACCCGAAGAAGTTATTTGGTCACGGCGGTTACGGCAAAGCTGCGCGGGAATTGCGTCGCTCTTTTCACTGTGGGAGAATCAGATCATGACTACTCCAAAGACCAGAACGAAGTCGAGCGACCGGCGGCAGGTTTTTCCCAAAGCGGAATTGCTGCGGGATAATGGCGTGCGCTCAACGCCAACGCAGCAGGATAAGTTTTCCGCTGTCGTCAAGTCCGTTGCGAAGCGATACGGCGTGAAGGTGGCGTCGGTTGCAGCCCCAGCAAAAAATCCGTACGCGATGACGGCAAACCAGGCGGCGGAGATAGCCATAAAAGCTGGCATAGTCACACGGGATGGCAAACTCACGCCTCGTTTTAGATAAGCGTGGAAACCGCGCTCATCGCCTATCACGGCTGTGACGTTACCATCCGGGACGATCTTGTCAGCGGGCGTCTGAAACACCTCAACCACAGCAACAACAAGTATGACTGGCTAGGACCTGGTGCGTATTTTTTTGAAGGCGACGCCGAACGCGCCCGACTGTTCGCACAGGCATCGTACCTTCATCCCGAAAAACGCTACACTGCAAAGCCGATTGCGACACCAGCCGTCGTCGGCGCAGCGCTGCAGGTGCGTGACTGGCTCGATCTGACCACGCAAGTCGGCATCAAAGAGTTTAGTTTGGCCTACGAGGCCTTTGCGGCTGGCCAAATTGCTGCTGGCTCAGCGACCCCTCCGCTACCACCGTTTCAGGCGGTAAGAGCTGCCTTCCACCAAGGTGCGGAAGTCGCGCCCACGTCTGGATTTCATGCAAATACACATATTCAAATCGCACTACGCGACGATCACTGCGTCATTGGCTGGTTTCTTCCGCCCGGAGCGATCTTGCTCACCGAAGACCAGTATGCAGTGGCAAAGAAAAGATTAAACGACGCGGCGATCACGTACAAAAAACCGCGAATTCGTCCAATTAGCCGGACAACAAGCAAGTAACGTTCGAGCATCCTGCGCAAGCCTCAACGGCGCGCCATCTGCGCCAATATCTTCATCAGTTGCGCAACAAACCGCGCGCGAAACTCGGGCGTGAATACTTCGAACGAGGCGTGATCGACGGCTTGGTGCTTGGGTATCGTGGACGTGGACATGGCTGACTCCTGAATGGTCGTGAACGCCCTCCCCCATCAACAAAACTTAGTCATGGCGACGTTTCGGCGTATGCGGTATATTTTCATCCCGCATGCCCGCTCGATCAAACGAGTTATTTTCGATTGATGCATAAGAAAAACTTAGCCTCAGGATCTCATGAACAAACCGTTGCGCTCCTTGTCCGGGCTCGTCGACTTCGACTGCGCCGCCCGCTGGGGCAGCTTCAAACTGGCTGCGGAGGAACTGCACAAGACGCCGGCGGCGATCAGCCTGCAGGTCAAGCAGCTGGAGGCCGCGCTCGGCTTTGAGCTCTTCATCCGCCACCCGCGCCACATCACGCTGACGGAAAAGGGGCAGGAGCTGGCGGTGACGGTGCGCCGTGTGCTGGGCGAGCTGCGCGCCAAGGTCGAGGCGCTGCGCGGCGGCGACGAAGAAAAAATCCTGCGCATCTCGACCACCCACTCGCTGGCGATCAAATGGCTGGTGCAACGCATCGACCGCTTCACCAAGTTGTATCCCGAGCTCGACATCCGCATCGACTCGACCGACCGGCTGGTCGATCTCAACGACGACAACACCGACGTCGCGCTGCGCATCATGGACGTCGACAAGGAAGATCCGGACTTCCTGTTCCACGTGCGGCTGGTGGCCGTCTACAGCCCGTCGCTGCTGGCGCCCGGCCAGGCGGAACTGACCCCGGCCGACCTGCGGCGTTTTCCACTGCTGTACGAGGATTCGACCGACAACTGGATCATGCTGCTGCGCGATCACGGCCTGCTCAAGGGCAAGCACGACTTCTCGCGCTCCTACACCAACGCGGCTGTGCTGGTGCAGGCGGCGCTGGCCGGCCATGGCGTCGGCCTGACCCACTACACGATCGCCTACGAGGACATCCGCAGCGGCGCGCTGAAGATGATTCCCGGCTTCACCGCCACCTACGGGCGCGGCTACCGGCTGCTGGTCAACCCCGGAAAGCGCGGAATGAGCAAGGTTGCCCATTTCAGCGCCTGGCTGCGCGAAGAGATCGACGAGATGGAGGGCTCATTCGCGCCTGCATTCGATTGACTGGGCGCCGGGAATGGGCTACCTTTTGGCAAGTCGACATCTCAGGGCACGCCGCATGACCGCACCACTCCGTGCACTACTTCCCCTCCTTCCCCTGCTCGCCGCCGCGCTGCTGGCGGCGCAGCCATCGATGACGATTGCGGCGACGGCGGCGCCTGCCAAAGGCACGCTGCGCTTCGTGCAAAAGATCGAGGACGCGCCCGCCCAGTCCGGTCCGCGCAAGGGCGGCTTCCAAGAGGCCCTGGGCAACGCGCTGGGCAAGCAACTGGGCATGCCGGTGCAATTCGTCGGCTTGCCGCGCAAGCGCATGACCAGCGCGCTCGAATCGGGCGACGGCGACGTCGTCTGCGGTTATCTGCCGGCGTGGTTCAAGGGCGACTTCAACTGGAGCCGCACCTTCATTCCCACCTCCGAAGTACTGATCGCCTCGAAGCGGGTGCCGGCCCCGGCGTCGATCGAGGCGGTGCGCGGCAAAACCGTCGGCACCGTGCTCGGCTTCCACTATCCGGACATCGAACAAAAGCTCGGCGCCGACTTCGTGCGCGACGACGCGCCGTCGCTCAACCTGACGGTGCGCAAGTGGCAGGCCGGGCGCTTCGACTATTTCCTGACCACGGGCCAGTCGATCGACAAGCAGTTCCCCCACGGCGAGCTGGCGGCCGGCTACAACCTGCTGGTCGTCAGCGAGGTCAAGAGCGGTTGCGCGGTCTCGCGCAAGGGCCGCGTCACCGTGGAACAGGTCAGCGCCGCCCTCGACGCGCTCGAGAAAAGCGGCGAAATGACGCGCCTGCTGCGGCTGCGCTGACGCCAAACGTTATCTCACGGGCATCTTCGCGATGCGCTGCAACACGCCCCAGGCCGCCCCACAACGGTCTCATCCAGAGAGCGCGTCCGCCGAACGGGCGTCCGGCGGGATTTTTTATGCCGCATCGCACAAATCGGATTACGGTTGAGTTAGATTACGAAAAGACAACGCCGAACATGGTAAGCTTCGACCCCGGCGGTAAGCACTTCGCAGTAACTCCCTCAAACTCCCTCGCGTAACTACTTAATTACATGGACATTGTTCTCGCACTAAAAGCCATCATCATGGGCCTCGTGGAAGGTTTCACGGAATTCCTGCCGATCTCCTCCACCGGCCACCTGATCCTCACCGAGCACCTGCTGGGCTTTCAGGGCATGGAAGAACAGATGAATGTTTTTGAAATCGTGATCCAGGCCGGCGCCATCTTTGCCGTCTGCTGGGAATACCGCGCCCGCATCGCAAAAGCCTTCGCCGGCGTGACCTCGGACCGCGCCCAGCAGCGCTTCGTCCTCAACATCGGCATCGCCTTCCTGCCGCTGGCCGTGCTGGGCCTGATCTTCGGCAACCTGCTCAAGACCTATTTGTTCAAGCCGGTGCCGGTAGCCATCGCGCTGATCGTCGGCGGCGTCATCATCCTGCTCGTCGAGCGCCATGCGGCCGCCAACCCGGTCAGCGTGCGCGTGCACTCGGTCGAGGACATGACGCCGCTCGATGCGTTAAAAATGGGCATCGCCCAGGCGTTCGCGCTGATTCCGGGCACCAGCCGCTCCGGCGCGACCATTATCGGCGGCATGATGTTCGGCCTGTCGCGCCAGGTGGCCACCGAGTTTTCCTTCCTGCTCGGCATTCCGACCTTGCTGATCGCCTCGGCCTACTCGCTGTACAAGGCGCGCGCGCTGCTGTCGGTGTCGGACCTGCCGATGTTTACCCTCGGCACCGTGGCAGCCTTTATTTCGGCGTTCTTCTGCGTGCGCTGGCTGCTGCGCTATATCGCCACCCATACTTTCACGATATTTGCGTGGTATCGCATCGCTTTTGGCCTGCTGGTGCTCATCACAGGTTACACTGGCGTGATCGTCTGGAAGGACTAACTTTTTGAGTAGTTGCAGTGGCATCATGAATCACCAGGAAAATAACGAACGCGCCCTCGACCTGCTGCAAACCGTGTTCGGTTATCCGGCGTTCCGCGGCCAGCAGGCGGAAATTGTCGGCCACGTCAGCGGCGGCGGCGACGCGCTGGTCTTGATGCCCACCGGCGGCGGCAAGTCGCTGTGCTACCAAATTCCCGCCCTGGTGCGCGACGGCGTCGGCGTGGTCATCTCGCCGCTGATCGCGCTGATGCAGGACCAGGTCGACGCGCTGGCCGAGGTCGGCGTGCGCGCCGCCTTCCTCAATTCCACCCAGACCTACGAGGAAGCCCAGCGCATCGAGCGCCTGGTGCGCACCGGCGAGATCGACCTGGTCTACGTCGCCCCCGAGCGGCTGATGACGGACCGCTGCCTCAACCTGTTCCAGGCATCGAAGATCGCGCTGTTCGCCATCGACGAGGCGCATTGCGTCTCGCAATGGGGCCACGACTTCCGGCCCGAGTACATCAAGCTGTCGGTGCTGCACGAGCAATTCCCCAACGTGCCGCGCATCGCGCTCACGGCCACCGCCGACCCGCAAACCCGCGCCGAGATCGTCCACCGCCTGCAACTGGGCGACGCGATGCAGTTCGTGTCGTCGTTCGACCGCCCCAACATCCGTTACCAGATCGTTGAAAAGGCCAACGGCCGCAAGCAATTGCTCGACTTCATCACCACCGAACACGGCGGCGATTGCGGCATCGTCTATTGCCTGTCGCGCAAGAAGGTCGAGGAGACCGCCGAATTCCTCAACGAAAACGGCGTGCGCGCGATGGCGTACCACGCCGGCATGGACCACGCCAAGCGCGCGGCCAACCAGGCCAAGTTCCTGCGCGAAGAAAATATCGTCATGTGCGCCACCATCGCCTTCGGCATGGGCATCGACAAGCCGGACGTGCGCTTCGTCTGCCACCTGGATCTGCCGAAAAGCATCGAAGGCTACTACCAGGAGACCGGCCGCGCCGGCCGCGACGGCGCCCCCGCCAACGCCTGGATGGCCTACGGCTTGCAGGACGTGGTGCTGCAACGGCGCATGATCGACGAATCGGAGGCCGACGAAACCTTCAAACGCGTGCTGGGCAACAAGCTCGATGCGATGCTGGGACTGTGCGAAACCCTGAGCTGCCGGCGCGTGCGCCTGCTCGACTACTTCGGCGAGCGCTCCGGCCCGTGCGGCAACTGCGACACCTGTTTGATTCCGCCGGTGTCCTTCGACGGCACGGTGCCGGTGCAAAAGCTGCTGTCGGCGGTGTACCGCGTCGACCAGCGCTTCGCCGCCGGCCACGTGATCGAAGTGCTGCGCGGGGTTGAGACGGAACGCATCAAGACCTGGCACCACGATTCGCTGTCGGTGTTCGGCATCGGCGCCGACCGCAGCGAGCAGGAATGGCGCGCCATCCTGCGCCAGGCCATCGCACTGGGACTGGTGACGGTCGACCACGAGTCATACAGCTCGCTCAAGCTGACCGACGCGGCGCGGCCGGTGCTCAAGGGCGGGCAAAAGGTGCAGCTGCGGCAGTACCAGAAACCGGTCAAGCAGAAAAGCGCCGGGCGCGCCTCCAAGGGTTATGTGGAGAGCGACCTGTCGACCGGCGAACAGGCCATCTTCGACAAGCTGCGCTGGTGGCGGGTCGAGACGGCGCGCGCGCACGACGTGGCGGCGTACATCATCTTCAACGACGCGACCTTGCGCGAAATCGCCAAGGCGCGGCCGACCACCCTGTCTGACCTGCGCGGCATTTCCGGCGTCGGCGAGAAAAAACTGGCTTCCTACGGCGACGAGATCGTCGCCATGATCAGCGAAATGGAGTAACGCATGCATCCGTCCGCCGTGTTTCATCGTTCGCTCGCGCAGTTGTGCGGGATGTTGGGCAAGATCGAGGCGGCCGAGGGTGAAGCTGGCGTTGGCGATGGTCTGCTGGCGGCGCGTCTGCACAAGGACATGCTGCCGTTCGCTCAGCATGTGAGGGCGACCGCTAATTTCGCGCTGCGCGGCTGCTGCCCGCTGGCCGGGGTGCCGGTGGTCAGCTTCAACGGCGACGAAATTTCGTTCGCCGGGCTGCAGTGGCAGGTGGTCGAGACGATGCGCTTTATCGCCGACATCCCGCCGTCGCAATTCAATGGACCGGCGGACCGCATCTGCCGCGACCGCGCGGGCTTCGCCGACCTGGCGCTGCCGGCCGACGAATATCTGAATTTGTATATCCTGCCAAATTTCTACTTCCACCTGAGCATGGTGTACGCGATCGCGCGCAGCCGTGGCGTGGCCATCGGCAAGGGCGACTTCGACGGCTATCACGTCTACGCGCCGGGCTTTTCGTGGGAAAAACCCGCAGCCGCCTGACCGTTCATGTGCCATCGACGGCGGCGCCGCCACTGCGGCAGTTTTGCCTGAACTTCCCTCGCGATGGGCATGCCGTTCGCGCTCGATCCGTCACCGCGTTACCTTGGCGCGCTGCTGTACCTTGCCATTCCCGGCTCGGTGATCGGGTTCACCACGTATTTGCTGCTGGTCGGCCGCATAGGACCGGACCGCGCGGCCTATTCCACGGTATTATTCCCCATCGTCGCTTTGACCATTTCAACCATTTACGAAGGCTACCACTGGACGCCGCTGGCCTTGAGCGGGCTGGCGCTGGTGTTGGCGGGGAACCTGTTGGCGTTTCTGCCGCTGGCGCCGCGCACCAAACTGATGGAGGCCGCATAACCCGGGGGATGCATGACCAGCAGGGCTTATTTCGCAGGACTGACAATACTGGCGGCTGTTTCCGCGCAAAACTCGGCATACGCCGCCGAACCACCCGCCGATACCGTCTATCGCAACGGCTATGTTTACACCGTCGACGCGAAAGACAGCGTGCAAGAGGCGCTGGCCGTGCGCGCCGGCCGCATCGTCTACGTCGGCGACAACGCCGGCGTCCAGCCGCTGACCGGAAAAGCTACCAAAGTCGTCGATCTGAAAGGCCGCATGCTGATGCCAGGCCTGGTCGACGGCCATATGCATCCGCAATCGGGCGGCAGCCGCCTGCTCAATTGCAGCCTCGATTATCAGGCGCTGACCGTCGCCCAGTTCCAGTCGCGCATCCAGGGCTGCATCGACACCGACAAACGCAGCGCCAAACCCTCGGGGCCAGACCGCTGGCTGGTGGTGGTCAACTGGTTCCAGCAAGGGATGCTGCCCGATGGCGTGGAAACCACCGCCGCCACCCTGGACGCGCTGAAGACCGACCGCCCCGTGCTCGTTCGCTCGTCCTTCGGCCACTCCGTGCAGTTGAATTCCAAGGCGATCAAACTGGCCGGGATCACGCGCGACACCAAGGATCCGGCCGGCGGAAAAATCACCCGCGACGCCGGCGGCAACGCCACCGGCCTGCTGGAGGATGCCGCCCAGGACATGGCGATGAATTTGCTGCCGCCGCTCACCGTGGCCGAGAACCTGGCCGCGTCCACCGCCGCGCTGGCGGCGATGCGCCAGCAAGGCATCACCTCCTTCCTGGACGCCTACACCGATCCGGAGACGATGACCGCCTTCACCGACCTGCACAAACAGGGCAAGCTGACCGCGCGCGCGCACTTCGCGGTGCTGGTCGATCTGGACAAGGGCGCGACGCCGCAAAGCGCCGTCGCCGAGCTGCTCAAGCAGCAAAAACAATTCGACCAGGGCCCGACCACGGTGGCGCCGTCGATGCAGGTGCGCCACGCCAAACTGTTCATGGACGGCGTGATCTCGGCGCCCGCCTTCACCGGCGCCATGCTGGAGCCTTACCTGGTCAACAAGGGCACGGCCGACCGGCCGGACTGGCAGCCCGGCGCCAGCAACGGCCCGCCCAGCTACTTCACGCAGGACGCGTTGCGGACCACGCTGACGGAACTGGCCAACGCGAAGATCGATCCGCACATCCACGTCGACGGCGACCGCGCCGTGCGCGAAACGCTGGACGCGATCGAATACCTGCGCTCCACGCCGGCCGGCAAGGACGTGCGTCCCGCGTTGGCGCACGACGAAATCGTCGACCCGGCAGACTATCCGCGCTTCGCCAAGCTCGATGTGACGCCGGTGCTGTCGTTCCAGTGGGCCAAACCGGCGCCGGACACCGTCGGCGCGCTGAAGGACTATATGGGGCCGGCGCGCTACGCCACCGTGCAACCGCAGGCGCTGCTGCTCGACGCCGGCGCCCGCATCGCCTATGGCAGCGACTGGCCGGTCGATACGCTGGACGAATGGTTCGCGCTCAAGGTGGGCGTGACCCGCACCGCCGCCCCGGACGCCGGCAAGGAATACGCCGGCCGGCTGGGCAAGCAACCCGGCATGCCGCGCGCCGCCGCGCTGCGCGCCATCACCATGAACGCGGCGTACACGCTGCGCCAGGAGGCGCTGACCGGTTCCCTGGAAGTGGGCAAGCTGGCCGACATGATTGTCCTCGACCGGAATTTCTTCACCATCCCGGCACAGGACATCGCCAACATCAAGGTGCTGCAGACCGTCGTGGGCGGCAAAATTGTGTATCAGGCCAAGGGCATGCGTTAAGATGTCGGCCTCACACGCCAGCACTTGAACAGACCCGCCATGCAATTCGCCATCTCCCTGTTGATCATCGTCGCCACCGCGCTGGTGGTCTACGCGATCATCAAGACCAATCCCGCCAAGCCGATGGTGCTGCCACCGCGCCCGGCCACGCCGTACGAGCCGACACTGCCGAACGCGCCGGCGGCGCTGCACTGGTCCGACGACGGCCGCTTCCTGGTGGAAGTGGTCAACGAATCGCGCTACCAGAACACGCTGAAGCAATTGGCCGGCGACCATGGCGACCAGCCGGCCAGGGTGCCGTATCTGGCCACCCTGGTGCCCGACGACGCCAATCCGTATGAAAGCGCCGCCGTCGCCGTCTTCCTCGACGGCCGCATGGCCGGTTACCTGTCGCAGAAAGCCTCGCTGGCCTTCCGCGCCAACCTGAAACGCGAGGAAGTCGCCGACCGGATCACCACCTGCGACGCGCAGGTGCGCGGCGGCGGCGTGTGGAAGAACGGCCGCCTCTCGTATGTGGTGGTGCTGGATATGGAGACGCTGGAGGCGTGATGAAATCACTGGCCGCACTGGTGTCGATTGCATTGGCGATGGCGAGCGGCGCGGCCGCCGGCCAGACCTTGATCGTGCACTACAGCGAACGCGCGGGGGTGCACTACACCACGCCGCAAGGCCAGCTGGCCGGGGACGCGGCCAAGCCGGTGACCGAGGCGCTGGCCGCCGCCGGCATCGCCTACGAAATCCGCCAGACGCCGGCCAAGCAGCAGCTGGTGCTGCTAAAGGACAACCGCGAGCCGGCCTGCATGATGAGCTGGGTGGAGCTGCCCGGCCGCGACGACAAGGGAAAATTCTCGGACGTGATCTATCGGGATGCGTCCGAGCGCCGCCTGTGGTGCAGCAAGATGGTGCCGGACGATGTGATCGAACGCTTCAACGCGGCGCTGGCCCGGCAGCCCAAATAACTACTTCCTGGTGAAGACCAGATCCCACACGCCATGGCCCAGTTTCAGGCCGCGGTTTTCAAACTTGGTCAGCGGACGGTAGGCCGGCTGCGGCGCGTAGCCGTCGGCGGTGTTTTGCAGGCCTTCTTCGGCGCCCAGCACTTCCAGCATCTGCACCGCGTAGTCTTCCCAGTCGGTCGCGCAGTGCAGGTAGCCGCCCACGGCCAGCTTTTGCACCAGCAGCTTGACGAACGGCGCCTGGATCAGGCGGCGCTTGTTGTGGCGCGCCTTGTGCCACGGATCCGGGAAGAAGATATGCACGCCGTGCAGCGAGCCGTCCGGGATCATCTGGTTCAGCACCTCGACCGCGTCGTGCTGGATGGCCTTCAGATTGGTCAAGCCCTGTTCGTCGATCAGCTTGAGCAGGCTGCCCACGCCGGGCGTGTGCACCTCAACGCCGATGAAGTCCTTCTCCGGCATCGCGGCGGCGATGTGCGCGGTGGTGCCGCCCATGCCGAAGCCGATTTCCAGCACCACCGGCGCCTTGCGGCCGAACGCCTGTTCGTAGTCGAGCGGCGCCTTGGTGTAGCCGATCATGAACTTCGGACCCTGCTCTTCCAGCGCGCGCGCCTGCGCGGTCGACAGGCGGCCGGCGCGGGTGACGAAGCTGCGGATGCGGTGTTCGGTCGGGTCGTAGAGCATCGGCCGCGCCGGGCCGTCTTTAGGGGTTTCGGAAGACATGATGGAAGCTGGTGGATAAGCTGATAAATAATGAGGCAGCATTATATCAGTGTCGAAACTCTGAACTGAGAGCTGCATCAGCAAATGATTGACACTCACAGGGACTTGAGGTCTAATCGTTAAAAGAGGCGTGAAATCGTTTTCAAACGTCGAAATGCCCTCCCCGCTCCGTATTTAACCTGCTAGAACGACAAAAATGACCGATTTCACGCAATTCCCACCCTCGTTTACCTGGGGCATCGCCACCAGCGCTTTCCAGATTGAAGGCGGCGCCACCGCCGACGGCAAAGGCCCGTCGATCTGGGACACCTTCAGCCACACCCCCGGCAAGATCATCGACGGCACCAACGGCGACGTCGCCTGCGACCACTACAACCGCTACCCGGAAGACGTGGCCATCATGTCCAGCCTGGGCGTGGACGCCTACCGCTTCTCGATGGCCTGGTCGCGCGTGCAGCCGACCGGCAAGGGCGCGTGGAACGAGGCCGGCTTCGCCTTCTACGACCGTCTGCTGACGGAACTGGAAAGCAAGGGCATCGACGCCCACCTGACGCTGTACCACTGGGATTTGCCGCAAGGCCTGGAAGATGAAGGCGGCTGGCTCAATCGCGACACCGCCTACCGCTTTGCCGACTACGCGGCCGAAGTGGCGCGCCGTTTCGGCAACCGCCTGAAAACGATTGCGACGCACAACGAGCCATGGTGCACGGCCAACCTGGGCTACGGCAACTCGCAGTTCGCGCCCGGCGTGACCGACCTGAAAAAATCGGTGCAAGTCTCGCACCACCTGCTGCTGTCGCACGGACTGGCGATGCAGGCGATGCGCGCGGTCGGCAGCTCGGCCAAGCTCGGCATCGTGCTCAATCAGTGGACCGCCGATCCGGCCACCGACAGCGCGGCCGACATCGCGATGGCGGAATTCGAATACGCCCGCTCGGTGCAGTGGTTCATGGACCCCATCTTCAAGGGAAAATACCCGCAGCTGGCGCTCGACACCTACGGCGAGAACGGCCCGGAGATCCATGCCAACGACTTCAAGGATATCCAGCACCGCATCGACTTCCTGGGCGTGAACTACTACTTCCGTTCCTACTGCAGCGCCGAAGTGCCGCCGCGCCAGCCGGAAGCGAAACTGGGCAAGACCGACATGGGCTGGGAAATCTACCCGGACGGCCTGACCGAACTGCTGCTCAAGCTCCACGACGAATACGAGCTGCCGCCGATCTACATCACCGAAAACGGCATGGCCAACCCGGACACCGTCGTCAACGGCGAAGTGCCGGACGAGGCGCGCATCGATTTCGTGCTACGCCACCTGAAGGCGCTCAACGACGCCCGCCTGCAAGGCGTGAACGTGCAAGGCTACTTCCTTTGGAGTTTGCTGGATAACTTCGAATGGAACTCGGGCTACGCCAAGCGTTTCGGCATCGTCCATGTCGACTATGCGACGCAGAAGCGCACGTTGAAGCACAGCGCCCTGTGGTACCGCGACTATCTGGTACAGCAGCGCGCACCGCAAGCCGCACACGCCGCGTAAAGCCACACCGAAGCCCCACCCCGCGCCGGCCCATGTGCCGGCGCGGCAGCATCTATTGGCCGCAGAGCCAAGTGCTACACTCCACAGAGAACAACGAGGACGACACCATGCAGACCGCACCTTCCGCCGCGCCGCAAGAGCATCCGAAGCCGCCGGCGCCCCCGCCCCCGGCGAGCAGCAATCGCTGTTGCGCGCCATGTTCGCGCGCGGCACGCCGATGCTGTGGGTGCCGACCGGGTACTTCTCGATGGCGCTGACGTACATGATGCTCACCAGCGTCACGTCGATCATGTTCAAGAACCTTGGCATGAGCAACGGCGAGGCGGCGCAATACGCCAGCTATCTGATCCTGGCCTACACCATCAAGCCGCTGTTCGCCCCCTTCGTTGAAATGTACCGCACCAAGAAGTTCTTTGTGCTGTGCGCGCAGCTGATCGTCGGCATCGGTTTCGGCGCCGTCGCGCTGTCGATGTCGCTGCCGAACTACCTGCACATCATGGTGTTACTGTTCGGGATACTGTCGCTGGTCGGCGCCACCCAGGACATCGCCTCCGACGGCGTGTATGTCACTTCGCTCGACTCGAAGACGCAGTCGCTGTTCTGCGGCATCCAGAGCCTGAGCTGGAACGTCGGTCCCATCGTCGCCTCGGGCGGCATGGTGTACCTGAGCGGCTGGCTGCACACCCACTACTTCCACCACGAGGCCGGCGTGTTCGGCCCGGCGTGGATCGATTCGTGGCGCATCATCTTCTTCATCGCCGCCGCCATCACCGTGGTCACCGCGCTGTGGCACCTGCGCGTGATGCCGGACGGCGCCAAGGCCGAAAACGCGCCCAAGTCGGTGGCCGACGCGGCATTCATCCTGCGCGACTCCTTTGTCACCTTCTTCCAAAAGCGCGACGTCTGGCTGATGGTCGGCTTCGCGTTCGTGTTCCGCCTCAGTATCGGCCTGCTGGAAAAAATCGGCCCGTTCTTCATGGTCGATCCGGTGGCCAAGGGCGGCCTGGGCCTGTCGAACGAAATGCTGGGCCTGATCTACGGCACCTATGGCCTGATCGCCGTGCTGCTGGGTTCATTGCTCGGCGGCATCTTCGTCGCGCGGCGCGGCCTGCCGGCCACCCTGTTCATCCTGTGCTGCGCGGTCAACATCCCGAACGTCACGTTCTTGTTGATGGGCATTTATCAGCCGGAAAGCCTGTGGATTATCAGCGCCGGCGTGGCGATCGAGAAGTTCTTCTTCGGCTTCGGCTCGGTCGGCTTCATGATTTACCTGATGCAGCAATTGGCGCCGGGCAAATACACGACCACCCACTACGCCTTCGGCACCGGCCTGATGGGCCTGTGCATGCTGGTCACCGGTGTGATCAGCGGTCATTTGCAGCAGGCGCTCGGTTATGTACACTACTTCTGGCTGGTGATGGCGGCGACGATTCCATCTTTCCTGGTCACGTGGTTTGCGCCCTTCCACAATAAGGAGTAGGCTGTCCAAAAAATGAACCGCTTTTAAGCGTGCGTTGGCACGCGCACGATTGACTCAAGTCCTGTCTGTTGAAGTTTGCATCGGTATGATGGCCCGCAAGGGAATTCATTAGTCAATCGGCACAAGGACTTGCGCATGGTTACGGAAACACTGCGGTTCAACGGCATCAAACGGGAGCTGCTCGGCGATCCATCGGAAACCGAGATCGATGACCTGCGCCGCGAGCTCGAGGAGCGTATCCGTTACTTTTTGCCCGACGATGGCGGGGACACGCTGACCGCGGCCATGCGCGCGGCGGCGCTGAGCACCGGCAAGCGCATGCGACCTTTGCTGCTGATGCTGGTCGCGCGCGACCTCGGCTGCTCGTCGCCGGCCCTGCTCGACGCCGCCTGCGCGGTCGAACTGGTGCACGCCGCCTCCCTGATCCTCGACGACATGCCGTGCATGGACGACGCCAAATTGCGGCGCGGCAAGCCCACTGTGCATATCCAGTTCGGCGAAAACGTCGCCATCCTGGCGTCGGTCGCCCTGCTCAGCCGGGCCTTCCATATTCTTTCCCAGACGCAGGACATCTCGCCACTGATCCGTACGCGGCTGGTCAGCGCGCTGGCCGAGACGGTCGGTACGCAGGGCCTGGTCAGGGGGCAATTCGAGGATTTGCACGGCGGCCATAAACGCTCGGTCGACGACATCGCCACCACCAACGAACTCAAAACCGGCGTGCTGCTCGGCCTCTCGGTGGAAATGGCCGGCATCATCGCCCAGGCCGACGAGCGCGTGCTGCAATCGCTGCGCTCCTTCGCCATGGCCGCCGGCCACGCGTTCCAGATCAAGGACGACCTGCTGGACGTCCCGGGCAACGACTGCGCGCTGACCGGCAAGGATGTCGGCAAGGACGCCGGCAAGGCGACCATCACCGCCACCCTCGGCATGGAAAAAACCCAGCGCCGCCTGGCCGCGCACCTGCGCGACGCCGACGACTACCTGACGGACGCCATCGGCAGCAAACAACGCACGCGCCTCCTGGTCGGGAATCTGTTCCGCAAGGCCGGCCCGGTCGCCGATCTGCACGCGCCGTAACGCGCGGGTCGAGAGGATATCGCATGGCCCACTTCGGCGTGGTCGCCCCGGCCTTCTATAGCCATTTCAACGCCTTGTCGGCGCTGGCGCTGGCGTTGATCGCGCGCGGACACCGGGTCACCTTCCTGCACCGGCCCGACGCCGCCGGTTGGATACCTGACGCTCGCATCGGCTTCCACGCGCTCGGCGCCGACCGCTATCCGCCAGGATCGCTGGACGCCTCGCTGCGGCTGGCGGCCAATCCGGGCAGTCCGCTGGGACTGCGCAAGGTCATCGTCGACATGGCCGACACCACCGACATGCTGTGCCGCGAACTGCCCGCCGCCATCGCGGCGCTGCGCATCGACGCCCTGATCGGCGACCAGATGGAGGCGGCGGCCGGACTGGTGGCCGAGGCGCTGGCGCTGCCGTTCGTCTCGGTGGCCTGCGCGCTGCCGGTCAATCGCGAACCGGGCATCCCGCTGCCGGTGATGCCGTTCCAATTCGGCGCCGACGAGCGCTCGTTGAAAATGTATGAAGGCAGCACCCGCGTGTACGACTGGCTCATGTCCCCGCACCGCAAGGTGATCGAGCGGCAGGCGCGCGCCTTGGGCATCCCGGCGCGCGGCATGCTGCACGAGTGCCTGTCGCCACTGGCGCAAATCAGCCAGACCATTGCCGCCTTCGATTTTCCACGCAAGCAGCTGCCTGCGAATTTCCATCATGTCGGACCGCTGCGGCATGCTCCCGGTGGCGCGTCGCATGCCGGCCCGCGCATCGATCCCATGCCGGCCATCGCCGGGGACCGCCCGTTCATCTTCGCCTCGCTGGGCACATTGCAGGGCCAGCGCTTTGCGCTGTTCAAGCGCATCGCGCAAGCCTGCCGGGGGATAGACGTTCAACTGCTGGTCGCCCACTGCGGAGGATTGAATCCGCAACAGGCGCAGGCCATCGAGCGGGCCGGGCCCGCCGGCGCGACGACGGTGTGCGCGTTCGCGCCGCAGCAGGCGGTGCTGGCCCGCGCCGACGCCGTGATTTCGCACGCGGGGCTGAACACCGCGATGGACGCCATCGCCGCGCGCACGCCGATACTGGCGCTGCCGATCGCCTTCGACCAGCCGGGCGTGGCGTCGCGGATCTGCCATGCCGGCATCGGCTTGCGGGCGTCGCCGCGCTTCACCGGCGCGGCGCAACTGGGCAAGCACTTGCGACGGCTGCTCGCTGAACCAGAATACGAACAGCGTCTGGCGGGATTATCGGAACAGCTGGGGCAAGCCGGCGGCACGCCGCGCGCCGCCGACATCGTCGAAACAGCACTGAACCTGAACCAGCGAAATGACAGCGACGCCTGTCGGACCGCGAGCGGCCTCGCATGAGCGCCGCGCCGTACGACGTGATCCTGGCCGGCGGCGGCCTGGCCAACGCGCTGATCGCGTGGCGGCTGCGCACCGCGCGTCCATCGCTGCGCATTCTGCTGCTCGAACAGGGCGACCGGATAGGCGGCAACCATACCTGGTCGTTCCACGACAGCGATCTCGATGCGGCGCAGCGGCAGTGGCTCGCACCGCTGGTCTCGGCCCGCTGGCCGGACTACGACGTCATCTTCCCCGAACACGCCAGAAAGCTCGACGGCGGCTACGCCAGCATCGCCTCCGACGATTTCGCGCGCGTCATCGAAGCCGCGCTGGGCGACACGCTGCGGCTCGCGGCCCGGATAGAAAGCCTGACCCCCACCTCCGTGCGCCTTGCCGGCGGCGAGGAGCTGCACGCCGGCGCCGTCATCGACGGCCGGGGTCCGCGTCCGTCCGAGCGGCTGGCGCTGGGCTACCAAACCTTCCTCGGACAGGAAGTACGCCTGGCCGCGCCGCACGGACTGACCTCGCCCATCATCATGGACGCCAGCGTCGCGCAGCAAGGCGGCTACCGTTTCGTCTACGTGTTGCCCTTCGCGCCCGACCGCCTGCTGATCGAAGACACGCATTACGTCGACACCGGCGTGTGGGAACCGGAACGGCTGCGCGCCAACATCGCCGCCTATGCCGCGTCGCGCAACTGGCGCATCGAAGAGATTATCCGCGAGGAGCACGGCTCGCTGCCCATCGTGCTGGCCGGCGATATCGATCACTTCTGGTCGGACCTCGACGGGCAACCGACATCCGGCCTGCGGGCCGGCCTGTTCCACCCGACCACCGGCTATTCGCTGCCGCACGCCGTGCGGCTGGCCGAGCGGATCGCGGCGCTCGACGACTTGAGCGCGCCCGCACTATTCGACGCCATCCGCCAAACCGCGCTGCACGAATGGCGCGGTCAGCGCTTTTTCCGGCTGCTCAACCGCATGCTATTCCTGGCCGGCGATGCCGACAGCCGCTGGCGCGTGATGCAGCGTTTTTACCATTTACCGGCGCCGCTGATCGCGCGCTTTTACGCCGGCCGTCCAACCTTCGGCGACAAAGCCCGCCTGCTGTCGGGAAAACCGCCGGTGCCGGTCGGCCAGGCCATATCGGCCGCACGCAAAATCCATCCCCACCAAATCAGGAAACCCGAATGAACGAAACAAAACAGGCAGTGGTTGTCGGCGCCGGCTTCGGCGGCCTGGCGCTGGCCATCCGTCTGCAAGCGAGCGGGATTCAAACCACCCTGCTCGAAAAACGCGACAAGCCGGGCGGCCGCGCCTATGTCTACGAAGACCAGGGCTTCACCTTCGATGCCGGCCCCACCGTCATCACCGATCCGTCGGCGATCGAGGAGCTGTTCACCGTCGCCGGCAAGCGCCTGTCGGATTACGTCGAGATGCTGCCGGTCGCGCCGTTCTACCGCCTGTGCTGGGAGGACGGCAGCCACTTCGACTACGCCAACGACCAGGAATCGCTGGACCGGCAAATCCACGCGCTCAACCCGGCCGACGTGCAGGGCTACCAGCGCTTCCTGGCGTACTCCAAGGCGGTGTTCGACGAAGGCTACCTGAAACTGGGCGCCGTGCCTTTCCTGTCGTTCCGCGACATGATCGCGGCCGGGCCCCAGCTGGCCAAGCTGCAGGCATGGCGCAGCGTCTACAGCATCGTCTCCAAATTCATCCAGAACGAACATCTGCGGCAGGCGTTTTCCTTCCACTCGCTGCTGGTCGGCGGCAACCCGTTCGCCACGTCGTCGATCTACACCCTGATCCACGCTCTGGAACGGCGCTGGGGCGTGTGGTTCCCGCGCGGCGGCACCGGCGCGCTGGTCAACGGCATGGTGCGCATGTTCCAGGACATCGGCGGCCGCATCGAGCTCAATGCCGACGTGGCGGCGATCGAGGCCAGCGGCGCGCGCGTCAACGGCGTGCGCCTGGCCGACGGACGCCACTTCCCCGCGCAGGCGGTGGCATCCAACGCCGACGTCGTGCACACCTATGCGGATTTGCTCTCGCAGCATCCGCGCGGCCCGTCGGAAGCCGGCTCGCTGCGCAAAAAACGCTTCAGCAACTCGCTGTTCGTGCTGTACTTCGGACTCAATCACCATCACAGCCAGCTGCAGCACCACACTGTCTGCTTCGGACCGCGCTACAAGGAATTGATCACCGAAATCTTCGGCGGCAAAACGCTGGCCGACGACTTCTCGCTGTACCTGCACGCGCCCTGCATCACCGATCCGTCCTTGGCGCCGCCAGGCTGCGGCAGCCATTACGTACTGGCGCCGGTGCCGCACCTCGGCAACGCGGACATCGACTGGACGGTGGAAGGCCCGCGCTACCGCGACCGCATCTTCGAATACCTGGAGCGCCGCTACATGCCCGGCCTGCGCGATCAATTGGTCACCAGCCGAATCTTCACGCCGCTCGACTTCCGCGACCAGCTCAATGCGCACGTCGGCTCGGCGTTCTCGCTCGAACCGATCCTGACGCAGAGCGCCTGGTTCCGGCCCCACAACCGCGACAGCGAGCTGGCGAATCTGTACCTGGTCGGCGCCGGCACCCATCCCGGCGCCGGCGTGCCGGGCGTGATCGGCTCGGCCAAGGCGACCGCCGGGTTGATGATCGAGGAGTTCGGGCGATGAGCGAGGCCTTGCTGGACCACGCGACGCAGACCATCAAGGTCGGCTCGAAAAGCTTCGCGGCGGCGGCCAAGCTGTTTCCGGCCGATGTGCGGCGCAGCGTGTTGATGCTGTATGCCTGGTGCCGCCATTGCGACGACGTGGTCGACGGCCAGGAGCTGGGCTTCGGCGCGGTGGAACTGGCGCCGGACGAAGCCGCCGAAAAACTGGCGGAACTCGAAGACCAAACCCGGCGCGCCTACGCGGGTGAGAAGATGTCCGATCCGGCCTTCGCCGCCTTCCAGGAGGTGGCGCTGCGCCACAAGATCGAACCGCGCTTCGCCTTCGACCACCTGGCCGGTTTCGCCATGGACGTCGACCAGGCAAGATATGAGACGATCGACGACACGCTGCGCTACTGCTATCACGTGGCCGGCGTGGTCGGCCTGATGATGTCCTCCATCATGGGCGCCAGCAAGGCAACGGTGCTGGACCGCGCCTGCGACCTCGGCCTGGCGTTTCAACTGACCAATATCGCCCGCGACATCGTCGAGGATGCGCGCATGGGGCGCTGCTACGTGCCGGCCGCATGGCTGCGCGAAGCCGGCATTCCGCTGGACGAAGTGGGATTGCCGAAGCACCGCGCGGACCTGGCGAAGGTGGCGTCAAGGCTGGTCGATTACGCCGAACCCTATTACGCGTCCGCCAACCAGGGCATCATCGCGCTGCCGCTGCGCAGCGCGTGGGCCATCGCCACGGCGCGCAATGTCTACCGGCAGATCGGTATCAACGTGAAAGCGCGGGGCGCGCACGCCTGGGATGAACGGGTCGGGACGTCGAAGGCAACCAAACTGTGGCTGCTGGCGAAGGGCGGCGCCAGCGCGCTTACTTCGCGTCTTCAGCGGATGTCGCCGCGTCCGCAGGGCTTGTGGCAGCGTCCCGACCACGTTGGCGCAGCGGACCGTCGTGCAGCGCGCGCAGTTGACGCTTGAGTTCATCGACCGGCGGCGCGTACAGGAATCCGAACGAGACCGCGCCCTCTTTCCCCTCGACGGCGTGGTGCATGCGGTGCGCCTGGTAGAGCCGCTTCAGATAGCCGCTGCGGGGCGTGTACTGGAAAGGCCAGCGGCGGTGCACCAGGCCGTCGTGCGCGACGAAGTACAGGAAACCGTAGGCGGTCATGCCGGCGCCTATCCATTCGAGGGGATGATGGCCTTCCGTACCGAAATAAATCAGCGCGATCGCCACGCCCGCGAAAACGACGGCGTACAGATCGTTCTTCTCGAACCAGCCGGTGCGCGGTTCGTGGTGCGAGCGATGCCAGCCCCAACCGAAACCATGCATCACATATTTGTGCGCGACAATAGAAAACAATTCCATCAATACAATGGTGATCAGGACGATGAGCGTATTCAGTATCATGGGTCGTATCGGTCCGTCGGTGTGGGCGGCGCTGAGCAAAGCAGCGATGGACACAGCCTACCATAGCCGCTCTTTCCGCAGCGCCAGCAACCCGCTTTTGCCATTCAACGCACAAGAAAAGTAAACCCATGAAAAGGAAACCCATGCAATCACTGATCAAGCCATCGTTGCTCATCTCCACCGTCCTGCTGGCCGCCACGGCATCGGCCGCCACCATCGAGGTGAAGGTCTCGTCGGTCGTCGGCGGCAAGGGCAAGGTGAATGTCGCCGTATGCGACAAGGAACGCTTTCTGAAGGATTGCCTGTACAGCGGCTCGGCGCCGGCGCAGGCCAACGAGACCGTCGTCACGATCCAGAACGTGCCGAAAGGCACCTGGGCGGTACTGGCCTACCAGGACGAAAACCAGAACGACAAGCTGGACCGCAACTTTATCGGCGTCCCCAGCGAAAACTACGGCTTCAGCCGCGACGCGCGCGGCAAGTTCGGCCCGCCGGATTTCAGCGACGCCGCCATCGACGTGCGCGACGACACGATGGCCGTCGCGATCAAGCTGCGCTAACGACCGGGAATAAAAAAAAGCCCCTCGACCTTGGTAGGAAGAGGAGCCATAAGACCACAGACAACACTGGACTACATGAAACGCTTTACTACTGCTATTCCTTAGAACGTCTTGCCGACGTTGATGCCGAAGGTACGTGGCGGCAGATACTGCGCCTGCCATGGACCATTGGCGTTCATGGCGCTGGTCTTGATGTTCTTGTCCTCGGCGTTGCGGACGAAGGCATCGAAGTACCATTTCGAATCGGCGTCGAAGCGCAGGCCCAGATCGGTGCGGGTGTACGACTTCTGGCGATCCGGCTCACCCAGGTTGAACACGCTCAACCAGCTGGCGGTTTCGTAGTGGGCGCTGATGCGCGGGATCAGCGTGCCGCTTGCCAGCTGGAAGCTGTGCTGGTACATCACTTGCGCGCTGAACTTCGGCGAGTGCGGCATGGTATTGCCGGTCACGTCCAGGCAGGTGCTGATGCCCGGCACCGCGCACGCCGGCAGCACGTAATCGTTACTGCCGCCGATCAGCTTTTTCAGCTTGGCGTGGGTGTAGGCGGCGGTGAACTGCACGCGGTCGACCGGGGTGATCTTGGCGGCGATCTCGGTTTCCAGACCCCAGATGTTGGCGCCTTCGGCATTGCTCGTAGCCAGGCCACGGGTCCCGTCCGGATTGGTGATCGGCGCGCTGAACTGGAAGTCCTTGAACTTCGAGAAGTAAGCCGCGTTGTTCATGCGTACCGCGCCACCGAGGAAGGTGCTCTTCGAGCCGACTTCGTAGTTGGTCAGCGATTCCGAACCGTAAGGCACGCCGCCGTCCTGCAGGCCGCCCGACTTGTAGCCGGTGGCGACGCTGGCGTAGACCATGTTGTTCTTGTCGAGATCGTAGTTGACGCGCAGCAGGCCGGTCAGCTTGTTATCCTCGAATTTGCCGTCGTTACGCTGGTAGGTGCTAAAGCCCGAGCCGGGCGCCAGCGGATTGAGCGACGAGCTCACCGGCACTTGCGGGGCGGTGAAGTCGGTCCAGCCATTGTTGGTGCCGCCGACGTTGCGGCGCTTGTCCGACGTGTAGCGCAGGCCGCCGGTCACGTGCAGCGCATCGCTGACGTTCCAGGTGGTCTGGCCGAAGACGGCTTTGGAATCGACCGTTTCCTTCGGCTGGATGAACGAACCCTGCCAGTCGACGGTGCCCTGCTCGGTGCCGTTCATGATCGGGATGTCGAAGCGGATGCCGTTGTTCTCGTTCGCGTAGTACAGGCCCAGCAGCCAATCGACGTCGCGTTTGCCGGTCGACTGGATTTCCACTTCGTGGCTGTAGCTCTTGTACTTGGAATTGACGGTATTGTTGGCCTGGTACTTGCCGCCGCTGGTGAAGCTGGTCGGCAGGCGCGCGCCGGCGTCCTGGTCGTAGGTCGACGAACCGTTGAAGCGGGAGTAACCGGCGATGTAGGCCAGGCTGATGTCCTTGTTGATCTCGTAGTCGACGCGGCTGCGCACGGCGTTCGAATCGCGCTCGACGTTCGGCGCCACGTCCACCAGGCCCGACCAGAATTTCTCGCCGGGACGCTGTTCCTGCAACAGGTTGAGGCTCGGCGTACCGCGATCCATGTAGTGCTCGTAGGAGATGTTCCACTTCAGTTCGCGGGTCGGCTGCCACAGGAAGCTCAGGCGCGCGGCGCTCTGGTCCTGGGCGCTGTACTTGTTGCCGCCGGTGACGTAGTTGTTCGGGTTGATCGGCTGGAAGGCGATCGGGTTGCCCGGGTGGGCGGCGTTCCAGGCGGCGATCACCGGCGCGGCGGCGGCTTGCTGCTGCGCCAGCGGAATGTTCGGCGCCTTCTGGTAATCGACGTAACCGTCGTGCTGCTCGTGCACGAACGACACGCGCATGGCCATCGTATCGCTGATCGGGATGTTGATGCCGCCGCGCGCGCCCATGCGGGCGTAGTTGCCATAGCCGCCTTCGAAGAAGCCGGCGCTGCTGCCGATTTCCGGTTTCACGGTCTGCATGTTGACGGCGCCGACGGTGGAGTTGCGGCCCCACAGCGTGCCTTGCGGGCCGCGCAGCACTTCGATCGCTTCCAGGTCGAACAGCAGCGCGGTCGCGCCTTCCGGACGCGGCGAGTAGATGCCGTCGACGAAGGTGGCCACTTCCGGGTCGGCGTATTCGGTCTTGGCGCTATCGTTGCCGATGCCGCGCAAGGTCATGGTGATGACGCCGTGGTCGCCCTGGCCGGTGGCCGAGAAGCCAGGCACCAGGTTGACGACGTCCTGGATGGTTTGCACGTGGTTGTCGTCGAGCGCGGCGGCGTTCAGCGCGGTGACCGCGACCGGCGTCTTTTGCAGCGAGGTCGAGCGCTTGGTAGCGGTAACATAAACTTCGGTGATCGTATTGCTGGTTTTGTCATTGGCGGCCGGGGTGGCGGCCGCCACAGGTGCCGGGGCCGGTGCTGGCGCTGCCTGGTCGGTCTGGCCAGCGGCGTGGGCGACATTGGCGCCGGCCAGCAAAGCGAGGACGGCCAACTGGATCGGCGAAAGCAGGCGCTTGCCGGTGTGCGGTACGTGGTTCATAAGTCTCCTTGGGTGCGGTGCCGCCTGTGAGAAGCGCCATCGCCATTTATCGTGAAAAACACTGCTGTGCTTCGTGAAATCGTTTTCAGTTTGTCTGAAATCGTTTTCTTTATTTGTGAAATCGATTTCATGGTACATAATTCCAAATACTGATGTCAAACGAAAAATTGTATCGGCGCGTCGTTTGCTTGATATTTCCTGAGGGAATCAGCAAAACGGCGTGCCCGACGCGGAGGCGGAAAAGATGAACACGGCAGCGGGTGGCGGGACGGAAGACGGCGCAACGGCGGGCATGCGCCAAGGCGTGAAACGCGTGTTGATCGTCGGCGGCGGCACCGCCGGCTGGCTCACGGCGGCCTTCCTGGCGCGCACCGTCGGCTGCGGCGCGGACGCCGACAGCGTGCAGGTCACCCTGGTCGAGTCGAAGGAAATCGGCATCATCGGCGTCGGCGAAGGCACCTTCCCGTCGATCCGCGGCACGCTGGCGGCTATCGGCATCGACGAGGGCCGCTTCATCCGCGAATGCGACGCCACCTTCAAGCAGGGCATCAAATTCACCGACTGGGTGCGGCCGCCCGGCATGCCAGGTAGAGTCGGCAACGACCACTACTTCCACCCTTTCAGCCTGCCCAGCCAGCGTCCCGGCGGACCGGAACTGCTGCCCTACTGGCTGCAGGGCGCGGCCGCGCCGGGCGCCGGTTTCGCCGCCGCCGCGACGATGCAAAAGCGCGTTGCCGACGCCTCGCACGCGCCCAAGCGTCCCAACGACGCCGACTTCATGGGGCCACTGAACTACGCCTACCATTTCGACGCCGGCAAATTCGCCGCGCTGCTCTGCACCCACGCGCAATCGCTGGGCGTCAAGCATGTGCAGGCCACGGTGGACCGTGTCGAACTCGATGCGCAGGGCGCGATCGGCGCGGTGCACACCAAGGAAGCCGGCGTGCTCACGGCCGACCTGTACATCGACTGCACCGGCTTCCGCGCGGCGCTGATCGGCGAAGCATTGGGCACGCCGTTCCGCAACATCAACGACGTGCTGTTCGTCGACCGCGCACTGGCGATGCAGGTGCCATATGACCGTCCGGACGCGCCCATCCCCTCGTACACGATATCGACCGCGCACGAAGCCGGATGGACCTGGGACATCGGCCTGCACCAGCGGCGCGGCATCGGCTATGTCTATTCGAGCCGGCACACCGACGACGCCAGCGCCGAGCGGGTGCTGCGCCGCTACATCGGCCCCGCCGGCGACGCGCTCAATCCGCGCCAGCTCAAGCTCAACGTCGGCTATCGCGAACTGCACTGGGTGAAGAACTGCGCGGCGGTCGGCTTGTCCGGCGGCTTCCTGGAGCCGCTCGAATCGTCCGGCATCGGCCTGATTGAAACGGCGGCATACTTGGTCAGCTATCTGTTCCCGCACAGCGGCGACATGGAACCGGTGGCCAAGGTCTACAACGACATGATGAAGGCGCGCTACGAGCGCATCGTCGATTTCGTCAAGATGCACTACTGCCTCACGCAGCGCACCGACAGCCGCTTCTGGATCGACAACACCGACCCGGCCAGCATCCCCGAAACGCTGCGCGACAAGCTGGCGATGTGGCGCAGCCGGCCGCCGCACCGGATGGACTTCGTGGTGGACCTGGAGATGTATCCGCCGTCGAGCTGGCAGTACGTCCTGTACGGCATGGAGTTCCCGACCAGGCAGTACGCCAACGCCCGCACCATGCCGCGCTTCGACGAAGCGCGCAAGGAGTTCCAGATGATCGAGCAAATGTCGCAACGCGCGGTGGCGGACCTGCCGACGCACCGCGCGCTGGTGGACCACTTCCTCCGCCAGGGCCAACGGAAAACCGGCACCTGACCACGGAGCCGGAAAAATCTAGGCCTTGGCCGCACCCAATCTGGCGCTGGCGGCAATGATCAACATCGCGCAACCCAGGCCCGCAAAGGCCAGGTTCAAACTAACGGCGTGCGCCACAAAGCCGATCACCGCCGGCCCGGCCAGGATGCCCGCATACCCCAGCGTGGTAATCGCGCCAATCGCCAACCCCGCCGGCATCGCACTCTGATTTCCGGCGGCGGTAAACAAAATCGGCACCACATTCGACGCCCCCAGGCCCACCAGCAAAAAGCCCACCAGCGCCAGCGGCGCGGAAGGCGCCAGCACCGCGGCAAAGAATCCCACCGCGCCACACAGCCCGCCCAGCAACAGCACACGCTTGCCACCGAGCCTGCGCACCACGCGATCGCCGGTCAAGCGCCCCACCGTCATCGCGATCGCGAACGCCGCATACCCCAAACCGGCGCGGGTCGCATCCATCCCCTGCTCGGACGTCAGCAGCAAAGCGCTCCAGTCGAGGATCGCGCCCTCGGCCAGGAAGCACAGGAAGCACAACACGCCGATGAAGATCACCGCGCCATGCGGCACGACGAACATCGAACCGTGTCCCTCGCCCGCATCCGGCTCGCGCAGCAGATACGGCGCCGCCGCGACCAGCGACAGCGCCACCAGCAACGACACCACCGCGATGGCAGCGGCGGGACTCAAACCGGCCCACAACATCAACGCCATCAACCCCGCGCCGATAAAACCGCCGACGCTGAACAATCCATGAAAGCCCGACATCAGCGAACCACCGCTCTCGCGCTCGACGATCACCGCCTGCACATTCATCGCCACGTCGAGCGTGCCGAGCGCCGCGCCGAACGCGAACAGCGTGGCCCCCAGCAGCATCGGCGTGGGCGCAACCGCCAACCCGGGCAGCACCAGGCACACGAAAGCACCCGACACCAGCGCCACCACCCGGCAGCCGAAGCGCGACGCCAGCAAGCCGGTAACGGGCATCGCCATCAGCGAGCCGGCGCCAAGGCACAGCAGCAGCAGGCCCAGGTCCGCCTCGCCCAGCGCCAGGCGCTGCTTGGCGAACGGCACCAGCGGCGCCCAGGCCGACATGGCCAGGCCGGCGGCAAGAAAGGCAAGACGAGTGGACAGGCGCTGTTTGGGGCCGACTGAATTCATAGGCGATTTTCCGGAGTGGGCTGAAAACGATATCAACCTTTAAGTATACGGCAAGTTACAAACCGGTAAACCCTCGTAACAAAAACCGCACGAAAACAGTGCATCAGTGCGAGCGCTCACATTGTGCTTGAGCCCCTTGGCGCATGATCGATCCCGTGTTGTTTAACAATCATAAGGAAAAATCATGCAGACTCAACCATTCACACCCGGCGCGGTCGTCAGCCGCGATGGCGATGACGGCTACGCCTCCGGCGTCTCCTGGGGCGCCATCTTCGCCGGCGCGGCCGCCGCCGCCGCGCTCTCGTTCCTGCTGCTGATGCTCGGCATGGGCCTCGGCCTGTCGTCGGTCTCGCCGTACGAATACAACGCCGCGCCGCTGGGCGTGGCCGCGATCGTCTGGATCGCCTTCACGCAATTGGCGGCATCGGGCATCGGTGGCTACGTGGCCGGCCGGCTGCGCGTCAAATGGGCCAGCATCCATGGTGACGAAGTCCACTTCCGGGACACCGCGCACGGCCTGTTGGCGTGGGCAGTAGCGACCTTGATCACGGTGGCGGTATTGGCCGGCGGCGCGCGCGCTGTCCTCAGCGGCACCATCGACGCCGGCGCGGCTGCCGCACCGGCAATCACCGCTGGCGCATCGGCAGTCGCCGACAATCCGCGCTCGAACGACTATTTCGCCGACATGCTGCTGCGTTCGCCGAACGGACAAGGCGCCACGGCATCGGAGCGTGAAGAAATCACCCGCATCCTGGTTGCCGATCTGGCGGCCGGTAAAATCAGCGCCGACGACCGCAACTATATGGCGCAACTGGTCGCCAAGCGCAGCGGCCTGTCGCAACCGGAAGCGGAACAGCGCGTCGACGCAATTTACGCCCAAGCCAAGCAGGCGGCGGCAGAAGTGAAAGCCAAGGCCATGGCGGCGGCTGAAGCTGCGCGCAAGGCGGCTGCCCGCTCGGCGCTGTGGATGACCTTCGCACTGCTGCTGGGCGCCTTCGTCGCAAGCCTGTGCGCCACCATCGGCGGCCGCAACCGCGATCACGCGCGTGTCGTTACGCGCACCGTCATCTAATTCAAGGAGAATACTATGCGCTCGATACTACTACTGCTGCTCGGCATCCCACTGCCCATCATCATCCTGATCGCGATCCTGACGTAATGTCGTTGGCGTGATTTGACAGCAAGGCCGGTCCCTATGACCGGCCTTGCTTCGTTTTAGCGAGCGTCTCTGCAGGGCATCACCATCCCAATTAAAGCTTTTTTAATGCGAGACAGGTGGCTTAAGCGTTCATCTTTTACGCCTGTTCACATTACGTGAAAAGACAAAAATTATGAACATTGTGGCGGATTACGGCCTTGGGCGAACCGCAGCGACAGTCATTGGGGATGCCTTGGACGGCTTGCTAGCATTGACGGGCATAAGGAGGCGTAGGACTTCAGCAGGAGCCGTTGCGGAGCAGTCGCTAATCTTTGGCTGATTGGAGCGGGTGAAGGGAATCGAACCCTCGTCGTAAGCTTGGGAAGCTTCTGCTCTACCATTGAGCTACACCCGCGACACAAGCATTCTACGCGGAATTGCACGTTGTTGACAACGTTACAGCCTGGCCTGTGTGATGACCTGTTTAACCGCCGTTGAATCGACCGTCGAGCGCAAAAAATCAACAAAGGCGCGCACCTTTGCCGACAGATGGCGGTTCTGCGGATACAGAATAGAGAAAGGCCGTGAACGCCCGCTGTGTTCTTGAAGCACTTCCACCAGGTCGCCGCGCTTCACGGCGCCCGCGGCCGCGAACTGGTAGGTCTGGTACAGACCTCCACCTGCATTCACCCACGCTACGCAGCCTAGCGCATCATTGAGAATACGCATGCGACTCCGCACTGGATAATCTATTTCTTCCCCGTTCGTCCCGCTGAACAACCAAGTCAGAGGCCTTCCTGTGTTCGGGGAAATATATTGTATGCAATCGTGCGACTCCAGATCAGCAACAGAATGCGGTGTACCCTTCCGCTTCAAGTATCCCGGCGTCGCAAACACGCCAAGGGGCGCGTCTTCCAGTTTGTATGCGACCAGACGGGAGTCCCGCTGAATGCCCAGCCTGATCGCCACATCGAAGCCCTCCTCTACAAAGTCGATGATCTTGTCCGAAATGCTGAGCTCAATCTCGATTTGAGGGTAAGCGTCAGTAAATCGCGGCATCAAGGGCAACAAGCGATGCGTGCCATAAGCGGCGCTGACGCTGATGCGCAGCAAACCACTGGGCACAGTCTGCGCTCCGGTAATCGCACGTTCCGCCTCAGCGATCTGTTCCAGCGCCGCCTGGCATTCCTCCCAAAAAAGCTTACCTTCGTTGGTGACCTTGATACTTCGCGTTGTGCGGGAAAAGAGCCGCACGCCCAAACGGTGCTCCAACCTGCTGATGGACCTGCTGACCGCAGCAGGCGTAAGACCGAAGAACTCCGCCGCCGCAGTGAAGCTGCCCAACTCTGCCGCCTTGCAAAATTGCTCGATGCTGCCGAGCTGCATGGTGTCCACGCTTGCCATAGTTTGTTCCAAAATGTAATGAATGAAGTGATTCTAGCCCCATTTATCCGCGCTGAACATATGAATACACTTCAGTCATTGCTTGCTCAGGAACGGTTCTGCAAGTAGCCCGGCGAGTGAAGACAGCTCGCTTCAATGTACGTTATCAATAAAAGGAAATGATCATGACTGCCAAACTGCGCCTCTTTACCTCCCCTTCGGCTTTCCCCAACCCACAGCGCCTGCGCCTGTTCATGCACGAAAAAGGCATTGCCGATCAGTTCGAGGAGCAAATTTACGACATGAGCCCGGGCGGCGAGCAGCGCCAGTGGCCGCATCTGAAAATGAATCCGTGGGGCGAAACGCCAACCCTGCAGCTGGCCGATGGAAGTTTTATCTCTGAAACCGCCGCCATCGTCCGCTACCTCGATCAGGCTTACCCCGGCCGGCGCATCATGGGCGAAGATCCGTTGCAGCAGGGCCTCGACAATATGTGGGACAACCGCGTCTGGGTTCACATCCTGTACCGGATCGTGACCGCCTTCCACGTCCTGCACACGGGCTTGGGCTTCAAACTCGAACTGACTAAAAATGAAGCTTGGGGCGAGCACTGCCGCAAAGAAGCGCTGGCCCACGCCGCACTGGTCAACACGCATCTTTCGGACGGACGCCAATGGCTGCTGGGCGGCGAAGAACCGACTTTCGCCGACATCACGCTGGCAACCGCAATCGCGTTCTCGAAGTTTCCAGTGAATGCCACGCCGCTGGACGAGCGTTTCGAGTTCCTGGACGCCTATTGGAAGCGTTGGCAGCAGCGTCCGAGTTTCCAGGCTGCCTATGCGGACCGTAGCAGTGGCATCCCCGAGCTGGACAATAAAGAGTGATACGCGGCAGGGGTGGGAAGCTTCTGCTCTACCATTGAGCTGGACCCGCGTTGGGCGTATCCTACGCGGGTTTGCGCATTGTTGACCACGTCGGGAAGATCGCATGATTTCTAAACAGTATGTTTCCCAAGTCCGATTGAGAGTGAGCGACGTCCCGAGCTTCGAGCGGTATCCGTTCTCCTTGCCGGCGGTACGCCATCTCGACGTGCTCGACCTGCATCCCAAAATCACCTTCATCGTCGGGGAAAACGGTTCCGGCAAATCCACCTTGATGGAGGCCATGGCTGTCTCGTTCGGCTTCAATCCTGAAGGGGGAACGAAAAACTTTGGCTTCGGAACGCGCGCGTCGCATTCGGAATTGCACGAGTACATACGGCTGTCGAAGGGAGTCAAGCGACCCAAAGATGGTTTCTTTCTTCGCGCGGAGAGCTTTTTCAATGTCGCGACCGAAATCGAAAAACTGGATGAGGGCCCCGGTGGCCCGCCGATCATCGATTCGTACGGCGGCAAATCCCTGCACGAGCAATCGCATGGCGAGTCGTTCTGGTCGCTCGTGATGCATCGCTTCGGCGGAAACGGCTTCTATCTTCTGGACGAGCCGGAAGCGGCGCTATCGCCGCAACGCCAACTCGCCCTGATGAGCCGGATACACGAACTCGTCAACGACAATTCGCAGTTTGTGATCGCCACGCACTCGCCGATCCTGATGACCTATCCTGACGCCTATATCTACTCGTGCTCGGCATCCGGCATGCAGCGGGTTAGTTACGAGGAAACCGAACACTTCCAAGTCATGCACGATTTCGTGGTGAATCCAAAGCGCATGCTGGATATCCTTTTAGATCGGAGTGGCTGACGGGGAATGACTTCGCACTACTCCGGCTTCCGCACTACATACCCCTTCGCCTCCAGCGCCGCGACAAACCCCTTCGGGTCGAGCAAATCCTTCACCGGCAACGTCGCGAACGTCGAAACATTGGCCGCCAGCGATCTCTCGGCGGCTGCCACCCAGCTATCCTGAATTTTCTGCTGCACCGACTTCAACCCCGGCCGGCTTTGCAGCAACGCACTGTTGAGCACCGCCGAATCGCAGGCGCCGTCGCGGTCGGCGTAGCTGATCTTCTGAATCGCCTCCAAATCACCCTTGGCCCAGGCGTTGGCGCGTACGCGCATGGCGTCGATGTCATCCTCCAGCCGCGCCATCGTGTTGGAAAAACAGGCGACGTCGTCCAGCGAAGACTTCTTGAACTCCCTGAGCATCTTGACCGGATCGTCGATCTCCAGTTTGGCGACGGTCGACGTCATCTTGATCTTGCTTTGCTTGACGAGTTTTTCGATCGTCTCGCGCACCTCGCGTCCGCCCGAACCCAAACCGGCCTGCTCCAGACCCTTGCGGAACAAGGTGTCGGCTGCAAAGATCGGCCGTTCGCGCTCGATGCCGTCGTCGTCGCCGATGTATTTTTTCTTCAGCACCAGCCAGCGCGCGTAGACCGGCTCCGGCAGCAAATCCTTGAGCTCGGCGCCATCCGGATTCTTCTTGAAGCCGATCGCAAACGGCAGCAACGTCATCTGGCGGAAAAATCCGACGTTCGATGTCGCGCCCGGCGGCTGCAGGTATTCCTGGGACTGCGCCAGGATGGCTTCCACTTCCTTCGAGCGCCACTCCATTTTCTTCGGCAGCGGCGAGTAGGTGCCGAACACCCACAGCACGTGATCGCCCTTCGACACCTTCCACAAGCCCGGACCGGGACGTTGCCCCGCCACCAGGATGGTTTCCGCGATGACGTCCTCCCCCGCCGCCACGGCCTGCTCCGCCGACGGTGGTGATGGCTCGGTCTGCGACCAGGCCGGCGCGGCGCTCAGCGCGCACAGCGACAACACGACCAGACTACGGCCTGCGGTAAACCGGAACGAAGGGCTGTTCATGAGTATCCTGATGTGGGGAAATTGTTGTCGATTATATATATCGCATGCGGATGGCGGTGGGCCTCGAAGCGCCGGCAACGCAAGTATCGCGTCACGCCCCCACAGGCACAGCGGAACGCCCCGCGTTAAACATCTGCATCATCCCGGCTAAACAAGCACCCGAAAACCTGTCCTGGTTGAAATGCCATCAGCGCACGGCTACATTGTGGGCTGACCACTCAACCATCAGGACCGCCGATGCCATCTTCCGCCACCGCAGCCTTCAAACTGCTCGCCCTGTCGACGATGCTGACCTTGTCGGGCGCCAGCGCCGCTGCGGAAAGCTGCACGATCAACGGCAAATCCTGGCCCTTGTGCGGCAACCACAACGGACGCTGGTCGTTCGAGAAAGGCCAGTACTGCGTGGCGCGCAATTTCTGCCCTGACAACCGCACCGGCGCACCGGCCATCGCCACCCGCACAGCTCCCGTCGATCCGGACGCCAACGCCAAAACCCGCGCGACCTTCAACTGGCTGCGCGGCATCTGGGGCAAACACATCATCGCTGGCCAGACCGACCTGTCCTGGAACGATTCCATCGACATGGCCGAACGCGTCCACGCCGACACCGGCAAGTACCCGGCGCTGATGGGGTTTGATTTCATGGACTACGGCATGACCGCCCCCCATGCGGGCCAGCGCCAGACCGAGGAGGCGATCGCCTTCGCCAGCAAGGGCGGCCTGGTGACGTTCCACTGGCACTGGCGCGATCCGTCGCTATTGAAGACCGCGCAAGTCAACAAGGCGCGCTTCTACGTGCACGAGCCGGACGCCAGCAAGAACACCACATTCACGATTCCGGTCGCCAACGGCGCGCTGGACACCGCCAGCCCGGCCTACCAGCAGATCAACGACGGCATCGACCTGGTGGCGGTGCAGCTCAAGCGTCTGTCCGACGCCAACGTGACGGTGCTGTGGCGCCCGCTGCACGAAGCCTCCGGCAACAACGGCAGCGGCTGGTTCTGGTGGGGCCGCGCGCGCGCCGACGGCGTACCGCAAGCCTACGCCAACATCTTGCTGTGGCGCCACATGTACGAGCGCCTGGTCAAGGTGCACGGCATCCACAATCTGATCTGGGTATGGAACGGCCAGGACCCGGCGTGGTACCCCGGCGACGACGTGGTCGACATCGCCAGCTTCGACATCTACGACGACACCGACAACAAGACCTACGGCTCGCAGATCGCCAAGTACCGGCAGACGGCGCAAGTCTCGGCCGAGAAAAAGCCGATCGCGCTGACCGAAAACAGCTACATCCCGGACCCGGACAAGATGCGGGCCGACGGCGCGGCGTGGCTGTGGTTCATGACGTGGAACGACGGCGACGGCCCCGCCGGCGCGAGCTCGCCCAACAATTTCTGGACCGGCGAACACTTCAACACTAACGCCCACAAGCGCAAGGTCTACAACCACCCGGACGTGATCACGCTGGACAAGCTGCCACGGTTCTAAAGAGAGATAACTTCTCAAATCCTGCGGTGTGATGCAGAATGGCAGAGCTTATTGACCCTGCCAAGAGGAAATCCATGAAACCAGTAGTAGCATTGAGCCTGGCGCTGGCCTGCGCCGGCTGTGCCGCCCAAGCCCAGGCGCCGACGGCGGCCCCCGCGCCAACGGCGACCGCCGCCGACCCGATCTCCTCGCTGGTGGGCCAGCTCGATCTGGAAAAATACAAGGCCACCATCAAGAGCCTGACCAAATTCGGCGACCGCCGCCAAGGGACGGAACGCAACCGCCAGGCGCTCGACTGGATCGAGGCGCAACTGAAGTCCTACGGCTGCACCAACACCGAACGCCTGCAATACCAGTACACGCAAGCGGCGCCGGGCGATCCGGCGCCCAGGCGCGCGCCCGGCATTCCGAGCGGCGGCGCCGGCGGCCCACCGGGCCAGGGTGGCAGCACCCTGTTCGGCAACCGCATCGCCACCGGCGTCAACACCGATCCGCTGGCCCAGCCCGACGAGAAGCTGCGCGCGCTGAACGCCGAGCAAACGCCGGTCGGCACCTCGCAGCGCGAGAACGTCTACTGCACCAAGATCGGCAGCAAACACCCGGAGGAAATGTACATCGTCAGCGCGCACATGGACGGCATCGGTTTCGGCGAGGCGGCCAACGACGACGGCTCCGGCACCGCGCTGGTGATGGAACTGGCGCGCATCTTCAGCGCGCCCGGGGTCGAGACCGACCGCTCGATCCGCTTCATTTTGTGGAACAACGAGGAAAGCGGCTTGAACGGCGCGACCGCGTATGTCAACCAGCGCAAGGATTTGCAGGGGATCGAATCGCCCAAGGGATCGGGCAACTATCCGGAACCGAAATGGCTGGGCATGATCCAGCACGACATGATGCTGTTCGATCACGGCATGCCGTTCCAGAAGATCGACGGCTACGGCAAGCCAGTGGTCGACGAACATGGCAAGCCGGTGTTCGTGGCGCCGCCAGAGCAGCGCCTGGAGGCCGACGTCAACATCGAATATCAGTCGGCGTCGAAGCAGTCGGAGGCCTCGGCCAAGCTGGCCTGGGCCTTCCGCGCCGCCAACGACAAGTACGCGACCCACTACCCGGCCGCCGTCGGCTTCCACATGACCAACACCGATTCGACGCCGTTCATGGATCTGGTGCCGTCGATTTCGCTGCGCGAGAACGAGCGTGGCCAGCAGATCGGCTCCGGCTGGGACCCGCACTGGCACCAGCCGACCGACCTGTACGCGAACTTCTCGGACAAGGACTTCCTACTGGGCCTGAACGCGGCGCAGACCACCTTGGCGGGCGTGGCCAAGCTGGCCGGCGTGCAGGTCAAAAAGTAACTACAAAAAAATAGTTACTGGGCCGCGTAGTTCTTCGAGCGCGGTCCGTACAGCAGACCGTTGTTGTAGCCGGCGCTCAGCAGACGAGCGTTGGCCACGCCCGCCACCGGGTGCGAGGCGTCGGTGGTGGTGTTGATGATCTGCTTGACGGCCGCCGTGATCAGCGCGCCGATCAAGCCGCCGCCACTGTTGTTGCCGCCTTCGTTGTCCGACGCGCTGGCCGAGCCCGCCCACAGCACCGTGCCGGTTTTCAGGTCGACCAGCTTGGCGTCGACCGCGACCACCGACACGCTGTTGATGACGTTGTAGGTGGAGCCGTACTTGGAAATGGTCATGTACAGCCCGGCGTCGGCGCCGAAAATCTCCTGCAACTTCTTCGGATCGACACCCTGGATGTCTGCCGCGCCCGTCAAGCCGTTTTGCTTGAAGGTCTCGGCCACCACCGCCACCGGCAGCACGTAATAGCCGGCCTCGGCAAGCGGATACGTCACCTGCGCGTACACGCTGTTGCCGGCGTTGACCTCCGGCGAATTGTTCAGCGGCGGCAGCACCACGATCGAGCGCGGTTTGGCCGCCTTGAACGCGGTGTAGTCATACGATGGCGCCTTGGTCGCGCAGCCGAACAGGAACACCGCCGGCGCCAGGCAGGCGGCCATTTTCAGAACACGCGACATCATAATTTCTCACCCTTTTTCATTTTGCCCAGCAGGAAGTCCATATACGCGGCCGATTCCGGGAACAGTTTTTTTTCGTCCTCGAACTGCGCCACCACCTGGTCCGGCTTGCCGGCCACCGAGTACAACATGCCCAGATGGGCGTGGAAGCCCGGCGGCACGTTGTTGCCCTTGGCGCTGATGGTTTGCAAGTCCTTTTCCATCGCGGCGATTTGCTGCTCCGGGCTTTCGCCCTTGAGGTATTGGTAGACCTGCGGCTGGTAGCCTTCCCACTGGTACAGGGTCTGGGGCGGCGTGGCGCAGCCGGTCAGCACGGCGGCGGCCAGCGCCAGCAGCGCCGCGCGCTTGAGGTTCTTGGTCGGGTTCATGGCGGTCCTTACTGTTTCGGCAGGGTCAGGGCGCCGGCTTCGACACCGGAGACCAGGCGGTCGACCGCTTCCCGCATGGCCAGGTCCAGCACCTTGCCGTTGAGCGTGGCGTCGTAGCTGGCGGTGCCGCCGAAGCCGAGCACTTCGCGGTTCGACAGGCTGAATTCGCCGGCGCCCTGGGTCGAATACACCACTTCCGAGGTCGCGATATTGACCACGTTGAGCGTGACCTTGGCGTAGGCGACCTGGGTCTTGCCACGGCCGGCGATACCGAACAGTTGATGGTCGCCCACTTCCTTGCGGCCGAACTCGGTCACGTCGCCGGTGATGATGAAATCGGCGCCCTTGATGTTCTGGCCCTGCTTCTTGTACTCGGATTCCTGCTTGAGCTCGGACATATTGTCGCGGTCGAGCACATTGAAACGGTTGGTCTGCTGCAGTTGCGCGATCAGGATGGTTTTCGACTGGCTGCCCAGGCGGTCGACGCCGTCCGAGAAGATGCCGCGCATGAAGCTGGAACGGTTGTCGAACTTGCCGACGGCGACCAGGGTGCGCGGGCCGGCGTAGGGACGCGCGGCGCTGGCGGCAACCGGCACGGCGATGGCGCGCGAGGATTCGGTGGCGCAGCCGGCCAATGCCGAGACGATCAGCGCGGCGGCCAGCAATTTGCCGGAATTAAAAGTGTTCATGTTGCCCCTAAGTGGTGGATGGACCGAAGTCGTCTGCAAATTGATATTTTGCAAGTAAATTTCTTTTCGGAAATTATAAAGGTTATTGTGACGGAGAATCTATCCAATAGTCACGCTGCGTAATATCCGCTACGGAGATACGTAGGTCGGATTAGCCGGGACGGCGTAATCCGACATGAGCCGCCGACGGAGCATGGCGGATTACGCTGCGCTAATCCGCCCTACGTGGTTCCTGAATTTATCATCGGTCCCGTACCTGGTTTATCAGCCCAGCGCCGGGGCCACTGCTTCCAGCACGATCTCGCGCAGTCTTTGCGCCGCCGGCTTGAGTTGCGCTTCCGATTGCAGCAGGCTCAGGCCGATGTGCGGCAACGGCGGCAACGACGATGCCTCTAACAGCCGCACGCCTGCCGGCACGCCGACCGATGTGCGCACCGTCACCCCCAGCCCCGCCGCGACGGCCGCCCAGACGCCCGACAGGCTGGTGCTGGTGAAAGCGACACGCCAAGGGATGCCGGCCCGGTCCAGCGCATCGATCGCCGCCGAGCGCATCAGGCAAGGCGCGTCGAGCATCACCAGCGGCAGCGGCGCATGGGCGTCATGCGCCGGTAACACCGCCTGCGCGCCGGCCAGCCAGCGCATCGGCAGCTGCCCCAGCCGATGCGCGTACGGCCAATCGCCGGTTTTATCCCACGCCAGCGCCAGATCGAGCTGGCCATTGCCCACCTGTTCGATCAGTTGCGCGTTGCGCCCGACCTGCGCCTCGATGCTCACCTGCGCATGCGCGCGGGCAAAGCGGCCCAGCACCTCGGTCAGCAGATGTTCGCCGAAGTCCTGCTGCATGCCCAGCCGGACGGCGCCCGCCAGATCGGCGCCGCGCAATGCCGTCAGCGCCTCGTCGTTCAGATCCAGCAGGCGGCGCGCGTAGGCCAGCAGCGTCTCGCCCGCCGAGGTGAGCGCCATGCCGCGCCCGGCCTTGCGCAACACCGGCGCGTCGAGCTGGTCCTCCAGCTTTTTCAACTGCGCGCTGACGGCCGAGGTGGAGCGCCCCAAACGGTCGGCCGCTTTGGCGAAGCTGCCCAGCTCAACACCGGTGACGAAGGTGCGCAGCACATCGAGGTCGAACGTGATCTTTCGCATACCATCCCGATTTATCGAATTGTTGGTCAAAATATTCCCGATTTTCAGTACTAAGTTAATCTTGTATCGTGAAGCTGTCAATCAACAAACGGAGGACATCATGCCCATGATCTGCAACCGGAGGGATGTAATGGTGGTCATCACCACCACGCTCGGCGACGAGTGGTCGTTCGGCGGCGGAGCGCCGGCGGCGCCGCTGCTGCGGGGACTCGCATCATGATCGCGATGCAGTACAGCTTCGCGCTGCCGGCCGATTACGATATGGCGATCGTACGCACGCGCATCGCCACCAAGGGGCCGCTGCTGGACGATTTGCCCGGCCTGGTCTTCAAAGCCTATCTGTACGCGGAGCACGGCGAGTCGGCAGAGAACCTGTATGCGCCGTTCTATCTGTGGCGCGATGAAGAATCGATGCACGGCTTTCTCAACGGTCCGGGATTCGCCGGCGTGGCGCGGGCCTTCGGTTGGCCCTCGGTGCGCACCTGGACGCCGTGGCACGCCGATGTGGGCGCCGACGTGCGCGCGGCGCGGCATGCGACCCGCAGCGTGCATCAAATCGCCCCCTACAGCGACCTGGCGACGCTGCGCAAACAGGAGGAGCAATGGGCACGCGATGCGCGCGAGCGCGGCGCGCTGGCGGTGGTGATCGGTTTCGAACCGGCGGCGTGGACCATCGTGCGGTTTTGCCTGTGGCGCGATGCGCAACCAACCGACGTCACGCCGGCGGCGCAGCATTACCGGGTTGGCCACATGTCGGCGCCCCGGCGCTGATCTATACGCCGCAGCAGGCCTTGTACTTTTTCCCGCTACCGCAAGAGCAAGGCTCGTTGCGGCCAACCTTGTCATTGGCGATGCGTTGTTTGACGGCCGCCGGCTCGGCTGGACGCACCGCGCCTGTTTCCGCCTTGGCGTTGTTGCCTTCGATGCGAGACAACGATATGGCGTTCGTGACGAAATCGCGCATACGCGTTTCACGGTTCGGACACGGCCGTCCCTGTTCGTCGAACAAGAGGCGCGTCAACGCAAAACTTTCAAGCTGCGCGGCGGACATCTTGCCGCGGGACGCCATCAGTCTGTTGATCAAGGCCGGCGCCATCCGAAGCGCTTGATTGGCGGTCGCCTGGTCCTGGTCGCCCACCGCGACTTCGAAAGCCCGTTGGACCAACGCGAGCGCTTCGATCCATTTCCCCGGTTCTTCCTGCGCCAGATACAGGTCGGCAAGGTCCAGGTGGGCCTGATTGACCTTGGGCATGGCGCGCTGCAGGAGCTCTTCCGCCTTGGAGAATCCTCCCGGCAATGAGCCATTGCGGATGAGGACGCCGACCGCGCGCTGGGCGATGTGGAGGCCCGCGTCGCTCGCCAGCTGCAGCCAGGCAAGCGCTGCCCGTTCGTTCGTCGCCACCCCTTCACCGTGATACAACGCCTGGCCGGCTTGATATTGGCCGATGGGGTAGCCGGCTTCCGCAGCGCGCAAGGTCAAATCAAACGCGGTCTTGGCGTTGGCCGCCACGCCCAGCCCTTCGCGATAGATGTTCGACAGCAGAACCAGCGCAAGTGGATGGTCTTCGGCGGCCGCGCGCTCCAAATAATCCCTGGCCCGGGCATGATCGACCGCCTCCTCATGCAGGCCCAACAGCGCCGAGCGGCCGCACCATGCAAGCGCGTCGATGTCGCCGTCCTGGCAGGCCATCGCGATGAGATGGACGCCTCGCCCGATATGCTCTATGCCGTTTTTTCCCTCTGCCAAAGCGAGCCCGAACTGGTAGCGCGCCGGGGTGTAGCCGGCGTCGCTGGCGTAGCGCAGCAGGTCCAGCGCGCGTTCCGTCATCGAGAAGTCGGACGTCGACCGCTTCAGCAACAGCATCGCGGCCCGGTACTGGTCCGTGGGGCGGCTTTCAAATAGCGCCCGGTAGCACACCGCACTCAGTTCGTCCGGGCTTTCATCGACGATATGGTAGTCGGGTACCGCAGCTCCATGGTTTTTCTGACGAAATACCACTTCAATCAGCGCCATGACGTCGATGAGCGCCTGTTTGGCCAGGGCTTGCAGCTGTGCTTCGCTGCGCAGGCTTTCCTCCGGATGCGCCGCGGAGTTGCCCCACCGCCGTAACTTATGCAGCAGTTCTTGAATGTCCGGGTTGATCAGGTGCGACTTGACGAGCACATTGATCTTTCCCTCCAGGCCCAGCTTCCACTCGCTGTCGTAAGGATAGAGGATGTCGCAGCATAAACTGGCGAGCGCGCGCGTCTGAATGAGCGCGTGGGCGGGGAATTGATGCTGGCTGCGTTTGGCGACACCGTATAGCGATGCGATGCGGGCGGAGGCTAGCTCGGCAAATTCTAGGTCGTTCATGGTCCTGATGATCAAAGTCCTGGCCGCCGCGCGCCAACATTCGGGCCAATATAGCACAGCCACCTGGCGTGCCCTGCAACCATTTCAATGCGAATTTACGCGAGGTGGGGCGCCTGCAGCCGCCGGCGCGCCTGCGCCAGCTGTTCGCCATCCATGCGCGACGCGGCGGTTTTCAAATACCGCTCGGCGGCGCCGAAACCGCCGCGTTCCGCCATCGCCAGCCATAACCACGCCTGCGCGACGTCGGCCCGCACGCCCTGCCCCACCAGATACATCAGGCCGAGATTGAACTGCGCGCGCAAATGTCCCTGGCCGGCCGCCTGCGCATACCAGTGGTGGGCCTGCGCGTAATCCTGCGGCATGCCCTGGCCATTGTCGTAGCGCAGGCCGAGCGCGAACTGCGCCAGGGTATGCCCCTGCGCCGCCGCCTTCGCATACCAGCCGTTGGCCTGCGCGCAATCCGGCTGCGGCCCCTCGTCGTTGTCGAACAAGAGCGCGAGGTTGTACTGCGCCGCCGCGTAATCCTGTTCGGCCGCGCGCCGGTACCACAGCATCGCCTTGCGCAGGTCCTGCGGCACGCCGCGTCCCGTTTCGTAGCGCAGGCCCAGATCGAACTGCGCCCGCAGGTGGCCCTGGTCGGCCGCCTTGCGATACCAGAAAATCGCTTCCTGATGGTCCATCGGCACACCGTGGCCGGCGTCGTACAGCAAGCCCAGATGGTACTGCGCGCCGGGATAACCCTGCTCGGCCGCCTTGCGGTACCAGGCCTGCGCCTGGTCGTAATCCTGCGGCACGCCCTGGCCGTGATCGTAGCGCAGCCCCAGATTGTTCTGTGCCCCGGCGTGGCCCTGCTCGGCCGCCTTGCGGTACCAGTCCAGCGCCTTCTGCTCGTCGCGCGGCACGCCCTGGCCGTTGTCGTAGATCAGACCCAGATTGAACTGCGAGCTGGCGTGGTCCTGTTCCGCCGCGCGGCGGTACCACAGGATCGCCTTCTGGCTGTCCTGCGCGATGCCGTCGCCCTTGTCGAAGCGCAGCGCCAGATTGAATTGCGCCGGCGCGTAACCCTGGTCGGCCGCCTTGCGGTACCACGACATCGCCTGGCCGACATCCTGCGCCACGCCCTGGCCGTTGTCGTAGCGCAGACCAAGGTTGAACTGCGCGCGCGCATAGCCCTGCTCCGCCGCCTTGCGATACCAGGCGATGGCCTGCTTGAAATCCTGCGGCACGCCCTTGCCGGTGTCGTACATCATGCCCAGATTGTTTTGCGCGCCGGCGTCGCCCTGCTCGGCGGCCTTGCTGAACCAGTGCATGGCTTTCTGCGTGTCGGCCTCCAGGCCCTGGCCCTTGGCGTACAGCCAACCCAGGTTGTACTGGGCGGCGGCGTAGCCCTGCTCGGCCGCCAGCTTGTACCACGCCGCCGCTTCCTCGTAATTCTGCTCGACGCCCTGGCCCTTCTGGAACATCACGCCCAGGTTGTACTGCGCGTGCTCCAGTCCCTGCATCGCCGCCTGGCGATACCAGACCACCGCCAGCTCGAAGCTTTGCGCCACGCCCTGGCCGTTGAAGTACATAAAGCCCAGGCTGTGCTGGGCGTTGGCGATACCACGTTCGGCTTGCTGCTTCACGCGCAGGAATTCGGCTGTGTGGGTGCCGCCTTGATTGGCATCGGGTCCGTCAGGCGTGTATTTCGTCATACTGCTTCACTGATTATTCAAGCCTGGATTGCGACCATGGCCGGTTGGGTGTCTGTGTTCGGCGCCTTGTTGGCGTTGGTGGCGCTGGACGGCAGCGAGGAAGCGGCCGACAAGCGGTTCTGGTCCTGCAGCACGTCGATGAAACTGAGCAGCGAGATCGGGCGATGGTAGAAATAGCCCTGCATCGTGGTGCAGCCGTTGGCCTGCAGGTAGCGCGATTGCACGTCGGTCTCCACGCCTTCGGCCACCAGGTGCAGGCCCAGGCCGCGCGCGATCGAGATGATCGCCAGGATCACCGGATAGTGGCCGTTCTCGTCGTGGATCTCCTTGACGAACGACTGGTCGATCTTGATGGTGTGGATCGGGAAGCGGTGCAGGTACGACAGCGACGAATAGCCGGTGCCGAAATCGTCGATCGCCACCGATACGCCCAGTTGGCAAAGCTTGTTCAACTGTTCGATCGCGTACTGCGGATTGCGGATGCAGATGTTCTCGGTGATCTCCACTTCGATCTGCGCCGGCGAAATGCCGTAGCGCGTCAGCGCGCCGCGCATCTTCTCGAAGAAGTCGCCCCGGTCCAGGTATTGCGGCGACAGGTTCAGCGACAGGCGGATCGACTCGCCGCCGGCGGCGTTCCACTGCAGCAGATCGCGGCACAAGGCGCCCAGCATCCAGTCGGAGATCGGCAGCATCAAGCCGTTTTCCTCGGCGAACGGCAGGAACTCGCCGGCCGACAGCAGCCCGCGCTGCGGATGATTCCAGCGCATCAGGCCCTCGGCGCCGATGATGCGGCCGGTGGCGACGTCGAGCTGCGGCTGGTAGTACATTTCCAGCTCGTTGAGCTCCAGCGCCTTGCGCAGGCTTTGTTCCAGCGCGATCTTCTGGTGCGACACGTCCAGCATCGAGTCGTGATAGAAGCTGTGGCCATTCTTGCCCAGCGCCTTGACCTGGTACATGGCGATGTCGGCATGGCGCAGCAGCTCGTCGATGGTCTCGCCGTCGTTCGGATAAATGGCGATGCCGATCGAGGCGGAGATGTGCACCTGGTGCCCATCGAGGTCGAACGGCTCGTGCAGGCTCTCAAGGAACTTGTCGGCGATGGCCTTGGCGTCCTGGCGGTCGCGCAGCTCCGGCAGCACGATGGTGAATTCGTCGCCGCCCTGGCGCGCCAGCGTGTCGCCCCGGCGCAGGCAGGTTTTCAGGCGCTGCGACACCTGCTGCAGCAGCTCGTCGCCCTTGACGTGGCCCAGCGTATCGTTGACCAGCTTGAAGCGGTCAAGGTCGATGAACATCACCGCCAGCTCGGTCAGTTTGCGTTTGGCCTGGATCACGGCCAGCCCCAGGCGGTCCTTGAACAGCATGCGGTTCGGCAGGTCGGTCAGGATGTCATGGTAGGCCTGGTAGGAGATCACTTCCTCCGCGCGCTTGCGGTCCGTGATGTCGCGGGCGACGCCGTAGGTGCCGAAGAATTCGTGCTTCTTGATGCTGTGGTCGGGGACATGCATGCCGATCGCGTTGAGCGAAATCGTCATCAAGGTGTTGTTGAAGGTGCGCTCGATGCCGCCGCCGGTGTTGCACTTGAGGCGCAGTTCGACGTTGCGCGAGGCCCGCTCGTCGACGCGGCGCTCGTTGAAGGCGTAGCGGGCGCGCTCCTGGTCCTCGTCGTGCACCAGGATCGAGTAGTGCTTGCCGATCAGTTCTTCGCGGGTGAAGCCGAGCAGCTGCTGCACGCGGTCGTTGATGAAGGTGAACTTGCCTTCGTGGTTGAGCGTATAGATGATGTCCGGCGAGCTGTCGACCAGGTAGCGGTACATCTTCTCCGAGTTTTCCAGCTTGGAGGCGATGCGCTCGTTGTCGACCGCCAGGCGGCGCTTTTGCAGCGCGTTCTCCACGGTCTTGAGCAGCTCCTCGCGGCTATAGGGCTTGCGCAGGTAGTCGTAGGCGCCGCGTTTGAGCGCGCCGATGGCGGCGTCGATGCCGACCTCCCCGCTCATGACGATGACGTCGCCGTCGATGCCCTTGGCGTTGATGAAGTCCATGATCTCGTGGCCGCTCATGTCGGGCAGGCGCAGGTCGAGCAGGATCAGGTCGAATTTCAGTTTGGTCAGCTGGGCCAGCGCCTCGCTGCCGCAGGTCGCGGTCACCAGATGGTAGTCGCGGTCGCGCAGCAGCTCGTACAACGACGACAGCAGGCGCGGTTCGTCGTCCACCAGCAGGATGCGGGGCCAATTATCGGCGGCATGGACGACGGGGGTGGGGTCGTCCGAACTCGTTTCTAGGGCGGCGTAGCCGGCGGGAGTCAGGTTCATCATGGCCTTAAACTGAATCCATCAACCGCGTTTGCACGCCGCCGACGGGACTGGAACTGCTACGGGCGGGCAGCAAAATTTCGAAAGTGGTTCCCGCTTTGCCGGAACGGCAGGTGATCAGACCCTGCATCTTCTTCACCAGGCCGTGGACGATGGACAGGCCCAGGCCATGGTGTGGGCCTTCCTTGGTGCTGCGCACCTGGGAGAACAGGTTGGCCAGCACGTCGGCCGACAGCCCCGGACCGGTGTCGCCGATGACCAGCTCCAGATACAGCTTGCGCTCGCGGTTGACGTGGCCGCGGTTGGCGATTTCGATCTTGCCGCCGTCGGGCATGGCCTCGACCGCGTTTTTGATCAGGTTCACCAGGATCTGCTTGAGCAGGTCGGCGTCGCCCTCGATGTCGGCCGGCTCCTCCTGCATGCGCACGACGATCTGCACCGACGCCGGCACGAAGTCGGTGGCGCGGAACAGGCGCAGCACGTCGTCGACCACGCGCGCGACATCGGTGGCGTGGCTGGTTTCGGTCGGCTGCAGGTCGGCCAAGCCGTTGATCAACTGTCCGACGCGGTCGATCTCCTCGTTCAGGATCGACATCTCGCCGACCACCGGCTCGCGCCTGGCCAGTTTACTGTCCAGGACCGACAGGTAGTTCTTGATGATCGACAGCGGGTTGTTCACCTCATGCACCACGCGGCGCGACGCTTCCCGGTACTCCTCGGCGACGTGGGCGATCTGGCGCTTGGCGTGACCGCGCTCGCTGATGGCCGTCTCCAGCGCGGCGGCGGCCTGGGTGCCGAACGACTGCAGGAAGCGCGCGCGCTTCTGGTAGCTGGCCATCTGCCAGGCCGGCGCACCGCCGATCAGCACACCGAGACAGCGCTGGTTGGCCACCAGCGGCAGGCATACCATGCTCTCGGTGCCGAGGATGCGGAACAACTGGTCCTCGGCCACGCTCAATGGCGGTTGCAACTGGCCGTCGCGGCTGATGATGGCCAGCTTGCGTTCCAGCGCGCACGCCGCCACCACGCCGCCCTTGTTGAGCGGGATGATGAATTCGGAAAAACGCAGCTGCTGGTCGCCGGTGGCGGTGCCGTGCAGCGCGTGGCCGGTCGGGTTCTCCAGCAGCACCAGCGCGTTCTCGAAATCGAACAGGATGCGCGCCGAACGCGTCATCGATTCGAGCAGTCCCGCCTCGCCGTTCTGGCGCGCGAAGGACTGGCCCATCTCGGACACCAGGACCATGTTGCGCACTTCCTCGGACAATCGCTGCTGCACCGGATCGACGACCGGCGGCGCGTAGGCGGCCGGCACCGGCACGTCGTCGACGCCGGCCAGGTCGATGCCCAGGTAATCGGCCGACTTTTCCACCTGGCGGGCGGCGTTGTTGACGATCTGCTCGAGCAGTTCGCCATCGAGTCCGCACAGATAGGCGCCGTTTTCGATCGCCTCGTGCTGGTCGTCGTGGCAGCACAGCAGGTGCGCCAGGCGCACGATGCGGATCAGCGGATGCGACGACTCCAGGCGCGCCAGCGGCTCGTGGTGATACAGCACGCTGTCGGCCAGGAAGGAGTCCAGCTGCCAGCGCTCGATCAGCCAGGCGCCCGCTTCCGAGTGCGTGATCTGCAAGGTGCGCTGCTCGACGGCGCACAGGTCCTCGTCGTCGCGCGCCATGAAGTTAAAGCCGTATTCCTTGGGCGCTGCCGCCAGCAGCGCCAGGCGGCCGACGTTGTGCAGCAGGCCGGCCAGGTAGGCTTCCTCAACGTGCGGGTATTCCATCTTGCGGGCGATGTCGCGCGCGATGACGGCGGTCGTCAGCGAGCCTTTCCAGAAGCCGCGCAAATCGGTGCTGCCGGAATGGGGGAAGCTGTTAAAGGTCTGGAACACCGATTCGCTGATCACCAGGGTCTTGATCATGTCGGTGCCGAGCGACACCAGCGACTGCTCCAGGCCCACCGTGCGGGCGTTGCGGTGGAAGGCCGAGCTGTTGGCGACGGTGAGGATCTTGCTGGTCATCGCCGCGTCCTTGGCGATCAATGCGGCGAGCTCCGGCATGCCGGCGTCGTCCGCCTGCAAGTGCTCGATCAACTTAATGAGTATCTGCGGCATGGCCGGCAGACGGGCAATCAGCAATCGATTGCGAATGTCATGGTCAGGTTGATGCATCGTATCCAGCTTTGCCGCCAGTGGTCGTCGAATAAGGAGAAGGTACTCAACGGCTCAGTACCGCAAAATAGTTATTTTTTCATCAGTATTTCAGGCAGGTTCGACGCTTGAAATTACGTTTGGAAAAGTTATATTAGCATAAAGTATCATGATAACTTGGCAGCTATCAAGCAGATATCGATCTTTCACTTTAAACTAATTCAATTTCCTACCGTAAACAAGTGTTAACCTGGATGGCGTAGAAGCATGCGCCGGTAATGGCGCGACGTCAACCATAAAACGAGAGCAGAGGCACTAAAAGCCAGCTGTCCTGCGGCTAACCACAGCACCGAGTGTGCTAGAAACGGCGCGATGACGCCCGCCACCAGCGCCCCGAGCATGGTCAGCGCGAACGATTGGCACGAGGCCACGGTGCCCCGGATGTGCGGGAACAGGTCCATCGCCAGCAGGGTGGCGGCGGGCGCCACGACCGACATGCCGAAGTTGTAAAAAAGCAGCGGCGCGACCGACCAGGGCAGCGCCGGCGGGAAAAAGAGGTGGTACAAAACGTTCAGCACCGGGGCCGCGATCAGGAAACAGAAGCCGATGCCGATCTGTCGCGAAAATGTCATTTTCCCGGCCATGCGGTTGGCCGCCAGCGCGCCCAGGAAGATCCCGGACACCGCCGGAATGAACAGCCAGCCGAATTGCGACGGCCCCAGGCCGAGGTGCTGGGGCAGGAATTCCGGCGCCGCCGCGATATACACAAACAGGCCGGCGAAGTTGAGCGCGACGACGCCGGACTTCATGAGGAACAGCGGCGAGCGCAGGATGTCGCCGTAATTGCGCGCCAGGTAGCGCGGGTTGAACGGCTGGCGCTTGTGCGGCGGCAGCGTCTCCGGCAGGCGCCGGTAGCAGTAGATGAACAGCAGGATGGTGTAGGCCAGCAGCGACAGGAAGATCGCCCGCCAGTCGAACAGGGTGACGATCCAGCCGCCGAGGATGGGCGCGACGGCCGGCGCGATCGAGAAGATCATCGTCACCAGCGACAGCAGGCGCGCGGCGGCGGCATCGTCATACAGGTCGCGGATGATGGCGCGCCCCACCACCACCCCGGCGCCGGCCGACACGCCCTGCATGACGCGGAACACCCACAGGTAATGCACCGTGTGCGCCGAGGCGCAGCCCAGCGTGCCGATGGCGAACATCACCAGCGACACCAGCACCACGTTGCGGCGCCCGAAGGCGTCCGCCAGCGCACCGTGCCACAGCACCATGGCGGCGAAGGCCAGCATGTAGAACGTCAGGCTTTGCTGCACTTCGAGCGGAGTGGCGCCCAACGACGCCTGGATGTTGGGGAAGGCCGGCAGGTAGGCGTCGATCGAGAAGGGTCCCAGCATCGACATCGCGGCCAGCATGGTCGCCAGTCCCGCCGCGCTGAGCACTTTCATGTGCGACGGCGGCGGCGGGGGGATGTCCTCGACAGGATCGGGCGGGAGATTGGCGGGAGGTGTCGGGAACATCGTTGGGGCCTTTTCTAGACTTTTTAGACTTCTTTGGGCTTTGCCGCTTCGCGGCGGTTGAAGCCCGCCACCATATCGAAGCGGAACAGGCGGCATTCGAGCGCACCGTTGAAGAACGGCGTCTTGCGCGATTCCTTCAGGCGCAGCATCTTCGGCAGCCCCAGGTCGGCGGTGAACAGGAACACGGTCCAGCCGGCGAAACGCTGCTTGAGCGTAGTGCTTAGCGCCGAATAGAAACCGCTGGCCAGTTCGTCCTCCGGCAGCGAACTGTCGCCGCGCACGCCGATACGCTCGCCGTACGGAGGATTGGTCAGCAGGATGCCCGGCTGCTCGGTCGGCGCCTTCACTTCCTGCGCCTCGATCTGCTTGAGCGGCACGTCGAACATGATGCCGGCGCACTTCAGGTTATGGCGGGTCATCGCCACCATGTCGCCCGAGATGTCGGAACCGAAGATGGTCGGCGATGCCGGCAGCGGATTGGCCTTGATCGAATTCTTCATGTCGTTCCACGGGGCCGGATCGAAGTCGTTGAAGGCTTCGAAGGCGAAACGGCGGCGCGCGCCCGGCGGAATGCCCTGCACCATCTGCGCCGCTTCGCACAGGATGGTGCCGGAGCCGCACATCGGGTCGAACAGCGGCATGCCCGGCTTCCAGCCCGACACGCGCAGCAGGCCGGCGGCCAGGTTCTCGCGCAGCGGCGCGTCGCCGGTTTCCTCGCGCCAACCGCGCTTGAACAGCGCCTCGCCCGAGGTGTCCAGGTAGATGATGAACTGGCGCGCGTCGAGGAAGCCGACGATGCGCATGTCCGGTTCCTTGGTGTCGACCGAAGGACGTTTGTCGAACTGGTCGCGGAAGCGGTCGCAGATCGCGTCCTTGATCTTCAGGGTGGTGAACTCCAGGCTTTTCAGCGGGGATTTGACGGCCGTGACGTCGACGCGGATCGTGTGGTCGTAGGTGAACCAGTCTTCCCACTGCTGCGCCAGCACCAGGTCGTAGATGTCGTTCTCGTTCTGGTAGCCGGTGACCGCCATGCGCATCAGCACGCGCGACGCGATGCGCGAGTGCAGGTTGATGCGGTAGGAATCCAGCAGGTCGCCGGAGCAGTGCACGCCGCCCGGGACCTGGTTGTGCACCTTCATGGTGGTGCTCAGGAGGGCGATTTCGCCCAGTTCTTCGGCCAGTGCCGCTTCCATGCCGCGCGGGCATGGGCAAAAATAGGATGCCATAGGTGTACCTTTTGTCCGTTGAAAAACCAAAAACCGGTGCTACTTTACTTCGTTACTGCTTTACTTCTGCATTGCCCGCTCGAGGAAGTCCAGGCGGTCCTGGCCCCAGAAGCTTTCTCCATCGAGCACATACCACGGCGAGCCGAATACATTGGCTGCGGTGGCGTCCTCGGTGTTGCGGTCGTACTCGGCCTGCACGCTGGCCGTCTCCGACGATTTGATCAGCGCGCGGCCATCGAGGTCGCAGCCGCCGGCGATCTGCGCCAGGGTGTCCTCGTCGCCGATGTTTTTCTCTTCGGCCCACAGTCCGCGCATGATGGCGCCGGCCAGTTCCAGCGCGACGTCGACGCCGTGCGTCAGGCGCGCGGCGATCACCATGCGGTTGGCCAGGTCGGGCGACACCGGGAAGAACTTCGGCTGCACGTTCATCGGCACGCCGAGGAACGCCGACCAGCGGGTCAGCTCGACCAGGCGGTAGGCCTGGCGCTGCGGCGCGCGCTTGGCCAGCGGCAGGCCGCCGGAGACGCCGAACACCTTACCCAGGTCGAAGGGGCGCACCTCGATCTGCACCGCGTGCTGGCGCGCCAGCGCGACAAAGCGCTCATGCCCCAGATAGGTCCACGGCGAATGGATGGCGAAAAAATACTGACAGACTTTGCTCATGACGCTCCAATCAGAACGGTTTGACGACAACCAGGATGACGATGGCCAACAACATGAACACCGGTACTTCATTAAACACGCGGAACCACTTGTGGCTGCGCGTGTTGACGCCTTTTTCGAACTTCTTCAGGATCGAACCGCAGGCGTGGTGATAGCCGACCACCAGCACCACCAGCAGCAGCTTGGCGTGCATCCAGCCCGGCATTTTCGCGCCGTACTGCATGTAGACCAGGATCGCGCCGAACACCACCGCGAACACCGACAGCCACATCGAAAAACGGTACAACTTGCGCGCCATGAGCGTCAGCCGCTCGGTGGTGGCGGCGTTGGTCTCCATCGCCAGGTTGACGAAGATGCGCGGCAGGTAGAACACGCCGGCCATCCAGCAGATGACGAAGAAAATGTGCAGCGCCTTAATCCAGAGCATAGCTATCCTTTATTGACGAACTTCACCGTGGCCGAATACCACGTATTTCAACGACGTTAAACCTTCCAGCCCGACCGGGCCGCGCGCGTGCAGCTTGTCGTTCGAGATGCCGATTTCGGCGCCCAGGCCGTATTCGAAGCCGTCCGCAAAGCGCGTCGAGGCGTTGATCATCACCGACGCCGAATCGACTTCGCGCAGGAAGCGCATGGCGTCGCTGTGGTCCTCGGTGACGATCGATTCGGTGTGCTTGGACGAGTACTGGTTGATGTGCTCCATCGCCTGGTCGATGCCGTCGACGATTTTCACCGACAGGATCGCTGCAAGGTACTCGGTCGACCAGTCCTCCTCGGTGGCGGCCACCAGGTGCGGATAGCCGGCCGCCGACAGGATCGCCAGCGCTTCGGGATCGGCGCGCAGTTCGACTTCCCTGGTGGCGTACAGCGCCGCCAGTTGCGGCAGCACCGCCGGCGCGATCGCGCGCGCGACCAGCAGGGTTTCCATCGTGTTGCAGGTGCCGTAGCGGTGGCACTTGGCGTTGAAGCCGATGTCCACCGCCTTCTTCAAGTCGGCCTTGGCGTCGATGTAGACGTGGCAGATGCCGTCCAGGTGTTTGATCATCGGCACGGTCGCCTCTTCCATCAGGCGCGCGATCAGGCCCTTGCCGCCGCGCGGCACGATCACGTCCACATACTGCGGCATGGTGATCAGCGCGCCGACGGCGGCGCGGTCGGTGGTGTCGACCACCTGCACGCCGTCCTCGGGCAGGCCGGCGCCGGCCAGGCCTTCCTTGACCAGCTTTGCCAGCGCGCGGTTGCAGTGGATCGCTTCCGAGCCGCCGCGCAGGATGGTGGCGTTGCCGCTCTTGATGCACAGCCCCGCCGCGTCGACGGTGACGTTGGGCCGCGATTCGTAGATGATGCCGATCACGCCCAGCGGCACGCGCATCTGGCCGACCTGGATGCCCGACGGACGGAATTTCAAACCGGAGATCTCGCCGATCGGATCGGGCAGCGCGACGATCTGGCGCAGGCCTTCGACCATCGTGGCGATGGCCTTGTCCGACAGCGCCAGGCGGTCCAGCATGGCCGGCGCCAGGCCGTTGGCGGCCGCCGCGTCCATATCCAGCTGATTGGCCGCGCGCAGCTGGTCGGCGTTGTGTTCGATGGCGTCGGCGATCAGCGTCAGCGCGCGGTTGCGCGTGGCGCTGTCGGCGCGGGCCATCGCGCGCGATGCCTTGCGCGCCTGCTGGCCCAGTTGCTCCATGTAGTGCTTGATATCCATGTTCATCCCACGATGTTCACTGCGTTCTTAAACTTCAGCCGCGCGCCACTTTCAATGCCAGCTGCAGCATGGCGTCCCAGGCGTCGCCGTTGTGCGCCTTGGCGCGCAGGCCCTTGATCATCTTGTCCACCTGCGCCGCGTCCTTCATCGCCGCCTCCAGCGTCGGCAGCGAAATGCGGCGCAGCGCCGGGTCCATCATGCGCTCTTTCGGCCCCCAGATGCGGTATTCCTTGAGCAGCGCGCCGAGCGGCCTGCCCTGCGCCATGCCCGACTTCAGTTTCAATAGCGTGCGGATCTCCTCCGACACCGCCCACAGCACCAGCGGCAGCGCCTCGCCCTCGCCTTTCAGGCCTTCGAGCATGCGCACCAGCCGCGCCGGGTCACCCGACAACATCGCCTCACTGAGCTTGAAGACGTCGTAGCGCGCCACGTTGAGCACCGCGTCGTGCACCTGCTCGTAGGTCAGCTTGCCCGGCTCGTGCAGCAAGGCCAGCTTCTGGATCTCCTGGTGCGCCGCCAGCAGGTTGCCCTCGACGCGGTCGGCGATGAAGTCGACGCTTTGCCGGTCCGCGCTTTGCCCTTGCGCGGCAAGACGCTGGCCGATCCAGTTGGGCAGGTGTGCCCGTTCGATCTGCGCGATGTCGATATACACCGCCGCCTGCTGCAGCGCGGCCACCCAGGCCGCCTTCTGCGTCTGCCAATCCAGCTTGGGCAGGGTGATCAGGGTCAGGTTGTCCGGACTCAGATCTTTTACATAGTTCTGCAGCGCCGCGCCGCCATCCTTGCCGGGTTTTCCGGTCGGGATGCGCAACTCGATCAGCTTCTTATCGCCGAACAGCGACAGCGCCTGATTGGCCGCCAGCAGCTCGCCCCACTTGAAGCTGCGCTCGACGGTCAGCACGTCGCGCTCCGAATAGCCCTGCGCGCGCGCGGCGCGGCGGATCTTGTCGGCCGCCTCCAGCGCCAGCAGATGCTCGTCGCTGGTGATGACGTACAGCTGGGACAACGACTTCGTCAAATGGCCGTCCAGCGCTTCCAACCGCAATTGCATAGAAGCGCCCTTACAGGATCGGCACGGCCGGTGCCGACTGGGTCGGCGCCGGATTTGGCGTAGATGCGGGCGTAGATGCGGGCACCGACATGCGCGTCGTTTTAATGGCGGCGATACGGCGCATCATCTGCTGCACCAGGTCGGTCTGCATGTCCTTGTACAGCAGGGCCTCTTCCTGCTCCTTGGCCAGCAACTGGGTTTCGTTGAAGTCGATCGGGCGGCTCAGCGCGATCGACGTCGGCGGCAGCAGCACGGCGCCCTGCTTGTCCAGCACGCGGAACACGATGCTGTACTGAAGCAGGTACTGGCGCACGCGGCCATTGTTGTTCAGCGACAGGATGGTCTTGGTCTTGGTGTGCTCCGGATTGGAGAGCACCTCGACGATGCCGTCGGCCTCTTTCGCCGTCTTGACGACGATGGTGCTGCCGTTGGCGTTGATGTTGCGCTTCAAATCGACCGCCAGCGGCGACGACTCGGGCAGTCCCACATACATCGTCGGGAACGGCAGCGTGTAGTGGCCGCCGTCGCCGCGCAGGTGGAAGCCGCACGCCGACACCGTCAGCGACACCGCCAGCACTAGCCCACACAGGCGCGCGCGCTGGAACAACCGGGACCTGCTTGCCATGTTAGTCATCCGAGATCCGTCCGCTAATCTATTAAACAACGATGTTGATCAATTTGCCCGGCACGACGATGATCTTCTTCGGCGTGCCCTCGATGAACTTCTGTACCGCTTCGCTGGCCAGCGCCGCCGCCTCGATGGCCGCCTTGTCGGCGCCCTTGGCGACGACCACGCTGCCGCGCAGTTTGCCGTTCACCTGGATCATCATCTCGATCTCGGCCTGCTCCAGCGCGGCCGGGTCGACCTGCGGCCACTGCGCGTTGAGGATGTCGCCGTGCGCCTTGGCGTAGCCCAGTTCCTCCCACAGCACGTGGGTGATGTGCGGGGCCACGGGGTTCAGCAAGCGCAGGAAGATCGAGAAGCCCTCGGCCACCAGCGCGTTCGATTCGGCGCTGTCGTCCAGCTTTGCCGATTCGATCGTGTTGAGCATTTTCATGCACGCCGAAACGACGGTGTTGTACTGGATGCGCTTGAGGTCATAGTCGGCCTGCTGCAGGATCTTGTGCAGTTCGCGGCGCAGGGTTTTCTGCGGCTCGGTGGCCACCGGCGCCGGCGCGGCGTTCAATGCCGACTCAATGCGCGCGGCCTGCGCATAGCCGAACGCCCACACGCGGCGCAGGAAGCGGTTGGCGCCTTCGACGCCGCTGCCCGACCATTCCAGCGTCTGTTCCGGCGGCGAGGCGAACATCGTGAACAGGCGCGCGGTGTCGGCGCCGTACTGGCCGATCTGCGCGGCCGGATCGATGCCGTTGTTCTTCGACTTCGACATCTTCTCGGTGCCGCCGATCTGCACCGGCTGGCCGTCGTCCTTCGACACGGCGCCTTGCGGACGGCCCTTGTCGTCCAGCGTCACTTCGACGTCGGCCGGATTGAACCAGGTCTTCTTGCCCGCGTCGTCTTCGCGGAAGTAGGTCTCGTTCAGCACCATGCCCTGCGTGAGCAGGTTGGTGAACGGCTCGTCGAACTTGACGATGCCGAAGTCGCGCATCACCTTGGTCCAGAAGCGCGCATACAGCAAGTGCAGCACGGCGTGCTCGATGCCGCCGATGTACTGGTCCATCGGCATCCAGTAATCGTTGCGCTCATCGACCATGGATTCGTTCGCGCCCGGCGACGTATAGCGCATGTAGTACCACGACGAATCGACGAAGGTGTCCATCGTATCGGTCTCGCGGCGCGCGGGCTTGCCGCACTGCGGGCAGTCGCACTTGAGGAAGGCTTCGTATTTGTTCAGCGGATTGCCGCTGCCGTCCGGCACGCAGTCTTCCGGCAGCACCACCGGCAGGTCTTTTTCCGGCACCGGCACCGAGCCGCAATCGGCGCAGTTGATCATCGGGATAGGCGTGCCCCAGTAACGCTGGCGCGAGATGCCCCAGTCGCGCAGGCGGAAGGTGATCTTCTTCTCGCCCAGGCCCTTGGCGGCCATGTCGGCGGCCACCGCCTCGACCGCGTCGGCGTAGGTCAGGCCGTCGTACTTGCCCGAGTTGGTGACCACGGAGACGGCCTTGTCGCCATACCATTCCTGCCACGCGTCGGTGGAGAACTCCTGGCCCTCGACCTGGATCACCTGCTTGATCGGCAGGTTGTATTTTTTGGCGAAGGCGAAATCGCGCTCGTCGTGCGCCGGCACGCCCATGACGGCGCCGTCGCCGTAGGTGATCAAGACGTAGTTGCCGACCCAGACCTCGACCTGCTCGCCGGTCAGCGGATGGGTGACGAACAGGCCGGTCGGCATGCCCTTCTTCTCCATCGTCGCCATATCGGCCTCGATCACCGAGCCCAGTTTGCACTCGGCGTTGAAGGCGGCCAGTTCAGGGTTGGTCTGCGCGGCGTGGATCGCCAGCGGATGCTCGGCCGCCACGGCGCAGAAGGTCACGCCCATGATGGTGTCCGGACGGGTGGTGAAGACGTACATCTTGCCGTCGCCGATCAGCGCGCCGGAGGCATCCTTGATCTGGTGCGGGAAGGCGAAGCGCACGCCGGTCGACTTGCCGATCCAGTTGGCCTGCATGGTGCGCACGCGCTCCGGCCAGCCCGGCAGCTTGCTGTCGACGTGTTCGAGCAGCTCGTCGGCGTAATCGGTGATGCGGGCATAGTACATCGGAATCTCGCGCTTTTCGATCAGCGCGCCCGAACGCCAGCCGCGGCCGTCGATGACCTGCTCGTTGGCCAGCACGGTCTGGTCGATCGGGTCCCAGTTCACGGTGCCGGTCTTTTTGTAGATGATGCCTTTTTCAAGCATCTTGAGGAACATCCACTGGTTCCACTTGTAGTATTCCGGTTTGCAGGCGGTCATCTCGCGCGACCAGTCGATCGCCAGGCCCATGGACTCCATCTGCTCGCGCATGTGGGCGATGTTCGAATAGGTCCACTGCGCCGGCGGCACGTTGTTGGCCATCGCCGCGTTTTCCGCCGGCATGCCGAACGCGTCCCAGCCCATCGGCATGAGCACGTTGTAGCCGTTCATGCGCAGGTAGCGGTACATCACGTCGTTGATCGTATAGTTGCGGACGTGGCCCATGTGCAGCTTGCCCGACGGGTAAGGCAGCATCGAACAGGCGTAGTACTTCCCTTTCGGGAAACGCGGGTCGTGCTCGACGGCTTTATAGGCGTCGATGGCCTTCCAGTGGGATTGCGCGGCTGATTCGACGTCGGCGGGACTATATTTATCTTGCATGATGGTGTGCAGCCGGCGTGGCCCGGCAAAAAGGAATATGAACCGGACATTATACTGGCTCAACCGCCTCCAGCGCACGAGAGTGGCCCCCGCGAGGCCATTGAGAGGTTTCGCTGACACTACCGATGTGTCAATATGGTGTTTTCGTCATCTTGGGAGACTAGTACCATGATCAAAGGACTGCGCACGCTGGTTTATCCGGTGGCCGATCTGGCGGCCGCCAAGGAGTGGTACGCGAAGGTGTTCGACACCGCGCCCTACTTCGACCAGTCTTTTTATGTCGGCTTCAGCGTCGGCGGCTTTGAATTGGGCCTGATCCCGAGTGACAAGTTCACCGCCGCCAAGGCCGGCGGCATGGTGTACTGGGGCGTCGACGACATCCAGGCGGAAGCCGACCGGATCGTGGCGCTGGGCGCGACCGTCGAAGGCGCCATTGAAGATGTCGGCGAAAACATCAAAACGGTCGAGTTGGCGGACCCGTTCGGCAATTTGTTGTGCCTGATTTACAACCCGCATTTCGACCTGAAAGAGGTACGCTAACCCATCGGGGTGGCGGTTTGTGGCAAACTACGCCCCTTCAAAAAGAAAGAGGTAGTCCATGTCCCGCCGTAACGCCAATATGATCAAGTCGCCCGAACAAATCGTCATGGCGCGCGTCGCCGCCCAACTGGCTGCCGACGTGCTGACGATGATCGGCCCGCACATCAAGGCCGGCGTGACCACGGCCTACCTAGACCAGCTGTGCAACGACTACATCGTCAACGTGCAGAAGGTGATCCCGGCCAACGTCGGCTACGGCGGCTTCCCGGCCACCGTGTGCAGCTCGATCAACCACGTGGTCTGCCACGGCATCCCCTCGCCCGAGGAAGTGCTGAAGGACGGCGACATCATCAACATCGACGTCGCCGTCATCAAGGATGGCTGGCACGGCGACACCAGCCGCATGTACTACGTCGGCGAGCCGTCGAAGGCGGCGCGCAAGCTGGTCGAAACCACCTACGCGGCGATGTGGGCCGGCATCCGCGCCGTCAAGCCGCGCGCGACCTTGGGCGATGTCGGTTTCGCGATCCAGACGGTGGCCGAGAAGGCCGGCTTCAGCGTGGTGCTCGATTATTGCGGCCACGGTATCGGCCAGGTCTACCACGAGGAACCGCAGGTGACCCATTACGGCCGTCCGGGCCAGGGCGTGGTGCTCAAGCCGGGCATGCTGTTTACGATCGAACCGATGATCAACGCCGGCCGCGCGGCCACGAAGGAACTGGACGACGGCTGGACCGTCGAGACGCGCGACAAATCGCTGTCGGCGCAATGGGAGCATATGGTGCTGGTGACCGAGACCGGGTTCGAGGTGTTGACCCTGGCGCCCGGCGAGACCGGCGCCAAGGCGCAGATCCCGATCGCGGGTTGAGTTTTAACCCCGGGCCACACCGGGGTCGGACCCGTTGGGTCCGACCCCATACCCGCGACTGCGGCGCCGTTCGCGCCTGGCGGTGCGGGTTTACTTCAACGTCAGCTTCAAGGCCGGCTTCTCGCCGTAATCCTCATACCGCTCGTTGATGCCGGCCACGCAGTACGTCACCTCTTCCAGGATATCCGGCGCGGCGGTTTTCAGCGCCCCGGCATCCTGGATGACGATCTCCAGCACCTCGTTCGGCTTGAGGCGGAATTTGCTCATGCCGTCTTCATCGCGCAAATAGCTCAGGCAATCGACCCACGCGTCCATCGTCGCGCCATACGTGTCGGGAAAGCCCATCGCCGCCTTGCAGGCCGCGTGGAAGCTCGCCATGTCGGAGATCGCCGCGCCGTTCAATTCTGCGGTTGCCATTATTTCTTCTCTACTTTCTTCGGATCCGTGACGAACCCCAGTTTCGTTAATCCGTTGGTCTGCGCCGCCGCCATTACCTGCGCCACGACTTCGTAGCGGGTGTCCTTGTCGGCGCGCAGCTGCAGCTCCGGCTGCGGGTCCTGCCTGGCCGCTTCGACCAGGCGCGCCTCCAGCGCCTCCTGTTCGAGCGGCTCGTTGTTCCAGAATATCTTGCCCTTGCCGTCGATGGCCAGCGTGACGGTGGCCGCCTCGGCCTGCTGCTGGCTGGTGGGCGCCTGCGCCTTCGGCAGGTCGAGCTTGACCGCGCTGGTGAACATCGGCGCGCCCAAGATGAAAATCACCAGCAGCACCAGCATCACGTCGACCATCGGCGTGACGTTGATATCGGCCATCGGTCCCGGCTGGCGGTGGTGGTTGAAGGCGCCAAAGCTCATGCTTGCTCCCGGCTCAAATACAACGTGTAGGTTACCGGCCGGCGCGCGCGCCGGTGGTCAGATAGGCGTGCAGGTCGTGCGCGAACGCGTCCAGCTCCGCCAGCGTCAGGCGGTTGACGCGGTTAAACGCGTTAAACGCCAGCACCGCCGGAATCGCCACCGTCAGGCCGATCGCGGTCATGACCAGCGCCTCGCCCACCGGGCCGGCCACTTTGTCGATTTGCACGGTGCCGTTGGCCGAGACATTGGCCAGCGCGTGGTAGATGCCCCAGACGGTGCCCAGCAGGCCGACGAACGGCGCGGTCGCGCCGATCGACGCCAGCACGGTCAGGCCGCCTTCGAGGCGGTTGGTCGAGCGCTGGATCGCCACCCGCAGCACACGCGTCACTTGCGCGGCGCGGTCCATCTCGCCGCCCAGCGACTGCCGCTCGGCCACTTTGATCTGCGCGGCGCCCTGCTGCGCCAGCGGCAGGTAGATTTTTTCCGGGTCGGCCAGCTCCAGCGAGGCGACGCCGTCCTGCATCGTCGGCGCGTCCCAGAAGGCCTGCACGGCCGGGGAGCTGCGGCGCACGCGCCAGGCCGCGAAGGCCTTCGACAGGATGAAGAACCAGCTCACCAGCGACATCGCCAGCAGCACGAACGCCACCGCGTGGCTGATGCCGTCGCCCTGCTCCCAGTAATGGGCCAGGGTGAACTGGTTGGCGACGGCGGGCGTCATCCGTTCAGCGACAGCACGTCATACATGTCGAACAAGCCGGTCGGCTTGTCGGCGAGGAAGCGGCAGGCGCGCAGCGCGCCTTGCGCGTAGGTCGCGCGGCTGCTCGATTTGTGGCTGATTTCGATGCGCTCGCCGATGCCGGCGAACAGCACGGTGTGGTCGCCGACGATGTCGCCGCCACGGATGGTGGCAAAGCCGATCGACGACGGATCGCGCTCGCCGGTGACGCCTTCGCGCGCGTAGACGGCGCACTCCTTCAGGTCGCGGCCCATGGCGCCGGCGATCACTTCGCCCATCTTCAGCGCGGTGCCGGACGGGGCGTCGACCTTGAAGCGGTGGTGCGCTTCGATCACTTCGATGTCGTAGCCGGTCGACAGCGCCTTGGCGGCCTGCTCGAGCAGCTTCATGGTGACGTTGACGCCGACGCTGAAGTTGGGCGAGAACACGATCGCGGTTTTTTTGGCCGCCTCGGCGATGGCGGCCTTGCCGGCGTCGTCGAACCCGGTGGTGCCGATGATGACTTTGATGCCGTGCTCGGCGCAGTAGGCCAGGTGCTCCAGCGTGCCTTCGGGACGCGTGAAGTCGATCAGGTACTGGGCGCCGGCCAGGCCTTGCGCCAGGTCCGACTGCACCAGCACGCCGCCCGGCTTGCCGAGGAAGGCGGCGGCATCGCCGCCGACGCCGGCCGAACCGGCGCGGCCCAGGGCGCCGGCCAGGCGCGCGTCCGGCGCGTTCTCGACGGCTTCGATCAGGATGCGGCCCATGCGGCCACTCGCGCCGGCGATGGCGATATTCATTGCGGTCATGCGTGCTTCCTTATTTGTTCTGGTTGCCCACCGTCACGCCAACCGGCGCGGGCGCGGCGTTGTCGCTGCCCGAGTTGGTCGGCGGCGGCACGCTCGACGCAGGCTTGTTGTCGGGCGCGTCCGGATTTTTCTTGATTTTCGGCGCCGGGCCGGCGATGCGGGCGATGTATTCCTTTTCGGTCGGCAGGTTGCCGCCTTCCCAGCGCGCCACCTTGCCGTCGTTGTCGAAGAAGACGATGACGCGGCTGGTGGTCACTTCGCCGTTGCCCTTGGCCATGCGGAACGCGTAGTCCCAGCGGTTGGCGTGGAACGGATCGGTCAGCAGCGCGGTGCCGAAGATGAAGCGGACCTGTTCGCGCGTCATGCCGACTTTCAACTGCGCCAACATTTCCTCGGATACAAAGTTGCCTTGCTGAATATCAGGACGGTATGGCGAGAAGAACCACATGAACTTTTGCAGCGGCGTGATGGTGGTCGTTTGCGCGCCCTTGCTGGCGTCCAGGGTGATCCCGGTTTCCTTGACCTGGTTCGATTTCTCGCCCAGGGTGGTGTTGGAAGCACAGCCGCCGGCGGCCAGCGCGACGCAGACGGCGCCTGCGAGCAACGGAGCACGGCGGGTAAAACGGTGCGACAAAGACTGCAGTAAAGCCGGGGTGACGCGCATAAATGTCCTCAATCTGGTCGAGCGGAAATGCCGAAAAACGCTATATCATAAAGCACATGCCGAGCACATGGTGCGAGATGGGGCCGCGCGGGCGCGCGAAGTGACAGCATTATCCTGTAAAACCGGGGATATGTCCTTGTTTTGCAAGGCGCAAGTGTAAATGTTTGCAAACGCCGGCCGGGCCGCGATGTCCCAATAAGATGGCAGCAATGAGTGCGGTGGCGGGCGGAGTGCGTTAAACTGTCGGCTAGCTATCGCCAACCAGAATAAGAGTGTCCAACATGGGTAACAATCCAACCGATCTGAAGGCCAGCGGCCTCAAAGCCACCCTGCCTCGCCTTAAAATCCTGGACATCTTCCAGAACAGCGACGTGCGCCACCTGACGGCAGAGGATGTCTACAAGATCCTGCTGGCCGACAATATGGACGTCGGCCTGGCCACCGTCTACCGCGTGCTGACACAGTTCGAGCAGGCCGGCCTGCTGAACCGCAACCACTTTGAAACCGGCAAGGCCATCTTCGAGCTCAACGAGGGTTCCCACCACGACCACCTGGTGTGCCTGGACTGCGGCCGGGTCGAGGAATTCTTCGACGAAGCGATCGAAACGCGCCAGCAGATGGTCGCCCAGGAGCGCGGTTTCAAGATCGCCGAGCACGCGCTGGCGATTTATGGCAATTGCATCAAGACGGCCTGCCCGCACCGGCCTTGAATGTATGCGCCCCGGCGGCGCATACACTCAACCCGATACGGCGGGGTCGTACCCCGTACGGGGTACGACCCCAAGCCGCACGCCTTACGGGTTGGAATCAATTGTGACTTAAAGCGTTCGACAATAATTTGGCCGTGATATCGACGATCGGTATCACGCGCTCATAGGCCATGCGGGTCGGGCCGATCACCCCCAGGGTGCCGACGATCTTGCCGTTGGCCATGTACGGCGCGGTCACCACGCTCATCTCGTCCATCGGCACCAGGCTCGATTCTCCACCGATATAAATCTGCACGCCGCTGGCCTTGCTCGACACGTCGAGCAGCTGCATCAAGCCGGTCTTTTGCTCGAACATATCGAACATCTGCCGCAAGGACGTCATGTTCGACGACAAATCGCTCACCGACAGCAGGTTGCGCTCGCCGGCGATGACCATGTCGTCCGAGTTGTCCGCCATCGCCTCGCTGCCCGCCTCCACCGCCGCCTGCATCAGCCGGCCCATGTCGTCGCGCAACTGGCGCACCTCGGTCTGCAAGCGCGTGTGCACCTCGTCGAAGGCCAGGCCGCCATAGTTCTGGTTGATGTAGTTGGCCGACTGGATCAGCTGCGTGGGGCTGTAGTCGACGTCGGTCAGCAGCAGGCGGTTTTGCACGTCGCCGGTGGGGCCGACGATCACCAGCAGGATGCGCTTTTCGCCCAGCCGCAGGAATTCGATCTGCTGGAACACCGATTCGCGGCGCGGGCTGAGCACCACGCCGGCGAACTGCGACAGCGACGACAGCATCTGCGCCGCGTTGGAAATCATTTTCTGCGGCTGCGGCGCCTGCAGGCGCATGCGGCCCTCGACCGATTGCTCGTCGAGATGTTGCACCGTCAGCAAGGTGTCGACAAAGATGCGGTAGCCGCGCGGCGTCGGCACCCGGCCGGCCGAGGTGTGCGGGCTGGCGACATAGCCAAGCTCCTCGAGGTCGGCCATGATGTTGCGGATCGTCGCCGGCGACAGGTCCAGCCCGGAAATCTTGGAAAGCGCGCGCGAGCCGACCGGCTGGCCGTCCGCGATATAGCGTTCCACCAGGGCTTTGAGCAGGGTTTGAGCGCGTGTGTCGAGTTGCATACTGTATATCTTATTTGCCGAGAGTTGCCGTGTTTATCTATTATGCACGCTCCGCGCCGGCCGGGGGCTGTCGTGTGACATCAATGCCCCAGTTGTTGCCTCACCCAGGCCAGCAGCGCGTGGAAATCGGCGCAAATCGCGTCAGGCACGATGCCGGCGTCGAGGTGGGCGGTGCTGCCGGTGCGGTTCATCCACACCGCCCGCATGCCCACCGACTGCGCGCCGCGCACGTCCAGGCGCAGGTCGTCGCCGACGTAGACGGCGTCGGCCGGCGCCACGCCCATCGCCTCGCAGGCGGCCAGGAAGATGGACGGGTCGGGCTTGGCGCGGCCGAAGCGGGCCGAGGCCAGCGCCACCTCGAAATGGTGGTGCAGGCCGATGACTTCAAGGTCGGCGTTGCCGTTGGTGATCACGCCCAGCCGCAGCATGCCGCCCAGCTCGGCGAGCACGGGGGCGACGTCGTCGAACAGGGTGACCGCGTTGCGCAGCACGTTGAAGTGTTCCATCGCGCCGTCGATGTGGGCCGCGTCCTCGCCGGTCTCGGCGAACACGGCCTCGAGCGCGAGGCGGCGCAGACGGTACAGGTCGGCCGTCAGCTCCGGCTGTTGTTCCAGCAGCGCCAGGCGCAGCGCGCGCAGCGCCTCGACCGAATACTTGCTCGTCACGGCCGGGGCGCGCTCGGCCAGCCAGGCGTGCCAGCCGGTTTCGGCGGCCGCGATGACTGGGCCGATCGGCCACAGGGTATCGTCCAGATCGAACAGCAGGGCTTGCGGTGGGCGTGGTGTCATGGGCGGCGAAAAATGGAGTGGATTCCGGACTATTGTCGCACCGATCGCGCTCCGACCACACTCCGGTCGCGCGTCGCCTGGCGCCGCGCCCTAACAAGCTGTTACATCCATTGGGGTCACTGGTGTTACCAAATGCACTAAAATACGGGGCAAATCCGTGTAAGATGCTGCACCCGTGCGTGCTGCCGGCCCTATTCGTTTTGGAGAAGATTTTATGAAAAGTATGTATCCGCGTGCGGGCCTGGCCCTGCTGTGTGCCGCTGTCCTGAGCGCCTGCGGCGGCAATGGCAGTGGCAGCATGCTGCTGCAGGGCAGTATCAGCGGCTTGAACAAGTCCGGTTTGGTGCTGATCAACCGCCCGACCGGCGAAAAGATCACCATCGCGCCCAACGCCACCTCGTTCCAGTTCACCCGCCTGATCGCGGTCGATGAATCGTTCGACATTCAAATCGACACCCCGCCAAGCGGCGCCACGTGCAAACTGACCGATAACACCAACAAGGCCAACTCCTTCACCTCGTATCGGACGGTGGTCAGTTGCACCACCAATCCATGGGTGCTGAGCGGCAAAGTGCAGGGCCTGGCCGACGACGGCGTGACCGGCACCAACGACGGCGTGACCCTGGCGAACGGCCCGGACACCGTGTATATCGCCGCGCCCGCGCCTGCGGCAGCCGGCGCCGAAGTACGGTTTTCCTTCGCCAACACGGTCGGCGAGGGTTCGCCTTATGGCGTGACCGTGCTGGCGCAGCCGTCCAACCGCACCTGCTCGGTCATCGCGCCGGTCACCGGCTCCGTACCAGGCGCCGGTGTGATGCCCGCCGGCAATGACGACCGGCTGGTCGTCAACTGCGTCGCAAAATAAACACGCTGGCTCAATCTTTGGAGAATCACATGAAATTATCGTATCTGGGCGCCATCGTGGCGCTGAGCGCGGCGGCCCTGCTGGCCGGCTGCGGCGGCAAGGCGCAATACACGGTGCAGGGCACGATCAACGGCCTGGCCACGCCCGGCCTGCAACTGAGCAACGGCGGCGAAACCATTTCCATCCCGGCCGGCGCCACCACCTTCGCGTTCCCGCGCCAGATCGGCTACGGCACCAGCTACGCCGTATCGTTCACCCAGCAGCCGGAGCACATGGCCTGCCAGTTTGACACCATCAACACCGGTTCGGCCGGCCAGACGGTGGCGATTTCTGTGGCGATTTCGTGCGTGCGCAGGGCGTATTCGCTGGGCGGCCAGTTCAAGGGCCTGGTCCCGGTCCCGGCCGTGGGCACCACGGCCGCCGTACCGCGCACCGTAACCCTGCTGAACGGCTCGGCCGGCGGCCAAGTGACCCTGACCAGCCCGACCGACGGCAGCGGAACCGGCGATTTCGCCTTCCCGGTCGCCGTGGCGGACGGCCAGTCGTATGGTGTGACCATCCACCCGGACACCACCCTGAGCTCGGCCGACATCACCTGCACGGTGAAAAACGGCGTCGGCGTCATGGGCGAAGCGGCCGTCACCAATCTGCTGGTGGAGTGCAAGCCTAAATAAAAGCGGGAGCGGGAGACTTCAGATATTCACAGACCTGATGTTTGATATGTGAAAAATAAAGTGGCGTGATATACCGCGACGCACCATACTGTACTTGTCTCCTCCACTTCTTGCAAAGGAATTGGATTTAGCCCGCTTTAACCAGCGGGCTTTTTTTTGCCTGCAACTTTAAACCAGCGGGGGTCAAGTCTGACATTCAGACACGGGCTTTACCGTACTGCCGACTTCAAGGACGAGGTCGTGTCCGAATGTCAGACTTGACCCCGGAGGATGGATTATTTGAGGAGGTTGGCGAGGGCGACGTACTGGGCCAGGCCGACCATTTCCGGACGGTGGGTCGGGTCGATGCCCGCTTCGACGATCTGCGCTTCGGTAAACATGCCGGCCAGGCAGTTGCGGATCACCTTGCGGCGCTGCGAAAACGCCTTCAGCACCACCGCCTCCAGGGTCGGGCCGTCGCACGGCAGCTGCTCGGCCACCGGGATCATGCGCACGATCGCCGATTCGACCTTCGGCGGCGGATCGAACGCTTCCGGCGGCACCACGAACAACAACGACATGTCATAGCGCCATTGCAACATCACCGACAGGCGGCCGTAGGTCTTGCTGCCCGGCTCGGCCACCATGCGCTCGACCACCTCTTTTTGCAGCATGAAGTGCTGGTCCTTGACCAGCGGCGCGAACGTGGCCAGGTGGAACAGCAACGGGCTGGAAATGTTGTACGGCAGGTTGCCGACAATGCGCAACTTCTCCCCCGCCGGCACCGGGATGGTGCTGTAGTCGAACTTGAGCGCGTCGCCCGCGTGGATGGTCAGCTTGGCCGGGTTGTAGGTCTTTTCCAGGCGGGCGACCAGGTCGCGGTCGAGTTCGACCACGTGCATCATCTTGAGCGTGCGCATCAGCTGCTCGGTCATCGCGCCCAGGCCCGGGCCGATCTCGACCATGGCGTCGTCCGGCGCCGGCGCGATCGCCTCGGTGATGCTCGACAGGACGTATTTGTCGTGCAGGAAGTTCTGGCCAAAGCGTTTGCGGGCTACGTGTTTCATGGTTTTCTTCTAATCAGTGAGTGTTCAAAGGCCGGCGACGGCGTCGGCCATCGCCAGCGCGGTGGCGATGGCCGCCTCCATGCTGCCGCAGTCGGCCAGGCCGAGGCCTTGCGCGGCCAGGTCCAGCGCCGTGCCGTGGTCGACCGAGGTGCGGATCAGCGGCAGGCCGAGCGTGATGTTGACGCCCTGTCCGAACGTGGCGTACTTGAGCACCGGCAGGCCCTGGTCGTGGTACATGGCCAGCACGCAGTCGGCGTCCTTCAGGTATTTGTGCTGGAACAGGGTGTCGGCCGGGTACGGGCCGCGGGCGTCGATGCCGCGCGCCTGCGCCGCCGCGATGGCCGGCGCGATGACGTCGATGTCCTCGCGGCCCAGGTAGCCGCCCTCGCCCGCGTGCGGGTTCAGGCCGCACAGCAGGATGCGCGGGGCGGCGATGCCGAACTTGGTTTTAAGATCGTGGTCGAGGATGTCGAGGATGCGCGCCAGGCCTTCTTGCGTGAGGGCGGCGGCGACTTCCTTGAGCGCCAGGTGGGTGGTGGCCAGCGCCACCCGCAGCGGCGGCGGCATGGTGCCGCCGGCCGGCGCCGGCGGCTGGCCGGCCAGCATCATCACCACTTGCGCGGTGCCGGTCTGGTCGGCGAAGTATTCGGTGTGGCCGGAGAATTTGACGCCGGCGTCGTTGATGGTGCTTTTTTGCAGCGGCGCGGTGACGACCGCCTCGAACCAGCCGGCGCGCACGCCTTCGATGGCGGCGTCCAGGGTGGCCAGCACGGCGCGGCCGTTGTTCTTGTCGAGTTTGCCAGGCACGACGTGGGCGTCGAGCGGCACGTCGATCACGCTGATGCGTTCGGGGCCGAAGTGCGGCAGGCCGCCGTTGCGCACCGCCTGCAACGACAGCGCCGACAGCCGGATGGCCGGGTCGATGTCGGCGGCGATCATTGAGAGGAAGGCGGCGTCGCCCAGCAGCACGCAATTGACTTCGTGCCGCCGCGCCCAGGCGGCGCGGATCGAGATTTCCGGGCCGATGCCGGCCGGCTCGCCGACGGTGACGGCCAGCACAGGCCGCCCCCGGCGACGGGCGGGAACCATGGGGGCCGCATCTGCGCGCCCGGTGGATAAAGTGGCGCTCATGTGCTCCCCTGTCGCGGCGTGGTTACTGTTTCGCGGCCGCCGCGGCGGCGGCGCCCTCTTCGGTGCGGAACTCGACGTAGGCGCGGTCGCGCACTTCACGCTGCCAGCTGTCGGTTGCCTCTTCCATCTTGCGTTCGCGGATGGCTTGGCGCGCGTTGTTGCGCTCGCGCTCCTTGGAGACGTCGTCGCTCTTGCGCTCGAGCACCTCGATCAGGTGCACGCCGAAGCTGGTCTCGACCGGCTGCGACACTTCGCCGATTTTCAGGTTGTTCATCGCGGCCTCGAACTCGGGCATCGTATCGCCCGGGTACAGCCAGCCCAAATCGCCGCCCTTGGCAGCCGAGCCGTCGTTCGACACCAGGCGCGCCAGGTCCTCGAACTTGGCGGCGTTGTTGTCCAGGCGTTCCTTCAGTTCGGCCAGCTTGCGCTTGGCGTCGGCCGCGCTCATCGTCGGCGTGACCTTGATCAGGATGTGGCGCGCGTGGGTCTGCTGCACCGACTGGGCGGCCTGCGCCTCTGCCACGCTGCGGCGGTCCACCGCCTTCAGGATGTGGAAGGCGCCGGTGCTTTTGATGATCGGCGTGACCTGGCCCGGTTTGAGTTTGACCAGCGCCTCGGCGAACACCGGCGGCAGCCGCTCCGGCAGGCGCCAGCCGACCACGCCGCCCTCCAGCGCGTCGCTGGAGTCCGAATAGGTGGCGGCCATCTTGGCGAAGTCGGCGCCGGTGCGCAGCTGGCGCATCACTTCCTCGGCGCGGGCGCGGCGCTGGGCGATCACCTCGGCGGTGGCGTTGTCCGGGATGCGCACCATGATTTGCGAAATATTGATCTCGAACTGCTCGGCGGCGGCGGCCTTCTCGGCGGCCAGGAAGCTGTCGACCTCGGCGTCGGAGATCTGGATCTTGGCGTCGACCTCGTGCTCGCGCAGGCGCTGCATGATGATTTCTTCGCGGATTTCTTCGCGGAAGGCGGCGAACGGCGTGCCGTCCTTTTCCATCTGGTTGCGCATGTCCTGTACGCTGATCTTTTGCGACTCGGCGATGCGGCCGATCGCGCGGTCGAGCTGGGTGTCGTCGACACGCACGCCCATCTCCTTGGCCATCTGCAGCTGGGCGCGCTCGACGATCATGCGCTCGAGCAGCTGGCGTTGCAGGTCGGCGGCGGCCGGCATCTGCACCTTCTGCGCCTGCATGCGGGCGGTGACGGTCTTGATGCGGTTGGCCAGCTCGCGCTGGGTGATGACGTCGTCGTTGACGACGACGACGATGGAGTCGATGGCGACGTTGCTCGACGAGCCGGGCGGAATGAAGCCCTTGCCGTCGGCCTTGGCATCAGCCTTGCCATCGGTCTTGGCGGCCGCGCCGCCGGTGGCGGACGCGGCCGGGGTGGTGACGGCGGGGGCGGCCGGCGCCGGCGCCGGTTTTTTCGAGAACAGGCTGCAACCGCCCAGGGCGGTGGTGCACAACAGGACGGCGAGTAGCTTCATTTGGTACATACTGGCATTACGCATGGTAGAACGCTCATGAGTCAGGTGTAAAAAAAATCAAAAGGCGCGCGCCCCGGCCAGGGGACGGCGGCGCGCGCCCGGATGCCTTGCTTTAGCGGCCGTAGCCCTCGTTCAAACGCTGATACCCCGGAATACTGTTTTTCATCGCCTCGATCGGGCTGCCCACGCCCAGGTGCGACAGGCCGTTGAGTTCGAGCTGGAAGAAGATCGGCGTCGACGCCGTGGTCGAGGTGGTCACGAAGCGCTGCGCGCCCATGCGGAACACCCAGCAGTCGGCCTTGTATTCGAGACCGATCAGGCTCTCGAGGATTTTGCTCGCCTGCATCGAGTAGCTGACCCGGCCGACACCGTACCAGCGCTGGAAAATCGGCCACTGGCTGGAGACCTCGATGTTCTTGAAGCTGTCGCGCAGGTAGCGGTAGCCGACGTTGAGCACTTTTTTCGGCGCCGGGATCCATTGCGCCGTGTAGCTTTGCGACACCACCCGGCTCTGGCTCGGATTGTACTGCAGCGCGCTGTCGAAGCCCCAATGTTCGGAGATGCGGCCGTTGGCGGCGAGCAGGATGTCGGAGCGGGCCTCGCTCACCGGTGTGGTCGAGGCCAGCTGCACGCGCTGGTCCTCGAAGTAGAAGCGCTGGCCGAACGCCAGGCGCAGCTGCTCGGCGCCGGAGGCGTCGAGGAAGCGCGACACCAGCGCGGCGGTGAGCTGGTTGGCGTCGCCGACGCGGTCCGAGCCGACGAAGCGGTTCTCGCTGAAGATCTGGCTGAAGTTGAACGTGGCCGCGTCGGTGTCGAAGGTCGGGAACTGGCTCTGGTCGCGGTACGGCGTCTTGACGTAAAACAGCCGCGGCTCGAGCGTTTGCGTCATTTCCTTGTTCTGGAATTTGACGTCGCGCTCGAACACCAGGCCCGAGTCGAGCGAGACGGTCGGCACCACGCGCGACAGGTTGCGCGACGATTGCGCGCCGAAGCTGTCGAGCGAATACGTGGCCATATTGACCATGACCTTGGGCGTGATGAAGTAGCTCGGGCCGACGATCGGATAGCTCAGTTGCGGAATGCCCACCAGGCGGGTGCCGTTGATCAGGGTCGGATGGCTAAAGCGCGTGAGCTCGCTGTCGAAGGCCCAGTCGAAGCCGCCGGCCACGTCGTACTGGGCGGCGTGGAAGTTGATCGCCGGTAGCCGGTCGTACGGGCGCGTGACGAACAGCGACGGGTCGGTCACCGAGGCCGGGTCCTGCAGCACCTGGTACTTTTGCACGCGCGCGGTCAGGGTCCAGATGTCGCCGTGGTAATCGGTGCGCAGCTCGCGCAGCAGCTGGCGCTCGGTCGAGCTCGAGACGGTCTTGGAGAAATCGTTCGGATAGTTGTTGTCCGACGCCGCGCGCAGGTTCCACGAGAACGCCCAGTCCTCGGTGATGTCCTGCTTGTGGCTCGAGCGCACGGTCCAGCGGTCGGTCGAGCCGCCCGGCGTCTCCGGCACGAATTTTTTATCGTGCGGCATGTACTCGAGGTAGGTGTCGCCCTGGTACAGGCCGCCTTCGGTCTCGCCCAGGTAGCGCGCGTGCGCGCCGAGCTGGAAGCCGCGCCGCGTGATGACCTTGGGGAACAAGGTCAGGTCGCGGTTGGGAGCGATGTTGAAGTAATACGGCACCACCAGCTCGGGGCCGGTGCGCGAACCGACGCCCGGCGTCGGCGAGAGCCAGCCGGAGCGGCGCGCGCCCGACAGCGAGAACGACAGCGCCGGCGTGCCCAGGATCGGTACGTCCTTGAAATACACCACCGTGTGGCTGGCGGTGCCGACGTCGCGCCCGGAGTCCAGGTTGAGCGTGCTCGAACGCAGGTACCAGTCCGGATTGGCGCCCTCGCAGGTGCTGTAGGTGCCGTTGACGACCTGCGCCTCGTCCTCGTTGATGAAGTTGATGCGCTCGGCGCTGCCCTGGGCGTTGTTGGCCGCCATCCGGTAGGTCGGCTCCAGCATGTAGCCCTTGCCGCTGTCCATATTGAGCTTGAGCTCGGTGCCGGTGTAGTAGTCGCCCCAGCGCCAGATCTTGACGGCGCCCTTGGCCTCGACCTCGTTCTCGACCTGGCGGAAGCAGGCGTAGTCGGACTGCACCTTGGTCTGGTCCTTGACGACCTCGGCGTTACGTTCGAGCACCACCTCGCGCTCGGGACGCCCGCTGATATCCTCGGCCTTGACGGTGGTGACGGCGTTCGGGTCTTCCACCCGCGGCACGCGCGGCTTGGGCGCGACGGCCTGGGCATAGGCGTACGACGGCACCGCCGAGACGGTGACGATGGCGGTCAGGGCGTACGCCCAGCGGTGCGAAGTGGGGGGGGCCAGTAGCCAGCGCATGCAGCTCATGAAAAGAAGAGGGATAACACCATGACAGGCGATTTTTTGATTTGAATCCCTTATTATATGGGAATCTTCACCTTACGCCGGTTTCCACGGTTCGCTTAATGTCTTTATTACAGAATTTAACTTCAGATACATCTGGAGCAACGCCGCCGGCCGATCCCCGCCTGGCGCAACTGACCGCCTGGCTGTCCACCCTGGACGTGGTCGATGTGGCAACGGCGCGTCCGGCCTCGGCCGACGCCAGCTTCCGCCGCTACTTCCGCGTCGAGGTGCTGCCCGCGCACCGCGCCGCGCTCGGCGCCACCCTGATCGTCATGGACGCGCCGCCGGAGCGCGAAAACGTGCTGGCCTTCGTCAAGGTTGACGAAATGCTCACGCACGCCGGCGTCACCGTGCCGCGCATCGTCGCCACCGACTACGAACGCGGCTTCATGCTGATGTCCGACCTGGGCGTGACGACCTACCTGCAGGTGCTCGACCACGACAACGCCTCGACCATGTACGCCGAGGCGCTCGAGTCGCTGGTGCGCTTCCAGGCCACCAGCGCGCCCGACGTGCTGCCCGAATACGACCGCGCCTTCCTGCTGCGCGAAATGAACCTGTTCCCCGAGTGGTACATCGGCAAGCACCTGGGCGCGACCTTGACCGACAAGCAAAGCGCCGAGCTGCAGGGCGTGTTCGAGGCGATTTTGGCCAACGTCACGGCGCAGCAGCAGGTGTTCGTGCACCGCGACTTCCATTCGCGCAACCTGATGTGGATGGACGCCGGCAACCCGGGCGTGCTCGACTTCCAGGACGCGCTGTACGGCCCGGTCACCTACGACCTGGCCTCGCTGCTGCGCGACGCCTACGTGCAATGGGACGAGGAGCTGGTGCTCGACTGGGCGATCCGCTACTGGCAGCACGCCAAGTCGGCCGGCCTGCCGGTCAACAAGGACATCGACGCCTTCTACAAGGACTTCGAGTACATGGGCCTGCAGCGCCACCTGAAGATCCTGGGCCTGTTCTGCCGCCTGTACCACCGCGACGGCAAGGAGCAGTACCTGGGCGACCTGCCGACCGTGATGGACTACGTGCGCAAGACCGCCAACCGCTACAAGGACCTCAAGCCGCTGGTGCGCCTGCTCGACACGCTCGAGGACAAGCAGCCGCAAGTCGGCTACACGTTCTGATGACGGGGCGCCTATGAAAGCGATGATCTTCGCCGCCGGGCGCGGCGAGCGCATGCGCCCGCTGACCGACAGCTGCCCCAAGCCGCTGCTTAAAGTGCGCGGCCGGCCGCTGATCGTCTGGCACATTCTCAATCTGGTGCGCGCCGGCATCACCGAGATCGTCATCAACACCGCCCACCTGGGCGAGGCGATCGAGCGCGAGCTGGGCGACGGCGGCAAGTACGGCGCGAAATTGCTGTACTCGCGCGAGACGACGGCGCTGGAAACGGCCGGCGGCGTCGCCACCGCGCGCCACCTGCTGGGCGAGGAACCGTTCGTGGCCGTATCGGGCGACATCTACTGCCCCTACTTCGACTTCGAACAGGTCAAGGATGTGCTCAAGGACGAGGACATGTGGGGCAAGCCCTACCCCGCCGACCAGCGCGACGTCTGCTGGCTGTACCTGGTGCCCAATCCGGACTTCCATCCGGAGGGCGACTTCGGCCTGACGATGTATTCGCTGACCAATGACGCCGCCGATGGCGCGCCGAAGTGGACCTTCGGTAATATCGGCGTCTACCGGCCGGACATGTTCGACGGCATCGCGCCGGGCGAGCACGCCAAGCTCGGACCGCTGATCCGCTCGTTCATCGACAAAAAGCAGGTTGGCGGCGAGGTGTACGAGGGCGAGTGGCATAACCTCGGCACCGTCGAGCAGCTGGAACGGCTGAACGCGCCGCTGGCGTCGATGGCGCCCGGCGCCAAGGGCGCGCGCTGATGTCGGCCGCAGTGGCAACCGGGGTGGCAACCTGCGTTGCGCGCCGCGCCCGGGTGCTGGCGGCGATGCCGTCCGGCGCGGTGGCCGTGCTGGGCACGGCGCCGGAAGTTGCGCGCAACAGCGACAGCGACTACCCGTACCGGCACGACAGCTATTTCTATTACCTGACCGGCTTTGCCGAGCCGGAAAGCGTGGTGGTGCTGGTGGCTGCGCGCGGCGACGACGTGCCGGCGCGCTCCATCCTGTTTTGCCGCCAGAAGAACGTCGAGCGCGAGATCTGGGAAGGCTTCCGCCACGGCCCGGACGGCGCCCGCGCGGCCTTCGGCTTCGACGCGGCCTATCCGATCGAAGACCTCGACGGCGAAATCACCAAGCTGCTGGCCGACGCGCCGGCGCTGTACTGCGCCCTGGCCAGCAATCCGTCGCTCGACGCGCAGATCAAGCTTTGGCTGGGCAACGTGCGGCGCATGGCGCGCACCGGCATCACGCCGCCGGCCAGCGCGGTCGACCTGCTGCCGCTGCTCGACGAGATGCGGCTGCTGAAGGACCACGGCGAGCAGGCCACCATGCTGCGCGCGGCCACCATCTCCAGCGCGGCGCACGCGCGGGCGATGCGCGCCTCGCGCCCCGGCATGTTCGAGTACGAGATCGAGGCGGAGCTGCTGTACGAATTCCGCCGCAACGGCGCCCAGGCGCCGGCCTACAACTCGATCGTCGCGGCAGGCGCCAACGCCTGCGTGCTGCACTACAGCGCCAACAACGCGCAAACAAAGGACGGCGATCTGGTGCTAATCGACGCCGGCTGCGAGCTCGATGGCTATGCCTCCGACATCACCCGCACCTATCCGGTCAACGGCCGTTACTCGGCGCCGCAAAAGCGCTTGTATGAACTGGTGCTGGCGGCGCAATCGGCCGCGCTCAAGACCATTGCGCCCGGACTGTCTTATTCCGGCGCCCACGACGCGGCGCTGCGGGTGCTGTCCGAGGGCATGCTCGATCTGGGACTGCTGAAGAAGGATCTCCACGGCGGCGTGGACGACGTCATCGCCAACAAACACTATATGCAGTTCTATATGCACGGCACCGGCCACTGGCTGGGCATGGACGTGCATGACGTCGGCCTGTATCGTGACGTGAACGCGGCCGGCAAACCTTCGCGGGCGCTGCAACCCGGCATGGTGCTGACGGTGGAACCGGGCATCTACGTGCGGCCGGCCGACGGCGTGCCCGAGGAGTATTGGAACACCGGCATCCGCATCGAGGACGATGTGCTGGTCAGCGCCGATGGCCACACCATCCTGAGCGCTGCCGCGCCGAAGACGGTGGCCGAGATTGAAGAAGTCATGCGGCAGCGATGATGGATATTCAAACCGATAGCGACGTCGCCATCTGCGGCGCCGGACCGGCCGGGATGGCACTGGCCGCGCTGCTGGCCAAACGCGGCGTGCCCGCCGCGCGCATCGCGCTGGTCGACGCCAAGTCGCTGGCGCAGGCCAGCAAGGACCCGCGCTCGATCGCGCTGTCCTACGGCAGCCGCCAGATACTCGAGGAAATCGGCGCCTGGCCGGTGCCGGCGACGGCGATCCACCAGATCCACGTCTCGCGCCGCGGACAATTCGGCCGCAGCCTGATCGACCGCGACGAACACAAACTGCCGGCGCTCGGCTATGTCACCCGCTACGGCGATCTGGTGACGGCGTTGGGCGCCGTCTGCGAACGCGCGGGCATCGCGACCTTGCGCCCCGCCCGCGTGGAAGCGCTCGACGAGCTGGCCGATTCGGTGGCGCTGACCATCATCGACACCGCGACCGGGGAAGCGAAGTCGTTAAAGGCGTCCATCGTCGTGCAGGCGGAAGGCGGTTTGTTCAACGACCAGGAGACCCGCTCGCAGCGGCGCGACTACCGGCAGACTGCGATCATCGCGCAGGTGCGCAGCAGCCGGCCGTTCGAGCACCGCGCCTTCGAACGGTTCACCGAGCAAGGCCCGCTGGCACTGCTGCCGCAAGGTGACGAGTATTCGCTGGTGTGGTGCGTGCGTCCCGAGCTGGCCGCGACGTTGCAGGCGCTGGACGATAAAGCTTTTCTTGCCGCGCTGGGCGAGGCGTTCGGCGAGCGCCTTGGCCGCTTCACGCACGCGTCGCCGCGCCTGGCCTTCCCGCTTGGGTTGAATGCCGATCCGCGCGCGACGGCCCGCACGGTCGCCATCGGCAACGCTGCGCAGACCTTGCATCCGGTGGCGGGACAGGGATTGAATCTGGGCCTGCGCGACGTCACCGTGCTGGCGCGCCTGCTGGCGCAAGGCGCCACGCAGGCGATGCTGGCGCAGTTCACCGAGCTTCGCCGGCAGGACCGGACCACGACGGTGCGCCTGACCGACACGATGGCGAGGGTCTTCGCCAACGACTCGCCGGCGCAGGCGCTACTGGGATTGTCGCTGGCCGCCATCGACATGGCCGGCCCGGCGCGCGGCGTGCTGGCCGAGCTGATGATGTACGGCCGCCGCTGAGCTATGCAGGACGCCTACGCCCGACTCGGATTAACACCGGAGGCCAACGAACGCGATATCCGCAAAGCCTACGCGCGCGAACTGAAACAAATCGATCAGCAGAACGACCCAGTCGGCTTTCAGAAATTACGTAGCGCATACGAGTCGCTGCTATTCGGTGCTACACAAAGTGACTCAAACCTGGCGGGAGGACCAACGTCGCAGGCGGAAGAAGATTCCGCCATGGGTGTCGCATATGTAGCTTGGGAACAATGCTTGGCCTCTATCACCCAAGCACAGAAGATAGCCCCCCATGTTTGGGAGGCCAACCTGCGCCAGGCGTTGTTCAGCGAACTGCTTGTCAATCTGAATATTCGCATGCATTTAGAGATGATCATTGCAGATGCACTGGTCTATCGCCGGCAGCCCGGGCATGAATCGTTGTTTATTGCGGCTACCGACATCTTCGGCTGGGAAGATGATCGACGACGACTTAGATTGTTCCATCGCGCCGGCGTCGTGCTTGACCATGCCATCAGCCAGCGTCGTCTGCTGGAAGGGCTTCCCCCGCAAGAACAAGCACCGCTGCGTGCGGCAATCATGAGAATGAGCGATCCCCGTCCACCGGAACTGGAAGATGTCGACAAACACTGCCTTGCAATACGCGATCTGCAACAGCTATTTCCCGCGTTAGTGGCGATCACTGTAGGAAACAGTACCCTTTATCGTTGGCTGAATGCTGGCTCGGATGATGCACTCTACACACCGTCCACAGACGAAGATGAACAATGGGCGACGATGGCAACGTCAAAAAAGCAAGTGGAATATAGATTCTGGCGTGTCGTACTGGTATTCATGTTTCTTGCACCAGTACTGCTGTTCTTCTGCGTGGCCCTGTCTAAATATTTCTACCCTACTACCTAGAAAACGCCGCTGGCGATACAAGCACTTTATCTCCGCAGTGCTGGTCGCATTCCATATCGCCATCGACATTTTGGTTCCGCTCCATGCCGCTTCCTGTGGCAACCCCTCGCTTTCGTTCTCTCTTTTCTTCTATTTTCTTCGCTTCTCTCCTTCTTTTGAGAATGCCCAACGGAATAGAAGAAAGAGAGAAAAATAGAAAAAAATAAGAGCGGAAATAGAAGGTTTACCAGAGTGGCAGCGCAGCGCTCCCCCACTAGCGCTTTCCCATCACATGCGTGCGAAGCAGGGGAACGAATTCGATCCGGAATGGGATCGAATTCGCGTTTCAGGTACGGGTGATCGACGCGCCGCCGTCGATCAGCGACGCGGTGCCGGTGACGAACGACGAGTCATCCGACGCCAGGTACAAGACCGAGCGCGCCAACTCCTCTGGCTGCGCGACGCGCTTCAACGCGTGCAGGTTGGTGATGAAGGACGTCGCCTCCGGCGTATCGTTCATGTCGCGGTACATCTGCGTGTCGACCGCGCCAGGCAGCACCGAATTCACCCGCACGCCTTTCGGACCATATTCCGCCGCCAGCGCCTGCGTCAAACCAATCAAACCCGCCTTGCTGGCCGCGTACGCCGCCACACCTGGAAACGCGAAGCTGTAGCCGACAAACGTCGAGGTGAAAATCACCGAACCGCCGCCATGTTTGATCATCTCGGGAATCTGGTGCTTGGCGCCGAGGAAGGCGCTGGTCAGGTTGGCGGCCAGCGTGTCGTTCCAGCCCCGCTCCGAGACGCCGGTGGTCTCGCCCATTTCACCCAGGGTGCCGGCGTTGTTGTAGGCGATATCGAGCCGGCCATACGCCTCGACGGCGGCGGCGACCAGTTGTGCGTTGAACGCTTCGGAGGTGACGTCGCCGGCCAGCGCGACGGCCTGCCCGCCGTCGGCTTTGATCTCAGCGACCAAGCTGGCCAGTTCGGCCTCGCGGCGCGCGGCGACGACAACCTTGGCGCCTTCGGCGGCGAACAGTTTGGCGGTGGCGCGGCCGATGCCGGACGATGCGCCAGTGACGATTGCGACTTTGTTTTGTAAGCGGTTCATTTTGAGGCTCCTTGTGGTGGGTTAGTGAAGCCATCATAAGATTCACCAACCCAACCATCAATCGGCCAAACAGCAATTAACCATTCACAAAATATGAATTAAAGCCGCTACTCGACGGCCTTGACCATGTCTTCGATGACCTTCTTGGCATCGCCGAACACCATCATCGTATTGGCCTGGTAGAACAGCTCATTATCCAGGCCCGCATAGCCCGAAGCCATCGAGCGCTTGTTGACGATGATGCTCTTGGCCTTGTACGCCTCCAGGATCGGCATGCCGGCGATCGGCGACTTGGGATCCTTGGCGGCCGGGTTGACCACGTCGTTCGCGCCCAGAATCAGCACCACGTCGGTCTGGCCGAATTCGCCGTTAATGTCCTCCATCTCGAACACCTGGTCGTACGGCACCTCGGCCTCGGCCAGCAGCACGTTCATGTGGCCCGGCATGCGCCCGGCCACCGGATGGATCGCGTACTTCACGCTCACGCCCTTGTGCGTCAGCTTCTCGACCAGCTCCTTGAGCGAGTGCTGCGCACGCGCCACCGCCAGGCCGTAGCCCGGCACGATGATCACGCTTTCCGCGTTGGCCATGATGAAGGAGGCGTCGTCCGCCGATCCCGATTTGACCGGACGCTGCTCCTTGGCCCCGCCGCCGCCCGCCTCCGCCGGCGCGCCGCCGAAGCCGCCCAAAATCACGTTGAAGAACGAACGGTTCATCGCCTTGCACATGATGTACGACAGGATGGCGCCGGACGAACCCACCAGCGAGCCGGCGATGATCAGCATCGCGTTATTGAGCGAGAAGCCGATTCCCGCCGCCGCCCAGCCGGAGTAGGAGTTCAGCATCGACACCACCACCGGCATGTCGGCGCCGCCGATCGGAATGATGATCAACACGCCCAGCACGAAGGCGATCGCGGTCATCACCAGGAACGGCGTCCACGCCGGTTCGACACCGCCGGCGAAGCAGAACACCAGCCCGAGGCCGACCATGACGATGGCCAGAATGAGATTCAACATGTGCTGGCCGGCGAAGCTGACCGGCGCACCCTGGAACAGGCGGAACTTGTATTTGCCCGACAGTTTGCCGAAGGCGATCACCGATCCGGAGAACGTGATGGCGCCGACGAAGGTGCCGATGAACAGTTCGATGCGGTTCCCGAACGGCAGCGGCGTGCCGACGGCCGCGATGCCGAAGGCGTGCGGCTCCGACACCGCCGCCACCGCGATGCACACCGCCGCGAGGCCGATCAGCGAGTGCATCGCCGCCACCAGCTCCGGCATCTTGGTCATTTCGACTTTTTTGGCCAGCACCGCGCCGATGCCGCCGCCGACCACCACGCCGACCAGCACCAGGCCGAGGCCCATGCCGCTTCCCGTTCCAACGCCCGCCGCCACCGCGTCCGCGCGCAGCTTGAGGATCAACGCGATCGTCGTCACCACCGCGATCGCCATGCCCGACATGCCGAAGGCGTTGCCGGTGCGCGCCGTGCCCGGCGACGACAGCCCTTTAAGCGCCTGGATGAAGCACACCGACGCGATCAGGTACATCATCGTCACCAGGTTCATGGAGATAAAGTTCATGCGTGATCTCCCGGCTTGGTGGCCGCAGGCTTGGCCTTCGGCTCCTTCTTGCGGAACATCTCCAGCATGCGCTGCGTGACCAGAAAGCCGCCGAATACGTTGACGGCGGCCAGCGCCACGGCCACGGTGCCGGCGACCTGCCCGATCACGCCCTCGGTGAGCGAGGCGGCCAGCATGGCGCCGACGATGATGATCGCCGAAACGGCGTTGGTCACCGCCATCAGCGGCGTGTGTAGCGCCGGCGTGACGGTCCAGACCACGTGGTAGCCGACGTAGATCGCCAGCACGAAGATGATGAGATTGATGATGGTGTGGCTCACTTCCATGATGTCTCCTTTTATTTTCTTAACAGTTCGCCGCCGGCGCACAGCAAGGTCGCCTTGATGATTTCGTCCTCGCGGTCGATCACCAACTTGTCTTCCTTGTCGATAATCAGCTTGAGGAAATCGAGCACGTTGCGCGCGTACAGGGCGGAGGCGTCGGCCGCCACCAAAGTCGCCAGATCGGGCTCGCCGACGATATGCACGCCATGTTTGACCACCGTTTTATTCAGCTCCGACAGCGGGCAGTTGCCGCCTTGGGACACGGCCAGGTCGACGATCACGGAACCGGGCTTCATCGCCTTGACCGTCTCCTCGGAGATCAGCACCGGCGCCGGGCGTCCCGGGATCAGCGCGGTGGTGATGATGATGTCGGCCAGCTTGGCACGTTCGTGCACCAGCTCCGCCTGGCGGCGCATCCAGTCGGCCGGCATCGGCCGCGCGTAGCCGCCCACGCCCTGCGCGATTTCCTTTTCCTCGTCGGTGATGAAGGGCACGTCGATGAACTTCGCGCCCAGCGATTCGACTTGCTCCTTGACCGGCGGGCGTACGTCGGACGCCTCGATGACCGCGCCGAGCCGCTTGGCCGTGGCGATGGCCTGCAGCCCGGCCACGCCCACGCCCATGATCAGCACCCGCGCCGCCTTGACGGTGCCCGCCGCCGTCATCAGCATCGGCATGAAGCGCTGGTAGGTGTTGGCCGCCACCAGCACCGCCTTGTAGCCGGCGATATTGGCCTGCGAGGACAGCACGTCCATCGACTGCGCGCGTGTGATGCGCGGCACCGCCTCTAGCGCGAAGGCTTGCAGGCCGGCCGTGGCCATGGCCGCGTTGTTGTCGGTGTCGAAGGGGTTGAGCATGCCGATCACCACGGTGCCGGATTTGATTTGCGCGCGTTCGTCGGCACTGGGGGCGCGCACCTTGAGCACCACGTCGGCGCCGTACGCCTCGGCCGCGCCGACGATGCGGGCGCCGGCCGCCACATAGGCCTCGTCGGTGACCGAGGCGGCCAGCCCGGCGCCCGATTGCACCAGCACTTCGTGTTTGGCTGCCAGCTTCTTGACTGTTTCGGGTGTGGCCGCGACCCGGGTCTCCCCCGGCCTTGTCTCGGCCGGTACGCTTATTCTCATGGTGCCTCCAATGATTAACAAACTGACTAGAATCTAACACGGAAACGCGGGCCTGCGGCCGCCCAGGGAACCCATCATACGGAATGTGTATTAATCAATACATGACGCTTTTATCACATCATTTATCACTATTTATCATGAAATGCCGTCGAAAATGCTGGATATGGCGCAAACCACCCAGTCAATCACGGTTTATCCGACCAAACCTTGTTTTTGTTCAACACGAACTCATCTTTTAGCGCTCGGGGTTTCAAACCAAACGTCCGGAACAGGCTAAAATGTCGGCTCTTTCAAGGATGACTCATGCCGCGTATCTGGAAACCCTCTGTTACTGTTGCCGCCATCGTCGAAAAAGATGGCAAATTCCTGCTGATCGAAGAAGAGACCAGCGACGGCATCCGCATCAACCAGCCGGCCGGCCATCTCGACCCATACGAGTCGCTCGAGCAGGCCGTGATCCGCGAGACGCTCGAGGAGACAGCCTACGACTTTACGCCGACGGCGCTGGTGGGCATGTACATGTCGCGCTACACCTCCAACCGCACCGGCGAGGAGGTGACGTATTTGCGCTTCACGTTCTGCGGCACGCCCGGCGCGCAGCACGACCGCCCGCTCGACGAGGGCATCCTGCGCACGATGTGGCTCACGCGCGACGAGCTGGCCGCCTGCGCCGACCGTCACCGCAGCCCCACGGTGCTGCAATGCGTCGACGAATACCTGGCCGGGCGCCGAGCCCCGCTGGAACTGATACAAACACACGCCTCCGTGTTCAAGGAGGCGGTGAGCACCGCTAATGGATAGAAGGCTGGAAAAGTAATGAGCAAGAAAAAAGTCGTGATCGGCATGTCGGGCGGGGTCGATTCCTCGGTCGCGGCCTGGATGCTCAAGGAGCAGGGCTACGACGTGGTCGGCCTGTTCATGAAGAACTGGGAAGACGACGACGACTCCGAATACTGCTCGACGCGACAGGACTGGATCGACGCGGCCAGCGTGGCCGACGTCATCGGCGTCGACATCGAGGCGGTCAACTTCGCCAGCGAATACAAGGACCGCGTGTTCGCCGACTTCCTGCGCGAATACCAGGCCGGCCGCACGCCGAACCCGGATGTGCTGTGCAACGCCGAGATCAAATTCAAGGCCTTCCTCGACCACGCGATGCACTTGGGCGCGGACCTGATCGCCACCGGCCACTACGCGCGCGTGCGCCAGAACGGCGACAAGTTCGAGCTGCTCAAAGCCGTCGACCACACCAAGGACCAGAGCTACTTCCTGCACCGCCTGAACCAGGCGCAGTTGTCCAAGACCCTGTTCCCGCTGGGCGAAATCCCGAAGACCGAAGTGCGCCAGATCGCCGAGAAACTCAAGCTGCCCAACGCCGCCAAGAAGGATTCGACCGGCATCTGCTTCATCGGCGAGCGCCCGTTCCGCGAATTTTTAAACCGCTACCTGTCGTACAAACCGGGCCCGATGAAGACCGACGACGGCAAGACCGTCGGCGAGCATGTCGGCCTGTCGTTCTACACGCTGGGCCAGCGCAAGGGCATCGGCGTGGGCGGCATGAAAGCGTACAAGAACCCGGACGGCAGCAGCGACGCTTGGTACGTGGCGCGCAAGGATGTGGCCAACAACACTTTGTACATCGTGCAGGGCCACGAGCATCCGTGGCTGCTGTCGTCGGACCTGCGCGCCGACCAGGCCAGCTGGATCGCCGGCGAAGCGCCGTCGCCACGCGCGATGGCCGCCAAGACGCGCTACCGCCAGGCCGACGTGGCGTGCGAGATCGCGCCCGAAGGCGACTCGGACTTCGCGTTGAAATTCATGGATGCCCAATGGGCGGTCACGCCGGGCCAGTCGGCCGTGCTGTACGACGGCGACGTGTGCCTGGGCGGCGGCATCATCGACAGCTCGACCTTCACATTCACAGGGGGTCAAGTCTGACATTCGGACACGGCTTCAGCCGTATCGGTTTGCTACGGCCGGCCTCGTGTCCGAATGACAGACTTGACCCCGTTATCGTTGTATCGGTTTGCTACGGCCGGCCTCGTGTCCGAATGACAGACTTGACCCCGTTATCGTTGGCCTCGTGTCCGAATGACAGACTTGACCCCGTTATCAGGCTTCGTCGCCGGCTTCGGGTGGGGCGTCCTTCTCGGCCATCGCCGCGCGCTGGCGCTTGACCATCGCGATGACGACGTTGCGGATCGTGTTGAGCACCGTGTCGGCCTTGAACGGCTTGACGATGAAGCCACTCACGCCCATCGCGTGCGCGGCCTGGATGGTGGCGGCGTCGAATTCGCTCGAAACCATGAAGATCAGGGTCTTGGGCCATTTGGTCCGGATTTCCTGCACCACGTCTTCGCCGTTTTCCATCTGCTCGCGGGCGATGCAGACGATGTGCGGGTTGAACTTGATCAGCAGCGCCAGGCCGGCGGCGCAGGTGTGGCTCTGGCCCACCACGTCGTAGCCGCCGTCGAGCAGCACCGTGTTGAGCAGGCCGCGCGCGACCGCGCTGGAATCGATAATGACCGCTTTTAACATCTTGCAAACCTTGTATTAATGAGTGCGCGCGCCACCGGTTATTGCCGGTCCCAGGCCAGCATATTCCAGGTCACGCCGACCCGCACATCTGTTTTCAATTGCACCAATTGTCTCGAAAGATACAGCATTTCGCGCTCTTTTCGTAGAGTTTCGCCCAGCGTGTCCTTCAGAATGCCGGCCCCGGCCATGATGGCGTCCAGATTGCCGTAAGTACGCAACAGTCGGGCCGCCGTCTTGACGCCCACCTTGGACACGCCGGGGATCGAGTCGGTGACGTCGCCCATCAGCGCCAGCAGGTCCGGCAATTGGTCGGCCGGTATGCCCCACTTTTGCTCGACCCAGGCGTGGTCGTGCCACTCGCTCTTGAAATGGTCCCACACGCGCGCGCCGTGGGCGATCAGGCCGTGCAGGTCCTTGTCGGTGGTGGCGATGGTGGCCTCGCCGCGGCCGTCGGCCAGCCAGCGCAGCACCACGGTGCCGATGACGTCGTCGGCCTCGACCTCGGGCAGCGAGACCACGTGCATGCCGAAGCCGGCAAGCTTGTTGTAGAACGCCGGCAGCGCCTCGCGCAGCGGCGACGGCATCGGCGCGCGGCCCTCGCGGTAGCCGGCGTACAGGTCGTGGCGCCAGGTGCGTCCGCCGAAGTCGAAGGCCGGCAGCACGTGGGTCGGTTCGTGGTCGTGCAGCAGCGTGCGGAACGACGACAGCGCGTGGCGCAGCGCGATGTCGGCCTTTTCGGCGCTATCGGGTTCGGGGCTGGCTTCGTAGACGCGGCGCACGATATTGAGGCCGTCGATGGCAAGGAGTCGACCCATGTTCAAATTCATCCGGGCTTGATCAAGCCGCCATTTTACCCGACGTGGCTTAACCTTACTTCAACAACTCATACGGCCCGCCGCGCTCGATGGCGCGCTGGAAGGCCGGGCGGGCGTGGATGCGCTTGAGGAAATCGGTCAGTTTGGGACGGTTGGCGTCGAGCCCGCCACGGGCGGCGGCAGCCTCCAATGGAAAACTCATCTGGATATCGGCCGCGCTGAACTCGGCGCCGGCGAACCACGGCGCGGCGGCCAGCTCGTTTTCCAGGTATGTCAGCTGGGCCTCGATCTGCGGCAGGATATAGCTGCCCTTGACCTTGCGCGCGATGGCCTTGGCGATCGGCTTGACGAAGAACGGCGCCGGACTGGTCTCGACCCGGTCGAACACCAGCTTCATCAGCAGCGGCGCCATCGCCGAGCCTTCGGCGAAGTGCAGGAAATAGGTCCAGCGGCGGCGCTCGGCGGTGCCGGCCGGCGGCACCAGGCGCCCGTTGCCATAGGTCTCGACCAGGTACTCGACGATCGCGCCCGACTCGGCCACGACCACGCCGTTGTCGGTGATCACCGGCGACTTGCCCAGCGGGTGCACCGCGCGCAGCTCGGGCGGCGCCAGCATCGTCTGCGGATCGCGCTGGTAGCGCACGATCTCGTACTCCAGCCCCAGTTCCTCGAGCAGCCAGAGCACGCGCTGCGAGCGCGAATTGTTGAGGTGGTGGACAACGATCATGGTGGTTTCCCGAAAAAGAACGGCCGTGCGCCGCGACCGTGCTAGCTTAGCATTACTGGCCGCCGCGCGTCGCTGACCGATGGGTAATGGATTCCGGAAAGAAACAGCAGTACACTGATCGCTCCAGCCGCCGCCATCCGGACCGCCCATGAATCTGTTTTCCCCGCGCTATATCGCCTTCGTTGCCGCCATCGTCACCCTGCTCGCCTCGCTGGCGCTGGGCGCGCCGTGGTGGATCCCGCTGACCGCCGCCGCGCTCACCGTCGTCGGCGTCACCGACCTGCTGCAAACCAAGCGCGCGCTGCGCCGCAACTACCCGATCCTGGCGCATTTCCGCTTCTTCTTCGAAGCGATCCGCCCCGAGATCCGCCAATACCTGCTGGAGGACGACACGGTGGCCGCGCCGTTCTCGCGCAACCAGCGCAGCATCGTCTACCAGCGCGCCAAGATGGACACCGACAAGCGCCCGTTCGGCACCCAGCTCGACGTCTACGCGCCCGGCTACGAATGGATCAACCACGCCATCGTGCCGGCCCAGGAACAGGGCCACGACTTCCGCATCGAGATCGGCAACCACCCGGACTGCCCGCGCGCGCAGCCGTATTCGGCCAGCGTGTTCAACATCTCGGCGATGAGCTTTGGCGCGCTGTCGGCCAACGCCATCCTGGCGCTGAACGGCGGCGCCAAGGCCGGCGGCTTCATGCACGACACCGGAGAAGGCAGCATCAGTCCCTACCACCGCCAGAACGGCGGCGACCTGGTATGGGAGATCGGCTCCGGCTACTTCGGCTGCCGCGACGCCGACGGCCGCTTCTCCGAGGCGAACTTCGTCGCCAACGCCACCTCGCCGCAAGTGAAGATGATCGAGTTGAAGCTGTCGCAGGGGGCCAAGCCGGGCCACGGCGGCGTGCTGCCGGGCGCCAAGGTGACGATCGAAATCGCCACCACGCGCGGCGTCGCCCTCGGCGTGGATTGCGTCTCGCCGTCGAGCCACTCCGCGTTTGGCACCCCGCTCGAAATGCTGGCGTTTATCGACCGGCTGCGCAATCTGTCGGGCGGCAAGCCGACCGGCTTCAAGCTCGCCATCGGCCACCCTTGGGAATTCTTCGGCATCGTCAAGGCGATGCTGGCGACCGGGATCGCGCCGGACTTCATCGTCGTCGACGGCGGCGAGGGCGGCACCGGCGCCGCGCCGCTGGAATTCACCGACCATGTCGGCACGCCACTGCAGGAGGCGCTGCTGCTGGTGCATAACACGCTGGTGGGCGCCAATTTGCGCGACAAGATCAAGATCGGCGCATCGGGCAAAATCATCACTGCGTTCGACGTCGCCCGCATCATCGCCATGGGCGCCGACTGGTGCAACTCGGCGCGCGGCTTCATGTTCGCGCTCGGGTGCATCCAGTCGCAGAGCTGCCACACCGACAAATGCCCGACCGGCGTCGCCACGCAAGACCCGAACCGGCAACGCGCGCTGGTGGTGCCAGACAAGATGCTGCGCGTGACGCACTTCCATCAGAACACCATGGCCGCACTGGCGCAGCTGATCGCCGCCGCCGGCCTGACGCACCCGTCGCAGCTCAAGCCGCGCCACCTGGTGCGGCGCATCTCGCCCAACCAGGTCAAGCTGGTGTCGCAGTTGCTGCCGTATCTGGAAGCCGGACAGTTGCTCGACCCGAGCCAGCTGGCGCGTCTGCCGCCGGTGTTCGGGTTATATTGGCCGATGGCGCAGGCGGAATCGTTCAATCCGCTGTGCTAGGCGCCCCTCCACAATAGGAGATGGGAAGGCGCGCGGCACTCCACTACACTCGGCTCTCAGATAATTTTTTAACATTTATCCGGGAGGTCGGAATATGAGCGCTACCGCTGCGGACTACATGGCACACACCTTGGCACGGGCTGGCGTCAAGCGCGTGTTCGGCGTGGTCGGGGATTCGTTGAACGGCTTCACCGACGCGCTGCGGCGCGAACAGGCCATCGAATGGGTGCACATGCGCCACGAGGAAGGCGCCGCCTTCGCCGCCGGCGCCGAGGCCCACTTGACGGGCGAACTGGCGGTGTGCGCCGGCAGCTGCGGCCCGGGCAATCTGCACCTGATCAACGGCCTGTTCGACTGCCAGCGCAGCGGCGTGCCGGTGCTGGCGATCGCCGCCCACATTCCGAGCACCGAGATCGGTATCGACTACTTCCAGGCCACGCATCCCGAAAGCCTGTTCAAGGATTGCAGCCACTACGTCGAGCTGGTGTCGAATCCGGCGCTGCTGCCGCAAATCCTGCATCGCGCCATGCGCATCGCGGTGGCGCGGCGTGGGGTCGCCGTCGTGGTCATTCCGGGCGATGTCGCGCTGCAGCCTTTACACGCGGCGGCGCCGGCGTGGCTACTGCCGAATCCTCCGGCGCTCATGCCGAACCCGCGCGATATCGATGAACTGGCGGCGCTGCTCAACGGCGCCGAACGTGTCGCGCTGTTCTGCGGCGCCGGTTGCGCCGGCGCGCACGCCGAGGTCATGGAGTTGGCGCGTACGCTGCAGGCACCCATCGTGCACACCCTGCGCGGCAAGGAATACATCGAGTACGACAACCCGTACGACGTCGGCATGACCGGTTTGGTGGGCTTCGCATCCGGCTACAAGGCGATGAAAGGTTGCGATACCTTGCTGGTGCTGGGCGCCGATTTCCCGTATCGCCAGTTCTTCCCCGAGCAGGCCAAAATCGCGCAGATCGATGTGCGTCCGGAGGCCTTGGGGAACCGCTGCCCGCTGGCGCTGGGCGTGCTGGGCGGCGTGAAGGAGACGCTGGGCGCCTTGCTGCCCAAGCTGGCGGAGAAATCCGATGGCGGCTTCCTGGCAAAGGCACGTGCCGATTATGCCGAGGCGCGCAAAGACCTCGATAGTTTAGCCGTCATCGACGCCGGCACCCGCGCCATCCATCCGCAGGCCATCATGCGCCTGGTCAGCGAACTGGCGGACGACGACGCCATCTTCACCTGCGACGTCGGCACGCCGATCGCCTGGGCGGCGCGCTACCTGAAGTTGAATGGCAAACGGCGGCTGGTCGGCTCGTTCAACCACGGTTCGATGGCCAACGCCATGCTGCACGCGATCGGCGCGCAGGCGTCGCATCCGGACCGGCAGGTGATTTCGCTGTCGGGCGACGGTGGCTTCGCGATGATGATGGGCGAGTTCCTCACGCTGCTGCAGCTCGATTTGCCGGTGAAGATCATTGTGCTCAACAACGGCACCCTGGGTTTCGTCGAGCTGGAGATGAAGGCGAACGGCTTCCTCGACACCGGTTGCGATTTGAAGAATCCGAATTTCGCCGCCATGGCCGAGGCGATGGGCATCAAGGGCATCCGGGTGGAAGACCCGCAGGCGCTGGAGGGCGCGCTGCGCGAGGCGCTGGCCCACAACGGGCCGGTGCTGGTCGATGTGGTGAGCGCGCGCCAGGAGTTGATCATGCCGCCGCACGCGACCTTGGACGAGGCGCACAAGTTCGGCCTGTTCATGATCAAGGCGGTGCTCGATGGCCGCGCCGGTGAGCTGATCGATCTGGCGAAAGTCAATCTGCTGCGCTAGCCGACGCTTGTGAAGCTAGTCAGGGAACGGTAGATAGCCGCGTCGCATCGCCCACTCGCGCAATACGGCGTTCATGCCGGCTTCCCAACCGTCGCCGGTACGTTTGAAGACTTCGATCAGGTCAGCGTCGTAATCTATCCTTAATGACACTTTCGGGGAGCCCGGCGGGGGCAGCAGGCGCAAGCGCCACGGCCGCAGCTGCGCAAGTTGTTCCTCTGTCAGGGGCAATGCATCGGGGTCGGAAAGCGCTGCAGCGGTGATTGCCGCGTCTTCCTCATCTGTTGGTGGAATAATTTCACGTTCGATATGTCGCATAACGTCTTACCTCCGCTTTGTTCGCCTTGCGCAAACTGATAATGCGCTCATTATTGCCTTGCTGAACGAATACAATAAAATACAAGTTCTTGCCGATTAGACCCAGGCCGCATTCGCGTAGTTCGTTGTAGTGAAAGCGCTGGTCAGTCCAGATCACGGCCGTCTCCCATTCGAACGCAGCGGCAGCAGCCAGCGAAATGCCGTGCTTACGGAGATTGAGTGCATCTTTGTTGGGATCAAACGTGATCGCCATGGCTAATCTTAGTCCCAAAGGTTGAAAAATCAAACGATTGGGAAAAGACTAATGGGAGAGGTAGCTGGCGACCTTGCGCAGTCACAGGTGAACATCAACTAGCGCCCGGGCTATGCGCGCACTGTGGCAAACGCTCTCTTTTTACTTCTGCTTTTGTCTATTTTCTTCTCTTTTCTTCGCTTTTTATGGCGGAATCCAAAAAGAGAAAAAAGGCGAGAAAAATAGAAGAAAAGAGAAGACGAAAGAGAGGGTTTACCACAGGATTCCGTGTGCCCCAACCCTCCCCATGCAGCCTGTCAGCGCTGGACGTGCAGCTTGATGACGCGCTTGTGCGGCGTCGAGGAATCCGGGGACGATGAAGTGGACGACGCCGCCGGCGCCGACGTCTCGCACGACCCGCAGCTGCCGCAACCATCGCCGCAGTTGGCCTGCGTCTTGAACAGCTTGGCCATCTTGTTCTGGTCGAACCCGCGCCGCGTCAGGAAATACACAATCTGCTGTCGCCACGCCGCCGGCAGGTACTTGGTGCAAGCGTGCAGCACCGCCGCCGCGACAATCAATCCAACGATAATCTGCTGCCACATATCAGCCTCCTGTCAACCTATCAGCGCCATCGAGATACGGTACGTCAGGAACGACGCCACGTACGCCAGCGCGAACATGTAACCCGCCATCAGCAATGGATAGCGGATGCTGTTGGTTTCGCGGCGCACCACGCTCAACGTCGACAAGCACTGCGGCGCGAACACATACCACGCCAGCAGCGACAACGCCGTCGGCAGCGCCCACGACGCGGCGATGATCGGCGTCAGCGACTGCGCCAGGTCGTCGCCGCTCTGCGACAACGCGTACACGGTGCCCAGCGCGCCAACGGCCACTTCACGCGCGGCCATGCCCGGCACCAGCGCGATGCAGATCTGCCAGTTGAAGCCGATCGGCGCGAACACGAATTCCAAAGCGCGGCCGATCATGCCGGCGACGCTGTAATAAATAGGCGGATGCGTGGCGCCTTCCGGCGCGCCCGGGAAGGTGCTGAGGAACCAGACCAGAATCATCAGCGTCAGAATCACGGTACCGACGCGCGTCAGGAAGATGCGCGCGCGCTCCCACAGGCCCAGGGCCAGGTTGCGCATGTGCGGCCAGTGATAGGCCGGCAGCTCCAGCATCAGCGGCTGCTTGTGCGTCGAGCCCATGGCGCGCTTCATGAAGTAGGCCACCGCCATCGCCGAGATAATGCCGGCGAAGTACAGGATGAACAGCACCAGCCCCTGAAGGCTCATGAAGCCGCCCACTTCGCGCTCCGGAATGAAGGCGGCGATCACCAGCGCGTACACCGGCAGGCGCGCGGAACACGTCATCAGCGGCGCGATCATGATCGTCACCAGGCGGTCGCGCTTATTCTGAATGGTGCGCGCGGCCATCACGCCGGGGATCGCGCACGCAAAACTGGACAGCAGCGGGATGAAGGCGCGGCCCGACAAGCCCACGCCGCCCATCAGCCGGTCCAGCAGGAAGGCCGCGCGCGGCAGGTAGCCGCAGTCCTCCAGCATCAGGATGAAGAAGAACAGGATCAGAATCTGCGGCAGGAACACCAGCACGCTGCCGACGCCGCCCATGATGCCTTCCACCAGAAGGCTGCGCAGCATGCCGTCGGGCAGATAGGCGCCCAGCACCTTGCCCAGGCTTTCGACGCCGCCGGAGATCATCTCCATCGGCACCGCCGCCCACGTGAACACGGCCTGGAACACCAGGAACATCAGCAACGCCAGGATGATCGGGCCGACCACCGGGTGCATCACCACGTTGTCGATTTTTTCGGTCAGGTTGCCGGTGTCGTGGACGTCGTTGCTGACGGCGGCCAGGATGCGGCGCACCTCGCGCTGCGTGTCCTCGACCGATACGGCGTCGATCGCCGACAGCGGATTCGGTTTCGCCGCCGGCAGCGGCAGCATCAGTTCGAGCGCGCGCACCAGCGACTTCTCGCCGCCGGCCTGCACCGCCACCGTCTCCACCACCGGCATGCCCAATTCGTCGGCCAGCAGGTCGGCGTCGATCTCGATGCCACGCTTCTTGGCCACGTCGACCATGTTCAGCGCCAGCACCATCGGCAGGCCGAGGCGTTTGATCTCTAATACAAGTCGCAGGTTCAGGCGCAGATTGGTGGCGTTGACCACGCAGACCACGACGTCCGGCGCGGCCTCGCCGGCGCGCAGGCCGGCGACGACGTCGCGCGTGATTTCCTCGTCCGGCGTGTGGGCCGACAAACTATAGGCACCCGGCAGGTCGAGCACGCGGAAGCCGTGGCCGTTGGGGGAGCTGAACGAGCCTTCCTTGCGCTCGATGGTCACGCCGGCGTAGTTGGCGACCTTCTGGCGCGAGCCGGTCAGGCGGTTGAACAAGGCGGTCTTGCCGCAATTCGGATTGCCCAGCAGGGCCACGATGGGCGTCCGGGACGGGGAAGTCGTGGGCGCCTGCGGCACCGCGTTTTCTACAGCACCCATTGTTTATTGGTCCGGTTGAATCGAAATGAGCGCGGCTTCGAAGCGGCGCAACGCAAAAGTGGAGTTGCCGACCTTGATGGCCAGCGGCTCGCCGCCGGGCATGCCGCGCTTGAGCAGGCGGACCTTCTCGCCGGGGACGAAGCCCAGTTCCATCAGGCGCCGCGCCAGGCCGGCGCCGTCGTCGGCGGCGTCGCCGGGCGAAACGTGCACCACGGTGGCGGCGGCGCCGGTCGTCAGCGCGTCCAGGGTGATCAGGGGAACAGCAGGCGTCATGAGCTAAGTCCGGTCAGGATGCGGCGCCGGTGGGCGGCGACGCGCCCGGCGGTTCGCAAGAGCGCGTTCTCGCCGGAAATAAGATACTAGCATTATAAACGGTAATGCGAATTACTACTATTTACGCTTGCATCGGCCGCCAAGTTGAGGCAGTATACGATTAATGATAATGATTCGCATTAAGTTACCTGCAATCATGTCTTTATTGCTCTTGTTCGGGTTGAACCAACCCATTTTTAGCAGCTAGCCAGAAGGTGCGTAATGATTGTATGTGTCTGCAACAACATATCTGATCGTGAAATCCGTCAAGCCGTCGAGCTGGGCGTGGCCTCGATCGAAGAACTGCGCCGCGACCTGGGCGTGTCGACCTGCTGCGGCCAATGCTTCGATTGCGCCGAACAAATCCTCAACGAGCATCTGGCAACGATCCAGGCCACCGCAGAGATCAAAGAAACCGTGCTGAAGCGTCCCGTCTTCACCAACTAATTATGAACACCATGACTTATAGCCGGACGGCGCCCTCGCTGTCCGTGAACGACGCTGGACTGCGCCAAATGAAGGCGCGCGGACGCAGGTTCGCGCCGCTGGCGGCGATCGTCGTGGGTCATGCGTTGATGTTTTATGCGATCAATTCGGGGATGATGAGCAAGATCGCCGTCGCCGTCATGCCCAAGGTGGTCACGGTGACCTTCGTCGCCTCGCCCGAGCCGCTCAAGGCGGCTCCGCCGGAGCCGAAGACGGTGCCGGTCGTGAAGCTGACGCCGACCTATATCCCGCCGATGCCGCAACTGGCCACGCCGCAGGTCGAGCCGACGATCACCGTCGCGCCGCCGACACCGCGCACCAACCAGCCGTCGACGCCTGCCGTGGCCGGACCTGCCGCACCGCCGACGCCAGCGCCGGCAGCGCCGTCGGCGCCGAAAACCATCACAGGGGTGGAATATATCCGCGCGCCGCAGCCGGTGTACCCGAGCATGGCCCGCCGCATGGGCGAGAGCGGCATCGTGATGCTGCGCGTGCTGATTGGAGAGAAAGGCCAGGCGGAGCAAGTGACGATCCAAAAATCGTCGGGTTCCGAGAAGCTCGATGAAGCCGGCCGCCAGGCCGTGCTGCGCGCGCTGTACAAACCGTATATCGAAGATGGCAAGGCCATACCGGTGTACGCGCTGGTGCCGATCAACTTCCAGCTGGGTTGAACCATGCGCCGCTCCTGCGGCGCATGTCATTTATATCATCACAGATCCAGACGACCCTCGATCGAATCGTCCAGCGTCTTGCCGATCACGGCGCCAATCAGCATCTTCACGCCAGCCACCGCGCGGCCATGCTTGGTGTCCCAATAATAACCGTAAGTCGGCGCAAACTTGATCAGCGTGATGCGCGGATCGTCCTCGCCCTCCGTGAACCAGGTCTTCATGGTAAAGCTCCACAGCTCCTTGAGCTTCGCGCGGTCGCGCAGCACGGTGGCCACGCCCTCGATGTGCAGGAACTCCGAGTGTGCCGAACCCTGGAAGTACAAGGTCGCCGAAGGATCTGCCGCCAGCTCCTGGTTCTTCAAACTGTCGCTGGCACTGATGAACCAGATGTTACCCAGATCATCGACCTGCTGCGCCATCATCGGCCGCGCATCGCCCGGACCGCCGTCGCCATCGTTGGTGCAGAAGAAGCAGCCGGGCGTGCTATCGACGAAGTCCTTGATCTTCTTGACGGCGTCTTCGCCGATCAGATCTTGATGGTTTTGTTCCGGCTGGTTGGCATTGATCGAATCCATGGCGCGCTCCTGGTAAGTACGAATAAGTAGAGCACCCATGTTAGCTCTGGCGGCGCCAGCACTCGGTGGGTTGCCTCACACTGGCGCCACGTGATGGTGCGAATGTTAATTGTTTTCATTAACACCAACAATCTCACTCCGGGGATATTGATACAGTTTTACGCCGCCGGGCACGATTTACGGCCGTGCCGCTACGCCTCGCCAGCCCGTTCGTGGCAGAATGCGGGTATTCGACACCATTTTAGAAAGCAAGCCATGAAGGGCGATCCAGAAGTCATCCGTTTGTTGAACGCACAGCTGACCAACGAACTCACCGCCATCAACCAGTACTTCCTCCACGCGCGCATGTACAAGCACTGGGGCCTGGAAAAGATCGCGAAGAAAGAATACGAAGAATCGATCGGCGAAATGAAGCACGCCGACAAGCTGATCGACCGCATCCTGATGCTCGACGGCCTGCCGAACCTGCAAGCGATGCACAAGATCATGATCGGCGAACACACCGAAGAAATGATCGGCTGCGACCTGGCGCTGGAAAAAGGCGCCCAGTTGACCGTCAAGGAAGGCATCGCCACCGCCGAGAAGGCCGGTGACTACGTCTCGCGCGACCTGCTGTTGATGATTTTGGAAGACACGGAAGAGCACATCGACTGGCTTGAAACGCAGCTGGACCTGATCGGCAAGATCGGCATCCAGAACTACCTGCAAAGCCAGATCATCGAAGAGTAAATCCCTGCTTGACGATCGGCGGCGTTATGCGGCGCCGGTCGCCTCGTTATCCTTAAGCCGCAGGCCCTCCGCCTGCGGCTTTTTTAATTTCACGAACAGCACGGCCACCGCGCCGCACAACATCAGGCCACCGGCCAGCCGGATCACGTTCTCCGGATTCCCGCCCAGCAGGCTGCGGTAGTACAAAGGCAGCGTGAAGATCTGGATGATCATCGGGATCACGATGAACATATTGAAGATGCCCATATAAACCCCGGTGCGCTCCGGCGGAATGCAACCGGCCAGCATCACATACGGATTGCCCATGATGGACGCCCACGCCAGGCCGATGCCGACCATCGGCACGAACAGCAGCGCCGGCGAGTGGATCATCGGAATACTCAGCATCGCGAAACCGGCCAGCATCAGGCACACGCTGTGCGTCAGCTTCGGACCATACTTGCGCGTGAATGGCACCAGCGCCAGCGCGCCGATGAACGCGATGAAGTTATAGAAGGCCCCCACCTGCCCGGCCAGCAAGCCGGCGTCGCGAAATCCCTGCGACGCCTGGTCGGTGGTGCCGTACAAGGTGGTCGACAGCGACAGCATGATGTACTGCCAGTAGCAGAACATCGCATACCACTGGAACAGCTTGACCCACACCAGCTGCTTCATCGTCGCCGGCATCTCGCGCACGGCGCTGACGATGTCGCCCAAGGTATGACGCCAGCCGGCCGGCCGCGAACGGATCTCCGCCAGCTCCTGCGCGGTCAGCGGATGCTCGGGCGTCGTCTTCAAGGTCCACAGCACGGAGCTGATCGAGAACACCGCGCCGATCAAAAAGGCCACGATGACGATATGCGGAATATGGCTGCTGTTGACGGCGTCCTTGTTCATGCCCAGCCAGACCAGCAACGACGGCGTCAGGTAGGCCAGCGTTTGACCCAGACCCGTGAAGGCGCTCTGCGTCAGGAAGCCCAGCGAATGCTGCTTCGGCGCCAGCTTGTCGCTGACGAAGGCGCGGTACGGCTCCATCGTCACGTTGTTGGCCGCGTCCAGTATCCACAGCAGGCTGGCCGCCATCCACAAGGTGGGGCTGAACGGCATCGCCAGCAGGCCAAGGCTGCACAGGATCGCGCCGATCAGGAAGTACGGCGTGCGCCGCCCCCAGCGCGTGACGGTGCGGTCGCTCATCGCGCCGATCAGCGGCTGCACCAGCAGCCCGGTCATCGGGCCGGCCAGCCACAGATACGGCAGGCTCGCCTCGTCGGCGCCCAGGTACTTGTAGATGGGGCTCATGCTGCTTTGCTGCAGGCCAAAGCTGAACTGGATGCCGAAGAAGCCAATGTTCATATTGACGATCTGCCACCACGACAGATGCGGTTTCATGCAGGTGCCGCTCATACCACCGCCCCGGCTTTCGACGGCAAGACGCCGCCGCTGCGCCAGCAGGCGATCCATGGCTGATAGAAGGCGATATCGGCCGGCACCGCTCCCGAAATGCCGCAAATGGCGCCGGCGAAGGCGTTGGCGCGCGCCAGCGTGAGCGCCAGCGACCAGCCCCGCGACTGTCCGAACAGGAACACGGCCGAGAAGGCGTCCCCCGCGCCGACCGTGTCGACGATGCGCGCCGGCGCGTGGCACTCCTGGTTGGCGGTGACGGCGCCGTCGGCGCCGAAGTGCAACGCGCCGCGCTCACCGAGCGTGACGATCAGCCCCTTGAGCGAGAAGATCCGCATCAGCGCCTGGCAGGCCTCCACCATCTCGGGGCTGTCGATCGCCTTCGTTCCCGGCTTGGTGTGCGTGTACCAGCTGAATAAATCCTTGAGCTCTTCCTCGTTGACCTTGACGATGTCGGCCAGGTGCAAAGACTCGAAGGCGCAGCGTTCCGTCACCTGCCCGTCCCGCACGTTCAGGTCCAGGTAGCGCATGGCGTCCGAATGGCGCAGCATCTCGCGCACCGTCTTGCGCGAACACTCGTGGCGCTGCGCCATCGTGCCGAAGTAGATGACGCCTGGCTTGGCCTCGGCCAGCGCCGCCAGCGCGGCAGGCGTCTCCACATAGTCGTAGGCCTGGTCGGGCAGGATGATGAAGCGGTGGCCTTGCTCGTTGCGCTCGACCACCACGCGGCCGGTGGCCTCCTTCGGATCGATCTGCAAGCCGGCCTGGCTCATGCCGAAACGCTCGAACTCCGCGCGCATCAACGCGCCGTTCTTGTCGTCGCCGATGCGCGTGACCATCAGCGTGGCAACGCCGAACGCCGCCAGATTGCGCGCCACGTTGAACGGCGCACCGCCGACAACCTGCTCGGTGATGAAATCGTCTACCAGCGCTTCGCCGAATACGGCGATCGTTCTTGGGGTTATAGCTGCATTCATGCATGTCTCCACGCCCTCTCGGGCGATTTTATATTATTCGCGTGCCAGCCAGTGCATCGCGTAGGGCGCCAGGGTGATCGTGCCATCGACGCGGCCCGGCGCCGCGCAGTCGCTCCAGACGCCTTGCAGCGCGTAGTCCTGCGGCTGGCCGGTGAAGTTCATCAACGTCAGGAAGCTGTCCCCGCGCGCCAGCGCCAGCAAGCCTTCCGGCGCGTCTGCCAGCATTGCGCGCGGCGCGTTGGCGGCCAGCGCATCCTGCTTGCGGCGCACGCGTATCAAATTGGCCAGGCCCTGGAACATGATCCCCGGCGCGGTGCTTTTATCGTAGCGGTGCTTCCAGCGCTGCTCGTCGAACACGGGGCGCTGCAACCAGCGGCTGTCCATCGCGTGCTGCGGACGATCCAGGTAACTATAGTCGTTTTCCATCGCCAGCTCGTCGCCCATGTACAGCACCGGCAGCGCGCCAAAGCTCAGCGCCAGGCCATGCAGCAACTGCATGCGGCGCAGTGCCAGCGAACGTTCCTCCTCGTTGCTCGCGGTCTGCAAACCGGTCAGCGACGCAGCCATGCCGTTGCTGCCGTGGGCCGCGTTAGGATCGGTGCTCTGGAAGGCGGCGCCGCTGGCGTAACTGCCCTCCGCGCCGCCAAAGAAGCGCGCGGCGCCGGCCAGCCGTGCCGCGCTGCCGGCGGTAGAACCGACTTCCGCCTCCGCGCGCAGCACGTTCCAGCCGATGTCGTCGTGGCAGCGCACGTAACTGAGCCAGGTGGCGGCCGACGGCAAGGCCGGCGTATTGCGGATCACCTCGCGCAGCACGCCGGTGTTTTGCTCCGCCAGCGCCACCCAGCCGGCCGCCATCAGGCTGCTGTGATAGGCGATATGGCATTCCGGCGCGGCGGCGCTGCCCAGATAGGCCGGCAGCTCGCGTGTCGGCACGATAGCCTCGGCCTTCAGCAGAACGCCCGGTGCGACGATATCGACGATGGCGCGCAGCGCTTGCAGGATCTGGTGCGCCTCCGGTTGGTTCATGCTGTTGGTGCCTTCGCGCTTCCACAGGAAGGCTGTGGAATCGAGGCGGAACACTTCAATGCCGCGATTGGCCAGGCGCAGCATGGCAGCCGCCATTTCAACGAAGACGTCCGGATTGGACCAGTTCATGTCCCACTGATAGGGGTAGAAGGTGGTCCACACCCAGCCGCCCATCGCTTCGACATAGGTGAAGTTACCCGGCGCGACTTGCGGGAACACCTGGCCGAGTGTGCGCTCGTGGCGGTCCGGCAGGTCGCGGTCGGGGAAGACGTGGAACATCGCGCGCGCCCTGGCGTCGCCGGCTTTCGCGGCCAGCGCCCATTGGTTGTCGTCGGCGACGTGGTTCAGGATGAAGTCGGAGCACAGGCTGATGCCGGCCGTGCGCAGGCGCGTGGTCAGCGCGTGCAGGTCGGCGTTGGTGCCCAGCGCCGGATCGACTTCGTCGAAGCTGGTGACGGCGAAGCCGCCGTCGTTTTCGCCTTCGCGTGGACGCAGGAAAGGCAGCAGGTGCAGGTAGCTGACGCCCAGTTCCTCGAGATAGGGGATGCGGTCGGCGACGCCGTTCAAATTGCCGCCGAAGTTTTGTACGTAGGCGCAGTAGCCAAGCATGCGCTGGTTGAGGAACCAGTCGGGGTGCGCGACGCGCTGGAGGTCGAGCGCGCGCAGTTCGGGGGCGCGTTCGGCGTACAGCTTGCCCAGGGATGCCATCAGATCGCCGAGCCAGGCGTCGAAGCCGACGTGGTCGCCGTACAGGCCGGCCAGCAGGCGGCGCAGCACCGGCCCGGCCGTTGTCAGGCGTTCAGCCGCCTGTGGCCGCAGATCTTCGGGAAGGACCGCGAGCAGGCGGTCCGAGGTTACTTGAGAGGGCATAGTCGAAAGGCTTGGTGATGGGTTTTCGTAGGGGGGGATTAGGCGGAACGCCGTAATCCACCATGCATGCGCCGCCGACGACGCATGCATTGGCGGATTACGCTGCGCTAATCCGCCCTACGTGTTTCAGATTGAAGCTTGGTCCTGCTTAGAACGCGTACGACAAGGTGACCTTCGCGGCGCGGCCGGTGATCGAGCGTGCCGCATGCCCATCGCCTTCCACTTCGGTATAGCCGATCTTGTTGAACAGGTTATTGGCACTCAGCGACACGGTGGCTTTCTCAGTCACGCGGTAGTTGACGAAGGCGTTGACCACAGCATACGCCGGCATCTCGATAGTGTGCGCATCGTCGCCCCACGATTTGCCGGTGCCGATCACGCTGGCGCCGACCGTCGCGTCGCCGATGGTATAGGTAGGTGCAACCTGATAGATCCACTTGGCCTGGCGGCGTGGCGAATTACCGATGTTGGCCACATCTGCGGCGGCGGTGCCGGTGATCTTGGCATGCGTGTAAGTCGCGCCGCCGCTGATGCGGAAGTCGCCGATTGAATACGCGCCTTCCAGCTCCACGCCCTTGGCGTCGTACTTGTTCGAGGTGCTGCGCTGCGTGGTCGCCTCGTAGTTGCTCTCGTCGGTCTTGGCCTGGAACAGCGTCACGAAGGTGCTCAAACCGCCGCTGCGCCATTTCACGCCGCCTTCCAGCTGCTTGACGGTGTTGATGTTGATCGGCGCCGAACCATCCAGCGGCGTGCCGAACAAAATGCGGTCCGCATTGAACGCCACGCCATCGCTGACGCGCGCGAACGTCGCCAGGTTGTTGGTGATCCGGTAGTTACCGCCCACCGAATACGACGTGTGGTTGATCTTGTAGTTGACCATCTGCTCGGTGGCCGGATCGTAGCGCAGGCCGCCGGTGGCGATGTTGGCGCTGCCGTTGGCTTCCTGGCGGTCCTGGCGCACGCTCGCGTCCAGGTTCAGCGGACCGGCCTCGTAACCCACGTTCAGGTAAGGCGACGTCAGTTTGTATTCCATATCGACCGCGCGCATGCAGCAGCCGCCGAAGGCCGGACCGACCAGGCCTGGCGTGGTGCTGGCCGTTTGCAGCAGCGCCGGTTTGTCGCCGCTCAGCTGCATCAGGTACTCGTTGAAGTTCCACGTCAACGCCAGCTTCTGGTTCGACAGATACAGGCCGGCGGTGGTGGTCAACTTCGAGCCATCGGCCAGCTTGAAGGTCTTCGACAGCTTGGTGTCGTTGAGCGTATTGCCGGCGTCGTCGATCGAGGTGTTGAACACCACCGCCGAGAAGGCGGCGCCGTTGTAGGCCTGGCCGCGATTCGGACCGGTGGCGAAGGTGTAATTGCCGTTCACGCCATTGTTACCGGCGAAGACGCCGGTGAAGCGGCCGCTGTTGTCGGAGGCGCGGAACTTGTTACTGAGGTTCCAGCCGTCGCCCAGGTCGAACGAGCCTTCCAGGCCGATCGAATCGCTCTTCACATGCAGGCCGTCGTTGACGTCGGTCGACACCGGGGTGTTGTTCTTGCCCAAGGTGACATCGCGCACCCAGTTCGGCGAATAGAAGCTCACCGTGCGCGGATCGATGCCGGGGATCTCGGTGATCTTTTGGTTCACCACGCGCACCGGCACCGGCAGCGCGGTCGGCGATTTGTCGTCGACGTGCTTGAACGACAGGCGGATGAAACCATTGTCCAGGTCATGCGTGAGATTGCCGCGAATCTGGCCACCGCTGGCGGTGCTCATGCCGCTATCGCGCACGCCTTCGCCGGTGCGGTAGCTGCCGCCGATGAAGAAGCGGGTCTTGTCCGAGATCGGCGAGCCGTAGTCGAAATCGTAGCGTGTCTCGTCGTAACCGAGGCCGCGGCTGATGCCGATATGGCCGCCCTTCTCCTCGCCGGTCTTGGTGATGAAGTTGATGATGCCGCCCGGCGCGTTGGTCGCCAGGGTGGAGGCCGAGCCGCCGCGCACCACTTCCAGGTGGTCGAGCGTGCCGTCGATCTTGACGTAGCTGTCCGGCGTGATGAAGTTGAAGTCGCCCGACTGCAGCACCGGCAGGCCGTCTTCCTGGATCTGCACATAACGCGCGCCGCCGGCCGATACCGGCACGCCGCGCACGGTGATGTTGGCGTTGCCCTCACCGCCCGACGATTCGGCGCGCACGCCCGGCACGGCGCGCAGCACTTCGGCCGCGCTCAGGGCCGCCGAATTCTTGATGACGTCACCCTCGATGGTGCTGATCGAAACGCTGGTCTTCATCTTCGACGAACCCGTGGTGGTGCCGGTGACCACCACGCGTTCCATGTTCAAACCGTCGGCGGGTGCGGCGGTGGCCGAAGCGGCGGCTGCGGGAGCGGCTTCCTGCGCGGCGGCGACGCCCATGTGCAGGACGGCGGCGGCGACGGCGGCCGTCATGGCGGCCAGTTTGATGGTGCGGTGTTTCATGGTGGTCTCCAGATATTGTCGTTTTGCTCTGCTGTTTTGTTGAACAGGTACGCCATTATTCCTTGAACACGGATTTAATGCAATCGATTGCATAGATGCGCCGCAATATGTTCTGGGTGCAATTACCGCAGAAGGAAACCGGGACAGATTTGGCAAAAATTACGTTGCAGAGCACGATTAATGCTGCGTCGCACCATTAAATTTATGCAATCGGTTGCGAAAATTAGGCAGTCGTCAGACGGCGCAACTGCTCGAACGCACCACCAGCTTGGTCGGCAACTGCAGCGACGGCGACGGCCGGCCCTCGACCAGCTCCAGCAGCGACGCCACCAGCGCGCGGCCGGCCTCGCGGATCGGCTGCTGCACGGTGCTCAAAGGAGGATGGAAATAGGTCGACAGCTCGATATCGTCATAGCCGACGACGGCCACCTGTCCCGGTACGAACAGGCCGTGCTCGCGCATCGTATTAATCGCGGTCATGGCCAGCAAATCGCTGCCGGCGAAGATGGCGTCGAACGGCACGCGCCGCGCCAGCAGCTCCCGCACCGCTTCCCGTCCACCCTCGGGCAGGAACGACACCGACACCTGCAAGGCCGGATCGACCTCGATGCCGGCCTTGCGCAGCGCGGCGCAATAGCCTTCGTAACGCTGCCCGACCTCGGGCAGGTTGATATCGCCGAAGAAGGCGATGCGCTTGCGGCCCTCCTCCAGCAAATGGGTGACGGCCAACTCGCCGCCGGTGACGTTGTCGCCGCCGACGGTGCAGTACAGCTGCTGCGGCAACTGCGCGCCCCACACCACGATCGGCACATGGCGCGCCGCAAGCTGGTTCAATTGTTCATGATGGCGCCACTGGCCGATCAACACGATGCCGATCACGCGGCCGGTGTCGAACGGCCCGGCCGCCGCGTCCAGCTCCTCGGCGTTGACGCGCGAGACCAGCATGTCGAAACCCTGCTCGGTCAGCGCGTCGGCCAGGCTGCCCAGCATCCCCAGGAAAAACGGATCGGACAAATGCTGGCGCGTGGCCGGGTCGTACGGGATCACCACGCCGACGGTGCGGTTCTGCTTCATGCGCAGGTTTTGCGCGCCGATGTTGATGGTGTATTTGAGCGAGCGCGCCAGCTCCATGATGCGCACGCGCGTTTCCTCGCTGACCAATTTGCTGCCGGCCAGCGCGCGCGACACGGTTGAGGTGGACACGCCGGCCAGCCGCGCGATATCGGCCATCTGCAACCGGCGCTGCTGCGCGGAGGCGCTGTCCGCCTCGGGCGGCATCGTCTTAGGCATGGTTACTTCAGGCGGATGGCACGGTGTCTTTGAACGACTGGCGCTCCGACAGCTTGTCGAACAACTTGGCCAGGTTGGCGTGGTCGTCGCGCCATGTGATCTCGGGGAAGCGGAACGACAGCCAGCCCAGGGTGCAGCCGACCGCCACGTCGGCCAGCGAATAGTTCTTGCCTGCGCAGTAAGCCTGGTCGCCCAGCTTTTCCGACAGCGCCGCCAGGCCCAAATGCACCTTGCGCATCTGGCGCGCGATCCAGTCCTCGCTTTGCAGCTCGATCGGACGCTGGGTGCGCTCCAGGCGCACGATGATGGCGGCGTCCAGCATGCCGTCGGCCAGCGCCTCCCAGCACTTGACGTCGGCGCGGTCGCGGCCATTCGGCGGCAGCAGCTTGCACACCGGCGTCAGGGTATCCAGATACTCGACCATCACGCGCGAATCGACCATCACACTGCCGTCCTCCATGACCAGGGCCGGCACCTTGCCCAGCGGGTTCAGGATGCTGATGGCCGTATCGGGCGCCCACACGTTTTCCAGCTCGAACTGGCAATCGAGCTTTTTTTCGGCCAGGACGACCCGAACTTTGCGGACATAAGGACTGGCGAGGGAACCGATAAGTTTCATGGATGCACGGAGTAGAAGGTTAGCGGACAGTATAACATCGGCGGGGTCGCCCTCCGCCAATGGTAAAATCACGTTTTGCCTTCTTCAACTTCCCCTCCTCGATCATGACCACACCTGCTTACTCCACGTTGTCGGCGCTGTCGCCGCTGGACGGCCGCTACGCCGGCAAAACCGACCTGCTGCGTCCCATCCTGTCCGAATCGGGCTTCATGCACCACCGCGTCAAAGTGGAAATCTCCTGGCTGCAAGCGCTGTCGCTGGCCGGTTTCGCCGAGATCGAGCCGTTTTCGGCCGCCGGCACCGCGCTGCTGGACAAGATCGCCAACGAGTTCAAGGAAAGCGACGCGGCCCGCATCAAGGAGATCGAAGCGGTCACCAACCACGACGTCAAGGCCGTGGAATACTGGCTCAAGGAACAGGTCAAGGACGTGCCGGAACTGGTCGCCGCGTCGGAGTTCATCCACTTCGCCTGCACCTCGGAAGACATCAACAACACCTCGCACGGCATGATGCTCAAGGCCGCCCGCGACGGCGTCATGCTGCCATCGCTGCGCAACGTCATCGCCAGGCTGACCGACATCGCCATCGCCAACGCCGACGTGCCGATGCTGTCGCGCACCCACGGCCAGACCGCCAGCCCGACCACCCTGGGCAAGGAGATGGCCAACGTCGTCGCCCGCCTGCAGCGCGCCATCACGCGCATCGAACAGGTCGAGATCCTCGGCAAAATGAACGGCGCGGTGGGCAACTACAACGCCCACCTGTCGGCGTATCCATCGTTCGACTGGGCGGCGTTCTCCAAGGACGTCATCGAGCAGCGTCTGGGCCTGGTGTTCAACCCGTACACCATCCAGATCGAACCGCACGACTACATGGCCGAACTGTTCGACGCCTTCGCCCGCGTCAACACCATCCTGCTGGACTTGAACCGCGACATCTGGAGCTACGTCTCGCTGGGCTACTTCAAGCAGAAGACCAAGGCCGGCGAAATCGGCTCGTCGACCATGCCGCACAAGGTCAACCCGATCGACTTCGAAAACTCCGAGGGCAACCTGGGCCTGGCCAACGCGGTACTGAAGCACCTGTCGGAAAAGCTGCCGGTCTCGCGCATGCAGCGCGACCTGACCGACTCGACCGTGCTGCGCAACATCGGCGTCGGCTTCGGCTACACCCTGCTGGCCTACGACAGCTGCCTGCGCGGCCTCAACAAGCTCGAAGTGAACCACGCCCGCCTCGCCGCCGACCTCGACGCCAACTGGGAAGTGCTGGCCGAGCCGGTGCAAACGGTGATGCGCCGCTACGGCGTCGAGAACCCGTACGAGCAGTTGAAGGAACTGACGCGCGGCAAGGGCATCTCAAAGGACGCGCTGCGCGAGTTCATCCTCGGCCTGGCCATTCCGCAGGACGCCAAGGACCTGCTGCTGGACATGACCCCTGCCAACTACATCGGCATCGCCCCGGCTCTGGCAAAAGCCATCTGATGTAAATAAGCAATCTGTCATACACTAGCCTCCGCGACGCACGTCCCGGGGGCTTTTTTATTGCCCGCCAGCACACGCCGCGTTTCTTTGGTATATTAGCCGCAACAGTTAGTCCTAACACGTACTATTTTCCGGAGCACTACCCATGCAACGCTATACCAAGACGGCCATGCTGCTGCACTGGCTGATCGCGCTGATGATCGTCGCGGCCTTCTTCCTCGGCCTGACGATGGTCGCCATCCCCGGCTTCACGCCGACCAAGCTCAAATACTTCTCATGGCACAAATGGCTGGGCGTGACGGTGCTCGCGCTGGCCGCGCTCCGCCTGCTGTGGCGGTTGGCGAACACGCCGCCGGCGCCGCTGGTGAGCATCCCGCCGTGGCAGCACAAGGTCGCCGACGGCGTGCACTACCTGCTGTACTTCCTGATGTTCGCCGCGCCGATCTCCGGCTATTTGTACGGCAGCGCGGCCGGCGTGCCGGTGGTCTACCTCAAGCTGGTCACCCTGCCGGCGCTGATCGGACCGGACCCTGAACTTAAGGCAATTTTAAAAACTGTTCATTATGTTTTGGTCATGACGATGGCGGGTGTTGTTGTCGCCCACGCTCTGGCCGCACTCAAGCATCACTTTATCGACCGCGACATCACGCTCAAGCGGATGCTGCCGTAACCCCCTACCGGAGCCACTATGAAAACCATGAAGAAAATCGCCCTCGTCTCCCTGATGGGTGTCGCCCTGGCCGCCAGCGCCGCCGTCTTGAAAACCGATCCAGCCAAGAGCTCGGTTTCGGCCACGTTCAAGCAAATGAACGTGCCGATCGAATCGAAATTCAAGAAATACACGGTCGCCATCGACTACGACGCCGCCAAGCCGGACGCCTCCAAGGCCACGGTCGAAGTCGAAACGGCCAGCCTGGACATGGGCGATCCGGAGTACAACAAGGAAGTGGCCAAGAAGGAGTGGTTCAACTCGGCCCAGTTCCCGAAAGCGACCTTCGTCTCGAGCGCCATCAAAAGCGCCGGACCGGGCAAGCTCACCGTCACCGGCAAGCTGACCATCAAAGGCAAAGCCACCGACATCACCTTCCCGCTGACGGTCAAGACCGAGGGCGGCAAGCAAGTGTTCGACGGCGCGCTGCCGATCAAACGCCTGGCCTACAACATCGGCGAAGGCGAATGGAAGGACACCAGCATGGTGGCCGACGACGTCACGATCAAGTTTCACGTAGTAGCCGGCCAATAAGTCCGGTCAATAAACCACTCGCCATCCACTCAGGGAGACACACCGCATGAAATTACAGATCCTGGTCGCCACCTTGCTGGCCGCCTCGGCCACGTCCGCCATCGCCGCCACCTACAACATCGACCCGACGCACACCTTCCCGAGCTTCGAGGCCGACCACATGGGCCTGTCGGTATGGCGCGGCAAGTTCAACAAGACCAGCGGCACCGTCACCCTGGACGCCAAGACCAAGACCGGCTCGCTGGACATCGCCATCGACCCGGCCTCGATCAACTTCGGTTTCGACAAGATGGACAGCCACGCGCGCGGTCCGGACATGTTCAACGTCGAGAAATTCCCGACCATCACCTACAAGAGCAAATCGTTCAAGTTCGACGGTGACAAGCTGATCGGCGTCGACGGCGAACTGACGATGCTGGGCGTGACCAAGCCGGTCATGCTCAAGGTCGACAAGTTCAAGTGCATCATGCACCCGCGCTACAAGAAGGAAGTCTGCGGCGCCGACGCCACGGCCGAGTTCAAGCGCACCGATTTCGGCCTGAACTACGGCACCCCGGCGTTCGCCCCGGAAGTCAAACTGGCGATCCAGATCGAAGCCATCAAAGCCGACTAAACAGTCGGGGTCAAGTCTGTCATTCAGACACGGCCCCAACCGTAAGCCCCCACCCCGGGGGTCAGTGCCCCCGGGGTTGCTTTTTGATATCGTCAAAATGTGGTTGACGTATACGGCAATGCTGCGGATACTCTCAGCGCTGTCCCACGTCACCACTTTGGAAACGATATAAATGCATAAGACTCTGATCGCGCTCGCCATCCTGAGCACCGCCGCCCATGCCGACGAAGGCATGTGGATGCCGCAACAGCTGCCACAAGTGGCGAAGGAACTGAAAGCCGCCGGCCTCGAACTGGACCCCGCCAACCTGACCAAGCTGACCGAGTTCCCGGCCGGCGCCATCGTTAGCCTCGGCGGTTGCTCGGCGTCGTTCGTGTCGCCACAAGGCCTCGTTGCGACCAACCACCATTGCGTCTACGGCAGCGTCGCGCACAATTCGACGCCGGAACGCAATCTGCTGGCCAACGGTTTCCTGGCCAAGAACTTCGGCGAGGAATTGCCGGCCGCACCGGGCAGCCGCATCTTCGTAACCAAGGCCGTCACCGACGTGACCAAGCAGGTCGTCACGCCAGCCGTCGCCAAACTGAGCGGCAAGAAGCGCAGCGATGCGATCGAGAAAAACAGCAAGGCCATCACCGCCGAGTGCGAAAAAGACGCGGGCCACCGCTGCACCGTGTCGTCGTTCTACGGCGGCCTGGAATTTTATCTGAGCAAGCAGCTCGAGATCCGCGACGTGCGCCTGGTGCACGCGCCGCCGGAAGGCGTCGGCAAGTTCGGCGGCGATACCGATAACTGGATGTGGCCGCGCCACACCGGCGATTACGGCTTCTACCGCGCCTACGTCAGCAAGGACGGCAAGGCCGCCGACTACAGCAAGGACAACGTCCCCTACGTGCCGCAGCACTATCTGAAACTGGCCAGGGAAGGCGTCAAGGAAGGCGATTTCATCATGGTGCTGGGCTACCCCGGCCGCACCAACCGCCACCGCCTGCCGTCGGAAGTGGCCTTCACTTTCGACTGGAGCTATCCGAACTTCGTCAAGACGTCGGCCGAGAACCTGGCGACCATCGCCGCCATGACCAAGGATGATAAAGACACCGCGCTGAAATACGCGTCGCAGGTGGCCAGCATCAACAATTACTACAAGAACCGCCAGGGCATGCTGAACTCGTACGCCAACAGCGATATGCTGGCCCGCAAAACGGCCGAGCACGAAGCGCTGAAGACCTGGATCAACGCCGACGCCGCGCGCAAGAAGGAATACGCGTCCGACATCGAACTGGTCGAGAAGCTGATCGCCCAGCGCGACGCCGAAACCAAGCGCGACTACTACCTGTCGACCTCGAAACCGCGCCTGCTCAACACCGCGCGCGTGCTGTACCGCCTGGCCAACGAGAACGCCAAGCCGGACGTCGAGCGCAAGTCCGGCTACCAGGTGCGCGACGTGCCGCGCATCAAGTCCAGCGTGGCCGCGCTGCTGCGCAATTACGACGAAAAGGTCGACAAGGCGCTGGTCATGAACAGCCTGGCCAAGTACGCGGCCCAGCCGGCCGCCCAGCGCAGCGCCGCCTTCGATACGGTCGTCGGCATCAAGGACGGCATGAGCCGCGCCGACCTGCAAGCGGCGCTCGACAAGCTCTACGCCGGCAGCAAGCTGGGCGACGCGGCCACCCGCACCGCCTGGCTGGACAAGAAGCCGCAGGACTTCAAGGCCAGCGACGACGCCTTCGTCAAGGCGGCCGTGGCGCTGTACGACAACGACCTGAAGGAAGAAGCGGCCGAGGAAGAACTGGGCGGCAAGCTGCAACAAGCCTACGGCAACTACATGAAGGCCAAGATCGCCTACATGAACAGCCAGGGCCGCGCTGTTTATCCCGATGCCAACAGCACCCTGCGCGTGACCTTCGGCAAGATCGCCGGCCGCGATCCGGGCGCCGACGGCTCGAGCTGGAAAGCCTTCACCACCGTTGCCGGCGTCGCCGCCAAGGCCACCGGCGAAGGCGAGTTCAACGCGCCCAAGGCGCAGCTGGACGCGATCAAGGCCAAGGACTTCGGCAAGTATGTCGATCCGGTGCTCAAATCGGTGCCGGTCGCCTACCTGGCGACGTTGGACATCACCGGCGGCAACTCCGGCTCGGCCGCGCTGAACAGCAAAGGCGAGTGGATCGGCCTGGCCTTCGACGGCACGCTCGATTCGATCATCTCCGATTGGGACTTCAACAAGGCGATGACGCGCGATATCCAGGTCGATCTGCGCTACATCCTGTGGAACATGAAGCACGTCGACCACGCCGATAATCTGCTGAAGGAAATGAACGCCGAGTAATTCCCTGCCGCTCAACGAAACCACGCCCCGGCAACGCGGCGTGGTTTTTTTGCGCCTGCGGTACAGTAACGCTTCCATTCCACCAATCAAGACCAGGAGAAGTCATGCCCGCCAAAAAAGTCGCCGTAGTGATCGGCAGTCTGCGCAAGGAGTCGATCAACCGCAAGTTCGCCCACGAACTGATCGCGCTGGCGCCGCCTTCGCTGGAGTTCAACATCGTTGAAATCGGCGAGATGGCCCTGTACAACGAGGATTTGGAAGGGAAAGATGTCACGCCGCCGCAGGCATGGACCCATTTCCGCCAGCGCATCAAGGAGGCCGACGCCGTGCTGTTCGTTACGCCGGAGTACAACCGCTCGGTGCCGGCGCCGCTGAAGAACGCCATCGATATCGGCTCGCGTCCCTACGGCGACAGCGCCTGGAGCGGCAAGCCGGCCGGCGTGGTCACCGTTTCGCCCGGCGCGGTGGGTGGCTTCGGCGCCAACCATCATCTGCGCCAGTCGCTGGTGTTCCTCGACATGCCGGTGCTGCAACAGCCGGAAGCTTACATCGGCGGCGCCGGCAGCCTGCTGGGCGACGACGGCAAGATCAACAACGACCGCACCAGGGAATTCCTGAAGAAATTCGCCGACGCCTTCGCGGCCTGGGTGGAAACCAACGCCAAGAAATAATCAGCGCCGGATTGCCCGGAACGCGTAGCCGGCCACCGTCAGCGCGGCCGGCTTGCCGACCAAGCCGGCATCGCCCACCTGTACGCCGGCGCCCTGCGTCGCCCGGCGCAGCGGCACCAACTGCGGCCCATCGCGCGCCGGCAATAGCGCCAGGTCGGCACCCGGCAGGCGCAGCGGCAGGCCTTCGATCTCGTCGGCGGCCAGCGCCTCGCAGCTGACATACAACCGGTACGAGGTCCGGCCGCTGCCCAGCTCCAGCACAAAACCCGCCACAGGCGCCGTTCCCGGCCGACCGGGCATGGCCGTCACGCGCAGCCACGCTTTATCGTTGTTCTTCCCCGTGCCCTTACGCAGATGCAATGCGTCCCAGGTCTGCATCGGATAGTAGTGCGGGCCGTCGCCACCACCGCCCGGCGCCGACGATGGCGGCGGCATCGGCGGCACCGCCGCGCCGGCGGACGGCTCCACCAGGATCACCGGCAGCCTGCGCAGCGCGGCCAGCGGCGCCAGCCCGCCGTAGCGTCCGGCGCTGGCCGGCGTCACCAGCACCAGGTCGACCGCCGGCCACTCGCGCACCGACTCGGCGCTGTAGGCGTCGGCGTCGGCCCCCACGGTCAGCAGGCGCAGCCCTCGGAAGCGGATCAGCGCCAGGCCTTTGCCGACCAGCTGCACGCTGCCTTGCGCCGCGCCGACGATGGCGACGCCGCCGACCGCTTTCACGTCGATCACATAGCGCGGCCCGATCTGCGCCAGCCCCACCTTGCACACCAGCGCCAGCAGAAAAGCGACCAGCACCGCACCAAGCCCACTCCCGTTCCACATCGCTGGCTCCTGGTTCATGACGAGAATTCCAGTAGACCACCGCGTGGATTTATTTCCTTGAAACAACTCAAGTACTTGGCGCGAGCGGCCTGCCGCCGCTCAAAAAGCGGGCACGAATGATACAATCGCGCCCTCGACAGCACGCCGAAGCGCCCACAAGGCGTGGCGCGCCATTTCACATTGTTCCTCTGAGATCCAGACTGCCATGCACCCAGATATGCCGACGCCTTATGAAAAAGGCAATCAAAATCAAACCACCCTGTGGACCGAATGCATCGCGTTCTACGAGGAGCTGGCCGCGCGCTTCCCGCAGGTGCTGCGTTTTGAACAGATCGGCGTGTCCGACGGCGGCATCCCGGTGCATGCCGGCATCGTCAGCCCGGACGGCGTGTTCGACCGCTCGCAGATCAAGGCCGAGGGCCGCACCGTCTTCTTCAACAACAACGGCATCCACCCCGGCGAACCCGAGGGCGTGGACGCCTGCATGGCCATCGTGCGCGACCTGTGCTACGAGCCGGCCCGCCTGGCGGCGCTGGGCGACACCGTGCTGCTGTTCGTACCGCTCTACAACGTCGACGGCGCGCTGAACCGGGCCAACACTTCGCGCGTCAACCAGGACGGCCCCGAGCAATTCGGCTTCCGCGGCAACAGCCGCCACCTGGACCTGAACCGCGACTTCATCAAGTGCGACACGCTCAACGCCCGCCTGTTCAACCAGCTGGTGACCAGCTGGGACCCGGACGTCATGGTCGACACCCACACGTCCAACGGCGCCGACTATCCGTACACGATGACCCTGATCCACACCCAGGCGGATAAGCTGGGCTACGGCCTCGGCCCCTTCCTGCGCGAGACCATGCTGCCGCATATCTACGCCGAGATGGAAGCGAAGGGCTGGCCCACCTGCCCCTACGTCAACCCAATCAAGGACAGCCCGGACGACGGCATCGCCGAATTCCTGGAAGTACCGCGCTTCTCGACCGGCTTCGCGGCCCTGCACCACGTCATCGGCTTCATGCCGGAGACGCACATGCTCAAGCCTTTCAAGGACCGCTACGAATCGATGCGCGCGCTGCTGGACGTGACGATGGCCTTCACCGCCGCCCACGGCGCGCAAATCCGCGCCCTGCGCGCCGACGCAAAAGAGCAGGCGGCCAACGCCAGCGAGTGGACCGTCGCCTGGCAAATGGATGACACCAATCCGTCGACCGTCCGCTTCGAGGGCTACGCGGCCAAGCGCAGCGCCAGCGTGCTGGGGAACTATCAGCGCCTCTCCTACGATCGCAGCCAGCCGTGGGAAAAGGACATCGCCTACTACAACAACTTCGTGCCGGCGGCCACCGTGCGCGCGCCGAAAGGCTATATCGTGCCGCAAGCCTGGCGCGAAGCCATCGAGCGCCTGCAGTGGAACGGCGTCGAGATGGCCGCGTTCGACGAAGCGTCGACCATCGAGGCGCAGTACTATCACATCGCTTCCGTGACCTCGCGCCCGCACGCGTATGAAGGCCATATGTATCACGACGCCGTGGAACTGGAAGCGCGCACCGGCAGCTTCACCGTGCAGCCGGGCGACTGGTTCATCCCGCTCAAGCAGGCCAACGCCCGCTACGCCGTCGAAACGCTGGAACCGCAAGGCCACGACTCATTCTTCCGCTGGGGCTTCTTCAACAGCGTGCTGGAAAAGAAGGAAGCGTTCTCCGACTACGTGTTCGAAGACCTGGCGCTGGAAATGCTCGAAGCGGAGCCGGAACTGAAGGCCAAGTTCGAAGCGTGGAAGGCAGCCAATCCGGCGCTGCTGTCGGATCAGGAAAAAGTATTGGGCTTCATCTTCGAAAACGGCAAGCGCCACGCCGAACCCGAATGGCGCCGCTACCCGGTGCTGTCGGTCTTCTGACGACAGCCCGACACCGTAGTTTCGCGTTCCCCGTGTGCGCGGCGGCGATCCCGCCGTGCACACATTAGCACCCGCTGCCCACAAGGTCACAGCCATGCACTACGCACTCAATCTGCGCACTTTCTTCTACAGCCACTATTTTTATCTTGGGCTGCGCTTTGCTGCGGGCCTGGTCGGCGTCACCGTGATCACCCTGCAGTTCGCCGACATGGCCACCGCCATGACGGTCTGCATCGGCGCCCTGTGCACCGCGCTGATGGACATGCCCAGCCCCCTGCGCCACAAATTCAACGAGATGAGCGCCTCGGTGCTGCTGTGCAGCGCCGTTACCTTGCTCATCAGCCTGTGCGCGCCGCTGCATTGGCTGCTGCTGACGATGCTGGTGATCATCAGCTTCCTCGCCTGCATGATGGTCGTCTACGGCAAAAAGTCGATGCCGCTGCAACTGGCCACGCTGTTCATCATGACCATGTCGATGGAGCACTCGATGACGGTCAAGCAGTCGTTCATTCATACCGGCCTGTTCACCCTGGGCGCGGTGGCCTACCTGGCGTACGCGATGGGCATCTCGTGGATACTGCGTCACCGCATCAAGCAGCAGGTGCTGGCCGAGGCGCTGTTCGAGCTGGCCGCCTACATCGACATCAAGGCCGACTTCTACGACACCCGCTACAACCTCAATGAGCAGTTCAATAAGCTGGTGCGCCATCAAAGCGTGCTGGCCGACCGCCAGCAAGCGTCGCGAGACCTGATCCTGCGCGCGCACCAGAACAGCAAGGACGCCATCGTGGTGCAGGTCCACGTCTGCATGCTGGACCTGTATGAGCTGATCCTGTCGACCCACACCGATTACGCGCAACTGCGCATGCACCTGGCCGATTCGCCGGTGCTCGCCACCTTGCACGACCTGGCCTACAAGGCCGCGCGCGATATCGAATCGGTGGCCTACGACGTCACCCGCAAAAAGGCGTCGTACGCGGAGATCAGCTACACGCCGGAGCTCGACGCCGTGGAAGCGGAACTGGCCGCGATCCAGCGCCGCATCGACGACGGTAAGCCGCAGCAGGAAGCCTTGGCGGTGCTGCGCGCCCAGCGCAACAAGATCCGCGCCATCATCAAGATGATCGGCGAACTGCATCAGGCCAGCCAAAAGGTCTACGACACCACGCCGTTCTGGGTCGACGCCGACATGGGGCCCTTCCTGTCGCAGCAAAAGTACGAGCTGCGCATGATCCTGTCGCACCTGCGCATGGATTCGCCGATCTTCCGCTTCTCGCTGCGGGTGGCGATGGCGATCTCGGTCGGCCTGGCGGTGGCCGCATGGCTGCCTTACGCGGCGCACAGCTACTGGATCGTGCTGACCATCGTGATCATCCTCAAGCCCAGCTTCAGCATGACCAAGCAGCGGCGCAGCGACCGCATCATCGGCACCGTCATCGGCTGCGTGATCACCGCGCTGGTGATCCGCTACCTGAACCACCCCGCTTTCATGCTCGGCATCCTGGTGGTGGCGACGGTGGCCACGCCCACTTTCATCTACCTGCGCTACCGCTACGCCGCCATCGCGGTCAGTATCATGATCCTGCTGCAGATGCACCTGATCGCGCCGGGGAACAACGACCTGATCATGGAGCGCCTCATCGATACCTTCATCGGCGCGGCGGTGGCGACGGCCTTCAGCTTCGTGCTGGCCAACTGGGAATACCAAACCCTCCCGCGCCTGATCCGCGAAGTGCTGGACGTGAACCTGCGCTACATGCAGGCCAGCTTCGATCTGCTGCAAGGCAAAGGCAAGGACGATTTCGCCTACCGCATCGAGCGCAAACGGTTGATGGACAGCCTGGCGTCGCTCAGCTCCGCGCTGGTGCGCATGCTCGACGAGCCATCGAGCAAGCAGCGCGCAGTGGAGGACATCAACCTGTTCATCGTGCAGAACTACCTGCTGGTGGCGCACGTGGCGGCCTTGCGCTCGATCCTGCGCCGCCACGTGACGGAGTTGCCGAAGGAGCCGGTCAACGCCATGCTGGACGAGAGCCACGCCGAGGTGGTCGGCATCCTGTCGCAGGCGCTCGATCGGCATGCGCGCAAGACGCCAGCGCCGCTCGCTGCGCTGGCGCCGAACAAGCCGGTCGACTGCGCAGCCGGCACCGCCGCCGTGCCGTGGTCGGGCTGGCCTTTGGTGCAGCGCCGCATCCGTCTGTTGCAAGCCGATGCCGCAAAAATCATCGTCCATAGTGAAGCCATCGTCCGCAACGTGGCCTGATACTGCTAACATGGGGCGATGAGTTCATCATCCGCCCCTTTCACCACTCGCGACCTCCTTTCCGCCCTGGCCGTGGTCCTGATCTGGGGCACCAACTTCGTCGCGATGAAGATCGGCCTCAAGGACCTGACGCCGTTCCAGATGGGCGCCGCCCGCTATGTGTTCGCGGTGCTGCCGCTGATCCTCGTCGTGCGTCCGCCCAAGCTCCCCGTCAAATGGATCGTCGCCTATGGACTGTGCCAGGGCGTCGGCCAGTTCGGACTGCTGTTCCTGTCGCTCAAGGTCGGCATGTCGGCCTCGCTGGCGTCGGTCATCCTGCAAACGCAGGTCTTCTTCACCGCCCTGTTCGGCTTCGTGCTGCTGCGCGAGCGCGCCAGCCGCGCCCTGAAAGGCGGCCTGCTGCTGGCGGCCGTTGGGCTGGTCTGCTTCGGCATGAACTACGTGGAACCGGGCCACGCCGGCGGCACCACCGCCGGCGGCTTCTTGCTGACGTTGATGGCGGCGGCGATGTGGGCCGCCTCCAATATCGTCGTGCGCCGCGCCCAGCAGGCCACGCCGGAATTCGACGTGGTCAGCTTCATGGTCTGGTGCAGCCTGGTGCCGATCCTGCCTTTCATCGGGCTGTCGCTGGCGTTCGACGATCCGGCCACCCGCTGGCACTGGACCGGCGCGCCGTGGACCACCTGGGCGGCGGTCGCCTATCTGGGCTGGATGGCCACCATTCTCGGCTACGCCATGTGGACCCGGCTTCTCAAGCGGCACCCGGTCAACCGCGTGGCGCCGTTCAGCTTGGGCGTGCCGGTGGTCGGCATCAGCGCCGGCATGGTGCTGCTGGGCGACGTCGTCACCGGCTGGCAATGGGCCGGCATTGCGCTGATCGTGCTGTCGCTGATGTGCACGATGTTTGGCGGCCGCTGGCTCGACCGCCGGCGTTAACTTCCTGTCATTGATTTCCCAAATAAAATCGATATCCGCTATCACGTTCGTGAATAGCTTTGCCAGCCTGTCGCACGGTTAGCCGCCATTATTGCCATTCGGACATCCAAGATTACCGGATGCAGCATCCCAAGCAAAAAAATCCAACATAATTTGTTGCCATTCGGAACCGATGTTTCATAGGGAAAACATCAAGTTATACTGAAAACTAATGGCTCCTATCACAAATCAAAATTTTTTTTATTTCTGAAAACGGCGCATACTGCACTGCATCAAACGAACATTTAACAGGAGCTTCTCATGAACTCGACTACTTTCAACACTCACACCAACGCCAACTATGCAGGCAACGTCGCCAACGCCGTACGTCAACTGTTCGCTGCGCTGTTTGCACGGAAGCCAGCCGCTGTTGCAGAAGCGACCACCGAGCGCGCCGATGAAACCATCTGGTGGCTGAGCAGCACCGCTAAAGACGTGGAAGCCCACTCGCCTAACCTGGCTGCGGAACTGCGCTACATCGCAGCCCGTTTCGGTTAATAGCAGTTCACTCACTTATTTACGGAGAACCACCATGCTGACCATCATCGAAAACCTGCCTGCCGCCATCGCCGTATCCGGTATCGTTCTGCGCCTGTACCTGGGCTCGAAGCCAACCAAAGACGTAGAATAAGCCGTGCGCGCCACAGCAAAAAGCCCCGGCCGCTAACGCGGTGCCGGGGCTTTTTAGTTTGTAGCGGTTTAAATAAGTTACTTCAGCAGATTCAATTTCGAGTTGCGCATCCCGTACAGGAAGTACGTCACGACCGCGGCCGACATCCAGATGATAAAGATCGTGTAAGTCGTCAACGACAGACCGAACATCAGATACAGGCAGGCGCTGATACTCAGGCCCGGCACCACATACGGACCGAACGGCACACGGAAGCCCTTCACACCCTTACCGTTTTCCTTCTTGCGCATCACCGGCACCGCCAGCGACACCACGATAAACGCCGTCAGCGTGCCCATGCTGACCATGTCCCACAGGAAGGTCGCGTCCACAAAGCCGGCCACCAGACCCACGACTATGCAGACGATCAACGTGTTCTGCACCGGTGACGCCGTCTTCGCGCTCACCTTCTGGAACGACTTCGAGATCAGGCCGTCCTTGGAGATCGCGTACAGAATCCGCGTCTGGCCGTAAATCGTCACCAGGGTCACGCTGAACACGGAGATCACCGCGCCCGCCGCCAGCACCAGCGCCGGCCAGGTCTTGCCGGTGACGTTCTGCAGGATCACAGCCAGCCCGGCTTCCTGGCCGGCGAATTTCGACGCCGGCTGCGCTCCCATCGCCGCCACCGCCACCAGCATATAGAACACCGTCACGATCGCCAGCGCCGACAGGATGCCGATAGGTACGTTGCGCTTGGGATTGCGCACCTCTTCGCCGGCCGTGGCGACCGTGTCGAGGCCGATGAACGAGAAGAACACCGTCGCCGCCGCCGCCGTCACCCCGGCCATGCCGGTATAGTGCACGCCGTTGTCGGGACTGAAGAACGGATGGAAGTTATTGATGTCAAACCCGGAAAACGCGATCACGATGAAGAAGATCAGGATCGCCAGCTTGATCAGCACCATGATGGCGTTGGTGATGGCCGATTCCTTGGTGCCGCGTATCAGCAGCAGGCCGCACAAGATCACCAACAGGATAGGCGGCAGGTTGATATGCCCCGCGCGCCACTCGATACCGTGCGCGGTGGAGACGATCATGGGCGAGCGCAGCATGTCCGGGATGTGCCAGCCGAAGGCGTTGGTGAGGAAATTGTTCAGGTAGTCGGACCAGCCGATGGCGGTCGCGCTCGCCGCCAGCCCGTATTCGAGCAACAGGCAGGCGGCCATGATGAAGGCGGCGAATTCGCCGACGGTCGCATACGCGAACGAGTACGACGAGCCCGAGGCCGGAATCCGGAACGACAGTTCGGCATAACACAGCGCCGTCAGGCCGGCGGTGATGGCGGCGATCAGGAAGGACAGGACGACGGAGGGGCCTGCCTTGGGCACGGCTTCCATCATTGTGAAGAAAATACCGGTGCCGATAGTGGCGCCGACACCGATCATCGTCAGCGGGAACAGGCCGATCGAACGGTGCAGGCCATTGCTGGTTGGGGCGTGCTCAGCTGGTAAGTGTGCAACTGTAGTATCGACCGGCTTGGTACGGGTCAGTTTCTGGACCAGCGATTGGTTCACAGGCTATCCTTGTGGGAGATGTGTGGGCGAAAATGGGGGCAAAAAAACTAAGCGATTATAGGGCTTTCCAGCCTCATCGCCACAAAGTAATTTGTGCCACAAATACAACTTTATTCGCACTCGCCATCAAGGCTTGGTTACAGTTGCTTACTTTTGATACAGGCCGACGTATAGATTGCAAACAAGACGCACGCTAATCTTAGTCAACATTACAGTCTGACAAGAAGGAGCATTCATGCCGGTTCAAAAAATCCCTACAGTCTCGCGCGGTTTTCATCCGATGGTCGGCGCGGCGGTCGCCGTGCTCGGCGTCGCCGCGACGATCCTTGCGGTGCTCATCGCCCGTAATTAAAGACTAAACCGGGAATACAAGATCACGCGATTTCGTTGATGTTGCCGCCGATTTTGCCGGGGTCCGAAGCGCCCTCTGACGGATGCGAGATGCTGTAGACCAGCTGCTCCTGCTGCGACACCGTGCCGTCTTCATTGGTGTCGGCCGCCTCGTAGGTCTTGGTCGCGCTGCTTGCGGCGCCGGCCCCACCTGCTCCGCCACCGCCACCCGCGCCTTGCGGCTTGCCGCCTCCCTGCGCGGCGGGCGCGCCGCCTTCGGTGGGCTTGGGCGGCGCAAAGTCGCCGCTTTTGATCGCCGTCTCCAGATCCGATTTCGTGATCGAACCGGTCTTCTGCTGATCGATCGCGTCGAACTGCTTGGCCGCGTCGTCGGCCGAAACGCCTTTCGACGCCAGGCCGGAAACGAATTCCTCCTTCTTTACCTTGCCATCCTTGTCGGCGTCCATCTCGCCGAACACCTTGTTGGCGATACGCGCCGCGCCCTTGGCAGGGTCGAATGCCGGCGCGCTGGCGCTTCCCGAAATACCGCTGATTGCTGTCGTCATAGTGCTTACTCCATAGTTAAGGACAATGCTGTACCTGTTAACGTACTTAATCGTCCAACGATGAGTGCGCGGAATGTAAAGGGAGGTAAAGCGGTGTTAAGACGGAAGGGTCAGTCGATCCGCACCACCATCAGACCGGCGCGCAGGCCGACCCGGACGTCGGGATTGGGGAACACCACCAGTTCCTCCGGATGCTGGACGGTGTAGACGGTGTCGCCGTCGCGGGCGATCTCCTCGCCCTGCTTCAGCGCCGTAAAGTTATGCGTGTCCTTCCCGAACGCCATCTGGAACTTGTCGCTCAACTTGATGATCTGGCGCGCGGTGTTAAAGACGTGGGGCGCCTGTTTTGCTTCGCGCTTGGGCGCGCCGCGCAGCAGATCATCCAACGCCAGCGAGGCGTCGGCGAATTGCGCCAGGTCGTTCTGGCCCAGGGTGCCGATGCGCCCCAGCTCCACGGTGGTGCCGGCGGCGCCATGATGCTCCGCCGAGTAGTAACTGTACGTGCCGACCGAAGCCGGATTCATGATCACCGCGCCGATGCCGGCAACCCCCAGCCACTCGATCAGCGCGCGCCGCGTATGCTCGGCGATGATCTCCGGGACGATGGCGAAGGTCGGATACACCGACGGCCGGATGGCCGTGTGCAGATCCAGATGCCAGCGCACCGGTCCCGCGTCGCTGAAGAAGGCCGTGGTAGCGGCGATCATCACGTCGGCGCGCGCGGCTTCGGCGGTGCCGGCCAAGGTGCCGCGTTCGGCGCGGAACATGCGGTTTAAATCCGCATCGATGAAGCGCTTGCCGGCGCGGATGGCGCCGATGTTACCGACGCAGAGCATCAGATTGACGGCCAGCGCCTGCGGTTGCCGCGACAAGGCGTCGAGCAGGTAGGCCACCATCTCGATCGGCCCCGTCTCGTCGCCATGCACGCCAACGGAGATCAGCATCGCGGGACGGTCGCCCGTGCCCTTGATCGTGAGGATGCCGTCGGCCGGCTGCGTAACAGCGAAACCGGCCGCCGAAAAGCGCTGTGCGACGGCGCTGAAATCCGCTTCGGCGAGCGCACGGACCGCCTCCGGTAACGCTGTCGGCAAGGTGTCGATACGCTCGCTCATGCGCTTACACCGCCAAGGTGGTGTTGCCTGAGTTGGTCGCCTCGGACAGCGCCCACACATCCAGCATCGCCTGTTCCAGATCGGTCGCCACCGCGTAGCCGGTCAGGCCCAGCGTGTTGGCCACCAGTTCGACCGCCTCCACGCCCGAGTGGCTACCGGTGGCGTGCAGCAGCACCTGCGACAACAGGCGTTGCTGCGTGCGGCGCAACGCGTTCTGCGCGTAGCTGCGCAGCTGTTCCTGCGAACGGCTGGTGGCCGGCAGCTTCAGGCCGCGTTCCAAGGTGTCGATGCCGACTTGCGCGCGCAGCGCCAGGCCGACTTGCAGGAAAGCCGGCAAATCCATGCCCAGCGGACGGGTGACCGACAGCGCCGCGAACACAAACGCCGCCACCGATTCGATCGCGTCGACAGCCTTCCAGGCAGCGACGAATTCCGGACGCAGGCCTGCGGTCAGTTCGGCGTCGGACTGGCCGTCGTCGGAGCTCAGGTGGGCCAAGGTCTCGGGCTTGGCGAACAGGCGGGTCAACTCGGCCACGCCGTCCTTCAGCTGGTCGGCGGGCACGGTCAGCGCGCCTTCGATGACGGCCTTCTGCAGGACGCGGGTGCGGCCATCGACCTTGATCGAGACGGCGCGCGGCACTTTCAATGCGTCGGCGTCCAGGGTCGAGAAGATCGGCGCCAGGTTCAGCGCCGACCATGCCTGGCCCCATGCCAGGATCACGTCCGCTTCGTCGACGCCATGTTCGCCGGCCAGTTGGCGCAGCATCAGCGGGCCGCAACGGTTGACGGATTCATTGGCCAGTACGGTCGCCAGGATGGCGTTGGCCAGCGGGTGCGCCAGCGCCGGACGGGTCGCCACCAGCAGGTCCGGGAAGTACGGTTTGAGCACCGACTCGGCCCAGCTGTTTTCCGTCAGCGGCAGCGCCGACAGAATGCGTTTGTAGCGGTTCTTGACGTTGGCGATGACGACAGCCAGTTCCGGCGTGGTCAAGCCACGGCCATCGGATTTGCGGCGCGCCAGTTCGGCCACCGTCGGCAGCTGCTCCAGATCGCGCGACAGCGCGCCCTCTTCTTCCAGGAAGGCGATCAGCGAGGCGTAACCGTCTTGCACGGCGGCGTCGGTTTGCGCCTGCGCCTCGCGCACCAGCAACTGCGTTTGCAGCGTGTTGTCGCGCAGGACCAGGCGCTCGATGTCGGCGGTCATTTCGTTCAGGGTGCGGTTGCGGTCCGCCTCGGTCAGCAGGCCGGCGTTCATTTCCACGTCCAGCCACATCTTGGCGTTCACTTCATGGTCGGAGCAATCCACGCCGGCCGAGTTGTCGATCGCATCGGTGAAGATGCGGCCGCCGGCCAGCGCGAATTCGATACGGCCCGCTTGGGTGGCCCCCAGGTTGCCGCCCTCGGCGACGACCTTGCAGCGCAGCTGGTTGCCGTCGACGCGGATGTTGTCGTTGGCGCGGTCCTTGACCTGCGCGTGGGACTCGGTCGACGCCTTGATGTAGGTGCCGATACCGCCGTTGTAGAACAGATCGACCGGCGCCTTCAGGATGCGGTGCATCAGTTCTTCCGGCGGCAGCGAGGTTTCCTCGATGTCCAGCGCGGCGCGGATCTGCGGCGACAGTTCGATCATGCGCGAGGTGCGTGGATAGACGCCGCCGCCAGCCGAGATCAATTCCTTGTTGTAATCGTCCCACGAGGAGCGCGGCAGCGCGAACATGCGCTCACGTTCGACGAAGGATTTTTCCATGTCCGGCGTCGGGTCGAGGAAGATATGGCGGTGGTCGAACGCGGCGATGATCTGCAGTTTGCGCGACAGCAGCGCGCCGTTGCCGAACACGTCGCCCGACATGTCGCCCACGCCGACCATCGTCACCGGGGTGGCGTGGATGTCGTGGTCCATTTCGTAGAAGTGGCGCTTGACGGCTTCGAACGCGCCCTTGGCGGTGATGCCCATCTTTTTGTGGTCGTAGCCGTTCGAGCCGCCCGACGCGAAGGCGTCGCCCAGCCAGAAGCCGCGTTGCACAGCGATGCCGTTGGCGATGTCGGAGAAGGTCGCCGTGCCTTTATCCGCAGCCACCACCAGGTAAGGATCGTCGCTGTCGTAGCAGACGGTGTCCGCTGGCGGGACGATTTTACCCAGCACGCGGTTGTCGGTCATTTCGAGCAGGCTGGCGATGAACAGGCGGTAGACCGCTTCGCCTTCGGCCGCGATGGTTTCGCGCACGGCGTCCTTCGGCATCTGCTTGCACACGAAGCCGCCCTTGGCGCCGGCCGGCACGATGACGGCGTTCTTCACCATCTGCGCCTTCACCAGGCCCAGGACTTCGGTGCGGTAGTCTTCCATGCGGTCCGACCAGCGCAAGCCGCCACGGGCGACCGGGCCGCCGCGCAGGTGCACGCCTTCGAAGCGGCGCGAGAACACGAAGATCTCGCGGAACGGACGTGGTTCCGGCACCAGCGACAGGTTGCTGGTGTCGAACTTGAAGATGATCTTGTCGCCCTTCTGGTTGTTCTGGAAGTAGTTGGTGCGCAGGGTCGCGGTCATCAGATCGGTCAGGGCGCCCAGCACTTCTTCGCTGTCGGCGTGGTTGATCGACGGCAGGCGGCCTTTGATGGCGGCCAGCGATTCCAGCGCGGCGTCGCGGGTGGCTTGATCGAGCGCTGGATTGAAGCGCTGCAGGAAGGCGTCCACCAGCTGCTTGACGATGGCCGGCTGCTTGCGCAGCGTCTCGGCGATGTAGCGCACCGAGAACTGGGTGCCGGTCTGGCGCCAGTAGCTCATGTAGGCGCGCACCAGTTGCACCTGGCGCAGGCTCAAACCACCTTCGATGACCAGGCCATTCAGGCGGCCGTCTTCGGCTTCGTTGTTGAACAGGGACGCGAACAACTCCTGCGCGACCGGAATCACTTCCGGCTTGGCCAGGCTGGCGGCGCTGGCTTCATCGACCGACAGGCTGGTGACGAAGTGGCGCTTGCCGTCCATGCGGATCGAGTGCGCCTGTTCGCGGTCAATGGCCACGCCGGCGTTGTGCAGCGCCGGCAGGATGGTCGACAGCGACGGCACGCGGTCCACCGAGTACAGGCGGATGGTGGTGGCGTCGGCCGCCGCGTCCACGCGCACGTCGACGCGCGACGGATCGGTGTTTTGCAAAATGGTTTGCAGGTCATAGAAGGCGGCGACCGGCGGGGTCGAACCGACATAGTCGGTCGGCAGGGTCGCGCACATCTTGCGCAGGTGAGCGCGCATCGGCACGTTCGAGACGGCGTCGGCCAGCTTCGAGAAGCTGTCATGCCAGCCGTCCAGCACCGCCGTCAGCGGCTGCTGGATGTCCGTTTCCAGGTCCAGCGGATAGCGCGCGCCGTGGGCGATCAGGTACACGCGGGCCAGCGGGCCGTCGGCCACCAAGGTCTGCGAGCTGACGTGATGGGCGCCGGAGCTGGCTTGCAGCGCCTTGGCCAAGGCGGAAGCGACGCTTGCGCTGTAACGCTCGCGCGGCAGGTACACCAGCACGTTCAGGTGGCGCGCATAGACGTCGCGGCGCGCGAACACATTGGTGCGCGGTTGCTTGTACAGCGAGACGACGGCGCCGCAGACTTCTGCCAGCCATTCCGGCTCCGCTTCCAGCGCTTCGGTGCGCGGCAGCGATTCGAGTATCTCGATGAATTTCTCGGCGCGGAAGCCTTCCTGGCGCACGCCGGCGATGCTCAACACCTTGGCGATGCGGCCGCGCGCGAACGGCAGGCGGTTCAGCGGCGTGGCGGTGGCCGCGCGGGTGAACAGGCCGACGAAGCAGTATTCGCCGAGGATAGCGCCTTGCGGATCGGTGTGGCGGATGCCAATGAAATCCAGCGCTTGGTCGCGGTGCAAAGTGCCTTCGACGTCGGCCTTGACGATCGATAGCGTGTGCGCGCGCTTCGACAGCGTGTCGAAGTCGCCCGGGATGTTCGCAAGGCAGGTGCCATAGACCGGATGCGTGGTGTCCTGCAGCACGCCGATGCGGCTCGGGATGTCGCGTTCCAGCTCGCGCACGCCCGGTTTGACTTGATAGTAGGCGTAGCCGAACGGCTCGAAGCCTTCGGTGCGCGCCCATTCCAGGAAGGCGGCGACTTCCTGGCCCTCTTCGCCATTGGCGGATGCTTCTTTGGCGATGCGGCTGAAGTGTTCCTGCATCGCGGCCTTGTCGCGGCGGACCACGGCGGCGTCGCGCGAGACCAGCTCGACGCGGTCGACCAGCGTGTCCAGTTCCGCCTCCGACAGGTCGTCGGCCAGCAGGCACAGGACGTAGGATTCGAGTTTGTCGCCACTCTGGCCGACGGCGGTGACCACGCCTTCCGCGTTGCGGGCGACCGGCAGCACCGAGTTCAATACGCCGTTGGCGACGATGCGCAGCTTGCGCATGGCCATGACGATCGAGTCGACCAGGTACGGCATGTCGTCGTTGAGGATCAACAGCGCGGTGGCCATGCCGCCACGGCCATCTTCGTAGCGCAGCTTGGCGATTTGCGCGCCGTTGCCGGTGCGCTTGGAGGCTTGCGTGAAACCGTCCCACAAAACCGGCGCCAGACTACCGGGCACGGTGCCGGTCAGGTCTTCATCGTCCAGTGATCCGAGCCAGGCGCTGATCAGCGCCGGAACCTGGCTTGTTTCGCTGGCAGGCTTGCTGGCGTTGATCAAATCCAGCGTCTGAGCGCGCAGGTCTTGTGGCATTTGTTTCATCTTTGCTTCTCCAATACGTTATGAGTATTTTATGTTGCAGGACGCCGCGCCGGCTTGTGGCTACGCGGCGAAGGGTCGGGAATCCGGACACTATTAAACCAGATGGGGACGAAATAGTGCATTACAAATCGAATCAATGGAGCACGATTATTCGAGCATCTCAATTTTAAAAATCGTAGAGGTTCGGCATTCCAAGAATCCGGCTTAAATCCTCCAGCGCGGTGTGCACTTCGATCGCCAATGAAGGATCGGAGAGGTCGGACGGATCGAGCCGGTCGCGGTAATGCTTCTCCACCCACGCCACCAGCGTGTGATACAGCGCCTCGGTCATCACGACGCCTTGATGCATGGCCGCCGCCTCGGCGTCCGTCAGCGCCACGCGCAGGCGCAGGCACGCCGGCCCGCCGCCGTTGCGCATCGACTGGCGCAGATCGAAATGAATCAACTCGTCGACCGCGTTGCCGCTGGCGACCAGCCCTTGCAGATAGGCGGCGACGGCGGCGTTCTCCTCGCACTCCTGCGGGATCACCAGCGCCATCTTGCCGTTGTCCTTGGAAAGCAGCTGGCTGTTAAACAGATAGCTGGCCACCGCATCGGCCACCGACACCGCCCCGGTATCGACGCGAATCGCGTTCAACTCCGCGCCGACGCCGTCCATCGCGCGGCGCAGCGTATCGAGGCTGCCCGCTTCGTCGGCGAAGGCCTGGTCGTGATAGAACAGCACATTGCCGTTACCGACGGCGATGACGTCGTTGTGGAACACGCCCTGGTCGATCACGTCCGGGTTCTGCTGGATGTAGACGGTGCGATCGGCCGACAGGCCGTGCAAACGCGCGACGGCCTGCGAAGCTTCCAGCGTCTGGCGCGCCGGGTACTTCTTCGGCGCCGATGCCGACGCGTCGAATTCGGTACGGCCGTACACAAACATCTCGACCGCCGCGCTGCCATGGTCCTTGCACAGGCGCGTGTGGTTGGCCGCGCCTTCGTCGCCGAAAGCCGGCGTGCCAGGCAGCGCATCGTGAACCGCGAAGTGATTGATGTCGTGGAAGATCGCGCGCAGGCTGCGCGCCGACTGCTCATGCTCGAAGGCGCGATGCAGCTTGTTGTTCAAATTGGCCGCGGTGAAATGGGTGCGGCCGTCGGCGCTGTCGGCGGACGGGCTGACCGTCGCCGCGTTGGCGGTCCACATCGGCGAGGCCGAATACGCGCACGCCAGGATCACCGGCGCTTCCCTGGCCGCTTTCGCCAGCACGTCGGCATCGCTGCCGGTGAAGCCGATACTGCGCAGCAGCCGGAAGTTGGGCCGGTCCTGCGGCGGCAGCAAAGCCTGGCCGAAGCCACGAGCGGCCAGCGCCCGCATCTTGGCCAGACCCTGCAACGCCGCCAGCTTCGGGTTCGACGCGCTCTTGACGTTGCTAAACGACGCCACGTTGCCGAACGACAGACCGGCATAGTTATGCGATGGACCTACCAGGCCGTCGAAGTTGAATTCGCGTGCGCGCATGTCGGATCCTTAGAAGTGCATGCCCGGCGACAGTTTCGCAGGCATTTCGAGTACATTGTTTTCGATCGACGCCACCGGATAGGCGCAGTAATCCGCCGCGTAGTAGGCGCTCGGACGATGGTTGCCCGACTGGCCCACGCCGCCGAACGGCGCGGTGCTGGCGGCGCCGGTCGTCGGACGGTTCCAGTTGACGATGCCGGCGCGTGCGCGCACCTGGAAAATCTTCCACAGATTCTCGTCGTTGGAGATCAGCGCCGACGCCAGGCCGAACGCGGTGGCGTTGGCGGCGTTGATGGCGCTGTCGAAATCGGTCACGCGGATCACCTGCAGCAAAGGACCGAACCACTCTTCATCCGGAATGTCCTGGGCGTCGGTGACATCGACGATGCCGGCCGAGACGAAGCCGCTGTTGGCGTCCAGGTGGCGCATTTCCAGCAGCAGCTTGCCGCCCTTGGACACCATGTCCTCCTGCGCCTGCACCAGGCGTTTGGCCACCACCGACGAGACGACAGGCCCCATGAACGGCGCCGGTTCGGCGTTCGAGGCGCCGATGGTCAGGCGGCTCGCGACATCGACCAGACGCGCAACGATCGCGTCACCCGCCGCGCCGGTCGGCAGGATCAAACGGCGCGCGCAGGTGCAGCGCTGCCCGGCCGAAATAAAGGCCGAGGAAATCGCCATGAAGACGGCGGCGTCAATGTCTATGTTGTTACCCTGGTCCCAGATCACCAGCGGATTGTTACCGCCCATTTCCAGCGCCAGCATCTTGCCCGGCTGGCCGCCGAACTGCTTATGCAGTGCGGAGCCGGTCTGGCAGCTGCCGGTGAACAGCACGCCGTCGAGCAGCGGGTTCTGGCCCAGCGCGATGCCGGTATCGCGGCCGCCGTTGACCAGGTTGATCACGCCTTTCGGCACGCCGGCTTGCTCCCACAGCTGCACGGTCTTGATGGCGGTGCGCGGCGCGTATTCGCTCGGCTTGAACACCACCGTGTTACCGGCGATCAGCGCCGGCACGATATGCCCGTTCGGCAGGTGGCCGGGGAAGTTATACGGACCGAAAACGCCGAACACGCCGTGCGGACGGTGACGCAGCACCGCCTCGCCGTCGGCGACCTTGTTGTGCGACTCGCCAGTGCGCGCGGCGTGCGCCTGCACCGAGATATCGATCTTGTTGGCCATCGTCGCCACTTCGGTGCGGGCTTCCCACAGCGGTTTGCCGACTTCCTCGGAGATCAGCAGCGCCAGCGCCTCGGCGTCCTGTTTGAGCAGGTCGCGGAAGCGGGTGCACACAGCGATGCGCTCGTCCAGCGGCGCCAGGGCCCAGGCTTCGAAGGCTTCGCGCGCGGCGGCGCAGGCGTGCGCCACGTCTTGCGGCATCGATTCATTGCTGGCCCAGGTCTGCTGGCCGTTCGATGGATCGATGGTCGAAATTTCCGGGCCGCTGCCAGGCAGCCATTCGCCGTTGATGAAGTTACTGAGTGCGGTGTTCGATGCGTTGGGCGATGCGTTAAACATGGGGATTCTTCCTCAAATTGAGAGTCAGGGTGCGGACGGTGTCGCCGGCCTTGCAGCACAGGGCGTCCTGCTCCGCGACGGGCAGTTCCAGGGCGCCGTTCACCGGCACCGACTGCGACAGGATCATGCGGAAATCGCTCAGCGTGGTGTTCGACACCAGCATCGGCTCGTCCATCGGCGCCTCCGGCGCGCAGGCAGAGGCCAGGTCGGAGACCTTGCCTATTTCGGCCAGCGTGCTGTCGCGCATGGCGCGCAGTTCCGACACGCGCGCCTGCAGCACCGGTCCGGCGTCGAAAATATCGACATAACCTTCGAAGTACAGGCCTTCCTGCTCCAGCAGGCGGCGCGCCGGCGCGGTCGAAGTGTGGACCTTGCCGATCACCTGCTGCGCGTCCTCGGGCAGATAGGCCACGTAAAGCGGCTGGCGCGGCATCAACTCGGCGATGAAGGATTTTTTACCGACGGCGGTCAGATCGTCGACGTGGTCGAAATCCATCTTGAAGAAGTGGCGGCCCAACCCTTCGTAGAACGGCGAGCGGCCGCCCTCCTCCTGGTAGCCGCGCATTTCGGCGATCAGCTTTTCGGTGAACAGATGCGGGAACTGCGCGATGAACAGGAAACGGCTCTTCGACAGCAGCTTGCCGTTGTTGCCGGTGCGGTAGTCCGGATGAAGGAACAGCGAACACAGTTCGGTGCTGCCGGTCAGGTCGTTCGACAGGTACAGCGTTTCCATGCGGGTGAACACATCGAGCTCGCGGCTCGAATGCACCAGCGTGCCGATACGGTAGTTATAAAACGGTTCGTTCAGCCCGACCGCACCCTTGATCGCGCACACGCCGGCCAGGCGGCCCGTGTCGGTATCCTCCATCACGAACATGTAGTCGCGCTTTTCGGGCGGGATGGTTTCGGCGAACGAGGCGACGGCGATCGCCAGGCGGTCGCCCATCATCTTCATGTCCGGCTTGAGGGTGGTCATGCCGCTGCCGACCTGCGTGGCCATCACGTACAGGGCGTCGAGGTCGTCGGCTTTGATTGCGCGTACTACTAGCATAGGTTGTCCACTCTTAGATTCTGACGCAGATGACGGTGTCGCCGTCGGCGACTTGCAGCGCTTCCAGCACATCGGCCGGCAGCGCGACGGTGACTTGCGATTCCAGCGCGGCGCAATGGGTGATCACGGCGCGGAAATTATGTTCGGCGCCCGACGACACGGCATAGCGCAGCTGCGGTTCGCGGCCACGGTCGCGCGCCTCGGCGGCGACGGTCACGCGGCGCTGCAAGGCGCCACTGAAGGTGCGCAGCGAATTCTTGTGCGCCTGCAGGATCGGGCCGCCGTCGAAGATATCGATGTAGTCGTCCGCTTCGAAGCCTTCGGCCGTCAGCAGGTTGAACGCCAGCTCGCCCGACGGATGGATCTGGCCCATGGCCGCCTGCGCGTCGCCCGGCAGCAGCGGCACGTAGACCGGATAGTGCGGCATCAATTCGACGATCAGGGTGCGGTTGCGGGCGCCGCCGATCACGCGTTCGGCGTCGAGGAAATCCATCTGGAAGAACTTGCGGCCCAGCGCATCCCAGAACGGCGAACCGCCGGCGTCGTCGGTCACGCCGGCCAGCGGCACGAAGAAGCGGTCGGAAAAGCGGTGCGGCGCCAGCACGGCGAACATCAGCCGCGCGCGCGACAGCAGCGCCGCTTCCGGCGTGCCGTATTCGCGTTCGCCGACATAAAAACTGGACAGCTGCGAGTACCCTGTCAGCTCCGAACAAAGCGTCAGCGCGTGCACGCTGTGGCTGATATTCAGGTCGCGCGACACCTGCTGGATCACGTCGTTGCGGAACGAGAAATAGGTGCCGTTGGAACCGGCGGCGGCGAAGATGGCGGCGGTGCCGACGATGGTTTTATCGGCCAACGACTCGAGCACCAGCAGATACGCCTCTTCGCTGGGGATATCCACGTGCGCGGCGAACGACGCGATCGAACGCTCGATCATGGCGAGGATTTTCTCGCGCGTCTTCGGCAGGGTATGCACTCCCGGCATGGGCACCGCCGCCAGTGCTTCGAGGGCAGCGATATCCGCAAGTTCGACCGGACGGACTACATACATGGGAACTCCTTCGGTAATTCAACTCAAGCGTCAAAGCAAGCGACCCGGCGCGTCGGAACACGCCGGGTCACAAATGAAAAGCGGCGGAACCAGGTCCGCCGCGAGTGCTTCTTAGGCTGCGGCGATCATGCCGTCCAGCGACAGGCGCAGGATGCGGTCGACTTCAGCGATCTGCGCGTCCGAGACGATCAGCGCCGGCGCCAGACGCACCACGTCCATGCCCGCGATCAGCACCATCAGGCCATTGCCTTCGGCGGCCTTCTGGATGTCCTTCGCGCGGCCTTTCCAGGTGTCGGTGACGACCATGCCGAGCAGCAGGCCGGCGCCGCGCACCTGCGCGAACACCTGCGGATAGTCGGCGATCAGCTTTTCCATCATGCCGCGCAGCTTGGCGCCGGCTTCCTTCACGCGCGCCAGGAAGGCCGGCTGGTTGATCGTCTCAAGCACCGTCAGCGCCACGGTCGCGGCCAGCGGATTGCCGCCGTAGGTGGTGCCGTGCGAGCCGACGCCCAGCGTCGCGGCCAGTTCGTGCGTGGTCAGCATGGCGCCGATCGGATAGCCATTGCCCAGCGCCTTGGCCGACGTCAGCACGTCCGGCGTGATCCCGTAGGTCATGTAGTGGAACAGGTCACCGGTACGGCCCATGCCGCACTGGACTTCGTCGAAGATCAGCAGCGCGCCGGTCTTGGTGCACAGGTCGCGCAGCTCCTGCAGGTAGGCCTTGTCGGCCGGGACCACGCCGCCTTCGCCTTGCAGCGGTTCGACGATCACCGCGCAGACGTCGTCGCCGATGGCGGCGCGCGCCGCCTCGATATCGTTATAGACGATATGGTCGATCGACGGCGGCAGCGGCTCGAAGCCTTCGGTGTACTTCGACTGGCCGCCGACGGACACGGTGAACAGCGTGCGGCCGTGGAACGACTGGTAGCACGAGATGATGCGCGATTTGTGCGCGCCGAATTTGCTGTGCGCGTATTTGCGCGCCAGCTTCAGGGCCGCCTCGTTGGCTTCCGCGCCGGAGTTGCAGAAGAAGGCACGGTCGGCGAAGGTGGCTTCGGTCAGCGCGGTGCCCAGGCGCAGCACCGGCTCGTTGGTGTAGCCGTTACCGAGGTGCCACAAGGTGTTGGCCTGGCGGGTCAGCGCCTCGACCACGACCGGGTTGCAGTGGCCCAGCGAGGCCACGGCGATGCCGGACGTGAAGTCCAGATAGTGTTTGCCATTCTGGTCCCACAGGTCCAGGCCAGCGCCTCGGACCGGAACCATCGCTGCGGGTGCGTAGGTAGGCACCAGGACTTCATCAAAAGTCTGACGAGTCACAGGACGGGTCGTTACGGTCGTATCTAGCTTGGCGTTCATGGCATTCCCTATCAATGTTTAGTGGGGCGACCAGCAGAAATCCGCTGACGTTGCGCCATTATAGGCATCACCGCAAAACCCATCTTTCGGATACGCGACAGGCATTTTCAAATTCGTCACGCCGCCACCGCTGCGCCATAGGGAAGGCGGCCATATTTGTTGACATCGCGACACTCTGCATGTTATTTTTCTTTTAACAATAATGGGAGCGCTTCCATTCCGGCGGGCGGCCCAAGGCGTGCGGACGCCAACCACCACGGAAGACATCTTCATGTTTCAAAACAAGAAATTCACATTTGGCGCGTTTGCCATCGCGGCGGCGCTGATGGCGGCGCAAGCCCGGGCCAGCGAGGCCACGCTCAAGGACGGCAAGCTGGCGATCGACACGCTGCCGTTCGCGCTCGAATCGCAGCTCGACCTGGGCGCGGCCAGCGTCAAGGACAAGGCGCTGGTGTTGCAGGCCAAAAAAGGCACTGACTTGTACGCCAACACGGACGGCACCGAGATCGCCGACAAAACGCCGCGCGTGCTGTTCCAGCCGGTCGGCGACTTCATCTTTTCGGCCAAGGTCACCGCCGGCGTCAACCATGCCTTCAACGGCGGCGCGCTGATCGTCTACAACGACAAGGCCAACTGGGCCAAGCTGCTGTTCGAATTCGCCAAGACCGGCGCGGCGGGCATCTCGTCCACCGTGGCCAAGGGCGTCGGCGACGACGCGCACCATGGCGTGCGCACTGGCGACGCGGTCTACCTGAAGGTGCTGCGGCGTAAGGACATGTTTGTGTTCTACGCCTCGCAGGACGGGCGCGACTGGAGCATGGTGCGCAGCTTCGGCCTGCCGGGAGCGGCCACTGCCAAGGTCGGTTTCTCCTCGCAATCGCCGGCCGGCGACGGCTTCAGCGCGCAGTTCTCCGATATCAAGTTCCGGAACGCCACCTTCAAAGATTTTTGGCAAGGGGAGTAAGGACGAGCCGCTCAGCCCGGCCGGTTGGCCAGCTTGCGCTGGCGCTCCTCGCGCGGGGTGTTGCCGAACAGCGCGCCGAAAGCGGTCGAAAAATGCGAGCCGGACGAAAAGCCGCACATCAGTCCGACCTGGACGATCGAGTGATTGGTCTCAAGGAGCAGTTGCCGCGCGCGTTGCAGCCGGAGTTCCAGGTAGTAGCGCGACGGCAGGCTGTTCAGGTATTGCTTGAACAGGCGCTCGAGCTGGCGGCGCGACAGCCCGACCAGGTTGGCGATGTCGTCGGTCGACAGCGGCTCCTCGATATTCGTTTCCATCAACGTCACCGCCTCGGACAGGCGCGGCTGCAGCGCGCCGAAGCGGGCCTGCAACGCCACCCGCTGGCGCTCCTCGTGGCCACGCACGCGCTCGATGCACAGCGCCTCCTTGATGGCCGCCTGCACCGTCGCGCCGAACAGGCTTTCGATCAGGGTCAGCGAGAAATCGATGCTGGCGGCGCCGCCGCAACAACTCAGGTGGCGCCCGTCGAGCTCGAACAAGTGCGGGGTCAGGATCGCGCGGTCGTTGATGTGCTCGGTATCGGCGTACAAGGCCCACGGCAGCGCCACGCGCACGCCCGCCATCACGCCCGCCTCGGCCAGCCACAGCACGCCGGCGCCGACGCCGCCCCAGTAGTCGGCCGCGCGGCAGCGCTCGATCACGGCGCGGCTCAGCTCTGGCGCCATCGGCGCCTGGTTCTCGTCGGCCACCAGCAGCGCCAGGTGGTGTTGGCCGGGCTGGGCCGGTGCCAGTTGCGCCGGTGTCAGGGTTTCCAGATGCAAGGCGTCCTTGCCGAGGATGGTCGCGGCCAGCCGCAGCGGCTGCACCAGCCCGGCCCAGGTGATGGCGTCGGCCTCGCCCGCGTTCACCAGCAGCATGCGCAGCGGCCGTTGCTGGGCGAGCGGAGTAAGGTTAGCGAAGGACATCTGGCATCGTCATGGTCGGGTGGCTATTCGGGCGCCAGCGCGGCGGCCGGACGCTCGGTGCTCCACTGGCTGACGATCATACCGGAGATCAACAGCACCGCGCCGAGCAGGCCGTTCCACGCCAGCGTCTCGCCCAGCCAGAAATAGGCGAAGATCGCCGCGCAGCCGGGCTCGAAGGCGTAGATCACGGCCGCCTCGTTGGCGCTGCTGTGGCGCTGGCCCCAGGTTTGCAGCGAGATGATCGCTGCCGTGGCCACCACGCCCAGGTAGACGATGTTGACGGCGTACGTCTCCAGCCCGGTGCCGATGTAGCTCAGGTAGTTGGGCAGGTCCTCGGCCCGCTCGGCCGCGCCCAGCGGCACCTCGCGCAGCAGCAGCCATATGGCCGAGCACACCGCGACCGTGACGATTTGCGACGCCGTCAGCACCATCAGCTTCTCGACCTTGCGCGTGGTCGACGCCATCAGCACCACATAAATGCCGAAAAACACCGCGCACAGCAGCGCCAGCGTGTCGCCGCGCCCCCAGATGAAACCGCCCTCCCAGCACAGCGCGAACAGGCCGGCCAGCGCCAGCACCAGCGCGATGACAATGCGGCGCTCCAGCATTTTCCCCATCAGCACGCCGATCAGCGGCGGCACCAGGACGTTCAGGCCGGTGACAAAGGCGTTGCGGTTGGAGGTGGTCAGCGCCAGGCCTTCAATTTGAAAGACGTAGCACAGAAACAACACGGCGCCGGCCAGCATGCCCCAGCGCACATCGTTCCATTTGGCGCGCCACAGGAAGGGCAGCAGCAACAGGCTGGCGATGGCGAAGCGGCTCAGCACGATCCAGCTGGCGGACAGATAGCCGGTCATGTCCTTCATCGCCGGAAAGGTGGTGCCCCAGACCAGGGTCACGATGAGCAACGCGGCGACGCCGCGCAAGTGGTGTGGCATGGTTTTTATTATCAACTATGTTAGAAATTACTGTGGCGCATAGTGTACCCGGCCAAGCCGCAAATTGCGAACCAGCTATAATCACGGTCTATGGGTGAACGATATCTGAAAAGTATCCGGTTGCTGGCCGAGTGCATGCAGGGCTTTGAACGGCTCTCGAGCGAACGGGCACGCCAGAGCGGTCTGACGCATCCGCAGTTCGACATTATCGCCACGCTGGGCAACACGCCCGGCATGTCGTATAAGGAACTGGGCGAGAAAACGCTGATCACCAAGGGCACGCTGACCGGCGTGATCGAACGGCTGGAACAGAAAGGGCTGGTGGAGCGTCAGCGCAACGACTGCGACAAGCGTTCTTTCTTTGTCCGCCTGACGGCCGACGGCGAGGCGACGTTCAACGCCGCCTTTCCCAAGATGATGGAGATGGGCAGGAATCTGTTCACGGACTACCGCGAGGAAGATCTCGCGGCCCTTGAAAAACACCTGTCCAAGCTCAAAACTGTGATTATGGCCGGCCATCCCGGATGCCCGTCCACCCCCGACCCAACCAAGGAAAACATTTGAAAACGACTCTGCTCGAAGGCAAAAAGCCAGCCAAATTCGACAAACACATCATCGGCAACCTGCTGCTCAACGTCGACACCCCGGACGAGGTGCGCAAGGAAAAACTGCTGATCGGCGTGCGCAACGAAGACGGCGAGATCTACCGCCTGATCGGCGCCACCAAGCACAATAGCTTCATGAACGCCGTCGAGGAGCTGTTCGACCTCGGCCTGACCGACGAACTGCAGGATTCCGACGACATCGTCGAAGGCTGCGACGCCATCTTCAGCGAACAGCAGTAATCCCGCAGCCGCCCTGGCGGCGGCGCGGTGTCGGCGGGTGTGGCGGGTGTGGCGCGGCAGGAAAGTATTTTTCGGATAAGTGCTCCAAGGCAATATTCGGGAGTATAATTTTTGTGATGGACAGACTCGACGCCTTCAAAGCTATCGCCGCTCAAGCGAGCCGGGGGAACTGACGTTCCCGGCCAATGTCAACGCCTCGCTGCGGCTGCAGCAGGCGCTGAGCGACCCGGACTGCCACGTCGAAGCGGCGGCCAAACTCATCCAGGCAGACCCGTTGCTGGCCGCGCGCAGCGTCGCCATCGCCAACTCGGTCGCCTACAACCGTTCCGGTACCGAAATCTCCAGCGTGCGCGCGGCCGTCCAGCGGCTCGGCGTGCGCACCTTGCAATCGCTGGTGGCGGCGTTGATCGTGCGCCAGATCGGCAGTCAGGTCACCGAGCCGGTGCTCCAGGCCAAAATCAACCAATTGTGGGAACACACGGCGCACGTGGCCGCGCTGTCGCAGGTGATCGCGCGGCGTGTCACGCATGTCGATCCCGATACGGCGCTGTTTGCCGGCATCGTGCACGAGGTGGCGGGTTTTTACATGTTGTCGTGTGCGGCCGAGTATCCGGAAGTGATGGAAGGCGAGCCCGAGGATTGGGTCGAGCATGGCGAGGTCGCCATCGGCCGTGGCGTGCTGACCAAGCTGGGCGTGCCGGACGGCGTGTATAAATCGATCGAGGCGATGTGGCTGGGCTTGCGCGCCTTGCCGCCGGAAACCTTGGGTGACACGCTGCTGCTGGCCAACGATTTGTCGCCGGTGCAGTCGCCGCTGTATCAGCGGCCCGGGGCCACCACGTTGCCGGGCGCGCGCACCATCGACTTCATCGTCGGTGAAGGCACCTTGCATGCGATCATGGTCGAATCGGCGCACGAGGTGCGGTCCCTGTATGCGGTGCTGATGCTGTGACGCGTGTCTAGCGTCGAGTTCGTGTAGAAATGGTGGACCTGACCCCGGAGTTGCCGGAATTGCGGGCAAAAAAAAGCCCGCTTGGTAGCGGGCAAAGTCCAAAACTAGGGATCTCCTCCAGAGGAGACAGTTCAAGAATACCTGCCACCGCCTCATCGCTCTGTGCGCCATTTCACATAGCGGACATATTGATCACCAGACCGGCTCGGTGTGTTTCCAGACCTCGAGCTGGCGCACGCGCTCGTACCACGCCATGATGTGGGGATAGTGCTTGACCGGCAGCCGGGCTTGCTCGGAGTACATCAGCGGCGGCGCGAGCGCGAAATCAGCCAGGCTCAGCTTATCGCCGACCAGCCATGCGCGGCCCGCCAGATGGGCGTCCAGCACCGCCGCGAACCTCGCCAGCTCGCTTTCGGCGCGGGCCACGACGTCGGCGTCCGGGCCGCCCTGGCCGATCAGGCCCTTCCAGATCCGCTCGAACGTCAGGTAGCCGATCGCCGGCGACCAGTGCTGGCAGGCCCACAGCATCCAGCGGTTGACGTCGGCCCGCACCAGGATGTTGTCGGGATACAGCGTCTGGCCCAGGGTGCGGTCGGCCAGGTATTGCATGATGGCGCACGATTCCCACAAGGTGAAGTCGCCGTCCTGTAACACCGGCAGCTTGCAGTTGGGATTGAGTTCGGTCAGCCGGCGCCGGTCGTCCGGATTCATCAGGCTGACCTCCGTCAGGTCCAGCGGCGTGCCCATGTATTCGGCGGCCAGCATCACGCGGCGCGAGTTGGAGGAGATCGAGTGGTGGTAGAGTCGCATGGCTTGCTCCGATGAGTGGGTGAGGACTGCATCGTACGGGCATCCCGCGACAGTTTTTGTCAGGAGTCTTCGGGGATCGCGTGCTCCTTGCGCCACGTGCGCAACAGGTCGTGGCGGCGCGCGGGATAGCGTTCGCCCGTCGTGTGCACCGCGGCGATGCGGTCGATGCGGAAGTGGCGGAACGCCATGCGCAGCTCGCACCACGCGGCGAGCATGCGGCTGCCTTCGAAGAACGCCAGCGCGAACGGCCACACCATGCGCTCCGACGGCGCGCCCTTTTCGTCGCGGTAGCCCAGCCGCAGCCGGTGCTGGTAGCGGATCGCTTCGCGCACCGGCCGCACATGGACGTCGCTGGCGTCGGGCGCGGTTTTTCCCATCGGTACCCACAGGCTGGTTTCGGCCATGTCGTCGCGCAGGTCCTTGGGCGTGGCGGTGGCGATCTTGGCCAGCGCGCTGGTGGCGGCCGCCGCCAGGCCCTCGTCGCCCTGGCGGCGCACCCAGCGTGCGCCCAGCACCAGCGCCTCCAGTTCGTCCGGGCCAAACATCAGCGGCGGCAGGAAGCTGCCGGCTTTCAGCATGTAGCCGACGCCGGCTTCGCCCTGCAGCGGCGCGCCCAGGCTCGACAGGGTTTGGATGTCGCGGTAGATCGTGCGTTCGGAGACGCCCAGCTGTTCGGCCAGGCGGGCGGCGGTGACGGGACGGCGGTAGCCGCGCATCGCGTCCATCAGCAGGAAAAGTCGGCCGGATCGGCTCATGTTTTAGTCGTGGTCGAGCAGGAAGTTGCGCGGTGGCGCGTCCAGTGCGTGGTTGTCGGTGGCCGTTTCATCCTTGAGCGCGACGCCGGACAATTGCCGTTTGCGCGCTTCGGACAACAGATAGTGAAGCTTGAACGCTGCGTCGTCGTAGGTCAAGCCCGCCGGACGCACATTCGAGATGCAATTGCGGCTGGCGTCGGTCAAGCCGGTCTTCGGCGCCCACGTCAGGTACAGGCCCATGCTGTCCGGCGAGCTCAGGCCGGGGCGCTCGCCGATCAGCACCACCACGGCGCGCGCGCCAAGCAGCTCGCCCACTTCGTCGCCGACCGCTACCCGCCCCTGGCCGACGATGGCCGGCGGCGCCAGCGACCAGCCGTCATCGGCCAGCCGCGCCGTCAGGATCTTGATAAAAGGGACGGCGTTTTGTTCGATGGCCAGGGCGGACAGACCGTCGGCGATGACGAGCGCCAGGTCGTAGGCGCCGGGTTCGGCCGCGCGTCGCTGCAACAAGGCCCCGCGCGAGGCGTCGTCGAGGCGGCGGCCGAGGTCGGGGCGTTGCAGATAGATGTCGCGGCTGGCCGCCGCGCTGTGCAGCGACAGACAGCGCAGGCCGCAGGCGGCCAGCAGCGCCTCGCCCAGCGCAGCCTGGTCCAGCGCCAGGTGGACCGCGTCGCGGGCGCGCGCGTGCGCCAGCTGGAACGCCAGCTGCGGCGCCGTCGGCTGGCTCACGCCACTGCGGCCCAGCGCGATGCGCGCGGCCGTGAAGCGCCGCAGCGACTGCCAGGGGTTGGCGGTCACCACGCCGTTGCCGTCGTCTTCCGCAGCCGGCTGGCCGACAATGATGTTGCTCTCGGCATCGTCCATAAAATTCCTGTGCTTTACGTCAAACTCGCCAGCGCGCGCTGGAATGCCACCGGCATGCCGTTGCCCAATGTGGCGCGCTCGTCGTCGGTGAAGATGTGCATCGCTTTCAGCCACGCCTCGAATTCCGGCGCGGTCTTCAGTCCCAGCACGCGCCGCGCGTACAAGGCATCGTGGAAGGACGTGGTTTGATAGTTGAGCATGATATCGTCCGAGCCCGGAATGCCCATGACGAAGGTGCAGCCGGCCGCGCCCAGCAGGGTCAGCAGCATGTCCATGTCGTCCTGGTCGGCCTCGGCGTGGTTGGTGTAGCAGACGTCGCAGCCCATCGGCAGGCCCAGCAGCTTGGCGCAGAAGTGGTCCTCCAGCCCGGCGCGGATGATCTGCTTGCCGTCGTACAGATACTCGGGGCCGATGAAGCCGACCACCGAGTTCACCAGCAGCGGCTGGAACTTGCGCGCGACCGCGTAGGCGCGCGTTTCGCAGGTTTGCTGGTCGACGCCGTGGTGGGCGTTGGCCGACAGCGCGCTGCCCTGCCCCGTTTCAAAATACATGACGTTGTTGCCGACCGTGCCCCGTTGCAGCGACAGCGCGGCGTGGCGCGCCTCGTCGAGCAGCGCGAGGTTGATGCCGAAGCTGGCGTTGGCCGCCTCGGTGCCGGCGATCGACTGGAACACCAGGTCGACCGGGGCGCCGCGCTCGATGGCGGCGATGGTGTTGGTGACGTGGGTGAGCACGCACGATTGGGTCGGGATGCCGTAGCGGGCGATGATTTCGTCAAGCATGGTGACGATCTTGATCACCTGCGGCACGTTGTCGGTGGCGGGGTTGATGCCGATGACGGCGTCGCCGCTGCCGTACAGCAGACCGTCAAGCACGCTGGCGGCGATGCCGGTGGCGTCGTCGGTCGGGTGGTTGGGTTGCAGGCGCGTCGCCATGCGCCCTGCCAGGCCAATGGTGTTGCGGAAGCGGGTGACGACGCGGCATTTTTTCGCGACCAGGATCAGGTCCTGGACGCGCATGATCTTGGAGACGGCGGCGGCCATCTCGGGCGTGATGCCGGGGGAGACTGCGGCCAGGGTCGCTTCATCGGCGGCGTCGCCGAGCAGCCAGTTGCGGAAGTCGCCGACGGTCAGGTGGGCGATGCGGGTGAAGGCGGCTTGGTCGTGGTCGTCGATGATCAGGCGCGTGACTTCGTCCTGTTCGTAGGGGATGACGAGTTCGTTCAGGAAGAGCGTCAGCGGCAGCCCGGCCAGCGCCATTTGAGCGGCGACGCGCTCTTCGGCGCTGGCGGCCGCCAGCCCGGCGAGGTAGTCGCCGGAGCGGGCCGGCGTGGCCTTCGCCATCAGGTCCTTGAGATCGCGGAACTGGTAGGTTTTGCTGCCCACCGTGTGCGAGAAGCTGCTCATGTCGTCTCCGATGCGAAAGCCAATGCCTATATATTAGAACGTGCGCGTGGCGGTGACCAGCAAGCGCTTTTGTACCACGTTCTTGCTGCTGCCATCGGCGTTGAAGAAGGTCCACAGCGGCGTGCCGTTCTTGCTGGTGTCGCCGCTGTTGTAGACCGCCGCCGCCGAGAACGCCCACTTGTCCATCGTCTTCGTCACGCCCGCCTTGACGTCATAAAAATTGAACTCGCTCATGTGGCGCACGTTCTGCTTGCCCGCGTGCAGGTTCAATACCAGGCCCGCCGCCAGTTCCGGGTTCCAGTTCACTTCGCCGTACAAGGTGCCGCGCGTGTCGACCAGCTCGCCGGTGGTGGGCTGGACCGTGAAGCCGAACCAGCGCTTGTTCAAGGACACCCAGCCGTAGGCGTTGAAGGCGCCGATGTTCACGCCCAGCTTGGCTTCCTGCGTATGGTACTTGATGTCCTTGCCGCCCGTCGCGTAATGCGCGCCGGGGAACCAATACGTGACCAGGCCGGCGTCGATGACGGTGTCGGCGTTCAGGCTGTGGCGGTAGCCGCCGTAGACGTCGATCTCGGTGCCGGCGCCGTTGTTGTACGCCGCGTGCGAGACGCCGGAGCCGAACAGGCCAAGATAAAAGCCGCTCGCGTGCGTGAAGTCCAGGGTGGCCTGAATGGTCGGCTTGGCCTGCGTTTGCGAAATGCCGCGGAACAGGTAGTCGGAGACGATGGTGACGTTGCCGCTATCGGTCCAGTCGGGAGCGGGGGCAGCCGGCGCGGGGTCGGCGGCCAGCGCGGCGCCGGAAAACAAGGCCGCGCACGCCAGCATGAGGATAGTTTTTGTCATTCAATATACTCCAGTGGTTAGATAGGGTCCAACGCGGCGTGCTGCTGGCGGCTGTCCTTGGTGAACAGGAAGAACACATAACCGGCGGCCAGGAAGCCGACGAACAGCGCGAAGATCAGCGGGTTGTAGTAGATCATCGTCCCCATGCAGACCACGGCGCCGGCCAGCGCGATGGCCGGGAACAGCGGATAGAACGGCGCGCGGAACGGGCGCACCATATGCGGCTCGGCGCGGCGCAGCTTGAACAGGCTCAGCATGCTGATGATGTACATCGTGATGGCGCCGAACACCGACATGGTGACGATGTTGGCCGTCAGCGTCAGCCCGCCGATCTTGATCAGCTCATCGCTGTAGATGGCGGCGATACCGACCACCCCGCCGGCCAGCACGGCACGGTGCGGCGTCTTGAAGCGCGGGTGGATCTTGGCGAAGTAATGCGGCAGGTAGGCTTCCCGCGCCAGCGCGTAGATCTGGCGCGAGTAGCCGAGGATGATGCCGTGGAAGGAGGCGATCAGGCCGAACAGCCCGAGCCACACCAGCATGTGCAGCCAGCCGCTGTTCTCGCCGACGATCAGCTTCATCGCCTGCGGCAGCGGGTCGTTGATGTTGGCCAGCTTGGTCCAGTCGCCGGCGCCGCCGGCGAACACCATCACGCCGATTGCCAGCAGCACCAGGGTGATGATGCCGGTGATGTAGGCGATCGGAATCGAGCGCTTGGGGTCCTTGGCTTCCTCGGCCGCCATCGCCACGCCTTCGATCGCCAGGAAGAACCAGATGGCGAACGGGATCGCGGCGAACATGCCGGGCACCGAGGCCAGGCTGAAGCTGTCCGAGCCGGACCAGCCGCCCTTGGTGAAGTTGGCCATCGAGAAGCCCGGCGCGACCACACCCATGAACACCAGCAGTTCGAAGATCGCCAGCAAGGCCATCAGCAGCTCGAAGGTGGCGGCCACCTGCACGCCGACGATGTTGAGCGTCATGAACACCAGGTAGGCGCCAACGGCGGCCAGCTTGGGGTCGATCTGCGGGAACTGCACATTGAGGTAGGCGCCGATCGCCAGCGCGATGGCCGGCGGGGCGAACACGAACTCGATCAACGTGGCGGCGCCGGCCAGGTAACCGCCGGTCGGGCCGAAGGCGCGCTTGCTGTAGGCGAACGGTCCGCCGGCGTGCGGGATCGACGTGGTCAGCTCGGTGAAGCTGAAGATGAAGGTGGTGTACATGGCCGCGACGAACAGCGCGGTGATGGTGAAGCCCAGGGTGCCGGCCGAGGCCCAGCCATAGCTCCAGCCGAAGTATTCGCCGGAGATGACCAGCCCGACGGCGATGCCCCATAGCTGGAAGGTGCTTAGCGTCTGCTGCAGCGCGGGCTTGCCGGCCGCTGTTTTTGCGTTCATATTTTTCCCCTAATTTAGCCGCGTCTGAGGCCCGGATGGACGCCTGGTCCGGGCGGGTATGGAAGTTGCTGCGAATTTCAGTATAGAAGCGGGGCAAAGCCGGCCGTTATCGAAAATCGGCAAACTTGCGGCCACTCTACGGGCGCTATCGGAAAATACAACAGCGGGGGGAATGGATATGCACCAGACTGCAACACAGTTGTTGCACCATGCGCGCGATGTGCGCACGGTGCTGGCGCACGACGCCGACGCGCTCGCTTGCGAGCTGACCAACTGGCAGCAGCGCTACGACCAGATCAGCTCTGGCCTGTTTCGCGGTGCGCTGACGGAACGTCAGTTACCGCAGCTGCAAGTATTCCGCGAACGCCTGAGCCAGTCGGTGCGGCAGTCGTGCCGCGTGTGGCCGGACGCCATCTGGTTCGGCCTGCCCGACCACGCGGCGGCCACGCGCATCAACGGCCGCCAGACCGAGGCCGATTCGATCATGGTGCAGCCGGGCAATGTTGAGTTTGAGTTGGTCACGCCGAGTGACTACAGTATCTACGGCATCGTCGCCAGCAGGCAGTTGCTGACCGATACCGCGCGGGCGCATGGCTGCGAGATCGACTGGCAGCGCGTGCAGTCGGCCGACCTGCTGCAGGTCGACGCCGGCGAGCGCGCGGCCTTCCTGCGCACCTTGGCGCGGTTGCTGCCGGACCAAACGCAGCCGGCCGGCGGCGCGGCGGAGCCGCAGTGGCAGCAAGGCGTTTTATTGGCGTTGCTGGATATGCTGGACCACCGCTGCGTGGAGCCGGAGCTGGCGGCGAGCCTGCAACGGCGGCGGCGCGTGGTGGCGCTGGCGCGCGAGTATATTCATACGCATCGCAGCGAGGCGATCACCGTGCCAGAGCTGTGCGAGCAGGTGCACGTGAGCCGCCGCACCTTGCAGTACTGTTTCGAGGATGTGCTGGGCATGAGTCCCATGCTGTATCTGCGCATGATGCGGCTCAACGGCGTACGCCGGCAGTTGAACGATGGCGCGCCGGGCGAGGTGGCCATCGGCGATGTCGCCGATGCCTGGGGGCTGAGTAACTTCAGCCAGTTCTCCAGCGACTACCGCAAGCTGTTCGGTTTGTGTCCGTCAGCGACACTCAAGGCGCGCGCGCTTATCTGAATCACGTAGGGCGGATTAGCGCAGCGTAATCCGCCACGCACCGTCGGCGGCTCATGGCGGATTACGGCGTGCCGCCTAATCCGCCCTACGAAATCCAAATAACTTCCCGCTCTGGTCAGATGATTTGCAGCGCGCCGGCGGCGGCGCCCAGCGCGATCAGCACCACAGGATTGAGTTTGGTGCGCAGCAGGATCAGCGCCGACAACAAGGTGACGACATCGGCGCGCCAGTCGGTGTTCGATATGCCGGTGAACAGCCACGCGGTGGCGGCCATCATCCCGATCGACATCGGGCCGAACGCCTCGCCCAGCGCGCGCGACAACCTGCTGCCAGCGCGGCCGGCGTGCCAGCGGACGGCGGTCAAGGTCAACAAGGTGGACGGCACGATGACGGCGATGGTGGTCATGACGGCGCCGGACCAGCCGCCGATCAGCCATCCCACCAGGGAGATGAACAGCAGGTTGGGACCAGGCGCCGCTTGGGCGATGGCGTAGGCGGCGGAGAACTGTTCGTTGGTCAGCCAGTGCTGGCCTTCGACCACGTACTGTCCCACCTGCGGCGCCAGCAACACCACGCCGCCGCCCACCGCCATCATCGACATCAGCGCGATATGCAGCGACAGTTCGCCAACGGGCGATGGCTCATTCATGTTTTTCTCCCAGCAGATAAGCGGCGGCGGTGCCCAGCGGCGCCAGCACGCAGAAGACCAGCGCCAGCTGCCACTTCAACAGCCCGAGCGCGATAAAGGCCAGCACCATCATCACCAGCTTCAGTTGATCGTGCTTGCGCCGCCAGTGGGCCTTGGCGAACATCGCCAGCGCCATCTTGGCAGCCGTGGCCAGGATCAGCCCCGCCGCGACGGCCGCCATGCCGCCGATCGCGCGCCGTATGATTGGCAGGTCGCCGAACTGCTGGTACACCACGCCCAGCCCGATCACGACGAAGAACGGGCCCAGGATCAAGCCGCACACCGCCGCCAGCGCGCCGGCGATGCCGGCATAGCGATTGCCGACCATCAGGCCGACGTTGCAGACGGTCGGTCCGGGCAGCATCTGGCTCATCGCCATGCATCTGGCGAACTCCTCGGCCGTCAGCCATTTGTGCTGCTCGACCAGGGCGCGGTACGCGAACGGCATCACGCCGCCAAAGCCCGTCAACGCCATCCTGGAGAAGACAAAGAAAATCGTCGACGGCGATGGTTGGTCTGCGCGCTCGGTCAGCGCGCCTGTCTGGCTGTGCATGATGTGTACTCCTGGACTCGATGGCGGAATTTTCCTCCTCCAGCAAATATAAGTACAATGAATTTATTTAGACCATTCATTCATTTTATTGATGGAAGCCTTTGATGAAGATTGATATTCTCGGCGTGCAGGCGTTTGTGGCGATCGCGGACTTCGGCGGTTTTCAAAAGGCGGCCGACACGCTGCACGTGACGCAAACGGCGGTGACGCAGCGGTTGCGCAACCTGGAGGATTTCCTCGGCGTGATGCTGGTCGAGCGCACCACGCGCACCATCGCGCTGACCAACATCGGCAAGGACTTCCTGCCGCAGGCGCGCAGGCTGCTGCTGGAGCTGTCGTCGACGCTGACCGACATCCGCGAGACCGGCAAGGCGCAGCGCGGCGACATCACGATGGCCAGCGTGCCGACCGCCGGCATTCAATTCCTGCCCGAGATTATCCGCGCATACTCGGCGCGCTTTCCGGGCAACCGCGTCAAGATACTCGACCACGCGTCCGCCCGCGTGATGGAGGCGGTCCTGAGCCGCGAGGCGGAATTCGGCATCAACCTGTCCGGCAGCACGCACCCTGACCTGGTGTCGGTGCCGGTGGTGCAGGACGAATTCGTGCTGCTGTGCCGCGACGACCACGCGCTGGCGAAACGGCGCTCGCTGACGTGGGTGCAGATCCAGCCCTACCCGCTGATCTTCTCCGGCGACGTCAATGGCAACCGCGCGCTGCTCGACAGCTACCTGGGCGACAAGAGCATGAATCTGAGCCTGCAGTTCCAGTACGAGGTGCAGCGCAGCTCCACCGCCATCGGGCTGGTGGCGGCGGGCGTGGCGGCGGCGATCGTGCCGAACCTGGCGATCGAGAAAGGCACGTATCCGCGCCTGCGCGTGATCAAGCTGAAAGAGCCGACCATCTCGCGCCAGCTGGCGCTGATCACCCGCAAGGCCGGCCACCTGTCGCCGGCGGCGAGGGCGTTGTACGACATGATCACATCCGCATGACCAGCAGGTGGGAGTAGAGAGCTAGCGCGGTCGTGTGGTAAACCTTCTATTTCCGCCTCTCTTTTCTTCTCTTTTCTTCTATTTCGATCGCTAATCTAAAAAATCGGGGAAACGAGATAAAAATAGAAGAAAAGAGAAGTCAAAAGAGAGGGTTTACCACAGGGAGCGGAATACGCTCACCGCCCTCACCGCCCTCCGATTTTCCGACAGGGCGTAAAAAACCCTCCCGGCGCGAGCGCGGGGAGGGTTTTGACGGAGCGGCGGCGATTACACGACCGCGCCATCCGTTTCGTCTTTTTCCTTGACCGGCTTGATCAGGTCTTCACGCTTGACGCCCAGCCACATGGCGATGGCGGCGGCGACGAACACCGACGAGTAGATACCGAAGCAGATACCGATGGTCAGCGCCATGGCGAAGTAGTGCAGGGTCGGACCGCCGAAGAACAGCATCGCCAGCACCATCATCTGCGTGCTGCCGTGCGTGATGATGGTACGCGAGATGGTCGACGTGATCGCACTGTCGATCACTTCATGCACGCTGGCCTTGCGCTGCTTGCGGAAGTTCTCGCGGATCCGGTCGAAAATCACCACCGATTCGTTGACCGAGTAGCCCAGCACCGCCAGCACGCCGGCCAGCACCGTCAGCGAGAATTCCCACTGGAAGAAGGCGAAGAAGCCGAGGATGATCACCACGTCGTGCAAGTTGGCGATGATCGCCGAGACGGCGTACTTCCACTCGAAGCGGATGGCCAGGTAGATCATCACGCCGATGACCACCATCACCAGCGCGTTCAGGCCGTTCTGGGTCAGCTCGTCGCCCACCTGCGGGCCGACGAACTCCACCTTGCGCAGCTCGACCTGCTCTACGTTGTTGGGCCCCATGCACGCCTGCTTGACGACGTGCTCGCCCTTGGCGTTGACGTTGTCGACCTGGGTCAGAGCGCCCTTCTCGGCCTTGCATAAGGTCTCGTAGACCTGTTGCGAGGCGTCCTTGGCGGTGATGTTCTTCACCACGGGCAGACGCAGTAGCACGTCGTGCGCGGTGCCGAAGCCGGCCGCTTCCGGATGCTCGTAGCCGATGCCCCGCAGCGAGGCCCGTATCGCCTCGAGATTGGCCGGCTGCGCGTACCGCAACTCCATCACGGTGCCGCCGGTGAACTCGACCGACAGGTTCAGGCCGCGATGGAACAGGAAGAACACGGCCGCGACAAAGGTCAGCGCCGAAACGACGTTGAACACCAATGCATGCCGCATGAACGGTATGTCTTTTTTAATGCGGAAAAATTCCATGTGATATGCCTCGAATTATTTGGTGTCGGGACGCTTGGCGACCTTGCCGCCGACCGTCGCGTCGACCGCGTTGTCCGGCCGCCAGATGGTGCCGATGGCGATCGATTGCAGCTTCTTCTTGCGGCCGTACCAGAGGTTGACCACGCCACGCATGATGAACACGGCGGAGAACATCGAGGTCAGGATGCCGAGCGTGTGCACCACGGCGAAACCGCGGATCGGACCGGAACCGAACACCAGCAACGCCAGGCCGACGATCAGGGTGGTAACGTTGGAGTCGATAATCGTCGCCCACGCGTGGTCGAAGCCGGCCGAGATGGCGGACTGCGGCGAGGCGCCGGCGCGCAGCTCTTCCCGCACCCGCTCGTTGATCAGCACGTTCGAGTCGATCGCCATACCGAGCGCGAGCGCGATAGCGGCCATGCCCGGCAGCGTCAAGGTCACACCCAACAGCGACAACAAGGCTACCAGCAGCAACAGGTTGCACGCCAGCGCGAACACGCTGAACAGGCCGAACATCATGTAGTAGACGATCATGAACACGGCCACGGCGGCAAAGCCGTACATCGTCGAATGGCGGCCCTTGTCCACGTTCTCGGCGCCCAGTTGCGGCCCGATGGTGCGTTCCTCGATCACTTCCATCGGCGCGGCCAGCGCGCCCGAGCGCAGCAGCAGCGCCAGCTCGGCCGAATTCTCCAGCGTGCCCATGCCGGTGATCTGGAAGCTGCTGCCCAGTTCGGCCTGGATGGTGGCGACCGACAGCACTTCCGGCTTGCCTTTTTCAAACAGCACGATCGACATTTTCTTGCCGATGCGGTCGCGGGTGGCGTCGCGCATGCGGCGGCCGCCGTCGCCGTTGAGGTCGATGCTCACGGCAGGCTGGCCGTTCTGGTCCTGGCGCGCGGTGGCGCTGGAGATGTAGTCGCCGGTCAGGATCACGTCCTTGCTCAGCACGACCGGCACGCCTTTGCCGACGGTGAACAGTTCCGAGTTCAGCGGAATCGACGACGTCAGTTCCGTGCCCGGGGTGATCGATTCGTCGACCAGGCGGATTTCCAGGGTGGCGGTGCGGCCGATGACGGCGCGCGCGCGCGCCACGTCCTGCACGCCGGGCAATTGGACGATGATGCGGTCCGGGCCCTGCTGCTGGATCAGCGGCTCGGCCACGCCCAGCTCGTTGACGCGCTTGGACAGCGTCGCGATGTTTTGCTTGACGCCTTCATCCGTGGTGCGCTTGATGGCCGCCGGCTTCATGCTCATGACGGTCTTCAGGTCGGTGTCGGCGCCGGTGTCGGCAAACGCCACGTCGGCCAGCTGGTCGCCCAGCACGGCCTTGGCCTTCTGGCGGGTGGCGTCGTCGCGGAAGTTGATGACGACGGTGTCGCCGACGCGCTCGATGCCGGCGTGGCGCACGTTCTTGTCGCGCAGCAGGCTGCGGGCCGACGCCTGCATGCCTTGCACACGCTTGGCCAGCACGGCCTTGGTGTCGACCTGCATCAGGAAGTGCACGCCGCCGCGCAAGTCCAGGCCCAGGTGCATCGGCGCCGCGCGCAGCGCCTGCATCCATTTCGGCGTGTCCGGCTGCAGGTTCAGCGCGACCAAATACGCCGGATCGGCCGGGTCGGCGTTCAAGCCTTTTTCCAGCAGGGCCTTGGCGCGGAACTGGGTGTCCGGATCGGGGAAGCGCACGCGCACTGAAGCGTAGGTGCCGGTGCCGTCGAAGGTCAGCTCGCTGTGCGGGATTTTTTCCCGGGTCAGCACGTCATCGACCTTGGCGATCATGTCCGACGTCAGCTTGAGCGTCGATTTGCCGCTCGTCACCTGCACCGCCGGCGATTCGCCGAAGTAGTTGGGCGCGGCGTACAGCGCACCCAGCAGGATGGAGACGGCAATGAGGATGTATTTCCAGACGGGATAGCGATTCATATTGTTCAACGATCAGGGTTAGGCGTCGGATGCAATACGGCCCGCTTATCCTGGGACAAGCGGGCCGGGGCCGGGGCCGGTTACAGCGCCTTGAGCGTGCCTTTCGGCAGGACCATGGTCACGGAATTCTTTTGCACCACCAGTTCGGCGCCGCTGGAGATTTCCAGCGTGATGTACAAATCGGAAATCTTCGAGATGCGACCGAGGACGCCGCCGGCGGTGACCACTTCGTCACCCTTGGCCAGTGCTTCCATCATGGCCTTTTGTTCCTTGGCGCGCTTCTGCTGGGGACGAATCATCAGGAAGTACATCGCCACGAACATCAGAATCAGAAAACCGTACTGGCCCAGGAAGCCGCCGGTCGCGCCGAGGGCGTCGAGTGGATTTTGGGCATACGCATTGGATATAAACACAGGTGACTCCGATAATAGTTTGAAAAAACAGCGCTGTATTCTAGCATTGGCCGGAAGCCGAAAGGACTTCCGGGTATATGGGTGGTTGAATTCTTTTTACAAGACTTGCAACAGTTGTTAAAACAATTAGATGCCGCGCGCCCGCTCCGCGTGGAATTGCAGGGTCCAGGCGTGGAAACGGTCGTCATCCAGCGCCTCGCGCATCTGGCGCATGATGTCCAGGTAGTAGTGCAGGTTGTGGATGGTGTTCAGGCGCGCGCCGAGGATTTCCTGGGTGCGGTTCAGGTGGTGCAGGTAGGCGCGCGAGAAGTTGCGGCAGGCGTAGCACGAGCAGGTGCTGTCGAGCGGCTCCTTGTCATCCTTGTACCGCGCGTTCTTGATCTTGATGTCGCCAAAGCGGGTGAACAGCCAGCCGTTGCGGGCATTCCGGGTGGGCATGACGCAATCGAACATGTCGACGCCGTTCGACACGCCCGCCACCAGGTCCTCCGGCGTGCCCACGCCCATCAGGTAGTGCGGCTTGTTGGCCGGCAACCTCGGGCCGACGTGCGCCAGGATGCGCATCATGTCCTCCTTCGGCTCGCCGACCGACAGGCCGCCGATGGCCAGCCCCGGGAAATCGATCTCTTCGAGGCCGGCCAGCGACTCGTCGCGCAGGTTCTCGAACATGCCGCCCTGGACGATGCCGAACAGCGCGTTCGGGTTTTCGCCGCGATGGAACTCGTCATTCGACCGTTGCGCCCAGCGCAAGGACATGCGCATCGACTTCGCCGCCTCGTCAAGGGTGGCCGGGCGGTTGTCGATTTCATACGGCGTGCACTCGTCGAACTGCATGACGATGTCGGAATTGAGCACGCGCTGCACCTGCATCGACACTTCCGGCGACAGGAACAGCTTGTCGCCGTTGATCGGCGAATTGAAATGGACGCCCTCTTCCGTGATCTTGCGCATCGCGCCCAGCGAAAACACCTGGAAGCCGCCGGAATCGGTCAGGATCGGCTTGTCCCATGCCATGAAGTCGTGCAGGCCGCCGAACTTGGAGATGACATCGTTGCCCGGGCGCAGCCACAGGTGGAAGGTATTGCCCAGGATGATCTGGGCGTCTATTTCCTTCAACTCCAGCGGCGACATCGCCTTGACCGAGCCGTAGGTGCCGACCGGCATGAAGATCGGGGTCTGCACCACGCCGTGGTTCAGTTTCACTTCGCCGCGGCGGGCCTTGGTCAGGCCGCTGCTATCGGTCTTGTGTAGCGTAAATTCCAACATTGAAGATTCCTTATTATGCTCGGGCTTGCGTCGTCAGCAGCATGGCGTCGCCATAGCTGAAGAAGCGGTATTCATTGGCGATCGCGTGGGCGTAGGCCGCGCGGATCGGTTCAAAACCGGCGAAGGCCGACACCAGCATCAGCAGCGTCGACTTGGGCAGGTGGAAATTGGTGATCAGGCGCGTGACCGTCTTGAACTGGTAGCCTGGCGTGATGAACAGCGCGGTGTCGGCGCTGCCGGCCTCCAGCTGGCCGCCCTGCGAGGCCGACTCCAGCGCCCGCAGGCTGGTGGTGCCCACGGCCACCACGTCGCGCCCGGCGGCGCGGGTCGCGCGCACCGCGTCCACGGTTTCCTGCGGCATGGTGTACCACTCGGTGTGCATCTTGTGCTCGGACAACACCTCGGCGCGCACCGGCTGGAAAGTGCCGGCGCCCACGTGCAGGGTCACATAGGCGAAGTTGACGCCCTTGGCTTTGAGCTCGGCAAGCAGCTTTTCGTCGAAATGCAGGCCGGCGGTCGGCGCGGCGACGGCGCCCGGCACCTTGTTGAACACGGTCTGGTAGCGCGTCTCGTCGAAGGAATCGGCGTCGTGCTCGATATAGGGCGGCAGCGGCAGGCGGCCGTGCGCCTCGATCAGCTCGAACACGTCGGCGTCGAAATGCAAGGTGAAGAATTCGCCGGCGCGCTCGCCGACGGTGACATCGAAGGCGTCGGCCAGGCGGATCTTGACGCCGGGGCCGGGCGACTTGGAAGCGCGCAGCTGGGCCAGCACGGTGCGGTCGTCGAGCACGCGCTCGACCAGCGCCTCGATCTTGCCGCCGCTTTCCTTGACGCCGAAGAAACGCGCCTTCAGCACGCGGGTATCGTTCATCACCAGCAGGTCGCCGGCCTGCAGCAGGCCGACGATATCGGCGAACTGACGGTCGACGATGGTCTCGCCGTCCAGGTGCAGCAGGCGGGAGGCACTGCGGTCCGGCAGCGGGAATTGCGCAATACGCTCTTGCGGCAGGTTAAAATCGAAATCGGAAAGCGAGTACATTTTGCGGACTTCTGGAAACTGTTGAGGAAAATCGGCTACGCCACATCATGTGGGTAGCCTTACAATACCGGCGTTATTGCCATTGATTTGTCACGGGCAACCCTCTATTTTACGCTAGTGCCCGAAAAACGCCCGAATATGCCTGTGATTCCATCAAAGCCCGCGTCAAAGCCCGCTTCAAAACCTGCCAGGAAGCCCGTCAGCCCCGAAGCCAAGCTGGCCAAGCTCGGCCTGCACACGGACATGGATCTGGTGCTGCACCTGCCGATGCGCTACGAGGACGAAACCCAGGTCATCACCATCGAAGAAGCGCGCCTGCACGGCGGCGACACCTCGCAGGTCGAGGGCGTGGTGGTCAAGAACGAAATCAGCTACAAGCCGCGCAAGCAGCTGCTGGTGCACATCGCCGACGAAACGGGCGACCTGCAACTGCGCTTCATGAACTTCTACGGCAGCCAGGTCAAGCAGCTGGCCGAAGGCACGCGGGTGCGCGCGCGCGGGGAGCTCAAGCACGGCTTCTTCGGCGCCGAGATGGTGCATCCGGCCTATAAGGTCATCAACGAAGGCGCCCCGCTGCCGACCTCCCTGACGCCAGTGTATCCGTCGGGCGAAGGCCTGTCGCAGCCGATCCTGCGGCGCGCCATCGGCGACGCCATGAAACGGGTCGACTGGACCGACACTCTGCCGGCCGAACTGCGCGCCGAGATGCAGCTGTCGGACTTCGAACCGGCGGTCCGGCTGCTGCACTATCCGCCGCAACAGGTGGACGAGCACGCGCTCGCGGATCGCTCACATCCCGCGTGGACCCGCGTAAAGTTCGACGAACTGCTGGCGCAGCAGCTGTCGCTGAAACGCGCACAACGCGCGCGCCGCTCCAAGGGCGCCGCCGCGCTCAAGGTGGTCGGCGCGCTGTCGGAGCGCTTCCAGGCCGCGCTGCCGTTCAAGCTGACCGGCGCGCAGCAGCGCGTGCTTAACGAAATCCGCGCCGACCTGCGCCACCCGTATCCGATGCAGCGGCTGTTGCAGGGCGACGTCGGCAGCGGCAAGACGGTGGTGTCCGCGCTGGCGGCCGCGCAAGCGATCGACAGCGGCTTCCAGGCAGCGCTGATGGCGCCGACCGAAATCCTCGCCGACCAGCACTTCCGCAAGATCGCCGCGTGGATGGAGCCGTTGGGCGTCAAGGTCGCGTGGCTGACGGGCAGCCTGAAGAAAAAGGACAAGCTGGCCGCGTATGAACTGATCGAATCGGGCGAAGCGCAACTGGTGATCGGCACGCACGCGCTGATCCAGGAAGCGGTGATCTTCGCCAATCTGGGGCTGGTGATCGTCGACGAGCAGCACCGCTTCGGCGTCGGCCAGCGGCTCACCTTGCGCAATAAGGGCAACGAAGGCGCCATCCCGCACCAGCTGATGATGTCGGCCACGCCGATCCCGCGCACGTTGGCAATGACCTACTACGCCGACCTGGAAGTATCGGTCATCGACGAGCTGCCACCGGGGCGCAGCCCGATCGTCACGCGCGCGATCGACCAGAACCGGCGCGACGAAGTGATCGAACGGGTGCACGCGGCGGCGCTGGAAGGCCGGCAGATTTACTGGGTCTGCCCGCTGATCGAAGAATCGGAAGCGCTGCAACTGCAAACGGCGACCGACACTCACGCGCTGCTGGCCGAAGCATTGCCGGATCTGAGCGTGGGCCTGGTGCACGGGCGCCTGAAGCCGGCGGAAAAGCAGGCGGTGATGGAATCGTTCATCGCCAACGACATGCAAGTGCTGGTGGCGACGACGGTGATCGAAGTGGGCGTCGACGTGCCGAACGCCTCGCTGATGGTGATCGAGCACGCGGAACGATTCGGGCTGTCGCAGCTGCACCAGCTGCGCGGGCGCGTGGGGCGGGGTTCGGCGGCCAGCGTGTGTCTGCTGCTGTATCAAAGCCCGCTGGGCGGCGTCGCCAAGCAGCGGCTGATGACGATGCGAGAAACGACCGACGGCTTCGAGATCGCCCGGCGCGACCTGGAGATACGCGGCCCGGGCGAATTCCTCGGCGCGCGGCAATCGGGGCAAGCGATGCTGCGGTTCGCGGATCTGGAGACGGACGGCTGGCTGGTGGATCAGGCGCGCGACGTCGCGCACGACCTGCTGCACGCCGACAGCGCCGAAAAAGCCGCCACGGTGGAAGCGCACCTGGCCCGCTGGCTGGGCGGCCGCGAAGAGTTTCTCAAAGTCTAATCCGGGGTCAGGTCCACCATTTCTACACGGACTCGACCTTCACACGTCAAAAGCACATGTAAAAGCGGTTCGCCAGGTCGACCACGAACTCCGGCTGCAGATACGCCATGAACACCAGCGCCACCACCACAACAGCCGCCCCCCGAAGCGCCCACGTTTTCATCGCTACGCCGCCTTCAACACGCTGCGCACCACCGGCCGCTCGTTGATCGGCAGATTGATCAGCCCCGCCATGACGCCCAGCGCAATCGATATTCCCCAGACGATGTCATAACTACCCTGCTTGGCGAACAGGAACCCGCCCATCCACACGCCCAGGAAGCTGCCCACCTGGTGCGAGAAGAACACCACGCCGGCCAGCATCGACATATGCTTGACGCCGAAAATCCCCGCGATGATCCCGTTCGTCAGCGGCACCGTCGACAGCCAGATCAACCCCATCGCCGCCGCGAACACGTACACCGAAAACGGCGTCAAAGGCGCCAGCAGGAACAGCGAGATCACGACCGACCGCGTGAAGTAAATCGACGACAGCAAATACCGCTTCGGCAAGCGTCCACCCAATTTACCCGCGTAATAGGAGCCGACGATATTAAACAAGCCAATCAGCGCCAGCGCCATCACCGCCACGCTTGGATCACCAATTCCCTTGTCCTTCAAATAGGCCGGCAGGTGCACGCCGATGAACACCACCTGGAAGCCGCAAACAAAATACCCCGCCACCAGGAACAGGAAGGAACGGTTGCGAAGCGCCTCGCCCATCGCCTCGCGGATGCTTTGCTGAGGACCGTGGCCATGGTCGGCCGCCGGCTCGCGCAGATAAAAGGTCATCGGTATCATCAGCAGCAGCACCAGCGCGGCCAGCACATAGAAGGCGTTTTGCCAGCCGATCGCGGAGATCAGCTGCTGCTCGACCGGCATCATCAGGAACTGGCCGAACGAACTGGCGGCGCCGGAGATGCCGAAGGCCCACGAGCGCTTTTCGGCCGGCGCCACGCGGCCGATGATGCCGCTGACGGCGCCGAACGCGGTGCAGGACAGTCCAAGGCCGATCAGCACCCCGGTGCCGATGACGAACATCGTCGGATCGGTCACCACCGCCATCCAGACCAGGCCCGCCGCATAACTGAGCGCGCCAACCAGCACCACACGCATGGTGCCGAAGCGGTCCGCCGCCATGCCGGCGAACGGGCCGAAGGCGCCCCACATCAGGTTCTGCAAGGCCTGCGCCAGCGAATAGGTCTCGCGCGTCCAGCCGTTGGCCTGGGAGATCGGCTGCATCCAGAAGCCGAAGCCGTGGCGCACGCCCATCGCCAAGGTCAGGACGACGCCGGTGGCGATCAACACGGTTTTGAGCGAGGGTGCGCGGCTGGCGACGAACATGGTTTTCCCGATTATCGAAACGACATCTGTCGATTTTAACCAGTTCGCGCCAACCGCGCTCGAACTATTAGTTGTCGGCGCTGTAGCGCAGGCCGATTTGCTGGCGGATCGAGTCCAGCGTGCCCATGATGTTGAGCGTTTCCGCGTGCGGCATGACCGGGCTTTCGATCAGGCCTTCGCGGATGCAGCGGCCCACTTCCTGCGCTTCGTGGGTGTAGCCGTTGCCGCTGCGCGCGATCGTCATGGTGCGCTCGCTGCGCGAGGCGCCATCGACCAGGGTGACGGTGATGGTTTCGGTATTATGAAAACGGTCGCTCAGGCGCACAAAGCCCTTGGTGCCGGAGATCGTCAGCTCGGTCGGCGTGCGCGAACGCAGGCTGCACGCGCAGGCCGACACGCCGCCGCCTTCGTGCGTGAGCGTGAACGCAGTCTGCATATCGACGCCGGTAGGCGCCATCTCGGCCTGCGCCTTCACCCCGGTGACCGTGCCGAGGAAGAACGACGACATCGACAGCGGGTAGATGCCCAAGTCCAGCAGCGCGCCGCCGCCCAGTTCAGGATTGAACAGGCGGTGTTCCGGCCCCGCGTCGGACGTGAAGCCGAAATCGGCGGTGACGTGCGCCGGCTTGCCGATCTCGCCGCTGTCGACGATGCGCTTGGCCTCTACCACGGCCGGCATAAAGCGGGTCCACATCGCCTCCATGACGAACAGTTTTTTCTCGCGCGCCAGCGCGATGATGTCCTCGGCCTGGCGGCGGTTCATCGTGAACGACTTCTCCACCAGCACCGCCTTGCCGCCGTTAAGGCACATCAGCGCGTTCTCGTGGTGCATGGGATGCGGGGTGCCGATGTAGATGACATCGACCTCCGGATCGTCGGCCAGCGCCTGGTAGCTGCCGTGGAAACGCTCGGCGCCGAACTCCGCGCCGAATTTGGTAGCGCTATCTACGGAGCGCGAACCTATGGCCGCCAGTTTTGCGCCGGGCGTGTCCTGCAAAGCGGTGGCGAAGGCCTTGGCGATTTTGCCCGTTCCGAGTATGCCCCAGCGAATTACCTGCGTCATGGCGTGATCTTTCTGCCGCGTCGGCGGCGATGTTGGTTGTGATGTCGAGATGTTATTTTACTGCGACTGGGCGTTTGGCACGGAACACCGTTGCATCCGCATAGAAGGCTTCGTCCTGGTCTGGCCACCATCCGGGCACGCCCAGCGCTTGCATCGGCGTGAAGTCGGCCGTGCTGAGGGCGTTGTCCTCCAGCTCCCGCGCCACTTTGCGGTCCAACCACGCGCGCCGGGCGTCGTGCTCCATCGTGAAGAAATCGTCGCCCGCCACCACCACCCGCGTGTGGGCGGTGATTGCCTTGCGAGGTGCAACCAACTTCTCCATCAGCGCGTGACCGAACAGCCACACCTGCGCGTCCGGACCGAAGCTGGCGCGCTGGCCGACGAAGGCGTCGTGCCAGCGATGCTCGCGCAGCGCCTCGGTCAGGCGATGACCACTGTCGCCATCGCGCACCACCAGCAGCGCCGCGTTCTCGTCGAAGATGGTGGCGGCGTCGCGCGCCGGGCCGCGCGATTTGCCAATGCCGTCCTGCGCGATCTGCGCGGCCTGCAAGGCATTCAGCCGCACTTTGATCAGCGGGAAGCTAAGCCATACCAGGCCGTTAAAGAAGTCGTGGAGATTATCGCGTGTGGGCACGCCACCGGTGGCGCCGATGAAGGTTTCGTACGCGGTGCCGTCGGGCAGCGCCTCCTGCGGCACGAAGGAGAGCGGCAAGCCGAGATGATTGCGCAGGCCCAGCGCGGCGGCTTGCGCGCTGAAGGCGTCCCTGAAATGAACGTCCGCTACCAGCTTGCCGGCCGCGCCCCGTACCGACTCATACCAGGGGCGCGACAAGTCGATCGATTGCAGCACTGCTTATACCATTTTCCAGTTGATGGTTTCACCGGCGTTGAGCGGCACCACCTGCTGGTCGGCCATCGGCAGCGTTTCGGGCAAGGTCCACTGCTCGCGTTTGAGGGTGATGGTGTCGGTGTTGCGCGGCAGGTTGTAGAAGGCCGGGCCGTTGAAGCTGGCAAAGGCTTCCAGCTTGTCCAACGCGCCGGCGCGTTCGAACGCCTCGGTATACAGTTCCATGGCGTGCAGCGCGGTGTAGCAACCGGCGCAGCCGCAGGCCGCTTCCTTGGCGCCCTGCGCGTGCGGCGCCGAGTCGGTGCCGAGGAAGAAGCGCTCGTCGCCGCTGGTGGCGGCGGTAACCAGCGCCAGGCGGTGTTCTTCGCGCTTGAGGACCGGCAGGCAGTAATAGTGGGGACGGATGCCGCCCTTGAAGATGTCGTTACGGTTGTACAGCAGGTGATGCGCGGTGATGGTCGCGGCGATCGGGCCTTCGGCTTCGGCCACGTACTGGGCGGCGTGCTTGGTGGTGATATGTTCAAAGACGATGTTCAGCGCCGGGAAATCGCGGCGCAGCGGTCGCATGACGCGTTCGATGAAGACGGCCTCGCGGTCGAACAGGTCGATGTCCTGGTCCGTCACTTCGCCGTGCACCAGGAACGGCATGCCGACTTCCTGCATCATCTCCAGCGTTTTATAGCAGTTCGACAGGTCGGTCACGCCGGCGTCGGAATTGGTGGTGGCGCCGGCCGGGTACAGTTTGACGGCGTGCACGATGCCGCTCTCCTGCGCGCGCAGGATTTCGTCGGGCGGCGTGTTGTTGGTCAGGTAGAGCGTCATCAGCGGCTCAAACTTCATGCCTTCCGGCAGCGCGGCCATGATGCGGCTGCGATAGGCTTCGGCGGCGGCGGTGGTGGTCACGGGCGGCTTCAGGTTGGGCATCACGATGGCGCGGGCGAACTGGCGCGCGCTGTGCGGCAGCACGCTGGCCAGGGTTGCGCCGTCGCGCAGGTGCAGGTGCCAGTCGTCTGGACGGGCGATGGTGATGCTGTCGGGGGTGTTTTCGAAGTCGGACATGGCGGCGGGCTTTCTGGCTATCAAAATGCGGATACCGCCATTTTACCTGTTGCCGGGCAGCTCCCGCATCCAGAACGCCGGGGTCAAGTCTGACATTCGGACACGACCCCATCTACAGCCCACCACTGCTAACGCTAGAAATGATATTTTGCCATCATATTAGCGCTCAGGCCGTGTCCGAATGTCAGACTTGACCCCGCAGTTTTTTAGAACCGGATCACGGTCTTGCCGGCGCCGTGGCCTTGCTTGTTGCGTTCGATGGCTTCGCCTGCCTGCTCCACCGTCACGACTTCGTCGATCACCACGGTGAGGTCGCCAGCGGCGACTTTGGCCGTGATCTCGGCCAACTGGGCGCCGTCCGCACGCATGCGGAACCAGCCGCCGCGCCTTCCCTCCGACAATTGCGCGGCGATCTCCGGCGCCGCAGTGGTGAAAATGCGGCCCTTCGGCGACAGCACTTGCCAGGACCGGGCCAAGGTCTCGCCGCCGACAAAGTCGAGCACCAGGTCGATGTCCTTGGCGACTTCCTCAAACCGGACGACCTGATAGTCGATCACCTCGTCGGCGCCAAGGCGGCGCAGCAGATCGGCATTGCGGCTGCGCGCGGTGGTCACCACCCGGGCGCCGGCCTGCTTCGCGAACTGCACCGCTAAACTGCCGATCGCGCCGGCGCCGCCGTGAATCAGCACCGTCTCGCCGCGCTCAAGCTGGCCCGCTTCGAACAGCGACTGCCAGGCCGTCAGCGATGCGACCGGGATGGCGGCGGCCGTGGCGTCGTCGATGGCCGCTGGAATCCGCGCCAGCTTGGCGGCCCCGACCACCACATGGTCGACATATGCGCCCAACGCACCGAGCGCGCCGTGTACCCGGTCGCCGATGGCGTAGTTTTCGACGCCCGCACCGACAGCGGCAACCTCGCCGGCCAGCTCAATCCCCAGCGTGGCGGGCAACGGCAATGGAAAAGCGTCCTGCACCAAGCCGTCGCGAATCTTCCAATCGAGGCCGTTGACACCGGCGGCGGTCACCCGCACCAGCACCTCGCCGTCCCCTGGCTGCGGCACCGGCACCTCGTCCCATCCCAAAACCTCCGGGCCGCCATATGCATGGACGCGCAGCGCGCGATTGGCACGTTCATCATCGAGCGCCGGATAGTCGATATACCCTTGTGGACCTGGAACGTAGAACAGTGCGGGATTCGGTGCGTTGAGCGGAGCATTCAGTTCGAAGCGGCGCGGCAGATCGGGGTTGGCCAGGAAGGTGCTGCCATAGGCCACCGCATCGGCCTCACCGGCGGCGATGCGCTGCTCGCCGGATTCACGGCTTTGGCCACCACCGAGCAGATAGACGCCGCCGAACAACGGCTTCAACGCGGCGTGGTAATCGTAGTTCGCTTTGAACAGCGCCACATGCAGGTAGGCCAGCTTCAAATGCGCCAACTGGCCCACCAGATAGGTGTAGGTCTCGACCGGGTTCGCGTCGACGATGTCATTAAAACCCATCTCGGGCGAGATCTTGATGCCGACGCGGTCCGCTCCCGCCTCCACGACCATCGCTTGCAATACCTCCAGGATGAAGCGCGCGCGGTTCGCTATCGAGCCGCCATATTGGTCTGTGCGCAGGTTGGTGCCGGACGACAGAAACTGCTCCGGCAAATAGCCCGACGCCGCGTGCAGCTCGACGCCATCGAAGCCCGCTTCCAGCGCGCGGCGCGTCGCCATGCGGTACTCGTCCACCACGCCCGCCACTTCCGCCGTCTCCAGCGCGCGCGGCGTAACGAAATCGGCCATGCCGGACATCGTGTACGCCTGGCCGGCCGCCTTGATCGCCGACGGCGCCACCGGCAGCGCGCCTTGCGGCAGCATCGACGGATGGGAGATGCGGCCGGTGTGCATCAACTGCAGGAAGATCCGTCCGCCCTCGGCGTGGACCGCGTCGGTGACGCGCTTCCAGGCCTCGACCTGGGCATCGCTGTAAATGCCGGGCGTGGCGACATAGCCCTTGCCCATCGCGCTCGGAAAAGTGCCTTCGGTGATGATCAGGCCCGCGCCGGCGCGCTGGCGGTAGTAGGTGACGGCCAGGTCGGACTGGACGCCGTCGGCGTCGTTGGCGCGCGAGCGGGTCATCGGCGCCATGAAGATGCGGTTGCGGAGGTCGTAAGGGCCGATCTTGATTGCGGTGGAGAGCTGGTTCATTTCAGGTTCCTCGGGAAGTGGATGACAATGAAGCCATCATCCATTGTTTCACCCTGTGGATAAATAGCTTAGAATGAAATCACTGATCCACAGATGGAGCAATCGCAATGACACTGCTGGCGAGTATGGAGTTGTTTGTGGCGGTGGCGAACGCCAAGGGCTTCCGTCGCGCCGCCGAGCAATTGGACATGCCCAATTCGACGCTTTCGCGCCGCATCTCCGATCTGGAAAAGGAAATCGGCGTGCGCCTGTTTCACCGCTCCACCCGTAAAGTGGAATTGACGGAAGCGGGCCAGGCGTACTTCCGGCGCTGCCAGGGCATCGTCGCCGAGGCCCGCATCGCGCACGAATCGCTGATGGAACTGGCCGAGCGGCCCAGCGGCCTTCTCAGGGTATCGATGCCGGTCGACCTGGCGATCAGCTATCTCGCACCGGCGATCAGGCGCTTCGGCGAGCTGTATCCGCTAATCGATTTCGAAATGGATCTGACACCGCGCCGCATCGACCTGGTGGCGGACGGTTTCGACTGCGCGATCCGCATTGGCACGCCGCCACCGACGCCGTCCACATTGATCTCCAGGCAGATCGGGCTGCTGCCGCGCTATCTGTTCGCCGCGCCGGAGTACCTGCGCGATGCCCCGCCACTAAATCACCCGCAAGACCTGGCACACCACCAGTGCGTGATCCAGGCGGCATCGGGAAAGCAATCGCGGTGGACGCTAACGTCCGGAAAACAAACCACCACGGTCGACGTCTCCGGCCGCTATTGTGCCAACAACGTCAGCATGTGCCGCACCTTGGCGACGCTCGGCGTAGGCGTCGCCATCTCGGCGGGGCCGGAGATGCGCGACGACGCCTTACGTGACTCGCTGAAGCGCGTGCTGCCCGAATGGGACGTCTGGCCGGCGCCGGTCCACGCGATCATCGAATCGCGCCTGATCCCGTCGCGCGTGCGGCTGTTCATCGACTTCATGCAGGCCGCGCTGAAGGATTACTCAGCGCACGATCGCCACACGCTTGTGTAGCTGCCGCGCGAGCCACGACAACAGGCAGCACAGAACGAAGTAAACCAGCGCCACAAAGGTGTACATTTCCACCAGGCGGCCGTCGCGCTGCGCCACCTTGCTGGCGGCGCCGACGAAGTCCGGTACCGACAGCACGTAGACCAGCGACACGTCCTGAAACAACACAATGGTCTGCGTCAGCAGCACCGGCAGCATGTTGCGGAAGGCCTGCGGCAGCACGATCCGTCCCATCGTCTGCCAGTAGCGCAATCCCAACGCCTGCGCCGCCAGCACCTGCCCGCGCGGGATCGCCTGTATGCCGCCGCGCATGATCTCGCAGTAGTACGCCGCCTGGAACAAGGTGAACGTGATCAGCGCCGACCAGAACGTGCCGACCTTGACGGGCTCCTGCGCACCGATCACCCATGCAGCCATGTACGGCACCAGGAAATAGAACCAGAAGATCACCAGCACCAGCGGCACCGCGCGTATCAGGTTGACGTAGGCGGCGGCCACCAGCGCCAGCGGCTTGAAGCTGGACATGCGCCCCAGCGCCAGCAAGGTGCCCAGCGCCACGCCGCCGATCATCGACAGCACCGTCAGCTCCAGGGTGAACGCCATGCCGACCTGGAACAGGTAGATCCAGGAGTTGGCGATGACGCTGAAGTCGAACTGGGCGAACATCAGCGGCCTCCCAATGTGCCGGGCAGCGCGAGGCGCTGCTCCAGCCAGCGCATGGCGGCGATCACCACCAGGTTGACCACCACATATATCAGCGTGGCGGCGGTGAAGGCTTCAAACACCTGGAAGGAAAACTCCTGGATCGCGCGGGCGCTGGCGGTCAGCTCCATCAAGCCGATGGTCAGCGCCACGGAGCTGTTCTTGCTGATGTTGAGGAATTCGCTGGTCAGCGGCGGCACGATCATGCGCACCGCCAGCGGCAGCAGCACGAAGCGGTAGGCCTGCGGCAGATCGAGGCCCAGCGCCAGCGCGGCCAGGCGCTGACCACCGGCCAGTGCCTCGATGCCGGCGGTGACCTGCACCGCCACCCGCGCCGACGTGAAGAAGCCGAGGCACAGCACCGCCGTCACGAAGGGCGCGTTGGGCAGGGACTTGAGCCAGTCGCCGCCGGCCTTTGGCAGCAACTCCGGCATCACGAAGAACCACAGGAACATCTGCACCAGCAGTGGCACGTTGCGGAATAGCTCGACGTAGGCGGTGCCCACCATCCGCAGCCAGCGGTTGGGCAAGGTGCGCATGGCGCCAACGGCGAAGCCCAGCGCCAGCGCGATCACCCAGCCTGCCAGCGATGTCGCCATCGTCCAGGCCAGGCCGGAAAACAGCGTCTCCCAGTACGTTTGCACGCCGTCCGGCGACATCTCCCGGAAGATGTTCCAGTTCCATTGGTAGTTCATCGCGACGGCGCCGCTTATTTCTTGGCGTCGGTCTTCTGCGCGGGCGCCGGCGCCGCCGTTACCGCGTAAGCCGCCGGATCGGGCGAATCGGTCGGCTTGGCGATGACCGCCTTGAGCGTGGCCGGCATCGGGAAGTTCAGGTTGATGCCGCGCGGCGGGATGGCGCTGGCAAACCACTTGTCGTAGGTCTTGGAGAATTCGGGCGACTGGTAGAACTGCGTCAGCGCCTTATCGACCACCGCCTTGAAGGCCGTGTCGCCGCGCCGCATCATGATCGCATACGGCTCGATCGACAGCGCCTCCGGCAGGATCGTGTACTCGCCCGGATTGCGCGCGGTGGCGACCTGGCTGGCCAGCAGGATGTCGTCGTTGGCCTCGGCCGCGGCGCGCCCGGTCTCCAGCATCAGGAACGATTCGGGATGGTCCTTGCCGACGGCGATGGTCATGCCCAGTTTGCGCTCGTTGTTCAGCATCGTCATCTGCTTGAGCGTCGTGGTGCCGGCGGTGGCCACCAGCGTCTTGCCCTTCATGTCGGCCAGGCTGCGGATGTTGGACGCCTTCTTGACCAGCAGCCGGTTGGAGATGACGAACATGGTCGGCGCGAACGCCACCTGCCTCTGCCGCTCGGCGTTGTTGGTGGTCGAGCCGCATTCGAGATCGATGGTGCCGTTGGCCATGAGCGGAATGCGGTTGGCGGCGGTGACGGGATTCATCACCACCTTCACACCGGACATGCCCAGGTGCTTCTCGATCGCCGCCACCGCCTTCAGGCACAAATCGACCGAGTAGCCCTGGTACTGCTGCTTGTCGTCGAGGTAGGAGAAGGGGATGGAGCCGTCGCGCACACCGAGCGTGATGGTGCCGGTGCGCTTGATCTTGGCGAGCGTGCCGCCGGCTTCCTGGGCGGCGGCGGGACCGGTGGCGAGGACCGCGCTGGCGGCGACGATGGCAAAACGATAGAGCACTCGCGGTAACGACATGATTCCTCCTAAGAAAAATACAATGAACGTCAAAAACGATCTGCCGGCAGTGCCGGCGCATGCTATCTGTGATGCGGGTGGAACTGAAGCTAAGCTAGTGAATAATCCGCGCCAGGAAATCGCGGGCGCGCTCGGAACGCGGCGCGCCGAAGAATTCATCCTTGCCGCAGTCCTCCAGTATCCGCCCCTTGTCCATGAAGACGACCCGGTTGGCTACCTTCCTGGCGAATCCCATCTCGTGCGTGACCACCATCATCGTCATGCCCTCTTGCGCCAGGCCGACCATCACGTCGAGCACCTCGTTGATCATCTCCGGGTCCAGCGCGGAGGTGGGCTCGTCGAACAGCATCGCGATCGGGTCCATCGACAGCGCGCGGGCGATCGCCACGCGCTGCTGCTGGCCGCCGGACAGCTGGTTCGGATATTTGTCCTGCTGCGACAGCAGGCCGACGCGGTCCAGGTACTGCAGGCCGCGCGCGTTGGCCTCGTCCTCGCTGCGTCCCAGCACCTTGACCTGGCCCAGCGTCAGGTTCTGGCGCACCGACAGATGCGGGAACAGCTCGAAATTCTGGAACACCATGCCGATGCGCGCGCGCAGCTTGGGCAGGTCGGTGCCCTTGGCGCCGACCGAGATGCCGTCGACGACGATTTCGCCCTGCTGAAACGGCTCCAGGCCGTTGACGGTCTTGATCAAGGTCGACTTGCCCGAACCGGACGGCCCGCAAATGACCATCACGTCCCCTTTGGCGACGCTGGTGGTGCATTCGGCCAATACCTGGAACTGGCCATACCATTTGCTCAGATTATTTATCGCTATCATATTTTTGGCGAAGTGAGAGTGCCCGCGACAGGCGTGTGGGCCTGCGTCCACGCGAACTTGACAGTACCCTTGACCACAAGGATACTGCGGAACTTGCTCAATGTTTCATCAGCTTACAAAGCTGCATTGGCTGGATCATACCTCCACATTGCGGGGTAATGACATTATTTTGTACGAGACTGCGCTTTGGCGGACCAATCCCGCCCCAGCCGGCGTCCATAGAGACACTACCATGGAAAACAGAGAACATGCCTAAACAAAGTCGTTTGACCACTTACATCCTGATCGCACTGGCGCTCGGTATTCTTACCGGCTACATCGTTCACGCCAACATGGCGAACCCCGTCAGTTTTGCCGACACGATGTCGCTGATCACGACCTTGTTCCTGCGCCTGATTAAAATGATCATCGCCCCGCTGGTGTTCTCGACCCTTGTTGTCGGCATCGCGCGCATGGGCGACGCCAGCGAAGTGGGCCGCATCGGCATCAAGACCATGGGCTGGTTCTTCATCGCCTCGGTCATGTCGCTGAGCCTGGGCCTGGTGCTGGTCAACCTGTTCCGTCCGGGCGACGCGCTGCTGGGCCACATGGCCGCCACCGCCTCGGCCAAGGTCGAACTGGCCACGTCCAGCCTGACGTTGAAGGACTTCGTCACCCACCTGGTGCCGGCGTCGATTGTCGACGGCATGGCCAAGAACGAGATCTTGCAGATCGTTATCTTCTCGCTGTTCTTCGGTTCGGCCGCCGCCGCCGTCGGCAAAAAGGCCGAGATCATGGTCGACGCGCTCGACGGCGTCGCCCACGTGATGCTCAAGGTCACCGGCTATGTGATGAAGTTCGCGCCGATTGCCGTGTTCGCCGCCGTCGCCGGCGTCATCGCTAAAAGCGGCCTGGGCGTGCTGTCGACCTATGGCGTGTTCATGGCCGAGTTCTACTTCGGCATCATCCTGCTGTGGTGCCTGCTGATCTTCGCCGGCTTCCTGTTCCTCAAGGGCCGCGTGTTCGGCCTGATGAAGGAGCTGCGCGGCCCGGCCCTGCTGGCGTTCTCGACCGCCTCGAGCGAAGCGGCCTACCCGAAAACGCTGGAAGGCCTGGAGCGCTTCGGCGTGCGCAACCGGATCGCCTCGTTCGTGCTGCCGATCGGCTACTCGTTCAACCTGGACGGCTCGATGATGTACTGCACCTTCGCCACCGTGTTCATTGCCCAGGCCTACGGCATCGAAATGTCGCTGGGGCAGCAAATGACGATGATGATGGTGCTGATGCTCACTTCCAAGGGCATGGCCGGCGTGCCGCGCGCCTCGCTGGTGGTGATCGCCGCCACCTTGAGCCAGTTCAACATCCCCGAAGCGGGCATGTTGCTGCTGCTCGGCATCGACCACTTCCTCGACATGGCGCGTTCCGCGACCAACGTCATCGGCAACGGCGTCGCCACGGCGGTCGTCGCCAAGTGGGAAGGCGAGCTGCTCGAGCCGGGCCAGGAAGATGAGATGGTCAAAAACGCCGCGTAAAACGCGCACTGCAAAAGCAAAGGCCACCGTCAGTTCAGGTGGCCTTTTTTCATCCGGGGTCAGGTCCACCATTTCTACAGGAGCTCTGCCCTAGCCTGCCCCAAGATCGAGCCCGTGTAGAAATGGTGGACCTGACCCCGGAGCTGCTTTTTTTATTGAGTTACTGGTTGGCGTAGATTTTTACCAGCTCGTGCAAGAAGGTGCGGCCTTCCATCAGCGATTGCACGCCGATGTATTCGTTCAGGCCGTGGATGTTGCCGAGGTCGGGCGTAAGGAAGATGCCGCTGATGCCGTACGTCGGAATGCCGGCGGCGTTGAGGAACTGGCCGTCCGTGGCGCCGGACTGCAAAATCGGCATCACCGGCACGCCCGGCCACATCTTGGCCGTCATGCGCTCGACCGGCTCCAGGATCGCCTTCGTCAACGCCGGCGGGGCGGAGTTCTCGCCTCGGATTTCCAGCGTTTCCACCTTGACCGCCGGATCGTCGATCGCTTTGACCAGGGTCTGGCGCACTTCCTCCTGCGTCACGCCGGGGAAGATGCGGCAGTTGATGTTGGCGCGGGCGCGCTGCGGCAGCGCGTTGGTGGCGTGGCCGGCATCGAGCAGGGTAGCGACGCAGGTGGTGTGCAGCATCGCGCCCCAGCTGGAATCGGTCGACGACACCAGCGCGACGGCTTTGGCGTCGCCCGGGTTCTTGACCACGGCGAGCATGGCGTCGGCGACGTCCTTGTGGCCGGCCGCCGCCTGGATCTTCGACATGCCGTTCAGGTAACCACGGCTGCCGTCGGCCAGCTGGATCGGGAACTCGTAGCCTTCGACCTTCTTCAGCGCGGACGCCAACCGGTAGATGGCGTTATCCTTTTGCGGACGCGAACTGTGGCCGCCGCGATTGGTCACTTCCAGCCGGTAGTTCTGCGCGACCTTCTCGCCCGCCTGCACCGTCATCGAGACGCGCTTGCCTGCCGTATTGAGCTCGCCGCCCGCGCCTTCGTTCAGCGCGTAGCCGGCGTCGATCAAATCGCGCTTGTTCTTGGTCAGCCACTCGGCGCCGTTGAAGGCGCCGGCCGTCTCCTCGCCGCAGGTCAGCGCCATCTTCAAGGTGTGGCGCGGCTTGAAGCCTTCCGCCTTGAAGCGGATCAGCGAGTCGGCCCAGATGGCCGCCTGCGCCTTGTCGTCCAGCGCACCGCGCGCGTAGAACTTGCCGTCCTCCTCGATCAACGCGAACGGGTCGCGGACCCAGTCCTCGCGCTTGGCCTCGACCACGTCGATGTGCGCCAGCAGCAGGATGGCCTTGGCCTTCGGATCGCTGCCCGGCAGGATGGCGACCAGACCGCCCTCTTTCGGGAACTTCGGATCGGCGAAGGGGTGCAGGTCCGAGTCCGGGAAGCCGGCCGCTTTCAGGCGCGTGGCGATGCGTTCGGCCGCCAGCGTGCAGCTGCCCGACGATAAGGTGGTGTTGGTTTCGACCAGCTCCTTGTAGAGGGCGCGGAATTGCTGTTCTGTGGGGTCGGCGTAGGCATTTTGCATGCACGCCACCAGCGCGGTGACAGCACCCAGGACAAAGCGAGACTTCATGGTCGATTCCTTATCAAGTGAAAAAAATCATTGGGGGTCAAGTCTGACATTCCGACACGGCCTCATCGGCGATACCGTCCAGCACGTGTACGAATGTTAGACTTGACCCCAGTTGTTAGACTTGACCCCAGTTGTTTACTCGGGCAAGTCGGTTAATTCCTCGTCGGCCTTGGCCTGCTGGCGCTGCCACATCTGCGCGTACAGGCCGTCGGCCGCGAGCAGCGATTGGTGCGTGCCGCGTTCGACGATGCGGCCGTGGTCGAGCACCAGGATCTGCTGCGCGTCGGCCACCGTCGAGAGGCGGTGCGCGATGACCATCGTGGTGCGGCTCTTGGCGATTTCCTTGAGCTGCGCCTGGATCGCTTGCTCGGCCTTCGAGTCCAGCGCGGACGTGGCTTCGTCGAAGATCAAAATCGCTGGATTCTTCAGCAAGGTGCGGGCGATCGCCACGCGCTGCTTTTCGCCGCCCGACAGCTTCAGCCCCCGCTCGCCGACCATCGTTCCGTAACCGTCCGGCAGGCTTTCGATGAAGTCGTGGATCGATGCCGCGCGCGCGGCCGCGACGATCTGCTCCTTGCTGGCGCCCGGCTTGCCGTAGGCGATGTTGTATTCGATGGTGTCGTTGAACAGCACCGTATCCTGCGGCACGATGCCAATCGCGTGGCGCACCGAGTCCTGCGTCAGCGAACGCAGGTCCTGGCCGTCGATGGTGATTCCGCCGGCGTTGACTTCGTAAAAGCGGAACAGCAATCGCGACAAGGTCGATTTGCCCGAGCCGCTGTGCCCCACCACCGCCGTCGTGGTGCCCGGGGCGATGGTGAAGTCGACGTCGAACAGGATCTGGCGCTTCGATTCGTAGCTGAAGTCGACGTGGTTGAAGCGCACCTGCGCGCCGTGCGTGACCAGCGGCTGTGCGTCCTTGGCGTCGGCGATCTCGCGGTTCTGGTCCAGCAGCGAGAACAGCTTCTCCATGTCGGCCAGGCTTTGCTTGATCTCGCGGTAGATCACGCCCAGGAAGTTGAGCGGAATATAAAGCTGGATCATGAACGAGTTGACCAGCACCAGATCGCCCAGTGTCATGGTGCCGTTGATGACGCCCACCGTGGCGCGCCACAGGATCAAGGTGACGGCAATCGCGATGATCATCGACTGCCCGGTGTTCAGCAGCGACAACGATGTCTGCGATTTGACGGCCGCCGATTCGTAGTTTTGCAGGCCCTCGTCGTAGCGTCTGGCCTCGTAGTCCTCGTTGCCGAAGTATTTGACGGTCTCGTAGTTGATCAACGAATCGATGGCCTTGGTGTTGGCCTTCGAATCGAGATCGTTCATCGTGCGGCGGAAGTGCGTGCGCCAGTTGGTGACGACGACGGTGAAGGTGATGTACAACACCAGCGCGACGAAGGTGATCACCGAGAACCAGATGTCGTAGTGCAGAACCAGATAGCCCAGCACCAGCGTGATCTCCACCAAAGTAGGCAGGATGTTGAACAGCGTGTACGAGATCAGCGAGCCGACCGCGCGCGTGCCGCGTTCGATATCGCGCGTCATGCCGCCGGTCTGGCGGTTCAGGTGGAAGCGCAGCGACAACGCGTGAAGGTGGCGGAACACTTGCAGCGCGATGGTGCGCACGGCGCGCTGCGTGACGCGCGCGAACAGGAATTCGCGCAACTCGGTGAACAGCGTGGTCGAGACGCGCAGCACGCCGTAGGCCACCAGCGCGGCGACCGGCAGCACCAGCAGCGCCTGCGGATGCGATGGCGTGATGGTCAGCGAATCGATCAGTTTTTTCATCACCACCGGCACGCCGACGTTGGCCAGCTTGGCGCCGACCAGGCAGCACAGCGCCAGCAGCACGCGCCATTTGTAGACCCACAGGTAGGGAATCAGTGTCTTCAGGGTGGCGGTGTCGCTGCGGGTGGGAGCGGAGGCAGCGGCTGTGCCGACCGGGTCTGGCGGGGAATTCGGGTAACGGCGCATGGCGGATGTCGGCTTTTTATGGTTCAATCCCGGTAATTGTAGCCCCTGAAGAGAATTCACGATGACCACGCCCAAAAATCCAACACCCATCGCCGTCACCACGGTCAATCGCGGCCTGCCGGCCGGCAAAATGCCGGAACTGCGCATGATGCCGTCGCCGTCCGACGCCAATGTCTACGGCGATGTCTTCGGCGGCTGGATCATGTCGCAGGTCGATATCGCCGGCTCGCTGCCGGCCACCCGCCGCGCCAACGGCCGCGTGGCGACCATCGCCGTGAACTCGTTCCTGTTTAAAAATCCCGTGTTCGTCGGAGACCTGCTGTCGTTCTATGCTGATATTGTCAAGGTTGGCAATACGTCCATTACCGTCAACGTCGAGGTGTACGCGGAGCGCAATCGGCTGCAGGCCGATACCGTCAAGGTGACCGAGGCGGTGCTGACCTATGTGGCGACCGATTCGGACCGCAAGCCGCGCAAGGTGCCGCCGATCGAAACGCTGATGCATCCGTAATCGGCGATCGGCCCGGTGGACGCGCAACGCCGCATCTTCCTCGCCGCGCTGGCGGCATCGGCAAGCGCCAACGCCCTCGCCGTCGTGCAGGCGGGCGCCGGCAAAGCCGGCTATCCGTTCAGCCTTGGCGTCGCCTCCGGTTCTCCCCTGCCCAACGCGGTCGTTATCTGGACCCGCATCCTGCACGATCCACTCAACGCGGCCGCTATGCCGCCGGTGGCCTTCGCCGTGCGCTGGGAGGTGGCCGAGGATGAGCGCTTCAGCCGCATCGTCGCCAAGGGCACGGCCAGCGCGGCGCCGCAGCTGGCGCACAGCGTCCATGTCGATGTCACCGGGCTGTCGCCGGCGCGCTGGTACTGGTATCGCTTCATGCTGGGCGACGCCGTCAGCCCGATCGGCCGCACCCGCACCGCGCCCGCCGCCGACACGATGGCCGACCAGCTCAAGCTGGCCGTGGCCTCGTGCCAGCACTGGGAGTTCGGCACCTATGCCGCGCATCGCCACATCGCCGCCGCCTCGCCCGATCTGGTGGCCTTCTTGGGCGATTACATCTACGAATGGGGGCCGTACCAGCTGCGCCACCCGCAAAAGGCCGTACGGTCCTCCGAGTGCTTTACGCTGGCCGACTACCGCAGCCGCTACGCCCAGTACAAGAGCGACCGCGATCTGCAGGCCGCGCATCACGCCGCGCCGTGGATCGTCACGTGGGACGACCACGAAGTCGCCAACGACTACGCCAACGACCGCGACGAGCGCCTGAATCCGAAGTTCCTGCAGCGGCGCGCGGCGGCTTACCAGGCGTTCTATGAGCATATGCCGGTGCGGCTGGTGCTGCCCAAGCCGGGCGACTTCGCCAACATGCGCATCTACCAGCGCTACGACTGGGGAAGGCTGGCGCGCTTCCATGTGCTGGATGACCGCGAGTACCGCGCCTGGCAGGCTTGCCCGCCTGCGGGACGCGGCGGCTCGTCGTCGGTGGCGCGGCGCCAGTGCGCGGCGCTGGGCGACACCCAACGCACGATGCTGGGCGAGGTGCAGCAGCGCTGGCTGGACGAGGGCCTGAAGTCTTCACGGGCGCGCTGGAACATCCTGGCGCAGCAAACGCTGATGGCGCACAACAGCCAGGTGCCGTTCAAGAGCGAGGGCGATGCGCGCATCTGGACCGACGGCTGGGATGGCTATCCGCTGGCGCGCCGGCGCCTGCTCGACGGCCTGGCAATCAGCAAGGCAAGCAATCCGTTGATTTTGTCCGGCGACGTGCACAGCTTCTTCGCCGCGGAAATCTGCCGCGATCCGGCGCGTCCCCGGTCGGGTGCGAACGCGGTGCTGGCAACGGAATTTTGCGGCACGTCGATCACATCGCCGTCGCGCCCGCAGTCGCGCACCGAGCAGTATGTCGCGATGAATCCGGGCATCAAGTACGGCCGCAGCGACAAGCGCGGCTTCATGCTGCTCAACGTCACGCCGGCGGCCACCACCGCGCATTTCGTCGGCTTGAACGATGTGCACGACGCGACCAGCGGCATCGCGACCGCCGCCAGTTTCGTCGTGCAAAACGGCCGGCCGCAATTGAACAAGTAAAAAAATCGCCTGCGAACAGGCGATTTCTTGAAATTACGCGACCACCTTCGGCTTCTCGTCACGCAGCTGGCGCCGCAGGATCTTGCCGACGTTGGTCTTCGGCAGCTCGTCGCGGAACTCGATGAACTTCGGCTTCTTGTACGCCGTCAGCTCGTGCTTGCAGTAATCCAGCAGCTGCTCGGCCGTCAGGTTCGGGTCCTTGCGCACCACGAACAGCTTGACCGCCTCGCCCGAGTTCTGGTCCGGCACGCCGATGCACGCCACTTCCAGCACGCCCGGATGCGCCGCCACCACGCCCTCGACCTCGTTCGGATAGACGTTGAAACCGGACACGATGATCATGTCCTTCTTGCGGTCGACAATCCGCGTATAGCCGCGCTCGTCCATGATGCCGATATCGCCCGTCTTGAAGAAGCCGTCGGCCGTCATCGTCTTGGCGGTCTCGTCAGCGCGGTTCCAGTAGCCGGCCATCACTTGCGGACCGCGAATCGCGATCTCGCCGGTCTGGCCCAGCGGCACCGGTTTGCCGTCGTCGTCCAGGATCTGCACTTCGGTCGACGGAATCGGCAGGCCGATGGTGCCGGTGAATTCCTTGATGTCGACACGGTTGGCGGTGGCCACCGGAGACGTCTCCGACAAGCCGTAACCTTCGATGATCGGCGTGCCGGTGACCTTCAGCCACTTGTCGGCCACGGCCTTTTGCACGGCCATGCCGCCGCCGTTGCACACCGAGTAGCTGGAGAAGTCGAGCTTGGAGAACTCCGGATTGTTCAGCAGCGCGTTGTACAAGGTGTTCACTGCGGGGAAAACGGCCACGCGGTATTTGGACAATTCCTTGATGAAGCCGGGGATGTCGCGCGGGTTCGGCACCAGCAGGGTCAGCCCGCCCATGCGCATGCCCATCAGGGCGCTGATGGTCAGCGAGTAAATGTGGTACAGCGGCAGCGCGGCGACGAACACGATCTGCTCTTTATGCTGCTTGAACTGCAGCCAGGCCTCGTTCTGCAGCACGTTGGCGATGATGTTACGGTGCAGCAGCATCGCGCCTTTGGAGACACCGGTGGTGCCGCCCGTGTATTGCAGGAAGGCGATATCGTCGTGCCCTTGCTTGGACGGCTGCAAGGTCATGTTGGCCGCCTCCGACAGCATCTTCTTGTACGAAATCGAACCGGGCAGCGAGAACGCCGGCACCAGCTTCTTGACCTTGCGCACCACCAGGTTGACGATCGCGCCCTTGAGAGTGCCGAGCATGTCGCCCATGGTGGCGACGATCACGTGCTTGACCTTGGTATGCGAGATGACCTGCTCCAGCGTGGTGGCGAAATTTTCCAGCACGATGATCGCTTCCGAGCCCGAATCCACCAGCTGGTGCTGCAACTCGCGCGGCGTGTACAGCGGATTGACGTTGACCACCATGTAGCCGGCGCGAATCACGGCGGCCATCGCCACCGGATATTGCAGCACATTCGGCATCATGATCGCCACGCGCGCGCCCGGCTGCAGGCCCTTGCTTTGCAGCCAGGCGCCCATGCGCAGCGACAGCTTGTCCAGCTCGCCGTAGGTGAGGAATTTATCCATGCAGACGTAGGCATTGCGGTCGGCATATTTACGGAACGATTCCTCCAGCAGATGGGTGACCGAACGGTATTGCGTCGGGTCTATCTCCGCCGGCATGTTTTCGGGGTAGGACTTGAGCCAGATTTTTTCCATCTTTATGCAGCCTTTTTCTTTTCGTTGGTATGTTCGTCCCGCAGCACGCGCCGCAGGATCTTACCGACATTGGTTTTTGGCAGTTCCTCGCGGAACTCTATGTATTTCGGTTTCTTGTAGCCGGTCAATTGCTCTTTGCAGTAGGCCATCAACTGGTCGGCGGTCAGGCCTGGATCCTTGCGCACCACGAATACTTTGACCGCTTCGCCCGAATGCTCGTCCGGCACGCCGATGCACGCGCATTCCAGCACGCCGGGGTGGGCGGAGATCACGCCCTCGAGTTCGTTCGGATAGACGTTGAAGCCGGAGACCAGAATCATATCCTTCTTGCGGTCGACGATCCTGGTGTAGCCGTTCTCGTCCATCACGCCGATGTCGCCGGATTTGAAGAAGCCATCGGCGGTCATCACCTTCGCGGTCTCGTCCGGACGGTTCCAGTAGCCGGCCATCACCTGCGGGCCGCGAATGGCGATCTCGCCCGGCTGCCCGAGCGGCACCTCGTTGCCGTCGTCGTCGAGGATGGCGATGTCGGTCGACGGCATCGGCAAGCCGATGGTGCCGGTGAAGTCGGCGATGTCGGTGCGGTTGCAGGTGGCCACCGGGGCGGTCTCGGACAGGCCGTAGCCTTCGACGATGGGAACGCCCGTGATCTTGCGCCAGCGGTCGTTGACCGATTGCTGTACCGCCATGCCGCCGCCGTTGCACACCTTCAGCGCCGAGAAATCCAGGTGCATGAAGTCGGGATGGTTCAGCAGCGCGTTGTACAGCGTGTTGACCGCCGGCAGCATGTGGAAGCGGTGCTTGGCCAGCTCCTTGATGAAGCCGCCGATGTCGCGCGGATTCGGGATCAGGACGTTGAGCGCGCCGACGCGCATGCCCCACATGGCGCAGGCCGTCAGCGCGAAGATGTGGTACAGCGGCAGCGCCGCGACGATGACGTTCTGCTCGGCCAGGCCGCCCATCGCCGGGTGGCCCCACGCTTCCGTTTGCAGCAGGTTGGCGATCACGTTCTTATGCGTCAGCACGGCGCCCTTGGCCACGCCGGTGGTGCCGCCGGTGTATTGCAGGAAGGCCGGGTCGTCCTGGTTCACGTCGACCGGGGTCAGCTTCATGCCGCCGCCCTGCGACAGCGCGTCCTTGAAGCGTACCGCGTTCGGCAACGAGAACGGCGGCACCAGCCGCTTGACGTTGCGCACGACGAAGTTGACCAGCATGCCTTTCGGTGCGCCCAGCATCTCGCCGATGCTGCCGACCAGGATATGCCGCACCTGGGTCCGGCCCAGCACCTGCTCGAGCGTGTTGGCGAAATTCTCCAGGATGATGATGGCTTCGCAGCCGGAGTCGTTGAGCTGGTGCTCTAGTTCGCGCGGCGTGTACAGCGGATTGATGTTGACCACCGTGTAGCCGGCGCGCAGGATGGCGGCGATGGCGATCGGGTATTGCAGCACGTTGGGCATCATGATGCCGACGCGCGCGCCCTTCTTCATGGCGCGGCTTTGCAGCCAGGCGCCGATGCGTTTGGAGTGGGCGTCGAGCTCGGCGTAGGTCAGGAACTTGTCCATGCAGACGTAAGCGTTGCGGTCCGCGAACTTATGAAACGACTCCTCCAGCAACTGCACCAGCGATCGGTACTGCGTCGTGTCGACCTCCGTCGGCATGCCCGGCGGATAGGACTTCAACCAGATTTTCTCCATCCTGTGCCTCTCGTCTCATTATCATTATAGTCGCGGCGCACAGTGCCGCTCCGAGCAGGTGGGGATCGTCTGCGCGATCAGTATGAGCCTGCTTAAGATGCGATGCTATCGGGCACTCAGCCCGGACGCAAGCGCATTTAAGCATAATTAGAACATCGCTTCTAACGGCTATTTATGCTGCAGAGCAGCATCAGCGGACGCCTTCAGCGATGGCAGCTTGTTGCTGCGGGCTGGCAATCCGCTCGGCGTCGAGCGTTGCGAGGCGGGTGAGTTGGTCGAGCTGCTGTTGACGTTGAGCGAAATCAAGCAAAGCCAATTTTTGCGCTGCACCATAAAATCGCACGAACGTTCTTTCTTGTTTCATCAGCTCGCGGAAGGCGGGCAGATAATCGTGGTAAGTTCCCACCGCGCTGAGGTGGGCGTTGGTCAGCGGCTCGGCAAACCAGCGGTCGTAGCCGGCGTAGCCGCCCCAGCTTTCCTTGAGCTTTTGGTAGTCCGATTTGAGGTGGGCGAAGATGCGCGTCTTCTCGGCGCGGCGGTGGCGTGTGCTGGTTTTGCTGGCGTAATTATCCGCCAGCATCTGGCGGTGCTTGACCAGCAGCGCCAAAAAGTCCTGGCGGCGCGCATTGTTGCGCACATAGCTCTCGCGCATCTCGGGCGTACCGTACAGTTCCAGCCAGCGCTGCACGCCGGCCTCCTCGACGGCGGTGGCGAAGCTCTCGTTGAACTGGGTATCGCCCTGCACGTACACGACCTGGTGCGACAACTCATGGAACACCATGCGCGCCAGCTCGGCGTCGGAGTAATTGATGAAGGTCGACAGCAGCGGATCGCTGAACCAGCCGAGGGTGGAGTACGCCGGCACGCCGCCGACCTGGACATCGTTGCCCTCGTCGCGCAGCTCGTCGGCGTAGGCGGTGGCGTCGGCCTTGCTGTAGTAGCCGCGATAGCTGACGCAGCCGGCGATCGGGAAGCACCACTGGATCGGCCGCAGCGACAGCTCCGGCGTGGCGACCACATTCCACAGCACAAACGGACGCGACAGCGCGGCGTAATTCTTGTAGCTGGCGTTGTTGGGAAGGCCCAGTTCCTGCACCGCGAAGCGGCGTATCAACAGGGCCTTTTCAAGGCGGGCCTTGAGGCGGGGATCGGTGTTCGGATCACCCAGCCAATCGTCGATCGGACGGGCGTCCGACCACAGCGCGTACTGGCCTTGCGCGGCCTGCACGTAGTACCGCAACTGGGCGCAACCGGCCAGCAGAAGTACGGAGCATGCCGTCGCGAGCCAGTACTTGGCCCGCATGGCACGGCGGAGAAAATTGCGCATATGCTACCTTCAAGCAACGACTCTTTCAATCTCTACGAGTGTATCGTAAAAAGTCGGTGCGCGGCCCATGTCGGTGAGGCGCTGGCTGGTGACCTCATTGGCGTTCTTGCCATCCCTGCCTAGCTTCTTCCACCACACTGACAAACCGACAACCAGGCCCGGACGGGCCTTGTCCGTGACGCGCGCTTTGGCGATAAAACTGCCTCTGTCATTGTGGATGCGCACCATATCGGCGTCCGAAATACCGCGTTTTGCCGCATCGTCGGGGTGGATGTCGAGGTGCGGTTCGCCCTCCGCGGAGCGCAAACTCTTGACGTTTACAAATGTCGAATTTAAAAAGTTTCGCGCCGGCGGAGAAATCATCGCCAGCGGATATTTTTTCGCAAGTTGAGGGTTGCTAGCAACAGATTCGTACGGAGGTAGATAAGTCGGCAACGGATCGAGTCCGTCGGCTGCCATCGCGGCGGAATAGAACTCGCATTTGCCGGACGGCGTCGTGAAGCCGCCCTGTGCGAACGGGGCCTCCGGCATGTTGAGCTTTTGCCAGCCCTTCAGTTTCAACGACTCCCAATCGAAGTGCACGGCGCGCACGTCCTTGGTGTTGAAGGCGATCGATGCCAGCTCGTCGTCGCTGTCGCGGAAGCACGGATCGTCAAAGCCCATGGCCGCCGCCAGCAGGCGGAAAATCTCGGTGTTGGGCTTGGATTCGCCCAGCGGCGCGATGGCGGCATTGTTGGCCATCATGTACAAGTGGCCGAACGAGGTATGCGCGTCGACGTGTTCGAGCTGCGTGGTGGCGGGCAGCACGATGTCGGCATAGTCGACAGTGTCGGTCTGGAAGTGTTCCAGCACGACGGTGAACAGATCCTCGCGCGCGAAGCCCGCCGCCACCTTCGACGAATCCGGCGCGATCGCCACCGGGTTGGAGTTGTAGACGATGACGGCCTCCACCGCCGGTCCGAATTCCGGCGAGGCCGGGCGCAGCAGGTCGTCGCCGATGGTGGTCATGTTGATGGTGCGCGGCATCGATTTGAGCAGGTCGGGCCGCTGCAGCGCCGCCTTGTTCGACGGGAAGGAGCCGCTGGACGACAGCTGGATGCCGCCGGCCGCGTGGCGCCACGCGCCCACCAGTGCCGGCAGGCAGGCGATGTTGCGCACGGCCGTGCCGCCGCCACGCACGCGCTGCACGCCGTAGTTGACGCGAATCGCCACCGGCTCGCCGGCCTTGGCCGTGCCGCCGTACAGGCGCGCCAGGTCGACCACCTCGGCGGCGGTGATGCCGCAGGTCTCGGCGACGCGCTCCGGCGTCCATTCGGCGACGCGCCCTTTTAACTGCTCGAAGCCGAGCGTATGCTGCGCGATGTAGTCATGATCAAGCAAGTCCTCGGCGATCAGCACGTGCATCAGGCCCAGCGCCAGCGCGGCGTCGGTGCCCGGCAGCGGCGCGATGTGCTGGTGGCACTTTTCGGCCGTCAGCGAGCGGTAAGGGTCGATGGCGATCAGCTTGGCGCCGTTCCGCTTGGCTTCCTGCGCGCGCGTCCAGAAGTGCAGGTTGGAGGCGATCGGATTGCCGCCCCAGATGATGATCAGTTTGGCGTTCTGGAACTGCTCCATGTCGGTGCCGACCGATGCGCCTATCGTGTACTTGTAACCGGTCGCCCCGGCGGTCGCACAGACGGTGCGGTCCAGCAGCGAGGCGCCGACCTTGTTGAAGAAGCGCGAGGACATCGATTCGCCCTGCAGCAGGCCCATGGTGCCGCAGTAGCTGTACGGCAGGATCGCTTCCGGCGCGCGCGCGGCGATCGGCTTCAGCCTGGCGGCGATGGCGGCGAGCGCCTCGTCCCAGCTGATGCGCTCGAACTTGCCCTCGCCCTTCTTGCCGATGCGGCGCAACGGGTGTAGCAGGCGCTCGGCGTGGTAGGTGCGCTCGGTGTAGCGCGCCACCTTGGTGCACAGCACGCCGGCGGTGGTGGGATGGTCGGGATCGCCCTTGACGGCGGTCGCGACGCCATCCTCCACGGTCACCAGCAGGGCGCAGGTGTCGGGACAGTCGTGCGGGCAGACCGCGCGAACTTGTGTGGTTGTCATTGTCAAAAGTCCAAAAAGCGTACACTGAAAGCAGTATCGTAAACCATTCCGGGGCGGCGCTGTCCGGCTTGGGGCCGCTCTGGATCAAGTCGCGTGACAAGGGCTACAATGGCTATTCTCGCTACTCACAAGGCAAGCGAACCCATTTTGGAGAAGCACATGAAACTAGTTGATCCCATCATTGCCTTTCAATCCGAATTGCAGCACATCCGGCGCGACCTGCACGCCCATCCGGAGCTTTGCTATGAAGAGCAGCGCACCTCCGACGTGGTCGCCGACAAGCTGACGGAATGGGGCATCCCCGTGATTCGCGGCCTCGGGCTCACCGGCGTGGTCGGGATCATCAAGAACGGCAGCTCGCCGCGGGCGATCGGCCTGCGCGCCGACATGGACGCGCTGCCGATGCAGGAGGTCAATACCTTCGCGCACGCGTCGCGCCATGCCGGCAAGATGCACGCCTGCGGCCACGACGGCCACACGGCCATGCTGCTGGGCGCGGCCAAACACCTGGCCGAGCACCGCAACTTCGACGGCACTGTGTATGTGGTGTTCCAGCCGGCCGAGGAAGGCGGCGCCGGCGCGCGCCGCATGATCGAGGACGGCCTGTTCGAGCAATGTCCGATGGACGCGATTTACGGCATGCACAACTGGCCCGGCATTGCGTCCGGCCACATGAGCGTGGTCGAAGGGCCGATGATGGCTTCCAGTAACGAGTTTTACCTGACCATCAAGGGCAAAGGCGCCCACGCGGCGCAACCGCACAAGGGCATCGATCCGGTGATGGTGGCGGTGCAGATCGCGCAGAGCTGGCAGACCATTATCTCGCGGCAAAAGAGTCCGCTCGATACGGCGGTGCTGTCGATTACGCAGATCCATGCGGGCAGCGCCACCAATGTCATTCCGGACGAGGCGAAGATGGTCGGCACCGTGCGCACCTTTACCACGCCGGTGCTCGACATGATCGAGACGCGCATGGGCGAGATCGCGCAGCACACGGCGGCGGCGTTCGGCGCCGAGGTCGACTACAAGTTCCGACGAAATTATCCGCCGCTGGTCAATCATGCGGCCGAGACGCGTTTCGCGGTCGAGGTCATGAAGGAGGTCGTGGGGGCCGACAAGGTGGACGACAATGTCGAGCCGACCATGGGGGCGGAGGATTTCGCGTTCTTCCTGCAGGCTAAGCCGGGGTGCTATATCTTCATCGGCAATGGCGAGGGCGATCACCGCGATGGCGGCCATGGGCTGGGGCCTTGCGTGCTGCACAACGGTAGCTATGATTTCAACGACAATCTGCTGCCCGTGGGGGCGAGCTTTTGGGTGCGGTTGGCGGAGCGGAGTTTGCCGTTGAATTAAATCACGACGCGGCGCGCGCCTTGGCGGATTACGGCGTGCCGCCTAACCCGCCCTACGTGGTCTGGTCCCGAGCCGTTCCTACCCGTTGCCCGGGGTTGATCGCTTCCAACCCCACCAATGCCGCCGAATGGTCGGCTTGCGGCATGGTCTCGGCCAATACCCTGTAGCGCTCGGTCACCAACTCGGTCACCGGCAGTGTCACCCCGGCCGCTTCGGCCGCCGCCAGGATGTTGCGCTGATCCTTCAACTGCGTGGCGACCTTGCCGCCGGCGACGAAATTTCGCTCCAGCATGCGCTGGCCATGCACATCCAATATCTTGCTCTCGGCGAAACCGCCACGGATCGCCGCGCGCATCGCCGCCGGGTCCGCGCCGGCCGCTTGCGCCAGCAACATCGCCTCGGCCACGATATTGATCGTCGCGCCGACTATCAATTGGTTGCACAGCTTGGCCACCTGCCCGCTGCCGGCAGGGCCGACCAGCGTCGGCCGTCCCATCGCCGTCAACACCGGCTCCGCCTCGGCGAAGTCGGCGCGATCGCCACCGGCCATGATCGCCAGCGTGCCGGCCGCCGCGCCGCCAACGCCGCCCGAGACCGGCGCATCGACGAAACGCTTGCCCTCGGCCCGCAACAGCGCGTGGAACGCTTGCGCCTCCGCCTGTTGCGTCGAACTCATGTCCACCCACAATGCGTTCGGCGCCAGAGCCGGCAAGGCGTCGCGCATCACTTGCGCCACGATCGGCCCCGCCTCCAGCATGGAGATGACGATGCCGGCATCGCGCACGGCCTGCGCCAAGCTCGCCACCGCCAGCGCGCCGGCCGGCGCCAGCGCTTCCGCCTTGGCAAAGGTGCGGTTCCAGGCCGTAACGGAATGGCCGGCCGCCAGCAGGCGGCGTACCATCGGGTCTCCCATCAAGCCGATACCGAGAAATGTGATTCGCATAGACAATTCCGCTCCTGGACTAATCAAAACAACGGTGCGCCGGAAGAAATTTCGGAACACCGGTACAATCTTGGCAGCCGTATACACATGAATACAGCACTCAATACAAGGATACTATGTTCGCGAAAACAATGATGGCAGCAGCGGTTGCGCTGTTGATGAGCCAGGCCGCGTCGGCCCAACAACTGGTCGACTCGGTGTCGGTGGACTACGGCACGGCGTCGAAGCAACGTATGGTTCGACTGAGCGCGGCCAAGGATTGGGACGTCAGGTGGTTCCAGTCGAACGGCACGCACCTGAGCGGCTACTGGGAAGGCAGCGCCGGCTACTGGCGCCAGAACCAATACCGCAACGTGCCGGGCCAGGAAAAAAGCCTGTGGGACGTCGGCTTTACCCCGGTTTTCCGCTTCCAGAATGACAACAAGAAGGGGATTTACTACGAGGCCGGCGTCGGTGTCCACCTGTTGTCGAGCCTGTATAGGAACGACGGCAAGGAATTGTCGACCGCTTTCCAGTTCGGCGACCACATTGGCATCGGCTATGTCATGCAGAACAATTGGGAAGTCGCCCTCAAGTTGCAGCACTTCTCCAACGGCAGCATCAAGAGTCCGAACGGCGGCGCGAACTTCCTCGAAGTCAAAGCCGCTTACCACTTCTAAGCCGGCTCCAGCCAAAAAAGCCCATGTGCGCGATGCCCACATGGGCTTTTTTGTTACCAGTGGTACCTGGCGGATGCCACGACGGTACGCTCGCGCCCCATGTAGCATTCGCCGTGGTAGCAGATCGTGTTGTATTTCCTGTCCAGCGCATTGCTGGCGGTGAGCGCGAAACGCCACGGTCCCGTGTCGTAGCGCAGCGAGGCGTTCAATAGCGTAAAGGCGCTTTCGTTATTGCTGTTGACCTCGTCGTTCGGCCGCTCGCCGACATAGTTGAGCCCTCCCCCGACTCCGAAGCCGCCGCCCAGCGCGTAGTCCAGCCACACCGAGGCGGTGCGCTCGGGGACGGTGGCCGGAACCTTGCCGACCTCGGTGGCGTCGGCGCTCTCAAGCACTTTCAAGTCCAGCGCGGTGAACGATGCGGTGGCGCTCAGTTGACGGGTCAACGCCGCCTTGGCCTCAACTTCCAGTCCGCGCGAGCGCTGCTTGCCGATCTGGCGGGCGTCGCCGGTGATATTGTCGTAGGTGACGACATTGGTCTTGCGCAAATCGAACAGCGCCACCGTGAACAGGCTGGCGCCGCCGTCCGGCTGGTACTTCACGCCCGCCTCGACCTGCTTGCCACGGCTGGGCTTGAACGGATTGTTGCTGGCGTCGGCGCCGCTGACCGGCAGGAACGAGCTGGCGTAGCTGACATAGGGCGCCCATCCCTGTCCGATCAGATAGCTCAGGCCGGCCCGGCCGCTGAAGGCGTCGTCGCTCTGCGTGGCGCGGCTGGCGTTGAGGCGGTTGGCCGTCACGCTGGCGACGTGGTCCTGGCGGCCGCCGACGGTGGCGACCCAGCGCCCGCCGAAGCGGATCTGGTCCTGCGCATAGAGGCCGACCTGGTCCATTTTCTGCGTGAAGTCGGCGGTCGGCGTGCGCGGCGCGGGGATCGCCATGCCATAGAGCGGATTGAGCAGGTCCAACCCGGGCGCGGCGCCGCGAAAGCGGTACGCGGTGCCGTCGGTATGATTCCAGTCCAGGCCGAACAGCACGGCGTGCTCGGCGCCGCCCGCGCGCAGCGCGCCATGTAACTGGGAATCAAGCGATGTCTGCTTGAGCCGGTCGTCCCACGAGCGCGTGCTGCGCGACAGCGTGTGGCCGTCGGCCTCCAGCGCGTCGCCCCACAAGGCGTTGCGTTCGATAGCGATGTCGCTGTGGCGGGCGTTCTGGCGCAGCGACCAGCTGTCGTTGAAAGCGTGCTCGAGCTGGTACCCGACCGAGTACTGGTCCTGTTTGAAGCGGCTGAACGAAGGGTCGCCGTACTTGATGTGGCGGATGCCGCCGGCCACGGGGAAATTGACGTAATACGGGTCTTCGTCGGATTTGTCCTTGATGAACTCGGTCAGCAGCGTCAGCGAGGTGGACGCGTCGGCCTGCCAGCGCAGCGACGGCGCCAGGTAGGCGCGGCTACGGTTGATGCGGTCGCCATCGGGATAGCGGTCCTGGTCGTCGCTGTCGAGCGCCAGGCCCAACACGCGGTAGGCCAGCGCGCCGTCGTCGCCGACCGCGCCGCCCACATCGACCGCGACCTGCTTGCGGTTGAAGCTGCCATATTGCACCTCGATCTCGCGCCTGGGGTCGGCGCCGGGCGTCTTGCTGACCCGGTTGATGACGCCGCCCGCGTCGCCCTGGCCGAACAGCACCGAGGCCGGTCCGCGCAACACTTCGACCCGCTCCAGTCCCCACGGCTCGGTCATGCGGTAGACCACGCCGAATTGCGTCTGCGGCAGGCCATCGCGGTAGCTGCTGGAGTTGCCGGGAAAGCCGCGCAGCGAAATGTATTCCCAGCCACGGTTGTCGGGGCCGTAGGCGGCCACCGCGATACCCGGCGTCTGCGCGACCACGTCCATGATGTCGAGCGCGCCGCGCGCCTCCATCTCGGCGCGGCCGATCACCGAGATCGACTGCGGAATCTCGCGCAGCGCCGTGTTGGTCTTGGTGCCGGTGGCGCTACGGGTGGCAACGTAGCCGTTGACCGGGCCGGCGGCCGTTTCCCGCTCCAGTTCACCTGTGACGGTCACGGCAGGCAGCGTGGCGGTGGCCGGCAGCGGCCGCGCCGGCGCCTTCGACAACAGATAGCTGCCGTTGGGCTGGCGCGTCGCCCGCAGGCCGGTGCCGGCCAGCAGCGCCTCGAGCCCCTGCTCGATGGTGTGGTTGCCCTGCAGACCGGCGCTGCGCAGCCTGGCTGTGCTATCGGGGCTGAACGACAGCAGGATGCCGGCCTCGCGGCCGAAGCTGCTCAAGGCGTCCTCCAGCGTGGAGGGCGGAATGTTGTAGGCGCGCTGTTGCGCCGTGGCGGGCGCGGCCACCACACAGGCGGCCAGCGCGACCAGGCCGGCGTTGACGATGATGGATACCTGATGGGGCCGGCCTTGCGGACGATGACGATTCATTGCAAATCCTTCGCTGACGATTAAAGATGAGTGCTCTCATCTTGTCTGTCCCGCGAAAATGGAAAACGGACCACTTGGGCACCGAGCGTGTCCATCATCGTCGTTGGCCACCGGCGGCTTGCACGGCGGATTACGCTTCGCTAATCCGCCCTATGCGATCAAACCTGACGCCTACGGTTTGTAAGCCCCAGAAGCGCGCGACCGTTTCGATCCGTAACGACAGCAACGCGGCGAGGGTCTCGAGCACGCGGTCAATGTCGGCCAGAGGATACGAGCCGGAGACGCGCAAGTCGGCGACCTCCGGCGCGCAGGACATCGACAGCGCGCTATACCGGCTCAGCTCCGACAGGAAATCGCCCAGTCGCATCGACTTGGCAACGATGAAGCCGTCGGTCCAGGCGATGCTATCGGGATTGGCGACGGTCTGCGCGCCGACAGCGTCAACTGTGAACCGCGCTCGAGCGCCGGCACCGAGCAGCCGCGATGGCGCGCCCGGCGCGCGCGGCTCGACGCGTACCGCACCGGCGTACACGGCGACATCGGTCGACGATTCCAGTAGACGGACCGCATAGCGCGTGCCCAAGGCCCGCGCTATGCCGTGGTCCGTCTCAATCAGGAAGGGGCGGCCGCCGGCGTCCTTGGCGGTGCTGACCAGAATCTCGCCGGCGATGAGGCGCACGCGCCGCTCGCTGGCGGTATAAGCGATATTGACGGCACTGCCGGAATTGAGCGCCAGCGTGCCGCCGTCGGCCAGCGTGATGGTTCGGCGTTCGCCTGTCGCGGTGCGCTGGTCGGCGGTCCACTCGGCCCAGCGGGTTCGGTCGCGCACGGTCCAAGTGGCGCCGCCGGCGAACAAGAGCACCGTCAGCGAGGCCAGCGCTTTGCGGCGCCCTGCCGACGACGGCGGTGTCAGGGCCGCATGGGCCACCTCGCGTTGCACCGACGCCGCCAGCTGGAACTTGCCATTGACCGACTCGATGCGCTGCCAGGCCCGTTCGTGGTCGGGATGGGCGGCGCGCCAGCGCCGCAAGGCCTCCAGGGATTCGGCAGAAATGTTCTCCGCTTGCAGGTCGACCAGCCACTCGACCGCGCGCAGAGCCACCTCGGGCGGCAGCAGCCGCTCAGCTACCGAAGACATCGGCGAAATAGCATTGCCGCGCGGCGCGTACCAGATAGCGTTTCACGGTGGTGATGGAGATGTCCATGGCCCGGGCTACATCGGCGTGGTTCAAACCATCGAGCTGGGTGAGCAGAAACGCGCGCCGCACGGGCGCCGGCAAGCCGTCGAGCATGCGGTCGATTTCATGCAGCGTTTCGAGCAGGATCGCCCGGTCCTCCTCGGATGGCGCGCAGGCCTCCGGCACCATCGCCAACGCCTCCAGATAAGCCTGCTCCAACTGCTGCCGGCGCCAGTGATTGGCCAGTACCCGCTTTGCCACCGTGGTCAGAAATGCCCGCGGCTCATTGAGAACCCCGACTTGATCTCGGCTCAGCAGCCGCATGAAAGTGTCGTGCGCCAAGTCGGCGGCGGTATGGGAGTCCCCCAGCTTACGGCGCAGCCAGTCCTTGAGCCATCCATGATGGTCTGTGTAGAGCGTATCGTTCTGCTGAAGTAACATGGACGGAGAGCTTGGAAATGAGAACCATTCGCATTCTACACCGTATAGACGAAAAAAAGCCCCGACCAGATCACTGGAAGGGGCTTTTTCATATAACTAGCCTGACGATAACCTACTTTCACACTGGTTGCAGCACTATCATCGGCGCAGAGTTGTTTCACGGTCCTGTTCGGGATGGGAAGGGGTGGGACCAACTTGCTATGGTCATCAGGCATTGACTTGTCCGAGTGGTCGTTCCCTGTTGGGCAACGGCACTCTAATCTGGAATCAGTAAGTAATATGGGTAATGAAGTTGTATCAACGCTCGCACAACGTACTTCTCATTCACCACAACCTGCTAAGGTTATAGGGACAAGCCGTACGGGCAATTAGTATCAGTTAGCTTAATGCATTACTGCACTTCCACACCTGACCTATCAACGTCCTGGTCTCGAACGACCCTTCAAAGAGCTCAAGGCTCTGGGAAATCTCATCTTAAGGCAAGTTTCCCGCTTAGATGCTTTCAGCGGTTATCTCTTCCAGACTTAGCTACCCGGCAATGCCACTGGCGTGACAACCGGTACACCAGAGGTCTGTCCACTCCGGTCCTCTCGTACTAGGAGCAGCCCCCTTCAAATTTCCAACGCCCACGGCAGATAGGGACCAAACTGTCTCACGACGTTTTAAACCCAGCTCACGTACCACTTTAAATGGCGAACAGCCATACCCTTGGGACCGGCTACAGCCCCAGGATGTGATGAGCCGACATCGAGGTGCCAAACTCCCCCGTCGATATGAACTCTTGGGAGGAATCAGCCTGTTATCCCCAGAGTACCTTTTATCCGTTGAGCGATGGCCCTTCCATACAGAACCACCGGATCACTATGTCCTACTTTCGTACCTGCTCGACTTGTCAGTCTCGCAGTTAAGCACGCTTATGCCATTGCACTATTAGCACGATGTCCGACCGTACCTAGCGTACCTTCGAACTCCTCCGTTACACTTTAGGAGGAGACCGCCCCAGTCAAACTGCCTACCATGCACTGTCCCCGACCCGGATAACGGGCCAAGGTTAGAACCTCGGAATGAACCAGGGTGGTATTTCAAGGTTGGCTCCACGAGAACTGGCGTCCCCGCTTCAAAGCCTCCCACCTATCCTACACAGATTGATTCAAAGTCCAATGCAAAGCTACAGTAAAGGTTCATGGGGTCTTTCCGTCTAGCCGCGGGTAGATTGCATCATCACAAACACTTCAACTTCGCTGAGTCTCGGGAGGAGACAGTGTGGCCATCGTTACGCCATTCGTGCAGGTCGGAACTTACCCGACAAGGAATTTCGCTACCTTAGGACCGTTATAGTTACGGCCGCCGTTTACTGGGACTTCAATCAAGAGCTTGCACCCCATCATTTAATCTTCCAGCACCGGGCAGGCGTCACACCCTATACGTCCACTTTCGTGTTTGCAGAGTGCTGTGTTTTTATTAAACAGTCGCAGCCACCAGTTTATTGCAACCCGTTCACCCTACTGAAGTAAATCAGCCAAGCTACAAGGGCGTACCTTTTCCCGAAGTTACGGTACCAATTTGCCGAGTTCCTTCTCCCGAGTTCTCTCAAGCGCCTTAGAATACTCATCTCGCCCACCTGTGTCGGTTTGCGGTACGGTCTCGTATGACTGAAGCTTAGAGGCTTTTCTTGGAACCACTTCCGATTGCTTCGAGACCGAAGTCTCTCGTCCCGCCCCCTTGAATTACGCGCCCGGATTTGCCTAAGCGCCTTCTATGAAGCAGCAACCAACTATTCCAACAGTTGGACAACCTTCCGCGATCCGTCCCCCCATCGCATCATACGACGGTGCAGGAATATTAACCTGCTTCCCATCAGCTACGCATCTCTGCCTCGCCTTAGGGGCCGACTCACCCTGCTCCGATGAACGTTGAACAGGAAACCTTGGGCTTACGGCGTGGGGGCTTTTCACCCCCATTATCGCTACTCATGTCAGCATTCGCACTTCTGATACCTCCAGCATCCTTTACAAGACACCTTCGCAGGCTTACAGAACGCTCTCCTACCATATGCTTGCGCATATCCGCAGCTTCGGTGACTGGCTTAGCCCCGTTACATCTTCCGCGCAGGACGACTCGATCAGTGAGCTATTACGCTTTCTTTAAATGATGGCTGCTTCTAAGCCAACATCCTGACTGTTTTAGCCTTCCCACTTCGTTTTCCACTTAGCCAATCTTTGGGACCTTAGCTGGCGGTCTGGGTTGTTTCCCTCTTGACGCCGGACGTTAGCACCCGACGTCTGTCTCCCAAGCTCGCACTCATCGGTATTCGGAGTTTGCAATGGTTTGGTAAGTCGCGATGACCCCCTAGCCATAACAGTGCTCTACCCCCGATGGTGATACTTGAGGCACTACCTAAATAGTTTTCGGAGAGAACCAGCTATTTCCAAGTTTGTTTAGCCTTTCACCCCTACCCACAGCTCATCCCCTAATTTTTCAACATTAGTGGGTTCGGACCTCCAGTGCGTGTTACCGCACCTTCATCCTGGCCATGAGTAGATCACTTGGTTTCGGGTCTACACCCAGCGACTATCGCCCTGTTCGGACTCGATTTCTCTACGGCTTCCCTATATGGTTAACCTTGCCACTGAATGTAAGTCGCTGACCCATTATACAAAAGGTACGCAGTCACGGAACAAGTCCGCTCCTACTGTTTGTATGCACACGGTTTCAGGATCTATTTCACTCCCCTCCCGGGGTTCTTTTCGCCTTTCCCTCACGGTACTGGTTCACTATCGGTCGATTACGAGTATTTAGCCTTGGAGGATGGTCCCCCCATATTCAGACAGGATTTCTCGTGTCCCGCCCTACTTGTCGCACGCTTAGTTCCACACATCGCATTTCACATACGGGGCTATCACCCGCTATGGCTCCTATTTCCAGAGGATTCTGTTATGCGTCGTGCTAAAACGTGCAGGCTCTTCCCATTTCGCTCGCCACTACTTTGGGAATCTCGGTTGATTTATTTTCCTGCAGCTACTTAGATGTTTCAGTTCGCCGCGTTCGCTTTGCATACCTATGTATTCAGTATGCAATGACCTAAAAGGCCGGGTTTCCCCATTCGGAAATCTGCGGATCAAAGCTTGTTTGCTAGCTCCCCGCAGCTTATCGCAAGCTACTACGTCCTTCATCGCCTGTAATCGCCAAGGCATCCACCATGTGCACTTATTCACTTGTCCCTATAACGTTAGCCCCTGCGCCGCTGACCGCGCGTCTACAAGGAGCGTTTATAGGAATAAGAAGTACTACGTTGTTGCGTTTGTTGATACATACAATCATTACCCATCGCGCCACCTGTCGGTGACACGATCAATAAAAATTTACTTACTTCTTCCAGATTGTTAAAGAACGTACAGCACTTGATCTCTAAAAGATCAAACATAAACATACGCCGCTTGGCGTTGCTTGCATTTGAACTTTTTGGTGGAGGATGACGGGATCGAACCGACGACCCCCTGCTTGCAAAGCAGGTGCTCTCCCAGCTGAGCTAATCCCCCTGAGATTTACTACTAGGGTAAAACTGGTAGGGCTGGTTGGACTCGAACCAACGACCCCCGCGTTATCAACACGGTGCTCTAACCAGCTGAGCTACAGCCCCAAATGCTGTTCTTTATATTGACAGTCGATAAGTGTGAACGCTTGATGAGTGAATCATTTACATGATTCGTGCCACTCTAGAAAGGAGGTGATCCAGCCGCACCTTCCGATACGGCTACCTTGTTACGACTTCACCCCAGTCACGAATCCTACCGTGGTAAGCGCCCTCCTTGCGGTTAAGCTACCTACTTCTGGTAAAACCCGCTCCCATGGTGTGACGGGCGGTGTGTACAAGACCCGGGAACGTATTCACCGCGACATGCTGATCCGCGATTACTAGCGATTCCAACTTCATGCAGTCGAGTTGCAGACTACAATCCGGACTACGATACACTTTCTGCGATTAGCTCCCCCTCGCGGGTTGGCGGCGCTCTGTATGTACCATTGTATGACGTGTGAAGCCCTACCCATAAGGGCCATGAGGACTTGACGTCATCCCCACCTTCCTCCGGTTTGTCACCGGCAGTCTCATTAGAGTGCCCTTTCGTAGCAACTAATGACAAGGGTTGCGCTCGTTGCGGGACTTAACCCAACATCTCACGACACGAGCTGACGACAGCCATGCAGCACCTGTGTGATGGTTCTCTTTCGAGCACTCCCAAATCTCTCCGGGATTCCATCCATGTCAAGGGTAGGTAAGGTTTTTCGCGTTGCATCGAATTAATCCACATCATCCACCGCTTGTGCGGGTCCCCGTCAATTCCTTTGAGTTTTAATCTTGCGACCGTACTCCCCAGGCGGTCTACTTCACGCGTTAGCTGCGTTACCAAGTCAATTAAGACCCGACAACTAGTAGACATCGTTTAGGGCGTGGACTACCAGGGTATCTAATCCTGTTTGCTCCCCACGCTTTCGTGCATGAGCGTCAGTTTTGACCCAGGGGGCTGCCTTCGCCATCGGTGTTCCTCCACATATCTACGCATTTCACTGCTACACGTGAAATCTACCCCCTCTGCCAAACTCTAGCCTTGCAGTCTCCATTGCCATTCCCAGGTTGAGCCCGGGGATTTCACAACAGACTTACAAAACCGCCTGCGCACGCTTTACGCCCAGTAATTCCGATTAACGCTTGCACCCTACGTATTACCGCGGCTGCTGGCACGTAGTTAGCCGGTGCTTATTCTTCAGGTACCGTCATTAGACCCCTGTATTAGAAAGGTCCGTTTCTTCCCTGACAAAAGAGCTTTACAACCCGAAGGCCTTCTTCACTCACGCGGCATTGCTGGATCAGGCTTGCGCCCATTGTCCAAAATTCCCCACTGCTGCCTCCCGTAGGAGTCTGGACCGTGTCTCAGTTCCAGTGTGGCTGGTCGTCCTCTCAGACCAGCTACTGATCGATGCCTTGGTAGGCTTTTACCCTACCAACTAGCTAATCAGATATCGGCCGCTCCAGGAGCATGAGGTCTTGCGATCCCCCACTTTCATCCTTAGATCGTATGCGGTATTAGCGTAACTTTCGCTACGTTATCCCCCACTCCAGGGTACGTTCCGATATATTACTCACCCGTTCGCCACTCGCCGCCAGGTTGCCCCGCGCTGCCGTTCGACTTGCATGTGTAAGGCATGCCGCCAGCGTTCAATCTGAGCCAGGATCAAACTCTTCAGTTTAATCTCTGTTACTTTTGCCGTTTTACCGGCACTCTTATTACTAAGAGGTCGCTCACTCAAAATACTGACAGGCCACTACTTTCGTAGCGCCTATTTCATTACTTCTTGTGAACATTTGATATTTTAAGTATCGCGGAACCGAGGTTCCGCGTGCACTTTCATCAAACGTCCACACTTATCGACTGTTAATTTTTAAAGAACTTTGTTTGGTACTGCTTGCACGCTTGACAAATCGTTTTGTTTGTCAGCGAAGAAGGAAGAGTATGAAGCGTTTCGCTCATTTCGTCAACCCTCTTTTTTGCCCCGCTTCACTCTGCAACACCTTGTTTTGTGTGCACCGTTTTGCGAGGAGGCGAACTATAGCAAAGCGGCGCTGTACTGACAAGGTCTATTTGTTACTTTTCCCTGCGGCGCACGGCAATATCACTCAAGTTAAAAAAAGAGTAATCTTGGCGCATCATAAATTTATGGAGTTCCCATGAATCTCCGCGTCGCGATACTCGTCCTGGCCGACAAGCACAACCTGTCGCCTGACGCCGGCCGGCAGCTCAGGCAACTTGCCGCACTGGACGCGCCGCCGCCATCGCTGCTGCGCTACTTGCCATTCGTCTTGGCCCTGCTGGCCGCAGTGCTGGTTGGACTCGGGATCGTATTCTGGGTGGCCGCCAACTGGGACGCGCTGCCGCGCACTTTCCGCTTCATCTTGATAGAGGCGATCGTGGTCTCTACACTGGTTGGCGCCTGGCACTTCTCCGTGGCGAGGGTACCGCTCTCCTTGCTGGGCTTTATCGCTTGCGGTGGCCTGTTCGCCTACTTTGGCCAAACCTACCAAACCGGCGCCGATCCTTGGCAACTCTTCGCTCTATGGGCGGCGCTCACCCTGCCCCTGTGCCTGGGCGTGCGGCACGACGTGCTGTGGGTATCATGGGTGATCGTAGCCCTGACGACGGTCCAGCTGTTTTTCCAGGCGCGGACCAACGGCTGGTGGTGGAGCTCCGGGATATCCCTTCAAAGCAGCCTGGGCTCATGGGTACCGGCCTTGATGCTGGCCCTCTTGTTCAGGTTCGCACCGCGCACCTGGGTCGGCGTCGGAGAAGGGACCGGGACTGGCCCCTGGCCCGTGCGTTTAAGCATGATTTACGCGATCATCGGCCTGGTCGCAATGTCCGTGCGCAGCCTGTTTTACGTCGCAGGCAGTGGCTTCTATCCAATCTCGCTGCTTATCGTCGCCACCCTCGCCTTTGTCTTCAGCAGGCACAGGTTGTTTGATATTTTTGTGCTCAGCGCGCTCGGCCTCGGCGCCAACGTACTGGCCGTGTGTGGCTTGATACAACTGCTGGTCTGGGCACCTGGCGATGCGATCGGCTCGTTGCTGCTGATTGGATGCGTCTCCGCCGGCATGCTGGCCGGTACCGTCAAGCTGATCGTCCACTTGGCGCGCGTGCAGACCGGGGAGCACATCTTATGAGCAAGCGCTTACATGCGTTGATACAAGCCGCGACCGCCCGAGGCATCCTACCTCCCGACACGGCGCCAAAGGAAACCGCACGGCCATGGCCAGTGATACTCATGACGGCGCTTGGCGCATGGCTGGCGGCCGTGCCGTTGCTGGGCGTGTTGTTCATGATCTTCGGCGACGCCCTGGACCGAGGCGTGCTCTGCTACGTATTTGGTGGCGTCTTCTTGTATAGCGCCGTTCACGTCTTACGATCCCGTACCGTATCGCCGTTTGTCGAGCAATTGGGTTTGCCGGTTCTGCTGGTCGGCGGCGCCCTGCTCGTTTACGGACTGTTTCGCGATCTGCCCTATGTAGCGGCCGAAGCGTTGCTGCTCCTGGTCATCGTCGGTACGGCGTGGCTGGTTCCGCAGCACTGGTTGCGCGTGCTTCTGGGCGCGCTCGCCGCCACAGTCTTCGTCCTCTTGGGCGGCACATTGATTGCGCTGGTGCTGTGGCTCATCGTTACGTACGTCGCCGACACCCGCGCGCCGTCGGGCCAGAGTGCGCGCAAGATGATATTACTCGAAGCCATGTCCAACGGCTGGATCCTGCTGACCCTGGCGGCATTGGTTTACGATTCCGGAGCGACATTCCTTTCCCCTGCTACGCTGGGGCATTTGCACGACGCCAGCGAAGTGGTTGGGCAGCGAGATACGCTGGCCAAGGTGGTCTCAGCTCTATTGGCAACCGCCGGCGCCGCTTGGCTCGGCCGCTGCTGGCCCGCGCTGCGCGCTGCGCGCTACACGGCGGCGGCCGCGATGCTGGCGTTGATGTCCTGGCTGATACCCGGTCTGGGCGCGGCCCTGCTGGCACTGTCGGCTTGCGTTGGCAGCGGCCGCTGGCGCCTGGCGGTTGCCAGCGCGATTGCGGCGTCGTGGATTGTCGGCACCTTCTACTACCAGCTGGACGTTTCCTTGGCCACCAAAGCCGCCATTATGGTCGCCATGGGCGGGGCGTTTGGCGTGATCGCATGGTTGAGCTGGAATGCAGGCGCGCGCGACGCCCCCGCCACGTCGGCGCCCAGGCCGTCCCCTGCCATCACGCCGGCGCAGCGCGCGGGCATCGCCGCGTCGCTGTTGTTGACCTTGGTGGTCTCCAATGGCGCGATCTGGCAAAAGGAAGCGCTAATCAACAGCGGCAGGCCTGTATTTATCGAACTGGCGCCCGTCGATCCGCGTTCGCTGATGCAGGGCGACTATATGGCGCTCAATTTCCAGATGCCGGCCCTGGACAGGGAAGACATCGCGACATTACGGCGCGCCATGGTTATCGCAAAAGTCGACGGCCGGGGCGTGGCGGTGATGCAGGGTTTGGTCAGTAACAAGACGCTGGCGCAGGACGAAATCCTCGTCGAGCTGGTGCAGACGGGAAGCGGCCTGCGCCCCGCCACCAATGCCTGGTATTTCAAGGAAGGCGAAGCGCAGCGCTGGTCAAAAGCGAAGTACGGGGAATTCCGGATTGATGATACGGGGCGGGCGCTGCTGGTCAATCTGCGTGGCCCTGCGCTGGAAAAGCTGTAACGCCGGCCACAATGAAAAAAGCCCCACCAGCGTTGCGCGCTCGGTGGGGCTTTTAAGTATAACTAGCTTGACGATAACCTACTTTCACACTGGTTGCAGCACTATCATCGGCGCAGAGTCGTTTCACGGTCCTGTTCGGGATGGGAAGGGGTGGGACCGACTTGCTATGGTCATCAAGCATTGACCGGTACTACTGACGTCGCGTTTCCGCGCCGCTTAAAAATTGGGGATGAAAAGACCCCATCTGCACCGAACGCGTTCTTGCGCATTCGGACGGATGAGGGCTTCTCTATATAACTAGCCTGACGATAACCTACTTTCACACTGGTTGCAGCACTATCATCGGCGCAGAGTTGTTTCACGGTCCTGTTCGGGATGGGAAGGGGTGGGACCAACTTGCTATGGTCATCAGGCATTGACTTGTACGAGCCGCGTTCTTGTGAACGTTGCTCAGAATCTGGAGAAGTAAGTAAATGGGGTAATGAAGTTGTGTATCAACGAACGCCTCAACGCACTTCTCATTCACCATAACCTGCTAAGGTTATAGGGACAAGCCGTACGGGCAATTAGTATCAGTTAGCTTAATGCATTACTGCACTTCCACACCTGACCTATCAACGTCCTGGTCTCGAACGACCCTTCAAAGAGCTCAAGGCTCTGGGAAATCTCATCTTAAGGCAAGTTTCCCGCTTAGATGCTTTCAGCGGTTATCTCTTCCAGACTTAGCTACCCGGCAATGCCACTGGCGTGACAACCGGTACACCAGAGGTCTGTCCACTCCGGTCCTCTCGTACTAGGAGCAGCCCCCTTCAAATTTCCAACGCCCACGGCAGATAGGGACCAAACTGTCTCACGACGTTTTAAACCCAGCTCACGTACCACTTTAAATGGCGAACAGCCATACCCTTGGGACCGGCTACAGCCCCAGGATGTGATGAGCCGACATCGAGGTGCCAAACTCCCCCGTCGATATGAACTCTTGGGAGGAATCAGCCTGTTATCCCCAGAGTACCTTTTATCCGTTGAGCGATGGCCCTTCCATACAGAACCACCGGATCACTATGTCCTACTTTCGTACCTGCTCGACTTGTCAGTCTCGCAGTTAAGCACGCTTATGCCATTGCACTATTAGCACGATGTCCGACCGTACCTAGCGTACCTTCGAACTCCTCCGTTACACTTTAGGAGGAGACCGCCCCAGTCAAACTGCCTACCATGCACTGTCCCCGACCCGGATAACGGGCCAAGGTTAGAACCTCAAATGAACCAGGGTGGTATTTCAAGGTTGGCTCCACGAGAACTGGCGTCCCCGCTTCAAAGCCTCCCACCTATCCTACACAGATTGATTCAAAGTCCAATGCAAAGCTACAGTAAAGGTTCATGGGGTCTTTCCGTCTAGCCGCGGGTAGATTGCATCATCACAAACACTTCAACTTCGCTGAGTCTCGGGAGGAGACAGTGTGGCCATCGTTACGCCATTCGTGCAGGTCGGAACTTACCCGACAAGGAATTTCGCTACCTTAGGACCGTTATAGTTACGGCCGCCGTTTACTGGGACTTCAATCAAGAGCTTGCACCCCATCATTTAATCTTCCAGCACCGGGCAGGCGTCACACCCTATACGTCCACTTTCGTGTTTGCAGAGTGCTGTGTTTTTATTAAACAGTCGCAGCCACCAGTTTATTGCAACCCGTTCACCCTACTGAAGTAAATCAGCCAAGCTACAAGGGCGTACCTTTTCCCGAAGTTACGGTACCAATTTGCCGAGTTCCTTCTCCCGAGTTCTCTCAAGCGCCTTAGAATACTCATCTCGCCCACCTGTGTCGGTTTGCGGTACGGTCTCGTATGACTGAAGCTTAGAGGCTTTTCTTGGAACCACTTCCGATTGCTTCGAGACCGAAGTCTCTCGTCCCACTCCCTTGAATTACGCGCCCGGATTTGCCTAAGCGCCTTCTATGAAGCAGCAACCAACTATTCCAACAGTTGGACAACCTTCCGCGATCCGTCCCCCCATCGCATCATACGACGGTGCAGGAATATTAACCTGCTTCCCATCAGCTACGCATCTCTGCCTCGCCTTAGGGGCCGACTCACCCTGCTCCGATGAACGTTGAACAGGAAACCTTGGGCTTACGGCGTGGGGGCTTTTCACCCCCATTATCGCTACTCATGTCAGCATTCGCACTTCTGATACCTCCAGCATCCTTTACAAGACACCTTCGCAGGCTTACAGAACGCTCTCCTACCATATCCTTACGGATATCCGCAGCTTCGGTGACTGGCTTAGCCCCGTTACATCTTCCGCGCAGGACGACTCGATCAGTGAGCTATTACGCTTTCTTTAAATGATGGCTGCTTCTAAGCCAACATCCTGACTGTTTTAGCCTTCCCACTTCGTTTTCCACTTAGCCAATCTTTGGGACCTTAGCTGGCGGTCTGGGTTGTTTCCCTCTTGACGCCGGACGTTAGCACCCGACGTCTGTCTCCCAAGCTCGCACTCATCGGTATTCGGAGTTTGCAATGGTTTGGTAAGTCGCGATGACCCCCTAGCCATAACAGTGCTCTACCCCCGATGGTGATACTTGAGGCACTACCTAAATAGTTTTCGGAGAGAACCAGCTATTTCCAAGTTTGTTTAGCCTTTCACCCCTACCCACAGCTCATCCCCTAATTTTTCAACATTAGTGGGTTCGGACCTCCAGTGCGTGTTACCGCACCTTCATCCTGGCCATGAGTAGATCACTTGGTTTCGGGTCTACACCCAGCGACTATCGCCCTGTTCGGACTCGATTTCTCTACGGCTTCCCTATATGGTTAACCTTGCCACTGAATGTAAGTCGCTGACCCATTATACAAAAGGTACGCAGTCACGGAACAAGTCCGCTCCTACTGTTTGTATGCACACGGTTTCAGGATCTATTTCACTCCCCTCCCGGGGTTCTTTTCGCCTTTCCCTCACGGTACTGGTTCACTATCGGTCGATTACGAGTATTTAGCCTTGGAGGATGGTCCCCCCATATTCAGACAGGATTTCTCGTGTCCCGCCCTACTTGTCGCACGCTTAGTTCCACACATCGCATTTCACATACGGGGCTATCACCCGCTATGGCTCCTATTTCCAGAGGATTCTGTTATGCGTCATGCTAAAACGTGCAGGCTCTTCCCATTTCGCTCGCCACTACTTTGGGAATCTCGGTTGATTTATTTTCCTGCAGCTACTTAGATGTTTCAGTTCGCCGCGTTCGCTTTGCATACCTATGTATTCAGTATGCAATGACCTAAAAGGCCGGGTTTCCCCATTCGGAAATCTGCGGATCAAAGCTTGTTTGCTAGCTCCCCGCAGCTTATCGCAAGCTACTACGTCCTTCATCGCCTGTAATCGCCAAGGCATCCACCATGTGCACTTATTCACTTGTCCCTATAACGTTAGCCCCTTGCGACTAAACAAAGGAGCGGTTATAAGAATAAGAAGTACTACGTTGTTGCGTTTGTTGATACATACAATCATTACCCATCGCGCCACCTGTCGGTGATGCGATCAATAAAAATTTACTTACTTCTTCCAGATTGTTAAAGAACGTACAGCACTTGATCTCTAAAAGATCAAATCTAAACCTTGTGGCTTACATTTGAACTCTTGGTGGAGGATGACGGGATCGAACCGACGACCCCCTGCTTGCAAAGCAGGTGCTCTCCCAGCTGAGCTAATCCCCCTGAGATGTACTACAGGCAGAAACTGGTAGGGCTGGTTGGACTCGAACCAACGACCCCCGCGTTATCAACACGGTGCTCTAACCAGCTGAGCTACAGCCCCAAATGCTGTTCTTTATATTGACAGTCGATAAGTGTGAACGCTTGATGAGTGAATCATTTACATGATTCGTGCCACTCTAGAAAGGAGGTGATCCAGCCGCACCTTCCGATACGGCTACCTTGTTACGACTTCACCCCAGTCACGAATCCTACCGTGGTAAGCGCCCTCCTTGCGGTTAAGCTACCTACTTCTGGTAAAACCCGCTCCCATGGTGTGACGGGCGGTGTGTACAAGACCCGGGAACGTATTCACCGCGACATGCTGATCCGCGATTACTAGCGATTCCAACTTCATGCAGTCGAGTTGCAGACTACAATCCGGACTACGATACACTTTCTGCGATTAGCTCCCCCTCGCGGGTTGGCGGCGCTCTGTATGTACCATTGTATGACGTGTGAAGCCCTACCCATAAGGGCCATGAGGACTTGACGTCATCCCCACCTTCCTCCGGTTTGTCACCGGCAGTCTCATTAGAGTGCCCTTTCGTAGCAACTAATGACAAGGGTTGCGCTCGTTGCGGGACTTAACCCAACATCTCACGACACGAGCTGACGACAGCCATGCAGCACCTGTGTGATGGTTCTCTTTCGAGCACTCCCAAATCTCTCCGGGATTCCATCCATGTCAAGGGTAGGTAAGGTTTTTCGCGTTGCATCGAATTAATCCACATCATCCACCGCTTGTGCGGGTCCCCGTCAATTCCTTTGAGTTTTAATCTTGCGACCGTACTCCCCAGGCGGTCTACTTCACGCGTTAGCTGCGTTACCAAGTCAATTAAGACCCGACAACTAGTAGACATCGTTTAGGGCGTGGACTACCAGGGTATCTAATCCTGTTTGCTCCCCACGCTTTCGTGCATGAGCGTCAGTTTTGACCCAGGGGGCTGCCTTCGCCATCGGTGTTCCTCCACATATCTACGCATTTCACTGCTACACGTGGAATTCTACCCCCCTCTGCCAAACTCTAGCCTTGCAGTCTCCATTGCCATTCCCAGGTTGAGCCCGGGGATTTCACAACAGACTTACAAAACCGCCTGCGCACGCTTTACGCCCAGTAATTCCGATTAACGCTTGCACCCTACGTATTACCGCGGCTGCTGGCACGTAGTTAGCCGGTGCTTATTCTTCAGGTACCGTCATTAGACCCCTGTATTAGAAAGGTCCGTTTCTTCCCTGACAAAAGAGCTTTACAACCCGAAGGCCTTCTTCACTCACGCGGCATTGCTGGATCAGGCTTGCGCCCATTGTCCAAAATTCCCCACTGCTGCCTCCCGTAGGAGTCTGGACCGTGTCTCAGTTCCAGTGTGGCTGGTCGTCCTCTCAGACCAGCTACTGATCGATGCCTTGGTAGGCTTTTACCCTACCAACTAGCTAATCAGATATCGGCCGCTCCAGGAGCATGAGGTCTTGCGATCCCCCACTTTCATCCTTAGATCGTATGCGGTATTAGCGTAACTTTCGCTACGTTATCCCCCACTCCAGGGTACGTTCCGATATATTACTCACCCGTTCGCCACTCGCCGCCAGGTTGCCCCGCGCTGCCGTTCGACTTGCATGTGTAAGGCATGCCGCCAGCGTTCAATCTGAGCCAGGATCAAACTCTTCAGTTTAATCTCTGTTACTTTTGCCGTTTTACCGGCACTCTTATTGCTAAGAGGTCGCTCACTCAAAATACTGACAGGCCACTACTTTCGTAGCGCCTATTTCATTACTTCTTGTGAACATTTGATATTTTAAGTATCGCGGAACCGAAGCTCCGCGTGCACTTTCATCAAACGTCCACACTTATCGACTGTTAATTTTTAAAGAACGTGTATTCGGTGATACTGGTACTGCTTGCACGCTTGACAAATCGTTTTGTTCGTCAGCGCAGAAGAAAGAGTATGAAGCGTTTCGCTTATTTCGTCAACCCCTCAACCACTTCTTCTTTTCTCGTTTCACTCTGCATTTGCATGCGTTGTTCTGCGAGGGGGCGAACTATAGCAAAGCCGGGATTGAACTGACAAGGTTTATTTTTGCTCTAGCGCCGCGTGCGCATCGCGGGGTGCTACATTAAGGTCCAGAGCCGCCAACGGCCACCGGAGACCGAGACAAATGGAACGCCACACCGCGCCACATCTGAGCACGGCATGGGAAGACACCATGCCGCTGATTATCGAAACCTCGCACCGCCGCTCCCGGCAGTACGGACTGCGTCCGGACTCCGCCGCCGACCTAAGCCGCGTCCCCACCGTCGACCTCTCGCTGCTGCTCGAGCAGAACCGCCTGCTCCACACCCACGCCGTGCCGGCCATGGAAACGCTGTACCAGCAGATCGTCAACACCCACAACATGGTGATCCTGACCGACGCCCATGGCGTGATCGTGCATTCCCTCGGCGACGACGACTTCCTGGAAAAGGCCAATCGCGTCGCGCTGCAGCCCGGCGCCGCCTGGTCCGAGCAAAGCAAGGGCACCAACGCCATCGGTACCGCAATTGCGGAACAGGCGCCGGTGCTGGTCCACGCGGAACAGCACTACCTGACCGCCAATCACTTCCTCACCTGCTCGGCAGCGCCGATCGCCGACCATCTGGGCAACGTCATCGGCGTGCTCGACGTGTCCGGCGACCAGCGCAGTTTTCACAAGCACACCATGGCGCTGGTGCGCATGTCCGCGCTGATGATCGAGAACCAGCTGTTCTCCGCTACCTATGAAGACTCGATCACGCTGCACTTCCACGCGCGTCCGGAGTTCATCGGCACGTTGATGGAAGGGATCGCGTCCTTCAGCCCCGGCGGACGCTTCCTCGCCGCCAACCGCAACGGCCAGTTCCAGCTGGGCCTGTCGCCGGCGGAATTGCAGTCGCACACCTTCAGCTCGCTATTCGGCTTGCCGTTGTCGGCGCTGTACGAGCACTACCGCACCGCGTCGCCTGGCCTGCTGAACCTGTGCATGCACAGCGGCGTCCGCGTGGCCGGCCGCGCCCAGCTTCGGCTGAGCAACGGTGTATTCCAGCAATCGCTGACGCACGACAAAACGGAACGCGCCGAGCGGCCCAGCGCCACCCAGGCTGCGGCGGCCAAACGCCGCCTGTCCGGCCTGCGCTACCTGCGCACCGGCGATCCCCAACTCGAGTTGGTGATCGACAAGGTCACGCGCGTGCTGGGCCACGACATTCCCATCATGATCATGGGCGAGACCGGCACCGGCAAGGAGTTGCTGGCCCAAGCGATCCATAACGATTCGCCGCGTGCGATGAGCCCTTTCGTGGCGGTCAACTGCGCGTCGATCCCGGAGACGCTGATCGAGTCGGAACTGTTCGGCTATGAGGATGGCGCCTTCACCGGCGCGCGCAAAAAAGGCGCTGTCGGCAAGATATTGCAGGCTAACGGCGGCACGCTGTTCCTCGACGAGATCGGCGACATGCCGTACAGCCTGCAGGCGAGGTTGCTGCGCGTACTACAGGAGCGCGTGGTCACGCCGCTCGGCAGCGACAAGTCGATACCGGTCAATGTGGAACTGATCTGCGCGACCAATCACAATCTGCGCGAACGCATCGCCAAAGGTTTGTTCCGCGAGGACTTGTATTACCGGCTGAACGGGCTGGTGGTCAAGCTGCCGCCGCTGCGTGATCGGACCGATCTGGAGAGCGTGGTCAAGAAGATTCTCGCGACCGAGGCGGAGAGTGGCCGCTATCGTGTTTCGGAGGAAATCCTTCGGCTGTTCCGGCGCCACCGCTGGCCGGGGAATTTTCGGCAGTTGACCAACCTGCTGCGCACGGCGGTGGTCATGGCCGGCGATGAACAGGAGATCTGCCTGCGCCATATGCCCGACGACTTTCTGGACGATATTGAAGAGGATGGCGAGCAGGCGCCACAGCAGCGCGGCAACGGCGCCGATGCCAACCTGGGAGAGATGGAGATTCACGCCATCAACAAGGCGTTGGCGGCGCACGGCGGCAATGTTTCCGCCGCCGCGCGCGCCCTCGGCATTTCGCGCAACACGATTTACCGTAAGGTGCCGAACCTCAAATAGCGCTACGGCTGTTGCTTCAACAGCGACACCTCCTCGTCGCTGAACAAGCGCGAGCGCGTCAGGAAGCGCTTGCCGGTGCCGTTGTCGAGCGAGAACATGCCGCCATTGCCGGCGACGACGTCGATGATCAGCTGCGTATGCTCCCAATAGGCGAACTGCTCGCACCCCATGTAGAACGGCGTGCCATCCAGTTCACCCAGAAACACGTCCGTATCGCTGATGTTGAACTCGCCCGCCTGGTAGCACATCGGTGTGCTGCCGTCGCAGCAGCCGCCGGACTGGAAGAACATCAGCGGCCCGTGCCGGTCGCCCAGCGCGGCGATCAGCTCGAGCGCCGCCGGCGTGGCCGTGACACGGGCGATGGCCGCGCCCATGGTCAGAAGAAGCCCAAGGCGTTGGGGCTATAGCTGACCAGCAAGTTCTTGGTCTGCTGATAGTGGTCCAGCATCATCTTGTGATTCTCGCGGCCGATGCCCGATTGCTTGTAGCCACCGAACGCGGCATGTGCCGGATACAGGTGGTAGCAATTGGTCCAGACACGGCCGGCCTGGATCGCGCGGCCGACACGGAAGGCGCGCGAACCGTCGCGCGTCCACAGCCCCGCGCCCAGCCCGTACAGCGTGTCGTTGGCGATGCGCAGCGCGTCGGCCTCGTCCTTGAAGGTCGTGACCGACACCACCGGCCCGAAAATCTCCTCCTGGAAAATGCGCATCTTGTTGTCGCCCTTGAACACGGTCGGACGCACATAGTAGCCATCCTTCATGTCGCCGCCCTGCATGTTGCGCTCGCCGCCGGCCAGCAGCTCGGCGCCCTCCTGCTTGCCAATGTCGATGTACGACATAATTTTTTCCAGCTGCTCCTGCGACGCCTGCGCGCCGAGCATGGTGGAGGCGTCGAGCGGATTGCCCTGCTTGATCGCGGCCACGCGGGCCAGCGCGCGCTCAATGAATTTCTCGTAGATCGATTCCTGGATCAGCACGCGCGACGGGCAGGTGCACACCTCGCCCTGGTTCAGCGCGAACATGGCGAACCCTTCCAGGCACTTGTCGAAGAAGGCGTCGTCGGCGTCCATCACATCGGCGAAGAAGATGTTCGGCGACTTGCCGCCCAGCTCCAGGGTCACCGGAATCAGGTTCTGCGCGGCGTATTGCATGATCAGGCGGCCGGTGCCGGTTTCACCGGTGAAAGCGATCTTGGAGATGCGCTTGTTCGACGCCAGCGGCTTGCCCGCTTCCAGCCCGAATCCGTTGACCACGTTCAACACGCCAGGCGGCAACAGATCGGCGATGATTTCCAGCAGCACCATGATCGACGCCGGCGTCTGCTCGGCCGGTTTCAACACCACGCAATTGCCTGCCGCCAACGCGGGCGCCAGCTTCCACACCGCCATCAGGATCGGGAAGTTCCACGGAATGATCTGGCCGACCACCCCGAGCGGCTCATGGAAGTGATAGGCGTAGGTTTCCGAATCGATCTGCGCCACCGAACCCTCCTGCGCGCGGATGCAGCCGGCGAAGTAACGGAAATGGTCGATCGCCAGCGGAATGTCGGCGGCGGTGGTCTCACGGATCGGCTTGCCGTTGTCAATGGTCTCGGCGGTGGCGATCAAGGCCAGGTTCGCCTCCATGCGGTCGGCGATCTTGTTGAGGATGTTGGCGCGTTCGGTCTGCGAGGTCTTGCCCCAGGCTTCCTTGGCGGCGTGCGCGGCGTCGAGCGCCAACTCGATGTCTTCAGCGGTCGAGCGCGCCACTTCGCAAAACACCTGGCCGGTGATCGGCGTGATGTTGCCGAAATATTCGCCCTTGACCGGCGCGACGAACTTGCCGCCGATGTAGTTGTCGTACCGTGGCTTGAATGGATTGGCTACGCCCAGTTTGCTGATGTCTGCGAGATTCATGTCGTCCTCTTTCTGCTGTGGTGATGTGGTGTGGTGACCATCTTTCTTTCGCAAACACCGTGCCAGCCGCCTCGACGGGCAGGTCCGGGGATTTCCCCGTTGCGCGTCTGTAAAAGTGTTCAGTTTTGACACACCGCTGGAGCAACCGCGACGCACTTTTTGCGCCGGGCAGGTATATTGCAGGCTGCCCACTCGGAGAAAACATGAAGCGTTCCCCAATTCAACTTAATGCCGTCGCCGCGCTGTTTGCGCTTGGTGCTTCCAGCCTGGCCACAGCCGCCGACAACGCGGACAATGCAGACGCGCCGGTCGAGGTCGTTGTTGTCAGCGCCACGCGCGTCGGCCACACCGTCTTCGACATGCCCGCCGCGATCGACGTCGTCGACGCCGCGCGCATCCATGAATCGCAGGCGCGGGTGAACGCTTCCGAGGCGCTGGCGGCGGTACCCGGCCTGGTGGCGCAGAACCGCCAGAACTATGCGCAGGACTTGCAGATCTCGTCGCGCGGCTTCGGCGCCCGATCGACCTTCGGCGTGCGCGGCGTGCGGCTGATCGCCGACGGCATTCCGGCCAGCATGCCCGATGGCCAAGGCCAGGCCGCCACCTTCAATCTCGACATGGCGGAACGCATCGAAGTATTGCGCGGTCCGTTCTCCGCCATTTACGGCAACCACTCCGGCGGCGTGATCCAGATGTTCACGCGCGACGGCGAAGGCGCGCCCACCATCGAAACCAATCTCACCGCCGGCAGCTACGGCACCCGCAAGGCCGACGTCAACGCGCAGGGCAAGCAAGCCGGTGTCGGCTACGTGCTTGACGCTTCCCGCTTCGAAACCGACGGCTACCGCGCACACAGCGCCGCCACGCGCGACCAGGCGTTTGCCAAGCTGACCGTGCAGCCAATGGAAAACGCCAAGCTGACCATCGTCGCCAACGCGCTGCGCCAGGACGACACGCAAGATCCCTTGGGCGTGACTTGGGCCACCTATCAGCGCGACCCGCGCGCTGGCGAAACCGACGCCACCGATACCCAGGTGCCGAAGCGCACGGTGGCCGACCGCTACAACACCCGCAAGAGCATCGACCACACGCAGGTTGGCGCGACATGGGAGCAACGCTTCGGCCAGGACCGGCTGCGCGTGACGGCCTACGGCGGCAATCGCGAAGTCATCCAGTACCAGGCGTTTTCGCGTGGCTTCCAGGCGCCGCCGACGCACTCGGGCGGCGTGGTGAATTTCGACCGCGACTTCTACGGCACCGACCTGAGCTGGATGCACGTCAGCCAGCTGGCCGGCGGCAAGTTGAGTACGACGGTCGGCGTGGAATACGGCCGCTCCACCGATGGCCGCGAGGGCTATGAGAACTTCATCGGCGCCCAGCTGGGCGTGAAGGGCGCGCTGCGCCGCGACGAGCAGGACAAGGTCTCCAATCTCGATCCGTATGTGCAGGCCGAATGGCAATCAGGTCCCTGGATGCTGAGCGCGGGCCTGCGCCGCAGCACCGTGAAGATTTCCGTGGACGACCGATTCCTGAGCAATGGCAACGACAGCGGCAGCCTGGAGTACAGCCACACCACGCCCGTGCTGGGCGTGCTGTACCGCGTGTCGCCGATGCTCAACGTCTACGCCAGCGCCGCGCGCGGTTTCGAAACGCCGACGCTCAACGAACTGTTCTACTCGGGCACCGGCGGCGGCTTCAACTTCGGCCTGCAGCCGGCCAAGAGCACGCATCTGGAAGCGGGCATCAAGAGCAAACTGGACGAGCGCACCAGCATTAACGCCGCCGTATTCCAGGTCCGCACGACGGATGAGGTGGTGGTCGACAGCAGCGGCGGCGGCCGCACCAGCTATCGCAACGCCAGCAAGACCTTGCGGCAGGGTTTGGAAGTGTCGCTCGACTCGTCATGGCGCGATGGTTTGAGCACGCGCGTCGCGCTGACGAGCCTGCGAGCGATCTACGATCAAAGCTATGGCGCGGTGCTGGAAGGCAGCCGCCTGCCCGGCGTGCCAAACGCCAACGCCTACGCGGAAGTGGCGTGGAAGGATGCCGGCGACCGTTATGGCGCCGGCCTGGAAGCGATCGCCAGCAGCAAGATCTACGCGGACGATGGGAACGTCGATCAGCCGGCGCCAGGCTACGGCATATTGAATGCGCGGGTCAGCGCCAAGCAGCAGTGGCGAGGCTGGCGCTTCAAACAATTCGTGCGGCTGAATAACCTGCTGGATAAAAACTACGTCGGCTCGGTGATCGTCGGCGACACCAACAAGCGCTATTATGAAGCAGCCCCGCAACGCAACTGGTTGGTCGGCGCAAGCGCGCAATACCAATTCTAACGACAGGGAAATTCAAAAACCACGGAGACACGTAGGGCGGATTAGGCAACGCCGTAATCCGCCATGCATGCTCCGCCCGCGACGTCCGAAAATTACGCGGCCTTCTCCACCAACTTATCCAGCAACCGCTCCCGATTGTTCAACACAAAATCGACAAACACCGGCTCCTTCACCGCCAGCCTCACCAACCCCGGCAGCATCAAATAACAATACCCCGCAACCTTGCGCACCGCCTCATCATTGCGCAGCGCCGCCTGCGTGATCGATCCCGAGCCCCCGCCCAACATGGGCATGATGGTCGCGCGATGCTTATCCAATATCGCTGAAACCGGTCCGGTCAATTTTTCGGCCATTCTGTTGTGCTCGCTGGTATCGCTCATGTCAACGCTCCTGCAAAGTTGTGGAATCAGGATAGTGACCCGCTGACGCAAACGGGTTCTGTGTTTGCGCAAGCGAGCCCGAAATGCGCTAAGGTGAACGCCTCATATAGGAATATCCCCATGAACCAGCAAGTAGCCCAGACGTATGACGCGATCGTTGTCGGCAGCGGACCCGGCGGCGCCAGCGTCGCGCGAGAACTGGCGCGCAGGCAATTACGCGTACTGATACTGGAACAGGGGAGCGCCGCACCGCTGCAAGGGACACTGTCGCAAATGGCGGGCATCGCCGCCGTTCCCGGTAAAGGCGCTTTCATCCATCGCGACGCTTCGCTGCTGGTCAGCGGCATCGCGGCCGGCGGCACCACCACCATCAATTTCGCCACTGCCGCGCCGCCTCCGTTGTCCATGTTCGCCGCCCACGGCATCGATCTGGCGCCGGCGCTGGAATCGCTACGCGCGGAATTGCCAATGGCACCACTGCCGGACGAGTTGATCGGCCCGATGGCCAAACGCATCCAGCAAGGCGCCCTGGCGCGCAAGCTGGGGTGGCGCAAGCTCGATAAACTGATTCGTCCACAATCTTGCCGCACCGGTTGCTGGCGTTGCGTCTATGGTTGCCCGTTCGGCGCCAAGTGGACAGCGCGCGATTTCATCGACGAGGCCGTCCAGCTCGGCGCGGTGCTGCTCGACGAAGCCAAAGTGGAACAAGTGATTGTGGAGAAAGGCCGTGCCGTCGGCGTGCGATATCGGCGTGCTGGTGAAATGCACGAGGCATTTGGCGCGAACGTGGTGTTGGCCGGAGGCGGCATCGGTAGTCCGCGTTTGCTGCATCGCTCTGGCCTGCACGCGGAAAGCAGCGCTTTCTTCAGCGATCCGGTGATCGCGGTCATGGGTGTCGTGGATGATATCGACGGCGGCGCCGAAGTGCCGATGGCGGCAGGGATGTATTTGCACGAGCAAGGGATCGCGCTGGCGGATATGACTTTGCCGAAGCCGATGTATCAGGCGTTTGCGGCGCAGGTCGGGCGGCTCGACCGGTTGATGTCGCACTCGCGAACGCTGACTTTGATGGTGAAGATACGCGACGATATTGGCGGAGGTGTCGGGCCGCGATGGGTGGATAAGTCGCTGACCGCTGGGGATCGGGCGAAGTTGGCGTCCGGGGTTGGCATGGCGCGCGAGATTCTACGCGCGGCGGGGGCGAAAAAGATCTTTAAAAGCTGGCATTTCGCCGCGCATCCCGGAGGGAGTTTGCGTATAGGCGATGTGGTGGACGGTAATTTGCAAACGACTACGCGGAATCTGTTTGTTTGTGATGCGTCGGTGATTCCCGGACCGTGGGGATTGCCGCCGACGTTGACGTTGCTTTGCCTTGGGAAGCGGTTGGGAATGAGTTTATAAACGCAAAAAACCCCCACCTGCACTAAACGCGATCTTGAGCGCGTTTAGGCGGATGGGGGTTTTTCTATATAACTAGCCTGACGATAACCTACTTTCACACTGGTTGCAGCACTATCATCGGCGCAGAGTTGTTTCACGGTCCTGTTCGGGATGGGAAGGGGTGGGACCAACTTGCTATGGTCATCAGGCATTGACTTGTACCGGGCTGCGCGCATTGCGTCGCCCTGAATCTGGAAGTAGTAAGTAATCAGTATCTCAATACTGGGTAATGAAGTTGTGTATCAACGAACGCTCAACGCACTTCTTATTCACCATAACCTGCTAAGGTTATAGGGACAAGCCGTACGGGCAATTAGTATCAGTTAGCTTAATGCATTACTGCACTTCCACACCTGACCTATCAACGTCCTGGTCTCGAACGACCCTTCAAAGAGCTCAAGGCTCTGGGAAATCTCATCTTAAGGCAAGTTTCCCGCTTAGATGCTTTCAGCGGTTATCTCTTCCAGACTTAGCTACCCGGCAATGCCACTGGCGTGACAACCGGTACACCAGAGGTCTGTCCACTCCGGTCCTCTCGTACTAGGAGCAGCCCCCTTCAAATTTCCAACGCCCACGGCAGATAGGGACCAAACTGTCTCACGACGTTTTAAACCCAGCTCACGTACCACTTTAAATGGCGAACAGCCATACCCTTGGGACCGGCTACAGCCCCAGGATGTGATGAGCCGACATCGAGGTGCCAAACTCCCCCGTCGATATGAACTCTTGGGAGGAATCAGCCTGTTATCCCCAGAGTACCTTTTATCCGTTGAGCGATGGCCCTTCCATACAGAACCACCGGATCACTATGTCCTACTTTCGTACCTGCTCGACTTGTCAGTCTCGCAGTTAAGCACGCTTATGCCATTGCACTATTAGCACGATGTCCGACCGTACCTAGCGTACCTTCGAACTCCTCCGTTACACTTTAGGAGGAGACCGCCCCAGTCAAACTGCCTACCATGCACTGTCCCCGACCCGGATAACGGGCCAAGGTTAGAACCTCAAATGAACCAGGGTGGTATTTCAAGGTTGGCTCCACGAGAACTGGCGTCCCCGCTTCAAAGCCTCCCACCTATCCTACACAGATTGATTCAAAGTCCAATGCAAAGCTACAGTAAAGGTTCATGGGGTCTTTCCGTCTAGCCGCGGGTAGATTGCATCATCACAAACACTTCAACTTCGCTGAGTCTCGGGAGGAGACAGTGTGGCCATCGTTACGCCATTCGTGCAGGTCGGAACTTACCCGACAAGGAATTTCGCTACCTTAGGACCGTTATAGTTACGGCCGCCGTTTACTGGGACTTCAATCAAGAGCTTGCACCCCATCATTTAATCTTCCAGCACCGGGCAGGCGTCACACCCTATACGTCCACTTTCGTGTTTGCAGAGTGCTGTGTTTTTATTAAACAGTCGCAGCCACCAGTTTATTGCAACCCGTTCACCCTACTGAAGTAAATCAGCCAAGCTACAAGGGCGTACCTTTTCCCGAAGTTACGGTACCAATTTGCCGAGTTCCTTCTCCCGAGTTCTCTCAAGCGCCTTAGAATACTCATCTCGCCCACCTGTGTCGGTTTGCGGTACGGTCTCGTATGACTGAAGCTTAGAGGCTTTTCTTGGAACCACTTCCGATTGCTTCGAGACCGAAGTCTCTCGTCCCACTCCCTTGAATTACGCGCCCGGATTTGCCTAAGCGCCTTCTATGAAGCAGCAACCAACTATTCCAACAGTTGGACAACCTTCCGCGATCCGTCCCCCCATCGCATCATACGACGGTGCAGGAATATTAACCTGCTTCCCATCAGCTACGCATCTCTGCCTCGCCTTAGGGGCCGACTCACCCTGCTCCGATGAACGTTGAACAGGAAACCTTGGGCTTACGGCGTGGGGGCTTTTCACCCCCATTATCGCTACTCATGTCAGCATTCGCACTTCTGATACCTCCAGCATCCTTTACAAGACACCTTCGCAGGCTTACAGAACGCTCTCCTACCATATCCTTACGGATATCCGCAGCTTCGGTGACTGGCTTAGCCCCGTTACATCTTCCGCGCAGGACGACTCGATCAGTGAGCTATTACGCTTTCTTTAAATGATGGCTGCTTCTAAGCCAACATCCTGACTGTTTTAGCCTTCCCACTTCGTTTTCCACTTAGCCAATCTTTGGGACCTTAGCTGGCGGTCTGGGTTGTTTCCCTCTTGACGCCGGACGTTAGCACCCGACGTCTGTCTCCCAAGCTCGCACTCATCGGTATTCGGAGTTTGCAATGGTTTGGTAAGTCGCGATGACCCCCTAGCCATAACAGTGCTCTACCCCCGATGGTGATACTTGAGGCACTACCTAAATAGTTTTCGGAGAGAACCAGCTATTTCCAAGTTTGTTTAGCCTTTCACCCCTACCCACAGCTCATCCCCTAATTTTTCAACATTAGTGGGTTCGGACCTCCAGTGCGTGTTACCGCACCTTCATCCTGGCCATGAGTAGATCACTTGGTTTCGGGTCTACACCCAGCGACTATCGCCCTGTTCGGACTCGATTTCTCTACGGCTTCCCTATATGGTTAACCTTGCCACTGAATGTAAGTCGCTGACCCATTATACAAAAGGTACGCAGTCACGGAACAAGTCCGCTCCTACTGTTTGTATGCACACGGTTTCAGGATCTATTTCACTCCCCTCCCGGGGTTCTTTTCGCCTTTCCCTCACGGTACTGGTTCACTATCGGTCGATTACGAGTATTTAGCCTTGGAGGATGGTCCCCCCATATTCAGACAGGATTTCTCGTGTCCCGCCCTACTTGTCGCACGCTTAGTTCCACACATCGCATTTCACATACGGGGCTATCACCCGCTATGGCTCCTATTTCCAGAGGATTCTGTTATGCGTCATGCTAAAACGTGCAGGCTCTTCCCATTTCGCTCGCCACTACTTTGGGAATCTCGGTTGATTTATTTTCCTGCAGCTACTTAGATGTTTCAGTTCGCCGCGTTCGCTTTGCATACCTATGTATTCAGTATGCAATGACCTAAAAGGCCGGGTTTCCCCATTCGGAAATCTGCGGATCAAAGCTTGTTTGCTAGCTCCCCGCAGCTTATCGCAAGCTACTACGTCCTTCATCGCCTGTAATCGCCAAGGCATCCACCATGTGCACTTATTCACTTGTCCCTATAACGTTAGCCCCTTGCGCCGCTACGCGCGTCTACAAAGGAGTCGGTTATAAGAATAAGAAGTACTACGTTGTTGCGTTTGTTGATACATACAATCATTACCCATCGCGTCACCTGTCGGTGTCGCGATCAATAAAAATTTACTTACTTCTTCCAGATTGTTAAAGAACGTACAGCACTTGATCTCTAAAAGATCAAACATAAACATACGCATTCGCGTTGCTTGCATTTGAACTTTTTGGTGGAGGATGACGGGATCGAACCGACGACCCCCTGCTTGCAAAGCAGGTGCTCTCCCAGCTGAGCTAATCCCCCATTGGGTAAGACTGGTAGGGCTGGTTGGACTCGAACCAACGACCCCCGCGTTATCAACACGGTGCTCTAACCAGCTGAGCTACAGCCCCAAATGCTGTTCTTTATATTGACAGTCGATAAGTGTGAACGCTTGATGGCGAATCATTGCTGATTCAGTGCCACTCTAGAAAGGAGGTGATCCAGCCGCACCTTCCGATACGGCTACCTTGTTACGACTTCACCCCAGTCACGAATCCTACCGTGGTAAGCGCCCTCCTTGCGGTTAAGCTACCTACTTCTGGTAAAACCCGCTCCCATGGTGTGACGGGCGGTGTGTACAAGACCCGGGAACGTATTCACCGCGACATGCTGATCCGCGATTACTAGCGATTCCAACTTCATGCAGTCGAGTTGCAGACTACAATCCGGACTACGATACACTTTCTGCGATTAGCTCCCCCTCGCGGGTTGGCGGCGCTCTGTATGTACCATTGTATGACGTGTGAAGCCCTACCCATAAGGGCCATGAGGACTTGACGTCATCCCCACCTTCCTCCGGTTTGTCACCGGCAGTCTCATTAGAGTGCCCTTTCGTAGCAACTAATGACAAGGGTTGCGCTCGTTGCGGGACTTAACCCAACATCTCACGACACGAGCTGACGACAGCCATGCAGCACCTGTGTGATGGTTCTCTTTCGAGCACTCCCAAATCTCTCCGGGATTCCATCCATGTCAAGGGTAGGTAAGGTTTTTCGCGTTGCATCGAATTAATCCACATCATCCACCGCTTGTGCGGGTCCCCGTCAATTCCTTTGAGTTTTAATCTTGCGACCGTACTCCCCAGGCGGTCTACTTCACGCGTTAGCTGCGTTACCAAGTCAATTAAGACCCGACAACTAGTAGACATCGTTTAGGGCGTGGACTACCAGGGTATCTAATCCTGTTTGCTCCCCACGCTTTCGTGCATGAGCGTCAGTTTTGACCCAGGGGGCTGCCTTCGCCATCGGTGTTCCTCCACATATCTACGCATTTCACTGCTACACGTGGAATTCTACCCCCCTCTGCCAAACTCTAGCCTTGCAGTCTCCATTGCCATTCCCAGGTTGAGCCCGGGGATTTCACAACAGACTTACAAAACCGCCTGCGCACGCTTTACGCCCAGTAATTCCGATTAACGCTTGCACCCTACGTATTACCGCGGCTGCTGGCACGTAGTTAGCCGGTGCTTATTCTTCAGGTACCGTCATTAGACCCCTGTATTAGAAAGGTCCGTTTCTTCCCTGACAAAAGAGCTTTACAACCCGAAGGCCTTCTTCACTCACGCGGCATTGCTGGATCAGGCTTGCGCCCATTGTCCAAAATTCCCCACTGCTGCCTCCCGTAGGAGTCTGGACCGTGTCTCAGTTCCAGTGTGGCTGGTCGTCCTCTCAGACCAGCTACTGATCGATGCCTTGGTAGGCTTTTACCCTACCAACTAGCTAATCAGATATCGGCCGCTCCAGGAGCATGAGGTCTTGCGATCCCCCACTTTCATCCTTAGATCGTATGCGGTATTAGCGTAACTTTCGCTACGTTATCCCCCACTCCAGGGTACGTTCCGATATATTACTCACCCGTTCGCCACTCGCCGCCAGGTTGCCCCGCGCTGCCGTTCGACTTGCATGTGTAAGGCATGCCGCCAGCGTTCAATCTGAGCCAGGATCAAACTCTTCAGTTTAATCTCTGTTACTTTTGCCGTTTTACCGGCACTCTTATTGCTAAGAGGTCGCTCACTCAAAATACTGACAGGCCACTACTTTCGTAGCGCCTATTTCATTACTTCTTGTGAACATTTGATATTTTAAGTATCGCGGAACCGAGGTTCCGCGTGCACTTTCATCAAACGTCCACACTTATCGACTGTTAATTTTTAAAGAACTTGTTTGGTACTGCTTGGTACTGCCTGCTGAAGAAGCGTTGTGTTCATCAGCGAAGAGGCAAGATTATGAACTGTTTCGTTTATCTCGTCAACTCTATTTTTTGCCCCGCTTCACTCTGCAACACCTTGTTCTGCGTCGCCGTTTTGCGGGGAGGCGAACTATAACAAAGGGTTCGACTGCTGACAAGAGCGACAGCGTAAAATGTCGCTTTTACCGATCCAAAGTGCGTCATGTCCATCCTGCTCACCACCCTCAACGCCCGCTATACCCACGCCTCGCTGGGATTGCGCTATCTATTAGCGAATATGGGAGAGTTGCAGGAGCAAACGCGCTTGCAGGAATTCGTCATCGGCGCCAAGACCACCGAGATCGTCGAACGCATCCTGGCGCACGCGCCGAAGATCGTAGGTTTCGGTATCTATATATGGAACGTCGAGGAATCGACCAAAGTTATCGCCATGCTCAAGCGCGTGGCGCCGCACGTGATGGTGGTGCTGGGCGGGCCTGAAGTGTCCTACGAGTCGAACGAGCAGGAAATCGTCAAGCTTTCCGACTACCTGATCACCGGCTGGGGCGACGTCTCCTTCCCCAAGCTGTGCGGCGAGATCCTCAACGGCCCGAAACCGCTGATGAAGGTGCACGCCGGCGTGCAGCCGCCGATGGCCGAGATCAAGCTGCCCTACTCCCTCTATACAGACGACGACATCAAAAACCGCACGATCTACGTGGAAGCCTCACGCGGCTGCCCGTTCAAGTGCGAATTCTGCCTGTCGGCGCTGGACAAGACGGCCTGGCCGTTCGCGCTGGAGAGCTTCCTGGCGGAAATGGAATCGCTGCACGCGCGCGGCGCGCGGCTGTTCAAGTTCGTCGACCGCACCTTCAACCTGAATATCAAGACCAGCCTGAAGATCATGCAGTTCTTCCTCGATAAGCTGGAGGCCAACCCGGACGATCCGGTCTACGCCCACTTCGAGCTGGTGCCGGACCACCTGCCCGACGCACTGAAAGAGGGCATCAGCAAGTTCCCGCCCGGCGCGCTGCAGTTCGAGATCGGCATTCAGAGCTTCAATCCGGCGGTGCAGACGCTGGTCAGCCGCAAGCAGGACAACCAGAAGGCCGCCGACAATATCCGCTGGCTGACCGACCACTCCAACGCCCACATGCACGTCGACCTGATCGCCGGCCTGCCCGGCGAGACGGTGGAGAGCTTCGCCGAAGGCTTCAACAAGCTGTGGGCGCTCGATCCGCACGAGATCCAGTTCGGCATCCTCAAACGCCTGCGCGGCACGCCGATCATCCGCCATACGCAGGAATTCGGGCTGGTGTTCGAACCCTATGCGCCCTACACCATCCTGGCCAACCGCGATATCGACTTCCCGACCATGCAGCGGCTGGTGCGCTTCGCCCGCTACTGGGACCTGGTGGCCAACTCCGGCCGCTTCGGCAATACGCTGCCGGTGCTGCTGGGGGATTCGGCGTTCGAACACTTCATGGCCTTCTCGGACTGGCTGTACGCGAACACCGACGCCACCCACCGCATCGCGCTGGAACGGCTGGTGGCCATGGTGTCGCGCTATTTGCAGGAGCGCGGGATGGACAAGGCCGACGCCGACGCGCTGCTGGCCAGCGATTACGCCGGCGCCAAGCCGAAACCGGCCGAGACGCCGGCGCCCAAACGGCAGGCGCGCAGGCTGGCCGCTTGATGCCAGAGGGCGGCAGCACACCGCCGCCGCGAACACCTATGGCGGACCCGGCCAAACTCCCTTAAACTGACGTAATGCCTACAGCCCAAGAGCCTACCCTCACCCTCAATCCTGGTGCCGCCAACGGCCCGTCGGTCGCGGCGGGCGGCACCTGGCAAGTGCACGCTCTGGCGCAGGGCAAGGCGATGGCCACCATCACCGGGCTGCTGAAATCCCTCAAGGCCGACAAAGTCCGCTGGGACCTGTCGGCGATCGACAGCATGGACCATATCGGCGCCCAGCTGTTCTGGAACGCCTGGGGCAAAACCCGCCCGCCCGACCTGCACCTGGCGCCCGGGCAGGAAGAATTCTTCAACCGGCTCGAAACCACCGGCAAGCTCGAACTGCCGCGTCCACGCCAGGCGCGCCTGACGTGGGTGATGAAGCTCGGCTTCGCGATGCTGCTGTTCTTCGAGCACATGGCCGGCTTCATCGCGCTGATCGGCCAACTGACGCTGGACCTGTGGCGCTTCGTCCGCGCGCCGCAACGCGGTCCGTGGAAGGAAATCTCGGCCAACATCTTCCACGCCGGCTTCCAGGCGCTGGGCATCACGGCGCTGGTCGGATTCCTGATCGGCGTGGTGCTGTCGTTCCTCTCCGCGCAGCAGCTGCGCGCCTTCGGCGGCGACATCTACCTGGTCAACCTGCTCGGCATGAGCGTCATCCGCGAACTGGGACCGCTGCTGGCGGCGATCCTCGTCGCCGGCCGCTCGGGCTCCTCGATCACCGCGCAACTGGGCGTGATGCGGGTCACCGAGGAACTGGACGCCATGCTGGTGATGGGCATCTCGCACGGCTTCCGCCTGGTGATGCCGAAAGTGCTGGCACTGGCGATCTCGATGCCGCTGCTGGTGATCTGGACCGATTCGATGGCGCTGATCGGCGGCATGCTGTCGGCGCAGGTGGAACTGGGCCTGTCGCCGCAGTACTTCATCTCCAAGCTGCCGGACGCGGTGCCGCTGGCGAACTACATGATCGGCCTTGGCAAGGGCGTGGTGTTCGGCATGCTGATCGCACTGGTATCGTGCCACTTCGGGCTGCGCATCAAGCCGAATACGGAAAGCCTGGGACGCGGCACCACCACCTCGGTGGTCACCGCCATCACCGTCGTCATCCTGGCTGACGCGGTGTTCGCCATCCTGTTCAACGGCGTGGGGTTCTGATGGCCGATCTTGCACTCGTCCCCGAAAAAGCCTGCGGTCCGGGCGCAGGCACCGGTGAGCTGACGCTCGACGGCAGCGTGCCGATCGTCGACATCACCGGCCTGTGGACCAAATACGGCCGCACCGTCGTGCACCAGGACTTGAACCTGGAGATCGAGCAGGGCGAGATCATGTCGATCGTCGGCGGTTCCGGCACCGGCAAGACCACCCTGCTGCGCCAGATGCTGGGCCTCGAACGTCCCGCGCGCGGCTGCGTGCGCGTGTTCGGCGAAGACATCAGCGAGATCGGTCCGGCGCAGCTCCAGCAGCTGCGCAACCATTGGGGTATGCTGTTCCAGCAAGGCGCGCTGTATTCGGCGCTGACGGTGTTCGAGAACATCGCCCAGCCGATGCGCGAGTTGCAGGTGCTGCCGGAAGACCTGGTGCGCGACGCCGTGCTGCTGAAAATGAATATGGTCGGCCTGGGACCGGAGCACGCGGTCAAGATGCCGTCCGACCTGTCCGGCGGCATGGTCAAGCGCGTGGCCCTGGCGCGCGCGCTGGCGCTGGAGCCGAAGCTGCTGTTCCTCGACGAGCCGACCGCCGGCCTCGATCCCGACCTGTCGGAAGCGTTTGTATCCCTGATTAAATCGCTGCACCGGGAGCTGGGGCTGACGGTCGTCATGGTCACGCACGATCTGGATACGCTGTTCGCGCTGTCGACGCGCATCGCCGTACTGGCGGAAAAACACGTGATCGCCCTTGGCCCGCTGCAGGATGTGCTGAAGGTCGACCACCCGTTCATCAAGGAGTTCTTCCTGGGCGACCGGGGACGCCGCGCACTGGAGGCGCTGGACGAAAAAACGCTGGACGAAAAAACCAACAAGGATCACTGATGGAAAACAGATCACACGCACTCACCACCGGCTTTTTCACGATCACGCTACTGATCGCGGCGATCCTGTTCGGCATCTGGTTCAACCGCGACCGCGTCGAGCGGGCGCCGTACGTGATCGCCACCACGCAATCGGTGCCGGGACTGAATCCGCAGGCGCCGGTGCGCTACCGCGGCCTGGAAGTAGGCAAGGTTGGCGGCATCGCCTTCAATCCCAGGATGGCCGGCCAGATCCTCGTCACCCTCAACATCAACACCGACGCGCCGATCACCAAGACCACCTACGCCACCCTGGGCTACCAGGGCGTGACCGGCATCGCCTTCATCCAGCTCGACGACGAGCAAACCGGTTCGCCGCTGCTGGCCACCAGCAACGAGGCGCCGGCCGTCATCCCGCTGCGCCAGGGCTTCCTGGACCAGGTGGAAAAACGCGGCAAGGAGATCCTGTCGCAGACCGAGGAAGTGACCAAACGCCTCAACACCCTGCTCAGCCCCGAGAACCAGAAGATCATGCTGGCGGCGTTCGCTGACGTCAGCGAGACCGCCAACAAATACCGCGACCTGCCGGCCAAGCTGGAACCGACGATCGTCAAGCTGCCGGCGCTGGCCAACGAAGTGCAAAAGACGCTGGTCTCCGTCAACGCGCTGGCGACCGACGTCAATCGCCTGACCACCGGCCTGCAAGCGCCGGACGGCCCGATCGCGCGCGTGAGCGGCACCGTCGACCGCATTGGCCTGTCGGTCGAATCGGTGGCCGGCGGCCTGGAACTGGACACGCTGCCGCAAGTGAACTCGCTGGCCGACGACACCCGCTCGTCGATGCGCGCGCTGCGCAAGACCATGAACAAGATTAACGATCGTCCGCAAAGCCTGATCTTCGGCGCCCCCGGCACCCCGCCCGGCCCGGGCGAAGAAGGCTTTACCGCTCCGACCAAATAAGGATCACCGATGACCACGACCCTGCGCGCTCGCGCCACCATCAGCGCCGCCCTCATCGCCGCCGTTTTGCTCAGCGCCTGCGCCAGCAAAGGCCCAACCAATTCCAACTACGACTTCGGCCCGCTGCCGCCGCCACCCCAGACGGCAGGCGCGAACGGCATCGGCGCCATCATCGTCGCGGACGCCACCGGCCCGGCGTCGCTCGATACGGAGCGCATGCATTACCGCCTGCTGTACGCCGACGCGCGCCAGTCGCGCCCCTACGCCTACAACCAGTGGACCAGCACCCCGCTGCAGCTGGTCACGCAGCGCATGAAGGCGCGCATCGCGCAGGCCGGCGTGAAGGTGCTGTCGACCACCGACTCCGCCGCCAGCGTCAACCTGCTGCGGCTGGAGGTCGACGACTTCGCCCAGAACTTCGAGACGGCCACGCAAAGCAGCGGCAATATCAGCCTGCGCGCCTCGGTGTTCCGCAGCCACCGCCTGGTGGACCAGAAGACCTTCACCCGCAGCGCCCCGGCGCCGAGCGCGGACGCCGCCGGCGGCGCGCGCGCCCTGGCCGACGCTTCCGACGCGCTGGCCGCCGACGTGCTGGTGTGGCTGGCGGCGCTGCCGCCGCAGGGGCAATGACACAACCGGCAGCATCGGCGCCGCCAGCTCCGGCGCACGTCCGCAAAGGCTCGCCGCTGTCGCGCGCGGCGCTGCTGGCTTATCTGCTGCTGATCATCTACGCCAGCTGGTTCCCGTTCTCCGGCTGGCAAAACCAGGGCCTGTCGCCGCTGATCTTCCTCGAAACCTCGAGCATGCCGCGCTACTGGACCAAGTTCGACGCCATCATCAACGTGGTCGGCTACGTGCCTTTGGGGGCGCTGATCGTCTACTCGCTGTACCCGCGCATCCGCGGCATCTTTGCCTTCCTGCTGGCCGCCGTGTGCGGGCTGCTGGTGTCCGGCACGATGGAAGCGGTGCAAACCTACCTGCCCAGCCGCGTCTCGTCCAACCTGGACTTCTACACCAACGCCGCCGGCTGCGCGGTCGGCGCGCTGATCGGCGTGCTGACGGTGCGCCGCCTGCTCGACGAAAGCCCGCTGCAACGGCTGCGGCGCGCCTGGTTCGCGCCGCACGCCAGCCAGGGCCTGGTGCTGCTGGCGCTGTGGCCGCTGGCGCAGATCTATCCGCAAAGCTTCCTGTTCGGCCTGGGCCAGCTGCTGCCGATCCTGTCGGACTGGCTGTCGCAGCTGCTCGACATGGAGATCGACCTGGCCAGCTACGTGCGCCCGGACATGGTGCTGACGGTCGAACAATACTGGCTGTCGGAGACCATCATCACCGCCTGCGGCATGGTGGGCGCGGCGCTCACCTTGCTATGCCTGCTGCGCAAGCCGGCCCCGCGCGCGCTGCTGGTGGCGGCCATGATCGGCTCGGCCATCGTCGTCAAGGCGCTGGCGACGGCGCTGCTGTTTTCGCCGGAGAACGCCTTCGCCTGGGTGACGCCGGGCGCCGAGGGCGGCTTCCTGATCGGCGCCATCATGCTGGCCGGCCTGACCTTCGCGCCACAGGTGGCGCAGCGGCGGCTGGGCGCGGTCACCTTGCTGCTGAGCCTTGTGATCATCAACACCACCCCCGCCAACCCGTATTTCGTGGCCACTTTGCAAACATGGGTGCAGGGCAAGTTCCTCAACTTCAATGGCGCGGCACAATTCCTGTCGCTGCTGTGGCCGTTCTTCGCGGTCTGGTTCCTGTGGTTGCCATCGCACAAGCTCAACAAGGAACCCAGGGAGCCCAGAGACCCAAACACCGGCGCCGGCCAAGGGCGGGTATCATAGCGCCTCAAGCATTGGCCTCGCCGGCTGACAACTTTTTCCGAGAGAGATAGCCATGAGCGACACTCCGTATTTCAAACACCACGTCTTCTTCTGCATGAACAAGCGTGACGACGGCCGCAACAGCTGCGGCGACCACGGCGCCGAAACCGCCCAAAAGCACGCCAAGAAACGCTGCAAGCAGCTCGACATCAACGGCCACGGCGGCGTGCGCATCAACCAGGCCGGCTGCCTGGACCGTTGCGAAGAAGGCCCGGTGCTGGTGGTTTATCCCGAAGGCGTCTGGTACACCTACGTCGACACCAGCGACATCGATGAAATCATCGACAGCCACCTGGTAAAGGGCAAGATTGTTGACCGTCTTAAAATCTAAAGAGCTATGAACAAGAACGAAAAATTCACCCTGGCCGGTAACGCCGGCCTGATGGAAGGCCAGATCGACTATCCGAAGAACGACACGCCGGTCGGCGTCGCCCTGGTGGCCCATCCGCACCCGCTGTACGGCGGCACGATGGACAACAAGGTGGCCGTCACGCTGGCGCGCACCTTCGCCAGCCTCGGCTACGTGGTGGCGCGCATCAACTTCCGTGGCGTCGGCGCCTCGGAGGGCGTGCACGACCACGGCCACGGCGAGACCGACGACATGGCCATCCTGCACGCATGGATGACCGAGAAATATCCGGGCCTGCCGGTGGCGCTGGGCGGATTCTCGTTCGGCACCTTCGTGCAATCGAAGCTGGCGCAGCGCCTGGTCGCCGCCGGCACGCCGGCCGAGCGCCTGGTGCTGGTCGGCAGCGCCGCCAAAAAATGGGAGATGGCCGACATTCCAGCCGACACGATCCTGATCCACGGCGAAAACGACGACACCATTCCGCTGATCGACGTGCTCGACTGGCTGCGTCCGCAGGAAATCCCGGTGATCGTCATCCCGGGCGCCGACCACTTCTTCCACCGCAAGTTGCAACACATAAAAAGCTGGGTGACCCAGCTGTGGCGCCGTCCCGGCGACGTTGCCGGTACTGAAACGGACACCGCCGCGGCGGATTAACGCTCTATAATCCCCGCTGTTTTTTTACGCACTTCTTAACCTTATCACCGAATATTAGCCCATGAAAAAATTGATCGCGGCACTGGCCACCAGTGTGATGTTGATGTCCGCCGCTGTGGCCCAAACCCTGCCGCCCCCTACCATCGCCGCCAAATCCTGGCTGTTGCTGGACGCCACCAGCGGCCAGGTGATCGCCTCGCAAGATCCCAACGCCCGCGTCGAGCCGGCCTCGCTGACCAAGATCATGACGGCCTATGTCGTCTTCGGCGCGCTGCGCGACAAGAAGGTCACGCTGAACCAGATGGTCAACGTCTCGACCAAGGCGTGGAAGGTCGACGCTTCCAGCTCGAAGATGTTCATCGACCCGGCCACGCCGGTCAGCATCGACGACCTGCTGCACGGTCTGATGATTCAATCGGGCAATGACGCCGCCGTCGCGCTGGCCGAAGCGGTCGCCGGCGACGAATCGGCCTTCGTCGTCATGATGAACAAGGAAGCCGAGCGCATGGGCTTGAAGTCGACCCGCTTCGCCAATCCGCACGGCCTGCCGAGCCCGGATAACTTCTCCACGGCACAAGACCTGTCGGTCTTGGCCAAGCGCGTGATCCTGGACTTCCCGCAGTTCTACAAGATCGACTCGGTCAAGAGCTTCACCTACAACAAGATCACGCAGCCGAACCGCAACCGCCTGCTGTGGCTGGACCCGACCGTCGACGGCATGAAGACCGGCCACACCGAAGCGGCCGGCTATTGCATGATCGCCTCGGCGCGGCGTCCGAACGGCGCCAGCGAGCGCCGCCTGATCTCGGTGGTGCTGGGCACCAATTCCGACAACACGCGCACGCAGGAAAGCCAGAAGCTGCTGAACTGGGGCTTCCAGAACTTCGACACGGTCAAGCTGTACTCCAAGGGCCAGGCCATCGCGACGCCGGAAATCTGGAAGGGCTCGCAAAGCGCGGTCAAGATCGGTTTCACCAGCGACGTGATGGTGACGGTGCCGAAGGGTGTCGCCGCCAAGATGAAGCCGGTGTTGGAGCGTAAGGACCCGCTGGTCGCGCCGCTGCCGCTGAACACCCGCGTCGGCTCGCTGAAGATGATGGTGGACGGCAAACCGCTGCTGGAACTGCCGGTGGTGGCGCTGGAAAACGTCGAAGAAGCGTCGATCTTCGGCCGCGCCTGGGATTCGATCCGTCTCTGGATGAACTAAGACAGCCGATTTGGCCCTGGAAGTGCAAATACACGTGGAGACACGTAGGGCGGATTAGCGCAGCGTAATCCGCCATTGCGTGCGTTTCGACGGCGCATGCATTGGCGGATTACGGCGTGCCGCCTAATCCGCCCTACGTGTTTCCCGTGTTTCCCGAGTCTCCTGTGTAACGCATCGATTCCTGTGCCCATCGAAAGGCGGCTTGTCCGCATTCCGCCAATCCCTCAGGCTCCATCCCCAGCGTCCGCGCGATCTCCAATGCCCGCTCGACCTTGTCCCGCTCCAGCAGCAGCACCATCATCAAATACGGCCCGTAAACACCCTCGCTGCCCAGCAGCACATCGCGGATCTCGTCCGACAGATGCATCTTGCCGACCAGATTGGCCATCGGCACGCCCAGCAGCACGTCAAACAGCGACAACAACCCCACCAGGAACAATTCGTCGCGCTTGGCCAACGGCAGCGGACTGCACGTCTCCAGGAAACGCGCGCGCGTCAGCGCCACTTCCAGCAGCGACGCGTCGCGCTCCCGATTGGCGCCGCCGCCCAGCCGGAACATCGACACCGTCAACCCGCGATACAGCTGATTGCGCCCCAGCACCATGAACGCCTGCTGCAAGCTGGTGACCTTGGTGGTCTGGCCGTTGCTCGGCGCATTGGCCCATTGCAGCACCTGGAACGTCATGCCGGGGTCGCGCTTGGCCACCTCGATCATGGCGGGCAGTTCGGCGTCCGTGCGCAGCAGGTTCAGCAGCTCAATTGACGTCATCCGGCTTTGATCGATCTTGGCGTCCGGATCGACCTCGTCGCTGGTGGTGAGGTAGTGGCCGAGGAAATAATCGCAGCCCCACGACAGGCACATGCGCTGCTCGTCCCACGACTCGACGCCGTCCACCGCCAGCATCATGTCCGGATAGCGCATGCGCAACTGCTTGGCGAGCGTCTGGAAATCCGCCAGCGCATGTTCATTCAAGTACAGCATCGCCAAGTCGCACAGCGCCAGCAGCGGCACGTCTTCGGCGTCCAGCGACACGCCGCGCAACGCGACCTTGCAGCCGGACTGGCGCAGCGCGGCCATGCGCTCGGCGATCTGCGTCACCGGCAGGTCGGTCGCCTTGCGATCCAGCATAAATATGGTGTGCGGCGCGATCAGCGGCAGGTAATGTCGGGATGCCACAGCATCCATGCTCAGCTGCACCAGCGCCAGACGGTTCTGCGCGAACTCGGGCAGGCGGGCGGCGGCCAGGGTATCGATCGCCAGCGGCTCGGCCAATGGCAGCCCGTTGGCGCCCACGGGAACCGAGAACCGGTAGCCCCGCAGGCGGCTGCGCGTGTCGACGATCTCGGCGCGCACGACGATGGCATCCGGATCGCCGGCGGGAGGCTTGACCGCCGCCGGCACCGGTGGCGGCTCCGGCGGCGACTCCAACGGCGGCGCCATGACGGACACGCCAGCGGCAGGTGTGGCGGGCTGCGCCTTCGACCTCAGAAAAGACAAAAATCCCACGTCATACTCCTCTGCGGAAGCGTTTTCTGCAACGATGATACCGTGGAATGGTTGGCGCACAATTTGGCTTGGCGAAAAAACCGGGGCGGTGCGACGCAATCTCTGTAACTTAAATACAGGGTTCTCGTATAATCTGCGCACTCCCGCCACCTGTGAAAGCACGCTCATGAGCTACGTTCCGCCGACCGACCTGTCCTGCCCGTCCATCGTCACCAGCAAGGGTGGCCCGACCTTGTCGCGCATCGTCGCCGGCATGTGGCGCATGAACGAATGGAACCTGACGCCGCAGCAACGGGTGTCGTTCATCGAGCAGTGCCTGGAAATGGGCGTGACCAGTTTCGACCACGCCGACATTTACGGCGGCTACGGCGTGGAAGCGGTATTCGGCGAGGCGCTGGCGCTGCAACCGTCGCTGCGCGCGCGCATGCAGCTGGTGAGCAAGTGCGGCATCAAGCTCATCAACGCGGCGCGTCCGGACCACACGATCCAGCACTATGACACCAGCGCCAGCCATATCATCGCGTCGGCGGAAAACTCGCTGCGCCAGCTGGGCACCGATCATCTGGACCTGCTGCTGATCCACCGTCCCGATCCGCTGATGAATTTCGACGAGATCGCCGAAGCGTTCGGCCGTCTGCGCCAGGAGGGCAAGGTGCGGCATTTCGGCGTGTCCAACTTCAGCCGCCACCAGTTCGAGAGTCTGAACCGCCGCATCGCGCTGGCCACCAACCAAGTGGAGTTCTCCCCGCTGTGCGTGGCGCCGATGTTCGACGAGACTTTCGACGGCTTGCAGGATCTGGGGGTGTCGCCAATGATCTGGTCGCCGCTGGCCGGCGGCCGCCTGTTCAGCAAGGACGATGCGGCGGGCGTGCGAGTGAGCGCCGTGATCCAGAAGATCGCCGACGAAGTGGGGCGTCCGTTCGGCAGCGTGGTGTTTGCGTGGATTATGCAGTTGCCGAGCCGTCCTATTCCGCTGACCGGATCGGGGCGGATTCAGGCGGTAGCGGAGGCGGTCGAAGCGACGCAGTTCACGTTGAGCCGCAGCCAGTGGTTCGAGATCCTGCGCGCCGCGCGCGGACATGAGGTAGCGTGACCTGAACGTTTACCGCCACTAAATCTTGCTCAAATCTAAAACACGTAGGGCGGATTAGCGCAGCGTAATCCGCCAATGCACGCGTCTCGACAGCTCACGCATTGGCGGATTACGGCGTTCCGCCTAATCCGCCCTACGTGGATCGAGCAGACGTCAGGTGCCGAGTTCAAATGTCGTCATAGACGACCGGCGGCGCGATCCCCTTCCAGCCCTTCTTCCAGGCCAGGTTCAGCGCCAGCGTGAAGGCGATGTACACCACGAAGAACAGCACGAAATACGCGGCCTGCAACCAGGCCAGCAAGCCCAGATTCACCACCAACAACACCAGCGCGCCCCAGCTCTTCTTCTGCTTGGAACTCGGGAAGCGCACGGTCGACACCATCAGCGTGCCGACCACAAACAACAGCAGCACGACCAGAATCGCATGCCATGTGGTGGCCGCCGGGTCCGGCCAGGCCACCACCACCGACGCCACGCAGGCCGCCCCGGCCGTGATCGGCATGCCGACGAAATAGCGCGGGTCGGTCCGGCCGACACTGACATTGAAGCGCGCCAGCCGCAATGCTCCACAGGCGACAAAGAAGAAACTGGCGATGCCGCCGGCCCGCAGCAGGGTCGGATGGTCCACGCCCAGTTGCACGAAGCCATAGCAATACAGCAGCAGTCCCGGCGCGCAACCGAAGTTCATCACGTCGGCGATCGAGTCGAGCTGCATGCCGAATTCGGACGAGGTGTTGGTGGCGCGCGCGACAAAGCCGTCGAGCGCGTCGAACACGCCGGCCAGCACCAGCAAAATGGCCGCCAGCCGGTAGTCCTCGGCGGACCCGACGAGGGCATTGTCGACCGAGATGACGATACTGCCGAAGCCGCAGGCGATCGACATCAACGTCACCATACTGGGCAGAGCGAACTTGGCGCGCCGTACGCGCGCTTGATTGATAGGTTTCAAATGACAACTTCCAGGTTAAGCATACCCTCGGCGCCAGCGGATGGCTGGCTGAAGGGCTAGCTTACCATTTTACGCAAGCCGTCCCGTACGAACCGGTCCGGCTAGCATATTGCGTGCCGCGGCGGCCCAATCTGGCTTAGAATCGCTGTAGCCAGTCCGGGCGAAAAGCCCATACGCACAGGAGTTTTCAACATGGCAAACCATAAGCACCGGCAACTCTCCCGCTCCCCGTTGCCGGCGGCAATGCTGCTGATCGCCGCGCTGCTCGCGGGCTGTGGCGGCGGAGGCGGCGGCAGCAGCAGCCAGACCGCGCCAACGACATCGAACAATCAGACCACTCCGCCGGTGCAAGAACCCGGCGCACCCACGCTGACGGGCAACACCGCTTTGGACGGCTACAACTGGCTCAATTACCGGCGCGCGCAGCTGGGATTGTCGGTGCTGTCGCGTAACAGCCAGGTCGATACGGCCGCGCTGGGACATTCCAACTATCTGCGCCTGAACAACACCGTCACCCACGAACAAATCGTTGGCGCGCCCGGCTTTACCGGCGTTACCCTGACCGACCGCCTGAGCGCGGCCGGCTATGGCCTGGTCGGCGGCCGCGCGATCGGCGAAGTCATCTCCGCCACGACGAACACGTCCGGCTTTTACCAGGTGGAGGAGCTGATCACCGCGATTTATCACCGCTTCGTGATGTTCGAGCCGGTGTTCAAAGAAGTCGGCACCGGCGCCACCACCGTCTCCGGCGGCTACACCTACTTCACCGCCGACCTCACGGCAACCAACGGCCTGGGCGCCGGCATCGGCGCGGGCAGGCTGGTGAGTTACCCGATCAGCAACCAGACCAACGTCCCGACCAACTTCTTCAGCAATACCGAATCGCCCGATCCGGTGCCGAACCAGAACGAGGTCGGCTACCCGGTCAGCGTCCACGCCGACAGTGGCCGGGGCGGCGCCGGGGTGGTGGTGCGCAGCTTCACCATCGCGCCGCGCGGCGGCAGCGCGCTGAACACGCTTCTGCTCAGCAGCGCAACCGATTCGCGCACCTCTTCCGCAGGCGCGGCGATCATTCCGCTGGCGCCGCTTCGCCGCGGCACCGTCTACGATGTCAGCTTCGACGGCACGGTGAACGGGGTGGCGGCACCGCGCACCTGGTCGTTCACGACCATGCAGTGACCCTCGGCTGAACATCCGAGCGGACACCCCATGCGTTGTTGCGGCCGGTAAGGTCTGCTATCGTACGGCTACACTCCAGTTTCCGTACGGCTTAGACCAACCACCGATCCGCGATAACGCCCTGCCCATGACACTTTCCAGCACGCCAGCCTCACCGGTTCACGCCGAGGGCCATATCCTGCAAGTGGAAACCGGTTTGCAGCAGTTGATGGGAGACCGCGCCCTCTACCTGCAAATCCTGCGCCGCTTCCGGCAACGCTACCAGGACAGCGCCAACCAGGCGCGCAACGAACTGACGGCCGGCGACGCCACCGGCGCGCAACGCATCATTCACACGCTCAAGGGGGCGGCCGGCATGATCGGCGCCCAGCAGGTCTATCTGTTGGCGGGCACGCTGGAGCAAGCCTGCGCCGGGCCGGCGCCGTTATGTATGGGGCCGCTGGCGCAGCTGGAGCACGCGCTGCGCTGCCTGATGGGCACGATCGACGCGGCGTTGAACGCGGCCGACGAGCAACCGACGGCCGAGCCGGCGTCCAGCGGCCAGCATCCGCCGGAGACGCGCATGCTGGTGCAGCATCTGGCCAGGCTGCTGGAAGAAGGCGACGGCGCGGCCATCGATGTGCTGGAGCAATCGGCGACGGTGCTCGCGGCGAGCTTGGGAGTGGCGGTGTTTCAGGAGGTGACCGAGGCGGCGCATCAGTTCGACTTCGAGGCGGCGCTGGCGGTGCTGCAGGCGGCGAAGAACTAGTCTTCAGCGCGTAAATTCTTTCTCTTCGTCGAAGGCGTCGGCGCATTCCTTGTCGCAGAAACGTTTGACGTTGTCGAGCGGCTTCTCGCAATACCAGCACGAGCCCTTGGGCGGCAGCATTTGCCGCGTGCGGGCCGGCGAGACAGGCGCCGCCATCGCGGGCGGCGCCGTGCCGGCGCCATCGTCCGGTACGCTTTCTTGTGTCGGTTCCACGATCCCCTCCGTTCCAGGCAGTGCCCAAGTCAACGTTGCAAGGTTACTTCAGCGGAATATCTCAAGCATGAGAATTCTCAAGGCCGCGCCGGTTTTGAGCCATGTGTTGGAAACCGAACACTCATTTGCGACGAATCAATCATAGCAGGTTCGGACAACCGGCCACAGCCGCCGAATCGGCAAAAAATGCGCCCATACGACACTTTTCCAGCGGCGCCTGTCGCGCCTGCGGGGGCGCTCATAGGGGATAAATATTTTTTAATTGAAAAGTCGAAAATGATAGTGAGTCGCCGTGAAATTGTGGCTTCAAGGTATCCCCGGCGTCCCCATGGCGAGTCAGGCGGCTTATAATCATTACACCATTATCATTCCCGCCTGGAAAGTTCGAATGCCTGAAACTGTTCATGCTTCCCCGCCTGCCACTGCGGGGCACTCGCATCTCTCCACCCGCGCGCTGGCGCTCGCCGACCTCGGCCTGATCGTGCTCGACGCCGGCCAGCGCATCGTCTTGTGGAACCAGTGGATGGCCAGTCACTCGGGCCAGTCCGCGCACCGCGTGATGGGCAACGACCTGTTCGACGTGTTTCCAGAATTGCGCGGCCAGCGGCTCGAGCAGGCCGTGCACAGCGCGATGCAAAGCAAGACGCCGCAGCAACTGTCGCCAGGGCTGAACCGCTCGCCCTTCCCGCTGTTCCCAACCGGCACTTGGGGTGGCGAGCGCATCGAGCAGTCGGTGTCGGTGACGCCGTTCACCGAAGGCAAGGAACGCTTCTGCCTGATCCAGGTGAGCGACATCAGCAGCACCGTCGGGCGCGAGCGCCAGCTACGCGGCCAGGCCGAAGCGCTGCGCGCGCAATCGTACGTGGACGGGCTGACCGGCATCGCCAACCGGCGCCATTTCGACGTCGCGCTCGACCGGGAATTGCGGCGCGCCCAGCGCAACGGCGGGCAACTGTCGCTGCTGCTGATGGATATCGACTCGTTCAAGGCCTATAACGACCACTTCGGCCACCAGCAGGGCGACGCCTGCCTGACCCTGGTCGCGGAAGCGTTCGCCGCCATGCTGCAGCGGCCGGCCGACCTGGCCGCGCGCTACGGCGGCGAGGAATTCGGCGCCGTGCTGCCGGACACGGGATCGGAGCAGGCGGCGCTGGTCGCAGAGACCATCCGCGCGCGCATCGCCGCACTGGAGGTCACGCACGCGCCCGCCGCCATGCGTCCGTATGTGACAATGAGCATCGGCGTGGCCAGCTTCGTCAAGGACCGGCTGTGCACCGCCGAAACCATGCTGGCCGCCGCCGACAGCTGCCTGTACGCCGCCAAACACGCCGGACGCGATTGCGTCATTGTTCACAAACTGGAAGAAACCAACGCATGAAAATTCGCCCTGCCTTTAGCTTCGCATCGATTCTGTCCGCCGCCGTCGCCACCGCGTTGGTGGCCTTTGGCACCCCGGCCGCATTTGCCGCCTCAGCCTCCAGTGCGCCGGCCGCCTGCACCGGCACCGCGCCGTCCGGCGAGCTGACCGCGCAGCGCATCGTCGCCGCCAACCCGACGCGCTCCGAGCCGGGGCTGTATGAAGGTCCGGTATGGATCAAGGACGCGCTGTATTTCTCGGACTTCACTTTCGGGCCGGGCTTCCCGTCGCGCATTCAAAAACTTGATTCGAGCGGCAAGGTCACCACCCTGATCGCCGACAGCGGCAGCAACGGCCTGGCGGTTGACGCGCAGGGCAACATCCTGGCGGCGACGCACAAATACAAAAGCGTCTCGCGCTACACGATGGACGGCAAGCGCAGCGATGTCGTGAGCAAGTACAACGGCAACGTCTTCAACTCGCCGAACGACATGGCGCTGGCCGCCGACGGCACCTTGTACTTCAGCGACCCGGCCTTCCAGCGCGACGCCGCGCCGGGCGGGCAGGACAAAACGCGCGTCTACCGCGTGGCGGCCGACGGCACGGTGACCGTGGTCGACGACACGCTCACCAATCCTAACGGCGTATCGCTGTCGCCAGCAGGAGACGTACTGTATGTGAACGGTATGGTTGGCGAAAAAGGCGTGCTGCGCGCGTATCCTATCGTCGGCGGCAAGCCCGGCAAGGGACGCGACCTGGTCAATGGCCTGGGCATCCCGGACGGCATGGCTGTCGACTGTCAAGGCAACGTCTACGTCACCGAGCACACGGACCAGCGCATTCGCGTATTCACGCCGCAGGGCAAGCACATCGCCACGATCAAGGTGGATGCGAATGTTACCAATGCCGCGTTTGGCGGTGCCGATGGCAAGACGCTGTTCATCACCGGTGCGGGGTCGGTGTGGAAGATCGCGTTGAACGTCAGCGGCTTGCCGTACTGATCTCGTGGGGGGCGGATTTGGCAGAATGGATGTAGTCAGCGTCGTCGGCGACTCATACATGGCCGATTACGCTTCGCTAATCCGCCCTACGTAATTTAGAACCTGCTTATAATTGCTCTCAGATTGGGGCGAAACAGGTGCAACGATGTCGCAAGATCTCCGCGAACTTGAACAACGCATCTCACAGCTAAACGATGCGGACAAGGCGCATCTTTTGTTCTTTTTGCTGGAATCACTGGAATCTACAGATCGCGATAATATCGAAGAGGCTTGGCGCATTGAAGCCGAAGCTCGCCTGGAGGCGGTCGGACGTGGAGATGCGATCACCGTCCCGGCACAGGAGGTATTTACCAACCTTGACCGACGCTAAGCCACACAACCACGTAGGGCGGATTAGCGCAGCGTAATCGGCCACGCTCCGTCGGCGGCTTATGCTGGATCAAGGTACCTCGGCAAGCCAGATCCACACCCCATGCAGAGCCCGTGTAGCAATGGCGGACCTGACCCCGGAGTTTATTTGCCGATACAGAAGCGACTCACTTCGAAGCACGGCCTTAGATAAAGACCTCCGCTTTAAGATTCGCTTTTTGTGTACTTACCTGTGTACTAAAAAAATGATCTGTCTGGAATGCCGCTGGCCTTGAGAGCGCCGCTTCCTGACCTGAGATGGTAACGCCGGCACCGCGACCTGCAGCGCACCTCCGCAGATGGCGAGGAGTGCCCCGGTCGCTAACTCCACGCCACGGCGGCCGGTTGCAAGCTGGCGTGACTGAACGGCTCCGCCGTGCGTCGCGCGGTCAGAGAGCGGCCATGAAACTATCAACTAGTGCGCAAATTTTCGAGCGACACCAGCAGGGTCTTTGCTCGCTCATTGGACTCGCGGTAAGCGAAGCGCACCCCATCCCCGTAGCGGCAAAGTGCTCCGTAAGCAAGTTCGCACCCCTGCTCGTCAAGGGCGTTTTGGGTTCTGCGAGCAACGCTTTGCGCCCTTTCCCACTCCAGGACCAGGTCATTGTTATAGCGGATAGTGGCTACGAAGCTCGAGAGGTACGTGTAGGTTTCAACGACCTGTTCCCGGAGCGTTGCGTCAGTAATAGCGCCGAGCCTTGGCGTGAACTGATCGTATATTTTGAAGGGTTCGGACGTTATTGGGTAAATCATAGCGACTCCCTTGGTCGTACCGACGATGTGTGGGTCGAGAAGCTTGCTCGTGTACTCGCGAACCATGCGCAACTCGCAATAAAGGCTATCCAGCATGCCGGCAACTTCCTGTTGGTCACGCTTCGCTGCTTGTCGGTCCTGCGTGAGCGCCTGCAAATAAGCGACCAATATCGCCGCTCCGATGGCGACAAAAGATCCTATAGCCTACATCCATCCCGCCGTCTCGGAGCAACTCGTGCGTTTGCTGAAGGCTTTCTCGGCGATGCGCGAGCACCAGCGCGAGGCGTTTGTTGAGCGCGCGGTGGCGCGCGATATAGGCTCACCGTCATGACTTGCCGCTCAATTCATCCCAAGCGCCGCCTTCATGGCATCTTGAGCCAGCTGAAGCTTTTCAGTCGCGCTGTTGTAGGAGCGCTTCAAAGCATGCCCGTATTGAGCCAGGATCTTATGCTGGGACTCCTGCAGATCCCTGTGAATATCGTCGTCATGGATGGAGGCAAGATATTTCGCCTCCGCAAAGCGTTGAAGAAGAAGGTTATTGAATCTTATGCTGGAGACAAATGCGCTCGCGTAGCCGTATCCGGTTATGAGATGCCTGCGAAGTTCGTCATCCGGTATCTGCCCAAGCTTTGCAGTCGAGGCGTTGTAAATTGGAAATGGGTTATCCATCACCGGAACGACGTACATAAATGGGCTCCCGTCCGAGGTCTCGAGCAGGAGTTTTCCGTTTTGCTCTCTGAAGCCACTCGAGACGACGATTATCTCGTCCAAAAGATTTCTAAGCAGGTGTCGAACTTGGTCAGCTTCTGCTTGCCGAGCCTGTTCGTGCGCCTGTTTCTTCTGCCAGTAGGGCACCCAGATAGCAATCCCGATTGCAATTATCGATCCGATCGCCTGTACCCAGGAGGCAAGTCCCGGGTGCTTTTCAATCCAGTAGAGTATTCCGATACCGCTGTCCATGAATATCTTTCCAAAAAGGAAATTTTAGCATGATGCACCGCAGCCCCATGAAGCCCGGCACCGCGCGATGAAGCTCAAGGCGTTTGGGCGCGCGGCGAGCGCATCGAGGCCCGCGAGGTGACGAAGTTCCCTGCCAGATATCGAAAAGCTATCAACGTGCCGCTGCGCGAACTGGGCCACTACCACTGGAACACGCAGCGCATCGTCGACGAAGGCTTGCTTGCGAGCGGCGATGCGGCGCTGGGCGCCGAAATTCGCTGAGATTGCGAGGGTAGCGTGAAAAGTTCCATCCAATCAAATTTTCGGCGCAAGAAACGCAATCAAGTGAGTCGCCTGCTCATACGCGGATTTTGCCGCAACCGCCATGTGGTCGATCTCTGTGTCCAAGCTGCTTGCCAGCATTTGCTCAATCTCGTCGAAGTCGACGTCCGTGACTTGCGCTCGTCGCTCGTAGTACTCCTCAACCGCTCGGAAATGGCGGATGTAAGTACGGCAATGGACCGCGAGCGAGGCGTCGGGGTAGTCCAGCACCGGTATGCCTTCCATCACATCAGCACAATCCCGGAGCATCGCTCGATCGAAATGGACGGCCTCGTGAGCCATGTTGGTTTCGACGAAATTACGCAGGCGTACAGAATGTATTTCGGCGTTGCACATTACAAATTGGATCGTCTCGGCACGCCGACTCCTTTCAGCGTTTCTGTTCCGGTCATCCCGCTGAATACTGTCTTTATGCTGCTTCGCCGTGAAAGAGTAGGCGCCCCAGATCGCAGCGATCGAGCCAACCGCCTGTACCCACGCCGCCCAATCGGAAGGGTCCAATCCCTTCCAGTGGTGTGCTGTGACGACGCTTCCAATTACCTGGTGAAGCGCGAAGAGCATTGCGATGCATAGCAGCGCGATCACCGCCCGTTCCACGAATTTCATTCCTACCTCAGATGTTGCCAAAAAGGAATCATATCATGATGGCCTTGGCCGCACCGAACGCCTCCACTGCGCCATCAACGCGGAAACCACATTCGGCACCCTGTCACTGGTTTTACTGGCGAGCGGCGGAGCGCTGGTGCGCTACAGTGCGTTGCTCATAAGGCGGCGTGAGCGGGACTACTCGAAGTGGTCAGACGTCAGCACGGTGTAGCCATTTCCGACCTTGTGCTCAGCGAACGCGACGCCCTTGATCCGGTCAATATTTCGCTCGAACGATTCCAGCGGCGTGCTACCGTCACAACCAGCGAGCACCGTCAGGGCAGTGCCGCTGATACGAAATTGACGCCACAGATCGGCGTCGAAAAGCTCGAACGACACAAAGTCCCCAGCGGTTATTTCTTCAACGTTTCGCACATCAGGATCGTTCAGCATATTGCCTCCATTGAAAGAAAAGCAAGCATATCATGCTGTGCGATTCAGTCTGCGCCGGCTGCCGCCAGTGCTGGCACAGGCCGGTCGCCATCATCAAAGCTCCACGCCCACTGCACGGAGCCGAGGTGGTGTACTGGACGCGCAGCACAGGCCCGGCCAGGCGGCGGCAAGAACTTCGGCCCAATTCGATGTTTGCCATCGAACAGCGACGGCTGGACGGCGACCACAGCCTCTGCAATAGCCACCCGGCAAACGAGCGTTGAGTCCGAAATCGCTAGGTGCGAGCAGACCTCTTGCCGATTGTATTTGAACCGCGCAAAGATTCGGACGTAAGCCGCAGCCTGGGAATAGCTAGCGGCCAACTTGGCGTCATTTTCCTGCGCCGCCTCGCGCTTCAATAAGAACTTCAATGGGTCGGCAGTGCTGGTGGCGGCCAATCGCTCCGACCACTTAATCGCTCCGTCCTCATCTTCCCGTTCCTCATCGATGCGAACTGATTTCCGCATGTGCCAGTCGCCGCGACGCACGTTATTTAGGTTCACCCCTCGTATCACAAGGTCTTGGTCCGCAGGGTCTGAAAAGTCGACAGGATGACCGCGCCGCTCGCTGATTTCGTGGGCAACCACCCAGGCATCGCTCTGCAAATCTCCCTCGGTGACTTCGTGGCGCGTGGCCCTCGCTATTCGGCGGAAGCTGCTTTTCATCTTCTCTAAAAACAAACTGAAAAACCGGTGCATGTAGATTCATTGCGTGAGTTATTGGCCCGGGTAATTCTGGCACGCGGCGCACGAAGAAAAGTGAAATTTTGATGACATCGAGAGCTGAGTGGGCCCTCCACAGGCCCGTGGCGGGCCCTCGCTTTTTTGGGTGGCCGAGAATAAGCTGGCAGTGTTTTGAACACGACAGAATGAGGAAAATGATGGGCTACGTATTGAGCGAGATAAACGAAGTGATGGCGTACGCGACCGGCTTACTGGTTGGGGACATGTGGCTTAAGCGCAATGCCGGCGGTACAGGAAGTCCAGAGTCAGCCGAGCAATTCCGTCAGGAATGGGCGGAAAAGTTAAAGCAAGAACGCGGCAGCCAAAGAGTGCGAAACGAGTGGGATCGAGGCTTTAATCGAGCGTTCGACACCCCACTACCGAGAGGAAAGATTGGGAAACACTTGAATGACAATGCGATGGCGGCTGCGGCAAGAATTTCAATTCAGGCTGGAGTAGTTGGGCAGTCCCTAGCCAGCTTGGAGCGACTCAGCCCGTACATGCAACGTGAGGTGATTGAAGCGTGCTCGCGCTTGATGCGCGACATGGACGAGCGCCTAGCCAGCGTCGCCGGCATCCCGAACCTTCCGGAGTGATCGAGTTACCCCCTCGGGCGTGGCCGGTGCGCGGCGCGGGCCCAACTTAGGCCCTACGAAGATTCTGGCTTTTGGATGCAGTGGACCGTAGGATCTATCCCGCGATGCCTATTCCTTGGGCGGCGACTTGCGGCGCTTGGTCGGGCCCGGTGTGGTCGGTTTGGGTTCAGCGCCCGGTCGCGGGATGAAATCGGTGTACAGGCTTTTGATGACTTGGTGGCTGACCTTCACCACATCCTCGACGGAAAGCCCGGACATTGGCGCCTCATAGAAGGACTGTTCCAACCGCGCAACAAGTTCGGCGTTGACGCTCCGCCCCGCTTTGTCGGCGTGGGCCTTCAGCTTTTCATAGAGCGGATAAGGGAGCCTGAACTGACTTCGGTATAAATCTTCCATGTCACTATATTGACACTACGAGGAAGTGGCGTATAGTGACACTGAGTCACTAAAACAGTGACACATCTAAGGAACGGTATGGACGAGGAAATTGTACGCATCACGATCCGCATGCCCAAGTCGCTCCACGCTGAGGCGGATGAATTGGCAAAAGCGCAGGATCGCAGCTTGAATGGCCAGCTGGTCCAACTGCTGCGTCTCGGCGTGGCTGTCGCGGCGAAAGCGAACAAAGACAAGCCGAATGAAATCGAACAGGAATAGATGACACTGAAGAGAAAAGAAACTGCGGGATTTCCGTAGGTAGATAAATGACTTGCGGGAGGAAGGCTGGCAGGCCGTCCTCCCGGGTCACTCAAGACCGACTCGGCGGAACCGAGTGGAAGTTGCAAACAGACGCTCAGAACGTCTGGATGCGGCATGGATCACTACACCCTTTTGAAAGACAATAATGAGCCACAAAACCGATGTTAACACCAGCACCGCCGCTGCACAAGCGATAAATATCACTCTGCCATTGTTGCAGCTCGGCAGTCTGCAAGCCCATGTGAGCAACGTGGAGGAGCAGGCCCTGACGGCGCAGACGCTCGCCGAGATCGCCTTCGAGATCATCGACGGGATGAACATCACCGACCCTGCTACTTTGCAGGCGGCCACGCGGCTCGACGCCCTGTTGAAGTCGGCATACCGCGCCGCGATCCTCATCCAGGAATCGGCGGCGGCTATGAGCCTGACCTTCGAAGAAGTCGAAGGCGGTGCCCAATGAGCGCCGCCGTCACCCTGCTGGCCGAGCTGCGCCATGCCGACACCATCATCAAGGCCATGCTCAACGCAATGACCGCCCAGCAGAAAGCCCGCGTCGCGGAAAAGCTCGAGGCTGACGGGGTAGTCGCCGACGGCATGAGCCGCCACCATGAGCGGCGCGCCGCAATCGAGGCGGCCACGTCGGGACCGGCCGCCACCAGCGCCAAGCCAGTCTCCGCCAGCGAGATCGAGGACGCGCTGGAGATCGCCAACATCAGGATCGAGGCGTTGGGCGCGCTGTTGCGCGGCATTGCGATCATGACCGACAACCGGGACATCAAAACCCTGTGCAAACACGGCTCTGGCCAGGCTGGGGAAGTTGCCAACGATCTGGACCTGCTGCGCGACGATGTCGGCACCGCTGGCGTGGTGGGAGAGAAGGCATGAGCGCGCCCGCCGAAATCAAGCCGGCCGTCCCGAAGCGCCCGCGCCGCGCCGCCCAGCCGAAGGCGGTATCGGCCGCCGAGCTCAGTGCCCTGGAAATCCGTGCAGCGCTAGCGGTACGCAGGCTCCCGCTGAAGGATAAAGAAGGCTGGACTGTGATACTGGAAAAACTGGCGGCGAAGCGCGAGGCTGAGGCCGCAGCAACCCGTCCAGCGCCGATATTGCGCCTTATCGTTGGAGGTGCGCGATGAGCAGCCCGAAGAAGCCGCGCAGCGCGGCCACCCCGAAGCCGGCGCCGGCGGCACCGCTCACCGCCGACCAGCAACTCCTCCTCAATTACTACTCGCAAATAGACGACGAGGCTCAGCAGCACATTTTGCGGATGATGGCATTGGCAGCCGAGAGATGCGCGCGACACAAGCGGCCAGCCCTGCGTCTCGTGGTCGGAGGTGCATCGTGACCGGCCGGAAGAAACCTGATGCCGCCGGTGGCGCCGGCAACGCCCAGTCGCCCGCGTGCGAGCTGACCGCCGAGGAGATGTCGTGGGCGGTGCTGTACTTCACCGCGATGCGGCGGGTGGAGCAATCCATGGCAGACGAGGCCAGCGGCACGTTCTTGCGCTCAGCGGCGCATCTGGCAGACGAGTACCCACGTCACAAGCGGCCCGCGCTGCGCCTGGTCGGCGGAGGTGCGAAATGACCGCGGTCACAACCAAGCCGCCGCGCGCGCGGAAGAAGCCGGCCGCCCAACCGCTGCGCCTGGTGGTGGACAACCTCAGCGCCGAGGACAGGGAGCTACTCAGCTACTTCCACGGCATTGCGCACGAGGTCCGCCGGCACGTGTTAGACGTGGTCCGCCATGTGTCGATCAGTAAGCCATTGGTCGCGCCAGACAGCGCGCCGACGGCGACCGGCCTGCGCTTGGTGGCCGATGCAGACACGCGGCGGCGCTGAATGACGACCCTCGCAGAGCTAGCGCGCATCCGTGCCGTGTACGGCCTAGCGCCCGTGGGCGGCGTCTTGTGGCTGGGCGTCGGCATGCTGCCGCCCAAGCACAACGCCATCCAGATCGACCCAGCGAACCTGCCCACGGCGCTGGAGTGCCGCGCCGTGGCCGGGCTCGACGTGGTGCTGGTGTTCCCGGGCAATCTGACCCGGTACGGCGCGCTGCGCACGCTGTCGGACCGTCTCTATCAGGCCCGGCCGCGCCGGCTTCTGCTGGTCGACGGCGACCACAACCGAACAGCATTTCTTAAACTAGCGGAATCATGATGGCAGACGGACACATGGACGGCCAGCTGGCCGGCTTTATTTTGGACACGGAGGACGACCACGCCCGCGCCGCGCGCGTCGAGCTGGAGCGCCTGGGCGAAACGGTGCGCTCGTTCGACCGCTCGCGGCAGCACGGCGAGCGCGTCGTCAAAATCCGGTGCGGCGCCGACATCAAGCCGTTGCCGATCACCTGGCTGTGGCCGGGATGGGTGCCGGCCGGCAAGCTGACCATCCTGGCCGGCGCCGCCGGTACCGGCAAGACCACGCTCGCCCTCGCGCTGGCGGCGGTGCTGACTTCCGGCGGCCGGTGGCCGGACGGCAGCGCGTGCGCGGGCCTGGGCAACGTGTTGATCTGGTCGAGCGAGGACGTGGCCGACGATACGCTGGTGCCGCGCCTGATCGCCTCCGGCGCCGACCTGGCGCGCTGTCACTTCATCGAGGGGATCGCCCAGGACGGCGAGAGCGTGCCGTTCGATCCGTCGCAGGATATCCCGGACCTGCGGCGCGCGGCCGAGGCTATCGGCGGCGTCAGCCTGCTGCTGATAGACCCGATCGTGTCGGCGGTGGCCGGCGACATGCACCGCGCGAACGACGTGCGCCGCAGCCTGCAGGCGGTGGTCGACTTTGCCGACGCCCACGGCTGCGCGGTAATCGGCATCACGCACTTTGCCAAGGGCGGCGCCGGCAAGGCGCCACAGGACCGGGTGATAGGCTCGCAGGCATTCGGCGCGCTGGCGCGCATGGTGCTGGTCACGGCCAAGGAGGAAGGCAGCAGCCGGCGTGTGATGGCGCGGGCGAAGTCAAACATCGCATCCGATGATGGCGGCGTGGCCTACTCGCTCGAGCTGGTGACGATCCACGGCGGCATTGAGGCGACGCACGCAGTATGGGAGGGCGTCATCGACGGGACGGCGCGCGAGATCCTCGGCGACGTCGAGCATGACGACAGCGAGGGCGGCGACGAGCGCATGGACGCTGAGCAATTCCTGCGCGACCTACTGGCAGACGGCCCGATATCCACGAAGCAAGTAAAAGCCGATGCGGCCGGCGCGGGGTATGCGTGGCGCACGATTGAGCGGGCAAAGCGCGACCTAGGCATTGAGGCGGCGAAAGCTGGTATGAAGGAAGGATGGCAGTGGTTTTTACCGAAGACCGCCAAAAATGCCGAAGACCGCCAGGTAAATAGTGTGACGGTCTTCGCGGAAAGTGGCGGTCTTCGTGGCGGTGTTCGGGATCAAGGCGGCGGCAACGGCGGCTGAAGGGAGGCCGAAGACGCTCAAAATAAGCCGAAGGTGCTCACTAAATTATGTGAGCACCTTCGCTGAAAAATGAGCACCTTCGCGGCGACGTCCTGGATCAGGCCAGCAGCACGCCGGCCGAAGGGAGCGCGAAGGGAGCGAAGGGAGCCCAAAAAAAACAGTGCGCCCTTCGCTCCCTTCGTGCGCTCTTCGGTGTGAACTGCGATCACACCCAGACTTCCCTTCTTAGCGAAAACCGACACTTTTCAATCGTCGAAGCGGTTGGCGTATCGGTATCGCGGCGAATCGATGCATTCATCAGCACGCGGAAAATCGTCTCTCTCGGGACGTCTAGCGCCGCCAAGAAAGCCCATGCGGCTGCTGCCCCACTAAGGGCGTCAATAACAACCGCTTGCTCGAAAGCAAGGGCTAAATGGTGGTTGACTCTAGGTTGCATTTTTTACCTTAAATATTCACCAGCCTGTGGGACACAGGTGCAAGAAATACTCACGAAGGTAAGGTGAGGTGAGGAATGAGGGGCTGCCGGAGGAGGCGCGGAGAACTTGGCGCATGGCAGGTTTGTTGCTGTGCACAATTATAATGGTTGCGGAAAATTAAGTAATTTATATTGTTAATCACAAATGTTAGCCTGATTGGGTTTGAACTAACTTCACGGTTCCAATGAGGAAATGCGAAATTTCGAAATCATCGGATTTCCGGTATTTACTGCGACCCGGCGCTGACGGCGGTAACTCCTCAGATTGAGGAGTTCGCCATCTACAGGATTTCCTGTAGTTTTGTCAAAGTGGAAACTACGGGGAAACCCGGAGTATGCTCAAAGCCGGAAATCCGGCTCAGCCCTCAATACCGGCGAAATGGGAATACCTACAGGGAGGTCAATCTCCTGCATCGCAGGACATCAGGCGTCGGTGGCCTGGATAGGAAGCTTGCGGGGAGTACTCTTTCTCGGAGCATCATGGTGCGATTGAGTCACAGCCAAATCACCCGTATATGTCGGCAGCTCAGACGTGTAGGCAATCACACTTATGAGGGGAAACGGAGTAGCTGCATGCTCGAAGTGGGCGAGAGCAATGCGCGTCACACACTCAAGAAAAACTGCGCTATCAGGCGCATAAGTCTCATCTATCACCGCAGGGAAAAGCTGATAGGTGACGATGGTTTCCAGATTGTCGGCCGGTGCAAAATAGACCATCGTGTACCCGCCAACCCTGTCGGCCCGAACCAAATGGTGTTGGCCCCGAACTTCGCATAAAAACTGCATAAACGTCTCCATAAGAAGACGAATTTTATCACCAGGCAAGCTCTCACAAGCCATCTGCTAGGAGCGAAATCGACGTACGAGGCTGTGCCGCAACATCGCGTTCGAGCGAATGAGGTGTGCTATGTGCCGCCGGAATTTTCGCAGGTTGCCCGTCGGGGTGCCCAAGTACATACGGGAAAATCCCACATGTAGAATCGGCCTGCCGCAAATACGGGGAAATCCTGTGTTTCGAGGCGGTTGCCGACCGGTCCAATCATGTGAAAATCACACGTTAGGGCGCGCGGCGCTGAGCCGGGACGGATAGGCGCCGTTCGCCCAGTTTTCGGCATACGGTACCGATACCGGAAATCCTGCCTCGCCCTGGCGCTATGGGAAATCCCACACCGCTACGCAGGCGGCGTTTCAAACGGGATAACCTCCAGTGGCAACGCATGGCAAAATATGCCGTCGACACTGCGGGGGATGCTGATGAAAAAAAGCGAGCTTTTGAAAGTTTTGGCCGAATATGATGACGACCAAGAGATAGTCGTTGAGGCTGTTGACGGTGGGTTTGATGACCCGGTAATGTACATCACCGCCATTCGAGGCCGTGAAGGAAAAGAGTTTGCCAATGGTTTCAGCTCGGAATATTTGCCCGCTACCAGGAGTTCAGGGCTCGGCGCAGTGGTGTTAGGCACTTCCCTCGGATTTATCCGCATCAAGTAACCGAGGGGCGCCTAGCTAAAATTTCCAGCAAGATGCCTTTGTCTGTTTGAAGTCCGGTTCAATGAGAGCGGGCGTGGCGACAATGACCCGTAAATATTAAGTTCGATACGAGGCATGGAAAAGCAAGTGCAATTATTCTCCGTTATAATCAGTTTCATCGAGGCAATGAGCCACACCTGCTCACCTCCTTTCTCCGGCCTAAAACCTGCCGTAAATAGCGCTTAGTCACTCCTTTCGCTAGGACATCATGGCCTCTGCATTTCCCCCCAAACGTGTTTTGGTTGTCGATGACAACCGCGATGCGGCTGATATGACAGTCGCTCTTCTAAAATTTTATGGCCATATGGCCTTGGCGGCGTATGGTGGACAAGAATGCATCCAGCGAGCCGCTGACCTCATCCCAGATGTGATTTTGCTGGATTTGAGCATGCCAGGGATGGACGGGTTTTCAGTTGCCGCTTTGCTATCCCAATCTCCCGCATTGAAAACCATACCTTTGATAGCTCTTACGGCCAGGAATGACGCTGACACATTAGCCCGAACTACTGCCGCAGGTTTCCGGGAACATTTGGTCAAGCCTATTCCGATAGAACAAATAGTTCAAACTTTGAACTCGTACACTGCTTAAGGCTCAGCCGTCATTCGCCGTTTCGCCTGGGGTATCGTTCGCAGCAACGACACCGCCGGCGACGCGCGCGGCGGTTGCCAGTCAGGTTGCCAGCGGGAAGCGGTATCGGGGCGGGCTGGCCGGTGGCGCCGATGCCCACCGCCGGTGTACTTCAGCCCTAGGCAACTCAGGCCGGCTTGACCACGCCCAGGATGTTTGCGCGCGAGACGCTGTAGAGGCGGGCCAGCGCGCTGACGCTCTCGCCGGCGGCGTACTTGGTGATGATATCGGCGCGCTGCTCGGCGCTAGTCTTCGACGGACGGCCCAGTGTCTTGCCTTCGCTCTTGGCGCGGGCCAGGCCGGCGTGCGTGCGCTCAACCAGCATGTCGCGCTCCATCTCGGCCACGGCGGCGAGCATGGTCAGCATCATCTTGCCGGCCGGCGACGTCAGGTCGAGCTTGCCGAGTTGCAGCACGATGACGCTGATCTTGCGGCTGGCCAGCAGCTTGACGGTGGCGCCGACGTCCTGCGCGTCGCGGCCCAGACGGTCAAGCTTGGCGACCACCAGCGTTTCGCCGTTCCGGATCTGGCCGAGCAGCGCCGCGAACTGCGGGCGCTGCGTGGCGCTAGTCTTGCCGCTGATCGTATCGGCGAACCAGTAATCAACCACATGGCCGGCGGCTTCGATTTCCAGCTTCTGATTATCTGCGCTCTGTTCGGTGGTGCTGACGCGGCCGTATGCGAAGGTTGCCATGGTGATTCTCCGGTGAGGACTGTTAGAAAACACTGTTAGAATATCCTCACCTGTTAGAAATAGCAAGCCCTATATTTCCAACAGTGATTTGTGTTGATCTTTGGTGATGTTAGTAATCGTTCGTTTTCTAACACCTCATCCCCACCTGTTGTAAGATGGAAAACATCATCATGGCGGTCAGACTGTCAAAGCCTGATTTTCGCTCCAACCACGCTCCAGGCGAAGCGACGGGCGAGGAGTCGTGGGGCTTCGCTGAGCCGCGTTGACATAATCAGCAATGACAACATCGAAACTAAGAATGGATAGGCTTTAACCATGAAAAGATACCCTCTTCTCTTCGCCATTTTACTTTGGTCGCTCACGGCTCAAGCCGGTTATGTATCGGGTTTCGACCTGAATACATGGGGCGCGGCCCATGAGAGAATCGAGGCGGGTCGAGCTACGCCTGAAGATTACCCTACCAACAGTAAGTTCTACGGCTATGTGATGGGGGTTCACGACTCATTAGACGGGGTAGTTTTTTGTACACCGGACAATGCGAAGGCAGGTCAAATTCTTGCGGTCGTAAAAAAATATCTTCAGCAGCATCCTGAGCTGTGGAGTAAAGGCGCAGATTTGCTTGCTGCAGCGGCTTTAAAGGACGCATTCCCTTGTAAGAAATAGCAGGATTTGCCATCGTCACCGTTCTGGGATCTGCCATAGTGCCCGCCGATCCAGGATTTTCCCGGAACGGTTCAGCGATGCTGAGATTTGCCGCATCGCTACCGTCTGCCGGAAATTGGGCACACGCGCGTTACCGGTTTCCCGGTAACCCTCTTATTCCGCCCAAGCGACTAGTGCGCGCCCTTAATATGTGATTTTCACAGGTTTGGAACAGCCGGGCACCGCGCCCATTACCAGATTTTCCAGTAACGCCGGGGCCCTGGTCCAAACACGGGATTTTCCCGCATTTGCGGCAGGCCGATTCTACATGTGGGATTTTCCCTTATGTACCTGGTGCTGCGCCGACAGATCAAATTCGTTTGAATGCGATGTCGCGGCCTGGCGCGCTCCTTCAAATTTAGGAGCGGACCGGCGAGGGGTGACGTCCTGCATTGCAGGAGATAGATGTCGCTACTGGTATTCCCGCTCTCGCCGGCATTTGGAGACGAACGAAATTTTTCCGGCGTCTAAGCAGGATTTCCGGCTTTGCATTCTAATGACTACGGGAAATCCCGGAGTTTGACAATGGCCTGAGAATTTAGGCGATTACGGCGCCGGCCGCCGGCCTAAACTACAGGAAACCCTGTAGTTAAAGCATTCCTCAAATTAAGGAGTCGTCTGCCGGCGACGAAATACCGGAAATCCGGTAGATAACGAACTCCTCAAATTGAGGGAGTCTCCCGCCGGTGGTGGAAGTATCCCGTCCCCCACTGGGGGATCATCGGCATCCCGTCCGTCAATGGCGGATGGTCCGGCCACAAATTGTGGATGGCATCCCGCCGGAGCTGGTCAGCACTCAATAATCTGTGGGCAGTTCAATAATGACGTCGAAAAATCCGGATCGCTCGGATCTCGTCGCCGAGACTAGGAGGCCGCAGTGTGCTCTGCCTTCAATGATGACGGGAATTTCAAGTGGCGCTAATGATAGTAGAAGCCGGCATGCCACTTGCGCACCAACTGTAGCGCGTACTTGAATGTAGAAACCCCTATCCGTAAGCGCCGCGTGGCCATCGAAGTGGGAGATGCCGCTGATATTCCCCCATGTGGTGGTAAACCTAACCAGCATTATCCCAGCACCACCCTTTCGCCCTTGAGCATGCAGCCGAAGCAAACGATCTGCTTCGTGCCACCCTTCAGCTTGCCCACTACCAGCATGGCGCCGAGCAGCGTTTCCACGATCTCGCGCCCGTGGCAGCGCGGACATTGGATCATGTCGGCCGGCTTGCTCGCCCGCTTGGCGCGGTTGTTGACCGGCTCGTCGGGCTTGGGGATGGGCGGAACGATGTGCAGCATTAGTTGCTCACGCGCGGGTCGTCAGGCTCGAGCACGTCGCCCAGGTCACCATCGTAGAAGCATCGCGCGTCGCCCGGGCGCACGTCAGCGCGGGCGCACCACACCGGATGCCCCTTGCGCTCAACGATCACATGACCGACCCATCGAGCGCATATTGCGACGCTCTCCGGACTCAGCGCACCCATGCCGTCCGCCGGGTAGCGCAGCGGGGCATCGGAGAAAAACTCACAATTAGCGGTTTGGTCGGTGGCGGTCATGGTGCTGCAATCCTAACATGTCCACCATCGCCGTCGCCGTCGCCGGCATCCGTTCGGCTTTATCGCGCACCACCGCGCACTAAAGTGCGAACTTATCAGCCCCGCAATAGCGCCAAAAAGCGCAGCTTTACACCCCGAACAGCGCCTGTTTTACCTATGGGGAGCAGCTTTCTTCGGCCGTGCCGTCTAGGGGCCGAAACTGCGCACTATCCGAGAACCATCTGCGAACTTATTCGGCTAAATCCGGCGGCCGCAGTACATGCCGCCGACCTCGCGCGCAGCCTGCTCGATGAGCTGCACGGCCAGGGCAAGGTTCCCCATCCGCTCGGCCTGCTCGAGCATGCGCTCCAGCCCTCGCAGACGGCACGCTTGGTGGGCCATGCCGATGTCGTCCAGTTCGGCAACCAGCTTCGACCGGGTTTCATAGAACAGCTCGCGCAAGGCAGGGTTCAGCTTGGCGCCGGCCTTGCGCTCCGGATGGTGCGCCTCAACGCACTGGCGGGAGACATCGGTGCCGAATTTCTCTTTGACAGAGGCGGCCACCTGGCTGGGCGTCGCAAAGCATGCGAGCTCAGTCAGGATGTGCATCCTCACGGCGGTGGGCAGACCTCGCACGGGCCCTCCTCGTCAAGCCAGGTCAAGCAAGCCACTATCATGCAGTTGCCTCCTTTCTCGCCATCACGCGTTTGTTGTCGTCGAGCTTATTGGCCACGGCGTCCAGCTTTTCCAGGACCGCAACGCCGACGGCGCCGCGCTGGGTTTTGTCAGCCCCGAGGCTGGCGTCCAGCTTGTCGATGAGCTCGCGGAGCAGCTCGTTCGTCTGCTCGGCAGCAGCGTCACCATCCCGCACAGCCGCAGCGGTCTGCACGCGTTCGCCACGGTGTAACTCGGCGCGGTAGCCATCGAACGGCACGAAGTCCAAGCCGTCCTTGTGTGAGCCGTTCATCCCGGCCCAGCCGCCGCTGGCTACGAAGTTTTTCCAGAAGTCGGCGATTGCCGCCGCCTCTTGGTCTTTCTTCATAGCCATTGCCGAGTTGAGCGCAAGCACCGCAGCAAAGTCTTTGGCGTAGCCGGCGCTGCCGCCGAACCATCCCTTCGACGCGTCGAGGAATGTTTTCTCAGCAGCGGCGATGTTGGTAGGATCGGCGGTTTCGAACTGACGCTTCGCCTCGAGGTACTTCTGCTCAGGATTGAGCGTCGAGGAATCTCCGACCAGTAGCGCGTCGTTCAGCGCGCGGAAGGCTTTGGCGGCCTCCTTCGCCTTGGTCATGCTGTCGCCCAGCGCATTGCCGAAGCTCGACATCGTGGCCCGAGCAGCCTCCTGGGCCTTGACGATCGCAGCAGCAGCGGCTACCTGCGCCTCTTCTGCGGCTTTGGCTGCTGCGGCCTGCGCGACCTGCGCATCCTTCGCCGCCTGCGCCGCGATCACCTGGTCGTACAGCGCCAGGTTGTGACCATCGATCGCCGCGCGCGCCTTATCCGCCAACTGGGCCTGCGTCATCGTCAGATCGTCGAGCTTGTCCTGCAAGTCCTTGCGCTCGTCCGCAATCCCCTGCTCCGATTTGGTCAGGTCGACCGTGGCAGCGTGGGTTTTCGCGAACGCTTCGGACAAGGCCAGCAGCGCGGCATACTGCTCTTGGCTGCGCGTAGTGATGTCGCCGGAAACAAGAAGCGCTCCGGATTTCGTCAGCCCCAGGACGTAGTCCTTGAACTTGTCACGGGTGTCCAGGGATTGCAAGCCCATGGCCGCGAGCTGGTCGGTGACGTACTTTTGCACCGGTGCCAGGCGCTCAGCTTCGCTCAGGAAGTTGTCGTTGAACGACTCGGTGCGGGAGGTCAGCGCGTCGAGCCCGCCGGTCAACTTGATCAGGTTCTCGCGGGCTGCGATACTCGAAAGACCGACCGCGCCAAAACTCACGCCAGACGACTCCATGATGGAATCGAGGGTCGCGTAGTTGGTGGCGATGCGGGTCAGGGTTTCGAGGTAGCCTTCTCCGACCTGCTGGAACTGGGTCAGCTCCGGCGCGGCGAGTTTGGCGATATCGTCGCCGACCTTGCTGAATACCGCTTGGAGCTGCTCCTCGATCTCTTCGCCGGTCAGGCCTTTGAAGCTGATCTCGTCGATGCCGAGCGCCATCCCGTTGATTTTCTCAACGATGCCGTCGGTGCTCACGCCCAGCAATTTCACAGCTTCAACCGCGCCATCGCGCATCGAGCCGACCAACAACCCGAACTGTTTCTTCAGGTCGTCGTCCAGCTGGATAACGTCACGGCTCGTTTTGCTGCTGGAGCCAATCCCGAAGAAGCCGCTCTTTTTCTTCAGGATGTCGGCGTAGCCAGTGGCATCCACGCCGGAAGCGATGGCGCTGCCGATGGTCTGGCTGCCATTGAGCTTGATGCCCGAGTCCTGAATCGTGGTGCTGCTGGCTCCGATGCCCAGCACGCCGGACGAACTGCCCACTCCGTATTTCTTCTCGTCGAGCGCGGTGGCGCGGAGGCCTGCGGTTTGCGAAGCCATCGCCGCAACGACGCCGATCGTGTCTCGGATCTTCACGAGGGCAGACAGCATGTCGCGGGTGTGGCTCAGCTCGACCGATGCGTATTTCTCCAAGTTCTCGATCGAGCGGCCGATGGAGTCCGATTTGGCTGATTCATTACCCAAGACGGAGCCGGTGCCGGCTTTCTCTTGGCGATCCTTCGCGACATCAAAGCCACCACCGCCGCCACCGCCCATCACTTTCGCGCCCAGCGCCAGGACTGCCGCCAGGGTGACAGCCCCGGCCGCCAGGTTCAGCGGGAACGGGAGAGACGCCATCGCCTTAACCACCGCGGTGATGCCCCAGGCGCTTGCCTCGGTCCCAGCCAGCGCCACGGAGGCGCCGGTCGCGGTCGCCTCGCCGGTGATCTTCGTGGCGTTCAGGGCCACGTTTGCAGCGACCTCACCCTCTTTGAAGAAAATTTTCTTGACCATCGATTCCAGGGCCATTGCCATCTCATAGGCGCGGAAGGCCTTCTCGGTGGTTTGAAGCATCTTGTAACCGGCCGTATTTTCCTTGAAGAAGCCCTTTGCGGCGCCGGCCATGTCGCCGTAGGATTTGATTTGCGCTTGGGCCGAAGCCTTCGACGCCGTGATTTCAGCCTGCGCGATCTTTTGTGCGCTGCTCTTGGGATCAGCCTTGACGGCGGCCAGCTGCGCGGCGATTGCCTGCTGCTGGACGGCGTAGCCGCTCAGCGCTGTCGTCAGACCGCCGATGGCCGAGCCAACGCGACCGAACGAGTCAGCCATGCCCTGCGCTGCGGATTTAGCAGCGTTGTCGACGGCAACCAGTATGTCGAGCAGTTCCTTCGCTTGGGTGACGCTGGAGCCTGTGTCCAGGCCGCCCAGTGTGGTCGTGGTGGCAGCCCTCTCCTTTTGTAGAGCGATCATTCGCTCCAGGTGCTTGACCTCAGCCTCGTCGAGGTCGAGATCCTGCGGGCCGCGCCGTGCAAGCCGCTCTTGCATCCGGGCCAGCGTCAGCGCTTCGATTGCGGCTTTGGACAGGCCGTACGTTGCGATAGCGTCGTTGTTGGCCTTGACCTCTGCCGCGATGGCCGCATATTCAGCAGTGCGGCTGTCGGTCAGCATTTGGGTGGCGTCTGCGACTGATTTGCGTGCGACCTCGCTTGCGGCGAATGCCTTGGTTTCAATGTCGAGCGCCAGGGCGGCCTCCATGATCTGCATCCGCAACTCAGCGGTCGGCGCCTTGGCGGCGGCGCGCGCGGCGGTCATCATCTTCACTTGGTCAGCCGTCAAGCCGACCTCGGAAGCTTCGTTCTTCAACCCGCTGATGAACTCGTTCGCCGCCTTGATCGACGCCGCGTACTCTGCCGCCGCCTTCTTGGCCGCTTCGGCGGACTGCGCTGCAGCGGCCTTCTTCACGGCCTCGCCGGCGAGCCGGTCGCCCGTTTCTTTTTTCACAGCTTGGGATACGCGATCCTCTACGAGCGCCTGATTCACGCGGGCAGTCGTTTCGTCCTGAATATTCTTAATGGTCGCATTGTGGCCGGCGGTGATGAGCGCCGTCCCGCGAGCGAAATCTGTTTGCGAGCCTGCCGCATCTCGGAGGCCTTCGGCGTACTTGGCGATTGCGTCGCCCGTGTCCGTGGCGCCCACCATGTTGAGCCCCTTGGCGGTCGAGCTCAGGAAGTCGGCGAAGGTGTTCTTCATGGCGCCGATCGACGTGTTGAAGGCGAACTTCACCGCCTCCCAGGACATGACCGCGCCGTAGCGGATGTTTTCCCACCCCTCGATGATCGCCCCGGCGAAGACCTCGCCCGCCACGCGCGCCTGCACAAACTGCGCGTCGATGTATTTGCCGATCTCCCAGCCGGCAAAGGCCGCGAACAGCAGGGTGGCGGCCACTTGCAATTTGGTCAGCGTGCCGGCGGCCAGCTGCGCGGCGACGGAGGTGCCGTACAGCGCAGTGTTTAGGGCCTGGGTCGCAGTAGCAGCGCCGAGCAGTCGCGCCGTGCCAGTGCCGACGATGCCGTACAAGACAGCCAGCGCCGTCGACGCGGCCGTAATCGCAACAGGCGCCGCGACGAAGATCGCGAAGTAGGCGGCGGCAATTTTGGCCCCGACCTTCAGCCCCTCGATCATCGGGCCGCCCTCTTTCACCTGCGCTGTCATCTCCGCCAGTGCGGAACTCAGGCGCAGCACTGCCGCGTGCGCCGCTTCGCCGAAGCCGGCCTGTGAAATCGTCCGCTTGAGCGCCTCCCAGGCATCGCCCAGGTTGCTGATAGCCCCGTCCAGCGTCTTAGCCTGCAGCGCCATGCCGCCGCCGAACTTGGTTTCGCCCAGCTCGATCAGGTATTTCTCGATGGTAGCGGCGTTGTTGGCAATGTTGGTGGTCACGCCTTGGAACGTCAAGCTCACCTGGTCGCCATTCTGCTTTGCCTTGATGCCGAACTCCTTCAGGCGCTCAAACTCGCCGGTGGCGGCGTCGGCGACGGCTTCCACCATCTGGTTCAGGCTTTTGCTCATGGCCGAAGCGGTATTGCCGTACGAGTTTAGTGCGCGCTCGGACGGAGTCAAACCCAGGTTGCGCAGCTGGATAAAGGCCTTGGTGACCTCCTGCAAGCCGTACGGCGTCGATGCGGCAAAATCCTGGAGTGCCTCGAATGCCTTGGTGGCACCCTGCACGCTGCCGGTGGCCGTGATCAGGCTCGCATTCAATTTGTCGAAGGCGCGCTGCGATTCGAGAAGCGCGTTTGCGCCCTCCACGAGTTTGATTGTGGCGAACACACCGGCCAGCTTGCCCATCACTCCCGTGAGGGCTTCGCCCTGCTGCGACGCGCGCTGGCTGGCGCTGCCGACTCGATCCAGATTGCGCGCAGCCTCGCGCGCCTCCAGTGAATCGATCCGGATTGCAAGAGTGGCGATATCAACGGTCATGGGCGCATTCCTTCGGCAAGGCCGGCTCTTTGCACGATTCGATGTACGCGCGCACATCCTGAGGGTCGAACCGCAGAGAGCGGCCAATCCGGACGCTCGACAGTGGCAGGCCGTGGACGGTGGCCGGCGCCACGTCGAGGAAAGCCCCGACCTCCGCCAGTTTCAGCAGGGTGCCGGTGGCCATCTTGAACGCGGCCGAAGCCGCAGGGTCAGTATTTGGTTGCATGGGACAATAGGGAAATTTCGAATGTCCCATTACATCGCACCTACGTCTCATTTTCTGGCGGCCGTTGAGACAGATTCAATGCCATCTCGATGATCCGGTACGCCTGCCCGCGCGATACCCCGAACAGCGCCATAAGGCGGTCGCGCACCGTCGGCCTGGACACCCTGCGACCCAGCAACTCAGCAGCGAAGCCGACGCGCTGCTCGCGCTTCGCCGACCACAAGCCGTGGACGACGCCGACCTGGCGCACCGACTCACGAAACTTTCGCTTCGTGGCAGGGTCCGCGTCGACCCTCTCCAGGGCCGCCAGGATCTCGGACATCAGGGCGCTGCTAGACGTCAAGTCAGCCTCGCGCTTCCGTGGACGGAGCCGCCGGTGCCGGCGTCGGTGGAAGCGTGCTGACAATCCTATTTTGCGCACCTACGAAGCAGTCCAGCATCCCGTGCGCCGGATACAACGGCGCGCCCGCCTCTGCCGCCCGGTGGGATCGCATCAGCAGATCATTCATTTTCCAAGATGGGATAGCGTCGCAAGCACGCTGCGCCAGCCCCAGGCCTACGATGCTCAGGCGATCGGTGCGCATCAGCCGGCCGAGCCGATCGGTTTGCTGTACGCCCGCCTTCCGCGCTGCGGCGAGCACCCCATCCATGAAGGCTTTTGCGTTCTGCACTTGGCACGGTTCGCCCACGTAGTCTTCGCTGTGGATGACGTTGGCCGCGATCAAAAACATCCCGGTCGGCGTGAGCAGCTCGGCCTCTTCGACCATCACGAATAAATCTCTTACCTTTTTCATATCTTCCTCAGCCCATTCGGGCGTTCGTTTCTGTGGTCGCGGTGATCAGCGATTCGTCGCACGTCAGGGTTTGCACAGGACAATCCAGGTCGATGACGTCGGCGATGTCCAGCTTGCCGCGCTGCCGGGCGCAAGCCTTGGCCAGCTGTCGGAGGGCAGCAAGTTCCTTGCGCTTGAGCTCGGTCAGCTGGCGCGCGGCATTGCCTTGCTGCGTGTATGCCGGTGAAAACACCGACAGGCCCTCGGCCTTCAGCAACTTGTCCAATCGGCGCTTCTCTGTGCCGACTGCTAAGCGCCGGGCGTGAGCGCTATGCCACAACAGGGCGGCGTTTATCAGTTCGCGGTCGCTACTCATGGCAATCCTCGGATGTACTGCTCGATGGCCGCCGGAATGTTCGCCAGCGTGGTGCGCACCATCCCGTAAGGCGCTTGCTGGCTGTGGCCGTATTCCAGCTTGCCCGCGTACGGGAGATTGTTCACGAGCCAGATTTCACCACCAGCTTTAGCGCCCGTGACCTGACCGGCGATCTTGGCGATGGTCGCGGCGCCCGACGGATCGAGGGCCGACACCGTGCCCTGCGGGAAGTACTTGCCGAAGACCCAGTTCGCCCTGAAGCGCCCAGTGTCCACGGGACTTTTCAGCACCACGCCCTGAGCCACCAGCACGGCGGCCTGCGCGACGGCCTTGTCCATATTCCCGTTCGCCCGGGTAATGAACCTCGATATATCCGCACTAAAATTTGCCATCTATCCCTCCATGCTTGAAATGGTCAGCAGGGCTGCAAATCGCGCCACAGCGACGCGATCCGGTCCGGCTGCTGTTGGGCCAGCCGAGCAGCGCGCGCCGCTCAGCGGGCCGTTTGGCTTAGTCGGCCACCTTGCCGCCACCAGTGACGTAATTGGCGCGCTGTTGCGGGTTTAAAGTATCAAAGGAGGCGCGGGTAATGCTGCCCGCTGGTGGCGCCGATGGGGCTGGCGCCGGCGTGACGCCGCTTGCGACATCGCCAATTCGGCCGCCCGCGTTCATGAACCTGCCACGACCCGCAGGCGGCATAGCATCAAACTCCGCTCTCGTGATAATCACGCCGCTCTGCCCCTGTTGGCCTGGTGCTTGACTCGATGCCGGCACCGGCGTGCCGGGCTCCCTCATGATCATGTCTTTGTTTTTGTAGCGGTCGATGAGCTGGCCCAGCGCCTCATCAAACGTCGCCACTTCGCCGGGGCGGGTGCTGGAATACTCCTTGATGCCGTGCTGGTCCAACGCCACGAACTTACCGCCCTGGATATCGAAATGACTGCCGAATGACGCGGCAATGATGTCAGCCGGGAGCTTCAAGCGCGACATGACAGGCGACGCCTCGAAATGCTTGCTCAGTGCCAGCTTGAAAGCGGCGGCGCCGTCGATCTCCCGCTCGGTGCCGTTGTCCATGACGTAGACCGGCGCGCCGTTGCGGACGACGGCCGAGCCGTCTTTGTTCAGTTTCAATTTCATATGTTTCTTTCTATCAAGTTGTCCGAAGTGTGAATATCCCACTTCGCTCCCGGTTGCCGCCGGGCCGGCTGGTGGTCATAGGTGGCGCTGGCAGGGGCCTTGCGGCGGGCCGGTGGCCTGCACGAACTCGCCCAGGTCAGCACACCACGCCTCCGCCGGCTGCTCGTCGTCGCGCTGGCGCTGGTAGTCGCCGGCGGTGCGGTGGTCGACCTGCTGAGTTTTGAGCAGGTTACGGCCAGCCGTGGGGGTGTCTCCAAAACTGGGGACACCCTCCGCATAGGTCTGCCCAAAGTTGGGCGCGCCTGCAGGGGGTGGTGAAATGCCACCCCCTTTGGAGATGCATCCACTTTTGGACAAATCTTTGTGCGGACGCGATCCGTTCGCACAAGGCGCGCTTGTGGCGACGAATACCGTCGACACAAACTTTCTGGTAATCCTCCGGGCGGTGGTGCCGAGTTTCGGACGCGGCGTGCACGAAGGCTCGCAGGCATCGGCCTGGTGGTGGACCAGATCGACGTATTGCGTCGCGTTGGCCTGGCTGGTGGTCGGCGAGGAGATGCGCGCAAAACTGCTCACATCCAGCTGAGCCAAACTTTCGGCTGAGTATTCCTGTGCCAAATCACTCGGAATTTGGGTGGAATGGCTGATCGGGTCGTTGGCGCCGGCCTGGTGGTGGACGTCGACGGGTGCGGGGGTGTCCAGCTGGTGGACGGCCTGGGGGATGTCAATGATTTTTTGGAGACCCGTGGGAGTGTCGGAAATTTTGCGGACACCCCCCTCCGTCAAACTGATGGTCTGGACGTGGCCGTCAGGTGCTGGCTGGTCGGGCCTCCGTAACTTTGCGGAGGGGGTCTCCTCAACTTTCAGGAGCCCCCCTACCGCGACCTCGTCGGCGGCCGGTGCTGAGGTACGCAAAGAATTTTGCATACCCTGGGCGGGCTGGTGCGACTGTTCATGGGCTGGATTTGGGGGCGGGGCGATTCCCTCCCCGACACAGGTATCGGGAAGCGACACCGTCGGCGCGGACTGAACCGCTTTCCCTATATGGCGATAGTCGGCTTCCCCTATATGGCTGCGTTTCTCCGCTTTGCATGGCGATATCATCATGCTGACGAAATCCTTGGCCGGCGTCTGGGTCGTCGGCATGGCGATGCCGAGCGCCAGGAGCAGCGGCGCCGGGTCTTTCGCATGTGGGGCCAGCAGCACGTCGATGATGTCGTCGTTAAGCGCTGCGTTCGCCTGAAGCGACCGGCGGGCCAGATCCATCGCCGCCGTGCGCACCGGGGCACTGAGGCGCTTCTGCGGCACGTACTTGGGGAGGCCGTGCGGCGCGCCCACCGCCTCGTGGAAGCTCGTTTGCATCGCCGCCAGCTTAGCCTTGCCGCCGTGCAGGTCGGAGCCGCCCATGCGACCGTCAACCAGCGGCAACAGCAGCGCGTGGGCGTGGGGAGAGCCTTCGTCAGCGTGCTGCACGCACGACAGCACCGGCACGCCGAAATATTGCTCGGCCCATTTGGTGGCCTGTTCAAAGTATTGGCGCGGGTCGACGGCGGTTGTCGCCGGCAAGGTGAACAGCAGTTCCAGGCCCATCACCGCGCCCTTGCGGCACTTCGTCACGCCGGCGGCCTCCATCAGCGACTTGGCCAGATCGGCCACGCCGGCGGACGTAGCGGGGCCGCGCAAGACGACATTGTCCTTGATGCGCGCAGCGTCGATGTGGCCGCCGGCGCCGAGCTCGGCCGCAAGTTCGCGCAGCAGGTGCTTGGCGGCGACGCGGATGATGGACGGGCCGTACAGGCGCTCGATGTTGAGGGCGAAGCCGGCCTTCATGCGCAACCCCGAACCGTGCTGGCCAGCAGCACCAGCAGGGCGAACAGGCCCGGCGGTGGCGGTGGCAACGGGCGCAGAGTGGCGGCGCGCAGGCGGAGTGTGATCAACATCATTCGCCAAGGTCCAATTGACCTTGCGGATCGGGCTGCCGTCCCATGAGCGTGTAGCGCGCGATCCCGTTGTGGATCAGGCCATCAACACCTATGATGCTTTCTTTAGGGACGGCGATATGCCAGCCGGCGCCCTCAAGCTCCTGAATGCGCGTGGCGATCCGGTAATATCCGCAGCCCTCCGCCTCTTTGGTATTGATACCGCGCGCGCCCAAATACTGCAGCACACCAATCAGCGTCTCACGCTGACTGTGGCCGCTAGTATCGCGCAGTGCCAAGCCAGCGCGTTGTAGCTCTCGGCGCAATTTGCTGATAGCATGAGTACCGCAGTTGATTATTTTGGCTTTATGCTTTTTGGAAGGCGCGTTCTCTTCGCGGGGTGCTGCGCCTTTCGTCTTTTTGGGCTTCCGGGACGGATGCATCATGCCGCACCTCCTGCCGCGCGGTAGCCGATCGGATCAGCCAGCCACCGATGCACCTCGGCATTCGGGTACATGCTGCAGCGCTCGCTCAGCCGAACAGGTGCCGGCGCGCGGCCGGCATTGACCAGCTGGCGCCATTTTTCGCGGGATACGGGGATGATGTGTTGCAGCTGGAGCCAGCGGGACATGCCGACCAGCGGCAAGGATGCCGATGCGGCGGCGCTCATTGCTGGCCACCGTTCAACAGGGCGACAATGGCTTCAGTCGGCCAAGCCAGGCGGCGATTGATCCGGACAGGTTGGAGTGGTCCGCTGTTGGTGAACGCCCACTTGTTGAGAGTAGCGGGCTTTCTGTTGAGCGCCACCGCTGCCTGCGCGGTGGTCAGCATCGCAGGTAGATCAGTTTGCCCCGACAGGTTGCGTGCGGCTGTAGTGTGCGACATTTGGCAGTACCTCATGTGATTGGGTACTACTCATTGTTATGGTCTGATCAGTCTGGTGCTAATGGTTTATCCGGATTGTTTTTCTCGCTAAAAGGAGCACGCTACACCCAGCGCGTCCCGCCAATGCTGCCCCTCGGCCTTTTTTAGGTGGTCTGTTTTAGTGGTCTACTTTCCTGTCTTCGTGTCTTTGGATCAGTCCAACCCTTCAATCCATTGCTGAGTAACCACGATTTCGACGCCCAGCCGTGAGTCGTCGTCAAAAGCTGTTCATTTTTTTTACGGATCGAATCTGTCTGCAACTGCGTGCATACCGCATTTAACGAGAACTTGGCTTTGTCGCCACGCTGCTCTTCTGCTATTTGATCTGCGAGAGCAATGAGTTGTTCGCGCAAATCTTTTGAAGCGACCGGAGGGGGTTCGGTCGGCTTTGGCTGGTGCACTGCCTTCCTGAAATTGGACTGTTGAGCCCCTCCACCAGAAGAGCCGGAGGCCCGCATCAGATTTCCGATCTGTGTGTTCTTGGTAATGTAATAGATGTTGCTCGCCACGGAATATAGATGCTTGAGTTCGTGCAAAGCACCTTTGACAGTTCCATCTGCCACATGGATGGACGCCCCGGTCGGCCCGATCACAAAACGACAACCCTCGCTTTCAAGGGCACTGCGCAATTCCGCGCCGTCGGCACCAGCCGCTAGGATCGATGCAATTGCTGTGGCTACGGCATCGTCTGGCGCAGCGGAGAATACCTCGGCAGGACTCGGTGCCAACGCACCTAATTCGACGGGGATGTTCCAGCCGACGGACTGGGCCCACTTTGCTAACGCTGTCAAGGATAGCCTCACACTCCGGCCAAGGGCGCGTTGAATCAGGAACAGGCGGTCGGCATATTGCGGCGCTGTCGCCACTCGGTTCGCGCGCGGCTCGAGGTTGAGGGTCAGGGCGACGGCTTCCCGAGCATCAACGTCAGGGACGTGCTTCCACACTCCCCAGTCTGGAGTAATCTTGTTCATCTCACACACCCCTTCAAGGTGCTATCTTCAGGAATCGGGGCACCAGCCAGGCGGTGAAGAGCCGCTTTTCGGGAGCTAACCTAGGCTGGTGCTTTAAACTTTTGCTGGCACTGTGGGCGCGGCGCCGGCTATGCGGCCTGGCCGAACCGCCCAATGACCACCTTCGCGCCCTCCGCTATCTGCGCATCTACGAAGGTGGCCCACAGCTGCAAAATCTTCCGGCGCTCGTCCGCGTACTCGGCACGGTTGTACACGCCTTTTATTCCTCGGATCTGGTGGGCCAGTGCCTTCTCAATCGCGTCCGACGACAGTCCCATCTCGTGCAAGTGCGTCGACGCGGTGCGGCGAAAATCATGGATGACGAAGTGCTGCAAGTCGGACTTCATCGCGCGCACGGCCTGGTTCAGCGTCGATTTAGCAATCGGCCGATCCTCGTAGCCGCGCCGCATCGGGAAGAGGAAGCGCTGGCTGTGCGACATCGCCTGCAGCTCGCGGACCATCTCGACCGCTTGGACGGATAGATAAACCCAATGCTCGTTGTCCTTTTTCATGCGCGTGGAGGGAATGCGCCACACGCCGGCGTCGAGGTCGAACTCACTCCATTCAGCCTCAATCAATTCGGACTTGCGCACCATGGTGATCACCAGCAGGTGCAGCGCCAATTTATAGGCCCGGCTCATGTTCGAGGCGTAGATAGCGCGCAGCAGGCGGCCGATCTCATCCGGCGCCAGCACGCGGGTGCGGCTCTGCGGCGTAGCGATGAAGCGGGCGACCAACTGCTGAGCGGGATTGATGGCCACCGCCTGCCGGGAGATGGCGTATTCGTACATGCGCTTGACGACGTTGCGGGTGAACAGCGCCATCTGCGGGGCGCCACGCCCCTTGACCTTGTCGCAAATGGCCAGCACGTCGCCTGCATTGACGTCGGCCAGCGGCTTGGCGCCGATCGCTGGAAAGATGTCCTTGTCCAGCGCGCGGCGCGTCACAGTGCTGTACGACTTGGATTTATTGGCGATCTCCGATTCAAACCACATATCCGCGAAAGCACGGACAGAATCAAGCGCTTTGGTGGCACCGCGGTCTTTTTTTGCGTCGGCGATCGGCGAGACGCCGCCGGCCACCGTCTCGGCATACTTGCGCGCCCGCTCCCGAGCATCCTGCAGGCTGATCGACGGGTACTCTCCTATCGTCACCAGCGGCTGCTGCTTGCCGTGCAATGAGTAGCGATAGCGCCAGATCTTGGCACCAGACGTCATGATCTCCAGCGCTAAGCCACCGCCGTCGGCGACCAGATAGCGATTCGCCCTTGGCTTCAGGGCCTTGATGCGCTTGTCGTTCAGGGGTACGGCTGCTTTAGGCATGATAAGTACACAGCTTTCGGTGCATGAGGGGTTGTGTACTGAAGTGTGTACTTAAAAAGTCTTGGTGTCAATTGGCGTTCGTTGGCAAACTTTGCATATAACCCGTTGATTTTTATGGGATAGTGAACGTGAATTTGGCAAACTTTGACATCGCTTGCCGACTACTCATTTTCCGATACAGAACCGGCTGAAGATAACGCCCAGCAAATCATCCGACGAGAACGCGCCCGTGATGCTCGACAGCTGCGCTTGCGCCAGGCGCAACTCTTCCGCGAACAAATCCAGCGACTGATCGTTTTGCGCCGCGTGCTCCCCTGCCCGCTCCAGATGCGCGCCGGCGTTCTTCAGCGCGATCAGGTGCCGTTCACGCGCAAGGTACAGCGACTCGCCCGTCTGCTGCCAGCCGGCGATGCGCAACAGTTCCTTGCGCAGCAGGTCGATGCCGATGTTCTCGTGCGCCGACAGATACACGTGCGTGGCGTCCGGCATCGTATCCACGCTCGGCTTGTGGCCCGACAGATCGATCTTGTTCCAGATGCGCAGCACCGGTACGCCGGACGGGAAGGCGGCGACGATGTTTTCATCCGCGCGCGACGGGCCGTGGTCGGCGTCCAGCAGGTGCAGAATCACGTCGGCCTTGCCGACCTCGCCCCAGGTGCGCTCGATGCCGATGCGCTCGACCACATCCACCGTCTCGTCCGCATGGCGGATGCCGGCCGTGTCGATGATATTCAGTGGGATGCCTTCGATCTGGATCGTTTCGGTGACCTTGTCGCGCGTGGTGCCGGCAATTGGCGTGACGATGGCGACATCGGAACCGGCCAGCGAATTGAGCAGCGACGATTTGCCAACGTTCGGCTGGCCAACCAGCACCACGCTCAGCCCCTCGCGCAACAGCGCGCCCTGCGCCGCCTGCTTGAACACCTGGTCCAGCGCGCTGACGATACCCGCCAACTGCCCACGCGCATCCGATTTCTCCAGGAAGTCGATCTCCTCCTCCGGGAAATCCAGGGTCGCCTCGACCAGCATGCGCAACCCGGTCACGCCTTCAACCAGCTTGTTGACCGTCTTCGAAAACACCCCCGACAACGATTGCGACGCCGACTTGGCCGCCGCCTCGGTCGACGCGTCGATCAGATCGGCCACCGCCTCCGCTTGCGCCAGGTCGAGCTTGTCGTTCAGATACGCGCGGCGCGTGAATTCGCCCGGCTCGGCCAGCCGCAAACCCAGCTCGGCGCCAGCTTCCAGCACGCGCGCCAGCAGCAGTTGCAGCACGATCGGTCCGCCATGCCCCTGCAACTCCAGCACATCCTCACCTGTGTACGAGTTCGGCCCCTTGAACCAGATGGCGATGCCTTGGTCGATGATGGCGCCGTCGGCCTGCGTGAACGGAATGTAGGTGGCGTGGCGCGGCTTCAACGCGGTGGCGCCGAACAGCGCGGCGATCAGCGGTTGCAAGTTCTTGCCGGAGGCGCGCACGACGCCGATGCCGCCGCGTCCTGGTGCGGTGGCGATGGCGGCGATGGGGGAGGAGTCGATATTCATGAGCTAATTGTAGAGGATATAAAAAAAGCCCGCGATCAACACGGGCTTCCTGGCAACACTAACGGCTAAGGTTTACGCCTTGGCCGGTTCCGGCGTCGCAAATTTTTTGGTGATCACATACTGCTGGCAAATCGACAGCACGTTGTTGACCACCCAGTACAGCACCAGGCCGGACGGGAAGAAGAAGAACATGACCGAGAACGCCAGCGGCATGAACAGCATGATCTTCGCTTGCATCGGGTCGGCTGGCGCCGGGTTCAGCTTGGTGGTGATGTACATCGAGATCGCGTACAGCACCGGCAGGATGAACCATGGGTCCGGCGCGGCCAGGTTGGTGATCCAGCCGATCCATGGCGCGCCACGGATTTCAATCGCCGCCTGCAGCACCCAGTACAGGGCGATGAAAACCGGCATCTGCACCAGGATCGGCAGACAGCCGCCCAGCGGATTGATCTTCTCGGCCTTGTACAGTTCCATCGTGGCCTGATTCATCTTGGCCGGATCGCCTTTGTAGCGCTCGCGGATGGCCTGCATCTTCGGCGTGACCAGCTTGACCTTGGCCATGCTCTTGTAACCGGCGGCCGACAGCGGGAAGAACAGCAGCTTGATCAGGATGGTGAAGACGATGATGGTCCAGCCCCAGTTGCCCAGCACGCTGTGGATGTGGTCCATGACCCAGAAGATCGGCTTGGCGATCACCGCCAGCATGCCGTAGTCCTTGACCAGTTCCAGGCCAGGGGTGACTTTTTCCAGGATCTTCTCAACCTGCGGGCCCGAGTACAGGCGCGCGCTGTTGCTGACCGTGGCGCCCGGCGCCAGGGTGCCCAGCGGCTGGATGGTGCCGATCGCGTACTGGTTGGTCGTCACTTTCTTGGTGAAGATGGTGCGCGGGGTCTTGTCCTGCGGGATGAAGGCGGAGACGAAGAAGTGCTGCGAGATCGCGACCCAGCCGTTGTCGGCCTTGGTCGGATGCTCCTGGATCACGTCCTTGCCCGACTTGGCGGCGGACTCGGCGTCCTTCTCCAGGGTTTCGAACTTCAGCTTGTGGTACTTGTCGGCCGCCGTGTACAGGGTCGGGCCGGTGTAGCTGCTGTTGAAGAACGAGTCGCCGGCCGGCTTGTTGCCGTCGTGGACCAGCTGCATGTACAGCTCGGGCTTGACCGGCGCGGTGCCGACGTTGGTGACGTCGTGGCGCACATCGATGACGTAGTCGCCGCGCTTGAACGTGTAGGTCTTGGTCAGCTTGACGCCGCCCTGCTCCGAATCGAGCACCAGCTGGATCTGGTTCGAACCGTCGAGCACGCGCGGACCTGGACGGGCGACGAAGCCGGTCGTGTGGTTCGGCAGGCCGGCCGCGCCGATCAGGCCGGTCTGGCCCAGATAGGTTTTGCCGGTGGCGCTGTCGACGTCGAACAGCACCTGGTTCTTGTGGGTGTCGACGCCGTCTTTGTAGTTGAGCAGCTCAAGGCGGCGGATGGTGCCGCCCAGGGTGTCGATGTCGACCTTGAACAGGTCGGTCGTTACGGTGATGCGCTCACTCTTGAACGGCGCGTCGGCTGCGGGCGCGCCCGGCAATGCGGCGGCGCCGGCGGTCGTCGCTGTGGCGGCGGTCGGCAGTTCCGATTTCTTCGCCTCGGGCGCCTTGGCGGTTTGGGCCGGTGCCGGGGCGAACATGGAAGGCTGGCCGGTCGAGACCATCCAGTTGTTCCATAGAACTACCAGCGACACGGCAAACACGATCCACAGGATGGTACGTTTATTGATATCCATTAGGGTATTTATCAGGAGTGGTTGCAACCGCAAGCGGTCGTTGAAGAGGAATTCTTGGCATCCGGCGCATCCTTGGGAGGCACCGGATCGAAGCCGCCGTCGTTGAACGGATGGCAGCGGCACACGCGTTTGGCGGCCAGCCAGCTGCCCTTGCCCGCCCCATGCACCTGCAACGCTTCCAGCGCGTAATTCGAGCAGCTCGGATAGAAGCGGCAACGCGGCCCCAGCAGCGGACTGATGGTCAGCTGGTAGGCGCGCAGCAGGAAGCGGAGCACTTTGGTCATGACGCCGTAAGTGGAGGCGTGGCCACCGAAGGCAAGGCCGCCGTCGGCGCTGCCGCCGAAACTGACTGCGCGGGCGCGGAGGTCTGCGCCTGCGCCGCCTGACGGCCGGACAATTTGGCCTGCGCGGCGAACAGGCGTGCCAATTCCACCCGCAGCGCCCGCTTGAGCGCCGCAGTGGTGGCGGGACCGTCCTTGCTGTTGACCGGCTTGGCCAGGCGCACCACGCAATCGATGGCGGGCAGGCCGGTCACGCGGAACAGCTCGCGGGTGACGCGCTTGATCGTGTTGCGCGTGACGGCCCGGGGCGCAAAGCGCTTGGCCACCACGACGCCCAGCCGCGCATGCGGCAATTCGTTCAGACGGGTGTAGAGCACGAAATGCGCGCTTTTTTGCGTGGGGCGCAAACGAAAAACGGATGAAAATTCATCCGTTTTAACGATACGCCGAACGCGCGCGAAGTCGTGGGAACCTTCGCCTGTCGAGCCGCTTGAAATACAGCTTTCCACGCGATCAGCTAACAAGCAGGTGGCTTATACAGCCAGACGCTTGCGGCCTTTTGCGCGACGTGCGTTGAGCACATCACGGCCACCACGGGTAGCCATACGAGCGCGGAAGCCGTGGGTGCGTTTACGACGCACGACGGAAGGTTGGTAAGTACGTTTCATGTTGGTCTCGCTAAAAGCAGAAAAAAATACAAAATCGGGCCAGCGCCCGTCAATTTTTGGTGCCAATGACACTTCGCGCACCCATGCCAACGCTACCGGCACAGCTGGGTCCATCTCATCGCCCGCTAATCCACGCTTACTCCATATTGACGTTCAAGTGAATAAACACGGAATACGGGCGGGGAACCCTGAATTATCAGCATTTCGGCCCTGCTTGTCAACAACAGATCCGGATTGCCGGCGATTCCAGCTCAGCCGAAAGTACGAAAATAAGCGGCGTGCCTGTGGATAACTTTAGCGAGCGAGAGTAGAATAGCGCGTTACGTGTGGCGAACCCGCGGCGCAACAGCCGCGGTCCACACCCTCATCAGCAGTAGAGAATAGATAAGATTCATGGAAAATTTCTGGCAGACCTGCTCCGCACAGTTGGAGTTGGAACTGACGCCGCAACAATTTAGCGCGTGGATAAAACCGCTCATCCCACTCGATTACGAGGCGGGCAAGTTGCGTGTGGCCGCACCGAACCGCTTCAAGCTGGACTGGGTCAAGTCGCAGTTCGCCAGCCGCATCACTGCGCTGGCCAGCCAGTACTGGGAAGCGCCGACCGAAGTGCAGTTCGTGCTCGACCCGCGCCTGTCGATGCCGCGCAAGCCGGCCACCGTGGTGCCGGCGCCGGACTACAACGACGGCAACCCGAACAACCACCCGCGCAATTCCGATCCGGTGCCTTCGGTGCCCGAGCTGCCGGCCTCGGCCGCGCCGCGCCGCGAGCAGAGCCGCATCAACACCGATCTGACGTTCGACAGTTTCGTCACCGGTAAGGCCAACCAGCTGGCGCGCGCCGCCGCCATCCAGGTCGCCAACAACCCGGGCGTGTCGTACAACCCGCTGTTCTTCTACGGCGGCGTCGGCCTGGGTAAGACCCACTTGATCCACGCCATCGGCAACCAGGTCATGGCCGACCAGCCGGGCGCCAAGATTCGCTACATCCACGCCGAGCAGTACGTGCGCGACGTGGTGACGGCGTACCAGCGCAAGGGCTTCGACGACTTCAAGCATTACTATCACTCGCTCGACATGCTGCTGATCGATGATATTCAATTCTTCGGGGGCAAAAGCCGCACGCAGGAAGAGTTCTTCTACGCGTTTGAAGCGCTGATCGCCGCCAAGAAGCAGATCATCATCACCTCGGACACGTATCCGAAGGAAATCACCGGCATGGACGACCGCCTGATCTCGCGCTTCGACTCGGGCCTCACGGTCGCGATCGAACCGCCGGAGCTGGAAATGCGGGTCGCCATTCTGTTGAAGAAGGCCAAGCAGGAAGGCGTCACCTTCTCGGACGACGTCGCCTTCTTCGTCGCCAAGCACCTGCGCTCGAACGTGCGCGAGCTGGAAGGCGCGCTGCGCAAGATCCTGGCGTACTCGCGCTTCCACGGCAAGGACATCACGATCGACATCGTCAAGGAAGCGCTGAAGGACTTGCTGTCGGTGCAGAACCGCCAGATTTCCGTGGAAAACATCCAGAAGACCGTGGCCGACTTCTTCAACATCAAGGTCGCCGACATGTACTCCAAGCGCCGTCCGGCCAACATCGCCCGGCCGCGCCAGATCGCCATGTACCTGGCCAAGGAACTGACGCAAAAGAGCTTGCCGGAAATCGGCGAACTGTTCGGCGGACGCGACCACACGACCGTTTTGCATGCCGTGCGCAAGATCGCTTTGGACCGCACCAAGAACCCGGAATGCAACCACGAACTGCACGTGCTGGAACAAACGCTGAAGGGCTAGCGGGACGCTAGTTTTGCCATTATGATTGGTCGAACTGCAGAGCTGCACACAAGTTAATATTGAAATATCGTTAATCTTTACTACTGAGGATAATCTATGCAATTGGTCAAAACCACCCGAGATACCCTTCTCCGGCCACTGCAGATCGTGAGTGGTATTGTCGAGCGTCGGCACACTATGCCGATTCTGGCCAATATCCTCATCCGCAAAGACGGCGAAAACGTATCCTTCCTGTCCACCGACACCGAAGTGCAGATCACCACGAACGCCCAGATCGGCTCCGGCGCCGAAGTGGCCGGCACCACCGTCGCCGCCCGCAAGCTGCTCGACATCCTGCGCGCGCTGCCGGAATCGGGCGACGTCACGATGACCCTGCTGAACAAGCGCCTGACAGTGCAAACGGGCAAATCGCGCTTCGCGCTGCAAACCCTGGCCGCCGAGGAATTCCCGACCGTCCAGCAAGCCGACAGCTACAGCGCCAGCGTGACCCTGCCGCAAAAAACCCTGAAGCACCTGTTCAACATGGTGCACTTCTCGATGGCGCAGCAGGACATCCGCTACTACCTGAACGGCCTGCTGCTGGTCCTGGACGGCAACAACGTCATCGCCGTGGCCACCGACGGCCACCGCCTGGCGTTCTGCCAGGTGGAGACCGAGCAATCGTTCGAGCGCCAGGAAGTGATCATCCCGCGCAAGACCATCATCGAACTGCAGCGCCTGCTGGAAGAAAACGACGAGACCGTTCAACTGGACATCGCCGCCAACCAGGTCAAGCTCACCTTTGCCGACATCGAGCTGATCTCGAAGCTGGTCGAGGGCAAGTTCCCCGACTACACGCGCGTGATCCCGAAGGGCTACAAGAACGAATTCACGATCGGCCGCGATGAGCTGCTGCGTTCGCTGCAACGCGCCGCCATCATGACCAGCGACAAGTTCAAAGGCGTGCGCTGCATCATCACGCCGGGCAGCATGAAGATCAGCTCGACCAACGCCGACCAGGAAGAAGCGGTCGAGGAACTGGAGATCGACTACGGCGGCGACAGCGTCGACATCGGCTTCAACGTCACCTATTTGCTCGACGTGCTCAACAACCTCAAGTGCGACCAGATCAACGTCGCCCTGGGCGATTCGAACTCGTCGGCGCTGATCTCGATCCCGGATAACACCGATTTCAAGTACGTCGTTATGCCGATGCGGATCTAAGAGGTGGCGGATTACGCCTGACGGCTAATCCGCCCTACGTTTTTCCGGATCACGCCGCCGTACCAAGCCGCCAGATGTCGCAAGGCATGCGGGGAATACTCCGGCCGAGCTACCTCGGATCCACGTAGGGCGGATTAGCGCAAAGCGCGTAATCCGCCAAACCAGCAGGCCCCAATCAACACCAGCAACAGATAATCAGAGAAAGCAGTCCATGTCCGCCATCCCAGCAGAGAATCCAGCCCCAGTGGTACCGACCGAAGAATACGGCGCAGCATCGATCCAGATCCTCGAAGGTCTGGAAGCAGTACGCAAACGTCCCGGCATGTACATCGGCGACACCTCGGACGGCACGGGCCTGCACCACCTGGTGTTCGAAGTGCTGGACAACTCGATCGACGAATCGCTGGCCGGGCACTGCACGGAAATCCACGTCACCATCCACTCGGACAACTCGATCTCGATCACCGACAACGGCCGCGGCGTACCGACCGGCCTGAAGATGGACGACAAGCACGAGCCGAAGCGCTCGGCCGCCGAAATCGTCATGACCGAACTGCACGCCGGCGGCAAGTTCGACCAGAACTCGTACAAGGTCTCGGGCGGTTTGCACGGCGTGGGCGTATCGTGCGTCAACGCGCTGTCGAAGCTGCTCAAGCTGACCATCCGTCGCAACGGCAAAGTGCACTACATGGAATTCGTCCGCGGCGTGCCGCAAAACCGCGAACTGGAAATGGTGGACGGCGTGGCCGTCTCGCCGATCAAGGTCATCGGCGACACCGACAAGCGCGGCACCGACGTCCACTTCTGGGCCGACGAAACCATCTTCAACCACGTTGAATTCCACTACGAAATCCTGGCCAAGCGCATCCGCGAGCTGTCGTTCCTGAATAACGGCGTCAACATCAAGCTCACCGACCAACGCAGCGGCAAGGAAGAAATCTTCGCCTTCGAAGGCGGCACGCGCGGCTTCGTCGAATACATCAACAAAGCCAAGACGGTGCTGCACCCGACCGTGTTCCAGGCCACCGGCGAACGCATGTCGGACCAGAACACCAACATCTCGGTCGACGTCTCGATGCAATGGAACGACGCCTACAACGAACAGGTGCTGTGCTTCACCAACAACATCCCGCAGCGCGACGGCGGCACCCACCTGACCGGGCTGCGCGCGGCGATGACCCGCGTCATCAACAAATACATCGACGAGCAGGAATTCGCCAAGAAAGCCAAGGTAGAAATCACCGGCGACGACATGCGCGAAGGCCTGACCTGCGTGCTGTCGGTCAAGGTGCCCGAGCCGAAATTCTCGTCGCAGACCAAGGACAAGCTGGTGTCGTCCGAAGTGCGCGGCCCGGTCGAAGAGATCGTCGCCAAGACCCTGGCCGACTACCTGCAGGAAAAACCGAACGACGCCAAAATCATCTGCGGCAAGATCGTCGAAGCGGCGCGCGCGCGCGAAGCGGCCCGCAAGGCCCGCGACCTGACCCGCCGCAAAGGCATCATGGACGGCCTGGGCCTGTCGGCCAAGCTGGCCGACTGCCAGGAAAAAGACCCGGCCCTGTGCGAACTGTACATCGTCGAGGGTGACTCCGCAGGCGGCTCCGCCAAGCAGGGCCGCGACCGCAAGTTCCAGGCTATTTTACCGCTGCGCGGTAAGGTCTTGAACGTGGAAAAGGCGCGCTTTGAAAAGATGCTGTCGTCGGAGCAGATCACCACCCTGATCGCCACGCTCGGCACCTCGATCGGCCCGGACGAATTCAACGTCGAAAAGCTGCGCTACCACCGCATCATCATCATGACCGATGCGGACGTCGACGGCGCCCACATCCGCACGCTGCTGCTGACCCTGTTCTACCGCCAGATGCCGCAACTGGTCGAGCGCGGCCACATCTACATCGCGCAACCGCCGCTGTACAAGGTCAAGGCCGGCCGCGACGAGCGTTATCTGAAGGATGACGCCGAGGAAGCGACCTACATGATGAACGTCGCGCTCAACACCGCCGTGCTGACGCCGCGCGAGGGTGCGGACCCGATCGTCGGCGAACCGCTGGCCGAGCTGGTGCGTCAGTTCAACCTGGCCAACGTCATCATGATGCGCCTGACGCGCGTGATCGACCGCGCCGCGCTGACCGCCATCATGACCGGCGTGACGCTGGATCTGAGCACGCAGGAGCTGGCCGAGGTGTCGGCGGCCGCGCTGTCGAAGGAGATCAACGATATCGCCGTCAAGGTTACGGTGATTTCGGACGAGCTGTCGGAGAAGCACGCGCTGCGCATCGAGCGTATGCATCACGGTAACGTGAAGGTCAGCTCGATCGACGCCGACTTCGTGCAGGGCGCGGACTACAACGTGCTGGCCAGTGCGGCGGCCACGTTCAAAGGCTTGATCGGCGAAGGCGCGGTCGTCAGCCGTGGCGAAGGCGAGCGGACCAAGGAATCGGCCGTGGTCGACTTCCACCACGCGATGCAGTGGCTGCGCGACGAGGCGGAACGGGTGGTGTCGAAGCAGCGCTACAAAGGTCTGGGTGAGATGAATCCAGATCAGCTGTGGGAGACCACCATGGATCCAACCGTGCGGCGCTTGCTGAAGGTGCAGATCGAGGACGCGATTGCTGCGGATCAGATCTTCACGACGTTGATGGGGGATGATGTTGAGCCGCGTCGGGCTTTTATTGAGAATAATGCGCTGCGGGCCGGGAATATTGACGTTTGATTTTCGTAGGTTTTTAGGTACTACAAAATACATGAAATGAATCGCAATATATGACAGGATGGCGGCCCGAACTTAGGGCCGCTTTTTATTTAAGGTTACTTGCGGATTTAGGAAAAATTTAGGAATTCATTCATCCCCCTATAACTCAGCCTCCTCCCATTTGCCTATTAGGCAGATTCGCGGGAAATTGACCCGTATCGAGATTAACGATGAGGTTCGAAAGTGGATGTCGACCAAGTGCTACGTACTATTCTCCATCTTTCTTCCAAAGAGGAAGGACGAAGGATTGTCTCCCGCCAGCCCTCACGTCTCGATCGATAGGATCGAATTGATCAAAGTGGCTAAGGAAAATTTAGCTTGACGGACCCGCCCGCATCCTCTAGTCATCAATCTTGCCGTTTCGCCTATCGACGACGCTCCTAAATTCTGGACCGGCTGTCACAATAAGTTGTTGCTCAGAGCGGCCCCATCGCTAATATAGGTGAGTTCTCCAGCATTATTACACCTTCGAACTGCTCTTCACCGATGTGTCTCTATGACGTTGCGCTGCTTATTAACAAGCAAAATATGTTGACTAACAATAATAAAATGGGTAAATTTAAATTTTTGGCAACATGGGTTCGGCGAATGGCCGACTACTGAGCGAAAGTAAATTGATGATGTCCCCGTTGGATGTAACCGCGACAACCGCTAGCGTCGACCAATTCAGCCTTTGGAACATCAAGCTACTCGAAACATTCTTCTCGGGTGCAGGTCAAGGCGACGAGGTCTGGCTGCAAATCGACAGCGCTGAGCTTGATCTTATTGGTCCCGAGCTTGGGGGTGACGAAGGTTTCCTCAAAGCGGTGCGCATCGGGCCGGTCTGGATGTCCTCAAAGCGCGGAGGCCTGAACCACCCGTACCAAACAGAACTTGTATCCAAGTTAACTGCACTTGTTCGCCAACGCCTATACCCTGCCGACAAACCTGGTAATTACGTCGACCCTGGCACCCTAAGCCCGGCCTACCACGGTTGCAAGGCCCCGACATACCTTCCCTACCTTGCCGCTCTTGTACGCTCCTCTGCGTTGTACAAGGAAGGTTACTATAAGCACTTGCGCAAGGCGCTTTCCCTGCCAGAACACTGGAACAGCACACAGCTCGCACAGCTCGACCCGGCATGGTATGACCTCGGGTCGTGGACAAGCGAGACGAAAGGTCGATTCGGACGCTTCGTCCCGCGCACCCTTGGCGGCCATGCGCACGTTGGCCTCCCGCGTGCCCAATGCTTCTTGTCCAGGCAGGATCGCGAGGCAATTGGTAGCGTATTCGAGCTTGCTGGGTTAAGGCGGGGTCAGGTCTGGTCCCGGCAGGTCGAAAGCGACGTCCTCGCCTATGCCTCAGAAGAATTATCCAAGAGCTTCAGGGACGCTGTTGGGTATAAAGAACTACGCGGCCCAATCCAGGCCAACCTAAAGGCTCTGTTCGAGGAATGGGACGGCCCTTTGCCGGCTAGCGCCCTGCGCAGCGCCGGCAAGGACCAGAGCGAGGATGTGATCCGCGGAATCGTCGAGCTCGCTCTGGTGCCTGTCGAACCCGCACTCAATTGGCAGGTCCACTGGCGGGTTCCTCCATTTCGAGAAGGGAGTGAGGTCGTGCTGCATCGGGGGCTAGACCAATGGCGGGCACCTGCGTGGGGCACCGAGCGGTGCACTACTGTACCCGCTACCAACGATATCTCCATCGCGGCATCCCGCGCTGCCTTGCTCGACTCCGCAGCGCACGACGTATTATTCAACGCGAGGCTGGAGGAGGAAGGCAGCGAGGCGGAAGATCTAGGCAAGTTCGCGTTGGCAAAGGCAGACCTACGGATCCTCGTCTGGGGGTTCGACTACGCTACACAACGCGAGGAGCTCCAGGAGCATCCACTGCCGAAATATGGATGTGCATATCTTCTCGCAACGCCGCGTTTCGCTCAGCGGCTGCTGAGTTGGCTTGATGAGGTCGAGCACCAGCTGGTAGGCACAAGCGGCTTGCCACCTAGCTGGGTTATGGCCTGCGTCACCGACTGCGGGGGCCTGAGCAAGGCCAAGATCGATACCTTGCCGGGCATCGTTCCGTCCGACGGAACCGGCCGCATACTAGCCATCGTTGGCGGGCGATCGGTTCGGCGCGCTAGTAAGCGGCAATACCTATCCTACGACCTACCGTCACTCGAGCTCGATGCTCCTCCAGGCACAATCCTGCGCGCCGACGCAATGGTAGACCTCGCGGAAACTGCGTCGTTTCAAGAAGGAAGAAAGCCGGGGGTGCGGCGCTTTAGGGTATCGCTGCGGGACACAACGCAAAAGTCATTTCGGATAGCAGCATTTGAAGGTATCCGCGAGCTCGCGAGCGTGACGTTGAGGATCGCACCAGACAACGGGCAGCACATCTCGCTGGGCCGGGAGTTTAGTCTGGACAGACAAGGTCATCCACAAGGAACAGGCGCCGGCCTGCGAGGAAGCCTGGCCGAAGATGTACTAGAAGCCAAGGCGACTGCACTCGTGCCCCCCCCCGTCGAGGTCGACCTTCTTGGAGATAAGCTTCATCCACTAGGCGTGCTGAAGATGGATTCGAACCCCGCCACCCTATTCCTAGATAGCTTGGCTAGGCATGGCTCCATGGCATGGGGCACGGCAAAGGAGCAGGTGGCGCGACTGCTGGCCCGCGTCGGGGGAACCATGCAAGCCGACAAGGTCCTGCTGGATCTCCGCTGCCGTGGGCATCTAGAAATAGAGACCAATTCGAGAGGTCACTTCACGCGCATTCATGCCGTGCATCCGGCAATCTACGCACTGCCAATGTCGCGCGCTGGCGTGGCAGTCCATACCATTCTCGGCTCATTGTCCCGATCACAATGGCGCTCCCTTTACGAAAGGGTTGGAGTAAGGGCCATTCATCAGCCTGCATCTACTACGGGGCTACTTCCTGCTTGGAGGATCGTGGGGTGTACTCCCACTGATATCGAACGTATCGCCGCTGCCTGCAACATGCATTCCTTGGGTGCGCAGGCGCATTGCGTCGCTACCTGGGCCGCAACCTGCGACGAAGTGCGCGTCGATGTCGAACAAGGTGCGGTTGAAAGCGTTGGGGCCCTCGAACATCATCCGCAAAGGTTCCACCCAGGCACGGGATGCTTCCACACCATGGAGCGCCTGGCACCACGTTCGGACTGCGACCTATTCCGCATGGACGATCGGGACATTGAAGGTGGGCGTGTCTACATGCTGTCCACGCGAAAAGAAGGCAAGTCACGCTACGGATTTATACGCGACTCGCGGTGGGGTATCTGGATCGCAATGCAGGCTTTTGCCCGCTGGGTGAAGCAGCACCACTATATCAACGATGCTTGTCCTTGGCCGCTCCCATATTCCGCTAGGGAGCGAGTCCTATTTCTGCCAGCACGCATGAGCTTACCGATCGTCCTCGAACGCGCCTTAGTGCTGTGTAGTGGCGTGGCCCCCGAGGTTGTTCAGACCACCGAGCGTATAGTCGACGGGCGATGCGTAATCGTCCGGCAGGCAGACGGTAAAAGTATCGCTGCAGTCAGCCAGGTTTACAACGGTATGGCGGCTGGCAAATGGCTCCTATATCGATCTGTGCCACCGGAGGTGGCGCAGATGATTGCTAGCAAACTAGGCGCCAGTCTGGCCACAACATGACACAAACACGGAAAGCGGCTGTCGCAGGTTGCACTTTTCCGGTATCGACGAGAACAATATGAGAGATCCAATAGAATCATTCGAGCAAATCCAGGCCGGAATCAAGCGCTACATAACTTCGGCCTTCGCGACCAACTCGCCAACCTTTGAGCACGACCGGAAGCAGCTGCTCGACAAGGATGCAGTGCTGTTCCAGGAGCCGTACGTCGAACCGATTCCCTCGTACGAGTCCGGGAAAGCACTCGACGAGCTCTCGGGAGCGGACTTGCCAGGAATGTCACCGGCGGCAGTGGAAGCCTTTCAAGCGGTCGTCGGCGCGGGGTTGTTCAATGGTGACCATCCCCTGTACATCCACCAGCAACGCATGTTGCGCCGTGCGCTGGAGGGAAAGCATTGCGTTGTCGTGACTGGCACGGGTTCCGGCAAGACGGAATCGTTTCTATTGCCAGTGCTTGCCAACCTCATTAAGGAAGCGAAAGCGCCCTATAGGGGGTGGCCAGCTGCTAAGCCGAGCAATACTACCTGGACCAAGGCTAGCCCTCCTCGCTGGAACGATACACACCGCAAGTTGCGGGGCGAGACCCGTCCCGCAGCCCTTCGCACCTTGGTGCTTTATCCCATGAACGCGCTGGTCGAAGACCAACTTTCGCGGCTACGAAGCGCGCTTGACACTGATGGCGCGCACGAGGCGCAGAACGACGCGCTTGCGGGCAATCGCATTCGCTTCGGCCGCTACAATGGAACGACTCCAATTGCAGGCCATCCCTTCGACGTCGACGGGTCGCGACGCGCCGACGCACATGACCGGCTTAAGAGAACGCTCTCCGACGCCATCGGCGAGTCTAACGGGATCATCGAGCGTATCAGAAAGCTTAATAAAGACATCGACCTTGCCAAGGCGGACGGCAACGGAGTCGGGGTCGAGGCACTGACAAAGGACCTCGAGAAGGCCCTCGAGCAGGCCAGCTTCATTCCGCGCCTTGAACCTGGCGCATGCGAGCTATTCCACCGATGGGAGATGCAGACCGCCCCGCCAGACCTACTGATCACGAACGTGAGCATGCTCTCGATCATGCTCATGCGCCACGTGCATCCGTCCTTGGCCCAGGACACCGCTGACTCGCAGATGTTTGACATTACTCGCGAATGGCTCGAAGGCGATGAGTCACGCGTGTTCCAGCTCGTCATAGACGAGCTCCACCTGTACCGCGGCGCCTCCGGCACGGAAGTGGCTTACCTCATTCGCCTATTGCTGCTTCGGTTGAACTTACGCGCCGACAGCCCCCAGCTGCAAATCCTGGCATCGAGCGCCTCGCTAGACGGCGGTGACAAGAGCTTCGAATTCCTGGGCGGGTTCTTCGGGCTCACCCCAGAACAAGCGAAAGAGCGCTTTCACATCGAGGAAGGGAAAATGCTTCACCGGGACGATGACGCTACCGCGTCCATGGACGACGAGCTGTCCAACGCATGCCTCCAGCTGGGAACTACGCTCGCCGCAGCGAGTGCTAGGGCCGAGGCCGACCCGCGATTCGTGATCTCCCTTCTTAAGGCGCGCGCTAGCGTCAGCGACCAAATCGTCGCCGGATTTCGAGCAGACCGCGTAAGGGCGACGTCCTTATCCACTCTGACGCGCCGGTGGTTCCCAACACTCGCTAATCCCGAAGATGCTAAGCTGGCCACCCGAGGCTTGTTCTTTGCGATGGGGGCGACTGAAGCGAGGGACCTCGGTCTGCCGCGACTTCGGTTCCACTGGATGGCCAAGAACATCGATGGATTATGGGCCACGCCAGCCTTACAGCCTAGCGACGAGCGACGACGAGTAGGTTCTTTGCATCCCGATCTGGCACTTTCGGCGGGTGGGCAACGCCTGCTTGAGGTCCTTTACTGCGAGTGCTGCGGGACGCAACTGCTCTGTGGTAACAAGATACCAATCGCAATTTCCGACATGGGAGTACGGGCGCCAAGCCAGCTCCCCGGGCGCCCGTCTCAACCCGTTGCCTACGAGCTGACCGCGCTACCGACCCAAATCCAAGGGCTGCCCGAGTCGAGCCATGCAAACCGAACTGATAGCCAACGCTACAAGGATCTAGGCGTAATCTGGCTGGTGCCACCTGATTTTAAGTTGGATAACCCAGACGATTATGTTTGGAAGCATGGGTCGGAGGAACTTGACGACAATAGAAAGCCGAAGGCGAAGCGCAGCGCCGCTTGGACGCACGCCGTGATCAACCCACGTACTGGGATCGTCCACATCAGACCAAAGCTGGGCAACGATGAGGTACGATGCCTATGGTTCTCCCTCGCGGCAGCGACCGACGGCGATGCTAAGGAGGAGTACTCAGCGATGCCGCAAAGGTGCCCTGCCTGCCAGATCAACTATTCCGACAGAATTGGCCGGAGGTCTCCGATCCGTTCGTTCGTCACAGGCCTTGGCGTGATGTCGCATCTGCTCGCAAAGCACCTAATGGGCGCACTGGAAGGCGAGTCTAAACGCCTCGTCGCATTCTCCGACAGCCGAGAAGCCGCCGCGAGCCTAGCGGTGGGCGTCGAGGACCAACAATGGAACCACCTATTGCGCGTGTTCCTCCACGAGGAACTACGCCGGGCGAACCTATCCGACATGGGCGCACTTAAGCAAGAAATGCTAGCCGCAATGGAGGCCGACGACGAAGTAGGTGCTAGGCAAATCCTACTCGAACGTCGGGCGCACCTCGACGAGATATCGTTCGGACACGCTCGAGCATTCCTCCTTTCAGTGAAAGATGCGTTACAGGACAATGAATTTAGTACCTTAGAGGCCCGCCAGGCGATCAAAGAAGCGCGGGAGCACAGCTCAGGCTATGTACGTATCGACGACATCCTCCGCACCCCTGATCCACGGGGAGGTCAGGAGCTAACGCCACTGTGGCGCGCCTTCGTGGAGACTGGCGTAAATCCGGGCGGACCATCGGTCGAGCAGCGTACCGTGCGGCCGGGTAAGGACCAGCGCGATTGGACTCAGGTCCTCGATAAGCGGAATGGCACTCTGCTATCCTGCGTTACGGACAAGTCAGAGTCTAATTTGGCCGACCTCGCGGCGCTCGGGCTGGCCCTCAGGACGGCTGCATGGCGCGCATTATCGGGCCGTCTCCTGTACGATATCGAGGCTCAGGGCCTCGGGTACCTATGCATCGAGCCTGGAACCAGAAATGGGATGATCCCCACAATGGGACCCGCCTTACGGGATGCATGTAATTCAGTGCTTCGTATCTTGACCGAAGAACGCCGGACCGATCCCGCGCAGGGATCATTCGCGGTCGTTGGATGGGCCGATGACCAGCCAAATGCTAATTCCAAGAGTATCGCCAAGAAGCGCGTATTTCGATACATAGAAGCGGTAGCCAAAACATTCGCCGTGGACCCCGAGGTTTTGCGCTGCAACGTGCGCGATGCGCTGAAAACAGCACAACACCATTGTGGTGGCGAATGGGGCATCGTAAGGTTAGAACAGCTTTGGGTCAGGGTCGTTTCGCCCGAATCACATCCGTGGAGGTGCGCAGGCTGCAATCAAGTCCACTGGCATGCTTCAGCGGGTGTCTGCTGCCGATGCTACCGGCGACTGCCAAGGGACGCCGACGCGTCCAGGAACGCATCAGCGATCGCGAGCGACCATTACTACGCGCACGAGGCGGGAGACTCGCGCGCAAAATTCCGGATCCACGCGGAAGAACTTACCGGACAAACTATTAATCAGGCGCAGCGGCAACGGCACTTCCGCGGAATCTTTTTCGAGGACGACGAAATCCACGACATAGCACCGCGACCCGCGTATCGAAACGTAGACGCCATCGACCTGTTGTCGGTCACCACGACGATGGAGGTTGGCGTCGACATCGGTTCGTTGGAATCGATTCTGCAGGCCAATATGCCACCGGAGCGATTCAACTACCAGCAGCGAGCCGGCCGTGCCGGTCGGAAGAACCAGCCATTCTCGGCGGCGCTAACTTTCTGCCGCGGACAATCGCACGATCGCATACATTTTGAGTACCCAGCAGAGATGACTGGTGGAGTCCCTCCCCAACCCAGCGTTGCTGTTGGGAGGGAGCAAAGGATTCTTGCCGAGCGTCTGGTCGCCAAGGAAGTACTACGCAGGGCCTTTCGCAAAGCGGGCACGACTTGGGCCGACACTGGCAGGCCAGACATTCACGGCGAATTCGGGACGGTGGAGCAGGCTCCAGCACGTATGGCTGGCATCCGTGACTGGTTTTCCAGCCACCAACACGAAGTTAACGAGGTGGCAAGCGCAATCGCGGTGGGAACGCGCATCGCCGCCAGCATGTTGGCCGCCGCAACGAACAATTTGCCAGATCGAATCGAGTTCGCTCTAGCGGACCCCGTCTTCGTCGAGACGACGCTCGCACTGCGCCTGGCGGAGGCAGGTATTCTGCCCATGTATGGCATGCCGACAAACGTCCGTAACCTCTACTTTTCGTTCCCCGATAGCCAGGAGGCAAAAACGCTGGACCGGCCGTTCGATCAGGCAGTCGCAGAATTCGTGCCCGGGTCCCACCGGACCTGGGACAAGCGACAGATCACCCCAGACGGCATCTGCGGTGAGGCAAGATACAATCGTGTGAAGAACTGCTGGGAAGCGAGCGGGCCACCGGTCGGGACCGCTTATGTTCAATTGTTCTGTCCCGATTGCCGCCAATTGCAGGTTCAGGTCGTATCTGCAAGCACATTAGAACCTACAGCAAGTACTGCTTGGTGGAACTCTCAATTCCTCAAAGGCTCTGCCCTCGTTGTGTGCCCCAGTTGTAGCTACGACAAGGCGCAGCCATACATGGCGGTAGCGCCGCGCGCCTTCGTGTCAGACCTCGATACCACCAAAAGCGCCAAGCGATGGGAGGAAACACGAAATCGCCCGGGGTTCCCCACGACGATGTCCCCAGAGCTTGGAGGAGACGCCACCTATGCCAGCCGGCTAAACAGCAAAGTTGCACTCGGCAGACAGGCAAGAGTATTCAGGACGAACACCAACAATTCCAAGCTCTTCGGTTTTTCCGAAACAGGTTGGCTTTCAAAAAAACCGGGTAGCCAAGGCTTGGGCGGGCAGATTTGGCGTAGCGATTCCGCTTCGACAGATCGGCGTGTTGCAATAACATCGCCAAAGACGACGGATGTCCTCGGCATCCGCATGGCTGACGACCTCGGCCTGTCGTTCGTCGACGATTCGCATGTCTTGGTGCGGCGCCGCGCCGCCTGGTATTCAGCCGCCACGATCCTGCAACGTGCAATCGCGCTCGAACTTGACATCGATTCGCTAGACATCGAGATCGCATCGGTACACCGGTACACGAGCGGCCCCGAGATCGGCGCAGAACTCTACCTAGCCGATGCCCATCCGAACGGAGCGGGGCTGGTCGAATGGGCAAATGATAAGTGGGAAGATTTGTTGGAAGGCTGCATTCTAGGCGATGGACCGGCGTCCAGAATGGGGGGCAACCTTCGGGCCGCATGGGAGCGGTCGACGAAAGAGCCTTGGAGGGGCCCAGAAACACTGCTTCGCGGGTACCGCAATCGTCCACTCCACGGTCTGCTAGATTGGCAACTGGGGCTGGAGATGCTGGCGACGATGCATGGGAAGGCATACCGCCCTGGCCTAGACACCGTAATTGTCGGCACTAGAGGGAATAGCGCCCCTATGCCTGAATGGATGGATCTCGCCGAAGAAGTCGCGCTGCGCTACAGGGAAGCATTCCCGAGCTCTCCGCTACCTTCGGTCGCCCCGCTACCAGGCTGGGGCGAGCCCGGCGACGCACGTGTCGTCTGCTTAGTTGTCCATCCGCTGTGTGAAGATGAGCCCGGCGAAAAGAACGTGATCGCCGCATGCAAGCAGTGGGCTCTGCAAAACGACGTGAGGGCGATCCGGCTGGTCGATTCGTTTAATCTATCGCGCCGGATGGCATGGGTACGAGCGAACCTGAATGAGTTCGTAACGCTGGAAATATCGTCGGCATCCGCTAGCGAGACTGGCAGCGGCCCGCCTATCCTAACCCAGGTGCTGCCGGTGGGACAATTCGAGCACGCGGGTACGCGCTACCAAAAGATCGCAACAATGCCCGTCTACGATGCAGGCCCAGGTGCCTGGCTGGCCGAGACGAGCGACGGGCGGAAACAACAAGTCATCGTGCGACGCCTCCCAGGGGCGAGCGCCCCTCTCGTCCATATGGTGGGCGTGGGGAGGCTCGCGGACGCCGAGGCTGCGGCCCTGATCGTCATTGCAAGGCTAGCGAGCGGCAGTAAAGGAGGCACTTAAATGGCGCGCGTACTAGGCCCTATTCCCGCGGATTTCTCGGAAAGAATGATGCTGCAAAAGTTACAGGCGCAACTGCCGGCCACGTGGACAGTACTAGTCAACGTAACCTGGGCAATTCGAGAGGAAAGCGGATTGGTAGCTGATGGCCAGTGCGACTTCGTTGTGTTGGTACCCGGCGCTGGAATGGTCATCGTCGAGGTAAAGGGATCGCGAGAAATATTTATCGGCGAAGACGGCTTGTGGTACCGACGCGGTCAGGATGGCTTGGCGAGCCTAGTGTCGCCATCCCCACCCGAGCAAGCGATGAAGAACATGTACAAGCTAGCCAGAATCGTCGAGCAAAAAGGCGCGTGGCCCAGATTCCCCGGTCGCTATTCCTGGCTTGTCGCTTATCCGAACGGCGTGGCGAGCAATGTACCCGCAATGTTCGACGCCTCCACCATGGTCACTAGTCGCAACATGCACGAACTAGAATCGAGGATCCGGCACGCACTCACGCAACGGGGCTCGGATGGAAAGTCTGAGTACTTTACTATGCAAACCATTGAGGCGATCGCAGCAATCTTGACGAGCCAACCCTTTACCGTCGTTAAGGCGGACACGCAAGTCGACGTCCAGCAGGACTTGGAACTCATCGACAAGCTGACGCGCCAGCAGTTCGCGGCGCTGCGTGGAGTATTCGAATTCCCGACGGTGGCGGTAACGGGTCCGGCGGGATCGGGCAAAACATTGCTCGCCATGTGGCGGCTACAGGCGCTCGTTGAGTCAGGGAGAAGGGCCTTATATGTATGCTTCAACAAGAAGCTCGCCAGTTCACTGCGAAAACGTCACCCAAGCCTTGCGGAAAGCATCGCAAGCGTGGACAAGCTCTTCATTGATCTGTGCGGCCAACCAGCGATTGTCGGCGAACTTGACCAATATTTTAAGGAGACCTTGCCTGAACTAGCCTTCGGACGAGCGGCGGAGTGCGGCCACGATGAGAAATACGACGCCATCATCGTAGACGAGGCGCAGGATTTCAACGAACTCCGGCTGTACGCTTTGCACGAACTCCTACGCGAGCCTAGATCCGGGTGGACCATCTTCACAGATCGGCGCCAGGATCTTTTTAGGGCAGGTGTCGGCGATGCGTTCGGCGCCGACGTGATATTCAAGCTCTACCATAATTGCCGAAATACAATGAAGGTCAACAACGCGACCAATGGGTTCCTCGGCGCCGGCGACATCCTGTCGATGCCAGGAATGCCCGAGGGCGAGGTCCCGCTAGTCGTTTCCTGCACCGACCGAAAGGCTATGGCCAATAAGGCTTGGGAACTCGCCCGCCAGTGGAGCAACGAGCGAGGCGTCGTCGTCCTATCTCCGTATGCGCTTAAGAATTCATGCATGAGCGAGCATCTAAAGGGAAACGGGATGTTCCTGTCCGAAGACCTACTAAATATGGGTGGCGTCGGTCAGGTCTGCTTCTCGACAATCCGCAGTTTCAAGGGAATCGAGGCACCAGCAATCATTCTGGTCGATGCCGGCATCCCGTCGGCCGAACCGGACTCTGCGTTCCAGATGGAAGACCTATACGTGGCATGCACGCGTCCCACGGCGCGCCTTGCCGTCCTAACCAAGAGCGATGAAGCGAGAGAGTGGTTCCAGACACGTATCAAACGGCCAGCCGGGGCATAATGCGCGCCCTCGCTCTCGATCAACCAGTCCTCGTCTCACTTCAATGCGGACAAGGTCTGCTCAATCGCGCATATGTCGGCGAGCAGCTTCGCCTGGAATGCGACTCGATCGGCCGAATAGTGTGCACGCCTATGGCAATTGGGGCAAACCGCTGCGACGTTTTCCGATGCGTCCAACCCGTCGTCGGCCAACCTGAGGATGTGATGGACTTCAAGGAATCCATTGCCTGCGTCGTTCACGAACGGCGGCGGATTGCCGCATGCCTCACATCTGCCCGCTGCGCGCGCCATAGCGTATTGCTTGACGAGTCTGCATCGCTGACGGTACTGGGCAATAGAGAACCTAACCTCGGGGCAATCAGATTGGGCTGCTGCAAGAGCGCGTTCGCGCAGCACTGCCAGGCTAGCCGGCACTTCTCCGTCAGGGACGGAGTCCAAGGCGGTATCCTCCACTGGCGTGAGCAAGAATCGCAGCAGCACATCCGACTCCCTTGCTCCCTGTCCAGCGACTTTGGCCTCGTGGCTGCATGTGTTATACATGCCTTCGAAGCAAAAAAGCTTTTGGTAGTTCCCGCGCTCCCGAACCTCCTGAGCCGTGGGCTCCCTCGTGGTAAAGAGCAGGATGGTATGACGACCGGCAGCGAGTCTCCGGTTCGCGCCATTCGTAAGGACATGGTCGCCCGAACGGCCTTGCCCGAAATACCACCACGAGCCATCCTTCCGGCGCTCGTCGAAATATCCTACCTTAGCACCGTGCCGGCCACCGGAAGTAACGATCATGCAGCCGGGCGAGCGTTCGCCCCACAGCACACCTGCTTGTTGTTGCCTGCTGCCGAGGAACTCGAGAAGCTCCCGTCTGGGGTATTCCCGACCTACATGAAATGGATGCATCTTCGTCCCTATCGTAGTTGGGCGCGCCCCTCCACCGCGACATTGCATTGAGCAGCACGGCTGTGCCACCGTTATGCAGCCTATTCGGGGGCAAGCCGGCCGCCACAGCAAACGAGTTGGCAGGACTATTGCCAAAAGCTAGCGGCCTCATGTGTAACTATAAGGGTATGGCATGCAAGATGAAAAGAAAATAACGCTAGGTAAGCTTGTCCTTGCTAAAATGCAGCCTCGGCGTTACAAGCCGATCAGCCTTCAAAAGATATGAAATATATAGAATTATTCGCGGGATGCGGGGGGCTATCGTTGGGCCTTCGGGCTGCTGGTGGGAAATTATTACTTGCAAATGAGCTTTCGCCAATGGCCGGGGAAACGTTTGCCTACAATCTCCTTGGCGAGGACCTGCGGGCCATGGCAGACGGGCTCCAACCCACACCGCTCCAACTCAAAACCAAATGGCTGTCGAGCCAGCATGGAACAAATGCGCTCTCGGCCAGATTGACGGAAAACCCCCATGCGTGCCTATCCGTTAAAGCAACCTGCGACCTCGAGGTGGACGGCCTGGTGCTCGAACGCTCGCTCGTCATTGGCAGCATCGTACAGCTGAACCATTGGCTAGGAGAGGGGCGTAACATGAGCGTACTCGAGCAGCTGAAGAACGGGTTCGGTCACGGGCACGTCGACTTGGTCTCTGGCGGACCGCCATGCCAAAGCTTTAGCATGGCGGGTATGCGCGAATACACGAATTCGCGCAACGTCCTACCCTGGGAATTCGCTCGCTTCGTTGACCTCGTCCAGCCCAGATTCGCGCTGCTCGAGAACGTCACCGGGATACTTCGACCGTTCAAGGTGGACGGGAAGGAAGTGTTCGCCTGGCTTGAAGTGGCCAAGGCCTTCGTCGAGCTCGGCCTGAACGAAAAGGATGAACGGGGTACGTCCAGGCACGGTTATGTGCCGATCTGCCTGCATGTCAACGCCAAGCACGCTGGCGTGGCGCAAAACCGCCGCCGCTTCGTCATGCTCTCCATACGCTACGATGTCCTTCAGCGCTTAAAGGTAAGTCTGGGTGGCAAGGATCTCGAGCTCTTAATTCGTTCAGAGGCCTTTTACCACCGGACGAGGTCGGGGAAAGCGTAGGACGGGAAGACTTACCAGTCCACGACCCGGAAAAGAATGCAGCTGCCTTCGAAAGCACTTTCCTTTCACGCCTGGTTGGGAACCATACCCCTTCCGTCAAGGAGGCGATCGACGACCTCCTGTACGAGGGGAGAAGTAAGTCAAGCTATGTGCAACGGATCAATGCGCGACTCGGTCCCTTTGGACAGCCAATCGCTCCAGGGGCGTCCAGCTCCGGCGGGGCCAAAAACCATGTCTACCGCGAACATGGCTTCGAGGTCCAAAGGAGGTTTCGCATATATCAGGTACTCAACAACGTGTCGAGTGAAGCGGCCGGGTCGGCCCGCGCGATATTGAAAGGCAAGAGCCATACTCTCTCAGACACGGCATGGCAAGAACTTTCGCGACAGGCGTTTTACATGAACGAGGGCGGTCAATTCTATTCATTTCACCATAAGAACGATCTCGAAAAATCCTTAGTCGAGAACCGGACCGGCAAGCGGTCGCAGCGTGCACTTAAATCTGGCGAGCCGGCACCGGCGGCACTATCGATACCGGACGATATGTGCCATTACCACGACGATGATAGTCCGGGGTCGAAGTGCCTGCGTACGCTAACGGTTCGAGAAATGGCAAGAATCCAGTCTTTCCCCGATAACTTCGTATTTCGCTCAAAGACCACGACGGGAGGAAAAAAGCGAAAGTACGAGGTACCCCAATATACACAGGTCGGCAACGCGGTCCCGCCACTGCTGGGACTTGCGCTCGGCGAAATCGTAGGCGATCTATTGGGCCTGTATGAACAAGCCTCGCGGTCCGAGCCAGCAACCCCGCTTAAGGATGCCGCATGACTGGCTCGCCGCCAGCCTGATCGTCAATGAGCTCAAGCAGATTTAAGCTCATCATGTTGTCTCGGATGCCTATGACTCAGTTAGCAAGCAAAAGGGTGTTGGTCTCGCCAGCGTCCGCGTCGGCGCGTGGTTACCTTGTCCTGACTAAAATCAATCTATTTCGGATGGCAGCATACGATGGACCACTTCAATGCTGACCTGTGGTTTCGACAGAAATTGATTAGATCGATTTACAACAGCAAAGGCGCTAAACAAAAGAATCAATCATATCGTTGATTGCGATCGTAAGCGTTTCCATTTCCTTCAGCAATAACGCCCTCAAGCAAGCCTTTCAGCCCTTTTCCATGGGCGGCAAGCACGGCGGCTTCCTGGACGAGCGCGACATGTTTCCGGAGGCGGTGCGCGCCGTGCGCGAGGCCCGTCCGCGCGCGTTCGTCTTCGAGAACGTGCAGGGCCTCACCCGCGCCGCCTTCGCCGACTACTTCGACTATATCCTGCTGCAGCTGGAGTTTCCGTCGCTGACCGCCAAGCCGATGGAGCAATGGGGCGACCATCTGGCCCGCTTGCGCAAATGGAAGAACAAGCCGGGCGCCGTGAGCGAGTAGCGGGTCACCTTCAAGCTGGTGAACGCGGCCAACTACGGCGTGCCGCAGAAGCGCATGCGCGTGTTCTTTGTCGGCCTCCGCGTGGACAAGGACAAGCTGTGGACGCCGCCCGCCGAGACGCACAGCGCCGACGCGCTGTTGTGGTCGCAATGGGCATCTGGGGAATATTGCGAGCGGCACAAGGTGGCCGCACGCCACCGGTCGCCCCGGCCCGAGGACGTCGAGATCAAATGCCGCCGACCTCCCCGCCTCCATAGAGAGACAGGCCCGGGACCGTTCCGACGAGCGCTTCCGCTGTAGCGAGAAAAACGTCTCCAAATAACCGTAAACATGGGGATATTTCGACAATCCCACCCGTCTTGTATGCCCCAGCTGACGCGCACTTAACTCGACCGGCCATCGCGTCTACCTTGGTCTCATATTCGTGCAAATACAATTCCGACGCCGAACCGCCTTCCTGGACGTAGGCATACGATGGCGTTGATTTTTCTTTCAGCAATGCGACACCATTTTGATCAATTGTGATGCGCAGTTGCCCACCTGACAAGCGCTCGTATTTGATTGCCGCTTGGGACGTCATGACGTGGAGAGCGATGGCTAACAATTCATCGTGGTTTAAACACAACTTGGGCATACAGGTCTTGGTCATCAGTTGCTCCATGTATGAGCCGAGAAGGCAAGGTACATGACGTAGCGCCGCTATCGCGGACAACCAAGGCCTAGTGACCTACGATTCCCGAGACAGCGACCCCACATCGGCAACCTTTTACCTTGCAGAGCAAAATCGGTTAGACCTTAGTTCAACTAAAAAAAATCTTTTGTTTCGAAAAAATGCTTACCAAGCTGGCCCAGCAATTGCACTTACGCTTCTGGCCGCAAACGACTCCGTGTGGTTTCAGATAGCCCTTCTACAGCGATGGTAACGCTGTGCCAATGGACTTGGCCTCGATGATCACCGATCACGCATGCGAGCTGCTCAGGACTAACGTCGCCGACAAACTCCAGTTGGACATTGCGCCCGCCGCGTGGAGAAGCTCTTCAGCTTCAGTTGATGCACGTCTTCGGTGAAGCGCTCGAAGATCTGTAGAAGTTGGCAAAGGCCGGTGCGTCGCCAAGTGGGCGCCGATCTGTTCGATGATCGTCGCCGGCGGCTTTTGGTTGTCCGTAGTCGCGTCGGCCCACTCGCGGTCGAGATGCGGCGTGTCCGCCCGGGAACGCTTGGGGACCGGGGTTTCCGAGCTCTCGCCGTGCGTGGCCAAGCCGAAGCGTATCTACGTTTCCGAATTCCAGATCGACTTGAAGAAGTTAATCAGGTAGTCCTCGGCCGATTTCTGGAAGCTCGTCTGCACGATGAGGAAGCGACATTCGAACGTCGTCGATGTCGAGCGTGGTGACGGCTTTGCGGATGTTACGCGCTTGCTCGTTGAGCCAGGCCGACAACTTGGTGCCCTGGCTGACCGCGTCCTTAGCGGCTCGGTTGTCGGGATCGCCCTTGCCGACGTAGACCGGATGGTCCATGCCCTTGAGCGGCGCGTAGGGGCCGAAGTCGCGGCGGTAGTAGATGGCGTAGACGCCGGCGCCATAGAATTCGGGATCTTCGATAGCGGGTGCCTCGTTTGGGCGACCAGGGTGAGCGCGACGACGCAGCCGGAGGCGTTCGGATCGGTAGGGTCGAATATGGCGTCGGGCGTAGCACCGGTTCGAGCTTGTTGGTGACGTTTTTCAGCTGGGCGGTGACTTGCTCGAGGCCGAGGTGCAGTTGTTGCCGGCGCGGAGGTCTTCGCCGGGGGAAACCATGGAGCAGGTGGCGATCCTCACCGAGCACCAGCCCAAGAAAGTGTTTGTGGACCTGGACTATCGCGGCGCCGACGTGCAAGCCGGAACCAGCGTCCCACCACCACAAGCTCAAGCGCGACATCACCGGGCGACTGCGATTGGGCATATGGAGAACGACGGCAGACTACGACGCAATTGACTCGAAGACACTGATGGCGACGCGTTCAACGCACCGCTGAGTGGATGCGGCCGCAACCTGCGCATGATCCTGCGAAAGCTCCAGCTTTTCTTTGCCTTCATCGCCGCGTGGCTAGTGTCGTTTCACCTCACACCGGAGCGTGCATGGCGCCGGCTCGCTTGGTTCACCACTTTATAGACAGCGATCGTCCGCAGCCGAGTCTTGGTCGAGCGTGAATTTCGAATTGTTCCGGCAGGACGAAGTAGCATCGCCGGCGCCAAGTCCTCCGTCGTCAATACGAGCAGGGCTAAACTGACTGCACGTCATTTTGCTCCGATTCGTTAAAAACAATTCCTCCGGCGTCGTTGCCAACAAATCCCTTACGATACCGCCAATAGCCAGTAAATTCGATCGAAGCTGCGTCGAAACCGGCAAGGGAGTCGTGCACGAATCCATCAAAAAAACTCGCTAATTCATCTTTAGACTTAGCTGCTAATTCGGCTTCATTGAGAACTGTGCGAGCCTCCAAATCCAGCGCTCCAAAAGCTATTTCATCTCGAGTGGGCGGGCTGGGTAGGGCAAACAGCGGACGCCGGCTCTTTTTAACCCCAGTCATCCTTTTAATGAGCATTGCATCGGCCATAAGCATATCATTAAATTTTACGAGAATTTCACGATCTTCTTTACCTGATTTATTAACATGATTGAGTTTAGTAAACCCTATACGATTTTGCCAACGCCAATTCAGATATGGTTGTAGCCAAGCGTGTATGGGACGTGGTGCCAAGGTCGAAGCAGTCAAGAACTTTTGGTAAGCATCGGTCACAATCGGCGAAGTCCGAAACGGATCACCTTTCTGTAAATCGAAAGCTAAATTCTTGTCCAAAGGGGCGCCAGCGGCGACAGCACAATCAAACATATGATTCAAAGGAATTTGTGAAAGCTTTAAAGAATCGCTCTCCTGCATGTCGTTGCTGTAGGAGACTCCGAGCTCATTTGGGAGGTATCCTCCCCCTACATCACTATGTGACCCCGGATACGCAAATTCCCATGTGTTTGGAGGCAGCACCCCGTCAAGGCTGATTCCATCTATAGGAAAATTTCGACGTAACTCATGCATAGCTACCATGTGAATACAGTTCTCTAGAGTCTGTGGTACCCTCAGATACTCACTTGCAGCCCAACCACTGTGCCCCGTGGGGCCTTTTTGCATAGCGCCCGAAACGCTAGACCAGAAGCCCCCAGATGCAACAGTGTCGAATAGCCCTACAAATCTGAATCTAACCGGAATCCCTGCAAATTTTCCAGTAGGCATCAAACGGCTAAGCCAATTACAAAATACCCTGGCTTCTGCTGCGCCGCGTGAAAATCCAAACACATCAATGAAGCACTCCTTTATCCTTGGTTTTGCTGCTACTGCCAACTTTGATTTGAGTCGTTGTACATGATCCCGGAAAAAATCTTCCCTCATTCCTGCTCCAAAAAAGTGCGGTAATAGTAAACCAGAGTCTAGTCCTAAATCACGTAACCCAAGGTAGTCATTCGCGCTTCCACTATTGCGAACCGAACATAGCGCTTCAACCTGTGACGGAGAAAAATATGACTGCTTATCAAACGCGGTAGCGTGAAGAATGTTAAAAAATCTAAGCATCGCATACAGAACCCTGGCTTCGCAACCTACGCCAAAGCCTGAACCTAAGTAACTGTCACTGGGCTCGCGAATGGATGCAAACTTGGTTCCAACCCCCGCCACATAAGTATTGTAAAACCAACGATCCGGATCGTCTTTATATGCTGCTGACAATCTAGCGATATTACTATGTTTGAACAGCGGTTTATCCACACCCACATTATTTCTAGTTCCATCGAAAAAAAATCCGGCGTTGATATAACACTCGCATTTAACAAGTTCCGCGATGTGTTTTGGCCGTACGAATCGAATCAGTTTTACGGGCGCCGTCAAGGTTGGCGCTATAACTATTTTACTGACATTCATCATTTCCAATTTACCCCCCGGCTTGATCTATCTTCATAGTATTTTTTTCGCATCTCATCAAGTTCCGCCTGTGAAAACAGCGATGGCACCAATATGCCTACGGTGGCATTTTTCGTTGAAGAGGCCTCATTTTTTTTAATAGGGTGGCTATTGCCACTGGGTCCAAAAAGACTTACTGCAATACGTACTTGACCATCCTTAAAAAAGTGGACATATACCTCACCAGGCTCATCATATTTTTCTACTGGGACAACAGCTTTATAATTACGAAAAGTTAGACTTTTATAGTTGCCGATTTTAATTTCATCTTTATTTTCCATCGACCAGTTTGTAACGGACCATCGCACTTCTGCCCTCAGGCCTGGCCGCCATTCTTTAGGAAGCATGACACAACAAAAAACACTACCACCACCATTCCTTCCCACGTTGCCACCGCTAGCACCATCGACGTAAAACTCTGATATGTTGAAATATTGACCCATATGTTGCACGCCTGTTAGGCCAACAGGAAGGGAGTCTTTCGACTCATTTAAAGAACCTATTTTCCCGTATGCTACTAAACAAATTAATACAAGCATGCTCGCAACTATGACAATGAATAAATACCATCGTTGTCTTGGCGAGGACTGCAGAACGCGAAAGAATGGAGTTTCCATTTTCAAAAATATTCCTTTTCATTTCGAAAAAATTTCAATCGCCATCGGCTAATCCATACGTTCGTGACGAACATTACACTTCAACCAATCATCTTTCGAAGAAATTTATTTTTAATTTTGATGTTCCACTATAGTTAAATCGATGAAACCAACTTGGCGCCACACGCAGTCTTGTCGCCGTGATAAGCCACTACTTTCCCTTGATGGATGCGATCACTCGTAGCTACCTGAATTGGAAATGTTCCTTTGCACTTAGGGCAAGTGGTTAAATCTCCATTCACCGCCACGGCTATGCCAAGGGCTTTGAAAGTGGCCTGTGCCGAGATCACTTTGCCGCCATGAGAAGTCTTGTCGCCCAAGCGAATGACACCCAAACCTTTACTATTTTTCATCTAGCCTCCATTGCAAAGTTTCACTCGTTCAAACGGTAGCGTTGAGTTCAACCAACCGACGCAAGCTCTCGCGGGTTTTCACACGATCTGATCCAGCCAATGCGTCCTCGAGCCCTGGCACACTCAGCAACCTGCCGTCGGTATCAAATACCCCGGCCGCGAAAAGGACGAGATCCTGATCATCAGAATGGCCAGCGGCATGCCACATGCGGCGAGCTTGGGTAGCATGTGCCAAAGCCTTCGCAGTGAGATACGTGGACGGAGGCGCGCTGCGGTACATGCGAAGGTTGACCAATAACTGATCTGCGCCCATGGCGTCCTTCAGGGCGCGGATTTGAGCGGCGGACAGCATCAACGGAGGCTTTATCGAGCCAGGCGAATTCCCGATTGGCAATGAAAGTAAGTTTCCGTCCCGGCCATGAACCTTCCAACTTTTGAACGGCGCGGTCATTAAAGTCCACTGATCCGGCGTCAGAATAGAGGCAAGATTAGGAAGAACAGCACCATCTGCAAATCGCAGCGTAAGTTCTCCATTGCCTCGAGTAAGCACACAGATAAATTGCCGCAGATGCTCGACTAACTTCTCGAGTGTCAGATTCGTCTCAATAAACGAGACCCCCAATTGTGGCCGTCGCGCGTTCACAATATTCATCAGAGAGGGAATCCGTGTGCACTGAACCGCACGCTCAACATCAACCACGACTGGGCTGACATCAGCGGCGTAGCGGCCGTAGATCGCGGCAATCCAACTTGGCCGGCGATTTTTCTGCAACCAAGGCTTGGTTTTCAGGTCTCCCAACAGGGTCGTATCGATAAGTACGTAAGTCGAATCCATGAACACCTCACTTTGAAATTGCGAATGGGCTATGCGCCTCGGCTGCAATAAGCAGGCAGGGAATGCATATTTTGTGGAGCTGTGGATCTGCGGAAAACCCGGTTGGACGCGCTTTCGCGCCAAAGGTCTGATGGTCTGCGGCATACATTTCATGCTTGCCATCCGTATACCCCTTGATACCGCTGGCACTCAGCTCCAACTCGGTCCCGCCCCCGTTTATTCGCACGCCTTTCTTCGCCTTGATAGTGATCCAGTCAGTCGTACTGATGATCTCTAAAACCTTTTTAGCTAAGAGCATCATCTGATCATCATGGGCTTTGATCATGACCTGGCCGCTAGCTGCGGTAGCCTTCAACCCGCCTTCGTTAGCGAAAAGGCTCATACCTTGTGCAGCACGTACCGATGTTGTTTCTCCGGATGAAAGGCAGGTGGCACCAACGCTAACAATGTCGATCGTCTTGTCGGCACCGATCGCTATGTTCTGCTTGCTGCCCGCGACTAAGCCTGCTGGCCCGCTGATGGCTACGATTGGAGCGCCGCTGGTGTCCATCTTCTTAAGTTTTTCAACTAGTGCGGCCAGCTCCGGACCATGAGTGTTGTCGTCCGCGTGCTTGGTGGCCTCCTGATTCAGTTCCTGGACCAGCTTTTCCAGACTCATCAAGACATTGTTGAGTCCGTTGCGTTCCAGATGCACCCCCTTGTCGGCATCTGTAGCCTCGGCGGTAATCAATACTCCTTGCCCACCCCGTACCGTAGTCTGCATATCGCTGCGTAGCTCAGCTCCCTCGCCGCGAAATCTTCCATGACCGTGTGTTTTAGATTCAGTAAGAAATCCTAGATTTACCTGACTATTTGCGTGGTCACTCGACAGCTGCGCACTGATCTGACCATTCGTGTCGTCGAGGCGCAGCTGATTTGCGCGAGCTCCTTTGATTTCCCGACTTTTAATACCTGACAAATGCCTGTTGCCAGGCAAGTCATCAAGGTTGCTTAGCGCCGGCGGCTGCGCCTGTTGGTTGTAAAGCTGCCCCACAATTACCGGCTTGTCTGGATCCCCACCCAAGAAGTTGACCAGCACCTCCGTCCCCACGCGCGGTAGGCCGATGGTCCCGCACTGATCCACGCTACCCGGCCCGTTCCCCGCCCAATTCGACGCCACGCGCACCCAGGCCGAGTCGCTATCGTCATTCGACACCCCCGAACCATCCGCATGCACATGATCCGCCGCCCGCGTACCGGGAAAACGGATCTTCACCCTCCCCATCTGATCGCAATACACCTCCTCGCCCTTCGGCCCGACGACGATCGCGCTTTGCATCAGCGCCTGCGGCAGGTCGGTGCGCGCGTCGTACGCCGGCACGATTCTCACGCCGCGCCGCACCGCCGTGAACTGGACGTGCATGCGCAGCGCGCCCGACGCCATCCTGTCCGCTATGTCCTTCTGCATCTGCGGCTCCTGCGCGCCCTGCGTCCAGCGGCTGCGCGAGAACAGGCGTTCCACGCGTTCGGCCAACGCCTTGGGCAGGTTGTTCTGCGCGTTCACCTGCAAGGCCGTAACGACGAAGTCGCGTTCCTCGCGCGGGTGCTGGTCCACCTCCGAATGCCCGCTCAAGGTGAAGTACTCGCCGGCGCACAGATCGCGCACGCTGCCTTCGCCGTGGAAGCACTTCGATTCGAGATCGTGGCGCGTCATGTGCAGTCGGCCAAGGCGGCACAAGTCGTCGACGTCGTCGCCCGCGTGCGGCATCATCACCTGATAATCATCCAGGCTGGCGGCCAGCTCGTTGCCGCTGACGCCCTGATCGACGCCGCTGCTGGTCTGCGCCATCATGTAGTCCGATCCCTGGGGGTGGCGGTAGTCCCAGCTATGCCGCGTCACCACGCCCGGTTGCAGGGTGCGCACCGCACCCCAAGAGGTGATCGTGTCGCGCTGCTCGGTGCCGGCGTCGCGGTGGTAGCGGATGGTGCCGGCGACGTTCTGGCGCAGGCTGTCGGCGCTATTGAAAAGCACCAGCGTGTGCGTCGGCACCTCGCCATTGGCCTCGGCCCGCACGTACCAGCCGATGCCGCTGCGCTTGAGCAGGCGCCGGATGAAAGCGGCGTCCGATTCGTTGTGCTGCATGGTGAATTCGCGCTTGGGGTATTGCTGCAGATGGAAAGCCTCGTCCACTTCGTCCATGAAGCAGACGCCGAGCGTGGAGCTTTTTTGCCGCCATTCCTGGAGAATCTGCCGCACGATCTCAACTTCATCCATTTGGCGGAACACGCGCGTGTTGATGCGCTTTTCCAGGATCGCCAGGGCGTCGCGCAGCACCAGCTGGTAGCTGGCCAGGCCGCCGTCGCTGTCGCCGGAGCTGGCTTCGGTGACGATGCCGCAGACGCTGCGCAAATCTCCCTGGTCGGTGACGAATTGCAGTGCGGCCGGCACGGCGATCAGCTGCTTCAATGGCAGCGTGGCGTTGGACGAGACGCACAGCACCCGGTAGTCGATGCCGCCGCACAGCGTCTCGGTGCCGAACACGCGCTGCGGCAGCAGCATGTCGTCGTTGACGCCACCCGGCAGATCGAGCTTGAGCCGGATCGGCCGGTTGAAGGTGACCAGCTCCTTGGGCATGCTCATGAAGCTGAAAAAGTCTTTATCGCGTTCCACGTTTGCTCCTCTGGTATGCGGCGGATGTGGCGGAAGGTCAGGCCAGCGGCAAGGCGCCGCTGCGCGGTGGGCATCGCAGCACTTCCTTGCCGCTGGCTTGGGAGACGATCACCAGCTGGGTGTAGCTGTTCAAGTGGACGGTCAGGCTAAACAGGTGGTCCAGTACCTGGGCGAAGACGTGGACGCCGGTGTCCAGGTACGCCGCTTCGTCCAGGGTGACCGTCACTTCGATCCCGCGCAGGTAGGCGCTGTCGCTGGCCGTCCGCATCCAGGCCGAGGACGGACGGTGCGACAGGCCGGCGATGCCGTCGATCTGACGCTGCGCGATGGCGTTGTCGCGCTGCGCGTAAAGCCGCAGCGTCGCGGCCAGCGCGGGCAGGCCATCCTGCGTGAGCGTGCGGTGGTTCGGCGCCAGATGGGCGATCAGTCCCCATAGCCTGTTGTCGTGCGATGCCTGCGGATGCGACATGGTCGGGCGGCGCAGCATGCGGATCGGGAAGTTGCCAGTGGATTTGACGGCGCGCAGGTCGCCGTCGGTCCGTCCGTACTGGAGATTTTGCGGCAGGTTGCGGTTGGTGCAGGTGACTTGTACCGATGCCGTGCCGTCTTCCATCCGCAGTGGCGCCAGTTCCTGGTCGACCAGCGTCAGCGATACACCGTGGTCGGTACCGCCGCCAAGATCGTCACGCTGCTCGAGCCAGTAGTGGCCTTTCCCGCTGGACGATCCCTGGCGCAGTGAGTAGTACGGCGAGAAGTCCTGGATGCTGCTGCCCTGCTGCAGTTTCCTCACCAGCTGCACCGCGTCGACGCTGTAAATCTCGCAGTCGCCGGGCGGTACCGCGTCCAGCACCACCGGGTAGCTGCGGCGCGCGGCCACAGCGCGGATCAACATGGGCCTGGCCGCCTTGTCGAACAGGTTGACGATCGGTGTGCAGCCGAGCACCAGATTCGCATCGGTCAGTGTGCGCAGCACGCGCGCGGCTTGTGTGGCGGGACCGACGCCGGCCAGCGCCAGGCGCAGTGTCAGCCGGGTGCAGTCGATGGGGATGGCGGTGGTCAGGGCGCCAAGGTCGATGTCGAAGAAGTCGAATTTTTCGGGGAAGGCGAAGTACTCGCTAAGCAGACGATACGCGCCGTGTTCGGACGGCGCGGCCGGCAGCAACGCTTCTTCGTCGGCAAAGCCCACCGGTGCGATGGGCGGCTTGGCCAGCATGCGCCATTGGCCGGAGGCCTCCACGCAGGCGCAGGCGGTGCGCATGAACAGCGCGTCGCGCAAGGTGGCGCGCAGCGTGGCAGCGGCGTCGATGAAGACGCGTAGGGTGCTCAGGCCCTCTAGCGCCAAGCCGCGCGCGACGCCCGTGCTGTCGATCGTGATGCAGATGGCGGCGCCGGCGTCGGGCGGCAGCGCCATCGTCGACGGCACCTGGATGTGCGGTTCGAACCATGCCGCGCCGATGGCGACCGGGGCGACCGTGGCGTCGTAGACGGTGCGAAAGCCGCAGCTGACGGCGTTGGGCGCCAGCGATTTCATGGCGGCGCCGCGCGGCAGCACGGCAACGCTGCTGACCGAGTTTTTCGGCGCGCCGCTGTAGTCGATGCGGGCGATCGAGCACGATGGCATCGGCCGAAGGTGGTGCGGGTACAGCATGCCGAGCAGCGCTTCGGTGAAGCCGGAGTGGCCGTCGTCCAGCCGCTTGGCGACGCTGGCGTTGAGGAAGGCGGAGGACTGGATCAGGCGTTCCACCTGGGGATCGGCGCAGGTCTCGCCGCGTATCTGCAGGCTGCCGGCCAGTTGGGGATAACGGCCGGCAAACTCGGCGCCGGCGCGGCGCAGCTGGCTCAGTTCCCGTTCGAAGTACGGCAGTAGTTTTTCCATCGCGGCATCCATCGCAAAGTGGGCAGCTTCAATGCCTGAAGGCAACGAGCAGACTGCACAGGATGTCGATCATGTCATGGCGCCGAGGGGGAGTTTTTGAGGTGCCGCAATGTGCCGGAGTCAACGGCGGAAACGCAACACGCCAGCGTCGAGGCACAGCTGAGCACGATTCAAATCACTCTTGTAAATATGCAAATTCTAGGGTGTAATCTTGTTTGGATTGCATCACGTCAGTCGCTGTTTCCCCAGCGCCATGCATCGGAGTGTGAGTCACATGTCAGAACCGATTCCATCACAGTCAGGCGAGTCCGACCCGCTCGCCTTGCTCGCCGGTTTTTCGCAGGGCACGCGGCTGCTCAAGCTCACCACGCCGCTCGGCGGCGACGTGCTGCTGGCCGAATGCGTGCGCGGCGAGGAAGGCATCGGCACGGGCTTCAGCTTCAAGATCGCCGCGCTATCGACCGACGCCGCCATTTCGCTCAAGTCGCTGATCGGCCAGCCGGTGCTGCTGGAGTTGATGACCGCCGCCAGCCGCGACCAGCTGCGGCCGTTCCATGGCCACGTCACCGCCATCGACATGGCCGGCGCCAACGGCGGCTTCGCCCGCTACAACCTCACCGTCGAACCCTGGACCGCCTTCCTCGCGCGCGGACGCGACAGCCGCATCTTCCAGGACATGACGGTGTTCGACATTCTCGACACCGTCTTTAACGCCTACCAGGGCCAGGGCAAGCTGGTGCCGGCGTGGCGCTTCGACATCCTCGACCGCGCCGTCTATCCCAAGCGCAGCATCACCACCCAGTACCAGGAAAGCGACCTCGCCTTCGCCAAACGCCTGATGCACGAGGAAGGCCTGTTCGATTATTTCGAGCACAGCGGCGATGCCGCCAGCCCCGGCCTGGGCAGCCACACGATGGTCATCGCCGACCACAATGGCAGCTTCAAGCCCAACGCACAGGCCAGCATCGCCTTCAGCCAGCCCGGCGCGACCATGAAACAGGACACGCTGGACCGCTGGCGCACCGAGCTGCGCCTGCAAACCAACGCTGTCGAACTGAGCAGCTGGGACTACCGATCGCTCGACACGCGCGCCGTCAGCGCCGCCAGCGCGGACGGCGGCGACGGATCTCCGCTGGTCAGCCGCGACGCGCCCGGCGCCTACGCCTACCAGTCGCGCGAACAAGGCCAGCGCATCGCCTACAACCAGTTGCAGGCGTTCGAGGCCAGCAAGGAAGTCCACGTCGGTGCCGGCACCGTGCGCACGCTTGCGCCCGGCACCACGTTCGCCCTCACCGGCCAGGCCCAGTTCGATCTGGCCGGCAGCGACGACGAGCGCAGCTTCCTGGTGGTGCGCACCGTGCACCTGATGCACAACAATCTCAGCGCGGAGCTGAAGTCGACCCTGATGCAGCGGTTTGGCGAAGGCGCACTCGACGCGCTGATCGGCAAAGAGGAGAAGACCAGCCTGCACGCGGTAGGCAAAGCGATGGGCGAGCGGCCTTTGTATCGCGTCCGTATCGATGCGATCCGCAGCAATATTCCTTATCGTTCGAGTGGGACGGACGCGCACGGCCAATTGCTGCATCCGCGCCCGACCATCCACGGCCAGCAGACCGCCATCGTGGTTGGCCCGCCCGGCGCGCCGATTCACACCGACCGCGACCACCGCGTGAAAGTGCAGTTCCACTGGCAGCGCGGCGCGCAAAGCCACAGCCGCTTGGCGCATCCGATGCCCGACGGTCACACCGGCGCGCCCGGTGACGACCAGGCCGGCACGTGGGTACGCGTGGCCACGCCGATGGCGCCGGTGGCCGGCGCCAACTGGGGCAGCAGCGCCCTTCCCCGCATCGGCCAGGAAGTGCTGATCGATTTCCTGGAAGGAAACATCGACCGGCCGGTCATTCTCGGCACCGTCTACAACGGTCGCGGCCAGGCCGACGCGCAGCACAATCAGGTGGCCGGCGGCGCCGGCGCGGCGACCGGCAACGCGCCCGCCTGGTTCCCCGGCGAGGCCGGCGGCCACGCACACCCGGCGGCGCTATCGGGCATCAAGACGCAGGCGATCCAGTCCAGCCAGGGCGGCAGCGGCGCGTACAACCAGCTGGTGTTCGACGACAGCCCGGGGCAATCGCGCCTTGGTCTGCAGAGACATGCGACCGCGCACCAAGGCACGGCCGAGTTGAACCTCGGCCACCTGCTACACCAAAGCGACAACCAGCGGCTGAAGGCGGCCGGCTTCGGCGCCGAGCTTAAGACCGAGCACAGCATCGCCGTGCGGGCCGGCAAAGGTGTTCTGCTATCGACCGACGCGCGCGGCAGCGCCACCGGCAGCCAGATGGATTCGAAAGAGGCCATCACGCAGCTGGAGGAAAGTGTGCAGCTGCAAACCGATCTCGACGAGATGGCGCAGAAGCACAGCACGCTGACGGTCGGCGGCAAGGCCCCCGCAACCGGGCAGGCAACGCCGCTGCCCGCCATCGCCCAGCTCAAGCGCAGCATGGACGTTCTGGGCGCGGTGGAATCGGACGTGCCGGCCTACGGCGAGCCGCATCTGCAATTGAGTTCGCCGGCGGGCATCGCGGCCAACACGCCGGCCAACGCGGTGCTAGGCGCAGCAGGCACCAGTTTGACCGCCGGCCACGATATCAACTTGGCGTCGCAACGCAACAGCTACGCGAGCGTGAAGGACGGCATCAAGTTATTCACCTACGGCAAGGCGACCAATGCGCAGAAGCCGAACCAGGAGGTCGGCATCCGCCTGCACGCGGCCAGCGGCAAGGTCAGCAGCCAGAGCCAGGCCGACGAGACCAGGCTCACGGCCGACAAGGCGCTCACCGTCGCCAGCACGGCCAAGGGCCTCACCGTGGCCGGCAAAGAGCATGTGCGGCTGACCGCGCAAGGCGCGCATCTCAAGCTTGAGGGCGGCAACATCGAGCTGCACGGACCGGGCAAGATCGAGTTCAAGGCCAGCATGAAGGAGTTGGCGGGGCCGATGAGTGCGACACCGTCGCTGCCGGCCTTGCCGCAGGCGGCCGATCTCGATAACTCGATCGAGATCTTGTTCCATTACGACGATCTGGCGCCCATCCCCGGCGCCGCCTACAAGGTCACGTTCGATAATGGCACCGTGCGCGAAGGCAAGCTCGATGACAAAGGGCACGCCTTGCTGACCGGTACGCCGCCGGGCGAGTATGTGGTGGAGTATGGCGACGATCCGCGTCCGTGGAAGCCGCCTGAGGAAGAAACGCCGGAGTATAAAAAGCCGGACTTCAAGGCCGCGATGGACGCGGAGATGGAACGCGAGCGCAAATTGCGCGAGCAAAGTCAGGGGTGGGTATGAGTCTCGTCGACGATTGCATGAAATTCCTCGAAGACCTGATCATGGGCGACTTCAACGAGGACCAGATGGTATCGGCCCAGATCATCGGCGGCCTGATCTCGTTGATCCCCGTGGTCGACCAGGTGATGGACGTGCGCGATGTTTCAGGCAGCCTGTACCGGATCAACAAGCAAGGCGGCTTTGCCAAGGCGACCATCGATCAAAAGATTTATCTGGGCTTCGCCGCCTTTGGCGTGGTGCCGGAGGTGGGCAGCGCGTTCAAGACCGTGTTCAAGCCGCTCTACAAGGAACGCAAGGCGCTCAAGGGCGCGGTCAACAGCGGCGTGGCGATGATCGAGCGCATGCTGTCGAAGAAAAAAGGCGGCGCGCTGGCGTGGGTCAAGGCGCTCGACTGGGCCGGCAACACCCAGGCGGCGATCGTGCAGGCGAACATGGCGCTGGAGAGCTGCATCGCGCTGCTCGACTACATCGGCCAAGGGCATTGGTGGTGCCCGGACCACCTGGAGCAATTGGCGCGCGACGTTTCTCCGGGCATCAAGAAAATGCGCGGGCAGCTGGCTGCGCCGATACGGGAGGCGTCGGGGTACATCAAGGCGTTCATCACCGATCTGTTGGGGGAGCATGCGGCGGCGGTGGTGATGACGGTGGCTAGTAATGCCGGGAGTATTCCGCGTGGTGGGCATCAGAGTGCCGGGGCGAGGGGAGCCAGGGGCGCCAGCGCCAATAGCCATTTGCGGGTGGCCGACAAGCCGCGACTGAATGGACGCACGACCACCGGTAAAATTGCTAGCGTGGTGCAGCGTACTGCGTTTGCGACCTATCAGGGGCTAAATCAGGCCGCCAAAGGTTTGCTGGGCGAGCATATTGTAGATCATCACATCATTGAACAAAAAGGCTGGGGTCTAGACTGGAACCGACATGACATGATCGGCGGCCCCGGAAAAAAGACCGCCGGTTGGCAAAGCGAATTCAAAAAATTGAACGACGATGAGGTACCGCTGTATCTGTGCACGCCTAGCGTGCATGTACTGACCAACGGGATAGACTCGTTATGGCTGACCAATCGCGCGCGACCGCATCAGTTCGCCGTCGTCGAGGCAAAGGCCAACATGAATCCGGCCGCGAAGCTCCTTGGGATGTTGGGCGAAGCGAAGGGCGCAGGCGGATCTTCCCCAGTCGGCACGGGTCGAAAGAAATATCAGTCGTCGGGCGCTTCTAAGCCCAGTAGTACCAGTGCCAAACCGGGCATGGTGATGCAAATGAGCAGGAAGTGGATCCTAGACCGCATCGATAACGAATTCAGCCAATATAAAACCAGGATGACCAGAGGCGGCGCTAACTATTCTCGACATGTGTTCTTGGTGTCACCGCTACAAGCGTCGGATCATATGATGGCGATGGAAAAGATTGTTAGCGAAGGGCTGATCAGCAAGCCCGCTGCGGCCCAAAAATACGCTCCCGAGCATAGCCGGCACGACATTCAGAAGGAGTTTGGCGAACAAGATCTTGATGCCGCAGAGGCCCAATACAAGATTAGCGGCAAGCCGAGCAAACCTAAAAAGCCAAAAAAATGAGAAAGAACAAGTAATGAAAAATTCAGAATTCAGAGCTAAACGCCGTCAAATCTATCTCGATGAAGAGAGCTATCGTAATACGGTCGCCCAACTTATAGCTGAAAATTCAGTCGAGTCCAGCCCAGGGCTGGCCGCGGTTGATGCATGTAGGGATCTACAATTAACCGCAATTGACACATGGACGATATTCAAACTCAAATATACCGCAGGGGAGTCCCTCACGGACTTGGCAAATACCCTTGACGAGATCGTCGTTGCGTATGAACGTTGGGTCGATGCATTGAACAATCTACCAGATGAAGATTATTATCCGCCGTTCGTCATGAACGATCTCATTGACACATATGTGGATTACTTAAGTCTCGTTTCGACCGCCATCTTATTGCGACGTGAAGACTTGGTCGGGAGAATCTGCGCGTTGAACGAAGGCACGGACTTTGACGAAGTCGACGCTGTGCTAGAAGAACTGTTCAAGTTCTACATTCCGGACCGCCCCGATTTGGACCAATGGCTGTGGGATAAACCTTACCGTAAACTACTCGACGCCATCGACAGCGATAACGCGGCTGAGATGGCGGCGGAAATGAAAACCTACGTAAAAACATGGTATGCCGACATGAAGGGACAGGCTATCTTCTGGGGCAAACATGAAAAAATTAAGCCCGAATTTACCCCTTACAATGGCTATTGGGCCATGTGCGCGGGAGCCTTCACCTATCTCTACAATATTGACGACGCGTCATACCGAAATGAGATGGTGTATCCCAAAGACCTCGTCGATTACGCCCGCAGCATCCCGAGCAACGATGCAACGCAACAGACCAATACTAAGCCGTTACGCGTAGCGGGTGGTGAACCCTGTCCAAAGTCCGGCCAGTGGTTTTCGCCGGCAAAAGCGGGAAGCCAGGCGCACTTCTCCAAGGGGGCAGTCATGCCAGTCTTTCCCGATACGGAGTACGGCCTGACCATTTGGCAATGGCTAGAGGGTTAATAGTTGACGATAGCCTACAAGTGCTGACCCCGATCGACTTCAATCATCGACGCCAAATTTACCTCGACGAACAGAGCTACCGAAATACGGTCGCCCAGTTGGTGGCCGAGGACGCTTTCGCGTCCCCACAAAATTTGCCTCTGATTGACAGGTGTAAAGATATGCGATTCGCCGCCCTGGATAGCTGGATAATTTTCCAGCTGCAATATACGGCTGGCGAAAGCCTAACGGCGCTAGCGGATTCCCTGGACACCATCGTGATCGCTTATGAGCGCTGGATTTCCTGTCTGGATGAGGTTCCAGACGACGACGACTACCCTCCGTTCATCATGAACGACATGATCGACACCTATGTCGACTATCTGAACATGGTAGCCGTCGCCATATGAAAGGAAAAGTTCACTTCTGGGGGAAGCATGAAAAGATCAAACCGGAATTCACGCCGTATTTCGGGTACTGGGCGATGTGCGCTGGCGCCTTCACCTAGCTTTACGACATAGATGACTCCAGCTACCGTGACGAGTTGGTATATCCCAAAGACCTGGTCGATTACGCACGCAGCATCCCGCGCAAAACAGACGTCCTGTAACGAAATCAACTATGAAGAATTTGCCATTTCATGAACGTCGCCGTCAGCAGTTTCTTAACGAAGATCTTTATGAGAAAACACGTGCGAATCAGATATTGCTGATTGAAGGCCAACTTAAAAACAAGCAATTTCCAGAAATGGCCGAGGACCAGTCCATCGCTCATCGCTTTCTCTATTTGGAAGCTTTCTGGATCTGGATGATCGACTACACAGCAGGCGTTCCGGTTGCGGAATTAGCGCCACGGATAGCTTGCATAGTCGACGCGTTTGAGGAATGGAACGATATCGAACAAGCGTTCCAAAAAGAGGCCGCGCTGGAGTTCCCGGAATACGGACCGTACAAATACCGCGCCGCACCGGACTTTTCAATCCTGTTTGATTATGAGGACACCCTTCAGCTAGTGAGCATCGCCATATTGCTGCGTGATCTCCACTCGGTCAAACGCATCATTCACATACTGCGAAGCCACCGAGGTGAAGATGGGCTCTTTGAACAATTAATTGGCGGATACATCGAAGATGGCATGGCGCTGTCGTCGTGCGTGCTTGAGGACCCGTACAATATCCTGCTGCAAGTCTTCTATGAAGAGGACGAACAGAAAACGCTCGACCTTGTTCAGCAGTATCTCAAGGAACGGTATCCCTCCATGAAGGATCATCCGCGCTGGTATGACGAGCACCTGAATGTCAGCAAGGAGGGCTACGCCGGCTATTACGGCTACTGGGCATTCGAGGCGGCTGCGGCGGTCTACCTCCTGGACTTGGACGACAGTCAGATCAACCACTTGGTCTATCCAAAAGACCTGCTGGACTATGGCCGTAAATTGCGGGAGGAGGAGCGCTACACCAGCCGGTATCCCGCGTCTCAGTCCGCCCCCCGGCGAGGAAGGCCAGCCCTGGCCAGGATCAGGACTTCGCGAATGAAAAATTCAGAATTCAAACAGAGGCGGCGTCAAATCTTTCTCGATGAAGAGAGCTACCACAACACTATTGCTCAGCTTGAGGCTGAAACCAGCGGGACCTTAGTTCCTGGCCTATCGCAAGAGGAGCTATGCAGAAACCTGCGAGCGAGAGCGTTTGACAGTTGGGTCATATTCAAGTTGAGGTATACAGCCGGCGAGAGTCCAGCAATACTCGCAAGCTCGCTCGAAGAGGTGGTAGTGGCTTACGAACGCTACGTCGACGCTCTCGGACAGCTGCCGGAGAGCCAATACCATCCGCCCTTCATCATGAACGATCTCATCAATACATATGTGCGCTACTTGAACATCGTCGCTGTGGCTATTCTGTTGAGGCGCGAGGACCTGATAGGCAGGATATGTGCGTTGAACGAAGGAACAGACTTTGACGGCGTCGACGCAGTGCTGGAGGAACTGTTCAAATTCTTCCTGCCGGGTCGGCCCGAATTGGATCAATGGCTGTGGGAGAAGCCATACCGCAAACTGCTCGATGCCATCGATAGCGAGACGCAAGACGAGATGCGAGCAGCAATGAAGAGCTACGTACAAAGCTGGTACCCCGATATGGAAGGGCAGGCCCACTTCTGGGGGCAGCATGAAAAAATCAAGCCAGCGTTTACTCCCTACGACGGCTACTGGGCGATGTGCGCTGGCGCCTTCACTTACCTCTACGACATCGATGACTCCAGCTATCGTGACGAGCTGGTATATCCTAAATATCTGGTCGATTACGCACGCGGCATCCCGCGCAAAACAGGCGTCCTTTAGCGGACAGTCAACTATGAAGAATTTGCCATTTCATGAGCGCCGCCGCCAGCAGTTTCTTAACGAAGACATGTATCAGAAGACGCGCGCAAATCAACTCGCGTTGATTGATGGTCAGCTCAAAAACAAGGAAATGGCCGATTCAACCCACGAGAATTCCTCTGTGCATCGTTTCTTGCATTTAGAGGCTTTATGGCTTTGGATGCTCGATTACACGGCCGGGGCGCCTATTGATGAATTGGCGCCTCGTATCGCCGACATCGTTGACGCCTTTGAGACCTGGAATGATGTCGAGCAAACCTTTCAACAGGAGGCCTCACTAGAATTCCCCGAATACGGCCCATATGAGTACTCGGCGGCACCGGATTTCAAGACCTTGGGCGATTACGAAAACACTCTCCAGCTCCTGAGCATTGCTATATTGCTGCGCGACCGCCGCTCAGTCATGCGCATAATCCACATACTGCGCAGCCATCGAGGTGAAGACGCCCTTGTCGAGCAACTAATCGGCGGGTACATCGACGATGAAATGGCGCTTGATTCTTGCGTGCTTGGTGAACCGTACGACACACTGCTGCAAGTTTTCTACGAACTGGACGAACAAAAGACACTCGGCCTTCTCCAAACATATCTAAAGCAGTGGTATCCCGCCATGAAAGATCATTTGCGCTGGTACAACGAACATCTGACAGAGAGCAAGCTAGGCTATTACGGGTACTGGGCATTCGAAGCGGCTGCGGCCGTCTACATACTCGACCTGGACGACAGCCAGATCAGCCATATAGTCTACCCAACAGATCTACTGGACTATGGGCGGAAATTACGGAAAGAAGACCGCTACACCGAAGGAAGGACAGACCTGACCTACTCCCACCATGGCGACTACCGCTCGCAATGAACACTTTAGGAACACTGCTAAAGGAAACGTATCGAGGATAAAACGCACGCCAGCTGCAAACATGAATAAGCGGACTACCGAAAAACTCCTCTTCGGCCTGAGCGAAACGATCCGCGACTCGCTATGCGAGGTTTTTGCCCGGTTCCCAAAGATCGAACGAGTCCTGATCTAGGGCTCACGCGCGGCGGGCAGGTATCGCCCGCAGTCGGACATCGACCTTGCCGTTATCGCGCCAACCATGTCGGACCGCGAATTCTCCATCGTATGGATGGCGCTGGACGACCTGCCCATCCTCTTCAGACTGGATGTGGAGCTATGGCATCAGGCCACCAACCCGGCCCGCAAACAAGCGATGATCGATGACGGTATTGCGCTCTACGAAGCGGGTCAAGCACCCGGCCACGCCACCTCCCACCGCTTGCCTTAAAAGCAAATGGCTGGAGCCGCGCAAGAGTGTGGTGGCGGAGCTGGTCGCCGCGTCGGCGGACGGCGACGCCGGCGGCAAGGATTTCCACCAGTTGTGCGGGCTCAAGCGCGCGCCGTCGCTGGTGCGCATGCGGGTGCTCGATCCGACTTTGAGGGCGATGGCCGGTGGCTTGGGCGACATCAGCGCACCGGTGGAATCTCTGGCCGGTATTCCGTGGCGGCCATCGACCGTGATCATCGTGGAAAATCTGCAGACCGGGCTGGCGTTGGAGGATCTGCCTGGCGCGGTGGCCTTCATGGGGCTGGGTTATGCAGTTGAGGCGCTGGCGGCGGTACATTGGATCAATAACGCGGCTTGCATCTATTGGGGCGACATCGACACGCACGGCTACGCCATTTTGCATCAAGCGCGCAAGCGGTTTCCGCATCTGGTGTCGGTGATGATGGATGAAACAACAATGTTGCGATTTTCGACGCATTGGACGGAGGAACGATCGCAGCACGCGGTGGATGACTTTGCCGAGTTGACGATGGAAGAGCGTGCCGTTTATGCCGCGCTGCAGAAAATGCGTGGGGGCAAAAGCCGCGGCTGGAGCAGGAGCGCATCGGTTGGGATTTCGCTTGGCCGACGTTGAAAGACGCCGTCGCCGAAACGCAAGCATGGCGGATTACGCTACGCTAATCCGCCCTACGTGTCTCCGTGGTTCATTCGTGGGTACGGCCAACGTTTGGCGGTGACAAGCGGTGGCGATCGCGATGACCGTTGACCGTCGATCCGTTCGTGATCCACGTAGGGCGGATTAGGCGGCACGCCGTAATCCGCCAAGCGCCCCAATAACACTTACTTCGTCACACGATCCCAACCGGCCCGCACCGCCTCCTTGAACTTTTCCCAGTTCGACTGCGGATAGGTGTTCTCCCAGGTCGTGCGCAGCTCGGGCTCGGCGTGCTCCCACGGCTTGTCCTGATACGCCGGGCTGCCGGCCATCGACTCGCCATATTGATACGCCGGGTTGTATTCCTGGTACGTGCCGCCGGTATAAGTCTTCTCCCAGTGCGAGCGGAAATACTCATCGCCGTCGCTGTCGCCACGCAGGATGTTCAAACTATCCTGGTTCGCCCCGCTATCAAGCTCATCCACGCGCTCGCCGCGCAGGATATTCAGGCTGTCCTCGTTGGCGCCGGCGGCGACATCGCGCGGATAGATGCGCATGCCGCTGCGCTGCACCGTGCGCTGCCCCTCGGCCAGCGGATCGCCGGCGAACGGGCCGTCCGGCGAGATCATCTCGCCGCGCTGCAGCGAGCCCTGCGTCAGCATGCCCTGCTCGGAGCGGACGAACTCGACCGCCTCCTCGCGCGGACGGATGCCGTGCGGCTCGGGTGCGCTTTGCAGCGCCGGCTCGGGGGTGCTTTGCAGCGCGCCCATCGAGGTTTGCTGCATGCCGGTGCCGCTGCGCAGGATTTCCGCGCCGGTCCAGCCGCTGGCGCGCCACATCGTTTCATGCTCGTCGATGTCGATCGGGTTGAAATCTTCGACGATGTCGGCGGCCAGGTCGGCCTTGGCCAGGTCCTCGGATTCGACGGTCAGCACGGTGTGCCCGCGATTCAGCGCTTCGGCGTAGACATGGCGGTCGGCGTGCTCGCGGCCGATCAGCTCGCTGAACATCTGCTTGACGTTGCCAAGGATCGATGCGTCGTCGTCGATGCGGGCGCGCCCGGCGGCGCTGCCGGAATCGCTGATCCGGATGCTGCCGCGATCGAAGCCATTCAAGATCAGTTCTTCCTGAGCCTGGGTGGCCTCGGCGCGGGTTTCAAATACGGCTGCCAGTGTGTGGGTCATGATGGGCTCCTTCGGTTAAACGGATGGGGTCGATACGAAAAATTAGTCTACGTGGTAAGCAGCAAACTCAGCGCTCGCTTGCCTGCAGGAAAACCAATCGTCCTTTTTTCTAGCGGGCAAACGGGCGCTCACCCGCGCGGCGCGGACGTAGACTGGCTATCCCGTTGCTAGCGCCGGCGCACCTCCAAATGGCCAACGAATCCGACATTCCACCGCAGCACGCCGCCGAAGGCGAGACGGTCACGCTGCCCGTGTTCCAGGAGCAGCTGCACGTGGACACGCGTCTGGCCGACACCGGCCGTGGCGTGCGAGTGCACAAGCGGGTGCGCAGCCATCGGCAGCAAGTCGATCAGACCTTGTGGCATGACGAAATCGACGTCCGGCATGTGCCGGTCGACCGCGTCGTCAGCGCGCCTCCCGCCGCGCGCTATGAGGGCGACACCTTCATCGTTCCGGTCCTGGAAGAAGTACTGGTGGTGGAAAAGCGCTACCGGATCAAGGAGGAACTGCACATTACGCGGCTGCGCCACGCCAGCCGGCACCAGGAAACGGTGCCACTGCGCGCGGAGCACGTGACGGTCGAGCGTTTCGACAACGGGGACGGCGGGCAACCTTCATTCACACTCACCAAGGAAGCAACCATGGCACACACACTGGCGGCAGTATTCGAACAACGCGGCGATGCCGACCGCGCCAAGGCAGAGCTGCTCAACGCAGGTTTTAGCAGCAGCGCAGTACGGCTGGCCTCGGGCACCGGCACGCTTACACAAGCGAGCACTCAAACGGGCACGGCAGCGGGCACCGACGACAGCATCGGCGGCAGCATCATGCATTTCTTCAGCAGCATATTCGGCAACGACGAGCACGCCGATAAACAGGCCTACAGCAGCGCCATCAACCGGGGCCACACCGTGCTGACGGTGGACGCCGGCACCGAAGGCGACATCGAACGCGCCGCCGACATCCTCGAAGGCTTCGGCCCGCTCGACATCGACGAGCAGCAGGGCTTGTCGGGACAAGTGCCGCCGCAAGCCTACCAGGGCGCGCAGCAGGGCGGCATGGCGAGCGCCTCCAGCTCGATGCAGGACGCGCAGGCGGCCATCCCCGGTTCGATGCAAGGCGCGCCGTCGGCAACCACCGCCACCATGCAAGGCGCCATGGGCGGCATGCAAGGCGGCGCCACGTCGGCCGAGGCCGCCTCGATGCAGCGCACCACCACCGAGGAGCAGGCGATCCCCGTCATCCAGGAGGAGCTCAAGGTGGGCAAGCGCACCGTGCAGCGCGGCGGCGTGCGCGTCTACCAGCGCGTGATCGAAACGCCGGTGCGGGAAGACGTCACCCTGCGCGAGGAACACGTGACGATCGAGCGTCATCCGGTGGACCAGGCCATCGCGCCGGACCAGGTGCCGGCGTTCCAGGAAAAATCCTTCGAACTGCGCGAAAGCGCCGAGGAGGCGGTGGTGCAAAAGACCGCGCGCGTGGTCGAGGAGGTCGTCGTCGGCAAGGAGGTCTCGCAGCGGCAGGAGCAGATCAGCGACACCGTGCGCAGCACCGGCGTCGAGGTCGAACAAATCGCGCCCGACCTCGACACCCACTTCCGCACCCACTGGCAAAGCAACTACGCCAGCGGCGGCGGCAGCTACGAGGACTACGACCCGGCCTACCGCTACGGTTCGTCGATGGCGTCCCACGACTCTTACCGGGGCCGGCAGTGGAACGACGTCGAACCCGAGCTGCGCAGCAACTGGGAAAGCAGCTATCCGCAATCGGGATGGGAGAAGTTCAAGGCGGCCGTCCGCGAAGGCTGGGATCGCATGACGTCCTGAGGCGGCCTCGTCCGCCTTATAATGGGGGAATACCCTCCTTCAGGATAACCGGACATGCTGAAAACCGCCCTGCGCATAGCGGCCACGTTGCTGACGATCTTGCCGCTATGCGCCTCGACCACCGCGCACGCCGCGCCGGGGGAATACATCATGATCGCGCCGCTGGACCAGGCCATGCCGATCGTGCGCTTCGAGAACGGCATCCTGACGGGCGGCATCCTCAAGGACCTGGGCGACGCCATGGCCAGGCGACTGGGGCGGCGCGCAGTCTATATCAGCGTCGACGTGCCGGACGTCAAGCAGGTGCTGACCAGCGGCCGCGCCGACGGCATGTGCTATGTGATGCCGTTCTGGATCGATGGCGACTACAACTGGAGCACGCCGCTGCTGCCGGACACCGAAATGGTGGTCGCGCGCGGCGACGCGCCGCAGGTCGGCTCGTTGCGGGGCTTGCGCAACAAGCCGGTGGGCACGGTGACGGGGTACCGCTATCCGCGTCTCGAGCAGGTGCTGGGCAAGGGATTCGCGCGTGTCGATGCGCTCACGATCGATCAAAATGTCCAGCAGATTTTGGCCGGCAAGACGCAGTATGCGGTGATCGGCGAGACCACGATGTCCTACCTGCAGCGCCAGTATCCGGCGCTGCATTTACGTCCGGAGCTGGTTTTTATCAATTTCAAGGCGCAATGCGCATTCTCGCGCAAATCGCAGGTGCCTTTCGAGCAGGTCAATAGTGTCATAGAGACCATGCTCAAGGATGGCAGCGTCGAGCAGATTTTGGCGCGGTACCGGTAAGCGATCACGCGCCCAGGGTATCGGCCCAGATGTTGCGCGCCCAGTTCATCGCATATTCGCCCTCCAGCGCGCTCGGTCCCGTCGATACGCCTCCCGAGCCCGACACCACCAGCAACGTCTTCTGCTCCGCGTTGTACGCGTGAACGGAAGCGACATGAATCACGTCCTTGTCCGACACGAAGCTGTAGCAGGTATTGGTCAGCATCGGATGCGGATCGGGCGCGCGGCCGTTGAGCAAATCCACCACCGCCGCCGCGCACACCTTGGCATGCTGGTTGGCCATGTGCGCCGACTTGGGCATCAACGGCGACACCTGAATCGCATCCCCCAGCACGTGGATATTCTTCGCCTGCGTCGATTCAAAACCGAGGAAGTCCACGCCACACCATCGGCCGTTGGCATTGGCCAAACCACTCTGCACCGCGATCGCCCCGGCCCGCTGCGGCGGAATCACATTGAGCACATCCGCCCGCACCCGATCCCCCAGTTCCGACACCGCCGTGCGTGATGCCGCATCGATATCGGCGGTTCTGAAGGACGGCCGGTATTCGATAATGCCGCCATAACGCTCCTTCCACACCTTCTTGAACAGCGGCCCCTTGGACACCACATCGTCATTGGCGTCCAGGATCAGCAACTTCGATTTCGGCTTGTGGCGGCTGAAGTAGAAGGCGATCTGCGACGCGCGCTCATACGGTCCCGGAGGACAGCGATACGGCGCAGGCGGAATGGTCATCGCGAACACGCCGCCGTCGGGCATCGCCTCCAACTGCGCTCGCAGCGCGACAGTTTGCGCCCCGGCCTTCCACGCATGCAGCACCGTCTGGCGCGCGCCCGGCTTCAGCATGCCGGGCAGCTGGTCCCACATGAACTCCACGCCCGGCGACACGATCAAGCGGTCGTAGGACAGCGTCTGCCCGCCGGCCAGCGCCAGCGTGCGTTTGTCGGCGTCGATTGCCGTCACGGTATCTCGCAGGATGCGCACGCCGTGTTTGCCGGCCAGCGCGTCATATGACAGCGACAAATCGGCGATGCCGCGCGATCCGCCCAGCACCAGGTTCGATAGCGGACAAGAGATGAAGCCGGCATCCGGCTCGATCAGCGTGACGTCGATCGCGCCTTCGCTCCACATGCGCACATAGCGGGCGGCGGTGGCGCCGCCGTAGCCGCCGCCGACCACCACCACCTGCGGCCTGGCCTTGCCGCCGATGCCGGCGCAACCGGCCGTCGATGCCAGCAAGGCGCCTGCGCCGGCGGCCTGGATGAATTGACGGCGCTTCATGGCGTCGCCTTCTTCTGCGCGGCGAAGAAGGCCGCCAGCAGTTCGATCTGTTCGTCGGTGTAGCCCTTGGCGATTTGCGTCATGATGGTCGACGGGCGGGCGCCGGATTTAAAGGCCCGCAGGCTGGCGGCCAGATTTTCGCGGGGCTGCCCGGCCAGGCCGGGCAGGGTTGCGAAATTCGGCGCGTTCTTGGTGTCGCCATTGGTGCCGTGGCATGCGGCGCAGTTGGCGGCGAGGCGCGCGCCGGGGGAAATGGTCGTCGCGCCGGCACCGGCGGCAACCAGCGACAGCCCCGCCAGCGTGAGAATCTTCAATAGCATCGGCACTCTCCTTAAAATAATGGGTCCTACGGCCTTACGCCTGGCGTCTCCATCTTCATACCCTTGTCGCGCACGGCCAGCCAGGCTTCCAGATCCACCAGCTCCTGCGCGCCGAACGCCGGCACCTCGGCGCGCACGCCGCTCATGCAGTTGCGCAGCCGACGCTGTAAAGATCCCATCGCCTGCCACTCCAGCCGGTAGATCGGATACGCGGCGGCATGCGCCTGCGGTATCATGCTGCCGGCCAAACGTCCGCCCGCTCGCTGATCGTGACACTGCGCGCACGACAAATTCAACTGCCCGATGCGCTGCACATACAGCTCCTTGCCGCGCGCGGCCGACGCCTTGGTCCCCGCATCCTGCGGCGGCTCCACCGGCATGCCGCGCGACTGCATCGCCACATACGCCTCCAGCCCAAGCAGCTCCTCGCTCTCGGCGCGCAGCGCCGGCGCCTGCTGCTTCTCCTGGCGGCATACATTGATGCGCTGACCGAGATTGATCGTCATCTTGCTCCCGGCGTGAAAGGCCGGATAACGCGCCGCCACGCCGCGCATGCTCTGATTCGCCTCGCCATGGCAGCTGGCGCAGGACTTGCCGCTCTTGCCTGCCGCGGCGCCCCACTGCGCCTCGCCACCGCTGATCCACAACATCGCGGGATTGAGCGTGTCGTCGCGCTGCATCGCCTGCGTGGAAGCGCTCATGAACTCACTGCCGGAGCGGCGCGCATCGTCGGCGCTGACAGCGCCCAACATCAACGCCCCGGCGAGGCAGCACAACGCGCCGCCCAGCCTGCGGCTCATGCCGGTCCCACCGTCAAATTCATCTTCTCCGTCTGGGCGAAGCCGTTATCGCCCTCCCACGTGAACTCCAGGGTCCCAGTCTCCATGGCGACCGTGAAGAAGCTGATATACGGATTGGCGGACACCGCCTGATGCAGCTCGGCGCCGAAGACCTGTTCACCGTTGTAGCGGCATGCAAACTTGCGGATGATGTCGCGCGGGATAAGCTTGCCGTCGGCGCCGGGACGGTAACCGGTCTCCATCGGATGTCCGATCAGCGCGCGGATCTCGATCACTTCGCCGCGCCTGGCCGTTGCCGGCATATGGATCAACGCTCGCGCCATCAGGGAGCCTCCCCTTCGATACAGGCCGCCAGCGCCACGATCACGCTCACGGATTTGGACCGATAGCTGCCGTCGCTCATGCGCGCCACCGCCGTCAGCTTCTGCGAGGTCGCCAGCCGAATGCGCGTCGACACCTGCGCCTTGCCGGCGCGCGGACCAAGCGTAAACACCGCCACGTCGGTCTGTGGATTGCGCTCGTTGAAAATGGCGATCGCGCTGACATGGTCGGCGGCCGTCATCGCGCTGTCGACGGCGATCGTCACCGGCACCGCATTGCCGTTATCGATCAGCTGCGCGATCTCGAACGTCACCTTGCCCTCCGTCGGCTTGGCGCCGCCGGTGAAGGTATCGATCGCCGCCGCCATCTCCTCGGTGGTGGCGAAGGCCGGGCGCACCAGCGCCAGCATCGCCAGCCCGGTTCCTGCGGCGGCCAGCATATCGCGACGCTTCATGGTGTTTGCTCCTTCAGCGTCAGCAGCCAGGCCACGACGTCCTCGATCTGCTGCGCGGTCAATATCGTCTTGTCCCGGAAGGCCGGCGCCACGCGGTTCAGGCCAGCGGGCTTGTAATAGGAAGGCATGATCGTCTCGGGGTTGAAATGGCTGGCATCCACGATGCGCAAGCGAAGCTGTGCCTCGTTCCAGCGACGGCCCGCGCCTTGCAGGTCGGGCGCCAGATTGCCCTGGAAGCGTTCTTCGGGAATCGGACCGGTATGGCACAACAGACAAAGGCTGGCCTGCCGGCTGGCCACCAGCGCGCGGCCGCGCACCGCATCGCCGGCGACAGCGCCGGCCAGCGGCGCGGCGATGCCGTCGCCGGAGATCACGTAACCGGGATCGGCGGCGGCAGGCGGCGCGACGGCAACCGCCGCCAAGGCGATGCAGGCCGCCAGCGCCAGCCACGCCGCCATTCTTCCTACGCCTTCTTCAAGCTATGGTTCTTCAGCGGCAGGTCGCGTATCCGCTTGCCGGTGGCGGCGAAGATCGCATTCAGCACGGCCGGCGCGGCCACCGCGATGGTCGGCTCGCCCACGCCGCCCCAGAATCCACCGGACGGCATGATGATGGTCTCCACCTTCGGCATCTCGTCGAGCTTGAGCACCTGGTAGGTATCGAAGTTGGACTGCTCGATCTGCCCATCCTTCAAGGTGCACTCGCCGTACAACGACGCCGACAACCCATACACAAACGAGCCTTCGATCTGCGCCTCGATCTGCTGCGGATTGACCGCGTAGCCCGGATCGGTCGCGGCGACGATGCGCAAAATCCTGACCTTGCCGGTTTTTGCATCGACCGACACCTCGGCACATGCGGCAACGTAGCTGCCGAAGCCCATCGTCTGCGCCAGGCCGCGATACACGCCCTTTTTCGCCGGCTTGCCCCAGCCGGCCTTCTCGGCCACCGCGTTCAGCACCGCCAGATGCTTGGGATGCTCGGCCATCAGCTTGCGGCGCAGCGCCAGCGGGTCCTGCTTGGTGGCGAAGGCTATCTCGTCGAGGAAGCATTCCAGGTAAATCGTATTCTGGTTCAGGTTCACGCCGCGCCAGAAGCCCGCAGGCACCGGCGGATTGCGCATCGCGTGATCGATCAGCAGATTCGGGAACGAATAGCCGATCGACGCCTCCGGCCCCGGCGCGTTAAGCCCCTGGAACACCACAGGGTCCTTGCCATTCTTGATGGCCATGCCCAGCGAAGCGAGGATCGACTGGCCGGCGATGCGCATGTGCAGGCCGGTGATATTGCCCTTGGCATCCAGGCCGGCGGTCAGCTTGCACTGCGTGATCGGATGGTAGCGGCCATGCAGCATGTCCTCTTCGCGCGTCCAGATCAGCTTCACCGGTACGCCCGGCATCTCCCTGGCGATCTTCACCGCCTGCGTCACCCAGTCGTGCGAGGCGCCGCGCCGTCCGAAGCCGCCGCCCAGGTGCATCTTGTAGACGTCGCACTTGGCCGCCGGCAGACCGGCCGCCTCGGACGTCGCGGCCAGCGCGGCCTCGCCGTTTTGCGTCGGCGTCCACACTTCGCAACGCTCCGGCGTCCAGAGCGCGGTTGCGTTCATGGTCTCCATCGTCGCGTGGTTCTGCCACGGGTACGAATACACCGCCTCGATGGTGCGCGCGGCCGACTTGATCGCAGCCCTGGCGTCGCCGTTCGAATTGCCGACCACGGCGTCGGGCGCGTCGAGCGCCGCCTTCAACGTCGCCGCCACGTCCTTGCTCGACAAATTCGCGTTCGGCCCCTTGTCCCATTCGATGGGCAAGGCATCCAAAGCCGACTTGGCGCGCCACCATGTGTCGGCCACCACCGCGACCGCGCTGTCGCCGACCTTGAACACCTTCTTCACGCCGGGACGCTTTTCGATCGCGCTCGCGTCGAAGCTCTTGACGGTGCCGCCGAACACCGGACAATCCTTGATGGCCGCGTTGAGCAGGCCGGGCATCTTGATGTCCATGCCGTAGATTTGCGCCCCGGTGGTCTTGTCCACCGTGTCCAGGCGCGCCAGGCGCTTGCCGACCAGCTTCCAGTCCTTCGGATCCTTCAGCATCACCTCCGCCGGAGGGCTCAGCTTCGACGCCGCCTCCGCCACCTTGCCGTAGCTGATGGAGCGTCCGCTCGCCTCGTGCGTGATCACGCTGACGGCCGCCACGCATTCGGACGAGGGCACCTTCCACGCATCGGCGGCCGCCTGCACCAACAAGGTGCGCGCGGTGGCGCCGCCCTTGCGTACCAGGTCGTGCGATTCGCGGATGCCACGGCTGCCGCCGGTGGAGAAGCTGCCCCAGACGCGTTTGCGCGCCAGGTTCTGCCCCGGGGTCGGATATTCGGTGGTGACTTTGCTCCAGTCGGCGTCCAGCTCCTCGGCCACCAGTTGCGCCAGGCCGGTCAGCGTGCCCTGGCCCATCTCGGAGCGGGCGATGCGGATCACGATCGTGTCGTCCGGCTTGACGACCACCCAGGCGTTGACCTCGGGCGTGCCCTTGGAGGCCGGCGCGCCCTGCGCCACCGCCTCGAATGGAATATGAAACGCCACCACCAGGCTGCCGACGGCCGCGCCCTTGAGGAAGCCGCGACGCGAGACCGAACTTACAGGTGCGCCGCTCATACCTTGCCTCCTTCCACGTGCTGGATATTCAGGCCGGCGCTTTTCGGATCGCCGCCCTTGACCACCACATGGATCGCCGCCCTCACCCGGTTGTAAGTGCCGCATCGGCAGATATTGGTCATCGCCATATCGATGTCGGCGTCGGTGGCCTTCGGCTTGTCGCGTATCAGCGCGGCGGCGGCCATGATCATGCCGGACTGGCAGAAGCCGCACTGCGGCACGTCCAGCGCGGCCCAGGCCTTCTGGATCGCGTGCGAGCCGTCCTTGGACAAGCCCTCGATGGTGGTGATCTTTTGTTCGGCGGTGACGGTGGACACCGGCCGCACGCAGCTGCGCGTCGGTTCGCCGTCGATATGCACGGTGCAGGCGCCGCATTGCGCCACGCCGCAGCCGTACTTGGTGCCGGTCAGCCCCAGTTGTTCGCGTATGACCCACAACAACGGCGTGTCATCCTCCGCCTCGAATTCGCGCACCGCGCCGTTGACGTTCAATTTAGCCATGCACTTCTCCTGGATTCTGGTTGCCGATTACACCGCTGGTGATACTACACCCACTACATTAACTCTGCAGCATGTATGGAATATTTCCATTCTTGACTTGGATCAAAGTTTTTCGTGCTCCAGATCAATAGACTTTGAATCGTTACCGAGTGACTAAACCATGACGACATCAAAGAGGAAGTGAAATGAGCAAGACCAAAGCAATCGCAGCAGCAGTAATGGCCACCCTGGGCCTGACGGGTGCCGCAATCGATACCGCCGTGGCGCAGGAGTCGCCAAAAGCGCCATGGCTGGTGCGCGTGCGCGCGGTGAACCTGAACACGGCCGACAAGTCGGACCCGGTCGGCGGCGTCGGCGCGTCGGACCGCATCACCGTCAGCGACAAGACCATCCCCGAATTCGACGTCGCCTACTTCTTCACCGCCAACCTGGCGGCGGAGCTGGTGCTGACCTATCCGCAAAAGCATAACGTCTATCTTGACGGGTCCAACATCGGCACCTTCAAGCACCTGCCGCCGTCGCTGCTGTTGCAGTACCACTTCACGCCGGACGCGCCGCTCAAACCCTATCTCGGCGCGGGCGTCAACTACACCACCTTGTCGAAGGTGCGCCTGCTTAACGGCCAGGCCAGCCTGGAACACGACAGCGTCGGACTGGTGGTGCAGGCGGGCGTCGACTACGCCATCGACAAACAATGGTCGCTCAACTTCGACGTCAAGAAAGCGCAGATCCGCAGCGACGTTATGATCGGTGGCGCCAAGGCCAGCCGCGTCAAGGTCGATCCGCTGATGATCGGCGTGGGTGTCGGCTATCGGTTTTAAAACGCGGTTCTAAACCGCCGAATAGCGTTCCGCCATTTTCTGTTCGCGGAACGCTTCCGTCATAAAATCCACGAACGCCCGCGTCTTCGCGGGCATCAGTTTTTGGCTGGTGAAGTATAGCGAGATCGCGCCGATATCAAGATACCAGTCGGGCAGCACGCGTTGCAGCTCGCCGCTGTCCAGATGCGTCCCCAGATCGGTCATCGCCAGCATCGCCACGCCCATGCCCAGCAAGGCAGCGGTGCGGATCGCATCGGGATCGTTCAGGAACACGCGCGGCCGCAGCACCGCCGACATGCCGTCTCCGGCGCGATTGCGCATCTGCCACGTCTTGGCCCTGCCGCTCTGCGGCGAGCGCATGACGATCGCGTCGAGGTCCGCCAGGTCCGCCGGCGTCACCGGCGGCTTGCATCCCTTCAGATACGCGGGCGATGCCACCAGCACGCCGTGCACCGGCATCAGCCCGCGCGCCACCACACCCGGCGCCAGCTCGAAGCCGCCGCCGATCGCCGCATCGAAGCCGCCGGCCACCAGATCGACGCGCCGGTTTTCCACATGGACGTCCAGGGTCAGCGCCGGATAGCGCGCCATAAACGCCGGCATCAGCGGCAACACGTGACGGCACCCGAAGCCCGGCGCCATGCTCAGTTTCAGCACGCCGGCCGGCTCGCCCGCCTTGGCAGTGACCTCCGCGATCGCGCCCTGGATGCCGTCCAGACCCGCGCCGACGGAATTGAGGAACCGCTCGCCGGCTTCGGTCAGAGTCAGCCCGCGCGTGGTGCGCTGGAACAGCCGCACGCCGAGGTTGCGCTCCAGCTGCGCCACATTGCGGCTGACGGCGGCCGGCGTCAGCGCCAGGCGACGCGCCGCCGCCGAAAAGCTGGACGACTCCGCGCTGCGGACGAAAGACTCAAGGTTGGACAGGGTTTCCAATGCGATGCTTTCAACGTTTGCTTGAAGCTGATACTACCAAGCTATGACTACCCGTAGCAAGTGCGGGCGGCCATACTGAACTCATCGACACCCAATCAACGAAAGGAAACACATCATGAACATCTCCATCATCGGCGCAGGCGCCATCGGTTCCGCCATCGCACGCAACCTGTCCAAGGCCGGCATCGCCGCCACCATCGCCAACAGCCGCGGCCCGGAATCGCTGGCCGCCCTGCACGCGGAGCTGCCGAACGTCCGCCCCGTCACCATCGAGGAAGCGGCCAAGGCCGACGTGGTCTTCCTCGCCGTGCAGTGGAGCCGCATCCCGGAGGCGGTGCGCAATCTGCCCGCCTGGAACGGCCGCATCGTCGTCGACGCCAACAACGCGATCGAAGCGCCGTCGTTCAAAGCGGTGGACCTGGGGGGCCGCGCATCGAGCCTGGTGATCGCCGACCTGCTGCCCGGCGCCCGCGTCGTCAAAGCCTTCAACCATCTGGGCGCCGCGCTGCTGCAAAGCGATCCGCAATCGGAGGGCGGGCGCCGCGTGCTGTTCTACTCGGGCGACGACGCCGACGCCAAGAAAACCGTCGGCCAGTTGATCGACCAACTGGGATTCGCCGGCGTCGATCTGGGCACCCTCGATGGCGGTGGACGTCTGGCGCAGTTCCCCGGCGGTCCGCTGCCGGTGCTGAACCTGGTCAAATTCGGCTAACGTTGCGGCACCACGACAGCGCATTCCTTTAAACGGCACGGACGGGTATATTGAGATACTTGCCTATGTGAATCAAAGGAATGCCGCCATGAGCCTCGACCACGTAAAAATCGGAACGCGCCTCGGCGCCGGTTTCGCCATCGTTCTGGCGCTCCTGGTGGCAGTTCTGGTGCTGGGGCTGAGCTCAATGAGCCGCATTGGCAGCAGCACGCAAGACATCATCGAAGACAAGAACGTCAAGATGGCGGCGGCCAACCACATGGTCGACAGCGTCCGCGACATCACGCTACATCTCACCAATATCGTGGTCGTCCCGAGCACGCCGGAAGTCAACGCCGAGCTGCAGAAAATCGCCGACGCGCGCCAGAAGTACGGCGTATCGAAAAAAATCCTGTCCGACCGCGCCGGCGACGAAAAGGAAAAGGCCATGCTGGCCAGGCTGGATGCGCTGATCGCCGACGGCGCGGCAAAAAACAACAAGGTGATCGAGCTACGCAAGGAAGGCGAGATCCAGGACGCCACCGCCTATCTGACGCAGACGGCCGGTCCAAGCCTGCAAGCCGTGCTCAAAATACTGAACGACATCGTCGCCCACGAAAGCGCGGAGGCCAAACAGGCCGGCGAAGAAGTGGCGGCGGTGCTGCGCTCATCGAAGCTGCTGCTGGTGGGCCTGGGCGTGCTGGCCGTGGCGCTGGGCGCGGCGGTGGCCTGGTTCATCACGCGCTCGATCACGGTGCCGCTCTACGCCGCCGTCGACCTGGCCGAGACGGTGGCCGCCGGCGACCTGTCGACGCGTATCGAAGTCACCGCCACCGACGAAACGGGCCGCCTGCTTAACGCGCTCAAGGCCATGAACGACAGCCTGCTCAACGTCGTCGGCCAGGTACGGCAAGGCACGGACACCATCACCGTCGCCTCCAACGAAATCGCCGCCGGTAACATGGACCTGTCCTCGCGCACCGAGCAGCAAGCCAGCTCGCTGGAGGAAACCGCGTCGTCGATGGAGGAGCTCACCTCCACCGTCAAGCAGAACGCCGACAACGCGCGCCAGGCCAACACCCTGGCGCGCAGCGCGTCCGAGGTGGCCAGCAAGGGCGGCGCCATCGTCGCGCAGGTGGTCGACACCATGGGCTCCATCAACGCCTCGTCGCGCAAGATCGTCGACATCATCTCGGTCATCGACGGCATCGCCTTCCAGACCAACATCCTCGCGCTCAACGCGGCGGTGGAGGCGGCGCGCGCCGGCGAGCAGGGTCGCGGCTTCGCGGTCGTGGCGTCGGAGGTGCGCAACCTGGCGCAACGCTCGGCGGCGGCGGCCAGGGAAATCAAGGAATTGATCTCGGCCTCGGTGGCCAACGTCGACGACGGCTCCAAGCTGGTCAACGAGGCCGGGCAAACCATGGGCGACATCGTCGACAGCATCCAGCGCGTGACCGACATCATGGGCGAGATCACCTCGGCCAGCCAGGAGCAGACGATGGGCATCGAACAAATCAACGTCGCCATCACGCAGATGGACGAGGTCACGCAGCAGAACGCCGCGCTGGTCGAGCAGGCGGCGGCCGCGTCGCAGAGCATGCAGGAGCAGGCGGAGGCGCTGGCCAGGGTGGTCGGTTTCTTCAAAACGGGCGCGGCGGCGCCGGCCATGCGCGTGGCGGCGCCGGGGACGGCTATAATGTTGCAAACCCGATAGCACCGACCGGAAGCCCGCCCATGCGCAAGATACCGATAGTACTGATGTCCCTGATGCTGACGGCGTGTGTCGACGATAGCGCCTCGTACTACCCGCAGAGCGGCAACAGCGAGCATGTGATCACCGTGCACCGGACGCAGAAGTATTTCTGGAGCAGCGACAGCAGCGTGGAATTGATCATGCAGCATCTGCCGCAGTGTCTGCGCAGGATCGAGCTGTCGGACATGCCGGCCGACGATGTCGAAATCGAGCTGCTGTCGGGCGGGGATAATGTGTGGACTTTGCGCGCCGGCAGCGAGATGTGGCAGATCGAAACGCAAACCTGCACCCGGTATCCGGATGTCAAAGGCGATGGCGGGGAATTGATCGGCGTGTTCCGCGTGGACGGGGACAAGCTGGTGTTTGAAGAAGCCGTGCTGGAACCGGCGAAATAAGAATATCAACGGATCCACGTAGGGCGGATTAGGCGGAACGCCGTAATCCGCCATCGACGAGCCGCCAGCGGCGCATGCAATGGCGGATTACGCTTCGCTAATCCGCCCTACGTATCTCCCCGGGGGATTAACGTGTCTGTCCCGGGGGATGAAACACGTATCTCCCTGAGCCGATCTCAGCGTGACAGCGCCATCCGGCGCGGCGCCGGCCTGGCCGCCGGACGCGGCTGATGGCTGGCCACGCTCTGCGGTTGATCGCCGCTCAACTTGAACCGGCTCACCAGCTCGGCCAGATTGCCGGCCTGCTCCTGCATGCTGCCCGCCGCGGCGGCCGCCTGCTCCACCAGCGCCGCGTTCTGCTGCGTGACCGAATCCATCTCCGTGATCGCCGTGTTCACATGGCCGATCCCCGTGCTCTGCTCGCTCGACGCGGCCGTGATCGCCGACATGATCTGCGTCACGCGCGAGACGCTGGCCACCACCTGGTCCATCGTCGTGCCGGCTTCGGCCACCAGCGCGCTGCCGGCGCTGATGCTGTCGACCGACGCGTTGATCAGCTCCTTGATCTCCTTGGCCGCGCCGGCCGAGCGCTGCGCCAGGTTGCGCACCTCGGACGCCACCACCGCGAAGCCGCGGCCCTGCTCGCCCGCGCGCGCCGCTTCGACCGCCGCGTTCAACGCCAGGATGTTGGTCTGGAACGCGATGCCGTCGATCACGCTGATGATGTCGACGATCCGCGTCGCCGAGGCGTTGATCGTGTCCATCGTCTGCACCACCTGCGAGACCACCTTGCCGCCTTTTTCCGCGACCGCCGAGGCCGACATGACCAGCTGGTTGGCCTGCACCGCGTTGTCGGCGTTCTGGGTCACGGTCGAGGTCAATTCCTCCATCGACGCGGCCGTCTCCTCCAGCGAGCTGGCCTGCGATTCGGTGCGGGCCGACAAATCCATATTGCCCGAGGCGATCTCGCCCGACGCGGTGGCGATGGTGTCGGCGCTGCGGCGGATCTCGCCGATGGTCTCGGCCAGCCGCTCCTGCATCGACTTCATCGCGAACAGGATGCTGGCGTCGTCGGTGGCATGGGTCTTGATCGGCGAGCTCAGGTCGCCGCCAGCGATCTGCAGCGCCACCTTGCTGACGTAGTCGGGGTCGCCGCCGATGGTGTGGCGCAGGCTCTTGTTGACCAGGCTGACGATGGTCCAGAGTAACAGGCACACGCCGGCCAGCAAACCCGCCGATTTGAGCAGCGAGGCGCGGAAGGCGGCGTCGACGTCATCGATGTAGACGCCGGTGGTCAAGTCCCAGTTCCACGGCGCGTAGTGCACCACGCGGCTCAGCTTGGGCACCGGCGTGGTGGTGTTCGGCCGTATCCACCAGTAGCGCACGAAGCCCGCGCCGTCCGGCGAGGCGCCGGCGGCCTGGATGTCGCGGTACAGATAGGTACCGTTCGGGTCCTTGAAATCGACCATGTCCTTGCCGTCGTTTTCCGCCTTGAACGGATTCATCAGGGACACGGTGCCGCTGGTGATGGTGATGTAGCCGTCCTTGCCGTAGCGCAGGCCCTTGATCAGCGCCATCGCTTGCTTTTGCGCCTCTTCCTTGGTCATGCTGCCGTTGGCGGCCTTGTCGCCGAACTGCTTGACGATGCTCAGGCCGGCGTCGTCGATGTGGCGCAATTCGTTGCTGCGTTCTTCGATGCGCAGCGTGCGCGCCTGGATCGTCTCATACAGGAAAATCGCGGTGATGCAGAGCAGGCTGCAAATGAGCGGCACCCAAAGCTTCTGCTGGAAAGACAATTTGTTCATGGAGGTCTCCTGTTTGCTACAGGAAACTATACCGAAAAATGTTAAATTCCGGGTGTGATAACGCTACCCTGTTGTTTATTTGGGAATGGGCAATAGTAAGCTCGACAATAAAAAACGGGCGCGGCGATCTTTATCGCCGCGCCCGTTGGCTGACTGATGGTGCCGGCGGCCGGTGGCCGGACCGACACCTTATGGAGCGGGTGCTTATTGCGTGGTGCCGCCTTTGACGGTTTTCGCAGCCATTTGCGCCTTTACGTTGGCGTTTTTGGCGCGCGGCGCCATATAGGCGGCGTCGTCATAAGCCTCGTTGCGGTCCAGCTCACCGGCGTTGCGGGCGGCAAGGGTCTGGGCTTTCACTTCTTCCCTGGTCAGCGTGCTGGCCGGTGCGTTGAACAGCGCGGCGTTCAGGGTGGCTTCGTTCTGGTCCAGCTGGCCGGCGGCGCGGGCGGCGACGGTCTCGGCGATGACTTTTTCGCGGGTCAGCTGGCCCGATGGTCCTTGGGCGAAGGCGGCGCCGGCGGCAACCAGCAGGGAAACCGATGCGATGATGGATTTGACGTTCATTTTATTGCTCCTTATCTGATTAGCGTAATGCTCCGGAGAGCGGCTTATCGGCTGGTGCTGCGTTGTTTGTCGATAAGTCATCTTAGTATTAAAAATTCAGATAAAAAAGTTCAATTTTCCGGTCAAATCCATCCGATTATCCGATCTCGACGCCGGAATCAGCGCTTTTCGCTGTCTAGCGCAACGGACGCATGGGCGTTGTAGCGGTCGCCGGCGGCCGCATCGGCGGGCACCGCCTCGGCCAGCCGGGCCAGGTCGGCCGGCGACAGCCGCACCGCGTTGGCGCCCAGCGCCTCCGTGAAGCGGGCGCGGGTGCGGGCGCCCACCAGCGGCACGATGTCCTCGCCCTGCGCCGCCACCCACGCGATCGCCACCTGCGCCACCGACACGCCCAGTTCGTCGGCGATGGCGCGCACTTTCTCCACCAGCCCCAGGTTGTGGTCCAGGTTCTCGCCCTGGAAGCGCGGGCTGGCCAGGCCGCGGAAATCGGCCTCCCCGGCGCGCTGCTTGCTCCAATGCCCGCTGATCAGGCCGCGCGACAACACGCCATAGGCGGTGATGCCGATGCCCAGTTCGCGGCAGGTTTGCAGGATGCCGTCCTCGAGGCCGCGCGAGATCATCGAATATTCGATTTGCAGATCGCTGATCGGATGGACGGCGTGGGCGCGGCGCAGGGTCTCGCTGCCGACTTCGGACAGGCCGATGTGGCGCACGTGGCCCGCTTTGACCAGCTCGGCGATGGCGCCGACGGTGTCCTCGATCGGCACCGCCGGGTCCAGCCGCGCCGGGCGGTAAATGTCGATGTGCTCCACACCCAGCCGCTTGAGGCTGTAGGCGGCAAAGCTCTTCACGGCCGCCGGCCGCGCATCGTAGCCGATCCAGTTGCCGGCAGGATCGCGCATCGCGCCGAATTTGACGCTGATATTGACGTTGTCGCGGCCGCCGGCTTGCAGCGCCTCGCTCAGCAGCAACTCGTTGTGGCCCATGCCGTAGAAATCGCCGGTGTCGAGCAGGGTGACCCCGGCGTCCAGCGCGGCGTGGATGGTGGCCAAGCTTTCGGCGCGGTCGGCCGGGCCGTACAGATCGGACATGCCCATCAGTCCCAGGCCCAGTTGCGAGACTTGCGGGCCGGTGCGGCCAAGTTTGCGTGTTTGCATGATGAAGCTCCAGAGGGAGTAAGCGGAGCAATCATTATGCTATTATCGATCGCAGTAATAAATATGCGCAAATTCATTACTTCATTCGAAAAACGATAACAATCATGGATCAGTTCAAAGTGATGCAGATCTTCCGGGCGGTGGCCGACTGCAAAAGCTTCACGCAGGCGGCCGAGCGGCTCAACCTGCCCAAGCCCACCGTCACCAACGCCGTGCAGGCCATCGAACAGCAACTGGGCGTGCGACTGCTCCAGCGCACCACGCGCAAGGTCAGCCTCACGGCCGAGGGCGCGCAATATCTGGAGCGCTGCACCGCCCTGCTCAACGACCTGGAGGACATGAACGGCCTGTTCGCCGGCGACGGCCGCCTGCTCAGCGGCACGGTGCGGGTCGACCTGCCGGAACGGTTGGCGCACCTGATCGTCATTCCCGCGCTGCCGGATTTCCTCCAGCGCCACCCGGGCATCCAGGTGCGGCTCGGCTCCGGCGACCGCTTTGCCGACCTGGTCGGCGAAGGCATCGATTGCGCCGTGCGCGGCGGCACCTTGCGCGACTCCACCCTGGTGGCGCGGCGCATCGGCCATCTGCAACAGGTCAACCTGGCCTCCCCGGCCTATCTGCAACGCCACGGCCGACCACAAACACTGGACGATTTACAACACCACTACGCGGTTAATTTCTTCTCCAGCCAGACCGGCCGCGACATGGACTGGGAATACGTCGACGCGGACGGCGCCGGACGCACGCTGGCGATGCGCAGCCAGGTCTCCGTCAGCGGTACCGAGGCGTATATCGCCGCCTGTGTCGCCGGCCTGGGCCTGATCCAGCTGCCAAGCCAGACCATCATCCCGCTGCTCGCGTCGGGTGCGCTGGAGGAAGTGCTGCCGGCGTGGCGGCCCGCGCCGATGCCCATCAACATCGTCTATTCGCACAACCGCCACCTGTCGCCAAGGGTGCGGATGTTTGTAGACTGGTTAATTAGTGTCATTGAGCAACAAAATGTGTCAGAATGAGGCCATCGTCCCTTAACAAAAGTTATTTTCATGAAACTGCTCCTGTCGACGGCGCTGCTGGCTGCCTACTCGTGCGCCAGCGTTGCGGCCGCGCCCCAAGCGCCCGGCACGGCCACGGCCAAGATGCTGCACAGCGCCCAGCAGCGGATCGACGCCGCCAGTTGGCTCGAGCACGTCACCACGCTCTCGTCGGACGACTTCGAGGGGCGCGCGCCCGGCACGCGCGGCGAGCAGCTCACCATCGACTATTTGCAACAGCAGTTCAGGAAGCTGGGCCTGGAGCCGGGCAATCCGGACGGCACGTATTTGCAGCAGGTGCCGACGGTCGGCATCTCCAGCCACCCGACGATGAGCTACGTGGCCAAGGACGGACCGGCCACCCAGCTGATCTTCGGCGACGACTACGTCGCCTGGTCGGCGCGTGCCGAACGGCAAATCGACGTCACCGACTCTGAACTGGTGTTCGTCGGCTACGGCGTGCAGGCGCCGGAATATCGCTGGGACGACTACAAGGGCGCGGACCTGAAAGGCAAGACCCTGGTCATGCTGATCAACGACCCGCCGTTGCCGGACCCCAAGCAACCCAAGCGGCTGGACCCGGCCGTGTTCGGCGGCGCCGCGATGACCTACTACGGCCGCTGGGCCTACAAATATGAAATGGCCGCGAAGATGGGCGCGGCCGGCGCGCTGATCGTGCACGAAGCCAAGGCCGCCGCCTATCCGTACGAAGTCGTGCGCAACAGCTGGAGCCGGGAAAACTTCGCCATCTTCGACAAGGCGCCGGACCCGGACTTCCCGGCCGTGCCCGGATGGCTGCAGATCGACCGCGCGCGCGACGTCTTCAAGGCCGGCGGCTTCGATTTCGAGGCGCTGAAAAAGCAGGCGTTGGCGCGCGAATTCAAGCCGGTTCCGCTGGGTGTCAAAATCAGTGTGAGCGAACTCAACGCCTGGCGCGACATCGCCTCGCACAATGTCGTGGCGAAGATCGCCGGCTCCGACCCGCAGCTGAAGGACGAAGTCATCGTCTACAGCGCGCACTGGGACCATTTCGGCATCGATGAAACCTTGCCCGGTCCGCGCACGCAGCAGATCTTCCATGGCGCGCTCGACAACGCCGCCGGCGTCGCCACCTTGCTGGAGATCGCCAAGGCCTACAAGGCGTTGCCGCTCGCCCCCAAGCGCACCATCGTGTTCCTGGCGACCACCGGCAAGGAGCGCGGCCAGCTGGGCGCCAAATACTACACGCGCAACCCGCTGTATCCGATCGACAAAACGCTGGTCAACATCAACCTGCAGGGCATGAACGTCTGGGGCCGCACGCGCACCGTGGAGTTGCGCGGCATGGGCCAGTCGACGGCCGATGATGTGGTGGTGAAAGTGGCGCGCGGCCAGGGCCGCACGGTGCGTCCGGACAGCAACGGCGAGTACGGCAATTTCTACCGCGGCGACCAGATCGAATTTGCCAAGGCCGGCGTGCCGGTGGTGTATCTCAGCGACAGCCTCGACTTCATCGGCAAGCCGGCCGGCTACGGCCGCGAAAAGCTGATGCGCTACAGCGCGCAGCAATACCACACAGTCAACGATGTGGTCGATCCAAAGTGGGACACGCGCGGCGCGGTGGAGGACATCGCGCTGTTGTTCCAGACCGGCTACCACATCGCGCAAAACAAGGACGTGCCGCAATGGAAGCCGAACGCCGAGTTCCGGCGCAAACAAGGCTCCCGTTAAAACCTAGCGGGTGATGACACTTCGTACTTGAACCTCTATACAAATTTTTGTATATTAGTGGGATGAGCGATCTAAAGCCTGTGGAGTTTCGAGGAAGTTCCCTAGACGATCTGCGTGCGTTCCCTGTCGATGCGCGGCGTGAAGCAGGCTACCAGATAGATCGAGTTCAACAGGGACATGATCCAAACGACTGGAAGTCCATGACGAGCATAGGTCCGGGCGTGAAAGAAATTCGGATTCGGGATGCCGCAGGCGCTTTCCGCGTCATTTATGTGGCGAAGTTCGCGGAGGCCATCTACGTGTTGCATTGCTTTCAGAAAAAAACACAGCAAATACGCAAACAGGATATCGATCTGGCGGCGCAACGCTACCGCGAACTCAAAACGGAGTTGGGAAGATGACCAAGCAACAATTTGCTAGCGTTTGGGACGCCATAGAGGACACTCCTGTTGAGGCCGAGAACATGAAATTGCGCTCACACCTCATGGTCCAACTTCAAGACTATATCGCGCGTGCCGATCTCAATCAAACCGAAGCAGCTAAGCTCTTCAACGTCACCCAGCCGCGTGTCTCCGATCTGATGCGCGGCAAAATCAACCTATTCGCCATCGATGCGTTGGTGAATATGGCGGCTGCGGCTGGTCTAAAGGTTGAAATTCAGTTGCGCGACGCTGCCTGATTAAATTCGGCGCCCAGCTTTTGTAGCTGCGCGTGGTTGCGCTGCTTAAAGGCGTCGGGGCCGGCCGCGGCGATATCCGCCCGCAGGCCTTGCCTGGCCTGATCGATGCGCGCGGTGTCCTGCGGCGACAACTCCATCAAACTGTTCAGATACGTCACGGCCCATTGCAATCGCGTCGCCGGTCCGGCCGCCGCGTTCCACGCCTTTTCATACCAGTCGAGCGCGCCCGTCATGTCGCCGCGCCGCTTCGCTCCTGTCGCCAGGCTCAGCATGAAATAGTAGGGCGAATGCGAACGCGGCAACTCCGCCAGCAACACCTGCTCCGCCTGCGCCGACAACCCGGCGTCGTTCAACGCGCTGACCGCAGTGTTGACCAGCGTGTGCCGCTCATACGGATCGGTCGATTCGGCCAGCGCCGCTTCCACGCGATCGCGCACCTGCTGCTGCAAGCCCTGCGTCGACGAGAGCAAGCGCGTCAGCCGCATCTGCAGCCGCACCGCCGCCAGGCGGTCCGGCGCGCCGAGCCAGAAATCGTCGGCCCATTGCGCAGCCGCGCCGCTGAGCACCGCGGCCAACTCCTCGCGGCGGCCGGCGAACTTGATCAGATTGACGCCGCTATTGCTCAGGATATCCATGTTGGCGCGCGCCAGGCGCGCATCCGAAAAAATCGCCATCAACACTTCGGCGTTGGCCGCAGCGTCGGCGCCTTTGCCGGCAGTGGCCAGCTGCGCATGCAGGCCCAGGCGCGCGGCCGCGTCGGCATCGTCGCAAAGGCGCACCAGCGCCAGCAGGGTGCCTGCCAGATCGCGCCCGCCCAGCAAACGCCCCTCGTCGGTATCCCAGGAATAATGACTCAGCAACGACCACTCGTCCGCGCCGGGCTTGCGCGCGCCGTCCGGTTCCAGCGCCGCCGCCAGCGCAATCGCGGCGCTGGAACCGGATGCATGCACTGCCAGCGCCGTGTCGAAGGCGGCAACGAACAGTTCGCCATCGAGCTCGCACGGCAGGCGCGTGATCTCGCCGCCGTCGGGCGCAAACAGCACCAGGGTTGGATAGCTGCGCAGCCCGTAACGCGCGGCCAGCGCCTGGGCGCCGGGCGTGTCGCCGTCAAGGTGGCAACACAACACCGACGCCGAGCGCCGCACGAATTCATCGCGCGCAAAGATTTCGGCCTTTACGCGATTGCACGGCGGACACCAAACCGCGCCCCAATACAGGAACAACGGACGTTGTTGCGAGCGCGCCAGCGCGAAGGCGGCCTCCAGTTCGCCGGCGTGCCGGACTTCATTCCATGCGATGGTCATGCTTTAGGACGGTAGGTATTCAATAATTTGGCCGCGATCGACACGGTCACCGGCGAATCGGGCCACACATCATCCGGCCCGAACCAGCGGGCGTCGGAGATCTCCGTTTGATCGACGCGGATCTCGCCGTCCAGATACTCGGCGGTGTAGGCGATCATCAGCGAGTGCGGGAACGGCCACGACTGGCTGCCGAAGTACTGCAGGTTGTGCACGCGCAGCCCGACCTCCTCGAACACCTCGCGGTGGATGGCCTCCTCGATCGATTCTCCCGCTTCCAGGAAGCCGGCCAGCGCCGTGTAACGCTTGGCCGGCGAATTGGTGTGCATCGCCAGCAGCACCGAGTCGCCCTTGCGGATCAGCACCATCATCGCCGGCGAGATGCGCGGATACGCGGTCATGCCGCAGTTCAGGCACTTGTAGCAGCGCTCGCCCGTGAGCCGTTGCATCGGCGTGCCGCAAGCGCCGCAAAAGCGATGCGTGCGCGCCCATTCGGCCAGCTGGAACGCCCTGCCCGCCAGCCCCAGGAAGCCATCGTCGACCGCGCCGAACAGCGAGCGCAGCCCGTGATAACCGTGCTCCGCATCCACCGGCAGCGGCTGGTCCAGCCATGCCAACTGATAGTAACGCCCCTCCCACGTTCCCAGCGAGTGGATGCGTTCGGCCGGCAGATCGAGCGCCGCGACCTTGTCCGGGTCCGGCAAGCCCAAGGTGGCGTTGTGCAATAGCAACTCACCGCGATGGAACACGAAAGTGAGCGCACGGTCGTGCTGTTCGGGATTAATCAGGGGAATAAATGTGGCGGGCGTGAGCAGCATAGAGGGAACGAGAAAGGTTACGCGCGAACCCTTATCTTACAGTGTTTCTTATTTGCTTCTTTTGCCTGGCACGCGGTCTTGACAAGGTGATGACACAAGCAACACCAAGCGATTGTTTTTAGACCAAGATTTACGCTGCTTTTAGGCGTCTTCTCACTCAATCAGACTAATTGCCGGTAAGATATATTTCCGTCAGGAGATAAATTATGCCATCGATAGTACCTGGATTCACCACCGACCAAATCATCAGCCTGCAACCCAGCCAGATTGCACTGCTGACGACGGCGGACGTCGCCGCGCTGACGACTACGCACATGAGTGTGCTGTCGAGCGCGCAGTTGGCCGCGATCGGCACCAGCCAGTTACGGGCGCTATCGACGCAAAATCTGCGCGTGCTCAGCACCGACCAGATCGGCCAGGGCTTGACCACCAAGCAAATCCAGGCGCTGACCACCGGACAAATGATCAGCCTGACGAATGATCAATTGGTCCACGGCTTGACCACCGACCAGTTCGCCGCGCTGGCAACGGTGCAGGTCGCCGCGCTGACCACCGCGCAGATCGCGCTGGTCGAGGCCGACGACATCGCCGCGCTGCAAACCCGCCAGGTGGCCGCGCTGAACACGGCGCAACTGCGCGCGCTCAGCACCGCCCAGATCGTCGCATTGACTTCCAGCCAGACCGCCGCCCTGCAGACCCGCCAGCTGGCCGCGCTGACCACCACCCAGTTGGCCAGCATCGACACCGACGACATCGGCGCCATGACCACGCAACAGCTGGTCTCGCTCGGCACCGCCGCGCTCGGCGCGCTGAGCACCGACCAGATCGCCGCGCTGCGCACCGCGCAAAGCAGCAGCCTGTCGACCGCGCAAATCGGCGCCCTCGCCAGCGAACAGCTGGCCGCGCTCGGCACCGCCGGCTTCGCCACGCTCAAAACCGCGCAGATCGCCGCGCTGACCACCAAACAGTTCGCCGCGCTCAGCACCGACCAGATCGTCGCATTGACGACCGCGCAAACCGCCGCGCTGACCACGCTGCAACTGGGCCAGATGAGCTCGGCCCAATTGGCCGCGCTGGAAACCCAGGATTTCGCCGCGCTCAGGAGCCTGCAACTGGCCGCGCTCGGCACGGCCACCTTCAGCGTCCTCAGCACCGACCAGATCGCCGCCTTGACGACAGCCCAGGTGACGGCGCTGCGCAGCGCCCAGTTGCGCGGCCTGAGCACCGACCAGATCGTCGCGCTGGGTACCCAGCAAGTGGCCGCCCTGACCACCGCGCAAGTCGCCGTGCTGACCCCGGACCAGGTCGCCGCGATCGAAACGCGCGACATCGCCGCGATGAAAACGGCGCAGGTCGCCGCCTTCACCACCGCGCAGCTGAACGCGCTGAGCGCCGACCAGCTGGCCGCGCTGACCACCGCGCAAGCGGCCGGCCTGACCACGGCGCAGATGGCGTCGCTGGGCACCGCGCTGCTTGCCGCGCTGGAAACCCAGGACCTGGCCGCGCTGCGCACCCAACAAATCGCCGCGATCTCCAGCCAGGGCATCGCCGCGCTGGGAACCGGCCAGGTGGCCGCGATGACGACGGCGCAGATCGCCGCACTGAAAACCGCACAACTGGCGGCGCTGGACACGGCGCAGTTCGCCGCGCTGGGCACCGCCCAGGCCAACGGACTGAGCACGCAAAACGTGGCCGCATTGTCGACCTTGCAGTTGAGCGCGCTCAGCACGGCCAACCTGGCCTCGCTCAAGACCCAGCAGATCGCCGCGATGGGCACGGCCCTGATCGCAGCGCTCGGCACCGACCAGATCGTCGCGCTGAAAACCGCGCAGGCCCAGGCCCTGAGCTCTCTCCAGCTGTCGGCCTTGTCGAGCGATCAGCTGAACGCCATGGATACCCAGGACCTGGCCGCGCTGCGCACGCAGCAGCTCGCCGGCCTGGGCACCGCCAATATCGCCGCGCTGGCCCCCGCCCTGGCCGAGGCGCTGACCACCGCCCAGGTCGCGGCCCTGTCGACCGGCCACATCGCCGCCCTCGGCACGGCCCAGATCGCCGGCCTGACCAGCGGCCAGGCCGCCGCGCTGACCAGCCGCCAGATCGGCGCGCTCAGCAGCGATCAGATCGCCGCCATCGAAACGCGCGACCTGGCCGTCATGAAAACCAGCCAGCTCGCCGCCATCGGCACCGGGCAGTTCGGCGCGCTGACCACGGAACAGGTCGCAGGCCTGACCTCGCTGCAGGCGGCATCGCTGCTGACGCAGCAAGTGGCGGCGCTCAGCACCGCCCAGGTCGTCGCGATGGAAACCCAGGACCTGGTGGCGCTCAAATCGCAACAAGCGGCCGCGCTGTCGAGCGACGCCGTCGCCGCCCTGACGACCACCCAGTTCGCCGCGCTGGCCAGCACCCAGCTGAGCAATTTCACCAACAGCCAGCTCGCCGCGCTGACGACGGACCAGATCGTCGCACTGACCACCGCCCAGGCCGCCGCGCTGAGCACCCGCGCCATCGCCACCCTGTCGACCGACCAGCTCAACGCGCTGCAAACGGCCGATTTCGCCGCACTGAAAACCGTGCAGATCGCCGCCCTGACCCCGTCCCAGGTGGCCGCGCTCAACACCGACCTGATCGTCGCACTGACGACCCAGCAGGCCGCCGCCTTGACCGGCCTGCAGCTGCAGGCGCTCACCACCGACCAGCTCGGAGCGATGGAAATACAGGACTTTGCCGCGCTCAAAACCAGCCAGCTGCTCAGCCTGGGCACCAAGGCCATCGCCACCTTGACCCCCACCCAGGTCGCCGGGCTGCAAACCGCGCAAATCGCCCAGCTGACTTCGGGCCAGATCCAGATCATGAACTCGGCCCAGCTGGGCGCGCTGACCACGGCGCAAGTGAACGCCTTCAGCACCGTCCAGATCGGCTACCTGCTGACCGCGCAAATCGCCGTGCTGACCACCGCCGACTGGGCCGCGCTGAAATCGTCGCAGCTCAACGCCTTGAGCGCGAGCCAGCTGGCAGCCGTCACCACCGACCAGATCGTCGCATTGACCACGGCGCAGACCGGCGCGCTGTCCACCCAACAACTGGCGCTGCTGTCGACCGACCAGCTGGTGGCGATGGAAACCCGCGACCTGATCGCCCTCAGAACGCAACAAATCGCCGGCCTCGACACCTCGCATGTCGCCGCGCTGACCACCGCCCAGCTGCAAGCGCTGAAAACCCAGCAGATCGCCGCCTTGACCAGCAAGCAGCTGGCGGCGCTGACCACCGACCAGATCGTCGCGCTGACCACCGCGCAAGCGGCCAACCTGGGCACCGCTCAGATGGTCGCCTTGTCGAGCGACCAGTTGCTCGCGCTCGAGACCGCCGACGTGGCCGCGCTGAAGACGGCACAACTGGCCGCGCTGGGCACCGAGCAAATTAGCCTGCTGAGCACCGACCAGATCGTCGCGCTGACCACCCAGCAGGTCAACAACCTGGGCACGCGCCAGCTGCAGGCGTTGACCAGCGACCAGATCGCCGCGATGGAAACGCGCGACCTGGCCGCGCTGAGGACCGTGCAGGTGGCCGCCCTGGGCACCGCCAACCTGAACGCGCTGAGCGCCGACCAGATCCGGGCGCTGAGCGGTCCCCAATTGAACGGCCTGGGCAGCGCCCAGCTGCAATCGCTGAACACCACGCAAATCGCCGCCCTCAGCACGGCGCAGGTGGCCAGCCTGTCCACCGTGCAAGTCGCCTTGCTGAGCAGCGAGCAATTGCTGGCCCTCGGCACGGACGCGCTGGCGCGGATGAAAACGGCGCAAATCGCCGCCATCAAAACCGCCCAGATCGCCGCCCTGGACAGCGACCAGCTGACCGCGCTGACCACCGCGCAAGTGAGCGGCCTGTCCACGCAGCAAATCGCCGCCCTCGGCAGCGACCAGTTGAACGCGCTGGAAAGCCAGGACTTCGCCGCCCTCAGAACGGTGCAGATCGCCGCGCTGGGCACCGCCATGATCGCCAGCCTGAGCACCGCGCAGGCCGCCGCGCTAACCAGCGTCCAGGTCGCCGGCCTGGGCACGGCCCAGCTCGTCGCGCTCGGCACCGACCAGTTGCAAGCCTTCGCCACCGGCGACGTCGCCGCGCTGAGAACCGTGCAGATCGTGGCGCTGACCACCGACCAGGTCGCCGCGCTGACCAGCGACCAGTTCCGTTCGCTGACCGCCGCCCAGATGGCGGCGCTCACCAGCGACCAGTTCCGCGCGCTCGGCAGCGACCAGATCGCCGCGCTGAGCATGCTGCAAGCGGGCAACCTGACCACCGTCCAGGTGCGCGCGCTGACCGCCGGCCAGTTGGCCGCGCTGGAAACGCAAGACCTGGCCGCGCTCAAGACCCAGCAAGTGGCGGCGCTGAGCACCGACCAATTCGTGCTGCTCAACAGCGACCAGATCGCCGGCCTGACCGTCCCCCAAGTGGCCAACCTGACCAGCCAGCACCTTGCCGCGCTGGTCACCGACCAAATCGTCGCGCTGGAAACGCGCGACCTGGCCGCGTTGCGGACCGCCCAATTGCAGACGTTTAGCAGCGACCAGCTCGGCGCAATCACCACCGACCAGCTGCAAGGCATGACCGCCGCCCAGCTGGCGTCGCTGAGCACCTCGCAATTCCAGAGCCTGCTAACCGCGCAGATCACCTCGCTGACCACGCAGCAGGTCGCCGCGCTGGCCACCGGCCAGATCGCCAGTCTGACCAACGATCAACTGGCCGCGCTCAGCACCGATGAGATCGTGGCGCTCAAGGCCGCCCAGATCGCCGCGTTCAACACCGGCCATATCTCGCTGCTGAGCACCGACCAGGTCACCGCGCTGACCAGCCCGCAGGTCGCCTCGATGTCGACCGGCCAGCTGTCGTCGCTGAACTCGGACCAGATCCACGCGCTGAGCTCGGAAGATTTCGCCGCCCTGAGCGCCGCCCAATTGACCGCGCTTGGCGGCCTGACCAACCTCGGCACCGACCAGATCCAGGCACTGACCCAGAACCAGATCGGCGGCCTGAGCACGGCGCAAGTGGCCGCGCTCACCACCGACCAGATCGTCGCGCTGACCACGCGCCAGATCGGCAGCCTCAGCACCGCCGGCATCGCCGCCTTGAGCAGCGACCAGTTGCGCGCGATCGAACTGGAAGACGTGGCCCAGTTGAAAGTGCAGCAGCTCGCCGCGCTGAGCACCGAGCAGGTCACCCAGCTGACCAACGACCAGATCATGTCGCTCACCACCGCGCAGCTCGGCAGCCTGGCGACCGCCCAGATCGCCGCGCTGACCACCGCGCAAGTGCAGGCGCTGACCACCGCCGAAGTGCTGTCGCTCAAAACCGCGCAAATCGCCGCGCTCGGCAGCGACCAGCTCAACGCCCTCGTCATCGACCAGGTGCAGGTGCTGAGCTCCGGCCAGCTCAACGCCCTCGGCAGCGCGCAGCTGCGCGCGCTGACCGCCGACCAGATCATCCAGCTCACCACGCAACAATACGCGCAGCTGGCCACGGCGCAAGTGGCCGCCCTCAGCACGGACCAGCTGGGCGCCATCGAACTGGAAGACCTGGCCGCGCTCAAGACCGCGCAAATCGCCGCGCTCGGCACCGACCAGATCCAGTCGCTGACGGTCGACCGCATCGCCGCGCTGACCACCGCGCAGACCCAGGCGCTCAGCAGCAATCAATTGCTGGCCCTGACCACGACGCAAATCCAGGCGCTGACCACCGACGAATTGCTCGCCCTCAAGAGCTCGCAAATCGCCGCCCTCGGCACCGACCAGCTCAACGCGCTGCTGGCCGACCAGTGGCAAAGCCTGGGCTCGGCGCAACTGAACGCGCTGACCCCGGCCCAGTTCCAGTCGCTCAGCAACGACCAGATCATCCAGTTGACGACGCTGCAATTCTCGCAACTGGCGACCGCCCAGATCGCCGCGCTGGGCACCGCCCAGCTGAACGCGATGGAATTGGAAGACCTGGCCGCGCTGGTGGGCAACCAGATCGCCGCGCTGGGCACCTTGCAAGTCAGCCTACTCGGCCTGACCCAGATCGACAACCTGACCACCGCGCAAGTGGCCGCGCTGACCAGCAACCAGCTGGTCGCGCTCGGCACCGACCAGCTGCGGGCGATCGCCACCGACGACCTGCAAGCGCTCAAAACGTCGCAGGTGCAGGCGCTGACCACCGTCCAGCTGACCGCGCTGACCATCGACCAGCTGCAAAACCTGACCACCGCCCAGCTCGACGCATTGACGTCGGCGCAGGCGGCCTCGCTGACCACGGACCAGATCGCCGCGCTGACCACCTTGCAGATGGACAACCTGGCCACCCGCCAGTTGGGCGCGCTCGGCAGCGACCAGATCGCCGCCATCGGCACCGACAACTTCGCCACCCTGTCGAGCACGCAACTGGCCGCGCTCAATGCCGCCCAGTTCGCGGCGATCACGACCGACCAGATCGTCGCGCTGAGCAGCGCGCAAACGGCCGCGCTGGGCACCGCGCAAGTGGCCGCGCTCGGCAGCGACCAGCTCAACGCGCTGGAGACGGCCGACTTCGCAGCGCTCAGGACGGCGCAGATCGCCGCCCTGACCACCGCCAACGTCGCCGCGCTGACAACCGGCCTGATTAGTACCCTGGGCACCGCGCAAATCGGCGGCCTCAGCACCGATCAGATCGCCGCCTTCAACACCGACCAGATCATGGCGCTGGGCACGGCGCAGGTCGGCGTGCTGAACACCGCGCAGATCGGCGTGCTCAGCACCGACCAGATCGCCGCACTCAGCACAATGGACTTCGTCGCCCTGCACAGCAACCAGCTAGCCGCCTTCAACACCGACCAGCTCGGCGCGTTGACCGCCGAGCAGCTCAACGCGCTGTCGACCAGCGCCGTCACCGGCCTGACCACGCAACTGCTGGGCGCGCTGACGACCTTGCAATTGAGCCTGCTCGAAACCGCCCACGTGGCGGCCTTGACCTCGGTCCAGCTGCCATCGCTGAGCACGGCCCAGCTCGCCGCGTTGAACACCGACCAGTTCGCCGCGATCAACACCGTCGCCCTCAAGAACTTGCAAGCCGCGCAATTCGCCGCGTTGACCACCGACCAGATCGTCGCCCTGACCACCGCCCAGATGCGCGCGCTCGGCAGCACGCAGCTGACCGCGCTGGGCAGCGATCAGGTGGCCGCGCTGGAGACGGTCGACCTGGCCGCGCTGTCCACCGCGCAAGTGGCGGTGCTGGGCACGGACCAGTTGCAAGCCCTGCTGACCGACCAGCTGGCCTCGCTGGGCACGGGGCAAATCGCCGCGCTGACCACCGACCAGATCGCCGCCGGCCTCAACACCGACCAGATCGCCGCGTTGACCACGGCGCAAGCCGCGTCGCTGGCCACCAAACAGGTGGCGGCGCTGACGACGGACCAGATCGTCGCGCTGGAAACGGCCGACCTGTCGTCCTTCACCACGCGCCAGATGGTCGCGCTCACCAACGACCAGATCGGCGCACTCAACAGCGACCAGCTCAACGGCCTCGCCACCACCCAATTGGCGGCCTTGACCACCAGCCAACTCAGCAGCGGCCTGAACACGGCCCAACTGGCCGCGCTGGACGCCGACCACGTCAGTTCCCTGACCACCGCGCAACTGGTCCATGGCCTGAGCAGCGACAGCATCGCCGCGCTGACCACCAGCCAGTTACTGGCATTGCGCACCGCGCAGACCTCCGTCCTGGGCAGCAATCAGGTGCAGGCGTTGACCACCGACCAGATCGTCGCGCTGAGCACCGCGCAAGCGTCGACCCTGACCACGCAGCAAGTCACCGCGTTGACGACGGATCAGATCGTCGCCATGGAAACGGACGACCTGGTCGCGCTGAGCACACGCCAGATCGCCGCCATCAACACGGCGCAGGTCGCCGCGCTGGCCGCAGGGCAGCTCAATTCGCTGACCCTGGCGCAACTGGCCGCCTTCGGCACCAGCCAGCTGGCCAACGGCCTGCAAACGGTGCAGGTGGCCGCGCTCGACAGCGCCCACATCGCCGCGCTGACCACCGCCCAGCTGGCCCTCGGCCTGAGCACCGACAACCTGCTGGCCCTGACCACCGACCAGATCCGCGCGCTGGGCACCACCCAGCTCGCCGCCCTGACCACCGCCCAGGCCAGCAGCCTGAGCACCGACCAGATCGCCGCGCTGGCCACGGCGCAAATGACCGGCCTGTCCACCGCGCAAATGCAGTGGCTGACCGCCGACCAGCTGGCCGCGCTCAGCACCGCCCAGGTCGCCGCGCTCGACACCCAGGACGTCGCCGCGTTGACGGCCGGCCAGTTCATCTGCCTGAGCACCGCCCAGACGGTGGCGCTGACCACCAGCCAGGTGCGCGGCCTGAAGACGGCGCAGGTCGCCGCCATCGACGGCGCCCAGATCACCGTCTTCAGCACCGACCAGATCGCCGCGTTGGGTACCGCGCAAGCGGCCGCGCTCGGCGTCACCGCCGTGCTCGCGCTGTCGACCGGACAGCTCGGCGCGCTCGCCACCGCCAGCGTCGCCGCGCTGGGCACCTTGCAAATTGCCAGCCTCGAAGTCACGCAACTGCCGGGCCTGAACACCACCCAGGTGCAGGCGCTCACCAGCGCCCAGCTCGGCGCGCTGACGGCCGACCAGCTTTTCGCCCTGAGCACCGGCCAGATCAGCGCCCTGCGCACCGCGCAGATCGGTTACCTCAACACCACGCAACTGTCGGCGCTATCGAACGGCCAGATCCAGGCCCTCACGACGGAGCAGGTCGCCAGCATCAAGCTCAGCCAGGTCACCGCGCTGACGGTCGACCAGGTCGCCGCCTTCGACACCAGCCAGCTGCAAGCGCTGACCACGGCGCAAATCCAGGCGCTGACGTCGACGCAACTGAACGCGCTGACCGGCAACCAGGCCGCCGCGCTGACCACGGTGCAGATGGCCGCGCTGAAAAACGCCCAGATCGCCGCGCTGACGATCGACCAGATCAACGCCTTTACGCCGACGCAACTGGCGGCCTGGACCACCAGCCAGCTCGGTTCGCTGACGGTGACGCAGATCGGCTACCTGTCGACCACGCAGATCGCCGGCCTGACCAACACGCAGGTGACCGGCCTCAAGGCGAGCCAGTTGCAGGTCTTCACCACCGACCAGATCGCCGCGTTCACGGCCGGGCAGATCCCGTCGCTGACCACCACCGGCCTGACCGCGCTCAGCGTCGCGCAGGCGAACGCCTTCACCGGCGCCCAGGTGGCGTCCATGTCGGTCACGCAAACGATGGCGCTCAACGCCGCGTCGGTCAACTACGCCACGCCGCTGGTGCTCGACCTCGACGGCAACGGCGTGCGCACCCTCAGTATCGCGGCGGGCGTCCGGTTCGACATCCGCGGCGACGGCCAGGCCGTCAACACCGGCTGGGTCGACAGCAAGGACGGCCTGCTGGCCCTGGACCGCAACGGCGACGGCGTCATCAACGACGGCGGCGAGCTGTTCGGCAGCGCCACGACCCTGGCCGACGGCAGCAAAGCGGCCGACGGTTACGCCGCGCTGGCCGCGCTCGACAGCAACGGCGACGGCCGCATCAGCGATGCCGACGACGCGTTCGGCGCGCTGCGCGTCTGGGTCGACGGCAACTCGGACGGCGTCAGCCAGGCCGGCGAGCTCAAGACCTTGGCGCAACTGGGCATTGCCACGATCGCCACCGGCGCCGGCAGCGCGCTGACGCAACAAAATGGCAACATGATCGGTTTGACATCGAGCTACACGGGCACCGACGGCAGCGTGCACGACAGCGCCGACGTCTGGTTCCTGGCGCAAAAAGCGACGGCATCGGCAGCGCCAGCGACCTCCTTGCAACAGCAAGTCAGTGGCCTGAGCAACGCCCTGTCGAGCTTTACCGCTGCCAATCCGGCAACGACCGGCGTCAACAATGCGGCACAAACGCAACAGCTGACCGCATTGCAAGCCACCGGTTTGGCCGGCGAAAACAGCGTGCAAGCGATGACCGACGCGCTCAAGCAATACCACGCCGGGCAGGGTCTGCGAGGCGCCGCCGGCGCGCTCATCGGCACCCACCGCGAGCAGGCCGGCCACAGCGCCACCAGCTGGTTTAGCGTCCCCAACCGCTAACCCAACCCGGGGTCAAGTCTGTCATTCGGACACGCTCACAACCGTATCTGCATGATACGGAAGGGCTTGTGTCCGAATGTCGGCACTGACCCCGAGGGTTGTGATCGCTTGAGCAGAGGTGGTTTTACATTCTTGCTCCTGAGCCAAAAGTTGCCCCGTAGCCAGCGACAAAAGGTATGATGGTGCCTACCTTTTGTGGCTCCGCGGGCCGTTCGCCGCGTGCCGGATCGACCCAACTTTAAGCCCAGCCATGACCGCTCAAGCTCCCGCCGCATCCGCTCCCTCCGATACCAGCCCGCTGGGCAATGTGATGGCGCTGGCCGCCAGCGGGTCGCTTTCCATCGGCGATCTGTTCGGCGCCGCCGCCGTGCTGCAGGAAAGCGGCCAGCTGCCCGCCGCCATCGGCCTGTATCAAGCCTGGATCCTGAACACGCCGTCGCCGCTGGTCTACGCGGCCTGCTTCAACCTGGCCGTGGTGCTGTCCAATAGCGGCGACGATGCCGGCGCCGAGAAAGTGCTGCGCCAGGCGATCGCGCAAAATCCCAACTTCGTCGAGGCCCGCCTCAATCTGGGCACCTTGCTCGAACGGGTCGGCCGCCCCGAGGAGGCGCTGGCGATGTGGAACTCGGTGCTGACCGACGTCCAGCCGGATATCAAGACCAATCCAACCCTGCACGTGCAGACCCTGAACAACCTCGGTCGCCTGCTGGAGATCCGCAAACGCTACCCCGAGGCCGAGAAGATGCTGGCCCTGAGCCTGGGCGTCGATCCGCAGCAGGCCAATGTGATGACCCATTGGGTCCACCTGCGCCAGAAGCAGTGCGAGTGGCCCGTCTACAGCGGCCTGGAACACATCTCGGTTACCACCATGATCGACGGCACCTCGGCGCTGGCGATGTTGAGCGCCTCCGACGATCCCGCGCAGCAGCTGGCCGCCGCGCGGCGCTTCGTCAACGAGAAGGTCAACGCCGCCGTCGCGCCGCTGACCGGCGCCCATGGCTATGGCCACAGCCGCCTGCGCATCGGCTACCTGTCGTCCGACTTCTGCTCGCACGCGGTCTCGATCCTGACCGCCGAACTGTATGAGCTGCACGACCGCAGCAAGTTCGAAGTCTATGCCTTCAGCTGGAGCCGCGAGGACGGCTCGCCGATCCGCGCCCGCGTGGTCAAGGCGATGGACCATTACATCCGCATCGACGCGCAGACCGACGAACAGGCCGCGCGCACCATCCGCGCCCACGAAATCGATATCCTGGTCGACCTGCACGGCCTGACCCTGGGCGCGCGTCCGAACATCCTGGCCTACCGTCCGGCGCCGGTGCAGCTGACCTATCTCGGTTTCCCGGGCAGCACCGGCCTGCCCGGCGTCGATTACGTGCTGGCCGACGAATTCCTCATCACGCCCGAGATGACCAAGGACTTCACCGAGAAGCCGCTGTACCTGCCCGACACCTTCCAGATCAACGACCGCCAGCGCGCCATCGCCGCCAAGCCGACCCGCGCCAGCGTCAATCTGCCGGACGACGCCTTCGTCTTCTGCTCGTTCAATAACAACTTCAAGTTCACGCCCGACATGTTCGGCACCTGGATGAACATCCTGCGCCGCGTGCCGAACAGCGTCCTGTGGCTGGTGGCCGATTATCCGGAAGTGCGCGAAAACCTTTACCGCTACGCCGAGCAAGCGGGCATCGACCGCAACCGTCTGATCTTCAATACCCGCGCCGTGCCGGCCGAGTACCTGGCGCGCTACCAGCTGGCCGACCTGTTCCTCGACACCTTCCCGTTCAACGCCGGCACCACCGCCAGCGACGCGCTGTGGGCCGGCCTGCCGCTGCTCACCTGCGCCGGCCACACCTTCTCGTCGCGCATGGCCGGCAGCCTGCTGCGCGCGGTCGACCTGCCGCAGCTGATCACCTATAACTTCGCCGATTACGAAGAGAAGGCGGTGGCGCTGGCCAACGATCCTAACCGCATCGCGTCGATGAAGCGCCAGCTGGTGGCCAACCGCATGACCTGCGCGCTGTTCGACACGCCGCGCTTTGTGCGCAACCTGGAGACGGTGCTGCAGCAGGTGGCCAAGCCGGCCGCGCCGCGCATGCCCGCGCCGCAGCACGCGGTGCGCCCTTCAGACGAACCGCCGACAGAACCGGTGCGCATCGACCAGATCCCGATCGTCAGCGTGTCCTACAATTCGCCGGACCTGATCGAGGCGCTGCTGCGCACCCTGCGCCAGTTCTACACCAACCGCGTCTACATCATCGACGGCTCCAACCCGGACGTGGCCGAGAAGATCCGCGCCATCACCGACGGCTTCGAGAACGTCGAGTTCATCCCGTTCGGCTACAACATCCACCACGGTCCGGGCCTGAGCTGGGCGATCAACCATCTGGGCCTGTCCGGCGAGGTGCTGTTCCTCGACTCCGACGTCGAGATCCTCAAGGGCGGTTTCATCGAATCGCTGCACAGCCATCTGCGTCCCGGCATGTACGGCGTCGGCACCATCCAGCCGGTCAACGAGCAAGGCTACGACCGCGCCGACGGCGCCGTGCGCTACCTGCATCCGGCCTGCATGCTGACCAATATCGAGGTGGTGCGCCAGTGGCCGATGCCGATCAAGCACGGCGCGCCGATGATCTCCACCATGCTGGCGATCCACCAGGCCGGCGCCCACCATCTGATCGAGAGCATCGAGTGGGTGCGCGAGGACTTCGCGCCCAAGCCGCCCAAGCGCAACTACATCAAGCACGACTGGCAGGGCACCGTGATCCGCACCGGCGGCTATCACTACGACCTCCCCAGCGCCACCACCGTGGTCAACACCGACCTGCTGCAGTTCGTGCCGTCCGAGGCGCGCAAGATCGTCGAGGTGCACTGCCGCGACGGCGCCTTCGCCAAGGCCTACAAGGCGCGCAACGCCATCGTCGACTACACCGGCATCGAGGCCGATCCGGCGCCGGCCCAGGCGGCACGCCCGCATTGCGATTTCGTCTTCAACGTGGAGATCGAACACGCCGGCCCGGATTTGTGGGACCACGTGCGCGGCGCCGATTGCTGGGTGCTCGACGAGGCGCTGGAGATGATCGACGATCCATGGACCCTGCTGCAGAAAATCCGCACCAGCATCGCGCCGGGCGGCAAGATCGTGGCCACCATCCGCAACTTCCAGCACTGGAGCATCCAGGCGCGCATGAACGCCGGCGACCTGCGCTACGGCCCGGCGGGCCTGGAGAAATCGCGCAAGCGCATTTTCACGCGCGGCGCCATGCTGGAGATGTTCCAGCAGGCCGGCTTCCAGATCAGCGGCGGCAGCGCGCGCATCGTCGACGAACCGGCGCGTGAAAAATACCTGCCGGCGATCCGCCTGATGGCCGGCGCCAGCGGCATCGATCCGGTGGTGGCGGTCGAAGACGCGCTGCCGTGGCAGTACATCGTAACGGCAGTCGCCGCCTGAGCAGGGAACGCACTATGAGTTTGCCATTAGTTAGCATCGTCATCCCGTCGTACAAGACCGGCCATTTCGAGACCTGCCTGCGCTCCGCGCTGGGCCAGAGCTATCCGAACATCGAGATCCTCGTCAGCGACAACTGCCCGACCGAGGCGATCAAGGAGATCTGCGCCAGGTACGCCGGCCACCTGATCTACCAGCGCAATTCGGCGATCCGCGAGCAGAACGTGCTGACCGCGCTGTTCGCGGCCAAGGGCAAGTTGATCAAGCCGCTGTTCGACGACGACGTGCTGCACCCGTTCTGCATCGAGCGGATGGTCGCGACCATGAACATGGACCCGGAGATCCAGCTGGTGTTCTCGGCCTCGCAGGTGATCAACGTCGACAACGAGCGCACCGAAACGCGCCGCCCGTATGAGGCCAGCGGCAGCATGCCGGCGCGCGATATGCAGCGCAGCATGGTGCTGGGCATGCGCAATTTCGTCGGCGAATTCAGCTCGATCATGTTCCGCCGCGAGCGGCTGTGGGAAATCGGCCGCCACCTGTTCAAATACCACAACCACGATTGCACGCTGGGGCTGGCCGATGTCGCCGCCTATTTCAACCTGGCGCGCGACGGCAAGGTGTTTTATATCGACGAAGAGCTGTCCTACTTCCGCCACGACCGCCGGCTGGAATCGAACTCCAACCCGAACAGCAATCCGAACTTCGGCTACTGCTTCTCGGACTACATCGACCTGCTGATCGAGTCGGCCGACATCGGCATCGTCGGTCCGGAGGAGCTGGAGGTGATGGCGCCGACCGTCGATGACGTGGCGGCGCGCCTGGGCGGCGTGTTCCCGATGATGGCCACGTCGCAGCAACGCTTCCACGCGGCGGTGGCGGCCAACCGCAAGGGGACGCCGTCATGATGGACCAGTGCCGGATGATCGACCTGCCGCCACACCACGACGTTCGCGGCAACCTGTCGGTGATCGAGGGCGGCGTGCATATCCCGTTCGATATCAAGCGTGTTTACTACCTGTACGACGTGCCGGGCGGATCGGCGCGCGCCGGCCATGGCCACATCGAGCTGCAGCAGCTGTTCGTGGCCATGTCGGGGAGCTTCGACGTCATCGTCGACGATGGCTTCGAGCGCAAGAAATTCCAGCTCAACCGATCCTATTACGGTCTGTACGTGCCCGGCATGATGTGGCGCGAAGTCGAGAACTTCTCCTCCGGCGCGGTGTGCGTGGTGATGGCCTCGACGCTGTATGACCCCAAGGACTACTATCACGACTACGACGAATTCGTGGCCGCGGCAAACCACCATAAGCGAGTCTCACCATGAGCGTCCCCTTCCTCGACCTAAAAGCCATCAACCTGTCGCAAGCCGACGAACTGGAAGCGGCGTTCAAGCGCGTGCTGCACTCCGGCTGGTATGTGCTGGGCGCCGAGACGTCGGCCTTCGAAGCCAGCTTCGCCACCTACTGCAAGAGCAAGCACGCCATCGGCGTGGCCAATGGCCTCGATGCGATCTTCATGATCCTCAAGGCCTACGGCGTCGGTCCCGGCGACGAGGTGATCGTGCCGTCCAATACCTTCATCGCCACCTGGCTGGCGGTCAGCGATTGCGGCGCCGTGCCGATTCCGGTCGAGCCGACCGCCGACGGTTTCAATATCGATCCAGCGCTGGTGGAAGCGGCCATCACGCCGCGCACCAAAGCCATTCTGGCGGTCCACCTGTACGGCCAGACCGCCGACATGGATCCGCTCAAGGCGCTGGCGGCTAAACACAATCTGAAACTGATCGAAGACGCCGCGCAGGCGCACGGCGCGCTGTATCGCCGCGGCGTGGCCGGCCAGTTGGGCGACGCGGCGGCCTTCAGCTTCTACCCAGGCAAAAACCTGGGCGCGCTGGGTGATGGCGGCGCCGTCACCACCAGCGACGACGACCTGGCCGACAAGATCCGCACCTTGCGCAACTACGGCTCCAAGGTCAAATACTACAACGAGGTGCCCGGCTATAACTCGCGCCTGGACGAGGTGCAGTCGGCGCTGTTGAGCGTCAAGCTGCCCAAGCTGAACGCGGACAACGCCCGCCGCCGCGCCATCGCCGCCATCTACGACCGCGAACTGGCCGGCATCGCCGGACTGGCGCTGCCGTTCGTCCCGGATTGGGCGGAACCGGTATGGCATCTGTACGTGGTGCGCCACGCGCAGCGCGACGCGCTGGCCAAGGCGCTGGCCGAACAAGGCATCGGCACCATCGTGCATTATCCGGTGCCGCCGCATCTGCAGCCGGCGTACGCCGACCTGGGTTACGCCGAGGGCGCGTTCCCGCTGGCCGAGGCGATCCACCGCGAGGTTCTGAGCCTGCCGATCGGCCCGACGATGAGCGACGAGCAGGCGCTCGAAGTGGCGGCCGCCGTGCGTAAATTCTGCACCGTATGATCCATCCCAGCGCCATCATTTCTCCGAAAGCCAGACTGGGCGCAGACGTCAGCGTCGGCCCCTTCACCATCATTCACGACAACGTGGAGATCGGCGACGGCTCGGTCATAGACGGTTACTGCGAGATCGGCTATCCAACGCCGCTTGCCGACGGCCAGCCGCTGGTGTTCGGCAAGGGCGCGCGCATCCGATCCCACTCGGTGTTCTACGAGGGTTCGCGCTTCGGCGACAAGCTGGTGACGGGCCACCGCGTGGTGGTGCGCGAAAAAACCGTGGCCGGTATCGCCTTCCAGATCGGTACCATGAACGACATCCAGGGCGACTGCCAGATCGGTGACTACGTGCGCTGCCAGTCGAATGTCTTCATCGGCAAAATGTCCAAGGTCGGCAACTTCGTCTGGCTGCTGCCGTATGTGGTGCTGACCAACGATCCCCACCCGCCCAGCAACGTGTTGATGGGCGTCGAGATCGGCGATTACGCGGGCATCGCCGCCATGTCGGTGATCCTGCCGGGCGTGAAGGTCGGCGAACGCGCGCTGGTGGCGGCGCACAGCAAGGTGCACCGTGACGTCGCCACCGGCACCGTCGTCGCCGGCAATCCGGCCGCCTTCCTGTGCGACGCCAGCAAAATACGGCTCAAGGACGGCACCGGCGCGCCGGCCTATCCGTGGACCACCCACTTCAAACGGGGCTACCCGGCGGATATCACCGACGGCTGGGACGCAGGTCCCTCGGCCTAGCCCACCACCGAACGGACGCCCATGACCCGCCCACTTCACGCAGCCATGGCCGCCGGTAACCTGTCGGAAGCTGGCACCCTGGCGATGGCGCTGGCGGGACTGGGCGAACTGTCCGTCATGGATTTGATCGGCGTGGCCGGCCTGCTGGCGGCGCAAGGCAAGACCGAACAGACCATCGCCTTGTATTCGCTGTGGCTGAAACACTGCGACTCCCCCTCGAATATGTCGCCTGGTACAACCTGGCCGTGGTGCAGGTACAGGGGCAGGACGACGCCGGCGCCGAAAGCGCCTACCGCAAATCGCTCAAGCTGCGACCCGGTTTCACCGAAAGCCAACTCGGACTTGGCGTGCTGCTGGAGCGCAAACGCCAACCGGAAGCGGCGCTGGCCCTGTGGCGCGAGGCGCTCGATCTGCTGGAGACGGTGCCGCCGGGCGCACCGCCGGCGGCGGCTTCGCTGCAGGTCCGCCTGCTGAACAACATCGGCAGGCTGGCGGAGGCGCAGGGCGATCCCGCGCAAGCCGAGGACGCGCTGCTGCGCAGCCTCCAACTCGATCCCAAACAAAAACTGATCGTGCCGCGCTGGCTCGACCTGCGCCTGAAGTTGTGCGCGTGGCCGGTTCACGGCTTCGTGCCGGGCCTCAGCGAAACGGCCTTGCAGCACCACACGTCGGCGCTGGCGATGCTTAGTTTGGGCGAAGATCCGGCGCGCCAGCTGGCCTGCGCGCGGCGCGAGGCGGCGCTGCACTTCCCGCCGCCGTCCACCGCGCTGTCCGACCAGGATGGCTATGCCCACCGCAAGCTTCGCGTCGGCTACCTGTCGTGCGGTTTCGGCGCGCAGCCGACCGGCCGCATGATCGCCGAGCTGCTGGAGCTGCACGACCGCGGCCAGGTGGAAGTGTATGGCTTCTGCTGGAGCGGAGAGGACAACTCGGCCCTGCGCCAACGCCTGCTGCGCGCCTTCGACCTGCACGTGCCGATCGGCCCACTAAGCGATTTGCAGGCGGCGCAGGCGATCCGCGCCCACGAAATCGACATCCTGGTCGACCTGCACGGCGTGCTGCCGGGCGGACGGCCCGGCATCCTGGGCCATCGTCCCGCGCCGGTGCAAATCGGCTGGCTCGGACAGGCCGGCACCAGCGGCAACAGCCGCATCGATTACGTTTTGGCCGACAGTTTCGTGTTGCCACCCGAACTGGCCGGCTACCACACCGAAAAACCGCTGTATCTTCCGCACTGCTTCCAGCCGCAGGACCGCCGGCGCGCCCTCCCCGTGCCGGCGGCTGGCGCGCGCGCCGAATTCGGCCTGCCCGACGACGCCTTCGTGTTCTGCTGCTTCGCCGCCGCCGGCCACATCGTCCCGGAGCGCTTCGCGACCTGGATGGGTATTTTGCACGCGGTGCCGGGCAGCGTACTGTGGCTGCAAACCGACAGCGAACAGGTACGCGACAACCTGCGCCTGGCCGCGCTGCGGCACGACATCGCCAGCGACCGGCTGTGCTTCGCCGCCATGAACACCGCCGCAGCGGGCGACCCGGCGATGGACCGCTACCAGGCGGCCGACCTGTTCCTCGACACCGGCCCGCACAACGCCGGCGCCGTCGCCGGCGACGTGCTGTGGGCCGGCCTGCCGCTGCTGACCCGCGCCGGCCCGACCTTCGCCAGCCGGGTATGCGGCAGCCTGCTGCAGGCGGCAGGCTTGCCGGAGCTGATCGCGAGCACGGAAAAACAGTACGCCACCAAGGCGATCCGCCTCGCCACGCACCCGAAGGAGCTGGCCCGCCTGCGCAACCGCCTCGTGAAAAACCGCGCCAGCGCGCCGCTGTTCGACACCCCGACGCTGGCGCGCGACCTGGAACTGCTTTACCTGCGCGTGGCGCGCGGCACGCTGAAACGCGGCCGCCGCAAAACCCTGCAACTCGCGCCAACGCAAGCCGCCCACGCCGCCCCGCCGCTGGTGAGCATACTGATCCCGGCCGACGATCCGGCGCCGCTGGAAGCCACCCTGGCCAGCGCGCTGGCGCAAACCCACGCCAACTGCGAAGTGATCGTTAGCGACGCCAGCCCGCACGGCGCCTGCCGCGCGCTGCTCAAGCCCTATCTGAAAGCCCACCGGCGCCTGCGCTACAGCCACGCGCCCGGCCTCGGCGCGCTCGACAACCTGAATCACTGCCTGGCCCTGGCCCTGGGCGAATACATCGCCGTCGCCCCGCCCGGCGACACGCTGGCGCCGGAAAAAATCGCCGTCATGCTGCCCTGCTTTGTCGACCATCCGCACATCGGCGTGGTGGCCTGCTGGCGCCAGCCGCTCGCACCGGATGGCCAGGCGCTGCCGGCGGCGCCGCTGTTCGCCTCCGACATCGTGATCGACGGCGTCTCGCTGGCCAACATGCTGCTGGGCGGCGACGGTGGTGGTGCGGCGGCCATGTGCGCGCCCGGCGCGCTGCTGCTCAAACGCGCCACGCTGGGCCTCGCGTTCGGCCGCTACCGCGACCGCGCCTTCCCCGAACGCGCCAACGTCGCCACAGCCCTCACCGCGCTGCAGGCGGGCCATTACGTTTATCTGCCCCGCGCGCTGTCCAGCTTCCGCCTCGCACCGGCTGCGCCAACGGCGCCGGCGGCCGCGCTGGACGCCGCGCTCGAAGGCCTGCAACTGCTGTATCAAGCCCACGAGCAGGGCCACAACTTCGGCGCGCCCGGCGCCTTCAAACAACTGTTGTCGGCACGTCTTTCCGAAATGAACACACTCATTTCCACACATCATCTACACCTTGCGACAAGCGCCGCACACCGTCTCGATGCGGTGCAGCGCACCATGCGAATCGGCTACCAACTTTTGCTCACGCCATAGTGTGGTAAATCCTCCATCGCTGAGTCTGCGGCAGCAAAATGCCTGTTCTTTTCCTTTAAAATAGCCCGGGCGCAATAGATAATATGATCTGCGTCAACATAACAATTCGGGGATAGCATGAAAGCAGTCATATTGGCGGGCGGGCTGGGCACACGGCTCAGCGAAGAGACGACTGTCAAGCCGAAGCCGATGGTCGAAGTCGGCGGCAAGCCGATCCTCTGGCATATCCTGAAAAGCTATTCCGCCCACGGCATCAACGACTTCGTCATCTGCTGCGGCTATCGCGGCTACGTGATCAAGGAATTCTTCGCCAACTACTTCCTGCACACCTCGGACGTCACGTTCGACCTGCAAAAGAACAGCATGGAAGTGCACGAGCGCCACGCCGAGCCATGGAAGGTCACCCTGATCGACACCGGCAGCGACACCCTGACCGGCGGCCGCCTGAAGCGCGTGCGCCAGCACGTCGAACACGACGAGGCGTTCTGCTTCACCTACGGCGACGGCGTGTCCGACATCGACATCGGCGCCTCGGTCGCCTTCCACAAAAAGCACGGCAAGCTGGCCACCATGACGGCGGTGCAGCCGCCCGGCCGCTTCGGCGCCATCGACATCGACGGCCAGCGCATCGTGAGCTTCAAGGAAAAACCGCAAGGCGACGGCGCCTGGATCAACGGCGGCTACTTCGTGCTCTCGCCGAAAGTCATCGACTACATCGACGGCGACAGCACCACCTGGGAAAAAGAACCGATGGAGCAGCTGGCCGGCGAAGGCCAGCTGGACGCCTTCCACCACCACGGCTTCTGGCAGCCGATGGACACGCTGCGCGACAAGGTGCTGCTCGAAGACCTGTGGCAAAGCGGTAAGGCGCCGTGGAAGCGGTGGCCATGACCCCGTCCTTCTGGCAGGGCAAACGGGTATTCCTGACCGGTCACACCGGCTTCAAAGGCAGCTGGCTTAGCCTGTGGCTCCAGCAACTGGGCGCGCACGTCACCGGCTTCGCGCTGGCGCCGAGCCGACCGAGCCTGTTCGACACCGCCCAGGTGGGCGCCGGCATGACCTCCATCATCGGCGACATCCGCGACGGCGCCGCGCTGCGCGACGCCATGCTGGAAGCGCGGCCGGAGATCGTCATCCACATGGCGGCGCAGGCGCTGGTGCGCTACTCGTACGCCAATCCGGTCGAGACCTACGCCACCAACGTCATGGGCCTGGTGAACTTCTTCGAAGCGGTGCGCAACACGCCGGGCATCAAGGCGGTGGTCAACGTCACCAGCGACAAGTGCTACGAAAACAAGGAGTGGGCCTGGGGCTACCGCGAGAACGAAGCCTTCGGCGGCTACGACCCATACAGCAACAGCAAGGCCTGCGCCGAACTGGTGACGGCCGGCTACCGCTCGTCGTTCTTCAATCCCGAAAAATACGCCGAGCATGGCGTGGCGCTGGCCTCGGGCCGCGCCGGCAATGTGATCGGCGGTGGCGACTGGGCCGAGGACCGTTTGATCCCCGACATGGTGCGCGCCATCGCCGCCGGCAAGCCGGTGCGCATCCGCAGCCCGCACGCGATCCGCCCGTGGCAGCACGTGCTGGAGCCGTTGTCGGGCTACCTGGCGCTGGCCGAACACCTCTACTCGCACGGCACGGCCTACGCCGAAGGCTTCAACTTCGGGCCGCACGACATCGACGCCCGCCCGGTCGAATGGATCATCTCGCGCCTGTGCGAGAGCTGGGGCGATGGCGCCGGCTGGGAGCTGGACCAGGCGCCGCAACCGCACGAGGCGCACTACCTCAAGCTCGATTGCTCCAAGGCGCGCGGCCGTCTGCATTGGCAACCGCGCTGGCACCTGGGCCACACCATCGACATGATCGTCGGCTGGCACAAGGCGCACGCCGCCAAAGCCGACATGCGCGCCTTCACGCTGGCGCAAATCGACACCTATCAAAACACCGCACACATCTAAGGCAGCAACCATGAGCGAAGCAAAAACCAAAGAACAACTCCGCGCGGAGATCAACAAGCTGGTGGCCGAATACGGCGCGCTGGCCAGCGTGCCGAAGGCCTTCGAGCCCGGCGTGACGGTGATCCCGCCGGCCGGCAAAGTGGTCGGCGCGCCGGAAATGGAACTGATGGTCGAAGCTTCGCTCGACGCCTGGCTGACCACGGGCCGCTTCAACGACCAGTTCGAGGCCAAGCTGGCCAAGATGATCGGCGTGGAATTCCTCATCACCGTCAATTCCGGCTCCTCGGCCAACCTGGTGGCGTTCAACACGCTGACCTCGCCGAAGCTGGGACCGCGCGCGATCCAGCCGGGCGATGAAGTGATCGGCGTGGCCGCCGGCTTCCCCACCACCGTCAACCCGATCATCCAGTTCGGCGCGATTCCGGTGTTCGTGGACGTGGAGCTGGGCACCTACAACATCGACGTCACCAAGCTGGAAGCGGCGATCTCGCCTAAAACCAAAGCGATCATGCTGGCCCACACCTTGGGCAATCCGTACAACCTGGACGTGATCGTCGCGATCTGCAAAAAGCACAACCTGTGGCTGATCGAGGATTGCTGCGACGCCCTCGGCTCCACCTACGACGGCAAGATGGTCGGCACCTTCGGCGACATCGGCACCATGTCGTTCTACCCGGCCCACCACATCACGATGGGCGAAGGCGGCGCCGTCTTCACCAACAACGCCGAACTGAAAATGATCGCCGAGTCGTTCCGCGACTGGGGCCGCGATTGCTACTGCCCGCCGGGCAAGGACAACACCTGCGGCAAGCGTTTCTGCCAGTGCTTCGGCACCCTGCCGGCCGGCTATGACCACAAGTACACCTACAGCCACCTGGGCTACAACCTGAAGATCACCGACATGCAGGCCGCCTGCGGCCTCGCGCAGATCGACCGCGCGGCAGGTTTCATCCAGGCCCGCAAGGACAACTTCGCGTATCTGACGGAGCGGCTGCAGTCGTGCGCCGAGTTCCTGATCCTGCCGGTGGCGACCGAGAATTCCGACCCGTCGTGGTTCGGCTTCCCGATGACGCTCAAGCCGGAGGCCAACGTCGCGCGGGTCGATTTGCTGACCTACCTGGACCAGCACAAGATAGGCACCCGCCTGCTGTTCGCCGGTAACCTGACGCGCCAGCCGTACATGATCGGCCGTAACTACCGCGTCTCGGGGGACCTGACCAACACCGACCGCGTGATGAACGACACCTTCTGGATCGGCGTCTTCCCGGGCCTGACCCGTGAAATGCTGGACTTCACCGTCGCCAAGCTGGAGGAATTCTTCGGCGTCGGTTTCTGAGGCGCGCCATGACCAACGCAAGCCGCCACCCGATCGAAACCGCCGACATGGCGGCGATCGTGGCCACGCCGGGACTGAACTGGGAGCTGCTGCGCGGACGCACCGTCTGCATCACCGGCGCCTCCGGCTTCCTGCCGTCGTACATGGTCGAGACCATGCTGTACCTGAACGAAACGCGCGACTTAAATATTCGCGTGCTCGCCATGGTGCGCAACCGCGCCGGCTTCGAGCGCCGCTACGCCCACCACTTGGGCGATGGCGGCCGGCCCGACCTGGTCTGCATCGATCAGGACATCAACGCGCCGTTCACGCTTGACGAACAGCCGCACTACATCATCCACGCGGCCAGCCAGGCCAGCCCCAAATACTACGCGACCGATCCGGTCGGCACGCTCAGCGCCAACACCCTGGGCACGGCCGCCCTGCTGCAGCTGGCCCGCGCCAGCGGGAGCCTGGGCTTCCTGTACTTCAGCAGCAGCGAAGTGTATGGCGCCGCCGCCAAGGTGCCGACGGCCGAAGGCGACTACGGCGTAGTCGATCCAACCTCGGTGCGCGCCTGCTACGCCGAGAGCAAACGGATGGGCGAAAACATGTGCGTGTCGTGGAGCCACCAGTACGGCGTGCCGGTCAAGATCGTGCGCCCGTTCCACACCTACGGCCCGCGCATGCTGCTCGACGACGGTCGCGTCTACGCCGACTTCGTCGCCTGCATCCTGCGCGGCGAGCCGATCGCGCTCAAAAGCGACGGCCTGGCCACGCGCTCGTTCTGCTATTCGGCCGACGCCGTCGCCGGCTTCTGGAAAGTGCTGTTCGACGGCGCCGACGGCCAGGCCTACAACATCGGCAACCCGGACGGCGAGATCAGCATGCGCGGCCTGGGCCAGCTGCTGGTCGGGATGTATCCTGAAAAAGGCCTGACCCTGAGCTACGTCGAGCGCCCGCAAGGCGACAACTACCTGGCCAGCGCCGTCCAGCGCGGCGCCCCCGACATCGCCAAGGCGCAAGCACTGGGCTGGACCCCGGCCACGAGCCTGGCCGACGGCTTCCGCCGCACCATAGAAAGCTATTTGTGATGATCGACAAAATCGCCGACACCTTCGACGCCGCCTCCACCACCGCGCTGGCGCGCCGCATCCGGCTGCAATGCCTGCACATGTGCCACACGAAGCGCGCCTCGCACCTGGGCGGCGCCTTCTCCGTGGCCGACGTGCTGGCGGTGCTGTACGGCGGCCTGATGACGGCCGACCCGGCGCAACCGAAGTCGCCCGACCGCGACCGCCTGTTCTACAGCAAGGGCCACGCCTGCACCGCGCTGTACGCGACCCTGGCCGAAACCGGCTACTACGACCGCGCCGCGCTTGACACCTTCACCGACAACGGCAGCGACTTCACCTCGCACGTCAACCACAAGGTGCCGGGCGTCGAACTGTCGACCGGCAGCCTGGGACACGCGCTGTCGGTGGCCGCCGGCGTCGCGCTGGCCGGCAAGCGCCGCAAGGCCGCGTGGCACACCTACGCCATCGTCAGCGACGGCGAGCTTGACGAAGGCTCCAATTGGGAGGCGATCCTGTTCGCGCCGCACCACCGGCTCGACAACCTGACCCTGGTGGTCGACTACAACAAGATCCAGAGCTTCGGCAGCACCGCCGACGTGCTCAATCTCGATCCGCTGGCCGACAAGTTCAAGGCCTTCAACTGGGAGACCATCGAAGTCGATGGCCACGACCACGCCGCGCTGGCGGCCGCGCTATCCAAGGAAGGCCGCGCCGGCAAGCCGCGCGTGGTGATCGCCCACACCGTTAAGGGCAAGGGCGTAAGCTTCATGGAAAACCAGCTGGCCTGGCACTACAAGTCGCCGGACGCCGCGCAATTCGCCGCCGCGCGCGCCGAACTGCTGCAAGAATCCAAGGATCAAGCATGAGAAACAGTTTTATCAAGACCCTGATGGAGCAGGCGCGCCAGGACGAGCGCATCTTCCTGCTGTGCGGTGACCTTGGCTACTCGGTGCTGGAACCGTTCGCCGAAGCCTTCCCGGACCGCTTTATCAACGTCGGCATCGCCGAACAGAACATGGTCGGCCTTGCGGCGGGCCTGAGCCTCGAAGGCTACACGGTGTTCTGCTACTCGATCGGTAACTTCCCGACCTTGCGGGCGATGGAGCAGATCCGCTACGACGTCGCCTACCACGACGCCAACGTCAAGATCATCGCCGTCGGCGGCGGCTACGCCTACGGCCCGCTGAGCACCTCGCACCACACCACCGAGGAACTGGGCATGCTGCGCACCATCCCGGGCATGGTGGTGACGGCGCCCGGCGACCCGGCCGAGGTGGACGCCATGACCGCCTTCATCGCGCAGCACCGCGGCCCGTGCTATATGCGCCTGAACAAGGCCGGCGAACCGCGCCTGCACGCGCAGCCGCCGGCGCTGACCCTGGGCGGCATCGTGCCGGTGCGCGTCAATGCTGAAAGCACCGCCGCCGTCTTCGCCACCGGCGACATGGTCGGCTACGCCGCGCGCTACCTGGAGCAGGCCGCGCCGCACATCGATTTATACAGTTTCCCGTTCGTCAATCCGATCGACAGCGCGCAGCTGGCTGCGCTGGCGGTGCGCTACACGCACGTCGCCACCATCGAGGAACACCAGGCCAACGGCGGCTTCGGCTCGGCCATCCTGGAGCGGCTGCACGACCTGCTGTCCGACGGCGCGCTGGCCAGGCTGCCGGCGGTGCGCCGCATCGCCATCCCCAACGCCTTCGTCAGCAGCGCCGGCTCGCAGGAATTCCTGCGCGAGAAAATGGGCCTGCGTCTGGACGACTGGCACGCCACCCTGTCCTGAAACCTTACCGAAAGTGCTGACATGATTTCCATCCAAACGACGCTGGCGCAATTCGAGCAGGGCGCGATCGACAAGCCAAGCTTCATCAAGACCATGTACGAAGAGCACCACGCGGTGTTTTTCGACTACGCCGCCTACATCGGCCGCACCAACGTGCGCAAGATCGAAGTCGAAGACGGCAAGGTCGTCATGACCTCGCGCGACCGCGGCATCCGCATCGCCTGCACGCCGGGCGACTACCGCGTGGCGCCGATGGAAACGCTCAACTTCTTCGACTACGAGAAGGAAGAGGCGACCATGATGGAAAACCTGGTGGCCGACGGCGACAACTTCTTCGACATCGGCGCCAACATCGGCTGGTACGCGCTCAACATCGCCGCCTCGCGCCGCGCCACGACGGTATACGCGTTCGAGCCGATTCCTACCACCTACGGCCACCTGACGACCAACCTGGCGCTCAACGCCAGCGCCAACATCAAGCCGCACAACTTCGGCCTGTCCGAACAGGCGGGCGAGTTCACCTTCTACTACCCGCCGGAGGGCTCGGGCAACGCCTCGGCCGTCAACCTGACCGGGCGCGACGACGTGCGCACCGCGCAGTGCGAAGTGCGCACGCTGGACGCCTACACCGCCGAAACCGGCGTGCGGGTGGACTTCATCAAGTGCGACGTCGAGGGCGCCGAGCTGCTGGTGTTCAAGGGCGGCATCGACACCATCACCCGCGACAAGCCGATCGTGCTGTCGGAAATCCTGCGCAAATGGTCGGCTAAATTCGGTTACAACCCGAACGAGATCTTCGCGCTGTTCCGCGGCGTCGGCTACCAGGTCTACACGGCCGAGGAAGGCCGCCTGGTGGAGTTCGGCGAGATGGACGAAAACACCATCCCGACCAACTACTTCTTCCTGCACCCGGAGGCGCACGCCGAGCAGCTGCGCCGCTACCGCCGCGCCTGAGCGCCCGACCACCGCGAACACGGAACCCACACCACACCTATGGAATCCAACCAGGTCATCCTGTCGATCTGCATCCCGACATACAACCGCGCGCCGTTCCTGCGGCAGACGCTCGACAGCATCGTAAGCCAGCCCGCCTTCAGCGACGGCGGCGAGGTCGAAGTCGTCATCTCCGACAACGGTTCGGAGGACGACACCGAGCAGGTCGCCGCGCAGTTCGTCGCCGCCCATCCGGGCAAGATCCGCTACCACCGCCACGCCGAGACCATCTCGCCGGACATGAACTTCAAATTCGTCATGGAACAGGGGCGCGGGCTGTACCTGAAGCTGCACAACGACAACTTGATGTTCAATCCTGGCAGCCTGCCGGAGATGCTCAAGGTCTACAGCGCCACCGCCGCCGAGATGCCGATCGTGTTCTTCACCAACGGCAACCACTTCCAGGGCAACGCGCTCGAGGTGATCACCAGCATGAGCGATTTCGTGCGCCGCGTGTCGTTCATCTCGACCTGGATCGGCGGCTTCGGCATGTGGCGCGCCGAGTTCCTGGCGCTACCCGACTTCGCCCGCAACCAGCACCTGCGGCTGGTGCAGACCGACGTGCTGCTGCGCTTGCTCAGCACGGGCAAGCGCGCCATCGTGCTGTTCCAGCCGTATTTCAGCGGCGTGCCCACCGGCCGCAAGGGCGGCTACAAAAAGGGCGGCTACAACATCGCCGAGGTGTTCGGCAAAAATTACCTGACCCTGCTCAAGCCCTACGTGGTCGCCGGCCAGCTCGACCGCATGGTCTACGAGCACGAAAAGAAGGCGCTGCTGATCCAGCATATCATCCCCTACTATTTCGACCCCGAGAACGACTACCAGAAGACCGGTTTCTTCGAGCACATGCAGGACTACGTCGACGACGATTACTTCTACGAGGCAATCCGCAACGTGCCGCACGACGTGCCGCCGAGGACAGCCCCTGCACCTGCACCTGCCCCGGCGCCCGCGCCGGCCGCGCCGCCAGCCCCGCAGCCGTCCTATGAAGACCAGAAGCGCGCCTACTGGCGCGCGCTCAATCCGCACAACCACACCGACCTGACGCTGTCGGCCGGCCCGTTCGATTTCAGCAAGGTGACGGTGGGACGGCGCAGCTACGGTCCGCTGCGCGTGATCGCCTACGGCCACCCGGACGAAAGCCTGAGCATCGGCAGCTTCGTCTCGCTGGCCGACGAGGTCACGTTCATGTTGGGCGGCAACCATCCTTACGAGGGCGTGTCCACCTTCCCGTTCCGGGTCAAGTTTTTCGGCGAGGCGCTGGAATCGACCACCAAGGGCGCGATCGTGGTCGGCGACGATGTCTGGATCGGCATGCAGGTGCTGATCATGTCGGGCATCACCATCGGCCAGGGCGCGGTGATCGCGGCCGGCAGCGTGGTGACCAAGAACGTGGCGCCGTACACCATCGTCGGCGGCAATCCGGCGAAGGTGATCAAGCAGCGCTACGCGCCGGAAGTGGTGGAGAAGATGGTCAAGCTGGACTATTCGAAGGTCACCGACGAGGCCCTCGTGCGGCATCGCGAGGTGCTGTATCAGCCGCTGACGGCCGACAACGTCGACGCCGTCATCGCCAGCCTGATGGGCGGCTGAACAAAAAAAATCCGACCTGGTCGCCCGGGTCGGATTCTTGAAGCAAGCCAACCGCGCTTACTCTTTTTCAGGCATGGCCGACGAGTGGTGGCTGGTGATCAGCCATTCGGTACCGTACCACTTGTAGGTGTAGGTATAGCGCGCCTTGACTTGCTTGCCATCCGCAAATTTAAACGTGTACAGGCCGGCATCGACCGCGCTGTTACACTTGATCTGGATGCGGCGGCTGTTGATGGTGCCGACCGGCTTGCTCTTCAGGAAGTGCTCGAAGTAATCCTTCTTTTCGTCCACCGTCATGCGCGGCGTGTTCGACACGGTCGGCAGCAGCACCGAGTTTTCGGCGTAGTTGGCGACGACCTTGTCCGGATCGCCGGTTTGCAGCGACGCGTTCCAGCGGTCGAACAGGCCGGCGATTTCTTTTTCCGACGATGGGTGGCAGTCTTCGCTGCCGGCGGCGTAGGTATTGCCCGCCAGGACGAGGCAAGCGAGTGGCAGGATGGTCCAGTTGCGCATGGTATTCCTTGATAAGGGATGGATGGGACGATCTTGGCCCGGCCGTGCTTAGCCGCCGTGGTACAGCGGATTCGGCGCGACGAACACGCGCACGCGGTGGGTATCGATCTCTTTCGGAGCGATCTTCGACAGCGCGAAGCTGGTGCTGCCGCGCAGGGTGTCGAAGTGCCATGCGAACGATTTGTCGCCGATGACGAACTTCACGGTCTCGCCCTGGGTGACGTTGACGTGCTTGGTCTTGGCCAGGATATTGATGACGCGGGCGCCGGCGTCGGCGGTCGCCGGGGTGCCGTTGACGTTTGTCTTGTTGGCCGCCAGGGTGGTCAGGGGCATGCAGATTACCAGCGCTGCGAGGGTCAGGAATTTTTTCATTACGTAGTCCAATAGAGAGATAGGGCGCCAAGACGTATGGCGATGGACCGAAGTATCATTGCTAACAGTCAACGGCACCATCAGGAAAGCGTGCTGTTAACCCTCAGGAAATCCTGAAACTGCCGTAGGGCGGGACGCCGCCGCCATCCCCGGCCACCCCGTGTCGCCGTCCGGTAGGGATTGCCCTACCAAACAATCAAGTTCTCCCGATAGCGGGCGCCAGCGCGCCAAGGCACACTGCGCACCTCGCGTCATCCCCCAGCGCCGAGAAAATTCGCAGACATCCGGGACACCACCACGACACAAGGAAGTGAAATGAGCAAGCATCTGGCAGCATTGATATTCGCAGCAATCGGTAGCATGGGCGCCGTCGCCGGCAACGCCGTGGCGCAGGAAACGCCGTGGCTGGTGCGCGCGCGCGCCGTCAACCTGGACCTGGCCAACAAGTCCGATCCGATCGGCGGCGCCGGCGCGTCGGACCGCCTCACCATCAGCGACAAGACCATTCCGGAATTCGACGTCTCCTATTTCTTCACGCCGAACTGGGCGGCCGAGCTGGTGTTGACCTATCCGCAAAAGCACGACGTCATGCTCGACGGCCGCAACATCGGCAGCTTCAAGCACCTGCCGCCGACGCTGATGGTCCAGTACCACTTTGTGCTGGATTCGCCGTTCAAGCCGTATCTCGGCGCCGGCTTGAACTACACGGTATTCTCGAAGGTCAAGCTGCTCAACGGCGGCGCCGACCTGGAACACGACAGCGTCGGCCTGGCGCTGCAGGCGGGTGTCGACTACGCGATCAACAAGAACTGGTCGCTCAACTTCGACATCAAGAAAGTGCAGATCCGCAGCGATGTCATGATCGGCGGCGTCAAGGCCAGCCGCGTCAAGGCCGATCCGCTGATGCTGGGCGTCGGTGTCGGTTACCGCTTCTGATGTAGTGCTCGGGAAGTGAAAACGGGCGGCGCGTGCCGCCCGTTTTTATTGGCGAAGAAGAAAAGCGCCGGCGTCAGGGTTCGCGGATCGATTCGTCCAGCGCGCGCGTGAGCGGATACAGCAGGTAGGACATCACCGTGCGGTGGCCGACGACGATCTCGGCCGAAACGGTCATGCCGGGCAGCAGGCGCGTGCCCTCGGTCATTTTCTTCAGCTCGCCCTTGTACTGGATGCGGCTCAGGTAGTAGGCGTCCATGCCGCCGCCGTTCTTGTCGGCCGCGTCGCGCTTGAACGAATCCTGGCTGATGGTGCGTACTTTGCCCTCCAACATGCCGTGTTTCATGAACGAGAAGGCATCGACCTTCAAATGGGTGACGGCGCCCGGCTTGATGTAGCCGATGTCGAGCGAATCGATCTGCACTTCGGCCTCCAGCTCGGCGCCCAGCGGCACCAGGGTGAACAGCGCCTCGGCCTCGCGTACGATGGAACCCACCGACAGCTTGCCGATCTCCAGCACCACGCCGTCGGCCGGCGCCACCATCTGGATCATCTTCAGCCGCTTGTCGGCCTTGGCCAGCTGCTCGTTGATGCCGTCGCGGTCGCGCGAGGCGGTCAGCAAATCCTCCATCGCCTTCTGCCGCCAGCTCTTGTCGAAGGCCGAGCGCTCGGCTTCGGCCGAGGCCAGCTCGCTGGCCATCTCGATTGCCTTGTTGCGCTGCATGTCCATGTCGCGCTCGACGCCGAGGCGGCGGTCGCGCGCCTCCAGCAGGTGCATCTTGGCGCCGAACTGCTCGGCCATCAACTGCTCCTGCATGGCCTCGACCTCGCGCAGCGCCTTGACGCGCTGGGCCAGGATCACCTGGTCGTGCTTGTTGGTCTCCAGGCCGGCGCGCAGGCGCGCGATGTTCTGGTCCATCTTGGTTTTTTGCGCCGCGAAGTTGGCCTTGCGCTCGCTCGACAACTGCGACTGCAGCTGTGTATCGGCGCTCGCGCCGCTGGCGACGTCGGCGCCGGCCTGGCCCGACAGCTCGGCGCGCAGGCCGGCGGCCTGGGTGTCCAGGCTTTGCAGCCGGATGCGCAGCTGCGACTCGTCGGCGGCGCTGAAGGTCGGGTCCAGCGTGGCCAGCACCTGGCCCTTCTTGACGATCTGGCCGACGCGCACGTCGATGCTCTGGATGATGGACGTCTCGAGCGGCTGCACCACGATGTTGGGCAGCGGGTTGACCAGCCGGCCGTGGGCGACGACGATCTTCTCGACCGGCGAGAAGCAGGCCCACAGGATGAACGAGACGAAGGCCAGCAGCAGCACGTGCAGGGTGACGCGCACGAACCGCGGCAGCGGACCGCGCTCGATGGCGTCCGCGTCCGGCAGGAACTCGATCTCGGTCTCGTCCTTGCGGCGCTTGAAGCTTAAAGGTGACTTGTTTGCTGGTTCCATAGGTGCTGGTAAGTTTCGCTACGTGTAAGCAGTTCTTCGTGACGGCCCGCATCCATCAGGCTACCCTGCTGCATGACCATGATTTTGTCGGCGTTGACCAAGGTCGACAGGCGGTGCGAAATCATCACCACCGTGCGGCCGACGGCGATCTTCGACAGGTTGCCGATGAAAATGGCCTCGCTTTCCGGGTCCAGCGCGCTGGCCGCCTCGTCGAGGATCAGGATGCGCGGCCGCGCCACCAGGGTACGGGCGATCGACAGGCGCTGCTTTTGGCCGCCCGACAGGTTCGACGCGTTCTCTTCCAATACGGTGTCGTAGCCCATCGGCAGGCGTTCGATGAATTCGTCGGCGCCAGCCGCCACCGCCGCCGCCACCAGTTCCTCGAACGTGGCGTCGGGCTTGGTGACGGACAGGTTCTCGCGCACGGTGCCGCGGAACAGGAAGTTCTCCTGCAACACCACGCCGATCTGGCGGCGCAGGTGCGACAACTCGATCTCGCGGGCGTCGATGCCGTCGAAGCGGACGATCCCCTCCTGCACCGGATACAAGCCCTGGATCAACTTGGTCAGGGTGGTCTTGCCCGAGCCGCTGCGGCCGACGATGCCGACCACGGTGCCCTGCTCGATGGTGAAGCTGGCCTTGTTGAGCGCCATCGCCTGCGCGCCCGGATAGCGGAAGGTGACGGCGTCGAACTTGATTTCGCCGTCCAGCACCGGGCGCAGGCCGTTGGCGCCGGCGCGGCCTTCCGGCGCGCGGTTCATGACTTCGCCCAGCATCTTGACCGACAGCGCCGTCTCCTGGTACTCGTTGACCAGGCCGACGAGCGAGATCAGCGGACCGGTGACGCGTCCGGCCAGCATCTGGAAGGCGATCAGGCCGCCGACCGACAGGGTCGAGTCGAACACGTCGGCGGCGCCGACCACGATCAGGGTGACCGGCAGCAGCTTGCCGAGGAAATCGGTGACGGCGTTGCCGGCGATCGAGATCTGGCCGACGCGGAAGTGCATGGTGATGGCCTCGGCCGAGCGCTGGTCCCAGATGCGGCGCTGCGACGGCTCGATCGCCAGCGCCTTGACCGTGCGCATGCCGTGGATGGTCTCGACCAGCATGCCCTGGCGCTGGCCCTCGGCCGAGTACAGCGCGTTGAGGCGGCGCTGGAAGGTCGGCACCATGGCCAGCACGATGCCGCCGATCATGGCCGCAAATAGCAGCACGATCATCGCCAGCTTGAAGGAATAGCTGAACAGGATAGGCACGAACACCAGCAGCGCGATCAGGTCGAGCGCGGTGAAGAACAGGCGCCCGGTCAGGAAGCTGCGGATCTTTTCCAGCTGCTGCATGTGGCGCGTGACCACGCCGGCGCTGGTGGTCTCGAAGAAGTCGATCGGCAGCGACAGCAGGTGGGCGAACACGCGCCGCGTCAGGCGCATGTCGATCTTGTTGGACGCGGCCAGGGTCAGGGTCTGGCGCAGGAAGCCGAAGGTGGCGTCGAACACCAGCGCCATGATGATGCCCACGGCCAGCACCTGCAGGGTCGTCACGCTCTGGTGCGTGAGCACCTTGTCGATCACCAGCTGGAAGAAGATCGGCGAGGCCAGCGCCAGCAGCTGCATGGCGATGGCGGCGATGAAGATGTCGCGGAAGGCGGCCTTCTGCTTGAGGATCTCGGGAATGAACCAGCGCAGCCCGAACGGCTGGTTGGGGTCGGTCAGCTTGTGCTGGCGTTTGATGAACAGCACCTCGCCGCCCCAGCGCTTCTCGAACTCGCCGCGCGCGACCATGACCACGGCGGCGTTGGCGTTGGCCGGGTTGAGCACGGCGACCTGGTCCTCGGCGCCCGGGTGGCCGACCACGTCGGCCGGCTTGACGCCGACCACGATGATCATATTGCCGTCGACCAGGCGCGCCATCAGCGGGAACACGCCGCCCTGCGCCATCAGGCGCGACCAGTTGAGCCGGTCCGCCTTGGCTTTCAAACCGATATCCGAGGCGATGCGCAGCAGCGCGCCGTCGCCCGGTTCCTCCGCGCGCAGCGCGTAGTCGTCGATCAGCCGCTCGGGATTGATTTGCAGACCATGATGCTGCGCGATGGCGGTCAGACACTGGATCGCGGTATGGGGAAATTTATCGTGCATAGGCCTGGTGTATGGATGAACTGGGCCGGGTGGGCGGGCGAAGCTTGCCTTCGCGCACTATCGTTCCAGCCTTCGGATTCTAACCCAGCGCAGAGCCCGCAAACGGCTTTTGTTGTTTAGAAGCACAAGCAGGTTTACCCCGCTATTCGACCGTTCAAAAAAAAACGGCAAGACCCGGAGGTCTTGCCGTCTTTGTGACGAGGCTAACTGAGGCTAACCGAGGCTAACCAAGCTTACTTGGCAGCCAGGATACCCTGGTGATGGGCGCCTTGCAGAGCCTTCAGTCGCAGCGTCTCTTCGGTCGAGACCGAGTTGCTCACGGCGGTCAGCTTGGTGTCGTAGTTGCTGATCGCGCTGGCCATCGCCGCCACTGCCGTGTTGGTGCTGGAAGGCATCTCCAGCTTGGTCACGGTGGTGGCCGCGCTTGCCGCGCCAAAGCTCGACATCGCCGACGCCAGGCCGCTGACCGAGCTGGTCAGGTTGGTGCTGGCGTTACCGGCAGCGAACCAGACGTCGGCCGCGGCGTGGGTGGCCCCGTCGGCGGTCTCGAAGGTCGAGGTCAGGCCGATGGTGTTGCCGTTGTCACGCGCGCCGCTGGTCTTGACGTCCAGGTTCAGCTTGGTGATGTTGAGCGACGCCAGCGATTTGAGCTCGTCGGCCTGGCTGATGCCGTCGGCGTTGCCGTCCACCCACACCTGCAGGCTGGAGAAGGCGCCGTCCTTGGCGTCGATGGTGCCGTCGCCGTTGCTGTCCAACTGCGCCAGCGCATCGTAGCCGTTGGTGGCCTTGGAACCGTCGGCCAGCGTGGTGCCTACGCCGAACAGCTCGCTACCATCGTTGATGGTGCCGTCGCCGTTGACATCGCGCACCAGCAGACCGTCGCCGCCGCCAACCCAGCCGGCGTTGACTTTGGTGCCCGAGGCGGTCAGGTCGAAGCTGACGCCGGCCGAGGCGCTCAGGGTCTCGATGCCGTTACCGTTCAGGTCCAGGACCAGTGGCGACAGCCCTTTCGACGCGTTGAACAGGGCCAGCGCCTGGCTGGTGCTCATGGCCGCGATCTGCGCCGTGGTCATCACGTTCGCTTGCGACGAGCTCAGCGACTTGAGCTGGCCGGTGCTCAGCGCCACCACCTGGTCGGTGGTCAGGCGCACCAGCTGCGTCGTGCTCAGGGCCACGAAGGCGGAGGTCTTGAGCGCGGCGATATCGGCCGTCTCCAGCGCCTGGACGCTGTTGGTCGACAGTGCCCGGATCTGCGAGGTGGTCAGCGCGTTGAGCTGGTCGCTCGACAGCGCCACGGCCTGGTCGGTGGTCAGGCCGGCCGCCAGGGCCGCCGTGCTCAGGGCCGACACTTGCGCGGTGCTCAGCGCGGTGATCTGGTCGGTGGTCAACGCGGCCACCTGCACGGTGCGCAGCGCGGCCATCGACGACGACTTCAGGCCGACGATGTCCTGCGTTTCAAGCGCGGCCAGGCTGCTGCTGCTCAGGGCCGACACTTGCGCCGAGTTCAGCGCGCCGACTTGGTTGGAGGTCAACGCCACCACCTGGTCGGTGGTCAGCGCGTTGGCGATTTGCGACGTGGTCAGCGCGGTGATGCTGGCGGTCGACAGGCTGGTCACCTGGTCGGTCGTCAGGGCGCGGATCTGGGCGCTCGACAGGCCGGCGATGGCGCTCGACTTGAGCGCGGCCAGGTCGGCCGTTTCGATCGCGGCGACCGCGTCGACGGTCAGGGCGGCCACTTGCTGGGTGTTCAGCGACGCGGCTTGGGCCGTGGTCAGCGCGGCGACCTGGTCGGAACCGAGGGCGCGGAACGACGAAGTGCTCAGCGCGACGATCTGGGCGGTCGTCAACGTGGCCACCTGCTCGGTGGTCAGCCCGGCGATCTGGGCCGAACGCAGGCTGGCGATGCTGGCGGTGCTGATGCCGGCGATGTCGGCCGTTTCAATCGCGGCGATGCTGGTGCTCGTCAGCGCGGCGACCTGGGCGGTGCGCAGGCTGGCGAACTGGGCGGACGTCATCGCGACGATCTGGTCGGTCGTCAGGCCGCTGGCGAAGTTGGCCGTGCTCATCGCGTTGAACTGGGCCGTTGCCAGGCCGTTGACCTGCTCGGTCGTCAGCGCGGCGACCTGGTTCGACGTCAGGCCGGCGAACGAAGCGGTTTTCAGCGCGGCCAGGTCGACCGTCTGCAGGGCCGCCACGGCGTCGGTGCTGAAGGCAGCGACTTGCTGGCTGGTCAGCGCGCCGGCTTCGGCGGTGGTCAGCGCGACGACCTGGTCGGTCGTCAGGGCGCGGATCTGGTTGGTCGACAGGCCGGCGACGGCGGCGGTTTTCAGCGCGGCGAAGTCGGCCGTTTCCAGCGCGGCGATCGCGTCGGTGCTGAAGGCGCCCACTTGCTGCGTGCTCAGCGCCGCTGCCTGGTTGGTGGTCAGGGCCACCACCTGGTCGGTGGTCAGGCCACGCACGCCGGCGGTGGTCAGCGCGCCGACCTGGTTGGTCGACAAGGTCGCGATCTGGTCGGTGACCAGGGCGGCGATCTGCGACGATTTCAACGCGGCGATACCGGCCGTGCTGATACCGACGATGTCGGCCGTCTGGATCGCGGCGACGCTGTTGGTCGACAGCGCGCTGACCTGGGCGGTGCTCAGGCTGGCGAACTGGGCCGACGTCATGGCGACGATCTGGTCGGTCGTCAGGCCGTTGGCGACGTTGGCGGTGCTCATCGCGGCGAACTGCGCCGTGGCCAGGCCGTGCGATCTGGTCGGTCGTCAGCGCGGCAACCTGGGTCGAGTTCATGCCGGCGAACGAGGCGGTCTTCAGCGCGGCCAGGTCGGCCGTCTGCAGGGCGGCGACGGCGTCGGTGCTCAGGGCGGCCACTTGCGCGCTGCTCAGGGCGTTGGCTTCGGCGGTGGTCAGCGCGACCACCTGGTCGGTCGTCAGGGCGCGGATCTGGCTGGTGGTCAGGCCGGCGACGGCGGCGGTTTTCAGCGCGGCGAAGTCGGACGGTTTCCATCGCGGCGATGGCGTCGGTGCTCAGGGCGGCCACTTGCTGGGTGCTCAGCGCCGAGGCCTGGGCCGTGGTCAGGGCCACCACCTGGTCGGTGGTCAGGCCGCGCACGGCGGCGGTGGTCAGGGCGACGATCTGGTTGCTCGACAAGGTCGCGATCTGGTCGGTGACCAGGGCGGCGATCTGCTGCGATTTCGAGCGCGGCGATGCCGGCGGTGCTGATACCGACGATGTCGGCGGTCTGGATGGCGGCGATGCTGTTGGTCGACAACGCGCCGATCTGGACGGTGGTCAGGCTGGCGAACTGGGCCGACGTCATGGCGACGATCTGGTCGGTGGTCAGGCCGTTGGCGATGTTGGCGGTGGTCAGCGCGGTCGAGCTGGGCGGTGGCCAGGCCGTTGACCTGGTCGGTCGTCAGCGCGGCGACCTGGCTCGAATTCAAACCGGCGAACGAAGCGGTTTTCAGCGCGGCCAGGTCGGCCGTTTGCAGCGCGGCGACGGCGTCGGTGCTCAGGGCGGCGACTTGGGCGCTGCTCAGGGCGTTGGCTTCGGCGGTGGTCAGCGCCACCACCTGGTCGGTCGTCAGGGCACGGATCTGGTTGGTGGTCAGGCCGGCGATGGCGGCGGTTTTGAGTGCGGCGAAGTCCGACGTTTCCATCGCGGCGATGGCGTCGGTGCTCAGGGCGGCGACCTGCTGGGTGCTCAGCGCGGCGGCTTGGGCCGTGGTCAGCGCGACGACCTGGTCGGTGGTCAGGCCACGCGACGCCGGCGGTGGTCAGCGCGACGATCTGGTTGGTCGACAGGTTGGCGATCTGGTCGGTGACCAGCGCGGCGATCTGCGACGATTTCAGCGCGGCGATGCCGGCGGTGCTGATACCGACGATGTCGGCCGTTTCAATCGCGGCGATGCTGTTGCTCGACAAAGCGCCGATCTGGGCGGTGCTCAGGCTGGCGAACTGGGCCGAGCGCATGGCGACGATCTGGTCGGTCGTCAGGCCGTTGGCGAAGTTGGCGGTGCTCATCGCGGCGAACTGGGCGGTGGCCAGGCCGTTGACCTGGTCGGTCGTCAGCGCGGCAACCTGGCTCGAACCCATGGCGGCGAACGAGGCGGTTTTCAGCGCGGCCAGGTCGGCCGTTTGCAGGGCGGCGACGGCGTCGGTGGTCAGCGCGGCCACCTGCTGGCTGGTCAGGGCGTTGGCTTCGGCGGTGGTCAGCGCGACGACCTGGTCGGTCGTCAGCGCGCGGATCTGGCTGCTCGACAGGGCGGCGATGGCGGCGGTCTTCAGTGCGGCGAAATCGGCCGTTTCCAGCGCGGCGGTGGCGTCGGTGCCCAGCGCGGCCACTTGCTGGGTGGTCAGCGCGGCCGCTTGGGCGGTGGTCAGCGCGACGATCTGGTCGGTGCTCAAGGCCTTGATGGTGGCCGTGCTCAGGGCGACGATCTGGTTGCTCGACAAGTTCGCGAGCTGGTCGGTGCTCAGGCCGGCGATCTGGTTCGATTTCAGCGCGGCGATGCCGGCGGTGCTGATACCGACGATGTCGGCCGTTTCAATGGCGGCGATGCTGTTGCTCGACAGTGCGGCGATCTGGGCGGTGCTCAGGCTGGCGAACTGGGTCGACGACAAGGCGACGATCTGGTCGGTGGTCAGGCCGTTGGCGATATTCGAGGTGCTCAGTGCCACCAGGGTGGCGGTGGTCAGGGCTTTGACCTGGTCGGTGGTCAGCGCGCCGACCTGGACCGACGACAGCGAAGCGATCACGCTGGTTTTCAATGCGGCGATGTCGGCCGTTTGCAGCGTGGCGATGGCGTCGGTGCTGAAATTGGATACTTGCGCGGTGGTCAGCGCGTTGGCGCCGGCGGTCGTCAGCGCGACGATCTGGTCGGTGGTCAGGGCCTTGATCTGGACGCTGGTCAGGCTGCTGACGGCGGCGGTCTTGAGCGCGGCGAAGTCGGCCGTTTCCAGGGCGACGATGCCGTCGGTCGACAGCGCGGCCACTTGCTGGGTCAGCAGGGCGGCGGCCTGGTTGGTGGTCAACGCGACGATCTGGTCGGTCGCCAGCGCTTTCATTTGCGCGCTGGTCAGGCCGGTCACGGCGCTGGTGCCCAACGCGGCGATGTCTTGCGTGGTCAGCGAGGTGACGCTGCTGGTGGTGATCGCGCCCACTTGGGTAGCGGTCATGACGGAAGCCTGCAGCGTCGTCAGCGCGCCGATCTGGTCGGAGTTGAGCGAAGCAAATTCAGCTGTGGTGATCGTGGCGATCTGCTGGGTAGTCAGACTTGCGATCTGTTCCGTGGTGAAACTGGTTACGACGCTCATTGCATTTCTCCTAAAGGGCGCTCATTCGATCTGTCCGAAAAAGCGGGAGCGGCGGTCCTACCGTCGTCTCCTGGCTTCCGTCAGTGGCACATTTGCCGTTTTATAACTATGTATTTGCTGATAATTCGTTACTACAGGCGCAAAAAATCCCGCACACACATTCTTAACGTCAACAAAAGTGTCAACTTTAGCAAACGGCGGCGATTTGCTGCATTTCAACTTAAATTTCTTTAAATTTGTGTTGTGCATCGTCCGCGACACGGTGAGGTGGACTTGGCGGACGACGATTTTGACCCACTCGAGTACAAGGCGACCGGAGCGAATCTTTCACTAAACAAACTTGTTGCTGCGGGGAATAAAAAATCTCGACATTCTCCGTCATGTATCCCAAATGCCCCAAGCATTTGAAATCATTGACTTTTTTCTACCCGCACCAGGGCTTGGGGGGCACCTGAACCGAGCGTATTGAGAGCAAGTATAGCCGACTTAATTTCCAACAAGAATTTATTTCCGCGAATGTATCTTGTCCGCAACCTGCATAAAAGCAATATTCCAGCGGCACCAATCATGTTCTTTAGATCATGTTGTATTGCTGAGAAGATATCCCTCACAGCGGCGCTACGCAGGAAAATCGCGTGCGATATTAATTCGTGAAGGAAATTTTGTTAAGGATGTTACTGTGACTTCATGACGGGCCCATGACGTCCAGCAAGCGGTCGTCAATGGCGTGGCGGGACGCGACACGCCCGCCGGAAAGGAAGGGAAGTGGCGCCGCGTTCAGCGGCTGTCGGCGGCCCGCATGCGCCAGGCGAGCACGGCCGAGGTGGCGGCCAGCAAGGCCAGCGCGACCATGTTGAGCACCACCGTCACGCTCGCAAACTGCATCGCCAGGCCGATGCTGACCCCGGCCTTGACGCTATATTGCCATCCGCCGTCGTGCGGGAAATAGCCGATCAGCTGCACCGCGTAGTACAGCATGCCGCCCAACAGGCCGCTCTTCCAGCGTTTGAGCGACAGCACGGCGGCCAGAAAGCCGAACAGCCCGACACCGAACAACAGCGGCAGCGCATCCGCCTCCTGCGGCGCGCCGAGGAGGCCCAGGCTCACGCCCAGGGTCAGCGCGCTGTTGAGCAACAGTACGCGCGCCATCCATGTTTCAAATTCCCGCATGCGGTTTCCTGTGTGTGGCGCCGTTGGCCGAGCTTAGCCGAAACGCGCCTGATAGTCGCTGGGCACCACGCCCAGCTGCGCGGCAAAGGCGCGGCGCAGATTGTACCCGCTACCGAAGCCGCTTTGGGCGGCGGCGCGCTTGACCGTCATGCCGGGCTGCTCGAGCAAGGCGCAGGCGCATTCCATGCGCAGCCGCAGCAACAGCTGGGCCGGCGACACGCCCGCCTCCTGTTGCAGCTTGCGGTGCAGCGAACGCACCGACAGCGCGAACGCCGCCGCCATCTGCTCGACGTCGACCGGCTGCTTCAGGCGCGCGCGCAGCCACGCCGTCAGCTGGCCGTGCAAGCCTTGCGCACCGGCCTGGGCCAACAGTTCGGCGCTGAACTGGCGCTGGCCGCCGGGGCGCTTGAAGAACACCACCAGGCGCTTGGCCACGCCCAGCGCGAAGTCGCGGCCCAGGTCCTCGCCGACCAGGCTGAGCGCCAGATCAATGCCGGCGGCGATCCCGGCCGATGTATAGATGGTGCCGTCCTTGATATGGATGGCATCCTCCTGCACCGTGATGGCGGGGTACTGCGTCTGCAACAGCGCCGCGTCCTGCCAGTGCGTGACGGCGCGCCGGCCGTCCAGCAAGCCCGCGCGCGCCAGCACGAAGGCGCCGCTGCACACCGCGCAGCAGCGCGCCACCGCCCGCGCGCCGACAGCGGCCGCGGCCACCCAGCGCACCGTCGCCGGCGCCAGCGCGACGCTGTCGCCCGTTTCCAGCCCCCTGCCGCCGGACACCACCAAGGTCGAGCCGGCCAGTCCCGCCGTCGGCAGCGGCGCGGTCAACACCGTCACGCCGGCGGTCGAGGCGATGGCGCCGCCGTCCGCCGACACCATATGTATACGGTAGGGTTCCGGCAGGCCGGCGTCCCGCGCCTCGTCGTTGGCGGTCGCGAACACCTGGGCCGGGCCGGTGGCGTCAAGCAGCACGAAGCCGGGGAACACCAGCAGCCAGATGTCGGTGGCTGCGGCGGCATTCTTGGAAGCGGGCGTCGGATCTGGTCTCATATTGGCAGATATTCCGCCATGAGTGTCATTTGTGTCAATCGACAAAATGGGATGATGTTTCCATTCCAACCCAGGAGGCTGCATGACACGCACCATCGGCATTTATGTTTTCAACAACGTCGAGGTCCTCGACTTCGCCGGACCGTACGAGGTGTTCACTTGCGCCACGCGCGTGGCCGGCAAGCTCGATCCGGGCACGCCGCCGCCGTTCCAGGTCCGCACCGTCGGCGCCACCCTGGCCATGCTGCGCGCGCGCGCCGGCTTGAGCGTGCTGCCGGAGACCGATTTCGCCGGCGGCGATCTGGTCGACGTGCTGATCGTCCCCGGCGGCGTGGTCGATGCCGAACTGGCCAGGCCGGAGGTCATCGACTGGATCGCCACCAGGGCGGGCGCCTGCGAACTGGTGGCGTCGGTATGCACCGGCGCCTTCCTGCTGGCCAAGGCCGGGCTGCTCGACGGCCAGCGGGTGACCACGCATCGGGACGACGTGGCCGGCCTGCGCGCCGCCTTCCCGGCCTTGCAGGTGGAGGAAAACCGGCGCTGGATCGACAATGGCGCCACCGTCACCTCCGGCGGCATCTCGGCCGGCATCGACATGTCGCTGCATCTGGTCGAGCGGCTGGCCGGCCGCGAGCTCGCGCTGCGCACGGCGCGCCAGATGGAATACGACTGGAACCAGGGATAGGGGGCGGGCATGAAAATCGTCCGCGCAAGCGAGTACACCGGCGCGCGCGCCTGGGAGGCGCTATCGATCGCCGCGATCGACAACGCCACCGTGCGGCTGCACTGGACCGACCAGCCGTACCGCTGGCACGTCAACGACGGCGACGAGGTGTTCGCCGTGCTCGATGGCGAGGTGGCGATGCACTACCGCGAGAACGGCCGCGAACTGGTGGCGCACCTGCGCGCCGGCGACATCTTCTACGCCGCCGAGGGCGACGCCCATTGCGCCCACCCGGTGGGGCAGGCGCGCATCCTGGTCGTCGAACGGGCCGGCAGCGTTTAATCCGGCGTGGGCGCTTTTCGGTCGCGGTGGGCCAATCTATATAGCAGCGGCAGCACCAGCAACGTCAGCGCCGTGGACGATAATATCCCGCCGATGACCACCGTCGCCAGCGGACGTTGCACCTCGGCGCCGGTGCCGGTGGCGATCGCCATCGGAATGAAGCCCAGCGACGCCACCAGCGCCGTCATCAGCACCGGACGCAATCGGCCCAGCGCGCCCTCGCGGATCGCCTGTTCCACCGTGCGCCCCTGCCCGCGCAAGGAGCGGATGTAGGAGATCAGCACCAGCCCATTGAGCACCGCCACGCCGGACAACGCGATGAAGCCCACGGCCGCCGATATCGACAGCGGTATGCCGCGCAGCGCCAGCGCCGCGATGCCGCCTGTCAGCGCGAACGGAATCCCACTGAACACCAGCAGCCCGTCGCGCAGGTTGCCGAACATCGCCAGCAGCAGCACCATCACCAGCAGCAGCGCAAGCGGCACCACGATCTGCAGGCGGCGCGTGGCCGACTGCAGCTGCTCGAACTGCCCGCCCCACGCGGTCCAGTACCCGGCCGGCACCTTGACCTGGCTTTGCAAGGCCTGCTCCGCCTCGGCGACAAAGGAGCCGATATCGCGCCCGCGCACATTGGCGCTGATGACGACGCGGCGCTTGCCGTCCTCGCGGCTGATCTGGTTCGGGCCGGGCGCCACGCTGAAGCTGGCCACCTCGCCCAGCGGGATGAAGTTGGCGCCACCGCTGCCCCCTGCACCACGCGGCAAAGGCACCGGCAGACGCCGCATCACATCGAGGTCGTCGCGCAGTGCGTCCGGCAGCCGCACCACGATGTCGAAGCGGCGGTCGCCCTCGAACATGGTGCCGGCCTCCTTGCCGCCGATGGCGGTGGCAACGGTCTCCTGCACCTCGCCCACATTAAGGCCGTAGCGCGCGGTCTTGCCGCGGTCGATTTCCACCGTCAGCATCGGCAGGCCGGTGGTCTGTTCGATCTTGACCTCGGTCGCACCTTGCACCTTGCCCAGCGCGGCGGCGATCTTCGCGGCGGTGTCGTTGAGGACCGCCGTGTCGTCGCCGAACAGCTTGACGGCGACGTCGCTACGCACGCCCGATATCAGCTCGTTGAAGCGCAGCTGGATCGGCTGCGAGAACTCGAACGCGTTCCCGGGCAGCTTTTCGACCGTCTCCCGTATCGCTGCCAGCAGTTCTTCGCGCGACTTGCGCGGCTTGGGCCAGTCGGCTTCCGGCTTGAGCATGATGTAGCCGTCCGAGATATTCGGCGGCATCGGATCGGAGGCGATTTCCGCAGTGCCGGTGCGCGCGAAGATCCTTTCGATCTCGGGGAATTTCTGCTTCAAGGTCAGCTCGATCTGCTTTTGCATCTCCACCGACTGCGTCAGGCTGGTGCCGGGAATGCGCAAGGCCTGGATGGCGAAATCGCCCTCGTTCAGGTTCGGCACGAACTCGCTGCCCAGGCGCGTCGCCAGCAGCAGCGACAGCACCACCGAAATCCCGGCGAACGTCAGCACGACCGGTGTATTGGACAGTACCCGTTCCAGCATTCCGCTGTACCACGCCGTGATCTTGCGGTGCTCCTTCTCGACCACGTTATCGCCGATGAACAGCGCCACGGCGGCCGGGATGAAAGTGATCGACAACAGCATCGCGCCAAGCAGCGCGATAACCACCGTCAGCGCCATCGGATGAAACATGCGGCCCTCGACGCCGGTCAGCGCGAAGATCGGCAGGTAGACCACCATGATGATCAACTGGCCAAACAGCAGCGGGCGGCGCGACTCCCTGGCCGCCGCGTGGACCTCGTCGAAGCGCTCGGCGCGGGTCAGCTTGCGGCCCAGCGTGGCCTGCGCGTGCGCCAGCCTGCGCACGCAATTCTCGACGATGACCACCGCGCCGTCGACGATGATGCCGAAGTCCAGCGCGCCCAGGCTGAGCAGGTTGGCGCTCACCTTGTACGTGACCATGCCGGTAAAGGTGAACAGCATCGACAACGGGATCACCATCGCCGTGATCAGCGCCGCGCGGATGTTCCCGAGGAACAGGAACAGCACCGCGATCACCAGCACCGCGCCTTCGAGCAGGTTTTTCTTCACCGTGGCGATGGCTTTGTCGACCAATACCGTGCGGTCGTAGACGGTGATGGCCTCCACGCCGGCCGGCAGGCTGCGGTTGATGTCGACCATCTTCTTGTCGACCGCCTGCGAGACGGCGCGGCTGTTTTGGCCGATCAGCATGAAGACGGTGCCCAGCACCACCTCGCGGCCGTTGTCGGTGGCGGCGCCGGTGCGCAGTTCGCGGCCAATCTGCACCTCGGCCACGTCGCGCACCCGCACCGGCACGCTGTCGGTGTTACTGAGGATGATGTTGCGGATATCCTCCAGCGACCGCACCTGTCCCGGCGCGCGCACCAGCAGCTGTTCGCCGCGTTTTTCGATGTAGCCGGCGCTGGCGTTGGCGTTGTTGCGGTCCAGCGCCGTCACCACGTCCTGCAAGGTCAGTCCGTAGGACGCGAGGCGCTGCGGATTGGGCGCCACCTGGTATTCCTTGGCGTAGCCGCCGATCGAATTGATCTCGGTGACACCGGCGACGTTGCGCAGCTGCGGCTTGATGATCCAGTCCTGGATCTCGCGCAGGTCGGTCGGCGTGTACGGCGTGCCGTCGGCCTTCTTCGCGCCCGGCTTGGCCTCCACCGTCCACAGGTAAATCTCCCCCAGGCCGGTGGATATCGGCCCCATGGCCGGCGCGATCCCGGCCGGCAGCTGCGCCCTCGCCTCCTGTATCCGCTCGTTGACCATTTGGCGCGCGAAGAAGATGTCGGTGCCGTCCTTGAAGATGACGGTGATCTGCGACAGCCCATAGCGCGACAACGAGCGTGTCTGCTCCAGGTTCGGCAGGCCGGCCATGACGGTCTCGATCGGGAACGTCACGCGCTGCTCGGTCTCCAGCGGCGAGTAGCCCGGCGCGGCGGTATTAATCTGCACCTGCACGTTGGTGATGTCGGGTACCGCGTCGATGGGCAGCTTTTGATAGCTGTAGATGCCGAAACCGGCCATCCCCGCCACCGCCAGCATGACCAGCCAGCGCTGGACGATGGCAAATCGTATGATGCGTTCGAACATGATGTCGTCCCCCGCCTCAGTGCGCGTGCTCGGCGCTGCCCTTGCCCAGTTCCGCCTTGAGGACGAAACTGCCGGCGGCCGCGTACTGCGTACCCGCCGTCAGGCCTTGCAGGATTTCGGTGGTCTTGCCGTCGCTGCGGCCCGTCACCACGGGCTGCGGCCGGAAGCCGCCGGCCACCTTGACGAACACCACCGGCTTGTCCTCCAGGGTCTGGATCGCCTCGGTGTTGACGGCGACGGCGGCGGCGCCGGTCTGGCCGGACAGCACATCGACGTTGACGAACAGGCCCGGACGCCAGGCGCGGTCGGGATTGGCCAGCGCCACGCGCGCCTTGGCGGTGCGGGTCTGCTCGCCGAGCAGCGAGCCGACGTAGGTGATCTTGCCGGTGGCTTGGGCGTCGAACGCGGAAGCCTTGACGGTCACCGTCTCGCCCACGCGCACCAGGTTCAGGTCCTTCGGCGGCACGGCGATTTCGGCCCACACGGTCGACAGGTCGGAGATGGTGAAGACGTTGGCGTCCTCCTTGACCGCCTCGCCCAGCGCCAGGTGCTTTTCCATGACGATGCCGTCGAACGGCGCGCGCAGCTCCAGCCGGTTCAGGTCCGAGCCGGAGGCGGCCCCGGTGCCGAAGGCGTTCAACTTCTGGCGCGCGTTCTGCACCGCGATCTCCGCTTCGCTCATCGCCTGTTTGGCCTGCAGATAATCCTGCTCGGCCGAGATCTTGTCCTGCCACAGGCGGCGCTCGCGATCGAGCGTGGTGCTGGCCAGCGCCAGCCGCCGCTGCGCCGACAGCAGCTCGCTGCGCTGCTCGGACAAGCCGCTGCTGGCGACCACCGCCAGCACCTGCCCCTGCCTGACGATCTGGCCCAGGTCGGCCATCACGGCGGTGACCACGCCGGAGAGCTTGGGCACCACGTGCGCGGTGCGGTCCTCGTTGAAGCGGATTTCGCCGGGCAAGGTGATGGCGGTGCTGATGTCGGCCGGCGCGGCGGCGGCGACGGTGATGCCGGCGGCCTTGACCTGCGCGTCGTCGAGCGCGATTTTTTCCGGCTTTTCTTGCGCGTCGTGGTCGTCCTTGCGCGGCGCCACCGCTTCCGCACCATGGTCATCGTGATTTTCGCGTGTATCTTCGCCGCGCTTCGGCATCAGCATCCATGCCGCCAGCAGCAGTCCGATGACCACCATGACGGCGATCGTGATTTTCTGTTTCCTGGTCATGCTAGTCATCTTATTGTTCCTCTCCGAGGATGCGGCCGATGGCGGACTTGGCGCGATGCGCCTCCGCCAGGGCGTTCAGGTATTGGGATTTCGCCTGCAGCAAGGTGCGCTGGGCGTCGAGCACGTCGAGAAAGCCGAATTTGCCGTAATCGAAGCCGGTGCTGGCCGCCTCGTACGCGCTTTGCGCGCCGGGCACGATTTCGCTGCGCAGCGCCAGCGCCTGTTGGCGGGCGACGTCGAAATCCTCGCGCGCCTGCGCCAGTTCGGCGTCCAGCCGCAGCGCGGTGGAGCGCAACTCGTCGCGCGCCTTGTCGACGCGGCGCGCCGTCTCCAGCACATTGCCCTGGTTGCGGTCGAACAAAGGCAGCGGCACGGAAATGCCGAACACCGCCTGCGACCGCCCCAGCTCCTCCGAGCGCTTGCTGCCGACGTTGAGCGTGACATCGGGCACGCGGCGGGTCAGCTCGACCTTGGCCAGCGCCTGGCGCTTGTCCAGTTCCGAGCGCGCCAGCGCCATGCCCGGCGCCTGCGCCAGCCGGTGGTGCAGCAAGGCCTGGTCGGGCAGCGACGGCAACGTATCGAGATTATCGAGATCGCCGGCGGCCTTCTCGAAGCGCGGCGCCGGATTGCCCCACATCGCCGCCAGCCGCTTGCGCGCGATCGCCAGGGTGCTGCGCGCGCGCAGCAGATCCAGTTGCACGGTTGACGCGGCGACCCGCGCGCGCGTCTCCTCCACCGGCGACACCTTGCCGGCGACAACGCGCCGGCCGGTGGCGGCTGCCGCGCGCTGCGCCAGCTCGGACGCCTCCTGCGCCAGCCGCAGTTGCTCCTGCGCGGCCAGCACGGCGAACCAGCCGTCGATGACATCGGCGCGGAGTTCGGCCTGCCGCGCGCCCAGCTGCGCCGAGGCGCTATCGCGTTCGCGCTGCGCGGCCTGCATGCGCGCCTGCCGTTTGCCGCCCAGCTCCAGCGGCTGACTCAATAGAAAGGTGGTTTCACGGGCGTCACTGCTATTGCTGCGGCGTGTGTCCACCCGTTCGACCGACAGCGAGGGATTGGGCAGCAAACCGGCCTGCTGGACCGCGCCGTCCACGGCCAGCAGCTCGTGGCGCGCGGCCGACAGGTCGGCATTGGCGCCGGCGGCCAGTGCCAGCGCCGTCTCCAGGGTCAGTGGCCCGGTCGGTTCGGACGCGGGCGCGGAGGCAAGACCACCGGCCAGCGCGAACGCCGGCCATGCCGCCATATAAAGCGACAAAACATACTTGAACATCGAATTCTCCGAATAAATGGAAAAGAATTCGACGAGACGTCACCGTCTTCCGACAGAAAATGAGGAGGGGAGTCTCGTCGCGCTAGGCGACGAGCAGCCAATTGGGTCGCCGGGGCCCATCGGAGATGTGAGAATGATAATTCGCCAGCGGCGGCTCCGCATGCGATTGCGTCGCCGGCTGGACGGCGGCGCCGCTCTCCTCGAGCACCGAGGCCTGCACCGCGTGGTGGCAAACTTCGCAATCGTTATGGACTTTGACCGGCTTGCCGTGGTCCGGATCTTCGTCGGACTGGGCCTGGTGCGCATGGCCATGGTGGCCGAAGTGGCTCACCTTGGCCGGCTCGTGCTGGCAATAGACGGCCGCCATCGACCAGGCGTACTGGATCGGCAGTATGGTCAGCAGCAGGATGAGCAATAGCTTTTTCACCAGGCCATTGTAGCAGCCCGCCGCCGGCCGTGCCCCATCAAGCCTTTTTTAGCAACTCAGGACGCAACGGCATCTCGCGTATCCGCTGGCCGGTCGCCGCAAACACCGCGTTGGTCAGCGCAGCGCCCACGCCGGCGGTCCCCGGCTCGCCGATGCCGCCCGGCGCCTCGGTGCTCTGGACGATTTCCACTTCGATCAGCGGCGCCTCGCTCAGGCGCAGGATGCGGTAGTCGTGGAAGTTACTCTGCTCGATGCGCCCGTCCTTGAAGGTGATGGCGCCGAACAGCCCCGCCGTCAGGCCGTAGTTGATGCCGCTCTGGATCTGCGCCACCACGGTGTCCGGATTGACGACATGGCCGCAATCGACCACACAGACCACGCGCTTGACCGCCACCTCGCCATCGTCGTTGACGCTGACGTCGACCACCTGCGCCAGATAAGTGCCCCAGGCCCGCATCAGCGCGATGCCACGGCCGGAGCGCGCCGGCAGCTTTGCTCCCCAGCCGGCGCGCTGCGCGGCCAGCTTCAGCACGTGTGCCGCGCGCGGCTGCTTGTCGAGCATCGCCAGGCGGTAGGCCAGCGGGTCCCGGCCGGTTTTTGCCGCCAGTTCGTCGATAAAACTCTCCAGCACCGCCATGTTGCGGGTCGGGCCGACCCCGCGCCAGAAGCCGCTCGGCACCGGGCCGTCCTCGCGCGTGTACTCGACGCGCATGTTCGGGATATCGTAGGAGAAGGTGTCCGAGCCCTCGACGTTGTCGGTGTCCAGGCCATTTTGCAGGAACGACGGCGCGAACGTGGCCAGGTTGGACGGTCCGGCGATTTTGTGCGAGAACGCCACCGGCATGCCCTTGGCGTCGAGCGAGGCGGAGACCGAATGCGCGTACAGGCCGCGCACCAGATCGTGCTGGATATCTTCCTCGCGGCTCCACACCACCTTCAGCGGCGCCTTGACCTGTTTCGCCAGCGCGGCCGCCTGCACCACGTAGTCGGTGTACAGGCGGCGTCCGAAGCCGCCGCCAATCAGGTGGTTGTGCAGCGTGACCTTCTCCGGCGCCAGCCCCAGAACCTTGGCGGCGTCGTCGCGCGCGCGGGCCGGCACCTGCGAGCCGACCCAGATCTCGGCGCTGCCGGCCTTGGCGTCGTAATGGACGGTGCAGTTCATCGGCTCCATGGTCGCGTGGGCCAGCATCGGGTTGACGTACACCGCATCGACGCGCTTGGTGTCGGCGGCGAGGGCCTTGAGCGCGTCGCCGTCGTTGCGCGCCACCTTGCCGGGCTTTTTCAGCGCATCGAGCATGATGGTGCGGACATCGTCGGTCGACAGCTTCGCGTACTTGCCCTCGTCCCAGGTGACGTCCAGCGCCGCCAGTCCCTGTTTGGCGTACCAATAATTATCGGCCACCACGGCCACCGCGTTATCGAGCCTGACGACGCTATGCACGCCGCGCAGCTTGCGCGCCTTGGCGTCCTTGACGAATTTGAGCTTGCCGCCGACGACCGGGCTGGCCGCCACCACCGCCACCTTCATGCCCGGCACCACGGTATCGATGCCGAACAACGCCGTGCCGTCGGTTTTGCCCTTGGCGTCGAGGCGCTTGAGCGGTTTGCCGATCAATGTGAAGTCTTTCGGATCTTTCAGCGCGATTTTCTCCGGTACCGGCAGCCTTGCGGCCGCCTGCACCAATCGGCCGTACTTGACGCGGCGGCCGCTGGCCGCGTGCACCACCTCACCGTGTTCGGCGCGGCAGCTCTCCGGCGCCACCTTCCACTGCTCGGCGGCGGCCTGGATCAGCACCATGCGGGCGGCCGCGCCGGTCTGACGCATCGGCTCCCACATCAGGCGGATGGAGGTCGAGCCGCCGGTGAACTGGTCGCCGAAGGGCGCCCCGTAGACCTTCGCATTGGGCGGCGCGTGGCGCAGCGCGATCTTGTCCATATCGACTTCCAGCTCCTCGGCGATCAGCATCGGGATGGAGGTATAGGTACCCTGCCCCATCTCCACCTTGGGCATGGTGAGGGTGATGGTGTCGTCGGCGCCGATGGCGATAAAAGCGTTCAGGTCGGATGCGGCGGCAGCGGTAGCGGCGGCGGAGGCCTCGCCCGGCAAGCTCCAAAAGCCGACCATCAAGCCACCGCCGGCGGCCGCTGCGATCTTCAGGAAGCCACGGCGCGATTGCTCGATGGACCCGGGGTTAAAGGGAGCGTTCATCTCAGGCCCCCTTCAGCAGTGGCGACTTGGCGGCATCCTTGATCGCCGCGCGGATGCGGGTATAGGTGCCGCAACGGCAGATATTACCGGACATGGCATCGTCGATATCGGCGTCGGTGGGCTGCTGGTTCTTGGCCAGCAGCGCGGCGGCGGACATGATCTGTCCCGATTGACAGTAACCGCACTGCACCACCTCGGCGGCGATCCACGCCTGCTGCGCCGCCTTGCCGGCCGGCGTCGCGGCCACGCCCTCGATGGTGGTGATCTTCTTGCCGGCGACCGCCGACACGGGCAGCACGCAAGAACGCGTGGCCTCGCCGTCGACATGCACGGTACAGGCGCCGCACAGCGCCATGCCGCAGCCGAATTTGGTGCCCATCATATGCGCCTCGTCGCGCAGCACCCACAACAGCGGCATATCGCCGGCGACATCGAACTCCCGGCTCTTGCCATTGATTTCCAACTTGATCATGTGCGGCTCCTAAACGGACAAAGGATAAAGCCACACTATAGACAGATATGTCCTTCCAACAATACTACCCAAAGGTGATACATCAAAAAGTTGCGCCCAGATTATTTTCGGGTGGGAGCGGTTCCACCGCCGTTGCGTAACAGCCATGTCATATGACGTCATTACTCTATGGCCTTTTTACTTCTGACATTGGACTCCCACATGCATCTCGTTCCGTCGCGCCCCCTCATCCTCGCCATCAGCATCGCCGTCGCCCTGAGCGCCTGCGGCGGTTCCAGCAATGACGATCAGGTCGTGTCCGCACCAGCGGCGCCGGCCGACCAGGGCGCGGCCGACGTGGCCCCGGTGCCGACTGTCACCGCCTTCGTCGATACCGCCTTCAGCAACCAGCGCGGCGACGCCCGCTATGCGACCCTCGACACCAACGCCGGCGTGCGCGTGCTGGCCGGGATGCTGCAGATCTGGAAGCCGCTGACCGAAATCGTCGACGCCGGCCAGACCGCGCCGGCCGTGGGCAACTTCCCGGCCGTGACGGCGTCCGCCTGGACCGGCGTGCCGAACGACGGCACCAACGGCGGCACCATCCTCAACCAGGCCGTCCACAACGCCAATATCGACTATGTCGTCAAAGCCACCGCCAACCGCACGCCGGAGCAGGCGCTGGCCGCCTATCTGGACGACCGCCGCAACAAGGGCTACAGCGTCAGCGACGGCATGGGCCCGCTGACCAACGCCTGGCGCACCGCCGCCCAACAGACCACCACCATCACCGCCATCGCGCCCGACGCCACCACCGTGCTGTACAACGACGGCGGCAACAACAACGGCGTCGGCGGCAGCGCCAACCCGACCTTCGGCGCGGTGGTCGACCTGGTCAACATGGTCGGCGCCAATGGCTCGACCGAGCCGGCCAAGCGCTTCTATAAATACGCCCGCCCTTACCGCTGGAGCAGCGCGGTGCAGGTGCTGCCGGCGCTGATCCCGGCCAAGAGCCCGACCCCGACCACCGACGGCGGCTTCACCAGCGGCCACTCGGCCGAATCGGTGCGTAACGCGCTGGCAATGGCCTACGCGGTGCCGGAGCGCTATCAGGAAATCATCAGCCGCGGCCTGGAATTGGGCGAGTCGCGCATCCTGGCCGGCATGCATTCGCCGCTGGACGTGCTGAGCGGCCGTATCCACGCGCAGGCGGTGGTCGCCGCCGCCATGGTCGACCCGGCCAACGCGGCCAAGAAGACGGCCGGCTACGCCCAGGCCCACAGCGCCCTGATGGCCGCGACCTCGACCACGCCGACCACGTTTACCGCGTTCGCGCAATCGGGCAGCGACCGCTTCTCGGACTACGCCACCAACAAGGCCAACTACCTGCGCCGCATGACCTACGGCTTCGCGCCGATCGCGCCGACCAACGCGCCGGCCTCGGTGCCGAAGGGCGCCGAAGTGCTGCTGGAAACCCGATTGCCCTACCTGAGCGACGCCCAGCGCCGCGTGGTGCTGAAAACCACGGCCGTCGCCTCCGGCTATCCGGTCATGGACGATCCTGAAGGCTGGGGCCGACTGAACTTGTTCGCGGCGGCCGACGGCTACGGCGCCTTCACCGGCAACGTCGTGCTGGTCATGGACTCTTCCAAGGGCGGCTTCAACGCGGCCGACCGCTGGCGCAACGACATCGGCGGCACCGGCAAGCTGGTCAAGCAAGGCAGCGGCGCGCTGAAGCTGGCCGGCAACAACACCTGGACCGGCGGCACCGAGCTGACCGCCGGCGTGCTCGAAGGCGTGTCGCCGACCGCGTTCGGCAATGGCGACGTCTACGTCAGCGGCGGCACCCTGGTGGCCAACACCACTTCCCAGCTGAAACTGGCCCGCGCGTACACGCAACTGGCCGGCACCACCACCCTGGAGCTGAACGCGCTGGGCGGCGCCAAGGGCACCATGACGGTGGCCGGCACCGCCACCATCGTCGGCGGCGCCTTGCGCGTCAAGTTCCCGGGCAGCTACAAGCCGAAGGCGGGCGAGAGCATCATCGTGCTGAGCGCCGGGAATCTGAAGGGCCGCTTCACCAGCATCGCGGTGGAAGGCTTCGCCAAGGTCGATCCGGTCTACAGCAATACGACGCTGACGCTGACGGTAGCAAACTAAAAAAAAGCCCCGGACGCCTGATCGAGCCGTCCGGGGCTTTCTTATCGATGCGGACCTTAGCCGCGCGACGTCCGGCGGCGCTGCCATCCGAGCAGCGCCAGGCCGGCGCCGAACATGCCCCAGGTCGACGGTTCAGGCACGGACGATACCGTCAGCACCATGTTGTCGAGATTCAGGATCAAGTTGGGACTGTCCGGCAAGATGGAGAAGCTGGCGATGGCTTCGGTGGTCGTCACAGACAACAGCCCCAGCGCGCCATTCGTCGATGGCAGGGTGTTCACGGCCAATACGTTGCCAGAAGCGCCATAGGCGGTCAACGTCGCCTTCCAATAGGATTTGCTTTCAATGCTGATGCCGTATACGGGAATGCTGAACGTCCCGATTGGGCTGGTCGACGACAGAAAATGATTCTTCTCATCACCATTGAAAAATGACCATTGCATGATCGATCCTTGGGTGAACGTGAGGCCGGCCGGCGCCAGTTGATCGCGTATCTGGGTGACAAAGGTGGACTCCATTGCCACATCGTCGGCCGTGCCGAACTTTCCATCGGCCCCCGGCATGGTCTCGAAGTCGATGTTGATGGTGGCGGCGGACGCGGTGGCGGCAGCCAGGATCGCCGAAGCGAAAGCCAGTTTGATGCATGAGCTGATCGATGACATATCGTTTCCAAAAATAAAGTTGCACTAATGTTACGATTGGCGTTCACCTTTGTCCAGTAAAAGCTGCTTGGATTGCCACAGTTCATCGTCTTGAATCTACAATCGCAGTTCCACTGTTATTGAATGGCGCGGATCCCCGATGAACGACAACGACCCGACATCGCACCCCCAGGGCGATTTTTTCAACGCCGACCGCTTTCACAACGACCTGCAGAATTTCTCCAAGCAGATCGCCGGCTGCGACAAACTGGTGCGCATGGCGAATATCAGCCTGAACCAGATCGACGCGCGCATCGCCGAGGCGGCCAAGATCGAGGCCAAGGCGGCCGCCATCGTCGACGCCACCGCCAGGGAGGCGGGACGGGTGGCGGCCGAATCGGCCAGCATCGCCGTGGCCGACATGATGGGCAAGATGGCGGCGGTGACCAAGGAGGCCGAGCAAGTCGTCCAGGCGATCAACCGCGCCCGTGGGCAGACGGGCTTGTGGATTGCCTTTTACATCGCCTGCACCTTGGTGATGTGCCTGCTCACCGCGTGGATTACGCAACGCATCGCCAAGTCATCGGCCATTACCCCTGAAATCGCCGAGTCCATCGCGCTGGGCGACAAGCACGAAGCCCTGATGCGCAAGGCGACCGACAAGGAACGCAAGCTGATCAACGAGATCATCGCCCGCAAACCGAAATCCAAATAGCGTTAGATACCGGTGGGATATTTGACCGGACTGGCGCTGCTGCCTATGATGGGAGTATGGAAGCGCGCCTGATCAAGCTTGAAGAATTCGCCATCGAAACGCGAGAACGGCTCGCGAAGATCGAGTTGCGCCTCGAGCAAACGGCAACCAAGGCGGACATCGCGGACATACGCGCCGATATGCAAAAATCCAGCACTGATATTTTGCGCTGGATGAGCGCAACGGCCATCGGCCTCTTCTTCGGTTTTGGTGGATTGTTTTTCATGATGAGCAATTCCACGAAAAGTCCCGCGCCCATCGTCATATACGCCCAACCGCCGGCCGTGCCTGTCGCAACCGGCAAGCCTTAGACAGCCCCAGCACCTGAGCAGTCACATCGTTCAAGATCATTCCCACGCTTGGCAGTGATCAGTCTTCATTATGGCGCCGGGCTGTCGGCCACGTGCACGGCGCGTTTGCCCAGGCTTTGCTCTTGCGGCCCCGGCGCGTCAAGCACCGGACGCAGGCGCGGCAGCGAATCCGGATAGTTGGCCGCCACGAAGGCGATGATCGCTTCGCGGATCTCACAACGCAGGTCGAAGGCGGTACCGGAATCCTGCGCGCTGATCAGCAGCCGCAACTGCATGCCGCGGTCGTCGGCGTCGGTCACGTGCAGCACGCACACCCGCTGGTCCCAACGCGACGACGCATGCGTGATGCGCTCGAACTCGGCCCGTATCGCCGGCACCGGCACGCTGAAGTCCAGCCACAAAAACACCGTGCCGAGTATCGACGACGAGGTATGCGTCCAGTTCTCGAACGGATTTTCGATAAACCATTGGAGCGGCACGATCAAGCGCCGCTCGTCCCAAATCCGCACCACGACATAGGTGCCGGTGATACGCTCCACGCGCCCCCATTCGCCCTTGACGATCAGCACGTCGTCCAGCCGGATCGGTTGCGAGAAAGCGATCTGCAACCCAGCAATAAAGTTGCCCAGCACAGGCCGCGCGGCGATACCGGCCACCAGGCCCGCCACGCCCGCCGAAGCCAGCAAACTGGCGCCGACCTGCCGCGCTCCCGGCAACGTCAGCAGCACAAAACCCAGCCCAATCAGCCCGATGATGAAGTTGGCGCTGCGGGTGAGCACCGCCGTTTGTGTCAGCAGCCGGCGCGCGCGCAGGTTGTCTGCCGCGTCGACCGGATTGACGTCGGTGATCGTGCGCTTGATGGAATTGACGCAGGCGATGGCCAGCCATGTGAGGCCGATGATCAGCAGTACATTGTTGATGCGCGAGATAGGCACCAGCAACGGCATGTTTTCCGGCGCACCGGTCAGCACGATGCGCAGCGCGAACAGCGCCATGCACAGCTGGCTCGGACGCCAACCGTACTTGATGGCGTTGGTGGTGTAAGGCCGGTTTCGCGCTATGCGGCGGAGCAGCATAATGCCCGCCCGATGCAACAGTAGAGCCACGGCAACAAACACCACGGCGCTGACGCCCACCACTGCGGCGGCGCGCCACGGCCCTTCATGCATATCAGAAAAATAGTCGAGTTCCATGGGCCTGATTCTAGGGGACTCCGCAATGTTGCGGCGCGCCATTTGCCCGCATGCGTGCGCTAGCGAACAAAGGTTTTTCCCTCATGAATGAAACAATAGAGGAGCTGAGGTCGATTGCCACGCATCCCGAAAAATTGATGCAGCGGTTGTTTTTCTATCCTGCAATCACACCTGAGGACTCCTCCAATGCTTTCACGCTCTGTAAAACTATCATTACGTTTCATGCTCCCCCTGGCGATTCTGCTGGGTCTGTTCGCCTACATCGTCGTCCCGCTGATGGACAACCTGACCCTACGCTGGTCGGTGCGCGATCTGGATAACCGCTCGCAACTGTTGGCCGCCACCTTGCAGGTGCCGCTGCGCGAGGATGTGCTGCTCAACGACAAGGCCCACATCAAGAAGCTGTTCGACGGCGCCATCGAAGACGAGCGCCTGTTCGCGCTGGGCTTCTGCGATCCTTCGGGCAAGCTGCTGTACAAAACCTCCACCTACCCGCAATCGCTGGGCTGCTGGGAAAAGCCGACCGACGGCAGCAAGCAAAAGTCGCTGGTGCAACTGCCACGCGGCCCGGTCCACGTGGCCGATACGCCGATCGAAGACAACGGCACCGGCCTGGGCCGTCTGATCTTGGTGCACGATATGAGCTTCATCGAGCGCCGCAGCGCCGAGACCACCAAGTATGTGCTGATCTTCTTCGCGCTGCTGGGCGTGGCGATCGCCTTCCTGACGCTGCTGGTGTCGCACCTGAGCTGGCGTGGCTGGCTGGCCAGCCTGAACGACGTGCTGCGCGGCCAACTGCTGCCGCGCGACGTCAAATCGACCGCGCCCGGCGCGACGCCGCCGCCGCCACCGCCCGAGATGGAACCGCTGATCGGCGAACTGCGCAGCCTGCTCGAGGAATACCACGAGGAACGCCAGAGCAGCAGCAGCAACAACAGCGCCGAATGGGCGCCGGAAAAACTCAAGGCCCTGCTGCAACAGGATCTGGCCGGCGATCAGGTGCTGGTGGTGTCCAACCGCGAGCCCTACATCCACGAGAAAAACAAGGACGGCACGATCCGCGTGCGCCGTCCGGCCAGCGGCCTGGTGACGGCCGTCGAGGCGGTGATGCGCGCCTGCTCCGGTACCTGGATCGCCCATGGCGCCGGCAGCGCCGACCGCGAGACGGTCGACCGCAACGACCACGTGCCGGTGCCACCGAAGAATCCGAGCTACACCTTGCGCCGCGTCTGGCTGACGGAAGAAGAGGAAAAAGGCTACTACTACGGCTTCGCCAACGAAGGCCTGTGGCCGCTGTGCCATATCGCCCACGTGCGTCCGGTGTTCCGCTCGTCCGACTGGGAAGAGTACGTCAAAGTCAACCGTCGCTTCGCCGACGCCGTCATCAAGGAAGCGCGCACCGACAACCCGGTGGTGCTGGTGCAGGATTACCACTTCGCCCTGCTGCCGCGCATGGTGCGCGAGGCGCTGCCGAAAGCCACCATTATCACGTTCTGGCATATCCCTTGGCCTAACTCGGAGTCGTTCGGCATTTGCCCATGGCGCGAAGAAATTCTTGAAGGCATGCTCGGCAGCACGATCCTGGGCTTCCACACGCCGTTCCACCGCAAGAACTTCCTCGACACGGTCGACCGTTACCTGGAAACCCGCATCGAGCCGGAAGCATCGACCATTTCGTACGGCAACGAGCTGACCCAGGTCGAGGACTATCCGATCTCGATCGCCTGGCCCGACTATCCGGACACGCAGCCGGTGGAACAGTGCCGCACCGAGATCCGCCAGATCCTGGGCGTGCCGGAAGACCACCTGCTGGCCTTCGGCGTCGACCGCCTCGACTACACCAAGGGCATCCTGGAGCGCTTCCAGGCGGTCGAGAGCATGCTGGAGCGCCATCCGACCATGATCGGCAAGTTCAGCTTCGTGCAGATCGCCGCGCCAAGCCGTTCGGACCTGGAGGAATACATGAACTTCGAGCAGCGCGTGCGCAAACTGGCCGCGCGGGTCAACGACCGCTTCGGCAGCGACGGCTACCTGCCGATCATCTTGAAGATCGAGCACCACGAGCAAGCCGAGCTGCAGCGCTACTTCCGCGCCAGCGAGGTCTGCATGGTGACCAGCCTGCACGACGGTATGAACCTGGTGGCCAAGGAATTCATCGCCGCCCGCGACGACGAACGCGGCGCGCTGGTGCTGAGCCAGTTCACCGGCGCCGCCCGCGAACTGCACGAGGCCTTGATCATCAACCCGTACCATATCGAGCAAGGCGCCGAGGCGCTGTACCGCGGCCTGACCATGCCGCCGGTCGAGCAGCGCGAACGGATGCGCAGCATGCGCGACCGCGTGCGCCGCTTCAACGTCTACCGTTGGGCCGGCCACATGCTGCTCGACGCCGCCCGTCTGCGCAAACGCGAAAAAGTGATGCAGAAGATCCGTTCCCACAGCCGCGGCAACCTGCGCCGGGTCAGTTAAACAAAGACAACGATGATGACACTCGAATCGAACCCGGCGGACGCGACGAACACCAGCGCGTCCGCCGACAACCAAGCCTTCCTGCTGACCGACTGGCCCGATTGCAGCCTGTTCCTGGACTTCGACGGCACCCTGGTCGACTTGGCCGAAACGCCCGACACCGTCGTGGTCGTGCCCGGCCTGATCGAGGCGCTGGCCAAGCTGCGCGACAAGCTGGGCGGACGCTTGGCCATCGTCAGCGGCCGCCCGATCGAGCAGATCGACGCCATGCTGGCGCCGCTCAAGCTGCCGGCGGCCGGCGTGCACGGCGCCGAACGGCGCGCCGCCGACGGCGAGCTGCACTACATCACGGTGCTGCCGCTCGATAACGCCAAGTCGCGCCTGCAACCGCTGGTGGCGCAATATCCCGACCTGCTGCTGGAGGAAAAGCGCGGCGCGCTGGCCCTGCACTACCGCCTGGCGCCGGGACTGAAGGAACTGTGCGAGCAAGTCATGCAGGAAGCGCTCGACGCCAGCCCCGGCATGGTCCTGTTACATGGCAAAATGGTGCTGGAGCTCAAGCCGGGATCGAGCACCAAGGGCAGCGCCCTGGCCGCCTTCATGCAGGAAGCGCCCTTCAAGGGCCACAAGCCGGTGTTTGCCGGCGACGATACCACCGACGAAGCCGGCATCGCCTACGCCCAGCAAACGGGCGGCATGGGCGTGAAGATCGGCCCCGGTCCGAGCGCCGCGCTGCGCCGCCTCGCCTCGCCGCAGGAACTGCGCGCGCAGCTGGTGCAAGCGGCCACTACCCTGCCTCATGGAGACACGCAATGACCAGCACAGCAACCGACACCAATTCCGCCGCACACACCAATCCGAACGAGGCCGCGCCCGGCAAGCCGGTGACGCCCGAGGCGTCGCTGAACTGTGGCGTCATCGGCAACTGTTCCTACAACGCGCTGGTTGACCGTAGCGGCAACATCGTCTGGTGCTGCCTGCCGCGCTTCGACGGCGATCCGGTATTCAACGCCCTGCTGGACAATTCCGAAAACGGCAGCGTCTGGAGCATCGAGCTCGAAAACTGCGTCAAGACCGAGCAGTTCTACGATCCCAACACGGCCGTGCTGCGCACCCGCCTGATGGACGCCGACAACCACGGTATCGAGATCACCGACTTCGCGCCGCGCTTCACCAGCCGCGACCGCATGTTCCGGCCGCTGATGCTGATACGCCGCATCCGCATCCTCAACAGCGCGGTGCGCATCCGCGTGCGGCTGCGTCCGCGTTTCGACTGGGGCCGCGAGGCGCCGGAGATCACGCGCGGCAGCCACCACATCCGCTATGTCGGCTCGGACCAGACCCTGCGCCTGAACACGGATGCATCGCTCAGCCACCTGCTGTCGGAGACCTGGTTCCTCGCCAACAGCTCGCTGAACTTCATGCTGGGACCGGATGAAACCCTGAACGATGGCATCGAGGACGTGTGCCGCCGCTTCGAGAAGGAAACCATCAACTACTGGCGCAACTGGAGCCGCCGCCTGGCGCTGCCGTACGAGTGGCAGGACGTGGTGATCCGCGCGGCCATCACGCTCAAAATGTCGCTGTACGAGGACACCGGCGCCATCATCGCCGCCATGACCACCAGCATCCCGGAAGCGCCCGGCAGCGCGCGCAACTGGGACTACCGCTTCTGCTGGCTGCGCGACGCCTTCTTCGTGGTGCGCGCACTCAACAGCATTTCCGAGGTGGGCACGATGGAGGAGTACCTGCGCTGGCTGAGCAACATCGTCGCCAGCTCCAAGGGCGGGCATATCCAGCCGCTGTACGGCATCGGCCTGGAGGAATCCCTGCCCGAATCGACGTTGGATCATTTGCCCGGCTATCGCGGCCACCAGCCGGTACGGGTCGGCAACCAGGCGCAGGAGCACTTCCAGCATGACGTCTACGGCAATGTGGTGCTGGGGGCGGCGCAGGCCTTCCTCGACCACCGTTTGCTGAACCGCGCCGGCGTGGCCGAGTTCGCGCATCTGGAGGCGGTCGGCGAGCAAGCCTTCCGCGTCCACGACCAGCCGGACGCCGGCATGTGGGAGTTGCGCACGCGCGCGCGCGTGCACACCTCGTCGATGCTGATGAGCTGGGCGGCGTGCGACCGCCTGGCCAAGATCGCCAATGTGCTTGAGTTGCCGGAACGCGCGGCGCACTGGCAGGCGCGCGCCGAGCAAATCCGCGAACCGCTGCTGCGCGATTCGTGGAGCGAGAAACGCCAGGCCTTCTGCGAAAGCCTGGGCGGCGAGGATCTGGACGCCAGCGTGCTGCTGATGGCCGAGGTGAACTTCATCGATCCGAAGGACCCGCGCTTCGTCAAGACCGTGGAGGCGCTGGAGAAGTCGCTGTGCGACGGCCCGTACATGCGCCGCTACGAAGCGCCGGACGATTTCGGCAAGCCGGAGACAGCGTTCAACATCTGCACCTTCTGGCGCATCGACGCGCTGGCGCGGATCGGCCGCAAGGAAGAGGCGCGCGAGATCTTCGAGACCATGCTCAAGGCGCGCAACCATCTGGGCTTGCTGTCCGAGGACACGCATCCGGACACCGGCGAAATGTGGGGAAATTTCCCGCAGACGTATTCGATGGTGGGGTTGATCAATTGCGCGATGCGCTTGTCCGCGCCATGGGACAGCGTGGTGTAAGCAGGCGTCGGCAGCGGCTCGCAGATGGCGGATTACGGCGTTCCGCCTAATCCGCCCTACGTACCCTGCCCAACACCGCCTCGATCGCATCGAAATCCACCGGCTTGGTCAAATGTTCGACAAAGCCGGCCTCTTTGGACAAGGTGCGGTCGTTCTCCGCGCCCCACCCGGTCAACGCGATCAGCGCCATGCCGTCGAGCGCCGGTTTTTTACGCAGCGCCTGCGCCAGCTCGTAGCCGTTCAGGTTGGGCATGCCGATATCGATCAACCCGACCTCCGGTATCCAATCCTCCACCACCTCCAGCGCCTCGATGCCGTCGTTGGCGACGCGGATGCTGTGCCCTTTGAACTCCAGCAAACTCGCCAGCGTCTGCGCCGCGTCGGCGTTGTCGTCCACCACCAGTATCCTCAACATGTCGGTGCGCAGCGGCGCCGCCAGCTGATCGCCCGCCGCATGCCCGGCCTCCACCGTCACGCTCAATGGCAAACGAATGGTGAACGTGGTGCCGCCGCTATGGGTCCCGCCGCTGGCGACGCTGATGCTACCGTCATGCATCTCCAGCAGCCGCTTGACCAGCGACAGGCCGATTCCCAGGCCGCCGTGCGACAGATCCATATTCCTGCCGACCTGGTTGAACATGTCGAAGATGAACGGCTGCGACGCCTCCGGAATACCGACGCCGTTGTCCTCGACCGCGATGACGATCTGCCCGCCCTCCTGCACCGCGCTCAGATCGATCCGGCCGCCGGGCGGCGTGTACTTGGCCGCGTTGTTGAGCAGGTTGCCCAGCACCTGCACCATGCGGGTGGGGTCGACCAGCAGCTCGATCTCCTCGTCGGGCATGACGACATACAGGCGATGGCGGGCCTTCTCGATCATCGGCGCGTTGGCCTCCACCGCCGCCGAGACGATGCTTTGCAGGGAGACGCGCTCCTTCTTCAAATCGATCTTGCCGCCGTTGATGCGGGCGATATCGAGCAGGTCGTCGACCAGCCGCACCATGTGCGTGACCTGCCGGTCCATCATGTCGCGCATGCGCTCGACCATCTGCGAATTGGCGCCGCTGAGCTTGAGGATATCGAGGCCGCTGCGGATCGGCGCCAGCGGATTGCGCAACTCGTGCGCAAGCACCGCCAGGAACTCGGTCTTGCGGCGGTCCACTTCGGACAGGTCGGCCGCCAGCCTGCGCAGGCGCGCCTCGTTCTCCTTGCGCACACTGACGTCGGTGAACAGCAGCGCCACCTTGCGGCTGTCGGCGTCGCCGACGCGGCTGGCGTAGCCTTCGAACCAGCGACCGCTGGACTGCGCCTGGTTCTCGAAGCGCACCGGCTGTCCGGTCACCGCCACTTGCGCATAGGTGTCGATCCAGTATGATCCGATATGCGGAACCACCTCCTTGATGGTCTTGCCGACGACATCGCCCAGGCCGTAGATGGCGATCCCCGCCGGATTCATCTCCAGTACCCGGTAATCGACCGCCTCGCCGGCCTCGTCGAAGATCATGTCAATCACGCAAAAGCCCTGGTCCATCGAATCGAACAGGTTGCGGTAGCGCTCCTCGCTGCGTTGCACCTGCCGATAGAGTTCGCGCAAGCGCTCGTCGTCGGCACGTCCGCGCACGAGTTTTTCATTGAGCAGCGCGAGCTCGGCGTCCACCGCGCGGTCGACCAGCTCTCGCACCTTCTTGCCGACGTAGAGAAAGAATATGCCGACTACAACAAACAGCGCCAGTGAAACCTGGTCGCGCACGGAACCGACATACAGGCTGCCCAGCGGCAGAAAGATCGAACAACCGTAAAGAAAACCGGCGAGCAACACGATTGCGGCAGGACCGCTGCCCAACACCGCAGCCGCCAGCGCCACCAGCGGCACGAACAGCAAAAAGGGAATCCGGTTGCCGACGATAAAAGACACGCCGATCTGCAATGTGAAAGCAAATAGTGACAGGCCGGCACCCACGGCGTAGCGCAGCGCAGTTGGAAGTTTTTTTGCGAGAAGCAGCATCGGGGAGCCCTTGGTTTTCCCTATCATACCAAGCGACAACCCCGGCCAGTGAAACTGGCTGGACTTTAACGGCTATAGCTCAAGTTTCCCCGGCTGCGTCATGCGCCAGCGCAAACATCTTGCTGATTACTTCTTGGCCGGCTCGGGCTTCGAACCGAACCGCACCTGCGTCGCCTGCTTGAGCGCGGCGGCGCAATCGACCGCTTCCACGTTACCGGGATTAATCAGCGGCACCACCGCCGCCAGCGGGTTGATGATGCCCAGCGCCACGGCGGCGCCGGCCTTGAGCGCTAGCGGTCCCTTGGCCACGCCCACGTCCGGATTGGAGAACGTGCCCCGGGCGTACAGCGGCGTGCGCAGCGAAATGATGCGCACGCCCTTGGTCTTCGGCTTGACGTCGAGGTTCAGGCGCTCGTTGGCGAGGTCGATGCTGCCGGTGACGTCGACGACGGCCTCGTCGGTGTCGACGACGAAGCGCCGCGTTTGCGCTTGGCCCTTTTCGACGACGAAATCGCTGGCCACGCAGTTCAGCTGCACCTGCTTGTCGCCGAACATTTTGACGAAAACGGCGTTGGCGATGTTCAGGCCGGCCGCCTCGAGCACGAACTTGCTGACCGAGCCCTCGCTGACGGTCGCGCCCAGTTCGCCGCTGGCGGTCGCCAGCATCGTCGACACCGAGTTGCCGGTGCCAGCCAGCGCGGCGTCGCCGTTGACCTCGCCCACGCTGGCCTGCATCGCCTGCAGTTTCGGGAACAGCTGGCGGATCTTCAGGTGGCGCGCGGCCAGCTTGATCTGCGCCTGGATCGGATTCTTGCCGCCGTCGAGCGTGATATTGGAGGTGACGTTGCCGCCGGCCATGCCGAAGTTCAGCGGCGTCAGCGTCAATACCTTGTTCTTCATGCGGATCTGGGTTTCGATATTCTCCAGTGGAATATCGTGCGTGCGCACCAGCTTCTTGCCGGAGAATTTGACGTCGGCGTCGAGCGCGTCCCACTTGGCGGTATTGAATTGTTCGACCGGCAGCGCCTTGCCCGCCGGCTGGTTCGGTTTCTTGTCGCGCGCGGCCTTGTCGGCGTTGCTCTCGGCGCCAATGCTCGGCCCCAGGTCGGCCAGCCGCAGCTGGTTGGAGGTCAGCGTGCCGGTCAGCAGTGGACGAGGCTTGCGCGGACTGTAGCTCAAGGTGCCGTGCAGGTCGCTGCCACCGACGGTGCCGGTGAAGTTGCGGTAGGTCCAGTTCCACACCGCGCCCTCCTTCTTGCCGCCCAGGCGGCCGGTGGTGGCGTAGGCGGGCGTCTCCGGCAGCAGCACGCCGGTCAGCGGATACAGGTCCGCCATGCTGGCGCCGGCCAGCGACAGTTTCAGGTCGATGCCGGACAGCGAGCGCGGATCGGTCAAGGTGCCCTCTATGGCGATCTTGTTCTTGCCCGCCATGGCGTTGGCCTGAATCGGGAAGGTGTTGTGTTCGTCCTGCAGCGACAGCACCGCCCCGGTTTTGCCGCCGCCGGTGACCGGCGCGCCGCGATACGTGCCGCCCAGTTCGAAACGCATGCCGTAGGGGCTGCCAGTGCGGTTGTCGCCGGCCTGGGCGGTGGTCTTGCCAGCGGGCCGGTCGGCCGGCTTCTCATCGGCTTTGTCGTCGGCCGTGGCGTCGGCGTCGTTCGGATTGATCGTGGTGGCCTTCGCGCGCAGGTCCAGCTTGATTCCGTCGTCGAGGTAGCGCAGGCTGCCCTCGCGGAACGCCAGGCGGCGGATGTCGACGTCCCACTCCGACGGGCCGTTGTCCTTGAAGGTCCAGGTATTGCTGCCGTCGGCGCGGCGCTGGGCCGCCACCTCCAGCTTGTCCAGTTCCAGGTTGGTGATCACCACTTCCTTGTGCAGCAGCGGCAGCGTGTGCATCGCCAGGACGATATTGCCCACGCTGGCCAGGCGCGGACCGGTGGTGGTCCACGACGGATTGACGACATACACATCCTTGGCGCTGATTTCGGGGCGCGGCACATAACGGCGCCATCCGGGCTCGGCCGGGTCGCCCTGGCGGAAGCGCACATCCAGGTCGCCCTTGATGGCGAACTCGCGCCCGATGGTCTGCGACACCTTGTCGTTGATGTAGGGACGGGCGCGGTTCCAGTCGAACGTCAGCACGAAGATGACGAGTGCCACCAGCAGCACCAGCAGTGCGGCGAGGAAATAGTAAACAATGGTCAGGGGGCGCGATCTTCTCATGCGGTCCATGCTACGCCTCGATCACGCCGGGTTATGTGAGCTACTCAACAAAACCGGCAAATCCGCCGGCAGGGCGGCGCGCGCGCTGGCGGCATAGCGCAGCAAGGTGTCGCCGAAGCCGCCGCTGGCCTTGGGGTCGCGGCGGGCGCTGGTCACCACGCGCGGCGCCGAGCTCCAGGCGAAACGCGCACCGCAGCGCTCCAGCGCCGCCACCAGCGCCACATCCTCGCCGCAGGCCAGCGCCTCGAAGCCGCCGGCCCGCAGATAGGCCGCCGCCGACACGCCCAGGTTGGCGCCGTGGATGTGGCGGTGGCCGTCGGCGTCGGTGTAGCCAAGGTGGAAGTGGCGGCGCAGCGCCTCGGCGTCGTCCAGGTGCGGCGACCAGTCGTCGACCGCGATGGTGCCGCAGACGACATCGACGTCCAGGCCCAGTTGCACCGCCAGCCACGCCGGCGACACGCGCGTGTCGGCGTCGGTGAAGGCGAGCCAGCGGGCGCCGAGCGCCAGCAAACACGCGGCGCCGGCCGCCCGGGCCGCGCCGACGTTGCGGAATGCGACCACGAGGCCGCCGACCACGCAACAATCCTGCACGCGATGGCGCGCATGGCGCTCGACGATCGCGCGCGAGCCGTCGCTGCAGCTGTCGAGCACCACCATGACATGCACCGGCTCGCCGCCCAGCGCGCCATCGCCGGCGGCAACGCGGATCGCCGCCAGGCACTGTTCCAGTTCGCGCTCCTCGTTGTGGGCCGGGATGATCACGCCGATCATCAGGCCAGGCCCTCTTGCTGCGCCACCGAGTCGGCGCTGCCGGACCAGACGTCGAGCAGGAAGTCGTCCTCGCTGTGGCGCAGCAGGCGATGCAGGCCCTGCGTGGCGTCGAACACGGTGTGCACGCTGTCGGTGTTCAGGCGGCGGTCGGCGAACGGCCGGCGCCAGTGGCACATGACCAGGGTGCCGCCGTCGGCCAGCCCATCGACGCAGCACTGGCGCAGCCGCAGCAAGGCCGGTTCGTCGAGATAGTAGGCCATCTCGCTGATGACGATCAGGTCGAACGAGGCGTCGGCCGGCCAGTCCTGCGGAATATGCTGCTGGCGGATCGTCACGCGGGCGGCGTCGCTTGGGTCCTCGCGCAGCATGCGCCGGCGCGTCAGCACCACCGCCTCGGCCGACAGGTCGCTCGCCAGCAAGCGCTCGGCGCGGTGCGCCAGCGCCGCCGTCAGCTCGCCGTTGCCGCAGGCCGGTTCGAACGCGCTGCGGTAGCGCTGGCGCGGCAGGGACGCCAGCAGGATGTCGCGCTTGCGCTGCTCGTACCAGCGCAAGCGCACTTTCCATGGATCGGCGTCCTGCTGGTACAGCTGCTGGAAGTGCGCCAGCAGATCGAAGTCGGAGGGCAGTGAGGTCGTCATGTGAAATAGATTTCGCAGGGGTGCAGCAAGCGCGCCAGCACATGCGGCGGCAGGATGGCCGGCTGGCCGGTGGACGGATCGTCGTGCAGCTGGCTGGTGAAGCAATCGACCGCCGCGCGCTTGCGCCGCAGTTCATCCTCGCCCAGCGCCAGGCGGCGCGCGCGGCGCCACGGCAGGCGTGCATCGCCCGGCGCCGCCCAGTGCCAGCTCCACACCGGCATCTCGATCAACGTCGCGCGGCAGGCGCCGGCGGCCATCGCGGCGGCCAGTCCGCACGCCTCGTGGTCCGGATGGCCGTCCTGGCGCCAGGTGACGAAGACCACGTCGTCCGGCCGCAGCATCTGCCGCAGCAGCGTGTGCAGCTGGTCGAGCGATGCGGCGACCGCGCCGTCGGGCAGCCGGGCGCGCAGGACCTGCGGCGCCGGTTTGCCGGCCGACGCGTTCAATCCCAACGCGCCCAGGGCGGCGTCGGTTTCGCGCGGGCGCAGGCGCGCCAGCTGTTCCGGCGTGATCGTCGTCGAACCCGGATGGCTGCCGGTGCCGTCGGTCACCGCCACCAGCACCGTGGGACTGCCTTGCGCGGCCAGCAGTTGCAGCAGCCCGCCGCAGGCCAGCACCTCGTCATCCGGATGCGGGGCGACGATGACGGCGCGGCGTCCCGGCGGCACCAGGGCGGCGGCGGACACCGGCGGCAAATCCTGTAACCCGCCCCAGGCCTGCCAGCTGGCGTCGGGCGTGCCTTCCCCAGCGATGTGGCGTTCGGCGGCGTGGTTGATCATAGCGCCCATGGCGACTCCTCCGACTCGGACAACATGCGTCCCAGCGCCGCCAGATCGCGCTCGGCATGGCTCTGGCGCAGAAACACCGGCAGGTCGGCCGCAAGCCGGGCGAAGTGCGGGTCGCGGCACAGCGGCGTGGCGCCCAGCGCGCGCGTGGCGTGCTGCAGCACCAGCGTGGCCGCCGCTTCGACGGCCAGGCGCGCGCGCAGCGCCAGCACGCCGGCGTCGGCATCCGGATCGGCGTCGATGGCGGCGGCCGATTCGCGCAGCACCGCCGCCGCGCCGGCCAGCGCGATGTCCGCCATGCCCAGTTGTGCGAGGCGGTGCGGATCGGCCGCCTGGCGCGCGGCGCCGGCGCGCACCGCCGTGAGCAGGGAATCGGCTATGGCTCGCGCCGCCCCGTACCAGCAGGCTGCGATGCCGGCGCCGCCGTGCCAGAATCCCGGACGCCGCACATACGCTCCGGAGACGCCCACCAGCTGCGCCTCGGCATTGTCGAACGCCACGTCGACGCTGGCGCTGCCGGCCATGCCGACCGCGTGCCAGCCGCCGACCGTCACCGTCACGCCGGGCTGGTCGAGGGCGACGGCGACCAACCAGGGCAGGCCTTCCTCGTCCCAGCAACTGACCAACGCATGGTCCAGCGTCGCGGCGCCCGAACACCACAGCTTGCGGCCCGACAGGCGCACCGCGCCACTTTCGGATCGATGCACCGTGACCCTGCCGTCGGGCGGTTCGGCGCACCAGACACCCCACAACGTTCCCGGCGCGGCCGGCGCCCCCAGCTCGGCCAGGATGGCGAGGGCGTCGGTGTGGCCTTCGTAGAGCTTGAGCAGGCTTAGATCGTGGCCCGCCACCTCCGCCAGAGCGCGCCAGCGCTGCGCCGTGGCGCCGCCTCCCGGCGGCGGCAGGCGGTCAAGCCGCCCGTCCACCATGCGCCGCAGCAGCTGTCCGGCGCCAGCCGCGCCGCCGCGCTCGGGCAGCAGCAACCGGCGCAGCGCGGCCGGCATGTCGCTGCCCGCTGCGGGTAGGCGGGGCGGCGGCGGGACGGACGGCGATGCCGCGATGATCGATAACTGGGACGGCATGACGATCCATTCGAAATGTTGTGGGAAGCGATCTCATCATGCTGCGGCACAGCTCTGCTGTATGTTCGCTTGGACACAATAGTCGCCAATCAACTTCTCCCGCGCGATACCCCGCCCGCCATGCCGGGTAGAATGAAAAACCGGCGCTCCCCGCCCGACCTTTCCTTGCGTCATCATCCTTAATGAAACCGCGTGAAAATATTGATATCTGGCACGACTTCCATCCCGCCGTGGCGGCGTGGTTCCGCGCCAGCTTTCCCGCCGCCACCGAGGCGCAGCGGCGCGCGTGGCCGCTGATCCAGGGCGGCTCGCCGACGCTGATCGCCGCGCCGACCGGCTCCGGCAAGACCCTGACCGCCTTCCTGGCCGCCATCGACGCGCTGGTGCGCGAGAGCGGCGACACGCCCCTGCCGGACCAGACGCGGGTGCTGTACGTGTCGCCGCTCAAGGCGCTGTCGAACGATATCCGCGTCAACCTGCTGGCGCCATTGGAAGGCATCGACCGCGAGCTGGCCGCGATGGCGCTGCCGCCGCACGGCATCCGCGCCGCCGTGCGCACCGGCGACACCACCCAGGCCGAGCGCAACGCCATGCGCCGCCGGCCGCCGCACATCCTGGTCTCGACGCCGGAGTCGCTGTACGTGCTGCTCGGCTCCGACAGCGGACGCGCCATGCTGGCCGGCGTGCGCACCGTGATCGTCGACGAGATCCACGCCGTCGCCGGCGGCAAGCGCGGGAGTCATCTGTCGCTCAGCCTCGAACGGCTCGACGCGCTGTGCAAGGCGGGCGGGCAGCGCACGCCGGTGCGCGTCGGCCTGTCGGCCACCCAAAAGCCGTTGTCGGCGGTGGCGCGCTTCCTGGCCGGAGGTGATAACGACTCCGGCCGCGATTGCGCGGTGGTCGACGTCGGCCACGTGCGCGCGCGCGACCTCGGGCTGGAACTGCCGCCGGTGCCGCTGGAGGCGGTCATGCCCAACGAGGTGTGGGAACGCGTCTACGACCGGCTGGCCGAATTGACCGTCCTGCACCGCACCACGCTGGTGTTCGTCAACACCCGGCGCATGGCCGAACGCATGGCGCGCCACCTGGGCGAGCGCCTCGGCGCCGAACACGTGGCCGCGCACCACGGCAGCCTTGCCAAGGAATACCGGCTCGACGCCGAGCAACGCCTCAAGCACGGCGATCTGCGCGTGCTGATCGCCACCGCCTCGCTGGAGCTGGGCATCGACATCGGCGACGTCGATCTGGTGTGCCAGATCGGCTCCCCACGCGGCATCGCCTCGTTTTTGCAGCGCGTCGGCCGCTCCGGCCACCACGTCGGCGGCCTGCCCAAGGGCCGCCTGTTCCCCACCTCGCGCGACGACCTGGTCGAATGCGCGGCGCTGCTCGACTGCGTGCGCCGCGATGAACTCGACGCGCTGCGCATCCCGGTCGCGCCGCTCGACGTGCTGGCGCAGCAGATCGTCGCCGAAGTGGGCGGACGCGAATGGCGCGAGGACGAGCTGTTCGACCTGGTGCGCAGCGCCGCGCCGTACGCGGCACTGGAACGGACACGCTTCGACGCCGTGCTGCGCATGCTCACCGAAGGCTACACCGGCCGCCAGGGCGTGCGCGGCGCCTACCTGCACCGCGACGCCGTCAGCGGCACCGTCCGCGCGCGGCGCGGCGGCAAGCTGACCGCCGTCACCTCCGGCGGCACCATCCCCGACAACGCCGACTTCACCGTGGTGCTCGAGCCGCAGGGCCACAACATCGGCACCGTGCACGAGGACTTCGCCGTCGAGAGCCTGGCCGGCGACGTTTTCCAGCTCGGGAATACCTCCTACCGCATCCAGCGCGTGGAGGCGGGCAAGGTGCGGGTCGAGGACGCCCACGGCGCCGCCCCCAACATCCCGTTCTGGCTGGGCGAGGCGCCGGGCCGCAGCGACGAACTGTCGGCCGGCGTGGCGCGCCTGCGCGGCGAGATCGACCGCCTTCTCGGCGAGAAGGAAGGCGGCGCCGCCATCGACCATGCCACCGACTGGCTGTTCGAGCATCTTGGCCTGAACGACGACGCCGCGGGCCAGATCGTCGACTACTTGGCCCGCGCGCGCTCCGCGCTCGGCGCGCTGCCGACCCGCGACACCCTGGTGATGGAGCGCTTCTTCGACGCCTCGGGCGGCATGCAGCTGGTGCTGCATTCGCCGTACGGCAGCCGCATCAACCGCGCATGGGGACTGGCGTTGCGCAAGCGCTTCTGCCGCACCTTCAACTTCGAGCTGCAGGCCGCCGCCACCGAGGACGCGATCGTGCTGTCGCTGTCGGACACCCACAGCTTTCCGCTCGACGAGGTGTGGCGCTACCTGCGCTCGGGCAGCGCCGAGCATGTGCTGATCCAGGCGCTGCTCGACGCGCCGCTGTTCAACGTGCGGTGGCGCTGGAACGCCACGACCGCGCTGGCACTGCCACGCTACGCGGGCGGCCGCAAGGTCGCGCCGCAGCTGCAACGCATGAAGAGCGACGACCTGCTGGCCGCCGTCTTCCCCGACCAGGCGGCGTGCCTGGAGAATATCGTCGGCGAGCGCGAGCTGCCCAGCCATCCGTTGGTCGACCAGACGCTCGACGACTGCCTGCACGAGGCGATGGACAGCGAGGGCTGGCTGGCCCTGCTGCGCCGCATGGAGGCGGGCGAGGTGCGGCTGCTGTCGCGCGACCTGCCGGCGCCATCGCCGCTGGCGATGGAAATCCTCAACGCCCGGCCCTACGCCTTCCTCGACGACGCCCCGCTGGAGGAACGCCGCACGCAGGCCGTGGTCAACCGCCGCTGGACCGATCCGGCCTCCGGCGACGACCTGGGCGCGCTCGACGCCGGCGCCATCGAAGCGGTGGCCGCCGAAGCCTGGCCCGGCCCGCGCAACGGCGACGAGATGCACGAGGCGCTGATGTCGCTGGCCTGCATCACCGAAGACGAGGCGGCGGCCGGCGACGGCTGGCGCGTGCTGCTGGCGGCACTGGCCGCCGGCGGCCGGGGCACTCGTTTGCAAGGCGGCGGCGTCGACCTGTGGGTGGCGCTGGAGCGCCTGGCGTGCCTGCGGGCGGCCTACCCGGACGCCGTCGCCACGCCGGCGCTGGCGATACCTGAGCGCCTCGCGGCCAACGACGGCGACGAGCCGTGGACACGCGACGACGCGCTGGTCGAGATCCTGCGCGCGCGCCTGAGCGGCTTCGGCCCGCAACCGCTGGCCGCCATCGCCGGCCCGCTCGGCCTGCCGGAGGGCGACACCGCCATCGCGCTGGCCCGGCTCGAAAGCGAAGGCTATGTGATGCGCGGGCGCTTCACCCCCGGCGCCACTGGCGAGGAATGGTGCGAACGGCATCTGCTGGCGCGCATCCACCGCTACACCATCAAAAGCCTGCGGCGCGAGATCGAACCAGTCGAACGCCAGGATTTCATGCGCTTCCTGTTCGAGTGGCAGCACCTGGCCGAGGATGCGCGGCTGCGCGGCAGCGAGTCGCTGCCGACGATACTGGCGCAACTGGAGGGCTACGAGGCGGCCGCCGGCGCCTGGGAAAGCGAGCTGCTGGCGCTGCGCATGGAGGACTACTCGATGCTGTGGCTCGATGACTTGTGCCGCGCCGGCAAAGTGGTCTGGACGCGGGTCGGCGCGCCGGCCAGCGCCGCCGGCGGCCCGGTGCGCGCCACGCCGCTGGTGCTGCTGCCGCGCCGCCAGCTCGGCCTGTGGCACGCGCTGCCGGCCGTCGCCGCCGAGGTGGAGGTGTCGCCGCGCGCGGCACGTGTGCTCGAGGCGCTGCGGCGCGAGGGCGCCATGTTCTTCGACGAGCTGTCGCGCGACGCCCGGTTGCTGCCGGTCGAACTGGAAACCACGCTGGGCGAGCTGGTGGCGACGGGGCTGGTCAACGCCGACAGCTACGCCGGCCTGCGCGCCATGCTGCTGCCGGCGGCCAAGCGCGCCACCATGGACAAGCGCCGCCGCCGTGGCGCCGGCCCGACGATGGAGGAAGCGGGCCGCTGGGCGCTGGTGCGGCGCGCCGACGGCGTCACCATCACCGAGCGCTTCACCGGGTTGACCGTGGACGGCGGCGACGGCGGCGCCGACGAAAGCGATGCGGCGGCCACGCCCCCGCCGGCGGCGCAGGCGCGCAAGCCAGCGACTACACCGGTTGCGCGCAGGCCGCGCACCGATCCGCAAACGCTGGAGCACATCGCCATGACACTGCTGCGCCGCTACGGCGTGATGTTCTGGCGCCTGCTCGAGCGCGAGGCCGCGTGGCTGCCGGCATGGCGCGAACTGCTGCCGGTGTACCACCGGCTGGAGGCGCGCGGCGAGATTCGCGGCGGCCGATTCGTCGCCGGCCTGTCGGGCGAGCAGTTCGCGCTGCCCGAAGCGATTCCGCTGCTGCGCGAGATGCGCCGCCGGCCGCATGACGGCGGCTTCGTCGGCATCTCCGGTGTCGACCCGCTCAACCTGTGCGGCACCCTTCTGCCGGGCGACAAGGTGCCGGCGCTGGCCGGCAACCGCGTGCTGTTCCGCGACGGCCTGCCGGTGGCCGCCATCGTCGCCGGCAAATTCCGCTACCTGCAAACGCCCGACCCCGCAGAGCGCGAACTGCTGCACGCCCAGCTGGTCGCGCGCCGTTAGCGTCATGCGGGCCGCGCGTCTGTGCGGCTGGACACCGTGCCGAGCAAGCGTTGTCCGCATCTGACACTTTTCTTTCCAATGAGAATTGTGCCCACCTGTAAAGGCCCGGTTCGCTACGATGCTATGCCCCGCACCAATCAAGGACAGCACATGGAATACTCGGACCTCAGCATCGCCATACAAATTCGCACGCTCGCGGCGATCCGCCAGGCAGAAACCCTGCGCGCACGCGGCACGATCGCGCCTGACAGCGCCGAGGCCAGGAGATGGACGGAAGAAAACGGCCTGTTGACCTTCGTCCCGCTGGTGATCCAGGAACTCAAACAGATCACCGAGATTATCAAACAGGAGTATTGAGGACCTGTTTCAGCCGATCATCGGATCGGTGCGGCTGTCCCGCCCCGTTTCCACGTGACCGGCGACGCGGCGCAGCCATGTCGGATCGGCGTCGCAGGTGACGCTGAAGTCGTACCAGCCGAAGCTGCCCGCCAGCCCGCACGGCACCAGCAAGGTCTGGCCGGCCACCACGCGGTGGCTGGCGGCCGGCGCGCCATAGGCATTGTCGGTGATGGTGAAGCGGCAGGCCTTGCGTCCTTCCAGATTCGACAGCACCAGGCTGATGTCGCCATTGATCCGGTCGTAGCGCGTCAACAGTTCCGGACGCGCGCCGCCGGCGATGGCGAAGCGGCCCTTGAACTGGCGCATATAGCCATTGGCGCCGTGCGCGCTGAGGTCATAGCCGGTGCCGGTCCAGTTCCACATTTCACGGTCGATTTCCTTGCCCGCTTCGACCGTGTAGTACCAGGGCCCGTCCTTGCGCACGCCGGAATACACGATGAAGGCCGCGCCGGCCTGGCCGCTGTTGGCGAAGCTTAGCTCGAACTGGCCCGCGCCGGCCAGGCGTCCCTGCACCGATAATTCATACGGCAGCGCGCAGGCGGTGCGCGGTCCGCCGGCCGTCCCGCCCGACTCCTGCCGGGGCAAGGTTTGCTCGGCCGGCGGCACCGGATACGGCTTGCCGGCGACGCGCCGGTCGGCCGCCGTCTTCGGCACGCTGGCAGGCCAGACGCTGTTCGGCGTGCGGAAATCGAAGGCCGACGTGAGGTCGCCGCAGACCGTGCGTCGCCACGGCGAGATCAGGTCGCACCGGACCTTGTCGCGTGCCTCGCCGCGCGCCACCAGCCACTCCTCCAGGAAGCGCAGCTTGGAGGTGTGGTCGAACAGCTGCGAGCATACGCGCCCGCCTTTGCTCCAGGGCGAAATCACCAGCATCGGCACGCGCGGGCCCAGTCCCACCGGCTCGCCGCGATAGGTCTCGTGGATGCCGATGGCGGGCAAGGTGGTCTTGCCCATGGCGGCGTTGATCGGCGCCAGGTCGGAGGGCACGTGGTCGAAGAAGCCGTCGTTTTCGTCGTACATCAGCAGGAACACGGTCTTGGACCAGATCTCCGGATTGGCCACCAGCGCGGCCAGCAGGCGCGCGGTGATGTTCTCGCCGGCGTTGGGCGAGTTGGGCGAATGCTCGGTGTAGTCGTTGGGGGAGCAGATCCACGACACCTGCGGCAGGCGGTTGTTGCGCACGTCGTCGGCGAAGGCGTTGACCAGCCAGTCGCCGGTCGTACCGGCGGCGTTGGCCGCGGTGGAGCCGGGCGCCAGCGCGCGGCCCTTGCGGTAAAGTGGCGAGTCGGCATCGAGGCGGCTGCCGCCGGCGTTGACGCGGAAGTTCCTGAAGTAGGCCAGGTAGTTGTCGCCGTAGTTGTCCCACTCCTGGTAGACCTTCCAACTGACCTGGTTCGCCTCCAGCACCTCGGCGTAGGTGCGCCAGTTGGGCGCGCCGGCGATGACGCCGGGGGAGATATCGTCCAACGCCGGATCGCCGTTGAAGCGCTCCGACTTGTCGACGTTATACAGCTTGCCCATATTGTCGATCCAGCCCTGGTTGCTGCCGGTGAGCGAATACAGGCGGTTCGGATCGGTGGCGCCGAACACCGAGCAGTGATAGGCGTCGCAGATGGTGAAGGCGTCGGCCAGCGCGTAGTAGAACGGCAGGTCGCCGCGATCGAAGTAGCCCATCGCCTGCGGCGTCTTTTTCTGGACCCACGCGTCCCAGCCCTGCCAGGTGCTTTGCGACCCTTTCCACGAATGATCGGTGCCGAGCGACAGCGCGCTGGTGTTGTTGGCGTCGAAGTGGAAGGGCAGCACGTGGCCGCCCTTGCCGTCGGGCTGATACCACACCGGGCGGCCGTCGGGCAGCGCGATGGCACGCGGATCGTTAAACCCGCGCACGCCCGACAAGGTGCCGAAGTAATGGTCGAAGGAGCGGTTCTCTTGCATGAAGATGACCACGTGCTCGACGTCCGCCAAGGTGCCGGTGGCGTTGTTGGCGGGGACCGCCAGCGCTTGGCGAATCAGCTCGGGAAACGTGGAAGTGGCGGTCACGCCGGCGCCGGCGGCGGCGAGGCGGAGGAATTTGCGGCGGCTGATGGACATCGGAGGCTTTCTGGTGCACGACAAGGACGTGCCGATCGCAAGATAATAGCCACCAAATATGACAGGGTTATTGCACGCCAGACGACGCGCACATCTAAAACACGTAGGGCGGATTAGCGGGCGAGGCCCGCCAATCCGCCGGGGGCCCATCGAAGGAGCGTCCTCCTGCCGGAGGACTTAAGAGCGCAGCGTAATCCGCCAAGCTCCGTTGGCGGCTCATACATGGCGGATTACGCCTTCGGCTAATCCGCCCTACGTGAGTCCCAGAGTCATCACGGTTACCAGCCGAACTTGAGCTCCATGCCCAGATAGTTGGCGCTGCCGCCACCGGCGGCGCGCAGGCTGTCGCCGGCCTGGAAATGCACCGCTTCCAGCGACGCCGTGACGTTAGGGCTGACGATCCAGTCGGTGCGCAGCTGCGCGTAGGCGCCGGTCCAGCGGCTTCCCTGCCCCGCCGTGCGCGGCACGCCCGCCATGCTTTGCACGTACACTGCGTCGCCGGTGGTCTGGCGCCATTGCAGCCCGAGCGCCGTCGTCACGCTGAGCGCCTTCACTGGCTTGACCGTCAGCGACGGTTTCAGGTGTATCAGGTTGCTGTAGCCGGTGAGGCCGGCCAGCGAGAAGTAGTAGCCGTTGGCGAACAGCGGATTGAAGGTCCCCAGCTTGCCGTCGCCGGCGTGCCTGTCGCCGGAGGCCATGTCGAACTGCACGCCCAAGCGCGGCGTCCAGGGCGTCGCGGCGAAGGTGTAGCCGGCGATCGAGCCGATCGCCCAGGACGACACGCGCTTGGCGCCAACCTGGCCATGCTGCAGCATGCCCTCCACGTCCCAGTCGGCGTTGCCGGTCTTGCCGTTGTAGCGCAGGTCGTAGACATCCCGGCGCTCGTCGCCCTGCGCGTCGAGGAAACGCGCGCCGTCGCGCCGGTAGCGCGAGTAGTAGCCGGACAAATCGCCCGGGCCGAGGCTCTGCCGCTCCAGGCGCAGGCCGTTCAACGTCAGGTGGCCGTTGGAGTAGTCGTCGAAGCTGTCGACGCTGCGGTTTTGCACCGGCTGCGTGACGTAGCCGATTACGCGCCACGGTCCGTGCTCCCAGTCGGCCCAGACGCCATCGAACGCCTGCCGCACGTTCGGGCCGTCGCGCACGGCGATGAAGCGCTGCAGGTCGAAGGCCATTTCCTGCCGCCCCGCGCGCACCTTGACGGCGCCGTCGGCGGTGGGCACGGCCACAGTCACGAACAGCTGCTCGACATCAAGCTTGTCCTTGTCCGGTGGGGCGATCGACTGTTTTTGAAAGGCGCGCGCGTCAACCAGCTGGCCGAACACCTGCACGTAGCTGCCAAGCCGCAGGTCCGCGTGCACATTGGCGCGCTGGATCACGTAGCCGTCCGCCGGGGCGCTGCCGGCGCCGAACAGCGGCGTGGCGATGTGCTCATAGCGTTCACGCAAACCGCCACCGAGCGACAGATAGGACGAGCCGTCCGCACCCAGCGGGATGTATTTCAGGCCGTCGAGCGGCTGGCGCGGCAAGCACGGATCGGCCAGCACGCCCCAGTTCTCGTTCCAGCGGTTGAAGTTCACCGACGGGCGTTTGACGTCGCAGGGCGGCGCGGCATCGACAGGGGCCGCCGCCAGCGTCTGCGCGCCGGCGGCGGCGCCGGCGACCAGCGCCAGCACGCCACCGCAGCGGCGCAGCGCGTGACTAGTGCGCGGCATCGTGGATCTCGCTGATGTAACCGCCCGGGAATTGCAGCATCGCGCTGGCGTTGCCCTTGCTGGTCTTGTACGGCGGCGACAAAACAGTCACGCCATTGGCGGCCGCCTTGGCCAAGGTGGCCGCCATGTCGTCGACCTGATAGCCGGTGGTCTCGCGGCCGAACGGGAACGGCAGCTTGCCGTCGCTGACGAACACCGTCATCTTGCCGAACTTCGACGTCAGGTGCACGCGGCGAATCTTTTCGCCGGCGCGGCCGATCTCGCCGCCGTCGACCTGCTCGTCGCTGGCCACTTTGGCGTGCGCGAACTGCTTGAACTGGCCGATGAATTTGTCGGCCGACACGCGCGAGACGTACACGCGATTGTCCGGCACCGAGTGCAGCGGCGCGTACGACGGCGCCTTGGTGTGCCAGTACAACTGCATATTGACGCCGCCGGCCCACTGGATCAGCACATCCTTGCCGATCGGGTCGTCGAACGGTTCGACGGTGACGTCGGCGCCCGCCTCCACCGCCGCCTTGGTGGCATCGTTGATGTCGGTGACCAGGTAGCCGGTGCGCTCGGTGCCAAAGCCGTACGGAATCGGCGTCTGGAACGCGAACACCGACAGCATGCCCACCGGCGTTTGCACGTACTGCGACGCGGTCTTGCTCGGCGTCGGCGTGACGGTGAACACCGCGCGCGGCGAGGCCTTGCCGCCGAAGGTGTTGACGAAGCTGGTGACGAAGGCGTCGATGTCGGCGTTTTGCACGTACACGTGGGTGGTTTCGTACTGCGGCGCGACGGCGACGTCCGGCGCGGCCATGGCCAGCGCCGGCAGCGCCAGCGAGAAGGCCACGGCGTAGGAGGCGATGCGGGTGCGGATGGAATGCGTGCTCATATCTGACTCCAGAAAAGTGGATCGAAGTGCGGGATCGGAAGTGGCGCGACTGCGCGACTGCTGTCAACCGACTATACGCATGGTGCGCACGGATTCCACCCTCCTTCGGATCAGGTAGGCGCTATGCTATTTGTGTAGCGGATGTAGTGAACAGGAATGGGAACTGCGCCCGGCGTCGCGGCCGGCTGCTATTTTCTGCGGAATTTCAGGTACAGCGCCCATGACGCTCCAACCACCGCCGCAGCCCATGGATGATCGGCGACGATCCGGGCGCCTGCCAGGACGATCACGCCGAGCATCACCGCCGTGATCGCCCAGCCGATGAGGCGCCGCCATGAAAATGACGGCGCGTCCACGCCCGCATCGGCTGGATCGGTCTGCGGTGCCGTTTGCCCCTGCGACGGCGGGGCTTGATCCGCCGACGCATCGGGGAGTTCCCGCTCAACGCGAGGCGACGTTCCGGCCGTGCTTGCGGCGCGCATGGCAGGGGTGTAGACGCGCACCAGCGGCGCTTCGCCGCTTAACAGGCTTGCGGTAAGCTTCTCGTTCGCGCCCGTCTCGTTCGCCGAACGTATCAGCACCTCGACCAACCAACAGTACAGCCGCTCACCCCAATCCTCCACTGCGTCGAGCTCCTCCTGGTTCGCGCGAGCGTAGGAGCCGTTGTCGTTTTTCGGATTCATGTCGTTGTCAAATCGCGACTGCTGCCAATCGAGCGACGACAATATCCAGTACGCCTGCGAAGCGGCGGCGGACTTCGGGAACAGAGGCATTCTAGCCCGGTGCTGCTCCGACACGGGACCGTAATATGGTCCTGCGCGCACTTCGCTGGACGGAACATTAGTATCAAGATCGCGGGCGATGGCCGCCGCCAATTGTTTCCAATTGGTGTCAGGCACTGACAATTCACCTGTCCGCGTTTCGACATGCAAGAAGCTATCGATGGCGCAACCGTACCGGGCGGCGTCGGGCGCAGCACGGCGCGCCTCACTAAGGTCGGTCGGAAGCAATGGATGCGTTATCCATGCTGCGCGCTCCCGGCCCACCGCCCAGATCTCGTGGCGGTCCGGGTAATGAACAACCACCGCATAGTCGACGCGCGCCAGCGCGTCCGGGACGGGGATTTCAAACTGCGAAAACATGTGAAGCGACAAGCGCGTGGCGCCCGATCGCCCAAGAACAGCGAGCCAGAGCGTAAAATCACTCGCCAGCACGGCGTGGTCGGGCTGGCGGAACTGCAGGCGGGCGTTCCAGAAGATGGCGTGTTCGTACCAATCCTCCAGCGCGATCTCCTTGCGCAAATGCTTGGTGCCGTAGCTGACCAATGCGACCAGGCGCAGGATGGATTCTTGACGCAAGCTTGCTCCTCAATAAAGGTAGAGGGAGAGCTTACCAGTATCCCAGCCGGGTTCGCTGGCCACTAAGGATCTCTCCTGAATTTCAAATAGAGTACCCACGGCAGGGCAATCAGCACGGACAGCCACGGGACGCGCGCGATGATGTTGGCGATGGCCAGCACCAACAGGCACAGCGCCGCAAATCGGACGACCGCTCCGATGCGGCTTATCCATTTTGCTTGCCGTGGTTCCGGATCGATGTCTGCCGGCTGCGGAGAAGACGTGGGGCCACGCTCACAACCTGGCGGTGGCTTTTGAAGGCGCACCAGCGGGGCGCCCTGCTGCAACAGGGCCGACGCGCGGTACTCGTTGGCGCTACGCAGCAGCACTTCGGTCAGCCAGGCGCGCAGGCGCATCCCCCGCGCCATCATTTGCGCCGCGTCCGCGTCGCTCATTTGACGATAATCGCTGTTCTCGTTCTTTGGATGCGTGTCGTTGGCGAAGGTCGCCTCCTCCGAGTCCAGGATCGTCAGCAACCAATGGGCTTGGGCAGACACTTTGGTGACGGGAAATAGCGGGAACTTTGCCCATGGCGGATTGCCGGATACGTTGACACAAAACGGCGCCGCCTCTCCCGTGTGCGGGAGCGATGGGATATCGAGCGCCAGATCCAGCGCGATGGCGGCCGTCAGCTCCGGCCAGTTGGTGTCGGCGACCTCCAGTTTCCCCAGCAGGTCTGCTACGCGCCAGCAAGTGTCGATAGCGCCGCCCCACGATGTCGAGTCCGGTATGTAACGCTCTGTGGGCCACAGCGGATGTGTCAACCACCCCGGCAGTTCGCTGCCAACGCTCCAAATCTCGTAACGATCAGTAAAGTGCGCGACCACGGCATGACCTTCGTCAGGCGACGCGCGAGGCAGGTCGATGTCAAATTGCCCGGCCAGATGCAGCGATAGCCGCGTCGCCCCGGATGCCTTGAGTATTTCCAGCCACAGCGTGAAGTCATCCGCGAGCAGTGCGTTGTCCAGATCGCGAAACTGCAGGCGCGCGTCGAAAAAGACGCCGTGACGATACCAATCCTCCAGCTCAATCTCGTTGCGTAGGAATCGGGTGCCGTAGCTGACCAATGCGACCCGGCGCAGGATGGATTCGTGACGCAAGCATGCTCCGTGTGTTGTTTGATAGCGACAAGCTTACCAGCATCGCATGACAATCAGGCAAGAAGCCCCTGTTCAGGTAGCCAATTGACAAGCGATTCGTCGAAGTATACGCTGTATACATGGCTGAGCAAACCACATCGAACAAGATTCTGGCCGCCGCGCGCGCGCTGCTGGAACGGGAAGGCGCCGACGAGGTGAGCATGCGCCGCGTCGCCGACGCCGTCGGCATCACGCCAATGGCGATCTACCGCCACTTCGCCAATCGCGAGGCGCTGCTGAAGGCCGTCGCCGACGCGGCCTTTCTGGAGGTGGCGCAGGAATGGGCCACGCGCGCCCGGCGCCCGGATTTGATGCAGGCGTTGCGGCACTCCATGGAAAACTACCTCGACTATGCGCTGCGGCACCCGCATATGTTCGATTTCAACTTTTCGGTGGCGCGCGACGACGCGCGCCGCTTCCCGGAAGACTTCCGCGCCCGCAGTTCGCCCACGCTCAACGTCGTGGCGGACATGCTGACCGAAGCGATGCGGCAGGGCCTGCTGCGCGAGGGCGATCCGTGGGACATCGCCATGACCTTGTGGGCGCAGGCGCACGGCCTGATCGCCCTGTACCGCGCCGGCCGCTTCAGCTATGACGAGGAACGGTTCCGCGCCTTCTACCTGCAATCCATTGGAGTGGTGTTCGATGGCATCATCCGCTAAACATTCTCTCGTATGGGCGGGCGCCGCCGCGACCATCCTGTCCGGCGCCGCTTGGTGGTTCGGCACCGGCCTGCATCCGCAAGCGTGGCTGACCTGGCTTGCGCCGTTGCCGCTGTTGCTGCTCGCACCGCGACTGCGCTGGCAATATGCCGCGCTGGCCGCACTGGTCGCGGGCGCTTGTGCCGGGCTGAATCTGTGGCACTACCTGATCGATATTATCGGGTTGCCGCTGCCCGTCGGTGTGCTCGCCGCACTCGGGCCTGCCGTAACGTTTGCGCTGGCCTTGCTATTGTTTCGCCGGCTGTGGCTGGTGCGACGGTATGCGGCCGCCGCGCTGGCGTTTCCGTCGGTGTGGGTCACGCTGGATTACTTGTCGTTTCGTGGTTCGCCGCACGGCACCTTCGGCAGCCTGGCCTATAGCCAGCTGGACTTTTTGCCGTTCGTGCAGTTTGCAAGTCTGACCGGTATCTGGGGCGTCACCTTTGTGCTGCTGCTCGCGCCAATTGCCATCGCGGTAGGCCTGCTTCCCGGGCCGGACCGGCAACAGCAACTGCGGGTGACCGGCGCGACGTGCTTGCTGCTCGTGCTGGTGTTCCATTTCGGCTTCAAGCGCTTGGACATGCAGGCAGACGACAGCCTTCGCGTGGGACTGGTGTCGATTCCCGGGCCGATACGTCCGGCAATGTTGTCGGGCGACGGACAAGTCCTACTCAAGCGTTATCTCGCCGCCATCGATACCCTTGTCGAGCGCGGTGCGCAGGTGGTTGTGCTGCCGGAGACCGTGATCAGCACCGATCAGGCGGCCATCCCCGAGTTTGTCGCCAGCGCGACGCGCAACAAAGTGACGATCACCGCCGGCGCCGCCATCACGGACGCCACGCGGGGGCAGCGCAACAGTGCACTTGCCTTCCTACCCGACGTGGCGGAGCCCGTCTTCTACGCCAAGCACCACCTGATTCCGGGCTTCGAGGACCAGTACCAGCCGGGCGCGGACTACACCATGCTTCCCGGCACGCGCACCGGCTTGGCGGTATGCAAAGACATGGATTTCCACGACACCGGCAGCGCCTATTCCGACCGGGCGGCCAGGCTGTTGCTGGTGCCCGCGTGGGACTTCGCGGCGGACGGACGGATGCACAGCCGCATGGCCGTCATGCGCGGCATCGAAAGTGGATTCGCCGTCGCGCGCGCCGCTCTACGCGGCAACCTAACCTTGTCGGACAATCGCGGCCGCATCGTGGCGGAAACGTCGGATGAGCTTGGCGATGCCACCTTGATTAGCGAAGTGGCGTTGCATCATAACCGCACCTTGTATGCGCAGTGGGGCGACTGGTTCGCCTGGCTGTCCATCTGCACCTTGGGCGCGGCCCTGGCCTTGTCGCGCGGAAAGCAGACCTGATTCCACATGGCATTCCTTCATACAACACCACCGCAGAGCGCCTGCGCACAACAGTGACTTAGCGTACAGAACAGCTAGTCGCGACGTTGCACACTCGACCTCAAACTCACCACAAGAGGCGACACATGCGACACAAATTTGCCGGCGCGACACCTGCCATCCTCGGCGCCGTGCTAATGGCTTGCACCGGCTTTTCGCATGCTCAACAAGGCGACGGCACGCGCGTGGCGATCGCCGTCGCCATCGTCAAGCCCGACAAGGTCGAGGCGACGCCCGAGCGCATCGCCGCCATCAAGGCGCCTGCGGGCTTTACGGTAACGGCCTTTGCCACCGGGCTGAAAAATATCCGCATCGTCGCCGTCGCCCCCGACGGCACGATCTACGTCAGCCGGCGCGACCAGGGCGACGTGCTGATGCTCAAGGACGCCAACGGCGACGGCCGCGCCGACGGGCCGCCAGTCACCGTGGCCAACCGCGCCGGCGCGCACGGCCTGGCGATCCGCGACGGCAAGCTCTACCTGGCCACGGTGAAGGAGGTCTTCGTCGCCGACATCCTCGGCGACGGCACGCTTTCTCCGTTGAAGCTGATCATCGGCGATCTGCCGGACTCGGGTCAGCATCCCAACCGCACGCTGGCCTTCGGGCCGGACGGCATGTTGTATATCAGCGCGGGATCGACCTGCAACGTCTGCAACGAGAGCAATCCGGAAAACGCCACCCTGCTGCGTGCCACGCCGGACGGCAAGCAGCGCACCATCTTCGCGTCGGGGCTGCGCAACACCATCGGCTTCGACTGGCACCCGCGCACCGGCGAACTATGGGCGCCCGACCACGGCATCGACTTCCTCGGCGACGACGACCAGCCCGAAGAGCTGAACAAGCTGGAACTGGGCAAACAGTACGGCTGGCCCCATGTCTACGGCGACGGCAAGATCTACCCCCAAAGCACGCCTGTTGGCGATATCACCAAGCAAGAATGGAAGGCGCGCAGCGAGCCGATGGTGCTCGGCTACACCGCCCATGCGGCGCCGATGCAAATGCTGTTCTATCGCGGCAGCAATTTCCCGTCCGAGTACCAGGGGGACGCCTTTGTCACCATGCGCGGCTCGTGGAACCGCAGCGCCCCGTCCGGCTACGAAGTGGTGCGGATCCGCTTCGCCGACGGCCAGGCCAAGTCGATCGAACCATTTGTCACCGGCTTCCTGACGGACGGCGGCAAGACCCACATCGCGCGTCCGGTCGGGCTGGCGATGGCCAAGGATGGTTCCCTGCTGATGGCTGACGATGGCAATGGTGTGCTTTATCGCATTGCCTACTCGGGCCAGGATAAGGGATCGGCCCCGCTGCCGCCGCCACCGGCCGGTCCGATGCAACAGCAGGCGCAGAAGGGAAACAATGTGCCCCTCGCGCTGACACGGGCGCCATCCAGGGGCGACGCCAAGCTGTCCGTGCGCAGCCCGGCATTCGCCGGCGGCGCGACGATGGCCGCCAAGTACAGCGAATATGCCGACGGTGTGTCGCCGCCGCTGACGTGGGCAGCCGTCGATGGCGCCAAATCCTATGTCGTCATCGCGGAAGACCCGGACGCGCCGCAAAAACCGTTTGTGCATTGGCTGGCGTGGAATATTCCGTCATCGGTCACCGCCTTGCCCGAGGGATTGCAGGAGCAGCCCCGCCTGACCGAGCCGGAGGGCGTGCTCCAGGGCAGGAATACGCGCGGCTCGCTCGGCTACTACGGGCCGCGTCCGCCGGTCGGCGATCCGGCGCACCACTATCACTTCCAGGTATTCGCGCTCGATACGACACTGACGCTTCCGTTCGGCGCGGATCGCGACCAACTGCTGCAAGCGATCCAGGGACATGTTCTGGCCAAGGGCGAAGTGGTCGGCCGCTACGCTCAGTCGCAACAACCACCGAAGTAACCATCCCCCAACCAAAGGAGACACCATGAAAACGACGCAATTTCTGACCGCATTGACCCTTGGCATCGCCTTCGCCCATTCCGCCTCCGCCCAGACGGTATCGAAAGCCGACACCGACCGCCTGAACGCCATCGCGCAAGCCAACATCGCCGAAATCGAAACCGGCAAGATCGCGCTGGAAAAGTCCAGCAACGCCGACGTCAAGCAATTCGCGCAGTCGATGATCGACGACCACACCAAAGGCCTCGAGGAGACCAAAAAAGTGGCCACCGCCAAGAAGCTGACCTTGCCGACGGAGCCCGATGCGGAGCATAAAAAGATGGCCGAGAAGCTCAAAACCCTGTCCGGCGCCGCCTTCGACAAGGAATATGTCAGCAAGGCCGGCGTTGCCGACCATGCGAAGGTGCATGCGGCGCTGAAACAGGACATCGCCAAGGCGCAGGACTCGGACGTCAAAGCATTGGCGACGAAGCTTGAGCCGACCGTTGCGCATCACGGCGAGATGGCCAAAAAGCTCAACGCGGCGATTAAGTAATCGCGCACGTTTTACAAGCAAACAGGAATGGGAGGACACCTCTTTTTGAGCCATCCGGCGGCGCATTGGCGTGTGTCGCCGATCTGGAGTACGGGGCAGGAGAGCAGGCGGGTTAGAATAAAAAAAGATCTAGCGGCAGGGCAACTACTTATGCCACTTACTCCGCTGGAGGGTCCAAGCCTCTTAACAGCCCATCCGTCGCAAGAATGTCCGTCACCGTCTGTTCTTCGATGGCATACACTCCACGCGCGGCGCGCCAGACCAATTTCTTCTCCTGAAGGGCCAGGAGTGCTTGTTGAACGCCGGGCACATCGATTCGCACATCGTCCTCGGTTTCGTCCGCCAGTTGCAGACCTCTCCGGTATAGCTCCATGGTCGAAGCCTCAAAGGGCGCGTAGTCGCTGCCGGTCGCGGCCATCACGCGTAAGACCACTTGCTGGATAGGGGTCAAACTGCGGATCACTTTGCGTTGTACCTGATTAATTTCATTTGCCAGATGGCGGACCTCGTTTTCGAACATGTCCGGGCCGGTATCCGCACTGATTTCGAAATTGAACCGCAGCGTGTCGGCTGCGGAACCCAACAATTCAGGGCGATAACCGGCCTCCACGAAAAGGGGCCACACCTTTTCCGGGGACAGTAGGAATGGAAGTTCCGCTTTCTGACAAAACCACTCGATGAAATCTTTCCCGAGCATGGGGAAATTAACCATCGGCGCACCGTAAAACGCTTGGTCCTTACTGTTTCGAAGCATGGCCAGCTTGTCACGGTTCGAGCCGGTGCAGACTACCCGCAAGCCGTGGTGATGCGAACTGTTTAATTCATCGCGCGCCGCCTTCAAAGCAAACAGGGCTGCAATACCGGGGTCGGTCGTGATTGCATGTTGAGCCTCGTCGATGATCAGGACGATCGCCTGCCTGGTTTCATCGGATAGCGCCACAAGCGCTTGGGTCAGAGATACGTCCTTCCCCAACCCCACGCGGTCGAGGTCAAAATTGACAGCACCGCCAACAGCGATCTTACTTAACCCGGATGCCTTAGCCAAGCGCATGACAACACCGGCTTTCGTTGCAAGCGAAGCTCGAATGGCCGCGACAATGACCTCGCCGGGATCTGTTGTCGGATTCGCCCACAAATCGGCGTAGACGACGAGGGCACCGGCACGCTCGAAAGCCGGCCGCAGGTCTTCACGGACGAACGTCGACTTGCCGGTGCGGCGCGGCGCCGCGAGAAACACGCCCGAGCTGGCGGCGCTACCGACTGCGACAGTCAACACTTGCTTGGCAAGCCTCTCCGCCAACACAGCCCGGTGGAACAACTCTGGTGCGTGGGACATGATGACATCTCCCTCTTTATAGAAGACTATAGAGGAATTATAGACCGATTATTTTTGCTGTCACTGGCGGCACAGATGTAAAAATGCCCTGCAAATCAAAGACTTGCAGGGCGTGCACACTTGTTGCCTGAGTTGGGCATCAGGAGGGTTATACCTACTAAAAACTGTTGGTTGTCGCTGTGTGTAAGTGGAAGATAACTCATCTTTTCTCACGATGGGTGACCTCAGAATGTGGGTAGCGGTGCCAGATAGATTGGTTTTCCTCTTCGGGAGACGTTTTGCTCTGGATCTGTGGGTGGAACTGAGCCGCCCAGCTCAGATGCCGCCACGCAACGTGCTTACGGAAACAGATTCGGAACGGTGGCACAAACAACATAGCTGGTGTCGCAGTTGGGCGTTGGTGTGACACTGACTGCTCTACCAAGTACGCTAGCCAGTTCGAGGTAACAAGTTAGCCAATTAAAGTAACAATATTATTGCATTCATGAAAATACGGTGGCAGCATAGCACTGCCTTACCAACAGTCTCGACAAGCACGGTTTCATGCAACTGTACCCTGTCGTTGATAGATCAACTAATGCTATGGATGGCGGAATCATGGATGAAATAGTCGGCAATAACATTCTCATCGTCACCTCCAACTCGACGGAAAAAAATGAACTAGAGATGCGGTTGAAAGAACGAGGGGTGAACCTGAAAAAGATGTACCGGTCCCTGTCGAGCAGGTTGAAGGTGGGCGTCCTAGATGGCTATCCTGTCGTATTGCTCTGCGCAGACCGCGGCTCATTCAAAGATGATTCCGTGGGTGTTCTGCTGCCTAAAGTATTACCTTATCTCCGGCCAAAGCTTGCGCTCTTAGCAGGATTTTCCTATGGCCGGCGCGACAGTATCCAGCTCCACGATGTGGCCATTTCACGCGAAGTTGTCTCACTTGTCGACTTCAAAGCAGGTACCCAAGGGCTCGATTTTCGAAGCTTTCCCCGAATTGTCTCGTCAATCGCACAGGGGGAACTAGACACGCTCATCGCTGACATGTTGGCACACCTGACGACCATCTTCAACAAGCTCGGCCTGAAGTCCAAGCTGCACATTGGATCAGCGCTGAGCGGCGAGGTAATGGCGGAAAACGAAGAATTCCTAGCCTCTCTGTTTGCGGAATTTCCTGGCTCCTTGGGCGGAGACATGGAGGGGCACCCTTTTGCCGCCCACTGCTCGGCGCAAGGCTACCCTTGGCTCATCGCGAAATCGCCGAGCGACTTTGGGGGAGGTACCATCGGTACCGGCAATGGCCAAGCTTACTCAGCAAAGATGTCGGCAATTTCAACGGTCGAAATGGCAAGTGCTTACGCCAAGCTTAAAAAGCTGAGCTGCCCCGAGAGCATCGTGTCGGCCCTTGAGGCTTCACCCGGTGAACCGCTGGAATGTCTGGTGATGCCCGATGAAACCGGGATACACGCCAATTCGGATTACCCGGCGAGCATTCGGAAATTTGTGACGATGCTTGCTCTGCCTCAAGCATACAACCGGGACTTTCAGGATCATCTGGTCGGCTTGGTGAAGGAAATTGCGGAGAACGCCACGAAACATGAGCGTTCCACTACGGTGTATCTGCGTGGCAGTGCAGATCAGATGATCGTCGAGTATGACGGCCAGCCCTTCGATATAGTGGAAAAATTTAGGGAGATGCGTGTTGGCGGCGGAGGAAAGGGAGAGTTTGACTCGTTCAATCAGCTCTACACTAGCGACAATCCGATTGCTAAGATTGAATGGGAACATTCAAGCGGTAAAAATCGGGTAATGTTCAAATTTCTCTACACAGGTTCCGATCTGCGTAGGAATTTCTTCTGCTCGCTTTACCTCAATGTCGATGAAATCCGCGAATATGCATACGGTTTCGAGCCCAGCTTTTCCGAGCTATCAGGATGCGAGACAGTCTGGTTGAATGCCGAGAATACGCTGGTTAGCCTGTCTGACTGGTACTTGTTGCTTCAGCTGGTCAGGAAAATCCCGAAGACGGTCAACGCCATCAAGGTTCATGGATGTCCGGGCAGACTTGTCGCTAAGTTTCGCGAGCATTTCAGCCAATTCGACCCTAGATTGGAATTCATATAAAGTGTTGATTTGCACCGAAAACTGACCCACCTAGCCGCATAATTTGCATCGAAAATTGACCCACGTTTAGCACACAATCCTACTTATCTGAATGAGTACGGGATCGGAGTGACCGACGTGGGCATTACTAGGAATTATTAGGCGCTGGCATCTTCGCGACCAAGTCTCATTGAGGGAAATCGCCAAGCTCCTCGGCATCTCGCGCAACACCGTCCGGCGCTACCTACGCTCGGAAACGACCGAGCCCTCCTAAGCGGAGCGTCAATCGGCCAGCGCCATCGACTCATACGCCTTGCAGCTCGCAGGCTGGCTCAAGACCGAGGCGGCCAAATCACGCAAGCAACGGCGCAGCCTAAAACAGCTTCACGAGGACCTATCGGAATTGGGGTTCAAGGGGTCTTACGACCGAGGGCGGCGTTCGCCAGGCAATGGAGGGAGGGTCAAACGGAGTGGGTCAATTCGGCGCGCAAACGAACACTCTGAACGCCGATTTGTGGATAGCACTCGCCCGCGTGCAGACAGCACTCGACGATTCCGTCATTAGGACAACAGCCTGCCGGCGACACACAGGTGCTGCCTTATGTCTCGTCTGATCTAACGCCTTCCTGTTCGGGGCGTTTTACGCTCAAGCTGTTCAATTTTTGTTCGATCTGAGCAAGGGCTGAAAGGTGATCGTTCAAAGCTTTTTCACGCTTTTTTTTTCGCCATTCACGAAAGCTTTTTGTCATCATAACAATGTCTTCTTCCAATTTATCCAAAAACGGGATGCATTGCGCACCATAGCTGAATTTTCGGTCCAACAGTTGCGCCTCGATCAGCGCCAACGGCGAATTGGCCGGTGATACGACTGCTGATGTATCGATGTACTTATCCAGAACTTGCTTTGATGTATCTACAAGATTGCAGTCAAGGAAGGTGCTAGCGAGTAATTGCGGGTCCAGAGCTTCAAACCGGGTATGGGAGCGCAAACGGTAAGGCCAGTCCTTACTTTCCAAAGGCCTGCGAAAACTTGCACCGTCTTCTAGTTGGAACTTGATATTTTTTAAGCAGCCTTTGGTATAAACATCTAACTCGCTGTGGAAGTCGAACCACGGAAATTCAAACACTGGAGTGTGGTCACCGTATTCAAATGACTGAACCGCGACCCCTGGATGGAATTCCAAGTAGGCAAATACACGGCCGTCCTCCCAGCCCAATAGAAGCCTTACTCCTTCGACCACTTGAACGATACCACCGACTTCGCTGTTGATCCCTTCAACTTCAAGCCGCGCTGGCGCACTGCTCCGAACAATAATTCCGAGGAAAGCGAAAGGCCAACCAGAGACTGAGTATCCGTGAAAGGAATCTTGCTCCCAATCATCATCACTGAAAAGATCTTCTTTGTATCTAGCGCGCACTTCATGTACTTCTCGAAAATAATCTTTCAAGTTGTGGCGCCGAATAATCTCCACAAGTTTAAGCCGTAACAACTGCCATACCGTGTCCGCCGGTAAAAATTTGTCTTCATCGATTTTTTCATGACGGCCAAACGCATTCGACCCTTCGGCTAATCTTAAGATAGCATCATGAGACGGCTTCTTTGTCAACTTTGCTGCGGACAGTGCCAACGCCAAATATTTTTTGGGGTCAGCACTTAACTTGAGTGGGCTAGTGCGCTGGTGTCCGGCCCTTAAGCAGTATTTACTCAACGAGTTAGATGCGGCCTCCGGCGAGCTGCACGCTATGCCTGCGTCCAAGACGATAGATCCTTTATGTACCCCTAACGCCTTTGCCTCTTGCAACAGGCCACTAAGATTTCGCGCGAGGACAATGCGCTCCGACTCGGGCAGCCTGCCTTTGTAGTCGAACATTTTTTGCTGCGCAGCTCTTGCCGTGAGAATGTTTGCGTTCGCAGGCGACATGGCGTTGTGGGGCATGGCTTGTCCAATTAGAAGCGGCGATAACCTGGCTGCTGGGCACGCGTGTAGCGCGCCCGCGTGGAATTAGCGCGAGAACTGACGCCAGTCTGCGGTGTTCGAACGGTAAGCCAGACCACCCCCTTCGAGTCGGGCGCAGCGATAGAAGTAATAATCCACACACACCCAAAATCGGTTCCTTTGAGATGTATCGGCATACCGATATGTAATGCATGCAAAGGCACCGCTATGCCGCCATCCAAACGTCGACGATTCCACATAATTCCTCCTTGAAAAAGTAGGAGTAATTTTGCTGAATCCCAGCAATGCCGTCTCTACTCTTTGTGAGAATTATAGGATAAAAAGAATAGATTTTATTAGTCGAATTGTATAGATTTTTTCTAGAAAAATGAACAGATTCTATTCACCGAACTCATCTCGCCACGCCCAGACCGAGACTCGCGTAGCACTCGCCAGTACCTTCGCCTTCATCGTCTCAAAGAACACCGCTTCTGTTTGTTTTTGGGGGGCGTAAGCTTCGACGTCCCGAGCCAATTGAAAAAACGGTTCACTGGGTCGCTGCGAGGCCTTGTTCACAACTAACACAGAAGGTAGCAGCTTGTAGCGATCATAGATGGCGCTCGAGATCTGCCCCAACAATTGCCCCGTGAGTGCGCGGTGATGGGGGTGGCGCCAACTTAGACCAATGTCATTCATGAACTCACCATACTCGGACGTCTCGCCAGCCTTGGCCAGCGCATGTAGTCGCAGCAGGGCCAGTCGCGCGGTACGCGGACGATGATTTTCTTGGTAGTCTAATTCTTCCGCGAGGGAATCCGAAGTCACACCATTCCAGACAGTGCCTGCCGCTGCAGTTATCGACATGAGCTTGAGACGAGAAGAGTCTGTGCCGGCCTTCCGCAGCAAACTGCTTTTGGTAAGCCCCAACATCTCAGCCGCAGCGCCCAATGGCACCATAGTGGGGAAGGCGCCAGCTAGCAGCCGCTGCTTGAGTTCGAAAACAGTGAAGTGCGTAGTCATAGATGCTTTCTGAAAATTCAAGAGGGCTCCATCCTAATCCGTATCAAACGAAATGTATACAACGAAATGAAAAGAACTGTTCCCATGCAAGGAAAATTGCCCATTTCCACAAGACCCGTCTGCGCTGGCGGGCGAACGCTGCGCGTGGTCGTATGACCCTTCATAGCCCATCTCGGATCTAGTGAAGTTTTGCAATGTTAATTTGCAGCGAAATCTAAGCAGCGACGCACCTTAAAACAGATCCACGAGGACCTACGGAAGCGCTGATTTATTCATCGGACACCGTTCCGTGCAGCAGGCCGACCTGAGACAACAACGGCATCCCCACTGCCCGCCATCGACCATGCAAAAGAGCTTTTCCGACCTCGAATACGCCGCCAAGAAAAAGTTGACGCGGCGCGACCGCTTCCTTGCTGAGATCGACAGCGTGACGCCGTGGGGCAAGCTGCATGAAGCCGTCGAGCCGTTCTATCCGAAGGTCGAAGGCGCCGGTCGGCCACCGATCGGACTCGCTCGCATGTTGCGCATGTACGTGGCCCAGCAGTGCTTTGGTTTGTCGGACGAAGGCATTGAAGATGCGATCTACGACAGCCAATCCATTCGCGCTTTTGTCGGCATTGATCTGGGCCGCGAGTCGGCGCCGGCCGCGACGACCTTGCTGAAGTTCCGCCACTTGCTTGAAGCCAAAGGCTCACACGTCATATCTTCGAGACGATCAACAGTCACCTCGCCGAGAAGGGCCTGATGATGCGCGAAGGCACCATCGTCGACGCCACCCTGATCGCCGCGCCGCCGTCGACAAAAAACAAGGACGGCAAGCGCGATCCCGAAATGCACCAGTCTAAGAAAGGCAATGACTGGCACTTTGGTATGAAGGCCCACGTCGGCGTCTATGCTGCTTCGGGCCTGGTGCACACGGTCATTGGCACGGCGGGAGATGTCGCCGACGTGACGCAGGCGCACGCGCTGCTGCACGGCGACGAGAGCGCTGCGCTCGGTGACGCCGGCTACCAGGGTGTGGAAAAGCGGCCGGAGAACATCGGCAAATCGGTGGCGTGGCACGTGGTCATGAAGCGCTCCAAACGCAAGGCGCTGCCCAAGAATAAATTGGGACGAATGACCGAGAAGCTGGAGCATCTGAAGGCCAGTGTTCGCGCAAAAGTCGAGCATCCGTTCCATGTCATCAAGAACCTGTTCCGTCATCGTAAAACGCGCTATCGCGGCCTAGGCAAGAACACTGCACAGCTCTTTACGTTGTTCGCCTTGGCCAATCTGGTGCTCGCCGGCAGGGGCTTTAAGATCACTGAATCGCGCAGTCCGTCCTGATTGGCGGAAGGCGCCAAGCATCACGCCAAATCGGCCGAAAAACGCGCTTATTCGACTCGCCATTCGAGCATTTCGCGCGCCGATCAGGCTCAGAAAGCTAATTAATCAGCGCTTCCCTAGCTGTTCGGCTACGTCCTCACCCAAGAAGCGTAGTCTGCAACCACAAGACGGGCACGCGTCGAGGGCGAGCAGGTGTACCTCTTCATCGCGGGGCAGGTGCTGAGGCAGCAGCTTACGTACGTGCTTATTACTTTGCCCGCGGGCAGTTTCAGGTATCGCCTTGGCCACCTTGCTTTCACCGGCACGAAGCGTCCCTGCTCATGACGTTTAGCCAGCAAGCATAGGCCGTCGCCGGTCCACCACGCACCTTGATCATGTCGGCGCGCCGACCACGAAGCACGAAGAGATGGCCGTTGAATGGATCTTCGGCCAGAGCGGTCTCCACTCTTGCCGCTACTCGTTCATGCCCGCACGCATATCGGTGATGCCGACGGCGAGCCAAAACCTGGTGCCGGCGGGAAGCGCAATCATGTGGTGACACCAACATCGATCAAATACCCCCGGCACTCAAGGCCACGCTGAGCGAACGCTTACAAATGAAGCTCTTGCGGAAGCTAGAAAGGCAAATCGTCTTCAAGATCGTTGATCTGCTCTGTGACGCGTGTTGCAAAGTTGAGGACTTGCGAGCACAGCAGGTCAATGTCTTGAGCGGTGATCGATACCGCGCTACCGTCCTTGGTATAACCACTCCGGTGAACTATGTCGTGCCGCTTCTTAATCGCTTCCGCAAATTCATCTACCCCGACGGCTAAGCCAAGCCCATACTTGAACAACGGCCCGACGGTCTTCCAGTTGTGCCAGACTATATGTTGCATATGACCTAGAACGTCCTCTTTTAGCGACTCGCACCGCTCGAAAATTGTTCCTAATTTGATCGGTTGATCACGGAAATGTGGATGCTTCGTGATAATATTTTTTACTACGTGCGGCGTACACTCAACCCAAAATACCATCGTTTCCCAAAGAAAGGATTCCAGTGCTGCGATAGCGGCGCTGAAGGCAGACCTGCGCGCGAGTTCCTGTGCTTTCGTGCTGCCAGTTAGCGTCGCAAGTTCCTTGGCATCGGCAAGCCTATCTTTGGCGTTCGCGAGAGGTTGGGCTCTTCCATTAATCGAAATGGCGAAGTCCTCGTTATACGCGTCGTAGTCGTAAATTGGCTCGGGCCGACGCGCCCAAGTGCGACCGCCTTCCTCAAGAAATTCAGCGATCCCCTGCTGGAGAACTTCTTCCCACACTTTTCCCTTAAAGCGCTTTGTCAAAACCTCGGCTGGATCGTATGCCCCGTACAGGCCGTAGACCGCCGCAGGATGCTGGCCAGCTTCCATTGCTCGGTGACCATTCATATACCGTTCGTCGAACCAAACTCGCATAGCGGTAACTTGCTTGTCCGCGTCCGCACCGCTCAACCAGAAGTCATCTACTTCGAGCCACTCATCACGCGACCCGATAAATGCCTCAGGCGGCAGATTGCTCGCTTCGTCGTTCCCGTAGAGATAGTCTTTCATAAGTTGAGGCCGAAAAATTTTGTCGATTATGAAAAGTGAAGAAGGCTTACGAGAATTGTGCCGCAGTAGAATGTTAGTGCTGTTGACGAGCAATCTCTAAGAATTGAGATAAAAAAAACCCGCTCTTTGTTGAGAGAGCGGGCATTCGAAAAATACTTCGAAATTAGAACGGAATGTCGTCATCCATATCCGAGAAGTTCGGCGCCGGCTTCGGTGCTGGACGTGGCGCCGGAGCGGCCATCTGCGGACGCGGAGCCGGAGCCTGACGCTGCGGCGGGGCCGATTCGTAGCCGCCGCCATCATCCATGCCGCCGCCATCGCCCATGCCTTGACGGCCACCCAGCATTTGCATCTGCTCGGCGATGATGTCGGTCGCGTATTTCTCTACGCCGTCTTTGTCGGTGTACTTGCGGGTTTGCAGGCGGCCTTCGACGTAGACCGACGAACCCTTTTTCAGGTACTGGCCGACGATTTCCGCCAGGCGGCCGAAGAACGAGATGCGGTGCCACTCGGTCTGCTCTTTCTGCTCGCCGGTGTTGCGGTCCTTCGATTTGTACGATGTCGCCACGGCAATGTTGGCGATCGCGTCACCGCTAGGCATGTAGCGAATTTCCGGATCGCGACCCAGATTGCCGACGATGATGACTTTGTTGACTGATGCCATTTATAAAACTCCTGAGTAACGACGGCCGCGCAGGGCGGGCTGTGTATAGAAAATCTAGACAGCGATTATAGCATCGTCGATCGCGTGGATTCCGTGGAAAACCGCCGCGCGTCTGTCCCGCTATTTCAGGGACCCAATTAAAACACGGCAAGAAAATACTGGTATTATATACAGTGTCAAGGCCGGCACGTTCGATGCACATCAAGCCCGGCGCAAGTATATCCAAACCCGGCTATAGTTACGGGTTGACTCTAAAGGCCAAATCAATGGAACAGATCCGCATCCGCGGCGCACGCACGCACAACCTCAAAAACATCAATCTTGACCTCCCGCGCAACAAGCTGATCGTGATCACCGGCCTGTCCGGCTCCGGCAAGTCGTCGCTCGCCTTCGATACGCTGTACGCCGAGGGCCAGCGCCGCTATGTGGAGTCGCTGTCGGCCTACGCCCGCCAGTTCCTGCAACTGATGGAAAAGCCGGACGTCGATCTGATCGAGGGCCTGTCGCCTGCCATTTCGATCGAGCAGAAAGCCACCTCGCACAATCCGCGTTCGACCGTCGGCACCGTGACCGAGATCCACGATTATCTGCGCCTGTTGTACGCGCGCGTCGGCACGCCTTATTGCATCAACCATCCGGACCAGGCGCTGGCCGCGCAGACCGTGTCGCAGATGGTCGATGCGGTGCTGGCCATGCCCGACGATACCAAGTTGATGATCCTGGCGCCGGTGGTGGCCAACCGCAAGGGCGAGCACTCCGACCTGTTCGAGCAGATGCAGGCGCAAGGCTTCGTGCGCTTCCGCGTGCAGAGCGGCACCGCCGCCGCGAAGATCTATGAAGTCGACGACCTGCCCAAGCTGAAGAAAACCGAGAAGCACACCATCGACGTGGTGATCGACCGCGTGAAGGTGACCGCCGAGATCAAACAGCGCCTGGCCGAGAGCTTCGAGACCGCGCTGCGCCTGGCCGATGGCCGCGCCGTGGCGCTGGAGATGGATAGCGGCACGGAGCACGTCTACTCCAACAAGTTCGCCTGCAATACCTGCGGCTACTCGCTGCAGGAGCTGGAGCCGCGCCTGTTCTCGTTCAATAACCCGATGGGCGCGTGCCCGGAGTGCGACGGCCTCGGTCACATCGAGTTCTTCGATCCGAAGCGCATCGTCGCCTTCCCCAACCTGTCGCTGGCTTCCGGCGCGGTCAAAGGGTGGGACCGACGCAACCAGTTCTATTTCCAGATGCTGTCCAATCTGGCGGCTTACTACGAGTTCGATCTGGACCTGCCGTACGAGCAGCTGCCGAAGACCGCGCAGGAAGTGATCCTGCACGGCTCGGGCAAAACGCATATCCCGTTCACGTATGTGAATGAGCGCGGCCGCACCGTCGTCAAGGAGCACGCGTTCGAGGGTGTGGTGACCAATCTGGCGCGCCGCTACCGCGAGACCGATTCGATGGCCGTCAAGGAGGAACTGGCAAAGTTCATCAACGAGAAGAAGTGCCCGGCGTGCGAAGGCGCGCGTCTGCGCATCGAGGCGCGCTACGTGAAGGTCGGCAGCGGCAAGCAGGAAAAGGCCATCTACGAGATCGCCGAGAAGCCGCTGCGCGAGACGCTGTCTTTCTTCGAGCAGCTGAAGCTCAAGGGTTCGAAGAAGGAGATCGCCGACCGCGTGGTCAAGGAGATCATCTCGCGCCTGAAGTTCCTCAATAACGTCGGCCTCGATTACCTGTCGCTGGACCGCAGCGCGGACACGCTGTCGGGCGGCGAGGCGCAGCGTATCCGCCTGGCGTCGCAGATCGGCTCCGGCCTGACGGGCGTGATGTACGTGCTCGATGAGCCGTCGATCGGCCTGCACCAGCGCGACAACGACCGCCTGATCGAGACGCTCAAACACCTGCGCGACATCGGCAACAGCGTGCTGGTGGTGGAGCACGACGAGGATGCGATCCGTACCGCCGACTTCATTGTCGACATGGGCAAGGGCGCCGGCGTGCATGGCGGCGACATCATCGCCCAGGGCACGCTGAAGGACATCCTGAAGAACAAGCAGTCGCTGACGGCGCAGTATTTGAACGGCACGCTGAAGATCGCGGTGCCGAAGAAGCGCCACGTCGCCGATCCGGACAAGCAGCTGGTCATCACCGGCGCGACCGGGAACAATCTGAAGAAGGTCAACCTGCACCTGCCGGTCGGCCTGATGACGTGCGTGACCGGCGTTTCCGGTTCGGGCAAATCGTCGCTGATCAACGATACGCTGTATCCGGCGCTGTCGCGCCACCTGTATGGTTCGCAGACCGAACCTTCGCCGCACGATTCGATCAGCGGCCTGGAACACTTCGACAAGGTCATCGCCGTCGACCAGGCGCCGATCGGCCGCACGCCGCGCTCCAATCCGGCGACGTACACCGGTTTGTTCACGCCGATCCGCGATCTGTTTTCGACGGTGCCGGTGGCGAAAGAACGCGGCTACAGCGCCGGCCGATTCTCGTTCAACGTCAAGGGCGGCCGCTGCGAAGCGTGCCAGGGCGATGGCGTGATCAAGGTGGAGATGCACTTTCTGCCCGACGTCTACGTGCCGTGCGACGTTTGCCACGGCAAGCGCTATAACCGCGAGACGCTGGAAGTCCAGTACAAGGGCAAGAACATCACCGAGATCCTCGACATGACGGTGGAGGACGCGCACGAGTTCTTCAAGCCGGTGCCGCTAATCGCGCGCAAGCTGCATACCTTGCTGGACGTGGGCCTGGGCTACATCAAGCTCGGTCAAAGCGCGACCACCTTGTCGGGCGGCGAGGCGCAGCGGGTCAAGCTGTCGCTGGAGCTGTCCAAACGCGACACCGGCCGCACCTTGTACATCCTGGACGAGCCGACCACCGGCCTGCACTTCCACGATATCGATCTGCTGATGAAGGTGATCCACCGCCTGCGCGACCAGGGCAACACCCTGGTCATCATCGAGCACAATCTGGATGTGATCAAGACCGCCGACTGGGTGGTCGATCTGGGACCGGAGGGCGGCGCGGGCGGCGGCAAGATCATCGCCGCCGGCACGCCGGAGGATGTGGCCAAGAACCCGGCCAGCGTCACCGGCAAGTACCTGGTGCCGCTGCTGAACTAATCGGTCAGGTGTAAAACATGAAACGGGAGCTCCCTCTCTCACCGCTCGATCAGATGATCGATATCGTCGGCCGGTTCGCCCGCGACGACGAGCGGTACGAGACGGTGATCCCGTTTTTGTCGTTGCTGCGGTCTTCGCGGCCGACAGCCGTCACGCGCGGGGTTCTCAGGCCCTCGTGCTGCGTGATTCTTCAAGGCGGCAAGCGCGTGCACCTTGGCGCCGACGTTCTCGATTACGGTCCCGGTGAATATCTTGTGGTTTCTGTCGACCTTCCGGCTTCCGGGCAGGTACTCAACGCGACATCGGGGCAGCCGTATCTGCTGCTGAACATCGAATTCGATCCCCAGGAAATCGCCGCCATCGTGGCCGAGGCGCGTATCGCGATGGCCGATGACGCGCAGCCGGTGCGTGGCGCGTTCGTCGGAAGATCCGACGCCGGTCTGCTGGAAGCGTTGAACAAGCTGGTTCACCTGCTGGATGCGCCGGCGGCGGAGGCGGCGTTTCTGGCGGTGGGATTGAAGCGGGAGATCATCTACCGCCTGCTGACCGGGGAATACGGCCGGCAGCTGTATCAGAACGTGGTGCTCGACCAGCAGGATCGCGGCATCAGCAAGGCGATCGCGTGGCTCAAGGATCGCTTCGACCAGCAGCTCAAGGTGGAGGATCTGGCGCAGGCCACCAATATGAGCGTCTCCAGCCTGCACCACCGCTTCAAGGCGGTGACGACGATGGGGCCGATGCAGTATCAGAAGCAGCTGCGCCTCCAGGCGGCGCGCACCTTGCTGCTCAATGGCGATATCGACGCCGGCACCGCCGCCTACAAGGTCGGCTACGAAAGCCAGTCCCAGTTCAGCCGCGAGTACCGGCGCCTGTTCGGCGCCCCGCCGATGCAGGATGTGAAAAAGCTGCGGGTTTAACGTTATCCTTTAGCTAGCCGTCACCGTCCGCTTCTCGTCCACCACCCAATCCTTGATGTGCTTTTCCAGCACGTCCATCGGCAACGCGCCCGCGCCCAGCACCTGGTCGTGGAACTTGCGGATGTCGAAACCGGCGCCCAGCTCTTTGCGGGCGTAGTCGCGCAGTTCGAGGATCTTCAGCTGGCCGATCTTGTAGCCCAGCGCCTGCCCCGGCCAGACGATGTAGCGGTCCGTCTCGCTCTGCACGTCGACTTCCTCGATGCCGGAATGGTCATGGAAGAAGTCCACAACCTGCTGGCGGTTCCACTGTTTGTAGTGCAGGCCCGTGTCCACCACCAGGCGGATCGCGCGCAGCATTTCATCCTGCAGGTGGCCGTAGTAGCTGTAGGGGTCCTTGAAGAAGCCCAGTTCCTCGCCCAGACGTTCCGAGTACAGCGCCCAGCCCTCGGCATAGGCGGTGTAGTTGCCCTGCTGGCGGAACATCGGCAGGCCCTCGATCTCTTGCGCGATCGACAGCTGCATATGGTGGCCCGGCACGCCCTCGTGCAGCGCCGTCGTCTCGATGCTGATGGTGGAGCGGTCCTTGAATTCGCCGGTGTTGACCATCACGCGGCCGGGACGCTTGCCGTCCGGCGAACCTGGCATGTACGCTGCGGCTGAAGCGCCCTTCTCGCGGAATTCCTCGACCTTGATAATCTCCACCTTCGCCTTCGGCAGCACGCCGAACTGCTGCGGCAACTGCGTGTACATCTGGTCCGTGTATTTCTGATACAGGTCGATGATCTCCTGGCGCGATTTCGGATGCGTGGCAGGATTGGCGGCCAGCGCCTTGTTGAAGGTCTTCAGATCCTTGAAGCCCAGCTTTTGCGCCGTCTCCAGCATCTGGCCTTCGATGCGGGCGACCTCGGACAGGCCCAGTTGATGGATCTCCTCCGGCGACATGTCGGTCGTGGTGGAATTCTTCGCCTTGAAGGCGTAGCGCGCCGCGCCGTCCGGCAGCGACCACATGCCCACTTCCTTGCGGCCGTGCGGCAGGTATTTGGTCTTGGTGTAGACGGCCAGCTTTTTATATGCGGGATTGACGTGGGTACGCACGGCGGCCAGCACCTCCTTGCTCAGGCGGGCCTTGTCGGCGGCCGAGAACTCCTTCGGAAATTTCTTCAGCGGCTCGGCGAACGGCGACTTGGCCGGCGCCATCGCGGCGACGTCCTCGCACTGCTTGACGATCTTCGGTATCAGGAATTGCGGCGGCATCAGCTTGTCGCCGACGCCCTTCTCCATTTGCACGCGCGTCTCGTCGAACAGCTTGGGCAGCGATTGCAGGCGCTTGATGTAGTCCTCGTAGTCCTTGACGGTGTCGAACGGCAGCGCCGAGACGATCATCGGCGCGTCGATGTGGATGCCGGAGTTCTGCGCCAGCGGCATCTCCCAATCCTTGAAGCGGGCGCCATCGACGTTCTGGCGCAGCTGGCGCACCATCAGTTCGCGGTTCAGCTGTTCCTGCAGCGGGAAGCCGCTGGTGTCGACCGCCTCGAAGCGCTTGAGGAAGTCGCCGCTTACCTTGATGTCCTCCTCGATGTTCGCCTGCGAGAAGTCGGACCACCTGTCGTTGTAGCGCTTATCGCCCAGCAGCGACGCCCATTCGGGGCTGTTGCGCATCGTGTACTCCCACTGTTCCTTGATCAGGCTATTGAGGGCGGCGCGGCGGCCCTCGAGGTCCGGCGCGGCGTTCGCGGATTGGGCGTGGGCCGGGCCAAGCAGCAGGGAAAACAGCAGCGCGCTGGCGACGCCAAGGCGGGTGGTGGTCAGCTTCATGTAGGACTATCCATAAAAAGGGTCGAGCATGCACTGTAAATGAAGCGACGGCGCGGCGGCGGGCTTTTGTGACGGATGGCGAAAACGCGGTAGCAAAGCGCATTTTTGCGCGACAGGCAGAATCAGGCAAAGATCGTGCAGGAACCCCACTGACGCGCGGGCGTTGCGCTTTCTAGAATGGACGCACCTATTCCACCAAGTCGAAACAGGAGCCTAGCCATGCGTAACATCGAACATATCTACATCAACGGACAATTCGTTATCCCCCACGGGACGGAGATGGCCGATCTCGTCAACCCCACCACCGGCCAGCTGACCGGCCAAGTGCGTCTGGGCGATGTCGAGGACACGCGCCGCGCCATCGCCGCCGCCAGGGCGGCCTTCCCGGCGTTTTCTCGTACTACGAAGGAGGAACGCGGCGCGTATCTGCAAAAGCTGCACGACGCCGTGGCCGCGCGCGCGGACGATGCGGCGCAGGCGCTCGTCGAGGAGTACGGCGGTCCACTCAAGACCAGCGTCGGACGATCGCGCTACACCGCCAAGATGTTTTTGGATGTGAAAAAGGTGATGGAGGATCATGCCTTCGTCAAAACCGTCGGCGTCTCGAAGGTGATGCTGGAGCCGGTGGGCGTGGTCGGCATCATCACACCGTGGAACTCGAGCGCCTGGTTCATCGCCAACAAGGTCGCCACCGCCATCGCGGCCGGCTGCACGGTGGTGGTCAAGCCGAGTGAATTGAGCGCGGTGCAGAACCAGATCCTCACCGAATGCTTCCACGCGGCCGGACTGCCGCCGGGGGTCATCAACATCGTCAATGGGCGCGGCGACGTGGTCGGCGCCGAGATCAGCGCCCATCCCGGCATCGACAAGATCTCGTTCACCGGCTCCACCCTGGTCGGCAAGACCATCGCGCGGGCGGCGGTCGATACGATGAAGCGCGTGACGCTGGAGCTGGGCGGGAAAAGCGCCAACGTGCTGCTCGACGACGCCGACTTCGATAAGGCGATACCGATGGCGATCCAGGCCTGCTTCATGAACAACGGCCAGGCGTGCATCGCGGGCACGCGCTTGCTGGTGCCGGCGCACAGGCTGGAACAGGTCAAGCGGCTGGCCAGGGCGGCGGCGGAAGCGGTGACGGTCGGCGATCCGCGCGATGCCGGCGTGGCGCTGGGTCCTATCGTCACCAGCAAGCAGTATGAGCGCGTGCAGCACTACATCCACATCGGCATCGAGGAAGGCGCGGAGCTGCTGACCGGCGGTCCTGGCAAGCCGCAAGGGCTGGAGGCGGGCTACTTCGTCAAGCCGACGGTATTTGCCAACGTCACGCCGTCGATGACCATCGCCAGGGAGGAGATCTTCGGGCCGGTGCTGTCGATACTCACCTACGGGACCGAGGACGAAGCGGTCGCCATCGCCAACGATACGCCGTATGGATTGCAGGCCTATGTCAGCTCGACGGACTTGGCGCACGCGAATCGGATAGCCGGGCGATTGATCGCGGGCCGGGTACATATCAACGGCATGCACGACGACTTGATCGCGCCGTTCGGCGGCTTCAAGCAGTCGGGCATCGGCCGCGAATTCGGTCCCTACGGCCTGGATGCGTATCTAGAGCCGAAGGTCATCCTTGGCGAAGCAGCACAGTATCCGGACTGAGATCGAGCAGGTCATCGACGTGGCGGAAGATGCGCTGCGGATGCTGGGCGGCCAGCGCGTCGACATTGTTGAAGCCCCAGGCCACGCCGCCGAAGCCGATGCCGGTGTCGCCGGCCGCCTTGGCGTCGCGGATCTCGTCGCCGATCAGCATCGCGTGCTCTGGCGCGATGCCTGTGGCGGCGAGCACCTTGCGTATTTTGGACGGCTTGCCGAACAGCGCGGCGCCGCATTCCACATGGTTGAACAGCGCCATGAGCTCCGGCCCGAGGATGGCGCGCACATTACCCGGGGAGTTGGAGGTGACGATGGTGAGCGTCGCGCCCTGCGCGTGCAAGGCGCGCAACATACGGTCGATGCCGGCGAAGAGTTTGATGTTGGCAATATCGTCGGCCATGCGGGCGCGCATGAAGCGCGCGATGGCCGGCACTTTCCATAGCGGGATATCGTGATGCGCCATGATCTGTCGGGCATCCAGTCCACGTAAAACACTCTGGCGTTCGCGGTCGAGGCGTTTGAAGCGGTACTTGTCGGCGGCCTGGTCGAACACGCGCACGAAGCTGGGAAAGGTATCGGCCAGCGTGCCGTCGAAATCGAAGATGATGAGCTTGCTGGACATAGGAAACACGTAGGGCGGATTAGCGTAGCGTAATCCGCCATGCATGAGTCGTCAACAGCTCATGCATGGCGGATTACGGCGTTCCGCCTAATCCGCCCTACGTGTCACAACAATTACGCTAAGCGCTGCTCGAGCTCGGCTTTCACTGCGGTCAGTTCCTTCGGCAGGTGGTAGGCCAGCTTGGTGAACAGTTCTTCGTGCAGTTTCAACTCTTCACGCCAGGCGTCCTTGTCGATCGAGGTGATCGTTTCGAACTCTTCCGGCGAGAACGGGATGCCGTCCCACTTCAGGTCGCCAAAGCGCGGGGTGGTGCCGAAGATGTTTTCGATACCGCCGGCCGCGCCTTCGATGCGTTCCAGCATCCACTTCAGTACGCGCATGTTGTCGCCGAAGCCGGGCCAGACGAAGTGGCCCTGGTCGTCGGTGCGGAACCAGTTGACGCAGTAGATCTTCGGCAACGTGGCGGCGTTGACCTTGCCCAGCTTTTCGCCCAGGTTCAGCCAGTGCTGGAAGTAGTCGCTCATGTTGTAGCCCATGAACGGCAGCATCGCGAACGGATCGCGGCGCACGATGCCCATCTGGCCGGCGGCGGCGGCGGTCGTTTCCGATCCCATCGTCGCGGCCATGTAGACGCCTTCGACCCAGTTGCGCGCTTCGGTGACGAGCGGCACGGTGGTCGAGCGGCGGCCGCCGAAGATGAAGGCCGAGATCGGCACGCCGGCCGGATCGTCCCAGGCCGCGTCGATCACCGGGTTCTGCTTGGCGGCGACGGTGAAGCGGGCGTTCGGGTGCGCGGCTTTGGTGCCGGCGTCCGGCGTCCAGTCCTTGCCCTGCCAGTCGATCAGGTGCGACGGTGCTTCCTTGGTCAGGCCTTCCCACCAGACGTCGCCGTCGTCGGTCAGCGCGACGTTGGTGAAGATGGTGTTTTCACGCATCGAGGCCATGCAGTTGAAGTTGGTCTTTTCGTTGGTGCCGGGGGCAACGCCGAAGTAACCGGCTTCCGGATTGATCGCGTACAGGCGGCCGTCGGCGCCCGGCTTGATCCAGGCGATGTCGTCGCCGATGGTGGTGACTTTCCAGCCGTCGAAGCTCGCCGGCGGGATCAGCATGGCGAAGTTGGTCTTGCCGCAAGCCGACGGGAAGGCCGCCGCGACGTAGTGCTTCTTGCCTTCAGGCGATTCGACGCCGAGGATCAGCATGTGTTCGGCCAGCCAGCCCATGCCGTCCTTGGCCGCGTCCTGGTGGCCCATGTTGGAGGCGATGCGCAGCGCGAAGCATTTCTTGCCCAGCAGCGCGTTGCCGCCGTAGCCCGAACCGTAGGACCAGATTTCGCGGGTCTCAGGGTAGTGGACGATGTATTTGGTCGGGTTGCATGGCCATGCGACGTCTTTTTGGCCGGCGGTGAGCGGCGCGCCGACGGTGTGCACGCACGGCACGAACTCGCCGTCGGTGCCCAGCACGTCATAGACGGCCTTGCCCATGCGCGTCATGATGCGCATGTTGACGGCGACGTAAGGCGAGTCGGACAGTTCGACGCCGATGTGCGCGATCGGCGAACCTAGCGGGCCCATCGAGAACGGCACGACGTACATCGTGCGGCCGACCATGCAGCCGTCGAACAGTGGATTGAGGGTCGCGCGCATTTCTGCGGGGTCCATCCAGTTGTTGGTCGGGCCGGCTTCTTCCTTGGTGGTCGAGCAGATGTAGGTGCGGTCTTCGACGCGGGCGACGTCGGTCGGATCGGAGCAGGCGAGGTAGGAATTCGGACGCTTTTCCTGGTTCAGCTTTTTCATGGTGCCGGCGGCGACCATTTCGGAACACAGGCGGTCGTACTCTTCCTGCGAGCCGTCGCACCAGTAAATGCGGTCCGGTTTGGTCAACGCGGCGATTTCCGCCACCCAATTGATCAGTTTTTGTTGTTTGATGTAAGCTGGGACGTTCAATGTGGCAACGCCACCCATGACGGGCTGATTCATAGTACCTCCAATACAATTAAGAATTCTTTGGTCCCTACGCGGCAGGATCGTCGTCAGCTTGTGGCTTGCGCTCGGAAGCCCATTCGAAATGGGTCGGCGGATCACGGCGGTCTTGTCGAAAGCGCCAGTGTCTGCACTGGCGCGCAACTCTTTTTGATGGGGAGTTGTTCATTTTTTGAGCGATTGTACACCCGTCAATAGGCGATTCAATCAAAAATGTAGGAGAATTGGTTGACTAAAGTAGTAAGCTATTCCGGTTCTTTCTGACACTGTTATTTCGCTACGAATTTCATTATAAGATCGGCTAACTCCCATGAAAATCGCTATTCTCGATGATTACCAGAACGCAACCGCCACGCTCGCCTGCTATGATTTATTGCGCGGGCATGATGTCAAAGTGTTCAATAACACAACAAAAGGGCTGGGACAACTGGCAATCCGGTTGGCGCCATTCGACGCTTTGGTGCTCATCCGTGAGCGCACTACATTGAATCGGGCGCTGTTGAACAAGCTGCCGAACCTCAAGCTGATTTCGCAGACGGGCAAGCTGGCGGGACACGTCGATGTGGCCGCCGCGACCGAGCTGGGCATCGCCATCGCCGAGGGCGTCGGTTCGCCCACCGCGCCCGCCGAGCTGACGTGGGCGCTAATCATGGCCGCCGCGCGCAAGATCGTGCCCTACGCAACCAATCTGAAGGATGGGCTGTGGCAGACCGCCTCGGTCAACCCGCAGCTGAATGGACTGGGCGTCGTGCTCAAGGGACGTACGCTTGGAATTTGGGGCTACGGCAAGATCGGCCAGTTGATCGCCGGCTACGGCCGGGCATTCGGCATGAAGGTGGTGGTCTGGGGCAGCCAGGGCAGCCGCGACAAGGCGGTGGCAGACGGCTACGCGGCTGCTGCGTCGCGCGAGGCGTTCTTTGGCGAGGCCGATGTGCTGAGCCTGCACCTGCGGCTGCATCCGGACACGCGCGGCATCGTCACGGCGGACGATCTGGCGCGCATGAAGCCGACGGCGCTGTTCGTCAACACCAGCCGCGCCGAGCTGGTGGCGCCCGACGCGCTGGAGCAGGCGCTCAACAAAGGCCGGCCCGGCTGCGCGGCGATCGACGTGTTCGAGACCGAGCCGCTGGAGGCGACGTCCCCGCTGCTGCGCATCCCCACCGTGCTGGCGACGCCGCACCTGGGTTACGTGGAGCAGGACAGCTACGAGCTGTACTTCCGCCACGCGTTCCAGAACATCGTCGATTTCGCGAACGGCACTTGCGACAAGATCAACAACCCGGAATACAAGGCCAACGCGCGGATGTAAAACGCCCTCTCATCGCTGGGCGGCAAGGACTAATCGGTCTGCTCCGGCACTTCCGGCAGGCCGGTCAGGTTGATGCGCGGCGCCGGCATCACGTGCACCTTGTTCCACAGGCCGGCCCAGCCGGGCGGCCAGCCGATCTCCGGCCCCGCGTACGGCGGCAAGGTCGCGCGCACCGGGATCACCGGCACCGCCGGCACGTCCGTCAGCGGCCCGCCGTCGGGACGCTGCATGTCCAGACTGTACATATACCCTGGCAGCAGCGCCTCGCACACGCTGTCGAACCACGCGGTGTGGTCCTCGTCGCGCCCCAGCGCCTGCGCCAGCCCCTGCGGGTCGAACTTGGCCAGCGCGTGGATCAGCTCCTCCGTGGTGGCGCCGGGCGAATCGCCCCAGCCCATTACCGGGTTGACGTTGTAGTCCGCCCCGGAGCCGTACCAACCCTCGCGCCACGAGCGCTGCATCCAGTCGCGCCGACCGGTGAACAAATGCCAGCGCCAGTGCAAGCCGGACGGCTTGGGCCAGGAATACAAATAGAGCCGTTGATACCCCGCCTTGTGCAGCGCGCGCACCACCGCCATCAGCCGCGCGTGGGGCATGCGGTCGGGCGGCGCGCGGCGGAACAGGATCGCCTCGCCGTCGGCGAACTGCACCTCGTCGGTGGACAGGTTCAGGTCGAGCGTGCGCGACTCGCTGCCGAAGCGGGCGGAGATCCAGCCGGTCAGCAGATTGACCGTCGTGATGACGCCGTAGCCGCGATGGCGATGAAAAATAACAGTTCCGGGAGCAAGGGCTTTCATGGTGCGGAGGCGGACAAAAGAAACCAGTGTAGACCTAGTATGCCCAACTTTCCAGCCCGCCGCTCCCTCTTTTTTACGCTGCGGTGTAGCCGGGGGTTTGGGTTATGATGCAGGTCATTTTCCTTAGCTTGAGCTTTTATTATGACCCTGCGCATCCTCGCCACCGGCGGCACCTTCGACAAACATTACAACGAATTGAACGGCTCCCTGGGCTTCGCCGAGAGCCACGTGCCGGCGCTGCTGGAACGCTGCCGCCTGACCGTCGATGTGGCGCTTGAAACATTGCCGCTGATGGATTCGCTCGACATGGTCGACGCCGACCGCGAACGCATCCTGGCCTCGTGCCGCGCCGCGCCGGAGAAGGCGATCGTGATCATCCACGGCACCGACACCATGCCGCAAACGGCCATGGTGCTCGGGCCAGCGGAACTCGGCCAGACGATCGTGCTGACCGGCGCGATGATCCCCTACGAGATCGCCAATTCGGACGCGCTGTTCAACCTCGGCTTCGCCTGCGGCGTAGCGCAAACCTTGCCGCCCGGCGTGTATGTGGCGATGAACGGCAAGATCTTCGCATGGGATAACGTGCAAAAGAACAAAGCGGCCGGCGTGTTCCAGCCGCTGTAAACCCGCACGGCAAACCAGGGTCGGACCCCGTACGGGGTCCGACCCTTAGGTGGCGGTGCACGCGTATAGGCAAAGGCGTAGCGGGTTATTCAGACGTAAAAAAGCCGCGACATCCTGCGATGTCGCGGCTTTTTTTATCCCAAACCTTAGGCTTTCGCTTCGCCGCCCAATGCCTCGACGACGTCGGCCATCAGCTTGTTCAGCTCGCCCGTCATCAGCATGAAGTCGCCGTCGAAACGCTCTTCGTCGTTCTTGGTGCTCGATTCCTTTTCGGCGATCACGTCCAGCGGCTTGATGCCCTTGATCGCCAACGATTCGGTCAGCACGAAGGAAATCTTGCTGTCCCACGTCATGGCCAGACGCGTGCACTGCTTGCCGGCGGCAATGTGGCGGCGCACCTCGTCCGCTTCCAGCGTGTGGCGCACATAGCGCACGGCGGCCTTGCTCTCGCCGGTGGCGCGCAGCTCGGTGTCCATGTCGACCGTGAAGCCGGCCGGGGCGTCGTCCGCCTGCAGCCACTCGGTCATCACGCCCACCGGCGAGCGCTGTACGCGCAGGCTTTCCAGCGGCAGTTTATCGACAGCCTTCAGCAACAGCTTGATCACTTCGTCGGCCTTGGCAGGGCTGGCCGCGTCGACCACCAACCAACCGTTGACCGGGTCGATCCAGGTCCAGACGTTGCTGCGGATCGAGAACGCGCGCGGCAACAACTCGTCGGCGACGCGTTCTTTCAATTCTTTCATGGCTTTCTTGCCAGGAGCGAAACCTTGCGCTTCTTCCATTTCGGCCGCGCGGGCCTTGGCGACCTGGTTGATCACGGTCGACGGCAGCAGTTTTTTCTCCGTGCCCAGCAGAATCAGCATTTGCTTGTTCACCACGTGCACCAGGCCGCCGTTCGGGCGCGGCGTGTCCCAACCCTGGCGCAGCAACTCGTTGCTGCTGGCTGGTACGAAGGAGTGGGGAGCGAGGGCGGCTTCCAATTGTTCAGGGGTATAGGCCCAAGGGGCCGGCAGACGGTAAATCTGAAGATTCTTAAACCACATGAGTGAGTGCCTTGTTCAGTAATGCCAGGGGAGCGCCATTTTACACGGTGGCGGCCGCCCCCGACCGATTGTGGTGGGATTGAAACTATGCGAACAGGTCGCCCTGCACGCCGCGCCGGGCGTGCGTTGCGCCTTCCGGCGGCGGCGGTTCGAGCGTGCTGGCCCGTACGCCCAGCAGCCGCAGGCGCCGTTCCAGCGGCACGCGCTTGAGGCATTCGCGCGCCGCGTGCAGGATGGCGGTCGGGTCCGCCACTGGCTGCGGCAGGGTGACGTTGCGGCTGACGATCTGGAAATCGTCGAAGCGCAGCTTGATGCTGATGGTGCGGCTGACGTAGCCCTTGCGTTTGAGGTCGTCCGCCAGCCGGTCGCACAGCGACGTCAGGATGCCGGACAGCGCGCCCCGGTCCTGGCGCGCGTGCAGGTCGCGCTCGAAGGTGGTTTCGCGGCTGATCGACTTGCTCTCGGAGCTGGTGGAGATTTCACGGTGGTCGATGCCGCGCGCGGCCGTGGCCAGCCAGCCGGCGTAGTGCGCGCCGAAGTGGTCCTGCAACAGGCCGGCGTCGGCGGCGGCCAACTGGCCGATGGTTTCGATGCCGAGCGCGGCCAGTTTCTCCGTGGCCTTGGGGCCGATGCCGTTGATCTTGCGCACGCCGAGAGGCCAGATGCGCGCCGGGATGTCGTCGTAGCCGAGGATGGTCAGGCCGTTGGGCTTTTCCAGGTCGGAACAGATTTTCGACAGCAGTTTGTTGGGCGTGATGCCGATCGAGCAAGACAGGCCGGTGGCGTCGCGCACGGCCTGCTTGATGCGCTGCGCCAGTTCGCGCGTTTCGCCCTCGACGCGGGTGAGGTCGATATAAATCTCGTCGATGCCCCGGTCCTCGAAGTCCGGCGCGATCGACGCCACGGCGGCCTTGAACAGGCGTGAGAAATGGCGGTAGGCGTCGAAGTTGACCGGCAGCAGAATCGCGTCGGGCGCCAGCTTGGCGGCCTTCATCATGCCCATGGCCGAGCCTACGCCCAGCGCGCGCGCCTCGTAGGTGGCGGTGGTGATGACGCCGCGGCCGACATAGTCGCGCAGGCGGGCGTAGCGGTGCGTGCCGTCCTCCTGCAACACCGGCTGGGCGTCGCGCCCGCCGCCGATCACCACCGGCTGGCCGCGCAGGTCCGGGTAGCGCAGCAGCTCCACGGAGGCGTAGAACGCATCCATGTCGAGGTGGGCGATGCGCCGGGTATCGTCAGTCATGTGCCAGATTTGGAACTAATTACTGTGAATTCATACAGTATCCACGGAAATTGCCCAGGCTGCAAGTCCAGGCCAGCAATCAACCCGGCCGCCGAACCCCAGCCACCACCAGCACCGCACCCGCCACAAGGCTGGCCGCCAGCAAATAAATGCCGTTGGCCGTGCTGTGCGTGGCGTCCTTGATCGCGCCGACCAGGTACGGGCTGACGAAGCCGGCGAGGTTGCCGACCGAGTTGATCAGCGCGATGCCGGCCGCCGCCGCCGCGCCGCCCAGCATCGCCGTCGGCAGGCTCCAGAAAATCGGGAACGTCGTCAGGATGCCGGCTGTCGCCACGCTCAGCGCCGCCATCGCGATAACGGTGTTGTCGCTGTAGACGGTGGCGACGATCAGTCCCAGCGCACCGGCCAGCGCGGCCACCGCCGCGTGCCAGCGCCGCTCGCCGCTGCGGTCCGAGTGGCGCGCGGCCAGCACCATGACCACCGCCGCGACGAAATACGGAATGGCTGTCAGCAGGCCGATGGTGAAGACATCGTCGATGCCGCTGTTCTTGACCAGCTGCGGCAGCCAGAAACTGACGCCATACAATCCCATCACGAACAGGAAGTACACCAGCGCCAGCAGCCATACCTTGCCGTTGCTGAACAACTGCGCGAGCGGCATGTGCTGTTGTTGCTTGCGGTCTTCGGCGATCGCTTGCTCCAGCTGTTGCTTGTCGCCTTCACTGAGCCACTTGGCCGCGCGGATGCCGTCGTCCAGATAGAACAGCGTCCAGATACCGAGCAACATCGACGGCACGCCTTCGAGCAGGAACAGCCACTGCCATCCGCTCAAGCCGTGCAGCCCGGCGAAGGTTTTCATGATCCAGCCCGACAGCGGACCGCCCACCACGCCGGCCACGGCCACGCCGCTCATGAACAACGCCACCATGCGCGCGCGGCGGTGCGCCGGATACCAGTAGGTCAGGTAGAGGATGATGCCGGGGAAGAAGCCCGCCTCGGCCGCGCCGAGCAGGAATCGCAGCACGTAGAAACTGACGACGCTGTCAACGAACATCATCGCCGACGAGATCACGCCCCAGCTGATCATGATGCGGGCGATCCAGATGCGCGCGCCGGTGCGCGTCATCAGCAAGTTGGACGGCACCTCGAACAGGAAGTAGCCAACGAAGAAGATGCCGGCGCCGATGCCGTACACGGTATCGCTGAAGCGCAGGTCCGACAGCATCTGCAATTTGGCGAAGCCGACGTTGACGCGGTCGAGATAGGCGGCCACGTAGCACAGGAACAGGAACGGCATCAGCCGCCAGCTGACGCGGCGGTACAGGCTGTCGAGGGGATCGCTACTGGTGTCGTTGCGCCGCATGGGGTCTCTTTCTTCGTGGTTCGTCGCGGCCCTATCTTGACACCCCCAAACAGGCGCGCGGGCAATTTTTCTAAATTATTTACAAAACCCCTTGCGGAACCGATAAACCAGCTTGTAGAATACGGCCTCGTTCAGCAGTTGTAGCAGTTAAATGAAACAACGCTGATAAGTTTTCTGGGTGCTTAGCTCAGTTGGTAGAGCGGCGCCCTTACAAGGCGTAGGTCGGGAGTTCGACCCTCTCAGCACCCACCAGAGAAAACGATAAAACGAATTAGGAGTGGTAGTTCAGTTGGTTAGAATACCGGCCTGTCACGCCGGGGGTCGCGGGTTCGAGTCCCGTCCACTCCGCCAACATTCCTTAAGGGCCCGATTTCGATCGGGCCCTTATTCATTTCCGCTTCAGAAAACGCTACACCGCCACCCGCTCCAGCGCCGCGACGAACTGGTCGACCTGCGCCTCGGAGGTGAAGATCGACGGCGTCACGCGCACGCACGCGCCGGAGGCGAGGCCGTCGCGCATGACGGTGAATACGCGATGCTCCCGCAACAGGCGCCGGGACAGGGCGAGATTATCGGCCACCGACGCGCGGCCCTTCAAACGGAACGACGAAATCGCGCTGGTCAGACGCGGATCGGCGGAAGCCAGCACCTCAACACCCGCCATCCCGCGCACCTGCTCGACCCATCGGTTGCGCAGCCGATGCAGCCTGGCCTGCTTGTTGGCGACACCAATGCGCTGATGCAGATCCAGCGCCACCGGCAACGACAAATACGCGGCGAAGTTGATGGTGCCGGTGTGCACCCGCGTGCGGATATCGTCGCCGGCGGCCTCGCCCATGTACGGATCGATATCGGCCACGCGCCCGCGCCGGATATAGACAGCGCCGACGCCGACCGGCGCGCCGATCCACTTGTGCAGATTAATGCCGACGAAATCCGCCTGCAAATCCGGGATGCGCATGTCGAGCTGGCCGAAGCCGTGCGCCGTGTCGACGATTGTGTCGATGCCGCGCTCGCGCGCCATGCGGCTGATCTCGGCCACCGGCAGCACCATGCCGTTGCGGTGGTTGACGTGGGTGAGCAGCATCATGCGCAGCCCGGGATGCCGGTCCATCGCCTGCGCGTAGCAATCGATCAGCGATTGGTATGTGGCCGGCTCCGGCATGGCGATGGACACCACCTCGACGCCGCGCCGCTCCTTGAGCCAGTGCACGGCCTTGATCATGTTGTCGTAGTCGATGTCGGCGCACAGCACCACGTCGCCGGGACGCAGCTTGTTGTAGCCGCCGATCAGCGCCAGCAACGCCTCGGTGGCGCCACGCGTGAAGACGATCTCGTCGCGCTCGACGCCCAGCGCCTGGGCGGCACGCGCGCGCGCCGCCTCGTACTCGGCCGGAAACTGCACGCGGCCGTAGTAGGCGTTGCCGCGATTGGCTTCCAGCGTGTGGCGCTCGTAGGCCTCGGCCACCGGCCGCGCCATCGAGCCCCAATAGCCGTTATCGAGCATCGTCACCTCGTCGGTGATGTCGTACAGGTCCGCCACCGATTGCCAGTAGTCGGTATCGGCGGCCAGCGATTCCGGCCCCAGTAGCGGGCGCACCGGAAATGCCGGCGAGGTGTTCGACGCCATCGCACCGGCCGGCACCAAGGACAAAGGTAAGGACAACATCGCTCCGGCGCGCAGCAAGGCGCGCCGGCTCAAATCAGGCTGGCTCAAAACTTCACCGTGTAGTCGATGTAGAGATTGCGGCCATCGGTATCGTAAGGCGCGTTGCGCGAGTAGATCAGGCCACGGCTGGCCTGGAACACCGCTTCGTCCGGGTACTTATTGAGGACGTTGTCGACGCCGAAGCGCAGCGCGTGGTTCTTGGCGATCTTGACGCTGGCCGCGAGGTCGAGGAAGCGCATCGCGCCGAAACGCTGGAAGATGTCGCCGGTGGCGTTGCCGGTGCTGTCGGTCCAGGCGCCGTAGTGGCGCAGGCGCGCCAGGGCGCTCCAGGCGCCGAGGTCGTAGGTGGCGCTGACGGTCGCCTTCTGGCGCGGCAGGCGCTCCTCGAACACGGTGCGCTGGCTGGCGTTGGTGGCGACGCTCGAACTGCCGCTATCGACCTTGGTGCTGTTGTAGTTGAACGCGGCGGTGAAGTTGAGTTTGCCGTCGCCGACGCGGCTCAGGTAGCTGCCGACCACATCGACGCCGCGCGTGGTGGTGTCGAAGTCGTTGGTGAAATAGCTGACCGAGGTGTAGCGCAGCGGATTGGCGACGCCGGCCGGCACGGCAAACGAGGCCGACGTGCTGAAACGGTCGCGCAGCTTGATGTCGTACAGGTCGACCGAACCGGACAGGCCCAGCGCCGTCTTCCACGTGAAGCCCAGCGACAGGTTCTTCGATTTTTCCGGCTGCAGCGGCTTGGCGCCCAGCGCGACGGCCAGCGGATCGCCGTTCGACAGGCGGCCGGTGGTGAACACCAGCAAGGTCTTGGTGTCGAGGCCCTGGCTGGTGCTGTTGGTGTTGAGCTGGCCCGGCGTCGGCGCGCGAAAGCCGGTCGAGTACGAGCCGCGCAACGCGAAGTCCGGCGACAACGCCAGGCGCGCCGACAGCTTGCCGTTGAGCGTGTCGCCGAATTCGGAGAAGTCCTCGTAGCGCAACGCCGCGCCCACGGTGATCATCGTGCTGAGCGGCGCCTCGACGTCGAGGTAGGCGGCGTAGCTGTCCTGCCCCCAGCTGCCGGCCTGGCGGTCGCTGAAGCCCGGCGCGCCGTTGGAGTTGGCGTCCAGCCCGGCGGCCGCGCCCGGCCCCACCGCGTACGACGCCGGATCGCCGGCCCGGACCTTGTAGGTCTCGTTGCGGTACTCGGCGCCGAAGGCGACGTTCACCGGCTGCGCCAGCGCCGGCGTACGCCACTCGTAGTTGAAGTTGGCGTTGACCAGCTTTTCCTGCTGCGTCAGGCGGCCCAGGTAGAACGAGGTCGGGCTGTTCGGTCCGAGCGAGGCGTTGATCGAGTTGTGCAGGCCGTAATCGATGGCGTTGGCGCCGTACGACGCGCTGACATCCCACGCCAGCGCCTCGCTGAAGCGGCCGCGCACGCCGGCCAGCACTTGCAGGTCATCCTGCTTGTTGGTGTACTGCGGGCTAAAGCCCAGCGGATAAATGCTGCGCACGTCCCAACCCGGGAACACGGCGCCGGTCTTGTAGACGCTGGTGCTGGTGTCGGGATTGCGCCAGTTGAAATCGGACGTGCCATCGCTGTGGCCGACCAGGCCGTGGCCATACAGCACGGTGTCGCCCGCCAGGCCCAGGCTGGCGTTTAAGCCGGCGCGCTGGCTCTCCAGCTCCGGCTGGCCCCAGCGCTGCACCGGATTGGGCACGGCCAGGGTCGGATGCGCGGCCTGGAAGGCGATCGCGTCCGGACGCTGACGGGTGCGCGAGGTCGGGTCCGACTTCGCCGCCTCGGCAAACAGCAGCACGCGGCCGTCGTCGCCGAACGCGAAACCGTATTTGGCGTTGAGTTCGTTGGACTTGCCGTCGCCCTCGCTGTACTGCGCATGGCGCGCGGTCAGCTCGCCGCCGACCGAGTCGTCGAGAATGATGTTGATGACGCCGGCGATCGCATCCGAGCCGTACTGGGCGGAGGCGCCGTCGCGCAGCACCTCGATGCGCTTGATGGCGCTGGTCGGAATCTGCGCCAGATCCGGCGCCTGGGCGCCGCGCGCGCCAAGCAAGGCGCTGCGGTGGAAGCGGCGGCCATTGACCAGCACCAAGGTCTGGTCCGGCGACAGGCCGCGCAGCGTGGCCGGACGCACGAACACCTGGCCGTCCGCCATCGGCAGACGCTGCACTACATACGACGGCACCAGTTGCGCCAGCACATCGTTCAGGTCGGACGATTCGACGGCGCCGATTTCCTCGCGGGTGAACACATCGACCGGCGCCAGGGTGTCGAACTGAGTACGGTTGCTGCTGCGGGTGCCGGTCACGATCACCGATTGCTGCGCCTGCGCCACGTCGGCGGATGAGACGGACCCGGCGTTCTGGGCGTGGGCGCCGGGCAATGCGTTGTAGGCGCACAGGGCGGCGGCGATGGCGATTTGGCTGCGTTTGATAGTCATTGGCTCAATCTGGTTAAGAAAAAAATAACCTCAACTTCTATTAATTTCATTCAAGTGGGATGAACGTCGGCGAAGCGGGCGGGCATGAGCTTACAAAACCAGTGTGTCAGGGGCATGACGCGATTCATGCCTGAAATGTACGGCATGTGTGTAATTTGCAAAAATTTCCGCGACTAAAGGCTTTAATGGCGTAAAACCGGCGACAATGTCTGCCATAGGCCGCCAATCGGCAGCGATACCGCGCAATTGCGTTACTTCCCCCACTTGGAGTTTTTTCTCGATGTTCGGCTTTTTCAGGTCCCCCACTTTGTCGCCGCGCTTGCTGCGGCTGAAGGATTCGGCGCTGTTCGCCTCGCTGACGCCCCTCGAACTGAAGACCGTCGATGGCTTGATGCATGAGCGCCGCTATCTCGCCGACGAGATCATCTTCGACGAAGGCGAGGAAGGCCAGGCGCTGTATGTGGTGATGTCGGGCCGGGTGCTGGTCAGCCGCCAGGTGGCTGCCGGACGCGAAGTGGTGGCCGAGCTGTCGGCCGGCTCCTTCTTCGGCGACATGGCGCTGCTGGACGATTCGCCGCGCAACGCCCAGACGCGCGCGCTGGAAAACTGCGAGCTGGCCGTGTTCTTCCGCGCAGACTTCATGGGACTGATGGAAACCGACGCGGTGATCGGCTACAAGATCGCGCTGGCCCTGGCGCGCCACATCGGCACCCGCCTGCGCGAATGGATGGGCGCGGCGCCGCATTTCGAGGCGCTATGACGTTCATGCCCACCCAACAGCGGGCCGGTCCGGTGGTCTGGAGCGGCATCATCGCCGCCACCTGCGCGCTGCTGTTCCTGTTGCAGCAGATGCTGTTCCTGGCGATCCCCTTCCTGTTCGGCATCGTGCTGTACTACATCATGCAACCGCCGATGCAGCGCCTGATCCGCGCCGGCGTGCGCGTGAACGCGGCCATCCTGACGGTCGGTTCGGCGTTCCTGCTGGTGTTGTTGATCGTCATCGTGATCGCCATGCAATGGGATTCCGGCCCCTCCGAGCCGTGGCAGGACATGCTGGGCCGCTACATCACCGGCGGGCTGGAATTCGTGCGCCAGACGATGCTGTCGCTGGAGCGCGAGTTCCCCATCCTGAAGCAGGTCAAGCTGGCGCGCACCGTCAACAGCCGGGTCAACTCGTTCACCGGCACCTTCGTGCAAAAGCACCTGACGGAAATCCTGGTGTCGGTGGCGGCGTGGCTGCCATCGCTGCTGCTGGCGCCGTTTTTGACCTTCTTCTTCCTGCGCGACGGCCTGCGCTTCAAGAAATTCCTCGCGCGCGCGGTGCCGAACGCGTTCTTTGAAAAGACCTTGTGCCTGCTGCACGAAGTCGACCAGACCGCGCACCGCTACTTCCAGGGCCTGGTCAAGCTGACCCTGCTCGACACGGCGGTGCTGGCGCTGGGCCTGTGGGCGATCGGCGTGTCCTCGCCGCTGGTGCTGGGGCTGATCGCGGCGGTGCTGGCGTGGGTGCCGTATGTCGGCTCCATCCTCGGCTGCGTGTTGGTGGTGATGGTCGCCTCGACCGACGTCCCCGGCGATCCGTCGGTGGCCTACCTGGCCATTGGCGTGTTCATCCTGGTGCGCCTGCTGGACGACTTCGTCTTCATGCCGCTGACCCTGGGCCGCAGCCTGCACATCCACCCGCTCATCACGGTGCTGATGATCTTTATTGGCGGCTACGTGGCCGGCGTGGCCGGGCTGATGCTGGTATTGCCGCTGCTCGGCGTGGTCATGGTCGTCGGCGAAACGCTGGGCCGCCTGGTCACCGATGCACGCCTGCGCGCGCGGCACCGCAACGCCATCCACCTGCGCGACAAGCAGGCCAGCATCGACCTCGTCACGTAAAACACCCTGCGGGGGTCAAGTCTGTCATTCAGACACGACCACAGCTGTACGGGACGCCTACTGATCAGGACGTGTCCGAAAGACAGACTTGACCCCGAGGCATGGTCGGACCGCCGCGTGCCGGCGATTTCCATTGACTTTTGAATGAGAATCGTTATCATTCCTGTTTCGGCTGGAATACCAGTAATTACAATCTTTCCCGCCTCCCCCCGTTTTCGCCAAAACTCATAACAGGAATCAATGAATACGCACGCCCGCGCCCACCAGCGTCTCAAACTGAACCAACTCGCCCTCTGCGTGGGACTGGCGATGCCCTTCATCGCCCAAGCACAGATCGCCGACCAGAACAGCGCCGTGCTGCCGCAGGTCGAAGTCACCGCCGACAAGATGAGCGACACCACCGAAGGCACCGGCTCATACACCACCGGCCGCACCCGCACCGCTTTGCCGCTGGGCCTGTCGCTGCGCGACACACCGCAGTCGGTCTCCGTGGTCACCCAGCAGCGCATCGAGGACCAAGGCCTGGTGTCGATCACCGATGTCATCAACAACGTCACCGGCGTTTCGGTCAACCAGTACGAAACCAACCGCGCCGGCTTTACCGCGCGCGGCTTCGACATCACCAATCTGCAAATCGACGGCATCCCGACCACCTGGGAGCAGCCGTGGAGCTCGGGCGAAGTGGCCGGCAGCCTGGCCATCTACGACCGCGTGGAAGTGGTGCGCGGCGCCACCGGCCTGATGACCGGCGCCGGCAATCCGTCGGCCGCCATCAACCTGGTGCGCAAGCGCGCCACCAGCAAGGAGCTGACCGGCTCAGCCGAAATCGGCGTCGGCCGCTTCAGCGAGCGCCGCGCGCTGGTCGACGTGTCGACCCCGCTGACCCAGGCCGGCAACGTGCGCGCGCGCGTGGTCGGCGGGTACCAGGAGGCGGACAGCTGGATGGACTACGCCAGCGACAAGAAAAAGACCATCTATGCAACCGTCGAGGCGGACCTGACGCCGAAGACCTTGCTCTCCGCCGGCTTCAGCCGCCAGGAGACCGATCCGAAAGGCGCGAACTGGGGCGGCCTGCCGTTCTGGTACACCGACGGCACGCGCACCAACTGGCCGATCTCGAAGACGGCCGCCGCGGACTGGAGCGAGTGGCCGACGTCCTACAACAACGGCTTCGCCAACCTCGAACATACCTTCGACAACGGCTGGAAGGTGCGCGCCACCTACAGCCACGGCGACCGCAAGAGCGATTCCCACCTGCTGTACCTGTCGGGCGTGCCCGACCGCGTGACCGGCACCGGCATGTTCGCCTTCTCCGGCTCCTACGTCACCCACACCAAGCAGGACGACGCCGGCCTGCACGCCAGCGGACCGTTCGAGCTGGGCGGACGCAAGCACGAGGCGGCCTTCGGCTATATGCACTCGAAGCAGAAGTTCAACGCCAACAGCCGCGCCGCCGATTTCGGCTCGCAGCCGTCGGGCGTGGGCGACTTCAACAACTGGAACGCGGCAGCCTACCCGAACCCGACCTGGGGTCCGCAGACATTCTACGAAGGCGGCGTCACCAAGCAGGAAGGCTTGTACGGCGTGGCGCGCTTCTCGCTGGCCGATCCGCTCAAGCTGATCCTCGGCGCGCGCGTGACCAACTACGAAAAGGACGTCACGCTCAGCTACGCCGCGCCGTACACGATGAAGTACGACAAGGAAGTGACGCCGTACGCTGGCCTGGTCTACGACCTCAACGACACCTACTCGACCTATGTCAGCTACACCGACATCTTCCAGCCGCAAAGCCAGAAGAATTTCGCCGGCGACTCGCTCGATCCGGTGGTCGGCAAGAGCTACGAGGGCGGCATCAAGGGCGAGCACTTCGGTGGCCGCCTGAACACCTCGCTGGCCGTGTTCCGCATCAAACAGGACAACCTGGCGCAGGAAGCCGGCAACGTAACCCGCCCGGGACAAAGCGTTCCGGAGGTCTACTACCGCGGCGCCGAGGGCGCCACCAGCACCGGCTTCGAGCTGGAGGTGTCGGGCGAACTGGCGCGCGGCTGGAACGCCACCGCCGGCTACACGCAATTCAAGGCGGAAGAGGCCACAGGCGCCGACTTCAACAGCATCTATCCACGCAAGCTGTTCCGCGTGTACACCACCTACCAGCTGCCGGGCCAACTGAGCGGCCTGACGGTCGGCGGCGGCGTCAACTGGGAAGGCCGCACCTACACGGTCGACCCATCGGCGCCGACCAGCACCAAGGGTTTGATCGAGCAAGATTCGTTCAGCCTGGTCAACCTGATGGCGCGCTATGACATCACCAAGCAGCTGTCGGCGCAAGTCAACATCAACAACGCGCTCGACAAGAAACACTTCGGCATGTTCGCCGCGTACGGCGCCATCACTTACGCCGCGCCACGCACCGCGTCGGTGTCGCTGAAGTACCGCTTCTGACCCGCCTGGGACCGCGCCCACGCCGGCGCGGTCTTTTTTGCTTTCTCATTGTTGGAGGTTACCTTGCGCGCCTTCTGGACTTTGGTTCATCGCTACGCCGGCCTGCTCATGGCCGGCTTTTTGTTTATCAGCGGCGTCACCGGCGCCATCATTTCGTGGGACCATGAGCTCGACGACGTGCTCAATCCGCACCTGATGGAAGCCCACACCGAAGGTCCGGCGTTAGCGTCGCTGGCGCTGGCGCGGCAGGTCGAGGCGCGCTACCCGGACGTGCGCGTGTCGTACATTCCGCTGCACGCGCAAAAGGGCGAATCGCTCGCGCTGGGTATCAGTCCGCGCGTCGATCCGGCCACAGGGAAACTGGCCGAGCCGGGCTTCAACCAGGTCTTTGTCGACCCCGTCAGCGGCGCCGAGCTGGGCAAGCGCGAATGGGGCGCGGTGTGGCCGATCACCAAGGAAACCTTCGTCTCGTTCCTGTACCGCCTGCATTACACCCTGCACATTCCCGAAATGTGGGGCATCGACCGCTGGGGCATCTGGCTGCTGGGCGGCATCGCCATCATTTGGACCCTGGATTGCTTCGTCGGCTTCTACCTGACGTTGCCGGTGCGCCGGCGTGGCGCCAATAACGCCGCGCGCGCCATCGCCCGCGACGACATCGCCGGCGACAAGCCGCTACCGGCCGGCAAATCGTGGTGGCAGCGCTGGCAGCCGGCGTGGAAGGTGCGCTGGAACGGCGGCAGCAACAAGCTCAACTTCGACCTGCACCGCGCGTTCAGCCTGTGGACCTGGGCGCTGCTGTTCATCCTCGCCTTCACCGCGTTCTCGCTCAACTTGTACAACGAAGTGTTCGCGCCGGTGATGAAGACGTTCTCGCAGGTCACGCCGACGCCGTTCGACACGCGCCCGATGGCCGACAAGCACCACCCGATCGAGCCGCGCCTGGGCTGCGCCGAAGTGATCGAGCGCGCCAGCAACGAAGCGATCAACCGCAAGTGGGCCGAGCCGGCCGGCGGCGTGTTTTATTCGCAGGAATTCGGCATCTACGGCGTCAGCTTCTTCACGCCCGGCAACGACCACGGCACCGGCGGCGTCGGCACGGCCGCGCTGTATTACGACGGCGCCGACGGCCGCCTGCTGGGCGACCGCCAGCCATGGAAGGGCACGGCGGCGGACATTTTCCTGCAGGCCCAGTTCCCGCTCCATTCTGGCCGCATCCTCGGCCTGCCGGGCCGGATCCTGATCTCGTTCATGGGCGTGGTCGTCGCCATGCTCAGCGTCACGGGCGTGATCATCTGGTGGCGCAAGCGCGCCTCGCGCGTAACGGTAGCGCAAAAGCGCCAGCGCAGCGTGCTGGTTGCCGAGTAGATACTCCAGGGTCAGGTCCACCATTTCTACAGGAGCTCAGCCTTGCCAGGCTATACAGACCAGGCCGTGTAGAAAAAGTGGACCTGACCCCGGAGTTGCTGGGACGTAAAAAAACCGGGAGCTTGCTCCCGGTTTTCATTTGATGCCGCGGTTGCTTACGCGGTCATCGCGTGCTTCTCGGCGGATTCCTCGACCACTTCCTCGTCGTCCGAGCGGATCAGGTGATCGAAGGCCGACAACGCCGCCTTCGCGCCTTCGCCGGTGGCGATGATGATCTGCTTGTACGGCACCGTGGTGACGTCGCCGGCGGCGAACACACCCGGAATCGAGGTCTGGCCACGGGCGTCGACTTCGATCTCGCCGTGGCGCGACAACGCCAAGGTGCCCTTGAGCCACTCGGTGTTCGGCACCAGGCCGATCTGCACAAACACGCCTTCGAGCTCGACCTTTTTCGCTTCGCCCGACACGCGGTCGTTGTAGCTCAGGCCGTTGACGATCTTGCCGTCGCCATGGATCTCGGTGGTCTGCGCCGAGGTGATCACAGTGACATTGGCCAGGCTGCGCAGCTTGCGTTGCAGGACCGCGTCGGCGCGCAGCTCGGCGCCGAATTCGATCAACGTCACATGCTTGACCAGGCCGGCCAGGTCGATCGCCGCTTCGACGCCGGAGTTGCCGCCGCCGATGACCGCCACGCGCTTGCCCTTGAACAGCGGACCGTCGCAGTGCGGGCAGTAGGCGACACCGTGGTTGCGGTATTCCTTTTCGCCCGGCACGTTGATTTCGCGCCAGCGGGCGCCCGTCGCCAGGATCACCGACTTGGCCTTCAAGGTCGCGCCGGTGGCGGTGGTGATCTCGATCAGCTTGCCCGGCACCAGGCTGGCGGCGCGCTGCGTGTTCATGATGTCGACTTCGTATTCCTTGACGTGCTGCTCGAGCGCCACGGCGAATTTCGGACCGTCGGTTTCCTTGATCGAAATGAAGTTCTCGATCGCCAGGGTGTCGAGCACCTGGCCGCCGAAACGCTCGGCCAGCACGCCGGTCTTGATGCCTTTGCGGGCGGCGTACACTGCCGCTGCGGCGCCGGCGGGACCGCCGCCGACGATCAGCACGTCGAACACGTCCTTCTTGCTCAGCTCGGCCGCCTGGCGGGCGCCGGCGTTGGTGTCCAGCTTGGCCAAAATCTCTTCGACATTCGTGCGGCCCTGGCCGAAATGCTCGCCGTTCAGGAACATCATCGGCACCGCCATGATCTGGCGTTCTTCCACTTCTTTCGGGAACACGCCGCCGTCGATGGTGGTGACCTTGATGCGTGGGTTAATCACCGACATCGCGTTGAGCGCCTGCACCACTTCCGGGCAATTGTGGCAGGTCAGCGAGATGAAGGTTTCGAAGGCGTAATCGCCGTCGAGGTTGCGGATCTGTTCGATGACGGCGTCGTCGAACTTGATGGTGTGGCCGCCCACTTGCAGCAGTGCCAGCACCAGCGAGGTGAATTCGTGGCCCATCGGGATGCCGGCGAAACGCACGCCGATATCGGTGCCGGGGCGGTTGATGCTGAACGACGGCTTGCGCTCGGCGTCGTCGGTGCGCTTGACGAGGGTGATCTTGTCGCTCAACAGGACGATTTCCTGGAGCAGTTCTTCCATCTCGCGGGCCTTGGCGCTGTCGTCGAGCGATGCGACGATCTCAATCGGTTGCACCACTTTTTCCAGGTAGGTTTTCAACTGGGCTTTGAGATTTGCATCCAACATGATTTTTTCTTCCTTTTTACAAATATTTAGGCGTATGCCGGGCCGGACGCCCGGTCCGGCATCGCGGTAACTACTTGTGTGCTGCGTGCTTCAAGCGCTCAGCTTTACAACTTAGATCTTGCCGACCAGGTCCAGCGATGGGGTCAGGGTCGCTGCGCCTTCGGTCCATTTAGCTGGGCACACTTCGCCTGGGTGGGAAGCGACGTACAGCGCGGCTTTGACTTTGCGCAGCAGTTCCGACGCGTCGCGGCCGATGCCGTTGTCGTGCACTTCCATCACTTTGATCTGGCCTTCCGGATTGATGACGAAGGTACCGCGCAGTGCCAGGCCTTCTTCTTCGATCATGACTTCGAAGTTGCGCGACAGGGTGCCGGTCGGGTCGCCGATCAGCGGGTAGTTCACTTTCTTGATCGCGTCCGAGGTGTCGTGCCATGCTTTGTGCGCGAAGTGGGTGTCGGTCGACACGCCGTACACTTCCACGCCCAGCTTGGCGAATTCAGGCTGGTGATCGGCCAGGTCTTCCAGTTCGGTTGGGCAAACGAAGGTGAAGTCGGCTGGGTAGAACATCAGAACCGACCACTTGCCCTTCAGGGATTCGTCGCTCACGTCGATGAACTTACCGTTAGCGTATGCGGTTGCCTTGAATGGTTTTACATGGGTATTGATCAGAGACATTGTGGTTTCCTCGTGGGGTTGTGAATCATTGAGACGCCAGTGTACGGGTTTTTCGCCCATATGCAAAATTGATTGTTCCAATAGTTTCAATTTGTTTTAACTATGACGCATGCATAGGGGATAGCTATTATCGCCGTTTCGCCGGGGCGCCGCGCGCGCCTTATTTTTCAGACACGATTGCTCCCCCACCACCCCGGGGGTCAGTGCCGACATTCGGACATTGACAACGAACTGAGGAACTTTTTGGACGAACAAAAGTTCCCAAATGTCCGAATGTCGGACCTGACCCCGGGGTTTATTGGGACGATTTGAGGAAGGCGTCGAATTGCTCGGCCGGCATCGGCTTGGCGAACAGGTAGCCCTGCCCGTAGTCGCAGCCGGCGGCGGCCAGCAGGTCGCGCTGCTCGGGCGTCTCCACCCCCTCGGCGATCACCTTCAAGCCCAGCTTGTGCGCCATGACGATGATCGCGCCCGACAAGGCCATGTCGCTCGAGTCGGCCGCCAGGTTGCGCGTGAACGAGCGGTCGATCTTCAGATAGTCGATGTCGAATTTCTTAAGGTACGACAGCGACGAGTAGCCGGTGCCGAAGTCGTCCAGCGCGACCTGGATGCCGCCGTCGCGCAGTTGCAGCAGCTTGTTGCTGACGGCCGTGTTGGCGTCGAGCAGCAAGCCTTCGGTGATTTCCACCACCAGCGATTGCCCCGGCAAGTCCAGCGCCCGCAGATGGTCAATCCAGCCCTCGTAGCAACCATCCTCGCGCTGGAACTCCAACGGCGACTGGTTGATGCTGACCTGGAAATCCGGATGGTGCTCACTGCGCCAGCGCCGCACCCACTGCGCCGATTCGCGGAACACCCATTCGCCGATGTCGCAAATCAAGCCGCTCGCCTCGGCCAGCGGGATGAATTCCAGCGGACTGACGAGGCCGCGCTGCGGGTGGTTCCAGCGGATCAACGCCTCGGCCTTGTGGATGCGACCGCTCTCGAGGTGCACGATGGGCTGGAAGTAGAGCGCGAACTGTTCGCCGGCGAGCGCGCCGCGCAGGTCGTTGGTCAGGCGCATGCGGTTGAGCGCGGCCACCTGCAAGGTCGGCGTGAAGAAGCTGTAGCGGTTGCGACCGGCGCCCTTGGCCGCGTACATCGCCTGGTCGGCGTTCTTGAGCAGGTCGCCGATGTCGAGCGCGTCGTCCGGGTACAGGGTGATGCCGATGCTGGCCGAGACGAACGCCTGCTCCTGCCCCAGCGCGAACGGCGCGCGCAGGCTGTCGATGATCTGCTGGGCGATGCGCTCGACGCGGTCGGTCTGGCCCAGGGTGGACAGGATGACGGTGAACTCGTCGCCGCCGAGCCGGGCCACGGTGTCGGACTTGCGCACGCAGGCGCCGATGCGGCGCGCCGCGTCCACCAGCAGGATGTCGCCCTGGTGGTGGCCGAGCGTGTCGTTGACTTCCTTGAAGTGGTCGAGGTCGATGAACAGCACGGCCAGGCTGGAGCGCTCGCGCTGGCAGACCACGATGTCGTGCGCCAGCCGGTCGTGGAACATGCGGCGGTTCGGCAACTGCGTCAGGGTGTCGAAGTTGGCCTGCTGCCAGATCAGGGTCTCGCTCTGCTTCTTGGCCGTGACGTCCTCGATCATGCACAAGTGGTGCGGCTGGCTGGCGGCCTCGGTGTCGAGCACGGTGATCGACATGTCGACCCAGGCCATGTCGCCGTTGGGAAGGTATATGCGGCTGGTGGCCTTGAAGCCGGTCGATTGCTGCGCCGTCAGCATGGCCATCTGCGCCTTGATCTGGGCGGCGTCGTCCGGATGGGCGATGTCGAGCCACTTGCCGGCGCGCAGCTCCTGCTGCGAGCGGCCGACGATGTCGAGGTAGCGCAGGTTCAGGTCGCGGTATTCGTAGCTGACCGAGTCGACCAGCGCGATGCCCAGCGGCGAGGCCTCGAACATGGTGCGGAAGCGCTGCTCGCCCTTGCGGATGGCGTCGAGCGCGCGCTTGCGTTCGCGCGCCAGCAGGCTGAAGTGGACGGCCGCCGCCAGCACCAGCGCCAGCGCGACCGCGCCCAGCACCCGGTACAGCCACGCCAGGCTGGCGCGCTTGTCGTCGCCGTCGTACAGGAAGCCGTCGAAGCTGACCGCCTTGGGCAGCATGCCCAGCCCGGCGTACACGTCGGCGATGTGGCGCCAGCGCTCCGGGTTCATGTAGCCGATCTCGACGAGCACCGGCTGCACCAGCCCCACCATCTGGCGCGCCTCGTACAGCAGGTGCTGGCGGTCGTTGCGGCGCGAGTACTTGTTGAGGATCAGGTCGACTGTCTCCTCCTGGTGGCTCATCGCCCATTGCCAGCCGCGCATGGTGGCGGCGCGGAAGGCGCGCACGCGCTCCGGATGGCTGGCGATCTCGCGCTCGCTGGTGAACAGGTTGTCGCCGTAGAAGTCGATGCCGACCGCGCGCGGGCTGTAGATATCGTATGGAAAGCCGACCCGGTCGAACAGGTCGGGCTCGTTGGTGGTGTAGACGGCCATGGCGTCGACCCGGCCCTCGATCAGGTCGTGCGGATCGAAGCTGGGCGCCAGGCGCTGGATGCTGCCGACCGGCACGCCCTCCTTGGCCAGGTAGGCCAGCAATTCGTCGGCGTTGCCGGCTTCGTCGGTGAGCGAGCCGATCATCGCCCGCTTGCCGATCACGCGGCGGATGTCGGGCTCGCCGCCGGACTGGCGCATCGCCAGGCCGTACGGCGAATGCTGGAAGATCACGCCCAGCACCACCACCGGCTTGCCGGCCAGCCGCGCCAGCAGCAGGCTGCTGCCGGCGACGCCGTATTCGGCCTTGCCGGACAACACATCGCGCTCGGCCTCGTTGCCGTCCCCGCCCTCGAGGATGCGCACGTCGAGTCCGGCGTCGCGGTAATAGCCCTGTTCAAGCGCGGCGTAGTAGCCGGCGAACTGGAATTGGTGCAGATGCTTGAGCCGCAGCGTGACTTTATCCTGCGCGACGGTCGGCGCGGCGGCCAGCAACAGCACAAGCAGGGAGAGGATGGCGCGAAGAATGGCGCGTGAGCGGGATGGCACTAGGGGTCCTGGAGCGAAAGAGCTAGGCAAATTGTATCCGCTCCGCACCCTTTTCCGGTGCTTTATGACATCTCGTTGGTACAAAAAGCAACGGACGGCCGGGCTCCCGCCCGCCGTCCGCCGTCCGCCCGCGCTGCCATCGATGGCGGCGCGCGCGTTGTGGCCCGGTTCGCCGCTTAGTTCGGCACGTTGACCGGCACCGGCGCATACGGCGCGTTCTTGCCGTTGCCCAGTTGGCCTTCCACATTGCGGCCCCAGCCCCACAGCGTGTCGTCCGATTGCAGGCCGAAGCTGTGCGCCATGCCGGAGGTGACGGCTTTCCAGTTGGCGCCGGTGCCGATCTGCAGTGGCACCGGGGAGTCGGTGCCGCCGGTACCCAGTTGGCCTTCGGTGTTGGTGCCCCAGCTCCACAAGGTGCCGTCGGTGCGCAGGCCGACCGTGTGCTGCGCGCCCGCCGCCATTTGCGACCAATTGCTGTCGGTACCGATCTGCACCGGCGCCGTGACATCGACCACGGTGCCGTTGCCCAGTTGTCCGAAGGCGTTGGAACCCCACGCGTACAAGGTGCCGGAGGTGGTGATCGCCGTCGAGTGCAGCGCGCCGGCCGACACCGAGGTGTACTTGAGCGTGCCGACCTTCGCGGGCGCCGTCACGTCGGTGCGGCTGGCGTTGCCCACCTGGCCGCTCGCATTGCCGCCCCAGCCGTACAAATCGTTGGTGTCGCGCTGGATCGCCAGCGAGTGGGAGTCGCCGGCGGCGATCGAGGACCACAGCAGCACGCCGATCTTGGTCGGCACCGCGCGGTTGCCGGTCAGGGTCGGGTCGCCGAGTTGGCCCCTGTCGTTGCGGCCCCACGCGTACAGGTTGCCGTTGACTTTCAGCGCCAGCGCGTGGGCCTTCCCGGCCGCCACCGAGGCCCAATCCTTGGCGGTGCCAACCTGGGTCGGCACCGCACGGTTGACTTGGGTACCGTCGCCCAGCTGGCTGTCGAGGTTGTAGCCCCACGCCCACAGCGTGCCATCATTGCGGATCGCCACGACGAACTGGTCGCCGACGGCAACCTGTTTCCAGGTCGGGCTGGTGCCGGCCACCAGCACCGGCGCGTTGCGGTCGGTGGTGGTGCTGTCGCCCAATTGCGACTTGATGTTCGAGCCCCAGCTGTACAGATTGCCGTCGGCCTTGCGCGCGACGGTCTGGTAACCGCCGGCGGCCACATTCATCCACGGCGCCGTGACCGTGATCGCCAAAGTGCCGACCACGCTGTCGACCGTGGCGGTGACGTTCTCGGTGCCGACCGCCTTGGCCGTGAGCGCGCCGTTGGTGGCGACCGACAGCGCCTTGCCGTTGGTCGGCGCCCATAGCAGGCCGCCGGCGGCCGTCAGCGCCTTGGTGGTGCCGTCCGAATAGCTGCCGGTAGCGACCAGGACCTTCGGCGCGGTGCCGACCGCGATCGTGGTGGCGTTCCCGGGCACGGTGATGGCGATGCTGCGCAAGGTTGGCGCGGTGCTGGCCGGCGGGGTCGAGGAAGAACCGCCGCCGCCACCGCCGCCGCAGGCGGCCAATACGGCCAGCAGGGCGACCATCGGCACGTGCAGCAGGGACGAGAATTTAAAGTTTTTCATGATGTTCCAGTTTCACAGTGAAAGTCTGCGTTGCCGGCCGCCGGAGATGACAGCCATCCTCAACCAGTGTAGTCGGAAGGACCCCGCCCGCATCGCTGGAGCAGGACCGCATTAGCCGTGCAATTTGACCGATGCAACTAATTAACAACATTTCCATGGCGCATGTGCGAAAAAAAAGCAGGGACAGCGATGTCCCTGCTTTTTTGTACCGACTGTCTGGCGCGGCGCGCGCGCGGTCTACTTGCGTCCGCGAGGGGCGGAAGCCGGCGCGCGCGCCGGTTTGCCGCCCTTGGCCGGCGCCGACGCCGCCGGCTTCTTGACCTTGATGGTGTCCAGGATGGAGGCGCGCACCTTGGTCTCGAGCGACTGGCGCGCCGTCAGCGAACCGGTCAGCGCGTTGGCGCGCTGACCCTGGCCGCGCTGTTGCGCCTGGGCCGAGGCCGACGCCACGATGCCGGACTTGGCGCCTTTGCCACCCTTGGCGGCGGCGCCCGGCAGCGGCAGCGCCGAGGCCGGGCCACGGCGGCCGTCGGTGCTCGGATTGCTGGTCGCCTCGCCGGCCGACCAGCTCGGAATCAGGTGCTTGTCGCCGTTGCCGATCAAGTCGCCACGGCCCATGGCCACCAGCGCCTCGCGCAGGATCGGCCAGTTCTCCGGGTCCTGGTAGCGCAGGAAGGCTTTGTGCGTGCGGCGGATCTTGCCGCTGCGCGCCGTCTCGACGGTTTCCGAATCGGCCGTCACCTTGCGCAGCGGATTCTTGCGCGTGTGGTACATGGTGGTGGCCATCGCCATCGGCGTCGGCATGAAGGTCTGCACCTGGTCGAGCTTGAAGTTGTTCTTCTTCAGCCACAGCGCCAGGTTCAGCATGTCCAGGTCGGTCGTGCCCGGATGGGCGGCGATGAAGTACGGAATCAGGTACTGCTTCTTGCCGGCTTCGAGCGAGAAACGGTCGAACATTTCCTTGAACTCGTCGTAGGCGCCGATGCCCGGCTTCATCATCTTCGACAAGGTGTTCTCTTCCGTGTGCTCGGGCGCGATCTTGAGCAGGCCGCCGACGTGGTGCGTGACCAGTTCCTTGACGTACTCCGGCGAACGCACGGCGATGTCGTAGCGCAGGCCCGACGAGATCAGGATCTTTTTCACGCCGGGAATGGCGCGCGCCTTGCGGTACAGCGAGATCAGCTTGCTGTGGTCGGTGCCCAGGTTGACGCAGATCGACGGGTACACGCACGACAGGCGGCGGCAGGTTTCCTCGATCTTCGGGTCCTTGCAGGCCAGGCGGTACATATTGGCGGTCGGCCCGCCCAGGTCGGAAATGGTGCCGGTGAAGCCCTTGGTCTTGTCGCGGATGTGCTCGATCTCGCGCAGGATCGACGGCTCCGAGCGGCTCTGGATGATGCGGCCCTCGTGCTCGGTGATCGAGCAGAAGGTGCAGCCGCCGAAGCAGCCGCGCATGATGTTGACCGAGAAACGGATCATTTCCCACGCCGGGATCCGGGCCTTGCCGTACGACGGATGCGGCGCGCGCGCGTAGTTCATGTCGTAGACGCCGTCCATCTCGTCCATGCGCAGCGGCAGCGGCGGCGGGTTGATCCACACGTCGCGCTCGCCGTGCGCCTGCACCATCGCGCGGGCGTTGCCGGGATTCGATTCCAGGTGGAACACGCGCGAGGCGTGCGCGTACATCACCGGATCGGCGCTGACGGTCTCGTACGATGGCAGCCGCACCACGGTTTTGTGGTGCTTTTCCTTTTCCATCGTCAGGCGCTCTTCGCGGCTCATGATGCGGATGGTCTTGACCACCTCGACCGGAGCGACCGGAATAGGTGCGGCCGGCTGAGGCTTGGGTTCGACCATGGCCTCGTTGACTTCAGTCTCGGCACCGGCTTTGGCGCCGCCGTTCTCGGTGGCGCACGACGACGTGTTCTGCTGCACCATCATGTACGGATCGACATGCGGATCGACCTTGCCGGGCGTGTCCATGCGGGTGCTGTTGTTGACGCCCCATTCCTCGCTCGGCAGCCAGCCGGCCGGCACCATGAAGGCGGTGCCGCGCAGGTCGCGGATGGTCTTGATGTCCTCGCCGGCGGCCATGCGGTGGGTCAGGTCGACCAGCGCGCGCTCGGCGTTGCCGAAGATAAGAAGATCGGCCTTGGAATCGGTCAGCACCGAACGGCGCACCTTGTCGGACCAGTAGTCGTAATGGGCGATGCGGCGCAGCGACGCCTCGATCGAGCCGATCACGACCGGCGTGCCGGGGAAGGCTTCGCGCACGCGCTGGGCGTAGACGGTGACGGCGCGGTCGGGCCGCTTGTTCGGCTCGCCGTTGGCGGTGTAGGCGTCGTCGGAGCGGATCTTGCGGTCGGCCGTGTAGCGGTTGACCATCGAATCCATGTTGCCGGCGGTGATGCCGTAGTACAGGCGCGGCTTGCCCAGCGCGCGGAAGGCCTCGGCCGAGGTCCAGTCGGGCTGGCTGATGATGCCGACGCGGAAGCCTTGCGCCTCCAGCAGGCGGCCGACCAGCGCCATGCCGAAGCTCGGATGGTCGATGTAGGCGTCGCCGGTGACCAGGATCACGTCGCATTCGTCCCAGCCGAGCGCGTCCATCTCGGCGCGGGACATCGGCAGGAAAGGCGCGGCGGCAGCGCGGGCAGACCGCTTCGGGACGGTCGCAAATAAATTGGTAGGGGAGATCATATCGGACAGCATTGTACCGGAAATGCCATCCCTCCGCTCACGGGGCGCGGAAAATTCTTTTAGTATTCAACAACTTGTGACGAAAGCGCCAGTGTTATCGGTCGATAAACGCTGGCGCTTCGACACCGCCCGGGCGGGCGATGGCAAGCTTTAAACGCCGATATTGGACAACATGCGGCCCAGTTCGCGCAGCGCCGGCTCCAGTTTCGGGTGTTCGGCGGCGAATTTGGCCGAGATTTCCTGCGAACGCTCGGCCAGGCCGTAGGTGGTGGTGCCGCCGTCGGGCTGTTCTTCCTTGCCGCGCTCGAGCAGCGCCTGGATGTCGCCGTCGAGCTGCACCAGCAATTCCTGCAATTCGGCGTCGACCGGGCCGGCAGTGGCCAGGTTGGCCTGCAGGGTTTTGAGCGATGTTTTCAGATTACTGTCCATGATGCTTATCCCTCGTTGTTCAATCGGCAAATTTGGTGGTCACGTATAACTCTTCGACCTTGGTCCTTGCCCACGGTGTCTTGCGCAAAAACTTCAGGCTGGATTTAACGCTTGGATCGCTGATGAAGCAATTGATATCGATCCGCTGGGCCAGCTGTTCCCAGCCGTAATGCTTGTGCAAACGGGTGACGATGGCTTCCAGCGTGACGCCGTTCAAATCATTACTCATGGTTCGGTTTAACTCGTAAAAACTATGCAGACTCGATTTTGACATAAATTTCGCGCTTCCCCCGTACATCCGGTCTGCGGCTAAGTTGCGCCGCATCAAGTTCCTCCCGCCGCGCCATGTCTACAGTGAATCCTTCATTTTTCGAGGAACCATCATGATGCGCGCCGTGATCTGCAAAGGCGATCCCACCAGCCATGGCGGCAAGGTGCTGGAGGGCAACGAGCTGGTGACAACCAACGGGCGTCCGATTGCCCAAAAAGGCCACATGACGTTCTGCCCTCAGTGCAAGGGCAGCTTCCCCATCGCCGAGGGGCTCGATTTCCACACGTACGTCGGCATCGGCACGGCGGTGGACGGCATGGAGACCGCCTGCGGCGCCAAGCTGATCGCCACGCAGCACCAGATGCTGATCGATGACGGCGGCAGTGGCAGTGGCGGCGGTGATGGTGGCGCGGATGGCCAAACCGACGTGGCGTCGCCGGACGGTTCGAAGTCCGCCGCGCCGGTGTCGGCGCCCGAACCGCCGCCGGCTGTCTACAGCGCGACCTTCCGCGCTGTCGACGAGCGAACCGGCCAACCTGTCGCGGACAGACCCTACCGCATGGTGACGTCCGACGGGCGCACCGTGCGCGGCGTCACCGACGGCGATGGCCATACCAAGACCATCAAGGGCCACGATCCGGCAACCGTTCAACTCTTCTGGGAAGTGGAAGACGTCGGCGACGTTGACGAAGGGGGAGACAAGCAATGACCGAAGCGGCTTCCGCAGCTACCTGCGCTCTCGATGTCAAGGGCACTGTCACCACAGTCGCGCTCGGTGCCTGCCGCAAGGTCTGCTACGAATTCGATACCAGCGCCACCAAGGCCGACCTGGCGCTGCCCTACCGCGTATCGCTCAATGGAAAGGTGCAAGAGGCTGCGGGCGCATCCGGCGGGCTGACCGCCACTAACCGCAAAATCGCCTTGCTGGCCGCCCCCGGTGACAAGATCGCCCTGTTTCTCAACAGCGACGTCCATCCCGATTTCCGCCGCCAACCCGTCTACGCCGTGCAAGTGGGCGACAACGACGTGCTGGTCAAGATCACCGAGCAGACCGGCCAAAAGCACCAGGTGCGCGCCGAGGTGGGCAGGGCAGCCTACCGCCCACCGAACCGGCCGGGCGGTCCTCCGGTGGACTTCTATTCAGCGGGTCTGACAGGCGATATCTGGAAGCTGATCTCGCACAAATATAGCGAGGCGGAAGCGAACGCCTTCCTGCCGCCGGAAACGATACCGGCTGTGCGGCAGGCCGTGCGCGCCATTTACGCGGGGCTGCGGGAGAACAGCGTTCTGGTCAAAATTCCCGCGAGTGACTCCGCGCCGGGGCTGCGACTGCGGGTCCGCTTTGCCGATGCGGAAAACGCCAGGGCCAATGTCACCGCTTGTTCACTGCTCGATGACGTGCTGCCGCGCACCCATCCCTGCGCATTTGCTTCGCTGTTCACGGAAGCCTGCAACGCCGGCGTCACCGACATGCTGGTGACGTCGTGCTGGCGGCCGATGCTCGGCTCGATTGCGCACAGGGCGGGGCTGGGAATTGACGTCATCCACATTGCCAACGCCAGCCAAAAAGTCCGGATCAACCGGGTGGGATTGACCAGTGACGGCAAGAACGAAAACGTCAGCGACACCGAGAAAAAACTATACGTCGAGTACCTCGCGGCGAAACAGAAAACGCGAGGAAGCACTGCTGCCAATGGCGAACTATCTCGGGACAAAGAGACGAATGCAAAAGACGAAGGTCAAGCGAAAAAAGAATGGCGTAAAGAGATCAAGAAAAACGAACCGAAGCTGATGAGTGAACTGCGCAATGGACTTTACAAACACCCGTCAATAAAACAGGTGTTCGACCCTTGGTACATGGAGACGAGTACAGAAGATCAGCGTCCACCCGAGACAAACGAACAGGGCAGCGCGAACGAGAAACTGCATGCGAACCACCTTCACCTAACCGTAAAAGAACCGAAAATACTATGAATCTACAGCGATTAGCCTCCACATTACCAATGCTAACATTTGCGGCCACGGCGTTCGCGGCTAGTCCAGCCGTGAACGAAAGAGACCCATCGCGTGAGTGGATAGATATTCCATGGAACTTACGCTACGTCCTCTTCATCAATTCCGAGAAATACATGAGGGAAGGCATCGCGGCTTCAAGGCGCTTCAACGCTCTCGACGGAAAGCAGGGGAAGGACCACGTATATCATGATATTGAAGAGCTATTTATCAACATGAAACAAGTCGTTCCGGCAAAAAAAGGAAAGATCGCAGTCGCCTTGATTACGTTTGATCGGACCGGCCGTGTAACGAACGAGGATTCAGCCTTCTCCGGGTTCACCGGCAAACTGTCGGCGATAGAAAGCTTTGTGCTCATTCGGCCTGACGAGGCTCAGACAAAACCATACGGTTTCGGCGAATGGGACCAAGGCATCCCCGGCGACGTTAGTTTTTCGCCGGCCTTGTGCATAACGATCGATTCGCACCGATACGAAAAGTACTGGCGCCAAAACGACTATCGCGGCAACGTCGGGTGCCGTGAATGGACCGCGCAACTGTACCGCCCGGAGGAGCCCTATATCGATGTCACCACGTACTCCAAGCGCGGCAATTTCATCGGTGAACTGGTGGGATGGGCGCGCTTTGAAGACCGCCCTAGACCAGTCATCGGCATGCAAGGCAAGCAGTGGCTGTGTTTGCACGAATGTCCGGCGGGGGAAAGCCCGGGGGTCATTTCTAACATCCGTGCATGGACGCGCAAGCACAACTTCCCCATACCAGTACGCCCGAAGCGCCAGCCCGTTTATCCCGATGCCAATTATAAGGACGACCTCAACGAGTTCAGGGACTACGACTGAACCCGTCGAGACCTCTGAAAATTACTTCTCGGTCAAACCACGGCGTTCCAGCAGCGGTTCGATTTTTGCGTCCCGGCCGCGGAATGCGCGGAACATGTCCATCGCGTCCATCGTGCCGCCTTTCGACAGCAGCATCTTGCGGAAGTAATCGCCGTTTTTGCGCAGCATGCCGCCGTTTTCGTTGAACCATTCGACGGTGTCGGCGTCCAGCTTCTCCGACCACAGGTAGCCGTAGTAACCGGCCGAATAGCCGCCCGAGAACACGTGCGAGAAGTACGTGGTGCGGTAGCGCGGCGGCACCGGCGCGTAATCGACGCCGGCCGCCTTCAACGAGGCCGCTTCAAAGCCCAGCACGTCGGTCGGGATCTGCGTCGCGCCCAGCTGGTGCCATTTCTGGTCCAGGATCGACGCGGCCAGGTACTCGGTGGTGCGGAAGCCTTCGTTGAATTTCTTCGAGGCGATCACCTTATCCAGCAGTTCCTGCGGCATGGCGGCGCCCGTCTGGTAGTGCTTGGCGTAGTTGGCCAGCACTTCCGGCTGGGTCGACCACATTTCGTTGACCTGCGACGGGAACTCGACGAAGTCGCGCGGCACGCGGGTGCCGGCAAAGCGCGGGTACTTGACGTTCGAGAACATGCCATGCAGCGCGTGGCCGAACTCGTGGAACAAGGTGCGCAGTTCGTCGTAGGTCAGCAGGGTCGGCTCGCCGTCGTTCGGCTTAGGGATGTTGAGGTGGTTGGCGACCACCGGCTGCGTGCCCATCAGCGACGATTGCGACACGTAGGCGTTCATCCAGGCGCCGCCGCGCTTGTTGCTGCGGGCGTAGAAGTCGGCGATGAAGATGGCCAGTTGCTTGCCGTTGGCGTCGATGACGTCGAACACGCGCACGTCCGGGTTGTACACCGGCAGGTCCTTGCGTTCCTTGAACGACAGGCCGTAGACCTTGTTGGCGGCGAAGAACACGCCGTTGGTCAGCACGCTGTTCAGCTCGAAGTATGGCTTGAGCTGGTTCTGGTCGAAGTTAAAGCGCTCGGCGCGCACCTTGTCGCTGTAGAACGACCAGTCGTGGGCGGCCAGCTGGAAGCCGCCTTTTTCCTTGTCGATCACCTGCTGGATCTCGGCGCCTTCCTTCTTCGCGTTGGCGACGGCCGGACGGGCGAATTCGGACAGCATCTTGTTGACCGCTTCCGGATCGTGGGCGGTCTGGTCTTCCAGCGCGTAGGCGGCGAAGCTTGGATAGCCCAGCAGCGCGGCCTTGTCGGCGCGCAATTTGGCCAGTTGCAGCACTACTTGCGTGTTGTCGAACTTGCCGCCGTGGCTGCCGCGCGTGAGCGACGCGGCCATCAGGCGCTCGCGCGTGGCGCGGTTGGTCAGCACGGCCAGGTTGGCCTGGCCGGAAGTGTTGACGACCGGGATGGCGAACTTGCCTTCCAGGCCGCGTTTGGTGGCGACGATGCCGGCGGCGTCGATCGCCTTGTCGCTCATGCCGGCCAGTTCCTCGCGGGTGTCGACGATCAGCGCCGAGGCGTTGGCTTCTTCCAGCACGTTCTGCGCAAAGGTCGTTTGCAGCTTGGCCAGCTCCGCGTTCATCGCCTTCAGCTTGTCCTTGTCGGCGGCCGACAGCTTGGCGCCGGCGCGCACGAAGTCGGTGTTGTAGCGTTCCAACAGGTATTTCGACTCGGCGTCCAGGTTCAGCTTGTCGCGCTTGGCGTACAGCGACTGGATGCGCGCGTACAGCTTGCCGTTGAGGCGGATGGCGTCGCTGTGGGCCGCCAGTTTCGGCGACAGCTCGCGCTCGAGCGCCTTGAAGGTGTCGTTGGTGTTGGCGCCGGACAGGTTGCCGAACACGCTGGACACGCGCGACAGCAGCTGGCCCGATTTCTCCATCGCGACGATGGTGTTGTCGAAAGTGGCCGGCTTCTTGTTGTTGGCGATGGCTTCGATCTCGGCCGCCTGCTGGCGCATGCCTTCGGTGAAGGCCGGCGCGTAGTCGTCGTCCTTGATCTTGTCGAACTGCGGGTAGCCGTATTGCAACGGGCTGACTTTGGCGAACGGGTTGTTCGCGGCCAGCAGCGAAGCAGGTTGGGCGGCGTGGGCCACGCCGCAGATCGCGGTGATGGCGGCGGCGATGATCAGGTTGGTGCGATTCATATTTCCCCTCGGTTTAACATTTCTTTAACCCCGCACAGCGGTCCGCTGCGGGGTCGTACCCCGTACGGGGTACGACCCCTCGTATGGGGTGCGGGTCTGACGTTCGTTTTGTCTTACTTGCCGGTCAGGCCACGGCGCTCCAGCAACGGCTCGATGACCGGATCGCGGCCACGGAAGTTGTGGAACAAATTCATCGCATCGTCCGTGCCGCCGCGAGACAGCAGCTTGGCGCGGAACCAGTCGCCGTTCTCGCGCTTCAGGCCGCCCTTCTCCTTGAACCATTCGACGGTGTCGGCGTCCAGCTTCTCCGACCAGAGATAAGCGTAGTAACCGGCCGAGTAGCCGCCCGAGAAGCTATGCGAGAAATACGTGGTCCGATAGCGCGGCGGCACCGGTGCGAAGTCGACGCCCATGTCCTTCAGCGACTGCGCCTCGAAGGCCAGCACGTCGGTCGGGATTTGCGCCGGGGTCAGCTGGTGCCAGCGCTGGTCCAGCAGCGACGCGGCCAGGTACTCGGTGGTCAGGAAGCCCTGGTTGAACTTCTTCGACGCGATCACCTTGTCGAGCAATTCCTTCGGCATCGGCGCGCCGGTCTTGTAGTGCTTGGCGTAGTTGGACAGCACCTCCGGCCACACGGCCCACATTTCGTTGACCTGCGACGGATACTCTACGAAGTCGCGCGGCACGCTGGTGCCGGAGAAGCGCGGATACTTCACGTTCGAGAACATGCCGTGCAGCGCGTGGCCGAACTCGTGGAACGCGGTTTTGACCTCGTCGTAGGTCAGCAGGGTCGGCTCGCCGGCCGGCGGCTTGGGAATGTTGAGGTGGTTGGCCACCACCGACTTCGTGCCCAGCAAGGTCGACTGCGAGATGTATTCGTTCATCCAGGCGCCGCCCTGCTTGTTGCCACGGGCGTACATGTCGGCCAGGAAGATGGCCAGCTGCTTGCCGTCGGCGTCGAACACGTCGAACACGCGCACGTCCGGGTTGTACACCGGCAGATCCTTGCGTTCCTTGAAGGTGATGCCGTACAGCTTGGTGGCGGCGAAGAAGACGCCGTTGACCAGCACGTTGTCCAGTTCGAAGTAAGGCTTGAGCTGGTTCTCGTCGAAGGCGAAGCGCTGCGCGCGCACCTTGTCGGTGTAGTAAGCCCAGTCGGCCGCGCCGATCTTGAAGGCGCCCTTTTCCGTGTCGACCACCGCTTGCAGGTCGGCCGCTTCTTTTTTAGCGTTGGTGACGGCCGGCGGGGCCAGTTCACCCAGCAGCTTGTTGACGGCGGCGGTGTCGTGCGCGGTCTGGTCTTCCAGCGAGTAGGCGGCGTAGTTGGCATAGCCCAGCAGGGTGGCCTTTTCGGCGCGCGCCTTGGCGATCTTCAGCACCACCTGGCGGTTGTCGAACTCGCCGCCATTGGCGCCGCGCGACAGCGATACGGCCATCAGCTTGTCGCGCACGGCGCGGCTTTTCAGCACGGCCAGCGGCGGCTGGCCGCTGGTGTTGACCAGCGCGATCAGGAACTTGCCATCCTTGCCCTTGGCCTTGGCGGCGGCGGCGGCCGCGTCGATCTCGGCGTCGCTCATGCCGGCCAGTTCCTCGCGGGTATCGACCAGCAGCGCCGAGGCGTTGGTTTCCTTCAGCACGTTCTGCGTGAAGGTGGTCTGCAGGGTGGCGATGACGCCGTTGAGCGCCCGCAGTTTGTCCTTGTCGGCGGCAGACAGGTTGGCGCCGGCGCGGACGAAATCGGTGTGGTAGCGTTCCAGCAGATGCTTCGATTCGGCGTCCAGCTTCAGGCTGTCGCGCTTGTCGTACAGCGCCTTGACGCGCGCGTACAGCTTGGCGTTGAGATAGATCGCGTCGCCGTGGGCGGCCAGCTTGGGCGACATTTCGCTGTCGATGGCGTCGAGCTTGTCGTTGGTGTTGGCGCCTTGCAGGTTGCCGAAGGTGGTTTGCACGCGCGTCAGCAACGCGCCGGATTTCTCCATCGCCACGATGGTATTGTCGAACGTCGCCGGCTTCCTGTTGCTGGCGATCGCATCGATTTCCTTCAGTTGCTGGCGCATGCCTTCGGCGTAGGCCGGCAGGAAATGCTCATCCTTGATCTTGTCGAAGGCCGGATAGTGGAACGGCAAGGTGCTGGCGGTGGCCAGCGGGTTGCCGGCCAAGGAGGCGGCCGGGGCGGCCAGAACTGTCTGGGAGAAGGCCAGGCCTAGGGCGACGGCGACAACAAGCATCTGGGGACGGGACATGATCTGCATCTTTCAATAAGCGCCAGGAAAAATGCCGGCGCGGCAAAGCGCGGCACGGAAGCGCAAGATCATATCAGGGTGATAGACAAGCAGTCACCCGCAAAAAATGGTGCACTGCACTTGATTGGAAATGGTGCATATTTTCCGAAGAATGATTTGCTGCACCGCCCATTACGGCGCTGAGAGGCGCTCGGTGTCGGCGCCGACCGTAGAAACGGCACCGCCGATCCGGCCGCGCACAGTACGCGTCAATTATCTGAATCATTACACTTTGTATTAAGATCGCGGCACCCAACCAGGAGAACCACCTTGCCGCGCACCTTGCTCATTGCCGCTTTACTCGCCGCCGGGGTCGCCGGCACCTCCCATGCCGCCATCACGCCGGAGGCCTTCAACAAGGTGGCGCCGCCGCCAGGCCTGTACCGCATCGACAGCGATGCCTCGATGCGGATGTCGCCCGACAGCGCCACCGTCCGACACCAGCTCGATAGCGCCAGCGGCAAGGTCGACGTGACCGCCACGCAGCCGGGAAAAAGTCCCCAACGGATCTACAACGGCGCCAGTGGGCAGAAGCCGTACTGTTTGCCGCCGCGCAGCGGCAAAGCGCAGATCCTGCCGCCGGAAATGGCCGCTTCGGCCTGCAAGAACATCTCGGAAAGCATCACCGACACCACCCTGGTCACCGAATCGCAGTGCGCCATCGGCAAGATCAAGATCACCATCCGCAAGCTCGGCAACGACAAATGGGAGATGACCCAAGAGTCCGACACGAAGACGTCGCCGGCGGCGTCGAACATGAACGCCATGCGGCCGATGCTGGAGAACGCGGCCAAAAACGCCCCGACGGCGGAACAGCGCGCGCAGGCGAAGCAAATGCTGGCCGACCTGCCGCGCCAGCAGGCCGAGATGCAGGCGGCGCTGGCCGAGACCAGGGCCGATTTGCTCAAGGAGCAGGCCAGCGCCAGCTCGGCGGCGGAGAAAGCAGAAATCGCCAAACAGTTGCAAGCGATGGATCAAGGCGGCCCGAGCATGCATGCCATCAGCCGTTCGCTGTGGACGCGTATCGGCGGCAGCTGCGGCGCGGTGCCTTAGCCTGTCGCTCAGGGGCGCATTGCCGCCTCGATGCGGCGGTCGGGCAGGAACCACAAGATCGCCACCAGCACCAGCAGCGCGAACGACGCCCACACCGACGCGAACGCCAGCGGCACGGCGAGCAGATACAGCACCATGGACGCCATGCCCTTGCGGTCCTTGCCGACGGCCTTGGCCAGGACGCGATCCTTCGGGTTGCAGGAGATGAGCATGCGCTCGAGGATGAAATAAGCCACCGACGCCAAAAACAGCGTGGCGGCGTACAGCGCGACCGGCAACGGCGCGAAATGGTTCTCGCCCATCCAACCGGTGGCGAACGGGATCAGCGACAGCCAGAACATCAGGTGCAGATTGGCCCACAACACATTGCCGTTGACCACGGTCGAGGCGTGCAGCATGTGATGGTGGTTGTTCCAGTAGATGCCGACGTAGACGAAACTGAGCACATAGCTGAAAAACACCGGCACCAACGGCTCCAACGCCGCCAGATCGGCCCCGTGCGGCACCTTCAGTTCCAGCACCATGATGGTGATGATGATCGCGATGACGCCATCGCTGAACGCTTCAAGCCTGCCTTTGCCCATCTGATTCCCCAGTGTTTTTGTGGGCTGATTTTACAGGATGGCAGACGGCTTGGCGGCGTCCGGTCCTCCCCCATCGGTTAGATGCGCATGAGCTGGCATCGAAGGCCGAAATGCGAGGCTGCCTTTGCCATAATGCGATCAAAGGTCCACAGTTCCGCTTGGTATTGCTGGACCAAGGCCAAATGCAGTGCGTCTCCTGCGCGAACGCTTGTCTGCCATCCATCCAACATATGCGCCGAACCTGTATGCCCAATGCAGACAGTAACTCCACCTCGGTCCAGCTGCTACAGGCAAGAGCCTCGCCAGGACTGGTCATTAAGCGCTCTGCAAGTTGGCTGCCGGATTCTGGAAGCAGGAAAGCGATCAGAACGCTGGTATCGACATACCGCATCAGAAACGATCCGAATCCCGCATTTTACGAATGAATTCAGCGGCAGGCTCACCTCGATAGCGAATGCCGGCCCGATGTCCGGCCAAGCTCGGAACCTGCTGGCGGGGCTGGTCGCTTTTAACGATCTTCACAACGGCTTTTCCATGCTTGGTGATCGTCACCTGCTCACCACTTTCCACTAACTCGACCAGCTTGCTAAGCTGTGCTTTCGCTTCAGCCAAAGAAAACGTGTACATGGGAACCTCGCGACCATCTGGATAGTCATTTGATCATAGCACCATGCGAAACCGACCGCACGTTCGACGGTAGCGTTCTGAGCTGCGTCGATCGTGCGCTCTTTGGCGCGGCACGAACAATTGATGAAGATTCGCACCACGGACTTTCGCATCCATTTAAGCATCAGCCTGACCACCGCCCTCGGCACGGCAGGTTTGATCGCCAAGGTTTATGGCCTGCTCCCATCGCAGTAAGCGGCGAAACACACGCAACTCGACAATATCAATTTAACCACATAAACTGGCATCCACTATTCCTTGGTGGCGCCATGATGAAATCAAACATTTTCAACAAAAAGATCCTTGCTCCCGCATTCGGCCTGGCCTTGCTGGCAGGCGTGAGCATCCCATCTGGCGCCGAAGCGCAAAACATGCAAGCTGTTGCCGACTTCAACAGCTGTCAGAAGCCGGAATGGCCCAAGGAAGCGCTGCGTAACGAACAGACTGGCGCCGTAACGCTGTCGTTCCTGGTAAGCGACGAGGGAAAAGTGACGGACTCGGTGATCGTCAAGTCGAGCGGCTTCCCCTCGCTGGACGAAGCAGCGCAGCGCGGCATCGGGCGCTGCCGATTTCGCCCGGCAAAAATCAACGGCACGGCGGTCGGTGGCTGGACGCAGATGCAATATGTGTGGAGCATCGATACGCGCGAGCGAAGGCAGCAGGCGGTGGACCGCGCGGAGACCTATCGCGCAGCCGCGCTGAAAGGCGATTTACAGGCCTTGTATGAGCTGGGGATGCTGTATCGGGGATCGCACGGCTTGCCTGCGGATCCGGCATATGCGACCAGGATGTTTCGCCTGGCGGCGGAACGCGGACAGCCGGATGCGCAATATGAGCTCGCAAACATCTTAAACTACGGGGTGGGCGCGGAAAAAAACCCCGAGCAGGCACTGGCCTACTATCAAAAAGCTGCACAGCAGGGCAATGTCCAGGCTCAGCGCAAGTTGGCCGGATTCTATGAAACGGGTACCGGCGTCGCGCGCACCCCCACGCTCGCGGCGGAGTGGTATCGCAAGGCCGCCGACCAGGGCGATCATGCATCCGAGGATAAATTGGGCAGCTATTACGAGAACGGGACTGGCGTTGAACAGAGCGATGCCAATGCCGTGGCGTGGTACCGCAAGGCGGCCGAAGCCGACCTGCCGGCGGCTCAGACACATCTTGGCCTCATGTACTTACGCGGCAAAGGGGTCGAAAAAGATTTGGCTCTGGCCAGGCTTTGGCTTGGAAAGGCTGCGCAACGGCGCGATCCCCGGGCGGAGGCGGTAATGGGCGAGTTGTACCTTGCAGGCAAGGGCGTGATGCAAAGCCCGGTCGATGGCTGGAACTTCCTGCAGCGGGCCGCGGCAGGGGGAAATGTCCAGGCGATGGCAGTGATGGGATATATGCTCACCAGGGGAATGCACACGGCGCCGGATCCGGAACAAGGCAAGGTCTGGCTGCGCAAGGCCTCCGCCCTGGGAAGTCCGATAGCCGGTCGCTGGCTCGATAACAGCGAGGTCGCGAACTACATTTTTGGCGAGTGATCGGCTCCGGAGCTTTCGCGTTCGGCGCTGCGTCAATCGTGCGCTCTATGCCGCGCCTACACGACGGCGTAAAGTAGCGATCAATGAGGAGGAGTCCATCATGAACAGCAATCGCGAGTCCCAGCAGGGCCAACCTTACATCGCCGAGCGAGTCGCCCATCTGGAGACGGCGATCGACTACCAAGGCCAGGCCGTATCGGGACTGCGCGACGAAATGCGGGCCGGCTTCGTCCGTACCGACGCCGAATTCGTTCGCGTCCACGAGCAATTGATGAAGATTCGCACCACGGACTTCCGCATTCTGTTGAGCATCTGCCTGACCACCGCCCTCGGCACGGCAGGCTTGATCGTCAAGGTGTATGGTCTGCTCCCGTCTCCTTGAGCGTGGACCATCGCACCAACGCCTCATTACTTTGGGAACTACTGGCGAATCTCCGGCTCGACCAGTTGCGCCAGCAGCACCAGCGACTCCTGCCAGCCCAGATAACACGCCTCGGCCGGGATCACCGCCGGGATACCCTCCTGCACCACCTTAATCTCCACGCCGCAGAACACCTCGCGCAGTGTCACCGTCGTCTGCATCTGGCCCGGCAGGTTGGGATCGTCGAACTTGGCCGTGTACCGCAGCAACTCGTTAGGCACCAGTTCCAGGTATTCGCCGCCGAACGAGTGGCTGTCGCCGGTGGTGAAATTGGTGAATGACATGCTGTACGTGCCGCCGACCTTCGCGTCCATCTGGTGGACCTTGCCGGTGAAGCCAAACGGCGGCAGCCATTTGGCCGTGGCGTCCGGGTTCAGGAAGGCGCGATAAACGCGGTCCGGCGTGGACTTGAGGACGCGATGCAGTTGCACGGTATTGGTGGTCATAATCGATTCTCCTGAAAGAAGTAGAGGACAGCCCTCAGATCATACGACGAACGACAAACGGTCGATTCGACATCGTCCCGCATATTTTTTCAGGCGTCGTAACCCGTCAACAACGGCGTGGCGCCTGCTACCCGCCCAACGTGATGGCCCGGCCCTGCGCCTTGGCGAGGTACAGGCCGGCGTCGGCGCGGCGCAGCATGGCCTCGATGGTGTCCGATTCCGACAGGCGCATGGCGATGCCGGCGCTGTACGACAGCTCGAAGTCCAGGGTCGGCAGCACATAGTCGGCCAGCCAGTCGCGCAGGCGGCGGTCGTAGGCCTGGACGGCGGCGATGTCGGCGCGGTTGAGGAGCACGCAAAATTCCTCGCCGCCATAGCGGCAGAAGACGTCGCCGGTGCGGCTGACCGCCCGCAGCGCCGCCGCGAAGCGCTGCAGCGCGCGGTCGCCGGCGGCATGGCCGCGCGTGTCGTTGAGTTGCTTGAAGTGGTCGAGGTCGAGCATCAGCACCCCCATCGGCTGCCGGTAGCGCACGCTGATCGCCAGGTCGATGCCGGCCTGCGCCAGCCAGGCGCGGCGGTTAAGGGCGCCGGTGAGGCCGTCGACCGTGGCCAGGCGCTCGAGTTCGCGCGCGGCCTCGTCGCGGTGGGCCAGCAGGATGGCCGCCAGCGACAGCACCACCGTGATGTTGGCCACCAGCGCGAACACCAGGTTGACCACGTGCGGCGCGAAGAAATGCGGGAAATCGGCCGTGTAGAAGGCGCCCAGCGCGCCGCGCCAGGCCGTCACCACCATTTGCGCCAGCAGCGAGATCACCAGCAACCAGCGCCAGCGGCCGACCGGCGCCTGCGGCCGGCGGCACAGCGCCATGACCACCATCGCCATCTGCAGGGTCAGCAGGCCGTTGGCCCAGCCGACGCGGAAGGCGTAGCTCGAAAAGCCGGCGCCGTAGCCGAGCGTCAGCAGCACGGCGATGATGGCCGGCGCGCGCGCGGTGGCTTGGCGGCCGCACCACAAGTCGAAAGCGACCGCGTTGAACGCCATGCCGCCGGCGATGCAGCCCATCGACAAGGTCGACAGCAAGCGGTCCAGCCAGCCGCCGGGCTCGCACGTGCTCGACAGCAGCAACAGCACCCAGCCGGCCGTCTGCAAGACAATGCCGACCTGTGCGCGCCGTGCCGGCCGGTTGACGTGCCCCATGAAATACGGCAACGCGACCGCCATCGTCAACATGTTGAGCGTCATGGCGATGAGCAAGGTGGAAACGTCGATGTGCATGAAAAACCACGGGAGAGCGTGGCTGGGGGCGGCACGCGGGCCGATAGTATAACGCACAACCATCTGTTCCATCAGACAACTTTATGGGCATTGACACAACTAAATATCGGCGTTGCGTCTTGCGCGTGGGAACAGAAGGCCGAGCTCGGCTACACTGCGGTCTGCGCTTACCACTAAAGGAATTATCGATGGAAAATTTCCCGGAGTTGCTCGACACGCTGACGCAGCAGGAAAAGGAATTGCAGTTCACCGCGTTCGGCAGCGATACCGCGCTGGCGCTGGGCTTGAAGGTGGTCGAGCTGGCCAAGGACAGGCAGAAAATCGTGACGGTCAACATCACCGTCAACGGCAAGGTGCTGTTTCACCACGCGATGCAGGGCGCCTCGGCCGACCAGGCCGACTGGATACGCCGCAAGAACAATGTGGTGGAGCGCTTCGGCCGCTGCTCGTTCTTCATCGGCATCGACCATAAACACCGCGGCGTGGCGTTCGACGAGATCAAGTATCTCGATCCGGCCGACTACGCGGCCCACGGCGGCGCGTTCCCGATCACGATCAGGAACGTCGGCATGATCGGCACGGTGACGGTGTCCGGCCTGCGCCAGGCGGAAGACCACGCGATCGCCGTCGAGGCGCTGCGCGCGGTGCTGGTATAAATCAGTAGTGTGGCGGCGGCTCGTGCGCGAGCGCACCGCCGCTGTTGCCTTGCGCCTGGTCGCGCACATGCTGGACCAGCGCGGCGCACATCTGCTCGAGCTTGTCGATTTGCTGCTGCTGCTCGTAGACACGCTGGTTGAGCGACTCCACGATGTATTCCTGGTGCGCCAGTTTGGTTTCGATATCGATGAAGCGGTCTTCGGTGTTACCCACGGCATACTCCCTGCTGGAAAGCATGCATTCTAACCGCCCCGCCGCTTATTTCAGATAGACGCCCCCGCACAGCACCATATCGTCTTCCGGCACGCAGTACATGCTCTTCGGTTCGATCTTGCCGTTGGTCGGGTTGGTGAACTTGTAATCCTGCCAGAACGGCTTTTTCTTCTTGGCCAGCTCGATGCGCTCCTTGATGAAGAATTTGCCGTCGACGTCGCGGATTTCCATCAAGTTCTTGCCGATCATCTTGGGATTGGCGCCGTGCGTGCGCACCGTACCGTCGAGACCGTAAATCACCAGATACAGGTCGCGGTCGACGAACTGGCCGTCCTTCTTGCCGATCTCGGCGTAGGTTTTCTCGTTGCCGTTGGCCTTCCAGTATTTCAAGCCCTTGGCCACCATGGCCTCGGCTTCCGCCTTGGTGGCGAATTCCTCGGCCTGGGCTGCGGGCAAGAGCGCGCAGGAGAGCAGCAAAGCAGCGATAAGTCGGATACGCAAGATGTCACCTCCGGAAGCAGTCGGACCAAAGCGGTCGGCAAATCGATGCTAGCACATTGCTCGTGGACAACGCGCGCCTATCGATGGTTTACGGCTTCACTTCCGGCTTGGGTGTGGTTAAAAGTTCCTTCATCCTTGCCAGCCGCTCTTTTGGCGTGATGATCTCGGATTCGACCGGCGCGGCGGTGCCGACATCGAGTTCCATTTCCTTGATGAAGCGGGACGGGTCGCAATGGACCTGCTCGCCGCCGCGCTTGCGCTTCTTGCACCACGTGATCTGCAAGGTGCGCTGGGCGCGCGTGATGCCGACGTACATCAAACGCCGCTCCTCCTGCACGCGGGCGGCGATGGTCTCGGCCGGCGCGTCCGGGTCGCCCTTGTGCGGCAGGATGCCCTCCTCGACGCCGACCAGGAACACGTGCGGATACTCCAGTCCCTTGGACGCGTGCAGGGTCGACATGCGCACCGCGTCCGGATCCTCGTCCTGGCCCTCCAGCATCGACATCAGCGCCACCATCTGCGTCAGCTCCAGCACGTTCTTTTCGTCGCCGTCGCGGTCCTTGCCGCCACGGCCGCGCTCCTTGAGCCAGTTGGTGAACTCCAGCACGTTCTGCCACTTGCCCTGGGCCGCGCGCTCGTCGAACATGTCGTACAGGTAGGACTCGTAATTGATCGCCTCCAGCAGGTCGTCCAGCACCTGGGCGGCATTGTCGCCGCTCCCGCTCGGACCCGGACGGCTGGCGCGCGACTCGAGGTTGTTGATGAAGTTGCAGAACTCGCGCAGCGGTCCCAGCTGGCGATCGTTGAGCAGGGCTTCGATGCCGCCCTTGAACACGGCCTCGAACAGCGAGCACTGCCACTGGCCCGAGAAGGTGCCCAGCGTTTCCATGGTCGACTGGCCGACGCCGCGCCGGGGCGTGGTGACGGCGCGGATGAAGGCCGGATCGTCGTCGGTGTTGGCCAGCAGGCGCAGGTAGCTGATGATGTCCTTGATCTCGGCCTTGTCGAAGAAGCTTTGGCCGCCGGAAATCGTGTACGGAATGCGTTCCTTGCGCAGGCTTTGCTCGATGATGCGGGCCTGGTGGTTGCCCCGGTACAGGATGGCGTAGTCGGACCACTTGTTCTTGCGCTGGAAATGGTCGGCCGAGATCATGATGGCCACCTGCTCGGCCTCCTGGTCGTCGTTGGCCATGCCGAGCACGTTGATCGGCTCGCCCAAGCCGTGTTCCGACCACAGCGACTTCTCGAACAGCTTGGGATTGTTGCCGATCACCGCGTTGGCCGCTTGCAAGATGCGGGTGGTCGAGCGGTAGTTCTGCTCCAGCTTGATCACCTGCAGGTCGGGAAAGTCGGTCTGCAGGGTCTTCAGGTTTTCCACCGAGGCGCCGCGCCAGGCGTAGATGGCCTGGTCGTCGTCGCCCACGGCGGTGAACATCGGCTTCTTGCCGATGCCCGTCACCATCAGCTTGACCAGCTCGTACTGGCAGGTGTTGGTGTCCTGGTACTCGTCCATCAGCAGGTAGCGCAGGCGGCGCTGCCACTTGTCGCGCACCGGCTCGTTGCTGCGGAACAGTTCCACCGGCAAACGGATCAAATCGTCGAAGTCGACCGCCTGGTAGGCAGACAAGGTCGCCACATAGCTGGCGTAGATGCGCGCGGACTGCGCCTCGTCCTCGTCCTTGGCCTGCTGCAGCGCGATCATCGGGTCGACCAAGCCGTTTTTCCACAGCGAAATGTCGGTCTGGATGCGGCGCACCACCTGCTTGTCGGTGGTGATGGCCAGATCCTGGATCAGGGAGCCGCAATCGTCGCTGTCCATGATGGAAAAGCGGTCCTTGAGGCCGACGCCGTTGGCCTCCTGGCGCAGGATCTTGACGCCCAGCGAGTGGAAGGTCGACACCGTCAGCTGCTTGGCCTGCTTGGGCTGCTTGAGCAGCTTGGCGATACGCTCCTGCATTTCCAGCGCCGCCTTGTTGGTGAAGGTCAGCGCGGCGATGGTGCGCGGGTCGTAGCCCCGGTCCTCGATCAGGTGGGCGATCTTTTGCGTGATCACGCGCGTCTTGCCCGAGCCGGCGCCGGCCAGCACCAGGCACGGGCCGTCCAGATAGGTCACGGCTTCGCTTTGCGGGACGTTGAGGCCGAATTGTGGTGCTTTGGACATCGGGGGACGATCTGACGAGGGAATAGCCAACCATTGTAGCAGCGCAGGGCCGTGGCTTGCAGGCTGGCGCTGAGGCTTTATGACATTTGCGTTACCATGTTGGCCTGGAGCGCACATGCGCCGCTTTTACACGGTAGAACTATGAAATTCGAACATTTAATAGAGATTAACGACCCGCTGAATCCTTTGATCGACGCCCTGACTCCCGAGCAAGTGTGGGCCGGCCTGGTGCTGAGCGCCGAGTCGCCGAAGTTGTTCGTGCCGCACCTGGACGATTGCATCGTCGACGAGCGCACCGACAACGGCTTCCGCCGCCGCCGCCGATTTGGCGAGCTGGTGGTCGAGGACCATGTGGTGCTTGAACCGATGCGCCAGTTGCGCTATGAAGTGGCGCCGCAGCAAGACATCAGCCGCCAGAGCCTGACGGTGACCATCGAAACCCCGACCGCCGACACCCTGTACGTGCGCTTCCAGTACCAGGACGACCACGACGCCGCCACCGACGCCGCCAACGCCATGTACGACGAGTTCCGCAAATCGGCCTACCAGGAGTCCGATATCGACATGATCCGCGTGCTGCGCGACCTGGCCTCGCAGGGACGGCTCGGCGCCACGCTGAACTAAAAGCGCTAAAGCGCCGCCGCGCGGCCCCACACTTGTTCCATCCGCAGCGGCGGCGCGTTCAGCGCCGCCACCTGGGCATTGGTCAGCACTTCGCGGATCGCGTGCAGCGGCATGCGCGTGTCGCGCTCGAGAAACACCTCCAGCGGCGCCCCGCGCGGGCCGAGCACCGACTCCACATGCGGCGTCGTCGATTGCAGCCCGCGCCGCGACACCACCGCCACCTCGCCGTTGATCAACCGTACGTAACTGCCGATGGGATAGATGCCCAGCTCGCGGATCAGCAGCGACGCCAGGTTGGTGTGCAAGGTGGTCCTGGCTTCCAGCAGGATGTCGCGCAGCGCCGCGTTGGCCGACATCGCCGGGCGGTAGCCGCGCTCCGATACGCGCGCGCAATACCGATCGGCCAGGATCACCAGCTTGGCCAGCGGCGGAATCTGCGCCCCGGCCTTGCCGAACGGGTAACCGGTGCCGTCCTCGTTTTCATGGTGGTGCAATACGCAATCGACCCAGGTCGGGTCGATGATCCCCACATCGGCCAGCAAGCGCGCGCTCAGCTCGGGATGGGCCATCATGCGCTCGCGCTCGGCCGCGTCGAAGGCGGCGGCGCCGTCATGCCAGCGCTGCTGGTCCTCCAGCAAGCCCAGATTCATCGTCAGCGCGGCCAGGGTGACGGCCATGACGTCGTCCGGCGAGCGCTCGCGGGCGCGGGCGAGCACCTGCGCGACGATCGCGGTGTCGATGCAGTGGCGCACCGGATAAGGCGCCTGCCGCTGGTTGTGCAGGATGCTGGCGGTGGCGATATCGACATTCAGCGAGATCGCGTCGCCCACCAGGGTCGCGATCTCTTCGAGCTTTCGGCGCAGGCCGGGCGGGGCCGCGCGCCGGGCGATGGCTTGCTGCAAGCCCTGCAGTTCCAGGCAGGCGCCGTTGAGCTTGCGCAGCACGGACTCCGGCCCGGCCGATTCCGGGCCCTGGTCGCTATAGTCTTCAAAATTGCCGCGCTCGATCAGATAGTCGATCTGATTGGCGCTGGCGATCATGTGTCCCTTACGTACAAGCAAAGCACCGGTGTCGCTATAAACATTCCACGGAATCAGCATTCCCAACTTCAAATCCGCCGCCGTGACCTTACGTATCTTCATCAAACCACTACCGGAATTATCGAAATCGCAGCATAAAGGTTCTCAATAGAAATGTGTGACTTTTTTTGTATCGTTGTGTGACATTCCAGAATCATGGCGCGGGTGTGCAGTCGACGCACGGGTCGTCGTGCTTGGGTTCGTTCGCCAGTTGGTGCGCCAGGTCGCGCAACGCGGTGCGCACGCCCTCCTCCACCACCGGATGGTAAAACGGCATGTCCAGCATGGCGGCCACGCTCAGCCCGGCCTGGGCGGCCCATGACAGCAGATGGCCGATGTGCTCGGCGCGCGGGCCGATCATCTCGGCGCCGAGAAAGCGGCCGCTGCGGAACTCGCCGTAGACGCGCAGCATGCCCTGGTTTTGCAGCATCACGCGGCTGCGGCCCTGGTTCTCGAACGACACCTTGCCGACCGCGAAGCGGCCCGTGTGCGAGGCGCACAATTCCTCGTGGCTGGCGCCGGCCGTGGCGATCTGCGGCTCGGTGAAGGCGATCGTCAGCGGCGTGCGGCGCAGGCCCGGCTTGACGTCCGGATAGCGGGCGGCGTTGTCGCCGGCGATGCGGCCCTGGTCGGCCGCCTCCGGCAATTGCGGGCGATCGTTGTCGGCGTCGCCGGCGACGAAGATCGGGCTTTGCTGGCACTGCATGGTGTATTTGTCGTACAGCGGGATGCCGTGGTGGTCGCGCTTGAGACCGGTATTTTCAAGTCCCAGCTCGTGCACGTTCGGACGCCGTCCCACCGCCGACAGCAGGTGGCTGAAGCGCTCGGTGCGCTGCTCGCCGTCCAGCCGCGTGCTGGTGACAACCAGTTGCTCGCCGTCAAGCTCCACCTTGGTCACCTTGGTTTCATAGCGGATGTCGAGTTCAACGCTCATGGCGCGGCGGGCCACCGCCAGCACGTCCGGGTCGCTCAACTGGGCAATGCTCTCGCCGCGCGCGAAAATGGTCACGCGCACGCCCAGCCGGTGCAATGCCTGCCCGAGCTCCAGCCCGATGATGCCGGTGCCGGCGATGGCGATCGATTCCGGCAAATCGTCCCAATAGAACACGGCGTCGCTGTTGATGACGCGCGGACCGGCGGCTGCCCACTCCTCCGGCACGATGGGAGTCGAGCCGGTGGCGATGACGAAGCGCTCGGCCTGGACCAGCGTGTGGTCGTCCACCTGGAGTTTGTTTTCACTGATAAAGCGCGCGTGGCCGTGGAGCTTGTCGGCGGCCGGATAACCGTCGACCGCTTCGACGACGAAGCCGACAAAGCGGTCGCGCTCGGCGCGCACGCGCGCCATCACGGCCTTGCCGTCGATGCGGACCGGCCCCGGATGGACGCCGAAGGCAGGCGCCGCCTTCGCCGCGTGTGCGGCCTCGGCCGCTGCGATCAGCAGCTTGCTGGGCATGCAGCCGACCCGGGCGCAAGTGGTGCCGTACGGGCCGCTCTCGATCAGCACGGCTTTCTTGCCGCCGGCGGTCGCCGCGCGGTAGGCCGTCATGCCGGCGGTGCCGGCGCCGATCACCGCAACTTCTGTCTTGATAGTCTTCATGATGTGTTCCGATTGGTTTTCTAATTTTACTTTGGAGCAAAAGAGCATTAGTATTACTTATTGTATTTCAATTTTATAAGTAGCACTTATGGCTCCACTAGACTATCGCGCGCTAGCCGTGCTGGACGCTGTCGCCAGCCATGGCAGCTTTGAAAAGGCCGCGACCGCGCTCGGCATCAGCCAATCGGCCGTCTCCCAGCGCATCAAGGCGCTGGAGGACGCCGCCGGCCGCCTGCTGATCGTGCGCGGCCAGCCGGCCGTGCCGACCGGGCTCGGCCAGCGGCTGGTCTCGCACCACCGCAGCGTCAAATTGATGGAAGCCGCGCTCGACATCGATCTCGGCAACAAGGTTAGCATGCCGGAGATTTCCCTGGCGATAGACGCCGCCAGCCTGGCCACGTGGTTCCCGCTGAGCTTGCAACCGCTGCTGTCGCCGCCGCGTTGCCAACTCAACATTCAGCAGGCCAGCCGCGACATGGCCCTGCATCTGGTGCGGGAGGGTAGCGTATTCGGCAGCATCGCCGCCGCCCAGCCGCACCCCGAGCATCCGGCCAACGGCCCGGAGGTAACGCCGCTGGGCAAGCTGCGCTATGTGTGCGTGGCCACGCCCGTGTTCGCCGGCCACTGGTTCGGCGACGGCTTTTCGGCCGAGGCGGCGCGGCTGGCGCCGGCGGTGGTGTGCGACCGCGACATGATGGCCGGCTTCCTGCGCGAGGCGCTCGACCTGGACGGTCCGTATCCGCACCACACGGTGCCGCTGTCGCCGGCCAGCGCCGAATGCGTCCACGGCGGCCTGGCCTACGGGCTGATGCCGCTGTCGCAGGCCACCCGGTCGCTGGCCGACGGCCGCCTGGTCGATCTGGCGCCGGGCAGGCACGTCGATGTGGCGCTGAACTGGCACGCGTGGAACCTCGACACGCCGTTCACGCGCGCGCTCAGCGAGCAAATCATCGCCACCGCGCGGCGTTGCCTGTTGCAATAGCCGCTATCGTTAAATATCGAGCGGATCGACTTCCAGCGACCATTTCACGCGGCTTTTCATTTCGCGCAGGGTCCACAACCACTCCTTCAGGAACTGCTGCAGCATCGGCCGCGACGCCGATTCGACCAGCAACTGCGCGCGGTCGACGTTGTGTACGCGGGTCATGCTCATCGGGATGGGGTCGTTGATGGTGATGCCCGGATGCTCGACGCAGTCGCGGGCGATGGTCAGGAATTCGATGGCAGTCGCCAGCTCCGGCGCCTCGGCCCGCAACAGCGCCTGGAACAGATACGGCGGCAGCGCGGCCTGCTCGCGCTCCTCCAGCAGCGCCGACGCGAAGTGGTCGTAATCGTGGTGTACCACCGCGCCGTACAGCGGATGCTGCGGATAGCGGGTCTGGATCAGCACCTCGCTGACGCTGCCGCCCTCGGTCCGCCCGGCGCGGCCGGCGCGTCCCGACACCTGCATCAGCTGCGCGAACAGCCGCTCGCTGGCGCGGTAATCCTGCGAAAACAGCGCGGTGTCCGGATTGAGAATGCCGACCAGCGTAAGCTTTTTGAAGTCGTGGCCCTTGGCCACCATCTGCGTGCCGATCAGGATATCGACCTCGCCGCGATGGACGGTATCGAAGGCCGCCTGCGCGCTGCCCTTCTTGCGGGTCGAGTCGGCGTCGATGCGCAGCACGCGCGCCTCAGGGAACATGGCCTGCAAGCCCTCCTCGACGCGCTGGGTGCCGCGTCCCAGCGGTTGCAGGTCGACGTTGCCGCAGGTCGGGCAGTGGCGCGGGATGCGCAGCTCCAGGCTGCAGTGATGGCAGCGCAACCGGTGCTCGGGACGGTGCAGCACCATGAACGAGGTGCAGCGCGTGCACTCGCTGATCCAGCCGCACGATTCGCAGCAGATCACCGGCGCGTAGCCGCGGCGGTTGAGGAACAACAGCGATTGCTCGCCGCGCTCCATGCGCTGCCTGATGGCGGCGATCAGCCCGGAGGTCAGGCCGTCCTTCGGCTTGTCGCGCTCCATGTCGATCAGCTTCACCTGCGGCAGCACGGCGTTCTTGACGGCGCGTTCGCGCAGTTCCAGCTTGCGGTAGCGGCCCGACTGCGCGTGGTGCCAGCTTTCCAGCGACGGCGTGGCCGATCCGAGCACGATCGGAATCGCCAGCTGCCAGGCGCGCCACACCGCCAGGTCGCGCGCCGAATAGCGCAAGCCTTCCTGCTGCTTGTACGACGGGTCGTGCTCTTCGTCGATGACGATCAGCTTCAGGTTCGGCAGCGACGCCAGGATCGCCAGCCGCGTGCCGAGCACGATGCGCGCCCGGCCCTGGTGCGCGGCCAGCCAGTGCAGCATGCGCTCCCCCTCCGACAGGCTGCTGTGCAGGGTCGCCAGCATCACGCCGGGGAAGCGCGCGCGGATATTGCCTTCCAACTGGGGCGTCAGGTTAATCTCCGGCACCAGGATCAGGATCTGCGCCTCCGCCTCGCGCGCCAGCACCTGGGCGCAGGCCTGCAGATACACCTCGGTCTTGCCGCTGCCGGTGACGCCGTACAGCAAAATGGGCGTGAAGCCGGCAGCGCCGCCGATGGCGTCGGCCGCTTCCTGCTGCGAGGGATTGAGCACTGGCATGTTGAGCGGCGTGCCGTCGTGCGGGGCATCGAGCTTGGCCAGCTTTTTTATCGCCTTGTCCAGGGTCAGCGGGGTCGGCGCGCGCAGGTTCTTTGGCAATCCCGGCAGGGCCACCTCGCCCAGCGGACGCTGATAGTAGTCGGCGGCAAAGCCGGCCAGCGCCAGCCATTGCGCCGACAGCGGCGCCAGCTGGCTGCGGACCGCCAGCGCATCCTTCAATTTCCCGTCCGGCACATCGGTCTCCGCCGCCACGCCAACGATCAGGCCCATCACCTCGCGCGCGCCGAACGGCACGAACGCCAGCTGGCCGACCTGCGGCTGCTCCGTCGCGTCGCAATACCAGCGGTAATCGAAGATGGCATTCAGCGGCGTATCGAGCGCCACCTGAAGAATGCAATGGTGAAAGAGGCCCTGCATAGATCCAGTCACATGAAATCGGTGCTGTGGAAGACTCCACGGTTTTTTGTGGATAACTTTGTGGACAAGAGAATCTTAATCTCCGGAAACCAATCACTTAACAGTTGGTAGCCGCGCTAACTGTTCAAATATTCGAATTTATTTCCGTTTAAAATCAAACACTTGGAAAAAGCCCCCTAGGAGGCGGAGAAAACCGGTTTTTTCTCCGCAGCTGTGCATAAGTGAAGTATTTGGGATTATTTTTTAACGATTTTCAACACTTTACGGGCCGTTTTAATGGCTACCGGAAAGTACAACATTAAGTCGATAACGACAAATTTTATACAGGAAGCGCTCAAATGGTTTGCGCGGCCCTAACTTCGTTATCAACCCAGCCATATTGCCTAAAAATCGTGCAGCGCAACATAAAGCTCATGCAAAACAACAACATTATGGCTAAGTCACGGTTTACTAAGTACTTTTATTTTTTATCCACAGTTTTTGTGGATAACTTTGTGGACAATGAAGAAATAAACCTGGCGAAGCCCGACTTATGGGTTTACAACCAGTACCTACCCTCATCCGACGACCTTATAATTACCCTTACAAATCAATCACTTACAATACATCCTCGGGCGATGGAAATTGTGCTGCCTGTTATTCTTGCACCAAAAAAAATTGTGCATAAGTCGGTTTGCTTTCCTCTGCGCACCAATGAAAATGGGGCACGCCCCATCGGAACGTGCCCCACGGGTTTGCGGTGGATCAAGACGCGCGCTGGACCTTGCTGTAGGTGTGGACAGCATCCACCATGGCCGCCACATTCTCCGGCGGCGTGAACTGGGAGATGCCGTGGCCCAAATTAAATACGTGTCCATGCCCGTTTTCCGGCTTGCCAAAGGCGTCGAGCACCTTGTGCACTTCGGCGCGGATCTGCTCCGGGCTGGCGAACAGGATCGCCGGGTCCAGATTGCCTTGCAGACCGACCTTGTGGCCGACCAGTTTGCGCGCCCGCGTCAGGTTCACGGTCCAGTCCAGCCCCACCGCGTCGGCGCCGATGTCGGCGATCTGCTCGATCCACTGGCCGCCGCCCTTGGTGAAGACGATGGCCGGAATTTTGACGCCGTCCGGGTCTCCATCCCTGCGGCGTTTGAGCAGCGACACCACCTGGCGCATGTAATCGAGCGAGAACGCCTGGTAGGCGCCGTCGGCCAGCGCGCCGCCCCACGAGTCGAAGATCATCACCGCCTGGGCGCCGGCGTCGATCTGGGCATTCAGGTACTCAGCCACCGCCTTGGCGTTGATGGCCAGGATGTGGTGCATCAGGTCCGGACGGTTGTACAGCATCTTTTTAATGGTGTGGAACTCGCGCGAGCCCTGGCCCTCGACCATGTAGCACGCCAGCGTCCACGGGCTGCCGGAAAAGCCGATCAGCGGCACGCGGCCGTTCAACTCCGTGCGGATCTGCGTGACGGCCTTGAATACATAGTCCAGCGACCCCAGTTCCGGCGCGCGCAGCGCCAGCACGTCGGCTTCGGTTTTGAGCGGACGCTCGAACTTGGGGCCCTCGCCCTCGACGAAATACAGGCCCAGGCCCATGGCGTCGGGCACCGTCAGGATGTCGGAGAACAGGATGGCCGCGTCCAGCGGGAAGCGCTCCAGCGGCTGCAATGTCACTTCGGTGGCGTAATCGGGATTGGTGGCCAGGCCCATGAAGGACCCCGCTTTTTGTCGCGTGGCGCGGTATTCCGGCAGGTAGCGCCCCGCCTGACGCATCAGCCATACCGGGGTGTGCCCGGTCGGCTGGCGCAACAACGCACGCAAGAAGGTGTCATTCTGAAGCGGAGCAAATTGTGGCATGAAAGGCAATCAAAAAGCGGGGAAAGGGCTATTATCGCACTCCGCGCCAATTTTTTTGCGAGGACGCTGGAACATTGCGCGCCCTTTCTCTATCATCCTAGCACCCCGCCCCATCACCCAACCCACGCCCCCCGGAGCCGCCATGAAATCAGAAGCATCGACCATCGCCGAATACGGCACCTGGCCATCGACCATCAGCGCCGAGCGCGTGGCGGCCGGCGCCACGCCGATGTCGTCGCTGATGCAGGGCGGCGCCGACGGCGGCGATATCTTCTGGCTGGCCGGACGCGCCGCCGAGGCGGGCCGCAACACGCTGCTGCGCCACCACGGCGCCGTCACCGACGAGCTGACGCCGGCGCCGTTCAATGTGCGCAGCCGGGTGCATGAATACGGCGGCGGCGCCTACGCGGTCGACGGCGAAACGGTCTACTTCTCGCATTTCGCCGACAACCGCGTTCACCGGCTGGATTTCGCCGCCGATGACGACACGCAGGCCGCGCCGGTTCCGCTGACGGCCGGCGGCAAGCAGCGCTTCGCCGACTTCGTGGTCGACCGCGCGCGTGGACGCCTGATCGGCGTGCGCGAACTGCACGGCGAGGATGGCCATGGCGAGCCGTCCAACACCATTTGCGCGATCAACATCGCCGACGGCGGCGAAACGGTCTTGGCGCAAGGCGCCGACTTCTATTCGTCGCCACGGCTGTCGCCGGACGGCCGCGCGCTGGCCTGGCTGACCTGGGACCACCCGCGCATGCCGTGGGAAGGCACGACGCTGTGGCTGGCCGAATTCAAGGACGACGGCATGCTGGCGGCGCCGGTGCGCGTGGCCGGCGGCGCCGACGAATCGATCTGCCAGCCGGAATGGTCGCCGAACGGGCTGCTGCACTTCGTCTCCGACCGCAGCGGCTGGTGGAACCTGTACCGGCTGGGCGCGGACCGCCAGGGCGTGGAGGCACTGTGTCCGATGGAGGCCGAATTCGGCGCCCCGCACTGGACCTTCGGCAATTCGATGTACGGCTTCCGCTCGGCCTCCGAAATCATCTGCACCTATATCGACAAGGGCGTGAGCCGGCTGGCGCGCCTGCTGCCGGCCAGCGGCAAGCTCGAAGCGATCGCCAACCCGTACGAGGAAATCCGCGAGCTGCGCGTGGCGCCGGGCTACATCGCCATGCTGGCGGGCGGCCCGTCGATCCCGCTGGAGCTGGCGCGTATCGACTTCACAGAGGAAGGCGTGGAGATCCTGGCGCAGTCGATCGCCGACCTGCCCAACGAGGACAACCTGTCCATTCCCGCCAATATCAGCTATCCGAGCGCCAACGGCCGCACCTCGCACGCGTTCTTCTACGCGCCGCGCAACCGCGACGTGCGCGCGCCGGACGGCACCAAGCCACCGGTGATCGTCATCAGCCACGGCGGACCGACCGGCATGACCGTCAACACGCTGAAACTGGCTACCCAGTACTGGACCAGCCGGGGCTTCGGCGTGCTGGATGTGAACTACGGCGGCAGCACCGGCTTCGGCCGCGCCTACCGCGACCTGCTCAAAGGCCAGTGGGGCATCGTCGATGTCGAGGACTGCGTGGCGGGTGCCCGCGCGCTGGTGGAGCGCGGCCTGGCCGACAACGACCGCCTGATCATCCGTGGCGGCAGCGCCGGCGGCCTGACGACGCTGTGCGCGCTGACCTTCCACGATGTCTTCAAGGTCGGCGCCAGCTACTACGGCGTCTCCGACCTGCAGGGGCTGGACGACGACTCGCACAAATTCGAATCGCGCTACACCGCCTACCTGATCGCGCCGCAGCCGCAGGCGCAAGCGCTGTACAAGGAGCGCTCGCCGATCAACCACACCGACAAGCTGGCGCGCCCGATGATCTTCTTCCAGGGACTGGACGACAAGGTCGTGCCGCCACAGCAATCGGAGATGATGGTCGACGCGCTCAAGGCGCGCGGCGTGCCGGTGGCCTATGTGCCGCTCGAAGGCGAGGGCCACGGCTTCCGCAAGGGCGAGAACATCGTTCGCACCCTGGAGGCGGAACTGTACTTCTACCAGCGGATCTTCGGCCTGCATGATTCCTCGGCAGCCGCGCCGGTCCACATCGACAACCTGAAAGACTGATCCACGCATGGCCGACCCGAAGCTGCTTGCCGAATTTGACGCGCTTGAATTCAACGAAAAAATGATACTGGCGCTGCTCGCCCTGATCGGCGAGCCGGTCGGACGCACCGCCATCCTCGATCATTTGAACAAAGCGCGCATCGAGGACAAGGACGGCCGCCACTACAACGTCGGCACCCTGGACGAATCGATGCGCAAGCTGGAACGGCTGGCCTTCATCAGCGTCGTCACCGGGCGTGGCTTCGTTTGCAACCCCAAGCTGCGCTGGCCGGCCATGCGCGCCTCGATCGGCACCCACGCGCTCGACGACCTGTGCGAAGCTTACGACGAGCTGGTGCCGATGCGCCAGACCTGGAACAACGTCGAGCCGCGCAGCTACCGCGCCGGCATGGCGCGCCTGCGCATGGGCCTTTTGCGCGGCCAGGCGCCGCAACAAATCCAGCCGCTCCTGGCTTTTTGCCTGGGCAGCTACGAGGCGGCGCAGCTACACCCGATCGTCGACATCTTCGGCCGCCCGTTCGAGCCGGGCATGATCGCGCGCGTCCATCCACTGCTGCAGGACGACGTGCTGGCGGTGCTGCTGGAAAACGCCAAGCGTGAACTGCCCACCGTGCCGGTGATCCGCGAATTCTGCGAGCAGCACCTGCAACGGCGGCTGGCGGCCAAGGACGACATCAGTCCCGAACTGCGGCTGGCGCTGGCGGAGGACGCGATCCTGTGCGGACGCCTGGACGACGCCAAGCGCTATCTGGAACGCACCGCCGGCCCGCAAAGCCAGTTCCTCGCCAGTACCATCGTGCTGCTGCGCGGCGCCACCGGCGCGGCCTTCGCCGGCTACGAGGCAGCGCTCAAGCTGCTGCGCCGCGAAACGGGCAAGCGCAAACACCTGTTCGCAGGCATCGGCGCCTATCTGTATCTGCTGTCGCTGTTGCGCAGCGAAGACCCCAAACATCAAAAAGCGGCGGACGCCTACCTCGAGATCGCGGTACGCATGCCGCCAAACTACGACGCCGCCATCCACCAGCAGATCGACATGCTGCGCCAGATCCGCGCGGGCACCATGCAAACGGACGTCGTCTCGGCACTGCCGTGGGATCTTGGCCCGCAAACGCAGTTGTTCCAGTGCCTGCTGTATTTCTGGCTGTCGTTGCCGCATCTGGGCGAGCGCCGCTTGCAGTTGCAGGAGCTGTTCGAGAACGCCGAGCGCGCCGGCTACCTGTTCATCGCCGCGCAAGCGGCCGCCCTGCTCGGCCACCTGGGCGATGTCGACCAGCAGCGCCACGCGAGCGCGCTGCGTACGCGCCTCGGCATCCCGGACATGACCGTATGGTTCGAGCGGCAGGAGGCCTGGCAGCGGCAGTTGTCGGCGCTGATCAATCTTCAGCAGCCGGCGACGGCCGACGCGGCCGGCGCCACGCGCCTGGTCTGGCAGCTGACCTACGACAACCGCCACGGCCTGACCGACGTCGCGCCGGTCGAACAAAAACGCGATGCGCGCGGCCTGTGGAGCAAGGGCCGCGCCGTGGGCCTCAAACGCCTGCGCTTCGAGCCGGAACAATTCGACTTCCTGACGCCGCAGGACGTGCGCGTGTCGGAGGCGATCTCGGTGGCGCACCGCAGCTACCAGTCCAGCGGCCTGGCCTACGAGATCGATCCGCAGCGCGCCGCCTCGGCGCTGATCGGCCACCCGCTGCTGTTCTGGGCCGACGCGCCCGATACGCGCGTGGAGATGCTGGCCGGCGAGCCGGAACTACTGATCAAGAAAAGCCCGGGCAACCTGGAGATTCGCCTGCACCCGCGCATCCCCGACGACAATTCGTCCGTCATCGTCAGCAAGGAGACGCCGACCCGCCTGCGCGTGGTCAGCATCCTCGACGAGCACCGCCGCATCGCCGCCATCGTCGGCGACAGCCTGACAGTGCCGGCGCACGCCGAGCAGCAGGTGCTGCACGCGATCAGCTCCATCTCGTCGCTGGTGACGGTGCAGTCGGAAATCGGCGGCGCGGCGCCGGACATGCAGCAGGTGGAAGCCGACACGCGCCTGCACGTGCACCTGCTGCCCTACCAGCACGGCCTGAAGATGCAGATCCTGGTGCGGCCGCTGGCCAACGGCGCCTATTACGCGCCCGGCGCCGGCGCCGACAGCGTGATCGCCGATGTCGGCGGCAAGCCGGTGCAGGCGCGCCGCCACCTGATCGACGAACGCGACGCCGAACGTGAACTGATCGCCAAGTGCCCGGTGCTCGAATCGGCCGAGCAGGATCACGGCGAATGGCTGCTCGGGCAGCCGGCGCTGTGCCTGCAATTGCTGGTCGAGTTGCAGGAGATGAAGGCCGGCAGCATCGTGCTGGCCTGGCCGGAAGGCGAGAAATTCCGCGTCGCCGCCAAGGTCGAGACCAAGCAGGTGCGCCTGTCCATCAAGAGCAACAAGGACTGGTTCGCGGCCAGCGGCGAAGTGCAGATCGACGAAGACAAGGTGATGGACCTGCGCACCCTGCTGGAACTGATGCAGAAGAACCAGAGCCGCTTCGTGGAACTGGGCGAGAACCGCTACCTGGCGCTGACCGAGGAGCTGCACCGCCGCCTGCGCGAGGTGTCGGCCTACGGCGAGCTGACCGCCGACGGCGTGCGCCTGCATCCGCTGGCCGCGTTCGCGCTGGAGGAGCTGGCCGACGATGTCGGCGGCCTGAAGGCGGACAAGCTGTGGAAGGAGCATCTGCAGCGCATGGCGTCGCAGGCGGCGTTCGAACCGCATCTGCCGAGCACCTTGCAGGCCGAGTTGCGCGACTATCAGCTGGAGGGCTTCAACTGGCTGGCGCGCCTCGCGCATTGGGGCGTGGGCGCCTGCCTGGCCGACGATATGGGCCTCGGAAAAACCCTGCAGGCGATCGCGCTGATCCTGTCGCGCGCGCCGCAGGGCCCGACGCTGGTGATCGCGCCGACGTCGGTGTGCATGAACTGGATCAGCGAAGCGGCACGCTTCGCGCCGACCCTCAACGTCAAGCTGTTCGGCGCCGGCGACCGCGCCGGGACCATGTCCACCTTGCAGCCGTACGATGTGGTGGTGGCCAGTTATGGCCTGCTGCAGCTGGAGTCGGCGCTGTTCGCCGGCGTGCAGTGGAACACCATCGTGCTCGATGAAGCGCAGGCGATCAAGAACGGCGCCACCAAGCGCTCGCAGGCCGTGATGGCGCTCAAGGGCGACTTCCGCATGATCGCCACCGGCACGCCGCTGGAAAACCACCTGGGCGAGTTGTGGAACCTGTTCCGCTTCATCAATCCGGGCCTGCTGGGCAGCATTGAGCAGTTCAATCTGCGCTTCGCGGCGCCGATCGAAAAGCCGCAGGACCACCGCGCCGAACTGGGTGCGCGCAACCGCCTGCGCCGCCTGATCCAGCCGTTCATGCTGCGCCGGACCAAGGCGCAGGTGCTCACCGAGCTGCCGTCGCGCACCGAGATCACCCTGGAGGTCGATCTGTCGAAAGAAGAGACGGCGCTGTATGAATCGCTGCGCCGCACGGCGCTGGAGAACCTGGCCGCCGTCGAAGGCCCGGCCGAGAAGAAATCGATCCAGATCCTGGCCGAGATCATGCGCTTGCGGCGCGCCTGCTGCAACCCGAACCTGATCGCGCCGGAGCTGGGACTGGCCAGCAGCAAGCTGGCGGCGTTCGCGCACCTGCTCGAAGGGCTGCTGGAGAACCGCCACAAGGTGCTGGTGTTCAGCCAGTTCGTCGACCACCTGTCCTTGATCCGCGCGCACCTGGACGCCAACGGCATCAGCTACCAATACCTCGACGGTTCGACCTCGATGGCCGACCGCAAGAAGCGGGTGGACGCCTTCCAGGCCGGCATCGGCGACGTCTTCCTGATCAGCCTGAAGGCGGGCGGGGTCGGCATCAACCTGACCGCCGCCGACTACGTGATCCACATGGACCCGTGGTGGAATCCGGCGGTGGAGGACCAGGCCTCGGACCGCGCCCACCGCATGGGCCAGCTGCGCCCGGTGACCATCTACCGCCTGGTGGCCCGCCACACGATCGAGGAAGGCATCGTCGACCTGCACCAGCATAAGCGCGACCTGGCCGACAGCTTGCTCGAGGGCAGCGACGTCTCGGGCCGCATGTCGGCCGGCGAAATGCTCAACATGCTGCAGGAAGGCTTAAAAAAATAACACGAAGACCGTCTTGAACTTCATTGTGCCTATCCTATCTTACTGCCATGGCGTCGCCCGACGCCTACGTTCATGTAAAGGAGAAACACGATGAAAACCATTGCGGAAGTTATGAGCAGGGAAGTCAGCAGCGTCTCACCGGAGGATTCGATCCGCCAGGCGGCGGAGATGATGGACGATCTGGATGTCGGGGCGCTGCCGGTGACAGAAGGCAATCGCCTGCTCGGCATGATCACCGATCGCGACATCACCATCCGCGCCACCGCAGCCGGCCTCGGTCCCGACGAGACGCAGGTGAACGAGGTGATGACCGAGGATGTCTGCCATTGCTACGAGGACCAGACGATCGATGAGGTGATGCAGGATATGCGCGATCTGCAGGTGCGCCGGGTGCCGGTGGTCAGCCGCGACACCCACACGCTGATCGGTATCGTCGCTCTGGCCGACCTGACCGATCCGGAAGCCGACACCGACGCCGAGGAAACCGCGGAAACGCTGCGCGATATTTCGGCGCCGATCGGCGGCGGGCAGCAGTCCGCCCAAGCATAGGAATGATGGGGCGAATCTTCCTGTCCGGCTGCTTTGTCTTGTATCGAGCGCTCTCAAGCGGGCCGATTAGTGATAATCTCCATCGCTTCGACTCGGCACGCTTGCCACCGCGTGATGTGGACACGCGTGCCTTGTCAAAATAAACACAAGGCTGCAGACGATGATCAAGACAAAAATTGCACTGGCGGTGGTGATGGCGGCACTTGCCTTCGCACCTGCCGGCGCGGCGACCACCAACAAGGACGCCAGCACCAGTAGTAAAAACAAGAACGCCAAGAGTAGCAAAAACACCGGCAAGACCGGCACCAAAAGCGCCACCGCCAGCAAGGCTGGCAAAAGCAGCAAGACAACGAAGAAAAGCGGCAACGGCAAAGCTGTCGCGGCCGCTGCGGCGACAACGGCGGTGGTCGCCACCAGGCCGGCCGTGGCCGCCGTGTCGGAACGGCGCCAGGACCGCTCGTTCGACACCCTCAGCAACCAGTTCCTCAACGCGCTGTGGCGCATCGATTCGGAAAGCGCGATCTACGCCGGCAAGTACGACACCGCCGCCACCTTGAGCATTCCGGACGCGGCCACGCAGACCAGGGAACTGGCCTTCATCGACGACTGGAAACTGCGCTTCGGCAAAGTCAACGCCAGCCAGCTGTCGCCCAAGCAGCGCACCGACCTGGCGCTGCTGATCAACAAGCTCGATAGCGACCGCTTCCGCCTGACCACCTTGCGCGAGTTCGAGTGGAACCCGGCCAGCTACAACGTCGCCGGTCCGCTGGACCTGATCCTGGGCACCGAATACGCGGCCCAGCCGCAGCGCCTGCGCACCTTGCTCAAGCGCATCGCCAGCATTCCGGCGTACTACGAGGCGGCGCGCAACAACATCGTCAACCCGACCCGCGAACACACGCGCCTGGCGATCAAGCAGGCGCCCGGCGTGCAGACCGTGCTGATCGAAGTCAACAAGGCCGCACAGGCGTCGATCCTGACGCCGATCGAGAAGCAGCAGTTCACGCAGCGCGTCAACGCGGCGCTGACGGCGGTCGACGGCTATGTGGCCTTCCTGACCGAGATGGACAAGCTGATGGACACCCGGGGCCGCCGCACCTTCCGCATCGGCAAGGCGATGTATGAGCAAAAGTTCGCCTACGATATCCAGTCCGGCAGCACCGCCGAACAGACCTATCAGAAGGCGCTCGCCGCGCGCGAGGACCTGCTGGCCAATATGGACAAGCTGTCCGATGGGATGTGGGACAAGTATTTCCCCGGTGTGGCCAAGCCGGCCGACCGGTTCGCCAAGATCGGCATGATGATCGACAAACTGTCGGCCAACCACGTGCGGCGCGAGGATTTCGTCAGCGAGATCAAGCGCCAGATTCCGGTGCTGCAGGACTGGGTGATCAGCAAGAACCTGCTGACCCTGGACCGCAACAAGCAGCTCGAAGTGCGCGCGACGCCGGCCTATCAGGCGGGTGTGGCCGGCGCCAGCATCGACGCGCCGGGACCGTACCGGCCGCAGGACCGCACCTACTACAACGTCACGCCGCTCGACGGCGCGACGGCGGAGGCGGCCGAGAGCAGCCTGCGCGAGTACAACCACTGGATCCTGCAGATCCTCAATATCCACGAGGCGATCCCGGGCCACTACGCGCAGCTGGTGTATGCCAACAAGTCGCCGTCGATCGTCAAATCGATCTTCGGCAACGGCGCGATGGTCGAGGGCTGGGCGGTCTACGGCGAACGCATGATGCTGGAGTCCGGCTACGGCGACAACGCGCCGGAGATGTGGCTGATGTATTCGAAGTGGAACCTGCGCAGCGTGACCAACACCATCCTCGACTACAGCGTGCACGTGCTGGGGATGACGGAGGAGCAGGCGATCGACCTGCTGACGCGCCAGGCCTTCCAGACGCGCACCGAGGCGGTCGAGAAGTGGCACCGGGTGCAGGTGTCGTCGGTGCAGCTGACCAGCTATTTCAGCGGCTACAGCGAGATCATGGAATTGCGCGAGGAACGCAAGCAGGCCTTGGGCGAGAAGTTCAACCTGAAGGATTTCCACGAACAATTCCTCAGCTACGGCAGCGCGCCGGTGCGGGTGATCAAGGGCTTGATGACGAAGTAGTAGGGCAATGATGTTGCGAAGCGGGGCGCTGACGGAGACGTTGGCGCCCCGTTTTTTGTTAGGCGCTCACTGGGCCGCTTGCGAGCGCGCAAAGGCCTCATCCACCGATTCGATACGATGGTCGCTTGGCCCATGCCGGGCCGGTTCTGCTACGATAAAAGCCGGGAGTGATCATGACCATGCCGATCAAATTCGACACCCTTGAGTACGCCAGAAAGTTGGCGGAAGCCGGAATCCCGGCCGATCAGGCCGACGCCCATGCGCAGGCGCTGAGCGAGGCGCTGGCGACGGCCAGCGTCACGCCGGCCGAGTTAGTGCTAGTGAGAAGCGAGCTCTTGGCGAGAATGGATATGCTAAAGACCGAGGTGTATGCGCGCATGGATAGGCTGAAGGTCGAAATCGACGCGCGAATCGACCAGCTGAAGATTGAAATCGATGCGCGCTTCGACCGGCTGAACGTTGAAATCGATGCGCGATTCGACCGGCTGAACGTTGAAATCGATGCGCGATTCGAGCGGTTTGAAGCGCGATTCGAGTCCAAACTGCGCCCGCTGCGCTGGCTGCTCGGCATCGCACTGGCGGGACAAGTGATCACGCTCGGGCTGGTCGCCGTGATCTTGACACGGCTACCGGGCTGATCAGGACTGCTTCTCTTCCGGCGCAGTGGACATGCGTACGAACATCGGCGCCACCAGCAAGCCCAACTCGAACAGCAGGCACATCGGAATAGCCAGCGAGAACATGCTGACCGCATCCGGCGGCGTGACGATCGCGGCGATGACGAACGCGCCGACGATGGCGTAGGGACGGATTTCCTTGAGCTTGGCCACGGTCACAAATCCCATGCGCACCAGGATCACCACCACCACCGGCACCTCGAAGGTCGCGCCAAAAGCCAGACACATCGACATGACGAAATCGAGATAATTTTCGATGTCCGGCGTCACCGCGATGGACTGCGGCGAGAACTCGGCGATGAACTGGAACACCCGGCCGAACACCAGGAAGTAGCAGAACGCCACGCCCGACATGAACAGGAACGACGACGAAATGACCAGCGGCGCGATCAGGCGCTTTTCATGCGCGTAAAGGCCGGGCGCGACGAACGCCCACAGCTGGTACAGCACCCACGGCAGCGACAGGATAATCGAAATCACCAGGGTCACCTTCATCGGCACCAGGAACGGCGAAATGACGCCGGTGGCGATCATCTTCGAGCCGACCGGGAGCGAGGCGATCATCGGCCGCGCGATGAAATCGTAGATTTGCGACGGCCCTGGCCAGATCATCAGCGCCAGGCACACCAGCGCCACCCCGATCGACGCCTTGACCAAGCGGTCGCGCAGTTCGATCAGGTGGGAGATGAAGGTTTCTTCGCCGGAGTTCGGTGTAGTCATTAGTAGAAGCTAGCGTTGGTGTTGCCGCGTGGACGGAAGCGGGCGACGCGCGCCGCGCCGGAGGTCACATGCAGCTTGCCGCCGTGGCGCTGCTTGTACCAGGCCGGAATGGCGGCGCTGCGCACCACCTTCTTGCGGCGGAATTCGCGCGCCTTGCGCGCCAGGTCGTCGGTGCTCACGCTGCCGTACGAGGCGGTGTCTGGTATCGAGGCCGGCGTGTCGTGCCAGGCGTTTTCGACTTCGGAGATGTTCTGCGAAATCGAGTTTTCCACATCGCTCTTGATGTTCTGGGCGGCGTCCTGCACCGTCTTGTGGAGGTTTTTCAATTCCTCCAGCTCGATTTCGCGCGAGACCTCGGATTTGACCTCGTTCAGGTAGCGCTGGGCGCGCCCGTACAGAGTCCCGGCCATGCGCGCGACGCGCGGCAGCTTTTCGGGACCGATGACGATCAGCGCAACCACGCCGATCACTGCAAGTTTGGTGAGACCGAGATCGATCATAGGATATGCGCGTCAGCGAACCGGGCCCAGGGAGTGCTCCAGGACCCGGACCAGCTTACAGCTTGTTTTTCTCTTTGGCGTCGACGTCGATGGTGCTCGGCGTGACCGGCGTGACCGGCTTCTCGTCGTCGCCCTTGACGCCATCCTTGAAGCCCTTGACGGCCTTGCCGATGTCGGAACCCATATTGCTCAGTTTCTTGGTGCCGAAGACCAGCATCACAATCACCAGAACGATCAGCCAGTGCCAAATACTAAATGAACCCATCATATTCCCCTTGCAAGGCGCATGCGCCCAGATTATCCGTTGATTCAAGAACCGCGTGCGACAGTATAAGCGAACAGCGGCGTGTCATGTAGATGTCATGTGGCAAGCGATATAACCACCGCCATGGCGCCCGGAGAACGGTTTTTACCGCTCGCCGCGCCAGGGGTGCGCGCCGCCGATCACGTGCAAATGCAGATGGTACACCTCCTGCCCGCCGTCCGGCCCACTGTTGATCACACTCTTGTAACCGCCGCCGGGCGTGCCGTCCGCATCATAGCTGACTGCGCAGCCGAATTCCTCTGCCAGACGGGGGGCGAGCGCCAGCATCTTGCCCAGCAAAGGCGCCTCGTTGGCGCTGCAATCGGACAAGGTCGAGATGTGTTTCTTCGGAATTACCAGCAGATGTACGGGCGCGGCCGGATTGATATCCTTGAACGCCAGCAACTCGTCGTCCTCATACACGGCCGTCGAAGGAATTTTCTTTTCGGCTATCTTGCAAAACAGGCAGTTTTCCACAGCGACTCCATCAATGGGGGTGTTATTCGGCGCGCGCGGCTTTTTCGGCGATGCCGGAGACGCCCTCGCGGCGCGCCAGCTCGTCGAGCACCTGCTGCGGCTTGAGGTCGAACTGGGCCAGCAGCACCAGCGTATGGAACCACAAGTCGGCCACTTCGTACAAGACCTTGTCGCCGTTGCCGCCGGCGTGGCGCGCGTCCTTGGCGGCCATCACCGTCTCGGTGGCTTCCTCGCCGATTTTTTTCAGGATGGCGTCGTCGCCCTTGGCGAACAGCTTGGCGACGTAGGAGGCGGCGGGGTCGCCGCCGTTGGCCGGCTTGCGTGACTCGATCAGCTCGGCCAGGCGGTCCAGTTGTGTGCTCATGGTGCCTTCTTCGGCTTTGCCGCGTAGATATCGGACGGATCTTTCAGCACCGGCTCGCTGTTCTGCCAGTCGCCCTCGAGCGCGTCGCCCTCGAACTTCTGGAAGAAGCACGAATGCCGGCCCGTATGGCAGGCGATGCCGCCGGCCTGCTCGATCTTGAGCAGCACCACGTCCTCGTCGCAGTCGAGGCGGATCTCCAGCACCTTTTGCGTGTGGCCGGACTCCTCGCCCTTGTGCCACAGTTTCTTGCGCGAACGACTCCAGTACACCGCCTCGCCCAGCTCGACCGTCTTGGCCAGGGCGTCGCGGTTCATCCACGCGAACATCAGCACGTCATTGCTGCCGGCTTCCTGGGCGATGACCGGCACCAGGCCGTTTTCGTCCCATTGAATCTTTTTCAGCCATTTGGCCTTGGCAAGGCTGCTCGGGGGAGTCGACATCATGCTATCCAGTGCTGTGATCAATTGGTCAGGCGCATCGGAATGCCCTGTTGTGCCATGAAACGTTTGGCTTCCTGCACCGTGTGCTGACCGTAGTGGAAAATGCTGGCCGCCAGCACCGCGTCCGCCTTGCCCAGCTTGACGCCGTCGGCCAGGTCCTGCAGGCCGCCGACGCCGCCCGAGGCGATCACCGGGATGCCGACGGCGTCGGACACGCCGCGCGTCAGGCCCAGGTCGAAGCCGGACTTGGTGCCGTCGCGGTCCATGCTGGTGAGCAGGATTTCGCCCGCGCCCAGTTTTTCCATTTTGACGGCCCACTCGATGGCGTCGATGCCGGTGGCCTTGCGGCCGCCGTGCGTGAACACTTCCCACTTGCCAGGCGAGACCTGCTTGGCGTCGATCGCCACCACGATGCACTGCGAACCGTGCTTTTGCGAGGCGTCGAACACCAGTTGCGGATTGCTGACGGCCGACGAGTTCATGCTGACCTTGTCCGCGCCGGCGTTGAGCAGGCGGCGCACGTCGGCCACCTCGCGCACGCCGCCGCCGACCGTCAGCGGAATGAACACCTGCGAGGCCACGGCCTCGATGATGTCGAGGATCAGGCCGCGGTTGTCGCTGGTGGCGGTAATGTCGAGGAAGGTCAGTTCGTCGGCGCCCTGCTCGTCGTAGCGGCGGGCGATCTCGACCGGATCGCCGGCGTCGCGCAACTCGGTGAAGTTGACGCCTTTGACGACGCGGCCGTCGGTCACGTCCAGGCAGGGAATGATGCGTTTAGCGAGCATGGGAACCTTATTCTTCTTCGTCGTCGATCAGGTCGCCGCTGAGCTCGTCGGCGCGCAACTGCGCCGAGGCCAGGTCGATCGTGCCCTCGTAGATCGAGCGGCCGCAGATGACGCCCTCGATGCCTTCGTCCTGCACCGCGCACAGCGCTTCGACGTCGGCCAGGTTGTGCAGGCCGCCGGAGGCGATGACCGGGATCTTGACCGCTTGCGCCAGCTTGACAGTGGCCTCGATGTTGACGCCGCCCATCATGCCGTCGCGGCCGATGTCGGTGTAGATGATCGATTCGACGCCGTAGGCTTCGAACTTCTTGGCCAGGTCGATCACCTCGTGGCCGGACATCTTGCTCCAGCCGTCGGTGGCGACCTTGCCATCCTTGGCGTCCAGGCCGACGATGATGTGGCCCGGGAAGGCGCCGCAGGCGTCGTGCAGGAAGCCCGGCTCCTTGACGGCGGCGGTGCCGATGATGACGTAGCTGATGCCGGCGTCCAGATAGCGCTCGATGGTGTCGAGGTCGCGGATGCCGCCGCCCAGCTGGACCGGGATCTCGTCCAGGCCGTTTTCCTCGGCGTACTCCTGCACCACCTTCAGGATCGCCTTGACGGCGCCCTCGTTCTTCGGCTTGCCCGCGAAGGCGCCGTTCAGATCGACCAGATGCAGGCGGCGCGCGCCCTGCTTCAGCCAATGCAAAGCCATATCGGCCGGATCTTCGGAAAATACGGTGGCGAGTTCCATATCGCCTTGTTTCAAGCGAACGCAGTGACCGTCTTTGAGGTCGATGGCAGGAATGAGCAGCATGATGGTTTAAGTGTGAGAAGGTGAGAGGGTTCGAGGTGTCAAGCCAGGGAGATCAGGGATTCCAGTGAACAAAGTTCTTGTACAACTGCAGTCCGGTCGCGGCGCTTTTCTCCGGATGGAACTGTGTAGCAAAAATATTATCACGAGCGACGGCGCAACTGAATGGCGCACCGTAGACGGTCAGGCCGACGGTATGCGCGCCCTGTTCCGGCTGGGCGAAATAACTGTGCACAAAGTAGAAATAACTGTTGTCGGCGATATCCTGCCACATAGGGTGGGACGCGTTTTGCTGGACTTGGTTCCAGCCCATCTGCGGCACCTTGAAACGCGAGCCGTCCTCCTGCAACTGACCGTCGAGCTGGAAGCGCACCACCTTGCCCGGCAGCAGGCCCAGGCCGGCGGCGTCGCCCTCTTCGCTGCCGTCGAACAGCATCTGCTCGCCGATGCACACGCCCAGCAGCGGCTTGTTGCGCGCCGCCACCATCAGCGCGTCCTGCACGCCGGATTCGCGCAGGCTGCGCATGCAGTCCGGCATCGCGCCCTGGCCGGGCAGCACGATGCGGTCGGCACTTTCGATATCGGCCACTTCGCCCGAGATCAGGACGTTGGCCTCGGGGGCGACCGCGCGCAGCGCTTGCGCGACCGAACGCAGATTACCCATACCGTAATCAACTACGACAATTTTTTTCATAATGAGTAGGTGGTTCGCTAAGCCTTACAGGCTGCCCTTGGTCGAAGGAATGGTGCCGGCGGCGCGCGGGTCCAGCTCGGACGCCATGCGCAGCGCGCGACCGAAGGCCTTGAACACGGTTTCGCATTGATGGTGCGCGTTGGTGCCGCGCAGGTTGTCGATGTGCAAGGTCACCAGCGCGTGGTTGACGAAGCCGCGGAAAAATTCCAGGGTCAGGTCGACGTCGAAGGTGCCGATCATCGCGCGCGTGAACGGGATATGGTATTCGATGCCTGGACGGCCCGAGAAATCGAGCACCACGCGCGACAGCGCCTCGTCCAGCGGCACATACGAGTGGCCGTAGCGGACGATGCCCTTGCGGTCGCCGATGGCCTTGGCCACGGCCATGCCCAGGGTGATGCCGACGTCCTCGACCGTGTGGTGGTTGTCGATGTGGATGTCGCCGGTGGCTTCGACGTCGAGGTCGAACAGGCCGTGGCGGGCGATCTGGTCCAGCATATGGTCGAGGAAGGGCACGCCGGTGTTCAGCTTTTGCTTGCCGGTGCCGTCGAGATTGATGGAAACGCGGACTTGCGTCTCGTTGGTGTTGCGGATGATTTCTGCGATGCGGTTCATGAAGGGCTCGATGGCGGTGATTTAAGCTGCAAGCGATGCGGATAATGCATCCAGGAAGGCGATGTTCTCTTCCGGTGTGCTGACCGTGACACGTAGACAATTGGCCATCACGGTATCCATTTTACTCATATTTTTAATTAATACCTTGTGGGACAGTAGTTTCGCATAGGCATCATCGGCATTTGGCACCCGAATCAAGATAAAATTCGCCGCCGACGGAAAGACCTCGACACCGGGCATGGCGGCCAATGCTGCCATCAGATCGGCCCGTGCGGCGCGCAACGCGGCCGCCTGCTGGTTCAGCACCTCCAGATGGTCGAGCGCGAATTCGGCCGCCGTCTGCGTCAGCACGTTGATGTTGTAAGGAGGCCGCACTTTGTCGAATTGCTCCAGCAATTTGGGCGCGGCGGACATATAGCCGAGGCGGATGCCGGCCAAACCGAGCTTGGACACCGTGCGCATGACGATCAGATTGTCGAACTCCGGCAGGCGGTGCATGAAGGTTTGCTGCGCGAACGGCTCGTAGGCCTCGTCTACCACGGCCAGGCCGAAACCATCCAGCGCCTTGATGATGGTGACAATGTCCTCGTCCGAGAACAGGTTGCCGGTGGGGTTGTTCGGGTACGACAGGAACACCAGCGCCGGTTTGTGTTGTTCGATCGCCGCCAGCATGGCCGGCATGTCGAGCGTCAGGTCGGCCTTGACCGAGACGCCGACATAATCCATGCCGGCGAACTTGGTCGAGCGCGAATACATGACGAACGACGGCGTCGGCGAGATGGCGACGGCGCGGCGGTCCTGGTGGGCGCAGGCCATGCACAGGATCGAAATCAACTCGTCGGAGCCGTTGCCCAGCATGACGTCGTAGCCGGCCGGGATGCCCAGCTTGGCGCGGATGCGTTCCTTGGTGCTTTCGTAGGAGGCCACCGGATAGCGGTTCAGGGTGACGTCGGCCAGGCGCTGGGCCAGTTCGCGCGTCAGATGCTCCGGCAGGTGGTAAGGGTTCTCCATCGCATCCAGCTTGATAAAACCGCTCGCGTCGGCGACGTGGTAGCCATTGACGGCGCGCACATCGGAACGGATGGTGGTGTCGATCAGGGTGTCGATGGAAGACATCTTACGTGGGCTCCTAGGTGGTGGTGGCGGTGCGTTTGACCGCGGGTTTTTTACTGCTACGGGGGACCGGCTTTTTCTTTTCGGGCGGTGGCGGCAGATCCGCCGCCGCGATGCGTTCGGCAATGATGGCGCAGTAGTCCGGATTCAGTTCGAAGCCGACGAAATTGCGTCCGCAGCGCTTGGCGGCGATCGCCGTCGTGCCGCTGCCCATGAACAGGTCCAGCACCACGCCGTCGGCCGGACACGAGGCCTTGACCATGCGCTCGATGATCTCCAGCGGCTTTTGCGTCGGATGGTCGGCGCGCTCGGGATGCTCCCGGTGCAGACGCGACACGCTCCACAAATCCTTGGGGTTGTAGCCCACCTCCAGCCATTTGGCGCCGACGAATATCGAGCGCGAACGGGCCTTCTTGGTCTCGGCGTCATACGGAATGCGCACAGCATCCAGATCGAAGTAGTAATCCTTGCGGCGCACGAAGAAGCCGATGGTGTCGTGCACCGACGAATAACTGCGCACGCTGCCGCCCATCGACGGCACCCGGCGGTCCCAGATAATCTCGTTCATCATTGTCATGCGCTTTTTCAGCAGCACGAAGATCTCCGGCGAAAAGCGCCAGGTCAGGAAGATATACAGGCTGCCGTTGGGTTTGAGCTTGGGCAGCGCGGCGTCGATCCATTGCTCGGTCCAGCGCAGGTACTCCTCGACCGTCTGCGAGTCGGAATCGTTGCCGTAGTCCTTGCCCAGGTTATAAGGCGGATCGGTCAGGATCAAATCGATGGAGCCATCCGGGATGCGCGCCAGGCCGGCCAGCGCATCCTCGCAGAAGACCTGGTTGATCCAGGTCTCCTGACTGTCCATGGCCATGGGCACGGTCATTGCGGCGTCTTCAAACGCAGTTCGGCGCTGCGCGCGTGGGCTTGCAAGCCCTCGCCATAGGCCAGTTCCGCGGCGACCTTGCCCAGGGTTTGCGCACCCGCTTCGCTGACCATGATCACCGACGAGCGCTTCTGGAAATCGTACACGCCCAGCGGCGACGAGAAGCGCGCGGTGCGCGAGGTCGGCAGCACGTGGTTCGGACCGCAGCAGTAGTCGCCCAGCGACTCGGACGAGAAGCGGCCCAGGAACATGGCGCCGGCGTGGCGGATCTTGTCGGCCCACTGCTGTGGATTCTCGGCGGAGATTTCCAGGTGCTCGGCGGCGATGCTGTTGGCAATGGCGCAGGCCTCGTCCATGTCGCGCACCTTGACCAGCGCGCCGCGATCGGTCAGCGAAGTGCGGATGGTTTCGTGGCGCGGCATCGTCGGCAGCAGCTTGTTGATGCTTTCTTCCACTTTGGCGATGTAGTCGGCGTCGGGACACAGCATGATGGCCTGCGCCAGTTCGTCGTGCTCCGCCTGGGAGAACAGGTCCATCGCCACCCAGTCCGGATCGGTGGTGCCGTCGCAGACGATCAGGATCTCGGACGGACCGGCGATCATGTCGATGCCGACGATGCCGAACACGCGGCGCTTGGCGGCGGCGACGTAGGCGTTGCCGGGACCGACGATCTTGTCGACCGGTTGTATCGTTTCGGTGCCGTGCGCCAGCGCGCCGACGGCTTGTGCGCCGCCGATGGTGATCACGCGGGTGACGCCGGCGATGGCGGCGGCGGCCAGCACCATCTGGTTCTTCACACCGTCCGGGGTCGGCACCACCATGATGATTTCCCCGACGCCGGCGACGTGCGCCGGGATCGCGTTCATCAGCACCGACGACGGATAGGCGGCCTTGCCGCCGGGGACATAGATGCCGACGCGGTCGAGCGGGGTGATTTTCTGGCCCAGCACCGTGCCATCGGGCTCGGTGTAGGTGAAGCCTTGCAGCTCCTGCTTCTGGCGCTCGTGGAACACGCGGATGCGTTGCGCGGCCACTTGCAGCGCCTCGCGCTGCGCGGCGGGAATCGCGGCCAGCGCGGCCTGCAATTCGCTTTCTGGAATATCGAAAGCGGCCATGCTGGCGGCGCCGCCGTTGGGGATGCGGTCGAAGCGGTTGGTGTATTCCAGCACGGCGGCGTCGCCGCGTGCCTTGACGTCGGCCAGGATGCCGGCGACGGCGCGCTCGATGGCATCGTCGGTGCCCGCTTCAAACGCCAGCAGGGTGTCCAGTGACTTTTTGAAATCGGCTTGGGTGGAATCGAGCTTGGTGATTTGAATCGGCATGATGGAATCCGTGATTACTTCTTGGAAGCGCGTTCGAACGCCTCGATGATCGGTTGCAGACGCTCGCGCTTGAGCTTTAACGCGGCCTGGTTGACGATCAGGCGCGAGGAGATGTCCATGATGGCTTCGACTTCGACCAGGTCGTTGGCGCGCAGCGTGTTGCCGGTGCTGACCACGTCGACGATCGCGTCGGACAGGCCGACCAGCGGCGCCAGCTCCATCGAGCCATAAAGTTTGATCAGGTCGACGTGCACGCCCTTCTTGGCGAAGTGTTCGCGCGCGGTCTGCACGAACTTGGTGGCCACCCGCAGGCGCGCGCCCTGGCGGACGGCGGTCTCGTAATCGAAGCCGTTCTTGACCGCGACCGACATGCGGCAGGCCGCGATGTTCAAGTCGATCGGCTGGTACAAGCCCTCGCCGCCGTGCTCCAGCAGCACGTCCTTGCCGGCCACGCCGAAGTCCGCCGCGCCATGCTGCACATAGGTCGGCACGTCGGTGGCGCGCACGATGATGACGCGCACATCGGGATCGTTGGTCGACAGGATCAGCTTGCGCGACGTCTCGGGGTTCTCGGTGACGGTGATGCCGGCCGCTTCCAGCAGCGGCAGGGTGTCCTCGAAAATACGTCCCTTCGACAGCGCCAGGATCAGCTGCTGGTTGGCCGGGGCTTGGGCTTGGAATGCGCTCATGTTTTACTTAATCCGGGTTACTTGATGCGTTTGATGTTGGCGCCAACGGCGGACAGCTTCACTTCCATCTGGTCGTAGCCGCGATCGAGGTGGTAGATGCGGTCGATCAGGGTCTCGCCGCGCGCGGCCAGCGCCGCGATCACCAACGAGGCAGACGCGCGCAAGTCGGTCGCCATCACCGGCGCGCCGACCAGCTGCGCGACACCCTTGATGTGGGCCGTGTTGCCGTCGGTCTCGATGGACGCGCCCAGGCGGTTCATCTCCTGCACGTGCATGAAGCGGTTTTCGAAAATCGTCTCGGTCACGCGGCTAGGGCCGGAGGCGATGGTGTTGACCGCCATGAACTGCGCCTGCATGTCGGTCGGGAAGCCGGGATATTCGGTGGTGCGGAAGGTGACCGGCTCCGGACGCTGGTCCATCTGCGCGCGGATCCAGTTGTCGCCGATGGTCATCTTCAGGCCCACTTCGCGCAGCTTGTCGAGCGCCGCGTCCAGGATGTCGACGCGGGTGTTGCGGATCGTGATGTCGCCGCCGGTGGCAGCGACGGCGCACAGGAAGGTCGCCGCCTCGATGCGGTCGGAGATGACGGCGTGCTTGGCGCCGTGCAGCTCGGCCACGCCCTGGATCACCAGGCGGTCGGTGCCGATGCCTTCGATTTTGGCGCCCATGGCCACCAGCAGGTTGGCCAGGTCGGTCACTTCCGGCTCGCGCGCGGCGTTTTCCAGGATCGTCTCGCCTTCGGCCAGGGTCGCGGCCATCAGCAGGTTCTCGGTGCCGGTCACGGTGATCATGTCGGTGACGATGCGCGCGCCCTTGAGCTTTGCGCACTTGGCGTAGATGTAGCCGGCGTCGATGGTGATCTCGGCGCCCAGCGCCTGCAGACCCTTGATGTGCTGGTCGACCGGGCGCGAACCGATCGCGCAGCCGCCCGGCAGCGACACCTTGGCTTCGCCGAAGCGCGCCAGCAATGGGCCGAGCACCAGGATCGAGGCGCGCATGGTTTTCACCAGCTCATACGGCGCTTCCAGCTTGTCGATCGCGGAGCCGTTCAGCGTGACGGCGTCGCCGTCCTGCTTGACCTGCAGGCCGGTTTCCTTCAGCAGTTTGAGCATCGTGGCGACGTCGTGCAGGTGCGGCACGTTGCTCAGTTCCAGATCGCCGGCGGTCAGCAGGCCCGCGCACAGGATGGGCAACGCCGCGTTCTTGGCGCCGGAGATGTTGATGTCGCCGTGCAGGCGGTTGCCGCCTTGGATGAGGAGCTTGTCCATGCTTATCCTTTGTATTCTTCAGGGGTGAGGGTTTTCATCGACAGCGCGTGGATCTCTTCGCGCATGCGGTCGCCCAGCGCGGCGTAGACGATCTGGTGGCGCTGGATCGGGCGCTTGCCCGCGAACGCCGGCGAGACGATAACCGCCTGGAAGTGCTGGCCATCGCCTTCGACTTCGAGGTGGGTGCATTCGAGGCCGGCGGAGATGTAGCCGTGGATCAGTTCTGGAGTGGTGGTCATGATGAATCCTTAAATATTAATGGCGCCGCTTTAGTGACGTAACCCTCAGTGGCGTAAACGATAGCCGCTGCGCAGAAGACGAATGGCGGCCAGCGACAGCACCACCAGGAAGCCGGAGACGATCGCAAGGCTGGTCCATGGATTGGTGTCGGACTGGCCGAAGAAACCGTAGCGGAAGCCGTCGATCATGTAGAAGAACGGGTTCAGATGCGACACCGTCAGCCAGAACGGCGGCAGCGAATGGATCGAGTAGAACACGCCGGACAGGAAGGTCAGCGGCATGATCAGGAAGTTCTGGAACGCGGCCAGCTGATCGAATTTTTCGGCCCAGATGCCGGCGATCAGGCCCATGGTGCCGAGGATGGCGGCGCCCAGCAGCGCGAACACGATGATCCACAGCGGCGCGGTGAACGACATATGCGCGAAGTAGGCGGTGGCGGCGAACACGCCCAGGCCGACCGCCAGGCCGCGCACCATCGCCGCCAGCACGTAGGCGGAAAAGATCTCCCAGTGCGACAGGGGCGTGAGCAGCACGAACACCAGGTTGCCGGTGATCTTGGACTGGATCAGCGACGACGACGAGTTGGCGAAGGCGTTCTGTAGAACGCTCATCATCACCAGGCCGGGGATCAGGAACGAGGTGTAGCTGACGCCTTCATACACCTGCACCCGGCCTTCGAGCACGTGGCCGAAGATCAGCAGGTACAGCATCGCCGTCAGGATCGGCGCGGCGACGGTTTGCGTGGCCACCTTCCAGAAGCGCAGGGTCTCCTTGTAGACCAGGGTGCGGAAGCCGCTCGAGATAAAATTCATACGGTCCCCTTGTCCATGATCTGCAGGAAGATGTCTTCCAGGTCGGCCTGTTGCAGCTGCATGTCGTCGATGACGGCGCCGGATTCGCGCAGGCGCGCCAGGATGGCCTCGACCTCCGAATACTCGTTGATGCGCAGGCTGTATTTACGACCGTGGTCCGAAGTTTCAGGATGCGTGACCAGGTGCTGCAAATCGGCCGGCAGCTCGCCCTGCACCATGTTGACGATCAGCTGCGAGCCGGAGATGCGGCGGATCAGCGCCGCCATCGTATCGAGCGCGACGACCTTGCCGCTTTTGAGCATGGCCACGCGCTTGCACATGGCTTGCGCCTCTTCCAGGTAGTGGGTGGTCAGCACCACGGTGTGGCCTTCGCGGTTCAGGCGCGAGATGAACTTCCACAAGGTCTGACGCAGTTCGACGTCGACGCCGGCGGTCGGCTCGTCGAGCACGATGACGGGCGGCTTGTGCACCAGCGCCTGCGCCACCAGCACGCGACGCTTCATGCCGCCCGACAGCGCGCGCATATTGGTGTCGGCCTTGTTGGTCAGATCGAGGTTGTGCATCACCTCGTCGATCCAGGCGTCATTATTGGGCAGGCCGAAGTAGCCCGACTGCAGGCGCAGGGTTTCTCGCACGGTGAAGAACGGGTCGAACACCAGCTCCTGCGGCACCACGCCGAGCTTGCGGCGCGCCTCGCGGAAGTCGCCGGTGACGTCGTGGCCGTGGATCGAGACCTTGCCGGCGTCGGGCCGGATCAAGCCGGCGATGATGGAAATGAGCGTGGTTTTGCCGGCGCCGTTGGGGCCCAGCAGGCCGAAGAATTCGCCCTCCTCGATCGAGAGGGAGACGCCGCCCAGTGCCTGGAGCGACTTGTAGCGCTTCTCGACGTTCGTTATTTGGATCGCTGTCATGCTTGACTTATCAGTTGGTTGCGGCGGCATGGCCGGCGCAGGATGCGTATTGATGCCTAACGGCGGAAGGTGTAACCAGGCGCCACGGCTCTTAGGCGGTGGCAACGTTCAATTATATTGGAAATCTGGTCAGGCAGAGCCGGACCGGCAATAACTGGGGGTGACTCTGGCTACAACTAAAGATACAAACTGGGTAATGCGCGGCGGGGTGGGGCGGGGGTCAATGATGGTGGTGCAGGTCGGCAGGCACGTCGGCCTGGCCGGCGCAAGCTTGCGCGGGATCGCTTTGTTCGGGGAAGACCAGCGCGCAGACGCCGTACAGCTTGGTCAAGCTTTGCAGCGCCGGCGGCAGGTTCTTCAGTTCCAGCTTGAGACCGGCCTCGCTGGCGGCGCGTTGCCACGCCAGCAAGACCGAAACGGCCACCGAATCGACCGTCAACACGTGGCGCAGATCGAACACCGTCTGGCCGGCCTTGATGGCGGCTAGGCCGCGCTCAAGCGCCGCGGTGGCGTTGAGCACGGTCAGGGACGTGAGCGATTGCAGGTTGTCGGTCGGTTCGGACATGGTCGTTATTTTCTAATAAACGTCGCGGTGGCGTTATTTTGCCGTAGTTTTCAAAGGTTTGCTGGCCAGCGACTGGTTTTTCGCGGTCAGGGTCTTGATCAGGCCGTCGACGCCGCCCTTGCTGATCTCGGACGCGAACGTACCTTTGTAGGTCTCGACCAGCCAGGCGCCCATGACGTTGATGTCATAGATCTTCCAGCCGGCGGCGCCCTTGGCCACGCGGTAGTTCAGGGTGATCGGCTCGCCACGGGTCATGTTGACCTTCGAGCGCACTTCCACCTCGGTGTCCGACGGGTCGGCGCGCAGCGGCTGGAAGTCCACGGTTTCGTTCTTGATCTGCGACAGCGCGCCCGAGTAGGTGTAGATCAGCAGGGTGCGGAACTGCTCCGACAGCTGCTTTTTCTGCTCGGGGGTGGCGTCGCGCCAGAAGCGGCCGGCCGCCAGCGAGGTCATGCGGTCCGAATCGACATACGGCAGGATCTTGGTCTCGACCAGCTGCATGACTTTCTTGGTGTCGCCGGCCTGGATCGCCTTGTCGGACTTAGCGGTCTCGATGACGTCCTGGCTGATGCGCTTGACCAGCGCGTCCGGCGCTTCATTGGCGGGACCGGCGGCGTGGGCGTTGAACGCCAGCGAAACGGTGGCAATGGCTAACAGCTGTTTAAATAATTTCATCTTTTATCTACCTATGTGGGTTCTTCGGGGTCACAGGCTGGCGTTGCTCGCAGCCGGCGTACCGGAGTTTAACTCCTCGGGTGCCGATTCGGATGACACGCTTGCGGATTTTTCCGCAGGTTTCGCGTCGGCAGGGCCTTGCGGCGTGACCGGCGCGGCCGGGGCGGCGTCGGGTTTTGCCGCAGGCGCGCCCTCGTCGGCCGCTGGCTCTTGCTTCTTGGAACTATCCGGATTGCCGTCCGGATGGATCTGGCTCTCGCGGCGCTGCATGTAGCCGTCGCGGATGAACTCGTAGCGGTCCAGCGCGGCGTCTTCCAGCATGCTGGTGGCGTCGAGCAGGCTGGCGCGGGTGTCGACCAGATTGACGCCGGTGCCGATGTTACGCACGTGCACCGGGTCCTTGTAGCGCCAGATGTTGCCGGCGAAGTCGGCAGGCAGCGCCACCGTGTCGCGCACCGTCGACGGGCCCAGCAGCGGCAGCATCAGGTAGGGACCGGAGGCCACGCCCCAGGTGCCCAGGGTCTGGCCGAAGTCTTCCTTGTGCTTTTGCAACCCGGCCTCGGAGGCGATGTCGAACAGGCCCAGGATGCCCAGGGTCGAGTTCAGCGCGAAGCGGGTGATGTCGGTCATGCCGGCCTCGCCCTTGCCTTGCAGCAGATTGTTGACGGCGGTCCAGGCGTCGCCCAGGTTGCCGAAGAAGTTGCCCACGCCGGTCTGCACGAACGATGGCGTAACGTCGCGGTACACGGTCGCAACGGGCTTCAACGCGTAGGTGTCGACCTTGTCGTTGAAGTTGAACACGGCGCGGTTGTAGCTCTCGTACGGATCGCGCGGGTTGGGACCGGCGCAGCCGGCCAGCATCAAGGTGACGCCCAGCGCCAGCGCGGCCTGACGGAAGTGTTTCGGGGTGCTAGACATTTATTCTTCCTTTTTTCCTTCAGCGGCCTTGCTGTAGATGAACTGATTGATCAGGTCTTCCAGCACGGCGGCCGATTGGGTTCGTGCGATTTTGTCACCGGCGGCCAAATTATTGGTGTCGCCGCCGGCCTCGATGCCTACGTATTGCTCGCCCAGCAGACCGGCCGTCAGAATTTTGGCGGAACTGTCCTTAGGGAATTTATAACCTTCTTCCATATTCAAGGTTACCAGCGCCTGGTAACTCTTGTCATCAAACTTGATCTCGCCGACGCGCCCGATCACCACGCCCGACGCCTTGACCGCCGCCTGCGGACGCAGGCTGCCGATGTTGTCGAACTTGGCCGTGATCGGATACGTTTTGCCAAAGGACATGGAACCCATGTTGCCGGCTTTCAGCGCCAGGAACATCAGCGCGGCCACGCCGATGACGATGAACAGACCGACCCAGACATCCAGTGATTTACGTTGCATAGCTCTTCCTCGCGTAATACTACTAAGTATTCTTTAATTATGTTTTATTTGCTGAACATCAAAGCGGTCAGCATGAAATCGAGCCACCAGATCATCAGCGATGAGATCACGACCGTGCGGGTGGTGGCGCGCGCCACGTCTTCCGGCGTCGGTTGGGTCTGATAACCCTGGTACAGCGCGATAAAGGTGATGGCGATGCCGAACACCACGCTCTTGACGAAGCCGTTGAAGATATCCTTCCAGATATCGACGCCGCCCTGCATCTGCGACCAGAACGCGCCCTCGTCGACCCCGATCAGCTTGACGCCGACCAGCCAGCCGCCCATGACGCCGACCGCGCTGAACACCGACGCCAGCAGCGGCACCGAGATCACGCCGGCCCAGAAACGGGGCGCCAGCACGCGCTGGATCGGGTTGACGGCCATCATCTCCATCGCCGACAGTTGCTCGCCGGCCTTCATCAGGCCGATTTCCGCCGTCAGCGAGGTGCCGGCGCGGCCGGCGAACAGCAGCGCGGTGATGACCGGGCCCAGTTCGCGCGTCAGGCCCAGCGCCACCAGCAGGCCGAGCGACTGCTCGGCGCCGTATTTATTCAGTGTGTAATACCCTTGCAGGCCCAGCACCATGCCGACGAACAGGCCGGACAGGGTGATGATCAGCATCGAATAGTTGCCGATGAAATGCAGCTGCTCGATGATCAGGCGCGGGCGGCGCAGCAGGCCGGGCGACAGGCGCAGCATGTTGAGGAACAGGCGCGCGCCGTAACCGATGCTTTCAATGTAATCGCGCAACGGCGCGCCCAGCTGGGACAACCAATTTCTTACAGTCATGCTTTCCCCCCAGGCCCAAATCATCGGCCAGGGACTTGCCTGGATAGTGGAACGGCACCGGACCGTCCGCTTCGGCGTTGACGAACTGGTGCACGTAAGGATCGGTCGACACCATCATGTCGGCCGGCGTGCCGTGCGCGACGATCTTGCCCTGCGACAGGAAGTAGACGTAGTCGGCGATGGCGAAGCACTCCTTGACGTCGTGCGACACCAGCACCGTGGTCGAGCCGAGCGCGGTGTTGAGGTTGCGGATCAGGTTGGCGGTGACGCCCATCGAGATCGGGTCGAGGCCGGCGAACGGCTCGTCATACATGATCAGTTCCGGGTCGAGCGCGATCGAGCGCGCCAACGCGACGCGGCGCGCCATGCCGCCGGAAATCTCGGCCGGTTTCAATTTGGCGGCGTTGCGCAGGCCGACCGCGTGCAGCTTCATCAGCACGAGATTGCGGATCAGCTCTTCCGGCAGATCGGTGTGCTCGCGCAGCGGGAAGGCGACATTTTCAAAGACGGTAAGGTCGGTGAAGAGCGCGCCATGCTGGAACAGCATGCCCATTTTGCGCCGCAGCAGATACAAGCCGGCGGTATTCAACTTGTGCACAACCTGGCCCTGGACCTTCACCTGGCCTCTTTGCGGGCGGATCTGGCCGCCAATCAGTCGCAATACCGTCGTCTTGCCGCTGCCCGAACCGCCCATCACTGCGATCACTTTCCCGCGTGGGAAATCCATCTGGAGGCCCGACAGGATCGAGCGCTTTCCATAGGAAAAGTGTAAATCACGGATTTCGACAAGATTAGGCACGACTGAACTCATTATTTTTAATGCCGTATTGTAGTGCAGAAAGGTTAATCTCTGCTGGAGAGGCCCCGATTTCGGGCCGTTGGCGCTATGGTGCGTGGCAGATAATACAACACTACTGAATCTCAAGTCAGCAATTTACACGAGGCATGAAATGTTACATTGCTGCGGCGCAGTAGCCAGTGTGCGGGCGAAATGCTTACCGGATTCTGACTGACTGCCAATAAACAACCGTGCGCACAGGCACATTGCCCGTGATTTAAAAACCTACGGGGGTCAAGTCTGACATTCGGACACGAACTGATGCGTTGGCCGCGCAGTTTCCGTTCTACGGCTTAGCCTGTGTCCGAATGACAGACTTGACCCCGAATAAAAAACCGGGCAGCGGGCGGGGATCACCCACTCGCTCCCGGCTGGGAAGCAAACCGTTCCGCTGCTGCGCTGCTTGCTAATTAACGCGGCAGGTCGGAATAGCCCATCAGGAACTCGTCGACCGCGCGCGCGCACTGGCGCCCTTCGCGGATCGCCCACACCACCAGCGACTGGCCACGGCGCACGTCGCCGGCGGCAAACACTTTCGGTGCGGAAGTCTTGTAGCAACCCTCGCCATCGGTGGTGGCCTTGGCGTTGCCGCGGGCATCCTTGTCGATGCCGAAGGCGTCGAGCACGTTGGCGACCGGCGACACGAAGCCCATCGCCAGCAGCACCAGATCGGCCTTCATTTCGAATTCCGAGTTCGGCACTTCGGCCATCTTGCCGTCTTTCCATTCGACGCGGCAGGCGATCAGCTTGTCGACCTTGCCGCCCTTGCCTTCCAGACGCTTGGTGGCGACCGCCCAATCGCGCTCGCAACCTTCTTCGTGCGACGACGAGGTGCGCAGCTTGGTCGGCCAGTACGGCCACACCAGCGGCTTGTTCTCTTGCTCCGGCGGCATCGGCATCAGTTCGAACTGGGTGACCGAGGCGGCGCCGTGGCGGTTCGAGGTGCCGACGCAGTCGGAACCGGTGTCGCCGCCGCCAATGACGACCACATGCTTGCCGGTGGCCTTCAGCTGGTCCTTGACCTTGTCGCCGGCGTTGACCTTGTTTTGCAGCGGCAGGAAGTCCATCGCGAAATGCACGCCCTTCAGCTCACGGCCCGGCACCGGCAGGTCGCGCGGCTGTTCGGCGCCGCCGGCCAGGATGACCGCGTCGAATTCTTTTTCCAGGTCTTCCGGGAAAATGGTTTCCTTGGCCCAGTTGTTGACGTTGGCCGGGAAGTCCTTGCCCACCAGCACGCTGGTGCGGAATACGACGCCTTCTTCTTCCATCTGCTTGATACGGCGGTCGATGTGCGACTTCTCCATCTTGAAGTCTGGAATGCCGTAACGCAGCAGGCCGCCGACGCGGTCGCTCTTTTCGAACACGGTCACGGCGTGGCCGGCGCGCGCCAGTTGCTGCGCCGCCGCCAGGCCGGCCGGGCCGGAACCGACAACGGCCACTTTTTTGCCGGTCTGGTGGGCCGCAGGCTGCGGCACGACCCAGCCGTGTTCCCAGCCTTCGTCGATGATCTTGTGCTCGATCGACTTGATGCCGACCGGATCATTGTTGATGCCCAGGGTACAGGCCGACTCGCACGGCGCCGGACAGATGCGGCCGGTGAATTCCGGGAAATTGTTGGTCGAGTGCAAGGTGTCGAGCGCTTCGCGGTAGTTGCCGCGATAAACCAGATCGTTCCAGTCCGGGATGATGTTGTTGACCGGGCAGCCCGTGTTGCAGAACGGTATGCCGCAATCCATGCAGCGCGCGCCCTGCACCTTGGCCTGCTCGTTGGTCAGGGTGATGACGAACTCGGAATAGTTCTTCAAACGCGCCGCTGGCGGCAGATAGCCCTCGTCCTGGCGCTGGAATTCCATGAAACCGGTGATTTTACCCACGATAAATCCTTAAATTATTCAGTCAACAAGACGGCGCTTAAGCGGCGATCGGCTGGACGGCGGCGGCTTCGTTCGCCACGTCCTGGGCCATTTCGGCCAGGGCGCGTTTGTATTCGCTTGGGAATACCTTGACGAACTTGCTGCGGCCATCGGCCCAGTTGTCCAGCAACAGACGGGCGCGCGTACTACCGGTGTGCTTGAAGTGGCGCTCGATCAAGCGTTTCAGGATCACCTCGTCCGCTTCCGCGCCCTTGTCCTTTTGCTGGATGTGCCACGTGGCCTTGTCCGCTTCCTGCTGCTTGGCGGTCACGACCGGCTCGAGCGACACCATGGCGGTGTTGCAGCGCGAGGCGAAATCGCCGTCCGGGTCGTACACGTAGGCGATGCCGCCCGACATGCCGGCCGCGAAGTTGCGGCCGGTGCAGCCCAGCACAACGACGGTGCCGCCGGTCATGTACTCGCAACCGTGGTCGCCGGTGCCTTCGACGATGGCCGTGGCGCCGGAGTTGCGCACAGCGAAACGTTCGCCGGCCACGCCGTTGAAGAACGCTTCGCCGCTGATCGCGCCGTACAGCACCGTGTTACCGATGATGATGTTGTTGACTGCCCAGCCGCGGAACTCGGTGTTCGGACGCACGATGATGCGGCCGCCCGACAAGCCCTTGCCGACGTAATCGTTGCCTTCGCCGACCAGGTCGATGGTGATGCCGTGCGCCAGGAAGGCGCAGGCCGACTGGCCTGCCGTGCCCTGCAGCTGGATGTGGATGGTGTCGTCCGGCAGGCCGGCGTGACCATAGCGCTTGGCCACTTCGCCTGACAGCATGGTGCCGACGGTGCGGTTGACGTTGCGTACCGGCGAGATGAACGAGACGCGCTCGCCCTTCTCCAGCGCGGCCTTGGCTTGCGCGATCAGCTTGTGGTCGAGCGCCTTGTCGAGGCCGTGGTCCTGGTCCATCGTGTGATAGATCGAGTGGCCGTCCTGCACTTCCGGCTGGTAGAAGATGGCGCTGAAGTCCAGCCCCTTGGCCTTCCAGTGCGTGATCGCCTTCGACTTGTCCAGCAGGTCGACGCGGCCGATCAGCTCGTCATACGTGCGGATGCCCAGTTGCGCCATCAGCTGACGAGCTTCCTCGGCGACGAAGAAGAAGTAGTTGACCACGTATTCCGGCTTGCCGGAGAACTTGGCGCGCAGCACAGGGTCCTGCGTGGCGACACCGACCGGGCAAGTGTTCAGATGGCATTTGCGCATCATGATGCAACCCTCGACCACCAGCGGCGCGGTGGCAAAGCCGATTTCGTCGGCGCCCAGCATGGCGGCGATGACAACGTCGCGGCCGGTGCGCATCTGGCCATCCGCTTGCACGCGGATGCGGCTGCGCAGGCCGTTCAGCACCAAGGTCTGCTGCGTTTCAGCCAGGCCCAGCTCCCAAGGGGTGCCGGCGTGCTTGACCGACGACAATGGCGAAGCGCCCGTGCCGCCGTCATGGCCGGCAACGACGACGTGGTCGGCCTTGGCCTTGGTGACGCCGGCGGCAACGGTGCCGATGCCGACTTCCGACACCAGCTTGACCGAGATCGAAGCGCGCGGATTGGCGTTCTTCAGATCGTGAATCAGCTGCGCCAGATCTTCGATCGAGTAGATGTCATGGTGCGGTGGCGGCGAAATCAACCCGACACCAGGCACAGAGAAGCGCAGGGTGGCGATGTATTCCGACACTTTATGGCCGGGCAGCTGGCCGCCTTCGCCAGGTTTCGCGCCCTGGGCCATCTTGATCTGGATCTGGTCGGCCGAGTTCAGGTAGGCGGCGGTGACGCCGAAACGACCCGAAGCCACCTGCTTGATGCGCGAGCGCAGCGAATCGCCTTCCTGCAACGGAATGTCGACCACCATCTGCTCTTTGCCCATGACCGAAGCCATGGTCTCGCCCTGCTTGATCTTGATGCCTTTGAGTTCCATCGTGTAGCGCGATGGATCCTCGCCGCCTTCGCCGGTGTTCGACTTGCCGCCGATACGGTTCATCGCCACGGCCAGGGTCGCGTGCGCCTCGGTCGAGATCGAACCCATCGACATCGCGCCGGTGGCGAAACGCTTGACGATTTCCTTGGCCGGCTCGACTTCCTCCAGCGGGATCGCCTTGGTCGGGTCCAGCTTGAACTCGAACAGGCCGCGCAAGGTCAGGTGACGCTTGCTCTGGTCGTTGATGATCTGCGCGTACTCTTTATAGCTGGAGAAGTTGTTGCTGCGTGTCGAGTGCTGCAACTTGGCGATCGCGTCCGGCGTCCACAGGTGATCTTCGCCGCGCACGCGGAAGGCGTACTCGCCGCCGGCGTCCAGGTTGTTGGCCAGCACAGGATCGTCGCCGAAGGCCAGGTTGTGCAGACGCAGCGCTTCCTCGGCCACTTCGAACACGCCGATACCTTCGACGTTCGAGGCGGTGCCCTTGAAGTATTTGTCGACCAACGACTTGTTCAGGCCGACGGCTTCAAAGATCTGCGCGCCGCAGTACGACATATACGTGGAGATGCCCATCTTCGACATCACCTTCATCAGGCCCTTGCCGATGGCCTTGGTGTAGTTGTAGACGGCTTTGTCGCCGGACATGTCGCCCGGCATGCCGTGCGCCAGCTCGACCAGGGTTTCCATCGCCAGGTACGGGTGGATCGCTTCGGCGCCGTAGCCTGCCAGCAGCGCGAAATGGTGGGTTTCGCGGGCCGAGCCGGTTTCGACAACCAGACCGGTCGAGGCGCGCAGGCCTTTGCTGACCAGATGCTGATGGACGGTCGATGTGGCCAGAAGTGCGGGGATGGCGACACGATCGGCGCCGATCGAGCGGTCGGAGACGATCAGGATGTTGTGGCCGGACTTGACGGCGTCGACCGCCTCGGCGCACAGCGACGCCAGGCAGGCTTCGATGCCTTCCTTGCCCCAGGCCAGCGGGTAGCAGATGCTCAGCTCGTACGACTTGAACTTGCCGCCGGTGTGCAGGCTGATGCCGCGCAGGCGCGCCATGTCGTCGAAGCCGAGAATCGGCTGCGACACTTCAAGGCGCATCGGCGGGTTGACGTTGTTGGTGTCCAGCAGGTTAGGCTTGGGGCCGATGAACGACACCAGCGACATCACCATCGCTTCGCGGATCGGGTCGATCGGCGGGTTGGTCACCTGGGCGAACAGCTGCTTGAAGTAGTTGTACAGCGGCTTGAGCTTGTTCGACATGACGGCCAGCGGCGAATCGTTGCCCATCGAGCCGGTCGCTTCTTCACCGGCGGCGGCCATCGGCGCCATCAGGAACTTCAGGTCTTCCTGGGTGTAGCCGAACGCCTGCTGGCGGTCCAGCACGGACGCGACGGCTTTTTCGCCCGGCGCCGCGCTGTACTTGACGCGGTTGTGCGCCAGCTGGCTTTCGCTCAGCTTGATTTCGTTGAGCTTGATGCGCACGGCGTTGATCCACGCCTTGTACGGCTTGGCGTTGGCGTAGGTGTCCTTGAGCTCTTTATCGTCGATGATGCGGCCCGCTTCCAGGTCGATCAGGAACATCTTGCCCGGCTGCAGGCGCCATTTCTGGATGATTTTCGATTCCGGAATCGGCAACACGCCCGATTCCGACGCCATCACCACCAGATCGTCGTCGGTGACGATATAACGCGCCGGACGCAAGCCATTGCGGTCCAGCGTGCCGCCGATATAGCGGCCATCGGTGAAGGCCATGGCGGCCGGGCCGTCCCATGGTTCCATCATCGCGGCGTGATATTCGTAGAACGCACGGCGATTGTCGTCCATCGTGCCGTGATTTTCCCAGGCTTCCGGGATCATCATCATCATCGCCTGGGCGATCGGATAGCCCGCCATCAGCAGCAGTTCGAGCGCGTTGTCGAAGCAGGCGGTGTCCGACTGGCCTTCATAGATCAGCGGGAACAGCTTCTGCAGGTCTTCGCCCAGCACGGCGGATTTCATCACGCCTTCGCGCGCGCGCATCCAGTTGAAGTTGCCTTTGACGGTGTTAATCTCGCCGTTGTGGGCGATCAGGCGGTACGGGTGGGCCAGCGGCCATTCCGGGAAGGTATTGGTCGAGAAACGCTGGTGCACCAGCGCCAGCGCCGAGACGCAGCGCGCGTCCTGCAGATCCTTGTAATACACGCCGACCTGGTCGGCCAGCAGCAGGCCCTTGTAGACGATGGTGCGGGCCGACATCGAGGCGACGAAGAATTCTTTGCCGTGCAGCAGCTTAAGCGCCTGGATGGCGTGGCCGGACGATTTGCGGATCACATACAGTTTGCGTTCCAGCGCGTCGGTCACCATGATGTCGGCGCCGCGGCCGATGAAGATCTGGCGGATGACAGGCTCTTTGGCGCGCACGGTCGGCGACATTGGCATTTCGCAGTCGACCGGCACATTGCGCCAGCCCAGCACGACCTGACCTTCGGCGCGCACGGCGCGCTCGATTTCCTGTTCGCAGGCGATGCGGGACGCGTTTTCCTTCGGCAGGAATACCATGCCGACGCCGTATTCGCCCGGCGGAGGCAGTTCCACGCCCTGCTTGGCCATCTCGTCGCGGTAGTACTGGTCCGGAATCTGGATCAGGATGCCGGCGCCGTCGCCCATCAGCGCGTCGGCGCCCACGGCGCCCCGGTGATCGAGGTTCTTCAGGATCAGCAGACCCTGTTCGACGATGGAGTGGCTTTTATTTCCCTTGATGTGGGCGACGAATCCGACGCCGCAGGCATCGTGTTCATTGGAAGGATCGTACAGACCTTGGGCTTTCATGGGGCTTCTCCGCTGGCAATTAGGCTAATGAGAAACTAGAGTAGTGCAATGCAGCGTAAAAAACAACTACAAAAAATAGGGTCGGAGTCGAATTAAATTTTTTGAAGTTGCTGAAAATTTTAATTAGGGACAGAGTGAACCCGACTAAAGAAAAACCGCAGGAACGTTAGTTTCCTGCGGTTTGGCCGAATTAGCTCAGGTGGATTCAGTCTTGATTTTGAAGGGGCGGCCCCGTTTCGCCGGCAATACCTGACGCTTGACCTTGTTCTGTAAGGCTGTCTTGAACTGGTCCGATCCCAGCGGCCAGCCCTTCAGCAGCGCCTTGCTGATGGAGGAAATCTGCTCTTCCGTCAGCGGCGGTTCGCTCAGGGCCGTGTAAGCCGCCTCGCGTTGAAACGGCGTATTGCCGAGCGCCCAGAATTGCGCGTGATCAACCACCAAGCCGTCCGAGCGGATACCGGCGTGATGGCAATAGCTGGACCATGGATAGTCCTCGGCGCGGCTGACCATGCCGTTGCGGACCGGGTTGAACTCGATGTAACGACTGCACAGCATGAAATATTCATCCGCGTCGATCAAGGAAGTTTTGTAGCGCCCGTTCCACAAAGTTCCACTGCGGCTATATTTCTGGTTGAAGTAGGGGACGTAGTAGCGGCCGATCCACTGCATCATCTGGCCCAAGCCATTTTCATCGGACGGCGTGACCAGCAAATGCAGGTGGTTGGGCATCAGGACGTAGGCATGCACCGCCACCTTGTGGTTTTTGGCGGCGGTGCGCAGCCAGCCGTGGAAAGCCTGGTAATCCTCGGCATCGTGGAAGATCAGCTGGTCGTTGTTGCCGGTCTGGATGACGTGGTGCGGCTGGGCGGGGACGATCAGGCGTGGGAGACGTGCCATATAAGCTAAGTGGAGAGCCGCCTTGGTGATACGTTGGGGGGATTAGGCGGCACGCCGTAATCCGCCAATGTGTGTGCCATCGAAACGCACGCATTGGCGGATTACGCTGCGCTCTTAAGGCCTACCGGCAGGTAGGCCGCCTCCTTCGGTGGGCCCCCGGGGCGGATTGGCGGGCCTCACCCGCTAATCCGCCCTACGTGTTTCAGATGGTTCGGGCGTTGGTGGTCGAATACGAGATTCTACACCACTCTGTCCCTAATTACGTCAGGACAGATTGAAGCTGGCCGAGAGGCTGTAGCCTTCGCCATAGGCGCTGCGCAGCGGCAGGTCCTGGCCCAGGCCGGTGCGCGCCTTTTTGCGCAGGCGATATACGAGCATGTCGACGCGGCGGCCGGCGTCGGGATCGTCGCCGCCGATGCCGGCCACGATGACCTGGCGCGGCACCGGACGGGTGTTAATCGTCAGCAGGTGCAGAAAATTGCATTCCTTTTCCGTCAGCGTGATCGCCAGGCCTTGCAGCTCGAGCTGGCGGGCGCTCACCTTCAGCGTCCACTTGCTCGGCAACGGAATGGTTTCCTGCGGGCCGACGCGGCGGTCGAGCGCCTCGATGTGCGCGGCCAGCTCGGGGAATTTGATCGGCTTGGTCAGGTAGTGGTCGGCGCCGAGGCGCAGCCCGAGGATGCGGTTGTCGAAGGCGACGCGGCCGGTCAGCACCAGCAGGCCGATCTGCGGATAAAGCTGGCGCATGCGCGGGATGACGTTGAAGCCGTCTTCATCGGGCAAGCCGAGGTCCAGCACCACCACGCCCACGTTTCCCTGGCTGAGGGCCGTCCACATATCGCTGGCGTTATTGGTGATGTGCACTTCGTGTTGTAGCTCAATCAGGAACTCCGCCATTTCTTCGGCATAGTCCAGATTGTCTTCCACGATAAGTATTTGCGTCATTGATGCGCCATTTGATCGATTGTTGAGCGTTGCGCCCGTACTCTTCAGCTTGTATGCGGGGAATTATCACTGCTGCCACTCGCTCGCGCAAGGCTTTTCCCGGGAACGGTAGTTACCGGCAGCCAAATCCGAAATTCCGCGCCGCTTTCAGAAACATTCCTGACCGTGACAGTGCCGCCGTGGACGTCGACGATGGCGCGCGCCATGTAGAGCCCCAGGCCGGATCCCGCCACGCCGGCAGCGTTACTGCCACGGTAAGCCTTGGCGAAGATTTGCTCCAGCTCGGCCGCCGGCACGCCGGCGCCGCCATCGCGCACCAGGAACTCGACCCCGCCCTCGGTTGCAATTTTGCCCATCAATTCTAACGGAGTATTCGCATCCGTGTATTTGATGGCATTGTCGATCAATATTTCCAGGCACAGGCGGATGCCGGCGGGGTCGCAGCGCATCCATTGCGGCAGCGCCTCCACGCGCAGATCGACGCGGCTGCGACGGCTGCGGGCTTGCTCGGCGACCGATTGCAGCAGCGCCGCCGGCGAGATTTCGTCGGGCTGGCGCGCGCGGCCGATGCTGGCCATGCGCTCCGGCGACAGGTATTCGTCGAGCATCGCCAACATACGGTCGACCGCCGTCTGTATCTTGCGGTAGCGCTTGCGGGTGCCTTCGTCGTGGTGGGCGCCGGTCATCTCCAGGCGCTGCACGGCGCCGTCGATGGTCGACAGCGGCGTGCGGAATTCGTGCGACAGCATCGAGGCGAATTTCTTCTGCTGCTCGGCCAGCTCGCGGCGCGCCGTCAGGTCGCGCACCACGCCGGCCACCTGCACCGGCACGCCGGCGTCGTCGAGGATCAGGAAGGAGTCTATTTCCACTGGCAACAAGCGGCCGTCGGCGTGCACAAGTTCGGCCTCGCGCAGTACGCGACGCCGGCTGGCGTCGCCGCCGGCAAAACGCGCCAGGCGCGGCGCCAGATCGCCCAGCAGGCCGGCCGCCATGGTGTCGGCGCTTTCAAGCGTATAGCCGAACTGGCGTTCCGCCGCCGCGCTGAGCCAGGTCAGCCGCAAGCTGGCGCAATCGGCCACCCAGCTGACATCGACGCTGTTGTCGAGCAGCAGGCGATAACGGGCCTCGTTCGCCCGCGATAGCGCCAGCGCCGCCTGCAACTCGTCGACGGTGGCCGCCACCTTACTCAACCAGCGGCGCGAAGATCTGCTGCAGATCCTCTTGCGTGAGCGCCATTTTCTGCGACTCGCCCTCGGCCAGGATCGATTGCGCCAGGTCGGATTTTTTCTGCTGCAGCACCTGGATCTTCTCTTCGAGGGTGCCTTTGGCGATCAGCTTGTAGACGAACACGGGCTTGTCCTGGCCGATGCGCCAGGCGCGGTCGGTGGCCTGGTTCTCGGCCGCCGGATTCCACCACGGATCGTAATGGATCACCGTGTCGGCCGCCGTCAGGTTCAGGCCGACGCCGCCTGCCTTCAGGCTGATCAAGAAGATCGGCACCGCGCCCTGCTGGAAGGCCGCCACCTGCGCGCTGCGGTCCTTGGTGTCGCCGGTCAACAGCGCGTACGGGATGTCGCGCGCCTCGAGCTCTTGCTCGATCAGCTCGAGCATGCTGGTGAACTGCGAGAACACCAGGATCTTGCGGTTTTCCTCCAGCAAATCCTCGACCATCTGCATCAGGTCGATCAGCTTGGCCGAGCCGGCCGTCTGCTTCTTCGACGGCAGCGACTTGACCAGGCGCGGATCGCAACACACCTGGCGCAGCTTGAGCAGCGCCTCGAGGATGACGATCTGGCTGCGCGCCACGCCTTTGCGGTCGATTTCCTCGCGTACCTTTTGGTCCATCGCCAGCCGCACGGTTTCGTACAGGTCGCGCTGGGCGCCGGTCAGCTCGACCTTGCGCACCATCTCGGTCTTCGGCGGCAACTCCTTGGCCACGTTATCCTTGGTCCGGCGCAACAGGAAAGGCTTGATGCGGCGGTTCAGCAGCGCCCGGCGCATCGGATCGTCCTGGCGCTCGATCGGATGGCGGAACACGCTGTTGAAGCCCTTCTCGTCGCCCAGCAGGCCCGGCAGCAGGAAGTGGAATTGCGACCACAGCTCGCCAAGGTGGTTTTCCAGCGGCGTGCCGGACAGGCACAGGCGATGGCGTGCGCGCAGCAGGCCGGCGCTTTGCGCGGCCTTGGAGCGGGTGTTCTTGATGTAGTGCGACTCGTCGAGGATGACCAGGTGGAAATCGTGCTCGCGCAGTTTTTCCTCGTCGCGTGGCAGCAGCGCGTAGGTGGTCAGCACCAGGTCGGCCTCGTCGATCTGGTCGAACTGGCCCATGCGGTCCTTGCCTTGCAACAGCAGCACGCGCAGGCTCGGCGCGAAACGTGCCGCCTCCTCCTGCCAGTTGCCCATCAGGCTGGTCGGCGCGATCACCAGCGCCGGCGCCGTCAGGCGGCCCGCCTCTTTTTCGATCAGGATGTGCGCCAGGGTTTGCACCGTCTTGCCCAGGCCCATGTCATCGGCCAGGATGCCGGCGAAGCCGTATTCGCGCAGGAACTGCATCCACGACAGGCCGTCGGTCTGGTAATCGCGCAGGGTCGCCTGCAGGCCGGCCGGCGTCTCGACCTTCTTGACTTCGCCGAACTGGTTCAGGCGCGCGCCCATTTCGCGCAGTTCGTCGCCGCCGTTCCACTTCAACTCCACGTTGCGGGCCAGCTCGTCCAGGCGCGCGGCGTCCAGGGTCGCCATGCGCAGCGAGGTCTTGATCTTGTCGCTGAAATACAGCTCGCCCAAGGTCGACAGGATCGGCTTGATGCGCGCCCACGGCAGCGCCACGCGCGCACCGTCGGCCAGGGTGGCCAGCATCTGGTCGTCGTCGCCGTGGCTGGCGATGGCCTTCGGATTGAAATCGTTGGGCGCGTTGCGTATCAATTGCACCAGCACGGGCAGCAGCGGCACGCGCTCCTGGTCGACCATGATGCCCAGTTCCAGTTCGAACCAGGCGCGGCCGCCGTCGGCAGGGTCCGCCGTGACGTCGGCATACCAGTCGCCCACGTCCATGACGTCGTAGCGGTATTTGGTGGTTTTTTCGACTTTCCAGCCGGCGTCCTTCAGCGCGGCGATGCCGTCGCGGGCGAAGCGTATCCATTCGGCCTGGCTGGGCAACAGCAGCCCGCCTTTGACACTGCTCAGCGGCAACGCGGCCGGCGTCTGGAAATGGCGCTCGTTCAGCAGAGCCAGCGCCTGCTCTTCGGCGCCGGCGTCGCGCTGGATGATCTCGGTGACCTCGCCCTTCTGGCGCACCACGCGCTGCGACGGATCGAAGGAGACGCGCTCGCCGTCGTAGTCGAACGACAGCACGGCGAAATCGTGCCAGCGCTGCAGGGAGCCGTCGGCCAGCATCGCCGCGTCCAATGTGAGCACCGGGCGCGGCTTGACGTCGTCGCGCACCCGCTGCGGCAGCGGCTGCGGCAGCGGCATCAGCTGTTGCAGGCCGTGCGCCAGCAACAGTTGCGACACGCGCATCTTGTCGTTGGCCGTCAGCAGCGGCGCCTGCGCCACCAGCGCCTGCAGGTCGGCCAGCGGAATCGCGGCGCCGCCCTGGTTCAGTTGCAGCACGCCGCAGGACAGGTTGTCGATGTACCAAGGCGGGTCGGTCGGCAGCATGTAATCGACCTGGTCGGCGCCGTTGCTGGTTGCGCGCGCGCCCGGCGGCGGCTGCACCTGCCAGCCCAGACGCAGGCCCTTGCCCTCTTCGCGCCAGGCCAGGTTGGCTTCGCGCAGCACGCCGCCCTTGAGCGGATACACCAGGCCGTTGCCGACGTCGGCCCACGAGTTTGCCCACAGCAATTTATCCTGCTCGGCCAGCATTTGCAGCAGCGCCGCGCCGATTTTGCCGCGCGGCTCGGTGGCCGAGCCGGTCTGCGAATTCTGGCCGCTGCGCATGGCGACAAAGAAACGGATCAAATCCTCGTCGCCGGGCGCCAGGAAGGTCGGCGGCGCCGACAGCAGCGAGAACACTTCGCTGACCGGGGTGGCGGCGGCGACGTCGCCGTTCGAGCGCAACCGCGCCTTGTACAGGCACAGCGCCACGTGGCGGCCGCCGCTGGTCGGCGCCATCACGTAGATCAGGCGGTACTGGGTTTGTTTCGGATCGCTATCGACCGGCGGCGCGGTCAGCTTGGCCTTGGGATGCGCGGCGGCGTCTACCCGTTGCAGCCAGGTGGCCACCGCGTACGACAATTGGTTCGCGGGCGGCGGCGGCAGGCGCGTGGGAATCGCAGGAACTGCGGCCGGCACTGCCGCCGGGGCGGCTGGCTTGGCGGGAACCTCGTCGGTGGCGTCGTCGCGGGTAAAATCCATAGGTCGCATTGTTGTTCAAAGATGGTTCAAAAACGGCAACAGGCGATATTATCCGCCATACACGCGTTCGTGTTTGCGGATTCTTTAGAAAAACCCGCGTGCTTATGTGCCTTTGGTGTCTTTAGACGCCTCAAACACGGTTCAAACTTTGCGGATCGGCCATATCTTCGTCCATTTGGACTGTCAAGACTGGCACAATCGCGCCGATTGCGTATCATTCCGGGCTTGACCGCTAAGGAACGACCCACATGCTGCCTTCCATCGAACAACGCCTCGCCCTCGAACTTGCCGCTAAACCGGTCCAGGTCGCCGCTGCCATCGCCCTGCTGGACGAAGGCGCCACCGTGCCCTTCATCGCCCGTTACCGCAAGGAGGCCACCGGCGGCCTCGACGACATTCAGCTACGACTGCTCGAAGAACGCCTGCGCTACCTGCGCGAGCTGGAAGACCGCCGCGCCGCCATCGTCGCCTCCATTACCGAGCAGAACAAGATGACGCCGGCCTTATTAGATGCTGTCATGCATGCGGAAGACAAGACCCGGTTGGAAGACTTATATCTTCCGTACAAGCAAAAACGCCGCACCAAAGCGCAAATCGCCATCGAAGCGGGCCTCGCGCCGCTGGCCGACAGCCTGCTGGCCAACCCTGAACTGACTCCCGAAACGGAAGCCACCCGCTTCCTGCGCGAAGCCTTCACCACCGCCGACGGCAACAATCCCGGCGTCGCCGACACCAAGGCCGCGCTCGACGGCGCCCGCCAAATCCTGATGGAGCGCTTCGCCGAGGACGCCACCTTGCTGCAGTCGTTGCGCGAGTACGTACAAGAGCATGGCATCGTTGAATCGAAAGTTATTGAAGGAAAGCAAGACGAAGGCGAAAAATTCGCCGATTACTTCGATTATTCGGAGACCATCGGCACCGTGCCGTCGCACCGCGCGCTGGCGCTGATGCGCGGGCGCCGCGAAGGCATCCTCGACGTCACGCTGCGGCTCGACACCGAAGCCGAGAAACCGAAGTGGGACGCGCCGCACAATCCGTGCGAAGGCCGCATCGCCGCGCGCTTCGGCATCAAGAACCAGGGCCGCGCGGCCGACAAATGGCTGGCCGACACGGCGCGCTGGACCTGGCGCGTGAAAAGCTTCATGCACCTGGAGACCGAATTGATGGGCGCGCTGCGCGAGCGTTCCGAGCTGGACGCGATCAACGTCTTCGCCACCAATTTGAAAGCCTTGCTGCTGGCCGCGCCCGCTGGCCAGCGCGCCACCATGGGCTTGGACCCGGGCCTGCGCACGGGCGTCAAGGTGGCCGTGGTCGACGCCACCGGCAAGGTGGTCGACACCGCCGTCATCTATCCGCACCAGCCGAAGAACGACTGGGACGGCTCGCTGCACACGCTGGGCCGCCTGGCCGCCAAGCACAACGTCTCCTTGATTTCGATCGGCAACGGCACCGCCTCGCGCGAAACCGACAAGCTGGCGCAGGACCTGATCAAGCAGCATCCGGATCAGAAGATGACCAAGATCGTCGTCTCCGAAGCGGGCGCGTCGGTGTACTCGGCATCCGAATTCGCCTCGCGCGAACTGCCGGACATGGACGTCTCGCTGCGCGGCGCCGTCTCGATCGCGCGCCGGCTGCAGGACCCGCTGGCCGAGCTGGTCAAGATCGACCCGAAATCGATCGGCGTCGGCCAGTACCAGCACGACGTCTCGCAAACCCAGCTGGCGCGCTCGCTCGACGCCGTCGTCGAGGATTGCGTCAATGCCGTGGGCGTGGACGTCAACACCGCGTCGGCGCCGCTGCTGGCGCGCGTGTCGGGGCTGTCGACGTCGGTGGCGCAGGCCATCGTCTCGTACCGCGACGTCAAGGGCGCGTTCGCCTCGCGCGCCGCGCTCAAATCGGTGCCGCGCCTGGGCGACAAGACGTTCGAGCAGGCGGCCGGCTTCCTGCGCGTGATGGGCGGCGAGAATCCGCTGGACGCCTCGGCGGTGCACCCGGAATCGTATCCGCTGGTCGAGAAAATCCTCGGCGACATCAAAAAGGACATCAAGGCCGTCATCGGCGAGACCGCCTTGATCAAGTCGCTCAACCCGGTTAAGTACGCCGACGACAAGTTCGGCGTCCCGACCATCACCGATATTTTGAAGGAACTGGAAAAGCCGGGCCGCGATCCGCGTCCCGAGTTCACCACCGCCACCTTCAAGGACGGCGTCGAAGAAATCCGCGACTTGCGTCCCGACATGATCCTCGAAGGCGTGGTCACCAACGTGGCGGCCTTCGGCGCGTTCGTCGACATCGGCGTGCACCAGGACGGCCTGGTGCACATTTCGGCCTTATCGAATACGTTCGTGAAGGACCCGCACACGGTGGTCAAAGCCGGCCAGGTGGTCAAGGTGAAGGTGCTGGAAGTGGATGAAAAGCGCAAGCGCATCGCGTTGACGATGCGCCTGACCGACAGCGCCCCGCAAGCCGGCGCCCAGCCGCAGCAGCGCAGCGACCGCACCGACCGCAAGAGCATGGGCCAGCACCAAAAGCAAACCGCCCGCGCCGAGCCGATCGGCGGCAGCATGGCGGCGGCGTTCGCCAAACTGCGCGGCTAAACCCTGGGGTCAGGTCCGACATTCGGACATTTTTGAACTTTTGCCAACCAAAAAAGTTCCGCAAAATCTGGGTTTGTCCGAATGTCGGACCTGACCCCGCGGGTTGTTGGTACGCGGGGGCCGCATTTCTTATAAAATGTGCGCACCTAATACTTATTTACACTGAGGCAGCTATGAGCGACGTACAAACCTGGATCAAAGAAACCGTGACCGCCACCCCGGTGGTGCTGTTCATGAAGGGCACCGCCCAGTTCCCGCAATGCGGCTTCTCCGGCCGCGCCATCCAGATCCTGAAAGCCTGCGGCGTCGAGAACATCGCCACCGTCAACGTGCTGGAAGATCCGGAAGTGCGCCAAGGCATCAAGGACTACTCGAACTGGCCGACCATTCCGCAGCTCTACGTTAAAGGCGAGTTCATCGGCGGCTCGGACATCATGAACGAGATGTTCGAGTCCGGCGAGCTGAAAGCGCTGCTGGATGCCTGATCGACCACGGCCATTCGTGGCCCGGCGGATAATCATCGCCATCACCGGCGCCACCGGCGCCGTGTATGGCGTGCGTCTGCTGCAACATTTGCAACATACTGAAAACGTTGAGACGCATCTGATCGTCTCCGAAGCGGCCGTCCTCACCCTACACCAGGAAACCGGCCTGCAGCGCAAGGAAGTCGAATCGTACGCTCACGTGGTGCACAAGGTGCGCGACGTCGGCGCGTCGATCGCCAGCGGCTCGTTCCAATCGGATGGCATGATCGTCGCGCCCTGCTCGATGAAGACCTTGGCGTCGGTGGCGCATGGCCTGTCGGACAACCTGATCGCGCGCGCGGCCGACGTGGTGCTCAAGGAGCGCCGCCGGCTGGTGCTGATGGTGAGGGAGACGCCGTTCAATCTCGCGCACTTGCGCAACATGACGGCGGTAACGGAGATGGGCGGCATTATCTACCCGCCGCTGCCGGGCTTTTATCACAATCCGCAAAGCATTGCGGAGATGGTGGACCACACCGTGGGCCGGGTCATCGACCTGTTCGGCATCGAGCACACGCTGACCCCGCGCTGGCATGGTATGAAACCAGCCAGCCCGTCCAACGACGATGGCGCCGGTCCCGCCTAGCGCTTATCGAACTGCGACCCGCTGGCGCGTTTCAAATCCCTGGCTTCCTCCACCATGCGGCGGTGGGCGATGCGCTTGCGCATCACCTCGGCATGCTGGGCGGCGGTCATGGGCGGGACGGTCATCAAATCTTTTAGCTGCGCGACGTTGCTGTAGTTACTTTTCATAGGACGGCTCAAAAGCTTGGCTCCGAAGTAAATGCTGCGGTTCAGCGGCGCTGACTCCCCATTGTGCCTGAAATCCATGTCGGAACGATGACAATTCGCAAACGGGCCCAAAATAAAAAGTCACCACTTCAAATGCACCTTTTCCGAACAAAAACCGGTGAAATCATGAAACTAGTTTCACAGACCACTTGCCCGAAAAGCCGTCACCAACGGTCGACATATCGCCGTACCAGTACTTAAAATGACTACTTTTGGTAATTTACGCGCACCAGCATGCGAATAAATTCGCGGGCGATTTGCCGGTGATGCTCGTCCAGGCGCTGTAAGTCGGCGATGAGTTTGACGTCGGCCGACTCGAAGCGGGAGGCGCCGTTGCCGTTTTCGCCGGCCGGGGCGCCCGCCTCGGCGCCGCCGAAGCGCAACCATTCGGCGGGCACACCCAACCACTGCGCGATCATGCGCAGCTTTTCCTGGGTCGGGATGGCCTCGCCCACCAGCCATTTCCGGGCCGCGTGGACGGTGATCGGTCTGCCATCGAACCGAATATTAAATTCCCTGGCCAGCCTTGTGGGGCTGTCGGGCGAGTAGTGGGCGTTCTTAAGAGCCTGCTGCAAGCGCTGGCTAAAGCTTTCGCGTTCATTGGAAGAGTTCATGGGTGCACTATTTCACGTTGCGTCATGAAAGTCAGTCTCTTGAACAGCAGCGCTGACGGTGACGTGGTGGGATGTCGAAATTGGCATTCTATCCTCTGAAAGTGCGTATGCCGGCGAGCAAGCCGACCAAATTATGTTTGGTCGTGCACTGCAAAAGAGGCAAGATCATCCCTCTCTTTTGAGGGATGCCGAAGTTGCAAATCTTACCATTATTCGTCGACTGAAGACCAGACCACTTTTACGCGGAAGCGTATGATGCCGCCGCCCCCCGATCGGCGTCGCACGATACCTGGGCGCCACGGATCGGGACAATCGACCACGCCGGCGCCGCGCCGGGCGCGCTACAATATCCGTTACGTTGACGTAAACGGAAATCGAACGACTTACCGCACTGATCCCGATGCCTACCTATACCATTACCGAACTGGCCCGTGAATTCGACATCACGGCGCGCGCCATCCGCTTCTACGAAGACCAGGGCCTGCTGAGCCCGTCCCGCGAGGGAGCCGGCGGCCGCAGCCGCGTCTACACGCCGCGCGACCGCACCCGCCTCAAGCTGACGCTGCGCGGCAAGCGCCTCGGCCTGTCGCTGTCCGAAATCAAGAGCCTGGTCGACATGTACGAGACGCCCAAGGACACCAGTGCCCAGATGAACCGCTTCCTCGGCGTACTGGCCCAGCACCGCCAGACGCTGGAACAGCAGCGCGAGGACATCGAGATGTCGCTGGCCGAGATCACCGCGCACGAGGACGAATGCAAACGCCTGCTGGCCGCGCAGGAAGAGGCCAAGACCGCCTGACGTATTTGACGCCTACTTTACGTTTACGTAAACGTCACTCCAAGGTATGATTGCCGTTCAAATCCAACCAGAAGAATGAGGATGACATGCTCCATCTCCCAGGCCTGACCTTTGACCACGGCGAAGACATCGCCGCCCTGCGCGAAGCCGTGCAACAGTTCGCCGCCGCCGAGATCGCCCCGCGCGCGGCCGAGATCGACCGCAGCGACCAGTTCCCGATGGACCTGTGGCGCAAGATGGGCGAGCTGGGCGTGCTCGGCATCACCGTCGGCGAGGAATACGGCGGCGCCAACATGGGCTACCTGGCCCACATCGTGGCGATGGAGGAAATCTCGCGCGCGTCGGCCTCGGTCGGCCTGTCCTACGGCGCGCACTCGAACCTGTGCGTCAACCAGATCAAGCGCAACGGCACCGAGGAACAAAAACAAAAATACCTGCCGAAACTGATCTCGGGCGAATACATCGGCGCGCTGGCGATGTCCGAGCCCAACGCCGGCTCCGACGTCGTCAGCATGAAGCTGCGCGCCGATTTCAAGGGCGACCGCTGGGTGCTCAACGGCACCAAGATGTGGATCACCAACGGCCCCGACGCCGACGTGCTGGTGGTCTACGCCAAGAGCGACCTCGAGGCGGGACCGAAGGGCATGACCGCCTTCCTGATCGAAAAGGGCTACAAAGGCTTCTCGGTGGCGCAAAAGCTCGACAAGCTGGGCATGCGCGGCTCGCACACGGGCGAGCTGGTGTTCGAGGATTGCGAAGTGCCGGTCGAGAATGTGCTCGGCGGCCTGGGCAAAGGCGTCAACGTCTTGATGTCGGGCCTGGACTTCGAACGCACCGTGCTGTCCGGCGGTCCGCTGGGCATCATGCAGGCCTGCATGGACGCGGTCGTGCCCTACATCCACGACCGCAAACAGTTCGGCCAGGCGATCGGCGAGTTCCAGCTGATGCAGGGTAAGATCGCGGATATGTACTCGACCATGATGGCGTGCAAGGCTTATGTCTACGCGGTTGGCCAGGCCTGCGACCGCGCCACCACGCCGGAGGCCGTGCGCCAGCTGCGCAAGGACGCCGCCGGCGCCATCCTGTACAGCGCAGAGAAGGCGACCTGGATGGCCGGCGAGGCGATTCAGACCCTGGGCGGCAACGGCTACATCAACGAGTATCCGGTCGGCCGCCTGTGGCGCGACGCCAAGCTGTATGAAATCGGCGCCGGCACCAGCGAAATCCGCCGCATGCTGATCGGCCGCGAACTGTTCGCGGAAACCCGCTAATTGCGCATCGGGAGTGCGTCCATGACCCAGGCTGCATTCCCAAAACTGCTGCGCTCGCAGATCGCGTTCGACATCGCGCGCACGATCCGCGACGGCTTCGACAAGCACTACCGCCTGTTCCGCCAGACCAGCCGCCAGGCCAAAGAGCATTTCGAGCGCGGCGCCTGGGGCGCGGCGCAGCAGGCCGCCCGCGAGCGGATCGATTTCTACGACCGCCGCGTGCAGGAATGCGTGCAGACGCTGGAGGACGAATACAGCCAGTCCGACCTGACCGACGAGGTCTGGCGCGAACTGAAGCTGCACTACATCGGCATGCTGTCCGACCACAAGCAGCCGGAGCTGGCGGAAACCTTCTTCAACTCGGTGTGCTGCAACATCCTGCACCGCAGCTATTTCCATAACGAATTCATCTTCGTGCGGCCGGTGGTGTCGACCGAGTACATCGAGACCGAGGAGCCGGCGCCCACCTACCGCGTCTACTATCCGGGCACGGACGGACTGGGCGTCACGCTGGAGCGTCTCGTCACCAACTTCCAGCTCGACGCCACATTTGAAAACCTCCCGCGCGACATCGAACAAGTGCAGGCGCGCCTGCAGGAACTGTTCGGCGCCGGGCGGACCGAGCCGAACAACCAGATCCAGGTGCTGTCGAGCCTGTTCTTCCGCAACAAGGGCGCCTACATCGTCGGCAAGGGCATCAACGGCAACAAGGAATATCCATTCGTCTTGCCCATCCTGCACAACCGTCACGGCGAACTGATACTCGACACCGTGCTGTTCGACCAGGAACTGATCACGATATTGTTCTCGTTCACGCGCGCCTACTTCCTGGTGGACATGGAGGTGCCGTCGGCCTATGTGCAATTCCTGCGCACCTTGCTGCCGCGCAAGCCGCGCAGCGAGATCTATACCATCCTCGGCCTGCAAAAGCAGGGCAAGACGCTGTTCTACCGCGACTATCTGCAACACCTGAAACATTCGTCGGACCAGTTCGCCATCGCACCCGGCATCAAGGGACTGGTGATGCTGGTGTTCGCGCTGCCGTCATTCCCCTACGTGTTCAAGGTCATCAAGGATTTCTATCCGCCGCCCAAGGACACCACACGCGCGCTGATCAAGGAAAAATACCTGCTGGTCAAACACCACGACCGCGTGGGCCGCATGGCCGACACCTTGGAGTATTCGAACGTCGCCTTCCCGCGCAACCGCTTCACCGAGGAACTGATCGCCGAGTTGAAACATTTCGCGCCGTCCCAATATGAGGAGGAGGGCGAAAAGATCATCATCAAGCACCTGTACATCGAGCGCCGCATGGTGCCGCTGAACATGTGGCTCGGCAACGCGGACAAGGACGGCAACGACGCCCAGCTCGAACACGGCATCCTCGAGTACGGCAATGCCATCAAGGAGCTGGTCGCCGCCAATATTTTCCCCGGCGATATGCTGTACAAGAACTTCGGCGTCACCCGGCACCAGCGCATCGTGTTCTACGATTACGACGAAATCGAATACATCACCGACTGCAATTTCCGCGATATCCCGGAAGCGCGCAACGAGGAGGACGAGATGGCGTCGGAGCCGTGGTATCCGATCGGCAAGCACGACGTCTTCCCCGAGCAGTTCGGCCGCTTCCTGCTGGGCAACGCGAAGATCCGCAAGTATTTCATGAAGCATCACGCCGACCTGCTGACGCGCGAATACTGGCAGGCGCGCAAGCAACGCATCCTCGACGGCGTCGTCGAGGACGTTTATCCGTATCCGCAGCACATACGGTTCTTCCACGCGAACCAGTCCAACATTCCGGCGGTATCGATCCCGGTGCCGCCACCCTTTATGGAGACGCTAGAAAATGAATGATCCTATTGTTATTGTTGGCGCAGCCCGCACCCCGATGGGCGCCTTCCAGGGCGACTTTTCCGGCAAGGCCGCGCACGACCTGGGCGCGGTGGCGATCGCCGCAGCCGTCGAACGTTCCGGCATCGACGGCAAGCTGGTCGAACACGTCTACTTCGGCAACTGCCTGATGGCCGGCCAGGGCCAGGCGCCCGCGCGCCAGGCCTTGTTGAAAGCAGGCCTGCCGGCGTCGACCGGCGCCGTCACGCTGTCCAAAATGTGCGGCTCGGCAATGCAGGCCGCCATCTTCGCCCACGACCAGCTGGTCGCCGGCAGTGCCGATGTGGTGATCGCCGGCGGCATGGAATCGATGACCAACGCGCCGTATCTGATTCCCAAGGCGCGCGGCGGCTACCGCATCGGCCACGGCATGATGTTCGACCACATGATGTACGACGGCCTCGAGGACGCTTATTCGCGCAACGAGAAAACCGGCGAAGGCCGCTCGATGGGCACGTTCGCCGAGGAGTGCTCGGCCAAGTACGAATTCACCCGCGAGGCGCAGGACAACTTCGCCATCGAATCGGTCAAGCGCGCGCAAGCCGCCACCAACGAAGGCTGGTTCAAATGGGAAATCGCGCCCGTGACCGTGAGCAGCCGCGCCGGCGACACCGTCATCGACAAGGACGAGGGCCCGCTGAAGGCCAGGATCGAGAAGATCCCGACCCTGCGCGCCGCGTTCAAGAAGGACGGCACCATCACGGCGGCCTCGTCGTCGTCGATCAACGACGGTGCCGCCGCGCTGGTGATGATGCGCGAATCGACCGCCAAGCAACTGGGCGCGACCGTCATCGCCAAGATCCATGGCCACGCCACGTTCGCGCAGGAACCGAACCTGTTCACCACGGCCCCGATCGGCGCGGTGGAAAAGCTGTACAAGAAGATCGGCTGGGCCAGCCGCGACGTCGACCTGTTCGAGATCAACGAGGCGTTCGCCGCCGTGCCGATGGCCGCGATGCGCGACCTCGACATCCCGCACAGCAAGATCAACGTGCACGGCGGCGCCTGCGCGCTGGGCCACCCGATCGGCGCCTCGGGCGCGCGCATCATCGTCACCCTGATCGGCGCGCTCAAGCGCACCGGCGGCAAGAAGGGCGTGGCCGCGCTGTGCATCGGCGGCGGCGAGGCCACCGCCATGGCCATCGAACTGGTGGAGGCATAAGCGATGGCGACCGCACTCATCATCGGCGCCTCGCGCGGCATCGGGCACGAGCTCGTCAAACAATACCTGGCCGACGGCTGGCGCGTGATCGCCACCGCCCGCAAGGCCGAGGACTGCGCCGCGCTCGGCGCGCTGGGAGCCGAGCCGCACCAGCTCGACGTCACCGACGTCGAAGCGTGCGCCGGCATCGGCTGGAAGCTCGACGGCGAGGAACTCAACGTCGCCATCCTGAACGCCGGCGTGTACGGCCCGCGCCACGACGGTTTCCCGTTGCAGACCGATTTCGATACGGTGATGCACACCAACGTGCTGGCGGCGATGCGCCTGCTGCCGATCATCGCGCCGATGGTGGGCGCGGCGCGCGGCAAGCTGGCGGTGCTGTCGTCGAAGATGGGATCGCTGAGCGAACGCAGCAGTCCCAGCGGTTCGCTGTACCGCGCCAGCAAGGCCGCCTTGAACTCGGTGCTGATCGACACGGCGCTGGTGTTCGGCAAGCAGGGCGCCACCTGCGTGGCGTTCCATCCCGGCTGGGTGCGCACGGAGATGGGCGGCGAGGGCGCCGACATTTCGGTGGAGGAAAGCGCCGGCGGCATCCGTGCGACGCTGGCAGCGCTGCCGGCGTCGGAGCGCGCCGTCTACCGCAACTACGACGGCAGCGAGATCGGCTGGTAACGACGCACCCATCAACGGCGAAACCCGCACAGCCAGGCGGAGACGTACCCCGTACGGGGTACGTCCCCAGCATCCGGGGTGCGGGTTAAAAATTAAAAACAAGAGACGACATGATACTGACCGAAGAACACGAAATGATCCGCGACGCCCTGCGCACCTTCGCGCAGGAACGACTGGCGCCACAGGCCGCCCGCTGGGACAAGGAACACCACTTCCCGAAAGAGGAATTGAAGGAACTGGCCGCGCTGGGTGCCTTCGGCGTCGCGGTGCCGGAAGCCCTGGGCGGCGCCGGCATGGACTACGTCTCGCTGGCGCTGGTGCTGGAAGAAATCGCGGCCGGCGACGGCGGCACCTCCACCATCATCTCGGTCAACAACTGCCCGGTGTGCAGCATCGCCATGATGTACGCCAACGACCGGCAGAAGGAACAATGGCTGCGTCCCCTGGCGCAAGGCGACATGCTGGGCGCCTTCTGCCTGACCGAACCGCACACCGGCAGCGACGCCGCCGCGCTGCGCACCACCGCCACCCGCGATGGCGGCGACTACGTCATCAACGGCGTCAAGCAATTCATCACCAGCGGCAAGTACGCCGACGTCGCCATCGTGCTGGCCGTCACCGACAAGGCCGCCGGCAAGAAGGGCATCAGCGCGTTCTGGGTGCCGACGTCGACACCGGGCTACACCGTCGCCGGGCTGGAGCAAAAGATGGGACAGCACTCGTCGGACACGGCGCAGATCCTGTTCGAGAACTGCCGCATCCCGGCCGACAACCTGATCGGCGAAGAAGGCCAGGGCTACAAGATCGCGTTGTCGGGACTGGAGGGCGGCCGCATCGGCATCGCCTCGCAAGCGGTCGGCATGGCGCGGGCGGCGTACGAAGCGGCGCTGACGTACGCGCGCGACCGCGAAAGCTTCGGCAAGCCGATCTTCGAGCACCAGGCGGTGCAATTCCGGCTGGCCGACATGGCCACGCAAATCGAAGCGGCGCGCCAGCTGATCCGCCACGCCGCCTCGATGAAGGACGCCGGGCTGCCCTGTTTAAAGGAGGCGGCGATGGCCAAGCTGTTCGCCTCCGAGATGGCGGAAAAAGTCTGCTCCGACGCGATCCAGGTGCACGGCGGCTACGGCTACGTCTCCGACTTCCCGGTCGAGCGCATCTACCGCGACGTGCGCGTGTGCCAGATCTACGAAGGCACCAGCGACATCCAAAAGCTCCTCATCGCCCGCGCGCTGTAAAAGCAACTCCGGGGTCAAGTCTGACATTCGGACACGAACTGAAGCATTGTGTAGTAGAGCCCGTGTCCGAATGACAGACTTGACCCCCGAATTTTTACGAAAACGCGGACGAAAAAAAAGCCCGTATCTCAACGGGCTTCGTTCCAATGTATTACCAATGCTTTAATCGTGCCGTCGTCCAGTGCTATCTGCAAAGTGACTTCAGCGTTTCTCGGACGCCCATGCTATCTGCATGGTGCCTCCAACGTGTAAAACGACCAATGTATTCGAAACTACAACTCCAGGTAGCGCCAGCTGTGATCCGCTCTTACACATATCGGACTACGGCGCTCGCCTCGGACGTGGGACTGAACGCTTGGAAACCAAGAGAACCTCAACCACGAACGTAGTGTAACACAGTTGTTTGTGCGACGCACAAATTATTTCATCTCTGTCGCTTCCGTGGTCAGCGGCGTCGGAGTGCGGCGGGGCTTGTGGCGGCAGGCCCGTTCGAACTCGGAAATCACCTGGGCGCCGAACAGCAGCAAGGTGGCGCCGATTTCCAGGCTGAACATGACGATGATGGCCGTCGTCATCGAGCCGTACACCACGTTCACCTGCGACAAGGTCGAGAAATACCACACCAGGATGTGGCGCGCCAGTTCCCACAGCAGCGCGGCCGTCACGCCGCCGATCAGGGCGTGCGACAGGGACAAGCGGCCCACCGGCATGACCAGGTAGATGGCCGTCAGCACCAGCACCTCGCCGCCCAGGCCCAGCATGTACAGCAGCGCGCCGGACACGCCCTCGAGCGACCAGTCATAGCCGAACAGGTGCACGCTTTCCTCGCCCATCACTTGCAGGCTGCCGGCCACCAGGGTCACCAGCAGCATGCCCACGCCCAGCGACAGGATGAAGCAGTACGGCATGATGGCCGAGATCAGAAAGCGCCGGCGCTTGATCTCGACCCGGTGCTTGAAGATGACCGACATGGCATTCTCCAGCACCGTGAAGGCGAGCGAGCTGAAAAAGATCATGCTGACGAGCAGCACGCCGCCGACCACGTCGCGGTGTTCGAGGAAATGCCCGACCTCGGTGACGAACGGTTTCGTTTGTCCGGGCACCAAATAGTTTAGATAGCGCCCCACCGTTTCCAGCAGCACATCCTGGTCGATGACGTGCGACAACGCCACCACCACCAGCATCAGCAGCGGGACGATCGATAGCAAGGAGTAATAGGCCACCGCGCCCGCCAGCAGCAGGCCTTGGTTGGCGCGAAAGCCCTTGAGGCATTGCACCAGGAAGTCCATGGGGTGGGTCAGCACGTAGGCCAGGCCCCGGCGATTGAGAAATTTCATTTGTCCATTCTACGCGGCAGCTCAGCGCGGGGTCTGTGCGTCGACGTCCAGATAGCGCCAGTTGGTGAATTCCACCGGGTGGCGCGTGTAATGTTTGAGCCATGGCTGCTGCAAATCGGCGGCGATCGGATGCGTCAGCAGCACCCATGGCGTGTACGCGTGAATGATCTGCGCCATTTCATCATACAACCTGGTGCGCGCCGGCGACTCCCCCATCGTGCGGGTTTGCTCGTAGCGCTGATTGTAGGCCGGCAGGTTGAAGCGGGCGTAATTCGGTCCCGCCTTGTTCGGGCCGTACAGCAATTGATAGAAATTGTCGCCGTCGGGGAAGTCGGCCACCCAGTTGGTTTCGAACATCATCACGTTGCCCAGGCGCGAGGCTTTGATGATCTCGGTCTTCTTGTCGCTCTTGAAGGTGACGTTAAGGCCGATCGCGTTCAGATTCTTGCGCCACAGTTCGTCGCGCAGGCGGCCCACCATCGACGGCTCGGTGTGCATGACCAGGGTCAGCGGCTTGCCGTCGGGCAGGGTGCGGAAGCCGCCCGCGCCTTTTTTATAGCCGTAGCGGTCCAGCAGCGCGTTGGCCAGCGCCGGATCGTAGCCGACCGGGCTGCGGTACGCCGGATCGTAGCCGAGCACGTTCGGGGGCAGCGGCGTCTGGGCCCGCAGCGCCAGCCCCTTTTTCATCTGGGCGATGTCCTCGGCGCTGTTGTAGCTGAGCGCGATGGCGCGGCGCAGCGCCACCTTGTCCTTGCCGTAGCCGCCGATCAACGGGTTCTCCATGTTCATCCACATGTAATAGGTTTGCAGCACGGGGAAGGGCGACAGTACCAACCCCTTGCGCGCCAGCTCGGGCTTCAAGGTGGGCTCGGCGTCGTCGGTCAGCACCATTTCCTTCATCGATTCGGGCAATTGCTCGAGGAAATCGAATTCGCCGTTCAAAAAGCCCAGCACCCGCGACTGGTATTCCTCCATGATCTTGATGTCGACCCGGTCGACCAGCGGCAAGCGCCGACTTTGGAAATACACCGGCCGGAAGTCGCGGTTGGCCAGCAGCGAGATCTGGTCGCTGCGCTTCCACGTGCCGATCTTGAACGGGCCGGTGCCGACCGGGTGGTTGCCGACCTGAACGCCGTACGCCTCGACCACCTCGCGCGCCACCACGCCCGTGGCGGGAATGGCCAGGTAAAACAGGAAGTTGGGATCGGCGGCGTTGAGCCGGATGCGCAAGGTGAACTTGTCCACCGCCTGCAGGCCGGCGATGTCGACGTCGTAGCCGAAGCGCGCCTTGAGCGCGGCGTCGCCGACGATTTTTCCTTCCAGCAGGAAGCTCCACGGCGACTTGAGCGCCGGATCGTACAAGCGCTTGAGGCTGTAGACGTAATCCTGCGCGGTCACTTGCCGGCGCGCGCCCTTGAACGCGGGATCGGCGGTGAAATACACGTCCTGCCGCAGGTGGAAGGTGTAGGTCAGGCCGTTGTCCCCGACCGTGGGCATGGCCGTCAGCGTGTTCGGCTGCAATTTGACGGGACGGGCCAGGTAATCGTAGCGCAACAGCGGATCGAACAGGTTTTCCAAGAGGCTGAGGCTGGCGATGTCGGAGGCGACCGCCGGATCGAGGCCGGTTTCGCCGGTGCTGAGGAAGGCGCGCAGGACTTTGGGGGCGGCCGCGGGCGTCGCCGGCGCGGCAAGCCCGACCACCAGCGCCAGCACGGCCGCTGCATAACTTTTCAGCATGGCATCCATTTCACATCGCATACGTAAAGCGGCAGCTTATAACTTTTTCCGCGTGCCGACCCGCTATACTTTGCCTGTCGCCCACAGTTTCAAGAAAATCCGCACATATGTCGCTCAATTACATCTGGTCTGGCTTCTTCCTCGTCGGGTTCGCCGCCGCGCTGGCGCAGTTCCTGTTCATGGGCGACACGGAAATTTTCAAGCGCATCATCGACGGCACGTTCGAGTCGGCCAAGAGCGGCGTGATGGACATCGCGCTGCCGCTGGCCGGCGTCATGACCCTGTGGCTGGGCATCATGAACATCGGCGAGAAGGCCGGCGCCGTCAACCTGCTCGCGCGCGTCATCGCGCCGTTCTTCTCGCGCATCTTTCCGGGCGTGCCGAAGGACCATCCGGCCACCGGCCACATGCTGATGAACTTCTCGGCCAACCTGCTGGGCCTGGACAACGCGGCCACGCCGTTCGGCCTGAAGGCGATGGAAAGCCTGCAAACGCTCAACCCCAGCAAGGACGAGCCGACCGACGCCCAGATCCTGTTCCTCGTGCTGCACACCTCCGGCCTGACCCTGATCCCGGTGGCGATCATGGCGCAGCGCTCGATCCTGGGCGCGGCCGACCCGTCCGACATTTTCATTCCGTGCATGATCGCCACCTATGTGGCCACCGTCACCGGCCTGATCGCCGTGGCGATCCGCCAGCGCATCAACCTGTTCGACCGCGTGGTCCTGAGCTGGCTCGGGTGCAGCACCGCCGCCATCGCCGCGCTGATCTGGTATTTCACCCAGGTGCTCACGCGCCCGGAGATCGAACTGTTCTCCAAGGTCTTCAGCAACCTGGTCCTCATCGGCGTCATCGGCGGCTTCATCATCGGGGCGCTGTGGAAGAAGGTCAACGTCTACGAAGCCTTCATCGAGGGCGCCAAGGGCGGCATCCAGACCTCGCTAACGGTCATCCCGTATCTGGTCGGCATGCTGGTGGCCATCAGCGTGATCCGCAACGCCGGCCTGTTCGGCTTTATCGTCGAGGGCTTCAGCTGGCTGTTCGGCGCGCTCGGCTTCAACACCGATTTCGTGCCGGCGCTGCCGACCGCGCTGATGAAGCCGCTCAGCGGCAGCGGCTCGAAGGCGATGATGATCGACGCCATGCAAACCTATGGCGTCGACTCCTTCGTCGGCCGCCTCGCCTGCGTGTTCCAGGGCTCGGCCGACACCACCTTCTACATCGTCGCGCTGTACTTCGGCTCGGTCGGCATCCGCAAGACGCGCTACGCGATCTCGTGCGGCCTCATCGCCGACTTCGCCGGCGTCGTCACCGCCATCGCCGTCGCCTACGTCTTCTTCCATTGAACGGATTAACCATGTTTCGTCGTCTTATCCTCGCCAGCGTGGGGGCGTTCATCGCAGCCGGCGCCGTCCACGCCGCCGACCTGCCGGAGCCGGTCGCGCGCCTGATGCAATCGGCGCAAATCCCGCCCGAGGCCGCCGGTATCCTGGTCATGCGCGGCGACACCACGCTGATCTCGCACAACGCCCAACAAAGCATGCAGCCGGCTTCGACCATGAAGCTGTTCACCACCTTGACGGCGCTCGAGCAACTGGGGCCGGTGTTCCGCGGCCGCACCGAAATGCTCACCAGCGCAGCGGTCGTCAACGGCGTGCTGCAGGGCGACCTGATCCTGCGCGGCGGCGCCGACGCCGACTTCAACGAGGACGTCCTCGGCCACATGCTGCGCGCGCTGCGCAATCAAGGCATCAAAAACATCAAGGGCGACATCGTGCTGGACCGGCAGCTATTCCAGCCGTCGCGGCCCGACCTCGGCCAGCCCCAGTTCGACGAATATCCCTGGGCGTACTACAACGTCGTACCGGATGCGCTGCTGGTCAACACCAACCTGCTGAAGGTGGAGATGCGCTCGGTCGGCGGCAAGCTGTCGCTGGCGATGATGCCGGACCTGGACCAGGTCAGCGTGCGCTCGGAAATGGCGGCCAGCGACGCGCCCTGTCCGGCGTGGGAAAACGGCTGGCGCAATCCCGACTTCAAGCGCAGCGGCGACAAGATCGAAGTGGTGTTGCATGGCAGCTTCCCCCGCGATTGCGTCAAATCGATCAGCATCAACGTGCTCGACCCGCACGATTATCTGGCGCGACTGGTGCGCCTCACCTGGCAAAAACTGGGCGGCACGTTGAAGGGCGAGGTGCGCGAAGCAAGCGCGCCGACGCCGCCCGCGCTTGAGGCACAGGCACCGGCCGCCAATGCCTCCAATGCCGACACCGACGCCACCGCCGCCACGAACGTACCCACCGCGCCGCCAGCGGCCGTGGCCGCGCCGGCCACCACGCCGGTGCTGCGCCTGCTGGCCGAACACGTCTCGCGGCCGTTGCCGGAAGTGCTGCGCGACACCAACAAAAACTCCGACAACACCTTGGCGCGCACCATCTTCCTGAGCCTGGGCAGCCTGGAGGCCGACCCGGTCCTCGGCAGCCGCCCGCTGCCACCGGACGCCGCCCAGCCCACCACGGCCGCGCGCGCGGAGGCGGCGATCCGCACCTGGCTGCAACAACACGCCATCGACGGCAACGGCCTGGTGATAGACAACGGCTCGGGCCTGTCGCGCACCGCGCGCGCCACGCCGGCGCAGGTGGCCGGTGTGCTGCAGGCGGGCCTGAAAAGCCTGTGGATGCCCGAGTTCCTCTCCAGCCTGCCGATCGCGGCCACCGACGGCACCATGCGGCGGCGCCTCAAGGACAGTCCGGCGGCGATGCGCGCGCGCATCAAGACGGGCAGCCTCAAGGGCGTGATCGCCATTGCCGGCTACGTGCAGGACGCCAACAACCAGCCCGTCATCGTGGTCGCCATGCTCAACGACGAGCACGTCGCCAACGGCGCCGGCCGCGCGGTGCTCGACGCGCTGATCGACTGGGTGGCGCGCTCCGGCGTGCCGGCGGCCGCGGTCCCCTATGCGCCGAGCGCGCCTTCGGCCACCAGGTAATCGATCATGGCCCGCACCTTCAGCGCCAAGTGCGGGCCGGGCATGTAGACCGCGTGCACGGTGCCCGCATACGGCTCGTCGAACGTCCAGTCCGCCAATATCCTTATCGCCCGCCCCTGCGCCAGCGCCGCCCGCGCGGTGAAGTCGGGCACCAGGCCGATACCCCCGCCGGCCTCCACCACGGCCATCAGCGCCGCGCTGTTATTGATCGTCAAGCGGGACGGCACGCGGATGCTGGCGATGTCCGGACCGCCCGTCCCCTCGCGCCGCATGGTCCAGGCGGCGCCGAAACGCGCATAGCCCAGATAATTGCAGCGATGACCGGGCAACTCCTGTGGCGTGGCCGGGGTCCCATGCGCGGCCAGGTATTGCGGCGACGCCACCAGCAGATAGCGCATCGGCCCCAGCGGCCGCGCGGCCAGCCCCGGCGCCAGGTCGGCCGAGATGCGGATCGCCAGGTCGATGCCCTCCTCGATCAGATCGACATTGCGGTCCACCAGCGACAGGCGGACATCGACCTCCGGATAGCGGTCCAAAAACGCCGGCAGCAAGGGCGCCAGCCACAGCTGACCCAGCACCACCGGCGCACTGATGCGCACCACGCCGTTCGGCCGCGCGCTGTAGCTGCCGGCCAGCGCGTGGATCTCGCGCGCCGTGTTGACCATGCGGACACAGGCTGCGTGCACCTGTTCGCCGAGTTCCGTCAGCGACACCGAGCGCGTGGTCCGCTGCAACAGCCGCCCGCCAATATAAGTTTCCAGCCGCGACACGTGGCGGCTGACTGCCGATGTGGTCAGGCCCAGGTGGCGCGCGGCGGCCGAGAATCCTCCGCTGTCGACCACCTGCGCGAAGATCGCCATTTCCTTCAGCATTTCCATAATTGAGCCGCCTCACCGTTGCACCTGCATCAATAATGCTTTGCATTTTAATCGGATTGTGGATTTTTTAGATGGTGGCATACTGAATCCCATCCAACCGACAGGAGGTCAACATGAAACAACGCAATTTAGGTAGCCAAGGACTGACGGTCTCGGCGCAGGGCCTCGGCTGCATGGGCATGAGCAACACCTACGGCCCTGCCGACCAGAATGAAGCGGTTGCCACCCTGCACCGCGCGATCGATCTCGGCGTCAATTTCTTCGACACGGCCGAGCAATACGGTCCCTACGACAACGAGGCGCTGCTGGGCCGCGCCTTCGCCGGGCGTCGCGGCGAGGTCATCCTCGCCACCAAGTTCGGCTTCGACATCCGCGATGGCAAGACTGTCGGCGTCACCAGCGACCCGGCCGGCATCCGCGCCAAGGTCGAAGGCTCGCTGCGCCGGTTGAACACCGACTACATCGATTTGCTGTACCAGCACCGCATCGATCCTCTGGTGCCGGTGGAGGACGTGGTGGGCGTGATGGCCGATCTGGTGAAGGAGGGCAAGGTGCGCTATCTGGGGCTGTCCGAGGCGGGGGTGGCCAACATCCGCCGCGCGCACGCGGTGCACCCGATCAGCGCGGTGCAGAGCGAGTATTCGCTGTGGGAGCGCAACCTGGAGGCGGACGTGATCCCGGTGCTGCGCGAGCTGGGCATCGGGCTGGTCGCGTTCAGTCCGCTGGGACGGGGCTTCCTGGCCGGCAGCGCCAAGCGCGCGGAGGAATATCCGGCGAGCGACTTCCGCCATCTGGACCCGCGTCTGCAAGGCGAGAATTTCGACCGCAACATGCAGGCGGCGGCCATCGTGCGCGAGCTTGCCGACGCGCGGCAGGTCACGCCGGGCCAGATCGCGCTGGCGTGGGCGATGCACAAGGGCGACGACATCGTGACGATCCCAGGCACGCGCCGCCGCACCTACCTGGAGCAGAACGTGGCAGCCGCCGGGATCGCGCTCGACAGCCGCGAGACGGAGGTACTCGACAACGCGCTGAAGCAGGTCGCGGGACCGCGCTACAGTCAGGAGCGGATGGCGATGGTGGACCGGTAACGGTGAGACTGATCCCGAACGACTCCGGGGGCAGTAGCCTGAAAAAGCCGGATTTACTAATCCCTGCTATTCGCAACTAACCTTTACTACTCCGCTCTGTCTATTACTAAAATTCCTATGCAACACACTAAAACTTACTAAATTATCGCGACACCTGAGAAATAGTACGAATTAGCGCTTTTTAGTGTTCGGAGTAGCAGCAAAGAGCACGAAATAGTGGGGAATAGCGCAGTGTAGTAAGAAATAGCAGGTTTTAGTAAAAGCTGAAAAAAGAGCTCCCCTCCCTCGCTGCCGGGTGGCGGGGCCTCAGGGGAGGTTCTACAGTACGCGGGCGTAATCGCGCCGAACCAACAGCCGATCTCCACAGTCGAAATGCCACCATTCGCTGTTGATGCCGACAAAGCCGGCCTGGAACATCGCGCCCCGCAGCCAGCGGCGGTTTTCGATGTGGTGCACGCTCAGCTCGCCCCGCGCCAGCAATAGTGCCTCCTTGGCCGGATGCGAGCGCTCACTCAAGTCGTCGAAGCCGGTCCCCATGTCCAGCTCGCGGCCTTGGGCGCCCACCAAGGTGACGTCGAGCGCCATGCCGAACGAGTGGATCGAGCCGCGCACCGGGTCGGCGATGTAGCCGAGCAGATCGGTTCCCTGCAGTGCTTGCCAGAGTTGCTCCTGCACCCGTTGCGGGCGCAGGGCGTCCAACACTAAAAACTTGTAATCCGGACGGCGCGCCGCCAGCCATGCGACCGCCCGCTCGAGCGCGGCGGCCGCATCTTTATGCAGGAAGCTGCAATCCAACGGCGAATAGAGATCCCTGCCGACAAAGTTGTCCGGCGTGGCGTAGCGCAGATCGACGGCGATGCCCTGGATGGTGTCGAGACGACGGAAATCTGGGTGGCCGGCAATCGTTTCGCAGTGGATGGGAGACGTCATTGCAGGCACCCGGTGGCTTATTGCGACTCGACCGGCTCGGTGGGCGGCACCGGCTGCGAAGGCACGGCCGGAGTCACCGGCGTTGGCGCGGGCGCGACCGGCGCAGGCGTTGCGGGCAGCGTGACGGGTGTTGGCGTCACCGGTGCTGGCGTCGCAACCGCCGGCGCGAGCCCTGCCCCTTGCGCCGGCAGTGCAGGCAGCGGACTGGTCAACACATCCAGAATCGCCGCCGTCTCCGCATCCGGCACGCCGTCAAACAACGACTGCCGATACTTCGACTGGAACACCGTCAACACATTGCGCGTGGCCTGATCGAACTGTCCGGTCTGCGGCACCGCGTAGCCATGCTGCGCCAGCTTCAGCTGGAACCACAGCACATCCGGCAACTGCTGCTGATACCCCGGCAGGCGCGCGGCCACGCGGCTCGGCTCCGGCCACGTGATCAGTCCTGCGTCCGCCAGCTGCTTCCACGGGAACAACGGCCCCGGGTCCTGCTTGCGCTGCGGCGCGATATCGTTGTGGCCGAGAATGTTCTCCGGCTTGATGCCATGGCGCTTGACGATATCCTTGAGCAGCAAAATCAGCTGGTCGATCTGCGCCTGCGGGAACGGATACCACACCCGTCCCTGCGGCGATTCGGTGAAGCCGCGATTGACGATCTCGATGCCGATCGACGCCGAATTGAGCTGGTTGTAGATCTTCCAGCTGCTGATGCCGGCGTGGTTGGACTGCCGCGACTCGTCGACCAGCGCGTAGAAGAACGGGTGCTCGGTGTCGGTCAGCAAATAATGCGCGCTGACATCCTGCTGCGTCAGTATCTTGATCGAGCGCGGCAGGTCCGACACCGTGTAGTGAATGATGATGTACTTGACCCGATCGCTCTGCCCGCGCGAACTCAGGCTGCGGTCGATGCGCGGCTCGGACGGCGGCACGGTGGCGCAACCGGCCAGCAGCGCCATCATGGTGGACAAAACGGTCAACGGAACAATCTTCATGGGCAATCTCGGCAGCGATTCAATTTAGTGAGTTTAGAGCAATACGGGCCGCCGCGTGGTGCCCTTTTGTTGCGCGCTGCGTCAGCAACAACGCTTCGGGCATCGCCGCGCGCATCGTTTGCGCAATCAGCGGATGCAAGGTGGCGGCGCGTCCGGCCAATGCAATGGGACGCGGCCCGTAGCGGCGCACCAGCGCCAGCGCGATGCGCGCCAGTTCGCGGCCGGCCTGTTCGAGGATGCCGCGCGCGACCGGATCGGCGTCGGCACTGGCGGCGACGGCCAGCGCCAGCCGCCCGATCGCGCCCCGCTCCTGCCCGTAAATAAACTGACGCGACAAGGCCCAGTCGCTGCCGCCGACGTGGTCCAACACAGCGCGCGCCATGGCCGAACGTTGCCACGCGCCGGGCTCCTCGTCCTCCAGGCGCCAGATGTGGCGCATCGCCTCGCGCGCGATCCAGAAGCCGCCGCCGCCGTCGTCCAGGGTCACGCCGCGTCCGCCGGCGCGGTGGAACTGGCCGTCCGGTGCGATCCAGGCAGCGATCGAGCCGGTGCCGGCGTACACCAGATAGCCTTCGCCGGGCGCGAAGCCGTCCAGATAGGCGATTTCGATATCGCTGCGCACGGTCACGGCGGCCGGCGCGACGTTCAGCAATTCGGCCAGCCATTGCGCCGGCAAGCCGGCGGCGCCGTCGAATCCGGTCAGGCCTGCGCACACGGCCACAGGCCGGCCGGCGGCCAGCGCCCGCACCCGCACCTGCGCCGCCAAGGCAGCGAACACCGCGCGCACGGCGTCGCGGCCGGCGTCGTTGCCCATCTGCGTGGCCGACATGCCGTCGACCGCGCCCTCGGCCACGATGACGCCGGCCGCATCGGCCAGCGCCCAGCGGGTTTGCGTGCCGCCCGCGTCGATGCCGAGGCCCAGGCCGTTCATCATCACCCGCGCTTGTAAACGCTGATGCGCGGGCTTTCATTGCCCAGCCGGTCGACTGCGCTGACCACCACCATCTCGGCCGCCTGTCCGGCCGCATCGTCCGCCAGCAGCAACACCGCGCGCGACGCGGGCGCCACGGCGAAGCGCCACTCGGCACCGTAGCGGCTCCAGATCGCGTAATGCGTCACCGGCTTGCCGCCGCCGGCCGCCAGCCGCAGGCCAACGCCCTGCGATTCGCGCTTGGCGGTGGCGCTCGGCGCGGTCGGCAGCTCGGCGCCCAGCCACGGCGTGGCCGGCGACAGCGCCGGCGCCTGGTAGGTGCGCGCCTTGAGCTGGTCGGTGATGCCCTTGCGGTTCTCCATCAGCGCGGCGACGGAGAAGTGCAGATGGCCACGGGCGCCGGCGCGGCTGCGGGTAACGCCGATCTGCTTGACGATCTCCTCCGGCGCGAACGTCTTGGCGGTGTTGTCGATGCGGCTGGTGTAGAGCCCGGGCCAGACGTGGCGCGCGCGCGTGTTCTGCGCCAGCCAGTAATCGAGCAGCACGTCGAACGCCTGCGGCGCCTGCGCCACCGGCCAGTACAGCTGCGGCGCCAAATAGTCGAGCCAGCCGTTGTTGAGCCATAGTTCGGCGTCCGCGTACAGCTTGTCGTACTGGCTCAGGCCGACGATGCCGGCCGGGCGCCGGTCCGGCCGGCCGATGCCGAAGGGGCTGATGCCGAAGCGCACCCAGCTTTTTTCCTTGTGGATGCCGATATACAGCGCCTGGATCAGCGCATTGACGTTCTGGCGCCGCCAGTGCGGCCGGTCCAGGGTGCCGCCGCCGAGCAGATAGCGCTGCCACGACGGCTGGTCCGGAAATTCCAGCTCCTGCCTGCCGCCGCCACCGCCCGCGCCGCCGTCCAGCGCCACGCCCTCCGGGCCGGCCGCGTTGGGCGTGTCGATCGGATACGGATAGAAATAATCGTCGATGTGCACGCCATCGATGTCGTAGCGTCGCACCACGTCGAGGATGACGTCGAGCGTGCGCTGCGAGGCGGCCGACTCGCCCGGGTCCATCCACAGGTAGCGGCCGTAGGTCTTGACCGCTTCCGGGTTGGTGTTGGCGATGTGGTTGCGCGCCAGCGCCGACTTGGCCGTCGCGTGGCGGGCGCGGTAGGGGTTGAACCAGGCGTGCAGCTCGAGCCCGCGCGCGTGCGCCTGCTCGATCCAGAATTGCAGCGGATCGTAGCCGCCCTTGGGCGCGCGGCCCTGCTGGCCGGTCAGGAACTCCGACCACGGCTCGAGTTCGGACGGATAGATCGCGTCGGCGCTTGGACGCACCTGCAACACGATGGCGTTCAGGTTGAGCGCCTTGCAGCGCTCCAGGATGGCGACGGCTTCGGCCTGCTGCTTCTCGGAACTCAGGTTGCTGCGGCTGGGCCAATCGATATTGGCAACCGTGGACACCCAGGCGGCGCGGAACTCGCGCGGCGCCGGCGGCGGCATGTTCGGATCGAACGGCAGCGGTGGCGGCGCGATGGCGCCCGGCGGGCGCGGCGTGCCGGGCGAGGGCGGCGGCGGGGTGGCGCCATCGGCGGCGGGCGCCGACGGCGTACTTGAACAACCTTCCAGCAGCGCCGCCATGACGCCGGCCACGCCGGCGGTCAAGGTCAGCCGTTTCTTTGCATTAAAAACCAAAACCATTCCCCGATACAGTTGAGCCTTCTATTGTAAAGCCGGGGACGTCTATTTCTTACCGAATTCAATCGGGATACGCACCCTGGCGGTCATGAAAAACGCCGGCAGGGTCGAAATACATGCCCAGATGAAAAACTTTTGATAGCCCAAATGGTCCTGGATCCAGCCGCTGACCATTCCCGGCAGCATCATGCCGAGCGCCATGAAGCCGGTGCAGATGGCGTAATGGGCGGTCTTGTGCTCGCCGTCGGCCACCAGGATCATGTACAGCATGAAGGCGGCGAAGCCGAAGCCGTAGCCGAACTGCTCGACCGCCAGGCAGGCCGAAATGAGCACGGTATCGGTCGGCAACGCCGTCGCCAGGTAGACGAACACCAGGTCCGGCACGTGCATGACGAACACCATCGGCCACAGCGCGCGCTTGAGGCCGAAGCGCGAAATGACCACGCCGCCGGCCAGGCCGCCCAGCACCAGCGCGCACACGCCGATGGTGCCGTAGACCAGCCCGAACTGCGATGTGGTCAAGCCCAGGCCGCCCTGGTCGCGCGGATCGAGCAGGAACGGCGCCGCCATTTTGAGCAGTTGCGCCTCGCCCAGCCGGTACAGCAGCAGGAAGCCGAGGATGGCAACGATGCCCGGCTTCCGGAAAAAGCTGCGGAAAGTATCGATAAAATCGCTCCACAGCGCGCCGCCGCCGGCATGGCTGCGGTCGGACTCAGGGCGTGGCAGCACGAAATGGTGATAGGCGCACAGCAGCAGGAACAGCGCCGACATCACGCCGAACACCACCGACCAGGCCCAGGCCGGATCGCCGCTGGACTTGATCAACTCGCCGGCCATGTAGACGATGCCGCCCTGGCCGGCGATCATCGCCAGCTTGTAAAAGGCGCTGCGCACGCCGACGAAGGCCGCCTGCTGGCCCTGGGTCGGCAGGCCCAGCATGTAATAGCCGTCGGAGGCGATATCGTGGGTGGCCGAGCTGAACGCCATCAGCCACAGCACGGCCAGGCTCATGGCGAAGAATTGCGGCAGGTGCAGCGTCAGCGCCACGCACGCCAGCGACGCGCCCGTCAGCAGTTGCAGCAGCACGATCCAGCGCCGCTTGGTGCCGACCAGTTCGACCAGCGGCGACCACAGCGGCTTGATCACCCAAGGCAGGTACAGCCAGGCCGTATAAAACGCCAGATCGGTGTTGGAGATGCCCAGGTTTTTATACATCACCGTCGACAGCATCATCACCGCGACATAGGGCACGGCCTGGCTAAAGGAAATGCTGGGCACCCAGCTCCACGGGTTGCGTTGTTGCTTCATACTTCCTTTCGCGGCGGCCGCTGCTGTTATGCTCACGGCAGTTACCATACGCACACAACGAACAATACGCAACCGAGCGCCGCCAAATCATGTACCTGCTGACTTTTTTGCTGATCCTGCTGTCCTACCCGCTGATGTTTTTGATGATTACGGTCTACATCTTCGGGCCGCTGAACATGTACCTGGGCTACCGCGCCTACCGCGGCACACTGAACAAGCATCCAAGCCTGAGCGCCGGGCGCAAGCTGTGGGCCGCCCGGGCGCTGCTGGCGGCGGCGGCCTCGTTCGCCTTCCAGGTTTATTTGATCACTACCCAATACAAAGCCTGACCCGGCCGCGTTACAGTATTGCCGCCCGCCCCCGCAGGCGGCTGGCATCGGTGGCGGGCGCCTCGCCATACAGGCGCCCATACTCGCGGCTGAACTGGGAGGCGCTGTCGTAGCCGACCTTGAACGCTGCCTGCGCCGCGTCCATGCCCTCGGCCACCATCAGCCGCCGCGCCTCCTGCAGCCGCAAGCGGGTCCGGTACTGAATCGGACTCAAGTGCGTGATCGACTTGAAATGCGCATGCAGCGACGACGGACTCATGCCGGCCTGCTCGGCCAGCACATCGATCGTGATCGGCTCGCGATAATGGTCCCTGATCCAGCCGATCGCCCGCGACACCTGGTTCAGGCTGCGGTCGCCGCTGGCGATATGATGCATGACGGCCCGCGCCGGCCCGGTGGCCAGCCGATAGATGATTTCCTGCTCGATCAACGGCGCCAGGGTCGCAATGTCGGCCGGCGTGTCGAGCAATGCCACCAGCCTGGTGAACGCGTCCACCAGTTGCGGCGTCGTCTCATGAACCGCCAGCCCGCGCACGGGACCGGATGTCCCATCCTGCCGGACGGCGGCGTCGACTTTCAACGCCAGCCTGGTCAACTCCGGCCGGTTGAAGCGGTAATACACGCACAAATAGGGCCGCGCCACCGTGGCCTCGGTCACCGCGCCGACGGCCGGCACGTCCACCGCCGCGATCAGATAACGGCTACTGTCGTAGTTCAATATCTGCTCGCCGGCCAGCACTTGCTTGCTGCCCTGCGCCATCACGCAAATGGACGGTTCGTAGACCGCCGGCATCGGCGTGGTCGGCGTGGACGAGCGGATCAAGGTCACGCCGGGCAGGGCGCAATCGTGCATGCCGTCCGCTGGCGCGTGGCGCAGCATCAATGAGGTCAGTTTGTCGGGCATGATCGTGGCGCCAGTGCCGGCGTCGGGGTCAGGTCGCGCGCCGCATCTCGGCGACGAAGTCGTAATGGTCACTATGACAATATGAATGCGTCAACTCCATCGCCTCGCCCGATTCAAGATAAGCAATACGCGTGATGTACAGCACCGCTTGCCCCTCCGGCACGCCCAGCTGGCGCGCCAGGTCGGCCGACGCGTTCATCGCGCGGATGTGCTGCAGCGCCCGCACCGGCGACTGGCCGATGCTGTCGAGATACTGGTACAGGGAGGCGCCGACCGCGTCCGGGTCGTTGAGCACCGTCTGCGGCAACACGCTGACCTCGTAGGCCATGACCACGTCGTCGGCCAGCCGCAGGCGCTCGAGCCGCGCCACCTTCGAATACGGCGACAGGCCCAGGCTCAGCTGCTCCTCGGGCGTGGGCGTGACGATCGCCCGCTTGAGCCAGCGCGAGCCCGGCACGTGGCCGCGCTGCTGCAACTGCTCCGAAAAACTGGTCAGGTTCGACAACGGCTGCTCGATGCGCGGCGCGATGTAGTTGCCCGAACCGCGCCGGCGCACCACCAGGCCCTGGTCGACCAGCTGGTCGATGGCCTTGCGCGCGGTCACCCGCGAAACGTTGAGCAACTCCGACAGCGCCCGCTCGGACGGCAGCGCCTGGTCCACCTGATAGCGGCCGTTATGCACATCGTCGCTCAATTTCCGGGCAATCTGCATGTACAGGGGCGAACTGTCGTTGGCGTCCGCCTTGAATTCAAAACCACTCTGGCTCATTTGTTTCTCCTAACCCCCCTAGTGTAATAGCGATACGCAAGCCCGTGCGCCCGCAAGGCCGTAAAACACATTATTTAGTGCGCCCGGCGAAACGCGGGGCGGTGCGCAAGCGGCCCATTTGGCGGATAATGCTGGCTTGTCACACCAGCCCGTCCTGCCACCCATGTCCAAGAAGTCCGCCGCGCCCGCCGGCTGCCCATGCGGCGGCCCGTCCCTCGCGGCCTGCTGCGGCCCCTATATCGCGGGCGCCGCCATCCCGCCCACCGCCGAAACGCTGATGCGCTCGCGTTACACCGCCTATGGCCTGCGCGACGAGCCCTACCTGCTGGCCACCTGGCACGCCAGCACCCGCCCGAGCGAGCCGATCCTGAGCGACGAAGAAAAATTGCAATGGTTGGGACTTGAGGTAAAATCTGCTTTACGTTTACGTCAACGTAAAGCGAAAGTTGCCGAGCAAACAATTGATCCGGACCGTGACACGGTCGAATTCGTCGCCCGTTTCAAGGTCAACGGCAAGGCGCAGCGCCTGCACGAGATCAGCAACTTCGTGCGCGAGCCGGCCGAGGGCGGCCCGCGCTGGTATTACGTTGACGGTAGTTTTCCCGAATAATCATCACGACGCGTGCGAGACCACGCGCACAAAGGAAAAACAATGCCGCAGATCGAAAGCAAGCTCAATCCCCGCAGCGAGGACTTCAAGGCCAACGCCGCCGCCATGCGGGCCGTCGTCGACGACCTGCGCGCCAAGGTCGCCAAAATCGCGGCCGGCGGCGGCGAGGCGGCGTCGGCCAAGCACGTCGCGCGCGGCAAACTGCTGCCGCGCGACCGCGTGCAAATGCTGCTCGATCCCGGCACGCCCTTCCTCGAACTGTCGCAGATGGCCGCCTACGGCATGTACCAGGACGCCAACGGCGCCGACGCCGCGCCGGCGGCCGGCATCATCACCGGCATCGGCCGCGTGGCGGGCCAGGAGTGCGTCATCGTCTGCAACGACGCCACCGTCAAGGGCGGCACCTACTACCCGATGACGGTCAAGAAGCACCTGCGCGCGCAGGAAATCGCCGACCAGAACAACCTGCCTTGCATCTACCTGGTTGACTCGGGCGGCGCCAACCTGCCCAACCAGGACGACGTCTTCCCCGACCGCGACCACTTCGGCCGCATCTTCTACAACCAGGCCAACCTGTCGGCCAAGGGCATTCCGCAGATCGCCGTCGTCATGGGGTCTTGCACGGCCGGCGGCGCCTACGTGCCGGCCATGAGCGACGAATCGATCATCGTCAAGGACCAGGGCACGATTTTCCTCGGCGGTCCGCCGCTGGTGAAGGCGGCCACCGGCGAGGTGGTGACGGCCGAGGACCTGGGCGGCGGCGACGTCCACACCCGCCTGTCCGGCGTGGCCGACCATCTGGCGCAGAACGATCTGCACGCGCTGTCGCTGGCGCGCACCATCGTCTCGAATTTGAACCGCACCAAGCCGCAGCAGGGCGCGTTGCGCGAAGCGGAAGAGCCGAAATACGCCACCGAAGAATTGTACGGCGTGATCCCGGTCGACACCCGCAAGCCGTTCGACGTGCGCGAGGTGATCGCCCGCATCGTCGACGGCAGCGAATTCGATGAATTCAAGGCGCGCTACGGCACCACGCTGATCTGCGGCTTCGCCCACATCTTCGGCATGAAGGTGGGCATCATCGCCAACAACGGCATCCTGTTCTCGGAATCGGCATTGAAGGGCGCGCATTTCATCGAGCTGTGCGCCCAGCGCAAGATCCCGCTGGTGTTCCTGCAAAATATCACCGGCTTCATGGTCGGGCGAAAATACGAAAACGAGGGCATCGCTCGCAACGGCGCCAAGATGGTCACCGCCGTCGCCACCGCCGCCGTGCCCAAGTTCACCGTCATCATCGGCGGCAGCTTCGGCGCCGGCAATTACGGCATGTGCGGCCGCGCGTTTTCGCCGCGCTTCATGTGGATGTGGCCAAACGCGCGCATCTCCGTCATGGGCGGCGACCAGGCGGCATCGGTGCTGGCCACCGTCAAGCGTGACGGCATCGAGGGCAAGGGCGGTTCGTGGACGGCGGAGGAGGAAGCGGCCTTCAAGCAGCCGATCAAGGACCAGTACGAGCACCAGGGCCACCCGTATTACGCCACCGCGCGCCTGTGGGACGACGGCGTCATCGACCCGGCCGACACCCGCATGGTGCTGGGCCTGGGCCTGTCGGCCGCGCTCAACGCCGAAATCCCCGACACCAAGTTCGGTGTCTTCAGGATGTAACGACGACCATGCACCATCGACTGCCACCCCGTCACCGTTTGGCCGCGCCTTTATGCGCGCTTCTTTGCGTGCTGGCGTGCGCCCGCGCCGGCGCGCAGGAGGGGACGCAGGTGAAGATGCTGCAGCCGCTGACGGCGCCCGGGCAGTCGCTGCCGCTGGTCGAGAAACGCATGGGCGAACAAGTGGTCGACGTCCCCGCCACCATCGGCGGCGACCCGATCACCTTGCAAACGACGATCTTCAAACCACCGGGCAACGGCCCGTTCCCGGTGCTGTTCATGAACCACGGTAAATCGGGCGGCGCCGACGCCCACCAGCAGGAGCGTGCCCGCTACGTCGTGCTGTCGAAGCAGTTCGTACGGCGCGGCTACGCAGTCGTGATCCCGATGCGGCTGGGTTTTGCCGGCTCGGGCGGCATCTACGTCAACTCCCACTGCCGCGCCGAGAAAAACGGCGACGACCAGGCCAACTCCCTTTTCTTCGCGATGCAATACGCGATGAAGCAGCCGTGGGCCGATCAAACCCACGTGCTGCTGGCCGGCCAGTCGCACGGCGGCCTGACGGCCATCGCCGCCGGCAGCCACAATATCAGCGGTGTGCGCGGCGTGATCAACTTCGCCGGTGGCGTCAACAGCCGCTCCAAGTGCGACTGGCAGGGCGCGCTGGTCGACGCCTTCAAGGCCTATGGCGCGCGCAGCAAGGTGCCGACGCTGTGGTTCTACGGCGCCAACGACGCCCACTTCGGACCGAAGCTGGCCGAGGACCTGTACGCGGCCTACACAGGCGCCGGCGGCAAGGCCCAACTGGTCGCCTTCGGCCCTTTCAAGAAGGACGCGCACACGATGGTGTTGAGCGCGGACGGCGTGCCAATCTGGCTGCCGGAGACCGAACGCTTTCTCAAAACGATCGGCATGCCGACCGAAATCAAGTACGCAATCAAGGAGTAGGCATGGCTTTCACCACACTGAATGTTACCCGCGACGGCAAAATCGCCACCGTCACGCTGAACCGGCCGGACACGCGCAATGCCTTCAACGAAGAGACCATCGCCGAAATCACCCGCGCCTTCCGCGAACTGGGTGCGGACGACGAGCTGCGCGCCATCGTGCTGGCCGCGAACGGCCCGGCCTTCTGCGCCGGCGCCGATTTGAACTGGATGAAAAAAATGGCGGGCTACACGCACGCCGAAAACCATGCCGACGCCCTGCAACTGGCGGAGATGCTGCGCACGATCTACCTGTGTCCCAAGCCCGTGGTGGCCAAGGTGCAGGGCGATTGCTACGCCGGCGGCATGGGCCTGGTGGCCGCCTGCGATATCATCGTCGCGGTCGACGAGGCCAACTTCTGCCTGAGTGAAGTGAAACTGGGCCTGATCCCCGCGACCATTTCGCCCTACGTGATCAGGGCCATGGGCGAAAACGCGTCGCGCCGCTACTTCCTGACGGCGGAGCGCTTCTCCGCCGGCGAAGCGCTGCGCATCGGCTTCGCCCACGAGGTGGTGGCCGCCGACGCCCTCGACGCCAAGGTGGCGGAGATCGTTAAGGCGATGGTCAACAACAGCCCCAACGCGGTGCGGCAAGCCAAGGCGCTGGTGCGCGACGTCGTCGGGCGACCAGTGAACGATGCGCTGCTGGCCGATACCGCCGAGCGCATCGCGCATATCCGCGCATCGGAGCAGGGCCGCGAAGGCGTGGCCTCGTTCCTCGAAAAGCGCAAGCCGAACTGGCTGACGCATTAAAGACATCGGAGTTTCCTTGCAAGACAAAACACAAAGCGAATGGGTGGCACGCAGCCTGCGCAGCGTATGGCATCCATGCACGCAAATGCAGCACCACGAGACGGTGCCCTTGATCCCGGTCAGCCGGGGCAAGGGCGCGTGGCTGTACGACCATGACGGCCGCCGCTACCTGGACGCGATCAGTTCCTGGTGGGTGAATCTGTTCGGCCACGCCAACCCGCGCATCAACGCCGCGCTGAAGGACCAGCTGGATACGCTGGAACACGCCATGCTGGCCGGCTTCACGCACGAACCGGTGATCGAGCTGTCGGAAAAACTGTCGGCCCTGACCGGCCATGTGCTGGGCCACAGCTTCTACGCCAGCGACGGCGCCTCGGCGGTGGAAATCGCGCTTAAAATGAGCTTCCACTCGTGGCGCAACAACGGCAAGGCCGGCAAGCAGGAATTCGTCTGCCTCAAGGGCAGCTACCACGGCGAGACCATCGGCGCGCTGGCCGTCACCGACGTCGCCCTGTTCAAGGACGCCTACGGCCCGCTGCTGCGCGCCTCGCAGACCGTGATGTCGCCGGACGCCCGCAATGCCAACGCCGCCGAAGGTGAAACCGCCGAAGGCGTGGCGCGCCGCGCCGCCGCCGACGTCGAACGCCTGTTCGTGGAAAAAGCCGACAAGATCGCCGCCATCATCATCGAACCGCTGGTGCAATGCGCCACCGGCATGGCGATGCACGACCCGCTGTACCTCAAACTGGTGCGTGAACTGTGCGACCGCCACCAGGTGCACCTGATCCTCGACGAAATCGCCGTCGGCTGCGGCCGCACCGGCACCTTCTTCGCCTGCGAGCAGGCCGCCGTCTGGCCGGACTTCCTGTGCCTGTCCAAGGGCATCAGCGGCGGCTACCTGCCGCTGTCGCTGGTGATGACGCGCGACGACATCTACCAGGCCTTCTACAGCAGCGACGTCACGCGCGGCTTCCTGCACTCGCACTCGTACACCGGCAACCCGCTGGCCTGCCGCGCCGCGCTGGCGACCTTGCAAATCTTCGAGGAAGATAATGTCCTCGACGCGAACAAGGTCAAGGCGGCGCGGCTGACGGCCGCGCTGCAACCGCTGGCGCAGCACAAACAGGTGCGCAACTTCCGCCAGCGCGGCATGATCTGGGCCTTCGACGCCATCGGCGCCACGCCGGACTTTTCGCGCCGCTTCTTCGCCACGGCGGTCGAGCATGAACTGCTGATGCGCCCCATCGGCGCCACCGTCTACATGATGCCCCCGTATATCCTGTCCGACGAAGAAATCGACGGCCTGGCCGCCAACACGCTGGCCGTGTTCGACAAAACGATGGCGGGCTGACGATGGAACTGCTGAACAAACTCACCGTCCAGCTGCGCGCGCTCGACGAGCAAAGCCTGATCCGCAAGCGCCGCACCGTCGACACGCCATGCGGCGCCCGCGTGTCGGTCGACGGCCGCCAGTTGCTAGCCTTCTGCAGCAACGACTATCTGGGCCTGGCCAACCACCCGAAGCTCAAGCTCGCGCTGCAGGAAGGGGCGGCGATCTACGGCGTCGGCAGCGGCGCCTCGCACATGATCAGCGGCCATGTCCGCGCCCACGCCATGCTGGAGGAGCGCCTGGCCGAATTCGTCGGCGCCCATCTGGAATCGGCGCGCGCGCTGACCTTCTGCACCGGCTACATGGCCAACCTCGCCATCATCACCGGCCTGACCGCCGGCGACCGCGAGGCCGAGATCTTCTCCGAATCGCTCAACCACGCCTCCCTGATCGACGGCGCCCGCCTGTCGCGCGCCAAGGTCACCGTCTACCCGCACGCCGACCTGGAGGCGCTGGGCGCCATGCTCGCGGCCAGCAACGCTGCTACCAAGCTGGTAGTGACGGACAGCGTTTTCAGCATGGATGGCGACTTGGCGCCGCTGCCCGCCCTTCTTGCGTTGTGCGAACAACACGGCGCCTGGCTGGTCATCGACGACGCCCACGGCTTCGGCACCCTGGGCGACCATGGACGGGGCGCGCTGGAGCATTTCAACCTGCGCTCGCCCTACCTGGTCTATATGGGCACCTTGGGCAAGGCGGCCGGCGTCGGCGGCGCCTTCGTGGCCGCCCACGAGACGGTGATCGAGACGCTGATCCAGAAAGCCCGCCCCTACATCTTCACCACCGCTACGCCGCCGGCGCTGGCGCACGCCCTGCTGACCAGCATCGACCTGATCGAGGGCCAGGAAGGCATAAAACGGCGCGCGCACCTTGCCGCATTGGTGGCACAATTGGACGATGGCGAGGTTGGGCTCAAACTGCGTCGCTGGCGGCGGTTGCCGTCGGTGACGGCGATCCAACCTATCCTGATCGGCGATAATGCCGAAACCATGCGCGCCGGCGCGGCTCTGTACGAACGGGGGCTGTGGGTCGGCACTATCCGTCCGCCCACCGTCGCGCCAGGCACATCGCGCCTGCGGGTGACGCTGTCGGCGGCCCATAGCAGCATGGAAGTGGCGCAGCTGATCACCGCGCTGAATAATTTGGATGCCTTCGGAAAGGACGTCAGATGAGTCTCGATGATCCCGTCATAGCAGTCGATATACCGTCCGACGCGCCAGCGGTCGAAGATGTACTGGAGCAGGAGCCAGAGATGCAGCCGGCGGTGCTGGCCGGGGGCCTGCCGCCGCGCTTTTGCTGCTTCGTCACCGGCACCGACACGGAAATCGGCAAGACGCTGGTCTCGTCGGCGATGCTGCACGCCTTGGTGAAGGCCGGCGTGCGCGCCTGCGGCATGAAGCCGGTGGCCGCCGGCGCCGAGCTGCGCGACGGCGAATGGCACAACGACGACTGCGACCAGCTGGCCGCCGCCGGCAACGTCCACCTGCTGCCGACGATTACCACGCCGTTCCTGCTCAAGGAGCCGGCCGCGCCGCACATCGCCGCCGCGCTCGAGGGCGTCACCATTTCGGCGGTGCCGATCCTGGCCGCCTATGTCGAAATCAACGCCGCCTCCGACGCCGTGGTGGTCGAGGGCGTGGGCGGCTTCCGCGTGCCGCTCAACGACGAATTCGACACCGCCGACCTGGCCGAGCAGCTCGCGCTGCCGGTGGTGCTGGTGGTCGGGCTGCGGCTCGGCTGCATCAGCCACGCGCTGCTGACGGTCGAGGCGATCGAAGCGCGCGGCCTGACGGTGATCGGCTGGGTCGCCAACGAGACCCAGGCCGACATGGCCTTTGCCGACGAAAACGTCGCCGCGCTGGCGCAGCGCATCGACGCGCCGCTGCTGGGACGCATCCCGCGCCTGGACAACCCCAGCGCGGAGGCGGCCGCCGCCCATATCGATTTTACCGGGCTGCCCAACTGGCCAACCCGGAACAAACTTTGAACGAACTTTGAACAGACAAGGAAACACGATGTCCCTGACCACCCTCCAAGAACCTAAAACCGTCGCCCTGCACCGTCCGACCGCCGCGATCACCCTGCCGCCGGCGGCGACCTGGCCGCTGGAAGACGTGATGGCGCTGTTCGACCTGCCGTTCAATGACCTGATGTTCAAGGCGCAGCAAACGCACCGCCTCAACTTCCCGGACGGCGACGTCGAACTGGCCACGCTGTTGTCGATCAAGACCGGCGGCTGCGAGGAAGACTGCGGCTACTGCCCGCAAGCGGCGCGCTACGACACCGGCGTCGAAGCCAAGAAGATCCTCGACATCGACACGGTGCTCGACGCCGCCCGCCAGGCCAAGGACAACGGCGCCACCCGGTTCTGCATGGGCGCCGCCTGGCGCAGCCCGAAGGACCGCGACATGGACAAGGTCGAGGAGATGGTGCGCGAAGTGAAGGCGCTCGGCCTGGAAACCTGCGCCACCCTGGGCATGCTGGAGGAAAGCCAGGCGCAGCGCCTGAAGGACGCCGGCCTGGATTACTACAACCACAACCTGGACACCGCGCCCGAGTTCTACGACAACGTCATCTCGACCCGCGAATACCAGGACCGCCTGGACACGCTGGGCCGCATCCGTGAAGCGGGCCTGAAAGTCTGCTGCGGCGGCATCGTCGGCATGGGCGAGACGCGCCTGCAGCGCGCCGGCTTGATCGCGCAGCTGGCCAACCTGAACCCGTATCCGGAATCGGTGCCGGTCAACCACCTGGTGCAGGTCGAAGGCACGCCGCTGTACGGCATGGACCCGCTGGACCCGTTCGAATTCGTGCGCACCATCGCCGTCGCCCGCATCACGATGCCGAAGGCCCGCGTGCGCCTGTCGGCGGGCCGCCGCCAGATGGGCGAAGCGGTACAAGCGATGTGCTTCATGGCCGGCGCCAATTCGATCTTCTACGGCGACAAGCTGCTGACGACCGAAAATCCGGAAGCGGAGGACGACCGCAACCTGCTGGCGAAACTGGGCCTCAAAACCCGTGGCGCCGTGCTGGATTCGGCGCCGAAGGAAAAGTGCGGCTGCTAACCCGCAAAGCTGGGCGGGGTCGTACCCCGTACGGGGTACGACCCCAAACCCCCGGCGCGGGCGAACCTGCGTCGCGGTGGTGGGTTAAAAACAAAAAATAAACGGAGACAAAAATGTTCACCAAAATCCTGATCGCAAACCGTGGCGAGATCGCCTGCCGGGTCGCCGCCACCGCACGCCGCATGGGCATCAAAACCGTCGCCGTTTACTCCGAGGCCGACGCCAACGCCAAGCACGTCGCCGTCTGCGACGAAGCGGTGCTGATCGGCCCCGCCGCCGCCAAGGAGAGCTACCTGTGCGGCGACAAGATCATCGCCGTCGCCAAGGCCACCGGCGCGCAAGCGATCCACCCCGGCTACGGCTTCCTGTCCGAGAACGCTGCCTTCGCGGACGCCTGCGCCGAGGCGGGCCTGGTCTTCATCGGCCCGCCGGCATCGGCGATGCGCGCGATGGGCTCCAAGTCCGCCGCCAAGTCGCTGATGGAAAAGGCCAACGTGCCGCTGGTGCCGGGCTATCACGGTGAACAGCAGGACGCCGACTTCCTGCACACGCAAGCCGACAAGATCGGCTACCCGGTGCTGCTCAAGGCCTCGGCCGGCGGCGGCGGCAAGGGCATGCGCGTGATCGAGAACTCGGCGCAGTTCAAGGACGCGCTGGCGTCGTGCAAGCGCGAGGCGATCAGCTCCTTCGGCGACGACAAGGTGCTGGCGGAGAAATACCTCCAGCGTCCGCGCCACATTGAAATCCAGGTCTTCGCCGACACCCTCGGCAACTGCATCTACCTGTTCGAGCGCGATTGCTCGGTGCAGCGCCGCCACCAGAAGGTATTGGAGGAAGCGCCAGCGCCGAATATGACGGCCGAGCGCCGCGCCGCCATGGGCGAGGCTGCGGTGGCCGCCGCCAAGGCGGTCGGCTATGTCGGCGCCGGCACGGTGGAATTCATCGCCAACCAGGACGGCTCGTTCTACTTCATGGAGATGAACACCCGCCTGCAAGTCGAGCATCCCGTCACCGAGATGATCACCGGGACCGACCTGGTGGAATGGCAGCTGCGCGTGGCCGCCGGCGAACCGCTGCCGAAACAGCAGCACGAACTGGCCATCAACGGCCACGCCATCGAGGCGCGCATCTACGCCGAGAATCCGGAAAAGGCTTCCTGCCGTCGATCGGCACCTTGCGCCATGTGGCCACGCCGGACGCCGTCTCGTTCGAGCTTGGCGGCGCGATTAATCTGCCGGCCGGCGTGCGCATCGATTCCGGCGTGCGCGCCGGCGACGCCATCTCGCCGTTCTACGATCCGATGATCGCCAAGTTGATCGTCTGGGGCGCGGACCGCAAGCAGGCGCTGGCCCGCATGGCGCAGGCGCTGTCCGAATACCAGGTGGTCGGCCTGGCGACCAACATCGCCTTCCTCAAACGCTTGGTCGAAGGCCAGGCCTTCTCCACCGCCGATCTGGACACGGGCCTGATCGAACGCAATCAGGACGCGCTGTTCCCTGCGCCGCAGGCCGCGCCGAAAGCGGCGCTGGCCCTGGCCGTGGTGTCGCTGATCGCAGCCGAAAAACAAAGCGCCGCCGCGCAATCGCGCGCCAACCCGGCCGACCCGTGGGGCCAGGCGCTGGGCTGGCGCATGAACCAGCCTTACGTGCGCGCGTTGTCGTTCGCTGACGAATTCACCAGCGACCAGCCCTACACCACCCACGTCAGCTACCGCGCCGACGGCTGGCTGTTCAGCATGGGCGCGGGCGCGCAGCCCGAAGCCCTCAGCCTCACGTCCGAAGGCGCGAACGGCTACAGCATCAAGCTGGGCGACCAGGCCGTGCACGGCGCCGTGCGCCGCGACGGCGACGTGCTGCACGTCTTCACCGGCGGCGCGCACTACCAGTTGACCTACAACGACCCGATGGCCCACGCCGGCGAGACGGAGGCCGAAGGCGGCCGCCTGACCGCGCCGATGCCGGGCAAGGTGGTCGCGGTGCTGGCCACCAAAGGCCAGGAAGTGAAAAAGGGGATGCCCTCGTCATCATGGAAGCCATGAAAATGGAGCACACCATCGCCGCGCCGCACGATGGAGTGGTCGACGACATCCTCTACGGCGTTGGCGACCAGGTGGCCGATGGCGCACCGCTGCTGGCGTTCAAGACGGCGTAAGGAACGATCAGGAGATCATCATGCGCATTCTTTTACATCGCGCGGACGGCAAGACCGAGCCGTGGATCAAGGACTTCACCAAGTTCCTGCCCGAGGCGGAATTCGAGATCTGGCACGCCGGCGAAACCAGCCAGCCTTGCGATTACGCGGTGGTGTGGTCGCCGCCCGAAGCCATGCTGCCGGAGCTGGCGCAGGTCAAGGCGATCTTCAACACCGGCGCCGGCGTCGACGCGCTGCTGCGCTTCGGCGACGCCATTCCGCGCGAAGTGCCCATCATCCGCCTGGGCGACGCCGGCATGGCGGTGCAGATGGCCGAATACGTCACGTATTCGGTGCTGCGCTACTTCCGCCGCTTCGACGAATACGAGGCGCAGGCGCGCTCCGGCCTGTGGGCGCCGCTGCCGCAGCATACCAAGGGCGACTTCCCGATCGGGGTGCTGGGCATGGGCGTGCTGGGCACCCGCGTGCTCGAAGCGCTGGCGCCGTTCGGCTTCCCGCTGCGCGGCTGGAGCCGCAGCGAAAAGCGCATCCCGGGGGTGCAGTGCTACCACGGCAGCGATGGACTGGACACCTTCCTGCGCGGCAGCCGGGTGCTGGTCTGCATGCTGCCGCTGACGCCGGAGACGTCCAACCTGATCGACCGCACCAACATGGGCAAGCTGCCGGCCGGCGCCTTCATCATCAACGTCGCGCGCGGCGCGCACATCGCCGAACCGGATCTGCTGTCGCTGATCAAATCCGGCCACATCGCCGCCGCCACGCTGGACGTGTTTCGCAACGAGCCGCTGCCAGCGCAGCACCCGTTCTGGCAGGAGCCGCGCATCACGATCACGCCGCACATCTCGGCGCTGACCCTGCGGCGCGAAAGCGTGCAGCAGATCGCCGAGAAAATCCGCAAGCTCGAAAAGGGCGAACCCGTCGCCGACATCGTCGACCGCAACCAAGGATATTGAAGATGAACAGTCTGCCCCGGCAAGTAAAGATCGTCGAAGTGGGACCGCGCGACGGCCTGCAAAACGAAAAAGCCAGCGTGCCAGCCGACGTCAAGATCGAACTGGTGGACCGCCTCACCAGCGCCGGCTTCCAGAATATCGAAGCGGCGTCCTTCGTCTCGCCGAAATGGGTGCCGCAGATGGCCACCAGCACCGAGGTCATGGCCGGCATCGCGCGCAAGGACGGCGTGATCTACTCCGCGCTCACGCCCAACATGCAGGGCCTGACGGCGGCGCTGGCCGCGCGCGCCGACGAGGTGGTGATTTTCGGCTCGGCGTCGGAAGCGTTCTCGCAAAAGAACATCAACTGCTCGATCGCCGAATCGATCGCCCGCTTCGAGGAAGTGGCCAGGACCGCCAAGGACAACGGACTGCGCCTGCGCGGCAGCATCAGCTGCTCGTTCGGCTGCCCGTACCAGGGCGACGTGCCGCTCGACGCGGTGGCCGACGTGGTGGGCCGCATGCGCGACCTGGGCTGCGACGAAATCGACATTGCCGACACCATCGGCGTGGCCACGCCACGCAAGACACAGGCGGTGATGGAGCGCGCGATCCGCGAGTTCCGCGCCGACGGTCTGGCGGGGCACTTCCACGACACGTACGGGCAGGCGCTGGCCAACATCTACGCCAGCCTGGAGGTGGGCATCTCGATCTACCACTCGTCGGTGTCGGGACTGGGCGGCTGCCCGTACGCCAAGGGCGCGACCGGCAACGTCGCCACCGAGGACGTGCTGTACCTGATGCAGGGGCTGGGGATCGAAACCGGCATCGACCTCGATATCGTGGTCGATGCGGGCCAGTTCATCTCGCACTTCCTCGGCCGCAAAGGCGCCAGCCGCGCCGGCAACGCCATCGCCGCCAAGCGCGCGAATTAAAATCAAGCTATCGACGGCTCACACATGGCGGATTACGGCGTTCCGCCTAATCCGCCCTACGTGTCTCCATGGCCATTTGCGGTCGCGTTACGTGGAGACACGTAGGGCGGATTAGCGCAGCGTAATCCGCCATCTGCGATCCGCCGCCGACTACATCTGTCGGAACTGGCGCATGAACGCCTCGCTCACGGCGAGCCGCTCCGATCGTCCTTTCAAACGAATCTCCATCGCCGCTCCGTCGCGGTCGATACGCTCGATCGCCTCCAGGTTGACGATCGCCCCGCGATGCACCTGCGCGAACTGCCCCGGGTCCAGCTGCTCGATCAGGCTTTTCAGCGGCACCCGTATCAACGCGTCGCCGCTGGCGGTCACCACCCGCGTGTACTTGCCGTCCGACGTGAAGAACTGCACATCCTTCACCATCACCAGCCGCACCGAACTGCCGGTCGATGCCTTGATCCACTTCAGATAGACCGGTGCGGCGGCCTTGCCGAACAAGCGCTCCCACACTTCGGGCGCGACCACGCGGCTTTCGCGGTTCTTCAACCGTTTCACCGTTTGCAGCAGGCGCGCGGCCGACAGCGGCTTGACCAGATAGTCGGCGGCGCCGGCGTCGAAGGCATTCAACGCGTGTTCCGCATACGCGGTGACAAAAACGATCTGCGCCGATTCCGGCACATGCCGCGCCACCTCCAGCCCATTCAAGCCGGGTATCTGGATATCGAGAAAAACGATATCCGGGCGCAGCGCCTCCAGCATCGCCACCGCCTCGATGCCGTTTTCCGCCTGTCCTGCGATTTCCAGTTCGGGCCACAGCGCCGCCAGCTGGTCCGCCAGCTCGGCGCGCAGCAGCGGCTCGTCCTCGACGATCAAAGCGCTGGTCATGCCACCTCCAACACGGGCAACGGCACCGACAGCGTGGCCTCGACGCCGCCATCGTCCAGCGCCTCCACCGTCAGCGACGCGCCCTCTCCATACAACAGCCGCAAGCGCTCGTGGATGTTGGCCAGGCCGAGCCCCTGGCCCGGCTGATCGCTCAGGCCCGCGCCGTTGTCGCGCACCGTCAGCCGCAACGCACCGCCATCGACAGCCGCGCGTATAGTCAGATCGCCGGGACGCGTGGCGCTTTCCAGCCCATGCTTGATCGCGTTCTCCACCAGCGAAATCAGCATCGCCGGCGGAAACGGCAGCGCGCGCACCGCTTCATCGGCGTCGATGCGGAAGCGCAGCCGCTCGCCCATCCGTATCTGCATGATCGACAGATAATCGCCCGCCAGCGCCAGCTCGCGCCCCACGGTGGACGACACGGAGCGCATGTCCGGCAGGGCGCTTTGCAAGTAACCGACCAGATGATCAAGCATCAGCTGCGCCGTGTCGCCGTCGGTGCGAATCAGGTATTTGAGGTTGGCCAGGGTATTGAACAGAAAATGCGGCTCCACCTGCGCCTGCAGCGCAGACAGTTTCGCGTTCAACGCCGCGCGTTCCAGCTCGTGCTCGCGCCGCGCAAGTTGCAGCGTGTGGTGGCGGCGTTTGACTTCGACATGCAGATGATGGGCCACCGTCTGCACCGCGTCCCATGGCTCGCCCCTCTGCACCTGGAAAAACTCCAGGCCGAAGCGGCGCCGCACCAGGATTTGCGTCGGTTGCCCGGGTTCGCCGATCACCAGCACTTCCATGCGCCGCCATAGCCACAGCGTGTGTGGCGGCGAGATCCGGATCCTGCCCTTGAACTGCTGGTGCGAAAACGACGCCGGTCCCGGATAGCCCAGCGCCAGGCCCAGGGTCAGGCCGGACAAGGTTTCGGCGCACAGATCGAAGGTGCTGAGCGTGTCGAGCGGGGAGCTCACCGTCATGCTGGGCCGCGAGGAGATCATCTCCGGCGTCAGCGCCGTGCCGGCCTCGCGCAGCTTGCCGAGGTAACCGCACGCCATGGCGATGAGCACCGGGAACATGAGGATGAAATCGATCAGGGGTAACAGGTAGAACCAGTTGACGCTGTCGGCGACGTAGCCCTGCGACCACCAGGCATATGCGACGGGAAGCGACAGGCACAGGCCGCACACCAGCACCGCCGCCAGCGCATGCCGCAACAGCGTTTGCAAGAAATACCGGCGCACCAGCGATGGGTCGTGCTCGACAAGCGCAACCCTGGCGTTGAACGGCAATTTGAACGACATCATGGCGTCACCTCCGGTTTGAACTGAAGGCATTCTAGCGAGCCGTCCCGCGTTCCTGGGGCAGATGCGACCGACAGCCGAATTTGCGGGATGAACACGGTTTTGAAATGGAAAAACTCCCGTTTGACGTTGCCATCAAACGAGGGTTTTAAATACTGGTCGGAGTACAAGGATTCGAACCTTGGACCCCCTGGTCCCAAACCAGGTGCGCTACCGGGCTGCGCTACACTCCGAAGAAGCAAGATAATACAAGCTGCCCCAGTATCCGTCAAGTGCCGCTATAAAAATCATTATGTACCACCGCCGATTTTTTTCAAGGTAAGATCCCGGGGGTATGCATAACTTAACTAAAAAGCCATGAGCGCGACCTTGACCCTGGGCCAGCCCGCACGACTGCGGCGGCCCGGCATGGTGTGGGGCATCGCCGTTTCGGTGGTTTTGCATGCGCTGTTGATTTTCGGCTACCGGCTGACCTCGCCACAGGCGCCAGCCGGGTTGCCGCCAAGGGAGGCCATGACGGTGTGGCTGGTGCCGCCGCCCAAGCCGCCGGGGCCGGTGGTCCTCAAGCTTGAGCCGCCGCCGGTCAAGCAGGCTCAGCCGCGCGAACGCGATAGGAAGGTCGAGGTGGCCCGGGCGGGCAAACCAGCGCCAGCGCAAGCGGACAAGGCGGAGGACAAGCCGTCGCAGGCGATCACTATGCCGGCGTCGGCCAACAATCTGCCCGATCCGCTATATCCGGAGCAAGCCAAGCAGCAGGCCAAGCAGTTCGATATGAACGCGGCACTGAAGACGGCGCGTAAAGTGGCGAATGAGAAAGACCCGGCGCGCGCGGGCTTGCCCGTCGCGCAGCTGGGTGACCATCCGCTTTATCCCGAGCAGACGGGGACCGAGCTGGCGACCAAAATGGAAGGCGCCAAGCGTAAAAGTTGCCTCAACCAGCCCGGCGCCAACCTGCTGACGCCGCTATTCTGGTTGTTGGAAAAGAAGGATCACGGCTGCAAGTTCTGATCAGTCTTCTTCTTTCAGTTGCAACGCACGGTCGTACAGCGCGTTTTTCTTGCGGCCGGTGATCTGGGCGGCCAGGTTGGCGGCTTGCTTGACCGAGCATTCGGTCAGCAAGATCTTCAAAATCCGCTCGGCTTCGACATCCTGCTCGTCCTCGGCCGCCGGTGCGCCGGCCAGCAGCACGACGAATTCGCCCTTTTCGCGGTGCGGATCGGCCTTGATCCACGCCTCCGCCTCCGACAACGGGCAGCGGTGGATTTCCTCGAACATCTTGGTCAGCTCGCGCGCGAACACCACTTCGCGCTCCGGCTCGAACGCGGACGCCAGCGCCACGGCGCAATCGAGTATCCGGTGCGGCGCCTCGTAGAAAACCATCGTCGCCGTCACCGCGCGCAATGTGCCAAGGAAATTCTCGCGCTGCTTGGCCTTGGCCGGCAGGAAGCCGACAAAGTAAAACTGGTCATTGACCAATCCGCTGGCCGACAAGGCCGTGACCGCCGCCGACGCCCCCGGCAGCGGCAACACGCGCAAACCGGCCGCCCGCACCGCGTCGACGATGCGCGCGCCCGGATCGGACACGCCCGGCGTGCCGGCGTCCGACACCAGCGCGATGCGCTCGCCGCCCTGCAAACGCGCGATCAGGGTCTCGGCCACCTCGCGCTCGTTGTGCTGGTGCGCGGCGATGAGCGGCTTGTGCAGCCCGAAACGGGTCATCAGCTGCGCCGTGTTGCGCGTATCCTCGCAGGCGACCGCGTCGACCAGGCTCAAAACGTGCAACGCGCGCAGTGTAATATCGGTCACATTGCCGATGGGGGTCGCCACGATATACAAGGTTGCGCTAGGATAGGCCTGGTGCGCCGTTTCACCCAGCACGGGAAGGGTGGAAATGGCGCGGGAATCTTGGTCGGTCATTGGGGGTCGAATGAAAAGTATGAGGTTGTCGCTGCGGTGTGCGGCTATTACGACGATTGCGGCGGTCACGGCCGTCGCCTTGAGTGGCTGCGGCAGCACGCCGATCCCACCCATGGCGCCCATTATAAGCGCAACCCCGACACCGCCCGCTCCGCCTCCGCCGCTGCCAAAGCCGCCACCGGAGCCGACGCCCCCGGCTGCCGAAACCTTCGCCATCGACCTGCCGGGCGGCGCCGCCCCCGCAGCGCCCGGCGCCACCGCCAGCAGCACCGGCGACCAGCCGCAGGGCCGCCTGGCCGACGAGGGCGCGCGGCCGTCCAACGCGCCGGTCAACATGGCGCTGCTGCTGCCGCTGCGCTCCGAAACCCTGGGCGCGGCCGCCGAATCGCTGCGCGCCGGCTTCATGGCCGCGTGGGAGCGCGACCGCGACAACATCACCGTCACGGTCATCGAGACCACCGATGTGCCACAGGACATCCTGTCGACCTACGCCAGCGCGGCCGAGCGCGAGGACATCATCGTCGGCCCGCTGGCGCGTTCGGCCGTGGCGGCGATCGCCTCCAGCCCGCTGGTGAGCAAGCCGACCATCGCGCTGAACTATCCGGAAGGCTACGGCAGCGCCGGCGCCCCGCCGCTGCCGCCGAAGATGCTGGCCATGGGCCTGTCGATCGAGGAAGAAGCGCGCCAGGCCGCCCAGTGGGCCGCCGCCGACCATCCCGGCGCCAGCGCGATGATTCTGACCACCAGCTCGTCGTGGCAGCGCCGCATCGCCGCCGCCTTCGCCGGCCAGTGGCAGCGCATCGGCCAGCCGGTGCGCATGGTCGAGCTCAACGCGCCCAACGGCTACCTCAGCGATCCGGATCTGGTCCAGCTGCGCGCGCGCCTGGCGCAAGACCCTCCCGGCCTGCTGTTCTCGGCCATGGGCGCCGACCAGACCCGCCAGCTGCGCGGCGCGCTGAGCGCCCCGGTGACGACCGAGCCGACCAATCCCACCATCAGCACCGCCGACGCCATGCCGGCCCAGCCGCCGGTTCAGCTCAGCTCGTTTAGCGCGCTGCCGGTCTACGGCACCTCGGCGCTCAACCCGGGCGCCACCATGGCCTTCGCCGGCCCCGAGCTCGACGGCGTGCGGCTGCTGGACCTGCCTTGGCAGGTGCAACGCGACCATCCGGCCGTGATGGTCTATCCGCATCCGGTGCAGGCCGGCACGGCCGACATGGAACGCCTGTACGCGCTCGGCATCGACGCCTACCGCGTGGCGCGCGAAATCAGCCGCCGCCCGGCCGGCCGCTTCAACATCGACGGCGTCACCGGCCGCCTGACGGTCGATTTCGGCGCGGGCACGTCCAGCTTCGAGCGGATCGAACAGCCGGCCATCTACAAAAACGGCGTGCCGCAGGCCGTCGCACGATGAGATCGCCATGTCCCCGCCCCGGCAACGCGCTGGTTCCTCCGGCGGGCAACCCACCGAGCAGCAACGGCTGGGCCGGCTGGGCGAGGACCGCGCGCTCGCCCACCTGATCGGCCAGGGCCTGACCTTGGTCGAGCGCAATTTCCTGTGCAAGGTCGGCGAGATCGACCTGATCATGAAGGACCGGGGCGGCCTGGTGTTCGTCGAAGTGCGGCGCCGCGCGGCGGCAGGCTTCGGCGGCGCGGCCGCCAGCGTCACCCCGGCCAAGCGCAGGCGCCTGATCAACGCCGCCCAGTATTACCTGCTGCGCCACCCGGATCCGCCCCCATGCCGCTTCGACCTGGTCGCCATCGACGATGAAACGTTGTCATGGATGCAAAACATTCTGGAGTTGTAAGCATTTTTAACAGAGCTTGTCCGGCTCCCCGAGGGACTGCACTATAATCAGCACACTATGAATAATCAACGCATCCTGGCGCACTTCCACGAAAGTGCCGAAATCAAAATCCAATCCGCCACCGTCCTCGCGCCGCATCTGGCGCAGGCGATCGAACTGATGTTCTCGGCGCTGTCCAACGGCAACAAGATCCTGGTGTGCGGCAACGGCGGTTCGGCCGCCGACGCCCAGCACTTCGCGGCCGAGCTGGTGGGACGCTTCGAGCGCGAGCGCTTCCCGCTGCCGGCGATGGCGCTGACCACCGACACCTCGATCCTGACGGCGGTGGCCAACGACTACAGCTACCGCGAGATCTTCTCCAAGCAGGTGCAAGCGTTCGGCCAGGCCGGCGACATCCTGCTGGCGTTCTCGACGTCGGGCAACTCGGCCAACGTGATGGCGGCCATCGAAGCGGCGCTGGAACGCGAAATGCGCGTGGTGGCCATGACCGGCAAGGGCGGCGGCGCCATCGGCAAGATGCTGACCGACGCCGACGTCCACATCTGCGTGCCGGCCGACCGCACCGCCCGTATCCAGGAAGTCCATCTGGTATCCATACATTGCATTTGCGACGGCATCGACGTCGCGCTATTCGGAGGAGATGTGAATGACTAACCCAGGTGCTATCTGGAACAAGATCCAGCGCCCGCTGGCCCTGAGCGTGCTGTGCGCGGCGATGATGACCTCGTTGACCGGCTGTATCGCGCTGGTCGCCGGCGGCGCCATCTCCGGCACCCTGGCCGCGTCGGACCGCCGCACCTTCGGCGCCCAGACCGAGGACACCACGATCCAGATCAAGGCCGCCAACAAGCTGCGCAACGTCGTCGGCGACGCCGGCCACACCAACGTCAACAGCTTCAACCGGCGCGTGCTGCTGACCGGCGAAGTGCGCGACGAGGCCATGAAAGCGGCCGCCGAGCGCGAAGTGCGCAGCGTCGAAGGCGTGATCTCTGTCACCAACGAGCTGGAAATCGCCGGCCCGGCTAGCTACACCTCGCGTTCCAACGACACGCTGATCACCACCAAGGTCAAGGCCAGCCTGGTCGACGCCAAGGATATCTCGGCCAATTCGTATCAGGTCACCACCGAGCGCGGCACGGTCTACCTGCAGGGCCGCGTGACCCAGCGCGAAGGCCAGATCGGCGCCGACATCGCCCGTGGCGTGAGCGGCGTGAACAAGGTGGTCAAGGTGTTCGAATACATCTCCGAGGAAGAGTACAAGCAGTACCAAGCCACGCCGGCCGCAGCCCCGGCTGCAGCCCCGGCCAACGCCGACAGCGGTGGCGCCACCACCCACTCGGTGCAGTAAAAACGGCTCGCGGGCGTCGTCGGGGATACCGGTCTATAATGACACCACCCTCTTCGGCGCCCGACACCATCATGCAAGATACGCTCACTTCCGCTGCTCCTTCCCCTACTTCGTCGTCGCGCGGCTGGATCAAGCCGGTGCTGGCGGCCGTGGTGATCGCCGCCATCGGCTTTGGCGGTTATCTCTCGCTGAACAAGCGCCCGGTCGCGCCGGACGTCGGCTTCGTCACCATCAAAGGCGAAAAGATCTCCCCCGACGCTTTGCGCGGCAAAGTCTACATGGTCAATTTCTGGGCGACGTCGTGCACCACGTGCGTGGCCGAAATGCCCCAAATGGTCGAGACCTACAACAAGTTTAAACCGCAGGGCATGGAATTCGTCGCCGTGGCGATGAGCTACGATCCGGCCAACTACGTCATCAACTACGCCGAAACGCGCCAGTTGCCCTTCAAAGTGGCGCTGGACACGGACGGCTCGGCCGCCAAGGCCTACGGGGACGTCTCCATGACGCCGACCACCTTCGTCGTCGGCAAGGACGGCAAAATCCTCAAGCGCTATCTGGGCAAGCCGGATTTCGACGAGCTGCACAAGCTGCTGGCGACGTCGCTGAAGAGCTAACAGTCCCCGCCCCGCCGGCGCTGGCATAGCGCTTGCATGCTCCATGACCATCCCAACCCGAGGAGCCGTCATGGACCGCCAACAAGTCACGCATAAAATCCTGTCCGTCAAAGTCGCACGCAAAATGCTGTGGGGCGACATCGCCAAAGAGATCGGCCAGAGCAAGGAGTGGACGACCGCCGCGCTGCTAGGCCAGATGACGTTCAACCGCCAGCAGGCCGACACGGCGCAGCGGCTGTTCGACCTGACCGACGAAGAGGCGGCGTGGCTGCAGATCGTGCCGTACAAAGGCTCGCTGCCGTCGGCGGTGCCGACCGACCCGCTGATCTACCGCTGGTACGAGATCGTCAGCGTGTACGGCACCACCATCAAGGAATTGATCCACGAGGAGTTCGGCGACGGTATCATGAGCGCGATCGATTTTTCGATGGACATCCAGCGCGAAGAAGATCCGAAGGGCGACCGCGTACAGGTGGTCCTGAGCGGCAAATTCCTGCCCTACAAATCGTATTGATCAGAACCCGGCCTGCACCGACAGGTACACGCCGTGCTGCTTTTTGGGATTGAAGATGGTGATGTCGCCCAGCTCCGCGTAGGCCGCCGTCACCGAGAGATGCTTGGTCGGGAACCAGGCCACGAAGGCGTCGTAATACGCCTTCTCGTCATCGACGGTCAGGTTGCGCGGCTTGCGCCGGTACTCGGCGCCCACCGCCAGCTTGCGCGAAACCAGGTACGCGGCCGAGAACTCCGGCATCAAGCGCCGGCTGTCGCGCAGGTCGCCGCCGAATCCCAGCAAACCCATTTGATTGGCGTTGGTCGACCTCAAAGTGGCGTTGAGCAGCAGGCTTTGTTCGAACAGGATCTTGGTGGCGGCGACGTAGTAGTCGTAGCCATGATCGTCCTTCGCGCCCAGCTGCGTCACATTGGTCACGCCTAGCGCGCCCAGGCCACCGACGCCCTTGTTTTTCTTGTACATGGCGCCGACGGCGATTTGCGGCAGCCAGCTATCCTGTTCGTAGACGGCGTCGCCGGCGACTTTCACTTTCAAGCCGACGATATCCTGCTTGATGGCCAATTGGTTGAGCGGCGCCAGGCTGCCCTTGAATTCCTGGTTGGCCAGCGATATCTCGACCCGGTCCGCGATCCCCACCGCCACACCATAGCTGGTCAACTTGTAGTCCTGGGTTTTGACATAGGTGTAGTGCGCGTTCGCGCCCCAGCTGTCGCGCGTGCCGTAGCCGGAAATCAGCGCCCACGGCACGATGCCGCCACCACCCGCGCCTTCGACCTGGCTGACGCCACCGGTGGCGAGGAACTTGCCCATGTCCGGCATCGCCTGCGCGGCCGCTCCGCCGCAGGCCAAAGCCGCGGCCAACGCCGCCACGATATTTTTTAGAGGATGGTTGTTCACTGCGGGGCTCCCGGCCGGTTATTTGGTCACGATGGCACGCTGCATCGGCGCCAGCTTGGCTATCAGCTTGTTCGCCACGCTATTGGGCACGTTGTTGCGCTCCATGGCGATCTGCAAATCCTCGGTCAGCGCATTGAACATCGCGTTGGTGACTTTCAAATCCTGGTGCACGTTCGCCATGTCACGCTCGGTGCCGACGCCGTCCATCGTCTTGTCGCGGTATTTGCCGGTGTACTTGCACGGGCCGCCGGCGAACTCGCAGAACTGCTCCTGCAGGCGCACATTCAGCTGCTCCATGTCGAAGTCGGTAAAGCTGTCCTTGATGCGCGGATCGGCCAGCAGCAGCGGAATGAAGGTATCGACGATCTTCTTGATGCCTTCCTTGCCACCCAGTCCCTGATACACCTTATCGTCGGTGTACGGCGTCTGCGCGAACGCCAGCGAGGAAGCCAAGGAGGACGCCAAAATCATGCCCAGGCAGACGCCGGCCAGCTTCGTGAATCGACTCATTTGATATCCTTGTGCGAGGGTTGCTCCCATGCACAATTTATCAGCTATTTGGCGCTATTTGGGGAACAAAACCATCTGTGTGCAGCGGAACAACGCTATTGTTTTACCAGTGGCCTGGCTGGTCACCACCGCGTCCCACACCTGCGTGGTGCGGCCCAGATGGACCGCCTTCGCCGTGGCCACCACCACGCCGTCGCGCGCGGTGCCGAGGTGGTTCGACTTCAGCTCGATGGTGGTGAAGTTCTGCGCCCCTTCCGGCAGGTGCGCGAAACAGGCGTAGCCGCAGGCGGTATCGGCCAGGGTGACCACGCTGCCGGCGTGCAGGAAGCCATTCGGCGCCAGGTGCTTGGCCGCGACTTCGAACTGCGCCACCAACTCGCCTTCGCGCACCGCCGTGATGACGATGCCGAGATGGGACGGCAACGTCTCCTGGCCGAACTGGTTGAAGTACTCGGGCGTGAATTTTTGCGCGTCCATTGCCAGCCTTTCAGTTTTTAAAATTTAGCTGGCAATGATAGCAATTTTTGCAATTTCGGGTTTCTGCGCAAACTTCGTGTGCTGAAATCGATTGGCTTGACGCGCTACAGGAATGTCGCAAGGGATGTGGAGTACGTTGTGTGGTAATACGCAGCTTCGCAGACTTTGACGTTGAGCGTCACAAGCGTAAGGCCGCCGTCATGGTTACAAAGGCCGACTGAAGAATAAAGCCGTGAACGGGAATGGCCCACCGAAGTGGGCCATTCTAACTCTCTTGTCCCCAGGGGAAGGCCGAAGCCAACAAGTCCTGGAAATCACAACCTGATTGTATACGAATCCTAAAACCGAAGCATCAAATTTGATGAAAATGGCACTAACACCCGCCCAAACCGTCGCTGTTAGCCGCACTATCTCGCCAGTGCGTTTGGGCACCTATCTCGCTGCTACGGGGTTTTCCCCGGCCGCGACCGCTCTGGATATTTACATTTGGAATGCTCTGGTGTCCGGCGCTTTCTTCTCATCGCTACATATCTGCGAGGTAGTTATGCGCAACGGCATCGCTCATGCGCTCGAACTCAAGTATGGACCCGACTGGCCGTGGGATGCCGGTTTCGAACGCACGTTGACGGCAGCGCGCAAAGGCGATCTTCAACAAGCTCGCCAAGGCATCCCCGTCGGTGCCACCGGCAAAGTGATCGCCGAGCTGAAATTCGTTTTCTGGTGCAAGATGTTCACCGTACGCCACGACCCTCATGTCTGGAATGTTAATTTGCGGATTGCGTTTCCCTTCTTGCCCTTTCCGCTGACAGTGGCAGCGGCCAGAACCAAGCTGTATGACGAAATGGAAGCACTGCGGGGATTTCGAAACAGAATCGCTCACCACGAACCGATTTTTGCCCATCCATTGGATGAGCATCATTTGCGGATAGCCAGGCTAATCAAGAGCCGTTGCGTTGAGACGGCACGGTGGTTGGCACAATGGGAAGTGGTAACGGCTGCGCTCGCGGCGAAGCCATGAATTCATGCCTGAGCCCTGGCCCGGAGTAAGGGCCGAAGCCCAGTACTCCCCATGATACCAACTACATCACGCGTACCCAAGCGCCTTTGTACAGGATAGGACCGGTCGGGCCGTCGGACTTCGGCGAGCCGCCCTTCGGCTCCAGGGTCACCGCCAGCAGCGCGACGTCGTCGCCGATGGCGTTGCTGGTCAGCGCCAGCTTGACCTCGCCCCGATCGGCCAGCAGACCGAGCGAACGCGGATTGCCCTGCTTCGGCACCGCCCACAGCTCGAGCGATTTATCCGCAGGCACCGGCGCGTTGCCCACCATGCGCACCGTCAGCGCCTTGCGGCCGGTGTCGCCGGTCAGCACCAGCGCGGTCTGCGACTTCTCGTCGGTCAGCGTGGCGACATAATCGAGCTGCGGCGCGTCCAGCGTGCGGGTGCTGATGACCACCACCAGCAAGGCCGCCAGCGCCGTCGACACCACGCCCAGCGAGCGCCAGAACGTGACCGACTCGTTGCGCCAGAACTGCCAGGCAGAGTGCGCGCGCTTCAGGTTCAGGCGCCGTTCGATGTTGGTCCACACCTGGCGGCGCGGCGCTTGCGGCGTCGCGAACTCTGCCAGCGGCGTCAGTCGGTCCGCCCACTCCTGCGTGGTGCGGCGCAGCGCCGCGTCGTTGTGCATATAGCCTTCGAAACGCCGCCGCGCGCCCCCCTTCAGGGTGCCAAGCACGTATTCAGCCGCCAGCTTCTCGCGCAGCGGTCCGTTGTCGCGGATGTTCATGATTGCTCCCGCTTCGACAAGCAGGTCTTCAGCCGTTCCAGGCTGCGGCGTATCCACGTCTTGACGGTGCCGATCGGCAGCGCCATCTGCGCCGCCACCTCGCTATGCGACAGGTCGTGGAAGAACGCCAGGCCCACCACCTGGCGGTGCAGCCCTTCCAGCGCGGACATGCAGTAGGCCAGTGCCTTGGCGTCGCTGCTCATCTGAAGTGCCTCGATCGGCGTGGCGCCCGGATCCCGTAATGCATTGATAACCTCGCTGTCAAACTGTTCCCCATCGATTTCGGTGGTCACATCGCTGCGGCGCAAGAGATCGAAAGCCTTGTTGCGCACGATGGTGGTCATCCACGTCATCGGTGCGGCCAAATGGCTTTGATAACTGCCGGCGTTGTTCCAGATCGCCACGAAACTCTCTTGCAACACCTCTTCGGCAAGTTCGCGCTTGTTCAATATACGCAGCGCGAAGCCAAACAGTTTCGATGATGTGGCGTCATAGAGGGAACGGAAGGCGGCGTCATCGCGGTTGGCGGCGCCTTGCAGCCACGTGCGCAGCTGCTGGGGATCGAGTGAATGAACGTCGGACACTGCGCGCCTTGAAAGTGATGATGCATTGATGGAAAACAAATTGGGCGTGTGAAAAATACCATATTCTCACGCGCGCGCGAAAATATATTATCGGGTCAGCAATTGAATCCGAACCGCCTCCCCCTCCGTACAACTACCCAACTTTGAATAAAAAATAACTCGGGTTGGGAGACGCGATGGGGATGAAACGCAACATGGCGGCGGTGCTGGCAGTGGCCGCCGCACAGGGGCCGGCCGGCATGGCGCTCGCCGCCGAGGACGCCGAAGTGGCCGGCACGGTGGCGATGAGCCGGGTGACGGTGTTGGCGCATTACGACAACGCGGTCGGCACCTCGGACGCGGCCAGCCAGGGCACGGTGACGTCCAACCTGATCGCCAGCCGCGCAGCGCTGCGCACCGGCGAGCTGCTGGAGTTCGTGCCCGGCATGATCGTCACGCAGCACAGCGGCGACGGCAAGGCCAACCAGTACTTCCTGCGCGGCTTCAACCTCGACCACGGCACCGACTTCGCCACCTATGTCGACGCGATGCCGGTCAACATGCGCAGCAACGCGCACGGCCAGGGCTACTCCGACCTGAATTTCCTGATCCCGGAGCTGGTGCAGCGCATCGACTATAAAAAGGGCAGCTACTTCGCCGACGAGGGCGACTTTTCGTCGGCCGGCGCGGCCCACATCCGCCTGTCGGACCGGCTGCCAGAAGGCATCGCCAGCCTGACCTTGGGACGCTACGGCTACCGCCGCGCCTTGCTGGCGGACTCGATGGACGCCGCCGGCGGCACCTTGCTGTACGGCATCGATCTGGGCCGCAACGACGGTCCGTGGCAAACCCCGGAACAGGTGCGAAAATACAACGCCATGCTGCGCTACAGCCGTGGCGACGCGCAAAATGGCTACAGCGTCACCGCCATGGCCTACCGCAACCGCTGGAACGCCACCGACCAGGTGCCGCAACGGGCCGTGCGCGACGGCCTGATCGACCGCTTCGGCACGCTCGACGCCAGCGACGGCGGCGAAACGTCCCGCAGCAGCCTGTCGTGGGACATGCACCGGCGCGACGACGGCCGCATCACCGAAGCGTCGGCCTATGTGGTGCGCTCCAGTCTGGATCTATACAGCAACTTCACCTACCTGCTGGCCGACCCGGTCAACGGCGACCAGTTCCAGCAGAGCGAGCGGCGCACCATGGGCGGCTTCAACGCCAGCCAGACCTGGCTCGACAAGATCGCCGGCATCGACATGCGCAACAAGGTCGGCGTGCAGACCCGCTACGACCATATATCGCCGATCGGCCTGTACGCCACGCGGGAACGCGAGCGGCTGAGCACCGTGCGCGAAGACCGCGTCAAGGAAGCGAGCGCCGGACTGTATCTGGAGAACACCAGTTATTGGCTACCGGAATTTCGCACCATCGCCGGCCTGCGCTATGACGCCTACCGCTTCGACGTCAACGGCAACAGCGCCAGCGCGAACAAGGCCTCGCCCAAGCTGTCGCTGATCTTCGGACCATGGGCCAGCACCGAATATTTCATCAATTACGGCGCCGGCTTCCACAGCAACGACGCCCGTGGCGTGATCGCGCCCGGCGCGGCCGGGGCCACGCCGCTGGTGGGCACGCGCGGCGCCGAGCTGGGCGTACGCAGCGAATGGCTGCGCGGCCTGCAAAGCTCGCTGTCGCTGTGGACGCTCGACATCGACTCCGAACTGGTCTACGTTGGCGACAGCGGCGACACCGAGGCGAGCCGCCCCAGCCGCCGCAGCGGCATCGAATGGAGCAACCACTACATCGCCGCGCCGTGGCTGCTGTTCGACCTGGACCTGTCGGCCTCGCGCGCCCGCTATCGTCGCGACGACCCGGCCGGCAACCGCGTGCCCGGTTCGCTCAACAAGGTGGCCTCGTTCGGTGTCACGGTCAAGGACCTGGGACGCTGGTTCGGCGGCATGGAGCTGCGCTACTTCGGACCCCGCCCGCTCATCGAAGACAACAGCGTGCGCTCGGCATCGACGGCGCTGGCCTACGGCCGCATCGGCTACCAGCTCGGCAAGCGCACCAAACTCACGCTCGACGGCTTCAACCTGTTCAACCGCCGCGCTAGCGACATCGATTACTACTACGCCTCGCGCCTGCCCGGCGAACCGGCCGAGGGCGTCGACGACGTCCACTCGCACCCGGTCGAGCCGCGCACTTGGCGCGTGACGCTGTCGCACAGTTTTTAACGCATCACTTTTGAATATATTTTCAAAAATCTTATCGAATCTGAATCTGGCGTCATGGACGCCGCGTATACGACCGTGCAGTCCAATCAAATCAACCAGTTGGGGAGAAATCGAATGCAAACAATCTTCAAGCAGGCGCTGTACGCGGCCGTGCTGGGCACTCTTGCCGGCGCCATCGCACCGGCGGCCATGGCGTCCAGCCACCGCGAAGCACCGTTCGTCACGCAAAGTCCCAAAGTCGACGCCACCGACTTCTATATGTTCCGCAGCTACGAGAGCGGCCGATCCAACTTCGTCACCCTGATCGCCGACTACGTGCCGCTGCAGGACGCCTACGGCGGCCCTAACTACTTCGCCATGGACCCGAACGCGTTGTACGAGATCCACATCGATAACAACGGCGACGCCAAGGAAGACTTGACGTTCCAGTTCCGCTTCACCAACACCAACAAGGACACCAAACTGTCCGTCGGCGGCAAGGACGTCTCGATTCCGCTGGTGATCAACGGCGGCGCCATTGCCGGCGTCAACGCCCCCGGCGCCAACGTGCGCGAGACCTACACCGTCAACGTCGTGCGCGGCGACCGCCGTACCGGCACCAAGGCTGCCGTCACCAACGTCGCCGGCGGCGCCATCTTCGACAAGCCGCTCGATAACATCGGCAACAAGTCGATCCCCAACTACGCCGCGTATGCCGCTGCCCACGTCTACAACGTCAACATCCCCGGCTGCAGCACGCCGGCGCGCCTGTTCGTCGGCCAGCGCAAAGACCCGTTCGTGGTCAACCTGGGCGAGACCTTCGACCTGGTCAACATCAAGGCGCCGGCCACCGAGTTTTCCGCCGGCGCCGAGAAGGGCGCCAAGGACGACCTGGCGACCAAGAACGTGACCGCGATCGAACTGGAAGTGGCGGCATCGTGCCTGATCGCGTCCACCGGCGGCGACCCGGTCATCGGCGGCTGGACCACCGCCAGCCTGCGCCAGGGACGCCTGTTGAACCCAACGCCGAATTCCAGCTCGCCGTCGAAAGAGGGCGGCGCCTGGACCCAGGTATCGCGCCTGGGCGCGCCGCTGGTCAATGAAGTCGTCATCGGCCTCAAAGACAAGGACACCTTCAACGCCAGCAAGCCTTCCGGCGACGGCCAGTTCGCCACCTACGTCACCAACCCGACCTTGCCGGCGCTGATCGAAATCCTGTACGGCAGCGCCGGCGCCAAGGCGCCGACCAATTTCCCGCGCAACGACCTGGTGGCGGCCTTCCTCACCGGCGTCAAAGGCTTGAACCAGCCGACGACTGTCACCGCGTCTGAAATGCTGCGCCTGAACACGTCGACGCCAGCCGTCGCCGCCGGCGCGCAGAAGCGCCTTGGCGTCATCGACGGCGACAACGCCGGCTTCCCGAACGGCCGCCGTCCGGGCGACGATGTGGTCGACATCGCGCTGCGCGTGGTGATGGGCAAACTGTGTACCCTGAACCTGGGCTGCGCACCGGCCGACGCAGCTGCCGGCGGCCTGCACTTCACCGACGGCGCCTACCTGGACGACAGCTTCTTCAACGCCTCGTTCCCGTACCTGAAAACGCCGATCGCCGGTTCGCCGCAGATGTAAGGGGGACGACATGAGATCCCTTAAATATCTGGGCCTGGTATGCGTGCTCGCGTTGAGCGCCTGCGGCGGCGGCAGCGACCACATCGCCTCCACACCGCCGGTGACGCCGCCTGTGGTGACGCCACCGGTGGTCACGCCGCCGGTCAGCATGTTGGATAGCTTCTTTGCCGCCGTGATGTCCCTCATCGGCGATGGCAGCGAAACCACCACCGAGCCGACGGCGACCGATCCTGTCGCCGTCACCACGCCGGACGACACGGAACCGGCAGCCGTGAAGTAAGCAAGCAGTGACAAGGGCGGACGCCGCATGGTCCGCCCTTTACGCCGTTTAGAGGTCCGTTTAGAGATCGATTCAGAGGTCCCCATGAGAACAACAATAATCATCGCCCTGGCATTGCCGGCCGCCCTCGCGCAAGCCGCGCCCTATATACCGTCCAGCGGCAAGCAAGTGATCGAAACGCTGCCGCGCCGTGGCGATCCGGTGCAGCAGCAGTTGCGCAGCCTGCGCGCGGAACTGAACGCCAAGCCGACCGACGTCGCGCTGGCGACCAGCGTCGCGAAGCGCTACATTTCGTTGGGCCGCAGCGAAACAGATCCGCGCTATCTGGGCTACGCGCAGGCCGCGCTGGCGCCGTGGTGGTCGCAGGCCGCGCCGCCGCCGCCGGTGCGCCTGCTGCGCGCCACGCTGCTGCAAAGCACCCATCAATTCGGTCCCGCGCTGGCGGACCTGAAAGGCGTGCTGGCGGCGCAGCCGGACAACGCGCAGGCGTGGCTGACGCAAGCGACCGTGCAAACGGTGCAGGGCGACTACGCCGGCGCCACCGCCAGCTGCGCGCATTTGTCGGCGCTGTCGATAGAACTGATCACCGTGACGTGCATCGCCAATGTGGGCACGGTCACGGGCCGCTCCGTCAAAAGCGAGCAGTTGCTGGAGCTGACGTTGGAACGCAGCGCCAACGCGCCGGAGGAATTGAAGGAGTGGGCGTTGACGCTGCTGGCCGAAATGGCGCAGCGGCGCGGCGACAGCGCCGTGGCCGAGGCGCGCTACAAGAGCGCGCTGGCCATGGCGCCGAACGACAGCTATCTGCTGGGCGCCTACGCCGACCTGCTGCTGGAGCAAAAGCGGCCTGCCGAGGTGTTGACCTTGTTGCGCGACCAATCGCGGATCGACGCGCTGCTGTTGCGGCGCGCGCTGGCATTGCAGCAGCAGGATGGCAAAAGCAGCGTGCTGGCCTCCGACGTCAAGGAGCTGGCCGCCCGCTTCGACGCCGCAGCGCTGCGCGGCGACACGGTGCACCAACGCGAGCAAGCGCGCTTTGAATTGCTGCTGCGCCGGGACGCGCCAACCGCACTGACACTGGCGAAGAAAAACTGGGCGATACAAAAAGAACCGGCCGACATGCGCATCTATCTGGAAGCGGCGGTAGCGGCACGGGACGCCGCAGCGGCCAAGCCGGTCACCGACTGGATAACGCAGCACAAGATCGAAGACGTCGCCGCGCAGCGCCTGATGCGCCAACTCACCACGGGGACATAATGGCACGTCTTTTTATATTCCTCGCGCTGCTGTTCGGCGCCATGCTGCCGGCGCAGGCGCACAAGCCGAGCGACAGTTATCTGTCGCTGACAACGCAAGGCGATAACATCACCGGCCAGTGGGACATCGCCCTGCGCGACCTGGACTTCGCCATCGGCCTCGATCAAGACGGCGACGGCAAACTGACCTGGGACGAAATCCGCGCCCGCCACGCCGCCATCTCCGCCTACGCGCTGGAGCGCCTGAAGCTATCAACCGACAACGGCCCGTGCACCATCAACATCGCCGACCAACTGATCGACGACCACACCGACGGCGCCTACAGCGTGATGCGCTTCGGCGTCACCTGCCAAAAACCGGTGACACAGCTAACCATCGACTATCACCTTTTCGCCGACCTCGATCCGCAACACAAAGGCTTGCTGCGGCTGACGCACGACGGCGAAACCTCCACCGCCATCTTCGATCCGCAGCACGCGCGCCAGACCTTGTCGCTGACGGTCCCGAACCGCTGGCAGCAATTCGCCACCTACATCAAGGAAGGCGTGTGGCATATCTGGATCGGCTACGACCACATCCTGTTCCTGCTGTCGCTGCTGCTGCCGGCGGTGCTGCTGGCCGCGCCGTCCGACAATCTGCGCGGCGCCTTCATCGACGTGCTCAAGGTGGTGACGGCGTTCACGCTGGCGCACTCGCTCACGCTGACCCTGGCCAGCCTGTCGCTGATCTCGCTGCCGTCGCGCTTTGTCGAATCGGCCATCGCCGCCTCTGTGATCCTGGCGGCGGTCAACAACATCTACCCGCTGTTCCGGGGACGGCGGCCGGTCGCCGCCTTCGTGTTCGGCCTGATCCACGGCTTCGGCTTCGCCAGCGTGCTGATCGATCTTGGCCTGCCGAAGACGGCGCTGCTGGCAAGCTTGTTCGGATTCAACCTCGGCGTGGAACTTGGGCAATTGTGCATCGTCGCACTGTTCCTGCCGCTGGCATTTACGCTGCGAAATACCGTGTTCTACCGGCGCGCGCTCACCGGTGGTTCGGCCGTGATCGCCTTGGTGGCATTGGTCTGGTTCGTCGAGCGTGCGTTCGACATCCAGGTGTGAGGGATCACGCGCGATATTGACCCACCTCGCATCCGTTGTCTTTTTGTTCAGCTACGATCAACGCCACTTTCATCGATCGCGGGAACAAAAAAATGTGTGGAATATGGGGCATGATCAACAATGGCGCGCCGCAATGCGACAACTCTGCCGCGTTGGCCGCCGCCTTTCGCTACATCAACGGACGCGGCCCGGACGCGCGCGGCGCCAGGCAGGTGGCCTGTCGCGGCCACGCCGTCACCATCGCCCACAGCAGGCTCGCGGTGATCGAACTGTCGGCGCTTGGCGCGCAGCCGATGGTCGATGCGGCGTCCGGCTGGTCCATCGTCTACAACGGCGAGATCTACAACTACGGCGAAATCCGCGAAGCACTGCAAGCCAACGGGCAAGTATTTAACGGCGGCAGCGATACCGAGGTATTGCTGCGCGCATGGGCGCTGTGGGGCCCGGACGCCTTGCAGCGCCTCAACGGCATGTTCGCCTTTGCCGCGTTGAACGAAAAGACCGGCGAGCTCTGGCTGGTGCGCGACCGCTTCGGCGTCAAGCCATTGCTGTGGGGTCGCTGCCAGAATGGCGATATCGTCTTCGGCTCGTCGGTCGCCAGCATCGCCAGCGCGGTTGGCACCGACATCGACACCGACTACTGCGCGCGCGGCGTACGCTACAAAGCCTATGAAAGCGCGCAATCGGGCTCGCCCTACAAACACGTGAACGCGGTCGGCGCCGGATGCTGGGTCAAGTTCCAGCTGTCACCCGAATGCATCGGCATCGCCGAAGGCCGCTGGTACTCGCTGCGCGACGCGGTGGCGCGGCGGCGCAAGGCCATGGCGCACACCGGTGACGCCGACCTGCTCGAAGAATGCCGCCGGCTGCTCGACAGCGCCGTGCAGTTGCGGTTGCGCAGCGACGTGCCGGTGGCCGTGTCGTTGAGCGCCGGCCTGGATTCGGCTGCTATCGCCTGCATGATGCAACGCCACGGCGCCGACACGCACGCGTTCTCGTTCGGCTCGCCGTCCGAACGCACGTCCGAAGGCCCCGGCACGCAATCGCTGGCCAAGGCCACCGGCATCGACGTCACCTACGTCTGGCCGCGCTACAGCGGTTGGGACTTGTACGAGGTGCTGGAGAAGACGATGGCCTTCCAGGAGGCGCCGTTTTCCGGCATGAGCCCGATCGCGCAGAACGCCGTGTTCCGCGAGGTCGGCAAGGCCGGCTTCAAGGTGCTGCTGGGCGGGCAAGGCAGCGACGAGATCTTCGCCGGCTACCGCAAGTTCATCGTCATCGCGCTGCGCGAGGCGCTGCACCGGCGCGAGCCGAAAGGCGCGCTGCGGTTGATGTATTCGCTGGGGCTGATGCTCGCGCACGAGGCTGGCCAGGCGCGCATGTATTGGCAAAACCTCAATCGCTACAATGGCGGCAAGCGCAAGGCGGCCGCGTTCCGCCTGATCGACTGGGAGCCGGGCGCGCACAACCTGTGGGGCGAGGCCGGCATCTCGCTGCCGGACCGGCAGATCGAGGACATCCAGCAATGGAGCCTGCCCACCCTGCTGCGCTACGAGGACCGCAACTCGATGGGCTACGGCATCGAGACCCGGCTGCCGTTCATGGACTACCGCCTGATCGAATTCGCGCTGGCGCTGCCGACGCGCATGAAGATCGCCAACGGCTACGGCAAATGGATGCTGCGCCATGCGGCCAAGGGCCTGGTGCCCGACGCCGTGCGGCTCAACCGCAAGAAGCGCGGCTTCGACGTCACGCAGAACTGGATCACCCAGGGCATCGGGGCGGCGCTGCGCGGGACCATCTTCGACCATGCGACGGCATTGCAGGGGCCGCTCAAAAACAGCCAACAGCTCGACACGCTGCTGTCGGACGAAGCGCTGTCGCGGGACCCGGACCTGCTCGATGAAGCGCTGCTGTTGGCATGGCTGGTCGATCCGACACGCGTGCCGCGCCGGCAGACCGGGGCGTCCAGGCTGGCGGCCTAGCGAGGGAGCCGTGCCATGAAAAAAATCTGCCATTTTTCGTCGGTGCATCCCGGCCTCGACATCCGCATCTACCGCAAGCAATGCGTCTCGCTCGCGCAGGCCGGCTTCGACGTGCATCTGGTCATCGGCGCCGACGCGACGCAAGTCGCCGAGGCGGCCGGCGCCGGCGTCACCATCCATCCGCTGACCGCGCTGCCGGGCGGGCGTTTGCGGCGCATGGTGGCGCACAGTTGGCGCTGCTACCGGACCGCCAAGGCGCTCAACGCCGACGTCTATCATTTTCACGATCCCGAGCTGATTCCGTATGGCTTGCTGCTGAGCTGGCAGGGCCGCAAGGTCATCTACGACCTGCATGAAGACCTGCGCGCCGACATCCACTCGAAGCAATGGATACCGAGGCCGCTGCGCCACGTCATCGGCTCGGTCGCGCGCGCGGTGGAGCACTTCGCGGCGCGGCGCTTCGCCGCCATGGTCGCGGCCACGCCGTACATCGGCGCGCTGTTCGACAAGAGCGCCGCGCGGGTGGCGGTGGTCCACAACTATCCGGCCATCAACGAGCTTGCCGCCGCGCCAGCGACGGTGTTGACCGCGTTCCCGCGCGACAGCGTCTGCTATGTCGGCGCGATCAACGAGATGCGCGGCATCCGTCACATCATCCAGGCGCTGGAGATGGTGCCGGTCAAACTGCTGCTGGCCGGCGCCTTCGACCCGCCCGCGTTGCGGGTGGAACTCCGGGCTTATCGCGGCTGGCATCAGGTCGAGGAATACGGCTTCGTCGACCGCCAAAAGGTGGGGGAGATCATGGCGCGCAGCCTGTGCGGCCTGGTGACGTTGAAGCCCGAGCCGAACTTCGTCAATGCGCTGCCGATCAAACTGTTCGAATACATGTCGGCCGGCGTGCCGGTGATCGCCTCGGACTTTCCGCTGTGGCGCGGCATTGTGGAGGACGCCGAATGCGGCATCTGCGTCGATCCCGAAAATCCAAACGCGATCGCCAAGGCGATCAACTACCTGCTGACGCATCCCGAGGAGGCCGACGCGATGGGCCGCAACGGCAGGCGCGCGGCCGAAAGCAAATACCGGTGGGATGGGGAGGGCGCCAAGCTGGTGGCGTTGTATGGCGAGATACTGGCGGAAGCGCCCGATGCTGGCGGCCGTAACCAAATCCGGGGTCAAGTCTGACATTCGGACACGCGCTCAGCCCTACTTCGAAAAATCCGATCGGAGACTACGCCGGACTGGCATATTCTCTCAATAAGCTGTCAGGAGACCAAGATTGGCCAGACCTCTCAGACTTGAATTTCCTGGAGCACTCTATCATGTCACTTGCCGAGGCAACCGACGCGAGAGGGTATTCTGCGACAGGCAAGATCGTCTCGTCTGGCTCGAAGAAACTGCGCGCATGTGCGACCGCTTTCACTTCGTGATTCACGCCTATTGCCAGATGACGAATCACTATCACTTGCTCATCGAGACACCCGACGGCAACCTGGGCCAGGGCATGCGGCAATTGAACAGTGTCTATTCTCGATACTACAATCGCCGCCACAACTTGGTCGGCCACGTGTTACAAGGCAGGTACCACGCAATATTGGTTCAGAAAGAAAGCTACCTGCTGGAGCTGGCGCGCTACATCGTTTTGAACCCCATTCGAGCGGGCATCGTCGATAAATTGGGAGACTGGGAATGGAGCAGTCTCCAATTTATGCTGGGGGACCGTCCGTCGCCACCGTGGATGAACGCTAAGTGGCTACTGGATTCATTTGGCGAGGATCCCATATTTGCGAGGCAGGCTTATCTCGCTTTCCTGCTCTCAGGGATTGACGCGGAGAGCCCGCTTGAGCAAGTGGCTTTCCGGTGCATTTTGGGCGACGACGAATTCATCGCGCAACACCGGAAATCGGCGGCGACCGAGATATCCGGTGAGATCGCGAGGGAGCAACGGCGAGCCACCGCCTTACCGCTCGAAGACTACGCAGCTAAATTCTCAACGCGCGAGATAGCGATGGCCGAGGCCTACCACTCTACCGTCTACACAATGAGTCAGATAGCCGCCTATTTTCAGGTCTCGGTGAAAACGGTAAGCCGCGCAATCGCTGCGCTCGAAAGAGCCAATCGCGCCGCCCCAAAAAGATGAGGTCGTGTCCGAATGACAGACTTGACCCCGTTCTTGATTACTCGTTGACGGCGGCCAGCACGTTATGCGCCTGCTCGTCAGCATGGTACGAGCTGCGCACCATGGCGCCGACGGCGGCGTGCTTGAAGCCCATCTTGTACGCTTCCGCTTCGAACATCTTGAACACGTCCGGGTGCACGTAGCGGCGCACCGGCAGGTGGCTGTTCGACGGCGCCAGGTACTGGCCGATGGTCAGCATGTCGATGTTGTGCTCGCGCATGTCGCGCATCACTTGCAGGATTTCCTCGTCGGTCTCGCCCAGGCCGACCATGATGCCCGACTTGGTTTTGACTTCAGGATACAGCTCCTTGAATTCCTTGAGCAGCTGCAGCGAGTGCATGTAGTCCGAACCCGGACGCGCTTCCTTGTACAGGCGCGGCACCGTTTCCAGGTTGTGGTTCATCACGTCCGGCAGACCGTCCTTGAAGATGTCCAGCGCCTTTTGCAGACGGCCGCGGAAGTCCGGCACCAGCACTTCGATCTGCGTGCGCGGCGACAGCGCGCGGGTGTTCTGGATGCACTCGACGAAGTGGCCGGCGCCGCCGTCGCGCAAGTCGTCGCGGTCGACCGAGGTGATGACCACATAGCTCAGGCGCAGCTCGGCGATGGTGCGCGACAGGTTGCCCGGCTCTTCCTTGTCCAGCGGATCGGGACGGCCGTGGCCGACGTCGCAGAACGGGCAGCGGCGGGTGCACTTGTCGCCCATGATCATGAAGGTGGCCGTGCCCTTGCCGAAGCATTCGCCGATGTTCGGGCAGCTCGCTTCTTCGCAGACGGTGACCAGCTTGTTCTCGCGCAGAATGTCCTTGATCTCGTAGAAACGGGTCGAGGCCGACGCGGCCTTGACGCGGATCCACTCCGGCTTCTTCAGACGCTCAACTTGCTCGATCGGCACGATCTTGATCGGGATGCGCGCGGTCTTGCTCGCGCCTTTTTGCTTTTCGCTCGGGTTGTAAGCGGGGGCAATGCTGGAGGTGGTCTCAGTGGTCATTTGGCTGCGTGCCCTCGCGGGCATAGTTTGGTTGTTCGTGTATTGCTGCTGGTTCTACAAGAGCCAGGACGCGTATCAGTTCGTCGGCCAGTTGCTGTTGCACGTCCGACAATTGCGCCTGGGCGCCGACGGACCGCATATCGACTGTTTCCAGCCCGGCATAGCCGCAAGGATTAATCCAGGAAAACGGGGCCAAATCCATCGCCACATTCAGCGACAGCCCATGGTAGGTGCAACCGTTGCCGCGCACTTTCAAGCCGAGCGCGGCGATTTTGGCGCCTCGCTTCGGCCCATCGGCCATGTAAATGCCCGGCGCGCCTTCAACGCGCTCACCGACGAGATTATACGCCCCTAACACATTGATGATCGCCTGCTCGATTTTATGGACGAATTGCCGGGCATACAGCTTGCCGCCGGGCTTGTTGCGGCGCAGGTCGATCAGCATGTATATCACCACCTGGCCGGGGCCGTGGTAGGTGACTTCGCCGCCCCGGTCGGTCTGCACCACGGGGATGGCGGACGCGCCGGCCAGCAGGTGGCCACGGTCGGCGCCCAGGCCCAGCGTGAAAACGGGCGGGTGCTCGACGATCCACAGTTCGTCGCGGGTGTCCGGCGTGCGCGCGTCGGTGAAGGCGCGCATCGCGGCAAAGGTGCTGTCGTAGTCGGCGAGACCGAGGTGGCGGATCAGCGCCGGCCCGATTTGGGTAGGAGACGTCATGCCGCCATTATAAATCAGCCGGCAAAGCGGGGCTGAAGGCGGCCAGCCCGGCTGATGACCCCGCGGCCACTGCTGCATCGACCGACCTTGCACTGGGCGGCGGCGTCATCCAGCAATTTTTTCGGCGCGTCGATACACGGCCGCCGACTTGGCTAGATTTATTCACATGCCGCACCTTGCCGTAACGCCTGTATAACGTTATATTTTCGTGATTCCTGCTAATTTTATTCACATAGTTATCCACAGCATGCCGACCTGATGAGCGCCAGCCGCCGCCTGCCCAATTTTTCCGCTTTGCGCGCCTTCGAGGCGGCGGCCCGGCACGAGAACTTCTCGCGGGCGGCGGAAGAGTTGCATCTGACGCACGGCGCGATCAGCCATCAGGTCCGGGCGCTGGAGCAGGAATTGGGCAGGCCGCTATTCGTGCGTCACGGCCGACAGGTGAAAATAACCAGCGACGCGCTCAAATTTGCCCAGTTTTTAGGCAAATCCTTTGCCGATATTGCCGCTGCGGCTGACGCGATGCGGGCGGCCAGCGTCAACCAGCGGCTGACGGTGACGTCGATTCCGTCGTTCGCGGCGCGCTGGCTCGCGCCCCGGCTGGGGCGGTTCATCGACTTGCATCCCGATATAGAGGTGGTGCTGCAGTCGAGCGGGCAACTGCAGGATCTGGCGCGCGACGGCATCGATGTCGGCATCCGTTTTGGCCGGGGCGACTATCCCGGCATGGTGGTGGAGCGCCTGATGGGCGACGTCTGCTATCCGGTAGTAAGTCCCCACTATCGCGACGGCGCCCTGCCCGCCACGCCGCAGCAGCTATCCCAGCAAACGTTGCTGCGTTCGGTCGAACCCTGGTCGCCGTGGCTGCGGGCGGCAGGCGTCAACATGGCCGAGCCGTCGGGCGGAGTGATGTTCGAAGATTTGTCGATGCTGATACGCTCCGCCGCCGATGGCAACGGGGTGGCGCTGGTGCGCCATGTGGTGGCGATGCAGGAGATCGCCTCCGGGCAACTGGTGCGGCTGTTCGATATCGCCACACCCTGCCCGGATGAGTATTTCTTCGTCGCGCCGGCCGCCTCGGCCGACAGGCCGCAGGTGGTGGCGTTCCGCGACTGGTTGCTGGAAGAGATAGCCGCCTTCCAGCGCCAGCAACTTACATGACGATCTTCACCATCGGATGCGCCGACAGTTCGGAATACAGCGCGTCGAGCTGCTCGCGGCTGACGGCGCGCACGGTCACGGTCAGGCCGGTGTAGTTGCCCTTGGCCGATGGCCGTACTTCCATTTTGCCCTCGTGGAATTCCGGATCGTGCTTTTGCACGACCAGCACGATGGTCGGGGCGAAGTCGATATGAGTCGGCCCCATCACCTTGATCGGGAAGTCGCTCGGGTATTCGATGAGGGACTCTGACGGCGGGATCGCTTGCATATTCATTCCAATCAAAAAGAAACCGGCGGCATCAACACGATGCCACCGGCCTCTATTGTAGCGAATTCACGGTAAGCGCCGCGTGGCTTACGATTTACTCATCTCCAGCGCGGCCGGCGCAGCGGCCTGCTGGCCCGACAGCCGTTGCAGCCGCGCCAGCGCCGACTCGTTGCCCAGGCCGGGCTGGATCACCGATTTGCGGATCGCTTCGAGCTCGGCCGCCTGCTCGTAAGGACGCTGGCCGATGTCGGTGACGATCTTCAGGCCGGCCGCCTCGTTGTTGATGGCCTGGGCGCGGCGGGTCAGCGCGTTGAGGGCGCTCGAATTGCCGCGCATGCCCGACAGGCCGGCCAGCTGGGCCTGGCGCTCGGCGCGCAGCTCCTGCAAGTCCTGCTGGGCGCGCGCGCTGGCCAGGGCCTGCATCGCCTTCTTCGCCGCCGAATCGAACTCGGCCAGTTGCTTGGACAGCGCGTCGACGATGGTTTGCAGCTCGTCCATGTACTGGCGGGCGTCGGCCTCCTCCTGCAACTCCTGCGGCATGCGCTGCTTGTTGGCCTCCAGCTCGTCGCAGAACAGGGTGATCGTCGCCTCGGAAATCTTCCCGGAGGCGAGGCGGTCGGCCAGTGTGCCGGCGGCCTGCTCGTCGGTGGCGATCAGCTGGCGCAGCTTGACCACGTCCGCCGCCTCCTTGTCGAAGGAGGCGCGGGCGGCCGCCAGCTTTTGCGCGGTGCTGCGCAGGCTGTCGGCCAGGCGGTCGCGGTCGGCCTCGGTCGCCGTTTCCGGATCAAAATTGGCGATCGCCTCGGACACGCGGTCCCCCAAGGCGCCAAAGTGTTTGGAGATCAGGCGCGCGGTCAAACCCCAGCCATTCGAGTTGCTCATGTCGGTCTTCCTTTTTGAATTGACGTTAAAAATGCGCATCATTGGATAACGATGCGTTCCTGCTCCACCGGGATGCCGATGACAAAGTCGACATGGATCCCGCGCTTCGATGCATCGCCGTTCACGCTGCTGATGATTTCAGTCGTGATGAGCAAATATTCGCTGCCGCCGTCGCGCAGTTGGCGCACGTACGGCATGAAATACATTTCCTGGCGCAAACCGAGGCTGCCGCTCGGGTTGTCGATCCGGGTCTCGGTGCCGGAGAACGGCGCAATGAAGTCCTCGTCGTCGCTGCCGGCGTCGCGCCAGTAGTCGACGCCCTCGTCGGCGCCGAACACCAGGTCGAGGTCGGCCTCGTCCAGACCGATGTCGTTCAGCTGGGCGCGCCACAAGGTATAGCTGCGGTCGCCCAAGCCGGCGTTGGCCAGCCCCATGTAGGCCTCCTGGTCTTCCACCGTCTCGGGAATCACGCGCGCCAGCTGGGTGCAATACATCACCTCGGCCACCTTGCCTTCGGCGTTCTGGTACACCTGCAAAAACTTCTCCTTCTCGTTCACATCGCCCGTGTCCAGGTAGTAGCGGTACAGGCCGCCCGTCTGCCTGAGGCGGATTTGCGAAACGGCAACGATGCGGTTGTCGTCGGCGTCCGGCATCGCGATCAGCGAGCCATTGGCCAGCGCGCCCAGCAGCGGCGACTGTTGCAGCCGCACCAGGCTGCCGATGCGGGCGCGCAGCGGCAGGTCCTGATCGGTGCGGGGCGCGTCGGCCCCGCTCAGCTTGGCCACGCCGTTGCGCAGGTAGTTGTAAGCGTCCGTCCAGCTCATCTCAATTCCTCTCGAATGAATAGTGGGGCTGTCTGGCCGCGCGCAGCCGGCGCACCTTGCGCACCGCGAATACGGCCGCCCAGGCGATGCCGCTCCACAGGGCCAGCCAGGCGAACCAGCGTAGTACGCTGGCGCCGAACGACGGTTGAGGCGGCGCAGGCGTGCGCGCATTGGCGGCCGGCGCATCAACTGCAGCCGCATCGCCGAGGCCGGGCATGCCGGTGATCTGGCCGGCCTGGTTGATGGCCGGCATGGGCGGCGGCACGCCGCCCGCCGTGGCCGGGGTGGTCGTGGCCACGGGCGAGGGCGACGATGTCGAAGATGTGGGGTAGGCCACCGGCTGGTTGGCCTGACTCATCGCCCGGCCCAGCATGAAGCCCACCACGCCGCTCATCAGACCGCTATTGCCGGACGGCGGCGGCTGCACGATGGGATAGCCGGACGGCGCGGTGGCGGGGTTGCGGGACGCAATCGCATCCGGCCGGGCCGGACGCACCGGCGTATCGTTCAACGGCGGCAACGGCGCCGGCGCGCGCCCTGCGGCGCGCCGGGCCTCCAGATTGTTCAGCGCCCGGGCTTGCGTCGCGCTGCGGTCGAGGTCGCGCGAGGCCGCCGATGCATTCGCAGGGCGGTTACGCGGATAGGCGGATGCCGGCGAGCCGGGCGCCTTGCCGAACGCGCCGGGACCGCTCTGGCGGTCGGCCGGTGGCGCCGATGGCCGGCTCCTCGCGGCATTGCCTTTTTGTGAAGAAAATCCACTTTTGTATGTTGACGATGTGCCAAAATAAGGCTGGGCCTCGGCTTGCGCCGGGGCGCAGGCGCCGAGTGCGAGGCAAAAGCTCAGCAACAGTGCGGATTGAAGGGGCTTCATGATGTCTTTTCACAAACAAGTTGAATAAAAAGCAGCATAGCGCCCGATTGCGGCAGATGCATCGGTAATAAAAGGCAGGCTTCACCATGACTCGCAAATACCTGGACATGAACCAACACGACGCGCTCTACAAGGTGGCGCGCAGCTATCCCGGCGGCATCGACGCGCTTGCGCAAGCGATGGGCATCTCGGTCAACGTGCTGCGCAACAAGCTGGCGCCGACGATCGCCTCGCACTATCCGTCGTTCGAGGAAGTGTCGGCGGTGGTCGACCTGTGCCACCGCGCCGGCGTGGCCGAGGCGCACCTGCCGCTGCACGCGCTGCTGACGCGCCACGGCATGGCCGCGTTCGTCGTCCCGCTGCCGGAAAGCATCGGCGACGACGACCTCTCGCAAACGGTGTGCAAGGTGATGAGTCAGGTGGGATCGGTGGCCGAAGCGGTCTCGACGGCGCTGATGGACGGCAAGGTCACGGCCGCCGAGGCCGACCTGATCGAGCGCGAATTCCAGGGCGCGCTCTCGGCGCTGGGAGAATGGCGCGCCCGCCTGCGCCAAAAAGCCGCCCGCAACCCCGGCTAACAAAAGCCACTCCAGGGTCAGGTCCACCATTTCTACACAAGCTGAACAGTAGAGCGGAGAATCGCGCCCTACAGCTTAGTCCGTGTAGAAAAAGTGGACCTGACCCCGGATTTGGGGCAAAAAAAAGCCAGCCCGAAGGCTGGCGAAGACTATTCTCTCTCGGGAATTACCTAGAAAATAGCAGGGCAAATGGATGCGGTCTCGACGGCCTTGCGCGGCGGACGATCTCGTCCTTGTCTTCGCGCTGCCACCGTTTTGCAATGTTGCTACTGTATGCAAAGCGGTGGACCACTGCCAGCCGATTGTGACGAACTGCATTTTTTGCTGCCTGAACTGCCATTTTCCGGGTTAAACCGTCGCTCACTGCAGGTTGTGCGTCGGCCGGTTGCCGTTGTTGCGGCCCTGGCCTTGCCCCTCGTTGCGTTGCGCCGGTTGAGGGCGCGGCTGTGGCTGCGCTTGCGGCTGGGGTTGATGCACTTGCGGCTGCGGCTGGCTTGCCTGCGGCGGCGGCGATGGACGCGGCGCCGGCTGGAACTGCTGCTGCGGCGGCTGGAACTGCTGCGGCTGCGACGGCCGCTGCGGTTGCACCTGGACTTGATGCGGCTGCGGTTGCTGCTGCGGCTGGAACGCCGGCCGTTGATCGCGTTGCTCACGCTCACGCGCTTCCCGCACATCGTCGCGCTGACGCGATGGCCGGCGGCCGTTGTCGTCGTCACGGTTGAAACGGTCGCGGTTCGGGTTGACCTGCAAGATCGGCGCCGGCATCGCGCCCGGCTGCACCGAATTCTGCGGACGGGGACGGTAACCCGGCCGCAGCTCGATGCCCACATCGTTTGGATTGATCGTCTGCGCCGGCGCGTTCGGCGTGCCGAACTGTCCCGGCGCGAGCGTGGTGGTGGTCTGCGGACGCCCGGGGCCCTGGCCGATTTGCACTTGCGGCTGTGGCTGCGACGGCGCGGTGATCACCCGCCCCGGCTGCTGGCCGTTGTTGCGCTCGAAACGGTCGTTGCGCTCGAAACGGTTGTTGCCGTCGTTGCGCCCGACGCGGTCCGGCCGTCCATCGCCGTCGCGGTCCGGCCACGGCCGCCGGCCGGGTTCGCCCACCCGCGTGCTCAGGGCCGGCGGCGGCGGCGCCACCGTCACCGCGTTCTTGACCAGGTTGGCCGGCGGAATCACCACGCCGCCGCGATTGACCGGCACCGTGTGGCGGCCCTCGAATTGATCCCGCGGCAACATCGTCACGCCGTCGCGGCGCTCAGGCCGGTCGGACCGTGGCCGGTAAGGCTTGCCGTTGTAGCGCCACGTCATGCGGTCCTCGTAATGGTTCGAGACCCGGTAGTTCGGCACGTAGCGCTCGCGCGGCGACAACGGGAACCAGCCCAGGCCGGGACCGCGCTGATGCGAGAAACCGTCGCCGCCGACCCAGCCGACCAGCGCCGGCGCCCACACCGGACGCCCGACCGGACGGCCCGGCGCCCAAAACCAGCGGCGGTTGACCGTCACCCAGCGGCCGTAATGCGACGGCGCGTAGCCCCACGGGGCATTGTCGACCCAGGTCCAGCCCCACGGCGCCAGCCAGGTCCAGCGGCCATCGCGGTAGGGCGCCCAGTCGACCGCGACATTGCGCGGCGCCCACAGCGGGCCGTATTCTGCGCTCTCGGTCCAGCTGCCGTTGCGGTCCAGTTCCTCGTAGCCGGTGATGCCGCTCGACACATAGCGGGACGTCACCACGGCCTCCGCCTGCCGGTCGCGCTCGTCGGCCCAGACATCGAAGCCGTCGCGCCGCGCCACGCTGGTGCGCACGTCTTCGCCGCTGATGTCGACCTGGCGGCCGTTGCCCACCACCACCGACGAACCGCCGCCCTCGACCCTGGCGCTGCCGCCCACCATGCTAACCTGGCTGGTATCGGCGACGCGCTCGGCATCGACCCGCAGCAAGCCCGGCTCCAGCATCGTGACACGCGCCTGCGGCGTGGTCAGCTCGAAGTCGCGCAGCAGCTCGGGACTGCGCACGCGGATGCTGACGCTGCCGTAATTGAGGCGCAGCCGCAACAAATCCTCGTCCATGTCGGTGATTTCCAGGTCGGAATCGCCGTCCAGCCGCACCGCCGTCGAGCCGACCCGGAATTCGGTGCGCGCACCGCCGGCGGTATTGATATGGTTAGCGCCGGTGACCGGCCAGTTCAGCGAGGCGGCGACCGGTTCGCTGTCGCCGTTTGGATCGTTGCTCACCAGGGTCACCTGGCCCTGGACGGCCGAAATCCGCCCCACCACTGCGGGCGGGTCGGCCAATGCAAGCGAGCTGAAGCCGGCCAAAGCGGCCAGCACGACGGACGGGATGATCTTGCGGCTCATGGCAGCGCTCCTCTATTTACTTCACCTATAACGCCGCAGGCCGCGATTCGACTACCGGGGTTACAAATAATTGCAAAGTAAATCATACCTCAGGTGGTGGTACCTCAGGTGCTGGCGCCGCCCCGCTTGACGAAGAACAGCGCCGCGCCCACGCCCATCAACAGGCCGCCGAACACCCGGTTCTGCTTTTTGACGGCGCTGGCGTCGCGGAAAAAGCGCTGCATCGACGACGCAAGATAAGCGTAGCTGTGCATCACCACCAGATCGATGCAGCACATGGTGGCCGCCAGGATCAGCAACTGCGGCAGCAGGGGCGCGTGCTGATTGATAAACTGCGGCAACACCGCCACCATGAAGATGATGCCCTTGGGATTGGTGGCGTTGGTCAGGAAGCCGGTCAAAAACCGCTTGCGCGCCGACGGCACGACCACTTCGGCCCGGGTTTTCTGTTCGCCGATGGTCACCTTGGCGCGCCACTGGCTCAGGCCCAGGTAGATCAGGTACAGCGCGCCCACCGTCTTGACGACATTGAACGCCAGTTCGGACGCCAGCAACAAGGAGCCGACCCCGGCGCCGGCAATGAAAAACACCAGCAGCAGGCCGGTCTGCAGGCCGATAATGGTGCTGCTGGCACGGCGCACGCCGTACGACAACCCGTGCGACATCGACAACACCGCGCCCGAGCCGGGCGACACGGCGATGATGCAGGCGGCAATGAAAAAACCCATCCAGGTGGCAAAACTCATACGTGATCCATTGTGTAGGTCGCAGCGGCGCTGCGAGGCAACGCACATTGTAGCTGTGAAGCCATATCGCCGTGCCCTGCCTCTGGGTTAATATTGCTCCTTTAATATTGCTCGCTACCAAGGACAACCAATGACCCCTACCACCACCCCGACCCCGCAAGGGAGCCGCTAAGATGGCCGGCTCCAGTCTGTTCGCGCTGATCGACGACATCGCCACCATCCTCGACGACGTCGCCCTGATGAGCAAGGTGGCGGCCAAGAAAACCGCCGGCGTGCTGGGCGACGATCTGGCGCTGAACGCGCAGCAAGTGGCCGGCGTGCGCGCCGACCGCGAACTGCCGGTGGTGTGGGCGGTGGCGCTCGGCTCGCTGAAAAACAAGGCGATCCTGGTGCCGGCCGCGCTGGCGATCAGCGCCTTCATGCCGGCCGCCATCACCCCGCTGCTGATGGTCGGCGGCCTGTACCTGTGCTTCGAAGGCTTCGAGAAGATTGCCCACAGCATCATGCACAAGGAAGAAGACGCGCAGCACAGGCAACAGCTGACCGCCGCGCTCAACGATCCGAACGCCGACATGGTGGCCATCGAAAAGGACAAGATCAAGGGCGCGGTGCGCACCGACTTCATCCTGTCGGCCGAGATCATCGTCATCGCGCTGGGCACGGTGGCGGCCGAGCCGTTCGCCAAGCAGGCGATGGTGGTGGTCAGCATCGCGCTGGTGATGACGGTGGGCGTGTACGGCATCGTCGCCGCCATCGTCAAAATGGACGACGCCGGCCTGTACCTGAGCCAGCGCGCCAACGGCGCCGTCCGCGCGCTGGGCAACGTGCTGCTGGCGGCCGCGCCACGGCTGATGAAGCTGTTGTCGGTGGTCGGCACGGCCGCCATGTTCATGGTCGGCGGCGGCATCCTGGTGCACGGCACGCCGGGCACCCACGACATCGTCCACCACGCCACCGAAGTGGCGGCGGCGGTCCCCGCCCTGGGACCGGTGCTGGGCTTCATCACCCCCAGCGTGATCGACGCCGTGGCCGGCGTCATCGCCGGCGCGCTGGCGCTGGTGGTGGTCACCATCGGCGGCAAGCTGTGGAAGTCGATTAGGAAACCCGCCTAAGCTGCTGGTTCGGCGGAAAACGCGATACCGTCATTTTCGCCGAACCTCTTCATTTGCATGCTCATCGACTGAACACGGTACCGGCCTATCGGCAATCCGGGGAATTTTGATCTACATCAATAAAATTTGCGGTTCGACTCCGTACACTGGCTGCATCTATTGTGATAGAGCAACAATTCAGCCGGAGCCATGTGATGCGCAACAATCAACCCCGCAATAAGCCACCTGTCAGCAATCGTGAAGTAGACGTCCTGGACGACCAGGCCATTGTGTCGAAAACTGATTTAAAGGGCAACATTACCTACGTAAATCCCTATTTCGTCCAAATCAGCGGCTACGACGAGGCCGAGCTGCTGGGCGCGCCGCAAAACATCCTGCGCCATCCGGACATGCCGGCCGAGGCTTTCGCCGACCTGTGGGCATCGATCCAGGCGGGCACACCGTGGACCGGCCTGGTCAAGAACCGCTGCAAGAACGGCGACCACTACTGGGTGCGCGCCAATATCACCCCCATCCGCGAAAACGGCAAGACCATCGGCTACATGTCGGTGCGCGTCAAGGCCGCGCGCGAGCAAATCGCCAAGGCCGAGCAGGCCTACCGCGACATGCTGGGCAAGCAAGGCCACGGCATCCGCATCAAGAACGGCCAGGTGATACTGCCGGGCGTCGGCAACCTGTTCGCGCGCCTGAGCCACGTCTCGCTGGCGATGCGCGTGTGGCTGGCCACCAGCGTGGTCAACGTGCTGCAAGTGATCGTCTGCGCGGCCGCGCTGATGAGCGGCGGGGGCGGCCACAGCTACGCCATCTTCGGCGCCACCTTCATCGGCCTGCTGATCAACGTGTTCCTGTGGTACACCTTGCGCGTGTCGGTGCTGCAACCGCTCGACCGCGCGCTGCACGGTGCCCGCGCCATCGCCGCCGGCGACCTGTCGGGCAGCTTCGACACCGAGTCCACCGACGAGGTGGGCCAGCTGCTGCGAGCCCTGCAGCAAATGAACAGCAACCTGATCGCCACCATCCGCGATGTCCGCGTCAATGTCGAGACGATGGCCGTGGCCACGCGCCAGATCGCCGCCGGCAACGCCGACCTGTCCGGCCGCACCGAGGCGCAAGCCGCCAGCCTGGAAGAGACGGCGTCGAGCGTCGAGCAGTTCTCGTCGACCGTCAAGCAAAACGCCGACAACTCGGCACAGGCCAACGCGCTGGCGCAAAACGCCTCGACGGTCGCGGTGCAGGGCGGCGAAATCGTCGCCGACGTCATCGCGACCATGGACGAGATCAACAATTCCTCGCGCAAGATCGTCGACATCATCGGCCTGATCGAAGGCATCGCCTTCCAGACCAACATCCTGGCGCTCAACGCCGCCGTCGAGGCGGCCCGTGCCGGCGAACAGGGACGCGGCTTCGCGGTTGTCGCCGGCGAGGTGCGCAACCTGGCCCAACGCAGCGCCACCGCCGCCAAGGATATCAAGAACCTGATCGATATTTCCGTCGGCAAGGTCAGCGCCGGCATGACGCAGGTCGACCGCGCCGGCGCCACCATGAAGGAAGTAGTGGCCTCGGTGCGGCAGGTGACGGCCATCATGGAGGAGATCTCGGTCGCCTCGCGCGAGCAGAGCATCGGCGTCGACCAGGTCAACTCGGCCATCGCCCACATGGACCAAGTCACGCAGCAAAACGCCGCGCTGGTCGAAGAGGCGGCCGCCGCCACCGCCAGCCTGGCGCTGGAGGCGGGCGGCCTGACGCAGGCGGTCAGCCTGTTCAAGTTCGGCCGCGCCACACCGGTCCGGCCTGCCGTGCGTCCGGTCCGCAAATCGCCGCCGGCCGCGCGCCTGGCCGCGTGAGAACGGCCATGCATACCACCTCCATTCCCGGCCCCGGCGCCAGCCCCAGCCACACCGGTGTCGGCGCCGCCTTTCCCGCCGTCGAATTCGACGCCGCCATCATCGGCAAACTCAGCCAGTCGGGGCCGCGCTACACCTCCTATCCGACCGCCGACCGCTTCACACCGGAGTTCGGCTACGGCCAGTTCCTCGAAGCGGTGGCCGGCCTGCGCCTGCGCCGCAGCCAGCGGCCGTTGTCGCTCTACATCCACATCCCGTTCTGCGACACGGTCTGCTACTACTGCGGCTGCAACAAGATCGTCACCAAGGACCACGGCAAGGCCGCCACCTACCTCGGCTACCTCAAGCAGGAACTCGACATGCAGGGCCGCCTGTTCGCCGGCATCGGCCAGCTCGAGCAATTGCACTTCGGCGGCGGCACGCCGACCTACCTGAGCGACCGCCAGATGGGCGACCTGATGGCGCACCTGCGCGCCAACTTCGATTTCGCGCCGGACGCGCAGGGCGAATATTCGATCGAAATCGATCCGCGCACCGTCAGCGTCGAGCGCGTGCACAGCCTGCGCGCGCAGGGTTTCAACCGCATCAGCCTGGGCGTGCAGGATTTCGACGCCGATGTGCAGAAGGCCGTCAACCGCATCCAGCCGGAGGCCGAAACGCGCGCCGTCATCGACGCCGCGCGCGCCGCCGGCTTCCGCTCGGTCAGCATCGACCTGATCTACGGCTTGCCGAAGCAATCCATCGCCAGCATGGAGCAAACGCTGGCCAAGGTGATAGCCGCCAGCCCGGACCGCATCGCGCTGTACAACTACGCACATTTGCCGCACCTGTTCAAGCCGCAGCGCCGCATCCTCGACGCCGACCTGCCCAGCGCCGCCGTCAAGCTCGAGTTGCTCGCCTTGTGCATCGCCCGGCTGTGCGCGGCCGGCTATGTCTACATCGGCATGGACCACTTCGCCAAGCCGGACGACGAATTGGCCGTGGCCCAGCGCCAGGGTCGGCTGCAACGCAACTTCCAGGGCTATTCGACGCGCGCCGAGACCGATCTGATCGCCTGCGGCGTGTCGGCCATCAGCGCCGTCGGCGCCACCTACAGCCAAAACGAAAAGACGCTGGACGCCTACTACGAAAAACTCGACAACGGCGTGCTGCCGATCACGCGCGGCATCAAGCTCGACACCGACGACTTGCTGCGCCGCATCGTTATCCAAAAGCTGATGTGCAATTTCGAGTTATCGATCTCGTCGCTGGAGCAGGCCTATCCGATCCGCTTTCCGCTGTACTTCGCGGAGGAGCTGGAAAAGCTGGAAGCCTTCGAGGACGACGGCCTGCTGACCGTCGACGCGCACTGGATCAGCGTCACGGCCAAGGGCAGGCTGCTGATCCGCAATATCTGCATGGTGTTCGACCGCCATCTGACCTTGGCGCGTGCCGACACCACGCAGCCGCTGCGCTACTCCAAGACCATTTGACCTCATGATCACCGGCTACCAGCTGCTGCCCGTGTTCCTGGTCGGATTGGCCGGCAGCGTCCATTGCGTCGGCATGTGCGGCGGCATCGTCGGCGCCATCTCGGCCAGTGGGGTCGGCAAGCCCCTGCCGCGCAACGTCATCCCCATCCAGACCGCCGCCAGGTTCGCAGGCGGGCCGACGGCCGCGTTCATCCCGCGACCGGCCACGCCGGTGCGGGCGATCCCGCGCGTGCTGGCCTACAACGCCGGCCGCATCGGCAGCTATATGCTGGCCGGCACGCTGGCCGGCGGTCTGGCGAACGGCGCGCAAAGCCTGGCCGACCTGGCCGGCTTGCAACTGGGTTTCTACTGGCTGGCCAACCTGGTGCTCGTGGCGCTGGGCCTGTACCTGATGGGCGCCTGGCACGGCCTGACCAAGCTGGAGCAGGCCGGCCGCGTGCTGTGGCAACGCGCCCAGCCATGGATGGCGCCGGCGATGAAAACCCTGATCCCTGCCGACCGGCCGCACCAGGCCTTCGCGTTGGGGGCGCTGTGGGGCTGGCTGCCGTGCGGCATGGTCTACAGTGTGCTGCTGACCGCCATGCTCACCGGTAGCGCGCTCGGCGGCGCCCTCGTGATGCTGGCTTTCGGCCTCGGCACCCTGCCGATGTTGACCGGCCTCGGCCTGCTGGGTGCGCGGCTGCGCAACGTCATGCAGCGACGCAAGGTCCGCGTCGCCTGCGGCATGCTGGTGCTGACGTTCGGCCTGCTCGGCGTCGCGCGCGCGGCGGTCGGTATCACGCCCGCCTGGATGGATATCCTATGCTTGACACCACACCCTTGAACCACCCGGCGGCCACGCCGCAAACCAGCAGCGCCCCCGCCGCCTGCTACCACTGCGGCCTGCCCGTGCCTGCGTCGGCTCCAAGTGCCTGGACCGTGCGCATCGACGACATCGACCACGCGATGTGCTGCCCCGGCTGCGCGGCGGTGGCGCAGGCCATCGTCGATCTCGGCCAGCAATCCTACTACCGCGACCGCTCGGTCTTCGCCGACACCGCCGAGGGCGCGCAACTGCTGCCGCCGGAACTGCAACTGTACGACAACGCCGATCCCCGCTTCGCCTTGAACGAACACAGCCGCGAAACCACTTTGTCGGTTGACGGCATCCGCTGCGCCGCCTGCGTATGGTTGATCGAAAGCCGGCTGGCGCGCCTGCCCGGCGTCGACAGCGCCCAGCTCAACGTCGCCACCGAGCGCCTGTACGTGCGCTGGCGTTCGGACGCATGCCAGCCGGCCGAGATCCTGACCGCGCTGCATACCATCGGCTACAGCGCCTACCCCTACGACGCCGGCCGCCACGGCGAACAGCAGCGCAAGGCCGCCCGCACGCTGGGCCGCCAGTTGTTCGTCGCCGGGCTGTCGATGATGCAGGTGATGATGTATGTGGCGCCGGCCTACCTGGCCGAGGACGGCACCTTGGACGACAACATGGCCGCGCTGATGCGCTGGGCCAGCCTGCTGCTGACCTTGCCGGCGATCTGCTACGCGGCGCAGCCGTTCTGGCGCGGCGCCTGGACCAGTATCAAAGCCCGTGCGCCCGGCATGGACGTGCCGGTCGCGCTGGGCATTGCCGCCGCCTTCGGCGCCAGCGTCGTGGCCACCGTGCGCGGCCACGGCGACGTCTGGTTCGATTCGGTGACGATGTTCATCTTCCTGCTGCTGTGCAGCCGACATTTGGAGCTGCGCGCGCGGCGCAAGGCCGGCGCCGCGCTCGAACGCCTACATCACGCGCTACCGGCATCGGCGACATTGCTGGCCGACTATCCCGCCAGCCGCGAGGCCAGCCTGGTCAAGGCGGCCGCGCTGCTGGTGGATAACGTCATCATGATCAAGCCGGGCGAGGCGGTGGCCGCCGACTGCGTCATCGTCGACGGCGCCACCACGCTCGACCTGTCGCTGCTGAGCGGCGAAAGCGCGCCGGTGGCCAAGGCGGCGGGCGAGGCGCTGCCCGGCGGCGCCATCAACGCCGGCGCCGTCGTGCTGGCGAGGGTGACGCGCCGCGCGCAGGACAGCACGATGTCGAACCTGGTCAAGCTGATCGACCGTGCCGGGCGCGACAAGCCGCGCATCGCGCTGTGGGCCGACAAGGTGGCAGCCTGGTTCGTCGCCGGGCTGCTGCTGTTCGCGCTGGCGGCGTTCGGCTTCTGGTTCTGGGTCGACGGCGACGCCGGGCGCGCCTGGCCGATCGCCATCGGCGTGCTGGTGGTGTCCTGTCCGTGTGCGCTGTCGCTGGCCACGCCGACCGCGCTGGCCGCCGCCACCGACCACCTGCTCGCGCAGGGCGTGCTGGTGAGCGGCGCGCAAACCCTGGAAACGCTGCACCGCGCCACCCATGTCGTGTTCGACAAAACCGGCACCCTGACGTTCGGCCGGCCGGTGCTGCAAGACGTACTGCCGCTGGGCGCGATGCGCGACGACTTCTGCCTGCAAGTGGCGGCAGCGCTCGACGCCGGCAGCGGCCACCCGCTGGCGCGCGCTATCGTCGGCGCGGCCAGCGAGGCGGGCGGCGGCGCACGCGCCAACTGGCACGCCACGGCGCTGACCGAAACGGCGGGACGCGGCGTCGAGGGCAAGGTGCACAACCGCCTTTACCGCCTCGGCAACGCCGGGTACGTGGCCGAACTGAGCGGCTCAGCGCCGGCGCACACAGTTGCCGACGGCGCCACGCCCGTTTACCTCGGCGCCGACGGCCAATGGCTGGCTTGTTTGCAACTGCACGATGGACTACGGCCCGATGCCCAGGCCACCGTCGATTGCTTCCGCCAGGCCGGCAAGACGGTGGTGCTGCTCAGCGGCGACCACGACGTGCTGGCGCGCCGCGTCGGCGACCGGCTCGGCATCGGCACCACGGTGGGCGGCTACCTGCCGGACGAGAAACTGGCCTTCGTGCGCCAGCTGCAAATAAAGGGCGCGGTGGTGGCGATGGTCGGCGACGGCATCAACGATGCCGCCGTGCTGAGCGCGGCCGACGTCTCGTTCGCGATGGGGGAGGGCGCCGCGCTGGCCCAGGCCCAGGCTGATGCGGTGCTGCTGGGTGGCCGACTCGGCGCGGTGGCCGACAGCGCCCGTGTGGCGCGCCGGACCATGGCGGTGATCCGCCAGAACCTGGCTTGGGCCAGCCTGTACAACCTGCTGGCGATCCCGGCGGCGGCGCTCGGCCTGCTCAATCCGTGGCTGTCCGGCGTCGGCATGGCGGCCAGCTCGGCCGTGGTGGTGCTCAACGCGCTGCGACTGCGTGGGCATGCTCGTGCTAAAAAGGAAACGTGATGGAAGCCTTATTCTTGCTAGTTCCGCTCAGCGTGGCCTTGGTGTTCGCCGCGCTGTGGGTGTTCTTCAACGCCGCCGACGACGGCCAGTTCGACGACCTGGTCGGCCCGGCGCTGCGCGTGTTGCAGGACGACGACTCGCCGAAAGTAAACCCCGCCGAAAAAGATCCATCCGGAAAATTTTGATCCACATCAAGGTTTTTTGAAGCCCCGATAAGTAACCTTTGATCCACATCATCAAAGCGTTCTAAGGGAGAACTTCGTGGACGGGAACTACAACTACAAGATCGTCAAGCAATTCGCGATCGCAACGGTAGTCTGGGGCATCGTCGGCATGCTGGTGGGGGTGATCATCGCCGCCCAACTGGCCTGGCCGGCGCTGAACCTGGACATCCCCTGGCTGACCTATGGCCGCCTTCGGCCGCTGCACACAAACGCTGTCATTTTCGCGTTCGGCATCTGCGGCCTGTTCGCCACCTCATATTATGTGGTGCAGCGGACCTGCCAGGTCCGCCTGTTCTCGGACAAGCTGGCCGCCTTCACCTTCTGGGGCTGGCAGGCGGTGATCCTGAGCGCCGTCGTGACCTTGCCGATGGGCCTAACGCGCGGCAAGGAATACGCCGAGTTGGAATGGCCGATCTCGATTTTGATCGCGGTGGTCTGGATCTGCTACGCGATCGTGTTCTTCGGCACGCTGCTCAAGCGCAAGGTCAAGCACGTCTACGTCGCCAACTGGTTCTTTGCCGGCTACATCATCGCCGTCACCCTGCTGCACGTGGTCAACGGCGCTAGCATGCCGGCCTCGGCGTTTAAATCCTACTCGGCCTACTCGGGCGTGCAAGACGCGATGATCCAGTGGTGGTACGGCCACAACGCGGTCGGCTTCATCCTCACCGCCGGCTACCTGGGCATGGTCTACTACTTCATCCCCAAGCAGGCCGAGCGTCCCGTGTACTCGTACCGCCTGTCGATCGTGCACTTCTGGGCGCTGATCTTCACCTATATGTGGGCCGGCCCGCACCACCTGCACTACACCGCGCTGCCGGACTGGACGCAATCGATCGGCATGGTGTTCTCGCTGGTGCTGCTGGCGCCGTCGTGGGGCGGCATGATCAACGGCATCATGACCCTGTCGGGCGCCTGGCACAAGCTGCGCACCGACCCGATCCTGAAATTCATGATCGTCTCGCTGTCGTTCTACGGCATCGCCACCTTCGAAGGTCCGATGATGTCGATCAAGACCATCAATTCGCTGTCGCACTACACCGACTGGGGCATCGCCCACGTCCACGGCGGCGCGCTCGGCTGGGTTGGCTTCATCACCATGGGCTCGATCTACTACCTGCTGCCGCGCCTGGCCGGCCAGCAAAAGATGTGGAGCACCAAACTGATCGACCTGCACTTCTGGGTCGCCACCATCGGTATCGTGCTCTACATCGCCGCCATGTGGATCGCCGGCGTCATGCAGGGCCTCATGTGGCGCGCGGTCAATCCCGACGGCACCCTGACGTACACCTTTGTCGAGGGCGTCAAGGCCACGTATCCGTACTACGTGGTGCGTTTCGGCGGCGGCCTGTTGTACCTGGGCGGCATGTGCCTGATGGGCTACAACACCTGGATGACCCTGCGTAACCGCGAGACCGCCGTCGCGCGCATTCCCGCGCTGGCCGCCGGTCACGCCTGATATCGGAGCACAAGATGAAATTTTCACCGAATTTTAAACATGAATGGATCGAGAAAAACCCCTGGCTGCTGATCGCGCTGGTGACCCTGGTGGTCAGCGTCGGCGGCGCCGTCGAGATCGTCCCGCTGTTCTTCCAGAAATCTACCACCGAGCCGGTGGCGGGGTTGAAACCTTATTCGCCGCTGCGCCTGGCCGGACGCGATGTCTACGTGCGCGAAGGCTGCTACAACTGCCATTCGCAAATGGTGAGGCCGTTCCGTGCCGAGACCGAGCGCTACGGCCACTACTCGGTCGCCGGCGAGTTCGTCTACGACCGGCCGTTCCAGTGGGGTTCCAAGCGCACCGGGCCGGATCTGGCGCGCGTGGGCGGCCGCTACAGCGACGAATGGCACCGCACCCACCTGGCCAGTCCGCGCGACGTGGTGCCGGAATCGAACATGCCGAACTATCCATGGCTGGCGAAAACCGCGCTGGTGCCGGCCGAGATCGTGCCGAAGATGCGCGCGCTGAAGCGCCTGGGCGACCCGTACACCGACGCCGAGATCGCCGCCGCGCCGGAAGAGCTGAAAGACAAGACCGAAGAAGACGCCCTGATCGCCTATCTGCAAGGCCTGGGCACATTAATCAAGACGAGGAACTAGCATGGCTATCGAGAACCTGTTTGACCGCGCCAGCAGCGTGATGACGGTGGTTTCCTTCATCACGTTCGCCGGCATCCTGTGGTGGACGTTCATCGCCAACAAGGAAGCCGACTTCGCCAAGGCGGCGCAGCTGCCCTTCGACGACGAGGAGAACGGCCATGGCTGATTTCACCAACGGTTTCTGGGACCTGTACATCGTCGTGCTCACCCTGCTCGGCATCGCCGGCTGCGGCATCCTTCTGTATTCGCAGGCCAAGGTCAAGCTGGCCAAGGACAAGGACGGCAAGATCGGCACGACGGGCCACACCTGGGACGAGGACTTGACCGAACTGAACACGCCGATGCCGCGCTGGTGGATGTGGCTGTTCTATATCACCATCATCTTCGCGCTGGCCTACCTGTTCCTGTATCCGGGCCTGGGCACCTACGCGGGCAAGCTGGGATGGAAATCCTCGGGCCAGTACCAGGCCGAACTCAAGCAGGCCGAGTCCGAGTACGGCCCGCTGTTCGCCCAATACCAGAAGCAGGACCTGAAAAAGGTCGCCGCCGATCCGAAGGCGCACGCCATCGGCCAGCGCCTGTTCCTGACGTACTGCGCGCAATGCCACGGTTCGGATGCGCGCGGCAACAAGGGCTTCCCCAACCTGACCGACAACGACTGGCTGTTCGGCGGCGCGCCGGCAACCATCAAGGAAACCATCCTGCACGGACGCGTCGGCGTGATGCCGCCGATGGGCGCCGCGCTCGGCTCGGACAAGGAGGTGGAAAACGTCGCCCACTACGTGCTCAGCCTGTCCGGCTCGACCGCCGATCCGATCAAGGCGGTGTTCGGCAAGGGCAAATTCGGCGCCTGCATGGCCTGCCACAGCGCCGGCGGTACGGGCAACCAGGCGATTGGTGCCCCGAATCTGAGCGACAAGGTCTGGCTGTTCGGCGGCAGCGCCGAGACCATCATGGAAACCATCCGCAAGGGCCGCAACGCTACCATGCCGGCGTTCGAGGACTTCCTCGGCGACGCCAAGGTGCACGTGCTGGCGGCGTACGTGTGGAGTTTGTCCAACGACGTCAACGCGCCGGAATCGTCGCCGGTTCCACCGGGTCCGGCGGAAGCGCCGGCCGTCGCCGCCGCCACGCCTGCGACGGAATAAACGAACGAAGATTATGAACTCGCCTGAGACCCAAGTCGTCCCCATGTACGCCGCGCGGGAGGAGATCTACCCGCGCGAGGCCTCGGGCCGCTATGCCCGGCTGCGTTGGCTGTTCGTCTGGCTGACGCAGCTGGCGTTCTACTGCACCCCGTGGTTGCAATGGAACGGCCGCCAGGCCCTGCTGTTCGACCTGGGCGCGCGCAAGTTCTACATCTTCGGCCTGGTGTTGTGGCCGCAGGATTTCATTTACCTGGCCGCGCTGCTGATCATCTGCGCCTATCTGCTGTTCCTGGCGACGGCAGTCGCGGGGCGCGTGTGGTGCGGCTTCGCCTGTCCGCAAACGGTGTACACCGAAATCTTCCTGTGGATAGAGCGCAAGATCGAAGGCAAGCGCAGCGCGCGAATCGCGCTCGACCGCCAGCCGCCGTCGGCGTCCAAGTTCGCCAAGAAAAGCGCCAAGCACCTAGCCTGGGGCGCGGTGGCGCTGTGGACCGGTTTCACGTTTGTAGGCTACTTCACGCCGATCAAGCATCTGGCCGGCGAGGTGCTGACGTTGAGCTTTGGCCCATGGGAATGGTTTTGGGTGGTGTTCTACAGCTTCGCCACCTACGGCAACGCCGGCTGGATGCGCGAGCAGGTGTGCAAGTACATGTGCCCGTACGCCCGCTTCCAGAGCTCGATGTTCGACCGCGACACCTTGATCATCACCTACGCCGGCGAACGGGGCGAGCCGCGCATGCCGTTGTCGAAGAAGGCGGCCGGCAAGGGCGGCGACTGCATCGACTGCTCGATGTGCGTGCAAGTGTGCCCGACCGGCATCGACATCCGCAACGGCCTGCAGTACGAATGCATCGGCTGCGCCGCCTGCGTCGACGCCTGCAACGGCGTCATGGAAAAGGTCGGCCTGCCGCGCGGGCTGATCCGCTACAGCACCGAGCGCGCCATGACCATGCACTACACGCCGATGCAAATCCGCCGGCGCACCCTGCGTCCCCGGGTGCAGATCTACGCCGCCATCCTGGCGCTGATCGTGGCCGCCGTCGGCACTGCGCTGTACCTGCGCGTGCCGCTCAAGCTGGACGTGATCCGCGACCGCGGCGCCATGGGGCGCGAGGTCGAGGACGGCATGATCGAAAACGTCTACCGGCTGCAGATCATGAACACGTCGGAGCTGGCGCAGACCTACCGCATCCGCGTCAGCGGCATTCCAACGCTGGCCCAGGTCACGCCGGAGCTGGTGCGGGTCGAGGCCACCGACACCAAGGCGCATCCGATCCGGCTGCGCACGGCGCATGGCGCCGCCCATCCGGGCTCGAACAAGATCGCCGTCGAACTGACGTCGGTCGACGACCCGTCGCTGCATGTGAAGGAAGACGCGGTATTCATCGTGCCGCGCTAAGGAGAGCATTATGACCGTATCGGTATCGCATGGCACGGCAACGCCGTGGTGGAAGCAGCGCTGGCCGTGGCTGCTGATGGCGGGGCCGGCGATCGTCATCGTCGCCGGCGTCTACACCGGCTACCTGGCCTTCACGCGGCAGGACGCGCTGGTGGTGGGCGACTACTACAAGCAGGGCAAGGCCATCAACCAGGACTTGCGGCGCGACCGCCTGGCCAGCTCGCTGGGGTTGTCGATGTCGATCGGCTACGACGCCACGCAAGGGATGCTGGCCGGCCAGCTGCGCCGCAATAGCGACGAGCACGGCAAGACGGAACGCTTGTTCGTGCGCCTGTCGCACGCCACCTTGCCGGCCAAGGATATCCAACTGGTGGTGCGGCCGGACGAATTCGGCCGCTTCCAGATCAATCTGCCGATGCTCGAGCGCAGCCGTTGGGTGGTGCTGGTGGAAGGCGAACAGCGCGACTGGCGCCTTGCCGGCGCCTGGAGCTGGCCGGCGCAGCGTAGCGTGACCCTGCGCGCGGAATAGTTCCGCAAACGGTGGAGGGCACGTGGAGACACGTAGGGCGGATTAGCGTAGCGTAATCCGCCAAGCTCCGTCGGCGGCGCATGCATGGCGGATTACGGCTTCGCCTAATCCGCCCTACGTGTCTACATGGTCATGTCACCGCTAGTGACAGGTCTGCGTGCCGGCCGTGATGGCTTTGAGCATGGGCGGGTCGAGCAGTTCGATTTCGCGGTTGCTCACGCGGAGCAGGCCTTCCTTCTTGAACTTCGACAGCAGGCGGCTGATGCTTTCGATCGTCAGGCCCAGGTAGTTGCCGATCTCTTCGCGCGACATGCGCAGCTGGAAGGTGTTGGGCGAGTAGCCGCGCGCCTCGTAGCGCGACGACAGGTTGACCAGGAAGGCGGCGAAGCGCTGCGTCGCCTGCATATTGCCCAGCAGGAGCATGACGCTTTGCTCGCGCGTGATCTCCTGGCTCATCATGCGGTGGAAATGCCGCAGCAGGGTCGGCATGTCGGCCAGAAGCTGTTGCAGGCTGCCGAACGGAATCTCGCACACCTCGCTGTCCTCCAGCGCGACGGCGGTGCAATGGTGCAGGTCGGTGCTGATGGCGTCCATGCCCAGCAGCTCGCCGGCCATCTGGAAGCCGGTGATCTGCTCGGCGCCCTCGCGGTTGACCTGGTAGGTCTTGAAATGCCCGAGCCGGATCGCGTACAGGTTCACGAACGGATCGCCGATGCGGAACAGGGTGCTGCCGCGCGCGACCTTGCGGCGGCGCCCGATGATCTGGTCGAGCCGCTCCATGTCTTCGTTGCCCAGTCCCATCGGCAGACACAGCTGATGCATGCTGCAGTTGGCGCAACTTGCCTTCAGGATGTCGATGGTGGCGCCGGGCAGCACCAGTGCGGGGAGGTCTCTTATCATGCCCCCAGTGTAGACCATTAGTCGCCGCTTTTGGCCGATGCCGCACTGTGCCGATCAGGTATTCGCCTTGCTGACAGCCTTGCTTGCAAGCGTTTTCGTACCGGCGGCCATGGGACCGCAAAATATTTTCGACATTCGGTCAAATTTATATTGCGCGCTATTAGATTGTTCGCTATAGTTCAACTCAAGCAAGTAGCACACTACTTAATCGCAAACAACCAACCTCGAAAGGAATCACCATGAAACGCTCGATCATCGCCGCCGCCCTGCTGGCCTCCACCGTCCTGACCGCCCAAGCCGCCGCGCCGGCCGCCGACACCACCGTGGTACTGGTGCACGGCGCCTTCGCCGACGGTTCCAGCTGGGAGAAAATCATCCCGCTGCTGCAAGCGAAGGGCTTGAAGGTGGTGGCCGTGCAAAACCCGCTGACCTCGCTGGCCGACGACGTCGCCGCCGCGCAGCGCGTGATCGACGCGCAAACCGGTAAAGTAGTGCTGGTCGGCCACTCGTGGGGCGGCACCGTGATCACCGAGGCGGGCACCAGCGACAAGGTCAAGGCGCTGGTCTACGTGGCCGCGTTCGCACCGTCGGCAGGCCAGGCCACCGCCGACCTGGGCAAAGACTACGCCGTGCCGCCAGGTATCGCCACCCTGCAGGCCGACGCCGGCGGTTTCCTGTGGCTGCCGACCGCGTCGGTCTCCGCCAACTTCGCCCAGGACGTCGCGCCGGCCACCGCCGCGCTGATCGCCGCCACCCAGGGTCCGATCGCCGCCAAGGCCTTCGCCGACAAGACCACCGTAGAGGCCTGGAAAAACAAGGCGAACTATTACATCGCCGCGTCCGACGATCGCATGATCGATCCGGCCCTGCAGCAAGCGTTCGCCAAGAAAATCAACGCCACCACTATCACGCTGAAATCGAGCCATGTGCCGATGGTGTCGCAGCCGCAAAAAGTCGCCGACGTGATCATCTCCGCTGCCCAGCGTTAATATTGTTGCCAAGGTCGGGCATTGATAGGAGAATTCCTGAGCACTTCCGTAGTTCTCCGATTTCATGTCCGACCCGCCCGACAAGGATGAAATGAAGCCACTTGGCATCAAGGCTAAAGTTGCGCTGGCGACCAGCATCACGTCGATCCTGATGATCGCGCTGGTGACCGTGGTTCAGATGCAACGCATGAAGGCGGACTTCACCAAGGTGCTTTTGACCCAGCAAACGGCGCTGATCGGCCGCACCGCCGAGGAACTCGACGACAAGCTGACCATGCTGCTCGACATCATCGCGCTGTCGGCGCGCCATCAGCCGGTCGAGCTCGCCAACTCCACCGAGCGGCTGCGCGCCTACTACCAGGACCGCGCCGTGCTGGCGCTGTTCGACGATCTGCTCGTGCTCAGCCCGCAAGGCGTGGTGATCGCCGACGTCCCGGTCCGGCCCGGCCGGGTCGGCATCGACGCCTCCGACCGCGCCTACTTCCAGACCGTGATGCGCACCCGCAAACCGCTGGTCGCCGAGCCAGTGATCGGCAAGTCCCACAAGCAGCCGATCGTGCAGATGGTGGCGCCGGTTCTCAACGCCAAGGGCGAGGTGGTGTGCGTGCTCAACGGCGTGCTGCGCCTGTACAAGGACAATGTGCTGGGCCACCTGCGCACCGCCAAGGTCGGCAAGAGCGGCTACTTTTTCGCCCTCACGCGCGGCGAGCATCCGGTCTACGTGCTGCATCCGGACGCCAGCCGCCTGCTGCAGCCGCGCCAGGCCGGCGCCAACGCCGCCACCACGCGCGCGCTGCGCGACGGCTTCGAGGGCACGGTCGAGAGCATCAACGGCAACGGCGAGCGCGCCCTCAACAGCTACAAGGCGCTCAAGTCGGTCGACTGGATCCTGGCCGCCTCGCTGCCGGCCGAAGAGGCGTTCGAGCCGTTCGAGGGCGTGCTCTCGCGCGTGCTGCTGTGGAGCGTGGTGGCCTCGATCCTGGCGGCGGCGCTGATCGGCTGGCTCACCCTGCGGCTGCTGGCGCCGCTCATCCGGCTGCGCGATGCCATCGTCGCGCTGCGCGGCGACGCCACCCATTTCGCGCCGCTGCCGGTGCGCACCGACGACGAGGTCGGCCAGCTGACGGCCGCCTTCAACAATCTGATGCGCGACCGGCTGGCGGCCGACGCGCGCCTGCAAAGCCTGGTCGAGTTCGCGCCCAACGCGATCGTCGTGGTCGGCGTCGACGGCCGCATCGAAACCTTCAACCGCGAGGCCGAGCGCCGCTTCGGCTACGGCCGCGACGAAATCCTCGGCCAGCCGCTCGAGACGCTGGTGCCAGTGGCCTTGCGCGAACAACACGCCGCGCACCGCGTCAAGTTCTTCGCCGACCGCCTCAGCGCCGAGCCGGTGCGCATGGGCGGCGGCGCCACCTTGCTGGGCCTGCGCCGCGACGGCAGCGAGTTCCCGATCGAAATCAACCTGAGCGCGGTGCGCACCGACCAGGGCACCAAGGTGCTGGCGGTGATCTCCGACATCACCGAACGGCGCCGCCTGCAGCTGGAAGTCGAGGCCCGCGCCCAGGAGCTGGAGCGGGAGCGCGACCGCGCCGAGGCCGCCAACCGCGCCAAGAGCGAGTTCGTGGCCAACATGAGCCACGAGATCCGCACGCCGATGAACGCGGTGCTGGGCATGGCCTACCTGCTCGGCAACACCACGCTGACCACCCAGCAGCGCAAGTACCTGAACATGGTCAAGGTGTCCGGGCAATCGCTGCTGGGCATCCTCAACGACGTGCTCGATTTCTCCAAGATCGAGGCGCGCCACATGGAGTTGTCCCCGGTCGAGTTCAGCCTGGACGACACCATGAACTCGCTGGCGACGATGATGACGATGAACGCCGGCGACAAGGAACTGGAGCTGGCCATCAGCGTCGAGCCGTCGGTGCCCAAGCGGCTGCGCGGCGATTCGATGCGGCTGCAGCAAATCCTGGTCAATTTGGCCGGCAACGCCATCAAGTTCACCGAGCAGGGCGAAGTGGTCGTCAGCGTCGAGCTCGACGCGCGCAACGCGCCCAACCCGCAAAGCGCGCTGCTGCGCTTCGAGGTGCGCGACACCGGCATGGGCATGACCGAGCAGCAGCTGGCGCAGTTGTTCCACGCCTTCTCGCAGGGCGACCAGAGCATCACGCGGCGCTTCGGCGGCACCGGCCTGGGCCTGGCCATCACCAAGCGCCTGATCGAACTGATGGGCGGCCAGATCGCCGTCCACAGCACGCCGGGGCAGGGCTCGACCTTCTTCTTCAGCCTGCCCTTCGAGGTGTTGCCGGAGCGGCCCGAGGAACGCCGCAAGCCGGCACTGGGCGACCTGCGCCTGCTGGTGGCCGACGACAGCCGCACCAGCCGCGAACTGATCGCCAAGCTGATCCGGGCCTGGGGCTGGCAGGCCGACGAGGTCGATTCCGGCGCGGCCGCGCTCGCGCAGTTCCGGCTCGGGCTGGAAACGGAGCGCGCCTACGACGTGGTGCTGGCGGACTGGCACATGCCCGGCATGGACGGGCTGGCCACGGCCAAGGGTATCCGCGCGGCCGCGCCCGACAAGAAGCAGCCGATCGTGGTGATGGTCAACGCCTTTGCCCGCGACCGCATGGAGGATATCTCCAACGCGCCCGAGGCCGACGTGGTGCTGGTCAAGCCGATCACCAGCTCGAACCTGTTCGACGCGCTGCACCAGGCGCTGGTGACCAAGGCCGACGCCAGCGTGCAGGCGGCGGCCGACCAGGGCATCGCCGGCAGCCTGGCCGGCATGCATTGCCTGCTGGTGGAAGACAATCTGCTCAACCAGGCGGTGGCGCGCGGCATCCTCGAGCTGGCCGGCGCCACGCTCGATGTCGTCGACAACGGCCAGCAGGCGGTCGACCGCATGAGCGCCAGCCCCGGCGTCTACGACCTGGTGCTGATGGACATGCAGATGCCGGTGATGGACGGCTTCACCGCCACCCGCCTGTTGCGCCAGGAGTTGAAGCTGGACTTGCCGATCATCGCCATGACGGCCGGCGTGCTCGAATCGGAGCGCGAGCGCAGCCTCGAAGCCGGCATCACCGATTTCATTCCGAAGCCGATCGAGGTCGAGGAAATGCTGGCCGTGCTGCACCGGCATTTTCCCGGGAAAGCGGCCAAGCCGGCGGCGGCGGAGGCGCAGGCGCAGGCCGACGCCGCCCCGCCGCCGGCGCCCGCCCATGCGCCGGTCAAGCTGGTCACCTCGCCGGTGCCGGCCGGCGAGGCCGGCGCCTTCAACATCGACAGCCTGGTGCGCGTGATGGGCCGCGACGCCAAGGGCCGCGCGGTGATGGTCAAAATGGTGCGCGGCGCCATCGACAGCGGCATGGAACCGGTCGAGCAGGCCGCCGCGGCGCTGCGCGAAGGGCGCCCGCGCGACGCCGCCCGCCTGTTCCACGGCCTGCGCGGCGCCGTCGGCGTGCTCGGCGCGCGGCGCCTGATCCAGGCCACCATCGACGCCGAGACGGCCATCAGCGAAGGACGCGGCGAGGAGCTGGCGCAGCGCGTCGACGCCGTGCGCGCCGAGCTCGAACAAACGCTGGCCGAGGCCCGCGCCTGGCTCGAGCGTCAAGCGTCGTAACCGGCACTTCAACACCCCGCCCGGCTTCCCGCCCCCGCCAAATCCGTTGCCTTCTGCCACCACGTGAATAGTATTGATAACAATTCGCATTTACGTTTAGGCGTTTTATTGTTACACTCTCACTAATCAGTAAAGATTTCCCGGCTGTCAGACCCAGGTTGGCAACACTTCAGCAACACTTCCCGCCGCCGGCCTCCCTTCGATTAGATGAAAGAATGGCAATGATCAAGAGTCGCAAACACACGCAAGCGCGCTTCAACCAACACATGAGTGCGGCGCTTGCCGTGATGCTGCTGCCGGTCGCGGCAGCCGCCCAGCAGCAGCAAACCATGCCCGAAGTGACGGTGCAGGGCACCGCCGAGGGCATCAAGGCCGACAAGGCCTCGTCCGTCAAGTACACCGAGAAGCTGGTCGACACCGCCCAGACCATCACCGTCATCAAAAAAGAATTGATCGAACAGCAAGGCGCCGTCACCCTGACCGAAGCGCTGCGCAACACCCCTGGCGTGGGCGCCTTCTTCCTGGGCGAGAACGGCAACACCAACACCGGCGACGCCATCTTCATGCGCGGCTTCGACGCCTCCGGCAGCATCTACGTCGACGGCGTGCGCGACATCGGCTCGATCTCGCGCGACACCTTCAACATCGAACAGATCGACGTGCTCAAGGGCCCGGCCGGCACCGACAACGGCCGCAGCTCGCCAACCGGTTCGATCAACCTGGTCAGCAAGCAGCCGCAGCAGGAAAACGCCTACCTCGGCGCCGTCACCTTCGGCAGCGGCAAGCAAAAACGCGCCACCGCCGACCTCAACCAGGTGCTCGACGCCGACAGCGGCACCGCCTTCCGCGTCAACGTGCTGGGCCAGGACTCCGGCAACGCCGCGCGCGACGTCGTCGAGAACAAGCGCTGGGCCGTGGCGCCGTCGGTCGCGTTCGGCCTGAACGGTCCGACCCGCGTCTACCTGAACTACCTGCACGTCAAACAGAACAACATCCCCGACGGCGGCGTGCTGACCATCGGCCTGCCCGGCTACAGCGCGCCGGTGCCGACCACCGGCGGCACGCCAGCGTCGCGTGCGGCCGAGGCCGTGCGCCTGGCGCCGCTCAACAGCGCGCCGCGCGTCGATCCGCGCAACTTCTACGGCTCCTCGTACGACCACGACGACGTCACCGCCGACATGGCCACGGTGCGCATCGAGCACGACTTCGCCGGCGGCGTCAAACTGCAGAACACCACCCGCTTCGGCAAGACCGAACAGGATTACCTGCTGACCTCGTTCATGGCCACCGCCGCCAACCTGGTGCTGCCAAGCGCCGATCCGCGCAGCTGGCAGATGCTGCGCACCAACACGACCTTCCGCGACGCCACCAACAAGGTGTTCACCAACCAGACCACCGCCACCGCCGAATTCGCCACGGGCGCGCTCAAGCACACCATGGTCGGCGGCATCGAGCTCATCAGCGAGAAGCAAACCCTGTACACATGGGCGCCGACCGGCGGCACCGGCCTGCCGATCACCAGCATCTACTATCCGGATCCGGCGACGTCGTTCAAGCTGACCTTCGCCCGCAACGGCGCGCAAAGCCGCGGCACCACCGACACCCAGAGCGCCTACGTGTTCGACACCATCAAGATCGGCGACAAGTGGATCCTGAACGGCGGCGTGCGCCTCGACCACTACACCACCGAGTACGACGCCGTGGCGCTGCAGGCGGCGGTGACCCCGCCGGCGGTGCAGCCGCTGCCGGTCGGCACCCGCATCCCGACCTCGCTCAAGAAGAGCGACAACCTGATCAACGGTAAATTGTCGGCGCTCTACAAGCTCACGCCTGAAAGCAGCGTCTACGGTCTGGTGGCGACGTCGAAGGCGCCGCCGGGCGGCACCAACTTCACCCTGAGCACGGCGGCCAACAATTCGGCCAACGTCAACTACGATCCGCAGGAAACCACCAACTACGAGTTGGGCGGCAAGTGGGACCTGCTCAAGCAGAAGCTGTCGCTGTCGGCCGCGCTGTACCGCACCGACGTCAAGAACGAGATCGAAGTCGATCCGACCAACGCGGCCGTGTTCTTCCAGAACGGCAAGAAGCGCGTCCAGGGCGTCGAGCTCGGCGTGACGGGCGAGATCACCCGCGGCTGGATCGTCAGCGCCGGCTACACCCGCATGTCGACCAAGGTCGAGAAGGGCCGCTCGGTGCTGGCCAACGGCGAAGAGCAACTGGCCTACACGCCCAAGCAAGCGTTCACGTCGTGGACTTCGTACACCCTGCCGATGGGCCTGACGGTCGGCGGCGGCGTGCGCTTCTCCGACAAGCTGCTGCGCGGCACCGACGGCGCCGTCGGCACCCCGGCCTACATCGATTCGTACTGGGTCGCCGACGCCATGGCGTCGTATCCGATCAACAAGAACATCGATGTGCGACTGAACGTGTACAACCTGACCGACAAGGAATACGCTGCGGCGATCAACAAGTCGGGCTACCGTTACACGCCGGGCACGCCGCGTTCGGCCAGCCTGACGGCCAACATCAAGTTCTAAGGTAAGCTTGTAAGGTTTAAGCAAAAGGGCCCTTCAGCCGTGTTGCTTGCCCCGCCCTCGCCGGCGGGGCTTTTGTTTTTCCGGACCCACTGTTTCGAGGAGTTTCACCATGATGCTGCACATCCCGGGCGTGTTGCGCCGCGAACAGGTCGCCGCCATGCGCGGCCGCCTGGACGCGTCGGACTGGATCGACGGCCGCTCCACCGTCGGCGCCCAGGGCGCCCAGGTCAAGCAGAACCGGCAACTGCCGGAGACGTCGCCGCTGGCGCTCGAGCTGGGCCGCATGGTGCTGGCGGCGCTGGCCGACTGTCCGCTGTTCTTCTCGGCCGCGCTGCCGCTGCGCACCATCCCGCCGCTGTTCAACAGCTACGCCGGCGGCGAGCACTACGGCGCGCACGTGGACGGTTCGATGCGCCGCATCCCCGGCAGTGGCGAGTGGGTGCGCACCGACGTTTCCTCGACCCTGTTCCTGAGCGATCCGGACGACTACGACGGCGGCGAGCTGATCGTCACCGACGCCTACGGCGAGCACGAGGTCAAGCTGCCGGCGGGCGACCTGATCCTGTATCCGTCGACCAGCATCCACCGGGTCGAGCCGGTCACCCGCGGCGCCCGCGTGTGCGCGTTTTTCTGGACCCAGAGCATGGTGCGCGACGACATGCGGCGCGGCATGCTGCTCGAGCTGGACCAGAACATCCAAAGCCTGCGCGCGCGCCTGGGCGACTGCGCCGAACTGGTCGGCCTGACCGGGCATTACCACAATTTGTTGCGCCAATGGAGCGAGGTGTAGGCCCGGCCGGCACATAGCTGGTGCCGGGTGGCTACGCTTTCGCAACTCCGCAACAGTTCCCGTTAAAAGAATATAAAAAAGTCTAGCAATTTTGAGCACACTGGCTAAACTGCCAATTCACGGGTGGCTGGGGTAGCGCGATCGCGCGCCAACGCGGCTTTCCGTCCATTCACGGAGAACTCCATGGTCAGCGTACAAGGCACCCGCCCCCAACCCCAACCCCGTTCCCATTTCCGTTTCCGTTCCAGGCGCCTGCGCACCGGGCTGCGCCTGATACCGCTGCTGTGCGCGGCGTGGGCCGGCAACGCCGCGGCCATCGACGTGATCTACCAGGGGCCGCCGGGCGGCAGCGGCCTGACCGGCGCCGCGCCGGGCGCGGCCGGCGGCAACGGCATGACGGCGCCCTCGGCCGTTCGGGCGGAGTTCAGCCTCGACCTGGCCAACACGATGGCTGTCACCGGCGGCAAGGGCGGCGACGGCGGCAACGGCGCGCCCGGCAACGCCAGCGTGCTGGGCGGCAACGCCGGCGCCGGCGGCGATGGCGCCTTCACCATCGGCTCGCTGACCGCGACCCTGATCGCGGGCCCGGCCTCGGTGGCGGTCTCCAGCACCGGCGGACTGGGCGGCAACGCCGGCCAGCCCGGCGGCCGCAACGGCGGACCGGGGCCGGGCCAGGGCGCCATCGGCGGCAAGGGCGGCAACGCCAACGCCAGCGCGGCCCTGATCACCTCCGCCAACACGCCAGGCCAGGTGGCCGCAAGCGCCACCGGCGGCCAGGGCGGCGTGGGCAGCGCCGGCTTTGCCAGCGGCAACGGCGGCGCGGCCACCAGCAACGCCCGCGCCATCAGCATCGGCAGCGCGCCGTTGCAACTGACGTCGAGCGCCACGGGCGGGGTCGGCGGCGCGGCCCTCTTTGAAAGCGCCCAGGCGGGCGCCGGCGGCGCGGCCAGCGCCACCAACGGACTCGGTCTTCCGGGTTCCGGCGTGCTTGACCTGACCATGCTGACCACCGCCACCGGCGGGCGCGGCGGCGACGCCAACTTCGACTTCGAGCTGGCGCCGCACGCCAACGGCGGCAACGGCGGCACGGCAACGGTCAGCAATACCGCCGCCTACGCCGGCAACACATTGACCCTGGCGCAGACGGCCACCGGCGGCGCCGGCGGCGCCGCCCTGTTCGGCCAGGCCGGCCACGGCGGCAACGCCACGTCGACGATCGCGCTGTCGTCGGGCGCCGCATCGACGGTCAACGTGGCCGGCACGGCCATCGGCGGCCAGGGCGGCGCCGCCGTGGGCGGCCCGTTCGGACCCGGGCCCGACTATGGCGCGCCCGGCGGCGGCGGCTCGGCCAACAGCCAGCTGTCGCTGACCTCGTCGGCGACCGGCTGGAACGCCCAGATCACCGGCACCAGCACGGCCATCGCGGGCCTGAAGGGCGAGGGCTCGTTCCTCGCCCGCGACGGCGGCGCGGCCGACGCCGTGTCGGTCGTCAATGGCGGCGGGCGCGTGACCAGCCTGGCCGACGCCACCGGCGAATATGGCTCCGGCGCCGGCGGCCAGGGCAATGCCCAGGCCACGGCCAACGCCAACTACATCGCCATCGCCCGCGCCAACGCGACCGGCGGTGGCGCCTACTTCAACGGCGGCGCCGGCGCCTACGCCACCGCGACGGCCCGCGCCGGCTACTTCGCCAGCGCCGAAGCCACCGCCAACCCCGGCTCCGGACGCTTCGGATGGACCGACGGCGGCTCGGCCTCGGCCCAGGCGGTCGTGACCCGCGCCGCCGGCGATACCGCGCCGGTGTCGCCGACCCAGCCTTCCGAGGCGCGCGCCCGCGCAGTAGCCACCCGCATGGGCAGCATCGTCGAGGCGCGCAGCACCTACAACGACCTCGGCCGGGGCGCGGCGGTCACCACGCGCGCCGTCGGCGATCAGCCTGCGCTGTACACCCCCGAGGCGGCCAGCGCCGCCAATGTCGGCGGCGCGGCCTACGGCCCGTGGACGCCCGAGCAGGGTCCCGGACCGACGATCGCTTCGTACGCCAGCGCGCTGCCCACCGCCGCCTCGGTGGCGCCCATGATCGCGTCGTCGGCCGAGGTGGCCACGGCGTTCGCCGACGCCACCACGCTGGCCGCCGGCACGATGGCCGGCGTGTTCGCGCCCCGGCCCATTACGGCCAGCGCGCAATTGAACCTGCCGTTCGGCGCGGGCAACCACTTGCTGCTGGCGCTGGTGCAGCCGTTCCTCTCGCCCTTCAACGACAGCAGCTTCAGCTTCTCCGTCGCCAACGGCGGCGTCTCGCTGTATTCGGGCAGCTTCACCACCCTGGCCCAAGCCGACGCAGTGTTCAACGGCCACGTGCTGGACCTGGGCGCCGTCAACGCCAACAGCCTCGACCTGCTGATCACCTTCACCCTCGAGAGCGGCCTCTACGGCTTCAGCTATCTGGTCGGCCAGGGCCCCGCGCTGGCACCGGTGCCGGAGCCGGGCACGTGGCTGTTGCTGATGCTGGGCCTGGCCCTGCTGGCCTGGCGCGCCGGCGCGTTCAAGAGCCGTGTGAACGCGTGAGCGCCGGCTTACATACTGCAAGCCACCGACTGTTTGTCCACTACAGATACGCCCTTATGCCATAAGGGCGTATGCGAATCCGCGCCGATGCCGACTGAAAGCAACGCTCCCCCTCGCCATTCCTGAAAATACTTGCCACACGTCACGCTAACGTGACATGATCAAGATCAGACTTTTGTTTCATGGTTGCGCATTTCGAAAGGGAATGTGGTCGCGATGGTGGTGGATTTCTCCTCATGCCCGCAATGGGCACGGCAGGTAGCAGCTTGCACAGCCTCATCGCACCACGACCCGAAACGCCGCTTGTATATCGCTAGTCTCCGCGCCGCTTCTTCGGCATCACAATCGCTTTTCCACGAACCATCGCCGGTGCGCCCCGCACCTCGGCGATGCATCCGCTTTAGGGAGACATTATGTTTTCAAACATGAAGGTGGCCGTCCGGCTGTCGCTGGGCTTCGGCGCGGTGGTGCTGTTGTTGCTCGTATTGTCTACGGTCAGCATCACCCGCATGGCCGGCATGGACCAGGATATGGACCTGATCATGGAGGACCGCTATCCCAAGGTGGTGCTGGCCAACGAGGCGGCCAAGCGCACGCTGGACAACGCCCGCCAGGTGCGCAGCATGCTGCTGGCCACCAGCGACGAGGAACGCGACAAATACAAGGCGGCGGCGGAGGCCAACCGCGCCAGGGTGGGCGAGGCGTTGGGCAAGCTGGACAAGCTGATCAACACCGACAAGGGCCGCGCGCTGTTCAAGGACATCACCGACAAGAACGCCGTGCTGAATCCGGCGTACAGCGAACTGTACAACCTGATCAAGAACGACCCCAAGAAAGCGCTCGAGTTCCTCAAGGAGGATTTCGTCACCATCAACAGCGCCTACCTGGGCGCGCTCGATAACCTGGTCAAGTTCCAGAACGAGCTGATGGACCAGGAGCGCATCACCGCCAACGCCAACTACGAAAGCACGCGCACGGTGATCGTCACCTTGTCGGTGGCGGCGGTGCTGATCGCGATCGCGCTGGCGTGGCTGATCACCGCCAGCCTGGTCAAGAGCCTCGGCGGCGAGCCGAACTACGCGGCCGATGTGATGCGGCGCATTTCCGAAGGCGACCTCAGCGGAGAGGTGCGGGTCAAGCCAGGCGACCGCGGCAGCCTGCTGCTCACCATCAAGGAGATGGTGGCGAAATTGACGCAGGTAATCGACGGCCAGCGCACGGTGGTGGAGGCGGCCAACCGCGGCAACTTCGGCGCGCGCGTCGACCTCAAGGGCCTGCAGGGCTTCCAGCGCGAGATGGGCGAGGGCTTGAACCAGCTTGCCACCACCACCGGCGCCAGCATCGACGACGTGGTGCGCGTGATGGGCGCGATGTCGGAGGGCGACCTGACGCAGACCATCGACAAGCCGTACGAGGGCGCTTACGGCGAGCTGAAGAAATACGCCAACAATACCGTCGCCAAGCTGGCGCAGGTCGTGTCGGAAGTGAACGCCAACGCCGAAGGCCTGGCGGCCGCCTCCGAAGAGGTCAGCGCGACGGCCAATTCGCTGGCGCAGGCGGCCAGCGAGCAGGCCGCCGGGGTCGAGGAAACTTCGGCCTCGGTCGAACAGATGACGGCGTCGGTGGCGCAAAACACCGACAACGCCAAGGTCACCGACGCCATGGCCAGCCGCGCCGCGTCCGAGGCCACGGAGGGCGGCGAGGCGGTGCGCTCGACGGTGTCGGCGATGAAACAGATCGCCGCCAAGGTGCTGATCATCGACGACATCGCCTACCAGACCAACCTGCTGGCGCTGAACGCGGCCATCGAGGCGGCCCGCGCGGGCGAGCACGGCAAGGGCTTCGCGGTGGTCGCGGCCGAGGTGCGCAAGCTGGCCGAGCGCAGCCAGATCGCCGCGCAGGAAATCGGCGAGGTCGCCACCAGCAGCGTCAGCCTGGCCGAGCAGGCCGGGCAAATGCTGGGGGCGATGGTGCCGAACATCAAAAAGACGTCCGAGCTGGTGCAGGAGATCACGGCCGCGTCGGAAGAGCAGTCGTCGGGGCTGGCGCAGATCAACGGCGCCATCGCGCAGCTGAGCCAGACCACGCAGCAGAACGCCGCCGGCTCGGAGCAGCTGGCGTCGACGGCCGAGCAGATGAGCAGCCAGGCCGAAGAGCTTCAGCAGGCGATGAGCTTCTTCAAGATCGGCCACACGTCCGGCGGCGCCAGGAGTGGCGCGCCGCGTGCGCAGCCGCGCGGCGGCGCGCGGCCGGTGCCGATCCGCCAGGTCGAGCTGGCGGGCATCGGACCGGACGAGTCGAAGTTCGTGAAGTATTGAGCCCGGACGGGGTATCCGCACAACCCGGAGATACGTAGGGCGGATTAGCGCAGCGTAATCCGCCATGAGCCGTCGGCGGCGCATGCATGGCGGATTACGGCTTCGCCTAATCCGCCCTACGTGTCTCCATGGAATTCCACCGCCGGTTGCCTAGCTCCGCTTCGGTATTTCCAGCCCCTTGGCCACGGCGGGCCTGGCGACAAACGCCTCCAGCGCCCGCGTCACATGCGGGAAGTCGGCGATGCCCACCAGATCGCCGGCACCATAGAAGCCGACTAGGTTGCGCACCCACGGGAAGGTGGCGATGTCGGCGATCGTGTACTGATCGCCGGCCAGCCACCGGTGCGTCGCCAGATGCCCGTTCAACACCCCCAGCAAGCGCTTGGACTCGGCCACGTAACGGTCGCGCGGGCGCTTGTCCTCGTAGTCCTTGCCGGCGAATTTGTGGAAAAAGCCCAGCTGGCCGAACATCGGCCCGATGCCGCCCATCTGGAACATCAGCCACTGCAGGGTTGCATAGCGTCCGGCGGCGTCGGCCGGCAGGAATTGCCCGCTCTTTTCCGCCAGGTAAATCAGGATCGCGCCCGATTCGAACAGCGCCAGCGGCTTGCCGTCCGGACCGTTCGGATCGAGGATGGCCGGGATCTTGTTGTTCGGATTGAGCGACAGGAATGCCGGCGACGTCTGGTCGCTGGTTTCGAAGTTCACCAGGTGCGGCTCGTACGCCAGCCCGGTTTCCTCCAGCATGATCGAGACCTTGACGCCGTTGGGCGTGGGCAGCGAATACAGCTGGATGCGGTCGGCGTGTTCGGCCGGCCATTTTTGCGTGATGGGGAAATGGGAGAGGTCGGTCATGGGCTGCCTTTCAAATGTACGTCCCACAAAATAGCAGAAATCGCGATTCCGGGTCCGGCCCCGTCCGAAATGGCGCCGGCAAGCCCGACACCGCATGCAAATGAGATTGATTATCATTTATAATGTGAAACTTATTTCATTTCCAACGGGTTTCCATGTCTTTTCGTCCCACCGCGCGCTTCCTTGCGCTGAGCCTGCTCGCCTCCGCACCTTTTGCCCCTTTCGCCTCCGTGGCCCACGCCCAGGCCACCACCGATGACGCCGCCGCCGACGCTGCGCTGCCGCAAGTCAACGTCGTCGCCGAGCGCGCCACCGGCCAATACAACCCGCAGCACAGCAGCGGCGCCACGCGCACCGACACGCCGCTGCGCGAAGTGCCGCAATCGGTCCGGGTGATGGGCCCGCAGCAGATCGAGGACCTCGGCGCGCTGCGCCTGGCCGACACCGTCGACTTCGTCAGCGGCATCTCGCGCCTCAACGATTTCGGCGGCACCTGGGACAACTTCGCCGTTCGCGGCTTCAGCAGCACCGACATGGGCTTCCTGGTGAACGGCTTTCCCGGCTCGCGCGGCTACAACCAGCCGCGCGACACCGCCAACGTCGAGCGCTTCGAATTCCTCAAGGGACCGGCGTCGGCCCTCTACGGCAGCAGCGAGCCGGGCGGCACGATCAACATCGTCACCAAGAAGCCGAAGTTTACGCCGCACAACGCCGCCGAGATCAGCCTGGGCAGCCGGGGCTTGCGCCGCGCCACCGTCGACAGCACCGGCGCGCTCGGCGCCAGCGTGGCCTACCGCCTCAACCTGATGACCGAGGAGGGCGACAGCCGCTCCACCCTGCTGCACAACCAGCGCACCCTGGTGGCGCCGGCGCTGACCTGGGTCATCGATCCGCAAACGATGCTGAACTACGAAGCGGAGTTCCTGCGCGCCGACACCCCGCTCGACCGTGGCGTGATCAACGTGCGCGGCGCGCTCGGCGCCGTGCCGCGCGACCGCATCCTGAACGAACCGTCCGACGGCAACATGACCTTGACCAGCGACACCCACCAGCTGACCCTGGACCGGGCCCTGTCGGACCACTGGCGCGCGCGCTTCGGCGCCAGCTACAAGGAAAGCACGTTCGACGGCAACTACACCGAGGCGACCTCGCTGGCGGCCGACAACCGCACGCTCAACCGTCAGGCGACTTGGCGCCAGCTGCCGTCGCGCGACGTCGCGGTGCAGGCCGAGGTGGAAGGCAAGTTCAACACCGCCGGCATCGGCCACACGGTGCTGGTGGGCGCCGAGGCATCGCGCCTGTGGATGAACACCGAGATCCTGCGCTCGGCCAACACGCCGATCGACATCTACAATCCGGTGTACGGAACGCCGGCGACGGCGCCGACCAATCGCACCTCCAGCTCGGACGAACGCCAGCGCGTCAAGGCGGTGTTCGCACAAGACCAGCTCAGCCTGTCGGCGCAATGGAAATTGCTCGGCGGCCTGCGCTGGGACGAAGTCAGCCAGGACATCGACAACCGCGTCGCCCGGACGGCCACGTCGAAACAGCAGAGCGCCGTGTCGCCGCGCGCCGGACTGACCTTCCTGCCGAACGAGTGGAGCTCGCTGTACGTGTCGGCCGGCAAATCGTTCCGTGGCAACAGCGGCACCGACGTCAACGGCAGCCCGTTCGACCCGCAGCGCTCGACGTCGTACGAGGCCGGCTGGAAACTGCAAACGCTGGACCAACGCCTGGGCGCCAACTTCGCCGTCTACGACATCGCCAAAACCAATGTGCTGACCGCCAGCGACGTGCCCGGCTATTCGGTCGCGGCCGGCAAGATCAAGAGCAGCGGCGTCGAGGCCGACGTCTACGGCCAGATCGACGCCAACTGGCGCGTCAGCGGCAATTTCGCGTGGAATGACGCCCGCGTGGACAAAGACCGTACCCTGGCGCCGGGCACGCGCATCATGAACGTGCCGAAAGTGGCCGCCGGCCTGCTGGCCATCCGCGAAGCGGTCCTCGACAACGGCGGCCGCTACGGCATCGGCGGCGGCGTCAACTACGTCGGCGACCGCTCCGGCAATACCGCCGACACCTACACATTGCCGGCCTACACCACGGCCAAGCTGGTGAGCTACTGGCAGATCAGCAAAAAGGTGCGACTGTCGCTGGACGTGCACAACCTGTTCAACCGCAACTACTACACGGCCTCGTGGGCCAATCTGTATGTCATCCCCGGCGCCGAGCGCAGCGTCGTCACGCGCCTGAAGGTTGACCTGTAAAGCGTGGGCCTGTAAACGGTGCGTCGCCGCCGCGCCGCTTCTGCTAAGGTTTCGGTCTGGGCGCGGCGTCGATTCCACATCGCCGCCGCGCGCTTTCCCATCAGTGCGGAGGTGGCAACATGGAACGATTCCTGATCGTCTATCGAGGCGCGCCCGGCGGTACGTCGGAGGCTTCGGAACATCATCCAGACCGCTGGGCGGCCTGGTTCACTGCGCTGGGTCCGGCCCTGATCGACCGTGGCAGCCTGACCCATAACAGCGTCGAAGTGGTCAACCGGCTGCTCGGCCCCAAACTGTCCGGCAGATACGTTGGCCGGCTATTCCGTGGTGGCGGCGGCCGACTTCAACGAGGCCGTCCGGCTGGCCGAGGAATGCCCCATCTTCGACGAGCACGGGTGGGTGGAAATCGCTCGCCTGACGAGCGCGCCTGCTTGAACGAGGGCTTGCACACGACCAAGCCCGTGGTCATGCGCTACGTCACCGGCGTGCTGCTCGCGCTCACTGTCGTGTTGATCGTCTGGCATCACTACGGCATGGAACGGGTGATCGAATTGTCCGCCGCCCGCAAATCCGGCGTCGAGGTGCTGGGCGACCAGACCAACGGCGGCACCAGCGTCGCCACCCTGGAACGCAAGGACGGCGCCTTGCGCATGCGCTGCCGACTGACGCACCAGATCGATTGGCCCGCCTGCCGCTACTTGTTCCTGACCACGCGCGACGCCGCCGGCATCGACCTGTCGGAATTCGAATCGGTCAGCATCGACATCGGCTACAACGGTCCCGGCCCCCACGAACTGCGGCTGATGCTGACCAACTTCGAACCGGGCATCTCGACCGTGGGCGACTGGATGTCGCAAAAAATCAACGAGGTCGATTTCAAGGTCCCGCAACGCGCCACCATCCGCGTGCCGCTGAACGTTTTCCACGTCGCCGGCTGGTGGATAGACTTCAAGCAAATACCGCTGGAAAAATCGGGGGTGCGCCTCGACAAGGTCACGCGCGTGGAACTGATGACCGGCGCCGCCAACGCGGTCGGCGAACACGTCATCGATCTGCATGCGATCCGCTTCCACGGAAAATGGATCGGCCAGGACCGGCTTTACCTGATGCTGATGGGCGCGTGGATACTGTGCGCGGTCGGCTGGCCGCTGATGGCGTGGCTGCAACTGCGGCGCCAGCTGCGCCACAGCAGCAAGCGCCTGAGCCTGCTTAGCGAGGTCAACCGCGCGCTGCAGCTCGAGGCGCGCGAGCTCGTCGAGCAAGCCAACACCGACCCGCTGACCGGCGCCCTGAACCGCCAGGGACTGCGCGCAGCGCTCATGTCCACGCCCGCGATCCTGGCCGCGCCGATGTCGGTGGTGTTCGCCGACATCGACCACTTCAAGCAGATCAACGACCGGCACGGCCATGACGCCGGCGACGCCGTATTGCGTCAGTTTGCCGATGAGATCACGGCCGGCATCCGCTCCAGCGACAAGCTGGTGCGATGGGGCGGCGAGGAATTCCTGATCATCTGCCCGGGCACCGGCGCCGAGCAGGCGCGCCTGCTGGCGGAGAAATTGCGCGCCGGCCTCAAGACCGCATCCTGGGCGCCCGGGATCGCCATCACCGCCTCGTTCGGCGTCGCCGAGCTCACGCCGCACGACGACATCGGCGACGCCATCAAGCGCGCCGACGAAGCTCTGTACGCGGCCAAGAACACGGGCCGCGACCGGGTGGTGGTCGACAAGACTTTCAACGATGTCGCGCCGGCAGAGCAAGCCCGCCGGCTGACCAGCCAGCGTTAGGCGCGGCGTCAGGCAACGCTCCGCTCCTTATTGCAACACAGTTGCGTTTACAGCCGTAAGTCCCTAGAATGCCTGCAACGCATTCGTGCACACATTGCAATGGAGGACTATGGAAGCCGCCCTGCTGCCGATTCCAGGCTTATCGCTCATGTTCATGCTGGGGTTGCGGCATGGTTTCGATCCCGACCATATCGCCATCATCGACAGCATGGCCTACCGGGCGCTGGGCCAGCGGCCGCGCCTGGCGCCGTGGACCGGCACCTTGTTCGCGCTGGGGCACGGCCTGGCGGTCACCGCCATCGCCGTGGCGCTGGGCGCCTTCTCCAGCGGCATCGCGTTGCCGGCCTTGCTGCGCATCATCCTGGACTGGCTGCCGACCGTGCTGCTGATCCTGGTCGGCACGCTCAACCTGCACGACTTGCTGCGACAGCAGGCGTACCGGCCCCGGGGCTGGAAAACCTTCTTCCTGCCGCGCCGGCTGCAAAATAGCGCGCATCCCCTGACCATCTTCGCCACCGGCGTGGTTTTCGCGCTGGTGTTCGACACCGCCACGCAGGCGGCCGCGTGGGGTTACGCCGCGACCGCCGACGCCGACAGTGCCGCCGCCCTGGTTGCCGGCCTGGCCTTCACGGGCGGCATGGTCGTCACCGACAGCGCCGATGGCCGCCTGATGGTGCGATTGCTGCGCAGCAGCTCGGGCCAAGCCGCCGCCACCGCCGCCGCGTACCGGCGCCGGATAGGCTGGACCGTAGTACTGATGTCGTACGGCATGGCGCTGTACCAGATCGCCACCGCGCTGCGTCCCGATATCGAACTCGACGAGCTCGCCTTCACCATCGTGGGAGGCGCCTTGTTCGCGTTCCTGCTGATCGCTTGCGGCGTCCTTGTCCGCAAGCGCGCGGCGGCCTCCTGCGTACCGGCCCGGAAATAGCCCTTCCGCCGGCCGCCCCTCCCTGATGTACACTTCGGCCGCGCGGCCATCCATCGCCGACCGGACTCGAACAATAATTAACCACCAAAATACAACGCATGAAATCAAATGAAGTATGGCTGGCGCGGCTGGCACTGACCTCGATCGCGGCGCTGTCGGCGACCATCTCGGCGGCCTTGCCGGCGCAGGCCGCCGATGACGGCGCCAACGCGCAGGCCGATTCCCAGGCCGGCGCCGGCCGTGAAATCACCCGCGTGGTGGTCCGCGGCGCCACCGCCTCCGATACGCTCGACAAGGCCGCGCCCACCGCCAGCCGGCTTGGCCTGACCGCGCGCGAAACGCCGGCCACCATCGACACCGTCGGCGCCGAGACCATGGAGCTGCGCGGCTACCAGAATGTCGAGCAAGCCGTCGACAGCATGCCCGGCGTCAGCTCGGGCGGCGCCCCCGGCAGCCCGTCGCAGTTTTCCATGCGCGGCTTCACCGGCGGCCAGGTGACGATCCTGCGCGACGGCATCTATCTGGGGCCGTCGGACATGACGTACCGCTCGCAGAACGCCTTCAACCTGTCCAGTGTCGACGTGCTCAAGGGGCCTGGCTCGGTGCTGTACGGGCAGGGCGCCATCGCCGGCACCGTCAACGTCGTCTCCAAAAAGCCCACCCTGCGCGGCGACACGCTCGACGTCGCCGCCTCGTACGGCCGCTTCGACCGCAACCAGGCCGGCGTCGGCGGAAACCTGGTGCTGGGCGACGGCCTGGCCCTGCGCGCGGACCTGAGCCGCACCGCCTCCAGCGGCTACGTCCACGGCGCCGGCTCGGACTCGGTCAACGGCACCGTCGCGCTGCTGTGGAAGCCGAACCCGCGCTTCGACCTCACGCTGAGCCTGGACTACCTGGCCGACCATCCCTCCAGCTACTACGGCACGCCGCTGGTGCCGGCCGGCTTCGCCACAGCGCCGCTGAATGGCGTGGTCGGCACGCCCACTGGCGCGACACTCGATAGCCGCATGCGCTACGTGAACTACAACGTCGGCGACGCCCGCATCACATCGACCCAATACCTGCCGCGCGCCAGCCTGCACTGGAAGGCCGGCGGCGATGTCACCCTGAGCAACGACACCTATTATTTTTACGCCGACCGCAAATGGGAAAACGCCGAGGCCTACGCCTTCAATCCGGCGACCGCGCGCGTCGACCGCGACCGCTTTTTCGTCTTCCATGATCAACACCTGTTCGGCAACCAGTTCAGCGCCAGCGTGACCACGCCGCTGGCGGGGCTGGCCAACCGCTTCGTCGTCGGCGTCGATTACAGCAAGCTCGATTTCGTGCGCGTGCGGGGTTTTCCCGACGGCGACAGCGTCGATCCGTTCGCACCGGCCGCCGGCACGTTCGGACCGCTGGTGGGCCGCCGCAGCCCGACGCGCTGGACCAACGTCGCGCTGTTCGTCGAGGACGCGCTCGACCTCACGCCCAAGCTGAAGCTGGTGGGCGGCGCGCGCCTCGAGAGCTTCGATCTGGAGCGCGAAAACTACGGTCCGGACGGCGCCTTCCAGGCGTCCAGCAGCTTCGAGCGCAAGTTCAAGCCGAAAAACTGGCGCCTCGGCATGGTGTACCAAGGCTCGAAAGGCCTGACGCCTTACCTCCAGTACAGCACCGGCCAGGATCCGGTCGGCGCCAATATCCTGCTGGTGAACGCGGCACAGAATTTCGACCTGAGCACATCGCGCCAGGTGGAAGTGGGCGTGAAAAGCGATCTGGGCCGCAATGGCGAGTTGACCCTGGCGTACTACGACATCCAGCGCAAGAGCCTGCTGACGCAAACCTCGGCCGACGTGGTCGACGCGGCCGGCATGCAAAAGTCGCGCGGGCTGGAGGCGGCGCTCGACATCCGGCCGCTGCCGGCGTGGAAGGTGAACGCCAACCTGGCCTACACCGACGCCGGCTACCGCAATTTCATCGACACCAGCAATGGCGTCGACGCCAGCGGCAACCGTCCGGCCAACGTGCCGAAGTGGACCGCCAACCTGTGGAACAGCTACAGCGGCTTCGGCGGCGTGCCACTGGAAGTGGGCACCGGCGTGCGTTATGTGGGCGACCGCTTTGGCAACACCGCCAATACCCTGCTGCTGAAAAGCTATACCCTGGTGGACCTGTTCGCGACCTACAAGATCAACCGCCATGTCAGCCTGACCGGGCGCCTCAACAACGTCACCAAACAGGTGTATGCACAGTGGGCCGACGTCAACTATCCAACGCAGGTTCAGCTCGGCGCGCCGCTCGGCTATGAGATGGGTCTTGTCGGCCACTTTTAACAAGGCGCCGCTGCTGCGGCGGCCGGCGCGTCAGCTGTCGCGCCTGCACCGCTGGCTGGGCACCGGCTTTTGCCTGCTGTTCGCGCTGTGGTTCGGTACCGGCTTCGTCATGATGTATGTGCCGTTTCCCTCGCTCGGTGAAGGCGAGCGCGTGGCCGCGTCCGCGCCGGTGGCGCTGGCCGCCGTGGACATCGCGCCGGCGAAGGCGGCGCAGGGCCTGCCGGGTTTGTCGGTATTGCGCCTGCGCCTGGTGGACGTGCTGGGGCGGCCGCGCTATCTGGCCACCCTGGACGACGGCCGCGTGCTCGCTATCGCCGCCGACGATGGCGCCACACCGCCACCGCTGAGTGCCGCAGAGGCAAAACTGTTGGCCGAGCGCTTCGCCGGTCATTCCGCGCAGGCGGTCAGCGGCCCGTTCGCTTACGACCAATGGGTGGTGCACCATCGCTTCGACGCCGCCCGGCCGTTCTACAAAATCGCGCTGGGCGACACCGCCGGCACCGAGCTGTACGTTTCGGCGGGCCTGGGACAAGTGCTGCAACGGACCACGCGCTTCCAGCGCGGCTGGAACTGGGTCGGCGCCGTGGTGCACTGGATGTATCCGACGGTGCTGCGCAAGAACTCCTGGGCGTGGGATCAAACGGTGTGGTGGCTGGCGCTGGGCGGCATCGTCGTGGCCGCCGCCGGCTACGGCGTCGGCGTCGTGCGCCTGCTAAACCAGCGGCGCGCGGGCCGGCCCGGCATCTCGGCCTTTCGCGGCTGGCTGCGCTGGCATCATGTGCTCGGCCTGACCGGCGGCCTGTTCGCGCTGACGTGGGTGTTCAGCGGCTGGCTGTCGATGGATCACGGACGCCTGTTTTCGCTGGATCAGGCCAATGCCGGCCACGCGGCGCGGTTTCGCGGCGCCCCTCTGGCCCCGGCCATGGCCGATTTGACGCCGGAAACGCTGCGGAACATGGGCACGGCGCGCGAGATCGAGTTCCTGGCCGTCGGCGGGAAGCCCTTTGTCGTGCAACGCGGCGCGGCCGATGCCGCCTACCGCCTGATTCCGCTTGCAGCCGGCAAGCCACAGCCGCCGTTGGAACAACTGCCGGACGCGCTGCTGATGCAGGCGGTGGCGGCGGCATGGGCGCCGACGCCGGTGCGGGATATCGCCGCCATCGGCGGCGACGACGCCTACGGCCACACCCGCTCCGACGCGCTGCCCGCCAGCGCGCGGCGCGTGCGCCTGGAGGACGCCGGGTCGACCTGGGTGCATGTCGACGCCCGCTCCGGCCAGATCATTTCGCAGATGGACGACAGCCGGCGGCTCTACCGCTGGCTGTTCAACGGCTTCCACAGCTTCGACTTTCCCTTCCTGCGCGGCAGCGGGCCGCTGCGGCAGGCGCTGATGCTGGCCGCGCTGGCGGCCGGTCTGGCACTGAGCGTGAGCGCGCTGGTACTGGCGGCGCGGCGGCTCGCCAGATCGCGTCGATGAGATTTATTGGTGCTGACCATGGACGGCCCGCACGCCGCACTGCACGCGGCCGTCTAGGCCGGCAGGACCCGCGCCAGCGTCGGCAGGCGCCGGTCCTGGGTCGGCAGGCGCCGGTCCTGCATCAGCAGTTGCTGGAACGCTTCGCTGCCGAGCGGACGGCTGTAGTGATAGCCCTGCATCATGTCGCAGCCCTCGTCGCGCAGGAAATCGAGTTGCGCCGTGTTTTCTACGCCCTCGGCGATCACTTCCAGCCGCAGGCTGTGCGCCAGCGTGACGATGGCGCGCACGATGGCCTCGTCGTCGGCGTCGATGCTCAACTCGCGCACGAAGGACTGGTCGATCTTGAGCACGTCGATCGGGAAGCGCCGCAGATACGACAGGCTCGAATACCCGGTGCCGAAATCGTCGATCGAGATCTGCACGCCCAGTGCCTTCAAATTGCGCAGCACCTCGATCGCGTACTCGACGTCGTGCATGACCGTGCCCTCGGTCAGCTCCAGCTCCAGCAACGACGGGATCATGCCGGTCTCCTGCAGCAGGTCGGCGATCGATTGCACCATGGTCTTCTGCGTGAACTGGCGCGGCGACAGGTTGACCGCCACCCTCAGCCCGGTCCAGCCGGCCTTGTGCCAGGCCATCGTCTGCAAGCAGGCGGTGCGCAGCACCCAGGCGCCGATCGGCACGATCAAACCCATGTCCTCGGCCAGGCCGATGAAGCGGGCCGGCGCGATCATGCCCTGGGTCGGATGGTTCCAGCGCAGCAGCGCCTCCATGCCGATGATCTTGCCGCTCTTTAAACAAAGCTGCGGCTGGTAGTGCAGCACGAACTCGTCGCGCTCGAGCGCGCGCCGCAGGTCGGTTTCGATCTTGAGCCGGTCCAGGGTGCGCTCGTTCATCTCCGCCGTGTAGAACTGGAAGCCATTGCGCCCCAATTCCTTGGCGCGGTACATCGCGATGTCGGCGAAGCGGGACAGGGCGTCGGCGCTGTCGGCGTCGGTCGGATAGGTGGCCACGCCGACGCTGCACGTGACGAAGAACTCGTGCCCCTCGATCATGATGGGCTGGCCGACCGCTTCCATGATGCGCGTGAGGACGGCGACGCCGGTGCCGTCCTCGGGATTTTCGGGCAGCACCAGCATGAATTCGTCGCCGCCGACGCGCGCCACCGTGTCGGTTTCGCGCACGCAGGCCGACAGCCGCTCGGCCACGATCTTCAGCAACGTGTCGCCGGCCTCGTGGCCCAAGGTGTCGTTGACGAACTTGAAGCGGTCCAGGTCGAGGAAGGCAACCCAGAACGCGCCGCTTCTGCGGCGGGCGCCGGCGATGGCGTCGTTCAGGCGGTCGCGCAGCAAATTGCGGTTGGCCAGTCCGGTCAGGCTGTCGTGGGTGGCCTGGTATTCGATCTCGGCCTCGTAACCCATCGCCGCCGAGATGTCGTACTGGGCGACGACGAAGTGGCTGACGGCGCCATGCTGGTCCTGCACCGGCGCGACGAACAAATCGCTCCAGTAGCCGCTGCCGTCCTTGCGATGGTTGCGCACCAGCGCGTGGCCCTCGGTTTGCTCGCGCAGCGCGGTCTGGATCTGCTCGATGTTGCCCTGGTATTGGCCGCCGCCGTGCAGGCAATCGAGCCGCTGCCCCAGCACCTCGTGCGCGCTGAAGCCGGTGAGGCGTTCGAACGCCGGATTGACGTATTCGATCGGATGCTCCGGCGCCTGCGCGCCGCACAGGATGATGGCGTTGGCCGACACCTCGATCACGCGCTCGCGCAGGCGCAAGCCTTGCTCGGTCTGCACGCGCTGGGCCAGGTCCTCGGCCAGCCGCAGGTTGGCGAACTCCAGTGTGGAGGTGCGCTCGCGCGTGGCCCGCTCGACCATGGCCAGGCGCGTCACCAGCGCGTAGATATACGCGGTCGCCAGCAGGGTCGACAGCAGCCCGCCCAGCAGCGCGTACAGCGAGCCGTTGTGGCCGTCGGCGAAGAAGGTGCCGGTCTGGCTCACCTCCACCCGCAAGGTCTGGCCGGCCAGCGCGAACGACGACACCACCGGCGCCGGGCGGTCGTAGAACAGCCATGACGACAGCCAGTGCGGGCTGTTGGGCGACGCCGCCAGCGCGCCGCCGACGTCGCCGTGGCTGGCGATCAGCCGCGAGGGGATCCCAGGGGAGGCGGAGAACAGCCGGATGCCGATGCCGTCCAGCGCCGGGAAGCCGCGCGACTCCAGCACCGGGTCGAACAGGCGGTCGACGCGCAGCTCGGCGACCAGCTCGCCGACCACCGCGCGCTGGCGCTCGGCGGCGGTATCGAGCGGCGCGCCGCGCCAGAACACCGGCGCCAGCACGCGAAAGCCCTCGAAGCGGCCGTTGGCGAACAGCAGCGGCAGCACGGCGGTGCCGGCGCTGCCGCCGCGCTGGCGCGACACCTGGCGGGCGTCGGCCAGTTCGGCCATCGGCGCGGTGTCCAGTCCCACGTGGTCTTCGTTGCCGAACAGCGGCTCCAGGTAGTCGACCACCAGGTAGCTGTCGCGGATGCCGGCGCGGCGCACGCGGCCGTCGACCAGTTCGGTCAGCGTGAAGCCGGGGAACCGTTCGCGCATGGCGGCCTCGTAGGCGGCGCGCTCGCGGTGCTGGATCAGGCGCTGGAAGCCGAGCGCCTGGATTTGCGGCGAGTGCTCGCGCAGCGGCAGGCTCAATTGGTGGAATTGCTCGCGGGTGAGCAGGCCGAACGTGGCGTACAGTTGCCGCAGCGCGTCGATCTGGTCGACCGCGTCGCGCACGCCGCCGGACACGGCGTTGATGCGCAGCTTGGCGTTTTGCTCGAATTGCACGGTTTGCCGGGCGGCCTCGACTCGGCGCACGCTGACGAACAGCAGCGAGGTCAAGGTCAGGCCGACGGCCAGGGTGATCAGGGCGGACAGCGACACGGATATGCGGACGCGTGTGATGAGCTTTTGCATTGCAACTCCTCGAGACGGCTCACCGGGTTCAGCGGATCTGGCCGGCGGGGGGATTGCAGCGACCCCAAATGCAGTGTTGTTTATTACCGTGCGGAAATCCGTGCGGTAGCGTACATAGGCTGCGGCGACCGATGGCGCAGGCTGTGGCCGGGCGGCCTGAGCGGTGATCTATACTCTTGGTTTTCCGGGGGAGGACCGCCCTCGCCGAGACAGTTAGCGACAACCGTAAAGCGCCTTCCGCAATGATCAACATCTCCGGTAACGACACCCCCGCCCGCATCCGCCGCAGCCAAACCTTGTCGCTGGTGCTGCTGGTGGTGTGCGGCGTCATCAACTACCTCGACCGCGCCACCCTGGCCGTGGCCAACGAATACATTCGCGCCGACCTCGGCCTCTCGCTCGGCCAGATGGGCTTGCTGCTGTCGGCGTTCTCGTGGAGCTACGCGCTGTGCCAGCTGCCGGTGGGCGCGCTGGTCGACAAGATCGGGCCGCGCTGGCTGCTCGGCATCGGCCTGGTGGTGTGGTCGCTGGCGCAGGCCGCCGGCGGGCTGGCCTCGACCTTCGGCTGGTTCGTCATCGCCCGCATCGCGCTGGGCATCGGCGAGGCGCCGCAGTTTCCGGCGGCGGCGCGGGTGGTGAGCAACTGGTTCCCGGCACGCTCGCGCGGCACGCCGACCGGCGTCTACAACTCAGCCTCGCCGCTGGGCGTCGCGCTCGCGCCGCTGTTGCTCGCGCCGCTGATCGCGGCCACCAGCTGGCACTGGGCTTTCTTTGTCACCGGCGCCATGGGCCTGGCGGCGGCGGTGGTCTGGGTAGCGCTGTACCGCGATCCGGTGCCGGCGCAGCTGAACGCCGACGAGCGCACCTATCTGGAGGACGGCGTCACAGGAGAAGCGGTCACCAAGACCAGCTTCGCCGCCTGGTGCGCACTGTTCCGCCACCGGACGACGTGGGGCATGATGTTCGGCTTCTTCGGCTCGGTGTACCTGAACTGGGTGTACCTGACCTGGCTGCCGGGCTACCTGCGCACCGAGCGGCATATGGACCTGGCGGGCGCCGGGCTGGCGTCGTCGATTCCGTTCATCTGCGGCTTCGCCGGCGCGTTGATCGCCGGCTGGGCCTCCGACAAGGTCGCCAGCAGGGCCAAGTCCCAGATGTCCGGGCGCCGCAACGCGGTGGTGGTCGCCACGCTGGGCATGGTGGTGTTCACGGTGCCGGCTGCGCTGGTCGACAGCAACGCCTTAGCCGTCGCCTGCATCTCGATGGTCATCTTCCTGGCCAACGCCTCGTCGGCGTCCGCCTGGTCGCTTGCCACCGTGGCGGCGCCGCCCAGCCGCATCGCCTCGCTCGGCGCGCTGCAGAACTTCGGCGGCTTCCTCGGCGGCGCGCTGGCGCCCATCCTGACCGGCTACATTGCACAGACCTGGTCCTTCGTTCCGGCGCTGCTGACCGGCGCCGGCATCGCCTTCGTCGGGGCCATGTCGTATCTCTTTTTGGTGGTGCGGCCGATCCCGGAGGACGACAAAGGCTAAAAACGCCGCTTGCGCAGGACAAGACGATGCATATACAATCCATATACACTTCGTATATAGGACCAATTATGGGCATCGTAAACATCGACGACAATCTGCACGACCAGATCCGCAAGGCCAGCGGCGTGGGCTGCCGCTCGATCAACGCGCAGGCGGCGTTCTGGATCAAGATCGGCATGTTGTGCGAAATGAATCCCACGCTCAGTTTCAACGAGATCGTCGCCGGGGAGTTGCGGGCGGCGGGCGTCGGCGTCGACGTCGACACCCAGTTCAGGAGCGCCATCGGATGACCAAGCGACCGGAAGAAATCGCGCTGATGGCCGAGTCGGGTAAACTGCTGGCCAGCGTGTTCGGCCACCTCGACCAGTTCAGGCTGATCGGCATGTCCACCATGCAGGTCAACGACATGGTCGATAGCTTCATCGTCAATGAACTGCGTGCGCGTCCGGCCAGCAAGGGGCAGTACGGGTTCGCCTACTCGCTCAACTCGTCGCGCAACAATGTGGTGTGCCACGGCGTGCCCTCCACCACCGATATCCTGCGCGACGGCGATATCGTCAATTTCGACATCACGTTGGAAAAGAACGGCTTCATCGCCGATTCCAGCAAAACCTATCTCGTCGGCGAAGTCTCGCCGCTGGCCAAGCGGCTGGTGGAAGTGACCTATGAGGCGATGTGGAAGGGTATCAAGGCGGTGCGACCGGGCGCCAGGCTGGGCGACGTCGGCCATGCCATTGAACGCCACGCGCGGCGCAACGGCTACACGGTTGTCCGGGAATATTGCGGGCACGGCATCGGCCGCGAGATGCACGAAGCGCCGCAGGTGCTGCACTGGGGGAAGCCGAAGACGGGACTGGTGCTACAGGAAGGCATGGTCTTCACCATCGAGCCGATGCTCAACGAGGGCCGCCGCACCGTGCACACCGAGGAGGACGGCTGGACCGTCGTGACCACGGACGGCAAGCTGTCCGCGCAGTTCGAGCATACGGTGGCGGTGACGCGCAACGGCGTACAGGTGCTGACCTTGCGCGCCGAGGAACGGGCGTTGAACTGAAAACAGGGATCGACATTGTGCGCGCAGACGAATTGGCGGAGCGCTTGCGTCGTATCGCCCGGTCCTCCGCATGGTTCATGGCGGCATTGGAAGCGGTGCGCGATTTGGAACTGCCGTCATGCTGCATCGGCGCGGGCGCTGTCCGCAATCTGGTGTGGGACGCCTTGCACAACTATGCGACGCCGTCGCGGCTGCCCGACGTGGACGTCGCCTATTTCGACGCGTCCGATCTGGCGCCTGAGACGGAAACGAAACTGCAGCGGCGGCTTCATCACGCGATGCCGGAGATTCCTTGGGAAGTGACCAACCAGGCGTCGGTGCATCGATGGTTCGAAGACTGTTTCGGCCATGCGGTCGCGCCGCTTGCCTCGCTCCAGGACGCGGTTGCGTCGTGGCCCGAGTACGCTACCTGCGTCGGCCTGTCCCTGAACCGCGATGACTCCATCGTAGTGATTGCGCCGCATGGTTTGGACGACCTATTCGATTGCGTGGTGCGGCGCAATCCGGCGCGGGTGAGCATGGAAACCTATCGTCTACGCGTCGAGCAGAAAAACTATGCGTCGCGCTGGCCGCGTGTGACAGTGGTCCACGGTTAGCGTTATTTCTTATTGTCCGGCGAGCATTTTATCGCGTGATGGCGGCAGCACTTGCCGAATCGCCGCCGTGACGATGTCCGGCGATGTCAGCGCCATCTGGTGCGGATCTGCAGCAAGGAGAGGTAGTTGCGCGCCATGTCGAGTTCGGCCGCAAGGGTGCTGTCGGTCTGGCGCAGCTGCGACAGGCTGCCGCGCAGATAGCTGGAGAAGGTTTCGATCATCCGTTTCGCGCGCGGCGTGTCGTAGTCCATCAGGCTTTGGATGTTGGCCAGCGTGTTGAACAGCAAGTGCGGCTCGATCTGCCCTTGCAACAGGCGCAGGCGCGCCTCCGTGACCTCGCTTTGCAGCTGCTGCTGGCGCAGGCGCGAGCGCCACCATACCCAGTTGATACCCAGGACGAACAGAATGAACACGGCGAATTTGGTCAGCGCGGCAGGCAGGGAAATAAACATGTCCCAGACGTTGAATCCCACCAGAATCGGGACGATCGTGAAGCCGATGGTCATGCCGACAATGATGCCGATCAGGGCCAGCGCGGACAGCGCCATGCCGGCGCGGATGTCGCGCACATCGGACAGGCGCGCCGCCAGGTGCGGCGGCAGATAGCGCTCGGCAAGCCGGAGCACGCCGAACAGCGTGTGCACGATGCACAGGCAGATCGCGATGTTGGGCAGCATCGACGCCCACCACCAGCCCGGCCGGTCGACGTGGCCGAAGATGGCGACAAACGACATCAGCGCGAGGGCCAGGGCGACTGCGATCAGCGACGCGATCAGCAGGCGGGTGACGGTGGGGACCTCATGCCGGGGGCGAAGTTCCCACAATGAGCGCCAGCTTTGGATCAACGTCGTTTTAATTGTCATAAACGTAGTGTACCCAAAGCCCCGGTTTACGACGGCAGCAGGCCGACGCCTTGGTAACTCTCGATCAGCGCGTCGAACAGCGTGATATCGGCGCGGCCGCGCGCCATCAGCTGGGCGCCGGCGATCGCCGCGAAGATGGCCTGCGCCCGGCGGGGCGCCTCGTCGACGCCGGTCACCTGCGCCGCCACCAGGGTTTTCGCCAGCCACGCGACATTGACCTCGGCGAAGGCTTGCACCTCCTTCTGCACCACGGCCGGCAGATCGTCATATTCGGCGGCCATGAAGCTGCCCAGGCACATGCGATTGTCGTTTTCCAGCGAGCGGCGGAACGTCTCGGGATAGCGGCGCAAGGCGGCAAGCGGGTCTTGCGTCTCCGCCGACAGGGCCTCCAGCGTCACGGTGGAATCTTCCCAGTAGCGCTTGGCGACAGCCGCGGCGAGGTCGGCCTTGCTGGGAAAGTGATGGTAGAGGCTGGCCGCCTTGATGCCGACCTGTTCCGCCAGCCCGCGCACGTTCAAACCGCCGTAGCCGCGCGCTTGCGCGATCCTGGTCGCCGCCGCCAGGATCCTGTCGCTGGAATTGGATGTGGGCTCGGTTTTCAAGAATTTTTCCTCGAACAGTGTTGACGGAGTCGATTATAGCGTATATCTTTCAGCCTAACGAACGTTAGGTAGGCTAACAACCCAGCGTTTTTCCTGTGACCACCCTCATCGAAAGGCGACTATGAACACCGAACTTTTCTATCAAGACGCGACCAAATTGGCTGAACTCATCCGTACCAAGGAAATCTCGCCGGTCGAGGTCATGCAAGCGCACCTCGAACGCATTGAGGCCGTGAATCCCCAGGTGAACGCCATCGTCACGATCGCCGGCGACGCGCTCCAGGCGGCCAAGGCGGCGGAGACGGCGGTGCTGTCGGGAGCCGAGCTGGGTCCGCTGCACGGCGTGCCGTTCACGGTGAAGGATTCGATCGACACCGCCGGCGTGGCCACCCAGCGCGGTTCGCCGATCTTCAAGGGCCGCGTGCCCGACGCCGACGCCACCAGCGTGGCGCGCATGAAATCGGCCGGCGGCATCCTGCTGGCGAAGACCAACCTGCCGGAATTCTCCTATTGGATTGAAAGCGACAACCTGCTCTCCGGCGCCTCCAACAACCCGTGGGACTTGAGCCGCACGCCGGGCGGCTCCAGCGGCGGCGAATCGGCGGCGATCGCGGCCGGCATGTCGCCGCTCGGCCTGGGCACCGACCTCGCCATCTCGGTGCGCGGACCGGCCGCGCAGACCGGCATCACCTCGATGAAGGCGACCCACGGCCGCGTGCCGATGACCGGCATCTGGCCGCGCGCGCCGCGCCGCTTCTGGCATGTGGGGCCGATGGCGCGCTCGGTACGCGACATCGCGCTGGCGTTCGCGCAGCTGGCCGGGCCGGACGGCCAGGACGCCTTCGCCAGCAGCACGGTGCCGTTCGACGCGGGCCTCGGCAACGCGCCGTCACGTCCGCTGCGCGTCGGCTGGATGGTCGGCCCCGGCTTCGGACCGGTCGATCCCGAAGTGGCGGCGACGGTCAAGGCGGCGGCCAGGGCGCTGCAGGACATCGGCATTTTTGTCGAGCACGTCGGCATCCCGGCGCTGGAGCGCGATTTTGCCCTCGACGTGTTCAACAAGCTGCACGTGATGGAGATGAAGCCGGCGTTCGCGGCGGCGACGGCGGGCCGCAGCCAGGATGAGCTCTACAAAATGGCCAAGACCATGCTGTCGCTGCCCGATACGTCGATGAAGGACTACATCGAGGCCGAGCAGGCGGCCGAGCGGCTGCGCGACGGCTATGCCGATTACTTCTCGCGGTACGACGCGCTGATCACGCATGTGCTGCCGATCCCGGCGCACAAGCACGGTGTGGAAAGCTTCGTTATCGACGGCCGGACGGTGGACGCGACCTACCTGCAAGGCGCGACGGTGCCGCTCAACGTGACCGGCTTGCCGGGCCTGGCGATGCGCTTCGGCACCAGCAGGGAAGGGCTGCCGATCAACATCCAGATCGTCGGCACATGGCAGGCGGAGTCGACGATCCTGCATGTCGCGTCGTTGCTCGAAGCGGTCAGCCCGGTGCGTGGACTGCATCCGGCGCTGTGATCCGGTGGCGTCGGGGCGGCAAAAGTGGTTTCTGTGTGCTAACGAGCATAGGCAACGCGATGTCAAGGTTACAATGACTTGCCGCGCCGCGCCGGTGATGATCGACCAACCGACCTTGCCCAATGCCAGCTACCGCTACCTCGCCCGACGCCCGTTTTTTCATCGCCCTCAATGCCGGTTCCGGCCATTCCGAGACGGAAGAGCGCCGCACCACCATCGAAACGGTGCTGCGCGCGGCCGGCCGGCAGTTTGAGTTGACCATCGTCGATCAGCCCGACACCATCGACGAGATCGCCGGCCAGCTTGCCAGGCAAGCGGCCGACGCCGGCGGCGTGCTGGTGGCGGCCGGCGGCGACGGCACCATCAACGCGGTGGCGCGTCAGGCGATCACGCACGGCTGCGCGTTCGGCGTGCTGCCGCAAGGCACCTTTAATTATTTCGGCCGCACCCACGGCATCCCGGAAGACCTGAGCGAGGCGGTGCACGCGTTGCTTGCCGCGCGGCTGCACCCGGTGCAGGTGGGCGTGGTCAACGACCGCGTGTTTCTGGTCAACGCCAGCATCGGCTTGTATCCGAAGATGCTGGAAGAGCGCGAGCAGGACAAGAAGCAGTTCGGCCGCAGCCGGCTGGTGGCGGCGCTGTCGGCGCTGAAAACCGTGTTGAGTCCGCACCGCCGGCTGCGCCTGGTGCTGCACATCGACGGCCAGCTGCAGCGCCTGCGCACCGCCACATTCTTTGTCGGCAACAATCGCCTGCAAATGGAACAGATCGGCATTCCGCCGATGAGCGCGGCGCTCGAGGATGGCCGGCTGGCGGCGGTGGCGCCGCGCACCAAGGGCAAGCTGGGCATATTGTGGTTGATGCTGCACGGCGCGCTGGGCCGCATGGGACGCCTGGACCAGGGCGACGAGCTCACCACCTTCAGCTTCAAGCAGATGCAGGTGACGGTGAAGGGACGCAGGCTGGCGCGGCGCCGCCAGGTCAAGGTGGCGCTCGATGGAGAAGTGAGCCGTATGGACAACCCGCTGGAGTTTCGCGTGATGGAGGAGCAGTTGCTGCTCTTGAAGCCCGATGCGACATGGCCGAAGGATGTCGAAGCTGCCCCGGATGAACCGCCTCCGCTGGTGAATATCCGCTAGCGTAAACGGCAGCTTTTACGGAGCAAAAATTACTTGTAAGGTTTGCAGGGTGACAGCTAGCGTTTGGGGATTGGTAACGACGGGCGCGACTTTTGAATTTCGCTACCGACGGTCGGATCGAGATTCACCAGCCATATTTCGCCCCGCTTTACCACGTGATCGCCTCGTCGTCGGCGTTGCCGAACTGCGGCATGATCAAGGCATCGTCACCAGCAGCGGCAAGCGCTTTACTGGACTCCGCCCACCCGCTACGAACCGGCTGAGCCGGAACACGAACCACAATCGCACCGTCCTCGACCGATACATCTGCCTCATCTTGCAAGCCAATCTGGGCCAAAAGCGCTGTCGGGAGAATCATCCCTTTTGAATTTCCAATACGACGAATAGCGATGCGCATATATCCTCCCATGTCTCGCAACGCTATACCCGCTTGGGTTGTCAGTCAACATTGTTATAACATGGATCGTACTGGTCGATTTCATCGATGACGCGGGATCACGCTGAGAGGAGGCGAGGCTCACTCGATCACAAAGGCCACCCGCCCTTCCGCCTGGCACAGCTGGGCGCTCTGCCCGGCCTGCTCAAAGGCGGAACACAGTCGATTACCCTGCGGGTCTTCCAGTCGTGGATGGATGCGCAAGAGGTAACTCCCCGAACGCCAGCGCCGCGTTGGCGTGAAGCGCCATTCCCGCTCGCCGGCCGCAAGCGTTGCCGCGCCCGGCAGGCGCCGCCCGTTCGGGCCCTGCACGGCGATCTGCGCAGCCGCAGTCCCATCCAGCGCGGCGGGAACATGAACGCGCAGCGGCTGCCGGCCGCCACGGCGCCCCGCCTGCACCGTCCACTGTGCCGGATCGATGCGCTGGCGCAGCGGCGCCGTCACCAGCCAGCGCCGTTCCAGCGGCGGACCAACTTGCGGATCGTCAATGCGCAGTGTGACGAACTGACCGCTGCGCAAGGCCGGCCCCAGCGCGACATTAGGGCCGACGCCGCTTTTGATACGGCCCGGATGCAGCAACAGGGCGACGGTCCTTCCGCTGCGGTCCGGCAGCGGCAAATCCAGGAAAGCGTCGCGAATCGGTGCGCCGGCGCTATCGAACAACACGACACGCCCCATATCGAGCGGCGCCGCCAACGGCCGATCGAGGTGCAATTCGATCCGCAACAGGTTTTCCGCCACCGTCGGTCCGGAAGGCGTCACCGTGGCGTCGGCCAGCACCGGCCCGGGCGCCAGGGCCAGCGCCAGCAGCAACGCGCTAGCGGGCCAGTTCAGGATAGCCTTCGATGGTGCGCGCATATTTGTGGAAGTCGCGGAATGTGTCGCCGTCCGGATAACGGTAATCGGGAAAATCGTACTCGTTGACGAAGTCGCTCAGGCGCAGGTAGCCGCCCTTGGGAATCGACACCAGCTGCATTTCACCGCCCGCTTCCGAGCGGCGCAGCGCCAGCAGCAATTTCGGATTGAGGTTGTCCAGCCGCATCACCGCCGACATCGGCGCCATGGTCGCCTTGACGCCGAGATAAGGTTTGCCCGGCCACTCGATCGGCGCGGCCAGGCCCGGCGCGGCGGCGGCGGCGGCCAGGTCGACGGCGCTCAACAGGTCGGCCGACCGGCTGGAATTGACCAGCAAGGCGTAGTCCTGGCCGCCGGTGCTGAAACTCACCAGGCCGTTCGGCGCGCTGCCCCAGCCCAGTTCTCCCACGGTGCGGGCGGCGATGTGCGCGCCATCCTTCAGATCCTTGAGCGGGATGGTCACCAACGGCGTGCACGTATAGGCCGCGACCAGCGTGGGCTCGCCGCCGATCGTCATCACCGTCATGCTGCGGATCGGCGCGCGGGTTTCGATCTGATTGTGGACCGGATGGTACATCTCGACCGTGGTGGCGCTGGCCTTGCCGCTGAACGGATAGTCGTACACCCGCAAGGTGGAGGCGAAACTGCGGTTCGACAATCCGGCCACATACAGCCGGTTCTGGTAGTAGCGCATGTCCGTGACGGTCAAGGTCTGTGCCGGCAGGTCGCGCCAGAAGGCGACATCGGCCGTCGGCGCATCGGTGATGGCGGCCGAGGACGAAACCCGGGCCAGATCGAGCCGCCGGACTTGCCCCGTGGCGTCGATACTGACGATGGCGGGCTTGGCCTGGCCTTTCACGCCCCGCACGGTCAGCGCGACGTACGCCACTTCGCCGCCGGGCTGCACGGCCATGTCCTCGAAGCGCAGCGCGCCCGGCGCCACCCTCAGCGCTTTGGCGATCGGCGCCTGCACATCCATCAAATTGAACGGCTTGCCGGCAGGACGGACGGGCGCCGGCAGCGCCAGCGCGAAAATGCGCGCGCCCTTCCAGTCGGCGACGAACAAGGTTTGCGCGTCGCCAAAGGTAAGCTTGCTGGCCGATTGCAGGGCCGGCGGCGCGGCATGGGCAGCGCCCGCCGCCAGGAGTAAACTCAACAACAATTTCAACCGGGTGTTCATGGCGATACCGTCCTTTCGCTCGATGGCAAAAAAACAGTATAAGGACGGGGCGGTGTCGCGGTCACTGCCGCCTAGGGCCGGTTGTTTTTCACCCTATCGTGTCTTGCAACCGCTCAGTTCTCCCAATAGCCGCGCCGCACGGCGATCATCACCGCATGGGTGCGGTCGCGCGCGTCGAGCTTTTGCAAAATGGCTTTCATGTGGGTCTTGATGGTGTCTTCGCGCAAGCCCAGCTGGTCGGCCACGCGCTGGTTCGAATTGCCGCCACTGACCAGGCGCAGCACCTCGACCTCGCGCTTGCTCAAGGCGTCGAGCTGGAAGCTGTTGACCAGGCTGGCCGCGACCGGCGGCGGCAACAGCCGCCGGCCGGCGTGCACCGAAACGATGTAATCGCTTAAGGCGGTGCGGGCCGTGTTCTTCAGCACATAGCCGGTCGCGCCGGCCTTGAGCGCGCGCGTCACCTGCACATCGCCGTCGAACGTCGTCAGGATGATGACGCGGGCCTCGGGGTCGATCCGGCGTATCGCGCCGGTCGCCTCGATGCCGTTCAAGCCCGGCATCTGCAAATCCATCAGGATGACGTCGGGGCGCCAGCGCCGGTACAGCTCGACGGCCGTGTCGCCGTCTTCGGCCTCCGCCACCACGGCAAATCGCGGGTTGGCCGACAGCACCGCGATGATACCGCTGCGCAGCAAGGGGTGATCGTCGGCGATCATGATGCTGATCTGGTCGTTCTGCATGACTTTGCTCCTGTCGTTATCGCCCGGCCGGGTCAGCGGTCCTGATGCAAGCGGTCCTGATGCAAGCGCGCATAGGCGAGCTTGGCCGGAAGGTCCAGCCGCCAGGCGGTGCCGCCGCCTTCACCGCTGCGCAGCGCCAGCCTGGCGTTGATCCCGGCGGCGCGCTCGTACATCCCGCGCATGCCCCAATGGTTCGGGCGGCCACCGTCATTGAACACCGTGGCGGGCATGCCGATGCCGTTGTCGCTAAGGATACAGCGGAATTCCCGCCCGCCATAGTGGACTTCCACCTCTATCCTGGTCGCCCTGGCGTGGGTGCAGGCATTGGCCATCGCCTCCGTGAGGATCGCCAGGGCTTCCACGTGGACAGTGGCGTCCAGCTGGCGGACGGCGCCGGTAACCGTCACGCCGACCGGGGCCGCATCGCCCTGCCGCAGGCGCGCCGCCGCAGCCCGTAGCGCGTCCTCGAAACCCGGCTTGCCGATTTCGTCGCCCCGCAGTGCGCATATCCGCTCGCGCCCCTCGTTGAGCACCTCGTCCGCCTGCAGCAACGCGCTTTCGATCCGCAGTCGCGCCACGGCGGCCGCCGGCAACTCCAGCATCGCGGCGTGCACGTGCAGCACCAGCGCCTGCACCGATTGCAGCAGCGTGTCGTGCAGCTCGCGGGCGATGCGTTCGCGCTCGTTGACGCGCTCCTGCAGCCGGGCCGCCATCTGCCGGCCCAGCCGGCCGATGCGCCAGCGGTAAGCCAGGTAGACCGCCGACAGCGACACCAGCACGCATAGCGCCTTGAACCACCAGGTCTGCGTCGCCTTGGGCGCGATCTCGAAACCGACCGTGGTGACGGCATCGCTCCACTGGCCGTTGTAGTCCGTCGCGGTGACGCTGAAATCATACCGGCCCGGCGCCAGATTGCCGTAGTAAGCGCTGCGGCGTGCGCCGGCTTCCTGCCATTGGGCATCGACGCCGCCCAGACGGTAGCGGAAGCGCAGGCGTTCCGGCATCGACAGCGCCACACTGGTGTAATCGATCTGCAATGCGGAGTTGCCCGGGGCGAAGCGGATCGGCTGCAGCGGCGGCCTGACGTTGCCGGGCGGACCCAGCGTCTTGATGGTGACCGGCAGCCGGGGCGCGGCCGGCAAGGATGCGGCGGGGTCCAGGCGAAAAAGACCGGTGGTGCGGGCGACCCACAGGCGCCCGTCGGCGGCCAGCACCAGCGATGGTGTCGGCGTGAAGTAGGGCGCGCTGCCTTCCAGTCCGTCGAGCCGGTCCAGCCGCTCATACTGCACGCGGTACGCGCGCCCCCGCTCGAATCTGGCGATCTCGGCGGCGGGAATGCGGAACAGGCCGGCAAATGCATTCAGCCACAGATCGCCGTTTTGCAGCTCCACCATGCCGGAAATACCGTGGAAGGTCTCGCCATCGGCGCCGCTGAGCTGGTTAAACCGGTTTTCCCCGAGCAATGCCAAGCCTCTCTCGCCACCCGCCCATACGTGCCCTGCATGCAGGTGTAGCGCCATCACCGGGCCAAGCGTCAATCCCTCGGCCGGCCCGTAGCTGCGCCACGCCGCGCCTTGCGCTTGGGCCACCAGGCCGGGATGATAGCCGAGCCAGAGGCCGGCGGCGTCCGAGCGGGCCATCACATTGACTTCGGCCTGCCTGCCGGTTTGTTCCCATTGCCCCCGGGGACTGCGGCGATACAAGCCATTTGGAAACAGCGCCACCAGCAGACCGTCGTCCTGGTCCGCCAGCAGCGCCCGCACGCGCGCGCCGCCGACCGCGGCTGGCAGGCCCACCGTCCGGCTGTCCTCGCCCTGAAAACGCCACAACGTGCCGTACGAGGCCCCCCACAGCGCGCCATCGCCGGTGCGGGCCAAGCTGGACAGCAAGCCGTCCCAGCCGGCGCCGTCCACCGTCCGGCGGGGCGTCGCCGTCACTTGGCCGCGCTCGTTCGCCATGGCGTGATACCTGCCGATCCAGACGCCGCCACGCTCGTCGGCAAGCAGCGCGCCGCCGATGGCCGCTTCCGGAACATCGAGCCGGCTCACGCGTTTGGCACGAAACCGGTCGATGCCAGTGGACGTGGACGTCCATATATTTCCTTCGCGATCTTCAAAAATGGCGTGGACGGCGCGCCCGCTCAAGCCCTGGGGCGACGCCGCCCGGGCCGTTACCCGCGCCGTGCGATATTCCAATGCTTCCAGCAGCCCCACCCACAGATCGCCGTGGCGGTCGACCAAAAGACTGCCGGGATCGCCCAGGGATCCCCACTGCCGATACACGGTATTGCGCTGGGGACCTGTCAGCAGATGGAGCCGGCCATGCAGCGCATCCCAGCTGACGACATTGCCATCGGGGAGTTCGAACAGCACGCCGGTGCCGCTGTCGACCGCCGCCCTGGCGAACCGCGTCGCGCCCGGCTTGAGCGAATACACGCCGGCATCGCCCTGCGCCCACAGCACGCCATGCCGATCACGCATCAGGGTTTTATAGCCGCCGCCAGCCACTTGCCAGGCGCCGTCCGCCTTATGCCAGCGGCCACCCTCCAGGTAGAACAGGCCCAACGCGGTGGCCGCCCACATCCGGCCGCCGCCGTCTTGCTCCAGGCCCCAGACGGCGCGCTCGGGCAAGCCGTCCTGTTCGCCGTAACTGCGTATCACCCCTTGCCGCAGGTAGCTGACGCCGCCGGCGCGATAGCCGATCCACAGTCCGCCGTCCGCCGCCGCATTGACAATGCTGACGTATTTGGGCGGCAAGGCGGCATTGACCGGGACAAATTGCTCGAACTGCATGCCGTCGAATCGATACAGTCCGCCCGCCCCGCCCAACCACAGCCAGCCGTCACTGGTCTGCGTCATCGAAATGATCGATTCCGGCGCGCCGTCGCGCGCGCTCCAGCTGGTGTGATGCAAATCGATGGTGGGGGATGACACGGCTTGCGCCCGGCCTGCCGCAGGCAGGGCGCCGCACAAAAACACGGCGCAGCAGGCCAGCACGCCGCGCAGACCGCCGGGCAATGGGCGTATTCTCATGTCACATAGAAATTAGTTATAACTTGGCAACGTTCATCCGCGATTGTATAGAAGATTTCCACCCGATAGTGTGTTTAGGGCAGTTGCTCTTTGGGATATCCTGTGTTTTCAACCACAAGAGCCAACCAAGGAGAATCGACATGGACTTGCAACTCAATGGCAAACTGGCGCTCGTCAGCGGAAGCACGGCGGGCATCGGCTACGCGATCGCGGCGACGCTGGCGCGGGAGGGCGCCAGCGTCATCGTCAGCGGCAGGACCCAGGCCGGGGTCGACGACGCGGTGAACCGCATACGGGAGGAAACGCAGGGCACGGTTTACGGCTATGCCGGCGACCTGAGCCTGGCGGAGGAGGCAAAGGAAGTGGTGCGGCGTTATCCGGGCATCAGCATCCTGGTCAACAATCTCGGCATCTTCGAGCCCAAGGCGTTCGAAGATATTCCCGACGAGGATTGGCTGCGGTTTTTCGACGTCAACGTGCTCAGCGGCGTACGGCTCGCGCGCCTGGTGCTGCCCGAGATGAAACGGGCGAACTGGGGCCGCATCATCTTCATCTCGAGCGAAAGCGCGGTGCAGATCCCCACCGAAATGATCCATTACGGCATGACGAAGACTGCGCAACTTGCCGTCTCGCGCGGCTTGGCGGAATCGGTCGCCGGCACCGGCATCACGGTCAACAGCGTCCTGCCCGGCCCGACGAAGTCGCGGCGCGCGCGAGCGACAAGAGCTTCGAGCAGATCGAAGCGGAGTTCTTCGACCACGTGCGTCCGACGTCCCTGATCAAGCGCTTCGGCACGCCGCAGGAAGTGGCGTCGCTCGTGGCCTACGTGGCCAGCCCGCTGGCGTCGGCGACCACCGGCGCGGCGCTACGTGTCGATGGCGGCGTCGTCAAGAGCGCGTTCTAGCGATCGTGCACGCGCCGGTGAGGCGTTGCCGAACAGCTCGGTAGTCCACTCGGTGAACGCCCGTACCGCTGGTCTGGGTCATTCCCTCCCTGGTATGGCTAGCGATGTCGCGTTGGCGCAAACGCAGGCGATAGCATGGTATCGGCAATATCCAGCAGCGCCCGCAGGCGATCCATATGCCGCAGGTCATGGTGGTAGCCAACCCAGATATCCCTGCCCGGCGGCGGCTCGGATGTCTCGATGCGTTGTAACCCGGGTGTCGCATCGCCAAGTGGCCTCGGCAGTACTGCCACACCCATACCTTGCGCGCACATGCGCGCCTGCACCGCGCGGCTTGTGCTAGTGAAGACACGCCGGGATAGCGGGAACCGGTCAAGCAGCCAGGCGACATCGGGAAAGTGCGACTGCGCCGAATTCATGAGTATGAGTCCGACCGAAGCCGGATCCCTTTGCAACGCCCGCGCGGATTCGTCCGAGCCGTAGAGGCCGTACGGAATGCTCATCAGGCGGCGCTGGACGATGTCCGGTTCCGTGAAGGGCACGATACGGAAGGCCACGTCGGCCTCGCGACGCGACAGATCGAGCAGCCGGTAGCTGGCGATCACCTCGGGCACGATGGCTGGATGGCGGCGAGTCAATTCAGCCAGCACGGGCGCGAGAACATAGCCGGCAAACCACTCCGCCGAAGATATCCGTAACACGCCTTCGAGGCGTTCGTGGTTGCCCGCCAACCGCCGTTCCATGGCCAGGCCGGAATTTTCCATGGATTCCGCCAGCGCCAGCACCGCGTCCCCGGTGTCCGTCAGTACCAGCCCATCCTTGGTCCGGCGGAAGAGCGCCTGCTCCGCCTCGTCTTCGAGCGCCTTGATCCGCCGACCCACGGTCGGATGACTTACCCCGAGTCTGCGCGCCGCCTCGCCCAGAGAACCGGAACGGACCACCGCTAGAAAAATTCGGACGTCGCTCCATTCCATGTGTCAAAACCCGTTCAAAAATGTACGCCGAATATACAGGAATGGCAGTTCACCGACAAATCTGTTTGCAGCATCATGGCGCCTGTTCGAGCTGGCCCGTGCAGGGTCGGCATTTTCAAATGCTCATCCCATCAGGAGATTTCCGATGTCAAAAGAACTTGAAGCACGCCTGGACGCCATCGAAAGCCGTTTCGCCATCGATGCACTCATCGCCAATTACGCGGAAGCGTTCGACACAATGAACATGGCCCTGCTTGCCACCCTCTGGCATCCCGACTCGCGTCTGTTGCTTGGACAGAACGGCAACTCCGAGGGCCTGGAGGCGATCCTGGCCCAGGCCGAAGTCAACATGAAACGCATGCCCCACATGCACCACTGGATGGCCAACGCGCTGATCACCGTGGAAGGCGATAGCGCTCATGGGCTGGTAGCGGCGGACTGCATTTTCTACGACGTCGACCAAGGCCCGTTGCAGGTAAGTGGCCAGTACAAGGATATCTATGATCGGCGGGACGGTCGCTGGGCATTCGTCGAGCGCAAGTTCACAATGCACTATGCAACGCCGCTGAAAAATTGGGCACCGGTCGCAGGCACGGAGCGCTTCGGCCTTCCGGCGTGACCCAGACATTTTCCACTGAAATCATGCAAACGACGACATCCGCCACGCGCCGCTGGTCGGCATTTGCGGTGTTACTGGTGGGGGCATTTTTGCCCCCGCTGGATTTTTTCATCGTGAATGTCGCCCTGCCGTCCATCCAGAGCTCGCTTCATGCCAGCGCTGCGGAACTACAACTTGTTATTTCCGGATATGCCTCGGCCTATGCGGTCTTCCTCATTACCGGTGGCCGGCTCGGTGACCTGTACGGTCGGCGCAAAATCTTCCTGATTGGCATCAGCGGCTTCGGACTGACTTCGGTATTGTGCGGTCTGGCCACTTCACCGGCCTTGCTGATCGTCGGTCGCATTCTTCAAGGCTTGAGTGCGGCCGCCATGGCGCCACAAGGCCTGGCGTCTATCCACGCGCTGTTTCCGGAGCATGAGCGTGCACGCGCGCTGGGCCTGTACGGTGCCGCTGTCGGACTGGCAGCGGTGGCCGCGCAAGCCCTCGGTGGGGCGTTGATTTCCGCAGACTTCTTTCACCTGGAATGGCGCATCATTTTTCTGATTAACCTGCCGGTGGTCGCGGCCGTCCTCATTTTCGGCTTCCCACTGCTGCCTGACGTACGCGGCGATCATCCCGCGCCGCTCGACAAAACCGGAATGTTGCTGTGTGCTCTCACGCTCGCCTTGTTGATTGTTCCGCTGGTCGAGGGACGGGAGTTGGGTTGGCCTTGGTGGGCCTGCGCGATGCTCACCGCTTTTCCTTTCGCTGGCGTTTGCTTCTGGAAGTACGAAAAGGCCTATGCCGCTCGAGGCGGCGTTCCGCTCATCAGTGTTGAGCTGGTCAAACTGCCTGGGCTGATGAGTGGCCTCACAGGTGTGCTCTTCTTCTATGTCGTCTCGGCCTTTTTCCTGGTCTTCTCCGTTTATCTGCAATCGGTAGTCGGGCTGAGTCCCCTGGAAACGGGGTTGGTCTTCCTGCCCTTCGGCATAGGCGCCTTCATCGGCCCGCTGACGACGCCGCTGGCCATACGCGTTTTCGGAAGGTTCGTTCCCGCCATCGGCATGATGCTCGAAGTCGCCGGTTGCGTGATCCTGACCGTGATTGTGGCATCCGCGCCTGGCCGGATGCCAGCGCACATTCCGCTGGTCATTGCAGTGGGGCTATTGGGCTTCGGTCAGGGATGGGCGCTGCCGACACTCGTGCGCGCCATCATCAATCGGGCACCGGTAACCGGCTCCGGGATGATCGCCGGCATCACCAACTCAGCCTTGCAGATCAGCGCCGCGCTTGGCGTTGCGGTCATGGGGGGCATCTTCTTCACCGTGGCAGGGGCATCGCCCGACGCAGTCTCGATGGCGAAGGCGCTAGCCGCCGCAATGCTGTGCGTCGCAGCCAGCCTGTCGATCTCTGCGATCTTTTCTATCGTGGCGTCGAGGCCGCAGCAGCCGCTGACAGGCCGCGACTAGCGGAGCGTCTGCAATGGGAGTTTTGCTCTACACTCCCAACCAAACCGGCGCGAATCGGCATACTTTTCGGCCTAACAACCCGCGAATGGAGATTTGGAAAACATGAATATGAGCATGCTCGGCCTTGCCACCACTTTCTCGCTCACCCTGCTCGCGCTCGCCGCCCCGGCAGCCGCGAACGCGCGGGCCGGTGCATCCGCGGCCGGCGGCCTGCCTTTCGAGGTCAAGCCGGTCGGCACATTCAAGAGCCCATGGGCCCTGGCATTTCTGCCCGATGGCAACATGCTGGTGACGGAAAAGGAGGGGACGATGATCCTGTTCGATCCCGCAACCGGAACCAAGCGGACAGTGTCCGGCACACCCGCCGTCAGCAGCAGGGACCAGGGCGCGCTCATGGACGTCGTGCCCGCTCCCGATTTTGCGGCCAGCAAGCTGCTCTACTTCAGCTACTCCGAGGCGGCGCCCGGTGGTGGCAGCCGGGTCGTGCTGGCAACCGCGACGCTGGATCAGGCAGGTGGCACGCTCAAGGAAACAAAGGCCATTTTCCGCAGCCAGGATGCCTCGACTGGCGGGCACTATTCGGGCCGTATCGGTTTTTCGCCGGATGGCAAATATCTCTTCTTCACCAGTGGCGACCGCCAGCTTTTCGATCCGGCGCAGGATCCCAAGTCGACGCTCGGCAAGGTGCTGCGCCTGAACCTCGACGGCACGCCGGCCGCCGGCAACCCGCTCGCGGCCAAGGGCTTCCATGCCGCCGTCTGGTCGTACGGCCACCGCAACCTGCTGGGCATCGCCTTCGACCGGCAGGGACGCCTGTGGGAAATGGAGATGGGGCCGCGCCATGGCGACGAGATCAACCTGATCAAGCCAGGGCTCAACTATGGCTGGCCGAAGGCATCCAATGGCAACCACTATGACGGCCGGGACATCCCCGACCACGCGCCTGGCGACGGCTTCGAGGCCCCGAAAGTGTCCTGGAATCCTGCCATTTCACCGGGCGGCCTCGCCTACTACGATGCCGACCTGTTCCCGAAGTGGAAAAATTCCCTCTTCATCACCGGTCTGTCGGGCAAGTCGCTGGACCGCATCGCCCTCGACGGCGAGAACGCGACCAAGCAGGAACATTGGGACATGGGTGAACGAATCCGCGCCGTGCGCACCGGGCCGGATGGCGCGCTGTGGGTGCTGGAAGACGGTCCGCGCGGCCGGTTGCTGATGCTCACACCGAAGAGGTAGGCCACTTTGTTCATCACCAAGTACCTGGTTTCTTGGAAGACCCAACTTCCATGTCAGCATGGCCGTCGTTCGGACTCTCCGCGTCAGCGCAGGACTGCCAGCTTGGCTTTCTTGCCGTTGCGGAAGGTATAGATCGTCATCGCCGCGTCGCGCAAATCGCCCTTCTGATCGAAGGCGATGCTGCCGGTAACGCCATCGTGCCTGACCGCAGCCAACGCAGGCAGGAATCTCGCTGGATCGCTTGAATTGGATGTCTGCATCGCTTTAGCGAACACCATCACCGCATCGTAGGCGTAGGGCGCATACGTCTGCACCGGGATCTTGTAGCGCTGCTGGTACCGCTGCGCGAACGCATTCAGGCCCGCTTCCTGCTCAGCGCCGACGCCGCCGGCCACCACGCAGTACACCTTGTCGTCGACCAGCGCGTCGCCGGCCAGCTGCGGCATTCTTTCCGAGCAGACGCCGTCGCCCGAAATGAGTTTGGCGCGCAGCCCGAGCGCCTTCATTTGTTTGAGCATCGGGCCAGCCACCGCATCCATGCCACCATAAAAAATCACGTCCGGATCGCGCGCGCGGATCTGGGTCAGGATGGCGCTGAAATCGGTTGCCTTGTCGTTGGTGAACTGGCGGCTGACGACACTCCCTCCCGCCCCCGCGTTTTTGAGGCCCTTGACGAATTCGTCCGCCAGCCCCTGGCCGAAGGCGGTGCGGTCATCGATCACGGCGATCTTCTTTGCTTTAAGCGTGCCGGTCGAATAAGTGGCCAGCGTGCGTCCGATCAGGTTGTCGTTGGCGACCACGCGAAAGGCCGTGCTGAAACCTTGTTTGGTGTAGGCGGGCGTCGTGGCTGCTGGCGAAATCTGCGGAATGCCGGCGCTGGCGTAGATTTTCGATGCCGGCACTGTCGTGCCCGAATTCAGGTGCCCCACCACGGCCACCACTTTCGCATCGACCAGTTTTTGCGCGACCGCTGCGCCGGTTTTTGGATCGGCGCCGTCGTCCTCGGGTTGCAAGACCCATTGCACCCTTCTGCCGCCGAGCACGATGCCTTTCGTGTTGAGTTCATCTGTCGCCATGCGGGCGCCGTTTTCGATGTCCTTGCCCGCATGGGCGCTGGGGCCGGAGAGCGGAGATGCAGTGCCGATTCTGACTTGCAAAACCTTGCCTGCCGGCTGGGCCTGGGCAAGCGGCACCGCGACGAGGGAGGACGCAGCGGCGATGACAAGAAAATGCATGGCGGGCCTTTAGGAGACGGGCGTTTGATTGTACTGCCACGCCGCGTCATGACGGAAAAGCAATCGTGCGCACGCCTTCAGGCGGCCCTGATCGGCTGGTGTGAACGGCCTCTACTCCACCGTTACCGACTTTGCCAAATTCCTAGGCTTGTCCACATCCGTCCCCCGCGCCAGCGCGGAGTGATACGCCAGCAGCTGCAACGACACCACGTGCAGGATCGGCGACAGCAAACCATAGTGCTCGGGCAAGCGGATCACGTGGATGCCTTCGCCTGATGTAATCCGCGAATCGACGTCGGCGAACACGTACAGCTGGCCTCCGCGGGCCCGCACTTCCTGCATGTTCGATTTCAACTTCTCAATCAGCGCGTCGTTCGGTGCGATGGTGACGACCGGCATTTCCTCGGTCACCAGCGCCAGCGGGCCGTGCTTCAACTCGCCCGCCGGATACGCCTCGGCGTGGATATACGAAATCTCCTTGAGCTTGAGCGCGCCTTCGAGCGCGATCGGGTAGTGCATGCCGCGCCCCAGGAACAACGCGTTTTCCTTGCGCGCGAAATCGTCGGCCCAGGCGATGATCAACGGTTCCAGCGCCAGCACGGCGGAAATCGCGACCGGCAGGTGGCGCATCGCTTTCAGGTGATGCGTTTCCTCTTCGTCCGTGAGGCGGCCGTTGATTTGCGCCAGCGACAACGTCAGCAGGAACAAGGCGGCGAGCTGCGTGGTGAACGCCTTGGTCGAGGCGACGCCCACTTCCACGCCGGCGCGCGTGATGTAGGCCAGCTTGCATTCGCGCACCATGGCGCTGGTGGCGACGTTGCAGATGGTCAGCGTGTGCTCCATGCCGAGGCTGCGCGCGTGCTTGAGCGCGGCCAGGGTGTCGGCCGTTTCGCCGCTTTGCGAGATGGTGACGACCAAGGTGTTGGGATGCGGCACGCTGTCGCGGTAGCGGTATTCGCTGGCGATTTCGACGTTGACCGGGATCTTGGCGACCGATTCGATCCAGTATTTGGCCGTCAGGCCGGAGTAGTAACTGGTGCCGCAGGCGAGGATGAGCACGCGGTCGATCTGCTTGAAGACGTTGTAGGCGCCGTCGCCGAACAGCTCCGGCATGATGCCGGTGACGCCTTCGAGCGTGTCGCCGATGACGCGCGGTTGCTCGAAGATTTCCTTCTGCATGTAGTGGCGGTACGGGCCCAGCTCGGCCGCGCCGGTGTGCGCCAGCACGGTTTTGACTTCACGCTGCACCGGCTTGCCGTTGACGTCGACGATCCAGGTGCGGCCCAGTTGCAGGTCGACCACGTCGCCTTCTTCCAGGTAGATGATCTGGTCGGTGGTGCCGGCCAGCGCCATGGCGTCGGAGGCGACGAAGTTTTCGCCCTGGCCGATGCCGACGATCAGCGGCGATCCCTGGCGGGCGGCGACCACGCGGTGCGGCTCTTCCCGGCTGAACACGGCAATGGCGTAGGCGCCTTGCAGGCGTTTGACGGCGTGCTGGACGGTGTCGAACAGGTCGCCGTTGTACATGTGGTCGACCAGGTGGGCGATCACTTCGGTGTCGGTCTGGCTTTGGAAGACGTAGCCGAGCGCGGTCAGTTCGGCGCGCAGTTCGTCGTGGTTTTCAATGATGCCGTTGTGGACCAGGGCGATGCGCGCCTGGTCGGCCGATGGCGAGAAGTGCGGGTGGGCGTTGTGCGAGGCCGGGGCGCCGTGCGTGGCCCAGCGCGTGTGGGCGATGCCGGTGAAGCCTTTCATGTGCGCTTCGTCGATTTGCTTTTCTAGGTCGGCCACGCGCGAGGTGCTGCGCGAGCGTTGCAGTTGGCCGTCGACGTGCAGGGCGACGCCGCAGGAGTCGTAGCCGCGGTATTCCAGGCGCTTGAGGCCTTCGATCAGGATCGGGGTGATGTTGCGTTGCGCTACCGCGCCGACGATGCCGCACATAGAAAACCTCTTCTGTTAAGTTAGGAGGCCATCGTAGAGCAGCCCCAGTGAAATATGCTTTCTTATTGACTCATCTTCTGAAATAATCTTTCATCACTTCGATATCGTGAAATATTATTTCATTTAGGCTGAAAAATTTTATGGATGAGATAGATCGTCGCATTCTCAATGTGCTGCAGGTTGATGCGTCACAAACCAATAGCGAGCTGGCGCTGGCTGTCCATGTGTCGCCGCCGACCTGTCTGCGCAGGGTCAAGCAATTGACGGACACCGGCGTCATTCAACGGCAGGTGGCGATTGTCGCGCCGGAGAAGGTGGGCCCGAGCCTGACGGCGATCGTGGAGATTTCGCTGGATGTGCAGGCGGCCGAGCGCATGGCGGAGTTCGAGGCGCATGTGGCCGGTGAGGATGCCGTGCTGCAGTGTTATCGGGTAGCGCCGGGTCCGGATTTCGTGCTGATCGTGCAGGTGGCCGATATGCCCGCATATCATGCGCTGGCGCATCGGTTGTTCGCGACGCAGACCAACGTCAGGAACGTGAAGGCTTACTTTTCTACGTTCCGGAGTAAGTTTGAGACGCGGATTGCGGTTTGAACGGTTCTGCGTCCGCAGTCGATAGCGGACGGCTCAGCGGACGGCACTGTAGCTTCCGGAAAATTATCGATTAATGGTCAACTTCCTGAATATTCCCGGCATGGTGGCTGCGTCCAAGGATTGCATATCAACTAACTTCAGCGATTTGACCATGTGGAGCGTCCCGGATTTGTATTTTTGAAAATGCGGAGTCTTGAGGTGCGCTTCATATGCCTCGCGACTCGCGTACATCTCAAGGATCCTGAACTCGGTATCCTTATCTCGTTGATACATCGGGAAAATCGCAATCACGCCAGGCTCCAGTCTCACCGAGGCTTCCGCTTCGCCTTTGAGGATTGCCTTGTATTGTTCCAGGTACTTTTCGTCCACTTCGATTTCCGAGATGCGCACCATCATTTCCTGAGCTTGCGCGTTCGCGACGTTGCCGCCAATGAGAAGAAAAGCGGCGCCTACTGCCGCGAAGAATTTTCGGATCGGGTTCGACAATGGGCGGCCACGAGTTTTTTGTACCGCCATCGATTTGTCTTTCCATCTAGTCATTTCATGACTCCTTTATGGTCTCCATTTCCGATGCAAGGATAGACGGAGATGTGATCGATGCAAATGGAATTTTGGCTCATCGAGAGGATCAGGCAATGAATCGGCAGGATGAGGATACCGTTCCAATCGTACTGGCCGCAAGCTTGTCGAAGCTACTGAATCGCACTCAATCTTGTTAAAGGAAAGCACATGAAGATCAAACCCGGCATGCGGCGCTGGCTTTCGGCAATCATGATCGGCATGTTTGCCATGGCTGGCCTCCACGCACAGGAGGTGCCGGCAGCCAAGACCGGCAATGCGAATGCCAATCCAGCCCAAATGCTGATCGCCCGCGCGGGCAGCCAGGCGTCGACCAAAGGACCGGCGCAGAACTTCACGGGAAGTGTGCGTGTTGATCCACTGTTTGGCGTGCACGCGCCATCGACCGTGTCCGGCGGTGCGGTGACGTTTGAGCCGGGTGCACGCTCGGCCTGGCATAGCCACCCGATGGGACAGGTACTGATCGTCACTGCAGGTGCGGGACTCATACAGCAGTGGGGCGGTGTCGTAGAGCAAGTCCGTCCGGGCGACGTCATCTGGACTCCGCCTGGCGTCAAGCACTGGCATGGCGCCGCGCCAACGACGGCAGTGACGCACATTGCCGTTCAGGAGAGCGCCAATGGCAAGAATGTCGAATGGATGGAGAAAGTCAGCGATGACCAATACAGGCAATAAGCGCGCCCCATCGAAATGGGCACTGGCCGGCACCGTCGCGCTGTGTGGCATATCGATGCTTGCCTTGCCAGGCGGTGCGACGGCACAGGCGCCCAAGCCCGCCAACAGTCGTTCATCCCCATCAAAGGAGATTCAAATGCTTGCTCCCGCACTCGAAAGCTATACCCAAGGCCTGCTACTCGGCGAGGTCTGGGCGCGTCCTGACTTATCGCCACGAGACCGCAGCATTGTCACACTCACGGTGTTGATCGCTAGGAACCAACCCTTGGAGCTGCCGTTTTACCTGAACCGGGCGCTCGACAATGGTGTCACGCCTGGAGAGATATCGGAAATTATCACGCACCTGGCTTTCTATTCCGGCTGGCCGAACGCCATGGCGGCCGTCAGCGCAGCCAAGCAGGTCTTTGCGGAGCGCAAGATCACCAGCGAACAGTTGCCATCGGCGAAAGGGCAATTGTTGCCGCTCGATATGGAGGCGGACGACAAGCGCGCCAAATCGGTCGAGGAAAATTTCGGCAAGGTAGCGCCGGGCGTGGTTCAGTACACGACCAACGCCTTGTTCCGTGATCTCTGGTTGCGCCCTGGCCTGGCGCCTCGCGACCGCAGCATGGTCACTGTCAGCGCGCTTGTCGCTTCTGGCCAGGTGGCGCAAATCACTTACCACCTGAACCGGGCAATGGATAGCGGCCTCACCGAAAAGCAGGCCTCCGAGATGCTTACCCAGTTGGCCTTCTACGCGGGCTGGCCGAATGTGTTTTCTGCCATGCCGGTCTTCAAAGACATATTTGCGAAGCGCACTGTTGATGCGGCAGGTAAGTGAGGTTTGGGGTTCATCATGGGCTGGTTGTCCAACGGTTATACGAGGGTTTTGCACAAGGTTGTTCACATCTTATTTTTAGCTCCTGGGCTTTTCCCGTAGTTTGCACAGCTTGTTCAGGCGCTTTCCACGCGCTTATACCCAGGCTTATCCACAATTAAAAGTTATCCTGCGTTACCCACATGATTTCCCACAGGCTTATCCACAAGACGGCCAATATCACGGCTTAGTGCGGCTTTGCGGATCGTCGGCGCTCACGCGAGTCAAGTTGTTCAGTGGATTTCCCCCGCTTATACCCGGCTTCTTCAGGGCTTATCAGCAGGCTTCTCCACATCCTTATCCACAAATAAAAAAGCCGGGATAGTTATCCCGGCTTGTTCTAGTGGATGTCCACACGTTTATCCACAACACCTCATTTTGGCTTTTTGACCGGGCGGCTCCAGTTGTCGATCGTGATCTGGCGCGGACGGGAAATCGTCAGCTTGCCGGCCGGCGCATCCTTGCTCAGGGTGGTGCCGGCGCCGAGGGTGGCGCCTTTGCCTACCGTCACCGGGGCGATCAGTTGGCTGTCGCTGCCGATGAAGGCATCGTCCTCGATGACCGTGCGCGATTTGTTCACCCCGTCATAGTTGCAGGTGATCGTGCCGGCGCCGATGTTGACGCGCGAGCCGATAGTGGCGTCGCCGATGTAGGCCAGGTGGTTGGCCTTGCTGTGCGCGGCGACCTGGCCGTTCTTGATTTCGACGAAGTTGCCGACGTGAACGTCCTCGGCCAGCACGGTGCCCGGGCGCAGGCGCGCATATGGGCCGATGATCGAGACTTCGCCCACCACCGCCTCTTCGATATGGCAGAAGGGCTTGATCTGGGCGCCCGCCAGGATGCGGGCGTTGACGATGACGTTGTGCGCGCCGACACGCACGCCGTCACCCAGCTCGACCTTGCCTTCGAACACGCAGCCGACGTCGATGGTGACGTCGCGGCCACAGATCAGTTCCCCACGGACATCGATGCGCGCCGGGTCCATCAACGTCACGCCCTGTTCCAGCAGCTTGAGGGCGATGTTGCGCTGATGAATGCGTTCGAGCTCGGCCAGCTGCACTTTGCTGTTGACGCCGGCCACTTCCCACTGCGCCGACGGTTGCGCCGAGACTACCCGCACGCCGTCCGCCACGGCTTGCGCGACGATGTCGGTGAGGTAGTACTCGCCCTGGGCGTTGTTGTTCTTGAGCGCGGCCAGCCAGCGCTTCAGGTGGACGGTCGGCGCGACCATGATGCCGCTGTTAATTTCCTTGATGGCGCGCTCGGCGTCGGTGGCGTCCTTCTGCTCGACGATGCGGACGATCTCGCCGCTCATTGCCCCCCCCTCGCGCACGATGCGGCCCAGCCCGAACGGATCGTCCTGCTCGACCGTCAGGATGCCCAGCTTGTCGTTGCCGGCCACGTCGATCAGCGCTTGCAGCGAGGCGGACGTGGTCAGCGGCACGTCGCCGTACAGGATCAGGGTTGGCACGCTGTCGTCGAGCTCCGGCAGCGCCTGCATGACGGCGTGCCCGGTGCCCAGCTGCGGTTCTTGCAGCGCGGTGGCGACCTTTTCCGGCTGCCTGGCCAGCAGTTCCTGCACGGCAGCGCCCCCATGTCCGTAAATAACGCATAATCGGCTGGCAGACAGGCTGCGCGCGGTATCGAGCACATGCAAAAGCATGGGCTTGCCGGCCAGTGGATGCAAAACCTTCGGCAGCGCGGATTGCATGCGTTTGCCCATACCCGCGGCGAGAATAACGACGTTCATAAGAAGCCAGATAGAGTGAGTGAGTAAATGCAAAAGTCTAACATGTCCCAAAACGGCAACCGAACGCTAAGCCGCCTTTTCCTGATTGCGCTCATGGCCGTGCTGGCCGCGTGCAGTTCGCTGCGCCTGGCCTATAACAATGGCGACACCTTGCTGTACTGGTGGCTGGACGGCTACGTCGATCTGACCTCCGATCAAAAAGGCGTGGTGCAGAAGGAGATCGACAAGCTGTTCAGCTGGCACCGCAAGACCCAGTTGAACGACTACGTGCAGATCCTGCAAACGGGACAAAAGCAGTTGGCCGGCAACCTGACGGCAGCCGACCTGCAAGCCGATTACGACGATATCAAGGGCCGCACGCAGAAACTGCTGCTGAAGGCGGCGCCGGAGCTGGCCGGCCTGGCGACGTCGCTGGAGCCGGACCAGATCGACAACCTGGAGAAGAAGTTCGCCTCCAACCTCGACGATTTCCGCAAGAAGAACATGAAGGGCAGCAAGGAAGACCAGCAAAAATTCCGCTACAAGAAATCGATGGAACAGTTCGAACTGTGGTTCGGCAAGTTCTCGAAGACGCAGGAAGAAGAGATCCGCAAGGCTTCCGATGCCCGTCCGCTGGACAACGAAATCTGGCTCAACGAGCGTAAGCGCCGTCAAAACGCCATCCTGAGCCTGGTGCGCAAAGTGAAGCAGGAGAAGTTGAGCAAGGAGGCGACCATTCCGCTGATCAATACGCTGATCAAGGATTCCTTCAACCGTCTGGAGAATTCCGAGCACAAACAGTTCTTCGAGGCGTCCGAGCAGGGCAGTTTGCAGCTGATTTTGACGGTGGTGAAGATCGCCACGCCGGAACAGAAGGCGCACGCGCAGAAGCGCATGCAGGGCTGGATCGACGACTTCCGCAGCCTGGCGGCGGAGGCCCGCTGACCAGCGCCAGCAAGCCCGTATGGTATAGTGGACCCTGTTGAATCAATGACTTAGAACACAGCCACATGCCAAAGAAGCCAGCAAGCAAAGCCGCAAAACCAGCAAAAGTCCCGGTCCACGGTCCCCAGCACAGCAATCAGGTGCGCATCATCGGCGGGGCGTGGAAACGCACTCCGCTGCCGGTATTGAGCGCGCAGGGCTTGCGGCCGACGCCGGATCGCGTGCGCGAGACGGTGTTCAACTGGATCAACCACCAGCGCGACGCCAACTGGGCCGATGCGCAAGTACTGGATCTGTTCGCCGGCAGCGGCGCGCTCGGCTTCGAGGCCGCCAGCCGTGGCGCCAAGTCGGTCATGATGATCGACTCCAACGTGCCAGTCGTGCGACAGCTCGACGAAGTCAAGACCAAGCTTAAGGCGGACAATGTGCAGATCATGCGCGGCGACGCGTTGGCGGTGGCGCAGTCGGCCGCCGCGCGCGGCCAGAAATTCGACCTGATTTTCCTCGATCCACCCTATCAGCAAGAGTTTTTGGAGCGCTGCCTGCCGCAGTGCACAAGAATCCTGAAAGAGGGCGGCTTGGTGTACGCCGAGTCCGGCGCGGCGCTGGAATTCGACGCGGACGCTACGCCCGATTGGATGGCGCAATGGGAAGTGATCCGCGCCGATAAGGCGGGAATGGTATTCTTCCACTTGCTCAAGTTGAAGGCATTAGTGGCTTAGTAACAACTAAGTTGCAACTAGTTCCCTGCAAACTGCCCGATATTAAGGCAAACATCGTTTTTCAGGCATAATGCGCGTTCTATATTGGTGCACTGCAGGGAGCCGCAATGGTAGTAGCCGTTTATCCGGGAACGTTCGATCCGCTGACCCGTGGTCATGAGGATCTGGTGCGTCGCGCATCGGGTCTGTTCGACACGCTGGTGGTCGGCGTCGCCGACAGTAAGAACAAGAAACCTTTCTTTTCACTGGAAGAACGCCTGACCATCGCCAACGAAGTGCTGGGCCACTATCCGAACGTGAAAGTGGAAAGTTTCTCCGGTCTGTTGAAGGATTTCGTGCGCGCGCATGATGCCCGCGTCATCGTGCGCGGCCTGCGCGCCGTGTCCGACTTCGAGTATGAGTTCCAAATGGCGGGCATGAACCGCTACCTGCTGCCAGACGTCGAAACCTTGTTCCTGACGCCGTCCGACCAGTACCAGTTCATCTCCGGCACCATCGTGCGCGAAATCGCCGTGCTGGGCGGAGATGTCTCCAAGTTTGTTTTCCCATCGGTCGACCGCTGGCTGCAAAAGAAAATCGCAGCCACCCAGACCGAATAAGCGAGTTCCGTCATGGCCTTAATGATCACCGACGACTGTATCAATTGCGACGTGTGCGAGCCCGAGTGCCCGAACGACGCGATCTACATGGGCGCGGAAATTTACGAAATCAATCCGGACAAGTGCACCGAGTGCGTCGGCCATTTTAATGAGCCGCAATGCCAGCAAGTATGTCCGGTCAGCTGCATCCCCTTCAATCCCGCCTGGCGCGAGACCGAAGAACAACTGCGCGCCAAATACGAGCACCTGCAGGCCGCCAAGGCCTGACCGCCATGCGACGCCGACAACTCATCAAGAGTCTGATAGCGGTGGCCGTGCTGACCGCCGGCGTCCAACTGCCGGCGTTTGCCACTGTCGAGGTGGCAGGCGCTAAGTTCGACGAGATCGTCACCGTGGCCGGCAAGGAGCTCAAGCTCAACGGAGCCGGCCTGCGCACCAAGGTCATCTTCAAGCTGTATGCGGCCGGTTTGTATCTGGCCGAAAAGAAAACCACGGTCTCCGACGTGCTCGGCGCCACCGGCCCGCGCCGCGTCAGCATCATCATGCTGCGCGACATCACCTCGGACGACTTCGGCAAATCCTTCATGGAAGGCTTGAGTTCCAACACCGACAAGGTCGAGCGCACCCGCATCCTGCCGCAGACGATGAAGTTCGGCGAAGTGTTCGCGCAAATCCAGACGCTGAAAAAAGGCGACCAGATGCTGCTCGACTGGATACCCGGCGAGGGCACCCAGTGCTATCTGAACGGTAAAAAGCTGGGGGAATTGATGCCGGATGTGGCGTTCTATAACGCCGTGCTGCGTATCTGGCTGGGCGACAAGCCTGTGGACAGCTCGCTCAAGCCCGCCCTGCTGGGCGAGCGCTAACTTCGCTTCTAATTTCTAGTCTTAGGCGCGCGAGGCCATCGCGCGCAGCTCGGCGGCATGGCTGGCACCGCATTCGCTGGTGTTGAGCATGCGCTTGAGCATCATCGCATCGCGCATCTGGCGGCGTTGCAGACGTTCTTCCTTGGTCAACTTCGGCTTAACGATCAGCACGGCGGCGCGCGCGCAGCCGCGCAGCAGCGGTTTGAACAAAACCAGCAGGCCCACGGCGACAACGGCGGCCAGCGCCAGCTGTATCGTGGTGAGGAACGAAAGATCTTGGAGTACTGAGATGATGGTAGACATGATAGACCGGTGCATTTAGAATCAAGTTAACTATAGTGCAGCGCAACATAAGTATCCAATTTACTTCCACGATAACAATTATTCGTTTGGTGAATGGGGAAGCTTATCCTTGACGAGAAATCCATATTTCTCGATACTGTCTTATCCTATTTTCATACTACCTGAGCCAACATGAGCTTTTTGACGCTGGACTTGAATTTGTTACGCGTCTTCGACGCCGTGATGACAGAACAAAATCTGACACGCGCGGCCGGCCATCTGGCCATGACCCAGCCCGCCGTCTCGAACGCGATCAAGCGTCTGCGCGAGAGCCTGGGCGACGAATTACTGATACGCACCGCCTACGGCGTCAAGCCGACGCCGCGCGCCGAATCGCTGTGGCCGTCCGTGCGTAGCGCGCTGGCCAGCCTGGAAGCGGCCGTGGCGCCGGAAACCTTCGACGTCTCCGCCGCCCACGCGACCTTCCGCATGGCGATGGCCGACGCCACCGCAGCCTTCTGGCTGCCGTCGCTGATGCGTTCGATCGAAGTGGAAGCGCCCGGCGTGAACGTGCGCATGGTGCCGCTGACCACCCGTGAACCGCGGCCGATGCTGCTGCGGGGCGACATCGACCTGGCGGTCGGCTTCTTCCCTGGCGTGGCGGCGCAGCTGTCGTACGAGACCGGGTCGCCGATCCGTCACGAGCGGCTGTATTCCGGACATTATGTTTGCGTGATGCGGCGCGACCATCCGCTGGCCAAGGTCGAGCTGAATCTGGACAACTATTGCAAGGCCAATCACCTGCTGGTGAGTTTCTCGGGCCGCGCGCATGGCCTGGTCGACGAGGCGCTGGCGCAGATACAGCGCGAGCGGCGGATTCTGCTGACGGTGAACCAGTTCTTCACGGCAGGGCGGGTGGTGGCGAACTCGGATCTGATCACGGTGTTGCCGCGTCACTTGATCGCCTCGACCGGGATGACGGACGCGCTGATCGCCAAGGAATTGCCGTTCCAGCTGCCGGCGGTCCACCTGGACATGCTGTGGCACGAACGCGATGCGCGCAGCCCGGCGCACAAGTGGCTGCGGATGCATCTGGAAGGCATGAACCAGGTGGCGGCGCGCACCGCGCCCGGCAGCGCCCCAAAGAAAGATACCGCTTAAGGGTTCAATTCCCCGGCGAAGTACGCCTCCCGATCCATATCTTCGAGCAAACCCGGATGCGTTGGCCGCCAGCCCAGCTGCCGCCGCGTCTGCTCGCTCGACGCGGGGCAATCCATGCCGAAGAAGCGCCCTATAAAGCCGAAGTGCCCGGCGGCCTGATCGCCCGACATTCCCACCACCGGCAGGTTCAAGCGCCGGCCGATCACCCCGGCGATCTCGCGTGTCGCCACGCCTTCCTCCGCCACCGCGTGGTACACCGCCCCCGCCACGCCGCTCTCCAGCGCCAGCCTGTACAACCGCGCCGCGTCATGCCGGTGCACCGCCGGCCAGCGAGTCATGCCGTCATCGATGTACGCCGAACTTCCCTGCTTGCGCGCGATCCCGATCAGCGCCGGAACGAAGCCATGGTCGCCGTCGCCATGCACCGACGGCGGCAGCCGCACCACCGACGCGCGCACGCCTTGTCCGCCCAGCGCCAGCGCGGCCAGTTCCGACGGGATACGATACGACCCGGCCGAAGCGGCCATCGGCGCATCGCTTTCCACGGCAATCCGGCCGGGCTGCAATATCCCAATGGCCGACGTCACCACGAACGGCTTGCCCGAACCCGCCAATGCCGCCCCCATCGCCTCGATCGCCGCCAGATCGGTTTTGGCCGATTCGGGCATGTTCGAGAAGTCATGGATGAAGGCGGTGTGGATCACGCCATCGCAAGCCTTCGCGGCCGTCACCAGGCTGTCGATATCCAACAGGCTGCCGCGCTGGACCTCGGCGCCCAGCCCCGTCAACGTCGCGGCGGCCTCGTCGCTGCGAGCCAGTCCCAGCACCTGATGGCCGGCTTGCATCAAATCCTCTACAACTGCGGAGCCGACAAAACCTGTCGCTCCCGTCACAAATACACGCATGGTCATTTCCTTGGCTGATTAAAAAGCCAATGATAAAAGCGGAATGTCATCCGATCCATGCTATAAAGTCTGCATTATCTTCGCGTTCGTCCAAAACTCATGGATCCACTCTCCGATGTCCTGGCGCTCCTCAAGCCGCGCAGCTATGTATCGGCCGGCTTCGACGCTGGCGGCGACTGGGCGGTCCGCTATCCGCCCAACATCGGCATCAAATGCTATTCGATCGTCTCCGGACAATGCTGGCTGGCGGTCGAGGGCGTCAGCGAACCGACGTTGTTGAAGGCCGGCGATTGTTTCCTGCTGCCGGGCGGGCGGCCATTTGTGATGGGCAGCGACCTGTCGCTGCCGGCGGCCGACTCGGCCGAAGTATTCGCGGCCCCGCGCGTCGCCGGCGTCATCGTGCATAACGGCGGCGGTGCTTGCCTGATGGTCGGCAGCCGCTTTTTCCTCGGCCACAGCCACGGCGAGATCCTGCTGGCCATGCTGCCGCCGATCGTGCACCTGCGGCAGGAGACGGACCAGGCGGCGCTGCTGTGGTCGGTCAAACGCATGATCCAGGAGCTGCATGAACAGCGGCCCGGCAGCTCGCTGATGGCCGAGCACCTGGCGCACATGATGCTGATATTGGCGCTGCGGTTGCACATGGAGGAGAGCGCCAAAGACAAGGGCGCGGACCCGGGCGTGGGCTGGCTGTTCGCGCTGGCCGATCGTCAGATGGGGTTGGCGCTCAGCGCCATGCATGCGGAGCCGGCGCATCGCTGGACATTGGAAGCGTTGGCGCGCCGCGCGGGGATGTCGCGCTCGGCGTTCGCGCTCAAGTTCAAGACGATGGTGGGGGCGTCGGCGATGGACTATCTGACGCGCTGGCGCATGCTGCTGGCCGGAGACAAGTTGCTCAATTCGAGCGCGCCGATTTCGGTGATCGCGCCGTCGCTGGGCTACGAATCGGAAAGCGCCTTCAGCACGGCCTTCAAGCGCGTGATGGGCTGTTCGCCACGGGATTACGCGCGCGCAACAGCCCAATAAACGTCGCTAATGCTTGGTGCTCGAGCGGTAACCGATGCGGAAACCACCCCAATGCTTGCCGTTGACATAAATCGGCGCCGACAGGTCGTGCATCACTTCGCCCGTATCGCGCTTATACGTCTGCAACAGGAACGGCTTGGTATTCGAGCCGCAACGCTTGCCCGTGCGATCGCTGAAAATCCGCTTGGTGCGGTTATTGACAATGTCGATGTCGTAATTCCCCGTCAACGGCTGCGAAAACTTTTTGTTATGGGTGGGGAAATAGCCGTTGTTATCCACAGCACCGGCGTAAGCCAGCTGCGGCATGGCCACCAACAGCGCCTCCTGCAATGAAGGCAGCACGCGATCCGTAAAATCATCGAATCTCGTCTTGTGCTTGGGCGGATCGGTATTCGGAATCGGGCTATAAGTCCGGTCGAACAAAGCATCGCGTGTGATCTTGCCCGACGACAGCGCCGCCTCGAAAATCCGGCCCACTTCCAGCGCCGCCTGCTGCGCGGCATGCCGGATCGCGTCGTGCGACGTGGCGATCGACGACTCGCCCAGCGCGCCGGTGATCACCTCGGCCCGCTCGGCCAACGCCATCGCCGAACTGGCGGCGCGCGGCAATTCCTTCTCCGTGGATAACAAGCTGTCGCGGATGCTGGCGATCGCGGCGGCGATTTCCTCGGTGGTGGCGACATGCTCGCGCGAGGCCCGAGCGATCTGGCCGATCTCGTCTTCCGACACGCCGGAGGAACGCTCGATATTACCCAGCAAACCGTGCACCTTCTCCACATTGCCGGCCGCTTCGCTGACCTGCACCGCGAGCGACGTCATGCCGGTGGCGGCCTGTTCCGCCTGCTGATTGATCTCGCGCACCATGGTGCTGATCTCATCGGTCGCTTCCTTGGTGCGCAAGGCCAACTGGCGCACCTCGCTGGCGACGACGGCGAAGCCACGACCTTGTTCGCCGGCGCGCGCCGCCTCGATGGCGGCATTCAGCGCCAGCAGGTTGGTGCGGGCGGAAATCTCGCTGATGGCTTCGGTGAAGCCGTAGATTTTGCGGGAATTGGTTTGCAGGCTGGTCATGACGGACGCGGCCGTCTGGGCATCCTGGCGCGCGGTGCGGATGCGTTGCAGGCCGTTATCGGCCTCGGTGCGACCGGCAACCGTTTCGCCACGCACTTGGGCGGCGATCTTGGCGGCGCGCTCGGCATTGGCCGCGATGCGCTCGGTGGTCGCGGCGTTTTGCGCCGAACTGTGGACTATGCCGCCGGCGGTGCCGACGTCGAGCTCGATTTTCTTTTTAACGGAATCGACGAAGTACGACGTTTCCGCCGCGCCGATCATGATGGCATCGATTTCGGCGCCCACGGTCTGGGCGAAGTGGCGCACGCCGCCCTCGTCATTGCCCTGGCGCGCCGCCCACCAGGAGATCAGCGCGCCGGCCAACGCCGCCGGCGCGGCCGTATACATCAACGAGGCCTTGTCGCCGGCCGCCAGATCAAACAAGTACGCCAGGCACGTTCCGCCCGCCGTAGCCCCCAACAACCATAATCCACGTTGCACCAACTTCTGCTGCAAAAGCTTCATTTGTCCCCCGTTGACCCCGGCGCTTTGGCGCGTAGCAGGTAATTTTATTTCCTACATACTACTTTATAGGTAACTTGGTGGTATTCTTGACTTCTTCCATCACGGCATAAGTGTGTGTTTCACGCACACCTTTTTGGAGCAGGGTTTTACCCAGGAATTCGCGGTAGGCGGCCATGTCCTTGACCCGGGCCTTGACCAGGTAGTCGAAACCGCCGGCGACCATGTGGCATTCCAGCACTTCCGGAATGACCTGGACGCTGTGTTTGAAGGCGTCGAAGACTTCGGGCGTCGTGCGATCGAGCACGACTTCGATGAAGACGAGCAGGGAAACGTCGAGCAGCTGGGGATTCAGTTGCGCGGTGTAGCCCATGATGTAGCCGGACTCGTGCAACTTGCGCACGCGCTCCAGGCAAGCGGCCGGCGACAGGTTCACCCGCGCCGCCAGCTCCACGTTGCTGATGCGGCCGTCGCTCTGCAACTCCATCAAGATTTTTTTGCTGATCTTGTCTAACATTTCCGGGGACTCCCAAATAAATATTATTTGGTTAAATTGTCTCACTAAAAACAATCTATTGCTAGCCCCCTGTAATACCAGAATTAATCCAGAAGAATTCACTTTACAATCGAATCATCAGCAGTTCACGATTCGAGACCACGATTCAACCTCAATTCACGCTCTCAAGCTACCCGCTTGCAGAGCGTGTTTTTGTAAGTGGACGCTCCTACATTTCTATTCCGAGAGCCATTCATGCAAGCAGCAGATCCGACCGTTTTCACCCCCTTCGCAGCGTTACAAGCAGAAATCCTGCGCGACCCGATTCCATTGCGCGCAGCAGTGACGGCGGCCTACCGGCGCGACGAAGTGAGCGCGGTTCAGTGGTTGTTGGATCAGATCAAAAACAACGACGCCGACAGTCTGCAAAAAGCCCAGCAACTGGCGCATAAACTGGTCAGCTCGGTGCGCGAACAGCGCACCCGCGCCTCCGGTGTCGATGCGCTGATGCACGAGTTTTCGCTGTCGTCGGAAGAAGGCGTGGCGCTGATGTGCCTGGCCGAAGCACTGTTGCGTATTCCCGACAATGCCACCGCCGACCGCCTGATCGCCGACAAAATCAGCAAAGGCGACTGGCGCAAGCACCTGGGCGAGTCGCCCTCGCTGTTCGTCAACGCTGCCACGTGGGGCCTGCTGATCACCGGCAAACTCGTCAGCACCAACAGCGAAACCGGCCTCGGTTCGGCGCTGACCAAGCTCATTTCCAAGGGCGGCGAGCCGCTGATCCGCAAAGGCGTCGATCTGGCGATGCGCATGCTGGGCAATCAATTCGTCACCGGCCAGACCATCGACGAGGCCATCAAGAACGGCCAAGGCAACGAAGCGCGCGGTTATCGTTATTCCTATGACATGCTGGGCGAGGCGGCGCTGACCGAGGCCGACGCCAAGAACTACTACGCCTCGTACGAGACGGCGATCCACGCGATCGGCAAGGCTTCGAACGGCCGCGGCATCAAAAACGGTCCCGGCATTTCGGTCAAACTGTCGGCGCTGCACCCGCGTTACAGCCGAGGGCAGCGCGCCCGCGTGATGGAGGAATTGCTGCCGCGTATGCGTCAACTGGTGCTGCTGGCCAAGCACTACAACATCGGCCTGAACATCGATGCGGAAGAGGCCGATCGCCTGGAGTTGTCGCTGGACCTGATGGAGGCGCTGGCTTACGACCCGGAACTGGCCGGATTCGAAGGCATCGGCTTCGTCGTGCAGGCGTATCAGAAGCGCTGCCCGTTCGCGATCGATTTCCTGATCGACCTGGCCAAGCGCAGCGGCCGCAAATTCATGGTTCGCCTGGTCAAGGGCGCGTATTGGGATGCCGAGATCAAGCGCGCCCAGGTGGACGGCATGAGCGGCTACCCGGTCTACACGCGCAAGGTCTACACGGACGTTTCCTATCTGGTGTGCGCACAAAAGCTGCTGGCCGCGACCGACGTGATCTATCCACAGTTCGCCACGCACAACGCGCAAACCTTGTCGACCATCTACACCTGGGCCAAGCGCGACGGCGTGACCGACTACGAATTCCAGTGCCTGCACGGCATGGGCGAATCGCTGTACGACCAGGTCGTCGGCAAGGACAACCTGGACAAGCCGTGCCGCATTTACGCGCCGGTCGGCACCCATGAAACCTTGCTGGCTTACCTGGTGCGCCGCCTGCTGGAGAACGGCGCCAACTCCTCGTTCGTCAACCAGATCGTCGACGAGGCGATTCCTATCGAATCGCTGATCAAGGACCCGATCGCCATGGCGCGCGAGCAGGGCGGTCAACCGCACGCCGGTATTCCGCTGCCGCAAGCCATGTTTGGCGCGGAACGCAAGAACTCGGCCGGCTTCGACCTGGCCAACGAGGACGTGTTGCGCAATATTTCAGCAGCCTTGGCAGAGCCACGCACCTGGTACGCATCGCCGCTGCTGGCGGGCGGCGTCAGCGTCGGCCAACCGGTGCAGGATGTCAGCAACCCGGCTCAGCACAGCGATGTTGTCGGCAAGCTGGTCGAAGCGACCACCACCGACGTCGACAGCGCGCTGATCAGCGCCAGCAATTTCGCCATGGACTGGCAGACCACCGAACCTTCGCAACGCGCCGCAGCGCTGAACCGCGCCGCCGACCTGTTCGAAGCGAATGCCATGGAGCTGATGACCCTGGCCATCCGCGAAGCCGGTAAATCGCTGCCGAACGCCATCGCAGAACTGCGCGAAGCGGTCGATTTCCTGCGTTATTACGCGGCCGAGGTCGCAGGTTCGACCAACACTCTGGCGCTGGGCCCGGTTACCTGCATCAGCCCGTGGAACTTCCCGCTGGCCATTTTCACCGGCCAGGTCGCCGCCTCGCTGGCGGCCGGCAACGTGGTACTGGCCAAACCGGCCGAGCAAACGCCGCTGATCGCGCACCGCGCGGTCGAGTTGTTGCACGAAGCGGGCATTCCGCGCGCCGCGCTGCAATTCCTCCCGGGCCGCGGCGAAGTGGTCGGCGCCGCACTGACCGCCGATCCGCGTGTCAAAGGCGTGATTTTCACCGGCTCGACGGAAGTTGCCCAGCTGATCAACCGCACCCTGGCCAAACGTGCGGCCGCCGAAAACATCGAGATTCCGCTGATCGCCGAGACCGGTGGTCAGAACGCGATGATCGTCGACTCGTCGGCGTTGCCGGAACAAGTAGTGCAGGATGCGATTTCGTCCGCCTTCGACAGCGCCGGCCAGCGTTGCTCGGCGCTGCGCGTACTGTTCCTGCAGGAAGATATCGCCGACAAGACCATCAAAATGCTCAAAGGCGCGATGCTGGAGCTGAAAGTTGGCTGCCCGGACCGCCTGGTCACCGATATCGGCCCCGTCATCGATGCCGAAGCGCAGCAAAACCTGCTGGCGCACATCAACAAGCTCAAGGGCACAGCGTTGAATTACTTCTCGCTGGATCTGCCATCGAGCGTGATTACCGCCGGCACTTTTGTTCCGCCAACGGTGCTGGAGATCCGTTCGCTATCGGAATTGACGCAAGAAGTCTTCGGCCCGGTGCTTCACGTGATCCGCTACAAGCGCGCCGATCTGCCGAAACTGGTCCAGCAAATCAACGACAGCGGCTTTGGCCTGACCCTGGGCGTGCACTCGCGCATCGATGAAACGATCGACTACATCAGTTCGAATGCGCACGTGGGCAATATCTACGTGAACCGCAACATCGTCGGCGCGGTTGTCGGTGTGCAGCCCTTCGGTGGCGAAGGCAAATCCGGCACCGGCCCGAAAGCGGGCGGACCGCTATACCTGAAACGCCTGCAGCGCGGCGAAACGGCCACGCCGCAGCACCGCCACGACCGCCAGGCGACCCCGGCACTTGACGCTCTGACCGCCTGGGCGCAAAAGCACGGCCGCGACGGCATCGCCAAGCTGGCCGATCAGTACAGCCGCACGACCATGCTGGGCAGCCTGACCGCCTTGCCAGGTCCGACCGGCGAGCGCAACACGCTGGCGCTGGTGCCGCGTGGCGCGGTGGTGTGCGCCGCAGGCACCCAGGACGGCCTGCTGAACCAGCTGGCCGCAGTCCTCGCCACGGGAAATATCGCCTTACTCGCCGGCGACACGGCCAAGCTGGTGCCAGCCGATCTGCCGGCGACGGTGAGGGACCGGATCAAGCCAGTTGCCGATTTAAAAGGTTTCGAAGGCGATTTCCAGATCGCCCTGGTCGAATCGATGCTGGCCGGCAGCCTTTACAGCCCATTGGCGGCCCGTAGCGGCGCCCTGGTGAGTCTGATCGACACCAACGAGGACGGGGCTATCCCCCTGTGGCGTTTGCTTGCTGAGCGCGCTCTCTGCGTCAACACGACCGCTGCGGGCGGCAACGCCAGCCTGATGACGCTCGAAGCATAAGAAAGCCAGCTGTCAATGCCAGGGGCCGGGATCAAACCCGGCCCTTTTTGCATCCGGGGTCATACATCCGGGGTCAGGTCCACCATTTCTACACGAGCTGAGGTTTAAGTGGCCCAAATGGCCGCTCCAAGGCAGCTACGGCTAAGTCCGTGTAGAAATGGTGGACCTGACCCCGGAGTTGCTTTTACTGCTTGCAGAAGTTGTGGATAACCTCGAACGCGTAGCGCGATGCTACCGTTTTGATGAAATGCATGAAGTCGACGGCGGCGTCGTCGTTGGCGTTGTCGGAGATCGTTCGGATCACCGCGAACGGAATGCCAAGCTCGAAACACACTTGCGCGACAGCTGCGCCTTCCATTTCCACTGCCAGTAATTCAGGCAACGCCGCTTTGATGGCTTGGATTTGCGCCAGTTTTCCGATGAACTGGTCGCCGCTGGCGATCAATCCGCGATGCACACGCGTGGTTTTGGCCGCTGCGATGGCCAATCTTTCCGTCAATGCGATGTCGGTGGCGAAGTGCGATAGCTCTGTCAGCGGTATTTCAAATTTTGGAAACAGCGGGCTGGCGTCGAAATCATGCTGAACCAGCGCTTCCGCGACGACGATATCGCCCACCTTGACGTTTTTATCCCCGCTTCCGGCGACGCCGGTGAAGACGATGTGGGTAACTCCGAACTTTTCCACAAGGATTGCGGCTGTCATTGCTGCTGCAACCTTGCCTATACGCGACAGAACGCACACAGCGTCGATTTCCCAGAGTTTCCCTGTCGTGTACTCCCTCATGCCATGGACGTGCTTGTAGGGGCTCTGAAGGGTTTCTATTAGCCCATGCTGTTCTTCAGCCAACGCACTAATGATGCCTAGACGCATATCTTTTTCCTGTTTTTCGAGGGTGGGCTGTGGACTTCCAGCGAGTTCTCCACAGCGCGAAGCTAAAAACGATCGATTTTAAGGCGTTTTTTGCCGTGTAAACGGGTCTTTGCCCACGAAGAGGGCCTCAGATTTCGTCAGAATCTGCGGTTTTTCCGGTTTTCGGGGTGTTTTTCGCTTTTCATGGTTTAGTAGTTTACAAAGATATATATAAAAAATAGTAGTAGTAGTAAACGGACATTTAGCTGTGGATAAGTTCTGTATACGTTTACGAATCATTGGTTTACGCGAAAGATAAGCACTTGCATAAGCGCTGTAACATTTACGGAGCAATTCTGTATAAAATGTCGGCCCTTGGATAACTTCGTGCTTACTCACAACTCATCCTGTGGATATCCAGTAAGTTATACACAGGCAGCACGGTTTTGCAGGGTTTCCTGAGCTTTTCAGCAACATCGACGACGGTCACCGCGCCAAAGGCATCGACGGCGTATCGATGGCGGATTACGACCTTCGGTCTAATCCGCCCTACGTGTCTTCAGAGCAATTCTTTGTTTTGCAGATCATCGCTTGGTGATCTACCGCCTTCCTTCTTTTCTTGCGACTGCTTTTTTTTTGACACAAAGGTCTTCAGGCGCTTGCGCCTTGGTTCTTGGGTTTTCTTCGAGCCGCGTGAACTATGGTTTACTCTAAAGATGTATATATAAAAATAGTAGTAGTTGTTAACGTAGACACTTTTCTGTGGATAAGTCCTCATTTTGGATTAGAATCAGGCGTTTACGAACTTCATAAGCAGGCTCGTAAGCCGTGTATGACAAAAGAACTGTTTTGGGATAAGAAAACAGCTCCTCAGAAATTTTTTGTTTACTCACATATCGTGCCTGTGGATATCCATAGACTTATCCACAGGGGTAAGTGGGCCTTTAAGTGAGAAATATGATGAATCTGACATCCGTCTTCCCCCATCCAATTGTTCAGGGGCCGACCGCTGGCGGTCCCAACACCCCGGCCCAAGTTGCCGCTGTCTCCAATGCCGGCGCACTCGGTTCGATGGCGTGCTCCTTACTTTCTCCAGCCGCGATCCGCGAACAAACCGCGCAAACTCGTGCGTTGACGAACAAGCCCTTTTGCCTCAACTTCTTTGTCCTGGAGACTCCACAGCCTGACCCCGCCGAGATCGCCCAGGCCATAGAATGGCTGAAACCACTTTGGTCTTCGCTGGGTTGGACCGAGTTACCCACGCCGAGCAAGTGGTGCGAAGACTTCGCGGCCCAGTTTGAGGCGCTGATCGAATTGCGCCCGGCTGTCGCCAGCTTCACTTTCGGCATCTTGAGCGCTCACCAAATCCAGCGTTTGCACGACGCAGGCATTCTCGTGATCGGCACAATCACCCATGCCCAGGAAGCCATCGAATGGCAGAGCAGGGGCGCCGATGCGGTGATCGCTTCCGGCACCGAGTCGGGCGGCCATCGCGGCACCTTCATCGGCGCGCAGGAAGACGCGACATTGAAAACGTTCGAGCTGCTGCCGAAAATAGTGGCAGCGGTGGATATTCCGGTCATCGCCGCCGGCGGCATCATGGACGGCGCCGACATCAAGCGGGCGCTGGACGCGGGCGCGCAGGCGGTACAGATGGGCACCGCGTTCCTGGTAACCGACGAATCGGCAATTAATCCACACTACAAACAACGCTTGTTGACCGCAGGCGACCATCCGACGCGCCTGACGCGCACTTTTTCCGGCCGGTACGCGCGCGGACTGGTGAACCGCCTGATGCGTGAGCTGGAGCCCGTGGAAGTCCAATTGCCTGCATATCCCGTACAAAACGCGCTAACCTCGCCGATCCGCGCGGAAGCGGCCAAGCGCGGCGATACTGAATTGATGTCGCTGTGGTGCGGCACCGGTGTCGCCCGCGCCAGGCCGATGCCTGCCGCCAAGCTTGTTGAAACATTGCTATCGGAGATGAACGCAGCGTAGACTAAGGGACCGCCGAGAGAGCGTAAAACGCCCCGGCATACCGAGTCATCCTTGGAGGAGCAGTTTTTGGAATCAGCAGGCGACTACGATTACATCATCATTGGGGCAGGCTCGGCTGGCTGCGTTTTGGCAAACCGTTTAAGCGCGGATAGAAACGTCGATGTCCTGCTGATCGAGGCCGGCGGCAGGGACGATTATGTGTGGATACACATCCCGGTTGGCTATCTGCATTGCATCGACAATCCCCGTACCGACTGGATGTTCCGCACCGAGGCCGACGCCGGCCTCAACGGACGCAGCCTGCTTTACCCGCGCGGCAAAGTACTCGGTGGAAGTTCCTCCATCAACGGCATGATTTACATGCGCGGCCAGGCGCAAGACTACGACCGCTGGGCCGATCTGACCGGCGACACCAGCTGGCGCTGGGACGCGGTGTTGCCGCTATTTAAAAAGAGCGAGGATTATCACGGTGGCGCGTCCGAAGACCACGGCGCCGGCGGTCCGTGGCGCGTGGAAAAGCAGCGCCTGTCCTGGCAGATACTGGACGCATTCCGCGACGCGGCCGAACAAACCGGCATCGCCAAGGTCGACGATTTCAATCGCGGCGACAACGCCGGCTGCGGCTATTTCGACGTCAATCAAAAACGCGGCATCCGCTGGAACACGGCGAAGGCTTTTCTGAAGCCGGTGTCCGGCCGCCCGAATCTGACCGTCATGACCGGCTGCCACGTTGAACGCTTGCAGATCGAAATGACCGACCAGGGACCCGTGTGCAAAGGCGTGATTTTCACCGGCGGCGGCGCCAAATATCAAGCGGCGGCCGCGAAAGAAACCATTCTGGCCGCTGGCGCCGTTGGTTCGCCGCAGATTTTGCAGTGCTCCGGAATCGGCTCGGCCGCGAAGCTGCTTGATCACGGTATCGCGCCGCTGGCCGATCTGCCCGGCGTCGGAGAAAACCTGCAGGACCATCTGCAACTGCGCATGATCTACAAGCTCGGCGGCGGCGCCCGCACCTTGAACACGATGGCCTCCAACTGGTTCGGCAAAATGAAAATCGGCCTGGAGTACGCGATGTTCCAGAGTGGGCCGATGTCGATGGCGCCGTCGCAGCTGGGCGCGTTCGCGCGCTCCGATGCCAATCAGCCGACTCCCAATCTTCAGTACCATGTGCAGCCTTTGTCGCTGGAAAAATTCGGCGACCCTTTGCACGCCTTCCCCGCGTTCACCGCCAGCGTGTGCAACTTGCGTCCGACATCGCGCGGCCACGTGCATATCGCCGGCGCCGATTCTTACGCCCCTCCCAAGATTTCGCCGATGTATTTGAGCACCGCCGAGGACCGCAAGGTGGCGGCGGCGGCGCTGACGTTGACGCGCCAGATCGTCGCGTCGCCCGCGCTGAACAAGTTCGCGCCCGAGGAATACAAGCCCGGCATCCACTACCGCACCGAGGAAGAACTCGCGGAGGCGGCAGGCCATATCGGCACCACCATCTTCCATCCGGTCGGCACCTGCAAGATGGGCCGCGCCGACGATCCCACCGCTGTCGTCGATAGCGAATTGCGCGTCATCGGCGTCGCCGGTCTGCGCGTCGTGGACGCATCCATCATGCCCTTTATCACATCCGGAAATACTAATTCTCCCACCATCATGATCGCCGAAAAAGCTTCAGAAATGATCCGTTCAGCCTGGAAATGATGAGACCGCTAGTTAGCGTTAGATCAAAAGTAAGTAGTAGTTATACTGTATTGTTAGCTAATTTTTTACTCTGTATGATCTAAAAAAAATTTGTACCTTGAACCATAAAAGCAAGGGAGACAGGATGTCCGGTGTTATCTTGGAAACGAAGAACTTGACCAAGCAGTTCAGAGGTTTTACTGCGGTCAACGACGTCAATTTGAAAGTCCAGCGCGGTCATATCCACGCGCTGATCGGCCCCAACGGCGCCGGTAAAACCACATGTTTTAATTTGCTTACCAAATTTCTGGTGCCGACTTCGGGCCAGATTCTGTTCAACGAAAAAGACATCACCTCAGCGAAGCCGGCCCAGATCGCCCGCATGGGTGTGATTCGTTCGTTTCAGATTTCGGCGGTGTTTCCGCACCTGACGGTGCTGCAGAATGTCCGCATCGGATTGCAGCGCCAGCTGGGGACCAGCTTCCATTTCTGGCAAAGCGAACGCGCGTTAAACAAGCTCAACGATCGTGCGATGCAGCTGCTGGCCGAGGTCGATCTGACCGAGTTCGCCGACACCGTCACCGTCGATATGCCTTACGGGCGCAAGCGCGCTTTGGAGATCGCCACCACGTTGGCGATGGAGCCGGAGTTGATGCTGCTCGATGAACCGACGCAGGGCATGGGCCACGAGGACGTGCACCGCGTAACCGACCTCATCAAAAAAGTGTCGGCCGGCCGCACCATTTTGATGGTCGAACACAATATGAAAGTCGTGTCCGGCATCTGCGACAAGATCTCCGTGTTGCAGCGCGGCGCCATGCTGGCCGAGGGCACCTACGCCGAGGTCTCGCGCAACGCGCAAGTGATGGAAGCGTACATGGGCACCGAAGCCGCCGAGCTGGAAGGAGCCCATTGATGACGGCCGCCCTGCAAATCTCCAACCTGCAAACCTGGTACGGCGAATCGCACATTCTGCACGACGTCAACCTGACGGTGCAGCCCGGCGAAGTGGTCACACTGCTGGGCCGCAACGGCGCCGGCCGCACCACCACCTTGCGCGCCGTCATGGGATTAACCGGCGCGCGCAAAGGCTCGATCAAGATCAACGGCGTCGAGGCGATCGGTTTGCCGACGCACAAAATCGCCCACCTCGGCGTCGGCTATTGCCCGGAGGAGCGTGGCATTTTCGTCTCGCTGTCGACCGAGGAAAACCTGCTGCTGCCGCCGCAGTTGTCGACCGGCGAAAAGGGGATGTCGATCAAGGAAATCTACACGATGTTTCCCAACCTGGAAGAGCGCAAGCACAGCCAGGGAACCCGCCTGTCGGGAGGCGAGCAGCAGATGCTGGCGGTGGCGCGCATCCTGCGCACCGGCGCGCGCCTTTTGCTGCTCGATGAAATTTCGGAGGGCCTGGCGCCCGTCATCGTGCAAGGCCTGGCGCGCATGATCACCACCCTGAAATCGAAGGGCTACACCATCGTCATGGTGGAACAGAATTTCCGGTTCGCCGCGCCGCTGGCGGACCGGTTTTATGTGATGGAACACGGGCAGATCGTCGAGACCTTTGTTTCATCGGAACTGAGCGACAAGATGCCGGTGCTGACCGAGCTGCTTGGCGTGTAGATATTTACTTCATCGTTCTGTGACCATACAAATCTAAATCACGACTATTCGAACGGAGACAAAATGAAACTCAAAGCTATCACCATTGCCGCCACCGCCATCTGCGCGCTGGGGCTGTCCTTCGCCGCGCAAGCGCAAGTGTCCGGCGACACCATCAAGATCGGCATGATCACCGACATGTCGGGCCTGTACACGGATATCGACGGCGCCGGCGGCGCCGAGGCGATCAAAATGGCGATCGCGGACGCCGGCGTCGTCATCGCCGGCAAGAAGGTGGAGTTCATCTCCGCCGACCACCAGAACAAGGCCGACATCGCCGCCTCCAAGGCGCGCGAATGGTTCGACCAGCAGGGCGTCGACATGCTGATCGGCGGCACCAACTCCGGCGCCAACCTGGCCATGGCCAAGGTCGCCGCGGAAAAGAAAAAGGTCTTCATCTCGATCGGCGCCGGCTCGGCCCGCCTGACCAACGAGGAGTGCACGCCGTACACCGTGCACTACGCCTACGACACCATCGCGCTGGCGCGCGGCACCGGCGGGGCCATCGTCAAGCAGGGCGGCAAGAGCTGGTACTTCATGACCGCCGACTATGCGTTCGGCCAGTCGCTGGAGAAGGACACGGCCGATGTGGTCAAGGCCGCCGGCGGCAAGGTGATGGGTTCGGTCAAACATCCATTGTCGGCGTCGGACTTCTCGTCCTTCCTGCTGCAGGCGCAGTCGTCGGGCGCGCAGATCCTCGGCCTGGCCAACGCCGGCGGCGACGCGATCAACTCGATCAAGGCCGCCAACGAGTTCGGCATCACCAAGAAGATGAAACTGGCCGGCTTGCTGATCTTCATTAACGACATCCACTCGCTGGGCCTGAACCTGACGCAGGGCATGTACCTGACCGACGGCTGGTACTGGGACCAGAACCAGGAAACGCGCGATTGGTCGAAGCGCTACTTCGCCAAGATGAAGAAGTCGCCGTCGATGCTGCAGGCGGCCGACTACTCGGCCGCGGCCAACTACCTGAAAGCGGTCAAGGCCGTGGGTACCGACGACGCCGACAAGGTCATGGCCCATCTGAAGGCCAACAAGATCAACGACATGTTCACCAAAAACGGCGTGATCCGTCCGGACGGCCGGATGGTCCACGACATGTACCTGATGGAAGTGAAGAAGCCTTCGGAATCGAAATATCCTTGGGATTACTACAAGGTCGTGGCCACCATTCCGGGCGACCAGGCGTACGCCACCAAGGCCGAAACCAAATGCAGCCTGTGGAAATAAGCTGAGTTGTGCACATGGCCGGCGCAGCGCCACTCCGCGTGGCGAGGCGCCGGTCCGTTCCTTGTGTTTGTCCTTGTTCTTGTCTTTGTCCTCTTATTCCGCCTCGCCGTCCGGCCAGGTGCTCTTTAGACTGTGATCTCATGGAAATTTTCGGCTATCCCTTGAGCGTATGGATGAGCCAGCTTCTGCTGGGGCTGGTGAACGGCTCGTTCTACGCGATGCTGTCACTCGGCCTGGCCGTCATCTTTGGCCTTCTCAACGTGATTAACTTTTCCCACGGCGCCCTGTACATGATGGGCGCGTTCGTGGCTTGGATGGGGATGACTTATTTCGGTCTGAACTACTGGACCATGCTGCTGCTGGCGCCGCTGATCATCGGCGTGTTCGGCATCGTTATCGAAAAAACCATGCTACGCCATCTGTACAAGCTCGACCATCTGTATGGCTTGCTGCTGACCTTCGGCATCACCTTGCTGGTGGAAGGCGTGTTCCGCTCCTTCTACGGCGTTTCGGGCCAGCCGTTCCAGGTGCCCGACGCGCTCGCCGGCGCCACCGACCTCGGCTTTATGGTGATGCCGAACTACCGCGCCTGGGTGGTGGTCGCCTCGGTGGTGGTCTGCCTGGCCACCTGGTACGTCATCGAAAAGACCAAACTTGGCGCCTATTTGCGCGCCGGCACCGAGAATCCGAAGCTGGTGGAGGCGTTCGGCATCAACGTGCCGCTGATGGTCACGCTCACCTACGGCTTCGGCGTCGCTTTGGCGGGCTTTGCAGGGGTGCTGGCGGCCCCGATCATCCAGGTGCAGCCCCTGATGGGTCAGAACCTGATTATCGTCGTATTCGCCGTTGTGGTGATCGGGGGCATGGGGTCCATCATGGGTTCGATCCTCACCGGCCTGGGCCTGGGCGTGATCGAGGGCTTGACCAAGGTTGTGTACGCGCCGTTTTCATCGACGGTGGTGTTCCTCGTGATGGTCGTCGTGCTGCTGATCCGTCCCGCTGGTTTGTTCGGTAAAGAAAAATAGGAGGGGACGATGGACAAGAAAATTGGTTATACGATCGCATTGGCGATCGCCCTGGCGGCGCCGTTTGTCGGCTACCCGGTGTTCCTCGCCAAGCTGCTGTGCTTTGTGCTGTTCGCCTGCGCGTTCAACCTGCTGATCGGCTTCACCGGCCTGCTGTCGTTCGGCCATGCGGCCTTCTTCGGCGGCGCCGGCTATGTGGCCGGCAACGCGCTCAAGGTCTGGGGTTTGCCGACCGAGCTCGGCATCCTGGCCGGCGTCGTCGGCGCCGCCTTGCTGGGCTTGGTGATGGGCGGGCTGGCGATCCGCCGCCAGGGCATCTACTTCTCGATGATCACCCTGGCGCTGGCGCAGATGGTGTTCTTCGGCGCCCTTAGCGCCGGCGAGTTCACCGGCGGCGAGGACGGCCTGCAAGGTGTTCCACGTGGAAAGCTGCTCGGCGTGATCGACCTGTCCAACGACACCGCGCTGTACTTCTTCGTGCTGGCCATCGCGGTGCTGGCGTTCGCGCTGATCGTACGCATCGTCCACTCGCCGTTCGGCCAGGTGCTCAAGGCGATCAAGGAGAACGAACCGCGCGCCGTCTCGCTGGGCTACGACGTCGACAAGTACAAGCTGCTGGCCTTCGTGCTGTCGGCCGCGCTGGCGGGCTTGGCGGGCTCCACCAAGGTGCTGGTGCAGGGCTTCGAGACCCTGACCGACGTCCACTGGACCATGTCGGGCCTGGTGATCCTGATGACCCTGGTGGGCGGCATGGGCACCCTGGCCGGTCCGATCCTCGGCGCGGTGATCATTATCATGCTGGAGAACAAACTGGGCGACTGGGGCATCTACCTGACCCGGGTCACCGGCATCGAATGGTTCAACACCATCGGCGAAGCCGTCACCATGGTGATCGGCTTGATCTTCATCGTTTGCGTGTTGTTATTCCGCCGCGGAATCATCGGCGAAATCGTCGCCAAGCTCGGCAATAAGAAGCCTGCATGATCTAGCACAGACGCCGGGCGTTCTGCCCGGCGTCCTTTTCAAATCGAGAGTAAATTTTTTTATCCGGCCTTGGGCTGGATTGGGGGTAGTACGTCTGTTGCTTTGAGTCTTACTGGAAGAAGAGGATGACATGCATACGAAGAAAATCACGCTGGCGCTGGCTGGCATCGCACTGACCGCTTGTGGCCATCACCACGATGAGCCCGAAATCATCAACGAACGTCCGAGTTTTCTCGGCACCATCACCGCCAAAACCTACGACGGCGTCAGCGACGATTTGCTGACCGCCGGCCTGGGGGCGACCGGTCTTGCCGGCGCGCTGCCAGCCTACGCCGACCCCTTGAACCCCACCCCGGCGGAATTGCGCCGCAATGCCATCTACGCCAATTACAGGGCCATCCAGGACATCAGCTCGGCCGCCGGCTATGGCCGGCTGTACGGCCCAAATGTCGACGTCAGCGGCAACCCGACGACGGGCGAGGGCAAGATCGCCGGCAGCGAGTTCATCGCCTACGCGGACGACGGCACCGGCAGCAAGAATGTCACGCTGATGGTGCAAATTCCGGCCAGCTTCGACGCCAACAATCCCTGCATCATCACGGGCGCGTCGAGCGGCTCGCGCGGCGTCTACGGCGCCATCGGCACGTCCGGCGAGTGGGGCCTGAAGAACAAGTGCGCGGTCGCCTATAGCGACAAGGGTTCCGGCACCGGCCTCTACACCTTCGACGACGACAGCGTAAACCTGCAGAACGGCGCGCGGGCGCCGCGCACGGCAGCCGCCAGGAACTCCAACTTCACGCCGATATTGAGTGACGCGGACCGCGCCGCCTTTGCCGCTTCCAAGCCCGGCCGCATCGCCTTCAAGCACGCCCACTCGCAACAGAATCCGGAAAAGGATTGGGGCAACCACACGTTGCAGGCGGTCGAATTCGCGTTCTATATGCTGAACGAGCAGTATGGCCGCTACGCGCGGGACAACACCCACCACGTGGTGCGCTTCACGCCGACCAATACCATCACCATCGGTTCCAGCATCTCAAATGGGGCCGCCTCGGCCTTGCTGGCGGCCGAGCAGGATACGAAGGGCCTGATCGACGGCGTGGCCGCCAACGAGCCGCAAATCCAGCCGCGCACCGCGACCGGGTACTCGATCCGCCAGAACGGCGTGCCGGTGGCGGGGCAGGGCAAGTGGCTGATCGATTACTCCACCTACGCCGCGCTGTACCAGCCGTGCATCGCGTCCACGGCGGCGGCGCCCGGCCGCTGCACGGCGCTGGTGGCCAAGGGCTTGCTGACCGGAGCGGATCTCGCTGCGCAGCAAGAGGATGCACGCGCGCGGTTGAGGGCATACGGATGGCTGCCGGATTCCGACGTGTTGCAGGCTTCGCACGCGCTGACCACGGTGTTGGTCGCCGTGACCTACGCCAATGCCTACGGCCGCTTCTCGGTGACCGACCAGCTGTGCGGATTTACGTTTGCCCCGACCGATGCGACCGGCTCGCCGGTGCCGTTCACGCCGGCGCAGCGCGCCGCCAGCTTCGCCACGCAGAACGGCATCATCGGCACACCGATCTACGAGGCGTCGGTGGGCGGACCGAAGGCGTACAACGTCGGCGTCTCGCCCAGCACCAATCTAGCCGACCAGTCGCTTGACGGTTTCCTGTGCCTGCGCGCCTTGGCGACGGGCATCGATCCGGTCAACGGCAACGCGCTGACCGGCACCTTGGCCGAGCAGAGCGCGCGGGTGCGCTCAGGCGCGGCCGAGGTACTGGCGACCGGCAATCTGCATGGCAAGCCGGCGATCATCGCGGCCGGCCGTAGCGACACGCTGATGGTGGTGAACTTCAACTCTCGCGCGTACCTGGGCTTGAACGCGCTGGCCGAGGGGCCCGCCAGCAAACTGCGCTACATCGAGGTGTTGAACGCCAACCACTTCGACACCTTCACCAGCGTCTTCCCGCAGAACATCGTGCCGTTGCACATCTACCTGTTCCGCGCGCTGGATGCGATGATGGCGCACCTGCGCAACCCGAACGTACCTTTGCCGCCGTCGCAGGTGGTGCGCACGGTGACGCGGCCGGACGCGTCGACGCCGATGACCGTGGCCAATGTGCCGCCCTTCGTGCAAGCGCCCGCGCCGGGCAACCTGATCAACGTGAGCGGCACGACGGTGGATGTCCCGCAGTAAGGTTGATGTTGAAAGCGGCGGCGTTCACAACGCTGCCGCGTAAATCGCCCTCGCGTCGTCGCGCGTGACGGTGCGGGGGTTGTTCCCCAGAAGACGGGTCTGGAGCATGGCGTCATCCGCCAGTTGATCCAGATCCGTTTCTTTTATGCCGACCTGCTGCAAGGTCCGCTCTATACCCGTGATGGTCGCTATTTGTTGCATCGCAACAACCAAGGCTCCCGCGCGCGCCTCGATGCTGCCACTTGCTTCCGGCACGACGATCTCCGCCAGCTCCGCATACAGAGCCGCCGCTGCCGGCAGGTTAAAGCGCAGCACGTGCGGCAGCACCAGCGAATTCGACAAGCCATGTGGCACGTGGAACGTTCCGCCGATCGGGTAGGCGAGGGCATGCACCGCCGCCACCGGGGCATTGGAGAAGGCCTGTCCCGCCAGCATCGCGCCGAGCAGCATGGCCTGACGCGCGGCCAGGTTGCGGCCGTTCTCGCACGCGGGGATCAGGTTGGCCGACAGCAGACCCAGCGCCTTGCGCGCCAGGATGTCGGACAGCGGATTCTTTTTATGGCGGCTGGTGTAGGCCTCGATCGCGTGGACCATGGCGTCGATGCCTGTCGCCGCTGTGACCTGCGGCGGCAAGCCGAGGGTCAGCTCGGCGTCCAGCAACGCCATGTCCGCGTACAGCTGTGGCGCGACCACGCCCATCTTGGTGGTGGCGCCGGTCGTGACGATGGCGATGTTGGTGACCTCGGAGCCGGTGCCTGCGGTGGTGGGGATTTGTACCAGCGGCAGCCGATTGCCCTTGACGTTGCCGATTCCGTAGATGGCGCCGATCTGCTGCTCGCCGCCGGCCAGTACGGCGATCAGTTTGGCGACGTCCATCGAGCTGCCACCTCCCAGGCCGATGACGATGTCGCTACGGTGTTGGCGTGCTGCGGCCACCGCTTCCAGCACGATCTGCTCCGGCGGATCGGCCACGACGTTGGAGTAGATGCTGACGTCGATGCCGGCGGTTCGCATGCTGGCTGCCGGTGCGTCGACCAATCCCGTCTTGAGGAAGCCGGGATCCGTGACGAGCAGGGCGCGTCGGACGTTCGGGAAGCGTTGGGCGATGTGCTCGCCCAGTCTGTTTGCGGCGCCCAGTTCGGAGACGATGTGGGCGACGGTGCTGAAGGTGAATGCTGGGAAATCGTTCATGGTTGTGGTCCGTGATGTCGTGGATTTCACGTGAAAGCTTACAGGAAGGCGGACGGGGAGCGTCAGGTGCCCTGCTAATTTCTTCCGTACAATATGGCTTTTGCCAGTCGGGGTAGCGGGTCATGGTCGAGTATGCAGTGTTGGGTGTGGCGGCGTTCAGCGCCGGTTTGGTGGATGCGGTGGTTGGGGGCGGGGGACTGATACAGCTGCCGGCGATGTTTTCGATATTTCCCAACATGGCGCCGGCCACGATCATCGGTACCAACAAGCTGGCCAGCATTGCCGGCACCAGCGTCGCGGCGGTCAGCTACGCGCGCCGTGTCGCCATCGCCTGGACGGTCGCCGCCCCGGCCGCTTTCGCCGCGTTGATCTTCTCTTTCTTCGGCGCCTACACCGTCACCAAGGTTTCGCCCGACTTTTTCCGGACTGTCCTGCCGATTGTGCTGGTCGCTGTGGCCATCTACACCTTCGCCAAAAAGGACTTCGGCAGCGTACACGCCCCGCTTCACACCGGTCGAAAGGAGCAGACGCTGGCGCTGCTGATCGGCTCGGGCATTGGCTTCTACGACGGCTTCTTCGGGCCCGGCACGGGCAGCTTCCTGGTGTTCCTGTTCGTGCGGATATTCGGCTTCGACTTCTTGGGCGCTTCGGCCGTAGCCAAGGTTGTCAACGTTGCCTGCAACCTGTCGGCGCTGGTCTGGTTCGGCTACAGCGGCCACCTGATCTGGCAACTTGGCGCAATGATGGCTGTCTGCCAGATCGCCGGCTCGATCATCGGCACGGCACTGGCGATGAAACATGGCAGTGGCTTTGTACGCAAATTGTTCCTGGTTGTAGTGTCCATATTGATCGTAAAGACTGGATACGACGCCTGGATTCGTTGGTAGATTGTTTCACGTGGAACCAAAAAGGGGCGCTTCGGCGTCCTTTTTCCATTGTTTCACGTGGAACAATAACGCCGACACCACTAAAATATTTTGCCTAAAAAAGTCGCAGCCACCAAAAGACTTTATAATCGATGCTTAATCCCTTCGCTTTTACCCAATTCCATCATGTTATTTCCAACTAATTTCGACGTCATCGTCGTCGGCGGTGGTCACGCCGGTACCGAGGCGGCCCTTGCTTCCGCCCGCATGGGGCAGAAGACTTTGCTCTTGACGCACAATATCGAGACCCTGGGCCAGATGTCGTGCAACCCTTCCATCGGCGGTATCGGCAAAGGCCATCTGGTCAAAGAGGTCGATGCCATGGGCGGCGCGATGGCGATCGCCACCGATGAATCGGGCATCCAGTTCCGTATCCTGAACTCGTCCAAAGGCCCCGCGGTACGCGCCACGCGCGCCCAGGCCGACCGTATTTTGTACAAGGCGGCGATCCGTTCGCGTCTGGAAAACCAACCCAACCTGTGGCTGTTCCAGCAGGCCGTCGACGACCTGATGGTGGAGGGCGACCGCGTCGTCGGCGCCGTCACCCAGATCGGCCTGAAGTTCCTGGCGCCGGCGGTCGTGCTGACCGCCGGAACCTTCCTCGACGGGAAGATTCATGTGGGCCTCCAGAACTACTCAGCGGGCCGTGCAGGCGATCCGCCGGCGATCTCGCTGTCTGCCCGCCTGAAGGAATTAAAGCTGCCACAGGGCCGTTTAAAGACCGGCACGCCGCCCCGCATCGACGGCCGCAGCATCGACTTTTCGCTGATGACCGAACAGCCGGGCGACCTCGATCCGGTGCCGGTGTTCTCGGTGATGGGCAACGCCGCCATGCACCCGGCGCAAATGCCGTGCTGGGTTACGCACACCAACAACAAAACCCACGACATCATTCGTGCCGGTTTGGACCGCAGCCCGATGTACACCGGCGTGATCGAAGGCGTCGGCCCGCGCTATTGCCCGTCGATTGAAGACAAGATCCACCGCTTTTCGGCCAAGGAATCGCACCAGATTTTCCTGGAACCGGAAGGTCTGACGACCAACGAATTCTATCCAAACGGCATCTCGACCAGCCTGCCGTTCGACGTCCAGATCGAGCTGGTACGGTCGATGAAGGGCATGGAAAACGCCCACATCCTGCGTCCCGGCTACGCCATCGAATACGATTATTTCGACCCGCGCGGCCTCAAGGCCTCGCTGGAAACCAAGGCCGTCATCGGCCTGTACTTCGCCGGCCAGATCAACGGCACCACCGGTTACGAGGAAGCGGCGGCGCAGGGCATGCTCGCCGGCCTTAACGCGGCGCTGCAAACCCAAGGCAAAGAAGCTTGGACACCGGCCCGTTCAGAGGCGTATCTGGGCGTGCTGGTCGACGATCTGGTCACGCAAGGCGTGCTGGAACCGTACCGCATGTTCACCAGCCGCGCCGAGTATCGCCTGAGTCTGCGCGAGGACAACGCCGACATGCGCCTGACCGAAATCGGCCGCAAACTGGGCTGTGTCGGCGACGCGCAGTGGGAAGCGTTCGAGAAAAAACGCGAAGCGGTGGCGCTGGAACTTGAGCGTCTGCGTTCCACGTGGGTGAATCCACGCATCCTGGAAGCGGCCGAATCGGAGCGCGTTATCGGCCAGGCGATCGAGCGCGAGTACTCGCTGGCGGACCTGCTGCGCCGTCCGGGCGTCGAGTACGAGAAGCTGATGAGCCTGTCCGGCATCGACGGCAAGGATCTCGCCGGACCCGGCGTGAGCGACGAAGCGGTGCGCGAACAGGTCGAAATCCAGCTCAAATATTCGGGCTATATCGACCGCCAGACCAAGGAAGTGGAGCGCCACGAGCACTACGAAAACCTGAAATTGCCGGAAGGTTTCAGCTATCTGGACATCACCGCGCTGTCGGTGGAAGTGCGCCAGAAGCTGCACGCGCAGCGTCCCGAGACCCTGGGCCAGGCGTCGCGCATCTCCGGCGTGACGCCTGCGGCAATCTCGCTGCTGCTGGTGCACCTGAAAAAGGCCGGTTTTGGCGGCTACCTGAATGACAAAAATGCGCAGAAAGACGAGGCAGTTCAATGAAGGTGTTTGACCGTGTAGTTGTCGCGGATGTTTTAAAACAAGGCATCAAGGATCTGAAGCTGGACCTGACGGACGATCAAGTGGAGAAGCTGCTGGACTATCTGGCGCTGCTGAACAAGTGGAATTCGGTCTACAACCTGACGTCGGTGCGCGATCCGATGCAGATGGTGACCTTGCATTTGCTCGATTCGCTGGCCGCAGTACCGGCTTTCGCGGGCGCTAAAAACGTGCTGGACGTGGGCGCGGGCGGTGGCTTGCCGGGCATGGTGCTGGCCATCAGCCGCCCGGACATGAAGGTATCGATGATCGACACGGTGCACAAAAAGACCGCGTTTTTAAACCAGGTGAAGGCGGAGCTGGGCCTGTCCAACGTGACGGTGTACACCAAGCGCGTCGAGCAGCTGGAAGTGAAGACCAAGTTCGATGTCATCACCTCTCGAGCCTTTGCGGACCTGTCGGACTTCGTCAACTGGTCGGGCCATTTGCTGGAAGAGGGCGGACGATTCATCGCCCTGAAAGGCACCGCTCCAGAGGACGAACGGGAGCGGCTTCCGGAGCCATGGAAAGTACAGAAACTGGAGCCTTTGACGGTGCCTGGACTAGAGGCGGAACGCCATCTTGTATTCATCGAGGCAGAAACTCTATAAACGGTTTATATCGTATAAATCGTTTATACCGTATAAATAGTATAAATCGTTTATACGGTATAAATAGTATAAACAAATAATTTTAAAACGAGACCTCGGCGTCCGAAACCAAAAAGAGATCGATAAGAACTACATGGCAAAAATTTTCTGCGTAGCGAATCAAAAAGGCGGAGTTGGCAAAACAACAACGACGGTCAACCTGGCCGCCGGCCTGGCAAAACTGAACCAGCGCGTGCTGCTGGTGGACCTGGACCCGCAGGGCAACGCCACGATGGGCGCGGGCATCAACAAGGCGGGCCTGCCCGCGTCGACCTATGAGGTCATGCTGGGCGAGTCCGACGTCGCCACCGCGCGCCAGCGCTCGGAGCCGGGCAAGTTCGACGTGCTGCCGTCCAACCGTGAGCTGGCCGGCGCGGAAGTGGAGATGGTCTCGCTCGACAACCGCGAGCGCCGCCTGAAGGACGCGCTGGCCGCCGTCGACAAGGAGTACGACTTCATCCTGATCGACTGCCCGCCGGCGTTGTCGATGCTGACCCTGAACGGCCTGTGCGCCGCGCACGGCGTCATCATCCCGATGCAGTGCGAGTACTACGCGCTGGAAGGCTTGTCCGACCTGGTCAACACCATCAAGAAGGTGCACGCCAACCTGAATCCCGATCTGAAGATCATCGGCCTGCTGCGCGTGATGTTCGATCCGCGCATGACGCTATCGCAGCAGGTATCGGCGCAGCTCGAGCAGCACTTCGGCGACAAGGTCTTCAAAACCATCATCCCGCGCAACGTGCGTCTGGCCGAAGCGCCGTCGTATGGCCTGCCTGGCGTCACGTTCGATCCATCCTCCAAGGGTGCGCAGGCGTATATCGCCTTTGGCGCCGAGATGGTCGCGCGCATTAAAAAAATGTAACGTAGAGATTCCCACATCATGGCAACCAAAAAACTCAAGGGCCTCGGTCGCGGCCTCGAAGCGCTGCTCGGCGGCGACGGCGATCTGACCACGGCGGACGCCAACACCCCGTCCCAACTGAACGTCACGCAGATGCAGGCCGGTAAGTATCAACCGCGTACCCGCATGGACGAGGGCGGCCTGCAGGAGCTGGCCGCGTCGATCAAGAGCCAGGGCATCATGCAGCCGATCCTGGTGCGCCCGGTCGGTACCAATAAACTGACCGGCGAGATCACCTACGAGATCATCGCCGGCGAACGCCGTTTCCGCGCCGCGCAAATCGCCGGCCTGGACGTGCTCCCCGTTTTGGTGCGCGACGTGGACGATCAGGCCGCCGCCGCGATGGCGCTGATCGAGAACATGCAGCGCGAGGATTTGAATCCGCTGGAAGAGGCGCAGGGCATCCATCGCCTGATCACCGACTTCAGTTTCACGCACGAGCAGGCGGCCAGCGCCGTCGGCCGTTCGCGCAGCGCGGTGTCGAACCTGTTGCGCCTGATGAATCTGGCGTCGGCGGTGCAAACCATGCTGATGGCCGGCGATATCGACATGGGCCACGCCCGCGCGCTGCTGGCGGTCGACGCGGCCACGCAGATCAATCTTGCCAACATGGTCATCGCCAAACGGCTGTCGGTGCGCGAGACCGAAAAATTAGTGACCAAGACCTTGGAAGAACAGAAGGCGTCTCCAACTGAGGCGCGGCAGAAGGAAAAGTCCGGCGACATCGTCCGGCTGGAGGAAGAGCTGTCGGACAAGCTGGCCACGCCGGTGGTGTTCAAGATGGGGACCAAGGGACGCGGGCAGATGATCATCGATTTTGCCGACCTTGACATTTTGGACGGCGTGCTAGCGAGATTGCGCGCCTGACGACGATTCAACGCGGAACCACGTAGGGCGGATTAGCGAAGCGTAATCCGCCAAGCGCCGCCCGCGCCCAGGATTTTTGCCGCGAACTCAACAAAACGCCAAACATCCAACTGGTTCCAAAGTGGTGCAAAGCGTTTGGAAATGTTTATAAAAGCGTCTCATTCGCGCACAAAATGCTCTGCTGCGGTGCAGCAATGTTTGACGTGATACAGTAAAGACACATATAATCACGCGTCTTTGGGTTTTATCGGCTTTTTTTGGAGCTCGGCAGTGAGTAAATCAACGAGTCATTCCAAGCCGATGTTTAAAGTCGTCGCCCTCCAGTTGGCTATCGTCACTGGATTCGCCTTGCTCGCCTGGAACTGGGGTGGAGTACTCAAAGCTTGGTCGGCCGCCTATGGCGGAGCAATCGCAGTCATCGGGAGTCTGATGTACGCGATGATTGTTGCGGGCGGAACAAATGACCCCAAAAAAGTTTTCCGGTCGCATGTATGGGCTGAAGTAACGAAGATATTTATCACGGTAGTGCTGTTTATTGTGGCACTGGCGCTGTTTCAGTCGGCCTCTTGGTTATGGCTGATCTTGGGTTTCGCGGTGGCAACCTTGGCATACTGGTTCTCACTGCTAGCAATTTAATCACCAAAATCTAAACTTTTATGACCACAGAAAACGCTGCAGGGGCGCATACACAAGCTGCGCCGACCTCAATCGAGTATATCCAGCATCACCTGACCCACCTGAAAAGTGCCGATGGCATGTACAACCTGGACACGTTCTGGGTTTCGGCCATTCTGGGACTGATTTTCCTGGGCGTGTTTTACATGGCGTCGCGTAAAGCGAGTGCCGGCGTACCGGGCAAGCTGCAAAACTTCGTCGAAGCCGTCATGGAGCTGGTCAACGAAGTGGTCAATTCGGCCTTCCACGCCAAGAGCAAGGTCATCGCCCCGCTGGCGATCACCATTTTCTGCTGGGTTTGGCTGATGAACGCCATGGACTTCCTGCCGGTCGACCTGCTGCCCAAGCTGCTTGGCTACGCTGGCGTCCACTACCTGCGCGTCGTGCCTACCGCCGACGTCAACCACACTTTCGGCATGTCGTTCGGCGTCATGCTGTGCATTATTGGTTTCTCGATCAAAGCCAAGGGTCTCGGCGGCTGGGGTAAAGAGTTGCTGACCGCCCCGTTCCACGCGCATGGCTTCATGGCCATCGTGCTGGCGCCGGTCAACTTCATCTTCCAGATGATCGAGTTGCTGGCCAAGCCACTGTCGCTGTCGCTGCGACTCTTCGGCAATATGTACGCCGGCGAGCTGCTGTTCATTCTGATCGCTCTGCTGCCATGGTGGGCGCAGTGGCTGCTGGGTGGTCCTTGGGTTATCTTCCACATCCTGGTGGTGACCCTGCAAGCGTTTGTGTTTATGGCGTTGACTGTCGTGTATCTGAGCCTTGCGGTTGAGAAACATTAAGCAACTTAGTTTTAATCTTTTTAGTATCTGTAGTCTTTTTTAAAATCTTAGGAGAAATTTCAATGCAAGCTCTGATCGCACAAGTACAAAGCATGACCGTTCTGGCCGCAGCAATCATCATCGGTCTGGCCGCTATCGGCACCGCACTCGGTTTCGCAATTCTGGGCGGCAAATTCCTGGAAGCGTCGGCCCGTCAACCAGAACTGATGCCACAACTGCAAACCAAGCTGTTCGTTATCGCTGGTCTGCTGGATGCGATCTCGATGATCGGCGTCGGCGTTGCCCTGCTGTACACCTTCAGCAACCCGTTCCTGGCTGCCGTTATCTCCGCTGCTCAGTAATCCGCTCCACCCTAGGAGAAACTTTTAGTTAGGAGCAAAGGTATGGACATCAATATGTCTCTCATCGGCCAGATGATCACCTTCGCGGTGTTGGTCTGGGTATCGATGAAGTTCGTATTTCCATCGCTGAACGCAGCGTTGGATGAGCGTGCCAAGCGTATCGCTGATGGTCTGGCCGCGGCCGACCAGGGCCAGGCTGCGATGGTTGTCGCTGAAAAGCGCGCCGCCGAAGCACTGACCAGTGCACGCGAAGAAGCTTCGCAACGTGTTGCCGACGCCGAAAAGCGCGCGCAACTGGTGGCTGAAGAAATCAAAGCGAATGCACAAGCCGAAGCGGACCGCATCATTGCGCAAGCCAAGGCAGATGCCGATCAGCAACTGGCCAAGGCGCGCGACACGCTGCGCGCTCAGGTGGCTGACCTGGCTGTGAAGGGCGCCGAGCAAATCTTGAAGCGCGAAGTCAACGCCTCGGCCCACGCCGATCTGTTGTCGCGCCTGTCTGTCGAGCTGTAATCATGGCAGAAAACGCAACCGTCGCCCGTCCCTACGCGGAAGCTTTGTTCCGCGTAGCCCAAGCAGGTAAGGAATCGTTCAACCTCGCGGCGTGGTCCGAACTGGTGGCCGAACTGGCCCAGATCGGCGCCCACCCCGAGGTGCAAGCATTCGCCCGCAACCCGAAGACCTCGGCAAGCGACGTGAGCGCCGCCATTACGGCCCTGGTGAAGTCGCCTTTGAGCCCGGAAGCGAAAAACTTCCTGGCGATGCTGGTCGACAACGGCCGTATCAGTCTGCTGCCGGAAATCGGCGCGCAATTCCAGGCGTTGAAAAACGCCACGGAAGGCGCCGCGGACGCCGAGATCACCAGCGCCTTCGAGCTGAACGCCGCTCAAGTCGCCGAACTGATCGCGACACTGGAAAAGAAATTCAGCCGCAAGCTGAACCCGGTCGTGACCGTGGATCCGGCGTTGATCGGTGGCGTGCGCGTGGTGGTTGGCGATGAAGTGCTGGACACTTCGGTCCGCGCCAAGCTGTCGCAGATGCGTATGGCACTGGCCGCCTAAGGCGCAAGCCGGCGGACCCGCTTAGAACAGATTCTTCCCCTCGCGCAAGCTGAGAGAAACACTTTTAGGAGTTAGTATGCAACTCAACCCATCTGAAATCAGCGAGCTGATCAAGAGCCGTATCCAAGGCCTTGATGGCGGCGCTGAAGTACGCAACCAAGGCACGGTTATTTCCGTCGCCGACGGTATCGTCCGCATCCACGGCCTGTCGGAAGTGATGCAGGGCGAAATGCTGGAATTCCCAGGTAACACCTTCGGTCTGGCGATGAACCTGGAGCGCGACTCCGTTGGCGCCGTGATTCTGGGTGCTTACGAGCACATCTCCGAAGGCGACACGGTCAAGTGCACCGGCCGCATTCTGGAAGTGCCGGTCGGTCCTGAACTGCGCGGCCGTGTGGTCAACGCGCTGGGCCAGCCGATCGACGGCAAGGGCGCCATCGAAGCCAAGCTGACTTCGCCGATCGAAAAGATCGCACCGGGCGTTATCGCCCGTGAGTCCGTTTCGCAGCCGATGCAGACCGGTCTGAAATCGATCGACGCGATGGTACCGATTGGCCGTGGCCAGCGCGAGCTGATCATTGGCGACCGTCAAACCGGTAAATCGGCCGTGGCCGTTGATGCGATCATCAACCAAAAAGGCCAGGGCGTCACGTGTATCTACGTCGCCATCGGTCAAAAAGCGTCGACCATCAAAAACATCGTTCGCTCGCTGGAAACGCACGGCGCGCTCGAGTACACCATCGTGGTCGCAGCGACCGCGTCGGAATCGGCAGCGATGCAATACATCTCGGCCTACTCGGGCTGCACGATGGGCGAATACTTCCGCGACCGCGGCGAAGACGCACTGATCGTCTACGATGACTTGTCGAAGCAAGCCGTTGCCTACCGTCAGATCTCCCTGCTGCTGCGCCGCCCACCAGGCCGCGAAGCGTACCCGGGCGACGTGTTCTACCTCCACTCGCGTCTGCTGGAACGCGCAGCCCGCGTGAACGCCGACTACGTGTCCGCCTTCACCAACGGCGCCGTCACTGGCAAGACCGGTTCGTTGACCGCACTGCCGATCATCGAAACCCAAGCTGGCGACGTTTCGGCGTTCGTTCCAACCAACGTGATTTCGATCACCGACGGTCAGATCTTCCTGGAAACTTCGCTGTTCAACTCGGGTATCCGTCCTGCGATTAACGCCGGTATTTCGGTGTCGCGCGTCGGTGGCGCCGCTCAGACCAAGGTCATCAAAAACCTGTCCGGCGGTATCCGTACCGACTTGGCGCAGTACCGTGAGCTGGCCGCGTTCGCGCAGTTCGCCTCGGACCTGGACGAATCGACCCGCAAACAGCTGGACCGTGGCGCGCGCGTCACCGAACTGCTGAAGCAAGCCCAGTACTCGCCACTGTCGATCTCGCTGATGGCCGCTTCGCTGTTCGCAGTGAACAAGGGCTACCTGGATGACGTGCCGGTCAAGAAGGTGCTGTCGTTCGAAGCCGGTCTGCACGCCTACCTGAAGACTAAGCAAGCTGATCTGCTGTCGAAGATTGAATCGTCGAAGCAACTGGACAAAGACGGCGAAGCAACGCTGTCGGCCGCGGTTGCCGACTTCAAGAAATCCGGCGCATTTTAAGCGGCACGGGCGGTCCAGCTTAGGCTGAGACCGCCTTCAGCGCAGAAGGAGTAAGGACTCATGGCAGCAGGCAAAGAGATACGAGGCAAGATCAAGAGCGTAGAAAATACGAAAAAGATCACCAAGGCGATGGAAATGGTTGCCGCATCGAAAATGCGCAAAGCGCAGGACCGTATGCGCGCCGCCCGTCCCTACAGTGAAAAGATTCGCAATATCGCCGCTAATCTGGCCACCGCCAATCCGGAATACACGCACCCGTTCCTGGCAACAGAGCAACAGGACACGGCCAAGAAGGTTGGTTTCATCATCGTCACCACGGACAAAGGTCTGTGCGGCGGTATGAACACCAACATCTTGCGCATGGTGACGTCGAAAACCCGTGAGCTGGAAACAGCCGGCAATAAAATTGCCGCGGTGGCCATCGGTAACAAAGGGTTGGGGTTTTTGAATCGCGTAGGCGTTCCTGTCGTTGCGCAAGTAACGCAGATCGGCGATACGCCGCACCTGGAAAAACTGATCGGACCGGTCAAGGTCATGCTCGAGAAATTCCAGAACGGTGAGGTCGACGCAGTCTACCTGTGCTACACCAAGTTTATCAACACGATGAAGCAAGAGCCGGTGGTGGAGCAGTTGCTGCCATTGCCAGCCGCTAAGATGCAAGCGGACGCGGGTAATCACAACTGGGATTACATCTACGAGCCGGACGCAGCAAGCGTGATCGATGAACTTCTGGAGCGCTATATTGAAGCGCTGGTGTACCAGTCGGTGGCGGAAAACCTGGCGTCCGAGCAATCGGCGCGTATGGTGGCGATGAAGTCGGCAAGCGACAACGCCGGCAGTGTGATCGGCGAATTGAAGCTGATCTACAACAAGACCCGCCAAGCTGCGATTACCAAAGAACTCTCCGAAATCGTCGCCGGTGCGGCTGCGGTTTAAACGAATTAAACTATATAGAAGGAACGAACATGGCTGATGGCAAAATCGTTCAGTGTATCGGCGCTGTGGTGGACGTTGAGTTTCCCCGCAACGCGATGCCTAAGGTATTCGATGCCTTGAAAATGGAAGGCTCCGAGCTGACCCTGGAAGTACAACAACAGCTGGGCGACGGCGTGGTCCGTACCATTGCTCTGGGTTCGTCCGACGGCCTGCGCCGCGGCATGATGATCCAGAACACCGGCAAGCCGATCATGGTGCCAGTGGGCAAAGCGACCCTGGGTCGCATCATGGACGTGCTGGGCAACCCGATCGACGAGTGCGGCCCGGTCGCCCACGACCAGATCGCCTCGATCCACCGCACCCCGCCTGCATACGACGAACTGTCGCCGTCGCAGGACCTGCTGGAAACCGGCATCAAGGTGATTGACCTGGTCTGCCCGTTCGCCAAAGGCGGTAAGGTTGGCCTGTTCGGTGGCGCCGGCGTCGGCAAGACCGTGAACATGATGGAACTGATCAATAACATCGCTAAAGCGCACTCGGGTCTGTCCGTGTTCGCCGGTGTGGGTGAGCGTACCCGCGAAGGTAACGACTTCTACCACGAGATGGCCGATGCCAAAGTGGTCGATCTGGAAAACCCGGAGAACTCCAAAGTGGCGATGGTTTACGGTCAGATGAACGAACCACCAGGCAACCGTCTGCGCGTCGCGCTGACCGGCCTGACCATGGCTGAAGCGTTCCGTGACGAAGGCAAGGACGTTCTGTTCTTCGTCGACAACATCTACCGCTTCACGCTGGCCGGTACCGAAGTATCCGCACTGCTGGGCCGTATGCCATCGGCGGTGGGTTACCAGCCTACCCTGGCCGAAGAGATGGGCCGTCTGCAAGAGCGCATCACCTCGACCAAGACCGGTTCGATCACCTCGATCCAGGCCGTGTACGTTCCAGCGGATGACTTGACCGACCCGTCGCCAGCGACCACCTTCGGTCACCTGGATTCGACCGTCGTTCTGTCGCGTGACATCGCTTCGCTGGGTATCTACCCTGCGGTCGATCCACTGGACTCGACCTCGCGCCAGCTGGATCCGCTGGTCGTCGGTCAAGAGCACTACGACACCGCGCGCGCTGTGCAGGGCACCCTGCAGCGCTACAAGGAACTGCGTGACATTATCGCGATTCTGGGTATGGACGAACTGGCGCCGGAAGACAAACTGCTGGTCGCCCGTGCACGTAAGATGCAGCGTTTCCTGTCGCAGCCGTTCCACGTTGCTGAAGTGTTTACCGGCGCGCCTGGTAAATACGTTTCGCTGAAGGACACGATCAAGGGCTTCAAAATGATCGCTTCGGGCGAGCTCGATCACCTGCCGGAACAAGCGTTCTACATGGTCGGCACGATCGAAGAAGCAATCGAAAAAGCCAAGAAACTTAACTAATCGTTGAGCTAATCGTTGAGCGCGGTCCCGCCCCGGCGGGGCCGCAGCTAACCCGACAGGACACACATGGCAAATACTATTCACGTTGACGTGGTTTCCGCCGAGGAGTTGATCTACTCCGGCGAAGCCGAATTCGTCGCGTTGCCGGGCGAACAGGGCGAGCTGGGAATCTATCCCAAGCACACGCCGTTGATCACCCGCATCCGTCCGGGCGCGGTCCGCATCCAGGTACCAGGTCAAGCTGAGGAAGAATTTGTCTTCGTCGCCGGCGGCCTGCTGGAAGTGCAGCCGGGCGCCGTGACGGTGCTGGCCGACACCGCGATCCGCGGCAAGGATCTGGACGAGGCCAAAGCAACGGCCTCCAAGAAACGTGCCGAGGAAGCGCTGGCGAACAACACCTCCGGTATCGACTACGCGAAAGCGCAAGCCGAACTGGCGGCCGCGATCGGCCAACTGGCCGCGATCGCCAAACTGCGCGCCAAGCACTAAGCAACGCAAACTATCGGCTGCACAGCAGCACAGCAAAAAAGGCAGCCTCGGCTGCCTTTTTTATGGCACTAGTGTTTCTTGAGTCCGGTTCGCTACGGCGACCAATGCTTCGGGATGGTTGAGGGCGATGGCGATCAGGGTGCGTACGGCGCCGTCCGGTTGTTGACGCTCTTGTTCCAGCTCCGTGAGCTCACCTGGGGTGATTCCCAACAAAGCTGAGAATTGTTCCCGTGTGAGACCGGTATTTTCACGGGCCGCAATCAGCGGTGAGTACACGACCCGTCCCAGACCCGCCTTCATTTCCTTGCCCGCCTGTAGCAGCTCGGCGCCCAAGTTACGAGTCGCTTCGAAGACTTCCAACTCTTCGTCGCTGAGAGGCAATTTTCTATCCGTAGACACGGCGAATTTCCTTAAGTATCGCACTCGATAGATTTGCGGTATCGGCTTTGGCGTACAACGTCAGCAAGACAATTTCGCCGGCCGCTGAGCGCGTGAAATAAATAACGCTGACACCGCCAGACTTGCCTGATCCCATCCGTCTCCAACGCACCTTGCGCACGCCACCGGTAGCTGGCACCACCGTTCCTGCGTTGGGATGAGCTGCGATGAATGATGCGAAAGCCCCCCGCTCCTCCTCGCTCCAATAGAGAGGCCAGCGGCTTTGGAACATAGGCGTTTCGACGACGGTAAACATCGAACGACTGTATCTTCAAGAAGTATAGTCGTTTTAGGGCGGTATCAAAGATCCACCATCTTTTGCGCGTGATGCATGTGCTTGCGGCAGCATGCCTTGGATGCTATATTCGTTAACACGTTAACTATCTCCAGCCATCGTGGACAGCGAAAATATCATCATTAACGTGCCTGATGCGGGCACCATCTCCGGAACCCACTGGCCGGCTGACAATCCACGCGCACTGGTGCTGCTGCATCCGGCCACCGGCGTGCCGCAGGGCTACTACCAAAGTTTCGCCCGCTATCTGGCTAACCTCGGAATGAGCGTGCTGACTTACGATTATCGCGGCATCGGCCGCTCGCGTCCGGCCTCCTTGCGCGGTTATGACGTCAGCATGTCGGACTGGATCGATCACGACGTCCCGGCCGTCACGGCGTGGGCACAGGCGCGGTTTCCACAGTTGCCGCTGCTGGCCATCGGCCACAGCATCGGTGGCCACGCGATCGCCTTGTCGCCGTCGAGCGGGGCGCTGCGCGCGGCTGTGATGGTGGCGTCTCATGCAGGTGCCTCGCACACCATCAAGGGCTGGGCGGAGCGGCAACGGGTGCGTTTCATCATGCGTTTGCTCGCGCCGGTATTGGTCGTCCTCACAGGGTATATGCCTAACAAGCGTCTGGGTTTCGGCGAAGACTTGCCCGGGACCGCGATGACGCAATGGCGCCGGTGGACCACCTTGCCGCGATACTTCTTCGACGATCCGGCGATGGCGGCCGAATCGCGCATGGCGCAATTGCGCATCCCCCTGTTGGTGGTCAGCTTTGAAGACGACCCATGGGCCAACGCCCGCGCCGTCCAGATGCTGATATCTCCGCTGAAAAACGCGCAAATGGAGCGCTGGCACCTCGATCCGCGCGTAGCGGGCATGCCGCCGGTCGGCCACATGGGTTTCTTCAAGAAACGGTTCGAGCAAGAACTGTGGGGCAAGGTGGCGAATTGGCTACTGGCGGCGGTGCCCAAATGAGCGCGCCGTCGAAGCCGCCCCGGCTGGTCTTCCTGCTGAACCGCGCCCAGCGCGCGATTCAGAAGTGGATCGAAGGCAGCCCCGATTCATGGGAGGGCATTTCGTCGGCGCAGGTGGGGCTGTTGTTCCTGTTGACGTCGAAGGATGAGGCCTCGGTCGGCGAAATCGCCGAAGCCTTGCGGGTGGCGCCGGCGGCGGTCACCAACCTGTCCAAGCGCATGCAGGGCGCCGGCTTGATCGAGCGCGTCGCCGATGCCGCCGACGGCCGGCTGACACGTTTGCGTTTGACCTCTGCCGGAAAAGCCGCGAGTACGCAGTCGAGTATGGTCTTACAAGGCCTGAACGGTCAATTGACGAGCGGATTCTCGCAGGAGGAATTGGTCGTCGTCGCGCGCTGGCTGGATCACGCCGCGAAATTGTCCGGGGACGACTCGCCGGGCGTTTGAGCTGTCACAACGCCATTGCGGTCGCCGTGGCTAAAGTTGAAGTTCGATCAGCGTGTGAAGCGGCGCACGAAAAACGCGAAAGCGTTTCACGATAAATGCGAAAACACGTAACTTGGTTCGTTCCCGAAGGTTAAATACCGGCTGGCACAACTGAACGAAGTACAGGGCACA